>NZ_CP107819.1:0-4800000 GCF_036346295.1 Streptomyces sp. NBC_00536 | reverse complement strand
GGCCGTGAAGACGGGCAGGAGGCGCGCGATGAAGTAGATGCCGGCGGCGACCATCGTCGCGGCGTGGATCAGCGCGGAGACGGGGGTGGGACCCGCCATCGCGTCGGGCAGCCACGTGTGCAGCGGGAACTGCGCGGACTTGCCCGCGACTCCGGCGAGCAGGAGCAGCGCGATCAGGGTCGGGTGGTCGAGTCCGCCCGCCGCGACGGCCCCGAGGATCTTGGTGATCCGGAAGGAGCCGGCGTCGGCGGCGAGCGCGAACAGGCCGATCAGGAAGGGCACGTCACCCAGCTTGGTGACGAGGAAGGCCTTGAGGGACGCGGCCCGGGCGGCCTCGGTCTCCCAGTAGTGGCCGACCAGGAAGTACGAGCAGATGCCCATGACCTCCCAGCCCACCAGCAGCACCATCAGGTCGCCGGAGTAGACGACGAGCAGCATCGCGGAGGTGAACAGCGAGACCAGGGCCGCGTAGGACGCGTAGCGCGGGTCCGTGCGCAGGTAGGCGGTGGAGAAGAGCTGGACGCAGGTGGCGACGACGCCGACGAGGACGGCCGTCAGGACGGCGAAGCCGTCCAGGTGGAGCGCCAGGTCGATCGGCACGGAGCCGGTCGGGGTCAGTTCCGTCGAGGCGTCGATGGCCTGCCCGCCGCCGTGCCGCACGGCGACGAGGACGGCCAGTACGGCGGCGGCCAGCGTCGGCAGGACGGCGAGCGGGCGGACGAATCCGGGGGCCTTGCGGCCGAAGAGCAGTCCGGCCAGCGCGCCCAGGAAGGGCAGCAGCGGGACGAGGACGGCGAGGGTCGTGGTGCTCACGCGGTGACCTCGCTCGGGTTGCTCGGGTTGTTCGGGGTGCGGGGGGTGTCCGCGGGCTCCGCGGTGTCGCGGAGCTTGTCGACGTCCGCCGTGCCGCGGTTGCGGTAGACCATCAGCACGATGGCCAGGCCGATGCCGATCTCGGCGGCCGCGACGGCGATGGTGAAGAGGGTGAGGGCCTGCCCGGCGTGCAGGGTGTCGCGCAGCCAGACGTCGAAGGCCACCAGGTTGAGGTTGACCGCGTTGAGCATCAGCTCGACGGACATCAGGACCAGGATGGCGTTGCGGCGGGCCAGTACTCCGTACAGGCCCGTGCAGAAGAGGAGCGCCGCCAGTACGGCGGGATAGGCGAGGTGCATCAGCGCTGCCGCTCCTTGTCTTCGCTGCCGGTGCCGGCGGCCGGGTCGGAGGTGCGGGACGGGTCGGACTTGCGGGACAGCACGATCGCGCCGACCAGGGCCGCCAGCAGCAGCACCGACAGCGCTTCGAAGGGCAGCACCCAGTGCTGGAAGAGGAACTCGCCCGACACCTTGGTGGAGCCCTGGGCCGGACCGTCGAGGTCGATCCAGGTGGTGCGGAAGGCGTCGACGACCACCCACACGAGGGACGCGGCGGCGGCCACGGCGACCGCGAGCGCGACCCAGCGGTTGCCGGAGTCGGCGTCCGGGGAGCGCCCGATGGGGGCCTTGGTGAGCATCAGCCCGAAGAGCAGGAGGACGACCACGGAACCGACGTAGATCAGGACCTGGACCCAGGCGATGAACTCGGCGGTCAGCAGCAGGTACTCGATCGCGACCCCGCCGAGGGCGACGACCAGCCACAGGGCGGCGTGCACCAGCTGCTTCGTGGTGACCGTGATGAGGGCCGCGCCGAGGGTGGCGAGGCCGACCAGGACGAAGGCGATCTCGACGCCGGTCGGGGAGAGGAAACCGGGTCCGGCCGTGGTGGCGGTGGCGGCGGCCAGGGTGGCGGCGGGGCTCACGCGTCTGCCTCCGTGCTGTTCCCGGGGGCGGTCCCGGTGGCGGTCTCAGCGGCCGCTGCCGTGGCTGCCGCGGCAGCGGCTTCGGCCTTCTCGACGGCCTTGCGGGCGGCGGCGATCTCCTTGGGCTCCTCGGCGGCCGGGTCGAGCGCGGGCGGGGCCGGCACGGTCCACATCCACTCGCGCAGCTTGTCGCGCTCGTGGGTGAGTTCGAGGATGTCCGTTTCCGCGTACTCGAACTCCGGCGACCAGAACAGGGCGTCGAAGGGGCACACCTCGATGCAGATGCCGCAGTACATGCAGAGCGAGAAGTCGATCGCGAAGCGGTCGAGGACATTGCGGCTGCGCTCGCGCCCGCCGGGGGCGGCCGCGGGGACCGTCTCCTTGTGCGAGTCGATGTAGATGCACCAGTCGGGGCACTCGCGCGCGCACAGCATGCAGACGGTGCAGTTCTCCTCGAACAGTCCGATGACCCCGCGCGAGCGCGGCGGCAGTTCGGGCTGGGCGTCGGGGTACTGGGCCGTGTGCGCGCGCTTGACCATCGTGCGCAGCGTGACGGCGAGGCCCTTGGCGAGGCCGGAGCCGGGGACGGGAGGCATTACTGGATCGCCACCTTCACGATGCCGGTGAGCGCGATCTGGGCGAGCGCGAGCGGGATGAGTACGGTCCAGGCGAGCTTCTGGAGCTGGTCCTCGCGCAGCCGCGGGTAGGTCACGCGCAGCCAGATCACGACGAAGGCGAGGACGGCGACCTTGAGCAGGGTCCAGACCCAGCCGAGGCCGTCACCGCCGAAGGGGCCGTGCCAGCCGCCGAGGAAGAGGACGGTGGTCAGACCGCACAGGACGACGATGCCCGCGTACTCGGAGAGCAGGAACAGCGCGAAACGCAGTCCCGTGTACTCCGTGTACGCGCCGAAGATGATCTCGGAGTCGGCGACGGGCATGTCGAACGGCGGCCGCTGGAGTTCGGCGAGGCCGGCGGTGAAGAACACCACGGCGCCGACGATCTGCCAGGGCAGCCACCACCACTCGAAGGCCCCGACGATCCCCGTCAGGGACACCGTCCCGGCGGCCATCGCGACGGAGGCGGCGGCGAGCAGCATCGGCAGCTCGTAGGCGAGCAGCTGGGCGGCCGTCCGCAGACCGCCGAGCAGCGAGAACTTGTTGGCGGAGGCCCAGCCGGCCATGAGGCTGCCGAGTACGCCGATGCCCATGACGGCGAGCGCGAAGAAGATCCCCGCGTCGATGACCTGGCCGACCGCGCCGTGGCCCGGGCCGATGGGGATGACGAGGAGGACGAGGAGGTACGGGAGCAGCGCGACGGCGGGTGCGAGCTGGAAGATCCGCCGGTCGGCGTTGGCCGGGACGATGTCCTCCTTCTGCGCGAACTTCACGCCGTCGGCGACGAGCTGGGCCCAGCCGTGGAAGCCGCCCGCGTACATGGGGCCGAGGCGGCCCTGCATGTGCGCCATCACCTTGTGCTCGGCCTGGCCGACGACGAGGGGCAGGACGAGGAAGCAGACGAAGACGACGATGAGTCGCAGGGCGACGTCGAGGACGTCGTTCATGCGGGGCCTCCTGCGGAGGGCTCGGTGGGGGGCGCGTCCGGGGTCGGCTTCCCCGAGGAGGGCTCCGCCCGGGCGGGGTCCTGCTCCGCCGGGTCGCCTGCGGCGGGCTCGGTGGGGGCCTGGGCCGGGGTCGGCTTCCCCGGGGCGGGCTCCGCCCGGGCCGGGTCGCCTGCGGCGGGCCCGGCGGGGGTCGGGTCCGGGTTCGGCCCCGCCGACGTGGGTGCCGGGGTCGGCTCCGCCGGGGCAGGTGCCGAGGTCGGCTCCGCCGGGGCAGGTGCCGGGGTCGGCTCCGCCGGGGCAGGTGCCGAGGTCGGCTCCGCCGGGGTGGGCTCCGGCTCGGCCTTGGCCGGGGTCGGCCCCGCCGACGTGGGTGCCGAGGTCGGCTCCGCCGGGGCAGGTGCCGGGTTCGGCTCCGCCGGGGTGGGCTCCGGCTCGGCCTTGGCCGGGGTCGGCTCCGCCGACGTGGGTGCCGGGGTCGGCTCCGCCGGGGCGGGGTCGAAGGCGGGCTTCGGGGTGTGCCAGGGGGCATCCGGACTGCGCGGGGCCGTGCGGCGGGGCGCGGGGGTCTCCGTGCCCTCCGCGTCCGGGGTCGCCTGGCTCGCGGAGCCGTCCGCTACCGAGCGGCTACGGCGGGCCGGGCGCGCGGGGGCTCCGGGGGTGGTCGCGTCCGCGGGGGCGGCCTCGGAGGTCTCCGTACCCAGCGGGGTCGCGGGGCTCTCCGTACCCGCGGGCGCCTGGCTCGCGGAGCCGTCCGCTACGGAGCGGCTACGGCGGGCCGGGCGCGGCGGGGTTTCGGAGGCTTCGGGCAGCGCGTCCGTGGCCTCCGCGTCCGGGGTGGCCTGGCTCGCCGAGCCGGCCGATACCGAGCGGGCGCGGCGGGCCGGGGCACCCTCGCGGGTCGCACCCGCACCGGCACCGGCACCGGCACCCGCCGCGCGGGCGGTACCCGCGCCCGCGCCCGCCGCGCGGGGGGTGCGGGTCGGGCGGGTGGGGGCCGGGGGGAGTTGGCCCTTGAGGGGGCCCCATTCGTTCGGGTCGGGGACGCCCGGGGGAAGCATCTGGCGGCGCTTCGGGCCGTCCGGGTCCGCGCCCTCGCCCGGTTCCTTGGCCCCGGGCCACGCCTTGGCGACCCGCGCGGCCAGGACGAAGTCCTTGCGCAGCGGGTGGCCCTCGAAGTTCTCGGGGAGGAGCAGGGGGACCAGGTTCGGGTGGTCGGTGAAGGTCACGCCGAACATCTCGAAGGTCTCGCGTTCGTGCCACGCCGCCCCCGCGTACACCGCGATCGCGGAGGGGAGGGAGGGCGCCGCGTGCGGGACCGTGGTGCGCAGGAGGAGACGGCGTACCTGGTGGTGCTCCAGCGCCACGACGTGCGCGCAGATCCGGAAGCCGGTGCCCGGCTCGTCGACCGCGCTCAGCCAGTCGAAGTACGTGCAGCCCAGTTTGTCGCGCGCGATCTCCAGCGAGGAGATCCAGCTGCCGACGGGGACGTCGACCGTCAGGACGTTGTACGCGTACGAGCCGAGCGCCTCCTCGCCGAAGATCTGCGGGGCGCCGTCGGGAAGGGATTCGTAGAGGTTCATGCGCGGGTCCCGTCCACCGGGCCGGCCGGCGGCGGCGTGACCAGGCCGCTCGTCAGCTGCGCCACCGACGGCCCGTTCGCATACCGCTCCGCGAGCGATTCGCGGGCGATCTTCTCCTGGAGCTTGAGGATGCCCTGGAGGAGCGCCTCGGGGCGGGGCGGGCAGCCGGGTACGTAGACGTCGACCGGAATGATCTGGTCCACGCCCTTCGTCACCGAGTACGAGTCCCAGTACGGGCCGCCGCAGTTGGAGCAGGCGCCGAAGGAGATGACGTACTTCGGCTCCGGCATCTGCTCGTAGAGCCGCTTGACGGCCGGGGCCATCTTGTCCGTCACCGTGCCCGATACGATCATCAGGTCGGCCTGGCGCGGACCGGGCGCGAAGGGGATCACGCCCAGCCGGATGAAGTCGTGCCGCGCCATGGACGCGGCGATGAACTCGATCGCGCAGCAGGCCAGTCCGAAGTTGAAGACCCACAGGCTGTAGCGGCGGCCCCAGTTCAGGACCACCTTCATCGGCTCGGGGGCCAGGCGGGAGAGCACTCCCAGCCGCTTCGGCTCCGGCAGCGGCACGGGCTCACGGGTCCCGGCCGGTGTCACGTCCACCGGTGTCGGTGTCGGTGTCACGTCCATTCGAGGACGCCCTTCTTGTACGCGTAGAGCAGGCCGACGGCCAGGAAGCCCAGGAAGACGAACATCTCCACGAGCGTGGTGGCGCCGTAGCCCGCGGCGGCGAACACGGTCGCCCAGGGGAAGAGGAAGATCGAGTCGACGGCGAAGATGACGTAGAGGAACGCGTAGACGTAGTAGCGGACCTGGGTGTGCGCCCAGCCCTCGCCGACGGGGTCCACGCCGCACTCGTACGTCAGCAGCTTCTCCGGGGTCGGGACCGACGGACGCAGCAGCCGGCCCGCGCCGAAGGCGACGGCCACGAAGAGCACGCCCAGGGCGGCGAGCACGCCGACGACCGAATAACTCCGGAAATAGTCGGCTGCGAGCACGGTCACGGCCATCGGTACCGCGGGTTCGGGCACGTCCGCTCCTCGCTCCCGGTCAACTGTCGATGATCTGTTACGCACGGGAGTCTAGGGCCTGGCTTCTCAGGGTGGGGTTATCCCCCGTTCACTCCCCCCGGTCCCCCCATGGCACCGGCGGGCCGCGCTTGACAGGCTGTGGGGCATGACCGTGAACATCCCAGCCACTCAAGCCTCTGACGGACAAGCCTCCGGCGAAGACCGCCTTCCGCCCGTCCGACCCGTGTTCGGGCGCGAGACCTGGAAGGAGATCGCCCACCTCCTGCTGAATCTGCCGTTGGCGATCATCGGATTTGTTTACACGGTGTTCATGGTGTCGCTGGGCGGCGGTCTGGCCGTCACCGCGATGGGACTGCCGCTGCTCGCCTGCGGCCTGTTCGTGGCGCGCGGGCTGGGGCGGATCGAACGCGCCCGGGCGCGGGCCCTGCTGGGCGTGCGCGTGGACGAACCGACGCCGATCCCCGGCCCGAAGCGGGCCGGCGGGTTCTTCCCCTGGCTGTGGACGAGCCTCAAGGACCCGGTGGCCTGGCGGACCTCGCTCTACGGGCTGATCCGGCTGCCGTGGGGGGTGCTGACCTTCACGGTCGCGCTGGTCGGCCTCTTCGTCCTGTGGCCCGTGCTCCCGTACCTGACGCGCGGTCTGACCCATGTGGACCGCGCGATGGTACGGGGCCTGCTCTCCCCCGTCGACGAGCTGGAGCGGCGCATCGCCGAGCTGGAGTCGGACCGCGGGGTGGTCGTCGACACCGCCGCGGCGGACCTGCGGCGCATCGAACGGGACCTGCACGACGGGGCGCAGGCCCGGCTGGTCGCGCTGGCGATGGGGCTGGGCCTGGCCAAGGAGAAGCTCCTGGAGGACCCGGAGGCGGCGGCCGCGATGGTGGACGAGGCGCACGGCGAGGTGAAGATCGCGCTCCAGGAGCTGCGGGACCTCGCGCGCGGCATCCACCCGGCGGTCCTCACCGACCGCGGACTCGACGCGGCCCTCTCGTCGGTGGCCTCGCGCTGCCTGGTGCCGGTGAAGGTGGACGTGGACCTTCCGGCCCGCCCGGCCGAGGCGATCGAGGGGATCGCGTACTTCACGGTCTCCGAGCTGCTCCAGAACGTCAGCAAGCACGCGCAGGCGCGGATCGCGAGCGTGGAGGTGTGGCGGGCCGCCGACCGGCTGCTGATCCGCGTCTCGGACGACGGGCGCGGCGGGGCGAAGGTCGCCGGAGGCGGCGGGACCGGCATGGCCGGGCTCGCGGAGCGGCTGGGGGCCGTGGACGGACTGTTCGTCGTCGAGTCCCCGGAGGGCGGCGGGACCGTGGTGACGGCGGAGCTGCCGTGGCGGTCCCGGGGCATCTGAGAACCGTCCGGCTGAACCATGGGTACGGGGCCTTCCGCTGCGGCGGGAGGCCCCGTAGCCGTGTCCGGCGCCGGCCGGGGCGGGGTCGGGGCCCGGCCGGGGTGGGGATAACCCCCCGGTGGGGACGCCGACGGACCGGATGGCCCGGGAAAGCGGGACGCGACAGGGTTGAGGCAGTGGAGCACGGCATAGGAACAGGACGGGGCGGGATCATGGCGATCGGCTACGGCACGGGCTACGGCACGGGCAGGGACAGCGCGGGGAGGGACGGCGCGGGACGGCGGGCGCCCTCGGTGCTCACGGCGCCCTTCGCGGGACGGACCTGGCGCGAATTCGGGCACCTGCTGATCGGGCTGCCGCTGAGCACCCTGTACTTCTCGCTCGCCATCACCGGCGTGAGCCTGGGCGCCGGGCTGCTGGTCACCTTCCTCGGCGTGCCCGTACTGGCGGGCGTACTGGGCATGGCCCGCGGCTTCGGGCACCTGGAGCGGGCCCGCGCGCGGACCCTGCTCGGGATGGACATCGGCGACCCGGAGCCGGTGCGGGCCGCGAAGAGCGGTGCGCTGGCCGCCATGGGCGCGATGCTCAAGAGCGGGAGCGCCTGGCGGCACGTCCTCTACTCGGTGATCCACTTCCCGTGGGCGGTCTTCAGCTTCACGCTGTCGCTGACCCTGTGGACCTACGGCTGGTCGATGCTGCTCTACCCGCTCTGGTTCTGGGTCTTCCCCGCCTTCACCGACCAGCCCGGGCTGCAGCTGTTCCAGAACGGCGACCACTACAGCTTCTACCTGGACTCGCCGCTGCTGATCGTCCTCACCTCGGTGATCGGGCTGGGCTTCACGCTGGCCGTGCCGTGGGTGATCCACGGCCTGGCGACGGTCGACCGGGTGCTGATCGGCGGGCTGCTCGGCCCGTCCCGCCTCGCCCACCGGGTCACCGAGCTGGAGTCGGACCGCGGGGTGGTCGTCGACACCGCCGCCGCCGACCTGCGGCGCATCGAGCGCGACCTGCACGACGGCGCGCAGGCCCGGCTGGTCTCCCTCGCCATGGACCTGGGCCTGGCCAAGGAGAAGCTCGCCGAGGACCCGCAGGTCGCCGCCCGCATGGTGGACGAGGCGCACGGCGAGGTGAAGATCGCGCTCCAGGAGCTGCGGGACCTCGCGCGCGGCATCCACCCGGCGGTCCTCACCGACCGCGGACTCGACGCGGCCCTCTCGTCGGTGGCCTCGCGCTGCACCGTCCCGGTCCGCGTGCAGGTGGAACTGCCGGGGCGGCCGGTGGCCGCGATCGAGGGGATCGCGTACTTCACGGTCTCCGAGCTGCTGCAGAACGTGAGCAAGCACTCCGGGGGCGGTGTGGCCAGCGTGGACGTGTGGAAGTCCGGGGACCGGCTGCTGATCCAGGTCGCCGACGACGGCCGCGGCGGGGCGAGCACCGGCGCGGGCGGCGGGCTCGCGGGCCTGGCGGAGCGGCTGGACGCGGTGGACGGCGTCCTGGTCGTCGACTCCCCCGACGGCGGCGGGACGACGGTGACCGCGGAGCTGCCCTGGCGGGTCTGAGCCGCGGGGCCTTCACCCGCTGGCCCGCCATTTCAGCCTCGCCACCCGCTGGGCCGCCATTTCAGCCTCGCCGGCGTTTGAGGCGCGGGGTCTGGGGCGGAGCCCCAGGAACCCGGCTCCGCCGGGCACCGGGCTCCGCCCGGACCCGCGCCTCAAACGCCGGCGAGGCTGGATATGGCCGGCCGCGAAGAAGGCGGGTCTTCGGACCCGCCTTTCGGCGTGCTCGGGCCCCCGCGGCGCGAGCCGACCTCGCAAAGTGGGCCCGTACACGCACTCGTTGGCCCGGACTTGCCTTGACCCGGCCCCGAGGCTGGGATGCTTGGCTGTGCCAGGGATCGACAACGAGTGATGCGGGAGCTGCTGAGTCGTGGAAGACAGGGTGCGGGTGGTCATCGCCGAGGATTCAGTGCTGCTGCGTGAGGGCCTGACCCGGTTGCTGACCGACCGGGGGCATGACGTCGTGGCCGGCGTCGGGGACGCGGAAGCCCTGATCAAGACGGTGGCGGAGCTGGCGGCGGAGGACGCGCTGCCGGATGTGGTGGTGGCGGACGTACGGATGCCGCCGACCCACACCGACGAGGGGGTACGAGCCGCCGTACGGCTGCGCAAGGACTACCCCGGGATCGGGGTGCTCGTGCTGTCGCAGTACGTCGAGGAGCAGTACGCCACCGAACTGCTGGCCGGTTCCAGCACCGGGGTGGGGTATCTGCTCAAGGACCGGGTGGCCGAGGTGCGAGAGTTCCTCGACGCGGTGGTCCGGGTGGCCCGGGGCGGTACGGCCCTGGACCCCGAGGTGGTCGCCCAGCTGCTGGGCCGCAGCCGCAAGCAGGACGTGCTGGCGGGGCTGACGCCGCGCGAGCGCGAAGTGCTGGGGCTGATGGCCGAGGGGCGGACGAACTCCGCGGTGGCCAAGCAGCTGGTGGTCAGCGACGGAGCGGTGGAGAAGCACGTCAGCAACATCTTCATGAAGCTCGGGCTGTCGCCGAGTGACGGGGATCACCGGCGCGTGCTCGCCGTCCTCACCTACCTGAGATCCTGATCAACTGACACCCTGTCAGCTATTGACGCGACGGGGGTGCCGGAACATCCGACGGCGGAGTGTCTCCTCAAGGAGGAATTACCGGCGGGAGACACTCCGGACCAGACCGTCCCACGGGACGCACGGGACGGTCCAGCATATGAGCGGCCCAAGGAAGGACACCCTTACAGACGTAGGGTTGGCCTTGCGAACGCCACGCCTCGAAGGAGGTCCAGTTCTGTGACCAGCCAGGTCAGTAGCCCAGCCGAGCAGGCCGACGGGGCCGGGGGTGCTGTTGTCGGAGGACAGCGCACGCCCACGGGTCCCGGCGGGAAGGAAGTCCGTCGGCTCGACCGTGTGATCATCCGTTTCGCGGGTGACTCGGGTGACGGCATGCAGCTCACCGGTGACCGTTTCACGTCCGAGACGGCTTCCTTCGGCAACGATCTCTCGACGCTGCCGAACTTCCCCGCCGAGATCCGGGCGCCTGCCGGAACCCTGCCGGGCGTGTCCTCGTTCCAGCTGCACTTCGCCGACCACGACATCCTCACCCCGGGTGACGCGCCGAACGTCCTGGTCGCGATGAACCCGGCCGCCCTGAAGGCGAACATCGGGGACGTCCCGCGGGGCGCGGAGATCATCGTCAACACCGACGAGTTCACCAAGCGCCCGATGGCGAAGGTCGGCTACGAGGTGTCACCGCTGGAGGACGGGTCGCTCCAGGCGTACAACGTCCACCCGGTGCCGCTCACGACGCTGACGGTGGAGGCGCTCAAGGAGTACGGCCTCTCGCGGAAGGAGGCCGAGCGGAGCAAGAACATGTTCGCGCTGGGCCTGCTGTCGTGGATGTACCACCGGCCGACCGAGGGCACCGAAGCGTTCCTGCGGTCCAAGTTCGCGAAGAAGCCGCAGATCGCGGAGGCGAACGTGACGGCCTTCCGGGCGGGCTGGAACTTCGGTGAGACCACCGAGGACTTCGCGGTGTCCTACGAGGTCGCCCCGGCCACGAAGGCGTTCCCGACCGGCACCTACCGCAACATCTCCGGGAACCTGGCCCTGTCCTACGGGCTGATCGCGGCCGGCCGGCAGGCGGATCTGCCGCTGTACCTGGGCTCGTACCCGATCACCCCGGCCTCCGACATCCTGCACGAGCTGTCCAAGCACAAGAACTTCGGCGTGCGGACCTTCCAGGCCGAGGACGAGATCGCCGGGATCGGCGCCGCGCTCGGCGCCGCCTTCGGCGGGTCCCTCGCGGTGACCACCACCTCCGGACCCGGTGTGGCCCTGAAGTCGGAGACCATCGGGCTGGCGGTCTCCCTGGAGCTGCCGCTGCTGGTCGTCGACATCCAGCGCGGCGGGCCCTCCACCGGCCTGCCGACCAAGACGGAGCAGGCCGACCTGCTCCAGGCGATGTACGGGCGCAACGGCGAGGCCCCGGTCCCGATCGTGGCCCCCCGCACCCCGGCCGACTGCTTCGACGCCGCACTCGACGCCGCCCGGATCGCCCTCACGTACCGGACCCCGGTGTTCCTGCTCTCCGACGGCTACCTCGCCAACGGCTCCGAGCCCTGGCGGATCCCCGACGTCGAGGACCTCCCCGACCTGCGGGTCCAGTTCCAGTCCGGGCCCAACCACCAGCTCGCGGACGGGACGGAGGTGTTCTGGCCCTACAAGCGGGACCCGGAAACCCTCGCCCGCCCCTGGGCCGTGCCCGGCACCCCGGGCCTGGAACACCGCATCGGCGGCATCGAGAAGCAGGACGGCACCGGGAACATCTCCTACGACCCGGCCAACCACGACTTCATGGTCCGCACCCGCCAGGCCAAGATCGACGGCATCCGGGTCCCGGACCTCGACGTGGACGACCCCGACGGGGCCACCACCCTCGTCCTGGGCTGGGGCTCCACCTACGGCCCCATCACCGCCGCCGTCCGCCGCCTGCGCCAGGCCGGCCAGCCCATCGCCCAGGCCCACCTGCGCCACCTCAACCCCTTCCCGCGGAATCTGGGAGAGGTCCTGGGGCGTTACGAGAAGGTAGTGGTGCCCGAGATGAACCTCGGCCAGCTGGCCACCCTGATCCGGGCGAAGTACCTGGTCGACGCCCGCTCGTACACGCAGGTCAACGGCATGCCCTTCAAGGCGGAACAGCTCGCCACGGTCCTCCAGGAGGCCATCAATGACTGAGGTCACCGACGCCCCCGCCCAGGCACCCAAGCTGCTGTCGCTGGTCCCCAAGGCCGAGGCGAAGCAGTCGATGAAGGACTTCAAGTCCGACCAGGAAGTCCGCTGGTGCCCCGGCTGCGGCGACTACGCCGTCCTGGCCGCCGTCCAGGGCTTCATGCCCGAACTCGGCCTCGCCAAAGAGAACATCGTCTTCGTCTCCGGCATCGGCTGCTCCTCCCGCTTCCCGTACTACATGAACACCTACGGGATGCACTCCATCCACGGCCGCGCCCCGGCCATCGCCACCGGCCTGGCCACCTCCCGGCGCGACCTGTCCGTCTGGGTCGTCACCGGCGACGGCGACGCCCTCTCCATCGGCGGCAACCACCTCATCCACGCCCTGCGCCGCAACGTCAACCTCAAGATCCTGCTCTTCAACAACCGGATCTACGGACTGACCAAGGGCCAGTACTCGCCCACCAGCGAGGTCGGGAAGCTCACCAAGTCCTCGCCCATGGGCTCCCTCGACGCCCCCTTCAACCCGGTCTCCCTGGCCATCGGCGCCGAAGCGAGCTTCGTCGCCCGGACCGTCGACTCCGACCGCAAACACCTCACCGAGGTGCTGCGCGCCGCCGCCGACCACCAGGGCACCGCGCTCGTCGAGATCTACCAGAACTGCAACATCTTCAACGACGGCGCCTTCGAGGTCCTCAAGGACCAGGAACAGGCCCAGGAAGCCGTCATCCGGCTCGAACACGGCAAGCCGATCCGCTTCGGCATCGACCTGGCCAAGGGCGTCATCCGCGACCGCGCCACCGGCGACCTCCAGGTCGTCCAGGTGACCCCCGAGAACGAAGCCGACATCCTGGTCCACGACGCGCACACCACGTCACCGACCAACGCCTTCGCGCTCTCCCGCCTCGCCGACCCCGACACCCTGCACCACACCCCCATCGGTGTGTTCCGCAGCGTCGAACGCCCCGTCTACGACACCCAGATGGCCGACCAGCTCGACACCGCCATCGAACAGCACGGCAAGGGCGACCTCGGCACCCTCCTCACCGGCAACGACAACTGGACCGTCGTCGGCTGAGCGGAACCGAACATTCGACCAGGCCCGGATCCCCCGTAGGTACTACGGGGTCCGGGCCTCGTCGTACGCCGCGCGCGCCTCGTCGTACGCCGCCCGGGCTTCCTGCACCGCGCCCGTACGGCGTTCCGTCCAGCGGGCCAGCGCCCACACCTGTTCGGCGGCCTCGCGCCCCAGCGGGGTGAGGGAGTAGTCGACGTGCGGCGGGATCACCGGCCGCGCGACCCGCAGGACGAAGCCGTCCCGCTCCAGCGTCTGGAGGGTCTGGGCCAGCATCTTCTCGCTGACGCCGCCCACCTCCCGGCGCAGTTCGCTGAACCGGTACGACCGCTCCACCAGCGAGGCCAGGACGAGGACCCCCCAGCGGCTGGTGACGTGCTCCAGGACGCCGCGGGAGGGACACATCGGAGCCTTCACGCTCACTGCCTGCACACTTACTTCCATACCAGTACCTTACTCCAAAGTGGGTACTTACGAATGGTTAGCGCACTCCATAAGGTGGTGTCATCACCCCGAAGGACCCCGAAGGACACTGAAGGAGCACGTCATGAGCATCGTCGTCACCGGAGCCACCGGAGCCCTCGGCCGCCTCGTCCTGGAGGACCTGCTGGCCACCGTCCCCGCCTCGGAGATCGCCGCCGTCGTCCGGAACAAGGAGAAGGCCGCCGACCTGGCCGAGCGCGGCATCGAGGTGCGCGTCGCGGACTACAGCGACCCCGCGAGCCTGGACGGCGTCTTCCGCGCCGGGGACCGGGTCCTGATGATCTCCGGCAGCGAGGTCGGCCACCGCGTGCCGCAGCACACCGCCGTGATCGAGGCCGCGAAGGCCGCCGGGGTGGCCCAGCTCGCCTACACCGGGATCCTCGGCGGCCCCGAGGCCGACTTCGACCTCGCCGCCGAGCACCGCGTCACCGAGCAGCTCATCCTCGACTCCGGGCTGCCCCACACCTTCCTGCGCAACGGCTGGTACCACGAGAACTACACCGCGCAGCTGGGGAACGTACTGGAGCACGGCGCGGTGGTCTCCAGCGCGGGCGAGGGCCGCATCGCGTCCGCGGCCCGCGCCGACTACGCCGCCGCGGCGGCCGCCGTGGTCAGCGGCGAGGGCCACCTGAACCGGGTCTACGAGCTGAGCGGCGACACCGCCTGGAGCCTGGCGGAGTACGCGGCCGAGGTCGCGGCGCAGTCCGGCCGCGAGATCACCTACGCGTCGGTCCCGGCGGACGCGCACCTGGACGTGCTGACCGGCGCCGGGGTCCCGGCCGCCTTCGCGGCGATCCTGGTCGATGTGGACGCGGCCATCGCGCGCGGGCGGCTCGCGGGCACCAGCGGGGACCTGGCCCGGCTGATCGGCCGCCCGACCACTCCGATCGCCGCCGCGATCGCCGCCGCGCTGGCCTGAGCCACGGTGGAGGCCCGGCCCGAGCCGCGGTGGAGGCACCCGGATGTCATGACTGTCACCTGTTAATGGGCATGACATCCGGCGGCGTCGGCGCTACCTTCGTGAGGTTGGCTTGAAGTGACCCAGGAGGGCCCGTGAAGGCAGACGACGAGCAGCGCACGGGTTTGCTCTACGGATTCGGCGCTTACGGCATGTGGGGGCTGGTGCCCCTCTTCTGGCCGCTGCTCAAGCCCGCGGGCGCGATCGAGATCCTCGCCCACCGCATGGTGTGGTCCCTGGCCGCCGTCGGCCTCGCCCTGCTGGTGATGCGCCGCTGGGGCTGGATACGCGCCCTCGCCGGCCAGCCGCGCAAGCTCGGGCTGACCGCGCTGGCGGCCGCCGTGATCTCGGTGAACTGGGGCCTGTACATCTGGGCCGTGAACAACGGCCGGGTCGTCGAGGCCAGCCTCGGCTACTTCATCAACCCGCTGGTCACCATCGCCATCGGCGTCTTCGTCCTCGGCGAGCGGCTGCGCCGCGCCCAGTGGGCCGCCGTCGCGATCGGCGCCGCGGCCGTCGTGGTGCTGGCGGTCGGATACGGGCGGCCGCCGTGGATCTCCCTGGTGCTGGCCTTCTCCTTCGCCACCTACGGCCTGCTGAAGAAGAAGATCAACCTGCACGGCCTGGACTCACTGGCCGCCGAGACCGCGCTGCTCTTCCCGCCCGCCCTCGGCTACCTGCTGTGGCTGACGGCCCAGGGCCAGTCCACCTTCACCGCCCAGGGCGCCGGGCACACGGCGCTGCTGGCGGCCACCGGCCTGGTCACCGCGATCCCGCTGGTCTGCTTCGGTGCCGCCGCGATCCGGGTCCCGCTCTCCACCCTCGGGCTGCTCCAGTACCTGGCCCCGGTCTTCCAGTTCGGCCTCGGCGTCCTCTACTTCCACGAGGCGATGCCGCCCGAGCGCTGGGCCGGGTTCGCGCTGGTCTGGGCCGCGCTCGCCCTGCTCACCTGGGACGCGCTCGGGACCGCCCGGCGCTCGCGCGCGGCCCTCGCGGCGGCCGCCGCGGCCGCCGCGAGCACGGACACGGCCACGGCCACCACCGCGGCGGACGGCGCCCCCGTCGCCCCGGCGCGCGAACCGGCCTAGCCGCGGGCGCGGCCGCGCATCATCCACCCCCGGTCCCCGGTACGGAACATCCGTACCGGGGACCGTCCGTTTTCCGAACCCCGCTGACCGGATCATGACCTTGACGGACAGTCATACTCTCGCTGAACATCAGGCTCGAACTGACGCACCAACGCTCACCCGCTCTATCCCCACAGTTCCGTCACATCCCCGCGGAATCCCGGAGCCCCCACATGAGCCTGTCCGTCTCCCGGCGCCTGGCCGCCGTCACCGCGCTCGCGGTGGCCGGTCTGTTCGCCTCCACCGCCCCCGCGGCACTGGCCTCCCCCACGGCGGCCACGGCCGCGCCGACGCCGCCCGACATCCCCATCGCCAACGTCAAGGCGCACCTGACCCAGCTCCAGTCGATCGCCACCGCCAACGGCGGCAACCGCGCGCACGGCAAGGCCGGCTACAAGGCCTCGATCGACTACGTGAAGGCCAAGCTGGACGCGGCCGGCTACACGACCACGCTCCAGACCTTCACCTCCAGCGGCTCCACCGGCTACAACCTGATCGCCGACTGGCCCGGCGGTGACCCCAACTCGGTCCTGATGTCCGGCTCGCACTTGGACTCGGTCAACGCGGGTCCCGGCATCAACGACAACGGCTCCGGCTCGGCGGCCATCCTCGAAACCGCCCTCGCCGTCTCCCGGGCCGGCCTCCAGTCCACCAAGCACCTGCGCTTCGGCTGGTGGGGCGCGGAGGAGCTGGGCATGGTCGGGTCGACGTACTACGTCAACAACCTGCCGAGCGCGGAGAAGTCGAAGATCTCCGGCTATCTGAACTTCGACATGGTCGGCTCGCCGAACCCGGGCTACTTCGTCTATGACGACGACCCCACGATCGAGCAGACCTTCAAGACGTACTTCGCGGGCGTCGGCATCCCCACGGAGATCGAGACCGAGGGCGACGGACGCTCCGACCACGCCCCGTTCAAGGACGCGGGCATCCCGGTCGGCGGCCTCTTCAGCGGCGCCGACTACATCAAGACCGCGGCGCAGGCCCAGAAGTGGGGCGGCACCTCCGGCAAGGCCTTCGACGCCTGCTACCACCGGTCGTGCGACACCTCGGCGAACATCGATGACGCCGCCCTGGACAAGAACAGCGACGCGATCGCCTACGCGGTCTGGACGCTCGGCGCCGCCGCCACGGTGCCGTCCGGCCCGTCCTTCGAGAACACGACGGACGTCAGCATCCCGGACTCCCCGGCGGCCGGGGTCAGTTCACCGATCACCGTCTCGGGCGTCACGGGCAACGCCCCGGCCACCACGAAGGTGGACGTGAACATCGTCCACACCTACCGCGGCGACCTCCAGATCGACCTGATCGCCCCGGACGGAACGGCGTACCGGCTGAAGAACTCCGGCTCGGACTCGGCCGACAACGTCATCGCCTCGTACACGGTGAACGCGTCGAGCGAGGTCGCCAACGGCGTCTGGAAACTCCAGGTCAAGGACGTGGCCGCACAGGACGTGGGCTACATCAACAGCTGGAAGATCACCTTCTAGGAATCACCCTCTGGCTCCGGCGAGGTGCGACGTCGGTGCTACGCGCCCTCGGCGCGTAGCACCGACGTCGATTCCGGGACAGGTTCCTGTATCCGGGCGCGCAGTTCCTCGGCGACCGCCGCGATGTCGGCCCGGCCCAGTTTCGCGGCCTCGACCAGGTCGCCGAGCGCTTCGGGCGAGGGGAGCTGCTTCGCTCCGGCCACGCGCAGGTACGAGCGGGTGGCGGCGGCCGCGTAGAACTCGTTCATCGGGGATTCCAGCGCCGGGCACACCGCGAGCGTGTGCAGGAACGCGGCGGCCCGCCAGGCGGTGTCGGGGGCGGGCTGCTCCGGGACCAGCACCAGGTCGTTCTGGTGGCGGGCCACCGCGGCGGCCACCCCGGAGGGGTCCCAGACGGCGGGATCGGACGGGAGATGGTGGGCCAGAGCGGTCCAGGCCCACTCCATGGTGATCTTCAATGGCCGAACCGCTCCTGGAAGTAGCCCCAGTGGTCGGCGAACTCCTCGATGCCGGAGAGGAAGTTCTTGCGGTCCTCGTCCAGTTCGCGTTCGGTGACCTCGGTGATCAGCGCGGTGACCGTCGTCCCCAGCGCCGCCGCGCGCGCTTTGAGGCGCTCGTGGAACTCTTCTTCCAGGCGGATGGTGACGTGTCTCGACATGGCATTCACGGTACAGCGGGCCCGCTGTACAGAGGAGGGTTACGCCACAAGGGTGGCCCGGGACACAAGTCCCGGGCCACCCTTGGTGCACCTGTGCCCACACCCGCATCGCGCGAGCCGCGGGCCGCGGGCTACTTCCCGGCGTTGGCCGTCTTCACCAGGGCGTCCTTGGTGACCGCACCCACATAGACCTTGCCGTCGTCCGTGATCAGCGCGTTGAACACGCGGGTCGAGAAGACCCGGCCGGAGCCGAACTTGCCGGTGACCTTGTCCCCGAGGCTGTCGAGGAACTGCTTGGCCTCCTTGGGGGCGCCCTTCTCGTTCGCCTTGCCCTCGAAGTCCTTGAGGCCCTTGCCCGAGCCCGAGTCGATCCGGGCGACCGAGGCCCAGCCCTCGCCGAGGACCGTGGTCGCGCCCTTGCCCGCGCCGCCGGTCACACCGTCCAGGCCGGGGATCGGGAGGGAGCCCAGGCCGCCGTGCGACTTGTCCTGGAGCCTCTTGTCGATCTTGCCGTCGACCGGGGCGTCCGAGCCCTCCTTCACCTTGGCGCCCTTGGGCGGGGTGAAGGTGAAGGTGTCGGCGGCCGGCTTGCCGAAGTCGACCTTGTTGAAGCCCGCGTCCAGGATCGGCTTGCCGCCCGCGCTGGAGAGCACCTGGAAGCGCAGCGGCACACCGGTCTTGGCGTCCACGGCGATCTGCACGGACCCGATCGTGGAACCGGAGGCCTTCGGCTTGAGGACCAGCTGGTAGGCGTCGCGCCCGGCCACCTGGGCCGTGTCGCCGACGCTGACGTCGGTGGTGGGTCCGGCGGCCTTCAGGGCCTCGTCGGCGAGCTGCGCGGGCGAGGAGGCGAGGCGGTCGGCCGTCTTGTGCTCCTTGCCCTTCTCCCCCGCCCTGGTGCCCGCGTTCTTCTCATGGAAGACCTCATTGGACTTGCTGTCGTAGCCCCAGACCTCTTCACCGTTGTGGATGAGGCTGTACTCGTCCTTGCCGTCCAGGAAGGTGATCCGCTGGCGGTCCGGGCCGTCGGCCGCGACCTTGAAGGTGTGCGTGCCCGTGGCGAGCTGCGTGAGCTTGTCCTGCGGGTCCGCGGAGCCGCCGGAGACGCTTCCGCCGCCGAGCATGCCGGTCGCCAGCTTCGGCAGGCCGAGGTCGGTGGTGATCTTCGCGGTGCCGGACAGCTGCTGCGTGTCCGATGCGGCGATCTTCTCGATGAGCTGCTGCGCCGTCACCTTGGGAAGGTCCGGTCCGCTCGCGTTGGCGAAGGCCGGAACCAGTCCGACGGTCGCCACGGCCACTCCCACGACCACGACCGGTACCGCGTACCGCGAGGCCTTGCGAGAAGTCTTTGCGTTCGCTGCCATGTCTCTGCCCTACCTCTGTGTGTAGGCGGCGACCTACCCATCCCGGCTTTACAACGTCCACCCCGCGCCGCCACTCTCACCCGATCTGGTGGGGATGTGCCTCTATCTGACCAAACGGAAGGGCCCTGAGGCATCACTCCTCGGAGCCAACTCCATGTACACCGGAGGGATGACACGACGAAGGCCCCCCGTCCCCATCCCGTAGGGGGTCGGAGGGCCTCGCCTCTGCCGAAGGTAATTAACCAGTGGGCCTAACCGGCCCGGTGCACCACCGCGTCGCACAGCTCTTCCAGGGCCGACTTCGCGAAGCACTCGGGCAGCGGGGCCAGCGTGGCCCGCGCGTCCTCGGCGTAGCGGATGGTGTCGCGCCGCGCCTGCTCCAGCGCCGGGTGCACCCGCAGCCGGGACAGCACCTCGGCGTGCCGGGCGTCGTCCGTCAGGTCGCCGTCCAGGAGGCGTACGAGCTCCAGGTCGTCCTCCCGCCCGTCCCGCGCGGCCATCTCCCGCAGCCGGAGCACCGGCAGCGTCGGGATGCCCTCGCGCAGGTCCGTACCCGGGGTCTTGCCGGACTCGTGCGAGTCGGAGGCGATGTCCAGGACGTCGTCCGCGAGCTGGAAGGCGGTGCCGAGGCGCTCGCCGTACTGCGTGAGGATGTCGACGACCGATTCGTCGGCGCCGGACATCAGCGCGCCGAAGCGGCCGGAGACCGCGATCAGCGAGCCGGTCTTGCCCGCGATGACGTCGAGGTAGTGGGCGATGGGGTCGCGGCCGTCGCGCGGCCCGGCCGTCTCCAGGATCTGACCCGTCACCAGCCGCTCGAAGGCCTCGGCCTGGATCCGTACGGCCTCGGGTCCGAGGTCGGCCAGGATGTGCGAGGCGCGGGCGAACAGGAAATCACCCGTCAGGACGGCCACGGAGTTGCCCCAGCGGGTGTTCGCGCTGTCCACCCCGCGCCGGACGTCCGCCTCGTCCATGACGTCGTCGTGGTAGAGCGTCGCGAGGTGGGTGAGTTCGACGACCACCGCTGACGGCACGATGCCGGGCGCGTAGGGATCGCCGAAGCGTGACGCGAGCATCACCAGCAGCGGCCTGAACCGCTTGCCTCCGGCCTTCACCAAATGCTGTGCGGCCTCGGTGATGAAGGGGACTTCGCTCTTGGTCGCTTCCAGCAGACCCGCCTCGACTGCGGCCAGTCCGGCCTGGACATCGCTCTCAAGAGCCTGGTCCCGCACGCTCAGTCCGAACGGCCCGACGACGGTCACGAGGGGTACTCCTGTCTGCTGACGATCACGGTGACGATCACCTGGATTGTCGATGTGTCGCTGCCATCACTCAAGCCAGCGTATCCGGTCTGTTTTCGATCACCGTGAGCGCCCGCCCGGTCGCCACCCGCGCACTGCCCGAACCGCACCGGTATGTTCGTGAGGAGCCCATACGACCGGAGAATACGTTTTGTCCAGAACTGCACCCGATATCGACGAACCGGTGGACCCGGAGGCCGACCAGCCGCCGCCCCGCGACGACCACGCCTTCCTCGGCCACCCCAGGGGTCTGGCGACGCTCTCCGGGCTGGAGGTCTGGGAGCGCTTCTCGTTCCTGGGCATGCAGGCCATCCTGGTTCTCTACTTCGCGGACACCGTAGTCAACGGCGGCCTCGGAATGAACCCGGGAACCGCCGCGTCCGTATCGGCTGCCTACGGAACCATGGTCTACCTCGTCTCCGTGGCCGGCGGCTGGCTCGCCGACCGGATCCTCGGCTCCTACCGCGCCGTCCTGTGGGGCGGCGTCCTGATCGCCTGCGGCCACTACGCGATGGCCGTGCCGACCGCCGCCATGACCTGGGCCGGACTCGGCCTGATCAGCGCGGGCACCGGCCTGCTCAAGCCCAATGTGGCCAGCATGGTCGGCAAGCTCTACCGCACCGACGACCAGCGCCGCGACGCCGGATTCGCCCTCTACTACATGGGCATCAACATCGGCGCGTTCGCCGGACCGCTCATCACCGGCTGGCTCGGCGAGCACAAGGGCTGGCACTGGGGCTTCTCCGCCGCCGCCATCGGCATGACGGCCGGCCTGGTCCAATACGTCCTCGGACGCCGCCATCTGGCCGGACGAAAGCACTCTGCCGAGTACGCCCTCGCCCCCGCCGCGATGCGCCGCGCCGTGCGGACGATCATCGGCGGACTGCTCGCCGTGGCCGTCCTCGCCACCCTGCTGGCCTCCCTCGGCTGGCTCACCATGGGCCGGTTCGTCGACCTGCTCACCCTGATCTCGGTGATCGCGCCGGTCGTCTACTTCGCCGTCATGTTCCGCAGCCCCCGGGTCACCACGGAGGAACGCGGCCGGCTGCGCCCGTACGTGGTGCTCTTCCTCGCCTCCGTCGCCTTCAACTTCATCCTCTTCCAGGCCTACTCGACGATGATGCTGCTGGCCTCGACGAACGCGCAGACCTCGATCCTCGGCTTCCACTTCCCCGCGAGCTGGTACGCCTCCGCGCTCGGCGCGTTCGAGGTGGCGCTGGCCCCGGTCGTCGCCGCCGTCTGGGTCCGGATGGGCCGCCGCCAGCCGCACTCCTCGAACAAGATCGCGATCGGGGTGATCCTGGGCGGGCTGTCGTTCCTGCTGATGGTCATCCCGACCTCCGGGCACGGCGGCGACGACACCTTCAAGATGGCCGCCTGGTGGATCGTCGGCTCCTACCTGCTGCTCGGCCTCGGCGACATCCTGCTGGAGACCTCGGGCATGTCGGCCACCACCAAACTCGCCCCGAAGGCCTACGCCAGCCAGACCATGGCCCTGTGGTTCCTCTCGCTGGCCCTCGCCAACGGCATCCAGGCCCAGGTGGTCAAGCTCTACGGCAAGGTCTCCGTCCCCGCCTACTTCGGCGTCAACGGCGCGATCGCGGTGGCCGCGGGCCTGGCCGTGATCGCCCTCGCCCCGTGGCTGCGGCGCACGATGCACCCCGTCCACTGACGTCCCGTCCGTTGCTGCTGTCCGTTCCTGTGAGGGGCTGAGGCCACGCATGATCATCCGCACCGACTTCCCGTACGGGACCACCCATGAGGATGTCCGGATTCCGCTCCCGGACGGGGTGGAGCTGTACGCCCGCGTCTGGCGGCCGGTGACCGGCGATCCCGTACCCGCCCTGCTGGAGTACCTCCCGTACCGGCTCAGCGACTGGACCGCGCCCCGCGACCACCAGCGCCACCCCTGGTACGCCGGGCACGGCTACGCCTCGGTGCGCGTCGACGTACGCGGCCACGGCAACAGCGGCGGCCACCCCGGCGACGAGTACGACGCCCGGGAACTCGCCGACGGGGTCGCCGTCGTCGAATGGCTCGCTGCGCAGCCCTGGTGCACCGGCGCGGTCGGCATGTTCGGCATCTCCTGGGGCGGCTTCAACTCCCTCCAGATCGCCGCCCTCGCGCCCGAACCGCTCAAAGCCGTCGTCACCGTCTGCTCCACCGACGACCGCTACGACAACGACGTCCACTACATGGGCGGCTCCGTCCTCGCCGTCGACATGCACGCCTGGGCCGCCACCATGCTCGCCTTCGCCTCCCGACCGCCGGACCCGCTCTACGCGGGCGACGGCTGGAAGGAACAGTGGCTGGACCGGCTGGAGGCCGTCGAACCGCTCGTCCACACCTGGCTCTCCCACCAGACCCGCGACGGCTACTGGAAGCACGGCAGCGTCTGCGAGGACTACTCCGCGATCGGCGCCGCCGTCCTCGCCGTCGGCGGCTGGCACGACCCCTACCGGGACACCGTCCTGCGGCTGGTCGAACACCTCCCCGCCGACCGGGTGCGCGGCCTGATCGGCCCCTGGTCCCACCAGTACCCCGACCGCGGCCTGCCGCCGGGACCCGCGATCGGCTTCCTCCAGGAGACCCTGCGCTGGTGGGACCACTGGCTCAAGGGCGTGGACAACGGGGTCATGGACGAACCGCTGCTGCGCTCCTGGATCAGCGAGTCGCACCCCCCGGCGACCGTCTACGAGCGCATGGAGGGCCGCTGGGTCGGCGACCCCGCCTGGCCCTCCCCCGCGGTGGCGCCGCACTCGTACGGGCTCCAGGGCGACCCGGTCCTCGTCGCGTCCCCGCAGCACACCGGCCTCGACGCGGGCCGCTTCTTCCCCTTCGGCAACGACGGCGACCTGCCGCCGGACCAGCGCGAGGAGGACGCCAAATCGGCCTGCTTCGAATTCCCGGTGGGCACCGGCGGACGGCTGGAGGTCCTCGGGCGGCCCCGGGTCACCCTGCGGCTGCGGATGGACGTGCCGTACGGGCAGGTCGTGGCCCGGGTCTGCGACGTCGCGCCCGACGGGTCCTCGACGCTCGTCACCCGGGGCGCGCTCAACCTGTCCGCGCGGCGCGGGCGGGACCAGGCCGTGCCGTGGCCCGTGGGCGCGTACGAGGACGTCACCTTCGAACTCAACGCCATCGGGCACGCCTTCCCGCCCGGGCACCGGATCCGGCTCGCGGTGTCCTCCGCCTACTGGCCGTGGATCTGGCCGCGCGCCGGATCGGAGGCGGGCTGGACGCTGGAACCGGCGGGGAGCGCGCTGACCCTGCCGGTACGGGACCCCTCCGCGGGGGCGGCCGGGCCGGAGATCAGCTTCGGGCCGCCCGAGCAGTCCGAGGGCCTCGGCGTGGTGTACCCCGCCACCCTGGACGCACCGCGCCCCGAACGCCTCGTCGTACGGGACGTCGCGCGCGGGCTCTGGCGGCTGGAGGTGGACCCCCGGTACGGGGGCACGCGGCTGTACCCGGACGGGCTGGAGTTCACCGAGGACGCGGAGGAGGTGTACGAGATCGAGGACGGCGACCCGCTGTCCGCCCGGACCCTCTCCCGGTGGCGGATCCGGCTGCACCGGCCCGAGCTGGGCTGGGACGCGAGGGTGGAGACCCGGTCGGAGATCTCGTGCGACGAGGGCGGCTTCGTGACGTCGAACGAGGTCGTGTGCCGTGAGGGTGACGAGGTCCTCTTCCACCGCACCTGGGAACGCCGCCTCCCCCGCGCGGCGGGCTGATCCGACGCCCTCAAACGCCGGGCGGGCTGGATGTGCCCAGCGAGCCAGATTTGCCGGGGCAGCGCCACCCCGCGAATCCAGCCCCGCCGGCGTTTGAGGCGCCCCCGGAGGGCAGGAGCGCCGCACGGCCCCACCGTCCGCACCCCAGAACCGCCACCGGCCGGTGGGGCCTCCGGCGGGCCCTCAAACGCCGGGCGGGCTGGATTTGCCGGGCCGGAGGCGCCCCCGGAGGGAAAGGGCGGGCGCGCGCTATGCGTACAGGCCCTCCAGGACCACCGCGATCCCGTCCGCCTCGTTCGACAGGGTCACCTCGTCCGCCACCGCGACCAGCTCCCGGTGCGCGTTCGCCATGGCGACACCGTGCGCGGCCCACGTGAACATGGGGATGTCGTTCGGCATGTCGCCGAAGGCGATCGTCGAGGACGCTTCCAGGCCGAGGACACCGGCCGCCCACGCGAGGCCGCTCGCCTTGTCGATGCCCGGCGGCTGGAGTTCCACCGTGTGCTCCCCGGCCATCGTGACGTTCACGAGGTCACCGACGACTCCCCGCGCGACCCGGGTCAGTTCGTCGTCGTCCAGCTCGGGGTGCTGGAGCAGCACCTTGTTGATCGGGGCCGACCACAGGTCGGCGCGGCGCGGGACGCGGACCGTCGGCAGGTGCGGGTGCCACATCCGGTAGCCCGGCCCTATCAGCATCTCGGCGTCCACCCCCTCCCGGTTGACGGCCGCGAACACCTCGCCGATCTCCGCTTCGATCTTGCCTAGGGCGACCTCCGCGAGGTCCCGGTCCAGGGGGACGGAGTGCAGCATGCGCCCGGCCGCCGCGTCGTACACCTGCGCGCCCTGCGCGCACACCGCGAGCCCCGTGTAGCCGAGGTCCTCCAGTACGTGCCGGACCTGCGGGACGGGGCGCCCGGTGACGACGATGTGCCGGGCGCCCGCCGCGCGCGCCGTCGCGAGCGCCGCGTACGAACGGGCGGAAACTGTGTCACCTGCGCGCAGCAGCGTCCCGTCCAGGTCAGTGGCGATCAGGGCATACGGAAGGGCGCGCGGGGGGGCGGAAGTCACGGGTTCAAGGATACGGACCTCGTTGGACAAGTCCTACAAATAGAGCCCGAATCCGGCCTCCCGCAGGCCCCACCAGGCACGTAACGTGTCAACAAGACCCGGGACACCCCCGGACCGCCCGGAAAGCGAGGCAGTATCCCATGCCCCTGCAGAGCCCCCTCGACGTTCCCGAGGGCGACCCGTTCGGGCCGCACAACCTCCCGTACGGCGTGTTCTCCACCGCCGAGGACACGGGCGGCGACGCGGAGCCCCAGCGGCGCATCGGCGTGCGGATCGGCGGGTACGTGCTGGACGCGGGCGCCGTCGCCCTCGCGCTCGGGTCCCCGTACGCCGGACTGCTCGGCCGCCCCACCCTCAACCCGCTGCTGGCCGCGGGCCGCACCGCCTGGCACGACGTGCGCCGCGCGCTGACCGCGTGGGTGACCGACCCGGGCCACCGGCCCGCCGTCGAGCCGCACCTGGTGCCGCTCGAAGCCGTCACGATGCACCTGCCGTACGAGGTCGCGGACTACGTCGACTTCTACGCCAGCGAGCACCACGCCACCAACGTCGGTCAGATCTTCCGCCCGGACGGTGACGCGCTCACCCCCAACTGGAAGCACCTGCCCATCGGTTACCACGGCCGCGCGGGCACCCTCGTCGTCTCCGGCACGGACGTCGTACGGCCCTGCGGGCAGCGCAAGGCGCCCGCCGACCCGGCGCCCGTCTTCGGCCCGAGCATCAAGCTCGACATCGAGGCGGAGGTCGGCTTCGTCGTCGGCACCCCGTCCGAACTGGGCACGGCCGTACCGCTCGGCGACTTCCGCGAGCACGTCTTCGGGCTGTTCCTGCTGAACGACTGGTCGGCGCGCGACATCCAGGCCTGGGAGTACGTGCCGCTCGGCCCGTTCCTCGGCAAGTCCTTCGCGACCTCCGTCTCCGCCTGGGTCACCCCGCTGGAGGCCCTGGACGCGGCCCGCGTCGCGCCCCCCGCCCGGGACTTCCCCCTGCTGCCGTACCTCGACGACAGCGACGCGGGCGCCGACGAGCAGGGCGGCTTCGACCTGCACATCACGGTCTCCATCAACGGCCACGAGGTGGCGCACCCGCCGTTCTCCTCGATGTACTGGACCGCCGCCCAGCAGCTCGCCCACATGACGGTCAACGGCGCCTCCCTGCGCACCGGTGACGTCTACGGCTCGGGCACGGTCTCCGGCCCCGAGACCGGCCAGCGCGGCTCGCTCCTGGAGCTGACCTGGAACGGCCGCGACGCCCTGGAACTCCCCGACGGCAAGCGGACCTTCCTGGAGGACGGCGACACCGTCACCCTCACCGCCTGGGCCCCCGGCCCCGACGGCACCAAGGTCGGCCTCGGCGAGGTCACCGGCACCATCGCGGCGGCCCGCACGGCGGGCGGCCGGTAGCTCCTTTCGTCCTCCTGGCCCGCCCACGTGGCGGGCCGGGGGCGGCCGGGCGAAGCTGCTGGAGCGCACGCCCCCCGCCGCCCCGAAGGAGTTCCCGCATGGCCCCTCGCACCGGCAGGACCCTCCCCCTGACCGCCCTGGCCCTGGCAGCCGCCACCGCACTCACCCTGTCCCCGACGACGGCCACGGCAACGACAGCCACCACGCCCACGGCGGACCTGGCGCGGGCCTCCCTGGCGAGCCGCCGGTACCTGCGCGAGCAGGAGGCGCTCACCGCCGGATATCCGTCCGACACGTACTGCATCGCGAACAAGGCCGGTCCCGGCGCCCTGGGCTACCCGCACTTCAACCACGCGAACGACGGCTCCCTCGACCCGGAGCGGCCCGCGGCCCTCTTCTACGAGGACGACGGACACGGCGGCCGCCGCCTGGTCGCGCTGGAGTGGATGGTCAAGGACCGCGACGGGAAGATGGAGACGGACGACGACCGCCCGAGCATGTTCGGCCAGCCCTTCGAGGGCCCGCTGCCGAGCCGGTTCCCGGGGCAGGGGGTCCACTACTCCCTGCACCTGTGGCTGTGGAAGGCCAACCCGGACGGGAGGTTCGCGACGCACAACCCGAGGGTGCGCTGCCTGCCGGGCACCACCCGCCCCCCGAAGACCCCCTGACCCCCCATTGGATGCGCACCACGTGCGCCCGCGCACACTCCCGGACAGGGTGGACACACGTCCCCCACCCCGCCAGGAGCCCCGATGCCCGCACGCCCCCTGAAGGCCGTCCTGACCTGCGCGGCCGCCGCGTCCCTCGCCCTGGCCGCCGTCCCCGCGGCCCACGCGGTGGACGGTCCGGCGCCCGACCCCCGCAACCGGCAGGCGATGCTCGACCTGGCCACGGCGATGGCGGTGACCGCCAAGTACGTGGACGAGCGCGAGGCGATCAAGGACGGGTACGTCCCGCACGGCCAGGAGTGCATGACCAACCCGTTCGGGGTGGGCTCCATGGGCTACCACTACGTCAAGCAGGCCTACTGGGGCTCCCTGGACCCCAGCAAGCCGACCGCGCTCCTGTACAGCACCGAGAAGGACGAGCACGGCCGCCGCAAGCTCCAGACGGTGGAGTGGATGGCCACCGACGGCGACCAGGACCTGAAGACCAGCAACGACCGCCCGAGCATGTTCGGCCTGCCCTTCGACGGCCCCATGCCCGGCCACTGGCCGGGCATGCCCAAGCACTACGACCTCCACCTGTGGGCGTACGAAAAGAACCCGGCGGGCCGCTTCCACAACTGGAACCCGGCCCTGACCTGCCCGAAGAACTCCACCACCCCGGCCGCCCCGCCCCACCCGCACTGAGCCCGTACGCACCAGGGCCCGGCCCCCTTACGAAGGGAGCCGGGCCCTGCCACATGTGCGGACCGGTCAGCGGACGAACGTGCTCGCGTGGCCGGCCAGTTCGAGGAAGTACTGGGGTGCCACGCCCAGGACCACCGTCACCGCGACGCCCACCGCGATCGTGGTCATCGTCAGGAACGAGGGGACGGCCACGGTCGGGCCGTCGGCCTTCGGCTCGCTGAAGAACATCAGCACGATGACCCGGATGTAGAAGAACGCCGCGATCGCCGAGGAGATCACACCGACCACGACCAGCGCGCCCGCGCCGCCCTCCGCCGCCGCCTTGAAGACCGCGAACTTACCGGCGAAGCCGGAGGTCAGCGGGATGCCGGCGAAGGCGAGCAGGAACACCGCGAAGACGGCCGCCGTCAGCGGGGAACGGCGGCCCAGGCCCGCCCACTTGGACAGGTGCGTGGCCTCGCCGCCCGCGTCGCGCACCAGCGTGACCACGGCGAAGGCGCCGATCGTCACGAAGGAGTACGCCGCCAGGTAGAAGAGGACGGAGGAGACGCCCTCCTTCGAGGTGGCGATCACACCGGCCAGGATGAAGCCCGCGTGCGCGATCGAGGAGTAGGCCAGCAGCCGCTTCACGTCGGTCTGGGTGATCGCGATGACCGCGCCCGCCAGCATCGTGACGATCGCGACGCCCCACATCACCGGGCGCCAGTCCCACCGCAGGCCCGGCAGGACCACGTACAGCAGGCGCAGCAGCGCGCCGAAGGCCGCGACCTTCGTCGCCGCCGCCATGAAGCCGGTGACCGGGGTCGGGGCGCCCTGGTAGACGTCCGGGGTCCACATGTGGAAGGGGACCGCGCCGACCTTGAACAGCAGGCCCATCAGGATCAGCGCGCCGCCGATCAGCAGCAGCGCGTCGTTGCCCATGGTGCCCGCGAGGGCCGGGTCGATCTTCTGGACGGTGCCGTCCACCACGTCCGCGATCACGGAGTACGAGACGGAGCCCGCGTAGCCGTAGACGAGCGCGATGCCGAACAGGAGGAAGGCGGAGGAGAAGGCGCCCAGCAGGAAGTACTTGACCGCGGCCTCCTGCGACATCAGCCGCTGGCGGCGGGCGAGGGCGCAGAGCAGGTAGAGCGGGAGGGAGAAGACCTCCAGCGCCACGAACAGGGTCAGCAGGTCGTCGGCCGCCGGGAAGATCAGCATCCCGGAGACCGCGAACAGCATCAGCGGGAACACCTCGGTGGTGGCGAACCCGGCCTTGACGGCGGCCTTTTCGCTGTCGCTGCCCGGGACGGACGCCGCCTGCGCGGCGAAGGAGTCCACCCGGTTGCCGTGGGCCTCCGGGTCCAGGCGCCGCTCGGCGAAGGTGAAGACGGCGACGACGGACGCCAGCAGGATGGTGCCCTGCAGGAACAGCGCCGGTCCGTCCACGGCGATGGCGCCCATCGCGGCGACGTGCGCCTTGGCGGTGCCGTACCCGCCCGCGGCGAGCGCCACCACCGCCGCGAAGGCCGAGGCCAGCGCGGCGACGGTGAGGAACACCTGGGCGTAGTAGCGGGCCTTGCGCGGTACGAACGCCTCGACGAGGACGCCGATCAGCGCCGCGCCCAGCACGATCAGCGTGGGCGAGAGCTGCGTGTACTCGATGTGCGGGGCCGGGATCTTGTCGATCGGATCGGCGGCCAGGGCCCAGAGGCCCACGGTGGTGCTCACTTGGCGGCCTCCACGCTCGGTACCGGCACGGTGGGCTTGGGGTCGTGCTGCTTGACGTCGGACATGGTGTGCTTCACCGCCGGGTTGACGATCTCGGTCAGCGGCTTCGGGTAGACGCCGAGCCCGATGAGCAGGGCGATCAGCGGGGCGACCACCAGCACCTCCCGCAGGCGCAGGTCGGGCATGGTGGCGGCGACCTCCTCCTTGATCGGGCCGGTCATGGTGCGCTGGTAGAGGACCAGCGTGTAGAGCGCGGCCAGCACGATCCCGAAGGTGGCGATGATGCCGACGGCCGGATAGCGGGCGAAGGTGCCCACCAGGACCAGGAATTCGCTGACGAAGGGCGCGAGGCCCGGCAGCGAGAGGGTGGCCAGGCCGCCGATCAGGAAGGTCCCGGCGAGCACCGGGGCGACCTTCTGCACGCCGCCGTAGTCGGCCATGAGCCGGGAGCCGCGGCGCGAGATCAGGAATCCGGCGACCAGCATCAGCGCCGCCGTCGACAGGCCGTGGTTGACCATGTAGAGGGTGGCGCCGGACTGGCCCTGGGAGGTCATCGCGAAGATGCCCAGGATGATGAAGCCGAAGTGCGAGATCGAGGCGTAGGCGACCAGCCGCTTGATGTCGCGCTGGCCGACCGCGAGCAGCGCGCCGTAGACGATGCTGATCAGGGCCAGGACCAGGACGACCGGCGTGGCCCACTTGCTGGCCTCGGGGAAGAGGCCGAGGCAGAAGCGGAGCATCGCGAAGGTGCCGACCTTGTCGACCACCGCGGTGATCAGGACGGCGACCGGTGCGGTGGCCTCGCCCATCGCGTTGGGCAGCCAGGTGTGCAGCGGCCACAGCGGGGCCTTGACCGCGAAGGCGAAGAAGAAACCGAGGAACAGCAGGCGTTCGGTGCCCTGGGACATGTCCAGGGTGCCGGCGGCGCGGGCCTCGATGATCTCCTGGAGGGAGAAGTTCCCCGCGACCACATACAGCCCGACGACCGCGGCCAGCATGATGAGCCCGCCGGCCAGGTTGTAGAGGAGGAACTTGACCGCCGCGTACGAGCGCTGCGCGGCCGCGTTCTCATCGGACCCGGAGTGTGCCCGGTCCCCGAAGCCGCCGATGAGGAAGTACATCGGGATCAGCATGGCTTCGAAGAAGATGTAGAAGAGGAAGACGTCGGTGGCCTCGAAGGAGACGATCACCATCGCCTCGACCAGCAGGATCAGGGCGAAGAAACCCTGGGTCGGCCGCCAGCGCGATGAATGCGTCTCCAGGGGGTCGGCGTCGTGCCAGCCCGCCGCGATCACGAACGGGATCAGCAGGGCGGTGAGCGCGATCAGCGCCACCCCGATGCCGTCCACGCCCAGTTCGTAGCGGACCCCGAAGTCCTTGATCCAGGAGTGGGATTCGGTGAGCTGGAAGCGGTCGCCGCTCGGTTCGAAGCGGACCGCGACGAGGGCGGCCAGCGCCAGCGTCGCCAGCGAGACCAGCAGCGCGAGCCACTTGGCGGCGGTCCTGCGGGCGGCCGGTACGGCCGCCGTCAGGATCGCGCCGACCGCGGGCAGCGCCGCCGTCGCCGTCAGAAGCGGGAAACTCATCTCACACCGCCCTCATCAGCAGGGTCGCGGCGATCAGGATCGCCGTGCCCCCGAACATCGAGACCGCGTAGCTGCGGGCGTAGCCGTTCTGGAGCTTGCGCAGCCGGCCCGACAGCCCGCCGACCGCGGCGGCCGTTCCGTTGACCACACCGTCGACGAGGCTGTGGTCGACGTAGACGAGCGAGCGGGTCAGGTGCTCGCCGCCGCGCACCAGCACGACGTGGTTGAAGTCGTCCTGGAGCAGGTCGCGCCGGGCGGCCCGGGTCAGCAGGGAGCCGCGCGGGGCGACCACCGGGACGGGCCCCCGCCCATACATCGCCCAGGCGATGCCGACGCCGAGGACCAGGACCGCCATGGTGGACAGGGTCACCGTCAGGGCGCTGACCGGCGGGTTCCCGTGCTCGTGCTGGGTGACGGGCTCCAGCCACTTGAGGAACCGGTCGCCGATCCCGAAGAAGCCGCCCGCGAACACCGACCCGAAGGCCAGCACGATCATCGGGATGGTCATGGACTTCGGGGACTCGTGCGGGTGCGGGGCGTGGCCATCGGCGTCCGGCTGCCAGCGCTTCTCGCCGAAGAACGTCAGCAGCATCACGCGGGTCATGTAGAACGCGGTGATCGCGGCGCCCAGCAGGGCGACGCCGCCGAGGATCCAGCCCTCGGTGCCGCCCTTGGCGAAGGCCGCCTCGATGATCTTGTCCTTGGAGAAGAAGCCCGACAGGCCCGGGAAGCCGATGATAGCGAGGTACCCGAGACCGAACGTCACGAAGGTGACCGGCATGTACGTGCGCAGGCCGCCGTACTTGCGCATGTCGACCTCGTCGTTCATCCCGTGCATCACGGAACCGGCGCCGAGGAAGAGGCCGGCCTTGAAGAAGCCGTGCGTCACCAGGTGCATGATCGCGAAGACATAGCCGATGGGGCCGAGGCCCGCGGCCAGGATCATGTAGCCGATCTGCGACATCGTCGACCCGGCGAGGGCCTTCTTGATGTCGTCCTTCGCGCAACCGACGATCGCACCGAAGAGGAGCGTCACCGCGCCGACCACGACGACCGCGGTCTGCGCGTCCGGTGCCTCGTTGAAGATGGCGCCCGAGCGGACGATCAGGTAGACGCCCGCGGTCACCATCGTCGCCGCGTGGATCAGGGCCGAGACCGGGGTCGGGCCCTCCATCGCGTCGCCGAGCCAGGACTGGAGCGGCACCTGGGCCGACTTGCCGCAGGCGGCGAGCAGCAGCATCAGGCCGATGGCCGTCAGCTTGCCCTCGGAGGTGCTGCCGGCGGCGCCGAGGACCGGGCCGAAGGCGAAGGTCCCGAAGGTGGTGAACATCAGCATGATGGCGATCGAGAGGCCCATGTCGCCGACCCGGTTGACCAGGAAGGCCTTCTTCGCGGCGGTGGCCGCGCTGGGCTTGTGCTGCCAGAAGCCGATGAGCAGGTACGACGCCAGGCCGACGCCCTCCCACCCGACGTACAGCAGCAGGTAGTTGTCGGCGATGACCAGGATCAGCATCGCCGCGAGGAAGAGGTTGAGGTAGCCGAAGAAGCGGCGGCGGCGCTCATCGTGCTCCATGTACCCGATCGAGTACACGTGGATGAGCGTGCCGACGCCGGTGATCAGCAGGACGAAGGTCATCGACAGCTGGTCGAGCTGGAAGCCGAGGTCGGCCTGGAAGCCCTCCACCGGGATCCAGCTGAACAGCCGCTGGTGGATGGCCCGGTCCTCGGCGGCGCGGCCGAGCATGTCGGTGAACAGCACCACGCCGATCCCGAAGGACACGGCGGCGAGCAGGGTGCCGAGCAGGTGCCCGGCCTTGTCGAGCCGGCGGCCGCCGCAGAGCAGCACCGCCGCTCCGAGCAGGGGCGCCGCGACGAGCAGCGCGATCAGGTTCTCCACTGTGTGCGCCCCTTACAGCTTCATCAGGCTGGCGTCGTCGACCGAGGCCGAGTGGCGGGTCCGGAACAGCGACACGATGATCGCGAGGCCCACCACGACCTCCGCGGCGGCGACGACCATCGTGAAGAAGGCGATGATCTGGCCGTCGAGATTGCCGTGCATCCGGGAGAAGGTGACGAAGGCCAGGTTGCAGGCGTTGAGCATCAGCTCGACGCACATGAACAGGACGATCGCGTTCTTGCGGATGAGCACGCCCGCCGCGCCGATGGTGAACAGCAGGGCGGCGAGGTAGAGGTAGTTGACGGGATTCACTTCGATGCCTCCTCACGGCCGAGCCGCCCGGACTCACGGCCGAGCTGGTCCGGCTCACGGCCGAGCCGCTCGGACGAGGCCTGCTCCAGCGCCTTCAGGTCCTCCAGCGCCTTGCCGGACACGTCCCGGATCTGGCCCCGGGAGCGCAGGGTCTTGTTGACGGTCAGCTCGGACGGGGTGCCGTCCGGCAGCAGACCGGCGACGTCCACCGCGTTGTGCCGGGCGTAGACGCCGGGGGCGGGCAGCGGCGGGAGCTGGACGCCCTCGCGCACGCGCTTCTCGGCGAGTTCGCGCTGGGTCGCGGCGCGTTCGGTGCGCTCGCGGTGGGTGAGCACCATCGCGCCGACGGCCGCGGTGATGAGCAGCGCGCCGGTGATCTCGAAGGCGAACACGTACTTGGTGAAGATCAGCGTGGCCAGGCCCTCGACGTGGCCCGCGGAGTTGACCTTGCCCAGTCCGTTGAAGTGGGTCAGGGAGGCGTTGCGGAGCCCGGCGATCAGCAGGATGCCGAAGCCGAGGCCGCACAGCAGCGCCAGCCAGCGCTGGCCCTTGATGGTCTCCTTCAGCGAGTCCGCGGCGGTGACGCCGACGAGCATGACCACGAAGAGGAAGAGCATCATGATCGCGCCGGTGTAGACGATGACCTGGACGACGCCCAGGAAGTACGCCCCGTTGGCGAGGTAGAAGACCGCCAGGATGATCATCGTCCCGGCCAGGCACAGCGCACTGTGCACGGCCTTCTTCATCAGGATCGTGCAGAGCGCGCCGATCACGGCGACGGTGCCGAGCACCCAGAACTGCACGGCCTCACCGGTGGAGGTGAGCGTGGAGGCGGCGGCCATGGCGTTCACGCGCCGACCTCCTCGGTGGCGTTCCCGTCGGCGCTCTCGCCCTCGGGGACCTCGCCCTTGGAGACGGCGACCTGGCGGACCGTGCCCGGAGCGGCCTCCGTGACCAGCCCGCGGTAGTAGTCCTGGTCGTCGGTGCCCGGGAAGATGGAGTGCGGGGCCTCGACCATGCCCTCCGTCAGCCCGGCGAGGAGCTGCTCCTTGGTGTAGATGAGCGCCTCGCGGCTGGAGTCGGCCAGTTCGAACTCGTTCGTCATGGTCAGCGCCCGGGTCGGGCACGCCTCGACGCACAGCCCGCACAGGATGCAGCGGGCGTAGTTGATCTGGTAGACGCGGCCGTAGCGCTCGCCCGGGGAGTAGCGCTCCTCCTCGGTGTTGTCCGCGCCCTCCACGTAGATCGCGTCGGCGGGGCAGGCCCAGGCGCACAGTTCGCACCCGATGCACTTCTCCAGGCCGTCCGGGTGGCGGTTGAGCTGGTGCCGTCCGTGGAAGCGCGGAGCGGTGGTCTTGTGCTGCTCCGGGTACTGCTCGGTGAGCCGCTTCTTGAACATGGCCTTGAAGGTCACGCCGAAGCCGGCCACCGGGTTCTGCCACTTCTCGTTCTCGTCGGTGTCAGACATCCTCAGCACCCTCCTCTCGGTCACTGTCGTTGTTCGGCCCGCCACTGACGATCAGCTCCCGCTCGGTGCGGGGCCGCCTGCGCGGTACGGGTGCCAGGTGCTGGCCGGGCTTCGGCGGAACCGGGAAACCGCCCGCCATCGGATCGAAGGGCGCGGCGTCGTTCAGTTCGGCCGCGGCGGCCGCCTTGCCCTTGCGGTCCCGGAAGACGTCCGCGACCAGGGACAGCAGCAGGACCGCCACGACGCCCCCGCCGACGTACAGCACGATCTCGGAGAAGTCGTACCGCTCGTTGCGCAGCGCCCGTACGGTCGCCACGAGCATCAGCCAGACGACGGAGACCGGGATGAGGACCTTCCAGCCGAGCTTCATCAGCTGGTCGTAGCGCACGCGGGGCAGCGTGCCGCGCAGCCAGATGAAGAAGAAGAGCAGCAGCTGGACCTTGAGGACGAACCAGAGCATCGGCCACCAGCCGTGGTTCGCGCCCTCCCAGTACGTCGAGATCGGCGCCGGGGCCCGCCAGCCGCCCAGGAACAGGGTGGTCGCGACCGAGGAGACGGTGACCATGTTGACGTACTCGGCCAGCATGAACAGCGCGAACTTGATGGAGGAGTACTCGGTGTTGAAGCCGCCGACCAGGTCGCCTTCGGACTCCGGCATGTCGAAGGGGGCGCGGTTGGTCTCGCCCACCATCGTGACGACGTAGATGATGAAGGACACCGGCAGCAGCACGATGAACCAGCGGTCGCCCTGCGCCTCCACGATCTTCGAGGTCGACATCGACCCGGAGTAGAGGAAGACCGAGGCGAAGGCCGCCCCCATCGCGATCTCGTAGGAGATCATCTGCGCGCAGGAGCGCAGGCCGCCGAGCAGCGGGTACGTCGAGCCCGAGGACCAGCCCGCGAGGACGATGCCGTAGATCCCGACCGAGGCGACCGCGAGCACGTACAGCATCGCGATCGGCAGGTCGGTGAGCTGCATCGTGGTGCGCTGGCCGAAGATCGAGACCTCGTTGTCGGAGGGCCCGAAGGGGATCACCGCGATGGCCATGAAGGCCGGCACCGCCGCGATGATCGGGGCCAGGATGTACACCACCTTGTCGGCCCGCTTGACGACGATGTCTTCCTTCAGCATCAGCTTGACGCCGTCGGCGAGCGACTGGAGGAAGCCCCAGGGGCCGTGCCGGTTGGGGCCGATGCGCAGCTGCATCCAGGCGACGACCTTGCGCTCCCACACGATGGAGAAGAGCACGGTCACCATCAGGAAGGCGAAGCAGAACACCGCCTTGATGAGCACCAGCCACCAGACGTCCTTGCCGAACAGCGACAGGTCCTCGGCCGCCATCTGTACGCCTTGTACGCCGTTCACGCGTCCACCTCCGAAGTGGCGTCGCCGGTCTCGGCCCGCCGGGTCGCGGGGCCGATGCGGACCAGGGCGCCCGGGCGGGCGCCGGTGTCCGCGAGGACGCCGGAGCCGGTGGAGTTCAGCGGGAGCCAGACCACCCGGTCGGGCATCTCGGTGATCCGCAGCGGCAGTTCCACCGACCCGGCCGGTCCGGTGACGGCGAGGACGTCACCGTTCTTGACCCCGGTCTCGGCGGCGGTCGCCGCCGACAGCCGGGCGCTGGCCTCGTGCCGGGTCCCGGCCAGGGCCTCGTCCCCGTCCTGGAGCCGCCCCTGGTCGAGGAGCAGCCGGTGGCCCGCGAGGACCGCCTCGCCGGTGGCGGGGCGCGGCAGGGGCGCGCGGTCCGCGCTCTGCGCGCCCGCGTACTCCCCTTCCCAGGGCCCGAGCCGGTCGAGCTCCCGGCGTACGGCGTGTACGTCGGCCAGCGCGATCGGCCGGTCGGCGGCGTCGGCCAGCATGTGCAGCACGCGGGCGTCGGCCGGGGCCAGCCTGCGGGTCATCTGGTCGGGCTTGAGGGCGGCCTCGAACGGGCGCAGGCGGCCCTCCCAGTTGATGAAGGCACCCGCCTTCTCGGCGACGGCCGCCACCGGGAAGACCACGTCCGCGTGATCGGTGACCTCGCTCGGCCGCAGCTCCAGGGAGACCACGAAGGCCTCCTTGAGGGCTTCGCGGGCCCGCGCCGGGTCCGGCAGGTCGGCGACCTCGACGCCCGCGACGAGCAGCGCGCCCAGTTCGCGGCCCGCCGCGGCCTCGACGATCTGACCGGTGTCGCGCCCGTAGCGGTGCGGGAGTTCGTCCAGGCCCCAGGCCGCGGCGACCTCATCGCGGGCCCGCGGGTCGGTGGCCGGGCGGGCCCCCGGCAGCAGGGACGGCAGCGCGCCCGCCTCGACGGCGGCCCGCTCACCGGCCCGGCGCGGGATCCACACCAGGCGGGCGCCGGTCGCGGTGGCCGCCCGTACGGCCGCGGTCAGCGCGCCGGGGACGGCGGCGAGCCGCTCGCCGACGACGATGACCGCGCCCGGCAGCCGCAGCGCCTCGGCGGCGGCGTGGCCGCCTTCTTCCAGGCCGGTCTGGGAGGCCAGCGCGTCGAGCCACTCGGGTTCGGTGCCGGGGGCCGCGGCCAGCAGGGTGCCGCCCGCCTTCTGCAGTCCGCGGGTGGCGAACGGCGCGAGGCCGAAGGTGCGCTGCTTGCGCCCCCGATGGGCCTTGCGCAGCCGCAGGAAGACGCCGGGGGCCTCCTCCTCGGACTCGATGCCGACGAGCAGGACGGCGGGCGCCGCCTCCAGCGAGGTGTAGGTGACACCGCTGCCGTCGAGGTCCTTGCCGCGGCCGGCGACCGAGGAGGCCAGGAAGTCGGTCTCCTCCGCGCTGTGCACCCGGGCCCGGAAGTCGATGTCGTTGGTGTCCAGCACCACCCGCGCGAACTTCGCGTAGGCGTAGGCGTCCTCGACGGTCAGCCGGCCGCCGGTGAGCACCCCCGCCCGGCCGCGCGCCGCGGCCAGTCCGGCGGCCGCGGCCGCCAGCGCCTCGGGCCAGCTCGCCGGGGCGAGCACCCCGTCCGTGCCCCGCACCAGCGGGGTGGTCAGCCGGTCGGGGCGCTGCGCGTAGCGGAACCCGAAGCGGCCCTTGTCGCAGAGCCACTCCTCGTTGACCTCGGGGTCCTCGGCCGCCAGGCGGCGCAGCACCTTGCCGCGGCGGTGGTCGGTGCGGGTCGCGCAGCCGCCCGCGCAGTGCTCGCACACGCTCGGGGAGGACACCAGGTCGAAGGGGCGCGATTGGAACCGGTAGGCGGCCGAGGTGAGCGCGCCGACCGGGCAGATCTGGATGGTGTTGCCGGAGAAGTACGACTCGAAGGGGTCGTCCTCACCGGTGCCGACCTGCTGGAGCGCGCCGCGCTCCAGCAGCTCGATCATCGGGTCTCCGGCGATCTCGTTGGAGAAGCGGGTGCAGCGCGCGCACAGCACGCACCGCTCGCGGTCCAGCAGCACCTGCGTGGAGATCGGGACCGGCTTCTCGTAGGTGCGCTTGCGCCCCTCGAAGCGGGACTCGGCGTTGCCGTGCGACATCGCCTGGTTCTGCAGCGGGCACTCGCCGCCCTTGTCGCAGACCGGGCAGTCCAGCGGGTGGTTGATGAGCAGCAGCTCCATCACCCCGCGCTGGGCCTTGTCGGCGACGGGCGAGGTCAGCTGCGTCTTGACGACCATGCCGTCGGTGCAGGTGATGGTGCAGGAGGCCATCGGCTTGCGCTGGCCCTCGACCTCGACGATGCACTGGCGGCAGGCACCGGCCGGGGAGAGGAGCGGGTGGTCGCAGAACCGGGGGATCTCGACGCCGATCTGTTCGGCGGCCCGGATGACCAGGGTCCCCTTGGGCACCGACAGTTCGATGCCGTCGATGGTCAGGGAGACCGTGTCTTCGGCGGTCACGCGTTCACCTCCGTGTCAGCCGTGTCAGCCCAGAGGGTCGACTTCCTGGGGTCGAAGGGGCAGCCCTTGCCCGTGATGTGCTGCTCGTACTCCGCGCGGAAGTACTTCAGCGAGGAGAAGATGGGGCTGGCCGCGCCGTCGCCGAGCGCGCAGAACGACTTGCCGTTGATGTTGTCGGCGATGTCGTTCAGCTTGTCGAGGTCGGACATGACTCCCATGCCGGCCTCGATGTCGCGCAGCAGCTGGACGAGCCAGTAGGTGCCCTCGCGGCACGGGGTGCACTTGCCGCAGGACTCGTGCGCATAGAACTCGGTCCAGCGGGTGACGGCCCGCACCACGCAGGTCGTCTCGTCGAAGCACTGGAGGGCCTTGGTGCCCAGCATGGAACCGGCGGCGCCCACGCCCTCGTAGTCGAGGGGCACGTCGAGGTGCTCCTCGGTGAACATGGGGGTGGAGGAGCCGCCGGGGGTCCAGAACTTCAGCCGGTGTCCGGGGCGGATGCCGCCGCTCATGTCGAGGAGCTGGCGCAGGGTGATGCCGAGCGGGGCCTCGTACTGCCCGGGTCCCACGACGTGCCCGCTGAGCGAATACAGCGTGAAACCGGGGGACTTCTCGGTTCCCATCGACTTGAACCAGTCCTTGCCCCGGTTCAGGATCGCGGGAACCGACGCGATGGACTCGACGTTGTTCACCACGGTGGGGCACGCGTAGAGCCCCTCGACGGCCGGGAAGGGGGGACGCAGCCTGGGCTGGCCACGCCTGCCTTCGAGCGAGTCGAGGAGCGCGGTCTCCTCACCGCAGATGTACGCGCCCGCGCCCGCGTGGACCGTCAGTTCCAGGTCCATGCCGCTGCCGAGGACGTCCTTGCCGAGGTAGCCCGCCGCGTACGCCTCCCGCACGGCCTCGTGCAGGCGGCGCAGTACGGGGACGGTCTCGCCGCGCAGGTAGATGAAGGCGTGCTGCGAGCGGATCGCGTAACAGGCGATCACGATGCCCTCGATGAGGGAGTGCGGGTTGGCGAAGAGCAGCGGGATGTCCTTGCAGGTCCCCGGCTCCGACTCGTCCGCGTTCACGACCAGGTAGTGCGGCTTGCCGTCGCCCTGCGGAATGAACTGCCACTTCATTCCGGTGGGGAAACCGGCGCCGCCGCGCCCGCGCAGCCCCGAGTCCTTCACGTAGGCGATCAGGTCGTCCGGGGTCATCGCGAGCGCCTTGCGCAGGCCCTCGTAGCCGTCGTGCCGCCGGTAGGTCTCCAGCGTCCACGAATTCGGCTCGTCCCAGAACGCCGACAGCACGGGCGCCAGCAGCTTCTCGGGGCTGGTGCCGTTCTCGTTCAGTTCGGTGGTCACCGTCATCACTCCCCCTCCTCGGCGCTCGCCTCGGCGCGCGGGGCGACGACCTTGCCGCTCTGGTGCGGGACCTCGCCGCGGGCGATCCGCAGCCCGATCAGCGAGGCGGGCCCGGCGCCGCCGCTCGCCTCGACGGCGCCGGGGCGCTCGTCGGGGAACCCGGCCAGGATCCTGGCCGTCTCCTTGTACGTGCACAGCGGCGCGCCCCGGGTCGGCCGCACCGGGCGGCCCGCGAGCAGGTCGTCGACCAGGGCCTTGGCGGACTCGGGGGTCTGGTTGTCGAAGAACTCCCAGTTGACCATCACCACGGGGGCGAAGTCGCAGGCCGCGTTGCACTCGATGTGCTCCAGCGTCACCTTGCCGTCGCCGGTGGTCTCGTTGTTGCCGACGCCCAGGTGCTGCTTCAGCTCGTCGAAGATGGCGTCGCCGCCCATGACCGCGCACAGGGTGTTCGTACAGACGCCGACCTGATAGTCGCCCGAGGGCTTGCGCCGGTACATCGTGTAGAAGGTGGCGACCGCGGTGACCTCGGCGGTGGTCAGGTCCAGCATCTCGGCGCAGAACCGGATGGCGGTGCGCGAGACGTACCCCTCCTCCGACTGCGTGAGGTGCAGCAGCGGCAGCAGCGCGGAGCGGCTGTCGGGGTAGCGGGCGATGACTTCCTTCGCGTCCGCTTCGAGCCGGGCGCGCACCTCGGCCGGGTAGTCGGGGGCCGGCAGCTGGGGCATGCCCAGGCTGGTCGACTGGCTGGCGCTCATCGGTCGACGCCTCCCATCACGGGGTCGATGGAGGCGACGGCCACGATGACGTCGGCGACCTGGCCGCCCTCGCACATCGCCGCCATGGCCTGCAGGTTGGTGAAGGACGGGTCGCGGAAGTGGACCCGGTAGGGGCGGGTGCCGCCGTCGGAGACGACGTGGACGCCCAGTTCGCCCTTGGGGGACTCGACGGCGGCGTACACCTGGCCGGCCGGTACCCGGAAGCCCTCGGTCACCAGCTTGAAGTGGTGGATGAGGGCCTCCATGGAGGTGCCCATGATGTTCTTGATGTGGTCGAGCGAGTTGCCGAGGCCGTCCGGTCCCATCGCGAGCTGCGCGGGCCAGGCGATCTTCTTGTCGGCGACCATGACCGGGCCCGGCGCCAGCCGGTCCAGGCACTGCTCGACGATCCGCAGCGACTGCCGCATCTCTTCGAGCCGGATGAGGAAGCGGCCGTACGAGTCGCAGGACTCGGTGGTCGGCACGTCGAACTCGTACTCCTCGTACCCGCAGTACGGGTCCGTCTTGCGCAGGTCGTGCGGCAGGCCCGCCGAGCGCAGGATGGGGCCGGTCGCGCCGAGCGCCATGCAGCCGGTGAGGTCGAGGTAGCCGACGTCCTGCATGCGGGCCTTGAAGATGGGGTTGCCGGTGGCGAGCTTGTCGTACTCCGGCAGGTTCTTCTTCATGGTCTTCACGAAATCGCGCAGCTGGTCCATCGCGCCCGGGGGCAGGTCCTGGGCGAGGCCGCCGGGGCGGATGAACGCGTGGTTCATGCGCAGGCCGGTGATCAGCTCGAACAGGTCGAGGATCAGCTCACGGTCGCGGAAGCCGTAGATCATGATCGTGGTCGCGCCCAGCTCCATGCCGCCGGTGGCGATGCACACCAGGTGGGAGGAGATCCGGTTCAGCTCCATCAGCAGCACGCGGATGGCGGTGGCGCGGTCGGGGATCTGGTCCGTGATGCCGAGGAGCTTCTCGACGCCCAGGCAGTACGCCGTCTCGTTGAAGAACGGCGTCAGGTAGTCCATGCGCGTCACGAAGGTCGTGCCCTGCGTCCAGTTCCGGAATTCGAGGTTCTTCTCGATGCCGGTGTGCAGGTAGCCGATGCCGCAGCGGGCCTCGGTGACCGTCTCGCCGTCGATCTCCAGGATCAGCCGCAGCACGCCGTGCGTGGACGGGTGCTGGGGACCCATGTTGACGATGATCCGCTCGTCGTCGGCGCGGGCGGCCGACTGCACGACCTCGTCCCAGTCGCCGCCGGTGACGGTGTAGACGGTTCCCTCGGTGGTCTCGCGGGGGGAGGCGTGGGACGTCTCGGATGACGTCTCATGTGAAGTGGACATCAGCTGTACGACCTCCGCTGGTCGGGAGCCGGGATCTGGGCACCCTTGTACTCGATGGCGATGCCGCCGAGCGGGTAGTCCTTGCGCTGCGGGAAGCCCTGCCAGTCGTCCGGCATCATGATCCGGGTGAGGGCCGGGTGCCCGTCGAAGACCAGGCCGAAGAAGTCGTACGTCTCGCGCTCGTGCCAGTCGTTGGTCGGGTAGACCGCGACGAGTGACGGGACGTGCGGATCGCGGTCCGGGACCGAGACCTCCAGGCGCACCACCCGGCCGTGGGTGAGCGAGCGCAGGTGGTAGACCGCGTGCAGCTCGCGGCCCTTGTCCTCGGGGAAGTGCACGCCGGAGACCCCGGTGCACAGTTCGAAGCGCAGGGCCGGGTCGTCGCGCAGGGTGGAGGCCACCCGGACGAGGTGCTCGCGCGCGATGTGGAAGGTGAGTTCGCCGCGGTCGACGACCGTCTTCTCGATGGCGTTCTCCGGGAGCAGGTCCTGCTCCTCCAGGGCGCCTTCGAGTTCGTCGGCGACCTCGTCGAAGTACGAACCGTACGGACGGCTGCTCGCGCCCGGGAAGGCCACGGTGCGCACGAGGCCGCCGTAGCCACTGGTGTCGGCGCCGTTCGCGGCCCCGAACATGCCCTTGCGGACGCCGATGACCTCGCCGGCGCCGCCCGCTCCGCCGCGGGGTGCGGGAACGTTCCCGTTGTCCTGCGGCTCGTCCTGCGGCTCGTCGTTGCCCGCGTCGTTCGCCGCGTCGTTCGTCGCGCTCACCGGAGCAGCCCCTTCATCTCGATGGTGGGGAGCGCCTTGAGGGCCGCTTCCTCCGCCTCGCGGGCCGCCTCCTGCTGGTTCACACCGAGCTTGGAGCCCTGGATCTTCTGGTGGAGCTTGAGGATCGCGTCCATCAGCATCTCGGGGCGGGGCGGGCAGCCGGGCAGATAGATGTCCACGGGGACGATGTGGTCGACGCCCTGGACAATTGCATAGTTATTGAACATTCCACCCGATGATGCGCAAACCCCCATGGAGATGACCCACTTGGGAGATGGCATCTGGTCGTACACCTGCCGCAGTACGGGCGCCATCTTCTGGCTCACCCGGCCGGCCACGATCATCAGGTCGGCCTGCCGCGGCGATCCCCGGAAGACCTCCATGCCGAAGCGGGCCAGGTCGTACCGGCCCGCTCCGGTGGTCATCATCTCGATGGCGCAGCACGCGAGGCCGAACGTGGCCGGGAAGACGGATGACTTGCGCACCCAGCCCGCGGCCTGTTCGACGGTGGTCAGCAGAAAGCCGCTCGGCAGCTTCTCTTCCAGTCCCATGGAAAATTCAGCCCCTCAGTCCCATTCCAGGCCGCCCCGCCGCCATACGTACGCGTAGGCGACGAAGACGGTGAGCACGAAGAGCAGCATCTCGACGAGCCCGAAGATCCCCAGGGAGTCGAAGGTGACGGCCCAGGGGTAGAGGAAGACAACCTCGATGTCGAAGACGATGAAGAGCATCGCCGTCAGGTAGTACTTGATCGGGAAGCGCCCGCCGCCGGCCGGTACCGGGGTCGGTTCGATACCGCATTCATAGGCGTCAAGCTTTGCCCGGTTGTACCGCTTTGGGCCGATCAGCGTGGCCATGACCACGGAGAAGATCGCAAACCCTGCGCCGAGGGCGCCGAGCACGAGGATGGGCGCGTACGCATTCACGCTCCTCGCTCCTTCCAGTCGTCCTTGACCGTTGGACCGCTGCACCGGCGCGCTGCCCCGCCTCGGGAAGATCGAGCGCTTGCATGTGAGGCAGTTCACAAGCCGGACTGGTGCGCATCTTATGCCCGGCGGTCTGTGATCTGCGACACGGGTAACAACAACGAGTTTGTGATCTCCACCACCTGACGAACGATCATGAAGTCCGATGAGTGGTGATCTTCGTACGCAAGGCATCCACATGATCACCAAAGGTGACATCCGGGCCCGTCGGCGCAGGTGGAAGGGGTGTCGCCCTATCAAATCGTGGCCACTGCACGCAAATTGGCGACGCGTCGGCGCGGGTGATAAAGGGAAGCCGCGTAGCCCGACCGGGGGACCCTCCGGGGACGGGAGTGGACGCGTGCGGACGCGCACAGGAGGCGCGCGGGACGCGTGCATTCGTTCACGAAGTTCACGACCGCATCACAGGTGGGTCACAACGCCCGCACGGCGTGACGGTTCTGTGACCTGCGCCACAATGTAATTACCCGTCGGAAAAGAGGGCTTGGCCATCTGTACGGGTGGATGGTAGCCACCTGATCAATTCGGACTTATTGCGGATAACCCATGATCACAGGCTTGCGGGCTCGTGTCCGGTTCGCCCGTTACGCCGTCAATAAGGCCCGCGACGCGCCCGGTTAAACCTGTTCTGGCGCAACTGTGGCGCAGACCACGTTTCTTGAAGCGACCCACAACCCCCTGATACCGGTTGTCCCTATGTCCCACACCGCTCACATACCCAGCCACCGGAAGCCCCGCCGCAGCGCCTCGAAGCTCGCGGTCCGCGCCGGAGTTGCCGGTGGCGTACTCAGCACGCTGGCGATGGCCGGCACGGCGAGCGCGTCCCCCGCCGCCGAGCCGCCCACCGAGACGACCCTCGAGATGCCGGTCCTGAACATGGACCTCGGCTCCGAGGTGTCCTCCGCCGTCATCAAGGCCGCGGACAACACCCGTGCCCAGGCTCTCGTGGGCGAACTGACCGCCCAGGAGAACGCCGCCCGCACCGGCGCCGCCAACGAGGCCAAGCTCGCCAAGGCCGACGCCCAGGCGAAGGCCGACGCGGAGAAGAAGGCCACGGACGAGGCCAACCGCAAGGCCGACGCCGACCGCGCCAACCGCAGCTCCGGCCGCACGCAGCTCGCGAGCGCCTCCGCCTCCGGCTCCTCGGCGGGCTCCGACTCGTCCGACGACTCGGGCGTCACCGCCCCGGCCACCGGCTCGGCCTCCGCCATCATCAACTTCGCGCGCAACCAGGTCGGCAAGGCGTACGTCATGGGCGGCACCGGCCCGTACTCGTTCGACTGCTCCGGTCTCGTGCAGGCCGCGTACCGCCAGGTCGGCGTCTCCCTGCCGCGCATGTCGCAGGACCAGTCCTCCGAGGGCACGTCCGTCTCGCTGAGCAACCTCCAGCCGGGCGACGTCCTGTACTGGGGCAGCCGCGGCAACGCCTACCACGTCGCCATCTACTCCGGCGGCGGCAAGTTCATCGGTGCGCAGAACTCCGGCACCGGCATCGTCGAGCGCTCGCTGAGCTACGACCCGCCGACGGGCGCCGTCCGCATCCTCTGATCCCCCGGACCCTCGGGTCCCCCGGATCCTGCCGAAGGCCGGTACTCCCCCGCTCGGGGGGCGAGTACCGGCCTTCGCGCGCCCTCACGCAGGGGCCGCTGACGGCCCGTAGCGCCGCCGAGGAGGTTTCCCTCCGCACACCCGCCCCGGGCGCCCGTACGCCCCGTACGCCCCGTACGCCCGTACGTCGTCCCGCGCAGGGAAGCTCCCCCCGCCCCACGGCTCCGCCCACCCACCCCGGAGCCCTACCATCTTGGGCAGGAGGTGGCCGGATTGAGCACACACCACGAAGGACCTGACGGCATCGGCAGCGGCATCAGCGGCACCGGCACCGGCACCGGGAGCGAGACCCACAACCCCACCGCCCCGGCCATCGACGCGACGGCGATCGCGGCGGCCGTCGGCCTCGGCCTGCTCGCCCTCGGCGGCTGGCTCCTCACCACCACCCGCCCCTGGACCCGCCCCGACGGCCCCGCCGTCCTGGCCCTGTACTGGGGCTCCTCCCTGGCCGTCCTCCTCTCCGGCTTCGTCCTCCTCCGCCGAGGCGTCCACGCCGTCCACGGCCCCACCACCCCCCTGGACGACGCCCCCACCAACCCGGGCACCCCCACCCAATTCCCCCTAATCGCCCCACCGGAGCCCCCGGCGTAGACCCACCAGCGCTACGTTGTGGGGCATGCCCGACCACGCAGACCACCGGGAAACCGAGCGGACCGGCAAGAGCGGCGTCACGTCCGCCGTGGCCGAGGCTCTGAGGAACCGGCTCGCCGGGGCAAGGCTCCGCCAGGTCACGGATGTGGACCGCAAGGCCTTCGGCCCCGTTCCCGCCGAAGCTCGACGACGGGCGGAACAAGAGTGGTGAGCACGTCCCGCCGTCACAAAGCGACCTGGCTCTCGGCCAAGCTGAACCACACCGTCTTGTCTCGCCCGCATCCCGGCATCACGTTCCAGCCTTCGGCGCACGCCGCGATGATCCGCAGCCCTCGCCCGCCCTCCTGAGTCGGCGGCGCCTCGGGCACCTCGCCGGGAAGCGGCATTCTGCTGTCGACCGCGTCGTCCCGTACGAACACGAACACCCGGGCGTCGGTCACCGCGACTTCGACCGCGAGCACGGAGGCACGCGTGTGGACGTGGGCGTTCGTCACGGCCTCCGAGGTGCAGAGCCTGGCCGTCTCCGCGAGCTGCGACCGCCCCAGCAGCTCCAAGAGCGAAGCCACCCAGTCACGGGCAAGCCGGACCGTCCTCGCTTCATTCGGGCCGCTGAACTTGTACCGCCTGTGCGGCACCAGCGGCTGACGCATCGATAAAGCCTGTAGCCGTTCCTCGATGTCACTCATGGCCTCTCCCTCGTCTTCCAACGCGGACGAGCGCTGCGCCGACAGAAACGCGTGGCAATGGCCGCCCCCAGGTGACGGCCCATCAAGGCGCGCGTCAGCGGCTGCACTTCGCGCTGTAGTCATGTGCGACGCGGTGCTGCCAGGACCCTAGGGTAAAAGGTTGGACCGGTACAACCCTGTACCTATAAGAACCCCCTTCCGGGTGGACCCGTGACGCCGCAACCGGCAAACTCAGGTAGGACAAGGGGAAGGGACACATGCCGCCGAGGGACAATCCGACCGCCAGACAGATCCGCTTGGGCTCTGAGCTGCGGAAGCTGCGCGAGCGCGCTGGCATAACCGCACGAGACGCTGGCGGCTTGCTCTCCACCGACGCGGCCAGGATCAGCAACATCGAGGCCGGTCGTCTCGGGATCAGCGACGAACGCATTCGCCGCTTGTTCACGTTCTACCAATCGGACGATGACGCCCTGCTCGGCGCCCTGTGCACCATCGCCGCAGAACGCAGGGGAACTCACTGGTGGGATGAATACCGCGGCATCCTCGCCCCCGGCTTCCTCGACATCGCTGAACTCGAACACCACGCAACAGGCCTGCGATGCCTTCAACCGATGACGTTCCCAGGCGTCTTGCAGACCGAGGACTACGCGCGAGCCCTGTTTTCAGGAGTCATCCCGCAAGTCCCGACGGTAGAAGTGGACGCGCGAGTTGAGCACCGGATGAGGCGTCGCGCGATCTTCGAGCAGGAGACGCCACCGCAGTTCGAGGCGATCGTGCACGAGGCTGCGCTGCGCATGCGGGTGGGCGGTCGGAAGGTTGCCCGCGATCAGCTCGAATACCTGCTGCAAACATCCGAGCAGGAGCGGGTCACGCTGCGTGTGATCCCCTTCGCGGCCGATGACTTCATCGAAGTCACGCAAACCGTGATGTACGCGACTGGCACCGTTCCGCAGCTTGACACTGTCCACATCGACACGCCTTTCGGCGGTCGCTTCCTGGACACAGCCGCAGACCTCGACCGCTATCGAGCCCTGCTCTCGTTTGCCGAGCAGACCTCGCTCGACCCCGACGAGTCGCGAAGTTTCATTCACCACATCGCAAGAGAATTGTGAGAAATTCAGGGATGAACAGCGAACTGAATTGGCAGAAGTCAAGCTTCTCCGGGGGCGGCGGTGAGCAGTGCCTGTACGTCGCCAAGAGTCAGGGCGAGATCCTGCTCTGCGAGAGTGACGATCCGGCAAGCATCATCAGCACGTCGCCCGAGAAGCTCGCCGCGTTCATCGCAGGCGTGAAGGCCGGCGAGTTCGACCACTTCGTCAACTGAGCTGCGCGACGCCCACGGCGCCGCTGGCCAGCGACCCCCCGCCTGACCAGGGCGGGGGGTTTTGCATATGCCAGTCTGCATGTTTGTACCGGTCCACACTTGCAGCTTGATTATGCGTAGCGCTACGGTCTCACTGCGTCACCTCGACAGGCCGGTGAGCTTCCCACACCGCGCTTGACGTGGCATAACTCTGCCCACAACAGGTTCCATTGGGCATGTGTCCCCCCGGGGTTGCACACGTTCACCGTTCCAACACTGGTCCGGTGGAGCGCAACCAACAGACCGCGGTAGGGAGGTACAGATGCAGACAATGCGCCGATCCCCTGGCGCGAACGGTCCAAGGTTGCAGGCTTGGACCGCCCACGATCACGCCGTTCACATGGGCGTGGCGATCGAACGGGTGCGTTACAGCGCCCACGGCGGACCGGTCGAGGTCCGCGCCCCGGTACAGGTGGTCGCCAACCCCCGTGCCGCGGTCCGGGCGCTGCGCGTCGATATCCGCGGCGCCCATGTATTCACGCTCACGCGCCACGAGATAGCGCGAGCCCTGAAGTGGGTCGACGGAAGCGGATGCCTGCAGGCCGTAGCCGCCCTATACCGCGGCGAGCCCACCGGCTTCACGATCATTCTCCGCGACGGGACGTGCGCCGAGTGGCGGGTTCGACCCGTCCGATATCTCTCGCTCACCCCCGCGCACCCCGCAGATTGCGAAGTTCAACCGCAGCAACAGCGACGGGAATTGAGCACATGAGCAGCACGACCATCATCACGGAGCACCCCGGCTGGCACGACACCCCCACGGGCGACCCCGTACGCGTCGTCGAGCACCGCGGCTCCGCATGGCTCGCCCGCTGGGAGACCGAGCGCGAACACCTGCTGCTGCGCGCGCTCGACCGTACCGAAAGCGAACCGCCCCCCGTCGCCTACACGTCCGCGGTCGACCTGCCCACGACGGCCGAAGCCGCGCCGCTCCTCGACGAGTTGGTGCGACTCGGCACGGTGGCACGGCTCACCAACCCGTCCCTCTGGGACGCGATCACGACCGCGCTCCTCCGCCAGGTGGTGACCGCCGCGGAAGCCCGAGAGTGCCACCGCGCCTACTACGCCGCCTACGGCTACACCTTCGACACCCCCGCCGGCCCGCTGCCCCTGGCCCCCGCTCCGGAGATCGTTCTCGAACTCACCGACGACGAGTTCGCCAGCGTCGGCGCCAAGTTCCACCGCAAGGGCCTACGCACCGCCGCCACCGCCTACCTCGACCACGGCGACCACTGGGCCACCCTCGCTCCCGGAAGCCTCATCAAAGAACTCGCCGAGGTCCCGTACATCGGCCCGTGGACGGCGTCAGCAGCCGCGGCCGATTTCACCGGCGACCACTCCCTCTACCCGCACGCCGACCTCGCCGTACGCACCTGGGCCAGCCGAGCCGCCCCCGCCGTCGCCCTGCCGAGCACCAACCGCGACTTCGAGACCCTGTGGCGCCGCTGGGCACCCACCCGAAGCCAGCTCCACGCCCTGACCCTGTTCACCCTCGCCTGGGGCACCGCACCCCGCGCCCATAGGGCGGCTCAGATGCTCTCACCGTTGAAGGGATCACCCACATGAACCGCTCGGCTTCCGCCACCGATGCCTTCCCGCTCGCACCCGAGGGCGGACGTATGCCCCACAGCAGCGAGCCACCGTCCGGGCCGACCACCCGACCATGGGCGCTCCGCTTCGCGCGGACGCCCGACGCCACCAACGCAGTCCGACTCCCGGCTTCGCTGTACGACGAGGAGCGCCAAGTCTCGATCGGGGTCGACACTGATCTGCTGCCCTACATGGCGACCCACACCCCCTCCGTTCCCGACGGCAGTATCACCAACCCCCCGCCGCTCGACGAGGGTCCGAAGGACTGACGACAATGCCGGCGATTCTCGTCATCGCGTCCCTCGAGGGACACCCGGGCATCACCCGCGCCGACAATGACGTGCGCGTCGGCATCCAGTCCGTGTCAAGTGTCCTCGGCGCTGGCCTGCTCCGCGTGCACCGGTCCTGCACCGGTCTGCTCGACGAGATCCCCAGTTTGTCCCTGCTCGCGCAGGCGCAGGTGAACGCCGTTAGCACCGACACGAAGGTGCCCATCCTGCACCCGGATTGAGCCGACGAGGATGTCGCCGCGGAAGAAGTATGGATCCACCCCGAGACCGGGCAGGCCGCGCCGGACCCTGTCGGGAGTTTCCCGCTCGGGGCATGAAAATGGCCCGCACATGCGTGCGGGCCATCCACGAGCCTAGTTGCCTAGGTGCCGAGGCTCTCGGAAGGTGAAGACATCAACATTTGATCAACATTCGAATCAAAAGGCTTTGGCCCCACCACCGTGGATGGTTGCTGGGCTCCGAGCCACTCACATACATGTTGGGCCGCTGGTAGGGAGTGCTCTTGCGTGCATCCCTGGTCGACCCGAAAGAGACCTGTCGCAAAAACCAAGATCAGCGACGCCGCAAACTGTGCGTACTTCGTACGTCGGTCCCAAGCCTGTTGGCGGGCCGATAGGTTGCCGTCGCGGTTCGGTGTTGTGGAAGTGGATGTAAGAGACGCTGCGGCCACAAGCTTGGTGACTAGGTACCGCAGAGGCCGGGCGCCATGCCCAGCGGCCGTATGGATGGCCCTCCGTAGGCGAGACATCAGTCCCTACTCTCTTTTGAGTTGGTCCGACGCCGGGTTGAGCGCCGGTGACTCAACTATGAGACATGCGACCTAGATCACACAACTGTCGCCCCGGGCAAAAACGACGTCCGTTCAGATCAGGCAGGCCGTCAGCATGTCTGTGGGGGTGCTTCTTGCCGATATCTCCCGATCAGGTCAAGTACCTCGGCGCCCACACTGCGGACCTGTACGCCGACGTCGAGCAGCGTCTGCTCGCCCTGTACGCACGCCAGCTCGCCGTCGGCGTCGACCTGGTCGTCGTCAGCAGCTCGCCGCGCTAGTGCCCACTGTGCCGCCCGTGGGAACGTAAGGTGACGCTCCACGGCACACGGGGGCACCTTCATGCCCGCCCGCGGCGCCGCGCAGACCTACCCCGCCAAGGAACGCGCCCAGCCCGTCGCTGAAACCGACGCGCGCACGACGAGCGTCTCGGGCGCCGACTTCCGCGCGAACTACGCCTTCCGCCTGCTGCTCGCCGCCGAGCTGCGCGACGCCGAGTTCGTCTATCACTCCGGCCCCGCCACCGGGGCTCTGGCGATCCAGCTCCAGCAGCCGGACGGCACGTGGGCGCGATCACCGATCGGCGGCGAGCAGACGGTCACGTACGGCGGGTCGCCGTCCCTGTGGCGCACCGTCGAACAGACCTGGTCCTGGTGGACCGAGCACGGCCGCCCCGAGCAGGATCAGTTCGACTACGCCCGCGAGGCGGACGGCAGCGCCTACGTCACCCACCGCGACAGCGGCCGGCGCTGGAACCTCTGACCCTGCCCCAACGGGCAGGGGGCGTCCGTCGACGAGCCCACGACCCGAGAAGCCTGACGTGACCAGGTCGAGCGGTGGCTTCGCATCGTCCGGACCACCTTTTTCGAGCCGGTTCAACCGTTTCGGGTCACATCGGCGCTGACTTTCCCGTTTGGCCCTGGTCCGAAAGCCGGACTGGGATGCTCGACCGTGGCGCATCCGGCCCACCGAAGGGAAGTTCATATGACGATCGAGTACGGCACGTTGGGGGACCCCCAGTACTTCACCGTCCTCTCGCTGTACGGCGACGGCCGGGGCAAGGACATCGGCACGCACGGCTTCAAGGTCTTACGCGAGGCCATGAAGGTGCAGGTGAAGAGCGGGGACCGGGTCTACTGGACTGAATACCGGCTCGGCAACGAGACCACCACCAGCAACCCGGGGTACAGGACCACCCTCATCACCGGGGTCGATGGTGACATCAGCCTCGGCGTCTCGGTGGACCTACGGGTCAAATTCGTCTTCGACATCACCAACCCGAGCAACTGCACCGAGTTGCCCCCGATCACCGTGGCATTCGGACCGGGCGAGACGGAGCAGATCGTCACCATCGACCGGCCGGATCCACACCGTCGGGCGTACGTGGAAAGCTCCGTGGCCAACCCCCGGTGGTCGGGGGCGAACGGGAATCAGCAGTTCCTCCTGGGCATCAGCGAGCGGACCACAGTAGAGCCCCCGCAGCGATCCGCGTACTACGGGGAGGCGCGCACCGAGCCCACCCCTGAGCAGATCAAAGAGTGGGAGGCTCTGACGGCCGGGATGGGAATGGGGCCGGTGGTCCTCGGCCTGAACGATCTGAATCCGGTGATCGGCCGCACGGCTGCCCAGCGAAGCATGGCGGAGGAGGACACCGGCGACGATGGGACCAGCTTCTCGATCGACGGCTGACGGCTGCCCCCGCACAACGCGAGGCCCCTACTCGGCCTGGTCGGGTCCCGTCCGCGGCCCACATCCGCAGGCGGTTGTGGGCGCCCTTCCACGAGCCGAAGTACTCGGATAGGTCCATCCACGGTGTGCCGGTGCGGTACTTGAACACGATCGCGTCGATCCCGCCAGGGCCGGGGCGAGCACCTCGGCGTCCCGGCCCGGTCACGAGCCCGCTCATGCATGAGCCGCGGGTGGTGCCCCGACCGGACCAGGAGCCACTGCGGGTACTGATGATGTGCGACCACCGCCGGAGGGCTGGTGCTCGATCCGTTCCGGCAGACGGTCGAGCGTGACGGCATCGCGCTGCGCCTGACCCCGCGCGAGTTCCCCCTGCTGCACTGCCTGATCCGCCACCGCGACAGCGTGCTGAGCAAACGCCAGATCCTGGAGGACGTCTGGGAGGCGGAATAGCGGGGGCGCTGGAACATCGTCGAGATCTATATCAGCTACCTGCGCAAAGAAGGTGGACACCCCATTCGGGCGCAACAACATCGAGATCGTGCGCGGGCTGGGATCCGGTTGTCGAGCTGAGCGCCGGGACGGGTTTTCGGTAATTGCCGGAGGAGCTGTTCAACTGCGGCCGTCGACGTCCCGGAGCCGGTCGGCTAGCGTAGCGGATCGCCGATCCATCGGGGAGAGCTGTTTTTCACTGGTGGACGGCACTATTGACGGTTCACTTGTCTCGCGAGGGGACACCAATGAGAATCCGCAAGGCCATTTCCTCAGCGGTCGTCGTGGCGACCGCTGCCGTTGGCACGATCACCGCAGTCGGCGGCCCGGCCCAGGCCGCCTGGGTGCCGCCGTTCAGAAAGTGCACGTCATTCGATCAGAATGGATTCAAGGGCAACGTCTGTGTGGACCGGATCGGCTGGGGACCGCAAGAATTCCTCGGCCAGGGCGAGATCCAGTCATTCCCCAGCAAGTGTGCCAAATTCCGGGTCGACGTCGTTGACCCCGATGGCACGGCGGTGCATTCCGTGGACAACATCCCCTGCACCACCGGGACGATTGGTACCGCTCGATATCTCGCCGAGCTGCACGTGAACGGCAGGGCTTATGCCCGCCTGGCCGGCTTCGACAGCGCGGGAAACACGCTGCTGTCGGTCAACTCTGAAATCATCGTCTCCCCGTACGACAACCACTGAGGGGCCGCCGCCCGCCGGCGCGGTAAACGCGCCGGCGGGCGGGTGGGGTGTGCGGTCACGCCTTCGGGGCGACCTTGCTCAGGCCGTTGATGATGCGGTCCATCGCGTCGCCGCCCTGGGGGTCGGTGAGGTTCGCCAGCATCTTCAGGGTGAAGCGCATCAGGACCGGGTGCGTCAGGCCGCGCTGGGCGGCGATCTTCATCACCTTCGGGTTGCCGATCAGCTTCACGAAGGCGCGGCCCAGGGTGTAGTAGCCGCCGTAGGTCTCCTTGAGGACCTTCGGGTAGCTGTGCAGGGCCAGTTCGCGCTGGGCCGGGGTGGCGCGGGCGTGGGCCTGGACGATGACCTCGGCCGCGATCTGGCCGGATTCCATCGCGTACGCGATGCCCTCACCGTTGAACGGGTTGACCAGCCCGCCCGCGTCGCCCACCAGCAGCAGGCCCTTGGTGTAGTGCGGCTGACGGTTGAAGGCCATGGGGAGGGCCGCGCCGCGGATGGGCTGGGTCATGTTCTCGGGGGTGTAGCCCCAGTCCTCCGGCATGGACGCGCACCACGCCTTCAGGACCTCGCGCCAGTCCAGCTCCTTGAAGGCGGACGAGGAGTTGAGGATGCCGAGGCCGACGTTGGACGTGCCGTCGCCCATGCCGAAGATCCAGCCGTAGCCGGGCAGGAGACGGTCCTGGGCGCCGCGGCGGTCCCACAGCTCCAGCCAGGACTCCAGGTAGTCGTCGTCGTGGCGCGGGGAGGTGAAGTACGTGCGCACGGCCACGCCCATCGGGCGGTCCTCGCGCCGGTGCAGGCCCATCGCCAGGGAGAGCCGGGAGGAGTTGCCGTCGGCCGCGACGACGAGGGGGGCGCTGAAGGTGACCGGGGTCTTCTCCTCGCCCAGCTTCGCGTGCACGCCCGTGATGTGGCCGGTGCGCGGGTCGCGTACGGGCTCGCCGACGTTGCAGCGCTCGTAGAGGCGGGCGCCCGCCTTCTGGGCCTGCCGGGCGAGGGTCTCGTCGAAGTCGTCGCGCTTGCGTACGAGTCCGTAGTCGGGGAAGGACGCCAGCTCGGGCCAGTCCAGCTGGAGCCGCTGCCCGCCGCCGATGATCCGCAGGCCCTTGTTGCGCAGCCAGCCGGCCTCTTCGGAGACGTCGATGCCCATCGCCACGAGCTGCTTGGTGGCGCGCGGGGTCAGACCGTCGCCGCAGACCTTCTCGCGCGGGAAGGCCGTCTTCTCCAGCAGCAGGACGTCGAGTCCGGCCTTGGCGAGGTAGTACGCGGTGGTGGAGCCGGCGGGCCCGGCCCCGACGACGATCACGTCCGCGGAGTGTTCGGAGAGGGGCTCGGTCACGGCGGGATCTCCCGAAGGCTCGATTAGGGGTGCCGAACGGCACGAGACATGTGCAGTCTAAGCAGCCAGAGAGATCACGATCCGAAGGGCTGCCCACGATGACCGCCTCACCGACCCGGCCGCCGACCCGGCCGCTCCCCGATGTCCAGCTGCGCGTGCCCACCGACGAGGACGCGCACGCCTGGCACCGGGTGTTCGACCATCCCGACGTCATGGAGTTCCTGGGCGGTCCCGCCGAGCTCTCCGTGTACGAGGAATTCACCGCCCGCCAGCGGATGCACGACGCCCAGCGCGGCTTCTGCCTGTGGACCCTCGTCGACCCGGAGGGCGCCGTCATGGGGTTCACCGGGGCCCAGCCGTGGCCCAAGCCCTGGGGCCCGCCCCTGGGGGAGATCGAGATCGGCTGGCGGCTCGGCCGCGAGTTCTGGGGCAAGGGGTACGCGTACGCCGCCGCGCTCGCCACCGTCGAACGGGTACGGGCGGCGGGCGTACCGCACGTCATGGCGATGATCGACGCGCGCAACACCCGTTCCATCGCGGTGGCGGAGCGGCTCGGCATGGAACTGGCCGAGGAGTTCACCACTCCGGGTGGCAACCAGGGCCGCAAGTACACGCTGGACTTCAGCTAGGAGACGGGGAGGGCCCGCTGGAAGAAGACGGGGGCCCGGCTAGAACACGGACAGGCCCGTCAGCGTCGTGAACCGGTCCAGGGCCGCCACGCCCGCCACCGAGTTGCCCTGGGCGTCCAGCCCGGGGCTCCACACGGCGAGCGTGCACAGGCCCGGGACGACGGCGACGATGCCGCCGCCGACCCCGCTCTTGCCGGGCAGCCCGACGCGGTAGGCGAATTCGCCCGCCGCGTCGTACGTCCCGCACGTCAGCATCACGGCGTTGATCTGCTTGGCCTCGCTGCGGGTCAGCAGCCGCGAGCCGTCGGCGCGCAGCCCGTGCCGGGCCAGGAAGCGGGCGGCAAGGGCCAGGTCAGCGCAGGTCAGTTCGATCGAGCACTGCCAGAAGTAGTGGTCGAGGAGCGCGGGGACCGGGTTGCCGAGGTTCCCGTACGAGGCCATGAAGTGGGCGAGGGCCGCATTGCGGTCGCCGTTCTCCGCCTCGGAGGCGGCGACCTCGGCGTCGAACGCGACGTCGGGGTTGCCGCTCTCCTCCTGGAGGAACTTCAGGAGTTCGCTGCTCGCGTCGCCGGTGAGGGTCTGCAGCCGGTCGGTGACGACGAGGGCGCCCGCGTTGATGAACGGATTGCGGGGGATGCCGTTCTCGTACTCCAGCTGCACCAGCGAGTTGAAGGGGTTGCCGGAGGGCTCGCGGCCGACCCGCTCCCAGAGGCTGTCGCCGCCCTCCGCGAGGGCGAGGGCCAGCGCGAACACCTTGGTGATGGACTGCGCGGAGAACGCCGTACGCCAGTCGCCGACCCCGTGGACGTTCCCGTCGAGGTCGGCGATCGCCATGCCGAACTGCCGCGGGTCCACGGACGCCAGCGCCGGTATGTACTCGGCGGGCGTCCCGCTGCCGACGAGCGGGGCGATGTCCGCCTCGATCCGCTCCAGCAGCTCCTGGTAGTCCACGGCGCTCTCCGTCCCTATGCCATCCGTCCCTGCGGTCCCTATGCCTTGGTGCCGCGGTGCAGCGCCACGATGCCGCCGCTGAGGTTGCGCCAGGCGACGTTGCCCCAGCCGGCCTTCTGCAGCAGCTGGGCGAGGGCGGGCTGGTTCGGCCACTCGCGGATGGACTCGGCGAGGTAGACGTACGCGTCGGGGTTGGAGGACACCGCGCGGGCCACCGGCGGCAGGGCGCGCATCAGGTACTCGGTGTAGACGGTCCGGAAGGGGGCCCAGGTCGGCTGCGAGAACTCGCAGATGACGACCTTGCCGCCGGGCTTGGTGACCCGGTACAGCTCGCGCAGGGCGCCCTCGGTGTCCTGCACGTTGCGCAGCCCGAAGGAGATCGTCACGGAGTCGAAGACGTCGTCCTTGAACGGCAGCTTCGTCGCGTCGCCCGCGGTCAGCGGCAGCCACGGGTTGCGCTTCTTGCCCTCGCGGAGCATGCCGAGCGAGAAGTCGCAGGGCACGACGTACGCACCGGTCGCGGCGAAGGGCAGCGAGGAGGTCGCGGTCCCGGCGGCCAGGTCGAGCACCTTCTGGGCGGGGCGCGCGTCGACCGCCTTGGCGACCTCCTTGCGCCACAGCCGGGCCTGGCCGAGGGAGAGGACGTCGTTCGTGAGGTCGTAGTTGGCCGCCACTCCGTCGAACATGGAGGCGACTTCGTGCGGCTGCTTGTCCAGGGATGCGCGGGTCACTGGTTGGCCTCGCAGGGTTCGGGTGCGGTGCCGCTGCGCGGGGCGCGGCGGCGGGCACGGCGCGATGGGGTTGCCCCCTCATTCTCGCAGGCCCGCCCCGCCGTGCGGCGCGCTGCCCCGGCCTTCCGCGCCCTGCGCGGGACCGCTCAGCGGCTCAGCGGCGGCGGTGCAGGAGGCGGCCGCCGATGACCGTGGCCACACAGGTCGTGGCGCCGCGCGCGAGGAGGGCGTCCAGGTCCGGTGCGTCGAAGGCCGCGAACCGGGCCGGTCCGCCGCGCTCCAGCGCCCCGTGGAAGGCCCCTGCGACCGCGTCCCGCCCCGCGAAGGGGTCCAGGGACGGCGGTACGGAGTCACCCGCGTCCGGCGCCCCGGAAGCCCGCCCGTCACCGGGCAGCACCGGCACGGCCGGGATCAGCGCCAGGCCCGAGCGCGAGACGGCCGTACGGACGGACGGCACGCGCAGCCGGCCGCCGACCGCGACCACCCCGCGCGACAGCAGCTTCTGGGTGGCGCGCCGGGCGCTGTTGCCCCAGCGGGCCTCGGTCAGACCGAGGGCGTCCAGGGCCTCCGCCCCGGTGACCGGATCCGCGCCCAGTTCGGCGATCTCGTACGGATCGTCGGGGTAGTACGTCCGCTCCAGCAGCAGCTCCGCCCCGCGCACGACGAGCCCCGGGGTCAGCACCCCGGGCCAGCGCCGGGTGCGGGCGTGCGGATACCGCTCGGCGAGGGCCTCGTACGGGCCCACGCCGGCGATCCGGTCACCCTCGACCAGGACCGCCCCGCCCGGCACCGGGACGGACCCGGGCCCGGTGACGAGGAGGTCGGCGGTGTGGAGCGTCAGCATGGGTTCGTCACGTGCGTCCGTCGGTGTCAGTCAGCGGTGATCAATCGGTGGTGATCAGTTCGTCCATCAACGGTGATCAGTTCGACGAGATCAGCTTCAGCTCGGGGTGGGCCGTGCCGCCCTCGATCGCCGTCGAGGAGATGTGCGAGACCACGCGGTCGTCGACCGGGTCGTTCGCCGGGTCGTCGTGGACCACCAGGTGCTCGTACGTCGTCGCGCGCTGCGCCGGGGTCCGGCCCGCCTTGCGGATCAGGTCGATGATCTCCTGGCGGTTCGAGCGGTGCTTGGCACCGGCCGAGGAGACGACGTTCTCCTCCAGCATGATCGAACCGAGGTCGTCGGCGCCGTAGTGCAGCGCCAGCTGGCCCGCCTCCTTGCCGACCGTCAGCCAGGAGCCCTGGATGTGCGCGATGTTGTCGAGGTACAGCCGCGCGATCGCGATCATGCGCAGGTACTCGAACACCGTGGCCTGCGTGCGGCCCTTGAGGTGGTTGTTCTCGGGCTGGTAGGTGTACGGGATGAAGGCGCGGAAGCCGCCCGTACGGTCCTGCGTGTCCCGGATCATCGCGATGTGCTCGATCCGCTCGGCGTTGGTCTCGCCGGTGCCCATGAGCATCGTGGAGGTGGATTCCACGCCCAGCCCGTGGGCGATCTCCATGATCTCCAGCCACCGCTCGCCGGACTCCTTGAGCGGGGCGATCGCCTTGCGCGGCCGCTCCGGGAGGAGTTCGGCGCCCGCGCCCGCGAAGGAGTCGAGGCCGGCGGCGTGGATGCGCGTGATGGCCTCCTCCGCCGAGACGCCCGAGATGCGGGCCATGTGCTCGACCTCGGACGCGCCGAGGGAGTGGATGACCAGCTGCGGGAAGGCCTTCTTGATCGCGGCGAAGTGGTGCTCGTAGTACTCGACGCCGTAGTCGGGGTGGTGCCCGCCCTGGAACATGATCTGCGTGCCGCCCAGCTCGACGGTCTCCGCGCAGCGGCGCAGGATGTCGTCGAGGTCCCGGGACCAGCCCTTCTTGGTGTCCTTCGGGGCCGCGTAGAAGGCGCAGAACTTGCACGCCGTGACGCACACGTTGGTGTAGTTGATGTTGCGCTCGATGATGTACGTCGCGATGTGCTCGGTACCCGCGTAGCGCGTGCGGCGCACGGCGTCGGCGGCCTGGCCGAGCGCGTGCAGCGGCGCGTCGCGATAGAGGTCGAGGGCCTCTTGCTGGGTGATCCGGCCCCCTGCGGCGGCACGGTCGAGGACAGACTGGAGAGCGGCCTGGTCGGTCACCGGTGCGTCACCTTTCGGCGGTGTGTCAAGGGTTGTCCGGACCGATCCAGCCTACGCCAGCGGTCCGGTGCGGTTGCGGGGGGCCGTCGCGAACACGCCTGACCCGCGCCTATCCCTTCGTGAGGTCGCCCTCGGGGTTTCCGGCGGCCCGGTCGCCCGACCGGTAGTGGACGCTGCCGCCCTCGTTGAGGGTGAACCGCTCGTCGGCGGAGCCGGGGGCGCAGATGCCGGGGTGCGGGTTGGGGCCGCCCGCGGTGTCCAGGACGAGCGCGCGGTCGGTGGCGACGGAGAGCTTCCAGTCGCCGCTGCAGTCGTACTTCGTGCCGAGCACGTCGATGACGGAGTTGTCGCGGGCGACCACCGCCCCCTTCTTCCCGGCCCGGATCGTGATCTCGAACTGCGTGGGCAGGCCGAGGTTCGTGGTGATCGAGCCCTTCCAGGTGCCGATGAACTCCTTGGGCACGTCGTCCCGCGTGCTCTTCGTCGGCGGCGCGGAGGACGACCCGTCGCCGGATGGCGAGGCGGACGCGGAGGGCGACGGGGAGCGGGGGACGCCCGCCGTGGAAGAAGGAGGGGTCGCCGTGTCGTGCCGGTCGTCGCCACCGCCGGGCAGCAGGCCCAGCCCGTACAGCCCGCCGCCGAGGGCCGCCGCCACCACGCCCATCGCCAGCACCAGCGTGCAGCTGAGGCGGCGCCCGGCCGCGGTGAAGCGGATCCCGCGCCGGTCACCGTCCGGCCGGCCCTGAGCCGTCGCCGCGCCGCCCGCCGCGCCGCCGGAGCCCGTCTGGGTCGGCAGGTGCGGGATGCTCTGGGGGCCGTACGGACCGGCCGCACCGACCGGGGCCCGCTGGGCCTCGTACGAGGAATCCGCGGGACCGAAACCGCCCAGCGCGTCCGAACTGTAGGGCGATTCCTCGAACAGCACCGGCCCCGAGGCGTACGGACCCGGCCCGGCGCCCGGGAACGGGTCCGCGCCCGCCCCCGCACCCGCGCCGACGCCCACGTCCAGGTCCCCGTCCAGGTCCAGCAGCCGTGACGCGGCCCGGCTCACCTCCTCCACCAGCGGCCCCGGCAGCCAGCCGGGCGCGCCCAGCGCCCCGTCCAGCGCCGCCGCGACCGCCTCCGGGGCGGGCCGCCCGCCCGGCGCCTTCGCCAGGCACGCGCCGATCAGCTCGCGCAGCTCCCCGGCCGGGATCCCGCCGAGGTCGGGCTCCTCGTGGACCACCTTGTAGAGGAGGGTGGCCGCGTTGTCCCCGCTGAAGGGGGGCTGCCCGGTCGCGGCGAAGGCCAGCACCGCGCCGAGCGAGAAGACGTCGGAGGCCCCGGTGACCCCCTTGCCGAGGATCTGCTCGGGGGCCATGTAGCCGGGCGAGCCCACCGACGCCCCGCTGGCGGTCAGCGAGGCGGTGCCGTCGGTGGCCCGGGCGATGCCGAAGTCGATCAGCCGCGGCCCGTCCAGGGTCAGCATCACGTTCGAGGGCTTCACGTCACGGTGTACGAGGCCCAGCGCGTGCACCGCCACCAGGGCGCGGGCCAGCCCCGCGCCGACCGCCCGGACGGAGCGCTCCGGCAGCGGCCCGTGCGCGGCGAGCGCCCGGTCCAGGGAGGGCCCGGCGACGTACGCGGTGGCCACCCACGGAACGGCGGCCTCCGGGTCGGCGCCCAGCACCTCGGCGGTCCACTCCCCGCCCACCCGTCGGGCGGCGACGACCTCGCGCCGGAACCGGGCGCGGAACTCGTCGTCCGAGGCGAAGTACGGGTGCACGATCTTGACCGCGACCGTCCGGCCGCCCGCGCTGCGCCCCAGGTAGACCCGGCCCATCCCGCCCGACCCGAGCCGGCCGAGCAACCGGTACGGCCCGATCGTGCGCGGATCGCCGGCTTCGAGCGGCTGCATCGCGTCCCCCGTCCTGTGCTCCCCCATGCATGCCTGACCCGTGCATGCCTGACGGCTAGGCACGATAGGCCCTGTCGGCCCACGCGGGCAGCGGATCCGTGGCACGGTGATCGGCATGAGACCGCGCACGACCACGGCGGACCCGGCGGCCAGGGCCTCAGGCCCGCTCACCGGCCTGCTCACCGCCTGCCTCACCGCCTGCCTCGCCGTCACGCTCGCAGGCTGTTCCGGCCAGGGCGGCCGGGTCCGCTTCGACGCCCCGAGCGCCGCCCCCACACCCGCTCCCACCAGCGTCGTCACCCCGCATCCGGTGGCCGAGGCGGTACGGCTGACCCAGCTGCCGACCGGCCCGGAGGCGGAGTTCCACGAGGAGAGCACCCTCGACGACGGGACGACGATCGGGGTGACCACCCTGGAGGGCCAGAAATCGGGTTTCACGGGGAAAGTCTGGGTGTGGGCGCCGAAGCAGTACTTCGAATCCCAGTACGCGCACAGCGGCTTCCCGGTGCTGATCGCCCTGCCCGGCGGCCGGGGATTCCCCAAGAACTACTGGATGGCCGCGGGCCTGCGGCTGGAGAGCAGCATCGCCGCCTGGTCGAAGGACGGCCGGAGCCTGCCCTTCATCGTGGTGATGCCCGTGCTCAATGCGGACAAATCACACTTCTACGACGGCAGCGACATCCCCGGGCAGCCGAAGATGGGCACCTGGCTCACGGAGGACGTGCCGGACCTGGTGCGGGCCAACTTCCGCACCTTCCACTCCCGGGACGGCTGGGCCTTCATGGGCTCCTCCTCCGGCGGCTTCGCGGCACTGAAGTCGGTGCTCCAGAAGCCCGATCAATTCAAGGCCGTGATCGCCTCCGGTCCCGACACCGTGCCGGACTCCCCGCTGTGGAAGGGATACGAGGAGGAGCGCCAGGCGAACAATCCGGAGCGCCTCGCCCAGGAACTCGTGACGAAGGACGGACCGGACGTCTATCTCGCCTTCCAGATCGGCAGCAAGGAAAGCGGAAAGCCGAATGTCGAGAAATTCATCAGGAATTACGGAAAGGGTCCCGTAAAGACGCATTTGCAGGTCATCGCGGGTGGCGAGCACAACGCCAAGACCTACATCCGGGGCATGGGCGAGGGCAGCATCAAGTGGATCAGCGCCCACCTCCAGGCGCCGGTCCCCACCGCCTGAGGCACTCCCCGCCGGCTGCGGCGGAGCCCGGGCCCCCGCCGCACCACGGCCCCGGTCAGGGGGCCGGGCCGCCCGGTCAGGGGGCCAGCAGCTCCACCGAAACGTCCTCCGCGAACCCGGTCGTCGCGCCGGTCCGGCGCGCGAATTCACGGACGCCCGCCAGCTGCTCCGGACCGAAACGGAAGTCGAGCGTGGTGAAGTACCGCTCCAGCAGTTCCGCGTCGAAGGCCTCCCAGCGGGCCGCCTGCTCGGCCACCTTGGTGACCTCCTCCAGGGACAGGTCCCGGGAGGCGAGGAAGGCCTCGTGGACCTCCCGCACCATGGCCGGCTCGCGCTCCAGGTAGTCCTTGCGGGCGGCCCAGACGGCGAAGACGAACGGCAGTCCGGTCCACTCCTTCCACATGAGCCCCAGGTCATGCACGGTGAGACCGAGCCGGGGCGCGTCGTGCAGGGAGGCCCGCAGGGCCGCGTCGCCGATCAGTACGGCCGCGTCGGCCTCCTGCATCATCAGCCCGAGGTCGGGCGGGCAGGTGTAGTAGTCGGGCTGCACGCCGTACTGCTCGGCGAGCAGCAGCTGGGCCAGCCGTACGGACGTACGGGAGGTGGACCCGAGAGCGACCCGGGCCCCGTCGAGCTGCTCCAGGGGCACCTGGGAGACGATCACGCAGGACATCACGGGGCCGTCGCAGCCGACCGCGAGGTCGGGGAAGGCGACGAGCTGGTCGGCGTTGCGGAGGAACTCCACGAGGGTGATCGGGGCGATGTCGAGCTCACCCCGGACCAGCCGCTCACTGAGCTTCTCGGGGGTGTCCTTGGTCATCTCCAGGTCGAGCAGCGTGCCGGTTCTGGCCAGCCCCCAGTACAGCGGGAGGCAGTTCAGGAACTGGATGTGGCCGACTCTGGGCCGGCTGCGATAGACGTCCACATCGCGAGACTAGCCCCCGTCCTCCCGTCAGCCTTCGGACGGGTCTCAAACGTCCGGGTGACGTGATCTTTCCCTCTGGTCGACCCCCCAGTCTGCGTGCTAGGCTCGACGCAAGTTGCAGTTTGGTTTCCCTTGCAGTACGAGGCCTGCGGAGCATGTGACCCGCAGGCTTTTGTAGTTTTCAGACTTCTTAGCAGGTTCTGGAGCAGGGCGACCCTTTGGCCCATAGGAGGGCTCATGGCTACCGGAACCGTGAAGTGGTTCAACGCTGAAAAGGGCTTCGGCTTCATCGCCCAGGACGGCGGCGGCCCGGATGTCTTCGTCCACTACTCCGCGATCAACGCGGCTGGTTTCCGCTCCCTTGAGGAGAACCAGCTCGTGAACTTCGACGTCACGCAGGGTCCGAAGGGCCCGCAGGCGGAGAACGTCACCCCGGCCTAGTCGCCTGGGCCAGCCCGATCGCGGGTTGGAGATGCAGTACCCAAGGAGCCCTGCCTCCTCCGTGCGAGCGGAGGGGGCGGGGCTCCTGCCTTTTCCGGGTTACCCGGAGAGGCGCGTACGGGAGAGGGGCGGAACCCGATGGGTTCCGCCCCTCTCCCTCACTCTCGCCTTACGCCGCCGGGGGCGCGGTGACGGTCAGGTCCAGGATCAGCTCCACGCCGTTCTCCGTGACCAGGCGCAGGTGGTACGTGCCCGGCGCGGCCGGAGCCGCGGCCGCGCCCGGGGCCGAGGCGGTGAACAGGTCCGGCAGGACGACCAGGCCGTCGGCGCCGGTCGGCGCCAGCGCCACCGTGTGCAGCTCCTTGCCTTCCTTGTCCTTGAAGAACGGGGTGCGCGCGGCCGGGTCCACCGGGACCCACGCGCCCTTCTCGTCCTTCTCGACCAGGGCGGCCGTGACCTTGGTCCCCGCGATCGGGGCGCCCTTGGCCGTGGCCTTCACCTCGACGCCCACGAAGCTGGATCCCTGGACCGCGGTGAGCGGCTTGGTGCCGGTACGGGCCAGCGCGTCCACGACGGGCGCGGGAGCGGGCTTGGGCGTGACCGTACCGGTGAAGTTCACCGTGAACGACTGGCTGCCCGCGGCGCTGCCGTTGCCCTTGCTGTAGAGCGTGGCCCGCAGGGTGAAGGCACCCGGCTTCTCGCCCGCCTTGTCGCCCGCCTTCAGGGCGGGGGCGGTCGCGACGCCGTCCTTGTCCGTCTTGACCACGGCGGACCGCTTGCCGTCGGCCTCGAAGACCGTGCCGGAGGTGTCGTCGTCCCCGACCTCGAAGGTGACCGTCTCACCCGCGGCGGGCTTGCCGTCGCTCAGGACCGCCTTGGCCTTCGGGGCCGTGGCGAAGACCGTGCCCGCCTCGGCGGTGATCTCCGGCGCGCCCTGGACCGTCAGCCCGGACACCGTCGCGGGCGCCGGCTTCGGCGGGTCGGTCGGCTTCGTGGGCGGAACCGTCGGCGGGGTCTTGGGCGGGACTGGCGGCGGCTTCGGCGGGTTCACCGGCGGCAGCGGGGTCTTGGGCGGGGGCGGCGGGGTGGGCAGCGACCCGGGCGGCGGCGTCGGGTAGTTCCCCGGCGGCGGGTTCGGGACGTCGGTGGCCCCGGCCTGGTACTGGCGCATCCAGCCGAGTACGGAGTTCACGTACTCGCGGGAGCTGTTGTAGCTCAGGATCGCCTTGTCCAGGTCCGCCGGGTTCGACAGGTTCCGGTCGCCCGCGCAGAGGTAGAGGCCCGCGCCGAGCGCGGCGTCGTAGATGTTGTTCGGGTCCCGGTTGCCGTCGCCGTTGCCGTCGGCGCCCCAGGTCTGCCAGGTCGAGGGGATGAACTGGAGCGGGCCCACGGCACGGTCGTACTCCGTGTCCCCGTCCCACACGCCCTTGTCGGTGTCCTTGATCGACGCGAAGCCGTTGCCGTCCAGGCGGGGGCCGCGGATCGGCTTCTCCGTGGACCCGTCCGCCTTCAGGCCGTAGCCGGAGGCGTGGACGGACTCGATCCGGCCGATGCCGGCGAGCAGCTGCCAGGGCAGCTTGCAGTTGGGCAGCGCGGCCGCGACCGATATCTCGGCCCGGCGGTAGGCGTCGAGGGCGGTCGCGGGTATCCCGCTGGCGCCCTCGGGGGCCCCGGAACCGGGCTGCGGCGGCGGGTCGGCCACCAGGTCGGGCAGGTCGAGGCGCGCGTTGCCACGGTCGTTGGCCTGCGGACTGTCCGGCCCCGGCTCCGCCTCACCGGCGTCGGCCGTCGGCGCGGTGGTGACGACCGCCGCCGTGGTCAGACTGGCCGCGAGCGCGGCGGTGCACAGGACTTTGCGCGAAGTACTGACAAGGTGACGGTGAAGAGGCTTCACAGTGCGGCAATCCCCCCAAGGCAGCCGTGGACATGTGCGTGCGCGGCCGGTCGAGCCGTGAATATTCACTGTCTATCAGGTATTTGGGAACGACTCGCCGTCCCCCCACCAACATGTGACAGACCATTCGCCTCACCTTCACCTCGTCCTTGACGCGGCACATCGCCGGACTCCGGCCAAAGGCCCTAAGTCCCGCCCCAAAAGGTCCGAATGACCCAGGTATGAACCATCTCCATTCCCTAGGCTGTCTCCATGGCCAAGAGCAACAAGAGGGACCAGCAGAGCCGCGACGCCCGGGAGCGGCTCCGGCTGGAGCGCGAGGCCTCCGCCCGCAAGGCGAAGCTGCGCGGCCGCCTGATGGTCGGCGGCGCGCTCGTCGCCGTACTCGCCATCGCGGTGGGAGTCGGCATCTACGCCTCGAAGTCCAGCGGTTCCGGCTCCGGCGCCTCCCCCGAATCGAGCGGCAAGCCCTTCGTCCAGCCGGCCAACACCTCCGGCAAGGACGGCGTCGTCGTGCCCTACGGCAAGGCGGACGCCAAGGACGTCGTCAGCATCTGGCTGGACCCGCGCTGCCCCGTCTGCACGGGCGTGGAGACGGGCCTCGGCAAGACCTTCAAGGAACAGGCCGACGCGGGCACCTACCGGGTCGACTACCACTTCGCGACCTTCCTGGACGGGTCGCTGGGCGGCAAGGGCTCCAAGCGCGCCCTCAACGCCCTGGGCGCGGCGGTCAACGAAAGCCCCGAGCGGTTCATGGAGTACCTCCAGGTGCTCTACAAGAACCACCCGGCGAAGGAGTCGGACGACAAGTTCGGCTCGACGGCCACCCTCTTGGAACTCGCGGACCAGGTCCCGGGCCTGCGCACCCCGTCGTTCAACAAGGCCGTGAAGGAACTGACCTACATGCCGTGGGTCGACAAGGTCTCGAAGGCCTTCTACGAAAGCGGCAAGAAGGGCACCCCGGAGATCGAGATCAACGGCAAGAAGGTCAACGTCTTCTCGGGCCAGGGCATCGAAACCATCACCCCGGACCAGTTCAAGCGGCTGGTGACGGACACGGTGAAGTAGGAAGCAACCCCGGCGAAGCCGGGGCGCGGCTGCGCCGCTCTAGGGTGCGTTTCGAGCGGCCGGGGTCGGGGAGGTTCCGGGGGCTGCCCGCCAGTTCAACTGTCTCTTCGTGGTGCCGTGACCTGTCAAGGGCGCTCCCTGCGGTCGCGTCGCTACGCGATGGCCTTCGGCCACCCTTGACAGATCCCGTCCCCACGAAAAGCCAAGAACTGTCGGACGGCCCCCGGGGGAAGGCATGGGGGACCGACAGCACTTGCCAGGGGTGGGAGCGGCCCAGCCCGGTCCCGGGTGCGGCCCAGCCGCGCCCTCCGGGCGGACAGGCGACAGACGACAAGCGCGCGGGCAGATCGCTACGCAGTTGCGCTCAGAGAGGCGTCTGCGGGCCGCTTGGGGCTGGCGGGCGGTGCGGGAAGGCCGAAAGCTCGGCCAGATGAGCATGGAGCCGGGTCAAGCGACTCTCGACACTCAACACCACTCCAAAGCGCCCTTTTTGTGGCACTTTGGACCCTTCATCTTGGGGCGGGCGGCCGCCAGACCCCTCTCCACTTCGGCCTGACGGAAGTCCCAGCCCAAAACAGCCCGCAGACGCCTCTCTGAGCGCAACTGTGTAGCGATCTGCCCGCGTGCTTGTCGTCTGTCGTCTGTTGTCTGTCCGCCCGGAGGGCGCGGCTTGGCCGCACCCGGCCGCTGGCCCACCCGCCCGGAATCCCGGGAAGTGGACCAGGTCCCCCCTGCCTTCCCCCGGGGGCCGCCCGACAGTTCTTGGCTTTTCGTGACGGGGCGCGCTGTCAAGGGTGGCCGAAGGCCATCGCGAAGCGACGCGACGAAGGAGCGCCCTTGACAGCGTGACCCGGCACGAAGAGACAGTTGAACTGACGGGCAGCCCCCGGACGATCCCCGACCCCGGACGCACAACGCGACGGCTCACGCGGCGCAGCCGCGCCCCGGGGTCAGGCTACTTCGGGCACTTGACGAGGCCCTTGGCGATGCCGCCGACCGCGCCGATGAGCATTCCGCCGGCTGCTGCCTCGGGACCGCCCAAGAGGCCCCTGAGGGCTCCCTTGGCGATGCCGGTGCCGATCTCCGTGGCCATGCACTTGTCGTGGGCGTCGCTGCTCGCGGAAGCGGGCGCGGCCTGGAAGGACGCCGCCGTCAACAGTTGGGCCGTCTTGTTCGCGGCGGCCGGGGAGGTGGCGGCGGTGGTGCCCAGGGAGAAGGTCGGGGGCGAGATGGTGCCGGTGACCGTGTCGCCGGTGACGCCTTCGATGGTCTGGGTGACGGTGGTGCCGTTGACCGCGAGGGCGACCTTGTGGGCCGTACCGTTCGTGTCCGTGACGGTGCCGGGCCGTACGGTGGCGACGGTGGCGCCGTCCGCGTCACTGACCTGGACGCCGTCCGGCACGGCCGTCAGCTTCGCTCCTGCCGGGAGCTCGTCCACGGTGCCCGAAGCGGTCTTCGCCAGGGCGGCGGGCTGCACGTCCGGGCTGGTGGTGCCGCTGCCCGGCGGGTTGGCGCTGGTGTGGGCGACGTACATCGTCGAGCCGGCCATCGAGTTGATGACGGGGACGGTGACGGTGGCGTCGGTGGTCCACGGCTGGTTGTCGGTGTTGAAGGTCCAGGTGCCGGTGACCTTCTTGCCGACGGCCGCGAAGTCGACCCAGGCGTAACTCTTGGCGGGGACGTCGACCGCTATCCCGTTGATCGTCGACTCGTCCGAGGTGTACGTCTGCGTCGCGGTCAGCTCGTTGCTGATCATGGCCTGGATCGGGGTCGTGACGCCGACCGAAGTCGACAGTCCCACCGAGAAGGACTGGGCCCAGCCGGAGTGGTAGATCGTGGTGAAGATCTGCTTCATGGTGGCGCTGGTGTCGTTGTACCAGACCGACGAGGCGGGCTGGCGGGGCAGAACCTCGGGCTGGCCCTCGGACTTCTGCGTCCAGGAGCAGGTGGAGGTCTTCTTGGAACACAGGTCCGCGTAGTAGTCGAGGGCGAGGCTCTTCGCCTCGGCGGCCTTCGACGCGGGGACCGTCCACTCCTGGCTCGCGCTGCCGTTGCAGGCGTTGGGCTGGGCGAGGATCCCCCACAGGTGGAGGCCGCCCCGGTTGTCCATGCACCACTCGGTGCCGCTGGAGTCGTCGCGGCGGACGATCCCGAACGCGTTGGGCTTGCCGTCGACGGGGCGGAAATGCCACTGCTCGCCGTCCTTGCCGCAGGACTGCTGCTGGGCGGGCTGGGACGCGTAGATGCACTTTCCGGACGAGGTGCTGGCGATGTTGAACTGGCCGGGGGCACCGAGCTTGATCAGGCGCCAGCTCGTGTAATTGGTGCCGTCGGGGGTGACGGAGATCTGGTTTCCGTCGTTGTTGCCCGTCGCGTTGAGGGTGCCGTCCCCGTTGGCGAAGGTGTACGCGTCGGCCGCGGCGGCGGACGCGGACGTGGCGGCGGCTGCCGGGGTCGCGGCGAGGGCGAGAGCCGGGGTGATGACAGCGAGGGCGAGGGCGGGAGCCGTCAAGAGTTTCGCGGCACGCCTGAAATGGGGATTCATGGCAACCTTCGGTTGGGGGCACCTTCCGTCCTCAGTCACGCATGCGCGTGCCGCGCCGCTAACCCGGAACGATCCGGAGTGACACCCCCTGAGCGCGGCCTAAGCGGGCTGGTCCGAGAAGCCCGCGGTCACCAGTTCCACGACGCGCTTTCGCTGGGCCTGGCCCGGGGCGTCGGCCTTGGGGTTGAGGGCGTAGACGATGTGGCGGTTCAGGTCCCGGGTGGCGAACATGCCGTCGGTCCAGGCGGCGCCCGTGGAGACCATGGAGCCCGTCTTGCCCCAGACCGTGACGCCGTTCGGCAGGTCGACCTTCATCAGGCCGCCCGCGCTGTAGCAGGCGGCGGGGGTGAGGCAGTTGTTCGTCTTGGCGCCCGGGACGGCCGGGACCTCGAAGAGGGCCGCCTGCTGGGCCGGGGGCAGCAGGCGGCCGCGCAGCAGGGCCGTCTGGAAGCCGTCGAGGTCCGCGGCGGTGGAGACGAGGCCGCCTTCGGACCAGAAGTAGGCCACCTTCGGGTCGGTGGACAGGGCCGTGTCGCGCAGGCCCAGGGGGCGCAGCACGCGGCGCTGCAGTTCGTGCTCGTAGGTGTGGCCGGTGGTGCGCTCGATGAGGAAGCCGAGGACGAAGGCGTTCAGGCCGTTGTACTGCTGCTCCACGCCCGGGTTGGGGGTGTGGGTGTCGGCCGCGAAGGAGGCGGTGACCAGGGCGCGGGGATCGCCGGGCGCCTGGACGGCCATCGGGAAGTCGCTGGTGTGGTTGAGGAGTTGGCGGACGGTGACGGCCGAGTAGGCGGCGGGGATCAGGTCCGGGAGGTGGCGGCGTACGGGGTCGTCGAGCCCGATGCGGTGTTCGGCGACGAGCTGGAGGACCACGGCGCCCGTGAAGATCTTGCTGACGCTCCCGATGGGGAAGCGCGCGTCGGCGGCGACCTGTCCGCCCGTCCCGGTCCACGGCGTGTGCAGGCCCGCGCCCGCCACCCGGACGAGCCCGCCTTCGGTGGTGCCGTCCGGGAGCACGGTCAGGATGTTCCGGACGGCGGTGGGGTCGTAGGCGGCCTGGGCCTCGTACGAGGTCGCGGGCGCGGGGGCGGCCATCGCCGCCGGGACCCCCGCCCCGGCGGTGACGGCGGCCAGGGCGAGGCCGGTGACGGCGAGGCGGCGGATCCTGCGCATGAGGTGCTCCCGGAGAGGCAGAGGTGGGGACGGCGTGGCGTTGTTCTTCCTTCTACGTCGCCAACTCTGCTGGTCAGGGCGCATCTTGCCCATGGGGGATCACCCTGGCGGAACCCTGACCCCCGACCCTCTCCCCCTCCGGGTCACGCGTCGAGGCTGACCGGCATCAGGAGGGAGAAGGTGTCCTCGGTGGCGGGGCGCAGGAGGACGAGGGGGGCCTTGGGGCCGACGTACTCCAGGAGCAGCTCGTCGGCGGCGAGGGCCTCCAGGAGGAAGGCCGGGTTGACCCCGACCCGCTCCCCCACCGGGGCGAGGTCGTCCTCCGCCGCCACGGTCACCGTGTCCGCCGTCAGGAGCAGGGTGCACACGTCCTCGGCGGCCTCGGCCTGGTCGGTCAGCGCCCGGCGCAGGGCCGGGACGTCGAGGGGGACGCGGCGGCCCTCGGGGAGCCGGGTCAGGCGGCGGTAGTCGGGGAAGTCCTCGCCGAGGCCCCGGCCCGCGACCTCGCGGCCCTGGGTCTCCAGCTCCACCCGGCCGCCCGTCACGGTGAGCCGGGCCGGGGCGGAGCCGTCGGTCAGGAGGGCGCGCATCGCGTCGACGAGCGGGGAGGGCACGGTCACCTGGACGCGTGCGCCGTCGTGGCCGGTGGTGGAGGTGCGGGCGACAGCCATGCGGTAGCGGTCGGTGGCCACGACGTGCAGGTCCTGGCCCTCGATGTCGAAGTGGACCCCGCCGAGCACCGGCAGCTCGGGGTCCTTCCCGGCGGCGAACCGGACGGCGTCGAGGGCGGCGGCGAGTTCCGTGGCGGGCACGGTCAGGCGTGCGGCGGTGGCGGGAGTGGCCGTGGTGGCGGCCGTCGTGGTGGTCATCGTGGTGTTCCCCTCGGGTTCGAGTAGCGCTCGTATCGCGGAGAACTCCAGACGCGCGTCGGCCAGGCCGCTTTCGAGGCGGCGCAGATGACCGTCCAGCAGCCCCCGCACCAGGCCGGTATCCCTGCCGGTGTCCGTGCCGGACCAGCCCGCGAGCACCAGCCGGATGTCCGCCAGGGGCATCCCGGCCCGGCGCAGCCGGGTCAGGACGCGGGCCTCGCCGAGCTGCTCGGGGCCGTACCAGCGGTATCCGGTCGCCGGGTCGACCCGGGCGGGCATCAGGACGCCCGACCGGTCGTAGAACCGCAGGGCGCTGACGCCCAAACCGCTGTCCCGGGCCAGCTCACCGATGCTGCGCATGCCGTGCGTGCCGTGCGTGTCGTTCTCCACGTCCACGACTGTGCGACCTCCACCAGGTCGAGGGTCAAACGGATGAAACGAATCAAGGGAAAAATCGGAGGTCGGACCACCGCCCCGCCTCCAGACTGTGCCCCATGACGATGACGATTCTGCACACCAGCGGTCCGGACGCCGAGCTGGAGGGCCGCCTCGGCGAGGAGTTGAGGGCCTTCAACACGCGGGCGACCGCGGGGCACGAGCGCGGCGGGTTCACGGTCAAGGTCACCGCCCCGGACGGGGTCCTGGTGGGCGGTCTGACGGCGTGGACCTGGGGCGACTGCGCCGGGGTCGAGCTGCTGTGGGTGGACGACGCGTTCCGCCAGGAGGGCTGGGGCGGCAAGCTCCTCGCCGCCGCCGAGGCGGAGGCGGGCCGGCGGGGGTGTCGCACGGTCACCGTGTCGACGTACAGCTTCCAGGCCCCCGGCTTCTACGCCGCTCACGGCTACCGCGAGACCGCCCGGGTCCCGGGGGTCCCGGGCGGCCACGAGGACATCTACTTCATCAAGTTCATCGAGTTCATCGAGCCGCTGACAGACTGACCGGCGGACTCGCTCAGCTGCCGACCTTGGGGGTCTTCGGGAGGCCGGTCTGCAGGGCGCTGCCCGAGCCGGCCAGGGAGCTGTCGGTGGCGTGGGCGGAGGTCTTGGCGACTCCGGCGGCCACTCCGACGGCGGTCTTCGCGTCGTTGACGGCCCCGCTCGGGTTGTCGACGATCTCGCCGACGCGGGCGGTGATCGGCGGGCCCTGCGGCGTCGTCTGGTCGGCGGCCTGGGCGAGCCCCGGGGTGAGGGCGATGGCGGCGCCGCCGGAGAGGACCAGGGCGGCGAGGGTGCGCTTCATGGCGTTCATGTACGGCCCAACGACACCGGCGCCCCTGGGGTCACCCCGGGGCGCCGCGTCGTTGACCGGCCGACCCGTCCGTCGGCCACCCCGGGCTCAGTCGTTGAGCCCCGTCAAGACCACACGATCGACTGGATCTCGCTGTAGGCGTGCAGCGCGTACGAGCCCACGTCCCGCCCCACACCACTCCGCTTGAACCCGCCGAACGGCGCCTCCATGTTGCGCCCGATCGTGTTCACGCCCACCCCGCCCGCGCGCATCCGCCGCGCCACCCGGAAGGCGCGCGCCGCGTCCCCGGACCACACGTAGTGCAGCAGGCCGAAGTCGCTGTCGTTGGCGAGCGCGATCCCTTCCTCCTCGTCGTCGAAGGGGACCACCACGACCACCGGGCCGAAGATCTCCTCCCGGACCACCCGCATGTCGTTCGTGCAGTCCACGAGCAGCGTGGGGGCGACGTAGAAGCCCTTGCCCGCCGGGCCCACCACCGGGCGCTCGCCGCCGTACGCGACCCGCGCGCCCTCCTTGCGGCCCAGCTCGACGTACGACTCCACCCGGTCCCGGTGCGCCGCGGAGATCACCGGGCCGACCACCGTGCCGCGCGCGCCCGGATCGCCGACCTTCATGAACCCCAGGTAGCCCGTCAGCTTCTCCACCAGCTGGTCGTGGATGCCGCGCTGGGCGATCACCCGGGTCGGGGCCGTGCAGATCTGGCCGCTGTAGAAGGAGAAGGTCGTCCCGATCCCCCGCACCGCCGCGTCGAGGTCCGCGTCGTCGAAGACGACCGCCGCGCCCTTGCCGCCCAGCTCCATCAGCTGCCGCTTCATGGTCCGGCCGCAGACCTCGGCGATCTTCTGCCCGACGCCCGTCGAGCCGGTGAAGGACACCATGTCCACGTCCGGCGCGTCCACGGCCGCCTCGCCGACCTCCACCGAGGCGCCGTTGACCACGTTCACCACCCCGGGCGGGGCGCCCGCCTCCTGGAGCGCCGCCGCCATCCGGAACACCGACAGCGGGTCCTGCGGGGCGGGCTTGACCACGACCGTGTTGCCCATCGCCAGCGCGGGGGCCACCTTGCCCGCCGGGTTGGCCCACGGGTTGTTGTAGGAGGTGATGCAGGTGACCACGCCGACGGGCTGGCGGATCTCCAGTGCGCCCAGGACGCTGGCCGCGCCCATCGGCCCGGCCTCGGTGACCTGCGGGGGCAGGCCCCGTTCGACCGGTTCCAGGGCGCCCTTCGCGTACCGCCGGAAGCGGGCCACCCCGACCCCGACCTGCATGCCGCGGGCGATGCCGGTGGGGGCGCCGGTCTCCGCCTGGGCCAGGCGCGCCCACGGCTCGTACTCCCGCTGCATGATGTCCGCGGCCCGGTCCAGGATCGCGGCCCGCTCCTCCGGCTTCGTACGGGACCAGCTCGCGAAGGCGTCGCGGGCCGCGGCGGCGGCCTCGTACACCTGCTGCCGCGAGGCCTCGGGGGCCAGGCCGACCACCGATTCGTCCGCCGGGTTGATCACCTCGTAGTGGCCGCCCGCGGGCGCCACCCACTCGCCGTTGATCAGCAGCTGTTGCGGATGATCCTGCTGCGGCTGATCCCCTTCACGTGCCTCGCTCAACGCGTGCTCACCGTCCTCGTGTCCCGGCCCGACCGGAGCACGATCCCCGGAACGGCACCCGTCACCTCGTCGTCGCGGATCGTCTCCACCCCGTTGACCCGGACGGACACGATGCCGATCGCCCGCGAGTCCAGCCGCGGGCTGTCGCCCGGCAGGTCGTGCACCAGCGTCGCGGGCCCGGCCTCGATCCGCTCCGGGTCGAAGAGCACCAGGTCCGCGTGCCAGCCCTCGGCGATCCGGCCCCGCTCGCGCAGCCCGAACAGCTGCGCCGGGTCGTCGGTCAGCATCCGTACCGCCTGCTCCAGCGGCACCAGCTTGCGTCCGCGCAGACAGTCCCCGAGGAACCGGGTCGTGTACGGCGCCCCGCACATCCGGTCCAGGTGCGCGCCCGCGTCCGACCCGCCCAGCATCACGTCCTCGTGCTGCCAGGTCTCCTGGCGCAGCGCCCAGCTCGCCGGGTCGTTGTCGGTGGGCATCGGCCACAGCACGGTGCGCAGGCCGTCGGCCGCGCAGATCTCCACCAGGCAGTGGAAGGGGTCCTGGCCGCGTTCGGCCGCGATGTCGTTGACGACGCGGCCCGAGAGCCCGTCGTTCTCCTTGGTGTAGGTGTCACCGATGACATAGCGCCCGAAGTCCGCGAGGCGCCGGAAGACCCCGGCCTCCTTGCTGTCGGCGCGGCGCAGCATCTCGGCCCGTACGTCCGCGTCGCGCAGCTTCGCGATCCGCTCGGGCACGGGCAGGCCGAGGACCTCGCCCCAGCCGGGGATCAGGTTCAGCGCGCAGAAGGTGCCGAGCGACATGTTCATCGGGGTCAGGATCGGCATGGTGAGCGCGACGATCCTGCCTCCGGCCTTACGGGCCCGCTCACTCGGTATGAGCTGGCGCGGCACCCGCTCCGGGACGGCGGCGTCGATGGTCAGCACGTTCCAGTTCAGGGGGCGCCCGGCGGCCGCGCTCATCTCGACGAAGAGGTCGATCTCTTCGTCCGCGAACTGGTCCAGGCAGCCCGCGACGATCGCCTCCAGCTGGGTGCCCTCGTGTTCGGCGACCGCCCGGGAGAGGGCGAGCAGTTCGGCGGGCTTCGCGTGCCGGGAGGCGACGGGGGCGCCCGCGCCGTCGGAGTGGGTGGCGGACTGCGTGGTGGACAGGCCCCAGGCGCCCGCGTTCATCGCGTCGTGGAACAGTTCCAGCATCTGTTCCATCTGCTCGGGCGTGGGCTGGCCGCCGACCGCGTCCTCGCCCATGACGTGACGGCGCAGGGCGCAGTGGCCGACCATGAAGCCCGCGTTGACGGCGATCCGGCCGTCGAGGGCGTCGAGGTACTCGCCGAAGCCGGACCAGGTCCAGTCGACGCCCTCCTCCAGGGCCTTGAGGGCCATGCCCTCGACCTTGCTCATCATCCGGCGCGTGTAGTCGGCGTCCTCGGGGCGGTCCGGGTTCAGGGGGGCCAGGGTGAAGCCGCAGTTGCCGCCCGCGACGGTGGTGACGCCGTGGTTCATGGAGGGGGTCGCGTACGGGTCCCAGAAGAGCTGGGCGTCGTAGTGCGTGTGCGGGTCGATGAAGCCGGGGGTCAGGACGAGGCCGTGCGCTTCCTCCGCGGTCCGGGCGGGCTCGGTGACGGTGCCGGGGGCCGCGATGACCGCGATCCGGCCGTCGCGTATCCCGATGTCCGCCGCGCGGGCGGGGGCGCCCGTACCGTCCACGACGGTGGCGCCCCTGATCAGGTGGTCGAGCATGACGTCCCTTCTGCTGGTGTTCGCCTGCGGCCCGTGTCCTGGGGCTCCGCCCCAGACCCCGCGCCTCAAACGCCGGCGAGGCTGGATTTGCCCCCGGGCGAGGCTGGATTGCGCGGAGCGCAATTTCAGCCCCGCCGGCGTTTGAGGCGCGGGGGTTCGGGGGCGGAGCCCCCGACAGCGGCGCCGCACCCGCACCCCCGCCCGAGCCACCGCTAAACGGCGTCGCGGAAGCGTGTCGTCCGGTGCACCGGGTCCGTGTCGATCTGCGGGATGACGTGCTCCCCGATGAGCTTGACCGTGTTCATGGTGTCCTCGTACGACACCCCGGTCGGCAGGCCGAAGGACAGCTGGTCGGCGCCCGCCTGCTCCCAGCGCTTGCACTGCTGGAGCACCTCGGACGGGTCGCCGCAGATCAGCAGCTCCTCGGCGATCAGCAGCTCGATGATCTCCGCGTTGTACTCGGGGAGGATCTCGGGCCACTGCGGGATCGCCTCGGGCCGCGGGAAGGTGTCGTGGTAGCGGAAGACCAGCGACTGGAAGCGGTTCATGTTCGCGTTGACGGCGATCTCGACGGCCTTGTCGTGGGTCTCGGCGCAGATCGCGGTCGAGGTGACCATGACGTTGTCGTTGACGAAGGCGCCGATGGCCTTCGCCTCCTGGATGGCCGTCTTGTACTGGTCGAGGACCCAGCTCATGTCCGAGACCTTCTGGACGCTGAAGCCGAGGACTCCGAGGCCCTTCTTGGCGGCCATGGCGTACGAGGACGGGGACCCGGCGGCGTACCACATGGCCGGGTGGGCCTTGCCGTACGGCTTGGGGAAGATCTTCCGCGGCGGCAGCGACCAGTGCTTGCCCTGGAACCCCTCGTACTCCTCCTGGAGGAACATCTTGGGGAATTCCGCGATGGTCTCCTCCCAGATCTCCTTGGTGCCGTTCATGTCCTCGATGCCGGGGAGGAAGCCGAGGATCTCGTGGCTGCCCGCGCCGCGGCCGGTGCCGAACTCGAAGCGGCCCTTGGAGAGGTGGTCGAGCATGGCGACCTTCTCGGCCACCTTGACCGGGTGGTTCACCGGGGCGAGCGGGTTGAAGATGCCGGAGCCGAGGTGGATGCGCTCGGTGGCGTGGGCGAGGTACCCGAGGAAGACCTCGTTCGCCGAGAGGTGCGAGTACTCCTCCAGGAAGTGGTGCTCGGAGGCCCAGGCGTACTTGAAGCCGGACTTGTCGGCCTGGATGACGTACTCGGTCTCCTCGATCAGCGCCTTGTGCTCCGCCTCGGGGTCGACCTTGGAACGCGCCTCAGCAACGTATCCCTGCACAAAGAGCCCGAATTCCAAGGGGTTCACCGTCCTTAGGTTTCTGACGTTGCGTCAGATTTGATGGGCTTGACTGTTCCACCGCGTGCGGGAGCCGTCAATACCTGACGCCCCATCAGATACCTGCGCGCGGGGGCCGGGTCAGAGGATGCTGACGCCCGCCATCCAGCCGCCGTCGATCACGAAGGGCTGGCCGGTGATGTACGAGGAGTCCTCGCTGGTCAGGAACAGGGCCAGGCGCGCGATCTCGTCCGGGCGGCCCACCCGCCCCATCGGCACGACCCGCTTGTACAGGTCCGCCATCGCGTCCCGGGCCTCGTCCGTCATCCCCGCCGGGTCCAGCAGCCCGGGGTTGGCCATGGGGGTGTCCACGGCGCCCGGGCACATCGCGTTGACCCGGATGTTCTTCGCCGCCAGCTCCAGCGCGGCCACCCGCGTCAGGCCGAGGATCGCCGCCTTGGTGGCCGCGTAGGCGCCCACGTAGGCCATGCCCGTCAGGCCCGTGTAGGACGAGGTGTTGACGATGGTGCCGCCGCCCGCCGCCTCGATCTCGGGGGCCACCGCCTTGATGCCGAGGAAGGCCCCGATCTGGTTGACCTGGATGATCTGCTGGAACTCCTCCAGCGGGGTGCTCACCAGCTCGTTGAAACGCAGGATGCCCGCGTTGTTGACCAGGCCGTTGACCTCGCCGAAGGCCTCCTTCGCGGCGGCCACGGCAGCCGCCCAGTCCTCCTCCCGGCTCACGTCCATCCGTACGTAACGGGCCCGCTCCTCGCCGATCTCCTTGGCGACCGCGGCGCCCTGCTCGTCCAGTACGTCACCCAGCAGCACCTTCGCCCCCTCGGCGGCGAAGAGCCTGGCCTCCTGCTCGCCCTGGCCGCGCGCCGCACCCGTGATGATGACGACGCGCCCGTCCAGCTTGCCCATACCCGTGGCTCCTAGTCGTTGAGGAGGGGGCCGACCTCGACCCCGAAAGCACTGATCTGGTCGATGAGTTCGGCCCGGTCGCGGCTGCGGAAGCGCACCTGGATCTGGTCCATGCCGAGCGCCTTGTACTCCCGCAGGGACTCGGCGAGGGCCTCCGCCTTGCCGGTGAGGGTGCGCCGGCCGGTGTCCCAGCCGGGCTCGCCGACGTACAGTGCCTCGGTGATCGCCCCCATCTCGATCGGCTCCGTGATCCCGGCGGCCGCGCGCAGCTCGCGGATGCGGGCCACCTGGGCCGGGAGCTTCTCCCGCGGATCGCCCTGCGGGAGCCAGCCGTCGCCGCGCACGGCCGCCCGGCGCACGGCGGCGGGCGAGGACCCGCCGATCCACACCGGGATCCGCTCCTGGGCGGGGCGCGGCAGCTGTCCCAGGTCCTTGAACGCGAAGGTCTCCCCCTCGAACTCCGGGTACTCCTCGGGCCCGAGGGCCGCCCGCAGCGCGTCGAGGGTCTCGTCGAGCAGCGGTCCGCGGCGGGCGAAGTCCACGCCGAGGGCCTCGAACTCCTCCTGTACGTGCCCGGCGCCGACGCCGAGGACCAGCCGGCCCCCGGAGAGGTGGTCGAGGGTCGCGTACTGCTTCGCGCTGACCAGCGGGTGGCGCAGGCCGACGATCGCGACGTGGCTGAGCAGCCGTACGTGCTCGGTGACCGCCGCCAGGAAGGACAGGGTGGCGACCGGGTCGTACCAGACGGTGCTCATGGGCCCGGCCATGCGCCGGGGGATGGCCACGTGGTCGCACGAGGCGAGGTACGCGAACCCCGCCCGGTCCGCGGCCCGCGCGACCGCGGCGAGATCGGCGGCCCCGGCCGACGCCTCCCAGGGTTCGGCGTAGATGGTGCTCTGCGACTGGACCGGGAGCTGCATCCCGTAGACCAGCCGACCTTCCGGAAACACGCGCGCCATGCCGTCCCCGCCTCGCCTTCGTCGTGGTCGTCGCCTACTACCTGACGTTCCGTCACGAAACCATCGGGCTCATCGTCGTAGCTGACGCACCGTCAGGCAATAGGCGTGACCGCGGCGTTCGAGGCCGGTCCGCGCACACGAAGACCATCCCCTCGGCTCGAATGCCCATGCGATCATCGAATCCGGACGCACAACGGGAGGGAATGCCATGGGGTGGGACCTCAACGTGTCACAGACCGACTTGCGCGCCTCGGCGGGAGCCGTCGACACCTTGGTGACGGATCTGCGGCCGGACCTCAAGAAGGCCTTGACCGACCTGACCGAGGCCGGAGCATCCTTCGCCGCGTGGACCGCCGGGGCCCGGATGACGGGAGCGAGCCAGGGCTGGGGCAACGCCCTCGGAACCCTTCAGGACACCTTCGCGAGCCACGCCGAAGGCCTGCGGTTGCTGGCCGACGGACACGACGCCCTGGAGCACGACGTCATATCCAAGTTCCGGGGCTGGTGAGCGACCGCGATGCCGGAACTCTTCGCACAGCTCATGCGGCAGGACTTCGCCGAGATCGAAGCGGCCACCGCCTCCTGGAAGAAGCTCGCCAAGACCCTGGACGACACCCAGGCCGGCAGCCGCAGACGAGTGAGCGGGCCGCTCCACAAGGCGGGCTGGACAGGAGCGGCCGCGACCAACGGCTTCGAAGCGATGGAGGCCACCGAGACCAAACTCGGTACCGGTCAGCGCAACGCGCTCCTGATCTCCGTCGTCCTGCACACCCTCACCACCAAAATGCAGGCGGCCCAGCGCAAGCTGCGCAATGCCGTGTCCGACGCCGAACGGGCCGGGCACACGGTCCGTGACGACGGCTGGGTCGAAGCCAAGCAGGCGGTGGATCCCGCCTACCACAACGACCCCGACTACCAAGGCGTGCAGCAGCAGGCCAACAGCGGCCTGGGCGGCTTCCGGGCCCGTATCGACGAGGCGGTCGGCGAGGCGGTCAGCGTCAGCTCCAACGCCGCCGAGACGCTCCGCCAGCTCGACCCCTTCGACCTCGACAAGCGCTACGGCGGCGAGAACGTGCAGAAGGACGCGGCGACGGTCGCCGCGTTCGCCGGGATCGATCCCAAGGACATCCCGGACGGCAAGGACCCGCAACGCTCGAAGGACTGGTGGGCGGGGCTGGACGACGAGAAGCGGGGTTTCTACCTCGCGGCCTACCCCGACGCCATCGGCGCCCTGGACGGCCTGCCCACTCCCGTCCGCGACCACGCCAACCGGGACGTCCTGGACCAGCGCCTGAACGACTACGCGCTGCGGGAGAGCAGCCTCGGCTACCACGACCGTTACGGCTACCGGGGCCTGACCGCACTCAAGGACCGCCTGGAGACATCCGACAGCGGACCCGCCAACAAGCAGCTGTACCTCCTCGGCTTCGGCACGGAGAAGGACGGCCGTGCCATCGTCGCCCTGGGCAACCCGGACACGGCCCGGCACACGGCCGTGCTGGTTCCGGGCACGGACACCCAGCTGGACAAGTTCGGCGGTCAGATCAACCGCATCGGCAAGCTCCAGGACGCGGCCGCAACCTGGAGCTCGGGCGCGGGAAGCGATGTGTCCGTGATCAGCTGGATGGACTACGACGCACCCGAGCCCGACGGCAGCGTGGCCACGACGGCCAGGGCGGACGCGGGAGCCGAAGACCTGCGCGACTTCACACACGGCCTGCGTGCGGCCCACCAGGGAGAACCCACCCACCTCACCGTCGTCGGACACAGCTACGGCTCGACCATGACGGGCGCCGCCGACGCCGGCGGGGCGGGGCTCGGAGCGGACGATGTCCTGGTGGTCGGCAGCCCCGGCCTCACGGTGGAACACGCGGACCAGTTGCACGTCGCCCCCTCACACCTGTGGGTGGGCGCAGCCAAGGACGACATGATCGCCAACTACACCTCCGGACTCACCCTCGGCGAGGATCCGAAGGAGCCCGGGTTCGGCGCGCAGCGGATGTTCGTGGACACGTCCGGGCACAGCGGGTACTGGGACGAAGGCAGCAAGAGCCTGAACAATCAGGGCCGCATCATCGCAGGCATGACGCCCGAAGGGCCCCGCTCATGAACCGACGGAAGAACGCTGCGGTCGCGCTGGCGCTCGTACTGCTCCTGGGAGGCTGCATGTCCGACAACGGAATCAACGACCCCCTGCCCCGCATGAGCAGGGAGAAGGCCGAGGAGTGGGGCAAGCACTGGGTGGAGTCCATGGTGCGCACCACGAAGGGCGATACCCTCCCGGGCACGCTGCAGGCACACTTCGGCGAATGCACCGGCAAGGGCAGCGAGACGGCCGAGGACGGCCGGTTCACCCTGCAGTACAACGGGCGCGCCCGACTTCCACGGGAGAGGCAGGCCGAAGCCGTCCGGGCGCTGCGGGACGAGCTCAAGTCCCAGGGCTTCGATATCGTCGGCTACCGGGAGGACACGACCGTGCGTCCCGCGTACCTGGTGGACGCCCAGCACCCGAAGGACCGGCAGTTCGTCAGCGCCGGGGACCTGGACAACGGCACCTTCACCTACGTGGTCAACACACCCTGCCTCCTCCCTCCCGGCGTCAAGCAGCAGCAATTCTGACCCTGATCTCCCGAGGAGACCTGCGTGGAGCTGTTCCTGACCCTGGTCAGCGGGATCGCCTGGACCGTCGTCTACGCCGAGGCCATCCGGCTGGGGCTGCGGCAGCGGACGTACGCGATGCCCGTGGCCGCGCTCGCGCTCAACTTCGCGTGGGAGACGACCTACGCCGTGAACGAGTTCCGGGGCGGGGTTTCCCCGCAGGGCGTCGTCAATGTGGTGTGGGCGCTCGCCGACGTGGTGATCGTCTACACCTTCTTCCGCTTCGGCCGGGCCGAACTGCCCGGCTTCGTCACCCGGCCGCTGTTCGCCGCCTGGGGCGCGCTGGTCTTCGGCAGCGCCTTCGCCGTGCAGTGGCTCTTCCTGGCGCACTTCGGCGCGCACGACGCGTCCCGCTATGCGGCGTTCCTGCAGAACCTGCTGATGTCCGGGCTGTTCATCGCCCTGTTCGCGGGGCGCGGCGGGGCGCGCGGGCAGAGCCTGGTTATCGCCGTCGCGAAATGGCTCGGGACCCTCGCCCCGACCCTGCTCTTCGGGGTGATGGAGGACGCGCCGTTCATCCTCGGACTGGGCCTGCTGTGCGGTGTGTTCGACCTCGCCTACATCGCCCTGCTGGTCCACGGACGGGCACGCGGGACGGGGGCGGACGTCAGAAGCCTGCCGGTCCCATCACGATGACCGGCTTGGCCGCCGGGTCCAGGGTCTCCAGGACCTTGCGCATGCCCGCCTCCGGGATGCCGACGCAGCCCTGCGAGGGGCCGTCGTGGTCCACGTGCAGCCAGATGTTGCCGCCCTTCTTCTCCCCCTCCGGCTTCGTCGGATCCAGCGGGGACACGCCCCGCTCGCGGTTGAAGTCGACCGCGACGACATAGTCGAAGGACCCGGCCAGGGATTCGCCGTTGACGCCCCGGCCCGAGGGCACGAAGGAGCGGTCCTTGTCGTACGGGAGCCGCGTGCCGGGCGGAGCGGGCAGCAGCCCGCCCGCGTCGGTGAGCGAGAAGACGCCCTGCGGCGAGGTCAGATCGCCGTACGTACGCTCCGTGGACCAGCCCTTCGCGCCGTTGCGGGCGGGCCAGCTGCCCAGCGCCGACCAGCGCGCGGCCGCGTCGGCGCGGGTGTAGAGGGCGGCCGTGCCCTCCGAGGAGTCCTTGGACCTGCCGGTCACCAGCACCAGCTGCCGCGCGTCCGCCGGGATCCGGGCCAGGGTCGCCGCGCTGACGTCCGGCAGGCCGCTCGGCGCACCGCGCTCCGCGCCCCGGGCGGCCCGGTCGGCCCGGTCCTTGGCGCCCGTACCGCCCTTGCCGCCCTTACCGCCCTTACCGTCCCCGCCCGCCCGCGCGTGCGCGTCCAGCGCCGCTTCCGCGCGCCGCTCCCGGTCGCCCCGGTCGTGCACGGCGTACGCCCACCCGGCCGAGCAGACCACCAGCCCGAGCGTGGCGGCCACGGCGAGGGAACGGGGCGTACGGGACCGGGGGCGGGAGTGCTTGCTCATGCGCCCGACCGTACACATCCGTCCCGATTTTCCCTTAAATGATCAACCACTGATCACTTTCCGGCGAGGGCCTTACGGCGGGGGTGCCGCCGGGAAGCGGACGCGGATGGTCAGGCCGCCCTCCGGGGCCGGGTTGGCCTCCGCCACCAGTTCCGCGCCGTGCGCCCGGGCGATGGAGGCGACGATCGAGAGACCGAGGCCCGCGCCCTCGCCCGCCGTGTGGCGGCGTTCCGCGCGCCGCCGGAACGGCTCCAGCAGCCGCGCCACGTCACCCGGCGGGATCACCGGGCCGGTGTTCGAGACGGTGAGGATCCCTTCCGAGGATGCCGAGGACGCCGAGGGGGCCGCGGAGGTCGTCAGCTCGATGCGGCCGCCGGGGCGGTTGTGGCGTACCGCGTTGGCCAGCAGGTTGCGGACCAGGTGGCCGAGGAGCAGCCGGTCCCCCGTCACCGGCAGCGGCGCCAGCGTCCGCTCCACCGTCAGGCCGTGCGGCCCGTCCCCCGGGCACTCCGCCAGCTCCGGCAGTTCCGCCAGTTCCGCCGCCGCGAGGGCGGCCAGGTCCACCGTCTCCGTGGCCTCCAGCCCCTCCTCGGACACCGCGAGCAGCAGCAGCGACTCGATGAGGTGCTCGCTGGAGTCCGCGACCCCGATCAGCTTGTCCCGGATCCGCGCCACCTTCCGCGGATCCGGATCCCCCGCCAGCCCGATCTCGGCCGCCGCCCGCTGCACGGCGAGCGGGGTGCGCAGTTCGTGGGCGGCGTTCGCCGCGAACCGCCGCTGCGCGCCGACCAGGTCCTCCATCCGGTCGAGCATCCCGTCGAAGGTGTCGGCGAGCCGCTTCAGCTCGCCGGGGGGCGCGTCCAGCCCGATCCGCTCGTGGAGGTTCGCCCCGGACAGCCGCCGGGCCGTCTCGGTGATCACCCCGACCGGGCGCAGCACCCGCCCCGACATCCACCAGGCCAGCCAGACCGACAGCACGGCGAAGACGGCGAGCGCGACCAGCGACACGGTCAGCAGTTCGTGCAGGGCGGCCTGCTCGGCGGCGCTGCTGAGATCGCGGGTGGCCCGGTACGTCGCCAGTTGTTCCGGGGTCGGGTGCAGCACCTCGCCGGGCACCCGCTGGGCCGGTACGGCGACCCGCTCCCCCTCCCTCAGCACCTGGGTCTGGTTGAGCGCCGGGGCGTAGGTGGTGACGGCCTGGTTGATGCTGCGGAACAGGCCCTTGCGGACGAGCACGTTCAGCAGCGCGACCAGACCGCCGCCCGCGAGCACCAGCAGCGAGCCGTAGAGGGCGGTCAGCCGGGCCCGCTCGCCGCGCGGCAGCAGCCGGGACAGCCCCGCCGGGTGGAACCGGTTCACCGGGCGATCCGGTAGCCCGCGCCCGGCACCGTCTCGATCAGCGGCGGCTCCCCCAGCTTGGCGCGCAGCTTGCTGAGCGTGACCCGTACCGCGTTCGTGCTGTAGCTGGTGTCCTCTTCCCACACCTGCTCGATCAGGTCCTCGTTGCTGATCACCGCCCCCTCCGCCCGCAGCAGCGTCTCCAGCACCGCGAACTCCTTGCGGGACAGTGCCAGCCGGTGCCCGTCGCGGACCGCGCTGCGCCGCGCCGTGTCCAGGGCGATCCCGGCGGCCTCCAGTACGGGCGGCAGCGCGGGCCGGGCGCGCCGGCCCAGCGCCAGGACCCGGGCGAGCAGCTCGTCGTAGGCGAAGGGCTTGGTCAGGTAGTCGTCGGCGCCGAGGCCGAGGCCCTCGACCCGGTCGCGGACCGTGCCGGAGGCGGTGAGCATCAGGATCCGGGTGAGCAGGCGCTCGCGCACCACCTGGCGGCACACCTCGTCGCCGTGCAGCCCGGGCAGGTCGCGGTCCAGGACCAGGACGTCGTACTCGCCCAGGCGCAGCCGCCGCAGGGCCTCCAGGCCGTCGCTCGCCTCGTCCACGGCCAGCGCGTCGCGGCGCAGCCCCTCGGCGATCATCTCCCGGAGGAATTCCTCGTCCTCCACCACCAGAACTCGCATGGTGTCCTCTCTACCGGAGAGCGGCATTTCGCCGTTGTAAGCGCGGAGCCTTAGAGAAGCGAAATCCGCTTCTCGCGCAGGCTCTGCCGCATGAAGCAATCCACGACCATGACCACGGCCGCCCTCCTCACCGGGATGGCCCTCTTCGTCACCGCGTGCGCGGGCGGTGTCGGCGGCTCGGACGGGAAGAAGGACCATAAGAAGGAGTCCGCGAACTCCGCCGGTGCGAGCGGCGGCGGCAAGGACGGCGGCAATGGCGGCGCGGACGCCGACAAGGCCCTCAAGACCCGCAAGTGCCTGCGCGACAACGGCATCGACGCCCCCGACCCGAAGCCCGGCGAGGACCCGCGGGGCATGACGCTGGGCGCGGGCAGCGACCCGGAAGCCACGAAGAAGGCCTTCGAGAAGTGCGGGCTGCAGGCCCCGGGCAGTGGCGGCGAGGTCCCGCAGGCGACCAAGGACCAGGCGCTGAAGACGGCCAAGTGCATGCGGGACCACGGCTTCGACATGAAGGACCCCGAGTTCAACGGGAACGCGATGACCGGCACGTCGATACCCGACGGCGCCGACAAGGACGCCTTCATGGCCCAGCTGAACAAGTGCAGCGCCGCCACGTGAGCAGGCGCGGGAAGTGGGTCCTGGGCTCGGTGGCCGTCGTGCTCGCCGTGTCGGGCGGCGGGTACGCGGTCGTCGCGCAGGCCGGGACGGACGGCAAGGGCGCCGAGCAGCGGCGTACGGACGGGCTCCCCGCCGCGACGGCGCCGGTCACGCGCGCCGACCTGAGTTCCGGGCTCCAGGTGGACGGGACGCTCGGGTACGCGAAGGAACTCAAGCTCAGCGCGGCGGGCGGGGGTGGGGGCGGTACGGGCTCCCCCGGATCCGGCGGCGGTTCCGCGACCCTCACCTGGGTCGCGGCCGCCGGTTCCACGGTCGAGCGCGACGGCAAGCTCTACGAGGTCAACGGCAAGGTGGTGCGCCTGATGTACGGGACCACCCCCGTGTACCGGACCATGAAGAGCGGGGACAAGGGCGAGGACGTCAAACAGCTCAAGCGGAACCTCCAGGCCCTGGGTTTCGGAACCGGTCTGGACGCCTCGGACGGCACCTTCACCGACGGCACCGCCACCGGCGTCAAGCGCTGGCAGAAGTCCCACGGCCTGAAGGAGACGGGCGAGATCGGCAAGGACGACATCGCCTTCGCCTCCGGTCCGCAGCGGATCCAGAAGAACGACATGGCGGTCGGCGACGACGCGGGGTCCGGCAAGACCGTCCTCACCCTGACCGGCACCGAACGCACGGTCCGTCTCCAGCTCGACGTGGCCAAGGCGGGCAAGGTCAAGGCCGGTGACCCGGTGACCGTGAGCCTGCCGGGCGGCGGCACTGCCAACGGCAAGATCGAGTCGGTGGGCAGCACCGCCAACCCGGACGACCCGGCCACGGGCGGCGGAGGCGGCGGCGGAGGCGGGGACAAGAAGCCGAAGGTGCAGGTCGAGGTCAGCCTCGACAACCCCACCGGGGCCAAGGGCCCCGACCAGGCCCCCGTCTCGGTGAACCTGACGGGCGAGGTCCGCAAGAACGTCCTGTCCGTACCGGTCGGCTCGCTCCTCGCCCTCGCCGAAGGCGGCTTCGGCGTCCAGGTCGTGGAGAACGGCAAGGTCCGCGAGGTCAAGGTCGAGCTGGGCATGTTCGGCAAGGGCCGGGTCGAGGTGAAGGGGGACGCCCTCAAAGAGGGCATGCTCGTGGGAGTACCCGCATCATGAGCGAGCCCACCATCCGAATGGACACAGCGCTCCCCGACGCGCCTCCGCTCCCCGACTCCCGGCACGCCCACGTGGTCGTCGAGCTGACCGGTGTCACCAAGGAGTACCCCGGCGGGGTCGCGGCCCTGCGCGGGGTCGACCTCACCGTCATGAACGGCGAACTCCTCGCCATCGTCGGCCCGTCGGGCTCGGGGAAGTCGACCCTGCTGCACATCGTGGGGACCCTGGACCGGCCCAGCGCCGGCCGCGTCGCCATCGCCGGGTACGACATCGCCACCCTCTCCGACCGCTCCCTGTCCGCCCTGCGCTCCCGGCACGTCGGCTTCGTCTTCCAGTCCTTCCACCTGGTGCCGGGCATCAGCGCCCGGGCGAACGTCGCCGAGGGCCTGCTGTACTCCGGCCTCTCCCGGGCCGAACGCGGGCGCCGGGCGGAACGCGCCCTGGAACGGGTCGGCCTCGGCGACCGCATGGACCACCGGCCGCACGAGCTGTCCGGCGGCCAGAAGCAGCGCGTGGCCATCGCCCGGGCGGTCGCGGGCGAACCGGACCTGCTGCTCGCCGACGAACCGACGGGCGCGCTGGACACGGCGTCCGGCGAATCGGTGATGGAACTGCTGCACGAGCTGAACCGGGACGGGGCCACCATCGCCGTGATCACCCACGACAACGAGATCGCGGCGAGCCTGCCCCGCCAGGTCCGCATCCGCGACGGCGAGATCGTGGCGGACGTGTGGAACGCGGACGCCGACGCGGACGCGCCGCGGCTGGGACCGGGGCCGGGGCTGGGGGTGGGCGCGTAATGGGTGCCCGTACGAAGTCCCGTACGAAGTCCCGCGCGGCCGCCGGCAAGAAGGCGCGCAGGCTGTCGCCGCCGCGCCTCGGCCCCCGGGACGTCCTGCACGTGGGCTCGGCCGGGCTGCGCTCGCGGCCCATGCGCGTGTTCCTGTCCGCGCTCGGCATCGCGATCGGCATCGCGACGATGATCGCGGTGGTCGGCATCTCCTCGTCCAGCCAGGCCAAGCTGCTGCAGGAACTCGACAAGCTCGGCACGAACATGCTGGTCGCCACCCCGGCCCCCTCGATGTTCTCCGGGCAGGACACCAAGCTCCCCAAGGAGGCCCCGGGCATGATCGCCCGTATCGACGGGGTCGAATCGGTCGGCACGACGGGCGACGTGAAGGAGTCGGTCCGCCGCAGCGAGAACATCCCGAAGGAGGAGACCGGCGGCATCGCCCTCAAGGCCGCCAAGGACGACCTGCTCCAGACCCTGCGCGCGCGGATGCGCAGCGGCAGCTGGCTCAACGACGCGACGGGCCGCTACCCGTCCGTCGTCCTCGGGCACGTCACGGCCGAGCGCCTCGGCATCACGCAGCCGGGCGGCCAGGTCTTCATCGGCGGCCGGTACTTCACCGTCATCGGCGTCCTGGACCCCATCCCGCTGGCCCCCGAGATCGAGCGCTCCGCGCTGATCGGCTGGGAGGCCGCGCAGCAACTGCTGGGCTTCGACGGCCACCCCACCTCCCTCTACGAGCGGTCGGCGGACGACCGCGTGCAGGCGGTCCGGGGTCTCATGGGCAAGACCGCCAACCCCGAGTCACCGGCCACGGTGGCGGTGACGGACCCCTCGGCGGCGCTCCAGGCGAAGGCGGCCACGGAGGGCGCCTTCAGCACCCTGCTGCTCGGCCTGGGCGGCATCGCCCTGCTGGTGGGCGGGGTCGGCGTGGCCAACACGATGATCATCTCGGTGCTGGAACGGCGCCACGAGATCGGGCTACGGCGCTCCCTCGGCGCGACCAAGGGGCAGATCCGGGTGCAGTTCGTGACGGAGTCCCTGCTGCTGTCGGGGCTCGGCGGCCTGGCGGGCATCGCGCTCGGCGGGATCGCCACCCTGGTCTACGCGCGGGCCGGTGACCTGCCCTGGGTGGTCCCCCTGTGGGCGGTCACGGGCGGCTTCGCCGCGACCCTGGCGATCGGCACGGTCGCGGGCCTCTACCCGGCGGTACGGGCGGCCCGGCTCTCCCCGACGCTGGCGCTGCAGGCGGCGTAGGGCGCGGGACGGCCCGGGCACCGGAGAGGGCGGCTCAGCGCCGGAGGTGGGCGAGGACGGCCAGCACCCGGCGGTTGTCCTCCGTGGACGGGGCGATCCCGAGTTTGGTGAAGATGCTCGCGGTGTGTTTCGCGACGGCGCTCTCGCTGAAGTGCAGCGCGGCGGCGATGGCCGCGTTCGACCGGCCCTCGGCCATCAGTTCCAGGACGTCGCGTTCGCGCGGTGTGAGGGCCGAGATGGTCCCGCGGGCGTCGCCGCGCGACAGCAGCCGGGAGATCACCTGCGGGTCCAGGACGGTGCCGCCCGCCGCGACCCGGCGTACGGCGTCCACGAACTGGCCGGTGTCGGTGATCCGGTCCTTCAGCAGATAGCCGACGCCGCCGTCTTCGCCGGCCAGGAGTTCGTTCGCGTAGAGCTGGTCGACGTACTGCGACAGGACGAGGACGGGCAGACCGGGGTGGCGCCGACGTGCCGCGAGGGCGGCCTGCAGGCCCTCGTCGGTGAAGGTCGGCGGAAGGCGTACGTCGACGACCGCGACGTCCGGCGGGTCCTCCAGCAGGGCCCGCAGGAGGGCCGGTCCGTTGTCCACGGCGACGACGTCGAAGGCGTGCTCGCGGAGCGTGCGGACCAGGCCGTCCCTCAGCAGGAAGAGGTCTTCGGCGAGGACGACGCGCACGGAATCTCCAAGGTCGCAGTGGTCGGTCCGCCCTGCGGGCTGTGCAGGGCGAGGCTCCCGTCGAAGGCAGCCAGTCGTCTTCGGATGCCGAGCAGTCCGGTCCCCCGGGAGGGGTCCGCCCCGCCGCACCCGTCATCGGTGACGGTGACGCGCACCATGTTGCCGCTGTCGGTGTCGGTGTCGGTGTCGCCGAGGTGGGTCACGACGATGTCGACGCGGTCGGCGCCGGAGTGCTTCGCCGCGTTGGCCAGCAGCTCGTTGACCGCGAAGTAGGCGGCGGATTCGACCGCCGCCGGCAGCCGCCCCGCGGGGCGGGCCTCGACGTGCACGTCGAGGAAGCTGTCGAGGGCCAGGGAGCGCAAGGCATCGCCCAGGCCACGGTCGGTGAGTACGGAAGGCTGGATGCCCCGGACGAGACCGCGCAGGTCCTCCAGCGCCCGCCCGGACAGCTGGCGCACCTCCAGCAACAGGGCGCGGGCGCCCTCGGGGTCGCGTTCCAGCAGGCGCACCGCGCTGTCGAGGCGCATCCCCAGCGCGACGATCCGGGCCTGCGCGCCGTCGTGCAGGTCCCGCTCGATGCGCCGCAGCTCGGCCGCCCGGTCGTCCAGGGCATCGGCCCGGGTGTCTGTCAGCCACTCGACGCGGCGGGCGAGTTCGGCGCGCTGCGGTGCGGCGAGGAGCCGTCGGGTCCAGCGTGCGTGCAGGCGCAGGACGGACGGCGCGAGCAGGAGGCCCGCTGCCGTGAGGACGAGGCCCAGGACCAGCGCCGCGACCATGGTGGTGGTGCTGCGCACGGGGATGAACGCGTACCAGTTGCCGTCGTCGAGCAGCCGCCACACGAAGGGCTGGACGAGCGCGCCGAACACGCCGTACACGACGAGGGCGGACGGTACGGCGACCAGCGCTCCGCCCACCAGGGGCTCCAGCCACGCCCAGGCCAGGTCCCGCCAGAACCCCTCCGCCGCCAGGACCGCGCGGGCCCCCGCCGTGCGCGGGAGGGGATCCGGAGGGCCGGTCCGGAGCCCCGACCACCCCTCGGCCCGTGCGCGGGCCCGGTCGGCGCACCGGCGCAGCCCGGCGGCGGCGGGCGGCAGCATCCGGTGGCCGAGGCCGACGGGAAGCAGCAGCAACACGCCCACGACACCCGCCCCGACGACGGGCACCGCCGCGGCCAGCAGACCGGCCAGCTGGCAGCGCCCGAGGGCGGTGAGACCGCGCGCGAACGCCGTGCGGGGGCGGGTGATTACCGAACTCATGTCCTGCGCAGGGTAGTCGGTGCCGGACCGGGCGCGGATGCCGCTGTCGCTGTCGCTGCCGCTGCCGCTGCCGACGTACGGCGTCCGGTCCGTACGAGGGTCCACCCCAGGGCCGCCACCAGGCAGGCGAGCCCGAAGCAGAGCATGGGGAGGACGGCCCCGGACTCCTCGTCCATGCAGAGCAGCAGCCCGAGATTGACGAGGGCGTGGAAGCCTCCCGCGAGCAGCAGCCGGTACGGCCCGCCGGTTCCTTCGAGCGCGACGCCCAGGACGACCGACATCGCCACGGTGGCGAGGAGGAACCCCGCGGCGTAGGCCGGGGCCCGCCCGAAGACCGGTACGTGCCACGCACCCCACACGAGGCCCACCGTCACCGACGAGGCGAGCGTCCCGAACCGGGTCCGGAGCAACGGCTGCAGGAAACAGCGCCAGCCGATCTCCTCCCCGCACGCCCCCACCAGCTGCGCCACCGCGATCAGCGGGAAGGCGTGGTGCAGGGCTCCCGGCCCGGTGAAGCGGGCGTCCCCGGAGGTGATCCCGTACGCGAGGACGGAGAGCGCGACGATCAGCGCGGCGGTGGCGAGGACCGCCACCGCGCGGCCGGCACCCCGTCCGCCCGTGCCCGCTCCCGCTCCCGCGCCCCGGAGCAGCTCGCGGGTCCGCCGCCACCGGAACAGCGCGAGAGCGCCCACCGCGGCGGCCGGTCCGAACTGGGTCAGCTGCACCACTTCGGCGGGGACGGGCGTATCCGGCTGCACCGCACCCAACGCTCCGGCCGCCACGAAGGCGACCACGGTGAACACACCCGCCATGCCCCACACCGGCACCTTGCCCCGCGCCCGCTCCATGCCGTCGTCCACGGTCCCCATGACCACCCTGACCACCCGCCCGCCGCTCGGAAATCCGTACACGGACGACGGTGCCGGTCCGGACGGCCCGGCACACTGCACCTGGCAACCGGGCGGGGGTGTACCCACGTCCACCCCGGGGGCGTGGGAACGTACGGGGCCGGGCCTTGGAGGTCGGGCCCTGGAGGTCAGGCCTTCGGGGCGGTCGCCTTCGCGTACAGGGCGCTCGCCCAGTCGCCGAAGACCGTGCTGGTGGACACGTCGTCGGTGTCCCCGCCGGTCAGGATGCCGATGATCTTCCCGTCCCGGGCGATCCAGGCGCTGCCGCTGGTGCCGCCGGGGAAGTCCGCGCAGTCGAAGCGCTGTTCGGTGGCGCTGTCGCGGATCGTGACGGCCGTGCAGGTGCGGGGGACCTTGCGGTCGGCGGGGTAGCCGGTCACGGTGACCTCCTCGGCCGCGCGGCCGGAGACGTCCAGGGGGGCGGCGCCGGTGACGTCCTCGATGTTGCGGCCCGCGGAGTCCGGGGCGACCCGGGCGAAGGCGAGGTCGAAGTCGTCGTTGTTGTCATCGGACCAGTGCTGGTCCTCGAAGACCTTCTCGACCTTCCAGGTGCCGTACGGGGCCGACCCGTTTTCGTACGCGGGTGCGAAGACCGGTCCGGCGTCACCCTGGTCCCCCGCGACCAGGCAGTGCCCGGCCGTGACGATCATGTTGCGGCCCGCGCTGTGCACCACGGTCGCCGTGCAGAAGTGCTCCCCGTCGAGCCCGCCGGTGAACAGCGCCCCGGCGATGGCCGTGGGCTTACCGGCCGGGGACGCGGGGCCGGGCGTCGCCGACCCGGACGGCGCGGGCGTCCCGCCCGGCTTGGGGGTGGTCAACTGCGAATGCGCGGACGATTGCGATCGCGAAGGTGATGGGGTCGGCCGCTTCGGCGCGGGCGCGGCCTTGGCGTGCGCCGACGGCTGCGCGTCAGGGCTGGGCACCACCTGGGTCATGGCAGCGGAAGCGCCGAGCGCCGCCACCGAGCACAGCACCACGGTCACCACGGTCCGCTTGTCCACCACAGCCGCCCCTCCCTGTTTGCTCTGGCGAAGCATGCCCTGAGGCCACCCCAACCGCAAGAGCCCCCCGATCCCGAGACCCCGACCCCCACCATCTCACTTCCGGCACACGGGTGTTGACTCCTCGGTGCGAGGCCCGGCGGGGGCGCCTGCCACGGGTTCAGCGACAGAGGGGTCGGCTGCGTTTTTCGCTACGGCCTCGGCCGCCTGGCCTGCGGCCACCGGTTCGGCCGCAGGCCCGAGAGGCCCGGTGAGGTCGGGGAGCCCGCCCGCGGCCAAGCGGCCGAAGAACGCCTGGCGCTTGCGCCGGTTCACGGCATCCCGCAGCGCCGCGTTCATGCCAAAGCCGTACCGGGACCGCGGTGTGCGCGTCTACGCCCGCCAGAGGCCGTCCGGGGTCAGGCCCAGCAGGTCGATCGCGTTGCCGCGGACGATGCGGTCCACGACGTCCGGGGCGAGGTGGCCCATCTGGGCCTCGCCGACCTCGCGGGACTTCGGCCAGGTCGAGTCCGAGTGGGGGTAGTCCGTCTCGTACAGGACGTTCGCGACACCGATCGCGTCCAGGTTCTTCAGTCCGAAGGCGTCGTCGAAGAAGCAGCCGAAGACGTGTTCGGCGAACAGTTCCGACGGCGGCCGCAGCACCTTGTCGGCGACCCCGCCCCAGCCGCGGTTCTCCTCCCAGACCACGTTCGCGCGCTCCAGGATGTAGGGGATCCAGCCGATCTGGCCCTCCGCGTACATGATCTTCAGGTTGGGGAAGCGCTCGAACTTGCCGCTCATCAGCCAGTCGACCATCGAGAAGCAGCAGTTGGCGAAGGTGATGGTGGAGCCGACGGCGGGCGGGGCGTCCGCCGAGGTCGACGGCATCTTCGAGGACGAGCCGATGTGCATGGCGATGACCGTGCCGGTCTCGTCGCACGCCCGCAGGAAGGGGTCCCACTCGTCCGTGTGGATGGACGGCAGGCCCAAGTGTGGCGGTATCTCCGAGAACGCGACGGCCCGCACGCCGCGCGCCGCGTTGCGCCGGACTTCGGCGGCGGCGAGGTGCGGGTCCCACAGCGGGATCAGGGTGAGCGGGATCAGCCGGCCCCGCGCGAGCGGGCCGCACCACTCCTCCACCATCCAGTCGTTGTAGGCGCGGACGCCGAGGAGCCCCAGCTCACGGTCCTTGGCCTCGGTGAAGGTCTGCCCGCAGAAGCGCGGGAAGGTGGGGAAGCAGAGGGCGGACTGGACGTGGTTGACGTCCATGTCGGCGAGGCGTTCGGGAACCGAAAAGGACCCGGGGCGCATCTGCTCGTAGGTGATGACTTCCAGTTTGATCTCGTCGCGGTCGTATCCGACCGCCGTGTCCAGTCGGGTCAGCGGCCGGTGCAGGTCTTCGTAGACCCACCAGTCACCGATCGGGCCGTCGTCGCCCTTGGCGCCCATGACCGGGGCGAACTTGCCGCCCAGGAAGGTCATTTCCTTCAGGGGGGCGCGTACGACGCGGGGGCCGACGTCGTGGTACTTGGACGGGAGCCGGTCCCGCCAGACGTGAGGGGGCTCAACCGTGTGGTCGTCCACCGAGATGATCTTCGGGAAGGTCTCCATGCCCCCCACGGTAGCGCCGATCTGACGATGCGTCAGCTAGTACGACAGCTAGTGGTACAGCAGTACGGCGGCCAGTTGGACGGCGATCGGTCCACCGCGGACTGACGTCTCACCGCAAGACAGGGCAGACTGGCCACCACACCGACGGAAGGCAGGGGGGACGACTGATGGACGGCATACCGGCCATCCCCAACCAGCGGAACCACCCCGAGGCGGCCCGGCCCGGCGCCGCGGCAGCCCGATCCGCCGTCCCGCCCCCTGCCCCGCCCGAACCGGAGCCACGGACGCAGACACCGGCACAGCCACGGACGCAAGCGCGACCACAAGTGCGAGCACAAGCGGAACCCGCACCGGAAGCGGCACCGGAAGCGCGACCGGAACCGCAATCGGAACCGGCGCCCGCCACGGCCGGGCCCACCACGGCCCCGCCCATCACGACGCCCCCGCCCGGCGATTCGCGGTTCGCGGTGCTCGGCCCCATCCGCGCCTGGCGCGGCAGCGAGGCGCTCTCCTCCGGCAGCCCGCAGCAACGCGCCCTGCTCGCCGCCCTCCTGCTGCGCGACGGCCGCACCGCCACCGCCCCCGAGCTGATCGACGCGATCTGGGGCGAGGACCCGCCGCCGCAGGCCCTGGCCGCCATCCGGACCTACGCCTCCCGGCTCCGCAAGGTGCTCGACACCGGCCTGCTGGTCAGCGAGTCCGGCGGGTACGCCATAAGGCTCGGCTCCGCCGCCGCCCTCGACCTCGGTGTCGCCCGCAGCCTCGGCGCCGACGCCGACAAGGCCCGCGCCGCCGGCGACCGTTCCCTCGCCCGCACCCTGCTGGCCCGCGCCCTGGACCTGTGGGACGGCGAACCCCTCGCCGGGGTCCCCGGGCCCTACGCCGAGACCGAGCGCGTCCGGCTCGGCGAATGGCGCCTCCAGCTCCTGGAGAGCCGCCTCGACCTCGACCTGGAGATCGGCCACCACGCCGAGGCCGTCTCCGAACTCACCGCCCTCACCGCCGCCCACCCGCTGCGCGAGCGCCTGCGCGAGCTGCTGATGCTCGCCCTCTACCGCAGCGGCCGCCAGGCCGAGGCCCTCGCCGTCTACGCCGACACCCGCCGCCTCCTCGCCGACGAGCTGGGGGTCGACCCGCGCCCCGAACTCGCCGCCCTCCAGCAGCGGATCCTGCGCGCCGACGCCGAACTCGCCCGCGCCGCCGACCCGGCCCCGGCCGCCGAGCCCGTACAGGTGCGTCCGGCGCAACTGCCCGCCACCGTGCCCGACTTCACCGGCCGCGCCACCTTCGTCACCGAACTCGGCCGGGTCCTCGCGGGCGCCGACGGCCAGGTCATGGCCGTCTCCGCGCTCGCGGGCATCGGCGGCGTCGGCAAGACCACCCTCGCCGTGCACGTCGCGCACGCCGCCCGCCCGCACTTCCCCGACGGACAGCTCTACATCGACCTCCAGGGCACCGAGGCCCGCCCCGTCGAGCCCGAGGCCGTCCTCGGGGCCTTCCTGCGGGCACTCGGCACCCCCGACACCCGGATCCCCGACTCCCCCGCCGAACGGGCCGCGCTCTACCGCTCCACCCTCGACGGCCGCCGCGTCCTGGTCCTCCTCGACAACGCGCGCGACGCCGCCCAGGTACGCCCCCTGCTCCCCGGCACCGCGGGCTGCGCCGCCCTGGTCACCAGCCGGGTCCGGATGGCCGGGCTGGCCGGGGCCCACCTCGTCGACCTCGACGTGATGAGCCCCGACGAGGCCCTGCTCCTGTTCACCCGGATCGTCGGCGCCGAGCGGGTCGGCGCCGAGCGCCAGGCCGCCCTCGACGTCGTCGGCGCCTGCGGGTTCCTGCCGCTGGCCATCCGCATCGCCGCCTCCCGGCTCGCGGCCCGCCGCACCTGGACCGTCTCCGTCCTCGCCGCGAAGCTCGCCGACGAGCGCCGCCGCCTGGACGAGCTCCAGGCCGGTGACCTCGCCGTGAAGGCCACCTTCGAGCTGGGCTACGGCCAGCTGGAGCCCGCCCAGCAGCGCGCCTTCCGGCTGCTGGGCCTCGCCGACGGCCCGGACATCTCGCTGTGCGCCGCGGCCGCCGTGCTCGACCGGCCCGAGCACGACACCGAGGACCTGCTGGAGGCGCTGGTCGACTGCTCCCTGCTGGAATCGGCCGCGCCCGGCCGCTACCGCTTCCACGACCTCGTACGGCTCTACGCACGTGCGTGCGCGGAACGCGACGAGCGGCCCGCCAGCGAGCGGACCGCCGCCCTGGACCGGCTCCTCGACTTCTACCTCGCGACCGCCGCCCGCGTGTACGCGCTGGAGCGCCCCGGCGACCGGCTCGTGGCGCACCTCTCCCCGACCCGCTACCCGGGGCGGGACTTCACCGAGCCGCGCGCCGCCCTGGACTGGCTGTACGCCGAGGCCGACACCGTCCTCGCGTGCGTGCGCCAGGCCGCGGCGCGCAGCGCGCTGCCCGCTCCGGGCACCAAGCTGGGCGGCGATTCCAGCGGTGTCCTGCGGCGGGCCGTGGACCTGCTGTGGGCGGCGAAGGACCTCGCCGAGTCCGGGGCCAACTCCAAGCAGTACGAGTCCACGGCCGGCGCCGTCCGCGACGCGGCGCGGGCCGCCGGCGACCCGCGCGCCGAAGGCCGGGCCCGCACCACCCTCACCACCGTCCACCTGATCGCGGGCCGCTTCACCGCCGCGGACGACGAGGCCCGCCAGGCGCACGCCCTGGCCAAGGCCGCCGGGGACCCCGTGCCCAGCAGCTGGGCGCCCAACGACCGCGGGATCATCGCGCTGCACCAGGGCCGCTACGCCGACGGCGAGCGCTTCCTGCTGGAGGCCATCGAGAACTTCCGCGCCGACGGCAACCTCGTCGGCGAAGCCTCCGCCCTGTGCAACCTCTCCCGCATCCACGTGGAGGTCGGGCGGCTGCCCAGCGCCATAGAGCTGGCCCAGCAGGGCATCGCCATCTACGACCGGATGGGGCTGAGCCTGCGCCTCGCCAACGGCCGCTACGCGCTGGGCATCGCCCTGACCCAGGCGGGCAGGCTCCAGGAAGCCCAGGAGCAGCTCACCGAGGCGCTGTCGCTGTTCCACGAGAACCGGCAGCCCCTGTGGGAGGGCGTGACCCACTTCCGGCTCGCCGAGGCGCACCTGGCCGCGCGCCGCCCCACGCTCGCCGCCTCGCACGCCGAGCAGGCGATCGCGCTGCGCGGGATCGGCGGGGAGTGGCGGCGGGCGACCGTGCTGACGGTGCTGGGCAAGGCGCTGCGGAGCCTGGGCCAGACCGACCGGGCGCGGGTGTGCTGGCGGGACGCGGAGTCCGTGTTCGAGCAGCTCGGCTCGTCCGAACTGGCGGAGGTGCGCGCCCTGCTGGCATCGGCGATCGCCGCGTGACCGCCGCCTGGTCGCCGATGAACGGGTCGTTCATCGTTCGTTTATCGCCGCCGGGCACCATCAGTACATCGACTCGTCGCGTCGGGGGAGCTGGCGGGTCGCTGGACCACCCGTTCGGCGGTCGCGGGGGAATCGCCGAACGGGCCCGACCCACCATCAGGAGTGCGCGATGACGACGAACGAGAACGCCCTGCCGAACGTGCCGAACGTGACTGCCGCGCCCAAGGCGCCGGCCGCGCCCGGCCTGCTGCCGCTGACCGATGACGGCGAGCTGAAGCCGCTCGACAACCACGCCTCGGGCGCCGAGACGAAGCCCCTGGACAACCACGCCTCGGGCGAGGAACTCCAGACCATGGACAACCACGCGTCAGGTCCGCGCCCGTAACGGGTCGCCACACACGTCCGGTCCTCACCCGTCACAGGGGGTCACGGGTAAGGACTGACGAAGGTACGGGGGACGGCGGTCGCGGTGGCCCGGAGGGGGAGCCATCGCGACCGCCGCGTATCCATGTCCGGACCCGGACCACCGGACTCACCCGGGTTGCGAGCAATACCGTCCCGTGGTCGGCCCCGCGCAATCTCGCGCAACCGCGCCCCACGGCCGTGCACGGCGCAGCATGCTGGGTTCCCCAACCAGCCTGAACGGAGCACACCGTGACACTGCGCTTCATCGGCACCACCAGCGCCGACGGCGACTGTCCCACGCTGTACGAGGTCGAGGGCACCGCTGACGTCCTCGTACAGGGCGAGCGGGTCACCGACCCCGAGCACCTTGCCCAACTCCGCCACGTGAAACCGTCCGAGACGTTCGTGACCGTCCCCCGAGATCTCCTGACCCGGTTCGCACCACGCGCTGAGCCCCGCGAGATGGTCCCGTTCTCCGAGATCACCCACATGTTCCGCGAGTTCAAGCACACCGCGTGGCGCCTGGAGACCCGCCGGGGCTACGCGACCGACCGCCTCAGCCCGAAGTGGGCCCGGTGGAAGGCCGGCGCCGACATTGCCGCCGAGCCGCTCGACGCGTGGCGGGAGAACGTGGCCGCGGCCGCCGCCGAGGGACGCAGGTTCGAACGGGTCCGACTCGTCGATGAGCCACTGACCGAGGGACAGTCGTACCTCCTGGCCTCCGGCCTGGGAAACGTCGCCGCCGGTGAGGACATTCGAAACCTCCCCCGCTCCCAGGCCGAGCGCCTGGGGCTACCGGATGGGGATTTCTGGCTCTTCGACTCCCGTCTCCTGGCCCGGTTCGTGTTCGGCGAGGATGACAGCACGCTGGGCGTGGTCCTCAGCGAGGACCCGGTCGACATCGTCGCCGCCTGCCAGGCCCGGGACACTGCCTGGCACCACGCGATCCCCACAACCGAGTTCGCACGGCGGGTACGTTCTACTGTGTGACGACCGACTTCCAGCGCGGACGTGAGGCCCTCGGCGCCCGGCTCCAGGAGCTGCGCGTCGAGGCCGGCCTCGACGGCAAGGGTCTCGCCGAGCGCCTCGGCTGGCACCGCAGCAAGGTGAGCCGGGTGCAGAGCGGGAAGCAGACGCCCACGCTCGCGGACCTGGAGGCATGGGCCGATGCCACGGGCCGGCCAGGCGTCGTGGGCGAGCTGAGGGGACGCCTCGCGGGAATTGAGCTGCACTACCGGTCGTGGCGTCGCCAGCTGGCCTCCGGTCACCGCATCCGGCAAGAGCAGGCCATTGCCGAGACCCTGTCGACGAAGATGATCCGCGGCGTGGAAATGGTGCGGATCCCGGGTCTGTTCCAGACACCCGACTACGCCAGACACACCTTCGCCGCCAGCTCGGAGTTCCGCCAGACGCCGCGCGACGTCGAGGACGCGGTGCGGACGCGCATCCGTCGGCAGGAGGCTCTCTACACCCCGGGCAAGAGCTTCAAGTTCCTGTTGTGGGAGGGCGCCCTGTACGCGCGCACGACCTCGCCCGCCGTGCACGCCGCGCAGATGGACCGGCTCATCAGCCTCGTGGGCTTGGACACGGTGGAACTCGGCGTCGTCCCGCTCACCGCGGACCTACGCCGAGCGCCGTCGCACGGCTTCTGGATCTACGACCGGCGCTTGGTCATCGTGGAGACGATCAGTACGGAGATGTGGCTCGACGATGAGGAGTCGGTCCAGCTCTACGAACGGGCCTGGTCCTGGTTCGCCGAGTCGGCCGTCTACGGGCCGTCGGCGCAGCGTCTCATCGACCGTGTACGGGGCGCCCTCGACGTGGCGTGAGCAATCCGGCCACACCGACGAACTCGCCCGCGCAATCCGGCGCAACCGGCCGGACGCGACCCCGCGCCCGTTTCTAACGTGCGGTCATGGCGATGCAGCAGCAGGCCAGCCCGGTGGAGTTCCCCGTCCTCACCGGCGGCTGGTGCAACTGGCACGACGGGCCGTCGGACACCGCGCTGGTGATCCAGTGGGGGGAATCGAACTCCGGGCCCCCCAAGCCCTTGTACGCGTGCGCGCCGTGCCGCGAACAGCGAGGACTGGCCGTTGAGGCGCCCGTCCCTTGCAAGGGTGCGCCCCTCCGTCCCGTAAGCCACCTCTCCGCCGAACAGCTCCAGGGCCGGGCGTGCGTGGTCTGCGGGGCGCCGCTGAGCGCCGACCGCGTGTACCGCGGCGCCGTCCTCGTCCAGCAGGACGGGTACGGCCTCGACTTCGACGTGTGGTGCTGTCCCCCGGCGATGCCGTACGCCCTGACCCCTGAGGGGACTTCGTGATCGCTACGGACTTCAAGGTCACTCGCACTGACGTCGTGACCTGCGAAGCTTGCTGGCGCGAGCCGGTCGAGGCCGCCCGCGTTCGGCAAGGCGCCCGCGATCTGCTGTGCCTGTCCTGCGCGGAAGCGGGCTACCCCGCTCGCGTCGAGCAGTTCCCGCCACTCGGCGTGTACGGGCTCACCGCGGCGAAGGTGACGATGGGCAAGCACGCAGGCGGACCACCGCAGCTGCCGCCGAACCCTGGCCCGGCGCTCCCGTCGCCCCCGCCGACCCCTACCCCTGGTCGGCCTCCCGTGTAGATCTGCCCGAAACCCGGGCAGCACTGGGCTCCCGGCGCGATCCGCACGCGTCGGGGGCCCTTCGTGCACCTAGGCTGAGCACGTGTTCACCACCGAGGGGCCGAGCGTTCGCGAGCTGGCCGTGCAGGCCCTGTCCTCCGTCGAGCGGGGCTACGACCTGCTGGCGCCCACCTTCGACCACACCCCCTTCCGCACCCCCGACCGGATGCTCGACTCCGTCGAGGAGACGCTCGCCCGGTACGAGGGCTCCTTCGGAGCCGGGCTGGACCTGTGTTGCGGTACCGGGGCCGGGACCGGGATGCTGCGGCGGTTGTGCCGGGACCGGGTGACCGGGGTCGACCTCAGCGCCGGGATGCTGGCCCGCGCCCGCCTGGCCCACCCCGGCAGCCCCGGTGGTGTGGAGTTCGTGCGGGCCGACGCGCGTGCCCTGCCCGACGCCTTTGCGGACTCCTACGACCTCACCGTCAGCTTCGGCGCCTTCGGGCACTTCCTGCCCGCCGAGCGGCCGGCCCTCTTCGCTTCCGTGCACCGCGCGCTGCGCCCCGGCGGGCTCTTCGCCTTCCCCATCGGAGCGCCGTTCGCCCCGGTCTCGGCGGCCTGGTGGGTCACCGCCGGTTTCGACGCGGCGATGCGGGTGCGCAACGCGGTGTGGCGGCCGCCCTTCGTCATGTACTACCGGACCTTCCCGCTCAGCGGGGTCCGGGCCGACCTCGCGGCGGCGGGCTTCACCGTGGAGACGGCGCCCCTGGAGCACTTCGGGCGCCGCCCGCGCGACGGCAGCCCGAACTGGCGGCTCGTGCTCGCCCGCAAGCCCCGTACCGGCTGAGCCCGGCCGCCGGTCAGGCCAGGTGGCGGAGCTTGTCCGGGTTGCGGATGACCCGGATCTCGGTGATCCGGCCGTCCTCGACCTCGAAGCAGGCGACGCTGTCCGGCCGTCCGGCCGTGGTGAGCAGCAGCCCCGGCTCGCCGTTGACGTCGACGGCCACGATGCGCGGGTCCTCCATCGGCTGGGCGAGCACGGCCACGAGGAAACGGGCCACCTTGTCGGCGCCGTGCAGCGGGCGCAGCGCCGCCCTGACCTTGCCGCCGCCGTCGTTCCACGCGGTGACGTCGGGGGCGAGCAGTTCCAGTACGCGGTTCAGGTCGCCCCCCAGGCACGCGGCGAGGAACTCGTCGGTGGCCCGGCGCCGCACCTCGGCCGGGGCCGGGTAGCGCGGCCGCCGCGCCTTGACGTGGGACGTGGCCCGGGAGCCGACCTGGCGCACCGAGGCTTCGGAGCGCTCCAGGGTCTCGGCGATCTCCCGGTAGGGGAAGCCGAAGGCCTCTTTGAGCACGAAGACCGCGCGCTCCAGCGGCGAGAGGCTCTCCAGGACCACCAGCATGGCGAGCGAGACCGACTCGGCCATCTCCACGTCCCCGGCCGCGTCCGGCACGGTGACCAGCGGCTCGGGCAGCCAGGGTCCGACGTACCGCTCCCGCCGGACGGCGGCCGAACCCAGCCGGTTGAGCGCGAGGTTGGTGACCGTACGGGCCAGGTATCCGCGCGGGTTGTCGATCGGGCCGGTCACCTGGCTGCAGCGGAGCCAGGTGTCCTGGACCAGGTCCTCGGCGTCCGCGACGCTGCCGAGCATCCGGTAGGCGATGCCGAAGAGCATCCGCCGGTGCTGTTCGAACACGGCTGTCTCGATCACGTGTGAGACCGTACCCCGCGGGCCTCCAGGAGGTCCTGGCTACCCCCGCGCCCGGAGTTCGGTCTTGAGCACCTTGCCGCTCGCGTTGCGCGGCAGGTCCGCCACGAACTCCACCGACCTCGGCACCTTGTAGTTCGCCATCTCCCGGCGCGACCAGGCGATCAGGTCGTCGGCGGTCAGCGTCGAGCCGGGGCGGCGCACCGCGTACGCGCGGCCGACCTCGCCGAGCCGCGGGTCCGGTACGCCGATCACCGCGACGTCCGCGATGTCCGGGTGCAGGCCGAGGAGTTGCTCTATCTCGGCGGGGTAGGCGTTGAAGCCGCCGACGATGAACATGTCCTTGATCCGGTCGGTGATCCGCAGGTTGCCCTCCGCGTCCGTCACGCCGACGTCACCGGTGCGCAGCCAGCCCTCGGGGGTGATGGCCCGCGCGGTCTCCGCCGGGTCCTCGAAGTACCCGCGCATGACGTGGTGCCCGCGGACCCACACCTCGCCCGCCTCCCCCGTCGCCCGCGCGCGGCCCTCCGCGTCCGCGATCATCACCTCGGTCCCGGGGATGGCCCGCCCCGAGGTGGCCGCGATGATCTCGGCCCGGTCGCCGCGGCGGCACATGGTGACGATGCCGCCGGCCTCGGAGAGCCCGTACGCCGTCAGGACCGTCCCGATCCGCAGTTCGCCGCGCAGCCGCTCCACGAGCCGCAGCGGGACGACCGCGGCGCCGGTCACGACCAGGCGCAGCGCGGAGAGGTCGTGGTGGTCGCGGGCCGGGTGGTCGAGGATCGACTGGTGCAGGGTGGGCGGGCCGGGCAGGACGGAGATCCGTTCGGCGGCGATGTTCGCGAGGACGGTGTCCACGTTGAAGACGGGCTGCGGCACCATCGTCGCCCCGCGCATCAGGCAGGCGATGATGCCCGCCTTGTAGCCGAAGGTGTGGAAGAACGGGTTGACGATCAGATAGCGGTCGCCCTCGCGCAGCCCGGCCAGTTCGCTCCACACCTGGTAGCAGCGCAGGGTCTGGGCGTGCGTGATGACCGCGCCCTTGGGGCTGCCGGTGGTGCCGGAGGTGAAGATGATGTCGGAGGGGGCGTCGGGGCGTACGGAGTCGGCGCGGGCCCGGACGGCGGCGCCGGTGACGGCGTCCCCGCCCGCCAGGAAGTCCTTCCAGGTGCGGAAGGACTCGGGGGCGTCGTCGGCGAGGACGACGACGTGCTCCAGGTGCGGCAGCCCGGGCAGCGGGCCCCCGCCCGGGCCGTCGGCGGCGGCGCGGCGCAGCGAGGCGACGTAGGACGTGCCCAGGAAGGTGCCGGTGACGAAGAGCATCCGGGCGCGGCTGCGCTCCAGTATGTACGCCGCTTCCGCGCCCTTGAAACGGGTGTTCAGCGGGACGAGCACCGCGCCCGCCGAGACCGCGCCGAGCGCGGAGACGATCCACTCCAGGGTGTTGGGGGCCCAGACCGCGACCCGGTCGCCGGGCTCCAGACCGGCGGCGATGCAGGCGGCCGCGGCGCGCTCGACGCGCTCGCCGAGCTGGGCGTAGCTGATCCGGACGCGGCCGTCGACGACGGCTTCGTGCCCGCCGAACCGGGTGGCGGCGTCGCGGACCAGCCCGGCGATGGTGCCCCAGCGCAGGTCGCCGCGCAGGTCCTCGGCCTGGTCGCCGCGCCCGTCCTCGTCGGCGCCCGCTCGCTCGTCGTCACGCAGGTGCTCTTCCGCTTCTCGCTCGCCCATCGCACGCCCCTCACCCGCGAACCGTCGGCTCCAGTAGCTGACTGTTCGTCAGATTAGCTGTACCCTTCGCGGCTGTCAGTACTGGCGCACCCCGGAGGTGGCGATGGCGGCAACGCTCAAGGACGCGACAGCGATAGTCGGCATCGGGCAGACCGCCTTTGCCAAACAACTGCCGCAGTCCGAAAAGGAGTTGGCCTGCCGGGCCATTCTGGCGGCACTCGCCGACGCGGGGATAGCCCCCTCCGAGGTCGACGCCTTCTCCTCCTACACGATGGAGGAGACCGACGAGGTCGAGGTCGCCAAGGCTATCGGCGCGGGCGACGTGACCTTCTTCTCCAAGATCGGCTACGGCGGCGGCGGTTCCTGCGCCACCGTCGGCCACCTCGCCGCCGCCGTCGCCACCGGCCAGGCGAGCGTCGGCGTCGCCTGGCGCTCGCGCAAGCGCGGCTCCGGCCCCCGCCCCTGGAAGAACACGGCCGTCCAGCTGCCCACCCCCGGCCAGTGGACCCGGCCCTTCGGGCTGCTGCGCCCGGCCGACGAGATCGGCATGCTCGCCCGCCGCTACATGCACGAGTACGGCGCCACCCGCGACCACCTCTTCAATGTGGCCCTGGCCTGCCGCAACCGCGCCAACCAGAACCCGGCCGCGATCATGTACGACCGCCCGATGACCCGCGAGAGCTACATGACCGCGCGGATGATCAGCGAGCCGCTCTGCCTCTTCGACAACTGCCTGGAGACGGACGGCGCGCTGGCCTGTGTCATCGTCTCCGCCGAGCGGGCCCGGGACTGCCGCCAGAAGCCCGTCTACGTCCACTCCGTGGCCCAGGGCCTGCCCGCCCAGCACCACGGCATGGTCAACTACTGGAACGACGACCCGCTGACCGGCCCCGCCTGGACCGCCGCCCGGCACCTGTGGAAACAGGCCGACTTCGGCCCCCATGACGTGGACGTGGCCCAGATCTACGACGCGTTCACCCCCCTCATCCCGCTCTCCCTGGAGGGCTACGGCTTCTGCGGTCGCGGCGAGGGCGCCGCCTTCACGGAGGGCGGGGCGCTGGAGATCGGCGGGCGGCTGCCCATCAACACCGGCGGCGGCGGCCTCAGCGAGGCCTACGTCCACGGCTTCAACCTGATCAACGAGGGCGTCAAGCAGCTGCGCGGGATCTCCACCGCCCAGGTGCCGGACGCCGCGACCTGCCTGGTGACGGCGGGCGAGGGAGTCCCGACGTCCGCGATCCTGCTGAGGAGCTGACCGCCCCATGACCACCACCACTCCCGCGGACGCGTCCCCCGCCCCGACCCCGGACCCTGCCCCCGAGGCCCTGCTCCTGCCCGTCCCCGACGAGGACGGCGCCCCCTTCTGGGAGTACGCCGCCCGGGGCGAGCTGCGCATCCAGGCCTGCGCCGCGCCCGGCTGCGGCAAGCTCCGCTTCCCGCCCCGCCCGTGCTGCCCGCACTGCCGGTCCTTCGCGAGCGAATGGCGGCTGATGAGTGGCAAGGGGCGCGTGTGGTCGTACGTCCGGCCGCATCCGCCGCTGCTGCCCGCCTACGCCGCGCAGGCCCCGTACAACGTGATCCTCGTCGAGCTGGCCGACGCCCCGCACATCCGGCTCGCCGGGAACCTGGTCACGGCCCCCGACGCGCCGCTGGACTCGCTGGACCCGGCGCGGCTGCGGATCGGGGCGAAGGTGCACGTGGCGTTCACGGAGCAGGACGGGGTGAGCGTGCCGCGCTGGCTCCTGGAGAAGTCATGAGCGTACGGGTCGAGCGGGACGCGGAGACCGGGGTCGCGGTCGTCACCCTGGACCGGCCGGAGCGGCACAACGCGGTCGACCTGGCGACGGCGGCCGGACTCTCCGCGCTGTGGCGGGAGTTCCGCTTCGACGAGGGCGTGCGCGCGGTGGTGGTGACCGGCGCCGGGTCCGCGGCCTTCTGTACGGGCATCGACCGCTCGGTGGAGGTGCCGCAGCCCGCGTCCCCGTACGCGATCGACGACCCGATGATCTCGATCGGCCCCAAGGCCAACGACCTGTGGAAACCGGTGGTCGCGGCGGTCAACGGCATGGCCTGCGGGGGCGCCTTCTACCTGCTGGGCGAGGCGGAGTTCATCATCTCCTCCACCACCGCGACGTACTTCGACCCGCACACCAGCTACGGCATGGTCAGCGCCTACGAGGCGATCTACATGGCGCAGCGGATGCCGTTCGGGGAGGTCGCCCGGATGTCCCTGATGGGCACGGCCGAACGGCTCTCCGCGCGCCGGGCGTACGAGATCGGCCTGGTCTCCGAGCTGGCGGAACCGGCGGACCTGCTCGCGGCGGCGCTGCGGGCCGCGCGGACCCTGGCCGGGTTCCCGACGGAGGCCGTGCAGGGGACGGTACGGGCGCTGTGGGCGGCGAAGGAGGGGGCCAGGGCCCAGGCCCTGGCCCAGGCACCGCACCTGATCGCGCTCGGCAACCTGCCGCCGGAGCGGCAGGCGGAGCTGTTCGGGTCGCGGCGGCCGGGTACGGACTTCCGCGTGCGTTAGCGCTGTCGTGCTCTAGGAGATGGTGCCGATCCGGCAGGTGCGGACCTTCGCGGCGTCGGCCGGGGTGCCCATCTTCACGGTGACGGTCCGGGTCTCGCGCGCCTTGAGCGTGACGCTGACGGAGCCGTAGTCGTCGCCGCTCACGCCCTCCGCCCGGCTGACCACCGGGACGGTGACCGTACGGGTCACGTCGACGTCGGAGGTCACCTGGACGGTGGCGGTGGCCGAGGCCGGGCCCGCGCAGCTGACGACGACGGCGTGGGCGGGCGGCCCGGACTTGGTGGGGCTGGGCGTGGGCGACGACGTACGGCTCGAACCGGAGCTGCCGCTGGTCGTGCCACTGCTGGTGCCGCCGCTGGTACTGGTCCGGTGGGAGGACTTCGAGCTGGAACACCCGTGCCCGCCACTGCTCTTGTGCTTCCCGCTCGACGAGAACCCCGTCAGCGCGAACACCACGGCCACCACGACGGCCCCGAACCTCACACGACGTGCCAGCATGGCGCGTTTCCCTCCCCAGGACGACGGCGCGTCACGCTACCAGGCCTTTACGCGGCCTTGACGCCGTACCGGGCCAGGAACAGCTCCACTCCGTCCGTCACCAGCGCCAGCAACTCGGCGTCCGTGGGCGCGTACCCCGGGTCGAAGGTCTTGGCGAGCTGCGGGACCGAGACGGTGACCGCGACGAGCTGGGCGACCGCCCGCTCGGCGTCCGGGACGACGAGCCGCCCCCGCGCGGCGAGGTCCCGTACGGCGTCCACGAGCGGGGCGTTCATGGCGGCGTGACTGCGCCGGTACCAGAGGCGGCCGAGCTGCGGGAAGCGCTCGACCTCCCCGATGACCAGGCGGCGCAGCGACATCAGCTCGTCGGAGAGCTGGAGCCGCGCCCAGTCGGCCTGCACCCGCACGAGCGCGGCCCGCAGGTCGGCGGCCCCGGTGACCGCCGCGCCGCAGGGCTGGAGGTCTGCGTAGGCGTGGTTGAGGACGCCGCCGATGACGGCGAGGAAGAGGCGTTCCTTGCTGCCGAAGTGCTTGTAGACGGTCGGCTTGGAGACGGCGGCGCGGGAGGCGATGGCATCGACCGAGGCCGCGCTGTACCCGCCGGCCAGGAACTCGGCGATGGCCGCGTCGGTGATGGCGCGGCGCTTGGCCTGGGAGGAGCTGACGGCTTCCGGGATGACGGGGATCCCGTACGCGTCATAGCCACTGCCGTCGTTGCCACGGTCGTCGTTCATGCCTTGAACCCTACCCCCAATTAAACCAAACGGTGTAGTTGCCAGACTGAACTGAACGGTTTAGTGTCACCACCATGACCACCACAAAGCACAGCAACGAGTTCAAGATCCTTGCCATCTCCGGCAGCCTGCGCGCCGATTCGCACAACACGGCGCTGCTGCGCGCCGCCCGCAAGCACCAGCCCGGCGGCCTCTCCATCGAGATCTACGACGGCCTGCGCGAGATCCCGCCCTACGACATGGACCTCGACACCCCGGCCGACCGCCCGGCCGTCGTCGCCGATCTGCGCCGGCGCGTCACGGAGGCGGACGGCCTGCTGATCGCGACTCCTGAGTTCAACTACTCCATCCCCGGCACCCTGAAGAACGCGCTCGACTGGATCAGCACCGACTGGACGCGCGAGGAGGGCCTGCCGCTGCTCCGCAAGCCCGTCGCGATCATGGGCGCCGCGCCGACGAACTTCGGCACGGTGCGGGCGCAGCTCGCCCTGCGCCAGTCGTTCGTGTGGACGGACAGCGACGTGGTCGTGAAGCCCGAGGTCCACCTCTTCCGCTCGCACGAACGCTTCGACGACCAGGGCGACCTGACCGACGAGACCAGCATCTCCCTGCTGCGCGACCTGCTGACGGCCCTCAAGCACAAGATCACGGCCGCCCGGTGAGCCGGGCCGCCCCGGGCGCCCGGGTCGGGCTAGCCCCGCATGCGGGTGGCGCGCGCCCGGCGTAGCGTCGGGGATCAAGACCCACCCACTCCCCGGAGGGCCGGGCATTGATCCGCAACGCAATCGGTTCCCTGATGGGTCTCATCGGAGCGGCGGCCGCCGTCTGGAGCCCCTTCCGCGCCTGGTACGACGGCCGGCACGGCCGGGACTACCGCCTCACCGACCTCTTCTCCGGCTCCGGCATCGACCCCACCGGCAAGTCCGGCGTCATGGCCTCGATCCTGCTGGCCTTCCTCTTCGCCGCCCTGCTCACCCTGGCCGCCGTCTTCCTGCGCTCGCGCGTCCTCATGGCCGTCGCCGGGATCGTGGTCATCGGCATCACTGTGCTGTGGATGGTCCGCCAGGGCCAGGCCGTGGGCAGCCTCTCCGTCGGCGGCGACGGCACGGGCCTCGGCGAGGGCGTGGCGAACGCCTTCGGCGGCGGCGCCCTGCTGATCCTGGCCGCGGCCGTCATGCGCGGCCGAGGCCGCCGCAGAACCCGCACCCCGGCCCCGTACGAACCCCTCGACCTCCCCCCGGTCACCCCCACGAACGCCGCCTGGCCCCCACCCGCAGACCACACCTGATCCGGCCAACTCCCCTGCCCCCTGACACGCCTGTCAGACCCTCATGGCAGCCTTGAACCCGCGACCTCAAGGCCCACCAGCGAAGGGACCGGCCGTGGTGAGACTGAGGGATCCCGAAGACGTGGACACCTGGTTCCTCCAGCACGGCTGGTTCCCTGACCGGGACATCGGGACCCAAGCCGGGGATCTGGTCGGGAACGCAATCAGCGAATACCTCGAAGAGGGAGTCGTCCTACAACCCCTCGCACCGGCCACCAGGTTCCTCCGGGAGCACGGGGCACTTCGCCTCTCCCTCAGTCCGGGGAGAGGCGACTCGGTTGTTTTCGAGCCCGCAAAGATGTGGCACGGAGAGCCCGCGGAGGTCGCGGAACTCGCCGAATCCCTTGGCGTCAGGCTGTTCCCCATCGGCTATGACACGTCCGAAGGATCCTGCATCCTGATGGACGAACAGGGACGGTTCTTCTACATCCACGAGACCGGAAACCATTACATGGGCGCCGGAAAGCACGAGGCTTTCATCAGCCTCGCGAACGCCCCCATGCGGGACGCGGAGGACCACCTGCCCAGCGCAATCCCCGGCGTGGCCGCCTCCCCGCTCGCGCGGGGGTCGCGGGATGAGGTGGAGGCCTGGCTGACGGAAGTCGGCTGGTACCCGGGACGGGACATCGGCGACCAGGTGCCCGAGTTGCTGCGCGTCGTCACCGACAAGTACGCGGCCGAGGGGTTCCCCATCGATCCGATCCAGGCGGCGGTGGAGTTCCTCCGGGAGTACGGGCTGCTCCAGCTGACCATCCCCGGTGAGCCGACGGCGATCCTGGTCTTCACCCCGCATTGGATTTACGAAGAGAGCGGCGAGGACGTGGCCGAATTCGCCGCCAGGTTGGGCGTGAAGGTGTTTCCCGTCGGATACGAGACATTCGACGGCTCGATGCTCCTCATCGACGAGAGAGAACGCTTCTTCCTGCTGCATCACACAGGAAGCTATTTCGCCGGCACCACCAGGTACGAGGCGGTCCGCTGCTTGCTGCGCGGACCGCTGGAGGACGCGGAGGGTCACCTTGCCTGACGGGCTCCCCGGCGTGGGCGCGGAGGCCCTGGCCAGCCGGGAAGCACCCGGCATGAGGGCGCCCGCACCGGCGGAAGAGGTGGGGGCCTGGCTTTGGGGCCATGGCTGGAGGCCGGACCGGTACGACGGCGCCGGCGCCGAGCGGCTCATCGGCGCCCGGGTCAGGGATTGCGCCCGGCAGGGGTTCCCGCTGGCGCCCTGGGACGGGGTACGGGAGTTCGTCAGCCGGTATTGCGGACTGGAGTTCGCCGCGCCCCTGGCACCGGAGCGCGTGTTCGTCGCGGACCCGACGCTGGGTTACGACGGGGACGCCGAGGACATCGCCGAGCTGTCGGGTGAGCTGGGGCGGAAGCTCTTCCCCGTCGGGTACGAATTCGGCGAGGCCGGGATCGTCCTCATGGACGACCTGGGGCGGTTCTTCTACCTCCACCACACCGGGCCGTATTTCCTCGGCCGGGACGAGGCCCAAGCGCTCTCCAGCCTGATGCGCGGCGATCAGGCGGAGCTGGGGCCGGGTATGGCGGCGGCCCCGCCCCCCTGAGGGGGCGGGGCCGGCGTGCCTGGGGCGGGGCCCCGGGGGACTACTTCTCGACGACGCCGGACGCGGCGATCTCGATCTTGGCGCGGGTGGCGCCGGACTGGGAGCCCAGGGACTCGATCTTCTGGACCAGCTCGGAGCCCTCGACGACCTCGCCGAAGACGACGTGCTTGCCGTCGAGCCACGGGGTGAGGACCGTGGTGATGAAGAACTGCGAGCCGTTGGTGTTGCGGCCGGCGTTCGCCATCGACAGCAGGAACGGGCGGTCGTGCTTCAGCTTGAAGTTCTCGTCCTCGAACTTCTCGCCGTAGATGCTCTTGCCGCCGGTGCCGTCACCGCGGGTGAAGTCACCGCCCTGCAGCATGAACTGGGGGATGACGCGGTGGAAGCCGGAGCCCGCGTAGCCGAAGCCGTGCACGCCCGTGGCCAGCTCGCGGAAGTTCGTGGCGGTCTTCGGGACGACCTCGTCGAAGAGGTTGAAGACGATGCGGCCGGCGGCCTCGCCGTTGATGTTGATGTCGAAGAAAACGTTGCTCATGGGGTCCATCCTGTCACTCCCGGTGCGCCGCGCGACCCGGCGGGGCCGCAGTCCGTCACCCGCGCAGGTCAGGCGCGTAGGGCGCGTCAGGCGCCCGTGCGCGTGCCCGTCCCCTTCGCCGCGTCCAGCGCGTACACGCAGCGGTCCTTGCTGCACGCGTACACCACGCCCGCCTCCGCCACCGGCGAGCCGGTGATCTCGCCGCCCGTGGCCAGCTTCCAGCGGAGCTGGCCGCCCGCCGCGTCCAGCGTGTACAGGCAGTGGTCCGCCGACCCGAAGTGCACCCGGCCGTCGGCGACCGCCGGGGATCCGGTGATCTCGCCGCCCGCCGCGAAGCGCCACTTCGGGGTGCCGGTGACCGCGTCCAGGGTGTAGAGCGCGCTGCCCGCGCCCAGGTGGACGTTGCCGTGGGCGACGATCACCGGGTCCGGGGACTGGCGGGGCTCGGTGGAGATCCGCCAGCGGTCCGCGCCGGTGGTGGCGTCGAGCGCGTACACGGTGCCCAGGTAGTCCACCAGGTACACGCCGCCGCCCGTCACCGCGGGGCCCGGCGCGAAGGCGGGCGGGGCCATGAAGACCGCGGGGGCCTCGAAGTGCCAGCGGACCCGGCCCGAGGCCCGGTCCACGGACAGCACCCGGGACCCGGCCGCGACGTACACGTTGCCGTCGGCGGCCGGAGTGACCCGGACGGGCACGTTCCCGCAGGACGCCGCGTCGCCCACCGGGTACGACCAGGCCTCACGGCCGGTACGGGCGTCCAGCGCGCGCAGCCGCGCGTCCTGCCAGACGTACACCGTGCCGTCGTGCAGCACCGGAGCGGCTTCCGGGGTCTCGAAGTCGGTCTGGGCGCCCGTCAGCTCCCACAGCTTCTGGCCGTTGGCGGCCTCCCAGGCCTGTACGCCGCCCCCGCGCGTGGCGGTGATGACGGTGCCCCGGTCGGCGCGCAGCGCGTACACCCAGGAATCGGTGGACAGCCGCCAGCGTTCGGAGCCCTCGGTGGCGTCCAGCGCGTAGAGCGAGGGGCCGTCGGAGGCGTGGATGCGGCCGTCCGAGACGGCCATGGACCAGGCGACGTCCCGGGTCTTGAACTGGCGGCGGCCGCTCGCCACGTCCAGGGCGTGCACCTCGAAGGAGGTGACGTACAGCAGCTCGCCCGCGACGGCCGGGGTGCCCCAGACCTCGTTGGACATGCGGAAGCGCCACGGCCGCCAGCGGCCGCCGTCCGGCGCGGGGCCCGGACGCGGCACCCCGGCGGTGTCGGGGAGCCCGCCCGGCGGGACGGACCCCCGCGACGGCGGCACGGACGAGGACATGGGCGAGGGCGAGGAGCCGCCGGGCGGGCGGACCCAGCCCGTCGCCGAATCCGCGGCGGAGGCGCCCGCCGGGGCGGGCGGGGCGGCCAGGGCGGATACGGACACCCGCGGCCCGGGGCCGATCGGCACCGGTGAGCCGCCGAGCCGCACCGGTTCGCCCGGCAGCGGAGCCATCGGCGGGTGCTCCGGGCGCGGCGGCGGGGCCTGCCCGGTGCGCGGGTCGGCCCAGGGGTCGGAGCCGCGCGGCGGGGTGGGCCTGCGCTGGTGCGTACCGGCGCCGCGGCCCGCGGAATCGCGCCCGCCGGCGCCGACACCCGCGCCGACACCCGCCCCGGGCCCCTGACCGGCTCCCGCACCGCCGCGCGCTCCCGCACCGGATCCGGGCGTACGGTGCCCCACCGCGCGCCGGGTCTCGATCATCGCCACGGCCCGCGGGGGCAGCCAGGCCGAGGCCGTCCCGCTGTCGTCGCCGACCTCGCCCACCGCGAAGAGGTGCGGGGCGAGCTGCGCCTGGAGGTCGGCCGGGGTCGGCCGGTTCAGCGCGTCCATCTGCATGCACGAGTCGATCAGGGGGCGCAGCTCGTCCGGCAGCCCCTCCAGGTTCGGGCCCTCGCGCAGCAGCATGAAGACCGTCTCGACCGGATTGGCCCCGTGGTACGGCGGGTGTCCGGTGGCGGCGAAGACCAGGGTGGACCCGAGCGAGAAGACGTCGCTGGCGCCCTTGACGCTCCGCGAGTCCTTGGCCTGCTCGGGCGACATGTAGGCGGGGGTGCCGACGGCGACGTTCGTCATGGTCAGGCGGGTGTTGGAGACCCCGCTGGCGATGCCGAAGTCGATCACGCGCGGCCCGTCCTCGACCACCAGCACGTTGGACGGCTTCAGGTCGCGGTGGACCAGCCCCGCCCCGTGGATGGACTGGAGCGCCTCGGCGATCCCGGCGGCGAGCCACCGTACGGCCTGGGCGGGCATCGGCCCGCACTCGTTGACGATCTCCTCCAGGGAGGGCGCCGGGACGTAGGCGGTGGCCAGCCACGGCACGGCGGCGCGCGGGTCCGCGTCGACCACGGCGGCCGTGTAGAAGCCGGACACGGCGCGCGCGGCCTCGACCTCCCGGGTGAACCGCACCCGGAAGAGCTGGTCCTCGGCGAGCTCGGTGCGCACCGTCTTGATCGCGACCCTGCGTCCGGACGCCGACCGTGCGAGATAGACCAGCCCCATGCCGCCGGCGCCGAGCCGTCCCAGCACCTCGAAGGGGCCGATCCGTCTCGGGTCGTGCTGCGTCAGCTGCTCCACCACTCGCCTCACACCTCCCCGTACGGACCTCCGACGGCCCGTTCCCGCCGGCGTCCCCGCCGGCCCCGTGCAGCGTCTCACTCCCGGGCACCGCCCGGGGGTCGCGCATCCCGATTCTGTCAGGCCCGCGCCGGGTCCGGGCCATGGCTCCGCCGGGGCTCCGCCGGCGGCTGCGTCACACTTCACGTCACCCGGCGCCCGCGGCCCCTCCGTTCACGCCCGGGTCGTGCCCGGTGATGCCCGGGTCAGGCCCAGGTCATGTCCGGGTCATGTCCGGGCCGTGGACTCCGAGAGGAGGGCGAAGACGGCGCCCTGGTTGTCGGTGACGACCGCGATCCGGCCGTAGGGGGTGTCGAAGGGATCGGCCGTGACCCGGCCACCCAGACGGCGTACGGTCAGGGCCGCCTCGTCGCAGTCCGGGACGGCGAAGTACACCAGGAAGTGCGCGGGCATGGCCTCCGGGAAGGCGTCGGTGATCAGGCTGCGCCCGATGACGGCGGTGGACGGGCCGGGGACGCTGCCGGGCGGGGACCAGGTGCGGTAGTCGGTGCCCGCGTCCTCCTGGTCCTGGGGGACGTACCCGAAGACATTGGCGTAGAAGACGTCCACGGCGTCCCGGGCCCGCGTGTACAGCTCGCTCCAGCAGTACGAGTACGGCTCCTGCTGGACCTCGAAGCCGTCGTGGGTGCCGGGCTGCCAGAGCCCGAAGACCGCGCCGCCGGGGTCGGCGGCCATCGCAGCCGTGCCGTACGGGCCCACGGCCACCGGGTCGGTCACCAGCTGGCCGCCCGCCGCGCGGATCCGGGCGGCGGCGGCGTAGGCGTCGGCGGTGTGCAGGTAGACGCCCCAGACGGTGGGCATCCGGCCGTCGGGCTTGGGCGCGAGGGCGGCGACGTTGCGGCCCTGGTGGTAGGCCTGCGTGTAGTGCCCGTAGGCGGCTCCCGCGCTGTCCCCGAAGGTCCACCCGAAGAGTTCCCCGTAGAAGCGCTTGCCCGCCTCGACGTCCGGAAGGGAGGCGTCCACCCAGCAGGGCGTGCCCTCCGAGAATGTGGCCATGGGCCCTCTTCCTTCCGTTTTCATGCGGTGCCATACGGTGTGGCGTGGTGTGGCGCGGTGTCGCACTACATGGGCCAGTCTGCCCCCCGCCCCATGATCCCCCCGCCAACTTGTCCACAGCCTGTTGATAAGACTATTCGGGGGACGGCTCGGGGGCGGGCGCGGGAGCAGGAGCGGGGCGCTGCGGAGGGCGTGGTCGCGGTCGCCGCGCGGGCGCGGCCGGATTCCGCCCCCTGGGTGGAGTACGCGCAGGCCAGGTACCCCGTGACCCCATTTGCAGGCGGCCGAATCGCGCGCCGATCACCCCTCGGTAAGCTGACGGCATGACAGGACAAGTACGCACCGTCGACGGCCGCGTGGCCGGTCGGCGCGGCCAGGCGACGCGGCAGAAGCTGCTCGACTGCCTCAGCGAGATGCTCAGCTCCTCGCCGTACCGCGACGTCAAGGTGATCGACGTCGCCCGCAAGGCCGGTACCTCCCCCGCGACCTTCTACCAGTACTTCCCGGACGTCGAAGGTGCCGTCCTGGAGATCGCCGAGGAAATGGCCAACGAGGGCGCGCAGTTGACCGCGCTCGTCGAGGGCCGGGCCTGGGTCGGCAAGGCCGGCTGGGCCGCCGCGGAGGAACTCGTCGAGGGCTTCCTGGACTTCTGGCGGCGCAACGACGCGATCCTGCGGGTCGTCGACCTCGGCGCGGCCGAGGGCGACAAGCGCTTCTACAAGATCCGCATGAAGATCCTGAACTCGGTCACCAACTCCCTCACCGAATCGGTGAAGGAGCTCCAGGCGAAGGGCAAGGTCGACAAGGACGTCAGCCCTGCCGCGATGGCCGGCTCCCTGGTCGCGATGCTCGCCGCGGTGGCCTCGCACCAGAAGGGGTTCCAGACCTGGGGCGTGAAGCAGGCCGAGCTGAAGCCGAACCTGGCCCTGCTCGTCCACCTCGGCATCACCGGCAAGAAGCCCACCCGGTAACGGCGGACCCCCAGGGGTCCGCCGCCCCGGCGGTCACTCCGCCGACGTCAACGACCGTTTCACCCGTACCTCTTCACCCGCACCGCTTCACCCGTACCGCTTCACCCGCACCGCCAACTCCGCCGCTTCCGGCCCGATCAGCGCCGCTCCAGCCGGAACAGCCGGATCTCGCGCTCGATGCGCGCCTGGTACGCCGCGTACGGCGGCCAGAACTTCAGCGCCGCCTGCCACGCCGCCACGCGCTCCTCACCCTGGAGCAACCGGGCCCGTACGGCGATGTCCTGGCCCTTCCAGCTGACGTCGGCGTCCGGGTGCTTGATCAGGTTCCCCGTCCAGGCCGGATGGCCGGGGCGGCCGAAGTTCGACCCGATCAGGATCCAGCTCGCCCCGTCCTGCTCCGGCATGCACGCGAGCGGCGTGGTGCGCGGCTCACCGGTCTTGGCGCCCTTCGCGGTGAGGATCACGCCGGGCAGCATCTGCGCGCTGAGGATCACCCTGCCGCGCGTCAGTTTGTGCACCGCCTTGTCCATGGCCGGGATGAAGTGCGGTGCGATCTTGGCGAACAGGAGGGTCGAGGAGACCTTCTGCATCAGCTTGACGCCGGGCTTGATGCCGGGCTTGACGCCGGGAGCTGGAGCCATCAGACGGCCACCCTTTCGTTGTCCTGCGCCTGGTTCTCCGCGGGATCCTGGGCCTGGCCCTGCGGGGCGAAGAGGCCCGCCCGGTCGGCGGCGTGCGCGCGCAGCCGGTGGACCGGCCCGAAGAGCAGTTCGTCGGCCGCCGCGCGCTTGAAGTACAGGTGTGCGTCGTGCTCCCAGGTGAAGCCGATCCCGCCGTGCAACTGGATGGCCTCCCCCGCGGTCACGCGCAGCGCCTCCAGGGCCTGGGCGAGCGCGAGCCCGCCCTGTTCCGGGTCCCAGGCGGCGTAGTAGGCGGCCGACCTGGCCGCCTGCACCCGGACGTACAGGTCGGCCAGCCGGTGCTTGACCGCCTGGAACGATCCGACGGCCCGGCCGAACTGCTCGCGCTGGCGCACGTAGTCCACGGTGCGCGCGAGCGCCTGCCCGGCCGCGCCGACCGCCTCGGCGGCGAGTACGGCGGCCGCGCCGCGCCCGGTGGCGGCCAGCGCGTGCGCGATGTCCGCCCCCTGTTCATGACGCTCGCCCAGCAGTTCGGCGGGGGTGTCCCTCAGCTGGACGCGCGCCTGGGGCCGGGTCTCGTCGAGGGCCGCCTGCCGGGACCGTACGAGCCCGGGCGCGTCCGACCGTACGAGGAACAGCAGGACGCGGCTGCGCGCGAAGCCCCCGGTGTGGGCGGCGACCAGCAGCACGCCCGCGGCGTGCCCGTCGAGGACCTGGGCGGCCTCCCCGTACAGGCGCCAGCCTTCCTCCCCCTCGGGGCGGCGGGCCTGCACTCCCCCGGCCCGGCCGCCGCCCGCCCACTCGCCGGCGGTGTTGTCGCCGGTGAGCGCGAGGGCGGTGGACAGCGCGGCGCCGGGGACCGCGAGGGCGGCGGTGAGCGTGCCCGCGGCGAAGCCCGGCAGCAGGGCGGCGCGCTGGGCCGGGCTGCCCAGCGCGGTGACCAGCGGCGCGGCGAGCACGGCGGTGGCCAGCAGCGGTGAGGGCAGCAGGGCCCGCCCGGTCTCCTCGCAGGCCAGGGCCAGGTCGGCGGGGGCGCAGCCGACGCCCCCGTACTCCTCGGCGATGGCGATGCCCGGCAGCCCGAGCCGCTGGGCGAGCCGCTGCCACAGCTCCGGGTCGTATCCGGTGTCGGTGCGGACGGCGGCCTTGACCTCGTCCGGACCGCAGCGTTTGCCCAGGATTTCGCGCAGGGTGCGGCGTATCTCTTCCTGCTCCGCGGTGAAGGCGGCGTCCATCGTCGGGCTCCTCCCCAGATCTGACGGACCGTCATATTAGGCCGGGGGAGGACAGATGCCCAGAGGGGCGACGGACGCATCACCCACTAGAAACTGACGTCCCGTCAGTTATACCGTCACCCCATGCCTGGACCCACACCGACATCACCCACGACGCGCCCCCGCCCCCGCCGCCGGGTCGCGGTCGCCGGCGTCGCCCTCTCCGACTGCGGACGGGTGGACGGCCCCACCCCGTACGCCCTGCACGCCCAGGCCGCGCGCCGCGCGCTCGCCGACTCCGGACTGGACCGCTCGGTGATCGACGGCTTCGCCTCGGCCGGCCTCGGCACCCTGGCACCGGTCGAGGTCGCCGAGTACCTGGGACTGCGCCCCACCTGGGTGGACTCCACCTCGGTCGGCGGCTCGACCTGGGAGGTCATGGCGGCCCACGCCGCCGACGCCATCGCCGCGGGCCACGCCAAGGCCGTGCTCCTGGTCTACGGATCCACCGCCCGCGCCGACATCAAGGCGCGGCGGCGCACCTCCAACCTCTCCTTCGGCGCGCGCGGACCGCTGCAGTTCGAGGTGCCGTACGGGCACACGCTGGTCGCCAAGTACGCGATGGCGGCGCGGCGCCACATGCACGAGTACGGGACCACGCTGGAGCAGCTGGCCTCGGTCGCCGTCCAGGCCCGCGCCAACGCCGCGACCAACCCCGACGCGATGTTCCGCGACCCCATCACCATCGAGGAGGTGCTCTCCGGTGACATGATCGCGGACCCCTTCACGAAACTGCACTGCTGCATCCGCTCGGACGGCGGCTGCGCGGTGCTTCTGGTCGCGGAGGACCTCGTACCCGACACGGCGAAGGCGCCGGTGTGGGTCCTCGGCACCGGGACCGCCGTCTCGCACACCACGATGTCCGAATGGGACGACTTCACCGTCTCCCCGGCGGCCGTCTCGGGGCGGCTGGCCTTCGAGCGGGCGGGGGTGACCCCGGCGGACGTCGACGTCGCCGAACTCTACGACGCCTTCACCTACATGACCCTGGTCACCCTGGAGGACCTGGGCTTCTGCGCGAAGGGCGAGGGCGGTGCCTTCGTGGAGAAGGGCCGCCTGCTGCGGGACGGCGAACTCCCGGTCAACACCGACGGCGGTGGCCTGTCCGCCTGCCACCCCGGCATGCGGGGCCTCTTCCTCCTCGTCGAAGCGGTCCGCCAATTGCGCGGCGAAGCGGGCGCGGGCCAGGTCCGCCGCCCCGGCGCCCGCCTCCCGGAAATCGCCCTCGCGTCGGGCACAGGCGGCTGGTTCTGCTCCTCGGGCACGGTAATCCTGGGCCGCTGACCCCAACCCCCGGGCGTGCGGAGGCTGCCCCCGGCGGCGGGCGGGGCTTGGCCCTGGCGGGCCGGAGCTTGGCCCTGGCAGGCCGGGGCTTGCCCCTGGCGGGCCCAGTTGGCCTCCGGCGGGCGGGGACTTGGCCTCCGGCGGGCCCTCAATCGCCGGGCAGGCTGAAAATGGCCAGGCCCTGGCAGGCCGGAGCTTGGCCCTGGCAGGCCCACTTGGCCTCCGGCGGGCGGCCCGCTTGGCCTCCGGCGGGCCCTCAAACGCCGGGCAGGCTGAAATGGCCACGCCCTAGGCACCCCGACACCCCCAGCCCCGCCGGGCCGAAAGGCCCGTGCCCCGACCGGGCACGCCGGGCAGGCTGAAGTGGCCACGCCCTAGGCACCCCGACACCCCAGCCCACCCCCAGCCCCGCCGGGCTGAAGCGGCCACACCCCCCAGCCCCGCCGGCGTTTGAGGCGCCCCCGGAGGGAACCGCCACCAGGCGGAACGCACACCCTCCAACCGGGCATCGACCCCCAGCAGGCCCGTCGACCCCTGCGGGCAGTCGCGCCTCCGGCGGGCCCTCAAACGCCGGGCAGGCTGAAGCGGCCACGCCCTGGGCACCCCTCCGAGCCCCGCCGGGCCGAAAGGCCCGCACCCCGGCCGGGCACACCGGCAGGCTGAAGTGGCCGCGCCCCCCGCGGGCAGGCCAGGCGGCCCGGCCGGCCAGGCCAAGGGGGCTCCGCCCGGGCCCCGGACCCGGTGGTTCCATGTCCGCATGACGACCGACGCCGAGTTCAGCGAGACCCTCCGCTCCCTGCGCGTGTGGGACACGGAGCCGCTCCCCGCCTTCGACCCGGGCACCGCCCCCGCCACCCCGCTCCCCCTCTTCCGCACCTGGTTCACGGACGCCGCCAAGGCCGGGCAGCCGGAGCCGCACACCATGACGCTGGCCACCGTCGACGCCGAAGGCCGTCCCGACGCGCGCACCGTCATGCTGCACGGCGCCGACGCCGACGGCTGGCACTTCGCCTCCCACTCCACCAGCGCCAAGGGCCGTCAGCTCGCCGCCCACCCCGAGGCCGCGCTCGGCTTCTACTGGCCCGCCGTCGCCCGTCAGGTCCGCATCCGGGGCCGGGTCACCGCGGCGGGCGCCGCCAAGAGCCGCGCGGACCTCTCCGTACGCTCGCGCGGCGCGCTCGCCGCGGCGCTCACCGGCCACCAGAGCGAGGTGCTCGGCTCGCTGGACGAGCTGGCGCGCGCCTCGGCCGAGGCGTGGGAGCGGGCCGCGGCCGAGCCGGACGCCCCGGCGCCGACCTGGACGGCGTACGTGCTCGACGCCGACGAGGTCGAGTTCTTCCAGGGCGACGCCCAGCGCCGCCACGTCCGGCTGCGCTACCGCCGTACGCCCGACGGCACCTGGACCCGCGAACTGCTCTGGCCCCGAGCCCTCACTCAGGTGGACAGGTGGACAGGTGTCCATTTATTCTGGACACCTGTCCATCATCGCCATGACCGGAAGGACGGCCACCGTGCACACCACCGCACAGGTACTCGTCGGGCTCGTCGCACTGCTGCACACCTACATCCTGGTGCTGGAGATGTTCCTGTGGGAGCGGGCCCCGGGCCGCGGACTGTCCGGCTTCGACGCCGCCATGGCCAAGGCCACCGCCCCCCTGGCCGCCAATCAGGGCCTCTACAACGGCTTCCTCGCCGCCGGTCTGGTCTGGGGCCTGATCGCCGCCGACCCCACCGGCCACCGCGTGCAGGTGTTCTTCCTCGCCTGCGTGGTCATCGCCGGGCTGTACGGCGGCCTCACCGCCAACCGCCGGATCCTCTTCGCCCAGGCACTCCCGGGCGCGCTCGCGCTCGCCGCCGTACTCCTCGCCGGGCAGGGCGCCTGATGAGCCCGCGGCCCGCCGGGGACCCGCGCACCGCCCGGACCCGGGAGCGGCTGCACGAGGCGCTGCTCGCGGAGTGCGCGCAGCGGCCGCTGCGGGAGATCTCCGTGGCGATGCTGGTCCGGCGGGCCGGGGTCGCCCGGGCCACGTTCTACCTGCACTACACCGACGTACAGGACCTGGCCGTGGACGCGTGCGCCGAGACGGTACGGGAGGCGGTCGAGGCCCTGCACTCCTGGCGCGGGATCCCCGACCCGGCGGCCCCGCCGCCCGCCCTGACCGCCTTCTTCGAGGGCGTCGCCGAGGACGCGCGCGCCGACCTGTACCGCACCCTGCTGCACCCCGGCGGCGGCGGCCCGCTGGGCGACACCCTGCACCGGGAGCTGCGCGAACGCAGCCTGGCCGAGCGCACCGCGGCGGGCGGCGCCGCCCCGGAGCTGATCGCCTCCGCGGTCGCGGCCACCTTCACCGGGGTCCTGGCGGACTGGGTCCACGGCCTCCTGGCCGGCCCGCCGCGGACGGTGGCGACCGACGTGTGGCGCCTGCTGATCGTCCTGCACCGCCACGGCGCACCGCCCCAGACCCTGAACCCCTAAGGAGTGCCCCCGGGCCGGAACACCGCCACCGAGACCGCGGCCGCCCCTTCGCCCTGCGTCCGGAAGGTGACCTCCAGCGGCATCCCGACGCGCAGGCCGTCCGCGGCGCAGCCGACGACCTCGGTCATCATCCGGGGCCCTTCCGCGAGGTCGACGACGGCGGCGACGTACGGAACCCGGGCGCCGAAGGGCGGCAGGTCGTTCCGGTACACCACCGACCAGGTGTAGAGGGTCGCCCGGCCGCTCGCGGGCTCCCAGGTCACCCGGTCCTCGCCCGCCCAGCAGTGCGGGCAGAACTCGCGCGGGTAGTGGTGCACCCGGCCGCAGTCGGCGCAGCGGCGCAGCAGCAGCCGACCGTCGGCCGCCGCGTCCCAGTAGGGCCGGGTGAACTCGTCGGGCTCCGGCAGATCGAACCGCACCGCACTCACCGCACTCACCGCACTCGCCTTACCTGTCCCACTCACCCCACTCACCCCGCTCACAGGAACAGTCCCATCGCCGCGTCGACGGACCAGACCTGCCAGCTCATCGTCACCAGCGCCACGAACGAGATGAGCGCCATCATGGCGTTCTGCCCCTGCTCGGCCCAGTCGTGGATCATCAGCACCAGGTACAGCAGGTTCAGCAGCAGCCCGGCGATCAGCGCGACCGGCGTGAGGAATCCCGCGACCAGGCCCAGCCCCAGGGCGAGTTCGGCGTAGACGACGAGGTACGCCATCACCTTCGGCCGCGGCTTGACCACCGCGTCGAAGCCGCCCCGGACGAATCCCCAGCGGTGCTTGCCCGCGACGTCCGCCGCCCAGGCGATGCCCGTACCGCGCTCGAACCAGCCCTTCTTGTCCTTGTGCCGCCAGCTCTCCAGCCACCACAGGCCGAGGCCGATCCGGAGCACGGCGAGCCATTCGGCCCCACTGAGCCAGACGCTCTGCATGCGGCAGTCCCTCCACCCTCGACCAGCTCTATCTGACGGTACGTCAGTTCACCGGATGCGCCGCCTTCCCGCAAGAGCCCGCACCGATCCACCCCGCGGCACGCCCCCACCCGTCACCCGTCACCCGTCACCCCCCACCCATCACCCGTGACCGATCCGCAACCGATTCCCCGCCCGTCCGAGACCCACCGGCCGCCCCCGGCGATACGCTCACACCTCATGCCTGGAGCGCCCGCACAGCCCGACATGACGACCCAGCCCCGCCCCGTCTACGTGATCGGCGCCGGGCCGGGAGGCCTCGCCGTCGCCGCCGCGCTGCGCGCCAAGGGCGTCCGCGCCGTGGTGATCGAGAAGGCGGACCGGGTCGGCACCTCCTGGCGGGGCCACTACGACCGGCTCCACCTGCACACCACGCGCCGCCTCTCCGGCCTCCCGGGCCTGCGGATACCGCGCCGCTTCGGGCGCTGGGTCTCGCGGGACGACGTCGTGCGCTATCTGGAGAAGTACGCCGAGCACCACGAGCTGGAGATCATCACCGGCGTCGAGGTCACCCGCATCGACCGCGCACCCGAAGACGGGAGCGGCGACGGGGGCGCCACCGGCTGGACCCTGCACGCCACCGGCGGCCGCGAACTGGCCGCCGCCGCCGTGGTCGTGGCCACCGGCTTCAACCACACGCCCGCACTCCCCGACTGGCCGGGCCGGGGCTCGTACACCGGGCGGCTGCTGCACGCGAGCGACTACCGCTCCCCCGCCCCCTTCGCGGACCTCGACGTCCTCGTCGTCGGCGCGGGCAACACGGGCGCCGAGATCGCCGTCGACCTCACCGAAGGCGGCACCGGAGGCAAGGCCAAGGGCCGGGGAAGACGGACCAAGACCCAGCCGGGCGGCGGCCCCGAAGGCCCCGCCAAGAGCGTCCGCCTCGCCGTCCGCACCGCCCCCCACATCGTGCGCCGCTCCACCGCCGGCTGGCCCGCGCAGCGCACCGGCATCCTGGTCCGCCGCCTCCCCGTCCGCCTGGTCGACCGGCTCGGCGCCCTCGTCGCGAAGGCGTCGGTGCCCGACCTGTCGGCGTACGGGCTCCCCCGCCCCGCCACCGGGCTCTACAGCCGGGTCCGCGAGGGGGCGATCCCGGTCCAGGACGTCGGCCTGATCGACGCGGTCCGGGCGCGTACGGTCGTACCGGTCGCGGCGGTCGAGTCCTTCGACGGCGGCGAGGTGGTCCTCGCGGACGGGTCCCGGATCAGCCCGGACGTCGTGATCGCGGCCACCGGCTACCGCCGCGCCCTGGAGGGCCTGGTCGGCCACCTCGGCGTACTGGACGGGCGCGGCCGGCCGCTGGCGCGGGGCGGCCGCAGCCACGTTTCGGCCCCGGGGCTGTATTTCACCGGTTTCACGAACCCGATCAGTGGAATGCTGCGTGAGCTGGCCCTGGACGCCGAGAAGATAGCCAAAGCCCTCCCGCGCCGCCTCTCCTAGCCGCGCGGCCCGGGGACCTTCACCAAACCCACGCACCAGCTTTCCTGCGCAGCCCTGTTCCTGACGGCCCGTCAGTTCAGTAACCTGACCATGCGTCAGTTATTTGACGATCAGCGAGGCAGTCATCGAGCGGGAAGCGGGCGGAACGATGCTTGGATCTACTCACGGCACCCTCACCACTCACTTCCGCGCCCGGGTCGAGGCCTGCGGGGAGACCCCCCGAACCGCGGTCCACTCCACGGCGGCCCCCGCCGCGGAAGGCGCCGACCCGGCCGCCGCCCCCGTCGACGTCAGCGGCCGGCCGCTGCACGCCGACGTCCCGGACCTGGACCGGTTCTTCCGCCCCGAGTCCGTCGCCGTCATCGGCGCCTCCGACGCCGAGGGCCGCCCCAACACCGGCATCACCCGCCAGCTCATCGCCTGGGCGGACCGCGTCGGCGCCCGCCTCCACCCCGTACACCCCACCCGCACCAGCGTCTTCGGCCTGGCCTGCCACGCCTCCGTCGCCGAGCTGCCCGAACAGGTGGACCTGGCCGTCCTGCTGGTCGCCGACCCGCTCCCGGTCATCGAGGAACTCGCCGAATCCAAGGTCAAGTTCGCGGTCGCCTTCGCCTCCGGCTTCGCCGAGACCGGCGACGCGGGCGCGGCCGCCCAGGCCCGGCTCGGCGCCGCCGTGCGGCGCTCCGGACTGCGCCTGCTCGGCCCGAACACCAACCTCAACGCCTTCGAGGCCTTCCGCGAGGACCTCGACGGCCCGGCGATCGCGCTGATCACCCAGTCCGGCCACCAGGGGCGGCCCGTCTACACCCTCCAGGAGCTGGGCATCCGCCTCTCCCACTGGGCCCCGACGGGCAACGAGGCCGACCTGGAGACCTCCGACTTCATCTCCTACTTCGCCGAGCGGCCCGAGGTCGGGGCGATCGCCTGCTACGTCGAGGGGCTCAAGGACGGCCGCTCCTTCCTGCTCGCCGCCGACCGGGCCGCCCGCAACGGCGTACCCGTCGTCGCCGTCAAGGTCGGGCGCACCGAGACCGGCGCCCGCATGGCCGCCTCGCACACCGGCAAGCTCACCGGCGCGGACCGGGTCGTGGACGCGGCCATGCGCCAGTTCGGCGTGATCCGGGTCGACGGCCTCGACGAACTCCAAGACACCGCCGCCCTGTTGGCCCGCGCCCGCAAGCCGCTCGCCGACGGGGTCGTCGTCTACTCCATCTCCGGCGGTACGGGCGCCCACTTCTCCGACCTGGCCACCGAGGCGGGCCTCAGCCTGCCCACCCTCACCCGGGCGAAGCAGGACGAACTCCACCAGTGGATCCCCGCGTACCTGAACGTCGCCAACCCCGTCGACAACGGCGGCCACCCCGTCGGCGACTGGCGCGGCCGGAAGATCATCGACGCGATCCTCGCCGACCCCGCCGTCGGCGTCCTCATCTGCCCCATCACCGGCCCCTTCCCGCCGATGAGCGACAAGCTCGCCCAGGACTTGGCCGACGCCGCCGAGGAGAGCGACAAGCTCATCTGCGTCATCTGGGGCTCCCCCGTCGGCACCGAGGAGGCCTACCGCACCACCCTCCTCGGCTCCTCCCGCGTCGCGACCTTCCGCACCTTCGGCAACTGCATCACCGCCGTACGGGCCTACCTCGGCCACCACCGCTTCACCGCCTCCTACCGTTCCCCCTTCGACGACGCCCCCCGGACGCCGTCCCCCTCGTACCGCAAGGCCCAGGCCCTCATGCGGCCCGGCCAGCAGCTCAGCGAGCACGCCGCGAAGCAGCTGCTGCGCGCCTACGGCATCCGGGTCCCGCGCGAACAGCTGGTCACCAGCGCCGCGGCCGCCGTCCGCGCGGCCGGGCTGGTCGGCTACCCCGTGGTGATGAAGGCCTCCGGCCCGCAACTCGCCCACAAGACCGAACTCGGCCTGGTGAAGGTCGGGTTGACCTCGGCCAGCCAGATACGCGACGCCTACCGCGAGCTGACCGACATCGCCCGCTTCGAGAACATCCCGCTGGACGGCGTCCTCGTCTGCCAGATGGTGGAGAAGGGCGTCGAGATGGTCGTCGGCGTCACCCAGGACGACCTCTTCGGGCCCACCGTCACCGTCGGACTGGGCGGGGTCCTCGTCGAGATCCTCAACGACACCGCCGTCCGCGTCCCGCCCTTCGGCGAGGACCAGGCCCGCGCCATGCTGGGCGAACTCCGCGGCCACGCCCTGCTGGAGGGCGTACGGGGAGCCCCGCCCGCCGACGTCGAGGCACTCGTGGAGGTCATCCTGCGGGTCCAGCGGATGGCCCTGGAACTCGGCGGCGAACTCGCCGAACTCGACATCAACCCCCTCATGGTCCTCCCCCGCGGCCAGGGCGCGGTGGCCCTGGACGCCCTGGCCATCTGCCGCTGAACCCTCCAGCCGACGCCTTGGAGCAACGAACCGTATGGACGAGGTCCTGCACCACACCGAGAACGCCGTCTCGTGGATCACGCTGAACCGCCCCGAGGCCATGAACGCCCTCACCTGGGACCAGCGCGAGCACATCATGACCCTGCTCGCCGAAGCCTCCGCCGACCCGGCCGTCCGCGCCGTCGTCATCACCGCCACGGGCAAGGGCTTCTGCGCGGGCGCCGACCTGCGCGGCTCCCCCGCCCCGGCCGGTGAACGGGTCGCGGGTGACGTGGCCCGCATGATCCGCACGGGCGCGCAGCGGTTCATCACGTCCGTCATGGACTGCGAGAAGCCCGTCATCGCCGCCGTCAACGGCACGGCGGCCGGGATCGGCGCCCACCTGGCCTTCGCCTGCGACCTGGTGCTGGCCGCGGACTCGGCCCGCTTCATCGAGGTCTTCGTCCGCCGCGGTCTGGTCCCGGACGGCGGCGGCGCGTACCTGCTCCCCCGCCTGATCGGCCCGCAGAAGGCGAAGGAGCTGATGTTCTTCGGCGACGCCCTGCCCGCCGCCGACGCCGAGCGCCTGGGGCTGGTCAACCGCGTCGTCCCGGCCGACGCCCTGGAAACCACCGCCCGCGAATGGGCCCAGCGCCTGGCCCAGGGCCCGACCCGGGCCCTGGCCCTGACCAAACAGCTGGTCAACGCCTCCCTGGACACCGACCGCGCCACCGCCCTGGCCGCCGAGGCCACGGCCCAGGAGATCAACATGGCGACGGCCGACGCGAACGAAGGCGTGGCCAGCTTCGTCGAACGCCGCACCCCGAAGTACCGGGGCGTCTAGGGCGTCTCTTCCGAGTTACCAGCTGGTGCCGATTTGTGCCCGGTTGCCGAGGCCGCCGGTGCCGTTGCCGGGGTAGAAGTAGAGCGAGCCCGTCGCTTCCGCCGGGGCCTCGACCGCGTCCAGGTCGCCCTTGCCGTCACCGTTGAAGTCGGCGCCCACCAGCTGGCGCATGCTGTCCCAGTTGGTGCCGAGCTGTGCGCGGTTGCCGAGGGTGTTCATGCTGTTCAGGGCGCCCGTGGAGGGGTACTTCCACAGCGTCCCGGCCCCATCGATCGCCACCAGGTCGGCCTTGCCATCGGAATCGAGATCACCGGGCACGGTCAGCTCGGTCATCGCGCTCCAGCCCGCACCGATCTGCACCCGACTGCCGAGGGTGTTGCCGCCGTTCAGGGAACCCGTGCCCGGGTAGGTCCACAACGCACCGGCCGTGTCGATGGCCAGCAGATCCGCCTTGCCGTCCTTGTTCACGTCCAGGGCGGTCAGCTCCCGCATCCCGCCCCAGCCCGAACCGATCTGCGTACGGTCGCCGAGCGTGCCCAGGCCGGACGCGGCTCCCGTGCCCGGGTACACGTACAAGTTCCCCGTCGCGTTCTCCACGGCCAGCAGGTCCGGCTTCCCGTCACCGGTGTAGTCAGCGGCCGTCAGCTCGCTCATCGCGCCCCAGCCCGCACCGATCTGCACCCGGTCACCCAGACCACCGACGCCATTGCCCGGGTAGAGCCACAGCTTCCCCGACCCCGCCTCGACACCGACCAGGTCCTGCTTCCCGTCACCCGAGAAGTCCGCTGCCGCCAGCCGCACCATCCCCGCCGGGGTGGCCTTGGGCCACGGGGTGCTGACGACGACGCGCTCGCCGGGGGCTTCGTTGATCACCCAGAGCTGGTCGCTCCCGGGCCAGTAGGAGAGGTTCTCCGGGTTCACCGCGGTCCGCGTGACGAGCCGTACGGGCTCACCCGGGCGGGCGTCGTAGAGGCAGCCCTGGAACTGGCGGATGTTGCTCTGGTCCGCCTGGTGTTCCGCGGGGACGAACTCCGGGCAGGGGCCCGCGAAGACGAGGCGCCCGTTGTTCATGGCGACGCCCTGGGTGCCGCCCATCGGCGAGGCGAAGGCCTCGGAGGCCTGGACGCGGCCTGCCGCGTCGGCCTTGAGCAGGCCGGTGGCCGGGTCGATGGGCCAGCGGACGACGGGTGCCGCGGCCTTGCCGAAGTCACCTTCGACCTTGCTGGGGTCGCCCTCGGCGGTGACCAGGGCGGGCTGGGCTCCGGTGAGGTCGAGTGAGGCAGCCGTGATGCACGGGCGCTGGGAGACTCCGGCGTAGGCGCCGCAGCCGGTTCCCTGGCCGGTGTAGTCGTAGGTGCCCTGGCGCGGCAGGACGTAGGCGTGGCCCGCTCCTTGGGCCTTGCCGCCCGCGTCGAGGCCGAATCCCGTGCCGGTGGTGACGTCCATCTTCCATATGTCATTCAGGTCGAAGACGTCGAGGCTGCTGCCGGTGGAAGCGACGTAGAGCTTGCTGCCCGCCCAGACCACCCCGTGGCCGTGGCCACCGAGGATGGGGGTGTAGTTGTCGCCGGAGCTGTTGAGGGCGGCGAGCTGAAGGTGCCGGTAGGTGACGTGGGCGGGGTCGGTCACGTCGACGAGGGTGATGCGTTCGCTGCCGCCGTCGCCGTACCAGGTGGAGATGAGTACCTTGCGGCCCCCGACCAGGGTCTGTGACTGGGGGGATTCGCCGGAGCCGGTGAGGCCCTGGGGGGTCCAGGCGCCGGTGGCGTCGTCCGTGGTGTTCCAGCAGAAGCCCTGGGCTCCGGCGATGTTGGACGGGTGGCAGAGGGCGCGGCCGGTGAGCGCGCCGTCGGGGGCGGCCAGGACGTCGGCGGCCTTGACCCGGCGCAGCGCCGGGTGCGCGGACTCGAAGGCCGAGACCCGGCCCGCCTCGCGGCCCGTGTCCGACTGGAATCCCATGCCGGCGGCGCTGATGCGGGAGACCGAGTTGAAGGTGGCGACGGCGCCGTTGGGGACCGTATCGGCACTGGCCGGGGTGGCCGTCAGGCAGGCGAGTGCCATGGCGGCGGCGACCGCCGCGACTCGTCCTCGGAGGCGGGGCGTGCGGAGTGGGCGGCGGCGGCTCATGGCGTGCTCGGTCCTTTCGGCGCTGCGCGGTCGGGTGGCGTACCAGGGAAGGGGGCGGGGCGGGGAAGGGGGCGGCCCGGGGAAGGGGGCGGCCCGGGGAAGGGGGCGGCCCGGGGAAGGGGCGGGCCGCCATCGCCGGGGCGGGGCGATGGCGGCCGGGTGGGACAGAGTGTTCGTACGGTGCCCGGTGGCGGACTACCAGCCGGTGCCGATCTGGACGCGGGCGCCGAGGGTGTTCGTACCGTTGATGGCGCCGGTGCCGGGGTAGCTGTAGAACGTGCCGGTGTCGCCCGGCGAGGCCTGGACCGCGTCGACGTCGCCGATGCCGTCGCCGTTGAAGTCGCCGCTGACCAGGTCCGTCATGGAGCCCCAGCCGCTGCCGATCTGGACGCGGGCACCGAGGGTGTTCGTACCGTTGAAGGAGCCGGTGCCCGGGTAGACGTAGAGGTTGCCGGTGGCCGCTTCACGGGTGACGAGGTCGGCCTTCCCGTCCTTGTTGAGGTCGCCGGGGCTGACGATCTGGTCCATGGCGTTCCAGCCGGAACCGATCTGCACGCGGTCGCCGAAGGTGCCGTTGCCGTTGCCCGGGTAGACGTAGAAGTTGCCGGTGGAGGTCTCGACGGCCGCGAGGTCGGTCTTGCCGTCCTTGTTGAGGTCGACGCCCGCCAGGTCGTGCATGCCGTCCCAGCCGGTGCCCGCCTTGACGCGGTCACCGAAGGTGCCGTTGCCGTTGCCCGGGTAGATCCACAGCGCGCCGTCGTTGTCGACGGCCGCGAGGTCGAGCTTGCCCGAGCCGGTGAAGTAGCCGGACGTCAGCTCGCTCATCGTGTTCCAGCCGGTGCCGATCTGGACGCGGGCGCCGAGCTGGCCGCCGCCGGTGCCGGGGTAGTAGAAGAGGTTCCCGGTGTTGGCCTCGACCGCCACGACGTCGGCCTTGCCGTCGCCGCCGAAGTCACCGCCGGCCAGGTTGGTCATACCGGCGACGGTCGGGGTCGGGGTGGCCTCGACGACCTTGTTGTAGCGGTAGGGGCGGTAGCCGTTGTTGTTGAGGTAACTGCGGGTGTAGTAGGAGGAGTCGATGCGGGCGTTGGTGCCCGGACGGGCTTCCTCCCAGATCTTCGCGGTGGTGTGGCCGGAGTCGGCCCAGCCGCCGAAGAGCACGACGTGGGCGTCGATGTTGTCGAGCATGTCGCCGGGCTGCAGGTCGTCGAGGCTGCCCAGCCGGGTGGCGACGTCGGGCAGGGTCCAGGTGGTCAGGCTGGTGTTCAGGTGCCAGGCCATCGAGATGAAGCCGGAGCAGTCCTGGCGGTAGTTGCGGCCCTGCGGGTCCGGGTCGTAGTCCGACTGGCTGTACGGAACTCCGCGGTCGACCCAGTACTGGGCGCGGGACATGATCTCGGCGGAAGTGATGGCCCCACCGACAGAGGAGGTGCCTGCGGCCTGGGCGGGCGCACCGGTCAGGCCGGTGACGGCAGCGGCGGCGACCAGGGTGGCGATGGTGGTCTTCTTCAGCTTACGGACGAGCATGGCCATGACAGGACTCCTGAAAGGTGAATGAGGTTCTGAAAGTTTTTGGGGGCGGCGTGGTCGCCGCCGTGCGCGAGAGAGGCGTCGCGAGGGGCGTTGCGAGAGGCGTTGCGAGAGGCGCGAAGGGCAGTGGCCCGGTTACCAGTTGGTGCCGATTTGTGCGCGGTTGCCGAGGCCGCCGGTGCCGTTGCCGGGGTAGAAGTACAGGGAGCCGGTCGCTTCCGCGGGGGCCTGGACCGCGTCCAGGTCGCCCTTGCCGTCACCGTTGAAGTCGGCGCCCACCAGCTGCCGCATGCTGTCCCAGTTCGTACCCAACTGCCCACGGTTACCGAGGGTGTTCATCCCGTTCAGGGAGCCGGTCGACGGGTACTTCCACAGCGTCCCGGCCCCGTCGATCGCCACGAGATCGGCCTTGCCGTCGGAGTCGAGGTCACCGGGCACGGTCAGCTCGGTCATCGCACCCCAGCCCGCACCGATCTGCGTCCGATTGCCCAGCGTGCTGGTGCCATTGAGGGCGCCGCTACCGGGGTAGGCCCACAACCCGCCGCCCGCATCGATGGACAGCAGATCCGCCGTGCCGTCCTTGTTCACGTCCAGGGCGGTCAGCTCCCGCATCCCGCCCCAGCCCGAACCGATCTGCGTACGGTCGCCCAGCGTGCCCATACCGGACGCGCTCCCCGCACCGGGGTACACGTACAAGTTCCCCGTCGCGTTCTCCACCGCCGCAAGGTCCGGCTTGCCGTCACCCGTGAAATCAGCCGCGGTCAGCTCGCTCATCGCGCCCCAGCCCGCACCGATCTGCACCCGGTCACCAAGACCACCGGCGCCGTTGCCCGGGTAGAGCCACAGCTTCCCCGACCCCGCCTCGACACCGACCAGATCCTGCTTCCCGTCACCCGTGAAGTCCGCCGCCGCCAGCCGCACCATCCCCGCCGGCGGGGCGGGAGGGGTGGTGGTGGGGTAGGGGTCGGCGTGGTCGCCGCCGAGACCGGCTCCGGCGCCGCAGGTGCCCCAGGCTCCCGCGCCCTGACCGGCGAGGATCTTCTCGGCCGTCAGGATCTGCTGCTGCTTGGTGGCCTGGTGCGGGTAGGCGGCGTACTCGCGGCCCCCGTAGGCGTTCCAGGTCGACAGGAGTATCTGCAGGCCGCCGTAGTAGCCGTTCCCCGTGTTGATCTGCCAGTTACCCGTGGACTCGCACTGGGCGACCTTGTCCCAGGTGCTGACGGAGGCGGCGTCGGCGGGAGCGGCGGACAGCAGTCCGGCTGCCAGACCGGCGGCGGCCACTGCGGCCGCGGCGGCGGTCTTCGTGCCGGTACGACGCTGCGTACGGGGTGTTTCGGACATGCGGAACCTCACAAGGGCGCGGCGGAGCGGAAGTGGAGTGGGCGACGGGGCGGATCCGTGGGCCTCGGGCCTTCAGGCCTCGGGCCTCAGGCCTTCGGGCCTTCAGGCCTCGGGCCGGGCGTTTGCCGCCTGACAGCTGCCCTGCAGGAGCAGCTGGGGGGGGCGGGGGCCGGACGGACCTGCGGGGGCTAGGACCAGCCCATGGTGTCCGTGCTCATGATGGGAGCGGCCCCGAGGGAGGCGGCGGACGCGGCGGTCTGCGGGGCGGCGGACACGGCGACCGCGGCGGGGGCGAGGAGGAAGGTGGAGGCGAGGGCGGTGACCGCGGCGGCCTGGGCGAGACGGGTGCGAAGCATGATCGTGGTCCTTTTCTGACGTGGAGTTCCGGTGTCCTGATCCGGCCTGCGTCCCGCGGTGACGCTGTCCGGTTCCTGGCCTGCCGGGCGGTGTTCCCTGCTGGCAAGAACTACTCTCGCCGCTGGTCAGACGGGGTGGAAGAGGATCCGGCTGGACGCAAAGGGCCTTGGCCCATTCCGTCCAGGGGCCCCGCCGCGAGGCCGGATCCGGTCAGCAGCGACTCGTAGAACAGCGCGACCATGGGGGCTTCCGCGAGGACCAGCGACCAGCCGCTGAACTCCTCCCGCTCCAGGACCCGCCGGCAGAGCCGGGCCGCGCGCGACTCGGCCGCCGCGAGGTTGTCGGCCCGGACGTAGAGGCCGATCACCGGGTGCGGCAGCGCCCTCGGGTGAGCGACCACGTGCTCGAGGGCGTCGTCCTCAACGGCCTGGGCGCGGACGAGTGACCGCGCCTCAAGGGGGAGGGCGACCCCGGGAGGGCCTTGCAGGCGGGCGTGCACGAGATACATGGACCCGACCATTCCAAATGGGGAACTCGTCGTCCACGGACGGAAGGTGGACGGTTCGGGCCCTGGACACAAGCGTCCACGGGTCGGCATCCGAGACGGCCCTCCACACCGATCAGGCCACCGTGGCATGATCGATCTGCTCCCAGGGGGTGGGAGCGAGCTTTGAGGGGGGCTTCACCGTGCTGACCGCATTGGGACTCAACGCCGTCGCGGAATCCGTTTACCGCGCCATGCTCGCCGATCCGCGGGGCGGGGTCGCCGAACTCGTCGAAGCGGTGGGTGCGCCCAGGCCAGAGGTGCTCGACGCCCTCGATCTGCTCAGCGAGCTGGCCCTCGTACGGCCCTCCGCCGAACAGGAGGGAAGGCTGCGGGCGGTCTCCCCGGACATCGGCATGGAGATCCTCATGGCCCGCCAGCAGGCGGAACTCGCGGCGCAACAGCAGCGGGTCGAGGCCTCGCGCGCCGTCGCCGCGCAGCTCATCGCCGAATACGCCGACCTGCGCCCGGCTGCCTCCAGCCCCGGGGTCGAGCAGCTCATCGGCATCGACGAGATCCGCGACTGCCTCACCCGCCTGACGCGGGACGTCACCACCGAGGTCATGTCCTTCGCACCGGGCGGCGCACAGCCCGCGGCCCAGATGGACGCCTCGCGGCCGCTGGACGGACAGCTGCTCGGCCGCGGGGTGCGCATGCGGACCGTCTACCTGAACAGCGTCCGCAACGACCAGCCCACCGTCGAGTACGCGAACTGGCTCGCCGGACTGGGCGGACAGGTCCGCACCGTGCCGGCCCTGCCCACCCGGATGATCATCACGGACCGCGCCACCGCGGTGATCCCGGTCAGCAGCGACGACACCTCCGCCGGAGCCGTCGTCCTCACCGGCCAGGGCACCCTGACCGCCCTGTGCGCCCTCTTCGAGAGCGTCTGGTCCGGCGCGCAGCCGCTCGGCGAGGCCGCCCCCACCGACAGCGGCGGCCTGAGCCCCCAGGAGTCCACCACCATCGCCCTCCTGGCCCAGGGCCACACGGACGAGTCCATCGCCAAGCGGCTCGGCGTCTCCCAGCGCACGGCGCGGCGCATCGCGACGGACCTCATGGAACGCCTCGGGGCGCGCAGCCGGTTCGAGGCGGGCGTCCGCTGCGTGCAGCGCGGCTGGCTGCCGGAATAGCGGCGCCGGGGACCGCGCGCAGCGCGAAGGGCAGCCGGACGGCCACCGCCCGGCTGCCCTTCGCGTACCGCCCTACGCTCAGCCCTGTCGGGGATTCGGCTTGAGCAGCGCGAAGACGGCACCGCTCGGGTCCGCCAGCCAGGCGATCCGGCCGACATCGGGCACGTCCGCGCCCGGCATCAGCACCGTCCCGCCGCTGGTCCGCGCGGTGCCCACCACGGCGTCGACGTCCGCGACGGCGAAGTACGGCACCCAGCGCGCGTTCGTCTCGCCCTCCATCAGCGGCGCCACCCCGCCGAACGACCCCTCCTGCTGGTCCCCCTCGGCGATGCTCACCACCCGGTAGGTCATCCCGGGCGCGTCCATCTCCTGAGAACGCCAGCCGAAGAGCTGGCGGTAGAAATCGACGGCCGCGACCGGGTCCGCCACGTGCAGCTCCACCCAGCACACCGTGTTGTCGGCGGAGGCCAGCCCCAGCCCCGGCGTCTTGCCCGGCTTCCAGACGGCGAAGTCGGCGCCCTGCTGATCGGTGTACTGGGCGAGCCACCCCTCACCCATGACGTCCATCGGCTCGACGCGCACCGCCCCGCCGCCGTCCCGCACGCCCTGGGTGGTCGCGTCCACGTCGTCCGTCTGGAAATACGCGGTCCACGCGGAGGTCGCCCCCGGGTCCAGCGCGCCGACGGCCGCGACGGTCTTCCCGTCCAGCTGGAAGAAGCCGTACCCGCCCGCATCCGGCCCGAGCATCTGGAACTCCCAGCCGAAAACCGCCCGGTAGAAGGCCGCGGCCCGGGGAATGTCCGGGCTGCCGAGGTCGATCCAGTTGGGCGATCCGGTGCGGAAATCGGTACCGAGCATGTGTTCCTCCTGCGATGAGGTTTCGACGAGCTGCGACGAGCTGCGCTGACGTCTCGACTACGAGGGGCTACGCGTACGTACGACTACACGCCCGAGCACCCCCGCCACGCCGCCTACCCCTGCCCCGCCCACCCGCATTCACCCACCCGGAGGTACACCGACCACACACGCGCCGCCACGCAACCGCCCGGTGGCTGTGACGCAGGCAGCCCCGGCCGGAAGGAGGATCCGGCCGGGGCTGGCTCATCAGACCTTGGTTGGAGCCTTCTCGGTGGTGCCGTCGCCCCGACACCCGAGGCACGGCTCGCTGTAGACGACGCACCGCTTGCCGTCGACCAGGATCACGCGCCGCGCTCCCTGGCACGTTGCGCACCCACGGGCACCGGCCTGGCCTGGAAGGAGGCGTCCCCGCTTACGGAGGGCTGTGAGGTGGTTGATCAGGTCACCGTAGTCACGGTTCTGCCACGCATCAGTCACAGCGAGTCAGCCTAGCGTCTAGTTGGGGTGGTCCACTCGACAACCGGTGCCGCAGTTCTGGTCTCCGCACTGGTTGTCGTGCTGGCATTCGGCGGCCACGGAGATGCCCTCAATCGGGCTGGTCCACAGACTCATGTCCGGCTCGAAACCCGCGGCCTGGATCCGGGCGAGGGTGTGGTCCAGGGCACCGGGGGTGTAGCGGGTCGGGTCGGGCAGCTCCGGCACGTGGTGCACGAAGCGGCCGAGCTGCCGGCACAGGCGTGCGTACACGACGGTGTGGAGGATGAGCGTGTGCCAGCCTTCATCGACGGTCCGGGAGGGGCGCATGCCGCCGGGGAACTGCGCCGCTGCGGCGACGAACTTGAGGGCTTCCAGTGTGATGCGGACACAGTCCGAGGAGCTGATGTCCGGGTTGTTGCCGGAGACGGTCGCTACGACGCCGTCGAACTCCTCCGCGCTCAAGAGCGAGCGTGCGTCCCTGGTCGCCGTGGTCTCGGTGGTGATAGTCATGCGGTGGTGCCTCCTTGTGTGAGGGGAGGTGCTGTGACCCGCTCCGGCCGCGGTCCTGGTAGATGCGCGACCGGGGCGGGGGTCAGTGGGTGCCGAGCACGATGACGGCGAGCACGCCGAGCACGATGACGACGTACAGGATCTGGCGCGGCCACTCGCTCACCGCGCCTGTTCCTGTGCCTGTTCCCGCCGTGCACGGCGCCGGGCCTGGTGCCGGTCTTCTTCGGCAAGGAGGGCGCGGATCGCTTCGGCGAGGGCGACGGCCTTCGGCCAGCCGTCCGGGAGACGGACCGCGATGTGCCACGCGGCCAGGGCAGCCGCAGCCTCCATGGTCCGGCGGCCCTCCGCCTGGAAGTGGAAGCACCGGACGCCGTGAGCGACGAGGCTGCCGCCGTCGCTCAGGTACGCCAGCCACTGCGCGGTGACCGCGCTGTCCGGCGGATGCTCGGCGTGGGCGAGTACGTACGCCGCTTCCTGAGCGAGGCGCGACTCCCGGCTCACCGGGCGCCCGCCCGGACCGGCTTGCACGACGGGTCGTGGAGGTCGTGCGCCCAGCCGGAGGGGCGCGCGCCGGATGACGAGTGCCGGATGAACTCCCGCCCACCGGTCCGGATCGGGCGGTCGCAGACGGCACAGATCCGGACCGCGGCCATGCTCACAGCCGCACCAGGGTGTCGGGCGCCGCGGTGAACTCCAGGCCGTTGGCCGCCCGGACGTACGCGGTCCGGGTGTGCTTCGAGGTCCCGGCGACCATGCCGACGTATTCCTCGACAACGGCCATCAACTCGCCCTCGCGATCCGTCCGGGGATCGCGGACCCGCCGGTGCAGCAGCGGGTGGTCCTCGTGCTCGACCGCGCCCGCGCCAGTCTCCCGCACTTCCATGGCTGTGCTCCCTACCGTCGTCAGCGGGTGGGCAACTCCGGATGGACCACCTGGAGTTGCTTACGGGAGTAGCCTGTCGCGCACGGACAGTGAGGAACATCATTGACGTGTCCGCTCCCGTCCGCACCTCTGCGGACACTGCGGACCCTGGAGGTGGAATCCGTGCGCGAATCCTTCGGCGAAGCCTTACGCCGGCTCCGGGGCAGTCGCTCCGTTCGGGACGTCGCCCTGCTCGCAGCGTGCGGGAAGACACACGTCAGCGACCTGGAGAACGGCAAACGGCAGCCAACGCAGGCGATCGCCGCAGCCCTAGACCAAGCACTTGGCGCCAGGGGCGAGCTGATCGCCCTCGCTGACGTCCGTCCCGGTTCATCCCCACTCGATCAGGCGGACGCACTTCAACAGGGCCTCCATCAGGCGCTGGCCGCTGGTCCGCTCACCGATGCCTCGCTGGACGAGTGGGAGTACACCGTGGGCCGCCACGGCAAGGCGACACGGTACCGGCCGGAGGGTGAACTCCTGCCGGAGCTGCTCGCCGACTTCACGGACCTGAGGCTGATCCTTACCCACCGGCAGGCGGCGCCCGCACGGAAGCGGCTGACGATCGCCGTGGCACAGATGTCGGGACTGATGGCCCTGACCCTACTGAAGCTGGGAGACGGGCGAGCGCGGGCCTGGTGGCGTACAGGCAGAGCAGCCGCCGGGGCCGCCGAGGACCGGGCGACGCTGTCATGGATGTACGCGCAGGAGGCGTACCAGCTCTACTACGGCGGGGACATGGAGGGGGCGGTCGAGCTGGCGGCGCGGGCCCAGCATCTGGCGGGCGGCTTGCCGTGCGTGGGTCCGGCGCTGGCCGCCCCGCTGGAGGCCCGCGCTATGGCTGTGCTGCGGCAGCGGGACGGCGCCGCGGAAGCGCTCGGGCGGGCGGAGATTGCGCTGGAGCGGCTGCCGGAGGCGGACCGGATCGGGTCCGCCTTCGGGTACAACGAGAGTCAGCTGCGCTTTCATGCGGGGAATGCGCTGACCCACCTCGGCGACGTCGAGCGCGCGTCCGAGCAGCAAGAGCGTGCCCTTGAGTTGTACCCGCTGCGGGACCACACTGACCGTGCGCTGATCGCCCTCGACCAGGCCATAGGATCCGCGATCCGCGGGGATGCGGCAGGAGCGGCTGCCCAGGCGACGACGACGATCGTCGGCCTGCCGGATGAACACCGTTCTGCGCTGATCATCTACCGGGCGCGGGAGGTCGCGGCTAGGGTGCCGGAGGCACGGACGGTGCCGGAGGTGCGGGTGCTGCGCGAGGTGCTGGCGCTACCCCCTGGCGAGAGGGACACGAGTGCGCATCGAGCAGGCCACGCCGGAAGACGTTGACGCCATCTCCGTGGTCCTCGGGGAGATCGAGGCGTACTACGGCGGCAAGCCGACGCCCGGCGACACGGACCAGATCCGTTCCGCCCTCTTCTCCGGCCGCCCCGCGGCGACCGTGCTCCTAGCCCGCGACGGCGATGACGTATGGGGCCTGGCCTCGTACAGTCTTCTGTGGCCTGCGGCCGGCGCCGAAACGTCCCTGTACCTCAAAGAGCTGTACGTGCGGGAGTCAGCCCGGCGCCGCGGCGTGGCCGGAGCCCTCATGGAGGCGGTCAAGGCTGCGGCGGCGGAGGCTGGCTGCTCGCGGGTGGAGTGGACGGCCGACACCGACAACCCTTCCGCCCTTGCCTTCTACGCGGCCCTTGGCGTCGAGCCTCGCAACGGAAAGATCTTCTATCGGGCAGAAGGCTCCTAGCCCGGACACACGAAAGCGCCCCCTCCGCCCGAAGGCCAGATGGGGACTCGGAACCCCGGCTCCGCCGGGGCGCGGCTGCGCCGCGAGGGCTCTGACGTTGCGCGGCCGGGGGTCGGGGAGGTTCCGGGGGCTGCCCGCCAGTTCAACTGTCTCTTCGTGCCGGGTCACCCTGTCAAGGGCGCTCCTTCGTCGCGTCGCTTCGCGATGGCCTGCGGCCACCCTTGACAGCGTGCCCCGTCACGAAAAGCCAAGAACTGTCGGGCGGCCCCCGGGGGAAGGCATGGGGGAGCGACGGCACTTCCCGGGGGTGGTGACGGGCCAGCCATGGCCCGGGTGCGGCCAAGCCGCGCCCTCCGGGCGGACAGACCACAGACGACAAGCGACAAGCACGCGGGCAGATCGCTACACAGTCCGGGTCAGGGAGGCGTCTGCGGGCTGTTTTGGGCTGGGACTTCCGTCAGGCCGAAGTGGAGACGGGTCAGGCGGCCGTCCGTCCCAAAGTGAGGGGTTCAAAGCATCACAAAAGGGGTGTTTAGGAGGGGTGTTGAGTGTCGGGGGTGGCTTGACCCTGCTCCATGCTCATCTGGCCGAGCTTTCGGCCCTCCTGCACCGCCCACTAGCCCAAAACGGGCCGCAGACGCCGCTCTCGGAGGAGCGCGTAGCGATATGGGGGCGGCTTGTCGCTTGTCCGCCCGAAGGGCGCGGCTTGGGCTCGCCCGGACCCCGGGCCGGTGATCAAGATGTGGCCGATGGGACCAGGTCCCCCACGCCTTCCCCCGGGGGCCGCCCGACAGTTCTTGGCTTTTCGTGGGGACGGGATCTGTCAAGGGTGGCCGAAGGCCATCGCGAAGCGACGCGACCGCAGGGAGCGCCCTTGACAGGTCACGGCACCACGAAGAGACAGTTGAACTGACGGGCAGCCCCCGGAACCCCACCGACCCCGGACGCTCGGAACGAACCCCCCGCGGCGAAGCCGCGCCCCGACCCCGGACACCCGAAGCCCGGGCCTTCGCGGCGCAGCCGCGCCCCCTACCCTCAGGCCCATGACTGCCACCCCCCGCCACCTCGCCCAGATCGTCGTGGACTGCCGTGAGCCGAAGGCGCTGGTTCGGTTCTGGGCCCGGATGCTCGGCGTGGAGGCGGTGGACCGGGATCGTGGCTGGTCTCACGTCGAGTTGCCCGGGGGTGCGCGGCTGGCCTTTCAGCCCGTGCCTGAGGAAAAAGCCGGGAAGAATCGGCTGCACCTCGACATTCGGGTGGATGACATCGGGGGCGCCGTCGCCGAGGCGGTCGGGCTGGGGGCGGTGCGGGTCGGTGGGACCGTCACCGACGACCAAGGGGCGTTCCAGACCATGCGTGACCCCGAAGGAAACGAGTTCTGCCTGGTCACCGGGTGAGCGGCTCGGCCTGGAGGGGTGCGGTCGGTTCCGTCGCAGGGCCGCCGCCGACCCCGGACACCAGGCCACGCCCGGGCGGGCGTTCCACGACCCTTCCCATCTGACATACCGTCAGGTTCAATCGGTTCCGTGATGGGACACGCAGGGATGGCGGCCACCGTCGTCCGATACCTCAGGTCCGCCGGGCAGCCGGAATCCGCCAACGCCAACTCCAATACCTCCCCGGCCGTCGACGCGCACCCGCGCCCCGAGCTGCGGGCCGTCGGCGAAGACGAGCGCGCGCCCATCGATCCGGCCGAATTCCGGTCCGTGATGGGCAACTTCGCGAGCGGGGTCACCATCATCACCGCCCCCGCGGCGGACGGGGAGGGGTCACCGGCCGGGTTCGCCTGCCAGTCCTTCGCCTCGCTGTCCCTCGACCCGCCACTGGTGACGTTCATGGTGGCCCGTACGTCGACCACCTGGCCGCGGATCGCCCGCGCCGGGGTGTTCTGCGTCAACATCCTGGGCGCCGAACAGGGCCTGCTCTGCCGGGCCTTCGCCGTCAGTGGCGCCGACAAGTTCGCGGGGGTCGTCCACAGCCCCGCGCCCGTCACGGGTTCGCCGCAGCTGGACGACGTACCGGCGTGGATCGACTGCCGCATCCACGCCGTGCACACCGGTGGCGACCACCTGATCGTCGTCGGCCGCGTCGAGGCGATGGGCGCAGCGGGCGAGGACGGCCCGCTGCTCTTCCACAAGGGGAAGTTCGGCCGCCTCAGCGAGTGACCCGGCCCGGCGAGCGGGTGAGCAGCGAACGGGTGAGCAGCGCGTGGCCCAGCGCCAGCACGCTCAGGCCGAACATCAGGACGCCCAGCGGGACATGGAGCCACGCCACGTGCGCGATGCCGAGCACCACCTGCACCGAGGCGAGCACGAGGAAGCCCGACGCGTACAGGATGGGGCGGGGTGATCCGCCGCCCGGGCGCCAGGCCAGGATCGCGGCGATCACGTAGAGCATCGACGCTCCGTACATCACGCGCGCTCCGATGCCGTGGAGCAGCTCGCCGTGGGACGAGGACAGCAGCAGTCCGGCGGTGGCCGCCTGGAAGAAGATCGCCAGGGTCTGCAGGGCGATCGCGACCCGTACGAAGGTCGCCCCGCGCGGTATCGGTACCGGTACCGCGGTCGGCGCGGGCATCACCGGCGTTGCCTTGATCATGATGTGGTCCTCTCTTCTGCCTCACGGCGGTGGGTCGGTAGCCTCTCGGAGGTCCGACGACGTGGGTCCGTGAAATGTGAGGCGAACACCACCATGAGTACGACCACGGACGTGATCCTCGGGGAGCGGCGGCGGCTCACCAACCTCGCCTACCGGCTGCTCGGTTCGCTGGCGGAGGCCGAGGACGCCGTGCAGGAGACGTACGCCCGCTGGTACGCGATGCCCCCGCAGCGGCAGGCGGCGGTGCGGTCGCCCGGCGCCTGGCTGACGACGGTCGCGGGCCGGATCTGTCTGGACGTGCTCGGCTCGGCGCGGGTCCGGCGCGAGCGGTACGTCGGCGAGTGGATACCCGAGCCGCTGCCCGACCCCGCGCAGTGGCGCGACGGGTCCGTGGACCCCGCCGACCGGGTCACCCTGGACGAGTCGGTGAACATGGCGTTCCTCGTCGTACTGGAGTCGATGACGCCCGCCGAGCGCGTGGCGTTCGTACTGCACGACGTCTTCCGGTACCCCTTCGGCGAGATCGCCGCCATCGTCGGCCGGACGCCCGCGGCCTGCCGCCAGCTGGCGGCCTCGGCCCGGCGGCGCGTGCGCGCGGCGCGGATTCCGGCGCCGACGGCTTCCCCGACCCCGGCCCAACAAGCTCTCCTTGTCCGGCAGTTCAAGGAGGCGTGGGAGGCCAAGGACATCGAGGCCCTCGTCGGTCTCCTCGACCCCGCCGCCACGATGACCGCCGACGGCGGTGGCCTGGTCGGGGCCGTCCTGCGCCCGGTCGAGGGCAGCGAGCGCATCGCCGCCTACCTGATCCACATCGCGGACAAGGCCCCCGGTCTGACGCTCCTGGAGCGGACGGTCAACGGCCGGCCCGGCCTGGTCGCCCGGCACTCCGGCACGACCGTGACCGTCGCGGCCTTCGGCCTCGCGGACGGCCGCGTCACCCGCATCTGGGCGGTCCGCAACCCGGAGAAGCTCCACCCGTGGAACGCGAACCGACCGGGGTAGGTGCCGGTCATGCCGCGCGTGTACGAGGGCGGAAACGGGTACGGGTGCGGGACGCGGGTACGTACCCGCACCCGTATCCCCCATCCATACTCGCCGGTCAGAACGTCAGCACCCCCCGCGCCACCCGCCCGTGGTGGGCGTCGTCCGCTGCCTTGGCGAAGTCTTCGACCGGGTAGGTCTCGGTGACCAGTTCGTCCAGCAGGAGGCGGCCCTGGCGGTACAGCTCCGCGTAGAGGGCGATGTCGCGCTGGGGGCGGGAGGAGCCGTAGCGGCAGCCCATGACCGTCTTGTCGAGGTACATCGATGAGACCTGGAAGGAGGCCTCCTCCTTGAAGCCGGGCACGCCCAGCAGGACGGCCTGGCCGTGGCGGTCGAGGAGGTCGATCGCCTGGCGGATCAGTTTCACGTTGCCGACGCACTCGAAGGCGTGGTCCGCGCCGGTCGGGAGGATCTCGCGGACCGCCGCCGAGGAGTCCGCCACCGCCGAGGCGTCGATGAAGTGCGTGGCGCCGAACTGCCGGGCCACCGCTTCCTTCGCCGGGTTCACGTCGACCGCCACGATCGTGGTCGCGCCCGCGATACGGGCCCCCTGGAGGACGTTCAGGCCGATCCCGCCGGTGCCGATGACGACCACCGTCTCGCCCCGGTCCACCTTGGCCCGGTTCAGGACGGCGCCGACGCCCGTCAGGACCCCGCAGCCGATCAGGGCGGCCGAGGGGAAGGGGATGTCCCGGGGGATCTTGACCGCCTGGACGGCCTTGACGAGGGTGCGTTCCGCGAAGGCCGAGTTGGACGCGAACTGGTAGAGCGGCGTACCGCCGCGCGAGAAGGGCTGGCCCGGCATCCCGATCGCCTTGCGGCACATCGTCGGCCGGCCCCGGTCGCAGTCGGCGCACGCCCCGCAGTTCGCGAGGGTGGACAGCGAGACGTGGTCGCCCGGCGCCACGTGGGTGACGCCGGAGCCGACCGCCTCCACGACGCCCGCGCCCTCGTGCCCGAGGACCACCGGCGGCGGGAAGGGGATCGTCCCGTCGATCACCGACAGGTCGCTGTGGCACAGCCCGGCCGCCTTGATCGCGACGAGCACCTCCCCCGGCCCGGGATCGCGTATCTCCAGGTCGTCGACCACCTGGGCCTGCTTGCCGTCGAACACGACGCCTCTCACCTGGACTCCTTAGGCAGGCCGAGCACGCGCTCGGCGATGATGTTCCGCTGGATCTCGTCCGAACCGCCGTAGATGGTGTCGGCGCGGGTGAACAGGAACAGCCGCTGCGCCTCGTCGAGGCCCAGCTCGTACGGAGTCCCGCGCGCCCAGTCCGCGGGCCCGGCGCTGGCCACCGCGCCCCGCACCGCCACCGCCAGCTCGCCGAGCCGCCGGTGCCAGCCGCCCCACAGGAGCTTGGCCACGCTGGGCGCGCCCGGGTCGGGGGCGGCGGCCCCCAGGGTGCGCAGCGCGTGCCACCGCATGGTGCGCAGCTCGGCCCACTGGCCGACGAGGCGGTCCCGCAGCACGGGGTCACCGGCCTGCGCCGAGGTGAGGAACGCGCCGGTCACGCGCTCCAGTTCGGCGGCGAAGCCGATCTGCTGGACCAGGGTGGAGACCCCGCGTTCCAGGGCGAGCAGGCCCATGGCGACCGTCCAGCCGTTGCCCTCTCCGCCGACGACCTCGACCGCGACCGCCCCGTCGAAGAAGACCTCGTTGAACTCGGCGGTCCCCGACATCTGCCGGATGGGCCGGACCTCGATCCGGCCCGGCTGGTCCATCGGCACGAGGAGGAAGGACAGCCCGTGGTGGCGCCGCGAGCCCGGCTCGGTGCGGGCCAGCACGAAGCACCAGTCGGCGTCCCGGGCGAGCGAGGTCCAGATCTTCTGGCCGGTGACGCGGTGCCGGCCGTCCGCCGGGTCCCGGACCGCCGCCGTGCGGATCCCGGCGAGGTCCGAGCCCGCGCCCGGTTCGCTGTATCCCTGGCACCACAGTTCCTCGCCGCGGGCGATGCCCGGCAGGAAGCGCTCCCGCTGCTCCGGGGACCCGTAGGCGATGAGGGTCGGCGCGAGGAGGTTCTCGCCGATGTGGCCGACCCGGCCGGGCGCGCGCAGCGCCGCGTACTCCTCGGCCCAGACCACCTGCCCGGTGAGCGAGAGCCGCTGCTGCCCGTACGCCCCGTCCGGTACGTCCCAGCCCTGGCCGATCCAGCCGCCGCGGCCCAGTTCCCTTTCCCAGGCGCGCCGTTCGGTCATCCCTTCGTGTTCGCTGCCGGGTCCGCCGAGGCCGACCGCCCGGGCGTACGGTCCCACGAGGTGCCCGGCGAGCCATTGCCGCGCGCGGGCGCGCAGCTCCCCCTCCGCCGCCCCGAAGCCGAAGTCCACCGCAGCTCCTAGGCGCCCGGGCGGGCGTTGGGCCGGTCCTTGGCGGCCGCCGCCTTGGCCATGGCCTCCAGCTGCGCCAGCATCGGCATGGGGTCGGTGCCGACCGTCCCCGGGAGGAAGTCGGCGATCTTCTCGGGGGTCCAGGACCCTTCGGCGTATCCGGCGCGCAGTTCGCGCGGCTGCGCCCAGACGGCGATCTTGGGTCCGGCGATCGTGTACACCTGCCCGGTGATCTTCTCGCCGCCGACCGCGACCGCCTTGTCGCTGAGCAGGTAGGTGACCAGTGCGGCCACGTCCTCCGGCTCGCCGATCTCCTTGAGCTCCATGGGGACGTTGGCCGACATCCGGGTCCGGGCGACCGGGGCGACGGCGTTGGCGGTGACCCCGTACCGGCTCAGCCCGAGGGCGGCGGAGCGCACGAGCGAGATGATCCCGCCCTTGGCGGCGCTGTAGTTGGCCTGGGCCACGGAGCCCTGGTGGTTGCCGCTGGTGAAGCCGATGAGCGTGCCGGTGCCCTGTTTGCGCATGACGGCGGAGGCGGCGCGGAAGACGGTGAAGGTGCCCTTGAGGTGGGTGGCGACGACGGGGTCCCACTCCTCCTCGGACATGTTGAAGAGCATCCGTTCGCGCAGGATGCCCGCGACGCAGACGACGCCGTCGATCCGGCCGTAGCGGGCGAGCGCGGTGTCGACGATGCGCTGGCCGCCCGCCATGGTGGAGATGTCGTCGGCGACGGCGACGGCCTCTCCGCCCGCGGCGAGGATCTCCTTCACCACGCCTTCGGCGATCTCGCTGGTGGGTTCGCCGCCCTCGATGCCGACGCCGTAGTCGTTGACGACGACCTTGGCGCCTTCGGCGGCCGCCGCGAGTGCGACGGCCCGCCCGATGCCCCGGCCCGCGCCCGTGACGGCGACGACCTTGCCTGCCAAGAAGTTCCCCATGCCCGGCCCCTTCCCGCTGTTTCTGACGGACCGTTAGATTCTATGGGCAGTCAGATGCGCCAGCACAAGCCCCCGTTCATCCCAGTCCGGTTCATCCCAGTCCAGAAGGAGTGACGAGACCCATGGGCCTGCCCGCCGAGTTCCACGACATCGCCAAGCGCGTGAACAACTGGGGACGTTGGGGAGCCGACGACGAGATCGGTACCCTGAACCTGATCACCGACGAAGTGGTACGGGCGGCCGCCGCCGAGATCCGCACCGGCCGCCGGATCCCGCTCGCGCTCCCGCTGAAGGAGGACGGCGTCCAGGCCGGCATGATCCCGGGCCGGATCAACCCGCTGCACACGATGGTGCAGATCAACCAGGAGATCTTCGGCCCGGGCACCGTCGCGTGCAGCGACGACGCCGTGACCATGGGCCTGCAGTCGGCGACCCACTGGGACGCCCTGACCCACGTCTCGCACTCGGGGAAGATCTACAACGGGCGCCCCGCGGACACCATCACCGCGCACTCCCGCGCCCAGTTCAGCGGCATCGACAAGGCCGGCCACATCGTCTCGCGCGGGGTGCTGCTGGACGTGGCGCGCGCCAAGGGCCTGGACCGGCTGCCCGGCGGGCACGCGGTGACCCCGGAGGACCTGGTGGAGGCCGAGGAGTTCGGCGGGGTCACGGTCCGGCCCGGCGACATCGTGCTCGTGCGCACCGGGCAGATCCAGGTCTATCTGGCGGGCGACAAGCACGGCTACGGCTACCCGTCACCGGGCCTGTCCGTCCGTACGCCCGAGTGGTTCCACGCGCGGGACGTCGCGGCCGTCGCCAACGACACCCTGACCTTCGAGATCTTCCCGCCGGAGATCGAGAACCTGTGGCTGCCGGTGCACGCGCTCGACCTGGTCGAGATGGGCATGCACCAGGGACAGAACTGGAATCTCGAAAAGTTGTCCACAGCCTGTGGACAAGAACGGAAGTATTCATTCCTGCTCTCGGCGATGCCGGAGCCCTTCGTCGGCGGGACGGGCACACCGGTGGCCCCGGTCGCCATCCTCTGAGGCCTTTGGACGTTCTTTGTGGGTGGCGGCGTACGTTCGTGCACGCCCCGAGCGCCGCACGGCACAGCCGCCACCCCACGACCCGCACTCGTCAAGGTCTGCCCTTGGCGTCCCCTCGCGTCGAATCGCTCCCCCCAAGAGTGATCAACACATGACGGTCCGTCAACACCTCGTTAGAGGTACACGTGCGGTTCCCGCGCCGGATCACATTTTTCGGGAAAGTCTTCCGGGGACCCGCCGGCGCAGTCGACCTCGCACCAGATCCGCTTCCCGGCCCCCTCGCGCTGCCAGCCCCAGCGGTCCGCGAGGCCGTCCACGAGCTCCAGGCCGCGCCCGTTGGTGTCGTCCCCCTCGGCGTGCCGGGGGGCGGGCGGCCGGTCGCTCGCGTCGGCCACCTCGACCCTGACTCCCGGGCCGCCGAAGAGCATCCGCAGCACGGCCGGACAGCCCGTATGCACCACGGCGTTGGTGACCAGCTCGGAAATGAGCAGGAGCAAGGTGTCCGCGAGCGGCTCGTCGTCCCCCATTCCGCATCCGGCCAGGCGGGACCGGGCCCACCTGCGCGCTCGGCCGACCTCTGCGGGATCCGGCCCGACCTCAAGCTGAACCTGAAGCACCTGCACCGCTCACACCACCCGAACCGGCGGACACATCGCCTCGCGACAGTACGGGATCACGGTCCGTGATCCCCTTGCGGAGCAGCATGGTTGACATACAGTCACCACAACAAGCGCTTCGGGCATATTCCAGCGCGAAGGAGTAGGCGTGCTGCATACTGTGCGACGCCCGCGCCGCTCAACCGCTCGCATTCGTCGGAGCGTACCGGAGCACGTGGCCGACTCCGGACCGCAATGAGGCGGGCGAAGGACACAAACCGATATCAACTCTCCGTAATCAGACATGCGTCCTGCGCCGTCCCACCCGTAACAGCACGTGTGCGCACAGGGGCCGGACACCAGGCCCGGGACAGGCCCAGGACAGGCCTGGAGACCGCTACCCGCCGAGCCCGCCCGCCTCCGCCGCCGCCTCCGCCGCCAGCTCCGCCGCCAGCAGCTCCTCCGCCTCCGCCGCCGTCCGCCACTGCTCGGCCCGCACCCACGCCCGCTTCAGGTGCAGGTGCACATCCGCCTCCCAGGTGAACCCCATTCCGCCGTGCACCTGGAGGCAGTCCCGCGCGTTGCGCACGGCCGCCTCGTCGGCCAGCAGCTTGGCGCCCGCGATCTCCCCCGGGGCGCCCGTCACCGCCGCCGCGTAGACCGCCGTACGGGCCACCTCGCCCCGCACCAGCATCTGCGCGCACAGGTGCTTGACCGCCTGGAAGCCACCGATCGGCTGCCCGAACTGCTCGCGCTCCTTCGCGTACCGGACCGCCAGCTCGGTGGTCCGCAGCGCACTGCCCAGCTGGAGGGCGGCCGTCAGCAGCGCCCCCTCGTCCCGCAGCGCGCCAGAGACCGCGCCAGGCGCCCCCGCGGTCCGGTACAGCGGCGTCAGCGGATCCACGGACCGCACCGGCACCGCGCCCGCGCCCGCGGCCCCTTCCGCCCCCGCCCCGTCCGCCCCCAGCACCGCGTCCGACTCCCCCAGGTACGCCACGAACGGGCCGCCGAGGTCGAAGGCCGTCACCACCGCCGTCCCCTGCGCCGCGCCCGGCACCACCCCGGCGGCCAGGTGCGTGGCCACCAGCGGCCCCGGCAGCAGCACCCGCCCGGCCTCCTCGAAGACGAGCACCGCCTCCGCCGGCCCGAGCCCGACGCCCCCGTCGGGGCCGCCCTCCGGCAGCCGCAGCGCGAAGAACCCGGCCTCGCCCAGCTCCCGCCACAGCTCCCGGTCGACCACGCCCGCCGGGTCACCCCCGTCGGCCGAATCCAGGGACGCGCGCAGCGCCTCGCGCCCGTACCGTCCCTCCAGCAGCTCCCGTACGCCTGCGCGCAGGGCCCGCTGGTCCTCGGTCAGCTGGAAGTCCACGTCCCTCACCGGCCCTTCGGGAGGCCGAGGATCCGCTCGGCGACGATGTTCTGCTGGATCTGCGAGGTCCCGGCCGCGATCGTGTACGAGAGGGACGAGAGCCGGTCCAGGGTCCACTCCTCGTCGAGCGACAGCGCCCCGCCCGCCGCTCCCAGCACCTCGGCGGCCGCGTCGTACAGCTCCTGGCGGGCGTGCGAGTAGCGCAGCTTGAAGACGGAGCCGCCGGTGCCGGGGACCCCGCCGGAGCGCGTCGACTCGCTCACGTTCCACTGGGTGAGCCGCCACAGGGCGCCGAACTCCCCGTGCAGCCGCCCCAGCCTGCGCCGCAGCACCGGGTCGTCCCAGCGGCCGTTCGCCCGGGCGGTACGGGCCAGCGCGGCCAGCGTGCGGCGGCAGGCGACGACCTCGCCGACGAAGGCGGTGCCGCGTTCGAAGGACAGGGTGACCATGGTGACGCGCCAGCCGTCGTTCTCGGCGCCGACCCGGTTGCCGACGGGGACCCGTACCCCGTCCAGGAACATCTCCGCGAACTCGGTGGACCCGGCCAGGGTCCGCAGCGGCCGTACGGTCACGCCCGGGGCGTCCATCGGCATCGCCAGCCAGGAGATCCCGCGGTGCTTGGGGGCGCCGGGGTCGGTCCTGACCAGCAGTTCGCACCAGTCGGCGACCTCCGCGTGCGAGGTCCAGATCTTCGACCCGGTGATCACGTACTCGTCCCCGTCGCGCACCGCTTTGGTGCGCAGGGCGGCCAGGTCCGAGCCCGCGTCCGGTTCGCTGAACCCCTGGCACCACACCTCGTCCCCGCGCAGGACGGGCGGCAGCCAGCGGGCCCGCTGCTCGGCGGTGCCCTCGGCGGCGATGGTGGGCCCGGCGTGCAGCAGCCCGACGAAGTTGGCCCCGACGTACGGCGCCCCGGCCCGCTCGGTCTCTTCCAGGAAAATCAGGTGCTGGGTCGGGGTGGCGCCGCGCCCGCCCGCGTCGACGGGCCAGTGCAGCCCGGCGTACCCGGCTTCGTACAGCCGCCGCTGCCAGCCGAGGTCGTGGGCGCGGCGGCCCGGCCAGTCGTCGGGGGACGGCCGGGCGGGCAGTTCGGGGAGGGTCTTGCCCAGCCACTCGCGCAGCCGGGCCCGGAACTCCCGCTCCTCCTCGGTGTAGGTGAGGTCCACCGCGGTTACCGTCCCGCCGGGCGCCGGTCGCGTCCCCGGTCGCGGTCGAAGTCGAGGCCGAGCATCCGGATGGCGTTGCCGCGCATCAGTTTGTAGACGGTCTCCTCGTCCAGTCCCTTGACGTGGTCGAGGGCGACCTCCTTGGTGTGCGGGAAGGTCGAGTCGACGTGCGGGTAGTCCGTCTCGAAGGTGGCGTTGTCGCGGCCGACGACATCGAGCGAGGCGATGCCGTGCTTGTCGCGGAAGAAGCAGCAGAACATCTGCCGGTAGTAGTAGGTGGAGGGCGGTTCGGGGATCAGGTCGCGGACCCCGCCCCAGGCACGGTGCTCCTGCCAGACGTCGTCGGCGCGCTCCAGGGCGTAGGGGATCCAGCCCATCTGGCCCTCGCTGTAGGCGAGTTTGAGGGTCGGGAACTTCACCAGGACCCCGCTGAAGAGGAAGTCCATCATCGAGGCCATCGCGTTGTTGAAGCTGAGCGAGGCCTGGACGGCGGGCGGCGCGTCGGGGGAGGCGGCGGGCATCTGGGAGCTGGACCCGATGTGCATGTTGACCACCGTGCCCGTCTCCTGGCAGACGGCGAAGAAGGGGTCCCAGTAGCCGGAGTGGATGGACGGCAGGCCGAGGTGGGTGGGGATCTCGGAGAAGGTCACGGCGCGCACGCCGCGGGCGGCGTTGCGGCGGATCTCCGCGACCGCGAGGCCGATGTCCCACAGCGGGATGATGCAGAGCGGGATCAGCCGGCCGCCGCTGTCGCCGCACCACTCCTCGACCATCCAGTCGTTGTACGCACGCACGCAGGCCAGGGCCACTTCCTTGTCGTGGGCCTCGGCGAAGGTCTGCCCGCAGAACCGGGGGAAGGTCGGGAAGCACAGCGAGGCCTCGACGTGGTTGAGGTCCATGTCGAGGAGCCGTGCCTTGGGGTCCCAGCAGCCGCGGCGCATCTCGGCGCGGGTGATGCCTTCGAGGGTCATGTCGTCGCGGTCGAAGCCGACGGCGGCGATGTTGCGCTTGTACGGGAACTTGAGGTCCTCGTAGATCCACCAGTCGGTGGGCGGGCCGTCGGGGTCCATGGTGATCACGTACTTGCCGCCGGTGTAGGCGAGTTCGCCGATTCCGGCGGTGAGCGCCTTGGGGCCGCGGTCGCGGTATTTGGCCGGGAGCCAGGTGTCGAAGAGGTGCGGGGGTTCGATCACGTGGTCGTCGACGCTGATGATCCGGGGCAGTTCCATGTATCCGGTTCCCCTCGCTGCTGGCATCCGATGCGTCCGACCCATCCGATGGATCTGGTAGATCTGATGGATCGTCAGAAACAAGCTAGCTCCGCCACCCCTGGACCGACAAGCGCCGGAGCCCTACGCTCTGCGCTGTATCTGACGGATGGTCAGAAACCGCACTGCCTGAACCGGGGAGGCCGGGAATGACGGACGACACCGCGAGGGACACCGCGACGGACACCGCGCGGGAACTGGAGCGCTCCGCCACCCTCTGGGAGCTGATCGCCCGCCGCGCCGCCCTCACCCCGGACGCCCCCGTGCTCATCGAGGCCGCCGAGCACCCCGCCGACGACCGGAGCCTGACCTTCGGCGCCCTGCGCGACCGCGCCGAACGCGTCGCCGCGGGCCTCCACGGCATGGGCGTGCGCCCCGGCACCGTCGTCGCCTGGCAGCTGCCCACCCGCATCGAGACCGTCCTGCTCTCGGTCGCCCTCGCCCGGATCGGCGCCGTCCAGTCCCCCGTCATCCCCTTCTACCGCGACCGCGAGGTCGGCTTCGCGCTGCGCGAGTCCAAGGCCGAGTTCTTCGCCGTCCCCGGTGTCTGGCGCGGCCACGACCACACCGCGATGGCCGAGCGGCTCGGCGCCCGGGGCGTGTTCGAGGCGTACGAGGACCTCCCCGACGGAGACCCGGCCGTCCTGCCCCCGCCGCCCGCCTCCGGCACCGACGTCCGGTGGATCTACTGGACCTCCGGCACCACCTCCGACCCCAAGGGCGTCCTGCACACCGACCGCTCCCTGATCGCGGGCGGCTCCTGCCTCGCCCACGCCCTGCGCCTGGGCCCCGCCGACATCGGCTCGATGGCCTTCCCCTTCGCCCACATCGCGGGGCCCGACTACACCGTGATGCTGCTGCTGTACGGGTTCCCCGCGGTGCTCTTCGAGAAGTTCGCGATGCCGGACGCGCTGGCCGGGTACCGGCGCCACGGGGTCACCATCGCGGGCGGCTCCACCGCCTTCTACTCGATGTTCCTGACCGAGCAGCGCAAGGCCCCCGGCGTCCCGCTGATCCCGACCCTGCGCCTGCTGGCGGGCGGCGGCGCGCCCAAGCCGCCGGAGATCTACCACGCGGTCGTCCGCGAACTGGGCTGCCAGCTGACCCACGGCTACGGCATGACGGAGGTCCCCATGATCACCATGGGGTCACCGCAGGACACCGCCGAGAACCTCGCCACCACCGAAGGCCGGCCGCCCGCGGGCATGTCCCTCCGCATCACCACCCCGGACGGCGCCCCGCTGCCCGCCGGCACCGACGGCGAGGTCCGGCTGCGCGGCGAGGCCGTCTGCCAGGGCTACCTGAACCGCGACCAGTCCGCCGAGGTCTTCGACGCCGACGGCTACCTGATCACCGGCGACCTCGGCCACCTCACCCCGGACGGCCACCTCGTCCTGACCGGCCGCAGCAAGGACGTCATCATCCGCAAGGGCGAGAACATCTCCGCGAAGGAGATCGAGGACCTCATGCACCGCCTCCCGGGCATCGGCGACGTGGCCGTCATCGGCCTCCCCGACCCGGAGCGCGGCGAACGCGTCTGCGCAGTCGTCGAGGTCGCAAGCCGCCCGGACGGCGAACAGGGCGCGGGCGCCGCGCCGTTGACGCTGGCCGAGGTGACCTCGTACCTGCGGGCGCAGGGTCTGGCGACCCACAAGCTCCCCGAACAGCTGGAGCTGGTGGACGCCCTCCCCCGCAACGACGCCCTGCGCAAGGTCCTCAAGTACAAGCTGCGCGAGCGCTACGCGTAGCCGCCGGCCGTTACGCCGCCGCGTGCCCGACGGCGTCCAGGGCCGCCAGGTCCTCCGCGGACAGGCTGAGCGCTCCGGCGGCCACGTTCTCCGCGAGGTGGCCCGGGTCGCCGGTGCCGGGGATGGCCAGCACGTGCGGGCCCTGGTGCAGGGTCCACGCCAGCCGGACCTGCGCCGCGCTCACCCCGTGGGCGCGCGCGACGGCCCGCACCGCGTCATCGGCGCTCTCGTCGCCCTTGTAGCCGTTCTCGCCGCCACCGCCCGCGCCCGCCGTACGCCCGCTGCCCGCGATCGCGTAGAACGGCACGAAGGCGACGCCCTGCTCGCCGCAGGCCCGCAGGAACTCCGCCTGCTCGGGCGAGCCGCCTATGCCGTGCGCGTTCTGTACGCAGACCACCGGTGCGATGGCGCGGGCCTCGGCGAGGTGGTGGGGGCGGACGTTGGACAGCCCCAGGTGCCGGATGAGCCCCGCCTCGCGCAGATCGGCCAGCACCCCGAACCGCTCGGCGATCGGAGCGTCGCCCACGATGCGCAGGTTCACCACGTCCAGGTGGTCCCGGCCGAGCTGGCGCAGGTTCTCCTCCACCTGGCCGCGCAGCTGCCCGGGCCCGGCGTGGTCGGTCCACTCGCCGGAGGGGTCCCGGCCCGGCCCGACCTTGGTGACGACGACGATGTCGTCGGCGTACGGCGCCAGCGCCCGGTTGATCAGTTCGTTGGCCGACAGCAGCGGCGAGAAGTAGAACGCGGCGGTGTCGAAGTGGTTCACGCCCAGCTCGACCGCCCGGCGCAGCACGGCGATCGCCTGGCCGCGGTCGCGCGGCACGGCGTCGGGGGTCAGCGCCTCGCCGGACTGCGGCAGCCGCATCGTGCCGAAGCCGATCCGGTTGACCTCCAGGTCACCGAGCGTCCAGGTGCCGGATGCCGCCGCGGTGGGGGGTACTTCCAAGGTCACGTCTGAGGTCACGTCTGCCGCTTTCGGGGTCGTGTTCGAGGTCATGACGGAATGATCTCCACACGATAGGGCCGCCCGGTCGCACCGGGCGGCCCGCACTCACCTCACATCCGGTCGGCCGGACGGCCGCTCACGCGTCCGGGGCCGCCACTCCGCAGTACCCCGCGAAGGCGGCGAGGACCTCGTCCTCGGAGATCCGGCCGTCGCCGTCCGTGTCCAGCGCCGCCGCCACGGTCGCGGCCAGCTCCGGGGCGGTACCGAGGACCCGCAGCACCCGCGCCGCGGCGGCCGGGCTGGTCCCCGCCCCGCCTTCGTCGTCCCCATCCGCCGCCACCGCGATCACCGCGTGCAGGAAGGGACGGGCGATCTCGGCGAAGCGCCGTGGATTGTCCCGAAGTCGTTTGGCCGCGCCGGTGATGAACTCCTCGCGGGTCACCCGCTGGTCACCGTCCACGTCGGCGATCCCGGCCATGCCCTGCCAGAAGGCCTCGGCGCCGTTGAAGACGGCCTGGCCCTTGTCCGAGCGGGCCGTGGTACCGAATTCGGCCAGTACGGCCTTCGCGGCCGCGCTGAAGTCCTCGCGGTCGATATAGCCGTTGCCGTCCTGGTCGAAGGTGGCGAATCGGGCGGCGATCTTGCGCTCGTACTCTGCGCTGTCCATATTCGGCTTCCGCCTTCACATGTGCGGTGGGGTTCAGATCAAGACAGGCGGAAGCGTAAGGCCTCGGTGGCCTGCGCGTTAAGCGAAGTGGGCAAGCAGGTGGCCGCATCGAACCCGCGCACGGGAAGCGCGATGGGGCGCGTACAGATGTGCCCATGACGCAGCGTCGGGTCCTTTACCACGGAGGGTGTGGTTCCGGGGCGGGCTTGCCCCAAAACAGGCGCGCGGGGCCATGTGCCCACTACATTCAAGGAGTCGACACACGGCTGGGGGCAGCATGGCGAAGGACGCACCACCCCGCTGGGACCGCAGGATGCAACAGCGGCTCGCGCGCGGCGAGGCCGCCGCGCTCGGAGAGCTGTACGACCGCTTCGCGTCACTCGTCCACAGCCTCGCGCACCGCGTCCTGCGCGACGAGAAGGCCGCCGACCGCATCACCCGCGAAGTGTTCGGCTACATCTGGGAGAACCCCGACGCCTACGACCCCAAACAGGGCTCCATGCGGTCCTGGGTCGCCCGGATCACCCAGGGACAGGCCGTGGCGCGCCTGCGCCAGGCCGAACTGGGCCGCGGCTCCCGCGAGGAGCTGGAGCAGAAGGTCCGCAGCGCCAACGCCGCCGCCCGCGCCGACTACATCGTCACCTCCATGCCCGCCCCGCTGCGGGCCGCCCTCGAACTGGCCTACTTCAAACGGCGCGACTACCGCCAGGCCGCCGCCGACCTGCAGATCAGCGAGGACGAGGCGCGCCGCAGGCTGCGGCTCGGCCTGCAGCTCCTGTCGACCGCCAACCACCTGCCGCAGGAAGACCTCTCCCCGCCCGGATACGGAAGCAGCCGATGAACGGCCCCGCCGAGTCGCCCGATGACGAGTACGAAGGCCGTGGCGAGCGCGCCGGCGGCGGTACGTGGATACCGGGGCCGCGCGGAGCCGCCGACGACTGGGAGCACCTGCCGGCGGTGGCCTCCCTCCCGCCGGTGGCCGCCGAGCCGCCCGAGTCCGTACCGACCGAGCCCGTACGGGCCGAGTCCGTACCGCCTCCGCCGGTCGCCGCTCCCTCGCCGCCGCCCACGCACGCCGTGCTGAAGTCCCTGCTCGGCGCGTGGGCGCTGGCCGCGTGCTCGCCGGAGGAGACCCAGGCCGTCGAGGACCACCTCACCGAATGCGCGCCCTGTGCCGACGAGGCGCTGCGGCTGCGCGACGCGGTCGGCCTGCTGCGCCCCGAGGAGACCCTCGACCTGAAACCGCTGCTGCGGTCCCGGGTGCTGGAGGACTGCCTGGGCAAACGGCCCGCCCGGATCCCGGTTCCGGTGTGGGCGACTCCGTACGACACCGAGACCGCGCGGCTCGACGCGCTGCTCCGGGACTTCGGCGACGCGGAATGGCACACGCCGGTCCGGCTGAAGTGGTACGAGGACGAGGGCAGGCAGTCCCGGCGGACCACGGTGGCCGGGGTGATCGGGCACCTGCTGACGGTCGACGGGCTGATCGCGACGGCCCTCGGGCTGGACGACCCGCTCGGCCCGGACGCGCCGCCCGGACCGGTCGGGCGCACCGAGCACTTCTGGAACTCCTCGCCGCACCCGGTCACCCGCCAGGTCCGCGAACCGTGGCGGGAGCAGGGCCACACGCTGGTGCGGACCGTGTCGTTCGCGGGGCACGGGGTCGCCGAGCTGGCCGTGGACTACGGGGACTTCGCGCTGCCGCTCGGGGACGCGTTCCTGGAGCGGGCCTTCGAGTGCTGGGTGCACGCGTGGGACATCGCGGAGGCGGTGGACTACCCGTACGACCCGCCGTCCGGGCCGCACCTGCACCGCATGATCGACCTGGCCGCGCGGCTGCTCCCGGGGGCGCTGGCGGACCGCCGCCGGTCGGGGCTGGCGGCCCCGCCGCGCCGCCTGGTCGCGGCCGGAACCCCCGGGCGCACGCTGCACCTGGAGATCGAGGGCGCGGGCGGGGGCGGCTGGGACATCGCCCTGGACTCACCGGCGGCGGCGACCTCCGCGGAGCACACGGTGGCGGAGATCGCGCTGGACGGCGTCGAATTCTGCCAGTTGGCCGCGGGGCACATCTCCCCGGACGACGCGGCCGCCGGCCAGCACGGCGACCGCGAAGCCATCCGAGACGTCCTCACCGCCGCCGCCTCCCTAAGCCGCCTCTAGCCCTGGCGGGCCGCACCCGACCCACTTCAGCCCGGCGGGCCGCCTCCGGCCCACTTCAGCCTGGCGGGCCGCCTCCGGCCCACTTCAGCCCGGCGGGCCGCCTCCGGCCCACTTCAGCCTCGCCGGCGTTTGAGGCGCGGGTCCGGGCAGAGCCCGGGGCGGCCCGCCAGGGCCGTCGTCCCCTGCGGGCCCTGGGGCTCCGCCCCAGACCCCGCGCCTCAAACGCCGGCGAGGCTGAAGGTTGCGGCAGCGCCCGGGCTCCGCCCGGACCCGCGCCTCAAACGCCGGCGAGGCTGGATTCGGCCCAGCCCGAACCCGCGCTGCCCGCCGGGGCCAGACGTCAGGCGAAGACGACGGTGCGGGTGCCGTTCAGGAGGACGCGGCGTTCGCTGTGCCATTTGACCGCCCGCGCGAGCGCCTGGCACTCGACGTCCCGCCCGACCGCCACCAGCTCTTCCGGCGTCACCCCGTGACCGACCCGCTCGACCTCCTGCTCGATGATCGGGCCCTCGTCCAGGTCGGCCGTCACGTAGTGCGCGGTGGCACCGATCAGCTTCACGCCCCGCGCGTGCGCCTGGTGGTACGGCTTCGCGCCCTTGAAGCTCGGCAGGAACGAGTGGTGGATGTTGATGATCCGCCCGCTCAGCTCCTTGCACAGGGTGTCGGACAGCACCTGCATGTACCGCGCCAGGACGACCAGCTCGACGTTCTCCGCCCGCACCAGTTCCAGCAGCTCGGCCTCGGCCGCCGCCTTCGTGTCCTTGGTGACCGGAATGTGCACGAACGGCACGCCGTACGAGCCGACCAGCTCGGCGAAGTCGGTGTGGTTGGAGACCACGGCCGCGATCTCGACCGGCAGCGCCCCGATCCGCGAGCGGAACAGCAGGTCGTTCAGGCAGTGCCCGAACTTCGACACCATCAGCACGATCCGCATCCGCTCGTCCGCGCGGTGGATCTGCCAGTCCATCCGGAAGGAGTCGCCGATGGCCGCGAAACTGGCCCGCAGTTTGTCAACCGTGACCGGCGGCGTCGCCGAGAAGTGGACCCGCATGAAGAAGAGGCCCGTGTCGTGGTCGCCGAACTGCTGGCTGTCCTCGATGTTGCACCCGGTCATGAACAGATAACTGGACACGGCGTGCACAATGCCCTGCTTATCGGGACAGGACAGGGTGAGGATGTACTGCTGGGGCTCATTCGCCTGCGGGTCTTCGCTCATGACCCGCAAGACTTTCACATCGGCGCTGCTCCGCGCCCCTTCACGCCGCTCACGCCGCCCGTGTGAGGATCCTCAGCACTTCCAGGGAGCGCGGCCGGGCGTCGGGATCGTCCCCGTCGGCCACCGCCAGCCGTACGTGCGCCTCGCGCGCGGCACGGACCGCCTCGGGCCAGGCGTGGTGCTCCAGGTAGACGGAGACGGGGGCGTCCGGCCCGACCTGGTGCAGGATCCGCAGCACCCGCAGGACGGCGAGGTCCACGAGGGCCGCCTCCTGGGAGTCGCGGAAGATCGTGCCGACGTACTTCTCCGCGGACCAGTTGTCGAGCCAGGTGTCCTCGACGAGCCGGTAGACGGCGTCGGTGACGTCTCCGTAGCCGTCGAGTCCGGCAAGCCAGGTGTCCTCCTGGAAGGCCGGGTCGGAGAGCATGTGCAGCGCCGAGCGCACGTTGGTGCGCCAGCGCCACCACGGCATGTCGTTGAGGGGCATGCCGCCCATGGTGGTGGAGCGGCGGCCGCGACGGGAAGAGTTCTTCGAACCTGGGTCGAATGTCACGCGCTCGATCGTACGTTCCCCCGGAGGGACCCACTCCGCCCACCTTGGCTGCCCTTGCCCGCCTTGCCCACCAACAGGTCCCCCGCAATTCACCTGGGCGTCACCCCATGTTGTGTACACCTCACACTTCAGTTCCCCGGGGGCCGGAAGTGTGACGGGTCATGACCGACTGGCGAACCGCATCACGTTCCCGCTCCCGCACGCTCCTGACCAGGGCGGTGACCACGGCGACGAGCACGGTGGCAGGTGCGTGTCTGCTGACCGGCTGTGGACTGTTCCCCGGAGCCACGGGGGGCTCCGGGGACACCATCACCGTCATGACCTGGGCTCCCGAGGGCACGAAGGCCACCAACATGGGCGGCATGCCCGCGATGGCCAAGGCCTACGAGCGCTGGATCAACGCCAAGGGCGGCATCAACGGCCACAAGCTCCGCGTCCTGACCTGCAACGAGCACAACACCGCGAGCGGCGCCGCCGACTGCGCCCGGCAGGCGATCACCGCCAAGGCCGTGGCCGTCGTGGGCTCGTACAGCCAGTGGGGGCGCGCCTTCATGGCCCCGCTCGAAGCCGAGGGCATCCCCTTCATCGGCGGCTACGGCGTCTCCGCCGAGGAGTTCCAGAGCACCCTGTCCTACCCCGTCAACGGCGGCCAGCCCGTGCTGCTCGCCGGAGCCGGGCACCAGCTGGGCAAGGCCTGCGACGACGTGGCGCTCGTACGGCCCGACACCCTCGCGGGCGACTCCATGCCCATCCAGCTCAACGCCGGGTTCAAGGCCGTCAAGCCGCAGCGCGAGGCCGCCGACGTCCGGGCGCCCGAGGACTCCGCGAACTACGCCGACCAAGCCCGCGAAGCCCTCACCGAGGCGGGCAAGGGCAAGACCGCCGACAAGGCCGACAAGACCGACAAGAGCAGTAAGAGCGATACGGCCGACACCGGGGACAAGGGCAAGGGGTGCGTGGCCGCCGTCCTCGGCGAGCGCACCGAGACCTTCTTCGACTCCTTCCGCCGCCTCGACACCGAGGCGAAGAAGCCGCAGCTCTCCTCCGTCCTCGGCAGCGTCAGCCAGTCCCTGGTGGACCGCACCGGCGGCAAGGAGAGCCAGTTCGAGGGCGCGTACGTCGCCAGCTGGTACCCGGTGTCCGGCGACCCGCTGTGGCAGCCGATGCGCAAGGTCATCACCGAGAACGCCTTCGGCGACAACCGGGTCAACCCGGACGACACCGGCACCCAGACCACCTGGATCGCGTACACCGTCTTCACCGAGATCGTGAAGCGCCTCGGCAAGGACGGGGAGGTCAGCGGGCGCACGGTCGCCCGCGCCCTCAACCACTCGGCGGGCGTCAAGACCGGCGGCCTCACCCCCGACCTGAGCTGGCGCTACCAGGACATGCGCGCGGTCGGCGGCTTCCCCCGGATGGCGAACGGGCGCGTCACCTTCCAGATCGTCCAGGACGGCCGGATCATCGCGCAGCCCGGCGAGACCACCATGGACATGACCAAGACCCTGGAGGCGGCCCCCCGCTCCAGCTGACCGGCTCAGAGCTGGGACGTGTCCCGCTGGGTGAGCCCGTACTGCGCCGCGATCTTGTTCCACATGCCCGCGGCCGAGTCCTTCGCCTTGGTGGCCTCGGCGCTCGCCTTGTTGCCCTCGTTGGCCTGGGTGGTGGCCTTGGCCCCCTTGCCGTCCTTGCAGGTCTTGCGGTCGCCCGCGGCCTCGTCCGCCCAGGCCGCGTAGTGCTGGTCCGCCGAACCCGACGACTGCCACGCCTTGGTGAGCGCCGCGGTCAGCTTCGCGTGGTCGGGCAGCTTGTCGGTCTTCAGCTCCTGGAGCTTGGTGACCAGCTCCTCGCGCTTGCGGGCCGCGTCGCGCAGGTCCTCGGCGGACTGGGCGAGGTTCTTGCAGGCCTTCACGTCGTCCACGGCGCGGATCACGGTCGCCCGGCTGTCGTTGCTGTCCGCGAGCACCTTGTCGAGCTGTACGGCCTGGGCGCGCGCCGGATCCACCGGCGCCTCGTCCGCCGGGGGCTTGGCCGAACCGGAACCGGCCGGCTTGCTCGGTACGGTGTCCACCGCCGCCGGGTCGTTGTTCTGGGCCTTGCCGTCCCCCAGCAGGGACCCCACGCCCAGACCGGCCACGGCGAGCGCGAGCACCGCGACCCCGATGACCACGGGCGACACCTTCCGCGCGGGCTCCTCCGGCGGCGGCTGCTGGAACGGGCCGGGCTGCTGGAACTGCGGGGGCGGCGGGGGCTGCTGGAACCCGGCCGTCTGCTGGAGGTGCGCCGGCTGCTGCGGGAACTGCGGCTGCGGCTTCGGGCGGCGCTGCTGGAAGGGCGGCGCGGGCGGCGGGGCCTGGCTGCGCACCGGCTCCTGGATCGGCGGCAGCACCTGGGTGTGCCCCTGGTCGTCGCCGCGGAACAGGCCGTCGAAGACGTCCGGCGGACCCTGACCGGGACTCTGCCCCTGACCGGGACCCGGGCCCGCCGGGACCGGCGGGATGTACTGGGTCGCGGCCTCGTGCATTCCGCCGGGACCGCCGCCCGGACCGGCCGGAACGGGCGGGATGTACTGGGTGGCCGCCTCCATGTGCGCCGCGCCCATCGGCGCCGCGTCCATGGGCCCCGGACCGGCCGGGACCGGCGGGATGTACTGCGTCGCCGCCTCCATGTGCGCCGGGGCGGCGGACACCGGCGGGATGTACTGCGTCTGCGCCTCCATCGGCCCCGGGTGCGCCGGGACCGGCGGTATGTACTGGGTCTCGGCCTCCGGGATCGGCGGGTAGCCGTAGCCGTGCGGCGCTCCCGGGCCCTCGTACCCCGGTCCCAGGACGTGGCCGGGCGGCGCGTCCTGGGGCGGGTATCCGTAGGCGGGCGCCCCGGGCGCGGGGACCCCGTACGCGGGTGCTCCGTACGCGGGTGCCTCGTAGGCGGGGGGCTCGTACGCGGGGGGCTCGTAGGCGGGCGCTTCGTACACGGGGGGCTGGGGCCCGGGATGGGGCTGCGGCTGCCGCGAGTCGCCGCCTTGTCCGCTCTGCGTCACCGGGACTCCTTTTCCGACCGTCCGAACCTACGGAACCGTCGGTCACGCTACCCCGTCACCCCCCGTGTCCGTCACGCCACCTGTGTCTCCAGCCGCGCGCTGAACTCCCTGACCGCCGCTTCCTCCCGGTACGGCTCCAGCCGCGACCGGAAGTCGTCGAGGTACTCGGCGCCCCGGTTCGACCGCAGGCCGGACAGCAGGTCCACCGCCTGCACGGCGGTCTGGCAGCCCTGCTCGACCTCCCGGCGCTGCACCTGCGAGGTCGCCAGGAGCAGCAGCCCGATGGCTCGTCTGCGGGCCTTGGTCCGGGGCAGTGCCCGCAAGGCCTCCTCCGCCCGCCGGCCCGCCGCGTCGGCCTGCCCCAGGTCGCGGTGGCAGTGCGCGAGTTCGTCGGCGAGGTAGGCCTGGTCGAAGTGCCGGATCCACACCGGGTCGTCCCCGGACTCCGGTTCGGCGCGCTCCAGCGCGGTCACGGCCCGCGAGGACAGCACCGCCGTGGCCCGGGCGTCGCCCAGCAGCGCGTGCCCGCGCGCCTCGGCGGCGTAGAACATGGCCTCCGCCCGCGGTGTGACCTGCCCGCGCGTGCCCTCCTGCGCGGCCCGCGCCAGCTGCGCGATCTCCCGCGGGTTGCCCAGCTCGGCCGCGAGGTGGCTCATGGACGCGGCGAGCACGTAGCCGCCGTACGCGCGGTCGCCCGCCGCCTGGGCGAGGCGCAGGGCCTGGATGTAGTAGCGCTGGGCGAGACCGGGCTGGCCGGTGTCCACGGCCATGTAGCCCGCGAGTTCGGTGAGCCGGGCCACGGCCAGGAAGAGCGCGCGGCCCACCGGCTCGCGGTAGGAGCCGCCGATCAGCCCGGAGACCACGCTGTTGAGGTAGTGGACGACCACGGGCCGTACGTGCCCGCTGCCGAAGCGGTGGTCGAGGTCGGTGAGGGCGTCGGTGGTGGCCCGTACCGCCTCGACGTCGGACATGCCGACGCGCGAGCCGCCCGTACGGGCCACCTGGGCGTCGGCCCCGGTGATCAGCCAGTCGCGGCTGGGCTCGACGAGCGCGGAGGCGGCCACGGCCGATCCGGAGAGGAAGTCGCGGCGCCCGACGTCGCTGCGCCACAGCTCGCAGACCTGCTCGATGGCGCCGACGACGGTCGGGGAGAACTGCAGGCCCACGCCGGAGGCGAGGTTCTTGCCGTTGGCCATGCCGATCTCGTCGATGGTGACGGTCCGGCCGAGCTTGCGCCCGAGGGCCTCGGCGATGATCCCGGGGGCCCGGCCGCGCGGCTGCTGTCCGCGCAGCCAGCGGGCCACGGATGTCTTGTCGTAGCGGAGGTCGAGGCCGTGTTCCGCCCCGCACATGTTGACCCGACGGGCGAGGCCGGCGTTGGAACAGCCGGCTTCCTGGATGAGTGCCTGCAACCGTTCGTTCGGCTGGCGGGCGACGAGAGGCCTGGCTGCCATGAGAAAACCCCCTGCTGGCCGCGGGTGATCGTGCTTCTGATCACTTCCCGGCTGATCTGCGAAGAATGCGGAACACCGTCCGGAACGTGGTGAGTCGTGCCCAGCCGTCCCGTGCGTGGTGGACCGCCGCTCTCCGGTCTGCTGCGAGGTGTCGCTACCCACCCACCGGCTCCCGGTCCCCCGCGCGCCCCCGCCCGTGCACCGGTGCGCCCCGCATGCAGGATCGATGCTCCCTCGACCGGCTGGTTTACGCCCGTAACTCCCGGTGACGGCGGCAGTTGTGCTGATCGTGGAAGAGACCATCGGAGTCACGGAGACCGCGCCCATCCCCCAGCAGCGCGGTGAACTGCTGCTGGACCATGCCGTGCGGTACGCGGAAGAGCGGCACTGGGACGTGTTCGCGGGCACCTGGCTGGAGCCCGGGGACGGCCGGGAGGTCTGCTCCTGCGGGGTCGCGGCCTGCGAGAAGCCGGGCGCGCACCCGGGGGTGAAGGAGTGGGCCGCGCTGGCGTCGGGCAGCGCGGTCCGGGTCCGCCAGCTGTGGTCGCGCCAGCCCGCCGCCTCGATCCTGCTGCCCACCGGCCGCACCTTCGACGCGATCGAGGTGCCGGAGGTGTCCGGCTTCCTGGCGCTGGCCCGGCTGGAGCGGCTGGGGCTCACCATCGGGCCGGTGACCGCGACCCCGGACCGGCGGATCCAGTTCTTCGTGCTGCCCGGCGCCGGGGCCAAGCTCCCCGATCTGCTGCGCAAGCTGGGCTGGCAGCCCGCCTCGCTCGACCTCGTCGCGCGCGGCGAGGGGGACTACGTCGCCGCCCCGCCCACCCGCTACGGCGGCCGGGGCCAGGTGCAGTGGGTCCGCCGCCCCACCCCGGCGAACCGGTGGCTGCCCGACACCGAGGAGCTGATCGACGTACTGGCCTACGCGTGCGGGCGCGAGGCGGCGGCGGCCCGGGCCCGCCGCGGCTGAGCGGAGGCAGTTCAGTACATATAGCCCTACAGACGCCACGGCCTGCCCTCGTAAGGTGAACGACGAACACGGGGACAGAACGAAAGGCAGGGCGCGATGCCGGACCAGGCATTGTTGACGGGGGACACGGCATCGGTTGCCGCCCCCGCCGTACGGATCCAAGGGCTGTGGAAGCGCTTCGGCGAGCAGATCGCCGTCGCGGGGATCGATCTCGAACTGCCCGCGGGGCAGTTCATCGGTCTCGTCGGCCCCAACGGGGCCGGCAAGACCACCACGCTGTCGATGGTGACCGGGCTGCTGCGCCCGGACCAGGGGCGCGTCGAGGTCGCCGGACATGACGTATGGCAGGACCCGGTTCAGGTGAAATCCCGGATCGGGGTGCTGCCGGAGGGGCTGCGGCTCTTCGAGCGGCTGTCCGGGCGGGAACTGCTCGGCTACATGGGCCGCTTGCGGGGCGTCCCGGGCCCGGAGACCGACAAGCGCGCGACACAGCTGCTGGACGTCCTGGACCTCGCGGGCTCGCAGCACAAGCTGGTCGTGGACTACTCGACCGGCATGCGCAAGAAGATCGGTCTGGCGGCGGCGCTGCTGCACAACCCCGAAGTGCTGTTCCTCGACGAACCGTTCGAGGGCGTCGACCCGGTGTCGGCGCAGACCATCCGCAAGGTGCTGGAACGTTACACCGCGTCCGGTGCCACGGTGGTCTTCTCCTCGCACGTGATGGAACTGGTCGAGTCGCTGTGCGACTGGGTCGCCGTGATGGCGGCCGGGCAGATCCGCGCCGCGGGCCCGCTGGCCACCGTCCGCGGCAGCGCGCCCACCCTGCAGGACGCCTTCCTCGAACTGGTCGGCGCGCAGGGCCGCGACACCGGCGAATCGCTGGACTGGCTCGGCGGCGGGACGGCCTCCCGATGAGCGCGGCCACGCCCGCGGAGGGATCATCGGAGGGCTACCGCACCTCCGCACAGGCGTCCCTCGCGCCCGTACGGGTTTCCCTCACGCCCGTCTTCGTCCGGCTCAAGCTGTCCCTACTGCGCAACGGCCTCAAGGGCTCCTCGAAGCGGAAGGCCGCCTACCTCAGCACGCTGATCCTGGCGGTCGGGGTCGGCGTGCTCCAGATGATCGGCCTGGCCGTCCTGCACGGGAACGCGCACGCGGGCACCGTCGTGGTGCTGCTCGCCGCGATCCTGGCGCTGCTCTGGTCCGTGATGCCGCTGTTCTTCCCCAGCGGGGACGAGACCCTCGACCCGACCCGGCTGGTGATGCTGCCGCTGCGGCCGCGGCCGCTCGTCCGGGCCCTGCTGGCGTCCTCCCTCGTCGGCATCGGCCCGCTCTTCACGCTGTGCCTCGCCGTCGGTTCGGTGACCGCGGTGGCCCACGGCCCGGCGGGCATCGTCGCCGCCGTCCTCGGCGCGCCGCTGCTGCTGCTCGGCTGCGTGGTCCTGGCGCGGGCGGTGGCCACCGCCAACGTCCGGCTGCTGTCCAGCCGCAAGGGCCGCGACCTGGCCGTGCTCAGCGGGCTGCTGATCGCGGTCGGCGCCCAGTTCGCCAACTTCGCCAGCCAGCGGCTCTTCCAGGCCGGTGGCCTGAGCGCCCTGGAACCCGCCGAGGCGGTGGTGCGCTGGCTGCCGCCCGCGACCGCCGTCGGCATGGTCGACTCGGTCGGCCGGGGCGCGTACGCCGTCGCCGCCGCCCAGCTCGCACTGACCGTGGGCGCGATCGCCCTGCTGCTGTGGTCCTGGGAGCGCAGCCTCACCAAGCTGATGGTCACACCGGACGGCTCCACCATCGGAGCGGCCGAGTCGGGGAAGAAGCGCGGCGCCGGGTCCGGCGGCTGGTCGCTCCTGCCGGACGGGCGTACCGGCGCGGTCGTCCAGCGCGCCCTGCGCTACGCCGTCCGCGACCCCAAGACGAAGGCCGCGTGGATGAGTTCCCTCACCATCGGCCTGATCATCCCGGTCGCCAACGCGCTCCAGGGGCACGGCTCGGTCTACCTCGCCTGCTTCGGCGCGGGCATGCTCGGCGTCCAGATGTACAACCAGTTCGGGCAGGACACCTCCGCCTTCTGGATGGTCGCCCAGACCCTGTCGACCCCGCGCGAGGCCTACGCCGAACTGCGCGCCCGGGCCCTCGCGCTGGCCCTGGTCACCGTCCCGTACACGGTGCTCGTGACCGTGGTGACGGCGGCGATGGTGGGCGACTGGGCCGCCCTGCCGGAGGTCATCGGCCTCGCGCTGGGGCTGCTCGGCGCGATGCTGTGCTCGGGGGCACTGGCCTCGGCGCGCTTCCCGTACTCCATCCCGACGGACGGCGCGTTCAAGAACGTGGCCCCCGGCCAGGGCGGCCTCGCCTGGATGGGCATCTTCATCGGCCTGCTCGCCTCGACCCTGCTGTGCGCACCGCTGATCGCGCTGACGGTCTGGCTCCACCTGGCGGACCTGCACGGCTCCCTGTGGCTGCTGCTCCCGCTCGGCATCGGCTGGGGCGTCCTGACAGCATGGGCGGGCATGCGCCTGGCCGCCCCCACCGTCTCCCGCCGCCTCCCGGAAATCCTGACGGCGGTCAGCAAGGGCTGAGCCCGACCGACACCTGTGAGTGGGGGCAGGTACTCAGACGCGCATGCGTATCTGAGTACCTGCCCCCTGGTGCGTCCCCCGCGCCCTTTGATTTCGTTCGAGGACGGTGCCGGGGAGGGCACAGGACTGGGGAGGACCGGACCATGGGCACGGGTGCGTACTCACAACGATGGCAGGAACTGTTCGACCCGCCACAGGGCATCCGGCTCGCGTCGGCCACAGGACCGGGCACCGGGTCTGGGACCGGGACCGGGGAGAACGGCGATCTCGTCCACGCGGCGGGGCCGTGGACCAAGGCGGCATCGGCGGCGGGCGAACTGCGCACCAGCACGGGCGGCGCACTGAGCCGGATGTCCCTCGCCCACGACGGCCTGGCGGCGGGTACCGCCGGCCTCGCATCCGCCGGGGCGCTGGCGACCGTACGGGCATCGTGGGAGAAGCGGCTGACGGCGGTCCGCGACGAGTGCGGCGCACTGGATCCGATGCTGCTCAAGGTGGCCAGGGACCTGGGCGAGGTGGACGAGCAGGGCCGGGTCGCGTTCTCCCGTCTCGCCGTCCGGACGGAGCCCGCGAAGTGACCCTGACCTGGCAGCAGTTGCGCGACCTGAAGACAAACGAGTTCACGGAGGCCGCCACGGGCTGGGCCGACGCGAGCAACCGGGCGAACGCCGCACGGAACAGGATCAGCATGGAGATGCTGAAGTCCCTGGAGACCCAGAAGGGCGAGTCCGCGACCGCCGCTCACGATCGGCTGCGGCGTCTGGACCGCAACTTCGACTACGTCCACACCGAGTGCGGGCTCGTCCGCACCACCCTGGGCGCCCTCGCCCAGGAACTCTCCACGCAGCAGACACGCTTGAAAGCCGCCCTGGACGACGCCTCGACCCACGGCTTCACCCTGCATGCGGACGGTTCGGTGGAGTACCCGCCCGCGGGCGAGAACTTCCTGACCAAGCAGCCGGTTCCCGGCAGTTCGGTACAGGGGGTCGACCGACGGCTGTTCCTCCGTGAGCTGCCCATGCACCCGCAGGCCCAGCCTCCGATGGGCGCCGACGCCAACCCCCATCACGCCGCGGCCCAGGAGATCGCCGGCCGGATCCGGACGGCCGTGCTCGCCGCGCAGGAAGCGGACGCGCGCTTCACCCAGGCCTTGAACCGGCTGGTGGCCGCGGACAGCCTGGACATCACCGACGCCACCTGGGCGGACGCGGCGGCCGACGCGGCCCTCGTGCGCAAGGAGGCCGGCCACTACCTCCACGACACGATTCCGCTCGACCGCAGCCCGGCGGACCGGCACGCGTGGTGGCAGGGCCTGACGGACGACCAGCGGGCCGAGTACCTGGCGGTGTATCCGGACGTGATCGGCAACCTGGACGGCATCCCGTCGGAGACCCGCGACCGCGCCAACCGGGACAACCTGGAGATGCTGATCGGGAAGCTGTCGGGGCAGGGGGACGAGAAGTCCAGGAACCAGCTGGAGGGTCTGCGCTCGATCAACGACCAACTGTGGAACCAGGCCCCGACCAACCCGCCGATGTACCTCCTGGGCATCGGTGACCAGAACAACGGCCGGGCCATCGTCTCCTTCGGCAACCCGGACACCTCGAAGAACGTCTCGGCATACGTCCCCGGCCTGGGAACGGCGCTCGACGGCTCGTTCGCCCGCAATGACATTCAGCGGGCAAGGGATACCGCGCTGGATGCCAGGTTCTACGACCCGAGCTCAGCGTCGATCGTCTGGCTGGGCTACGACGCCCCGCAGCTGCCGGCCGACAATCTGCTCGACAACCTCGCGGTCACCACCATGGACGACGCGCGTCGGGGCGCCGGCGACTACAACAAGTTCATGGCGGGGATCAGCAGCACCAACCAGAACGCTGACCCCCACATCACGGCGATCGGGCACTCCTACGGATCACTCACTGTCGGTCAGGCCGCCCAGCAGCCAGGCGGTATCCCAGGGGCGGATGACATCATCCTGGTCGGCAGCCCGGGTACAGGTGCCCAGAACGCCGACCAGCTCGGCGTCGGGCGGGATCACGTGTACGTGGGGGCGGCGCAGAACGACCTGGTGACCAAGGCTCCGAACACAGCCGAGACCGCCGGCCTGCTGGGCGGTGGCGCGGCCGGTGCCGTTGCCGGTGGGGTGGTGGGCTCCGCCCTCGGACCACTCGGCACCGTGGGAGGCGCGGTCATCGGAGGCGGCGTGGGAGCCTTCCACGGATACGTCGTGGGCGACGCACTCAGCGACCCCAGCCAGATCCACTTCGGAACCGATCCCGCGAACAGGGAGTTCGGCGCCCACCGCTTCAGAGTCGATGACGGTCCGACGCCGATCATCGGCGGGGACGGCCCCATAGAGGCACACTCCAACTACTTCAATCCGAAGAAGGACAAGGACTCCGCCGGCAACATCGCCTTGATCATCGCCGGCCGACCGCAAGACATATCTACCCAGGAACCTCGATGAGACTCCGCTCCTCCGCGCTCGCCCGGACCCCAGCCGTCCTGTTCTTCCTCACCGCCCTCACCACCCTCGCCGCATGTGGTCCGGGCGGAGGAGATACCTCAGCCGAAAGGAACCCCAGCATGAACATGCAGCAGGGCGCCGAGCGCGCGGATGCCATCCTTCAGGAGACCCTCACCGCTGTGCGGCCCGAACTCCGTTGGAACCACGGGCCCTCCAGCGAGAGCGGTTGCACCAACACCCTCAACAAGGCCACGGGTACGGGTGCCGCCGACCGCTCGATCCTCATCCTGACGATCGTCTCCGAACAGCGGCGCGGCGCCCTGCTCGGAGTGATCGAACGTGCATGGAAGGGCCGTGGATACAAGATCACATCCATGCGCACCAGCCCTACCGTTCCCGCCCTCTACGCCTCCACACCCGAGGGCTACAGCCTGAGCGCCGAGGTGGGCGGAGAGGGCCAGTTCCGGCTCTCTGCCGCCACCCCATGCCTCACAGACGCTCCCGTGCAGAGCCCCACGACCAAGCCCAACACGCCGGTGCGCACCACCCCGTATCCCCAGCGCCCGGACGTCCGCGACGACTTCTGGTCGGCGGAGACCCCCGCGCCGTAGGTGGTCAGGGGCCACCCGCCGAGGCCGTGGACCCGGTCTTGACCCCGTCGAGGAACGGCTCCAGCACCGCCCGCCACGCTCCCGGCTGGTCGTAGTGGAGGTAGTGCCCGGCGTCGGGGATCTCCGCATACTGCCCGGCCGGCAGCACCCGGACCATCTCCTGCGCCTCGGCCCGCCCCAGCTCGCCGTCCAGTCCCCGGACCACCAGCGTCGGGCAGCGGACCTGCGCCAGCTCCTCCCAGTGCGCGTCGTGCACCCACGTCTCGCGGGCGGTGAGCATCTGCCGGCGGGAGAAGAGGGGGCGCCATCCGTCCTGCGCCTGGTGCATGACCTCGGCGAAGAAGGCCCCGCGGCCGGGGTCGGGCCGCTCCACCCGGGGGTCGTCCTCGCCGAACCAGCGGCGGGCGGCGTCCTGGGTGGGGAAGGGCAGGGGCCAGCGGTGGAACCACTCCTCCCATTCGCGCTGCGAGGCGGCGCCGAGCGCGGAGGCACGCATGTCGCAGATGACGAGGGCCCGGACGAGGTCGGGGCGGCGGGCGGCGAGCTGCCAGGCGGTGAGGGCGCCCATGGAGTGGCCTACGAGGGTGACGGGGCCCAGGCCGAGCTGCTCGACCACGGCTTCGGCGTCGGCCACGAAGGCCTCGCGGGCGAAGGCGGCCGGGATGTCCGGACCGTTGGCCAGGCGTTCGCTCTGGCCGTGTCCGCGTTGGTCGAGGGCGACGACGCGGTGGCGCTCGGCGAGCCAGCGGGCGGTTCCGGCCCAGTGGAAGGCGCGGCCCATCAGCCCGTGGAGTAAGAGCACCCCGGGCCCGGACCCCGGACCGGAGGCCTCGGCCGGGTCGGCCGGGTCGTCCTGGGCATCCGAGGCATCCGGGCCGTCCGGGGAGGCGGGTTCCCGGAATTCCCAGGCGGCCAGGCGTACGCCGTCGGACCCCGTTACATCGAAGCGCTGTACCACCGCAGATGCACCCCCTTCGCTCCCCGCAAGACTATCGAACCCGCATTCGAAAACTGCCTTCTCGGCGGCAACACCACTCTTTCGAATGACCTTGCTCAAGGATTGGCCGCCGCTGCCGAGGGGAGATCTTCAACGGGAGGCGGGCCGCTCGGGGAAGACGGTCCGAGGGGATGACCTTGAGAGCTCGGGGCTCCGGGTCAAACAGGGGAGGACCGGTCCCGGCGCCGCGAGGCGCCGGGACCGTCCACACCGCGAGCGCTACCCCATACGGGCGGTACGGACGGTCACCGCTTCGCCACGAACACGTGGGAGGCGACCTCCGCCTCCAGCTCGGCGGCCTCGCCGCCACTGCCGACCAGCACCCCGCCCGGGGACTCCGTCACGCTGACGACCGACCCGGGCTGCACGCCCGCCCGCCGCAGCGTGTACATGAGCTGGGCATCCGTCTGGATGGGCTCGCCGATCCGCCGCACGACCACGGTCTTGCCGTCGACACCCGGGTCCAGCTCCGCCAGGCTCACCATGCTCTCGTCGAGGAACGGATCCGCCTCGGCCTTCTCGCCCAGCTCCTCCAGACCGGGGATCGGGTTCCCGTACGGCGACTCGGTCGGGTGACGCAGCAGCTCCAGCACCCGCCGCTCCACCGCTTCGCTCATCACGTGCTCCCAGCGACAGGCCTCGGCGTGCACCTGCTCCCATTCCAGTCCGATGACGTCGACGAGGAGACACTCGGCCAGCCGGTGCTTGCGCATCACGCGCGTGGCCAGCCGCCGCCCCTCCTCCGTCAGCTCCAGGTGCCGGTCGCTGGCGACGGCCACCAGGCCGTCGCGCTCCATGCGTGCCACCGTCTGGCTGACCGTCGGGCCGCTCTGATCGAGCCGCTCGGCAATCCGGGCGCGCATGGGGACCACGCCTTCCTCTTCCAGCTCGAGGATGGTGCGGAGATACATCTCCGTGGTATCGATCAGTCCGGACATTCGTGCCCCTCGGGATATCGTGCGCTGGCCCTGCACCCAATTCTGACGCATCAGGCCGACAACCGTTCCGTGCCGGAGGCCAAGGACCGTCCGGGACCCCCTCAGGGCCTTCGTCCACGGATTGACGCTGGTATTGACACGCACTTGGTCCAGACCGCACGGTGAGCGGCGGACACGGACGCACCCCACCTCTGGAAGGGCCCCTCAGCGCATGAGCGAGAGCAAGCTGGCCGGTCAGTTCATCGATGCCGCCATCGGCCTCCTGGAGCGGGTGCGGGACGAGGAGTCGTCGAACATCGCCGAGGCCGGCTCCGTGATCGCCGACGCCGTCGCCGCCGGGAACCGGCTCTTCGCCTTCGGCGCCGGGCACTCCTCCCTCCCCGCGATGGACGTGGTCTACCGGGCCGGCGGGCTCGCGCTGATGAACTTCCTCGCCGTCCCCGGCACCGCCGGGATCGACGTCATGCCCGCGACGCTCGGCAGCGCGCTGGAGCGGGTCGACGGGCTGGCCGGGGCGGTCCTGGACAGCAGCCCGGCCGCCAACGGCGACGTGCTCGTGATCATCTCCCTCTCCGGGCGCAACGCGCTGCCCGTCGAGATGGCGATGAACGCACGGGCCATCGGGCTCAAGGTGATCGGCGTGACCTCGGTGGCGTACGCGACGGAGACCCGCTCGCGGCACGTCTCGGGCACCTTCCTCAAGGACCACTGCGACATCGTCCTCGACAGCAAGATCGCGGTCGGCGACGCCGAGCTGAGCCTGGAGGGGATCGACGCCCCCTTCGCCCCGGCGTCCACGGTCGTGACCAGCGCCATCATGCAGGCCGTGATGGCCGCCGCGGCCGGTGACCTCGCCGCCCGCGGCGTCGAGCCGCCGCTCCTGCGCTCGGGCAACGTCGACGGCGGCCACGAGTGGAACGGCCGCGTGATGCAGGAATACGGCGACCGGATCTTCTTCCGCCACTAGCCCGTCCACTGGCCCGCCCCTGTCGCACCGCCCCACGGTGACGCCGTGGACCCGGGCGCGCCGCGACATGGCCGCCCTGCTCGCCCTCGGGCTCGCCCTGCTGGTGCACGGCGTCACCGTGGCGCTGGTGGTGGCCGGGCTGCTGCTGATCGTGCTGGGCTGGGACACCGGGATCGAGCCGGTCTGGGGCGCCGTGCTGCTCGCCGTGGCCGTCGTCCTGCGGCCCCGGTTCGGGCGGCTGCCGGACGACGGGCCCGTGCTGCTGCGGGCGGACGCGCCCGAGCTGTTCGCACTGATCGACGAGGTGGCCGCCGTCACCGGCACCACCGGGGTGCACGCCGTGGCGGTGTGCGGCGACGTCAACGCCGCCGTGACGGCGTACGGACCGCGCAGGCGCCGGGTGCTGATCCTCGGCCTCGGCCTGTGGGAGGTCCTAGGCCCGCGCGAGCGGGTCGCGCTCCTCGGCCACGAGCTGGGGCACTTCGCCCACGGGGACCTCCGGCACGGGCTGGTCCTCCACAGTGCGTTGCGCTCCCTGCTCCTGTGGGTGGACGCGCTCGCTCCGAGCCCCGCGCACACCATCTGGGACACGTTGTTCAACCTCGTGGCGTACCTCCCGCGCTGCGCGGCGTACGCCCTGCTGCTCCTGCTCGACCGGCTGACCCTGCGCGCCGCCCAGCGCGCCGAGTACCAGGCGGACCTGAGCGCGGCGCGGGCCGGCTCGACCGAGGGGGCGGTGGCCCTGACGGACCGGCTGCTCGTGGCCCGGTCGGTGGACGCGGAGCTGCGCCGGGAGTCGGTGGCCGCCCAGATGACCGGCGGCCGGGCCGGCCGGGCCGCCCGCGAGGCCGCCGAGCAGGGGCTGTGGGAGCGGATCGCGGCGCACGTGGCGTCCGTACCGGGCCATGAGTACGAGCGTCAGCTCCGGGTCGCCGCACGGCGCGGGCACAGCGTCGACGACACGCACCCGCCCACGCACCTGCGGCGCCGGTGCCTCACCCTGCGCGCGCCGCAGCCGGGCCTGGTCGCCTGCGACGACCGGCGGGCCGCCGCGGTGGCGGCCGAACTCGGCCCGGCCCGGGCGGTGGTGGCCCGCGAGGTCATCCGCCACCACGCGGGCTGACCCCGGCCCCCGAGGGGGACGCAAGCGCTACGCCGCCGACGTCGACAAGGCCAGGTCCGTCGCCACGCGGGAAGCGACCTCTTCGGCGTAGGCGGCGTCCGCGCGGTCGAACGGGGGGCGGGACGGGCCGCGCAGGAACGTCAGGATGCCCAGGCTCCGGCCCCGGCTGCGCAGGACCACGCACAGCCCGTGCGCCGCGCCCTGCGGCCACTGCCGGGTCCTGGCCCACCCCTCGGCCGCCGCCCCCACCGGCGCGCTGGCCCGTACCGAGCCGATCCGGTCCAGCGCCTGCAGCGCCGGGTGCCCGGGCTCGTAGCGGACCGGGATCGCCCCCGGCCCCGGCAGCAGCGGGCCCGCGGCGGGCACCGCCCCGGACGGGGACACGGGCGAGCGGACCAGCCGTGCCCCGTCCGCGGCCAGTACGTCGATCAGCGCGTGGTCCGCGAACCCGGCCAGCGCGAACTCCAGCCGGACCGCCGCCGCCTCCGCCGATTCCTCGCACTCCCCCGCCGCCCGGCCCGCCCGGTGCAGCTGCTGGGAGCGGAACCGCAGCTGCGCGGTGTCCAGTTCCGCCTGCCGGGCCTCGGTGATGTCCTGGAACAGCCAGCCGACCCCCAGCGGCACCGGTTCCTCCGCCAGCGGCGAGGCCAGGCGCAGGAACCCGCTGCGCCAGCAGCGCCGGCGTACGCCCGCGGCCGTCCGTACCGAAACCCACAGCTCCACCGGCCCGGGCGGCGGCCCCTCGGCCAGGACGTGCTGCAGAGCGCCCTCCAGGTCCTCCACGCCCTGCGCGAGCAGCTCCCCGAGCGGCCGCCCCAGCAGCGCGGTCCGCCCCGATCCGAAGGCGGTGGCCGCCTGCGCGTTGACGACGGCGGGCCGCAGGTCCACATCGACCAGCACGACCCCCCACGAGGCGTCGTCCATCAGCGCCTCGCTGAGCGCGATGGACCGCTCCAGGTCGATCTGCGCGTGCACCTCGCTGAACGCGCAGTACACCCCGGCCGGTTTCCCGCCCGCGCCCTGCACCCCGGCCGACTGGGTCCGCACGAGCACCCGCCCGCCGTCCTTGGTGACCAGCGCGAACTCGTGCACCTGGCGGCCCGGCACGTCCTGCGCGGCCATCAGTCTGGCCTCGACGTCCTGCGCGTCGGCGGCGCGCGCCGCCCATCCGGCGAACCCCCGCCGCCCCACCGCCTCGGCGGCCGACCACCCCAGGATCCGCTCGGCCTCGCGGTTCCAGTGCGTGATCACGCCGTCGGCATCGAACGCGCAGAGCGCCGCGTCCATCCCGTCCAGCAGCGCGGCGAGCAGATCGTCGGTGGTCTCACTACGTCCGAAGGCACTCACCTGGGACCCCCTGCAGGTGTTCGCGTGTGCGGCACGTCAGATCATTGAACTGGAACGTGACGCAGCCCACACCCCGTTCGTGAAAATCCGTGCACCCGTGGGCGGTGTGGACAGCACAGCCATCGGACGACCACACGTTCGAGTGAGCGCCGGGTCTCCGCCCGCGCCACGCGCTCCCAGCCGGATAGCGTCGGCCTCATCACGAGAAGGGAGGTCACTCGCTCCCTCATGGAGTGACCAGCCCCAGTCATCACGATCCGCGGATCAGACGAGGTGCCTCGATGACTACGTTCTCTGTAGGTGAGCAGACCCACCAGGCTGTGCTTCCTCAGCAGCCTGCTCTGGAATCCGTGAGCGCAGACACCCCCGGGAGCAGGGACGAAACGGCTCACGGACTCCCGGCCGCAAGGCCGGGTACCGGCAGGGAACATGGGCGAGGGGAGACCGGCGGGAACCGCACCTGGACCCGTCGGCGAAACGCCGGATCCACTGCTTCGGCAGTGTCCACGGCAGAGACCGGGAGCGGTGACGCTCCCAGCCCCACAGCGAGCCGGGTGTTCGTCGTGGCAAAGGGGGGCGAGCCGCTCATGCCGTGCCACCCCGCACGAGCGCGCGAGCTGCTCGAGAGCGGACGTGCCGTCGTGGCGCGGCGAGTCCCCTTCACCATCCGGCTCAAGGACCGGTCCCGCGAGGACTCCACCGTCACGGGCGTACAGCTGCGCATCGACCCCGGGTCCAAAGCGACAGGAATCGCCGTGACCGATGGACGGGAGCTCCTCGGCCCACGAGGTCTCACCGCCCTGGCATGCCGGGGTCTGATCACGATCGAACTGCGGCATCGGGGACAACAGATCCACCGCGGCATGATGCGGCGCGCGGGTTACCGTCGCCGCCGACGCTCGGCGAACCTCCGGCACCGGGCTCCGCGGCACAAAAACCGCACTCGGCCGAGCGGCTGGCTCCCGCCCTCCCTGCGCCATCGCATCGACTCCACGATGTCTCTCGTCACGAAGCTGTGCCGATACGCACCGGTTCTCGAGATCCACGTGGAGCAGGTCGCCTTCGATACGAGTGTCGTCGCAGGGGTCGGGGAATCCGGCTCTTCGGAGGGCTGGGAAGCGACGTACACCGGGTCCGAGGTCCGGGCGTTCCTCCTGGCCAAATGGAACGGATCGTGTGCCTATTGCGACGCCACGGAAGTACCGCTCGACATCGAACATGTGCGCCCCCGTCGCTACGGAGGATCGGACCGGGTGTCGAATCTCGTGCTCGCCTGCGCGCCCTGCAATCAGCTGAAGGGGACGCGACGCATCGAAGATTTCCTCAATGACCAGCCTTCCCGTCTGGAGAAAGTGATCGCCCAGCTCAGGCGACCGCTGCAGGACATCGCCGTCATGAACGCCACCAGGCACCAGCTCGTGGAGACACTCTCCACGATCGGGGTACCTGTACATCCCTGGTCGGGCGGGCACACCCGCTGGAACCGCGCCGCGATGGGGCTGCCCAAGAGCCACACGATCGACGCCCTGGCGACCGGACTCCTCGATCATGACCGGGATTCGATCGCACGGATACCCGCACAGGTCTTGGTGGTGACCTCGACCGGGCGCGGTTCGTACGCGAGGACCACGCCGGACCGTTTCGGGTTCCCCCGCTTGCGGCGGCCTCGCAGCAAGATCCACCACGGATACGCGACCGGCGACTTGGTGGAGGCGGTCGTTCCCAGGGGGAAGTGGGCCGGCCGCTGGGTGGGGCGCATCGCGGTGCGGGCGAGTGGCCAGCATCGCGTCACCACGCTGACCAGCCGCTTCGATGTCTCGCACCGGCACCTGCGGATGCTTCAACGAGCCGATGGATACGGCTATGGATTCGCCCCCGAAATTCGATTGAGCGCAGGGCGGGAGGCTGCTTACAGTGGTCGCACACTGAAAGGAGGTGATCCCGGAAATGTACGAACTCCGGACGCGTGAGGTGACTGCGGGCTAAGCGCCCGTCGTCGCACGCACCCAGTGCGGTGCCCGGCGGGATCGCCGAGCGCCAATCCCAAGCAGTCACCCGACCCGCGGGCTCGCCGGTACGTCCGGCCGGCTTCTCTCACTGCAGGAGAGAAACCCGAGCCCGCGGGTCGTCTGTTTTTCCGGTGTTTTCCGACGGCCCCGCGGGGGCTACGGGCACAGGCGCTCGACGCGCCACTTCTCGCCGTCGCGGACGTACTTCAGGCGGTCGTGCAGGCGGTTCTCGTGGCCCTGCCAGAACTCCACCTCCTGCGGCACCACCCGTACGCCGCCCCATTCCGGCGGCACCGGGACCTGCTCCCCCTCCGGATAGCGTTCGGCCAGCTCCGCGTAGCGGCGGTCCAGCTCGGCGCGCGAGGAGATCACCCGGGACTGCTCGCTCGCCCAGGCCCCCAGCTGTGAGCCGTGCGGGCGCGAGCGGAAGTACGCGGCAGTCTCGTCCCGGCCGGTCCGCACCGCGGCGCCGGTGACCACCACCTGCCGGGCGATCGGGTGCCACGGGAAGAGCAGGCCCACGTACGGGTTCTCGGCCAGTTCCGTGCCCTTGCGCGAGCCGTAGTTGGTGAAGAAGACGAAACCGCGCTCGTCGAACTGCTTGAGCAGCACGGTGCGGGAGCTGGGCCGCCCGTCGGGGGTGGCGGTCGAGACGACCATCGCGTTCGGCTCGAAGAGGCGCGCGTCGGCGGCCTGCCGGAACCACTGCGCGAACTGCTCCATGGGGTCCGCGGCGAGGCCGTCCTCGGCGAGGATCTCCGAGCGGTACTGCATCCGCATGAGGGCGGGGTCAAGATCCTTGTCTGTCACCCCGCCATCCTGCCGCAGGACGACTTCCAGGGGTGTGCCGTATGTCACGCTTCCGCAGGCCATCCCGAGCGGACAAAATCTTGGGGCCGGTCCGCTGGTTCCCGTGAGGGTGACCATCGGCCCTGCCGGGCATCAACGGGGATGACCGCGCCGGACCGCGAATCACGCCGGGAGCCGCGCGTGTTCGCATCTATCTGAGGAGCCGCCTGATGTCCGACTTCGTACCCGGGCTCGAAGGGGTCGTCGCGTTCGAGACCGAGATCGCCGAGCCCGACAAGGAGGGCGGATCGCTCCGTTACCGGGGTGTCGACATCGAAGACCTGGTCGGTCACGTGTCCTTCGGGAACGTCTGGGGCCTGCTGGTCGACGGTGCGTTCAACCCGGGGCTGCCCGCCGCCGAGCCCTTCCCGATCCCGGTGCACTCCGGTGACATCCGGGTCGACGTGCAGTCCGCGCTGGCGATGCTGGCCCCCGTGTGGGGTCTGAAACCGCTGCTGGACATCGACGAGCGGACCGCCCGTGACGACCTCGCGCGCGCGGCCGTGATGGCCCTGTCGTACGTCGCCCAGTCCGCCCGCGGCCAGGGCCTGCCGATGGTGCCGCAGAGCGAGATCGACAAGGCCGAGTCCGTCGTCGAACGCTTCATGATCCGCTGGCGGGGCGAGCCCGACCCCAAGCACGTCAAGGCCGTCGACGCCTACTGGACCTCGGCCGCCGAGCACGGCATGAACGCGTCCACCTTCACCGCCCGGGTCATCGCGTCCACCGGCGCCGATGTCGCGGCCGCGCTGTCGGGGGCCGTCGGTGCCATGTCCGGGCCGCTGCACGGCGGGGCGCCGTCCCGCGTGCTGGGCATGATCGAGGAGATCGAGCGCAGCGGCGACGCGGTGGCGTACGTGAAGAAGGCCCTGGACAAGGGCGAGCGGCTGATGGGCTTCGGGCACCGCGTCTACCGCGCCGAGGACCCGCGCGCCCGCGTGCTGCGCCGGACGGCCAAGGAGCTGGACGCGCCGCGCTACGAGGTGGCGGCGGCGCTGGAGAAGGCCGCGCTGGAGGAGCTGCACGCGCGGCGCCCCGACCGCGTGCTCGCGACGAACGTGGAGTTCTGGGCGGCGATCATGCTGGACTTCGCGGAGGTCCCGGCGCACATGTTCACCTCGATGTTCACCTGCGCCCGCACCGCCGGGTGGTCGGCGCACATCCTGGAGCAGAAGCGCACGGGCCGCCTGGTCCGTCCTTCGGCGCGCTACGTCGGCCCGGGCACCCGGGAGCCGCAGGCGGTCGAGGGGTACGCCGACATCGCCCAGTAGATCGCCCGGTATGGGGAAAGGGTGCCGCCCCGGGGTCAGGCCCGGGGCGGGCCCAGGGCGGTGTCCAGGATCGCGGCCCACTGGGTGACCACCCGGTCGCGGCGGGCGGTGTCGTCGGTGAGGACGTTCGCCAGGCCCAGCCCGCGCGCCATGTCCAGGAAGCCCTGGACGGTCTCCCGGGCCCCGGGTACGGACTCGTCGGCGCCCAGCAGTTCCACCGCGATGCGGTGGGTCTCGCGGCCGACCCGGGCCTCCAGCTCGATGACCGGGGGCCGCAGCTGCTCCTCGTTGGAGGCGGCCACCCACAGCTGGAGCGCGGCCCGGAAGAGGGCGCCCGTGTACAGGTCCACGACGGCGTGGACCACCTCGGCGCGCGGTGCCGGGCCCGCCTGGAACAGCTCGCGCAGGGCGGTGGAGCGTTCCTCGGCGACGTACTGGACGGCGGCCGTGAACAGGGATTCGCGGGTGGGGAAGTGGTGCTGGGCCGCGCCCCGGGAGACCCCGGCGCGCTCGGCGACGACGGCGACGGTGGAGCCCGCCCAGCCGTGTTCGGCCAGGCAGGACACGGCCGCTTCGAGGAGGTGGCGCCGGGTGACCCGGCTGCGGGCCTGCTTCGGGGCCCCGCGGGTGGCTCTCGGCCGGGGGGCGCTCTGCTGCGGGCCGCCGTGTTGGGGGCCGCCGTGCTGCGGGTCGGTCAGCTGCGGGCCGCTGTGCTGCGGGTCGGTCAGGACGTCCATGACGGGTCCCGGCGCTCGAAGAGGGCCGTGATGCCCTCGCGGGCCTCGGCGGAGCCGAAGAGGGACGCGGACAGCGCGGTCAGCCGTTCCCCGTCCTGCTCCAGGGCGGCCCGTACGGGTGCGGTGACCAGCGCCTTCGACTCGGCGAGGCCCTGCGGGGAGGCCTTGCGCAGCCCTGCGAGGACGGGTTCGAGGGCCTCGTCGACATCGTCGGCGTGCAGGGTGAGCAGCCCGATCCGGGCCGCCTCGGCCGGTCCGAAGCGTTCGGCGGTGAGGAAGTAGCGGGCCGCGGCCCGGGGGTCGAGCCGGGGCAGCAGCGGGATCGAGATCACCGCCGGGGCCAGGCCCAGGTGGCTCTCGGTGAAGGCGTACGAGGACTGCGGCCCGGCGGCGGCGATGTCGCAGGCGCCGAGCAGCCCGAGGCCGCCGGCCCGGACGTGTCCGGTCACCCGGGCCACGACCGGCTTGGGCAGTTCGGCCAGCTCGCGCAGCAGGGCCAGGAAGTCCTCGGGGGCGAAGGGGTTCTTCAGGTCCGCGCCGGCGCAGAAGGTGGTGCCGGTGTGGGTGAGGACGATGGCCCGGACCGCCGGGTCCGCGCCCGCCGCGGCGAGGGCCGCGCGCAGCTCGCCGACGAGTTCCGCGGAGAGCGCGTTGCGGTTCTCCGGCGCGTCGAGCGTGAGGGTGGTGATGCCGCGGGCGTGCGCGGATCCGACGATCGGGGTCATGTCCGTTCCTCCGGCCCTTCCGTTCTAGTACGACTTGGGCAGGCCCAGGGTCTGGTGCGAGACGAAGTTGAGGATCATCTCGCGGCTGACGGGTGCGATACGGGCCACCCGGGAGGCGGTGATGAGGGAGGCGAGTCCGTATTCGCGGGTGAGGCCGTTGCCGCCGAGGGTGTGGACGGACTGGTCCACCGCCCGTACGCAGGCCTCGGCGGCAGCGTACTTGGCCATGTTGGCCGCTTCTCCGGCGCCCATGTCGTCCCCGGCGTCGTAGAGGTGGGCGGCCTTCTGCATCATCAGGCGGGCCAGTTCGAGTTCGATGTGGGCGGCCGCCAGGGGGTGGGCGACGGCCTGGTGGCTGCCGATGGGCTCCTTCCACACCTGCCGGGTCTTGGCGTAGTCGACCGCCTTGGCCAGGGCGTAGCGGCCCATGCCGATGGCGAAGGCGGCGGTCATGACGCGTTCGGGGTTGAGTCCGGCGAAGAGCTGGAGCAGGCCCGCGTCCTCGTCGCCGACGAGGGCGTCGGCGGGCAGCCGGACCTCGTCGAGGACGAGTTCGAACTGTTTCTCGGCAGCCTGGAGTTCCATGTCTATGACCGAACGGGTGAAGCCGGGTGTATCACGCTCGACGATGAAGAGGCACGGCTTGAGGCGTCCGGTCCGGGCGTCCTCGGTGCGGCCGACGATCAGGGTGGCGTCGGCGATGTCCACGCCGGAGATGAAGACCTTGCGGCCGGTCAGGACCCAGTCGTCGCCGTCGCGGCGGGCGGTGGTGGTGATGCGGTGGGAGTTGGATCCGGCGTCGGGTTCGGTGATGCCGAAGGCCATGGTGCGGCTGCCGTCGGCGAGGCCGGGGAGCCAGGCCCGCTTCTGGGCGTCGGTGCCGAAGCGGGCGATGACCGTGCCGCAGATGGCGGGCGAGACCACCATCATCAGCAGCGGGCAGCCCGCGGCGCCCAGTTCTTCGAGCACGATGGAGAGTTCGGCGATGCCGCCGCCTCCGCCGCCGTACTCCTCGGGGAGGTTGACCCCGAGGTAGCCGAGCTTGGCGGCGTCGGCCCACAGCTCGTCGGGGTGGCGGCCCTCGCGGGCCACCCGGGCGAGGTACTCACGGCCGTAGCGCTGCCCGAGGGCGGCGACGGCCGCGCGCAGGGCCTGGTGTTCCGCGGATTCGACAACGGTGTTGCTCATGCGGGCGGTTCCTCCTGGACGACGGCGAGCAGGGCGCCGAATTCGACCTGGTGGCCGAGGACGGCGTGGAGCGCGGTGAGCGTGCCGGAGGCGGGCGAGACGATGCGGTGCTCCATCTTCATGGCCTCCAGCCAGAGCAGGGGCTGCCCGGCGGTGACGGCGGAGCCGGTGGCGAGGCCCTCGGCGATCCGCACGACGGTGCCGGGCATGGGGGCGAGCAGGGATCCGGGTTCGGTGCGGTCCTGGGGTTCGGCGAACCGGGGCAGCCGGATCAGGGTGTGCGCGCCGAGCGGTGAATCGACGTAAACCTCGGGGCTGTTCGATTTGTGTTTCACGTGGAACAACCGCTGGACCCCGTCGACTTCGAGGGTGACGGAGTCCGGTGCGGTGGCCACGACGCGGACGCCGGGCCGGTCCACGAGCTGCGGGGGGCCGCTGCGGGACGGCCGGTAGCGGACCTCGTGGGCCGTCCCGGCGGCGGTGTAGCGGCGGCTCTGCGGCTGGGACGGCACATTGCGCCAGCCGCCGATCCGGGTGGCGAGCGGCGCGTCCGGGGCCGGGGCGGCCTCGGCGAGGGCGGCGGCGACGGCCGCCAGGGCGGCGTCCGGGGCCGCTTCGGTGAGGGCGCCCAGGTGGCGTTCGTAGAACCCGGTGTCGAGGCGGGCGGCGGCGAACTCCGGGTGGCGCAGCGAGCGCACCAGCAGGTCCCGGTTGGTGGTGAGGCCGTGGATACGGGCCCGGGCCAGCGCGCCGGCCAGCGCGCGGACGGCTTCGGCGCGGGTCGGGGCGTGCGCGATGACCTTGGCGAGCATCGGGTCGTAGTGCACGCCGACGGTGTCGCCGTCGGCGAAGCCCGTGTCCACGCGGATCCCGTCCCCGGCCCCGGGGACGGACAGGGTGTGCAGGACACCGGCCTGTGGACGCCAGTCCTGGGCGGGGTCCTCCGCGTACAGCCGGGCCTCCACCGCGTGACCGGACGCCCGCGGCGGGTTCAGGGGCAGCGCCCCGCCCTCGGCGATGCGCAGCTGGAGGGCGACGAGGTCGAGGCCGTGGACGGCTTCGGTGACGGGGTGTTCCACCTGGAGGCGGGTGTTCATCTCCAGGAAGTACGGGCGGCCCTCCGCGGTGACGAGGAACTCGACGGTGCCCGCGCCCTGGTAGGACACCGCGCGGGCGGCGGCGACGGCGGCCTCGTGGAGGGTGGTGCGCAGGCTCTCGGGGAGGCCGGGGGCCGGGGCCTCCTCGATGACCTTCTGGTGGCGGCGCTGGAGGGAGCAGTCCCGGGTGCCGAGCGCCCAGACGGTGCCGTGGGCGTCGGCGAGGACCTGCACTTCCACGTGCCGGCCGCGCTCGACGTACGGCTCCGCGAAGACCTCGCCGTCACCGAAGGCGGACCGGGCCTCCGCGGCGGCGGCTTCCAGTTCCTCCTTGAGGGAGCCGAGTTCGCGGACGACCCGCATGCCCCGGCCGCCGCCGCCCGCGGCGGCCTTGAGGAGCAGCGGCAGGTCGGCGGCCGTGGCGGTGGCCGGGTCGACCGGGTCGAGGAGCGGGACCCCGGCGGCGCGCATCAGCTCCTTGGCCCGGGTCTTGGAGGCCATGGCCTCGATCGCCTCGGGCGGCGGCCCGATCCAGAGCAGCCCGGCGGCGCGCACGGCGCGGGCGAAGCCGGCGTTCTCGGAGAGGAACCCGTACCCGGGGTGGACGGCGTCGGCGCCCGCGGCGAGGGCCGCCTTCACCAGGAGTTCGCCGCGCAGGTAGGTCTCGGCGGGGGCGGCCCCGGGCAGCCGCACGGCCGCGTCGGCCTCCCGGACGTGCAGGGCCCGGGCGTCGGGGTCGGCGTACACGGCGACGGTCTCGATGCCCAGGGCGCGGGCGGTGCGGAAGATCCGTACCGCGATCTCCCCGCGGTTGGCGACGAGCAGCGATCCGATCGCCTTGGACGGCGCGAAGTCGGGCTGGGTGGTCTCGGGTGAGGTGGTCATGTGGGGGCTCACATCCGGAAGATGCCGAAGCCGCCACGGGCGCCCTCGACGGGGGCGTTGTGGACGGCCGACAGGCACAGGCCGAGGATGGTGCGGGTGTCGCGCGGGTCGATGACCCCGTCGTCGTACAGCCGCCCGGACAGGAACATCGGCAGGGACTCCGACTCGATCTGCTGCTCCACGAAGGCGCGCATCCCGGCGTCGGCCTCGTCGTCGTACGGCTGCCCCTTCGCCGCGGCCGAAGCGCGGGCGACGATCGACAGCACGCCCGCGAGCTGCTGCGGGCCCATGACCGCGGACTTGGCTCCGGGCCAGGCGAAGAGGAAGCGGGGGTCGTAGGCCCGGCCGCACATGCCGTAGTGCCCGGCGCCGTAGGAGGCTCCGATGAGGACGGACAGGTGCGGGACCTTCGAGTTGGACACCGCGTTGATCATCATCGAGCCGTGCTTGATGATCCCGCCCTGCTCGTACTCCTTGCCGACCATGTAGCCGGTGGTGTTGTGCAGGAACAGGAGCGGGATGTCGCGCTGGTTCGCGAGCTGGATGAACTGGGCGGCCTTCTGCGACTCGGCGCTGAACAGCACGCCCTGGGCATTGGCGAGGATGCCCACCGGATGGCCGTGCAGGCTCGCCCAGCCCGTGACCAGGCTGGTGCCGTACAGCGGCTTGAACTCGTCGAAGTCGGAACCGTCGACCAGCCGGGCGATCACCTCGCGCGGGTCGAAAGGGGTCTTGAGGTCGGCCGGCACGATCCCGAGCAGGTCCTCGGCGTCGTACAGCGGCTCCTGGGCCTTCGGCGGAGCGGGCCGCGCCCGGCGGTGGTTGAGCCGGGCCACGATCCGCCGGGCCTGGCGGATCGCGTCCTCCTCGTCGACGGCGTAGTGGTCGGCGAGGCCCGACGTACGGGCGTGCATGTCGGCGCCGCCGAGCGACTCGTCGTCGCTCTCCTCACCGGTCGCCATCTTGACCAGCGGCGGACCGCCGAGGAACACCTTCGACCGGTCCTTGATCATCACGGTGTGGTCGGACATCCCGGGGATGTACGCCCCGCCCGCCGTGGAGTTGCCGAAGACCACGGCGATGGTCGGGATCCCGGCGGCGGAGAGCCGGGTGATGTCCCGGAAGACCGCCCCGCCGGGGATGAAGATCTCCTTCTGCGACGGGAGGTCGGCGCCACCGGACTCGACCAGGCTGATGCAGGGCAGCCGGTTGGCGCGGGCGATCTCGTTCGCCCGCAGGGCCTTCTTCAGGGTCCACGGGTTGGAGGCGCCGCCGCGCACCGTCGGATCGTTGGCGGTGACCAGGCACTCGACGCCCTCCACCACCCCGATCCCGGTCACCATCGAGGCGCCCACGGGGTAGTCGCTGCCCCACGCCGCGAGCGGGGACAGCTCCAGGAACGGGGTGTCCGGATCGAGGAGCAGCTCGATCCGCTCGCGCGCGAGCAGCTTGCCGCGCGCCCGGTGCCGGGCCGTGTACTTCTCGCCGCCGCCCGCCAGCGCCTTGGCGTGCTCGGCGTCGAGAGCCTCGATCCGCTCCAGGGCGGCGGCCCGGTGGGCCAGGTGGTCGGGGTCGCGGGTGTCGACGCTGGTGCCGAGCCGGGTCATGGGCGGCTCACCTCCGGAAGGGAGAAGGGGGAGAGGGGAGAGGGCAGGAGAGGAACGGGGATGTCGAGGTGGCGGGCGCGCAGCCATTCGCCGAGCGCCTTGGCCTGCGGGTCGAAGCGGTGCCCGGAGGCGACTCCGTCGCCGAGGATGCCGGTGACGACGAAGTTCAGGGCGCGCAGGCCCGGCAGGTCGTGCCGGGTGACCGGCAGCCCGGCCGTCTCGGGGAGCAGCTCCCGGAACAGATCCACGGTGAGGGTGGCGCGCAGCCATTCCCAGGCGTCCGCGCTCTCCACCCACACCCCGACATTGGCGTCCCCGCCCTTGTCCCCGCTCCGGGCCCCGGCCACCAGCCCGAGGGGCACGCGCCGGGTGGGGCCCGCCGGGGGCCGCGGGGACGGGGAGGCGGTCGGAACCGGGGGCGGAGAAGGGGTTACCGGGGTGGGCGCGGGCGCCGGGATGGCCAGCCGGGTGCCGTCGGGGAGGACCGCCACGTGGGGGACGGTGTCCGCGGGCAGCTGCCCGGTGCTGAACACCCCGTACGGCTGGGCCGGTCCCGGCGGGGCCGTGACGTGGAATCCGGGGTAACTGCCCAGCGCCAGCTCGATCGCCGCCGAGGTCAGGGCCCGCCCGACCCGGTCGGCGGACGGGTCCCGGACCACCAGCCGCAGCATCGCGCTCGCCGTCTCCTGGGTCGGCGCGTCCTCGTGGTCGGTACGGGCGAGGGTCCAGCCGACATCGGCCACGCCCTCCAGGACCCCGGCCAGCTGGGCCCGTACGAGGTCCGCCTTCGCCTCGATGTCCAGCCCGGTCAGCACGAAGACGACCTCGTTGCGCCAGCCGCCGATCCGGGTGATCCCGGCCTTGAGCGTCGGCGGCGGCGCCTCGCCCCGCACACCGCTGATCCGGACCCGGTCCGGGCCGTCGTCGGTGAGCCGCACGGTGTCGAGACGGGCCGTCACGTCGGGGCCGAGGTACCGGGCGCCCTGGGTCTCGTACAGCAGCTGCGCCGTGACCGTCCCGGTGGTCACCACACCGCCCGTGCCGGGGTGTTTGGTGATGACGCTGGAACCGTCCGCCTCGATCTCGGCCAGCGGAAAGCCGGGACGGGACAGGTGCGCGTGACCGGTGAACTCGTGCCGGGTGAAGTCGTGCCGGGTGAAGAAGGAGTAGTTGCCGCCGGTCGCCTGGGTCCCGCACTCCAGCACGTGCCCGGCCACCACCGCCCCAGCCAGCCGGTCGTGGTCCCCCGGCGCCCAGTCGAACCACCAGGCCGCGGGGCCGCTGACCAGCGCCGCGTCCGTCACCCGGCCGGTGACGACCACGTCCGCGCCCGCCCGCAGGCAGGCCGCGATCCCGGCCCCGCCGAGGTAGGCGTTGGCGGTCAGCACCCCTTCGGCGTACGGCATCACGTCATCGCCCTCGACGTGCGCGACGGACACCGGGACACCGGTCTTCGCCGCCAGCTCGCGCACGGCGGCCGCGAGCCCGGCCGGGTTGAGACCGCCCGCGTTGGCGACGATCCGTACGCCCCGCTCGTGCGCGAGGCCGAGGCCCTCCTCCAGCTGGCGCAGGAAGGTCTTCGCGTAACCGAGCCCGGGGTCCTTGAGCCGGTCCCGGCCGAGGATCAGCATCGTCAGCTCGGCGAGGTAGTCCCCGGTGAGGACGTCCAGTTCACCGCCGGTCAGCATCTCCCGCACCGCCGAGAACCGGTCGCCGTAGAACCCGGACGCGTTGCCGATGCGCAGGGCGCGCCGCGCGCCGCTCACGCGGGACCACCGCCCGCCGCGCGGCCGGGCCCGGCCGGACCCGCGAAGGCCTGCGCGATGTCGAGCCACCGCTCGGCGTCGGCGCCCAGCGCCCGTACCCCGAGGTCGGCGCGGTGGGCCCGCTGGGTCACCAGCAGACAGAAGTCGAGGGCGGGCCCGGTGACCCGCTGCGGAGCGTCCACGGGACCGTACGCCCATACGTCGCCCGATCCATCGGGCGCGGCCAGCTCCACCCGGAACTCCCCCACGGGCAAGGGCAGTCCCCGCACGGCGAAGGCGTAGTCACGGGCCCGCACCCCGATCCGGGCGACGTGCCGCAGCCGGTCGGTGGGCGTACGGCGCACCCCGAGCGCGTCGGCGACGTCCTGGCCGTGCGCCCAGGTCTCCATCAGCCGGGCACTGGCCATGGAGGCGGCCTTCATGGGCGGCCCGTACCAGGGGAACCGCGCATCGGGCGAGGCTCCGGCGAGGGCCAGGTCCAAAGCGGTACGTCCGGCCCGCCAGCCCGCCAGCAACTCCGCGGGCGCGAGCGCGGCCCCCGCGTCCGCCCCGTCGTCGACGAACCTGTCGGGCGCGGCGAGCGCCGCCTCGACCATCTCCCCGAACCCGGCGGCGTCGGTGAGCGCCAGCAGCGCCGCCCGGTCGGTCCACGCCAGGTGCGCGATCTGATGGGCAACGCTCCACCCGGGCGCGGGAGTCGCCTTGGCCCACCCGGCCTCGGGCAAGTCGGCGACCAGGAGGTCGAGTTCCCGGGCCTCCGCGCGCAGGTCGGCGTAAACGGCTGCGGTGGATGATCCGGCGGCGGTGGACGGCGGTGACGGCTCGGACACGATGCGCTCCCTCAGGACCCCAGGACACGGCTGTGGTGGGAAGCCTGGCAGCGCGACAGAAAACAATCAAGCGTGCTTGCATTATTTTTCGGGCGGGGGTGGGTGGGGCCGGGGGGCGGGGTTGGATTCCGGAACGGGGTGGTGGTGTGCGGGAGTTGGCGCACCCGGGGTCGGTGAGGTTCCGGGGGCTGCCCGCCAGTTCAACTGTCTCTCCGGGGTGGGCCGGGCCCTCAAGGGCGCTCCTTCGTCGCGTCGCTACGCGACGGCCTACGGCCACCCTTGACCGCCCGCCCCACCCCGGAAAGCCAAGAACTGTCGGGCGGCCCCCGGGGGAAGGCATGGGGCACCTGGTCCACCTATCGGGGTTCCGGGCGGGTGGGCCGGGGCCCAGGTGCGGCCAAGCCGCGCCCTCCGGGCGGACAAGCAGCAAGCCGCACCTATATCGCTACGCGCTCCTCTGGGGGCGGCGTCTGCGGCCCGTTTTGGGCTGATGGGCGGTGCGGGAGGGCCGAAAGCTCGGCTGGACGAGCACGGAGTCAGGTCAAGCGACTCTCGACACTCAACACCCCTCCAAAACACCCCTTTTGTGATGCTTTGAACCCCTCGCTTTGGGGCGGACGGCCGCCCGACCCGTCTCCACTTCGGCCTGACGGAAGTCCCAGCCCCAAACAGCCCGCAGACGCCTCCCCGAGCGCAACTGTGTAGCGATCTGCCTGCGTGCTTGTCGTCTGTTGCTTGTCCGCCCGGAGGGCGCGGCTGGGCCGCACCCAGACCCCGGGCCGGTGATCAAGATGTGGCCGATGGGACCAGGTCCCCCATGCCTTCCCCCGGGGGCCGCCCGACAGTTCTTGGCTTTTCGTGACGGGGCGCGCTGTCAAGGGTGGCCGAAGGCCATCGCGAAGCGACGCGACCGCAGGGAGCGCCCTTGACAGCGTGACCCGGCACGAAGAGACAGTTGAACTGACGGGCAGCCCCCGGACGATCCCCGACCCCGGACACCCGAAGCCACCGCCTCTGCGGCGAAGCCGCACCCGGCGCAGCCGGGCCCCCAACTAAGAACTCGGGCGCCCCGTCACCGCCGCAGCTTCCGGAGCAGGAAGCAGAGCATCCAGCCGGCTCAACGCGAGACGGCGTTGTGCCACGGACAGCCCTGCCACCGCCCCGCCCAGCACCAGCCACCCCGCCGGGCCCGCCGTCATGACGGCGCCGGTCAGGAGGAGGGGGCCGAGGGACTTCTGGATGGATCCGGCCATGCCTGCCACGCCCAGGTAGGAGGCCCTCGACTCCTGCGGGGCGAGGGAGACTGCCAGCTCCCAGGAGCTGACCGAGCGGAAGAGTTCGGCCGTGGTGATCAGCAGGGCGGCGGCGAGCAGCGCGATCGACGCCGTCCACGCCCCGCCACCCGTCGCGGTGGCCACCACGACGCAGCAGGCGAGCAGGGTGAGGCCGTAGAGGAGCACCGCTCCGGCGGCCTGGCGCGGGGTCTTGACCCTGGCCGATACGTGCAGTTGGAGGATGACGACGAGCACGGTGTTGATCGCCAGGAAGGCCGGGACGATGGCGTGCGGGGCCGAGGTGTGGTCCACGAGCCAGAGCGGCAGGCCGACGTTGAGGATCGAGTCGTCGAGATTCATCGGGATGTCGAGGAGGACGAACCTGAGGTAGTGGCGGTCACGCCAAGGGCTGGTGGAAGCGGCGGGCTTGACGTCGGCCGAGCGTGCCACGACATGACCGTGGGCCCTGGGCTCGTGGGTGCGCCACACGAGGACGGCGGCCAGGACGAACGACAGGGCGTTGCCGAGGATCAGCGCCGCGTACGCCTCCCGGGTCCCGACGGCGAGTCCGATCGCGGCGATGCCCGCACCCACCGCGTATCCGGCGTTCGCCACACTGCGGAAGAGGGCCTGGTACTCCGAGCGCCGCTCCCCCGCGGCGCGGGTCGCGAACAGCATTTCCAGTGTCTTGGCCGCCCGGTCGCCCAGCGAGGTGATCGCGACGACGGCCAGCAGTACGTCGAACCGCGTGCACACGAGCATCAGGCACAGGGTCGCGACCCGCAGGAGGTGGCAGCCGATCAGCAGGACCCGTACGGGGAAACGGCCGGCCAGCCGTCCCGCCAGCGGCGACCCGGCGATCCCCGCCACCCCGGCCGCGCCGAGCAGCAGACCCAGCCGCCGGGCGTCCAGACCGACGGCGAAGGTGAAGTACAGGACCGACGAGGCGGCCCACACGCCCGTTCCGGTCCGGTCCAGCAACTGGGCGAGGAGCATGATCCGCGCATCCCGCCCACCCGGCGGCCGACGCAATTGCGCCCACAGCCCGCCCCTCGGCCCGCCCCCCGACCCGACCCCCATCACGCGCCCCCGCTCTCCCGCTCACCCGAAAAGTCTCTTGACGTCAAGAGACCCAGCGAGCGGCAGCTTGCCGGACATTAATCTCGACGTCAAGATACTTAGGGGCCGGGGAGCGGAGGCGGAGCACCTCTATCCCCTATCCCCTATCCCCGCTTGCGCGTCTGCGAGCGGACCGCGCCCATGCTCGCCGCGATCACCAGGGCGATCGCCAGGGCGTCCGTCGTGGACAGGGCCTGGTGGAGGAGCAGGAAGCCCGCGGTCGCGGCGATGGCCGGTTCCAGGCTCATCAGGATCGCGAAGGTGGGCGCGGGCAGGCGCCGCAGGGCGAGCATTTCCAGCGTGTACGGAAGCACCGACGACATCAGCGCGACCCCTACGCCGAGGGCGAGGGTGCTGGGTACGAGCAGGGCCGGGCCCGCCTCGATGATGCCGAGCGGCAGCGACAGCACGGCCGCGACCGCCATCGCCAGCGCGAGGCCGTCGGCCTGCGGGAAGCGGCGGCCGGTGCGCGCGCTGAAGACGATGTACGCCGCCCACATGGCGCCCGCGCCCAGGGCGAACGCGGCCCCGGCCAGGTCGAGGGAGCCGAAGCCGCCGCCCCCGCCGTGGCCGGAGAGCAGCACGATGCCCGCCAGGGCGAGGCCCGCCCACAGCAGGTTCACCAGCCTGCGCGAGACGATCACGGACAGCGCGAGCGGTCCGAGGACCTCCAGCGTGACGGCCGGTCCGAGCGGGATCCGGTCCACCGCCTGGTAGAACAGCCCGTTCATGCCGGCCATGGTGATGCCGAAGGCCACCACCGTGTTCCAGTCGGAACGCGAGTACCCGCGCACCTTGGGCCGGCAGATCAGCAGCAGCACGATGGCGGCGGCCGCCAGCCGTAGCGTGACCACGCCCGCCGCCCCCGCGCGCGGCATGATCATGACCGCGAGCGCCGCGCCGAACTGCACCGAGAGCCCGGCCGAGACGACCAGCGCGACCGGCCCGAACCGGGTCGCCTTGGCGGCGGGCGGCGCGGGCGTCCCGGGAGTGCCAGGAGTGGTGGCGGCAGGGATCGTCGAGTGCGAGGACGGCGCGGAGGAGGGTGCGGACATCTCTCCAGGCTAAGGGGTTGGTAAGGAGTCTGCGACCGTGTCTTTCCTTACAAGATGACGAACAAGATCCCTTACAACCCCTCCGCCAGCAGCTCAGCCAGGTGCCGTGCCCGCCGCCCGCCCAGCTGGGCGATCTGGGTGCGGCAGGAGTAGCCGTCCGCGAGGACGGCGGTCTCCTCGCCCGCCGCCCGCAGGGCCGGGAGCAGCTGTTCCTCCGCGCAGGCCACGGACACCTCGTGGTGGCCCGGCTCGAATCCGAAGTTCCCGGCCAGCCCGCAGCACCCGCCGCTCAGCTCGCCGGTCAGCCCGGCCCGCTCGCGCAGCCGCCGCTCCGCGCCGTCGCCGAGGACGGCGTGCTGGTGGCAGTGGGTCTGTCCGGCCACCGGGCGCTCCAGCCGGGGCGGCCGCCACCGCGGGGCGCGTTCCTCCAGGACCTGGGCGAAGGTCCGTACCCCCGCGGCCAGCCGGGCCGCCCGCGGGTCGTCCGGGAGCAGCGCCGGGAGGTCGGTGCGCAGCGCCGCCGCGCAGCTGGGTTCCAGGACGACCACGGGAGCCCGTACGCCGTCCACCTCACCCACCTCACCCACCTCACCCACCGCGTCCACTACATCCAGCGTGCGCCGCAGCACCGCGCGCGCCCGGTCGAGGCGGCCGGTGGAGATGTAGGTGAGCCCGCAGCAGACGGCTCCCGGGCGGGCGCCCGGCCCGCCGGCCGGTGACACCCGCAGCCCAGCCGCCTCCAGGACCCGTACGGCGGCCCGCCCGACCTGCGGGGACAGGTACTCCGTGAACGTGTCGGGCCACAGCAGGACATCCGCACTCCCCAGTCCCGCACCGGAACCGGAACTGGAACCGGAACCAGAACCGGACCCGGAACCGGAGTCTCCCGAACCACCCGGCCACCCCCGGCTGAACGGCACCCGTGCCACCTCCGGCAGGCTCCGTTCCCGCGCGAGCCCCGGTACGCGCGCCACCCGCCCGGCCGCGTTGACCAGCGGGGCGGCGCGCAGTGCGGCGATGAGGCGCAGCCACCGCGGGAGGCCGCCCATCGTGTAGTGGGCCAGGGGCCTGATCCGGCCCGCCCAGTGCCGGTGCAGGAACTCGCTCTTGTAGGTGGCCATGTCCACGCCCACCGGGCAGTCGCTGAGGCAGCCCTTGCAGCCGAGGCACAGGTCGAGCGCTTCCCGTACCTCCTCCGAGCGCCACCCGCCGGTGATGATCTCCCCGGCCAGCATCTCGTGCAGCAGCCGGGCCCGGCCTCGCGTGGAGTGCCGTTCCTCGCCCGTGACCCGGTACGACGGGCACATGACGCCCACGCCGGGTTCCGTGGACCGGCACTTCGCGACCCCCACGCACCGCGCGACCTCCCCCGCGAGCCCCGTCAGCCCCTCCCCGCTCCCCAGCACCGCGAAGCGCAGGTTCTCGTCCAGCCGGGCCGGGCGCGCCAGCATGCCGGGGTTCATGCCGCCCGCCGGGTCCCACACGTCCTTGTACGCGCCGAAGAGCCGGACCACATCCGGTCCGTACATCTTCGGCAGGAGTTCGGCGCGGGCCTGCCCGTCGCCGTGCTCCCCGGACAGTGAGCCGCCGTGGGAGACGACGAGGTCGGCGAGTTCCTCGGAGAAGGTGCGGAAGCGGGCCACGCCCGCCGGGGTGACCAGGTCGAAGTCGATGCGGACGTGGACGCAGCCTTCGCCGAAGTGCCCGTACGGCGTTCCGCGCAGCCCGTGCGCCGCGAGCAGGGCGCGGAAGTCCCGCAGGTAGGCGCCGAGCCGGGCGGGCGGGACCGCGCAGTCCTCCCAGCCGGGCCAGGCCATCCGGCCGTCCGGGCCCCTGGTCGCGGTACCGGCCGCGTCCTCCCGGATCCGCCACAGCGCGCGCTGCCCGGCGGGGTCGGCGATCACCCGCGCGTCGAGCGCGTCGGCGGCCCGTACGGTCTCCCGCGCGGCCCCCGCGTCCCGTGTCTCCACGAACAGCCACGCACCGCCGCGCGGCAGCCCCAGGCCCCCAGCACCCACACCAGCAGCCCCCACCAGGTCGGCCGCCATCCCTTCCACGGTCAGCGGCCCGAGCGGCAGCAGCCCCGCGGCCGCGTCGGCCGCCGCGCTCTCGTCGGCGTACCCGAGGACCACGAGCACCGGCGCGCGCGGCGCTTCGACCAGGCGCACGACGGCTTCGGTCACCACCCCGAGCGTGCCTTCGCTCCCGCAGAAGGCCCGGGCCAGCCCGGTGCCCCGCTCGGGCAGCAGCGCGTCCAGTGCGTAGCCGGAGATCCGGCGCGGGAGTCCCCGGGGCATTCCGGTGCGCAGGGGGCCCAGGTTCCCGGCGATCAGTTCCGGCAGTCCGGCGGGGGCGCCCGCCCAGCCGGCGGCGATCCGGTGGGCGGCGCCGCCGTACGCCGTGACGGCCAGCTCGGTCACGTTGTCGGCGGTGGTGCCCCAGGCCACCGAGTGGGCGCCGCACGCGTTGTTGCCGATCATGCCGCCGAGGGTGCAGCGGGAGTGCGTGGACGGGTCGGGCCCGAAGGTCAGGCCGTACGGGCGCACCGCGTCCCGCAGCCGGTCGAGGACCAGGCCGGGCTGGACCACCGCCGTCCGCGCGTCCGGGTCCACCGACACCAGGGCGTTCATGTGCCGGGTCAGGTCGAGGACCACGCCCGTGCCGGTGGCCTGGCCCGCGATGGAGGTGCCGCCGCCGCGCGGCACGACCGGCACTCCGGCGGCGGCGCACACGCGCAGGGCCGCGGCCACGTCCTCGGCGTCGCGCGGGGCGACCACGCCGAGCGGGACCCGGCGGTAGTTGGAGGCGTCCATGGTGGTCAGCGCGCGGGCGGCGGCGCCGAAATCCACCTCTCCGCGCAGCTCGACCCGCAATGCCCGTTCAAGATCCCCGGTTGCCGTCACGACGGACACCTTCCCACCGGCGGCGGGTGTCTCACCGGGTGGACGCGCTTCGGAACAGCGCCCGGGGACCCGATACGCTCCGCTCGTGGCTGAGATCCAGATTCCCGCTGACATCAAGCCCGCCGACGGTCGTTTCGGCGCGGGCCCCTCCAAGGTGCGGACGGACGCGCTGGACGCGTTGGCCGCCACCGGTACTTCCCTCCTCGGTACCTCCCACCGACAGGCCCCGGTCAAGAACCTGGTCGGTTCGGTGCGCCAGGGTGTCCGGGACCTCTTCTCCCTTCCCGAGGGCTACGAGGTGATCCTGGGCAACGGCGGCTCCACCGCCTTCTGGGACATCGCGACCGCCGGGCTCATCGAGCGGAAGTCCCAGCACCTCACCTTCGGTGAGTTCTCGTCGAAGTTCGCGACGGCCGCGAAGCTCGCGCCGTGGCTGGACGCGCCGTCCGTGATCTCGTCCGAGCCGGGTACGCACCCCGAGCCGGTCGCCGAGGCGGGCGTGGACGTGTACGCGTACACGCACAACGAGACCTCGACGGGTGTCGCGGCGCCCATCAAGCGCGTCGCGGGCGCCGACGCGGGTTCGCTCGTCCTGGTGGACGCGACCTCGGGCGCCGGCGGTCTGCCGGTGGACATCACCGAGACCGACGTCTACTACTTCGCCCCGCAGAAGTCCTTCGCCTCCGAAGGCGGCCTGTGGCTGGCCGCGTTCTCCCCGGCGGCCCTGGAGCGCGCGGCCCGCGTGCACGCCTCCGGCCGGCACATCCCGGAGTTCTTCTCCCTGCCGACGGCGATCGACAACTCGGTCAAGAACCAGACGTACAACACCCCGGCGCTGTCCACCCTCTTCCTGCTGAACCAGCAGCTGGAGTGGATGAACGGCCAGGGCGGCCTGGACTGGGCGACCGGACGTACGTCGGCCAGCGCGGCCAACCTGTACGGCTGGGCCGAGGCGTCGAAGTACGCCGAGCCCTTCGTCACGGACCCGTCGAAGCGTTCCGCGGTCATCGGCACGATCGACTTCTCGGACGACATCGACGCGGCGGCGATCGCGAAGGTCCTGCGCGCCAACGGCATCGTGGACACCGAGCCGTACCGCAAGCTGGGCCGCAACCAGCTGCGCGTGGCAATGTTCCCGGCCATCGACCCGGCGGACGTACAGGCCCTCACCGCCTGCATCGACTACGTGATCGAGAAGCTCTGACCGTACGGTCCGCCTCGTGGCGAGGTACGCGGAACCCCTGGTGACACCACGTCACCAGGGGTTCCGCGTTTCCACGTTCCCCGCCGGGACTTTGGTCCCAAAAATTGGGGCAAAGGCGCCTTCAAGGGGAGATCCGGGCAGGGGGCTCCGCCTGCGGGTTTATGGGGCGGGACCTTTGGCAGGGTCCCCTCCCGGCTCCTCGGAGGGGTGCAACCGATCGACCCGGGATGTCCCTCATGTCTGGTGTGCCGGGAAAGAGCCCCCGGCCCGTTCAGGAGGAAATCCCATGCGCAAGGCACTTACCTTCTCGGCGATCGCCCTCGCCTCCTCGATGGCGCTGGCGGTCCCCACCGTCGCCTTCGCCGCCGATGCCGGTCCCTCGGCTTCGAGCAGCCCCAGCGCCAGCCCCGGCACCAGCACCGGCACCGGCACCCACTCCGCGCCCGTCGCCCTGAAGCTCTCGGCCTCCAGCGCCAAGACGGGGGACTCGATCCGGCTCTCGATGGAGGTCCCGGACGGTTCCACGAACCTCTCCATCTCCTCCAAGGCCCTCGACAACGTCAAGATGACCGATGGCCGGGGCGCCACCGCCACGGTCGCCAAGGTGTCCGCCGGGACCTACGGCGTCTCCCTCACCGGCACGGGCCCCGACGGCAAGAAGCTCCAGGCCTCCGCGCAGCTGACCGTCAAGGGCGACGCCCCGAAGCCGGGCGAGTCCACGCTCAGCCTGTCCAAGGACCACGGCAAGCCCGGCGACAAGATCGTCGTCACCGTGAAGACCACCGAGAAGAGCGCCTACGTCACGTCCGGCGCCTTCGGCGGCACGGTGAACCTGAAGAACGACGGCAAGGGCACCTGGACCGGCACCGCGACCGTCGCCAAGGACGTCAAGTCCGGCTACTACGGCGTCGACGCCTTCGCGGGCGGCAAGAAGTTCGACACCGTCAAGTTCTCCACCGAGGCCACCGAGGGCAACGGCGGCAAGAAGACCGACCCGAAGAAGATCACGCCGCTGAACCCGGGCGAGCACAAGAAGCCCAAGGGCTCCGTGAACACCGGGCAGGCTCCCGTCGGTTACGTCGCCGAGGACACCGCGAACCATGGCTGAGCGGCTCCTCCTCCGCCAGGGCGGCCGCGCGCGCCGCGCGGCCGCCCTGGCGGGCTCCGCCGGCCTCGCCGCCGTCCTCGTCACCGGCTGCGCCGGCAGCGGTGGTGACGGCAAGGCCGCCCCGGCGGGCGCTTCGAGCGCCTCGGTCCTGGAACCGTCCGTACCGGACCGGATCACGATCCCGGACATCAAGGTGGACGCCGCCCTCGACACCGTCGGCCTCGACGCCCAGGGCGTCATGCGGGAACCGGACTTCGCCAAGCCGAAGGACGCGGCCTGGTACAAGGAGGGCCCCACCCCCGGTGAGAAGGGTGCCGCGGCCGTCGTCGGCCACATGGACACCCCGCAGGCCCCCAAGGCCGTCTTCTTCAACCTCAAGGACCTGAAGAAGGACGAGAAGATCGAGATCCACCGGGCCGACGGCAGCACGGCCGTCTTCGCGGTGGACCACGTGGAGACGTACAAGAAGGACGCGTTCCCCACCGACACGGTGTACGGGGACACGCACGGCAAGGCCGAACTACGCCTGATCACCTGCGGCGGCAAGCTCACCGCGGACCGCCACTGGGACGCCAACGTCGTGGTCTTCGCCCACCTCACCGGCAAGGTGTAACCCCCTGACCAGCCGCGCGCGGCCCGGCGCGCCCGGGCCTCTCCGGCCGCGATACCTTCGGGGCTTCGGCATTCGGTGAATGCGGTACAGCTGGGAGGCAGCGGCGTGAGCGTGCGAGTAACGGCGGCCGAAGGCGGCGTGGACCCCTTCGGGACGGCCCGGCTGCGACGCGGAGTCCTCGATTCCTGGGGCGCGGGCCCGGCCCGGTTCCGGGAGGACGCCAACGCCGAGGAGGACCTGGCGCTCGGCGGCTACCGGGACCGGCTCGTCGTGGAGCTGGCCCAGAACGCGGCCGACGCGGCAGCCCGGGCCCACACCCCCGGGCGGCTGCGGCTCACCCTGCACTCCGGGGAGGGCGGTCACGGTGTCCTCGCCGTCGCCAACACCGGTGCCCCGCTGGACGCCACCGGCGTGGAGTCCCTGAGCACCCTGCGCGCCTCCGCCAAGCGCGAGGCCGCCGGGGAGCGGCCCGGCGAGAGCGCCTGGGAGAGCGTCGGGCGGTTCGGCGTCGGCTTCGCGGCCGTCCTCGCCGTGTCCGACGAGCCCGCCGTGGTCGGCCGGCACGGCGGCGTCCGCTGGTCCCTGGCCGAGGCCCGGGAGCTGGCCCGGGGCGCCTCCCAGGGCAGCCCCGGTCTCGGTGACGAACTGCGCCGCCGGGACGGGCACGTGCCGCTGCTGCGGCTGCCGTTGCCCGCCGAGGGCACCGCGCCCGACGGCTACGACACCGTGGTCATTCTGCCGCTGCGCGACCCGGCCGCCGCGGACCTCGTCGAGCGGCTGCTGGCCGGGATCGACGACGCGCTGCTGCTGACCCTGCCCGGGCTGGCCGAGGTGGTCGTGGAGACCCCAGCGGGCGTGCGGACCCTGCGCCGCCGCGAGGAGGGCCCGTACACGGTCATCCAGGACAGCGACGGTGACGGCGCGGGCGTGGGCGTGGGCGGGAACGGCTCCCGGCGCTGGCGGACCGTGCGCCACTCCGGGGCCATCGCCCGCGAACTCCTCGCGGACCGGCCCGTCGAGGAGCGGCTGCGGCCCGCCTGGACGGTGTCCTGGTCGGTGCCCGTCGACGCGGACGGTGCGCCCGTCCGCCCGGCCACCGCGCCGGTCGTGCACGCGCCGACCCCCACCGACGAGCCGCTCGGCATCCCCGCGCTGCTCATCGCGACCCTGCCGCTGGACACCGCCCGCCGCCACCCCGCGCCGGGGCCGCTGACCGACTTCCTGGTGCAGCGGGCCGCCGACGCCTACGCCGAACTCCTCGGCGCGTGGGAGCCGGTGAGCACCGCGCTGGTCGACCTGGTGCCCGGGCCGCTCGGCAAGGGCGAGCTGGACGGCGCGCTGCGGGCCGCCGTACTGGAGCGGCTGCCCCGGACGGCGTTCCTCGCCCCGGCCGCCGCGCCCTCCCCCGCGACCGGCGGGGACGCCGAGGGGGGCCGGGCCGCGCTGCGGCCCTTCGAGGCCGAGGTGGTGGAGGGCGCGGGCGCCGACACCGTACGGGTCCTGGCCGAGGTCCTGCCGACCCTGCTGCCCGCCGGGCTGGAGCGGCGCGCCGAGCTGCGCACCCTGGGCGTCGGCCGGCTCCCGCTGGGCGACGCCATCGAGCGGATCGCGGGCGCGGACCGGCCGCCGCGGTGGTGGTACCGGCTGTACGACACCCTCGCGGGCGTGGACCCGGACCGCCTGTCCGGGCTGCCGGTGCCGCTGGCCCCGGCGGACGGAGAAGCCGAAGACGCCGCGGCGGTACGGGACTTCGACGCCCCGGACCGCTTCGGCGGCCTCGATGACCTGGACGGATTCGACGGCCCGGAGCGGCCCGCCGCCTCCCGGATCCGGACCGCCATCGGCCCCCGGCACATCCTGCTCCCCGGCCCCGGCACCCCGGCCGGGCTGACCCGGCTCGGCCTCAAGGTGGCCCACCCGGACGCCGCGCACCCGCTGCTGGAGAAGCTGGGCGCGCTGCCCGCGACCCCGCGCGCCGTGCTGACCACCCCGCAGGTGCGGGCCGCGGTGGCCGGTTCGCTGGACGCGGGCGAGATCTGGGACGAGGACGCGCCGGACGCCGACGAGCTGGCCGACATCGTGCTCGGCCTGGTCCGTGACGCGGCCCTGGCGCCCGGCGACGAGCCGTGGCTGGGCGCCCTCGCACTGCCCGACGAGGACGGCGAACTCACCCCGGCCGGTGAACTCCTGCTCCCGGGCAGCCCGTTGGCCTCGGTGATCCGCGAGGACGAAATCCCCTACGTGGACGGTGAACTGGCCGCGAAGTGGGGTGCGGACGCGCTCACCGCCTGCGGGGTGCTCGCCGAATTCCAGCTGGTGCGGGCCACCGACGTGGTGCTCGACCCGGACGAACTGGAGCCGCGCGACGGGGACTTCGCCGAGCCGGACGACGCGGGGCTGCTGGACGCGGTCGACGTGTGGTGCGAGGACCTGCTCGACCAGTTCCCCGACACCCCGGTCCCGCCGGTCGCCACCGAGCTGATCGCCGTACGGGACCTGGACCTGGTCGATGACGACTGCTGGCCCCGCGCGCTGGCGATGCTCGCGCAGCCGCCGCTGCGGGACGCCCTGACCCAGCCCGTGCGCGTACTGCTCCCGGACGGCACCACGCAGTCCGTGCGCTCGTACACCGCGTGGTGGCTGCGCGATCACCCGGTGCTCGACGGCCGCCGCCCGGCCGGGCTGCGTTCGGCGGGCGGGGACCCGCTGCTCGCCGGGCTGTACGCCCCGGCCGACGCCACCGGTTTCGAGGACGAGCAGGTCCTGCGGGCGCTGGGCGTACGGACCTCCGTGGCCGCCCTGCTCGACGAACCCGGCGGCGCGGCCGAGCTGCTGGGACGGCTCGCCGACCCGGACCGCGAGGTGGGCGGGCACCAGCTGCACGCCCTGTACGGGGCGCTGGCCGACCTGGACCCCGAGCAGGTCACCCTGCCCGACGCGCTGCGCGCGGTGGTGGACGGGGAGGTGGTCGTGGTGGACGCGGCCGACGCGCTGGTGGCCGACGCCCCGGACCTGCTCCCGCTGACGGCCGGCCTGCCCCTGCTGCCGGTGGCCCCGGCGCGGGCCGCCGACCTGGCGGAGCTGCTCCAGGTGCGCCGCCTCTCGGACACGGTGGCGGCCGAGGTCGACGCCCCCGGCGAGGAGCACGACGTACCGGATTCGGTGCGCGTCCTGCTGGGCCCGGCCACTCCGGCGACGTACGTCGAGCACGAGGAGCTGCTCGCGGGCGGGGTCGAGCTGGACTGGCGGCGCACCCCGGACGGCACCCTGCACGCGGCCACCCTGGAGGGCGTGGCGGCGGGCCTGGCCTGGGCGGCGGGCCAGTGGCCGCGCCGCTTCGAGGTCGCGGCGCTGCTGGAGGACCCGTCGCGGACAGCGGAACTGGCCCGCGACCGCTGGTTCGACTGACCCCCGCCCCGCCCCGTGGCCCGGGCGGCCGCCCACTCCAGCCCGCCCCGTGGCCTGGGCAGGCACCCAATCCAGCCCGACCTCCTGCCCGGGGGCCGGGGCAGGCGCCCAATCCAGCCCGCCCGGCGATTGAGGGCCCGCCGGAGGCCCCACCCGGCCACGGCCCGGACACCCACCGGCACCCACACCGGCGCTCCGCCCGGTACGGCCTCCGGCGGCGCCTCAAACGCCGGCGAGGCTGGAATGGCGGGCCCCCGGGCCGGAGGCCGTCAGGCGGGGAAGCGGCGGTCGACCTGACGGAAGACGAACTCGATCAGGGCGGAGGCGGCCACCGCGATGCCGACGGCGGTCCACGGCATCGCGGCGCCCTCCAGCTTCAGCTGGAAGAAGTCCTGCAGCCACGGCACCACCAGGACGATCAGGAAGGCCCCGCCCATCGCGCCGACCAGCGCGACCCGCCACCAGGTGTACGGGCGGGCGATGATCGCCAGCACCCACATCGAGGTCAGGAACAGGGCCAGCGTCGCGGCGCTGGTCTCGGCCTTGAGGGAGTCCGCGCCGGTGTAGTGCGCGCGGGCGATCAGGTACGTCACGAAGGTGGCGACGGCCGCGATCACGCCGCCGGGGATGGCGTACCGCATGACGCGTTTCACGAAGTGCGGCTGGGCGCGCTCCCGGTTGGGCGCCAGGGCCAGGAAGAAGGCCGGGATGCCGATGGTGAGCGTGGACAGCAGGGTCAGGTGGCGCGGCAGGAAGGGGTACTCGACCTGGCTGCACACCACCAGGACGGCCAGCAGCACCGAGTAGACGGTCTTGGTCAGGAACAGGGTCGCGACGCGGGTGATGTTGCCGATCACCCGGCGGCCCTCGGCGACCACCGAGGGCAGGGTCGCGAAGCTGTTGTTGAGCAGCACGATCTGGGCGACCGCGCGGGTGGCCTCGGAGCCGGAGCCCATCGAGACGCCGATGTCGGCGTCCTTGAGCGCGAGGACGTCGTTGACGCCGTCGCCGGTCATGGCCACGGTGTGGCCCTTGGACTGGAGGGCGGCGACCATGTCGCGCTTCTGCTGCGGGGTGACCCGGCCGAAGACCGAGTTCTCGTCGAGGACCTTGGCCAGTTCCTCCCTGTCGGTCGGCAGGCTGCGGGCGTCGACGGTGTTCTCGGCGCCCGGCAGGCCCAGTTTGGCGGCGACCGCGCCGACCGAGACCGCGTTGTCGCCGGAGATGACCTTGGTGTGGACGTTCTGCTCGTCGAAGTAGCGCAGGGTGTCGGCGGCGTCCGGGCGCAGCCGCTGTTCCAGCACGACCAGGGCGGTCGGCCTCACGGCGCTGGTGACCTGCTCGTCGTCGAGTTCGCGGGCGGAGCGGGCGAGCAGCAGGACGCGCAGGCCCTGTTCGTTCAGCTCGTTGATCTCGTCGAGGGCGGGGTCGCCGACGGGCAGCAGGACGTCGGGGGCGCCGAGCAGCCAGGTGGAGTTCTCGCCGTCGCCCTCGCTGAAGCTGGCGCCGCTGTACTTGCGGGCGGAGGAGAAGGGCAGCGATTCGGTGCAGCGCCACTCCTCGCTGTCCGGGTAGGCGTCGATGATGGCCTGGAGGCTGGCGTTGGGGCGCGGGTCGGACTCGCCGAGGGCGCCGAGGACCTTCTTGACGTACGCCGCGTCCGCGCCGCCGAGCGGGCGCAGCTCGGTGACGTCCATGCCGCCCTCGGTGAGGGTGCCGGTCTTGTCGAGGCAGACGACGTTGACGCGGGCGAGGCCCTCGATGGCGGGCAGTTCCTGGACGAGGCACTGTTTGCGGCCGAGCCGGATGACGCCGATGGCGAAGGCCACGGAGGTGAGCAGGACGAGGCCCTCGGGGATCATCGGGACGATGCCGCCGACGGTGCGGGCGATGGAGTCCTTGAGGTTGGAGTCCTTGACGACGAGCTGGCTGATGATCAGGCCGATGGAGGTCGGGATCATCATCCAGGTGACGTACTTGAGGATGGTGGAGATGCCGGTGCGCAGCTCGGAGTGGACGAGCGTGAAGCGGGAGGCCTCTTCGGCCAGCTGGGCGGCGTAGGCCTCGCGGCCCACCTTGGTGGCGGTGAAGGCGCCGCCGCCCGCGACGACGAACGAGCCGGACATGACGGGGTCGCCGGGCTTCTTGAGGACCGGGTCGGCTTCGCCGGTGAGCAGGGACTCGTCGATCTCCAGGCCGTCGGCCTCGCCGGTGACGCCGTCGACGACGACCTTGTCCCCGGGGCCGAGTTCGATGACGTCGCCGAGGACGATCTCGGAGGTGGAGATCTCGGCGGTGGTGCCGTCGCGGCGGACGCTGGGTTTGGCCTCGCCGATGACGGCGAGGCCGTCGAGGGTCTTCTTGGCGCGCAGTTCCTGGATGATGCCGATGCCGGTGTTCGCGATGATCACGAAGCCGAAGAGGCTGTCCTGGATCGGCGCGACGAACAGCATGATCACCCAGAGCACGCCGATGATCGCGTTGAACCGGGTGAAGACATTGGCCCGGACGATGTCCGGGGTGGAGCGCGAGGAGCGCACGGGGACGTCGTTGACTTCGCCGCGGGCGACGCGTTCCGCGACTTCGGCGGTGCTCAGACCACCGGCCCGGAACCGGGGTGCGGGCGGGGACACCGGGTGCACCGGATCCAGCTCCGCCCCTGCGTCGATGGCGGTGGTGCCGGCGTTGGTGCCGCCCGGCTCCGGCCCGTCGGAATCGATCCTCGCCCGCTGCGTCATGCTTTCGACGGTAAAGGGCGTTCGAACGGTTCACCCGCCGAGCGGTCCGAAGATCCGACTTCGGGATGAGGGGAATCGTCCCTTGGTACGCCCTTTACCCGGCGGTCTGGTTCCCCGGGGGGTTGACCACGGCCGTTTCCGCCTGTTCGGCCGCCAGGGCGGCCGCCGCGGCTTCCGCCGCGTGCCGCTTGAGGGCCGCGTCGCGCCCGCGGACGTACCAGATGCCGATCAGGCCGAGGACTCCGCCGGCCGCGCAGCACCACACCCACCACAGCAGGTCGCGGTCCGCGAACCAGCCGTAGAAGGGCAGCTGGACGAGGAAGAGCGCGAACCAGAGGATCGTGCCACCGGTGACGGTCGCGACGATCGGGCCCTCCAGGGGCTCGGGCGCCTCGTGCTGTGCGGTCCATTTCGCCATGTCACCAGTCTATTGGGCGGCCGCGCGGGCCGGTCCGGGGCCCGCAGTCGGTCGCACTGGCCCAAGTGCCGCATGGCTCTACGCGCGGAGATGGACGCCACACTTCTCATCTGTTCATACTGAAACGGTTTGCCTGTGACGGGATTCGTTCGTACGAACCCACCGAAACGAACCAGTTTGAGGACCGCATGAGCACCTCGGCACCCGCCGCGGCCCCCACTCCGACGCCCACCAACGGCGTCGACCGCTACTTCAAGATCTCGGAGCGCGGTTCCACCGTCGCCCGCGAGGTCCGGGGCGGCTTCGCCACGTTCTTCGCGATGGCGTACATCATCGTGCTGAACCCGATCATCCTCGGCAGCGCGAAGGACATGTACGGCCACCAGCTCGACGGCGGCCAGCTGGTCACCGCCACCGTGCTGACCGCGGCCTTCTCCACCCTGCTGATGGGCGTCATCGGCAACGTGCCGATCGCCCTGGCGGCCGGCCTCGGCGTGAACACCGTCGTGGCCCTCCAGCTCGCCCCGCGGATGAGCTGGCCCGACGCCATGGGCATGGTGGTCCTGGCCGGCTTCGTCGTGATGCTGCTGGTCGCCACCGGACTGCGCGAGCGCGTCATGAACGCCGTGCCGCTGGGCCTGCGCAAGGGCATCGCGATCGGCATCGGCCTCTTCATCATGCTGATCGGCCTGGTCGACTCGGGCTTCATCTCCCGCATCCCCGACCTCGCGCACACCACGGTCCCGCTCCAGCTGGGCGGCAACGGCCACCTGCACGGCTGGCCCGTGCTCATCTTCGTCGTCGGCGTCCTGCTCACCCTCGCGCTGATCATCCGCAAGACGCCCGGCGCGATCCTGATCTCGATCGTGGCCATGACCGTCGTCGCGGTCGTCGTACAGCTGGTCACCAAGCTGCCGAACGAGGCCTGGGGCCTGACGGTCCCCGAACTGCCGGGCAACCCGGTGGCCGCCCCCGACTTCGGACTCGTCGGCGAGGTCAGCCTGTTCGGCGGCTTCGGCAAGGTCGGGATGCTGACCGGCATCCTCTTCGTCTTCACCGTGCTGCTGTCCTGCTTCTTCGACGCGATGGGCACGATCCTCGGCGTCGGCGACGAGGCCAAGCTCATGGACAAGGACGGCAACTTCCCCGGCATCAACCGGGTCCTGTTCATCGACGGCCTCGCCGTCGCGTCCGGCGGAGCGACCTCCTCCTCGGCCACCACCTGCTTCGTGGAGTCCACGGCGGGAGTCGGCGAGGGCGCCCGTACGGGCCTGGCGAACGTGGTCACGGGCGGTCTCTTCGCGGTGGCGCTGTTCCTCACCCCGCTCGCCACGATGGTCCCGTCGCAGGCCGCGACCCCCGCACTGCTGGCAGTCGGCTTCCTGATCCTGGCGGGCTCGGTCAAGGACATCGACTGGAGCGACTTCACCATCGGCGTCCCCGCCTTCCTGGCGATGACGATGATGCCCTTCACCTACTCGATCACCAACGGCATCGGCATCGGCTTCGTGAGCTTCTGCGTGCTGCGGCTGGCGACCGGCCGGGGCCGCGAGGTCCCGGCGGCCATGTACATCGTGTCGGCGGTGTTCGTCTTCTACTACGCGATGCCCGCGCTGGGCCTCACGTAGGCACGGCAAGGCCTCGCGTAGGCACAGCACGGCCTCACGTGAGGCCGTAGAACTTCTCCGTCTCGTCGACCGCCACCTTGAAGCGCTCGTCGAAGTCGTCGCGAATGAGCGTCCGGACCACATAGTCCTGGACGCTCATTCCGCGTTTCGAGGCGTGGTCCCGGAGCCGGTCCAGCAGCTCTCCGTCTATCCGCATGCTGAGCACATGTGTCCCCATGCCCACAGGGTCGGGGCACGGGGCGTGGACGCGTGTCACTTTCCGGAACCGACTCACCCGTACGAGTGACGGAAACAACCCGGTGTTCTTTAGGTAGAGTAATGAGTTACTCTAATGAACATGCAAGACCTTTCCCATGGCGACGACGCCGCCGCCGTGAACGACCTCCGGTCCGCCGTCATGCGGCTCGGCCGACGCCTCAAGCACCAGCGCGTCGACGAGTCGCTCAGCCCGACCGAGATGTCGGTCCTCGGCACCCTCGCCCGCTGCGGCCAGGCCACCCCCGGTGAGCTGGCCCGGCGCGAGCACGTACAGCCGCCGTCGATGACCCGCATCGTCGCGCTGCTGGAGGCCAAGGGACTGGTCAAGCTGGAGCCGCACCCCGACGACCGCCGCCAGAAGGTGGTCAGCCAGACCGAGGAAGCCGAGGCGATGCTCGAAGAGAGCCGCCGCAAGCGCAACGCCTTCCTGGCCGGGCTCGCGGCCGAGCTGACCGAGGACGAATGGGCCAAGCTCCGCGAGGCCGCACCCGTCCTGGAGAAGCTCGCGCACCTATAACCGCACACGCCTGGAGGCACCACCTTGAGTACGGGAAACGGAGCAGACTCCGCACCCGGCCATACATCCGCTCCTACCGCAACACGCACCACCGCAGGCAAGAACTCCATGTTCAGCTCGCTGAGGATCCGGAACTACCGGCTCTTCGCCACCGGCCAGGTCGTGTCGAACACCGGCACCTGGATGCAGCGCATCGCCCAGGACTGGGTGGTCCTCTCCCTGACCGGCTCCGCCTCAGCCGTCGGCATCACCATCGCCCTGCAGTTCGTGCCGATGCTGTTCCTCGGCCTCTACGGAGGCGTCCTCGCCGACCGGCTGCCCAAGCGGCCGCTGCTGATCGCCACCCAGGGCGCGATGGGCCTCACCGGCCTCGCGCTCGGCGCGCTCACCCTCGCCGGACACGTCCAGGTCTGGCACGTCTACCTCGCCGCCTTCCTGCTCGGCCTCATCACCGTCGTCGACAACCCGGCCCGGCAGTCCTTCGTGTCCGAGATGGTCGGACCGGACCAGCTCGGCAACGCCGTCAGCCTCAACTCGGCCAACTTCCAGTCCGCGCGGCTGGTCGGCCCGGCGGTGGCGGGCGTGCTGATCACCGCCGTCGGCTCCGGCTGGGCCTTCCTGCTGAACGGGCTGTCCTTCGCCGCGCCGATCGCGGGCCTGCTGCTGATGCGGGCGCACGAGCTGCACCGTACGGAGATCCAGCCGCGGGCCAAGGGGCAGCTGCGGGAGGGCCTGCGCTACGTCGCGGGCCGGCCCGAGCTGATCTGGCCGATCGTGCTGGTCGGGTTCATCGGGACCTTCGGGTTCAACTTCCCGATCTGGCTGTCGGCCTTCACCAGCAACGTCTTCCACGGCGACGCGGGCACGTACGGCCTGTTCAACACGCTGATCGCGGCCGGCTCCCTCGCGGGCGCCCTGCTCGCGGCCCGGCGGGCCCAGTCCCGGCTGCGGGTGCTCGTCGCGGCGGCCGTGCTGTTCTCCGTCCTGGAGATCGTGACCGCCTTCGCACCCGGCTTCTGGCTGTTCGCCCTGCTCCTCGTCCCGATCGGGATGTTCGGGCTGACGGTGAACGTGACGGCCAACTCCAGCGTCCAGATGGCCACCGATCCCGAGATGCGGGGCCGGGTCATGGCCCTCTTCATGATGGTCTTCACCGGGGGTACGCCGTTCGGCGCGCCGGTGGTCGGCTGGGTGACCGACACCTACGGGGCGCGGATCGGGATGGCGGCGGGCGGGGCGGTGGCCCTGCTGGCGGCGCTCACGATCGGCCTCGTCCTGGCCCGGGTCGGCAACCTCCGCCTCCGCGTGGACCGCCACCACGGCGTGGCCCTGGTCCCCCGCCACCCCACCCGCCACCTGGTCCCCGCGGCCTGACCCTGGCGGGGACGCCCCCCACGCCCTCAATCGCCGGGCGGGCTGAACTTGCGCGTACCGACGCCCTCAAGCGCCGGGCGGGCTGGTGTGCCTCCGGCGGCGCCTCAAACGCCGGCGAGGCTAGGGTTGGCCCCTCCAGCACGCGCCGGGCGGGCCGGTCCCCCGCCGCCCTCAAGCGCCGGGCGGGCTGGTCTTGCGCGTACCGACGCCCTCAAGCACCAGGCGGGCTGGTGTGCCTCCGGCGGCGCCTCAAACGCCGGCGAGGCTGGGGTTGCCCCCCTCCAGCCCGCGCCGGGCGGGCTGGTCTTGCGCGTAAACGCCGGCGGGGCTGGGGTTGGCTCCTCCAGCACGCCAAACCAGCCTGCCCGGCGATTGAGGGCCCGCCGGAGGCGCATCGGCCCGCACGGGCAAACCGGGCCGGCGCAATCCAGCCCGCACGGGCAAAACAAGGCCCGCAAAACCCAGCCCGCCCGGCGATTGAGGGCCCGCCGGAGGCGCACCGGCCCGCACGGGCAAAACAAGGCCCGCAAGACCCAGCCCGCCCGGCGATTGAGGGCCGGGATTCAGCCTGGCCGGCGATTGAGGGCTCTGGGGCAGGGGGCGGGCGCGCGGGCGCGGATAGGCTCGGGGGATGAGACTGTTCGCGGCCGTGCTGCCGCCCGCCAGGGCCATCGCGGAGCTTCGCGTGGCCGTCACCAACATCGCCGCCGCCCCAGGCCTCCGCTGGACGGCAGACGCGGGCTGGCACTTCACCCTCGCCTTCATGGGAGAGGTCGGGGAGGAACTCCTCCCCGACCTCCACGCCCGCATGGAGCGGGCCGCCGCCAAGACGGCCGCCTTCACGCTCCGCGTCCACGGCTCGGGCCACTTCGGCGAGCGCGCCCTGTGGGCCGGCGCGGCCGGCGGCCTCGACGAGCTGCGGATGCTCGCCGAGCGCGCGGACGCCGCCGCCCGGCGGGCCGGCGTACCGATGGACCAGCACCACCGCTACACCCCGCACCTCACCCTGGCCCGCAGCGCCGAGGGAACCGACCTGCGCCCGTACACGGAGGCCCTCGCGGGCTTCGAGGGCTCGCCGTGGCCGGTCCGCGAGCTGAGCCTGGTGCGCAGCAACCCCACCCGGGGCGCGGACGGCTCCCGCTACGAGGTGGTCGGGGCCTGGCCGCTCGGCGGCTGACCCCGACGCGTTAGGCTCGACGGGTGGATCCCAAGACCCGTAACCGTGTGATGGCCGGTGTGCTCGTACTGATGTTCGTCGTCGTGGCGGTGGCCGCCGCCGTCGGCCAGTAGGCCGCTAGGCCAGTAGGCCGCTACCAGGCGAAGGCCTCCGGCGAGGCGCCCGGCCCCGGGAAGATCTCGTCGAGGCCGTCCAGCACCTCCTGTGAGAGTTCCAGCTCGACCGCGCGCAGCGCGGAGGCGAGCTGCTCCGGCGTACGCGGGCCCACGATCGGGCCGGTGACCCCGGGCCGGGTCAGCAGCCAGGCGAGGGCCACGTCACCGGGTTCCAGGCCGTGCTTGTCGAGCAGGTCCTCGTACGCCTGCACCTGCGCCCGTACCGAGCTGCTGGACAGCGCCTCCGCCGAGCGGCCCGAGGCGGTGCGGCCGGATTCGGCGGACTTGCGGATGGCGCCGCCGAGCAGCCCGCCGTGCAGCGGGGACCAGGGGATGACCCCGAGCCCGTACGCCTCGGCGGCCGGGATGACCTCCATCTCGGCGCGCCGCTCGGCCAGGTTGTAGAGGCACTGCTCGCTGACCAGGCCGAGCCGCCCGATCCGCGCGGCGGCCTCGTTGGCCTGGGCGATCTTCCAGCCGGGGAAGTTGGAGGAGCCCGCGTAGAGGATCTTGCCCTGCTGGATCAGGACCTCGACGGCCTGCCAGATCTCCTCGAAGGGGGTGTTCCGGTCGACGTGGTGGAACTGGTAGACGTCGATGTGGTCGGTGTTGAGGCGCTTGAGGCTGGCCTCGACGGCCCGGCGGATGTTCAGCGCGGAGAGCCGGTCGTAGTTGGGCCACGGGTCACCCTCGGCGGCCATGCTGCCGTAGACCTTGGTGGCGAGGACCGTCTTCTCGCGGCGGCCGCCGCCCTGCGCGAACCAGGTGCCGATGATCTCTTCGGTGCGGCCCTTGTTCTCGCCCCAGCCGTAGACGTTCGCGGTGTCGAAGAAGTTGATGCCCGCGTCGAGCGCGGAATCCATGATCGCGTGACTTTCCGGCTCCCCGGTCTGGGGGCCGAAGTTCATCGTGCCGAGGACAAGTCGGCTGACCTTGAGGCCGGTGCGTCCGAGCTGCGTGTACTTCATGGGGCACAAGCCAACTGCTTGGAGCGCGCTCGAAGCAAGACCCTGCGGTGAAGGGCGTGTTACAGACCTTCGGATGGCGGCCCGGACGGCGCTCCGGACGACGCTCCGGTCGGCGTGTACGGCGCGCCGATGCCCCAGGCCTGGTGCATGACGGCCGCGAACTCGCCCGCGAGGCGGTGTTCGCCCGAGGCGCTGGGGTGGGTGCCGTCGTAGGTGTCGTGGCGCAGGTCGTAGTCCTGCGGGCGCGCGGCCAGCAGCAGCGGCGACGCGTCGGTGGAGAGGTCTGCGACCGCCTTCGCCAGCAGCTCGTTGAAGCGGATCACCTGGGCGGCGAAGGGCGCGTCGGTGTCGGCGCGGACGTTGGGGATGACCGGGAGCAGCACCATCCGGATGCGGGGGCGGGCGGCGCGGGCCTCGTCGACGAAGCGGCGGACGTTGGCGGCGGTCTGGTCGGCGTCCGTGTAGAAGCCGAGGTCGATCAGGCCGAGGGAGACGAGGAGCACGTCCGGGCGGTGGGCGCGGGCGGCGTCGCCGATGAGCGGGACCATGTGCTGCCAGCCCTCGCCCCAGCCGGCCAGGTGGCGGCGGGCGTCGGCGGGGAAGCCGGGGTCGGCGTAGACGTGGCTGGTCGGCGCGTCGGCGGAGGTGTCGTAGACCTCGCTGCGCGGGCCGACGATCTCGTGGGGGCCGCCGAAGTGGGCGCTCAGGTGCTGCCACATCCGGTAGCGCCAGGTGAAGTCGCCGGCGCGTCCGATGGTCATGGAGTCGCCGACGAACATGAAACGCATCCGGTCATCATCGCGGATCACGGTCGTGCTGCCCACGTGATGCCGGACACGGCCCCGGGCCTGCCGGGCAATGGTGTGGGCGCGGCCTGGCAGGGTGGGGGGATGCGCCCGCTTCTGCCTGCCGCCGCCGTCGCCACCGCCGTTGCCGCCCTGGCGCTGCTGTCGGGTGCGGCGGCCGCCGCCCCGTTCGCCGCCTCGCCCGCGCCCGGGGCGTCTTCCTTCACGATCTCGGATCCGCGGATCAAGGAGTCCAGCGGGCTGGCGGCCAGCAAGATCCATCCGGGGGTCTACTGGACGCACAACGACAGTGACGACGGGCCGTACGTGTACGCCGTCGACTCGGCCACGGGCCGTACGGTCGCCCGCGTCACGATGGAGGGCATCGGCGCCCCGCGCGACGTCGAGGCGATCTCGCTCGGCCCGGACGGCCAGCTCTACGTCGGGGACATCGGCGACAACCTGGGCGGCACCTGGGACCACGTGTGGATCTACCGCTTCCCGGAGCCCGCGCAGCTCGGCGACGTGACGGTCAAACCGGTGCAGTTCACGGTGCGTTATGCGGACGGGCCGCGCAACGCCGAGGCGCTGATGGTCCATCCGGTGACCGGGCGGGTGTACATCGCGAGCAAGAGCGAGGACAAGGGCGGGCTGTACGAGGGGCCGGAGCAGCTGTCGGCGTCGGGGAGCAACGAGTTCCGCCGGGTCGCGGACGTGCCGTGGGTGACGGACGGGGCGTTCTCGCCGGACGGCGGGAGGCTGACCCTGCGCGGGTACTTCTTCGCGCGGACCTTCCCCTGGAAGGACGGCAAGCCGCAGGGCGAGGGGGTGCGGGAGGACGCGCCGTGGCAGGGGCAGGCGGAGTCGGTGACGTACACGCCGGACGGGAAGGTGCTGATGTTCGGGTCGGAGGGGGTGAACAGCCGGGTGGTGGCCGTGCCGGTTGCGGCTGGCGCCGCCGCCTCGCCCTCGTCTGCGCCCGGGGCCACCCCGGGCCCCGGGTCCCCGCCGGCTGCCGGGGGCGCTCCCGGCGGCGGGAACTTCACGGTGGGCGCGATGGTGCTGGTCGGCGCGACGGCCATCGTGCTGGCGGGCCGCCGCCTGGTCGGACGCGGGCGCCGCCGCGACGCCTGACCGGTGGCTTGGGCGGTTCGGAACCCGGGGTCCGGTCCCCGGCGCCCGCGCCTCAATCGCCGGCGAGGCTCAGGGTGCCCGTGCGGGGCGGGGTCGGGGTGGCTGACCGGGGTCGCCGGGGGCACTGCCCGGGCTGGGCGGGGTCGGGGTGGGGGCGGGGGAGCGCGGGGGTGTGGGGTGTCTCCTCGGCTCGCAGAACCCTCCCGGGGTCGGAAAGCCACCCGGCAGTGGTTCTGCTCGGCCTGCGGGGACACCCCACACCCCCCACACTCCCCCACCCGGCCCAGCACCCCACGAAGCCCCCGGCCCAGGGGCATTCCCAACCCCCGCCCTACCAAAGCCACTGCCCCAGGGGCATTCCCAACCCCGCCCTACCGAGGCCCCGACCCAGGGGCACAACCCAGTCCTACCGAGGCCCCGGGCCAGGGCATTCCCAGCCCCGCCGGCGTTTGAGGCGCGGGCACGCGGCCCGCACCGCCGACACCGCCACCGGGCACCCCAGCCCGGCCCGGCCGCGCCGAGGCCCCGGCCCGGGGCACAACCCAGCCCCGCCGGCGATTGAGGCGCGGGCACACGGCCCGCACCGCCGACACCGGCGCGCGGCGCCCCCGGCACCGGCCCGGCCGCGCCGAGGCCCCGGGCCGGGGCATTGCCAGCCCCGCCGGCGATTGAGGCGCGGGTGCGCGGCCCGGACCGCCGACACCGACGCGCGGCGCCCCCGGCACCGGTCCGGCCGCGCCGGGGCTCCGGCGCAGGGGGACAACCCGGCCCCGCCCCCGGGTCGGCGGGGTCAGGGCTTCGGGGTGAGGGCGGTGGCCAGGCGGCGGAGGCCTTCCGTGAGGTCCGCCGCCGTGGCCGCCGTGGCCGGGTCGAACTGCCACTGGAGCATCACCCCGGTCAGCATCGCCTGGTACAGCGCACCGAGGGTCCGCAGGTCGTCGGCGCTGAGGTCCTCTTCCGGGATGCCCGTGAACAGGGAGATCAGGCCGCTGCGGCCCTCGCCCTCGGAGGCCGCGAGCATCGCCCGCAGTTCCGGCATCCGGTCCCGGCTGAGCGCGACCTCCATGCTGGCCGCCCACATCGGCGCGAACCGTTCCTGCTGGGAGAGGATGCCCTCCCACACCGAGCGGAAGCGGTCCAGCGAGCCGCCGTCCCCGGTCACGTCCGGGGAGAAGGCGTCGCCCCACTCCTCCGCGAGGGCGATGAACGCCTGGGCGAGCAGGGCGTCCTTGGAGCCGTAGTGGTAGCCGATCGAGGCCAGGTTGGCGCCGGACGCGTTGACGATGTCCCGCGCGGTCGTGCGCCCGAACCCCTTCTCGACCAGGCACTTCTTGGCGCCTTCGAGCAGATCTTCGCGATGTCCCATGGCCCGAGCTTAGCAAGACAAGTGTTTATGACTAGCGTTCTAGACAAGCGTTTATGACGGTTGTACATTGCTGTTCATGACGAACCCCGCAGCACGTCTCGCGGGCCGCCGGGAATGGACCGCCTTCACCGTCCTCCTGCTGCCCCTCCTCCTGGTCTCGATGGACGTCTCCGTCCTCTACTTCGCGATCCCCTCCATCACCCAGGAGCTGGATCCCACCGCCACGCAGCAGCTCTGGATCTTCGACAGCTACGCCTTCGCCCTCGCCGGACTCCTCATCACCATGGGCTCGCTCGGCGACCGGATCGGCCGCCGCAAGCTGCTGCTGATCGGCGCCGCCGCCTTCGGTCTCGCCTCCGTCTGCGCCGCCTACGCCACCAGCGCCGAGATGCTCATCGCCGCCCGCGCCCTGCTCGGCATCGGCGGCGCGACCCTGATGCCGTCCACGCTGGGGCTCGTACGCAACCTCTTCCAGGACGACAAGCAGCGCGGCCAGGCCATCGGCATCTGGTCCGGCGCGATGGCCGGCGGGATCGCCCTCGGCTCGGTCATGAGCGGGCTGATCCTGAACCACTTCTGGTGGGGGTCGGTCTTCCTCATCAACGTCCCCGCGATGCTGCTCCTGCTGGTCCTGGTCCCCGTGCTGGTACCGGAGTTCAAGGACCCCGCCCCCGGCCGCTTCGACCTGCTGAGCGTCCCGCTCTCGATGGCCGCCGTGCTGCCCGTCGTCTACGGCCTCAAAGAGATCGCCGCCAACGGCTTCGAGCCGCTGCCGCTGGGCTGCCTCGCCGCCGGCCTGGTCTTCGGGTTCCTCTTCGTCCGCCGCCAGCGCGACCGCGGCGACGCGATGATCAGCCGGGACCTGTTCCGGGGCCGCGGCTTCGCCGCCGGGGTCGCCTTCAACACCATCGCCGCCTTCGCCATGATGGGCTCGGCCTACTTCACCACCCAGTACCTCCAGTCCGTCCTCGGCATGGGCACCCTGGAGGCCGCCCTGTGGTCCCTGGCCCCCTCGGTCGCCGTCGGCGCCGCCGCCCCGACCGCCACCGCGCTGGGCCAGAAGTTCGGCCGGCCCGTCGTCATCGCCGGCGGGTTCGTCATCGGCGCCGCCGGGTTCGCCCTGCTCGGCCTCACCGGCACCGACTCGCTCTGGCTGCTGCTGGCCGGCGCCGCCGTCCTCGCCTCGGGCATCGTCACCGTGATGGCGCTCGTCTCCGACATGGCCCTCGCCTCGGCCCCCGCCGAGAAGGCCGGTTCGGCCGCCTCGGTCCTGGAGACCGGCAGCGAGTTCGGCGGGGCGCTCGGCATGGCCCTGCTGGGCAGCCTCGGCACGGCGGTCTACCGCGACGACCTGGCCGGCGCGCAGCCCGCCGTACGGGAGACCCTCGGCGGCGCCGCCGCGGTCGCCCGGCAGATCGGCGGCGGGGCCGGGGAGACCGTACTGGCCACCGCCCGCGAGGCCTTCGTCCACGGCATGCACACCGCCTCCTACGGCGCCACCGCCCTGCTGCTGGTCGCCGCGGCCGTCGCGGTGACCCGGGTCCGGCGCACCGAGGCCGCCCGGAGCGGGGAGCCCGAGCGGGCCGCGGCCCTCACCAACTGAGCGGCGTACGCGCGCCGATGGCACGGGCCCGGGGTCTCCCCGGGCCCTTCCCGCGTAACCTGCGGGTATGGATCAGGACATGGCGGGGATGACCGGGCGGGTCACCGGCACGGTGGGGCCCGGACTCGTGGGCGAGGTCATCATCCGGATCCGGGGCGGGGCCGAGCACTTCCTGGCCTACCCGGCCCTCGACGAACGGCAGCCGATCCCCGTCGGGACCGTTGTCACGGTGGTCGAACACCTGCCGCCGCGCACGGTGTACGTCACCGCCGCCTACGTCAACTGACCCTCCCTTGACCCATCGTTGACCTGGCGCGACACCGCCGCGTATCAAGATTGCGACAAGGAAGCGTCAGCGTCTTCACGCCAATCCCCAACAGGCGCAGACTCGCCCTCATCGGTGCCGCAACGGCACTGCACTAAGGGGGCGTTTGCCGATGGCTATCGGCGTCGTGGCGGGAATAGTTCTCGCCGCACTACTCGTTCTGATCGGCCTGTTCAAGCTCATGTGGCGAGTGGCCGAACCGAATGAAGCACTTGTCATCTCCGGTTCCACGCACAAGACCGAGGGTCTCGGCGACGGCATGGGGTTCCGGATCGTCACCGGCCGCGGCACGCTCGTCCTGCCCGGCGTCCAGGCGGTGCGCAAGCTCTCGCTCGACCTGAACGAGACCGAGCTACTGGTGGACTGCGTGACCCACCAGGGCATCCCGCTCAAGGTCAGGGGCGTGGTGATCTTCAAGGTCGGGGACGACATGGTCTCGATCGCGAACGCGGCACGACGGTTCCTGGACCAGCAGAAGATGATCCCGGAGCGCGTGCACATCGTGTTCGCCGGTCACCTGCGCTCCATCGTGGGCGGGCTGACGGTCGAGGACATGATCCGCGACCGCGAGAAGCTGACCGGGCAGACCCGGGCGGCCTGCGGCAGCGAGATGGAGAAGCTCGGCCTGATCGTCGACTCGCTCCAGATCCACGAGATCGAGGACCCGACCGGCTACATCAAGAACCTCGCGATGCCGCACGCGGCCGCCGTCCAGCGGGACGCGCGGATCGCCCAGGCCGACGCGAACCTGCTGGCGACCGAGGCCGAACAGGCCGCCTTCGCCCGCATGTCGGAGGCCACCCGCGACAGCGAGATCCTCCAGGCGGGCTACCAGGCCGAACGGGACAAGGCCGCGGCCTCGGCCCGCCAGGCCGGTCCGCTCGCGGACGCGGCCGCCCGCCAGGAGGTCGTCGTCCAGGAGACCCGGGTCGCCGAACTGGAGGCCAACCGGCGCGAGCAGCAGCTCCAGGCGGACGTGCGCAAGCCCGCGGACGCCAAGGCCTACGAGCAGCGCACGCTCGCCGAGGCCGACCGCGACTCCCGGATCTCGGCCGCCCAGGCCAAGGCCCAGGAGACCGAACTCGCGGCGGCCGCCGAGGCCACCCGGGTCAAGACGGCCGCGGCCGCCGAGGCCGAGGCCACCGAGGCCCGCGGTCTGGCGGCGGCGAAGGCCACCCGGGCCACCGGTGAGGCCGAAGCCGCGGCGACGCAGGCCAAGGGCCTCGCGGACGCCGAGTGGGCGCGGGCCAGGGGTCTGGCGGAGGCGGACGCGGCGAAGGCCAAGGGTCTCGCCGAGGCCGAGTCCATCAAGGCGCGCGCGGCGGCCCTGGCGGAGAACCAGGAGGCCGTGGTCGCCCAGCAGCTCGCCGAGAACTGGCCCAAGATCGTGGAGGCGGGTGCGAGTGCCTTCGGCAATGTCGAGCACATGGTGCTGCTGAACGGCGCCGAGGGCATGTCGGAGATGTTCGCGAAGGCGCTGACGATGGGCGGTACCGGGCTGGGCCTCGCGCGCCAGCTGCTGTCCTCGATGAACCAGGCGCCGGACGCGGCGGCGGGCGCTCCGAAGAAGCCCGTACCGACCGTACCGACCGTGCCGACCGTGCCTGCGGTCAACGGGGTCCAGCCGATCCCGATCACGGAGGACGACGGGCGGGCGTAGGGCAACGGTCCGGGGGCCGAGTCACCCGTCCGTGTCCCCGGACTCCCCCCTCCGGGGGGTGCAGCGCGCTCAATCGCCGCGCGGGCTGATGTCACCTCCGGCGGGCCCTCAAACGCCGGGCAGGCTGGAATTGCCGGGCCAACCCAGCCCCGCCGGCGTTTGAGGCGCCCCCGGAGGGCCAACCGGGCCGCAGCGCGCTCAATCGCCGCGCAGGCTGATGTCACCTCCGGCGGGCCCTCAAACGCCGGGCAGGCTGAAATTGCCGGGCCAACCCAGCCCCGCCGGCGTTTGAGGCGCCCCCGGAGGGCCAACCGGGCCGCAGCGCGCTCAATCGCCGCGCAGGCTGATGTCGCCTCCGGCGGGCCCTCAAACGCCGGGCAGGCTGGGATTGCCCCCGCCGGGCGGGATGGGATTGCCGGGCAGGCCAGGATGGCCACGCCGACAAACCCAGCCTCGCCGGCGTTTGAGGCGCCCCCGGAGGGCGAACGGAGCCGCGCCCGGAGGGGGACCGGGCCGGGCCCGGAGGGCGAACGGAGCCGCGCCCGGAGGGGGACCGGGCCGCACCTGGAGGGGGAACGGAGCCACACCCGGAGGGTGGACCCGGCCGGGCCCTGACGGCTAGGAGTGGCCCAGGTCCGAGGGGGTGGGGTCCGTGGTGGGGACCGAGCCGGTGTCGGGGGTGGGGCGGAGGGGGAACTCGTCCGAGGCCATGGAGTCCAGCACCGGCGGCGCAGGCCGCATCGGCACCGGCATCACCGCCGCCTCGGAGTGCCCCCCGCACCCGTAGGAGAGGGAGACCAGCCGCCCGTCGGCCGGACCGAATTCGTTCGCGCAGATCCCGAAGGCCTGCCCCAGGGACCCGCCGATCGCGACCAGGAAGCCACACGACACGCACGACGCGGGCGCGGCCTGCGCCATGGGCGTCTTCGCGCCGAAGGATTCGTCCCAGCGGTCGGCCGCGGTGTGCAGGCCGTAGCGGGAGAGCACGCGCGCCCGCCGCATGCCGAGTTCCTCGGCGACGGAGGTGATGGACCCGCGGACCGGCACGACCGGGACCACCGCGCGGTCGGTGACGTCCGCGTCCTCGGCCTCGACCAGTTCGGCCATCTCGGTGGAAACCACGGAGTTCGGCGGCGGCGCGTCCTCGCCGGACCAGCCGGGCTCCAGCCGCAGGTCCTCGGCATCGGTGGGCAGCAGGTCGCCCGGCCCCATGTCGCCCGGCCGCAGCCGCTCGCTCCACGGCACCCACTCGGGCGCGAGGAGCGCGTCGGAGCCGGGGAGCAGCACCGTTTCGTCGAGGGTGACGTTCTTCGCGCGGGAGGCGCGGGTCACCGTGACGGCCCAGCGCCAGCCCCGGTAGCCGGCTTCCTTGGCCTCGAAGTAGTGGGTGACGACCCGGTCACCCTCCGCCACCGCGGAGACGTGCTCTCCCACCACGCCGGGGAAGGCGGCATCCTCGGCCGCCGCCCGCGCGAGTTCTACCGCCTCGACGCACAGGCGGTCAGGGGTACGCGGGGTACGGCTTCGCGTCGTCGCAGCACTCACTGGTCTCGTTCTCTCCTACGCCGTCTCACGAGTGCGCCGTCCGTACTGTCGTCCACAACGACCCGTCGGTTGTGTCCGTACGAAGTGCGGGCGGAGCGGACCAGAGGGCCGCGTCGACGTCCGCACCCGATCGGACTCCGGGCGCACCTACCTGCGATCCATTCTGCGGGATCGCGAAGAGGCGCGCGGCCAGGAGCAACCGCCGGTGGCGCGCTACGCACGCTACCTCTTCTTGGGGCCTGGGCCCACATGCAAGTCCGATTCGCGGACGACCTGCTCCCTCCGGCCGGACCACGGAGTGCGCCGGGAGCGCACCGGCAGCGCACCGGGAGCGCGCCGGGACGGGTTCTCGCGGGGTGGGTGGGGCACTATGGCCAGGTGGCACCCGTACGGTCGTCCGATGACGGCTCGGGACCGGTCCGGAGGGCCGGCCGGGCATTCGGCCGTGCCCTGCACCTGCCGATCACGGGTACGGCGCGCGGGATCCGGAGGGCCACGCACGCCCACGGGGCGGGGGAATCGGGTCTCGGCAAGCTGATCGAGCTGCACGCGATCAATGGCGCCGGTGATGTGATGATCACAGTGGCGCTCGCCTCGACCGTCTTCTTCTCCGTCCCCACGGACGAGGCCCGCGGCCGGGTCGCGCTCTACCTCGCGATCACCATGGCCCCCTTCACCCTCCTGGCCCCCGTCATCGGCCCGTTGCTGGACCGGCTGCCGCACGGCCGCCGGGCCGCGATGGCGGCGGCGATGCTCACCCGGGCGCTGCTCGCCGTGATGATGTCCGGCGCGGTGGCCACGGGCGGGCTGGAGCTGTATCCGGCGGCGCTCGGCGTGCTGGTCGCCTCGAAGGCGTACGGAGTGGTGCGCAGTGCGGTGGTGCCGCGGCTGCTCCCGCCCAAGTTCTCCCTCGTCAAGGCGAACTCCCGGGTCACGCTGGCCGGTCTGCTGGCCACCGGTGCCGCGGCGCCGGTGGGGGCGGCCCTGCACGCGATCGGCCCCGGGTGGCCGCTGTACGGGGCCTGCGCGATCTTCCTCTTCGGTACCTTCGCGGCGTTCACGCTGCCGCACAAGGTGGACGAGGCGAAGGGCGAGCGGCGGGCCCGGCTCTCCACGCACGAGGCGCATTCCCGCAGGCCCGGTCTGCGGACGGTCAGCAAGCCGGTGCTGTGCGGGCTGCTGGCGAATGCCGCGATGCGCGGGCTGTCCGGGTTCCTGATCTTCTTCCTGGCGTTCCTGCTGCGGGAGCACCCGCTGTCCGGGCAGAGCGCGGCCGTCTCGCTGGGCATCGTGGGGGTCTCGGCGGGCGTGGGCAACGCGTGCGGCACGGCGGTGGGCGCGTGGCTGCGGGCCCGTGCGCCGGAGACGATCATCGCCGTGGTGCTGAGTGCCACGCTCGGCGTCGCGGTCGTGGCCGCCGTGTTCTTCTCCGGGGCGCTGATGGCCGTGCTGGGGGCGACGGCGGGCTTCTGCCAGGCGCTGGCCAAGCTGTCGCTGGACGCGATGATCCAACGGGACGTGCCGGAGGCGGTGCGGACGTCGGCCTTCGCGCGGTCGGAGACGCTGCTGCAGGTGGCGTGGGTGCTGGGTGGGGCGATCGGGATCGCGCTCCCGTTGCACGGGGTGCTGGGGATGGCCGTGGCGGCCGCGATCGTCGCCCTCGGGACGGTCATGGCCGTCCGCGGCCTGATCGGTTCTCCCCGCCACCATCACCCGGGCGGCGCGCCCCGGCCCCGGGTGGCGTAGCCGGAGCCGGAGCCGCTGCGCGGGGCTTCCCCCACCCCGCCCCTTCCCGAAACCGGGCTCTGCCCGGACCCGCGCCTCAAACGCCGGCGGGGCTGAGATTGCCCTCCGGGCAATCCAGCCCGCGCCAGGCGCACCACCCCGGGCAAATCCAGCCCCGCCGGCGTTTGAGGCGCGGGGGTCCGGGGGCGGAGCCCCCCGGCAGCGCACCCGCACCCGGCGCGCCACAGGCCACCAGGACCCCATGCAGCGGCGCAGCCCAAGGGCCCGATAGCCTTCGGCTCATGACCGCACCGCTTATCTCGGGTAGGGCCCGCCGCAGTGTCGCGGCCCTCGGAGCCGTTTCCGCCGGCCTCCTCGTCCTCTCCGCCTGCGACAAGCCGACGCCTCTGGCGACCGTGACGGTCGGCAGCTCGTCGGTGTCCGCCCAGGCCGTCTGCAAGCTCAAGGACTCGGAGAAGGAGTTGTCCGAGGCACGCGTCCAGGAGTGCCTCGACGACTCCAAGGGGGCGAAGGACGCCAAGACCATCGACTACACGGCCGGGGACACCCTGCGCCTGGGCGTCGAGCCGGACGTCGTGAAGGACGGGAAGAAGTGGCTGGCCGCCGTCGGCACCCAGCGCCTGGGCGACCTGACGACCAACACCTACCAGAGCTTCCCCGGCCTGAACCCGTTCTCCACCGGTGGCCAGGGCGCGCCCGCCGCTCCCGTCGAGTCCCAGCCGATCCACGTCATCGAGCTGAGCAAGGACGGCAAGCCCACCTCCGTCTGGACCTTCAACCTCAAGCTCAAGAAGTAGTACGTCCCGTGCGCGCGCTCATCGTGACCGCGGTGGCGGCGGAGGCCGACTCCGTCGCCGCCGGTCTCACCCCTCATCCGGACCTCTCCGGGTCACCTGAGCCGCGCACGCTTCCCGGCGGGTACCTCATCACCCGTCGGGACCTGCCCGGCCTCGCCCTCGACGTCCTCGTCGGCGGGGTCGGTCCGGCCGCCGCCGCGGCGGCCACCGCCACCGCGCTCGCGACCTCCCTCGCGGACGCGCCCGGCGGCCCCCGCCCCTACGGCCTCGTCGTCAGCGCCGGGATCGGCGGCGGCTTCCAGCCCGCCGCCCCGGTCGGCTCGCTCGTCGTCGCGGACGCCGTGGTCGCCGCCGACCTGGGGGCCGAGACCCCCGACGGTTTCCTGGACGTCCGGGAACTGGGCTTCGGCCGCACCGTGCACCTGCCGCCCGCCGAACTGGCCGCCCGCGCCGCCGAGGTGACGGGCGCCCTGCTCGCGCCGGTGCTCACCGTGTCCACCGTCACCGGCACCGCCGAAGGCGCCGCGCGGCTCGCCGCCCGGCACCCGCTCGCGGGGGCCGAGGCGATGGAGGGCTTCGGGGTCGCCGAGGCCGCCGCCGCGCACGGGCTGCCGGTACTGGAGATCCGCGCCGTGTCCAACGCCGTGGGCCCGCGCGACCGCGCCGCCTGGCGGATCGGGGAGGCGCTCGCCGCGCTCACCGACGGCTTCCGCGCGCTGGGGCCCGTACTCGCGAACTGGGGAGAACGTCAGCATGAGCAGCATGAGCAGCACTGAAGCGCTCAAGATCGCTTATTCGCCGTGTCCCAACGACACCTTCGTCTTCGACGCGTGGGCACACGGCCGGGTGCCGGGCGCGCCCGCGCTGGACGTGACCTTCGCCGACATCGACATCACCAACGGCATCGCCGAGCGCGGCCCGGACGCCCCGGCGGACGCGGACGGCCTGGCCGGGCTCGACGTGCTGAAGGTGTCGTACGCCGTGCTGCCCTGGGTGCTGGAGGACTACGCGCTGCTGCCCTGCGGCGGGGCGCTGGGCCGGGGGTGCGGGCCGCTGGTCCTGACCCGCGAGCCGGGTGTCGACCTGACCGGCAAGACGGTGGCCGTGCCGAGCGAGCGCTCGACGGCCTACCTGCTCTTCCGGCTGTGGGCGGCCGACGTGCTGCCCGGCGCGGTGGGCGAGGTCGTGGTGCTGCCGTTCCACGAGATCATGCCCGCGGTGCGCGCGGGCCGGGTGGACGCCGGACTGGTGATCCACGAGGCTCGGTTCACGTACCAGGACTACGGGCTGCACTGCCTGGCCGACATGGGCGAGCACTGGGAGTCCACGACCGGGCTGCCGATCCCGCTCGGCGCGATCATCGCCCGGCGCTCGCTGGGCGCGGAGGCGCTGCGGGGGCTGGCGGAGGCGGCCCGTACGTCGGTGCGGATGGCGTGGGACGACCCGGAGGCGTCCCGTCCGTACGTACGGGCGCACGCGCAGGAGCTGGATCCGGCGGTGGCCGACCAGCACATCGGGCTGTACGTGAACGAGTTCACGGCGGACCTGGGCGAGGCCGGGTACGCGGCGGTGCGCGGGCTGCTGACCCGGGCGGCCGCGGAGGGCCTGGTCCCGGCGATCGCACCCGGGGCCCTCGACTTCCCGTGATTCCCGTGATTCCCGTGATTCCCGTAGGAACGGGCCGACGCCCGGGCGCGGGTGCGTCCGGGCGTCGGGGCGTCAGGCCTTCAGAGTCAGTGCGTCAGACGTCGAGCTGGTCGGCCACCGCGCGCAGCATGCCCGCGATCTTCGTGCCGTGTGCCTTGTCGGGGTAGCGGCCGCGCTCCAGCGACTGCGTGACGTTCTCCAGCAGGGTCGTCAGGTCCTGGACGATCGAGGCCAGTTCGTCGGGCTTGCGGCGCTGCGCGGCCGCGACCGACGGCGCCGGATCCAAGACGGTCACGGAAAGCGCCTGGTCGCCGCGCTGGCCGGCGACCACGCCGAACTCCACGCGCTGGCCGGGCTTGAGCGCGTCGAGCCCGTCCGGCAGTACCGACGAGTGGACGAAGACGTCGCCGCCGTCGTCGCGGGAGAGAAAGCCGAAGCCCTTCTCACTGTTGAACCATTTGACCTTGCCGGTAGGCACGTCCGTCCTCTGTCCTTGTGCTCGTCGGTGCGGCGGATCATCTGTGACCTGCCACCCTCAAGGCTAATGGTCCGGGTCGCCCTGACAAGGCGTCCCCCGGTCCTTCCTGCAGTGCCCCTTCGGCCAGGGAACTACCCTGGTGAGGTGACTCCCACTCCTGATTCCGGCACTCCGCACGCTCCTCGTGACGACGAAGCGCGGCCCGGCGACGCACTGGTCAAGGCCGGCGGCATCGTGTTCATCCTCGGCGCCGCGGCCACCCTCGCGACGATGGCCCCGCTGTTCCTGCACACCCGGCCGTTCCCGTCGTGGGCGTGGGCCGTCTGCATGCTGATGGGGGTCGGCTTCGCGATCTCGGCCGCCGGGGTGCTCCGCTCGGCGGGCGCCCAGCGCCGCGCGGCCCGCCTCGCGCAGGCCGCGGCACAGGGGGCCGTTCAGGCTTCCTGAGCCATCTCCGCGAAGGGGGCGGTACGGACGTACTCCGCCAGCCAGGCGGGCAGCTCGGTCAGGTCCGCCAGGATCACGTCCGCGCCCGCCTCGCGCAGCTCCGGCTCGGGGCACGGCCCGGTCGGCACCGCCACCGACAGCGCGCCCGCCGTGCGCGCCCCGCGTACGTCGCCCACGTGGTCGCCGACATAGACCTGCGCCCCGTACTCGCGCAGCGCGACCGCCTTCGCCTCGGCCCACAGCCAGCCGATCACCGCGTCGGGCTCGATGCCCAGGTGCGCCAGGTGCAGCCGGGCGTTGGGCTCGTGCTTCGCCGTCACCACGATCGCCCGGCCGCCGAGCGCCCGCACCGCCTCGACCGCCTCGCGCGCCCCGCGCATCGCCGGGGTCGGCTCGATGGCATAGGTGGGGTAGATCTCCCGGTAGCGGTCGGCCATGTCCGCGATCCGCTCCTCGGGGAACCAGTTCGCCAGCTCCTCGTCCAGCGGCGGCCCGAGCCGGGTGACCGCCTGGGCGGCGTCGATCCAGGTGCCCGTCTCGGCGGACAGCGCCTCGTAGGTGGCCTTGATGCCGGGGCGGGAGTCGATGAGGGTCATGTCGAGGTCGAAGCCGACCGTGAAGGCGTGTGTGGCGGGGGCTGTGGCGCTGGAGGTCATGTCCTCCATTGTGCCGAGGCCGGGCGCACGCGGGGGAACGTAGACTTAGGGTCGCCTTACCAGATCATGAAATTGGGTGAGATGTCAGCCCCCGCTCCCAGCGCCGCCCCGCGGCGCACTCTGACGGCCCGTCGCCTCGGCTGGACGGCGGCCGCGCTCGCCGCGCTGCTGTGCGCGGTCGTGCTGAGCCTCGCCGTCGGCGCCCGTTCCATACCCCCCGCCGAAGTCTTCGACGCGCTCTTCCGCGGCGCGCACACCCCGGACGCCGAGGTCGTACGGAGCCTGCGGGTCCCGCGCACCCTGGTCGCCCTGATGGTCGGGGTGGGCCTCGCGCTCGCCGGGACCGCGCTCCAGGGCATCACCCGCAACCCCATCGCCGACCCCGGCATCCTCGGCATCAGCCAGGGTGCCGGGGTCGCCGTCGTCTGTGCGATCGCCTTCGCCGGGGTGCACACGCTCACCGGGTACGTGTGGTTCGCGTTCGCCGGGGCGGCGGTGGCCTCCGTCGCCGTGTACGCCATCGCCGCGAGCGGGCGCGGGGGCGCGACCCCCGTGAAACTCGCCCTCGGCGGCGCCGCGATCAACGCGCTGCTCGCCTCCGTCACCATGGCGGTCCTGACCGCCAAGGCGTCCACGCTGGACGAGTTCCGCTTCTGGCAGGTCGGCTCGGTCGCCGGGCGCGACCTCCAGGTCGTCTCCCAGCTCTGGCCGTTCCTGCTGGTGGGGGCCGTCCTGGTGCTGTCGGTGGCGCGCGGACTGGACGCGCTCGCGCTAGGCGAGGACGTCGCCCGGGGTCTGGGGCAGAACGTCGGCGCGGTCCGCGTCATCGGCGGGCTCGGGGCCACCGTGCTGACCGGCGCCGGGGTCGCGGCGGCCGGGCCGGTCGCCTTCATCGGGCTGGCCGTGCCGCACATCGCGCGGGCCGTGGTGGGCGGCGACCACCGCTGGGTGCTGCCGATGGCCGCGCTCATCGGGCCGGTGATGCTGCTGGTCGCGGATGTGGCCGGGCGGATCGTGCTGCCGCCGGGCGAGGTTCCGGCCGGGGTGATGACCGCGCTCATCGGGGTGCCGTTCCTGATCGTCCTGGTGCGGCGCAAGGCGGTGGCCGCGTGAGCGCCCCTGCTCTCGCGCGTCCCGCTGGGTACGCGCTGGTCCGGGCCGGGCGCGGGTCGTTCCTGCTGCACCGGCGGGCCGCGGCGGTCGCGCTCGGCCTCGCGGGGCTGCTGGCCGCAGTGTGCGTGGCGTACCTCTGCGTCGGCGAGTCCTTCGTCGCCCCCGGGGAGGTCGTCAAGGTGCTGCTGGGGCGGCCCTCGCCGGACGACCTGGTCGTCGGCACGCTGCGGCTGCCCCGCCTGACGGTGGGTCTGCTCGTCGGCCTCGCCTTCGGGGTCGCGGGCGCGCTGATCCAGACCGTCGCCCGCAACCCGCTGGCCAGCCCCGACATCATCGGCATCAGCCAGGGCGCGGGCGCGGTCACCGTGGCGGCGCTGACCTTCGGGGTGACCTCGTACGCCGTCCTGCCCTACCTCTCGGTGCTCGGCGGGCTCGCCGCGGCCGCCCTCGTCTACGCCTTCGCCTGGCGCGGCGGCCTGCACGCGGGGCGCTTCGTGCTCATCGGCATCGGCTTCGCCATCGCGCTGCGCTCCGTGACCAGCCTGCTGATGACCAAGGGCGACTACCTGGTGGCCCAGCAGGCCCAGATCTGGATGACCGGCTCCCTCAACGGGCGCGGCTGGGACATCGCGGCCCCGCTCGCCTGGGTGCTGGTGGCGCTGCTTCCCGCCGTCCTGTGGGCGGCGCGGGCACAGCGTACGGTCTCGCTCGACGACGACACCGCGACCGCGCTCGGGGTCCGGCTGGGCCCGGTACGGCTCGGGCTGGTCGCGCTGGGCGTCGTACTGGCCTCCGTGGCCACGGGAGCTGCCGGACCCGTCGACTTCGTCGCCCTGCTGGCCCCGCAGATCGCCCGCCGGATGACGAGGACCGCGCAGATCCCGCTCCTGTCCTCGGCGCTGACCGGCGCCGTGATCGTGCTCCTGGCCGACCTGCTGGCCCGCAGGCTGCTGTCACCGACCGAGCTTCCCGTGGGCGTGCTGACCGCCGCCGTGGGAGCGCCGTACCTGATCTGGCTGATCATGCGCAGCCGCAGTGGAGGGACGAAATCGTGAGCCGTCTGACAGCCAGCGGGCTGACCCTGGCCTACGAGGACCGGGTCGTCGTGGAGGACCTCGACCTGTCCGTCCCCGACGGGAAGGTCACGGTGATCGTCGGGCCGAACGCCTGCGGGAAGTCCACCACGCTGCGGGCGCTGGGGCGGCTGCTGAAACCGCGGGCGGGGGCCGTCCTGCTCGACGGCGAGGCGCTCGCCTCCCTGCCCACCCGGCGGATCGCCCGGACGATCGGGCTGCTCCCGCAGTCCCCGGTGGCGCCCGAGGCGATCACGGTCGCGGACCTGGTGGCGCGCGGGCGCCAGCCGCACCAGCACTGGTGGCAGCAGTGGTCCGAGGCGGACGAGCGGGCCGTGGCCGCGGCGATGGAGCGTACGTCCGTCACCGAGCTGGCGGACCGGCCCGTGGACGCGCTGTCCGGCGGGCAGCGGCAGCGGGTGTGGATCGCGATGGCGCTGGCGCAGGAGACGGACCTGCTGCTGCTGGACGAGCCGACGACGTTCCTGGACATCGCGCACCAGGTGGAAGTGCTGGACCTGGTGCGGCGGCTGAACCACGAGCGGGGGCGGACGGTGGTCGCCGTCCTCCACGACCTGAACCAGGCCGCGCGGTACGCGGATCATCTGGTGGCGATGAAGGCGGGGCGGGTGGTGGCCCAGGGCCCGCCCTCCGCCGTCGTCACCGCCGACCTCGTCCGCGAGGTCTTCGGCCTCGCCTCCATCGTCATCCCGGACCCGATAACGGGCTCCCCTCTGATCATCCCGTCCTCCCCCTGGTCCCCGTAACCCCCTCAACCGCCGGGCGGTCCGCCCCCCTTCCCCTCCGGCGCGCCCCGGTAAGGCCTCCGGCGGGCCCTCAAACGCCGGGCGGGCTGGATCTGCCCACCCAGCCATACCGCCTGCAGCCCCCAGCGCCTCCGGCGGCGGCCCTCAAACGCCGGGCGGGCTGGATTTGCCGCGCGGGCCAGCCCAGGGCGGGACCATCCCGGCTGCGCCGGACCGTCCCAGCCCCGCCGGCGTTTGAGGCGCGGGGCCGGGTGGAGCCTCCGGCGGGCCCTCAAACGCCGGGCGGGCTGGATTTGCTCGCTCAGGGTGGATTTGCTCGCTCGGGCATCTCGGCCGAGGGCGGGCTGGGTTTTCAGCCCCGCCGGCGTTTGAGGCGCGGGGCCGGGCGGAGCCCGGGGACCACCTCAGCCTCGCCGGCGATTGAGGCGCAGAGCCGGGCAGAGCCCGGGGACCACCTCAGCCTCGCCGGCGATTGAGGCGCAGAGCCGGGCAGAGCCCGGGGACCACCTCAGCCTCGCCGGCGATTGAGGCGCAGAGCCGGGCAGCGCCCGGGGACCACCTCAGCCTCGCCGGCGATTGAGGCGCAGAGCCGGGCAGCGCCCGGGGACCACCTCAGCCTCGCCGGCGATTGAGGCGCAGAGCCGGGCGGAGCCCGGGGACCACCTCAGCCTCGCCGGCGATTGAGGCGCGGGTCCGGGCAGCGCCCGGTTTCGGGAAGGGGCGGGGAGGGGGACAGGCACCGCGCAGCGGGACACCGGCAGCGGCGGCGGCGTCAGGCTCGGCGGCGGGAGCGCCAGCCCAGGTAGAGGGCGGAGGCGACGGCCGCCCCGCGGACCAGCCACGGCCACATCCCCGAGAAGGCCTCGCCGAGCTGGCCGTCGACGAGCGGGTCGCCCCAGTGGTGGTTCAGCCGCCCCCACACCCACACCACCGCACCGGCGAACACCGCCCCCGGCAGCCCGAACACGACCCACTTCTTCTCCGCGGGCCCGAGCACCCGCGAGGCGTAGGCGACCAGCCAGCCCAGCCCGAGGAGCACCCAGTACCCGCTGACCGCACCGACCGTCAGCAGCAGCGCCGCGAGGAGCAGGAACGCGTGCGGCTTCGGGCGCGCGGCCTCCGCGACGGCCACGTCGGGAGCCGCGGCCTCCTTCTTGCGGCGCCGCCGCTCACGCAGCGCCCGTACGACGGCCCGCCCCCGGGACCCGTCCCTGCCCGCGCCGACCGCATCGGCCTCGGCCGCCTCGTCCTCCTCCGCCGGCACCTTGAAGAGGTCCGGCAGGTCGGGCATCTCGATGCCGCCCGCGAATCCCTCGACCTGCGGCCCGGCGCCGTAGGGGCCGGGGGTGACGCGCCACCAGTCGGGTTCGGCGGACCCGCCCCCGTCGGGGCCGAGTTCGTCCAGCCCGGCGAGGTGCGGCGACGCGGGCCCGGGCGCCGGGGGCGGCGCGGGGGACGGCGCGGTCCGCGGCGGCGGTACGGACTTGCGGCCGCGCAGCCGCCCCGGCCCCCGCTGCTCGGGCACGCCCACAGCCGCCTCCGGAGCCGCGGCCGCCCCCGGCCCGCGCCCCGACGCCAGCGCGTCCAGGATCTCCTCGGGGCTGCCGATCCGGTCGAGGATGCGCCGCACGGCGGCCGGGGTGTCCGGGTCGTACTTGGCACGGCGCCGGTCGATCTCGTCCCGAAGGCCCGTCACCAGCCGCATCCGGTCGCTCGACGGCAGCTGCCGCCGCTGGGCCAAGTCGCCGACCCGGCTCAGATATTCGTAGACCAGATGGTCGCTCTCGATGCCCACGCCCCGGCTCCTCCCGTACCGCCTCGTCGAAAGGTAGCGCGTGCGCCCGTGGAGCGGCCGCGTACGCAGCGGATAACGTGGACCGGATGGGAACCGGCCGAAGACCGGCCGACGCGACCAGGAGGCGACCGTGCCCGAGCCAAGCACCGCAGGGACCGCTCCGCGTTCCCTCGCCGAGGCGCTGCGCGCCCGTGACGACGCCGCGCTCGCCGCTCTGCTGCGCGCCCGGCCGGATCTGCTGAACCCGGTGCCGGGGGACGTCACCCAGCTGGCGACCCGCGCCGGGACCCGCGCGTCGGTGGTGCGCGCCCTGGAACACCTGGACCGGTTCTCGCTGCAGTGCGCGGAGGCGCTGGCGGTGGCCCCGGACCCGTGCCCCTACGAGGCGCTGGAGTCGCTGCTGACCGGGGTGGCCCCGGACGGCGGGGACGACCGGCCGGCCGCCGCCGACGCGGTGCGCGCCGCGCTGCCCGGCGCCCTGCGGACGCTGCGCGACCAGGCCCTCGTGTGGGGCGGGCCGGACGCGGTGCGACTGGTGCGCACGGCAAGGGAGTTGCTGGCCCCGTCGGCTTCGCGGCCCTCCCCCACCGGGCTCGGCCCGACCGTCGCGGAGGCCACCGCGGGGATGTCCCCGGGCCGGGTTCAGGAGATCGTGCTGGCCGCCGGGCTGCCCGCCACCCACGACCCGGTGTCCGCGGTGTCCGCGCTGACCGCCCTGTTCACCGACGGGGAGCGGATGTCGGCGCTGCTCGACGAGGCGCCCGCCGAGGCCCACCAGGTGCTGGGGCGTCTGGTGTGGGGGCCGCCGTACGGGGAGGTGACCGCGAATCCGACGCCGCCGGTGCGCTGGCTGCGCGACCGCGGGCTGCTGCTGCCCGCCTCGACGCGCACGGTCGTCCTCCCGCGCGAGGTGGCCCTGCACCTGCGCGGCGGGCTGGCCCACCGGACGGCGGAGCCGGTGGCCCCGCCGGTGGCCGCCGCGCGCGAGCACCGTCCACAGCTTGTGGACGCGAACGCGGCCGGGCAGGCGCTCGCCGCACTGTCCACGGTCGAGGAACTCGTCAAGTACTGGGAGCACACCGGCCCCGCCGTGCTGCGCGCGGGCGGCCTCGCCGTCCGCGACCTCAAGCGGACCGCCGCCGCCCTGGACACCACCGAGTCCCTCGCCGCGTTCTGGATCGAGCTCGCCTACGCCGCCGGTCTGCTGGCCAGCGACGGCGAGGCCGACGAACGGTACGCGCCCACCCCCGCCTTCGACACCTGGACCGAACTCCCGCCCGCCGAGCGGTGGTCGGCGCTGGCCGCCGCCTGGCTCCCGGCCACCCGTACGTCCGCGCTGGCCGGGGAGCAGGACGCGAAGGGCCGCACCCTGTCCGTCCTCGGCCCCGACCTGGACCGCAGCGCCGCCCCCGAGGTGCGCCGCCGGGTCCTCGAACTCCTCGCCGCGCTGCCCGAGGGCGGCTCCGCCGACCCCGACGCGCTGCTCGCCCGCCTCGCGTGGGAGCGCCCGGTGCGCGGGACCAGTGAGCTGCGGGCCCGCCTCGCGCACTGGACCCTGGCGGAGGCGGAGCTGCTCGGGGTGACCGGGCGCGGGGCGCTGTCGGCCCCCGGCCGGGCGCTGCTCGCGCACGAGGATCCGGGGCCGCTGCTGGCGCCGCTGCTGCCGGAACCGGTGGACCACGTACTGCTCCAGGCCGACCTGACGGCCGTCGCGCCGGGTCCGCTGCGCCGCCCGCTCGGGGACGTGCTGGCCGTGCTCGCCGATGTGGAGTCCAAGGGCGGGGCGACGGTGTACCGGTTCACGCCCGGGTCCGTACGCCGCGCCCTGGACGCCGGGCGGACCGCCGCCGACCTGCACGCCTTCCTCGCCGAGCACAGCCGTACGCCGGTACCGCAGCCGCTGTCCTACCTGATCGACGACGTGGCCCGGCGGCACGGGCACCTGCGGGTGGGCGCGGCCTCCTCCTACGTGCGCTGCGACGACGACGCGGTGCTCGGCGAACTCCTCGCCGACAAACGCTCGGCGGGCCTCGGGCTGCGCCGCCTCGCGCCGACCGTGCTGGCCGCGCAGGCCGAACCGGGCGCGCTGCTCGACGGGCTGCGGGCCATGGGCTACGCCCCGGCCGCCGAATCCCGGACCGGTGACGTACTGGTGGCGCGGGCCGACGCGCACCGCACACCGCGCCGCGCCGCGCCCGTACCCGTCCCGGACGGCCCGCCCGCGCCGGACGCGACCCTGCTGGGCGCGGCGGTACGGGCGATCCGCGCGGGCGACCTGGCGGCGACGGCGGTCCGCAAGGAGCCCGCGCCGTCCGCCGCCGCCTCCGCCCTGCCCGGTGAACTGCCGCGCACGAGCGCGGCGGAGACCCTGGCGACGGTGCAGGCGGCGGCGCTGACCGGCTCGGCGGTGTGGATCGGCTACGTGAACGCGGACGGCGCCGCCAGCCAGCGCGTGATCGCTCCGGTCCGGGTCGAGGGCGGCTTCGTCACCGGCTACGACCACACCGCGGACGAGGTGCGCACCTACGCCCTGCACCGGGTGACGGGCGTGGCGGAACTGGCCGACGACCAGGTGTAGCAGCGCGTGGGCGGACAGCACGCGGGCGGACAGCGCGAGGGCGGCGAAAACCGTTCGCCGCGCCGCCCGGCGAACGGCGATCCTGAGGGCATGTCCCGAGAACCATCCCCGGAACCCTCCCCGGAGCCGTCCCGCCGGATCCGCGCGGCCCACACCGCCGACACCATCACCGTCTACCAGGCCTACGGCCCGCACCTGGGCCCCCCGGCCGCCCGCGACGGCCGCTTCCCGCCCGCCTGGAAGCGGGAGCGGATGACGTGGATCAAGCCGTCGTTCCTGTGGATGATGTACCGCTGCGGCTGGGCCACCAAGGAGGGCCAGGAGACGGTGCTCGCCGTCGAGATCACCCGCGCCGGTTTCGACCACGCGCTGCGCCACGCCTGCCTGTCGCACTACAAGTCCGGCGTCCACTCCGACCACACCGCCTGGCGGCACGCGCTGCGCGCCGCCCCGGCCCGCGTCCAGTGGGATCCCGAGCGGGACCTCCGCCTGAAGGCCCTGCCGTACCGCTCGCTCCAACTGGGCCTGTCCGGGCCCGCGTCCCGGGCGTACGCCGACGAGTGGACGGTGTCCATCCGCGACGTCACCCCGCTGGCCCGGGAGATCCACGCCCTGGTCCGCGCCGGGGACGACGCGGCGGCCCACGCCCTGCTCCCCGCCGAAACCCCCTATCCGGCGGGCCCACTGCCACATCTGGGCACCTAGGCCGCCTCCCCCTTGTACGGTGGCCCAACTGCCGCCGCAGCCAGGGGGGTTCGGGTGGATGTCCGCAACGACGCGGCCGGGATCTACTTCAGCACCGTGGTGCAGGGCGCCCACATCACGCTGACCCTGCCCCGGGAGATCACCCCCGCGCTGAGCGGGATGCCCGCCGCCTCGGGCACCTTCACCGGCCGCGAGGACGTCATGGCGGCCCTGACGGGCGCGCTCGCGCCGCCCACGCCCGACGGCGCGCCCACGCTCCCGGCGCACGCCGTGTCCGGGCTCGCCGGGGTCGGCAAGACCGAGCTGGCCCTGCAGACCGCCCACCACGCCCTGAAGCAGGGGTGGTTCCCCGGCGGGGTGCTCTACGTCGACCTCTTCGGCTACGACGACGACCGGCGCCTCGACCCCGAAGACGCCCTGGCCTCCCTGCTGTACGCCCTCTCCGTCCCCGGGGAGCACATCCCGCACACCCTCCAGGACCGCGAGCGCCTCTACCGCTCGGTGCTCGCCTGCTACGCCGACCAGGGCCGCCGCGTCCTCGTCGTCCTCGACAACGCGAGCAGCTCCGGCCAGGCGGGCCCGCTGCTGCCCGGCGACCCCCGGATCCCCGCCCTGATCACCTCCCGGCACACCCTGTCCGACCTCGGCGCGCGGCTGTACGACCTGGACGTGCTGGAACCGGAATCCGCCGTGGAGCTGCTCCGGCTCGCCGGGCAGGCGGCCCGCGGTGCCGGGGACCAGCGGGTGCGCGAGGACCCCGCCTCCGCCGCCGAGATCGCCCGGCTGTGCGGACACCTGCCGCTGGCCCTGCGGATCGTCGCCGCGCTGCTCGCGGACCTGCCCGCCCGGCCGCTCGCCGACCTGGCCGGGGCCCTCGCCGACAGACAGCGCCGCATGCACCGGCTCTCCCGCGGCGATCTCGGCGTGCGCGCCGCCTTCGAACTGTCCTACCGGAACCTGGGGCCCCGCCAGGCCCGGCTGTTCCGGCTGCTGCCGCTGAACCCGGGCCCCGACCTGTCCACCGAGGCCGCGGCCCGTCTCGCCGACGGGGACCCCTACGACACGGAGGAGCTGCTCCAGGACCTGGCCCGCGGCCACCTCATCGAGGCGGGCACGACCTACGGCCGCTGGCGCATGCACGACCTGATGCGCCTGTACGCCGCCGGCCTCGGCGAGACCCACACCGCGGCCGTCCAGCACCCGGCCGCGGTCCAGCGGCTGCTGAAGCACTATCTGGCCACCTCTTGGGACGCGGTCGGCCACTTCACTGCCGGGATGGTCGTGACGCCCCGGTTCGAGGACCGGCGGGCCGCCCTCGAATGGCTCGACGCGGAATCCGGCTCCCTCACCGCCGCCGTGCCCTTCGCGGTGGCCCAGGGAAACCACGTCTTCGCCATGGCACAGGGCAACCTGTTGCTCGAATACCTGACGCTGCGGCGCATGCCCGATGTGCTGATCGCCGTGTGCGACAGCTGCCTGAGCATCCCCCCGGAGCAGGTCCCCGCACCGATCAGGATCGCCATGGTCGGCGGAAGGGGCGGCGCGCTGATCCTGCTGAGACGCTTCGAGGAGGCCATCGCGGACCACGAGGAGGCGCTGCGCCTCAGCACAGACCATGACGTCCCCCTCGGCCGGGCGGAAGCCCTCAACAACATCGGGCTCGCCCTGGCCTTGATGGGCCGCGCCGAGGAGGCCGTGCCCGTCCTGTACGAGGCGGTCGCCCTCCACCGTGAGGTGGGACAGGCCCCGGACCTCGCGAACGCGCTGAACAACCTGGGCTCGGCACTCACCGGAACGGGCCGGCACGAGGAAGCCGTCCCGGTCCTGATGCAGGGCATCGAGGCGGCCGGGCGCTGCGGCGACCTCCGCGTCAAGGCCGCCAACTGCAACAGCCTGGGGAACGCACTGCGACACCTGGGCCGCCACGAGGAAGCCGTCGCCACCTTCCGGCGGGCGGCCACCCTGTTCCGCGAGGCCGACGACGCGCACGGCGCGGCCAAGGCGGACGGCAACCTGGGCACCGCACTGCGCGAGGCCGGGCTCAGCGACGGCACGGCGGAGCACAGGGCGGTCGCCGCCGCCATCCGCGAACTGGGCGACCCGCACCAGGAAGGCGGGGCCCTGATCAACCTGGGGGTGTCCCTGATGCGGGCCGGACGGCACGACGAGGCCCTCACCGCCCTCGCGGAGGCCGCACGGCTGCTGTGGGAAGCGGGAGACCCGCGCGCCCACGTCGATGCCCTCGTGTGCACGGGGATGGCCCTCGGCCTGGCGCAACGCCCCGCCGAATCCATCGCCGCCTACCGCCGCGCGGTCAGCGCACTGCGGGCGCTGCCGCCCCTGCCGGAGCTGGCCCAGGTCCTGCGCCTCCTCGCCGAGGCCCTGCGGGACGCCGGTCCCCCCGGCTCCGCCGAGGCCCCGACCGTGATGGCCGAGGCCGCCGACGCCTTCGAACGGACCGGTTTCCCCGACGAGGCGGCCCGAGCCCGCACCCACGCCACCCGCATGTCCGCGGACCTGCGATCCCGCTGAACCCCCACACCCGGCGGGCGATACGGCAGACTGGAGGTTTGGCCGTCCGCGCCCGGACCGCCACACCGCCGGAAAGGGACGCTCTTGAACGGGCCTCTGATCGTCCAGAGTGACAAGACCCTCCTGCTTGAGGTCGACCACGAACTGTCCGCCGCCGCGCGGCGGGCCATCGCGCCCTTCGCCGAGCTGGAGCGGGCTCCCGAGCACATCCACACCTACCGGATCACCCCGCTCGGACTGTGGAACGCCCGGGCGGCCGGGCACGACGCCGAGCAGGTCGTGGACGCGCTCGTCGAGTACTCCCGCTACCCGGTGCCGCACGCCCTGCTCGTCGACGTCGCCGAGACGATGGCCCGCTACGGACGGCTCACCCTCACCAAGCACCCCGTGCACGGGCTGGTGCTGACCAGCACCGACCGGCCGGTGCTGGAGGAGATCCTGCGGTCCAAGAAGATCGCCCCGCTCGTCGGCGCGCGGCTCGACGCCGACACGGTCGCCGTGCACCCCTCCGAGCGCGGGCAGATCAAGCAGACCCTGCTGAAGCTGGGCTGGCCCGCCGAGGACCTCGCCGGGTACGTCGACGGTGAGGCGCACCCGATCGAGCTGGCCGAGGACGGCTGGGCGCTGCGCCCCTACCAGCAGCAGGCCGTCGAGGGTTTCTGGCACGGCGGCTCGGGCGTGGTCGTACTGCCCTGTGGCGCGGGCAAGACGCTGGTGGGCGCCGGGGCCATGGCGCAGGCCAAGGCGACCACGCTGATCCTGGTCACGAACACGGTCTCGGCCCGGCAGTGGAAGCACGAGCTGATCAAGCGGACCTCGCTCACCGAGGAGGAGATCGGCGAGTACTCGGGCACCCGCAAGGAGATCCGCCCGGTCACGATCGCGACCTACCAGGTCCTGACGACGAAGCGGAAGGGCATCTATCCGCACCTGGAGCTCTTCGACTCCCGGGACTGGGGCCTGATCGTCTACGACGAGGTGCACCTGCTGCCCGCGCCCGTCTTCAAGTTCACGGCGGACCTGCAGGCCCGGCGGCGGCTCGGACTGACCGCGACGCTGGTGCGCGAGGACGGCCGCGAGTCGGACGTCTTCTCGCTGATCGGCCCCAAGCGGTTCGACGCGCCGTGGAAGGAGATCGAGGCGCAGGGCTACATCGCCCCGGCGGACTGTGTCGAGGTACGGGTCAATCTCACCGAGAGCGAGCGGCTCGCCTACGCGACCGCCGAGACGGAGGAGAAGTACCGCTTCTGTGCGACGACCGCGACGAAGCGGAAGGTCACCGAGGCGTTGGTGCGCAAGCACAAGGGCGAGCAGACGCTGGTGATCGGGCAGTACATCGATCAGCTCGACGAGCTGGGTGAGCACCTGGACGCGCCGGTCATCAAGGGCGAGACCTCGAACGCGCAGCGCGAGAAGCTGTTCAACGCGTTCCGCGAGGGGGAGATCAGCGTGCTGGTCGTCTCGAAGGTCGCGAACTTCTCGATCGACCTCCCGGAGGCGACGGTCGCCATCCAGGTGTCGGGCACCTTCGGCTCCCGCCAGGAGGAGGCACAGCGCCTCGGCCGTGTGCTGCGCCCGAAGGCGGACGGTCACGAGGCCCGCTTCTACTCGGTGGTGGCACGGGACACGATCGACCAGGACTACGCCGCCCACCGCCAGCGCTTCCTCGCCGAACAGGGCTACGCCTACCGGATCATGGACGCCGACGAGCTGCTGGCCGGCGACTGACCGTACGCCGGGGAGTACGCCGGGGAGTACTACGGGGACGTCAGCGACGTATAACGCCGGCGTCCTCGGCGTATTCGCCGAGGAGGACCACGCTCACGGCGGTACCGGCGAAGATCTTCGCCGCCCGCAGCAGGCCGTTCTTGTGTACAGGCTTGGTGGTGGCGCCGCGAGTGTGGCGGCGGCCCTGGCTCGGGGTGAAGGTTGCGGTGCTCATGTATCCAATGGTGCTTTTCCCGCACGGAAATCACATCGCCCTCGGGGCGGAACCTGACACCCTCCCACCTCCTCCTCACGGCGCACGGCGACCCCTAGGGCCCCTACCCAAGGTCTGACACTCTCCGGTATGACACGGGTGGTACCAGCGTCGAAAACGGTTCGCGCCGCGCCGCCCCGCTGACTAGAATCTCCGCTCTTGCCGCCTCCCCTCCCGCCGTCGCTCCACCACGCCGCCGGGGAGAGCCGCCGTCCGCTCGGAAACCGGACGGTCCGATCACAGAGATCAGCAGCTGGAGGCAGTTCCGTGTCCGCAGGCAGTTCCGTGTCCGCCGATCCCCTCGCCCTCGATCCCCTCGATCCCCTCGCCCGGGAACGGGCCCACCTCGCCGCGTCGCGTTCCGCGCTGCGCGCCATGCGCGAGGACGTCGAATCCCTCGACATCCGCGACGTCACCGCGAACTGGGTCAACGCCATCGTCCTGCAGGCCCAGATCGACGACCGGATCAAGGCCCTCGCGGACCTGGCCCACACCCCCCTCTTCTTCGGCCGCCTCAACTACCTGCACGCGCCCGGCGCGTCCGTCGCCGAAGGCGCGGAGGGCGAGCAGTTCTACATCGGCCGCCGCCACGTCCACGACGCGGGCGGCGACCCGATGGTCATCGACTGGCGCGCGCCCGTCTCCCAGCCCTTCTACCGGGCCTCCAAGACCGACCCGCAGGACATCGCGCTGCGCCGCCGCTTCGGTTACACGGGCGGCGAGCTGACGGCGTACGAGGACGAGCACCTCTCCGACCCCGCCGAGGCGTCCGCCGTCAGCAAGCTCCTCCAGCAGGAGATCGAGCGCCCGCGCGTCGGCCCGATGAGGGACATCGTCGCGACGATCCAGCCCGAGCAGGACGAGATCGTCCGCTCCGGCCTCGGCGGATCGGTATGCGTCCAGGGCGGCCCCGGCACCGGGAAGACCGCCGTCGGCCTGCACCGCGTCGCCTACCTCCTCTACGCGCACCGCGACCGGCTCGCCCGCACCGGCACCCTGGTCATCGGGCCGAACCGTTCCTTCCTCCACTACATCGAGCAGGTCCTCCCGGCCCTGGGCGAGCTGGAGGTCAAGCAGGCGACCGTCGACGACCTGGTGGCCCGCCCGGGCGTGGCCGAGATCCGGGCCGTCGACCAGGCCGAGACCGCCGTGGTCAAGGGCGACGCCCGGATGGCGGAGGTGCTGCGCCGGGCCGTACGGTCACACGTCACGCTGCCGACCGAGCCGCTGATGGTGGTCCGCGGATCGCGGCGCTGGCGGGTCCCGGCGTACGAACTCGCCGAGATCGTCGAAGAGCTGCAGAACCGCGACATCCGCTACGGCGCCGCCCACGACGCGCTCCCGCAGCGCATCGCGCACACCGTGCTCGTACGGATGGAGCAGGCGGGCGAGGCCCCCGACGACCGCGTCCAGGACGCCGTGGCCCGCAACCCCGCCGTCAAGGCGGCCGTCAAGCAGATGTGGCCGCCGGTGGACCCGGCGAAGCTGGTGCTGCGGCTGCTGGCCGACCCGGAGTTCCTCGCGGAGCACGCCGAGGGGATCCTCACCGAGGACGAGCAGAAGCTGCTGCTGTGGCCGAAGCCGTTCCGCAGCGTGAAGGCCGCCAAGTGGTCCCCGGCCGACCTCGTCCTCATCGACGAGGCGAACGACCTGGTGGAGCGCACGCACTCGCTCGGCCACGTCGTCCTCGACGAGGCGCAGGACCTGTCGCCGATGCAGTACCGGGCGGTGGGGCGGCGCTGCACGACGGGCTCGGCGACGGTACTGGGCGACCTGGCCCAGGGGACCACTCCGTGGGCCACGCGGAGCTGGGCCGAGGCGCTGGGGCACCTGGGCAAGCCGGAGGCGGTGCTGGAGGAGCTGACGGCCGGTTTCCGCGTGCCGCGCGAGGTGATCGCGTACGCGTCGCGGCTGCTGCCGGAGATCTCGCCGGGGCTGGCCGCGGTGTCCTCGGTGCGTGAGACGCCGGGGTCGCTGGACGTACGGGCCGTCCCGGCCGCCGACGAGCTGACGGGGGCGGTCGTCGCGGCCTGCCGTCAGGCGCTCGCGCACGAGGGGTCGATCGGGCTGATCGCGGCCGACGCGCGGGTCGGGGGGCTGGGGGAAGCCCTGCTGGCGGCGGGGCTGCCGTATCTGGCGCCGGGTGAGGAGACCACGGCCGAGTCCCGGCTGACGCTGGTGCCCGCATCGCTGGCCAAGGGTCTGGAGTACGACTACGTCGTGCTGGACGAGCCGTCGGCCATCGTGGACGGCGAGCCGGACGAACGGACCGGGCTGCGTCGGCTGTACGTCTGCCTGACCCGAGCCGTCTCCGGCCTGACGGCCCTGCACACGTCCGCCCTGCCGGCGGCCCTGGCCTAACCCGTCCCGGGGGGGGGCGCGGAGGCCGAATGGCAACCTGCGGCGCATCTGCCCTCCGGGGGCGCCTCAAACGCCGGCGAGGCTGACTTTGGCCGCGTCCTCGGACGGCCGGCGAGGCTGATTCTGGCCCCGACCTCGCCCCGGGCCCGGGCGCACGGAGCCCAGACGGCGACCTCCGGCACATCCGCCCTCCGGGGGCGCCTCAAACGCCGGCGAGGCTGACTTTGGCCGCGCCCTCGGACGGCCGGCGAGGCTGACTTTGGCCCCGTCCTCGGACGCCTGCCGAGACCCCCCAGCCCCGCAGGAAACCCCAGCCCCGCCGGCGTTTGAGGCGCCCCCGGAGGGCCAACCGGCCGCAGGCGGCGTCCGGCCCGCAGCCACACCATCCCCAGCCGCACCCCACCACCCCCAGCCCCAGCCCCGCCGGCGTTTGAGGCGCCCCCGGAGGGCAGCGGAGCCGCAGGCGGCACTCCGGGGCGCGCCCGTCCCCCGGGTCCGGGTCGGGCAGCACCCGGGGCGCGGCGTCAGGGCGAGGCCCGGGGCGCGGTGTCAGGGCAGGGCCGTCAGGACAGGGCCTCGCGCCATTCCGCGACCGCGGCCGGGTTGACCGGGGCCGACCAGCCTTCGGGGCGGGCCGCGCCGCCGATGTGGAAGGCGTCCACGCCCGCCGCCCGCAGCCGCGGCAGGTGGTGCAGGCCCAGCCCGCCGCCGACCAGGATCCGCGCCTCGTAGCCGGGCTCACCGCGCCGCGCGGCCTCCGCGAGGAGCATCGGCAGGCCCGCGTCCACGCCATCGGCGGCGCCCGCCGTCAGGTAGGTGTCCAGGCCGGGCAGGTCCGCGAGGGCCTTGCGCAGGCCGTCCCGGTCCGCGGCCCGGTCGATGGCCCGGTGGAAGGTCCAGCGGCAGCCGTCCAGCTCCGCGACCAGCGCCTCGACCGTCTTGAGGTCGGGGGTCCCGTCCGGGTTGAGGAAGCCGAGTACGAACTCCTCCGCGCCCTCCGCCCGCAGCGCCCGCGCGTTCTCGGTCAGCGCGTCGACGTCGCCCGCGGCGAAACCGTCCGCCAGCCGCAGCATCACCCGCAGCGGGATGTCGACGGCCGCCCGGATCGCCGCGAAGGTCTCGCGCGGCGGGGTGAGTCCGTCGGCGGCCATGTCGGTGACCAGTTCCAGACGGTCCGCCCCACCGGCCTGGGCCGCGACCGCGTCCTCCGCGTCGAGGGCGATCACCTCCAGGAGCGCACGGTTGCTCATTTGACCCCATCCTTCGGATTGCTGCTCGTATGACTGGTATGGAAAATAGGTCTAGTCCAATATCCAGGGTACGGCTCCTCCGGCACCCTCACCAGCAGAATCACGCCACCCGCACAATGTGCGCATGGACTCCGACACCCCGCAGCTCCAGCAGGACCTCCGCGCCGCCTGGCACCGGACCGCCACCGAAGCCGGAGCCGACCGCGATCCCGGCCCCTACGCCGACCGGCTGCTCGCAGCCTGGGCCGAGCCCTGGCGCCGCTACCACTCCACCGCGCACCTGGCCGCCGTACTCACCCACGTCGACACGCTGGCCCCGCACGCCGCCGATCCGGTCGCCGTCCGCCTCGCCGCCTGGTTCCACGACGCCGTCTACCGCCCCGACCGCTCCGAGAACGAGGAGCGCAGCGCCGCACTCGCCGAGCGCGCCCTGCCCGAACTCGGCGTCGGCGCGGCCCGCACCGCCGAGGTGGCCCGGCTCGTCCGGCTCACCGTCACCCACGACCCCGCCCCCGGCGACACCGACGGCGAGGTGCTCTGCGACGCGGACCTCGCCGTCCTGGCCGGGTCCCCGCAGGCCTACGCCGCCTACGCCGCCGCCGTCCGCGAGGAGTACGGCTTCGTCCCCGACCAGGCCTTCCGGGCCGGCCGCGCGGCCGTACTGCGCCAGCTCCTGGCCCTGCCCCGGCTCTTCCGCACCCCGTACGGCGCCGCGCACTGGGAGGCCCCGGCCCGCGCCAACCTCGCCGCCGAAGCCACACAGCTCGAGCAAAACGTCTCATAACGGAATGTCCGGGAATGCGGCGGCGTTCCGCGCGGTTGGTGCAGATCATGCCCGCAGCAGCCGAACGCACCCGCATGCCCGTCGCCGTCTACATCCTCGGCCTCTCCGTCTTCGCCCTCGGGACCAGCGAATTCATGCTGTCCGGGCTGCTGCCACCCATCGCCGAGGACATGGGCGTGAGCATCCCGCAGGCGGGCCTGCTCATATCCGCCTTCGCGATCGGCATGGTCGTCGGCGCCCCGCTGCTCGCCGTGGCCACCCTGCGGCTGCCCCGGCGCACCACCCTCATCTCCCTGATCAGCCTCTTCGGCCTCGGACAGGTCGCGGGCGCGCTCGCCCCGACCTACGAGCTGCTCTTCGCCTCCCGCATCGTCTCCGCCCTCGCCTGCGCGGGTTTCTGGGCCGTCGGCGCGGCCGTCGCGATCGCCATGGTCGAGCGGAACCAGCGGGCCCGCGCCATGGCCGTCATGATCGGCGGCCTGTCCATCGCGAACGTCCTCGGCGTCCCGGCGGGCGCCTTCCTGGGTGAGCACCTGGGCTGGCGTTCCGCGTTCTGGTCGGTCGGCGCCGCCTCCGCGATCGCGCTGGTCGGCATCCTGGCGCTGATCCCGCCGATCCCGCTGCCCGCCGAGAAGCCGCGGCTGGTGCGCGAGCTGCGCATCTACCGCGACCGTCAGGTCTGGCTGTCCATCGGCGTCACCGCGCTCGCCGCGGGCGGTGTCTTCTGCGCCTTCAGCTACCTCTCCCCGCTGCTCACCGATGTCGCCGGGCTGGACGCGGGCTGGGTGCCGTGGATCCTCGGCCTCTTCGGCGTCGGCGCGCTCATCGGTACGACGGTCGGCGGCCGGGTCGCCGACGCGCACCTCTTCGGGGTGCTGCTCTGGGGCATCAGCGCCTCCACCGTCTTCCTGACCGCGCTCGCGCTGCTGGCCTCCGCGCAGGCCGCCGCGATCGCGCTGGCGTTCCTGCTGGGCTTCTCCGCCTTCTTCACGGCCCCGGCGCTCAACGCCCGCATGTTCAATGTGGCGGGCGCCGCCCCGACCCTGGCCGGGGCGACCACCACGGCCGCCTTCAACCTGGGCAACACCGGCGGCCCCTGGCTCGGCGGTACGGTCATCGACGCGGGCTGGGGCTTCGCCGCCACCGCCTGGGCGGGCGCCGCCATGACGGCCACCGCGATCGCGCTGGCCGTCGTCTCCCTGCGCCTGGACCGCCGTACGCCGCCCCGCGCGACCCGCGTCGTGACCTCGTCCGCCCCCGCCCCGGCCCTGCGGAACAACCGGGTCCAGGAAGACCTGGTCTAGTACGGAGCCGGGCGCCCCTTGGGCCGCCGCAGGCCCGCCGCCGTGATCCGGCGGACGATCTCCTTGCTGCCGACCTCGACGGCGCCCGCGCGCACCGCGTCCGCGTACCGGTGCGCGGGCACGTCGTAGTGGTCGCGCTCGAAGGCCCGCTCCGGGCAGCCGATGCGCGCCGCGAAGGCGTGCAGCTCCTCGAACGAGACGTCGCTGACCAGGTGGGACCACATCCGGCCGTGCCCCGGCCAGGTGGGCGGGTCGATGTAGAGGGTCACCGGCGCCCCGGACTAACGGCCGAGGACGGCGCCGAGGCCGCCCACCGCGGCCACCTTCACGCCCTGCTTCCCGCACACCCAGTGTGGATCGGGCCCGAGTTCCGGATCGACGTCCATCGCGTGCAGATCGGCGTGCGAGCACACCGGGCACAGCGGCCAGCGCCCGTGCTTCTCCAGGAGCGCGTCCTGCACGTCCTGGGCGACGAGCCCGGCGAGGTAGCCGGCGCCCTCCGGCCACTGCTCCGCCCACCAGCGGCGGTGCACGACCGAGTCCTCGACGAGGGAGACGACATCGGCTTCGGCGACCTCACCCGCGATGAGGTCGGCGAGTACAAGAGCGCGAGCGGCGTGCAGTGCCTGCTCCAGGGGTGGGGTCGCGTGGTCCATACGAGTCATTGTGGACCCCGGCAAGCCAAGTGGCGAAGGTCCCCCCGGTCCGGGGCCTCATGGCGTCTTGACGCCCGGAACGGCCTGAAAATATCTTTCAAGGGTGAGCGAAAACCAGAAGGAAACTTTCAGCCGGACCAAGGTCGCGACGGCACCCGCCCCGGCGGCCATCCCCGGCCCCGAGACCCTGCGCGCCAAGATCCGCGCGCTCGGCCCCGCCATGACCCGTTCCATGCTGGTCGTCGCCGAAGCCGTCGCCGCCGACCCGGCCGACTGCTCGCAGCTCACCGTCACCGCGCTGGCCGCCCGCACCGGCACCAGCGAGGCCACCGTGGTCCGCACCGCCCGCCTCCTCGGCTACCCCGGCTACCGGGACCTGCGCCTGGCCCTCGCCGCGATCGCCGCCCGCCAGGAGTCCGGCGCCTCCCCCGCCGTCACCGCCGACATAGCCGTCGACGACCCGATCGCGGACGTCGTCGCCAAACTGGCCTACGAGGAGCAGCAGACCCTCGCCGAAACCGCCGCGGGCCTGGACCACGCCCAGCTCGCGGCGGCCGTCGCCGCGCTCGCCGCGGCCCGCCGCATCGACATCTACGGCGTCGGCGCCTCCGCCCTGGTCGCCCAGGACCTCGCGCAGAAGCTGCTCCGCATCGGCCTGATCGCCCACGCGCACGGCGACCCGCACCTGGCCATCACCAACGCCGTCCTGCTGCGCCCCGGCGACGCGGCGGTCGCGATCACCCACTCCGGTTCCACCGGCGATGTGATCGAGCCGCTGCGCCACGCCTTCGAGCACGGCGCGGCCACCATCGCCATCACCGGCCGCCCCGGCGGCCCGGTCTCCCGCTACGCCGACCTCGTGCTCGCCACCTCCGCCGCCCGGGAGACCGAGCTGCGCCCGGCCGCCATGTCGAGCAGGACCAGCCAACTGCTCGTCGTCGACTGCCTGTTCGTCGGCATCGCGCAACGGTCCTACGCGACGGCCGCCCCCGCACTGGCCGCCTCCTACGAGGCCCTCGCGCCCCGGCACCGAGCCTCAGCCCCCGGCACGCCCCGCACCCCCGGCACCGCCCGCTAGGAGCCCTTCGCCATGACCCCCGACACGACGACCGGCACGGCCACGGCCTACGCCGCCCTCCGCGCCCAGCTCGACACCCTCACCACCGAGGCGTTCCGCCCCGAGCTGGCCGACATCGACCAGCTGTCGACCCTCGACATCGCCGTCACCATGAACGCCGAGGACGCCACCGTCCCCACCGCCGTCGCCGCCCAGCTGCCCCGGATCGCCACCGCCGTCGACGCGATCGCGGAGCGCATGGCCCGCGGCGGCCGGCTGGTCTACGCGGGCGCGGGCACGGCGGGCCGGATGGGCGTCCTGGACGCGAGCGAGTGCCCGCCCACCTTCAACACCGACCCGTCCGTGGTCGTCGGCCTGATCGCGGGCGGCCCCTCCGCCATGGTCAAGGCCGTCGAGGGCGCCGAGGACTCCAAGGAGCTGGCGGTGGCGGACCTCACCGCCCTCGCCCTGACCGCCGACGACACGGTCATCGGCGTCTCGGCCTCCGGGCGCACCCCGTACGCCATCGGCGCCGTCGAGTTCGCCCGTACGCGCGGCGCCCTGAGCGTCGGGCTGTCCTGCAACGCGGACTCCGCGCTCGGCGCGGCCGCCGACCACCCCGTCGAGGTCGTCGTCGGCCCCGAGCTGCTCACCGGCTCCACCCGGCTCAAGGCGGGCACGGCCCAGAAGCTCGTCCTGAACCTCATCTCGACGATCGTGATGATCCGCCTCGGCAAGACGTACGGAAACCTGATGGTCGACCTGCGCGCCTCCAACGAGAAGCTGCGCGCCCGCTCCCGCCGCATCGTGGCCCTCGCCACCGGCGCCCCCGACGAGGAGATCGAGGCCGCGCTGAGCGCCACGGACGGCGAGGTCAAGCACGCCATCCTGGTCATCCTCGGCGCGGTCGACGCCCCCACGGCCGCCGCCCTGCTGGAGTCCTCCCACGGCCACCTCCGCGAGGCCCTCGCCGCGTCCCGCCCGGCCGCCACCGCCTGACCCGACCCGACCGACCCGCCCGACCCACCACCGAGGGACGACCCGCCCCATGTCCACAGACAAGAACCGCGCCACCGCCGCCGCGATCCTTCCGCTGGTCGGCGGCCCCGGCAACATCCTCTCGATCGCGCACTGCATGACCCGGCTGCGGATCGGCCTGCGCGACCGGACCCTCGTCCAGGACGAGGCCCTCAAAGCCCTCCCCGCGGTGCTGGGCGTCGTAGAAGACGACACCTACCAGATCGTCCTCGGCCCGGGCACCGTCGCCCGCGTCACTCCGGAACTGGAGGCCTTGGTCGCGGAAGAACGCGCCAAGGCCCCGGCACCCGAAGCGCCCCACCCCGTCACGGCCGACGAACTCGCCGCCCAGGGCGCGGCCCTCAAGCAGGCGCAGAAGGCGAAGAACTCCACCCCCTTCAAGCTCTTCCTGCGCCGCGTCGCGAACATCTTCGTCCCGCTGATCCCCGCCCTCATCGGCTGCGGCATCATCGCGGGCCTGAACGGCCTGCTCACCAACTTCGGCTGGCTGCCCGCCCTCGTCCCCGCGCTCGCCGCGATGGCCTCCGGCTTCATGTCGCTGATCGCGGTCTTCGTCGGCTACAACACGGCCAAGGAGTTCGGCGGTACGCCGGTCCTGGGCGGGGCCGTCGCCGCGATCATCGTCTTCCCCGGCGTCGCGAAGATCGACGCCTTCGGCCAGCACCTCTCCCCCGGCCAGGGCGGTGTCCTCGGCGCGCTGGCCGCCGCGCTGCTCGCCGTGTACGTCGAGAAGTGGTGCCGCCGCTGGGTCCCCGAGGCCCTCGACGTCCTGGTCACCCCCACCCTCACCGTGCTGCTCTCCGGCCTCGTCACCCTCTTCGGCCTGATGTTCCTCGCCGGTGAGGCCTCCCACGCCATCGGTACGTTCGCCACCTGGCTGCTCGCCACCGGCGGCGCCTTCGCCGGGCTGGTCCTCGGCGGGCTCTTCCTCCCCCTGGTCATGCTCGGCCTGCACCAGGCCCTGATCCCGATCCACACCACGCTGATCGAGCAGACCGGCTACACCGTCCTGCTGCCGATCCTCGCCATGGCGGGCGCGGGCCAGGTCGGCGCGGCCATCGCGGTCTACTACCGCCTCCCGCGCAACGGTTCGCTGCGCCGCACCATCAAGTCCGCGCTCCCCGCCGGTTTCCTCGGCGTGGGCGAACCCCTCATCTACGGTGTCTCCCTCCCCCTGGGCCGCCCCTTCGTCACCGCCTGCGTCGGCGGCGCGGCGGGCGGGGCCTTCATCGGCCTCTTCAACCAACTGGGCGTCGCGTTCGGTTCGACCGCGATCGGCCCCTCGGGCTGGGCCCTGTTCCCGCTGCTCAACGGCAAGGCCGGGCTGGGCGCGACCATCGCCATCTACGCGGGCGGCCTGGCCGTCGGCTATGCGGTCGGCTTCCTCGCCACCTACTTCTTCGGCTTCACGAAGCAGATGCTGCTGGACCTGAACACCGACCCGGAGCCGGACCCGGCCGCCGCGACCGCCACGGACACGACCTCGCCGGCCCCCGATACCGCGAAGGAACCGGCGCTGTCGTAGGACCGCGCCGCGCTACCGTGCCGCGGGCTGGCTCGGCAGGTTGAACACGTTCCCGGGCGAGGCGATCTTCGTGATCGCCTCACCGAAGACCGTGGAGGGCTCCGCGCCCTTGTAGTTGATGTCGGTGTTCAGCACGACCACGAGGGTCGCCTTCGCCTCGGGCAGGTAGATGGTCAGCGTCTCGTAGCCCGGCAGCGAACCGTTGTGCCCGGTCCAGCCCTGCACCCTGAAGATGCCGAGACCGTACCCGGCGCCCGGGATCGTGGTCTTGATCGTGTCCAGCCGCTCCTTCTGCGTGGCGGCGCTGATCAGCGGCTTCCCGTCGGGCAGCACCCCGGTGGCCACGGTCGGCGCCCAGGTCCGCAGGTCGTCGAGGGTCGAGATCATCGCCCCGGCCGCCCATCCCCAGGACGGGTTCCAGTCGGCGGAGTCCTCGACCTTCCCGCTGGCGGTCTGGTCCGTGTACCCCTGCGCGTGCGGCTCCGGGAACTCCGCGCCCTTCGGGAAGAGCGTCTGGTGCATGCCCGCCGGGGTGACGACGTACTCCTGTATGTAGTCCGCGAGCGTATCCCCGCTCAGCTTCTCGACCACCAGCCCGAGCAGGATGAGATTCGTGTTGCAGTAGAGGAACTTCGCCCCCGGCGCGAAGAGCACCGGGTGCTTGAAGGAGTACGCGAGCAGCTCCTGCGGCGTGAACGGCTTGTCGGGGTTGGTCGTCAGCGCCTTGTAGAAGCCCTCGTCCGCCGAGTAGTTGAAGAGCCCGCTGCGCATTTCGGCGAGCTGGCGCAGGGTGATCTTGTCGCCGTTCGGCACCCCGGAGATGTACTTGGCGATGGGATCGTCCAGCCCCGCCTTCCCCTGGTCCACCAGCTGGAGCAGCGCGGTCACCGTGAAGGTCTTGGTCTCGCTGCCGATCCGTATGTGCAGGTCCTGGGTCATCTTCTGCCCGCTGGCCTTGTCCGCGACCCCGAAGGACCGTACGTACTGCCCCTTGTCCGGAGTCCACAGCCCGACGCTCACCCCGGGCACGTTCGCCTCGTGCATGACCCGCTGCACGGCCGCGTCCAGCTGCCGGGCCACGGCGGGCGTGAGCTGCCGTACGGTCCCGGGCGCGACCGGCGGCTCGGTCGCGGCGGCGGCACCCGTTACGGAACCCGCCCTATCCGCGAACGCGACCCCGCCCGCTACGGGCACGAACAACGCCCCGACCGCGACGGCGGTCACGGCCCCCCTGCGCAACCGAATGGACGAGTGCGTCATGGCCGTACTCCTGCCACACGAGAACAAACCCGAGCTTCCAGCGTAGGCCGTCACGGGTGGGCCCGCTCGTGGAGCGGAGGGCCGCTGAGCCTGGCCCGCTTGGCCGCGACGTCCTGCGGGTCGGCCGGGCCGTTGACCTCCTCGAAGTGGGCGATGAGTTCGTCCAGGCCCGCACTCCCACTCTCGGATTCGGCAGCCGTACGCAGGAACCGGACCAGGTCATCGACGCTGTAGCCGAGCTTCGGGCCCCGCTCGGCGGCCATCAGCAGCAGTTGGCCCACGATCTCCGCGCCCCAGCCGTCCGTACCGTCCGCCGACCACTCCCAGAGCTTCTCGATGCCGAGGTCGGTCATCAGCAGCCCGTACCGGACCCGGATCTCACGGCAGGTCTCGCCAACGGCGTCCAGGAGCCGCACACCCGGCCGCTCGCAGCGCAGCCCGAAGTACCCGCCGATGTCCTCGACCACGCACCCTTCCGGCGGCGCCGCCCTGATCGGGTCGTACCTCGGGTCGTCGAAGCCCGGGAAGTCGTCCACCGGACAGTGGACCAGCGTGAACCGCTGCGCCCCCGCCGGCCCAGGCGCCCCGGTCACGGGTGGGCCCGCTCGTGGAGCACGGCCGCCAGCCGCATCGCCGTGTCCAGGTTGCACCGGCCGAGATCGACCAGCGGGAGCCCGTACGTCCCGGCCGCCGACACCACGTCCACCCCGAGGGACGGGAACACCACCCCGACGCCGTCCAGCGCCTCCTTGAGCTGGCCGACGGCCTCCTCCGCCGCCCGGCGCCGCTCCTTCGGGGTCATCACCATGACATGTCACCTTTCGCTCTGAGTAATCAACTTCCGCACACAGAGTGGCGACCGGCTCGGTAGCCTTTCAATGCGAACCCCGCAACAACGGGACGTGTTGACCAAGGAGTTGGCATGCCACCTAAGCCCCTGGACCCCTCCACCTCACCCCGCGCCCTGCTCGGCGCGGAACTCCGCGTGGCCCGCGAACGCGCGGGCCTCACCCAGGCCGAACTCGGCGAACCCCTCTTCGTCAGCGGCTCGTTCATCGGCCAGCTCGAAGCCGGTACGCGGCGCATGCACCTCGACATCGCGCGCCGGATCGATGAAATCCTCAAGACGGACGGCTTCTTCGCCCGCAACTGCGAGGCGGCGGCGAAGTCGAAGTACCCCGATCACTTCGCCGAGGCGGCCGAGGCCGAAGCGCTGGCGACGGGCATCCGGGAGTACGCGCCGCTGATCATCCCGGGGCTGTTGCAGACGGAGGCGTACGCCCGCGCCATCTGCCGCGCCTACCAGCCGACAGCGACCGAGGACGTCATCGACGAGCTGGTCAAGAATCGGCTGGACCGTGCCGCGCTGCTCGATGACCCAACAACCCCGCTGATGTGGTGCGTGCTCGACGAGGCGATCCTTCGCCGGGCGGGCGAGCACACAGCCGTGCTCGCCGAGAACCTACGACACATCGCGTCGCTGATCCGGTCGCGCCGGATCATCGTGCAGGTGCTCCCGTTCAGTGCGGGCCTGCACGCAGGCCTGTTGGGCTCCCTCAAGTTGATGACTTTCGACGGTGCACCCCCACTGGCCTACATCCAAGGCATGGGAACGGGGCAGCTGTTCGACGACCCGGCAACGGTCGCCAAACACAGGCTGACCTACGATCTCCTCACGGCCAATGCGCTGTCGCCGCGCGAATCACTGGCCATGATCGAATCGGTGGCGGAGGATTTCGAGAATGACCAGCACACGTGAGTACGACCTCTCGACGGCCCGGTGGCACAAGTCCAGCTACAGCGGCGGTGACGGCGGCGACTGCCTGGAGATGGCCACCTGGCGGAAGTCCACGTACAGCGGCGGCAACGGTGGCGAGTGCGTCGAGGTAGCCGAAGACCACGGCCACCCCGACATCGTCCCCGTCCGGGACTCGAAGCGTCCCGACGGCCCCCACCTGGCCTTCGCCACCCCCGCGTGGTCGGCCTTCGTCACCACCCTCTAGGGCCGCTTGACGCAGGTCTGGTCCTTCGACGGCAGTTCTCCGGAGGCCAGGTACGCGTTGACCCGGTCGTCCACGCAGTCGTTGCCGTAGCGCCCGAAGAGGGCGTGCCGGTTGGCGCCCTCAAGGGTGACCATCCGGGAACTCGGCAGCATGCGGCGCAGCTCGGCACTGCCCCTGTACGTGGTGCGCGGATCACCCGTGGCGGCGACGATCAGCACAGGGGCATCGCGCCGCACCTGCGTGGGCTCTTCGCGCGGCCGGTCCCAGAAGGCGCACGGCCCGATGTTGTGGGTCAGCGGGCCGAACAGCGGGTGCGCGGTCCGGCTGCGCTCGATGTCCCGCCAGTAGACCTCGGGGTGGCGCGGTGCGGCCACGTCCCCGCAGATGACCGCGGCCTGCACGCCCGAGGGCTGGGCATCGCCGTGCAGCAGGTAGCGGAGCGTCGCGGCGAAGTCGGGCGACAGCGAGGTCGGCGCCGCGCCCCGGGCGGCCTTGTCCAGTACGGACATCTGCTCGCCGAGGAAGGCCCGCGTGGGGTCCCTGTCGTCCCCGATGGCGCTGAAGAGGAGCACCGGCACCTGGCTGTCGTCGATCCGGAAGGTGTCGGCGCCGATGCCGACGGTCAGCGGCTCGCGCGCGGCGGCCGCGACCACACGGCCGACGGTGGCGAGCACCTCGGCGCGGGTGCGCCCGAGGCCGTAGGTGTCGTGGCGCTCCGCCGCCCAGGCGGCCCAGTCCGCGAGGGCCTTCTCGTTCTCGCGCTCGGAGCCCTTCAGCAGCCGCGGGCCGAAGTCGTCCGGGGCGATGGCTCCGTCGAGCACCATCCGGTCGTAGCGGCCGGGGAACATCTGGGTGTAGACCGTGCCGAGGTAAGTCCCGTACGAGTAGCCGAGGTAGGAGATCTTCCGCTCGCCGAGCGCGCCGCGGATGACGTCCATGTCCCGGGCCGTGTTGCGGGTGCTGATGTGCGGCAGCACCGAGGGGTCGGCGGCGCGGCACTTGTCGGCCAGGCCCTTCTGCAGCGCGACCTGACGGTCGAAGGCCGTCCGGCTGGCCCCGGCCGAGAACCAGGACGTGCCGACGGTCCAGCCGCAGTCCAGCGGAGTGCTGCGGCCGACGAAGCGCGGGTCGAAACCGACGATGTCGTAGCGCGCGCCGACCTCCTTCATCGCCGTGCGGACGACCGGCGGTGACGGGACCGAGGGACCGCCCGGGCCGCCGTTGTTCAGCAGGATCGAACCGATGCGGTGACGGGTGTCGGTGGCCTTGAGCCGGGACACCGCAACGGTGATCGTCCGGCCCCGGGGGGCGGCGTAGTCCAGCGGTACGGTCACGTCCGCGCACTGCACGCCAGCCTTGTCGAGATCGCGGCCCGCGGCGTCGGCGGGGCCCTCGGCGCAGGTGCCCCAGCCGAGGCGCTGCCCGTAATACCGGTCGAGCCCGGCCCCGTCCTCGGCAGCGGCCCCCGCCCCGGCGGCCGCGGCCGGGGCGGGGGAGGCGGTCAGGCAGGCGGTGAGGGCGAGGCCCACGGCGGATGCGAGGCGCGCGGCGGGGCTGAGGGTGGGCATGGGTCTCCTTGGCTGGTCGCGTACGCCCGGCCGCTTCGCCCGGTCGCATGCCCCGAGGCTAGGAACCGGCCCCGGTACGGCGCATCGCCCACGGGCACGAGGACCCCGCTCCCACTCCCGGCCCCACCCGGGACCGGCGGCCCGGTCGGCCTGGAACCCGCCCTGGCGGGCCCGCGCCCATCAGCCCGCCTTCCGGCTACCAGTTCGATCATGATTGAATGCCGCGTCGCGGTGACGCGGGTCACATCGCCTCCATGTCACGAACGGAAGGGCAGCTTGCGTCTGGTGGTCGTACGCACGGCGGGAACGACCGACACGAAAGAGGCAGCGCAGCGATGGACACGACGACAGCGCAGCGGCACGAGGTTCCGGTCCACGAGGTTCTGGTCCTGGGCGCCGGTTACGCCGGGCTCTCCACGGCGATCCAGCTCGCGGCCCGCACCAGGAAGCGCGGGAACCTGCGCGTGACGCTGGTCAACCCGTACGACACCTTCACCGAGCGGCTCCGGCTGCACATGACCGCGACCGGCCAGGAGACGGCCGAGATGAACATCCCGGAGCTGCTCGACGGCACCGGCGCCGCCTTCGTCCGCGGCTGGGTCACCGCCGTGGACGCCGACGCGAAGACCGTACGGATCGACGACGACCGGGTGCTGCGCTACGACACCCTGGTCTACGGCCTGGGCAGCATCGCGGACACCGTCACCGTCCCCGGCGTCGACGACCACGCCTACACCTTCAACAGCCCGCAGGACGCGGCCCTCCTCGCCGACCGGCTGACCCGGCTGACCCGGCTCGACGGCGGGACCGTCGTGGTCGGCGGCAGCGGCCTCACCGGCATCGAAGCCGCCGCGGAGATCGCCGAGCGGCACCCGGAACTCCAGGTGGTGCTGCTGGGGCGGCAGGAGCCGGGCGCGGGCATGCACCCGAAGGCCAAGGCCCACCTGGACGCGGCGCTCGCCCGGCTCGGCGTGCGGGTGCTCGCCGGCGTCGAGGTGGTCAAGGTGCTGCCGGACAGCGTCGAACTCGCGGACGGCACCGGCATTCCGGCGGACGCGGTGCTGTGGACCAGCGGCACCCGCGTCTCCCCGCTGGCCACCGCCGCGGGCCTGACCGTCGACGAGCGCGGCCGGGTGGTCACCGACAGCGCGCTGCGCTCGGTCTCCCACCCCGAGGTCTACGCCGTGGGCGACGCGGCGGCGATCCGCCAGGGCTACGGCGTGATGCACGGGACCTGCCAGGGCGGCATGCCCACCGGTGTGCACGCGGCCCTCTCGATCCTGCGGGTACTGGCCGGGAAGGAGCCCAAGCCCTTCCGCTTCGGCTACTACCACACGCCCGTCAGCCTGGGCCGGGGCGACGCCGTCGTGCAGTTCACCCGCCCCGACGACAGCCCGCGCCGGATCGTGCTGACCGGCAAGCGGGCGGCGAAGTACAAGGAGACGGTCAGCGCCGCGCCGTGGCCGACCTTCGCCCGCATGAAGAAGATGCCCGCCTCGGGCGCGTTCTGGCCGCACGGCGGCCGCTACACGAAGATTCGGAGCGCCAAATGACCCAGCCGCAGCAGACCGGCCCGCAGTCGACCGGTCCGGAGCAGACCGGTCCCGACCAGCTCGCCTTCCAGGAGTACCGGACCCTGCTCTTCTCCGTCGCCTACCGCCTCCTCGGCTCCGCCGCCGACGCCGAGGACGCGGTCCAGGACGCCTGGCTCAAGTGGTCGTCGGCCGACCGGTCCCAGGTCGCCGACCCCAAGGCCTACCTGACCCGGATCGTCTCCAACCTGGCGATGGAACGGCTGCGTTCGACCCGCCACCAGCGCGAGACCTACGTCGGCCCCTGGCTCCCCGAGCCGATCCTCACCGGCCCGGACACCGCCGACGGCGTCGCCATGGCCGACTCGGTCTCCACGGCCCTGCTGGTCGTCCTGGAGACCCTGAGCCCCCTGGAGCGCGCGGTCTTCGTCCTGAAGGAGGCCTTCGCCTTCAGCTACGCGGAGATAGCGGACGCGATGGAACGCTCGGAGGCGGCCGTCCGGCAGGCCGCCCACCGCGCCCGCGAGCACGTCCAGGCCCGCAGGCCCCGCTTCACCGCGGACCGCGCCCGCCAACGCGATGTCACCGAGCGGTTCTTCGCGGCGGCGACGGGAGGCGACATCAACACGCTCATGGAGCTGCTCTCCCCGGACGTGACGCTGTGGACCGACGGCGGCGGCAAGGTCCGCCAGGCCCTCAAGCCGGTCATCGGCCTGGAGACCGTGGCCCGCTGGTTCGCCGCGCTCGGCACGGTGACCTACCAGGGCATCGAGCCCGGGCAGATGCGCGCGGAACTCACCTCGGTCAACGGCGGCCCGGGCGTGGTCTTCCGCGGCCCGGACCGCGTGATCGCCACGCTGACCTTCGACTTCGACCAGGAAGGCCGCATCTCGACCATCCACAACGTGGCCAACCCCGACAAGCTCCACGCCATCACCGACGGCACCCGGCACGCCTGACCCAGGCCCAGGCCTAGCTCCGGTACACCCGCAGCCCCGTCACCTCATACGACAGCTCAGTGACCCCCGGCTCCGGGGCCGGGTGGTAGCGGCCCGCCGAGACCGAGAGGTTGACGACGAGGTAGGCGTGCCAGGAGCGGCCCACGCCCCGGCCGTCGCTGAAGACCCGGGCGCCGTTGACCCACCAGATGACCGAGGACTTGCCGAATTCGACCTTGAGGTCGACCCACTCCCCAGGCCGGATCACCGGGTCGCGGTGGTAGCGGTGCGCCTCGCGGACGTGGTTCGACAGCTCCAGCAGGTCCGGGTTGTCGGGGTGGTACTCGAAGACGTCGATCTCCTGGCCGCCGTCCCGCCAGGTCCAGATCGCGGGCCAGGCGCCCCGCCCCACGGGCAGCTTCACCCGGGCCTCCAGCACATCGCCGGTGCGCACCATGAAGCCCTCGTCGCTGCCCTCGGTGGTGAGCAGCCCGCTGTCCCAGTCGCCGTCGGGGCGCAGGGTGGCCCGGAAGACCCCGCCCCGGCTGTACGCGGGGTCTTCGACGAGGTGGTCCAGCTTGTTGTCGCCCGGATTGACCGGGCCGCCGTCGGGATAGGCCCACGAGCGGCCCGCGATCCACTGGGCGGGAGAGGTGAAGTCGGCGGTGAAGACGGGAGTGCGGCGCGGGCGCGGCATGAACAGCCCCCCGCCGCCGCCCTCCCTCGGGGCGAGGTGGCGGGTCAGCCGCCACAGTCGTTCGAGCATGTCCGAGACCATGGTTCCGGTCTGCCCGCCCGGCGCCGCCCCACACCCAAGTTCTCGCTCAGAGTAATCACACCAACACGATGTGCGACTACGCGACTAGCGGTGGCTGCTCCGGGCCGCCTCGATGAACGCCCGGATCAGCTCGGGGGACTTGACCCCGCGCGCGCTCTCCACCCCGCTGGACACGTCGACGCCCCACGCCCCCGTGGCCCGTACCGCTTCCCGCACGGTGCCCGGCGTCAGCCCGCCCGCCAGCAGCCAGTGCCCCTCGGGGGCGGTGAACTCGTCCGATCCCCAGTTCCAGGGCTTGCCGGAGCCCGGGTCGGGGGCGTCGAGCAGGAGCAGGTCCTCCCCGTACTCCCCGCACCGCTCCACGCGCTCGGCGGTGGCCCGCAGCAGGGTCCGGCCCTCGGCGCGCAGCGCCGCGAAGTCCCCAGGCCCCTCCTCCCCGTGCAGCTGCACGCCCCGCACACCGCTCTCCTCTGCCAGCCGGCGCACCTCGTCCACCGGCTGCCCCCGGAACACCCCGACCGTGAGCACCCCCGCCGGGACCCGGGCCGCCAGCTCGCGAGCGGACGCGGTGTCGACCGTACGCGGGCTGCCCGCGGCGAAGACGAACCCGATGGCGTCGGCCCCCGCGGCCACGGCCACGTCGACGTCCGCCGCGGTCCGCAGCCCGCAGATCTTGATGAACACGTCAGTCATGCCCGCAGTCAACCACCCGCACAGGAGAACGAGCGCAGGAGACCGAGAAAGAACTCCCGGCCGCGCGACATCCTGTCCCCTCGCGTAGTCATCAGGGGTATGCGGGGATCACTGAGCAAGAGAACGGGCGGGGACCGCGTGACATCAGCACAGGAGGAGGCGTACCTGGAATTCGTGGCCGGGCGGGCGAAGGCGCTCTACCGCTCGGCGTACGCACTCGCGGCCGGCGACACCCATCTCGCCGAGGACCTGGTCCAGGAGACCCTGAGCCGGCTGTACGTGCACTGGAGCCGGGTGGCCCGCGCGGACAGCCCGGCGGCCTACGCCCAGACGGTCCTGGTCCGTACGTTCCTCAGCATGCGGCGTCGGCGCAGCACCGGCGAGCGCCCGACCGGGAACATCCCCGACAGCCCGCAGGCCGGTCCCGACGCCGCGCTGCGGATCACCCTGCTGGACGCGCTCGGCCAACTGCCGCCCCGCGACCGGGCGGTGATGCTGCTGCGCTACTGGGAGGGCCACACCATCGAGGAGACCGCCAAGATGCTCCGGCTGAGCAACGGCGCGGTCCGCTCCCAGGGCACCCGGGCACTCGGCAGGCTGCGCGCGCTGCTCGGCGACAGCCTGTCCGACCTGGTTCCGCGGTGAGCGCCGGAGCCCGCGGGCCCGTGCCGCCGCAACGCCCCCACCAGCGAAAGAGAAGTGACGCCACCATGCCGGATGCCACCATGCCGTTCGAAACAGACCTCGCCCACGCCCTGAACCGCACGACGGACTCCCTCGAACCCGACCTCACCGCGCTCGTCGGCGGAGCCGTCCAGCGCGGCCGCAGCCGCCGGCGCCGGCGCAACGCCGGGATCACGGCCGGGGTCGGCGCCTGCGCCGCGCTCGCGGTGGGCGCCCTGATGCTCCCCGGCATGCTCTCCGGGGCCTTCCCCGGGACCTTCTCCACCGGGTCCGACATGGAACCGGCGGCGCTGGCGCTGCCCCGCTCCGCGGTCAGCGGCGACCAGATGATCGCGGCCGTGGAACAGTCGCTCCCCGGGGGCCGGTTCAGCGAGAAGACCGGGCAGAGCAACAACCCCGCGGATCCGTCCGCCGGGTACGTCGCCAACGGCGGCATGGCCGTAGACGACGGGCACGGCGTCGCCTACGTCGGCGTCTCGGCCCTGCGGCTCAAGCTGCCGCTCAGGGACGGCGACGGGCTGAACTGCGAGGAGAAGCGGACGCCCAAGCGGGCCAAGGGTGACACCTGCGAGCTGCGCGAGCTGCCGAGCAGCGCCGCGGTCCCCGGCGGGGCGCTGGTGATGTGGGAGAAGACCGCGGCGGAGCAGCCGGTCCGGGCCGACACCGCCCACCGCTGGACGATGACGGTCACCCTGAAGGCAACCGGCGCGCAGGTTCAGATGGTGCAGTGGAACAGCCCCGGCGGCGGCACCGGCGGCGGCGTGTTCCCGAAGGCGACCCGGCCCGCTCCCCCGCTCTCCGAGGAGCAGGCGGAGGCCGCCCTCACCGGCGCCGTCTGGGCACCGGTCCTGGGCGCCGTCGGCTGAGCCAACGAAACATCTCAAATAAACGCCCGAGGGCGGCACCCCCCGTGGGGAGTGCCGCCCTCGTTCGAAGAACAGCCGATCAACCGTCGGGCCGGAGCCCGGGGCGGATCAGAAGTCCATGTCACCGCCCGGCATGCCGCCGCCCGCGGGGGCACCGGCCTTCTCGGGCTTGTCGGCGATGACGGCCTCGGTGGTGAGGAAGAGGGCCGCGATCGACGCCGCGTTCTGCAGCGCGGAGCGGGTGACCTTCGCCGGGTCGATGATGCCCTCGGCGATCATGTCGACGTACTCGCCGGTCGCGGCGTTCAGGCCGTGACCGATCGGCAGGTTGCGCACCTTCTCGACGACGACGCCACCCTCGAGACCACCGTTGACGGCGATCTGCTTGAGCGGGGCCTCCAGCGCGAGCTTGACGGCGTTGGCGCCGGTCGCCTCGTCGCCGGTGAGCTCGAGCTTCTCGAAGACCGCGGAGGCCTGGAGCAGGGCCACGCCGCCACCGGCGACGATGCCCTCTTCGACGGCCGCCTTGGCGTTGCGGACGGCGTCCTCGATGCGGTGCTTGCGCTCCTTGAGCTCAACCTCCGTCGCGGCACCGGCCTTGATGACGGCCACGCCGCCGGCCAGCTTCGCGAGGCGCTCCTGGAGCTTCTCGCGGTCGTAGTCCGAGTCGGAGTTCTCGATCTCGGCGCGGATCTGGTTGACGCGACCCTGGACCTGGTCGCTGTCGCCGGAGCCGTCGACGATCGTGGTCTCGTCCTTGGTGATGACGACCTTGCGGGCGCGGCCGAGCAGGTCGAGGCCCGCGTTCTCCAGCTTGAGGCCGACCTCCTCGGAGATGACGGTGCCGCCCGTGAGGATGGCGATGTCACCGAGCATGGCCTTGCGGCGGTCGCCGAAGCCCGGAGCCTTGACGGCGACGGACTTGAAGGTGCCGCGGATCTTGTTGACGACCAGGGTCGACAGAGCCTCGCCCTCGACGTCCTCGGCGATGATCAGCAGCGGCTTGCCGGACTGCATGACCTTCTCCAGGAGCGGCAGCAGGTCCTTGACCGAGCCGATCTTGGAGTTGACGATCAGGATGTACGGGTCGTCGAGGGACGACTCCATGCGCTCCATGTCGGTGGCGAAGTACGCCGAGATGTAGCCCTTGTCGAAGCGCATGCCCTCGGTGAGCTCAAGCTCCAGGCCGAAGGTCTGCGACTCCTCGACCGTGATGACGCCTTCCTTGCCGACCTTGTCCATCGCCTCGGCGATGAGCTCGCCGATCTGGGTGTCGGCGGCGGAGATGGAGGCCGTAGAAGCGATCTGCTCCTTGGTCTCGACATCCTTGGCCTGGGCCAGCAGGGCGGCGGAGACGGCCTCGACGGCCTTCTCGATACCACGCTTGAGGGCCATCGGGTTCGCACCGGCGGCTACGTTGCGCAGGCCCTCGCGGACGAGCGCCTGGGCCAGCACGGTGGCCGTGGTCGTACCGTCACCGGCGACGTCATCCGTCTTCTTGGCGACTTCCTTGACCAGCTCGGCGCCGATCTTCTCGTACGGGTCCTCGAGCTCGATCTCCTTGGCGATGGAGACACCATCGTTGGTGATCGTGGGGGCGCCCCACTTCTTCTCAAGGACGACGTTGCGACCCTTGGGGCCAAGGGTGACCTTGACGGCGTCGGCGAGCTGGTTCATGCCTCGCTCGAGACCGCGCCGGGCCTCCTCGTTGAACGCAATGATCTTGGCCATCTGAAGTGGTCCTCCCGGACAGCGGTGGATTGCTCCTGGACCGCGCCCGCGCCCGCGACGGACGGCCTGTTGAGCCTGCCGGTTCCTTCCCGCCAGACTCGCTGGGCCTCACCGACCCGGTCCTCGTTTAGTAGCACTCTCACCAGGAGAGTGCTAACGCCAATGATTAGCACTCGGCACCCCCGAGTGCAAGCGGCTTCGGGGAACAGCCGGTGAACGACGGGGCCGGGCGCGGGCCGGGCGTACGAGGGGCCCGCATCCCCTGTCTCAGGATGCGGGCCCCTCGTGTTCGTCTGTCGGTGGTCGATCGCTCCGGCTAGCCGACTGCGAGCTTGACCATGTCCGCCTGCGGACCCTTCTGGCCCTGCGAGATCTCGAACTCGACCCGCTGACCCTCTTCAAGGGTGCGGTATCCGTCCATCTGGATGGCGCTGTAGTGGACGAACACATCCGCACCACCGTCGACCGCGATGAAGCCGTAGCCCTTCTCCGCGTTGAACCACTTGACGGTGCCCTGAGCCATGCCTAACTCCCCTATTACTGGCCCTTGCGCAGGACCGCACTTCGCGGACCCGGGTCAGAACTTGCGCCGGAACGCCTCGACCGGGGCTGAATGTATCCGCACCGCTGCTGTCTGCGACAGGTCATTCCGACGAGAAATCCGGACACGCCAATAGATTGAAATAGGGTGAAAATTAGGAATCTTCCGGGGCAACTCGGGCCGGACAAACTGCGCCAACGACCCATAGCGCGCCTGCATGTTGACTCAATGTCAACCCTTCCGCGACCCGTTCATATGCGGCGGGCAAGAACAGCGGCGGGGACTTCCCCAACTCTACCGCGCCCAACCAAGCAGAATTGCCCCCTCCGTTTCTTACCGGAGGGGGCAATTCAGGTTTTCGCCTGCTCGGCAGGCCTACAAGGCGGGCCTACAAGGAGCGGCTCAGCCGCCCGCGACGGCGGGAATGATCGAGACACCCACGCCGTCGGGCGTCGGCGTCTGCAGCCCGCTCTCGAAGCGCACGTCGTCGTCGTTCACGTAGACGTTCACGAAGCGGCGCAGCTTGCCCTGGTCGTCGAGCACGCGGGCGGCGATGCCCGGGTGGCTCTGCTCCAGGGAGTCGATGACCTCGCTGAGGGTCGCGCCCTCGGCGGGGACCTCGGCCTGGCCGCCGGTGTAGGTGCGCAGGATGGTGGGGATGCGGACGTTGACGCTCATGGCGCTACTGCCTTTCCGGGGGTCAGAGGACGGTCGGGAGGGTGGTCACGCCAGGCCGGCGGCGCGGAACGCGTCCAGGCTCGGGCGGATGGTGGCGGTCTGGCCGCTGTCGCCGGCCACCGCCTCCAGGGTCTTGAGGCCGTCACCGGTGTTCAGGATCACGGTGGTGAGCGCCGGGTCGAGCTGCCCGTTCTCGATGAGCTTCTTCGTCACGCCGACGGTCACGCCGCCCGCGGTCTCGGCGAAGATGCCCTCGGTCTGCGCCAGGATCTTGATGGCCTCGACGACCTGCGTGTCGTTGACGTCCTCGACGTAGCCGCCCGTACGGCGGGCGATGTCCAGGACGTACGGGCCGTCGGCCGGGTTGCCGATGGCCAGCGACTTGGCGATGGTGTCCGGCTTCTGCGGGCGGACCACGTCGTGACCGGCCTTGAAGGCGGTCGAGACGGGCGAGCAGCCCTCGGCCTGGGCGCCGAAGATCTTGTACGGCTTGTCCTCGACCAGGCCGAGCTTGATCAGCTCCTGGAGGCCCTTGTCGATCTTCGTGAGCTGCGAGCCGGACGCGATCGGGATGACGATCTGGTCGGGCAGCTGCCAGCCGAGCTGCTCGCAGATCTCGTACGCCAGCGTCTTGGAGCCCTCGCCGTAGTACGGGCGCAGGTTGACGTTGACGAAGCCCCAGCCCTCGCCGAGCGGGTCGCCGATCAGTTCGGAGCAGAAGCGGTTGACGTCGTCGTAGTTGCCCTCGATGCCGACCAGGTCACCGCCGTACACGCCGGCCATGACGACCTTGCCCTGCTCCAGGTCGTGCGGGATGAACACGCAGGAGCGCAGTCCGGCGCGGGCGGCGGCGGCGCCGACGGCCCCGGCCAGGTTGCCCGTGGAGGAGCAGGAGAGCGTGGTGTAGCCGAAGGCGCGGGCGGCCTCGACGGCGATCGCGACGACCCGGTCCTTGAAGGAGTGCGTCGGGTTGCCGGAGTCGTCCTTGACGTAGAGCTTGCCGGTGACGCCCAGCTCCTTGGCCAGGTTCTCGGCGTCCACGAGCTTGGTGAAGCCCGGGTTCAGGTTCGGCTTCGAGGCCACGTCGGCGGGGACGGGCAGCAGCGGGGCGTAGCGCCAGATGTTGGCCGGGCCGGCCTCGATCGCGGCGCGCAGCGCTTCGGGGTCACCGGCCGGAAGCTCGTAGGCGACTTCCAGGGGGCCGAAACACTCGGCGCAGGCGAAAATGGGACCCAGTTCGAAGCGGGTGGCACATTCGCGGCAGGAAAGCGCGACGGCGGGTCCGAGATCGACGGTGGTCGCAGCAGAAGTGGCGGAAGTGGTGGTCGCGGCAGAGGTGGCGACAGTCTGTGCAGACATGACGGCGAGGCCCTTTCTCCTCATCTTCCCCGTGGCGCACTTCGCCACGAGACGGATTTGGCACCTTCCCTAGCCGGGGACCTCGCTGACTTTGCAAAAATCGCGAGACCGACTGGAGGGTTGCCGGGGCTTCAACGGGCCGTATCCCTCTGCCCCTCTGGATGAGCGGTATGGCGCGAACGCGCCTTGGCGGCGCACCCGTGCGTTTGTACGTGGGGACCCCCGACATGCGATGGTCCTCCGCGTTGTTCAAGACTGTAACCGAAGGCATGGATGGTTGAGACAGCCGTCCAAACCGCGAGATGGATCATATTTCGGCCATAACGATGGCCGGGACACCACTGAATCAGGGAGTGCTGAAGGTGCTGGAAGAGGTGGAGCGCTGGCTGGGGGCCCGCTCCTGGTCCGCCACCGACCGACCGCTGGAGCGGCTACTTTCGGCCAAGCGGGCATCGGGCATCAGGGTCAGTGTCGTGTTGCCCGCTCTCGACGAGGAGGCGACGGTCGGCGCGATCGTCGAGGTCATCCGCCGTGACCTGATGGATTCCCTGCCCGTACCGCTCGTCGACGAACTCGTCGTCATCGACTCCGGGTCGAGCGACCGCACCTCCGAGGTCGCGGCCAAGGCCGGCGCCCGCGTGGTGCACCGCGACGACATCCTGCCGCGGGTCCCGGCCCTGCCCGGCAAGGGCGAGGTGCTGTGGCGCTCGCTCCTGGTCACCAGCGGGGACATCGTCTGCTTCGTCGACGCCGACCTGCGCGACTTCTCCGCCGCCTTCGTCTCCGGGATCGTCGGCCCGCTGCTGACCGAGCCGGACGTGCAGTTCGTCAAGGCGATGTACGACCGCCCGCTCGGCGACGCGCCCGGCCAGGGCGGCCGGGTCACCGAACTGGTGGCCCGCCCGCTGCTGAACCTGCACTGGCCGCAGCTGGCCGGATTCGTCCAGCCGCTGGGCGGCGAGTACGCCGTACGCCGCTCCCTGCTGGAGCGGCTGCCGTTCCCCGTCGGCTACGGCGTCGAGCTGGGGCTGCTCGTGGACGCGCTGCACACGGCCGGCCTGGACGCGCTCGCCCAGGTCGACGTCGGCGTACGGCTGCACCGCCACCAGGACGGGCGGGCGCTGGGCCGGATGGCCGCCGCGATCTACCGGACCGCGCAGCTGCGGCTCTCGCGCGGGCACCTCGTACGGCCGGAGCTGACCCAGTTCGAGCGCGGGCCGGACGGCTTCGAACCGCACACCTACCCGGTGGACACGGTGGAGCGGCCGCCGATGCGGGACGTGGAGGAGTACGCCCACCGGCGCGTGGCCTGACGGGTGCCCCGGCGCGCCGCATGACGGGACTCACGGTTTGAGGGAACGTCGGCCGGGCTAGGTTGCCCGCATGGCCTCTCAGGTACTCGTCGCCGCCAACCGCGGCCCGCTCTCGTACGCCCTCGACGCCGAAGGCACGCTCAGTGCCCGGCGCGGCGGGGGCGGTCTCGTCTCCGGCCTCTCCGCCGCCCTCGCCCAGCAGCCGGAGGCGCTGTGGATCTGCGCGGCGCTCTCGGAGGCGGACCGCGAGGCGGTGCGCCGGGGGGTCGCCGAGCCGGGCGTGCGCATGCTGGACATCGACCCGGCGGTCTATGACGACGCCTACAACTCCATCGCCAATTCGGTGCTCTGGTTCACCCACCACCACCTGTACGACATTCCGCGCGAGCCCGTCTTCGACGCGGCGTTCCACCGGGCCTGGGAGTCGTACATCGCCTACAACCGGGCCTTCGCCGAGGCGCTGGCCGAGGAGGCGGGGCCGGGCGCGCGGGTCCTGGTGCAGGACTACCACCTGGCGCTGGTGCCCGGCATGCTGCGCCTGCTGCGGCCCGACCTGCTGATCGCGCACTTCACCCACACTCCGTGGGCCTCCCCCGACTACCTGCGCGTCCTGCCCACGCACGTCCGCGAGGAGCTGGCCTGGGGCATGCTCGGCGCGGACCTGGTCGGCTTCCACACGGGGACCTGGGCCGGAGCGTTCCTGGCATCGATGGCGGAGATGGACGACCGCTACGGCGTGGTCACGGTGGACGGCGACGACATCGACCACCGGCGGTACGCGGTCTGGTCGCGCCGGACCACCGCGGTACGGGTCTTCCCGCTCGGCGTGGACGGCGACGAACTGCGCGCGCTGGCGCACCGGCCCGAGGTCAACGACAAACTGGCCGCGCTGCGGGCGGAGGTCGCCGGGCGCAAGACGATCGTCCGCGTGGACCGCACCGAACTGTCGAAGAACATCCTGCGCGGGCTGCTCGCCTACCGGGAACTGCTGACCACCCGGCCCGAATGGCGCGGGCGCGTGGTGCACCTGGCGTCCGCCTACCCCTCGCGGCAGGACCTGGCCGTGTACCGGGCGTACACGGAGTCCGTGCGGGAGCTGGCCGCGGAGATCAACACGGAGTTCGCCACCCCGGACTGGCAGCCGGTGATCGTCTCCGTCGAGGACGACTTCGCGCGCTCCCTGGCGGCGTACCGGCTCGCGGACGTGGCTCTGGTGAATCCCGTGCGGGACGGGATGAACCTGGTCGCGAAGGAGATTCCGGTGGTGTCGGAGGCGGGGTGCGTGCTGGTGCTGTCCTCCGGGGCGGGGGCGTACGAGGAGCTCCACTCGGATGCGCTGACGGTGAACCCGTACGACGTCACGGAGACGGCCTCCGCACTGCACGCTGCCCTGTCCATGCCGGACGGCGAGCGCGCCGAGCGCACCAAACGCCTGGCGGCGACCGCCACCGCCCTCCCCCCGGCGTCCTGGCTCACCGCCCAACTCACCGCCCTCGCTTAGCCCTCAATCGCCGGGCGGGCTGACCCATGCGCTCAATCGCCGCGCGGGCTGAGGATCTGCCCTCAATCGCCGGGCAGGCTGACCTCGTGCGCTCAATCGCCGCGCGGGCTGATCTTGCCTCCGGCGGGCCCTCAAACGCCGGGCGGCTGGGGGTGCCCACCGGCCCAGCGAATCCAGCCCCGCCGGCGTTTGAGGCGCCCCCGGAGGGCGAACCGGCCGCAGCTCGGTCTATCGCCGTGCGGGCCGATGTCGCCTCCGGCGGGCCCTCAAACGCCGGGCGGGCTGGGATTGCCGGGCAGGCCACGCCGGCAAACCCAGCCCCGCCGGCGATTGAGGCGCCCCCGGAGGGCCCAGCAGCCGCGGGCGCCCACCGAGGGCAGCGAATCCAGCCTCGCCGGGCGGCTGAAACTGCCCCCGCCGGGGCTAGAGGGCGGCGGCCAGGGTGGCGAGGAAGGCGGCTATGTGGGGCGGGCCCGCGAGGGTGAGGTCGGCTCGGGCGGCCAGCTCGGGAACTTCGGCGGAGCCGCTGCACAGGAGGAGGCCGGGGATCCCGTCCGAGCGGAGCTTTTCCACGGCGGAGAAGGCGGCCAGGTCGCCCAGGTCGTCCCCGGCGTACAGCACCGCCTCGGCCCCCGTCTCCGCGAGGTAGGACGAGAGGGCCACCCCCTTGTCCATCCCCGGCGGACGGAGTTCCAGCACGGCCCGCCCTGGTTCGACGATCAGCCCGTGCCGCGCGGCCAGCTCGGCCAGCGGCCCCCGCAGCGCGTCGAAGGCGGCCGCCGGATCCGCGGCGCGGCGGGTGTGGACGGCCAGGGCCCGCCCCTTCTCCTCGATCCAGGTGCCGCGCCACGCCCCGATGGAGTCGAGGAATCCCGGCAGCTCGGCCCGCAGGGCCGCGACCCCGGGGTGTTCGGCGGGGGCGTGGACGCTGCCGGTGACGGCGTCCCAGCGTTCGGCTCCGTAGTGGCCGAGGACGACGAGGTGTTCCAGCCCCGGCACCCCGGCGAAGCCCCCGTGGCGGACGGCGACCCCGGCGGGCCGCCCGGTGATCACGGCGACGGACGCCACCCGCGGTGCGAGCGCGGCGAGCGCGGGCACGGCGTCGGGGTGGGCGCGCGCCTGGTCGGGGTCGGGCACGATCTCGGCGAGGGTGCCGTCGAAGTCGAGGGCGATCACGGACCGGCGCGGGTTGCGCAGCAGGGCGTCGAGCCCTTCGCGTCCGGCGGCGGTGACGGGCACCGGCAGGTGGTTCATCGGCAGGCTGTGCGGATGGCTCCCCATGCCCTCGACCCTAACGGTCCCCCCGACCGGAGGGCTATCGCCGGGCGCGCTGCGCTTCGCGCAGCCTGCGCAGGCGGTTGACCGTACCCGGCGCGTGGGCGAGCGCCCGGGGGTCGTCCATCAGCGCGTTGAGCAGCTGGTAGTAGCGGACGGGGGGCATCCCGAGCACTTCCCGTATCGCCCGCTCCTTGGCGCCGGGTCCGGGCCAGGTGCGCCCCTCGTACGCGAGCACGGCGGCTTCCGTCTCCGTCAACCGCCCGCCCTCCGTCATACCGCCAGATTAACGCCGCCCACCGACAGGACGCTCAGTGCGTGTCCGCCGCCCGCGCCGAGCGCGCCATCTCCTCCAGCGTCTTGGCCGGCTGTCCGCCCGGCTGGACGGTCTTGCCGATGTTCTGCTTGATGTTCTCGCTCACCCCGGCCCAGGACTTCTTGCCGACGGGGTAGAGCCGCGAGGTGGGCAGCGCCTGGAGGAAGGTCTTGAGCTGGCTCGCGCCCGCCCCGTTGGCCGCTTCCATCGACCGATAGCCGCTGGTGGTCACCGGCAGCAGGTCGTAGCGGCTGGTGAAGGCGGTCTGGTTGTCGGCGGAGTAGAGGAAGTCGAGGAACTTGCCGGACTCCTTGCGGTGGCCGTTCTTGAAGGCCATGACCCAGTCGGCGACGCCCATGCCGGGCTTCTCGGCGCCGTCGGCGGTCGGCAGGGCGACCATGCCGAACTTCACGCCCTTCCCGCCGGCCTGCTTGATCAGCGTCGGGTGGCCGTTGAGCATGCCGACCTCGCCGCGCGTGAAGCCGTCGAAGGCGGCCTGGCGGTCGAGCTTCGCGGGCTCGACGGGGCCGGTGAGGCCGCCGCCGACCAGGGTGTCGCGCAGGTACTCGAAGGTCTTGACGTTGTCCGGGGAGTCGAGGGCGTAGGACTCCTCGTTGTCGGTGTAGCCGCCACCGCCCGCGAGCAGCCAGTTCATGGTCTCGGCCTGCGCCTCCTCGCGGCCCAGGGGCAGCGCGAAGGGGGTGGGGACCTTGGCCGCCTTGAGTTTCTTGGCGGCGGCTTCCAGTTCGGACCAGGACTTGGGCTGCCAGCCCTTGCCGGTGCCGACCGCGCTCGCCGGGATGATGCCCGCGTCGGCGAAGAGCTTCTCGTTGTAGAAGAGCAGCCGGGTGCTGGCCACGAAGGGCATGCCGTACTGGACCCGCTTGACCTTGCCCGCGTCGGCGAGCGGCGCGAGGAAGTCGGCCTCGGTCTGTACGGAGAGCAGCTCGTCGGCGGTGTAGAGCTTGTCGGCGGCCGCGTAGTCGGCGTAGGCGCCGATCTGCGCGATGTCGGGGGCCTTGCCGGCCTTGACCAGCTCGGCGACCTTCGCGTCGACCTCGGTCCAGGAGTAGACGTTGACCTCGACCTTGATGCCGGGCTGCTCCTTCTCGAAGCGGTGGGCGAGGTCCTTCCAGTACGTGGCGGAGGAATTCGCCGGATTGTCCCCGTAGTCGGCCGCCACGACGCGCAGGGTCACCTCGTTGTTCCCGCCGAGGACCTCGCTCCCGCAGCCGGTCAGGGTCACGGTCATGCACAGTGCGGCGCCGGAGGCCGCCAGGCTCAGGTAACGGGCTCTCACAGCTCTCGGTCCACCCCATGGTTGTACGTACGATCCACGTAAGGTCTACACCACTTTCGCGGAGTGTCCACAACCGGACGGGGGTCGGGGTCCCCCATTTGTATGGCCACTCAACAATCCCTCTCAGTGGACTAGACCTTTGCCCGTCGAGCACGCGAGACTGTCACCTGTGAAACCCGTGAAACACGTCATCGCCCTCGATGTGGGCGGCACCGGGATGAAGGCCGCCCTCGTCGCCGAGGACGGCACTCTGCTCCACGAGGCGCGCCGCGCGACCGGCCGCAAGCGGGGCCCCGACGCCGTCGTCGAGTCGATCCTGGAGTTCGCCTCGGAACTGCGCGACCTGGGGGCGCAGCGCTACGGAGGCAGCGCCCGCGCCGCCGGAGTCGCCGTCCCCGGGATCGTCGACGCCGAGAACGGGATCGCCGTCTACGCGGCGAACCTGGGCTGGCGCGACGTACCCATGCGCGCCCTGCTCAGCGAACGCCTCGGCGGCATCCCCGTCGCCCTCGGGCACGACGTGCGCACCGGCGGACTCGCCGAGGGCCGCATCGGCGCGGGCCGGGGCGCCGACCGCTTCCTCTTCGTGCCGCTCGGCACCGGCATTGCCGGCGCCATCGGCATCGCGGGCCGGATCGAGGCGGGCGCCCACGGCTACGCGGGCGAGATCGGCCACATCGTGGTCCGCCCCGGCGGCCCCGCCTGCGGCTGCGGCCAGTACGGCTGCCTGGAGACCCTCGCCTCCGCCTCCGCCGTCACCCGCGCCTGGGCGGCCGCCTCCGGCGACCCCGACGCGGACGCCGCGGACTGCGCCAAGGCCGTCGAATCCGGCGACCCGCGCGCCCAGGAGGTGTGGCTGGCCGCCGTCGGAGCCCTCGCCGACGGGCTGGTCACCGCGCTCACCCTGCTGGACCCGCGCACGCTGATCATCGGTGGCGGGCTCGCGGAGGCCGGGGAAACCTTGTTCACACCACTTCGGACGGCCGTGGAGGAACGCGTGACGTTCCAGCGGCTGCCCGAGATCGTTCCGGCGGCCCTCGGGGACACCGCCGGATGCCTGGGCGCGGGTCTGCTCGCCTGGGACCTACTCGCCACGGAGGTACCTGCCTGATGGCCGGAAGCGCACACAGCACCGTTCTCTCCGGCGCCAAGGTGGTGCTGCCCACCGGGACCGTCACGGGCGGCCGCGTCATCGTCGAGGGCGAGCGCATCGCGGGCAGCGCCCACGAGGACGCGCGCACCCTCGACCTGGCCGGACACTGGATCGTCCCCGGCTTCGTGGACATGCACAACCACGGCGGTGGCGGCGCCTCCTTCACCTCCGGCACCCCCGAGGAGATCCTCAAGGGCGTACGGACGCACCGCGAGCACGGCACCACCACGCTGGTCGCCTCCACCGTCACCGGTGACCTCGACGAGCTGGCCCGGCGGGCCGCGCTGCTCGCCGAGCTGACCCAGCAGGGCGAGATCGCGGGCATCCACTTCGAGGGCCCCTTCATCAACCCCTGTCGCAAGGGCGCGCACAAGGAGGACCTGCTGCGCGACCCGGACCCGGCCGAGGTCCGCAAGCTGATGGACGCCGCGCACGGAGCGGCCCGGATGTTCACCCTGGCCACCGAGCTGCCGGGCGGGCTGGACTCCGTACGCCTGCTGGCCGAGCACGGGGTGATCGCCGCGATCGGGCACACCGACTCCACCTACGACCAGACCCGCGAGGCCATCGACGCGGGCGCCACCGTCGCCACCCACCTCTACAACGCGATGCCCGGCCTGGAGCACCGCGCGCCCGGCCCCATCGCGGCGCTGCTGGAGGACGAGCGGGTCACCGTCGAGCTGATCAACGACGGCACCCACCTGCACCCGGCGATGCTGGAGCTGGCCTTCCACCACGCGGGCGCGCACCGCGTCGCGCTGATCACCGACGCGATGGACGCGGCGGGCTTCGGCGACGGCACCTACCACCTGGGTCCGCTGGAGGTCGAGGTCAAGGACGGCGTGGCCCGGCTGGTCGAGGGCGGCTCCATCGCGGGCTCGACGCTGACCCTGGACACCGCCTTCAAGCGGTCGGTGACCCTGGACCGGCTGCCCGTCGAGTCCGTGGTCCAGGCGATCTCCGCGAACCCGGCCCGGCTGCTCGGCGTCTACGACCGGGTCGGCTCGCTGGAGCCCGGCAAGTACGCCGACCTCGTCGTCCTCGACGCGGACTTCGACGTCAAGGGCGTCATGCGGCGCGGCGAATGGATCGTCACCCCGGCGGTGTGAGCCCGGCCGCCTGAGCCCGGCCGTTCGAGCGCAGGCGGCGGGCGGTCGGCCCGGGGGACTGGGCCGACAGCCCTGCATTTGGCATGATCCCGGCAGACCGATACCCGGGGGTCCGCCACATGATCGTCACCGTCACACTCAACACCGCACTCGACGTCACCTACCGCGTGCCGAGGCTGCTGCCGCACGCCTCGCACCGGGTGTCCGACGTCATCGAGCGCCCCGGCGGCAAGGGCCTCAACGTGGCCCGGGTGCTCGCCGCCCTCGGCCACGAGGTCACCGCCACCGGCTTCGCGGGCGGCCCGGCGGGCGAGGCGGTGCGCGCGGGCCTGGCCGCCCACGCGCCCGGCGTCGTCGACGCGCTCGTCCCCTGCGCGGGCCCCACCCGCCGCACCCTGGCCGTGGCCGACGCGGCGACCGGCGACACCACCCAGTTCAACGAACCCGGCCCGCTGATCACCACCGCGGAATGGGCCGCCTTCCAGGGCCGGTACGAGACCCTCGTACGGTCCTCCGCGCGCCCCGTCGCCGCCGTGGCCCTGTGCGGCAGCCTCCCGCCCGGCGTCCCCGTCGGCGCGTACGCGCTCCTGATCCGCACCGCCCGCGCGGCCGGCGTCCCGGTCCTCCTCGACACCAGCGGCGAGGCCCTGCGCCGCGGGATCGCCGCCCGCCCCGAGATGATCAAGCCGAACGCCGCCGAACTCGCCGAACTGACCGGCTCCCGCGACCCGCTCCCCGCCACCCGCGACGCCCGCCGCCGCGGCGCCCACGCGGTCATCACCTCGCTGGGCCCCGCCGGGCTGCTCGCCGCCACCCCCCAGGGCACCTGGCGGGCCGCCCCGCCCCGCGCCCTGTCCGGCAACCCCACCGGAGCCGGGGACTCCGCCGTCGCGGGCCTCCTGTCGGCACTGGCCGAGGGCCTCGACTGGCCCGCCCGCCTCACCCGCGCCGTCGCCCTCTCGGCGGCCACCGTGCACTCCCCGGTCGCGGGAGAGTTCGACCCCCGCACCTACGAAGAGGTACGGGGGTCGGTCACCGTCACGCAGGCACCCGGTCCCGGTCAGTGACCAGGGCCCGGGGTCGGCGTCAGCTCGCTTCGAGCCACAGCTGGTCGATGAGGACGTCGCACTGGTTGCCCGCCTCGCACGAGATCTTGACGGTGTTCGCGCCCGCCTTGAGGTCGACCAGCGAGTAGGTGTTGGTCCAGCCCTTGTCCCACTCGCCGGGCTTCGCGTTCGCCCAGTTCTTCATGTTTATCGGACGGGTCTGCGCCTCGCCGTTGACGGTCAGCGTGGTCGTGCCGTCCTTGCCGGGCACCCCGTAGGTCATCTTCAGCTTGTAGTTGCCGGCCTTCGGCACGTCCAGCGACCAGGTCAGCGACGCGCCCGGCTTGTTGAAGCCGCCCACGTACTGACCGGTGCTCGACTTGGCGCCCGGCACCGCGTTCTGCACGCTCGCACCGCCCGCCAGCGCGAAACCGGAACCCGTCGCGTCCGCCTTCGGCAGCGCCGGGCCCGCCGAGGGCGACGCCGAGCCGCTCGGCGACGTGGAGGACGGCGGCTGCTGGGACTGCGACTGCGTCGTGCCCTTGTCCTTGCCGTCCGCCTTGTTCTGGTCCTTGTTGTCGTTCCCCCAGATCACGGCCGCGCCGATGCCGATCGCCACGGCGGCGACCACCGCACCGGCCGCGATCAGCATGCCGCGGCGGCTGGACCCGCCGCCGTTGCCGCCGCCGTGACCGCCGCCCTGGGGCGGGATGGCCTGGGTGTACTGCTGCTGCGGGGGCACGCCGTAGCCGCCCGCCTGGAGCGCTTCGGGGGCCTGGTACTGCGCCTGGTACTGCGGGGCCGGGCCGTTCGGGTACGCGGGCTGCTGGCCCGGGCCCTGCTGCGGCGGGCCCTGCTGGTAGGGGACCTGGCCGCGCTGGCCGCCGTACGTCCGGTCGCCGACCGTACGCACCTGGTTGTAGGAGGTCCTGGGAACACCTGGCTGCGCACCACCGGCGGGGCCGGGGTAGCCGTATCCGCCACCCTGTCCGGGCGGCGTGGCGCCGGCGGCCTGCCCGTCCTCGTAGAGGTAGCCGAACGGGTCGTCGTCCTCGGGCTTGTTCGCCCCACCGTTCGAGCCGTGGTTCGCGGGCGTCGTCATCTCAGGTCACTCCTTTCGACCCACGGGAGCCTACCTCGAACAGGCAAGCTCCAGGCGCTCTGCCACCAGGTGGACGGACTCAGCCCGCCCTGCGGTGGGCCTTGGAGCGCGAGCGCTTCTCGATGTACATCCGCTGGTCGGCGGAGCGCAGCACCTCGTCGGCGGACATTCCGCAGCTGGCCCAGCCGATCCCGAAACTCGCCCCCACACGGACCGCCCGGCCGTCCACCCGGATCGGCGGGATGATCGCGTTGCGCAGCCGGACCGCGAGGTCCGCCGCGTCCGCGGAGCCCAGCCCGTCGGCCAGCACCACGAACTCGTCGCCACCCAGCCGGGCGACGGTGTCACCGTCCCTGACCCCGGTCGTCAGCCGCCGGGCCACCTCGATGAGCACCGCGTCCCCGGTGTGGTGCCCGAACCGGTCGTTGATCGACTTGAAGCCGTCCAGGTCGCAGAAGAGCACCGCGAGCCCCTTGGTGCCGTCGTCGACCTCCGTCTCGGGCGCCACCGTGTGCACGTGGTGGTCGTACGGTCCCGCTCCCCCGGCACCGCCCGGGCCACCGGGGCCGCCCGCCTGCCCCGGCACCCCGGGGAACTCGAAGGGGTCGGGCCCGCCGGGCCCGCCGTCGGGGCGGAAACCGTGCTCACCGCCCCCGCCGCCACCGCCCGCCGCCACCGGCCCGCCCGGCCCGTCCCGCCCCTCGAAGGCGGCGTCCAGGGCCTCCACGGCCGTCGCCCGCACGGACTGCGGTCTGCGACACAGCCGCGCGCCGAGCCGGGCGCGCAGCTCGGCGCTGTTGGGCAGCCCGGTCAGCGCGTCGTGACTGGCCCGGTGCGCGAGCTGGAGCTCGTGCCGCTTGCGCTCCTCGATGTCCTCGACGTGGGTGAGGAGGAAGCGCGGCCCGTCGGCCGCGTCCGCCACCACGGAATTGCGCAGCGACACCCATACATACGTGCCGTCGCGCCGCCCCAGCCGCAGCTCGGCCCGGCCGCCCTCGGCGGAGGTCCGCAGCAGGGTGCCGATGTCCTCGGGGTGGACGAGGTCGGAGAAGGAGTACCGGCGCAGGACGGAGGCGGGCCGGCCGAGCAGCCGGCACAGCGCGTCGTTGGTGCGCAGCAGCCGTCCGTGCTGGTCACCGCCCATCTCGGCGATGGCCATGCCGCTGGGCGCGTATTCGAAGGCCTGGCGGAACGACTCCTCGCTGGCCCGCAGCGCCTGCTGCTCGCGTTCGAGCCGGACCAGGGCCCGCTGCATGTTCGCGCGCAGCCGCGCGTTGCTGATCGCAATCGCCGCTTGGAACGCGTACATCTGGAGGGCTTCGCGGCCCCACGCGCCGGGACGGCGCCCGTTGCGCGGCCTGTCCACCGAAATGACACCCAGCAGTTCCCCGCCTGACGCGTACATGGGGGCGTAGAGCCGGTCCTCGGGGTGCCACTCGTCCTCGAACCGCGGATCGGGCCCCTCGGTGTGCCACTGGGGGACGTCGTCCTCGATCAGGACCCAGCCCTCGGTGTGCGGGATGAAGCGCAGACCGTCCCAGTCCCGACCCATCGTCAAGCGGCGGTCCCAGGAGGCGCGGGAGCCCACGCGACCGGTGATGAGGGCCTCCGCGGAGGGGTCCCCGGCGAAGGCGGCGACGACGAGATCGCCGTCCGGGCGTACGAGGTTGACACAGGCGAGTTCATAGCCGAGGCCCAGGACGATGCCGTCCACGACGGTCTGCAGGGTGTCCGCGAGACTCCGGGCCGTATTCAGCTCGGCGACCACCTTGTGCAGCTGCCGCAGGGTCGCAAGACGGACGTACGGCTCCGACTCGGTCTCCATTGCTCGCTCTCCCCGAGACCTCGACAGCAACTCCAGGTTTGTCATCGGCGTTTCGTTGCGGTGTCCCGTCCACTGAATCACAGTGAGCTGTGCCGCAGGTACACAGGGTCAACAAATCTTGCCCTCTGTGACTCAAGTCACATGAGATGGATAGTGGGGCTCCAGCCGCCTGGGGGCGCTCCCCTTCATTTCCGGGAGCAAACGATACGCCGAGCACCGGGGAACCGGTGGGAAGAGCGCGGCAGAACGCGGCACGTGTGGCGGGCAGGCGTGGCCGGGAAGCACGGCCCGGCAGACCGGAGCGCGGCCCGGAAGACCTAGGCCGCGGGTCGCGGACCTCCTGGGACCAGGGCCCGATGTGCCGGCCGGACCGCGAGACTAGCGTTCCCGGTGTGCTGAAGACGAGACCCGCGATACCGCAGATCCCCGCCGTGATCCCCGCGCCCCCGGCCACCCCTCATGCTGAGGGAGTGAGCAACGACGAGTTCCGGGAAGCCATGTCCCGGCTGGCGGCGGGCGTGGTGCTGGTCACCGCACGCGAGGAGCCCCTGTCCGCGACCGGCCCCAGCGGCGAGGACGTCGGCATGACGGCGACCGCCTTCATGTCGGTGTCCCTGGACCCGCCGCTGGTCCTGGTGAGCCTGCGCGAGGGCTCCCGGATGGACGACCTGCTGGCCGAGCAGCCGCTGTGGGGCGTCTCCGTACTCGCCGAGAACCAGCGCCAGGTGGCGAGCCGGTTCGCGATGAAGGGCCGGATCAGCGACCGGCTGCTGTTCGAGGACGTGCCGCACCTGCGCGGCGAGGCCTCCGGCGCACTGCTGATGGGCGGCGCGCTCGCCACCCTGGAATGCCGCACCGAGAGCCGCGTCGAAGCGGGCGACCACACCCTGGTCATCGGGCGCGTGCTGACCGCCACCCTGCCGTCCTCGGGGGACCGCCCCCTCACCTACTTCCGGGGGCGCTACCGGAACCTGGGGGCGTGACCGGCGACCACCGCGGTCGCTCGGCTACCAGTCCCGGCCGGTGCGGCCCCGCTTGGTCTCGGCCCGCGCCTTCTTCTCGCGCAGCCGCCGCTCGTTGATCCCGCGCGGGATCTTCGTCGCCCGCCGCGCCTTCGGCGGCGGCGCCGTCGCCTCCGCGAGCAGCGAGGCCAGCCGGACCAGCGCCATCTCCCGGTTGCGCAGCTGCGAGCGGTGCTCGGAAGCCCGTACGGTCACCACCCCGTCCACCAGCCGGGAGGCGAGCCGCTCCAGCGCCCGCGCCTGCCACACCTCGGGCAGCGCCTTGGTGGCGCCGAGGTCGAAGAGCAGCTCCGCCCGGGAGTCGGAGGTGTTGACGTGCTGCCCCCCGGGCCCCGAGGAGCGCGAGAAGCGCCACGTGAGCTCGGCCTCGGGCAGCACGACCGAACCGCGGATGACATAGGGACCAGGCATGCCCCCTATGATCCGCCCCCGCCCACCGCCGCGTCACCCGCATTTCACAGCGGGTCCCGGAAGCTCGGCGGGTCCTGGAACTTCGGCGGGTCCTGGAACCTCGGCGGGTCCTGGAACCTCGGCGCCCCCTCCCGGCGTTATGACAGTCAGCGGTAACGTCACCAAGTCGGTCACCAAGGCGTCAGAGGACGTCGCACGGCGTCGCAGGGCGCCGGCAGCACAGAGGAAAGGGACATCCCCATGGCTGTAAGCCTGTCCAAGGGCGGCAACGTCTCGCTCAGCAAGGAGGCTCCCGGCCTCGCAGCCGTCACGGTCGGCCTCGGCTGGGACGTCCGCACCACGACCGGCGTCGACTTCGACCTCGACGCGTCCGCGATCGCGGTGAACCCGACGGGCAAGGTCGTCTCCGACGGCCACTTCGTCTTCTTCAACAACAAGTCCACCCCGGACCAGACCATCGTGCACACCGGTGACAACCGCACCGGCGAGGGCTCCGGCGACGACGAGTCCATCAAGGTCAACCTGGCGGGCCTCCCGGCCGACGTGGACAAGATCGTCTTCCCGGTCTCCATCTACGACGCCGACGCCCGCGGCCAGAACTTCGGCCAGGTCCGCAACGCGTACATCCGCGTCGTGAACCAGGCCGGCGGCGCCGAGATCGCCCGCTACGACCTCTCCGAGGACGCCGCCACCGAGACCGCGATGGTCTTCGGCGAGCTGTACCGCAACGGCGCGGAGTGGAAGTTCCGCGCGGTCGGCCAGGGCTACGCCTCGGGCCTGACGGGCATCGCCCAGGACTTCGGCGTCAACGTCTAGTCCCCCGCACCAGTCCGGGACCCGTCCGTCCCGGCCTCCCCACCAAGGCCCCCCGAGCCCGTCCGCCCGGGGGGCCTCGGCACGCCCGAATCCAGCCCGCACCCGTGCCCCAGGCCGGCCAACTCCAGCCCGCCCGGCGCTTGAGGGCCCGCACCCGGCACCCAGGCCGGGGCAAATCCAGCCCGCCCGGCGCTTGAGGGCCCGCACCCGGCACCCAGGCCGGGGCAAATCCAGCCTGCCCGGCGTTTGAGGGCCCGCCGGAGGCCCCACGACCCGCGGCCGGGACCAGGGGGCCGGGCCAACTCCAGCCTGCCCGGCGCTTGAGGGCCCGCCGGAGGCCCCACGACCCGCGGCCGGCACCCGGCACCCGGCACCCGGCACCCAGTGGGCATCCGCACCCGGGACCAGGACGGGCTACCGTCACCCGGTGATCCTCGAACCCCTCGCCCCCGTCGACGGCGCCCTCCCCGGCCCGGTCCTCACCGAGGTCGCCGCCCTCTACGCGACGAACCGCGCCTTCTTCGAACTCAGCGGGGACTTCCCCGACCCGGCCCGCATCACCGTCGAGCAGGTCGCGGCCGCGCTCGCCGACGAACTCGCCCGGGACGGCGCCCAGGTGCTGCTGGCCCGTTCGGCGGGCCGCCTGGTCGGCCTGGCCGCCACCCTCGACCGGCACCCCGACCCGGCCTCCGGCGACCCGGACCCCTGGATCGGCCTGCTGCTGATCGACGCGACCGCCCACCGCGCCGGGTACGGCCGTACGCTCGCCACCCTCGTCGAAGACCGGTTCCGCGCCGCGGGACGGGACGGCGTACGCCTGGCGGTCCTCGACGCCAACCCGTCCGCGCTCGCCTTCTGGACCGGCCGGGGCTACACCGAACTGCGCCGGGCCCCGGACCTCGAACACGGCCGCCCCTGCACGGTCCTGCGCAAACCGCTCACCCTCACCGCACCGCGCTGACCCCGGGCCGCGGCACGGCGGCCTTCCCGTCATCCACGGTGGGCTTGTCCTTCCCGTACAGCCACACGTCCCAGACATCGCTCAGGTCGTGCCCGGTCGACTTCTCGGCGAAGGCGGTGAAGTCGCCCGTACCGGCGTTCCCGTGCCGGTGCTCGGCCGCCCAGCCGCGCACCAGCGCGAAGAAGGCCGGGTCCCCGACCTCCTGACGGATCCGGTGCAGGACCATCGCGCCCCGGTAGTACACGGGGTCGGCCGAGATGTGCTCGGGCCCCGGCGGCTCGGCGGGCGGGAAGTCCCCCCACGGCCGGTCGGCGTCCGGATCGACCTTGGTGTCACCCTCCACGAACGCGGTGAACCGGGCCTGCGCGCTCGGTCCGCCGTGGTCCTCGGACCACAGCCACTCCGCGTAGGTCGCGAAGCCCTCGTTGAGCCACATGTCCTTCCACGCCTTCGGCGACACCGAGTTCCCGAACCACTGGTGCGCCAGCTCGTGCAGCACCAGCACCTCGCTCGGCGCACCGGCGAACACCGGCCGGGTCTGCGTCTCCAGCGCGTAGCCCAGCGTGCCGTGCCGCTCGACGATCGCCCCGGTGGTGCTGAAGGGGTACGGCCCGAACTTCGCGCTGCCCCACTCGACCATCTCGGGCAGCCGCGCGAGCGGGGCGGCGCTGGCGGCCGCCTCCTCCGGCGCGACGGCTTCGTACACGGGGATCCCCGAGGGGGTCTTCCCCGTCGTGATCTTGTACTTGCCGATGGCGGCCACCGCCAGGTAGCTCGCCATCGGCTGGTCGCCGTGCCACGCGAAGACCGTCCGCCCCGCCGCGTCGTCGTCCGTACGGGAACGCAACTCCCCGTTGGACACCGCCTCGTACCCCTTCGGCACGGTGAGCGTGATGTCGTAGGTCGCCTTGTCGCTCGGATGGTGATTGCCCGGGAACCAGGCCATCGACCCGACCGGCTCGCCCACCCCCACCGCGCCGTCGGCCGTGGGGATCCAGCCCTCCTTGGAATCGTCCACGTCGTGGATGACCTTCGGCGTGCCCGAATAGCTCACCTGCGTACGGAAGACCGCGCCCTTCGCCAGATCCTCGGCGGGGCGCACCGTCAGCTCGTTCCCGGTCCGGTTGAACCGGGCCCCGGCGCCGTCGACGGTGACGCCCTTCACGTCGAGCCCGGCCAGGTCGAGGTTGAAGGAACTCAGCCCCTGGGTGGCCCGCGCGGTGATGACGGCGGTCCCCGTCAGATGCCGCCGCCCCGGCTCGTAGGCGATCCCGAGGTCGTAGTGCTGTACGTCGTAACCGCCGTTGCCCGCCTTGGGAAACAGCGGATCCCGCAGCCCCGAAGACCCCGGCATGCCCTCGACGGGCCCGCCCGTACACCCGGAGAGCAGGCCGATGAGCAGGGCGAGGACGGTCGCCACGGCGGGGGCGGGAGGCAGGGCGCGGTGATCCACGCTCCGATAGTAGGGGTGTCCTACATATCGGACGTGTCGGACGCTCCTTCGTGTTACTTCAGGAGGGAGTCCGCGCCCGCCTTGGCGTACTTCTCGTCCAGGTCACCGCTCGGCGCACCGGCCACACCGATGCCCGCGACCGGGGCGCCCTTGGCCTGAACGGGCGTACCGCCGCCGAGGAAGAGGGTGCCCGGGATGTCCTTGAGGTTCGGGGTCTGGGCGAGACGGCCCGCGAGGACGGAGGTCGGGGCGTTCCAGGACACGGCGGTGTACGCCTTGCGCTGCGCCGACTCGTAGGACTGCGGGCCCGCGCCGTCACCGCGCAGGGTCACGATGGTGTTGCCGTTGCGGTCTACCACCGCGACCGTCACCTTCTGGTTCTCCTTCTCGGCGGCCTGCAGCGCGACCTCCGCGGCGCGGGTGGCGGCGTCGATGGTGAGGTGGGTGGAGGTGGTGAAGTTCTTGTCGCTCGCGTCCTTCGCCACGGTGGCGGGCGCGGCGCTCGCGGTGACGGCCCCGAAGGTCCCCGCGCCGAGGGCTACGGCGAGGGCGGCACCGGTGAGGACACGGGTACGGGTGTTCATGGCTGCTCCTGGGGTTCAGGGGCCGGGGTTCCGGCCACCCCCACATCGTGTCCCGGGCCCCCGCCCCGCCGGATCCCCGCACCGGCTCGCCCGCGCGCCCGCACCGGATGACCCGGGGGTCAACCGATCGGCCGATGCGGAGGCCGCCCGGAGGGGCCACGGTTGTCTCCGGGGCTCAGCCCCGCGGGGCCTCCGGCGGGCCCTCAAACGCCGGGCAGGCTGACTTTCCGGCCCCGCCGGACAAACCCAGCCCCGCCGGCGTTTGAGGCGCGGGTCCGGGCAGAGCCCGGGAGCCACCCCAGCCCCGCCGGCGATTGAGGCGCGGGTCCGGGCGGAGCCCGGTTTCGCGAGGGGGCGGCCCCGCGCAGCGGCACGCACCCCGGCCGGGCACGATGGACGGGCACCGGCCCACCGGCCACCCACCCACCCACTCCGGAGGAGGAAACCCCGTGCCCCCACCCAGCCGCACGCTCACCACCGTCGTCCACACCGCCTTCTTCCTCCTCCTCGGCTCCTCCGTGGCCCGCTTCCTCCTCCGCCACCCCGGCGAACCCCGCACCCCGTGGATCATCGCCCTGAGCATCACCCTGGCCCTGCTGTACGTCCTCGGCCCGACGACCGCCAAGGCCACCGCCAGGGCAACGGCAACGGCCACCGCCGACGGCCCCACCCCCCGCCACCTCGTCTGGCTCGCCCTGGTCGTCACCACCTGGGTGGTCCTCGTCGTCCTCGCCCCCAGCTTCGCCTGGTGCGCCGTGCCGCTCTTCTACACCGCCCTGCGCACCCTCCCGCCCCGCGCCGCCGTCGTCCTCGTCGCCCTGCTCACCGCCTTCGTCGTCGCCGCCCAGCTCAAGCTCTCCGCCGCCTTCGACCCGAACCTGCTGCTGGCCCCGCCCGCCGTCGCCGCCCTCGCGACCGCCGTGTTCGTCCACATGGAGCGCCAGACCCAGGCCCAGCGCACCCTCATCGACGACCTCATCCGCACCCGCCGGGAACTGGCCGCCACCGAACGCCGCGAAGGCACCCTCGCCGAGCGCCAGCGCCTGTCGATGGAGATCCACGACACCCTCGCCCAGAACCTCTCCAGCCAGCAGATGCTGCTCCAGGCCGCCGAGCGGACCTGGGACGCGGACCCGGCCACCGCGCGGGCGCACGTCCGTACCGCCACCGGCATCGCGGCCCGCGGCCTGGCCGAGGCGCGCCGCCTGGTGCACGACCTGGCCCCCTCCGAACTCGCCGACGGCGTCCCGCTCGCCGACGCCCTGCGGGGACTGGACGCCGGTCCGGAGGTCACCGTCCGCTTCCACCTGGAGGGCGCCCCGGTCCCGCTCCCGGCCCGGACCCAGTCCGCGCTGCTGCGCATCGCCCAGGGCGCCCTCGCCAACGTCCGCGAGCACGCCGGCGCCCGCACCGCGGCCCTGACCCTCAGCTTCCTCGGCGACCAGGTGGTCCTGGACATCGCGGACGACGGCCGCGGCTTCACCGCGCCCCCGGCGGGTCCGGGGGCACCCGACCGCGGCCACGGCCTGCCCGCGATGCGCGCCCGGGTCCGCCAGCTGGGCGGCACCCTGACCGTCGAGTCCACCCCTTCGGAGGGCACGGTCCTGTCCGCCGCGCTCCCCCTGCCCCCCTCCTCCCCCACCCCCCTGGAGCCACCCCGATGACCCCGCCGACCCCCACCCCTCCCACCACGATCCTGCTCTGCGACGACCACCTGGTCGTCCGGGCCGGCCTGCTCGCCCTCCTCGGCAGCGAGCCGGACATCGAGGTGGTCGGCGAGGCGGGCAGCGGCGAGGAAGCGGTGGCCCTGGCGGCCGCGCTGCGGCCCGACGTCGTCCTGATGGACCTCCAGCTCGGCGAGGGCATCGACGGGATCGAGGCCACCCGCCGCATCGCCGCGCTCCCGGGGCCACCCGCCCCGCCGCACGTCCTGGTGCTGACGACGTACGACACGGACGCCGACATCACGCGCGCCATCGGCGCGGGCGCCACCGGGTACCTGCTGAAGGCGGAGCGGCCCGAGGAACTCTTCGCCGCCATCCACTCCGCCGCCCAGGGCCGCACCACGCTCTCCCCGCCGGTGGCCAGCCGGGTGATGGCCCACATGCGCGGTACGAAGCCCACCCTGACGGAGCGTGAACTGGACATCCTGGGTCAGCTCGCCCGTGGCCTGGGCAACCGGGACATCGCCCGCGCCCTGTTCATCAGCGAGGCCACCGTCAAGACCCACCTGGGCCGGATCTACGACAAGCTCGGCGTCGACACGCGCACGGGCGCCGTCTCGGTGGCCAAGGAGCAGCGCCTCCTGCCGTCCTGACCCGGCCCGGACCCGCCCGTACGCCCGTACGCCCGTACGCCGGCGAGGCTGGAACGGCCCCCGGGCTCTGCCCGGACCCGCGCCTCAAACGCCGGCGAGGCTGAGTTGGCCCGCAGGGCCGCGGTGGCCCAGGCCCGGGCACATTCAGCCTGCCCGGCGTTTGAGGGCCCGCCGGAGGCCCCGCGGCCCGCGGCCGGAAGACCAGCCCACCCACTCCACCGCCGAATTCCGGACAGTCACGCCCCCTCTTCGGACAACCACACCCCGCCCCGCGTCACACCCCTGTCCCCTCCGCACCCTCCGCTGGCACGCTCCGCTCACGCGTCCACACCCCGGCCGCCGCCGCCAGCGAAGGAGCCCGAGTGACCCACCACGCGTCCTCCCCCCGCACCCTCGTCCGTCTCGCCACCGCCACCACCGCGGTGCTCGCCGCCACCCTCGCGACCCTCGCCGCCCCGGCGAGCGCGACGACCACCGCACAGAACGCCTCCGCGCAGGCCCCCTCCGCGCGGCTCACCGCCGAGCAGCTCACGGCCCGCCCCGGTGCCACCGTCACCGACCCCGACGGCACCACCCACACCCACTACGACCGGACCATCGGCGGCATCCCCGTCCTGGGCGGCGACCTGATCGTCCACCAGCGCCCCGACGGCACCCGTACGACCACCGACTCCACCACCCCGGCCGCCCTGAGAGCCGCCGCCGCGGCCCCCGTGGGAGCCGCGGCCCCCGCCGGAGCCGCCCCGGCCACCGCCCACGGACCCGGCCCCGGCGCCCGCCGGATCATCTGGGCCGCGACCGGCACCCCCGCCCCCGCCTGGGACACCGTCACCCGCACCCCCCGGCCCGACGGCACCCCGAGCGAACTGCACACGGTGACCGACGCCCGTACCGGCGCCGTGCTCGGCTCGTACGACACCGTCCACGCGGGCACCGGCAACAGCCAGTACGCGGGCACGGTCACCCTGGGCACCAACCCCAGCGGCTCCCTCTTCCAGCTCCGCGACCTCCCCCGCGGCGACCAGCGCACCCTCGACGCCATGAACCAGACCACCGGCGGGGTCCTCTTCACCGACGCCGACGACGTCTGGGGCAACGGCGGACCCACCAGCCGCCAGACCGCCGGCGTGGACGTCCACTACGGCACCGCCGTCACCTGGGACTTCTACCGGGGCGTCCTCGGCCGCAACGGCATCCGCGGCGACGGCCGCGGCGTCGTCTCCCGCGTCCACTACGGCAACAACCTCGACAACGCCTTCTGGGACGACAGCTGCGGCTGCGTGAGCTACGGCGACGGCGCCGCGGGCAGCGGAAAGCCGCCCACCTCCCTCGACATCGTCGGCCACGAACTCGCCCACGGCCTGACCGCCGCCACCGCCGGACTCCTCTCCTCCGGCGAGTCCGGCGGACTCAACGAAGGCACCTCCGACATCCTCGGCACCGCCGGGGAGTTCTTCGCGAACAACCCCGCCGACCCCGGCGACTACCTCATCGGCGAACGCGTCTACAAGGGCGCCCTGCGCACCATGGACCGCCCGAGCAGCGACGGCTCCTCACGCGACTACTGGTCCAGCGACATCGGCAACCTCAACGCCTACGCCGCCTCCGGCCCCGCCCGGCACTTCTTCTACCTCCTCTCGGAGGGCAGCGGCCGCAAGGTGATCAACGGAATCACCTACGACTCCCCCACCTACGACGGCTCCAAGCTCCTCGGCATCTCGCGCGAGAAGGCCGTCCGCATCTGGTACCGGGCCCTGACCGTCTACATGACCTCGACCTCGAACTACTCCCGCGCCCGCGTCGCCACCCTCCAGGCCGCCACCGACCTCTACGGCGCCACCAGCCCCGAGCGCCTGGCCGTCGCCGCCACCTGGAACGCGGTCAACGTCCACTGACCCCCACGTCGTCCAAGCCCGCACTGGTGCCGCGCGGCCGGAGCAGCGAATCGAACGCCCCTCCGGCCGCACGACGCCCCCACCCGTGACACCATCGACTACGTGCTCGACATCGGCTACTCCCTCTCCCGGCGCTTCCCGGACCCCCCGCAGACCGACTACCGCTCGGCGGACGTCCGCTCCCTGCGCCACGACCTGTTCTGCGGCGACGTCTACCTCGCCGACACCAACGCGGACCGGGAAGTATCCACAGCCTGGGGATGGGTCCCCGTCCTCGACTTCGCCTGGGCCCTGTGCGACATCGTCGAACAGCTCGACCAGGACCCCCGCGGCAGCCGCGCGGCGAACCGCCAGTACGCCGAACTCGACTTCACCGAGTCCTCGGACCGCATGCTCTTCGAACGCCGCTTCGGCTGGGTCGACGTCGAAGCCGACTGGATGGACCCCGAGGAGCCCCCGCTCACCTTCAGCCACCGCCTGCTGCGCCGCGAGGCCCGCGACTTCCTCCACGACGTGATCGCGGACCTCACCGACATGCACGACGGACTGGCCGACAACCCGACCATCTGGACCCTCCAGACCCGCTTCCCCCGCGTCCCCGCGTAAGAGCACGGGAAGGCACCGGAAGCACCTCCCCTACGCCTCCACGCGCAGCCCCACCTGCGCCGCCAGCGCCGGAGCCAGGTCCAGCAGCTGCGGCGGGCTGATCACCGCACCCGCCAGGGACTCCACCCCCCGCGCGATGTCCAGCTCGACCGCACCCCGCAGGTCCACGTCCGTCATCCGCGCCCCGCCGAAATCCACCCCGCGCAGCGCACAGTCCCGGAACTCCACCCGCTCCAGCACCGCACCCGCGAAATCCGCCTCCACCAGGACGCAGCCCTCGAAGACCACGTCCTTGAGCCGGGCCTTCCGCAGGTTCAGGTAATCGATCTTGCCGCCGCGGACCAGCACCCGCTCCAGCACCGCCCCGTGCAACTGCACCCCGCCGAGCCGGGCATCACGCAGCTCCACATCGCGCAGCGAAGCCTCCGCCAGATCGGTGCCCACCCCGCGCACCCCCTCCAGCACCACGTCCATGAACCGCGCCCGCGCCAGCCCCGTCTCGTCCAGCGAGCAGCGCCGCAGCGCGCAGTCCATGAACCGCGCCCCGCCCCCCTCCTGCCCGCCCAGATCCAGGTCCGCGAACTCCAGCCCGTCGTAATCCCCGTCCGGCTCCAGCTCCGCGTCCCCGAAGGGCCGCAACTCCGGCAACCGCACCTCTGCCCGCCGCACAGCCTTCACTTTTCGCGCCATACGTCCATCCTGGCGCAGGCCACTGACAGTCACCCCGAAGCGGGCGCCGAAGCGGGCGCCGCCCCGCCGCCCAGCTCCGCGAGCGCCCCGTCCGTCAGCCGGAACACCGTCCACTCGTCCTGCGCCACCGCGTCCAGCGACTCGTAGAACTTGATGGCCGGCTCGTTCCAGTTCAGCACCCACCACTCCAGGCGCTCGTAACCCCGCTCGCGGCACAGCCCCGCCAACTCCCTCAGCAACGCCTTCCCGTACCCGCCACCGCGGTGCTCCGGACGGACGTACAGGTCCTCCAGGTAGATCCCGTGCACCCCGCGCCACGTCGAGAAGTTCAGGAACCACAGGGCGAACCCCGCCACCTCGCCCTCCTCGGTCTCCGCGATGTGCGCGAACACCGCCGGACGCTCCCCGAACAGGGCCTCCCGCAGCTGCTCCTCCGTGGCCCGCACCTCGTGCAAGGCCTTCTCGTACTCGGCGAGTTCACGGACCATCGCATGAATCGCGGGGACATCGGCTTCAGTCGCTGTACGGATCATGCCCGCAGCCTAGGGGGTGTCTTGCGGATCACGCCGGGCTCCCGGCGCCCGGCACCGCGCCCCGCCCGCACCGCCCGCCCTCACCGCCCGAGCAGCAGCCGCGCCACCTCCGCCTGCTCCTCCCCCATCGCCGCCTCCCCGTCCTCCACGTCCCACACCGCGTTCTGCAGCACCCGCCCCAGCGTCCACGCCCGCGCCCGCTCGCGGTCCAGCCCCAGCTCCCCCGCCAGCAACTCGAACCGCCACACCACCTCATCGGCGCGGAACCGGTTCACGATCGCCGGAAGCAGCTCGAACCCCGGATCCCCGGACAGCGGCTTCGGATCGATCGCCAGCCACTCCCCCCGCCCCGCCCCGGCCCAGGCCCTGGCCCCGCCACCGGCACCGCCGTCCGCACCCAGCACGTTCCCGAAGTGCAGGTCCCAGTGCAGCAACCGGTCCCCCGGCTCCCCCGCCACCTCCGCCAGCGCCGCCGCACAATCCCGCAGCAACCCCCGCTCCCCCGCGTCCGCCAGCCGCCCCACCGCCCCCGGCGCCCGCTCCAGCAGCCCGCCCGCGATCTCGCCCAGCCCCCGCAACCCCACCGGAGCCGGAACCTCCGTCAACCGCCCCAGCAACCCCGCGATCACCCGCACCGCACCCCGCGCGTCCCCTCCGCCGCCCCGAGCACCGACAACGGCCTGCCCTCGTCGAGCCGCTCCAGCAACAGCGCCCCGGACCCCGCGTCGTGCTCCAGCAGACGCACGCACCCGCGCCCGTCCCAGGCGCGCAACGCGAGCGCCTCCCCCGCGTTCTCCTCGTCCGGCAGGACCAGCTTCAGCACCGCCGCAGTCCCGTCCGCCCGCACCACCGGCAGCACCAAGGCCGTCACCCCGTGCATCCCCGGACCCGTACGCCGCAGCTCCCACCGCTCCAGGAACCGCGCCGCCAGCCCCGGCAGCGCGTCCAGGAACGCCCGCCCCCGCGCCCCGTTGAACTCCAGCTGCCCCGCGGCCAGTCCGTCCGGAATGTCGACCATGCGCCGACGATAACGGCCACCAGCCGCAAGGCACCGGCCCTGGACACCTGTGCGGAACGCGGTGTACCACTCCCCCATGACCAGCGCGACGATCAACGGCGGCATCTCCTTCTGGTACGCGACGGAGGGCACCCCGCCACCCCGCGAACCCCTCACCGCCGACGCCACGGCCGACGTCGTCATCGTCGGCGGCGGCTACACCGGCCTCTGGACCGCCTACTACCTCAAGCAGGCCGCCCCCTTCCTCCGGATCACCGTCCTGGAGCAGAAGTTCTGCGGCTACGGCGCCTCCGGACGCAACGGAGGCTGGCTCTACAACGGCATCGCCGGCCGCGACCGGTACGCCACACTCCACGGCCACGAGGCCGCCGTACGCCTCCAGAAGGCCATGACCGACACCGTCACCGAGGTCATCGACACCGCGGCCAAGGAAGGCATCGACGCCGACGTCCACCACGGCGGCGTCCTCGAAGTCGCCCGCAGCCCCGCCCAGCTCGCCCGCCTCAAGGCCTTCCACGCCGCCGAAACCGCCTTCGGCGAGACCGACCGCGTCCTGCTCGGCGCCCGCGAGACCCGCGCCCGCGTCGACATCGCCGACGCCGTCGGCGGCACCTGGAGCCCGCACGGCGCCCGCATCCACCCCGCCAAGCTCGTCACCGGCCTCGCCGACGCCTGCGAACGCCTCGGCGTGACCATCCACGAGTCCACCCCGGTCACCGCCATCGCCCCCAAGCAGGCCGTCACCCCGTACGGAACCGTCCGCGCCCCCTACGTCCTGCGCTGCACCGAAGGCTTCACCGCCTCCCTCAAGGGCCAGAAGCGCTCCTGGCTCCCGATGAACTCCTCGATGATCGTGACCGCCCCGCTGCCCGCCGCCACCTGGGACTCCCTCGGCTGGACCGACCGCGCCACCCTCGGCGACATGGCCCACGCCTACATGTACGCCCAGCGCACCGCCGACGACCGCATCGCCATCGGCGGCCGCGGGGTCCCGTACCGCTACGGCTCCCGCACCGACAACGACGGCCGCACCCAGCCCGCCACCATCGAGGCCCTCACCGCCCTCCTCACGTCCTTCTTCCCCCAGCTCACCGGCACCCCGATCACCCACGCCTGGTCCGGCGTCCTCGGCGTCCCCCGCGACTGGTGCGCCTCCGTCACCCTCGACCGCACCACCGGCCTGGGCTGGGCCGGCGGCTACGTCGGCTCGGGCGTCGCCACCGCCAACCTCGCCGCGCGCACCCTGTGCGACCTGGTCCAGCAGGACTCCGGCCAGTCCGGCCCCACCGCCCTGACCACCCTCCCCTGGGTCAACCACCGCGTCCGCCGCTGGGAACCGGAACCCTTCCGCTGGCTCGGCGTCCAGGCCCTCTACGCCGCCTACCGCGAAGCGGACCGCCACGAAACCGCCACCCACACGGCGACCACGACCCCCCTGGCCCGCCTGGCCGACCGCATCTCAGGCCGCCACTGACCCACACAAAAGGCCCACGCAAAAGGCCCCGGGCAACCGCCCGGGGCCTTCCGCTTTCGTTCGAATCCCCTCGGCCAGCAAGCCTCTGACCTGGGATGGGGCCCCCTGTCGGATTCGAACCGACGACCTTTCCATTACAAGTGGAGTGCTCTGGCCGGACTGAGCTAAGGGGGCACCTGTGACACTGCACAGCGCACAGAATCGCCTTCACTCTACACAGCAGCCAGACACCGCCGCGAAGAACTTTCCGACCCCCGCAACCCCTCGCCCGCCAGTTCGTTCTACGTACTGGAGTGCACGTCCGACTATCGGACCGTAGGGATGGGAGGGTTCGTGGCCGAAGCCGCGGAGCAGAAGGAGCGCCTCACAGGCGCCGAGGCCAAGCGCCTCAAGCGCAAGGTTCTGGGCATCCCGGACCAGCGCAAGCACCAGCAGCGTGCCGCGAAGCCGCTCACGAGCCCGATGCGAGAGGAGGTCAGCGCGTGGAACGTAACAAGCGTGGCAAGCGTCTGCGCGTCCTCGCCGACCCGTTCACCGTGGCAGCCCCGACCGGCGCCCGAATCCGGGACCGGCTGCACGCCACCAGCCGGGATACCGAAGTCCTGACGCTGGTCGGCCGACACCTGGGTGGCCTCCAGAGGGCCGACCTCGCCCGTCGGGTGGAAATCGGCAAGGTTCCGGTTAAGGAAAACCAGCGAGCCGCCCGTAAGAAGACGCTCACGAAGGCGTCGTCCTCGCGGTGGGCCGGGGCCATGACCCGGGTGAGCGAGGATCAGTACCAACTGTCGTTGCGCTGCCTGTATGACGACCTATCCGGTCTGCGCCGGGCTGTCCGGAAGATCGGCAAGCGTCTCGTGGTGCCGTGCGGGCAGCGTGAGGGCAAGGTCCGTGGCTACAAGGACCAGGCCGAGCGGGCTCAGAAGCAGCGCCGCCTGCGGGTCCTCGTGGCCCGGATGGCAGTGGTCGAGCAGCGGATCAGCGAGGGCCGCCCGAGCATCGTGGTTGGCGGGCGCCGCCTGGCGAAGGTCCGGCACAACTTGGAGGACGCCCAGCTCACCGAGCAGCAGTGGCGTGAACGTTGGGATGCAGCCCGCCTGTTCCTCACCGCCGATGGCGAATCGGGGGCGCCGCACGGCAACTACACGATCTGCGTGGACCCGAACGACGGTTGGGTGATGCTCGTGCTGCCCGAACCCCTCAGGCACTTGGCCAACGCCCCCCGCGGCCGGTACCGGCTGGCCTGCACCGTGTCTTTCTCCCACCGCCGCGAAGAGTGGCTCGATCGTGTAACCGCGAACCGCGCTGTGCGGTACGACATCACCTACGACCCGGCCCGTGGCCGCTGGTACCTCGATGCATCGTGGTCCACCGGCGAAGTCGCACTGCCCACCCCGAAGGAGATCCACGGCTTCGGTGAACGCCTGGTCGGTGTCGATCTCAACGCCGACCACCTGGCCGCCTACGTCCTCGACCCGCACGGAAACCCTGTCGGCCAGCCGGTGACGATCCCCCTCCACCTCACTGGACCGACGTCCCAGCGGGACGGTCGGCTCCAAGAAGCGATCAGCCGTCTGCTCGACCTCGCCCGAGAGCACCAGTGCGCGGGCATCGCGATCGAGAACCTGGGTTTCGCTCACGCCCGATCGACCGGCCGCGAAACGATGGGCCGAGGCCGACGTGGCAAGACCTTCCGCCGAACCGTCGCGGGCATCCCTACCGCGAGGTTCCGCGACCGGTTGTCCGGGATGGCTTTCCACGCTGGCCTCGTCGTGATCGCCGTCGATCCCGCGTACACCAGCGTCTGGGGCGAACGGTACTGGAAGGCTCCACTCCAGCGGCAGAACAGCAAGACCACCGTCACACGGCATCATGGTGCCGCAGTGGCCATCGGCAGGCGCGGCCTGGGACACAGGGCTCGGCGTCGGCCAGGTGTGACCTCCGCTCACCAGAGGATGAGTGCGGGGAAAGCTACCGGCCAGGCCGTATCCGCCCCCAGGCCACGCGGGACCGCGAGTCCACCCAGGACAGCGAGCGCAGCCCAACCGGGCGGTAAGACTCGACCGTGCCAAAGTGACCAGCTCACGCTGTTCCCGACCCCGAAGACCGTTCGCGGGGCTACCGGATCACCGATCCGGTTTGTCGTGATTCAGCCAACACTGGCCGAGCACGATAGGAACGGTCAGGTCGTAGACGGTCATGGGCGGGATCAAAGCAGTCGCCTCTGACAGCCGCCCCGGGCCATAAGTGAAGTCACGCGCTCCGGGGGCTGACAGGAGCGGACTCCGGCGGGTAGCGTCGGGCGGAGTCCAGCGACTGGACTAGACCTTCCTACACGGATCGTCCGGCACGTTCCTGCCGGTAGAAGGGATTCATCACCATGGCTTCTGTCACGTTCGACAAGGCGACCCGCATTTACACCGGGGGCGAAAAGCCCGCCGTCGACCAGCTCGAGCTGCACGTCGAGGACGGCGAGTTCCTCGTCCTCGTCGGACCGTCCGGCTGTGGCAAGTCCACCTCGCTGCGCATGCTCGCCGGCCTGGAGGACGTCAACGGCGGTGCCATCCGCATCGGCGACCGCGACGTCACGCACCTGCCGCCCAAGGACCGGGACATCGCGATGGTGTTCCAGAACTACGCGCTGTACCCGCACATGTCCGTCGCCGACAACATGGGCTTCGCGCTCAAGATCGCCGGTGTGGACAAGGCCACCATCCGCAAGAAGGTCGAAGAGGCCGCGGACATCCTGGACCTGCGCGCGTACCTCGACCGCAAGCCGAAGGCGCTCTCCGGCGGTCAGCGCCAGCGCGTCGCCATGGGCCGCGCGATCGTGCGCCAGCCGCAGGTGTTCCTCATGGACGAGCCGCTGTCCAACCTGGACGCCAAGCTCCGCGTCAGCACCCGTACGCAGATCGCGAGCCTCCAGCGCCGTCTGGGCATCACCACCGTGTACGTGACCCACGACCAGGTCGAGGCCATGACCATGGGCGACCGGGTGGCGGTGCTGAAGGACGGCCTGCTCCAGCAGGTGGACACCCCGCGCAACATGTACGACCGCCCGGCGAACCTCTTCGTCGCCGGTTTCATCGGCTCGCCCGCGATGAACCTGGTCGAGGTCCCGATCACCGACGGCGGCGTGACCTTCGGCGAGACCCTGGTCCCGATCGCCCGCGAGGCGCTCTCGGCGGCCGCGGATGCCGGTGACCGTACGGTGACGGTCGGCGTGCGTCCCGAGCACTTCGACATCGCCTCCGAGGGCGGCCTGGCCGTCACGGTCAACGTGGTCGAGGAGCTGGGCGCGGACGGCTACGTCTACGGCACGGCGACGATCGACGACAAGCCGCAGGACATCGTGGTCCGGGTCAACGGCCGTCAGGTGCCGGACAAGGGCTCGGTCCTGAACGTGGTGCCGCGCGCCGGTGAGGCCCACGTGTTCTCGACCTCGTCGGGCGAGCGCCTCGCCAACTGATCGACCGGTAAGGAGCGTTGGGCGCGCGTGGGCGCGCCCAACGCTCCTTTACCCCGGCAGACCCGTCCTTTTCGAGTGCCGTTCGTCAACGCCCCATTCGAAAAGCCACGTCGAACCGTCCCCCGACCGGGTGACTAAATGTCGCCAAATCTTCACCGAGCGCTACTCTCGCCCTCGTGACCCACTCTGCCCGCCGTATCGGCCGTTCCCTCGCCCTGGTCCTGCCCGTCGTCCTGGTCCTGTCCGGGACCCTCGCGGTCACCATGGTTCCCTGGGCCGACAGCACCCCGTCCCAGATCCTCACCGCGTCCTCCGAGAACGTGAACGTTCCCGCGAAGCCGCTCGCCGCACAGGACGTGCTGCGCGAGAAGCTGCTCGGCGAACTGCAGCAGGGCAAGGAGCCCGGTGTCGTCCTCACGCACCTCCAGCAGGAGGTGGACCGGCGGCCGTCGCTCGCCGACCACTGCGTGGGCATCGCCCGGGCGATCGGCCGGGCCGCGGTGGACGCGTACGGGCCCACGAAGGCCCAGTCGTTCGCGCGCCCGGTGTGCGACACGTCGTACGCCGCCGGTGTCGCCTCCTTCAGCTGACCCGGCCCGCGCCCGGCGGCCCCAGGGACCTTCCGGCCTCTAGGCTGCCCGCATGACGGACGCCCCCACAGCAACCGCAGCAACCGACTCCCCGCCCACCCAGCCCCAGCGTTCCGCGGCCGCGGACCCGGTCCCGTCCCCCCAGGCGCCCACCCAGGCGGTGGTCCTGGCGGGCGGCCAGGGTTCGCGGCTGCGCCCGTACACGGACGACCGGCCGAAGCCGATGGTGGAGATCCCGGGCACGGGGATGCCGATCATCGGGCACCAACTGGCCTGGCTGGCGGCCGAGGGCGTCACCGACGCGGTGATCTCCTGCGGGCACCTCGCCGGGGTCCTCCAGGACTGGCTGGCGGGGGCGGACCTGCCGCTGCGGGTGGCCACCGTCGTGGAGGACGAGCCGCTGGGCCGGGGCGGGGGCCTGAAGTTCGCCGCCGCGCACCTGCCGCATCCCGACGAGCCCTGGTACGCGACCAACGGGGACATCTGGACCCGGTTCTCGCTCCGGGAGATGGCGGCGTTCCACGCCGAGCGCGCGGCGGTCGCGACCCTCGCGCTGGCGCGGCCGCGGATCCCGTGGGGCGCGGTGGAGACCAATGAGTTCGGTCAGGTCCTGGACTTCATCGAGTCCCCGCCGTCGCCTTATCTGATCAACGCCGGCGTGTATGTGTTCGCGGCCGAATTCGCCGCGCTGCTGCCCGACTTGGGCGACCACGAGCGGACCACGTTCCCGCGGCTGGCCCGCGAGCGCCGCCTGGCGGGCTTCCCGCTGCCCCAGGGGGCCTACTGGCGGGCGATCGACACGGCGAAGGACCTGACCGAGGCCGCGCGCGAGCTGGCGGCTCACAGGCCCGTGTAGCGCCTCGCCCGCCATACGACATGTGACAGGGCCCGGTGCGCGTCACGCGCACCGGGCCCTGTCAGATCTGGAACGGCTGACCGGTCAGCCGCCCAGCAGCCCGCCCACCAGGCCCGGCTTCTTCGCCGGGGTGGACGAACCGCTGGTGCCGGCGGACGAGGACTTCTGCGGGGTGGACTGGCCCGTGGAGCCGCTCCGTTGGGGCTGGGTCGCACCGGCGCCGCGGGTCGCGGTCGGGGATCCGGTGCTGCCCGCGGTCGACTTGGACGGTGCGCCGGAGGCGGTGTGTCCGGGCTTGGCGCTCTCCGAGGCCTTCGCGGAGGGGGCGGCCGTCTTGGACGGCTGCTGCTTGGCGGGCTGCCGGGAGGTGGAGGGGTCCTGCGGCAGCGGGGAGCCGGGCAGGTAGTTGCTGGGGGCCTGGCCGGGGCCGGGGACGGTGACCACGGTGGAGGAGCGGACCGCGCCGCCGAGCAGGGAGCCGACGAGGAGGGTGAGTCCGCAGACGACGGTGGCCATCATCGCGCCGCGCCGCAGGACGCGCCGCCGCAGCCGCCAGATCTCGGAGCGCGGGCCCAGCGTGCGCCAGGCCTCGCCCGCGAGCCGCCCGTCCAGGGAGTAGACGGGGGCGCCCGCGATGATCAGCGGGCTCCAGGCGGCGAGGTAGATGATGTCGGGCGCGTCGTAGGCGGGGACGGTCTTCCAGCTGACGGTCATCAGCAGGGCCGCGGAGAGCAGCGCGCCGAAGCAGGCGGCGAAGCGCTGCCAGAGGCCGAAGACCGTGAGGACGCCGACGACGACCTGGAGGAAGGCGACGCTGAGGCCGGCGCCGACCGGGTGGGCGAGGGCGAAGTCGCGCAGCGGTTCGGCGAGCGCCCAGGGGTGCAGGGTGTGCAGCCAGGTGACCATGGAGCCGCGCTCGCCGCCGTCGAAGTAGACGGGGTCGCAGAGCTTGCCCATGCCGGCGTAGATGGAGATGAAGCCGAGGAAGACGCGCAGCGGGAGCAGGACGACGCCGAGGTTCATCCGGCGGCCGGGGTAGTACGAGGCCTGCCCGCGCGCGTCGGCGGCGCGCCGGGTGTCCTCGGCCGAGGCGGGACCGCCCGGACCACCCGGTCCGCCGACTCCGCCGCCGCTGTCGCCGTACTGCGGTGCGTACGGCAGGCCGCGTACGGGCGCCATCGCGCGGGTCTCGTCGGGGTCCCCGTAGCTGCGCTGGCCGATGACGGTCGGCGTGGCGAGGGTGTCGTCGGCGAGGTCCTGGGCGAGGTCGACGCGCGGGATGACCTGGGTGTCGCCGCCGTCGAACTCGTCGTGGCCGCGTCCCGCCTCCCGTACGGCCTGGAGCAGTCCGCCCATCGCGGCGGCGTCGCCGGGGGCGGACTTGCCGCTCCAGACGACGGGCGCGCGCCTGCGGCCGGCTCCGGCGGCGCCGACGACGGCGCCGGCGAGGGCGGGGGCACGGCCCGGGAGGGGGCCGTTCGCGGGGGGCTTGGGACGCGCGCTCGGGCTCGGAGCGAGCCGCACACGGAAGCTGGCGTGGTTGACGATGACCTGTGCGGGGTCGCACGGCACCTTGACCATGCTCAGCGCGGGCTGATCGTCGAACCCTGGCGTTCTGGTGTCCACACTCATCTAACCGAGTGATGAGTGTTTAGGACACTGCCTTGACAGCAGGGATGTGTCCGAGGCCCGTCAAGATCAAGCCATTCGGGGGGCCCGGGCGGGACCCGGCCGGGTGAAAGCGTTCACCCGGCCCGGTACCAAAGGGGACTGCTCAGGCGCGGCGGCGCGCGGTCTCGTACAGGACCACACCGGCGGCGACACCGGCGTTGAGCGACTCGGCGCCGCCCGGCATCGCGATGCGGACGAGGTAGTCGCAGGTCTCGCCGACGAGGCGGCCGAGGCCCTTGCCCTCGCTGCCGATGACGATGACGACGGGGCCGGCGAGCTGTTCGAGGTCGTCGACCGTGTGCGTGCCGTCGGCGGCGAGGCCGACGACGGTCAGGCCTTCCTTCTTGTACGCCTCCAGGGCGCGGGTCAGGTTGGTGACCCGGGCGACCGGGGTGCGGGCCGCGGTGCCGGCGGAGGACTTCCAGGCGCCGGCGGTCATGCTGGCGGCGCGACGCTCGGGGATGACCACGCCGTGGCCGCCGAAGGCGGAGACGGAGCGGATGATCGCGCCGAGGTTGCGCGGGTCGGTGACGCCGTCGAGGGCGACGATGAGGGGTTCCTCGCCGTTGTCGTAGGCGGCGGCGGTCAGCTCGTCCGGCAGGGCGTACTCGTACGGCGGGACCTGGAGGACCAGACCCTGGTGGTTGAGCCCGTTGGTCATGCGGTCCAGCTCGGGGCGCGGGGCTTCCATCAGGTTGATGTTGCCGCGCGCGGCGGCGAGCTGGAGGGCTTCGCGGACGCGCTCGTCGTTGTCGATGAACTGCTGGACGTAGAGGGTGGTGGCGGGCACGCCGTCGCGCAGGGCCTCGAAGACCGGGTTGCGGCCGACGACCATCTCGCTGGTGCCCTTGGGGCCGCCGCGGCGGGGGGCCGGGCGGCGCTTGGCCGCCTGGCGGGCCATGGCGCCGGCGATGCGGTTCGCCTTGTGCTTCTTGCGGTCCTCGGCCTTGGGCGTGGGGCCCTTGCCTTCCAGGCCCCTGCGCCGCTGGCCACCGCTGCCGACCGTCGCGCCCTTCTTGTTGGACGTGCGGCGGTTCCTGCGCTGGCTGTTCCCGGCCATGACCTATACCTGTTTCGTTTGTTCAGCAGTGTGTACGTATGAAGAGTGTGCCGCCCGGAGCGCCGGGCGGCACAACGAGCTGGGCTCAGCGGGGGCCGAGCGTCCAGCGGGGACCCGTCGGACCGTCCTCGATGACCAGGCCGGACTGCTGGAGCTGGTCGCGGATCGCGTCGGCGGTCGCCCAGTCCTTGCGGGCCCGCGCGGATTCGCGCTGCTCCAGGACGAGGCGGACGAGTGTGTCGACGGCGCCGTGCAGGTCCTCGCCGCGGTCGGTTTCCCCGGCCCAGTGCGGGTCGAGCGGGTCGAGTCCGAGGATGGCCAGCATGGCCCGTACCTCGGAGAGGCGGGCGATCGCGGCGTCCTTGTCGTCGGCGGCGAGCGCGCTGTTCCCTTGGCGGACGGTGGTGTGGATGATCGCGAGGGCCTGGGGGACGCCGAGGTCCTCGTCCATGGCCTCGGCGAAGGCGGGCGGCACCTCGGTGGCGGGCTCGACGTTCTTGCCGGCCTTCTCGATGACGCGCTGGATGAAGCCCTCGATGCGGGCGAAGCCGGATTCGGCCTCGCGCAGGGATTCCTCGCTGTATTCGATCATCGAGCGGTAGTGCGGGGTGCCGAGGTAGTAGCGCAGGACGATGGGGCGCCAGTGCTTGACCATCTCGGAGACGAGGACCGAGTTCCCGAGGGACTTCGACATCTTCTCGCCGGACATGGTGACCCAGGCGTTGTGCATCCAGTACTTCGCGAACTCGTCGCCGTAGGCCTTGGCCTGGGCGATCTCGTTCTCGTGGTGCGGGAAGATCAGGTCGAGGCCGCCGCCGTGGATGTCGAAGGCGCTGCCGAGGTACTTGTGGGCCATCGCCGAGCACTCCAGGTGCCAGCCGGGACGGCCGCGGCCCCACGGGGTCTCCCAGTCGGGCTCGCCCGGCTTGGTGGCCTTCCACATGGCGAAGTCGCGGGGGTCGCGCTTGCCGGTGATGCCGCTCTCGGCGGGCTGGCGCAGCTCGTCGATGTCCTGGTTGGACAGCTCCAGGTAGCCGGGGAAGGAGCGCACGTCGAAGTAGACGCTGCCGTCGGCCTCGTAGGCGTGACCGCGCTCGATCAGGCCGCGCATCATCTCGATCATCTCCGGCACGTGGCCGGTCGCGCGCGGCTCGTAGGTGGGCGGGAGGCAGCCCAGGGCGTCGTAGCCGTCGTTGAAGGCGCGCTCGTTCTCGTAGCCGATGGACCACCAGGGGCGGCCCTGGTCGGCCGCCTTCGAGATGATCTTGTCGTCGATGTCGGTGACGTTGCGGATGAAGGTGACGTCGAGGCCGCGGTAGGTGAGCCAGCGGCGCAGGATGTCGAAGTTGAGGTACGAGCGGACGTGCCCGATGTGCGGAGCCGCCTGCACGGTGGCACCACAGAGGTAGATCGAGACGCAGCCCGCGACGAGCGGAGTGAAGTCACGGATCTGCCGGGCGCTGGTGTCGTACAGGCGAAGAGTCACGGCATCCAGGGTAGTGCGCGTGCGGCAGTGCCCCGCGACCCTTTCGGGGGCGCGGGGCGGCTTTGTTGCGGAAGCGGTGCCGTGCGAGGCGTTCGTACGGTCGTACTCAGGCCCCGCTCGTGCGGTACACCAGCGCCGTGGCGATCGCGGCGAGGCCCTCGGCCCGGCCGGTGAGGCCCAGGCCGTCGGTGGTGGTGCCGGAAACGGAGACGGGGGCTCCGGCCGCGGCGGTCAGTGTCTTCTGCGCTTCGTCGCGCCGCTTGCCGATCTTCGGGCGCACGCCGATGACCTGGACGGCGATGTTCCCGATCTCGAAGCCTTCGGCGCGGACGATCCGGGCCGCCTCGGCCAGCAGGGTGACGCCGGAGGCGCCGGACCACTCGGGGCGGGAGGTGCCGAAGTGCGCGCCGAGGTCGCCGACGCCCGCCGCGGAGAACAGGGCGTCGCAGGCGGCGTGGGCGGCGACGTCGCCGTCGGAGTGCCCGGCCAGGCCGTCCTCGCCCTCCCAGAGCAGGCCGGCGCACCACAGTTCGCGGCCGGTCTCGAAGGCGTGGACGTCGGTGCCGATGCCCACCTGCGGGAGCAGGGGGAGGGCCGGTCGCGGGCTAGTAGACATCGGTGGCCCTCCTGCGGGCGAGTACGGCCTCGGCGAGGACCAGGTCGAGCGGGCGGGTCACCTTGAAGGCTTCCTCGTGGCCGGGGACGAGCACCACGGGCACGCCGAGCTTTTCCACCATTCCGGCGTCGTCCGTGGCGCCCTCGCCGTTGACGGCGATGCGCTCGTGGGCGCGGACCAGGGTGGCCAGGTCGAAGCCCTGCGGGGTCTGCACGGCGCGCAGCCGGGCCCGCTCGGGGGTGGCGACGACCGGCTCGGGCTCGCCCGGCTTGCCGGGCTCGACCTCCTTGACGGTGTCGGAGAGCGGCATCGCGGGGACCACGGCGGGCGCGCCGTCGCGGACGGCCTCCACGACCGCGTCCACGGTGTCCACGGGCACCAGGGGGCGGGCCGCGTCGTGGATGAGGACGGAGGTGATGGTGTCCGGGAGCGCGTCCAGGCCGGCCCGTACGGACTCCTGGCGGGTCTCGCCGCCGGAGACCACGACGAAGTCGGTCCGCTCGGGCAGCGCGTGCTCGTCGAGGAGGTTCCTGACCTCCTGGGCGCCGCCGGGCGGGGCGACGACGACCACGAGGGAGACGGCGCGGGAGCGGGCCATGGCGCGCACGGCGTGGATCAGCATCGGGACGCCACCCAGGGAGCGCAGGGCCTTGGGGGCGCCGGGGCCCAGCCGGGTGCCGCGGCCGGCCGCGGGGATCACCGCGGCGGTGCGGTGGGGACGCGTTTCGTCATACATCGGTGGTGGCTCCGGGTTTGTGACTTCGGCCGACGTGGGTATGGCCAGAAGGGTGCCGGGTGCGACGCCCTCGCCCCTTCCGTGACGACCGGTCGAGCCGGCTGCCCGGACCCGGCCCGCCACCGCGCTGTGCGCGGGGAGCCGGATGCGGCAGCTCGGCATGCGGCGACCGGGGATGCGCGGTGGAGGCCGGGGAAACAGACATGCCGCAGCGCCCGGCGACAGTCCTCTCGGCGAGCGAGAGGGCCGTCATCGGGCACCGCGGCACGACTGCTGTGTAGGCGGTTCGTCGCGTCAGGACGCGAGAACCTCGTCGAGGAGGGCCTCGGCCTTGTCCTCGTTGGTGTTTTCGGCGAGCGCGAGCTCGCTCACCAGGATCTGGCGCGCCTTCGCGAGCATGCGCTTCTCGCCCGCGGAGAGCCCGCGCTCGCGCTCACGACGCCACAGGTCACGGACTACTTCCGCGACCTTGATGACATCGCCAGAGGCGAGCTTCTCCAGATTTGCCTTGTAGCGACGAGACCAGTTCGTCGGCTCTTCGGCGTACGGTGCGCGAAGCACCTCGAAGACCCGGTCCAGCCCGTCCTGGCCGACCACATCGCGGACACCGACGAACTCCGCGTTGTCCGCAGGTACGCGAACCGTCAGGTCACCCTGGGCGACCTTGAGCACCAAGTAGGTCTTGTCCACGCCTTTGATCTGGCGAGTTTCGATGGCCTCGATCAGCGCGGCCCCGTGATGGGGATAGACCACGGTGTCGCCAACCTTGAACGTCATGTGACAGGTACCCCTTCCGTGGCTATCCAGGGTAACACGAGAACCGACTGTTATGAATGGCGTTTTCGCAGGTCAGGGCCTATCTCGGGGCTTGACAACAGCGACACGATCGTGCTGCGGAGGGCTTCCGGAAGGGGGTATTCGCAGGTCGGAGCCACTGCGCGGACGGACAGAATCGACCACGCTACACCCGCGGGGCGCCGCGCTCGACGTGACGTACGTCCCGTTTTGCCTGGTTCGGCGCGGTGAAACCGAACTACTCCGTACGACTGGTGAGGCCACTCTGTAGCGGGTTCCGGCCCAATCCCGAATTGATCACGGAGCGCTGTTCGAAGGAATCCCGGAATTGATCATTAATTGCGAGATCGACGGGACGGGTTCAGGGTGGCCCGCGCACTGCGGAGGGTCGGGTGCGGGGGCGGGGCGGCGGCTCGGTAACCTAAGCGCGCTGACACACACTTAGGGCGGCTTTACCCGCCGCCCGACCGCACCACCCGCAGTACCTGCCTCGCCGTCCTCCGTCCGTACGTCCTAGGAGTTGCCGCCGCCGTGAGCCGCAGCCTTCGACGCGGCGCTCTCGCCGCCTCCGCCCTCGCGTTCTCGATCGCCTCGCTCGCCGCATGCGGCGCGGGCAACGACGCACAGACGCTCGAAATCAAGCCGGACAACGCCGCCGTCACCAAGGGCGACATCAAGGTCCAGAACGCACTGGTCATCACCCAGGGCACGAAGGACGGCAAGGGCCCGGCCGTCGTCTCGGCGACCGTCTTCAACACCGGCGCCACCCCGCAGACCCTCGACGCCGTCACCCTCGCGGGTGCCACCGGCAAGGTGACGCTGAAGGACTCCACGGGCGGCGCCAAGGTCACCGTGCCCGCCCACGGCTCGGTCGTGCTCGGCGGCAAGGGCAACGCCTCCGCCGTCATCGAGGGCGGCCGCCAGGCCGTCAAGGACGGCGACGCGCAGAAGGTCGTCTTCCAGCTGAGCCAGGCCGGTGACGTCGAGCTGGCCGCCTTCGTCGTCCCCGCCTCCGGGTTCTACGCGGGCTACGGCCCGACCGAGGCCCCCGCGGCCGGTGCCACGCCGTCCGGCAGCGCCTCCGCCTCGCCCTCGGGCACGCCGTCGCCCTCCGGTTCCGCGTCGCCCTCGGGTGCCGCGTCGCCGTCCGGCACCCCCTCGGGGTCCGCGTCCCCGTCGCACAGCGCCGGTCACTGACCGACCCCGCTCGCGGACACAGACGAGGAGGGCCTCCCCCGGATTCCGGGGGAGGCCCTCCTCGTCTGTGTGCCCGTACGGTTTCGGTTTACGGCTCGAACTTGTAGCCGAGGCCGCGCACCGTGACCAGGTAGCGCGGCGCGCCCGGGTCCGGCTCGATCTTGGCGCGCAGGCGCTTGACGTGGACGTCGAGGGTCTTGGTGTCGCCCACGTAGTCAGCGCCCCACACCCGGTCGATCAGCTGCATGCGGGTCAGTACGCGGCCCGCGTTGCGCAGCAGCATCTCCAGGAGGTCGAACTCCTTGAGCGGGAGGTCGACCTTGGCACCGGCGACGGTGACCACGTGACGGTCGACGTCCATGCGGACCGGACCGGCCTCCAGGGCCGCCGGGGTGACCTCTTCCGGCTCGCCGCGGCGGCGCAGGACCGCGCGGATGCGGGCGACCAGTTCGCGCGAGGAGAAGGGCTTGGTGACGTAGTCATCGGCTCCTATCTCCAGCCCGACGACCTTGTCGATCTCGCTGTCCTTGGCGGTGACCATGATCACGGGCACGTTGGAGCGGCCTCGCAGCTGCCGGCAGACCTCCGTACCGGGCAGCCCGGGGAGCATCAGGTCGAGGAGGACGAGGTCGGCGCCGTTGCGCTCGAATTCGTCCAGCCCGTCGGGCCCGGTCGCGGCGATGGCGACCTCGAAGCCCTCCTTGCGGAGCATGTAGGACAGGGCGTCGCTGAAGGATTCCTCATCCTCGACGACGAGCACTCGGGTCACGGAAGGACCTCCGGGGCAGGAATGGCTGGTTCGGGTTGGAGCACGGGTCGGGCGGGTGCGGTGGCCGCCGCGGGGGCGGGTACGGCGGCCTCCGGAAGCCGCAGGGTGAAGGTGGAGCCCTGTCCCTCGGAACTCCACACCGTGACCTCCCCGCCGTGCGAGGCGGCCACGTGCTTCACGATCGCGAGGCCGAGGCCGGTGCCGCCCGTGGCACGGGAGCGGGCCGGGTCCACGCGGTAGAAGCGTTCGAAGATGCGCTCACGGTCCTTTTCCGGGATGCCGATGCCCTGGTCGGTCACGGCTATCTCGATCAAGTCTCCACCCGGCGCGTTCACCCGGCGCGCGGCGATGCCGACGCGGGTGCGGGCGGGGCTGTAGTTCACGGCGTTCTCGACGAGGTTTCCGAGGGCGGCGGCGAGCTGCCCCCGGTTGCCCCAGATCCGCAGGTCGGCGGTGCCGCCGACGGCCATGGTGATCTGCTTGGAGGAGGCCGTGTGGCGGCAGCGGTCGATGGCCTCGGCGACCAGGGTGTCGGCGCGGACCGGTTCGGCGTCCTCCAGCGGGTCGTCGTTCTGGACCCGGGAGAGGTCGATCAGCTCCTGGACGAGGTTGATCAGCCGGGTCGCCTCGATCTGCATGCGGCCGGCGAAGCGGCTGACCGCCTCGGGGTCGTCGGCCGCGTCCATGACGGCCTCGGAGAGCAGGGAGATCGCGCCGACGGGGGTCTTCAGCTCGTGCGAGACGTTGGCGACGAAGTCACGGCGGACCGCCTCGATCCGGCGGGCCTCCGTCAGGTCCTCGACCAGCAGCAGTACGAGGCGGGAGCCGAGCGGGGCGACCCGCGCCGAGACGGCGAGGGCCTCGCCGCGGCCGGTGCCGCGGCGCGGGAGGTCCAGTTCGATCTGGCGTATCTCCCCGTCGCGGCGGGTGTCGCGGGCCATGTGGAGCATGGGCTCCACGGCGAGTTTGCCGCCGCGCACCAGGCCGAGGGCGTACGCCGCGGAGCTGGCCTTGACCACCGCGTCACCCTCGTCCAGTACGACGGCGGAGGAGCGGAGTACGGAGAGGACGGTGTCCACTCCGGGCGGGAGTACCGCATTGATGTCGGGTCGCATGGAGCTCCGGGTGGGGCGGGCTTGGTCGCGCTCGCTCCAGCGGAACGCCAGCATGGCGATCACACCGGTGCACAACCCGGCGATCGCTGCAGCTGCGGCGACCGCCGCGTTCACGTCCATGTGTCCAGGTTAAGCAGGTGCGACGAGACTTCCACAGCCGTTCGGGTGGCACCTCGAACAGTCGTCGCCCAGAGTTCACCCTGGCGACGGGGTTGATTCACTTGTGATGCCGGAGTCGGACGCGTTTACGGCTCAACGTGTCAACGTGGGGCAAGAGGCCCCGGCCCCACGCACGAGCGGGCACGACGCAAGAGAGGGACACCCACCATGCGGGACGCGTACCACGAGGAACTGGACTCGATCGGAGAAGGCCTGGTCGAGATGGCCCGGCTCGTCGGTTCCGCGATCGGCCGGGCGACCACGGCCATGCTCGACGCCGACCTCAAGCTCGCCGAGAGCGTCATCGCCGCCGACCAGAAGGTGGACGACCTCCAGCACGACCTGGAGGCCCGCGCCATCGCCCTGCTGGCCCGGCAGCAGCCCGTAGCCACCGATCTGCGCATCGTGGTGACCTCGCTGCGCATGAGCGCGGACCTGGAGCGCTCCGGCGACCTGGCCCAGCACGTGGCGAAGCTCGCCCGGCTGCGCTTCCCGGACACGGCGGTCCCGCGGGACCTGCACGCCACCATCCTGGAGATGGGGCAGCTGGCGCAGCGCCTGATGGCGAAGGCCGCCGAGGTCATCATCACCAAGGACGTCGACCTCGCGCTCCAGCTGGAGCAGGACGACGACGAGATGGACCAGCTGCACCGCACGCTGTTCCAGCACCTGATGGACGACCGCTGGAAGCACGGCATCGAGACGGCCGTCGACGTGACGCTGCTGGGCCGCTACTACGAGCGTTTCGCCGACCACGCGGTCTCGGTCGCCAAGCGCGTCGTCTACCTGGTGACGGGCGAGCACGCCGACGAGCTGCAGCCGCCGACGGCGGTCGACGGCGCCTGACGGCGCATCACGGCGCCTGCCCCAATGCGCCGTTGACGCGCCCGTGCGGCTGGGCATGAATGAGGCAAAGGCAGTACGACCCGGTACGCCTGCGAGGAGGAACCATGTCCGATTCCCCCGTCCCCATCACGCCCGAGCAGGAGCACCAGCCCCCGGAGGCCCTGCGCCTCCCGCTGCTCGCGGCCTGCGGCTGCGGCTCGGGCTGCGGCTGCGGCTGCCAGTCCGGCGCCCCCTGCCAGTGCGGCGGCTGACCCCGCCCGCCTGACGCCCGTACGCGCAGACAGCCCCCCACCCGCCGGGAAACGGCGGGTGGGGGGCTGTTCCGTGCGTGAGGGCTGCTTCTCGCTGCCGCTTCTCGCTACTTCTTCTTGCTACTTCTTCTTGCCCTGGTTCTTGACGGCCTCGATGGCGGCCGCGGCGGCGTCCGGGTCGAGGTAGGTGCCGCCCGGGTTCAGGGGCTTGAAGTCGGCGTCCAGCTCGTAGGAGAGCGGGATGCCGGTCGGGATGTTCAGGCCCGCGATGTCCGCGTCGGAGACGCCGTCGAGGTGCTTGACCAGGGCGCGCAGGGAGTTGCCGTGCGCGGCGACCAGGACGGTGTGGCCGTCGAGGAGGTCCGGGACGATCGAGTCGTACCAGTACGGGAGCATGCGGACGACGACGTCCTTGAGGCACTCGGTCCGCGGGCGCAGCTCCGGCGGGATCGAGGCGTAGCGCGGGTCCTCGGACTGCGAGAACTCGGTGCCGTCTTCCAGCGCCGGGGGCGGGGTGTCGTACGAGCGGCGCCACAGCATGAACTGCTCCTCGCCGAACTCGGCGAGGGTCTGGGCCTTGTCCTTGCCCTGGAGGGCGCCGTAGTGGCGCTCGTTCAGGCGCCAGGAGCGGTGGACCGGGATCCAGTGGCGGTCGGCTGCCTCAAGCGCCATCTGCGCGGTGCGGATCGCGCGCTTCTGGAGCGAGGTGTGCACGACATCGGGGAGCAGACCGGCGTCCTTGAGCAGCTCACCGCCGCGGACCGCCTCCTTCTCGCCCTTCTCGTTGAGATTGACGTCCACCCAGCCGGTGAACAGGTTCTTCGCGTTCCACTCGCTCTCGCCGTGGCGGAGGAGGATCAGCTTGTACGGTGCGTCGGCCATGCGTACGAGCCTAATGGACGCCGGATGCCCTCGCGCGCGTCGCAGGGGGCCTGCCGGGACGGGTCCCGGGACCCTCGTCAGGCGGCGCCAATTGACGCACGGCGTCAATCCAGTGGCGCCCGCGCGCCCGTGGTCGTAACGTGCCGATGGCAGCCGCACCACTTACATCTCCAGGGGGAGCCCGTATGTCATCCCGTATGTCCGCCGACAGGATGAGGCGGGCCGCGCGTGCCAGCGTCGCGGGGCTGCCGCGCGAGTTCTGGTGGCTGTGGACGAGCACCCTGGTGAACCGGCTCGGGGCTTTCGTCGCCACATTCATGACCTTGTACCTGACCCTGGACCGGGGCTACTCGGCCTCGTTCGCGGGGCTGGTGGTCGCCCTGCACGGGCTCGGCGGGGTGGTGTCCTCGCTGGTCGCCGGGGTGATGACGGACCGGCTGGGGCGGCGCCCGACGCTGATGGCCGCGCAGCTGTCCACGGCCTTCTCCGTCGCCCTGCTCGGCTTCATGCAGCACCCGGCGGCGATCGCCGCGGTCGCCCTGCTCGTCGGCATGACCTCCAACGCCTCCCGCCCGGCGGTGCAGGCGATGATGGCGGACATCGTGCGCCCCGAGGACCGGGTCCGGGCCTTCGCCCTCAACTACTGGGCCATCAACCTCGGTTTCGCGGTCTCCGCGACCGCCGCCGGTTTCATCGCCGAGTACAGCTACCTCGCCGGGTTCCTCGGCGAGGCGGCGCTGACCCTGGCCTGCGCGGTCCTCGTCTACGTCAAGCTCCCCGAATCGCGCCCCGAGAAGGGCGCGGACGGCGCCGCCGGGGGCGCGGAGCCGGCGGTCGGGATGGGGACCGTGCTGCGCGACGGCCGCTTCATGGGGGTCGTCGGGCTGTCGTTCCTGATCTCGCTGATCTTCATGCAGGGGTCGTTCGGGCTGCCGCTGGCGATGGGGGCCGCGGGCTTCACCCCGGGTGAGTACGGCATGGTCATCGCCCTCAACGGGGTGCTGATCGTGCTGCTGCAGATCCCGGTGACCCGGCTGATCGAGCACCGCGATCCGCAGAAGCTGCTGGTCGCCTCGGCCCTGCTGGCCGGGTACGGGTTCGGGATGACCGCCTTCGGCGGCTCCCTCGGGGTGATCGCGCTGACCGTCTGCGTCTGGACGGTGGCCGAGATCATCAACTCGCCGACCCAGATGGGCCTGGTCGCGCGGCTCTCCCCGACCCACGGCCGGGGCCGCTACCAGGGCATGTACACGATGTCGTGGGCGGTGGCCTCGCTGATCGCCCCGCTGACGGCGGGCTTCGTCATCGACCGGTTCGGCGCGGGCTGGCTGTGGGGCGCGATGGTGGTCCTCGGCTCGGTCGCGGGCCTCGGCTACTGGATGCTGATGCGGAACCTGCCCGAGGCCGGGCAGCCGAAGGAAGAGGAAGAGGTGCGGGAGGAGGCGGACGCCGTCCTGCCCGCGCCCGCCGCCGCCTGAGGCGCGGACGCCCGGCCGGTCAGCCGGTCAGCCGGCCGGGCGTTCCGTCAGGTGCTTGAAGGCGTCGAGGTTGCGGGTGGACTCGCCCCGCGAGACCCGCCACTCGTACTCCTTGCGGATGGCGCTCGCGAAGCCCAGTTCCAGCAGCGTGTTGAAGGCCCCGTCGGCGCCCTCCAGGACCGCGCCGAGTACGCGGTCCAGCTCCGGCGGGGTCACCACGGCCAGCGGCAGCCGGGCCGTCAGGTAGACGTCGCCGAGGCGGTCGACGGCGTAGGACATGCCGTAGAGCTTGAGGTTGCGCTCCAGCAGCCAGCGGTGCACGGCGCCTTCGTTCTCGTCCGGGTGACGGATGACGAACGCGTTGACCGACAGGGAGTGCCTGCCCACCTTGAGGGAGCAGGTGGTCGACAGTTTGCGCGTGCCCGGCAGCTTGACGACGTACGACCCGGGCTCGGGGCTCTCCCACTCCAGCCCGGCGTCGTCCAGCGTGCTCTCGATGATCTCCGCCGGGGCGGTCGGGGCGCTCTCAGCCATGGTGGGAGCGTACGTGACGGCGGTGATCGTGCATCGCCGCGGTGTACACGTCCGCCGTGCCGGCGGCCGCCGTGTCCCAGCCGAAGAACTGCGCGTGGCGGGCCGCCTCGCGCCCCATCCGGTCGGTGAGCGTGGGGTCGTCGACGAAGCGGCGCAGCTGGCGCGCGTAGTCGACGGGGTCGTGACCGGGTACGAGAATGCCCGTGACCCCGTCGTTGACGGCGACCGGGAGCCCGCCGACCGCGGCCGCGAGGACCGGCGTACCGGTGGCCTGGGCCTCTATGGCGACCAGTCCGAAGGATTCGTTGTACGAGGGCATGACCAGCACGGACGCGGCCCGGAACCAGTCCGCGAGCTGGTCCTGGCCGACCGGCGGGTGGAAGCGGACCAGGTCGGCGATGCCGAGCCGGGCCGCGAGCTTCTGCAGGCCCTCGGGCTTGGCGAGGCCGCTGCCGCTGGGGCCGCCGACGACGGGGACGAGGAGGCGGCCGCGCAGGGTGGGGTCCTGGTCGACCAGCTCGGCGACGGCGCGCAGCAGGATGTCGGGGGCCTTGAGCGGCTGGATGCGGCCCGCGAAGAGCGGGATGACGGCGTCCTGCGGGAGTCCGAGGCGGGCGCGGGCGGCGGCGCGGCCGTCGCCGACGGTGAAGCGCTGGAGGTTCACGCCGGGGTGTACGACGGCCACTTTGCCGGGGTCGGCCTCGTAGTGGCGGACCAGCTCGTCGGCTTCCTCGGCGGTGTTGGCGATGAGGCGGTCGGCGGCGGCCACGATCTGGGTCTCGCCTATGACGCGCGCGGCGGGCTCGGGGCTGTCGCCCTCGGCCAGCGCGGCGTTCTTGACCTTGGCCATGGTGTGCATGGCGTGCACGAGCGGGACGCCCCAGCGTTCGGCGGCGAGCCAGCCGACGTGGCCGGAGAGCCAGTAGTGGGAGTGGACGAGGTCGTAGTAGCCGGGGCGGTGTCCGGCCCAGGCCTGCATGACGCCGTGGGTGAAGGCGCAGAGCTGGGCGGGCAGCTCTTCCTTCGCGAGGCCCTCGTAGGGGCCCGCGTCTATGTGCCGGACCAGGACGCCCGGGGTGATCTCCACGACCGGGGGCAGCCCGCCGGTGGTGGCCCGGGTGAAGATCTCGACCTCGATATTGATCGCGGCGAGCCGCTTGGCCAGCTCCACGATGTACACGTTCATACCGCCCGCGTCACCGGTGCCGGGCTGGTGCAGCGGCGAGGTGTGCACGCTGAGCATCGCGACCCGGCGCGGTTTGCGGTGGTGGCCGACGGCGGGCAGCAGCCGCCGGGGCGCGTCGAGGCGGGTGCTGCGGGCGGCGGCGATCCTGCCGCCGAGCCGGGACACGTACTGACTCAAGGAGCGGTCCTCTCACTCGGGCTCGTACGGCTTACAGGACGGGGCACGACGGGGCTGGGCGGAACAGGGCAGCGCGGAGCGCGGCGCACCCCCTGCAAGGAGTGCAACCCGCGCGACCGTCCCGCGCATTCCGGGGCGGCGCGAGGAATCCCGGCGGTTTACCGGATTTTTATCGAGCGCCCGGCGTCCGCTTACCCTCGGATCATGGCCGCACGCACTCCTCCTCCCAGCCGACCCGTGGGTGCGGTGACCCGGGGCACCACCAATCCGAACCGGTTGCGCCGAATGGACCGCTGGATCGCCGCCACGCACGGGGCCGCACTGCTGCGCGCCGCGGCGCCCGTGGCCGTGGACCTGGGGTACGGGGCCGCGCCGTGGACGGCGGTCGAGCTGCTGGCCCGGCTGCGGCCGGTGGCGCCGCGGGTCCGGGTGGTCGGGATCGAGATCGAACCGGCCCGGGTCGCGGGCGCGAAGCCGTACGAGCGCGAGGGCCTGAGCTTTCGGCACGGCGGCTTCGAGGTGCCGCTGGACGGCGGTGAGCGGCCGGCCCTGATCCGGGCGGCGAACGTGCTGCGCCAGTACGACGAGGAGCAGGTCGCACAGGTGTGGGAGCGGCTGTGCGGGCGCCTCGCGCCGGGCGGGCTGCTGGTGGAGGGGACCTGCGACGAGATCGGGCGGCGGCACGTGTGGGTCGCGCTGGGCCCGGAGGGGGCGCGCACGGTGACCTTCGCGACCCGGCTGGGCTCCCTGGAGCGCCCCTCGGACCTGGCGGAGCGGCTGCCGAAGGCGCTGATCCACCGCAACGTGCCGGGCGAGCCGGTGCACGCGTTCCTGCGGGACTTCGACCGGGCGTGGGCCGCGGCGGCTCCGTACGCCTCGCTGGGCGCCCGGCAGCGGTGGATCCGTGCGGCGAAGGGACTGGCGGCGGACTGGCCGCTGACGGACGGTCCGAAGCGCTGGCGGCAGGGTGAACTGACGGTCCGGTGGGAGGCGTTGCGCCCGAGGGCGTGAGGCGGGACGGGGTGCGGCGACTCGGTGGGGTGAGGCGTGCCGGACGGGGAACCGGGGGCGTGGGCGGCCCGTTGAGTGCGTGCGGGGCGTGGCGGGTGCGGGTCGGAGGGTGTTGGAATTCGCCGAGTCGTGGCACCATCCCGAGGGCAGTGAGAAGTTACTGATGAATAGTCAGATCTGATACGGGATCTGGCGCGGGTGCCTGGGGGGACCATGAAACGACACCGTGGCGCATCCGCGCTCACCCTGCTCTGCGCGATGGCGATACTGACGGCCCCGGGCCTGGTGAGCACGGCGTACGCCGCCCCGGGCGCCCTGGCGGCCCCGCTGGCCCCCTCGGCCCCCTTGGCCCCTTTGACCCCCGCCGCGCCGGGCACTCCGGCCGCGCCGGAGCCGGGGGCCAAGTCGCTGGAGCAGGTGCACAAGGAGATAGAGGACCTGTACCGCCAGGCGGGCACCGCCACGGACGCGTACAACCTCGCGGTGGGCGAGGCCAAGACCCAGTCCGACAAGATCGTCGAGATCGCCAAGCAGGTGGTGGCCGGGCAGGAGCGGATCTCGACGCTCAAGAACCGCGCGGGCGCCGCCGCCCGCGCCCAGTACCGCTCGGGCGGCCTGCCGCCGGGCGCGCAGCTGGCCCTGAGCCCCAGCCCGAGCGTGTTCCTGGCCGGCGCCGACCTGCTGCGGCAGGGCGAGAAGGCCACCGCGGACAACCTCGCCGAGCTGAACCGGACCCAGTCCGACCTCCAGCAGTACGCGGCGGACGCGAGCGCTCACTGGCAGACCCTGGAAGCCAACCGGGTCAAGCAGGAGACCGCCAAGAAGGAGATCGAGCAGAAGATCAAGACCGCGGAGGAGCTGGAGAGCAAGCTCCAGGCCGAGGAGAAGGCCCGGCTGATCCAGCTGGAGCAGGAGGCGCAGTACAAGGCGCAGACCGCCTGGCTGTCCTCGGGCGCGCTCAAGGAACTCCAGGGCACGGCCTCCGAGGCGGGGCGCAAGGCGGTCCAGTTCGCCACCGCCCAGATCGGGAAGCGGTACGAATGGGGCCACGAGGGCCCGGACACCTTCGACTGCTCGGGGCTCACCTCGCAGGCGTGGCTGGCGGCGGGCCGGCCGATCCCGCGGACCTCGCAGGAGCAGCTGCGGCTGCTGCCGAAGGTCGCGGTCAAGGACATGCGGCCGGGCGACCTGATCATCTACTTCGACGACGCGAGCCATGTCGCGATGTACATCGGCGACGGGGCGATGGTGCATGCGCCGCGGCCGGGGCGGACGATCACGATCGCGGGTGCGGGTTCGATGCCGATCAAGGCGGTCGTGCGGCCTGACGCGTAGGGCTCCGGCGGGGGGCGGGGTATGTGTGCCGGGGGCGGGTACGTGCGCCGGGCCGCCGCCGCTGCCGACGCTGCTGCCGCCGCCGCCCAGGGCTGGGGGCCCGGGGCTGCCGCCCTGCGGCCCGGGGCCCGTGGCCCGTCCCCGTGGCGGGCTGGGGTGCGGGGGCCCGGGCGGAGCCGGGTGGGGCCCCCGGCGGGCCCTCAAACGCCGGGCGGGCTGGGATGGCGGCCAGGGGTGGAGAACTGCTGGTCCTTTGGTTCGCTCTTGTGAGTGATAGTGCATTTGGGTGAGTGTCGTTACGGTCGCGCGTATGAACCTCAAGGAGTGGGCGAAGGCGCAGGGTGTGCATCCGCAGACCGCGTATCGCTGGTTCCGTGAGGGCGTGTTGCCGGTTCCTGCTGAGCGGGTGGGGCCGCGCACGATCCTGGTCAACGTCGAGGCGAACTCGTCGCCGTCCGTGACGGGTGGTGTGGGCCTGTACGCCCGCGTTTCCTCTCACGATCAGAGGCAGGATCTGGAACGTCAGGTCGCCAGGCTGACCGAGTGGGCGGCGAAGGCCGGGCACCGAGTGGTGCGGGTCGAATCCGAGATCGCCTCGGGCATGAACGGCAGCCAGGCAAAGGCGCGTCGCCTGCTGGCCGACCCTGCGGTGACCACTGTGGTGGTCGAGCACAATGACCGCCTCGGCCGGATGAACATCGAACTCGTCGAAGCCGCCCTGTCTGCGACCGGCCGCCGCCTGGTGGTCCTGAACGAGGGCGAAGCCGAAGACGACCTGGTACGGGACATGGCTGAGGTCCTGACCTCCTTCTGCGCCCGCCTGTACGGCCGCCGCTCTGCGGAGAACCGGGTGAAGAAGGCTCTGGAGGCGGCGGCTGCCGATGACTGAGCGGCCGAAGAAGAAGCAGCTCCGTACCCTCGACGCGCCATTCGTGGCCCTCGGCCCGTCCGGTGTGGCGATACGCGACCGCCTCAAGAACCTCACGCCCGAGGACGAGAAGGTGTTGCGGCTGGTGGGTGAGCACCTGGGCGCGCTGGCTTCCCGCGACCTGGCGGCCCGCTGTCGTGATGGTCTGGAGCACTCCACGGATACGTGGGCTGGCCGGAAGCGAGGTGTGACGGCTGAGTCCTCGTCCCGCTGGGCCGGGGCGATCACGAAGGCCACACACGATCAGTGGGCCCTCTCCCGCCGCTGCCAGCTCGCGTACATCCTGAGCCTTGAGGCCGGTGTCCGCACGCTGATGCACCGCCTGTCCCAGCCGATCGGCGAGCGCGGTACGAAGCGGGCACCCGGCGCCTACCGCTCCAAGCGCGAATGGTTCCACAAGTCCCGGCGTCTGCACGTACTGGAGCACCGTCTCGACATCGCGCATGCTGAGCGGGAAGCGGGTGCAGTGCACGTGGTGCGCGGCGGCCGGAAGCTCCTGAATACCCGCCACAACCTCGAAGCCGCTCAGATCGATGAGTCCGAGTGGCGCCAGCGGTGGGAAGCCGAACGCTGGTTCCTCCAGGCGGACGGCGAGTCGGGGAAGCGGTTCGGGAACGAGACGATCCGCGTCACCCCCGACGGCGAGATCGACATCAAGCTGCCCACCCCCCTCGCCCACCTGGCCAACGCGCCGCGTGGCCGGTACGTCCTCGCCTCCAAGGTGGCATTCGCGCACCGGGGCCAGGAGTGGGGCGACCGCATCGAGGCGAACCGGGCCGTCGCCTACCGCGTCCACCTCGACGTGGAACGCGGACGCTGGTACCTCACCGCCTCGTGGCAGCGCCCCGTCGTCCGGACGATCCCGCTGGCGACGGCCCAAGCTCAGGGCATGATCGGTGTGGACACGAACGCCGACCACTTCGCCGCCTACCGGCTCGACGCGCACGGCAACCCGGTCGGCGACCCGCGCCGGTTCTTCTACGACCTGTCCGGCACCGCCGACCACCGCGACGCGCAGATCCGCCACGCCATCACCCAGATACTGCACTGGGCTGAGCGATCCGGGGTGGCGGCCATCGCGATCGAGAACCTCGACTTCACCGCCGAGAAGACCCGCGAGAAGCACGGCCGCAAAAAGCGGTTCCGGCAGCTCATCTCCGGCATCCCCACCGGCAAGCTCAAGGCCCGGCTGGTGTCCATGGCAGCCGAGATGGACATCTCCATCGTCGCCGTCGATCCCGCATACACGTCGATGTGGGGCGACCAGCACTGGCGCAAGCCCCTGACCAGCAACAAGCGAAAGATGTCCCGTCACGATGCCGCTGGCATCGCGATCGGACGACGCGCCCTCGGGCACCCGATCCGGCGACGGGAGGCACCGCCCCACGACGACCGGAGTGATCGTCGCGGGCATCGGACCGTCCAGGCCGGACCGGACACCCGAGGGCGTGAGGGAACCCGCCCACCCGTCACGGAACGTGCACACGATGCACGCCGCCGGACAGGGACACAGCGAACGCGGGAGACCAGCGCACCCAAAACCGTTCGGGATGCGCGCAGTGCCGGGACGTGGGTCCAAGATTCACTCCTGCTCACTGATGAGGAACGGTGACGTTGGTCATCCCAGGATGGGCGATCCCACGCGATAACGGCATATGCCGGGGGCGGCCGCCGGGGACACCATTCACGTGCCGGGCGCGGACCGCTAGGGTCGGGGCGCACGAGCGCACCCTCGGGGGGAGGGAAGGAACCGGAGACGATGCCCGCATCCGTACCGCGGCAGAGGGACACCCCGCCCGCGGAGAGCGGTCAGGCCCGCCCGCCCGCCACGTACACCGTCGTACCGCCCCAGCAGCCGGGCGGAACGGCCCAGCCGGCCGGGCCGCAGGCCCTGACCCTGCTGGTGATCCAGGACGACCCCGCGGGCGGTCTCACCGTCCCCGAGATCCTCGACTCCGACGGCCACCGCATCCGGATCCGCACCGCCCGCAACCTCACCGAAGCGGCGCGGCTGCTCACCCATGACGTGCACTGCATCCTGCTCGACCTGTCCTTGACGGGGACAGGGACAGGTACCGACAGCGCCGACCCCGAGGCCGACGAGCTGGCGATGCTGCGCCAGGTGCTGCGCATGGCTCCGCGGCACGCCGTCCTGGTCCTGACCGCCGAGGCCGACGCCGAGCGGGCCGCCGAGGCGGTCCGTGTCGGCGCCCAGGACTTCCTCTTCGGCAGCGAACTGGACGGCCGGCTGCTGAGCCGCGCCATCCGCTACGCGGTGGAACGAAAACGCGCCGACATCGCCCAGTACAAGCTGGCCGAGTCCCGGCTGCGCGCCCAGGAGAACGCCCGCCTGGAACGCGGCCTGCTCCCCCACCCCCTGCTGGAGGGCTCGGACCTGCGCTTCGCCGCCCGCTACCACGCGGGCCGCAGCCGGGCCCTGCTCGGCGGCGACTTCTACGACACCGTCCGCACCCCCGACGGCACCGTCCACGCGATGATCGGCGACGTCTGCGGCCACGGCCCGGACGAGGCCGCCCTCGGCGTGGAGCTGCGCATCGCCTGGCGCGCGCTGACCCTGGCGGGCCTGTGCGGGGACGATCTGCTGGCGACGCTCCAGGAAGTGCTGGAGGTGGAACGTCCCTGCGAGGAGATCTTCGCGACGCTCTGCACCGTGGACATCTCCCCGGACGGCCGCCGCGCGGGCCTGTGCCTGGCGGGCCATCCGGCCCCGCTCATATCCCGGCCGGGCCGCCCCGCACGACTCCTCCCCTACGAGGACAGCGGCCCGGCGCTGGGACTGCTGCCCCGGGCCCGCTGGCCCCGCCGCCAGGTCGACCTCGGCGGCACGTGGAGCCTGATGCTCTACACGGACGGCCTGATCGAGGGCCGGATCGGCGCCGGGCGCGAGCGCCTCGGCCAGGACGGCATGGTCGAGATGATCAACCGGCACCTCGACCGCGGACTGCGCGGCGAGGGCCTGCTGGAAGCGGCCGTCAGCGAGGCCCGCCGCCTCAACGGGGGCGAACTCACCGACGACGTGGCCGTCGTCCTCCTGGACCGCACGGCGGGCTGACGGCTACGCCTACCGGCCGCCGTTGTAGGGCCCGTACGGCCCGTCGCTGCTGCTGCCGCCCTTGCGCCGCCCGCCGCCGCCCGAGACCTGCTTGAGGGCGGGGCGTACGTCGACGAAGAAGACGATGGTGGCGACCAGCCCGGCGATCTGCAGGAACAGCATCGCGGACCCCAGGAAGAAGTCCACGAGGACCGCGACGCCGAGGAGCACCATCCAGAAGGTCTTGGTCTGCTTGCCCGCGGCCCGGTACGCGTCCTCACGGGCCAGCAGCGCGAAGACGAACGCCGCGACGGCGAGCAGCAGCATGGCGTAGCCCAGCAGGGGCAGGACCCCGTTGTCGAAACCCCGGATCAACATCGACTCGACCGCCTTCTCGCACGTGCATTTGTGTGGGAACGCCCCCTGTGAATCCACTCCACGCTACCGGCTGGGCGATCCCGTGGAACGACAACGGACCGGGCACCCGCAAAGGTGCCCGGTCCCGTCCGTGTCGTGCGTGTCGCTCAGCTGGCGTCGTCCGGCGCGGCCGCGGCCTTCTTGGCCGTGCTCTTGCGCGCGGAGGTCCGCTTCGCGGCGGGCTTGTCCTCGGCGGCGGGCGCCTCGTCCACCGGCTCGGCCTCGGCCGGGGCCGGGACCACCGCCACGACCACGGGCTCCGGCTCGACGGCCTCGGCGATGTCGACGATCTCCTCGGCGACCTCGCCGCGCCAGGCCCGTACGGCCTGCTCGCCGTGCTCGGCGACCTTGTCGTAGGTCTCCTTGGCGCGCACCGCGTACTCGGCGGCCACGCCCACCCCGCGCAGCGCCAGGTCCTGCGCGCTCTCCCCGAGCTTCTTCGGGTCGAAGGCCCCGAGGACCTCGGCGACCTTGGCGGTCACCGCTTCCTGGGCCTCGCGCGCCTTGTCCTGCACGACCTTCGGGTCGGTGTTCTTCACGGCCTCGATCCGCGCCGGGGCCTCGGCGCGCAGCTGCTCGATGAGCCCGGGCACCTTCTTGGCCTGCTGCACGGCGAGGTCCGCGGTTCCGGCGGCGAAGTAGAGCGGGGTCGGGTCGGTGAGGGTCTTCTTCAGCTCATCGGCGATGGCCATGTGCGGTCCTCCCGGATCACAGTTCGGTCGTATCGGCTTCGGCACGCGTATCGGCTTCGGCATGCGCACCGGCTTCGGCATCGAGCGCGTTCTCCTTGCGGAACGACTCGTAGATCTGGAGCAGGACCTGCTTCTGCCGCTCGCTGATCGACGGGTCGGCGAGGATGACGGCGCGCGTCTCCACTTCGTCGCGGTCGCGCTCGTCGAGGATCCCGGCCTGCACGTACAGCGTCTCCGCGGAGATCCGCAGCGCCTTGGCGAGCTGCTGCAGGATGTCCGCGCTCGGCTTGCGCAGCCCGCGCTCGATCTGGCTGAGGTACGGATTGGACACCCCCGCCGCCTCGGCCAGCTGCCGCAGCGAGAGCTGCGCCTGCCTCCGCTGCTCGCGGAGGTACTCGCCGAGGTTCCCGACGTTGAGCGATGCCATGCCCCGATCCTGCCGCACCCTGCTAACTATTGCAAGCACTTGCTTGCAATAACTCCCGCTGGAGAAGGGCGGGGAACCGGGTCAGCGGCCGCACAGGGCTGTGTCCACGATCTTCGCGACGTGGTTCATGGCGGCCTTGTCCGTCGGCTGGATGGTCACCGCCACGTTCGCCGCGCGGCCCTTGGCGGTGACGCCGCCGCGGGTCTCGTACCCGGGGAAGCTGCCGCCGTGGCCCCAGTAGACGCCGCCGCACGACAGCGGGATGCTCACCAGGCCCAGGCCGTAGCGAGCGCCCTCGCCGAAGTACTCCGCGCCGACGGTGGTCTTCATCTGGTCGAGCTGGGCGCGCGGCAGGAGGCCGCCGGACAGGAGCGCGGTGTAGAAGCGGTTGAGGTCCGCGTTGGTGGAGATCATCTGGCCCGCCGCCCAGGCCCAGGACGGGTCCATCTCCGTGATGTCGACCAGCGGCGCGGTCGCCGACTCCCGGTCGTAGCCGTGGGGGTGGGGCTCCCGGATGGTGATGTCGCCGGGGGCGGGGAAGTAGGTGTGGCGCAGGCCCGCGGGCACGATGACGCGCCGGGTGATCTCCTCGGCGAGGGGGCGCCGGGTGACCTGTTCGACGATCAGGCCGGCCAGGACGTAGTTCGTGTTGCTGTACTCCCACTTCTCGCCGGGGTCGAAGTGGCCCGGGTGCGCCAGGGCGATGGCGACGAGGTCGCGGGGATCGTAGGGCTTCGGCTGGATGTCGTAGGCGGTGTAGTTGGGGAGGCCGCTGGTCTGCTGCAGGAGGTGCCGGACGGTGATCCGGCTGCCGTCGATCCGCTCCCCGTGGACCAGGCCCGGCAGGTAGGTGTCGACCGGGGTGTCGAGGCCGACCCGTCCCTCCGCGACCAGTTGCAGCACGGCCACCGCGGTGAACGCCTTGGTGTTGCTGCCGATCCGCACCTGCCCGTCCCCGGGCACCGCCGCGCCGGTGGCCAGGTCGCCGACGCCCGCGGTGTACGTACGGGTACGGCCGTCGCGGTCCCGTACGGCGGCCAGCGCGCCGGGCAGGCCGTCGTCGCGCACCAGCGCGTCCAGCCCCCGCTGGACGGTGTCCGTGCGGGTGGCGGCGAACGCCGCGGGGGGCGCCAGTGCGCCCGCCGTCATGACGGCGGCGGTCATCGCGGCGACCACGGCCACCGCGGCCGCCGACCGCGCTCCGAAGAACGAACGCGACTTCTGTCCTGCTTGCTCACTCACGAGCACGAGCCAACTCCTGTGATCGACGGAGGAGATCACAGCATGTCCGGGCGCCGCCGCCCGGGACGATCCTGCTGGCCGCCGACTCCGGCCGGGGGCTAGCCCCCGTCGCCGCGGGGTTTCGCGCGGACGTGCATGCGCTCGCCCTGTCTGCCGAAGAGGCTGAGGAGTTCGACCGGGCGGCCGTCCGCGCTGGTGAACCAGTGCGGGAGGCGGGTGTCGAACTCGGCGACCTCGCCGGGCCCGAGGACCAGGTCGTAATCGGCGAGGACGAGGCGCAGCCGCCCGTCGAGGACGTACAGCCACTCGTAGCCCTCGTGCGTCCGCGGCTCCGGCTGCGCGCCCCGGTCCGCGATGACCATCTTGAACGCCTGGAGCGGGCCCGGGCCGCGCGACAGGGCCACGGACATGCCGCCGTTGGGCAGGGTGCGCGGGGTCAGCCGCACCCGCGGGTCCCCCACCTCCGGCGCGCCGACCAGGTCGTCCAGCGGCACCCGGTACGCCTCGGCGAGCGGGAGCAGCAGTTCCAGGCTGGGGCGGCGCTGGCCGGACTCCAGCCGGGACAGCGTGCTCTTGGAGATGCCGGTCGTCTCGGCGAGCGCCGCCAGCGTCAGCCCGCGGCGGGCGCGCAGCCGCTTGAGGCGGGGGCCGACCTCGTCGAGAACCGCCCGGTGCCGAGCCCTCGGCGGGCCGCCGTGCCGTGAGTCCTGCTCGGCGTCGTGCTCAGCGTCGTGCTCAGCGTCGTGCTCGGCGTCGTGCTCGGCGTCGTGCTCAGCGTCCTGGTCGGATTCCGGCTGCTTTTCCATGCGGGCATTCCACTCCCTCGTCCCGGAACCGGCAACAGAAGTTGTCGCCTCGCAGAGTCGGGCGCACGCTCCGGGCACACCCGCTCCCCCTCGGGGCGGCACCGCAGATCGGAGTTCACCGTGAAGGCGAAGTCGACCCGGACCGGGCCCGCCCCGGCCGCCCCCGGAACCGGACCTACGCGCGGCACGCCCCCCGTCCGGTGGGTGCTCGCCGGTCTGTCCCTCTCCATGCTGCTGTCCTCGCTCGGCACCAGCATCGCCAACGTCGGCCTCCCGACGCTGGCCCAGGCCTTCGACGCCACCTTCCAGCAGGTCCAGTGGATCGTCCTGGCCTACCTCCTCGCCGTCACCACCCTGATCGTCGGCGCCGGGCGGCTCGGCGACATCACCGGCCGCCGGCGGCTGCTGCTGGCCGGGATCCTGCTCTTCACCGCGGCCTCCGTGGCGTGCGGCCTCGCGCCGACGCTCGGGCTGCTGATCGCCGCCCGCGTGGCGCAGGGCCTCGGCGCGGCCGTCATGATGGCCCTGACCATGGCGTTCGTCAGTGCGACGGTGCCGAAGGAACGGACCGGCCGCGCCATGGGCCTGCTCGGCACCATGTCCGCCGTGGGCACCGCGCTCGGCCCCTCGCTCGGCGGCCTGCTGATCGCCGGGCCCGGCTGGCGGGCGATGTTCCTGGTCAACGCGCCGCTGGGCGTGCTGGCCTTCCTCCTCGCCCGCCGCCACCTGCCCGCCGACCCGCCGCAGGCGGCCGCCCGGCCGCGCTTCGACCACCGGGGCACGCTGCTGCTCGCGCTCGCCCTCGCCGCGTACGCCCTCGCGATGACCCTGGGGCGCGGTGCGTTCGGCCCGCTCAATCTGGCGCTGCTCGCGCTCGCGGCCCTGGGCGCCGTGTTCTTCGTACGCACCGAGGCCCGGGTGTCCTCGCCGCTGGTCCGGCTCGCCCTCTTCCGGGACCGGGCGCTGGTCGCGAGCCTCGCCATGAGCGCGCTCGTCTCGACGGTGATGATGGCGACGCTGGTGGTGGGCCCGTTCTACCTCTCGCGCACCCTCGGGCTCGCCGCGGCCCCGGCCGGGCTGGTCCTGGCGGCCGGTCCGTTCGTGGCCGCGCTGACCGGCGTACCGGCCGGGCGGATCGTGGACCGGTTCGGCGCTCCGCGCACGACCGTCGCGGGGCTCGTCGCGATGGCGGCGGGGGCGGTCGCCCTGGCGGCGGCGCCGACGGCGCTGGGCACCGGCGGTTACGTCGTTCCGCTCGTCGTCGTCACCATCGGGTACGCGGTGTTCCAGACGGCCAACAACACGGCCGTCATGGCCGAGGTGCTCCCGGACCGGCGGGGCGTCGTCTCGGGCCTGCTCAACCTGTCGCGCAACCTCGGGCTGATCACCGGCGCGTCCGTCATGGGCGCCGTGTTCGCGCTCGCGGCGGCCACGGACGACATCACGACGGCCGCGCCCGGGGCCGTCGCCACGGGCATGCGGGTCACCTTCGCCGTCGCCGCGGCCCTGATCGCCGTGGCGCTGGCCCTAGGGGGTGTCCGCAGGAGCGTGCCTACTCCGCGGCCGTCCCGATGACCACGGTCGCGTCGAGTTCCTCCGAGGACACCACCGCGACCTCGCCGAACCCGGCCCTGGTCAGCGCCTCGGTGGTCCACCGCGCCTGCCGGTCGCTGGTCTCGATCAGCAGCCGCCCGCCCGGCGCGAGCCACGGCAGGGCGCCCGCCGCGACCCGGCGCTGGACGTCGACGCCGTCCGCGCCGCCGTCCAGGGTGGCCGACGGCTCGTGCTCGCGGGCCTCCGGCGGCAGCAGCCCGATCTCGTCCGTGGGGACGTACGGCGCGTTCGCGACCAGGATGTCGACCCGGCCCAACAGCGCGGCGGGCAGCGGCCCGTACAGGTCGCCCGCGTAGACGCGGCCGTCGTACGGCGCCACGTTGCGCGCGGCGTACGAGACGGCCACCGGGTCGATGTCGGCCGCGTGCAGCTCCACGCGGCCGCCGTCCCCGCCGCGGACGCCCCTGGCGGTCAGTTCCGCGGCCACGGCCGCGCCGACCGCGCCGACCCCGCAGCACAGGTCCAGCACCACCGAGTCCGCCCGCCCGCCGGCCGCGGCCTCGCGCACCAGGAACTCGGTGCGCCGCCGCGGTACGAAGACCCCCTCGCCCACCGCCATCCGCAGCCCGCAGAACTCCGCCCAGCCCACCACGTGTTCCAGCGGCCGCCCGGCCACCCGGAGTTCCACCAGGGCGGCCAGGTCGGCGCCTTCCGCGGCGGCCGCCAGCAGCAGCTCCGCCTCCTCCTCGGCGAAGACGCAGCCCGCCGCGCGCAGGGTGCCGACGAGGGCATCCACATCCATGGTCGAAGACAAGTGGCTCAGTCCTCCAAGACTGCGACATCGAGGTGTTCCAGACGGACCGGGTCCGCCAGGATGTCGATCGCGACGATCCGTCCGCCGCTGACCGTGAAGCCCATGACCGCGACCGGCTTGCCTTCGGTCATCGTGACCACGCCGGGCGCGCCGTTGACCAGCGCGGGCCGGGCGAAGGACGACAGCCGCTGGAAGGTGAGCGCCTGCCGGGCGACCGCCCCCGCGCCGCGCAGGGGCCCGGTGAGTCCGCCCGCCACTTCCCCGAGGTCCACGCGCAGCACGACCTCCGGGTCCAGGACCGCGATCAGGTCCTCGAAGCTGCCCCCGCGCGAGGCCGCGAGGAAGGCCCCGACGACCTCCCGCTGCCGCCCCAGGTCCGGATCGGGGACGGGCGCACCGCCGCGGACCCGGCGCCGTGCCCGGCTGGCGAGCTGCCGGGCGGCGGCCGGGGTGCGGTCCACGATGGGGGCGATCTCGTCGAAGCTCACCCCGAACATGTCGTGCAGGACGAACGCCAGCCGTTCCGCGGGCGCCAGCTGCTCCAGTACGACGAGCAGCGCGAGGCCGACCGAGTCCGCGAGCAGTACTTCCTGCTCCGGGTCGAGGCCTTCGGCGCGGCTCACGATCGGGTCCGGCAGGTGGAACCGCGTCTCCAGGAACCCCTCCGGGGACCCGTCCAGGGATTCCTCGCGGCGCACCTTGCGGGAGCGCAGCTGGTCCAGGCAGACCCGGGCGACGACCGTGGTCAGCCAGCCGCCCAGGTTGGTGACCTCGCTGGTGTCGGAGCGGTCGAGCCGGATCCAGGCCTCCTGGACGGCGTCGTCGGCCTCGGCCAGCGAACCCAGCATGCGGTAGGCCACGGCCCGCAGATGGGTCCGCTGTTCCTCGAACCGCGCCGCCAGCCGGTCGTTCTCGTTCATCCCGCGCTCCCCGTTCCCGTTCGGCCTCGTCCTCGTCGGCCTCGTCCATCCTCTGACGTACGCGCGGCCGCCGATGTGACGGCCGCCCGGTCACCGGTCAGAAGACGTCCGGGCACCACGGCCGCCGTGCGGTGCGCAGCATCGCGTCCGCCAGCGCCAGCGCCCCCGGCCGCAGCTCCTCGATCCCGCCGAGCGCGGCCAGCCGGACCGCGGATTCGTCGCCGAGGTAGAGCGAGCCGAGCCTGGCCACGTCGAGCCGCAGGTCCGCGGGTTCCCCCGTGGGCGCGCACTCGGCCGTGCCCGCCGCCGTCCCGGCGTCCAGCCGGAAGCGGCCCCCCGCGTAGCCGTCCGGGTCGGTGACGTCCAGGACGAGGGTCCCGGGCACGGCGTACGTCCGCGCCCGGAGCGCCGCGGCGACGTCCAGCAGCCGCACCCACAGGTAATCGGCGCTGGTCAGCGTACGGGCGGAGCGCGGGTCGGGCAGCAGCAGGGGAGCCAGGTCGTCGGGGGCCCGGTAGCCGGTGCGCACCTTCATCACCCAGTCGATGGAGCACAGGTAGTGCCACAGCGCCCGCTCGGCCGCGACGGTCACCGCGAGGAGGTCCTGGACCTCGACGGTGGTGAGCGGGACCTTCGCGTCCGTCCAGTGGTCGTCGGCCCGGTAGGCGACCGCGCCCTCCACCTCGCCGGCCGCCGAACGGTACACGGCGAAGAACTTCGGCTTGTAGGGGCGGATGGAGACTTCCTCCAGGCCGGTGGCCAGGTTCCACCAGCGTTCGTCCCGGCTGACGAGCCCGGGCGTCGTGGTCCGCAGCCGCTCGTGCAGTACGGGTCCCACCCGGCGCATCTCGGCGGCGTCCACCAGGTCGATCCGGCCGCCGTCCGCGGGCACCGGCCGGCGGCGGTCGATTCCGGCGCGCGGGACGTCGATCTCCCATTCGGCGATGCCCGCGGCGGGCCCGTACCCGTACCGGCCGTAGATCGGGTATTCGGCGGCGATGAGCGTCGACAGCACCTCACCGCGCTCCTTGGCCGCGGTCAGTTCGGCGCGCATCATCCGGCTGAGCAGGCCGCGGCGCCGGTGCGTGGCCAGCACGGCGACGTTGGAGACCGCGCTCGCGGGCAGCCGCGCGCCGCCCGGCACGGTCAGCTCCTGCGCGAACGAACGGAAGGTGCCCACACAGCGCCCGGTGTCCGTGTCGAAGGCACCTTGGACGCGGGCGAGATCGGTGTGCTCGGCGCGCTGGACGACATCCGACTCGGGTACCGGCGACGCGTTCAGGAAACCGGCGCACAGGGCGTTCAGCCACTCGGGGAATTCGGACGCGGCGATGGTCCGGACGTCAGTGCTCATGACGGGCCACGCTAATGGCGCCGGTGCCGCCCGGTCTCCCCATTTTTCCGCGGCCCGGACCGGCCGTGGCACCGGTGGACGGACCGGCCGTGGGACCAGCCTCGCACCGGCCGTCAGACCAGCAGGTCGTCCACCTGCGCCTCGCCCTCCCGGTAGCGCCGGGTGATCTCCGCGCTGCAGTCGTCCGCCGCGCGCTGCAACTGCTGGCGGCGGCGCGAGACCTGCTGCTCGTAGCGGACCAGCTTGCCCATTCCCTCGTGCAGTTCGCCGTCCGTACGGGCGCCCAGGTCCGACAGTTCCACGTCGGCCAGCATCTCCGCCGCCAGCAGCCGGTACTCCTCGCTGTGCGGGGTGCCGAGCGTGACGTGGCGCGCGGAGGCGCTGCGGCTGGAGGGGGCGTCGGCGAGGATCTCGGAGAGCCGGTCGACGACGGGCGACTCGGGGTCGGTCCGGCGGGCCAGTTCGGCGCGCAGGATGTCGATCCGGCCCTGGAGGAGTCTGCGGACGTAGCTGAGGTCGGCCTCGTCGCGCTGCGCGTCGCGGCGCAGCGCGCGCAGCTCGGGCAGCCCGAGCGAACCGGCGGGCTGCTGCGGATCACCGGCGCCCGGACCCGCGCCGGTGCGTTGCGCGGGCGGCCGTACCGCGGAAGCCATCGCCGTGGCCGTTGTGATGGACGTTGCGGTGGACTTCGCTGAGGTGTCGGTGCCGGTGCCCGTTCCGGTGCCTGAAATGTTCATGCGTTGGTGTCCGTCCCCTCGACCGGTGCATGGCAGCACCGCCTGCGAGCATCGTGCCACTCTCCGTGGTGTGGATGCAGGCCCACTCCACCCGATCGGCCCCGGACGGGTGCACGCCTGATACACAGGTCGCATGCGAGCAGTGGTGCAGAGGGTGGACGGCGCGAGCGTCGTCGTGGCGGGCGAGACCGTCGGCGAGATCGTCGGCGAGGGACTGTGCGTGCTGGTGGGGGTGACCCACGACGACACTCCGGAGAAGGCCGCGCTGCTGGCGCGCAAGCTGTGGTCCGTACGGATCCTGGAGGCCGAGAAGTCCTGCAGCGACGTGGACGCGCCGCTGCTGGTGATCTCCCAGTTCACGCTCTACGGCGACGCCCGCAAGGGCCGCCGCCCCACCTGGAACGCGGCGGCTCCCGGACCGGTGGCCGAGCCGCTGGTGGACGAGGTCGTCGCGCAGCTGCGCGCGCTGGGGGCGACGGTGGCGACGGGCCGGTTCGGGGCGGACATGCGCGTCTCGCTCACCAACCACGGCCCGTTCACCATCGTCATCGACATCTGATGCAGTGACCGGAAGGGGTCGAAGGGGTCACGGCGCGACGACGACCTCCTGCGCGGCCGCGATCGTGCCCGCCAGCAGCTCCGCGTCCACCGGAACGTTCCGCTTCACCAGGGCGAGGGCGATCGGCCCCAGTTCGTGGTGGCGCACCGCGGTGGTGACGAAGCCGAGCTGGCGGCCCTCCGCGCCGTCGGCGGCCAGCCGTACGGGCGTCCCGTGCGGCGGCAGCAGGACGTCCGAGCCGTCCAGGTGCAGGAAGACCAGGCGGCGCGGCGGCTTCCCCAGGTTGTGGACACGGGCGACCGTCTCCTGCCCGCGGTAGCAGCCCTTCTGCAGGTGCACGGCGGTGCCGATCCAGCCCAGCTCGTGCGGGATCGTGCGGTGGTCGGTCTCGGCGCCGAGCCGCGGCCGGTGGGCCTCGACGCGCAGCGCCTCGTAGGCGTCCAGGCCGGCGGCCGGGCCGTGGGCGGCGGCGAAGGCCTCCAGCGCGTCGCGCGGCACGAAGACGTCCCGGCCGTACGGGGTCTCCCGTACCGCGTACTCCTTCGGCACCTCGGCGGTGGAACCGGCCGGGAGGTACACGACGGCGAACTCGCCGGTGCGGTCGGCGGTTTCGACGCGGTAGAAGAACTTCATCGACTCCAGGTAGGCGAGCAGCGCCTCCTGGGTGCCGGGCTCGACGTGCGCCCACACCGTCTCGCCGTCGTCGACGAGGTAGAGGGCGTGCTCGATGTGCCCGTTCGCGGAGAGGATCAGCGCCTCGGTGGCCTGGCCCGGCGGGAGTTCGGTGAGGTGCTGGGTGAGCAGCAGGTGCAGCCAGGACAGCCGTTCGGGACCGGTGACGGTGATGACACCGCGGTGCGAGAGGTCGACGAAGCCGCGGCCGTCGGCGAGGGCGCGCTGTTCGCCGTACAGCTCTCCGTAGTGGGCTGCTACGCCCTCGTCACGGCCTTCTGCCGCCACCGCACCGGGAAGATTGAGCAAAGGGCTGGTCATGGCCCCAGCCTACGACCGTGCCTACGCCTGCGCGGACGCCGCCTGTGCGGACGCCGCCTTCGCGGCGCAGTCGCGGCAGCGCCCGAAGATCGCGAAGTGCTTCATGTCGGTCTCGAACCCGAAGTCGGCGCGCAGCTTCGCGGTGAAGTCCGCGGCGACGTCCACGTCCGCCTCGATGACCTCGGTGCAGTCCCGGCAGACCAGGTGGATGTGGTGGTGCCGGTCGGCGAGGTGGTACGTCGGCGCCCCGTGCCCGAGGTGGGCGTGCGAGACCAGGCCCAGCTCCTCCAGCAGCTCCAGGGTCCGGTAGACGGTGGAGATGTTGACCCCGGAGGCGGTCTTGCGGACGTGTACGAGCAGCTCGTCGGGGGTGGCGTGTTCGAGGACGTCCACCGCTTCCAGCACGAGCTGGCGCTGCGGGGTCAGGCGGTATCCGCGCTGCCGCAGGTCACTCTTCCAGTCGGTGCTCACCACGCGCCCAGTGTAGGCGTGCGGAAGGGGATCGCGGAGGGCCCGCGATCCCCTTTCACCGTGCGTGACCGATGCGCTGCCTCGGCTCGGCTCGCGCCGGCTCAGCGGAAGAAGGCGATGCCGTCGTCCGGCATGTCCGGGAGGTTGCGCGCCATCTCGGCGACCTCCTCGGGCGTGACGACCTTCTTGAGCTGCGCCGACATGTACGGGCGGAGCTCGATCTCGGGCGTGGTCTTCTCGCCGACCCACATCAGGTCGCCCTTGACGTAGCCGTAGAGCCGCTTGCCGCCGCTGTGCGGGCGGGAGGTCGCGGTGCGCGCGACGGCGTCGGTGATCAGGTCGATCTGCGGCTTCTGGGCGGCCAGGTCGCCGTACCAGATCTCCACGACGCCCTGGTCGCGGACCATGACGACCTCGACCTTGCGCTGCTTGTCGATGCGCCAGTAGCCCTTCTCGGACTCCAGCGGGCGGACCTTCTTGCCGTCGGCGTCGAGGACCCACGTGTGCGAGGAGTACTCCAGGAAGTCCCGGCCGTCGTGGCCGAAGACGACCTCCTGGCCGAAGTTGCACTTCTCTTCACCGGGGTAGTCGAAGACGCCCGCGCCCTCCCAGGTACCGATGAGGAAGGCGAGGGGCAGGAGGTCCGGGTTCAGGTCGGACGGGATCTGGATCATGAATGGCTGCTCAGGCGATCTGTGGGAGGAGGGGTTCCGGAGGGCAGGCCGATCAGGAGATCAGCGCTGGCCCTGGTACAGCTTCTTCACGGCCAGGCCACTGAAGGCGAGGACGCCGACGCAGACCAGGACCAGCAGGGAGGTGAAGACTGCCTCAAGCACGGGGTGCTCCTCGGAGGGTTCGTTGGGCGATACGGGCCGGGGCCCAAGCCTACTGGCCCGGGCCCCGGCACACCGTGTGAGGTAGGCCGTACTACTCCAGCAGCTGGTCCTGGAGGATCACGGTCTGGTGGAACGGGACGTCCGCGATGGTGCCCTTGTGCGTCTGGATGACCACGCCGAGCAGGTCACCGGCCTGGACGCAGCCGACCTTGGTCTGCTCGGGACCGTACGGCTTCTCCTCGGCGTAGGTGGTGACGGTGGCGTGTTCCATCCGGCCGGCCGTGGCCTGCCCGTTCTGGGCCTTGTCCCAGGCGGAGTCCAGGTCGAAGGAGTCCGCGCCCTGGAGCGTCATGCCGGACTTGCAGCCGTCGAAGTTGCCCACGAAGCCCGCCGAGTGGAAGCGCAGCAGGTAGACGCGGGTCGCGGTGCCGTCGGAGGTGGTCCAGCCGCGGCCCGCGATCTGGCGCAGCCCCGAGTCCTCGCGCAGGCCCTTGCGCAGCTGCTCCCGGAACTTCTCGGAGTACTCCTCCAGGAAGCGGTCCTGGGTGACCATGCCGTCCTTGTCCGCCTTGAGGCTCTCGTCGGGCTTGGAGCCCTCCGGGGCGGGCAGCAGCAGCTGGCTCAGCGCGGCGTAGTGGATGCCCTCCGTGTTGTCCGCGGCGAAGGGCAGCGGGGCGCCCGGGGGCAGCACCGGCTTGGCGATCGCGGGGTAGGCCCAGCGGCCGTCGCTCTTGGTGGCCAGGCCCGGGATCTCCGTGCGCTCCGGCTTGATCACGGCGTACGCGGTCCCCGCGGCGGCGACGGCGAAGACCAGCACGGCCGCCGTCCAGCGCAGGGCGGCGAACAGCGCGCGGCGGTCCCGCGGGGCGGCCGGCGGGACCGGGACGCCGGTCGGGTCCGGCGCGGCGAACGGGTTCGCGGTCTCGGGCGCGGCCTCGGCGGTCTCCGCGGTGAGGGTCTCGGTGGCGGTCGTGTCGGTCACGCGGACTCCCCGGGGGACTTCAGGCGGTCGAGCTGCGTGCGGAACAGCTTGACCTCGTCATCGGCCTTGAACGGCTTGGCTCCGTAGGCGTGGAAGGTGATCAGGAAATCGCCCTGGGACGCGGCGCAGAGCACCGATTCCAGGGGTTCCTTCTTCTCCCCGTCGTTGTTCTTGTCGCCCTCGCCGATGGCGTGCAGCGCGCACTTGGCCTCGGGGTAGCCCTCGACCTTGGGGGCCTGGCGGTCGTCGCCGATGATCTCCATCAGCTTCTTGCTGAACTCGCCGAAGGTCTTGACCGCCTGCGGGTCCGCCTGCGTGATCGAGATCTCGACGACCTGGTCGCCGTTCTCGCCGCGGAAGCTGCGTCCCGCCTGCCCCTTGAGCTTGAGCTGGTCGACCATCTTGTCGCTCTCCGCCCGCCGGTCGGCGGGCAGGTTGCGGTTGTTCTCCTTCATCAGCTGGGCGGCCTTGGCACCCGGCACGGTGAAGTAGTTGCTGTGCTCGCCCTGGTCCGGACCCGGCTTGTAGTGGTCCGGCACCGGGATCAGCCGGTCGCCGAGGTCGCCGAGCGACACGACGGGCGGGGTGGGCGGGGCCTCGGCCGGGGCCGGGTCCGCGGTCTGCCAGTACACGGTGCGGGCGGTGCGCGGGGCGTCGGCGATCCAGCCCTTCGCCCACACGCCGAAGCCGCCGACGGCCGCGAGGGCCACCACGGCGCCGACGGCGGCCACGGCCTTGCGGTTCACCGTGCGCGGCGGCTTGGCGGTGGCGAGCAGCTCGTGCGGCTCCCGCGGCTCCCGCGCGCCCTGCGGGGCGGCGTCCTCGGGGGTGTCCAGGATGATCTCGGAGAGGGCCGAGCCCGGGGTCTGCGGCTCGGTCACAGCTGCTCCACCTGTCGCTTCGCCAGGTCGACGACGTCCTTTTCGGAGATCGCACCCGTGTTGTCGAAGTAGTCCATGAACACGGCGATGTTCCCGACCCGCGCGATCGCGCGGGCCTCGTGCACGGGCATGTACCCAGCCTTCTCGTGCGGCTTGGAGAACACCCAGGCACGGCCGGTGCCCTTGAGGCCGTCGGGCAGTGCCACGCCCAGGTTCCCGGCGCCCTCCTTCTCGCTCGGCATGTAGCCGGACTGCTCCTTCGCGTACTGCTCCGCGCCCTCGCGGTCACGGAACTGCAGCAGCGTGATGACCACCGAGACCCGTTCCCCCTCCTGCCAACGGGTCACGCCGACCCGCCGGATGGCGTCCGCGTTGATCGAGTGGAACCCGCGGCCGGGCTCGTTGAACCAGTCGGCCGCCCAGTCCCCGACGGGCTCCAGGCCCCGGGACACCTGCGCGGCTCCCTGCGGCGCTTCCAGCAGCATCTTGGTCAGGTCGTCGTCGGACTTGTCCCAGCGGTTGGCGTTGATCGAGCGGTACGTGGTCGAGTCGTCCGCCTTGATCGGCTTCGGCGTGGCCAGCCCCTGCTGGGCCAGCGGGGCCAGCGGTGTCGGCGGGCGCTGGTACTGGACGCCGTAGCCGGTGGCCACGCCTGCCCCCACCCCGAGGACGGCCGCGGCTGCGATCAGGAGCGTCGTACGGCCGCGGCGGCGGCGCGGGCGGGCGTCACTGAGCGTAGCGTCCGGGGCGTTTGCCGCCGGAAATTCCGAGCTGTCCGGGTCCGGGGCGTTCTCGCCCTCTTTCCCCGGCTCGGTGGTGGTCTGTTCGTGTTCCAAGAGAGAGTCCCCCCACAGGACATTGGCCACAGGTTGCATTACCTGTGCACATGGAGGACTTGTATCTCAGGGGTGAAGTTGTACGCACTGTTATTACGGTTCGATAGCGGGGAATCAATCATTCCGCCATGAAATCAATCGTCGTGCGGGCGCCGTTTGCCGTCCAGCTCGTCCCACCACTCGTCGGACTTCGGGTCCCCGGAGGGGTCGTCCCACCAGCGGTCGTCCGGTCCGCGCCGGTTCGCCGCGATCGCCGCGACCGGCGGGATCAGCATGGCGACCACGCACAGCGCCACGGCCGCCGGCACCGAGAGCAGGCGCACCCAGGACCAGGCGGACACGAACAGGAACAGGCATCCGCCCATGAGCAGGAAATAGCCGCGCCGACGCCGGGCGTACATGCCCCAAGGATAGGACGGGATCCGGACGGCGCGAAGGGCCGCGGACGGCACGAAGGGCCGCACCCCGTTCCAGTGGCGTCCAACCCCCGGGGGTGCGGCCCTTCGGCCGGTCATGCGGTGCGCGGTGCTCAGGCCGTGATGGCTCAGGCCGTGATGGCTCAGACCGCGATGGCTCAGACCGCGATGGCCACGTCCGTCACGCCACCGGTCTCGGCGACGACGACCGTACGGTCCGCCTTGGCGCCCGGGACCAGCGCCCGCAGGGTCCAGGTGCCTTCGGCGGCGTAGAAGCGGAACTGGCCGGTCGCCGAGGTCGGGACCTCGGCCGTGAACTCACCGGTCGAGTCCAGCAGGCGGACGTAGCCGGACACCGGCTCGCCGCCCTGGGTGATCTGGCCCTGGATGGCCGTCTCGCCCGGCTTGAGCGTGTCGAGGGAGGGCCCGCCGATCTGTGCTCCACACATGTTCTCTGTCCTGTCCTAGAGAGGTAGTACGCGCGTCCTGCTACAGGCCGTACGGGATTACTTGTTGGCGCCCAGCTCGATCGGCACGCCGACCAGCGAGCCGTACTCGGTCCACGAGCCGTCGTAGTTCTTGACGTTCTCCTGGCCCAGCAGCTCGTGCAGCACGAACCAGGTGAGCGCGGAGCGCTCACCGATGCGGCAGTACGCGATGGTGTCCTTCGCCAGGTCGACCTGCTCGGCCTCGTAGAGGGCGGTCAGCTCTTCGTCCGACTTGAAGGTGCCGTCGTCGTTGGCGTTCTTCGACCACGGGATGTTGCGGGCGCTCGGCACGTGGCCGGGGCGCTGCGACTGCTCCTGCGGGAGGTGCGCCGGGGCGAGCAGCTTGCCGCTGAACTCGTCGGGCGAGCGCACGTCGACCAGGTTCTTCGAGCCGATCGCGGCGACGACGTCGTCACGGAAGGCGCGGATGGAGGAGTCCTGGGCCTGGGCCTTGTACGCGGTGGCCGGGCGGTTCGGGACCTCGGAGCCGTCGACCAGGTCGCGGGAGTCCAGCTCCCACTTCTTGCGGCCGCCGTCGAGCAGGCGGACGTCCTGGTGGCCGTAGAGCTTGAAGTACCAGTAGGCGTAGGACGCGAACCAGTTGTTGTTGCCGCCGTAGAGGACGACCGTGTCGCCGTTGGCGATGCCCTTGGCCGAGAGGAGCTTCTCGAAGCCCTCCTGGTCCACGAAGTCGCGGCGCACCGGGTCCTGGAGATCGCGCTGCCAGTCGATGCGGACGGCGTTCGTGATGTGGTTCTTGTCGTAGGCGGACGTGTCCTCGTCCACCTCGACGACGACGACGTTCGCGTCGTTCAGGTGGGCCTCGACCCAGTCGGCGTCTACGAGGACGTCGCTGCGGCTCATGGTGTTCTCCTCCGGGCAGTGTGCGGCGGGGCGGTGCGGGTGCTGCGGGCGGGCTGCGGTGGCGCTGCTCCGGCCGGTTTCGGTGGCTGTCCGTCGTGGTCCGGGTGCGCTCGGTCGTCCCGTGCGGGGAGGCGAGGGGCGGGAGGCAGCCGTGGTCACGCGGTGGCCGTCAGGTCCGGCCGGAAAGGGGGAGCGGGTCGCTCAGAAAGGGCGACAGAGCATGGCGGCGACGCGACACAGGTCTACTGCCCGCCGCTTCGTGAGGTCCGCCTGCTGATGCTTCATAGCCATGGATCGTAGGGACGAATCGGCCGCCCTGTCACCGGTGTGTCATATTCCGAGACAGGATCGTCCGCATAGTGGGATACGAGTCCTCGGAACCCCTGCCGAGGGGGTCCCGGAACCCCCTCGGAGCAGGCCGGAAGGCCCGATCCGCCTGCGGACCGGACCAACCCGTCTCACGATCCGGCCAGCACCACGTCCGAGCCGTCCACCGTGAGGTGCACACCGCTCGCGTCGGAGGTCAGCGCGGACAGCTTCAGCCCGGCCGGCAGACCGCCGTCGAGGTTCCGGTCGAAGTCGGTGCGCTTGCGCACCAGGGACTCGACCCCGGGGAGGCCCTCACCCGGCACCTCGTCGGCGCGCACCCGCACGGTCGTCCCGTTCACCAGGCTGATCGTGGAGACCACGCTCCGCGTCAGGGACCGGCCCAGCACCTCGACGGACGCGGTCACCTTCACCTTGCCCGGGGCCCCGCCGTAGGTGACGGTGACCCCGTTCTGCGAGGCCTCGGTCAGGTCGGCGTACGAGATCTGCGCGGACCCGTCGGCGCGCGCCGCCTTGCCGCCCGTGTAGCTGCTGTTCAGCGACACGTCGTGGAAGCGCGCGTCGAGTTCGGATATCCGGATCTTGCGGCCGTCGGGGCCGGCGGCGTTGACCCCGCGCAGCTTCACGTCGACCTGTTCGAGCCGGCGGTCCAGCGCCTGGGTCAGGAACGGGAAGCCGTGGATGTTCACGTCCGTCTCCCCGGCCAGGCCCCGGCCCGCCTGCACCTTGGCGGCCAGTTCGTCCTCGGCGTAGCCGACCGCCAGCCGGTCGGCGCCCGCGAGTATCCCGCCCAGCACCACTGCGATGATCAAGATCGTCCGTAGGAAACGCACGCTCCCACTCCCCCTACTAATCGGTACGTGCGTTCTAGTTGACCATGACCGGGAGCGGGGCCCGCGGCCGGCGGCTCAGCCGACCACCCGCCCGATCAGGTAGACCGCGGGCGCCGCGGCGGCCAGCGGGAGCGCCACACCGGCCGTCATGTGGACGAACTTGGACGGGTAGTCGTACGCCGCCACGCGCAGCCCGACCAGCGCACACGCACCGGCCGCGAGGCCGAGCAGCGCCCCGCCGACACCGACCGTGGTCAGCCCGCCGACCGCGATGCCCGCACCGGCCGCGGCGGCCAGCGAGACCACCACGGAAGGCGTGGTGGGCAGCGGCAGGGCCCGCGCGAACACGGCCACCGCGACGGCGGCCGCACCGACGGTGACGGCGGCCGGATCGGCGGCCAGGTACCCGGTGCAGACGATCGCGAGGGCGGCCGAGGCCACCGAGGCCATCAGCCCGTACATCCGCTCGTCCGGGTCGGCGTGACTGCGCAGCTGGAGCACCAGGGTCAGAAGCACCCACGCCCCCAGCGTCCCGATGATCGCCCCGGGGCCGTACGAACGCCCCAGCGCGAGGACGGCGATGTCCGCGGCCACGGCTCCGGCGAAGGCCAGGACGATGCCCTGACGGGCGGGCCACATGCCGTTGAGCCGGAACCAGCCCGCGGCGGTGAGCGCCTGCAGCGCGATGAGCGGGGCCACCAGCCCGAACCGGCCCACGGCGGCGGCGCCGGCCAGCAGCAGCCCGAGCGCGGCGGTCAGTACGGCCGCCTGCGGACCCGGATCGATGATCGGCGAGCGCCCCTCGGCGCGGGCCTGCCCGGGGTCCACGACCCGGGTGCTGCCGCCCAGGGTGGGCTCCGAATATCCGGCCGCGGGCCCCGCGGCGACGGCGGGGGCCTGGTGGACCGGGGGTGCGGGCTCCGGCTCCGCGACGCCCGCGTCACCGGGGTAGGGCGGCAGATAGGCGGTCCGCTCCGCCGCGGCTTCGGCCGGAGCGGAGGCCTGCGCGCCCCCGCCGGGCCAGGGCACGCCCGTACCGGCCGGGGAGCCGTGGGAGCCGTGGGCCCAGTCCTGGCCGGGGTCGGGCGCGCGGTGCTGCCCCCGGGGCTGCGGCTGCGCTGCCTGAGGCTGCTGGACCTGCTGCGGCTGCGCCTCCTCCCGGAACCAGCCCTCCGGAGCCACCGGCTCCGCGGACGGCGCCGGGACGTAGGGCTGCTGGTAGTCGCTCCGGTGGTCCTCCTCGCGGTAGGGCGGGAGGTACGCGGTCTCCGCGGCGGCGGCCGGGTTCACGGCCTCCTCGCGGTAGGGCGGGAGGTACGCCGTCTCCGCGGCGGCGGCCGGGTTCACGGCCTCCTCGCGGTACGGCGGCAGGTACGCCGTCTCCGCGGCGGCGGCCGAACCCGCGGCCGCGGCCGCACCGGAGCCGTCCGGCCACGGGACGCCCTGGGCGGGGCCCTGGGCGCCGCCCAGGGACCAGTCCGGCACCGGAGCCGGGTCGGGCGCGCGGTGCTGGCCCCGGCGCTGCGGCTGCGGCGCCTGCGGCTGCTGGACCTGCTGCTGCGGCTGCTGCGGTGCCTGCGGCTGGACCTCGTCGCGGAACCAGCCCTCCGGAGCCACCGGCTCCGGAGCGTGCGGGTGCGCGTGCGGCTGGGGCTGCGGCTGGGGCTGACCCCAGGCCTGGCCCTGCCCAGGGACCCCTTCCAGCGGCTCCGGGGCCGGTGCGACCGGCTGGACCGGCGGCTGGACCGGCTGAAGGGACTGGATCGGCTGGTAACTCGTGTCCCAGGTCTCCGACTGCCAGGTCTGGGTTCCGTAGGGATCCGCGAAGGGATCCTGCGGCTGCTCGGGCCGCTGCTCGTCCGGCGTGGGCGTGGTCATCGGATCACCCGCCCGCGAACGGCGGCAGCACCTCTACGGTGCCGCCTTCGGTCAGCTCGACGGACTCGTGCGGGCGCAGGCCCACGGGCTGCTCGTCCACCAGGAAGGAGCAGCGCTGCAGCACCCGGGTCAACTCCCCGGGGTGGCGTTCCCGCACGGCGTCGAGCGCCTCGGCCAGGGTCCGCGCCGAGTACGCCTCCTCCGCCGTCTTGGCCGCGGACTTGGCCGCGGCCCAGTAGCGGATGGTTCCGGTTGCCACTGCAGCTCCTATCGTCGGCTCCGTACCGTCGGGCTCCATGATGGCCCCTCCCGCGCGGAACCCCGGCGTGCCTCCGCGCGCCCCGCATGCGCCCGGGCGGCCCGACGGGATTCCACCGATCCGGTGAAACCGGGCGCAACCTGCTCCGGAAGGTGGCGGGAACCACAGAATCAGGGCATGCCGAAGCCTCTGCCCCGAACGGACCGGTGGGCTATTCTGACTTCGCAGAGGATCCGGGCAACGTAGCCCCCGGGTCCTTTTGTGCTTTCAGCACGTTGAACAGCACGAGAACAGAGCAGGACAGTGGCGGCCACGAGGTCCTCAGGGCGCGGGGACACGGGGCCGCCGGAAGCGCGACGCAAGACGCGAGACGTACGAAGCAGTGCCGCATGTCCTCGACGGGACCGAGGAGGAACCGACGTGATGGCCCAGCGAACCGTGCACCACCGGCGACACCGCCAGACCCCGGCAGGGGGGTGGCGGCGATGAGTTCCCTGCTGCTGCTGACCAACGCCCTGCAGCCGTCCACCGAGGTGCTGCCCGCCCTCGGACTGCTGCTGCACAGCGTCCGGGTGGCGCCCGCGGAGGGCCCCGCCCTCGTGGACACCCCCGGAGCCGACGTCATCCTCGTCGACGGCCGCCGCGACCTGCCGCAGGTGCGGTCGCTGTGCCAGCTGCTGCGCTCCACCGGACCGGGCTGTCCGCTGATCCTCGTCGTCACCGAGGGCGGCCTGGCCGCCGTCACCGCCGACTGGGGCATCGACGACGTGCTCCTGGACACCGCGGGCCCGGCCGAGGTCGAGGCGCGGCTGCGCCTGGCCACCGGCCGCCAGCAGCTCGGCTCCGACGACTCCCCGATGGAGATCCGCAACGGCGACCTCTCCGTCGACGAGGCGACGTACTCGGCCAAGCTCAAGGGGCGGGTCCTCGACCTCACCTTCAAGGAGTTCGAGCTGCTCAAGTACCTCGCGCAGCACCCGGGCCGGGTCTTCACCCGCGCCCAGCTGCTGCAGGAGGTGTGGGGCTACGACTACTTCGGCGGCACCCGGACGGTCGACGTCCACGTGAGGCGGCTGCGGGCCAAGCTCGGCCCCGAGCACGAGTCGCTGATCGGGACCGTCCGCAACGTCGGCTACCGCTTCGTGACCCCCGAGAAGGTCGAGCGGGCGAACGAGCGGGCGGCCGAGGAGGCCCGGCAGAAAGCCATCGCCCAGGCGGCCGCCGCACTGGTCGCCGAAGCCGACCGGGCCGTCCCCCGTATGGCCGACAGCACCCCGCACACCCGGACGCCCGGCCGCCCTGCCCAGAGCTAGGTCACCCCGCGTAGACTCCACCGCGTGGCCAAGGTGACGCGGGACGATGTGGCACGACTTGCGGGAACGTCTACCGCGGTCGTGAGCTATGTCATCAACAACGGACCCCGGCCGGTCGCCCCGGCCACGCGCGAGCGTGTCCTCGCAGCGATCAAGGAGCTGGGCTACCGACCGGACCGGGTCGCGCAGGCCATGGCCTCGCGGCGCACCGACCTCATAGGCATGATCGTCCCGGACGCCCGTCAGCCGTTCTTCGCGGAGATGGCGCACGCGGTCGAACAGGCCGCCGCCGAGCGCGGAAAGATGGTCCTGGTCGGCAACTCCGACTACCGGGACGAGCGCGAGGTGCACTACCTGCGCGCGTTCCTCGGCATGCGGGTCTCCGGGCTGATCCTGGTCAGCCAGGGCATGAGCGAGCGCGCCGCCTCCGAGATCGAGGCGTGGGACGCACGGGTCGTGCTCCTGCACGAGCGCCCCGAGGCCATCGACGACGTCGCCGTCGTCACCGATGACATCGGCGGCGCCCAGCTCGCCACCCGGCACCTGCTGGAGCACGGCCACGAGTACGTCGCCTGCATCGGCGGCGTCGAGAACACCCCGTCCGTCGGCGACCCGGTCGCCGACCACGTCGAGGGCTGGCGGCGCGCCATGCAGGAGGCGGGCCGCTCGATCGAGGGCCGGCTCTTCGAGGCCCCGTACAACCGCTACGACGCCTACCGGGTCGCCCTGGAGGTCCTGGCCGGACCCCAGCGCCCCCCGGCGATCTTCTGCGCCACCGACGACCAGGCCATCGGGGTGCTGCGCGCCGCCCGCGAGCTGCGGATCGACGTGCCCGGGGAGCTGGCCGTCGCCGGCTTCGACGACGTGAAGGAAGCCGGGCTGACGGACCCGCCGCTGACCACGGTCGCCTCGGACCGCCCGGCGATGGCCCGCGCCGCGGTCGACCTCGTCCTGGACGACGCGCTGCGCGTCGCGGGCTCCCGGCGCGAGCGGCTCAAGCAGTTCCCCTCGGCGCTGGTGATCCGCCGCTCCTGCGGCTGCCGCTGATCCGCCCGCCCGGCGCCTCGTCCCGGGCTTCCGTCCCGGGCTTCCGTCCCGGGCCTTATATCGGGCATACGCGGTTCTGTCGGGCTTCTCAGCGGGGACTCAGGAAGCTCTCATGATCCCGGCCCAGAGTCATACCCATGACCGACAGCTTCCGCCGCGAAGGCGACCCGCAGGAGAACGGCCCCCACCAGGACGCGCCCTTCGGCGAGGCCTGGCAGCAGGGTCACGACCGACTGGCGCACGACGCCCGGGCCACCGGCGGGGCCGGTGCGTACCCGCCGCCGCCCGTCCACCCCCCGACCACGCCCGGAGCGCCGTACGCGGCCCCCGCCCCCGGCTGGTTCGAGGCGCACCAGCCGCAGCCCCCGGTCCCCGGGGACGTCCACGGAGCGACCGCCCCCTCGGCCGGGCACGCCCGCCCCCGGCGTTCCTTCGCCCTGATCGCCGCCGTCGCCATCGCGGCGGCCATCATCGGCGGCGGCACCTCCGCCGGGATCCAGCAGTACCTCAGCCACCGCGGCGGCAGTGACGGCGGCGTCACCGGCTCCAACGTCTCGCAGTCCAACATCGGCACCGTCTCCGGCGTCGCCGAGCAGGTCAGCCCCTCCGTCGTACGGATCGACACGACGACCGCCGCGGGCCAGGGCACCGGCTCCGGCATCGTCGTCACCTCCGACGGCGAGATCGTCACCAACAACCACGTCGTCAGCGGCGCCACCGAGGTCCAGGTGACGATGAGCGACGGCAAGAAGTACAAGGCGAAGGTCGTCGGCACCGACCCCGACAAGGACCTCGCCCTGATCAAGCTGGAGGGCGCGAGCGGCCTCAAGGCGGCCAAGTTCGGCAACTCCGACAACCTCAAGGTCGGCGACCAGGTCGTCGCCATCGGCTCCCCGGACCGCCTCACCGGCACCGTCACCAGCGGCATCGTCTCGGCCCTGAACCGCGACGTGAACGTGCCCAAGTCGGAGCAGCAGTCCCCGCAGAACCAGCGACAGCAGCAGGGCGGGGGCGGCGGCGGCTGGCCGTTCTCCTACGACGGCCGCCAGTTCAACGGCAACACCGGCCAGAACACCACCTCGTACAAGGCCATCCAGACGGACGCCTCCCTCAACCCCGGCAACTCCGGCGGCGCGCTCGTCAACATGAACGGCGAGATCGTCGGGATGCCCTCCGCGATCTACTCCCCCTCCAGCGACAGCTCCGGCGCGGGCAGCGTCGGCCTCGGCTTCGCCATCCCGGTCAACACCATCAAGGGCGACCTCGACTCCCTGCGCAAGGGCGGCGCCGGGGGCGGCGACAGCGGCAACGGCGGGAACAGCAGCGGCACCGGAAACGGCTTCGGCACCTCCTACTGACCCCGGTCGGCGCCGCCCACCGTGGCAGGCTGGAACACGATCGGACAGCAGGCCGCCGTCCCACCGACCCGAGACTTGGGGAACCAACGATGAATCCCGCCGAAGGCGAAGCGCGCGTACTCGTCGTGGACGACGAACCGGCCGTCCGCGAGGCCCTGCGCCGCAGCCTCGCCTTCGAGGGATACGGCACCGAGACCGCCGTCGACGGCCTCGATGCCCTCGACAAGGCCGCCGCCTACGCCCCGGACCTGATCGTCCTGGACATCCAGATGCCCCGGATGGACGGCCTGACGGCGGCCCGGCGGCTGCGCGCCGCCGGATCCGTCACCCCGATCCTGATGCTGACCGCCCGCGACACCGTCGGCGACCGCGTCACCGGCCTCGACGCGGGCGCCGACGACTACCTCGTCAAGCCGTTCGAGCTGGACGAGCTGTTCGCCCGGGTCCGCGCCCTGCTGCGGCGCAGCTCGTACGCCGCCCCCGCGGGCTCCGCGGACGCCGCCGAGGACGTACTGACCTTCGGCGACCTGCGCATGGACCTGGCCACCCGCGAGGTGACCCGGGCCGGGCGGGCCGTCGAGCTGACCCGCACCGAGTTCACCCTGCTGGAGATGTTCCTCGCGCACCCGCGCCAGGTCCTCACCCGCGAGCAGATCCTCAAGGCCGTCTGGGGCTTCGACTTCGAACCCAGCTCCAACTCGCTGGACGTGTACGTGATGTACCTGCGCCGCAAGACCGAGGCGGGCGGCGAGCCCCGCCTCGTGCACACCGTCCGCGGGGTCGGCTACGTCCTGCGCGCCACCGTCTCCGGTGACAGCGGCGGGCCCGAATGAGCCCGGCCGCCAAATTCCGCGGGCTGCCGCTGCGTTCGCGGCTGGCCCTGCTCGTCGCCGTCGCCGTGGCCCTGGCCGTGGCGGCGGTCGCGGGCGTGTCCTGGATCATGGTCCGCGCCCAGCTCACCGACCAGCTCGACCGCTCCCTGATGTCCACGAACGTCAGCGGACAGGTGCTCAGGTCCTTCCGGGAGGGCAGCTGCGTGGTGCGGCCGCCCGAGCCCACGCAGCAGATCGCGGGGAACCTGAACGCGACCGTGCAGATCGTCCTCGCCGACGGCACCCGGTGCTGGCTGGGCGGACTGGGCAACCTCCCCGTCACCAAGGACGACCGTGCGGTCGCGGGCGACGCGGGGGCCCGGCCGATCCTGCACGACGTGACGACCCCGGACGGCGTGGACATGCGCGTCTACACGATCCAGGGCAACCCCGGCGGAGCCGCCTTCGCCGTCTCCATCGCCAAACCGCTCTCCGACATCGACAAGCCGCTGTCCACCCTGGCCTGGGTGCTGCTGCTGGTCGCCGGGGTCGGCGTGGTCGGCGCGGGCGCGGCCGGGCTGTGGGTGGCCCGTACCGGCCTGCGGCCCGTCGACGAACTGACCGGCGTGGTCGAGCACATCGCCCACACCGAGGACCTCACCGTCCGCATCCCCGACACCGGGGACGACGAGATCGCCCGGCTCTCGCGCTCCTTCAACTCGATGACCAGCGCGCTCGCCTCCTCCCGCGACCGGCAGGCCCAGCTGATCGCCGACGCGGGCCACGAGCTGCGAACCCCGCTCACCTCGCTGCGCACGAACATCGAGCTGCTGGCCCGCAGCGAGGACACCGGCCGGGCCATCCCGCCGCAGGACCGCAAGGAGCTGCTCGCCTCGGTCAAGGCCCAGATGACCGAGCTGGCCTCCCTCATCGGCGACCTCCAGGAACTCTCCCGCCCCGACGCGGCGGCGCCCGGCCCGCTCCAGGTCGTCGCCCTGCACGAGATCGCGGGCAGCGCCCTGTCCCGGGCCCGGCTGCGCGGCCCCGAGCTGACCTTCACGGCCGAGCTGGAGCCCTGGTACGTCCGCGGCGAAGCCCCCGCCCTGGAGCGGGCCCTGGTCAACATCCTGGACAACGCGGTGAAGTTCAGCCCGCCCGGCGGCGCGGTCGAGATCGCGCTGCGCGGCGGCGAGCTGACCGTGCGGGACCACGGGCCCGGCATCCCCGCCGAGGACCTCCCGCACGTCTTCGACCGCTTCTGGCGCTCCCCGTCGGCCCGGGCCCTGCCCGGCAGCGGACTGGGCCTGTCCATCGTGGCCCGTACGGTGCAGCGCACCGGCGGCACCGCCGAGCTGCGGGCGGCGCCCGGCGGCGGGCCGGGCGCCGAAGCGGTGCTGCGCTTCCCGGGCGCGCCGGCCCCGCCGCCGCGGTTCCCCTCGGACGAGGAGGACCCGTACGCCCCTCGCGACGGGAGCGGCTCAGGCGGGATTGTGACGGATCAGTGAACCGACCAGTCCGGAGCGGGTGTTGGGGAAGTCCATCGGGACGATCCCCAGCCCGGTCCGGCCGACCAGCTCGCCGCCGTCCACGAAGGACTGCACCTGCGGGTTGAGCCGGTCGGAGTTCCAGCGGGGCGGGAGGGCCGCCGCCGTGCTCGTGTAGTTCATGAAGAACCTGCCGGGCTGCTGGACGGACTTGCGGAACTGGGCCTCGATCTTGCCGCGCTTGGCGAAGGGCTCGGCCATGTAGTCGTCCTGGATGTCGAAGACCGACCCGTCCCCGTAGCGCAGGCCCGGCAGCCCGCCGTTGTCGGCGAGCAGGACCACCTTGCCGCGGGCCTGGCCGAGCGAGCCGGGCAGCGCGTCGGCGATCCGGAACAGCGGCCGCCAGCCGCGGTGGTCGAGGTAGTCGTCGAAGACGGCGCGGAAGGTTGCGTCGCTCTCCTCGGAGTACTCCTGCTTGACGCGCATCAGCACGGTCTCGCTGGGGTGCGCGGCCAGGAAGTTCCAGCAGGCCACGAGCACGTCCCCGAACATCAGGTTCTGGAAGTACGCGGCGTGGTGGATCGCGAAGGAGCCGCCGGTGACCCGGCAGCGCACGTCGAGGAAGCGGATCCCGGAGTCGAGCTGCTCGGCTATGGAGGTGTTCTGGCAGGCGACGTACAGGCCGCCCTGGCGGGCGCCCGAGTCGTGGGTGCCGGGGATCGTCATCCGCTGGAAGGGGGTGGAGTCGGGGACCCCGGCCATCCAGTCCTGCGTCCCGAGCGCACCGAGCGTCTTCGCCGAGGCCGTCGGCGCGCTCAGGCCGGTGACCGCCACGCCCGCCGCCACCGCGGCCGCCCCGGCCAGGAACCCCCGCCGGTCCATTGCCCATCCCTCGCTCATGCCCATGCCCGCCCCTTCGCCGACCCAGTGGTGGCCCGGATTATGGCCTGCGGAGCCTGGCATTACTACCCACGGGTAGGCACCAAAGGGGCCCGGACACACGGAAGGGGCGGCGGACCAACGGCCCACCGCCCCCTCTCAGTTGCTCACACCCGCTACTGGACGACCGTGATCCGGTCCGCCACCGGCGGCGCCAGCGGAGCCGTCGCCGAGGAGTGGTTCGCCAGGTAGGCGTTGAAGCAGTCCAGGTCGGACGCGCCCACCAGCTTGTTCTTGTGCTCCTTCAGGACGGTGAAGCCGTCACCGCCGCCCGCGAGGAACTCGTTCATCGCGACCCGGTAGGTCTTGGCCGGGTCGATGGCCGCGCCGTTCAGCTTGACCGAGTCCACGACGATCCGGTCCGCGCCCGTCTTCGTCGTGTCGAGGGTGTAGGTCAGCCCCTTGGAGATCTGCAGGATCTTCGGGTTCGGGCCGTTCACCGGACCGCTGACCTGCTGCTGGAGCGCGGTGATGAGCTGCGCGCCGGTCAGGTCCACGACGTTCATCATGTTGGTGAAGGGCTGCACGGTGTACGACTCGCCGTACGTCACCACCCCGTCGCCCTCGGCGCCCGAAGCCTTGTAGGCCAGGTCCGCGCGGATGCCGCCCGGGTTCATGATGGCCAGCTGCGCACCGCCCTTGTCGGCCGGGGCCAGCGCCTCCAGCTGCGCGTCGGCGATCACGTCACCGAGCGGCTTCTCGAACTTCTCCGAGCCGCGGCCCGCGATGTCCGCCGAGATGAAGCCCTGCGGGCGGCCGGCGATCGGCGCCGCGAGGGTGTTCCAGCGCTGGATCAGCTCGCTCATGTCCGCGGCCTTGGCCTGGTCGCGGGAGACGATCTTGTTGACCGGCTTGGGCGCGAGGAGCGGCGTACGGACGATGTCCTTGGTCTGCCGGTCGTAGGTCAGCGTGGTGTCCGTGAACACGCGGCCGTAGGAGGCGGCCGAGGTGACCATGCGCGGGTTGCCCGCCGGGTCGGGGATGTTGCACGCGTACGCCTGGTGCGTGTGGCCGGTCACCAGGGCGTCGACCTTCGGGTCCACGTTCTTGGCGATGTCCACGATCGCGCCCGAGATGCCCGCGCCCGCGCCCGGGGTGTTGCAGTCGTAGTTGTAGGCGCCGCTAGCGGGCAGGCCGCCCTCGTGGATCAGCGCGACGATCGACTTGACGCCCTGCTTGTTCAGCTCGTCGGCGTACTTGTTGATCGTCTCGACCTCGTCACCGAACTTGAGGCCCTTGACCCCATCGGCCGTCACGACGTCCGGGGTGCCCTCCAGGGTGACGCCGATGAAACCGATCTTCACGTCCCCCTTCTTCCAGATGAAGGTGGGAGACATCAGCGGACGCTTGGTCTTCTCGTCCGTCACGTTCGCCGCGAGGTACTTGAACTCGGCGCCCGTGAATTCCTTGCCCTGCTCGTAGCAGCCGTCGACCGGGTGGCAGCCGCCGTACGCCATGCGGCGCAGCTCGGTCTTGCCCTCGTCGAACTCGTGGTTGCCGACGCTGGTGACGTCCAGGCCGAGCTTGTTCATCGCTTCGATGGTCGGCTCGTCGTGGAAGAGCCCCGACAGCAGCGGGCTCGCGCCGATCATGTCACCGGCGGCGGCGGTGACGGAGTACTCGTGCCCCTTGCGGGCCTCGCGCAGGCTGGTGGCGAGGTACTCGACACCGCCCGCCGGTATGGCCTTGGTGCTGCCGTCCGCCTGACGCTCGCTCACGTTGCCCGAGGAGCCCTGCGGGGGCTCCAGCGTGCCGTGGAAGTCGTTGAAGGACAGCATCTGCACGTCGACGGTCCGGCCCGGGCCGGCACCGTGGCCACTGGCGGCCCCGGCCGGGAGGGCGGCGGCGACCATGGCACCCGCCCCCGCGGTGAGGGCGAGGGCGGCGAAGGTCAACCGGCGGGCTCGGCGGTGCCGTTGTGGCGTCGCTGACATGTAGTCCCCTTTTGGACAGCGATGTGAACTGGGAGGTCGGCCGCAGCCTATGGTCAACGCGCGTAGCACGACAGGGGGTAACGGGTTTCGAGCCGGTTACGCGCAGGCGTTCCGCGTGTGCTTTCGCTCACCCGGACCTCGTAGTCTCGTCGCATGACTGACGCAGCAGCGGCCCTGGAGCCGGGACGGCAGATTGAGACCCTCGACGAACTGACGGAGGAACAGGCCGACGCCGTACTTGCGCTGATCGAGGACGCAGCCCGTACGGACGGCACCACCGCCGTGTCCGAGCAGGGACGGCTCCAGCTGCGCGGCGGCCGCCGCGCCGGGATCCGGCACCTGCTGCTCACCGCGGACGGGCGGCTGACCGGATACGCGCAACTGGAGGACACCGACCCGGTGGAGGCGCCCGCCGCCGAACTCCTCGTGCACCCCGCGCTGCGCGGCCGCGGCCACGGCCGGGCGCTGGGCCAGGCCCTGCTCGCCGCCTCCGGCAAGCGGATCCGGGTGTGGGCGCACGGCGGCCGCTCCGCCGCCCGCCACCTCGCCCAGGTCCTCGGCCTGACCCTCTTCCGCGAGCTGCGCCAGCTCCGCCGCCCGCTCGGCCCGGATGCGGCCCCGCTGCCCGAGCCGGTCCTGCCCGCGGGGGTGACCGTACGCACCTTCGTGCCCGGCGCCGACGACGCGGCCTGGCTCGCGGCGAACGCGGCGGCCTTCGCCCACCACCCGGAGCAGGGCTCGCTGGTCCAGCGGGACCTCGACGACCGGATCGCGCAGCCCTGGTTCGACCCGAAGGGCTTCTTCCTCGCCGAACGCGACGGGCAGCTCGTCGGCTTCCACTGGACCAAGATCCACGCCGAGCAGCAGCTCGGCGAGGTGTACGTCCTCGGCGTCCGGCCCGGCGCCCAGGGCGGCGGCCTCGGCAAGGCGCTCACCGCCATCGGACTGCGCCATCTGGCCGCGTCCGGACTCCCCACCGCCATGCTCTACGTGGACGCCGACAACCCGGCGGCCCTCGCCGTCTACGAGGGCCTCGGCTTCGCCACCCACGAGGTGGACCTGATGTACCGCACCGAGAGCTGACCGGCCCGCGGAGCCGTCCCGGGGCGGCCGCGGAGCCGTCCCGGGGCGCGCCCGCGCGCGTCCCGGGCGCCCGGTACCACCTTTGCCACCAGCCGCACCCTGGATGCCACACGCCATTAACCGGGCATTCAGACGCGCTTGCGACTCTCCGCTCATGCAGCCTGGACTTCGACCACTCGCGGACGCCTCCGACGCGCCTGTCCTTCCGCGTGCGCGGAAGAATGGAGTCATGAGCCACAAGCCCGGCGTCAGCCCCACCGAGGTCCCCGTCCAGCACTCCCAGGCCGAGCGGCACGCACGACTGGGGTCCATAGCCGCGCACCGGCCGCACGTGGACCTCGAACCCGACCTCGACGCGGATCTCGACGCGTACGAGTTCAAGGACGACGGCGAGCTGCCCGCCGGACGCTTCCTCGACCGCGAGCGCAGCTGGCTCGCCTTCAACGAGCGGGTGCTCGAACTCGCCGAGGACCCGGCGACCCCGCTCCTGGAGCGCGCCAACTTCCTCGCGATCTTCGCGAGCAACCTCGACGAGTTCTTCATGGTCCGGGTGGCCGGCCTCAAACGGCGCATCGCGACCGGCGTCGCCACCCGTTCGGCCTCCGGCCTCCAGCCCCGTGAGGTCCTCGACCTCATCTGGACCCGCTCGCGCGAACTCATGGCCCGCCACGCCGCCTGCTACCAGCAGGACGTGGCCCCCCAGCTCGCCGAAGAGGGCATCCACCTCATCCGCTGGCACGACCTCACCGAGAAGGAGCAGGCGCGCCTCTTCACCCTGTTCCGCAACCAGATCTTCCCGGTGCTCACCCCGCTGGCCGTGGACCCCGCGCACCCCTTCCCGTACATCTCCGGGCTCTCGCTCAACCTCGCCGTCGTCGTCCGCAACCCCGTCAGCGGCCACCGCCACTTCGCGCGCGTCAAGATCCCGCCGCTCCTCTCCCGCTTCCTGGAAGCCTCCCCGCAGCGCTACGTCCCGCTGGAGGACGTCATCGCCGCGCACCTGGAGGAGCTGTTCCCCGGCATGGAGGTGCTCGCGCAGCACAAGTTCCGGGTGACCCGCAACGAGGACCTGGAAGTGGAGGAGGACGACGCCGAGAACCTCCTCCAGGCCCTGGAGAAGGAACTCATGCGGCGCCGCTTCGGCCCGCCCGTGCGCCTGGAGGTCGAGGAGTCCATCGACGCGGGCGTACTGGACCTGCTCGTCCAGGAGCTGAAGATCTCCGCGGCCGAGGTGTACCCGCTGCCCGGGCCGCTCGACCTCACCGGGCTCTTCGGCGTGGCCTCGCTGGACCGGCCCGAGCTGAAGTACCCCAAGTTCATCGCCGGGACCCACCGCGACCTCGCCGAGGTCGAATCGGCCTCGGCGCCGGACATCTTCGCCGCCCTGCGCGAACGCGACGTGCTCCTGCACCACCCGTACGACTCGTTCTCCACCTCCGTGCAGGCCTTCCTGGAGCAGGCCGCGGCCGACCCGGACGTCCTCGCGATCAAGCAGACGCTGTACCGGACCTCCGGCGACTCCCCGATCGTCGACGCCCTCATAGACGCCGCCGAATCCGGCAAGCAGGTCCTCGTACTCGTCGAGATCAAGGCCCGCTTCGACGAGCAGGCCAACATCAAATGGGCGCGCAAGCTGGAGGAGTCCGGCTGCCACGTCGTCTACGGCCTGGTCGGCCTCAAGACGCACTGCAAGCTCTCCCTCGTGGTCCGCCAGGAAGGCGAGACGCTGCGCCGCTACGCGCACGTCGGCACCGGCAACTACCACCCCAAGACCGCCCGGCTCTACGAGGACCTCGGCCTGCTCACCGCGGACCCGCAGGTCGGCGCGGACCTCTCCGACCTCTTCAACCGGCTGTCCGGCTACTCGCGCCGCGAGACCTACCGCCGGCTGCTGACCGCACCCAAATCGCTGCGCGACGGCCTGGTCTCCCGCATCGACAAGGAGACCGCCCACGCGAAGGCGGGCCGCCCGGCCTACGTGCGGCTCAAGCTCAATTCGATCGTCGACGAGGCCCTGATCGACGCGCTCTACCGGGCCTCGCAGGCGGGCGTACCGGTGGACATCTGGGTGCGCGGCATCTGCGCCGTGCGCCCCGGCGTCACCGGGCTCTCGGAGAACATCCGGGTCCGCTCCATCCTCGGCCGCTTCCTCGAACACTCCCGGGTCTTCGCCTTCGCCAACGGCGGCGAACCCGAGGTGTTCATCGGCAGCGCCGACATGATGCACCGCAACCTCGACCGCCGCATCGAGGCCCTGGTCAGAGTCACCGACCCGGCCCACCGCGCGGCCCTGGACCGGCTGCTGGAGACCGGCATGTCCGATGCCACCTCCTCCTGGCACCTGGGGCCGGACGGGGACTGGACCCGGCACTGCACGGATGCCGAGGGGCAGCCGCTGCGGCACGTACAGGAGATGCTCATAGACGCCCGGAGGCGCCGGCGTGGCTCAGCAAAACCATGACCTGACAGCGGGTACGGCGACGGCGGGCGATGTCCTCGGCGCCTATCTGCGCTCGCAGGCCACCGCTTTCCTGCGCGGGCTGCGCCTGCACGAGGCGAGCGGGGCCGACGCGGACGGGGGAAGCGAAGCGGCGCGCGGCCTGCGGGGGGCCGCGCGCCGCATCGGGGGATCCCTGGCCACCTTCCGCTCGGTCACCGAAACCTCCTGGGCGGACGGCCTGCGCACCGAACTGGTGTGGCTGTCCTCGACCCTGGCCGACGAACACGCCTACGGGGCCCGGCTGACCCGGCTCCTGGACGCGCTGCACCGGCTGTCGGGCGCCCCGGAGGTCCCCGCGCCGCGCGGCGCGTCCGGCGCGGGCGCGCTCACCGTGGGCTCGGCCCGCGCGGCCGCCCTGCTGGAACGCCAGCTGACCCTGGCCCGTACGAGGGCCCACACGGCCACCCTCCAGGCGCTCGGGTCGTCCCGCTTCCACGCGGTCGCCGACGCGGTGGCCGTCCTGGCCTCCGAGGTCCCGCTGAACGCGGTGGCCGCGCGGGGCGCCGTCGCGGACGTCCTGGTCCCCCTGGCCGCCCTGGCCGAGTCCCGGCTGACCTCTGCCGTGACGGCCCTCCCCCTGACCCGGGCCGCCCGGCCGTACAACGCCGACGCGCTCATCGACAACTCGCACCAGGACGCGCCCTGGCACGAGGTACGCCGCCTGCTGCGCGTGCACCGCTACGCGCGGGAGGCTCTCGGCGAGGACGTGACCCGGCTCGCGGCGGCGTGCGAAGCCCTGGACCGGCACCGGGACGCGGCCGAAGCCGCGGCCGCCTCCGCGACGGCCGCCCGCACCCCCCGCATCGCCCCCGCCACCGCCTACGCCCTGGGCGTCCTCCACGCCGACCAACGCCACGAGGTGGAAGCCTCCCGCTTCACCTTCCACCACCTCTGGCTCCCCACCCCGGTCTAACCCGGCATTCCAGCCCCACCGGCGTCCGAGCCGCCCCAACCTCGGCCAAACCCAGCCCCACCGGCGTCCGAGCCGCAGCCACCTCCAGCCTCGCCGGCGTTTGAGGCGCCCCAACCTCGGCCAAACCCAGCCCCACCGGCGTCCGGGCCGCAGCCACCTCCAGCCTCGCCGGCGTTTGAGGCGCCCCCGGAGGGCCCACGGGCCGCAGCGCCCCACCGGACCGACGGACCACGGTCCAAGCACAGACGCCGGGTGCGACCCTCATGCCCTCCGGGGGCGCCTCAAACGCCGGCGAGGCTGGGTTTGGCTGCGGGTTGGCCCGGCCCGGCCGCGAGGCGGGGTTTGGCTGCGGGTTGGCCCAGCCCGGCTCGCGAGGCCGGGTTTGGCGGGTTGGCCCCGCCCGGCTCGCGAGGCGGGGTTTGGCTGCGCCCAGCCGGGCTCGCGAGGCCGGGTTCGGCTGCGCCCAGCCCGGCTCGCGAGGCCGGGTTGGGCTGCGCCCGGCCCGGCTCGCGAGGCCGGGTTCGGCTGCGCCCGGCCCGCAGGGCGGAGGAGATCCGGGCCGGAATGGCCACGCCCCGGCAGGGGCGAATTCCGGCCACCCCCGGGCGCGGGGGTCCGTACCCCCACGGCACCGCCCCGGAAACCGTCACGGCACAATAACGGCAAGGTAACGGCCCGATACCCCCCGGCAACGGCGCAGCCCCCCGCACCATGCCGTCCGCCACGGTTCACCGTCCGTTCACCCACCCCCGTCGGCCGCTTCACCTGATCTGCCTAATTTCGGAACTGCACGGTGCGGGTCGCACGCCACTGGCCACGGCCCCCCGAGCAACCACGTAGTCCTCTTCGCACGCCGCCCCGATACAGAAAGCGGCCGGCGGCTTCTGGAAGGAACACCCGAAAGTGAAGCTTCAGCGCAACAACCGGCTTCGTGCCTCCGTGCTCGGTGCGCTCGTCGTGTCCGGTGCCCTGGTCCTCACGGCGTGCGGCTCGGACAACAACACCACCAAGGACAACGGCTCCGGCACGGCGAAGCCGTCCGCCCCGGCCCCGGGCGACGTCAAGTGCGACGACGCCAAGGGCCAGCTCCTCGCTTCCGGCTCCTCCGCCCAGAAGAACGCGGTCGACCTGTGGGTGAAGAACTACATGGCCGCCTGCTCCGGCGTCGAGGTCAACTACAAGTCGATCTCCTCCGGTGAGGGCATCGTCGCCTTCAACCAGGGCACCGTCGGTTTCGCCGGTTCGGACTCCCCGCTGAAGCCCGCCCAGGTCGAGGACTCGAAGAAGGTCTGCACCGGCGGCCAGGGCATCAACCTGCCCATGGTCGGCGGCCCGATCGCCATCGGCTTCAACGTCGCCGGCGTCGACAAGCTGACCCTGGACGCTCCCACCATCGCCGCGATCTTCAACGACAAGATCAAGAAGTGGGACGACGAGGCGATCAAGAAGCTGAACCCGGGCGTCACGCTTCCCTCCACCGCCATCCAGGCCTTCCACCGGTCAGACGACTCGGGCACCACCGAGAACTTCACCAAGTACCTCAAGACCGCCGCCCCCGACGCGTGGAGCTACGAGCCGGCGAAGAAGTGGGCCGCTCCGGGCGGCCAGGCCGCGGGCAGCTCGTCCGACGTCGCCGCCCAGGTGAAGGCCGCCGACGGCGCGATCGGCTACTTCGAGCTCTCCTACGCCAGCTCGCAGAACATCAAGACGGTCGACGTGAACACGGGCGCCGCCGCCCCGGTCAAGGCCACCGGTGAGAACGCCTCCAAGGCCATCGCCGCCGCCAAGGTCGTCGGCACCGGTTCCGACCTGTCGCTGAAGCTGGACTACGCGACCAAGGCCGACGGCGCCTACCCGATCGTCCTGGTCACCTACGAGATCGTCTGCGACAAGGGCAACAAGCCCGCGACGCTGAAGACCGTGCAGTCCTTCCTGAACTACACCGCCTCGGACGCGGGCCAGAAGCTCCTCACGGACAACGGCTACGCGCCGATCCCGGCCGAGATCAACGCCAAGGTGCGCGAAGTCATCAAGTCGCTCGCCTGACCCTGATCCCCGCGGTACCGGCTCCTCCCCCGTCCGGGAGGGGCCGGTACCCGGGGCCCTCCCCTCCACCCAGGGGAATCCGGTGCACCGCCGCCAGGGGGCTCGCCCCCCACACAGACCGGAAAGACCATGGCTTCCACCACACCCACCCAGATAGACCCGGCTCCGCCGGTCTCCAAGAGCGGAAGGTCCACCGGCCGCGCCGGTGACAAGATCTTCGCGGGGCTCTCCCAGGGCTCCGGCATCCTGCTCCTGGTGATCATGGCGTCGATAGCCGCCTTCCTCACCTACCGCGCGTCGATCGCCCTCTCGGACAACAAGGGGAACTTCCTCACCACGTTCGACTGGGACCCTTCGGCCACGCCCCCCGTCTTCGGCATCGCCGTCCTGCTCTTCGGCACCGTCGTCAGCTCGGTCATCGCGATGGCCATCGCGGTTCCGATCGCCGTCGGCATCGCCCTCTTCATCTCGCACTACGCGCCGCGCAAGCTGGCCGGTCCGATCGCCTACGTCGTCGACCTGCTGGCCGCCGTGCCGTCGATCGTCTACGGCATCTGGGGCGCCCTCGTCCTGGTCCCCTACCTCGGCGGGCTGAACCTCTGGCTCGACGAGTACTTCGGCTGGACCTACATCTTCGAGAAGACCCAGGTCGGCGTCGCCCGCTCGATCTTCACCGTCGGCATCCTGCTCGCGATCATGATCCTGCCGATCGTGACCAGCGTCAGCCGCGAGGTCTTCCTTCAGGTCCCGCGCATGAACGAGGAAGCCGCCCTGGCCCTCGGCGCGACGCGCTGGGAAGTCATCCGGCTGTCGGTCCTGCCCTTCGGCCGCTCCGGCATCATCTCCGCCTCGATGCTGGGCCTCGGCCGCGCGCTCGGCGAGACCATGGCCGTGGCGACCGTACTCTCCCCGAGCTTCCTCATCTCCGGTCACCTGCTGAACCCGGGCGGCGGAACCTTCGCGCAGAACATCGCCGCGAAGTTCGGCGAGGCCAACGAGTTCGGCCGGGACGCGCTGATCGCCTCCGGTCTGGTGCTCTTCCTCCTGACCCTGCTGGTCAACGGCGCCGCACGCCTGATCATCGCCCGTCGCAAGGACTTCTCGGGGGCGAACGCCTGATGAGCCACGTACTCCAGGACCAGCGCCCCACCCGGGCCCGCAAGTCCGTCGCCCCGGCCAGCCTCACCCGCGGTGGTCTGCCCCGCTGGGCCCCGGCCGGCATCGCGCTCCTCTCGGTGGCCCTCGGCTGCGGCATCGGCGCCGTCTTCGGCCTCTCCAGCAAGACCCAGTGGGGCCTGATCGCCGCCCTGCTGTTCGTGGTCATCACGTACACCGCGAGCGCGGTCATCGAGAACCGCCGCCAGGCCAAGGACCGGATCGCGACCTCGGTCGTCTGGGTCTGCTTCGTCCTCGCGGTCGTCCCGCTGGTCTCCCTGCTGTGGACGACGATCGCCCGCGGCATGAAGGCGCTCACGCCCGACTTCCTGAGCCACTCGATGAACGGCGTGACCAGCTTCGAGCAGGGCGGCGGCGTCTACCACGCACTGCTCGGCACGATGGAGCAGGTCGGCCTGGCCACCGCGATCTCGGCCCCCATCGGCCTGCTGACCGCGGTCTACCTGGTCGAGTACGGCCGGGGCCCGCTCGCCAAGATCGTGACCTTCTTCGTCGACGTCATGACCGGCATCCCGTCCATCGTCGCGGGTCTGTTCATCCTGACGACCTGGAACCTGATCCTCGGCTTCGGCCCCTCCGGCTTCGCCGGTTCGCTGGCCCTGTCGATCCTGATGATGCCGGTCGTGGTCCGCTCCACCGAGGAAATGCTCAAGCTCGTCCCGAACGAGCTGCGCGAGGCCGCCCTGGCCCTCGGTGTGCCGAAGTGGCGCATGATCCTCAAGGTGGTCCTCCCCACCGCCATCGGCGGCATCTCCACGGGTGTCATGCTGGCCGTGGCCCGCATCGCCGGTGAGACCGCCCCGATCATGCTGCTGGTCTTCGGTTCGCAGCTGATCAACGGCAACCCCTTCGAAGGCGCGCAGTCCTCGCTCCCCCTGTACATCTGGGAGCAGTACAAGGTCGGCAGTGAAGCCTCCTACGACCGGGCCTGGGCCGCTGCCCTCGTCCTGATCGCCTTCGTCATGATCCTCAATCTGGTGGCCCGCGGCATCGCCCGCTGGAAGGCCCCGAAGACCGGTCGCTGACGCGATCATGAAAGCGAAGTGACCCCCTCATGGCCAAGCGCATCGATGTCAGCGGCCTCTCCGCCTTCTACGGCAACCACAAGGCCATCGACGACATCTCCATGACCGTCGAGCCCCGCTCCGTGACGGCCTTCATCGGCCCCTCCGGCTGCGGCAAGTCCACCTTCCTGCGCACCCTGAACCGCATGCACGAGGTCACCCCCGGTGGCCGCGTCGAGGGCAAGGTGCTGCTGGACGACGAGAACCTGTACGGCCCCGGCGTCGACCCGGTCGCGGTCCGCCGCACGGTCGGCATGGTCTTCCAGCGCCCGAACCCCTTCCCCACCATGTCGATCTTCGACAACGTGGCGGCGGGCCTGCGGCTGAACGGCAGCTTCAAGAAGTCCGAGCTGACCGACATCGTCGAGAAGTCCCTCCAGGGCGCCAACCTCTGGAACGAGGTCAAGGACCGCCTGAACAAGCCCGGCTCCGGCCTCTCCGGCGGCCAGCAGCAGCGTCTGTGCATCGCCCGCGCCATCGCGGTCGAGCCCCAGGTCCTGCTGATGGACGAGCCCTGCTCGGCCCTCGACCCGATCTCCACCCTCGCCATCGAGGACCTGGTCGGCGAGCTGAAGGAGCGCTTCACGATCGTCATCGTGACGCACAACATGCAGCAGGCGGCCCGCGTCTCGGACCGCACCGCGTTCTTCAACCTCGCGGCGGTCGGCCAGCCCGGCAAGCTCGTCGAGATCGACGACACGGACCGGATCTTCTCCAACCCGTCCGTCCAGGCCACCGAGGACTACATCTCGGGCCGCTTCGGATAAACCCCGCGAGGGGCGGGCCCGCAAGGGCCCCCACACACGTCCTGCGGTGCTGCATGGCGGTGCCACCGCAAGGCGAAAGAAAAAGAGGGCCGGCTCCCCCTGGGTGGGGGGAGCCGGCCCACTTTCGTTGCCGCTTTTCGTTACCGCTTTCGTTTACCTCTAGCCGAGGGCGAGGTCCACGACCCAGAAGCTCATCGCCGCGACCAGCGCCGCGGCCGGCATGGTGATGAACCAGCCCAGGATGATGTTCTTGGCGACGCCCCAGCGGACCGCGTTGACCCGCTTGGTCGCACCCACACCCATGATCGCCGAGGTGATCACGTGGGTGGTGGAGATCGGCGCCTGGTACAGGTAGGACGCGGTGTACATGATCGAGGCGCCGGTGGTCTCGGCAGCGAAGCCCTGCGGCGGGTCCAGCTCGATGATCTTGCGGCCGAGGGTGCGCATGATCCGCCAGCCACCCGCGTACGTACCGAGCGAGAGCATCACGGCACACGCGATCTTGACCCACACGGGGATGGGGTCGCCGGCCTTCTCGACATCGGCGATGACCAGGGCCATCACCACGATGCCCATCGTCTTCTGCGCGTCCTGGAGACCGTGGCCCAGCGCCATGGCGGCCGCCGAGACGGTCTGGGCGATCCGGAAGCCGCGCTTGGCCTTGTGCGGGTTGGACCTGCGGAACATCCACATGATCGCGACCATCACCAGATAGCCCACGATCAGGCCGACGACGGGCGAGAGGAACATCGGGATGACGACCTTCTCCAGCACCCCGTGCCAGATGACGCCGATCCCGCCCGCGAGCGCCGCGCCGACCATGCCGCCGAAGAGCGCGTGCGAGGAGGACGACGGCAGGCCGAAGTACCACGTGACCAGGTTCCACACGATCGCGCCGACCAGCGCCGAGAAGAGGATCCACATCCCCCGGGTCCCGTGGGGCGTCTCGATGAGCCCCTTGCTGACCGTCTTGGCCACTCCGCTGCCCAGGAAGGCACCGGCGAGGTTCATCACCGCGGCCATCGCGAGGGCGGCGCGCGGCGTCAGCGCCCGCGTCGAGACCGAGGTCGCGATCGCGTTCGCCGAGTCGTGGAAGCCGTTGGTGTAGGTGAAGCCGAGCGCGACACCGATGGTCACGATCAGCGCAAAGGTGTCCACGAGGTTCAGGACTCCTTGACCGCGATGGTCTCCACCGTGTTCGCGACGTGCTCGAACGCGTCGGCGGCCTCTTCAAGCACGTCGACGATCTGCTTGAGCTTGAGCACCTCCATGGCGTCGTACTTGCCGTTGAAGAGGTGGGCGAGCAGCTTGCGGTGGATCTGGTCGGCCTGGTTCTCCAGCCGGTTGACCTCGATCCAGTACTCGGTGAGGTTCTCCATCGTCCGCAGGTGGGGCATGGCCTCGGCGGTCAGCTCGGCCGCCCGCGCCAGCACCTCGATCTGCTGCTCGACGCCCTTGGGGAGCTCCTCCACCTGGTAGAGGACGACCAGGTCGACCGCCTCTTCCATGAAGTCCATGATGTCGTCGAGGCAGGACGCGAGGTTGTAGATGTCCTCGCGGTCGAAGGGCGTAATGAAGGAGGAGTTCAGCTGGTGGAAGATCGCGTGGGTGGCATCGTCCCCCGCGTGCTCCGCCGCCCGCATCCGCTCCGCGATCTCGGCCCGCGCGGACGAGTCCGCCCCGAGCAGTTCCATCAGGAGCTTCGAGCCCGTGACGATGTTGTCCGCGGAGGCGGCGAACATGTCGTAGAAGCTCGTCTCCCTGGGGGTCAGACGAAATCGCACGTGAGGTCCTCGGGGTGCATTGGATTCGGTCAGGCTGATGCTAGGCGCATCCTCCAGCCACGGCTAACCGGCGGTTCCCCAGTGTCCTCCATCAGGCAGAGTGAGCGGTACGGACCCCTGCCACCGCGCGTGGCGGCCGGTACCCTATACCCATGAGGGGTATGTACACCCCATGGCCCTCATGACGGAACACGGACCACGGGAGGACGCATGACGACCACCGAGGCAGCGGCGGCCGGGCCCGCGCAGGGCGACAGCCCCGGCGCCCCCGCCGTACACGGCTACCACCACCAGAAGGACGAACACCTCAAGCGCCTGCGCCGGATCGAGGGCCAGATCCGCGGCCTGCAACGGCTCGTGGACGAGGACGTCTACTGCATCGACATACTCACGCAGGTCTCGGCCAGCACGAAGGCCCTCCAGTCCTTCGCGCTGCAGCTGCTCGAAGAGCACCTGCGCCACTGCGTCGCCGACGCGGCGGTCAAGGGCGGCACCGAGATCGACGCCAAGGTCGAGGAAGCGACGAAGGCCATCGCCCGCCTACTGCGCACCTGACCCCCACCCCCGTATCTACGGGCAGCAGATCGCGCCGAGCACCTCATCGATCCGGTCCTGGCTGAGCCGCTCCTCGGCGGCGGCGGAAGCCGCGATGATCAGCTCACCGCACAGCTCGATCTCGGCGAGCGCCACGTGGTCCTGCACCGTCGTACCGCCTGCGGGAGTCACGCGTGTCACCTCTATCTGCCGCCATCGGGCATCGGACTGCTCCGCTCCCAGCGTAGGGAGCGCAGCTCGCTGCGCACATGACACGGATGGACCATTTCCGGATACCCGGCGATGGCCCGGTCGCCGCGTCCCGGACCACCGCACCGGCTACTCGGCGATCTTCCCGGCGAAAATGTCCCCGCTTGCGGGGAGAACGACCGTCACCGGAGCGCCGAAGCCGTAGAGCAGCGTGGTCGAGGAGACATCGATCACGCCATTGTTGACATAGCTGAAGCGGTGCCGGACCTTCCGCAGCCGCCCCTCGTGATCCAGGTACGCGTCGAAGGGCACGGCGTCGTTGCTGAACCCTTTCGCCGCCGCCTCCAGCGCCCCCCGCACGTCCGGCGAGGCGCTCCGCGCGGCCCGCCCGATGTCCGTGGTGCCCTGGTAGTGGCGGACCTTCGTCCCCGACAGGTCCGTCTCACCGACGTACGTGACCCCCTGCGCCCCGCGCAGCAGCTCGGCGGCGGTGATCGGATCGGTGGCCCCGCCGGTGACGAGGTTCCCGTCCGCGAGGGTCGTCGTGTCGACCCGGACCCACTTGTCGGCGGGCACTCCGGCGCCCCGGTTCTTCATGTACAGAGCGCCGGGAGTGAGCAGCTCCGTAATGGGCCGATGCCCCGGCTTGCCGGTCACATCGGCCGGGAGCATCACCAGCAGCTGGCCCATCCGCTTCTTGAAGTCGACCCCGCCCTCGCCCCGGATGGTGATCCGGGTACCGCCGGTGGCCATCTCCATCGCCGTACGGGCCTGGGCGCTGCCGCTGCGGGTCAGCGCGTCGGCGGCGCCGCGCACGGCCGCCGTGGGATCACCGGGTGGCCTCGCGTCAGCGCCCGCAGGCGCCCCTTCCGGACCACCACACCCGCCGATCGCCACCATGGCCGCCACGGCCACGGCCGCAGCCCCCCGCCGCCTGTGCTGGTGCACCACCATCGCCTGCCAACCCCCAACGCATGAACGCTGCTTGCCCGAGGCCCCCACCCGCTCCGGTTAACGAGACCCCGGGTTCCCCGTCACGGCCCACGGCCCTCCCGCCCCCGCACCGGCCCGGGTACCGTGGTGCCGTGGACCCGCACCCCTTGGCGCCCGTCGTCCCTCCGCTTCCGGCCGTCCCGGCCCAGGCACAGCCGGACGGTCACACCATCACCACCTCGGAACGCGGCTCGTTCTGCCTGGCCAGCTGCACCTGCGGCTGGCGCGGCCCAGCCCGCCGCTCAAGAGACCTGGCCCGCAAAGACGCCACCGCCCACCTGACGGGCTAGCCCACCGAACCCCATCCAGCCCCGCCGAGCCCCATCCAGCCCCGCCGGCGTTTGAGGCGAAGGCCCCGCAGGGGCCCATCCAGCCCCGCCGGGCACCATCCAGCCTCGCCGAGCCCTATCCAGCCTCGCCGAGCCCAATCCAGCCCCGCCGAGCCCAATCCAGCCCCGCCGGCGTTTGAGGCGCGGGGCCCGGGGCAGCGCCCCGGCACACCCACCCGCACCCGCACCCCAGCCCCGCGGGCACCCTCCAGCCCCGCCGAGCCCCATCCAGCCCCGCCGAGCCCCATCCAGCCTCGCCGGCGTTTGAGGCGCGGGGTCCGGGGCGGCGCCCCGGCACACCCACCCGCACCCGCCCACCGGCCCCGGCCCCGGCCCCCACACCGCCCCCCGCCCCCCCCATTCGGACGACCCCACTGGCCGAACCACCCGCAACCGGATGCCCTGGAGGGAAACCCCTCTCCAGAGCGGAGCCCCCGTGCGCGGAAGACCACCGGTACGACGACCCCGCGGCCGTACGACCCCCCGCGCCGCACCCCTCGCCTGGGCGGCCCTGCTCCTCGTCCTGACCCCACCCCCGGCCCCGGCCTGGGCGAAGCCCGTACACGCTCCGGCCTGGGCGAAGCCGGTCGGCACGGCGGACGGCCCGGGCGACGTGGCCCTGGCCATCGGGGTGACCTCCGCCGCGGCCGCGGCGACCGGCCTGTGGCTGCGCTCGCGCCACCGCCGCGAGGAAACCGACCCCGAGCCCCACCACCACCGCGGCGACGGCGGCGGCGGCCCATGACCCACCCCGAACCCACCCCCCGAACCCGAACCCGCACGCGCACCCGCACCCGCCCCGCCGCAGTCCGCCTCTGCTTCGCCGGCGCGGCACTGTGCCTGCTCTCAGCGGTCCTGCTCACGCTCTGGAACTCGTACGCCCCCGGCTGACAAGCCGCATCCGGCAGACCAGCCAGCCAGCCGGCAGCGTGCCCAGCGCGAGGACGTAAGACTCAGGCCGCCAGATCACTGTCCCGCGGATGCCCACCCGGCGGCGTCTGCGCATGCGGAAGGTCCAGCGCCCGGGGCACGCCGTGCCCCTTCGCCCGGACGATCCACCCCACGCGCGCCGACGAGGCCACCGCCCGCACCACCGGCCCGAGCAGCGCCATCGCGAGCGGCGCGAGCAGCAGCACCACCGCCGTGCCGAGCGCGAGGCCGCCGATGACGTCGGTGGGGTAGTGGACGCCCATGTACACGCGGCAGAACCCCTCGGCCAGCGCGAGCCCGATCCCGATCAGCCCGAGCCTGCGGTTCGCGATGAAGACGCCGACGGCGAGCGCCATCGTCAGGGTGGCGTGGTCGCTGACGAAGGAGAAGTCGCCGCCCTTCCCCGAGACCAGCACCTCCAGCCCCTCGTGCTGGCGGAACGGCCGCGGCCGGGCGACGAACTCACGCAGCGGCACGTTCACGAGCAGCGCGATCCCGGCGGCGAGCGGCGCCCACACCAGCGCGGTGAACGCCTCGGCCGCACCGGGCCCGTCCTGCCTGCGGGCCCCGCGCCAGCACCACAGCACGAGCAGCACCATGGCGAGCGGCAGCCCGTATTCGCCGACGAGCGCGACGATCCGGTCGACCTGTTCGGGGGCGCGGCGGGCGAGGCCGTTGATGTCGTACAGCAGGCTGACATCCACATTCGGCCCACCGGTCGTGAGTCCAGCCATGGCGACGCGGCCCCTTGCCTTGGTTCCCCTGAGGACACACCCCTGTGTGCGCCCCTTCGACCCCCGTGATCAACGCGTGTGATCAACCCCCGTGTCCATGGAACGCCCGTTCTGGCGGCTACGTTCCACTCTCCACCGAATGATCACTCCAACGTTACCCAAGAGTGACTCATCGTCGCAGCTCAGGGCCTGCGCTTAACGGAGAGTCAGCAGAGCGGCGGACGAGCGCCACCGCCCCCGCTTAGGAGGTCTTCGCACCCGTGCCGGCGGCCGCACCCGCGCCCGCGTCCCGCACCGGCGAGGCCTCCGCGCCGTCCTTGGTCACCCGGGTCGCCCCGAAGTAGTCCGGACTGTCGATCTTGTCGAAGCGGATCACGGCCCCGGTGTACGGAGCGTTGATCATGTACCCGCCGCCCACATACAGCCCGACGTGGTGGATCTCCCGCGAGTTCGTCAGATCGTTGGAAAAGAACACCAGGTCACCGGGGAGCAGTTCGCTCCGCGAAGGGTGCGGACCCGCGTTGTACTGGTCGTTCGCCACGCGCGGCAGATCGATCCCCACCGTCTTGTACGCCGCCACCGTCAGCCCCGAGCAGTCGAACCGCCCGTCCTGGTCGGGCGTACCGTTGCCGCCCCACAGGTACGGCGTCCCCAGCTGCTTCTGCGCGAAGTAGATGGCCCCGGCGGCCTGTTGCGAAGGCGCCACCCGCCCGACCGGCTTCGCGAAGCTCAGCGCCAGGGTCGTGATCGTCTTCACGTACCCCTGCGTCTCCTTGTACGGCGGCACGCCCTGGTACTTGATGACCGCGTACGCCCCCGCGTTGTAGGCGGCCAGCATGTTCGACGCCGCGTCGCCCGGCACCCCCGCGACGTCCTTGGACAGCTCGCAGTCGTACGAAGCCGCCGACGGGATCGCGTCGTTGGGATCCCAGATGTCCCGGTCCCCGTCACCGTCCCCGTCGATCCCGTGCCCCGCCCAGGTCCCCGGGATGAACTGCGCGATCCCCCGCGCGTCCGCCGGACTGACCGCCTGCGGGTTCCAGCCGCTCTCCGAGTAGAGCTGCGCCGCCAGCAGCGGCGGACTGATCGCGGCGCACAGATTGCCCCACTTCTGCACCAGGTCCTGGTACTTCGCCGGCACGGCGCCCGGGGCCAGCCCCACGCGCCCGCCCACGCCACCGGGACCACCCAGCCCCGCCGCCGCCGAGTACGTCCCCACGACGAGCAGCATGACGAAGGTCAGGCACACCCCGACCCCGATCCCGCCCACCATCCAGAATCTGCGCACCCGTCAACCCTCCCCCATGCATGTCCCCTCAAGGGGCGGTTTCCCAGGGTTTCCCCCGTGTCGCGGGCCGTTACCCCACCCTGAACCCCGAACAGGCGATACGCGCGTACTTCTTGGGGTCATCCTCGACGTGGTAGAAGACCACCGTCCAGTCCCCCCGGTCGGACGCCAGGGCCGGGGCGCCGGCTCCCTTGCCGTCCGTGTAGGTACGGAACTGCGTCGGATAGGTCAGCTCCAGGTACTCGCCCGAGTCCCAGTTCTCGTAGATGTCCACGGGCACGCTCGTGGCCCCAAGCCCCCCGGCCGCCACCTGGGAGGGCGACTTCACGGCCACCGCGACGTAGTAGGGCGCCGGGCGGGTGCCCCGGTCCGGGTCGCCCGCGCCCTTGGGCCGCATCTTCACCGTCATCGTCTTGCCGGGCACGCCGTTGGTGTGCGTGGAGACGGTGGAACTCTCCATTCCGGTGCCCGGCGCGTCCTCCTCGCCCGAGACCTCGTTGCACAGCCCGCTGCCGTACTTCGCCATCTCCGGATCCTTGTCGAGCGTCCAGCGCTCCCGCGAGGTCCGGCTCTGCTCGATGTGGTCGGCGGGCGGCCCGGCCTTGGCCTTGCCCTTGCCCGGCGACGCGCTCGCCTTCCCGTCGGGCGTCCGCGCCCCGGCGGACGCCCCCGCGCCCCCACCGGCCCCGGCCCCGTCTCCCCCTCCGCCCACCGGGAACTGCCAGTAGCCCACCGCCCCCACCACCGCCAGCGCGAGCACACCCCCCACCCAGCCCCGCCCCCGCCGCCGCTGCGGGCCCGCGGGGGCCTCGGACGCGGCGGTGTCGCCGTCCGGCGAATCAAGCACCCGGCCCGGCACCCGGCCCGCCGACGGGTCGGCCACCGAGCCCGTGTCCGGTCGCGCGATCGGCTCGGCCCCCGGCCCCCGGCCCGGCCCCTGATCCGCCGCAGAATCCGGCACCCGGCCCGGCTCCGGCCCGGACACTGGGATCGGCCCGTGCTCCGGCCCCGTTCCCGCACCCGCGACGGGCCCCGGGAACGTTCCCGATCGCGGCTCCGACTCCGGGTACGGCTCCGCCTCTGGCGTCGCGACCGGCGACGGCCGGGGGCCCGGGCCCACAACCGGCTGCGGCACCCGGTCCGGGTCCGGGAGCACCCGCGTCGCCACGGGATGCACCGCACCCGGGATCGCCTCGCGCAGCGAACCCGGCAGCGAACCCGGCGGCGCCACCAGCTCCGCGTACACCGGGTCGTCCACCAGCGCCCGCGCGACCCCGCACCGGCGGATCACCTCCGCCGGTGACGGCCGCGCCGCCGGGTCCTTCGCCACGCACGCCTCGATCAGCGCCGCCAGCCCCGGTTCCACCCCCGCCGCGTCCACCGGCTCGTGCACCGTCCGGTACCAGACGCTCGCCGCCTCGCCCGCCCCGAACGGCGGCCGCCCCGTCGCCGCGTACGCCAGCAGCGCCCCCAGCGCGAAGACGTCGGCCGGGGCCTCCCCCGCCGCGCCCAGCAGCACCTCGGGCGCCGTGAACCCCGGCGTCCCCGGCGACTGGCCCTCCTGCGTCAGCGCGGTCACCCCGACCCCGCGGGCTATCCCGAAGTCGATCAGCTGCGGCCCCTGCGCCCCCAGGATCACGTTCTGCGGCTTCACGTCCCGGTGCGTCACCCCCTGCTCGTGCACGCCGGCCAGCCCCTCCGCCAGCGCCGCCCCCAGCGCCCGGCAGGTGTCCGCGGGCAGCGCGCCCCGGTCCTGCACCGCGTGGGCGAGCGTGGGCCCGGCGACGTACTCGGTGGCCAGCCAGTACGGGGCCTGCTCCAGCGAGGCGTCGATCAGCCGCGCGGTGTACGCGGAGCGCACCTCCCGCACGGTGTTCGCCTCGCGCCGGAACCTCGCCAGCGCCTGCGGATGCCCGAGGATCTCCTCCCGGACCACCTTGACGGCGACCAGGCGCCCCCCGGGCGACCGCCCGAGGTACACCTGCCCCATCCCCCCGGCCCCCAGCCGGGCCACCAGCACGTGCACCCCGATCCGCGTCGGATCGGTCTCCCTCAGCGCGTCCATGCGCGAGAGCCTGTCACAGGGTCAGCGCGGAGCGACGTACAGGCTCTGCGCACTGCGCCCGATGGGCCCGTCCTCATCGTGCAGGCGGGCGTCGGCGAGCCCGATCCCGGCCGCGTCCACGCTGGTCCGGGCCTCCACGCAGGCCCACTCGCCCACCGGATGCCGGTGCAGGTGGACCGTCAGGTCCCCGTTGATGAACAGGTACTTGGCGAAGTCCAGGACCGCGCTGATGCCGTTCCCGGAATCGGCCGCGATCAGCACCCGGTCCAGCGGCCGGGTCTCCTCGCCCACGATCAGCGGGACCCGCATCCGCATCCAGCAGGTCCCCGGGCCGGGCTCGGTGAACGTCCCCTCCGTGAAGCGGGTCTCCATCGCCGTGTGGTAGCCGGTCGACCACGGCACCGGGAAGAACGGCGTACGCCCCACCGCACCCGGCGGCGGCACGGCGGGCCCCGGCAGCACGGCCGGGACCGGCTCCCCGGCCACCCGGATCCGCAACGCCCGGGCGAACATCACCGGCGCCGCCCCGGCGGGCGCGAGCGCCGCCTCGATCACCTCGGTGCCGCGCCCGGCCCGCAGGACCGAGGTGGTGATCTCCAGCGGCCCGATCGGGACCGGCCGCAGGATCTCGTAGGTGATGCGCGCGACCCGCATGTCGTCGCGGGCGTCCGGGCGCTCCTCGACGGCCCGGCCGAGCAGCGCGGCGGGCGGCCCCGCGTGCTGCGAGTCCCGGTCCCACGGCCCGCGCGTATAGGCGGAGGCGAGGAACCGCCCGGCGCCGGTCCGCTCGTAGAACCCCTCGACCGGCACGTCCTCAGCGTCGTCCATGCCGCGCACGCTACCCAGAGGTAACCAGCCGCACCAGCCCCCACCGCCCACGGGGGACAATGGGACCGTGTCCAGCTCTCACCCCGCCTCCGCCCCCACCTCCGGACCCACCTCCGGACCCACCACGGGCCCCGGCCCCGCCGCGCGCCCCGGCCCCGCCTCCGGCCCGGCCCTGCCGCTGCTCCAGGCCGACTGCGCGAGCTGCTTCGCCCTGTGCTGCGTCGCCCTGCCCTTCGCCCGGTCCACCGACTTCGCCGTGGACAAGCCCGCCGGCACCCCCTGCGCCAACCTCCGGCAGGACTTCCGCTGCGGCATCCACACGAAGCTCCGCGACAAGGGCTTCCAGGGCTGCACCGTCTTCGACTGCTTCGGCGCGGGCCAGCAGGTCTCCCAGGTCACCTTCGAAGGGCGTGACTGGCGCACCCACCCCGGCACCTCCCGCGAGATGTTCGATGTCTTCCCGGTGATGCGCCAGCTCCACGAGCTGCTCTTCTACCTCGCCGAAGCCCTCACCCTCCCGGGCGCCCGCCCCGTCCACGCCGAGCTGCGGCGCGCCCTGGCCGAGACCGAGGAGCTGACCCGCGCCGACGCCGCGACGCTGGCCGCCACCGACGTCGGCACCCGCCGCGCCGCCGTCAACACCCTGCTGCTCAAGACCAGCGACCTGGTCCGGGCCGCCGTCCCCGGCCGCAAGAAGAACCACCGCGGCGCGGACCTGATGGGCGCCCGCCTCTCCGGAGCGAACCTGCGCGGCGCCACCCTGCGCGGCGCCTACCTGATCGCCGCCGACCTCAGCCGGGCCGACCTGCGCTCCGCCGACCTGATCGGCGCGGACTTCCGGGACGCGAACCTGAGCGGGGCCGACCTCACCGGCAGCATCTTCCTCACCCAGGCCCAGCTGAACGCGGCCCGCGGCGACGCCGCCACCCGCATCCCGCCCACCCTGACCCGCCCGTCCCACTGGTCCTGACCCCCCGCAGCGCCCCGGGCCCCCAGGCCCCGCTCCCCGCGGCCCGGCCCGCACCCCCGTGACGGGCCGGACCCCGGGCAGCGGAACCGGACGCCGCGCCCCCCGGTGCGCGGTGTGCCAGAACCGGTGCTCGGTGTCCCGGAGCCGGCGCGCGGCGCGTCAGAGCCGCGCGAGGAACTCCCGCACCGCCTCCGTGAACCCCTCGGGGTCATCGGTGTGCACCCCGTGCCCGGCGGGCAGCTCCACCAGCCGCACCCCCGGCCGCCGGGCCGCCATCTCCCGCGCGTGCCCCGCCGACAGCACCGTGCTGCGGTCCCCCCGGACCAGCAGCGTCGGCTGCCGCACCGCCAGCCAGTCCGCCCAGTGGTCCCCCTGTATCGCCTCGCTGGACGCCAGGATGTCCTGCGCGTCGAAGGCCAGCCCCCAGCCGTCCTCGTACTCCCGCACCGAGTCCGCCAGGAAGCCCGCCGCACCCCCCAGCCCCGCGATCAGCTCCTCCCGGCTGCCCGCCCGGCGCGGCCAGTCGAGCACGAAGGACAGGTCGTCGTCGACGACGGCCCCTATGTCCTCGACCACCACCGCCCGCACCAGCTCCGGCCGCCGCGCGGCCAGCTGGAAGGCGTTGACCCCGCCCAGCGAATGCCCCAGCACCACGGCCGGGCCGGGCATCAGGTGGTCCAGTACGGCCGCCGCGTCCGCGACGTACCCCTCCCGCGAGTACTCCGGCGCCCGGTCCGAATCCCCGTGCCCGCGCTGGTCCAGCGCGATGACGCGCCACCGCGGGGCCAGCTCCCGGGCGAGGCGCGCGAAGGTCCGGCCCTCCATGAAGTGCGCGTGCAGCGCGAGCAGCGGCTCCCCCGGCCCGCCGAAGTCCGTGTACCGCAGCGTGCGCCCGGCCACCTCCACCACCCCCGGCAGCGGCCCCAGCTCGTCCATGACCCGCTGCCGCAGCAGCTGGTACTCCTCCCAGCGCCGCGGCCGCCGGTCCGCCGCCCGCCGCACGACCCGCCCCGGGGTCACCGTCTCGCCGCGACGGAACTGCTCCCGGGTCAGGTCGACCCGTATGCCCCCGGCCAGCCGGTTCCAGCAGTGGTAACCCTCCTGGCGGCCGTCGAGGAAGACCTCACCCACCATCAGGTCCCCACCGAACAGGTCCTGGACGACCAGCGCCGTGATGTCACAGTGCCCCCAGGCCGGGTTGTCGGCCGACCAGGGAATGCGCGTGATGTCCGAGGGGCAGGCCAGATCGGCCGACCAGCCGGCCCGGATGGCCGACTCGATGTCCGCGAGGGTCCAGGATGTCGTCGTCATGCCCCCAGGGTGCCGCAGGCCACTGACAACGCCCCCGCGCACCTCAGGGCTTGACCAGAGCCGTCCAGCCCGACGGGCACGTGAGCGTCCCCATCGGCGAGTACGTGCAGGAGTTCTCGTACACGGCACCCATGACCGTCAGCACCTTCACGTACACGCTGTTCGGATTCTCGGCCTCGACGGACACGCTGCACGCGTCCCGCGGGTGCCCCGGGTTCAACGGACCGGTCAGGTCACGCCAGTAGTACGTACCCACCGTCGGCGTCATCCTGCGCACCCCGATGGACGTCCGGCCGTGCACCAGCGCGGCGCTGAACTCCAGGCCCCTGTTTCCCCTCACCGTGTCCACATCGGTGCACTGCCCGCCGGCCGGACCCGCCGGCCCCCGGTCCCCCTTCGGCCCCCGGTCCCCCTTGGGCCCCTTGGGCCCCACCGGACCGCGCGGCCCCTGACACTCCGTCCGTGCCGTGTCATGGCACTTGCCTCCCGGAGGGGGAGAGCCCGCCCCCTGCCCGGCGGCCGCCGCCGGACCCGCGATCCCCGCACACGCGAGCGCCACCGCCAGTACGAGCCCACCGGCCGGCCACACGAGCCGACCAGCCTTCGATGCGGAACCCATCCGTGAACCCATCCGATTGCTCCTTGCGTCGTCTCTCATCGTGGAACGTCGTGCGCTCCGACCGGAAGCAGGGGGAGCATGACCCGGGCCCGGCATGCCGATCATCCGACATTCCGTCAGTCAGCCCATATGTCAGCGGGTTGGTCCAACGACACGCGACCCCACTGGGCCGAACGGCGGCCACCCGAGCAGACCCGCACCCCGCCTCGCGTACGCCGGGACGACAATCATTGCCCGGGGTCACACCCCGTGATACACAGAGTGACCAGGTCAGCGGACGTGGGCGGGGCCCGGACCGGGAGATCAGGCAAAGAGAGCCGTCAAGTCGACATACGACGGCGATTTCATCAGCGAAGATAGGACGTGACCCCTGCCATCGGGCACGGGCCTTGCGGAACTACCCATACAGGGGCGGTGAGTTACATGATCCTGGCGGCCGAAAAGGGCGACATCACCACCATCATCGGCGGAATCGCCCCGAACTGGGGCCCGTTCGGAAGTCTCGGCAACGAAGCGAAAGTCATGATCGAGGTGGTCATGGCCGTGGCCATCCTGCTCTGCCTCGGCATCGCGATCTGGGGCGCGGCCAAACAGCGCATCGGCGCGACCGCCCTGCGCGACACCTTCAGCGCCGAACAGGGCAAGGGCCTGATCGTGGCCGGGCTGACGGGAGTGTTCATCATCGGCTCCCTCGGCACCCTGTTCACCATCGTCTACGGGATGGCCGTCTAGCCACGCAGCCGGCTCACCACCTGATGACGACTCACCACACCGCGTCCGCGCGGCCACCAGCGCTACCGTCGTACGACGCCGAGGGGGCGGACAGGGAATGAGCCACGACGACCAGTACGGCGGCACCGGCCCAGCCCACGGCGAGGTCGGCGGCACCGGCCAGACCCGCACCCGCCTCCCGGACTCCCCCTCGGACCTCTACCCGGGCCCCCGCCGCGGCCCCCGCCCCTCCCGCGGCCTGATCACGGTCGTCGGCGTGGTTGTCCTCCTGATCGCGGCCATCGCGTTCGCGAACCAGAACCAGGACTCCCCGACCACCCCCGGCTCCACCAAATCCCCCACCACCACCTCCACCGCAGCCACGGGCACCACCCCGGTGGACGGCAAGAACGGGACGATCCCCCGCGGATTCGCACACGACGAACAGGGTGCGCAGTCGGCCGCCGCCAACTTCGCGGTGGCGCTCGGCTCTGACGGCATGTTCAAGGCGGACAGCCGCCACACCATCGTGGACGCGATCTACACGCCGGACGCGGCCGCCCGCCTCAAGGGCCCGCAGGACGCGGCTTACTCGGCAGCGTTCCTCGCCAAGCTCGGACTCGACGTGAACGGCAACCCGCCCCAGGGCAGCACCTTCGTCACCCGAGCCGTTCCGGTCGGTACCAGAGTGGACAGCTTCAGCCCGGGCGGCGCCAAGGTCTCCGTCTGGTACACGGGACTGATCGGCATGTCCGGCGACAAGTCCACCAACCCCGTGCGGACCTCCTGGTACACGTGGGCCTTCGACCTGGCGTGGTCCGGCGGCGACTGGAAGGTCACCGCCGACAGCCAGCACGAAGGCCCCGCCCCGGTGCCCGGTGACGTCGCGGCGGCACCCTCCGACGACATCAGCAAGGCCATCAAGGAGTTCGGAGGGTTCACCTATGCCCGCTAGCCTCCGGCTCCGGTTCGGGGTTCTCGCCTCCGTCCAGCTGGCTGCCGTCGCCCTGGCCACGCGTGCCTACGCGGCCCCCGGCCCGACGACGACGCCGACCCCGACGCCCACGCCCAGCGCGAGCAACAACCCCTGCGACCTGCTCATCGGCCCCGCCAAACAATTCTGCGAACGAGGCGACGGCAACCCCGGCGGAGCCCCCCGCACAGGCCTAGCCCCCACCAACCCCACAGACGCCCTGAACCCCCTCGCCTCCCTCTCCAAGGGCTGCGCCGAAGCCGCCTCCTGGATCGTCGGCAAGCTCAGCAAGGCCGTCAACAGCACCGCGAACGTCGACTTCACCAACCCGTCCTTCCTCAAGCAGTACGCCGTCGTCTTCGCCGCCTCCGCCGTCCTCACCCTCGTCCTGTGGCTCTTCGCCGTCGCCAAGCGGGCCATCCGCGGCGTCCCCTTCACCACCGCCATGTCCGAAGCCATCGGCTTCCTCTGGCTCACCGTCCTGGCCTCCGCCTTCACCCCCCTGATCCTGTACACCGTCGTGTCCGCGACCGACGGCGTCACCCAGGTCATCGCCACCGCCACCGGCGGCCAGAGCGACGTCTTCTTCGGCTCCTTCGCCGAAGCCCTCAAGAAGGGCGACGACATCGGCGGCGGCCCGATCATGCTGATCGTCGTCTCCCTCGTCACCGTCCTCGCCGCGGGCGTGCTCTGCCTCGAACTCGTCATCCGGGCCGCCCTGCTCTACGTCGGCGCCCTCCTCGGCGTCGTCGTCTACGCGGGCCTCGTCGACCGGAACCTGTGGGGCCACGTCCGCCGCTGGGCGGGCATCATGATCGCCGTCATCCTCGTGAAGCCGGTCATCGTCATCGTGCTCGGCCTCGCCGGAGCCCTCGCGGGCGAGAAGGGGCCGAATGCCCTGTCCGCCGTCGTCTCCGGCCTCGCCATCATCCTCCTGGCGATCTTCGCCTCCGCGATGATCTACCGTTTCGTTCCCGGCTTCGGCGACGAGATCGCCTCCGCCCGCTCCAACCGCAGCAAGGCCACCGACGGCGCCCAGGCGGCCGCCGTCATCAGCTCCCCGGCCTCGCTCGTCTCCCAGGGCATCAAAACGCACAGCAGCCGCGGCTCCCACCGCGCGGGCGACGGCGGTGGCGGCAATTCCGCCCCCCGCCCCGCCAACCCCCTCTCCGGAGGCGTGGCCGCCCACAGCAGCCGCCCCACCGGCGGATCCGGCGGCGGATCCGCAGCCACCCCACCGCCCCGCACGAGCACCGGCACGAGCAGCACGAAGAACACAGGAGGTGACGGGCGTTGACGACCCAGTCCCACCAGATCCACCCGGTCGCGCCCCGCCGCACGTATCTCATCGGCCGCGCCCGGCCGAACGCGATCGTCGGCAAGAACCGCGAGACCGGAGAGATCGCGCTGATCATCGCCGGCGCGTTCCTCGGCATGATGAGCGGACTGCTCGTCCCCGGCATCGCCCCGCGCATCGCCATGCTCGCCGGCTTCCCCGTGCTCGCCCTCGCCGCCGTGTACGTCCCCTACAAGGGCCGCACCTTCTACAAGTGGTTCGAGATCAACCGCAGCTTCAAGCGGACCCTGCGGCGCGGAACGGCGTACCGCTCGGCCGCCATGGAAGCGGGCATCCGCGGCTCCGACGGCCGCGAGGTCGAGGTCGGCCCGCCCCCCGGCATCGGCCGGATCAACTGGCTCGCCGCCCCCTTCGGCCCCGACGAGATCGCCGTGCTCCTGCACGCCGACCGCCGCACCGTCACCGCCGCCATCGAGATCGAGGGCCCCGGCGTCGGCCTGCGCGACAGCGAGGACCAGGAAGCGCTCGTCGACCGCTTCGGCACCCTCCTCAAGCACGTGGCCAACGGCGACGGCTTCGTCACCCGCCTCCAGATGCTCGCCCGCACCCTCCCGGCCGACCCCGACGCCCACGCCAAGGACGTCGCCCAGCGCGGTGACACCACCGCCCCCGGCTGGCTCCGCGACTCCTACGACCAGCTCCAGTCGATGGTGTCGACGTCCTCCGAGCAGCACCGCGCGTACCTCGTCGCCTGCATGCACTTCACCCGCGAACTCGCCGCCGAGGCCGTCACCATCGCCCGCGCCTCCACGCCCCACAAGGGCCGCAAGCTCGACCGCGACGCGGGCCTCGCCATCGTCATGGCCCGCGAACTCACCGACATCTGCGCCCGCCTCGCCGAAGCCGACATCCGCGTCCGCCAGCCCCTCGGCCAGGGCCGCCTGTCCTCCCTCGTGCACTCCATGTACGACCCGGACCACCCCATCGACCACATCCAGGCCATGACCAAGCGCAACGCCTGGCCCGCCGAACTCGACGCGATGGAACCCACCTACCTCCAGGCCAAGACCCGCGAGTCCTCGACCCGCGCCCCCTGGTGCCACGCCACCGCGTGGGTGAAGGAGTGGCCGATGACCCCCGTCGGCGTCAACTTCCTCGCCCCCCTCCTCGTCCACACCCCGGACGTCATCCGCACCGTCGCCGTCACCATGGACCTCGAACCCACCGAGATCGCCATCGAACGGATGCTGACCGAGAAGACCAACGACGAGGCCGACGCCAGCCGCGCCGCGAAGATGAACCGCACGGTCGACCCCCGCGACATCGCCGCCCACGGCCGCCTCGACCAGAGGGGTGAAGATCTCGCCAGCGGCGCTGCGGGAGTCAACCTCGTCGGGTACATCACCGTGTCCTCGCGATCCCCCGAGGCCCTCGCCCGCGACAAGCGCACCATCCGCGCCTCCGCCGGCAAGTCGTACCTCAAGCTGGAGTGGTGCGACCGCGAGCACCACCGCGCCTTTGTGAACACACTGCCGTTCGCGACCGGCATCCGACGCTAGCCGGAGGGAAGAAGCCGCCATGCGAGATCCGCTGTCCGCGATGTCGGACGCCTTCACCAGCTTCCTCTTCGGAAAGGTCGAGACGACCCGCCTCCCCGTACGCACCTCCACCGGCCAGGCCCAGGCCGTGTACCTGCCCACCGCCGCCCCCGGCCTCGGCGACTCCGGCGTCATCATCGGCCGCGAGGTCTACAGCGGCAAGGGGTACATCTACGACCCCTTCCAGCTGTACGGCCAGCAGCTCCCGGCCCCCCACTGGCTGGTCCTCGGCGAATCCGGCAACGGCAAGTCCGCCCTGGAGAAGACCTACGTCCTGCGCCAGCTGCGCTTCCGCGACCGGCAGGTCGTCGTCCTCGACGCCCAGGGCGAGGACGGCGTCGGCGAGTGGAACCTGATCGCCCAGCAGCTCGGAATAATGCCCATCCGGCTCGACCCGGTGGCCGCCCTCGACGGCGGCATCCGGCTCAACCCGCTCGACCCGGCGATCACCACCACCGGCCAGCTCGCGCTGCTCCGCACGATCATCGAGGTCGCGATGGGGCACGGCCTGGACGAACGCTCCGGCTTCGCCCTCAAGGTCGCACACGCCTACGTCAACGAGACGATCAACGACCGGCAGCCCGTACTGACGGACATCGTCGAGCAGTTGCGCCACCCGGAACCCGAATCCGCCGAGTCCATGAACGTCGGCATAGACGACGTACGGGCCTGGGGCCTGGACGTCGCCCTCGTCCTGGACCGCCTCGTCGACGGCGACCTCCGCGGCATGTTCGACGGGCCCACCTCCGTCGGCATCGACCTCGACGCGCCCCTCATCGTCTTCGACCTGTCCCACATCGACCGCAACTCCATCGCCATGCCCATCCTCATGGCGATCGTCGGCGTATGGCTCGAACACACATGGATCCGCCCAGACCGGAAGAAACGGATCTTCCTGGTCGAAGAGGCATGGCACATCATCAACTCCCCCTTCGTCGCCCAGCTCTTCCAGCGCCTCCTGAAGTTCGGCCGCCGCCTCGGCCTGTCCTTCGTCGCCGTCGTCCACCACCTCTCCGACGTCGTCGACGGCGCGGCCGCGCGCGAAGCCGCCGCCATCCTCAAAATGGCCTCCACCCGCACCATCTACGCCCAGAAAGCCGACGAAGCCCGGGCCACCGGCCGCGTCCTCGGCCTCCCGCGCTGGGCCGTCGAAATCATCCCCACCCTCACCCCCGGCATCGCGGTCTGGGACGTCAACGGCAATGTCCAGGTGGTCAAACACCTCATCACCGAATCCGAACGCCCCCTCGTCTACACCGACCGCGCCATGACCGAATCCTCGGTACCGCACCAGCTCCCCGACGAGCTGCTCGCGGCCGAACTCGAAGCGGAGGAGCGAGCCCTGCGAATCGAACGGAACCGCAACGGCGGCCACGGCCCCGGCTCGGCGACCACGGTGGCCTGAGCATGGCCGACCCCCGCCGTACGGACCCCCGCCACCCCACCGGACAGCAGCGCGGCGGCATCCCCGACGGGCTGCTGCTCGCCCTGCTCGCCTTCCTCCTCGGCCTGGCCGTCCTGGTGTGGTCCGCCACCGGCCTCGCCGCCTGGATCACCCGCGGCGCCTGGCCCGGCACCGTCACCTTCGGCCACACCCCGGCGGCGATCCGCGCCCTGATAGCGCAACCCCACGACGTGGCGGGCGCCTGGCCGGACACCGACCCCGCCGCCCTGTCGGGCTGGGGCCTGTTCTGGGGCACCTTCATCAGCCAGCTGCTCGTGCTCTTCGTCGCCACCGTCTTCGTGATCGGCGTCGTCGCCCGCACGAAGTCCCGCCGCGCCCAGGCCCGCCAGGCCCCGGAGCAGCCCCCGGCCCCCGAACCGGCCCCGTTCCCGGTCCAGCCCGTGACGGCGTACGAACCCCCGCGCCCCGCACCCCGACCAGCGGCGCCCCAGCCCCCCGCCCCCACGGACGAGGCCTACCGCTACGGCTTCGGCTACGCCCCCGCGACACCCCCGGCGCCCTCCCCGTCCCACGGGGAGCAACGCCTCCAGTACGCGGATCCCGACCGCCGCCACCAACTCGCAGCGCAGAGCATCGTCATGGCCGAGGGCGCAGCGCTCATCGTGACCTCGTCCCCCGCCCTCTGGGCCGAGACCAAGGACGCCCGCGCCAAACTCGGCCCTGTCCTCCTCTACGACCCCGCCCACCTCTGCGACACCCCGGCCCGCATGCACTGGAACCCGGCCGAGGGCTGCGCCGAGCGCGACACCGCCGCGGCCCGCGCCGCCGCCCTGCTGGCGCCCGTACGCCCCCAGGCCCGCATCGACGCGGCCGTCGCCGACACCGCGGAAACGCTCCTGCGCAGCTGGCTGCACGCCGTCGCCCTCGACAGCCGCCCGTTCAAGCAGCTGCACCGCTGGGCCCAGGGCACCAACGCCCAGGAGCCGGTCCGCATCCTGCGCACCCACCCCCATGCGGCCCCCGGCGCGGCCGGCGAACTCGAAAGCGCCCTCACCGCCCACCCCGAACGCCGCGAACTCGCCCAGCACCTGACGGCCCGCGCGCTGAGCTGCCTGTCCTCCATCAACGTCCGCGAGGCATGCAACCCAAACCGAACGGATTCGCTCACGCTGGCATCGTTCCTGACCGAAGGGGGCAGCCTGTACGTGGTGGGCGAGCCCCTGGAGGACCCGCGCACCCACCCGGGTGCGATGCCCCTCCTGACCGCACTCACCGCAAGCGTGGTCGAGCACGGCCGTCGCATGGCCGCACGGTCATCCCACGGTCGGCTCGACCCACCACTCTCGCTGGTCCTGGACGACATCGCCGCCGTCGCCCCGATCCCGCAACTCCCGGAGCTGCTGGCCGACGCCACCGGCCTCCCGGTCCTGGCCCTGTGCCGCAGCCGCGAACAGGCCCGCTCCCGCTGGCCGGAAGCCGACCTCCCCCTCCCGGCGCACTGAGTACCCATCGGCCGGCGCAGGGGCTGGATCAGGGACGGGAGATCAGATACTCGAACTCCTTCGCTCCGGAATCCCCGGGCATCGGCACCACGGTCCCGCTCGCCGCGAACCCGAACCGCCGGTAGAAGGCCTGGGCCCGCGCGTTCTCCTCGTGCACGAAGAGCCGTACGCGCTCCAGCACCGGCTCCTCCAGCCCCCAGGCCCAGTCCAGCGCGGCCTGGAACAGCGCCTCCGTGAGCCCGGTCCCCCGCTGCTCGGGCCGTACGAACACCCCCACGAGGTGCCCCTGCTCGACCGGGATCACCTCATCGAAGATCCCGCGCGCCCCGGCGCTCTCCAGGAGCACCGTCACGGACCCGACCCAACGCCCGTCGGCCGCCTCGGCCACGAACTGCCGGACCGGGTTCCCCTTGGCCCCGCCCTCGGCCCTGCCCTGCCAGAACTCATCCGGCTGAGCCGCGGCCTCCACCGGGTTCTCCAGGAAGGCCACCGGCGCCACCGGATCGGCGAGCGCGGCCAGCCGCAGCTCCTTGACCTTCTCCCACTCGTCGGCCCTGATCCCACGTATCACGTACTGGCTGTCCTCGTTCATGGCCAAGATCCTAAGCCGCACCCCCACCCCGGCCTCCACTGCTTTTTCCTGTACTCCCCTTTTTTGGTCCGGAACGCAGAAAAGCCCCGCACCATAAGGTGCGGGGCTTTCCCGGAAAAATTGTTCGGCGGCGTCCTACTCTCCCACAGGGTCCCCCCTGCAGTACCATCGGCGCTGAAAGGCTTAGCTTCCGGGTTCGAAATGTAACCGGGCGTTTCCCTAACGCTATGACCACCGAAACACTATGAAGTTAACCAAACCGGATATGGGCACGGTTCGTTACTTCAGAACTACACAGTGGACGCGAGCAACTGAGGACAAGCCCTCGGCCTATTAGTACCAGTCAGCTCCACCCGTTACCGGGCTTCCACATCTGGCCTATCAACCCAGTCGTCTACTGGGAGCCTTACCCTCTCAAGGAGGTGGGAATACTCATCTTGAAGCAGGCTTCCCGCTTAGATGCTTTCAGCGGTTATCCCTCCCGAACGTAGCCAACCAGCCATGCCCTTGGCAGGACAACTGGCACACCAGAGGTTCGTCCGTCCCGGTCCTCTCGTACTAGGGACAGCCCTTCTCAATATTCCTACGCGCACAGCGGATAGGGACCGAACTGTCTCACGACGTTCTAAACCCAGCTCGCGTACCGCTTTAATGGGCGAACAGCCCAACCCTTGGGACCGACTCCAGCCCCAGGATGCGACGAGCCGACATCGAGGTGCCAAACCATCCCGTCGATATGGACTCTTGGGGAAGATCAGCCTGTTATCCCCGGGGTACCTTTTATCCGTTGAGCGACAGCGCTTCCACAAGCCACTGCCGGATCACTAGTCCCGACTTTCGTCCCTGCTCGACCCGTCGGTCTCACAGTCAAGCTCCCTTGTGCACTTACACTCAACACCTGATTGCCAACCAGGCTGAGGGAACCTTTGGGCGCCTCCGTTACTCTTTAGGAGGCAACCGCCCCAGTTAAACTACCCATCAGACACTGTCCCTGATCCGGATCACGGACCGAGGTTAGACATCCAGCACGACCAGAGTGGTATTTCAACGGCGACTCCACAACCACTGGCGTGGCTGCTTCAAAGTCTCCCACCTATCCTACACAAGCCGAACCGAACACCAATATCAAACTATAGTAAAGGTCCCGGGGTCTTTCCGTCCTGCTGCGCGAAACGAGCATCTTTACTCGTAGTGCAATTTCACCGGGCCTATGGTTGAGACAGTCGAGAAGTCGTTACGCCATTCGTGCAGGTCGGAACTTACCCGACAAGGAATTTCGCTACCTTAGGATGGTTATAGTTACCACCGCCGTTTACTGGCGCTTAAGTTCTCAGCTTCGCCACACCGAAATGTGACTAACCGGTCCCCTTAACGTTCCAGCACCGGGCAGGCGTCAGTCCGTATACATCGCCTTACGGCTTCGCACGGACCTGTGTTTTTAGTAAACAGTCGCTTCTCGCTGGTCTCTGCGGCCACCCCCAGCTCACGGAGTAAATCCGATCACCAGTGATGGCCCCCTTCTCCCGAAGTTACGGGGGCATTTTGCCGAGTTCCTTAACCATAGTTCACCCGAACGCCTCGGTATTCTCTACCTGACTACCTGAGTCGGTTTAGGGTACGGGCCGCCATGAAACTCGCTAGAGGCTTTTCTCGACAGCATAGGATCATCCACTTCACCACAATCGGCTCGGCATCAGGTCTCAGCCTTAATGTGTGACGGATTTGCCTATCACACGGCCTACACCCTTACCCCGGGACTACCACCGCCCGGGCTGGACTACCTTCCTGCGTCACCCCATCGCTTACCTACTACCACCTTGGATCAGCGGCTCCACCACTTTCCTTTCCCCGAAGGGTCCGGAACGGCTTCACGGCCTTAGCATTAATGGATTCGATATTGGGCGTTTCAAAGCGGGTACCGGAATATCAACCGGTTGTCCATCGACTACGCCTGTCGGCCTCGCCTTAGGTCCCGACTTACCCTGGGCAGATCAGCTTGACCCAGGAACCCTTAGTCAATCGGCGCACACGTTTCTCACGTGTGTATCGCTACTCATGCCTGCATTCTCACTCGTGAACCGTCCACAACTAGCTTCCGCTGCTGCTTCACCCGGCACACGACGCTCCCCTACCCATCACAGCGGGCGTTGGCCCTATTGCTGCAATGACACGACTTCGGCGGTACGCTTGAGCCCCGCTACATTGTCGGCGCGGAATCACTTGACCAGTGAGCTATTACGCACTCTTTCAAGGGTGGCTGCTTCTAAGCCAACCTCCTGGTTGTCTCTGCGACTCCACATCCTTTCCCACTTAGCGTACGCTTAGGGGCCTTAGTCGATGCTCTGGGCTGTTTCCCTCTCGACCATGGAGCTTATCCCCCACAGTCTCACTGCCACGCTCTCACTTACCGGCATTCGGAGTTTGGCTAAGGTCAGTAACCCGGTAGGGCCCATCGCCTATCCAGTGCTCTACCTCCGGCAAGAAACACGTGACGCTGCACCTAAATGCATTTCGGGGAGAACCAGCTATCACGGAGTTTGATTGGCCTTTCACCCCTAACCACAGGTCATCCCCCAGGTTTTCAACCCTGGTGGGTTCGGTCCTCCACGAAGTCTTACCTCCGCTTCAACCTGCCCATGGCTAGATCACTCCGCTTCGGGTCTAGAGCGTGCAACTCAATCGCCCTATTCGGACTCGCTTTCGCTACGGCTTCCCCACACGGGTTAACCTCGCTACACACCGCTAACTCGCAGGCTCATTCTTCAAAAGGCACGCAGTCACGACCCATTGAGTAAACTCAATGAGCGACGCTCCCACGGCTTGTAGGCACACGGTTTCAGGTACTATTTCACTCCGCTCCCGCGGTACTTTTCACCATTCCCTCACGGTACTATCCGCTATCGGTCACCAGGGAATATTTAGGCTTAGCGGGTGGTCCCGCCAGATTCACACGGGATTTCTCGGGCCCCGTGCTACTTGGGAGATTCTTAAGCAAGCCGCTGATGTTTCGTCTACGGGGGTCTTACCCTCTACGCCGGACCTTTCGCATGTCCTTCGACTACATCAACGGTTTCTGACTCGCCGACCGGCCGGCAGACCGATCAAAAGAATTCCCACAACCCCGCATGCGCAACCCCTGCCGGGTATCACACACATACGGTTTGGCCTGATCCGGTTTCGCTCGCCACTACTCCCGGAATCACGGTTGTTTTCTCTTCCTGCGGGTACTGAGATGTTTCACTTCCCCGCGTTCCCTCCACACTGCCTATGTGTTCAGCAGTGGGTGACAGCCCATGACGACTGCCGGGTTTCCCCATTCGGACACCCCCGGATCAAAGCTCAGTTGGCAGCTCCCCGGGGCCTATCGCGGCCTCTCACGTCCTTCATCGGTTCCTGGTGCCAAGGCATCCACCGTGCGCCCTTAAAAACTTGGCCTACAGATGCTCGCGTCCACTGTGTAGTTCTCAAGCAACGACCAGCCACCCATCACCCCACCAGACAAGCTGGCGAGTTCACTGGGGCCGGCATCGCAGAAAGCACAACCTCACGGCCGTACCTTCAGATACCCAACAACGTGCCAGGCACGACCACCCTTTGGAATCTTCTTTCCACGCCGAAGCAGTACTTGAAGACCTTCAGGTCTGATCGCGCCAAATAATCAACGTTCCACCCATGAGCAACCGTGCGAGTCATTCGCTCGCAGTCGGCTATATGCTCCTTAGAAAGGAGGTGATCCAGCCGCACCTTCCGGTACGGCTACCTTGTTACGACTTCGTCCCAATCGCCAGTCCCACCTTCGACAGCTCCCTCCCTTACGGGTTGGGCCACCGGCTTCGGGTGTTACCGACTTTCGTGACGTGACGGGCGGTGTGTACAAGGCCCGGGAACGTATTCACCGCAGCAATGCTGATCTGCGATTACTAGCAACTCCGACTTCATGGGGTCGAGTTGCAGACCCCAATCCGAACTGAGACCGGCTTTTTGAGATTCGCTCCGCCTCGCGGCATCGCAGCTCATTGTACCGGCCATTGTAGCACGTGTGCAGCCCAAGACATAAGGGGCATGATGACTTGACGTCGTCCCCACCTTCCTCCGAGTTGACCCCGGCAGTCTCCTGTGAGTCCCCATCACCCCGAAGGGCATGCTGGCAACACAGAACAAGGGTTGCGCTCGTTGCGGGACTTAACCCAACATCTCACGACACGAGCTGACGACAGCCATGCACCACCTGTATACCGACCACAAGGGGGCGACCATCTCTGGCCGTTTCCGGTATATGTCAAGCCTTGGTAAGGTTCTTCGCGTTGCGTCGAATTAAGCCACATGCTCCGCTGCTTGTGCGGGCCCCCGTCAATTCCTTTGAGTTTTAGCCTTGCGGCCGTACTCCCCAGGCGGGGAACTTAATGCGTTAGCTGCGGCACCGACGACGTGGAATGTCGCCAACACCTAGTTCCCAACGTTTACGGCGTGGACTACCAGGGTATCTAATCCTGTTCGCTCCCCACGCTTTCGCTCCTCAGCGTCAGTAATGGCCCAGAGATCCGCCTTCGCCACCGGTGTTCCTCCTGATATCTGCGCATTTCACCGCTACACCAGGAATTCCGATCTCCCCTACCACACTCTAGCCTGCCCGTATCGAATGCAGACCCGGGGTTAAGCCCCGGGCTTTCACATCCGACGCGACAAGCCGCCTACGAGCTCTTTACGCCCAATAATTCCGGACAACGCTTGCGCCCTACGTATTACCGCGGCTGCTGGCACGTAGTTAGCCGGCGCTTCTTCTGCAGGTACCGTCACTTTCGCTTCTTCCCTGCTGAAAGAGGTTTACAACCCGAAGGCCGTCATCCCTCACGCGGCGTCGCTGCATCAGGCTTTCGCCCATTGTGCAATATTCCCCACTGCTGCCTCCCGTAGGAGTCTGGGCCGTGTCTCAGTCCCAGTGTGGCCGGTCGCCCTCTCAGGCCGGCTACCCGTCGTCGCCTTGGTAGGCCATTACCCCACCAACAAGCTGATAGGCCGCGGGCTCATCCTTCACCGCCGGAGCTTTTAACCCCCGCCCATGCAGGCAGGAGTGTTATCCGGTATTAGACCCCGTTTCCAGGGCTTGTCCCAGAGTGAAGGGCAGATTGCCCACGTGTTACTCACCCGTTCGCCACTAATCCACCCCGAAGGGCTTCATCGTTCGACTTGCATGTGTTAAGCACGCCGCCAGCGTTCGTCCTGAGCCAGGATCAAACTCTCCGTGAATGTTTACCGGATATCCGGTTTCCACTCGCGTTGAGCGGGACAGTCATGCCGGAATATGGCCGACCGTCCACTGCGTCCTCGCTGTTGTGGTTGCCTGCAAGCACCCGAAGGCCTCACAGGTCTTTTTCAAAGGAACCTCATCCACCGAAGTGGACGGGGTATCAACTTCTGGCGTTGATTTTTGGCACGCTGTTGAGTTCTCAAGGAACGGACGCTTCCTTTGTACTCACCCTCTCGGGCTTTCCTCCGGGCTTCGTTCTTCGTTTCCGACTCTATCAGACTCTTTCGTGTCCGATTCCCGGTCGAAGCGGGTTTCACTTTCCAGGTTTTCGCTTTCGCGTTTCCCTTTCCGGTGAGACCGACTCTATCAGAAGTTTCGGACCGGTTCTCCCGGCGTTCACATCTGAAAAAGAGCGGAGTGCACCCCTGATGGATTTCAATTCCATGGAAGGGGGGCGGTAAGACTCTAAACCATCGCTGCCGAACTTGTCCAGTTCGAGGCAACCGTTCGACTCTACTCAGCCACCAGCGCCGTGTCAACGCCCCCGCGTACGCCCGCGCAACCCGCACAACAAGCCGTGCAGCTCGGCCGTGTCGATGATGTGGGCCCGCGCGGGAAGGACCCGGCGCAGCAGGATCTCGTGGACTTCGGGGTCGGGGTCGGCGATGCCGTCGGACAGCACGTAGACGCCGTAGTCACGGTCGGCCGCGTCGATGACGGTGGACAGGACGACCCCGCTGGTGCTGAAGCCGGCGACGACCAGGGTGGTGATCCCGCGCTCCCGCAGCTGCTCGTCGAGGTCGGTGGTGGACATGGCGCCGTACCGGACCTTGCGCACCACGATGTCTCCCTCCCGCGGCGCCAGGCGCTCGTGGACGGCGGTGGCCGGATCCTCGTCGTGCATGAGGCGGTACTCGGCCAGCGGGCCGAAGGACTTGTTCGCCGCCGGGACCGCGTCCCAGTCGGCCTCCGTAAAACCGACGCGGACGTAGGCGACGGCTCCGCCACTGGCGCGGATGTCGGCAATGGCACCTTCCACACGGGCCAGCAGGGCCTCGCCGTCCTGGCCCTCGGGCAAATGGGCCAGGACCGCGGGCTGGAAGTCCATGACGAGCAGGGCGGTGCGCGCGGGGTCGAGTGCGGGGGTGGTGTTCACGAGAGTGTGCTCCTTGCTTCTGGCGCCGGGGCGGTTTCGTGGTCGTGCCGGGGAAGCAGGAAAGGGGTGACCAGCAGGAGGAGGCCGGCGACGGCGATCGCGGTGCGGGGGCCGGTGATACCGGCCAGCAGGCCCCACAGCCCGGTCATGGCCGCGACCGTCACCTTGCTGGTGACCGACCACGCCGACAGGGTGCGGGCGATCCGGTCCGGCGCCGTCTGGTCGAGCCGGTAGGTGGCGAACACCGGGTTGAAGACACCCATGCAGGTGATCAGCCCGAACTCGACCACCACGACCAGCACCAGCCCGGTCACGCCGGGCCGGACGAAGGCCAGCCCGAGCGACCAGCACGCGCGCAGCGCACCGGCGGTGAGCATCACCTTGTGCCGGCCGAACCGTGTGACGAGCCGGCGGGACAGCCGCGCGCCGACGATCCCGCCGACGCAGGGCAGGCCGAAGGCGAGGCCGTACTGCCAGGGGGCGAACCCGAGGTCGCCGAGCATGAGGACGGCGAGCAGCGGCAGGCTCGCCATGATCAGGCCGCTGACCAGGACCGTATTGAAGAACAGGGGACGCAGGGTGGGGTGCGTGAGGACGTACCGCCACCCTTCGAGCAGGTCGCCGGGCCGCAGCCGCGCCCCGGGCCCGTCCGTGCGCACGGGGCGCGGCTCACCGCCGCCGCCGATCGCCCGTAGCCCCGCGGCGGAGAGCAGGTAGCTGACCGCGTTGGCCACCACGGTCATCACCGGGCCGAACAGTCCGATCGCGGCCGTGCCGGCCGGCGGGCCGAGCACCGTGGCGGTCCAAGTGGTGGACTCGAACCGCCCGTTCGCGACGAGCAGGTCCTCCGGCCGCACCAGCGCCTTCAGATACGCGCCACTCGCCGCGTTGAAGGCGATGTCGGCCGCACCGACGACGACGGACACGACCAGGAGCTGGCCGAACCCGAGCAGACCGAGTGCGTAGGCGGCGGGGACGCTCATCAGGGCCGCGAACCGGATCAGGTCCATCGCGATCATCACCGGCCGCTTGCGCCGGAACTCCACCCACGGCCCGAGCGGCACCGCGACCACCGCCCCCACCGCCAGCCCCGCGGCCGTCAGCGCCGACACCTGGGCCGGCCCGGCGTGCAGCACGAGGATCGCGATGAGGGAGAACGCGTCGAAGGCGAGCCACGTGCCGAAGGTGCTCACCCCGTACGCCGCCCACAGCCACCCGAACCGCCGGCCCAACCGCCTTCCGCCCACCATGCTCAGCACACCGCCTTGATCTCCCGCTCGTACAAACTGAAGTTGACCAGGAAGAGCAAAACCGTCAGCGCTGTGGCAGGTCAAACAACCGATCCACGGGCCGGTCACAACCAAACGTTGTCCCCTAAGGTGGAGCGCCATGGACCTCGACACCGTCCGGACCTTCGTCGCCGTCGCCGACACGGGGCAGTTCCAGGAAGCCGCCGTCGAGCTGGCGGTCACCCAGCAGGCCGTCTCCAAGCGCATCGCCGCGCTGGAGCGCAGCCTCGGCGTACGGCTGTTCATCCGCACCGCGCGCGGCGCCGACCTCACCATCGACGGGCAGGCGTTCCTGCCCCACGCGCGCGAGCTGCTGCGCGTCGCCGAGCGCGCGGTCGCCTCCGTACACCCCGGCAGCCGTCCGCTCCGCGTCGACGTGCTCGCCTCGCGCGGCGCGCAGGCGGGCCTGATGCGCGCCTTCCACCGTGCGCACCCCGAGATCGACCTCGACGTGGTGATGCTGTTCGAAATCGAGACGGCCATCGCCAACATCCGTTCCGGTGCGATCGACGCGTCCTTCCGTGCCGTCGGTGCGCCCGGGCGGCCGCTTCCCGAGGACATCGAGTCCGTCCGGGTCCTCGACGAGCCGCTCCAGCTCCTCACCGGCCCCGCCCACGCGCTGGCGGGCGCCCGGTCGGTGACCCTCGCCCAGCTCGCCGGGCACCGGATCTGGATGCCCGGCATCGTCCCCGGCACCGAGTGGGCCGCCTACTACGACGATCTCGTCGCCGAATTCGGCCTCACCATCGAGGCCACCGGCCCCAACTTCGGCTCCGACGCGCTCCTCGACACCATCGCCGACACCCCGGCCCTGGCCACCTTCATGGGTGAGCACACGCGCCTCGTCTGGCCCGCCGGCCACGGCCTGCGCCGCATCCCGGTGACCGACCCGACGCCCGTCTACCCGCACTCACTGATCTGGCGCCGCGACAACCCGCACCCCGCCCTCACCGCACTCCGCGACCACCTGCGCGCCGTCCAGCCCGGCCACCCCGCCGACGACACGTGGACCCCCGCCTGGACACGGCGCTGACGGACGTCCGTCGCACGTCGCACCGCTCTCACCCGAGAACGAACGGCAGGCGCTCCGCCAACTCACCCAGCTCAGCGGCCTGTTCCCCACTCGCGGTCCGACGCCCGGTACCGATGAGCAGCGCGTCCGTATCGGAGAAGGTCGCGGGGAACTGCGCACCGGCGATCCGCTCCAGCAGCTCACGTGACCGGGCGAGCCCCTCGTAAGGCGGCTCCGCCGCGGCCGGGAGGTGCGCGATCAGGTCGAGGTGGTGCAGCGTCCACTCCAGGACGTACGCCGCCAGGTAGTCCCCCGCGGTGAGCACCTGGTCCCGCGTACCCACCCGGAGCGCCCGGTCCGCGAGCCCGGCGGCGCGGCCGGCGGCGGACCCGACGTCGTCGAGGTGGAACTTGAGCAGCCACGGCTCCCCGTACGCAGCCGCGAGCCGCACGACCAGCGCATCGAGCGGGTCGTCACCGGTCGGGGGCTCGACGATGTCCCAGTAGGTCACCGCGTCCCGGGTCGGCTCCGCCTCCACCGGAGTGACCAGCGTGATCAGCACGTCCTGGGCGTCGATGACCAGATGACACACCAAGTCCCGGACCAGCCACCCGGCACACCCGGACGGCCGCCCGAAGTCCTCGTCCGAAAGCCCGGCAACCGCCGTGCGCAACGCAGTCCATGAGCGCGAGAAGTCATCCACGCCCGCAACCTAGCGCCGCGCCGCCGCGCTTGCCGGACGCGCCACCGAAATTCACTTGCGCACCCTCGTGACGTGCGCAAACGTCGCCTGATGACTACGCAGACCCCCCACGTCGACCACGAACTGATCGAGGCCGCGGCGCACGTCGCCCGCACGCGCTGCCGGGGCGACAACCACACCATGGCGGCGGCGGCCCGCGCCCGGGACGGCAGGATCATCACGGCGGTGAACGCCTATCACTTCACGGGCGGCCCCTGCGCCGAGCTGGTCGTCATCGGCGCGGCCGCAGCCCAGGGCGCCTACGAACTCGACACGATCGTCGCCGTGGGCGACCGCGACCGCGGAGTTGTTCCCCCCTGCGGGCGGTGCCGCCAGGCCCTCCTCGACTACTTCCCGACCCTCAAGGTCATCGTCGGCACGGCCGACCGCATCCGCACGGTCCCCATCACCGACCTGCTCCCCGAAACCTACGTCTGGGCGGACCACCAGCTCGAAGCCGAATGATCCGCTTTCTGGTTTCTGGTCCGGAACGCAGAAAAGCCCCGCACCATAAGGTGCGGGGCTTTCCCGGAAAAATTGTTCGGCGGCGTCCTACTCTCCCACAGGGTCCCCCCTGCAGTACCATCGGCGCTGAAAGGCTTAGCTTCCGGGTTCGAAATGTAACCGGGCGTTTCCCTAACGCTATGACCACCGAAACACTATGAAGTTAACCAAACCGGATATGGGCACGGTTCGTTACTTCAGAACTACACAGTGGACGCGAGCAACTGAGGACAAGCCCTCGGCCTATTAGTACCAGTCAGCTCCACCCGTTACCGGGCTTCCACATCTGGCCTATCAACCCAGTCGTCTACTGGGAGCCTTACCCTCTCAAGGAGGTGGGAATACTCATCTTGAAGCAGGCTTCCCGCTTAGATGCTTTCAGCGGTTATCCCTCCCGAACGTAGCCAACCAGCCATGCCCTTGGCAGGACAACTGGCACACCAGAGGTTCGTCCGTCCCGGTCCTCTCGTACTAGGGACAGCCCTTCTCAATATTCCTACGCGCACAGCGGATAGGGACCGAACTGTCTCACGACGTTCTAAACCCAGCTCGCGTACCGCTTTAATGGGCGAACAGCCCAACCCTTGGGACCGACTCCAGCCCCAGGATGCGACGAGCCGACATCGAGGTGCCAAACCATCCCGTCGATATGGACTCTTGGGGAAGATCAGCCTGTTATCCCCGGGGTACCTTTTATCCGTTGAGCGACAGCGCTTCCACAAGCCACTGCCGGATCACTAGTCCCGACTTTCGTCCCTGCTCGACCCGTCGGTCTCACAGTCAAGCTCCCTTGTGCACTTACACTCAACACCTGATTGCCAACCAGGCTGAGGGAACCTTTGGGCGCCTCCGTTACTCTTTAGGAGGCAACCGCCCCAGTTAAACTACCCATCAGACACTGTCCCTGATCCGGATCACGGACCGAGGTTAGACATCCAGCACGACCAGAGTGGTATTTCAACGGCGACTCCACAACCACTGGCGTGGCTGCTTCAAAGTCTCCCACCTATCCTACACAAGCCGAACCGAACACCAATATCAAACTATAGTAAAGGTCCCGGGGTCTTTCCGTCCTGCTGCGCGAAACGAGCATCTTTACTCGTAGTGCAATTTCACCGGGCCTATGGTTGAGACAGTCGAGAAGTCGTTACGCCATTCGTGCAGGTCGGAACTTACCCGACAAGGAATTTCGCTACCTTAGGATGGTTATAGTTACCACCGCCGTTTACTGGCGCTTAAGTTCTCAGCTTCGCCACACCGAAATGTGACTAACCGGTCCCCTTAACGTTCCAGCACCGGGCAGGCGTCAGTCCGTATACATCGCCTTACGGCTTCGCACGGACCTGTGTTTTTAGTAAACAGTCGCTTCTCGCTGGTCTCTGCGGCCACCCCCAGCTCACGGAGTAAATCCGATCACCAGTGATGGCCCCCTTCTCCCGAAGTTACGGGGGCATTTTGCCGAGTTCCTTAACCATAGTTCACCCGAACGCCTCGGTATTCTCTACCTGACTACCTGAGTCGGTTTAGGGTACGGGCCGCCATGAAACTCGCTAGAGGCTTTTCTCGACAGCATAGGATCATCCACTTCACCACAATCGGCTCGGCATCAGGTCTCAGCCTTAATGTGTGACGGATTTGCCTATCACACGGCCTACACCCTTACCCCGGGACTACCACCGCCCGGGCTGGACTACCTTCCTGCGTCACCCCATCGCTTACCTACTACCACCTTGGATCAGCGGCTCCACCACTTTCCTTTCCCCGAAGGGTCCGGAACGGCTTCACGGCCTTAGCATTAATGGATTCGATATTGGGCGTTTCAAAGCGGGTACCGGAATATCAACCGGTTGTCCATCGACTACGCCTGTCGGCCTCGCCTTAGGTCCCGACTTACCCTGGGCAGATCAGCTTGACCCAGGAACCCTTAGTCAATCGGCGCACACGTTTCTCACGTGTGTATCGCTACTCATGCCTGCATTCTCACTCGTGAACCGTCCACAACTAGCTTCCGCTGCTGCTTCACCCGGCACACGACGCTCCCCTACCCATCACAGCGGGCGTTGGCCCTATTGCTGCAATGACACGACTTCGGCGGTACGCTTGAGCCCCGCTACATTGTCGGCGCGGAATCACTTGACCAGTGAGCTATTACGCACTCTTTCAAGGGTGGCTGCTTCTAAGCCAACCTCCTGGTTGTCTCTGCGACTCCACATCCTTTCCCACTTAGCGTACGCTTAGGGGCCTTAGTCGATGCTCTGGGCTGTTTCCCTCTCGACCATGGAGCTTATCCCCCACAGTCTCACTGCCACGCTCTCACTTACCGGCATTCGGAGTTTGGCTAAGGTCAGTAACCCGGTAGGGCCCATCGCCTATCCAGTGCTCTACCTCCGGCAAGAAACACGTGACGCTGCACCTAAATGCATTTCGGGGAGAACCAGCTATCACGGAGTTTGATTGGCCTTTCACCCCTAACCACAGGTCATCCCCCAGGTTTTCAACCCTGGTGGGTTCGGTCCTCCACGAAGTCTTACCTCCGCTTCAACCTGCCCATGGCTAGATCACTCCGCTTCGGGTCTAGAGCGTGCAACTCAATCGCCCTATTCGGACTCGCTTTCGCTACGGCTTCCCCACACGGGTTAACCTCGCTACACACCGCTAACTCGCAGGCTCATTCTTCAAAAGGCACGCAGTCACGACCCATTGAGTAAACTCAATGAGCGACGCTCCCACGGCTTGTAGGCACACGGTTTCAGGTACTATTTCACTCCGCTCCCGCGGTACTTTTCACCATTCCCTCACGGTACTATCCGCTATCGGTCACCAGGGAATATTTAGGCTTAGCGGGTGGTCCCGCCAGATTCACACGGGATTTCTCGGGCCCCGTGCTACTTGGGAGATTCTTAAGCAAGCCGCTGATGTTTCGTCTACGGGGGTCTTACCCTCTACGCCGGACCTTTCGCATGTCCTTCGACTACATCAACGGTTTCTGACTCGCCGACCGGCCGGCAGACCGATCAAAAGAATTCCCACAACCCCGCATGCGCAACCCCTGCCGGGTATCACACGCATACGGTTTGGCCTGATCCGGTTTCGCTCGCCACTACTCCCGGAATCACGGTTGTTTTCTCTTCCTGCGGGTACTGAGATGTTTCACTTCCCCGCGTTCCCTCCACACTGCCTATGTGTTCAGCAGTGGGTGACAGCCCATGACGACTGCCGGGTTTCCCCATTCGGACACCCCCGGATCAAAGCTCAGTTGGCAGCTCCCCGGGGCCTATCGCGGCCTCTCACGTCCTTCATCGGTTCCTGGTGCCAAGGCATCCACCGTGCGCCCTTAAAAACTTGGCCTACAGATGCTCGCGTCCACTGTGTAGTTCTCAAGCAACGACCAGCCACCCATCACCCCACCAGACAAGCTGGCGAGTTCACTGGGGCCGGCATCGCAGAAAGCACAACCTCACGGCCGTACCTTCAGATACCCAACAACGTGCCAGGCACGACCACCCTTTGGAATCTTCTTTCCACGCCCTAAGGCAGTACTTGAAGACCGTCAGGTCTGATCGCGCCAAATAATCAACGTTCCACCCATGAGCAACCGTGCGAGTCATTCGCTCGCAGTCGGCTATATGCTCCTTAGAAAGGAGGTGATCCAGCCGCACCTTCCGGTACGGCTACCTTGTTACGACTTCGTCCCAATCGCCAGTCCCACCTTCGACAGCTCCCTCCCTTACGGGTTGGGCCACCGGCTTCGGGTGTTACCGACTTTCGTGACGTGACGGGCGGTGTGTACAAGGCCCGGGAACGTATTCACCGCAGCAATGCTGATCTGCGATTACTAGCAACTCCGACTTCATGGGGTCGAGTTGCAGACCCCAATCCGAACTGAGACCGGCTTTTTGAGATTCGCTCCGCCTCGCGGCATCGCAGCTCATTGTACCGGCCATTGTAGCACGTGTGCAGCCCAAGACATAAGGGGCATGATGACTTGACGTCGTCCCCACCTTCCTCCGAGTTGACCCCGGCAGTCTCCTGTGAGTCCCCATCACCCCGAAGGGCATGCTGGCAACACAGAACAAGGGTTGCGCTCGTTGCGGGACTTAACCCAACATCTCACGACACGAGCTGACGACAGCCATGCACCACCTGTATACCGACCACAAGGGGGCGACCATCTCTGGCCGTTTCCGGTATATGTCAAGCCTTGGTAAGGTTCTTCGCGTTGCGTCGAATTAAGCCACATGCTCCGCTGCTTGTGCGGGCCCCCGTCAATTCCTTTGAGTTTTAGCCTTGCGGCCGTACTCCCCAGGCGGGGAACTTAATGCGTTAGCTGCGGCACCGACGACGTGGAATGTCGCCAACACCTAGTTCCCAACGTTTACGGCGTGGACTACCAGGGTATCTAATCCTGTTCGCTCCCCACGCTTTCGCTCCTCAGCGTCAGTAATGGCCCAGAGATCCGCCTTCGCCACCGGTGTTCCTCCTGATATCTGCGCATTTCACCGCTACACCAGGAATTCCGATCTCCCCTACCACACTCTAGCCTGCCCGTATCGAATGCAGACCCGGGGTTAAGCCCCGGGCTTTCACATCCGACGCGACAAGCCGCCTACGAGCTCTTTACGCCCAATAATTCCGGACAACGCTTGCGCCCTACGTATTACCGCGGCTGCTGGCACGTAGTTAGCCGGCGCTTCTTCTGCAGGTACCGTCACTTTCGCTTCTTCCCTGCTGAAAGAGGTTTACAACCCGAAGGCCGTCATCCCTCACGCGGCGTCGCTGCATCAGGCTTTCGCCCATTGTGCAATATTCCCCACTGCTGCCTCCCGTAGGAGTCTGGGCCGTGTCTCAGTCCCAGTGTGGCCGGTCGCCCTCTCAGGCCGGCTACCCGTCGTCGCCTTGGTAGGCCATTACCCCACCAACAAGCTGATAGGCCGCGGGCTCATCCTTCACCGCCGGAGCTTTTAACCCCCGCCCATGCAGGCAGGAGTGTTATCCGGTATTAGACCCCGTTTCCAGGGCTTGTCCCAGAGTGAAGGGCAGATTGCCCACGTGTTACTCACCCGTTCGCCACTAATCCACCCCGAAGGGCTTCATCGTTCGACTTGCATGTGTTAAGCACGCCGCCAGCGTTCGTCCTGAGCCAGGATCAAACTCTCCGTGAATGTTTACCCGTAATCGGGTGCCCACTCGCGTTGAGCGGGACAGTCATGCCGGAATATGGCCGACCGTCCACTGCGTCCTCGCTGTTGTGGTTGCCTGCAAGCACCCGAAGGCCTCACAGGTCTTTTTCAAAGGAACCTCATCCACCGAAGTGGACGGGGTATCAACTTCTGGCGTTGATTTTTGGCACGCTGTTGAGTTCTCAAGGAACGGACGCTTCCTTTGTACTCACCCTCTCGGGCTTTCCTCCGGGCTTCGTTCTTCGTTTCCGACTCTATCAGATCCTTTCGGGCCTGACCCCCAGTCAGCGGGGTTTGTCTTTCCGGCTGTTGGGCCGTTCCGACTCCCGAACTCTAGCGGATTTCCCGGGCGGCTCATAATCGGGCCTTGGAAATGAATTCGGGCATGCCGAATTCGTTCCCGGTGGGAGATCGTGCTGAGTTGGGTGCCGCTACGAGGCGGCGTCATCTGTTCTCACAGAACCGTTCCGGCTCCGGGACAACTCGAAGAACCTTACGGATCCCCGGGGCTGGTGTCAACCCCGGGTTCACGTGGCAGGTCAGGCGGGCGACTGGAGGCCTTCGACCCGGTCCAGCAGGCGCGTGAGGATGTCGCCGAGGAGGGCGCGCTCCGCCGTGGAGAGGTCCTGGAGGAGGTCCTCCTCGAAGACCGTGGCCGCGCGCATCGCGTCGAGCCACTTGCTGCGGCCCTCGTTCGTCAGCTCCACGATCACGCGGACCCGGTTGGACTCGTCCCGCTCGCGCGTCACCAGGCCGTCCGCGGTCATGCGGTCGATCCGGTGGGTCATCGCGGCCGGCGTCAGGCCCAGCTGCTTGGCCAGCTCGCTCGGGCCCATCCGGTACGGGTCGCCCGCGAGCACGAGGGCCTTGAGGACCTCCCACTCGGCGTTGCTGATGCCCAGGGCCGCCGTCTGGCGGCCGTACGCGACGTTCATCCGGCGGTTGAGGCGGCTCAGGGCCGACACGACCTTCTCGACCTGGGGGTCGAGGTCCTGGAACTCGCGCTGATAGACGGCGATCTGCTCATCGAGGCTCGGCTCGTGGACGGGCGTAGTGCCGTCGGGGGTGTCACCCATGGACCGAAGTATGGCACGGGCCCATTGGCGTCTAACTCCTTCGGTGTGTAGAGTTAAGGATCGAACTTTAGGTATGAAGTCTTCAGGCTTCAGTAGTGAAGGCAGGTGAGAAGTGACCAAGGTGATGGGCGCTGCGATGCGGAGGATCCAGGCCGGTAACGCGCTGACCGCGTTCGGTATCGGTTTCACGGTTCCGTTCCTCTATATCTACGTGGCGCAGGTGCGGGATCTGGGTGCGGCCACCGCGACGTGCGCCTTCGTGGCGTTCGCCCTGGGCGCTCTCCTCGCGCTGCCCCTGACCGGTCGGATCATCGACCGGCGCGGGCCCGTCCCCGTGGTCATGGGCGCGGCGGTCGCCGCGTCCGTGGGTGCGATATCGCTGGGGCTGTCGACCGGCGTCGTCCCGATCCTGCTGTCCGCGCTGGCGCTGGGCGCCGGTCAGGCCGTGATGCAGCCCGCGCTGGCCACGATGATCGTGTGGTGCTCGACCCCGAGCACCCGGACGCGCGCCTTCGCGCTGCAGTTCTTCATGCAGAACCTGGGTCTGGGCATCGGCGGCCTCATAGGCGGCCAGATCGTGGACGTGACGCGTCCCGGCAGCTTCACCCTGCTGTTCAGCATCGAGGCCGTGATGTTCCTGGTGCTGGCGGGCGTGATCGCCACCGTGCGGATGCCGCACGCGCCGAGCATCAAGGACGCGGTGCCGAAGGACCCCGCCCAGGCCGGCGGGAGCGGCTGGAAGCGGCTTCTGGAGCACAAGGCGATGGTCCAGCTCTGCGTGCTGGGCTTCGTGATCTTCTTCGCTTGCTACGGACAGTTCGAGTCGGGTCTCGCCGCCTTCGGTACCGAGGCCGCCGGGATCTCCCCCTCCACCCTCGGTTTCGCGCTGGCCGCCAACACCGGTGCGATCGTCGTGGCGCAGTTCGTGGTGCTGCGGCTGGTCGAGAAGCGGCGCCGGTCGCGCGTCATCGCGCTGGTCGGTGTGATCTGGACGGGCGCCTGGCTCATAGCCGGGTTCTCGGGCCTGGGGCACGGCAGCGCCATGATGGCCGCCGCCGCGTTCATCACGACGTACGCCCTCTTCGGCATCGGTGAGGCGATGCTGTCGCCGACGCTGGCCCCGCTGGTCGCGGATCTGGCGCCGGAGGGTTCCGTCGGTCAGTACAACTCGGCTTTCGCCCTGGTCAAGCAGATGGCGCTGGCGCTCGGCCCGCTGGGCGTGCCGGTCGGCGCCGGGGTGCCGATGCTGTACATCGGGATCTTCGTCGTGGTCTCGCTCGGGATCGCCTGGCTCGCGCTGCGGCTCGGCAAGCGGCTGACGCCGGTGCAGGACAACCCGTCGCTGCTGAAGGGCGCGCCGGCTGCGGTGGCGGCTCCGCGGGCCGCTGCCGTCGCCGAGCCCGTCTCGGCGTAGCGGGCGAGCGCGTACGTACGTACACGGGTGAGGCCCCGGTCCGATGGGACCGGGGCCTCACGCGTGCCCGCCTACCTGTCCGGGTGCTTGTCGGGGTGTTTGTCCGGCAGGGCGAACTCGCACCAGACGGCCTTGCCGCCGCCCGGGGTGCGGCGGGTGCCCCACGAGGAGGCGATGGTGGCGACGATCGAGATGCCGCGGCCCGTCTCGTCGGCCGGTTCGGCGCGGCGGCGGCGCGGGAGGTGGTCGTCCCCGTCGGTGACCTCGACGATCAGGCGGCGGTCGGTGCGGCGCAGCCGCAGGCGCATCGGCGGGGTGCCGTGCTGGAGGGAGTTCGCCACGAGTTCGCTGGCGGCCAGCACCCCGAGGTCGCACAGCTCGATCGGGAAGCGCCAGGAGGCGAGGACGCCCTGGGCGAAGGCACGGGCACGCGGGGCCGCCTCGATGCCGCCCAGCAGCTCCAGGGCGGCGTTGTGGAACAGCTCGGCTTCCGAGCCGACGCGGGCGGGCTGCTGGAGGACCATGACCGCGACGTCGTCGTCGTGGTCGGCGTCCACGCCCAGGGCGCGCATCAGCCGGTCGCAGATGACGGCGGGGGTGCCCAGGGCGCCGGAGAGGGCGCGTTCCAGGGCGGCCACGCCCTCGTCGATGTCCTCGCCCCGGCGCTCGACCAGGCCGTCGGTGTAGAGGACGGCGGTGGAGCCGGGTCCCAGGGCGATGGTGCCGGAGGTGTGCAGCCAGCCGCCGGTGCCGAGCGGTGGACCGGTGGGGTCGGCGGCTCTGCGGACGGTGCCGTCCTCATCGCGGACCAGGATGGGCAGGTGGCCCGCGGAGGCGTAGGCGAGCAGGCCCTCGCTGGGGTCGTGGACGGCGTAGACGCAGGTCGCGATCTGGCTGGCGTCGATCTCGGCGGCGAGTCCGTCGAGGAGCTGGAGCACTTCGTGCGGGGGCAGGTCGAGGCGGGCGTAGGCGCGGACGGCGGTGCGCAGCTGGCCCATGACGGCGGCGGCGCGGACGCCGCGGCCCATCACGTCGCCGATGACGAGGGCGGTGCGGCCGGCGCCGAGGGTGATGACGTCGTACCAGTCGCCGCCGACCGCGGCTTCGGTGCCGCCGGGCTGGTAGGTGGCGGCGATGCGCAGGTCGTCGGGCTGTTCCAGTTCCTGGGGGAGCAGGGAGCGCTGGAGGGTGACGACGGCCTCGCGCTGGCGGCGCTCGGCGGCGCGCAGCCGTTCGACGGCTTCTGCGTGGTCGGTGACGTCGGCGAGGTGGATCAGTACGCCCGCGCTGCGGCCCGCGCCGTCGGCCTCGGGGAATTCCACGGGGGTGCAGGTGGCGGTGTAGGAGCTGCCGCCGGGTGCCTTGCGGTTCTTGGCGGTACGGGGCTTGCCGCTGCGCAGGACCTGGTCGAGGAGCGGGAGCAGGCCGAGCTCGCCGATTTCGGGCAGGGCTTCGTGGGCGGCGGCGCCGGTGGGCCGGGGGCCGAACCCGGCGGTGTAGGCGTCGTTGACGTAGGCGATGCGGTGCTCGGGGCCGTGGACGAGCGCGACGCGGGCGGGGAGGCAGCCGAGGACCTCTCGTACGGAGAGCACGTCGAGGGAGGGGACGGCGGCGAGCGCGGCGGCGGAGCCGGTTCCGGTGCCGGAGACGGTGGCGTCCGTGGGGTCGGCGGGGCAGCCGTCGCGGGTGGACGGGGTCCGCTCGGCACCGGCACCGGTGCCGGCGGGGTCGGCGCGGCCGCCGCGGGCTGCCGGGACGGAGCCTTCGCCCCGCTTGGCCTGGGCTGCGGCGTGTTCGGTCCTGGCGGCGGCGCGGCGCTGCGTTCCGGGAAACCGGGCGCTCCAGCGCGTGAAGTTCACTGCGTTCAAGCCTCGTGGTGTCGCTATTGGTCGCTGCATCGCTCGTGGTCGGTCGCCGGGCGGCGTCACTGCGGCGTCACTCTGTGCAGGTGTGAGCCCACCTATGGTCACACGCCCAGTGTGGCCGACCACACGGTCGACGTCAGCGCTGGTTGTCCTTCGGGGGGTTGGGGGCGGTGGGGGGCGGGGGTTGTTTGGGGCCGCCGCCCGCGGCGAGTTCGAATTCGGCCCTGGGGTGTTCGAGGGAGCCGAGGGAGACGATCTCGCGCTTGAAGAGCCCGGAGAGGGTCCATTCGGCGAGGACGCGCATCTTGCGGTTGAAGGTGGGGACGCGGCTCAGGTGGTACATGCGGTGCATCAGCCAGGCCGGGTAGCCCTTGAGCTTGCGGCCGTAGACGTGGGCGACGCCCTTGTGGAGGCCGAGGGAGGCCACGGAGCCGACGTACTTGTGGGCGTACTCGGTGAGGACCTCGTCGCGCAGGGCGTGGACGAGGTTGTCCGCGAGCACCTTGGCCTGGCGGACCGCGTGCTGCGCGTTGGGGGCGCATTCGGTGCCCGGTGCGGCGGCGGTGATGTCGGGGACGGCGGCCGCGTCGCCGGCGGCCCAGGCGTGTTCGACGCCGGCGACGGTGAGGAAGGCGGTGCAGGCGAGCCGTCCGCGTTCGTTCCTGGGGAGGTCCGTGGCGGCGAGGACGGGGTGGGGTTTGACGCCCGCGGTCCACACGATGGTGCGGGTGGGGAAGCGGGCTCCGTCGCTGAGGACGGCGACGCGGTTCTCGCAGGATTCGAGGCGGGTCTCCAGGCGCAGGTCGATGTTGCGGGCACGCAGTTCGCGGATCGTGTATTTGCCCATTTCGGGGCCGACTTCGGGGAGGATCCGGTCGCTGGCCTCCACCAGCACCCATTTCATGTCTTCGGGTTTGATGTTGTGGTAGTACCGGGCGGCGTAGCGGGCCATGTCCTCCAGTTCCGCGAGTGCTTCGACGCCCGCGTAGCCGCCGCCGACGAAGACGAAGGTGAGGGCCGCGTCGCGGATGGCGGGATCGCGGGTGGAGGAGGCGATGTCCATCTGTTCGATGACGTGGTTGCGCAGGCCGATGGCCTCTTCGACGGTCTTGAACCCGATGGCGTACTCGGCGAGCCCGGGGATGGGCAGCGTGCGGGACACGGAGCCGGGGGCGAGGACGATCTCGTCGTACTCGATCTCGACGGCGCCGGTGCCCTCCTCGTCGGTGGCGAGGGTGGTGACGGTCGCGGTCCGTTTGGCGTGGTCGATGCTGCGGGCCTCGCCGATGACGATGCGGCAGCGGTTCAGGACGCGGCGCAGCGGTACGACGACGTGGCGCGGGGAGATGGATCCCGCGGCCGCCTCGGGGAGGAAGGGCTGGTAGGTCATGTACGGCTCGGGAGTGATCACCGTGACCTCGGCCTCGTCGGCTCTCAGCTTTCGCTGGAGCCGGAGCGCCGTGTACATGCCGACGTAACCTCCGCCGACGACGAGGATGCGTGTCCGGGGCGGGGTGCCGGGGGCCGAGCCCCGGGAGTTAGCAGCCTTCACCATCCCATGACGCAACGTGGCTGGGAGTTTGTCCACAGGCCCGACAAATTGTGTGACCGGAGGTGGGGGCGTGAAGGGCCGGTCCGGCGGTGCCGATGGGGGGTGAGGTGCGCAGGTCAGGCCGTGCGGAAGGGGTGATTCCGGGGGCTTGGAACGGAAAAGTGGGGGTCAATGCTCCGATCGAGCGATGGTCCGTACGGAGCTGCCTCTTCTGAATTGACTCTGGCTCAACTATGTTCGTAGCCCGTCGAGGAGTTAGGACCAGGGCCCACATGACCGTGGCCCCCCTCGACACGAAGGCGGGGACTGTCTCCGGGGGGAGACAAATGATTACCGGGGGAAACATATGAACATTTCCGATTTCCATGGTTCTGCGACCGCGCTCTCGGCCGAGAGCGCCACTCGCGTGATCGCTGGTGGAACCTCGCACGGTGTGGGCCGTTCCACGCCCCTGCGGGTCGACGCACAGCGCAACCTCGAACACGTCCTGCGCGCCGCGCGCGAGGTGTTCGGCGAACTGGGCTACGGGGCTCCGATGGAGGATGTCGCGCGGCGCGCCCGCGTCGGCGTCGGCACCGTCTACCGGCGCTTCCCGAGCAAGGACGTCCTGGTCCGGCGCATAGCCGAGGAGGAGACTTCCCGGCTGACCGAGCAGGCCAGGGCCGCGCTCGGCCAGGAGGAGGAGCCGTGGCAGGCGCTGTCGCGCTTCCTGCGCACCTCCGTCGCCTCGGGCGCCGGGCGGCTGCTGCCGCCGCAGGTGCTGCGGGTCGGCTCGGTCGGCGAGGACGGCGAGGACGTACTGGAGGCCGTCGACACGGCGCGGGTGCCGCAGCAGCGGCAGGCCGCCGTGGTCGGCGGACAGCCCGACCTGCGGGTCGTGGGCGGACGGACGGCGGCCGAGGACGAGCCGTCGGAGGACGCGGGCGCCGGAGCGCTCCTGGAGGTGGTCGGCCGGCTGGTCGACCGCGCCCGGGAAGCCGGTGCGCTGCGCCGCGACGTCACGGTGGCCGATGTCCTGCTCGTCATAGCGACGGCGGCGCCCGCGCTGCCGGACCCCGCTCAGCAGGCGGCCGCTTCGGCCCGGCTGCTGGACATCCTGCTGGAGGGGCTGCGCTCGCGGGCCGTCTGAGGATGTGAGGCGCGTGGGTCACCACGGTGCGGTGGGGCCGCCGGGGAACCGGTGGGCCTGCCGCGCCCGGTGGCCCTCCGCCTCCGGATACGGCTCCGCCGGGTGAATCCGTGGACCGGGCTCCTCGAACGGACCATCACTCGGACGGGTGAGGTGTGGAGCGGGGATTCGCCGAATCCTGCCCGGATGAGTGGATGCCGTCCGGAGCGGTCCGGTGCGCGGTCGCCGTGTGACACGCTGGATCGGTGTACCGGTCTGAGTGTGTCCTGCGGGGGCTTGCGCGATGAGCGTTGACGGGCGGGAAGATCCGGTCTCCGGTGCGATGGGCCCCGGCGGCGAGTCCGACGCGGGTGAACTGCCCGCCCGACAGGTCCCCGCCCAGCGCGAACCGGGCGGCGGCAGCCGCGGGTACGGCGCCGCGGGTACGGCTGGTGTCGCCGGTACCGCCGGTGGGGCCGGTGGGGAAGCGCCCGCTTCCGATGCCGAGTTGATCGCCCGGATGCGTGGGGGTGACGACGGTGCCTATGAGGAGCTGTTCCGTCGGCACGCCGATTCCGTACGCCGTTACGCGCGCACCTGCTGCCGGGACGCCCACACGGCCGACGACCTGACCGCCGAGGTGTTCGCCCGGACCCTCCAGGCGGTGCGCGGCGGGGCCGGGCCGGACCAGGCGGTGCGCGCGTACCTCCTCACCACCGTCCGCAGGGTCGCCGCGGCCTGGACGAAGACCGCCAAACGCGAGCAGCTCGTCGAGGACTTCGCCCTGTTCGCGGAGCAGGCCGGAGCGGGAGCCGAGGCCGGGACGGGGCTGGCGCCCGGCGCCGACACCCTCGAACTGGGCGCGGACGTACGGGCCATGCACGAGGCCGAGCAGTCCCTGGCCATGCAGGCCTTCCGCAGCCTGCCCGAGCGGTGGCAGGCCGTGCTGTGGCACACCACCGTCGAGGAGGCGTCGCCGAGCGCGATCGCCCCGCTGTTCGGCCTGACCGCCAATGCCACCGCGGTCCTGGCCAGCCGGGCCCGGGAGGGGCTCAAGCAGGCCTACCTCCAGGCCCATGTGAGCACCGCGCTGAGCGAGGGCGGGGACTGCGCCCGCTACGCCGACCGCCTCGGCGCCCATGCCCGGGGCGGGCTGCGGGTGCGGGCCGAGCGGGGGCTGCGCAAGCACCTGGAGGAGTGCGTGAAGTGCCGGCTGGTCGCCGGTGAGCTGAAGGACGTCAATGCCGGGATCCCGGCGCTGCTTCCGGTCGCGGTCATCGGGTGGTTCGCCGCCGGGTACGCGGTCAAGGCGGCCGGGGTGGTGGCCGGTGGGGTCGTGGCCGCGGGTGGCGCGGGTGCCGCCGCTGCGGCCGTGGGCGGTTCGACGGCGGGGGCCGGGGCGGCGGGTGCGGGTGCCGGGGCTGCCGGTGCCGGGGCCGCGGGCGCCGCCGGTGGGTCCGGGGCCGGTGCCGGGTCGGGTGCCGGGGCGCTGGCCTCCGAGGGGCTCGGGCTGCCCGCCAAGGCCGCCATCGCCGCCGGGGTCGTGGTCGCCGCCGCGGCCGGGGTGGTGTTCGCGCTGGCCGGGGACGACGCGAAGCCCGAGGCCCGGGTGGCGCCGAAGCCGCCCGCGGTGGCGCCCGCGGTGCCGGACGCCCCGGTTCCGCCGCCCCCGGAGCCCGGTTCGCCCGCGCCGCTGACGCCGGTCGCGCGTACGCCCGTACCGTCGCCGCGCAGTTCGGCGCCGCATGCTCCCTCGCCCTCGCCGTCCAAGGCGGCCCCCGCGAAGCCGAGCCCCGGGCGGCCGACGCCGACTCCGACCCGGCATTCGCCCACGCCGTCCCCGCCGTCCGCTCCGGCGGCCGGGTACCAGCTGGTGCGGCTGGATCAGTCCGTCCTCGGCGACCACACCGGGCCCGAGGTGCAGACCTGGCGCAGCAGCTGGGTGTGGCAGCGCTGGGGGCTGGTGGTCGGGGACCGGCGGTATGCGCACGGGATCACCGTCAACGCCCGTTCGTCGGTGGAGATCACCCTGAACCGGACGTGCACGTCGTTCTCGGCACGGGCCGGGGTGGACGGGCTGTCCCTGCCGGGTGACGGCTCGGTGCGGTTCTCCGTCTACGGCGACGGGGTACGGCTGTGGCAGTCGGCCGCCGTCGGCTACGGGGACCGCGCGGTGCCCGTCGAGGTCGGGCTGAGCGGCCGCAAGACGCTGCGGCTGGTCGTGGAGCACGCCGGACGGCACCCCGACCTGACCCTGGCCGCCTGGGCGGACGCGGTCATCAGCTGCCGGTGATCGGCCGGCGGTGAGCCGCTGCCGGTGATCGGCTGCCGGTGATCGGCTGCCGGTGATCGGCTGCCGGTGATCGGCTGCCGGTGATCAGCCGGCGGTGATCAGCCGGCGGTGAGGGTGGCGAGGAGGGCCCGGGGGGACAGGGCCGCTCCCGCCGCCGCCTCCCGGTCGTACGCCTCCGCGCCGAGGGCCGCCCTGGTGCGCTCGGGCAGCCCGCGGACGAACCCCTCCTCCGGCACGGACCGCGGGAGCCCGCCCCGCCAGGCACCGGCCGCCGCCAGCGCGCGTACGGACTCGGCGCAGCGGTCCGCGTCCGCCAGCAGCGCCGCGGCCGTCTCGGCGAGGACGGCCAGCACCTGCTCCGCGCAGTGCCCGGTGACCGCCGCCTCCAGCGTCGGCAGGATCACGGCCAGCCCGGCGTCCGGCCCCTCCTCCAGCCGCTTGATGTGGGCCTCCAGATTCGCCAGCCCCGCCGAGAACTGCGCGGGCATGGTCGTCCGCAACGACTCGGCGAGGGCCCGGTCGTGCTCGGCCCGCGCCCGGACCGGATCGCCCTGGTCCAGCGCGATCATCCCGGCGAGCAGGCCGGAGAAGGCCCGTACGTCGCTCCCCCCGGAGCTGTCCGCCTCGGCGTCCGCCGCCGCCAGCAGCCGCAGCGCGCCGGACGAATCGCCCGTGCAGTAGGCGGTCTGCGCGATCCGGGTGAGCGCGAACGGCGCCTCGAAGTGCGCGCCGACCTCACGGGCGAGCCGCAGGCACTCCTCGTACTCGGCGCGCGCCCAGTCGTACTGGCCCCGGGAGAGCGCGACCTCGCCCGCGGCGCTGGACACCTGGGCGCGGGTCCAGCGGTCACCGACGCGGCGGGCGATCTCGTGGAGTTCGGCCAGGTCGGCGTCGACCGTCGGCAGTCCGCCCGTGATGTCGATGGCGACGTGCGTACGGAGCATGAGGGTCACGCCGAGTTCCCAGTCGCCCGCGTACGCACGGCAGTTGGCGACGGTCTCGTCGAGTCCCCGGTGGAAGTCGAGGGCGTCGCCGGTGAGGTACGAGGTCAGCGGCCACAGCATGCCGGGGAAGCGGGCGGTCTCCGGGCCGGGGCGGCGGAAGGCGTGCTGGAGGCGCTCGGCCAGGGCGAGGCGTTCCGGCGTGCGGAACTCCCCGACCGGCCGGGTTTCCGCCATGAGGAACACGCTGAGGAGCTGGAGGCGCATCCAGTTCCAGTACGCGGGGGTGTCGAGGGGCGGTTCGGCCGGGTCGAGGTCGACCACCCGGGCGGTCCATTCGGCGCCTTCGGTGCGGTAGTTGCGCAGCCACCAGAACCAGCCCAGGGCGAAGGCGAGCCGCACTGCGGTCTCCGGGTCGGCGGGCGAGGTGCGTGTGGTGGATATCGAGGTGGTGAAGGCCGTGCGCAGGTTGTCCAGTTCGGTTTCGATCCGGGCGATCCACGGCAACTGCGCCGCCGAGCGCAGGAAGGGTTCCGCTTCCTCGGCGAGGGTCGTGAAGTGGGCCGCGTGGCGGCGGGCGGTGGCGGACCGGTCGGCGGGGTCCTCGGCGGCGCGCTCGGCGGCGTACTCGTGGATGGTCTCCAGCATGCGGTAGCGCATGGCGGCGGAGGCCTGGGCCGTGGCCGGGGCTGGGTCGGCCAGGACCAGGGATTTGTCCACCAGGGCGCCGAGTACGTCCGCCACGTCGGCGATGTCGGCGAGATCGGGGCCATCGGGGCCATCGGGGCCGGGGTCGGCGCAGACGGCTTCGGCGGCGGTCAGGTCGCAGCCGCCCGCGAAGACCGACAGGCGGCGCAGGACCGTACGTTCGGACGCGTCCAGCAGGTCCCAGGACCAGTCGACCACCGCCCGCAAGGTCTGCTGGCGGGGCAGGACCGTACGGCTCCCGCTCGTCAGCAGCCGGAACCGGTTGTCGAGGCGGTCCGCGATCTGGCGCGGGGTGAGCAGCCGCAGCCGCGCCGCCGCCAGCTCGATGGCCAGCGGCAGCCCGTCCAGGCGGGCGCAGATCTCGGCGACGGCGGCGGGATCGTCGGCCACGGTGAACCCCGGCCGGGCGGCGGCCCCGCGGTCGGCGAACAGCCGGTGCGCGGGGTCGGGCGGCAGCGGCTCCACGGGGCGGACGTTCTCGCCGGGCACGCCGAGGGGTTCGCGGCTGGTCGCCAGGATCCGGACGCCGGGGCAGTGCGTGAGCAGCCGCTCGGCCAGCTCGGCGGCGGCGCCGATGACGTGCTCGCAGTTGTCGAGGACGAGGAGCAGGCGGCGCTGGGCGCAGTGCTCCAGGAGCTGGGCGGTGGGGTCCTGGGCGGCGGCGGGCTTCTCGCGGCCGACCAGGGCGGTGTCGCGCAGGCCGAGGGCGCTGAGGACCGCGGCGGGGACGGCCGCGGGGTGGTCCAGGCGGGCCAGTTCGACCAGCCAGACCGGTTCGAGGGGGGTGGTGTGGTCGGCGCGCGCCGCGTGCTGGGCGCCCGCGTGCTCGGCGAGCCGGGTCTTTCCGGAGCCGCCGGGGCCGGTGAGGGTGACGAGGCGGGCGCGGGACAGGTCGGTGTGCAGGGCGGCGAGTTCGGGTTCGCGGCCGACGAAGGAGGTGAGGCGGGGGCGGAGGTTGCCGCGGCGCTCCGGGGCGGGGGCCGGGGTGGGGGCGGGGGCGGGGCGGAGGAGGTCCGCGTGGAGGGCGGTGAGTTCCGGACCGGGGTCCGTGCCGAGGCCTTCGGCGAGGGCGCGGCGGGTGCGGTCGTACGCGGCCAGGGCGTCGGCGGTGCGGCCCGCGGCGCGCAGGGCGCGCAAGTGCTGGGCGCGCAGCGGCTCGTCGTACGGGTGCGCCGCGATCAGCGCCTCGATCTCCGGGAGGAGGGTGGCCGGATCGGTGCTGGGGGTGCGGAGTTCGGCCTCGATGAGGTCGCGGACCGCGGCGGCGCGCTGGGCCTCGGGGCCGGTGGCGTGACTCGCGCGGGTGGCGGGGTCCGGGAGGTCGGCGAGGGCCGGGCCGCGCCAGAGGGTTAGGGCGGTGCGGAGGGTGGGGGCGGGGGGCTGCCCCGTGGGGGTCGGGGTGGAGAGGGCCTGGGCGGCCTGGCGGGCGAGGCGCTGGAAGACGTACAGGTCCACGTCGTCCCGCGTGGCGGGGAGGCGGTAGCCGCCGGTGGGGTCGGCCTGGACCGTGTCCTTGCCCCCGAGGGCGCGACGCAGGCGGGAGACGAGGGCCTGCAGGGCGGCGGGGGCGTCCTGGGGCGGGTCCTCGCCCCAGACCTCGTCCACGAGGACGGAGACGGGGACGGCGGGGCCGCCGGCCCGGAGCGCGAGGGCGGCGAGGAGCGCGCGAAGGCGGGCGCCGCCGAGGGGGAGGGGGGCGCCGGAGTCGTCACGGGCTTGGGTGGTGCCGAGGATCAGGTACCGCACGGGGTCATTTTGCCTTGGGGGTGGCGGGGTGGGGGACGTGGCCGCCGCTGCCCGGGGGCGGGGCAGGGGCGGGGGCGCCGCTGCCCGGGGCTGGTCCCCTACCCGCCCCTTCCCGAAACCGGGCTCCGCCCGGACCCGGTCCTCAAACGCCGGACGGGCTGGATTTCAGCCGCCCGGCGTCTGAGGACCGCGCCACGCGACAGGCACGGGCCCCGCCAAACCCAGCCCGTCCGGCGATTGCGGACCCCCCAGGGGCCCGCCCAGGCCACATCCAGCCCGTCCGGCGATTGAGGACCCGCCGGAGGCACCCCAAGCCCGCGGCACCGCGACAGGCCCGGGCTCCCGGCCACACCCAGCCCGTCCGGGCCGCTGAGACCCACCAGAGGCACCACCTCAGGCCAAACCCAGCCCGTCCGGCGATTGAGGACCCGCCGGAGGCGCCCCAGGCCCGCGCGCCGCGACAGGGCCGGGCCGCCGGGGGAAACCCCAGCCCGCCCGGCGGTTGAGGGCGCCTCCGGAGCGGGTCAGGAGAGGGCTGGGCGGCGGAGGGGGACGCCGGTGGGGACGGCTCGGCGGCGGGGGGAGGAGGTGCCGGTCCAGCAGGTGCCGCGGCGGGCTAGGAGGCGGCGGAGCCAGAGTTCGACCGAGACGAGTTCCGCGAGGCCGTCGAGGGGGACCGGGTGGCCGTCGGCCGCGTCGATCAGGGCCTGCTGGATGACCCGGGCCTCGATCAGGCCGGCGTCCGCCAGGAGCGGCGCGGTGAAGAGGGCGAGGAGCGGGTCCAAGGCGGCGCGCAGGCCGAGGCGGACGGCCGTTTCGTTGGCGGAGTGGGCGGGGGCGCCCCAGCCGGGCGGGAGTTCGCGTACGCCCGTACCCGCGAGGACGGTGCGCAGGACGGCGGCGCGGGCGCCCGGCTGGACGCGCAGGGATTCGGGGAGGGCGCGGGCGGCGCGGACGACCTGGTTGTCGAGGAAGGGGGCGTGCAGGCGCTGGCTGCGGACCTCCACGGCCTGTTCGAAGACCCGGTGGTCGGCGGCGTGGCGGGTCAGGACCGAGCGGGCCCGGGCCTCGCCGGGGCGCAGCGAGAGCGGGGGGCGGCCCGCGGCGGCGGCGAGCCGGACGGCGACTTCGGCGAGGGCTTCGCCGGTCAGCCAGCTCGCGGCGGGGCCGGGCCGGCACCAGGTGAGGGCGGCGAGGGAGGCGTCGAGCGGGCTGGCGGCGCGGCCGGGCAGGAGGCCTTCGCGCAGCCGGGCCGCGGCCGCTTCCATGCCCGCGCGGTAGGGCGTACGGGCGAGGCGGCGGGCGGCGGAGTACACGGTCAGCGGGACGAGCAGGGACTGGCCGGAGGACTGGCCTTCGGCGCCGGCCGAGCGGGCGAGGGCGGCGACGGGGCGCAGCAGGTGGCGTCTGCGGCGGTCCATGAGGAGGTCGGCCAGCCGGGCGGGGTGCGCGTCGAGGACCTGGCGGGCGCCGTGGCCGACGAAGTGGTCGGCGCTGCCCGCGGCCAGTCGGCGCCGGTCGCGGGCGGCGAGGACGAGGGAGGGGCCGGGTTCGTCGGTGAGCGGGCCGTCGAGGTCGGCGTAGGGGAGGGCTTCTTCGGCGGCGGCCACGACGACGTGGTGCAGGCGGGGGTTGGCGGCGATGGCGTGGGCGCGTTCGAGTTCGCCCTCGCGGCCCTGGGGGGTGGTGAGGTCGTTGAAGGTGACGGCGAGGAGGCGTTCCCCGGCGCCGGAGCCGTGGCCGAGGACGGTGCCGGGGGCGCCGGGGAGTCCGGCGGCGAGGAGGGCGAGGGTGGCGGAGGCGCTGCCGCCGGAGAGGTCGGCGCCGACGCCGGGGGCGGGGGCGCCGCGGGCGGCGCGGCGGTCGGCGGGGCCCATGCCGGGAACCGGCCCGGGGTCGTGGGGCAGGGTGTCGGGGGCATGGCGGGGCGCCGTGAGCCGGGCGCGCACCGCATCGACCAGTGCTTCCCGCACGCCCTCGGTGGCGGCCCCGGGTTCCATCTCGGGGGCGGCGACGGCGAGGGAGGCGACGGGCTCGTATCCGGTGATCTCGCGGGAGCCCTCGCGCAGGATGATCGCGTGCCCGGGCGGGATCCGGCGGACGCCCGCGTACGGTGTGCCGTCGCCCAGTGCCTCGGGGCTGTCGGGGCAGGCCAGCAGGGCGGCGAGGTGGCCGATGTCGAGCTGGGCTTCGATCAGGTCGGCGAGCGGGAGGGCCGCGGTGGCGTACGCCGTTCCGCCCGCCCAGGGGGTGTAGAAGACGGGCCGGGCGCCCGCGAGGTCGCCGACGACGGTGATCCGGCGGCCGGCCTGGACGACGGCGGTGTAGCTGCCGGGCCACTGGGTGAGGTGGCGCAGGGCGCCGCCGCGGGCGGCGTAGAGGGCGCGGCGCAGTTCGTCGTCGCGGGCGCCGCAGCAGCCGAGGACGGCGAGCCGGGTGAAGGGGTCGGCGGGGTCGGCGGTGACGGTGCGGATCTCGTCGGGGCGCCAGTCGCCGACGGCCCACAGGGGGTCGGGGTCGCCCCACAGGAGCTGGGCGCCGACGGGGTGCAGGGTGCGTTCGGTGTATTCGTCGGGCTCGCCGTAGGCGTCGTACGCGCCCTGGTCGTCCGGGTACGCGCCGCCGCGGCCGTAGCCGGTCGCCTGGGCGGCTCCGGACGGGCCGTGCGGGGTGTGGGAGGCGTAGGAGGCGCGTGGGACGTCCGCGAGGCCGCCGCGCAGCCCGTCGGCTGCTCCTCGGCCGGGTTCGCCGACGCGCCCGGCCGTGCCGAAGCTTGCGGCGATACTGCTCCAGCCCACCAACCACCGCATAGCCGTCTCCCCAGCCTGTGGGCACGTGACCGGGGCCGGACGGCCGGACGGCGGGACCCCGGGTGGCTCGGGTCCATGCTGCCACGAGACAGGCGTGCGAGAGTGGCTTAGGGGGGCGCACATGCAAACGAACACGCCCCGCGCACGCGGTATTTGGCGTTCCGTGCCTGCCGCCCCATAGGTCGGTTTCGGCCATTCTTCAGCCGTACTGAGTGCCCTGGCGCGGGCGCGGTCCGGGAGGCGGCGTCCGCCCCCCGGACCGTACCGCCACCCGCGGGGATTGAGGCGGCGGTGTCTCCCGGCCCGCCGGATCCACGCGCCGGGCCGACCCACGCACCGCACATCGAATCGCCGGGCCCCGGGGCGGGCCAGAGCGCACGGGCGGGCGCACGGCCACACGGGCGGAGCACGCACTGACACGTGCGCCCCGGGCGCAGCCCCGGCCACGACTGTGCGTACGGACAACAATCTCGCCATCCGGAAGGCGGGGCCTTAACGCTTGGGATGCGGCGAACTACGCTGGGTTTACGTTGCCGGGCGCCTATGCCCCGATGACGGTCTGCGTTCCACGTGTGTGACGAGGGGTGGCGCATGTCCAGGGAGCTCCGTGAGCCGAACGAGAAGCTCGGCGCCGTCCTCGCCCTCGCGGGCATCAGCAACGCGGGGCTGGCCCGGCGGGTCAACGACCTGGGGGCGCAGCGCGGACTGACGCTCCGGTATGACAAGACCTCGGTCGCCCGGTGGGTGTCCAAGGGCATGGTGCCGCAGGGCGCGGCCCCTCATCTCATCGCCGCCGCCATCGGCGCGAAGCTGGGGCGGCCGGTACCGCTGCACGAGATCGGGCTGGCGGACGCGGACCCCGCGCCCGAGGTCGGCCTCGCCTTCCCGCGCGATGTCGGCGCGGCGGTGCGCTCGGCCACCGACCTCTACCGGCTCGACCTCGCGGGACGGCGCGGGGGCGGCGGGATCTGGCAGTCCCTGGCCGGGTCCTTCTCCGTGGCGGCGTACGCGACGCCCGCCTCGCGCTGGCTGATATCTCCGGCGGACGGCTCGGTCGCGCGTGAGGCCGTCGCGCGTGAGACCACTGCTCCGGCCCCCCTTCCCTCGGGCGGTACGGGCGCCACGGGCGCCGCTCCGGCTCGTACGGGCACTGCTCCGGGCGGTGCGAGCGGCGCTCCGGGCGGTACGGGCGCCACGGCGGGTGGCGCTCCGGGCGGCCCGGCGGCCCCGGCCGCATCGCCGCCGACCTCCTTTGTGCCCGCGCAGTCCGGCCCCGAAACGCCCCGCGCGCCCGGTCAGCCGACGGCCGCGCACTCCCCGGACCCCTCCCCGCAGCGGGTCGGCCACAGCGATGTGGCCAAACTGCGCGAGGCGGCCGAGGACGCGCGCCGCTGGGACTCCAAGTACGGCGGCGGGGACTGGCGTTCCTCGATGGTCCCCGAGTGCCTGCGGGTGGACGCGGCCCCGCTGCTGCTGGGCTCCTACACCGACGAGGTGGGCCGGGCGCTCTTCGGGGCGACGGCCGAACTGACCCGGCTGGCCGGGTGGATGGCCTTCGACACCGGCCAGCAGGAGGCCGCCCAGCGCTACTACATCCAGGCGCTGCGCCTGGCCCGCGCGGCCGCCGACGTGCCGCTCGGCGGGTACGTCCTGGCCTCGATGTCCCTCCAGGCCACCTACCGGGACTTCCCGGACGAGGGCGTCGACCTCGCGCAGGCCGCCGTCGAGCGCAACCGGGGGCTGGCCACGGCCCGCACCATGAGCTTCTTCCGGCTGGTGGAGGCCCGGGCGCACGCGAAGTCGGGCGATCCGGTGGCCGCCGGGGCGGCGCTGCGGGCGGCGGAGGGCTGGCTGGAGCGGGCGCGGGACGGGGACCCGGATCCGACCTGGCTGGGTTTCTACTCGTACGACCGTTTCGCGGCGGATGCGGCGGAATGCTACCGGGACCTCAAACTGCCCCGGCAGGTCCGGCGGTTCACCGAGCAGGCGCTGTCCCGCCCCACCGAGGAGTACGTGCGCTCGCACGGGCTGCGGCTGGTGGTGAGCGCGGTCGCCGAGCTGGAGTCCGGCAACCTCGACGCGGCCTGCGCCGCCGGGACCCGGGCCGTGGAGGTCGCGGGGCGGATCTCCTCGGCGCGGACCACGGAGTACGTACGGGACCTGCTGCACCGGCTGGAACCGTACGGCGACGAGCCGCGCGTCGCCGAGCTGCGCGAGCGGGCCCGGCCACTGCTGGTCACTCCGGCGTAGCCCACGCCCGGCCCACCGGTGGCCCGGCCGCGTTGTCAGTGGCGGGGTGCAGTATGCGGGGGTGGGAGGTGGCAGCTGCGTGGACCGTGATGACTTCGCTGAGTTCGATGACTTCGATGACCTCGATGACCTCGATGACGATGCGTTCGATCGGCGCGACGAGGTCGACGACTTCGATGTGCTGGTGATCGGCGGCGGGCTCGTCGGCCTGTCGACGGCGCACGCCCTGTCGCGGCTCGCCCCCGGTACGCGCGTGGTGGTGCTGGAGCAGGAGCCCGGGCCGGCGACCGGGCACCACGGCGGGGTCGTTCACAGCGGGGTCATCCACAGCGGGGTCATTCACAGCGGGATCCACCACCGGCCCGGATCGCTCGCGGCGCGCTACGCGGTGCGCGGCGCGGCCGAGATGGTCCGGTTCTGCGCGGAACACGGCATACCGCACGAGGTGACCGGGAAGCTGATCGTCGCCACCGAGCGGGCCGAGCTGCCGCGGCTGCACGCACTGGTCCAGCGCGGGCGGCGGCACGGGATCCCGGTGCGGGAGCTGGGCCCGGCGCAGATCAGGGAGTACGAGCCGGAGGTCCGCGCGCTGGCCGCGATCCGTGTCGCCACCAGCGGGGTCGTGGACCGCGCGCGGGTGGCGGAGCAGCTCGCGCGGTCCTCGGGAGCGGAGATCCGGTACGGGGCGCGGGCGGAGCGGATCGGGCGGCGCCGGGGCCCGGGCCCGGTCCCGGGGGGCCGGGTCTCGGTGCGGACCGCCTCCGGCGAGGTGCTGCGGGGGAAGGTGCTGGTGAACTGCGCCGGGGCGCGGGCCGACCGGGTCGCGCGGCTGGCGGGGGACGAGCCGGGTGTGCGTCTCGTTCCGGTGACGGGCGGAGTTCCAGTCCGGGGGGACGGGGGTGGCCACGGCCCGGTGCGGCCTTCGCCGGGGCGCGGGCTGGTTCAGGTGGTCCCGGACCCGGGGCGGCCCTTTCCCGGGGTGCGGGCCGTCCTGCCGGACGGGACGCCGGTGGACGACGTCCTGGTCCGGGAGGCGGACGGGGTGGTGCACGTGCTGGACGGCGGGGTGCCGGGGGTGGCCGGGGTGCTGCCGTTGGGGGGTGCGGTGGGGAGGCGGGTGGTGCGGATGCTGCGCGGCTGACCGTTGTCGTTGCCTCCGGCGGCGCCTCAAACGCCGGCGGGGCTGAAATTGGGCTGATGTGGCCGGGACAGGGGACGCCGGTGATTGAGGTGGCAGCCCGGCCCGGGTCGTAGAATCGGGGCATTGTGTCTGAGTCACTGAATCCGCAGCCCGGTACCCCCGACGCCCCCGAGGGGGCGGCTTCCCATGTTCCGCCGCGCTGGCGCACGGAGCCCCGGTTTCCCGACGGGCCCGCGCCCGATCCGGCGGGCTCGCACCACGAGCGCCGGATCCGCAGCTTCCAGCCGCGCCGCAGCCGGGTGACCACCGGCCAGGGTGAGGCGCTGCGCCGGAAGTGGTCGACCTGGGGGCTGGACATCGACGGGCACGAGGTCATCGACCTCGACAAGCTCTTCGACGGCCGACCCGTCGTCCTGGAGATCGGCTTCGGCATGGGCGAGGCCACCGCGCAGATGGCCGCCGCCGACCCGGACACCGGGATCCTGGCCGCCGACGTGCACACGCCCGGCCAGGGCAATCTGCTCGCGCTCGCCGAGCGGAACGGCCTCGACAACATCCGCGTCGCCAACGGCGACGCGATCATCCTGCTGCGCGAGATGCTGGCGCCCGACTCCCTCACCGGGCTGCGCGTGTACTTCCCGGACCCGTGGCCCAAGGCCCGGCACCACAAGCGGCGGCTGATCCAGCCCGAGTTCCTCGACCTGGCCGCGACCCGGCTGGCCCCCGGGGCCGTACTCCACTGTGCGACCGACTGGGAGCCGTACGCCGAGCAGATGCTCGAAGTCCTCGGCGCGCACCCCCGGTTCGAGAACACGCAGGCCGACGGCGGTTACGCGCCGCGCCCCGGCTTCCGGCCGCTGACCCGGTTCGAAGGCCAGGGCCTGGACAAGGGGCACGTCGTACACGACCTGCTGTTCCGCCGTACCCCGTAACGGGGATAACGGCCAACGTCACTGCGAGTGTCGGACCCGCTCGCTAGGGTGATGAGGTGTTCCGAGCGCTCCCCGGTGTGCTCGCACGTCCGTCGGGCGCGGTCCGCATGTGCGTGCTCGTCACCCTGCTCTCCTGTCTGGCCCTGTCCGGCGCGGCCATCCTGGAGCTGGTGCGGGAACAGACCGGCACCGCCGGGTTCTTCGTCGGTCTCGGTCTGGCCCTGCTGCCGGTGGCCCCGCTCATGGCGGCGTTCCGGTGGCTGGGCCGGGCCGCGCCGCTGCCCTGGTCCCGGCTGCTGTTCTGCGCGGGGTGGGGGGCGTGCACCGCGGCGCTGATCGCCATAGTCGCCAACAACTTCGCGACCGAGTGGATAGCCTCGGCCGCCACCGACCCCTCCGCCGCCGACCAGCTCGGCTCGGTGGCGATCGCGCCCGTCGTCGAGGAGATCGCGAAGGCCGCCGCGCTGCTGCTGGTGTTCACCTTCCGAAGACGGCATTTCACCGGCCCCGCGGACGGCCTGGTCATCGCCGGGTTCACCGCCACCGGTTTCGCCTTCACCGAGAACATCCTCTATCTCGGCAATGCCTTCGGCGAGGACCTGCACAGCGGCACCAGCGTGCTCGACTCGATGACCGCGGCCACCTTCTTCGTGCGGATCATGCTGTCGCCGTTCGCCCACCCGCTGTTCACCGCGCTGACCGGGCTCGGCCTGGGCGCCGCCGCGCGCAGCGTCCGCCGCCCGGTCCGGACCGGGCTGCCGCTGCTGGGGCTCGCCCTCGCCATGGCCGCGCACGCCCTGTGGAACAGCTCGTCCGGGCTGGGCGCCTACGGCTTCTACATCGTCTACGGCTGTGTGATGGTCCCGGCCTTCGCGGCGCTGGTCTGGCTGGCCGTCCGGCTCCGGCGCGGGCAGCTGCGTACGGTCGCCCGCGAGCTGCGGGTGTACGCGGGCGCGGGCTGGCTGGGCCCCGCGGAGGTGCCCGCGCTCGCGTCGGTGCCGGCCAGGTCGCTGGCCCGCGCGCTGGCCCGGAGTGCGGGCGGGCGTCCGGCGGCCCGGGCGGTCGCCGCCTACACGGCGGACGCGGCGGCCCTGGCCCTGCTGCGCGACGAGGCCCGCTGCGGCGGACCGCGCCGCGCGGTGGACTTCGCGGACCGCGAGCGGGAGCTGCTGGAGCGGCTGTGGCGGGGCCGGGCGGCCGCGGGCCCGGCGCTGGCCCGGGCGGCCGTCATGGAGGAGCTGTACGCGGCGCCGCCGGTGCGGGCAACGGCCGTGGGGCGCCCGCCCGTTCCGGTGCCGGTGCCGGTGCCGGTGCCGGTGCCGGTGGCGAGGAGGCCCGTACCGGCTCCGATGTCCGTACCCGTGCCCGTACCCGCTCCTAGACGTTCAGGCCCTTGCCCTGGAGCCACGTCAGCGGGTCCCGCGTCGCCCCGTCCGTACGTACTTCCAGGTGGAGGTGGGGTCCGGTGACATTGCCGGTGGCTCCGACCCGGCCGATCGTCTCGCCGGTGGCCACCGTGCCGGAGGTCACCGACATCGAGGAGAGGTGGCAGTACCAGACCTCCGTGCCGTCGGAGAGCCGGAGCACGATCCGGTAGCCGTACGAGCCGGACCAGCCCGCGGAGATGATCGTCCCGTCGTGCACCGCCTTGACCGGGGTGCCGGTCGGGGCGGCGAAGTCGAGTCCGGTGTGCATCCCGGAGGACCACATGGAACCGGCGTCGCCGTAGTGCGAGGTGAGGGTGTAGGCGGAGGTGGGGAGGGCGTAACCGCCCGCCGCTGCCGGGGCCGCGTCCGCCGGCTGCTGCGCCGCGGCCGCCGCCTTCGCCTGTTCCTGTTCCTGGGCCTTCGCCTGCTCCTGGGCCTTCGCCTCGGCCTCCGCCTTGGTACGGGCGGCCGCCTCGGCGGCGGCCTGCTTCTGCCGGGACTCCTCGGCGGCGCTCTGCCGCGCGGCCCGCTCGGTCTCCGCCTTGGCGGCGGCCGCTGCGGCGTCCTGCTGGGATTCGGCCTGCTGGAGGATCCGGTGGCGCAGCACCTCGCCCGCATCGAACCCGGCGGCCGACTGCCCCTGGGCGGTGCCGGTCCCGGTGGCCGAGCGCTCCTGGGCCGCGCCATGGTCCCGCGTCTGGACGATCCCGTTCTCGGAGCCGTCCCCGGCGTGGTCCGCGCCCCCGTCCGAGCCGCCGAGAGCGCCCAGGTCACCCAGGTCGCCCAGGGACGGGATGCTGATGGCGACCTGCGGGCGGCCCTGCGCGGTGGCGATCCCGCCCGCGCCGACGGCGGCGATGACGCCGACCCCGAGCACGGTGGAACTGCGGGCCAGTCCGCCGCGCTGGCGTGCCACGCGGTGCTTGCCGCGGACCGGGCGGGCCGAGTCCTCCGTCGGGTTCCACTCGCCCCAGGCACCGGCGGTGGGGGACTCCTGGACGTCGACGCCGTCGGGGGCAGGCGGTTGGGACGGCACCGGGGCACACTCCTCGAAATCCGCGCGCACGCGCACTGTGCCGTCTCTTGCGACGGTTGTGGCGACCGCGCTGCGTTATCGAACGGTAATAGACACCGGGGAGTGATTCCAAGCAGTTGCGATTGATCGTTCACGCCAATCGGCCACCGGCCGACCGGCTTTGGCCTGGACTTTCCCGTACCTTCCCGTGTGAACCAGGTCAAAAAGGTGCACAAACTCGTGCATCTCCAGCCACACGCTCTTCATGACGGTCCGTCAATCGCCTTGCGGAGCGCGGCCTTTCGCTCACACAGGGTGAGCGGGAAGCTGTCATGGAGTGTCCCGGCGCACCACCGGTACGGTCCGCCGCCGGGCCGGCTGGCCCTCGCCCGGCCGGGCCACCGCCAGCAGGGCCATGTCGTCCGTCGCGCCGCCGCCCGTGTGGTGGCGTACGTCGGTGATGAGCGCGTCCAGCACCTCCTCCGGGCCCGGAAAGATCCGCCCCCGCAGCCGGGCCGGAGGATCGTAGAACTCCCCCGCCCGGTCCCGGGCCTCGTTCAGCCCGTCGGTGTACAGCAGCAGCGTCGCGCCCGCCGGGAAGTCCCACTCCTCGGCCCGGTCCGGCCAGCTGCCCAGCTCCCCCATGCCCAGCGGCAGCGCCGCCTCCGCCGGGTGCAGCACGGCCAGGGAACCGTCCGGGCCGAGCAGCAGCGGTTCGGGATGGCCCCGGTTCACGATCCGCAGCGCCCCGGTCCCGCGCGGGATCTCGGCCAGCACACAGGTGGTGAACCCCTCGACCGCGTCCAGGCTGTCGCGCCGGTTGCCCTCCCGGGCCAGCGCCCGCTCCAGCCGCCGGGCCACCCCCTCCAGGGCGGCCTCCTGCTCGGCCGCCTCCCGGAAGGCCCCGAGGACCACCGCCACCGCCTCCACCGCGCCCAGCCCCTTGCCCCGTACGTCGCCCACGGCCAGGCGCACGCCGTACGGGGTGTCCTGGACGGCGTACAGGTCCCCGCCGATGAACGCGTCGGCCTCCGCGGCCTCGTACCGGGCGGCGATGTGCAGTCCCCCGATCCGGTCGGCCGGGGTCGGGAGCACCGCGCGCTGCGCCGCCTCGGCGATCCCACGCGCGGAGGCCAGCTGTGCTCCGCTGCGCCGCACCACCCGGTTGATGAGGACGGCGAGCCCGGAGACGGTCAGGACGGTGACCAGTTCGGTGAGGGCCTCCCCTTTCCAAGTGGTGCCGTTGTGGACGTGCAGCGCGACCACCGCGAGCGAGGCGAGGACGCCGGTCAGCACGGTCGCACCGAGGGCGAAGAGCGGCGCGGCGACCAGCGGGGCGGCGGAGAAGAAGGGCGAGCCGGTGTAGTTGGGCGGGGTGGTCACGTCGAAGACCAGGCCCAGGACGACCAGGAGCACCGGGAGCATCCGGACGAAGCGCCGGGCCAGCCGGGTCCCGCCGCTGACCGCCCCGCCGTTGGTGTCGCCCTGCTGCCCCAGCCCCACCAAGATGCTCTCCTGCCAGGTCCCTCGCGCGGGTGCGGGCCGCTGCCGCCTCGCCCTCCAGGGTGTGGGCCGCGGGGAGCCGGGGCGAACCGGCCGGAGCCGTTCGGGTGACCCGCCCACCTGACCCAGGCGTGTCCCGGGAACGACGAAGGCCCGGATCCGTGAGGATCCGGGCCTTCGTCTTCGCCCCTGAGGGCTTTCGTAGCGGGGGCAGGATTTGAACCTACGACCTCTGGGTTATGAGCCCAGCGAGCTACCGAGCTGCTCCACCCCGCGTCGGTAAACCCAACTCTACGCCATCCGGGGCGGACCTCCGACCAATTAACGGCGGGCCCCCTCCGCCCACCCCTCGGCCCGGCTCAGAGCCTGGCCAGGAACCCGGTCAGATTGCCGGTCATCCGGTCGATCTGCTCCTCCACGGTGAGCGTCTCCTCGAACCGGCCGCCCGGCTCGGGCAGCTTCTTGCCCCGCACGTAGAGCGAGCAGGCCAGGTCGGTGCACATGTACAGACCGAGCGAATTCCCCTCGCGCCCGTCCTTGCCGCGCTTGCGGGCGGTCATCAGCGAGACCCCGCTGCCCGCGTGGAGGGTCAGGCACAGGCCGCACATGCTGCGGTGCAGCGCCCTGCGCTTGACGGACGGGAAGCGCAGCGCCACCCCGACCGGTCCGCCGCCGTCGGTCCCGCCGGTCACCAGGTAGCTGCGGTCGGGTGCGGACAGGTCGCGCCAGCCGAGGAAGTCGAGGTCCTCCCACGGGCGGGTGGCGAGGTCCCGGGGCAGCGGTATCCGGGAGGCCTCGCCCTTGGAGCAGTTCACGAACGAGCCCCGGATGTCCTTCTCGGTCAGTGCTTTCATGGGACACACGCTAGGTTTACCTAGACCTCCTAGGCAAATGATTAATGCCTATCGGAAAAACCCGACCCTCTACGGATCCACCCGCCACCGGCGCCCGACTCGCCCCCCACGCCCCGGGGTTGGCGCCCCGGACACCCCTCCCCCGGCGAACCCACCGCACCCACCCGGCCGTTCGGCCGGCCCCGGATGGCGGGAAACCGCCGGAGCCACTCCGGGCGATACCCGATCGGCCACGCGCCCCTCTCCGGCTATGCTCTGGGGTGAGCACTCCGCGGGCCATTAGCTCAATTGGCAGAGCAGCGGACTTTTAATCCGTTGGTTGTCGGTTCGAGTCCGACATGGCCTACTGCTCACAGGGGAGGGGAAACCCTCTGACCTGGCACTTAGCGCCCCACCCGGTTTCGGCCGGGTGGGGCGCTCAGTCGTTTCCGGGCCGGTGCGTGAGCGGTGCGTGAGCGGACGGCCCGTCATGCCCTGGTCAGGAGGCGGACGAGCGGGCACGAGGCACCAGCTGGGCCGCCGCTTCGGCCGCTGCCTGGTCGACCTCGGGGAGCAGGCTTGTGTACGTGTCCGAGGTCAGCGTGATCGTGGAGTGCCGGAGGGTCTCCTTGATCGTGTGGAGGTCGCCGCCACCGCCGTGGGTGAGCGTGGCCGAGACGTGACGCAGGTCCCGGAGGGTGATCGGCGGCAGGTCGGTGCGGGCCAGGATCTGGCGGAAGGTCTCCGAGGCGGTCTCGGGGTGGAGCCAGGCGCCGTTCTCCTGGGTGAAGACCTTGCCGGTGTCCTGCCAGGCCTTCCCCCACCTCTTCCGCTCCTTCAGCTGGCGTCGAGGAGGGCACCGAACTGAGCCGGGGTCCACACCATGACGGGGGAGGGCTTTTCGCCGGTGAGGCGCCACCGTTCCACGCGGGCGTCTGTCCACAGCAAGGGCTTCGGACGCTTGCCGGATTCCAGCTCGACGTGGGACGCAGGGTTGTTACCTGGCGAGCGGCGAGGTGGAAGGCGCCGGGACGGAACTCGCCGCGGTCCTCGGCGCGGATCAGTACACCGCAAGCATCACCATCAGGCTTCGCAAACTGGACACGCTCATCGGCAGCGGCCAGCACCTCGCAGCCCGCCAGTCCCTCTGCCAATGGCAGACCCCACGACACGACCTCCCCGGCATCCTGGGCACAGTCTTCGACGATGTCAGGAAGTGACCGACCCCGGGCCCGTGGTCGCGCACCTGGCCTCGTACGAGGCGTGGGCTGGCCAGATGGGCGTCCCGTTCACGGAGACGATCGAACGGGCCCGCCAACGGGTGGACGAAGCCATCCAGGCGGAAGGCGCGTTCCGGGTCACCTGCCTTGGCGGATTCCTCGTCCGCCGAGCAGCGCACGCATAGAACAGTATCCTTGAGCTGCGGTGACGCCTTCCGCAACCCAGGCCGACCGGACTTGGCCCCAGGACCTGTGGCTTCCAAGCGGGCCAGGAAGGCCGCCACCAGCCAACAGCCGCGGTCAAGCGGCGGGGACCGCAACTTCCAGCAGAGCCTCAAGCTCCGCGACGGCCTCAGGTTCACCGGGTCCACGTGTGTACCTAGCAGAGCGGCAGTGCCCTCGTTCCACTCCGCCTGCCCTATCTCCCCAACCTCCAGAGCCGCGTACAGACGCCGACCCTCCGGGTGGTCGTTGAGAGTGCTGCGCCACGCCTCCGGGTCCAGTCCTTCGGATACGCACCACGACGCGAAGGCGCTGTCCGCCCTCGTCGACTGGGTCAGCGTGATGACCTACGACTTCACGGGAGCCTCGGACACGAGGCCCTGCGGACCGCATTCCGAAACCCTGCGCATCAAGCGACAGAAGGACTACCTGGGCGATCAGCAGGGCACGTGGCCACCCACGCGGTCGGGCCACAGTGACCCCGAGGCTCGCGAGGCAGAAGCCCCCCGGCTACAAGGTCGAGCGCTGGTGGGAAATCGTAGAGGCCTACGGCCCGTCCCGCGCCCTCAACGGAAAGCCCAACATCAAGGACATCGGCGAAACGCCCCGGCCGCCGTTCCGGAAGGGCCAGTCCGGCACGTACGCGTACAAGAACAACGTGTGGTTCGAGACTCCGGCCACGGCCACCACCAAGCTGAACTTCGCCCAGATCGTCGGAATTTGGAAAGCGTGGTGGGATAAAACCCCTCACGAGTTCGAATCTCGTATCCTCCGCCTCGGCATCTTCGGCAACCGGTCGGCCGGGGCTTCACCCCGCTCTGGGTCAGAGGGCTACCGGCCGTAGCGGGTGAGGACGAGGGCGCCGACCTGCTCCGCTGACAGGCACTCCAGGTTCGTGTGCGGGCCGTCGGCCGGGAAGAGCCTCTGGCCGGCGCCGAGGACGGTGGGGAAGGTCATCAGCCGGTACTCGTCGACCAGGTCCTCGGCCATCAGCTGGCGCACGATGCCGAGGCTGCCCATGACGACCACGTCGCGGTCCTCGCGCTTGACGGCCTCGACGAGATCGCCGTCGAGGGGCTGGGAGTTCGCCCAGGCCGAGGTGTCGGTCAGGGTACGGGTGGCGACCAGCTTCGGGACGGCGTTCATCTGCGCGGCGAACGGGCCCTCACGGTGCGGCCAGAGGTTCGAGAACTGCTGCCAGGTCCCCCGCCCCTGCAGCAGGACCCCCTTCTCCAGCGTGCTCCCGATCCGGAACTTGTCGCCGTCGATCTCCTCACGGCCGAACCGGAACAGCCAGCCGCCCTCCGGCGTGCCCGCAGAGCCGTCGGGGTCGGACACGACCCCGTCCACGGTGGTGAACGCGATGACGATGACGCTCATGATGAGTCTCCTTCGGTGTGGTGTTCACCAGTACGTACCGGCGACACCGCCCGGACTCATCGCTCCCGGCGCAGCTTTTCGGAAGAAATCCGCGAGGGAAGGCCGAAGACCTGCAGCAGTCCTGGATCGGCAAAGACCACGTTGTGCGTGATTCGGCCACTGTGGACGGTGAAGACCTGCAGACTGTGGAGTCGGAAGGCGTCCGCTGTCTCCGCCGCAGGCAGGTACGTGGCGAGCGCGGGCTGGCCGTTGGCGGTGAGCTGCCGTGTGGCCCAGCCTCGGCCGCGCATCTCGAACACCCGGTCCATGAACCGGCCGTAGTCCTGACGACCGAGGTACCACAGCGGGACGGGCGGCATCTCGAGGATCGCGTCCTCGGCCAACAGCCGTACAAGGGCAGGGACATCGGCCGCCTCGAAGGCGCGGGCGTAGCGCTGGACCACCTCGCGCGCCTCGGGACTGTCCGGTTCGGTGAGTTCGGTGAGCTCGGTGCGCCCACCGGCGAGGGTGACGCGGGCGCGCTGCAGGGAGCTGTTGACCGCCGCGACCGTGGTCTCCAACTGGCCGGCGACCTCTGCGGCGGTGAACCCGAGCACCTCACGCAGCACGAGTACGGCCCGCTGTCGTGCCGGCAGCAGTTGAACCGCCGCCACCCAGGCGAGTCGCAGGTCGGCGCGCGTCTCCAGATCGAAGCGGGTGTCGGGGAACGGCTCCAGCCAGGGAACGTCCGGGGCCGGCACGAGTGGCACCCTCGGGTCCTCACCGGGCGCGCCGAGACCGGACGGCAACGGACGCCGCGCGCGGCCTTCCAGCGCGGTCAGGCACACGTTGGTCGCGATCCGGTACAGCCAGGTCCGCACCGAAGCCCGGTCCGGGTCGTACCGGTCCCGCGCCTTCCATGCGCGCAGCAGCGACTCCTGCACCTGGTCCTCGGCGTCCTGGTAGGAGCCCAGCATCCGGTAGCAGTACGCCGTCAGTTCACCCCGGTACGGCTCGAAGTCCACCGGTCCATCATGCCGGACCCCGGCGGCGGAAGGCCCGGTCCGGGCTCAGCGGGCTCGCAGGGTGCGGGTGCTTTGGTCCGGCACGAAGGCCGGCACCAGGGTCGGGTCGTTGAAGGCGGTGATCCGGGCGATGCGGTCCCCGCGCAGGGTCAGGACCTGGATGCCGTAGGGCTCGTACCGGCCGTCGCCCGCGTGGCGCTCGACGACGAAGGCGGGCTGGCCGTTGGCACGGGTGGGCGTCATCCGCCACAGATCCGGTCGCAGGACACGGGCGGACAGGAAGCCGAGGACGGCCGGGCGGCCGGTGAACCAGGTCGGGGTCGGCGGCATCTCCAGCTCGACGTCGGCCCGCAGCAGCTTGACCAGCGCGGCGGCGTCGGCGCGGGTGAAGGCGTCGACGTAGTCGTCGAGGAGGCCGCGCCGGATCCCCTCGTCCGGATCGGCCAGCTCGTCCGCGACAGGCGCGGCCTCGGCCAGACGAGCCCGGGCGCGGCGGAGCGCGCTGTCCACGGCCGCGATGGTCGTGTCCAGCACCTCCGCCACCTCGGCCGTCCGGAACCCGAGCACGTCGCGCAGGGTCAGCACGGCGCGCTGGCGGGCGGACAGGTACTGGAGCGCGGCGATGAAGGCGAGGCGCACGCTCGTCCGCGCAGCCACGACCGACGCCGGGTCGCCGGCGCCGAACCGAGCGTCCGGCGCCGGCTGGAGCCATGCCACCGTCGGCTCGCGGGGAGCCACCTCCACCCGGTGGTCGTCCGACGGCGCGCCCAACCCCGACGGCAGGGGCCTGCGCTTGCGCGTCTCCAGTGCCGTCAGGCAGGCCATGGTGGCGATCCGGTACAGCCACCGCCGCAGCGAGGAGCGCCCCTCGAAGCCGTCGAACCCACGCCACGCCCGCAGGTAGGTCTCCTGCACCAGGTCCTCGGCGTCGTGGATCGAGCCGAGGATCCGGTAGCAGTACGCGAGCAGTTCCGGCCGGAACGGCTCGGCCAGGGCGGTGAAATCGGCGTTCGACGGCATCGCGGATCCTCCTCGGAGTGCGACGGGGCCACTGTAGGCGGCGGTGGGCGGCGTGGCCGGGTGGCGGCTCAGCCGATCAGGCGCAGACCATCGCCGCCGAGCCGGTACTCCGCACCGCTGTCCCGGTTCCCGGCGAGTTCCAGGACGGCCTTGCCGACCTGCTCCAGGCGGAGGATCGGCTGCCGTCCCTCGATGAAGGTCTCCCGATCGACACCCACCCGCGCGGCGTAGCCCGTCACCCCGACCTCGCCCACCCCGCCGACCGGGGTCATGTCCGGCAGCACCGTGACGAACCGGATTCCCAACCCGGCCCGCTCGGACTCCTCGGCACCGTACTGACGCAGGTAGCGGACGGCGGCCTTGGCGCTCGCGTACCCGCCGCTGAGCGGGGAGCCACCCAGAGCGGCCCCGCTGGACATCGACAGGACCAGGCTGCCCGGCGCCAGCGGCTCCCGCAGCGCCGCCCCGGTCCAGGCGAACACGTGCCGGGTGTCGACCTCCCAGTTGCGACTGAAGGTCTCCCAGGTCTGCTCCTGCACGGGCGCCATGTGCGGCGTGGCCCCGGCGTTGAGGACGAGCAGGCTCGGGCCATGCGTGCGGATCACCTCCGCGGCGAGCGCTTCGTCGGTGGCGTCTGCGGCAACGGGCGTGAAGCCCTCGCCGAGATCGTCGCGTACGGCGCGCAGCCCCTGCCCGTCGCGGGCGATACCGATGACGCGGGTTCCCCGGGCGACGAGCGCGGCGGCAATCGCGCGCCCGAAGCCACGGCTGGCACCAGTGACCACAGCGGTCTGAACGGGATCTGACATCGGAGACTCCACGTGGTGGTCGGGTTCGGTACCTATCCAGACCAGCGGCGGGCGGAAAAACCGTCGCCCTCGCGGAAAGATTTTTCGGAGGATCGAGGGCGGATCGCGCACCGCACGGATCGGGCCGCCGCGGCGTACCCGACCGAGCGCTGGCGCCCCCGGCTGGAAGGCCGCGCTCGCCGAGATCCTCGCGTTCGCCGACGGCCGGCCCCTGGTCGCCCACAACGCCGGGTTCGACTTCAGCGTCATCCGGGCCGCCTGCGACGCCGAAGGCATCGCCTGGCCCGAGCTTCGGTACACCTGCTCCCAGGTCGTCGCACGCCGCACCTGGCAGCTGCTGTCCTACGGACTGCCCCATTGCATGGACGCCGCCGGCCACGCCTTCACCGACCACCACCAGGCCGAAGCCGACTCCAGGGCGTCCGCCGAGATCATGCTCGCGGCGATGCGTGAATCCGGCACGACGACGCTTGATGAGCTGCTGGACAAGCACCAGATCCGCTGGGGCTCCATGACGGCCGACAACCAGTGGCGCGGCAGCCAGTACCAGGGCTCGGGCCGCCGCGATCGCAGGCCTGTTCCCGGCGCCAACCCCGACGCCGATCCCGACGGGGCCCTGTACGGACTGACCGTCTGCCTCACTGGCAAGCTCACGGCGATGGAGCGGCCCGAGGCGTTCGCCCGCCTCGCCGAGGTCGGCGCGCAGCCCACGAAGAACATGACCAAGAAGACCGACATCCTGGTCTCCGCCACGCAGACCCAGCTCAAGCCCGGCGACACGCTGAGCGGCAAGTTGAAGGACGCACAGGCTCTCCTCGACGCCGGCCAGGCCATCGAGGTCGTGGACGAGGACGAGTTCCTCCGCCGTCTCGGGGCCTGACAGACAGGCCCCTGCGGGCGGCAAGAGGCCAGGTCACCGGGGTCCGATGCGTGAGCGATGCGTGAGCGGACGCGAGGGGAAGGCGGGGGCTGGAGCGGATCCAGTAGCACGCCGCATCCGTCTGACCAGGCACGTCCGGACCCCGCCGGACCGAGCGGAACGGCCCGGCATGATCTTGCCGGGACTTTTAATCCGTTGGTTGTCGGTTCGAGTCCGACATGGCCTACTGCTCCCGGGCCGAGGGAAAGCCTCTGACCTGGTACTTAGGGACCACCTACCGATGTTGGTAGGTGGTCCCCAAGTCGTTTCCAGGCCCGTGGGTGAGCGATGCGTGAGCAGACGGCCCGTCATGCCCTGGGCCACCTCGATGGTGCGGCGTGGCGCCCATGACCCCACCCCGCTGCCAGAGGGCGTACAAGTAGCTGTCGACCGCAGGTCAGTGGTCGGAGTAGCTGAAATCGCCCATGGTCCAGGCGCTGACGTTCTCGATCGAGACGCGGTACATGCCGCCCGTCTCCGGGATGCCCACGGTTCCCTGCAGGATCCGCGCCACATGGAAGTGCAGATGCGTGGGTGGCCCCTCCTTGGGTGTCGTGGCGGTGAAGATGGCGGAGAACTCGCCCAGACGGGCGGAATCCGTCAGCACCTCCGACACCCGCTGCCTCCACACGGCTTCGGGGGCGAGCCGGCCGGTGATGACAGCACCGCCGGTGACCACGGTCAGGGACATCTGGTTGCTCTGCTCGGACTCCACCAGGGCGGCGACGTTCACGAGCAGCTCGTCAGGCTTCGACATGGGAGCCGATTCTATTGCCCGCCCCGCCCTGCGGGCCCGGCGCATGCGATCCGCTCGCCCAGCACGCCGAGGCGCGCAGGCGCTGCGTCGACCGGAGGCGGTGCCACCCGCCGGCTGCCCCGCGCACGGATACAGGCCACGTTCGACCCCGATTACCTACCCGTCGAACACGCGAAAATCTGTGACGGCCGCAGTAGACATTCGATTGCGGCGTGGTTATGGTTTCTCTCGTAGCCGAGATCGAGCAAGGCCCGGAGGGACGAACTGCCGGGCATCAGTACATGCAGTGCGCAGGACGGTGCGGTGGTGGAGTTCCGAAGCCAAGGTTGTTGCTTGATGGCGACGGAACTGACGACCGGACCGGGCGGCCCGCAGTGATCAGGGGCTGCCACGAGCAGTACCGCAGTTAACGCAGTGGCAGTTCAGAAAGTGCAGTTCGCACGACCAGCAGTCGCAGTCCCCCCGTTTGGTAAGTGATTGGTTCCACCAGAGGGAAGAACGGAGGAGTTGACCGCCATCAGGATCGCCCGGGTCGGAAGGCTGAGCCCGGGTACCGCAGGACATCGATAGTGAGGTGGTCTCCGGTCAAGCAACCGCGATCCCCGCGCCCCCGGCCGAGTGCTGGTCAGGCCCGCGGAAACAGAAGGCCGACGCAGTACTAGGGTCGGCAGATGGTGTAGCAGTTCCTTCGGGGCCCTGGTGCCGTACGGCGCTAGGGCCCCTCCACGCGTTCCACAGAGAGAGGTGCAAATGACAGCACACGACTCGTTCGACGATCGTCTCGACGACGACGACTACCCCGCGTACACCATGGGCCGGGCCGCAGCCGTGCTCGGCACCACCCAGAGCTTCCTCCGCGCCATCGGAGAAGCCCGCCTCATCACCCCGCTCCGCTCAGAGGGCGGACACCGCCGCTACTCCCGCTACCAGCTGCGGATCGCCGCCCGAGCCCGGGAGCTCGTCGACCAGGGCACCCCCATCGAGGCCGCTTGCCGCATCGTCATCCTCGAAGACCAGCTCGCGGAAGCCCAGCGCATCAACGCCGAATACCGCCGCACCACCGAAACACCCCATCCATCAGCCGCCGTGTGACGACTGCGCCTGCGAGCCAAGGTTGCCGTGGGCCGGGGCGTTTCACCGTGGAAGCGACCGAAGCTGTGTGCCGGATCGCGCCGCTGGGGCCATCAGGTGTGCAGACGGCTGTTGGGGCCGTCCTGGTCGCCGGCGCTCTCGTCGTTGAACCAGTAGTCACCGGCGGCCAGGTACCGGAAGGAATGCGTGCTCTCGCTCGGCAGCTCGACGGTGACCGCCCGCTTCCCGTCTTCGCGTGGCCGGAGGGTGTGGGTGCCGGGCCGCCAGTCGTTGAAGTCGCCCACCACGCTGACCGGGCCGGGCGGGGTGTCGGCGGGCAGGACGAAGGTGACTTCCGTGCGGTCCTTGCCCAGCGTGCGCTCCAACATGAGACGGACTCCTGACAGCGAATGGGGTGGGGATCGCGCCCATCCTCGGCGCTGAAGGGATGGTCCGCCTCCGGACGCCGCCACGCCGGGGACCGGCGTCACCCGTGCGCCTCGCTCCGTAGTCGAAATGATGCAGACCGTCACTGTGCGTGTCAGCGTGATCCGAGGGGAATCCGCAGCCCACGCATCAAGAGGAGTCGCCGACATGGACGGTAAGCAGGACAAGCGTCAGGAGCCGGGCAAGGGCCGCGAGGCGCAGGAGCACCATCGTCCCGGAGATCCCGCGCACGCGCAGCCGGGCAAGCCGTCCCGCGAGCAGGGGCAGAAGCCCGGTCAGAAGGAGAGCCCGCGCCGCCGCGAGGACGACCTGCTGCGCGAAGAGGACCTGCACGACGAGAACCTCTGAGCAGAGCAGCGCTCGCCCACACACGCAGGGCCCGGCCGGTCCACAGTCACCCCGGCCGGGCTCTGTCGCGTCCCGCCCGACGCCGGTCTTGAGGGGGCGGGGTCGGCTTCGAGGGTTCCGGGACTGATCCGTTCCCGCCGGCACCCACAGGTGACCCCCGGCCCGGCCGTGGGGGTGTCAGGCATGGACCCGGGCGATGAGCAGGGCGACGTCATCGTGGTCGCCGGGGTGGCGCAGGGCGTGGAGGAGCATGTCGCAGGTCTCCTCCAGAGAGGGTGGCGGCTTTGCCAGGAGGGCGAGGAGAGCGTTCAAGCGTTCGTCGATGGACTGGTCACGGGTTTCGACCAGGCCATCGGTGTAGAGGACCAGTTGGTCGCCCGGGTGCAGATCGAACGTGGTGGTGTGGAAGACGACGTCGCCGACTCCGAGAGGGACTCCGGTGGGCAGTTCCAATAGTGCGGGCGGCCGTCCGCGACGCATCAACACGGGGGGCATGTGCCCCGCGTTGGCGACGAGGCATCGGGTGTGGTGGGGGTCGTAGACCGCGTAGACGCAGGTCGTGATGGTCTGTCCCATGAGGTCCGTCAGGCGGTCGAGGTGACGCAGTACCTGGCCGGGGTCGAGGTCGAGGTCGGCCAGTGTGCGGGTGGCGGTGCGGAGCTGGCCCATCGTTGCGGCGGCGCTGATGCCGCTGCCCATGACGTCGCCGACGACGAGGGCGGTCTTGTCGCCCGTCAGGGGGATGACGTCGAACCAGTCGCCGCCGACCTCGTCCGCCGCTTGGGCGGGCTGATAGCGGTAGGCGATCTCCAGGCCGGGCGGGTCCGGTGGCTGCTGAGGGAGGAGGCTGCGCTGGAGGGTGAGGGCGGTGTTGCGTGCCTGCTGGTACCAGCGTGCGTTGTCGATGCACACGGCGGCGCGCGCGGCCAGCTCGCCGGCCAGGACCTCGTCGTCGGCGGTGAACGGTTCCGGATTGCGGAGGCGTTTGAGGTCGAGGGCGCCGAGGACTTCGCCACGGGCGATGAGCGGCACGGCCAGGTAGGAGTGGAGTCCCGCGGCGGCCAGCATGCCGACGGCTTCGGGACTGCGGGCGATGCGGATCAGGTCATCGGCGTCCACGTGGGGCACGCGGACCGGGCGGCCGGTGTTCACGCACCGGGTGACCAGCCGGTCGGCGTCGTAGCGTGCCACCTCACCCGGCGGATCGGCCGCACGCACCGCGTCCGTGGGGTACGCGGCAGCCACGGCCAGGGCCCTGAAAACCGCTGACCCTTTGTGTACGGCAACGGCCTCACGGCTGTGCAGGATGCTGTCGAGCACGTCCACCGCGGCCACGTCGGCCAGCTCCGGCACCGAGACCTCGGCGAGTTCGCGGGCGGTCTGGTCGAGGTCGAGCGTGGTCCCGATGCGCAGGGAGGCGTCGGCTACGAGGGCGAGGCGCTGCCGGGCCCCGGCGGCCTCGGCCGTGGCGCGATGCCGTTCGCTCACGTCGACGACGGAGGTCGCGACGCCGAGCACCTTCCCGTTGGAAGCTTCCAGCCGGTAGAAGGACACCGACCACACGTGGTCACGGTCCGGGTCGGCCGGGGTGCGCCCCTTGGATTCGCGGTCAAGGATCGGGATTCCGTCGGCCAGAACCTCGCGCATGGCGGACTCGATGGACTCGATGTCCAAGAAGGGCAGTGCCTCGCGGACGTTCCGGCCGACATGCTCGGCAGCCGGCAGGCCGTTGATGCGTTCCAGCGCCGGATTGACGGTCACATACCGCAGATCGGTGTCTACCACCGCCAGCCCGATCGGGGACTGCGAAATCAGCCGGGTGGACAGCGCCAGATCCCGCTCCACCCGCCGCAACGTCGCCTGGTCGGTAGCCAGGCCCAGGGCATAGACGCCTTTCCGGCCGTCCTCCAGCCGCATGTTCCGGAACTCCACCAGCCGCGTGCCGCCATCCTTGTGCCGCACGGGAAACACGCCCGCCCAGCTGCCCCCGCCCGCCATGACCCGCGCGAACAGCTCGACCACCAGCTCCAGGTGCTGCTCGTGGACCAGCAGCCGGCCCGCGAACCGGCCGAGGGCCTCATCCGAGGTGTATCCGAACAGTTCCTCGGCCTGCGGGCTCCACAACGTGATCCGTCCGTCCGCGTCGAGCACCACAGCTGCGACCTTCAGGACGTCCAGCAGGCCCCCCGGCTCGGGTGAACCACCATCCGGGGACTGGCCGGGGTAGCCCGGGAAGGATTCGGCTTGCATCCCGTGGCTCCTTCCGCGCCCGTCACCGCTGGTGACCAGTGGCCTCCTCGTCAGCGGAGCCTCCCGGCCTGCCCCCGGCTGCCGGTCGGCACCAGCCCGGGGACGTCACCCTTGCTGGTCTCAGTTCGCCATCAGAGGGCCGTCGGCGCCAGTCTTGGGCTGAGCGGTCTGTCGGCGTGGTGGTGGCTATGAGGGAAGGAGCCTGGGCGGAGTGGGTGTGCCGGATGCAGCCATGTCGGTTCGCCTGTCTGCGGGGTACGGCGACACCGGATCCGACGCCAGTGACCAGCGTCAGAGTGGCTGTTGACCGGCACATCGCCACCACCGTTTCACGGTACTCCGCATGCCCCCGGTGACGCTCGTCTCCACACAGGCGGGGCTCCCTGCGGAACCGGAAAGTACCTGGTCAGAACCGACTTCCGGGGCCGCAGACCGGAGTAGGGTGAAGGAACCGGGAGTATTTCGTACGTCTGCTCCCCCGCGGATGTCGTTTCCGGCGATCACTGCACCGGGCCGTTCGCGAACGGCCCGGGGACGGGTCCGCGACATGGCCACGGCCCTTCACCGCGCCGAGTCCCAGGTGGGTGCTCCCCTGGCTCCGGCGCGCCTGTCCCTCACGCCGGTCGGCTCTCGCGGGTCGGCTGGACGGTGCCTGGTGGCCCTACTCCCGTGATCTCGGAGCCGAGCTCCCGACGAGACCTGAGAGCCTCGACGGGCCCCGGAGCCCACTCCCACACACGAAAGGACGCGGTCATGGCCACACTGCGCGAACGCAAGACCTACCGCGAACAGGTGCTCCGGGTCCTGTACGAAGCCATCGAAGGCAACCGCCTCCTCGGCATCACCGGAGCCCAGCTCCGGCACGACCTCCACGTGCCGGAACAGGATCTGGCCGCCGCCTGCACCTACCTGGCAGGCGAGGGCTTGATCACGGTCGACTGGGAGCCGGGCAACACACCCGCGATGGTCACCCTCACGCACGAGGGAATCCGTCGCATGGAGGCCGAGGAGGAAGAACGCGACTGAGCGGTCCTTCAGCCCCACACCCGGTTCCGGCCGGGTGGGGCGCTCTGTCGTGCGGGTGGGGGGTGTTGGCGGCTACTGGGCCGTCATCGCGGCCGGGATGTCGACGCGGGCGGCCCTGCGGGCCGGCCAGAGCGAGGCGAGCAGGGCGCCCGTCATGGCGATGAGCACGCCGAGGGCCAGGCGGCCCCAGGGCAGGACCAGGGTGTAGCCCGCGACGCTCTCCTGGAGGGTGCGGCCGAGCGCCCAGCCGAGGAAGACGCCCAGGACGGTGCCGACCGTGGCGCCGAGCGCGCCGAGGACCAGGGCCTCCAGGCGGATCATCCGGGCCACTCCGGCGCGGTCCACGCCGAGGGCGCGCAGGGTGCCGATCTCCTTGCGGCGTTCGAGTACGGACATGGCGAGGGTGTTGGCGATGCCGAGCGCGGCGATCGTCAGGGCCATGCTCAGCAGCGCGTAGAAGACGTTGAGCTGGTCGCCGATGCTGCCGCTGTCCTGGGCGCGGAGGTCCGTCGCGTCGAGGACGGCCAGGGCGGGGTTGTCGCCGAGGGCGTGGGTGACCTGGGCGAGCGCGGCCCGGCCGGGTCCGCCGTCGGTGGCCAGCAGGATCCCGTTGGTGTGCGGGGTGGGGTCGTAGCGGGCGACGAGTGCGTCGGGGGCGGTGATGCTGGGCAGCAGGTTGCTCTGCTCGTCCGCCCGGTACACCGCGCCGATGGTGACGCTGCCGCGCTGGTTGTCCTGCCCGGTCGGGCGCTCCAGGGGGAGGGTCTGGCCGATGTGCCAGCCCTCCTTCTTCGCCTTGAAGTCGGCCACGGCGATCTGGCCCTGGGCGAGGCGGTCGAGGGAGCCCTCGGTCACGTCGTAGCGCAGCAGCCGGCCGATGGTGGCCGGGTCGACGCCGGTCAGGACGGACGGGGCGCCCGCCAGCCGGTATTCCGTGGACTGGTTGAGGGGGCTGAACGCGACACCGGGCAGCTTCTTGAGCGGCGCCGCGGTGACGGGGGTCATGCCCGCGCCGCCCTCGACGGGCTTCACCAGGTAGTCGGCGGCGAAGTCGTGGGTGGTCGCGCGGTCGAGGTACTGGGCGGCGGACGCCCCGAGGACGGACAGGCCCGAGGCGAGGGTGAGGGCGATGGCGAGCGCGGCCGCGGTGGCGCCCGTACGCCGCGGGTCGCGCACGGTGTTGCGGACGGCGAGGTTCCCGTACACCGGGTGGACGCGGGTCAGCAGCGGCCGCAGCAGGGCGGCGAACGGCCGCGACAGCAGCGGGATGAAGCCGATTGCCCCGGCCAGGGTCAGGGCCGCGCCGAGGCCGATGACGCTCCGGCTGTCCTTCCCCGTGGTGAGGGCGCCGTAGACCACGGCGGCGGTGCCGGTGAGCACCAGCGCGGCGCTGAGTCCGCTGCGTAGGGAACCGGTGCGCGCGGGCGCCGCGGGTTCGGCCGCGCCGAGGGCGGCGACGGGCGGGATGGCCATGGCCCGGCGGACCGGCAGCCAGGCGGCGGCCATCGGCAGCAGGGTGCCGACCAGCAGGGACACGCACACGGTGGCCGGGGTGAGGACCAGCGGGGCGGCCGGGGCGCTGTCGGTGGCGAAGATGCTCTGGAGGAGTACGGCGGCACCGGTGCCGAGGGCGAGGCCCGCCGCGGAGGCGAGCGCGCCGACGAGCAGGGACTCGGTCAGCAGGATCCGGCGCACCTGCTTGCGGGAGGCGCCGACGGCCCGCATCAGGGCCAGTTCCCGGGTGCGCCGGGCGACCAGCATGGTGAAGGTGTTGGAGATGAGGAAGGTGGCGACGAAGAGGGCGACCGCGGCGAAGCCGAGCAGGATCTGGCTCATCGTGTCGCTGTCGCTGGTGGCCAGATTGGCCTGGATCCGGGCGAGTTGGGCCCCGGTGGCCGCCCCGGCGCCCTTCGGGAGCATCGCCTCGACCCGGCCCAGGAGCTGCTGCGCGCCGGTGCCGGGCGCGGCCGTCAGCTCGATGTTCTCGAAGCGGCCGGGCTGGAGGAAGAGCCGCTGGGCGGTGGCGTCGGTGAACAGCGTGAGGCTGCCCCCGGCGGCGCGCGCGGCGGCGTCCGTACGGAAGATGCCGCTGAGGGTGTAGCTCGCGGCGCCCTCGTTCGTACCGGCGCGGACGGTGTCACCGACGCGGTAACCGCCCTTCGCGGCGGTGGTCTCGTCGAGGGCGATCCGGTCGTCGCGGGTCGGGCCGGAGCCCTGGGTGAAGCGGTATGCGGGGTCCTGGCCATCGGCCCCCGGGGTGAAGTTGGCGGCCTTGTGGGACGGGCCGTGACCGAGCGGGCGGCCGTCCTTCCCGGCGACCGCGGCGAAGCCGCCCACCCGGCCCGAGGCCGCGGCGACGCCCTCGACCTTGGCCAGGGCGCGCACGGTGGCCGCGTCGAGGCCGGCCGGTGGGGCGCCGCCCGCGCGGGAGTTTTCGGCGAAGACGCTGACGGCGATGCGGTCGAACCCGGCGGTCGCCCGGGCGGTGGCGGCCCGGTTCATGCTGTCGCCGTAGACGAGGCTGCCGGAGATGAAGGTGACCCCGAGCATGACCGCGAAGGCGGTCATCAGCAGGCGGGCCTTGTGCGCGGACACGTTGCGCAGGGCGGTACGGAACATGGGTGCGGATCCTGGGGGGGGAGGGGAGTGGAGGACGTCGGGCTCAGCTGATGCGCGCGCGGGTGTCCAGCTCCTTCATCCGGTCCAGCACCCGCTCCGGGGTGGGCCGCGCCATCTCGTCGACCAGACGGCCGTCGGCGAGGAAGACCACGCGGTCGGCGTAGCCCGCGGCGATGGGGTCGTGGGTGACCATGACCACGGTCTGGCCCAGCTCTCGCACCGAGTCCCGCAGGAAGCCGAGGACCTCGGCCCCGGCGCGGGAGTCGAGGTTGCCGGTGGGCTCGTCACCGAAGACGATCGCGGGGCGGGAGACCAGCGCCCGGGCGACCGCGACGCGCTGCTGCTGCCCGCCGGACAGCTGGCCGGGCCGGTGCGAGAGCCGCTGCGAGAGGCCGACCATGGAGACCACCCGGTCGAGCCACTCCCGGTCGGGCCTGCGGCCCGCGACGGTCAGCGGCAGCGTGATGTTCTCCAGCGCGGTGAGCGTCGGCAGCAGGTTGAACGCCTGGAAGACGAAGCCGATCCGGTCGCGGCGCAGCTGGGTCAGCTGGCGGTCGTTCAGCCCGCCGAGTTCGGTGGTGCCGATGCGGACGGAGCCCGAGCTGAAGGAGTCGAGCCCGGCGGCGCAGTGCATCAGCGTGGACTTGCCGCAGCCGGAGGGGCCCATGATCGCGGTGAACTCGCCCTCCCGGAAGGAGATGCTGACCCGGTCGAGGGCGACGACGCGGGTGTCGCCGCTGCCGTAGACCTTCGACAGGTCGGTGGTGGAAGCGGCCGCGGCCCCCATCGTCACGTGCGGGGCAAGGGGGTCGGCGGTCACAGGGGACTCCTCTTCGAGTGCGGAAGGCGGTGCACTTCGAAGGGTGTCCGGGGAACGTATCGGTGCCCGGTCCGCCGTGTATCGGCGGGCGCTTGGCTTCGTACCGGTTGTGTAGAACGCGTGGGGGGATGTCAGACCGGCAGGCGCAGGGTGGCGACGGCGCCGCCGTCCGGGGCGTTGGCCAGGCGCAGTTCGGCTCCGAGGACCCCGGCCTGTCCCAGGGCGATCGTCAGGCCGAGGCCGTGGCCCGAGCCGCGCTCGGCGGCGCCCGTGTGGAAGCGGCGCGGACCGCCGCGCAGCAGGTCCGGGGGGAATCCGGGGCCGTGGTCGCGTACGACGACGGTACGGGCCCCCGCGTCGACGGTGACCGACACCGGGGCTCGCCCGTGCCGGTGCGCGTTGACGACGAGGTTGCCGACGATCCGTTCGAGACGGCGCGGATCGGTCTCGACGGCCGCGGCCGCACTCCCCTCGGACTCCGTGACCTCGGCGTCGAAGCCCGTACGGGCCACCGCCTCCGCGACCACCTCGGCGAGCGGGACCCGGGCACGGACCGGCCGTTCGGCCCCCGCGTCCAGCCGGGAGATCTCCAGCAGGTCCTCGACCAGCCCGCGCAGGTCGCGCACCCGGGCCCGCAGCAGGTCCTCGGTCTCCCCGTCCGGCAGCAGGTCGGCGGCGGCCAGCAGACCGCCGACGGGGGTGCGCAGCTCGTGGGCCACGTCGGCGGTGAACCGGCGTTCGTCGCGCAGCCGTCGGCTGAGGGTGTCGGCCATGAGGTCGACGGTGGCGGCGATGTCGGCGACCTCGTCGCGGCCCCGGGTGGGTCCGGTACGGGCGTCCAGGTCCCCGGCGGCGATCCGGCCCGCGGTCTCGGAGACCCGCCCGAGCCGCCGGCCGAGCAGCCCGGCCCCGTACACGGCCAGCGGCGTGGTCACCGCGAGGGCGATCAGGGAGGCCACGGCCATGGTCGCGTCCAGCCGGTACAGCTCGTGGAACTCCGTGGTGATGGCGACGTGGACGGCCAGCACCGGACTGCCCGGGCCGCCGGTCCGCTGGGCGCCCCACACCGTCGGGTCCATGCTGCCGGGGAGGCTTCCGCCGTAGGAGACGTGCCGGTCGCCGTCGGCCGGGTTCCGCAGGGCGTAGGGCAGCTCGGGCGGATCCAGCTCGGCGCCGCTCGGGAGGGCGCCGGTGCGGCGGTAGGTGTCCATGGCCGCGTACACGCCGTTGAAGGCATCGCGTTCGGCCCGGCCGCGGATCTCGTGCGCGGTCCACACGTGCACCAGCAGCCCCACGGCCACCGCCACCAGGCACGCCGTGGCGGCGGCCAGCGCGGCGATCTTCCAGCGCAGGCGCAGGCGCGGAAGCCCACGAACTCGGCCCACGGCCGTCATCGCCGGAACTTGTAGCCGAAGCCGCGGACCGTCTCGATCCGGTCCCGGCCGACCTTGCCGCGCAGCCGCTGCACGCACAGGTCCACGACCCGGCTGTCGCCGTCCCAGCCGTACTCCCACACGTCCCGCAGCAGGGTGTGCCGCTCCAGCACGGTCCCGGGGTGCGCGGCGAACTCCAGCAGCAGCTTCAGCTCGGTCGGGGTGAGCGCGACCGGCTTGCCCGCGACGGTCACCTCCAGGCCGGCGGTGTCGATGGCCAGGTCCCCAAAGACCAGCAGCTCCCCCTCGGGGCCCGCGGAGTCCGGCCCCGGGGGCGGGGTGGGCGCGTAGGTCGCCCGCCGCAGCAGCGACCGGATGCGGGCCACGAGGACGAAGGTGTCCACGGGCTTGACCACGTAATCGTCGGCCCCGGCCTCCAGGCCCGCGACCACGTCGAGCCCGTCCCCGCGGGCGGACATCATCAGGACGGGCACCAGGCTGGTCTCCCGGACCTTGCGGCACAGGCCGATCCCGTCCAGGCCGGGCAGCATCACATCGAGGATCAGCAGGTCGAAGCTCTCGTCCCGGAACAGCTCCAGCCCGGTCAGCCCGTCGGCGGCGGCCTTCATCTCGTAGCCGTAGCGCTCCAGGGCGAGGGTGAAGGACCGGCGCATCAGATCGTCGTCCTCCACCAGGAGCACGCGCACGGGGGCGGGGACGGGGGCGGAGGACACGACAGCTTGCTCCTGTTCGGGCGGCACGGACGCTCGTACGGCCGGACGGCCTGAAAGGAACGATAGGCAGACACCGCCCCCGCACCCCGCCTCCCACGGCCCGGCACGCTGATCCGATGGGCGACCAAGCGCTCCCCGATGCCCGCCCGATACAAAGGCCGCGGGAAAGCCACATGGGTGGCTCGGCGGAACACTGGATGAATGCACTAGTGGATGATCGTTTCTGCATGATGCTCTGCCCGGCATGACCACTCGCACCAAGCTCACCCTCGCCGCCACCGTCACGGCGGCCCTGGCCTTCGCCGCCCCGCTGGCGACCGCCTCGCAGTCCACCGCCGCCCCGGAGCCGAACCCGGCGCCGCTGCTCCGTGCCGCCAATCCGGTGGCGGGCCAGTACATCGTGACGCTCGACAAGATGGTGGACCCGGCCAAGGCGGCCGAGAAGCTGGGCCTGAAACCGACGTTCGTCTACTCCAAGGCACTCAACGGCTTCGCCGTCCCGCTGACCCCGCTCCAGCTGACGATCGTCCGCAACAGCCTCGGTGTGAAGACGGTGGAGGAGGACGGGAAGGTCAGCGCCCCCGCGTCGGCCGAGGGATCAGCCCCGCGCGGCCCGTCCTCCACCTGGGGTCTGGACCGCATCGACCAGAAGGAGCTGCCGCTCGACAACTCCTTCACCACCCAGGGCAACGGCGCGGGCGTGACCGCCTACATCCTGGACAGCGGCATCGACTACAAGCACACCGAGTTCGGCGGCCCCGACAACAGCCGCGCCACCTTCGGCTTCGACGCCATCAAGGACGGACGCAACGGCCAGGACTGCCAAGGCCACGGCACGCACGTCGCGGGCACGGTCGCGGGCAAGACGTACGGGGTCGCCCGCAAGGCCAACCTCGTCAGCGTCCGCGTCCTCGGCTGCGACGGCAAGGGCGAATGGTCCGGGATCATCGCCGGAATGGACTGGGTGGCCAAGAACGCCAAGCAGCCCGCCGTCATGAACGCCTCCCTGGGCGGCGACAAGTCCAAGGCCGTCAACGACGCGGCGACCGCCGTGTCCGACGCGGGTGTGCTGCCGGTCGTCGCGGCGGGCAACTCCTCCGTTGACGCCTGCGGCGTCTCTCCGGCCTCCGCGGCCAGGGTCCTGACGATCGCGGCCACCAATAAGTACGACGAGGAGACGGACTTCTCCAACTACGGCGAGTGCGTGAGCCTCTACGCACCGGGGGAGGCGATCGTCTCCGCGAAGCTCGGCGGCGGCTCGGTCTCCCTGAACGGCACCTCCATGGCCGCCCCGCACGTCGCCGGCGTCGCCGTCCTCTACAAGCAGGCCCACCCCAAGGCGGACGCCGCCGAAATCGCCGAATGGGTCGACACCGAGTCCACCAAGGACGTCCTGAAGAGCGTCAGCAAGAGCAGCCCCAACCGGTTCCTCTTCACGGCCGGCCTGTAACCCCCGGCCCCACCACCCGCGCCACCAACGCACTTGGCCCCCACCGCACCGGAGTGCCGTGGGGGCCAAGTGGACGCTAGGCGTCAGGTGTTGCGAGTCCTACAGGTGCCGACGATCAGCCGTTGCGCTTCCAGCGCGGCTTGTCGTCGCGGCGGGCGGTGCCGCCACCGAAGGACGAGCCGGAGCCGGAGCCCGACGGACGGTGGTCGTCACGGCGGCCGTACGGGCGGTCGCCGCCACCGGAGCGGAAGCCGCCCGAGGGACGGTCGCCACCGCGGTCGTCACGGTTGAAGCCACCGGACGGACGGTCGTCGCGGCGGAAGCCACCACCGGCGGGACGGTCGCCACCGGAGCGGAAGCCGCCACCGGCCGGACGGTCGCCACCGGAGCGGAAGCCACCGGACGGACGGTCGTCGCGGCGGAAGCCGCCACCGGCCGGGCGGTCGCCGCCACGGTCGTCACGGTTGAAGCCGCCCGAGGGACGGTCGTCGCGGCGGAAGCTGCCACCGGTCGGACGGTCGTCGCGACGGAAGCCACCACCGGCGGGACGGTCGCCACCGGAGCGGAAGCCGCCCGACGGACGGTCGTCGCGGCGGAAGCCGCCACCGGCGGGACGCTCGTCACGACGGTCGCCACCGGAGCGGAAGCCACCGGACGGGCGGTCGTCACGACGGAAACCACCGGAGGGGCGGTCGTCACGACGGTCGCCACCGGAGCGGAAACCGCCACGGTCGCCACGGTCGTCGCGGTTGAAGCCGCCACGGCCGCTGCGCTCGCCGCGGTCGTCGCGACGCTCGAAGTTGCCACGCTCGTCACGACGCTGGACGGCCTGCGCCTCGGCGGCGGCAGCCGCGGCGGCGGCCTCGGCCGCAACCTCGGCTTCGGCGGCTTCGGCGACCTCGGCCACAGCGGCCTCCGGGTCCTCGCCGCGCTCACGGGCGGAACGGGCGACGAGGCGGTCGGCCTCCTCGCGCAGTTCCACGGCACGGCGCTGGACGCGCTCCAGCTGCTTGGTGAGGTCGGCGACCTCGCGCTCGGCCTGCTTCGCGGCGTTGTTCGCGGAGTCGGCCTGGACCTCGGACAGCGAACGGGCACCGGTGATCTCGGCGACCTCGGGCTCGAACGCGCCCGCACCGCCGACGATGTGGCGCGAGGCGTCGACGCCCGCGTCCTCCATCAGGCGGAAGATCTGGCGGCGCTGGTGCGGCAGCGACAGCGAGACCACGACACCCGACTTGCCGGCACGGGCGGTACGGCCCGAGCGGTGCAGGTAGTCCTTGTGGTCGCCGGCCGGGTCCACGTTCAGGACCAGGTCGATGCCGTCGACGTGGATGCCACGGGCGGCGACGTCGGTCGCGACGAGCGCGTTGACGTAGCCCTTCTTGAAGTCTTCCAGGACGCGGGTGCGGGCACCCTGCGTCATGCCGCCGTGCAGCGCGTCGGCCTTCACGCCGGACTCGATGAGCTGCTCGGCGATGCGGTCGGCGCCCAGCTGGGTGCGGACGAAGATGATCGTGCGGCCCTTGCGGGCGGCGATCGCGGCCGTGACCGGCGCCTTGTCCTTCGGCTTCACGACGAGGACGTGGTGGGTCATGGTCGAGACGTTGCCCTGCGCGCTGTCGACCTCGTGCGTGACGGGGTTCGAGAGGTAGCGCTTGACGAGCGTGCCGATCTCGTTCTCCATGGTGGCGGAGAAGAGCATGCGCTGGCCGCCGCCGGGGATCTGGTCGAGCAGCTCGGTGACCTCGGGCAGGAAGCCCAGGTCGGACATCTGGTCGGCCTCGTCGAGGACCGCGACCTGGACGTTCTCCAGGGAGCAGGCGCCACGGTTGATGATGTCGCGCAGACGGCCCGGGGTGGCGACGAGGACGTCGACACCGCGCTCCAGGGCGTAGATCTGGTTGCCCATCGAGGTACCGCCGCAGACGACCTTGAGCTTCAGGCCGAGGACGTCACCGTACGGCTGGAGCGCGTCGGCGACCTGCATGGCCAGCTCACGGGTCGGCGTGAGGATGATCGCGCGGGGCTTCTTCTTCTCGGTGGTGCCACCGGCCAGCGAGGCCAGGGTCGGCAGACCGAAGGAGAGGGTCTTGCCGGAGCCGGTGCGGCCACGGCCGAGGATGTCCTTGCCGGCCAGGGCGTCCGGGATGGTCGCGGCCTGGATCGGGAAGGGGGCGGTGACGCCGTTCTGCGCGAGCTTGCGGACGATGCCGTCCGGCAGACCGAGGTCGCCGAAGGTGATCGTGGGCTCGGCGTCGGCAGCCTCGTCGGCTGCGGGGGCGTCGATGGACTGGTCGGTCGTCAATTCGGCCTCAAAAGCTTCGTCGATGTCGGCGGCGAGGGAGTCGGTCACGAGTTCGTCGACCACAGGGGTGGTCTCGACGAGATCGGTGATCTCTACGGCCTCAACGGCCTCGATGGAGTCGTTCTCGGGCATGACGGCACGGTCAGAACTGGAAATGGACATGCGAAATGCGAAACCTTCCGGAGTCTCGGCACGCGCCCAAACTCCGTGAATCGCAAATCGACCGCCTCAATGCGGTCAGCCACGGTAGGGGAGAGTACGCGCCACGCGGCGCTCTTCGGATTCGGCGCCGGGCAATGGGATCAAACGATCTATAACCATACGCACCCTCCCCCCACTCTGGCAAGTCACCCCCACCAAGAGGCCACTGACCTGCAAGAACGTCACTTCGCCAAACAGGAGTACGAGTCCCACTCGCCCACCCGAAGCGGCTCGGAGAGGGCTCCGGACTAGGTCGTGACGGGCGGCGAAGGGTCCACCGGGGAGGGCGTCGGAGTGGGCGGAGTCACAGGCGGCGGGGACGACGGACTCGGCGCCGGGGTGGGCGGAGTGCCCCCACCAGACCCACCGGTCCCGCCAGACCCACCAGACCCCGCGGTCGTCCCGCCCGCCGAGGTGGCAGGGTGCCCCGGCCCCGGTCCGGGACCCACCGGTCCACCCCCACCCCCGTTGCCGCCCGCGCCCGGGCCGGCCGACGGGGAGGGGCCGCCGGGGGCGCCCGCCACCGCCGCGCCCGGGCTGGCCGAGGCGCCCGGGGGCAGCATCTTCCCGTCGGGGCCCACGGCGCTCGCCTTGTCGCCCGTACCGTCCTTCTTGTCGTGCCCGCCGCCGTGCGCCCCGCCGCTCCGGCCCCCGGAGGAGCCGCCTCCGGACTCGGCGGCGGCGCCCTGGTGGCCCGCTGGGGACGTGGCTCCGGGCTTGGCGGCGTCGTCGGTGACACTCATGCAGCCCGCCGTGGCCGTGAGCGCGAGCGTGGCGACGGCCAGTCGGACGGAAGCAGACAAGTGGCGCACGGGTGGCACCTCCGGGACAGGGGCAGGTTTCCGCCGTGAACGGGTTTCCGCGGTGAACGGGTCAATGTGCCCAACTCTCTTTGCCCCGTAAGAGACACGCCCCTTCCGCCACCGGCTCACTGCGCCCGCGCACTCAGCCCGCGGCCAGCCCCCGCGCCACCCGCAGCCCCAGGTCCACGGCGCCCAGCCCGACCAGCACGGACGCGGCCACGTTCACCACCGCGAGGAACTTCCAGCCCCGCTCCGCCAGTCGGAGCGTCTCGTAGGAGAACGTCGAGTAGGTGCTCAGCGCCCCGCACAGCCCCGTCCCGAGCAGCAGGTTCAGCCGCGAGGAGGCCGCGCCGTCCAGCACCGCCCCCGTCAGCGCCCCCAGCACGAGACAGGCGGCCGCGTTCACCACGAAGGTCCCCCAGGGGAACACCGAATCGTGGCGCACCTGCACCGCGCGGTCGGTCAGATAGCGCAGCGGGGCCCCCACCACCGCACCCAGGACCACCATCAGCCAGTTCACAGGCCCGCCCGCGCCCCTCGGTCGCCGACCGCGAGGCGGGTCACCCGGGCCGCCGCCCACACCGCGCCCAGCGCGGCCACGACCGTGAGACCGGCGTACGCCAGTGCGGTCCGGGCCGCACCGGCGTCCAGCAGCCGCGCGAAGTCCACGGCGTAGGTGGAGAAGGTGGTGAATCCGCCGAGCACCCCGACCCCCAGGAAGGGCCGTACGAGGGGATGCGCCGACCGGCCACCCTCGCTGATCAGCACCATCAGTACGCCGATGAGCGCGCAGCCCGCCGCGTTGATCCAGAGGGTCGCCCACGGGAAGGCCCCGGGCGCGGTCGGCCACAGCAGCCCGACCGCGTACCGCGCCGAGGCGCCCACGGCGCCGCCGGCCGCCACGGCCGCGAGCACGCGGCGCTGCGGTTCGCCGCGCTGCGCCGGCACATGGAGGTCGACGTCCGGGTCGATCGCCTCGGAACCCTCGACCGGCCGGGTCATCCGCGCCCCGCCGCACACATCAACGCTGCACACATCAGCACTGTCGTCACTGTCGCCACCGGGCCATTCTCACGCGCCGGGGCGCTTCCCTCCCGGACGGCACGTCCCTCCCGGACAATGGGCGGGTGCTGCAGATGACGCGCGACGACTTCGAAGAGCTGGTGGCCCAGGCCCTGGACCGGATCCCGCCCGAGCTGACCCGGGTAATGGACAACGTGGCGGTGTTCGTGGAGGACGAGCCTCCCGCGGACGACCCGGAACTGCTGGGGCTCTACGAGGGGACGCCGCTGACCGAGCGCGGCGAGTGGTACGCCGGGGTGCTGCCGGACCGGATCTCGATCTACATGGGCCCGACCCTGCGGTACTGCGAGGCGCCCGACGACGTGGTGCACGAGGTCGCCGTGACCGTCGTGCACGAGATCGCCCACCACTTCGGCATCGACGACGACCGGCTCCACGAACTGGGCTGGGGCTGAGTCTCCGGAGGGAAGCGCGGCGGGCCGCGGGGACCGCCCGCCCCACCGGGGGAAACACCGGGGGAAACCGTTTTGGCGATCGCCGCCCCGATCCCATATGCTTCTCACGTCCCCGACGCGCTGGAAAGTGCCTAGGCGGGCCTTTAGCCCTCATCGTCTAGTGGCCCAGGACGCCGCCCTTTCAAGGCGGTAGCACGGGTTCGAATCCCGTTGGGGGTACGCAACACCGTGTGCGAGACTTGCGCTCGCACATTGCAAGGACCTGTGGAGCAGTTGGTTAGCTCGCCACCCTGTCAAGGTGGAGGTCGCGGGTTCAAGTCCCGTCAGGTTCGCTGAAGCTCGTAAGAGTTTCGTGGCTGGGTAGCTCAGTTGGTACGAGCGATCGCCTGAAAAGCGATAGGTCGCCGGTTCGACCCCGGCCCCAGCCACCTTCGAGAAGGCCCCGTCCATCGGACGGGGCCTTCCGCGTTACCCCTCGTCTCCCGCCGTACGGGCCGTACGCCGCCAGCGCACCAGGCCCACGCCCAGCGCCCCGGCCGCGATCAGCCCGAGCAGCGCCCAGTCCGGCACCCCGGCCGTGGCGGTGCGCACCCACTCCTCCACGGCGAACGAGTCGTCCACGTCCAGCAGCCCCGGCAGCGCGCTCGCCCCGTCGTAGACCAGGAACAGCGCGCCCAGCGCGATGAAGAACAGGCCGGACAGCAGCGAGGTCGTGTGCAGTTCGAAGCGGCCCGCCCGGACCACCCGGCCGCGCAGCCAGCGCCGCCGCCCGAGGTCGAACCGCTCCCAGAGCAGCGCCAGCAGGAAGAGCGGTACGGCCATCCCGAGCGCGTAGACGGCCAGCAGCAGGCCGCCGTAGACCGGGCTGCCGCTCACCGCCGCGACGGTGAGGACACTGCCCAGGATCGGGCCCGCACAGAATCCGGCCAGCCCGTAGACCGCGCCCAGCGCGTACACGGAGAGGGCGGTGGTCGGCCGGATCCGGCCGGAGAGGTCCGAGATCCGGCGCGAGGCGAAGCCCAGGCCCAGGATCTGCGCCAGGCCCAGCGCGATGATCAGCCAGCCGCCGAAGAGGACCAGGGCGTCCCGGTTGCCGTGGAAGAAGCGGCCGGCGTACGAACCGGCCGCGCCCAGCGGCACCAGGGTGGTCGCGAGCCCGGCGTAGAAGATCCCGGTGCGGGCCAGCAGCCGGGACGCGGAGTCGATGGAGTAGGCGAAGAAGGCGGGCAGCAGCAGCGCGCTGCACGGGCTGAGCAGCGCGAGGAGGCCGCCCAGCAGGGCGGCCAGGTATCCGATGCCGTTCACTTCGCGGCCGCCGCCTGCGCGGCCTGCTTGGCCTTGGTGATCGCCGCGGTGAAGACCGAATCCGGCTGGGCGCCCGCGATGGGCTGCCCGTTGACCAGGAAGGACGGGGTGGAGGTGACGCCGATGCGGTAGCCCTCCTCCTGGTCGGTGCGGACGGCCGCGGCGGCCTGCTCGCCGCCCATGTCCCGCTGGAAGCGCTCCAGGTCCGGGACCCCGGCTTCCTTGGCGATCTCCAGCAGGCGGGCCTCGCCGAAGCCCTTCTCCTTGGCGCCCTCGGCATAGGCGGCGGCGTGGAACGCGGCGAAGCGGTCCTGCTGTCCGGCGGCCCACGCGGCCTTCGCGGCCGCCTCGGACTCGGCCCCGAAGATCGGGAAGTTGCGCCATTCGATGCGCAGGGTGCCGTCCTCGACGTACTTCTTCACCAGTTCGGGTTCGGTGTCGCGGGCGAACTTGCCGCAGTAGCCGCACTTGAAGTCGGAGTACTCGATGAGGACGACGGGCGCGTCGGCGCGGCCGGTGGTCAGCTTGTCGTTCGCGTCGCGGCGGGCCAGCTTCATCAGCTCGGCGCGGCTGTCGGGGGCCTGCGGCGCGGACGCGGAGGCGGGTTCGGAAGCCGCCTCCTTGGGAGCGGTGGCCTGCCAGGACACGATGCCGAGGGTGACGGCGGCGAGCGCGACCCCGGCGGAGATCAGCAGGGGCTTGCGGGCGGAACGGGAAGAAGAGGTCATGCGGGTGCTCCGGAGCGGTGGGTGAGGAAAGGGGAGTGGGCGGACCGGGGGAACCGGTCCTCCTAGACCCGCATCACGGACATCTCCAGTGGCCCCGGCGCCGCGCGGTCCGGCCCGCGTGCGGGCGCCCGTACGGGCGTGCCCCAGGCCTGCCGGTCCTGCTCCGCCGCGCACCGCGCGACCGGCGGGTACCCGTGGTCCCCGGAGGCGCGCTGCGGCACGGCCGGGACCCGGCCGCGGTCGGGATCGTCCGGCGTGCACGAGGGGCCCCGGTCGGCGGGCGCCATCGCCAGGGCCACGGGGGCGCTGTCCACGGCCTGCACCGTCACGTGCACGGCTTTCCGAACCGGTGTCCCCGCCCCCGCAGGCACCGGCACCGCCGCGAGACACCCCACCAGCACCGCGAGGACGGCGCCCAGCAGGCACCAGATGCGCGGGGCGGGGCGGGACATGGCGGGCCTCTCACTCACACGGTGGGCTGCTTGGGGGGACTCGTCCGGAAATGGTACGGGGCCGCCCCACAAATGCGTTCGCCACCCGACGCCCACGGGTGAGATCCTCGACCAGGTATGTCTACTTCCTTCGCCGCCCTGCAGACGCTTCTCGGTGAGATCTCCCTCCGCGACGCGCACCGCCTCGGCCGCCGCCTCGAAGGCGCCCGCCGTATCCGCAAGCCCGAGGCCAAGCAGGCCGTGCTCGACGAGATCGCCGCGGAGGCCACGAAGGCCGCCGCGCGACTGGCCGGACGCGCCTCGCGGATGCCCGAGGTCACCTATCCCGAGAACCTTCCGGTCAGCCAGAAGAAGGACGAGATCGCCGAGGCGATACGCGACCACCAGGTCGTGATCGTCGCTGGCGAGACCGGCTCCGGCAAGACCACCCAGATCCCCAAGATCTGCATGGAGCTGGGGCGCGGTGTCCGGGGCATGATCGGCCACACCCAGCCCCGCCGGATCGCGGCCCGCACGGTCGCGGAGCGGATCGCCGAGGAGCTGAAGTCCGAGATCGGCCAGACGGTCGGCTGGAAGGTCCGGTTCACCGACCAGGTGGACCAGGACGCGACCTTCGTGAAGCTGATGACGGACGGCATCCTGCTGGCCGAGATCCAGACGGACCGCGAGCTGCGCGCGTACGACACGATCATCATCGACGAGGCCCACGAGCGGTCGCTGAACATCGACTTCCTGCTCGGCTACCTGGCCACGCTGCTGCCGAAGCGCCCGGACCTCAAGGTCATCATCACCTCGGCGACGATCGACCCCGAGCGGTTCTCCCGGCACTTCGGCGAGGCCCCGATCGTCGAGGTCAGCGGCCGGACCTATCCGGTCGAGGTGCGCTACCGCCCGCTCCTCGAAGAGGAGGGCGACGACAGCGACCGCGACCAGATCACCGCGATCTGCGAGGCCGTCGACGAGCTGCAGTCCGAGGGTCCGGGCGACGTCCTGGTCTTCCTCTCGGGCGAGCGCGAGATCCGCGACACGGCGGACGCGCTCAACAAGCGGAATCTCCGCTTCACCGAAGTCCTCCCCCTCTACGCGCGCCTCTCGCACGCCGAGCAGCACCGCGTCTTCCAGCAGCACACGGGCCGCCGGATCGTCCTCGCGACGAACGTCGCCGAGACCTCCCTCACCGTCCCGGGCATCAAGTACGTGATCGACCCGGGCAATGCCCGGATCTCCCGCTACAGCCACCGCACCAAGGTGCAGCGCCTGCCCATCGAGCGGATCTCGCAGGCCAGCGCCAACCAGCGCAAGGGCCGCTGCGGCCGTACCTCGGACGGCATCTGCATCCGGCTGTACTCCGAGGACGACTTCCTCTCCCGGCCCGAGTTCACCGACGCCGAGATCCTGCGCACCAACCTCGCCTCCGTCATCCTCCAGATGACCGCGGCGGGCCTCGGCGAGATCGAGAAGTTCCCCTTCATCGACCCGCCGGACCACCGCAACATCCGCGACGGCGTGCAGCTGCTCCAGGAGCTGGGCGCGCTCGACCCGGCGGAGAAGGACCACAGCAAGCGGCTCACGCCGATGGGCCGCCAGCTGTCCCAGCTGCCCGTGGACCCGCGCCTCGCCCGCATGGTGGTGGAGGCGGACAAGAACAACTGCGTGCGCGAGGTCATGGTGATCGCGGCCGCCCTGTCGATCCAGGACCCGCGCGAGCGGCCCTCGGACAAGCAGACCCAGGCCGACCAGAACCACGCCCGGTTCAAGGACGAGACCAGCGACTTCCTCTCGTTCCTGAACATGTGGCGCTATGTCCGCGAGCAGCAGAAAGAGCGCGGCTCCTCGTCCTTCCGCCGGATGTGCAAGCAGGAGTACCTGAACTTCCTGCGGATCCGCGAGTGGCAGGACATCTACTCGCAGCTGCGTACGGTCGCCAAGACCATGGGCATCCACGTCAATGAAGCCGATGCCCCCGAGCAGCACATCCACGTGTCGCTGCTGGCGGGCCTGCTGTCGCACATCGGGCTCAAGGACACCGACAAGAACGAGTACCTGGGCGCCCGGTCGGCGAAGTTCGCGATCTTCCCGGGTTCGGCGCTGTTCAAGAAGCAGCCCAAGTTCGTCATGTCCGCGGAGCTGGTGGAGACCTCGCGGCTGTGGGCCCGGGTCAACGCCAAGGTCGAGCCCGAGTGGGTCGAGCCGCTGGCCCAGCACCTGATCAAGCGCACGTACAGCGAGCCGCACTGGGAGAAGGACCAGGCCGCGGTGATGGCGTTCGAGAAGGTGACGCTGTACGGCGTCCCGATCGTCGCCCAGCGGAAGATCAACTACGGCCGGATCGACGCCGAGGTCTCCCGCGAGCTGTTCATCCGCAACGCCCTGGTCGAGGGCGATTGGCGCACGCACCACAAGTTCTACGCCGACAACCGCAAGCTGCTGACCGAGGTCGAGGAGCTGGAGCACCGGGCGCGGCGCCGGGACATCGTGGTCGACGACGAGACCCTCTTCGACTTCTACGACCAGAAGATCCCCGAGCACGTGGTCTCGGGCGCGCACTTCGACTCCTGGTGGAAGCACAAGAAGCGGGACGAGCCGGAGCTGCTCGACTTCGAGCGGGCGATGCTGCTCACCGAGAAGGCCGCCGGGGTCACCAAGGACGACTACCCGGACTCCTGGCGCCAGGGCGCGCTGAAGTTCCGGGTGACCTACCAGTTCGAGCCGGGCGCGGACGCGGACGGCGTGACCGTGCACATTCCGCTGACGGTGCTGAACCAGGTCACCGACGAGGGTTTCGACTGGCAGATCCCTGGGCTGCGCGAGGAGATCGTCACCGAGCTGATCCGCTCGCTGCCCAAGCCGATCCGTCGGCACTACGTGCCCGCGCCGAACTTCGCGACCCGCTTCCTGGACACCGCCGTTCCTCTCCAGGAGCCGCTGACGGTCACGCTCGCGCGCGAGCTGAAGCGGATGGTCGGGGTCCCGGTCGCGGCCGAGGACTTCGACCTGAGCCGGATCGCCGACCACCTGAAGATCACCTTCCGGATCGTCGACGAGCGGCGCAAGAACATCGCCGAGGACAAGGACCTGGAGGCCCTGCGGCTGCGGCTGCGGCCCAAGGCCCGCCAGGCCCTCTCGCAGGCCGCCGCGGCGACCGCCGAGCGCGCGGGCGGCGAGACCATCGAGCGGACCGGGCTGACGGACTGGACGATCGGCACCCTGACCAAGGTCTTCGAGACCCGGCGGGCCGGTCAGCCGGTGAAGGCCTACCCGGCGTTGGTGGACGCGGGCGCGAGCGTTTCCGTACGGCTCTTCGACACCGAGGCCGAGCAGCAGCTCGCGATGTGGCGCGGGACCAGGAAGCTGATCCTGCTCAACATCGCGGTGAACCCGGCGAAGTTCGCCTCGGACAAGCTCGGCAACCAGGCGAAGCTGGCGCTCTCCCGCAATCCGCACGGCTCCATCCAGGCGCTGTTCGACGACTGCGCGACGGCGGCGGCCGACAAGCTGATCGCGGACCACGGCGGTCCCGCGTGGGACGAGGCTGGCTTCCGGAAGCTCTACGACGCCGTACGGACCGACCTGGTGGACACGACCGTACGCACGGTCGGCCAGGTGCAGCAGGTGCTGGCCGCCTGGCAGGCCTGTGAGCGGCGGCTGAAGGCGACCAACAGCCTGACCCTGGTCGCGAACGTGCAGGACGTGCAGAAGCAGCTGGCGGCCCTGGTGCCGGCCGGCTTCGTGACCCTCACCGGGCTGAAGCGGCTGCCGGACCTGATGCGCTATCTGGTGGCGGCCGACCGCCGGCTCCAGCAGATGCCGACCTCGGTCCAGCGCGACACCACGCGCATGGAGAAGGTCCACGAGATGCAGGACGAGTACGCCTGGCTGCTGGAGCAGTTGCCCAAGGGGCGGCCGGTGCCGACGGCGGTCACGGACATCCGCTGGATGATCGAGGAACTGCGGGTGAGCTACTTCGCCCACGCCCTCGGGACGGCGTATCCGGTGTCCGACAAGCGCATCGTGAAGGCGGTCGACGCCCTGGCTCCGTGACGGCGGCGTGATCGCATTCGACCTCACCCCCTGAGCTGTTGTACAGTCGGTTTCGCAGCCACCAAGTGGCCGCGAACGAGGACCTGTGGAGCAGTTGGTTAGCTCGCCACCCTGTCAAGGTGGAGGTCGCGGGTTCAAGTCCCGTCAGGTTCGCAGTGACGTCAGGGCCCGTATCCCCCAGGGATACGGGCCCTGACGCGTTCCCCCCATGGATACGCACGGCACACGAGCGGCCCCACGGGCCCCTGCGGCCATCACAGGTACGGGAGGTGTGGTTTTCCCTCATGAATGCCCGGGACGAGCTCAGAGCGCTCCTGAAGGCCCATCTGGCGGCCTCGCGCGGACGTCGCCACCTCACGCGCCACTGCCTGGTCTGCAACCGGCTCATGCACCTCGCACGGGAAGCGGCGCGGAGGGCCGAAGGTCCCGCGCCCGGCTGACATTCACATCTGGCGGACCCCATTACGGGCGCAATGCCGGATGTACAAGAGTTGTTAGCTGTGACGGGAGTCACCACATGAGTTTTCGAGACGCACACGTTTATCACGCACATACGCCCCTTCGATTTAATATGTGCAATGGCACCCCCTCTACGAGGCACCCCACGCGTCGGCCCGGGACCATCCCCCGGGCATAAAAAAGATCGCGCTGGACCCGGCGGAGTCCAGCGCGATCGACGGCTGATGAACCTGTTGGGGCAGATCCGGCCGCATGAAGCCATGTGGGTTTCATCGGATTGGGGGACCCGATATCGACCCGTTAAAAGGGGTTGTGCTGCGGAACCTCGGGACCTCAGGCCTCGCTGCGCTGCTGCGGAATTCCCGCGAGCAGTGCGCGAACCTCGGCCTCGCGGTAGCGGCGGTGCCCACCCAGGGTGCGGATGGACGTGAGCTTGCCAGCCTTGGCCCAGCGGGTGACCGTCTTCGGGTCCACGCGGAACATCGTGGCAACCTCAGCCGGGGTCAGCAGCGGCTCGGCATCAGGGGTGCGAGCGGTCATGAGCGGCCTCCTCGGGAGAACCGAACCATCTCGGTTCTTTCCTCTAAATTCTGCACCTTGGCCCTCGTTGCCCGAAATGGACAGACGAAGGCCGAGTCGGTTATAGGACGAACGGCTTGTCCTCGGCACTACAACTACACCATCTGTCCAGCCTCGTCGGCCAAACCGATGGAATTGCCCTCCGAGGTGTTCATCAGCGACGGAAGCCGATGGACTGCCCCATAACGGACAGTCACCCCACCGTGACGATCAGTCACAGAGCGATCAGGAGTCGTCAGACCCCCCATAGCGTGCAATCCCGAGCAATCCACCCAAAGTTGGGCGGAAGGAACCCTCCCCGGACTCCTTGTCCTATTTTGGCACGAGGGTAGGGGAAGGGCGCAAGAGTGTGGAAAGTGCGGTCCGTCACGCTTGAGCCAATGGCCGGGATCGGGACGTAGGTCCTGGCACTAAGACCCTAATGAGTGAATCGTCCTGAAGTACCACGGCTTGTGGCCGTTCGGACCATACGGCTAGTTGGCGAACAGTCTCTCCCGAACAGCCCGCCAACGGTCGGCCAATATGACGTACGTCTCCACGGCTCCGTCAGAGTCGCCCGCCCGCAGCGCCGCGATCCCCGCCGCCAGCTCCGCCGCCGACCGGTCCTCCGCCAGTCCCGCCGCCGGCAGCCCGTGCACCAGCCCGCCGTAGTCCAGCTCGACCATCGAGCGCGGGTGGAACTCCTCCAGCCAGCTGCCGACCTCGACGAGCCCGTCGGCCAGCGCGCCGTACCCCTCCGCCTCGCGCAGGGTCCGCAGCCCGCGCGCGAGCCGCCGCCGGGCCTGGACCATCGGCGTCCGGTAGCGCAGCAGCTCCCCCGGCACGTACTCCCGCTCCTCGTCGGCCACCAGCACGAACCAGCGCAGCGGGACCTGCCACACCGCCGTACGGATCCACGGGCGCGCGTCCGGGTTCCGCGCCCGCCAGGCGTCGTACTCCTCGGCCGCCCGGCGGCGCACCCCCGGCGGCAGCGCCGCGTCCAGCACCGGCAGCGGCAGATCCGCCACCAGCTCCTGCAGCGCCAGCCAGCCGCGCAGCCGGGTCCGCCACGGGCAGACCAGCAGCACCCCGTCCAGCTCCGCCGTGAAGGCGTCCGCGCTCTCGTGCGCGGGCACCCCCACCAGCGGCACCCGGACCAGATCGGCCAGCGACCGGCGCAGCTCGTCCTGCGCCGTCGGGGTGTGCCCGCGCCGGGCGTAGTCGGCCCAGTGCGCGCGCTCCGGCTCGGCGAAGGCCGCGAGGGGTTCGTAGACGCGCAGGTAGGACGCGTAGGGGACGGTCGGCGCCTGGCGCGCGGCGGGCAGCCGGGGATCGGGGGATTCGCTCACGCTCTCGTACTCCCCCGCGCCGGGCGCCCGTACGCGGCCGCGCGCCCCCGACAGGGGAGAAATCCGGTCAGAAGTCCGAGCGGAGGTCCGATCCCCGGACAGGACGGCCGGGCGCGCCCCGCAGGTCTTACGCTGCTCCCAACAACGCCCTCCCCACCCGCAGGAGGGCGCTTCCCGCCGCATCTCATCCATGGGAGTCACCACCGTGACCGAAATGACCGACGGCGTCCTGCACACCCTGTTCCGCACGGAACAGGGCGGCCACGAGCAGGTCGTGCTCTGCCAGGACCGCGCCAGTGGCCTCAAGGCCGTCATCGCCCTTCACTCCACCGCACTGGGCCCCGCGCTCGGCGGTACGCGCTTCCACGCGTACGCCTCGGACGAGGAGGCCGTCCTCGACGCCCTCAACCTCGCCCGCGGCATGTCGTACAAGAACGCCCTCGCCGGGCTCGACCACGGCGGCGGCAAGGCCGTGATCATCGGCGACCCCGACGTCCTGAAGAGCGAGGAACTGCTGCTGGCCTACGGCCGGTTCGTGGAGTCCCTCGGCGGCCGCTACGTGACCGCCTGCGACGTCGGCACCTACGTGGCCGACATGGACGTCGTCGCCCGCGAGACCCGCTGGGCCACCGGCCGCTCCCCCGAGAACGGCGGCGCCGGCGACTCCTCGGTGCTCACCGCCTTCGGCGTCTTCCAGGGCATGCGCGCCAGCGCCCAGCACCTGTGGGGCGACCCGACCCTGCGCGGCCGCAAGGTCGGCGTCGCGGGCGTCGGCAAGGTCGGCCACCACCTGGTCGAGCACCTGCTGGAGGACGGGGCCGAGGTCGTCATCACGGACGTCCGCGCCGAGTCGGTGCAGCGGATCCTGGACAAGCACCCGGGCAAGGTGACGGCGGTCGCCGACACCGACGCGCTGATCCGGCTGGCGGGGCTGGACATCTACGCCCCCTGCGCGCTCGGCGGCGCCCTCGACGACGTCACCGTGCCGGTCCTCACCGCGAAGGTGGTGTGCGGCGCCGCGAACAACCAGCTCGCGCACCCCGGCGTGGAGAAGGACCTCGCGGACCGCGGCATCCTCTACGCCCCGGACTACGTGATCAACGCCGGCGGCGTGATCCAGGTCGCCGACGAGCTGCACGGCTTCGACTTCGACCGCTGCAAGGCCAAGGCGACGAAGATCTTCGACACCACGCTGGCCATATTCGCACGTGCGAAGTCGGACGGGATTCCGCCCGCCGCGGCGGCCGACCGGATCGCCGAACAGCGGATGGCCGAAGCGCGCGCCGCGCGGGGTCTGTAAAACGGGTTCGGCGCCGGATTGAATCCGGCGCCGGGCCCCGTACCACGGGTGTTTGCGCCCGCCGGGGTTGCGGAGAGACGGAACTCACTGCGCTTCGGCGGGTCGCTCGCCAATATAGGGTTAAAATCGCAGCTGACCAGCGAGTACGGGGCGTCTCGCAGGCACTGTGCCGGGGCACGTCATGCGGGCGGCGTACCGTATGGCCGCGGAAGCAGGTACCGTTAAAGCCCTACGGACGGTCTCTCCACGGAGAGCCCGCTCCGAACCATGAACGCGTGTCAGACTCTGGGGCCGTCGAGCCCCGTCACCGAGGGGGTCGAGCCATGGGGCGCGGCCGGGCCAAGGCCAAGCAGACAAAGGTCGCCCGCCAGCTGAAGTACAACAGCGGCGGGACTGACCTCTCGCGTCTGGCCAATGAGCTGGGCGCATCGCCGACGGAGCCGCTGCCTGTCAGCGCGCCGGTCGAGGTCGATGACGAGCTGGAAGACGACGACGACCCGTACGCCAAGTACGCGAAGTTGTACAACGGCGATGACGAGGACGAGGACGAAGAGTCCGGCCCGTCGGCGCAGCGTCGCGGCGCTTGACGCATCCAGCGTCCACACCGCATCACCAGCTGAGCAACAACACATGAACCCGGTCCAGGGCAATGCCCCGGACCGGGTTTCAGTGCGTTCCCGGCGGAACCGATCTGGTCGGTTCCGCCGGTCCCGTCGTGCTCAGTTCGCGTAGTCGCCGGTCAGGGTCGAGCCCTCGGTGTGCGCCCCGCGGTCCAGGATCTCGCCCGCGACCCAGGCGTCGACGCCCCGGTCGGACAGCGTGGTCAGGGCCACGTCCACCGATTCCTGCGGGACCACGGCGATCATGCCGACGCCCATGTTCAGCGTCTTCTCCAGCTCCAGGCGCTCGACCTTGCCGGCCTGGCCGACCAGGTCGAAGACCGCGCCGGGGGCCCAGGTCGAACGGTCGACCGTGGCGTGCAGGTGGTCCGGGATGACCCGGGCGAGGTTGGCCGCGAGGCCGCCGCCCGTGATGTGCGAGAAGGCGTGGACCTCGGCGGTGCGGGTGAGGGCCAGGCAGTCCAGCGAGTAGATCTTGGTCGGCTCCAGGAGCTCCTCGCCGAGGGTCCGGCCGAACTCCTCCACGTGGCTCTCCAGCGCCATCTTGGCGCGGTCGAAGAGGACGTGGCGGACCAGCGAGTACCCGTTCGAGTGAAGCCCGGACGACGCCATCGCGATGACGGCGTCCCCCGTACGGATACGGTCCGCGCCGAGCAGGGCGTCGTACTCGACGACTCCCGTACCGGCGCCCGCGACGTCGAAGTCGTCCGGACCCAGCAGACCCGGGTGTTCGGCGGTCTCGCCGCCCACCAGGGCGCACCCGGCCAGGACGCAGCCCTCGGCGATGCCCTTGACGATGGCAGCGACGCGCTCGGGGTGGACCTTGCCGACACAGATGTAGTCGGTCATGAAGAGCGGCTCGGCGCCGCAGACGACGATGTCGTCCATGACCATCGCGACCAGGTCGTGGCCGATCGTGTCGTACACGCCCAGCTGGCGGGCGATGTCCACCTTGGTGCCGACGCCGTCGGTGGCCGAGGCCAGGAGCGGGCGCTCGTAGCGCTTGAGGGCGGAGGCGTCGAAGAGGCCGGCGAAACCGCCGAGGCCACCGAGGACCTCGGGGCGCTGCGTCTTCTTCACCCACTCCTTCATCAGCTCGACGGCGCGGTCGCCCGCTTCGATGTCGACGCCCGCGGCTGCGTAGCTGGCACCGGTGGTCTTCTCTGTCATGACAGGGATGAGCTTTCGTGTCGTTACTGCGGTTACTGCGGGTGCGTGATCAGGGACGGCGGAGCGCGTCGGCGGCGTCCGTGCCGCCGGCCAGCTCGGTCTCCAGGAGCTGCTTGCCCAGGAGCTGCGGGTCGGGCAGCTCCATGGGGTACTCGCCGTCGAAGCAGGCACGGCAGAGGTTGGGCTTCTGGATCGTCGTCGCCTCGATCATCGAGTCGAGCGAGATGTAGGCGAGGGAGTCCGCACCCATGGAGGTGGCGATCTCCTCGACGGTCATGCCGTTGGCGATCAGCTCCGCACGGGTGGCGAAGTCGATGCCGAAGAAGCAGGGCCACTTCACGGGCGGGGAGGAGATCCGGATGTGGATCTCGGCCGCGCCGGCCTCGCGGAGCATCTTGACCAGGGCGCGCTGGGTGTTGCCGCGGACGATCGAGTCGTCGACGACCACCAGGCGCTTGCCCCGGATGACTTCCTTGAGGGGGTTCAGCTTCAGACGGATGCCGAGCTGGCGGATCGTCTGCGAGGGCTGGATGAAGGTCCGGCCGACGTAGGCGTTCTTGACCAGGCCCACGCCGTACGGGATCCCGCTCGCTTCGGCGTAGCCGACGGCGGCGGGCGTGCCGGATTCCGGTGTCGATATCACCAGGTCGGCCTCGGCCGGGGCTTCCTTGGCCAGGCGGCGGCCCATCTCGACACGCGAGAGGTACACGTTCCGGCCGGCGATGTCGGTGTCCGGGCGCGCCAGGTAGACGTACTCGAACACACAGCCCTTGGGCTTCGCTTCCGCGAATCGGGAGGAACGGAGACCGTTCTCGTCGATCGCGATCAGCTCGCCCGGCTCGACCTCGCGGACGAAGCTGGCGCCGCAGATGTCGAGGGCGGCGGTCTCGCTCGCCACCACCCAGCCGCGCTCCAGGCGGCCGAGGACCAGCGGGCGGATGCCCTGCGGGTCACGGGCGGTGTAGAGGGTCCCCTCGTCCATGAAGACGAGCGAGAAGGCGCCCTTGACCAGCGGGAGGACCTTGGTGGCCGACTCCTCGATGGTCAGGGGCTTGCCGTCGTCGTCCGTCTGTCCGGCGAGCAGGGCCGTCACGAGATCGGTGTCGTTGGTCGCGGCCACCTGGGTGGCACGGCCGTCCTGCCGGGGGAGGTCGGCGACCATCCCCGCCAGCTCGGCGGTGTTCACCAGGTTTCCGTTGTGACCCAGGGCAATGGAGCCGTGGGCCGTCGCACGGAAGGTGGGCTGCGCGTTCTCCCAGACCGAGGCTCCGGTGGTCGAGTAGCGGGCGTGACCGACCGCGATATGACCTTGGAGGGATCCGAGAGAGGTTTCGTCGAAGACCTGGGACACGAGGCCCATGTCCTTGAAGACGAGGATCTGGGAACCGTTGCTCACAGCGATTCCCGCGGACTCTTGTCCGCGGTGCTGCAGTGCATACAGTCCGAAGTAGGTGAGCTTGGCGACCTCTTCACCCGGAGCCCAGACACCGAAGACGCCGCAAGCGTCCTGGGGGCCCTTCTCACCGGGGAGCAGGTCGTGGTTGAGTCGTCCATCACCACGAGGCACGGCTCCGAGTGTAGGCGAGATCGACCACTGGTCCGAATTGGGGAAGGCCAGGAAATGTCACAGTGCGGACAGTCCGGTAAACCGGACACAGGGTGACCGTCTCGAAATCCGGATGCGCTGGTTGACAGGCGCCTGTGGGTTCGCACAAGCTCCACCCCATGCAGCCTCTCGGTGACCGTTCCGTCACCCTTGTCGAGCGCCGCCACGTAGACCTGGTCCGTGTCGCGAGCGCTATCTGTCGCTGTTCCGCGTAACCACTCACATTTCGCGGTTCTTTTCCCTTTTCTGACCCTTTCTGGGTCTTTTCTGTCTGGGCCGGCCGGAGACTTCCGTCGGCGGCTCCGCCCTGGACTGGAGTTCCTCTGTGAGCACGAACCGATCCGAGCTGTCCCGGCGCGCCTTCGGCGGCGCGGTCGGCGCCACCGCCGCCACCGCGGCCGTCGGACTCGCCGCCGCCCCGGCCGCCGCGTCCGCCCCTGCTGAAGCGCAGTACGCGCAGCCCCGGGAACGGGAGTTCGAGGCCGCGCGCGGCCGCTCCGGGCGCCGCCCGAACATCCTGTTCATCCTGGGTGACGACCTGGGCTGGGCCGACCTGTCCTCGTACGGCTCCCCGCACATCAAGACCCCGAACCTGGACCGACTGGCCCGCCAGGGCGTCCGGTTCACCGACGCCTACTCCGGATCCGCGACCTGCTCGCCGACCCGGTTCAGCCTCTACACCGGCCGCTACCCGGGCCGCACCAAGGGCGGACTGGCCGAGCCGATCGCCGACACCTCCGTGGGCCTGGACCCCACCCACCCCACGCTGGCCTCGCTGCTGCGCGCCTCCGGTTACGCCACCGCGCTGATCGGCAAGTGGCACTGCGGCTACCTCCCCGACTACAGCCCGACGAAGTCCGGCTGGGACGAGTTCTTCGGCAACTTCGGCGGGGCCCTGGAGTACTACTCCAAGCTGGGCCTGGGCGGCGAGTACGACCTCTACGAGGGCGACGCCGAGTACAAGGACCTGCGCTACTACACCCGGATCCTGACCGAGCGGGCGAGCGAGTACGTCGGCCGCCGCCACGACCGGCCCTGGCTGCTCAACCTGAACTTCACCACCCCGCACTGGCCTTGGATCGCCGACGGCGACACCGAGGAGAGCAAGGAGATCGTCCGCCGGATCAAGGCCGGTGACGGGCGCGCGCTGTGGCACCAGGACGGCGGCTCGGTCGAGAAGTACAAGCAGATGGTCGAGGACCTCGACCGCTCGGTGGGCGAGGTACTCGCCGCGCTCAAGCGGTCCGGGCAGGAGGAGGACACCCTGGTCTTCTTCGCCAGCGACAACGGCGGCGAGCGGTTCTCCTACAACTGGCCGCTGAGCGGCAACAAGGCCGCCCTCCTGGAGGGCGGGATCCGCGTGCCCACCATCGTGCGCTGGCCCGCCCGGATCGACGGCGGCCAGGTCAGCCACGTCCCGGTGGTCACCCCGGACTGGACGGCGACCCTGCTGGAACTGGCCGGGGCCCGCCCCGACCGGGCCTTCCCGCTCGACGGCAAGAGCCTGGCCGGCTATCTGCTGCGCGGCGAGAAGGCCCCGGAGCACGACCTGTTCTGGCGGGTGCGCGGCGAGCGGGCGCTGCGCCGCGGCGACTGGAAGTACTACCGCGGCAAGACCGGCCGGGACCAGCTCTTCCACCTGACCGCGGACCTCCGCGAACAGGCCGACAAGGCGGCTCTGGAACCGGCCCGCCTCGCCGAACTGCGGGCGGCCTGGGAGAAGACGGACGCGGGCCTGCTCCCGTACCCGGGCTGACCGCGGGCCGACGGAACCGGCCTCAGCTCATCAGGGGGAGCAGCGCCGAGAGGTCGGCGCGTTCGCCGCTGGCCCGGACCTGGGCGGCGGCCAGCGCCTCGGCCCAGGTCACGCGGCCGGTGGCCAGCCGGAGCCAGGTCAGCGGGTCGGTCTCCACCACGTTCGGCGGGGTGCCCCGGGTGTGCCGGGGCCCCTCGACGCACTGGACCACGGCGAAGGGCGGGACCCGGAACTCCACCGCGCCGCCCGGTGCCTTGACCGCGAGGGCGTCGGCGAGCAGCCGGGTGCAGGCCGCCAGGGCCTGCCGGTCGAGCGGGATGTCCCGTCCGGTGGCGCGGCTGAGGTCATCGGTGTGCACGACCAGCTCGACGGTGCGGGTGACCAGGAAGTCGGCCAGGGTCATGGCCCCGATCCACAGGTCCAGCACCCACCCGCCGGGGTGCGTCTCCAGCGCCTCGGCCAGCCGGAGCGCCGCCCGGTCGTACAGCTCGGGGAGCGGGGCGCCCTCCAGGGTCTCCAGCGTCTCCCGGGCCGCCTCGGTGATCTTCCCGGCGAGCGAGGCGGTGGCGAAGGGCCACTCGGCGACGGCCAGTTCGGCGACGGCGGCGGGCGGCTTCGCGAGACCCGCCGCCAGCGAGTCCGCGATCCACGCGATGTGCGCGGCCAGTTCGGCCACGGTCCACTCCCCGACCCCGCTGGGCCGGGCCAGCTGGTCGGCGTCGAGGTCGCGCACGGCGTCCCGCACGTGCCCGAACTGCGCGAGGACGGCGGCCCGGGTCCGGGCGTGGTCGTAGGTACGCGGCTTCTTCTTGGCGGGCGGCATGCGGCGACCCTACTGCGGGCGGGTACACAGGGGCCCCGCCCACACCGTGGACGGGGCCCCGTACAGCGCTCTGCGAGCGGGACGGTCAGGCCAGCAGGGCCGGGATCGTCGCCTCGTGCGCCGTGCGCAGTTCGCTCAGCGGGATGCTGAACTCGCCCTGGATCTCGATCTCCTCGCCGTCCACGACACCGATCCGCGTGGCGGGCAGGCCGCGCGCCCCGCACATGTCGGTGAAGCGGAGTTCCTCGCTGCGCGGCACGGCCACGATGGCCCGGCCCGCCGACTCGGAGAAGAGGAAGGTGAAGGCGTCCAGCGTCTCCGGGACCACGATCCGCGCGCCGTTGCCGCCGCGCAGGCAGGACTCGGTGAGCGCCTGGATGACGCCGCCGTCGGACAGGTCGTGCGCGGCGTCGATCATGCCGTCGCGCGAGCCCGAGATCAGGATCTCGCCGAGCAGCATCTCGCGGGCGAGGTCCACCTTGGGCGGCATGCCGCCCAAGTGCTGGTGGACGACCTCGGACCAGGCCGAACCGCCCAGTTCCTCGGCGGTGTCGCCCAGCAGGTAGAGCAGCTGGCCGGGCTCCGTGAACGCCATCGGCGTCCGGCGGTTGACGTCGTCGATCACACCGAGGACCGCCACGACCGGGGTCGGGTGGATCGCGGTCTCGCCGGTCTGGTTGTACAGCGAGACGTTGCCGCCGGTGACGGGGATGCCCATCTCCAGGCAGCCGTCGGCGAGCGCGCGGCAGGCCTCGGCGAACTGCCACATGACGCCCGGGTCCTCGGGGGAGCCGAAGTTCAGGCAGTCGGAGATGGCCAGCGGCTTGGCGCCGGTCGCGGCCACGTTGCGGTAGGCCTCGGCCAGGGCCAGCTGCGCGCCCGTGTACGGGTCGAGCTTGGCGAAGCGGCCGTTGCCGTCGGTGGCCATGGCCACGCCGAGGTTGGTCTCCTCGTCGATGCGGACCATGCCCGCGTCCTCGGGCTGCGAGAGCACCGTGTTGCCCTGCACGAACCGGTCGTACTGGTCGGTGATCCAGGACTTCGAGGCCTGGTTCGGGGAGGAGACCAGGGCGAGGACCTGCTCGCGCAGCTCGGCCGAAGTCGCCGGGCGCGCCAGCTTGTTCGCGTCGTCCGCCTGGAGCGCGTCCTGCCACTCGGGGCGTGCGTACGGGCGGTTGTAGACCGGGCCCTCGTGCGCGACGGTGCCCGGGGGCACGTCCACGATCTGCTCGCCGTGCCAGAAGATCTCCAGGCGCTCGCCGTCGGTCACCTCACCGATGACGGTGGCGATGACGTCCCACTTCTCGCAGATCTCCATGAACCGCTCGACGTACTGCGGCTCGACGATCGCGCACATGCGCTCCTGCGACTCGCTCATGAGGATTTCCTCGGGCGAGAGGGTCGCGTCGCGCAGCGGGACGGTGTCCAGCTCGACGCGCATGCCGCCGGAACCGGCGGAGGCCAGCTCGCTCGTGGCGCAGGAGAGCCCGGCGCCGCCGAGGTCCTGGATGCCCGCGACCAGCTTCTCCTTGAAGATCTCCAGGGTGCACTCGATGAGGAGCTTCTCCTGGAAGGGGTCGCCGACCTGGACGGCGGGGCGCTTGGTCGGCTTGGAGTCGTCGAACGTCTCCGAGGCCAGCACGGACACGCCGCCGATGCCGTCGCCGCCGGTGCGGGCGCCGTAGAGGATGACCTTGTTGCCGGGGCCGGAGGCCTTGGCGAGGTGGATGTCCTCGTGCTTCATCACGCCGATGCAGCCGGCGTTGACCAGCGGGTTGCCCTGGTAGCAGGCGTCGAAGACGACCTCGCCGCCGATGTTGGGCAGGCCCAGGCAGTTGCCGTAGCCGCCGATGCCCGCGACGACGCCGGGCAGCACGCGCTTGGTGTCGGGGTGGTCGGCCGCGCCGAAGCGCAGCGGGTCCACGACCGCGACCGGGCGGGCGCCCATGGCCAGGATGTCGCGGACGATGCCGCCGACGCCGGTGGCCGCGCCCTGGTAGGGCTCGATGTACGAGGGGTGGTTGTGCGACTCGACCTTGAAGGTGACCGCGTATCCCTGGCCGACGTCGACGACGCCCGCGTTCTCGCCGATCCCGACGAGCATCGCGGTGTTCTCGGGGGCCTTCTCGCCGAACTGCTTCAGGTGGACCTTGCTGCTCTTGTACGAGCAGTGCTCGGACCACATGACGGAGTACATGGCCAGCTCGGCGCCGGTGGGACGGCGGCCGAGGATCTCCCGGATCCGGGCGTACTCGTCCTCCTTGAGGCCGAGTTCCTTCCACGGCTGGGAGGCATCCGGGGTCTCGGTGGCGTTCTTGACGGTGTCGAGGCTCATGCGCTGACCAGCTTCTTCAGGACCGAGGTGAAGAACGGGAGACCGTCGGTGCGGCCCGTCCCGATCAGCGGCTCGACCGCGTGCTCGGGGTGCGGCATGAGACCGACGACGTTGCCCGCCGCGTTCGTGATGCCGGCGATGTCGCGCAGCGACCCGTTCGGGTTCACGTCGAGGTAGCGGAAGGCCACGCGGCCTTCGGCCTCCAGCTCGTCGAGCACGTGCTCGTCGGCGACGTACCGGCCGTCCATGTTCTTGAGCGGTACGGAGATCTCCTGGCCGGCGGTGTAGTCGCCGGTCCACGCGGTCTCCGCGTTCTCCACGCGCAGCTTCTGGTCGCGGCAGATGAAGTGCAGGTGGTTGTTGCGCAGCATCGCGCCCGGCAGCAGGTGGGCCTCGGTGAGGACCTGGAAGCCGTTGCAGATGCCGAGGACGGGCATGCCGGCCTTGGCCTGCTCGATGATGGTCTCCATCACCGGCGAGAACCGGGAGATGGCTCCGGCGCGCAGGTAGTCGCCGTAGCTGAACCCGCCCGCGAGGACGACCGCGTCGACCTGGTGCAGGTCCTTGTCGCGGTGCCACAGCGAGACCGGCTCGGCCCCCGCGAGGCGGATGGCGCGCAGCGAGTCACGGTCGTCGAGCGTTCCTGGGAACGTGACGACTCCGATGCGAGTGGTCACCGTCAGGCCTCGACCTTCACGGTGAAGTCTTCGATGACGGTGTTGGCGAGGAACGTTTCGGCCATCTTGTGGATGCGGTCGAGGGCGGCCTGGTCGACCGGTCCCTCCACCTCCAGTTCGAAGCGCTTCCCCTGGCGGACGTCGGCGATCCCCTCGAAGCCCAGCCGCGGCAGTGCACGCTGCACCGCCTGGCCCTGGGGGTCGAGGATCTCCGGCTTGAGCATGACGTCGACTACGACGCGTGCCACTGGCACTCCCGTGTGTGGTTTGGTGCGAAGGCGGTTCCATCAGCGTACCCGGCCAAAATTTCTACGCGGGTAGATTTCGGGCGGCGGACCTCGCGGGGCGGTTTCGGTTTCACCAACGCTTCGCAAAATCCACCGGAAAAACCCGCACCCGGCATTGCGGCGGGACACGCGGAGAGAATTAACTGGGCTTCGCTATACAACGTGAATCGCGGTACAAAGGAATCCCCCGGAAAAACGGGGGAAAGTAGCAATGCTCCGAAGCATCCACACAGTCGGCATCACCGCACGTCACCCGGCGCCGGTGCCGCACGAAGGGACCGATATCCGTGGCGCAGCGCGTAGTAGTCACGATCTCCGACGACATCGACGGCGGAGAAGCGGCGGAAACGGTCGTCTTCGCTCTGGACGGTAAGTCGTACGAGATCGACCTCAATGTCGCCAACGCAAAGAAGCTCCGCAAGGGCCTGGCTCCCTTCGTGGCGGCCGGCCGCCGGCAGTCCCGCTCCGGCAAGACCTTCAAGCACACGGCGATCGCACCCGACCCGGCGGTCGTCCGCGCCTGGGCCCGCTCCAACCAGCTCGACGTGCCGCCCCGCGGCCGCATCCCCAAGAAGGTCTACGAGGCCTACAACGCCGCCCACTGACCCCCGATTTGCCATCCACCCCCAGGGATCGGCTAGTGTGTGGATCACGCCGAGGGGCCAGACCGCAGGTCAAAGCCCCGAAGGTCGTGCGGGTGTAGTTCAGTAGCAGAACATCCTCCTTCCAGGAGGAAGGCGCAGTGTGCAATTCCTGTCACCCGCTCTGCACGCTTTACCGACCACTGTGGTGGATCGGGTAGAGTGATGCTCGCAACCGCTTGATGGCTCCCTCCGGGGAAGCGATCATCGCGAGTTTGCGGACGTAGCTCAGTTGGTAGAGCACCACCTTGCCAAGGTGGATGTCGCGAGTTCGAGTCTCGTCGTCCGCTCTTGTTCCAAGAGTTTCATCAGAAGGCCCCAGTCATCGACTGGGGCCTTCTGCGTTGTCCGGCGCTGTTGTCCAGCACTGTTGTCCGGCGCCGATGACATTTGTCATCGGTGCCGGTGACAGCGCGCACTGACCGGCTCCCGGACGCGGCCCGACGCTGGAGTCATGACTGACACCGAGCGGACAGTGATCGAAGCCGAGGAGCTGCGCCGCGGCTACTCGGGCGGGTTCGAGGCCGTGCGCGGGGTCTCCTTCTCCGTCGCCCGCGGCGAGATCTTCGCCCTCCTCGGGACGAACGGGGCCGGGAAGACCTCCACCGTCGAGCTGCTGGAGGGGCTGGCCGCGCCGAGCGCAGGCCGGGTCCGGGTCTTCGGGCTCGACCCCCTCCGGCAGCGGGCCGCCGTCCGCCCGCGGACCGGGGTGATGCTCCAGGAGGGCGGGTTCCCCTCCGACCTGTCCGTCGCGGAGACCGTCCGGATGTGGTCCGGGGTCACCAGCGGCGCGCGTCCGGGGGCGGAGGTGCTGGAGCTGGTCCGGCTGACGGCGCGGGCGAACGTACGGGTCAAGCAGCTGTCCGGCGGGGAGCGGCGGCGGCTCGATCTGGCGCTGGCCCTGCTCGGGCGGCCCGAGGTGCTCTTCCTCGACGAGCCGACCACCGGCATGGACCCCGAAGGCCGCCGGGACACCTGGGCGCTGGTCCGGGCGCTGCGCGACGAGGGCACCACGGTGCTGCTGACCACGCACTACCTGGAGGAGGCGGAGGAGCTGGCGGACCGGCTGGCGATCCTGCACGAGGGGGAAATCGTCCTGTCCGGGACCCCGGCCGAGGTGACCGCGACCCGGCCGGCCCGGATCCGGTTCACCCTGCCCGCGGGAGTGGCGGCGGCCCGGCTGCCGCTGTCGCTGCGGGCCGCCGCCGAGGGGCGGCACGTGGAGATCCGTACCGAACGGCTCCAGTCCGCGCTCGGCGAACTGCTGCGCTGGGCGGAGGAGGCCGCGGTGGAGCTGGGCGGGCTCGACGCCCGGTCCGCCTCCCTGGAGGAGGCCTTCCTGGAGATCGCCCGGAGCCGCCGCGCGGCCGGGGCGACGGTGGGAGCGGGAGCCCGATGAGCAGCATGAACACATCCGCCCTGAACCTGCGGCCCCGGCGGCTCGTCGCCCTCGGCCGGTCCGAACTCACCCTGCTGGTCCGCAACCGGGCCGCGCTGTCCGTGGCGCTGCTGATGCCGGTGGCGATGGTCTTCTCCCTGCGCTCCGTCCTCAGCGCGAACGGCGCGGCGGCCATCGGCGAAGCCACCCTGACCGGTGGCATCGGGATGGTGCTGCTGCTCGTCGTCTACATGAACCTCGTCTCCGCCTACGTCGCCCGGCGCGAGGAACTCGTCCTCAAGCGGCTGCGCACCGGTGAGGCGGGCGACCTGGAGATCCTGGCCGGGACCGCGCTGCCGGCCGCCGTGCTGGCGCTGGCCCAGATCGCCGTCCTGGCGGTGGCCGGGTCGTCCGTCCTGCACGTGCGCGCCCCGCGGGATCCGGCGGTGCTCGTCCTCGGCGTCCTCGCCGGGATCGTGCTGCTGGCCGGGCTCTCCGCCCTCACCAGCGCGTTCACCCGCAATGTGGAGAGCGCGGGCCTGACCACGCTGCCGCTGCTCCTGGTCTCGCTGATCGGGTCCGGGCTGTTCGTACCGGCGGACTCGCTGCCGGACGGCGCCGCCGCAGCGGCCGAACTGCTCCCGCTGAGCGGGGTGATGGCCCTGGTGCGGGCGGGCTGGCTCGGCGGGGAAGCGGAGCTGCTCGTACCGGCCGTGACCGCGCTGGCCTGGATCGCGCTCACCGTGTTTGCTGTCCAGCGGTGGTTCCGCTGGGAACCGCGCCGGTAGCGGTGTGCGGGCAGGGCGTGCGGGAACGACGGATCGGGGGGACCGGGGCTGTGTCCAGGCTGACCGGGTGGTGGAAGGACCGCGGCAGCGCGGCCAAGGTCGAGCTGTACACCCGCGTTTCGTTCCACTCCTTCGTGCTCATCGAGATCCTGTCGATCGGGCTGATGCCGTACGTCTCCGTCGAGCGCGCCGGACCGGCCGGCCTGCTGGTCCTCCTGCTGGTCTGCGCGCACGCCGTGCTGTGCGGGCTGCTCACCTCGCGCGCGCTGGACTGGGTCGTCGAGCGGCGCGGTCGCCCGGTGCGCCTGGCCCTCGCGACCGCCGCGGTCAGCGGCGCCGTCGTCCTCGTCCCCCTCGCCCTCGCGACGGACCCCGGGACGCTCGACCCGAAGGCCGCCACGACAGTGGTGATCGGGGCGCTGTGCTTCGGCGTCGGATCGCTGACGATGGCGCTGAAGTCCGTACGTCACATGCGCTCCGTTCCCCCGGCCGCGGCGGTCGGCACGGCGCTGGCGGCGCTCGCGCTGGGCCACTCCGGCCGGCAGGCGCTCGGACTGCTGATCGGGGTGCTGATCAGCGGCCTGTTCCTCGCCTTCACCTACGGGTTCTCCAGCTGGCTGCTGGCCACGGTGTGGGAGCTGGACCGGGCCCGGGAGCTGCAGACGCGGCTCGCGGTCGCCGAGGAGCGGCTGCGCTTCGGCCGCGATCTGCACGACGTGATGGGCCGCAACCTCGCGGTGATCGCGCTCAAGAGCGAGCTTGCGGTCCAGCTGGCGCGGCGCGGCCGCCCGGAGGCGGTGGACCAGATGGTCGAGGTGCAGCGGATCGCGCGGGAGTCGCAGCGGGAGGTGCGGGACGTGGTGCGGGGTTACCGGGAAGCCGATCTCGCGGTCGAGCTGGAGGGGGCGCGCGGGGTGCTGAGCGCCGCCGGGATCGACTGCCGGGTGGAACTCCTGGACGAGCGCGTGCTCCCGGCGGCCGTGCAGTCCGCGCTGGGCTGGGTGGTCCGCGAGGCGACCACCAACGTGCTGCGGCACGGGGATGCCCGCGGGTGCGTGATCCGGCTGGCGGGCGGGGACGCGGGGGCGGTGGTCCTGGTGGTCGAGAACGACGGGGCGCCCCCGGAACCGGCCGGGCCGCCCGGCTCGGGGCTCGCCGGGCTGCGGGAGCGGCTGGCGGCGCTGGGCGGTTCGCTGCAGGCGGGCACCGTCCCCGCCGGGGGGCCTGCGGGGGTGTTCCGGCTGCGGGCCGAGATTCCGGGGCAGCGGCCGGGGACCGCGCACGACGAGGAGGCGGGGACATGACCGGGACCGTGACCGGGGGCTTTGGGGATACCGCGGGGAGTGGTCCCGTACGGGTGCTGCTCGCCGATGACGAGCACCTGATCCGGGGTGCGCTGGCCGCGCTGCTGGGGCTGGAGGACGACCTCCTGGTGGTCGCCGAGGCGGCCACGGGTCCGGAGGCCCTCGCCATGGCCCGGGCCCACCGGCCGGACGTGGCGGTGCTGGACCTCCAGATGCCGGGGGCGGACGGTGTGAGCGTGGCCACATCGCTGCGGGCCGAACTGCCCGGCTGCAGAACCATGATCGTGACCAGTCACGGCCGCCCGGGGCACCTGAAGCGCGCCCTGGCCGCCGGTGTCCGGGCCTTCGCGCCCAAGACCGTGTCGGCGCAGCGGCTGGCCGAGATCATCCGGACCGTGCACGCCGGAGGGCGTTATGTGGACCCGGAGTTGGCGGCCGACGCGATCAGCGCGGGGGACTCACCGCTGACCGTGCGGGAGGCCGAGGTGCTGGAACTCGCGGCGGACGGGGCCCCGGTCGCGGAGATCGCGGCGCGGGCCTCGCTGTCGCAGGGCACGGTGCGCAACTACCTCTCCTCGGCGGCGGCGAAGCTGGGCGCCGAGAACCGGCACACGGCAGTGCGTCTCGCACGTGCCCGGGGTTGGGTATAGTAGGTCTCGCCTTACGGCGCTTGCGGACATAGCTCAGTTGGTAGAGCACCACCTTGCCAAGGTGGATGTCGCGCGTTCGAGTCGCGTTGTCCGCTCTGTAAGGAAGATGCCCCCGGTCGATGACCGGGGGCTTCTTCGTGTTCCGGGCCTGCCGACCGGGCTCCCGGGCCCGCGCGGTGGCGGGCCCGGGAAGCGGGGATCAGGAAGCGGGTATCAGGTCCAGCTCTTCCAGCTCTGGCCGGTGAGGCGCTCGTACGCCTCGATGTACTTGGCCCGGGTCCGCTCCACCACGTCCTGCGGCAGCTCGGGCGGCGGGAGCTCGCCGTGGCGGTCCCAGCCCGAGGCCGCCGAGGCCAGCCAGTCGCGGACGAACTGCTTGTCGAAGGAGGGCTGGGCGTGGCCCGGCTCCCACAGGTCGGCGGGCCAGAAGCGGGAGGAGTCCGGGGTCAGCACCTCGTCGGCGGCGACCAGGGCGCCGTCCTTGTCGAAACCGAACTCGAACTTGGTGTCCGCGAGGATGATCCCGCGCTCCCGGGCGATGTCGCGGGCCCGCCCGTACACGGCGAGGGTCGTCTGGCGCAGCAGCGCCGCCGTCTCGGCGCCGGTGGTGCGCGCGACCTCCTCGTAGGAGACGTTCTCGTCGTGCTCGCCGACCGCGGCCTTCGCGGCCGGGGTGAAGATCGGGGCGGGCAGCTCGGAGCCGTCCACGAGACCCTCGGGGAGCGCGAGTCCGCACACGGTCCGGGTCTGCTCGTACTCGGCCAGGCCGGAGCCGGTGAGGTAGCCGCGGGCCACGCACTCGACCGCGACCATGTCGAGGTTCTGGCAGATCAGGGTGCGGCCGGCCCAGTCGGCGGGGGCGCCGGCGGGCAGCTCGGTGCTGATCACGTGGTTCGGGACGACGTCCGCGAGCTGGTCGAACCACCACAGGGACAGCTGCGTCAGGACACGGCCCTTGTCGGGGATCTCGGTGGGCAGTACCCAGTCGAAGGCGGACATCCGGTCGCTCGCGACCATGACGAGGTTGTCGTCCCCGTCGCGGTAGAGGTCGCGCACCTTGCCGGTGTGGAGGTGGACGAGGCCCGGCACCTGCACCGGCTCGGGCTTTTCGACGAATCCGGACACGGGGTCTCCCTGTGGTTCTGTACGAGCGCACGCCCATTCTCCCGTATCGGGTCGCGTGCCCCCTCCCAGGGGTCCCGCGCCCGCTCGCCGCGGGGTCCCGCACCGCCTCAGTCGCGCTTGCAGATCCGGTCGAGGAGATTGGCGGTGGCCTTCTGGATCCGCTCGTCGACATGGCCGGGGCGGTCGAGCGCCGGGGACCAGGCGAAGGTGCCGGAGGCGAAGACGAGGGCGCCGCTGGGGGCCCGGTACAGGGAGGTCTCCTGATGCCGCCGGTGGCCCTCGGTGTCGTCGTACGGGGAGTGCGCGAGCAGGATCCGGTCCTGGTGTTCGGGCAGCTGGGTGCGCGGGAAGTAGCGGTCGGCCTCGCCCGCGACCAGGCCGGGCAGTTCGTCGTTCTCCGTGGCCCCGGTGGAGTCCCAGAGCCAGTGGGAGGCGTTGCGCACGATCATCGGCGCGGGTTCGGGGACGCGGCCGGCGTACTGGATGCCCAGCAGCTGCTGTTCCGGCCGGTCCACCTCGCGCCAGAGGGCGGGGCGGCCGGGGCCGCGGCGTTTTCGGCAGGTCAGCAGCCGGTCGGGGATCCCGGACGGGGACGGGGCCAGCTCCACCTGCCAGTACATGGTGTTGGCGGAGAGGAAGACCAGGGAGGTGCCGTGCTCGCGGGCGCGCTCGACGGTCCGGCGCATGGGGACCGACCAGTACTCGTCGTGGCCCGGGAAGACCAGGCCCCGGTAGCGGGCCGGGTCGACGCGGCCCGCGTGCAGGTCGCTGGTGTCGGCGTAGGCCAGGTCGTAGCCGTAGCGCTCGGCCCAGCGGATGAAGTCGTAGGCGTGGCCGACGTGCAGGGGCAGGCCCGCGCCCGCGTAGGGGCGGTCGTAGGAGACGGTGATGGCCGCGTCCTCCTCGCCCAGCAGGCGGCCCTCGTCGTCCCAGGCGTGGTAGAGGCTGGCGCCGGTGCGCCCGTCCTCCGGGTAGAGGTTGTAGGCCTGCCAGGTGATGTCGGGCAGGAGCAGCAGCAGGTCGGCGGGGTGGTCGTCGCGGACCGTGAAGGGGATGTGGGAGCGGTAGCCGTCGTCGGTGGTGAGGACGGCGACGTACGCGCCGAGGTTCCAGTACGAGGGGACCTGGAGCCGCCAGGACAGCCACCAGTGGTGGCAGGAGACGGTCCGGTCGGCGGTGAGGGGGGCGGGCTGGACGATGCCCGACAGCCGCGGACTGGAGTGGATCTTCGAGGCGCCGTCGCCGCCGTAGTGGCCGATCCGGTAGATGTCGACCGAGAACTGCTGGGGCGGGTCCACGGTGATGCGGAAGTCGATGGCCTCGCCGGGGGCGACGGCGCCGGTGGAGGCGAAGCCCTTGATCTGGCGGTGCACGTCATCGGCGGTACGGGGGCCGCTGGTGCGGGCGCGCGGGATCTGGCCGGGGGCCAGGGAGGGGTCCAGGGAGGGGTCCACGTACCAGGGGAGCACCTGGCCGGTGTCGCCGATGTACGTCTCGCTGCCCCGGAACCAGGGCAGGGGGCCCTGACCGAAGGGATCGGTCACCGCGTGCGCGAGCGCACCTGACTCCCAACGCCGGATCTGGTCCGCACCCATACCGCTCCCCTCCCTCGCTCCCCCGAACGCGCATGCCCGCCTCGCCGCGGTCCATGTCCGCGACCGGTCCCAGCACATCACATAACGCACGCACTCCGTCACCGTTCGTCGCGAATTGACGTGACCGGAACATTCGCATCCGCTTGCGCGTGCGACCCGTACGCCGGAGCGCACGTGGGGCTCCGCCCCACACCCCGCGCCTCAAACGCCGGCGAGGCTGGATTTGCCCGGAGGGCAAACCCAGCCTGCCCGGCGATTGAGGGCCCGCCGGAGGCAACATCAGCCCGCGCGGCGATTGAGCGCACAGCCCACCCGCGCTCCGGGCCCGCCCACCGCCGCCCGGCCCGGCAAGGCACGGCCCGCCCCGGCAAGGCCCGGCACGGCCCGGCGACGGCCCTCAGACCAGCCGGACCGGCTTCTCCGGCCGCACTCCGAGCGCCCCGAGCCAGTCGCGCAGCGGCACGGGGTCACCGTCCTCCACCAGCGCCAGCACCGGCAGCGCCAGATCCGCACACCGCGTCCCGGCAACGAGCAGCACCGGCCCGTCCAGCCAGTCCAGCCCCGGCGCACCGCCCGCCGAGTCCACGGCCGCGCAGCACACCATCGCCATGACGTGGTCGGCCAGCAGGTCCCGCCCGCTGCGCGGGGCCTGCAAGGGGAACAGCGGAACCGCATCCGCGCCGCGCGCCTTCGCCGCTCCGGCCGCCGCCACCGCACCGGCGCCCACGCCGGCCCGCTCGGCCACGGCCCGCTCCTCGCGCGCCAGGTCTCCGCTGAGCCGCCCGGCCAGCGTGTCCGCGGCGGCGTTGTCGGCCCCGCCGGACCCGAGGTAGCGCAGCACCCGTTCCAGGGTCGGTCCGGTCACCGCGTCCCCGGCCACCACGCCCTGGGGCGCGGCCGCGGCCAGGACGTCCAGCGAGCGGTGCAGCCGGGCCGCCTCGGTCCGCCATTTGCGGTCGACGACCTCTTCCGGATACGCCGCCCAGTCCACCGGCGACCAGTCCGGACCCACTTCGGCCGGACCGCCGTGGAAGAGCCGCGCGGCCAGCAGCGACGCCGCCTCGTCGACCACCCCGGGCTGCTCCAGCAGGTCACAGGCGGGGCGCTCGCCCAGCCGGGAGGTGAACCCCTCGGCCAGCCGGTCGCGCCGGGACAGCTCGGTGAGCGCGCGGACCACCCCGGTGTCGAGGTGCGCGGGCCAGCGGCCCATCCGCCACGCGGGCAGCGCGACCCGGGTCAGCAGCCGGTCCCAGCCCGCGTAGGCGAGGCCGACCTGCTCCTGGGCGACGATGCGCAGCCCGTAGTCCACACCCTGTGCACGGTCCGAGGCGGCCGCGGCCACCCCGCGTTCCATCTCGGCCGCGTCGGTCCGGCACAGCCGCAGCAGCAGCCGGGCCGTCCGGCCGATCCAGCCGAGGCCGGGCCGGTTGCCGACGTCGGCGGCCGCGTCCAGCCCGCGCACGAAGCGGCGGGCGTCGGCTATGTCGGGGTGCGCGGAGGGGCCCGTCCCGGCGACGACCGGGGCGAGGACCGCCCGTAGCTCGGCGACCCGCATCCACCACAGGAACGGCGAACCGATCACCAGCACCGGCGCCGCGCCGGGGGCCGTCTCCGGCGCGCCCTCGGTACCGGCCGCCGCGCCCCGCTTGCGGTGCGCGGCGTGCGTACGGTCCTCCAGCCAGCTGTCACAGTCGGGGGTCAGGGCTATCGCGGAGGGCGCGGGCACCTTCATCCGGTCGGCCAGGTCCCGCACCATCCGGTAGAGGTCGGGCGCGGCGGCCTCGGCCAGCGCGACCGTCGGCGTCACCGCCGGGGCGGCCCGCAGCACCACGGCGCCGAACACACCGGCGATCAGCAGCACGAGCGCCGCGACGGCGCACACGACGAGGGTGGCGGTGGCCCAGGATTCCCCGGCCAGCCGCCCGGTCATCCGCGCTGCCACCAGCACCACCGCGAAGGCGGCGGGCAACAGTGCGAGGGCCAGTGCCCTGCTGCGCACGCGCAGCACGGCCAAGGCCCGGGAGCGCGCGGACTGCGCGCCCACCTCCATGGTCGAAACGGTTCCGGACACGGCCGGACGTCACCCCCTCTGCCCTGCGACGGTCTTGGTCACTCCCCCACTGTGACACCCGCCACTGACATCGCAATGCCGGTGGGCCAAGTGCCGGAATGCTTGCGCCGCACCCTAGTTGGGGTGCGGGCGGCCGTCAGGCGGACCGGGCATCGATCACCCGATGGAATGGCTTTGGGTAAAGCTGGGTGCGTTCGAACGCGGCCGGATGCAGTCGCACGCGCGGGCCCGGAGCGCGTCGAATGCGCTCCGGGCCCGCGTCGCAGGTGGTGGGGGAGACCCCGCTGGTCAGTGCCCTGGGGCGGTGTTCAGCGCCCTTCGGCGGCTCGGGCCGCGATGTCCGTGCGGTGCTGGGAGCCCGCCAGCCGGATCCGTCCGACGGCCTTATACGCCCTCTCGCGGGCCTGCGCCAGATCGGAACCGGTCGCCGTCACCGACAGCACGCGGCCGCCCGCGCTGACGACCGCGTCGCCGTCCCGGCGGGTGCCCGCGTGCAGCACGTACGCCTCCGGGGCGTCCTCGGCCGCGACCTCGGCGAGACCCTCGATCGGGTCCCCGGTGCGCGGGGTCTCCGGGTAGTTGTGGGAGGCGATGACGACCGTGACGGCCGCGTCCTCGCGCCAGGAGAGCGGCGGCTCGGTGTCGAGCGTGCCCCGGGCCGCGTTCAGCAGGACGCTCATGAGCGGGGTGCGCAGCCGGGCGAGGACGACCTGGGTCTCGGGGTCGCCGAAGCGCGCGTTGAACTCGATGACGCGCACGCCGCGCGAGGTGATCGCGAGGCCCGCGTAGAGCAGTCCGGAGAAGGGGGTGCCGCGGCGGCGCAGTTCGTCCACGGTCGGCTGGAGCACGCTCGCCATGACCTCGTCGACGAGCTTGGGGTCGGCCCAGGGCAGCGGCGAGTAGGCGCCCATGCCGCCGGTGTTCGGGCCCTCGTCGCCGTCGAGCGCGCGCTTGAAGTCCTGCGCGGGCTGGAGCGGCAGCACGGTGACGCCGTCGGTGATGGCGAAGAGGGAGACCTCGGGGCCGTCGAGGAACTCCTCGATGACCACCCGGTCGCAGGCCAGGGCGTGGGCGCGGGCGGCGGCCCGGTCGTCGGTCACCACGACGCCCTTGCCGGCGGCGAGTCCGTCGTCCTTGACGACGTACGGGGCGCCGAAGGCGTCGAGGGCCTCGTCGATCTCTTCGGGGGTGGTGCAGACGTAGGAACGGGCGGTCGGGACACCGGCCCCGGCCATCACGTCCTTCGCGAAGGCCTTGGAGCCCTCCAGTTGCGCCGCCTCGGCGGACGGGCCGAAGACGGGGATGCCGACCGCGCGCACGGCGTCGGCGACCCCGGCGACCAGGGGCGCCTCGGGCCCGACGACGACCAGGCCCGCCCCCAGTTCGGTGGCGAGCCGGGCCACGGCTTCGCCGTCGAGGGCGTCCACCGGGCGCAGCTCCGCCACCTCGGCGATGCCGGCGTTGCCGGGGGCGCAGTAGAGCGCACTGACGTCGGGGTCGAGGGACAGAGAGCGGCACAGGGCGTGTTCGCGGGCGCCGCCGCCGATGACGAGGACCTTCACGGGTGCAGCCTAGCCCGCCTGCGGGAATGTCTTTCGTGCGGCCACCCAATCACCGGCCCCTACTCGTTCGTATATTCCTCCACCACGGTGGCTCCCAGCTCGCGCACGATCAGGTCGTGTCCGGTCAGCGCACTGTCCACGAGATCCGGATCATCCGCTTCCGGTACGTCGTCCTCGGGGCGTACGGGCTCCCGCACCGGTACGGGCGCGGGCGCGGCCGGAGCCTGCTGCTGGTGCTGCTGCTGGTATCCCGGGGACTGGCCCGGGGACTGCTGCTGCGGCTGGTGGGCCGGAGCCTGCGACTGCTGCGGGGCCTGGGGCTGCTGCGGCTGGTACGCGGGGGCCGGGGCGGCGGGCGCGTACGACGGCGGCGGGGCCGAGTAGGACGTGGAGACGGGGACGGGCTGGCCGCCGCCCACCACGGCCTCGATCTTCCAGTTGACGTGGAACTGCTCGGACAGGACCTGCTTGAGGACCTCCTCGCTGCCGCTGCTCGCGAAGTTGTCGCGGGCTCCGGCGTTGGGGAAGCCGAGCTGGAGGGTGGTCCCGTCGAACCCGGCCACCTGGGCGTTCTGGCTGAGCAGGATCCAGGTGAAGCGGCGCTTGTTCTTGACCGCCTCCAGGACGCCGGGCCACATCGCCTGGACCTGCCCGGCCCCGGCGGCCATCGCGGGCCCGGAGGCGGGCGCGGCGGCCGGTGCGGGGGCGGCGGGTGCCGGGGCCTGCGGTGCGGGGGCCGGGGCGGCCGCGGGCGCCGGAGCCGGGGCGCCGGGCGCGGCGGCACTGGGCCAAGCCCCGCGCGCGGGCTGCGCGGCCCCGGGCCAGGCACCGGGCGCGGGGGCGGGGGCCGGGGCGGTGGGCGCGGGATGAGCGGCCGGGGTGGGGGCGGGCGCCATGGCGTGTGCCTCGGGCCCGGCGACGTATCCCATGGACGGCGCGGACGGCGCGGGTGCGGCGGGCGCGGGCTGCGCGACCGGGGTCGGGGCCGGGGCCGTGTACACGGGAGCGGCGGGCGCGGCGGCGGGCAACGAGACGGGAGCCCCGGCACCGGCACCAGCAGCGGCAAAGGTGACTCCGCTGCGCTCCAGGCGGTCGAGCCGGGCCTGGAAGGACCGCTCGTCGTCGAAGGCGGCGGGCAGCAGCACCCGGGCGCAGATCAGCTCCAGCTGGAGCCGCGGCGAGGTCGCCCCCCGCATCTCGGTCAGCCCGGTGTTGACCAGGTCGGCGGCGCGGCTCAGCTCGGCGGCGCCGAACACGGAGGCCTGGGCCTGCATCCGCTCCACCACGTCGGCGGGAGCGTCGATGAGCCCCTTCTCCCCGGCGTCGGGCACGGCGGCCAGGATCACCAGGTCCCGCAGCCGCTCCAGCAGGTCGGCGACGAACCGGCGGGGGTCGTTGCCCCCCTCGACCACCCGGTCCACGACCTCGAAGGCCGCGGCCCCGTCCCCGGCGGCGAAGGCGTCCACGACGGAGTCGAGGAGCGAGCCGTCGGTGTAGCCGAGCAGGGAGGTGGCCATGGCATACGTCACACCGTCGGAGGTGGCGCCCGCGAGCAGCTGGTCCATGACGGACATCGAGTCGCGCACCGAACCGGCGCCGGCCCGCACGACCAGCGGCAGCACCCCGTCCTCGACGGTGGCGCCCTCGCGCCCGCACACCTCGCCGAGGTAGTCGCGCAGGGTGCCGGGCGGCACGAGCCGGAACGGATAGTGGTGCGTCCTGGACCGGATCGTCCCGATGACCTTCTCGGGCTCCGTGGTCGCGAAGATGAACTTGAGGTGCTCCGGCGGCTCCTCGACCACCTTCAGCAGGGCGTTGAAGCCCGCCGAGGTGACCATGTGCGCCTCATCGATGATGTAGATCTTGTACCGGCTCGCCGCGGGCCCGAAGAAGGCCTTTTCCCGCAGGTCACGGGCGTCGTCCACGCCACCGTGGGAGGCGGCGTCGATCTCGATGACGTCGATGGAACCCGGCCCGTTGCGCGCGAGGTCCTTGCAGGACTGGCACTCCCCGCAGGGCGTGGGCGTGGGGCCCTGCTCACAGTTCAGACAGCGCGCCAGGATGCGGGCACTGGTGGTCTTGCCGCACCCCCGCGGCCCGCTGAACAGGTACGCGTGATTGACCCGGTTGTTGCGCAGGGCCTGCATCAGCGGGGCAGTGACATGCTCCTGCCCGATGACCTCGGCGAACGACTCGGGGCGATAGCGGCGGTACAGCGCAAGGGACGACACACTCACGAGGTTATCCGGGCCCGCCGACAACGCGACGCAGCCAAGGGACACAGGCCCCCGTCAGAAACCCGGCAGACCCCCTGCGGCCCCCCGGGCGGACACCCTGGCCACCGCCCCCGGAACGCAAAGCGCCCCCCACGCACCCACCAGAGCCCACTTACCCTTGCTGCCTTCCGGCCCTGGGGGAGTTGGGTGAGATAGCGCCACGTGAGGGGCTGACCCCACCCTAGCGGATGGAAGCCCCCGGAATCGAGCCGGACCCCAGCCCAACCCCGCCCACCCCCCGCCCGGACCCTCGCCGGACGATCACGTTCGCGAGCACCCCCCAACGTCTTGTATTGTTCGTCGCGGAGGATTCGCCTAGTGGCCTAGGGCGCACGCTTGGAAAGCGTGTTGGGGGCAACCCCTCACGAGTTCGAATCTCGTATCCTCCGCCATTGCTCTCACCGGGCAATACGTTGAAGGCCCCGACCGGGAAACCGGCCGGGGCCTTCCGCGTTCCCGCCTCGGCGGGCTACCCCTCGTACTCCCAAGGGTTCAGCAGGAGCACACCTGACCGCGCCAGATGCTTGATGTTGCGGCTCACCAGCGTCCAGCCGTTAGCCAGCGCTGTGGCGGCGATCAGCGCATCGGGCGGATCGATGACGCTGAGGTGGAGGGCAGGAGCCGGCACCGACCGAGCCCAGGCAATGACGGCCGGTGCAGGCTTCGGGCGGGTGGTGATCTCAGCGACCACGTTGGTGTCGAGTAGGTAAATCACTCGCCGTCCGCCGCGTCGTCATAGGGCCGCTGCCCGAACTCCAGCCCCTCGAAAGGGGCCGCCGTAAGCCGCTCAAGGAACCCATCGCCACCCAGGGTCGCCCAGCGGTGAAGCATGTCGGGCAAGGCATCGATGTCGGTGTCGGTGAGTTCGGCATCAAAATGCTCAAGTTGGTGCTCGGGCAGAGCCTCCCGGATCTCCCTGATCGTCCGCAGCGGATGAGGCTCCTCGGGCCTGCGCGGCGGGAGCGGCAGATTCGGGGCAGTGCTCATGATCGGCTCTTCCACGCTGCGGTTCAGGGGCTCATACCTGGGACCCGGCCTAGGCTGGGTGACTGTCCGCCGGGACTGGGCCGCCGGAATCCGAGGCACCAGGGCAAACGAAGGACCCGACCGCATCGCGGCCGGGCCCTTCGTCGTTCCGTGGTTGCAGTCGCCGGGCCGGTCACGAGTCGTGGATCAGTGCACCGGGTTCGTCAGCGGCCCCGAACTGAGCCGGCTGCGGATCGAGCATCCCGCAGGCGCTGTCACTGAAGGCCCTCCAAGAGAACCCGCTGGTTCCCTTCGCGGCCTTCCGCGTTCCCGGGGTCATCCGGCTCGGCACGCGGCGCCGAGGGGCAGTGGTGTGGCACCGGCCCCGGCGGGAGCGGAACGCCGTGATCAGCGGGGCCGCTTCACAGGCGCGGAACATCCAACTACATGAGTGGACACGACACCTGACAGATCGTTATCGTCTGCGCTCCAGGTGATCCGTCGCAGCGTGGGGGCCGCTCAGTGGGTGCGTTCAACCAGCAGAACCAGCAGGTGCACGGCAAGCAGATCAACATCGAGGGCGGTGTCCAGGGAGGTCTCCACATCGGTGGGGACGACGACGGGCAGAACGATCTGATCGCCGCCCTCGGACAGCTCCTGGAGCAGATCCGGCAGGCCAAGAACAACGGCACCCTCGCCGAAGACGTGGCCTCCGATGTTCAGCACGAGGTCAGCCAGGCGGCTTCGGCGGCCCGGCGGCCGGACGCGCAGGCTGCCGCCGTAACCGGCCGGCTGACCCGGGCCCGCGATCTGATCTCCGGGATCGCGAGTGCCGCAGCCCTCACGACGGCGTTGAGCGCCGCGATCACCACCGCACAGACCCTCCTCTGACCGGTGGTGGATCCCTTCGACCAGAGCAACCAGAAGGTCCGCGACCAGATCAACATCAACAACCCCGGCGCCCTGATCGGCGGGGGCGTGGTGCTGGGCATCGTCGGGATCGTGGTCTTCGCCATCGTCACGGTCACCCATCGCCCGCCTGAGGCCGGATCTTCCGGTACGGCCCCACAGGTCCAGGCCTCGGTGTCCGCGCCGCCGTCTTCGCCGGGTCCCGGCAGCACTCAGCCGCCGTCGCCCGACGCCAAGAGCTCACCTTCTTCTCCCGTGGCCCCGCCGGCCGCCGGCCCGTCGCACACCCCTGCCGCCGTGCGGCCGTCACCGGCGTGTGGGAGCGACAACCCCATTGAAGTCGGCTCAGCGGTGACCCAGCGCGTCTGCTACCAGCGCGACGGAGACAAGATCTACATGGTGGTCGGAGTGAGCGCTCCCGCCTCGACACGCGTGGACGTCTACCTGTGGCTCACCTCCGGCTCGGGCAGCGCCTACGTGTATCCCGCCAACCGGCCGCAGACCTGGAAGGGGATTCTGGTCGGGCCGGATACGCAGGAGTTCAAGTGGCCGGTCGACATGCCGCTGACGCCCAAGGTGTCGTACGGCGTGCATGCGAGCACGAAGATCGCGGGCGACACCGCGCCGAACGCCGTCGGCAATCCGAAGGTCACCGGCAATTCCATGCCGTTCACGTACTGAGCCGCCCGACGCGAGCGCCCCGACCAGTGAACCGGTCGGGGCGCTCGGGGCAGGAGGGTCAGAGGGGTCAGAAGAGGTCGGTGAAGAACTGGTAGCTGGTGGGGTCGCCGGGCATCTGCCAGTGGAAGCCCTGGAGGAGGAAGCAGGCCACCAGGTTGCTGACCACGAAGAGGGCCAGGACGGCCAGGGTGAGGCCGGCCGCGCGGTGCAGGGCGGGGGAGGTGCGGGCCGCGTCCAGGGGCTGTGCCTGGTGGGTCAGGACGAGGTTGACCGCGGCGGCGAGGACGGCCACCAGGAAGGTGATCGCGGCCCAGGTGTACAGGTGCAGGCCGAAGAGGGCGCCCGCGTAGCCGGGGTCGGGGGGCACGATGTGCATCAGTACCTGCGCACCGGAGACGGTGCTGCCGATCAGCGCGGAGACGATCGCGATGCCCCACCCGGAGGCGAACTCGGCGGCGGTCACGGAGCCCTTGCGCGAGCGGGCGATGATCATGGCGGGGCCGAGTGCGCTCAGCAGCATGAACATCCGCTGGAGCAGGCACATGGGGCAGGGGTACTCCCACAGGACGAACTGGAAGATGTAGGCGCCGCCGATGGTGGCGCACATGCCCAGGACGTAGGCGTGGGCGAACCAGAGGCCGAGGCGGTTCGACAGCCCGGCCCGGGGAGCCGAGGCGGGGGTGGTGACAGTGGCGGTGGTGGTGGCGTTCATAGCGGCTCCTCCTCAGAAGCTCAGGTGGAAGGCACGGTCGAGGTGGGGGAGGAACGCCAGCGTGGTGAAGGCCAGGGTCCCCGCCCACAGCAGCAGCCGTGTCCTGCGTGACCCGTCACGCAGGACCGCGACCACACAGACGGTGATCAAGAGGAAGAGGATGGTGTACATGGTGTCCCTGCTTCATCGGAAGGCTCTTGCCTCCACTCTGATCCCGGGCACCCGGCGCCGGTAGCGCCATCGGATCGATGGATCCATAGAACCGTTCTATGGCCATCACTATCTACTTCCCCCGCGCCGCGATCGCGTACAGGTCCCGGGCCGGGCCGGTCAGGGTCTGGCCGGCGGGCCACACCGCCCGCAGCGCGCGCCCCAGTTCCAGGTCCGCGACGGGCGGTGACTTCAGGGTTCCGGCGGCCAGTTCCGCCTCCACGGACCGCGAGCTGACCACCGCCGGGCCCACCCCCGAGGCGGCCGCCCTCTTGATGGCGGTGGTGGAGGACAGTTCCAGCAGGGCGCGCGGTTCCCAGCCGGGCAGCCGCGCGGTGACGGCCTGCTCGAAGGCCGTACGGGTGCCGGAGCCGGACTCCCGCTGGATCAGGGGCGTACCGGCGATCTCGTCGAGGGTGATCGCGGTGCGCCGGGCCCAGGGGTGTCCGGGTGCCACGACGACCACGAGCCGGTCCCGGGCGATCAGCCGGCTCTGCAGGCCCTTCGGCGCCCTCGGCCCCTCGATGAAGCCGATCTCGGCGCGGCCCTCCAGGACGGCCCGCGCCACGTCCGCCGAGTTCCCGGACTGGAGGGCGATGACGGTCGAGGGGGCGTGCACGCGCAGTGCCATCAGCCACTCGGGGAAGAGGTACTCGGCGACGGTCTGGCTCGCCGCGACCTGGAGGTGGGACCGGCGCTGTTCGCGCAGGGTGTCGATGCCCGCGTCGAGCTGCCGCGCGGCGGCCAGTACCACCTGGGCCCACTCGGCGATCAGGGTTCCCGCCTCGGTGGGCCGGGATCCGAGCGTGGTGCGTTCCAGGACGGGCACCCCCACCAGCTTCTCCAGGTAGCGCAGCCGGGAGCTGGCCGAGGGCTGGCTGATGCCGTGCGCCTCGGCGGCCCGGCCCATGCTGCCCAGTTCGATGACGCTGAGGAGCAGGTCGAGGGCGGAGAGGTCGGGGACCCGCGAGGAGAGACGCATAGAACGATTCTATGGATGCATCGACCCGTTGCCGCTACCGGCGCGGCCGCGCCCGCCCGACCGTGGAGGCATGAGCACCACCCTCGCCCTCGCCCCCGAGACGCTGGCCCGCTGGCAGTTCGGCATCACGACCGTCTACCACTTCCTCTTCGTCCCGCTCACGATCAGCCTCGCGGCCGTCACGGCGGGCCTGGAGACGGCCTGGGTCCGCACGGGCAAGGACAAGTACCTCCAGGCCACCAAGTTCTGGGGAAAGCTCTTCCTGATCAACATCGCGATCGGGGTCGTGACCGGCATCGTCCAGGAGTTCCAGTTCGGCATGAACTGGTCCGACTACTCGCGCTTCGTCGGCGACGTCTTCGGCGCGCCCCTGGCCTTCGAGGCGCTCGTCGCGTTCTTCCTGGAGTCCACCTTCATCGGGCTGTGGATCTTCGGCTGGGACAAGCTGCCGAAGAAGGTCCACTGCGCCTGCATCTGGCTGGTCTCCCTCGGCACGGTGCTGTCCTCGTACTTCATCCTCGCGGCCAACTCCTGGATGCAGCACCCCGTCGGGTACGCCCTCGACAAGGCCACGGGGCGGGCCCGGCTCACCGACGTGTGGGCGGTCCTGACCCAGCCGACCACCCTCGTCCAGGCCTGGCACACGCTCAGCGCGTCCTTCCTGACCGGAGCCGCCTTCGTCGTGGGCATCGCCTCCTTCCACCTGTGGCGCAAGAACCACACCGCCGTGATGCGCACTTCGCTGCGCCTCGGCCTCACCCTCGCCGCGGTCGCCGGCCTCGCCACCGCCCTCAGCGGCGACAGCCTGGGCCAGATCATGTTCGAGCAGCAGCCGATGAAGATGGCGGCGGCCGAGGCCCTGTGGGACACGCAGGCACCCGCGCCGTTCTCCGTCTTCGCGGTGGGCGATGTCGGCGAGGGCCGCAACGACGTCGCCGTCGAGATCCCCGGTGTCCTGTCCTTCCTCGCCCACCACAACCTCACCGACGCCGTGCCCGGCATCAACGACATCGCCCGCCAGGAGGCCGCCCGCTTCGGCGGCAGGCCCGAGGACTACATCCCCGGGATCTTCACGGCCTTCTGGGGCTTCCGCCTGATGATCGGCTTCGGCATGGTCTCCTTCGGCGCCGGGGTCGCCGGGCTCTGGCTGACCCGCCGCAAACGGTGGCTCGATGCCCCGTACCGCACCGGCGAGGACGAGACGCCCCGGCTGATGCTCACCCGGCGGCGCGAACTCGGCCCGTTCCTCACCCGGTGGACCTGGCGGACCGGCGTCATGACCATGGGCTTCCCCCTGATCGCCAATTCCTTCGGCTGGATCTTCACCGAGAACGGGCGCCAGCCGTGGGCCGTCACCGGGCTGATGAAGACCGCCGACGCGGTCTCGCCGGGCGTCTCCACCGCCTCGGTCGTCACGTCCCTCACCGTCTTCACCCTGCTCTACGGGGTCCTCGCGGTGGTCGAGGTCCGGCTCATGACCAGGTACGCCAAGGCCGGGCCGCAGAGCGGCGGGGAACTGCCGCCGGATCCGGCCGACGCGGGCCAGGACTCGACCCCCGTATTCACCTACTGACGCGATCCGCCTGCTGACGCGACCACTGACGCGATACCCGGACCCGGACAAGGACCCCCTGAGCCCCGTGCACCTCAACGACTTCTGGTTCGCCCTGATCGCCTTCCTGTGGACCGGCTACTTCTTCCTCGAAGGCTTCGACTTCGGCATCGGCGTCCTCACCGGACTGCTCGCGCGCGACGCCGAGGAACGCGGGACCCTGCTGGCCACGATCGGCCCGGTGTGGGACGGCAACGAGGTCTGGATGCTGACCGCCGTGGGCGCGACCTTCGCCGCCTTCCCCGACTGGTACGCCGCGCTGTGCAGCGGCTTCTACCTGCCGGTCCTGGCCGTCGTGGTGTGCCTGATCGTGCGCGGCGTGGCCCTCGAATACCGGGCCAAGCGGGCGGACGCGCGCTGGCGCCGCACCTGCGACCGGGCGGTCTTCTGGTCCTCGCTGGTCTGCGCGTTCCTGTGGGGCGCCCTGTTCGCGACCATGGCGCGCGGGGTGCCCATCGGCGCCGACGGGAACGTCACGGGCGGCGCCGGCCTCATCGTCAACCCCGACGCGGCCTTCGGCGGCCTGGTCTCGCTGACCCTGTTCACCCTCCACGGTGCGCTCTTCGCCGCACTGCGCTGCCGGGGCGCGCTGCGTGTACGGGCCCTGCGCACCGCCCGTCGGGTGGGCGGCGGGTGCGCCGTACTGGCCCTGTGGGCCGCGTTCTGGCTGATGGTCCGCACCGGGGACGTCGTCGTCCTCGCCCTTGTATCGGTGGTCGTGTGCGCGCTGCTGGTGGTGCGCGAGCTGGCCGAACAGCGGCGCGAGGGGTGGGCGTTCGCCCTGTCGGGTCTGATCGTGGTGCTCGTCACGGGCACCCTGTTCGGTTCCCTGTACCCGGCGCTCATGCCCTCGGCCACCGACCCGGCGTGGAGCCTGACCGTGTCCTCCGCCGCCGCGGGCCCCTACACGCTCGGGATCCTGACCTGGGTGGCGGCCTTCACCGCTCCGGTGGTCATGGCCTACCAGGCGTGGACGTACTGGGTCTTCAGGAAGCGGATCGGGGGCGGGCCGATCGGGGGCGGGCCGATTGAGGGCGGGGCGATCGGGGGCGGGGCGCCGGTCCACCGGCCGGGGCGGCGAGGGCCCCGGCCGGAGAGGGACGTGGCTACCAGAGGTTGACGCCGTCGCCGGCCGGGGGCGAGGTCTCTTCCGGGGCGAGGGCGGGCTGACACGTGAAGCCGAGGCGGGTCAGCGCCCGGACGACCTCGTTGGCGGTGAAGTCACGCGGGTCCTGGCGGGTGATGACCTGGCCGACCTGCTTGACCGGGTACACACGGCGGCCGATGGTCACCGACGCGACGGAGGCGACGGTGATCGGCTGGGGGGCGACGCCCTTCATGGATGCCTCCACTTCGCTCTTGCTCAGGTCGAAGGGGAAGCGGGCGATCACAAGGCGCATGGTGGTACCTCCTCGGGGCGGAAGCGTCCCTGTCCGGCGTTCCGGTCAGGGGTCCTGCGGGTGACGCGGGTGACGCGGGTGGTGTGTGGGCCGGCCTGGTGGCGGGAGGGGACACCGCCGAGGGCGGTCGCGAGCCGTGGCTCCAGCGACCGTGCGCAGGGGGCCGGTTCGGCTGCCGACAGCCGCCGCGCCCCGACCGGATGCGAGTTGCTCGTATTGCTCTTGTTGCTCTTGTTGTCTGTGGTGTTCGTGTCCGTGGTGCGGCGGTCCATGGAGAACCCTCCTGGTGCGACACGTTGCGGAGAAACGAACCGGGGCCCGCACCCAAGGTGCGGGCCCCGGCGAAGTCGCCTCGGCGATCAGGCGGTGACGATGTTCTCCGCCTGCGGGCCCTTCGGGCCCTGCGTCACGTCGAACGAGACCTTCTGGCCCTCCTGGAGCTCACGGAAGCCCTGGGAAGCGATGTTCGAGTAGTGGGCGAAGACGTCGGCGCCGCCGCCGTCCTGGGCGATGAAGCCGAAGCCCTTTTCAGCGTTGAACCACTTCACGGTGCCAGTAGCCATGTCAAATCTCCTTCAAACGGGGCAGTTCCGGGGGCCGCAGTGTGCGAGCCCCGCGTCGCCGCGATGATTGCCCCGTACCCGGAAAGCACCGGAAACAAAAAGCGCATCCGCCGGTAGAACACCAGGTCGGAAGCGCTTGTCGTTTTTTGGGAACCACAACTGCAACTGATTCGACAGTACCACGGCCTTGAGCGGCAGCGCTGTGCGTCAGTTATTCGAATTCGCCCGGGTGGTCGGCCCCTTGAACATAGTTTCTGTATCCGCGATAGCAGATATTTCGCCAGTCCGCCTCATTTCGCCTCGGTACGCCTCGGTACGCCTGGCCCAGCGCACTCACGGCGGCTCCCGGGCCGCCCGCTACAGTGCGGGCGTGCCGTCGTACTCGATCGGGCAGGCCGCCAACCTGCTGGGCGTCAGCCCGGAAACCGTCCGCCGCTGGACGGACGGCGGCCGCCTGCCCGCTTCCCGGCCGCACGACGCCCCGGGGGCCGCCGGCGGCTCCCGCGTCATCGACGGGGTGGCGCTCGCCGCCTTCGCCAAGGAACGGGCGGAAGGACTGCACCCGGTGCCCGACAGCGGGGTGGCCACCTCGGTACGCAACTCCTTCGCCGGGATCGTCACCGGTCTGCGCGTGGACGACGTGGCGGCCCAGGTGGAGATCCAGTCCGGCCCGCACCGCGTGGTGTCCGTGGTCACCCGGGAGTCGGTCGAGGAACTCGGCATCGAGGTCGGGGTCACCGTCACGGCCCGGGTGAAGTCGACGAACGTCCACATCGACCTCACCGTTCCCTAGGGCCGTGGCCCGCGGCCGCTACCCGCAGCGCAGCGCCGCGTACAGGTCGAGCTTGTGATCCAGCCGGGACAGGTCCCGGCCGGTCAGCGTCTCCACCCGTTCGATGCGGTAGTGCACGGTGTTGACGTGCAGGTGCAGCGCCTCGGCCGTGCGCGTCCAGGAGCAGTTGTTCGCGAGGAACACCTCCAGGGTCTCCCGCAGCATCCCGTCCCCGAGCGCCCCCAGCGTCCGCGCCCCGAACACCGCCCTGACCTCGGCCGGTACGCCCGCCAGCAGCGCCGCCAGGGTGTCCAGCTGGTCGATCACCCGGACCGGGGTCCCGTCCCCCGCCGCGGTCAGCGCGAACCGGGCCTGGTTCAGCGAGGCCCGCAGGTCCTCCGTGCCCGGTGCCACCGCGCCCACGCCGACGCGCAGTTCCGCTTCCGGGCGGCAGGCCTGGAGCAGCGGCCACAGTCCGCGCAGCTCCGCGCCCGCATCCGCGCCCGCATCCGCCCCCGCGTCCGGGCCGCCGGGGGCGTCCTCGTGGAGCACGGCGACGCCCTCGCCGACCACGGCCGTCACCCCGAGGTGCGCGAGCGCCTCGGCCAGCGCGTCGCCGGAGGTGGCGGCGAGCACCCGGTACGGTCCGCGCGCGGGCAGCCCGGCCGCGGCCAGCGCGTCCTCCAGCGCCCCGGGGTCGGCCGTCGCCGCGCCCTCCATCAGCGCGACCAGTTCCGCGGCGGCGGCCCGCTCGGCCGCCGTCCGCCGCGCCTGCCCGTCCCGGTACTGGGCGAGCACCTCGGCGATCTCGTGCAGCACCCGCGGCGGGGCCGCGTCCGCGTCGGGCAGGTGGAGGCGCCAGGCGTCGTACGGCGTGCCGGCGGCCTCGATGTTCAGCGAGACCCCGCCCAGGGCGCCGGCCGCGGCGTCCGCCCCGCGCTGCGCCGGGATGGCGGGCGCGGAGGGCGTACGGGCGATCGTGCGCCCGCTCGCGGTCAGCAGGTAGCAGGGCACGCGCCCCAGGTGCGCGCAGGCCCGGTCGAGGAGTTCGGCCGGTCCCGCGCCGCGCTCCAGCAGTCCGCTCAGCTCGCTGCGGACGTTCTCCGGCAGCGCGAAGAGCCGGGTCGGGCGGCGGCTCAGGTCGCCCCACTGGCGCAGGTACACCGCCTCCGTCACGGCCCGGAAGCTGGTGCGCGCGGGCACGGCGACGATCGGCACCCTGCGGGCCCGGCAGGCGGCGACCAGTTCGTCCGGGACCCGGCCGTGGGTCTCCTCACCGGCGAGCAGGGCGGTGGCCCCGGCGTCCGCGAGCGCGGCGACGAACCGGTCGGCCTTGCCGAGGTCGCCCTCCGCCCACCAGACCAGCCCGCTGAGCACCAGTTCGCCGGGGCCCAGGAAACGGCCCGGGTCCTCCAGGTCGGTGGCGGTGACCCCGCTGACCTCTTGGCCGAGAAGGGCGTCCTCGCCCCAGAGCAGGGTGAGGCCGAGGTTGTCGGACTGGAGCAGGTCGAGGACGTGCATGGCAGGGGCTCCTTGCGGCGGGTGGGACTCCTTGCGGCGGGTGGCATCCCACATTCGCCAGGCGAATACATGGAGACCCATAGTAAATGCCAGGGCAAGAGGGTCATAGGCCTCCTGGTTGATCCTCCAGGGCCGACCCTGCCGGACTCGTCCGTTTCCGTGCCCGTGACCAGTCGTCCCGCCCCCCGCGCCGTTGCTTCACTGGCTGGAAACCTGCGGAAACCCCGGGGAACAGCCGCGGTACAGCGGGAACACAGCGGGAACAGAGGGGCTGGTGGCCGGCATTGGATCTCAACACGGTGATCGACGTACGTGACCCGCGACGCCGCGAGCCCTGGCGGCCGGGCGACGCCTTCCTCGGCGGCGGCACGTACCTCTTCTCCGAGCCGCAGCCCCACATCCGCCGGCTGATCGACCTCTCGCGGATGGGCTGGCCGCCGCTGTCCTGGCAGCCCGACGGCTCCCTCGACATCGCCGCGACCTGCACGATCACCGAGCTGTCCCGCTTCGGCCGGTCGCTGCCCGCCACCGCCGCCCCGCTCATCGAGCAGTGCTGCCGCGCCTTCCTCGCCTCCTTCAAGATCTGGAACATGGCGACGGTCGGCGGCAACCTCTGCAACGGCCTGCCCGCGGGCCCGATGATCTCCCTGACGGCCGCGCTGGACGGCGTGTGCCGGCTCCAGGGCCAGGACGGGGTGGTGCGCCGGATCCCGGTCGCCGACTTCATCACCGGCGCCGGGAAGAAGGACCTGCGCGAGGGCGAGATGCTGCGTTCGATCAGCCTGCCCGCCCGCGCGCTGGACGGGCGTACGGCCTTCCGGCAGGCCTCGCTCTACGGGCTCGGGCGCTCCGGCGCCCTCGTCATCGGCGTCCGCGACCCCCAGGACGGCTCCCTCACCGTCACGATCACCGCCGCGACCGTGCGCCCCTTCCGCTTCTGGTTCGCGCTGCCGCCCACCGCCGCCGAACTGCGCGCCGCGATCGAGGGCGCGGTCCGCGAGGAGGACTGGTTCGACGACATCCACGGCCTGCCCGCCTGGCGCCGGCACATGGGTCTGCGCCTGGCCGAGGAAGTCCGCCGCGAACTCTCCCCGGAGGTACCCCGATGAGCTTCGAGACCGACATCAACCGGCGCCGCTGCGAGGCCGTGCCCCGCCCCGGCCAGTGCCTGCGCACCTACCTGCGCGACCAGGGCTGGTTCGGCGTGAAGAAGGGCTGCGACCAGGGCGACTGCGGGGCCTGCACGGTCCATGTCGACGGGCAGCCCGTGCACAGCTGCGTCTATCCGGCCGTCCGCGCCGAGGGCCGTTCCGTCACCACCGTCGAGGGCCTGGCCGAGCCGGGCGGGGAACTCCACCCGGCGCAGCGGCAGTTCCTCGACGCGCAGGGCTTCCAGTGCGGCTTCTGCACGGCCGGGTACCTGATGACCACCGCCGCGCTGCAGGCCGAGCGGGGCACCGCCCACGACGACGGCAAGCTGGACGACCTCCCCCGCGCCTTCAAGGGCAACATCTGCCGCTGTACGGGCTACCGCGCCATCGAGGACGCGGTGCGCGGGGTCAAGCACACCGAGTCCCCCGAGGCCGGGCAGGCCGTCGGCAAGTCCCTGGGCGCCCCGGCCGGGCCGCAGGTCGTCACCGGCACCGCCCGCTACACCTTCGACGTCGAGGTGCCCGGGCTGCTCCACATGAAGCTGCTGCGCTCCCCGCACCCGCACGCCCGGATCGTCGGCATCGACACCCGCGACGCGCTCCAAGTCCCGGGCGTGCACGCCGTATTCACCCATCACGACGCGCCCGACCGGCTGTACTCTTCGGCCCGCCACGAGCACCCCACCGAAGACCCGATGGACACCCGCGTCCTGGACGACGTGGTCCGTTTCGTCGGCCAGCGCGTGGCGGCCGTCGTCGCGACGAGCGAGCAGGCGGCCGAGGAGGGCTGCCGCCGCGTGGTGGTCACGTACGAGGAACTGCCGTACGTCATCGACCCGGAGGAGGCCATGCTTCCGGGTGCCCCCGTCCTGCACCCCAAGGGCCCCGAGTCGGGCATCTTCCGTGCCGGGAACAACGTGTGCGGCGAGGTCCACCACACCCTCGGCGACATGGAGAAGGGGTACGCGGAGGCGGACGTCGTCCACGAGGAGACGTATCTGACCCAGCGCGTGCAGCACGCCAGCCTGGAGACCCACGGCAGCGTGGCGTACTTCGAGCCCAAGGAGGACGGCTCCCCGGGCGAGCGGATCACCGTCCGCTCCTCCACCCAGGCGCCGTTCCTGACCCGGCGGGCGCTGTGCGCGCTCTACGACCTGGGCGAGGACGAGGTCCGCGTCGTCGCGGGCCGCGTGGGCGGCGGGTTCGGCGGCAAGCAGGAGATGCTCACCGAGGACATCGTGGTCCTCGCCGCCCTGAAGCTGCGGCGCCCGGTGAAACTCGAATTCACCCGGGCCGAGCAGTTCCACGGCGCCACCACCCGCCACCCCTTCAAGATCACCATCAAGATCGGCGCCAAGGCCGACGGCACCCTCACCGCGCTGCGCATCCGCGTGGTCTCCAACACCGGCGCCTACGGCAACCACGGCCCGGCGGTCATGTTCCACAGCGTCGGCGAGTCCTTCGCGGTGTACAAAGCGCCGAACAAAGAGGTCGAGGCCTACTCCGTCTACACCAACGCGGTACCGGCGGGCGCCTTCCGCGGCTACGGCCTGGGCCAGGTCCTCTTCGCCCTCGAATCGGTGATGGACGAGCTGGCCCTCCGGCTCGGCATGGACCCGCTCGTCCTGCGCGAGAAGAACGTCATCGGCCCCGGCGACCACATGGTGACCCCGATCGGCCACGAGGAGGACCTCTTCATCGCCTCGTACGGGATGAAGCAGTGCATGGACGTCGTCCGCAAGGCCATCGCCGAGGACCGCAGCCACGAGGACGTCCCGGCGGGCTGGCTCACCGGGACGGGCGCGGCGGTCGCGATGATCGCGACCGGCCCGCCGGGCGGCCACTTCGCCGACGCGCGGGTCAGCCTGCTGCGCGACGGCACCTACGACATCGCGGTGGGCACGGCGGAGTTCGGCAACGGCACCACCACCGTCCACAAGCAGATCACCGCGGGCGCGCTGAACACCACGGTCGACCGGATCACGGTCCGCCAGTCCGACACGGACGTCGTCCGCCACGACACCGGCGCCTTCGGCTCGGCCGGCACGGTGGTGGCGGGCAAGGCCGTGATGCTGGCGGCCAACTCCCTCGCGCAGCGCCTCCTGACCTTCGCGGCCCGCCACACGGGCGTCGCCCGGCACCTGTGCACGCTGGGGGCCGAGGCCTTCGACTGCGCGGGCCGCGTCGTCACCCTCAAGGAGCTGTACGAGGCCGCCCACGACCAGGGCAGGCCGGAGGAGATCGCGGCCGACGGCCACTGGGGCGGCTCCCCCCGCTCGGTGGCCTTCAACGCCCAGTGGTTCCGCATCGCCGTCGACCCGGACACCGGCGAGATGAAGATCCTGCGCAGCGTGCACGCGGCGGACGCGGGCAAGGTCATGAACCCGATGCAGTGCCGCGGCCAGGTCGAGGGCGGGGTGGCGCAGGCCCTGGGCGCGACCCTCTTCGAGACCGTACGGGTCGACGACCGCGGGGAGGTCACCACGGCGGCCTTCCGGCGCTACCGGCTCCCGCAGTACGCCGACGTACCGCGCACCGAGGTGCACTTCATGGAGACCTCGGACGCGATCGGCCCGCTGGGCGCCAAGTCCATGTCCGAGAGCCCCTTCAACCCGGTGGCCCCGGCCTTCACGAACGCGCTGCGGGACGCGACGGGCGTGCGGTTCACGGAGCTGCCCGTCACCCGGGACGTCGTCTGGCAAAAGATCCAACAGGAGATGCGATGCACTTCCGAGTAACTCTCACACACTTGCCACCCACATCGTGAGATGAGCCTTGCACATGAGTTTCCGGAACGACTCCGCCCGGGCATGACACCGACATGGCCAAACTCATGCTGCACGGAGACCTGGACCACCCGGCGACCCTCAGCGTCGCGGACCTGCGGGAGTGGCGGGAGCACCGGGCCGAGGTGACGTTCGACTGCGCCACCAACGGCCCCCAGCACCACGTGTTCGAAGGACCGTTGCTGCGCGAGGTGGTCGCGGACGCGGGCCCCGCCTTCGACGCCCGGCGCCGCAAGGACCGCTCGCGCTTCCTGCTCGCGGTCAGCGGCGGCGACGGCCACCACACGGTCCTGTCCTGGGCCGAGCTGGACGCCGACTTCGGCGACAGCCCGGTCCTGCTGGCCACCCGCATGGACGGGGTGGACCTCGACGAGGCGGGCAGCCAGCTGGTGGTCCCCTCGGACCGCTGCGGTGCGCGCTACGTCAGCGCGGTCACCCACGTCTGGTTCGGCGCGCTGACGGCGCCGAACCTGGGCGTCTGACCGTCTCCGGTCTCCGCCTCTCCTGGGGTTACCGATCGGTAGCTCCGGCGGTAGCGTGACGCGCGAAGCCGTGAGAGATCGGAGTGTCATGCCCCGCACGTTCAGCGTGTCCGACAGCATCCTCGTCGGAGTCAGCCCCGCCACCGCCTACCGGCAGGTCTCCGACCCGGCCCTGATGGGCAGTTGGAGCCCGGAGAACCTGGGGGCGACACTGCGCGGCGAGCGCCGGGAAGCCGCGTACGTCGGCATGACCTTCGACGGCCACAACAAGCGCGGCCCCTTCCGCTGGACCACCCGCTGCACGGTCACCGCCGCCGACCAGGACCGGCTCTTCCGGTTCCGGGTGCACGCGATCGGCCGCACCCGGCCGCTGCTGCCGGGACCCATCGCCACCTGGGAGTACCGCTTCGAGCCGGACGGCGACGGGACCCGCGTGACGGAGACCTGGACCGACGACCGCCGCTCCTGGCCCGACGCCGTGGCGAACGCCTTCGACCGGCTGGCGACGCGCGGCCACCTCTTCGCCGATTTCCAGCGGCGCAACATCCGCACCACCCTGGCCAACCTCAAGAAGAAGCTCGAATCGGCCGCCGAAACGGTGTAGTTGAACCCGACATCGAAATCGGCTTCCGACGTCTGGCGCACCGGCTTCCGGTCAAACGAAGTTCGGTGCGCCGTATTTCTTCTTTGCTTCGCAGTACCTGGGGAAGAAGAACCCGGCCCAACCCAACCAGCCTTCCCGTCGGGCCCGCCGAAAGCCCGCTCACTCACACGGGTGAACCCTGCCAACTGGACTGGATTTCGGACCGGTTGCCGGGCATATGCTCGCCCCGACAACCCCACAAACGAAGACGGCCCCCGCCGGGACTGCGAATCCCGGACGAGGGCCTGACCAAGCAGGAAGTCTCTCGCTTCCCCATGGCTCTGACGCAGCTTAGCGCTGACCCCCGCCCGACGTACGGCGTTCAACACGCCAACGTCCGGCTCACGTCCCGGTTCACCGTCCTCGGCAACCAACTGCTCCAGGATCCCGGGCTGTCGATGACCGCGCGCGGGCTCGCCGGGTACATCCAGTCGCTGCGCCCCGGCGTCCCGATCAGCATCGAAGCGCTGGCCAAGGTGGCTCCCGAGGGGAAGATCCGGATCGCCTCGGCGCTGCGCGAGCTGGAGGCCGCCGGGTACCTGAAGCGGGTACGGGAACAGCTGCCCGACGGCACCTATGTCACCCGCACGATTTCCTACAACCACCCCCGCGCGATGACGCGGCAGGCAGCGGCGCCGCGTCCGGCCCCGAAACCGAAGCCCGCGCCCGAGCCCGTACCGCAGGCGCCCGAGCCGGAGCCGGAGCCGGAGCCCGTACAGCCCGAGCCCGTACCGCAGGCACCGGAGCCCGAGCCCGAGCCCGTACAGCCTGAGCCCGCCCCGGAACCAGAGGCAGCACCGGAACCGGAACCGGAGCCGGAGGCACCGGAGCCGGAGCCGGAGGCGACACCGCACTCGGCCGCCGTGCGCCGGGCGTCCACGGACATCCTCATCCGGCTACGCCGCGTCGACAGCCGGCTGTTGCTCGGCGCGCGCGACATCGAGAGCCTCGCGCCCCGGGTCGAGCCCTGGCTGGAGCGCGCGAGCCCGGACGCGATCATCGCCGTACTGACCGCCCGGCTCCCGCATGCGCTCGAAAACCCCGCCGGGCTGATCGCCCACCGGCTCCGGGAGCAGTTGCCGCCGCGCCTGGAACCCGAACGCAGGCGGGCCAACTACGTGCCCCCGGACCCCTTCCAGTCCTGTGTGACGTGTGACCTCGCCTACCGCGCTCCGGCTCCCGGCGGCCAATGCCGCGACTGCCGGGAGGACGGCCTCAGCCCATCTTCGGCATCTCACCCACCGTCGTGGTGATGTCGATCAGGGCCAGGGCCGCGCCCTGGGGGTCGGTGACCGCCGCGAAGCGGCCGAAGGGGCTGTCCATCGGGCCGAAGTGCAGCATCCCGCCGAGTTCCGTGGTCTTCGCGACCGCCGCGTCACAGTCCGGGACGGTGAAGTAGACCTGGACGTACGAGGGGATCTCCGGCGGGAACTCTGAGCCCATGTTCATCCGGCCCAGCACCGGGTTGTCCGGGCCGCCCACGCTGAAGACCTTGAAGTCCATGCCCGCCATCTCGGGACCGTCACCGAGGTCGACCTGGTGCGCGGTATAGGGGAAGACCTTCGGCAGGAAGGCGTCCGCCGCGGCCGGATCGCGGGTGAAGACCTCCGCCCAGCAGTAGGCGCCCGGCTCCGCGACCTTCTCGAAGCCCTTGTGGTCCCCCGGCTGCCAGACGCCGAAGACCGCGCCGCTCGGCTCCTTCGCGATCGCCATCGTGCCGAAGCTGCCGACCTGCATCGGCTCCATCAGCACCTCGCCGCCCGCCGCCTTGATCTTCCCGGCGGTCGCGGCCGCGTCGGGCGAGGCGAAGTACAGGCACCACTGCGAGGTGGCCTCCTGCCCCGGCATCGGCGGGACGACGGCCGCCACCGCCTTGCCGTCGGCGTAGGCCTGCGTGTAGTTGCCGTACTCGCTGGAGGACTCACCGAAAGTCCAGCCCAGCACCGCGCCGTAGAAGCTCTTGGCACCCTCCACATCGGTGAACATCGCGTCCACCCAGCACGGTGCGCCTTCCGGGAATTCAGTCATGATCATCGACTCCTGAGTCGTGTACGACCGTCGTGTACGACGTGACGGGTCACGCCTCTCACGCTAGGCGCGCGGTGTGCCCCCCGCGCGCGGAGCACGGGCGCGCGGGACGCTGGAGGCATGGACATCACGATGCGCCTCGCCCAGCAGCCGGAAGCCGACGCGCTGCTCGGGCGCAGCCCCCTGGCCGCGCTCGTCGGCATGCTGCTGGACCAGCAGGTACCGATGGAGTGGGCCTTCGCCGGTCCCTACACGATCGCCCAGCGGATGGGGACGGACGATCTGGACGCGCACGCCATCGCCGCCCAGGACCCGGAGGCCTTCGCGGCGCTGCTGTCGCAGAAGCCGGCCGTGCACCGCTATCCGGCGGCGATGGCGAAGCGGGTGCAGCAGCTGTGCGCGTATCTGGTGGAGCACTACGACGGGGACGCGGCCGCGCTGTGGACCGGCGTCGGGACCGGCGCCGAGCTGCTCGAACGCCTCAAGGCGCTGCCGGGCTTCGGCGAGCAGAAGGCCCGGATCTTCCTGGCGCTGCTGGGCAAGCGGCTCGGCGTACGGCCGAAGGGGTGGCGGGAGGCGGCGGGCGGTTACGGGGCGGCCGGGGTGTACCGGTCCGCCGCCGACATCACCGGGCCGGAGTCGCTCGCGAAGGTCCGGGCGCACAAGCAGGAGATGAAGGCGGCGGCCAAGGCGGCTGCCGGTGGGACCGGGGATACGGCTGGGAATTGACCGGGAAATCAGGGGTGGAATTGGCCCCTGACCCCGGTCAACGGGCCGCCTAGATTAGGAGTCATGAACACGGAAACCGCACAGCGCGCCCCGCACCTGCCGCACCTGACCCGCTCCGCCACCGCCGAGAGCATCTGCGACGCCCCCGGCAGCCTGATCACGCTGCTCGCCGACTCCGACACCACCGGCGGCGCGCTGACCTGCAACACCGCGGTCTTCGAGGAGGGCGCGGCCGGCGCCCCGGTGCACTTCCACACCAAGGCGACCGAGTTCTTCTTCGTGACCGCGGGACAGCTGGACGTGCTCGTCGGCGACGAGGTGCAGACCCTCGGCAAGGGCGACTTCCTCGCCGTGCCGCCCGGCATCAAGCACGCCTTCGCGCCCGCCGCCGGACACACCGCCGAGGTGCTCGTCGGTTTCACGCCCGGCATGGGCCGCTTCGACTACTACCGGCTGCTCGGCCGGGTCAACGCGGGCGAGGCCACCGTCCAGGACATCAAGGACTCCTCGCCCGTGTACGACAACCACTACGCCGAGAGCGCCGCCTGGAGCGGCCGCCGGCGCAGCGCCGAGCCGTAGGTCTCGTCCGCGTCGAGGCGGCGCAGCTCCTCCGCGATCAGCTCCGCGTTGTTGCGGATCTTCAGCGCGACGGTACGGTCCGGACTCCCCGGCAGCACCAGCGTGGCCAGTGCCCCCTTGGGCCGGTCCACCCGGATCTCGCCGCCCGAGGTCTCCAGCCGGACCCGGGTGATGACGGGGCCCTCGGTCGTCACGCGGGTGAAGGGCACCCCGAGCCGGTCCTCCAGCCAGCGGGCGAGCAGCTCGGCACTCGGATTGTCGGCCTCGCTCTCGACCGAGCCGCCCGTCACCGGGAGCGGCTTCTGGTCCAGGGCCGCGGCCAGCAGCGCCCGCCAGGGCGTCAGCCGGGTCCACGCGAGGTCGGTGTCCCCGGGGGCGTACACGGCGGCGCGCTCGTCCAGGATCGCGACCGGGTCCAGCGCCGTCTGGGCGTCGGTGATCCGGCGCTTGGCCAGCGCGCCCAGCGGGTCCCGGGCCGGATCGGCCGGGGCGTCGGCGGGCCACCAGGCCACCACGGGCGCGTCCGGCACCAGCAGCGGCAGCACCACGGAACCCGGGTGTCCGGTCAGCTCGCCGTGCAGCCGCAGCAGCACGACCTCCCCGCTCCCCGCGTCCGAGCCGACCCGCAGCTCCGCGTCGAGCCGGGTCTGGCGCAGCTTGTGCGGACCGCGCGAGGTCCGCTTGATGACCGCGATGATCCGGCACGGGTGCTCGCGCGAGGCCTCCGAGGCCGCGCGGACGGCGTCGTAGGCGTTCTCCTCGTCGGTGACCACGACCAGGGTCAGGACGAGTCCCATGGTCGGGCTGCCGACGGCGCGCCGGGCCTCCAGGAGGGCCCGGTTTACCTGGCTGGACGTGGTGTCGGTGAGTTCGGTCCGCATCCCAGGAGTCTCTCAGCGTCCGCTACGGGGGCGTCACCCGGATGGCTCGATTCCCCCTGGATGACCTCCGCGAGGCCGTCCTTGTCATCCTTCACGGGGTCCTCCACGGGGTCCTCCCTCAGCGGCGGCGCTTGGCCGTGCCGAAGAGGGAGCGGGAGATCTCCCGGCCCAGCTGGGTGCCGATCGAGCGGGCCAGCGAGCGGAACAGCCCGCTCCCCACCACCTGTTCGGCCAGCGAGGGATCCGGCTTCGGGGCGCTGCGCGCCGCCTTCTCGGCCTCCTTCGCCTGCTTCTCGGCCTCCGCCGCCGCGGCCGCCGCCTCCGCCTCGGCCTCCGCCGCCGCCTGGTCGGCGCTGATCTTCTCGTACGCCGATTCGCGGTCGACGGGCTCGGCGTAGCGCGAGTAGAGCAGCGAGGCCTTGACCGCCTGGTCCAGGGCGGCCCCGTCGATCGGCCCCATCAGCGACTGCGGGGCGCGCAGCCGGGTGGCGGCCACCGGGGTGGGCGCGCCCTTCTCGCTGAGCACGGTGATGACGGCCTCGCCCGTGCCCAGCTGGGTGAGCAGTTCCTCCAGGTCGTACTCCGAATTGGGGAACGTCTTCACCGTCGCCTTGAGCGCCTTCGCGTCGTCCGGGGTGAAGGCGCGCAGCGCGTGCTGGACCCGGTTGCCGAGCTGCGCGAGGACATCGGCCGGCACGTCTTTCGGCGTCTGGGTCACGAAGAAGATCCCGACGCCCTTCGAACGGATGAGCCGGACCGTCTGGGTGATGGAATCGAGGAACGCCTTCGAGGCGCCGTTGAAGAGCAGGTGCGCCTCGTCGAAGAAGAAGACGAGTTTGGGCTGCTCCAGGTCGCCGACCTCCGGCAGGTCGTTGAAGAGGTCCGCGAGCAGCCACATGAGGAAGGTGGAGAAGAGCTGCGGTTTGTCCTGGACCGCGGGCAGCTCCAGGACGGAGACCGTTCCCCGCCCGTCCGCGGCCGTACGGAGGAATTCGCTGGTGTCGAATTCCGGCTCGCCGAAGAACTCCGTGGCGCCCTGCTGCTCGAACGCCGTCAGCGCGCGCAGGATCACCCCGGCGGTGACCGTCGAGAGGCCGCCGATTCCCTTCAGCTCGGGTTTGCCCTTGTCGGAGACGAGGAAGGCGACGGTGGCCCGCAGGTCCTTGAGGTCGATGAGTTCCAGGCCCTTGGAATCCGCGTAATGGAAGATGAGGCCGAGCGACTGTTCCTGCGTCTGGTTGAGCTGGAGCACCTTCGACATCAGCACCGGACCGAAACTGGTCACCGTCGCCCGGACCGGAATTCCGGGGCCGATGCCGCCCAGCGAATAGAACTCGCTGGGGTGGCCGGTCGCCCGCCAGTCCTGGGCGACGTCCCGGGCCCGCTCCTGGACCTTCTCACCGGGCACTCCGGGGGCCGAGATGCCGGAGACGTCCCCTTTGATGTCGGCGAGGAAGACGGGCACGCCGTTCGCCGAGAGCTGTTCGGCGATCAGCTGGAGGGTCTTGGTCTTGCCGGTGCCGGTCGCGCCCGCGACCAGGCCGTGACGGTTGAGCATGGACAGCGGGATGCGGATCTGGTGGTCCGGCAGACAGGTCCCGTCCCAGAGCAGCGCCCCCAGGTCGAGTGCCGGTCCGGTGAAGGCGTACCCGGCGACGATCAGGTCGGCGGCGTCGGCGGCGTCGGCGGCGGTCGTTTCGCCACTCTCGTGGCTGCTCTCGCTCATGCATCACTCCCGAAATAGCACTATCCGCCACTTTTGCACCAAGCAGGCGAGGCTGCGCCCGCAGGCCCTTGACCGGTAGGCTTTCCGTGTGATCTTCAAGCGCATCGGAAGCGGGCGGCCGTACCCCGACCACGGCAGGGAAACCACCCGGCAGTGGGCGGACGTAGCCCCGCGCCCGGTCCGGCTCGACCAGCTCGTGACCACCAAGGGACAGCTCGACCTCGAAACGCTGCTCGCCGAGGACTCGACCTTCTACGGCGACCTCTTCGCGCACGTCGTGAAGTGGCAGGGCGACCTGTACCTGGAGGACGGGCTGCACCGCGCCGTGCGCGCCGCGCTCCAGCAGCGCCAGGTGCTGCACGCGCGCGTCCTCGAAATGGGCTGAACCGCGCTGAACCGCGCGCCGGGAATCCCCGGGATTGCGCCTTTCGGGTCTGCCTTGGCCTATGAACAGATCATTTAGTAGGCATCGTCACCGGGCCGCACTACGCTGCCGCCCATGAGCATGCTCACTCCCCCCGGCCTGGGCGGAAAGTACCGCGTCACCGGGACCGCGTACCCCCGCATGCGCCGCCCCCGGAGACGACGTCGGATCGTGTTCGCCGTGCTCGGCGCGGTCGTCGCGCTATCACTGCTCGGCTACGGAGCGCTGCAGCTCATCGACGTCTTCCGGGGCGACAGCGGCAAACGCCCCACCGCCGCCGGCGCCAAGGACTGCGCGAAGACCGCCGCGAACGCGAAGACCGCCAAGGACACGGCGGGCGGCGCCCGGGGCGAACCGGCCGGTGCGCCCAAGGCCGCTCCGGCGGCCGCGCTGCCCCAGCCCGGCCAGATCACCGTCAACGTCTACAACGCCACCCCGCGCGCGGGCCTGGCCAAGGCCGTCGGCGAGGAACTGAAGAAACGCGGCTTCCTCCTCGGGCACGTCGGCAACGCCCCCGCCGACTTCGAGAAGAAGGTCACCGGACCCGGGATACTGCTGGGCTCGCCCAGGACCGACAAGGCCGCCTTCTCCGTACTCGGCGCGCAGCTGGCCGGCGCCACCCCGCAGACCGACGCCCGCGAGGGCACGGACATCGACCTGATCCTCGGAGACTCCTTCAAGGAGCTGACGAAGAAGGAGGACGCGGACAAGACGGTGGCCCTCCTGGCCCACCCCAAACCCGCGCCCGCCGCGACCTGCTGAAACGCCGAACGGCCCCGGAGCTGCGCTCCGGGGCCGTTCGGTTCATGCCTCTATTCGGCGGAGCCGTACATGCGGTCGCCCGCGTCGCCCAGGCCCGGCACGATGTAGCCGTGCTCGTTGAGGCGCTCGTCCACGGCGGCGGTCACGACCGTCACCGGCGCGCCCGCCAGCTCGCGCTCCATGACCTCGACGCCCTCGGGCGCGGCCAGCAGCACCACGGCGGTGACGTCGTCGGCGCCCCGCTTGATCAGTTCCTGGATCGCCGCGACCAGCGTGCCGCCGGTGGCGAGCATCGGGTCCACGACGTAGACCTGGCGCCCGGAGAGGTCCTCGGGCATGCGCGTCGCGTACGTGGAGGCCTCCAGGGTCTCCTCGTTGCGGACCATGCCCAGGAAGCCGACCTCGGCGGTGGGCAGCAGCCGCACCATGCCGTCGAGCATGCCGAGACCGGCGCGCAGGATCGGCACCACGAGGGGGCGCGGGTAGGAGAGCTTGACACCCGTCGTCGGGCCGACCGGAGTGATGATGTCGCTCTGCTCGGTGCGGACGTCCCGCGTGGCCTCGTAGGCGAGCAGGGTCACCAGCTCGTCGGCGAGCCGCCGGAAGGTCGGGGAGTCCGTGCGCTGATCGCGCAGAGTGGTGAGTTTGTGCGCCACCAGCGGGTGGTCGACGACATGAATCCGCATGACTCCACAGTAACCGGGCGGACCGGCCCGTCCGCCCTCCGCGCTGGCATCAAAGCGCGGGTCCGGGGGAAGGTGGGTGGCGGGGGGTCTGCTTCGCGACGCGGAGGAGGACGACCGGACCAGCCGGGGTGAGGGCCGATGGCCGACGTTCAGCCGACCGAAGAGGGCCGGGAAGCACCGGTACCGATACCGGAGCCGCAGGAGAGCGCCGCGCAGCGCAGGGCGCGACGCGCGCAGTTCCTGCGCGATCTCAACGAGGCCCGCGAGCTGCGCGACCGGGTGCAGCCCCGGCGTGCCCGCGCGGCCCGGATGCGCCAGCAGATGCGGATGCGTACGTTCCGCTGGTGAGCGGCGCCGGAAGCCGTGCCGCAGCGGCGTACGGGCTCCGCCACGCCCGCCCGTACGCCGCTCGCGCGACCCCGGGCACCCCTCCCGCACGCCCCCGACCGGCCCCCGGACACCCCCCGAGCAGCCCACCGGCGACACGGCACGGCACGACGCAAGCGCGGAAGACCTCTCGCAAAGCCGCTGTTTCTGCCACGATGCCGATTGGGCGGGGCAAGGCGGCGAGCACGACGGCCGTCCCACCCCAACCTCCGGCCGGGGGGACCTCCAACCGGCACGCCTATGACCAGTGGGAGAGTCACGGTGTACTTCGCCGCACTGCTCGCGCGCACCGAAGACGGGTGGGAAGCGAGCGACACGGATCTCGACAACGTCGAGTCGCTGACCGATCTGATCGATCTCGCCCGTTCCACCGCTGTCGACGACGACACGGTGGTCGCCCTCATCGAGCAGGAGGACGCCTGGTTCGGCGTCGTCCGCGTGGACGGGGAGGAGGACCCGCGGATCTTCGTCTCGAACGCCGCCGCGGCCTCCCGCAGCTCCTACGGCTCGATGCTCACCGACGAGCTGCTCGGCAGCGACGAGGAGGAAGACGAACTCGACGAGCTGGACCTCGACGGCACCGAGGACGGTGAAGAGGACGTGGTCGCCGTCTTTGAGCAAGGGTCCTCCACCGAGGACGACGTGGACGACGAGGAAGGGGCCGGCGCCGAGCCGGTGCCCGCGGGGCCGCTCGGCGACCCCCGGCTCCTCGACGACCTCGGAGTCGGCCACAAGGAACTGCTGGACCTCGACGGGGACGCGCTCTCGCAGATCGCCGAATCGCTCGGCGCGACCGAGGTGCTGGAGGCCGTTCGCTAGTGGGCTCCACGCACCACCCCGTCCCCGACCCCCCTGTCCACCCCGACACCAACACCAATACCGGCGCCGACACCAACACCGGGACCGATCCGGTCCGGGACCCGTGGCGGACCTCCATGCGCCTGGCGCTGTCGGAGGCCGCCCGGGCGGTCCCGGCCGGTGACGTACCGGTCGGCGCCGTCGTCCTCGGCCCGGACGGGAGCGTGCTCTCGACCGGGTACAACGAACGCGAGGCGACCGGCGATCCGACCGCGCACGCCGAAGTGGTCGCCATCCGCCGAGCCGCCGCGCGGCTCGGGGAATGGCGGCTGCCCGGGTGCACCCTCGTGGTGACCCTGGAGCCGTGCGTGATGTGCGCGGGCGCGCTCGTACAGTCCCGGATCGCCCGCGTCGTCTACGGCGCGAGCGACGAGAAGGCGGGCGCCGCCGGGTCGCTCTGGGACCTCGTACGGGACCGCAGGCTCAACCACCGGCCCGAGGTGGTCCCCGGCGTGCTCGCAGAGGAGTGCGCGCGGCAGCTGACGGACTTCTTCCGGAACCTGTGACGCCCATCGATCTCGGAGCATCGATCTCGGAGCACGATTTCAGAGCACGGGCCACCTTGGGCTAAGCTCTCTCTCGGTAGCGTGTCCGAGCGGCCGAAGGAGCACGCCTCGAAAGCGTGTGATGGTGCAAGCTGTCCGTGGGTTCAAATCCCACCGCTACCGCTCTGATCCGAGAGCCCCCGCCCCGCAAGGGTCGGGGGCTCTCGGCGTACCGCGGACGCTTCGCGCGTACTCCGCACCGGTGAGCCCGGGGCCGTGGCGGGCGGGGCGTGCGTGACCGGCCGGGTGCTCGGCCGTTGACACGGCATGACCAAGACCCAGCGCATGCTCGCCGCCCTGGCCCTCGCGGGCGCCACGGCGGGCTTCGCCGCCGCCACCGCCCCCGTCGCCTCGGCCGCCCCGATCACCCTGCCGGACCTGCCGGTCGCCGCCCCCGGCATGCCCGCGGGCGCGACCCCGGGGTCGGTCCAGGAGATCGGCGCGAAGCTCAACGACCTGAACCAGCTCAACCAGCTGATGACCGTCCCCGACCAGCTCTCGCCCCTGACGGACACGGTGGCGCCGGTGACCAACCTCGCCACCGGCATCGAATAGGGCCGGGGCCGGCGCCCTCAGCAGCCACCGCAAACGCGCAGAAGGCCCCGACCGAGGTCGGGACCTTCATACGGTGGGGACGGGGGAAGTGACATCGGGGGGACAAGTCACTTCCCCCGATGAGGACGGAACCTGCCAGTCCGAGCCGCAGTCAGGGGGGAAGCTTGCGGCTCGGACCCCGCAGTGAGGTCCTGTCCCTCACCCACCGATTTCCTGCCAGAACCGGTGGGCTCATCACCAATACTGCCCCTCCCGCCACCACCGCCGCAGCGGCAAAGGGCCCGGACCGTCGGGTCATTGGTCCTTAAAGGACAGGTGAGTGATCGAACCTGACCGGTTAGACTCACTCGACGTTGCAAGGACCGGCAGGGGAGGCCGAACCCGCTCGTGGACATCAAGAAGGTCGTCGTGGGCGGACTCGTCGTCTTCGTGCTCTATGTGATCATCACTCAACCGGTCAAAGCCGCCGAATTCGTTCAGATCGGCTTCCAAGGCATTTCGGACGCCGCCTCGGGCATCGGCGCGTTCATGACCGAACTGGTGCGCTGAACCCGTACGCTGCTGCGGCTTCCGGACTTCCGGCCCCCCACTCCGACGGGTGGGGGGCTTTTTGCGTTCCCGTTCGATTTGAAATTGCCCCTGAATACCCGCTAAATGCCCAACTTGCCCTCAACACGGCGATATACGGTGCTTGCGCACAGTGCACATGTCTTGTGATGCTATGACCGCTTTTGACTGATTGGTTGACTTGACTGAAGGGGTGGCGTGACCGTGCCGGCCAGTACTGCGCCTCAGGTGCCACCCCAGCAGGACGTCCAGGGCGATCCACCGTCGTCCGGCGCGGTCGCCGCCACCACCGAGACCACCACCGGGACCACCTCCGAGGCCACCCCGGTGACCTCGGCCACCGTCACCATCGCCCCGCGCGCCCCCAGCACCCGCGGCGCCGACACCCGGGCCCTGACCCAGGTGCTCTTCGGGCGGCTCAAGGGCCTGGAACCGGGCACCAGCGAGCACAGCCGGGTCCGGGGGGCCCTCATCGAGGCGAACCTCCCGCTCGTGCGGTACGCGGCCGCCCGCTTCCGCAGCCGCAACGAGCCCATGGAGGACGTGGTCCAGGTGGGCACGATCGGGCTCATCAACGCGATCGACCGGTTCGATCCGGAACGCGGGGTCCAGTTCCCCACGTTCGCGATGCCGACCGTCGTGGGCGAGATCAAACGGTACTTCCGCGACAACGTCCGCACCGTCCACGTACCGCGCCGCCTCCACGAGCTGTGGGTCCAGGTCAACGCGGCCACCGAGGACCTCACCACGCTCCACGGACGCATGCCCACGACCCCCGAGATCGCCGAGCGGCTGCGCATCGGCGAGGACGAGGTGCTGTCCTGCATCGAGGCGGGCCGCTCGTACCACGCGACCTCGCTCGAAGCCGCCCAGGAGGGCGACGGCATGCCGGGGCTGCTCGACCGGCTCGGCTACGAGGACCCCGAGCTGACCGGGGTCGAGCACCGCGACCTCGTCCGCCACCTGCTCGTCCAGCTGCCCGAGCGCGAGCAGCGGATCCTGCTCCTGCGCTACTACAGCAACCTGACACAGTCCCAGATCAGCGCGGAGCTGGGAGTGTCCCAGATGCACGTCTCCCGGCTGCTCGCCCGGAGCTTCGCGCGACTGCGGTCCGCGAACAGGATCGAAGCGTGAGCAGGATGGAAGCGCAAGCAGGATCGAGGCGTAACCGGAACGGGTGAAAGCCTCCGGACGCTTTACCGACATGCCCGGCTACACCCCTTCTGTCGCTGGAGTTATATGTCGACTTGGCGCTACAGCGTGTTGCCGACATGTGACATTCTGCTGGAACCGCGTTTGCCGCAGCCCCGCCTCCGGTATTCAGGTGGAGGCTGCGTTCCTCCGACGGGCGCGCCCGCCGCGACCGTCCGCGATCCCAAGGGGGTGGCATGTCCGTAGAACAGGGCAGCTCCAAGGTGCTCACGCTCGTCAAGAGTGAGACGCCGGCTGTGTCCGACCGCACGGAAGCCCCGCCAGCGCCCACAGCGCCCACGCCCACGGCCACGGCGCCCAATGACACCCGCACCCTCTCCCGCTCCCTGTTCCACCGGCTCGCCGCACTGGACGCGGACAGTCCCGACCGGGCGTACGTACGCGACACCCTGATCGAGCTGAACCTGCCGCTGGTCCGCTATGCGGCCGCCCGCTTCCGCAGCCGCAACGAGCCGATGGAAGACATCGTCCAGGTCGGCACCATCGGCCTGATCAAGGCGATCGACCGGTTCGACTGCGAACGCGGCGTGGAGTTCCCGACGTTCGCGATGCCGACCGTCGTGGGCGAGATCAAACGCTTCTTCCGCGACACCTCCTGGTCCGTCCGCGTCCCGCGCCGGCTCCAGGAGCTGCGGCTCGCGCTGACCAAGGCGAGCGACGAGCTGGCCCAGAAGCTGGACCGCTCGCCGACCGTGCCCGAGCTGGCCGCCGTACTCGGGGTCTCGGAGGAGGACGTCGTCGACGGCCTCGCCGTCGGCAACGCGTACACCGCCTCCTCGCTGGACTCGCCCTCTCCCGAGGACGAGGGCGGCGAGGGCTCTCTCGCGGACCGCCTCGGGTACGAGGACACCGCGCTCGAAGGCGTCGAGTACCGCGAGTCGCTCAAGCCGCTGCTCGCCAAACTCCCGCCCCGGGAGCGGCAGATCATCATGCTGCGCTTCTTCGCCAACATGACCCAGTCGCAGATCGGCGAAGAGGTCGGCATCTCGCAGATGCACGTCTCCCGGCTGCTGACGCGCACCCTGGCCCAGCTGCGCCAGGGCCTGATCGGCGAGTAGCCCGGCCACCGGGCACGCCGGGCGAGCCGGGTAACCATGCCGCGGGCGCTTCCCAATTGACGATCCGTCAGGAAAACTGGCGCGATGCGAAAGGGACCGCTCACCCTGCTTGCCGTGTGCGTGACCGCCGCGACCCTGACGGGCTGCGGCGGTCCGCCGCGCGACGGTTACGTCGCCGTGGGCGCCGCCGCCCAGGGCCCCGAGCGGGGCGCGGGGGAGACCGTGGCCCCCAAGGGCGCGGTGGAGTACCAGCCCCTCGGCAGCCCCTCGGCCGCGGGCCCTTCCGCCCAGTCCACGAGTACGTCGCCCAGTGCGCCGGGAAACCAGCCGCCGGGTGGCTCCGGCGCGGGCGGAGCCGTCCCGGGCGCCCCCACGGGCTCCGCGAGCGCCCCCGTATCCACCGCGACGGGCGGATCCACGGGCGGCTCGGCGGGAGGTTCGACAGGCGCTTCGACAGGCGGTTCGGCGGGAGGTTCGACGGGCGGGTCCACCGGCACCCCGGGCACCACGTCCGGCGGCTCCGGCTCGACCGGCGGCTCCGGCGGCACTGGCACGCCGACGGCCCCGGTACCGCAGCCCCCGGCGGCCACCCCGGCCCGGCTCCAGCTCGGCGCCCCCGCCCGGTCGGCGGCGGCGGACCGCTGGTGCGAGCGGGTCGGCGTCACCTTCACCAACACGGGCTCCACCGCGGCCCGTTCGGGCACGGTGACCTTCTCCACCCACATCATCGGCGCGCTCGGCATCGACTGGGCCACCATCACCTCGGCCCAGCCCCTGCCCGCCCCCATCGCGGGCGGGTCGGCGAAGACGCAGACCTACACGGTGTGCGTGGAGTCCTGGCGGGTCCCCCTGGGCATGCACATCGAAACCCAGCGGGTCACCGCCACCTGGAGCTGACCTGAAGCCGGCCTGGAGCTGATCGCTCAGCTCAGCGCGAGCCAGGCGACCGCGCCGATGACGACCACGAGTCCGGCGACGAGCGCCAGCCACAGCCCCGTCCTGGAAGCCTGCTGCCGGTGCGAGGCGGCCACGGCCGCCGGACGGACGGTCTCCGCCTCGTCCACGAAGGCACGGAACATCTGGGTGCTGCCCGCGGGGTCGTAGTTGCCCTCGGGGCCCTGGGAGTTGGTGTGTGCAGCCATGACTCAGGACCCTAGCGGGTTTTCCGATTCCTTTACCGCCCCCTCCCCCGAAATCATTTGCCTGTAGCAACCATCCGCTTATATGGTTGCTCAAAGCAACAAGATGGGGAGGGGAGCGCGGTGCTCACGCGACACGACACACGGAGCGGCATGCAGGCCCTCACACGGACTGACGCACGGGCCGTCACACGGACCGGCATGCAGTACGAGATGTACGCCGAGCTGGCCCGCCAGCTCACCGGGATCGGCGCGGTCAAGCGCGACCTCGCCCGTACCCTCCCGGCCGAGTGCCCGCCCGGCGCCGCCGCCGTCCTCACCGTCCTCGACCGGCACGGGGAGATGCGGCTCAGCCGCCTCGCCGAGCTGCTCGCCGTCGACATCTCCGTGACCAGCCGGCACGTGGCCCACGTGGCCGAGCGCGGCTGGATCGCCCGCGAGACCGACCCCGGCGACGGCCGCTGCCGGATCCTGCGCCTCACCCCGGCGGGCCGCGCCCTGCTCCTCGAACTCGGCGCCCGCCACACGGCCGCCCTGGAGAGAGCACTGGGCGACTGGTCCGCCGAGGACATCACCGCACTGACCACTCTGCTGGCCCGACTCCGATCGAGCTTCTAGAACAAAGGAATCACATGGCTACGACCACACCCACCGGTGTGCGGGGAGGCAGCCAGTCGGAGCCCACGCCCGACGGCACACCCATGACCCACCCGCAGATCATGAAGGCGCTGTCCGGGCTGATGCTCGGCATGTTCGTGGCGATCCTGTCCTCCACGATCGTCTCCAACGCCCTGCCGCAGATCATCAGCGATCTCGGCGGCACCCAGTCCTCCTACACCTGGGTGGTCACCGCCGCCCTGCTGTCGATGACCGCCGCGACCCCGCTGTGGGGCAAGCTGTCGGACCTCTTCAGCAAGAAGCTGCTGGTCCAGATATCCCTGGTGATCTACGTCCTCGGTTCGGTGGTCGCGGGTCTGTCCCAGAACACCGGCACGCTGATCGCCTGCCGCGTGGTCCAGGGCATCGGCGTCGGCGGCCTGTCCGCCCTCGCCCAGATCGTCATGGCCGCGATGATCTCCCCGCGCGAGCGCGGCCGGTACAGCGGCTACCTCGGCGCGGTCTTCGCCGTCGCCACCGTCGGCGGCCCGCTGCTCGGCGGGGTCATCACCGACACCGACTGGCTCGGCTGGCGCTGGTGCTTCTACGTCGGCGTGCCCTTCGCGATCATCGCGCTGATCGTCCTCCAGAAGACCCTGCGGCTCCCGGTCGTACGCCGTGACGTCAAGGTCGACTGGCTCGGCGCCTTCCTGATCAGCGCCGCCGTCTCGACGCTGCTGATCTGGGTCACCCAGGCGGGCACCTCGTACGACTGGATCTCCTGGCAGACCTGGACGATGACCGGCGGGGCCGTGGTCCTCGGCCTGCTCTTCCTCCTCGTCGAGTCCAAGGCGAGCGAGCCGATCATCCCGCTGCGCCTCTTCCGCAACAAGACCATCAGCCTGGCCTCGGCGGCCTCGCTGTTCGTCGGTGTCGCGATGTTCTCGGGCACGGTCTTTTTCAGCCAGTTCTTCCAGTTGGCCCGGGGCGAGACCCCCACGATGTCCGGAATCCTGACGATTCCGATGATCGGCGGCCTGTTCGTCTCCTCCACCCTTTCCGGTCAGGTGATCACCAAGACCGGCAGGTGGAAGGCCTGGCTGGTCTCCGGCGGCGTCCTGCTGACCGCCGGACTGGGCCTGCTCGGCACCCTGCGCTACGACACCCCGTACTGGCACATCGCGATCTACATGGCGCTGACCGGACTCGGTCTCGGCATGATGATGCAGAACCTGGTCCTCGCCACCCAGAACCAGGTGGCCCCCGAGGACCTGGGCGCGGCCAGCTCCGTCGTGACCTTCTTCCGCTCGCTCGGCGGCGCCGTGGGCGTCTCCGCGCTCGGCGCGGTCATGGCGAACCGGGTGACGCACTACGTGAAGGACGGCCTGGCCGAACTCGGCCCGAAGGCCGCGGCGATGGGTCACGGCGGCACCGGCGGCGGGGCCATCCCCGACCTGAAGACGCTGCCCGCGCCCTTCCGCACGGTCATCGAGTCCGCGTACGGGCACGGCGTCGGCGACGTCTTCTTCTACGCCGCCCCGACCGCGCTGCTCGCCCTGCTGCTGGTGGTCTTCATCAAGGAGGTCGCGCTGCGCTCGAAGCCGATGGCCGAGGCTCCGGCCGCCGCCTCCCCCGCCACCGCCACAGCCGCCGCCCCCGCGGTCGCCGAGGTCAAGTAGGCCCTAGGGACCCGTCTTCGCCTCGATGCCCGCGATGAGGACGTCGAGCGCGAAGTGGAAGTCCCCCTCGGGCGCCCGCCGGACCGGACCCCCACAGCCGTGCAGGAACTGCGACACGGCGAGGTGGGCTCCGGTCCGGCCGCCGTCCGTCAGCCCGGTGGCGTCGAGCAGGCGCAGCAGCGCCGCGTCGAAGGCCCGGGCGTGCGGTCCGATGTTGGGGTACTCGGCGGCCAGGGTCGCCACCCACGGCCGCTCGGCGAGCAGCCCGCGGTATCCGCAGGCCAGCGACCGCAGTCGGCCGGGCCAGCCCGCCGGGGGCGAGTCGGCGGGCAGGGTCAGCTCGCCCAGGGCGCTGTCCAGGGCGAGTTCCAGCAGGTCGTGCTTGGTGTCGACGTACCAGTACAGGGACATCGCGGTCACCCCGAGCCCGGCCGCGAGGCGGCGCATGGAGAACCGGGCGAGTCCCTCGGTGTCGAGCAGCCGGACCGCGGCGCCGGTGATCCGGTCCCGGTCCAGTCCCGAGGGGCCCTCGCTGCGCCGTCTGGCCCCGGAAGCGGGCCGCGCGGTCAGCCACACACTGGTCCGGATGGTCACGGGGTCCGTCGTGGTGGCCATCGAGGCACCCTCCTCAAGACAGGTGGATCGGCCCGGAATGCCCGGTCCGCCCTCTTGACGATGCTAGAGGGTGCCCCTCGCGTTGTGGTCGGTTCAGGACGGGGTGAGGTCGTAGAAGGTGGCTCCGCCCACCGTGGTGGGCCGGTAGTTGGCCTTCACCCAGGTCTCGATGGCGCTGCTCGCGCCGCCGCCGGGACCGCCGCCACCACGGGTCGCGCCCTGGCCGCCGCCGCCCGCTTCGGTGCCCGCTTCCGTGCTCTGGGCGATGAAGTAGTGGATCTTCCCGGCCTTCACGTACTCCTGGAACCGCGCCAGGGTCGGTGACGGATCGCTGCCGTTGAACCCGCCGATCGGCATGACGGGTGCGCCCGAGGCCAGTTGGTAGCTCGCGGCGTTCTGCGCGCCGATGGCCGCGGCCGCCCAGGTGTACCGGTCCGCGTCCGCGCGCAGGGCCGCCACGGCCGCCGCGCTCGTCTTCGTACCGCCCAGCAGACCGCCCATGCCCCCGCCGCCACCGGGACGGCCGCCGCCGAAGCCGCCCTTGGCCCGGGCGCCCGTACCGCCCGTACGGCCTGCGGCGCCCTGTGCGCCCTGACCCGCGGGGCCGCCCGGCGCCATCGCGCCGGGTCCGGCTCCCGGTCCGGCTCCCTGGCCCGCGCCCTGCGGCGGTGCTCCCTGCGGGAAGCCTCCCTGGCCGCGCCCGCCTTCCGCCCCGGCGAACCGCGGTCCCCCGCCCATGCCGCCCGGGCCACGGCCGCCCGCCACCGCGGGGCCCGCCGTGACGATCGAGCCCGCGTGCGCGGTGCCCACCGTGTCCAGCGTGTACGCGAGGGGCCCGGCCAGCGCCGCGCCGACGCCCAGCGCCGCCACCGCCACGACCGCCCGGCGCCCGAGGCGCGCGCCCACCAGGAGACCGGCGGCCGCGAGCAGCCCGGCCACCAGCACCGTCCAGCGCAGCCACGGCAGATAGCCCGCGGCCCGGCCGAGCAGGACGTACGACCACACCGCGGTCAGCGCGAGGGTGGCGGACAGGGTGAGCGCCGCGGCCCGGCCGCCCCGCTCCTCCCACAGCACGGCCACGCCCGTACCGGTCAGCGCGGCCACGTAGGGCGCCAGCGCCACCGTGTAGTACTCGTGGAAGATGCCCTGCATGTAGCTGAAGACGAGCGCGGTGATCAGCAGGGAGCCGCCCCAGGCCAGGAACGACGCCCGGGCCATGCTCTCCAGGGAGTCGGTGGCCCGCCGGGCCCGCCAGGTGATCACCAGTCCGGCGACGAGCAGCACCAGCGCTGCCGGGAGCAGCCAGGAGATCTGGCCGCCGATGTTGGCCGAGAAGAGCCGGTCGATCCCGGTCTCGCCCCAGCCGCCGCCACCGCCGCCGGCCCGCGCACCGCCGCCGCCGACGCTGCCGGTCTCGTCACCGTTGATCCGGCCGAGACCGTTGTAGCCGAGGGTGAGTTCCAGGAAGGAGTTGTTCTGTGAGCCGCCGATGTACGGGCGGGAGGACGCGGGCCACAGCTCGACGATGGCCACCCACCAGCCGCCGGCGACCACCATCGCCAGCCCCGCGAGGAGCAGCTGCCCCAGCCTGCGGCGCAGCCGGGTGGGCGCGCAGACGGCGTACAGCAGGGCGAGCGGCGGCAGGATGACGAAGGCCTGCAGGGTCTTGGTGAGGAAGGCGAAGCCGACGGCGACACCGGCCCAGACCAGCCACTTGGTGCGGGCGCCGTCGAGGGCGCGCAGCACGCAGTGGACGGTGATGGTCATCAGCAGGGTCAGCAGCGCGTCGGGGTTGTTGAAGCGGAACATCAGCGCGGCCACCGGGGTGAGCGCGAAGACCGCGCCGCTGAGCAGCCCGGCCACCGGGCCGAACCAGCGGCGTACGGAGGCGTACAGGACGGCGGTGGTGCCGACGCCCATGAGGGCCTGGGGGACCAGGATCTGCCAGCCGCCGAGGCCGAAGAGCCGGACGCACAGGGCCATCGGCCACAGCGCGGCCGGCGGCTTGTCGACGGTGATCGAGTTCCCCGCGTCGGAGGACCCGAAGAAGAAGGCCTTCCAGCTCTCGCTGCCCGCCTGGACGGCGGCGGAGTAGAAGGAGTTCGCGTAACCGGAGGCGCCCAGGTTCCACAGCATGAGGACGCCGGTGACGAGGAGCAGCGCGGCGAGCGCGGGGCGCTCCCAGCGGGGCCGCAGGGGGATCGCGGCGGCCGGGGCGCGTTCGGGGAAGGGTGAGTCCAGCAGGGGCACGGCCGTGGTCATCGGAGGTTGTCCTTCGCGGGAGCGGAGCGGTCCGGGAAGACCCAGGCGCGCAAGAGCAGGAAGCGCAGCACGGTCGCGGCGAGGTTGGCGGTCACCAGGACGGCCAGCTCGGTGCCGTGCGCGGGAGCGGTGGTGGCCGCGCCGAGGGCGGCCAGGGAGCCACTGGTCAGGGCCAGTCCGATGGCGAAGACCACCAGTCCCTGGGCCTGGTGGCGCACGGCCCGGTCCCGGCCGCGGATGCCGAAGGTGAGCCGGCGGTTGGCGGCGGTGTTGGCGAGGGCGGAGAGCAGCAGGGCCGTGCCATTGGCGAGCTGGGGTCCGGCGCCGGAGCGCAGGGCGGAGTAGAGCGCCAGGTAGAGGAGGGTGCTCGCGAGGCCGACCGCGCAGAAGCCCATGAGCTGGCGGGCCAGTCCCCGGGGGACTCCGCTCAGGGCGCGGTCGCGCGGGTCGTCGCCGAAGGGGCGGGCGATCCGGTCGAGGGGGAGGGCGCCGACCGCGAGGGCCCGGCCCACCCGCCAGACCCCTTTGAGGTCCTCGGTGGCGGTGCGGACGATGTGGACCGTGGAGTCGGGGTCGTCCACCCAGTCGACGGGCACCTCGTGGATGCGCAGCCCGGCGCGCTCGGCGAGGACCAGCAGCTCGGTGTCGAAGAACCAGCCGGAGTCCTCCACCAGGGGCAGCAGCCGCTCGGCGACATCGCGCCGGATGGCCTTGAAGCCGCACTGGGCGTCGCTGAACCGGGCGGCGAGGGAGGACCGCAGGATCAGGTTGTAGGCGCGGGAGACGAACTCGCGTTTGGCGCCGCGCACCACGCGCGAGGCGGGGGCGAGCCGGGTGCCGATCGCGAGGTCGGAGTGACCGGAGATCAGCGGGGCGACCAGCGGCAGCAGCGCGTTGAGGTCCGTGGAGAGGTCCACGTCCATGTAGGCGAGGACCGGGGCGTCGGAGGCGGACCAGACGGTGCGCAGGGCCCTGCCCCGGCCCTTCTCCTCCAGCCGGGTGCTGCGGACTGCACTGACGGAGCGGGCCAGGCCGGCCGCCACCTCGGGGGTGCGGTCGGTGCTCGCGTTGTCGGCGATGGTGATGCGGAAGGCGTACGGGAAGGTGCGGGTCAGGTGCTCGTGGAGGCGGCGCACGCACGGGCCGAGGTCCTTCTCCTCGTTGAAGACCGGGATGACCACGTCGAGTACGGGTTGGCCGGGCCCGGGGGCGAGCGGCGCCCGGGCGGGCAGGGTCCCGGTCCCGGTCCCGCTCCCGGTCCCGGTCCCGGTCTTGGGAAAGGCGTCGGTTGGCATGCTCCGACTCTCGCCGGGCGGGCTGTCACGGCTGTGTGGTGAGGCTGTGGCCCGTCTGTGAGCCGGAGTGCCGTTCTTCGGCGTGGAGGGGCAGCTGGACCTCGAAGCGGGTCCGTCCCGGTTCGCTGCGCACGCCGACCATCCCGCCGTGGGCCGAGACGACGGCCTGCACGATGGCGAGCCCGAGCCCGGTGGAGCCCGCGTTGCGGGAGCGGGAGGCGTCCCCGCGGGCGAAGCGCTCGAAGACGTGCGGGAGCAGTTCGGGCGGGATGCCGGGGCCGTTGTCCTCGATCTCGACGCGGACGGAGGATGTTTCACGTGAAACACGGGCGATGACGGTGGTCCCGGGCGGGGTGTGGGTGCGGGCGTTGGCCAGCAGGTTCACCAGGACCTGCTGGATCCGGGCCGCGTCGGCGGCCACCAGGGCGGCCTCGGCGGGCAGTTCGAGGCGCCAGTGGTGTTCGCAGCCGGCCGCGCGGGCGTCGCTGACGGCGTCCACGACCAGGGGGGCCAGGTCGGTGGGGGTGGCGGACAGGGGGCGGCCCGCGTCGAGCCGGGCCAGCAGCAGCAGGTCTTCGACCAGGCCGGTCATCCGGGTCGCCTCGGACTCGATCCGGCCCAGCGCGTGCCGGGTGTCGGGGCCGGGTTCCTCGCGGCCCCGGCGCGTGAGTTCGGCGTAGCCGCGGATGGAGGCCAGCGGGGTGCGCAGTTCGTGGCTGGCGTCGGCGACGAACTGCCGGACGCGGGTCTCGCTCTGCTGGCGGGCGGTGAGCGCGGCGGAGACGTGGCCGAGCATCCGGTTGAGGGCGGCGCCGACCTGGCCCACCTCGGTCCTCGGGTCCGCCTCCGCGTCCGGGACCCGTTCGTCGAGGGCGGGTTCACCGCTGTGCAGGCGGAGTTCGGAGACCCTGGTCGCGGTGGCGGCCACCCGGCGCAGCGGGCGCAGGGCGACCCCGACGAGGGCCTGCCCGGCGAGGGAGGCGGCGATCAGACCGGCCAGGGTGACGCAGACCTCGACCCCGATCAGGGTGTTCACGGTGGAGTCGACCCCGTCGAGCGGGAAGCCCAGGACGAGGCTGCCGTCGGCCGCGGTGAGCACGCGGTAGGTGCCCAGGCCGTGCAGACGGACGTCGACCGGCCGCTCCTCGCCCGCCCTGGCTTCCCCGGCGGCGGCCACCAGGGCCTTGGTCTGGGTTTCGGTGAGCGGCTGGCGGTGGTCCGGGGCGGGTCCCTCGGCGGGCGCGCTGCGGGCGGCCGCGATGACCTTGCCGTCCGTGTCGAGGCGGACCCCGGCGGCGCCGAAGGGGCTGCCGGGTCCCAGGACGAAGGCGAGCGTGTCCCGGGTGGGCTTCGCCGCTCCGGGGCCCCGGACGGCCATGTTCACGGAGGTGGCGAGCTGGTGGTCGAGCTGGCCCACGAGATAGGAGCGCAGCACGAGGATGGTGACCGTACCGATCGCCGCGCCCACCACCGCGATGAGGACCACGGCCGAGACGACGAGCCGGGTCCGCAGCGACCAGGGCCGCCGGCCCGGCATCCGCAGCCGCAGCCGCAGCCGCACTATTCGCTCGGCTTGATCAGGTATCCGGCGCCGCGCCGGGTGTGGATCATCGAGGGGAGGCCGGGGCCGCTCTCCAGCTTGCGCCGCAGGTAGGAGATGTACAGCTCGACCACATTGGCCTGGCCGCCGAAGTCGTAGGACCACACGCGGTCCAGGATCTGCGCTTTGCTGAGCACCCGGCGCGGGTTGCGCATGAGGTAGCGCAGCAGCTCGAACTCGGTGGCGGTCAGGTGGATCTCCCGCCCGCCGCGGCTCACCTCGTGGCTGTCCTCGTCGAGCCGCAGGTCGCCGACGGCCAGTACGGACTCGCCGCGCGCGGCCTGGGCCGCGCCGGAGCGGCGGACCAGACCGCGCAGCCGGGCCACGACCTCTTCCAGGCTGAAGGGCTTGGTGACGTAGTCGTCGCCGCCCGCCGTCAGACCGGCGATGCGGTCCTCGACCGAGTCCTTCGCGGTGAGGAAGAGCACCGGGACCTGCGGGAGGCGGCGGCGCAGCTGGCCGAGCACGGCCAGCCCGTCCATGTCCGGGAGCATGATGTCGAGGACCACCACGTCGGGCCGGAACTCCGCCGCTATCCGCACGGCGCCCGCTCCGTCACCCGCGGTGCGGACCTCGCAGCCCTCGTAGCGCAGGGCCATGGACAGCAGCTCGGAGAGCGAGGCCTCGTCGTCCACGACGAGCACCCGGCACGGGCCGCCGTCGGGCCGGACGAGGGCCGTGGGGTTGCTGGTGGACGTGGACGCGTGGGAGGTGGTCGTCGCAGTCATGGCGACCACGTTCGCCCGCGCCGGTGAAAGCCCCCTTGGCCCTTTCTGTGATTCTCCTGAGAATCCCCGTCACGGCCGCCGGGTGTGCTCCGGGAGGCCGAAGAGCTTCGCGGCGTTGTCGTGGCAGACGGCGCGCAGCCAGTCGTCCCCGAGGCCGAGCCGTTCGAGGGCGGCCAGCTGGTGTTCGTAGGGGTAGGGGATGTTCGGGAAGTCGGTGCCGAGCAGGATCCGGTCGCCGAGCGCGGCGAGCCGGCCGAGGTCCCCGGCCGGGAAGGGGCTGGTCCGCTCGGAGAAGTCGGTGAAGGCCATGGTGGTGTCGAGGCGCACCTCGGGGTACCGGTCGGCGAGGTCCATGAACTCGGCGTACTCCGGCATCCCCATGTGCGCGATGACCAGCGGCAGCCGGGGGAACCGGGCGAGCAGCCGGGCCAGCGGCCCGGGCCCGGTGAACCCGGCGGGGGCCGGCATGGAACCGCAGTGGATCACGGTGGGGATCCCGGCCTCGGCGAGCAGCCCCCAGACGGGGTCGAGCAGCGCGTCGTTGGGGTCGTACGCGCCGACCTGGAGGTGGGCCTTGAAGATGCGGGCACCGTTGTCCACGGCCTGCCGGACGTATCCCCCGGCTCCCTCCTCGGGGAAGAAGGTCGCGGTGTGCAGGCAGTCGGGGGTCCGGGCGGCGAACTGCGCCGACCAGGAGTTGAGCCAGGCCGCCATGGCGGGCTTGTGCGGGTACAGCATGGCGGTGAAGGCCCGGACCCCGAACTCGCGCAGCAGACGGACCCGCTGCTGCTCCTCGTGCCGGTAGGTGATGGGCCACTGGGTGCCGGTCAGCGGCCCGACGGCGTCGAAGTAGTCCCACACCTTGGCCAGGACGCGTTCGGGCATGAAGTGCGTGTGGACGTCGACCAGCCCGGGGAGCCCGAGCCGCTCCCGGAAGGCGCGGACCGCCTCGGCCGTCCCCGTGGTCCCGGTCGGAGCCGCTGCTCCGCTCAACTGGATGCTCATGGCACACACCCTCTGCGGCGGCCCCCTCGCGTGTCCACGATTCGGCCGGGCCGGGTCAGAAGAGGCCGTCCTGCTCGGCGGCCGCGGGCGGGGGCGCCAGGTCCGTCCACGGCACCGGGACGGGCGGGTGCGGCCCCGCCGGGGCGGTGAGCGCCCAGCCGGCCAGCAGCCGGGTGTCGACCACCAGCCCGTCGGCGAAGTGCAGGTCCGGCCCGGCCGCGCCCACCAGCAGGCCCTCGACGACCCCGCCGGGCGTCATCTCGGTGATCACCCGGGTCGCCGTCGGCAGCTCGTCGAGCCGGAACAGCCCGGCGTGGTCGGCGACCTCGCACGCCGTGCGCTCCAGCGATTCGGGCCACCCGGTGAGCGCGGTGGCCCGCGCGTGCAGTTCGGCCACCTCGCGGGCCCGCTCCGCGGCGGGCGGCAGCTGCGCCCGTACGGCGCGCTTGCGGGCGTAGGCGATCCGGTCGGGCACGCCGAGGGCGGCCCGCAGCAGTTCCTCGGTGCGCCGGGCGGCCATCAGCGGTCCGCGTCCGAGCCAGCTCCAGGCCACCGCGCCCTGCTCGCGCAGCCGGTCCGGGCCGCGCTCCTCGGCGGTGATGCCGACCTTGACCAGGCCGGGTCCGAACCAGGCGAGGTAGACGCGGTAGGTGCGCGGATCGGCGGCGTTGGTGTCGGCGGCCACCGAGAAGGACCGGTCCAGGCGGGCGCATTCGGGACACTGGGCGTTGCCCGCGCGGCCGGGGACGGTGGCGGCGGTCGGGCAGGGGGTCCGCTTCCCGGCCCGCCGGACTCCCAGGCAGCGCCGCTCGCCCTGGGCGGCGAAGACCAGCCGCGCTCCGTGGGCGAGCACGCTCCGGCGCTCACCGGGCCCGGGGCCGTGGTTCCCGGGGCCGCGGGTCTCGGCGTACCAGCCGATGGAGGGCTGCCCACCGCTCCACCCCATACCGGTGCACCGCCAGGTCACAGCGGGAGCGGCCGCTCGAAGAAGGTCTCCAGGACCACGGTCGCCTGGGTGCCGCTCACGCCGTCGATGGCGTAGAGCCTGCGCAGGACGTCCTGGAGCTGCTCGGTCGTGGCCGTGCGGACCTTGACCAGGACCGAGGCGCTGCCCGCGATGATGTGGGCCTCCTGGATCTCCGGGATCGCGGCGAAGGCGGCTCCGGACTCGCCCATCCAGGCGGTGGAGTCGACGTGCACGTAGGCGAGCACCCCGCTGCCGACGGCAGCGGGGTCCACGTCGATCGTGGTCCGCCGGATGACCCCGCGCTCGCGCAGCTTGCGCACCCGCTCGTGGGTGGCCCCGGCCGAGAGCCCGATGGCGGTGCCGAGGGCGGCGTAGGACTGTCCGGCGTCCTCCTGCAGTCGCAGGAGGAGTGCCCGGTCGATGTCGTCCACGTGGTGTCCTGCCCGCCGGTGTCCCGCGGATCCCGGCGACTCCGGTGATCCTTTACCGAGACGCTACCGCATCCTGCGATACCGCCACCGGGCCAAACGTCATTCGGTCCGCTCGCGCTAGCGGGCGACGAACTGGGTCAGGATCGCCTGGACCTCATAGATGTCGACACCCTTGGTGAAGGTCTTCTGGAGCGGCGCCGCGGTGCCCGAGATCCAGATCTTCAGCTCGGCGTCCAGATCGAAGTGGCCGGCCGTCTCCACGGAGAAGTGCGTGATGCTCCGGTACGGGACCGAGTGGTACTCCACCTTCTTGCCGGTGATCCCCTGCTTGTCGACCAGCACGAGGCGCCGGTCGGTGAAGAGGATCGTGTCGCGTATCAGCAAGTACGCGGCATGCACCTGCTCCCCGTGCCCCAGCAGCCGCGCGTAGTCCCGCTGCGCCGACACGGGGTCGACCGTGTGCGCGTTCCCGAACAGACCCATGAGGGCCCCCCTCATTCCGGTGACAGATCCAACGCAAGAGGCCCCCTGGATTTCTCCAGGGGGCCTCTTGGGCTGTGCACTCGGCAGGATTCGAACCTGCAACCTTCTGATCCGTAGTCAGATGCTCTATCCGTTAAGCTACGAGTGCTTGTGCTTCCCGGGGTTTTGCGCCCCGTTGGCCTTGCGAGAACAACAATACATGGACCTCGGCGGGACGCGAAATCCATTGGCCAAACACCGTCTGACCTGCGGAAACACTCCGGAACGGGTGATTCAAGGGAGGTCGGTCGGGTGCCCCGGCGGGGACCCGCGGCGCCCCCGTGTGCCCCGAACGCACCGAAGCCCCGGTCCAAGAGGACCGGGGCTTCGGTGAGGTGCGGAGGCGGAGGGATTTGAACCCTCGATGGGGGGTAAGCCCCAAACCGCATTAGCAGTGCGGCGCCATAGACCGGACTAGGCGACGCCTCCAGCACACCCCCGCGTACGAAGGTGCGTGCAGATGATGACACAGGCGCAGGGCCGCTCACCAATCCGCTCTTACGGTACTAGGCAGCAAGCCCCGAGGGCAAAGCCTTAAGCCCACGGAAAGCAGGCGGAACGTCTGGGCCCGCTCGTCGTTGGGCAGGCGTACGACGTACGGACGACCTGGAGTGCCCCATGCTGCGTCTCGCCGCCTTCGCCGTCACCACGTCCGCCCTGGCCGCGGCGGCCTCCGGACCGCTGCCACCACTGCCCCTGGGCCTGCTGGCATCGCCCGACCGGCTCACCGTGAGCGTGTCCTCCAGCGGCAACCCACGGGCCGACGGGGAGTACCGCCTGGAGTGCGGCACACCTCCGAGCGGTACGCACCCGCAGGCGGCGAAGGCCTGCGAGCGGCTCGACGAACTCGCCGAGCAGCACAAGGACCCCTTCGCCCCGGTCTCCAAGCGGCAGCTCTGCACCCAGCAGTACGGCGGGCCCGCGACCGCCCGGGTCACCGGTACCTGGCACGGACACGAGGTGAACGCCCGGTTCGAGCGCACGAACGGCTGCGAGATCGACCGGTGGAAGCAGTTGGAACCTCTGCTTCCGAGTGCGCGTTCCTGACCAGGGAGGATGCGGTCGGGATGCGGGATATGCCCGACTCGGGCACCGCATCCACCGTCCCGCCGGGAGGCCGTGCCCTTAGACTCCTCCCGTGTCATGCCAGTAGTCGTGGTCAGGGAGGAAGCTCGTCGTGAGCAGCAGGCCATCCCGAGGCGCTGCTCGCCTCGCAGCAATACTCGACGCTCTTCCTGACGCACTGTTGCTCGTGAACGCCAACGGCACAGTCGTCAACGCCAATTCGATCGCGCTCGAGGTGCTGGAGAGTCCCGGTACGGGACTCGTGGGGCGTGGAGTGCTCGACCTCCTGCCCGGATTCGACTCGAAGCTGATCCCGGGTTCCATGCGCCGTCCCGACGAGGACAAGGAACAGCGCGCCACCCCGATGCGGATGGTCGCGCGCCGCACCGACGGCACCGAGTTCCCGGTCGAGGTCACCAGCGCCAATCTCGACGGCCGCGACGCCTACCGCGACCCGCACCCCGGTTACACGGGCGACGAGCTGCTGATGCTCGTCGTACGCGACCTCACGGGGACCCTCGACACCGAGGCCGAGCTCGCCCGCTCGCAGCGGCAGACCGAGATGATCCTGCGCGCCGCCGCCGAGGGCGTCGTCGGCACGGACACCGAAGGACGCGTGGTGCTGGTCAACCCGGCCGCCGCGCAGATCCTCGGATACCGCGCGACCGACCTCGGCAACCGCGAACTGCACGGGCTGATCCAGCACTCCCGCGCCGACGGTTCGCCGTTCCCCTTCGACGAGTCCCCGCTCGCCGACACCCTGCGCAGCGGACGCAAGCACCGGGTGCGCGGGCAGGTCCTCTGGAACAAGGCCGGCAAGCCCGTCTCCGTCGACCTGACGACCTCCCCGGTCCGTGACGGGGAGCTGCTGGTGGGGGCCGTCATGACCTTCACCGACCGGCGCCCCTACGACGCCCTGGCGGCGCGCCACGCGCAGCTGCTGGCCGTCCTCGGCGACTCCCTGCGCGGGCCGCTGGAGGAACTGCGGGGCGAACTGGCCACCCTGGCCGCGGACGACGCCGGGCAGCTGTGGCCCGAGGCGAACCAGCTGCTGCACCATCTGGCGGCGGGCTACGCCCGGATGACCACGCTGGTCGACAACGTGCTGGGCTTCCAGCGGCTGGACGCGGGCACCGAGAAGCTCGCGAAGAAGAAGGTGCTGATCGACGGGGTCGTCACGGCCGGTGTCGACGGCGCGGTCGAGCTGATCGGGCCGGGACGCGCGCAGTTCGCCGTCCACGCCCCGACCATCGAGGCCGAGATCGACGCGGAGCGGATCTCCACGGCGCTCGCCCACCTGATCGCGGACGTCGCCGGGGTGGACGCCACCGGCAAGACCCCCCAGGGCAGCGGCTACACGGACTCCACGATCGTGGTCGCCGCCGCGCAGCGCGGAGACGTCGTACGGATCGAGGTGCGCGGCCCGTACAGCGGCGGCAACGCGGTGCACGAGCCGATCGTGCGGGGCATCGTGGCCGCGCACGGCGGTGTCCTGCAGACCGTGAAGGTGCCCGGGGCGCCGGGCGGTGCCTTCGTACTGGAACTCCCCCTGGGATCGGGGGCGGGGACCGTGACCCTGCCCGAGCCCGCGCCGGAGCCCGGTCCGGGACAGCCCGCGGCGGACGGCTCCGATGACGCCAAGGACGGCAAGGGCGGCCCCGGCGGCCGTCGGGCCCGGCGCGGTGTCGACGCCTTCCTCGACGACGAGGTCCGCTCCGGCCGGCCGGCCGCGGCGGACTCCGGTTCCGGCGGCGCGCTCGCGCTGCCCTCCGGGCGGCGCCGCGCGGCCGATGCCGCCCCGGCGGCCGACGCCCCCGCGGGCGGCGGTCTGGAACAGTCCCCGGTGAACCCCGCCGGTCTCGGTACGGGCCGCAGGCGCGGCCGGGCCGGTGACGGCGACAGCGGCGCCCCCGAGGGCGCCGCCGGTGACGGCGGCCCCGAGGGCGGTCCGGCCCGGCGGCCGGTGCCCCCGCAGGGCATGCCCGCCCTCCCGCCCGCGCCGGCGCAGGCCCCGTCCGGTGAGGCCCCCGCGGGCCGTCGCCGTGCGCTGGGTCCCGCGCAGGCGCCCGGGCAGGGCAACGACGGACCCGACCGGCCGCAGCAGCCCGTACCGGCCACCGGTCTGGCGCCGGTGGCCCCCGCGCCCGGCACCGGGACCAGCAGCGCCGGTGTCCGGCGGGCGCTCGGCGGCCCCCAGGTCCCCGCGCCCGCGGCCGCCCCCGCGCAGGTCCCCGCTCCGCCGGTCCCCGCGCAGGCCCCGGCTCCTCAGGCCCCCTCCCTTCAGGTCCCCGGCGAGGGCCCGTCACCGGCCGCGGCCGAGCCGCAGGTCAAGGCGGATTCCGACGGGTCCCCCGAGTCGCCCACGGGGCGGCGCCGCGCCCTGCCGGCCACCCCCGCCTGGCCGGTACCGGCCGCGCGGACCGCTCCCGAGGACACGGACCCGGGCGCCGCCGTGGCGCTGCCCGGCGCCCGGCAGCCCCGGGACACCGCGGCCCCGGCCCCGGCCGCCCAGCCGATCAGCGTGCGCCCCTTGGGCAGCACCCTGGGCCAGGGCATCGCCGTCGACTCCGGTTCCGGTCGCAGGCGGCGGCTGTCCGAACCCGCGCCCCAGGGACGGGCCTTCGCCATAGGAGCCCCCGAGGCCGGCTCCGCGGAAGGTCCCGAGCCGCTCGACGGGCCCGGTGGCGCCGTCGAGGTGGTCAACCGGCCCGCCCCGCGCCCGATGGACGACGAGCTGCCGCCCGAGCCACTGGACAACCCGCGGCGGCTGCTGGTCTGGCCCGCCCCGGACGTACAGACCGAGCAGGCCCTGAGCGAGCGCGGCTACCGCCCGGTGATCGTGCACTCGCGCGAGGAGGTGGACGCGCAGATCGCCGCGTTCCCCGCCGCGCTGTTCGTGGACCCGCTGACCGGGCCGATCACCCGGACGGCCCTGCAGTCGCTGCGGCAGGCCGCGGCGGCCGCCGAGGTGCCCGTCCTGGTGACGGCCGGGCTGGGGCACGCGACGCGTGAGGCGGCGTACGGCGCCGATCCGGCCGTACTCCTCAAGGCGCTCGCGCCGCGCGACAGTGAGCAGCACCCTTCCCGCGTCCTGCTGATCGAGCAGCACGACGAGATCGCCACCGCGCTGACCGCCGCCCTGGAGCGGCGCGGCATGCAGGTGGCGCGGGCGGGCGCCGACACCGACGCGGTGGAGCTGGCCACCCGGATGCGGCCCAACCTCGTGGTCATGGACCTGATGCAGGTCCGCAGGCGGCGGGCCGGGATCGTGGACTGGCTGCGCGCCAACGGCCAGTTGAACCGGACCCCGCTGGTCGTCTACACGACCGCCGGGATCGACCCGTCCGAACTGCCGCGGCTCGGCTCCGGCGAGAGCGTGCTCTTCCTCGCCGAGCGGTCCACCACGGCCGAGGTGCAGGGCCGCATCGTGGACCTCCTGGCCAAGATCGGGACCAATTAGCGACCCTGGTCCGATGGCCATCATCGACACGACCGAACGCAGCGTCCCAGCGGACAACGGAGAGGTGAGCCTCCTCATCGCCCGGCAGGTGGAGCCGGGCCACGAGGAGGCCTTCGAGGTCTGGGCGCGCGGGATCCTGGAGACCGCGGCGACTTTCCCGGACCACCTGGGGTACGGCCTGTTCCGCCCGGCGACCGAGGGCGGCCCGTGGTTCCTCGTCCACCGCTTCCGCGACCAGGCGGCCTTCCAGCGGTGGCAGGACTCGGCCGAGCGGGCCCGGTGGTTCGCCAACTGCCAGGGCCATCACCACACCGAGATAGCCCGCCGTGAACTGCACGGCATGGAGACCTGGTTCGCCAAGCCCGGTACGACCCGGCCCGCGCCGCCGCGCTGGAAGATGGCGGTCAGCTCGGGTCTGGCCATCTTCCCGATCTCGCTGCTCGGCAACGCGCTGCTCGGGCCGTACCTGGTGAACGTGAACTTCGTCCTGCGGACGGCCGCCTTCGCCGTCGTCTTCAGCACGCTGATGACGTACGTGGCCATGCCCGCCGTCAGCAAGCTGCTGCGGCCATGGCTCACGCGCGGCTGACGGTGGTCAGTCGAGCTTGGTGACGTCCAGCTCGCCCTCCGCGTACTGCCTGCGGATCACCTTCTTGTCGAACTTGCCCACGCTCGTCTTCGGTACCGACTCGATGACCGTCCAGCGCTCCGGCAGCTGCCACTTGGCGATGGACTGGGCGAGGAACGCGCGCAGGCCCGCGTAGTCCACGGTCGCGCCCTCCTTGAGGACCACCGTGGCCAGGGGGCGCTCGCCCCACTTCTCGTCCGGGACGGCCACGACGGCCGCCTCGGCGACCTCGGGGTGGGCCATGAGGGCATTTTCCAATTCGACGCTCGAAATCCATTCCCCGCCGGACTTGATGACGTCCTTGGCCCGGTCCGTCAGCGTCAGATAGCCGTCGGGGCTGATCACACCGACATCGCCGGTCTTGAGCCAGCCGTCGGCGCTGAACTTGTCCTCGGGACGCAGCGGTTCACCGGCCGCGCCGCCGTAGTAGGCGCCCGCGATCCAGGTGCCGCGCACCTCCAGCTCGCCCGCCGACTCGCCGTCCCAGGGCAGTACGTCCCCGCCCGGGCCGATGAGGCGCGGCTCCACCCCTGCGGGGAAGCGGCCCTGGGTGAGGCGGTAGGGCCACTCCTCCTCGGCGCTGAGCCCGGCCGGGGGGTGGGCCATGGTGCCGAGCGGGGAGGTCTCGGTCATGCCCCAGGCGTGGCAGACACGGACGCCGAGCTTGTCGTAGGCCTCCATCAGGGAGGGCGGGCAGGCCGAGCCGCCGATGGTCACGTGCTTCATGGAGGTCAGGTCGCGGGGGTTCGCGGTGACCTCGGCGAGCAGTCCCTGCCAGATGGTGGGGACGGCCGCCGCGTGCGTGGGGCGCTCGCGTTCGATCATCTCGGCAAGTGGCGCGGCCTGCAGGAAGCGGTCCGGCATCAGCATGTTGATGCCGGTCATGAAGGTGGCGTGCGGCAGGCCCCAGGCGTTGACGTGGAACTGCGGGACCACCACGAGGGTGGTGTCGCGGTCGGTCAGGCCCATCGACTCGGTCATGTTGACCTGCATGGAGTGCAGGTAGATCGAGCGGTGCGAGTAGATGACGCCCTTGGGGTCCCCGGTGGTGCCGGAGGTGTAACACATGGCGGCGGCCTGGCGTTCGTCCAGCTCGGGCCAGTCGTAGGTGTCCGGGCGTCCGGCCAGGAGCTCCTCGTACTCGTGCACGCGGACGTCCAGGCCTTCGAGCACCGAGCGGTCGCCGGCGCCCGCGACCACGACGTGGTCGATGGTGGGCAGGTGCGGCAGCAGCGGTGCGAGCAGCGGCAGCAGGCTGCCGTTGACCAGGACGACCCGGTCGACGGCGTGGTTCACGATGAAGACCAGCTGCTCGGGGGGCAGCCGCAGGTTGAGCGTGTGCAGGATCGCGCCCATGGAGGGAATCGCGAAGTATGCCTCGACATGCTCAGAGTTGTTCCACATGAGCGTAGCCACACGGTCGTCCTGCTGGACGCCCAGCTCGTCCCGCAGGGCGTTGGCCAGGCGGGTGGCACGGACGCCGATCTCGGCGAAGCTGCGCCGGTGCGGCTCGGCTTCCCCGGTCCAGGTCGTGACCTGGGATTTTCCGTGGATCGTCATACCGTGTCGAAGTATGCGGCTGACAAGCAGTGGTACGTCCTGCATGGTGCTCAGCAAAGCGTCCTCCCGGTGGGCGCTGCGGCGCTGCGGCGGCTACGGATGCTGCCGATTCTGCTCACGTACCGGTCGGCATGTCACTACCCGGAGGGGGAGACTCACTGTTTCACGTGAAACATGCCGCTCCCGGGAGTACGGCTGGCCTGTTTCACGTGAAACAGGCCGGAGGCCGGGGTCAACGGACCGGGATCAGCGGACCGGGGTCAGCGGACCGGGGTCAGCTCCGGGTCCTCGCGCAGCTTGACCAGAGCGCGGGAGACGGCGCTCTTGACCGTGCCGATCGACACCCCGAGCAGCTCGGCGGTCTGGGCCTCGCTCAGGTCCTCGTAATAGCGGAGCACCACCATGGCCCGCTGCCGGTCGGGCAGCCGGGTCACCGCGCGCCACATCGCGTCGCGCAGTGCCTGGGCCTCGGCGGGGTCGGCCGCCGGTGGCACGTCCGTCTCCGGCAGCTCGTCGCAGGCGAACTCGTCGACCTTGCGCTTGCGCCACTGGGAGGTGCGGGTGTTGACCAGGGCCCGGCGGACATAGCCGTCGAGGGCCCGGTGGTCCTCGATGCGGTCCCAGGCGACGTAGGTCTTGGCGAGGGCCGTCTGCAGCAGGTCCTCGGCGTCGCACGGATTGGCGGTCAGTGACCGTGCGGTGCGCATCAGGGACGTCCCGCGGGTCCGTACGTACGACGAGAACGACGGGTACGAGGACGGGTACGACGACGGGTGCGACGACTGGTTCGATGCGTACGTGCACACTGGCGTGGTCATAACCCCACGCTAGGAGCGGCGGCGGCCCCGGGGATCGGCCGCAGGTGCCGAAACGGGGTCCCTCTCAGGTTGTAGGGCGGGGGTTTCCCCCACCTCCTGAAGGTGGAGGAGGCGGGGGACTCCCAGAAGACGCCCTAGCGGTCGACGCCCAGGATCAGGCCGGAGGTCGGCACCCCGGTACCGGCCGTGACCAGGGCGTGGGCGGCGCCCTCGACCTGGTTGACCGAGCTGCCGCGCAGCTGGCGCACCGCCTCGGCGATGCCGTTCATGCCGTGCAGGTAGGCCTCGCCGAGCTGGCCGCCGTGGGTGTTGAGCGGGAGCGTGTCGGCGGCGACGTAATCGGCGGCCTCCCCCGGCTTGCAGAAGCCGAATTCCTCCAGCTGCATCAGCACGAACGGCGTGAAGTGGTCGTAGAGGATGGCGACGTCGATCTCCGAGGGGCGCAGCCCGCTGGTCCGCCACAGCTGCCGGGCCACCACGTCCATCTCCGGCAGGCCGGCGAGGTCGTCCCGGTAGAAGCTCGTCATCGCCTCCTGGCGGCGTCCCGCGCCCTGCGCCGCCGCCGTGATGACGGCGGGCGCCCGGCGCAGGTCCCGGGCCCGCTCCACGGTCGTGACGACGATCGCCTGGCCGCCGTCCGTCTCCTGGCAGCAGTCCAGCAGCCGCAGGGGCTCGACGATCCAGCGCGAGGCGGCGTGATCGGCGAGGGTGATGGGCTTGCCGTGGAACCAGGCCGCCGGGTTGGTGGCGGCGTACCGGCGGCCGGTGACGGCCACGTGCCCGAAGGCCTCGGGGGTCAGCCCGTAGGCGTGCAGATAGCGCTGCGCGGCCATCGCCACCCAGGAGGCGGGGGTGAGCAGGCCCCAGGGCAGGGACCAGCCGAGCGCCGCGCCCTCCGCCGACGGCTCGCGCTGCTGCACCCCGGAGCCGAAGCGGCGGCCGCTGCGCTCGTTGAAGGCGCGGTAGCAGACGACGACCTCGGCGACCCCGGTGGCGACGGCCAGGGCGGCCTGCTGGACGGTGGCGCAGGCCGCGCCGCCGCCGTAGTGGATGCGGGAGAAGAAGGAGAGGTCCCCGATCCCGGCCGCCTGGGCGACGGTGATCTCGGGGCTGGTGTCCATGGTGAAAGTGACCATGCCGTCGACATCGGCGGGGTTGAGCCCCGCGTCGTCGAGTGCGGCGTGCACGGATTCGACGGCGAGCCGCAGTTCGCTGCGGCCGGAGTCCTTGGAGAATTCCGTCGCGCCGATCCCGGCGATGGCGGCGCGGCCCCCGAGGGAGTCCCTGGCGTGGACGCTCATGCCGCGCCCCGCGTCCCGGGATCGGACTCGGCCTTGGTCGCGGGCGGGCTCTCGGGCGCGGTCTCGGGCGGGGTCGCGGGCGTCAGGGTGGCGGTGACCGTGCCGGTGACGTGGTGGCCGATGCCGTTGGCGCCGACCACCTTGATCTCTACGGTGTCCGCGGCCACGGCGGTGACCGTGCCGGTCAGGATCATTGTGTCGCCCGGGTGGTTCGGCGCGCCGAGGCGGATGGCCACCTTGCGCAGTACGGCGCCCGGCCCGAGGTGATCGGTGATGTACCGGCCGACCAGCCCGTTGGTCGTCAGGATGTTCATGAAGATGTCCGGGGAGCCCTTCTCCCGCGCCAGCGTCGCGTCGTGGTGCACGTCCTGGTAGTCGCGGGAGGCGATCGCGCCCGCGACGATCAGCGTGCGCGTGACCGGTATCTCCAGCGGCGGCAGGCTGTCGCCCACCCTCATCGCGTCGGCTCTCATCGCTCAGACCTCCTGCGCCAGTACGGCGCCCAGTTCCGCCAGTAGTTCGCTGCCACAGCCGAGGTACGCGTCCAGCTGGCGCCCCCAGAGGAAGTGCCGGTGGACGGGGTGGTCCAGGTCGGCGCCCATCCCGCCGTGCAGGTGCTGGCCCGCGTGCACGACCCGCTTGCCCGCTTCCGAGGCCCACCAGGCGGCGGTCAGCGCGTGCTCGCGCGCCGGGAGCCCCTGGTCGATGCGCCAGGCCGCCTCGTAGGCCGTGACCCGGATCGCCTCGGTGTCCATGTACGCGTCGGCGGCGCGCAGCATGACCCCCTGGTTGGTGGAGAGCGGGCGGCCGAACTGCTCGCGTTCGCCGGTGTGGGCGACGGCCCGGGCCAGGGAGCCCGCGCAGACGCCCGCCTGCAGCCCGGCGAAGGCCGTGCGCGCGCTCGCGAGCACCGCCGCGTACGCCTCTCCGTCCGCGCCACCGTCCCCGAGCCGTTCGCCTTCGGCGCCGGTCAGGGTCAGCCGGCCGGCCGACCACGGGGCGGTGGTCTCCTCCCGCGCCGTCCCGGCTCCGGGCGCGTCCGTCCGTACGAGCCACAGCGCCCGGTCGGTGTCCGGGACCAGCACGTGCGTGGCGTCCCGCAGCCACGGCACGGCCGGGGCCGTACCGGTGAGGCGGCCGTCCGCGTCCGCGGTGAAGCGGCCGCGCGCCGGGAAGGCCCCGGTGGCCACCGCCTCGCCCGAGCCGAGTGCGGGCAGCAGCCGGGCGCGCTGCTCCGCGCTGCCGTGGGCGGCGACGGCGAGCAGCCCGTACACGCAGGTGGCGGCGAAGGGGACCTGGGCGGTGGTGCGGCCCTGTTCCTCCAGCAGCAGCACCAGGCCGAGCAGCCCGATGTCCTCGGTCGCGGCGATCAGCCCGGAGCCCGCGAGGGCCTTCCACAGTTCGGCGTCGGACCCGGTGCCGGCGGCCGCGAGGCGCTCGTGGGTGGCCAGGTCCCGGAAGATCTGTGCGGCCAGGCCGGCGGCGGCGGCCTGGTCCTCGGTGGGGTGGAAGTCCATCAGGCCTCGCTCCCCCGGAAGACGGGCAGTTCCAGTTCCTCGTCCACGCGCAGGAACTCCAGCTGTACGGGCATGCCGATGCGCACCTTGTCGTAGGGGACTCCGGTGATGTTGCTGACCATCCGCACGCCTTCGGCGAGTTCGACGACCGCCACCGCGTACGGGGGGTCGAAGGCCGGGAAGGGCGGGTGGTGCATGACGACGTAGCTGAAGACCGTCCCGGCGCCGGACGCCTCGACCGTGTCCCAGTCCAGGCAGGCGCAGTCGTTGCACCCGGGGAGCCAGGGGAAGCGGAGGGCCGCGCAGGAGGCGCAGCGCTGGATGAGCAGCCGGTGGTCCTGGACCCCGTCCCAGAAGCCCTGGTTGTCGCGGTTGACCACGGGCCGGGGCCGCCGGGCCTTGGCCTTGGCTTGTGCCCGGTCCTCGGCACGTGCCCGGTCCTCGGCCTGTGCCCGGTCCTCGGCCCGGGGGGCGGGGGCGTACTTCAGGATGCGGAAGCGGTGGGTCCCGGCGAGTTCGCCGTCGGCACGGATGTCCATCCGGGTGGTGACGAAGTGCCCGGTGCCCAGCTTGGTGGTCTTGCGGGGGGACACGGACTCGATCACGGCGTCGAAGGTGACCGCGTTCCCCGGGCGCAGGGGCCGGAGGTACTCCTGCTCGCAGTCGGTGGCGACCACGGAGGTGTATCCGGCGCCGTCGAGGAGGACGAACAGCTCGTCGTAGGCGGAGGAGCGGTCGGTGTGACCGGAGAGTCCGCCCATCGTCCAGGCCTGGAGCATCGTGGGCGGGGCGATCGCGTCGGGGCCGGTGTACGCGGGATGGGTGTCGCCCATCGCCTCGCACCAGTGGCGGATCATCGGCTCGTTGACCGCGTCCTTGCCCCGGCCGGAGGTGGCCGCGGCCCGCCCCTCGAAGGCCTTGAGCAGCGGATACAGCTCGTCCCCGGTGTGTCCCGGGCCGGTGTCCGGGCCGGGGCCCTCGCTCTGTGTGGTCGCGGTCACCGCTTCCTCCCCTTCATGCCGAGCCGCATCATGGCGACGATCTCGCGCTGGACCTCGCTGACCCCGCCGCCGAAGGTGTTGATCTGTGCGGCTCGGTTCATCCGCTCCAGTTCGCCGCCCCCGAAGGCGGCCGGTCCGCGTACGAGGGCCTCCTCGCCCACCACTTCCTGGCAGATCCGGTACACCTCGACGGTGGACTCGGTGCCCAGGAACTTCACACCGCTCGCGTCACCGGGGGCCAGGCTGCCCGCGCCCACGTCCTGGACGAGGCGCCAGTTGAGCAGGCGTACGGCGGCCAGCCGCGCGTGCGCCTCGGCGAGCCGGGACCGCACCCAGGGATGGTCGGCCGGCCGCTCACCGGTGGCGGGGTCGGGGGTCCGGGCATGGGCGAGGGCGGCGTCGTAGAAGTCCTCGGCCTGCATGCCGATGGCGGCGAGGGCGACGCGCTCGTGGTTCAGCTGGTTGGTGATCAGGCCCCAGCCGCCGTGCTCGGGGCCGACGAGGTTCCCGGCGGGGACGCGGATGCCGTCGTAGTAGGTCGAGGTCGTCGTCAGACCGCCGACGGTGTCGATGGGGGTCCAGGAGAAGCCCGGGGCGTCGGTGGGGACGAGGATGATGGAGATGCCCTTGTGCTTGGGGGCCTCGGGGTTGGTGCGGCAGGCCAGCCAGATCCAGTCGGCGTTCTGGGCGTTGGATGTGAAGATCTTCTGGCCGTCGATCACCCAGTCCCCGGCGCCGCCGGCGTTCCCGGCGTTCCCGGCGCGGACGGCCCTGGTGCGCAGGGAGGCGAGGTCGGTTCCGGCCTCGGGCTCGGAGTAGCCGATCGCGAAGACGATCTCCCCCTTGAGGATCCGGGGGAGGAAGAAGTCCTTCTGCTCCTGGGTGCCGTAGCGCATCAGCGTCGGGCCGACGGTGTTGAGCGTGACCATGGAGACGGGCGCACCGGCCCGGTAGGCCTCGTCGAAGAAGACGAACTGCTCGTCGGGACCGCGCCCTTGACCGCCGTACTCGACGGGCCAGCCGAGACCGAGCAGGCCGTCGGAGCCGATGCGGCGCAACAGGGCGCGCTGGCCGGCCGGGTCCTGGGGCGCTCCGTCCGGCATCGCGTTCTGGAAGTACTCGCGCAGTTCGGCGCGGAGCCTCAACTGATCTTCGGTCGGGGCGAGGTGCACGGCGCAGGCCTCCCGGCATCACACATCATCAAGTGAACCTGACTGTCCGTCAGATTCCCTTCCGATGTCAAGGTCGGGAACGCGCGAGGGCGCCCGCGCTACCGGACCCCAGCCGGTCCGGTCGCACGGGCGCCCTCAGCGCTCAAGGGGCTTGCTCAAGGGGCTTCTACCACCAGGGGTGGAAGTTGACCGCGACGTTGCTGTTCGACTGATGGATCGCGGTGAAGGCCGAGCCGTTGACCTGCGCAGAGTTGTTCTGGTTGGACGCACCGGCACCGGTGGCCACCTGCTGCGTGGTGGCGGAGTTGCCGTTGTTGTTCCCGCCGACGCCGCTGCCGATGATGCTGGCGACGCTCGCATTCGACCCGTCGTTCGCGAAACCGCCGTTGTCGGCCTGCGCCACCCCGCCGAAGAGGGCGAGGGCGAAGGGAAGCGCGGCGACGGTGGCGATGACGCGGGCGGTACGGATGCTTGCCATGTCTTTATCCTCCAGAGAACCCGAAATGGGGGTGTTGCCAAGGCAGTTGGCCGACCGCCTCGATGCTGTGTGGTGACGACGTCGCTGGACCAGAGTTGCCCACCGAATCCCCGGCGAACCACCCCGGAGCCCACGATTCCCCCGCAAGCATGAGCAACATCGGATAAACCCCATTCGCGCCCCCAGCGCCCCAGATCACAGCACGCGCAACGTGCGAAACCCCCGGCACACAAGAGGCGAACCGTTCCGCCAATCCCACTGGCCCCGGGCATGCCAAAGAGGACCGCTCCATCCGGGAACCCCACCGTCTCCCGGGTCTGCGGTCCTGCACACGCGCTCGCGCGCCCCCTGCACGCCCCCGGCGCTCGCCGGGGTGGCCGAGCGGTACGCCCCACGGGCGCTCTCGCCGACCTGATGTCCGTCCGAAATCTCAACCTGAAGTCACTGCCCGACCGCGTGCGCATCCAACGCACCACCAAGCCGGGCCCACTACGTATCGCCCACTACCTACTACCTACTGCCTACTACCTACTTACCTACTGCCTGCCGCGAAGTGCCACCGCTACCACTACCGGCCCACGTCAGGCGACGAGCTCCAGCGCGTCCCGGGACCGGTCCGACTGGGCGTGGGCCGCGGCGGTCGTGGAGCGCCGGCGGACGGAGGGGGTCGAACCGTGGGCCTCGGCGCGGATCCGCTGGGCGATGGTCGGCGGCAGCGATCCGCCGCGCATCATCGCCCTCCAACTCCGCCGGGCCTGGGCGGCCATCGTCCGCGCCACCGAACCGGCCGGGACGGCGGGGGCGGCGGGGGCGGCGACGGAAGAGGCGGCCGGAGCGGCCGCGCTGCCACCGAGGCCGAGGGCCGCGAAGAGCGCCACGAGTGCGGCGAGGACACTGGTCCAGATCGACTTGAAGGTGTTGCTGCTGGCCATGACGAACCCCTCATTCCGGGATGTTCCGACGGGCGGATCTGAATACATTCGTCATGATGTGACCGCAACCGCAGCGCACCCGACACCCGCGCCGATCTTCCGACAAACACCACCCGGTCGGCCCATCCCCACTTGCGGAACCCCCATGAAGGGGAGCCTGGAACCCCGCGAGCCCCCGGCCGGATGTTCCCGGCAGGGGGCCGCTCACCTGGGGCGCACGGGAAGGGACGCGGGTGCCCCGCCGTCAGCTGGAGGTGGCAGCGGTGACGTCCTGGGTCCCGGTCGCACCACCGGGAATCTCGGCCCACGCACTGGTGCTGTTGGTCGACAACGTGAAGTCCTCGCCGTACACCCGGCCACCACTGCCGACCGCGTAGATCCGGATCGTGTTGCTGTTGCCCGTCACCGAGGTGACATTGGTCAGGCCTACGCCGTTGCGCTTGATCCACGCCGCGTCGAAGTGACCCTGGTCGTAATTCCCGTACTGCGTGTACAGGACGCCGTCCCCGCCCGCCATCGACAGCACGACGTTGTTCCCGCTCACACTCGCCGCGACATCCTTGACGCCCGTCGCACCACCGGGAATCTCAGCCCATGCACCGGTGCTGTTGGTCGACAACGTGAAGTCCTCGCCGTACACCCGGCCACCACTGCCGACCGCGTAGATCCGGATCGTGTTGCTGTTGCCCGTCACCGAGGTGACATTCGTCAGGCCGACACCATTGCGCTTCGTCCACGCCGCGTCGAAGTGACCCTGGTCGTAATTCCCGTACTGCGTGTACAGCACACCATCCCCGCCCGCCATCGACAGCACGACGTTGTTCCCGCTCACACTCGCCGCGACGTCCTTGACCCCCGTCGCACCACCGGGAATCTCGGCCCAGCTGGTCCACCGGTTCTCCGAGGGGACGTGGTCCCGCCCGTAGACCCGGCCGCCCGAGACCCCGTAGAAGTGCACCAGGTCATCCCCGACGTTCACGCTGGTGACCTTCGTCAGAGACGTGCCGCCCACCGTCGCCCAGGAGCCGTTGAAGCGGCCCTGCTGGTAGTTGCCGAACTGGCTGTACATCCCCCCGTCGCCACCCACGATGTCCAGCTGCACATTGCGCGTGGCGGGAGTCGGCGGAGTCGCCGGATACGGATCGGCGTGGTCGGACCCCAGTCCCGCACTCGGTCCACAGCTCGGCCAGGCTCCCTCGCCCTGAACCGCGAGCACCTTCTCGCCGATGAGTATCTGCTGCTGCTTCGTGGCGAGATGGGCCTGCGACGCGTACGCAGTGCCGCCGAAGGCCGCCCACGTACCCGAGCTGAACTGGAGGCCGCCGTAGTAGCCGTTGCCCGTGTTGATGCTCCAGTTGCCTCCGCTCTCACACTGGGCGACCCTGTCCCACGTACTCACAGAGGCGGCGGATGCGGGTCCCACCCCGGTGATCGATGCGGTGACCGCGATCAGCGAGGTGAGCGCGAGGGCCGGAGCGTACTTCGCGCGAGCGGTGCGGAGCATGGGAATCCTTCGGTCAGGTGCGGCGGGCGCGGGGGTGGCAGGTGTGCCATGGGCTGGAGGCGCGGGACGTGGGTCAGTGCGACATGGACGCGGTGATGTCCTTGGCTCCGGCCGCGCCACCGGGGATCTCGCCCCACTCGCTGACGCTGTTGGTCGACAGCGTGAAGTCCTCGCCGTACACCCGGCCACCACTGCCGACCGCGTAGATCCGGATCGTGTTGCTGTTGCCCGTGACCGAGGTGACATTGGTCAGGCCTGCGCCGTTGCGCTTGATCCAGCTCTGGTCGAAGTGGCCCTTGTCGTAGTTTCCGTACTGCGTGTACAGGACGCCGTCCGCCCCTGCGATGGACAGGATGACGTCGGTGCCGTTCACGCTGGCGGCGATGTCCTTGACCCCCTGCACACCGCCCGGGATCTCGCCCCACTCGCCGACGCTGTTGGTCGACAGCGTGAAGTCCTCGCCGTACACCCGGCCACCACTGCCGACCGCATAGATCCGGATCGTGTTGCTGTTGCCCGTGACCGAGGTGATGCTCGTCAGACCCACGCCATTGCGCTTGATCCAGCTCTGGTCGAACCGGCCCTGCTCGTAGTTGCCGTACTGCGTGTACAGGACGCCGTCCCCGCCGATGACCGACAGGATCACGTTCTTGCCGTTGGAGCTCGCGGCGATGTCCTTGACCCCGGTCGCGCCACCGGGGATCTCGGCCCACGGAGTCCAGGTGTTGGAGGCGGAGAAGTGGTCCCGGCCGTAGACCCGGCCGTCGGAGATGCCGTAGAAGTGGACGGTGTCCCCGACCGTGGTGCTGGTGACCTTGGTCAGGGCCGCGCCACCGACGTCCGTCCAGTTCGGGTTGAACCGGCCCTGCTCGTAGTTGCCGAACTGGCTGAGCAGGGAACCGCCGGAACCCGCGATGTCGAGCTGCACGTTCACGGCCGCGGTTTCCGCCGGAGGAGTGGGCTCGCTGCCGCCGATCGGGGACACGTAACCGCTGATGGTCTGGCCACGGGCGGCGCTTCCGACCGCCGAGTTGAACGGGGAGGACTCCTTCACCCGCGAAGTGGCCGAGTAGTTGCCGCTCACACCACCTTCGTTGCCGCCGATCGTGGTGATCGTGCCGTTGCCGACCGAAGCGACGATCGCGACGTGATCGGCGTAGCCCGCCCCGTTGTAGTTGAAGACGACCGCGTCGCCGACGTGCGGGGTGCTGCCGAGACCGCCGTTGTAGGTTCCGAAGCTGCCGGCGGCCGGAGTGAGGCCGGAGACGTTGACACCGTTGTGGGACCACACCCACTTGGCGAAGTCGGCACACCAGGCCTCCGCGGTACCGAAGTTGCCGGTGCAGCTCGAGTAGAAGCCGGTGCCGCCGGCAGTGTTGGTGGAACAGGCCCCGTCACCGACGTTGGCGCGGGCGGTGTCGACGATCCCGGAGCCGCTGGCCGAGGCGGCCGAAGCGGCAAGGAGGAGCACAGGGGCGACGGAGGCCAGGGCGATCGAGGTGTTCAGGGCACGGCGGACGGGCTTCACGGACATGCGGAGTCTCCAGGGCGAGGCTGCGACGACGGACAGGTCGACACGGGGCAGACAGACGGGGTGAGGACGGCGGCGGTGCGCGAGGAAGCTGTGGGCACGCCGGGCCAGGCGACGGCTGCCCTCTTTGAGAGCTGGTTCAAGCGGCCGATCCGGTCTCGCGTCCCGCGGTGACGCTCCGCCCGGTGTGACCTGCCGGGAGGTGTCACCTACCGGCGATCACCAGCATCGCCGCAGCTCACAGCAGGTGTAAGGGCTTTCTGCTGGACGGAACCGGCCCTGGACTGATCCGTCCAGCCGTGCGATCCCTGGGGATGCCCCGCACGAACACGAACGGCCCCTGACCGATCTTCCCGGTCAGGGGCCGTTCACTGGCGGTGGGTGTGGGATTTGAACCCACGGTGACATCGCTGCCACGACGGTTTTCAAGACCGTTCCCTTAGGCCGCTCGGGCAACCCACCTGGCGGGTACAGAGTACCGGGCGGGTGGGGCGGGCGGGGGCTCTGGCCCTGGGTGATCAGGAAGTGGTGGTGGGTGCTGCCGCCGTGGTGGCGGGGCTACATGGTGAGCAGCACGCCCGCGTACGAAACCCCCGCCACCACGGCCCAGGCGCTCAGCCCCAGCACCGCGGCCCGGCCGCCGGTCCGGGCCAGTGTCGGCAGGTGCACCGCGCTCCCCAGGCCGAAGAGGGCGGCGGCCAGCAGGGCCTCCTGTGCCGCGTGCGCCCACTCCAGCGCGGCATCGGGTACGAGCCCGGTGGCGCGCAGTGCGGCCGCCGCCAGGAATCCGGCGACGAACAGCGGTACCGGGGTGGGCCGGCGCCCCGAGGCGGTCCGTACCCCGCGCCGCCGGGCCCGTACCGAGAAGGCCACGGCGGCCACCAGCGGGGCCAGCAGGGCCACCCGCATCAGCTTGACGAGCACGGCCTCCCCGAGGGCATCCGGCCCGGCGGTCTGGGCGGTGGCCACGACCTGGCCCACATCGTGCACGCTGGCCCCGACCCACCGCCCGAACTCCGGGTCGGTGAGCCCCAACGGCCCCTGGAGCAGCGGGAGGACCGCGATCGCGAGGGTCCCGCACAGGGTGACCAGCGCCACCGAGGCGGCCACGTCCTCCTCGTCGCTGCCGGAGACCTCGCTGACCGCGCCGATCGCCGAGGCCCCGCAGATCGAGTACCCGGTCGCGATCAGCAGCGGCTGGTCCCCGCGCAGGCCGAGCCGCCGGCCCAGCCAGAGCGTGCCCAGGAAGGTCGCGGCGACCACGGCGACCACCATGGCGACCGTGGCCCAGCCCAGCCCCATCACGTCGTCCAGGCCGAGACCGAGGCCCAGCAGGACGATCCCGATCCGCATCAGCCGCTTCCCGGCGAGGGACAGGCCCGGCCGGGCGGCGCCGCGCACGAAGGTCCGTATCCGGGGCAGGTGCGCGGCGGCGATGCCCAGCACCACCGAAGCGGTGAGCCAGGGCACCTCGGGCAGCGCCTGGTGCACACCCCACGCGATCGCGGCGCCGAGCACGGCGGTGGCCAATCCGGGCCAGGGGGTGAATGTTTCACGTGAAACGGGCCGGACCCCGCCGGAGCGCGGAACGGACCGGTGCAGCAGCGCCATCAGTCGGTGGGGAGCGTGTAGACCCGCCGGACGCTGCTCCCGAGACGGGCCACGTCGGCGCCGTAGACGTGCAGGGATATCGCCTTCGTGCGACAGGAGTTGCGCACCTTGTGGATGTCACCGGGCGGTGCGAACCCGCAGACGTCTCCGGGGCCGTTGACGATCTCCTCGGTGGCCACCAGCCGGGCTCCCGAGCTGCCCGTCGCCGGGGCCAGCCGGTAGCGCAGTTCGCTCTCCGCGCCCTCGTGCACCCCGGCCACGCACCACGAGACGTGGTCGTGGATGGCCGTCTCCTGGCCGGGCAGCCACACCAGCGCCACCACCGAGAAGCTGCCGTCCGGCTCCGCGTGCAGGATGTGCTGGCGGTACCGGTCCGGGTGGCCCTCGCGCTGCTCGTCGGTGAGCAGGTCGGGCGTACCCAGCTGGGGTGCGACGCGCTCCCCGACGAGATAGGCGGTGAGGTCGGGTGCGAGGCCCCGGTCCACGACCGTACGGATCTCAGCGACGAGGGCGGCCATCCTCGCGGTGGTACGGGCCGGGGTGGTGGTGGTCATACCGGCAGCGTCCGCCAGTCGATCCATCACGTCCAACGACAGTTTCGACCCGAAATCCCAAATCCCGCTTATGGATTGAGGGTGACGTGCCCTCCGGCCGGGTCAGCAGCCGACACGGTTGGCCGCCACCCGCTTCAGCTCGTCCAGAACCGCCACCGTCGCCGGTATCCGCAGGTGGTCCCGGTAGACATAGGCGGCGATGTGACGGCGGGCCACCGGTTCGAGGGGCCGCCCGCACACCTTGCTCAGGGAGAGCGACGGCAGCACCAGCGCGGGCATCATGGCCACTCCGAGCCCCTGGGCCACCAGGCTCTGCACGACCAGGTTGTCATCGGTGGAGAACCTGATGTCGGGGACGAAGCCCAGCTCGGCGCATTCGTGCAGCAGGTTGGCCCGGCAGCGCGGGCAGCCCGCGATCCAGCGCTCCTCCGCCAGGTCCGCCAGGTGCACGGCCCGGCGCCGGGCCAACGGATGGCCCGTCGGCAGCAGCACCGTGAGCTGGTCCTCCAGCAGCCTGACCTCGGCCACGTCGTCCGGGACCGCCTCGTGCAGCCCGGGATAGGTGAAGGCCAGCGTGATGTCGCACTCGCCTCGCTCCAGCCTGCGCAGCGAGTCCGGGGGTTCCCCCTCCAGCAGTTCCACCTGTACGCCGGGGTGGTCCTTGGCGAGCCCGCTCAACGCTTCCGGAACGAGGGTGACATTGACGCTGGGGAACCCGCACAGCCTCACCCGTCCGGCGCGCAGCCGGGTGTAGGCCTTCATCTGTGCCTCGGCCGCGGAGAGACAGCCGAGGATGGATTCGGCGTGCCGGACCAGGGAGTTTCCCGCCTCGGTGAGCTGCATGCGGCGGCCGACCCGGGTGAACAAGGGCGTGCCGACGGCCCGTTCCAGGGCCTTCATCTGCTGGGTGATCGCGGGCTGGGTATAGCCCAGGACGCGGGCGGCCGCCGAGTACGACCCGGAGGCGACCACCTCGTGAAACGTCCGTATGTGCCGCGAATCGAACACGTCAGAAGCATAAGCGGACATTGGGAGGGGCCGTAGGCACTATCCCGCCTACGACCCCTCGCCAACGAATCAAAAGAGCCAAAAGAGCCAAAGGGACCCAAGGAGCCCAAGGAGCCCAAGAGGCCCAAGGGACTACTTGTCGCCCACCCGGGAGCCGAGCGTGATGTCGACCGTGGTCGGCTTGCCACCGCGCAGGTAGGTCAGCTTCACCGTGTCGCCGGGCTTGTACGTCCAGATCTCACTGATGAGCGTCGGGCCGCTGTCGATCGTCTTGTCACCGAACTGGGTGATCACGTCGCCGGGCTTGAGACCGGCCTTGCCCGCCGGACCGGCCGGATCGACCAGCTCGTTGGCCGCGGCGCCCTGCTCGGAGATCTTCGCGCCGTCCGTCTTGGACTGGAGGTCCACGGAGACGCCGATCACCGGGTACGTCGGCTTGCCCGTCTTGATCAGCTGCTCGGCGACGTTCTTCGCCTGGTTGATCGGGATGGCGAAGCCGAGGCCGATCGAACCGGCCTGGCCGCCGCCGAAGCCACCGTTGCCCGCCGACTGGATGGCGGAGTTGATGCCGATGACCGCGCCGCGCCCGTCCAGCAGCGGACCGCCGGAGTTGCCCGGGTTGATCGAGGCGTCCGTCTGGAGGGCGCTCATGTACGAGTTCTTGGTGCCCGCGCCGTCGCCGGAGGCCACCGGGCGGTTCTTGGCGCTGACGATGCCGGTGGTCACCGTGTTCGACAGGCCGAAGGGCGCGCCGATCGCGATGGTCGTGTCGCCGACCGCGACCTTGTCGGAGTCGCCCAGCTGGAGCGGGTTGAGCCCGGAGGGCGGGTTCTTCAGTTTCAGCACGGCCACGTCGTAGCCCTGGGCGCGGCCCACCACCTCGGCGTCGTACCTCTTGCCATTGGAGAAGGTGGCGGAGAGCTTGCCGCCGTTGGCGGCGGAGGCCACCACGTGGTTGTTCGTGAGGATGTGGCCCTGCTGGTCGTAGACGAAGCCGGTGCCCGTGCCGCCCTCGCCGTCGCCGCCCTGTGCCTCGATGGTGACGACGCTGGGCAGCGCCTTGGCCGCCAGGCCCGCGATCGAGCCGGGCTCGCGCTTGAGGTCCTTGGGGGTCTCGCCGGAGGAGCTGACCGTGGTGGAACCGGAGCCGTCGAAACCGCCGTCGGCCAGCTTGTAGCCGATGCCGCCGCCGACCCCGCCCGCGAGCAGGGCGGCCGCCAGCACGGCCGCGACCAGTCCGCCACGGCCCTTCGGCTTGGGCTGCGGAGCGCCGCCGAGCGGGGGCGCGCCCCAGACACCGGCGCCGTTGCCACCGTCGTGGCCCGCGGCTCCGTACGCCGGAACGGCCGGCGGGGGCGGCGGCCAGGCCTCGGCGCCGTGCGCGGCCGGAATCGGGGCGCCGTACGGGTCCGCGGGTGCGCCCGTGACCGGAGCCGCGGCGGGAGCCCCGTACGGATCGGCGGCGGGGGTCGGCGGCAGCTGCTGGGTCTGTTCCGTCCCCGGCGGCGGGGTCGGCGGCAGCTGCTGGGTCACGGGCTCGCCCGGCCCGGACCCGGCGGCGTACGCCTGATCGCCCGCCGGAGCGGCCGGAGCGGCGGGGGCCTTGCCCAGGCCCACGGGAGGTGCGGGGGGCGCGTCCACCGGGGCCGCGTCCGCCGGAGCCACCGGCTCGGGGGTCGGCGCGGCCACCGGCACGGGAGGTGCGGACGGGGCCGCGGGGGGTGTCGGGGCCGCGGTGCCCTCGTTCTCGGTGCTCACAGCGCTCTCTCCTCGTCACACACGGCGTGCTGGATACCGGACGGTACATCCGGCGGGATATCGGTCCGGGTGAACGTTCGACCGGTCATACAAGTTCCTGGGCAAAGCCTTTCCCATCAACCGTCAGAGCACTGTAAGCCGGACCTGTGCGTCCTGGCCCCATCCTTTATCCCGGGCATTTCGGACGCATCTCCAGGGGCCGGCCCCACGCCGGGGGCCCGCGCGATGGCACCATGACCCGGTGACCCACGCAACGCCGCGCCCCATCCAGGTCGTCGCCCACCGCGGCGCCTCGGAGGACGCCCCCGAGCACACCCTGGCCGCCTACCGCAAAGCCGTCGAGGACGGCGCCGACGCCCTCGAATGCGATGTCCGGCTCACCGCAGACGGCCATCTCGTGCTGGTGCACGACCGCCGGGTGAACCGCACCTCCAACGGCCGCGGCGCGGTGTCGGCCCTGGAACTGGCCGACCTCGCCGCCCTCGACTTCGGCTCCTGGAAGGACCGCGACGAGTCCCCCGACTGGGACGCCGGAGCGGGAGCCGCCGGCGAGTACGGCAGGGAGCCCGATCCGGAGCGCACCTCCGTACTCACCCTGGAGCGGCTGCTGGAGCTGGTCGCGGACGCCGGGCGGCCGGTGCAGCTCGCGATCGAGACGAAGCACCCGACCCGCTGGGCCGGACAGGTGGAGGAACGGCTGCTGTTCCTCCTCAAGCGGTTCGGGCTGGACTCCCCGCCCGCCGAGGGCCCCCACCCGGTGCGGATCATGAGCTTCTCGGCGCGCTCGCTGCACCGGGTCCGCGCGGCCGCCCCGACCATCCCGACCGTGTACCTGATGCAGTTCGTCTCGCCCCGGATGCGGGACGGGCGGCTGCCCGCCGGGGTGCGGATCGCCGGTCCCGGGATGCGGATCGTCCGCAACCACCCCGGTTTCATCCGCAAACTTCAGGCCGCCGGGCACTCCGTCCACGTGTGGACCGTGAACGAACCCGAAGATGTTCAGCTCTGCGCTGATCTGGGTGTAGAAGCGATCATCACGAACCGACCGCGCCAAGTTCTGTCACAACTTGGCCGCTGACGCCCCCTTTTGCCCACCCGTCACCCCCTCACCTCCCGTGACAGGGTGTGCCCCGGCGCATCCGTTCCGCATTCAGTCGTCATGAATGCGTCAGAGGGCCCCGCCACGGCGGTTTCCGGTCCAGGCCAATGGGGCATCCAGACCATGGCGTGGGGCTAAGGAGGTTCCGGGGGTGACGTTGGTGGTGGCACAGGAGGTGCCCACGTCGTCGTGCATGGCCGTACCCCATGGCCCTGCGGGCGTGGGTACGGCGAGGCATCGCATGCGTGAGCAATTGCGTATCGGCGGGCTGCCCGAATCGGTCGTGGACGATGCCGTCCTGATCCTTTCCGAACTGCTCAGCAACGCCTGCCGGCACGGCAGGCCACTGGGCGCGCGGGAGATCGGCGACGGGGACATACGCGCCGCGTGGCGCGTCGACAAGGCGGGGCGGCTGACGGTCGAGGTCACGGACGGGGGCGGGCCCACCCGTCCCGTTCCGGCCACGCCCTCGGTCACCGCGCGCGGCGGCCGGGGGCTGAACATCATCAGCGCCCTGGCCCAGGACTGGGGTGTCCGGGACGGCGCGGGCGGCGAGGTCACCGTATGGGTGACGGTCGCGTGCGGGCCCCGGCACGACGATTTCGCTACGCGCGTCACTGCGCCCGCGATCGACTTCGCCGCCCCCTTCGACGACATGGAGCCCTGACCCGGGATTCCCGACCCGGATCCGCAGCGGATCCGCGCCGGACCCGACCTGGATCCCCGGCCCGACGACCGGCCGTCGTCGACGACGACCACGATGGCGACGACCCGGCCATCGACGATCCGCGGCCGTCCGGGAGCGCACGCCGACCGTGCTCCCGGCCGCACCCACCCGGTTGTGGCGGTACGAACGGCTAGGCTCGCGCCGTCACGTAACGCCGTACCGCCGCAACCGGGAGACACCCACGATGGCCAAGAAGCGCCCCGCAGCGAAGCCTGCAAAGCCGCAGCTCAAGGACGGGGAAATCCCCGTGGTGGGCGCCCGTGAGCCCTGCCCCTGCGGATCCGGGCGCCGCTACAAGGCCTGCCACGGCGCCGCCGCCTCGCACGCCGTCACCGAGCTGGTCCAGCGGCCGTTCGAGGGCCTGCCCTCCGAGTGCGACTGGGTGGCGCTGCGCGAGCTGGTGCCCGCCGCCACCATCCCGCTCACCCTCAAGGGCGGCCTGCCCGAGGGCGTACCGTCCGTCACCCTGGTGACCGTACTGCCCATGGCCTGGCCCGCGCTGCGCCGTGAGGACGGCTCCGTCCTGCTCGGCCTGCAGAACGAGTCGTCCAGCGGCAACCTCGCCCGCGACCTGGCCGACACCCTGGAGCGCGCGCTCGTCGCGGAGCCCGGCAAGCCGGTCCCCGCCCGCCGGGTGCCCGCCGAGGGCCCCCGACTTCAGGATCTCCTGGACCCGGACGGCGTTTTCGAGCCGGTTGTGCACAGCGGGTTCGAATTCTGGATTCCGGACGCGGAGGCCGCCCAGGCCGCCTCCCCGGAGATCGCCGCCTCGCTGGAGCGCGCCAACGCGGCCGCGATCCCGACCGTCAAGCTCACCGGCGTCGACGCGGCCTACTGGTGCGAGACCCCGGAGAAGAACCACCTGCGCTGGGTCATGCCGCACCCCGAAGAGCAGCTGCTCGACGCCCTGGCACGGCTGACCGCGGCGGGCGAGTCCTCGCTCGGCGAGGGCACCAAGCTCGTCGGTTCCTTCCGCGCGCACGGCCTGATGGTCCCGGTCTGGGACCTGCCCGTCGGCGTCACCGCCGACCAGGTGGAGGAGCCCGCGGCCCGGCTCGCGGAGCGCCTCGCCAAGGCCCTGACCACGGACGCCCCGCTGACCACCGAGGAGCGCCGGGCGCGCGGCGGACTCACCAACCGTCAGGTGACCCTCAGCTGACCTGGGCGGATCCCGGTGGGCCCGACGTGGGCCCACCGGGGTCCGAACCAGCCCCGAAGGGCCCCCGCGGGCGCTCCGGGCGCCCGCCTCGGGCGGTGACCGGAGTCACAACTCCCGCTAATCGTCTGCAAATCGATGTCCGAATATCAGAGATCGAATTTGCGAACAGGCGATCTCTTGTTACCGTTCTTGTAGCCCGGTCGCTGGTGCATCCCCCGTCGCCAGCGACCGGGCCCTTCATTTTCCGGTGGCGCTCAACCGCCGCCCGGTCCCGGTGAGTTGCTCCCGGACCGCAGGAGCAGGGGTCCTTCAGTATCCGGAACTGCAAATTCCGCTACCGCGGTGTACCGGTCCGGGGTTCCCAGGGAGTCCTCCTTGGGGGTTTCGCACAGCCCCGGTTCGTCGCCCGCCCCGATCCCGCAGCGGATCTGCACCGTCCGGCCCGCCGGACCCATCACGGTCAGCACCGACTCCAGCGCGCGCCCGCTCGTGTTGCGGTAATAGCTGCGCCCCCAGCTCTGCCCCTCACCGGTCAGCACGCAGGTCTGCGCCTCGACGCCCTGGGGCGAGGAGAGTTCGGGACCGCAGTGCGCGTCCGTACGGGGCTGCTCCGGCGGACCGGGCGGCGCCGGCTTCGCCGCGGCGGGCCGGCCGGAGGGGTCCGACAGGCCCAGCGAGGAGAGCAGTCCGCCGCCCTTGCCGTCGTCCCGAGCGGCGAAGTCCGGTCCGGCGATCGCACCCGCGAGCGGAAGCGACAAGATGATCAGCACACCGGCGCCGATACCGATCAGGCGGAGATTCATTCGCCGAAGATAGCGATGCGGGAATGGGGCACGGAGATCCCCGCGCCCAATTCCCTTGGAAACCCACGTCGGTGACACCCGTTCGAGTGATCCCGCGAACTGACGCACCGGTGCGCGGGCCCGTACGAGCGTCAGTGCGGGGGCCGTACGGGCGTCAGCACGAGGCCCGTACGGACGTCAGTACGCGAGTCGGCTCCCGCCGCCCGGCGCTCCGCTGCTCGCTTCCACCAGCGCGTCCACGACCGCCTCGACCTCCGGCAGCCAGGGCGGCCCGCCCTCCGCCGGGGGTTCCCGCTCCCAGCGCACCTGACCGCCGCAGGACGCGGCGGAGGGCGGCAGCAGCAGGTAGCCGCCCTCACCGTGGAACCGCAGCGAAGACGGCACGTGGTCCTTGGCGTACAGGAGTTCGCCGAGCCGCTCCAACGAGTAAGGCGCCACCAGCAGCGACCAGCGCGTGGGCGTCGCGACGACCGGGCCGATCCGCATGCCGCGCTGATCGAGCCGGACCAGCGCCCGCGCGGCCGCCGCGGCCGGCAGGCTCACCGCGCAGGGAGCGGCCCCGCCGGTGGCCAGGAGCAGCGGAGCGGTGGGCCGGTTGGTCCACCACCAGCCCACCATCCGGGGGTCGGTGGTGGCGGCGAGCAGGCCCGGGTCGAAGGGGTGGGCGCCTGGAACCACACAGTCCGGATCGGGGCAGGCACAGCGCGCACCGTCCGCGCCCGCCCGGCCCACACCGGGCAGCACGGGCCACGCCCAGGCGGTGGCGCACACCAATGCGGCGTCGAGGGGCCGCGGGTGGACGGGGACGGCGCCCGGCCCGGCCCCGGCCCGTTGGGCGAATCGAAGGGACTGGAGGGTCCGAAGGGGCTGAAGGGACTGGAGGGAACTGCGGAGCCGCTGGAGACGCCTTCCGAGGATCTCGCGCATGAGCGCTCGTTCCTTTCCGTTGAACGCCGAGGGCCACATCACACCATGTATGCGGTGTTTCACCACACGTACACGTTTCGCGTCACTGTCCGCCAGAAGCAGGTTCACACGGTTCGTGCAGTTTTCGTACGGGTCCATGAAACGTCCGGCAAGGGCGGAACGCGACCCGCGACGGGCCGCGCCCAGCCGCCGCCGCTAAGGACGACGGACCGTACCGGGCGGTTCCCGGCGGGTCCGGGATGGCGTCAACTCACCCCGCGCACCACCGTTTACGTACCCGTGCCGACGACGACGCCCGCCCAGTCGACCGCAAAAAGGCATCCCATCCAACCTTTTCAGGCCAAGTTTTACCCTTGACCGAACGGTGAGTTGTCGTCCCACGGACACCAGGATTCCCACCTGGGCAATGCTGGACATCGATCCACGTGTGCGTGTAGATGTGGATCCATTGATGGCGGCGCAGAACGATCTGGGGGTTTGCGATGCTATTCGGCGAATCACACCAGGTGGAAAGCCGGACGCCATGAGCGCCCCGCATCCGCCGAAAGTGGCTGGAATCGATTCAGTAGTTACGGCTTCCCCGCACACTGCGGCTCCCGTGCCCCCGCGCACCGCTCCCGCACCGGCCCCCGTACCCGCCCCCGGCACCCTGATCCAGGACCGGCTGGCGGGCATGGTCTCCGACCTGACCACCCTCCACGAGCTGACCGAACGCCTCGCCCGGTCCGCCGGACTCGACTCCTGCCTCCAGGAATTCCTGCGCGCCGGAGCCGCCCTGGTCGGCGCCCGCCGCGGGCTGATCGTGCTGGAACCGGCCGACGGCCTCGGTCCCGCCACCACCATCGGGCTGGGTCTGGGCCGCGCGGACCTCGGTCACATCGAGACGGTGCCGCGCGGTGCCACCTCGTACGGCCGCATCCTCGACGGGATCCCCGGCGCCGCCGGCGGTTCCGAGGTGCTCCCCGACGTCGGCGCGATCCCCGGCTGCGGCGGGTACACGACCCCGGTCGACCCCCGCCACCGCGAGGTCGCGGCGCGTCTGGGCTACGCCGCCAGCTACGCGCTGCCGCTGACCGCGGAGGCCACCGGCCGGCTCGGCGCCATCGTCTGGCTGTACGACGAACAGGTCGAGCCGAGCGACCGCCAGCGCGACCTCGTCGGGCTCTACGTCCGCCACGGGGCCGAGCACCTGGCCCGCGTCCTGGAGGCCCAGCGCGCCCGGACCCGGCTCGACACCGTCGCCGAGGAACTGCTGCCGAGCAGGCTGCCCCGGGTCCCCGGGGTCCAGCTCGCCGCCCGCCACCACACCGGACCGCTCGGCGGCGGCGACTGGTACGACGCCCTGCCGCTGCCCGAGGGCGCCCTCGGGCTGGCCGTCGGCTCGGTCACCGGCGCCGGGCCCAGCGCGATCGCCGCGATGGGACGGCTGCGGGCCTCGCTGCGCGCGTACGCCGTGATGGAGGGCGAGGACCCGGTCGCGGTCCTCTCCGACCTGGAGCTGCTGCTGCGGCTCACCGAACCCGCGCGGACGGCCACCGCGCTCTTCGCCTACTGCGAGCCGGAAGCCCGGAAGATCATCCTGGCGGGCGCCGGGCACACCCCGCCGCTGCTCATCGGCGAGCACCGCACCGAGTACGTGGAGACCTCGCTGTCCGCGCCGCTCGGCATGCTCGCCTGCTGGGAGGCGCCGAGCGTGGAGATCGAGCCCGCAGCGGGAGAAACGGTGCTGCTGTACACCGACGGGCTGCTGCGCCGTACCGGTGACCCCATGGACCGCGCCTACGCCCGGCTGCACGCGGCCGCCGCCTCGGTGCCGCGGGCCGCCCGCGAGGACCCGGCCGCGATCGTGGACCACGTACTGCGGACCGTGCTGCCGGAGGAGGACCTCACCGCCGGGACCGGGGCCGGAGCGGGCGCCGCGGCGGCCCGCGCCGAGGACATCGTCCTGCTGGCCGCCCGGTTTGACTGATTTATCACAGCCCTTCGGGGCCACTTCCTCTCGCACATACGATGGATGAGGTCCGTACCCGGTCCTGTCGTAGCTGAGGAGATGACGTGGCTGACGAGCTCACCCCGGAGACCCCGGAAGAAGAGCAGCCCAAGAAGACGCACAAGCAGCGCAAGAACGGGCTGTACCCGGGTCTCAGCGATGAACTCGCCGAGAACATGCGCACCGGCTGGGCGGACACCGAGCTGCACGGCCTGGAGCCCATCGCCCAGGCCGCGCACACGGCCGCGCGCCGCGACGCGCTGTCCGCGAGCTTCCCCGGCGAGCGCCTCGTCGTCCCCGCGGGCCGCCTCAAGACGCGCTCGAACGACACGGAGTACCCCTTCCGTGCCTCCACCGAGTACGCCTACCTGACCGGTGACCAGAGCGAGAACGGCGTCCTGGTCCTGGAGCCCACCGGCGACACGGGCCACAGCGCGGCCATCTACCTGCTCCCGCGCTCCGACCGCGAGAACGGCGAGTTCTGGCTGTCCGGCCAGGGCGAGCTGTGGGTCGGCCGCCGCCATTCCCTCGCCGAGGCCGAGCAGCTCCTGGGCATCCCCGCGAAGGACGTCCGCACGCTGGCCGACGCCCTGACCGAGGCCACCGGCCCCGTCCGGATCGTCCGCGGCCACGACGAGGTCATCGAAGCGGCCCTGACCGACAAGGTCACCGCCGAGCGCGACGGCGAGCTGCGCGTGAACCTCTCCGAGGCGCGCGTGGTCAAGGACGCGTTCGAGATCGGCGAGCTGCAGAAGGCCGTCGACTCCACCGTCCGCGGCTTCGAGGACTGCGTGAAGGTCCTCGACAAGGCCGAGGCCACCAGCGAGCGCTACATCGAGGGCACCTTCTTCCTGCGCGCCCGTGTCGAGGGCAACGACGTCGGCTACGGCTCGATCTGCGCCGCCGGCCCGCACGCCTGCACCCTGCACTGGGTCCGCAACGACGGTCCCGTCCGCCCGGGCGAGCTGCTGCTGCTGGACGCCGGTGTGGAGACGCGGTCCCTCTACACGGCCGACGTCACGCGCACCCTGCCGATCAACGGCCGGTTCACCGACATCCAGCGCAAGATCTACGACGCGGTGTACGAGGCCCAGGAGGCCGGAATCGCAGCCGTCCAGCCCGGCGGGAAGTTCCGCGACTTCCACGACGCCTCGCAGCACGTGCTCGCCGAGAAGCTCGTCGAGTGGGGCCTGGTGGAGGGACCGGTCGAGCGGGTCCTGGAGCTGGGCCTGCAGCGCCGCTGGACCCTGCACGGCACCGGTCACATGCTCGGCATGGACGTCCACGACTGTGCGGCCGCCCGCACCGAGGCCTATGTGGACGGCACCCTGGAGCCCGGCGTGTGCCTCACCGTCGAGCCCGGTCTGTACTTCCAGGCCGACGACCTGACCGTGCCGGAGGAGTACCGCGGCATCGGCGTGCGGATCGAGGACGACATCCTCGTCACCGAGGACGGCAACCGGAACCTGTCCGCGGCCCTGCCGCGCCGGTCCGACGAGGTCGAGAGCTGGATGGCGGCGCTGAAGGGCTGACCCTTCCGCCGCCTTGCCGGGGCTGACCCTTCAGCCACCGCGCTCCACCGCCGATGGGCGGGGTCCCCTGTACCGGGACCCCGCCCATCGGCCGCTCAGGACGCCTTCAGCAGCGCTCCGTCCCGCCATTTGAGGATCTTGTCGAAGCTGACGACGGCTCCCCGGCCCGGACGGTTCCGGAACCGCGCGTGATCGGCGAGTTCGGCGATCAGGGAGAGCCCCCGGCCGTGCTCCGCCAGCGAGGGTCTGCGGCGGGCCACCGTCGCGGCCGGGAAACCCGGGCCCGAATCGGTCACCTCGATCCGGCAGCGGTCGCCGTCGAGATAGGCCGTGACGCGGTACGCCGCACAGGCCCCCGGACCGGGGGGAGCCGGGCCGTCGCCCTCGGCGCGGCCGTCGGCGCCGGCCTCGGCCACCGGCCCGCCGTGCTCCACCGCGTTCGCGCACGCCTCGCTCAGCGCCACCGACAGATCGAAGGAGATGTCGGGGTCGACCCCCGCGGTCTCCATCGTCCCCAGCAGCAGCCGCCTGGCGAGCGGGACGCTCGCGGCCTCGCGCCTCAAGTGGAGAGACCACCAGATGCTCATACCGTTACCTATTGCCGCCCGGAGCACTGCGTAAGCCCCGAGCGCCCGTCGGAGCCCTCATTCGGCCGATGCGGCCCGCCCGGACACCGGTGTATGCGGCGGTGCGCGGCGTACGGGTCCGGCCGGCCGGACCGCGCGGGAGCGTCCCCCGGAGGGACTGGGAGAGGGACCGGGGGAGGGACTCCGTCCAGGGGGATTCAAGGGACCTTCCGGACCTGCCGTATGGGAGGCCTAAGCGCAGTGCGATGATGGCCCGGCCATGACTGCCCCCCACACGATGCGTGCAGGAGCCGGGCTCCGGATCCTGCGGGCCGCGGTGTTCACCGCGGTCTGTGTCGTGCTGTCCGCCGTCGGGCACGCCCTCGCCTCCTGCGCCACCGTGCCCTGGTGGACGATCTGCGCGGGCTTCCTGGCCGTCTTCGCGGTCGCGGCTCCGCTCGCGGGCCGTCGGCGCACCCTGCCGGGTCTCGCCACCGCCCTCGCCGTGGGCCAGTTGGGGCTGCACGCACTGTTCGGCCTCGGCCAGCACGGCGCGGCCTCCGTCTCCGCCGCTGTCGCGTCCGGTTCCGCCGGTTCCGCCGCCGCGGGCGCTTCCGCGCAGGCGGCCTCCGACACCTCGCTCGCGGCGCTCGCCGCCCGGCTGATCTGCGGGGGCAACTCCGTACCGCTCAGCCCGGCCGACGCCCGTCAGGTGCTGGAGACCGCGGGACTGAACCCGGCCGCGCTCACCGCTCCGGCGCACGACGCCCACGCGCACATGGCGCAGGCGGCCGCGGAGCCCTCGACCGGGCTGTTCAGCCTGTCGATGCTGCTGGGGCACCTGCTGGCCGCGCTGATCGCGGGCTGGCTGCTGAGCCGCGGGGACGCGGCCCTCTTCCGGCTCGTCGAGCTGTCCCGGCTCGCCGCCCCGGCCGCCCCGGTACGCGCCCTGCGCACCGCACTGGCCTTCGTCCGCGCCCTCGGCGCCGGACTTCCGGGTACGCCCGGAGGCGTCCCGCGGGCCCAGCGCACCACTGCGGACCGGGCCGTGGCCTCCGGCCGGACGGCACTCCAGCACACGGTGATCAGGCGCGGCCCGCCCGTGGCCCTCGCCCTCGCAGCCTGACGCGGCACCTCCACTCCCCGGGACGACCGGGGGAGCACCGGTGCCGCGAACTCCGCGCGCCTGTGCGCCGGAGCCACCGTCACCCCTGCTTCCCGTGGAGTGTTCCTGTCATGAAGACCTCTCGCGTCTCCTTCGCCGCCGCCCTCGCCGCCGGCAGCGTCCTCGTCCTGTCCGGCACCGCCTTCGCCCATGTCGGCATCCAGCCGGGCGAGGCCGCCAAGGGCGGCTACGCGACGATCAACTTCAAGGTCCCGAACGAGCGTGACAACGCCTCGACCAACAAGCTCGAAGTCAGCTTCCCGACCGACCACCCGCTCTCGTCCGTCATGCCGCAGGACGTCCCGGGCTGGACGGTCAGCGTCGAGAAGAGCAAGCTCGACAAGCCGCTCACGGTCCACGGCAAGCAGATCAACGAGGCCGTCACCAAGGTGACCTGGACCGGCGGCAAGATCGAGCCCGGCAAGTTCCAGCAGTTCCCGCTCTCGATCGGCCAGCTCCCCTCGGACGTCGACAAGCTCACCTTCAAGGCCGTCCAGACGTACGACAACAACGAGGTCGTCCGCTGGATCGAAGAGGCCAAGGACGGCGCCGCCGAGCCGCAGAACCCGGCGCCGGTGCTGAAGCTGACGGCCGCGGCCGCCACCGACGACCACCACGACGACGGTGACGCGAAGGCCGACGGGGCCAAGAACACCGAGCACCAGGACGCCGCGAAGTCCACCGGCTCCGACACGACCGCGCGGGCCCTCGGCATCGCGGGGATCGTCGTCGGTCTCGGCGGGGTCGCCTTCGGCGTCGCCTCGCGCCGCCGCACGTCCTGACCGACGTCCGCAGCCCATCCGAACCATCCCCGATCCCAGGGACATCCCCATGCGCACCACACGTGTGACGGTCGCCGCCCTCGTGGCGGCGGCCGCACTCGCCCTCACCGCCTGTGGCAGTGACACCGGCAAGAACACGCCGCTCGCGGAGGTCAACGCCCCCGCCAAGTCCAAGCCGGGCACCGTCCTCGACCGCCCCTTCGACAAGCCGGACCTGGTGCTCACCGACACCAACGGCAAGCCGTGGAGCCTGCGCGAGCAGACCAAGGGCAAGCCGACGCTGATCTACTTCGGCTACACCAACTGCCCGGACGTCTGTCCGCTGACGATGAGCAACATCGCCGTCGCCAAGAAGGCGCTGCCCAAGGCGGACCAGGACAACCTCCAGGTCGTCTTCGTCACCACCGACCCCGACCGGGACACTCCCGAGTCCCTCGGCAAGTGGCTCAAGGCCCAGGACCCGGCCTTCATCGGGCTCACCGGAGACTTCGCCAAGATCCAGGCCGGTGCCCGCACCCTCGGCATCGGCATCGAGGCCGCCAAGAAGGAAGCCGACGGCAGCGTCGTCTCCATGCACGGCGCGCAGGTCATCGCCTTCTCCCCGAAGACCGACGAGGGCTACGTCCTCTACGGGGAGTCGGCCACCGCCGAGGACTACACCAAGGATCTGCCGAAGATCATCAAGGGAGAGAACCCGTGAACCGCCGCACCACCCGCACCATCGCCGCCGTCCTCTCCCTCTCGGCAGCGCTCGCCATATCCGGCTGCTCCTCCGACTCCGGCTCGGGCGACGGCAAGCCCAAGCTCTCGGTCAGCGGCGGCTACGTGCCCGAACCGGTCGACGACAAGATGGCCGGCGCGTTCATGGTCATCAAGAACGACTCGAAGACGGCGGACAAGCTCACCGCCGTCACCAGCACGCTCTCCGACGACGTGACGATCCACCAGACCAAGGACCAGAAGATGCAGCAGGTCCAGTCCCTGGACGTGCCGGCCAACGGCGAGCTGAAGCTGGCGCGCGGCGGCGACCACGTCATGTTCATGGGCCTGAAGAACAAGCCGAAGGTCGGCGACAAGGTCACCGTCGAGCTGCGCTTCGAGAAGGCCGACCCGGTCAAGGTCGAGCTGGACGTGAAGGAACGCACGTACAAGCCGCAGAACGCCAACTGACGGACCGAGGGACTGACACGCCATGACGGCCACCGCCCCCGCCCCCTCCACGGCCCGCAGGGCCGCGGCGGCACACCTGCCGCGGCTCCTGCTGGTCCTCGCGGCCCTGGCCGCGGCCCTGTTCACCGCGGCCGCACCGGCCTCGGCACATGCCGCGCTCACCGCGAGCGACCCCCGGGACGGGGCGGTGGTCGCCACGGCCCCCGCCCAGGTCACCCTCTCCTTCTCCGAAGCCGTCGCCATGAACGGCGACTCCATCCGGGTCATGGACCCCCAGGGCAAGCGGATCGACACGGGAGAGCTGCGCGACATGTGCAGCGGCTCCACCATCCGCTACGGCACCGCCCTGCACACCGGGCTGCCCGACGGCACCTACACGGTGGCCTGGCAGGCGGTCTCCGCCGACAGCCACCCGGTCTCCGGCGCCTTCACCTTCTCCATCGGCGCGCCCTCCGCCACCAGCGTCTCGCTGCCTTCGCAGGTGGCGGGCGGCGGACCCGTGGGCATCGTCTACAACATCGCGCGCTACGCCGCCTACGGCGGTTTCGCCGTGCTCGTCGGCGGCGCGGCCTTCATCCTGCTGTGCTGGCGCCGGGGCGCCGCCGAGCGGCCCGTGCAGAAGCTCGTCCTGCGCGCCTGGGTCACGCTGACGGCGGCCACGCTCGCCATGCTGGTGCTGCGCAACCCCTACACCGGGTCGGGCGACTTCGCCGATGTCTTCGACCTCGACGGGCTGAAGTCCGTCCTGGAGACCAAGACCGGGGCGTCCCTGGTGTCCCGGCTGCTGCTGCTGGGCGCCGTGGCCCTCTTCATGGCCGTCCTCTTCGGCACCTTCGCCCGCAAGGTGACGGGCAGCGGCGAGAGCGAAGCGGACGCCAAGGACACCAGCGACCTCACCTTCGGTCTCGCCATCGGCGGGACCGTGGTGGCCGCCGGTATCGCCGCCACCTGGTCCCTGTCCGAACACGCCTCCACCGGTATCCAGCCGGGCATCGCCATGCCGGTGGACATCGTCCACCTGCTGGCCGTCGCCACCTGGCTCGGCGGGCTGGCCGCCCTGCTGATCGCCCTGCACAAGGTCCCGGACATCGAGCGCGAGGCCATCCGGCGCTTCTCGCGGGTCGCGTTCATCAGCGTCCTCGCCCTCACCGCCACCGGTGTCTACCAGTCCTGGCGCCAGCTCGGCAGCTGGTCCGCGCTGACCGGGACCGAGTACGGCCGGTACCTCCTCATCAAGGTGGGGCTGGTGGCCGTCCTGGTCGCCATCGCCTCCGTGTCCCGCAAGTGGACCGGCCGACTGGCCGGGAACACCAGCGACCGCGCGGGCGACGGCGCGGCGCGGGTCGTGGCCCAGCACGATGTTTCACGTGAAACAGAGGCGACGGTCACCGTCCCGCCGAGCGCCAAGCGCGCCGCCCAGCTGGCCCGGCAGCGCGCCGCCCGGGAGAACGCGCGGGACAAGCAGCTCCGGGACGCCGATCCCGACCGTGCGGGGCTGCGCCGGTCCGTCCTCGCCGAGGCGGGTGTCGCCGTCGTCCTGCTGGCCGTCGCCACCCTGCTGACCGGCACGGAACCCGGGCGGGCCGCCGAGCTGGAGAGCAGCGGCGCCGTCACCGCCGTGCCCAACCGGGCCGTCAAGATCACCCTGCCCTTCGACACGGGCGGCCAGAACGGAAAGGGCAGCGTCCGGATCGAGCTGGATCCGGGCCGGGTCGGCGCCAACTCCCTCCACGTCTGGGTCGACTCCCCGGACGGGAAGCCCTTCGACATCCCCGAGGTGAAGGTCGCCTTCACCCTCCCCGCCAAGGACATCGGCCCTCTGCCGCTCGCCCCCGACCACGCCGCCCCGGGACACTGGAGCGCGTCCGGCGTCCAGCTGCCGCTGGCCGGTGAGTGGCGCATCGACGTGAGTGTCCGTACCTCCGACATCGACCAGACGACCGTCCAAAAGACCGTCAAGATCGGCTGAACAGCGTGACCGAGAGCAACCCCGACATCGAGATCTCCCGGCGCAGGCTGCTGGGCACCGTAGGCGCCGCGGGCGCCGCCGGTCTCGCACTCGGCGCCACCGGCGGCGCCCTCGTGCATGCCGCGATCGCCGGTTCCGACGGGAGCGGTGGCGGCGCGTCGGCCGCCCTCGGCGCCGCCGAGGTCGACTTCCACGGCGAGCACCAGGCGGGCATCACCACGCCGCTCCAGGCCAAGGGCCATGTCCTGGCCTTCGATCTGGCACCGGGGGCGGGCCGCAAGGAGGCCGTCGCCCTGATGCGCCGCTGGTCCGACAGCGCCCGTCGGCTGATGGCCGGTGAGGAGGCCGGGGCGGCCGACTCGGGGATCGCCCTGGACGCCGGACCGTGCTCGCTGACCATCACCTTCGGCTTCGGCCACTCCTTCTTCGACCGCACCGGCCTCACCGCCCGGCGGCCGGCCGCGCTCGACCCGCTGCCGGAGTTCTCGGCGGACCGGCTCGACCCCCAGCGCGGCAACGGCGACCTGTGGATCCAGATCGGTGCCGATGACGCGCTCGTCGCCTTCCACGCGCTGCGCACCCTGCAGAAGGACGCCGGGGAGGCGGCCCGCGTCCGCTGGCAGATGAACGGCTTCAACCGCACCCCGGGGGCCACCGCCAAGCCGATGACCGCCCGCAACCTGCTGGGCCAGATCGACGGCACCGGCAATCCCAAGCCGTCCGAGGCCGACTTCGACAAGCGGATCTTCGTGCCCGGCGCAGGCCCCGGGCCCGCCGAACACGCGTGGATGGCCGGAGGCTCGTACGCTGTCGTCCGGCGCATCCGGATGCTCCTGGACGACTGGGACAAGCAGCCGCTCGCCAAGCAGGAGCAGGTCATCGGCCGGAAGAAGGCCGACGGGGCGCCCCTGACCGGTGGCACCGAGACCAGCAAGCTCGACCTCGCCGCGTTCGGCGCCGACGGCAAGCCGGTCATCCCCTCCAACGCCCACGCGCGGATCTCCGCCCCGGCGCAGAACGGCGGGGCGGCCATGCTGCGGCGCCCCTTCTCCTTCCATGACGGGATCGGCCCCGACGGCGCTCCCGACGCCGGGCTCCTCTTCATCTGCTGGCAGGCCGATCCGCTGCGCGGCTTCGTGCCCGTCCAGCGCAAGCTCGACCGGGGCGACGCCCTGTCCGAGTTCATCCGCCACGAGTCGAGCGGGCTGTACGCCGTCCCGCGCGGACCCCGCGCCGAGGAGTACGTGGGGCAGCCGCTGCTCGAAGGATGAACAGCGCCTCGGGGCACGGGGCACCGGCATTAGGCTGATCACATGTCGGCCACCCGCTTCACGTATCTCGGTCCCGAGGGCACCTTCACCGAAGCCGCCCTGCGCACACTGCCGGAAGCCGCGACCCGGGAACTCGTTCCCATGGTGTCGGTCCCGGCGGCGCTCGACGCCGTACGGAACGGGGAGGCGGCGGCGGCCCTGGTCCCGATCGAGAACTCGGTCGAGGGCGGAGTCACCGCCACCCTCGACGAGCTGTCCTCCGGCGAACCGCTGATGATCTACCGCGAGGTGCTGCTGCCCATCGCCTTCGCCCTGCTGGTGCGCCCCGGGACCAAGCTGTCGGACGTCAAGACCGTCACCGGGCATCCGGTCGCCCAGCCCCAGGTCCGCAACTGGCTGCGCGCGAACCTGCCCGACGCCCTGTGGGAATCCGCCGCCTCCAACGCGGACGGCGCCCGGCTCGTCCAGGAAGGCCGCTTCGACGCCGCCTTCGCCGGGGAGTTCGCCGCCGCCACCTACGGGCTGGAACCCCTCGTCACCGAGATCCACGACGCGGAGAACGCCGAGACCCGCTTCGTGCTGGTCGGCCGGCCGGCCCGGCCCGCGGCGCCGACCGGGGCCGACAAGACCTCCGTCGTGCTCTGGCTCGGCGAGGACCACCCGGGCGCGCTCCTCGAACTCCTCCAGGAGTTCGCCGTCCGCGGGGTCAACCTGATGCTGATCCAGTCCCGGCCCACCGGCGAGGGCATCGGCAACTACTGCTTCGCCGTGGACGCCGAAGGCCACATTTCCGACCGCCGGGTCAGCGAGGCCCTCATGGGACTCAAGCGGACCTGCCCCCAGGTCCGTTTCCTCGGCTCCTACCCCCGCGCGGGCGTCGCTCTGAGTGAGGTGCGCGCGGCGCGGCCCGGAACCTCGGATGGCGATTTCACGGCCGCCTCCGACTGGCTGACCCGCTGCCTGGACGGCCGGGCGTAGCTCGCTCACAGGGCGGCGTGACTTATCCACAGACTTATCCACAGGAGCCGGTGGAGACCTGGGGACAAGTCGACAGTGCGGCACGACAAGGTCGACAAATCGGTCGGCGGCCCAGGTTTCGCGCTGGGGAGCGGGGGGTGAACGGCGTCACCTGCGTATCACCGATCAACTCTTTGGGGCGAGCCATTCCCACCCGAATGAGTGTGTGAGGGGGGTTTGAACCCTGATTCGCCCCGCCTCCACACCGATCGGGAATGATCTCTTTTCGTGTCCACAGATACGGCGCACAGCCTGTGGATAAGCCCGCCGGGATCGCAATTCCTGTGGACAAGAGGTCGCTTCGGCCCTGCTCAGCCGCACGTCCGAGACCACACGTTGTGCCCCTTTTCAGGGATTCGGGCCGGTATATCGACTGCGGATTGGGGCGGATCGGCCCGGCGGGAAGGTCCGCTTCCGGCCACACGGCAGGAGTTTTACATTCGCGGCAATTAGGACATAGCGACACGCAGCGTTATATCGGTGCGAGGCCTCGAACCCAGCCCGGTAGCCTGGTGGGGTGATTGACCTCCGGCTGCTCCGTGAAGACCCTGACCGTGTCCGCGCCTCGCAGCGCGCCCGTGGAGAGGACGTCGACCTCGTCGACGCACTGCTCTCCGCCGACGAGCGCCGCAGGTCCTCCGGCTCCCGCTTCGACGAGCTGCGCAATGAGCAGAAGTCCCTGGGCAAGCTCATCCCCAAGGCCTCGCCCGACGAGCGCGCCGAGCTGCTGAAGAAGGCCGAACAGCTCAAGACCGACGTCAAGGCCGCCGAGGCCGAGCAGAACGAGGCGGACGAGACCGCCAAGCGGCTGCTGCTCCAGCTCGGCAACATCGTGCACCCGGACGTTCCCGTCGGCGGCGAAGAGGACTTCACCGTCCTGGAGACCCACGGCACGATCCGCGACTTCGGCGCCGAGGGCTTCGAGCCCAAGGACCACCTGGAACTCGGCGAGTCCCTCGGTGCCATCGACGTCGAGCGCGGCGCGAAGGTCTCCGGTTCGCGCTTCTACTACCTCACCGGTGTCGGCGCCCTGCTGGAACTCGCCCTGGTGAACGCGGCGATCGCGCAGGCGGGCGAGGCCGGCTTCATCCCGATGCTCACCCCCGCGCTGGTCCGCCCGCGCGCCATGGAGGGCACCGGCTTCCTCGGCCAGGCCGCGGAGAACGTGTACCACCTGGAGAAGGACGACTACTACCTCGTCGGCACCTCCGAGGTACCGCTCGCGGCCTACCACATGGACGAGATCCTGGAGGCGGACCAGCTGCCGCTGCGCTACGCCGGGTTCTCGCCGTGCTTCCGCCGTGAGGCCGGTACCTACGGCAAGGACACCCGGGGCATCTTCCGCGTCCACCAGTTCGACAAGGTCGAGATGTTCTCGTACGTCGCGCCGGAGGACGCCGAGGCCGAGCACCAGCGTCTCCTGGAGTGGGAGAAGCAGTGGCTCACCGCCCTGGAACTGCCGTTCCAGGTGATCGACGTCGCCACCGGCGACCTGGGTTCCTCGGCCTCCCGCAAGTTCGACTGCGAGGCGTGGATCCCGACGCAGGGCAAGTACCGCGAGCTGACCTCCGCCTCGAACTGCAACAGCTTCCAGGCCCGCCGCCTGTCCGTGCGCATGCGGGAGACGAAGGACGGCAAGAAGGTCATGCGGCCGCTGTCCACGCTGAACGGCACCCTGTGCGCCGTGCCGCGCACCATCGTGGCCATCCTGGAGAACCACCAGCAGGCCGACGGTTCGGTCCGCGTGCCCCCGATCCTCCGTCCCTACCTGGGCGGCCGCGAAGTGCTGGAGCCGATCGCCAAGTGAGTTCGGCACCGTTCCCGTACAAGCTCGTCGCGACCGACCTCGACGGCACGCTGCTGCGTGACGACGACACGGTTTCGGAACGCACCCGCGAGGCGCTGGTCGCGGCCACCGCGGCGGGTGCGGTGCACATCATCGTCACCGGACGGGCCGTGCCCTGGACCCGGCACGTGCTGGACGATCTCGGCTACAAGGGGATCGCGGTGTGCGGGCAGGGTGCCCAGGTGTACGACGCCGGTGCGCGCAGGCTCCTCACCTCGGTGACGCTGGACCGGCAGCTGGCCGGTCTGGCGCTCTCCAAGATCGAGGCCGAGGTCGGGCCGCTGGCCCTCGCGGCGAGCCGCGACGGAGTGGACGGCGAAGTGCTGTTCGGCCCCGGTTACCAGGTGCAGGAAGGTCTTCCGGCGGTGTACCTGCGGGACACCGCGGAGGTCTGGACGGCTCCGCTGAACAAGCTGTACATCCAGCACCCGGGACTCGACGACGACGAGCTGGTCCGGGTGGCGCGCGCCACCGTGGGCAGCCTCGTGGACGTGGTGATGGCCGGACCGGGCGTCGTGGAGATCCTGCCGCTCGGCCTGAGCAAGGCCACCGGCCTGTCGCTGGCCGCGCGCCGGCTGGGGGTGAAGGCGGCGGAGACGATCGCCTTCGGTGACATGCCCAACGACATCCCGATGTTCGGATGGTCGGCGCACGGCGTGGCGATGGCCAACGCGCACGCGGAGCTGAAGGCGGTGGCGGACGAGGTGACCACCTCGAACCAGGCCGACGGCATCGCGGTGGTACTGGAACGTCTGCTCGGCGCCGCCTGAGCGCGACGACCGCAGGGAAGGTCCGGGGCTGCCCGCGCCGCGAGGCGCGCTCGAAGTGGCTGCCCCGGACCTTTTTGTTGCTCCCCGCACCGCTCACTCTGCCCCCGGGGAGGGCCCCGTACCAGCGAATTACCGCCAGGCCGTTCGGCCACGGTCCGGCCGCGGCCGGACCTCTTCATGTTTGCCGGACCTCTTCATGTTTCACGTGAAACACGATGGTGGTGTGCGTCGGCTTCCACGTGCGGGTGCGGGTGGCGGGTCAGCGGCCAGGCGATCAGGCCGATGGAGAGGGCGATGGCGTGCCCCGCGTCGGTGAAGGTTCCGCCGGTGGCCAGGGGGATCCCGAAGAAGGACACGGCTCCGGCGAGGTAGAGCCACCGCCAGGGGTTCGGCAACCGGTAGGTGAGGACCCCGACGGCCGCGGCGAGACCGTAGCTGACTCCGATGTCGACGACGTGGGCCATGCTGCGCGGGGCGCGGTGGTCCTGGATCGCCGTGAGGACGATCTTCTGGCTGATCAGCGTGGCGACGACATGGGCACTGGCGACGATCAGCAGCCAGCGCAGGGTGCCGAGCCAGCGTTCCACCGAGGCGTGGAACACCTCGAAGAGCACGGCGTAGAGCGCCAGGGAGGCCGGGTTCTCGATCCAGAACGCGCTGCCGATGAGTGCCTGGAACGGGTGCTTGACGAGCTGGTGGATGTTGCTGCTGTTGCGGTGGAACAGGAAGTGGTCGACCTCTTCCGGGACGACGGCCACCACGATGCTGGTGATGGCGATGATCAGCAGCCAGACGTGCGTACCGGGCGAGGCCCGGATCCAGGACCACACGGGCCTGGAGGGCTCGGGCTCGGTGTGCGGCAGCATGCCCCGATCATGACGCGCAAACCTGTGCCCCGCCCGGCATGTGGGCCGGGCGGGGCACAGGTCACGCGAGGGGGAGCTGCGGGCCCTACTCCTCGCCCGCCAGGGTCAGACGGCGCAGCTTCTGGCCGGCGTAGACGGTGGCCCCCACGGTGACGGCGACGAGCAGGATCACGGCTGTGCCGATGCCGACGGAGGAGTCGACGTACCCGGGACCGGCCACCCGCTCGGCCAGCGCGAGCGCCCACTGCTGGACGCTCAGGGTCTTGGCTCCGGCGACCAGGCTGCCGAAGAGCGACTCCCAGATCAGGGCGTAGACCAGACCGAAGACGACCGCGTGCCGGCTGACGGTGCCCAGCAGCAGGAAGAGCGCGCTGTAGGCGATCGAGGCCACGAGTGCGGCGACGGTGTAGGCGACGGCGATCTGCTGGCCGTTGCCGTTGAGGATGAACCCGGCGATCAGGGTGGGGATGGCGGAGAAGGCCATGGTGACCGCGATCGCGACGATCAGCTTGGTCATGATGATCGTGGGCCGCTTCACCGGCTTGGCGAGCAGGTAGACGATCGAGCCGTCGTCGATCTCCGGGCCGATGGCGCCCGTACCGGCGATGACACCGATCAGCGGGACCATGGTGGCGAGGGCGAAGCCGCCGAGCAGATCGGCGGCGGCCTTGTCGTCCACTCCGGTGAAGCCCCGGACGGCGATGGAGATGACGATCAGCAGCGCGGGCAGCGCGAAGAGGATCAGCGCGCGGCGGCGGCCGAGCAGGGCTCGGTAGGTGAGCCGGGCAACGGTGGGGTTGTACATCGGGTGCCAGCTCCTTTCAGGCCGCGACGAGGTAGGAGAAGACCGATTCGAGGGACTCGTCCGAGGGCGAGACCGTCGTCAGCCGGATGCCGTGTGCACGGGCGATCCGCGGAAGCAGCTCGGTGAAGCGTCCGAAGTCGACGGCCTGGATCCGCAGTGCGCCCTCCTTGAGGTCGACCTCGATCCCGGCGGTCGACGGGTCGGCGATCAGGGCCGCGGCGAGCGCCCGGTCGTCGGAGGAACGGACCAGGTAGCGGTGCGGGCGGTCCGTCATCAGGCGGCGGATCTTGCGGAAGTCGCCGGAAGCCGCGTGCCGTCCGGCAACGACCACCTCGATGTGCGAGGCCAGTTGCTCGACCTCCTCCAGGATGTGGGAGGAGAAGAGGACGGTGCGGCCTTCGTCGCCCATGCGCCGCAGCAGCTCCATGAGCTGCATGCGCTGGCGCGGGTCCATCCCGTTGAAGGGCTCGTCGAGCAGCAGCACGGACGGATCGTGGACGAGGGCCGAGGCCATCTTCACGCGCTGGCGCATGCCCTTGGAGTAGGTCGAGATCTTGCGGTCCTGGGCGGACTCCATCTCGACGGTGGCGAGTGCCCGCTGGGCGGCCGCGTCGTCGAGGCCGTGCAGTTCGGCGTTGGCGACGACGAACTCCCGGCCGGTGAGGAAGTCGTACATGGCCTCGCGCTCGGGCACGACGCCCACGTTCTTGTAGACCTGCTCGTTGCGCCAGATCGGCGCCCCGTCGAGGGTGACGGTGCCGGTCGAGGGGGCGAGGAAGCCGCCCATCATGTTGATGAGGGTGGACTTCCCGGCGCCGTTGGGGCCCAGCAGACCGGTCACACCGGGGGCGATGCGCATGGTCACGTCGTTCACGGCGACGACGTTCCCGAACCAACGGGAAGCGTGGTCGATGTCGATGATGCTCACAGCCCGGCCTTCCGGTAGCGGGCCATCAGCGCGGCGTAGGAGCCGACGATGAGGCCGAGTACGACCAGCAGATAGACGAAGCCGATACCGGCCGTGGGTCCTTCGCCGCCGGGGAAGGCGGAGGCGCCGCCGAGGAAGGCGGTCTGGATCCCGTCGATCAGGGTGACCGGGGAGAACAGGCCCATCCACTGGACGGCGTCGGCGGACCCGGTGTTGTAGGCGACGGCCTGCACGGTGGTGACGGCGCCGTAGGGGATGATCAGCAGTCCGATGACCGCGGCGACACCGAAGCCGCGGCGCGGGGTGAGCGCCGCCGCGACCAGTCCGAGGCCGGAGAAGAGCAGCGAAAGCAGCAGTACGCCCACGAGTCCCTGCCCGAATCCCTTCGCCTGGTGGGCGAAGTCGAACTTGGCCAGCAGCGCGCCGATGAACATGATCAGCAGCGGGATGGCGGTGAGGATGAAGAGGGCCGAGGCCATCGCCGCGTACTTGGCGAGGACGTAGTCGACGCGCTCGATGGGCCGCGAGAAGTACAGCGGGACCGTCTTGAAGCGCAGGTCCCGGGAGACCGACTGCGGGGCCTGGGAGGCGAGGTACAGCCCGATGATCACCTGGGTGGTGATGGCGTACGTCGTGTACTTGATCGGCAGGTCGGTGTTGCCCGGCACCGCGATCGCGACCGCGACCATGATCAGCGCCGGGATGCACATCACCCCGAAGAGGATCATCGGGAGGACCTTGGACTTGGCGGAGCGGCCGAGCCCGTAGGAACCGCGCAGCGACATCGAGTACAGCGAGGTGCGCGCGTAGGCGCGGCCGAGCCGCGAGCCCTCGTAGGACCGGTAGCCGATGTTGTGGATCTGGGTCGAGGTGTCAGGCGCCATCGGAACCGGCTCCCTTCTGCTGGTCGTGGTCGCGGAAGACCTCCGCGATGTGGTGGCGGCGCTGTTCCATGCGGACCAGACCGAGGCCGAGGTCCGCCACGATGTCGCGGATCCTGTCGTTGGTCTCCTCGCCGACGGCCTCGACGAGCAGGATGTGACCCGCGCCGGGCAGGCCCTGCTCCTCGGCCGCGTGGAGGGCGAGGCCCGCCTCGGTGAGCGCCTTGCGCAGCGCGGCGGTCCCGTCGGGGTGGGCGTCGGTGTCGGTGACCTCGACCGCGAGGGTCGCCGTGGTCTGGGTGAAGTCGCTGGTGGAACTGGAGCGCAGCAGCTTCCCGCCGTCGACGACCACCACGTGGTCGCAGGTCCGCTCCAGCTCTCCGAGGAGGTGGGAGGTGACCAGGACCGAGATCCCGAAGTCGGTGTGGACGCGGCGAATCAGGTCGAGCATCTCGTCGCGGCCGACCGGGTCGAGGCCGTTGGTGGGCTCGTCGAGGAGGACCAGCTGCGGGTCGTGGACCAGCGCCTGGGCCAGCTTGACGCGCTGCTTCATGCCGGTGGAGTACCCGCCGATGGGGCGGTAGCGCTCCTCGTAGAGCCCGACGTGGCGCAGCGTGTCAGCGGTCCGCTCGCGGGCCGCGGTCGGCGGCAGCCCGGACATGCGGGCCATGTGCACGACGAACTCGGTGGCCGAGACGTCGGGTGGCAGGCAGTCGTGTTCGGGCATGTAGCCGACGCGTTCACGGATGGCGTTGCCGTGCGTGGCGACATCGAGCCCGAGCACGGCGGCACGGCCCTCGGTGGCGGGGGACAGTCCCAGCAGAATCTTGATCAGCGTGGACTTGCCGGCTCCGTTGGCACCCACGAGGCCGGTTACGCCGGGCCCGATGTCCAGGGAGAGCCGGTCGAGGGCGGTCACTCGGGGGTACCGCTTGCTCAGGCTTTCGGTCGCGATGACAGTCACAGAACCGACGTTAGTGCGCGTGTCCCCGCGGAACGTCAGCCTTGGAGCGGGACCCCGTCTCCGCCTTCAGGAGTACGCGGCATGCCGGAAGACTGATGCGGCTGTCCACATCGCAGAACTTTTCCACAGGTCCGTGCACGGCCCTTGACGTGATCTCCAAGCATTGTCACATTCATCAGTGTCAAGTTACGGACGCGTACGGCTACACGGACGGACGGCTGGCATGGCAGGGGACACCAAGCAACGGGGCACCGGGCGGACCGCCGCCGGACGGGCCGCCGATCTCGACGGATTCAGGGAAGTGCAGCGCCTCTCGTACGCGTGCGCCGAGGCGGTCGCGGCGCAGCTGAGACCCGGGGTGACCGAGCGCGAGGCGGCGCGGATGCAGCGCGACTGGCTGCGCGAGCGCGGGGTGCGGGACTGGTTCCACATGCCCTTCGCCTGGTTCGGGGACCGCACGGCCTTCGTGAACTTCCGGATCCCGCTCCAGTTCTTCCCCACGAACCGGAAGCTGGAGCCGGGGATGCCGTTCATCCTCGACATGGCGCCCGTCTACAAGGGGTACACGGCCGACATCGGGTACTCCGGCTGTCTCGGGCTGAACCCCGTGCACGACCGGCTGCTCTCGGACCTGAAGGCGCACCGCGAGCTGATCCTGGAGCAGGTGCGCGCGCGCCGCTCGCTGCGCGACATCTACGAGGACGTCGAGCGGCTGATGATCCGGCAGGGGTACGCCAACCGGCACCGCGCCTATCCCTTCGGCGTGATCGCGCACAAGGTGGACCGGGTCGCCGAGCGGCGCTGGTCGCCGACCGCCTTCGGGTTCGGCACCCAGGCACTGAAGGGGCTGGCCTCCGACGCCCTGCACGGGCACCGGGAAGGATGGTCCCCGCTGTGGAGCCCGTACTCCTTCTCCGACCACCCGCCGCAGCCCGGCCTGTGGGCGGTGGAGCCGCATCTGGGTTTCCGCGGCACCGGCGCGAAGTTCGAGGAGATCCTGGTCGTCACCGACTCCCGGGACCCCGAGGAGAGCGCGTTCTGGCTCGATGACGATCTGCCGCACGTGCGGCGTTGGGCGGAGGAGATGGCGGCGTGAGCGAGATGCGACTGGCGGGAGCGCGGGAGCGCTGGGTGAGCACCGGCGGGGTCGAGCTGTGCGTCGTGGAACTGGGCGACGCCGAGCGGCCGACCGTGGTGCTGGTGCACGGGTACCCGGACAGCAAGGAGGTCTGGTCGGAGGTCGCCGAGCGCCTCGCGGAGCACTTCCACGTGGTGCTCTACGACGTGCGCGGGCACGGCAGGTCCACGGCCCCCGTGCCGCTGCGCGGCGGTTTCACGCTGGAGAAGCTGACGGACGACTTCCTGGCGGTGGCGGACGCCGTGAGCCCGGACCGGCCGGTGCACCTGGTCGGGCACGACTGGGGGTCCGTACAGGGCTGGGAATTCGCGACCGTACGGCGCACGGAGGGGCGGATCGCCTCCTTCACCTCGATGTCGGGGCCCTCCCTCGACCACTTCGGGCACTGGATCAAGAAGCGGATGACCCGGCCGACCCCGCGCCGGGCCGCGCAGCTGCTCGGCCAGGGGGCCAAGTCCTGGTACGTGTACATACTGCACACCCCGGTGCTCCCGGAGCTGGCCTGGCGCGGACCGCTGGGCAAGCGGTGGCCCAAGATGCTGGAGCGGCTGGAGGGCATCCCGGCTGGCGACTATCCGACGAAGTCGCTGCCCTCTGACGCGGCGCACGGCGCCTGGCTCTACCGGGACAACGTCCGGCCGCGGCTGCGCCGCCCGCGCGCCGACGCCTACGCGCACGTACCCGTCCAGCTGATCACCCCGACCGGGGACGCGTTCCTGTCCGAGCGGCTCTACGACGACCTGGAGCTGTGGGCCCCCGACCTGCTGCGCCGGACCCTGCCGGCGAAGCACTGGGTGCCGCGGACCCGCCCCGACCAGCTGGCCGCGTGGATCGGCGAGTTCGTCACCTCGCGGGAGGAGCCCGCGACCCGGGCGCCGGAGCGGAAGGCCCCGGGGAGGTACGCCGACCGGTTCGGCGGCCAGCTCGTCCTGGTCACCGGGGCGGCCAGCGGCATCGGGCGGGCCACGGCCTTCGCGTTCGCCGAGGCGGGCGCCCGCGTGGTGGCCGTGGACCGGGACGGCGAAGGGGCCTCCCGGACCGCCGAGATGGCCCGGCTGGTGGGCGCCCCGCAGGCCTGGGGCGAGTGCGTGGACGTCAGCGACGAGCAGCAGATGGAGAAGCTCGCGGCGAAGGTCGCCGCCGAGTACGGCATTGTGGACGTCCTGGTCAACAACGCCGGGATCGGGCTCTCCGGGCCGTTCCTGGAGACCAGCTCGGAGGACTGGAAGAAGGTCCTCGACGTCAACCTGTGGGGCGTCATCCATGGCTGCCGGATCTTCGGGAAGCAGATGGCGGACCGCGGCCAGGGCGGCCACATCGTCAACACCGCCTCCGCCGCGGCCTACCTGCCGACCAAGAGCCTGCCCGCCTACAGCACCTCGAAGGCGGCGGTGCTGATGCTGTCCGAGTGCCTGCGCGCCGAGCTGGCGGACCGGTCGATCGGCGTCTCGGCGATCTGCCCCGGCATCGTCAACACCAACATCACCGCCACCTCCCGGTTCACCGGGGTGGACGCGGCGGAGGAGAAGCGCCGCCAGCAGAAGTCCTCGCGGCTGTACGGGCTGCGCAACTTCCCGCCGGAGAAGGTCGCCGACGCGATCCTGCTGGCCGTGGTGAAGAACCAGGCGGTGGTGCCGGTGACGCCCGAGTCCAAGGGCGCGCTGTGGATGTCCCGCCTCGCCCCCGGGGCGCTGCGGGCCTTCGCGAAACTGGACCCGCTGTGAGCGGGGCGTACCGGATCCAGCCACGCCGGGTGGCCTTCGACTGGCGGACCACCCCGCTGCACTGGATACCGGACGAGCCCACCGCCACCCATGTGATCAATGTGCTGCACCTGCTGCTGCCCGCCGGGGAGCGGTGGTTCGTCAAGGTCTTCAAGGAGGGCCTGCCCCTGGTCACCGACCCCGTGCTGCGCCAGGAGGTCAAGGGGTTCATGGGCCAGGAGGCCACGCACAGCGTGCAGCACTCCTACGTACTGGACCACCTCACGGCGCAGCGGCTGCCGACCGCCGAATTCACCAAGTACGTCGACTTCCTCTTCGAGAAGCTGCTCGGCGAGACCCCGCCGTTCGGCGTGCCGCTGCCCGCGCAGGAGTGGCTGCGCTTCCGGCTCTCCCTGGTCGCCGCGATCGAGCAGTTCACGGCCGTGCTCGGCGACTGGGTGCTGCACGCCGAGGGGCTCGACCGGGCGGGCGCGGACGAGATCATGCTGGACCTGCTGCGCTGGCACGGGGCGGAGGAAGTGGAGCACCGCTCCGTCGCCTTCGACATGTACCAGCACTGCGGGGGGACCGGCGCGGCCCGGTACGCGCGCCGGGTCGAGGGCATGGTGGTGGTCGCCCCGGTGCTGGCCTGGCTGTGGGTGTGGGGGACGGCGTACCTCATACGCAACGACCCCGAACTCGCCGGTCGGCTGCGGTATTCGCTGCGCGCTCACAACCAGGCCGTGGCCAAGGGGCTGCTGCCGACCTGGAGAGAGCTGGGCGCGGCCATACCCCGCTACTTCCGGCGGTCGTACCATCCCTCGCAGGAGGGCTCGCTGCGCAGGGCGGTCGAGTACCTGACGACTTCGCCCGCCGCCCGCGCCGCGGCGGGCGCGGTCGGCCGAGCCGCCATGTCGTAGGGCCTGTCGTGGGCCCCTCGTAGGCCCGTCGTAGGCCCGTCGTAGGGAGTGGGATTGTCCGATCAGGCAGTAGCCGAGTACCGGATCGAGGATCTGGCGCACCACAGCGGGGCGACGGTGCGCACGATCCGGGCGTACCAGGACCGCGGTCTGCTGCCGAAGCCGGAGCGGCGCGGCCGGTCCAACGTGTACCGGGACACGCATCTGGCACGGCTGCGCCAGATCGCCGACCTGCTGGACCGCGGCTACACCCTGGCCTCCATCAAGGAGCTGCTGGAGGCCTGGGACGCCGGGCGCGGACTGGGCGGCGTACTCGGGCTGGTCGCCGAGGTGCACGGGCCGTGGACGGACGAGGAGGCGGCCCGGATCAGCCGGGCCGAGTTGAACGAACGGTTCGGCGGCACGCCGGACGACGCGGCGGTGGACGAGGCCTGCGAGCTGGGTGTCCTGGAGCGGATCCCGGGGCGGGCGGACGAGTTCCTCGTCCCCTCGCCCCAGGAGCTGGCGGTGGCCGCCGAGCTGTATGCGGCCGGGGTGCCGCTCGCGGCGATCACCGGGCACCTGCGGGAGCTGCGCGGCCAGGTGGAGCACATCGCCTCGCGCTTCCTGGAGTTCACCACCGAGCACGTCTTCGCCCGCTACCTCGGCCACCACACCGAGGCGACCGCCGCGATCGACCCCGCGTGCGCGGTGGAGCTGACCCTGACGGACGCGGCGGCGACCGCCGCGGCCGCCATGGTGCGCAGGCTGCGGCCGCTGGCCCAGCAGACGGTGGACGCCGAGCTGGCCCGGGCCATGCGGCTGTTCGCGACCCGGCACCTGCAGCGGCACCTGGGAGCGGTCGGCCCGCAGCAGCCGCCGGGTCCGGCTCCGGTGGTGCTGCCGGCCGAGACCGTACGGGCGGTACAGGACCTGGTCGGGGCCGAGCACGTGGCGGCCTTCGTCCGGGCCGCCACGGAGCGGGAGTTGCAGGCGCGGACGATGAACGAGCTGGCGCGGCGCGGCGGTTAGTTTCCACAGGGGGGTCACCCGTTTGCCGACAAAACCCACCGAATCGGCTGTGGACAAGTGGGTCTTTCCTGTGGACATCCCCGATCCCCGTCGATGGCAGGCCGGTTGGGGCGGGAGGTCAGCCGGCGCGCGCGTAATCCGGGTCGGTTCCGGCGCCCACGCTCTTGGGCGTCACCACGAGCACCGCGTCGGCACCGCCAACCGCCGGGCGGCGGCCGTACAGCAGGGCCGCGAGGGCCAGGCCGAGGACCCCGCCGACCAACTGCGCCCCGACGAACCCGGGCAGCGACTGCGGCGCGATCCCGGTGAAGGAGTCGCTGAAGGCGCGCCCGACGGTTCCGGCCGGGTTGGCGAAGGAGCCCGAGGAGGTGAACCAGATCGCGGCGGCGATGTACGCGGCCACCGCGGCCGGGATCAGCCTCGGCCGCCCGATCCGCCCGAGCCCCTGGATGACGAGGACCAGCCCCGCGGTGGCGACGACCTCGCCGACCAGCAGGTGTCCGCCGCCCCGGACCTGGGTGGCGAAGGTGCCCGGCACCCGCCCGAACATCGTTTCGGCCAGCACCGCCCCGCCGATGGCGCCCGCGGTCTGGGCCGCGGTGTAGACGAGCGCCTCGCGCCCGTCCAGGCCCTCACCCCCGCCGCGCCGCGCCCACCAGGAGGTGAGGCTGACGACGGGGTTGAGGTGCGCCCCGGACAGCGGCCCCAGCAGGGTGATGATCAGACCGAGGCCGATCGCCGAAGCCAGGGAGTTGGCGACGAGGGCCACGCCGGCGTCCCGGCTCAGGGCCGCGGCCTGTATTCCGGATCCGATGACGACGACGAGGAGCCCGCAGGTTCCTATGAGTTCGGCGGCCGCGCGGCGTGGCAGAGAGGCCACGGCCAGGGCCGTGACGGGTGCGGTGATCGCTGGTGCGGCAATCGCTGGTGCGGTCATGGTTTCTCCCCCAGGTCGGAGTGCAACGGAAAAAGTATTCCGTATACCGAAAGCACGGAAGGGGGGTCTCATCAAGATCCAAGGGAACGTAAAGCCTTTGGCATGCCGTCCTCCACCGGGCAACCTGGCCTCCATGGACGAGAAACGCACCGTGAAGGTGTCCAAATACGTCTCGAAACACCTGCGACATCAGCCGGAACGGATCGGACTGGTGCTCGATGCCCACGGCTGGGTGGAGATCGACGACCTCCTGCGCGCGGCCGCGGACCACCGCTTCCCCATCACCCGGGCCGAACTCGACCACGTCGTCGCCGCCAACGACAAACAGCGCTTCGCCGTGGCCGGCACCCGCATCCGGGCCAATCAGGGCCACACCGTCGACGTCGACCTGGACCTCCCCGAGGCCGAACCGCCCGCGTACCTCTACCACGGCACCGTCGCCGCCGCCCTCGGCGCGATCCGCGCCGAGGGCCTGCGCCCCATGCGGCGCCACCACGTCCACCTGTCCCCCGACCGGGAGACCGCCACCCGGGTGGGCGCGCGGCGCGGCCGACCGGTCGTGCTCAGCGTGGACGCGGGCGCGATGCGGGCGGCCGGGCACGTGTTCCGGATCAGCGCGAACGGCGTGTGGCTGGTGGACTCCGTACCGCCGGAATTCCTGCGCCTGCCGTAGCCCCTGGCTCCTGCTGTGCGGAGGCGCGAACGGGGACGCGAACGGGGACGCGAACGGGGACGGGGAGGCCGTGGCGGAGGCGGCCCGGCTCGCCCTGGACAGCGCGCACTGGTTCGATCTGGCCGGCCTCACCGAGGCGGGCGGGGCGCGGGCCCGGCTGCTGCTCGCCCGCGCCTACGCGGCGGGCCAGCGCACGGCCGAAGCGGTGGAGGTGCTCCAGTCCGCGCTCGCGGACCTCGCGGGGCACGGGGAGCACCCGGAGGTACAGGCCCGGGAACTCCTCGGTGACCTGCTGGCCGATCTGCACGACCCGGCGGGGGCGGCCGAGCAGTACCTGCTGGCCGCCGATGTCACCAAGGGCTGGGAGGATCCCCGGCCCCACGCGCACCTCGCGCACTCGGCGGCCGGCGCCCTGTCCCTCGCCGACCGGCCGGCGGACGCGGGTCGCCGCCTACGAACGGGCACTGGAACTGCGCCGGGCGATCGGCGAAGACCCGGTGTCCGAGGTCCGGATACTGCGCTCGCTGGCCTGGCTGACGGTGCGCGACCGGACCCAGGGCGCGTCTCGGAGCGGTTCCTGTGCCTGCGGGCCGCCACCGGAACCGACCGGGAGCTGGGCCGCACGGACCGTGCCACGGCCCGGCTGACGGCCTTCGTCGAGGAGCTGCGCGCCCTGCCCCAAGGGGCGGCGCCCGACTGGCTGCTGCCCCAGGCCGAGAAGGCGCTGAGCCGGCTGACCGCCTGAGCACGGTCGGGGCAGGGCGGCGAACCGCCCTGCCCCGGCCCGCGTCACGCCAGCTGCGCGAGTCCCTCGGTGGCGATCTTCTCGAACACGTCCTGGTCAGCGGCGAAGTCCGAGTCCGGGATCGGCGCGTGGATCACCAGCTCACTGAAGCCCAGCTCGCTGTGGCGTCCGACGAAGTCGACGAACGCGTCGAGCGAGCGCAGCATCGTGTTCGCCTCCGGGGTGAACCCGGTCAGCAGGATCTTCCCGACCGTCTCCGGGTCACGGCCGATCTCGGCGCACGCCTTGCCCAGCTTCTCGATCTGGCCGCGGAGCGCCTCGACCGACTGCTCCGGGGTGCCCGCCTCGAACAGCTTCGGGTCGCCCGTGGTCACCCAGGCCTGGCCGTGCCGGGCGGTCAGCTTCAGCCCGCGCGGTCCGGTCGCGGCCACCGCGAACGGCAGCCGGGGCCGCTGGACGCAGCCGGGAATGTTGCGGGCCTGGTCAGCGGAGTAGAAGGTGCCCTCGTGCGTCACCGCTTCGTCGGTCAGCAGCCGGTCGAGCAACGGCACGAACTCGGCGAACCGGTCGGCCCGCTCGCGCGGGGTCCAGGCCTCCTGCCCGAGCGCGGTCGCGTCGAAGCCGTTGCCCCCCGCCCCGATGCCGAGAGTGATCCGGCCGCCGGAGATGTCGTCCAGCGACATCAGGTCCTTGGCGAGGGTCACCGGGTGCCGGAAGTTCGGCGAGGTCACGAGCGTGCCCAGGCGCATCCGCTCGGTCGCGGCGGCCGCGGCGGTCAGGGTGGGCACCGCACCGAACCACGGGCCGTCCCGGAAGGTCCGCCAGGACAGGTGGTCGTAGGTGTAGGCGGTGTGGAAGCCGAGTTCCTCGGCTCGCAGCCACTGATCGCGGCCGCCTTCGTGCCAGCGGCGTACCGGGAGAATCACAGTGCTCAGACGCAGACTCATGGCTCAGAGCCTACGGTGACCCGGCCGACGGGACTGGTCCGGCCAGGCCGGCCCATGGGCGAAGATGGAGCCGTGACCTCGGCTCCCCAGCGCCCGGACGGGCCCGCACCCACCCCCCGCCTCATCGCCACCGACCTCGACGGCACCCTGCTGCGCGACGACAAGTCGGTGTCCGACCGCACGGTCGCCGCGCTCGCGGCCGCCGAGGAGGCCGGGATCGAGGTCTTCTTCGTCACCGGCCGTCCGGCCCGCTGGATGGACGTCGTCGCCGAACACGTGCACGGACACGGCCTCGCCATCTGCGCGAACGGCGCCGCCGTGGTCGATCTGCACGCCGGGCGGGAGTTCGTCCAGGTCCGTGAGCTGCCCCGGACCGACGCGCTGGCCGTCGTGCACGCCCTGCGCGCCGCCGCCCCCGGCAGCTCGTTCGCCGTCGAGCTGACCACCGGCATCCACTACGAGCCCACCTACCCCCCGTTCTTCCAGGACCCGGGTGCCACGGTGGCCACCGCCGAGAAGCTGCTGTACGCGGACCCGTCCACGGCGGCCGCGCCCGTCCTCAAGCTGCTCGCCCACCACCCCGAGCTGTCGCCGGACGCCTTCCTGACCCTGGCGCGCGCCGTCGCCGGGGAGCACGGCTCGATCACGCGCTCCAGCCCGACCGCCCTCCTGGAGGTCAGCGGCCTCGGCGTGTCCAAGGCCAGCACCCTGGAGCGCTGCTGCGCCGAACGCGGCATCTCGCCCGCCGAGGTCGTCGCCTTCGGGGACATGCCCAACGACGTGGAGATGCTGAGCTGGGCGGGCACCTCGTACGCGATGGGCAACGCCCACCCCGCCGTGATCGAGGCCGCGTCGGGACGTACGGTCGCCAACAACGAGGACGGGGTCGCCCTCGTCATCGAGCAGATCCTGGCCGACCGGAAGGAAGCGGACCGGAAGGAAGCGGACCGGAAGGAGAGGGCGAACTAGAGGGGCGCCTCCCACACCAGGGTGGTCCCGCCGCCGTCCTCCCCAAGGCCCGGGCCGTACGAGCTGGACCCGCCCAGCGACTCCGCCCGGCGCCGCAGGTTCCGCAGCCCGCTGCGCCGACCGCCCTCGGGGATGCCCACTCCGTCGTCCGCGACCTCCAGCCGGACGCCCGGCCGCCCGTCCGCCAGCGTGACCGTCGAGTCCACCACCACCTCGATCCGGCCCGCCTCAGAGTGCCGGAACGCGTTGGACAGCGCCTCGCGCAGCGCGGCGATCAGGTTCTTGCCGACCAGTTCGCCGACCACCGCGTCGATCGGCCCGAGGAAGCGGTGCGCGGGCTTGAAGCCCAGCGGTACAGCCGCCATGTTGATCTCGCGCAGCACCCGCGTGCGCAGCCCCGAGGGCGCCTCCGCCGGGCCCTGCTGGAGGGCGAAGATCGCGGTCCGGATCTCCTGGATCGTCACGTCCAGCTCGTCGACGGCCTTGCCGACCCCGTCACGCACCTCGGGGACGATGGAGCGGCGCTGGGCGCCCTCCAGCATCATTCCGGTGGCGAACAGCCGCTGGATGACCAGGTCGTGCAGGTCACGGGCGATCCGGTCGCGGTCCTCGAACACCGCGAGGCGTTCCCGGTCCCGCTGGGCCTCGGCCATCATCAGCGCGAGCGCCGCCTGTGAGGCGAACTGCGTGGCCAGGGTCCGCTCGGCCTCGCTGAACGGCCGCTTCCCGCGCCCCCGGGGCGTCACGAGCGCGCCCAGCACCCGCCCGCCGCTGTGCAGCGGGAGCATCATGCAGGGCCCGTACTGGCTGGTCAGACGCCCTATCATCCGGGGGTCCGAAGACGCGTCGTCCACGAACACCGGCTCGCCGTGCAGGAGCTTGTCCACCACGGGGCTCTCGCCCGGGATCAGTACGCCGAGCGAGGTGCCCGGGTTGTCGGCGGAGACCGCCACGATCTCCATCCCGCCCTCCTCGGAGGGCAGCATCACGATCCCGGCCGCCGAGTCCGCCAGACGGCGGGCCTGTTCCGCGACGACGGCGAGCGCGTCGTCGGCGTCCCCGCCCGACAGGAGCGCGGTGGTGACGGCCACCGAGCCGTCGATCCAGCGTTCGCGCTGGGTGGCCGCCTCGTACAGGCGGGCGTTGCCGATCGCGATGCCCGCCTCGGTCGCCAGCACCCGAACCATGTGGACGTCGTAGTCGTTGAACTCGCCGCCGCCGTGCTTCTCGGCGAGGTACAGATTGCCGAAGATCTCGCCCTGCACCCGGATCGGTACGCCGAGGAAGGTCTTCATCGGCGGGTGGCCCGCCGGGAACCCGGCCGAGCGCGGGTCCCTGGAGAGATCGGCGAGCCGGACCGTGTCCGGGTCCTTGATCAGCGCGCCGAGCAGGCCGCGCTTGCCGTCGGGGCGGTGCCCGATGCGCCGGGCCGTCTCGGTGTCGATGCCGTAGGTGACGAAATCGGAGAGCCCGCGGCCCTCCGTGTCCACGACGCCGATCGCCGCGTAGCGGGCGTCGGCCAGCTCCGCGGCGGTCTCGCAGATGCGGTCCAGCGTGGAGTGCAGTTCGAGGCCGGTGCCGACCGACCGCATCGCCTCCAGCAGCTGCGGTACACGGGCGGTGAGCTCGGTGGACAGCCCCTGCAGACTCCGGGTGGCCCGGGTGGCGGCCTCCAACGGGTCCGGCGATTCCTGCGACTCCTGCACTGACATGCCCTTGAGACTAGTTAGTCCCTTTTGCTGGGGAAAGTCGGGACCGGCCTTCTCCCCTCGGGATCAGGCCGTTTCCAGGCGCCCGGCTCCGGCCAGGTCTCCTTCCCGCTCCCGCTCGACCATCCGCCGCAGCGGCCCCTCGACGGCGGCGAGCTCGGCGTACGGACCGCGCTGCACCACCCGGCCGCCGTCCAGTACGAGGATCTCGTCCACCGCGTCGAGCCCGGCCAGCCGGTGCGTGATCAGCACCGTGGTCCGCCCCTCGGTCGCGCTCAGCAGGTCCTCGGTCAGCGCGTCCGCGGTGGCCACGTCCAGGTGCTCGGCCGGCTCGTCCAGCACCAGGACGGGGAAGTCGGCCAGCAGCGCCCGTGCCAGGGCCAGCCGCTGCCGCTGACCGCCGGAGATCCGTTCGCCGTGCTCACCGACGAGCGTGTCCAGCCCGTCGGGCAGCCCGTCCGCCCACTCCAGCAACCGGGCGGCCGCGAGCGCCGCGCGCAGCTCCGCCTCGCTCGCCCCGGTCCGCGCCAGGCGCAGGTTCTCCCGCACCGAGCTGTCGAAGAGGTGCGCGTCCTGCGCGCACAGGCCCACGAACCGGCGCACGTCGTCCCCGTCCAGGGTCCGTACGTCGACCCCCGCGACGGTGTAGGAGCCCTCGCCCACGTCCAGGAACCGCAGGAGCACCTGCGCCAGCGTGGTCTTCCCCGCGCCGGAGAGCCCCACGACCGCGATCCGGCGGCCCGCTTCGAGGGTCAGGTCGACCTCCCGCAGCGCATCCCGCTCCTGCCCGGGGTGACGGGCGGCGAGCCCGGTCAGCCGCAGCGGGAAGGGGGAGACGGGCGCGTCGCCCGGCCGCTCCGGCTCGGCGACCGGCGCCGGAGCGTCGATGACCTCGTAGACGCGCTCGGCGCTGCGCCGGACCCGCTGGCGGTACTGGACGGCCAGCGGCAGCCCGTTGACCGCTTCGAAAGCGGCGAGCGGGGTGAGCACGGCGACGGCCATCGCCACCCCGCCGAGCCGCCCGTCGGCCACCGCGCCCGCGGCGACGGCGGCGGCCGCCACCACGGTCAGACCACAGATCAGGGAGGAGAGCCCGCTGCCGATCCCGGTGGCCACGGCCCCGCGGGCGGCGATCCGGGTGAGGACCCCGTCGCTCTCCCGCGCCCGTTCCTTGCGTCCGTCCAGCGCCCCGGCGACGGTCAGCTCGGCGGTCCCGGAGAGCAGATCCGCCACCCGGGTGGCCAGCTCACCCCGCGCGGGCGCGAGCCTGCGCTCGGCCCGCCGCGCACAGGCCCCGCTGATGAGCGGTACGCCGATCCCCGCGGCGAGCAGCCCCACGGCGAGCACGGCCCCGGCCTCCGGAAGCAGCCAGGCGGTGAAGCCGACCGAGCCCAGCCCGACGAGCACGGCGGTACCGACCGGCAGCAGCCAGCGCAGCCAGTAGTCCTGCAGCGCGTCGGCGTCGGCCACCAGGCGGGTCAGCAGATCACCGCGGCGCCGCTCGCGCAGTCCGCCGGGCGCGATGCGCTCCAGCCGCCGGAACACGGCGACGCGCAGCTCCGCGAGCATCCGCAGCACCGCGTCGTGGGAGACCAGCCGCTCCGCGTAGCGGAAGACGGCGCGGCCCATCCCGAAGGCCCGGGTCGCGGTGACGGCCACCATCAGATAGAGCACGGGAGGGTGTTCGGAGGCCCGGGAGATCAGCCAGCCGGACACCGCCATCAGGCCGACTCCGCACCCGACGGCCAGCGCCCCGAGCAGCAGCCCGAGCCGGAACCGGCCCTGCCACCGCGCGGCGGCGGCCCGGACCCGCGCGAGCGGGTGGCCGGTGGTGGCGCCGCCGGCCACGGGAACGGGTGCCCCCGGCCCGGCGGCCCCGCCGCTCTCGTCGACCTCGCCCAGGATCCATCCACCGGGTTCACTGTGCGGCCCGGCCGCCACGTCGGGGACGGCGCCCGGCGCGGGGCCCGTGGCCGGGGTGCGCGCCGCGGCCCCGGTCCCCACGGCCACCACCCGGTCCGCCACCGCCAGCAGCGCCGGCCGGTGCACCACGAGCAGCACCGTCCGACCGGCGGCCAGCCGCCGTACAGCGTCCACCACCGCGGCCTCGGTCTCCCCGTCCAGCGCGGCCGTCGGCTCGTCCAGCAGCAGCACCGGCCGGTCCGCCAGGAACGCCCGGGCGAGCGCGAGCCGCTGACGCTGTCCGGCCGACAGGCCCACCCCGCCCTCGCCCAGCGCGGTCCGCGCCCCGCCCGGCAGCGCGGCGACGAACTCCTCGGCCCCCGCGTCCCGCAGCGCCCGCGCGACCTCTTCGTCCGAGGCCTCCGGACGGGCCAGCCGTACGTTCTCCGCGATGGTCCCCGCGAACAGGTGCGGGCGCTGCGGCACCCACGCGATCCGCTCGCGCCACTGCTCCAGGGACAGCTCGGCCAGGTCGACGCCCCCGATCCGCACCCGCCCCCCGGTCGGCGCCACGAACCCGAGCAGCACCTGGAGGAGGGTGGACTTGCCCACCCCGCTGGGACCGGTGAGCGCGACGCACTCCCCCGGCGCGACCGTCAGCGAGACCGGCCCGGGCGAGGACTCGGCGCGGCCCTCGTAGCGGACCTCGACGCCCTCGAAGCTCAGCTCCGCGGCGGCGGCGGGCGGTACGGCGGCCGTACCGCCCGCGGCGGTCACCGGTGTCTCCAGGACCTCGAAGATCTCTTCCGCGGCCGCCAGCCCCTCGGCGGCCGCGTGGTACTGCGCCCCGACCTGCCGCAGCGGCAGGTACGCCTCGGGCGCCAGGATCAGGATGACCAGACCCGTGTACAGGTCGAGGTCACCGTGCACGAGCCGCATGCCGATGGTCACGGCGACCAGCGCCACCGACAGGGTGGCGAGCAGCTCCAGTGCGAAGGACGAGAGGAAGGCGATGCGCAGCGTGCGCATCGTGGCCCGCCGGTAGTCGTCGGTGATGGTCCGGATGGACTCGGCCTGGGCCTTGGCCCGGCCGAAGACCTTGAGCGTCGGCAGGCCCGCGACCACGTCGAGGAAGTGGCCCGAGAGCCGGGACAGCAGCCGCCACTGGCGGTCCATCCGGGACTGGGTGGCCCACCCGATGAGGATCATGAAGACCGGGATCAGCGGCAGCGTGACCACGATGATGGCCGCCGATACCCAGTCCTCCGTGACGATCCGGGCGAGCACCGCCACCGGCACCACGACCGCGAGCCCGAGCTGCGGCAGGTACCGGGAGAAGTAGTCGTCGAGCGCGTCCACGCCCCGGGTGGCCAGGGCCACCAGGGAACCCGTCCGCTGGCCGCTGAGCCAGGACGGGCCCAGGTCCGCGGCCCGTTCCAGCAGTCGGCCGCGCAGCTCCGACTTGACCGCGGCACTGGCCCGGTGGGCGGCCAGCTCGGTGAGCCAGGCGACCAGGGCCCGGCCCAGGGCCACCGCCGCGAGGAGCAGCAGCGGCGTCCGCAGGGCCTGACCGCCCCGACCGTCCTCGAAGGCACCGACCACGATCTCGGCGATCAGCATCGCCTGGCCGACGACCAGCCCCGCTCCGGCGAGTCCCAGGGCCACCACCGCCCCCAGGAAGAGGCGGGTGGAGCGGGCGTACCGGAGTAGGCGCGGGTCGATCGGTTTCACGTGAAACATCCCCCAAGGCAGGGTCAGACAGGAGGGTCAGCCGGAACGGCCCGGCGGATCCGGGCTCAGTGCGCGTCGGCGATGTGCTGCGTGCCGATCCGCTTGCGGAACACCCAGTAGGTCCAGCTCTGGTAGAGCAGGACGAGCGGGGTCGCCACGCCCGCGCACCAGGTCATGATCTTGAGGGTGTAGGGCGTGGACGAGGCGTTGGTGACCGTGAGGCTCCAGGCGTCGTTCAGCGAGGAGGGCATGACGTTCGGGAAGAGCGTCAGGAACAGCATCGCGACCGCCGCCGCGATGGTGATCCCGGACAGCGCGAACGACCAGCCTTCACGGCCCGCCAGGTTGAAGCCGAGCGCCCCGAGGAGCGCGATCACCGCGATGGCCATCGCGATCAGGCTCTTGCCGTCGCCCTTGGAGACCTGGGTCCAGATCAGGAAGACGAGCGCCAGCACGGCGGTCACCACACCCAGCCGGGTGGCCAGCTTCCGCGAGCGGACCCGGATGTCACCGACCGTCTTGAGCGAGGTGAAGACCGCGCCGTGGAAGGTGAACAGGGTGAGGGTGACCAGGCCGCCGAGGATCGAGTAGACGTTGAGCAGGTCGAGGAAGGTGCCGACGTACTCCTTGTGTTCGTCGATCTTCACGCCCCGCGCGATGTTGGCGAAGGCGACGCCCCACAGGAAGGCGGGGATCAGCGAGGTCCAGAAGATCGCCTGCTCCCAGTTGGACTGCCACCTGTCCTCGGGCCTCTTGTGCCGGTACTCGAAGGCCACGCCCCGGACGATGAGGCAGACCAGGATGATCAGCAGCGGCAGGTAGAAGCCGGAGAAGAGGGTGGCGTACCAGTCGGGGAAAGCCGCGAAGGTCGCGCCTCCCGCGGTGAGCAGCCAGACCTCGTTGCCGTCCCAGACGGGCCCGATCGTGTTGATCAGGACCCGCTTCTCCTTGCGGTCACGGGCCAGCAGCTTGGTCAGCACGCCGACCCCGAAGTCGAAGCCCTCCAGGAAGAAGTAGCCGATCCAGAGGACGGCGATGAGCACGAACCAGACGTCGTGGAGTTGCATGGTGTGGTCTCCCCAGCCTCAGTAAGAGAAGGCCATCGGCCGGTCGGCGTCGGCGTCGTCGCCGCCGATCTTGGTGGGCGGGTTGAGGTCGGCCTCGGTCAGCTCCGGCGGACCGGCCTTGACGTACTTCACGAGGAGCTTGACCTCGATCACGGCGAGGACGGCGTAGAGCGCGGTGAAGACGGCCATCGAGGTGATCACCTCGCCCTGGGAGACCGAGGGCGAGACCGCGTCGGCGGTGCGCAGGACCCCGTAGACGGCCCAGGGCTGACGGCCCATTTCGGTGAAGATCCAGCCCCACGAGTTGGCGATCAGCGGGAAGCCGAGCGTCCAGATCGCGCCGAGCCAGTAGAGACGGGTCAGCCGCGGGCTCAGGGCGGTCTTGAAGAGGACCAGGTGGGGCCGTTCGTCCTCGCCGGTCCGCAGGGCCGGTGGGAGCAGGAACTTGCGCCGGGTCAGCCAGAGCCCCACCGCGCCGATGGCGAAGGAGGCCATGCCGAAGCCGATCATCCAGCGGAAGCCCCAGTAGGCGACGGGGATCGCCGGCCGGTAGTCGCCGGGACCGTACTTCTCCTGCTCGGACTTGTTGACGTCGTTGATGCCCGGCACGAAGGAGTCGAAGTTGCTGTCGGCGAGGAAGGACAGGACGCCGGGGACCTCTATGGCCACCTTGTTGTGACCCTTGTCGACGTCTCCGTAGGCGAAGATCGAGAAGGGTGCGCCCTTCTCCCCGTCCCACAGCGCTTCGGCGGCGGCCATCTTCATCGGCTGCTGCTTGAACATGACCTTGGCGAGGGTGTCACCGCTGATCGCGGTGAGCAGACCGCCGATGACCACGGCGATCAGGCCGAGGCGCAGCGAGGTGCGCATCACGGCGATGTGCTTCTTGCGCAGCAGGTGGAAGGCGGCGATGCCGACCATGAAGGCGCCGCCGGTCAGCAGGGCTGCCGTCAGGGTGTGGAAGACCTGGCTGAGCGTGGTGTTCTGGGTCAGCACGAGCCAGAAGTCGGTCAGCTCGGCGCGGCCGGTCTCCTTGTTGAAGCGGTACCCGACGGGGTGCTGCATCCAGGAATTGGCCGCGAGGATGAAGTAGGCGGACAGGATGGTGCCGATCGACACCATCCAGATGCAGGCGAGGTGGATCTTCTTCGGCAGTTTGTCCCAGCCGAAGATCCACAGGCCGATGAAGGTCGACTCGAAGAAGAAGGCGATGAGCGCTTCGAAGGCCAGCGGGGCGCCGAAAATGTCACCCACGAACCGCGAGTAGTCGGACCAGTTCATGCCGAACTGGAACTCCTGGACGATGCCGGTGACGACACCCATCGCGATGTTGATCAGGAAGAGCTTGCCCCAGAACTTGGTGGCCTTGAGGTACTTCTCTTTTTCCGTCCGCACCCATGCCGTCTGCAGGACCGCGACGAGAGCGGCGAGCGAGATCGTCAGAGGGACGAAGAGGAAGTGGTAGACGGTGGTAATGCCGAACTGCCATCGCGCCAGGGTCTCTGGCGCCAAAGCTAGGTCCACGTCGTCTTCTCCTTCGCGTCGCCGTGGTCACGGCCGCAGTTTGCCCCTTACAGCCCACCCAATACGGGAGGAAGCAGGACACGCTTGTGAACGCGTTCACATTCACAAGCATTATGTCGCACGCCTGTCGGCATCCTTCGGGCGGGGTCCCCAGTAGCGCGGCACTAGCCAATCCATTCAACAGATTGTTGAATGCGGCCCATGCAGATACGAATCTCCTGGCCCTCCGGCCAGCTCACCGCGACCCTCGACGACACCCCCACCGCCAAGGCCCTGGCGGAAGCACTGCCGATCTCCGCCTCCGCCAACACCTGGGGCGAGGAGGTCTACTTCGACACCGGCGTCTCCGTGGCGCTCGAAGACGACGCCCGGCAGGTCGTCGACCCGGGCACGGTCGCCTTCTGGACCGAGGGCGACGCGCTCGCGCTCCCCTACGGCCCGACCCCCATCTCGCGGGGCGGCGAGAGCCGCCTGGCGAGCCCGTGCAACGTCCTGGGCTCGTTCGACGGCGACCCCCGCCTGCTGGCCACCGTCCGCGACGGCGACCCCCTCCGCGTGGAACTGGCGTAACGGTTCCGCCGGCTCCACGCGTACTGACAGGCCTACCGGCCTACCGGCCTACAGCTCCTTGAAGAACGCCTCTGCCGTGTGCAGGAACAGGTCGTTCGCCTCGGTCTCACCGATCGTGACCCGCAGGCCCTCACCCGCGAAGGGCCGGACCACCACACCGGCCTTCTCGCAGGCCGCCGCGAAGTCGGCGGTGCGCTCGCCCAGCCGCATCCACACGAAGTTCGCCTGCGTCTCGGGAACCACGGACCAGCCCTGCGCGATCAGCGTTTCGTACACCCGCACGCGCTCACCGAGCAGCGAGCCGACGCGGCCCATCAGCTCGTCCTCGGCCCGCAGCGAGGCGACCGCCGCGTCCTGGGCGAGCTGGCTGACGCCGAAGGGGACCGCCGTCTTGCGCAGCGCGGCGGCCACCGGCTCGTGCGCCACGGCGAACCCGACCCGCAGGCCGGCCAGCCCGTATGCCTTGGAGAAGGTCCGCAGGACCGCCACGTTCGGCCGGTCCCGGTAGATCTCGATCCCGTCCGGCACCTCGGCGTCGCGCACGAACTCGCGGTACGCCTCGTCCAGCACCACCAGGACGTCGGAGGGCACCCGGTCCAGGAACCGCTCCAGCTCCGCACGCCGCACGACGGTGCCGGTGGGGTTGTTGGGGTTGCAGATGAAGATCAGTCGGGTGCGCTCGGTGATCGCGTCGGCCATGGCGTCCAGGTCGTGCACGTCACCCGAGGTCAGCGGCACCTTCACCGAGGTCGCCCCGGAGATCTGGACGATGATCGGATAGGCCTCGAAGGAGCGCCAGGCGTACATCACCTCGTCACCCGGACCGGCCGTCGCCTGGATCAGCGACTGCGCGACCCCGACCGACCCGGTGCCGGTCGCCACGTGCTCGACCGGTACGCCGAAGCGCTCGGCGATCTCGTTGACGAGCCCCGTGCAGGCCATGTCCGGGTAGCGGTTGAAGTCCCCCGCGGCCGCGACGACGCTTTCGAGCACGCCCGGCAGCGGCGGGTAGGGGTTCTCGTTGGAGGACAGCTTGTACGCCACCGGGCCTCCGGCGGCGGCGGGCTTCCCCGGCTTGTAGGTGGGAATGCCATCCAGCTCGGCACGCAGCCTCGGGCTCTTCTCGCTCACCGCAGGTCCTCCTCGACCATCCCGTGCAACTCAATACTGCTCACCTTATGAGGATTCCGCGCTCCCGAGAACGGCGGACGCCGGGAATGAGGGGGAGCGCATGCATATATGCGTGCGCCGGTGGCCTGCGCCGTGGCGCGCGTCCCTCGTGCAGGTGAGTTGAGACCGGTCCGAGACCTCATCACTTTGGCATGCTCGTACCCGACGACAAGCGCCATGGTCACTCATGGCTACCAAATGGCTTTGTTTCCAAGGTCATTGGGGGTGGCGAACCATGCAGAATCGTGCCTGTCAACGCCTGCATATGCATACGGACCAGCCACCCCACCGAGCCCTACTATCGGCTCGCCATGACAGCAGCAGGGAAGCATCAGGTGAGCCGGACCGAGACCCCCCGGCGGACCGCGGGCCGTCCGGGCCGCGCGGGAATCAGGGACGTGGCCGCCGCGGCCGGCGTCTCGATCACGACCGTCTCCGACGCGCTCAATGGCAAAGGGCGGCTCCCGGACGCCACCCGCCGCCACGTCCGCGAGGTGGCCGACCGGCTGGGCTACCGCCCTTCCGCCGCCGCCCGAACCCTCCGTACCGGCAAATCGGGCCTCATCGGCCTGACCGTGACGACGTACGGGGATGAACCTTTCACCTTCACCGAGTTCGCCTACTTCGCCGAGATGGCCAGGGCCGCCACCTCCGCCGCGCTCGCGCGCGGTTACGCCCTGGTCATCCTCCCCGCCACATCCCGGCACGACGTCTGGTCGAATGTCGCCCTCGACGGCACCGTCGTCATCGACCCCTCCGACCACGACCCCGTCGTCACCGAGCTGGTCCGCCAGGGCCTGCCGGTGGTCTCCGACGGCCGTCCCGCCGGGTCCCTCCCCGTCACGGCCTGGGTCGACAACGACCACGAGGCCGCCGTCCTCAACCTGCTCGACCACCTCGCCGCCGCGGGAGCCCGTCGCATCGGACTCCTCACCGGCACCACCACCGACACCTACACCCGGCTCTCCACCACCGCCTACCTCAGCTGGTGCGAACGGGTCGGACAGGACCCCGTCTACGAGTCCTACCCCGCCCACGACCCGTGCGCCGGAGCAGTGGCCGCCGACCGGCTGCTCGCCCGGCCCGACCGACCCGACGCCGTCTACGGGCTCTTCGACCCCAACGGCACCGACCTGCTGGCCGCCGCCCGGCGGTACGGCCTGCGGGTACCCGAGGACCTCCTGCTGGTCTGCTGCAGCGAGTCCACCGTGTACGCCACCACCGAACCCCCCATCACCACCCTCTCCCTCAAACCGCGCCGCATCGGCACCGCCGTGGTGCAGCTGCTCATCGACGCGATCGAGGGCGTGGACACCGGACGACCCGTCGAGCAGGTGGTCCCGACCGAACTGATCGTCAGGACTTCCTCACAGCGCAGGCACCCGCGCACCACCGTCAGCCCGCCCCGATCCCCGGCCGGAGACTGACCTCCGGGGATTCCCGCACCATCCCGCAACACGCATATCGGAAGAAAACGGTAGGAACGACCGGCTCCGGCCAGGATTCACCACCCCTGGTGCGTCACAGAGCGCGAGCCGCATTCCTATGATGGGCGCACGACATCACGGACCCTCCGATCCTGGAGGTCAGGAGGGTCCGCAGATGTACGGCAGCGCGACGGTGGTGGAGGGGTCGATGACTCAGGGGGCCGGTCAGGGACCCGCGATGCGGACGGACACGCTGCGGGACTTCCGGGTGCCGACCACCCCGCCCGCCGCGTACGGCACGGACACGGCCTCGGCCGCGATGCCCGGCGAGGCCCCCGTCTACGGCGCGTACCCGGCGTACTACGACGACGGCGCACCCGTGCCTCCGCCGCGGCCCGCCTACGCGCCCACCCCCGCTCCCGTGCACGCCCCCGGCCCGGAACCCGCGCCGGACCCCGGCGCGCCCCTCGGCACCGCGCCGCACCAGCACTCCGAACACGACGCGCACCACGACCACTCCGACCCGGGCGCGGACTCCGAGGACTACACGCCCACCCAGCGCGACCTGCCCGTCATCAGCCGCGGCGGACCGGGCGACACCGTCCAGGTCCAGTACGTCCACCAGGACGCTCCCGCCGACGGACCCGGGCCGCTCTACGTCGTCGGCGATGTGCACGGCTACCTCGACGAGCTGATCACCGAACTCCGCGTCCAGGACCTCATCGACGCCGACGGCCGGTGGTCTGCCGGGAACGCCCGGCTCTGGTTCCTCGGCGACTTCACCGACCGCGGACCCGACGGCATCGGCGTGATCGACCTCGTCATGCGGCTCTCCGCCGAGGCCGCGGCCGCGGGCGGCTACTGCAAAGCCCTCATGGGCAACCACGAACTGCTCCTCATCGGCGCCAAGCGGTTCGGAGACACCCCCGTCGTGTCCGGCGCGGGCACCGCCACCTTCCAGGCCGCCTGGCTGCTCAACGGCGGCCAGCGCACCGACATGGAGCGGCTGGAGGACGTACACCTGCAGTGGATGTCGCGGCTGGACGCGGCCGCCCTGGAGGACGGCCACCTGCTGCTGCACTCCGACACCACGGCCTACCTGGACTACGGCGACTCCATCGAGGACGTCAACGACAAGGTCCACGAACTCCTCAACCAGCACGACGCGGACGAGACCTGGGACCTGTTCCGCAAGTTCACCAAGCGCTTCGCCTTCCGCGACCAGGAGACCGGGCCGCAGGCCGTGCGCGAGCTGCTCGGGACCTACGGGGGCGGGCGCGTGGTGCACGGGCACAGTCCCATCCCGTACCTGCTGGGCGAAGTGGGCACCGAGGACGGCGAGCACACCCACGGCCCGGAGTCCATCGACGGCCCCCACGTCTACGCCGACGGCCTCGCCATCGCCATGGACGGCGGGGTCACGATGGCCGGGAAACTGCTGGTCGTACAACTCCCGTTGAACGACTGAGTGTTCCTGGAGCGGGGTATTTCCGGAAAGCCCCTGTCACCGCGTGGTGTGGGCGTTCTACCATCGCACTATCCGTAGCAGGCTCTCCTCCGTTTGTGCCGGCGCCCGGTCCACGCGGGCCGACCGGCCTTCACGGAGCATCGGGGGATGCACATGACCAGCGCTCCGCACCTGCTGACCGAAGACCGACCGGAGTTCGATCGGCTCCTCGACGAGGCGCTGCGCACCGCACACGAACGGCCCGAACTCGCGACCCTGGGCGAACGTCTGAACGCCGAACAGTTGCGCACCATGGCCCTCGATGCCAGTGCGCTGCTGACGGCCGCCGCGGCGGCCGAATACGACCACTACGTGAAGATCCGCGGTGAGCTGCGCGACGAGTCGGCGGCCACCCCGACGACGGCGCCGGACGACGATGCGGGCGGCAGCGGCGCGGGAGTGAGCGCCGTCGTGGCGGTCCTCGCACCGGTCCTGGCCGGCACCGCGATGGTCATCTTCCTGCTGGTGGGCTACATCCTGAAGATGATCGAGCCGGAACCGGCCTTCGCGGAGACCATGCTGAGGGCGGGCTGGCTCTTCGGCGGTCTCACCGCGGCGGCGATCCTGTTCGCGGCGATCGGCCTGCTGGTCACCGCCGTCCGCAACAGCTCGACCGAGCTGACGGTGGATGTGGCCGAGGCCGTCCCCGACGAAGTCTCGCGCGCCCGGGAGGCCTGGCGGCACGCGCTGCTGGAGCGGGGCATCATGCCGTTCCTGCGGGACGCGCTGGCCGACCCCAGCGCCGGGTCCGGGTCTCCGGTACCGCGCCGCCAGCCCCGGCGCATCCCGCAACTCGGCTACACCCCGCCCGATTTCACCAGCCCGGGAGGCGCGCAGAGCCCCCGCCCCGGCTATTCGCCGCCGGACTTCACCAGCCCCGACTTCGGCGGTCCGGAGCACGAGCCGGAATGATGTTTCACGTGAAACACCGCGGACCGCCCCCGGTCCGGGGCGTCGTCCGGCGTCGTTCCCGAGGGGGACGGCCCCCGGGAACGACACCGCGGCGCCGGTGTCAGTCGGCCAGCGGCAGGTAGACGCGGTTGCCCGAGGCCGCGAACTCCGCGGACTTCTCCGCCATGCCCGCCTGGATCTCCTCGGCCTTCAGGTCCCCGCCGTGTTCGCGGCGGATGTCCTGGGAGATCTTCATCGAGCAGAACTTCGGACCGCACATGGAGCAGAAGTGCGCGGTCTTGGCCGGCTCGGCGGGCAGGGTCTCGTCGTGGAACTCACGCGCCGTGTCGGGGTCGAGGGCCAGGTTGAACTGGTCCTCCCAACGGAACTCGAACCGCGCGTCCGACAGCGCGTCGTCCCACTCCTGGGCACCAGGGTGCCCCTTGGCCAGGTCGGCGGCGTGCGCGGCGATCTTGTAGGTGATGACTCCGGTCTTGACGTCATCGCGGTTGGGCAGGCCCAGGTGCTCCTTGGGCGTCACGTAGCAGAGCATCGCGGTACCCCACCAGGCGATCATCGCGGCGCCGATGCCCGAGGTGATGTGGTCGTAGGCGGGAGCGACGTCCGTGGTCAGCGGGCCCAGGGTGTAGAACGGGGCCTCCTCGCAGATCTCCTGCTGGAGGTCGATGTTCTCCTTGATCTTGTGCATCGGGACGTGGCCCGGGCCCTCGATCATGGTCTGCACGTTGTGGCGCTTGGCGATCGTGTTCAGCTCGCCGAGGGTCTTGAGCTCCGCGAACTGCGCCGCGTCGTTGGCGTCGGCGATGGAACCGGGGCGCAGACCGTCACCCAGCGAGTAGGTGACGTCGTACGCCGCCAGGATGTCGCAGAGTTCCTCGAAGTTCGTGTAGAGGAAGTTCTCCTTGTGGTGCGCGAGGCACCAGGCGGCCATGATCGAGCCGCCGCGCGAGACGATGCCCGTCTTGCGGCGCGCGGTCAGCGGCACGTACGGCAGCAGCACGCCCGCGTGGACGGTCATGTAGTCGACGCCCTGCTCGGCCTGCTCGATGACCGTGTCCTTGTAGATCTCCCAGGTCAGGTCCTCGGCCCGGCCGTCGACCTTCTCCAGCGCCTGGTAGAGCGGAACGGTGCCGATCGGGACGGGGGAGTTGCGCAGCACCCACTCGCGGGTGGTGTGGATGTTGCGGCCGGTGGAGAGGTCCATGACCGTGTCGGCGCCCCACTTGGTGGCCCAGGTCATCTTGTCGACCTCCTCCTCGATCGAGGAGGTGACGGCGGAGTTCCCGATGTTGGCGTTGACCTTCACCAGGAAGCGCTTGCCGATGATCATCGGCTCGATCTCGGGGTGGTTCACGTTCGCGGGAAGGACCGCACGGCCTGCCGCGATCTCCTCACGGACGACCTCGGGGGAGACGTTCTCGCGGATCGCGACGTACTCCATCTCCGGGGTGATCTCACCACGGCGGGCGTACGCGAGCTGGGTCACGGCCTGGCCGCCACGGCCCCGGCGGGGCTGGCGGGGGCGGCCCGGGAAGACCGCGTCGAGGTTCTTGAGCCCACCCCGGGGCGAGGTGTGCTTGATGCCGTCGTCCTCGGGGCGCACCGGACGGCCCGCGTACTCCTCGGTGTCACCGCGGCCGATGATCCAGTTCTCGCGCAGCGGCGCCAGGCCGCGACGGACGTCGGTCTCGATCTGCGGGTCGGTGTACGGACCGGACGTGTCGTAGAGCGTCACGTCCTTGCCGTTGGTGAGGTGCACCTGGCGAACCGGCACGCGGAGGTCGGGGCGGGAGCCCGCGACGTACCCCTTGTGCCAGCCAGGCTGGCGCTCTTCCTGGCCGTTGCTGTCCTGGCTGACGGCAGGCGTGTGTGCGTCCTGAATGGTCATGAGACCTATCTCCCTACGCCGGCATTACCCGGTAACAGGTTCGGCGGTCGACGCAGCCTCTTCCCGTACGTGTCCACGTACGGTGATCAGCGCCCTCTCAGCCCGGTGCTCCGAGCTCCCGCGTTGTGCAAAGGTGCCCCCACGCTAGCGTCATCCCTGGCGTGCTGAACAGTGGGCCCCCTCATCTCTTGCGATGATCAGTCGGTGACGTCCTCGCCGCAGCCCCCCATCGAGCCCACGGACCCCACGGATCACACAGGCCATGCCCACTCCCGCCATGGGGCGTCGCATGAGCCGTCCCACGGACCGTCCCACGGGCACTCGCACTCCCACAGCCACGGCCCGGCAGCACCCGTCTCGAAGCACCTGCGCAAGGTGATCGCGGCGGTCCTGATCCCCTTCGCCGCCGCCGTCTTCGTCGGCATGATCGTCCTGTGGCCGGGAGGCACCCCCGCCCACGAGCGCACCGGTGTCGGCTTCGACCGGCAGACCCAGCAGGGCAAGGTCGTGTCGATCGAGCAGGTCGACTGCAAGTCCGTCAACGCCTCCCAGGTGCCGACCCCGGGCGACGCCCCCCAGGGGAGCGGGGCCAGGACTCCGGCCGGCGACTGCAAGAAGGCCACGGTCGAGGTCTCCACCGGGCCCGATCAGGGACGCAGGTTCGTCGAGATCGTCCAGCCGGGCGCACCACGGCAGTTGGGGAGCGGCCAGGAGGTCGTGGTCGCGTACGCTCCGGCCGCGCCGCGCGAACTGCAGTACTCCGTCATCGACGTGAACCGCAAGCTCCCGATGGCACTGCTGGCCGGCATCTTCGCCGTCGCGGTGGTCGTGGTCGGCCGGATGCGCGGGCTGTTCGCGCTGATCGCCCTCGTGGTCAGCTTCTCCGTGCTGACGCTCTTCATCCTGCCCGCCATCCTCCAGGGCTCGAATCCGCTGGTCGTCGGGGTCGTCGGAGCCAGCGCGATCATGCTGATCGCGCTCTACATGTGCCACGGCCTGACCGCCAGGACCTCGGTCGCCGTCCTCGGAACCCTGGTCTCCCTGCTGCTGATCGGGCTGCTGGGCTCGGCGTTCATCGGCTGGGCGTTCCTCAGCGGCAACACCGATGACAACACCGGGCTGATCCACGGGCTCTACCCGCACATCGACATGAGCGGCCTGCTGCTCGCCGGCGTGATCATCGGATCGCTGGGCGTGCTCGACGACGTGACGGTCACCCAGACGTCAGCGGTCTGGGAACTCCACCAGGCCGACCCGTCGATGGGACCCCGCGCGCTGTACCGGGCGGGCATCCGGATCGGGCGCGACCACATCGCCTCCGTGGTCAACACCCTCGTACTCGCCTACGCGGGCGCCGCGTTGCCACTGTTGCTGCTGTTCTCCATCGCGAACAGCAGTGTGGGGACGGTGGCCAACAGCGAGCTGGTGGCGGAGGAGATCGTACGGACCCTCGTGGGCTCGATCGGTCTCGTCGCCTCGGTCCCGGTGACCACGGCGCTGGCCGCGCTGGTCGTTTCCGCCGACCGGCCGGGGTCCCCGGCCGCCGCGGCGGCCCCGGGCCCGAGCCGCGGTGGACGCGGCCGTCGCCGTAAGCGCTGACTCAGCGTGACGGACGCTCAGCCGGCGTTCTGCTCGTTCTGCCGGGCGTCGGCCAGGATCTTGTCCAGCGCCTCCTCGAGGTTGCCCTCGAAATCGCCGAGGTTGCGCTCCTGACCGAGCGGCACGATCCGGTCGGTGCGGTCGAGGAACGCCACCAGGGGCGCCGCGCTCGCCCGGAACAGGGCCCGGTCGGCGCCGACCTGGAGCCGGATGTGCACGTCCGACAGCTCCTCCGGATCGGTGGGAGCGATGTGCACATCACCGTCACCGCATGGCTTGTTGATGCCGTCGAGGAGCAGTTCCCGGCCAAATGCCCAGGTCACGGGCGCATCTCCAGGAAGGTGGAACGTCAGACACACCGCGTAGGGGTCCCGTGCGTCGTACCGGAGTTCCACCGGGATCCGGAACGAAAGCTCCTCGGAAACGAGGAAGCTCATCATGACCTCTGCCTGTACCGACTCGCGCATTGCCTACCCCGCTGTAGTGGAAGTGGCCAGGAATGGTCCCCCAAGGCCCTCTTGACAAGAGTGGTGTAAGCGCTTGCAGATCACAAGGAGTGAGTTTTCAGATACTGATAGAGAACGAGAGGGAGCTCAACAGCGCGCCTACTTCACTCCGTAGCCGTTCGACCGCATAGGGCAATCGGTCTTCCAAGTGCAGCGGAAGCGAAATGGCCATGGTCGCGGCGGCATCTCCGGCCGTGATCGGGATGGCGGCACACACCGTGCCGAGGGAATATTCCTGACGCTCTGTAACCGGCTGCATCCTGCCGAGCGCGCCGATCCGCTGCTCCAGAGCGTGCATGTCCGAAACCGTGTACGGGGTGACGGGCTGGACCGGATGGCGGTCGTAGTGGTCCTTGCGCGCCTTCTCGTCGAGCTGGCCCAGCAGGCACTGCCCGATGGCGTGCGCATGGCCGGTCTCCCGGAAAGCGGCCCACTCCTCGACGGCCCGGCCGGCCGGGGTGTCCGAGACACCCACGACCTCGATCTCACCCTCGCGGTAGACCGCGAAGTAGACGGGGGCCCCGACCGCCTCGCGGAAGTGCGCGAGCGAGTCGAGGATCATGGTGCGACGTTTCTGCTCAAGCCCGCGACCGGCCAGCCGGTCGACGGCGTCACCGAGGACGAAGACCCCGCTCTCACGGCGCAGATAGCCCTCGTGGGTCAGGGTCCGCAGCAGGTGGTACGCGGTGGGGAGCGGGAGCCCGGCTTCGCGCGCCAGCTGTTTCGCCGGAGCTCCCTCGCTATGGGAACCCACCGCTTCGAGCAGTCTCAGGGCCCTTTGCACGGAGCCGATCAGAGTCGGCACACCGGCAGCATTGTGAACCGATGACAAAGCTCACCCCCAGGCGTGGCGGCGGGCCTCGGGGGTGGCCCACCTGCGGGGGCCGCCCCCGCGTGTCCGCGCCTCCTGGGGGTCGTGCTCGGCTGTTGCTTGAGATCACCGCGGGTCAGAGCGGATTACCGGCTTCGATGCCCCGGGAACGGCACAGATTGCCACCCTATCCACCGGTTCCCGGCCCCTGCGCGGTTTCCCGCCTCACGTCCCCCGCCTGGGTTAATCCGCCACGGAACCGGCTTCTACCAATCGCTGGACGAGGACTTCGAACCGCCGCCGGTGAACTTCTTCACGACGAAGATGAGACCGCCGACGAGACCGGCGAAGAGCAGCACCTTGAAGATCAGGCCGATGATGGCGCCGAGGATGCTCGCGAGCGCGCCGCCGAAGACGAACAGCGCCAGCAGCGGAACCGCGACCCACTTAACCCACCAAGGCATACCTGCGAATGTCTCCCGGATGCCGTCCATGTCCTCAACCTCTTCCTGGTCCGTTACTTCCTGACTCCGATGCTAGGAGGCGGCGAAACGGAATGGGGGCGCCGGATCCCTTGGAGTCCCCTGACCCACCCCCTAGGGGCTCCGGGCCGCCCGGGCCCCGGGGAGTCAGGGGTCCCGCGGGCCCCGGGGCCGGTCAGCCCTCCGGCGGCGAGAAGACGACGAGCACCTTCAGGTCCTCGGTGATGTGGTGGAAGCGGTGCGGCACTCCCGCCGGGACATAGACCACACCGCCGCGCGCGACCGTCGTCGTTTCCTCCCCGACGGTGATCGACGCCCGCCCGCTGACGACGAAATAGACCTCGTCCTGCGCATGCGGCTGCTGGGGGTCGCTCTGTCCGGCGTCCAGCGCGTACAGCCCGACCGACATATTCCGTTCGCGCAGGAACTGGAGATAGGCCCCGTCGTTGGCCAATCGCTCGGCCTCCAGTTCGTCCAGCCGGAATGCCTTCATCGTTCTTACGCCCCTTGTGCTCTTTCATGCCCTGGCATCCGCTGTCGTGCTGATGTGCCAGCCGGATCTTCTCTGCAACGATCAGACACATGACGAATTTCGTAGTCAAGACGCTCGCCAACGCGGCGGCCCTGGCCGTGGCGATCTGGCTGATCGCGGACATCACGCTCAACGACGGCAGCAGCATGGGTCACCGGGCCCTCACCCTGATCCTGGTCGCCCTGGTGTTCGGCCTGGTCAACTCCATCGTCAAGCCCGTGGTGAAGCTGTTCTCGCTGCCCCTGTTCATCCTCACCCTCGGCCTGTTCACCCTGGTCGTGAACGCCCTGATGCTGCTCCTGACGTCCTGGCTGGCCGGCAAGCTGGACCTCAGCTTCCACGTCGAGGGCTTCTGGACGGCCGTGGTCGGCGGCCTGATCATCTCCATCGTCTCCTGGGCCGTGAACATGGTCCTGCCCGACAAGAACTGAGCCGCCCGTGTACCGCGTGTGCTTCGTCTGCACCGGCAACATCTGCCGCTCGCCCATGGCCGAGGCCGTCTTCCGCGCCCAGGTCGCCGAGGCCGGACTGAGCGGCCTGGTCGAGGTCGACAGCGCCGGCACCGGGGGGTGGCACGAGGGCGACGGCGCCGACCCGCGCACCGTCTCCGTGCTGGCGGTCGCCGGATACGGACACGGCCACCGGGCCCGGCGGTTCCACCCCTCGTGGTTCGGCCGCCTTGACCTCGTCATCGCACTCGACGCCGGCCACCTGCGTGACCTGCGCAGGATGGCCCCGACTCCCGAAGACGCCGCCAAGGTCCGGCTGCTGCGGTCGTACGACCCGGCCGCCGACGGCCTCGACCTGGACGTACCGGATCCGTACTACGGCTCCCCCGCCGGGTTCGAGGAGTGCCTTGAACTGGTCGAGGCGGCCGGACCCGGCCTGCTGGCGGCCGTCCGTACCGCGCTGAAGGAGCACACCCCGTGAACCCCCACGACCGCGCACGTCTCGGCGACGGCACCCGGGCCGTACGCGCCGGACTGCCCGATCCCGTCAAGAACGAACCGACCATGCCGGGGCCGGTCTTCGCCGCCCACTTCCACCTGCCCGGCGACGTCGAGGGACCGTACACCTACGGCCGCGACACCAACCCCACCTGGACCCTGCTCGAACGGGCCATCGGGGAACTCGAAGCCCCGGGGGAGGAAGTCGAGACGGTCGTCTTCGCCTCCGGCATGGCGGCGGTCTCCGCCGTCCTGCTCTCCCAGGCCCGTGCCGGGGACACCGTCGTCCTGCCGGACGACGGGTACCAGGCCCTGCCGCTCGTCCGCGCCCAGCTGGAGGCGTACGGGGTCCACGTGCGCACCGCCCCGACCGCCGGGGAAGCCCAGCTCGCGGTGATCGAGGGCGCCAGGCTGCTCTGGATCGAGACCCCGTCCAACCCGGGGCTCGACGTCTGCGACGTACGACGGCTGGCCGAGGCGGCCCACGCGGGCGGCACCCTGGTCGCCGTGGACAACACCCTCGCCACCCCCCTCGGGCAGCGCCCGCTGGCACTCGGCGCGGACTTCTCGGTCGCCAGCGGCACCAAGGGCCTCACCGGTCACGGCGACGTACTCCTCGGATACGTCAGCTGCCGCGACCCGGAACTCGCCGCCCGGGTACGCCAGTGGCGCAAGGTCGTCGGCGCGATCCCGGGCCCCATGGAGGCCTGGCTGGCCCACCGCTCCCTGGCGACCCTGCAACTGCGCACCCACCGGCAGTGGGACAACGCCCTGGCGGTCGCCGAAGCACTGGCGGACCGCGCCGACGTCACCGCCCTGCGCTATCCGGGACTGCCCACCGATCCCTCCCACCAGACGGCGACCCGGCAGATGTCGGGCCACGGCTCGGTGGTCTCCTTCACCCTGCCCGACCGGGCCCACGCCGAACGCTTCATGAGCGCTCTCCATCTGGTGGAGGACGCCACGAGTTTCGGCGGCGTCCGCTCGACGGCCGAGCGGCGCGGCCGGTGGGGCGGCGACGCCGTGCCGGACGGATTCATCCGGTTCTCCGCCGGAGCCGAGGACACCGCGGACCTCGTCGCGGATGTCCTGCGAGCCCTTGATCACGCGGGCTCCGGGGCCTGACCGCCTCGCGCACAGGCGGTCCGAGCCTCCCCCCTGGTGGCTCGGACCGCCCCGGGTTCCGCGTGAAGAACCACGTGAAGAACCACGCGGGCAAGGCTAATTGACCCTCCGTCAGTGTCCAATCACGGTAGCGACAGGCAGCTATCGACATATTTATAGTGGATGGCCTCACCGAGAGGGGCGGCCATGGACCTGGCGCTGCTGCGCACCTTCGTCGCCGTGCACCGGGCGGGCTCGTTCACCCGGGCCGCAGAGCCTGCGCACTTCCCCGCCGACCGGTGCCGGGCACGGCCTGGAAGGGCTCGCCGCCTGCCAGTTCGACCTCGTGGTCACCACCGCCCGCCCCCGGGGCGGGATGTTCACCGCGACCGCCCTGTGCGACGAGGAGCACGTGCTGGTCGCCGCGCCCTACTGGGCCGCGCTGGTCGACCCCGAACTGCTCCGCGCCAAGGGCCCCGCCGCCATGGACGGGATCCCGCTCGTCGAGGTCCACGAATCCCTGCCCCTGATCACGCGCTACTGGGCGGCCGTCTTCGACACCTTTCCCCCGGCCGCGGCCACCGTCGTCGTTCCCGACCTGCGGGCGGTCCTGGAATGCGTGGGCGCGGGCGGCGGCCTCGCCGTACTGCCCCGCTACCTGTGCCAGGACGCCCTCGACAGCGGCCGGGTCGTGGCCCTCCTGGAGCCCGCCGTACCTCCCCTGCGCACCTGGTTCCTGGTGGTGCGCGCGGGCAGTCTCGCCCTTCCCCATCTCGCACGGGCCCACGACCACCTGCTGCGCGCCGCCGCGCAATGGTGACCCGATTCGCGGTGTCGCGTTTCAGAAGCGGAGTCCTGGGCCACGCTTCATCCATGACCGAACGTCCTGTGGTCAAACGCACCGCCCGCGCGATCCTGCTCGACGGTGACGATCTGATCCTGATCAAACGCACCAGGCCCGGCGTCGATCCGTACTGGCTCACCCCCGGCGGCGGAGTGGAGTCCACGGACGCCACCGTCGTCGACGCCCTGCACCGAGAAGTCCACGAGGAGCTCGGAGCCAAGATCACTGATGTGGTGCCCTGTTTCGTCGACACCGTCGAGCACATCGCGGAGGCCGGCGTGACCGGCGTCAAGGTGCAGCACTTCTTCGTCTGCCACCTCGAATCGATGGACACCAGCCTGCGCCACGGCCCCGAGATCGACCAGCCCGAAGGCGAGTACGAGATCGTGAGGGTGCCGTTCAGCCGCGTCGGCATCGCCGCCGTCCATCTCGTCCCGCTGTCCCTGCGGCACTACCTCGACGGCAACATCGAGGGCGTCCGCGCCATGCACGCGCCCGACCTGGGCTGAGCCGGGCCAGGTGGTGGCCTGCGGCTGCTCAGCCGGAGGCCCCCACCAGCTCCTCGACGGCGTCGTACCGGATCCGGTCCCCCGGGATCCCGATCCGCTTGAGGGCGTCCACACCACTGCGGATCATCCCCGGCGGACCCGAGATGAACGCGTCGTACGAGTTCCACGGGCCGTGCTCACCGGCCGCCTCCGGCAGCTGCCCGGCCAAGCCGTCGCACACCACGGGCCGCACCGACAGCCACGGGTGCGAGCGCTGCAGACCGAGCAGGGTGTCCTTGTCATAGAGGTCGTCGTCGCTGCGCGCCCCGAAGAAGACCTCCATCGGGCGGCGCTCGCCGTGCCCCGCGACGTCCTCGATCAATGCCTTGATCGGGGCGATGCCCGTCCCGCCGCCCAGGCACAGCATCCCGTTGTCGGTGCTGTGGTCGACCACCATCGAACCCGCCGGCGGCCCCAGTCGCAGCACATCGCCCGGGCGGGCGTGCCGCACCAGCGCGTTGGAGACCCATCCCGCGGGGACGGCCTTGACGTGGAAGGAGAGCAGCCCGTCGGAGCGTGGCGCCGAGGCGAAGGAGTAGTGCCGCCACACCCTTGGCCACCACGGGGTCTCCAGGCTCGTGTACTGGCCCGCGAGGAAGGCGTAGGGCTGATCGGGACGGACCGTCAGTACGGCGATGTCCGGGGTGCGCAGATCGTGCGAGACCACCTCGGCCTGCCACGACGCGGGCGACTTCAGTTCGTCCTCCGCCGCGGCGTCGATCATGATCTGGGACATCGCGGTGTACGCCCGTACCCAGGCGGCTTCCGTCTCCGGTCCCCAGGCCCGCTCCGCGTACCGGGCCAGCGCCCCGATCAGGGCCTCGCCGACGACCGGATAGTGCCCGGCCATCGTGCCGTACTTGCGGTGGCCGGTGCCCAGTCGGCGCAGGTAGGGGGCGAGCACCCGTGGATCGTCGATGTGTTCGGCGGCCGTGAGCAGGGCCTTCAGCAGCCGGTCCCGCTGCGTGTCCATTGCGGCGGGAAACATCGACCGTAATTCCGGGTGGCCCGTGAAGACCAGGGCGTAGAAGTACGAGGTGACCTTATCGGCCACAGGACCGACCTCGGCGAGGGTCTTGCGGATGAGCACGGCATCGGGGGACGGCTCGGTCGCGGCGCCCCCGGAGGGTATCCCGTCGGTTCCCCATCTGGCCGATCTGGTGGGCGGAGCGTCCATGCGGTGCCTCGCTTCGAACATCTCGGTCGGTTTGCACGCGCCACGGATTTGAATCCGTGGTTCCGGGGTTCGCAGCATGCCAGCCGACAGAGTGGGTTGCGGGGAAATGCGGAAAATCCGCAGTTCGAACCAGCCACCCGCTTAAGATGCCGCGACGTCCGGGAGGAGCGCCTCAGCGAGCCGATAGGCCGCCCGCAGGTCCCGGCCCTCGTACACATGCGTCGCGAGGGCCGCCACGTGGGGCCGCGCGTTGACCGCCACCGAGACCGGCAGCGCCCCGAACAGCACCGCATCGGTCATCGAGTCCCCGTAGACGACACAGTCGCTCCGGCTCACCCCGAACCGCTCACAGAGCCGGTCCGCCACCTCCAGCTTGCCCTCCGGGGTCAGGATCCCCGCCACGTCCACGGGGCGGGTGAACGGCACCTCCGGGAAGACCGAGCCGTGGGCCGCGTGCGCACCCCACTCCAGCAGGAGTTCCACGAAGAACGACGGCGACAGGGAGACCACCGCGCAGTAGTCCCCGCGCTCCCGGATCTCCTGCCACACCTCACGGATGCCCTCGATCCACGGCGCCCCGTCGAACGCCGCCCGGACGTGCGCGGGTGTCAGCTCCGCCCACAGCGCGCGCACCCCTGCGGCGAAGTCCGGCGGCCCGATCTCCCGCGCGCCGAAGGCCCGCTCCAGCTCGGCGATCTCGGCATCCAGACCGAGCTGCCGCGAGATCTCGATCGGAGCCGCGGAGCCGAACATGAGCGTGCCGTCGAGGTCGAAGAGGTGCAGACGCGTCATGAGAGCCGAGGCTAGCCCGTCGGTTTCACGTGAAACAGCGCGTTTCACGTGAAACAACGGCCGGTTTCACGTGAAACATCCGCCGCCAAAACCCCTGGACGCCCCCCAGCCGGTGATCCAGGCTGGGCCGGTGACACCACCACAGCTCATCGATCCACAGATCCGCGCACTGAGCCTGGACGATCTCCAGCACTGCGCCGACCTCTCCCAAGACCGCGGCTGGCCGCGTGAGGACCACAAGTGGGGCCTGCTCCTCGCCGCCGGAAACGGGTACGGAGTCGACGCCCCCGACGGGCAGGGCCTCGCGGCCGCGTGCGTCGTCACCCGGTACGGGCAGACGCACGACACAACGGAACTGGCCGCCATCGGCATGGTCCTCGTCGCCGAGCGGTACTCCCGCCAGGGCCTGGGCCGCCGACTGATGGCGTACGTCTGCGACGACGTCCTCAAGGGCATCCCGCTCACCCTCAACGCCACCCCGTACGGCCGCCCCCTCTACGAGGAACTCGGCTTCGCCACCACGGGCCGGGGCGAGATGCTCAAGGGCAGCTTCCGGCCGGACCCCTCGGTTCCCGGAACGGATGCCCTCCCCGTCCGCCCGGCCACCGCGGAGGACCTCCCGCGGATCCTGCGGCTGGACGCGGAGGTGTTCGGTACCGACCGGACCCACATCATCGCCCGGCTGCCCGCCTTCGCGGACCGGCTGGTCGTCGCCGAGGACCACGCCGGCGACCTCGTCGGATACGCCGCCATCTGGCCCAACATGGAAACCCATGTCATCGGCCCGCTGATCGCGCGCGACACCTCCGGGGCCCAGGCGCTCGTCACGGCCCTCGCGGCGACCACCGAGCGGCCCCTGCGTACGGACGTCGACGTACGCCACGAGGAACTGCGCGACTGGCTCAAGGACCGCGGGCTCGAATCGATCACCTTCAACACCGTCATGACCCGGGACCTCGCGGACCTGCCCGGAGACTGGACCCGCCGGTGGGCCCCGCTCACCGTGGCCGCGGGCTGAGAAAGGAACGCTCCCCCATGACCGACCTGCCCCGGCTGGACATCCGGCCCGCCACCGAGGCCGACCTGCCCGACATCGTCGCGATGCTCGCCGACGACCCGCTCGGCGCCACCCGGGAGTCCCCGGACGACCTCACTCCGTACGTCGCGGCCCTCAAGCGGCTCATCGACGACCCGAACCAGCACGTCGTCGTCGCCGTCCGCGGGGACCGGGTGGTCGGCACCCTCCAGCTGACCGTCATCCCGGGCCTGTCCCGCAAGGGCTCCACCCGTTCCGTCATCGAAGGCGTCCGTGTGCACGCCGACGAACGCGGCGGCGGACTGGGCACCCGCTTCATCGAATGGGCGATCGAAAAGTCCCGGGCGGAGAACTGCCAGTTGGTACAGCTCACCTCCGATGTCACCCGTACCGATGCCCACCGGTTCTACGAGCGGCTCGGCTTCGCCGCCTCCCACGTCGGCTTCAAGTACCAGCTCTGACGGCACCGCCGGAACACGCGCGATGGCCGGGTCACTGTCGGTGGCCCGGCCTACCATCCCGAGGATGAGCCGCAGCCTCCCTCTCGTCACCACCGCCGACCGCCGTCACCGGCTCGGCCGTCGGCACTGCCTCGCACCCTCCGCCCGCGCCGCCACGGTGCCCCGGGCGGCGGACGCCGTGGTGGCCCTGCACGCCACGGACGCCGCGACCGTCTTCCTCTCGGCCCGCGCCCGCCTCGTCGACGGCGCGCCCGAGGCCATCGAGCGGGCCCTCTACGAGGACGTGAGCCTCGTCCGGCTGCTCAGCATGCGCAACACCCTCTTCGCCGTCTCCAGGGAGTTCGCCCCCTACGTCGATTCCTCCACCGCGCGGGCGATCGCCCTCAAGGAGCGGCGCAGCCTGCTCAAGCACCTCGCGGAGGACGGTCAGGGGCTGGACGCCGAGTGGCTCGGCCGGGCGGAGGCCTCGGCCCTCGACGCCCTGGATGCCAACGGGCCCTCGACCGGCAGTCAGCTCTCCGCGGCGGTGCCCGCCCTGCGCCAGAAGATCACCGTCGGACGCGGGAAGAAGTACGAGGCGCAGACCGGTGTGACCACCCGGGTGATCCGGCTGCTGGCCGCCGACGGGCGGATCCGCCGGGACCGGCCCCGCGGCTCCTGGACCTCCAGCCAGTTCCGCTGGGTGCACACCGAGCCCTGGACCCACGTCCCGGCCGCCGAGGCGCGCGCCGAGCTGGCCCGCCGCTGGCTGTACGCCTACGGACCGGCCACCGAGGCCGACCTCAAGTGGTGGACCGGATGGACCCTGACCGACGTGCGCAAGGCCCTCGCCGCCACCGGAACCGAAGAGGTCGCTCTCGAGGGCGGCGCCACCGCCCTCGTCGCGGCCGGGGACGCGGGACCCGAGACCCCGCCCGAGCCCTGGGCGGCCCTGCTGCCCGCCCTCGACCCCAGCGGCATGGGCTGGGCCGACCGCGGCTTCCAGCTCGACCCGGCCCACCGGGCCGCCCTCTTCGACTACGCCGGGAACATCGGTCCCACGGTGTGGTGGAACGGCGAGATCGTGGGCGGGTGGGCACAACGCGCCGACGGAGAGATCGTCTGGAAGCTGCTGGCCGACCGGGGCCGCGCCGCCGGGCGAGCGGTCGCCGCGGAGGCCGGGCGGCTCGCCCAGTGGGTGGGCGACGCACGCGTCACCCCGCGCTTTCGCACCCCACTGGAACGCGAACTCGTCGCCTGATCAGCCGACGCCCCGCCACCCCTGGGGGTCGACGCCCCCGGGGACCGGGGCGCCCGGATCGTAGGGCGCCCGGGTGAACACGAACGAGCCGATGTCCAAGTGGCTCACCGAACCGTCCTCGCGGCGCACCACCCGCAGGGTCTCGCCCGCGTGGTAGCCGCTCAGCCCGGTCCAGCTCCCGTCCCCGGCGGCCTGGAACCGGGCGGCCCGTCCGGTCGCCGCCACCGGTCCGAGCGCCATCGTCCCGTCCGCGTGCAGCCGGAGCAGGAACGGGGCCGTTCCCCAGTACCAGGGGCCGGTCAGCTCCAGGGCCACCTCATCGGCTTCCCGGAAGGGCTTCCACGGCTCCGGGATCCGCGGTTCCGCCTCGGCCACGATGCCGAGCAGTTCGGCGGCCAGCTGGGCGACCGCGAGGCCTGAGGTGCAGTTCGCCAGGGCGACCGTGGCGAGGTCGTCCGTCTCGCTCAGCCACACGCACGCGACGAACCCCGGCAGTGAGCCCGTGTGCCCGGCCAGGGACCGCCCGCCGGAGGTCATCAGCTGCATGCCCAGCCCGTACCCGCCGTCCGCGACGCCCGGTTCGGGCGGCGAGGCCGCCGTGCGCATCTCGCGCACCGTCTCCGCGGCCAGTACCCGCTCGTCGCCGCGGGTGAGGAAGACCGCGAAGCGGGCCAGGTCACGGGTCGTGGACCAGAGCTGACCGGCCGGTGCCATGAGCCCCAGGTCCTCCAGCGGCTCCGGCATCATCACGTCGGCCCAGGGGTGGACGGCCCAGCCGCCCGCGTGCGGGGCCTGCGGCAGCACGCTGGTCCGCTCCAGCCCCAGCGGCTCCAGCACCTCGGCCCGGAGCACCTCGGCCCACGGCTTCCCGCGGACCGCCTCCACGAGCGAACCCAGCAGGGTGTAGCCGGGGTTGGAGTAGTGGTGCCGCCGCCCGGGCTCGTGCCGGAACGGCTCCTCGCCCAGTACGTCCGCCAGCTCGGGACGCAGCGCGCCCGGGGTGCGCTCCCACCACGGCCCGGGCGTCTCCGCCGCGAGTCCGCCCGTGTGGGCGAGCAGCTGAGCGATGGTCACCTCGCCGGCGCCGGTGCCGGGAAGGTGCTTCTCCAGCGGGTCCTCAAGGCTCAGAAGACCCTCGTCCCGCAGCCTCAGCACGAGCACGGCGGTGAAGGTCTTGCTGATCGAACCCACCCGGTACTGCACGTCACCGTCCGGGCCGTGCCCGTCCACGCAGCTGCGGGTGCCCTCCCAGACGATCTCGCCGCCGCGGACCACGGCGGCCACGATCGACGGCGCCCGTCCCTCGCGTTGCGCCACGGCGAGCCGGTGCAGCAGTGCCCGCCTGGTCGAGGGGAGCAACTCCCGGTCTTCGGCCGTACCCGCTGCGTCTGATGTGTCTGCTGTGTCTGCGGAACTCATGCTCCGACTCTAGGTGTTGGCCATGTCCACGAACCGCGAATAATGGCCCTGGAAAGCGACCGTGATCGTCGCCGTCGGGCCGTTTCGGTGCTTGGCCACGATCAGGTCCGCCTCACCGGCGCGGGGCGACTCCTTCTCGTAGGCGTCCTCGCGGTGGAGCAGGATCACCATGTCGGCGTCCTGCTCGATGGAACCGGACTCTCGCAGGTCGGAGACCATCGGCTTCTTGTCGGTGCGCTGTTCGGGACCACGGTTCAGCTGGGACAGCGCGATCACCGGGACCTCCAGCTCCTTCGCGAGCAGCTTGAGGTTTCGGGACATGTCCGAGACCTCCTGCTGACGGCTCTCGGGCCGCCGGGAGCCACCGGACTGCATCAGCTGCAGGTAGTCGATGACGACGAGAGACAGATCGTTTCGCTGCTTGAGCCGACGGCACTTCGCGCGGATCTCCATCATCGACAGGTTGGGGGAGTCGTCGATGTAGAGCGGCGCGGCGGAGACGTCCGGCATCCGGCGGGCCAGCCGGGTCCAGTCGTCGTCCGTCATGGTGCCCGAGCGCATGTGGTGCAGCGCCACCCGCGCCTCCGCGGAGAGCAGGCGCATGGCGATCTCGTTACGTCCCATTTCGAGGGAGAAGATCACGCTGGGCAGGTTGGCCTTGATGGAGCAGGCGCGGGCGAAGTCCAGGGCCAGGGTCGACTTGCCCATGGCGGGACGGGCCGCGATGACGATCATCTGGCCCGGGTGCAGACCGTTCGTCAGCGAGTCGAGGTCCGTGAAGCCGGTCGGCACACCGGACATCTGGCCGCTGCGCGAGCCGATGGCCTCGATCTCGTCGAGCGCGCCCTCCATGATGTCGCCGAGCGGGAGGTAGTCCTCGGAGGTCCGCTGCTCGGTGACGGCGTAGATCTCGGCCTGGGCGCTGTTGACGATCTCGTCGACGTCGCCGTCCGCCGCATAGCCCATCTGTGTGATCTTCGTACCCGCCGCGACCAGCCGGCGCAGGACCGCCCGCTCGTGGACGATCTCCGCGTAGTACTCCGCGTTCGCCGCCGTCGGCACCGACTGGACCAGCGTGTGCAGGTACGACGCACCGCCGACCTTGCTGATCTCGCCGCGCCGGGTCAGCTCCGCGCCGACCGTGATCGGGTCGGCGGGCTCCCCCTTCGCGTACAGGTCGAGGATGGCCTGGTAGATCGTCTCGTGCGAGGGACGGTAGAAGTCATGGCCCTTGAGGACCTCGACCACGTCGGCGATCGCGTCCTTCGAGAGCAGCATGCCGCCGAGGACCGACTGCTCGGCGTCCAGGTCCTGGGGCGGGACCCGCTCGAAGCCGCCGCCTCCGCCGTCCCAGGAGCCGCCCTCGCGGCCCCGATCGTGCTGCTCGTCCCCGCGGCCGCGGCCTTCACTGTTACGGCGTGGACGGGCGGGCAGACGGTCACCTGGACCGCTGTCGGCCCAAGGGTCGTCCATGGGCTCGGGACTGCTCACCGGGCCGCCTCCTCCCGTCCGCAAAGCGGACCTTGCCGTGTCACTCTTTCTACGACACGGCTCTGACATTTGGGACACCCGGATCGGCTCTCGGCGCGTCGGGCAACGCACCACGGTAGAGCCGCTGACGACGTCAGCCAATCTTGTTATCCACAGGCTGTGTGGATGAGATGTGGATGACGAGCCGAATGCTGTGGGTAACTCACCTGAAGCTGTGTACGGACCGGGGGACGGTGCTGTGGACAAAATCACCTGACCCACCCCGTTACCCGTGCTGACCTGGCCTTTCGTCTTCCATGGCCTGTGGGGGAGAAAATTCTTCGCCACTGTCTCAAGATCGCCTCCAAAGGGGTGGGAAGAACGCCCAAGTCAGCGCGTCGGTAAGACTCCAATGGCCCTTGCGTCCATTACCTGTGGAAGATTAGATTGAGCACATGACACAGGCCACCGAGACACCGAAGGACGCCCCGAGACGGCACGACCGCGAGATCTTCGCCCTCGCCGTCCCCGCCTTCGGCGCCCTCGTCGCCGAACCCCTCTTCGTCATGGCCGACAGTGCCATCGTGGGGCACCTCGGCACCCCTCAGCTCGCCGGCCTCGGGGTCGCCGCCGCCCTCTTGACGACCGCGGTGAGCGTCTTCGTCTTCCTCGCCTACGCGACCACCGCTGCGGTCGCGCGCCGGGTCGGTGCGGGCGACCTCCAAGCGGCCATCCGGCAGGGCATGGACGGCATCTGGCTCGCCCTCCTGCTCGGCGCGGCCGTCGTCGCGATCGTGCTGCCCACGGCCCCCTGGCTGATCTCGCTCTTCGGCGCCTCCGACACCGTGACCCCGTACGCCGTCACCTACCTGCGCATCTCCGCCCTCGGCATCCCGGCCATGCTCGTCGTCCTGGCCGCCACCGGGGTGATCCGCGGGCTCCAGGACACGCGCACCCCCCTGTACGTCGCCATCGGCGGCTTCGCCCTCAACGGGGGCCTGAACGTGGCCCTGGTCTACGGGGCGGGCCTCGGCATCGCCGGTTCCGCCTGGGGCACGGTCATCGCCCAGTGCGCCATGGCCGCCGCCTACCTGATCGTCGTCGTCCGGGGCGCCCGCCGCCACCGGGCCTCCCTGCGCCCCGACGCCGCCGGCATCCGGGCCTGCGCACAAGCCGGAGTACCCCTGCTGGTGCGGACCCTGTCCCTGCGGGCCGTGCTGATGATCGCGACCGCCGTCGCGGCCCGGCTGGGCGATGCGGACATCGCCGCCCACCAGATCCTGCTCTCGCTGTGGAGCCTGCTCGCCTTCGCACTCGACGCCATCGCCATCGCCGGGCAGGCCATCATCGGCCGCTACCTGGGCGCGGGGGACAGCGAGGGCGCCAAGGCCGTGTGCCGCCGCATGGTGCAGTGGGGGATCGCCTCGGGGGTGGTCCTCGGGATCCTGGTCGTCGCGGCCCGGCCGCTCTTCGTACCGCTCTTCACCGGTGACCCCACGGTCAAGGACGCCCTGCTGCCCGCCCTGCTCGTCGTGGCCCTCTCCCAGCCGGTCTGCGGGATCGTCTTCGTCCTCGACGGAGTCCTGATGGGCGCGGGCGACGGCCGCTACCTCGCCGGAGCGATGGTCGTGACGCTGGCCGTCTTCACCCCGGCCGCCCTGCTCGTCCCCAGCATCGGCGGTGGCCTCACCACGCTCTGGTGGGCGATGACGCTGATGATGCTGGTCCGGATGGTCACGCTCCAGCTGCGGGCCCGCTCCGGCCGCTGGCTGGTCACGGGCGCCGCACGCTGACCGCGGTGCGCCGCCGATGTTTCACGTGAAACGGACTGTTTCACGTGAAACACGTGTTTCACGTGAAACGACGAAGGGCCGTACCCCGGGGGGTACGGCCCTTCGTGCGCGGCACTTAGGCGGCGACGACCTCGATGCCCAGGTTCGCGACGACCTCGGCGTGCAGACGCACGGAGACCTGGTACGAACCGAGGGTCTTGATCGGGGACGCCAGCTCAACGCGGCGCTTGTCGACCTTCGGACCACCGGAAGCCTCGATCGCCGTGGCGATGTCGGCCGGGGTCACGGAGCCGAAGAGGCGGCCGCTGTCACCCGAACGGGTGGCCAGACGCACCTTCACGCCCTCGAGCTTGGCCTTGAACTCGTTGGCCTGCTCGATGGTCGCGATCTCGTGGATCTTGCGGGCGCGGCGGATCTGCGCCACGTCCTTCTCGCCACCCTTGGTCCAGCGGATCGCGAAACCACGCGGGACCAGGTAGTTGCGAGCGTAGCCGTCCTTGACGTCGACGACGTCGCCGGCAGTTCCGAGGCCAGAGACCTCGTGGGTCAGGATGATCTTCATTATTCGGTCACCCTTTCCTTATCGCGCGGTGGACGTGTAGGGCAGCAGTGCCATCTCACGGCTGTTCTTGACTGCCGTGGCGACGTCACGCTGGTGCTGCGTGCAGTTGCCGGTCACGCGGCGGGCACGGATCTTGCCGCGGTCGGAAATGAACTTCCGCAGCATGTTCGTGTCCTTGTAGTCCACGTACACGGTCTTGTCCTTGCAGAACGCGCAGACCTTCTTCTTAGGCTTGCGCACAGGCGGCTTCGCCATTGTGTCTCTCCTGTGTGATCAAGAAGTGGGGTAGAGCTGCCCTTAGAAGGGCGGCTCGTCCGAGTAGCCGCCGCCGGAGCCGCCGGAGCTTCCGCCCCAGCCGCCCCCGCCGCCGCCCTGCTGCGGCTGACCGCCGCCGGCCGGTGCGCTGGACGCCCACGGGTCGTCGGAGGGTGCTCCGCCGCCCTGCGGGCTCGCACTGGGGGCTCCGCCCCAGTTGCCACCGCCGCCGCCCTGCTGGCCGCCGCCACCGCCGCCGTAGCCACCCTGGCCGCCGCGACCCGTGGTCTTGGTGACCTTGGCCGTGGCGTTCTTCAGGCTGGGGCCGACTTCCTCGACGTCCAGCTCGTAGACCGTGCGCTTGACACCCTCACGGTCCTCGTAGGACCGCTGGCGCAGTCGGCCCTGAACGACGACACGCATGCCCCGCTGAAGGGACTCTGCGACGTTCTCGGCCGCCTGCCGCCACACCGAGCAGGTCAGGAACAGGCTTTCGCCGTCCTTCCACTCATTGGTCTGGCGGTCGAAGGTGCGGGGAGTGGACGCGACACGGAACTTCGCGACCGCCGCACCCGAGGGGGTGAAGCGCAGCTCGGGGTCGTCGACGAGATTGCCGACGACCGTGATGACGGTCTCGCCTGCCATGGATGAACCTCTCGGCGGGTTTTGCAGCTGGCTTGTGCTACTCGAATTCCCGATTACCGCTGAACTGGGAAGTTCAGTGGGTCTCGGGACGGAGGACCTTGGTCCGGAGGACCGACTCGTTCAGGTTCATCTGTCGGTCGAGCTCCTTGACGACCGCAGGCTCGGCCTGAAGGTCGATGACCGAGTAGATGCCCTCGGGCTTCTTCTTGATCTCGTAAGCGAGACGACGACGGCCCCAGGTGTCGACCTTCTCGACCTTTCCGTTGCCCTCACGGACGACAGAAAGGAAGTTCTCGATCAGCGGGGAGACAGCGCGCTCCTCGAGATCGGGGTCGAGGATGACCATCACTTCGTAGTGACGCATGTGGAACCCACCTCCTTTGGACTCAGCGGCCACGGTCGTTCCGTGGCAGGAGGGTCGTGATGCGTATCGGCACCGCGTCCGAGCGAACGGACACAGGTGCAGACCGTACAGAGTACCTGCTCACCTCCTTCCGGTTGAAATCCGGCACAAGGAGGCCACACTCTGTACTCATCGGGTGTGCTCGGTGCTATGCCCCCCGGCCTCTCCGGACGGCAGCGCCGCTGCACCGCTCTGCGTCAGCCAGGAGGTGCCTTCCGATGGCACAGGCAATGCGGCCCCAGTCGTCCATCTCGCTGTTCTCCACCGACGGCAAGCCCCACCCGCTGCAAGACACCCTTGTGGCGATCACTCTGATCCTCGGCATCGTGGCGTTCGTCACGGCGTTCTTCCACAATCTGCACCTGCTCAGCTCGTGGACCGGCCTGATCGGCATCCTCACCGGCGCCTACGGACAGTTCATCTCGGCCACGACACGCGAGCGCTTCGCACTGATCGTCGGCCTGGGAGCGGCCGCGGTCGGGTTCTATCTCGCCATGGCACACGGCGGGCTCTTCGGGTAGCCGGGCACCTCCGCGACAGGGCGCCGGCCGGCCTCCGGCCCGGACCGGGTCCGTCCCCCAGATGGGTGGCGCCCTTGTCGCAGTAGGCTTCGCGCCATAGCCAGCGAAGCCGCCTAGGAGACGCCCCGCATGAGCCTGTCCCTGAGGACCATCAGCCGAGAGCAGCATCTGGCATACCTCCAGAGCCTGCCCTCGGCGAGCCACTGCCAGGTTCCGGCGTGGGCCGACGTGAAGAACGAGTGGCGTTCGGAGAACCTCGGTTGGTTCGACAACACCGGTGAACTCGTCGGTGCAGCCCTGGTGTTGTACCGGCAGCTGCCCAAGGTCAAGAGGTACCTCGCGTACCTTCCCGAGGGCCCCGTCATCAACTGGTACGCCCCGAATCTGGAGGAATGGCTCCAGCCGATGCTGGCCCACCTCAAGCAGCAGGGCGCGTTCACCGTGAAGATGGGCCCGCCCGTCGTCATCCGCCGCTGGAACTCGACGGCCATCAAGGCCGGCATCCAGGACCCTGACGTCAAGCGCCTGCGGGACGTGGAGGCCTCGGTCATCGAGCCCCGCGCCTTCGAGGTGTCCGACAAGCTGCGCCGCATGGGCTGGCAGCAGGCCGAGGACGGCGGCGCCGGTTTCGGTGACGTCCAGCCGCGCTACGTCTTCCAGGTGCCGCTCGCCGAACGCTCCCTGGACGACGTCCTCAAGGGCTTCAACCAGCTGTGGCGCCGCAACATCAAGAAGGCCGAGAAGGCCGGCGTCGAGGTGGTCCAGGGCGGTTACGAGGACCTGCCCACCTGGCAGCACCTCTACGAGATCACCGCCGTGCGCGACAAGTTCCGCCCGCGCCCGCTCAGCTACTTCCAGCGTCAGTGGACGGCCCTCAACTCCGAGGACCCGAACCGGATGCGGCTGTACATCGCCACGCACGAGGGAGAGCCGCTGGCCGCCGCCACGATGCTCACCGTCGGCCAGCACGTCTGGTACTCGTACGGCGCCTCCGCCAACCACAAGCGCGAGGTCCGGCCGTCGAACGCGATGCAGTGGCGCATGCTGCGCGACGCGTACGCGCTCGGCGCGAGCGTGTACGACCTGCGCGGCATCAGCGACACCCTGGACGAGAACGACCACCTGTTCGGCCTGATCCAGTTCAAGGTCGGCACGGGCGGCGAGGCCGTCGAGTACGTCGGCGAGTGGGACTTCCCGCTCAACAAGATGCTGCACAAGGCGCTCGACATCTACATGTCCCGCCGCTGATCCCCACCCCACCCCCGCTGCACCGAGCAGTTCTTTTCTAGAGAGGTTCCGGACGGGCATGGCGCTCACGCTCTACGTCGACACCGCGCGCTGGCGTGCGCACCAGAAGCAGATCCAGGATCAGTTCCCCGGGCTGATCCCGGTCTGCAAGGGCAACGGCTACGGCTTCGGCCACGAGCGGCTGTGCGAGGAGGCGACCCGCATGGGCGCCGACATCCTGGCCGTGGGAACGACGTACGAGGCCGCCGCCATAAAGGATCTGTTCGGCGGGGACCTCCTGGTCCTGACCCCGTTCCGGCGGGGCGAGGAGCCGGTTCCGCTGCCCGACCGGGTCATCCGCTCGGTGTCCTCGGTGGACGGGGTGCGCGGCCTGGTCGGCGCCCGCGTCGTCATCGAGTGCATGAGTTCGATGCGCCGCCACGGGATCTCCGAACACGACCTGGGGCAGCTGCACTCGGCGATCGAGGACGTGCGGCTGGAGGGCTTCGCCCTGCACCTGCCGCTGGACCGCCCCGACGGCTCCGACGCCGTCGAGGAGGTCATCGCCTGGATGGACCGGCTGCGGGCGGCCAGGCTGCCGCTGCACACCATGTTCGTCAGCCACCTGCGGGCCGAGGAGCTGACGCGGCTGCGCCAGCAGTTCCCGCAGACCCGCTTCCGGGCGCGCATCGGCACCCGGCTGTGGCTGGGCGATCACGAGGCGACCCAGTACCGGGGCGCCGTACTGGACGTCACGCGGGTCTCCAAGGGCGACCGCTTCGGCTACCGCCAGCAGAAGGCCGCCTCGGACGGCTGGCTGGTCGTCGTGGCGGGCGGCACCTCCCACGGGGTGGGCCTGGAGGCCCCCAAGGCCCTGCACGGTGTGATGCCGCGCGCCAAGGGGGTCGCCCGGGCGGGACTGGCCACCGTGAACCGGAACCTGTCGCCGTTCGTGTGGGCGGGCAAGCAGCGCTGGTTCGCGGAGCCCCCGCACATGCAGGTGTCGATCCTGTTCGTGCCGTCCGACGCGACCGAGCCGCACGTGGGCGACGAACTGGTGGCCCACCTGCGGCACACCACGACCCAGTTCGACCGGGCGCTCGACGCCTGAGTCCCGGTGCGGGCGCCGGCCGGGCTCAGTCCCGGGTGGCGCCCCACTCGACCCGCTGTCCCTCCGAGGGCGTCGCATCCTGCGGCGCCCTCGTGGCGTGAGAGAGCGTGAACCGGTCCTCGGCCCCGTCCAGGACACCGCCGGAGGGGTCGTCCGAGCCGTCCTGGCGTACGACGTCCCGGTCGGGCAGCAGGACGTCCCGGACGATCACGGCGCAGAGGTAGAGGGTGCCGAGCAGGTGCGCGGCGATGGCCAGCTGGTAGCCCTCGACGGGCAGTCCCTGGTGCTTGTCGCCGCTGGTCGTGTAGGCGAGGTAGGACCAGATCCCAAGGAAGTACATGACCTCACAGGCCTGCCAGATCAGCATGTCGCGCCAGCGCGGCCGGGCGAGGGCGGCCAGCGGGATGAGCCACAGCACGTACTGCGGCGAATAGACCTTGTTGGCCAGGATGAAGGCGGCGACGACCAGGAACACCAGCTGGGCGTACCGGGGGCGGCGGGGAGCGGTGAGACCGAGCAGCCCGATGGCTCCGCAGAGCAGCAGGGTCAGGCCCGTCGCATAGGTGTTCGCGCCTTCGAGCGGGTTGCCGGAGCGCTGGGAGATCAGCAGCCACACCGACCCGAAGTCGATCGGCCGCTCCTGGCTGAAGGTGTAGAACTTCGACCAGCCGTCCCACGCGTAGAGCATGACGGGCAGGTTCACCACGAGCCAGGACGCGACCGCGCCGAGGGTCGCCAGCCCGAAGGCACGCCACTTGCCGGCCCGCCAGCACAGGACGAACAACGGGCCCAGCAGCAGCACGGGATAGAGCTTGGCGGCGGTGGCCAGGCCGATCAGGATGCCGAAGGCCAGGGCCCGGCCGCGGGACCACATGAGCATCCCGGCGGCGGTCAGCGCGATGGCCAGCAGGTCCCAGTTGATCGTGGCGGTCAGTGCGAAGGCGGGCGCGAGGGCGAAGAGCAGGGCGTCCCAGGGGCGGCGGCGGTGCGTACGGGCGACACAGACGGCGATGACCGCGGCGCAGGCCATCAGCATGCCCGCGTTGACCATCCAGTACATCTGCTCGCGGTGCTGCATGGAGCCGCCCGTGGGCGTGAGCCACGACGCGACCTGCATGAAGAGCCCGGTGAGCACGGGGTACTCCAGGTACTGCATGTCGCCGGTGAGCCGGTCGAAGTACGGCGTCAGACCGTCGGCGAAGCCGCGCACGACGTACAGGTGCGGGATGTCCGAGTAGCAGGCGTGGGTGTACTGCGAGCCCGCGCCGCGGAACCACGCCCAGTCGTAGCAGGGCAGCTTCTGCACCATGCCGAGCGCGAACATGCCGATCGCGACCAGGACGATGACGCGCACCGGGTTCAGCCAATGGCCGCCGAGCCGTGCGTACCTGCCCATCGGCCCGCCGATCAGCTCACTGCCGGCCGCCGCGACCTCGTCCTGCTGGGTGGGCAGTACGGGGCGGTCCTCGTGCACCTTCGTCATGCGCTCATCCTGCCGTACGGGGCTGTGTACGTGCCGGGGGCCGCCGCATCGGAATGCGACGGCCCCCGGAGGATGGAACGGGGCGGATCAGCCGCCGGCGGGATCGGCGCCCGCGGGTCCCCAGAAGCTGCTGCCCGGCCGGCCCGGCTTGCTCTTGGTCGGGCTGGGCATTCCGGTGGGCGTGCCGCTCGGATCCGGGTCGCAGTACAGCTTCCACGGGTTGCAGCTGGGCTTGCCGCCCCGGCTCGGGGACGGGGAGACCGTCGGCGACGGCGAGATCTCCGAAGACGGTGACACGGACGGCGAGGGCGAGGGCGGCGGAGTGGGCGTGGGCGTGGGAGCGCCCGCGGCGTCCGCCTTCACTCCGATGTCCTCGGCCTCCGGGAAGTCCTTCTCCGGGGAGCCCTTGAGCGCGGCCTTCATGTACTCGGTCCAGATCACCGCGGGGATGTCACCACCGTGGATGGAGTCGACGCCGCCCACCCGGTTCATGGACATGAGCTTCTTGTCCGCCGAATTCGGGTCGTTGCGGAACAGGGTCACGGCGGTCGACAGCTGCGGGGTGTAGCCGACGAACCAGGCCGACTTGTTCTGGTCGGTGGTGCCGGTCTTGCCCGCGGCGGGGCGGCCCAGCTTCTTGGCCTTGGTGCCGGTGCCGTTCTCCACGACGTTGCGCAGCACCTTGGTGATGTTGTCGGCGATGGAGTTGTCCATGGCCCGCTGGGCCTTGGGCGCCTCGAAGCCGGACAGTTCCTTGCCGTCCTTGAGCACCTTGGTGACCGAGAAGGGCTCGTGGTGGGTGCCGGAGTCGGCGAAGGTCCCGTAGGCATCGGCCATGCGAATGGCCGACGGGGTCGAGGTGCCGAGGGCGAACGACGCGTTGTCGGTCGGGTCCATCGACTCCTTGAGGATGCCGGAGGCCTCGGCCACGCTGCGCACCTTGTCGTGGCCGACGTCGAAGACGAGCTGCGCGAACGGCGTGTTGATGGACTTCTCCATCGCCTCGTTGAGGGTCACGTAGCCGTACTGGGTGGGGCTCTCGTTCTTCTGCTGGAAGGGCTTCCCGTCGGCGGAGCGCAGCGGCTTGCCGTCACGGTTGTTGATCACCGCGAGGTCGTTGCCGTTGTACTTGCTCTCGACGGAAAGGCCCTCGCCGTGCGAGTTCTGGGTGCCGTACTCCAGCGCCGCGGCCAGCACGAACGGCTTCCAGGTGGAGCCGACCGGGACGCCGATGGTGTTGGCGTTGTTGGTGAAGTGCTTCTGGTCCCAGCCGGGCCCGCCGTAGAGGGCCACCAGCGCGCCGGTCTTCACGTCCACGGAGGCCGCGCCGAACTGTACGAACGTGTCGTAGTCGGGCCGCGCCTTCTCGTCCAGGAACCCGTTGCGGGTGTCCTCGACGGCCTTGACCAGCGCGTCCACCTTGGGCTTCTGGAAGGTGGTGGTGATCTGGTAGCCGCCGAGAGCCATCTGTTCGGCGGTGAGGCCCTTGGCCTTCATCACGTACTGCTTGGCCGTTTCGACCAGGTAGCCGGTCTGGCCGCCGAGCGAACGCGCCTGCGCGGAGTCGACCAGCTTGGGGAACTCGCGGTACTTGTCCCGCTCGGCCTGGTCCATCCGGCCCACGGCGACCTCGCGGTCCAGCACCCAGGCCCAGCGGCTCATGGCGCGCTTGGTGTTGGCCTCGGGGGTGGCCGCGGATCCGATGCCGCCGTCCGGGTTGTAGAGGTTGGGGCCCTTGAGCACGGAGGCGAGGAACGCGCCCTCGGAGGGGGTCAGCTTGTCGCAGTCCTTGTTGAAGTACGCCCGGGAGGCGGCCTGGATGCCGTAGGCGTCCCGGCCGTAGTACGCCGTGTTCAGATAGCCCGCGAGGATCGTGTCCTTCTCCGCGGTGACACCCAGTTTTATCGAGATGAACAGCTCCGTGACCTTCCGCTTGAGCGTCTGGTCGGAGTCCAGGAAGGTGTTCTTCACGTACTGCTGGGTGATGGTGGAGCCGCCCTGGGTCGAACCGCCCTTGGCCATGTTGACCACGGCGCGGGCGATGCCCATGGGGTCGACGCCCTTGTCGGTCTCGAAGGACTCGTTCTCCGCCGAGATCACGGCGTTCTGCATCGACCGCGGGATCTTGTCGATGGGCACGATCTGCCGGTTGGTCGAACCGCCGGTCGCGACCATCTGGGTGCCGTCGGCCCAGTAGAAGACGTTGTTCTGGGCCTCGGCGGCCTTGTTCGCGTCGGGGGTGCCCACCATCGCGATGCCGATGCCCGACCCGGCCGTGATGATGGCGAAGAAGCCCAGGGCCGTGCCCCCGACGAGCTTCCAGGAGGGCAGGAAGCGCTTCCAGCCCTGTCTGTCGGACCTCGGGTAGTTGATGAGCCGCTTGTCCTTGCGGCCCGGGCCCTTGCCGCCGCGGCCCCCGCCGGTGCCACGGGTGCCCCTGCGGGCTCCGGCACGGCTGTCGGGGTCCGGCTGTCCCGCGTACGGGCCACCGGGTGATGCGGTGGGGGCGTCCCGCCCGGGCGTGACGCCCCGGCCGGGTCGCTGCTGGGCCCGGCGGGCCGCAGCGCGTCCACCGCCTTGCTGCTGCGGCGGTTTGCGGCGGTGCTCGCTCATCGAACGACTACTCCTCGGGCAGGCGAGTGGCCTGGAAGCGGCAGGCGTATTCCGGTTCCCCCGGCGCACAGACTACGCACGCTCAAAACCCAACCAGTGCCGAAGTTCACCCCAAATCAGGCAACTTGCCTCCCACGAATTGATGATGTGACGCCGGTCACCACGTCTCCCCTTGTCGTAACGGGCCGCCCGTTCTATCGTCTGGATGTATCGAGTCGATACATCAGCTCGGCATAAAGAACTCAGGGGCGAGGAGGAAGCAGGCGGATGAGCCGGCGCTCAGGCATTCTCGAGTTCGCTGTCCTCGGCCTGCTTCGCGAGTCCCCCATGCACGGCTATGAGCTGCGCAAACGGCTCAACACCTCGCTGGGGGTGTTCCGGGCGTTCAGCTACGGAACCCTCTATCCCTGCCTCAAGACGCTCGTCGCCAATGGGTGGTTGATCGAAGAACCGGGCAACGCCCTGGAAGACGCGGTCGCCGCTTCACTCGCAGGGCGCCGCGCCAAGATCGTCTACCGGTTGACGGCGGCGGGTAAGGAGCACTTCGAGGAGCTGCTCTCCCACACCGGCCCCGATACCTGGGAGGACGAGTCCTTCGCCGCCCGCTTCGCGTTCTTCGGCCAGACCGAACGGGACGTGCGCATGCGAGTGCTGGAGGGCCGCCGCAGCCGGCTGGAGGAGCGCCTGGAGAAGATGCGCACCTCGCTCGCCCGTACGCGGGAGCGCCTCGACGACTACACGCTTGAGCTGCAGCGGCACGGTATGGAATCCGTGGAGCGCGAAGTGCGCTGGCTGAACGAGCTGATCGAGAGCGAGCGGGCGGGACGGGATCGCAGACGACCCGGCTCGTCCGACGAAACTGCAAAATGAGGCCCTGCATTCGCAGGCCTCGTCCGAGAACAAACAGGGAGCAACCGGAATGGGTTCGGTTCGCGTAGCCATCGTCGGCGTAGGCAACTGCGCCGCCTCGCTGGTGCAGGGCGTCGAGTACTACAAGGACGCCGACCCGGCGGCCAAGGTCCCCGGCCTGATGCACGTCCAGTTCGGCGACTACCACGTCCGCGACGTCGAGTTTGTTGCCGCCTTCGACGTCGACGCGAAGAAGGTCGGCCTCGACCTTTCGGACGCCATCGGCGCCAGCGAGAACAACACGATCAAGATCTGCGACGTCCCCAACAAGGGCGTGACCGTTCAGCGCGGCCACACCCTGGACGGCCTGGGCAAGTACTACCGGATGACGATCGAGGAGTCCGCCGAGGCGCCGGTCGACATCGTCCAGGTCCTCAAGGACAAGCAGGTCGACGTTCTGGTCTGCTACCTGCCCGTCGGTTCCGAGGCCGCCGCGAAGTTCTACGCGCAGTGCGCCATCGACGCCAAGGTCGCGTTCGTCAACGCCCTTCCGGTCTTCATCGCCGGCACCAAGGAGTGGGCGGACAAGTTCACCGAGGCCGGTGTCCCGATCATCGGTGACGACATCAAGTCCCAGGTCGGCGCCACCATCACGCACCGCGTGATGGCGAAGCTGTTCGAAGACCGCGGTGTCCGTCTTGAGCGCACCATGCAGCTCAACGTCGGCGGCAACATGGACTTCAAGAACATGCTCGAGCGCGACCGCCTCGAGTCCAAGAAGATCTCGAAGACGCAGGCCGTCACCTCGCAGATCCCGGACCGCGAGCTGGGCGAGAAGAACGTCCACATCGGTCCGTCCGACTACGTCGCGTGGCTCGACGACCGCAAGTGGGCCTACGTCCGCCTTGAGGGCCGCGCCTTCGGTGACGTTCCGCTGAACCTCGAGTACAAGCTCGAGGTGTGGGACTCCCCGAACTCCGCCGGTGTCATCATCGACGCCGTGCGCGCCGCGAAGATCGCCAAGGACCGCGGCATCGGTGGCCCGATCCTGTCGGCTTCGAGCTACTTCATGAAGTCCCCGCCGGTGCAGTACTTCGACGACGAGGCCTACGCGAACGTCGAGAAGTTCATCAAGGGCGAGGTCGAGCGCTAAGCAGGACACAGCGCGATGTTCCAAGGGCTCCGGCACTTGGACTTCGACTGTTCTTCCGCGGAGGGTCCCCAGGCAATGTGCCCGGGGACCCTCCGCGTATGTGACCCTTGCCCACATGCCTGTCGTAGGTGATCTGCGCGTACTCCTGCGCCTGAGGGATTTCCGCAATCTGCTCGGCGTGCGACTGCTGTCCCAGGCCGCCGACGGCGTCTACCAGGTCGCACTCGCCACCTATGTGGTGTTCTCCCCGGAGAAGCAGGCCTCGCCCGCCGCCATCGCCTCGGCCATGGCCGTCCTGTTGCTGCCCTACTCGGCGATCGGTCCCTTCGCCGGAGTGCTGCTGGACCGCTGGCCCCGCCGTCAGGTCTTCCTCTACGGCAACCTGCTGCGGGCCTTCCTGGCCTGCGTCACCGGGATGCTGATCGTGGCGCAGGTCCCCGACTGGCTGTTCTACGCCTCCGCGCTCTCGGTGACCGCCGTCAACCGCTTCGTCCTGGCCGGGCTCTCGGCGTCTCTGCCCCGGGTCGTCGGCGCCGACCAGCTGGTGACCGCGAACGCCCTCTCTCCGACCGCCGGTACCCTCGCGGCCACCCTGGGCGGGGGCATGGCCTTCCTGGTGCGCCTGCTCGCCGCCGAGTCCAACGCCGTCGTCGTCCTGCTCGGCGCCGGGCTCTACCTGTGCGCGGCGCTTGTCTCCCTCCGGCTGGGGGTCCGCCTCCTCGGCCCCGACCACAGCCCCGCCCGCCAGTACCCGTCAGTGGCCGAGGGCGTGGCTCTGACCGTGCGGGGCATGGCCCAGGGGCTGCGGCACCTGTACGAACGCCGGGAGGCGGCGCAGGCGCTCACCGCGATGACCTTGATGCGCTTCTGCTACGGAGCGCTGACGGTGACCCTGCTGACCCTCTGCCGCTATGCCTGGTCGGACAACGAATCGGACGGCCTCGCCCTGCTGGGGGTGGCCGTCGGGGTTTCCGGCGCCGGGTTCTTCACGGCGGCCGTCATCACTCCCTGGCTGGTGGGACGGCTCGGCACCCGGGGCTGGATCACGCTCTGCGCGGCGATAGCGGCCGTTCTGGTGCCGAGCCTCGGTCTGTTCTTCGCGCCCGAGCCGATGCTGGCCGCCGCGTTCGTGCTGGGGATGGCCACGCAGGGAGCGAAGATCGCCACCGACACGGTCGTGCAGTCACAGGTGGACGACGCGTTCCGCGGCCGGATCTTCTCCGTCTATGACGTGCTCTTCAACGTCGCCTTCGTCGGAGCGGCCGCCGCGGCCTCGCTCGTCTTGCCCCTGGACGGGAAATCCGTCCCGCTGATCCTGGGCGTGGCCGCCCTCTACGCGCTGACCGCCATGTTGCTGTTCCGGCAGGGGCGACGTTTCACGTGAAACATCGCCCCTGACCGATCGCGCTCCCGCCGTCGATGTTTCACGTGAAACATCGACGCGAGCGCCTCAGTTCTCGGCGGCCCACCACTCCTTGAGTGCCGCAACGGCCGTCTCCCGCTCCATCGGGCCGTTCTCCAGCCGCAGCTCCAGCAGGAAGGCGTAGGCCTTGCCGATCACCGGGCCGGGGCCGACCTCCAGGACCTGCATGATCTCGTTGCCGTCGAGATCGGGACGGATCGAGTCCAGCTCCTCCTGCTCCTGGAGCTGTGCGATCCGCGCTTCCAGGCCGTCGTAGGCGTGGGAGAGCGCCTTGGCCTTGCGCTTGTTGCGCGTGGTGCAGTCGGAACGGGTCAGCTTGTGCAGCCGCGACAGCAGCGGCCCCGCGTCCCGCACATACCGGCGGACCGCGGAGTCCGTCCACTCGCCGGCCCCGTAGCCGTGGAAGCGCAGGTGCAGCTCCACCAGCCGGGAGACGTCCTTGACCATGTCGTTGGAGTACTTCAGCGCGGTCATGCGCTTCTTGGTCATCTTCGCGCCCACCATCTCGTGGTGGTGGAAGGAGACCCGCCCGTCGCTCTCGAAGCGGCGGGTCCGGGGCTTGCCGATGTCGTGGAGCAGAGCGGCCAGCCTGAGCACCAGGTCCGGTCCGTCCTCCTCCAGATCGATCGCCTGCTCCAGCACGATCAGGGAGTGGTCGTAGACGTCCTTGTGCCGGTGGTGCTCATCGCTCTCCAGCCGCAGCGCGGGCAGCTCCGGCAGCACCCGGTCGGCCAGGCCCGTCTCCACGAGCAGGCCCAGCCCCTGGCGGGGCCCGTCCGACAGCAGGAGCTTGTTCAGCTCCGCCTGCACCCGCTCCGCCGAGACGATCTCGATCCGGTCGGACATCTCCTTCATCGCCGCGACGACCTCGGGGGCGACCTCGAAGTCCAGCTGCGCGGCGAAGCGGGCGGCCCGCAGCATGCGCAGCGGGTCGTCGGAGAAGGAGTCCTCGGGGGTCCCGGGGGTCCGCAGCACCCGGGCCTCCAGGTCCTCCAGGCCGCCGTGCGGATCGATGAACTGCTGCTGCGGGAGCGCCAGAGCCATGGCGTTGACCGTGAAGTCACGGCGGACCAGGTCCTGCTCGATGGAGTCGCCGTAGGACACCTCGGGCTTGCGCGAGGTGCGGTCGTAGGCCTCGGACCGGTAGGTGGTCACCTCGATCTGGAAGCCGCCCTTGTTCGCTCCGACCGTGCCGAAGGCGATGCCGACGTCCCAGACGGAGTCCGCCCACGGCCGGACGATCTTCAGTACATCCTCGGGGCGGGCGTCGGTGGTGAAGTCGAGGTCGTTGCCGAGGCGCCCGAGCAGCGCGTCGCGAACGGACCCGCCGACCAGTGCAAGGCTGAAGCCCGCCTCCTGGAAACGGCGGCCGAGATCATCGGCGACAGGGGCGACCCGCAGCAGTTCACTGACCGCGCGGTGCTGCACCTGACTCAGGGCACTGGGGTTGTCTTCGTTGGCGTTCGGCACAACAGAAAAGGGTACGTGCCCCGCCCGGCAGGGGCTCCCTTCTTTATGGTCGGCACAGCATGGGCACCCCCGGCACCGCGCGCACGCCCGGCGGACCCGATCATGTGGAGCAAGGCGCGGCACTCGCGCACAGCGGGCCTCGTTACCATGCGTGGACGCACAAACGACGACCACTGACACTTCGAGGACGGGCGGGCGCGTGGCCGAGGCGGCAGACATCCAGGGGACGGCACCCGCCCCTGTCCGGCGCCGCTGGCTGCGGCGCGCGATCGTCATGCTCACCGGGACACCGGTTCTCGCCGCCCTCGTCTACGCCCCCGCGCCATCGGCCCGCGCCGCGGAGACCGCTCCCTCCGCCTCCACCGCGGTCGACGTCCAGCTGGACACCCTGATGCCGAGCGCCCCGGTGAAGGGCGACACCCTCACCATCTCCGGCACGGTGACCAACAACAGCCGAGAGACGATCACCGGGGCGCACGTCGGACTCCGCGTCGGCCCGGTGATCAGTGACCGCGACACGATCGGCGAGGCCGCCGAGCAGAGCGGATACCGGCCCGGCAGCGACCCCGCGGAGATCGACGCCGCCTACTCCGCGAAGATCTCCGCCCTGCCCGCGAAGAACAGCCAGCAGTTCATCCTGAAGGTCCCGGTCGACAAGCTGGGGCTCGACAAGGAAGGCGTCTACCAGCTCGGCGTCTCCGTGTCGGGGGAGACCGAGAACCGGCCCACCGAGCAGGTGCTCGGCATCCAGCGGACGGTCCTGCCCTGGCAGCCCGAGACCGCCGCCAAGCGCGCCCAGCTCAGTTACGTGTGGCCGCTGGTCTCCCGGGTCCACCTCACGGCCGAGACCGGATCCGACGAGCTGCAGACGCCCGTCTTCGAGGACGACACCCTCGCCGACGAGCTGCGGCCCGGAGGACGGCTGGAGCAGATGGTCTCGCTCGGCAAGGACCTGCCGATCACCTGGGTCATCGACCCCGACCTGCTGTACACGGTCGACGCGATGACCAAGGGCTACCGGGTCCGGGTCCCTGGCGGGAAGCCGGTGCCGGGCAAGAGCAAGGCCGTCGCCGAGCACTGGCTGAGCGCCCTGGAAGCGGCCGTCCAGGGCAAGAAGGTCGTCGCCCTGCCCTTCGCCGACCCGGACCTCGCCTCGCTCGCGCACCGCGGCAAGGACGTCTCGGGCACCCTGGGCCAGCTGCGGCCCGCCACCGACAAGGCGAAGCAGGCGGTGGAGACCGTCCTGCACGTCACCCCGTCCACCGACTTCTCGTGGCCCGTGGACGGTGCCATCGACCCATCGATCGTCAACGTCGCCACCTCGGCGGGCGCCCACAACGTCCTCACCCGCAGTGACAGCCTGCAGGAGAACGCGGGCCTCGGTTACACCCCGTCGGCCGCCCGCCCGATCGGGGCCGGGGCGACCGCCATCGTCGCCGACGCGCGGCTCTCCACCGCCTTCGAGGGCGACATGCTGAGGGCGGGCAACTCCGTCCTCGCGATCCAGCAGTTCCTCGCCCAGAGCCTCGTACTGAACCAGCAGGGCACCGACGAGCAGCGCAGCTTCGTGGTCACCCCGCAGCGGATGCCCACCTCCAGCCAGGTCCAGACGATGGCCTCGGCCCTGCGCGCCCTCCAGCCGGGGCGCTGGAGCCAGCCCCTCGACCTCGAAGCCGCCGCCACCGCCAAGCCCGACCCGGGCGCCGCGACCCAGGTGCCGGGCGCGGGTCAGTACCCGGAGGCTCTGCGCAAGCAGGAACTCCCGCTGTCGGCGTTCGAGAAGATCCGCAGCACCCAGAACACCCTCGACCACTTCAAGGTGATCCTTTCGGCCCCGGACCGGGTCGAGATCCCCTTCGGCAACACCACCAACCGGGAGATGTCGGCTTCCTGGCGCGGTCGCCCCGATGAGGCCGCGGTCTTCCGCGACGGTGTCCAGCAGTACCTGACCGGTCTCACCGAACAGGTACAGCTGATCCCCAAGTCGGATGCCACACTGTCCGGGCACAGCGCGACGATCCCCGTCTCGATCCAGAACAGCCTCGTCCAGGACGTCCACGGCCTGGTCCTGCGCCTGAAGTCCGCCAACCCCACCCGCCTGATGTTCGACAACGAGGGCGAGGCGGAGAAGGACGTCAACGTCCAGGCCGAGCACAGCCAGACCCTGAAGTTCAACGCCAACGCCACCGCCAGCGGCCCCGTAGAGGTCACCGCACAGCTCTACACCCAAGACGGCGTGCCCTACGGCAAGGAGCGCAGGTTCACCGTGGAGGCAACGGAGATCACTCCGACTGTCATGCTCGTCATCGCGGGCGGGGTGCTCCTCCTCGTCGTGGCAGGCATCAAGATGTATGCCAGCCGCAAGCGTGTCGCGGCGCGCGCTGCCACCGAAGAGAGCACGCAGCCGAGTGACGAGACCCCGGACACCGGACCGCAAAGCACCAGCGGGTCCGGCACGGGTGAGACAGTGGACCGTTGAGCGACGCCGTGGCCGGTCGGCCTGGGGACGATGAGGTGGGGTTTCGATGAACGCGCCGTACGACGGTGACCGCGGGCAGGGCGCCGGCGGTCCCGCGCCAGCCCAGGGCACTGCCCCGGGCACCCCGGTACCGGGGCAGGTACCTCCGCCTGCCGCCGCGCCGGAACACGACCCGTATGTCCAGGGTGCCTACGACTACGACCCGTACCGGTCCCAGGACCTGTCCGCGCAGGATCCGGTGGCCGAGGTCCTCTACGACCGGGCCGCACACCCGCCGCCGCCTCCCGGTACCTACCAGGAGCCCGGACCGCTCTACGCGGCCCCGGCGGCCCCTGCCTACGCCCCGGACCCGCGCGTCTGGGCCCAGACCCCGCCGCCCGAGCCGGACGGTCCCTCCCGCCACATGCCGTACGGGGACCACGCGACCACCACGCAGTTCGTCGGCGTCGACTCGCTCGTCACCAAGGCCACGGACCAGCAGCCGGAGCCGGACGCCTTCGCCCACCTCTACCGGGACCAGCAGGCGGCTCCCCGTACCGCGGCGGAGGAAGCCCCCGTCGCCGCGCCCGCGCCCAGCAAGCCCGCCGGGCGCGCGTCGAGCCTGCTCAAGTCCAGCGCCCTCATGGCGGCGGGCACGATCGTCTCCCGGCTCACCGGCTTCCTGCGCACCCTGGTCATCGCCGGGGCGATCGGTGTCGGCACCTTCAACGACACCTACCAGATCGCCAACACCCTGCCGACGATGATCTACGTCCTCGTCGGCGGCGGCGCCCTCAACGCGGTCTTCATCCCGCAGCTCGTGCGGGCCATGAAGAACGACGACGACGGGGGAGAGGCCTACGCCAACCGGCTGCTGACCCTCGTCGTGGTCCTGCTGGCGGGCATCACCACGGTCTGTGTGCTCGCGGCGCCGCTGTTCATCACGATGATGTCGCCGAAGATCGCCTCGAACCCCGAGCAGATGGCCGTCGCGGTCGCCTTCGCCCGCTACTGCCTGCCAACCATGTTCTTCATGGGCGTGCACGTGGTCCTCGGCCAGATCCTCAACGCCCGCGGCCGGTTCGGCGCGATGATGTGGACCCCCGTCCTCAACAACATCGTCGTCATCGCCACCTTCGGCGCCTTCATCTGGGCCTTCGGCGGCTTCACCACTTCCGGCGTCAACGCCGCCACCGTCACCTCCGACGGCGTCCGGCTGCTCGGACTGGGCACCCTGCTGGGGCTCACCGTCCAGGCCCTGGCGATGCTGCCCTACCTGCGGGACGCGGGCTTCAAGCCGAAGCTGCGCTTCGACTGGAAGGGTCACGGCCTCGGCAAGGCCGCCGGCCTCGCCAAGTGGACGTTCTTCTTCGTCCTCGCCAACCAGATCGGTCTGGTCGTCGTCACCCAGCTGTCCACCTGGGCCGGTTCGATCGCCGAGAAGCAGGGCCACCCGGGTACCGGCATCACCGCCTACAACTACGCGCTGCTGCTGTGGCAGATGCCGCAGGCCATCATCACCGTCTCCGTCATGACCGCGGTCCTGCCCCGGATCTCCCGTTCGGCCCACGACGGCGACGTCGCCGCGGTCCGCGACGACATCTCCTACGGGCTGCGCACCTCGGCCGTCGCGATCGTGCCCTGCGCCTTCGCGTTCCTCGCCCTCGGCGTGCCGATGGCCACCCTGCTCTACGCGGGATCCGGCGCCGGTGCCCAGAACATCGGCTACGTGCTGATGGCCTTCGGCCTCGGACTGATCCCGTACTCCGTGCAGTACGTCGTCCTGCGCGGGTTCTACGCCTACGAGGACACCCGCACCCCCTTCTACAACACCTGCATCGTCGCGGGCGTCAACGCGGCGGTCTCGGTCGCCGCGTTCCTGGTGCTGCCCGCGCGCTGGGCCGTGGTCGGCATGGCCGCCGCGTACGGTCTCGGCTACGCCGTCGGGGTCGGCGTCGCCTGGCGCCGCCTGCGCACCCGCCTGGGCGGCGACCTGGACGGCGCGCACGTGATGCGGACCTACGCCCGCCTCGCCGGCGCGTGTGTTCCCGCGGCCGTCGTCGGAGGTGGCGTCGCCTTCGGCATCACCCGACTGCTCGGCAGCGGAGTGACCGGTTCCCTGGCCTCCCTCGTGGCCGGCGGCATCACTCTGGCGGCCGTATTCCTCATCGCGGCCAAGCGCATGAGGATCGAGGAACTCAACGCCATGGTCGGAATGGTGCGCGGACGTCTGGGGCGCTGATGCGCACAACCATCGGCCCCCCTAGCGTGTCGTGCATAGCGTCGGACTGTGGGCACAATTGGCATGGCTTCGCAGACTGGCCGACAGCGCGTAACGGATGGGGAGGCAGGAACGACGGTGGCGGAACGTAGCACGGCTGCCGTCGACGTGGCCGACAACAGCGGCGAAGAGCCGCCGGCCGCCGAGGCGGCCAAGGCCACGGCCGACGGGGCTGAGATCCAGGACGGACGAGCCTCGGACGGACCCATGCCCGAACCGGACGGCGAACCCAAGAACGCCACGAAGCCCAAGAGCACCGCACCCGCCACCGCCCCCGAGCTCCACAGCGGCCACAAGCTCGCCCGCCGCTACCGGCTCGAAGAGTGCGTCACCCGTCTGGACGGATTCAGCAGCTGGCGTGCGATGGACGAGAAGCTGCGCCGTGCCGTGGGCGTCCACCTGCTGCCCGCCGACCACCCCCGGGCCCGTTCGGTCCTGGCCGCGGCCCGCTCCTCCGCCCTGCTCGGCGACCCCCGGTTCGTCCAGGTCCTCGACGCCGTGGAAGAGAACGACCTCGTCTACGTCGTCCACGAATGGCTGCCCGACGCCACCGAACTGACGGCCCTGCTCGCGGCGGGCCCGCTGGAACCCCACGAGGCCTACCAGCTCGTCAGCCAGATCTCCCAGGCCATGGCCGCCGCACACCGCGAGGGCCTGGCGCACCTGCGGCTCACCCCGAGCGCCATACTGCGCACCTCCACCGGCCAGTACCGCATCCGCGGCCTCGCCGTGAACGCCGCCCTGCGCGGCATCACCAGCGAGACCCCGCAGCGCGCGGACACCGAGGCGATCGGCGCGCTGCTGTACGCCTCCCTCACCCAGCGCTGGCCCTACGAGAACGACGCCTACGGCCTGACCGGCCTGCCCAAGGGCGTCGGCCTGATCGCCCCGGACCAGGTCCGTGCCGGCGTCCACCGGGGTCTGGGCGAGCTCGCCATGCGCGCGCTGGCCAACGACGGGGCCACCGCCTCCCGCCAGGAACCCGCCTGCACCACCCCGGAAGAACTGTCGAAGGCCGTCGCCGCGATGCCCCGCATCCGGCCTCCCGAGCCCGCGTTCACCGCCCCGCCCGAGTACCAGCACACGACCTACCAGCAGGGCAGCTACGGCCGTCCGGCGGTGCACAACGGCGTCACCACCGCCACGGCCCTGCCCCCGGTCCCCCCTCCGCCCCCGCTCCAGAGCCGGACCGGCCGGGTCCTCAAGTGGGGCGTCGCCGCGCTGCTCATCGCCGCACTCGGCCTGGGCAGCTGGCAGCTCGCCGACACGCTCCTGCGCGGCAAACAGAGCAATGGGAACCACCAGGCCCCGCCGCCCAAGGGCGACGACACCCCGGCGAAGAAGACTCCCGCCCCCGTCACGATCAAGAGCGCGCAGGAGTACTACCCGGACGGCACCCCCCAGGACACGGCGGGCGTTCCCAACACCTATGACGGGGACACGTCCACCTACTGGCGCACCAAGAGCTTCGTCGACGGCCCCGAGATGAAGACCCACTACAAGGCGGGCGTCGGGATCGTCTACGACCTCGGATCCGAGCAGGAGGTCACCGCCGCCTCGATAGGGCTCCGGTACGCGGGTGACCACACCACGGCCACGCTGTACGGGGCCGACTCCATGTCCTCGTCGACCCCGGTGACCTCCATGAAGAAGATCGCCGAAGGCACCACCTCGGACAACAGCCTGACCCTGACCGCGGAGAAGCCCGTCAAGACGCGCTACGTCGTCGTCTGGATCACCGCGATGCCCAGGTCCGGCCTCGACCAGTACAGCGGCGAGGGCTACAAGCAGGCCATCACGGACGTGAAGTTCTCCGGCTGAGGCCGCGGCAGGGGAGGGGCTCACCGTTGGACGACGCCGCACCCGGCGGCCACAGCGACCAGGAACTCCTGGCGCTGCACGCCGCCGGAGACCCCGACGCGTTCGGTGAACTCGTGCGACGCCACCGCGACCGGCTGTGGGCCGTGGCCCTGCGGACCCTCGGCGACCGGGAGGAGGCCGCCGACGCCGTCCAGGACGCCCTCGTCTCCGCCTACCGGGCCGCCCACACCTTCCGGGGCGAGTCGGCCGTCACCACCTGGCTGCACCGGATCACCGTCAATGCCTGCCTGGACCGGGCCCGCAAGGCCGCCTCGCGCAAGACCGCGCCCCTCGACGACACGGACCGCCTGGAGCGGCTCCTGGAGCCGCACGAGTCCGCCGAGGCGCCCGCCGAGCGCCATGACCTCCACCGGCAGCTCCTGGCCGCGCTGGCCACCCTGCCCGCCGAGCAGCGGGCCGCCCTCGTCCTGGTCGACATGCAGGGCTATCCCGTGGCCGAAGCCGCCCGGATCCTCGACGTCCCCACCGGGACCGTCAAGAGCCGGTGTGCCCGTGGCCGGGCGAAACTCGTCCCGCTCCTCACTCATCTGCGCGCCGATACCGGGGATAACACCCCGGCGGAGCGGGGAAGGAACCGGACGCAGGGGACATCCGTCCCACCAGCGGCAGACCCCAGGAATCCAGATCCAGACGCGGTGAAGGGCGGAGGTGGACGCACATGACCCCCACGACGGGCACGACCGGTGCGACCGGCACGATCCGGCACCCGGACGTCTCGGAGATCTCCGACCTCGCCGAGGGCCTGCTCTCCCCTTCCCGGACCTCCGAGGTACGGCGGCACCTGGGTGAATGCGCCCTGTGCGCCGATGTCCGCGCCTCCCTGGAAGAGATCCGCTCGCTCCTCGGCACCCTGCCCGGACCGCCCCGGATGCCCGTGGACATCGCGGGCCGCATCGACGCGGCCCTGGCCGCGGAAGCCCTCCTCGACTCCCGGCCCCCCGCCCCGCAGCCCCCTTCGGCTCCCACGCACCGCGCCACCCCCGATGTTTCACGTGAAACATCGCCCGCCGCCCGCGCCCCCGAAGGCCACCCCGCGGGATCCACCGGTCCGGGGCGGCGCCGGGCCCGCCGACGGATCGCCGTGCTGACAGGACTGGCCGGAGCGGCCGCCTGCGCGCTCGGAGTCTTCCTCTTCACCGGCCTGCAGGGCTCCCCCTCCCAGGACGCCTCCGCCCGCAAGGACGCGGCCAGCACACTGGCCCAGCCCAAGGCCTCGGGCGAGTACTCCGCCCAGAACCTGCGCTCCACCGTCCAGCAACTGCTCACCGAGGGGAACGCCACCGCGCAGTCCACCCAGCGGGAGCAGAGCCCGGGGCTGCAGAACACCTCGCCCGACGGCGCGGTCGCTCCCCAGGACCGCCGGGCGGCGGATTCCGTCCCACGGTGCGTCCTGGACGGCACCGGACGTCCGGACGCCCCGCTCGCGAGCGGACAGGGCAGCTACCAGGGCAGCCCCGTCTACCTCGTGGTCCTCCCGCACCCCGGCGACGCCGGCCGGGTGGACGCCTACCTCATCGGCTCAGGCTGCGCGGACACCCCGGGGGCCGACCCCGGAAAGGTGCTGTTGACCAGCACCTACCCGCGCCGCTGAACCGTTCCGCACGTCACGGGGACAACTCGGGAATGCTCGCGCCGTAGGATCCGTTGGGTGGGGTGAAGGTCCGCACCGGCCCCCCGGTAGGCAAGAAGCAGTCCGTAGAGACGAGGAAAGTACCCGTGAGCGACGTCCGAAACGTGATCATCATCGGCTCCGGGCCGGCCGGTTACACGGCCGCCCTGTACACCGCACGTGCCTCGCTCAAGCCCCTCGTCTTCGAGGGGGCCGTCACCGCGGGCGGTGCGCTCATGAACACCACCGAGGTCGAGAACTTCCCCGGCTTCCGTGACGGCATCATGGGCCCCGACCTCATGGACAACATGCGCGACCAGGCCGAGCGCTTCGGTGCCGAGCTGATCCCGGACGACATCGTCTCCGTGGACCTCACCGGTGACATCAAGACCGTCACCGACACCGCCGGTACCGTCCACCGCGCCAAGGCCGTCATCGTCACCACCGGCTCGCAGCACCGCAAGCTCGGCCTGCCCAACGAGGACGCGCTCTCCGGCCGCGGTGTCTCCTGGTGCGCCACCTGCGACGGGTTCTTCTTCAAGGACCAGGACATCGCCGTCGTCGGCGGCGGCGACACCGCGATGGAGGAAGCCACCTTCCTCTCCCGGTTCGCCAAGTCCGTCACGATCATCCACCGCCGTGACAGCCTGCGTGCCTCCAAGACGATGCAGGACCGCGCCTTCGCCGACCCGAAGATCAAGTTCGCCTGGGACAGCGAGGTCGCCGCGATCCACGGTGACCCGAAGCTGGCCGGTCTGACCCTGCGCAACACCAAGACCGGCGAGACCTCCGAGCTGCCCGTGACCGGCCTCTTCATCGCCGTCGGCCACGACCCGCGCACCGAGCTGTTCAAGGGCCAGCTGGAGCTGGACGGGGAGGGCTACCTCAAGGTCGACGCCCCCTCCACCCGGACCAACGTGACCGGCGTGTTCGGCGCGGGTGACGTGGTGGACCACACCTATCGTCAGGCCATCACCGCCGCCGGCACGGGCTGCTCCGCCGCCCTCGACGCCGAGCGTTTCCTGGCCGCCCTCACGGACGCGGAGCACGCCGCCGCGGCGGTCTGAGTCCCTCACAACGGCACCACCCCACACCCCACACCCCGCAGAAAAAGAAGGAGGCCGCTGTGGCCGGCACCCTGAAGACTGTGACCGACGCCAGCTTCGACGCAGATGTCCTGGCCAGCGACAAGCCCGTCCTGGTGGACTTCTGGGCCGAATGGTGCGGCCCGTGCCGCCAGATCGCCCCGTCCCTGGAGGCGATCGCGGCCGAGTACGGCGACGAGATCGAGATCGTCAAGCTCAACATCGACCAGAACCCGGACACGGCCGCCAAGTACGGCGTCATGTCCATCCCGACGCTGAACGTCTACCAGGGCGGCGAGGTCGTCAAGACCATCGTCGGCGCCAAGCCGAAGGCCGCCATCCTGCGTGACCTCGACGGCTTCGTCACCATCAAGCCGGTCGCCTGAACCGTCCGATGAACCCGGGTACGTGAACGGGGCCGCCCCACCAGGGGCGGCCCCGTTCGCATTCCCCTACGCCGGTCAGAGCGGCCGCAGCGCCGGTTCCTTGCGCGCGCCACCCAGCAGCCGGTCCAGGGCCAGCTCGACGTCTTCCTTCCACGACAGCGTGGAACGGAGCTCCAGCCGCAGCCGCGGATTCACCGGATGGGGGCGCACCGTCTTGAAGCCCACCGCCAGCAGGTGATCAGCGGGCAGCAGGCAGGCCGGTCCTTCCCAGCGGGCGTCCCCGAAGGCCTCGATCGCCCGGAAGCCGCGCCGCAGCAGATCCTTCGCGACCGTCTGCACCATCACCCGGCCCAGCCCCTGCCCCTGATATCCGGGCATGATCCACGCCGTGATCAGCTGCACGGCGTCCGGCGACACGGGACTGGTGGGGAACGCGGTGGCCCGCGGGACATAGGCGGGCGGGGCGTACAGCACAAAACCCACCGGGACGTCGTCCACGTAGACCACCCGGCCGCAGGAGCCCCACTCCAGCAGCACCGCGGAGATCCACGCTTCCTTCTCCTGCTCCGCGGTCCCCGACTTCACCGCGGCGTTGCCACTGACGGGATCCAGCTCCCAGAACACACAGGAGCGGCAACGTCTGGGCAGGTCCCGGAGGTTGTCCAGCGTGAGCGGTACGACCCTGCGACCCATGAACGCATCGTATCCACAGGCCCCCCGCTCCAACACCGGAGCACGGCAAAGGGGCGGGCCGCGCCGGTTCCCACCGGCACGGCCCGCCCCACGGCGACCGGGGAGTCACTCCCCGGCGAGACCCTGTTCCAGTACCCGGCCCTCGCCCGGCGCCAGTGTCCCCAGAATGCGCTCCAGGTCCTCCATCGAGGCGAACTCGACGGTGATCTTGCCCTTCTTCTGACCCAGGTCCACCTTCACCCGCGTCTCGAAGCGGTCCGAGAGCCGTGACGCCAGATCGCTCAGTGCCGGTGCCACCCGGGTCCCCGCCCGGGGACCCTTCGGCTTCACCGAACTCGTTGGCTGCGACCCCATCAGCGTGACGATCTCCTCGATCGCCCGCACCGACAGGCCCTCCGCCACGATCCGGTGGGCCAGCCGGTCCTGCTCGGCGGGGTCCTCCACCGACAGCAGCGCCCGTGCGTGCCCCGCCGAGAGCACTCCGGCCGCCACCCGGCGCTGGACCGGCGGCGAAAGCTTCAGCAGGCGCAGCGTGTTGGACACCTGCGGACGCGAACGCCCGATCCGGTCCGCCAGCTGGTCGTGGGTGCAGCTGAAGTCCTGGAGCAGCTGGTCGTACGCCGCCGCCTCTTCCAGCGGATTCAGCTGCGCCCGGTGCAGGTTCTCCAGGAGCGCGTCCAGCAGCAGCTTCTCGTCATCGGTCGCCCGGATGATCGCCGGAATGCGCTCCAGTCCCGCCTCCCGGCAGGCCCGCCAGCGCCGCTCACCCATGATGAGTTCGTAGCGGCCCGGAGCCGACTGACGGACCACCACCGGCTGGAGCAGGCCCACCTCCTGGATGGAGGTCACCAGCTCGGCGAGAGCGTCCTCGTCGAACACCTCACGCGGCTGGCGCGGGTTCGGCGTGATCGCGTCCATCGCCAGTTCGGCGAACGTCGCCCCGGCCACGGCGGTCGCTTCCAGCAGCCCGCCGGTGTCCGCGGCCTCCGGCTCGGCCGCGGTCGCGATCCGCTCCGTTTCACGTGAAACATCGGCCTGCGCGAGCGAAGCCAGCTTCGCCGCCGCGACCCCGCGCTCCGAGGGCAGGACCGGAACCGCCGACGGCGATGTCGATCCGGCGCCCACCACCGCGGGATTCCTCTCTTGCGGAGCCGCGGGGATCAGCGCACCGAGTCCCCGCCCCAGACCCCTACGTCGCTCACTCACTGGATCCCCTCCGACATGCTCTGCGTGCTGTTCACTCCGGCGCCCAGATGGGCGTGCCGGGCGTCGTACCGGATTCCGACCCCGCGCAGCGCGATCTCTCGCGCCGCCTCCAGATAGGAGAGGGAGCCGCTGGAGCCCGGGTCATAGGTGAGCACCGTCTGGCCGTAGCTCGGGGCTTCCGAGATACGCACCGACCGCGGGATGCTCGTCCGCAGCACCTCGTTGCCGAAGTGACTGCGCACCTCCTCGGCGACCTGGGAGGCCAGCCGGGTCCTGCCGTCGTACATGGTCAGCAGGATCGTGGAGACGTGCAGATTCGGGTTGAGGTGGGCCCGCACCAGGTCGACGTTGCGCAGCAGCTGACCCAGTCCCTCCAGCGCGTAGTACTCGCACTGGATCGGGATCAGCACCTCGGCGCCCGCGACCAGGGCGTTCACCGTCAGCAGGCCCAGCGAGGGCGGGCAGTCGATCAGGATGTAGTCGAGGGGCTGCTCGTACGCCTGGATCGCCCGCTGCAACCGGCTCTCCCGGGCCACCAGCGACACCAGCTCGATCTCGGCGCCCGCCAGGTCGATCGTGGCGGGAGCGCAGAAGAGGCCCTCCACATCGGCCACCGGCTGCACGACCTCCAGCAGCGGCCTGCTCTCCACCAGCACGTCGTAGATCGACGGGACATCGGCGTGGTGATCGATGCCCAGGGCGGTGGAGGCATTGCCCTGCGGGTCGAGGTCGATGACCAGGACGCGCGCGCCGTGCAGTGCCAGCGACGCCGCCAGATTGACGGTCGTCGTGGTCTTGCCGACGCCGCCCTTCTGGTTGGCGACCACCATGATCCTGGTCTGGTCGGGCCGCGGCAGACCTTCACCGGCCCGGCCCAATGCCTCTACCGCCAATTGGGCGGCACGGCCGATGGGGGTGTCATTGTCCACAAGGGGCGGAGACGATGTTTCACGTGAAACATCGTCGCCCGCCGACTCTGAGCGGGGACCGGGGACCGGGTCGGCCATCGGCCCCGCGAGGTTGGCGTCAGACCGCACGGGTTCACTCTCCTCGACATCAGGCTCGCGATGAACAGAGCCTGCCATGCCATCGGGGTCGCGAACCAGCGGGGCCCGTACTCCTGTGGATGATTCCACCGTTGTGGACAACTCGATCACCCCCGGGCCGCTCGGGGCGTCCTTACGGTCTCGCGGGGAGGTGGCCGCACGACCGCGGCTGATGATTCCGTGCAGCAGAGAGCGACGTTTCACGTGAAACACGATGCCCGGGCGCAGTCATCAGCCCACTACGACACTCCGAAATCCATACCTATAGGGCGCAATGGATCCCGGTGTGGCCTCGCCGCGCCGCCGAGCGCCCTTCGGTGCGGCCAGGAGCGGTCGCCCGTCAGCGGCGCCGGCGCGTCCGTGACGTCCGGGCCGCCTTAGCCCGCTTGGCCGCAAACCTCACCCCGCCGGGGCTTTCTCCGACCTCCACCCGGACCACGGTGGACAGCGGATCCACGATCCCTTCGCCCACATGCAGCACCGAGGTCTTCACCACACCGAGCTTCGCCAGCGCGGCCTTCGCCGCCACCAGCTCCTCCTCGGCCGTGTCGCCCTTCAGCGCCAGCATCTCCCCGTACGGGCGCAGCAGCGGAACGCCCCAGCCGGCCAGCCGGTCCAGCGGAGCCACGGCCCGCGCGGTCACCACATGCACCGGCTGCACCTTGCCCAGGACCTCTTCCGCCCGGCCGCGCACCACGGTCACGTGATCGAGACCGAGCAGCTCCACGACCTCCTGGAGGAAGTTCGTGCGCCGCAGCAGCGGCTCCAGCAGCGTGATCTTCAGGTCCCGCCGCACCAGGGCCAGCGGGATGCCCGGCAGCCCCGCCCCGGAACCCACATCGCACACGGTGACGCCCTCCGGCACCACCTCGGACAGCACCGCGCAGTTCAGCAGGTGCCGCTCCCACAGCCGTGGGACCTCGCGCGGCCCGATCAGGCCCCGCTCCACTCCCGCGTCCGCCAGCAGCTCCGCGTAGCGGACAGCTTCCGGGAAGTACTCACCGAATACCACGCGCGCCTCTTCAGGCGCCGGGGGAAGCTCCGCTGTCTCCGTCACGGGGACCGTCCTTCCGTACCGCACTCAAAATCGTGTAGTTCACAGTCAGGCTGACAAACTTCGGCCCCGCCTGCGAGACAGACGGGGCCGAACACTCACGCTTGCGGTCAGGCCGGGAGCACGACGACGAAGCGCTGCGGCTCCTCGCCCTCGGACTCACTGCTCAGACCGGCCGCCGCCACGGCGTCGTGCACGACCTTGCGCTCGAACGGAGTCATCGGGGCCAGCTTCACCGGCTCACCCGAGGACTTCGCGTCCGCCGCGGCCTGCGCACCCAGGATCGCCAGCTCTTCGCGCTTCTTCGCGCGGAAGCCCGCGATGTCCAGCATCAGCCGGCTCCGGTCCCCGGTCTCCCGGTGCACGGCCAGACGCGTCAGCTCCTGCAGAGCCTCCAGCACCTCACCGTCGCGCCCCACGAGCTTGTTCAGGTCACGGCTCGCCGAGTCGCTGACGATCGACACCGCGGCCCGGTCGGCCTCGACGTCCATGTCGATGTCGCCGTCCAGATCGGCGATGTCCAGCAGACCCTCAAGGTAGTCAGCCGCGATCTCACCCTCCTGCTCCAGGCGGGTCAGGGTGTCGCCACCCTCGGCAGCGGCGGCGGAGATGGTGCCTTCCGTCACGGGATGGACTCCTTCTTACTTCTTGGTGGAGGGCTTGCTGGGGGGCGGCGTCTGCCGCTGCGACTTCGACTGCCGCTTGGGCTGCTGCCGCTTCGCGGCACCACCGCTCGCCGCGTCCGCGTCCGCCGTGGCCTCGGAACTCTTGATCACAGAGCCGTCCGCCTGCGCGGCCAGACCCTGCTTCGCCAGCGTGGTGATGAACTTGCGCTCGTTGTCGTTGCGGTCCGGGCCCTTGGCCACGATCGCCGCGACGATCTTCTTCTTGCCGCGGCCCTTGACCTCGCCGTGCGAACCGAGGTGCTTCACCAGGCGGGTCAGGTACTGGTCCTGCGCCTTGCTGCCCGGGGTCGGGTTCTGGTTGATCACGTACATCTGCTGGCCCATGGTCCACACGTTCGTGGTCAGCCAGTAGACGAGGACACCGACGGGGAAGTTGATGCCCATCACCGCGAAGATCAGCGGGAAGATGTACATCAGCATCTTCTGCTGCTGCATGAACGGCGTCTTGACCGAGAGGTCGACGTTCTTCTGCATCAGCTGACGCTGGGTGTAGAACTGCGAGAACGACATCATGACGATCATGACCGCGGTCACGATGCGCACGTCGGTGATCGAGGCGTTCAGACCCGCGACCTTGTCGGCGCTGTCCATGAACTTGGCGGCCAGCGGGGCACCGAAGATGTGCGCCTGGCGGGCGCTCTCCAGCAGCGGCTTGTCGATGACGCCGATGGTCGTGCCATTGGCGATGCTCGACAGCACGTGGTAGAGCGCGAAGAAGAACGGCGACTGCGCGAGGATGGGAAGGCACGAGGAGAGCGGGTTGGTACCCGTCTCCTTGTACAGCTTCATCATCTCTTCGGACTGACGCTGCTTGTCGTTCTTGTAGCGCTCCTGGATCGCCTTCATCTTCGGCTGGAGCGCCTGCATGCCCCGCGTCGACTTGATCTGCTTCACGAAGAGCGGGATCAGGCAGATACGGATCAGGATCACCAGGGACACGATGGACAGGCCCCAGGCCCACCCACTGTCCGCACCGAAGACCGCGCCGTAGACCTTGTGGAACTGAACGATGATCCACGAGACGGGATAGGTGATAAAGCTGAACAGACTGGCAATCGTGTCCACTAATCAGGCTCCTTGAGCATTGCGAGATCGACGCAACGCACTGCGCAGCTGCTCGTGCCAACGCGGGCGTTTACGAGGTGGGACATGATCCACACCGCCGGGGCTCCACGGATTGCACCGCAGGATCCGCCAGGCGGTCAGTACTGTCCCCTTCACCGCACCATGCCGGTCGATGGCCGCATATCCGTAGCGAGAGCACGACGGGTAATAACGGCACACCGGTCCGAGCAGCGGACTGATCGTCCACTGGTACAGCTTGATCAGGGCGAGCAGCGGGTACTTCATCGAGCCACGCCTCCCAGGAGCCGCGCCAGTGCGGCGTCCAGGTCCCGGGCCAGATCGTCATAGTCGGCATCACCCGCTCCGGGCAACGCACGCACCACCACCAGGCTACCGGCGGGCAGCTCGGAGAGCCGCTCCCGGACCAGATGACGCAGCCTGCGCTTGACCCGGCTGCGGACGACGGCGACACCCACCGCCTTGCTGACGACGAAACCCGCACGCGTCGAGGGATCGATCTCCCCCGGCTCGTGCGGGTCCGTGGCACCGCTGGTACGTAGGTGGACGACGAGGAGCGGGCGACCGGCCCGACGACCTCGACGTACCGCACTCGCGAAGTCCTCGCGCCGCCTCAGCCGATTTTCGCGAGACAGCACGACGTCACGACCTGTGTGCGTTGGTTACGCGGAGAGTTCGGTACGGCCCTTGCCGCGGCGGTTGGCCAGGATCGCGCGACCGGCACGGGTACGCATCCGGAGACGGAAGCCGTGGGTCTTGGCACGACGGCGGTTGTTCGGCTGGAAGGTGCGCTTGCTCACTCGGGGGCTCCAGAGAATGAATCGTTGTGGCGGGACATCGCCTGGCTGTCACCGTGCGCCCACGAGGAAACTCGCGTGTTCGCCCGAGCGCCGCTAAATGATCACGATCAGTGACCTTCGCCCATCGGTAGGCAGGCGGCAGCAGCCATCGACAACTCGACCTCGTTACGGTACGCGCGGCTACGCCATCCGGTCAAACCGAGCCGATGGCGTGGTCCACTGTGCACAGGCTGTGGACAACGACTTGAACCGTACCCGTCGGCCTGACTACCGTTGCCCGACCCCTGATTTTTTGTCCCGACCGTCCCAAAGAACCACACATTCGTGGGACCCCCGTGAGAGAGCGTGCTCTGTGGCTGACGTACCTGCCGATCTTGCCGCAGTGTGGCCGCGCGTGCTCGAGAAGCTGCTCGGGGAAGGTCAGCAGGGCATCGAGCCCAAGGACAAGCAGTGGGTCGAACGCTGCCAGCCGCTGGCCCTCGTCGCCGACACTGCGCTGCTCGCCGTCCCCAATGAATGGGGCAAGCGGGTCCTGGAGGGCCGCCTGGCCCCCTTGATCAGCGACGCGCTGAGCCGCGAGTGCGGCCGTCCGATCCGGATCGCCATCACCGTCGACGACTCCGCGGGCGAGCCCGCGCCGCAGGCGCCCCCCGCCGCGCAGCGCGACTCCTACGAGTCCGGGCCCTACCCCGGCCAGCGCTCCGGCGGTCACACCGGTCACTCGGGCCACACCGGCCCCGCCGACGACCAGCTCCCCAACGCCCGCCCGGCCTACCCGGACTACCAGCAGCAGCGCCCCGAGCCCGGCGCCTGGCCCCGCGGCGGCCAGCAGGACGAGTACGGCTGGCAGCAGCCCCGCCTCGGCGGCTACCCGGAGCGCGACCCGTACGCCTCCCCGCAGCCCGGTTACCTCCAGCAGCCCGAACCCCAGGGCTACGAGCCCCCGTACGACCCGCAGCAGTACGAGCAGAACCGTCAGCAGGGCTACGAGCAGCAGTCCTACGACAAGTCCGGCTACGAGCAGCAGCAGTACGAGCAGCCCGCGCCGCGCCCCACCCCCGGACGCACGGGTCCTGGCGGCCCGGGCGGTCCCGGTGGCCCCGGCGGCCAGAGCGGCACGGGCCGGCAGTCGGGCTCGTCCGGCGGTTCCGGCGGTTCCTCCTCGGGCCCGCTGGAGCCCACGGCCCGGCTGAACCCCAAGTACCTCTTCGACACCTTCGTCATCGGCGCCTCCAACCGCTTCGCGCACGCCGCGGCGGTGGCCGTCGCCGAGGCCCCCGCGAAGGCCTACAACCCGCTCTTCATCTATGGGGAGTCGGGGCTCGGCAAGACGCACCTGCTGCACGCGATCGGGCACTACGCGCGGAGCCTCTACCCGGGCACCCGGGTGCGGTACGTGAGTTCCGAGGAATTCACCAACGAGTTCATCAACTCGATCCGCGACGGCAAGGGCGACGCGTTCCGCAAGCGCTACCGCGAGATGGACATCCTGCTCGTCGACGACATCCAGTTCCTCGCGAGCAAGGAGTCGACGCAGGAGGAGTTCTTCCACACCTTCAACACCCTCCACAACGCGAACAAGCAGATCGTGCTGTCCTCCGACCGGCCGCCCAAGCAGCTCGTCACCCTGGAGGACCGGCTCCGCAACCGCTTCGAGTGGGGCCTGATCACCGACGTCCAGCCGCCCGAGCTGGAGACCCGGATCGCGATCCTGCGCAAGAAGGCGGTCCAGGAGCAGCTCAACGCCCCGCCGGAGGTGCTGGAGTTCATCGCCTCCCGGATCTCGCGCAACATCCGCGAGCTGGAGGGGGCGCTGATCCGGGTGACGGCCTTCGCCAGCCTCAACCGGCAGCCGGTGGACCTCGGTCTGACCGAGGACGTCCTGAAGAACCTGATCCCGGGCGGCGAGGATTCGGCCCCCGAGATCACCGCCTCGGACATCATGGCGGCCACCGCCGACTACTTCGGGCTGACCGTGGACGACCTGTGCGGCTCCTCGCGCAGCCGGGTGCTCGTCACGGCCCGGCAGATCGCCATGTACCTCTGCCGGGAGCTGACGGACCTCTCCCTGCCCAAGATCGGGGCGCAGTTCGGCGGCCGCGACCACACCACCGTGATGCACGCGGACCGCAAGATCCGCGCTCTGATGGCCGAACGCAGGTCCATCTACAACCAGGTCACGGAGCTGACGAACCGCATCAAGAACGCCTGATTCCGGGCCTTGGGCCCGCCAGTGAGCACTGCCGAAGGGCGCTCCCGGACCACACCGGGGGCGCCCTTCGTCGTGCGCGCGCCCCCAAGTTGTTCGAATACGCCCCCGCGAGGCCAACTCATCCACAGATCGGGCGACTTTCTGTCGTCCACAGCCTGGGGACCGGTCCCGTCGCCCACAATCTGTCCACAGGGGAGTCTCCTGAGAGATCATCAGCCCAGGTCATGACCCTGTGGAATTGTGCGCAATCGTTGTCCACAGGCTGTGGACAACTTTTTGTCCACAGGTTCGTCCACGGCTCTGTCCACCGGCAACCCACAGGTTTGGATCAGCCGTGCACAGGATCGGCGGGCTTCTCCACACCGTTGTCCACTGTTCGGCAACTCGGAGGGGTCTCTCACCGCCCCGAGTGAAAGCGGTCACACCGATGTAGACGTTTGGGTTGTGGAGTACCGGGGGAAACCTGGGGACGCACCTGTGGAGTAACCGGGGTCACCTGGGGACGGCCTGTGCAGAAGTTTTTGTTCTCCACAGACACCATGGGTTTTCCACCGGCTCCGCCCACAGGCGCGGTGGACAAAAAAGGGTGGCTGACCTGCGAAAAGGCAGTTATCCACTGTATCCACAGGCCCTACTACTACCCCCATAGACAGTTAGGCCTGGTCTGGTTTTCAAGCAGGCCCTGTGCACAACTCGTCGAGAGCGGCCTCCCGACACCTCCCACCCGACTTGACCGCCAGCAGCGACGCCTGTCGGCGCCGTACGTCAGACTGGTCTCCGGCATCGGGGCAGAGAGCCTCCAGCCGACGACGAAGGCCAGCAATCAGCAGGAGGCGGTTTCCGGTGAAGATCCGGGTGGAGCGCGACGTACTCGCGGAGGCGGTGGCTTGGGCCGCCCGTAGCCTCCCGGCCCGGCCGCCGGTGCCCGTTCTCGCGGGCCTTCTCCTGAAGGCCGAGGAGGGCTCCCTGAGCCTCTCCGGCTTCGACTACGAGGTCTCGGCCCGCGTCTCGGTCGAGGCGGACGTCGAGGAGGACGGCACCGTCCTCGTCTCCGGCCGGCTGCTCGCCGACATCTGCCGCGCCCTCCCCAACCGGCCGGTGGAGATTTCCACAGACGGTGTACGGGCAACCGTGGTCTGCGGCTCCTCGCGATTCACACTCCACACCCTGCCTGTGGAGGAATACCCGGCGCTGCCGCAGATGCCGACCGCGACCGGCACCGTTCCCGGTGACGTCTTCGCCTCCGCCGCCGCCCAGGTGGCCATCGCCGCCGGCCGTGACGACACGCTGCCGGTGCTGACCGGTGTGCGGATCGAGATCGAGGGCGAGCGCGTCACCCTGGCCTCCACCGACCGCTACCGCTTCGCGGTCCGCGAGTTCACGTGGAAGCCGGAGGACCCGGAGGCCTCGGCCGTGGCCCTGGTGCCCGCCAAGACGCTCCTGGACACCGCCAAGTCCCTGACCAGCGGAGACACGGTCACCCTGGCGCTCTCCGGCTCCGGCAAGGGCGAGGGCCTGATCGGCTTCGAGGGCGCGGGCCGCCGCACCACCACCCGTCTGCTCGAAGGCGACCTGCCGAAGTACCGCACGCTGTTCCCGACCGAGTTCAATTCGGTCGCCGTGATCGAGACCGCCCCGTTCGTCGAGGCCGTCAAGCGCGTGGCCCTGGTCGCCGAGCGCAACACCCCGGTCCGCCTGAGCTTCGAGCAGGGCGTGCTGATCCTGGAAGCCGGTTCCAGCGACGATGCACAGGCTGTGGAGCGCGTCGACGCCAAGCTGGAGGGCGACGACATCTCGATCGCCTTCAACCCGACCTTCCTGCTGGACGGCCTGAGCGCGATCGACTCGCCCGCCGCCCAGCTCAGCTTCACCACCTCGACGAAGCCCGCGCTGCTCAGCGGCCGCCCGGCCGTCGACGCCGAGGCGGACGAGGCGTACAAGTACCTGATCATGCCGGTGCGCCTCTCCGGCTGATCTCCGGCTGAACCGGACACAGTCCGTCCGCAGCAGGCCGCTCAGGCCCGGACCCGCCGCCCGCGGTCCGGGCCTGCCGCCTTCCCGGGGGCGCCAGCTGGGCCGGGCCGCGCGGCCCGGCGTAGGCTCGGACGCGGGAAATCCCGGGAAAAATCGCCTCGACGCTTAAGGAACCACCTGATGGAGCTCGGTCTCGTCGGTCTCGGCAAGATGGGCGGCAACATGCGCGAGCGCATCCGCCGCGCAGGCCACACCGTCATCGGATTCGACCGCAACCCGGACCTCGCCGATGTCCACAGCCTGTCCGAACTTGTGGACAGCCTGCAGGCCCCCCGCGTGGTGTGGGTGATGGTCCCGGCCGGCGAGGCCACCCAGTCCACCGTCGACGAGCTGGGGGAACTGCTCTCCCCCGGTGACGTCGTGGTCGACGGCGGCAACTCCCGCTGGACGGACGACGAGAAGCACGGCGCCGAGCTGGCCGCCAAGGGCATCGGCTTCGTGGACTGCGGCGTCTCCGGCGGTGTCTGGGGCCTGGAGAACGGCTACGCGCTGATGTACGGCGGTGCGCCGGAGCACGTGGCCGCCGTCCAGCCGGTCTTCGACGCCCTCAAGCCGGAGGGCGATTTCGGCGCCGTACACGCCGGGAAGATCGGTGCGGGCCACTTCGCGAAGATGGTTCACAACGGCATCGAGTACGCCATGATGCAGGCCTATGCCGAGGGCTGGGAGCTGCTGGAGAAGGTCGACTCGGTCACCGACGTCCGCGAGGTCTTCCGCTCCTGGCAGGAGGGCACGGTCATCCGTTCCTGGCTGCTGGACCTGGCGGTGAACGCACTGGACGACGACGAGCACCTGGCGGGCCTCAAGGGCTACGCCCAGGACTCCGGCGAGGGCCGCTGGACGGTCGAGGCCGCGATCGACAACGCGGTGCCGCTGCCGGCGATCACCGCGTCGCTGTTCGCGCGCTTCGCCTCGCGCCAGGAGGACTCCCCGCAGATGAAGATGATCGCCGCGCTGCGCAACCAGTTCGGCGGCCACGCGGTGGAGAAGAAGTAACCCCGAACCACCGAACCGACAAAGCACCACAGCACCACAGCACCACAAGCAGTAGGGCCGGGGGAGGTCGGCGCCGTCATGCACGTATCGCATCTGTCGTTGGCCGACTTCCGCTCGTACGCCCGGGTCGAGGTTCCGCTCGACCCGGGCGTGACCGCTTTCGTGGGCCCCAACGGCCAGGGCAAGACGAATCTGGTCGAGGCCGTCGGCTACCTGGCGACCCTGGGCAGCCATCGGGTCTCCTCGGACGCCCCGCTCGTACGGATGGGCGCCGAGCGCGCCGTGATCCGCGCGGCCGTGACCCAGGGCGAGCGGCAGCAGCTGGTCGAGCTGGAGCTGAACCCGGGCCGCGCCAACCGGGCCCGGATCAACCGGTCCTCGCAGGTCAAACCCCGTGACGTGCTGGGGATCGTACGCACGGTGCTGTTCGCCCCGGAGGACCTGGCCCTGGTCAAGGGCGACCCGGGGGAGCGGCGCAAGTTCCTGGACGAGCTGGTCACCGCGCGCTCGCCGCGGATGGCGGCGGTCCGCTCCGATTACGAGCGCGTGCTCAAGCAGCGCAACACCCTGCTGAAGTCGGCCGCGATGGCCCGGCGCCACGGCGGCCGCTCCATGGACCTCTCCACCCTCGACGTGTGGGACCAGCACCTGGCCCGCACCGGCGCCGAGCTGCTGGCCCAGCGCCTCGACCTGATCGCGACCCTGCTGCCGCTGGCCGACAAGGCGTACGAGCAGCTCGCGCCCGGCGGCGGCCCGCTCGGGCTGGTCTACCGCCCGACCTCGCTGGCCGGGGCGGCGGGCGAGGCCGTGGACTCCGGCGCCGCGCGGACCCGGGAAGCGCTGTACGACGTACTCATGGGCGCCCTGGGCGAGGCCCGCAAGCAGGAGATCGAGCGCGGGGTGACCCTGGTGGGACCGCACCGCGACGACGCGCTGCTGAGCCTCGGCGAGCTGCCCGCGAAGGGGTACGCGAGCCACGGCGAGTCCTGGTCGTACGCGCTGGCGCTGCGCCTCGCCTCCTACGAGCTGCTGCGCTCCGAGGGCAGCGAGCCGGTGCTGGTCCTGGACGACGTGTTCGCCGAGCTGGACGCGCGGCGCCGGGAGCGGCTGGCGGAGCTGGTGGCGGGCGGCGAGCAGGTACTGGTGACGGCCGCCGTGGACGACGACGTTCCGGGGGTGCTGGCGGGGGCTCGGTTCGGGGTGTCCGGCGGTGAGGTGACGCGGTGGTGAGCGAAGAGCGGGGCGGCCCCGAGGCGGCCGGGACCCCCAGAGCGCCGGAGCCGTCCGGTGTCGACCTGGCCCGCCAGGCCCTGGCGGCGGCGCGCGAGCAGGCGCGGGCGCGCGGTCTGGCGGCGGGCGGCAAGAAGTCCCGGCACGGCCAGCCGGGCCTGCGCTCGGGCGCCCGGGCGGACGGCCGGGACCCGATGCCGCTGATGGCGGCGCTGGACCGGCTGCGCACGGAGCGCGGCTGGGAGATGCCGATGGCGGTCGCGGGCGTGATGGAGCGCTGGGCGCAGATCGTCGGCCCGGAGGTGGCGGCGCACTGTGAACCGGAGCGCTACGAGGACCGTGAATTGGTCGTGCGGTGCGATTCCTCGGCCTGGGCGGCCCAGCTGAAGCTGCTCGCCCCGCAGCTGGTGGCCCGGCTCAACGAGGACCTCGGCCAGGGCACGGTCCGGCTGCTCAAGGTGCAGGGACCGGGCGGGCGGGCCCGCGGGTACGGGCCGCTGCGCGCCCCGGGCAGCAAGGGCCCGGGGGACACGTACGGCTGAGCGCGGACGGTCGCGGGGCGTGCCGGCAAGCCGCCCCGCGCGGAGGTGCGAGTGGTCTCGCTCACGGTGGCGGGAGGTTGACAGCCCGAAGCGCTGGACGCCCGTGTGAGCCTCTTTGAGCCCCTGCCCGGATATGGGGAGTCGGAGAGTGCGGGTTGAGGGCGGCACATGCGGACTCAGGTACTGGCAAACCCCCATTCATGTCCGTGGTACCGGTAGACTGACGGAAATCCCGCCGCCTTGCGGGATCCAGTCGACAAAAGCTGACAACGCAGATTGACGCAGCCGCTCCTGCTCGCATGCCTGCTGGCCCGGAGTACGGCCTGTGCTGTGCCAGAAAGGGCGCTTCGTGGCCGATTCCGGCAACCCCAACGACAACCAGTCCACCGCCGGCCAGAACGGCGAGGTCACCGCCTCGTACGACGCCAGCGCGATCCAGGTCCTCGAGGGCCTGGACGCGGTCCGCAAGCGGCCGGGCATGTACATCGGCTCGACCGGTGAGCGTGGGCTCCACCACCTCGTGTACGAGGTGGTCGACAACTCGGTCGACGAGGCCCTGGCCGGGCACGCGGACACCATCGACGTGACGATCCTCGCCGACGGCGGGGTGCGCGTGGTCGACAACGGACGAGGCATCCCGGTCGGCATCGTGCCGTCCGAGGGGAAGCCGGCCGTCGAGGTCGTCCTGACGGTCCTGCACGCGGGCGGCAAGTTCGGCGGTGGCGGCTACGCCGTCTCCGGCGGTCTGCACGGCGTCGGTGTGTCCGTCGTGAACGCCCTGTCGACCAAGGTCGCGGTCGAGGTCAAGACGGATGGCCACCGCTGGACCCAGGACTACAAGCTGGGCGTACCGACGGCCCCGCTGGCCAAGAACGAGGAGACGGCCGAGACCGGCACCTCGGTCACCTTCTGGGCCGACGGCGACATCTTCGAGACGACCGAGTACTCCTTCGAGACGCTCTCGCGCCGCTTCCAGGAGATGGCCTTCCTCAACAAGGGCCTGACCCTGACGCTGACGGACGAGCGCGAGTCGGCCAAGGCCACGGTGGGCGCGGACTCGGCCGAAGAGTCCGACGACAACCAGGCGCGCACGGTGAAGTACTACTACGAGGGCGGCATCGTCGACTTCGTGAAGTACCTCAACTCCCGCAAGGGCGAGCTGATCCACCCGACCGTCATCGACGTCGAGGCCGAGGACAAGGAGCGCATGCTCTCGGTCGAGATCGCGATGCAGTGGAACTCGCAGTACACGGAGGGGGTCTACTCCTTCGCGAACACGATCCACACGCACGAGGGCGGTACGCACGAGGAGGGCTTCCGTGCGGCGATGACGGGTCTGGTCAACCGTTACGCGCGCGAGAAGAAGTTCCTGCGCGAGAAGGACGACAACCTCGCCGGTGAGGACATCCGCGAGGGTCTGACGGCGATCATCTCGGTGAAGCTGGGCGAGCCGCAGTTCGAGGGCCAGACGAAGACCAAGCTGGGCAACACGGAGGCCAAGACCTTCGTGCAGAAGGTCGTCCACGAGCACCTGAACGACTGGTTCGACCGGAACCCGAACGAGGCCGCGGACATCATCCGCAAGTCGATCCAGGCGGCCACGGCGCGCGTCGCGGCCCGCAAGGCCCGTGACCTGACCCGCCGCAAGGGGCTGCTGGAGTCGGCCTCGCTGCCGGGCAAGCTGTCGGACTGTCAGTCGAACGATCCGTCGAAGTGCGAGATCTTCATCGTCGAGGGCGACTCGGCCGGCGGCTCGGCCAAGTCGGGCCGCAACCCGATGTACCAGGCCATCCTGCCGATCCGCGGCAAGATCCTGAACGTCGAGAAGGCGCGGATCGACAAGATTCTCCAGAACACCGAGGTCCAGGCGCTGATCAGCGCCTTCGGCACCGGTGTGCACGAGGACTTCGACATCGAGAAGCTCCGCTATCACAAGATCATCCTGATGGCGGACGCCGACGTCGACGGCCAGCACATCAACACCCTGCTGCTGACCTTCCTCTTCCGCTTCATGCGGCCGCTGGTCGAGGCCGGGCACGTGTACCTCTCCCGCCCGCCGCTGTACAAGATCAAGTGGGGCCGCGACGACTTCGAGTACGCGTACTCGGACCGCGAGCGCGACGCGCTGGTCGAACTCGGCAAGAGCCAGGGCAAGCGGATCAAGGAAGACTCGATCCAGCGCTTCAAGGGTCTCGGTGAGATGAACGCCGAGGAGCTGCGCGTCACCACGATGGACGTGGACCACCGCGTCCTCGGCCAGGTCACGCTGGACGACGCGGCACAGGCCGACGACCTGTTCTCCGTGCTGATGGGCGAGGACGTCGAAGCCCGGCGCTCGTTCATCCAGCGCAACGCCAAGGACGTTCGGTTCCTCGACATCTGAGTCGGCTCAGCTGACCGCCTGAAAGGATCTTTGACCAGCAATGGCCGACGAAACCACCCCCACCGCGGAGAATCCCGCGGAGGAGCAGCCCGTCATGCGCATCGAGCCCGTCGGGCTCGAAACCGAGATGCAGCGCTCCTATCTCGACTACGCGATGTCCGTCATCGTCTCCCGCGCCCTGCCCGACGTCCGGGACGGCCTCAAGCCGGTCCACCGGCGCGTGCTGTACGCGATGTACGACGGCGGCTACCGGCCCGAGAAGGGCTTCTACAAGTGCGCCCGCGTCGTCGGTGACGTCATGGGTACGTACCACCCGCACGGCGACTCCTCGATCTACGACGCCCTGGTCCGCCTGGCCCAGCCGTGGTCGCTGCGCATGCCGCTGGTGGACAGCAACGGCAACTTCGGCTCCCCGGGCAACGACCCGGCCGCCGCGATGCGCTACACCGAGTGCAAGCTGATGCCGCTGGCCATGGAGATGCTCCGGGACATCGACGAGGAGACCGTCGACTTCACGGACAACTACGACGGCCGCAACCAGGAGCCGACGGTCCTGCCGGCGCGCTTCCCGAACCTGCTGATCAACGGCTCCGCGGGCATCGCGGTCGGCATGGCGACCAACATCCCGCCGCACAACCTCCGCGAGGTCGCGGCGGGCGCGCAGTGGGCGCTGGAGCACCCGGAGGCCTCGCACGAGGAACTCCAGGACGCGCTCATCGAGCGGATCAAGGGCCCGGACTTCCCCTCCGGCGCGCTGGTCGTGGGCCGCAAGGGCATCGAGGAGGCGTACCGCACCGGTCGCGGCTCCATCACGATGCGCGCCGTGGTCGAGGTCGAGGAGATCCAGAACCGCCAGTGCCTGGTGGTCACGGAACTCCCGTACCAGACCAACCCGGACAACCTCGCGCAGAAGATCGCCGACCTGGTCAAGGACGGCAAGGTCGGCGGCATCGCCGACGTCCGCGACGAGACCTCGTCCCGCACCGGCCAGCGCCTGGTGATCGTGCTCAAGCGCGACGCCGTCGCCAAGGTCGTGCTGAACAACCTCTACAAGCACACCGACCTCCAGACCAACTTCGGCGCGAACATGCTGGCGCTGGTCGACGGGGTGCCGCGCACGCTGTCGATCGACGCGTTCATCCGCCACTGGGTCACGCACCAGGTCGAGGTCATCGTCCGGCGCACGCGCTTCCGCCTGCGCAAGGCGGAGGAGCGCGCCCACATCCTGCGCGGTCTGCTCAAGGCGCTGGACGCGATCGACGAGGTCATCGCGCTGATCCGGCGCAGCAACACCGTCGAGATCGCGCGCGAGGGCCTGATGGGCCTGCTGTCGATCGACGAGATCCAGGCGAACGCGATCCTGGAGATGCAGCTCCGCCGCCTGGCGGCCCTGGAGCGGCAGAAGATCGTCGCCGAGCACGACGAACTCCAGGCCAAGATCAATGAGTACAACGCGATCCTGGCCTCGGAGGAGCGTCAGCGCTCCATCGTCAGCGAGGAACTGGCCGCGATCGTCGAGAAGTTCGGCGACGACCGGCGTTCCAAGCTGGTGCCCTTCGACGGCGACATGTCCATGGAGGACCTGATCGCCGAAGAGGACATCGTCGTCACGATCACGCACGGCGGCTACGTCAAGCGCACCAAGACCGAGGACTACCGCTCGCAGAAGCGCGGCGGCAAGGGCGTGCGCGGCACGAAGCTGAAGCAGGACGACCTGGTCGACCACTTCTTCGTCTCCACCACGCACCACTGGCTGCTGTTCTTCACGAACAAGGGCCGGGTCTACCGAGCCAAGGCGTACGAGCTTCCGGACGCCGGCCGGGACGCCCGCGGCCAGCACGTGGCGAACCTGCTGGCCTTCCAGCCGGACGAGCAGATCGCGCAGATCCTCGCGATCCGCGACTACGAGGCCGCCCCGTACCTGATCCTGGCCACCAAGGCCGGTCTGGTGAAGAAGACGGCGCTCAAGGACTACGACTCCCCCCGTTCGGGTGGTGTCATCGCCATCAACCTCCGGGAGACGGGCGACGGCAACGACGACGAGCTGATCGGCGCCGAGCTGGTCTCCGCCGAGGACGACCTGCTCCTGATCAGCAAGAAGGCGCAGTCGATCCGCTTCACCGCCACCGACGACGCGCTGCGCCCGATGGGCCGCGCGACCTCGGGTGTGAAGGGCATGAGTTTCCGTGAAGGTGACGAACTGCTCTCCATGAGCGTGGTCCGGCCCGGTACGTTCGTCTTCACCGCGACCGACGGCGGCTACGCCAAGCGGACGCCGGTGGACGAATACCGCGTCCAGGGACGTGGCGGTCTGGGCATCAAGGCTGCCAAGATCGTGGAAGACCGCGGTTCGCTCGTAGGAGCGCTCGTGGTCGACGCCACCGACGAGATCCTCGCCATCACCCTCAGCGGTGGTGTGATCCGTACGCGCGTCAACGAAGTCAGGGAGACCGGCCGTGACACGATGGGCGTCCAGCTGATCAACCTGGGCAAGCGCGATGCCGTGGTCGGTATCGCTCGTAACGCCGAGGCGGGCCAGGAGGCTGACGAGGTCGACGAGACCGAGGAAGCCGAGGGACAGGCCACCGAGGCCGCCGAGGGCACGCAGCCTTCGGCTGGGGAGCACGAGGAGTAAGCGTGAGTGGAGCCACGGGCGCCGGACCGGCAAAGACTGGAGCGAACGGTGCCCGTGGCCCCGCCGCGGACTCCCAGGGGGGAACCGTGACGGACACCCGAGACCCGAAGCCTCCGGCCGGCGCAGCGGACGGGCAGAACCGTCCCGCACAGCCGCAGCAGCCGTCGTCGCCGTCACAGCAGCCGTCACAGCAGCCGTCACAGCCGTCGCAGGCCCGTCCGGCGCCCTCGGGCCCGGGGGCGCCCCGCGGCGGCGGCGCGGCGGCGGCGCAGCGGGGGCCGCAGACGGGCGTGCGCACGGCGCCCAGGACGCGCAAGGCACGACTGCGGGTGGCCAAGGCCGACCCGTGGTCGGTGATGAAGGTCAGCTTCCTGCTGTCGATCGCGCTGGGCATCTGCACGATCGTGGCGTCGGTGGTGCTGTGGATGGTCATGGACGCCATGGGCGTCTTCTCGACCGTCGGCGGGACCATCAGCGAGGCCACCGGCTCCAACGAGAGCAACGGCTTCGACCTCCAGTCGTTCCTGTCGCTGCCGCGCGTCCTGATCTTCACCTCGGTGATCGCGGTCATCGACGTGGTGCTCGCGACGGCGCTGGCAACGCTGGGGGCCTTCATCTACAACCTCTCCGCGGGCTTCGTGGGCGGCATCGAGCTGACCCTCGCCGAGGACGAGTGAGCCAGAGTGAGCCACGAATGACCTGCGCGGACGCCGTCCGGCAGCGGATTTTGGACTGACCCGGTCTGTGCGCTAATCTTCATCAAGTCAGCGCACAGCGCGGAGGGGCTATAGCTCAGTTGGTTAGAGCGCATCCCTGATAAGGATGAGGCCACAGGTTCAAATCCTGTTAGCCCCACAGTACGGATTCGGTCCGGCGGAGATTCTCCGCCGGACCGTTCTCGTTCCCGGCCTTCTCTCCGGGAGCGCAAGGGCGTTGGGCCGTCAGGGGCCTTCCCAGGTAACCGATCGGTATCGGTCGGTGTGTATAGTCGGGCGCCAGTAGTCCCCAACGTCAACGAAGGACGAGGTCGCGCGGTGAAGAAGCTTCTCCTGGTCGCACTGGCCGCCATCGGCGGGCTCCTCGTGTACCGCCAGATCCAGGCGGACCGCGCCGAGCAGGACCTGTGGACGGAGGCAACTGACTCCGTGCCTTCTGGTTCCGGTGTGTGAGACCGAAGATTGATCTCATGAAGCCCCGACTGCCGCTGCGGTCGGGGCTTCGTGCTGTTCCGGGGCCGGTCTCGTACCGGTCCGGCCCCGTTTGTTGCGTTATGCAAAATTCTTGATTGCGCTGGCAAACTCGGGGTGGGTGGGCGTGATGGTGCGGGTGCTCTCGGCTGTGCTGCTGGCGGGAACCGCCCTGGTGGGGGCGCCGGGAGCCGCCCCGGCGGCGGCGGATCCGGGGGCGGTGGAGCCGTACCGGCCCGCCGCCGGGGCGAAGACGGTCACCGGCGCGGGGACCACCGCGGACGCTCCGGCGCTGGCCGCCGGGACGACGTACGAGGACACCGTGGCCCCCGGCGAGCGGTACTACCGGGTGGTGCTGGACGCGCGCTCCAGCGTCTACGTCTCGGCCGTCGTACGGCCCGGGGCCGGCGCGAAGGTCGGGTACGCCGACGGTGTGGACGTCACGCTCATGACCAATGCGGGCAAGGCCTGCCCCGGCAACCCCGGCCGCGCGTCCTTCGGTTACGACCCGGTGCCCCTCGCGGCCGTCGGCGTGCGGCAACTGGCCGAGGACGCCGACTGCCAGGCGGCCGGGGTGTACTTCGTCAGACTCACCCGGACCTCCGCGAAGGACGACGACCAGGCGCCCTGGCCGGTGGAACTCCGGGTCATGCGCGAACCCGGCCTCGCCGCCGGCGGGGCGCCGGCCGGTGCGACCGTCGCTACTGTCGCGCCTTCGGTCTGGCCCTCGGCTCCGCCCGCGGTCCCCGGCACCGAACCCGTGCACCGGGCGGGCGGCAGCGGCTTCAACGACGCGCGGGCGCTCGGCCCGGGCGTCTGGCGCGACGACCTGCGGCCGGGACAGACCCGGTGGTACCGGGTGCCCCTGGACTGGGGGCAGCAGCTCGCGGTCGGCGCGGAGCTGGCGGGCGCGCGGATGACGAAGCAGTACGGGACGGCGTACGCCGGGCTCGGCGTCTCGCTCTACAGCCCCTACCGGAGCCTGGTCGGCGCCAAGGACACCCCGTACGACGGCAAGCAGGCGGCGGCCGGGCTCGGGCTGACGCCGCCCGTGGCCTACGAGAACCGGCTGTCCGACGACCGGTGGGTGCGGCCGGTCCGGGTGGCGGGCTGGTACTACGTGGCCGTGACGATGGGCGCGAAGGTCGGTGAGTTCACCGAGGACGCCACCCCGGTGCCGCTGACGCTGCGGCTGACCGTGCAGGGCCGGGCCGCGGCCGCGCCGCCGTACGCGGAGGACCCGGCGAAGGGCGGCTTCGGCGTGAGCGCCGACGACCGGGCGGCGGTACGGGAGGGACTGACGGCGCCGGAAGCGGTGGCCGCGGCGGGGACCCGCTCGGTGATGCGGGCGGTGGCCACGGGCGGATTCGGGGCGGGGGCGCTGCTGTTGGCCGTGCTGGGCGGGTGGGTGCTGCTGGCCCGGCGCGGGGCGCGTACGTCCTAGATCCGGGCTAGATCCGGGTCAGGGCCCAGATGCCGACGGCGAAGCACACCAGGGCGGCCAGCAGCAGTCCGGCGGTGGCCTTCGGGCCGGGTGGGGCGAGGGGGCCGCGCGGGCGGTCGGGCCGGTGGCCGGGCCGGTGGCCAGGCCGGTGGTGGATTGTCGGAGGGGGCGTCGGCGGGGGCAGGTGGAAGCTGCCGGTCGGCGACGGCATGCGCGGGGGCGGGCCGTACGTCGCCACGGGGGGCGGGACCACCGCGGCGGTGGGTGCGTCGGGGGTGACCGCGGCCGTGTCCTGCGGTCCCCCGGGGCCGAAACCGGCGGGCAGGGGGCTGAGTTGGTCGAACACTTCGACCGGTTCCGCACCCGGGCCGGGCTCGGGCAGCAGCTCCACCGCCCCGGCAAGGGCCTTGCGGGCGCCTGTGGCCGTGCGGAAACGGTTTTCGGGGTCCGGCTGCAGGAGCGTGGCAATGACGTCCCACAGGGCCGCAGGGACCCCTTCCGGGGCGTCCGGGGTGCCATGGGCGAGGAAGTGTTCGACGAGGGCCTGCGCGTCGGGCTTGCGGCCCAGCAACAGGTAGAGGGCGACCAGGCCGACGGCGAACAGGTCGGCGGAGAAGTCGGGTTCGGCGCCGAGCAGCTGCTCGGGGGCGAAGTAGCCGGGAGTGCCCACCACGTGGTCCGTGGCCGTCAGGCGGGGCTCGCCCATGCGCATGGAGATGCCGAAGTCGGACAGCCGCAGGTGCGGCCGTCCGGTTCCGGTGGCCTCCATCAGGATGTTGGCCGGTTTGATGTCGCGATGGACGACACCCTCGGCGTGCACCGCGGCCAGACCCGACAGGAGCTGGTCGAGCAGGGTGCACACGAAGCGGGGCGGCAGGGGCCCGTAATCGCCTATGACATGACCGAGGGAACCGCCGCTGACGAGGTCCATGGTGAACAGGACCTTGTCGTCGTCGGCCGCCCAACTGGCCGGGGCCAGCACGTGCGGATGATCGATACGGAGGGCCTGCTCGCGCACGAAGCGGAGCAGGGTGTGGGCATCGCTCTGCTGGAGGACCTTGGCGGCGACGTAGCGGCGGCGCCTGTGATCCCAGGCCCGCCACACGGCGCCGACTCCTCCACGACCGATCGGGTCGACCAACTCGTACCGACCGGCGAAGATCTCACCCATCGCTGCGCCCGTCCCCCGTCCCCGTCACCTCGTCAGAACACCGTGTCCACGCCTCAGTTCTGGTGCGCCTCGTAGTGGGCGACGGCGTCGGCCGTGCGCCCGGCGCCGTACACCCTGAGGAACTCTGCCAGTTCCGGATGGCTGGGGGCGAGGGAGTCCGCCGCGTCGATGATGTCGCCGGCCGCGGAGACCGAGCGCAGCAGGGACTGGATCTCTCGGACGACCCGCTTGACGGTCGGTGCTCCCGAACTGGTCGTGGTCTGGCCGCTGTTGCTGAGGACCGAGCCTCCCTGGGTCTTCTTGATCTCGTCCATCCGGTCGGTGGCTTCCGCCGCGCTGACGCTGCCGTCGGCCACCTGGCCGGCGAGATCCTGGAGGGCCTGGACGCGCTGTACCACGGCCGGGTTCCCGATCTTGGCGCGCTGACCGCTCATCAGCTGGGACAGCATGGGCGCCGACAGTCCGAGGACGGCAGCGAGGCGGGCCTGGTTCAAGCCGAGGTCATCTATGAGCCGACGGAAGAGCGCGCCGAGCGGCTCCCCGTACCAACTGCGCTGGAGTTCCCTGGCTCTGGCGGTTGCCTCTTGCTGTACTGCGTCCACTCTTACTACTCCCCTTCGCTGGTGCGAACCTCGCGAGCATCTTACGGAGAGTGGTCGCAGGGCGGGAGTCCCTATCATTTTGTGGGATACGGGGGTACACCCGGTACTCTGGTCTGCGGAACGGCTGCTCCTTTCGAGGGGACAGCCACGTCCGTTTTCGGGGCCTTAGCTCAGTTGGTAGAGCGCTGCCTTTGCAAGGCAGATGTCAGGAGTTCGAATCTCCTAGGCTCCACGTTGATAGAGGTCCTCTGACCTGCGGAAACGCGGTCAGGGGGCCTCTTTGTGTTCACCTGGGTACCTCTTTCGTGGCTCCGGGGCGGCCTTCCGTCGCCGGGGCCACTGTCCTCCGTCGTGGGGAGCCGGGCCGGAGGTGCGGGCGGGGTCCTGAGATGCGGGGACAGAGGTCCCGAGTGTCCCGGCCGGGACACCACGGTGGCTGGGCCGTGAAGTGGCCTCTCACCTGTGGTTTTCCTCTGAACGATGATCGACGGAGCGGTTTTTTGGCCTGCTCCGGAGGTGGGGTCGAGCCCCCAGGATGACTCTCCTGACCGTTCCTCAGGAGGTTCAATCATGCGCAAAGCACTGACTTTCTCGGCGATCGCGCTCGCGTCGTCGATGGCGCTCGCCGCCCCCGTCGCGGCCTTCGCCGCCGACTCGCACGGCCTCGTGTCCGCCGCGACGGTCAAGTATCAGGCGGCCGAGATCTCGTTCTCCAGCCAGACCGTCGCGCCGGGCGATCACGTGACGGTCACCGTGAAGGTCCGCAAGGGATCTTCCAAGCCGACGGTCACATCGGCTGCCTTCAAGGAGGCCGCGGTGCCCATGACCGATGACGGGACGGGCGTCTGGACGGGCACCGCGACCATCAAGGGGGACATGAAGGACGGGACCTACCCGGTTTACTTCGCGGGCTCCGGAGGCAGCGGTCAGGCCGATCTGAAGGTGGCCGACAAACGGTCGAGCATCTCCCTGTCGGCCACCACGGCCAAGCCCGGTGACCAGGTCACCGCCATGCTGAAGATGCCCAAGGGCGCCTCCAAGGTCCTCGTGAGCTCGCAGGCGCTGGGCAACGTGACGGCGCACCAGGCGATGGACGGTGCCTGGACCGCCACGGCCAAGGTCGGCGCCGTCAAGGACGGCGTCTACGACGTGAAGTACACCGGGATCGCCGCCGATGGCTCCCGCCTGTCGGGCTCCACCAAGCTGACCGTCAAGGCCGATGCGCCGGTGCCGCCGGTCGTTTCCAGCGTCACCCTGTCCAAGAACAGCGGGGTCGCCGGTGACAAGATCGAGATCGCCATCCAGACCAACGCCAAGGATGCCAAGGCCTACGTCGACTCCGCCGCCTTCGGTGGCAAGGTCGAGCTGAAGGACGCCGGCAACGGTGTGTGGACCGGCACGGCCACCGTCGCCAAGGGCCTCAAGGCCGGCGCGTACGGCGTCGACGCTTTCGCGGGCGGCAAGAAGTTCGACACCGTCACGTTCAGCGCCAAGGACGGCGGCAGCGGTGGCGGTGGCGGTGGTGGCGACGTCACCCCGGACCACCACGTCAAGCCGCACGGTGGCGTCAACACCGGTCAGGCTCCGGTCGGCTTCGTGACGAGCAATGACTGAGCCCACGGCTGTCAGCCAGGGTGGCCGCGCGATCCGCGTGGCCGCCCTGGCGGGGGCCGCGGCCCTCGCGGTCTCCCTCGTCTCCGGCTGTTCCGCCGCCTCGGACAGCGGCAAGAAGTCCGCCCCGACCCCCAAGGCGGCCCCGGCAACGGCGGCCCCGGCGCCGGAGCGGATCGAGATACCGGACATCAAGGTCGACGCGCAGTTGGAGACGGTCGGCCTCGATGCCAAAGGCGTGATGCAGGAGCCCGACTTCGCCAAGCCGATGGAAGCCGCCTGGTACAAGCAGGGGCCCGCGCCCGGCGAGCAGGGACCGGCCGCGATCGTCGGTCACATGGACACGCCGACGACTCCCGAGGCGGTCTTCTTCAATCTCAAGAAGCTGACGAAGGACGAGAAGATCAAGGTGCACCGCGCGGACGGCACCACGGTCGTCTTCGCGGTGGACCGGATCGAGACGTACAAGAAGGACGCGTTCCCCACCGACAAGGTGTACGGGGACACGGCCGACCCCGAGCTGCGCCTGATCACCTGCGGCGGCAACCTGATGAAGGACCGGCACTGGGACTCCAACGTCGTGGTCTTCGCCCACCAGACGGAGGGCGCGTAGCGGTCACGGGGCGGCGGGGGACAGGAGGGGGAGGGCGGGTAGTCGTTGTTTCACGTGAAACACACCGGCCGTGGTGGCACCGGCCGGTGTGTTTCACGTGAAACATCGGGCTCAGGCCCGGCGCTCCGGGCGGAGCAGGATCGCGGCCAGGGCGACGGCCGCCAGGAGCAGTCCGGAGCCGATCCCGAAGGCCACGTGGTAGCCGCCGGTCAGGGCTTCGGCCGTGGTGTGCCCGGTGCGGGTGAGGGACTCGGTGTGCGAGGCCGCCAGGGTGGAGAGGACCGCGACGCCCACCGCCATGCCGATCTGCTGGGTGGTGTTGAACAGCCCCGAGGCCAGGCCCGCGTCCTCGGCGCCGGCACCCGACATGGCCAGTCCGGTCAGGGCCGGCAGGGCCAGGCCGAAGCCCGCCGCGAGGAGCATCACGGGCAGCAGGTCGGTCACGTAGTCGGCGTGCACGGGCAGTCGGGTCAGCAGGAGCTGGCCGCCCAGCAGCAGGACGAGACCGGTGAGCAGGACCGCGCGGCCGCCGAACCGGGAGATCAGGCGGGTCGAGATGCCGAGGGAGGTCACACCGATCACCACGGCGGCCGGAAGCATGGCGAGCCCGGTGGCGGCGGCGCTGTAGCCGAGGACCTTCTGGAGGTAGAGGGCGACCAGGATCTGGAAGGAGAAGAGCGCGGCGATCATCAGCATCTGGACCAGGTTGGCGCCGACCACGGTGCGGGACCGGAAGATCCGGAGCGGCATCAGCGGGGTACGGGCCTTGGCCTGCCGGACGGTGAAGGCGGCGAGCAGGGCCAGGGAGAGCGCGCCGAGCCCGAGGGTGTGCGCGGAGGTCCATCCGTACTGCTCGACCTTGACCACGGTGTAGATGCCGAGCATCAGTCCCGCGGTCACCAGGACCGCGCCCAGCACATCGGCGCCCGCACCCAGCCCGAGTCCACGGCCCGCCGGGAGCGCAGGCAGTGCCAGCAGCAGTGCGGCCAGGCCGATCGGCAGGTTGATGAAGAAGATCCAGTGCCAGTCGAGGGCATCGGTGAGGACGCCGCCGAGCACCTGGCCGAGGGAGGCTCCGGCCGCTCCGGTGAAGGAGAAGACCGCGATGGCCTTGGCCCGCTCGCGGGGTTCGGTGAAGAGGTTGATCAGGATGCCGAGGCTGACGGCGGAGGCCATCGCGCTGCCCAGTCCCTGGAGGAAGCGGGCGGCGATCAGCAGTTCGGGGGAGCCGGCGAAGCCCGCGAGCAGGGATGCGCCGGTGAAGACGGCCGTCCCGGCCAGGAACATCCGCTTGTGACCGATGAGGTCCCCGAGGCGCCCGGCGAGCAGCAGCAGGCTGCCGAAGGCGATCAGGTAGGCGTTCACCACCCAGCTGAGTCCGGCGGGGGAGAAGCCGAGGTCGTTCTGGATGGCGGGCATGGCCACCGTGACGATGCTGCCGTCCAGGACCGTCATCAGCATCCCGGTGGAGAGGACGGCGAGGGCGGTCCAGCGGGAGCGCAGTCCGTGTCCGGGACGCGCGGCCCCCGCGGTGGTCACCGTGACCGGGGCTTCGGCCGGCGCTTCGGGGCGTGCCGAGGGCGGCGTGGAAGAGGGGGCGGAAGTCGGTGCGGAAGACGGTGCGGGTGCGGCAGGCATCGGGCTCTCCGTTCAGTGACCTTCGGCTGCGGTGCAGCGGGGGCGATAAGAAGGACACTAGCAGATGGTTCCGTTGCAGACTATTTATTTCGGATCCAGTTGTTAGGCTGGATCCATGACTGCCATGGCACCCACTCGGACCGAGCCCGACCTCTCCTTCCTGCTGGACCACACCAGCCATGTCCTGCGCACCCGGATGGCGGCCGCCCTCGACGAGGTCGGCCTGACCGCCCGCATGCACTGCGTCCTGGTCCACGCCCTGGAGGAGGAGCGCACCCAGATCCAGCTCGCGGAGATCGGCGACATGGACAAGACGACGATGGTGGTGACCGTCGACGCCCTGGAGAAGGCCGGTCTGGCCGAGCGCAGGCCCTCCTCCCGGGACCGCCGGGCGCGGATCATCGCGGTCACCCCGGCGGGCGCGGAGCTGGCCGAGCGGAGCACCCGGATCGTGGACCGGGTGCACGCCGAGGCCGTCGGTTCGCTCACCGACGCCGACCGGACGGCGCTGCTGCGCGTACTGAACCTGCTGGTGGAAGGGGATCTGGCGGTCCCCAGCGAGAGCCCGCGCCCGGCCCGCCGGGCCCGCCAGTAGTGCACCGGCGCGTCCCTCGGATGGCGTAGTCACACGGCCGGGCGACGTGCCGTGGCCGAGAGTGGGGGCAGGCACCGAGCCAGGGGGCACACCACGCCGGAGGCGTCACACCATGGGAATCTTCGACTTCCTCAAGTCCGACAAGAAGAAGGCGCACGACGCCGCGGAGAAGGCCAAGGAACAGGTCGAACAGCAGGCCGCGGCCCGCTCGGCACCCGCGGCGAGCGCACCCGCCGACACCGCCATCAAGTACACCGACGCGTCGGCCACGGCGACCAAGGAGGCCGCCGACCGGATGGCGGCCCAGGCCCGGGCAGCCGCGCAGGCGGTCACTCCGCCCAAGCCCGCCCCGGTCGCGCCGAAGCCCGCCGCGGCAGCGCCCGCGCCGCCCCGCCCCGCCCCGATGGCCCCGAAGCCCGCACCCGCCGCCAAGAAGCGCACCTACACGGTCAGGTCCGGTGACTCCCTCTCGGCGATCGCCCGCCGCGAGCTGGGCAACGAGGCCCGCTGGCGCGAGCTGTACGCCATGAACAAGGGCGTCGTCGGTTCCAACCCCGACCTGATCCGCCCGGGCATGGTGCTCACCCTCCCCAACTGAAGCCCGCGGAGCCGACTGACCCGCGGACCCGCGCGTACGGCGATGGGGCCCGGATCCACCCACGGATCCGGGCCCCATCGCCGTACGCACCCAGCGGCAGCGCGGCGGCTAAGACTGCTGCTCGTCGGCCGCCGACCGCTCCTTCGCCGCCGACTCGTCATCGAAATCCGCCGACTCGCCGTCGCGGGCCGACAGTTCGGTCGCCGCGGGCGGTTCCACCAGCCAGTCCGGGTTCGACTGCTGGTCCCACCACTTCCATGCGGCGAAGGCGCCACCGGCCAGCAGGCCGATCAGGGCGGCTCCCTTGAACAGCCGGCCGCAGCGCGCCCGGCGCTCGTTGCGCTTGACCAGCTGCTGCACGTCCTGGGCCGAGACCTGCCCGCGCAGCGCGGCCAGTGCGGCGGCCGACCGCGAGGCGGCCTCCTCCGCCACCGGCTGGGCCGCCGCGAGCGCGCTCTCGAACCGCGGCGCCGTGTAGTCGGCGGCCTGCCGCGCGGCCTGGCGGGTCCGGCACACGGCGCGCGTCGCCGCCCGGTCCACATTCGGGGGGACGTGGGCGCGCGCCGACAGCACGCGCGGATGCAGATGGCTGTCGTAGGCAGTGCGGGCCTGCCGGGCGGCCTCACCGGCCGCGTACGAAACCTTCGGTGTCAGCCGTACGTTCGCTTCGTGCGCGTAGTGCGCGGCGGCGTCCTTGGCGGTTCCCGCGTACGGCGCCACCACTTCCGCGGCGTGCCGCATGCTTTCCCTCGCGCTCTCGGCCGCGGCGTGCACGCTGTCCTTGCGGGTCACGGGATCATCCTCCTTGGTGGCGGACACAGTTCGGCGGACACAGTTCACCTTTCCACCCTTTGTCGGATCATGCCCCCGATACCGCACCGTGGCATGGCCGACAGGGCATCCGAGTGGCCTATTTCCTCTTCCCGGAGCACTCCGTGGGAAGATTCGGCCGACCAGTGATGACGATGGAAGGCAGATTCGTGGCCGCGAAGCTTTTCGCCACCCTCAAGACGAACCACGGCGACATCGAGATCGAGCTGCTGGCGAACCATGCCCCGAAGACCGTCCGGAACTTCGTGGAACTGGCCAAGGGCGAGCGCGAGTGGACCCGCCCCTCCGACGGCCAGAAGACCACCGAACCGTTCTACGACGGCACCGTCTTCCACCGCGTGATCAGCGGTTTCATGATCCAGGGCGGCGACCCGCTCGGAAACGGCACCGGTGGCCCCGGGTACCAGTTCGCCGACGAGTTCCACCCCGACCTGGCCTTCACCAAGCCGTTCCTGCTGGCCATGGCGAACTCCGGGCCGGGTACGAACGGCTCGCAGTTCTTCATCACCGTCGCCCCCACCGCGTGGCTGACCCGCAAGCACACGATCTTCGGTGAGATCACCGACAAGGCCAGCCAGGCGGTCGTCAGCGCCATCGCCGCCGGGGCGACCAACCCGCGCACCGACCGTCCCGTGGAGGACGTGGTGATCAAGGCCGTGGTGATCGAGGAGCGCTGACCGCGCTCCCCGGACACCTCCGGAGCTGTTTCACGTGAAACAGCGGCCGGCACCCCGGCCGCTGTCTCCACGGGAACGATGCCCCCCGCCCGTCCGTACTCGTTGTGAAGACGCCCGCCGCCGCGATGGAGGGGACCGATGGACAGCGACCGGCCGGACACCGGACGGGTACCGGGCTGCTACCGGCACCCGGATCACGAGACCCGGATCAGATGCACCCGCTGTGAGCGCCCGATCTGCACCGACTGCATGATCAGCGCCTCGGTGGGCTTCCAGTGCCCGGAGTGCGTCCGTTCCGGATCGGGTACGGGCCACGTCGCGACGGCCAACACCCCGCGCACCATCGCGGGCGGGGTCGTGGTCGCGGACACCGCCCTGGTCACCAAGGCCTTGCTGGGGATCAATGCCGCGGTGTTCTTCGCGGCTCTCGCCGCCCCGGCCGTGCTGCTCCCGCTGGAGCTGATCGGCCGGTACGCCGAATATCTCGGCGGCCCGCCCGAAGGGGTGTCCACCGGCCAGTACTACCGGCTGCTGACCTCGGTCTTCCTGCACGAGCAGTGGTGGCACATCATCGGCAACATGACCGCCCTGTGGTTCCTCGGCGCCCCGCTGGAGGCCGCCCTGGGCCGGGCCCGCTACCTCGCCGTGTACCTGCTCTCCGGGCTGGGCGGCAGCGCGCTGGTCTATCTGCTCACCCCGCCGAACATGCCGACCCTGGGCGCGTCCGGGGCGATCTTCGGGCTGCTCGGAGCCACCGTCGTGCTGATGCGGCGGATGCGGGACAGCATGCGCCCGATCGCCGTGATGGTCCTGCTGATGCTGCTGCTGACCTTCGTACCGATCGGCGGGACCGGGGAGATCTCCTGGCAGGCCCACATCGGCGGGCTGGTCACCGGGGTGCTGGTCGGTCTGGGCATGCTGCTGCCCTCCTCCACGCCTGGGAAGCGGCGGGCGCTGGTCCAGTGGGGGACCTGTGCGGTCGTCTTCCTGCTGGCGGTGGCCGTCGTGCTGATCAGGACGTCCGAGCTGGTCTGAGGCCCTTTTCGCTGGTCGAGGCCCTTTTCCGGGCCTCGACCACTCGCTCGACCACTCTCCCGGGTGCCCTGGAAAGTCACACCGGCGTCAACTCTCCACAGAGTTATCCACAGATCTTCTGCCTTTTTCCTCAGGTGTGGATGACGCTGTGGATAACTCATGGGGAGAGCTTGCTTCAGGCCGCCGTTACTGCTCTGCCATCGCCCGGCCGCCTCCGCGCCACGGCGCGGTTACTTCCACTGCGTGGAGACGCCGAAGCCTGCCGCGATGAAGCCAAAACCAACCACAATGTTCCAGTTGCCGAGGGATTCGATCGGCAGCTGGGTATCGGTCACATAAAAGACGACAATCCAGGCAAGACCGATGAGGAAGAACGCCAGCATCACCGGGGCTACCCAGCTGCGGTTCGTCAGCCTGATCGTCTGCGCCTGCTTCGCCGGCGGCGGGGTGTAATCGTCCTTCTTGCGGATACGTGACTTCGGCACGAGGGTCTCTCCTGTCGATGCGCTGGGGACCTTGCCTCCCCCGGGCGTCCGTTAGCGTAGTGGGTCTGTGGCGTTGAAGGAGAAGGGTACGTTGAGCAATTCCGACGACTCCTCCGCGGGTCCCCGTCGCCGGGTCAGACCGGTCCGGCTGCTGACTGCCGCCGTGTTCGCCCTGGCCGGCCTCATTTTCGTCACCAGCTTCAACACGTCCAAGGGTACGAACATCCGCACGGACGGCTCACTCCTGAAGCTGTCGGACCTCATCCACGAACGCAGCCAGAGCAACGCCGAACTCGACGCGAGCACCGCCGAGGTCCGCCGCGAGGTCGACGCGCTGGCCGAGCGCGACGACGGCAGCACCAAGGCCGAGGACGCCAAACTCGCGGCCCTGCGCGCCGCCGCGGGCACCGCCGAACTCTCCGGCAGGGCCGTCTCGGTGACCCTCAACGACGCTCCGCCGAATGCCACCGCCCGCATCCCCAACGTCCCCGAGCCGCAGCCCAACGACCTGGTGATCCACCAGCAGGACCTCCAGGCCGTGGTCAATGCCCTGTGGCAGGGCGGCGCCCGGGGCATCGAGGTCATGGACCAGCGGCTGATCTCCACCAGCGCCGTGCGCTGCGTGGGCAACACCCTGATCCTCCAGGGCCGGGTGTACTCGCCGCCGTACAAGGTCACCGCGATCGGCGACCCGGGCGCGTTGCGCAAGGCGCTCGCCGCCTCGCCGGCCATCCAGAACTACCAGCTGTACGTCAACGCCTACGGGCTGGGCTGGAAAGTCGAGGAGCAGAAGGCGCTGACACTTCCGGGCTACTCCGGCACAGTGGACCTCCACTATGCGAAGCCCGTGGAGTCCGCGTCGGCGTCCGCGTCCTGAGCCGGGACGGAGCCCGTCCGCCCAGGCCGTACTGCGGCTGCTGGTGCGGACGTTCAGCGAGGTGTGCCTGACCGTCGGCACGGTGATCGTGCTGTTCGTCGGGTACGTCCTGCTGTGGACCGGGGTCAAGGCCGACCGGGCCATGGACGGCGAGATGGAGCGGCTGCACGGCCGGTGGTCGGCGGCCGCCCCCGCCCCCGCCGCGGCCGCCGGATCCGGCACCGGCCCGGCGCCCGCCCCCACGGCGGGTCCCGCACCGGCCCCCGCGCAGGGCGGGGCGTTCGCCGAGATGTACATCCCGCGCTTCGGAGCGGACTGGAAGAAGCCGGTCCTTCAGGGCACCGCGGCCGAGGTCCTGAAGAAGGGCCTCGGTCACTATGCGGACACCGCGCTCCCGGGAGACGCCGGGAACTTCTCGGTGGCCGGGCACCGGCGCACGTACGGAGATCCCTTCAAGGATTTCCCCGAGCTGCGCCCCGGTGACCTGGTGATCGTCAAGGACGCGTCCGCCTGGTACACGTACACGATCCGGAACGAGCCGCTGCGGACCCTGCCGACGGACGTCGCGGTGGTCGATCCCGTACCCCGCAGGTCCCCCTTCACCTCGCCCGGCCGCTACCTGACGCTGACCACCTGCGATCCGGAATGGGGGCACAGCCACCGGCTGATCGTCTGGGCGGAACTGACCCGGACCGTCACGGCCGCGCGGGGCAAACCGGAGGGATTGCCCGGCTGACCCCCCGGGCGCGCCCGGTGCCTTTAGGCTGTTGCGGTACCGCCCCCGCGGTACGCGGAGGGAAAGGGACGCGGACGGCATGTACGGCTGGATCTGGCGGCATCTGCCGGGCAACGCGTGGGTACGCGCGCTGATCTCCCTCGTGCTGATCCTCGCGGTGGTGTTCGTGCTCTTCCAGTACGTCTTCCCGTGGGCCGAGCCGCTCCTTCCCTTCAACGATGTGACCGTCGACGAGGGATCGGGAGCCACCGGGTGAACGCGCGCATTCTGGTCGTGGACAACTACGACAGCTTTGTCTTCAACCTGGTCCAGTACCTCTACCAGCTCGGTGCCGAGTGCGAGGTCGTGCGCAACGACGAGGTCGCTCTCGCCCACGCCCAGGACGGGTTCGACGGCGTCCTGCTCTCCCCGGGCCCGGGCACGCCCGAGGAGGCCGGGGTCTGCGTCGAGATGGTCCGCCACTGCGCGGACACCGGCGTGCCGGTCTTCGGCGTCTGCCTGGGCATGCAGTCGATGGCCGTGGCGTACGGCGGGGTCGTCGGCCGTGCCCCCGAGCTGCTGCACGGCAAGACCTCCCCGGTGGTCCACGAGGGGCAGGGCGTCTTCGCCGGCCTCCCGTCGCCCTTCACCGCGACCCGCTACCACTCCCTCGCCGCCGAGCCGATGACGCTCCCGGACGAGCTGGAGGTCACGGCGCGGACCGAGGACGGGATCATCATGGGGCTGCGGCACCGCGAGCACGACGTCGAGGGCGTGCAGTTCCACCCCGAGTCGGTGCTGACCGAGTGGGGCCACAAGATGCTCGCCAACTGGCTGGTGCGCTGCGGTGACGCGGACGCCGTGGCCCGTTCGGTGGGACTGGCCCCGGTGGTGGGCAAGGCCCTCGCGTGACGACCCTCGCGCCGTCCGCGCCCCCCGGGGGCCGGGCCGCGCGGCGCAGGGCCGCTCAGGATGCCGCCAAGCGCGCCTCGCGGCGCGGCGGCAGACGCCGCAGGGCGGGCGGCGCTCCGGGTGACGGCGCACCGGACGGTGGCACACCGAGTGCCGTCGGTACGAGCGCGAGCCGCGCCGGGACGACGCGCGGCGGTACGCGCCGACGTGCGCGGCGGCGGCCCGGCGGCGGCCCGGTGGTGGTCGCGAGCAGGCTGGCCGGGGAACTGTTCATCACGCTCGGCCTGGTGATGCTGCTCTTCGTCGCCTACCAGCTCTGGTACACGAACGTACTGGCCGAGCGGCAGGCGAACGGCGCCGCGGGGACGCTGCGCAGCGACTGGGACACCGACAAGGCGGCGCCGCCGGTCGCGGCGTTCTCCCCGGGGCAGGGCTTCGCGATCCTCTACATCCCCAAGCTGGACCTGAAGGTTCCGGTGGCGGAGGGGATCAGCAAGCCGAAGGTGCTGGACCGGGGCATGGTCGGGCACTACGGCGGCGAGGGGTCGCCGCAGTCGGCGATGCCGTCCGACAAGCAGGGCAACTTCGCGGTGGCGGGCCACCGCAACACCCATGGCGAACCGTTCCGCTACATCAACCGTCTCCAGGCCGGGGACAAGGTCGTCGTGGAGACCCGGGACGCGTACTACACGTACGAGATGACCTCGGTGCTGGCGCAGACCCCGCCGACGAACGTCTCCGTGATCAAGCCGGTGCCCGAGGGATCGGGCTTCACGGCTCCCGGCCGGTACATCACGCTGACGACCTGCACCCCCGAGTTCACCAGCACTTACCGGCTGATCGTATGGGGGAAGATGGTGGACGAACGCCCCCGTGACAAGGGCGCTCCCCCCGCGCTCGCGCAGCCGTAACTCCCGCAGCCGTAACGCCCGCAGTCGTCACGCCCCACCAGACCGCAGAGGACGAACCCGCAGTGTCACGTGCCCGCCGCGCCGCCCCCCGCGCCCGAGCCGGGAGCCCGAGCCGGCTCGCCGGTTTCCTCAGTCTGCTGGGCGAACTGCTGATCACCGTGGGCCTGGTGCTCGCCCTGTTCGTGGCGTACTCGCTGTGGTGGACGAACGTCCTCGCCGACCGGCACGCCGCGCAGCGCGGCGATTCGGTCCGTCAGCAGTGGCAGGCGGCCCCGCCCGCGGCGACCCCCGAGGCGGGCGCCCTCGACACCGGGGACGGCATCGGCTTCCTGCACGTGCCGGCCATGAACAACGGCGAGGTGCTGGTCAAGCGCGGGACCTCGGCCGACGTCATCAACGACGGGGTGGCCGGGTACTACACGGATCCGGTGAAGTCGGCGCTGCCGTGGGACAAGCAGGGCAACGTCACGCTGGCCGCGCACCGCGACGGGCACGGGGCGAAGTTCCACAACATCGACAAGGTGAAGACGGGCGACGCGGTCGTCTTCGAGACCCGTGACACCTGGTACGTCTACAAGGTCTTCGCCGAGCTGCGCCAGACCTCGAAGTACAACACCGACGTGATCACCCCGGTCCCGAAGGAGTCGGGGAAGACCGCCCCCGGCCGGTACATCACGCTGACGACCTGCACCCCGGTGTACACCTCGAAGTTCCGCTACGTCGTGTGGGGCGAGCTCGTCCGCACGGACAAGGTGGACGCGCAGCGGACCCCGCCGCCGGAGCTGCGCAAGTAACTCCTGTGGCCCCTGCTCCTCGTGGGACCCGGTGAGCCCCGGGAAGGGAGCCCCGGGAAGGGGTCTGGACGCCCTTCTGCCGCACACACAGGAAGCCCTGGCCCTAGGGCCAGAGCTTCCTGTGTCACGCCGTGTACGGGCCGCCTGCGCGCCCGGGGCCTTCCGGGGTCAGCGGCGGTTGCCGATCCCGCCGAGGAGCCCGGTCCCCTGGTTGTTGCCGCCCGGCTGGCCCGGCATCGTGTTGACGTTGATCACGGCACCGGCGGCCACCGGCTGACCGAAGCCCGGGTCGGTGCTGATGATCGCCGCGTTGTCGTCCGAGGGGCCGGACAGGACCGCGCCGAGGCTCAGTCCGCGGGCCGTCAGCTCCGTCCGTGCCTGGGCCAGCGTCTTGCCCGCGAGGAACGGCACGGTGGTCGCCTGGCCGGCCTTGGCGATGGTGACGTTGACCGCGGTCCCCGTCTCGACCTGCGAACCCGGGTCCAGCGCCTGCCCGATGATCGTCTTCGGCGGCGCGGTGGAATCGGCCTCGGTGGTGCTGCCGAGCTTGAGCTTGGCGTCGTTCAGGGCCTTGACCGCCTGCTCCCTCGTCTTGCCGGTCAGGTCGGGAACGATCGACTTCGACGGCTCCTTGGCCACGGTCAGCGTGATCGTCGAACCCTTCTCGACGGAGCTGCCGGCCTTCGGGTCCTGGCTCAGCACGGTGCCCGGAGTGCTGTCGTTCTCCTGCGCCTTGCGCTCGACCTGGAAGCCCTTGGCCTTGAGCGCGGCCTCGGCCTGGTCGAAGGGCAGCCGGAACACGTCGATGACCTGGACCTTGGGTGCGCCCGTGGACACCTTCACCTTGATGACCGTGTTCTTGTCGACCTTGAGGTCGGGCGCCGGGTTCTGCGAGCAGACGTTGCCCTTGGGCTGGTTCTCGCAGGGTTCCTCGGCTTCCTTCTCGATCTTCAGCCCGACGTTCGTCGCCCGGCCGCTCGCGCTGTCGAAGGTCTCGCCGATCAGCTTGGGCACGGTGGGCCGGTTGTCGGCGGTGTTGTTGAACAGCGAGCGCCCGATCAGGATCGCGCCCACGAGGACGAGGATCCCGGCCGCGACGAGCAGGAAGGTGGACGCCCTGCTCTTCTTCTGGCGGCGGCGCGGGCCCTGGTCGTAGCCGCCGTGGCCCTGGTCGCCGTACCCGTAACCGCCGTCGCCGCCGGGCGGCATCGGCGGCATCATCGAGGTCTGCCCGGCGTCGGTGGCGCGCAGGGCGGTGGTCGGCTGGTCGTAGCCGTTGTGGTTCTGGTCCGGGTAGCCGTAGGCCCCGTAGCCCGCGCCCATGTTCGCGGCCGCGGCGACGGGCTGGCCGTCGAGGCAGGCCTCGATGTCGGCGCGCATCTCGTCGGCGGACTGGTAGCGGTAGTCGGGGTCCTTGACCAGCGCCTTGAGGACGATGGCGTCCATCTCGGGCGTGATCTCGGGGTCGAAGTTGCTCGGCGGCTGCGGTTCCTCGCGCACGTGCTGGTACGCGACGGCGACCGGGGAGTCGCCGATGAAGGGCGGCCGGACCGTGAGCAGCTCGTAGAGCAGGCAGCCCGCGGAGTAGAGGTCGGAGCGCGCGTCGACCTGCTCGCCCTTGGCCTGCTCCGGGGAGAGGTACTGGGCGGTGCCGATGACGGCGGCGGTCTGCGTCATCGTCATGCCCGAGTCACCCATGGCGCGGGCGATGCCGAAGTCCATCACCTTGACCTGCCCGGTGCGCGTCAGCATGACGTTCGCGGGCTTGATGTCGCGGTGGACGATCTGGGCGCGGTGCGAGTATTCGAGGGCCTGGAGGATGCCGATGGTCATTTCCAGGGTGCGCTCGGGCAGCAGCTTGCGCCCGGAGTGCAGCAGCTCGCGCAGGGTGGAGCCGTCGACGTACTCCATCACGATGTACGGGATGGAGATGTTGTCGACGTAGTCCTCGCCGGTGTCGTACACGGCGACGATGGCGGGATGGTTGAGCGAGGCCGCCGACTGGGCCTCGCGCCGGAACCGTGCCTGGAAGGACGGGTCGCGTGCGAGGTCGGCGCGCAGTGTCTTGACGGCGACGGTACGGCCGAGCCGGGTGTCGTGGGCGAGGTAGACCTCGGCCATGCCACCGCGGCCGAGCACATGGCTCAGCTCGTACCGACCGCCGAGGCGACGCGGCTCTTCCATAACGTTCCAGCCCTCTCCGTCAGTCCCGACCGCACCCGTGTGAGGTCCGGCGGTGCGCTGTCCGCGCAAAGGCTACCGGCCGCGTGTCGCTGATCGGCCCGTGACCACAGGCCGATACCGGACCGGTACCGTGTGCTCCCACGTGCGCGGGGACCGTGATCCGGATCACTCCGGGCCGCGCGCGGTGGGCGCGCGGGCCCGGGACGCGGGCGGGTCGTATCGGGGCCGTCACCGGCTCAGCCCTGGCTCTTCAGGACGGCGTTCATGACGGCGAGCGCGACCGGCGCGGCGAGACCGCCACCGGTGATGTCCTCGCGGTCGGCCTGGGAGTCCTCGATCACCACGGCGACGGCGACCGGGGCGCCCTTGTCGGTCTTGGCGTAGGAGATGAACCAGGCGTAGGGGCGCTTGGCGTTCTTCTCACCGTGCTGCGCGGTGCCGGTCTTGCCGCCGACCGTGACGCCGTCGATCTTGGCGCCGGTACCGGTGCCGTTCTCGACGACGTTGACCATCATCTTCTGGACCTTCTGCGCGTTCTCGGCGGAGAGCGGGCGGCTCATCTCCTCCGGCTCGTGCTTCTGCAGGACGTCCAGGTTGGGGGCGGTCACCTGCTCCACCATGTACGGCTTCATCAGCTTGCCGTCATTCGCGATCGCGGAGGCGACCATGGCCATCTGGAGCGGGGTGGCGGCGGTGTTGAACTGGCCGATGGCGCTCTGCGCGTTGCCGTCGCGGCCCATGTTCTTGTCGTAGACGCTCGCGAACGCGCGGACCGGGACGTCGATCTTGTCGTTGTTGAAGCCGAACTTCTGGGCCGTCTCCAGCATCTTGTCGCGCCCCACCTTGTCGCCGACGTTGGCGAAGACGGAGTTGCAGGAGACCCGCAGCGCGTTGTTCAGGCTGGACTTCTCGCAGCCGCTCGCGTGGTTGGGCAGCTGGGTCTTGGTGCCCGGCAGGATGTACGGCTCGGGGGTGTCCGTGGGCGCGTCGATGTCGCTGATCACGCCGTGCTCCAGCGCGGCGGCGGCGGTGACGACCTTGAAGGTGGAGCCGGGCGGGTAGGTCTCGCGCAGGGCGCGGTTGACCAGGTTCTTGTCCTCGCTGTCCTTGAGCGCGACCCAGGCCTTCTCGTCGGCCTTGGAGTTGCCCGCGAAGGTGGAGGGGTCGTACGAGGGGGTGCTGGCCAGCGCCAGGATCGCGCCGGTGCGCGGGTCTATGGCGGCGACCGCGCCCTTCTTGGTGCCGAGCGAGGCGAAGGCGGCCTTCTGGGCGGCGGGGTTCAGGGTGGTGACGACATTGCCGCCCTGCCGCTTCTCGCCCGTGAACATGCCGATGGTGCGGTCGAAGAACAGCCGGTCGTCGTTGCCGGTGAGGATCCCGTCCTCCAGCGATTCGAGCTGGCTGGAGCCGAAGGCCTGCGAGGCGTACCCGGTGACCGGCGCCCACATGGGGCCGTCGAGGTAGGTGCGCTTGAACTTGTAGTCGCTGCCGTTCGTGACGACCGAGCCGGTGATGGGCTGGCCGCCGACGATGATGTTGCCGCGCTCCGAGGCGTACTGGGCGATCTGGACCCGGCGGTTCTCCTTGCGGGTGCTGAGGTCCTCGGCCTTGACGTACTGGAGCCAGTTGGTCCGCAGCAGCAGGGCGAGGACGAGCAGCCCGCAGAAGATCGAGATGCGGCGCAGGGGCTTGTTCATGAGGGTCGGACCACCTGGGTCATCTCGGAGTCGGGGGACGGTGCCGGGGCCGGGGCAGGGCGGCGTGCGGTGTCGCTGATCCGGATGAGGATCCCGATGAGGGCCCAGTTCGCGAGGACGGAGGAACCGCCGGACGCGAGGAAGGGCATGGTCATGCCGGTGAGGGGGATGAGGCCCATGACGCCGCCCGCGACGACGAACACCTGGATGGCGAAGGCGCCGGAGAGGCCGATCGCGAAGAGCTTGCCGAAGGGGTCGCGGGCGGCGAGCGCGGTACGGACGCCGCGCTCGATGATCAGGCCGTAGAGCAGGAGGAAGGCCATGACGCCCGCCAGCCCGAGCTCCTCGCCGACGGTGGCGAAGATGAAGTCGGAGTTGGCGGCGAAGAGGATCAGGTCGGAGTGGCCCTGGCCGAGACCGGTGCCGAGGACCCCGCCGGAGCCGAAGCTCATCAGGGACTGGCCGACCTGCTCGCAGGCGCCGGAGGTGGAGTAGCAGGCGAAGGGGTCGAGCCAGGCGGTGACGCGGACCTTGACGTGGCTGGCGGTGGTGCCGACCACGACGGCGCCGGCGGCGCTCATGAGCAGGCCGATGACGATCCAGCTGGTGCGCTCGGTGGCGACGTACAGCATGATCACGAACATGCCGAAGAAGAGGAGCGAGGTGCCGAGGTCGTTCTCGAAGACGAGGACGAGCAGGCTCACGCCCCAGATCATCAGGATGGGACCGAGGTCGCGGCCGCGCGGCAGGTAGAGCCCCATGAAGCGGCGGCTGGCCAGGGCCAGGGCGTCGCGCTTGACCATCAGGTATCCGGCGAAGAAGACCGCGATGATGATCTTCGCGAACTCACCGGGCTGGATGGAGAACCCGGCCACGCTGATCCAGATCTTGGCGCCGAAGACGTCGGCCCCCAGACCCGGGATGACGGGCAGGATCAGCAGGATGAGCGAGGCCGCCATCGAGATGTACGTGAACCGCTGGAGCGTGCGGTGGTCCTTGAGCAGCAGCAGCACGCCCGCGAACAGCGCGAGGCCGACCGCCGTGTAGAACATCTGGTTCGGCGCGGAGGGGGAGAACCCGCCGAACTGCCGCTTGGCCAGGTTCTGGAGCCGCTCGGACTGGTCCAGGCGCCAGATGAAGACCAGGCCCAGGCCGTTGAGCAGGGTGCCCAGCGGAAGCAGCAGCGGGTCGGCGTACTTGGCGTACCGGCGTACGACGAGGTGGGCCAGGCCGGCCAGGAGGCCGAGCCCGAGCCCGTACGCGATCATGCCGGGAGGCAGTTTGCCGTGCACCGCGAGGCCTACGTTGGCGTAGGCGAAGATCGGGATGACCACGGCGAACGCGAGCAGCAGGAGCTCGGTGTTGCGCCGGCTCGGCAGCTCGATGGCGCCGATGGTGGTCGTGTTCGTGACAACGCTCATGGTGTGGCAGGCCCCCTGTGCCCGCGTCTGTCTACTGCTGCCCGCACTGGCTGACCAGCTTCTGCTCCTCAGGAGTCAGGCTGGTGCCGGGTGCCGGGGTCTGGTTGGGCTGCCCCTCGGCGGCGCGGCGCGCTTCGTCCTTCTTGCAGGCCGAGGCCTGCACGGCGAGTTCGTCGATCTTCTTGCGGGCGCTGTCGAGGCTGCCCTCGCTGATGGTGGACTCGACGAGCTTGCGCTGGAAGGGCGGCAGGTACTTCAGCTCGATGTCCGGCTGGTCCGTCTCCACCGAGGAGAGCTTGATCCAGGCGAGGTCCTGGCTGATGCCCCGGTAGAGCGCGACGTGCTCGTCCTTGACGCCGACGTAGTACTGCGTCTGCGTCCAGCGGTGGGCCGCGTACAGACCGCCGCCGATCAGGCCCGCGGCGACGAGCAGGATCAGCGTCCGGGTCGTCCACTTGCGCCCTTTGCTGCGGCGCCGGCGCGGGTGGTCGTACGTGTCGTCGTAGGCCGAGGAATCGCCGTCGTAGCCGTCGGCTTCGCCGAAGCTCCCGTACGCACCGCCACCGCCGTTGCCGCCGTAGCCCGCGTCGGGGGCCGCGCCGTAGGCGGGGGCCTCGCCGCTGCCGGGGGGACCGAAGGAACCGGGCGGCGGCGGGGAGGCCTGGCGGCCCAGCCCCGAGGCGCGGCCGGCCGGGGTCTGCATGGCGTTGCCGCCGTCGAAGAGCTGGTGCTGGTTCTCGGCGACCGCGCCCACGACCACCGGGGTGTCGTTGAGCTGGGCGGCGAGGGTGTCGCCGCTGTCGGTGTCGAGGACGTCCGCGACGATGCAGGTGATGTTGTCAGGGCCGCCGCCGCGCAGGGCGAGCTGGATCAGCGCCTGCACGGTCTCGTGCGGGCCGTGGTAGTCGGCGAGGGTCTCTTCCAGGGTCTGGTGGGAGACCACGCCGGAGAGGCCGTCGGAACAGATGAGGTAGCGGTCGCCGGTCCTGACCTCGCGGATCGAGAGGTCGGGTTCCACGTGCTCCCCGCTGCCCAGGGCTCTCATCAGGAGCGAGCGCTGGGGGTGGGTGGTGGCTTCCTCTTCGGTGATCCGGCCCTCGTCGACCAGCCGTTGCACCCAGGTGTGGTCCTGGGTGATCTGGGTCAGGAGACCGTCGCGCAGCAGGTAGGCGCGGGAGTCGCCGACATGGACGAGACCGAGGCGCTGACCGGTCCACAGCAGGGCGGTGAGCGTGGTGCCCATGCCCTCCAGCTGGGGGTCCTCCTCGACCATGACCCGCAGCTGGTCGTTGGCGCGCTGTACGGCGGTGGCCAGCGAGGTCAGGATGTCGGAGCCGGGCACGTCGTCGTCGAGCTGGACCAGGGTGGAGATCACCTCGGAACTCGCGACCTCACCGGCCGCCTGGCCGCCCATGCCGTCGGCGATCGCGAGCAGGCGGGGACCGGCGTAGCCGGAGTCCTCGTTGCCCTCGCGGATCATGCCTTTGTGCGATCCGGCGGCGAACCGCAGGGACAGACTCATGCGCACCTGCCCAGTCGACGATGCCTCCGGGTACAACCGGTCTCGAGCCACACTGCCCACCCTCCGGTCGGGAGCGCGCGCGGGTCCGTCTCCCCAGGGGGACGGACCGCCGCGGCTCGCTCGCTCCGCTCGCTCATTCTCGTACTACTTCCGCAGCTCGATGACGGTCTTGCCGATGCGGATCGGGGCGCCCGGAGGAATGGGCGTCGGGGTGGTCAGCCGGGTCCGGTCGAGATACGTGCCGTTGGTGGACCCGAGATCCTCGACGATCCACTGGCCGTCACGGTCGGGATAGATCCTGGCATGGCGGCTGGAGGCGTAGTCGTCGTCCAGCACGATCGTGGAGTCGTGGGCCCGGCCCAGCGTGATGGTCTGCCCCTGGAGGGCGACCGTCGTGCCGGTGAGGGTGCCCTCGGAGACGACGAGCTTGGTCGGCGCACCGCGGCGCTGGCGCTGCTGCGGTGGCGCTGCCTGGCGGCCGCCGCCCGACTGCTGCTGTTGCTGCGGAGCGCGGTCGGCGCCGCCGCGGCGGGAGCCGCGCTGCGTCACCCGCGTCCCGAAGAGGTCGCTGCGGATGACCTGGACGGCCACGATGACGAACAGCCACAGAACGGCCAGGAAACCCAACCGCATGACCGTAAGGGTCAGCTCTGACATTGCCCCCGCTTCACCCTTCGGCTTGCCTGTAAATGATGGTCGTGTTGCCCACGACGATCCGCGAGCCGTCGCGGAGCGTAGCGCGGGTGGTGTGCTGCCCGTCCACCACGATGCCGTTGGTGGACCCGAGATCCTGGATCGAGGGAGGCGTTCCGGTCCGGATCTCACAGTGCCGGCGCGAGACGCCGGGGTCGTCGATCCGCACGTCGGCTTCGGTGCTTCGGCCGAGTACGAGCGTGGCGCGCGAGATCTGGTGGCGGGTGCCGTTGATCTCGATCCAGCAGCGCGTGGCACCACCGGAACCCGGCAGCGGGCCGGGGCCCGGGCGGCGCGGGGGCTCACCCGGGGGGTTGTGGGGCATGGGCGGGGCGGCGACGGGCGGATACCCGTAACCGCCGGGGCGGCCCTGGCCCGGACCCTGACCCTGCGCGGGGCCGGGGCCCTGCGCCTGGCCCTGATCGGCCTGCGGCTGGGAGGTGCTGGAGGCGAGGGTGCGACTGCGGACCCGGTACAGACCGGTGTCGAGGTCGTCCGCCTTCTCCAGGTGGACCTTGATGGGGCCCATGAAGCTGTAGCGCTGCTGCTTGGCGTAGTCCCGCACGAGACCGGCCAGCTCGTCACCGAGCTGACCGGAGTAGGGACTCAGCCGCTCGTAATCGCCGGCGCTCAGTTCCACGATGAAGTCATTGGGGACGACGGTCCGCTCGCGGTTCCAGATGGTCGCGTTGTTGTCGCACTCGCGCTGGAGCGCGCCCGCGATCTCGACCGGCTGGACCTCGGACTTGAAGACCTTGGCGAAGGTGCCGTTCACCAGACCTTCGAGTCGCTGCTCGAACCGCTTCAGGACTCCCATGGGGCACCTCCTCCGTCGTTGTCGCCCTGTACTGCTTACTGATCGTATCCACGCGTGGCGGATTCGGCTGGTTCCCCTCCGGGTCCGCGGCGAGGAGTGTTGGTCCTCACAAGGGATCGTAGGGTCGCCCGGACAACAGTGTCCCGCACCCGGAGGGCTGTCCGGGAGGGGCTGGCGGGACCGTGCCCGGCGGTCGGGGAAAGCGATGTGAATCCACCCCCTCCGACGTGCTAATGTTCCGATGTCGCCAGGGGAACGGCCCGCAAGGGAAGAACCGCTGGAGAGCTACTCGGGCGAGTGGCGGAACGGCAGACGCGCTGGCTTCAGGTGCCAGTGTCCTTCGGGACGTGGGGGTTCAAATCCCCCCTCGCCCACTTGTGAGAAGCCCCGCAGATCATCGATCTGCGGGGCTTCTTCGTTGTGTTCAGCGTTGTGTTCAGCGTGGTGTTCCGCTCGATGGGATGCTGCCCGACTGCCTCCGCCCGACTGTGGGCTGTCCGACTTTCGTTGGCGCGGGCGCGACGAAAGAGAGCGGCCCGGCGTCGCGGCCGCTGTCTAGGGTCGGGGCGTGGAAGCGACGGCGAAGGTGCGGGCGGGGCTGGACTGGCTGAGGGGTCCCGAGCCGTGGACCGCGCGGATGCTGGCGGGCGATCTGGTGCTCGTGGCCGTGCTGGTGATGCTCGGCCTGGGCGTCGAGGAGCTGGACAACGGCTCCGCCGCGCGGATGTTGAGCAGCGCAGTGGCCGTGCTGGTGCTCACGCTGCTGCGCCGTCGGCTGCCGGTGCTCACGCTGGTGGTGGGCTCCGCGCTGGGCGCCTACCTGCCCGGGGCGTTCCTCGTGGTGATCCTGCTGGGCTGGTCGGCGGGGCGGCGGGTCCCCGGGGTCGTCCGGGCGTTCGGGGCCTTCACCGTGGCCTTCATCGCCTCCCTCGGGCTCAGCGTCTTCAAGGACTGGTCGCAGGGCCGGGTCGTGCTGGTGATCGTCTTCGGCACCCTGATGTTCCTGGCGATGACCGTCATGCCCGCGCTCGCCAGCCGCTATTGGTCCCAGCGCCACACGCTGCTGCGCGCCCTCCAGGAGCGCAACGCCCAGCTCATGCGCGAGCGGGCGATGATCGCCGGACAGGCCAGGCTGCGCGAGCGCCAGCGGATCGCCCAGGACATGCACGACAGCCTGGGGCACCAACTGGCCCTGATCTCGGTGCACACCGGAGCGCTGGAGGTCGATCCGGTGCTGACTGAGCGGCAGCGCGAGGCGGTGGGGGTGCTGCGGGCGGCCTCGGTCGCGGCCATGCACGAGCTGCGCGAGGTGGTCGGGATCCTGCGGGACGGGGTCGAGGCGCCCGTTCCCGTGGAGGAGTCGGCGGGGCCCGCGGCGCGCGGGGTGGCCGGGATCGCCGGGATCGTGGAGGCGGCGCGCGGCGCGGGGACCGACGTACGGCTGACCACCTCGGGGCAGCCGAGGCCGCTCGTCGCGGCCTGCGACCACGCGGCGTACCGGATCACCCAGGAGTCGCTCACCAACGCCTACAAGCACGCGCCGGGCGCGGCGATCACCGTGGAACTGCGGTACGAGGACGACTCCCTGGTGGTGGAGATCGCCAACGGGCCGGCGGCCGGGCCCGGAGCGGGCGAGGTGGTCTCGGGCGGCCAGGGGCTGACGGGGCTGCGGGAGCGGGCCCGGCTCGTCGGCGGGATGGTGCACGCCGGAACCACCGAGGGCGGCGGCTTCCGGGTGGCCGGGGTGCTGCCGTACGGGACGGAGCCGGCCGGCGCTCGGGAGACGGGCGTGGAGGAGGTGGCCGATGACTTCGGGCAGCAGCTGCGGGTGCCCATGCTGAAGGGCGCCGCCGTGCCGGTGGACTGGGCCGCGGTCGACCGGGAGCTGACGCGGGGGCGCAGCCGCACCGGGGGCATCGCGCTGGGCTGTGGGATCGCGGTCGCGGCGCTCGTGGTGCTGCTGATCGTGATCGGCGCCGGTGTGGCGCTGCTGGTGGGTTCGGCGAGCGACGTGACGATCAGCAAGGCCACCTTCGACGCGGCCAGGGTGGGAGAGCCGGAGGAGGCGGTCCGTGCGCGGCTGCCCGACGGGGGCAGCATCCTGACCGAGGGGCTGGAGAGCAAGGGCCCGCCGACGCCCGAGGGGTCGAACTGCATCGCGCTGCTCGCCGCCGGGAACGCGGAGCTGACCACCGATAGTGTTTTCCGGTTCTGCTTCAAGGACGGCAAGCTCGTGGAAAAGCAGGCGTACCAGGCCAAGCAGTAGCAGCGGCGGGAGCGGAGCGCGGGTGACGGGCGTGACGGGGCCACAGGGGCGACGAGGGCGACGGGGATGGCGGCGATGACCGGGACGACCGGGACGACGGCCAAGGCGATCAGGGTGGTGATCGCCGACGACGAGCCGCTCATCCGGGCCGGGATCAGGATGATCCTGACCTCGGCGCCGGACATCGAGGTGGTGGCCGAGGCCGCGAACGGGCGGGAGGCCGTGGAACTGGCGCGCTCCCACGTGCCCGATGTGGTGCTGCTGGACATCCAGATGCCGGTCATGGACGGGCTGAGCGCGCTCGCGGAGCTGGCGCGGGCGGTGCCTTCGGTGCACGCGCTGATCCTGACGACCTTCGGGGAGCGGGAGAACGTACTGCGGGCGCTGTCCCACGGCAGCGCCGGTTTCCTGCTGAAGGACTCCGCTCCGGCCGAGCTGATCGGGGCGGTACGGGCGGCCGCGGCCGGGGACGCCTACCTCTCCCCGGCGGCGACCCGGCACGTCGTGGACCAGCTGGCCTCGGGCCAGGGCGCGGGGCGCGGCGAGGACGCGCGGCGCCGGGTCGCGGCGCTGAGCGAACGGGAGCGCGGGGTGCTGGCGCTGCTGGGCGAAGGGCTGTCGAACGCGGACGCGGGGCGGCGGCTGCACATGAGCGAGGCGACGGTGAAGACGTACGTCAGCCGGATCCTGGCGAAGCTGGAATGCGAGAACCGGGTGCAGGCGGCGCTGCTCGCGCGGGACGCCGGGCTCTGATGTACCCCTTGACCCCCCTTCCCCGGCTCTGTCCGGATCGGTACGGTCATCCGCGGACGAGCAGTGATCCAGACGTGCAGTGGTTCAGCCGGGCACGTGATCTAGCGGGGGCGGCAGACATGGCGGCGGTACCGGTACGGGGCGCGGCGCAGGCCGAGGGCAAGGCCGAGGGCAGGGCGAACGGCAGGGCCAACGGCAGGGCCGGCGGCGCGGCCAACGGCAAGGCCGGGGCGCGGGCCGGAGGGAAGGCAGCGCCCAAGGCCGCGCCGAAGGCGGCGGCGGCCGGGCGGATACCGGAGGTCGCGGGGTACGCGGCGCGGGTGACGGGGTCCGCCGCGGGCTCCCCGAAGGCCGAGGGCAAGGCGCTGCGGGTCCGGGTGCCGCGCGCCGCGCACGCGCACTTCGAGGTCGTGGCCGGACGGCCGGACGCGGTGCGGGCGGTGGAGGAGTCCAACGTCGGGCGGGTGGCGGAGCTGACGCCGATCCGGGTGGGGCGGATGGCCGCCAACCCCTTCGCGTTCCTGCGCGGGGCCGCCGGTCTGATGGCCCACGACCTGGCGGCGACACCGGTGACCGGGGTGGGCGCGCAGATCTGCGGAGACGCCCACGCGGCCAACTTCGGGCTGTACGGCGATGCCCGCGGGCGGCTCGTCATCGACCTCAACGACTTCGACGAGACGGTCTTCGGGCCCTGGGAATGGGACCTCAAGCGGCTGACGACCTCACTGGTGCTGGCCGGGCGGGTGGCGGGCGCCGACGAGGACACCTGCCGGGCGGCCGCGCTGGACACGGTCGGCGCCTACCGGCGCACGATGCGGCTGCTGGCCAAGCTCCCGGCGCTGGACGCCTGGAACGCGATTCCCGACGAGGAACTGGTCTCGCACACCGACGCCCGGGATCTGCTGGGCACGCTGGAACGGGTGTCGGAGAAGGCCCGTAACAACACCAGCGCGCGGTTCGCCGCCAAATCCACCGAGGCCGCACCCGACGGCGGCCGCCGTTTCGTGGACGCGCTGCCGGTGCTGCGGCGGGTCGGGGACGGGGAGGCGGCGGCGGTCGCGGCCTCGCTGGGTCCGTACCTGGACACGCTCCAGGGGGACCGGCTGCCGCTGCTGGCCCGGTACGCGATCCATGACGTGGCCTTCCGGGTGGTGGGCACCGGCAGTGTCGGAACCCGCTCCTACGTGGTGCTGCTGCTGGACCACCGCGGTGAGCCGCTGGTGCTCCAGGTGAAGGAGGCGCGGCCGTCGGTGCTCCTGCCGCACCTGTCGGGGCTGGGCTTCGACACCGCGCCGGAGGACCACGAGGGCCGCCGGGTGGTGGCCGGGCAGAAGCGCATGCAGGTCGTCTCCGACATCCTGCTCGGCTGGACCACGGTCGAGGGCCGGCCGTTCCAGGTGCGGCAGTTCCGCAACCGCAAGGGCAGCGTGGACCCGGCCGCCCTCGCCGTGGACCAGATCGACGACTACGGGCGGATGACCGGCGCGCTGCTGGCGCGGGCGCACGCGCACAGCGCCGACCCGCGGGTCCTGGCCGGGTACTGCGGCAAGAACGAGGAACTGGACGAGGCGATCGCCGCCTTCGCGGTGGCCTACGCCGACCGCAGTGAGGCCGACCACGCGGATCTGGTGGCCGCGGTGCGGTCCGGGCGGATTCCGGCGGAGATGGGCGTCTAGTGCCGGTCACAGCACGAGGAATGTTTCACGTGAAACACGCCCTTCGGGCGGGCCGTAGGCTGGCCGGGTGAACGAGCAGACTGCCGGGGACGCCTCGGCCTCCGAGGACGAGCGGCCCGAGGCGCGGCTGGAGCGGGCCGTGCGGGCCGCCGAGCAGGCGCTGATCGAGTTCGAGATCGCGGTGGAGACCTTCCGGGTGGAGGTCGAGAACTTCTCCCGGCTGCACCACCAGAAGCTCGGCCCGATGTACTCGCGGCTCGACGAACTCGACGCGCTGATCGCCGAGGCCAGGGCCGCCCGCACCGGCGACCCCGAGGACCTGCGCAAGGCGCGGGACGCGCGGGCGCTGGTCATGCCGATGCCCGGGGTGGACGAGCTGTTCCACGACTGGCTGGACTCGGACGGCATCTCCGACGACGCCGGTGCCATGCTCACCGACCAGCCGGTGCGGCCTCCGGAGCGGGTCCGCCCCTCCGAGGAGGTCCGCCGCCTCTACCGCGAGCTGGTCCGCCAGGCGCACCCGGACCTGGCCCAGGACGACACGGAGCGGACCCGGCGGGACGAGTTCATCGCCCGGGTGAACGCCGCGTACGGGCGCGGCGACGAGGGGCTGCTGCGGGAGCTGGCCACGGAGTGGGCGGCCGGACCGGTGCCCGCGGAGGAGCGGCCCTCGGAGACCGAGGAGCTGTACGCCCGGCTGGAGTGGCTCTCGCGTCGCAAGGAGCTGCTGACCGTGGTGGCCCGGGAGCTGGAGGACAGCGCGATCGGGTCGATGCTGCGGATGGCTCCCGAGGACCCGGACCGGCTCCTGGAGGAGATCGCCGAGCAACTGCTCGGGCAGGTCTCCGAGCGCGAGGCGGAGCTGGCCGCGCTCGCCGGGTAGGTTCTGAACACCCCTGTTACGAGAGAAGGCGACAGCTATGAACTTCGGACCGCTTCCCTCGGTGGACGCCACCGCGGTGCCCTCCGAAGGCTTTGTCCTCGACGTCCGTGAGGACGACGAATGGGCGGCCGGCCATGTCGAGGGTGCGCTGCACATCCCGATGAGCGACTTCGTGGCGCGCTTCGGCGAGCTGACCGAGGCGATGGACTCGATCGAGGGCACCCCGCGCGTCCACGTGATGTGCCGGGTCGGCGGGCGCTCCGCGCAGGTCACCCAGTACCTGGTGCGCCAGGAGATCGACGCCGTCAACATCGACGGCGGAATGCAGGCCTGGGACGCCGCCGGGCGCCCGATGGTGACGGACAACGGGAACCCGGCCTTCGTCCTCTAGGGCGGCGGCGCTCCCGCGCGGCTCAGGCGAGGGGGTGGGCGGCCAGCAGGTCGCCCAGGGCCTCCTCGTGGGCCGCGGCCGGGCCGAGCTGGAGTTCCAGCTGCTTGGCCCAGGCGTGATAGCGGTGCAGCGGGTAGTCGGTGTCGGCGCCGAAGCCGCCGTGCAGGTGCTGGGCGGTCTGGACGACCCGGCGGACCCCTTCGGACGCCCAGATCTTGGCCACGGCCACGTCCCCGGCGCTCGGCAGCGGGCCGCCCGCCCCGTCGGTCGACGCGTCCAGCCGCCAGGCGGCCTGCCAGAGGGTGACCTCCATGGCGCGCAGGTCGATGTAGCGGTCGGCGGCCTGTACCGCGACCGCCTGGAAGGTGGCGACGGGGAAGCCGAACTGCTCGCGCTTGCTCGTGTACTGGCTGGTCATGGTCAGGACGTTCTCGCCGAGCCCGAGGGCGAGGGCGCAGGTGCCGGTGGCCAGCAGCTGGCGCAGCCGCTCCCAGGCGCCGGGGGCGTCGATGAGGTGGCTCGCGGGGACCCGTACGCCGTCCAGGGTCAGCTCCGCCATCTTCTCGCCGCTGGTGGAGAACTGGTCGGCGAGCGCGAGGCCGTCGGCGGTGCGCGGGACGAGGGCGAGGACCGCGTCCCCCTCGCCGGTGTGGGCGGGGACGGCGATCCAGTCGGCGCTGTGCGCCCAGGGCACGGCCGTCTGCACGCCGTCCAGGGTCCAGGCGCCGTCGCCGTCCGCCGCCGCGGACGGGCGGGCGGTGACGGCCAGTTCGGCCGGGTCGTGGCCGGAGCGGCCGTGGGCGGCGACGGTCAGCACGTTCTCGCCCCGCGCGGCCCCGGGCAGCAGCTCGGCGCGCAGGGCCGGGCCGCCGTGGGCCTGGACGGCCATGGCGGTGGCGCAGTGCTCCAGCAGCGGGACCCGGGCCAGCACCCTCGCCGCCTCGCGCAGCACCAGGCACAGGGCGATGGTGTCGAGTCCCGCCCCGCCGTGCGCCGGGTCCAGGACCAGGCCGATCAGGTCGGAGGCGGCGAGTTTGGCCCACAGTGGCCGGTCGAACTCGTCGGCGACGGAGCCGGGCGTGAGCGCGGGGCTGGGCACGCTGTCGGGTGCGACGTCCGCGAAGACGGCCTTCGCCGCCTCGACCGCGGCCTGCTGCTCCTCGGTGAAGGTGAAGTCCACTGCCTGTCCTCCCGCGTGCACCGGATGTGTGTCTGTCTGACGGTGCGTCAAGATAGAACACGCTTCTAAAAAAGCACAGCCGGAAAAAGCACAGGCCTGGAAAAGCGCAGGAGCGGCGGGTCAGCGGTCGAAGTCGATCTCCACTTCCTCCGTCATCGGGTGCGACTGGCAGGCCAGCACGAATCCGGCCTCGGTCTCCTCGGCTTCCAGCGCGAAGTTCCGGTCCATCCGGACCTCGCCCGTCACCAGGAACGCCCGGCAGGTACCGCACACCCCGCCCTTGCAGGCGTACGGCGCGTCCGCGCGGTTGCGGAGCACCGCGTCCAGCAGGGACTCGCCCTCCTGGACGGGCCAGGTGCCCGAGCGGCCGTCGAGCCGGGCCGTGACCCGGCTGAGCGTGCCCGTCCCGGCCGGGCCGGAGGGGGCGCCCGTCGCGGTGGTGGTGGCGGTGTCCTCGACGTGGAAGATCTCCTCGTGGATCCGGGTCCGCTCGACGCCGAGCCCGCGCAGTGCCCGCTCCGCGCCCTGGACCAGGCCGTACGGCCCGCACAGGAACCAGCCCGCGACCTCGCCGACGGGCAGCAGCGCGGGCAGCAGCGCCGTCAGCCGCTCCTCGTCGAGGCGCCCGGAGGGCAGCCCGGCTTCCTGCTCCTCCCGGGACAGGACGGTGACCAGCTGGAACCGCTCGGGATAGCGGTCCTTGAGGTCGGCGACCTCCTCCAGGAACATCGTCGAGGCCGCCGTACGGTCGCTGCGCACCAGACAGAACCGGGCGCCCGGCCGGGCGGCGAGCAGGGTCGCGGCGATCGACAGCACCGGGGTGATCCCGCTGCCGCCGACGACGGCGGCGTAGTGACCGTCGGCCGGGGCAGCGGCCGGGTCCAGCACGAAGCGGCCGGCCGGGACCATCACCTCCAGCACGTCACCCGCGGCGATCTCCTTGTGAGCGAAGGTGGAGAACTCCCCGCCCTCCACCAGCCGCACCCCGACCCGCAGCCACTGCGGGCCCGGACCGTCGGCGGCCGGAGCGGGGGAGCAGATCGAATACGTCCGCCGGACCTCCGCGCCGTCGGCGGGGCGGCGGCGCAGGGTCAGGTGCTGGCCCGGGGCGTGCCGGTACTCCTCGCGCAGCTCCGGCGGCACCCGCAGGGTGAGCGCGACCGAGTCGTCGGTGAGCCTCTCGACCTCCGTCACCGTCAGCGAGTGGAAGGCGCCGTGCCGGGCCGCGGTCATCTACAGCTCCTTGAAGTGGTCGAACGGCTCGCGGCAGGAGACGCAGCGGCGCAGGGCCTTGCACGCGGTGGAGGAGAAGCGGCTGAGCAGCTCGGTGTCGGTGGACCCGCACTGCGGGCAGCGCACCGACAGGGTGAGCGGCACCGGACCGCCCGCGGAATGCGGCCGGGGCGGGGCGATCCCGAACTCCGCCAGCTTGCGGCGGCCTTCGGCGCTGATGTCGTCGGTGGACCAGGCGGGCGAGAGCACGGTCCGCACGCTCACCTCGGCTATGCCGTGCGCGTGCAGGACCCGCTCGATGTCCGCGGCCATGGCCTCGATGGCCGGGCACCCGGTGTAGGTCGGGGTGAGGGTGACCTCGGCGCTCCCGTCCTCGCCCATCCGCACGCCGCGCATCACGCCCAGCTCGGTCAGGGTGAGCACGGGCAGTTCGGGGTCGGGGACGGAGCCGGCGAGCGCCAACAGCTCCTCCTCCAGCCGGGTCGCGGTCACCATGACGCCCCCGGGTGGCTGCGGTGCAGGTGCTGCATCTCCGCGAGCATCCGCCCGAACGTCTCGGTGTGCAGGCCCTGGCGCCCGGCGCCGGCGGCCCAGGCCCCGGTGCGCGGCCCCTCGGGCAGCGCGAGTCCGGCCCGCTCCAGCACCTCGCCCAGGGCGGCCAGCCAGTGGCCTTCCAGGGCGGACCAGTCCACTTCCAGGCCGGGCACCGGCTGGAACATCTCGCCGGTGAACTTCCACAGGGAGTCCAGGGCGGTGCGCATCCTGCGCCCGCTCTCCTCGGTGCCGTCGCCGAGCCGCAGGGTCCACTGCTCGGCGTGGTCGCGGTGGTAGGCGGTCTCCTTGACGGCCTTGGCCGCGAGCGGCGCGAAGGGTCCGTCCCCGGCGGCCAGTTCGGTGAAGAGCAGCTGCTGGTACAGGGAGAAGAAGAGCTGCCGGGCGATGGTGTGGGCGAAGTCCCCGTTCGGCTGCTCGGCCAGCTGGAGGTTGCGGAAGGCGCGCTCCTCGCGCAGGAACGCCAGCTCGTCCTCGTCACCGACCATGGAGAGCAGCACCCGGGCCTGGCCGAGCAGGTCGAGGGCGATGTTCGCGAGGGCGACCTCCTCCTCCAGGACCGGCGCGTGGCCCGCCCATTCACCGAGGCGGTGGGAGAGGATCAGCGCGTCGTCGCCCAGGGCGAGGGCGGCGGCCCGCACGGGGTCCGTACGGGGCGCGTCGGTCCGCGACGTGGTGGTCACAGGTGACGCACCCCCTCCGGGATGTCGTAGAAGGTGGGGTGGCGGTACGGCTTGTCCCCGGCCGAGGCGAAGAACGGGTCCCGCTCGTCCGGCGAGGACGCGGTCACCGCGGCGGAGGGGACCACCCAGATCGAGATGCCCTCGCCCCGCCGGGTGTAGAGGTCGCGGGCATTGCGCAGCGCCATCTCCGCGTCGGGGGCGTGCAGGCTCCCCGCGTGCGTGTGCGAGAGCCCGCGGCGCGAGCGCACGAACACCTCCCACAGGGGCCAGTTCTGCGTCATACCCGTGCCTCCTCGTTCTGTGCGGTGTGCTTCGACGCATACGCCGCGGCCGCGTCGCGGACCCACGCGCCGTCCTCGTGCGCCTGCCGGCGCTGGCCGATGCGCTGTTCGTTGCAGGGGCCGTTGCCCTTGAGCACGGCCCAGAACTCCGACCAGTCGATCGCGCCGAAGTCGTGGTGCCCGCGCTCCTCGTTCCACTTCAGGTCCGGGTCGGGCAGGGTCAGGCCCAGCGATTCGGCCTGCGGGACGGCGATGTCCACGAACCGCTGGCGCAGCTCGTCATTGGTGTGCCGCTTGATCCGCCAGGCCATCGACTGGGCGGAGTGCGCCGACTCGTCGTCGGGCGGGCCGAACATCATCAGGGAGGGCCACCACCAGCGGTCGACCGCGTCCTGCGCCATGGCGTGCTGTGCCTCGGTGCCCTGCGAGAGGGCCATCAGCAGCTCGTACCCCTGGCGCTGGTGGAAGGACTCCTCCTTGCAGATCCGGACCATGGCCCGGGCGTACGGACCGTAGGAGCAGCGGCAGATCGGCACCTGGTTGGTGATCGCCGCGCCGTCCACGAGCCAGCCGATGGCGCCGACGTCGGCCCAGGTCAGGGTGGGGTAGTTGAAGATCGAGGAGTACTTCTGCTTGCCCGCGTGGAGCTTGTCGAGCAGCTCGTCGCGGCTGGTGCCCAGGGTCTCCGCGGCGCTGTACAGATAGAGGCCGTGCCCGGCCTCGTCCTGCACCTTGGCCATCAGGATCGCCTTGCGGCGCAGCGAGGGCGCGCGGGTGATCCAGTTCGCCTCGGGCTGCATGCCGATGATTTCCGAATGGGCGTGCTGCGCCATCTGGCGGACCAGCGAGGCGCGGTACTCCTCGGGCATCCAGTCGCGCGGTTCGACCCGCTCCTCGGCGGCCACGGCGGCCTCGAAGGCCGCCACCAGCTGCTCCGTCAGGCCTGCCGCGAGGGCCGCGCCCTGCCCCGTCTCCGGGGTCACTGCCACCATCACGGCCTCCTGCCGATGTTGCCCTGCCGCCCGACCGACCGATCGTTCGGTTCATTCCCTTCAATGGTGAGACGACGGCCCGTAGGGTGTCAACCTCTGTGGATGGCCGATGATCGGGGCGGGATGGTTTCGAACGAGCACGAAGCCGCGGAAAGGCCCGCAGCGCGGCCGCCCCGGGCGCCCGGAATCGCCGGTCTGTCCACCCCGTACCGGGTCGTCGCGGCCCTGGCGCTGGGCGCCGTCGCGGTCACGGCCTGCTGGCACCTGGCGCTGGTGTTCCTGCACGTCGCGCCGTCGAACACGGTCAGCAAGCAGCACGCGCGCACGGTGGACGACTGGATCTACCCCGAGTTCGAACAGAACTGGAAGCTCTTCGCGCCGAACCCGCTCCAGCAGAACATCGCCGTCGAGGCACGCGCCCAGCTCCGCACCGCGGCGGGAGCGCTGACCACCACCGCGTGGCGCGACCTGTCCGCCGAGGACGCCGACGCGATACGGCACAACCCGGTCCCCAGCCACACGCAGCAGAACGAGCTGCGCCGGGCCTGGGACTTCTTCACCGGCTCGCACGACGAGGACAACAAGCCGAACGGCGACCGGGGCGCGCTCTCCGAGGCCTACCTCCAGCGGATCGCGGTCGCCCGGCTGACCGCCGAAGGGGGCGGAACCGGGGCCGGGTCCGGGGACCGGATCCTGCGGATCCAGCTGCGCTCGGCGACCACCTCGGTGGCGGCGCCGAAGTGGAGCGCGGAGAAGACCGACACCCAGACCTACTACCGGGAGCTGCCGTGGTGGACCGTGCCGACCGTGTGAGCCCCGCCGCGGCCCCCGCTGGTGCCGGAGCCCGCCTCGGCGCCCGCGTCAGCGCCCTCCGGTCGGCCGTGGGGCGCGGGCTGGCGAGGGTCACCGGGGAGGCGCTGGGCCCGTACCAGAGCGCCGTGGTCCGGATCGGTTTCTCCACGACCTGGCTGCTCTTCCTGCTGCGCGAGTTCCCGAACCGGCGCGAGCTGTACGGTCCCGACGGGCCCTGGAGCTGGCAGCTGGCCGAGCGGCTGATCGGCTCCAACCACGCCTTCACCGTGCTGATGTGGTCGGATTCGACGCTCTGGTTCGAGATCGTCTACGCGCTCGCCCTCGGGTCGGCCGCGCTGCTGCTGGTCGGCTGGCGCACCCGGGCGATGTCCGTGCTCTTCATGGTCGGGGTGCTGTCGCTGCAGAACCGCAGCGTGTTCATGGGCGACGGCGGTGACAACGTCATCCACCTGATGGCGCTCTACCTGGTGCTCACCCGGTGCGCGCGGGTGTGGTCGCTGGACGCACGGCGCGCGGCCCGGACCGGGTCGGCGTCCACCGGGGCCGCCGGGCCGGTGCTGTGGGGCCTGCTGGGCCTGGCGCTGCCCTACGCCGCCTTCGCCGACGCGGTCGGCGCGGGCTGGCTGGCGGTGTTCGCGACGCTGTGGGTGGTCCAGGGCCTGTGGTGGATGGTGGAGCGGTATGAGCCGGAGGGCGAGGGGCGCGCGACCCTGGACGTGATCGCCAACCTGCTGCACAACGCGGGGCTGCTGGTGATCATGGCGGAGGTCTGCCTGATCTACGCCACGGCGGGCTGGTACAAGATCCAGGGCTCGCGCTGGCAGGACGGCACCGCCCTGTACTACCCGCTGGGGCTGGACTACTTCACCCCTTGGCCCGGACTGTCGGCGACGCTCGCGGCCAGCGGGACCCTGGTGATGCTGCTGACCTACGGGACGGTCGTGGTCCAGGTCGCCTTCCCGTTCACCCTGTTCAACCGGCGGATCAAGAACGTACTGCTCTGCGCGATGATGCTGGAGCACGCCGGGATCGCGGTGCTGCTGGGGCTGCCGTTCTTCTCGCTGGCGATGATCGCCGCCGACGCCGTGTTCCTGCCGACGGTGTTCCTGGTGTGGCTGGGGGCGCGGGCGCGCGCCCTGCGCCGCGGCCGTACGGGCGGACCCGCGGGCTTCGCCGCGGACCCGGAGCCCTCCGCTCCGGGGCGGGAGCAGGAGTACGCGCCCGCGCCCGCACCCTGAGCCGCGCCGTAAGGTCGTCCGCATGAGCAGCGAAAAGACGGCCGGGACGGTGGACGTGGCCTCGGCCGAGGCGGTACGGCGGTGGCGGGAGGCCGCCGGGCGGGAGGAGCTGGTCCTCCTCGACGGTTTCCACGCGCTCAAGCACGCCGTGCGCTTCGGCGCGGACGTCACCGTGGCCGTCGCCGAGGACCGCCGGGCGCTGCTGGAGCTGGCCGGGGAGCTGGCACCGGACGTCCGGGACGCCCTGGACGGCCTCGTGCGCGAGGCGCCGCTGCGCGAGCTGGTGGCGCGCGTGCACCCGACCGGGGTCGCGGCCCTCGCCGTACGTCCGGACCGGGAGGCCCTGCTGGCCGCGCTCGGCCGTACGCCCCGCAGCGCGCCCGTGGTGGTCCTGGACAACCCCCGCAACCTCGGCAACGTCGGCGCGGTCGTCCGGCTCGCGGCGGGCTTCGGCGCCACCGGGGTGGTGACCCGGGGCGATCTCGACCCCTGGCACCCGCACGTGGTCCGGGCGGGCGCCGGACTGCACTACGCCACGGCGGTGGCCCGGCTGGAGCTGGAGGAGCTGCCGCCCGGGCCGCTCTACGCGCTCGACCCGGAGGGCGAGGACATCCGCGCCCTCACCCTCCCGGACGACGCCCTGCTCGCCTTCGGCTCGGAACGCCACGGCATCTCGCCCGAGCTGCGCGCCCGGGCCGATCACCTGGTGTCCCTGCCGATGCGTCCGCAGGTCTCCAGCTACAACCTCGCCACCAGTGTGGCCATGACCCTCTTTCACTGGGGCGGCCCGAAAGCCTGACCACCAGTGGGCAGCCGCTCAGGCCTGGCGGCGCACCTCCACCACCCGGAAGCGGTTGGCCACGAACGCCCCGTCGCACAGAGCGGCGTTAGCGGCCGGGTTGCCACCCGAGCCGTGGAAATCGGAGAAGGCGGCGGTCTGGTTGACGAAGACCCCGCCCGTCAGGTTCAAGGAGAGCTGCGCGGACTCCTCCAGGCAGACCTCCTCGATGGCGCGCTCGGTGTCGGCCGAGGAGGTGTAGGCGCCGACCGTCATGGCGCCCTTCTCCCGCACCGTGCGCCGCAGCAGCTCCAGCGCGGCGGCGGTCGAGTCGACGGCCACCGCGAAGGAGACCGGCCCGAAGCACTCCGACAGGTACGCAGCCTCCGGGTCGTCCTTGGCCGCGTCCAGCTTGACCATCACCGGCGTACGGACGACCGCGTCCGGGAACTCCGGGTTGGCGACCTCGCGCGAGGCCAGCGCGACCTCGCCGAGCCCGGCCGCCGCCTCCAGCCGCGCCTTCACGTCCGGGTTGACCAGCGCGCCCAGCAGCGCGTTGGCCCGGGCGTCGTCGCCCAGCAGTCCCTCGACCTGGCGGGCCAGGTCGGCCACGACCTCGTCGTACGACTTGTGGCCCGCGTCCGTCGCGATGCCGTCGCGCGGGATCAGCAGGTTCTGCGGGGTGGTGCACATCTGGCCGCTGTAGAGGGAGAGCGAGAAGGCCAGGTTGCCCAGCATCCCCTTGTAGTTGTCGGTGGAGTCGAGGACGACCGTGTTGACCCCGGCCTTCTCCGTGTACACCTGCGCCTGGCGGGCGTTGGTCTCCAGCCAGTCGCCGAAGGCGGTGGAGCCGGTGTAGTCGATCACCTTGATCTCGGGGCGGACCGCGAGCGTCTTGGCGATGCCCTCACCGGGGTTCTCGGTGGCCAGCGCCACGAGGTTGGGGTCGAAGCCCGCCTCGGCGAGGACCTCGCGCGCCACGCGCACGGTGAGCGCGAGCGGCAGTACGGCCCGCGGGTGCGGCTTGACCAGCACCGGGTTGCCGGTGGCCAGGGAGGCGAACAGGCCCGGGTAGCCGTTCCAGGTGGGGAAGGTGTTGCAGCCGATGACCAGCGCGATGCCGCGCGGCACGGCGGTGAAGGTCTTGCCCAGCTCCAGCGGGTCCTTCTTGCCCTGCGGCTTGGACCAGTCGGCCTGGCCCGGGACCCGGGTCTGCTCCTCGTACGCATAGGTCACGGCCTCCAGGCCGCGGTCCTGGGCGTGCGGGCCGCCCGCCTGGAACGCCATCATGAAGGCCTGGCCGCTGGTGTGCATGACCGCGTGCGCGAACTCGTGCGTCCGGGCGCCGATCCGGGCCAGGATCTCGATGCAGACGAGCGCGCGCGCCTCGGGCCCCGCGTCGCGCCACGCGCCCATGCCCGCCTTCATGGCCGGCAGCAGCACGTCCGGGTCGACGTGGGGGTACTCGACGCCCAGTTCCGGCCCGAACGGCGACACCTCGCCGCCCGCCCAGCCGTCGGTGCCGGGCTGGCCCAGGTCGAAGCGGGTGCCGCGGACGGCCTCGAAGGCGGCGAGGCCCTCGGCCGCCGCGTTCTCGCCGTAGGCCTTGGGGTGTTCGGGGTGCGGGGACCAGTAGGCACGGCTACGGATGGCCGCCAGCGCCTGGTCGAGGGTGGTCCGGTGCTTCTCGGACAGCTGGGGGACGGTGAGCGCGGCGGCCATCTGGGACCAACTCCTCGTTGAGCCGGGCGGGATCGAACAAGCGGATCGGTTGAGCGGATCGGCAAGCGGATCGGGCAAGGAAGGGCGGGGAAGAGCAGACTGGAGTTAGAGTAACCGAACGATCGGTCGGGACAAGAGGGCCCGGCAGACCTGTGGATAAGTCGGTGCGGGAGGATCGGGTCATGACAGCAATCGAGCGCTCCCGCACTGTGGCGGTCGTCGGTGCCGGCACCATGGGCCAGGGCATCGCACAGGTCGCCCTTCTCGCAGGTCACCGGGTGCTGATCTACGACATCGACGAGGCGGCCGCCCGCGCGGGCCGCACCGCGGTGCGGGACCGGATCGAGCGGATGACCGCCAAGGGGCGGCTGGATCGAGCCGAGGCGGACGCCGCGATCGGCCGGATCGAGTCGGCCCACGCCCTCGCCGACCTCGCCGGGGCCGCCCTGGTGATCGAGGCCGTCGTCGAGGACGCGGGCGTCAAGCGCGCGCTGTTCGCTTCCCTCGAAAAGGTGGTCGCGCCGGACGCGCTGCTGGCGACGAACACCTCCTCCCTCTCCGTCACCGAGATCGCGGCGGGCCTCGCGCACCCCGGCCGATTCCTCGGCCTGCACTTCTTCAACCCGGCCCCGCTGCTCCCGCTGGTGGAGGTGGTCAGCGGCTTCGCGACCGACCCGGCGGCCGCGGAGCGCGCGTACGAGACGGTCCTGGGCTGGGGCAAGACCCCGGTCCGCTGCGCGGACACCCCCGGCTTCATCGTCAACCGGATCGCCCGCCCCTTCTACGCCGAGGCCTTCGCGGTGTACGAGGAGCGCGGCGCCGACCCCGCCACCATCGACGCCGTGCTGCGCGAGAGCGGCGGCTTCAAGATGGGCCCCTTCGAACTGACCGACCTGATCGGCCAGGACGTCAACGAGGCGGTCACCCGCTCCGTCTGGGAGTCCTTCTTCCGCAGCCCGAAGTTCACGCCCTCGCTCGCCCAGCGCCGCCTGGTCCAGTCGGGCCGCCTCGGCCGCAAGTCGGGGCACGGCTGGTTCCCGTACGGCGAGGAGCAGGGACCGCAGGCCGCGAAGCCGCACACCGCCGGGCCCGAGGCGTGCCCCGACACGGTGAGCGTCGTCGGCGACCTCGGTCCCGCGGCCGTGCTGGTCGACCTGATGGAGGAGGCCGGGATCACGGTCACCGTCGCCGCGACCGGGGGCCCGTACATCCAGCTGCCCGGTGAGGGCCAGCTGGTCCTGGCCGACGGCAAGACCTCGGTCGAATTTGCCGACGTCGTCTACTTCGACCTCGCGCTCGACTACCGCGGGGCCACCCGGATCGCGCTCTCCGCCAGCGAGGACACCTCCGAGGAGACCCTCGCCGAGGCCATCGGCCTGTTCCAGAAGCTGGGCAAGGAGGTCTCCGTCATCGGCGACGTCCCGGGCATGATCGTCGCCCGTACCGTCGCGATGCTGATCGACCTCACGGCCGACGCGGTCGCGCGCGGCGTGGCCACGGCCGAGGACATCGACACCGCGATGCGGCTCGGCGTCAACTACCCGCTCGGGCCCTCGCAATGGCACGCGGAGCTGGGCCAGGACTGGGCCTACGACCTCCTGCACCACCTCGACGAGCGCTGCCCCGGCGGCCGCTACGCGCCCTCGCTCGCCCTCTACCGGCTGGGTTACGCGACCGACGCCGAGGGTGTCGGGGCGGAGTCCGCCGACGCGGAGGACGGGGCATGACCACCGCCAGGCGGGACACGTACACCCCGGAGACCCTGCTGACCGTCGCCGTGCAGGTCTTCAACGAGCGCGGTTACGACGGCACCTCGATGGAGCACCTCTCCAAGGCCGCCGGAATCTCCAAGTCCTCGATCTACCACCACGTCGCGGGCAAGGAAGAGCTGCTGCGCCGGGCCGTCAGCCGGGCCCTGGACGGGCTGTTCGCCGTCCTGGAGGAGCCGGGCGCGGTGCGCGGCCGGGCCGTGGAGCGGGTCGAGTACGTCACGCGGCGCACGGTGGAGGTGCTGGTCGCGGAACTCCCGTACGTCACCCTGCTGCTGCGGGTCCGCGGCAACACCCGTACCGAGCGCTGGGCGCTGGAGCGGCGCCGCGAGTTCGACCACCAGGTCGCCGACCTGCTGAAGGCCGCCGCCGCCGACGGCGACCTGCGCTCCGACGTCGACACGCGGCTCGCCACGCGGCTGCTCTTCGGCATGGTGAACTCGCTGGTCGAGTGGTACCGCCCGCACTCCGGCGGCGACCGCGACCAGCTGGCGGACGCGGTCGTCCGGATGGCCTTCGGCGGCCTGCGCACGCTCTCCTGAGCGGTACGGCCTCCGGCCCGGCCCTCACTCCTCCGGGGTGAGGGCCGGGCCGTCGTGGTCCGTGCCCGGGGCCAGCAGATCCGTTTCCTCGAACACCAGCAGGGTGCGGGTCGAGAGCACCTCGGGGATGGACTGGAGCCGGGTCAGGACCAACTCGCGCAGGGTGCGGTTGTCGGGCGTGTGGACCAGCAGGAGCACATCGAAGTCCCCGCTGACCAGCGCGATGTGGACGGCCCCCGGCAGCTCGCGCAGCTGCTCGCGGACGGTCCGCCAGGAATTCTGGACGATCTTGAGCGTGATATAGGCGGAGGCGCCCTGACCTGCGCGTTCGTGGTTCACGCGGGCCGTGAACCCCCGGATGACCCCGTCGTCGATCAGCCGGTTGATCCGCGCGTAGGCGTTCGCGCGCGAGACGTGGACCTGCTCGGCCACCGACCGTATCGAGGCGCGGCCGTCCGATTGGAGCAGTCGCAGGATCGACCGGTCGATCGGGTCCAGGGGGCGTGGCGCCGCCGCGGGCTGCGCGGTGGCGGGCGTGGCGGGCTGCGCCGTCGGGGGCACGGGGCCCCCCGGGGCGGCCGGTGCGCAGCCCGGTCCGGCCATTTGTTCATCCGGCATTGCCCGATGCCTCCCTCTTCTGGACGTCCTGCATCCATCCCAGGGCCCCGGCGCCACTTTGTCCACAGCCTGGAGCTGCCTGTAGCCAAATTGCGCGGCAAACCGAACAATCGGTAGGTGAGGCGCCTCACACCCGGGGTCCTCCCTGCCCGCTTCCCACGAGGAGGTGTACGCCGCCATGACGGTCCAAGAGCTGCCCGGTGCCGGTGCGTCCCACCGTCCCACCCCGCCGCCCGCCTGGAGGCCCCGTACGGATGCCGCCCCGCTGCTCCCGGACCCCGAGCCGTACCGGGTGCTGGGCACCCCGGCGGCGGAGAAGCTCGACCCGGAGCTGATGCGCCGGTGCTACGCCGAGCTGGTGCGCGGACGCCGCTACAACGCCCAGGCCACCGCGCTGACCCGGCAGGGCCGGCTCGCGGTGTACCCGTCCACCGTGGGCCAGGAGGCCTGCGAGATCGCGGCCGCGCTGGTCCTGGAGGAGCGGGACTGGCTCTTCCCCAGCTACCGCGACACCCTCGCGGCCGTGGCCCGCGGGCTGGACCCGGTCCAGGCGCTGACGCTGCTGCGCGGCGACTGGCACACCGGGTATGACCCGCGCGAGCACCGGATAGCCCCGCTGTGCACCCCGCTCGCCACCCAGCTGCCGCACGCGGTCGGCCTGGCGCACGCGGCGCGGCTGCGCGGTGACGACGTCGTGGCGCTGGCCATGGTCGGCGACGGCGGCACCAGCGAGGGCGACTTCCACGAGGCGCTGAACTTCGCGGCCGTCTGGAAGGCCCCGGTCGTCTTCCTCGTCCAGAACAACGGCTTCGCGATCTCCGTCCCGCTCGCCAAGCAGACGGCCGCCCCGACCCTGGCCCACAAGGCCGTCGGGTACGGGATGCCGGGCCGGCTGGTCGACGGCAACGACATCGCCGCCGTTCACGAGGTGCTGTCCGAGGCGGTCCGCAGGGCCCGCGCGGGCGGCGGTCCGACCCTGGTCGAGGCCGTCACGTACCGGATGGAAGCGCACACCAACGCCGACGACGCCACCCGCTACCGGGAGGACTCCGAGGTGGCGGCCTGGAAGGCGCACGACCCGGTGGAGCTGCTGGAGCGCGAGCTGACCGCCCGCGGTCTGCTGGACGCCGAGGGCATCCAGCAGGCCAAGGACGCGGCCGAGGTGATGGCGGCGGCGCTGCGCGAGGGAATGAACGCCGATCCGGTCCTCGACCCGATGGACCTCTTCGCGCACGTCTACGCGGAGCAGACCGACCGGCTGCGGGAGCAGGCCGCGCTGCTGCGCGCCGAACTGGAAGCGGGGGCCGAAGGATGACCACGGTGGCGGCGAAGCCGGTGAGCAAGGCGGCGGCGAAGCCCGCGACCATGGCGCAGGCCCTGAACCGGGCGCTGCGCGACGCGATGGCCGAGGATCCGACCGTGCACGTCATGGGCGAGGACGTCGGCGCGCTGGGCGGGGTCTTCCGGATCACGGACGGCCTCGTGAAGGAGTTCGGCGAGGACCGCTGTACGGACACCCCGCTCGCGGAGGCAGGGATCCTGGGCGCCGCGGTGGGCATGGCGATGTACGGGCTGCGGCCGGTGGTCGAGATGCAGTTCGACGCCTTCGCCTACCCGGCGTTCGAGCAGCTGATCTCGCACGTGTCGCGGATGCGCAACCGCACGCGCGGTGCGATGCCGATGCCGATCACCATCCGGGTGCCCTACGGCGGCGGCATCGGCGGGGTCGAGCACCACAGCGACTCCTCCGAGGCGTACTACCTGGCCACCCCGGGGCTGCACGTGGTGACCCCGGCGACCGTGGAGGACGCGTACGGGCTGATGCGGGCGGCGATCGCCAGCGACGACCCGGTGATCTTCCTGGAGCCCAAGCGGCTGTACTGGTCGAAGGCCGACTGGTCGCCCGAGGCGCCCACGGCGGTCCCCGGCATCGGCAAGGCGCTGGTCCGCCGGGCGGGCACGAGCGCCACCCTGATCACCTACGGGCCCTCGCTGCCGGTCTGCCTGGAGGCGGCCGAGGCGGCCCGCGAGGAGGGCTGGGACCTGGAAGTGCTGGACCTGCGCTCGCTGGTGCCCTTCGACGAGGAGACGGTGGTCGCGGCGGTGCGCCGGACCGGACGCGCGGTGGTGGTCCACGAGGCGAACGGCTTCGGCGGCCCCGGTGCGGAGATCGCGGCGCGGATCATGGAGCGCTGCTTCCACCACCTGGAGGCGCCGGTGCTGCGGGTGACGGGATTCGACATCCCGTATCCGCCGCCGATGCTGGAGAAGCACCACCTGCCCGGCGTGGACCGGATCCTGGACACCGTGGCTCGCCTGCAGTGGGAGAACTGATGGCCCAGGTGATGGAGTTCAAGCTGCCCGACCTCGGTGAGGGACTGACCGAGGCCGAGATCGTGCGCTGGCTGGTCGCCGTGGGCGACGTGGTCGCCGTGGACCAGGTGGTCGTCGAGGTCGAGACGGCCAAGGCGATGGTCGAGGTGCCCTGCCCGTACGGGGGCGTGGTCACCGCCCGGTTCGGTGAGGAGGGCAGCGAACTGCCCGTGGGCGCACCGCTGATCACCGTGGCGGTCGGCACGGGCACCGCGCCGGCCCCTGCCGAGGCGGAGCCGGAAACGGAGTCCGCGTCGGGATCGGGGAACGTGCTGGTCGGATACGGGACGGACCACTCGCGCCCGGCGCGTCGGCGCCGGATCCGCCCGGCGGCGACGCCCGTAACCCGGGCCGCCCCGGCGGCCCCGGTGGCCGTCGCTCCGGTGCCCGTCGCCGTCGCTCCCGTGCCCGTCGGGCCGGTCGCGGTGATCTCGCCCCTGGTGCGCAAGCTGGCCCGGGACAACGGGGTCGACCTGCGCGCCCTGAACGGATCGGGGCCCGAGGGGCTGATCCTGCGCGCGGACGTGGAGGCGGCGCTGCGGGCGCCGGAGCCGGTCGCGGCCCCGGCGGCGGGCGTGACGTCCGTACGTCCCTCCGCGGGCTCCGTCGGCTCTCCCGCGGGGGAGCGGATTCCGCTCAAGGGTCTGCGCGGGGCCGTCGCCGAGAAGCTCTCGCGCAGCCGCCGGGAGATTCCCGACGCCACCTGCTGGGTGGACGCGGACGCCACCGAGCTGATGGCGGCCCGGGCCGCGATGAACGCCGTGGGCGGGCCGAAGATCTCGGTACTGGCCCTGCTGGCCCGGATCTGCACGGCCGCGCTCGCCCGCCATCCGGAGCTGAACTCCCGGGTGGACCTGGAGGCGAACGAGATCGTCCGGCTCACCTCGGTGAACCTGGGCTTCGCGGCCCAGACCGAGCGGGGACTGATGGTCCCGGTGGTCAGGGACGCGCAGGCGATGAACGCGGAGGCGCTGTCCGCCGAGTTCGGGCGGCTGACCGAGCTGGCCCGGGCCGGGAAGCTGGCCCCCTCCGACCTGACCGGCGGCACCTTCACGCTGAACAACTACGGCGTGTTCGGGGTGGACGGCTCCACGCCGATCATCAACCACCCGGAGGCGGCGATGCTCGGCGTGGGCCGGATCATCCCGAAGCCGTGGGTGCACGAGGGCGAGCTGGCGGTGCGCAAGGTCGTACAGCTCTCCCTCACCTTCGACCACCGGGTGTGCGACGGCGGTGCGGCGGGCGGCTTCCTGCGGTACGTCGCCGACTGCGTGGAGTCTCCGGCGGTCCTGCTGCGGGGTCTGTAGCGACACCGCCAACGCCACCGCCGCCGGGGCTCAGCGGGTCAGCAGGAGTTTGCCCACGTGGGCGCTGGACTCCATGACCCGGTGGGCCTCGGCGGCCTCGCGCATCGGATAGGCGGCGTGCACCACCGGGCGCACCCGGGAGTCCCCGATCAGGGGCCAGACGTGCTCGCGGACGGCCGCGACGATGGCCGCCTTCTCGTCCAGCGGGCGGGCCCGCAGCGAGGTCGCACTGATGCTCGCCCGCTTCGAGAGCAGCGCGCCGAGGTTCAGTTCGGCCTTCGCCCCGCCCTGGAGGCCGATGACGGCGAGGCGGCCGCCCCGCGCGAGCGCGTCCACGTTCCGGGCCAGGTACTTCGCCCCGATGATGTCCAGGATCACCTCGGCCCCGGCGCCGCCGGTCGCCTCGCGGACCTCGGTCACGAAGTCCTGCTCGCGGTAGTCGATCAGGATGTCCGCGCCCAGTTCCGCGCAGCGCGCCAGCTTCTCCGGGCCGCCGGCCGTCACCGCGACCCGGGCGCCGATCGCCTTCGCCAGCTGGATCGCCATCGTGCCGATGCCGCTGGAACCGCCGTGCACGAGCAGGGTTTCCCCCGCGCGCAGGGTCTTGCCCGGGCCCATGAAGACGTTCGACCACACCGTGCACACGACCTCGGGCAGCGCGGCGGCCGCCACCAGGTCCACGCCCGCCGGGACGGGCAGCAACTGGCCCGCCGGGACGGCGACGCGCTCCGCGTAGCCGCCGCCCGAGAGCAGCGCGCACACCTCGTCGCCCACCGACCAGCCGGACACCCCCGGCCCGAGCGCGATGATCCGGCCGGAGCATTCGAGGCCGGGATAGCGGGAGGCGCCCGGCGGCGGATCGTAGAAGCCCTGCCGTTGGAGCACATCGGCCCGGTTCACGGCGCCGGCCGTGACCTCGACGAGGACCTCGCCCTCGGCCGCCACCGGATCGGGTACATCGGCCCAGACCAGGGCCTCGGGGCCGCCAGGCTGCGGGATGGTGATCGCATGCATGCGCCGGAGCCTACTCGGCGGGCCAGGGGGTGTCTGGTGGATCTCCGTGGGGAAGGAGCGGCGTCCGGTGCGTGCTCTCGGTGTGCCGGCCGGGAGTCCGCGTACTGGTTGTACGTGGGCTTTCGGCCGGTGCGGCGAGAGCGCGTGCCGGGCGTCGCGACGCCGCGGAGATCCATCAGACACTCCCTAGCATCACCGGAGGCGAAGTGGGCGGTGTCGCACGGACGATGGCGATCACCCGGTCCGTCGGCTGGAGCGGGCTCGCGTGCGGGTCGTCGTAGGCCAGCAGCCGGTGCCCGCGCAGCACGCTGACCACCAGGTCCTCGGTCTCCCGGACCCCCTTGCCGACCTCCGCCTTCTTGACGGGCCGTTCGATCAGGTCGAGGCCGCTGCCCTGCTGGATCAGGTCCTCCATCACGGTGCCCGCGCTCGGGCTGAGCACCGACAGGCCCAGCAGCCGCCCGGCCGCGCTCGCGCTCGTGATGACGGCGTCCGCGCCCGACTGGCGCAGCAGCGGCGCGTTCTCCTCCTCGCGCACCGCGGCCACGATCTTCGCGCCGCGGTTGAGCTGGCGGGCCGTCAGGGTGACCAGGACCGCGGTGTCGTCGCGCTGGGTGGCGATGACCACCTGACGGGCCTTCTGGAGTTCGGCGCGCAGCAGGACGTCCGAGCGGGTCGCGTCCCCGACCACGCCGGTGAAGCCCTCCGCGTTGGCGATGTCGATGACCTTGGCGCTGGGGTCGACGATCACCACCTGCTCCTTGGAGAGGCCGGTGGCCAGCAGCGTCTGCAGGGCCGAGCGGCCCTTGGTGCCGAAGCCGACGACGACCGTGTGCTCGCGCAAGTTCTTCCTCCAGCGGTTCAGCCGCCACTCCTCCCGGGTCCGTTCCGTGAGGACTTCGAGAGTGGTGCCGACCAGGATGATCAGGAACACCACGCGCAGGGGCGTGATCAGCAGGACGTTGACCAGCCGCGCGCCGTCGCTGTACGGGACGATGTCGCCGTAGCCGGTGGTCGAGAGGGTCACGGTGGCGTAGTAGACGCAGTCGAGGAAGTCGACCTTGTCGTTGGCGTTGTCGTGGTAGCCGTCGCGGTCGATGTAGACGATGAGGACCGTCAGGGCCAGCACGAACAGGGCCATCAACAGCCGTCGGGTGACCTGGCGGAGCGGCTTGGTGACCTCGCGCTTGGGGAGCTTGATCCGGCGGGAGACGAGTTTCTCGTCCGCCTGGCGGGCCATCGCGTCCTGGCCGTGAAGTTTCACGTGAAACATCCCCCTGTCGCCCAGGGCAGGTCGAGGACCTCCACGTCCTGTCCGGCCCGTACCCCGCCCGGCGGTACGACGATCAGCGCGTCCGCGGCCGCGATCCCGCGCAGCATCGCCGGACCGTTGTAGTGCAGCGGCACCGCGTGGTCGGTGGTGAGCAGGACCGGGACGAGCCGGGTGTCGTACGGGTGACCGGGCACCTCGTCGCGTACGGGAACGGTGTAGTGGTGGCGGGGCGGGCGCCCGGCGAGGGCGCGCAGCAGCGGTTCGGCGAGGGTGAGCAGGCCGGAGACGGCGGCCAGCGGGTTTCCGGGCAGCCCGACCAGGTGCCGGACGGCCTTCTGGTCGGGGGCGCGGTCGGCGAGCCGGGCCAGCAGCATGGGGTGACCCGGGCGTACGGCGACCCCGTCCACCAGCAGTTCGGCGCCCGCCCGGGCCAGCACGGGGTGGACGTGGTCGACGGGGCCGGAGGCGGTGCCACCGGTGGTGACGACCAGGTCGGCGGTGGAACCGGTGACGGCCCGGTAGAGCGCTTCGGCGCCCTCGGGGTCGTCGCCGAGGCGGCGGGTGTCGATGACCTCGGCGCCGAACTGGCGGAGCCAGGGGCCGAGCATCGGGCTGAGGGCGTCCCGGATCAGCCCGTCGTGCGGGCGGCCTTCGGTGAGCAGTTCGTCGCCCAGCACCAGGATCTCCACGCGGGGGCGGGGCCGGGTGTGGAGCCGGTCGTACCCGGCGGCGGCGGCCAGCCCCAGGACGGCCGGGGTGACCAGGGCTCCGGCGGGCAGCAGCAGGTCGCCGGAGCGGCACTCCTGGGCGCGCGGGCGGATGTCCTGGCCGGTGACCACGGCGCGGTCGGCGTGCAGCCGGCCGGGGTCGGCGTCGGTGTGGGCGTGCTCGCTGCGGATCACGGCGGTGGTGTCGGCGGGGACCCGGGCCCCGGTGGCGATCCGTACGGCCTCACCGCAGGCGAGGGGCTGCGGCCGGTCGGAGCCCGCCAGGACCCCGCCGCCGAGCCGCACCGTCCAGGGGCCGGGGCCGGACACGGCCCAGCCGTCCATGGCGGAGGTGTCGAAGGACGGCAGGTCGGTCAGCGCGTCCAGCGGGGTCACGAGGACCTCGCCGAGGGCGTCGGCGAGCGGGACGTGGTGGGTGTCGACGGGGGCGAGGGCACCGGCCCGGGCCGCGGTCTCCGCGGCCCGGGACCAGGCCGCCGCGCGGTGCCCGCCGCCGCCCTTGCCCTTCGGGGTACGGCTGACCAGGGCGAGCGCCTCGTCGACGTCCCGCTCCAGGCTGCCGCGGGCCACGCCACCGACAGGCTTCTCCGCATCCGGCTCCGGGCTGTCCGCCGCCACGGCGTCCGGCAGCCCGGCGTCCGGCACCGGGGCGGCGGGTGCCGCGGTGGCGTCGGCGGCCGGGCCCGGGCCCGTACCGCCCGGGTCGGCGTGTGCCGGGTCGGCGGCCGGTCCCGCTCCGCATCCGGCGGCCCCGGCCGGGACCGGGGCGGCATGGCGCGAGGTCACGGGGGCGGGGCCGGTGAGCGCGGCCAGTGCTTCGTCCAGGGCGCGTTCGGCGTCGGTGGCGTCGGCGGGGGTCATCCCGAGCCGGTCCCGCCCGCGGGGTCGGCTTCGGCCGCCCACCGCAGGGCCAGCGCGGCGGCCTTGCGGGAGGCCTCGGCGACCGCTTCGGCGGGGTCGGCCCCGGTGGCTTCGGCATGCGCCGCCGCGTAACCGACCAGGAAGGTGGTCAGCGGAGCGGCGGGACGGGCGACGCCGTGGGCGGCGTCACGGGCGAGGTCGAGCAGGGTCTTGGTGTCGACGGCGACGTCGATGCCCAGCTCGTTCTTGACGGCGGTGATCCATTCGTCCAGCACGGACCCATGCTCCCTGATCCGGGCACGCGCGGCCGCGAGATCGTCCCAGGTGTCGCAGTCGAAGGAGGCCAGGGGTGCGGCCGCGCTCACCCGGGCCAGCTCCAGCCCGGCGGTCAGTGCGCGCAGCGGCAGTCCGGTGAGGCCGCCGTGTTCGGCGGCCAGCAGGGCGGTCGCGCGGCGCAGGGACGCGGTCCGGTAGGCGGCGACGAGCGGCTGGTCCCGTCCGTCGGCGTCGCGCAGCAGGGCCCCGTCGACCGGTGTGCCCGCCGTACCGGCCCCGGTGACGGCGGTGCGCAGCGCCCGTACCGTCCCGCGGTCCAGGAACGGCAGGTCCGCGGAGAGGACGAGCACCACCTCGGCGTCGGTGTGCCGCAGTCCGGCGGCCAGCGCGGCCAGCGGGCCGCCGCCTGGCGGTTCCTCGCGGGCCCAGCGCACCGGCCGGGAGGTGGGCCGGCGGCCGCCGACCACGACCGTGTCGGCCGCGTCGGCGCAGGCGTCGAGCACCCGGTCGAGCAGGGCCCGGCCGCCGACGCTCAAGGCGGGCTTGTCGGCGCCGCCGAGCCGTCGCGCGGCGCCACCGGCCAACACGATCGCGTGGTACGTCATGTCCCGAGTATGCGGGGCTCGTGTTGCGCCTGAGGGACCCCGCTCAACCGGCATGTACCGAGGGGTCCCCGAGCGGGAGGAGCGGGCGAACACCGGCGCCCCGCCGCCCCTGGTGGGGTCGGCGGGGCGCGGGTACCGCTGGGGTCCGGGTGGGGCGGGAGCCGCTCCTAGAGGTACGGCCCGGAACGGACGGCCCCGTGGCCGCCGTCCTCGTCGTCCTCGTGTCCGGCGCCGGGGGGCAGCGCGCGGCGCATCTGCTCCAACTGGGCGCGGGCCGCCATCTGCTGGGCGAACAGGGCGGTCTGGATGCCGTGGAAGAGGCCTTCGAGCCAGCCCACCAACTGGGCCTGCGCGATGCGCAGTTCGGCCTCGGAAGGGATGGCTTCCTCGGTGAACGGCAGGGAGAGCCGCTCCAGTTCCTCGACCAGCTCGGGGGCCAGTCCGTCTTCCAGCTCCTTGACCGAAGCCGCGTGGATGTCCTTGAGACGGACGCGGCTGGCCTCGTCGAGAGGAGCGGCGCGGACCTCTTCAAGGAGCTGCTTGATCATGCTGCCGATCCGCATGACCTTGGCGGGTTGTTCGACCATTTCCGTCACCGGGACCTCGCGAGACTCGTCATCGGCGCCGCCGACCGCCATCCCGTCCTGTCCCAGGATCAGGACGTGCGGGGGGCTGTCCTGCGACCGTTCACTCCTCGGCATCTCCATGCCGCCCATTCTCTCGCACACCTTCGTACTCACTCGGTGTGCCCCCGGACAGGCGTGATCCACCCTGTCCGGGGGCACCGGGATCAGCCCGCGGCCCGGCGGGCCAGCGCGCCGCTGGAGCGGGTGACCAGCGCGGCGAGCAGGGCCGCCCCGAGCGGGACCAGGACCAGCAGTTCGGCGAGGGTCTGCCACGGCACCACGATGGGCACCCAGGGCGGTGCCGCGCCCGCGGGCTCGTGTCCGTTCGCGACGACGCTGTCATAGAGGCGCGTCAGGTCGCGCCGCTCGACGAGCCGGAGCCCGGCCGCGGGCAGGATGCCCGCCGCGGAGCCCAGGACCACGCCCATCAGGGCGACCAACCCGCACTGGAAACCGCTGAGCGTGCGCCGCACCCGCGGGGGTGCGCCGACCGCGGCCAGGGTCTTCAGGTCGGCCTCGGAGTCCGCCTGGGCGAGACCGGTGGCGATGCCCGCCGCGCCGATGGTGACCAGGCCCGCGAACAGGGTCAGGGCCATCAACGTGATGTCGGAGGGCGCCTGGTAGCCCGATTCGACGAACACCTCGGCGTCCGCGCCCATCTTGTCGAGGTCGCCTGCGAGCCGCTGCTTCTGGGTGGAGGTCACGGTGCCGTCGACGGTGAAGTACGAACCGAAGGGGGCGGTGGTGAGCCCGGCCGTCTTGACGGCGGCGGGCGGCAGGATGAGCTGGATGCCGTACCCGTCGGCGCTCGCCGGCGCCTCGTGGACGGGGAACACCTTGTCCTGGCCCGGCAGTTCCTTGTGGGCGGCCTGGGCCTTGCCGGCCTTGTCCAGGTCGGTGACCAGCCGGATGGTGACCTTTCCGTCCTTGACGTTGCGCTTGTCGAAGGAGACGGCCTGCCCGGATTTGAGGGCTGAGACCGTGCCCGGGTCGGTGACCGCCAGCGCGGTCAGCAGCTTTTCGTCGGAGACGACCGTCGAGTACCGGGCGTAGTTGTCGCTGCGCGCGCAACGCCAGTCGCCGAGCAGCTTCTTCTGCTCTTCGAGGCTGAAGGAGGCGGGTCCGTGCTCGGCCTCGTTCAGGGGGCAGCGCTGCTCCTTGGGCACGATGAGGTCGGCCCGGCCGCAGTCCTTGGCGGAGGGTCCGTACGGCTCGCATCCGGGCTTGCCGACGACGATCCGGTCCACATCGGCCCGTACGGCCAGCGGGTACTGCCGGGACAGGGCCTCGCGCACGGTGGGCACGTCGCCGTGGGCGCCGGCCTCGTTCACGATGACGGTGCCGGAGCCACCGGGCAGCTTGGCGACGTACTCGTGCGCGGCCTGTACGTCCCGGCTGTGCTGGAACGTCGCCACCGCGACGGTACCGGCCACGGCGGCCAGGACGGCGGCGACGGCGGGGGCCGTGCGCCCGCGGTTGCGCACCGCGTCGCGCAGGGCGAGCCGCGGCGAGAGCGGCAGCCAGCGGCCGACTCGGCCGAACACGCCGACCAGCATCGCGGTCATGGCGACGATGCCCAGTTCGGCGATGGCGCTGCCGCCCGCGACGACCACGAAGCCCATGCCGGAGACCGTGCCGTAGAGGGCGATGGCGACGCCCCCGGCGAGGGCGAGCAGACCGAGGACCGGCAGGATCCGGTTGGACCTGCGGACCCCGCGGCGGCCGGTGAGCGAGGCGAGGACGCTCTGCCGGGAGGCGGTGACGGCCGGGACGATCGCGGCCAGCAGGCCCGTCAGCACGGCCAGCAGGGCGACACCGGCGAGTTCCAGCGGCTTGAGGTTGAACCCGGCGAAGCGGGCGCCGAGCTGTTCCTCCAGCAGGGGCCGCAGGCCCAGGGTGAGGGCCACGCCGATGGCGGTGCCGATCACGGCGGCGACGGCGCCGAGCACCAGGCCGCCCGAGAGCACGATCGCCCGGATGTGCCGCCGGTCGCCGCCGTTGGCGCCGACCAGACCGAGCTGGCGGCGCGAGCGCCGGGCGCCGACCGCGAAGGCGGGACCGGCCAGCAGACAGATCTCCAGCATGGCGAGACCGACGACGGTCGCGGCGATGGCCATCTCGGTGGCCCGGCCCACCCGGGGCTCGAAATCGTCCCGGCGCTCCTGCTTGTACAGCGGCACATCGGAGTCGGCCGGCGGGTTCAGCATGACCGCGCGGGAGAGGACGATCGCCCCCTTGGTGTTCGCCTCCTTGACCATGTTCCACGTGAAACCATCGCCGCCGCCGCCGACCTTCACGAGGTAGGAGAGATTGCCCTTGTTGGCGTGCAGCCCGGCTTCGGTGAGGGCGCGGGAGAGCGGCTCCAGCAGGCTTCCGGGCGGGGCGAGCAGCTCCGTGGCCTTGAGGTGGCTGGGAAGCTCGTACGCGCCGACGATCGTGTAGGAGGTCTTCATGCCGCGCGGGATGACCTGGGAGCCGACGGAGTAACCGGCCTGGTCGAGGAACGCGGTGGTGGCGATGATCTCGCCGGGCTGCCGCGGCAGCTGCCCGTCGACCAGCGTGAACAGCCCCGTGACCAGCGGGCTGGCGGCGTCCACCTCGCGCAGATCGGTGCCGAGGAGTCCGTGCGTGGTCCGGATCTTGGCGAACGCGGTGCTCATCTTGGTGCTCTCGGCACCGGCCGGGAGCGCGGCCTTGGCGTTGTCCTGCCGCTCGTCGTCCTTGGGCGGGGTGAAGTTCTGGTAGCCGCCGACGGGCGCGTAGCTCTCGCCGTCGGGCCGCTGGTAGAGGGGGACGCCGAAGCCCGAGCTGCGCACCTCGGCGTCGGCGGCGCCGAGCTTGCGGTCCAGCGCCTGCCCCGGGGAGAGTTCGGCGCTGCGCAGGGTGAGGTCGGCGGCGCTCACACCGATGATGGGCAGTGCCAGCATGGCGAGGACCAGGGCGCTGCGGCCCTTGGCGCGCCAGGCGTCGCGGCGGGCGATCCGCAGGGCCGCGATCCAGGAGTGGTACCAGGTCCTCACTGGGCGTTCCCCAGCCCCGACAGCAGGGAGTCGGCCTCGCAGCGCAGGGTTTCGTCGGCGATGCTGCCGTCGCGCACGAAGACCACCCGGTCCGCCCAGGCCGCGAAGCGCGGCTCGTGGGTGACCAGGATTCCGGCGGCGCCCGCCTCGCAGCGGGAGCGCAGCAGGCCCAGGACCGATTCGCCGGTCTCCGAGTCCAGGGCGCCGGTCGGCTCGTCGGCCAGGACCAGGCGGCGGTCGCCGACCAGGGCGCGGGCGATGGCCACGCGCTGCTGCTGGCCGCCGGACATCTCGTCGGGGAAGCGGTCGGCGAGGTGGGCGAGCCCTATCTCCTCCAGGGCGGCCAGGGCGGAGACCCGGGCCTTGCGGGCGGAGGTGCCGTCCAGCTCGCGGGGCAGGGCCACGTTCTCGGCGGCGGTGAGCGCCGGTATGAGGTTGTAGTCCTGGAAGACGTAGCCGATGCTGCGGCGGCGCAGGGCGGCCAGCTGCTTGCGGTTCGCCTTGGTGATGTCGGTGCCCTCGACGATGACCCGGCCGCTGCTGGGGGTGTCGAGGCCGCCCGCGAGGGTCAGCAGGGTGGACTTGCCGGAGCCGGAGGGGCCCATGACGGCGACGAGTTCACCGGGGTAGACGCAGAGGTTGATGCCGCGCAGGGCGTGGACCTCGGTGGCGCCGCTGCCGTGCGTACGGACGAGCTGGTCGAGCTGGAGGACGGGCCGCGGCTGCTCCCCGGAGGTTTGGCCGTGGTGCGGGTACGGGTGCGGGTGCTGGTCAGGCATGCGGGATTTCCCCCTGGGGCGGCGTGGCGGTGGCGGTGGCGCGTTCGGGTTCGGGTGCGGCCGTCGGTGGTGCGGGTGGCACGGCTCCCCGCTCGGCCAGGACGGAGAGCCGCACCAGCCGGGATTCGGAGTGGTCGAGCCACCGGGCCTCGGCCTCGGTCTGGAAGATCAGCTGTTCGATGACGAGCAGCCAGGCCACGTCGTCGCGCTCCTGCGACTTCCCGCTCTCGACGGCGGCGAGTGCCTGCGCCTTGAGCCGGGTGTAGTCCTGCATCGCCCGGATCGTGGCGTGGCGCTGGGCCTGGATGACGGCGCGGATGTCCACACCGGGGGCGCCCACGGCCATCGCGAGCTTGATCGACAGCTCGTCGCGCGGCGGACTGGTGCGGTCGACGGGGCGCTCGTACCAGGCGCGCAGTTCCTGGCGGCCGGTGTCGGTGATGACGTAGAGCGTGTGGCCCGCGGGGTCCGCGCCGCTCGGGGTGACCAGGCCGTCACGTTCCAGCCGGGCGAGGGTCGTGTAGACCTGCCCGACGTTCAGCGGCCAGGTGGAGCCGGTACGGGATTCGAACTCGGTGCGCAGCTGAGAGCCGTACCGAGGTCCCCGTTCCAGGAGGGCGAGGAGGCCATGACGGATAGACATACTGAGTATGTATACCGAGTATGTTCATGGATGCAAACCATCTTGAGTCGTACGTCTTGAGGGGGACCTCCCCCCGGGAAAGCCGTCCGGGACCGGCCCCGGATCAGCTCCGGATCAGCCCCGGCGCAGCCGCACGCCCATGTAGCCGAGGCCCAGTCCCATCAGGGCGAATCCGGTGCCCAGCGGCAGTATGTGCGCGGCCAGGTCGGCGGCCCGCTCGTTGGGTTCGGTGCCCATCGCGTGGGCCCGCGGTGCGGGCGGCGGGCTCGGCTCGGCGCGCGGCGGCGCGACCTGTTCGGCGGTGCGCGGCCGCATCGGCAGCGGCCGGGAGGCCAGGACGGTCTCCGGGTTCGGGGGCTCGGAGGCCGGCCGTCCGGGGTGCTCGCGCCCGGCGCCCGCGGCGCTGCCCGCCAGCTCGTCGTCCGACGGCGCGTCGTACCCGGGCGGGACGTAACGGACGGCCGGGGCGGGGGCCGGGGCGGGGGCGGCGTACGCGGGCGGCGCGGCCAGGGCCAGGGCCGGGGGCGCCGAGGAGGCGAGGGTCAGCGCGGCGAAGGCCAGCGCCGTGAGGGCCGGCGCGGTGCGGACCGGAGCGGTCCCGGCGAGGCGGTGGAGGTACCGCATCCCTCGGAGGTACGGCGTCACGCGGAGGTACTGCGTCACGGGGAGCCCCTCCCGTCCCGAGCGTCCGAGCTGTCCCGCTCAGATTTACACGGTGGGACAAAAGCGGCATCCCGGACGCCCCATCAGGGGTGCCCGGGATGCCGGTGTGCCGCGGACGCGCGTTACTGCGGGTCTCCCGTGGAGACGACCAGCGTGAACTCGGCGCCGTCCTTCGGGACGTCGGCGCTCGCGTTGGGCAGCTGCTCCAGCACCGTGTCCTGGCCGTACACCGCCTCGTCGCGGGTCTGGATGGTGAACTTCCACCCCGCGGCCTGGATGCACTCCTTCACCGAGCGGACGTCCTTGTACCGGAAGTCCGGGGCGCTGACCTTGGTCGCGTCCTTGTACGACTTGGTGGCTTCCTTGCACTTCGCCGCGTCGATGGTGCGGGTGGTGTCCGGGCCCTTGTGGCCGGTCTTGGCCGAGGCCGACGCGCTCGCGGAGGACGCCGAGGACGGGCTGTCGCCGCCCTTCTTGTCGTTGCCGGTCATCGAGATGGCCGTGATCAGACCGCCGATGGCGAGCAGCGCCACCACGATCGAACCGACGATCACCGGGGTGTTCCGGCCGTTGCCCGAACCGCCGCTGCCGCCGCTCGCGGAGCCGGTCTGCGCCACCGGGGAGATGGTGAAGGGCGGCGGGGTCTGCGGCGCGTGCGGGGCGTACTGCGCGTGCTGCTGCTGGGGCACCGGCGGCGGCGTGTGCTGCTGCTGGGGCGGGTACGCGTACCCGTGCGGCGGCGGCGTCTGCTGCTGCGGCGCGTACGGCGACGGCTGGTACGGCTGCTGGAGGGACTGCGGCGGCGGGGCCTGGAAGCCGGAGTCCACCGGCGGGAAGACCGCCGAGGACACCCCGGCGCCACTGCTCACGGGCGCGCCCGGAACGATCGAGGGGGCCGCGGTCTGCCCGGCCGACAGCACCCGCAGGACCTCGTCGCGCATGGCGGCGGCCGTGGGGAAGCGCTCGTTCGGGTTCTTCTTCAGCGCGCGGGCGACCAGGGAGTCCATCGCGGGCGTCACGGCGCGGTTGATGGAGGACGGCATGACCGGCTCCTCCTGCACGTGCGCGTACGCGATCGCCAGCGGGGAGTCCGCCTCGAAGGGCAGCCGGCCCGTCAGCAGCTGGAAGAGCATGATGCCGACGGAGTAGAGGTCGGAGCGGGCGTCGACGGCCCGGCCGAGGGCCTGCTCGGGGGAGAGGTACTGGGGGGTGCCCACGACCATGCCGGTCTGGGTCATGGAGGTGACCCCGGACTGCATGGCGCGCGCGATGCCGAAGTCCATGACCTTGACCACGCCGCGCTTGGTCATCATCACGTTGCCCGGCTTGATGTCCCGGTGGACCAGGCCCATCTCGTGGCTGGTCTCCAGGGCGGCCAGCACGTCGGCGGTCACCTTGAGCGCCTTCTCGGCGGGCATCGCCCCGTACTGCGTGATGTCCGACTGGAGGGCGGAGCCGAGCGGCTGCCCCTCGACGTACTCCATGACGATGTACGGCATGAGCATGCCGTCCAGGTCACCCTCGCCGGTATCGAACACCGACACGATGTTGGTGTGCGACAGTTTCGCTACAGCCTGGGCCTCGCGGCGGAAGCGCTCGCGGAAGGACTGCTCGCGGCCCAGCTCGCTGTGGAGCGTCTTGATCGCGACCTGCCGGTCGAGCGCGGAGTCGTACGCGAGGTACACGGACGCCATGCCGCCCTCGCCGAGCAAGTCCCGCAGCTGGTAACGGCCACCGGCCAAGGACCCGCCTGCGTACCGGCCCTCAGTGCCGTCCTGGCTCATGACTGTTGCTTCCCCTCGGGCGGTGTGCGTGCGCGTCTGGCAGAGCGCATATCGCGCCCAGTCTGCCGGAGGGCAAGCCCACGTCAAGCCAGGTGCCCGTTCCGTGACCACACGGGGACAGGCGGTCGGGCCGGTCGGCGAGCCGCGCCGAGGCTGTAGCGTTCATCGGAGCACTCCGAACAAGACCCACCGCTTGTGCGGCCGAGAGAGACGACGGCGAGGACTGATGGCACCCGAACCCGAGGGAAACGGCGCCGGGATGGCTGATGGTCCTGAGCATTGGGGCGCCGGCGGGATCGTGGGTGACGGCCGGTACCGGCTGACCCACCGTCTGGGGCGCGGTGGCATGGCGGAGGTGTTCGCCGCCGAGGACGTACGTCTCGGACGGACCGTCGCCGTGAAACTCCTGCGCGCGGACCTCGCCGAGGACCCGGTGTCCAAGGCCCGCTTCACCCGCGAGGCACAGTCGGTCGCGGGCCTCAACCACCACGCCGTCGTCGCCGTCTACGACTCGGGCGAGGACCGGGTCGGACCCAACGTCGTCCCGTACATCGTGATGGAGCTGGTCGAGGGCCGCACCATCCGCGACCTGCTGATCAGCGCCGAGGCGCCGGGCCCCGACCAGGCGCTGATCATCGTCTCCGGTGTGCTGGAGGCCCTGGCCTACTCGCACCAGCACGGCATCGTGCACCGCGACATCAAGCCCGCCAACGTCATCATCACCAACACCGGCGCGGTGAAGGTGATGGACTTCGGCATCGCGCGCGCCCTGCACGGCGCGCAGTCGACGATGACCCAGACCGGCATGGTCATGGGCACCCCGCAGTACCTCTCCCCGGAGCAGGCCCTCGGCAAGGCCGTCGACCACCGCTCCGACCTGTACGCGACCGGCTGCCTGCTGTACGAACTGCTCGCGCTGCGGCCCCCGTTCACCGGCGAGACCCCGCTGTCGGTGGTCTACCAGCACGTGCAGGACGCGCCCGTGCCGCCGTCGCAGCTGCCCGAGGGACACATGATCCCGCAGGAGCTCGACGGCCTGGTCATGCGGTCGTTGGCCAAGGACCCGGACGACCGGTTCCAGAGCGCCGAAGAGATGCGCGGACTGGTCGGGTACGCCCTCCAGATGCTCCAGGACCAGGGCGCGAACACGGGCACCTGGAACACCGGGCCGGTCACCATGGCGCTGCCGCACGGGCGGGGCGGGGGCGCGACCACGGCCATGCCGATGGGGAACACCGGCGGCCGCCAGCAGTACCCTTCCAACGCCACGACCTCGCAGTTCCATCAGCCGATGGTGCCGCCGCTCAACCCGGACGACGGCTCGGCCTTCCCCGGCGGCGGTGGTGGCTACCACGACGGCGGCCAGGGCCACGGACACGGCCAGGGCGGCTCCGGCGGCGGCCGCTGGAAGATGGTCCTGTTCGCGGTGCTCGCGGTGATCGCGATCGCGGGCGGGGTGGTCTACGCCCTGGACAAGACCGGGAACAAGAGCGACAGCCCCAACACCCAGCAGAGCAGCTCGCAGAGCCCGCCGAGCAGCGAGCAGAGCGCGCCGAGCAGCCCGCAGGACTCGCCCTCGGACTCGACCGAGCCCTCGCGTTCGCGCGAGAGCTGGTCGTCGACCCCGAGCCGCTCGCGGACGCCCAGCTTCACCCCGTCGCCGACGCCGTCGTTCTCGGAGTCCTCCAACCCGCCGTCGGAGACCCCGAGTCCTCCGACGCCGACGAAGTCGACCCCGAAGCCGTCGAACACTCCCTCAACCGGACTTCCCAACAGCGAGGGATAGCGGCGCGGACAGGTACGGGCCCGGCGGAAGCAATTCCGCCGGGCCCGTCGGCGTATCCGGGTGTACCGGTGTGTCTGAAGTCTGAAGAACGGCTGGTCAGAGCGCGTGCTGGTACTGCCGGTCGTGATTTCCGGCCAGCGCGTGGACCGTGACGAACTGCGGTTCGATTCGCATGTAGACGGGGTCGAAGACCGCTCCGTCGATGAAATGCGGAGCCGGACCGAAGAGTTCCAGTTCGGCCGTCGTCGGCTCGACGATCCCGGCCGTTCCGGTGAACTGCACCGACCAGAGCCGGGGGTCCCCGGTATTGAAGTTGTCGGCGCCATAGGCGACCACGCTGCCGTTGCAGGCCTGGTGGTAACCGAAGCCCGCGTGCATTCTCAGCACCACCTTGCCGTCGACCACGATGTGGCGGGCCAGGGCGAGGAAGGGCAGCGCGCGCATGCTGGTGGCGACACGGCCGTACGGCACCCGGCGCAGCAGTTCGATGGCGTGGAGTTCCTCAGGGGACATGCCGTCCACTGTCCGGTACCGACGCGGCGGCGGGGAAGAGGATCCCGCCCCGATGATCGGGGACGTTGGTCCCGAAGTGAACGGGCCGCCCCTACCGCTTCTCGGCCTGCAGGCGGGCCACGTAGGCGGCGGCCTGCGAGCGGCGCTCCATGCCCAGCTTGGAGAGCAGGCTGGAGACGTAGTTCTTGATCGTCTTCTCGGCCAGGTGCAGCCGCTCGCCGATCACGCGGTTCGTCAGGCCCTCGCCGATCAGGTCGAGGATCTTGCGCTCCTGCTCGGTGAGGTTCGAGAGGCGGTCGTCGCCCTTCCCGTTCTTGCCGTCGCGCAGGCGCTCCAGCACCCGCGCCGTGGCGACCGGGTCCAGCAGCGACTTGCCCGCCGCGACGTCGCGGACGGCGTGCAGCAGCTCATTGCCGCGGATGGCCTTCAGGACGTACCCGGAGGCACCCGCCATGATCGCGTCGAACAGCGCCTCATCGTCGGCGAACGAGGTCAGCATCAGGCACTTGATGTCCTCGTTCTGGGAGCGCACCTCGCGGCAGACCTCGACACCGCTGCCATCGGGCAGGCGGACATCGAGCACGGCGACGTCGGGGCGGGTGGCCGGGATGCGTACGAGCGCGTCAGCGGCCGTACCGGCCTCACCGACGATCTCGATGTCCTCTTCGACCGACAACAGCTCATAGACACCTCGGCGTACCACTTCGTGGTCGTCCAAGAGGAATACCTTGATTTTTCCGTCTTCGCGCACAAACTCAGTTTCACACACTCACCCCTTCCCTGCCGCAAGCCGCCGGGATAACGTGCCGTTGTTCCGGCCCCCTGCAAGGCTGTGACCAGTGGTTGTTCCCGGATCCTCGGATTTACTTGGAAATCCAAGCAAAATCCCAGGTCAAACGGGGTTTCGCGGATAAGCGGCGCACTGGGTAACGTGCATTGCGCAGGGCACTCGCCGGGGCACCTGTCACGCCGGAATCCCCACCGCGACGCACCCACCCCGTGCGCGCGCACCGATTTCGGCGAGCCGCACTGGTCCCCGGAGAACCCGGGTGCCGGACCGACGGAGGAGCACACGTGACCGTGGAGAGCACTGCCGCGCGCAAGCCGCGACGCAGCAGCGGCACCAAGCGAGCGGCCGGCGCCGCGAGCGCCGGCAAGAAAGCCGCCGCTGCCGCTGCCGCCGCCCAGAGTGCCGAGCCCCAGCTCGTACAGCTGCTGACGCCCGAGGGGACCCGGGTTTCGGCCGCGGACCATCCTGAGAACGCGGAATTCCTGGCCTTCGTCGAGGACATCACGGGAGACGACCTGCGCGGTCTCTACCGCGACATGGTCCTGACCCGCCGTTTCGACGGCGAGGCCACCGCGCTCCAGCGCCAGGGCGAGCTGGGCCTGTGGGCCTCGCTGCTGGGCCAGGAAGCCGCTCAGATCGGCAGCGCCCGCGCGCTGAACGACGAGGACTACGTCTTTCCCACCTACCGCGAGCACGGCGTGGCCTGGTGCCGCGGGGTCGACCCGACCAACCTGCTGGGCATGTTCCGCGGTGTGAACCACGGCGGCTGGGACCCGAACCTCAACAACTTCCACCTCTACACGATCGTCATCGGCTCGCAGACGCTGCACGCGACCGGTTACGCCATGGGTGTGGCCAAGGACGGCGCCGACTCCGCGGTCATCGCGTACTTCGGCGACGGCGCCTCCAGCCAGGGCGACGTGGCCGAGGCGTTCACCTTCTCGGCCGTCTACAACGCCCCCGTGGTGTTCTTCTGCCAGAACAACCAGTGGGCGATCTCCGAGCCCACCGAGCGCCAGATGCGCGTACCGCTCTACCAGCGCGCCCAGGGCTTCGGCTTCCCGGGCGTACGGGTCGACGGCAACGACGTCCTGGCCTGTCTGGCCGTGACCCGCTGGGCCCTGGACCGCGCGCGCCGCGGCGAGGGTCCGACGCTGGTCGAGGCGTTCACGTACCGCATGGGTGCCCACACCACCTCGGACGACCCGACGAAGTACCGGCGGGACGAGGAGCGCGCGGCCTGGGAGGTCAAGGACCCGATCCTGCGCCTGCGGACCCACCTGCTCGCGAGCGGAGCCGCCGACGAGGCGTTCTTCGAGGAGCTGGAGACCGAGAGCGAAGCCCTCGGCAAGCACGTCCGCGAGGTCGTGCGGGCCATGCCCGACCCGGACACCATGGCGATCTTCGAGAACGTCTATGCCGACGGGCACGCGCTCGTCGACGAGGAGCGCGCCCAGTTCGCCGCCTACCTCGCGTCCTTCGAGGGTGGGGAGTGACCATGCCGGTACAGAAAATGACCATCGCCAAGGCGCTCAACGACTCGCTGCGCAAGGCGCTGGAAACCGACCCCAAGGTCCTCATCATGGGCGAGGACGTCGGCAAGCTGGGCGGTGTCTTCCGGATCACCGACGGTCTGCAGAAGGACTTCGGCGAGGAGCGGGTCATCGACACCCCGCTCGCCGAGTCGGGCATCGTCGGCACCGCGATCGGGCTCGCGCTGCGCGGCTACCGGCCGGTGGTGGAGATCCAGTTCGACGGCTTCGTCTTCCCCGCCTACGACCAGATCGTCACCCAGCTCGCGAAGATGCACGCGCGCTCCCTGGGCACGATCAAGATGCCGGTCGTCATCCGGATCCCGTACGCGGGCGGCATCGGCGCGGTCGAGCACCACTCCGAATCCCCCGAGGCACTGTTCGCGCACGTCGCGGGCCTCAAGGTGGTCTCGCCGTCGAACGCGGCGGACGCCTACTGGATGCTCCAGCAGGCCATCCAGAGCGACGACCCGGTGATCTTCTTCGAGCCGAAGCGCCGTTACTGGGACAAGGGCGAGGTCGACGTCGAGGCGATCCCCGGCGAGCTGCACAAGGCGCGGGTCGCGCGGGAGGGGTCGGACGTGACCCTGGCCGCCTACGGGCCCATGGTCAAGGTGTGTCTGGAGGCGGCCGCGGCTGCCGCCGAGGAGGGCAAGTCGGTCGAGGTCGTCGACCTGCGGTCCATGTCCCCGGTGGACTTCGACGGCATCCAGGCCTCGGTGGAGAAGACCCGCCGGCTGGTCGTCGTGCACGAGGCCCCGGTGTTCCTGGGCGTCGGCTCGGAGATCGCCGCGCGGATCACGGAGCGGTGCTTCTACCACCTGGAGGCGCCGGTGCTGCGCGTCGGCGGCTTCCACGCGCCGTACCCGCCGGCCCGCCTGGAGGACGAGTACCTGCCCGGCCTGGACCGGGTGCTCGACGCCGTCGACCGCTCGCTGGCGTACTGAGGAGATTTTCGTGACGATCAGCGAATTCAAGATGCCCGACGTGGGCGAAGGCCTCACCGAGGCCGAGATCCTCAAGTGGTTCGTGCAGCCCGGGGACACGGTCACGGACGGCCAGGTGGTCTGCGAGGTCGAGACGGCGAAGGCGGCCGTCGAGCTGCCGATCCCCTTCGACGGCGTGGTCCACGAGCTGCGCTTCGCCGAGGGCACGACGGTCGATGTCGGCCAGGTGATCATCTCGGTGCGGACCGGGGCCGATGACGCTGCCGCCGCTCCGGCGGCCGCCGCCGTCGTGGCCGAAGCCGCTCCCGAGGCAGAGGCCGAGGCCGCTCCCGAGGCGCGCCAGCCCGTCCTCGTCGGTTACGGCGTCTCCACCGCCTCCACCAAGCGCCGCCCGCGCAAGGCGGCGCCGGAGGCGGCCGTGACGGCGGCTCCGGCCGCGCCCGTCGTCCCCGCCCCCGCTCCGGCCCCCGCGGCTCCGGTGCTGAACGGGAACGGCAGCAACGCAAGCAATGGGTACGGAGGCCACACGCAGGCGGGCGCCGAGCGCCCGCTCGCCAAGCCGCCCGTGCGCAAGCTCGCCAAGGACCTCGGCATCGACCTGGCGACGGTCGTGCCCACCGGCGACGGTGGCGTCGTGACCCGTGAGGATGTGCACGCGGCGGCCACCGCCGCGCTGGCTCCCCGGCCGGTCGCGGCCGAGGCCGTGCCCGCCGCGGCCGCTCCGGCGGCCGGGGTCCAGGCCCAGGCCGCACCGGCCACCGGGTCCGTGGCGGCTCCGGGCGCGCGGGAGACCCGTATCCCGGTCAAGGGCGTCCGCAAGGTCACGGCCCAGGCCATGGTCAGCTCCGCCTTCACCGCCCCGCACGTCACCGAGTTCATCACGCTCGACGTGACGCGCACGATGAAGCTCGTCCAGGAGCTCAAGGACGACCCGGACATGGCGGGGCTGCGGATCAACCCGCTGCTGCTCATCGCCAAGGCCGTGCTCATCGCGATCCGCCGCAACCCGGACGTCAACGCGTCCTGGGACGAGGCGGCCCAGGAGATCGTGCTCAAGCACTACGTGAACCTGGGCATCGCGGCGGCCACCCCGCGCGGTCTGATCGTGCCGAACGTCAAGGACGCGCACGCCAAGACCCTGGCCGAGCTCTCGCAGGGCCTGTCCGAGCTGGTGGCCACCGCCCGCGAGGGCAAGACCTCCCCCTCGGACATGCAGGGCGGCACCATCACCATCACCAACGTCGGCGTCTTCGGCGTCGACACCGGTACGCCCATCCTGAACCCCGGCGAGTCCGCGATCCTCGCGGTCGGTGCGATCAAGCTCCAGCCCTGGGTCCACAAGGGCAAGGTGAAGGCGCGCCAGGTCACCACCCTGGCGCTGTCGTTCGACCACCGTCTCATCGACGGTGAGCTGGGCTCCCGGTTCCTCGCTGACATCGCGGCGGTCCTGGAGCACCCGAAGCGCCTGGTCACCTGGGCCTGACCGACTGCGGCACCGCGACAGATGGCCGGTCACCCCCAGGGGTGGCCGGCCATCGGTGCTGAGTAACGTGTGCGCATCGGGGGCACCCCACGGCCCCCGGGAACGGGGACAGCACGCCATGGGGCTGGGCGACTTCATTCCGGACTCGGTCGAGGACTGGGTCGAGGACCGCGTCGAGGACGTCGGTGACGCCATCGAATGGACCGGCGACAAGGTCGCCGGGCTCGCGGAGGACGTCGGCCTCGACGACGCGGCGGACTGGATCCGGGACAAGAGCCGCTCCGCCGCCAACCAATTGGGCGCCGGTGTCGCCGAGATGGAACTCGGCCAGACCGAGGACCCCACCAAACTCGTCTACGGCAGCGTCTCCAAGATCCGCGCCCAGGCAGCGCACCTCCACGACTTCAAGGCCGCCTTCGACACGGTGGGCAGCGGGCTCAAGGGGCTCGACGCGGACGGCCTCAAGGGCAAGACGGCCGACGCCTTCCGGGAGTCGGTCGCCAAGGAGCCGCCCCGCTGGTTCAAGGCGGCGGAAGCCTTCGGGAAGGCCGCCGTCGCCATGGGGGGCTTCGCCGAGACGGTGGAGTGGGCGCAGGGGCAGGCCAAGGAGGCGCTCGCGGACTACAACGCGGCGAAGAAGGCCTCGACGGACGCCCGCAGCGCCTACAACAAGCAGGTCGACACCTACAACGACGCGGTCCACGCGAAGAAGGACACCCTGCCGCCCAAGCCGGGCACCTTCACCGATCCGGGCACGGCGATGGCCCACGCGGCGCAGGACAAGCTCGACGGGGCCCGCAAGCAGCGCAACGAGGTGGCGGAGACGGCCCGTACGGCCGTGCGCGCGGCCCGGGACGCGGCCCCGGCGAAGCCCTCGTACGCGAAGCAGTTCGGCGACGGAATGCAGTACGTGGACATCGCCAAGACGCACCTGACCGGTGGTGTCATCAAGGGCACGGCCGGTCTGCTGAACTTCGTCCGCTCGGTCAATCCGATGGACCCCTACAACCTCACGCACCCCGCCGAGTACGCGACCAGCCTGAACTCGACCGTCGCCGGGCTCGTCACCGCCGCCAACGACCCCATGGGCGCGGGCAAGCAGATGCTCGACCAGTTCATGAAGGACCCCTCCGAGGGCATCGGCAAGATGCTCCCGGAACTCATCGGGACCAAGGGCCTGGGGCTGGCCAAGAAGGCCGGTACGGTCGCCAAGCTCGCGGACGACATCCCGACGGGCCCCGGCCGCAAGGCGCTCACCGGCGACGGACCGGACCTGCACAAGACCCCGGACGGGGAGCGGACCACCGGCGGCACCGACCCGGTGGACCTCGCCACCGGGCGGATGTACCTGCCGCAGACCGATGTGGTGCTGCCGGGCACGCTGCCCCTGGTGTTCGGCCGCCGGGCGGAATCCGGCTACACGGCGGGGCGCTGGTTCGGTCCCTCGTGGAGCAGCACGGCCGACCAGCACCTGGAGATCGACGCCGAGGGCGTCGTCCTGGTCACGGACGACGGCCTCGTCATCGCCTACCCGCACCCGGCGCCCGGTGTCCCGGTGCTGCCCGCCACCGGACCGCCCCGGCCCCTGGAACGCACCCCCGACGGCGACTACACGCTCACCGACCCGGCGACCGGTCACGTCCGCCGCTTCACCGGGCCCGTCCTGTCGGCGGACGGGGACGGCCTGGCGCCGATCGCGCAGCTCTCGGACCGCAACGGCAATGTCATCACCTTCGAGTACGACGCCGAGGGCACCCCGGTCGGCATCGCGCACAGCGGTGGCCACCACCTGGACTTCGAGACGGCCGGGGGCCGGATCACCGCCCTGCACCTGACCGGCGGCCCGCGGATCCTGGCGTACGGCTACACCGGCGGACACCTCACCGAGGTCACCAACTCCTCCGGTCTGCCCCTGCGGTTCGGCTACGACGAGCGCGGCCGGATCACCTCCTGGACCGACACCAACGGCAGCCGCTACGACTACGCCTACGACGAGCGGGACCGCTGCGTCGCCGAAGGCGGCAGCGGCGGGCACCTCGCCCTCACCCTCGATTACGACGGGTCCGACCCGGCCACCGGCCTCCGGGTCACCAGCGTCACGACCGCCGCCGGGGACACGCGCCGCTATCTGATCGACGAGCACTGCCGGGTGGTCGCGGACATCGACCCGCTCGGCGCCGTCACCCGCTACGCCTACGACCGGCAGGGACGCCCGGTCTCCCGCACGGACGCCCTCGGCGCGACCTCCCACCAGGAGTACGACGCGGCGGGCCGGATCACCCGCTCGGTCCGCCCCGACGGCCGCGCGGCCGGCACCGAGTACGACCGGCTGGGCCTGCCGGTCCGGGTGGCGAACGCCGACGGCACGGTCGTCCGCCAGAGCTACGACGACCGCGGCAACCGCACCTCGCTCACCACCTCGGCGGGCGCGGTGACCACCTTCGCGTACGACGAGCGGGGCCACCTCACGGCGGTCACCAACCCGCTCGGCGCCGTCACCCGCACCACCTGCGACGCGGCGGGCCTCCCGCTCACCCTCACCGATCCGCTGGGCGCCGTCACCCGCTTCGAGCGGGACGCCTTCGGCCGCCCGGTCAAGGTCACCGACCCGCTCGGCGGGGTCACCGTCATGGAGTGGACCACCGAGGGCAGACCCGCCCGCCGGGTGGACCCGGACGGCGCCGAACGGCGCTGGGTCCACGACGGCGAGGGCAACTGCACGGCCTTCACCGATCCCTCGGGCGGGGTGACCCGCTTCGAGTACACCCACTTCGACCTCCTCGCCGCGCGGACCGGACCCGACGGGGTGCGGTACGCCTACACCTATGACGCGGGGCTGCGGCTGACCGGCGTACGCAATCCCCAGGGCCTGACCTGGGAGTACACCTACGACGCGGCGGGTCGGCTGACCTCGGAGACGGACTTCGACGGCCGGACCCTGAGCTACACCCACGACCCGGCCGGCCGGCTCGCCTCCCGCGTGAACGCGGCGGGCGAGGAGATCGCCTACGAGCGGGACGTGCTCGGCCGGATCGTCCGCAAGACCACCCCGACCGGTACGACGACCTTCGAGTACGACGTCTTCGACCTGCCCGCGGCGGTCACCTCCGCCGACGGCACCACCGTGGTCCGCATCCGAGACCGGCACGGGCGACTGGCCGAGGAACGCGTGGACGGGCGGGCGGTCCGCTACGCGTACGACGAGCTGAGCCGCCCGGTGGCCCGCACCACGCCCAGCGGGGCGGCGGCCCGCTGGACCTATGACGAGGCCGGTCACTGCACAGGGCTGAACGCCTCGGGCCGGACACTGACCTTCGAGCGGGACGCCGCGGGCCGTGAACTGACCCGGCACATCGGGGACAGCGCGGTCCTGCACCACACCTTCGACGCCCTGGGGCGGCTCACCACCCGGCACATCACCGGCTCGGACCAGCGGACCCTGCAACGCCGCGGCTACACCTACCGGGCCGACGGCAACCTGCTGGAGATCGACGACGAGAGCACCGGCCCGCGCCGCTTCACCCTGGACGCCGCCTCCCGGATCACCGGGGTGGACGCCGCCTCCTGGTCGGAGCGCTACGCCTACGACGAGGCGGGCAACCAGACGTCCGCCGACTGGCCCCAGGCCCACCCGGGTGCGGATGCCATCGGCGAGCGCGAGTACACCGGGACCCGGATCACCCGCGCGGGCCGGATCCGCTACGAGCACGACGCCCAGGGGCGGGTGGTCCTGCGGCAGAAGACCCGGCTCTCCCGCAAGCCCGACACCTGGCACTACGTCTGGGACGCGGACGACCGGCTGACCGGGGTGACCACCCCGGACGGAACCCGCTGGCGCTACCGGTACGACGGGCTGGGGCGCCGCATCGCCAAACAGCGGCTCGCCCCGGCGGTTGTTTCACGTGAAACACCCGTCCCGGCCGATGTTTCACGTGAAACGCTCCTTCCAGCCGGTGTTTCACGTGAAACACCCCCGGAGACCGTCGAGTTGCAGGTCGTCGAGGAGACCCTCTTCACCTGGGACGGGACGACCCTGGCCGAGCAGACGACCCGCCTGCGGGACAGCCCGCACGAGGTCACGCTCAGCTGGACGCACGCGGGTCTGCACCCGCTGACCCAGGTCGAGTCCATCCGGCCCGCGGCCGCGTCCGCGTCCGGCGAGCCGTCACAGACGGAGATCGACAGCCGGTTCTTCGCGATCGTCACCGACCTCGTCGGCACCCCGACGGAGATGATCGACGAACGGGGCGCCCTCGCCTGGCGCACCCGCTCCACCGTGTGGGGCGCGACGAGCTGGAACCGCGACGCGACGGCCTGGACACCACTGCGCTTCCCCGGCCAGTACCACGACCCGGAGACCGGCCTCCACCACAACCACTTCCGGACCTACGACCCGGAGACCGCCCGCTATCTGACCTCCGACCCGCTGGGCCTGACACCGTCCTCCAACCCGGTCGCGTACGTCGCCAACCCGCTGCTGTGGGCCGACCCGCTGGGCCTGAGCGGCTGCCCGGCGGCGGGCAAGGAGCAGCTGGCGCTGCCCAAGGCCGAGCGGGAACCCCCGAACATGTACGGGACGCCGATCACCTCACGCCTGGCGCAGCCGGGCGAGGAGTTCAACATGGTGCTGTCCAAGGGCCAGCCGGCCACCAGCCCCGGCGGTTTCGGTACGTTCGAAGGCGTGCCCAACCAGCAGTACGTCCGTGACCAGCTGGCCATCCGCACCGACTGGAAGGACGACGTCTCGATGCTCCAGCGGTACCGGTTCCCGGACACCGGCGACCCCATCCGGATCCAGGAGAGCATCATCGGGCCCCAGACGGACCCGAAGCTGGGTCATCTGCCCGGCGGGGTCAGCCAGCTGGAAATCCTGAACTACGAAGACCGCGCCCGGCTCATCCCAGTCGGCCCTCCCGTGGAGATCCCCAAGTAATGACGCAGGAACCCGACATGGCGATCGGCTGGACCGCCGGTGAGAGCACGGTCCGCTGGAACCACGGCGCCGCCGCCGTCGAGAAGCACCACCCCAAGCCGCCGCAGTCCGTCATGACCTGGACGCACGACGGCGAGACCCTGGTCCTGGTGGTGGAGGCACTGGACACCCGGCCCTTCACGCCGAAGGACAACGCGGTCGTCTACCGGGCCGACGGCTCGGAGCGGCTCCGGCTGAGCCCGCCGGAGGGCCTGCTGTCCGACCCGAACGCGGTGCTCGGGTTCTACACCGCCTACCGGGACTCCGAAGGCCTGCCGCTCCTCGTCATCGCCACGCGCTCGGGGGACTTCCAGGGCCGCCTGGACCTGGAGGCGGGCGTGGTGCGGGACGCCCGGACCTGGCGCTGACACAGCGGCCACAACTCCCTTGGCCGTTCGGTGGCGGAATGTGATCATCGGCGGATGAGCCTTCGCCTCCGCCCCGCCACCGCAGACCCCGCCGACCTCGACCGGGCCGTCGGCTACGCCACGGACGGCCCGGTCGACCCCGTGCCCGCCCTGGACGCCGAGCGGATCCGGGCCGAACTCGCCGCGCACCGGATGCGGCCCGAGTGGACCTGGTTCGCCGAGGACGAGGACGGCCGGATCCTGGCCCGCGCCCTGTGGTGGGGCCGGGACGACAGCGAGCGCCCGCTGGCCCTCGACTGCCTCCAGGTACGGCCCGAGGTGTCCGACCCGGCCGCGCTGGCCGCGGAGCTGCTGGCCGCCGGGCACGAGGCCTTCGGTACCCGGCCGCTCTACAACCTCTCGCTGCCCCGCGACTGGCGGGCCGCCCCCGGCCTGGCGGAAGCGGTCGGCTGGCGCCAGGAGGCCGCCCGGCGGGCGGGCCTGACCAGCACCGTCGAGCGGCTGCGCTACGAGTGGACCCCGGAGGCCAAGCCCGTCGCCCCCACGGGCCGCCTGGTCTTCCGGGAGGGCACCGACGAGGAGTTCCTCGACTTCTTCGCCCGGCTCTCCCAGGGCAGCCTGGACCTGCACACCCAGGGCGAACTCCGGTCGATGGACGCCGAGGCCCTGGCCCGGGCCGATTTCGCCTACTACCTCGACTGCCCGGGCGAGCGGTCCTGGTGGCGCATGGCGCACCTGCCCGACGGCACCCCGGCCGGGATGGCGATCCCCTCCCGGACCCCGTACCACCGCAACGTCGGCTACCTCGGTGTCGTACCGGAGCAGCGCGGCCGGGGACTGATCGACGAGATCCTCGGCGAGATCACCCGCTTCCACGCGGCCGAGGGCGCCGACCGGATCACCGCCACCACGGACACGGTCAACGTGCCGATGGCGGCCGCCTTCGACCGCGCCGGGTACCGGGTGACGGAGATCCGCCTGGTGCTGGAGGAACCGGCCGGGTCCTGAGTAGGGTCTCCCCCTGCGGGGGATCAGTCGTCCCCCGGGAACGGGGCTGTACATGCGACTCAGCGAAGAGATCGCCGCATTCCGCGGGGGAACGGGAAACCCCGCCCGGATGCTGGGCGAATTCCGCCGTGCCACGCTGCTCGTGCCGATCGCCGACGGCGGCCTGATGTCGGGAGAGCAGGGCGGCGTCCGCTGGGTCTACGCCTTCACCGGGGAAGAGGCCCTGGCGGCCTTCGCCCGGGCCCGCGGCGCCGGGGACCAGGAGTGGGAGTACCTCGCGATCCTCGGGGCCCGGCTGGTCGACGCGGTGATCCCCGAGGTGGCGGGTCCGGCCGGGGTGGCCGTGGACGTGGCGGACGAGGAGGGCGCGATGCTCTTCCCGCCGGTGGTGGGCATTGTCCCGGACGCGGTCGCGGTCGATGCCGCCGGTCCGGCCGACGCGGAACCCGCGGGGGCCCCGCATGAGCGGTGACAAGGACCTGGCCGTCGCGCCCGAGGCCGTCAAGAAGATCCAGGACGGTCTGCGGGCGGCCATCGGTGAGCTGCGCGAATCCGGGGCGGACGCGGGCGGAGCCTCGATGGGCGCCGGCTTCAGCTCGCTCTCGATGACCGGGATGGAAGCCGGTCACGCCGGTCTCGCCACCGACTTCGAGGACTTCTGCGAGCACTGGGAGTGGGGGGTGCGCTCCCTCGTCCAGGACGCCAGCACGCTCGCCCAGGCCCTCGGCATCTCGGCGGGCACGCTGTGGGAGGAGGACCAGTACATCCAGGGCGCGTTCAAGGTCGCCGCCAACTCCGCCTACGGGAACCCGCACGCGAACGAGGACGACATCGAGAACAAGGCCTGGGGGGACATCTTCCGGGCGGACGTCTACAAGCCCGACTACAGCGCCGAGTCCTTCGCCAAGAGCGGTGAGGACATCAAGAAGACCTGGTCGGACACGGGCGACAAGCTGATGACCACCGGGAAGATCGGCTCGCTCAAGGACATGGTCGACCAGGCCACCGGCAACGGCTAGTAGGAGGGCGGCCGGAGAGAGCGGCCGGCCGGGCGCCGACGCGATAGCGTGCCGCCGGGGAATGGGGGCCGGGGTGTCGATCGCCGAGTTGCAGGTGTACTCCGTCGAAGAGGCGGACGTGTCCGGTGGTGTGTGCGTCGTGCGCTGCATAGGCGGCGTCGCCCGGGCCGGACAGGTCTACGCGGCGGGGGAGTCGAGGCTGGGCCTGCGCCGGATCGAGCGCTACGGGCGCCCCGTGGGCTTCTTCGACGCCGGACACGTGGCGAAGGTGCACCTGACGGGGGCCGTGGTGGCCCTGCTCACCCGGGGACAGGTGCTCACCTCCGTGCCGCCCGACGGGCACGCGCTCGGCGAGCTGGAGGCCTGGCTGGCCACGGACCCGCCGCTGGAGGACGAGCCCCACCCGCTGGAGCTGCGCACCCTGGCCGTGGGCCGCGCGCAGGCCGACCGGCTGCCGGACGAGGTGCGGCTGCGCTGGGGGCGGGTGGCGCTGGCGGCGACCCGGCGCAAGGCCGCCCGGGCGGGGGAGGACGCGCTGGTGGCCGCCGCCGAGGAGGCGGCCGTACGGGGCTACCTCATCCAGCAGTTCGGCGCCGGGCCCGGCGGTGACCCGGCGGAGCTCTGCCGGGACCTGCTGGCGCTGATCGACATGACGCCCGGGGAGGCGGCCCACGAGGCCCGGTCCTGGCGCGACCTGCCGCGGGCCCGCATCCTGCACCTGCGCCGGATCAAGAACCTGCTGCCGTGGCTGGCGCTGGTCCGCCCCGAGCTGGCGCCGGACGATCCCCTGGGCGCGTCGGTGGACGCGTGGTCGGCGGTACGGCCGCGGCTTCCCTAGGCCGTGTCCCTAGCCCACCCGGGGGCACCTCGTGAGGGTGACGCCATCGGCGCTGGTCACGAGGACGGGTACGCCAGTTTGCGCGGCGTGTCCCAGCGGGGGCCGCGGGGCCCCGGGTTGCGGGAGCTGACGGGGTGTCCGTGAGTGGGTGGCGGCGGTACGTCCCATGCCGTCATCGCGCCTGACAGGAGAGACCGTTGCGCCGCTTCACCCGTTACACCGTTCCCGCCGTCCTCTGCGTGTCCCTGCTGGCCGCGTCCCCCGGCCTCGCGGGGGCGGCCTCCCAGGACGTGCACAAGCCCGTCGCCCCCGGCTCGTCCCGGGCCGCCATCCCGGGGACGGACGCCCTGCAGCAGCAGGTCGCCTCCCTCGGCATCACCGGCGAGATCCTCAAGGCGGTCAGCGACCTGCTCGCCGCCGTCCTCAAGGCCCCCGACGGCAAGATCCCGGAGGCGGACGCGGCCAAGCTGAAGAAGGCGATCGACGACGCCATCGCCAAGCTGCCGAAGCCGCCGGTGGACGTGCCGAAGCCGCCCGTCGACCTTCCCAAGCCCCCGGTGGACCTCCCGAAGCCGCCCGTCGACGTGCCGAAGCTGCCCGTGGACGCGCCCAAGCTCCCGGTCGACGCACCCAAGTTGCCCGTGGACGCGCCGAAGCTTCCGGTCGACGCGCCCAAGCTGCCCGTCGCGCTGCCGGTGGCCGCGACCGCCGCCAAGGCGGCGAAGGACGGCCCGCTGGACCTGGTCGGGTCCGCCGTGGACAGCCTCAAGAAGGCCGTCGACGGTGTGCTGAAGGCCTCCGGACCCTGCGGCTGTTCGACCGACGCGACGAGCAAGTCCACCGACGTCGTGACCTCCCTCATCGCGCTGCTCACGGCGCTCCTGACGGGCGGCGGGCTGCCCGCCCTGCCCGTTCCGGCCCCCGCCCTGCCGGTGCCCGCCCCCGCGCTCCCCGTGCCGGCCCCGGCCCTGCCCGTACCGGCGCCCGCGCTGCCCGTCGAATAGCGGCACACCCACCGCCGCACCCACACGCCCGCGTCGGATCCCCGGTGCCTTCCGCCGCCCCGCGGAACACCGGGGGCCCGGGCGCCCGGCCCGCGGACGGTGCTCCCCCCTGTGCCCCGGTGCCTCCGCGCGGACCCCCTTGACGGCGGCGCCCGCCGGATGGACGCTCCGGGACTCGCATCCGCACCGCATCTGGGGGGACCGGTATGCCGGAGCAGTCCGACCAGCACGGCCAGAACGACCCGCACGGCCAGCACCACGCGCACGACGCACACGACGCGCACGACGACCAGGAGGGGTACGCCCGGCCCCGCACCGCACGGGTCCAGCTCGCGGGAGAACTGCGGGCGCTGCTCGCCGGGGCCGGGGCCACCTGGTCGGTGAGCGAGCACCTCGCCGACGACGAACCCGTACCCCGGCCCTCGCTGGGCCTGCAACCCGGGGCCAACCTGACGCCCGCCGCCGAGGCGGGCCCGGTGGACCTGCGGGCGCTCATCGGCCGCGAGAGCGCGAACCCCGACCTGACCCGGCGCCGCGCCGCCCACGGGCTGCTGCCCGAGACCGAGCCGCCGGTCGTCGGCGCCCGGCCCGCCGCCCTCGACTGGCGCAGCCGCTGGGGCTGGCCCTGGATCACCAAGGTCAAGGACCAGAACCCGTGCGGCTCCTGCTGGGCCTTCGGCGCGACCGGCCTGGTCGAGTCGATGGCGCGGATCGAGCACGGCGTGTGGGCCAAGCGCTCCGAGGGCGATGTCCACGACGGCCTGAAGTTCAGCTGCGGCCAGGGCAGCAACCCCGAGACCGCCCTGGACTGGATCAAGGCCAATGGGGGCATCTGCGACCCGGACTGCTATCCGTACACGACCCCGCCGCCGTCCGTGCCCGCCGACCGCCGTGACGCCTGGCGGGCGGACTACACGCCCAGCTGGGACCGGTCCGGGCGGACCACGCGGATCACCGACTACGTCCGGCTCGGCGACGTGGAGCAGCAGAAGGTCTGGCTGGACACCGTCGGCCCGCTGACGGCCTGCTTCGACGTCTACGACGACTTCTTCGGGCTCGGCGCGGGCGTGTACCGGCGCACCAGCGACCACTTCGCGGGCGGCCACTGCGTGCTGATCGTCGGCTACGACGACGCGGCCGGGTGCTGGATCTTCAAGAACTCCTGGGGCACCGGCTACCACGTGGGCGGCTACGGGCGGATCGCGTACGGCGAGGTGAAGATCGACTACTGGGCCAAGTGCGGGCTGCGCGGCACCAACGCCGACCCCTGGACCAAGCGCCGGCTGCACACCGGCAACATCTTCGAGAGCGGGAACGGCCGCGCGCACCGCAACTTCGAGATGCTCGCGACGACGGGCGGCGGCCGGCTCCAGCACTGGTGGCGCGAGGGCGACGCGCCCTTCCCGTGGGCCCGCGCGGCGGCCTTCGGCAGCGACGTGTCCGGGCTGCCCGCCTTCACGAGCACCACGTACAACCGGAACCTGGAGTCGGTGCACGTCACCAGCGGCGGGCGGCTGCACCACTGGTTCTACGACCAGTCCGGCGGCACCTGGCGCGACGCGGGCCTCTTCGGCCCGTCCGACGCGGCGTCCGGCACCACGCCGGGGTTCATCCAGAGCGACTACGGCAAGCCCGGCAACTTCGAGGTGGTCGTGCGGACCGCCGACGGGCGGCTGAACCACTGGTGGCGGATCAACGGCTCGCCGTGGACCTGGAACGACGGCGGCCGCTTCGGCTCGGGCATCGCCCACTACGGGCCCGCCCTGGTGCAGACCCGCGCCCGCCACCTCGACCTGGTCGCCACCCGGACGGACGGCCGGATGCAGCTGTGGTGGCGCGACGACCCGAACGGCTTCGCCTGGCGCGCGGGCGAGCTGTTCGGCACCGGGATCACCTCGGCGCCCTGCCTGATCGAGGGCCAGTACGGAGCCGCCGACGAGGACACGGCCGGGAACTACGAGCTGTGCGTGGCGGCGGGCGGCCGGATCGAGCACTGGTGGCGGGGGAACGCGGCGGGCGGGGCCTGGAGCCGCAGCGCGGTCTTCGGCCACGACGCGCTCGCGGTCACCGGGATGCTGCAGGGCAGCTTCGGGTTCAATCTGGAGGTCATCGTCCTGCGCACCGACCGGCAGCTCCAGCACTACTGGCGCGACGGCGCGGGATGGCACGAGGGGCCGGTGATCGGTCCCGCGTGAGGTGCGGGTGCCGGTGCCGGTGCGGGTGCGGGTGCCGGTGCCGGTGCCGGTGACGTGAGCGAAGGGGCCCGGTGGAGGTACGGAGGGTGGCGCTCCGCGCCGGTGAGGCGTACACGTTGCGGCTCACCGGGCGGGGGGCGCGTGGGTACGTGTGGACCTGGCGGGTGACGGGGGACGCGGATGCGGTGGAGGTGGCCGAGGGGGCGTCGTCGCCGGCGTCGCCGTCTCCTCCTCCTCCCGGTGCCCCGGTGGAACGGACGTACGTCGTGCGGGGCCGCCTTCCCGGCGGGCGGGCTCGGATCCGCTTCGCGCAGGTGCGGCCGCCGTACCCGGACGAGGCGCCGTACGACGAGTTCGTGCTGGAGGTCGAGGTCGGCGCCTGACGACGCGGCGTGCCGTGTGGTGCCTCCGGCGGGCCCTCAAACGCCGGGCGGGCTGAGTTTGGGCGGGCTGGGTGTGCGCTTGGGCGGGCTGGGTTTGGGCTTGGGTGTCCATATCGCGGACGGGGGGTCGGTTGTACCTGTGTTGTATCTATGCTGTGCGCATGTCATCCGTCACCCTCGCGCCCACGGCCGCCGAACGCGTCTACCAGCACGTCAAGCTCGGCGTGCTCGACCGCCGCTACGAAGGCGGGACCCTGCTCACCGAGGGCGAGCTCGCCGACGCGGTGGGGGTGTCGCGCACGCCCGTGCGCGAGGCGCTGCTGCGGCTGGAGACGGAAGGGCTGATCAAGCTCTACCCGAAGAAGGGCGCGCTGGTCCTGCCCGTCTCCGCCCAGGAGATCGCGGATGTCGTCGAGACCCGGCTGCTGGTCGAGGAGTTCACCGTCCGGCGGGCCGTCCCGGCCGCCCCCGCCCTGCTGGCGCGGCTCGCGGAGCTCATCGAAGAACAGCACCGGCACGCCGCGAGCGGTGACCTCTCCGCGCTGATCGCCGCCGACCGCCTCTTCCACGCCGAGATCGTGCGCAGCGCAGGCAACCAGATCCTGTCCCGGCTCTACGACCAGCTGCGCGACCGGCAGCTGCGGATGGGTGTCGCGCTGCTGCACGCGCACCCCGAACGGATCGCGAAGACCCTCGCCGAGCACACCGAGATCCTCGACGCGCTGCGCGCCGGGGACGCCGAGAGCGCGGCCGCGGCGGTACGCGGCCACGTCGGACGGGTCGCGGCCCTGGTCCGGGGTGACGTGCGATGAGCACCCCCGGTCCCGCCGCCGTCGACCAGCCGCACCTGCCGAAGGACCCGCCGGGCGGGCGGCGGGCCGTTTTCGTGTGGTCGATCGGCGTCGCCGTCTACTTCGTCGCCGTCATCTTCCGCACCAGCCTCGGCGTCGCGGGCCTGGACGCCGCCGACCGCTTCCACGTCAGCGCCTCGGCCCTGTCCACCTTCTCGCTGCTCCAGCTGCTCGTCTACGCGGGCATGCAGATACCCGTCGGCCTGATGGTGGACCGGCTCGGCACGAAGAAGGTGCTCACGCTCGGCGCGGTCCTCTTCACCGCCGGACAGATCGGTTTCGCGCTCTCCCCGTCCTACGGGACGGCCCTCACCGCGCGCGCCCTGCTGGGCTGCGGCGACGCCATGACCTTCATCTCGGTGCTGCGGCTGGGCACCCGCTGGTTCCCCGCCCGGCAGGGGCCGCTGATGGCGCAGCTCGCCGGGCTGGTCGGCATGGCGGGCAACCTCGTCTCCACGCTGGTGCTGGCGCCCGTCCTGCACGGGGTGGGCTGGGTGCAGGCCTTCGCGGGCAGCGCGGTGGCGGGCCTGGTGGTGCTCGTTCCGCTGCTGCTGTTCCTGCGCGACCACCCCGAGGGGCACGCGCCGCCGCCGGTGGTGCGGGGCGAAGGGGGCTACGTACGCCGTCAGATCGCCGAATCCTGGCGCGAACCCGGGACCCGGCTCGGGCTGTGGGTGCACTTCACGACGCAGTTCCCCGCGATGGTGTTCCTGCTGCTGTGGGGCATGCCGTTCCTGGTCGAGGCGCAGGGGCTGTCGCGCGGTGGCGCGGGCGGGCTGCTGACGCTGATCGTGGTCGCGAACATGGGGTTCGGGCTGCTCTACGGGCAGCTGGTCGGGCGGCGGCAGTCCGCGCGGATTCCGCTGGCGCTCGGCACGGTGGGGGTGACGGCGCTGCTGTGGGGCGCGGTGCTCGTGTACCCGGGGGAGCGGGCGCCGATGTGGCTGCTCGTCACGCTGTGTGTGGTGCTGGGGACGTGTGGGCCGGCCTCGATGATCGGGTTCGACTTCGCGAGGCCCGCGAATCCGGCGGCCCGGCAGGGGACGGCGTCCGGGATCACGAACATGGGCGGGTTCATCGCTTCGATGACGACGTTGCTGGCGGTGGGGGTGCTGCTGGATGCGACCGGGGATGACTACCGGGTCGCGTTCTCGTCGGTGTTCGTGCTGGAGGGGGTGGGGGTGTCGCAGATCCTGCGGTTGCGGGGGCGGGCGCTGTTGCGGGAGCGGGAGGTTGCGGCCGCCGCGGCCCTGGCCCCGGCCCCGGCCGCGGGGGCCGTCCAGGGCTCCGCCCCGGCCCCCGCGGAGGTCTGACGGCTGCCCCGTCCCGGGCTGGGTCAGCCCTCAATCGCCGGGCGGCTCGTGTGCCTCCGGCGGCGCCTCAAACGCCGGCGGGGCTGGGTGTGGTGCCGGTGCGTGCGCAGCCCCTGGCCGGGGCGCGTTGCCTCCGGCTGCGCCTCAAACGCCGGCGGGGCTGGGTGTGGTGCCGGTCCGTGGGCAGCCTCCGGGCGAGGCTGGATGTGGTGCCGGTCCGTGGGCAGCCCCGGCCGGGGCTCATGTGCCTCCGGCTGCGCCTCAAACGCCGGCGGGGCTGGTTTTCGCTGCCGGTCCGTGGGCGGCCCCCCGGCCGGGGCTGGACAACGCTGCGGCCAGTGCCAGCGCTACGGCGTCACCGCGAACTGGGACAGGATCGCTTCGGCCAGGTCCGGGTCGCCTTCCACCTTGACCAGGTCGGCCAGGGTGCGCCAGCGGCCGCGGCCCGCGGCCAGGCGGACGTAGGTTTCCCAGTCCATCGCCAGGGTGACCGCCGGGCCCAGGGACGGGGCGCTGTCCATCGTGCCCTGGCCCGCGGCGTCGATGCGGACCGTCCGCATGAACTCCAGCGTTCCGTGCACGTCCAGGACCACGGCGGACCCGGCCGGGGCGCCCGCTCGCTTCGCGACGACCTTCGGGAGTCCCACCAGGAGGAGGTCCCGGGCCACGACGGCGCCGGGGGAGTCCCAGTTTCCCGGGACGCCGAGCGCGGTCCGCAGGTCCTGTTCGTGGATCCACACGTCGAAGGCCCGCAGCCGCAGCGCCAGCTCCAGCGTCGTCTGCTCGCCCAGCGGTCCGCGCACCATCGTGGTGGCGGGATCCCGCTTCTCGTTGCGCAGCTGCCGCATCCGCCGGATGACGGTGTACTCCAGCTCCGAGGTCATCTCGGGGGCGGTGTGGTGGCGCCGGACGTCCACCTGGACCTCCATGTACCGGGTGAACTCGTCCACCACGTGGCGCAGGTCCCGGGGGAGGGTGTGGATGGGGCGGGGGTCGCCGAGCTGCTCGCACTCGATACCGATGATGTGTGACACGACGTCACGGACCGACCAGCCGGGGCACGGGGTCGGGCGGTTCCATTCGGCCTCCGTCAGCGGGAGGACCAGTTCGGATATCGCCTCGATGGAGTGGGTCCACGCATCGGCATAGGGCTGAAGGCTGGGATGGACGGTCAACGGGACCCCTCGCGTGCTGTTCAGTGGCGCGTTGTGGACTGGTTGGACTGGCTGACGGCGGCGTATGCAAAGTTACGCTGCCGGTGAGCACCCCGGCAGTGCTTTCGTGTGACGATCGTAGGCCCCGAGTTGACGGCTTGAATGCCAGAACGGTGGTAGTGTGCGCGCCTCCCTGATCCAAATCGCGGTGAACGAGGGCGAGTCGGTGGTTTCCCGACGTGCCCGTGTGGCGGACCTCGTCCGTGAACAGAGCGGCTCCGACCTGGTGGTGCTGCCGGAGCTGTGGGGCGTGGGCGCCTTCTCCTACGAGCAGTTCGAGACGGAGGCCGAGCCGCTGGACGGGCCCACCTTCGAGGTCATGTCGAAGGCGGCGCGCGACGCCGGGGTCTGGCTGCACGCGGGGTCGGTCGTGGAACGCTCCGGTGACGGCTCCCTCTACAACACCACCCTCGTGCTGTCCCCGGAGGGCGAGCTGGCGGCCACGTACCGCAAGATCCACCGCTTCGGTTTCGACCAGGGCGAGGCCGTGCTGATGTCGGCGGGAGACTCCCTGACCACCGTCACCCTGCCGACGACCGTGCTCGGCATCGCCACCTGCTACGACCTGCGCTTCCCGGAACTCTTCCGCGGCCTGGTCGACGCGGGCGCGCAGACCCTGGTGGTGGCCGCGGGCTGGCCCGCCCGCCGCCGCGCGCACTGGACCCTGCTCAACCGGGCGCGCGCCGTCGAGGACCAGGCGTACGTCCTCGCCTGCTGCACCGCCGGGACGCACGCCGGGGTCGAGCAGGCGGGACACAGCCTGGTGGTGGACCCGTGGGGCGAGGTGATCGCCGAGGCGGGCCCGGGCGAGCAGGTGCTGACCGTGGACCTGGACCCGGCGAAGGTGGCGGAGACCCGGGAGCAGTTCCCGGCGCTCAAGGACCGGATGCTGGGCATCCGGCCCCCGGCCGTCCCGGGCTCCTGGACCATCTCCTAGTCCCTGTGGGCGGGCGGGTGCCGGGGGGCGGCCCCCGGCGCTCACCCGTCCTCCGCCCTCTCCGCCCTCTCCTCGTCCCGCTCCTCCCGCTCCTTCTCGGCCATCCGGATCACGCACACCGCCACCGCCAGCAGCAGCGCCGCGTCCGCCTCCTCCCGGATCACGTCCACGGCGTACGTCTCGCGGATCCGGTACCACTGACGGGAGATCAGCGAGAGCAGCTCGCCCTCGTACTCGACCTTGAACTCGCGGTCCAGGATCCGCCCGCTGACGTCCAGTTCGGTGCCCTCGGACAGGGTCACGCGGTAGTGGTTGCGCAGCAGCGAGAAGCGTTTCTTGCGGATCACGGCGAGCTGCCGCCCGTCCCGCTCCAGGGTCATCGCGTCGCGGAAGCTGAACATCTTCTCCCGCAGGGTGATCAGGATCCGGCCGTCCGGGTCCTTCAGCTCCAGGGTGTCGCGCAGGCGCAGCGCCTTCCCGTCGACCAGGTAGGCGTGGCGGCCGGCCTCGTCCTCGACCCAGTAGTCGTCACCGATGGCCAGCACTTTGTCCCGAACCAGGTATTTCATGCCGTATCGCTGCCCGCGATAGGTTGCCGCCATGCCTCAGCTCCCCGGCCCCGCCCCCGCCCCCGCCACGACCCTGCTCTATGTGACCGACCTGGCGTACCCGGCGCGCGGCCGCCGCTACGGCGACGAGGACATATTCCTCACCTCGCGGCTGCGCGGGGAGTTCGCCCTGGCCCTGTGCCACCCGCTCGACGCGCAGGCCCTGCTGCCCGGCTTCGACGCGGTGATCGTCCGCAACAGCGGGCCCGTGCTGCACCACCAGGAGGCCTACGACGCCTTCCGCGCGCACGCCCTCGCCACCGGGGCCCGGGTCTACAACCCGCTCACGGGCCGCGCCGACATGGCGGGCAAGGGGTACCTCCTGGACCTCACGAAGGCCGGGTACCCGGTCATCCCCACGGTCGACGCCGCCGCCGATCTGCACCTCCTGCCGCAGGTGGCCGAGTACGCCGTCAAACCCGCGCAGGGCGCCGACTCGATCGGCCTGGTCTTCACCGCCGACCCGGCCGCGCACCTGGCCGAGGCCCAGGCCGCCCCGGGCGCGCTCCTGGTCCAGCCGCGGATCGACTTCGCCTACGAGGTGTCCTTCTACTTCGTCGACGACGCCTTCCAGTACGCCCTGTACGCGCCCGACCCGGACCGCCGCTGGGAACTGGTGCCGTACGAGCCCACGCCCGCCGACCTCGGCTTCGCCCGGGCCTTCATCGGCTGGAACACCCTGTCCCACGGCATCCAGCGGGTCGACGCCTGCCGCGCCCCCGGGGGCGAACTGCTCCTGGTCGAGCTGGAGGACCTCAACCCGTACCTGTCCCTGGACCTGGTCCCGGAGCCCGTACGTGACGCCTTTGTGACGGCTCTGACGGGCTCCCTCCGGTCCTTCCTGGGCTGATGGCACCCTTGACGCATGAATCCTGCCGCGTCCGCACCCCGTCGCGCCCGAGTCCGTGCCCCCGAGCTGATCGGCAAGGGCGGCTGGCTCAATACCGGTGACACCTCCTACACCCTCGCCGACCTGCGAGGACGGATCGTCATCCTCGACTTCTGGACCTTCTGCTGCATCAACTGCCTGCACGTCCTCGACGAGCTGCGGGAGCTGGAGGAGAAGCACCGGGACACCGTCGTGATCATTGGCGTGCACTCGCCGAAGTTCGTGCACGAGGCCGAGCACCAGGCCGTCGTCGACGCCGTCGAGCGCTACGAGGTCCACCACCCCGTCCTCGACGATCCCGAGCTGGCGACCTGGAAGCAGTACGCCGTCCGCGCCTGGCCCACGCTCGTCGTGATCGACCCCGAGGGCTACATCGTCGCGCAGCACGCCGGTGAGGGGCACGCGCACGCCATCGCGCGGCTCGTCGAGGAGCTGGAGGCCGAGCACGAGGCCAAGGGGACCCTGCGGCGCGGGGACGGGCCGTACGTGGCACCGGCGCCGGTCGCGACCGACCTGCGGTTCCCCGGCAAGGCGCTCGTCCTGCCCTCCGGGAACGTCCTGGTGTCCGACTCGACCCGGCACCAGCTGGTCGAGCTGGCCGCCGACGGCGAGAGCGTCGTACGGCGGATCGGCGGCGGGGAGCGCGGCTTCGGGCCGGACGCCTTCAGCGAGCCGCAGGGCCTGGCGCTGCTGCCCGACGGGCGGGTCGTGGTCGCGGACACCGTCAACCACGCGCTGCGCGTCTTCGACCCGGCCACCGGGGCCGTGGAGACCGTCGCCGGTACGGGCCGCCAGTGGTGGCAGGGCTCGCCGACGGCCGGGCCCGCGCGCGAGGTGGACCTGTCCTCGCCGTGGGACGTGGCCTGGTGGGGCGGCAAGGTGTGGATCGCCATGGCGGGCGTGCACCAGCTGTGGACCTGGGACCCGGAGACCGACACGGTCGGGGTCGCGGCCGGCACCACCAACGAGGGGCTGGTCGACGGGCCCGTCGCCGAGGCCTGGTTCGCGCAGCCCTCCGGGCTCGCGGCGGCCGGGGACCGGCTGTGGATCGCCGACTCCGAGACCAGTGCGCTGCGCTGGGTGGAGGCGGCCGCCGACGGCGGGTACGTCATCCGGACCGCCGTCGGCAGCGGCCTGTTCGACTTCGGTCACCGGGACGGGGCCGCGGACCAGGCCCTGCTCCAGCACCCGCTCGGCGTGACCGCCCTGCCGGACGGCTCGGTCGCCGTCTGTGACACGTACAACCACGCCCTGCGCCGCTACGATCCCGCCACCGGGGAGGTCAGCACCCTGGCCACCGACCTGCGCGAGCCGAGCGACGCCGTGCTGGTCGGGGACGACATCCTGGTCGTGGAGTCCGCCCGGCACCGGCTGACCCGGCTGCGGCTGCCGGAGGAGGCCGTCCGCGTCGAATCGGTCGCGCACCGCACGCAGCGGGCCGCCACCGAGGTGGCCCCGGGCACGCTCCGGCTGGACGTGGTCTTCCGGGCGCCGAGCGGTCAGAAGCTGGACGAGCGGTACGGGCCCTCCACCCGGCTCCAGGTCTCCTCGACCCCGCCGGAGCTGCTGGCCGAGGGGGCGGGCCAGGGGACGGACCTGTTCCGGGACCTGGTCCTGGCGGACGGGATCACCGAGGGCGTGCTGCACGTCTCGGCGATGGCCGCCTCGTGCGACGACGACCCGGAGAACGAGTACCCGGCCTGCCACATGCACCAGCAGGACTGGGGAGTTCCGGTCCGAGTGCTCCCGGGTGGCGTCGCGCGCCTCCCGCTGGTCCTGGCGGGCCTGGACGCCTGAGGCATTTTCAGCCTCGCCGATTGCCCCCGGGCCGGGGCATTGTCAGCCTCGCCGGCGTTTGAGGCGCCCCCGGAGGGAGCGGAAGCGGCTCCGCCCGTGGGCGCCTGCGGCTCGGTTCGCCCTCCGGGGGCGCCTCAAACGCCGGCGAGGCTAAAACGCTCAGCCCTCCAGGAACGAGACGAGCGCGTTCGCCAGCAGGTACGGGTCATCCGCACCGCACAGTTCGCGCGCGCTGTGCATGGAGAGGATCGCGACACCGATGTCGACGGTCTGGATGCCGTGCCGGGCGGCCGTGATCGGGCCGATCGTCGTGCCGCACGGCATCGAGTTGTTGGAGACGAAGCTCTGCCACGGCACGCCCGCCCGCTCGCACGCCGCCGCGAACACCGCCCGCCCGCTGCCGTCCGTCGCGTACCGCTGGTTGACGTTGACCTTGAGGATCGGGCCGCCGTTGGCGCGCGGGTGGTGCGTCGGGTCGTGCCGCTCACCGTAGTTGGGGTGCACGGCGTGACCGGTGTCCGAGGACAGGCAGATGGTGCCCGCGAAGGCGCGCGCACGGTCCTCGTAGCTGCCGCCGCGCGCGAAGACTGAACGTTCCAGCACATTGCCCAGGAGGGGTCCGTCCGCGCCCGTGTCGGACTGCGAGCCGTTCTCCTCGTGGTCGAAGGCGGCCAGCACCGGGATGTGGTCCAGGTGTTCGGCGGTGGAGACGGCGGCCAGCGCGGCGATGCCCGCGTGCACCGACAGCAGGTTGTCCATCCGCGGCCCGGCGAGGAGTTCGCGGTCCCGGCCCAGGTAGGCGGGCGGCTCGATCGAGTGGACCATCAGGTCCCAGCCCGCCACCGAGCCCTGGGGCAGACCCTCTTCCTCTTCCAGGAAGGCGATGAGGTCGCCCTCGTGCGCCTCGCCCAGGCCCCAGATCGGCTGCATGTGCCGCTGCTTGTCCAGCTTGAGGCCGTCGCTGTTGACGGAGCGGTCCAGGTGCACGGCGAGCTGCGGGACGCGCAGCAGCGCCCGGTCGATGTTGACCAGCCGCTCGGTGCCGTCGCGCAGGGTGAGCCGTCCCGCCAGGCCCAGGTCCCGGTCCAGCCAGGTGTTGAGCAGGGTGCCGCCGTAGACCTCGACGGCGATCTGCCGCCAGCCCTGTGACCCGGTGTCAGGAAGCGGCTTGACGCGGAGGTTGGGGGAGTCGGTGTGCGCGCCGACGATCCGGTACGGGGTGTGCGCGGCCGCGCCCTCGGGGACGTACCAGGCGATGAGCGCGCCGCCGCGCAGGACGAACTTGCCCCCCGCGCTCGAATCCCAGGCGTCCGTTTCCGACAACTGCCTGAAGCCGGCCTTTTCCAGCCGCTCGCCCGCGTTGGCGACAGCGTGGTACGGCGAGGGGCTCGCCGCCAGGTAGGTCATCAGATCGTCGGTGTGGCCGCGGTCGAAGCGGGCGGGAGAGCTCATGTGGTTCACCTTAACGACGGTCGTGTTCGTCCTGGCCGGGCTGTGGCGGATAGCCGACGGGACAGCCGGAGAACGAGGGCGCGGTGGTGTGTGAACTGCGATCCCGGTCGGCTCAGCCCGGCGGACGCTCGAAGCGCCGCTGCAGCTGCCTGCGCTCGCCCCGGCGGATGCGCGGGAGCATCTCCGGGGTCTGCGCGGAGCGCTGCTCGCGCCTCTTGCGTCCGGCGCAGAAGATACAGGCCTCACCGGGCGGAGCGTCGGGATCCATCGGCGCGCCGGGATGTTCGGCGCATCCCGAGGGGTTGCGGGGGCGGGACAGCTCGCGGGCCACGATGAAGGCGCGGTGCAGGTCGTCGGCGACCCGGACGAATTCGTCGGCCGGGGAGGAGACCGTCAAGTGGAAGCGCGTCTCGTCGAGCGTACGGAGGTACCGGCGCAGCTTGTCGAGCGTGTACGGGGGCTCCGGTACGGGGTAGCCGAGCCTGCGCTGTTCGTTCGACGCCGCGGGGGCGGGCGCCCCGCCGCGGCCGCGCAGGCCCATCCGGCGCCGGTCGTTGCAGAGCAGGCAGCGGCCCCAGCCTTCGGGGGCCTCCGGGTCCAGGGCCCCGTTGGGGTGTTCGGGGCAGCCGGTGTAGCTCTTGGAGGGAGCCAGCGCCGCGGCGGTCTGGAAGGCGGTGTAGAGCGCGTCGGCGATGCCGTCGTATTCGGCGGGGTGCGCGCCCTCGTACAGGTCCTGGACACGGTCACCGACGGTGCCGAGCTTGGCCTGCAGCTCCTTGAGGGCGTACGGCCGCCCGGTCGGGACCGAGTACCCCCTGCTGTGCTGCTCCTGTGCGCTCATGCCTACGAGCGTCCCACGAACCGCCGACAACCCGTGCACGCGGTCGGCCGGACCCCCGCTGAGCTGGGGGTCCGGCCGGCGCGCGTACACCGCGTACGTGTGTGGTATCCGCCTTCGGGGCTTTCTCGGGGCTTAGAAGGCGGCCTCGTCGAGGTCCATCAGGGTGTTGTCGACGGCCTCGGCGAGCTGGCGCTGGACCGCGACGCCCGGGAGGACCTGACCGGCGAAGAACTTCGCCGCGGCGATCTTGCCCTGGTAGAACGCGACGTCCTTGGCGGAGGCCGTCGGGAGCTTCTCGGCGGCCACGGCCGCGCCCTTGAGCAGCAGGTATCCGACGATCACGTCGCCGGAGGCCGTCAGCAGGCGGGTGGTGTTCTGGCCGACCTTGTAGATGTTGCGGACGTCCTCGCCGGTGGCGGTGAGGTCGGTGACCATCTGGCCGACGATGGCCTCCAGGTCCACGGCGGCCTTCGCCAGCGCGTCGCGGGCGCCGGACAGCTCTTCGCCGCCGACGGCCTCGGCGAGGAACTTCTTGATCGTCTCGGTCAGGACGTTCAGCGAGGCGCCCTGGTCGCGGACGATCTTGCGGAAGAAGAAGTCCTGGCCCTGGATCGCCGTGGTGCCCTCGTAGAGGGTGTCGATCTTGGCGTCCCGGATGTACTGCTCGATCGGGTATTCCTGCAGGTAGCCGGAGCCGCCGAAGGTCTGCAGGGACTGGGCGAGCTGCTCGTAGGACTTCTCCGAGCCGTAGCCCTTCACGACCGGCAGGAGCAGGTCGTTCAGGCCGATGAGGGAGGAGGCGTCCTCGCCCGCGGCCTGCTTGACCTGGATGTCGTCCTGGACGGAGGCGGTGTACAGGACCAGGGCGCGCATGCCCTCGGCGTACGCCTTCTGCGTCATGAGCGAGCGGCGCACGTCGGGGTGGTGCGTGATGGTGACCTTGGGCGCGGTCTTGTCCATGAAGTTCGCCAGGTCCGGACCCTGCACGCGCTCCTTGGCGTACTCCAGGGCGTTCAGGTAGCCGGTGGAGAGCGTGGCGATGGCCTTCGTGCCGACCATCATCCGGGCGAACTCGATGATCATGAACATCTGGCGGATGCCGTCGTGCTTGTCGCCGATCAGCCAGCCCTTGGCGGGGTGCTGGTCGCCGAAGGTCATCTCGCAGGTGTTCGAGGCCTTGAGGCCCATCTTGTGCTCGACGTTCGTGGCGTAGACGCCGTTGCGCTCGCCCAGCTCGCCGGTCTCCCAGTCGAAGTGGAACTTGGGCACCAGGAAGAGCGAGAGCCCCTTCGTGCCCGGGCCGTGGCCCTCGGGGCGCGCGAGGACGTAGTGGAGGATGTTCTCCTCCATGTCGTGCTCGCCCGAGGTGATGAAGCGCTTCACGCCCTCGATGTGCCAGGAGCCGTCCGCCTGCTCGATGGCCTTGGTGCGGCCGGCGCCGACGTCCGAGCCCGCGTCGGGCTCGGTCAGCACCATGGTGGAGCCCCAGCGCTTCTCGACTGCGATCTGCGCGACCTTCTTCTGCGCCTCGTTGCCCTCCTCGTGGAGGATGCCGGCGAAGGCCGGGCCGGAGGAGTACATCCAGATGGCCGGGTTCGAGCCGAGCAGCAGCTCCGCGTAGCCCCAGATCAGGGAGCGGGGCGAGGTGGTGCCGCCGATCTCCTCGGGCAGGCCCAGGCGCCAGTACTCGGAGTCCATGAAGGCTTCGTAGCTCTTCTTGAAGGACGCCGGGACGGGCGCGGTGTTGGTGGCCGGGTCGAAGACCGGCGGGTTGCGGTCGGCGTCGGTGAAGGACGCGGCCAGCTCGTTCTCGGCGAGGCGGGCCAGCTCGGACAGGACGCTCTTGGCGGTCTCGGTGTCCATCTCCCCGAACGGGCCGGTGCCGTACAGCTTGTCGCGGCCGAGCACCTCGAACAGGTTGAACTCGATGTCGCGCAGATTCGACTTGTAGTGCCCCATGGCTACGGCTCCGTTTTAAGGATCGGGGAGACAGGTTCCTCGTACTTACCAATCAGTAATGTCATGATGCTACCCGCGGGTAATAAGGCGCAACCCTTGCTTGACGACTGTGACCAGCATCAAGCCAGAAACGCTGGAGAGCCGCTCAAGAGGGCCCGGGCGTGCAGCCCACCGCCTTCTGCGCGGCGGGCAGGTACGCCTTCATGAAGGCGGTCAGCGCCTCGCGCCGCTTCTTGACGTCGTCGGTCTTGGCCGGCGTGGACGCCTCGGCGATGAAGACGTGCGGGGCGCCCTGGTAGGTGCACTTCGCGGTCGCCAGGGCCAGGGAGTCCGCCACCCACGCCTCGCCCGCGGGCCCGGCGGTGATCTTCGCGGGGTGCCCGGCCCGGTTGACCTTCTCCTGGATGACCTTGGGCAGGTCCGTCACCTCGGTGGTGACGTCCGTCTTCAGGGAGAGCGCGGGCTTCGCGTCCACCGAGAGCGTGCAGTGCGCGCTGCCCTGCCCGAGGTCCACCGGCTCGGCCCGCAGGGCCTTGCCGGGCGGCAGCAGGGGGGCGAGGACCGCGGAGCCCACGCCGACCCCGCAGGCGGCGTCCGGAACGGCGTAGTCCCTGCCCTGCCCGCCGCACCCCGCCAGGGTGACGAGCAGGGCGGCGGCGGGCAGGGCCGCGAGGGAGCGGGAGCGGGGGCGGTGCCTCATCCGTTGCCCGCCAGTCCGGAGGCGCGCTGGTTGCCGTCGAAGGCGGCGCCGTTGATCTGGTGGGTGAGGGTGTAGCGGTTCTCGCCGGGGTGCGCGTTGGTCGCGGCCCATTCGTCGGCGAGCGCCTGGAGCTGCCGTTCGCGGACCGTGAAGGTCTCGCCGTTCTGGCGGCTGATGTCGGCGTTGATGCGGGCCTGCTCGTCGAGCTGCCACTGGTAGGCGAGCGCGTCGACACCGCGCTGCGCGACGTCGCCGACGACGGGGATGAAGTTCGCCGCCGCGCCGAAGCCGTGGTAGAGCCACTTCGCGTCCCAGCTGGGGTCGTCCTTGTCGGTCTGGATCGCCTGGTACCGGGCCTCCTCCATGAACCCGACCGTGGCCCCGGCCCGCAGCAGCGTCTCCTTCTGGTCCGTGGGCACGCCCGTGTGGATGTCGCTGATCATCTCGCGGTTCATGGCCTCGTTGAGCATGCCGTAGGCGTTCTGGTCGCGGGAGACCTGCTTGCTGACCTCCAGCAGTTCCTTGCGGTCGAGGAGCCGGGGATCGCTCGCGTCGTCGGCGAGGGTGCTGGCGGTGTGGCCGACCACGTCGCTGTGCCGGGACAGGACCTTCGCCATGTCGTCGCGCATCTCGGGCGGGAAGTCGTTCCCCGCCTGCGAGAGGTAGTTCAGCGAGCGGTCCAGCACCTTGCGGTGGTCGGGAGAGAGGTCGACCTGCGCGGAGTTGGGGTCGAGCGGGTTCTGGCCCGTCGCGGCCGCGACCAGGGCGTTGCCGGTCGCCTCGCGCGAGGAGTTGCCGTCGTGGCTGTTCAGCGGGGTGTCGTCGAAGACGGGCCGGTCCTTGAGGACGTACTGCGCGTTGTCCGTCGGCTGCGTCGTGTTGAAGAACTCGGTCGCCGCGTTGGGGCTGTTCGCGAGGCCGGTCATGAAGCCGGTCATCGGGTCGCGGCCGAAGTCCTCGCCGATGAAGTTCATCTTCGGCATCGGCGGGGTGCCGCTGTTCCAGTAGTGGTCCGGCATCTTCATCTTCTTCTCGGTGGCCACGAGCGCGTTCCCGTAGTCGTTCAGGAAGCGGTTGTCCCAGTCGCCGTTGCGCATCAGGTTGCTCATCAGCTGGAAGCCGTAGACCCGCGTGCCGCGCGTCTGGACCATCTGGTCGCCCTGCTTGACCATCTCGTCCTCCCAGGCGCGCATGGCCGGGCTGTCGGACTGGGTGGCTCCGGCCAGCGTGAAGCTGAGGTTCTTCTGGAAATCGCCGAGCTGGTCGTGCCGGGCCCGCTGGAGGGTGCCGCCGTCGGAGGGGTCCGAGAGGTCCGCCCAGAAGTCCAGCAGCCCACGCGGGCCGAGCGTGGTCGCGAACTCCTCCTGGAACAGCCGGTCGTCCTTGTGCGCGGCCAGGTCCTTGTTCAGCTCGTCGAACTCCTCGGGCGTCAGGTCGTCGCCCTTCTTCTTGAGGAGGTTCGCGATCCGCTCCGCGTCCTTGATCGCCGCCGCGGCCACGTCCCGGTTGTAATAGCTGGCGTCGGAGAAGCCGTACGGGTTCTGGCTGACCAGCATGGACAGGGCCTGGGCAGCAGTGGTGTCGCTCTCGGTGGCCCGCTGCAGGATGCCCTGGACCGTGTCGCGCAGCGCGATCTCGTCGGCCACGGTGTGCTCGGGCACGGGGTGGCCCTTGGCGGCGCGGTCCGGGTGGATGTTCATGCTGACCGTGAAGCCGCCGTTGCCGGTGCTCACCACGGTCAGGTTCCGGGCCAGGGCCTGCTCGATCGTGTTGTTCAGTTCGGTCTTGAAGCCGACCAGCTCGCCGTGGGTGTCGCTCAGGATGTTGCGGACGCTGTCGGCCTCGGTCGCCGCGTCACCGAACTCCTTGGCGGTCTTGCCGATGAACTCCCGGGTCACGGTGGCGTTCACACCGGCCCAGTTCGCCTTGGTGGCCTTGCCGCCCATGTCGGTGCGGGCGTCCTCAGCGAGCGCCTTGAGCTTGGTGACCATCGCGGACCAGTCGGCCACGGCGGTGGCGAGTTTGGTGAAGTCCGCGTTCCGGAGTGCTTCGAGGTCCATCAGTGCTGCGCCCTTTCCTCGAAGCCCTTGTCCAGCTGTTCGTACTTGAGCTGCGTCGCGATCCAGTACTCGCCCTCGGCGTGCGCGTTCTGCGTGTAGTCGAGGTGGTTGGAGATGTGCGCGCAGGCCTCCAGCAGGGTGTTGACCTGCGTGTTCCACTTGTCGGCCACGGTCGACAGCGCCCCGCCGAGCGCGAAGCCCTGCTTGAGGGACCCGGCCGCCTCGTAGGTACTGGCCTTCGCGTGGTCCCCGTCGGTGTTCAGCCGCTGGTGCAGCTTGAACGCCGCGTCACCGACGGCGGCCAGGTCCTGCTGGGTGACGACCAGATCCCCTTGGGGCGTGGGCCCACCACCATCTTCGGCGGGCACGTGATTGAGCCGCATGCCCGTCTGCTTGTCGGCTACCGAGGCGCGTACTTCCGCCCATTCCTGGTCGAACGACACCAGATTCCCCCCGCGCGAACGTGACTTCATCGGATCGATCCCGGCCAGGCTAGTACGCGCCACGCCCTGGCCCCCAGGGGCATTCGTCAGCGGGGGGGTGGGCGCACCTCGCACCAGACGGTTTTGCCGGCCGGTCCCTGGAGTACGCCCCAGCGCAGTGAGACGGCCGCCAACAGGGCCAGGCCGCGCCCCGATTCGTCCTCGGCCGTCGCGTGCCGGAGTACGGGCCATGCGCGGGGGTCGGGGTCGGTGACCTCCACCCGGGTCCGGCCGTCGGCTGTGGCTCTGACGTGCAGGGTGACGGGGGTGCCCTCGCCGACGTGCGTGATCACGTTGGTCAGCAGCTCGCTGACGCAGAGCGCGACGTCGGGGCCGTGGTGTTGGACCGCGCGCCGCGCCTGGCCCACTGCCGTGGGGAGGGCGAGCAGCTCGACGGTGAGTGCCGTCACCTGGCGGTCGTCGCGGCGGCGGTGCGGAGGACTGCCGTCAGCTGGGCGGCGGTCTTGACGTTGCAGTTGCCGAGGCTGATCAGGGGCGGGGTGAGGTAGATGCTGGCGAAGGTCGGCAGGTCGAGGCCGAGGGAGGGGAGCGTGATCCCGTGTTCTGCGAGGGCCTCGCGGAGCCGGATCATGCACTCGCGTGCGGCGTCGTCGCTGTCGTGGTCGCTCATGGGGTCTCCTGCGCTGGTGTACGGGGTGTGACGAACTCCTCACAGCGTGGTGTGGGTCGGCGTACCGTGGGAAGGGTTTCCGGTTGCGCTGGACAAGTGGCAAATGGCGGTGGTGGGTTGTGCCTGCTCGCAAGGACCCGGACGCGTCCGCGAACGTGCCCTCCTTCTACGGCGCCGAGCTGCGCTACAAGCGGGAAGCCGCGGGGTTCACGCTGGAGCAGCTGGCGGAGGGCAGCTTCCGCGGGGTCCCGTTCCTGAGCCAGATCGAGCGCGGCGAGCGCCGCATGCCGGTGGATCTGGCCCGTCACGTGGACGGGAAGCTGGGGACGGACGGCTTTTTCGAGCGCCGCTGTGAAGATGCGCGCAAGGCGAAGCAGTCCGGGCACGCGGAGTACTTCGCGGACGTCGCGGAGATGGAGCCGTACGCCGAGACGATCGAGGACTGGGCGCCGATGCTCGTTCCTGGGTTGCTCCAGACGCCCGACTACGCGTGGGCGATCAGCCGGGCCGCGATGCCCCGCACGACCGACGCAGCGATCGAAAAGCTGGTGGTCGCCCGGATGGGACGAGCGAAGCTCTTTGACCGGGAGTGCCCGCCAGACTTCTGGGCGGTACTGGACGAGTCGGTGCTCCGCCGTCCGGTCTTGCCATCGGGTCAGATGGCCGAGCTCCTGGAACACATTGCGATGGTGATCCGCCGGACGCGGTCCATTCTGCAAGTGGTCCCGCAAACGGCCGGCGCGCACTCGCTCATGATGGGGATGGCCAGGGTGATGACGTTTTCGGACGCACCTCCACTGGTCTACGTGGAGAGCCTGCACAGTGGGCAACTGATCGACTTTCCGCCCCTCGTGAAGGAGTACCGCAGGTCATACGATCTGCTGAGGGCCGCCGCTTTGCCGCCGGAGGCGTCCCTGGACCTTCTCGACGCTGCGGCAGAGGACTACCGAAATGGCACGCACCGGACTTGACTTGCGCGCCGCGCGCTGGCGCAAGAGCAGCTTCAGTAACGGCACGGGTGGTGAGTGCGTCGAGGTGGCCGACGGCCTTGTCGGGATCGTCCCTGTCCGGGACTCCAAGGTCGAGGACGGGCCCGTCCTGGTGGTCTCGGCCGGGGCCTGGGCACCGTTCGTACGCGGGCTGAAGGCCCACTGACCGGAACTCGACGCCCCGGCGGCCCCCGGCCTCGGTAGGCTTCGGCCCATGTACGGCTACGACCAGAACGTGAGCGCGGGGCAGCAGTACGCGCCGCAGCAGCCCCCGCCCCAGCAGGGCTACGGGCAGCAGCCGCCGCTGTACCCCGAGCCCTCGCCGCCGACGCTCGCGGACGCGGTGCGGGCCTTCACGACCGGTCAGCTCGCCGCCGAGGACTTCCAGCAGATCTTCGCGACCTCGAAGGTCTACTGCCCGCGCGGGGACACCCCCGGTTTCCTGGCCCTGCACAACACGCAGCAGCCGGTGATCCCGATGTTCACCACGCTCAAGGAACTGCGCCGGTACGCGGGCAAGGAGTCCAAGCACTTCATCATCACCGGCGCCGAGGTGATCGACCTGCTGCCCACCGGCTACGGCTTCGTCCTCGACATGGAGGGCGACCACCGGATGGTCTTCGACGCGAAGGCCGTGGAGCAGATGGTCGACTACGCCATGCGCCGCATGTACGGCTAGGGACGGACGGGGAAGGACGGGCCGGGCCGGTCCCGGCCGGGCCGGGCTGCTGGGGGGACGCGCGCGTGCTCAGGGTCCATTTCACCGCCGAGGATCTGCTGGGCGTCCGGTTCGCCGCCGAGCCGCTGCCGCTCTTCGAGCTGGCGCTGGCCCTGGTGGCCGCGCAGCGGACCGACGCGCCCGAGGTCTTCGGGCGCTGGCGCCAGCGGCTGGGCCGGGAGCTGCCCGGGGCCGCGCTGCCGCTGCTGGAACTGCTGCGCCCGGACGGTGACAACCCGCCCTTCGTGGAGCCGCCGGTGCGGGACTTCGAGGAGGCGCTGGACGCCGTACGCCTGGCCGCGCCGCTGGTCGGGGACGAGGAGCTGACCCGGATCCTCGCCCGCAGCCGCAGCAAGGCGGCCACCGCGCCCTGGCTGCGCGGGCTGCGGGACGGGGACCGGGAGTCCTGGGAGCTGCTGGAGGGCGCGCTGCGGGCGGCCCACCGGGCGGTGATCGTCCCGCAGTGGGCGGCGATCGGCCAGTCCTTCCGGGCGGACGTCGCCTGGCGCGCGCGGCTGCTGGCCACGCACGGGATCAAGGCGGCCCTGGCCAGTACGCACCCGGCCGCCAGCTGGTCGGGCACGGTCTTCGAGGTCGGGCGGCCACCGGACTTCGAGGTCCGGCTGGCGGGGCGCGGGCTGACGCTGATGCCGTCGCCGTTCTGGACGGGCCGGCCGCTGCTGGCGGGCCACCCCGACGGCTCTCACCTGCTGATCTACCCGGCGCTGACGCCCCTGCCACTGGTCCCGCCGGGGCGGGCGGAGGGTTCGCTGGACGCCCTGCTGGGGCGCACGCGGGCGGCCGTACTGACCCTGCTGGTCCAGCAGCGGACCACCAGCGAACTGGCCCGCGACCTCGACATCAGCCTGCCCTCCGTCTCGGAGCACACCCGCACCCTGCGCGCGGCGGGCCTGATCACCACCCGCCGCGACGGCAAGGCGGTCCTCCACTCGGCCACCGGCCTGGGCGTGGACCTGCTGCACAGCGGCGGCTGAACCCACATTTCGGCGGGGACCGAAACCATCGCGCCCGGGCCCGGACGCGGCGGAGTATCGGCGCAGCGGGGGGATCCACGGGGGACCCCCCGCCACAGCCGAGGAGGCAGGAATGACGCGTACGTCGATCCGTGGCAAGGCAGTGGCACTCGTCGCGACGAGCGTGCTGGCGCTGGGTACGGGGGTCCTGGCGGCGGCACCGGCGGAGGCGGCCACCGAGTGCAAGGTGATCAGCGGGGGCAGGCTCTCCTGTGGGAACACGCCGTACGTCGACATGTTCCGGTGGGCGAGCTTCAACGCTCCGTGGGCGAACACGCTCACCAGCAACCCGAGCACCTTCGAATGCTGGACGAAGGGCGATTACCACGACGGGGGCAACAACACCTGGTACGGCGCGTACGGCGACGTGAACTCGAACTTCGGGATGGTTCCGGCCTCCGTGGTCTCAACGTCGTCTTCCTTCGACGCCAACCCGGGCGCGTACGGCATGCGCCACTGCTGAGCCGGTGAGTGCCAACGCCGGTTTCAGGTAATCGTTTTGTGGTTGTGTGTGCCACCTACGCAGACCCATGCGGGGGCGACGGAGTCGTACTGCAGCGTGCCTCCGCCGGCCACACAATCCGGCCCGGTGACGGCAGGTGCAGCAGCCTGTGCAGGGGCCCCCATGGCGCCGAGAACAGCCAGAACCACGGAGGCGATGAAGCCGAGAAGCCGTGTACGCATGGGAACTCCTGTGAGGATCAGCGACACCAACTCGTCATGACACCAGCTTCGCCCCGCACCACGTCGAGCGCACCCCGTTCCAGGGGCGCCTCCCGCGGTGCGGGGCGAAGCTGGTGTCATGGCGAACGCGCCCGAGGGAACCGAGGTAACCGTAGGGCCGCCTGATGGCCTTGGCTGGCGGAAAGTCACGATCGATCACAAGCCCGCGGGCAAGGTGCGGTCCCCCGGAGAGCTCCAGAGATTCCTGCGACATGCCGGGATGGAATTCGGGCAGCCCGTCCATTGGATCGGCGGGGACAGCACCGTCTGGCCGGATCGAGCAGTGCAGCGGAGAACAGTCGGCAGCATCATGTTCATCGGCTTTCTCTTGACCGCATGCTTGCTTTTCAGGGTCGGCTGGGCGGACGGCGGTAACGCCCTGACCTTCGGCGAGCGACTCGCAGGATATACCGTGCTGGCTGCGGCCCTGGTGGCATTGATTGCCGCAGCGGCAACTCTCGATTATTGGCACAAGCGTAAAAGTCGCTATTCGGGGTTGGCCGTTCTGGCCGGAGTTCTGATCGTTTTTCTCGCCAGCTCCTCACTTCTCCTTCTGCGGAGGGGTGAGCGTTTCAACGGCTGGTCCACGATTGGGATATCCTTCCTCGCCGGGTCTGTAGTGGCGGGGATCCACCTCATCAGGTCGCGGGTATGGAAGGGTTTCCCCAATCCCCGGCACATCGTGATCGGGGCGATCATTCCCACCCTTCTCGCCGGAGTCAACCTGGCATATTCACAGATTTATGTTCCCTATGTGACGGCCCCGCTGATCGTGACTGGGGCCGAGTTCAAAGAGGCGAGCATGGACAACGCGCGGGCGGCGATGGAGGTGGCAGTCCATGTGTACGTGAAGAATGACGGCAAAATTCCGGTCTACGTCCTCGGCAGCATCTACTGGATCCACGGCGGGCCCGCGAACAATATTGCCAAGGATGGATTTGCCTACAAATTGATCCACGATGGCGAGTTCGTCACACCGGCGGGTCGCGAGCTGAATCCAGGGGAGGAAATCGCACAGGACGTGGTTGTCGAGATCAAGGATCCCGGCAAGGTCGATTATGAGGTGATCGGGGCTCAGGCCGAGGTGTACGTGATCAGGAAAGACAGAATGACACTGCCTCCTGAGTTCGGGAAAAGCCGCGTGACGGTCGAGGAGTTCAAGAAGGCAGGAAAACGGGCTGCCGCAGTGCCGGATGCGGCATCATATGTAAATGAGTCCGGCATCTCGAACAGTAGTGAGATCCTCAATATAACCCGAGGTCGGCAGCGCATTACAGCGTGGCGGATGCCAGGTAATTGGTCGCGTATAGATGTGGCCGTATCGCCGCCGGGTGACACGATCGTCTTCGATCCTGTACGTCTTGATTTCAGCAAACCGATCCTTGACCGGTACGGCTTCTCGGAGGTGCGTGGCTCCACGGATTGGACCCCCTTCAAGGGGCTCCTGGAGAAGGCCCGCTCCGCGAAGGGTGTCGCGACCCCGGAGCAGACCCCGAGCCAGCCGAGCCCGTGACGCGAGGTGGTCACGGGACCCGGGGGAATGATCCCGGCGCCCCCTCTGTTCTGTCAGGCATGGCGGAAAGTTCGAGTTTCAACTAAACTCGACGCCAGAAGGAGGTCCCGACCATGCCTGCTGTGACTGTGGAGAACCCGCTGACGCTCCCCCGCGTCGCCGAGCCCGACCAGGAGACGACCGCCCGCAAGGTGCTGGCCGTCACGACCGCTCCCGGTGGTTTCGAGGGCGAGGGATTCCCGGTGCGCCGCGCGTTCGCCGGGATCAACTACCAGTACCTCGACCCGTTCATCATGATGGACCAGATGGGCGAGGTGGAGTACGCGCCGGGCGAGCCCAAGGGCACCCCCTGGCACCCCCACCGCGGCTTCGAGACCGTCACCTACCTGATCGACGGAACCTTCGTCCACCAGGACAGCAACGGCGGCGGCGGAGTCATCAACGGCGGCGACACCCAGTGGATGACCGCCGGCTCGGGCCTCCTGCACATCGAGGCCCCGCCGGAGTCCCTCGTCCTGTCCGGCGGGCTGTTCCACGGCCTCCAGCTGTGGGTCAACCTCCCGGCCTCCGACAAGATGATGCCCCCGCGCTACCAGGACATCGGCGGCGGCCAGGTCCAGCTGCTCTCCACCCCCGACGGCGGCGCGCTGCTGCGCGTCATCGCCGGTGAGCTGGATGGTCACCAGGGCCCCGGCATCACCCACACCCCCATCACGATGATCCACGCGACCATCACCCCGGGCGCGCAGGTCACCCTCCCGTGGCGCGCGGACTTCAACGCCCTCGCCTACGTCATGGCCGGGCGCGGCAGCGTCGGCACGGACCGCCGCCCGGTGCACACCGGGCAGACGGTCGTCTTCGGCGAGGGCGGCTCGCTCACGGTCCGGGCGGACGAGGCCCAGGACTCCAACGCCCCCGACCTGGAGGTCGTACTCCTCGGCGGGCAGCCGATCCGGGAGCCGATGGCGCACTACGGGCCGTTCGTGATGAACAGCCAGCACGAGCTGCAGCAGGCCTTCGACGACTTCCAGGCGGGACGGCTGGGGCGCATCCCCACCACCGCGCGGACGGGTCTGGGCCACCGCGGCGCCGGACAGGCGGACGACTGACCTGCCGCCTTCGTCCAGCGCGACCGAAGGGCTCCCCGCGGGGAGCCCTTCGGGCTATGCGGAGGCCTCTGGTCCGGGGAGCGGCGCCTCGGGAAGCGGCGCCTCGGCCGTGTACCGGGTCCGCAGTTCCGACAGCACCCCGAAGGCGGCCGCCGCCAGCGGTACGGCCAGCAGCATGCCCAGGACCCCGGCCACGCTCGCGCCCGCCGTGATCGCCAGCAGCACCACCGCCGGATGCATCTGGACGGTACGGCTCTGGATCATCGGCTGGAGCACATTGCCCTCCAGCACCTGTACGGCGAGCACCACGCCCAGCGTCCACAGCCCGATCACCCAGCCCCGGTCCGCGAAGGCGACCAGGACCGCCACCGCGCCGGAGAAGAACGCGCCGAGGTACGGGACGTACGCGCCGACGAAGACCAGCGCGCCCAGCCCCACCGCGCCCGGCACCCGGAGCACCAGCAGGCCGATGGTGATGCAGACGGCGTCGATCAGGGCGATCACCGTGGTCCCGCGCATGAAGCCCTCGACCGCCTGGAACGCGCGGCGGGCCATCGCCTCCACCGTGTCACCGGCGGAGCGCGGCGCGAGCGAGCGCAGCCCTTCCGCCGCGCGGTGGGAGTCGCGGAGGAAGAAGAAGACCAGCAGCAGGGCCAGGATCGCGGTGGCGAAGACCTCGCCGACCACGCTGATGCCGGTGATCACCCCGGAGGCGGCCGTACCGCCGAAGCGGGCCAGCAGCTCCTTGGCGTTCTTCGCGAGGTCGGTGAGGGAGGTCCCGGCCGCCCCGAAGTGCTCGGAGAGGCCCTCGCCCGCGCGGCGCAGGGCCCCGACGATCTGGTCGCCGGTGTCGACGATCGCGGCGACCACTACGTACGAGGCCCCGCCGACCACCGCGACGATGGCGAGGCAGGTCAGGGCCGCGGCCAGCGACCGGTTCACCTTCATCCGGACCAGGCGGTGGTGCAGCGGGCGCAGCAGGGCGGTGCCGAGGAGGGCCAGCAGGACGGGGGTCACGGCGGTCTGGAAGACGTCGCAGAGCCAGAGGAAGACGGCCACGACGCCGGATACGAGGAGGGTGAGGGTGCACCAAGCGGCTAGCCGCCTGGCGGGCTCGGGGAGGAGGGAGCTGATCACCCTGCCCAGCGTAGGCCGCTGGGGGCCGCCTCCCGGGGCTCCGCCCCGGACCCCGCCCTCCGGGGGCGCCTCAAACGCCGGCGGGGCTGAAATGTGCCCTGCCGGGGCTCAGAGGCCCGGCAGGGAATCCGGTTTCGCCTGTTCGTTCAGTTCGAACCAGATCGACTTGCCCTCGCCGCGCGGGTCCACGCCCCAGGTGTCCGCCAGCATCTCCATCAGCAGCACGCCCCGGCCGCTGGAGGCCATTTCGCCGGGGTGGCGTTTGTGCGGGGGCTCGTCGCTGGAGTCGGCGACCTCGATCCGCAGGCGCCGTTCGCCGAGTTCGCCGATGGCCTCGGCCATGAGCAGCGCGTCGCCGTCCGTGTGCATCAGGACGTTGGTGACCATCTCGGAGACCATCAGCACCGCCGAGTCCAGCTGGTCCTCGTCCGACCAGTCGTGCAGCAGCTCGCGGATCTGCTGACGGGCGCCCGCGATGCGGTGCGGCTCCGCCTGGGCCACGGTCAGCATCGTGCGGCGGACGGGGCGGGGCGTGTGCGTGAGCGGGGTGCCGCAGCCGCAGCCGGGGCCCTCGCGGCACAGCAGCACCACGGCGATGTCGTCCTCGCGGCGGTCGGCGAGCGGGCCGGTGGTGTGGTGCGAGGACGGTCCGTGGACGGCGGAGACCAGCAGGTCGGCGAGCTTCTCCAGGCTCTCGCCCTCGTGCGCCGCCGTGTGCGTGTCGGACTCCAGGATCGCGCGCAGCCGCGCCCAGCCGGTGTCCAGGTCGTGCCCGCCGGTCTCGATCAGGCCGTCCGTGCACAGCATCATCGTCTCGCCGGGCTCCAGGGTGAACCGGGTCGTCGGATAGTCGGTGTCGGCGACGATCCCGAGCGGCAGCCCGCCCGCCGTCGGGCGCATCAGCACCGTGCCGTCGGTCATCCGGACCGCCGGGTCGGGGTGGCCCGCCCGGGCGATCTCCAGCAGGCCCGTCTCCGGGTCGCACTCGACGTACAGGCAGGTCGCGAAGCGCGGGCTGAGGTGGTCCCCCTCCTCGTAGGAATCGGTGATCCCGGCGAGGAAGCGGGAGGCCCGGGAGAGCACGGCGTCCGGGCGGTGCCCCTCGGACGCGTAGGCCCGTACGGCGATCCGCAGCTGGCCCATCAGGCCCGCGGCGCGCACGTCGTGGCCCTGGACGTCCCCGATGACCAGGGCGAACCGGCCCGACGGCAGCGGGATCATGTCGTACCAGTCGCCGCCGACCTGGAGGCCGCCGCCGGTCGGGACGTAGCGGGCGGCGATGGTCATGCCCGGGATCTCCGGGCCGAGCTGCGGCATCATCGACCGCTGGAGGCCGGTGGTGAGTTCCCGCTCGGATTCGGCCACCCCGGCGCGCTGGAGCGCCTGCGCGAGCATCCGCGCCACCGTGGTGAGCACCGAGCGCTCGTCGGGGGAGAAGGACACCGGGTGCTTGAAGGCGGCCATCCAGGCGCCCATGGTGCGCCCGGCGACGATCAGCGGGAGGAAGGCCCAGGAGGTGCGGCCGAAGCGCTGGGCGAGCGGCCAGGTGGCCGGAAAGCGCCGTTTGTAGTCCTCCGGGGTGGGGAGGTAGATCGCCCGGCCGGTACGGACGACCTCCGCGGCCGGATAGTCGGTGTCCATCCGCATGTCCGCGAAGGGGGTCTCGTCCCCGGCGTCGTGCCCGTGGTGCCCGATGATCGACAGCCGGTCCCCGGCCATCCCGAAGACGGCCAGCCCGTCCGGGCTGAACCCGGGCATCGACAGCGAGGCCGCCACCCGCAGCACCTCGGCCGTGGACCGGGCCTCCGCCAGTGCCCGGCCCGCGTCCAGCAGGAACGCCTCGCGGGAGCGCCGCCAGTCGCCGGTGATGGGGGTGTGCACGGCTGTGGTGCCCGGCTGCGGCTCGGCTATCTCCTGGATCGTGCCGATCAGCTCGTAGTCGGTCCGGCCGTCCGCCGAGACGTTCGCCACCGGTTTGGAGCGGCTGCGCACGGTCCGCATGACCCGCCCGTCCACGTCCATGATCCGCAGCCGGGCCTCGGCGAGGGTGCCCTCGGCGACGGCGAGGTTGACGATGCCGTTGATCTCGTTCCAGTCCACCGGGTGGAACCGGGACCGGACGGAGACTTCGGGCAGGGTGACGGGCTCGGCGGGCAGGCCGAGGAGCCGGGCGGCTTCACCGTCGAGGGTGACCGTTCCGGAGGCGTTGTCCCAGCGCCACAGACCGGTGGCGATCGCCGCCAGGACGTCCTCGGTGCGCATTTAGTCATCTTTACAGGTCATGCACGCGGGATGCCCGTTCAAGTGCGCCCACGGGCGCGCCCGGCCGCAGCCCGGCCTGACGGTAACCTTGGCAGGGTTGATTACCACCCTGCTATCGCGAAGAACTGGATGAACGATGCATCGGTACAGGTCCCACAGCTGCGGCGAGCTGCGCAACTCTGACGTCGGCGCCGACGTCCGACTGAGCGGCTGGGTGCACAATCGTCGTGACCTGGGCGGCATCCTCTTCATCGATCTGCGTGACCACTACGGTCTGGTCCAGCTCGTCGTCCGCCCGGGCACCGCAGCGAACGAGGTGCTCTCCAGCATCTCCAAGGAGTCGGTCGTCCGCATCGACGGCAAGGTCGTCTCCCGCGGCGAGGACAACCGCAACCCCGAGCTGGGCACCGGTGACATCGAGATCGAGGTCACCGACGTCGAGCTGCTCGGCGGCGCGGCCCCGCTGCCCTTCACCATCAACACCGACGACGGGGTGAACGAGGAGCGGCGCCTGGAGTACCGCTTCCTCGACCTGCGCCGCGAGCGCATGCACCGCAACATCATGCTGCGCTCCGCCGTCATCGCCTCCATCCGCTCCAAGATGGTGAACCTCGGCTTCAACGAGATGGCGACCCCGATCCTCACCGCGACCTCCCCCGAGGGCGCCCGTGACTTCGTGGTGCCGTCCCGCCTGAACCCGGGCAAGTTCTACGCCCTGCCGCAGGCGCCGCAGCAGTTCAAGCAGCTGCTGATGATCTCCGGCTTCGACCGGTACTTCCAGATCGCGCCGTGCTTCCGCGACGAGGACGCCCGCGCCGACCGTTCGCCGGGCGAGTTCTACCAGCTCGACGTCGAGATGTCGTTCGTGGAGCAGGAAGACGTCTTCCAGCCCATCGAGAAGCTGATGACGGAGATCTTCACCGAGTTCGGCAAGGGCCGCCCGGTCACCTCGCCGTTCCCGCGGATCCCGTTCCGCGAGTCGATGGTCAAGTACGGCAACGACAAGCCCGACCTGCGCACGAAGCTCGAACTCGTCGACATCACCGACGTCTTCGAGGCCTCCGAGTTCAAGGCGTTCGCGGGCAAGCACGTGCGCGCGCTGGCCGTCCCGGACACCGCCGCGCAGTCGCGCAAGTTCTTCGACGGCCTCGGCGAGTACGCGATCTCGCTCGGCGCCAAGGGCCTGGCCTGGGTCCGCGTCGGCGAGGACGGCGGCCTGACCGGCCCGATCGCCAAGTTCCTCACCGAGGAGAACGTCAAGGTCCTCACCGAGCGGCTCGGCCTCGCGGCCGGCCACGCGGTGTTCTTCGGCGCCGGCGAGTTCGACGAGGTCTCCAAGATCATGTCGGGCGTCCGCGTCGAGGCCGCCAAGCGCGCGGGCCAGTTCGAAGAGGACGTCTTCCGCTTCTGCTGGATCGTCGACTTCCCGATGTACGAGAAGGACGAGGAGACCGGCCGGATCGACTTCTCCCACAACCCGTTCTCCATGCCGCAGGGCGGCATGAAGGACCTGGAGGAGAAGGACCCGCTCGACATCCTGGCCTGGCAGTACGACATCGTCTGCAACGGCATCGAGCTGTCCTCCGGCGCCATCCGCAACCACGAGCCCGAGCTGATGCTCAAGGCCTTCGCGATCGCGGGCTACGAGGCCGAGACCGTCGAGCGCGAGTTCGCGGGCATGCTGCGGGCGTTCCGCCTGGGCGCCCCGCCGCACGGTGGCATCGCCCCGGGCGTCGACCGCATCGTGATGCTGCTGGCCGACGAGCCGAACATCCGCGAGACCATCGCCTTCCCGCTGAACGGCAACGCCCAGGACCTGATGATGGGCGCGCCGACGGTGCTGGAGGAGTCCCGCCTGCGCGAGCTGAACATCGCGCTGCGCAAGCCGGTGGAGACGAAGCCGGCGGAGGCCAAGCCGGTCGCCGAGGCCGTCCACCCGGACGCCGCGCGCTAAGCACGAATGCACACGGGGAAGGGCCCGGGATCCGATCGGATCCCGGGCCCTTCCCCGTGCTCGTACGTGTTCTGGTCGCTCAGAAGCCCTGGAGCAGGCCCTTGACCAGTGCGGCCGAGGTCAGCTCCTGCGGAGCGGGCCCCGCGTGGAAGAACCCGGCGTTCTCGGCGTCCAGCTTGCGCAGGAAGTCGAAGGCCTTGGCGTCGTGGTCACCGAAGGCCACGAACTGCCAGTGGATGTCGTGGGCGGCGGCCTCGGCGAGCGCCTGGCGGGCCGGGACGCGGTTGTCGGGGGCGCCGTCCGTCTGGAACACGACCAGGGCCCGGCCCTCGCCGCCGCTCTTCTGGTAGTGCTCGACGACCTCCTCGACGGCCCGGTGGTAGCTGGTCCGCCCCATGTGCCCGAGCGCGGCGTGCCGGGCGTCGACCCAGCCGGCGTGCTCGTCGAGGGTGAGGTCCGCGGCGCCGTCGATGTCGGTCGAGAAGAAGACCGTGTGCACGGTGGCGCTCGGGTCGAGGTGCGCGGCGAGCGCGAGGACGTGGTCGGCCAGGTGCTGGGCGCTGCCGTCCTTGTAGAACGGGCGCATCGAACCGGAGCGGTCGAGGACGAGGTACACGGTGGCGCGGGCGTCCTCCTTGCCCTTGGCGCGCAGCGCCTGGGCGGCGGCCTTGTACGCCCCCCCGAGCGCGGGAGCCCTGCGCCGCACCTCAGCGGCCCCGAGCGGGCCCGCCTCCGGCGAGGGTTCGGTGTCTTCTGCGGCCGCGGCCACCGGCTCCGCTTCCGGTGCGGGGTCCGCCTCCGGCGCGGTTACGGGCTCGGGGTCGGCCGCGGCTGCGACGGGCTCGGGCTCGGCCGGGTCCGCCTCCGGCGCGGCTGCGGGCTCGGGCTCGGCTACCGGCTCGGCCGCCGCGGCCAGGGGCTCGACCTCGGGCTCGGCCTGCGGCTCGGGCTCAGCCGTGGGCTGCGCCTCCGACGCGGGGTCGGCTGCCTCGGCCACCGGCTCCGCTTCCGGTGCGGGGTCCGCCTCCGGCGTGGTTACGGGCTCGGGGTCGGCCGCGGCTGCGACGGGCTCGGGCTCGGCCGGGTCCGCCTCCGGCGCGGGGTCGGCTGCCTCGGCCGCGGCTGCGGCCACCGGCTCTGCCTCCGGTGCGGTTTCGGGCTCCGCCTGCGGCGCGGGTTCGGTGGCCTGCGCGGCCACGGGCTCGGCCGCGGGTTCCGCTTCCGGCGCGGCTGCGGGCTCGGCCTCGGCCGTGGGCTCCGCTTCCGGTGCGGGGTCGGCCTGCGGCTCCGCCGCTGCCTCGGGCTCGGCCGCCTGCGCGGCCACTGCCTCCGGCTCCGCCTCGTGGGCGGGTTCGTCGGCTGCCGGGACGGGCTCGGGCAGGGCCACGGCCTCGGCGGCCACCGGCTCCGCTTCCGGTGCGGCCACGGCGACAGCCTCCGGCGCGGGGTCGGCCTGCGGCTCCGCCGCCGCCTCCGGCTCGGCCGCCTGCGCGGCCACGGGCTCGGCTACGGGCTGCGCCTCCGGCGCGGGGTCCGGCTCGGCCGCCTGCGCGGCGACGGGCTCCGGCTCGGCGGGAGCTTCCGGTTCCGACGGGGCGGCGGCCAGGGGCTCCGGCTCCGCCGCGGCAGCGGCACCGGCATGCCGACGCGCTTCGGGGACCGTCGGGTCCGGGGTGGGGGTGGGGGTCGGGGACGGGGCGGTCATGACCGTGCCGCCGCCGTCGCGCGGGGTGGACTGCGGGGGGACCGTAGGGCTGTCGAAGGACGCCGCCACCAGTTCCGCCGCCGCGTCCAAGGGGGTGCGTTCGGCCCCCTGGGAGGGGACGGCGGCCTGGGGGGCGGCGGCGGTGGTGTCCGCCGAGGCCTCCGGGGCCGGCTCCGGGGAACGGCCGAACACCTTGCGGAACAAGCTCCGAATACCCATGGGCGAGGCCTTTCACATGAGTGCGTGCGTCATTTGTCCGTGCTGTGGGGAAGATCCCTGCCCAGAGTGGACACGTAAGGTTATCGGCCCCTTGGCTGGAACCTCGGCAGGGGCACCCTTCGCGTCGTCCGCCGCCCCCGCACGCCGCCCACCAGGGTGAACTCCCCTTCGCGGGCGCCCGGTTCACCTGCTGTTCATCCACCGGCCGCTGGGTCTGTCCACCCCTTGGTCCACCCCGTGGCCGGCCCCGCGGTCAACTGCCCGGCGTCAGCTTCCCGATGGGCAGCCGCAGCGTCGTCACCGCGCCCCCGTCCGCCGCGTTGGCGAAGTCCAGGACGATCTCCAGCACGGCGGCCTGGCCCAGCACGATGGTCAGCCCCAGTCCGTGGCCGCGGCCCCGGCCCGGGTCGCCGGTGCGGAAGCGTTGCGGTCCGCGCTCGATGAGTTCGGCCGGATAGCCCGGCCCGTGGTCGCGGACGACCACCACCGGACCCTCCACGGTGATCTCGACCGGCGGCCGCCCGTGCTTCTCGGCGTTGACCAGCAGGTTGGCCATGATCCGGTCGAGCCGCCGCCGGTCGGTGAGCACGACGGCGTCGCGCACCACCCGGACCGAGGCCGTGGACCGGGTGCCGGTGACGATCCGCTGGACGGCCCGGCCGAGTTCGACCCGGGCGAGGTCGGCCCGTTCGACGCCCGAGTCCAGCCGGGAGATCTCCAGCAGGTCCTCGGTGAGCAAGTGCAGCGCCTTGAGCCGGTCGTTGATCATTTCCTTGGGCCGCCCCTCGGGCAGCAGGGCGGCCGCCGCGAGCGAGCCGGTCAGCGGGGTGCGCAGCTCGTGCGCGACGTCCGCCGTGAAGCGTTTCTCCGCCTCCAGCCGCCCCTGGAGCGATCCGGCCATCGAGTCCAGCGCGGCGGCCACGTCCCGGACCTCGTCCCCGTCGCTCTCCTTGGCGCCCGTACGCCCCTTCGTCAGGCCCACCCGCGCGTCCAGGTCCCCGGCGCTGATCCGGCGGGCGACGGCGGCCGTGGTCGCCAGCCGCTTGCTGATCCGGCCCGCGAGGAACAGTCCGGCCAGCGCCACGACTCCGGCGGCGAGCGCGCTGGAGGCGAGGATCGCGGTGTCGATGTCGCGCAGCCGGGCGCGGGTGTCGGCGTACGGCTGCCAGACGGCGAGCGCGCTGCGGTCGGCGGGCCCGGCGGCCCACATGACCGGCTTGCCGTCGTGGGTGCCGACCATGCTCCCGGTCTGGCCGCGGGCGACGAGTTCGCGCAGCGGCCGGGGGAGTCCGGGCGGGTCCAGGGCGGAGTTCACCGCGCCGTTCGTGGTGCCGTACTGGTACTGCCCGAGGGCGGCTTCCAGGTCGCGGTCCAGGTCCTTGCGGACCTCGCCGCTGATCTGCCGGGCCACGACGTTGTGCACCAGGACCCCGAGGACGGCGGCCACCGCACAGCACACGGCGGTGGTGGTCAGCGCGATCTTCCAGCGCAGGCTGCTCGTCACCCGGCGCACCCGCCGCCACCCGCCGGCGCTCACGGACCGCTCGGCGGGCAGGGGACGGCGGGGTGCGCGGCGGCGGGGCAGTCGTCGAGGGTGAGGTCGGACAGGTTCATGATCCCGGCCCCGGGATCCCACACGTAGTCGGAGACGGAGATGAACTTCGGGTTGGAGGTGGGCTCGCGGACCGCCAGGTGCCCGGCGGCGACCTCCACGCCCTCCAGGACCCCGCGGCGGGCCAGGATCCGGGCGATCCGCCCGTCGGCCTGGACGGTGTAGACGCGCAGTTCGCTGACCCGCCCGTCGATGTCCAGGGCGGCGATCAGCTCCTCCTTGCCGTTGCCGGTGAGGTCGTGCAGGACGCCCGGCCGGACCGGGCAGTCCGGACCGCCGCCCGGCGCGTCGGTGCACAGCGCGAGCCGCTGCACGGCCCGCGGGTCGACCAGGCGCCCGGTGCCGCCGTCCTGCCGGGTGGCGGCGGTGATGTCGGCCCGTACGACGTCCAGCACGTCCACGCCCCGCATGTCGCCGCCGGGGACCACGGCCAGCCCGGGCACGACCGCGGCCCGCCCGGGCGCCTGCCCGGCGTCGGGCGGGGCCGGGTGGACGTCCTTCCACAGGGTCTGCGGTGCGTGGACGACGCCCAGGTCGCCCTGGCTGCGCAGGCCCTCGGTGTCGGCGCAGCCCGCCGTGGCCGCCAGCAGGGCGGCGAGGACCGGCAGGGCGCAGGCGCGCGGGCTCCGCATGCTCCGATGCTCCCCCGCCCCGCCCGCCCGGGCCCGGGCGCGGACCCATCCGGGTTAACCGACGGCGGTACGGGCCTACGGCGCCGGGGCGGCGATGGCGCGGGCCGCCGCCAGCTCCTGCTGGACCGGGGAGAGTACGGAGGCCTCCGGGACGGCGTCGGGCCACGGGGCGCGCACCCGCGGCGGGGTGCTGGAGGTGCGGACGGCCCCGGCCAGGGCGCGCAGGCCGGTGGTGACCGCCTCGACCTCCTCGGGGCGCGGCGGCTCGGCCCCGTGGTTGACCCGGACCCGGGCGGCGGTGGTGGCGTCCACGATCCGCTCCACGGCGACGACCAGCGGCCACCAGGCGGCGGCCCGGGCCCCGACCGGCGGCGGCTCGGTCAGCGCCCGCTGGAACTCGCTGCGCACCCCCGACAGGTCGCGGTAGATCCGCCGCCGGGCCTGGAGCCGGGTGGTGCGCGCCGCCCGCAGCCCGGCCTCGGTGCCGTCGTGCGGCCCGAAGGCCCGCTCGACGTAGCGCGCGGCGTCGTCCACGGTGTCGGCGAGCCGGTCCCCGATCCGGGTGCGCCAGCTCTCCGGCCACAGCAGGTAGCCCGCGACCAGGGTGATGGCGCAGCCGATCAGGCTGTCCAGCAGGCGCGGCCGGATCAGGTCGAAGCCCTGGTGGTTGAGCAGGTCCGACAGCAGCAGGATCACCGGGGTGATCGCCGCGGTCTGGAAGGCGTACCCCTTGGCGGAGAAGACCGGGATCAGCGCCCCGAGCGCCACCATCACCGGGACGTCCCACCAGCCGCGCGGCACCTCGGAGAGCACGGCGGCGGCGACGACCAGCCCGCCCGCGGTGCCCAGCGCGCGCAGCACGGCCCGGGAGAACACCGAGCCGAAGTCGGGCTTGAGGACGAAGGTGACGGTCAGCGCCACCCAGTACGAACGCTCGATCTCCACCACCGACACCAGCGCCTGGGCCAGCCCGATGCACAGCGCGAGCCGCAGCCCGTACCGCCAGGAGGCCCCGGAGAAGGCCATGTCGCGCACCGCGCGCCGGGCCCGGACGCCCAGCGCGGCGGGCCGCCCGAGCCGGTCGTCCACGTTGTGCAGGGACGGCTCGGCCAGGTGCACGATGTTCGCGGCGTGCCGCAGCGCGGCGTCGATGGCCCGCTCGGACTGGCCGTGCGGCGCGGGCAGTTCCAGGGCGTGGGCCCCCGTACGGCCCTCCTCGACGGCGTCCGCGAGCATCCGCACCGCCGCGGGGATCTCCGGGGGCAGCGGCCGGCCGCGCAGGTGGGCGGCGGGGGCGGCCTCGACCAGCGGGATGACCACATTGAGCTGGGCCATCATCCGCACCAGCGAGCTGCTGCGCCCGTGCACCCGGGCCCGGCGCCCGAGGACCAGGTCGTAGGCCTGGTTGAGGGCCTGGGTGACCTGCTGGCGGCGTTCCTCGTACCCGGGCCCGCCCGCGGCCTCCAGCAGCCGCGCGAGCGAGCGGTAAGTGGCCGCGACGGCGGCCCGCTCCGGGCGCCGCCCGCGCAGCGGCCACCCGAGCAGGGTCAGCGCGAGGACGAACAGCCCGCCCGCGCTGAGCAGCAGCGGCGCGGTCCACCAGGGTTCGGGCATCGGCAGCCCGGCCCCGACCACCGCGTTGAGCAGGAGCAGCAGACCGGAGACGGAGGCGACCGTACCGATCGAGGAGATCATCCCGGAGACCAGCGCGATCAGGGTGAGCACCCCGACGGCGAGCCAGCCGTGGCCGAAGACCAGGGTGCCCAGGGCCACGCCGATCCCGCCGAAGAGCTGCGGGACGGCGATGTTCAGGATCCGCATCCGGTAGGCGTCGGCGGTGTCGCCGATCACCCCGGACAGGGCGCCCATCGAGACGAGCGCCCCGTACTCCGGCTCGCCCAGGGCGAATCCGGCCGCGAGCGGCGCGGCCAGCGCGACACCGGCGCGCGCCGCGGCGGCCCAGGGGACCGGCGCCGTGCTCGGCCGCAGTCCCTTGAGCAGCCATTCGGGCGGGGCGAGCGGATGGGGCCGGGTCCGCCCGGACGGTATCTGTTCGCTGCTCATGCCGCTTCCGTACCGCCCCTCGCGAATCGGTTCTTCTGGGGCTTTCCTGGGACGTTGTGTATGAGTCCGAGCTTATGGGGTCCGGCGCAGCCGACCGGTCACCCAGGCGGCCAGGGCGACGGCGAGTCCGAGGACGAGGACGGCCCAGGTGGTCGTGCGCAGGAAGGCGGTGAGGGCGTCGTAGACCGCCGCGGCGGCGGGCCGGTCGACATCGGGCGGCAGGTCGTCCAGGGTCAGCCCGCGGCAGATCCGCACGGCCAGCCACAGCAGCCCGGCCCCGATCGCGAGCCCCGCGCCGACGGCGATCAGGGCCCGGCGGCGGCGGGCGGCGACGGCCACCGCGGCGACGGCGAGGACCAGGGTGAGGACCGGGAGCCAGATGCCCGCGATCTGGAGCATGCGGAAACCCCTCCGGAGGGCGCCGAGGTTGTCGTACTCCATCACTTTGACCGTGATGTGGGAGACCGGGATGCGGTCGGCGAGGGGCACGCCGTCGCCGACGAGCTCCCCCTTCACCTGTTCGACGATGGGCGCGAGGTCGATGGTCAGGGCGTCGCCGTGACCGGTGGTCAGCGCCTGGAGGAAAGCGGCGTGCGCGGCGCGGTTGGCCGCGTCCCAGGCGGTCCGGTAGGCGGGGGTGCCGGTGAAGGAGCGCAGGGCCTCGCCGAGGAGGCTCTCGACCCCGCCCTGGAAGGGGCCCGCGTCGATCTGCCCGGCGAGCGCGCGGCCGGCCTGGGTGACGACGACGTTGCGCACGGCGGGGTTCCCGGCGAGCGGGGACATGACGGCGGTGTAGCGGTCGGCGTCGCCCAGCTCGCGGTCGGCCCAGTACGCGACGGCGCTCAGGGGCACGAGGAGTGCCACGAGCACGACGAGCACGGCCGAGAGGAAGGTGCGCACGTCACCAGGGAATGCCAGGCGGGGGCGGGGACGCGACCCGGATTGCTGCGCACGGGTGGCCCGGCCGGGGCAACGTCACCCTTGCGGTGGTGGGACGCCCGGCCCGTGCCGCTTGATCCACTTGCCCGGCGCGGGCGGCGGGTGTGCCCTTGAGGGGCAGGGGCGGGACACGCTCCGATCCCAGAGAGGGGAGCCCGGTCATGGCACATGCGGCACCCACCGCCCGCGCGCGGTACGCGGCGGACCTCAAGCACTCCGGCAAGGCCGCCCTGGCCCGCCCGCTGACCCTCGGGCTGGTCTACGGGGTCTACGCGGCCTTCATGAAACGGCAGATGGGCCCGGTAGACGCGGGCAACGTCTTCTACGGGATCCTGTGCGGCGTGCTCTTCGCGGCCTGCCTGTTCGTCCTCGCGCGGGTCGGCCCGTCGCTGCCGCGCGAGGTCCGCGCGGCGGCGTACGGCATCTTCACGGGCATCGCGCTGGGCTACCTGTACAGCCTCACCGGCCAGAGCGTGCTGCTGTCGAGCGGGATCGCCCTCGCGGCGGGCGCGGGCGTCGCGGTGAGTGCGTTCTACCGCTACTACACGCGCGAGTCATAGGCCTTCCGGCCTGCGAACCCTGGACCTTTGCCCGAGGCGGACACCGGCGCCCCTGTCGCAGACTGACAGAGGCGCCGTTTCCCGGGCCTGGTGGTCGAACCTCACCGTCCACTCTCCGTTGCCGAGGGCCCGGGAAGCGGCACTCTCGTTTCAGGCGAAACAGCCGTTTCACGTGAAACAGTCCGTCGTTTCACGTGAAACAACGGGCTCTCACTCGCCCGTCTGCGCCTCCACCGCTTCGGTGGCCTCGGCCGGAGCCGGGACGGGTGTCGGGGACGGCGGCACCGTGAAACGGGCCGCTTCCGCGCGCAGCATGGCGTTCAGGGCCGCGTAGGGGTCGATGGGCATGGCGGAACCTCACAGGGGTGACGAAAGTGTGGGGGTGCGCTGCTGCTCGGCCCGCTCAGCAGCGCAGGACCACACTCCGCACCGTCGGGGACCCGCCCTCCGTCTGCCCGCTCGCGTACGGGAACGCGCGCGCCGCGGGCGGCCGGCTCATCCGGGTGCCCGGTTCGGGGGTGCGGCGCGGCGCGATCCCGCGCGCACAGGACCTCGGCACGGCCCGGACCTCCGGATCCGCGCCCGGATCGGATTCTGCGGGCTCGGCGGCGGCCGCGGGGCGCGGCGCGGGGGCCGGGCCCGCCGCGGCGGCCGCGGAACCGGCGCCGAACGCGCAGAGCAGCACGACGCAGGCCACCGTCAGGGCCCTCGCCAGTGCCGCCCGCACCGTCCGCGCGTACCGCGTCCCGCTCATTCCCGGGATGTGCCCCGACACGCCCGGGCGTGCCCCCGCGGCGCCCCGGAAGCGCCCGATCGGATGACGAACGGACCCCTCACGGACTAGTGCCGCCACGGGCTATTTGCTGCGCCGGGTCCCGGTCAGGTGGGCGTGGACCGTGGTCTCGCCGGTGACCACGCGCAGTTCGGCGTGCTTGCCGGTGTCCGTGGCCCGGGGGGTGCCGACGTGGTCGATCGTGAACACGGCGGTACGTCCGTCCGCGCGCGGGATCTCGATCGTCCGGCCCTTGCGCAGCGTGGCGAGGTGCAGGGTCGCGCTCTCCCCGGAGACGACGGCCGTCCCGGCCGAGCCCGGGGCCGGGCTGTCCACGTCCCAGCCGACCGCGTCGCCCGCCGAGCCCGCGGCCAGCGGGATGTCGACGCCGAGGTCGGGGATGCGCAGCCGCAGCGGGCGGGCCGCGGGCAGCGGGGCGGCGGCGGAGCGGCCCGCCGCCTTGCGGGGGCCGCGGCCCGTGCCGTGCCAGGCATGCTCCCCGCGCCCGTCCTCCAGCTGCTCGACGAGCCTGCGGTGGCCGGACAGGCCCAGTGCCCGGGAGGGGAAGCCCTCCGCGGGGGCCTTGGCGGAGGCGCCGGAGGCATCGGCGCCGCCGGGGTCGCCGTCCGCGCCATCGGTGTTGCGCAACAGCACGAGTCCGGTGCACAGCAGAGCCACCGTCAGTCCGCCGGCAATCCACTTCGGGCGGTGCATGGCAGTCCCTCCTGAGTCCGGCCGGACCGGGGGAGGCCGGTTTCCTGTGAGCAGTGGACCCCCGTCCGACTGTCACTACCGTGTGAACGGCCGGGCCCCGCTCAGGCGGCAGGGGCGTGTCGGGCCGTCAGGAGGGTGTCTTCGCAGCTCGTGGCCGGTGCGGGGCGGCCTCGAACCCACGGCGGCCGTGCAGCCGAACGGGTGAAGGGGCGCACGGGGCACGCGGGACGCGGCCTCAGGTGAGGACGAACGCCACGGCCGCCGCGCCGAGGAGCGCGGCGGCCAAGTGGACGGCCGGGTGGCCGTAGTCGCCGTACCAGAAGTGCCGGACCAGGCCGCCGAGCGCGGCCAGTGCCGTGATGATGCCGACCTGGGCCAGCAGCGTCACGTCGGAGAACTGGACCACGACCAGCAGCAGCACGTTGACCCAGAAGGGTGCCGCACCGGTCCAGCCCTGCCAGCTCCAGTCGCGCGGGAGCAGGCCGAGCGGGCCCGGTCCGTGCCCGGCCCGCCAACGCCGTGTCGCCGTTCGCATGCCGGGGGCCCTCCGCCGTGATGACCGAGGCGATCAGCCGATCAGCTCGTAGGCTGAACAGCTTCCGTCCGCGCGGCGGAAGGAACAAGCAGGCGTTCGGCAAGAACACCGAAGCCGAGGCCGAAAACCGCCCACAGCGTCGCCTGGATGGCGAGCGAGGCCAGCCGGAACTGCCAGATGAGTCCTGCCGGGAAATCGGCGGGAACCTCGTAGATGGACGGCAGGAACGCGTACGCGACACCGACCGCCACCACGAAGGCGGCCGCGGCGATGATGCTCGCGTTCCAGTTGCCCTGCGAGGGCGCCAGCCGCCGGCCCAGGACCGTCGCGGCCACCGCGAGCAGCACACTGAGCGCGATCATCAGCAGATAGAGGGTGGTCCGCTTCACGACGGTGTCGGGATCGCCGACCGCGGGCGGATTGGCCGGGTACTTCAGGAACGGCACCAGGGTGACCGTCAGGAACAGGCCCCCCGCCACCAGCGCCGAGGTGACCCTCGGCGTGAAGCGGCCGATGCGTCCCAGCGCGAAGCAGAAGACGAGCGCGGCGATGCCGCCGAGCGCGACGGAGTAGAGCAGGACGCCGGTGCCGAGCCCCGCGGTGGACTGCAGGGCCCGGCTGACCGGAGCCATCTCGGCGTGGTCGTGACCGGCGTTGGCCGCCTCTTCGAGGGCGATCGCCGAGTCCACCTTGGATTCACCCAGGAGGTACGCGACGAGGAAGGCCGCCACACCGGCGATCAGGCCGGCGAGCATGCCCCGGATCAACAGGGCACGCACGGAAATGGAGTTCATCGGTTGTTCCTCTTGCCGCAGTGGAGATCAGTGGCAGGGGAAGCCGAGGAGGTGGCGGCCGTCGTGCATCCACTCGTGGATGTTGTCGCCCTGGAAGAGCGCGGTGGCGCCCTGCTCGGCGCCGACGAAGTAGAGCAGGACCAGCATCAGGATGCCCACGAACAGGGCCCAGGGGGCCAGTTCCTTGAGCGAGATGGGCGAAACGGCGGCAGGAGCCGACGTGGGCACGGCGGAGTAGGCCATGGCAGAACCTCCAGAGGGAACACGCGTCCCGGTCAGTGGTGCTCTTGACGAAGGTGGCGGGTCTGACTTACCCCCTCGCGGGAGGATTCACAGTGGCGCGACCGTGCCGGATTCTCACCGGTACTTCCGTCATACCGTCGTCATGTCGTCCGAGACCGTACCGCGCTGGTGGCGTGAACACCACGGCGTGTGGCCGCCGTCTCACGCGCCGGGCGTGCGCCCTACCCTCGCTCCATGTCCTCCGCCGCGCCCGTACGCCTGCTCCTGGTCACCCCCGCGCTGGATCCCGCCGCCCGTCAGGGCCGGTTCGGGTCCGCCCCGCCCTGCCCCGGGCACCCCGGTCTGCGCGGCCTGGACACGGGCGCGTGGGCGGGGCGGACGCTGGACGAGGTGGCCGCCGAGGACCCGGGCGCGGTCCGGAGCTGGCTGACGGACCCGCAGTACGCGCCCCCCGGCGGCGAGTCGGTGGCCGCGCTGACGGAGCGCGTGGGAGCGGCCCTGGCCGGTTTCGGCGAGGGCCGCCACCGGCTGCCGGTCGAGCAGGCCGTCGTCCGCGCGGCCGTCGTGCACGCGCTGGAACTGCCGTGCGCGGCCTTCTGGCGGCTCGACGTACGGCCGGAGACCGTCACCGAACTGACCGGCCGGTCCGGCCGCTGGAACCTGCTGCTGGGCCGGCCGGTCGAGGCGACGGCCTAGGCGACGATCCAGTCGCTCGTGGCGATCACCGGCTGTACGCCCTCGCGGTGGACGGTGCCCTCGATGAGGCCGTAGGGCCGGTCTGCGGCGAAGTAGACCTCGTTGTCGTTCTTGAGGCCGAAGGGCTCCAGGTCGACGAGGAAGTGGTGCTTGTTGGGGAGGTTCAGCCGGACCTCGTTGACCCGCGGGCAGTTGTCGAGCACCCGCTCGGCCATCTGGTTCAGGGTCTGCTGGAGCGAGTACGAGTACGTCTCCGCGAAGGCGTCCAGCATGTGCTTGCGGACCTTCTTGTACGACCGGTCCCAGTCGTGCTCCGGGTCGTCGGCGGCCAGTGCCGAGTGCGCCCAGCGCGAGGTGACCTTGGTGGCCAGGATGCGGTCGTACGCCTCCCGCAGGGTCGTGTACTCGTCCTTGATGTAGCCGTGGAACTCGGAGTTGGTCGAGTTCATCACGGTCAGGTCCTTCAGGCCCGAGATGACCTGGAGGCCGGTCGTCTCGCTGTAGGTGACCTGCGCGGTGCGCACTTCCTGGCCCTTGAGGACGAAGGAGTGCTGCTCCTTGCGGGTCGGGACCGGGATCCGCTCCCAGGCGAACTCCTCGATGCGGATCTGCGCCTCGCGGATCGGGGTCTGGGAGGAGACGAAGTGCTTGGCGAGCCGGATGCCGAAGGCCTCCGGGGAGTCGATGCCGTGCTCCTTGCCGAAGGCGTACACCGTGTTCTTGGTGGTGTCGGTCGGCAGGCAGTGGGCGTTGTCGCCGGTCAGGTGGACATCGCGGAAGTCACCGCGGAGCGCGACCGAGACGTTGAGGTCGCGGATCTCGTGCCAGGAACCGTCGCTACCCTTGCGGGTGACCTTGACGATGCGGTTCTCGGCCTTGCCGTACTGGTTGTGGCCCAGGACGTGCTTGCTCATGCTGTCTTCCTTCGGGTACTCGGGAACACGGAGTCCGGTGTTCTGGATCCCGTACGCCCGGCGTCCAGCGCCCGCCCCGGATGCCCCGGACGCGCCGCTCCCCGCCGTTCGGCCCGCGAGGGCCGCCCCGGGACTGACGTGCATCCCGGTCCGTAAGGTGCTTTTTCGCTGCTGAGGGGGATTGCAGCACGTGGGTGGCCGGTTCTTACCCGTACGGATCATCCGAGAACCGGCGCCCCCGCCTTGGGGGACCGCACAGAACGCCGTCCGTGCGAGGCCCCCGTACCGCTCAGGCCATGTGCGCGTCCGCCACCGACAGGGCCTCGTCGAGGACGGCCAGACCCTTCGCCACGTCGTCCGCGCCGATGTTGCAGGGCGGGGCGACGTGCAGCCGGTTGCCCGCGACCAGCGGCCACAGCCCGCCCTTCTTGCAGGCCTCGGCGAAGGCGCCCATGGGGGCGTTCGCGGCGCCCGAGGCGGCGTAGGGAACCAGCGGCTCGTGCGTCTCCCGGTCCCGTACGAGCTCCAGCGCCCAGAAAGTGCCCAGACCGCGGACCTCGCCGACCGAGGGGTGGCGTTCGGCCAGCTCCCGCAGCCCCGGACCCAGCAGCTCGGCGCCGGTGCGGGCGGACTGCTCGACGATGCCCTCCTCCGCCATGGTGGTGATGGTCGCGACCGCCGCGGCGCAGGCCAGGACGTGCCCGGAGTAGGTCAGCCCGCCCGGGTAGGGGCGCCGGGCGAAGGTCTCGGCGATCGCGCCGGAGATGGCCACGCCGCCGAGCGGTACGTAGCCGCTGTTGACGCCCTTGGCGAAGCAGAGCAGGTCGGGGGTGACCTCCCAGTGGTCGGCGGCGAACCACTTGCCGGTGCGGCCGAAGCCGACCATGACCTCGTCCAGGATGAAGACGATCCCGAAGCGGTCGCACAGCTCGCGCACGCCCGCGAGGTAGCCGGCGGGCGGCACGAGCACGCCCGGGGCGCCGCCGACGCTCTCCAGGATCACCGCGGCGATGGACTGCGGGCCCTCGAAGACGATCGTGTCCTCCAGGTGGCGCAGCGCCCGCGCGCACTCCTGCTCCTCGGTCTCCGCGTGGAAGGGCGAGCGGTAGAGGTAGGGCCCCCAGAAGTGCACGACCCCGGCGGTCGCCGAGTCGTTGCCGAACCGGCGGGCGTCACCGGTCAGGTTGATCGCGGCGGAGGTGGCGCCGTGGTACGAGCGGTAGGTGCTCAGCACCTTGGCGCGCCCGGTGTGCACGCGGGCCATCCGGACGGCGTTCTCGACGGCCTCGGCGCCGCCGTTGGTGAAGAAGATCTTGTCCAGGTCACCGGGGGTGCGCTCGGCGATCAGCCGGGCCGCCTCGGAGCGGACGTCCACGGCGAAACCGGGGGCCAGGGTGCACAGCCGGGCGGCCTGCTCCTGGATCGCGGCGACCACCTTGGGGTGCTGGTAGCCGATGTTGGTGTAGACGAGCGAACTGGAGAAGTCGAGGAAGCGGTTGCCCTCGTAGTCCCAGAAGTACGAACCCTCGGCCCCCGCCACGGCGAGCGGGTCGATCAGCTCCTGGGCCGACCACGAGTGGAAGACGTGCTTCCGGTCGGCTTCTTTCACGGCGTCACGTGCGTGGGCGGCTGCTGCGTTCATGAGTCGAGCGTAGTTGTCCACGATGTGGATGGACGGGCGGAGGGCTGATGCCCGTGGACCTGACGGAGGGGTCGGGTGCTCGTTGACCGCCCCGCGCGGGGTGCCTAGCGTCCATCCATATGATTACGGACATTCCGCTTCGGCCGGGACGTGGGCCCGGGCGGGGGTCAGACGATGTGGCGACCGCCGTCCACGGTCAGGACGTCGCCCGTCGTGTAGGCGGCGTTCACCAGGTACAGCGCGGCTTCCGCCACGTCCTGCGGGGTGCCGACCCGGCGCAGCGGGGTGTTGGCCGTGATCCATTCGCGCGAGCTCTCCCAGACCTCCTCGGCCCCGTCGTACCAGGGGGTGTCGATCAGTCCGGGCGCCACCGCGTTCACCCGGATGGCGGGTCCCAGCTGGGAGGCGAGCAGCCGGGTCATGTGATTGACCGCGGCCTTGCTGACGGCGTAGGGGACGGAGCTGCCCAGGGCCCGGGTCGCGGAGACCGAGGAGATGTTCACGATCGAGGCGGCCCCGGATTCCCGCAGGTGGGGAGTGGCGGCGGTGATCATCTGCCAGGTGCCGATCACGTTCACCTCGAAGATCTCGCGCCAGGCGTCGGCGTCCGCGGCGTCGAGGTCGTCGAGCGGGATGAAGCGGGTCCGGCCGGCGTTGTTGACGAGGATGTCGAGGCGCCCGTACGCGTCGACCGCGGCCCGCACGATACGGCGGGCATCGGCCGGGTCGGAGACGTCCCCCCGCACGTAGAGCGCGTCCGGCAGCTCGGCAGCCAGTTCCCTGCCCTCCCGCTCGCTGCGGGCGGAGTTGACCACGACGCGGATGCCCTCGGAGGCCAGGCGGCGGGCGATCGCGGCGCCGATTCCGGAAGACGATCCGGTGATCAGGGCCACGCGGGTCTCGGTCATGTGTCCTCCTGCTCGGGGCGCCGGTGAGGGCGGTCGGTGGGGCAAGCGAGTGGATCTTAACTTACCGCATGTCGGAATTGAACTTCCGCTATGTGGAAGTTGTGAAGGAATTCAAGGAATTCAAGGAACCTGAGGAGAACGACCGATGCACCGGCACGGCCCACCGCACCACCCGGTCCACGCCCCGGCCCACGCCCCGTCACCCCCGTCCACCGACGACACGGACGTCGGCTGGAACGGCCGTCCCGGCCCCGCTCCGCGCCCGGCCTCACAGGGCGGGAGCAGGTGATTGAGGCCCGGGGAGCGGGGTAGGCGGGGGGCGACGGGAGGTGGGCCGGGTGAAGGCGGAGCGGTTCTCGGTCGAGGCGACCCACGTGGCGGGCGCGACCGTCCTCGCGCTGGCCGGTGAACTCGACCACGACACGGCGGGCCCCCTGCGGGCGGCCCTGGAGGCGGCACTCGCCGGGGACGGCGGAGGCCGCCTGCTCGTCGACTGCACCGAGCTGCGCTTCTGCGACTCCACGGGGCTCAACGCCCTGCTGCGGGCCCGGCTGGCCGCCCGGGAGACCGGCGCGCGCCTGGAGCTGGCCGGACTGCGGCAGCCGGTGGCCCGGATGTTCCGTACGACCGGGGCCGACGGGGTGTTCCTCGTCCACGACGACCTCGCCGCGGCCCTCGCGCACGACGGAGGCGGGCACGACGGAGGCGGCGGGACCGGTGGGTGAACCCGAGCAGACGCGGCGGCTGGTGCTGGGCGGACCGGTCCCGGGCGTGGTCACGCGGTGCCGCGACTTCACCCGGCGCGCCCTCACCGAGTGGCGCTGGCTTCCTTCCGACGGATCGCCCGCCGCGGTGGAGGCGGTGGAGGAGGCCGCCGAGGACGTCCTGCTGATGGTGTCCGAGCTGGTCACCAACGCCTGCATGCACGCGGGCGGCCCGGGCGCCCTGGTCCTGCGCCACACCGCGGACGGGCTGCGGATGGAGGTCAGCGACGGGAGCCCCGAGCACCCCCGTCGCCGCTCACCTGGAAATCCGTCCGTCCCCGGCGGACACGGTCTGATCGTCCTCGAACGGCTCTCCCGCGAGTGGGGCTGGGAACGGAACGAGGCGGTGGGCGGCAAGACCGTGTGGGCCGAGGTGGCCTCACCGCTCGCACCGCCCACCGATGGACCGTCCAGCGGGGGAACCGCTTCCTAGGTCTCGGATTCCTCGGTCTCGGATTCCTCCGGCTAGGCCCCGGAGTCCTCCGCGTCGTCCTCCAGCAGACCCGTACGGAGCCTGGCCAGGGTCCGGGTGAGCAGCCGGGACACGTGCATCTGGGACAGGCCCAGCCGGTCGCCGATCTCGGACTGGGTCAGCTCCTCGCCGAAGCGCAGCGCGAGCAGCGCGCGCTCCCGCTCGGGCAGCCCCGACAGCAGCGGCTTGAGGGACTCCAGGCATTCGATGCGGTCGTACGCGTCCTCGTCCTCACCCAGCACCGGCTGGCTGTCGAAGGACTCCCCTTCGGCCTCGCCCTGCACCGGCGCGTCCAGCGAGCGCGCGGAATAGGCCACGGCGGCCTTGCGGCCCTCGGCCAGCTCCTGCGGGCTCACCTCCAGCCGCTCGGCGAGCTCCTCCTCGGTGGGGCAGCGGCCGAGGTCCTGCTCCATGGCGTCCTGGGCCTTGGCGGTGTCCAGCCGCAGCTCCTGGAGCCGGCGCGGGACCTTCACGGCCCAGCTGGTGTCCCGGAAGAACCGCTTGATCTCGCCCGTGATCGTCGGCATGGCGAAGGTGGCGAATTCCGCCCCGCGCCCGGGGTCGTAGCGGTTGATCGCCTTGATCAGTCCCACGGTGCCGACCTGGACGATGTCCTCCACCGGTTCGCTGCGCCCGCGGAACCGGCGGGCGGCGTACTTGACCAGGCTGAGGTTCAGTTCGACGAGGGTGTTGCGGACGTACGAGTACTCGGCGGTGCCCTCTTCCAGGGCCCGCAGCCGGTCGAACAAGGTCACCGAAAGGGTCCTGGCGACGGCGGTGCTCACCTTGAGCGGTTCCTCCGGGATGCCCTCCATGAGCTGGTCGCGGTCATCTGTTCGAAGCATGTGGTGCTCCTCCGACGGATGGTCGCACTGCCTGAACGCGGCACGGCCGTCGTGCGAGCTGACGTGTTCGATATACCCGGTGGCCGATGGGCTTACCCGTACGAGTGACCGGCGGCACCCCGTGGGGCGCCCGAGGGAGCACACTGGAGATCCTTGAGGACCGGGAGCCGGGACATGAGCCGGGATGCCAACACCGACGACGCCCTCGCCGCGGCCGTTTCGGCGCTGACCGCCGAGATCGCCGGGCTGCACGATGACCGGGCCCGGCGGCGGCTGCTCGACCTGGCCACCGGGGTGCTCGTCGACCAGCTCCGGGTGACCCCGGCCGAGGCGGCGGACCACCTGCTGGAGCTGGCCGTCAGCACCGGGCTCAGCGCCGGTGACCTGGCCGCCGACATCCTGAACGCCGCCGCGAAGTCCCTGGTCGCCGAAGCCCCCGCCGACGCGCGGCGGATCCGCCGGGCCACGGCGGCCGTCCTCGCGACCGACACCGCCGGAGAGGCCGCCGTCACCCTGCTGGACGGGGGGCTGCGCCGGATCGGGGTGCGCACCCTCTACCTCTGGCGCCGGACCGGCACCGACTGCCTCGCGCTGGCGGGGCAGGCCGGAGCGGGCCCGCAGGAGGCCCGGCACTGGCAGTGGGTGCCGCCGGACACCCCGCTGCACCGGGTGCTGTGGGAGGGCGCCGCCTGGTGGGGCGTGGACGACTGGCTGCCGGGCGGGACCGGGACGCGGGCGGTGCTGCCGCTGCGCCGCCACGGGCACATCGTCGGGGTGGCGCTGTGCGTGTGGGACACCGCCCAGGCGCCCGACGACCGGGTCCGGCGCACCGCCGAGCTGCTGTGCGAGCCCTGCGGGGCGCTGCTGGGCGAGCCCGATCCGCCGGGGACCCGGGCCGCGGAGGCGGTGCTGCTGGAGCTGGCCACCGGCCCGGCGGTGCTGCTGGGGGCGGACGGCAGGCTGGAGTACGTGAACCCGGCCGCGCGCACGGCCCTGGGCGCGGTGCGCAGCCCGGTGGGCCGGTCCGCCGCCGAGGTGTTCCCGTACGCCTGGAGCGCGCTGGCACCCGCCGCCGACCGGACGGAGCCGAGGCGGCTGGGGCACGTGGGCGGGCTGGACGACGTACGCGTACTGCCGCTGGGCCGGGGGCGGGCCGCGGTGCTGTGGGAGGCGGCGGCCCTGCGCAGCGAGGCCCTGACCCGGGTGCTGGGGCGGCTGGAGCGGGTCGGGTACTTCGAGGAGGACCTGCTGACGGGTGCCACGCGCTGGAGCCAGGAGACGTACACGCTCTTCGGGATGGACCGGGACGCGCCGCCGGTGCCGCTGGCCCGGCTCGGCGCCCGGCTGCACCCCGAGGACGTACCGCTGCTGGAGGGACTGCTGGCCTCCCTGGGGGAGGGCCGTCGCGGGGACCGGGCGCTGGTCCGGGCGATCCGGGCGGACGGGGGCGTCCGGCACGTGCGGATCGCGGCCGAACCGCTGCTGTCGGGGGCGGCGCTGACCGGGCTCACCGGGGTCTACCAGGACGTTTCCGCCCAGCATCACAACGAGCTCGCGCTGTCGGCGGCCCAGGAGGACGCGACGGCGCGGGCCCGGTTCGTCCTCCAGCTCCAGCGGGCGATCGTGCCGGAAGCGCCCTTGACGGCCGAGCCCGCGGGCGGTCTGGACGTCGCGGTCCGCTACCGGCCCGCCTCCCAGGACTATCTGGTCGGCGGCGACTGGTACGACGTCCTGGTCCTGCCGGACGGCCGGGTGCTGGTCGCCGTCGGCGACATCGCGGGGCATGGCATCGACGCGGCGACCAGCATGGTCGTGCTGCGCAACGCCCTGCGCGGGCTCGCGGTGACCGGCGCCGGGCCGGGCCGGCTGATGACCTGGCTCAACGAGGTCACCCTGGGCACCCGGGGCGGCCCCACGGCCACGGCGGTGTGCGCGGTGTACGACCCGGTGGCCGGTTCGCTGCGCTGGGCCGGGGCGGGCCATCCGCCCGTCCTGCTGCTGCGCGAGGGCCGGGCCCGGATCCTGGACGCGCCGCACAACATCCTGCTCGGCGCGGTGGCGGGCGCCGACTACGAGGAGGCGTCGCTGGCCCTGCTGCCGGGGGACACCCTGCTGCTCTACACGGACGGGTTCGTGGAGCGGCGGCACGTGAGCATGGACCGGAGCCTGGCCGCGCTGCGGCGGGCGGCCCAGCGGGTGGGGGCCGGGCCCGTGGAGTCGATGGCCGACGCGCTGCTGTCGGCGGTCACCGGGGACACGGACGACGACACGAGCCTGGTCGTGGTGCGGGTGCCCCGGACGGGTGCGGGCCCGGGTGTGGCCGCCGGGCCTGTGGCCGCCGGGCCGCATCCTGGCGTTAGAGAGCCGTAAAAGCCCCCTTCGGGGGCGTATGGGGCCCGTCAAGGTGAGGTGCGGGGGGTCTCTCCAGGGGTTCCACTCAGAGGTGTCCGAAAGCCGTCCCCGGAACCCTCAGGAGCTCACGATGGCCGATCTGGCCTTCGTCGTCACCACGATCGCGCTCTTCGCGCTGGTGGCTCTCATCGCCAAGGGGGTGGCCAAGCTGTGACCGCCGAAAACGTGGTGGGCCTGCTGGTCGCCGTCGCTCTGCTGGGCTATCTGATCGTCGCCCTCGTGTTCCCGGAGAGGTTCTAGCCCCGATGAGTCCCGTTCTTTCCGGGGTGCTCCAGCTGCTCGCGCTCGTCGCGGCCCTGGCCCTCGCCTACCGCCCGCTGGGCGAGTACATGGCCCGCGTCTACTCCTCCGAGAAGCATTACAAGCCGGAGAAGTGGATATACAAGGCCATCGGCGCCAATCCCTCCGTGGAGATGCGCTGGCCCGCCTACCTGCGGGCGGTGCTCTCCTTCTCCGTCGTGGGCGTCCTGTTCCTCTACGGTCTGCAGCGCCTCCAGGGCGTGCTGCCCGGCTCGCTCGGCTTCGCCTCGATCAAGCCGGACCAGGCCTTCAACACGGCCGTCTCCTTCGTGACGAACACGAACTGGCAGTCGTACTCCGGCGAGCAGGCCATGGGCCACGTCGTGCAGACCGGCGGGCTGGCCGTGCAGAACTTCGTCTCGGCGGCGGTCGGCATGGCCGTCGCGGTGGCGCTCGTCCGGGGCTTCGCCCGCTCCCGCACCGGTGAACTGGGCAACTTCTGGTCCGACCTGGTGCGCGGCACCGTACGGATCCTGCTCCCGCTGTCGGTGATCGGCGCGGTCATCCTGGTCGCCTGCGGTGTCATCCAGAACTTCTCCGGGATCCACGAGGTCGGGCAGTTCCTGGGCGGGACCCAGCAGTGGAACGGCGGCGCGGTCGCCTCGCAGGAGGTCATCAAGGAGCTGGGGACGAACGGCGGCGCCTACTTCAACGCCAACTCGGCCCATCCGTTCGAGAACCCGACGCCCTTCTCCAATCTCTTCGAGATCTTCCTGATCCTGCTGATCCCGTTCGCGATGACCCGCACCTTCGGGCGCATGGTCGGTTCGGTCCGGCAGGGTTACGCGATCCTCGCGACGATGGCCACGATCTGGCTCGGTTTCACCGCGCTGATGATGTGGACCGAATTCGCCCACCACGGCCCGGCGTTGCAGGCCGCGGGCGGTGCGATGGAGGGCAAGGAGACCCGCTTCGGGATCGGCGCCTCGGCGATCTTCTCGGTCGCCACCACGCTCACCTCGACCGGCGCGGTCAACTCCTTCCACTCCTCCTACACCGGCCTCGGCGGCGGCATCCAGCTGCTGGGCATGCAGCTGGGCGAGATCGCGCCCGGCGGTGTCGGCTCCGGCCTCTACGGCATGCTGATCATGGCGATCATCGCGGTGTTCATCGCGGGCCTGATGGTCGGCCGCACCCCCGAATACCTGGGCAAGAAGATCGGCACCCGCGAGATCAAGCTCGCCGCCTGCTACATCCTCATCACCCCGGTGCTGGTCCTCGGCTTCACCGCGGTCGCGATGGCGCTGAGCGGGCCGCGCGCCTCCATGGCCAACGCCGGCGCGCACGGCTTCTCGGAGATCCTCTACGCCTACACCTCGGGCGCGAACAACAACGGTTCGGCCTTCGCGGGCCTGAGCGCCGACACCCCCTGGTTCAACACCACCATCGGCCTCGCCATGCTCCTCGGCCGTTTCCTGCCCATGGTGTTCGTCCTGGCGCTGGCCGGTTCGCTCGCCGAGCAGCGGCCCGTACCGGCCACCGCGGGCACCCTGCGCACCGAAAAGCCGCTGTTCACGGGCCTGCTGGTCGGCACGATCATCATCATCACCGGACTGACGTACTTCCCGGCCCTGGCGCTGGGCCCGCTCGCCGAAGGGCTCGCCTCATGAGCACCGCCACCCCCACCCCCACCCGCGCCCCGCACCAGGACGCCCCCACCGGCCACAAGCCGGACGAAGGGCGGGCCGGCACCGGGCTCTTCGACCCCAAGCAGCTGCTGAAGTCCTTCCCGGACGCGGTCCGCAAGCTCGACCCCCGGGTGATGGTCAAGTCCCCCGTCATGTTCGTCGTCCTGATCGGCTCGGTGGTCACCACCGTGCTCGCGGTCAAGGACCCGACGGACTGGTTCGGCTGGGCCATCACGGTCTGGCTCTGGCTGACCACGATCTTCGCCAACCTCGCCGAGGCCGTCGCCGAGGGCCGGGGCAAGGCCCAGGCCGAGACCCTGCGCAAGGCGAAGACCGACACGGTCGCGCGCCGTCTGACCGGGGGCGTCGAGGAGTCCGTACCCGGCACCGACCTGCGGATCGGCGACCTCGTCGTCTGTGAAGCGGGCGACATCATCCCCGGTGACGGGGATGTCGTGGAGGGCGTCGCCTCGGTCGACGAATCGGCGATCACGGGTGAATCGGCCCCGGTCATCCGGGAGTCGGGCGGTGACCGCAGCGCGGTCACCGGCGGCACGAAGGTGCTCTCCGACCGGGTGGTCATCAAGATCACGACCAAGCCCGGCGAGACCTTCATCGACCGGATGATCAATCTCGTCGAGGGCGCCTCCCGGCAGAAGACCCCCAACGAGATCGCCCTCAACATCCTGCTGGCCTCGCTGACGATCGTCTTCCTGCTGGCGGTGGTCACCCTCCAGCCGTTCGCGATCTACGCGGGCGCCGAGCAGTCGATGATCGTGCTGACGGCGCTGCTGGTCTGCCTGATCCCGACGACGATCGGGGCCCTGCTCTCCGCGATCGGCATCGCGGGCATGGACCGCCTCGTCCAGCGCAACGTCCTCGCGATGTCGGGCCGTGCGGTCGAGGCGGCGGGCGATGTCTCGACCCTGCTGCTCGACAAGACCGGCACCATCACCCTCGGCAACCGCCAGGCCTCCGAGTTCGTGCCCGTCGAAGGGGCCATCGCCGCCGAACTCGCCGACGCCGCGCAGCTGTCGTCGCTGGCCGACGAGACCCCCGAGGGCCGCTCGATCGTGGTCCTCGCGAAGGAGAAGTACGGGCTGCGCGCACGCCACCAGGGCGAACTCGCGCACGCCGAATGGATCCCCTTCACCGCCCAGACCCGGATGTCCGGTGTCGACCTCGACGAGGACGGCGTCCACCGCAAGGTCCGCAAGGGCGCCGCCAATTCGATCCTGGCGTGGGTGGACGAACAGGGCGGTACGGTCGCCTCCGACGCCCGAGAGAAGGTGGACGCGATCTCCGCGGCCGGTGGCACCCCGCTGCTCGTCGCGGCGCAGGACGCCAAGGGTGCGCGGGTGCTGGGGGTCATCCACCTCAAGGACGTGGTCAAGGAGGGCATGCGGGAGCGGTTCGACGAGCTGCGCCGGATGGGCATCAAGACGGTCATGATCACGGGTGACAACCCGCTGACCGCGAAGGCCATCGCCGAGGAGGCGGGCGTCGACGACTTCCTCGCCGAGGCCACCCCCGAGGACAAGATGGCCCTCATCAAGCGGGAGCAGGCGGGCGGCAAGCTGGTCGCGATGACCGGTGACGGCACCAACGACGCCCCCGCGCTCGCCCAGGCCGATGTGGGCGTGGCGATGAACACCGGCACCTCGGCCGCCAAGGAGGCCGGGAACATGGTGGACCTGGACTCCAACCCGACCAAGCTCATCGAGATCGTGGAGATCGGCAAGCAGCTCCTGATCACCCGGGGAGCGCTGACCACGTTTTCCATCGCCAACGACGTGGCGAAGTATTTCGCGATCATCCCGGCGATGTTCGCGGTGGTCTACCCGGGCCTGGACAAGCTCAACATCATGGGCCTGCACTCGCCCGAGTCCGCGATCCTGTCGGCCGTCATCTTCAACGCGCTGATCATCATCGCCCTGGTGCCGCTCGCCCTCAAGGGCGTCCGCTACCGGCCCACCAGCGCCGACAAGATGCTCCGCCGCAACCTCGGGATCTACGGACTGGGCGGCCTCATCGCCCCGTTCATCGGCATCAAGCTCATCGACCTGCTCATCTCCCTCATCCCCGGAATCGGCTGACCACCCATGAACAACTCTGTAGGCAACACAGTGCGGTTGATCGGGGCGGGCCTGCGCGCCCTGCTGGTCCTCACGGTCGTGTGCGGGGCCCTCTACCCGCTGGCCGTCACCGGGATCGCCCAGGCCGCGTTCAGCCGCCAGGCCAACGGTTCCGAGGTCAAGGACGGCACCGGTACCGTCGTCGGCTCCTCCCTCATCGGGCAGAGCTACGGCGACGACCTCCGCTGGTTCCAGCCGCGGCCCTCGGCCGGGCTGGGGCAGAACACCATCAACACCCAGTACAAGCTGCTGGTCTCCGGCGCCTCCAACAAGGCGGCTGACAACCCCGACCTGGTCAAGGCGGTCCGCGAGGCCCAGCAGAAGGTCATCGCGGACAACACGGTCCCCGGCTTCACCCCGCGGCTCGGTCAGGTGCCCGCCGACGCCGTGACCTCCTCGGGCTCGGGCCTGGACCCGGCGATCTCCCCGGCTTACGCGGCCCTCCAGATCCCCCGGATCGCCGCGCGGAACCACCTGCCGGTCGCCCAGGTCGAGAAGCTCGTCGCCGCCCACACCGAGGGTCGGACCCTGGGCTTCATGGGCGAACCCCGCGTCAACGTACTGGAATTGAACATCGCGCTGAAGTCCCTGACGGGCTGACGGCTGACCGGATGGCCGGACGGGTCCGGGCCGCGACGGCGGCCCGGACCCGTCGGCACGGCGGGTGCGCTGGTCAGGAGTTGTACGGGCGGGCGGTGCGGCCCTCGCGCAGCGTGGTGGTCCACCAGGTCAGCCGGTCGAGGAGGGTCTTGGCCGCGCCGGCCGCGCCCTGCGGGTCGTGGGCCTTGCCGCCCTCGGCGAAGTGGTCCCACGCGCCGTGGAAGCTGACCGCGTCGCGGATCGTGACGCAGTGCAGCTCGGCGAAGACCTGGCGCAGGTGCTCGACGGCCCGCAGACCGCCCGAGACACCGCCGTAGGACACGAAGGCGACCGGCTTGGCGTGCCACTGGGTGGTGTGCAGGTCGAGGAAGTGCTTCAGCTGCGCCGGGTAGCTGTGGTTGTACTCCGGCGTGATGACGACGAACGCGTCCGCCGCGGTGACGCGCTCGGACAGTGCCTCCAGCGCGGGAGTGCGCGGGGTGCCCCAGTTCGGGTGCTGGGCGGGAAGTTCCAGCTCGGCCACGTCGATGACGTCGACCTCGAAGCCACCGTGCTCGGCGGCGAGCGCGGTGAACCATTCGGCCACGGTCGGGCCGAAGCGGCCTTCGCGGGTGGAGCCGACGATGACAGCGAGCTTGTTCACAGGTGTGTTATTAGCCATGGCACGGAGGGTACGTGCGACCTGATCTTGGTCCGTTGACCGGGTGTTTCACGTGAAACAAATGAGTGTTTCACGTGAAACACGCCCGGTTTCACGTGAAACACCCTGTTGGGAGGCTCCTGTTGGGGGCGCCCCGCGTGCTCATTCGGTGGCGATCCCGAAGTCGTGCACCAGGGCGGCCAGACCGCCCGGATACCCCTTGCCGCCCGCCACGAAGGACCAGTCACCGCCCGCTCGTCGCCGGAACGAGCCCAGGACCAGGGCGGTTTCCCCGGGGCGGCCGTCGGACACGTCCAGCTGGTCGATCTCCGTGCCGTCGGCGCCGAGCAGCCGGATCCGGGCCGCGAGGAACCCGGACAGGTCCGCGTACGGATGGGTCTCGGGATCCACCGCCGCGACCAGCACCAGCCGGTCGGCGCGGTCGGGGAGCGCGTCGAAGGCCACCTCGATCGCGGCCCGGTCCGGCGGGGTGTGCGGACGGCTGCGCACCGAACCGTCCGGGGTGCGGTGGTTGTTGAAGAAGACGAAGTGCTCATCGCTGAGCACCCGGGTGCCCGCGCAGACGAGGGCGCACACATCGAGCGCGACCGGCCCGGACCAGTACATGCCGAGCACGTTGTACTCGGGGGCGGCCGCCGGGGCCGGGGTGGCTTCGCGCTGGGCGGGGACGGCCGCCGCCGGACGGCCGCCGTCCCCGAGACGGCCGCGCAGCCCGTGCCGGTGCAGCAGGTCCACCAGCTCCGGCCCGGAGACCAGCTCCAGCGGCTTGCCCTGGGCGAAGGCGTGCGATCCCGGACCGAAGCCCGAGGTCGTCACCAGTACGCCCTTGTTGGCCCCCGCGTCCTGGACCGTGCCGTACAGGTCGCGCACGGCGGTCGGCGGGACGGTGTTGCGGTACCGCTTGACCTGGACCACGATCGAGCCGCCGCGGATCGGGGTGGGGTCGGTCGCGTCGACGTCCACCCCGCCGTCGTTGGACCGCTGGGTCATCACGGCCTGCATCCCCATGGCCCGGAACAGCTCGGCGACCAGGCCCTCGAACTCGATGGGATCCATCGAGAACAGATCGGGCTCCTCGTCCCCCGCTCCGCCGCCAGTGCCGCTTCCGTGCGTGACCACGCCCGAGCCGAGGTCCTCCGGCGTGCGGGCCGGACGTACGGCCGTGAGCAGGTCCGGGCGGGCCGACAACTGCCCGCGCAGAGCGCCGGTCAGGCAGTCCACCGGGTTGACCTGGGCCAGGTGGAGGGCGGCGAAGGACGGTCGGGTCGCCATCACCGTGGCCAGGAAGATCTGCGCGGGACGGCCCGTCGCCGGATCGTGGTCGTCGACGTACCCGTTGAGGGCCACCGACTCCAGGGCGCCGAACTCGTCCGCCTCGAACAGGTCCCGCAGCACCAGCAGGACGCACTGCGCGAGCAGATCGCGGTACACCGCGCGGCGCTGGCCCACCGGGAGCGGGGACTCCTTGTCCTGGTCCGTGCTCGGCATGTACCGCACCGACTTCGCGGTGGGCACCACGTCGAACCCCGGCAGCTCCCAGTTCAGGACCAGCTGGCGGGCCCCCGGATCGTAGGCGGCGCTCAGCGCGCGCGGCAGTTCCCCGGGCCAGCCGGAGGACGAGTACAGCGCGGCCGAGAAGTACTCGACGGCCGCGTCGGGGTCACCGGCGCGCAGCGAGGCCGCCAGCTCCGCGATCCCGGTGTTGTGCGCGCGGATCTCCGCGAGCTGCCCGCCCGCCCACCGGTCGTACTGCGCGCGGTACGCGGAGAGCTGCTGCTGCCGCTGCGTCTCGGCGGCCTGGGCCGCGTGCCAGGCCTGGGTGTACCGGGCGTGCGCGTCGGCCTCGGCCTGCGCCCGGCGGCCCGCCCCGATGCCCCAGCCGGTCTGCACGGCGAACTGGTGCGGTTCCGGCATCGGCACCGGACGCTCCAGCTGACCCGGGTTGAACGCCTCGACCCGTTCGGGCCGCCGCAACGCGGCGATCCGGAAGGCGGGTGCGGCACAGCCCTGGCCGAGCAGCCCCTGGAGCGCGGCGACCTGCTGTTCCAGCTGCTCGGTGAGCCGCCGCGCCTCGGCGTCCCGGTACTGGCGGTAGGCCACCTTCTGTTCGCGCAGGCCGCGGGCCATGTCCCGCTCCTGAGCCCGCTGCTGACGTTCTCGCTCCCGCTGCTGCAGGGCCTGCGAGCGTTGCTGCTGGCGCTGGGCCTCGGCCCAGATCCCGACCAGTCCACTGGAACGACGACTCATCCGCCCCGGCCCTCCCCGACCCCGTGCGATACCCACGCAAACCCTAGCGGCTCGAAGGCATGGCTCAGGGCCGGTCACCACAGTCGGTGACCGGCCCTGTGGCCGCGCTCGTTCTCCCGCGGGGCCCGTTCCCCGGCCGCTACTTGGGCATCAGGACGGTGTCGACGATGTAGACGGTCGCGTTGGCGGTCGGGACGTTGCCGCAGACCACGTGGGAGGCGCCGTTGACCTGGTAGGAGGTGCCGGATCCGGCGGTGGTGACCTGGTCCTTCTCCAGGGTGTCGAAGGAGCCGCTCTCCAGCTGCTGCGGCGCCAGCCTCTGGCCCACCACGTGGTAGGTGAGGATCTTCGTCAGCATCGCCTTGTCGGCGAGGACCTTGTCCAGGTCGGCCTTCGGGATCTTGGCGAAGGCCTCATTGGTCGGGGCGAAGACGGTGAGGTCCTTGGCGTTGTTGAGGGTGTCGACCAGGCCGGCCTGCTTGACGGCGGCGACCAGGGTGGACAGCGCCGGATTGTGGGAGGCGGCGGTGGCGACCGGGTCCTTGGCCATGCCGTCGAAGCTGCCCGCGCCGGTGGCGGGGACCCCCGCACAGGCGGGGCCGAAGGGCTTGTCCGTGGACGGCGCACCGTCCACGGCGGGCGCGGTGGGGACCGCGCCCGCCGAGTCGGCGGCCGGACCGGCCGCGCTGTCCTTGCCGGATTCGGAGCAGGCGGCCAGGGCGAAGGGCAGGATGGCCGCGGTGGCGACGGCGAGGGCGGTACGGAGGAAGCGAAGCGTGCTCATGGCGTTCTCCATGGTGGTGGGTGCGGGAAGGGGGTCAGCCGGGGGTGACGAAGACGCTGTGCCAGCCGCTGGCTCCGTCGGGAAGGGTCTGGGTGCGCCGGTCGGTCTGGAGGCGGCCGCCGCCGTCGGTGGCGCGGACGGTGAGGGTGTGGCCGCCCGGGGTGGTCGTCCAGGGGAAGGACCACTGCCGCCAGGTGTCGACGGTGTCCTGGTCGGCGAGGTCGGCGTCCTGCCACGGGCCGTCGTCGATCCGTACCTCCACGCGCCGGATGCCCCGGTGCTGGGCCCAGGCGACCCCGCCGACCATCACGGTCGTGCCCAGCGGCGGCCGGGCGAACGGCTTGGGGGTGTCGATCCGGGCCTGGGTCTTGACCGGTGCGCGCCGGGCCCAGCTCCGCTGGACCCAGTACGGGTCGTAGGCGTCGAAGGTGGTCAGCTCGATGTCCCGGATCCACTTGCAGGCCGACACGTACCCGTACAGCCCGGGGACGAGCATGCGGACCGGGAAGCCGTGCTCGAAGGGGAGCGGTTCCCCGTTCATGCCGACCGCGAGCATCGCGTCGCGGCCGTCCATGACGTCCTCGACCGGGCTGCCCAGGGTCATCCCGTCGACCGAGCGGGCCACCAGCTGATCGGCCGGGCCGCCGCGCGAGGGGGGCCGTACGCCCGCCTCGCGGAGCAGGTCGGCCAGCCGGACGCCCAGCCAGCGGGCATTGCCGACGTACGGTCCGCCGACCTCGTTGGACACGCAGGTCAGCGTGACGTCGCGCTCGATCAGGTCCCGGCCGAGCAACTCCCGGTAGGAGTACGTCCGGGGGCGGCCCACGCCCTTGCCGTGCAGCCGCAGCCGCCAGGTGCCGGCGTCGACCCTGGGCACCACCAGTGCGGTGTCCACCCGGTAGAAGTCGGTGTTCGAGGTGGTGAAGGCGCTGATCCCGGGGATCCGCGGGGCGGCCCGCGCCGGTACGGGCGCGGCGGGCGAAGCGGGCGCGGGCAGCCGTACGGCGGCCCGGGAGGCCACCGCGCCCCGGCCGCGCCGCCCGGCCAGGGTCCGTCCCAGCGCACCCGCCCCGGTGGCGACGAGCGCGGTGGCTCCGGCGGCGAGCAGGAACCCGCGCCGGTCCAGGCGGCCCGCGGCCGGGCCCTCACCGGTCCCGGCCGGTGGCCGCGCGAGCCGCCCGAGCAGGACGTGCAGGACCACGGATCCGGCGGCCGCCCCCACCAGCGAGGGCAGCGCGTCGGCCGCCCCGGCCGCGTCGGGCCGGGTGAGCGCGGCGGCCGCGCCGAGCACGCCGAAGGCGAGGACACCGGCGGCGCCGGTGCGCCGGTGGCGCAGGGCGAACAGGCCGAGGAGGACGGCCAGGAAGCCGAGGGCGGCGACGATGCCGATCTGGAGGACGAGCTTGTCGTCGGTGCCGAAGCGCCGGATCGCGAAATCCTTGACCGGGGCGGGGGTACGGTCGATGGCCGCGCCGCCTACTGCGGTGACGGGGCCCGCCTGGGGCCGCACGAAGGAGGCGACCAGTTCTGCGACCGCCAGCGCCGTGTACCCGGACAGCAGGCCGCTCAGCGCGGCGAGTGCGCCGCGGTTCAGGGCCGGTCGGGTGATGGTCACATCTGGCATTCGGCGCCCCGGGCCCCGCGGATTGGTTCGGTTCGCCGGATGTTCCGGCAATCCTCGGGGGCGTCGGCTCCGAAGAACAGGTGACCGGGGTGCCACCACCCATGCCGAACGGCGCGGAGGACTGCCCATGCGAGCGATCCATCGAAGGGACGAGGGCGACCGTCCTGAACGGTCCGCCCGGCCCGACCCCGCGGAGCTGATGGCCCGGGTCGCGCTCGGCGACCAGGACGCCTTCGCCGCCCTCTACGACGTGATCGCCGGCCCGGTCTTCGGCATCGTCCTCAAGGTCCTGCGGGACCGCGCGCAGTCCGAGGAGGTGACGCAGGAAGTGATGATCGAGATCTGGCGGGGCGCCGCCCGCTACCAGCCCGCCCAGGGGTCCGTCACGACCTGGACGGCCACCCTCGCGCACCGCCGCGCCGTGGACCGGGTGCGCTCGGCGCAGGCCGCCGCGAACCGCGACCACCAGGACGCGCTGGGCGCGCTGACACCGCCCTTCGACGAGGTCAGCGAGCAGGTGGAGACCCGGCTGGAGAGCGAGCAGGTGCGCCGCTGTCTGCGCCGGCTGACCGAACTCCAGCGGGAGACCGTCACCCTCGCCTACTACCGGGGCCTGACCTACCGCGAGGTGGCGCAGACCCTGCGGACCCCCCTTCCGACCATCAAGACCCGTATGCGCGACGGACTGATCCGGCTGCGCGACTGCATGGGGGTGACCACGTGACGACCGAAGACCCGCACGCCCTCACCGGTGCGTACGCGCTGGACGCGCTGGGCCCCGACGAACACCACGCCTTCACCCGGCACCTCGGCCAGTGCACGTCCTGCGCCCAGGAGGTGCGGGAATTCGCCGCGACCGCGGCCCGGCTGGCGTCGGCGGCCGCCGTGCCCCCGCCGCCGGAGCTGAAGGCGCTGGTGCTGGAACGCATCGACAGCGTGCGCCAACTCCCGCCACGGGTACCGGCGCCGGGGCGGTACGCCGTGCTCGCCGCCGGGATCAGGCGCCGCGGCGCGGTCCTCGTGATCGCGGCCAGCCTCGCCGCGGCCGTGTCCTTCGGCGCGATCGCCCTCGGGCAGCACGGGGAGGCCCAGCGGGCGCGGCGGGCCGTGCAGGCCGCGCAGCGCGAGGCCGACCGGGCCGGGGCGCGGAGCGAGGCGCTCACGGCGGTGCTGGCCGCGCCGGACGCACGTACCGCCACGGGCCGGACCGCGAGCGGGGCCAGGGTCACCGTCGTGACCTCGGCCGCCCGGGACCAGGCGGTGGTGCTGGCCGCGCAGTTGCCGCCGCCGCCCGCGGGGACGACGTACCAGCTGTGGTTCTCGGAGCACGGTTCGATGCGCCCGGCCGGGCTGCTGGGCGGCGGGCACGCGCTGCTGCTGGACGGGGCGGTGCGGGACGCCACGGCGATCGGTCTCACGGTCGAGCCGGCGGGCGGCTCCGCGCGTCCCACCACGGCGCCGCTGCTGGTCATGGCCCTCCCGGCGTAGCCCGTGCGGGGCGGAAGCGGAAGGAAGCGGAAGGAAGCGGAAGGGATCGGCGGGCCGGGCACGCGCGGGGAGTCCTGTCCGTTGTCGGGGTGACCATCCATGACATAAGGAGACAGACATGGCCCTGTGGGACCGCATCAAGGATTCCGCCGCGACGATGCAGACGCAGCTGGTGGCGAAGCGGAACGACCTCAAGAGCGGGGCGTTCAGGGACTCCAGCATGGCGATGTGCGCGCTCGTGGCCGCGGCCGACGGCACGATCGACGCGGCCGAACGCCAGCGCGTGGCCCAGCTGATCGGGACCAACGAGGTGCTGCAGAACTTCCCCGCGGACGAACTGCGGCGGCGCTTCGACGAGAACCTCGACAAGCTGACCGCCGACTTCGACTTCGGCAAGGTCGCCGTCATGCAGGAGATAGCCAAGGCGAAGAAGAAGCCCGCGGAGGCCCGCGCGGTCATCCAGATCGGCATCATCATCGGTGGCGCCGACGGTGACTTCGACAAGACCGAGCAGGCCGTCGTCCGCGAGGCCTGCTTCGCCCTGGGCCTGGCACCGCACGAGTTCGACCTCTGACGGACCGTTCGGAGGCCCGTCCGGAGGGTCGGCCAACCCCCCTCTGGGGGAACCCCGGGGGGTTAGCCCCACCCCCGGCCGTCACGCCAGCCGGATGGGACGGCGGGCGGGGCTGAACCACCCTTTGGGCATGACGACTTACACCCGTACGAGCGCCGCACTCGCCCTCTCCGCCGTGACCGCCGCCACCGCCCTGACCGTGGCCTTCGCCCCCTCGGCCGACGCCGCGGCGGGCGGCCGGGCGGACGCCGTCCCCGCGAGCGCCGCGGCGGGTACCGCCGGGGCTCCCGCGCTGGCCTGGCGGCCCTGCGAGCGGCCGGGCGGGCCCGCCGGGCAGGAGTGTGCCGAGCTGCCCGTGCCCCTCGACTACGGCGACCCGGCCGGCCGGCAGCTCTCCCTCGCGGTCTCCCGGATCCGCAGCGACCGGCCCGCCGCCCGGCGCGGCACGCTGATGGTCCTGCCCGGCGGCCCGGGCGGCTCCGGGGTGCAGCGCCTGGCGCAGAAGGGCGAGGCGCTGGGCAAGGCGATGGCCGGCAGCTACGACCTGGTGGGCTTCGACCCGCGCGGCGTGGGCGCCAGTACCACCGCGAACTGCGGACTCGCGCCGGAGGACCGGATGCTGGTCACCCTGCGGTCCTGGCCCGACGCGGACGGCGGTGTCGCGGTCAACGAGGCCCGCTCCCGCCGGGTGGCCGAGGCATGCCAGACCAATGGCGGCGCGGTGCTGCGCAGCTTCACCACCGCCAACGAGGTCCGGGACATGGACCGGCTGCGCCAGGCCCTGGGCGAGCGGAAACTGTCGGCCTGGGGAACCTCGTACGGTACGTACGTCGGCGCCGTCTACGGGCAGAAGTACCCCCAGCACACCGACCGCTGGGTCCTGGACAGCAGCGGCGACCCCGACCCGTCGCGCGTGGCGCGCGGCTGGCTCGCGAACATGTCGCAGGGCGCCGACGACCGGTTCCCCGACTTCGCGGCCTGGGCGGCCGACCCGGCCCGCGCGGCCGAGGGCCTGCGGCTCGCCGAGCGCCCCGACGAGGTGCGCCCGCTGTTCCTCGCCCTCGCGGCCACGCTCGACCACGCGCCCAAGCCCTCGACCACCCAGGGCACGCCGCTGACCGGGAACCTGCTGCGCCAGGCCATGCAGAACGCCCTGTACGGCGACGCGGCCTTCCCGGGCCTCGCCCGGCTCGTGCGGCAGGCCCAGGACCCGGCCGCGACCCCGGTGCTGCCGCCCGAGCTGGCCCAGCCGCTGCGCGACGAGGACGCGGCGATCGCCGTCGCGGTGATCTGCAACGACGTGAAGTGGCCCGCCGACGTGAACGCCTACGCGCGCGGCTCGGCAGCCGACCGGGCCGCGCACCCGCTCACCGCCGGGATGCCCGCGACGGTCACGCCCTGCGCGTTCTGGAAGGACGCGCCGGTGGAGAAGCCCACCCGGATCACCGGTGACGGCCCCTCCAACGTGCTGATGATCCAGAACCTGCGCGACCCGGCCACCCCCTACTTCGGCGCCTTGAAGATGCGCGAGGCCTTCGGCGACCGGGCCCGCCTGGTCACCGTCGACCACGGCGGCCACGGCGTCTACCTGGGCAACGGCAACGCCTGCGGGGACCGGGCGGTCACCGAGTTCCTGACCACCGGCCACCGCCCGTCGCGTGACACGTTCTGCGCCGCGGGGCAGTAGCCGCGGCGGAACCCCGGCGGAACCCCGTCCGCTCCGCTACTCGCTGACGAGGACCGGTATCGACAGCACCACGCTCGCCGGTGCCTGCGCGAACTGCCCGGCAGGCACGGTGAAGTCGATGCCGTCGCCCGCCGCGCGCGGCCCGTCGTGGTGCTGGTCGCCCTGCGCGTCCTCGCCCTCCTCCTGGTACTGGAACTTCGTGGTCCCGAGGAGGTGGCCGGTCGGGTCGTAGTACGCCGCGCCGATCTCCAGGGCCAGGGTGTCGCTGACATCGGAGGTGATGGCGATGTGCCCGGTGACGGACGCCTTGTCGGTGAGCTTGAGGGCGGTCATCTTCACCCGGTCGGTGAAGGGGCCCTCCTCGATGCGGACCTCGCCCGGCTTGGCGGGCTGGGCCAGTACGGCGGCGGGCGCGGGCGCCCCGCGCGGCGCGGGCAGGACCACGGGGGCGGCGGATCCGGCCGCCTCCGCCGCGCTGTCGGCAGTGGCTGCCGCCGGGCCGCCGGAGCAGCCCGAGGCGAGTGCGAGAACGGCGGCCGCGGCGGCCAGCGCCCCGGCGGTGCGGCGGGTGAGGTGTCTCATCGGAAGGCTCCTGACGTGGCCGGGGCCGGGAGGACGTGGTCCTCCCGGCCCCGGCTGCGCATCGGTGGGTCAGTGCTGCTGGGGCGACTTGCCGAACAGCGAGCGGTACAGCTTGCCGTACAGCTCGGTGTTGTTCTGGCTCGCGGCGAAGGCGGCGCCGTTCGGGCCGTACGCGAAGATCGGCACGTCGGCACCGGTGTGGTTGCCGGACAGGTAGGTCAGCCAGAGGCTGGCGTCCGGGCTGCCGTCCTTGACCTCGGCCGGGTCGTTCGGCGTGCGGAAGGTGGCGGGAGCGAAGTTCTTCACGTCACCCGCGCCGGTGCCGTTGATCGGGCCGGTCGAGCGCACCGGGTCCTTGGCACCCGAAGCGGGGCGCGAGGTGGTGCTGTTGTTGGCCGGGTTGCCCGCGTCCGTGTTGGCCGGGGGAGCGACCGCCTCGGCGTTGGTGTAGGTGCCCTTTTCGATGATGTTGAAGCCGGCGCACTCGTGGTCCGCGGTCACGACGACCAGGGTGTGGCCGTCCTTCTTCGCGAAGTCGGTGGCCACCTTGACCGCGTCGTCGAAGGCCTTGATCTCGCCCAGGGTCTGGGCGGCGTCGTTGGCGTGCGACCGCTTGTCGATCTGGGCGCCCTCGACCTGGAGGAGGAAGCCCTTGCGGTTGCGGTCGTAGCCGCCGCGCTCACCGAGCAGCTGGATCGACTTGCGGGTCATGTCGGCGAGCGTCGGCTCCTGCTTCTGCGCGGCGTCCGCGGGCAGACCGGCCTTGGCCTGCTCGACGGTGAGGTTGCCGCGGTTGAAGAGGCCGATGACCTTCTTGCCGTTGGCCTGGGCCAGGTCGGTCTTGGTGGCGACCTTCTGGCTGGCGGCGGTCTGGGCCGGGAGCTTCGGGTCGCCGAAGCTGCCGAGCACCTGGTAGCCCTGGTCCTTGAGGGCCTTCTGGTCGTCCGGCTCGAAGCGGGCGAGGCCGCCGCCGAGGATGACGTCGGCGGTGCCGTTGTGCGCGATCTGCTCGGCGATCGGGGTCACCAGGGTCTTGTCCGCGGGCGCGGCCTCGTACGTACCGTCCTCCTTCTTGGGGAGGCAGGCGGCGTCGGAGTAGACCGGGCCCTGGCAGCCGCGCAGCAGCGCGTGGCTGAACTGGGCGGCCGGGGTGGCGTCGGTGATCTCGGCGGTGGAGACGTTGCCCGTGGCGAAGCCGGCCTTCTTGGCCTGCTCCATCAGCGTGGTGACGCGCTTCTCGTACGAGTCGACGCTCAGCGCGGCGTTGTAGGTCTTGACGCCCGTCGACCACGCGGTGGCCGAGCTGGCGGAGTCGGTGACGAGCGAGGGCTTCGAGGTGCCCTTCTCGACGGCGTACGTGGCGACCGCGCCGGTGTAGGGCAGGGTCTCCATGTTCAGCTTGCCGGACGCGCCGTAGAACCGGTCGCGGGCGGCCGTGACGTGGGTCCGGCCCATTCCGTCACCGAGCAGGTAGATGACGTTGCGGATCTCCCCCTGACCGCCGTGCTGGGGAGCCGAGTTGGCGGTGACCGCGGTGCCGGCGGCCAGGGCGCCGGTCAGGGCCAGTACGGTCAACGTCTTGGCAGGTCTGCGTCGCATGATGCGGGAGGTCCCCCTCGGAAATGAATGGCGCGGGCGCTCCGACGCTAAGAGCGGGACATGAACGGTGCGGTTTCCCCGGGTGACGTGGAGTCGAACAGCGCCGGGCTGAAATCGATCTTGTGTCCGATACCGGACCCGTTGTCAGACCCGTGCGTCACGCTGGGGGCATGGAGATCCGAGTCGATTTCGCCCTGGAACAGCAATTGGACGCCGTCCGGAAGGAGGCGGCCGACGGTGACGTGCGGGCGGCCGTCGACGCGGTGTTCGGGCACATGCACGGCGGGCGGGGACGCGGTCGCCGGGGCGGCAAGGCGCTCGTGGACCTGCTGGCGCAGGCCCGGTCCCGGGCGGCCTCGGCGGGCGAGTGGCAGGTCGTGCGGCTGCTCCAGGACTCCGTGGACTATGCGGAGGGGCGGATCCTCAAACCGGAGTTCGAGGAGCGCTACCGGCTGTACCTGGACGGCGCCGAGCGCAGCTGGCTCCTCCGGGATCTGGTGGGGATGACCCTGTGGGGAGGCGGTCAGTTCCTGACGGGGAAGGGCAAGGAATTCCTGGCCGAGCGGCCCGACGCCACCCCGGCCGAGCTGCTGGACTATCTGCGGAGCCTGGGGGAGGACGGCCGGTTCGTGGAGGCGCCGGCGGACCGGCCCGGGCGCTACCGCATACCCCGCGGGCGGGCGGAATGGGCGCTGCACATCGAGCAGGTGATCCGGCGGGAGCGGATCGAGGTGGCGGACCCGGAGGCCGAGGCGCGCCGGATCGCCGCCTCGCCCGAGGCGCTCGCCCTGCTCGCGGCCGACCGGGACGGGCGGCTCGCGCTGCGCGCCGCCGAACTCCAGCGGCGCGCGGCGCAACTCGCCGCCCTGCGCACGGTCGCCGAGGACCCCGTCGCCCTGGAGGCGGACCTCCAGCGGGCGCTGGAGGGACAGCACTGGATCTTCGGCGGCCGGTTCGTCGGCGAGGCCGTCCAGCGGCGGCTCGTCTCCGGGGACGAGGTGGACATACCGCTGATCCGCGGGGACGGCTCGCTCCACGTGGTGGAGCTGAAGCGGTCGATGGGCCTGCGCGGACCGCTGGTGAAGCGGCACCGTGGCGCCTGGGTGCCCGCCGCCGAGGTGCACGACGCCGTCGGTCAGGCCGTGAACTACCTGGTGGGGCTCGACGAGAACCGGGAGCGGCTGCGCGCCGACTTCGGCATCGAGACGCGCCGGGCGAGCGCGCTGGTCCTGATCGGCCACCCGGGGGCGCAGCCGGAGGTCCCGGAGCGGGAGATCCATGAGGCCCTGCGCACCTTCAACACGCACGTGAACCGGGTCGAGGTGCTCACCTACAAGGAGCTGATCGACAACGCGGAGCGCTCGCTCGGCGCGGCTGCCGTCCCCCGGTCCCGGTGATGGCCAGGGTGGAATGCGCCCGGCGACAGGATCCGGACGCATCGCACCCACCGCACCGGAGGCGCAGATGAACGAGATCGCACCCGCACCCGCATCCATCCCCTTCACGGCCGCCGACGTGCACGGGCTGCGGGAGGCGCTGGAGGAGGTCGTCGCCGACGGGGCGGCCCCGGGCGGAGTGGTGGTCTGCGGCACGGCCGCGGGGGACCGTACGGTCCTGTCGGCCGGGGTGGTCTCCCCGTTCACCAACCCGCGGACCCCCGACGAGCACACCGTCTATGACATCGCGTCCCTCACCAAGGTCACCGCGACCTGGCCGCTCGTCGGCCGCGCCGTGGCGGCGGGGCTGCTGGACCTGGACGCGCCCGTACGGGAGTTCCTGCCGCCGATGGACGAGGGCCTCGGCCACCTGTCCGGGGCCCGGACCACGGTGCGGCAGCTGCTCTCGCACACCTCCGGCCTGCGCGCGGCCACCCGCTTCGACCTGTACGACCTGACCGAGCGCCCGCTGCACGAGCTGATCTGCCGCGAGCCCCTGGAGAACATCCCGGGCACCCACCGCTACATCAACCGGGGGTACGTGCTGCTCGGCCTGGCCCTCGCCCATGTGCACAGAGAGCCGCTGGACCGGCTCGCCGCCGCGTTCTGGGCCGGGCTGGGCATGGACCGTACAGCCTACGGCCCGCTCGCCCAGTCCCCCGAGGTCGCGCCGACCGAGCACCGCGACGGCCACGACCGGCTGTGGGGCGCGGTGCACGACGAGAACGCGGCGGCGATGGGCGATGTCGCCGGGCACGCGGGGGTGTTCGCGCCCGCAGCGGACCTCGCGACCTATGCGGAGCACCTGCTGTCGGCGGGTCCGGGCAGCCCGCTCGGCGACTGGCTGGCCGCGAGCCTGGTCCCCGTCGCGGAGATCGATCCCGGCCTGCACCGGGGGCTGGGGTGGATCGTGGGGGCCGGGGGCGCCGTGGCCCACCACCACGGTTTCACCGGGGCCAGCCTGTTCCTCGCGCCCGCCGCCGGGCGGTACGTGGTCATCACGGCCAACGCCGTCCACGACGGGGCCGCCGCCCGCACCCGGATCGCCCCGCTGCGCGAGCGCGTCCTCAAGACGCTGACGCGGAGCGGCGGGGAGTGAAGATCCGGTCGAGGTGGTGGCGCAGGACCGCGACGGCCGACTCGGGGCCCCGCTGGCCCACCAGGATGCTGGTGCCCAGGGTCGCGGCCATGGCGAGCAGGCTGATCGCCTCGGTGCGCGCGTCGGCGTCCGGATCGGCCTGCCCGGTGTCCTGTGCCGCGCGGATCAGGCCGGTCAGCGCGTCCTCGGCGGCGTCGGGGTTGGCGATGAACGGCTGGGCGGCCAGCGCCTCGTCGGTCACGGACAGGATCGCGTAGGAGCTGTAGAGCAGGTGGAAGGTGCGGCTCTCCGGGTCGGTGGGGAGCGAGGCGAGGATCAGGGCCTCGGCGGCTGCGCGCGGGCCGGGGGCGGGGCCCGCGGCGGCGAGGCGGGCGCCGACGCGCGCCGTGAAGCGGTCGGTGAGGTGCTGGAGTCCGTAGAGGAGGAGCTTCTCCTTGGTCTCGAAGTAGTACTGCACGAGCCGGAGCGACACCCCGGCCTCGGCCGCCACGTCGCGCATGCCGACGGCGTGCAGTCCGCGGCGTCCGGCGACCCGGACGAGCGCTTCGGCGATCTGGGTGCGCCGTTCCTCGTGGTCCACGCGCTTCGGCATGTTGGGGGTGTCTCCGCCTGTAGGTGAGGGGTGGGGGTGAGGGGCCGCGTGGGCCGCGGTCCCTTTTTCATGATACCGCTGTACCAAGATCGTGGTACGGTCGTATCACGAAGGCCGCGAAGGTCACGAAGAACCGATCTCCTGGAGGTGCCACCGTGTCCGACACCACGACCACCCGCGTCCGCCGCGACATCGGCCGCTACGTCAACGACACCCTGCGCGACCGCTACTTCGCCGCCTGCGACGCCGTCTACGCCCTGGGCGCGCCCGCGCGCTCCGAGACCGACGTGGAGACGAGCTTCGGCACCACGCACGTCTACCGGTACGGCCCCACGGACCCCGCCGCCGCGTCCCGTACGCCTGTGGTCCTGATCCACGGCTCCGGCGGCTGTTCCGCGCAGTGGTACCCCAACACCGCCGCGCTCAGCGCCGACCGCCCCGTCTACGCCCTCGACACCCCGGGCGACCCCGGCCGCAGCGTGCAGCGCGAGGTGATGTGGCAGCCCGAGCGCGCCGCCCAGTGGCTCGACGAAGCCCTCGACGCGCTCGGCCTCGACCGGGTGCACCTGGTCGGCTCCTCCTACGGAGGCTGGCTGGTCATCAACATGGCGCACCGCAGGCCCGGGCGGCTCGCCTCCGTCACGGCCCTCGACCCGGGCGGCCTGGAGAAGGTCGGCTTGCGGTTCTTCGTCTGGATCTTCGTCAGCCTCTTCGCCACCTTCGCGCCCAAGGCGCTGCGGCCGCGGCTGGCGTCCTGGCTGGAGCAGCCGGTGCTCGTCGTCCCGGAACTGCGCGCCTGGGTCCAGGCCGGCGTGCGCGCCTTCCGGATCCGCCGGCCCGCCCCGCTGCCGCTGTCGGACGCGGAACTGGGCTCGATCCGGACGCCGTTCTACCTGATCATGGGCAAGCGCAGCCTGCTCGTGCACCCGAAGCGGCAGGTGGAGCGGGTGCCGCGGGTGATCCCGGGCGCGCGGGCCGAGATCGTCGCCGCCACCGGGCACGGGCCGCAGATCGACCACCCCGAGCTGGTCAACGCCCGGATGCTGAGCTTCATGGAGGACATCGACTCCCTGGACCCGGCCGTCGCGTGACGCCGTCGCGTGACGTGACGCGAAAAACCGCACACCCCCTGGGCCGTTGGCCGGCCAGGGGGTGTGCGGACTCCGGGGACCGTCGGGGGTGGCGGGGGGGCCCGGAGGGTTCAGGGGGTGACGGCACCCGACGACGGAACGCGGGCGTCCTGTACACCCGCGCCCGCCGCCGAAGCACCGCCCGCGGCGCCGGGCGAAGCCGTCCGGTCCGCGCGGTCCGCGCCCTTGTCCGTGCCGGGATCCGCCGCCGCGGACCCCGTGTTCCCCGGGCCGCCGCATGCGGTCAGCGCCAGCGCGAGCCCGGCCGTGACGGTGGCGACCAGGGTCGCGGTGCGTCGGCGGGTGGTGCGCATGAGGGAACTCCCCGGTTCTCAAGGGTCGGCACGGGTTAGGGGCCGCCCGTGCGTTCACCACTGTGCCGGGGAGCGCTGGCGTGGTGATCACGCGACGCTGACGTTCCGCTGACGTCCTCGGATCACGCGTCACACGGGGCGCTCACGCCCGTACGGTCTGGCGCGCGGCCACCTCGGCGTACCGGGCCCGGTACGCCGTCCCGTCCACCCCGCGAGCCCCGTCGCCCGCATCGGTGTCCGACAGCTGGAGCAGCGCGCCGAGCGCCCGCTCCGCGCCCTCGTCGAAGCCGGACGATTCGGCCGCCCGCGCGGCCTCGTCCAGGCACCGGATGCCCTCGGTCCGCTCGCCGAGCGCCACCAGCGCCTCCCCGGTCGCGGCGAGCAGCAGCACCCGCGTCGGGGACTCCGCGGCCGGGGCCCGGACGGCCCCCGCGGCCGTGGTGCTCTCCAGGGCCTCGCGCCACTCCCCGGAGCCGAGCTGGTGCCGGGACAGGTGGTAGAGCGCGAGGCGTTCGGTGGCCGGGTCACCGGCCTCACGGGCCAGTTCGGCGGCCCGTACGCACCCCCGCGCCGCCACGTCGAGTTCGCCGAGCGCGGCCCGCGCCAGGGACAGGTTGACCAGCGCGGTGGCCTGAGCGCCGCGGTCGCCCGCCCGGGCGGCCAGCAGGCAGGCGGCTTCGAGGTGCGCCATGGCCTCCTCGGGCCGCCCCTCCTCGGTCAGCACCCAGCCGAGGAGGGCGAGGACCCGGGACTGGCCGTGCGGGTCCTCGTCGGCCCGGGCCGAGTCGAGGGCCGTGCGCAGGAGCGGGGCCCAGCCGTCGAGGACCCGCCACACCATCAGCGGCCACAGGGACAGCACGATCCGCCAGGCCCGGCCGTGCAGCCCGGCGGCGTGCGCCGCCGCCGCGGCGAGGGCCAGGTCCTCGCGCTGCGCCGTGTACCAGGCCATCGCCTCGTCGCGGTCGCGGAACTCCCGTACCTCCTGGGGCCGGCCGAAGTCCGCGGGCGTCGCGAAGCACGGCGTACCGTCCCGCTCCGCGGCCCCGGCCGCCGCGAGGCCGGTGGCGATGTAGAGGTCCAGCAGCCGCGGCAGTGCCTCCGGGCCGGTCTCCATGTCGCGCGCGTAGAGCCGTACGAGATCGTGCAGCACCCACCGCCCCGGCGCGCCGTACGTCAGCAGGTGGGCGGCGGCGAGCTGGTCGAGGGCCGCCTCCGCCTCCGCCGGACCGGTGCCCGCCAGGGCCGCCGCCACATCACGGTCGATGTGCGTGCCGGGGTGGCGGCCGAGGTGGGCGAGCTGGTGCGCGGCGCCCGGCGGGAGGCGGCGCACCGACAGGTGCAGGGCGGCGCGGACGCCCGTGTCCTCGGCGTCGAGCAGGCCCAGCCTGCGCGTGGTGTCCGAGAGTTCCGCCGCCATGGCCGTCAGGCTCAGGTGCGGCTGGTCCGCGAGCCGGGCCGCGGCGACCCGCAGCGCGAGGGGCAGCCCGTCGCACAGCCGGGCCAGCTGCCGGGCGGCCAACGGCTCGGTGTGCACCCGGTCCGTGCCGAGCACCGCGGCGAGCAGCGCCGTACCGTCCTCCGGTCCCAGGACGCCGAGCGGGACCGGGCGGGCCGCGTCCGAGGCGATCAGGCCGCGCAGCCGGTGGCGGCTGGTGACGACGGTGACGCACTCGCTCCCGCCCGGCAGCAGCGGACGCACCTGCTCCGAGGCGCGCACGTTGTCGAGGACGATCAGCAGCCGGCGGCCCGCGGTCAGCGAGCGGAACAGGGCTGCGGCACGGGTCACCGTTTCCGGCAGGCGCAGCGGCTCGACGCCCAGCGCCAGCAGGAACTCCCGCAGCACGTCGAGCGGCGCGGCCTCGCCGGTGTCGCTGAAACCGCGCAGGTCGGCGTGGAGGCGGCCGTCCGGGAACCGGTCCTGGTGCAGGTGCGCCCAATGGACCACGAGGGCGCTCTTGCCGACCCCGGCGGGCCCGGTGACCAGGCATACGGGGGCCTCCGCGGCGGTGGCCCCGGACAGCGCGGCCAGCTCCGCCTCGCGCCCGTGGAAGCCGCGCGGCGGGCGGGGCATCAGGTCGAGGGTGTCGGCGTACCGGGTGCGCGGGGCCGGGATCCGGGGCGGGGCGTACGCCCCCTCGCGCGCGGCGCCGGTGCGCCCGCCGTGGTCCTCGGCGCCGCTCCGCGCGCCGGGGCCGCTCTGCCCGGTCTCGCAGCTCTGGCCGCGCAGGGCCGCCGCGTAGGCGTCGCTCAGCTCGTCCCCGGGATCGACGCCGAGCTCCTCGGCGAGCAGGCGCCGGGTGTGGTGGAACCAGTCCAGCGCCTCCGAACGCCGCCCGGCCCGCCGCAGGGCCGTCACCAGCGCGGCGGCCAGCGATTCGCGCAGCGGGTGGGCGCCGGCCTCGGCGCGCAGCACGGCCGCGGCCTGCGCGTGGGCGCCGAGCCGCCCGTACCCGGCGGCCAGGTGTTCCACCGTGGTGAGCCGCAGCTCCTCCAGCGCGTCCGCGGCCAGCTGCAGCGGCGGGGTGGGGTGCACGCCGGTCAGCGCGGGCCCGCGCCACAGGGCCAGGGCCTCCTGGTACATGACCACGGAATCCCCGACCGAACACTGCCCCTGGGCCCGCGTGACCATCTCCTCGAAGCGGTGCGCGTCCAGCAGCGCCTCCGGCATCCGCAGCACGTAAGCCGCGCCCTGGGTGGCCAACTCCACGCCGAACGAGCCGGCTTCGACGGTGTCCAGCAGGGTGCGCAGCCGGGACACGTGCCCCTGTATCACGCTGCGTGCGCGCGCCGGGGGCTCGCCGTCCCACAGCGAGGCGGTGAGCTGCCGCAGCGGAACGGGATGGTTGGGCCGCAGCAGCAACGCGGCCAGCAGGCTGGTCCGCTTGGCGGGCCCGAGCGGAAGGTCCCCGGCCTCACTCGCGACGGACACCGATCCGAGCAGCCTGAACTCCACCTGCTTGCACCCCCCGGCAGCAAAGAAACGCCAGCATATCGTCACGCTCCGACACTTCCCCGCACCGCGGGCCGACGCCCCGGGCGCCCCTCCCGGATGCGGTGGCCGCTCTCCTCAATTCGCCTGACCCGCCGCCGAGTTGGGATCAGCGGCACCGTACGCTCCGATCATGGACATTCTCATACCGAAGTGGCTGGAGCTGTCGGTCGGAGCGGTCGCGTTCCTCACCGTGTTCGGGTTCCTCGCGGCCGTTCTGCTGCCCCGCGTCAACCGGGTGCTCGCCGAGCGGGCGGACGCGATCGACGGGGGCATGGAGCGTTCCCAGGAGACCGCCGCGGAAGCGTCCCGGATCCTCGGCCAGTACCTCCAGGAGATCGCCGAAGCGCGGCACGATGCCGCGCGGTCGCGCCAGGAAGCCGTGGAACAGGGCACGGTGCTGCTGGCCGGGATCCGGGCCGAAGGGGTGCGGGAACGGGAGGCGATGACCGCCGCCGCCCGTGAACGGATCGCCGCCGAGCGGCTGGCCGCCGAGACGGAACTCCACGGTGACGTCGTCGCGCTGGCCGCCGAACTGGCCGGGCGCATCGTGGGCGAACCGCTGCACGGCCTCGTCGCGACGAGCGCCGCCGTCGCCCGCTTCCGCTCCGGCGCGGGCGACACGGCCGAGCCCGCCCGGGACTGAACCCGGTGATCAGACGGAGAGGGAGATCTCGGTCGACTTGATCAGCGCGACGACGGAGGAACCGGCGGTCAGGCCGAGGGCCTCGACGGCGTCCTTGGTGATCGCGGCGGTCAGCTCGCCGCCCTCGACGGAGACCTTGACGGAGCCCATGGCGCCACCGGTCGCGACGTCGGTGACGGTGCCCGCGATCTGGTTGCGGATGGAGATGCCCTCGACCGGGGCGGTCGCGAGGGAGACCTCGGTGGACTTCACGAGCGCCTTGACGGCGGTGCCCTCGGCGAAACCGAGGTCCTTGACGGCGTCGGTGGTGATCGCGGCGGTGATGTCCTGACCGCCCACCAGGCGGACCTTCACCGTGGACATGGCTTCGCCGGCCGTGACGGAGGTGATGGTGCCGGGGATCTGGTTGCGGATGCTCAGGCTCATGAAGTGACGCCTCACTCTGCTCGGTGGGGGAAAGCGGCCTTTGGACCGCAATATCGATCACGCTAGCCGCGTACGTCCCGCGGCGCGCGGAGCCGGTCTCATCCGCAAGGCGAATGGTCTTCACGGGTTGGCATTTTCGCCCGGCCGGATGTCACCACAATTCGGTCGCATTGCAGATGCCGGGTTTTCCTCCCTAAGGTGTGGCACATGCAGCACTACACCGTGGGTCAGGCCGCGCGCCTGCTGGGCGTCAGTACGGACACCGCCCGGCGCTGGGCCGACGCGGGCAAGGTCCCCACCTATCGCGAGGGCCCCGACGGCTCGGGGCGCCGGCTCATCGACGGCCGCGACCTGGCGGCGTTCGCGGCTGACCTCGCGCACCGGGACCAGGACGAGGACGAGCCGGTCCACAGCTCCGTCCGGAACTCCTTTCCGGGCATCATCACGGCCGTGAAACTCGGCGACGTGGCAGCCCAGGTGGAAATCCAGGCGGGCCCGCACCGGCTGGTTTCCCTGCTGACCCGGGAAGCCGTCGAGGAATTGGGGCTGGAGGTCGGAATGCAGGCCACGGCCCGGGTGAAATCCACCAGCGTCCACATCGACCGCACCTGACCGGCGCCTACGTGAAATGGCTCCGCGGGTACCGGATATCCGGTACCCGGCCCTCCCTCACCCTGGTGCTGCCCGCACTGCTGGCCGTCGCGTTCCTGCTGCTGCCGCTGATCGGCATCCTGGTGCGCACCGAATGGGGGGCGCTCGGCACCCACCTCACGAGCCCGCCGGTGGTCCTGGCCCTCAAGCTGTCGCTGCTCGTCTCCTTCGCGGCGCTCGGCCTGTCCCTGCTGCTCGGCGTGCCGCTGGCGTGGCTGCTGGCCCGGGTGGAGTTTCCCGGGAAGACCTCCGTCCGGGCCCTGGTCCTGCTGCCGATGGTGCTGCCGCCGACCGTCGGCGGTGTCGCCCTGCTGCTCGGCTTCGGGCGGCGCGGGCTGCTCGGGCCGTGGCTGGAGAGCACCTTCGGGATCGTGTTCCCCTTCCACACCTCGGGCGCCGTCCTCGCCGCGACCTTCGTCGCGATGCCGTTCCTCGTCATCAGCCTGGAAGGCACCCTCGCGGGCCTGAGGCCCTCCTACGAGGAGACCGCCTCCTCCCTCGGCGCCTCCCCGGTCCGGGTGTTCTTCACCGTCACCCTGCCGATGGTCGCCCCGGGGCTCGCCGCCGGAGCGGCCCTCGCCTGGGCCCGGGCGCTCGGCGAGTTCGGCGCGACGATCACCTTCGCGGGCAACCTCCCCGGTGCCACCCAGACCCTCCCGCTCCAGGTCTACCTCCTCCTCCAGGACGCCCCGGAAGCCGCGACCTCCGTCTCCCTGCTCCTGCTGGCCATCGCGATGGCCGTCCTGGTCGGCCTGCGCGGCCGCTGGACCGGATCGGTGAGCCGCCCCCGTACCGCCTCCGCGCCGGAACCCGCCGCCGCGGCCTTGGCCACCGCCGAACCACCGGCGCTCCCGCGGCCCACCGATCCCTGGCCGCTGCACGCCACCGTCACCGGCTTCAACGAACTGACCCTGGACGCGGAACCCGGCACCACCATCGCCGTCGTCGGCGAGAACGGCGCGGGCAAGACCACCCTCCTGCGCGCCCTCCTCGGCCTCACCCCCCGCGCCCACGCCGCATTGAAGCTGGGCGACCTCGACGTCACCGCCCTGCCCCCGCACAAACGCCAGGTCGCCTGGGTCCCCCAGGACGGCGCCCTCTTCCCCCACCAAACCGCCCTCGCCAACACCGCCTACGGACTGCGCGCCCGCGGAGTTCCACGCACCGAGGCCCGCGCCGAGGCACAGGCCTGGCTCGACCGGCTCGCCGTCGGCCACCTCGCCCACCGCAAACCCGCCCAGCTCTCCGGCGGCCAGGCCCAGCGCGTCGCCCTGGCCCGCGCCCTGGCCGCCCGCCCCCGCCTGCTCCTCCTCGACGAACCCCTCGCCGCCCTCGACCAGACCACCCGCGCGCGGGTGCGGCACACCCTGCGCACCCATCTCGCCGGCTTCGGCGGGGTCTGCCTGATCGTCACCCACGACCCCGTCGAGGCGGTCTCCCTGGCCGACCGGGTCCTCGTCCTGGCCGACGGCCGCACCCTCCAGGACGCCACCCCCGCCGAAGTCACCCGCCACCCACGCTCCCCGTGGGTGGCCCGCATGCTCGGCCGCAACGCCTGGCCCTGCACCGCGACCCGGGCCGGCCTCACCCTCGCCACCGGCGGCATCCTGGTCGCCGCGGACCCGCTCCCCGAGGGGGCCGAGGCGCTCGCGATCATCGCCCCGGAGTCGGTGTCCCTGCACCGCGAACGGCCCACGGGCAGCCCGCGCAACGTCTGGCGGGGGACCGTACGCGAGATCACCGTCGTCGGCAGCCGACTGCGCGTCCTGATCACCTCGGAGCAGACCCCCGACCTGATCGCCGAGATCACCCCGCAGGCCGCCGCCGACCTCGCCCTCGCGGACGGCGCCGAGATCTGGGCCGGCCTCAAGGCCACCGAGGTCACCCTCGTGGAACTCTGAGCGCCCCGGCACTGGAGCCGCCCGGTCCGCCTGGTCCGTCAGGCGCGGCGGGCGGCCCACACGGTGCGTTCGGTGCGGACCGCGAGGTCGGGGCGGCGCAGGATGCTGCGGGGGCCGCCGGTGTCGAGCAGTGCGTCGAGAGCGGCGCGGTCCTCGGCGGTGAGGGCGTGGGCGGCGTTGGCGCGCAGGCGCTCCAGGCTGCTGAGGGCGTAGCGGCCGACGGCCTCGTTGGCGGAGCCGTCGGTGCCGGAGCCGTCGACGTGCACGGCGATCGTACGGTCGTCCTCGACGGTGAACCCGGCGGCGGTCAGCCGGGGGCCCCAGTCGGCGCCGCGGTGCGGCAGGTGCCCGGCGTGGTGGTGCGCGAGCGCGGCGTGGCAGCGGTCCTCCAGGCCGGGCCGCTCCCGCGGGGCGTCGGCGGGCAGGAAGCGGGGGAACCCGGCCGGCTCGACGACGGCGAACAGGCCGCCGGGCGCGAGCAGGGCGTGGACCGTGCGCAGGGTGCGGTCGGGGTCGGCCAGGTGGTGCAGGGAGGCCGAGGCCCACACCAGCTCGGGCCTGCCGAGGCCGGGCCTGCCGAGGTCGGGCCACTCCGCGTCGAGATCGGGCCACTCCGCGTCGAGGTCGGCGGCCACCGTGCGCACCCGGTCGGCCAGACCGAGCGCCCGGGCCCGTACCCGCAGGCGCTCCAGATGGGCGGCCGAGGCGTCGACGGCGGTCACCTGCGCTCCGGGGAAGCGCGCGAGGAGGGCGAAGGTGCCGGTGCCGGTCCCGCAGCCCAGGTCCACGATGTGGCGCGGGTCCGCCCGGACGGGCAGCCGGGCGGTGATGGCCGCGGTGTGCTCGGCGAGCACCTCCGCGTCCAGGTCGAGGATCTCCGCCTGGTCGTGGACGTGGGGGGTGTGGGAGGCGTGGGAGGTGTGGTTCATGGCGGCCACGCTAGGACGGCCGTGCCGTTTCGGCATCACGCTTCCCGGACTGCGCAAGAGGAAGGGCGGGTCCCCTGCCGTATGCGCAAACCCCGGCCCGATCACCCGGCGTCCCTCCGCTCAGGTGTCGTCGCCGCCCTGGTGGCCGCGGCGGGCGTCGCGGTCGAAGATGCCGAGGATCTCGCAGGGCCCGCCCTCGGCGCCGATGGCGTGCGGCAGCATCGTGGGGAACTCGACCGCCTGGTTCGTCTCCACGCGCACGCGCCGGTTCCCCAGCAGCAGGACCGCCGTGCCGGACAGGACGACGAGCCATTCGCGGCCCGGATGGGCCCGCATCCGCGCGGGGCTGTCCGGGGGCGGGTTCGTCATGCGTTGCCGCACCACGCTCACGTCCGGGTCTGCCTTCATGGACCAGCGCATCAGGCCGTGGGCCGCGTCGATCACCGGGTGGGTGACGATGTCCTCGGCGGCGGTCTCGACGAGCTGGTCCAGCGAGGTGTCCAGGGCCCGGGCGAGGGTGACGAGCTGGTCCAGCGCGAGGCGCCGCCGGCCGTTCTCGATCCGGCTGAGCGTGGACTGGCTGATGTGGGCACGGGCGGCCAGATCGGCCAGGGACCAGCCCTGCGCCACGCGAAGGGCCCGGATCCGTTTGCGTACGAGGCTGTCCAGCTCCTCATTGTCTTGCGTCACGGGCGACACCGTATGCCCTCCGCGCAAGTGCTGCTTGAGGTCGGAAGCCCTTTACCGGGGGCGCCGGGTGGGTGATGCTGACCCGGCGTTGGAACGATGATCGACTTGGCGGGGGCCGGTCGGTGCAGAGGGCAGAGGGGGAGACCGCCGTGGTGCGCGTGGAGCTGCTGGGACCGGTACAGGTGTACGCCGAGGACGCGTCGCCGGTCGAAGTGGGCGGCGTACGGCTGCGGATGCTCCTCGCCCGGCTCGCCCTCGAAGAGGGCCGGACGGTGTCCGTCGACTCCCTCGTCAGCGGGCTGTGGGGAGAGCAACCGCCCGGCGACGCGGCCAACGCGCTCCAGGCGCTGGTGTCCAGGCTGCGCCGGGCGCTGCGCGGGATCGCGACGGTGGAGTCGGCCTCCGGCGGCTACCGGCTGCCGGTGCGGGCCGAGGACGTGGACGTCCACCGCTTCGAGGACCTGACCGCCCGGGGGCGGCGGGAGCTCGCGGCGGGCCGGGCCGGGGAAGCGGCCCCGCTGTTCGCGGCGGCGCTCGGGCTGTGGCGGGGCGCCGCGCTCGCCGATGTCCGCGACGCCCCGTTCGCCGGTCCCGTCGCGACCCGGCTGGAGGACCTGCGGACCGCGGCGGCCGAGGACCGCTGCGAGGCCGAGCTGCGGCTCGGACGGTACGGGGAGGTGCTGGCCGATCTGGAGGCGGCGGGCGCCGAGCGGCCGCTCGGCGAACGGGTCGCCGGGCTGCGGATGCGGGCGCTGGCGGCGGCCGGACGGCAGTCCGACGCCCTCGCGGTGTACGAGGCGATCCGGGAGCGGCTCGGCGAAGAACTCGGCGTCGACCCGTCGGCCGATCTGCGGGAGATCCATCTGGCCCTGCTGCGCGGCGAGTTGGAGACGCCCGCCGAGCGGGCCGAGGCGGCCCCGAGCCGCCTCCCGGCCCGGCTCACCAGCTTCGTCGGCCGTGACGGCGAACTGGACCGGCTCGCCGGACAGCTGGCCCACGGCCGGCTCGTCACCATCGTCGGCCCCGGCGGCGCGGGCAAGACCCGGCTCTCCCTCGAAGCGGCCGCCCGGGACCGGGCCCACGCGCGCGGCCGGGTCTGGTTCGTCCCGCTCGCCGGTGTGAGCGCGCCGGACCAGCTCGCGGACGCCGTCCTCGGCGCGCTCAGCTCCACCGACGGCCGCCTCTACGACTCCGGCCAGGGGCGGCCGGCGACCCCGGTCGAGCGGATGGCCGGGCTCTTCGGCAGCGGCGACGCCCTGCTCCTGCTCGACAACTGCGAGCACCTCGTCGAGGCGGCCGCCGAACTGGCCGCCGAACTCCTCGACCAGCTGCCGGAGTTGCGGATCCTCGCCACCAGCCGGGAGGCCCTCGCCATCACCGGCGAGTCCCTGTGCCACCTCGGCCCCCTCGACGTGCCGACGGGCTCGCCGGAACCCGCCGAGGCGGCGGCCTCGCCCGCGGTCCGCCTCTTCGTCGACCGGGCCGCCGGGGTCCGCCCGGACTTCACGCTCGACGACCCGACCCTCGACGCCGTGGTCGAGGTGTGCCGACGGCTCGACGGGATGCCGCTCGCCCTCGAACTGGCCGCGGCCAAGCTCCGCTCGATGAGCGCCCCGCAGATAGCGCGCCGCCTCGACGACCGCTTCCGGCTGCTCGCCTCGGGCAGCCGCACCGCCCTGCCCCGCCAGCGCTCCCTGCTCGCGCTCGTCGAGTGGAGCTGGGACCTGCTGGACGAACCCGAGCGGATCCTCGCCCGCAGGCTGTCGGTCTTCCCGGGCGGCGCGACCGTCACCGCGCTCGAAGCGGTCTGCGCGGACGACTCGCTCCCGGCCGCCGACATCGCGTACGTGCTGGACGCCCTGGTGGAGAAGTCGCTGGTCGTGGCCGCCGACGAAGGCGCGGGCGAGCCGCGCTACCGGATGTTCGAGACGGTACGGGCGTACGCGGCCCGCCGGTTGGCCGAGGCCGAGGCCGCGCCCGCGTCCGGGTCCGGGTCCGGGGACGCCGTGACCGGGCGGTACGCCGCGTACTTCCTGGCCCTCGCGGAGGAGCACGAACCCCGCCTGCGCACCCGCGACCAGCTGCGGGCGATCGAGGTCTTCGACGCCGAACACGACAACCTCGTCCTCGCGCTGCGCTCGGTCGCCGAAGCCGGGGACGCGGACCTGGCCGCGCGCTTCGCCGGGGCGATGTTCTGGTACTGGGGGATCCGGGGGCTCAGCGCCCGGCTCGACACCTACCTCGCGCAGGCCCCCGGGCCGCGGTCCGCAGGGGCGGCGCGTGGCGGACGTACGCCTGAACACACGCCTGAACCTACGCCTGAACACACGCCCGCCGAGGGCGAGTCGGCGACGGCCCGCGAGTTCCACCCGGCCCTGCTGCTCCTGCGGATGTCCCGGGTCTCCCCGCCCACCGGCGTACGGGCGCCAAGCGACCCCCTGGAATCGCCCGACCCCTGGGTCCGGGCCACCGCCCACCTGGCCCGGGACTTCGCCCTCACCGAACAGGGCGACCTGGACACCGGCGCCGCTTCCCGGATCGAGGCCCTGCGCGGCTTCGAGGAGGTGGGCGACCGCTGGGGGCTGGTGATGAGCCTGCTCCCGATCGGCCGCGACCACTCCCTGCGCGGCGAGTACGCGCAGGCCATCGCCACCTTCGAGCGGACCGTGGCGCTCAGCTCCGAACTCGGCACCGAGGACTACCTCTACCTCAGCAAGGCCAGGCTCGCCCGCGAACGCCGCCGCAGCGGCGACCTGGCGGGCGCCTTCCGCGATCTGCACGCCGCACACCGCCAGGCCCGCGAGCGCGGACAGCTGCGCCTGGAGGCCAACATCCTCGTGGGCCTGGCCAATGTGCACCGCAGGGCCGGTGACCTCGTGCGGTCCGACGCCACGCTCGACCGGCTGGAGGCGCTGGGCGACCGACGCCCCGCCCTGCGGGAACTGGCCCGCGACCTGATCGTCAGCACCCGCATCGAGAACCGCCTCGCCGCAGGGGACGCGGCCTCGGCCCGGGCCCTGCTGCCCGAAGCGGCAGGCGCCCTGCTCGGCCAGGGAGCGGGCGCCGCGCTCGCCTGGGTGGCCGAACTGCTCGGCGGGCTGCGGACGGCGGAGGGCGCCCCGGAGGAGGGCGCTCGCTCGCTCGGGATGAGCCAGGTGATGCGCGGAGCCTTCGACTGGGGCGAGCCCGAGTGGCGCGAGCTGGTCGACCGCATCGTGGCGGAGCTGGGCCGGGAGGGGTTCCAGCAGGCCTTCGACGAGGGGGCCGCGTACTCCCGCGCGGACGCGCTCCGGTGGCTGGAGGCGGAGACCCTGCGGGCGGCGCCGCGGAACTGACGCACACGCCGCGCGAAGACGTACGAAACGGCCGGGCGGGGCCCGCTCCACCCCCGTGGGTGCGGACCCCGCCCGGCCGGGCGCGTGACCGGCGGATCAGCCGGCGTTCTTGCGGTAGGCGCGGACGGCCAGCGGGAAGAAGACCACGATCACTCCGGCCATCCAGGCGAGCGTCCCGGTCAGGGAGTCGGCGACCGGACCGCCGTTGAGCAGCCCGCGGACCGTGTCCGCCACCAGGGAGACGGGGTTGACGTCCGACCAGGCCTGGAGCCAGCCCGCCATGCCCTCCCGGGGGACGAAGACGTTGCTGGCGAAGGTGAGCGGCAGGATGAGGATGGTCATCAGGCCCTGTACGGACGCCGGGTTCTTGATCAGCATGCCGAGGTACACCGAAGCCCAGGCGAAGCTGAGGGCGAAGCCGATGAGCAGGGCGACCGCGGCGAGCGCGGCGAGCGGACCGGTCTCGACCCGGTAGCCCATGACCAGGGCCAGGACGGCCACGGTGCCCAGGCAGACGACGTAGCGGACGATGTCGGCCAGGACCGCGCCGATCAGGGGGCTGGAGCGGGCGATCGGCATGCTGCGGAACCGGTCGAAGATCCCCGTACTGGCGTCCGCGCAGAGCGCAGCGCCGATGCCGACGCTGGCCTGGAAGACGGCCATGACCATCACACCGGGGACGACGAGCCGCAGGTAGCCGTCGGTGTCACCGCCGGACATGGCGTCCCCGAAGAGGTAGATGAACATCAGCAGGCAGATGATCGGGGTGAGGATCACGTCGACCAGCTGGATCGGCGACTTCATGAACTTGGTGACGCCCCGGCCGGCCAGGGCGAGGCTGTGCCGGAGGGTCTGGGCGGGGCCGATCCGGCCGGGGAGCGCGGTGTGGGAGGTGTGGGAGGCGTGGGCGGGGAGGGGCAGGGTGCTCATGGTGGGGACCTTCCGGGAGGTATGGGGGAGGGGGAGGGGAACCGGGCGGCCGGGGCTCAGGCGGCGGCGGGTCGGTCCTCCGCGGCGGTGGGCGCGTGCCCGGTCAGGGCCAGGAAGACCTCGTCCAGGCTGGGCAGCCGCAGGCCCAGTTCGTCGGCGGTGATGCCCGCGCCGTCCAGGCGGCGGGCGACCGCGGCGACCACCATCGGGTCGTCGGCGGGCACGGTGAGCACGCCGGAGTCCTGGGCGGGAACGTGTCCGGTCAGCTCGGTGAGCATCCCGGCGACCAGCGGCACGTCCGCGCCCAGGGTGGGCCGGACCTGGAGGATCTGGCCGCCGACACGGCGCTTGAGTTCACCGGGGCGGCCCTCGGCCACCTTGCGGCCCTTGTCGAAGACGGTGATGGAGTCGGCGAGCTGGTCGGCCTCCTCCAGGTACTGGGTGGTGAGCAGCACCGTGGACCCGTCGGCGATCAACTGCCGTACGACCTGCCAGACTTCCTGCCGGGCGTGCGGGTCCAGCCCGGTCGTGGGCTCGTCCAGGAAGAGCACCTGCGGCCGGCCGACCAGGGAGGCGGCGAGGTCGAGGCGCCGCCGCATGCCGCCGGAGAAGGTGGCGATCGGCTTGCGGGCCGCCTCGGAGAGGGAGAACCGCTCCAGCAGCTCCGCGCCCCGCGCCCTCGCGTCGCGCCGGGACAGGCCGAGCAGCCGCCCGATGAGCACCAGGTTCTCGGCGCCGGACAGGGTCTCGTCCACGGAGGCGTACTGACCGGTCAGCCCGATCAACTGCCGTACCTTGACCGGGTCCTTGACGATGTCGTGGCCGCCGATGGTGGCGTACCCGGCGTCGGGCCGCAGCAGCGTGGCCAGGATGCGGACGGTGGTGGTCTTCCCGGCGCCGTTGGGACCCAGCACGCCGACGACCTTGCCCGCCGGAACCTCCAGGTCCACCCCGTCCAGGGCGGTGAAGTCCCCGTACTTCTTGACCAGTCCTTCGGCCCGGATCGCGTACGCCATGCTCAACCACTCCTCGTCAGGTGCCCGTCGTTCTCGATGGCCCTGACGATGCGGGTCCCGGCTGACAGCGCGCGGACAGCCTGCTGACAGCGTGCGCGGCGGGCTGTCAGCCGGGGATCCCCTCAGCCGGTGAGCTGGTTCAGCCGGTGAGCTGGTTCAGCAGCCGCTGTGTTTCCTTGATGCGCGCCTTGCACAGCACGTGGAAGGTGTCCACGGACCGTCCGGCGGCCGACTGGAACAGGTCGACGGCCAGTTTCAGCCAGCTCGGCTTGCCCTCCGGCTTCCATGCCAGGGGGTTGGCCGTGCCGGTCAGCCGGGCGGCCTGCCGGATGGCCTCGGCCCGCTGGAAGCAGTTCACCACGTGCTCCTTGCCGAACCGCGCTTCCAGCAGCACCCGGCACGCGTCGAAGCAGTCGTACGCCCGCCGCGCGGCCACGGCGGCCTCGCTCCGCGCGTCCGGGGCGTCCTCCGCGCTCCACAGCTCGGCTTGGCGCAGATAGAGCTGCCCCAGCCCGTCGATCAGTTCGATGTCGGTGAAGTCCTCGTAGAGCAGCTGCGTGAGGTCCTGTGACTCGTCCGTCTCCTCGGCCGGCTCCTCGCCCGTATCCTCCTCCGGCTCCTCGTCCGGTCCGCTCTCCCCGTCCTCGGCGGCCGGTTCCGCGGGCGCGTAGCGCCTGCTGTGCAGGTACCTGCCGATGCTCGTCGCGTAGCCGGAGCCGATGAGTTCTTCGAACGCCGCGTCGATGCGCTCCTGGTCGACCGACGCGCCGGACTCCAGGCGGACGCGCTCGCCCAGCACGGCCACCCGCTGTGACTGGAAGCGGTGGCCGAGCGGCTCGACCAGCTGCGCGGCCGCCCGCTCCAGCGCCGCGGCGCGCTCCGCCGGGTCCGGCGATCCGAAGCGGACGTACTGGAGCAGGACGTCCGCCATGTCTATCTGCGCCTGGCGCCGTTCCTGCCCGCTGCGGGTGCTGCGGATCACCGATTCCAGGATCGCGGCCGACTCGGCGTATTCCCACAGGTAGCGGTGGAGCCGCGCCCGGGCCAGCCGGATCTCGGTGCTGTGCGGCCACTTGCCCTCCGCGCGGTCGATGATCGCCCAGGTCGGGCGGTTGTCGACGCGGCGTCCCGTTCTGGCGGATCCGGGCTGCTGCACCGTCAGGAGGCGCCGGTACTCGCGTTCCAGGTCGCAGCGCAGCACGGCCGTGTCGATGGTCCGCCCGTACCGCTTCTCGTGGCCTTCGAGGGTCCGGACCCGCTCCGTGTACACGCGGCGCAGCTCGATCCGGATGGCGGGGTTGTTCCCTTCGTTCGGTTGCACTGCCGCCTGCCACAGGCTGCGGCCGCGCAGGAACCACTCCTCCACGATGCACAGCCGGGCCAGCTGCGCGTGGTGCGTGGTCCGGGCCTCCTCGGTGGCGAGCCATTCCTGGGTCCTGCTGATCGCGCGGCGCAGCTCCCGCTGCGTGGCCGGGTCATCGGGGTCGCCGCTCTCCAACTGCACGCGATGGCGCAGGCACTGCAGCCACACGCGGTAGGCGTGGGTACTCGGGGCACCGTCCACGGCCTGTACGGCGTACCGCTCGGCCCTCCCGGCTTCCGCGACGGCTTCGGGCAGACGCTCGTTCTCCTGCAGCGCCCACGCCTTGAACCCGGCCGTCCGGGCCAGCTCCAGCAGCCCGTCGGCGTCGCCGGACCCGGCCTGCTGCACGAAGGCGTCACCGTACGGCAGGAGCAGGTCCAGCGCGGCGTTCGCGCCGTCCAGCCGGAGAGCGGGGTCGGCCTGGCGCCGGTGGACGCTGCGCAGGAACCTGGCGACGGTCAGCCGGACGGGCGGCTCCCAGACCGGGACCGGTCCGTACGCGCCGGTGAGGGTGTCCATGACCAGACCCACCAAGGCGGTCCGCTCCTCGTCCGTCCGCATCTCGAACGCGTGGTGCTTGGCCGCCTCCAGGAACCGCCGGGTCCACAGGTGCCGCAGTGCCGTGGTGGGCGCGCAGCGCTCCAGGGCCACGGTGCCGAGGCGCACGGACTCCGCCAGTGCCTCCAGCCGCTCCGGCTCGTTGTCGGCGGTCCTCGCCCGGGCCCGGCTGGCGCGCATGCGCAGGCCGAGCTGCGTGGCCTCACCACCGGTCGTGTGCGGCCGGGGCAGCAGGGGCAGCAGCTCGTGGACGAGCGCGACGCCGGCCCTGCCTTCGGCCAGCTGCTCTCCGTCCAGCTGCAGATCCGCGGTGTTGAGCAGCCACGAAATGGTGGACGCGAGCCGGCCCACCCGGCCCCCGGCGATCCGGCGGGCGTCCTCGCTCAGCACGTCGGCGGCGTCGACGCGGATCCGCAGGATGTCGGCGTCGCACCCGTAGCGGCGCCCGCCGAAGTACAGGGCGTTGTCGACGGACCGCAGCATCTGCGGAGGAACACCGGGCGCGCAGCCGCACAGGGCGCGCACGGCCTGCTCGCAGGCGGCGATGAACGCGGCCTCGGCCCGTGCCGTCACCGGCTCGCGCATCCGCACGTTCAGCTGCGACACGGCCCGGTACAGGGCCTCGTAGCCGTCGTACGGGCGACCGCCGACGGTGGCTTCGGCCCCGGGGGCTTCCGCGACGGGATCGGGCGCCGGCTCCTCCTGCGGCCGTTCGCTCGGCTGGACCGGCAGGATCAGCGCCGCCACATCCAGCGTGTTGGCGATGTCCTCCGCCTGGAGGCTCAGCCGGGGCAGCCGGTCGTCCGCGCGGGCCCGGATCCAGCCGACCGCGCACTCCACGGCGAAGACGAGCGCCCGGTGGCTGCCGTCGCCCTCCTCGTCCTCGAAATGGGAGCGGGCGGTCTCGAAGACGGCGAGCGCACCCTCTTGAAGCGCCCCGTCCAGCAGCTCCGGATCATGGGCGGCCGGACCGAGCGCGACGGACTCCTCCGCCTTCAGCCGCCGTCCCGCGTCGACGCCCAGGGCGACCAGCGTCATGTTCCGCAGCGCCTCCCGGGTGGCGCGGCTCAGTTCGTAGTGCGGCGGTTCCGGTGGACCCGCGGGTGGCTGCCGTACGAGGAGCACGCCATCGGCGGAGAGCTGGTGCAGGGACGCCCGGCCGACCCCCGCGGTGACGAGGACGTCCTCGGGCAGCGGGAGGTGCTCGGCCATCGCCCAGACGATGAGCGGGGCGAGGGCGCCGGGAGCGCCCGCATCGTCGAGCAGCCGGCATCCGGCGTCCTCGAACACCTTGGTGATGGTGACGCGGCAGGCGCTGAGGAGATCCACGGCGACCTCGACCGGGTCGGCGTCGTGCGGGCCGGCGTCGGCGTAGTTCCTCACGTACTGGTCGACACCGGACAGCAGGATCCCGGGCCGCTGCACGAGACTGTCGTCGGCCTCGGCGATGACCTGGCGGGCATCGACCCGGACGTGGCGCTCGTCCAGCTCGGCCGAGAGGAGTTCGGCGGCCTCCACCGCGGGGAGCGGGCCGAGCCGGACCGGGGGCATGTCGCGCAGCTGCTGGCCCCCGTCGGCCTGGAGGAGCGTCAGGCTGGAGATCAGCACCGCGGAGCGCCGGAACGCGAAGTTGCCGAGGACCTCGTCGAGGTCCGCTTCGAGATCGAAGGTGTCCTTCCCGAAACGGGTGCAGTTGATGACGGTCACGATGTCGTGCCCGCGCGCGGCGCCCGAGAGGGAGTTCAGCATGCGCTTGATCTTGAGTTCCGCCGAGGCCGTGTCCTCGCCGTACTCCTGGTCCGTGAACAGGTCGACGTCGAGCAGCGTGGCCAGCGCCCGCGACACCGGGAACCGGCTGCCGGACCCGGCCACGTTCAGCTCCAGCAGCCCCCAAGGGCGGTCCGTGCCGAGTGCGCGGCGGACTTCCCCGTCGCCGACCAGCCGCCCGATGAAGGCGGATTTGCCCGTGTGGTCGGGCCCGACGACCGAGAGGACCCTGCCTCCCGAGACCAGGGAACGCGCGCTGTGCAGCTCCGCCTCGCGCCCCACGAACCTGCCCGAGGGACCGGCCGGAAGCGGGGAGAGCCAGGAGGGCAGGGCCGACCGCGGCGGCGCCACGGGTTCGGGCGCCGGACCGGCCGCCTCGATCACCGTGAGGGGGGCCGGTGGTACGACGCCGTGCTCGCGCAGGAGGTCCGTGAAGCCGGGGTCCGCCACGAACCTGTGGGCGGGGCAGGCGTGCAGGCGGCGGTTCTGGTACCCCGGGTCGTCGTGGATGACCACCCCGACCAGGTGGTCGTCGCAGAAGACGGCGGCGCCGGACGCGCCGGCCCACGCCTTGAGTTCCCCCGGGGCGGCCTTCTGGTTCAGCGTGTACAGGTTGTGCACGCCGCCGCCGCCGGACAGCCGGGGCAGGTTTCCGTCCAGGTATTCGGAGTTGCGGGACCCGTCGGGCTTGCGCGTCGAGCGCGGGAAGGCGAGACCCCGGTAGGGCACCGGGTACGTTCCGCCGACGCGGCCCCACCGCACCTCTCCCGGTACGTCCACGGCGGAGTCCAGCTCCAGCAGGGCGACGTCCAGGCCGTCGGGATGGGTCCAGCGGACCTTTGCCGTCCGGTATGCGACGGGGCCGTCGGAGGGAAGGCCGACGTGCGCGGTGATGCGCGGCCACAACAGGCCCGTGCTCTTCTGCCGGGTGACGTGCCGGGCGGTGAGCACCAGGTGGGGCGCGATCAGATAGCCGCTGCCGAACGCGCGCTTGTCCCCGATGCCCTCGGTACGGATGTCGACCAGCCTCAGCGGATCCATCTCTCCATAGTGTGCCAATCCGCCGTCGGATGTGCCAAAGCGCCCTGAGAAACCTCCTATTGAATATCCGTCAGTTCATCGGGAGCGGGCGGGGACCGCCTTCGCGGTCCCCGCCCGGCGGGCGGCGCCTGACCCGACGGGGGTGGTGGTCAGGCGCGGGTCAGGCGCGCGGGTCAGGCGCGGGGCACCTTCAGCGCCGACCACTGCTTCGGGCCGGGGACGCCGTCCGCGTCGGCGCCGGTGTCGCCGAGCTTGTGCTGCCAGTTGCGGAACGACTCGCGGTCGGCGTCGCCCCACTGGGGGCCGGGGCCCTCGGCGTAGGCGGAGCAGCCCTCGGCGACCAGGCGCTCACCCATGCGGGTGACGACGGGGCTGTCCTGCTCCGGGTGGAAGAACTCGGCGCCGGGGAAGGGCTCGTAGCCGCCGTCACCACCGCCATCGTCGGCGCCGGCGGGGGCGCTGTCCCGTGCGGACGAGGGCGCGGTCCCGCCGGAGGGCAGGTCGGACTCCGACGCCTCCTCGGCGAAGTACACCGCCCCGGGGCGTCCCTTCCACTCGGGGTCGGCCAGCACGACGCCCCCGGCGAAGTCGGGGATGCCGTAGCCGTGGACGCGGTTCGACGCGCGGTCGCGCGTCTTGAGGTAGACGCCGTCGCCCTCCGCGCTCCCGTCGTCGTTGGTGTTGCCCTCGATGGTGGTGATCGTGGAGCCGTCGTAGGCGATGCAGATGCCGGTGTGGCTGCCGCCGCCGGGGCCGAAGAACACCTGGCCGCCGATCACCGGGTACTCGGTGAACCGGTCGCGCTCCTCGAACCAGGACACGCCCTCGGCGCAGGACGCGGAGACCGGGAAGAGGGATTCGTTGCCCGATTCCCGGGCGCACCAGGCCACGAACGTGGCGCACCACGCCTCGCCCTGGGACCATTCCAGGCCGGGTACGGCGGGTGAATACCGCTGGATGTTGTTCCAGTCGCCGTCGTCGTTGCCTTCCTGGTATCCGATCTCGCCGCGGGCGGCGCGGATCAGTTCTGCTGCGGTTGCGGTCATGAGGGAGTTCTCCTGCGTGCGTGCACGTGTGCTGAGCCGAGGGGCTGGGGGGCTGGGGGGCTGGGGGCGGTGCGGTCAGCTGGCGAGGATCTGGGACCAGAAGGTGGTTCCGTCACCGCTGCTGACGCGGCCCACGCCCAGGTGCGTGGCGCCCGGCTGGAGCATGTTGTCCCGGTGGGCGGGCTCGTCGATCCAGGCCTGGACGATGCGCTCGGGGGTCGGCCAGTAGTCGTTTCCGCCGACCCGGGCACCGCCCGCGTTCTCCCACATTCCGCCCGCGCCCCGGTAACCGCCCGCGGCCGCCTGGCCGAACCACTGGCCGACCGTGAAGTGGCCCTGCGTGTTGCGCCGGGCCTGCTCGGCGGCGCTGGCCTGGGCGACGCCGTTCAGCGCCGGGTGCAGGGCGAGGGCGCCACGGCCGTTGCGCTGCCGGTATTCGTTGGTGAGCTGGAGGACCCGGCCCTCGGCCCCGCCCTGCTGCGGCTGCTGGGGCTGCTGCGGCTGGGGCTGCTGTTGGCCGCCGCCCGTGGCGCCGCCGCCCAGCCCGCGGGCCGGCGTCAGGCGCCACAGCTGGCCCTGGTTGTTGTCGTCGCGCTGGGAGAGCGTGAGCGCACTGGCTTCCTGCGGGGAAGCCGTCAGGAAGACGTCGCCCTCGTCGCCGCGGGCGCTCTTGATCCGCAGCCAGTCGTTGTCCACGGCCTCCAGGCACCAGCGCTGGTTGGGCTGGCCGTGCTCGTTGAACAGCCAGGCCTGGCCGGTGGAGTAGTTGTAGTCCATGGCCATCCCCTGGCCGGGAGCGTGCGTGCCCTGCGTGACCTGGCTCTCCAGCAGCCAGGTGCCGTTCTCCTTGGCCCAGAAGACCCAGCCCTGCGCCTTGGTGCCGTTGTCGTGGTACGACTGGATGCGGGTCCCGCGGCCGCTGTTGCTGCCCTGGAGGTCAGCGACGATCTTTCCTCCCGGCCCGTCGAGCGGGGTCTGCAGCGTGAATGCCTGGCCGTTCTGGGGAAGCGTGGGCATGTGGATCGTTCCTCTCGTCTGACTGGCTGCCGGTCCGATCGACCGGCCGACTGACGAGAGGAACGCTCACGGACCGCGGTAGACAGGTGGTCAACGCGCGTAGCGGAGCCCCTTTCCGCCCACGCGCTACGGCCGGGGAAGCGCGTCCAGCAGGGCCCGCGTCTCCCCGGCGTCGTCGCCGAGACCCAGCCGCTCGTAGAGGGCCAGCGCGTCCTCCAGGCAGGCGCGCGCCTGCCGCGGCCTGCCGAGACCGGTGTGCACGGTCCCGAGCGTGCGCAGGAGCGCGGCCTCCAGCGCCCTGCTGGTGCGCCGGGCGAGCGGCAGCACCGCCTCGGCGGCCTCGGTGGCGAGCAGCCAGCGGCCCGCCTCGGTGTGGATACGGGCCACGAGGTCGCCCGCCGCCGCCTCGAACACCGTCACCTGGAGGTCCGCGAACTCCTCCCGGGCGCGCACCGCGTGGACCAGGGCCGCCTCCGGATCGCCGCACAGCCGCAGCACCCGGGCCAGGTAGTAGCGGCCGGTCGCGGCCGACACCGGGCCCGACCCGTCCATCAGGAGGGCGGCGCGCTCGGCCGCGGCCCGGCCCTCCTCCACGCGCCCCGTCTGGGCGCAGCAGAACGCGAACTCCCCCAGCGCGCTGCCCTCCGCGCGCTCGGCTCCCACCCGGCGGAAGAGCGCGGCCGCGCTGCCCGCGTACGAGGCGGCCTCGGCGTACCGGCCGCGGACCCGGAGGTTGCTGCCCAGGGCGAGGAGGGCCTTGGCCCGTACGCGGACGACCGGACCGTCGTGGACGCCCTCGCACAGGGCGACCGCCCGGCCGATCTCCCGCTCGGACTCCTCGTACCGGTTGACGTGCCAGAGCATGATGCCCCGCACGTGCCGGGCGAGGGCCTCGGGGCCGTCGTCACCCCGGGCCGCCGCCTCGTCGGCGATGAGTTCGGCCAGGTCGGCGATGATCGCCGTCTGTGCCCGCTCGAAGAGCACCGAGCCCATCTTGTCGGCGAGTTCGGCCGCGCGGTCCAGCGGCAGCGCCGGATCGGCGCAGCTCAGGTGGATGGCCGCGGCGTGCACACCGGCCTGCTCGCGCATCCAGCCCACCGCCTGGGCCGAATCGGCCACGGGGCGGCCCGCGGAGGTGACCCGTGCGTCGAGGAGGCTCTGCTCGACCGGGTCGACGGAGCGGGCGGCGAGGTCGGCGTTGCGCGCCGTGGCCAGACAGAAGTCGACCAGCCGGTCGGCGGCCGCCGTGCGCCGCGCGGCGGGTTCCTCGTCGGCCAGCCGGTCGCGGGCGTAGTCGCGGACCAGGTCGTGGAATCCGTAGCGCTCGAACTGCGGGGAGTGCAGCAGGTTCAGGTCGACGAGGGCTTCGAGCAGCTCGTCGGCCTCGGCCTCGGACCGGCCGAGCAGCGCGGCGGCGCAGGGCAGCGAGATGTCCGGGGCGTCCGGCAGGGCCATCAGCCGGAAGGCGCGGGCGAGTTCGGGGCCGAGCCGGTGGTAGGAGAGGGCGAAGGTCGCCTCCACCGTGCGCTTGCCGTCGTCCAGGGCGGTCAGCCGCCGCTGGTCGCGCAGCTCCCCGGCGAGCGCCGCCAGGGTGAGCGCGGGGTCCGCGGCGAGCCGGGAGGCGACGATCCTGACGGCGAGCGGCAGCAGCCCGCAGGCCACCACGATCTCCTCGGCGAGGCCGGGTTCGGCGGCCACCCGCGAGGCTCCGGTGATCCGGGTGAACAGCTCCAGCGCCTCGTCGGGGGGGAGGGTCTCCAGGCGCATCTGGTGGGCCCCGGAGAGACCGGTGAGGCGGGTGCGGCTGGTGATGAGGACGGCGCACCCGGGGGAGCCCGGCAGCAGGGGTTTCACCTGCTCCGGGCCGACAGCGTTGTCGAGGACGACGAGCACTTTGCGGCCCGCGAGCGCGGAGCGGTACAGGGCGGTACGTTCCCCCAGGTCCAGCGGGATCTCGGCCGGGGCGACCCCCAGCGCGCCCAGGAACCCGGCGAGCGCCGGGCCGGGGTCCAGGGGCGTCCGGTCGGCGCCGCGCAGGTCCGCGAAGAGCTGGCCGTCCGGGAACCGCTCGTGGACCCGGCGGGCCACGTGCACCGCCAGCGTCGTCTTGCCGACGCCGCCCATGCCGTCCAGCGCGGAGACGACCACCGCGCGTCCGACGCCGCCCACGAGACGGTCCACCAGCGTCTCGACGGCGGACTCCCGGCCGGTGAAGTCGGCGAGACCCGCGGGGAGCTGGTGCGGTGGCTGCCAGGCGGGGGCCTGGGCGCGGGCGGCGGAGACGGGCAGCAGGGCGGGGTCCTCGCGCAGGATCCGCAGGTGCAGCGCGGCGGGCCCGTCAGCGCGCCGCGCGCCCACTGCCGGGGCATCGTCCTCCCGAGCGTCCGGCGGGAGAGTCCGGCGGGCCTCCTCGTACACCGCGAGGGCTTCGGCCTTGCGCCCCGCCTGGTACAGGGCCCGCATGAGGACGGCGGTGAGCCGGGGCCGTCCCGGGTGCTCCAGTACGAGCGAGGCGGCCTCCGCCGTCAGGTCCGTACGGTCGCCCAGCTCCACGTCCATCTCCAGCTGGAGCTCCTTCGCGCCGAGCCACTGCTCCCGCACCCGGGACCGCAGCGATTCCGCGTGCGGCCCGGCGAGGCCGGCCAGCGGCTCCCCGTCCCACAGCCGGTGCGCCCGCAGCACCACCTCCCGTACCGCGTCGGCCGGTGCGCCCTGGTCGCGCAGCCGCCCGGCCTCGGCGAGCAGCCGGTCCCAGACCACCACGTCCACTTCGGCGTCCGGCGCCGCGAGCGCGTATCCGTCGCCCACGCGGACCAGCAGCTCGCCCGCACGCTCCGCCCCGGCACACGCCTTGAAGGCGGCCCGCAGCCGGGACACGTGCAGCTGTACGGCCTTGCGCGGCTCGGAGGGCGGAGCGCCGCCCCACACCGCGTCCGCGAGGACCGGGGTGGCGACCGTACGCCCCCCGGCCGTCAGCAGCGCGGCCAGCACGGCCCGCTGCTGGGGCCGCCCCAGCTCGACCTCGTCGTCCCCGTACCAGGCCCGCAACGGCCCGAGCAGGCTGAATCGCAGTGCGAAATCCCCCATGGTCCTTCCCCCAGTCCTCGTGCTCCGCGCCCCGTCCGCCACGCACTCCCGTAGGCCCCTGGATCCCCATCCCGTGGGCCCTGCCGTCCATGGACGGCGCTGCGGCACTGCGCGGCGAAGGCGGCGCTCCCTCCCCGTCCCCGTATTATCTGTCGCGAATTGTGCACGGATGGCGCACGGATGGCGCAGGGGTCGCGGACCGTCGGCGCGCCGATGGCGCACGGGGCTCATGGATGCGGGGGCGGCATGGGTATGGGGCTCGAATTCTGCGTGCTCGGTCCACTGCGCGCCTGGCGGGACGGCCACGAGACCGATCTCGGACGGCCGCAGCAGCGCGCCGTGCTCGCCGCGCTCCTGCTCGCCCCCGGGCAGCTCGTCCCGCTCGGGCAGCTGATCGACGGCCTCTGGGGCGAGGACGACGCCCAGTGGCCGAAGAACCCCGTGGGCCAGCTGAGCACCCACACCCACCGGCTGCGCCGGGCCATGGCCGCGCCCGGGGACCCGGGCGGTGAGGTGCTGGTCGCCGAATCGGGCGGCTACCGGCTGAACGTGGACCGCCGCGCCGTCGACCTCTTCCACTACGACGCCGCGGTGCTGGAGTCGGCCGCGCTGCGCCACGACGATCCGGTACGGGCCCGCGCCCTGCTCCGCGAAGCCCTCGGGCGGTGGCGCGGACCGGCGCTGGACGGGGTGCCGGGCGTACTCGCCGAGCGCACCCGCCACCGGCTCGCGGCGGGACGGCACGCGGTCACGAAGACGCTGCTCGACATCGAACTCACCCTGGGGCGGCACGCGGAACTGCTGCCCGAACTCGGGGCCCTGGCAGCGGAGAACCCGCACGACGAGGAGGTGCAGCGGCTGTACGTGCTGGCCCTGCACCGCGGCGGGCGGACGGACGAGGCGCTCGCGGCCTTCGACGCGCTGAGGGAACGGCTCGACCGCGAACTGGGGCTGGAACCGTCCCCCGCGATGATCGAGCTGCACACCCGCATCCGGGACGGCGATCCCGCGCTGACGGCCGCCCCGGCCCCGGCGCCGCCCCGCCGCCCGGCCCGCCCCGGCCAGCTGCCACCGGACATTCCGGACTGGGTGGGCCGGGGGGCCGAGCTGCGGGAGGCCGAAGGGCTGCTCCGGCAGCCGGACACCTCCCCGGTCCTGGCCCTGTCGGGCCCCCGCGGCAGCGGCACCTCGGCGTTCGCCGTGCACCTGGCCCACGCGGTCCAGGACGCCTACCCGGACGGCCAGCTGTACGTGAGCCCGTACGTGAGCGCGCGCGGCCCGCGGGACGGCGCGGCGGCCGAGCCGCGCGCCGTACTCGCCGCCTTCCTGCGGGCCCTGGGCGAACGCCCGCCCGACACCGCGGACACGGGCGAACTGTCCCGGCGTTACCGCGCCGCCCTCGCGGGGCGGCGCGTGCTGGTCCTGCTGGACGGGGTGGCCCGCCCGGAGCCGCTGCTGCCGGCCACCCCCGGCTGCGCGGCGGTACTGACCGGGGCGGCCCCGGACGCCCTGCCGACGGGCGCCGCGCACATCCGTATCGGCCCCTTGGAGCCGGACGACGCGCACGAGCTGCTCGCCCGGGTCGCGGGCGCGGACCGGGTCCGCGAGGAACCCGGCCCGGTGGCCGAACTGGCCGCGCTCTGCGGCCACCTGCCCCTGCACCTGCGCGCGGCGGCGACCCGCCTCGCGGCGCGCCCGCACTGGTCGGTGGCGGGACTGGTGGCGCGAACGGGACGCGATCAGTAGGCGTCCGACCTGCGGGTTATCTTGATGATCACGCCGTGGTCGGCGGTGGCGGTGGGGGCGGCCTCCGGGCACGACAGGTTGGTGTAGTAGACGCTGAATCCGTTCGAAAACACCGTGAGGCAGGCGTTCGCGTACGAGCCCTTGAACTCGTTGAGGGCATAGCAGACCCGTCCGCCCTGGCCGTAGACGACCAGGTTCCCGTCGGTCTGCATGACCGCCTTCTCGCCGCAGCCGGCGGTGTTGGACGCCCACGTCGCTTTCTGCGTCGCGGGATTGCTGAACCCGCGGTAGAGGACCAGGTTGCCGTCGTCCTGCATGATCAGCCGCGTGTCGATGTTGTCGACGTGCCAGCCCTTGTACAGCGGCTCGTCGTTCCACATCGTGCGGGTCCCCGAGTCGTACGCGGCCTGCGCGCTGCCCGCGCCCACCAGCGTCCCGGTGAACGCCACCACCCCCGCCGCCAGTACCCCGGCCACCCGCCGAGCCACCTTGATCTTCGCCTTCGACACCGCTGCTGCCATCCCCGTGCACCTTTCTCGCGCCTGATCCGGCACCCGCACACCTACGCGGGCGCCCTGCATGGTCACCTTGACGCGAGCCGGTAGACAAACGCTGAACGGGAGAACGGCAGGTCAGGGCATGAGGGGTGTGAGCACCTGGCAGCTCGCTGGTCAACGGATCCGCGAGAGCCGGACATTCCGTCCGACAACGTGAGGAGTGCTGACAGCATGGCGAACCGCTGGTCCGGAGTGACCATCGACTGCATCGACGTGGAACGGGTGGCGGCCTTCTGGAGCGCCCTCCTCGACCGCCCGAAGGGGCCGTCCCAACCCGGCTGGGTCTATCTGGGCCACCCGGACGACGCACAACCCCGGCTCGTCTTCCAGCCCGTTGCCGAGCCGAAGCACGGCAAGGCGCGCGTGCACCTGGATGTCGTGGTCGACGACATCGCCCAGGGCATGGCCCAGGTCATGGATCTCGGCGGCCGGTTCACCGGCGAACGGCACGAGTACGCCGAGGGCGTGGTGGTGGTGATGGAGGACCCGGAAGAGCACGAGTTCTGCCTGTGCCAGTACTACTGACCGGACCACTCCCCCTTTTGAATTTCGCCGTGCGGCCGCTCGGGCCGTCACATTGGCCGGAACCGGATACTCGTCGGTAGGTTTTGCTGTGGTTTTGTGAACGGAGTGTGTCCTGGCGGCCGAAAAAGTTGGCTGGAACTGTTCGGTCCGGCGTTTCAGGGAGCCGCCGGGCGGGGTGGGCTTTCGGCCGTGCGGCTCCTTGGCCGGGCCCGGGATCGTGGGCCGGATGCAGGTCAGGGCGGGTCAGGGGGCTGGATTCCGGCCGTTCCCAAAACTGTTGACAGTGCCGGTCACCCTTGCGATCTTGTGCACACCGCGCCGGTCGAACGACCGGTCGGCGAGGGGGGCGGGGAGAGAAATTGGACGCAGTGGGGGCTGTGGACGGATCGCGTGAGGTCCGCTCGGCGGGGGTGCGCGATGTGACCGTTCTTGTGATCGTCGGTGCCAATCCGACCGTGGCCCGGGAGGCGGCGTCGCTGCCCGGTGAGCTGGTTCACGTGCAGTTGCCCGGTGCGCCCGCCCTCGACCCCGACGCCCGGGTCCTGACCGCCGACTTCCTCGACCTGCCCGCCTTCCTGGCCTTCACCGATGCGGTCCTGCGGCCGCTGGCACCCGCCGCCGTCGTCTCCCTCACCGAATTCGGCCTGGAGCCGGCGGCACTGGCAGCCCGCCGGCTCGGCGTCGCCGGCGTCGACCCGGCCGTCGTACGGGCCACCCGCGACAAGCTGGCGATGCGGCGGATCCTGGAGCGCGAGGCCCCGCACCTGAACCCGGCGTTCGCGGCGGGCGATGACCCGGAGGCCGTGGCACGCCTGTTCGGCGCCCACGGGCGGGCGGTGGCCAAGCCGGTCGACGGGTTCGGAAGCACCTCCATCGCCCTGGTCGAGGACATCGACGACCTCCCCGCGGACCGCCGCACGGCCGCGACCCTCCTCGAACAGTTCGCCGAAGGCCGCGAGTTCAGCGTCGAGGCGCTCTCGGCGGGCGGCCGGCACACCGTCATGGGTATCGCCGAGAAGGGCACGACGGACGGCTTCATCGAGGTCAGCCACATGATGCCGCCGCCGTCCCTGGACGCGCGCCGGCAGCGGCTGGTCGCCCACGCGGTCGGCGAGCTGCTCGACGCCATCGGTCTGACCGACGGACCCAGCCACACCGAGGTCATGGTGGACGGCGACAAGGTCGTCGTCATCGAGACCCACACCCGGCTCGGCGGCGACGGCATCGCCGACCTGGTCCGCCTCACCACGGGAGTCGAATGGCGGCGTGCCGCCCTCGGCTGGGCCGTGGGAGCCGGGGTCCGGCGCGACCCCGCCACGGCGGCCGCTGCCGCCACCGTCTTCCTCACCGCGAAGCCGGGGCGCGTGACGGCCGTCGCGCCGCCGCCCGCCCTCGCCCACGGCCACATCCATGCCTGGGACCTCCCGGTTCTCCCCGGGCACGAGGTCCGCCCGCTGCGGTCCTCCACGGACCGGCTCGGCATGGCCGTCCTGACCGCCGCCGACACCGAGGCCTGCGCGGCCGCCGTCGCGGAGCTGATCGCCGTACCAGCGGTCACCACCGCGCCCTGACCGCGCCCTGACCGTTTCGATCCACGCGCCGGACCCCAGCCGGCCGGCGCCCCTCATCTTTCCTTGACCGCACCACCACACCGCCGCACCACGACACCACCACTCGGGGGATACATGTCTGTCCAGAACGATCCTATTTCCTACGATTTCCACGGCGATGCCCCGTTCTCGATGCCCTTCAAGGACATCAAGCGCGAGGACATCCACATCTACCTCGACCTCGACACCAAGGTCGGCAAGAACACCTGCGGGCAGAAGTGCACGCACTGTTGGTTCGTCAACTACGAGAAGGTCTACGACAAGTCCTTCGCCATGGAGGAGGGCCCCCGCATCCTGGAGGGCCTCCAGTCGCACGGCTACCACGTCTACCCGCGCTACGTGGACAGCTTCGCCTACGACGGCGAGTTCATGAGGATCTACGGACCGGCCAACAACCGTGAGTTCCGGCAGGAGTCCGACCACAAGCCCACCGAGACGATGGAGAAGGGCGACGCCTGGACCAGCGGCCGCCCGCTGCTCGCCGACAACTGGACCGAGCTCCTCGACCTGGCCGTCAAGAACGGCTACGGCACCATCTCCATCACCTACCACGGCGTGATCGACGAGGACCTCAAGGTCACCGACCACAAGACGTACCCCATCAAGGGCGTCTTCTCCGGCGCGGAGACCGAGGAGGTGCTGCGCCGCATCGCCGAGTACAACAAGGGCATCGCCCCCGAGGACGCCCTCCGGGTCAACATCGGCGTCACCATCGGCAGCCACAACCACGGCCGCACCTCCCTGGAGCGCTACGCCCACTACTTCAACAACCTGGGCGTGGCCACCGTACGGTTCAACAACTTCACCGACCACGGCGGCCGCCACCCCGAACTGCGCCTCTCCCGCGAGGAGATCGAGCAGGCCTACCGCGACTTCAAGTGGGTCCACGAGACGGTCCCGCTCGGCTTCCAGCTCGGCGTCAGCGAGGACTTCGGCACCTTCGGCATCAAGGCCATGGGCTTCCCGAGCCACGTCGGCTGGTGCCGGGCCGGCCGTCAGCTGTTCGCCGCCATCCCCGCGCAGGAGGAGGTCCTCTCCGACGGCCCCGAAGGCCGCCGCGAGAAGATCGGCGACGTCGTCGGCTGCGTCAACACCTTCGAGCCGCACCTGGGGATCCTGGTCCGCACGGTCACCACCGGCGAGGCGGGCGACGCCACCACGTACGACGTGGAGTTCGACCACGACGAGATCGAGGCGTTCACCGCCAAGCGGCTCTCCGGCACGTACAAGGACGGCTGCTTCGCCACCGAGCTGTCCGAGGAACTCGGCCTGATCTCCCGGGTCCCCGAGCGGCGCCGGCTGCCGCTCCTCGTCGACTCGCAGAACTGACCCGAGAGAGACCCGAGAGAGACCCGAGAGAGGAAGACCGCCGCGATGCGCCACATCCTCGTCTTCGCCAAGACGCCCCATGCCAAGACCCCGTACGACCAGTGGCTGGCCGGCTCGGGGATCGTCCCGGTCATCGTGACCGCGACCGAGTACGCGGCGGGCTATTCCCATCTCCCGCACGTACACGCCTTCGACGCCTACGACACCAACCAGCTGGTCGAGAAGACGGCCCTGCGCCTGGCCCGCGAGTTCGCGGTCGAGGCGGTCTTCGCCCGAGCCGAGGCCGACGTCGTACGGGCCGCCCAACTGCGGGAGCTGCTCGGCCTGCCGGGCCAGCACACCGCGAGCGCGCTCGCCTTCCGCGACAAGGTGGTCATGAAGGACCACCTCGCGGGCGGACCCGTCGACGTGCCCGCCTACCGGCGCATCGACTCGGCCTACACGGCCCTCGGCTTCGTCACCGAGCACGGCTACCCGGTCGTGATCAAACCGGTGTCCGAGTCGGGTTCGCTGGGCGCGGCGATCATCCGCGACGAGGCGGAGCTGGACGCGTACCTGGCCAGCCCGTGGCGGGGGATCAGCGAGATCGAGGCCTTCGTGCCCGGCCAGATGTACCACGTGGACGGGCTGGTGGCGGGCGGCGAGGTGGTCTTCGTCCACCCCTTCCGCTACGTCAACGACTGCCTGTCCTTCCGGGACAACGACTGGGTGGCCAACCTCCCGCTCACCCCGCAGGACCCGGCGTACGACCGGCTGGTCAAGGCGGTGCGGGCGGTCCTGGCCGAGCTGCCGACCCCTGCGCAGACCGCTTTCCACGCCGAGTTCTGGATCACGCCCGACGACCGGCTGGTCTTCTGCGAGATCGCCAGCCGCACCGGCGGCGGCATGATCAGCGCGATGGTCCGGCACGCGTTCGGGATCGACCTGGACAAGGAGTGGCTGTACGCGGAGTGCGGCCTGCCCTCGACCCTCGGCGCGCCCATCTACCGGCCCGCCGGGGCCCTGAACATCCCGCCGCAGAACGGGGTACTGGAGAAGCTGCCGGAGGCCGGGACCGAGGCCGGGCAACCCGGCTGCGTGCGCGAGGTGATGCTGACCGGGGCGGTCGGCCAGGAGTTCCACGGCGGGGTCAAGTCCGGACTGTTCCTGGCCGGCTACGTGGTCGACGGGGACACGGAGGAGGACGTGGCCGCGAATCTCGAACACGTGGCGGGCTGGTTCGCCGACAACACCGTGTGGCGGCCCGCCGCCGGCTCGGGCGGAATCGTTTCCGGAGGCACCGCATGAGCGCGACGGCACGCCCCGGCCCCGCTTCCGACGGGCTCACCGGCCCGCTCGTCGGGGCCGACTGGCTGGCCGCACGGCGCGGGGAGGGCGTGGTCCTCTTCGACGCCTCCGTCGGCGCCCACCGGGGCGCGGCCGCGCGCATCCCCGGGGCCCGGCCCTTCGACCTCGACGGGGCGCTGTCCGACCACACCGCCGCCGCCCCGCACACCATGCCCGGGGTCCCGCAGCTCGAGGAGGCCCTGCGCGCGCTCGGCGTGAACGACACCGACACGGTCGTGGTCTACGACGCACAGGGCATCTACTCCAGCGCCCGCGCCTGGTGGATGCTGCGCGCCATGGGCTTCGACCGGGTCGCCGTCCTCGACGGCGGCCTGCCCGCCTGGACCGCGGCCGGCCGCCCGGTCGAGCGGGAGCCCGCCCGGTACGACGGCCCGCGCGGCACCTTCACCGCCCGGCCCCGGCCCGGCCTGATCGTGGACGCCGACGCCGTCACCGCGGCCCTCGCCGACCCGGCCGCCGCCGTCCTCGACGCACGCACCCGCGAGCGGTACGCCGGTACCGCGCCCGAACCGCGCCCGGGGCTGCGCGGCGGCCACATGCCGGGTTCCGCCAGCCTGCCCTTCGGGGAGCTCCAGCGGGACGGCGGCGCGATGCGGCCCGCGGACGAGCTGCGACGGGAGTTCGAGGCGGCGGCCGGGGGCCGTGAGCGGCTGTACTTCTCCTGCGGTTCCGGGGTCACCGCCTGCGTCCTCGCGCTCGGGGCCACCCTGGCCGGCTACCGCGACCTCGCCGTGTACGACGGCTCGTGGAGCGAGTGGGGCCTGCCTTCCGACCGCCCGGTGGCCACGGGCGGCGAGGCTCTCGGCGAGGCCACCGGCGAGAGCGGCTCACCGTGACCGGGGGGCGCCGCGGCGGCGGGCTCACCGCGAAGTGGCGGACCTTCACCGGCCTGCCCGCCGGCCTCAAGGCCCTGATCGGCCTGTCCTTCGTCGTCGCCTTCGGCAGCTACATGGTCACCCCGTTCATCGGCGTGCTCATGGTCGAGGCCGTCGGCCTCGACGTCCGGGTGGCCGGGGTGCTGGTGGCCGTGGCCACCTTCATCCAGTTCGGCGGGAGCATCCTGGGCGGCGCGGTCGTGGACCGGCTCGGGCTCAAGCGGACCATGGTGCTCGCGCTCACCCTGCGCACGGCCGGCCTGGTCCTGCTCGGGCTGGCGGTCAAGGCGCCCTGGGTCGCGTACCCGGCCGTCGTCCTCGTCGCGGGCGGTCCGGCGCTGTACCTCCCGGCGAACAAGGCGTACATCGTCACCAGCGTCTCCGACGAACTGCGCCCGCTCTTCCTCGGGGTGAGCAGCGCCGCCCTCAACGCGGGCATGGGGCTGGGGCCGTTGCTCGCCGCACTGCTGATCGACGCCGACCCCGTGCTGCTGCTCATCGGCCTCGCCGGGCTCTTCGCCCTGATCACCGCGGCCCACCAGGCCGCCCTCAAGCCGGTCGCGCCCCGGCCGATCGCGGCCCCGGACCCGGCTCCGGCGGTGGCGGTGGCCGGGGCCGCACCGGTCAGCGGGAACTGGGCGGCGCTGCGCGGTGCGCTGCGCCCGGTCCTCTTCACCGCCCTCGCCTTCTACCTCTACTTCTTCTTCCAGAGTTTCATGGGCCTGTACGCGGCCGGGGTGTCCCACATCCAGGTCCTGGGCTGGGTCATGCTGCTCAACTGCGCCATGGTGGTGCTGCTCCAGCCGGCCCTCGCCGACCGCATCGCGCGCGCCGACTACCGCCTGCTGGTGGTCGGCTCGTTCACCCTGATGGCGCTGGGCATGGGAGCCATGTCCCTCGGCAGCACCCCGGCCCTGCTGGCCGGCACCGCCCTCTTCACCCTCGGCGAGATCTTCCTCTTCCTGCGCTGCGACCTGGAACTCGTCGACCGCGTGCCGGGAAACCCCGCCTTCGCCTTCGGCGTCCAGCGGCTGACCGCCGGCATCGGCGGACTCCTCGCCGGCGTCGTCGGAGGGTTCGTCTTCGCCCACTACGAGGCTGCGGGCGACCTGGGCACGTTCTGGCTGGTGGTGGCGGCGCAGTGTGCGGGCGCGGCGCTGCTCGCCCTGCTGCTGGGCGGCCGCCGACGGCCCGCCGTCCCCGAACCGCCCCTGGCCGAAGCGGCGGTGACCCGGTGAACGATCCCTCCACCTCCACCTCCACCTCTTCCTCGCGGGAGACCCGGCTCGTGCACGCCGGGTCCGATCCGCGCCGGCAGAGCGGCTACGTCAACCCGCCCGTGTACCGCGCCTCCACCGCCCTCTACCAGGACGTCGCCGAGATGGACGCCTCCCAGGCGGACCCGCTCAAGCGCGGCACCCCGGTCTACGGGCGCTTCGGCACCCCCACCGGCCGCGCCTTCGAGGAGGCGCTGACCGAACTGGAGGGCGGCCACGCGGCGGTGGCGACCTGCTCCGGACTCTCGGCGATCACCACGGCGATCCTCGCGTACGTCCGGGCCGGAGACCACATCCTCGTCAGCGACTCGGTCTACCTGCCGACCCGGAAGTTCTGCGACTCGCTCGCCGCGCTGGGCGTGGAGACCGAGTACTACCCTCCGGACGCGGGCGGCGCCGCGATCGAGGCGCTGATCCGCCCGCGGACCCGGCTGCTCTACCTGGAGTCCCCGGGCTCCACCACCTTCGAGGTGCAGGACATCCCGGCGGTCACCGCCGTCTGCCGGGCCCGCGGGGTGGTCACCATCGCGGACAACACCTGGGCCACGCCCGCCTTCTGCCGACCGCTGGCGCTGGGTGCGGGTGTGGACGCGGTGGTGCACTCCGCGACCAAGTACCTGACGGGGCACGCGGACAGCCTCCTCGGCGCGATCGTCTGCACCGAGGAGAGCTACCCGGTCATCCGGGGCGCGGCCATCCGGCTCGGCCAGTGCGCGGGCGCCGACGACGTCTACCTGGGCCTGCGCGGGCTGCGCACCCTGGGTGTACGGCTGGGCCGGCACCAGGAGCAGGGGCTGGAGCTGGCCCGCTGGACCGCGGGCCAGGAGGGCGTGGTGGCCGTCCTGAACCCGGGGCTGCCCGGGGATCCCGGCCACGACCTGTGGCGCCGCGACTTCACCGGCGCGGCGGGGCTCTTCGGGGTGGAACTGGAGCCGGGCTTCGGCAAACCGGCCGTCGACGCGATGCTCGGCCGACTGCGGGTCTTCGGCCTCGGCCACAGCTACGGCGGCTACGAGAGCCTGATCGTGCCGGCCGACCCGGTCTCCCACCGCCTGCCGGGCACGTGGGCGGGACGCGGGCCCCTGGTCCGGGTCCACGTCGGCTTCGAGAGCCTGGACGACCTGAAGAAGGACCTGACGGCGGGCTTCGAAGCCCTGCTGAGCAGCCCCCGAGAGCCCTGACCGTCTCGTATCTCGTGTGCGGGGTGGGCTTCGGGGCCGGGGCCTGGGCCGGGGTTCTCAGGTCTCGTCGGAGTGGGCTCCGGTACCGACGGGGGTTCTGCTGGTGGCCAGCCAGGTGCGGGCGGGGGCGCCGGGTGTCGCGGTGTCCACGGTGAGGTGGAGGCGGGTGTCGCCGTCGAGACCGGGGTAGCTGCGCTGCTCGGCGCCGGCGAAGCAGTCACGGAGGGCTTCCGCGACTGCTCGGGCGGCCTCGGGCGTGTGCGCGATGATGCGGACCTCGGCGGTTCCGAGCGACGGCAGTGTCTGGGTCTCGATGTACTTCACGTGGGCGGGTTCCCTTCGTAGTGGGCGGAGGATTCGGCGGGTGGGCGCGGGGCGCCCGCCCGACGGCCCCGGTCAGGAGGAACGCACGTTCCTCACCGGTCGGCATCCGTGCGGTGGGCTCGACGACTGGTGCCGGCCGACAGACCGGGAGGTCTCGGCAGGGGCTCGCTGAAGTGGTGGGCCGCGATCCGCGCGTCGTGCTGCGCGTTGAGCCGGTGGATCAGGCGCATTCCGATGACGGTCACGAGGATCATCACCGCGATGAGGACGATGGTCTCCACGGAACTCACCTCCAGCCGTTCCCGGGCAGCGGGAGGGTGCCCCGGTCGATCGGATTCCCGAAGGGGGACATGCAGGCCCCGCCTTCGCTCTCCCAGCCGGATTCCTGGCGCTGGGCGTCGCGGATGCCGCGCCCGATGGCGGCTTCGTTGGCCATCAGGACGCTCGCGGTGAGAACGCTGCCGGGGATCGCGGCGGCGGCCATCAGCCGGGCCGCTGCGGCGGGACCGGTCTCGGGAGGGACGACGAGGAGGTCCCAGCGGCCGACGGAGTAGGAGAGCAGGATCAGCTTGTGGGGGTCCTGTTCGGTGAACCAGCCCACGTGCAGCACCTGCCCGCTCACGGGAACCGCGTGCGGGACGACGGGCCAGCGGGTGGGGTTCACGGTGACGCGGGTGATGCGCCCCCAGGGCGCTTCGAGGGCGGCGGCCAGCGCGGGGAGCTCGGTTTCGAGGTCACGCGAACGGGGCCACCAGGCACCGTCCAGCTGGCCCGCGAGAGCGGTCTTCGGCGTGAGGGACAGGCGTGCCGGAACGACGGGAGCGTGCACGGGGGACTCGGCGCGGCCAAGGGTCGTAGTCATGTCACGGACCCGTCCCCGGGCCGTTCGCGAACGGCCCGGTGCAGTGATCGCCGGAAACGACGTCCGCAGCGGAGCGGGTGTGCGAAATACTCCCGGTTGCTCCACCGTACTCCGGTTCGAGCGCCCGCGAGCAGGTTCTGACCAGGGATCTTCCGGCAGCGACGGTTTGGCTGGAGAGTGCCTCACTGCCGGGGCGACGGAGTACGGTCGGCGCCGCCCCGGCAGCCCGGTCCTGAAGCCTCAGCGCCCGAGGTACCGCTCGACGGCCACGGCGACGGCCTCCGGGGACTCCTCCGGTGCGTAGTGCCCCGTGTCCGGGAGCACCTCCAGCTGGGCGTTCGGATACCACTGCATCCAGGTGCTGCGCATGGCCTCGGCTCCCAGGGCCGGGTCGTCCGCACCGGCGAGGAGGAGTACCGGGGCCGGGTTGTCCTTCACCCGCTCGTGGAAGTCGACCCGCGCCCATGAGTCCAGGTAGGCGCGGAAGGCCGGTGCCGAGGAACGCTCCACCGAGCGGCTGACCATGGCGTCGAGCCAGGTGTCGTCGCGCCGCCCGCCGGTGGTGTGGTCGATGATCGCCCTGCGGTTGCCCGGATTCTGCGCGGCGCCGGCGAACAGCTCCCACATCTCCCCTTCGAGGGGGAAGCCGGAGGCGGGAACCGGTGAGATGCCGATGACCGAGCGGATGCGCGACGGTGCGTCCAGCAGCATCAGCTGGGCAGCCTTGCCGCCCATGGAATGGCCGATGACCGAGAAGGACTCCCAGCCCAGGTGGTCGGCCACGGCAAAGGCGTCCTCGGCGACCTCCTCCATGGTGAACGCGCCGTCCGTGCCGATCGCCTCCCCGTACCCCCGGCAGTCGAGGAAGGCGTAGCTGAACGCGTCCCCGTGCAGGTGCTCGCGCATCGGGCCGAAGCTCGACCGGTCGCCGAACCAGTTGTGGAGCAGCAGGGCCCGTTCGGAACCGCTGCCCAGTACCTCGTGCGGAATGACCTGTCCTGTCACAACATCCCCTGCTCGTGAGATGGCCGTGCACGGATGCCGGAGGTCGCCGGCGACCCAGTCTTGCGTTCGCCGCCGGTCCGGGGCAATGCGACACCCCGCGCCGTGAACAGGCGCCCCGCCCGCGATCACCGTCAGTGGGCAGCTGCCGGACGGGACGGATTCCAGAGCCGGTCGGCTTCGCCGCGGGCGATGTGGTCCTCGTAGATCCGCACCTTGTCCCGCATCACGTCCAGGGTGTCCTGCAGTTCGCGGATCTGCGTCTCCACGTGGCTCTCGTGCCGGCGCAGCAGCTCAAGGCGCTCGTGTTCGTTGCCCGGGCCCTGCTGGGCCAGTTCGACGTACTGCCGGATCATCGCCAGGGGCATGCCGGAGGAGCGCAGCTTCGTACAGATGGCCAGCCACTCCAGGTCCTCTTCGTGATAGATCCGGCGGCCGTTGGACAGGCGGCGCACCGGGTTGGCGAACAGGCCCTCCCGCTCGTAGAACCGCAGCGCGTGCACGCTCAGCCCACTGCGCCGTGCCACCTCACCGATGCTCAGGTCCATGAACGCCCCTCCCTCACACAGCTGTTGATCTAGACACGACTCTAGGTTCTAGCGTCGTGGTGTCGGCCCATCGGGCCATCGGCGCATCGGCGCATCGGAACAGGGGAGAACATGAGCGTTTGGTTTGTCACCGGGGCATCGCGGGGGCTCGGCGCGGAGATGACGCGGGAAGCGCTGGACCGGGGGCACAGCGTGATCGCCACGGCGAGGGACGCGTCAGCGGTGCTCCGGGCGTACCCGCACCAGCCGGACGGACTGCTGGCGGTGGACGCGGACGTGACCGAACCGGCGCAGCTGACGGCCGCGGTGGAGGCCGGCCTGGCGAAATTCGGCCGGATCGACATCGTGGCCAACAACGCCGGTTACGGTCTCGTGGGCGCGATCGAGGAGACCTCCGACGAAGCCGCCCGGGCACTGTTCGACGTCAACGTCTTCGGCGTGCTCAACACGTTGCGGGCGACCCTGCCGACGTTGCGCGCCCAGCGCTCCGGGCACGTCCTGAACATCGGCTCGGTGGGCGGCTTCGCCACCGCCCCGGCGGTGGGTCTGTACGGCGCGTCGAAGTTCGCCCTCGAAGGCATCTCCGAGGCACTGCACGGCGAGCTGGCCCCGCTCGGCGTCCGCGTCACGATCGTCGAGCCGGGCGGCTTCCGCACCGACTTCCTCAGCAAGCTGAGCGTGCGCGTCGAACCGGCCTCCATCGCCGACTACGCCGCCGGCGCGGGCCCGGTGCGCGAGGCCCTGGCCGGAAACGACGGCCGCCAGCCGGGCGATCCGGCGAAGGCGGCGAAAGCCATCGTCGACATCACCGAGGTGCCCGACCCGCCCCTGCGCCTGCAACTGGGCGCGGACGCGATCGACCGCGTCGAGGCGAAGCTGGATCTGGTCCGGCGCGAACTCGGCCAATGGCGCCACCTGGCCCTCTCCACCGGAACCGGCGAAGCGGTCTGATCAGTCCTGGCCGAGGGGTGTCAGGTGCCGATGAGACGGAGTGAGATCCACAGGGCGAGGGTCGACAGGGCCAGGGCCGCCGGGGTGGTGAGCAGGCCGAGGAGGGTGAACTCCTTGAAGCCGATGGCATGGTCGTGCTGGTGGGCGATGCGGCGCCACAGGAGGGTGGCGAGGGAGCCGGCGTAGGTGAGGTTGGGGCCGATGTTCACGCCGAGGAGGACCGCGAGGACGGAGCCGGGGCCGGACGGTGCGGCCAGCGGGACGAGGACGAGGACTGCGGGCAGGTTGTTGATCAGGTTCGCGAGGACGGCGGCCACCGCGGCGGTTCCAAGGAGCGCGGGGAGGGAGGTGCCGTCCGGCAGGACCCGGTCGAGCGCGTGGCCGAGGCCGTTGTCGACGACGGCCCGGACGACGATGCCGAGGGCCAGGACGAAGGCGAGGAAGGGCAGCGCGGCGGACCGCAGGATCTTTACCGGGGTGGTGTGCCGGCGGGCGAGGGCGCGTACCGCCATGACACCCGCGCCTGCCGCGGCGGCCCAGGCCGGGTCGATGCCGACGAGGGAGGTCACGGCGAAGCCGATGAGCGTGGCGGCCACCGTCAGCAGGGCGAACAGCGGCATCTCGGGCGGCTTTCCGACATCGCCGTCCGTGCCCGGCGCGGCCAGGTCGGCGGCGAAGAAGCGGCGGAAGACGCCGTACTCCACGGCGATCGCGGTCAGCCACGGGAGCGTCATCAACAGGGCGAAGCGGGTGAAACTCAGCCCGGCCGCGGTGTAGGCCAGCAGGTTCGTCAGGTTCGAGACGGGCAGCAGCAGCGACGCCGTGTTGGACAGGTGGGCGGTGGCATAGACGTGCGGCTTGGGCCGCGCCCCCATCCGTACGGCCGTCGCGAAGACCACCGGGGTCATCAGGACCACCGTGGCGTCCAGGCTCAGGGCCGCCGTGACGAGCGAGGCGAGCACGAAGACGGCGCCGAGCAGCCGCCTCGGCCGACCGGCAGCCCAGCGCGCCATCCAGCCGCCGCAGGCGTGGAAGAGCCCCTCGTCGTCGCAGAGCTTGGCCAGGACGAGAACGGCGGCGAGGAAACCGATCACCGGACCGAGCCGCTCGGCCTCCTCCCGTACGTGCGAGAACGGGATTGCCCCGGTCGCGACCACCACGGCCGCGGCCGGCACCGCGAAGGCCGCCTCGGGCCAGCGGAAGGGACGTACGACGGCGCAGACCAGCACCACGACCAGCGCGGCGACGGACAGGGACTCGACCAGCATGGGTCCGATCCTCCACCCCGAGGCACCGCGACCGGCAATCGGCGCGTGCGACGCCCCGACCTGCCCAGCTCAAGCGCCACGAAGACCCGGCCCGGATGCCAGGGTGGTGTGCGTCAGCTTCCGGTCGGTCGGCGATTGCCTGAGGGCGAGGACGACCAGCAGGGCGAACGCGGCGACCGCGGTGAGCGTGCGCAGGTTGTTGAAGAGTTCCCAGCGCCGCAGGATCTCCGCGTGATCGGCCGGGGCCGAGGTGAGCGCCCATTTCTTGATCCGGCCGTTGATCGGCACATTGCCGAGCCGGGTGATCAGGAAGGAGGTGAGGGTCAGCAGACCTGCCGTACCCGCGATCAGCCGGGCGCGGCCGCGCGTCAGGGCCGCGAGGGCGAGGGAGCTGAGCGTGGAGGCGGCCATGGCCGCCTGCATGGTGATGCCGTTCATCTTCATCAGCTCGGCGTGGAACGACAGCCGCATGTCGAGCGGTACGGCGTTGAAGGCGGGGACGAGGTTGGCCGCGCCGTAGCCGAAGGCGCCCGCGAGGAGACCGGTGGCGAGCAGGGCGAGCCCTTGGAGGAGCCGGATGCGCATGTGTGTCACCCCCGCACGTCGACGAAGCGGTCGCTCGGTTCGCCGTGGACGTGCCCCGGGGGGAGCCGTCGTCCGTATGCGAGCAGGAGGAGATCCTGTGCGGCGCCGGACAGGGGTGTTCCGGTGCCGAAGGACCAGTCGAGGTCGGTGGCGCGGAGTTCGATGCCGCCGAGGTCGGCTCGGAAGAACCTGAGGGTCCTGGCATCGACGCTCTCCAGGAGGATGCGCACGCGGTCCTCGGGAACCCGGCGGCCGAGGCCGAGTGCGGCCGTGATGTCCAGGCCGTGGATCACGTCGTGGGCCAGGGCCGCCTCGATCCCGCCGACCGGCGGCTTCCAGGGGTGGTCCGCGTTGTCGCGGAGGAAGGCGGCGAGTTCACGCGTCGAATGGGCGGCCGCGTCCTTGCGGGCGCATCGATCGGTCATCCGGTGGAGGTTGCCCCGCGCTCCGATCAGTTCCCGCGCCATCGTGGGGAGCGAGTACCGGAACCCCATCGTCATGTGGGCGGCGACCTCCCGTACGCGCCAACCCCCGCACAGCGTGGGCGCGTCCCACTCCTCGGCCGACAAGCCGTCCAGCACGGCGGCCAGTTCCCGGCGTTCGGCCGCGATCGATGCTCTGATCTCCGCCGCTGGTATCCGTTGCGTCGTGTTCCCCATGATCTCAAGGCTCGTGGGAGCCCCGCCATAAGTCCAAGAGTTTGCATGTCTCGCAACTAGAATGATCAGTTATGGACATTCGGCAGCTGCGGTACTTCGTCACCGTCGCGGAGGAAGCCAACTTCACCCGCGCGGCCGCCCGTCTGCACCTGGCGCAGCCGGGTGTGAGCGCCCAGGTCCGTCAGCTCGAAAAGGAACTCGGGCATCCGCTGCTCGACCGCTCGGGCCGGTCGGTGACCCTGACGGAGGTGGGCGAGGCCGTACTGCCGTACGCACGGGCCGCGCTCACCGCCGTCGAAGCGGTACGGCAGACCGCGGAAGAGTTCACCGGGCTGCTGCGCGGCCAGGTCACCCTCGGCCTCGTCTCGGGCGCAGCCGCGGCGGCCCATGAGTTCGACCTGGCCGCCGTCCTGGCAGGTTTCCACGAGGACCACCCCAAGGTCGAGATCGCCCTGACCGAGGACACCTCGGAGCGGATGCTCACCGCACTGATGCGTGGGGAACTCGACATCGCCGTGATCGGACTCGCGGACGAGGAGCCCCCGCCCGGCGTCTCCCTCCAGGTCCTGGTCGACGTACCCCTGGTCGCGGCCGTCGCCCCGGACGACCCCGCCCTCACGCACCCGGACCGTTCGAGCATCCCGTTGGCCGAGCTCCGCGACCGCCCACTGATCGGCCTGCCGCGTGGCACGGGCATCCGCGGAGTCCTCGACCGTGCGTGTGCGCGGGCCGGGTTCCAGCCCCGCGTCGCCTTCGAGGCAGCCGCACCGCTGTTCCTCGCCCAGCTCGCCGCCCGCGGTCTCGGCGTGGCGGTGCTCCCCGCCCTCCCCGCCGGCACGGCGTCGGCCTTCGGGCTGCGGACGCTGGAGATCTCCGAGCCGCGGCTACGCGCCCGGGTAGCTCTGGCCTGGCGGACGAACGGCCCCTCCAGCCCCGCAGCCACCGTCTTCCTGGACCTGCTGCGTACCACCCTCAGCCCAACCTGACGCGCGGCGAGGGCGGTTGTGGCACGCCCTTGGCACACGAGCCCCTGGAGGCCTGGACAACAAACAAGCCCCAGGTCGCTGACCTGGGGCTTTGTCATGGAGCGGATGACGGGAATCGAACCCGCGCTATAAGCTTGGGAAGCTCATGTTCTACCATTAAACTACATCCGCACAGCGGGCCAATTACCTGGTGCCGCATCGTTGCACACTGTACCCCATGATCCCTTGTCGGTGAATTCGGCCCGGTGGGGGTGGGGGGCGTGCGGGGTACCGGGGGCTGTGGGCGCGGGAGTTGGGGCGTACCGTTGGGGTGCGGAGCGGCGACTGGAGTGGGTCTTGTTCATCCCCTAATGTGGCGATTCGTCGCAGCACGGCTCGTTGGGGAAAGGGACTCGATGGAGCACACCGTCGTCCGTTGTGCCGAAGGGCATGTATTCAGCACCGCTTCGTTCCCGATGCAGCAGCTCGGGGCCGGTCGGATCGGTCCGGGGCGGCTCATCCGGTGTCCGCGGTGCGCGCGGCTTCGGCACGCGGTGCCCGTGGGCTCGCCCAAGCGGTAGCGGGAGCGGAAACAGGAGCAGCCGCTGACGCGCGCGGGCGCACTCGATTGGGGGTGGCCCGCGCGCTCTGCGTATCCTCGGGACGTGCTTCTCTCCGACAAAGACATCCGTGCCGAGATCGACAGCGGACGGGTTCGCATCGACCCGTTCGAGGATTCGATGGTGCAGCCCTCCAGCATCGACGTGCGGCTCGACCGGTTCTTCCGGGTGTTCGAGAACCACCGTTACGCGCACATCGACCCCGCCACCGAGCAGCCGGACCTGACCCGGATGGTGGAGCCCGAGGGCGATGAGGCGTTCATTCTCCACCCGGGTGAGTTCGTGCTCGCCTCGACGTACGAGGTCGTCTCGCTTCCCGATGACATCGCGTCCAGACTGGAAGGCAAGTCCAGCCTGGGCCGCCTGGGGCTGGTGACGCATTCGACCGCCGGGTTCATCGACCCCGGGTTCTCCGGCCACGTCACGCTGGAGCTGTCGAACGTCGCCACCCTGCCCATCAAGCTCTGGCCGGGCATGAAGATCGGGCAGCTGTGCATGTTCCGGCTCAGCTCGCCCGCCGAGTTCCCGTACGGGAGCGATCGCTACGGCTCGCGCTACCAGGGGCAGCGCGGACCGACGGCGTCGCGGTCCTTCCAGAACTTCCACCGCACCCAGGTGAGGCACCAGGCATGAGCGAAGTACGCGAGAACCTCGACTACGAGCGGTTCGGGCGCGCCGTCCGCGAGCTGGCGCAGACCATCGCCGACGACGGTTACGAGCCCGACATCATCCTCAGCATCGCGCGCGGCGGCGTCTTCGTGGCGGGCGGGCTGGCGTACGCGCTGGACTGCAAGAACATCCACCTCGTGAATGTGGAGTTCTACACCGGCGTGGGCACGACGCTCGAAATGCCCGTCATGCTGGCCCCCGTCCCCGAGGCGATCGACTTCACCGCCAAGAAGGTGCTGATCACGGACGACGTCGCCGACACCGGCAAGACGCTCAAGCTCGTCCACGACTTCTGCCTCGACCACGTGGCCGAGGTCCGGTCGGCCGTGATCTACGAGAAGTCGCACTCCCTGGTGAAGTGCGAATACGTGTGGAAGAAGACCGACGAGTGGATCAACTTCCCCTGGTCGGTCGAACCGCCCGTGGTGAAGCGTGAGGGCCAGGTCCTCGACGCCTGAGACCCCCCAGGACGCGCAGGACGCGCGGGAGGGCCCGTACGCATCGCGTACGGGCCCTCCCGCGTGGATGGGGCAACGGGCTCTAGATGGTGCCCAGCTTGATGATCGACAGCAGCGCGATCAGCTGGATCGCGGACGCGCCGAGGGCCTTCGGCCACGGCAGGTCGTGCGACTTGCTGACCATCGAGGTGAACAGGGCGCCGGCCGCCACCCAGGTGGCCCAGCCCAGCACCTGGACGAGGACGTTGTCGCCGCCGAGGAACAGCGCGAACAGCAGGCGCGGGGCGTCCGTGACCGACATGACCAGCATCGACAGGCCGATGGTCGGCTGCCACGCGCCGTCGCCGCCCAGCTGGCGGGCCAGGGTGTGCGTGACCGCGCCCAGGATCAGGCCGCAGATGACGAAGGCCACGGCCGAGGTCAGGACGATCGGGACCGCGTTGGCCAGGGTCGCGTTGATGACGTCCTTGCGGGCCTTGTCGAAGCCGAAGACCGCGAGCAGGCCGTACAGGAACGTCACGACCAGCGCCGGACCCCAGACGGGGTAGTCCCGCATCTGGAGGAAGGTCGGGCCGGGCTGCATGACGATGCCCCGGAGCAGGTCCTTCCACTTCAGTCGCGGACCGGTGGGACCGGCCGGGGCCTGGGCCGCGCCCGCGTGGTAGGTCGCGCCCTGGTTGTACGGGTCCTCGCCGACGGCGAAGGCCTGGGTGTACCCGGGGTTGTCCGCGTACGAACCACCGCCCGGGCCGCCGCCCTGACCGCCGTAGCCGTCGTTCCCCTGGCCGCCGTAGCCGTCGTATCCCTGGCCGCCCGCGTACGGCGGAGCGCCCGGGGCGCCCGTGCGGGGGTCGAAGTACTCCGGCTCCCCGTGACCGCCCGGCGAGGGCTGGGGCCACTGCTGCTGCGGCGGCGGGCCTGCCGGGGGATGGGCCTGCCGGCCGTACGGCGGCTGCTGTTGCTGCCCGTACGGCTGTTGCTGCTGCGGGGGTTGTTGCGGAGCACGGTTGTTGTCCCGGCCGCGTCCGATCCTGAATCCTGCCACGTGATCGAACGTACCCGGTCCGGCGACCGGCGGTGTGCGGGCGGCCGGAACCGGGGGCCTTTGCGGCTGACCTGTGACATCCCCTAGGGGAACCCTCGGGGGCCCGCCCCAGGGGCGGTTTACACGGCTGCGGGGCACTCTGCGGTCTCTCGTTACCTTGCCTACCTAATACGCACATATGTCCCCCGTAGCTTCGGTGGTGTCGCAGCCCCGAAGTCCACGAGGAAGAGCCGAGACCATGCGCAGCACCCGCCGAAGCACCCGCCGCAACACCCTCCGCGCCGCCGCCGTCACCGCCGGAGCGGTCGCCGTGCTGGCCCTCCCGGTGGGCGCGGCCTTCGCGGATTCCCCGGCCGCCCCCGACGCGGAGGTCCTGCCCGGCATCGAGCAGCCGGTGACGGACCCGACGCCGGACAAGCCGGTCACGGACCCGACGCCCGACAAGCCGGTCACGCCGACCCCGGTCACGCCGACCCCGGACAAGACCCCGGACAAGACCGAGAAGCCGCGCCCCGACGGCAACCTGCGCGCGTTCGTGACCACGGTCAAGCTCGCCGACGGCTCGGTCGCCAAGGTCTACAAGTTCGGTGACCGCCACTTCGAGGCCGACATCTTCGCCGGGTCCACCAAGCTGGACACCCTGGTCAGCAAGGACGGCAAGCCCGCCTACGGCCAGAACAACGGCATGCACGTCACCCTCCAGCCGAACGGCACCGTGACCTCCTGGATCGAGGGCACGGACCAGAAGAAGGACGACAAGAAGGACGACAAGAAGGACGACAAGAAGCAGGAGGTCCGCAAGGAGACCTCCGTCCGGGTCACGATGGCCGACGGCCGGATCGCGAAGCTGATCGACGGGCCGAAGGGCAAGCGCGTCGAGCTGTTCATGGCGAACGGCACCTTCCTCGGCGCCATCGACCTCAAGAACCCCAGCGAGGTCAACGACGGCTGGACGTACAAGCTCGTCCAGGACGGCCACCGCGTGAAGTTCGTCGTCATCGACGGCAAGAACGGCGGCAGCAGCTGGGTCTACGACTTCAGCGGCAAGCTCATCGAGAAGTACACCGCCGAGAAGAAGACCGAGAAGAAGGCCGACAAGCCGGTCGAGAAGAAGGCCGACCAGCGGGTCGTTCCCAAGGGCGGCGTGAAGGCGGGCGCCGAGGGCGTCACCCAGCAGGCCGACGCGGGCACCCCGGCCCTGCTCGCCGCGGGCGGCGGCATGGCCGCCGTCGGCGCCGCGGGCCTCGGCTTCGCGATGCTCCGCCGCAGCCGCGCGGACCAGAGCTGACCAGAGCTGACCCAAGCCAAGGCCCACGCAGAAGCGGCCGGTACCCCCTCTTCGGGGGTACCGGCCGCCGCCGTACGTGCGTGCGTACGCGTTCGCGCTAGCTCGCCGGCTCGGCTTCCGGCTCCGCGGGCGTCTTTACCGACTCCAGCAGCAGCTGCGCCACGTCGACGACCTGCACCGACTCCTTCGCCTGGCCGTCGTTCTTCTTGCCGTTGACCGAGTCGGTCAGCATGACCAGGCAGAACGGGCAGGCGGTCGAGATGATGTCGGGGTTCAGGGACAGGGCCTCGTCGACGCGCTCGTTGTTGATGCGCTTGCCGATCCGCTCCTCCATCCACATCCGCGCGCCACCGGCGCCGCAGCAGAAGCCCCGCTCCTTGTGGCGGTGCATCTCCTGCTGGCGCAGGCCCGGCACGGCCGACATGATCTCGCGCGGCGGCGTGTAGACCTTGTTGTGCCGGCCCAGGTAGCAGGGGTCGTGGTAGGTGATCAGCCCGTCGACCGGGGTGACCGGCGTGAGGCGGCCCTCGTCGATCAGGTGCTGGAGCAGCTGCGTGTGGTGGATGACCTCGTACTCGCCGCCCAGCTGCGGGTACTCGTTCGCGATGGTGTTGAAACAGTGCGGGCAGGTGGAGACGATCCGCTTGGCCGACTTCGGCTTCTTCGTCTCCGGGTCCTCGTCGTCCTCGCCGAAGGCCATGTTCAGCATCGCGACGTTCTCCGAGGCCAGCTGCTGGAACAGCGGCTCGTTGCCGAGGCGGCGCGGGGAGTCACCCGTGCACTTCTCGTCGCCGCCCATGATCGCGAACTTGACGCCCGCGATGTTCAGCAGCTCCGCGAAGGCCTTCGTGGTCTTCTTCGCCCGGTCCTCCAGCGCGCCGGCGCAGCCGACCCAGTAGAGGTAGTCGAACTCGGAGAGGTCCTCCGCGTCCTTCCCGATGATCGGGACCTCGAAGTCCACCTCCTTCGTCCACTCGACGCGCTGCTTCTTGGCCAGCCCCCAGGGGTTGCCCTTCTTCTCCAGGTTCTTGAGCATCGTCCCGGCCTCGCTCGGGAAGGCGCTCTCGATCATCACCTGGTAGCGGCGCATGTCGACGATGTGGTCGATGTGCTCGATGTCGACCGGGCACTGCTCCACGCACGCGCCGCAGCTGGTGCAGGACCACAGCACGTCCGGGTCGATGACACCGTTCTCCTCGGCGGTGCCGATGAGCGGGCGCTCCGCCTCCGCCAGGGCCGCCGCCGGTACGTTCGCCAGCTGCTCCGGGGTCGCCTTCTCGTTGCCCTCCATGTCCTTGCCGCCGCCCGCGAGGAGGTACGGCGCCTTGGCGTGCGCGTGGTCGCGCAGGGACATGATCAGGAGCTTCGGGGACAGGGGCTTGCCCGTGTTCCACGCCGGGCACTGCGACTGGCAGCGGCCGCACTCGGTGCAGGTGGAGAAGTCGAGGATGCCCTTCCAGGAGAACTGCTCGACCTGGGAGACGCCGAAGACGTCGTCCTCGCCCGGGTCCTCGAAGTCGATGACCTTGCCGCCGCTGGTCATGGGCTGGAGCGCGCCGAGCGCGACCGCGCCGTCGGCGTTCCGCTTGAACCAGATGTTCGGGAAGCCGAGGAAGCGGTGCCAGGCGACACCCATGTTGGTGTTGAGCGAGACGACGATCATCCAGATCAGCGAGGTGCCGATCTTGATCATCGCGGTGAAGTAGATGAGGTTCTGGAGCGCGCCGACCGAGAGGCCCTTGAAGGCCAGCACCAGCGGGTACGAGAGGAAGTACGCCGGCTCGTAGTGGTCGACGTGGTGGATCGCGCCCTCAAGGCCGCGCAGGGTGAGGATCGCGAGGCCGATGGTGAGGATGATGTACTCGACGAAGTAGGCCTGCCAGGCCTTCGAGCCCGTGAAGCGCGACTTGCGGCCCGCCCGCGAGGGCAGGTTGGCCAGGCGGATGGCCATCAGCACCAGGATGCCGACGGTCGTCATCACACCGATGAACTCGATGTACAGCTCGAACGGCAGGAAGTCGCCGATGATCGGCAGCATCCAGTCGGCCTGGAAGAGCTGGCCGTAGGCCTGCGCCAGCGTCGGGGGCAGCGTCAGGAAGCCGATCGCGACGAACCAGTGCGCGAAGCCGACGATGCCCCAGCGGTTCATCCGGCTGTGGAAGAGGAACTCCCTGACCAGGGTGAACGTTCGTGCCTTCGGGTCGTCCGTGCGGCTGCCCGCCGGCACGGGCTGGCCGATTTTCACGAACCGGTAGATCTGCGCCACGGCTCGGGCGAGCAGCGCGACGCCGACCACGGTCAGGACCAGCGACACGATGATCGCGGCGAGTTGCATGGGAAGGCTCCTCGGGCGGGCCAGGGCGGGCACTCGGGCACTTACTAAGCAGTAACTTAGTCAGTCAAGCCTTGAGATTACCCATTTCCCGTGCCGCAATGTAGCCGAGCGCGCGGTGATCTGTGTCGCTCAGGCCACCCTTCGCGGTGCGGGGGCCGCCAAGGGCTTCGATGTCGGCTTCGGTCCGGCCGTACGCAGCAGCGCGCGCGGGGTCTGCGCCAGGATCGCCAGGTCCATCCCGAGCCAGTGGTTCTCCACGTAGTGCCGGTCCAGCAGGTCCATCTCCTCCCAGGGCAGGTCCGAGCGCGCGCTCACCTGCCACAGGCCCGTCATTCCGGGGCGGACGAGCAGCCGGTCGGGGTGCTCCGCGCGGGCCAGCGGCCGCGGCCCGACCAGGGACATCTCGCCCCGCACCACGTTCAGCAGCTGCGGGAGGCCGTCGAGGGCGTACCGGTCCAGGGCGGGGCCGAGCAGCGGGCCGTCCGTGCGGAAGCGCCAGGTGCGGAAGGGGCGGCCGCCGAGCCCGGCGCGGGTCTCCCGTACGAAGACGCCCGCGCGCGGGGCGGCGTACAGCAGCGCGCACACGATGCCCAGCGGTACGGCGAGCACGGCCAGCAGGAGCAGCGCGCCGAGGAGGTCGGCGACCCGCTTGGCCGGCGGGGGGGCTAGCGCGGGGCGCGCGGTCAGGGGGGCGGGGGGCAGCAGCAGCGGCATGCAGGCACCGTGCCGTACGCCTCCCGGCGGGGGGTGGGGGCGCGCGGGCCGGTCGCCCGCCTGGCCCTGCGACCCCGCCCGCCCCGGGGCTCTGCCTCGGACCCCGCGCCTCAAACGCCGGCGGGGCTGAAATGCCCCGATCCAGCCCGCCCGGCGTTTGAGGGCCCGCCGGAGGCGACACCCACTGAGCGTAAGAGCCACCTAAAAGTTGAGCGGGCTCGACTCAGGTCTGTTGACGGGATGGGGCGGATGGGGCATCCTTGAGTCTGTTCCACTCAAGTCAGTGTTTTGCGTTGCTGGAGGAATCAAAATGGCTCGTGCGGTCGGCATCGACCTGGGCACCACCAACTCGGTCGTCAGCGTTCTGGAAGGCGGAGAGCCCACCGTCATCACCAACGCCGAGGGCGCCAGGACCACGCCGTCCGTCGTCGCCTTCGCCAAGAACGGCGAGGTCCTCGTCGGCGAGGTGGCCAAGCGCCAGGCGGTCACCAACGTCGACAGGACCATCCGGTCGGTCAAGCGCCACATGGGCACCGACTGGAAGATCAACCTGGACGGCAAGGACTTCAACCCGCAGCAGATGAGCGCCTTCATCCTGCAGAAGCTGAAGCGTGACGCCGAGGCCTACCTGGGTGAGAAGGTCACGGACGCGGTCATCACCGTCCCGGCCTACTTCAACGACTCCGAGCGTCAGGCGACGAAGGAGGCCGGTGAGATCGCGGGTCTGAACGTCCTGCGCATCGTCAACGAGCCGACCGCCGCCGCCCTGGCCTACGGTCTCGACAAGGACGACCAGACCATTCTCGTCTTCGACCTCGGTGGCGGCACTTTCGACGTGTCGCTCCTTGAGATCGGTGACGGCGTCGTCGAGGTCAAGGCCACCAACGGTGACAACCACCTCGGTGGTGACGACTGGGACCAGCGCGTCGTCGAGTACCTCGTGAAGCAGTTCCAGAACGGCCACGGCGTCGACCTCGCCAAGGACAAGATGGCGCTGCAGCGTCTGCGCGAGGCCGCCGAGAAGGCGAAGATCGAGCTGTCCTCCTCCACGGAGACCTCGATCAACCTGCCCTACATCACGGCGTCCGCCGAGGGCCCGCTGCACCTGGACGAGAAGCTCACGCGCGCCCAGTTCCAGCAGCTGACCGCGGACCTGCTGGAGCGCTGCAAGACGCCGTTCCACAACGTCATCAAGGACGCGGGCATCAACCTGTCCGAGATCGACCACGTCGTTCTCGTCGGCGGTTCGACCCGTATGCCCGCCGTCGCCGAGCTGGTCAAGGAACTGACCGGCGGCCAGGACGCCAACAAGGGCGTCAACCCGGACGAGGTCGTCGCCATCGGCGCGACCCTCCAGGCGGGTGTCCTCAAGGGTGAGGTCAAGGACGTCCTGCTCCTCGACGTGACCCCGCTGTCCCTCGGTATCGAAACCAAGGGCGGCATCATGACCAAGCTCATCGAGCGGAACACGACCATTCCGACCAAGCGGTCGGAGATCTTCACCACGGCCGAGGACAACCAGCCGTCCGTGCAGATCCAGGTCTACCAGGGCGAGCGCGAGATCGCGGCGTACAACAAGAAGCTCGGCATGTTCGAGCTGACCGGCCTGCCGCCGGCCCCGCGTGGCATCCCGCAGATCGAGGTCTCCTTCGACATCGACGCGAACGGCATCATGCACGTCACGGCCAAGGACCTTGGCACGGGCAAGGAGCAGAAGATGACCGTCACCGGCGGCTCCTCGCTCGGCAAGGACGAGGTCGACCGCATGCGCCAGGAGGCGGAGCAGTACGCGGACGAGGACCTGCGCCGCAAGGAAGCGGCCGAGTCCCGCAACCAGGGCGAGCAGCTCGTCTACCAGACGGAGAAGTTCGTCAAGGACAACGAGGACAAGGTCCCGGCCGACGTCAAGGCCGAGGTCGAGGCGTCCATCGCCGAGCTGAAGGAAAAGCTCAAGGGCGAGGACACCGCCGAGATCCGCACCGCGACCGAGAAGCTCGGCGCCGTCAGCCAGAAGCTCGGCCAGGCGATCTACGCCGACGCGCAGGCCGCCCAGGGTGCCGCGGGCGCCGAGGGTGCCGGCGCGGGCCAGGCCAAGGCCGATGACGATGTCGTCGACGCCGAGATCGTCGACGACGAGAAGCCGAAGGGCGGCGCTGCCTGATGTCGGAGGAGACCCCGGGCTTCGACGAGAAGCCCGAAGTCCCCACCGGCGACAAGGCGGATGACGCCGCTGCCGAGCCGAAGGCCGCCGACTCCTCCAAGGAGGAGAAGGCGGCCCCGGCCGGGGACGCAGGAGCAGCCGAGTCGCTCGGCAAGGAAACCGCTCTGCTGGCTCAGCTGGACCAGGCCCGTACCGCGCTCGGCGAGCGCACCGCGGACCTCCAGCGGCTCCAGGCCGAGTACCAGAACTACCGCCGCCGGGTCGAGCGGGACCGGATCGCCGTCAAGGAGATCGCGGTCGCGTCCCTCCTGACCGAACTGCTCCCGACGCTGGACGACATCGGCCGCGCGCGGGAACATGGCGAACTGCTCGGTGGCTTCAAGTCGGTGGCCGAATCGCTGGAGACGGCCGCCGCCAAGATGGGCCTGCAGCAGTTCGGCAAGGAGGGCGAGCCCTTCGACCCGACGATCCACGAGGCCCTGATGCACTCGTACGCGCCGGACGTCACCGAGGACACCTGCGTGGCGATCCTGCAGCCGGGCTACCGGATCGGCGAGCGTACGATCCGTCCCGCGCGCGTCGCGGTGGCCGAGCCCCAGCCGGGCGCGGCCGCTCCGGCCAAGTCCGAGGACGCGGCCGAGCCGGGTACGGACACGGACGGGTCCGACAAGGGCTGAAGGTCTGATGTCAGCACGTCACGAGAGGAGGGCCACCGAGGATGAGCACTAAGGACTTCGTCGAGAAGGACTACTACAAGGTCCTCGGTGTCCCGAAGGACGCGACCGAGGCCGAGATCAAGAAGGCGTACCGGAAGCTCGCCCGCGAGTTCCACCCGGACGCCAACAAGGGTGACTCCTCGGCCGAGGAGCGCTTCAAGGAGATCTCCGAGGCGCACGACATCCTCGGGGACGCCAAGAAGCGCAAGGAGTACGACGAGGCGCGCGCGCTGTTCGGGAACGGTGGCTTCCGCCCCGGTCCCGGCGGCGGTGGCGGCTTCTCCAACTTCGACCTGGGCGACCTCTTCGGAGGCGCCCAGGGCGGGGGCGGAGCGGGCGCCGGCGGCTTCGGCGGCGGTCTGGGCGATGTCTTCGGCGGCCTGTTCAACCGCGGTGGCGCGGGCGCCGGTGCGGGCACCCGCACCCAGCCGCGCCGCGGCCAGGACATCGAGTCCGAGGTCACCCTCTCCTTCACGGAGGCGGTGGACGGGGCCACGGTGCCGCTGCGGATGTCCTCGCAGGCACCCTGCAAGGCGTGTTCGGGCACCGGCGACAAGAACGGCACGCCCCGGGTGTGCCCGACCTGCGTCGGCACCGGGCAGGTCTCGCGCGGCAGCGGCGGCGGTTTCTCGCTGACCGACCCGTGCGCGGACTGCAAGGGCCGCGGCCTGATCGCCGAGACCCCCTGTGACATCTGCAAGGGCAGCGGCCGGGCCCGTTCCTCGCGCACCATGCAGGTCCGGATCCCGGCGGGCGTCTCCGACGGCCAGCGGATCCGGCTGCGCGGCAAGGGCGCTCCGGGCGAACGCGGCGGTCCCGGCGGCGACTTGTACGTCGTCGTGCACGTCGGCAGCCACCCGGTGTTCGGGCGCAGGGACGACAACCTCACGGTCACCGTCCCCGTCACCTTCGCCGAGGCGACGCTGGGCGCCGACATCAAGGTGCCGACCCTGAACGGCCCCGCGGTGACGCTGAAGCTGCCGCCGGGCACCCCCAACGGGCGCACGATGCGCGCCCGTGGCAAGGGCGCGGTCCGCAAGGACGGCACCCGCGGCGACCTGCTGGTGACGGTCGAGGTGGCCGTCCCGACGGAGCTGTCGGACAAGGCCCGTGAGGCGCTGGAGTCGTTCCGCGACGCCACGGCCTCGGAGGATCCGCGCTCCATCCTGTTCGAGTCCGCGAAGGGAGCATGACATGGACGGCCGCCGACGCAATCCTTATCAGCTGACCGACGAGACCCCGGTCTACGTCATCTCGGTGGCCGCCCAGCTCTCGGGTCTGCATCCGCAGACCCTCCGCCAGTACGACCGCCTCGGTCTGGTCTCCCCGGACCGGACGGCCGGCCGCGGCCGCCGCTATTCGGCCCGTGACATCGAGCTGCTCCGCACGGTGCAGGCGCTGTCCCAGGACGAGGGCATCAACCTGGCGGGCATCAAGCGGATCATCGAGCTGGAGAACCAGGTCGCCGCGCTCCAGCAGCGCGTCGCCGAACTGTCCACAGCTGTGGACGGAGCGGCGGCGGTGCTGCGCCAGCGCGAGGCCCAGGTGCACGCTTCGTACCGGCGGGACCTGGTCCCGTACCAGCCGCCGCAGCCGGGCAACGCCCTGGTGGTCTGGCGCCCCAGCCCCAAGCGGCCGCTGGACTGACCCGCGGCGACGCCGTACCGGGTACGCCGTACCGGCCACGAAACCGGCCACGAAGGCCCCGCCCCCCTGCCCGGGGGGCGGGGCCTTCGCGCGTTCACACGACCGCGTTCACACGACCGTGTTCACACGAGGTGGCCGGGGCCGAGGTCCGGGTCCGGGTCGTGTTCGGCGGTCAGTCCGCCGCCGCCCGGCAGGCTGCCCGGTCCGTCGAGGATCCCCGACTGGGCGATCAGGAAGCCGAGCTGCGCGCGGCTCCCGCTGCCCAGGACGGTGGCCAGCTTCGCGATGTGCGCGCGGGCCGTCCGTACGTTCATCCCGAGCCGCCGGGCGATGGCCTCGTCGACGTACCCCTCCACCAGGAGCTGCGCGATGGAGCGCTGGACGCCCGAAATCCCCTCGGGGGTGTGCCGGTACGTCACTTCCTGGCGCAGGGGCACAGCGCGCCGCCAGAGCTGCTCGAAGACCTTGATGAGGTATTCGACGAGACCCGGGTGGCGCAGTTCCAGCGCCACCCGCCGGTCGTCGCTGGCGGGGATGAAGGCCACGGTGCGGTCGAAGATGATGAGGCGCTCTATCAGTTCTTCCAGCGTGCGGATCTCCACCTTGCCCGCGGAGATCCGGTCGACGTAGGCCAGCGTGCCCTGGCTGTGCCGCGCGGTGTGCTGGTAGAGGGTCCGTATGCTGACCCCGCGGTCGATCAGCGGCGCGTCGCGTTCCAGCGCCTGGGTCAGGGCCAGCGAGGGCCGGGCGCCGCCGGGCTGGACCGTCAGCACCTCGGTGTGGCATTCGGCGGTGGCCAGGTTCAGGGCGGCGTTGATCCGCTCGAAGCCCTCCAGCACGGTGATGGCGTGGGTGTTGGCGGGACTCTGGGCGCTGATGGTAAGGAACGGCTCGAAAGCGTCGGTGAGATCTACAGCGCTGCGTCGGCGGTCCTGGATCTCGCGTTCAATCGGATGCAGCCGTTGGGCCAATGCGACGGATGGGGGAACCGGACGCAGCTGGTTCGCGTCGTCCGGATCGGGCTGCAGAAGAGCGAATTCAAGCAGGCAGGGGGCGTTTTCAACTTCTCCCCTTGCGATACGGCCCGTGCTGAGCGCCGCCGCGTAGAGACGCGCTCCCTCGTCACACAGAGACGTGACGGGGTGGGGATGTGTCTCGTTTGTGCCGCTTCTGGGCAAATCTCCACCCCCCAGGGTCCTGAACATGCAAGAACATGATGCATCGTCCCTGTGGCAGTGACGTGCCTGAATGAGCCATCGTCGGACACGCGGGGGAGAGGATTCCATCAAGTGAGGACGAAGCCGACCATGTACAAAAGAATGCTTCGCTCGGCGCTTGCCGTTGTTTTCTCCGCCGTTGCCGTTTTTGGTGCAATAAGCGCCGTCGACACTGACGCGGGGAGCGCTAGGGCCAGCTATGACACAGGCTGGACCAGTGCGCCGGCAGGAACATCGTTCGACACCGGCTGGACCAGTGCGCCGGTTCTGAAGAACGATCTGAAGGACGACACGGGCTGGACCGATGCACCGCAAGGCACCGGAGGCGACACAGGATGGACCTCTCAGCCCGAGGCGGTGGCCTCATGACCCCCGACGACCGCGACTTCCGTCGCGAAATGGCATCCGCGTACCGCTCCGGATGGCAGTTCATCGATCTCGTCACGGCCATCCCCCACACTGGCGATTCGTTGATGGTCACCCTCTTCGGCCAGCCGATCGTCGTCGTGCGCGAGGAGGACGAGGACGTCCGCGCCTACCGCTGCCTGCGCCGCCCGCGCGGTGCGCCGCAGCCCGTCCGCTGCGAGGTGCGCTACGGAATGGTCTTCGTCAATCTGGATCAGCGCGACCACCAGCTCTTCGAACCCGATGCCACCACCGTCACCTCCGCCACCCCCCGCAGTGCCTGAAGCGATTCCCCCGTCGTCGCAGATCGCTCAGGCGCTTCCCCCACACAGCGGCGCCATCGTGAACCTGAACACGATGGCGCCGCTGTGCACCCCGCGTCCAGTGCTTGAACCGGAAACCTTCCGGAATTGGCCCGAATAAATCAGTGGCGCCGCTGACGGCGGCACCGCTCGCCATGGCACCGCACCGAGGGGCACACCCCTGCTCCGCCCCTCAGGCGCGGCCCATCGCGCGGTCGAGCGTGATCACCAGGACGACCCGGTCCGGATTGGGCGACGGGACGCGTCCGTACCGCTCCGCGTAGCGCTCCACCGCCTCGGCGACCGCCGCCCCGTCGTCGAGGACCGTGGCGCGCCCTTCGAGCGTCGCCCAGCGACGCCCCGCCATCTGGCACACCGCCGCCCGCACCCCCTCGGGCCCCGCCGCCAGGACGTTGCGGATCTTCTTGCTGTGCTTGTTGCTGATCACCCGCGCCACCCCGGCCTCCGGGTCGTACGTCACGCCCACGGGCACGACGTGCGGCGTCCCGTCGGGGCGCGGGGTGGTCAGCGTGCACACGTGCCGTTCCCGCCAGAAGGCGAGGTAGTCGGCCGTCGGGTTGAGTACGTCATGGGACATGCGCCGAAGCGTACGAGGCCGCGGCGCACGAGTTCGCGGGGCCCGTTCCGCCCCTGGCTCCCCCTTGAGTGGAATAGACTCAACTTTGTGCACGCTTCCCATGGCAAAGAGGGAACGGAAGAAGGAACGGAGAGGAGCCGTACGTGGACGCCGAGCTGACCAACAAGAGCCGGGCCGCCCTGAACGCCGCCACCAGCAGGGCGGTCCAGGCCGGCCACGCCGACCTGACCCCCGCGCACCTGCTGCTGGCCCTGCTCACGGGCGAGGACAACGAGAACGTCACCGACCTGCTCGCCGCCACCGAGGCCGACCAGGCCGTCGTACGGGCGGGCGCCGAGCGCCTGCTCGCCGCGCTGCCCAGCGTCACCGGATCCACGGTCGCGCCGCCGCAGCCCAGCCGCGACCTGCTCGCCGTACTCGCCGAGGCCGACCGCGAGGCCGGACGGCTCGGCGACGAGTACCTCTCCACCGAACACCTCCTCATCGCCATCGCCGCCAAGGGCGGCCCGGCGGGCGAGGTCCTTTCCGCACAAGGCGCGACCGCCGACCGGCTGCTGACCGCTTTCGAGACCTCAAGAGGAGGGCGGCGGGTGACCTCCCCCGACCCCGAGGGCCAGTACAAGGCCCTGGAGAAGTTCGGCACCGACTTCACGGCCGCGGCCCGCGAGGGCAAGCTCGACCCGGTGATCGGCCGGGATCAGGAGATCCGGCGGGTGGTCCAGGTGCTGTCGCGCCGGACGAAGAACAACCCGGTGCTGATCGGCGAGCCCGGCGTCGGCAAGACGGCCGTGGTCGAGGGTCTGGCCCAGCGGATCGTGAAGGGCGATGTCCCCGAGTCCCTCAAGAACAAGCGGCTCGTCTCCCTGGACCTCGGCGCGATGGTGGCCGGCGCCAAGTACCGCGGCGAATTCGAGGAACGGCTCAAGACCGTCCTCGCGGAGATCAAGTCCAGCGACGGGCAGATCATCACCTTCATCGACGAGCTGCACACCGTCGTCGGCGCGGGCGCCGGCGGGGACTCCGCCATGGACGCGGGCAACATGCTCAAGCCCATGCTGGCCCGCGGCGAGCTGCGGATGGTCGGCGCGACCACGCTGGACGAGTACCGCGAGCGGATCGAGAAGGACCCGGCCCTGGAGCGCCGCTTCCAGCAGGTGCTGGTCGCCGAGCCGAGCGTCGAGGACACCATCGCGATCCTGCGCGGGCTCAAGGGCCGCTACGAAGCCCACCACAAGGTGGTCATCAACGACAGCGCGCTCGTCGCCGCGGCCACCCTGTCCGACCGGTACATCACCTCGCGGTTCCTCCCCGACAAGGCGATCGACCTGGTGGACGAGTCCATGTCCCGGCTCCGCATGGAGATCGACTCCTCCCCGCTGGAGATCGACGAGCTGCAGCGCTCGGTCGACCGCCTCCGGATGGAGGAGCTGGCCCTGAACCACGAGTCCGACCCGGCCTCGATCGAGCGCTTGGACAAGCTCCGCAAGGACCTCGCCGACAAGGAGGAGGACCTGCGCGGCCTGAACGCCCGCTGGGAGAAGGAGAAGCAGTCCCTCAACCGGGTCGGCGAGCTGAAGGAACGCCTCGACGACCTGCGCGGACAGGCCGAGCGCGCCCAGCGCGACGGCGATTTCGACGCGGCCTCGAAGCTGCTGTACGGGGAGATCCCGGCGCTGGAGCGGGAGCTGGCGGAGGCCACCGAGGCCGAGGCGGAGGTCTCCCTCGACACCATGGTGAAGGACGAGGTCGGTCCGGACGACATCGCCGACGTGGTGGGCGCCTGGACCGGCATCCCGGCCGGACGGCTCCTCGAAGGCGAGACGCAGAAGCTGCTGCGCATGGAGGAGGAACTGGGCCGCCGTCTGATCGGGCAGAAGGAGGCGGTGCAGGCCGTCTCGGACGCGGTGCGCCGCACCCGTGCGGGGATCGCGGACCCGGACCGGCCGACGGGCTCGTTCCTCTTCCTGGGCCCCACCGGTGTCGGCAAGACCGAGCTGGCGAAGGCCCTCGCCGACTTCCTCTTCGACGACGAGCGGGCCATGATCCGCATCGACATGTCGGAGTACGGCGAGAAGCACAGCGTGGCCCGGCTCGTCGGCGCCCCGCCCGGATACGTCGGCTACGAGGAGGGCGGCCAGCTCACCGAGGCGGTGCGCAGGCGCCCGTACTCGGTGGTCCTCCTCGACGAGGTGGAGAAGGCCCACCCGGAGGTCTTCGACGTGCTGCTCCAGGTCCTGGACGACGGGCGTCTCACGGACGGGCAGGGCCGGACCGTGGACTTCCGCAACACCATCCTGGTGCTGACCTCGAATCTGGGCAGCCAGCACCTGATGGACCCGCTGACCTCGGCGGAGGTGAAGAAGGCGCAGGTCCTGGAGGTGGTCCGGGCGAGCTTCAAGCCGGAGTTCATCAACCGGCTCGACGACCTCGTGGTGTTCTCGGCCCTCGACCGGGACGAGCTGGCGCACATCGCCGAACTCCAGATCGCCCGCCTCGCGGCCCGTCTCGCGGAGCGGCGGCTGACCCTGGACGTGACCCCCGAGGCGCTGGCCTGGCTCGCCGACAAGGGCAACGACCCGGCGTACGGAGCGCGGCCGCTGCGCCGCCTGATCCAGACCGCGGTCGGCGACCGGCTGGCCCGCGAGATCCTGGCGGGCGAGGTCAAGGACGGCGACACCGTCCGCGTGGACGTGGCGGGCGACGGCCTGCTCGTCGGCAAGGCGCTGTGATCCCTCCTTGACCAGCATCCCGCCTTTAACCAGCTCTTATGCGTGTCCGCCCGGAGCGGATCAGGCGTACGGGGGTGGACACGGGGTGGGCGCGATGGGGGAGGATGAAGGTATCCGCACGAAGGGAAGTACACGGTGAGCATCGACCCGGCCTCGATTCCGAACTTCGGGGGTCAGCCCGAACCGCAGGCCACAGGCTCGGCGGGACCCGTCGTCCCCGACCAGGATCTGGTCAAGCAGCTCCTGGAGCAGATGGAGCTGAAGTACGTCGTCGACGACGAGGGTGACCTCGCGGCGCCGTGGGAGGACTTCCGCACGTACTTCATGTTCCGTGGTGAAGGCGAGCAGCAGGTCTTCTCGGTGCGGACGTTCTACGACCGCCCGCACGCCATCGAGGACAAGCACCAGCTCCTCGAAGCCATCGACGACTGGAACCGCCGCACCCTGTGGCCGAAGGTCTACAGCCACACCCACGACGACGGCTCGGTCCGTCTGATCGGTGAGGCGCAGATGCTGATCGGCACCGGCGTCTCCCTGGAGCACTTCGTGTCCTCCACGGTCAGCTGGGTCCGCGCGTCCATCGAGTTCGACAAGTGGCTCCTGGAGCAGTTCGGCCTGGAGAAGGACGTCGACTCGGCGGACTCCGCGGACAAGAGCGACGACGCCGAGGGCGACGACGACTCGAAGAACTGAGTCCGCAGGCGCCGGCAGTCGCCAGCAGTTCTACAGCGGTACGTGGGGCCCGAGCATCAGGTAGGCCCCGTAACCGCACGAGAGCCCGGCCAGGACCCCGGTCACCACGACCGCGGTCCGCGGCCGGGCTTTCGCCATGGCGGCCGCGGCCGGCAGCAGCAGCGGGAAGGCCGGCAGCAGGAACCTCGGCTTGGACTCGAAGAACCCGGCCCCGCCGAGGGTTATCACCAGCAGCACGGCGCAGTACACGAGCAGCGGCAGCGCCGCCGGGCCCAGCGCCGCCCGGTCCACCACGAGCAGCACCATCAGCCCGAGGGCCACGGCCAGCACCGCCAGGGTCATCGCGGCCTGCGGCGAGCCGTGCCCCGCCAGCACCTTCGCGGCCGAGCGCACCGCACCCGCCCCGAAGTCGAAGCGCGAGCCCCAGGAATCCTGCACGGCGAAGTAGCCGCCCAGCAGGTCGTCCTGGTGCGCGCCCACCGCCAGTACGTACGCCGCCCAGCCCGCCGGGGCCAGCAGCCCGGCCGCCCACACCTCGGGCCGCCGGTGCGCCCCGCGTGCCAGGAGGGCGTACAGCGCGGCCAGTGACACCGCCGCGGCCACCGCGATACCGGTCGGCCGGGTCAGCCCGGCCAGCACCGCGAGGCCCGCCGCCCACAGCCACCGCTCGCGCAGCAGCGCGTACAGCGACCAGGCGGCCAGCGCCGCCAGCAGCGGTTCCGTGTAGCCGATGGTGAACACCACGGCGTGCGGCTGCGCCCCCCACAGCGCCACCAGCAGCACCCCGGCCCGGGCCCCCGCGACCCGCTCGCCGACCCGGTACACCCCGACGGCGGCCGCCGCGGCCGCTCCCCAGGCGACCAGGAGACCCGCCCCGGCGGCCCCCACGGGCAGCAGGAGGGTCGTCAGCCGCATCAGGGAGGGGTAGAGCGGGAAGAAGGCCAGATCGCTCTGTACGGAGCCGCTGTGGGGCCAGGCGAGGCTGCGCCCGTACCCGTGCTCGGTGATCGCGATGTACCAGCCGGAGTCGAAGGACGTGCCGAGGACGGCGAGCGGGTCCTTGCCCAGCCACCAGGAGGCGACCGCGATCACGAGTGCCCCGAAGGCGCGCACCGCGGCGAACACCGCCAGCGCCGTCATCCCGGCCGACAGGGCCGCCGTCCGCGGACGCGGCGCAGCCGTCACCGTGCTGGTGCCCGTGGTCATGTCCCCCCGGCCTTCCGGTCCTGCGTGCGTGCGTCCGTCCGCGGGTGGAAGGCCGTCAGGGGAGACCCTACGAGAGCCGGGAGAGGCGGCCGAGCCGGGTGGCCGCCTCCTGGAGCACGGAGTCCTTCTTGCAGAACGCGAACCGGACCTGGGTGGCGCCCGCGGCCTTGTCGTCGTAGAAGACCTGGTTGGGGATGGCCACGACCCCGCACAGGGCGGGCAGGCGGCGGCAGAAGTCCAGGCCGTCGCGCTCGCCGAAGGCGGCGATGTCGGTGGTGATGAAGTACGTGCCGGCCGGGGCGTAGACCTCGAATCCGGCCGCCTTCAGGCCGGTGGAGAGGATGTCGCGCTTGCGGGCCATGTCGGCGCGGAAGTCGTCGTAGTACCCGTCGGGCAGGTCCAGGGCCTCGGCGATGGCGTACTGGAACGGGCCCGAGGAGACGTACGTCAGGAACTGCTTGGCCGAGCGGACCGCCGTGACCAGCTCCGGCGGCGCCGTCACCCAGCCGACCTTCCAGCCGGTGAAGGAGAAGGTCTTGCCCGCGGAGGAGATCGTCACCGTGCGCTCGCGCATCCCGGGCAGCGAGGCCAGCGGGGTGTGCGCGCCCTCGAAGACCAGGTGCTCGTACACCTCGTCGGTGACGACGAGCAGGTCCCGCTCGACGGCGAGCGCGGCGATCCCGGCCAGCTCGTCCGCGCTCAGCACGGTGCCCGTCGGATTGTGCGGGGTGTTCAGCAGCAGCAGCCGGGTGCGCGGGGTGACGGCGGCGCGCAGCTCGTCGAGGTCGAGGGCGAAGGCTCCGGCGTGCGGGCGCAGGGTGACCGGGACGCGGGTGGCGCCCGCCATCGCGATGCAGGCGGCGTAGGAGTCGTAGAACGGTTCGAGGGCGATGACCTCGTCACCCGGTTCCAGGAGGGCGAGGAGGGCGGCCGCGATGGCCTCCGTGGCGCCCGCGGTGACCAGGACCTCGGTGTCCGGGTCGTAGGACAGGCCGTAGAAGCGCCGCTGGTGGCGGGCGATCGCGGCGCGCAGCTCGGGGACGCCGGGGCCGGGCGGGTACTGGTTGCCGCGGCCGGAGAGCACCGCGCGGGAGGCCGCCTCGGCGATCTCGGCGGGGCCGTCGGTGTCGGGGAACCCCTGCCCGAGGTTGATCGATCCCGTGCTCGTGGCCAGCGCGGACATCTCCGCGAAGATCGTCGTGCCGAAGGAGGCGAGACGGCGGTTCAGGAAGGGGCGGCTGCCGCCCACGGGTGCGCTCATGGGCGTCATCCTTGGCCAAGCTCTGGAGTTGCTCAAGTGTGCTTTGGCCGGAACGGGCCGCGGGAATCCCCTTGTCACGCGGGACGAGGGGATCCCGCACCCCGGGGGACCGGGGCGGCAAAGGAGGGGGGCGGGGATCATGTTCCTGGCCTTTTTCATCGGTATCGCGGTACTGCTGGTGGGGTTCTTCTGGTGGCTGGCGCGGGGCGGGTCGCGGGGGTCGTCGGGCGGGTCCTCCGGTTCCGGTTCCGGCAGCTGGTGGGCGGGTGACGGCGGCTCGTCCTCGGACGGTGGCTCGCACTCGCACTCGCACTCGCACTCGCACTCGTCCTGCTCGTCCTCTCACTCGTCCTCGTGTTCGAGCAGCTCCTGCGGATCGTCCTCGTCGTGCGGGGGCGGCGGGTGCGGGAGCAGCTGACCGGGCGAGGGGTCGCGGACGCGGAGTAGGCGCGTGGAATATGCGCTGGGAAGGTGCCCGGCAGGGGTGGTTTTCGCCGGGCGCATTCCCGCGGAACCCCTGGTTGGGCCGTGTGTGGGACCGCCGCGCGGGGCCGCTGGTTGAACACCTGAACTGTGGAGCCCCCGGGGGGATGTAAACCCCGTCAAGTTGGGTAAAAACGCTGTGAGTGCCGTGCCTTTCATGATTCCCTCGGTTGAGTAGACCAGTCCTCGGACCTCGCTGGACTTCCTGTGGACCCGAGCCGGTGACCCCCCACCCGTTGATTACCGCTGGCGGGTTCCGGCCCATCTCCCCTCGCGCGTTTGCGGAGCCGACTCATGCTCACGACCCTCCAGACCACCTATACCGACACGCGTGCCGCCGACCTCGCCTGGGCCCTGGGTCGGGAGCGGCTGCCCGCCCTGGCCGTACTGAACCTTGAGCTGGAGAGCGCGAAAGTGGAGCTGCGCCTGCTCGGCGCCTCCCACCAGGTGCTGCTGGAGGAGGGCGAGGTGCTCTGCTCGGAGACCGTCGCCTGCATGCCGGGCAGCAGCACACCGCTGCCGCTCGGCGTGGCCAAGCGGGTGGGCGACTGGGAGTACGAGTTCGCCGCGCGCGTCGAGACCCTCTCCGAGGGCTCCTTCGCGGGGCGGGCGCAGGAGCTGCTCGCCCTGGTCGCGGACCACCCGAACGGGCTCGCCGGCACCTTTCCCGGCAGCCCGCACGCCTTCACGGCGCTGCTCGCCCAGCGCTGCGAGGGACAGGTGAGGTGGCGCACCTGGCACGCGTACCCGCAGGAGGGGCAACTGGTCGCGACCCGGACGCGGGTGGGCGTACGGATGTCGGCCGCCGCGCTGTAGGGCGCTGTCCTACGCGTGTCGGAGCGGTCCCGAACCAATCTCCGGGCCGATCTCCGAACCAATCTCCGGGCCGATCTCCGGGCCGATCTCCGGGCCGATCTCCGGGCCGGCATCCGGGCCGGTTCCGCACCGGGCGGCGCCGCAGTCCGGCGTGCGATCGCTTGCGCGGTGCTCCGTGGTTACGCCAACTGGCTGGAACAGTACGCCACTTGCACCCATGTGGGTGACGGGGTGCAGGCAGGCAGTGACGTACGGTTCGCTTCATGATCGACCGTTCCGCCCCCGGCGGAGTGCTCCCGGCAGCGGAGCCGAGGGGCAGGGCCACCGTCCCGGCCGCCCTCCCCGTACGGCCCCGGACCGGCAGGCTCCTCGTCCTGGCCACCGTGTTCGTCTGCGCCGCCTGCGGGCTCGTGTACGAACTGGAATTGCTCGCCCTCGGCTCGTACCTGATCGGTGACTCCGTCACCCAGGCGTCCGTGGTGCTCTCCGTCATGGTCTTCGCCATGGGCGTCGGCTCCCTGCTGGCCAAACGCCTGCGCGAACGCCCCGCCTTCGGCTTCGGCGCCGTCGAGGCGCTGCTCGCCCTGGTCGGGGGACTCTCCGCCATAGCGCTGTACGCGAGCTTCGCCTGGTTCGGCGAGTCCAGACCGGCCCTGGTCGCCTTCTCCCTCGCCATCGGCATCCTCATAGGAGCCGAGATCCCGCTGCTGATGACCCTCATCCAGCGGGTCCGGCGCCAGGACGCGGGCGGCGCCGTCGCCGACCTCTTCGCCGCCGACTACGTCGGCGCGCTCGTCGGCGGGCTCGCCTTCCCCTTCCTGCTCCTGCCGCTGCTCGGCCAGCTCACCGGCGCCATGCTCACCGGAACCGTCAACGCGGTGGCGGGCGGGGCACTTGTCCTGTGGCTCTTCCGCCGCGACCTGAGCCGCCGCGGCCGCTGGCTGCTGGTCGCCGCCAATGTGAGCGTGCTGCTCGTCCTCGCCGCGGCGACCGTGCTGGCCGGGGACTTCGAACGGGTGGCCCGGCGCGCGGTCTACGGGGACGAGGTGCGGGTCGCCGTCCAGACCGGCGTCCAGGAACTCGTCGTCACCGGCCCGCCCACCGGCTCGCCGCGCTCCCTCGACCTGTACCTCGACGGGCGGCTGCGGGTCAGCGGCTACGACGAATACCGCTACCACGAGGCCCTCGTGCACCCCGCGATGGCGGGCCCGCACGCCCGCGTGCTCGTCCTCGGCGGCGGCGACGGGCTCGCCGCCCGCGAGGTCGCGCGCTATCCCGACGTCGAATCCGTCACCGTCGTCGAACTCGACCCCGGCGTGGTCCGGCTCGCCCGCACCGACCCGATGCTCTCGCAGCTCAACGCGCACGTGTACGCCGACCCGCGGATCGGTGTGGTGACCTCGGACGCCTTCCACTGGCTGCGCGGACCCGGCGCGGCCGGCCGCTACGACGTCATCGTGTCCGACCTGCCCGACCCCGGGATCACCCCCAGCACCAAGCTGTACTCCCAGGAGTTCTACGGGCTGGCCGCACGGGCGCTGCGCCCCGGCGGGCGGCTCGCGGTGCACGCGGGCCCGCTGACCTCCCGCCCCCGCACCTACTGGACCGTGGAGGCCACCCTGCGCGCCGCGGGCCTGTGCACCGCGCCGTACAGCGCGGGCGGCAGGCTCACCGGCTTCGCGGCGGGCCCCGACCGCGCGCAGGGCGGCTCGGCCACCCCGCCGCAGGACTGGGGCTTCGTCCTGTCCGCCCGGGAGGGGACCCCCCTGCTGCGGGTCGAGAGCGACGCCCCGGTGCTGCGTTCCCTGTCCACCCGCGCCCTCCAGGACGCGGCCCGCGACACCGAACGCGTCCGCATGCGGGGCCTGCCCCCCTCGACCCTCCCGCACCCGCGCTACTCGTTCTGAGCGTCACGCGTCATGGGCGTCACTCGTTCCGGGTGCCACTCGTTCTGGGCGTCACTCGTTCCTGGTGTCCGTCCGACCGCCCGCGAAAACGACGGCCCCGGGCCCGGAAAGCCCACGGCCGGGCCGGGCCCTCGGTAGGCTCGGCGCCATGGAGCATCAGGTGTTCGTTCCGGTACCGGCAGCCGACCTCCGAGCGGTGCTGCGGGACCCCGCCAGCCTGGCCCGGTGCGTACCCGGCTTCCAGCAGGACGCCGACGACGCCTCCGGGCCGCTGGCCGGGCGGCTCAAGCTGCGGGTCGGCGGCAACACCGTGACCTACCGGTGCGCGCTGTCCGTCACCGAACGGGACGAGGACACCTTCGAGGCCGGCGGCGAGGGCACGGAGGTCCGGGGCCCGGGCTCCGTGAAGGTCTCGCTCTCGCTGCGGCTCGTCCCGGCGGACGGCGGCACCCGGCTGGTCGTCACCGCCGGGGGCAGCGCCGACGGCCGCGCCGCCGGGTTCGCCCCGGAGGCCACCGCCACCGCGGTGCACCGGCTGCTGGACCGGACCGCCGCGAACCTGACGACCGCCGCCACGACCCCGCCCGCGCCGGTCATGGACGCGCCGGTCATGGACGCACTGGCCACGGACGGGCCACGCGACGACGCGGTGGAGTCCCCCGAGGAGGCCGAGGAGGCGGACGAGACCGAAGGGCCGGACGGGCCGGAGGTCATCGAAGTCTCCGCCACGGTGTTCGACACCGAGGTGCCGCCGCCGTCGCTGGACCCCTTCCTCGACCACGACTTCGGCGAGTTCAGCGATCTCGGGGACACCCCGCGGCCGCCCGCCGAAGCCGCCCACGCGCGCCGCACGATGATCGGCCGCAGCGCCGAAGAGGTCGACCACGCGCCCCCGCGCGGCCGTTACGCCCCGGTCCCCGCGCCGGACTCCGGCTCCCAGGCCCTGAACCTGCGCTGGCTGGCCCCCGCCGCGGCCCTCGCCCTCGCCTCGGCGGTCGTCGTCGGACGTGCCCTGCGCCGCCGCCGCTGACACGTAGTGTCAGGGGCATGAGTACGCGACTGAGCGCCGGTGGCGCCGAACTGACCGTCGACCAGAAGAACGGCTGCCGGATCAGCAGTCTGCGCGTCGGCGGACTGGAACTGCTGCGCCAGGGCGATGACTTCGGGTCCTTCCCGATGGTCCCGTGGTGCGGACGGCTCGGCGAGGGCCGCTTCCGGGACGGTGGCGTGCTCCACCAGATGCCGCTGGACCACCCGCCGCACGCCATCCACGGCTTCGGCCGCCACGCCGCCTGGAGCCCCGCCGGAACCGGCACCGACGACCGCACCGCCGAGGCCTCCTTCACCTACGACCTCACCGCGCCGTGGCCGTTCCCGGGCCGGGTCACCCAGACCTTCGGCCTCACCGCGGACGCGCTCACCCTGGCCATGGGCGTGGAGACGTACGACGACTCCTTCCCGGCCCAGGTCGGCTGGCACCCCTGGTTCCGCCGCAACCTCGGCGTGGGGGAGGACGTACGGATCACCTTCGAGCCGGCCTGGCAGGAGGAGCGCGGCGAGGACTACCTCCCGACCGGCCGGCGCATCGAGCCGCTGCCCGGCCCCTGGGACGACTGCTTCGGCATGCCGTACGGCGTCGACGTCACCCTGACCTGGCCCGGCGCCCTGGAACTGCGCCTCACCAGCAGAGCCGAATGGCTGGTCGTCTACGACCAGCCCGAGGACTACGTCTGCGTCGAGCCGCAGTCCGGCCCGCCCAACGGCCTGAACACCGCGCCGCGCCTGGTCACTCCCGTCGACCCGCTGGAGCTTTCCACCACCTGGACCTGGCGCCGCCTCTAGCGCTGTGACCGACTTCCCGGGCGGGCCCTAAGCTCATGGGCATGAGTGACGTACGTGGTGAGCTGCTCCAGCAGATCAAGGACAAGGCCGTGGTGCACGGCAAGGTGACGCTTTCCTCCGGGCGGGAGGCCGACTACTACATCGACCTGCGCCGGATCACCCTGGACGGTGAAGCCGCTCCGCTGGTCGGCCAGGTCATGCTCGACCTCACCGCCGACCTCGACTTCGACTGCGTCGGCGGTCTGACCCTGGGCGCCGACCCGGTCGCGACCTCGATGCTGCACGCCTCCGCCGCGCGCGGGCAGCGCCTGGACGCCTTCGTCGTGCGCAAGGCGCAGAAGGCCCACGGCATGCAGCGCCGGATCGAGGGCACCGAGGTGAAGGGCCGTCGCTGCCTGGTGGTCGAGGACACCTCGACCACCGGTGGTTCCCCGCTGACCGCCGTCGAGGCCGTCCGGGAGGCCGGCGGTGAGGTCGTGGCCGTCGCCACGATCGTCGACCGCGGCGCCGCCGACGCCATCGCCGCCGCCGGACTGTCGTACCTCACGGGCTACCAGCTCGGTGACCTCGGCCTCTCCTGACCGGAACTGGTGACTTAGGTCCCCGGAATTCTCTGGAACGGTCCTGACCTGGGTCTTTCCCGCGGGGTGGGGTGTTTCACGTGAAACACTCCCCCCGGCTGGGGCCGTGCCGGGCCGCCGTCGAGGTGGAGTGTCGTGCGGAGTCTGGAAAGATGGCCCCGACGGCAACGTCGCCCCCAGGTCAGGGCCCGCAATAAGCACACTCCCCGCACATCCAAGGAGCGGACAGATGCCCATCGCAACCCCCGAGGTCTACAACGAGATGCTCGACCGGGCGAAGGCAGGCAAGTTTGCCTACCCGGCGATCAACGTGACCTCGACCCAGACCCTGCACGCTGCGCTGCGCGGCTTCGCGGAGGCCGAGAGCGACGGCATCATCCAGATCTCCACCGGTGGTGCGGAGTTCCTGGGTGGCCAGTACAACAAGGACATGGTGACCGGCGCGGTCGCGCTGGCCGAGTTCGCGCACATCGTGGCCGCGAAGTACGACATCACCGTCGCGCTGCACACGGACCACTGCCCGAAGGACAAGCTGGACGGCTACGTCCGCCCGCTCCTCGACGTGTCCGCCGAGCGCGTGGCCCGTGGCCTGAACCCGCTGTTCCAGTCGCACATGTGGGACGGCTCCGCCGAGACCCTCGCCGACAACCTGGCCATCGGCCAGGAGCTGCTGGCCAAGGCCGCGGCCGCCAAGATCATCCTTGAGGTCGAGATCACCCCGACCGGTGGCGAGGAAGACGGCGTCAGCCACGAGATCAACGACGAGCTGTACACCACCGTCGACGACGCGCTGCGCACCGCCGAGGCCCTGGGCCTGGGCGAGAAGGGCCGCTACCTGCTGGCCGCCTCCTTCGGCAACGTCCACGGCGTCTACAAGCCGGGCAATGTCGTCCTGCGTCCCGAGCTGCTCAAGGACCTGCAGGCCGGTGTCGGCGAGAAGTACGGCAAGTCCTCGCCGTTCGACTTCGTCTTCCACGGCGGCTCCGGCTCCACCGCCGAGGAGATCGCCACCGCGCTGGAGAACGGCGTCGTGAAGATGAACCTCGACACCGACACCCAGTACGCCTTCACCCGCCCGGTCGTGGACCACATGTTCCGCAACTACGACGCGGTCCTGAAGGTCGACGGCGAGGTCGGCACCAAGTCCAAGTACGACCCCCGCACCTGGGGCAAGGCCGCCGAGGCGGGCATGGCCGTCCGCGTCACCGAGGCGTGCGCGAACCTGCGCTCCACCGGCACCAAGCTGAAGTAGCCGTTTCACCGGATACCGTTTCACCGGCGGTCGTTTGACCGGAGACGGTCTCACCGGAAACCAGAGAAGGGCCCTGCTCCACCGCGTGGTCAGCGGTGGATCAGGGCCCTTCTGCGTCATTCCCCCGTGCTATCGGCCTCAGGCCGTCATCCCGAACGGCATCGCCTGCACCTGGCCGGTGCCCACGATCGCGAGGAAGACCTGCTCGTCCTCCTGTGTACCGGTCACCCGGACCGTGGTCGGGCCCGTGCGCTCGGCCTGGATCCACAGCGGTATGCCGAACTCCGCGTACCGCTGGTAGGTGCTGACGACCGAGACCGGCATGACGGCGGGTGCGGGGGTCAGGGCCACCGCGGCCTGGCGGGCGGCCTCCAGCAGGACCATGCCCGGCAGGTGGTCCCCGGGGTGGTCGAAGAGCACCGGGTGCCGGGTGTCGTACCGGAGCTGCCAGGTGACGCCCGTCGTGGCCTGCGCGGTGGCGGCGAGGACCACGTCGAAGGGGGAGAAGCGGCCGACCTGCGCGGGCATGAGGGGTGCCATGGGCAGGGAGGGCATCGGTCTGCGGTCCAACTGCTCGGCGCGCAGCCGCCGGTAGACCGCCGGAGAGGTCACGGTGTACCCGACGTCACCGGTGGCGATCACCGTGCCGTTCAGCAGCATGGTCACTTCGTACCGCAGTGCCTGGAGTTGCGTACCGCGCATGCGGATATCGGAGCAGCGCACTTCGAGGTCGAGGTCGGCCGGGGCGTCCCCGATCACGAGGTTCTCGGGCATCGTCGCGTAGTCGAGGCCCCAGAGCAGGAACTGGTGGCCGAGCGGGACCCCGTAGGCCTCGTGCGCGATGTAGGAGCCGACCTGGCGGATGGTCTCGCAGATCATCATCGGGTCGTAGTGCGTACCGGCGATCGGGCTGAAGAAGCTGTGCCCGCGCGGGAGTTGGGCGCGCACGTGGAAGCGGTCGGGGCCCGGCCGGCACATACCCGTGAGGAAGACCTCGGCGACGGCCGCCCGGTGCACGAGCTCTCGGGGGACCGTGCTGGTCAGGGTCCGTCCCGACCCGTCCGGGCAGACGCAGTCCGGGGAGAGGAAGGGCAGGGTGGCGGGCGCGGTCGTCGGTTCCAGGGTCGTGATCATGATGCCCCTCGAGATCATGGCCGGAAGTCGCTCGGGATTGCCGTCGCCAAGTACGTACTTCCGGGTTTGGTTGACAGTCAGAGGATTACCCGATGATCACGGAGTTTGGGACTCGGAAGTGACATACTCCACACCGTCATGGGTAGCGGAACCAGCCGCATGCAGCAAGGTTTCCGCAGGTCAGTGACTAGGAAGCGAACATTCCGTCACCCTGCGTCGATTTTCAGCCGATGAGGTGGAACCGGACATGCGTCCGGTATCTTTTACTCAGCAGCCTCCGCGTACTTGGGAGTATTTTTTGGGGGTCCCCTGGTACGCCGGTGGCTGCAACTGTTCGGAACGGTCCCGCCGCCGCCCGCGGCGTCCCGCACCCGCACCACCTGCCACCCCAAGCGGCCCCCGCCGATGGGAGACACCGATGCCCGCCCGCCACGCCGTCCGCCCGCTGGACCACCTGCGGCTCGCCGCCGTCAACATCGACGGGGTCCTGCTCAACGACACGTTCAGCCCGGTCATCCACCGGTTCGTCACCAGCCGCGGTGGCGTCTACGACGCGGACGTGGAACGCGCGGTCTTCTCGCAGTCCCGCACCGTCGCCGCCCGGGCGCTCGGCGCCGCGGCCGGCGTCGACTGGACCCCGGAGAAGGTGCTGGAGGTGTACTTCGAGGAGCGCGCCGCGTACCTCGCCGAGCACCCCCTGGAGGTGCTCCCCGGCGCCGAGCAGCTCCTGCACCGGCTGCGCGCCCTGGGCCTGCGGACGGTCTGCTACGGAGGCCTGGACCGGTCCCACTTCGACACCTACCTCGGCCGCTACGCGCACCTCTTCGACGAGCCGGGCTACATCTGCACCAACGATTTCCGGCCGGGCATCCACGAGATCGCCGTCGACACCTTCGGGGTCGATTACGACCAGGCGGTCTTCATCGACGACGTCGCGCGGGTCTCCGAGGCCGCCCGCGCGCTGCGGGTGCCCTTCATCGGCCACCCCAGCCCCTTCAAGTACGGCTTCCAAGCAGGTTTGATGCGTGAGGCGGGCGTACGGCACCTGGTCGGCTCCCTGGAGGAGATCGGCGAGGAGCTGCTGCGTACTCTCGACGGCGAGGCCGCGGCGGGTCTTTCCTGGGCCGCCTGAGCCCTCCGGGACGGACCGGGGGGCGTGCGCGGACCGGGCAGATCAAGCCAGCCGCGCCGGACGAGCCGCACGATCCGGACGACCCGGACGAACAGAAACGTGAAACGTGGAATGGGGACAGCAATGGCAGGAGAGCGGATGCTCGACGGCAAGGTCACGCTGATCACGGGGGCCAGCAGTGGCATCGGAGCCGCCGCGGCCCGGGTGTTCGCCCGGGAGGGGGCCCGGCTCGTGCTGGCCGCACGTCGCGAGGTCCGCCTCAAGGAGCTGACCGACGAGCTGCGGGCGCAGGGCGCGGAGGTCGAGTACGCCGTCACCGACGTGACCCGTGCGGGGGACACGGCCGAGGCGGTGGCCGTGGCGGTGCGCCGCTTCGGCCGGCTGGACTGCGCCTTCAACAACGCGGGCTGGGGCGTCGGGCGTTCGCCGCTGCACGAGATGGGCGACGACCTGTACGACCAGATCATGGACGTGAACGTCCGGGGCACGTGGAACTGCCTGCGGGACGAGATCGCGGCCATGCTGGAGACCGGCGGCGGCACGATCGTGAACAACAGCAGCGTCGGCGGCCTGCTGGCCACCCCGGTGGCCGCACCGTACGTCGCCGCCAAGCACGCGGTGATCGGCCTGACCAAGGCCGCCGCCGCCGAGTACGCCGCCCAGGGGATCCGGGTCAACGCCGTGGCCCCGGGGACCACCCGGACCGAGGTGGTGGAACAGTGGTTCGCCGCCGTTCCAGGCGTCGAGGCCCAGCTGCACGCGGCGACCCCGCAGCCCAGGACGGCGGAGCCCGCGGAGATCGCGGAAGCGGCCGCGTGGCTCCTCAGCTCGCGTGCCTCCTTCGTCACAGGCGTCACGATGCCTGTGGACGGAGGCTTCACCATGGTGTGAAGCTGTACTCAGAGGTACGTACCCGGGGGCATGTAATGCCGATCGATCGGGGGCATGGAGAGGGACAGAACGACTGATGAGGACTGAACGACCCCAGGTGAAGCAGGACCGCGCGGTGCGGACGCGCCAGGCCATCCTGGAGGCTGCCGCCCTGGTCTTCGAGGACCGGGGCTACGACGCGGCGAAGCTGACGGACATCGTCAAGATCGCCAGAGTCACCAAGGGCGCCCTGTACTTCCACTTCGACTCGAAGGAAGACCTGGCGCAGGCGGTCATCGACGCACAGGTCAGTGTCGACCCCGCGTTCACGCCGCAGGAATTCAAGGCACAGCAGTTCGTCGACATCGGCATGATCTTCTCGCACCGCCTCCAGCACGATGTGCTGATGCGCGGCAGCGCACGGCTCACGCTGGAGCAGAACGGCCGGTCCCTGGACCGGGCGGCGCCCTACCAGGGGTGGATCGACCTGCACACCGAGCTGATGACGGAGGCCAAGGCCCGCGGCGAGCTGCTCTCGCACGTGGATCCGGGGCAGCCGTCCCGGCTGATCGTCGGCTCGTTCGCCGGACTCAACGTCATGTCGCAGACCCTCGGCCTCACCCTCGACGAGGAGGTTTCGGCGCTGTACACGAGCGTGATGCCGAGCCTGGTCGTCTCGGCCGTGGCGATCCGGCTCGACACGGCTCCCGGCCGTGGCGGCCGCGCGCTGCACGGTGCGCAGGGGGCGCACCTGTGTGACTGCGACGGGCTGCGGCAGTTCCCCGGCGATGCCGAGGAGCACGTCGCCTGACCTCACCGGCGCGCTTTTCGCCGGCCCTCTCCGCCTCACGGCGGGGAGGGCCGGTTTTTTTGTGCCCCGGCTCATTTTTTGTGCCCCGGCTCACGTGACTCGTGCTGCGCAGAGCGTTCCCTTGAAAAAAACTTCCGGGTATTATTTTTTGAGCAAGGTCCGGTATTCGCGCGGATCCTGACGCGTCGCACCCTGGGGAGGGGATTCATGGACATCGAAGTGCTCGGCGGGCTTCGCGCCCTGGAGAACGGCGTGCCCGTGGTCCCCCAGACCCAGCCCGCCCGTCAGGTGTTCGCCGTACTCGCCGCCTACGCCGACCAGATGGTGCCCACCACCGTGCTGGCCGCCGAGCTGTCGGCGTACGCACCGGACGGCGAACACGCCCGCTCGGTGCTGCTGACCTCGATCCGCCAGATCCGTGAACTCCTCGCGGGAGCCGCCGACTCCGCCGGGCGGCGCACCCCCGAGGCCGTACTGGTCTCGCTGCCCGGCGGATTCTTACTGGACACCGATGGCGGCCGCAGCGACCAGGGCGAATTCGCCCGGGAGACCGGCGCGGGCTACCGGGCCATGGCCCGGGGGGAGTTCGCCGCCGCCGCCCGGCGGCTGCGCGGGGCGCTGGGGCTGTGGCGGGGTCCGGCCTTCGAGGGGATCGAGGCCGGTCCGCGGCTCGCCGCGCGGATCGCGGACCTGGAGGCGACCCGGCTCTCGGCACTGAAGCAGTGGGTGGAGGCCGAGCTGGCGCTGGGCCGGCACCCGGAGCTGCGGACCGAATTGCGGGCCGTGATGGCCGGAAAGTCCCTCGAAACATACCGAACCCTGGCAGATGCACTCGGTTCGGACCTGGGGTCCTGTCCGGCCGACACCACCCGCGCGCTGCGCCGGGTCCTGCTGCCAGGTCCGCCCCCACTCGTCCCCATGGCCGCCTGACCTGCGGCGTTCATCATGCGGCAGGTCTTCTGGGCCGTTTCCTGCGATCCGGTCCTTTTTCGTCGCCCCGCCGGATGAGTCATCATTCCGGCAGGTATGTTTCTAGTGGAAAGTGTCACCTCATGAACCACCGCACCTCCTCCCGCGCCTGCCGGGCCACCGTTCCCGGCCACCCGTCCGCGAGTGACACGGGATGGCTCTGACCCCACCTCCGCTGATCGTGGTGGTCCACGGAGGGCGGGCCTGCGCACAGGCTTTCGTGGCGCGCGACGGCGCCGCGGAAGCCGGTGCGCGCAGCCGCCTCGTCGCGGTCGCGGACCTGGCCGTCGGGGACCCGGGCTCGGGGGGCCCGGGCTCCGGGGGCCCGGGCTCCGGGGGCCCGGGTGAGGAGCAGTGGGAGCTGCTGGCCGAGGCCGACGGCATCCTGTTCGGCGCGCCGCTGCCGCTGCCGGAGGCGCTCGCGCGGGGCGGCTGGCAGGGGAAGCCAGCCGCCGGGTTCGTGCGCCCGGACGGGGACGCGGAGGGGCGGCTGCGGGAACTGGCCGCCATGGCGGAGGCGTTGGGCATGTCCTGGATCGGACCGGCCGGGCCGCCGGGGCGGTTCGTCGGCCCCGGCCCGGATCCGGTGCTGGACGCCGTGCGCCGACTGGGCTCGCGGATGGCCCGGATGGCCCGGCTCGCGGGCGCCGCGCCCGGTGGGGTGAGTTGACACACGGCCGGGACCGGCCGTGTGCGGCGGGCTCCGGCGCAGCACACTCGCTGGATATGGGTGCTGCGTTTGTGGAAGAGCCCGGCGCCGCGGATGCCGTGCGCCGCCTCGTGGCCGAGGGGGTCACGCCGTGGCTGGAGGGAATGCCGGGCGTGCGGCCCGACGGGATGCGGGAGTTCGCGGACCGGCTGGGGGTACGGAACCTGCTGTACGGGGTGCCGAGGCGGCCCGCGGCCGTCGGCGCGGTGTGCGACGTACTGCTTCCGCTGGGCGGGCTGGTGGCGGCGCCGCCACCGGGGGACGGGACCTCGTACGCGGCGGCCCGCGCGCTGGTGGCGGCCGTGGACCGGCCCAACCTGATCGTCGTGCTGTCCGCCTCGGGGGAGGGGCCGGCGGCCGGTGCGCGGCTGCTCGGGGAGGGCATCGGGGTCTGCTTCGGGCAGATGACGGGTCCCAGGACGTACGAGGGGGTCCTGGGTGCCTGGCTGGGCGGTCTGGAGCGGGCCCGGGAGCGCGGCCTCGACCTGGCGGAGCTCCCGGCGTTCGCGTCGCTGTGCGTGCGCGAGCTGGGTCCGCTGGCCGTGCCGACGGCCCGGCTGCTGTACGCGCGCTACGACCGGGCGCTCGGCGGGATGCGGTGGCGGGCCCTGGCGGCGGCGGGCGCCCGCCCGCACCGGCTGATGTGGACGGAGCTGGGCGACCGCGCGGAGGACCTCCCCGGCCTGATCGGCTGGGGCACCTCGGCGGCCCTGACGCTGCGGGCGGTCCAGTGCCTGCCGCCGCTGCGGGGCGACACGCTGAGCCCGCCGTGACCCGGGGGCGGAACCCCGCCCCGCCCGCCGCCCCGGTCCCCGTCCCGCCCGTGCACCCGCTCTGACCAGCGGAAGTCCGGCGGGAAGCTCACTTGACCACGAACACGGCGGAACCTAGGTTCGGATGGCTTGATTCGTACCAGTACGTCGGGGAGCGGGGGAACGGGGCGCATGGAACGAGCGGCGGACACCGCCGGGAACGCCGCCGGGGGCACGGCGGCGGCACTCGCCGTCCTGGAGCTGCTGGCCGCCGGCGCGCCCGCGGCCGCCTTCGACGCGCTCCTGCCCACGGCGGATCCCGGGCTGACCCGGGCCGTGGCCCTGGCCCACGAGATCCGCACCCGCACGGGGCCCGTCGCGGCCGCGGACCCCGTGGCGGCCGACCCCCCGGAGGACGACGGCCCGGCGGGCGGTGACGGGCTGGTCGCCCTCGTCGACACCGCGCACGACCTGACCTCCGCCTACGACCTCGACAGCCTGCTGCGCGTCATCGCGCGCCGGGCCCGGCGGCTGCTCGGCCTCGACGTGGTCTGCGTCACCTTCACCCGGCCCGACGGGACCTCCTACCCGCACCTGTCCGACGGCACCGCCGCCGGGTACGAGGCCGGGCTCGGGATCGGCTCCGCCGAAGGGCTGGGGGCGCTCGTCCGCGAGCGCCGCGCCCCCGTGTGGAGCGCGGACTACCCGCACGACACCACCCTCGCGCACGCCTCCGGCGTGGACACCGCGGTCCGCGCCGAGGGCGTGCGCGCCGTCCTGGCCGTCCCGCTGCGCCACCGCGAGGGCATCCTCGGCGTGCTCTACGGCGCGGACCGCCGCGTGCGGTCCTTCACCCCGGCCGAGGTGGGGATGCTGCTGTCGCTGGCCGACCTGGCCGCCGTCGCCATCGAGAAGGCACGGCTGCTGGAGCGGGCCCGCGACGAGGCGAGCGAGCTGGAACGGTTCGGCACCGTCACCGACACCACCCTCACCCGGGTCCGCTACCTGTGGGACTGCCACGCCCGCCTCGCGCGCCTGGTGCTGGACGGGGCCGGGCTGGCCACCCTCGCCCGGACCACCGCGGACGCGCTGGACGGCGTACTCCAGGTCCGCGATCCCGGCGGCCGCCCGCTGACCCAGGGGCCGGGGCCGGTCGGCCTGGACGAGGCCGCCGTCACCCGCGGCGCCCTGCACGCGCACACCGCCCGCCGCCCGGTCCGCCTCCCGCGCGAGGCCCCGGCCGCCGCGGGCGCGGACGATGACCTGAACGCCGACACGGGCGCCGACGCGGGCGAGGTGTGGGTCGCGCCCGTCACCGCCGGGGCCGAGGACCTCGGCGTGCTGGTGCTGCACGCGGCCGAGCCCCTCACCGAGGAGGACGTACGGCTGCTGGAGCTGGCGGCGCTGTCAGTGGCCTCCCTCATGCTGATCCAGCGCGGTACGGCGGCCGCGGAGGGCCCCGTCCACGACGAGCTGCTCCAGGAGCTGCTGGACCGCCCGCACCACTCCTCCGACCTGCACCTGCGCGAGCGCACCCGGCGCCTGGGCATCGACCTCGACGTGCCGCACGTGGTGGTCGTGGTCCGGCCGGAGGGCGGGGAGCTGGGCCGCGCCGTCGCGTGGGCGAGTTCGTACGCCTACCGGGTCGGCGGCCTCAAGGGCGTCCGCCGCGGCTGCATCGTGCTGCTGCTGCCCGGCGACGACGCCTCCGCCGCGGCCCGGCAGGTCTCGATGGAGGTCACCCCGCTGCTCGGCCACCCGGTCTCCACCGGCGCGGCGGGCCCGGCCAGGGGCCCCTCCGCGGTCGCCGGCGTGTACGAGGAGGCCGCGCGCTGCCTCGACGCGCTGACCGCGCTCGACGGCGCCGGAGGCACCGCCTCCCTGCGCGAACTCGGCTTCCTGGGACTGCTCCTGTCGGCGGACCACGACGTGGACGCCTTCATCGCGCAGGCCCTCGGCCCGGTCCTGGAGTACGACGCGGCCCGCTTCACCGAGCTGGCCCGCACCCTGGAGGCGTACTTCGAATCGGGCGCCAGCCCCACGCACGCCGCCGAGGCGCTGCACGTCCACGCCAACACGGTGTCGCGCCGGCTGGAGCGGATCGCGGAACTCCTGGGCGAGGGCTGGCAGAAGCCCGCCCAGGCCCTGGAGATCCAGATGGCACTGCGGCTGCGCCGCACCCGCGAGGTCCTCGTCCGCACCCGCCCCCCGACATAGCGGGAGGCGGGAGCCGGCATCCGGGAGCCGTCAGCGCAGGCGCAGCGCCCCCGGCGCCTGGCCCTCCATGATCTCGATCAGCCAGTCGAAGACCGTCGGGCCCTCCCCGCGCCGCGCCGCCGCCAGCTCCCCGGCCACCCGCTCGCGGTTGGCGGGGTGGCAGCGGGTCAGGCGCAGCTCCAGCTGGCGGGCGGTCTCGGCGTGCCCGAGCCGCTCCCGGGAGCGCGCGTGGTCGTACCACTCGAAGCGGAAGTCATCGTCGTCGGGCGTTCCGAACCCGCCGCGCAGACAATCGTTCAAAGCGTCGAGATTGCCCCCGAAGTACCCCTCGGGCCCGTTCACGGCCTCGCCGATCTCCCGCCAGAAGTCCTCCAGCGTCCCGATCCGCCGCCCGTCGAGCACGTACACCGCCGTGCCCAGGGCCGCCGCGGCCGCCTCCGCGAACGCGTCCGGGACGTCCAGCATGATGTTGTGCCCGCAGTCGTCGACCGGTACGACGCACACCCCGGCCGCCTCCAGCTCCGCGGCCCCGGCGAGCGCGCCGTCCTCGGCCGGATACAGGAAGGCGCGCGGGATCCGCAGCCCCACCAGCAGCTCCCGCATCGTGGGTTTGGTCCCCGCCGCGAGGTGAACGGCGCTGCGGTACAGGGCGGTCCGCCCCGCCAGCCGCATCGTCGCCCACCAGTGCTCCCCGGCCCGCTCCCGCACCTCGGCCCAGCCGCCCGCGAGGAACTCCTCCTCGCTGTAGCGCGAGATCCCGCTGCTCCCGGCCGGAACCGGAGCGCCGGGCACCGGCCGCGGTGCCGGGTCGAGGTTGGCGTCGACGAGCACGAGCCGGGACACCAGCCCCGGATGCCGGTGGGCCAGCACGATCGCCACGGCTCCGCCCATGCTGTGGGCGATCACCTCGGCCCCGGCGACCTCCGCCGCGATGAGCGCGTCGGCCACGGCGTCGGCGTGCGCCTCCAGCGTGTACGGGAACTCCTCGGGCCGGTCGCTGTGCCCGTGCCCCAGCAGGTCCAGCAGCAGGGAGCGCCGCCCGGCGAGCCGGGGGTGCGTCGCGGCGGCCGCGAAATACGCGGGCGAGGTGGCACCCAGCCCGTGCAGGTAGACCCGCGCCGGTTCCTCACCGGCCAGCTCGACCCACCGGATCCGGTCGCCCTCCCCGGTCACCACAGCACTGTGCACGACGAACCCCCGTCAATTTCCGAACGCATCACAGACCGATCCGAACGCATCACAGACCGACCAGCCCATTACGCGCCGACCCTAGACAAGATCGCGCCCGACCGGCATCCCGGTTTCCGACAGGCAGCGCGCGGCGTGCGCCACCGAGGCCATCGTCACGTGCCGGTGCCAGCCCGGCAGCGAGCGCCCCGCGAAGTCCCGCAGCCCGACCTCCTGCACGCTGCGCGCCGAGGTCACCGACACCCGCCGCGCCTGCTTCGTCATCCGCAGCAGCACCGCCGGGGTCACCGGCACCGGCCGGGCCAGGTCCGTCACCCACAGCTGCGAGGGCATGCTGCGCGCGTCGGTCCACTCGCCGAGCAGGGTCAGGTGGCGGCGCCGCGCGGGCGAGGGGTCCGGCATCATCACGCGCACCGCGGCCACCAGCGAGGTGCGCCGCTGCCCCGGGTACATCGGGTCGGCCCACTCGACCGGCGTGCGCAGCGCCCGTACGTTCTGCAGCACGTCCCGGGCCGCCAGGGTGCCCGCGCCGTGCCCGGGCAGCGCCGGGTCGGTCACCAGCAGCCGGGCCGCCGGGCTGATCCGGGCCAGCACCGGCAGCTTCGCGTCGGCGAAACGGTTCATCGTGGACCGGGTGCCGATGTTCTGGATGTCCAGCAGCACGGGCCGCGGCGGCACCGCGACCTGGCGCACCGCGTCCAGGACCCCGGTCACCGCGCACTCCTCGTACGTCTCCCCGGACCGCTCACCGCCCTCGAAACCGGTGCCCTCGGCGCTCGCGCCCGTCCCCTCCTCCGGCAGGTACAGCCGCCAGCCGACGGGCGTGACCACATCGGCCGAGGTGAACCAGATCCCGAAGGCCTGCTGGCCGCGGAACATCTGCCCGCGGTGCGGGTCGTACTGGCGGCCCACCCCCACCGAGTGCTCCCCGCCCTTGGGGATCGCCATCGGCTGGGCCACCCAGGCCGTCAGCGGCGAGGACTGCTCCAGGTACTGCGACAGCGCCGTGCGGATCGGCTGCCAGTCCCAGGTGGAACCGGCGATGAAGTGGTGCAGGCTCTGCTCGGCGGCGGGCCCGCCGATCTGCTGCGCGATGTTGCGGATCGACTTGCGGCCGGGCGTCGCCAGCAGGCCCCGCACGTACTGCAGGCCCTTCTCCCGCTGGTCCCGGCGCCGCAGCGATCCGAAGACCGCCCCGCACAGGTCCTCCGCCGCCTCGTGGGCGCGGTTCCCCGCATCGCCGTGCCCGGCGCCCGTACGGCTGCGCGGGCGTGTCGGTACCTGGCTCCTGATCATGGTGCTGGTGGTCACTGTCTTCCCCCGTAAGTCGACTGCCGACCTTCGCCTCCCACCGTCGTGTGCACCCCCCGCGCGGGGGGAGGTGTGCCGGGCACACACATCACGTCCGGTGTGGTGGGCCCCCCACCACGGGCCCGCGAGTACCGCAGACTGGGGGCATGTCGATTCACGAGAACCTGCTCGGCGGCCCTGCCCCGACCCACCTGCCCGACGACCCCGAGCCGCGCGAGGCCCTCGCCGCGGGCACCGACCCGGCCGAGGTGGCCGCGAAGTACCCGACCTCCTCGCTCGCCTGGGCGCGCCTGGCCGACGACGCGTTCGAGGCCGGCCGCCCCGTGGAGTCGTACGCCTACGCCCGCACCGGCTACCACCGCGGCCTGGACTCGCTGCGCCGGGCCGGCTGGAAGGGCCACGGCCCGGTGCCGTGGGAGCACGAGCCGAACCGCGGCTTCCTGCGCGCCCTGCACGCCCTCGCGCGCGCCGCGCAGGCCATCGGCGAGGAAGCGGAGTACGAGCGCTGCTCGACCTTCCTGCGCGACTCCTCGGCGACCGCGGCCGACACCCTGAACTGACCGGCCCGAACCGAGGCTCCCGTCGCCCGTGGGCCCGCCGGGGAGGGTGTGAACGTGGTCACCTTCCACTGGCGGGCCCCGTGGGCCCCCGGCTTATGATGCGAACAGGGGACCGGAGCTCCACTCACCCAGCAGGAAGGGGCGGACCGCTACCCGGAAGTTCATGTCGAGGAGACAGCGATGTCGGAATCCCTTGATGCCTCCGGAGCGAGCGGTTCGGACACCCCGAACCTCGACTTCGCCGGCACGACCCCCTACGAGGACTACGTCCAGGCGGACGTCCTCACCCACCTCCAGCACCTGCGCTCCGACGATCCGGGCGAGATGGTCTTCCTGGTCACCACCCAGGTCATGGAGCTGTGGTTCACGGTCATCGTCCACGAGTGGGAGACCGCGGCCCGCGCCCTGCGCGAGGACGACATCCCCGTCGCGATGGACGCGCTGAAACGATCCCTCCGCGAGCTGGAGGCCCTCAATGCTTCCTGGCGCCCCCTCGCCCAGCTGACCCCGGGCCAGTTCAACGCGTACCGCGGCGCCCTCGGCGAGGGCTCCGGATTCCAGTCCGCGATGTACCGCCGCATGGAGTTCCTCCTCGGCGAGAAGTCCGCGTCGATGCTGGTCCCGCACCGCGGCGCGCCGCGCGTCCACGCCGAGCTGGAGAAGGCCCTGGCCGAGCCCAGCCTCTACGACGAGGTGCTGCGCCTGCTCTCCCGCCGCGGCCTGCGGATCCCCGCCTCGGTCCTGTCCCGCGACCTGACCCAGCGCTACGAGCCCTCCCCGGTCGTCGAGGCCGTCTGGACCGAGCTGTACGCCGCCCCGGACACCCACGGCGACCTGCACCGCCTCGGCGAGGTCCTCACCGACGTCGCCGAACTGGTCTGGCGCTGGCGCAACGACCACCTGGTCGCGACCCGCCGCGCGATGGGCGCGAAGACGGGCACGGGCGGCTCGGCCGGCGTGACCTGGCTGGAGAAGCGCGCCACGAAGAACGTCTTCCCGGAACTCTGGACGGCCCGCAGCCATGTCTGAGACGCACGCAGCACATCCAGCCCCTGACCCGGCACATCCGGCGGGAGCGAATTCAGCCCCTCCGGCGTTTGAGGAGCGGGGTTCGGGGCGGAGCCCCGAGACGCCCGGCGCAGCCGACCTCCGGGCCCGCGCCGCCGACCTGGACACCGCCGACGACCTGGCAAAGCTCCGCACCCGCTTCACCCTCCCCGAGGACCTCGTCTACCTGGACGGCAACAGCCTCGGCGCCCTCCCGACAGGCGTAGCGGAACGCATGGCCGAGGTAGTGACCCAGGAGTGGGGCGAAAACCTCATCCGCTCCTGGTCGGACGGCACCTGGTGGACCGCCCCCGAGCGGATCGGCGACCGCATCGCCCCCCTCATCGGCGCGGCCCCCGGCCAGACCGTCGTGGGCGACTCCACCAGCGTCAACCTCTTCAAGGCCCTGGTAGGCGCCGCCCGCCTCGCGGGCGAGGGCCGCACCGACCTGCTGGTCGACGCGGCCACCTTCCCGACCGACGGCTACATAGCGGCCTCCGCAGCCCGCATGACCGGCCTGAACGTCGTCCCCGTCGACCCCGACCGCGCCGCCGAGGCCTTCGGCCCGTCCACCGCGGTCGTCCTCCTCAACCACGTCGACTACCGCACCGGCCGCCTGCACGACCTCCCCGGTCTCACGGCGGCGGCCCGCGCGGCGGGCGCGATCACGGTCTGGGACCTGTGCCACAGCGCGGGCGCCCTGCCGGTGGGTCTCGACGAGCACGCCGTCGACCTCGCCGTGGGATGCACGTACAAGTACCTGAACGGCGGCCCGGGTTCCCCCGCGTACCTGTACATCGCGGCCCGCCACCAGCAGGACTTCGACTCGCCGCTGCCCGGCTGGAACGGTCACGCGGACCCCTTCGCGATGACCCCCGGCTTCGCGCCCGCCGAGGGCGCGCTCCGCGGCCGGGTCGGCACCCCGGACATCCTGTCCATGCTCGCCCTCGAAGCGGCCCTGGACGTCTGGGAGGGCGTGACGGTCGAGGCCGTCCGCGCCAAGTCCCTCGCCCTGACCGACTTCTTCCTCGAATGCGTGGCGGCGTACGTGCCCCAGGGCGTGCTGGAGCCGGTCACTCCGGCCGCGCACGCGGAGCGCGGCAGCCAGGTGTCGCTGCGCACCGAGAACGCCTCGGCCGTCATGGCCGAACTGATCGCGCGCGGCGTCGTGGGGGACTTCCGGGCCCCCGACGTGCTGCGCTTCGGCTTCACCCCGCTGTACGTCGGTTTCGCCGACGCGGAGCGGGCCGCCCGGACATTGAGTCACGTACTGGGTCACATATACGAGTGATGTCGCGGCGAAACGTCACGGCAGGGGGGCGGGCGGGGCTACGGCTCCGCCCGCCCCCGCGTATGCGCCCCCGTACGCCCGGGGTGGCACGGAACGGCCGGTTCCAGCCTGATACGGTCCCGCTCTGCCCGGAACACATGTACCCGCCGGCTCTGCTGTCCCCGCTGTCCCACGCGTTACCGGAGGTTGAGCTGATGACGGACCCCGCAGTGGAACGTGACGCTGCCGAGGCCGCGTCGGCCTTCTCCCATCCGCCGGTCGAGCCCGACATCACCGCCGCCTACGGTGACCACCCCGACCAGATCATCGACTTCTACGCCCCCCGCGCCCCGGGCCCCGGCCCCGCACCGCTGGTCGTCGTCCTGCACGGCGGCGCCTGGCGCGCCCCGTACGACCGCCACCACATCACCCCCTTCGCGGACTTCCTGGCCCGCCAGGGTTTCGCGGTGGCCAACGTCGAATACCGCCGAGGCAGTTCGGTCCCGCACCAGCACGCGGAGGCCCCGATCGCGGGCCGATGGCCGGAAACCTTCGACGACATCTCATCCGCGATGGACGCCCTCCCCACCCTGACGGCGACCGCCCTCCCCGGCATCGACCCGCGCCGCATGGTGATCACCGGCCACTCGGCGGGCGGCCACCTCGCCCTGTGGGCCGCCGCCCGCCACGTCCTGCCCGCCGACGCCCCCTGGCGCCTCCCCGCCCCGCCGCAACTGCGCGGCGTGGTGGCCCTGGCCCCCATCGCGCACTTCACCGAAGCGGAATCCCGCAACGTCTGCGGCGGCGCGACATCCCAACTCCTGGGCGGCCCACAGCGCTTTGTGACCCGCCTCCCGTACGCCGACCCGGCCTCCCTCCTCCCGACCGGCATCGCCACGGCCGTAGTCCAGGGCCGCGACGACATCGTCGTGCCGCACGAGGTCGCGGAGGCCTACGTGGCCGCCGCCGCCCACGCGGGCGAAATGGTCGGCCTCACCATCCTGGACGGCGTGGGCCACTTCCCCCTGATCGACCCCTCCGCCGACGCCTGCGCGGTGGTCTCAGAGGAGATCGCCCAACTGGCCTGGTAGCAAAGGGCGCCCTGCGCCCTACAGAACCGGCTCACCGACCGCGTCCAGCGCCAGCCCCCACGGATAAGGCCGCTTCTCCCCGGACTCGTTCGGCTCGAACCCTCCCGCCCCGAACAACACCCGCACCCCCGCCGTACGCAGCGTCTCCAGCGACAGCGGAAACTGCGGATGCCGTACGTACGCCGAGTTCACGCACGGCATCACCGTCATCGGAATCCCCTTGCCGATGCCCTCCGCGACGAACCCGACGAGCCACGACCCGGTGATCCCCAGCGCCCAGCAGTTGACGGTGTTCATCGTCGCCGGAGCCACGAGCACCGCGTCCGCCACCGGCCACACATCCGCCTGCCCGGGCTGCTTGTACCGCGAACGCACAGGATGCCCGGTCAGCGCGGCGAGCCCCGGAAGACTCTCCTCCAGCCACTCGGCGGCCGCAGGCGTCAACCCAAGACACACGTCCCACCCACGCCGCTGCGCCTCCTCGATGACCCCGGCGATCTCAAAAACGGGCGGCGCGGCCGAACAGAGCAGATACAGCGTCCTCGTCGTCATGAGCCCGAGCCTAGGCAATCGTCGTGGATCTGCGTGGAGTCGGGCCGATCGGTAATCCGATCTGCTGTGCACGAGTAGCGTCTTCGATGACGAGTCTTGGACGGAGACGAGCATGCCTCTACCTGACGATGACCACATCGGTTCCCGGATCCGGGAGCAGCGGCGGCTCGCCCGCCTGACGCAGCGCGAGTTGGCCGACCGGATCCCGTACAGCCTCAGTCTCCTGAACCAAGTCGAGTGCGGCGCGCGCCCCGCGACTCCCGGTTTCGTGGCGGCGGTGGCGGCCGCGCTACGGGTGGACACATCCAAACTGACAGGCCCCCCAGCGGCGACCGCTCTCCCTCCCGACCGGCTGCTCGCATTGGTCGCCCCGATCAGGGAAGCGCTCGACCGGTTCGACCTCGGACCGAACCACGACCTCACCGCGCTCCGTGCGACGCCGCGGCTGATTGCCGAGGCGGACGCCGTGTGCCAGCAGGTACGTGCCACCCACCTCCGGGCTGCGGCGAAGACGTTGCCGCCGCTGATCGTCGAGTTGACGCACACGGTGTGGTCGGCTCCGTCGACCCCCGCATGGGGAGCCCTCGCTTCCGCGTATCGGACTGCGCACGATGTGGCGTTGAAGCTGGACCACCCGGATCTCGCCCGCGTGGCCCTGGACCGCATGGGCTGGGCCGCTGACCGGGCCTCGGACCCGTGCATCGAGGCAGTGCAGCGGTACAAGCGAGCGACCCTGTGGCGCTGTGCGACGAGCGCTCCGCTCATCACCTCCGGACAGGCGTTGCTCGCGAGGGAAACGAGCCGCGAGGCCCTTGCCGTGAACGGGCAACTACACCTCGGGCTTGCAACCGTGGCTGCGAAGAACAACGACCCCACCGCGGTGGAGACTCACCTCGCTGCGGCACGAGAGATGGCCGCCCGTGTCGGGGGCGAGGCGGGCGATGTGCACTGGCTCAGCTTCGGGCAGGTCAACGTCAAGCTCCACGAACTGGGCACGTCAATCACGATGGGCAACTTCGATGAGGCCCTCGGCCGGGCCCGGACGCTCAAGCTGCCGGCCTCGACGCTGACGTCGCGGCGTGCCCGCTACCTCGTGGACCGGGCGCTTGTGGAGATGGAGGCGGGCTCGGCGGCGACATCGCTCAAGTTCCTGGCCGAGGCGCGAAGGGTGGCACCAGAGCAGACCCGGCACCTGCCAGGGACTCGGGCCACGATCCGGGGGTTGGTGCACATGTCGCGGCGGGCGCCGGACAGTTTGGGCGGGATGGCGCGTTGGGTCGGTCTGTAGCACTCACAGATCTGTGAGTAATCAGTGCTTGCCGTTCCGACACGGTGGGGTCATCACCCGCTGACGACGGTAGGGAGCACCGGCATGGACGTCAGGGAGACCGTCCCGAGCACAGCTTTCGTCTACGAGGAACACCCCCTCTTGCACCAGCGGGTCCGTGACCCCAAAACGGACCGAGAGGGTGAGCTGATGGCCGTGGTGTGCGAGCCCCTGGGGCAGGTCGCCGGGCGCCGGCATTACACCCGCACCGCATACGTCCGGGCGGCCAACGGCCTGGAGTTCACCGTGGCGCCGGACACCCTGGTGCGGCTGTGAGCGCGGCCACGGTCCGGATCTGCGCGGTCTGTGACCGCCCCATCCAGTCAGGCGGGTGGGAGTTCATCAGGCACTCGGCGTCCGGGGCCCGGCCGTCGGACTGGGTGCACGACGTCCGGGACCCGGCGTGCAATCAGGTCCGGCGGGCCGCGCGGTGAGCCGGGAGTCGCGGCTCGCTCAGGAAGTGGCGTACGTGCTCGCCCACGCGGAGCAGCCGCCGGACAGCGCGGTCACCGCGCAGTGGCTGGCGTACCTGACCGACGGCGGCAGCCTCGCCGCCCACGGGGTCCGGTGCTTCCACTTCCAAGCGGAGGGCCGCCGGACCATGGAGGCCGCGGCCGCCCTGGCCGCATGGCACATCGCGACCCGCCTCCCGCCCGGCTGGCCGAAGGCCGTCGCCCTCGCCGAAGCGATCCGCGACCTGCTCGCCGAAGAAGACCGGCACCAGGCCCGCCGCCGCGCACGGCGGGAACAGGCCCGTTGAGCCCGGTGGGTGGGGTGCCAGTGCTCCGCCGGGCCCGGATCGAGAAGTGACCGGAGGCGTCCCGGGCATCCGAGTGTCCTTCCGGGCCGTACCGGTCCCTCAAGGGCGCTCCTTCGTCGCGTCGCTTCGCGATGGCCTACGGCCACCCTTGACCGACCGGCACGTCCCGGAAAGCCACGGGCTGTCCGGTCCGCCGGGGGCGGGGCCGGGCGGCAGGACCGCTGTCGCCGCCCGCCGTCCCTCCCGCACCCGCCGTGTTCGCTCGACAGACCGCGACCGATCGCTACGCGCTTCTCCCTGCCCGGCGACTGCGGCCCGAGGGTGGCCGGGGCCCGCAGACGACCGGATCCGGTCGCCCTGCGGCCTCTGACCCGGGCCTACTTCGGACGGACGGGTCTGGAGGCGGGTCTGGTGCTCCCGATATTCCGGGCAGGGATCTTCTCCCGTCCATACGCTCTGATGCGATGAACAGACGTGTGCAGTACACGGAGCAGGTCGCGCGGTTCGTTGACGACTACATGCCGGCGTCGGACCGGGAGACGTTCCTGCGGATCGTCGACAGGATCACGGATGAGCCCGAGGGCGAAGGTACGCACCTCGTCTACACGAACGACCCTGTGACGCGTGGGGCGTGGGAAGACCACGTGATGGTCCACTACGTCGTGACACGTTCCTTCGTGGTCGTCATAGAGACCGACGTCTACGACGCGTCGCGCGGCTTCAACGAGTACTAGTCCCTCGGTGCGGTCCTGTCCCCTGACCCGGATCCACTTCGGATCAGCGGTCGCAGAGCCGGGAGAAGCGGCAATCGGCGGGTGGGCGGCTTCTGTCCAGCCCCAGCCCCAGCCCCAGCCCCAACCCCATGTGACCTGTGGTCGCCGGGCCGGGAGGAGCGCGTAGCGATCGTGGGCGCCCCCTGCCCGGCCGCACTGCTGGAGACCCCGGTCGTCGGGAACCGCTCCCCCTGGGCGTCTTTTGTCGGGGTCGTCCGCCAGGCATTGCATGCCTGCCGGTCCGGCGCGGCCGGTCAAGGGTGGAGCGCAGCGACATCGCGTAGCGACGCGACGAAGGAGCGCCCTTGAGGGGCCGGGTCGGACCGGGAACACCCTCGACTGGTGGATGGCCCCGACTGCCGAGGTTCGCTGATTCCGGTCCACGGTGATCCCGCCCACCCACAGCGGACGGACGGCGGCCAGCGGACCGGACACCCGATGTCCGAGGGCCGCCGCCTGGTCGTGCCGGGCCGCTCAGCCGGCCCGTGGGGTGCGGGGATCCGGCTCCACGCCCCGCGGAGCCGTGCCCCGGCAGGTCCGACGCCGGGCGCGCGGGCGACGTACAAAAAGCAGGCCCGCGTCAAGGCCCAGGCCCCCGCCCCCGGATGGGGTGATCGCGCACCGACACGCCGTACGGGTCCCCCACTTGGCCGCAGTGCGGCGGCAGGGTTCCGGCGAGTGCGCACTCTTCTGCGGAACCTCGGCCTGACCGCCGCCTCCCTCGCCCTCCTCGGGGCGACCACCCCCGCCCCGCCGCCCACCGAGGTGATGCACGGCCTGGGCTTCGACGCCTGCGCCGCGCCTCCCTTGAAGGCCATGCGCGCGTGGTACGGCACGTCCCCCTACCGGACCGTTGGCATCTACGTCAGCGGCAGCCAACGGCATTGCGCGCAGCCGGAACTGACGGCCGAGTGGGTCCGTCAGGTACGGGCGATGGGCTGGCGGCTGGTTCCCGCGCACGTCGGCATGCAGGCCCCCTGCAACGACTACCCGCACAAGACCGAGCGCTTCGCGCCCGCCCGCGCCGCCGACCAGGGGCGGGACCAGGCGCGGGAGGCGGTACGGGCGCTCACCGCGCTCGGCATCGGGAAGGACAGCCCCGTCTACCTCGACATCGAGTCGTACGCCGTCAAGGACGCGCCCGCGGAATGCGGCCGGGCCGTCGTCGACGCGGTGGTCGGGTGGACGCGGGAACTCAAGGCCTCCGGCTACCGCGCCGGGTTCTACTCCAGCCTCGGCTCCGGCGTCCGCGACCTCGCCGAAGCGGCCCGCGCGGGCCGTTCCCCGCTCCCGGAGGCCCTCTGGTACGCGCGCTGGGACCAGCAGGAGACGACGGCGGACCAGGGCCCGCTGACCGCCGGCCTGTGGCCGAAGGACGCGCGCATCCACCAGTTCGCGGGCAACGTGAAGGAGACCTGGGGCGGCGAGACCCTCACCATCGACCGCAACCGCCTGGACGGCCCGGTGGCGCGGTAGCCGTGCGCGTGGCGTGCTCCGTCACCCGAACGGGTGGTCCGTGCGACGCGCCCGCCCGCCCGGCGCGGGTCGCCATAGGCTCGCGCCATGCCGGGAACCACGCGCATCACCGTCACGTTGCCGACCGAGCAGGCGGAGGCCGTGGATCGTCAGATCCGCAACGCGCTCCTCGGCCAGGATCTGGACCGGTACGAGAAGGAGCACGGGGCCTTCACCGAGGCTGAAATGGCCGCCGCCGAAGCGGAGCTACGGAGGGGCCCATGACCCGCCACGCCCGAGGGGCGGACCGCGCGTGGCGGTCCGCCCCTCGGGCGTCGTACCGGGGTGGCGGCCCATGGGGCCGCCGGGGTCCGGCTACAGGAACGAGTTGATCTCGATCGTCTCGGTGCGGCCGGGGCCGACGCCGATCGCGGAGATCGGGGCGCCCGACATCTCCTCCAGCGCCTTGACGTACGCCTTGGCGTTCTTCGGCAGCTCGTCGAAGGTCTTCGCCTTGGTGATGTCCTCGGACCAGCCCGGGAAGGTTTCGTAGATCGGCTTCGCGTGGTGGAAGTCGGTCTGCGAGTAGGGCAGCTCCTCGACGCGCTTGCCGTCGATCTCGTACGCCACGCAGACCGGGATCTCTTCCCAGCCGGTGAGGACGTCGAGCTTGGTGAGGAAGAAGTCCGTCAGGCCGTTCACGCGGGTCGCGTAGCGGGCGATCGGGGCGTCGAACCAGCCGCAGCGGCGGTCACGGCCGGTGGTGACGCCGCGCTCGCCGCCGATGCGGCGCAGCGCCTCGCCGTCCGCGTCGAACAGCTCGGTCGGGAACGGGCCCGCGCCGACGCGGGTCGTGTACGCCTTCAGGATGCCGATGACGCGCGAGATCTTCGTCGGGCCGACACCCGCACCCGTGCAGGCGCCGCCCGCGGTCGGGTTCGAGGAGGTGACGAAGGGGTACGTGCCGTGGTCGACGTCGAGCAGCGTGCCCTGGCCGCCCTCGAACAGCACGACCTTGTCCTCGTCGAGCGCGTTGTTGATGATGAGGGTGGTGTCGGCGACGTAGGGCTTGATCAGCTCCGCGTAGCCGAGCATCTCGTCGACGATCTGGGCTGCGTCGATCGCGCGGCGGTTGTACAGCTTCGCGAGCAGCTGGTTCTTGCCTTCGAGCGCCGCTTCGACCTTCTGGGTGAGGATCGACTCGTCGTAGAGGTCCTGGACGCGGATGCCGATGCGGTTGATCTTGTCCGCGTACGTCGGGCCGATGCCACGGCCGGTCGTGCCGATCTTCCGCTTGCCGAGGAAGCGCTCGCCGACCTTGTCGAGGGTGACGTTGTACGGCGTGATGAGGTGCGCGTTGCCGCTCAGGAGCAGCTTGGAGGTGTCGATGCCGCGCTCGTTCAGGCCGCGCAGCTCGGAGAGCAGGACGGCCGGGTCGACGACGACACCGTTGCCGATGACCGGGGTGCATCCGGGGGAGAGGATGCCGGAAGGGAGAAGGTGCAGTGCGTACTTCTGGTCGCCCACGACGACCGTGTGGCCGGCGTTGTTGCCACCCTGGTAGCGCACTACATAGTCAACGGATCCACCGAGCAGGTCGGTGGCCTTTCCCTTGCCCTCGTCACCCCACTGAGCTCCGAGCAGCACAAGAGCGGGCACAGGCGTACACCTCTTCCGGATGGGGCATGTCCAAGGTCAGGGGGCGTACGACGATGTACACCGCAGGCTGAGCCGTCGGACCGGTACCCCGGAATAGACGAAGGCCCTGGCGCAATAGCGCAAGGGCCTCTTGCACAAAGATGCTACCCGAGGAAGGACCGAGGTGTCGGCTCCAGAGCCCACCATGAGCCATGCGGGCGCGCCGGTAGGCGGCCTGCTCGTGCTCGTCGACCCGGTCGCCCGCCGCCTCGACGGCGAGTCCGTGCGGATCGCGAAGGATGTCTTGTCGGCGGGGGCGGCGGCGAAGATCTGCCTCCCCGAGAGCCTTGAGGAGTTTGCGCGGGCCCTTGCCCGCCGGGGTCATCGGCAGCCGGTGATCGTGGGTGACGACCAGGCGCTCGTGCGCGCCGTGGGGCTGCTGCACCGGCGCCGCGAGCTGGCCGACGCGGCGCTCGCGCTGGTGCCCGTGGGGGCCGCCGGATCGCTGTCGCTGGCGCGCTCGCTGGGCGTGCCGGTGGGGGCGGTGGCCGGGGCGCGGGCGGTGCTCGACGGGGTCGTGCGCAGCCGTGACCTGCTGGTTGACGACAGCGACGGGGTGGTGCTGGGGGGTCTGCGGATCGCCGGGGCGCCGGGGCCGCCGGGTGGTTTCCCGGGGGGCGCGCGGGGTGCGGGTGGCGCGGGTGGTCGTTTTGGAGCGGCTGATTCCGGTTCCGGATCGGGATCCGGGACGGGCGCCGTGGCCGGGCTCGCGGTGGCGCGGGCCGCCGCGCCGGGGGCGCCCGGGGCGGGCGGTGCGCTGTCCGTGTGGAGCGCGTGCCGGTCGCTGGTGCGGACCCTGGTGCGGCCGCCCGTGGGCCGCGGCGCGGCTCCCGTGCAGCGGCTGCGGCTGCGGGTGGAGGCGGACGGAGTGCTGGTCAGCGATGTGGACCAGGCGGTGGCGGACGTGGCCGTGGCCGCCCGCGACGGATTGGTCGAAGTCGTTGTCCGGATGGTGGACGCCGGACCCGCGGTGATCGGGCGGGGGCTGTCCGTGACGGTTTCGGGGGCGGATTTCCGCTACCGCGCCGACCACGCCGACACCGGTCCGGTGCGCCGCCGGACGTGGACCCTGCGGCCGGGGGCGTGGGGGCTGACGCTGCCCCGGTGAGGACTGGAGCTGCCCGGTGAGGGAGGTGGGTGTGGGCGCGGGTGTGGGTTCCGGTTCGGGTGTGGGTTCCGGTTCGGGCGTGGGCGTTGGTTCGTGCGCGGGCTCGGGGCCCGATGAGGAGGCGCTGCGGGAGGCCGTGGGCGGGTGGCGGCGGGACGGGGTGCTGCTGTGCCTGCTGCCGGTGTTCTGGTGGCCCGCGGTGGCCGGGTGCGCGCTGGTGCGGCCGCGGGCTGCGGGGGCGCTGCTGCTGGTGGTGCTGCTGAGCCCGGTGGTGCTCGGGGTGCGTGAGCTGTACGCCGCCCGGCGGGCCGGGAGCGCACTGCTGACCCCGGTCCCCTGGCGGCCGTGCCACGTCACCGTGCGCCGGAGCCCGCTGCGGCCCCTGGTGCTGCTGCTCGGGGAGGGTCAGGGGGTGGTGACGCTGGGACCGCTCGGGCGCCGCGTCGTGCCGGGGCGGCCCTGGCCGCCGGGGTCGGCGCCGGACGCGGTGCTGTGGCTCGCGGGGGAGCCGGGGGCGGGGGAGCGCTGCTTCGTGTGGGCGCCGGGGGCGCGGCGGCTGGGGCGCGGGCGGGTCCGGGGGCTTCGGGGGCTTCGGGGGGTCCGGGGGTAGGCCTGGCCTTATGGCAGGTCGAGCGTGGCGCGGTGGACGCGCCAGCGGTCCATCATGGCCAGCATCTCGCCCTGGAGGAACTCGAAGAAGGCCGCCGTCTCGGCGATGCGGGTCCCGGCGGGGGTGTCCGGGCCCAGGCCGGCCGCGCCCTCGCGCAGGGTCTTCTCCCAGAGGGTCAGCACCTGGTCGCGGCGGGTGAAGGTCTCGTACCAGAGCTCGTTGTGCAGGACGTAGCGGTCGCGGCGGGAGCCCGGCTCGCGCTCCCGGCTGACCATGTTGACCTGGGTGAGGTAGCCGACGGCGCCCGACACCGCGGCCGGGCTGATCTGCAGGGCCAGGCTCAGCTCGGCCGAGGTCATCGCACCGCCGTCGCTGGCCAGCAGTGCGGCGAAGACCCGCGAGGCCATGCGCTGCATGCCGGCCTCGGTCAGCTGCGAGGCGAAGCGCTCCACGAAGCGGGAGACCGCTTCCGCGTCGCGCGCCTCGGCCGCGGCCGTCCCGGTTGCCGTCCCGGTTGCCGTCTCGGTCGCCGTCTCGGTTTCCGTCTTCATGTCCGCCACCCTCCCGACTTTACGCGATTTCCAATCTTCACAAAGTTGTGAAAGTAGCGTACCTTCAGAACATGACGAAGGCCATCAGTGTCGCCGGACTCCACAAGTCGTTCGGCCGCACCCACGCACTGGACGGGCTCGACCTCTCGGTCGCGACCGGGGAGGTCCACGGCTTCCTCGGCCCCAACGGCTCCGGGAAGTCCACGACCATCCGGGTCCTGCTGGGTCTGCTGCGCGCGGACTCCGGCACCGCCGAACTCCTCGGCGGCGACCCCTGGGCGGACGCGGTCTCCCTGCACCGCCGCGTCGCCTATGTGCCCGGTGACGTCACGCTGTGGCGCAACCTCTCGGGCGGCGAGGTCATAGACCTGTACGGGCGGTTGCGCGGCGGCCTCGACGAGGGCCGCCGGGCCGACCTGATCGAGCGGTTCGAACTCGACCCGACGAAGAAGGGGCGCACGTACTCCAAGGGCAACCGGCAGAAGGTCGCGCTCGTCGCCGCCTTCGCCGCCGACGTGGACCTCCTGATCCTCGACGAGCCCACCTCCGGCCTCGATCCGCTGATGGAGGAGGTCTTCCAGAGCTGCGTCGCCGACGCCCGCGCCGCCGGACGGACCGTCCTGCTCAGCTCGCACATCCTCAGCGAGGTCGAGACCCTCTGCGACCGGGTCAGCATCATCCGCAAGGGGCGCACGGTGGAGAGCGGCAGCCTCGCCGAGCTGCGCCACCTCACGCGCACCTCGATCACCGCCGAACTCGCCGCCGCCCCCAACGGACTCGCGCACCTGCCCGGGGTGCACGACGTGGAGGTGCGGGGGCTGAGGATCCGTCTGCAGGCCGACACCGACAAGCTGGACGCCGTCCTGCGCGCCCTCGCCGCGTCGGGGGTCCGCTCGCTGACCTCGACCCCGCCGACGCTGGAGGAGCTGTTCCTCCGCCACTACGCGGACGCGGACGCGGACGCGAACGCGAACGCGGACGGGGGTGCGCGATGAGGAACCCGCTCGCCGGAACGGGAGGCCTGCTGCGCCTCGCGCTGCGCCGCGACCGCGTGATGATGCCGGTGTGGATCGCGGTCGTCTCGCTGCTGGTCCTCAGCATGCCCGCCTCGCTGGAGGCGACGTACGGGACGGCGGCCGAGCGGGCCCGGCTGCTCGTCACCATGAATGCCAACGGCTCGCTGCGCGCCCTGTACGGGCCGGTCTTCGGCGATTCGGTCGGCGCCCTGACCGCCTGGAAGGGCGGGGTCTTCGCCGGGCTGTGCGCCGCCGTCATGAGCCTGGTCATCGTGGTCCGGCACACCCGCGAGGAGGAGGAGAGCGGCCGTCAGGAGATGCTCTCCGCCGCCATGGTGGGGCGCGCGGCCCCGCTGACCGCCGCGCTGCTGGCCGCCCTCGTCGCCAACGCGCTCGTCGTGGTCCTGGTGACGGCCGGGCTGGCGGGCCGGGGCGCGGGCGGGGCGCTGGCGCTGGGGGCCGGGCTCGGCGCGACCGGGCTGCTCTTCGCCGTGACCGCTGCGATCGCCGCGCAGCTCACCGAGAGCGCGCGGCTCGCCAGGGGGCTCACGGGTACGGTGCTGGGCGCGGCGTTCGTGCTGCGCGCCGCCGGGGACGCGGGCCGGGCCGCCGGGGGATCGGCGCTGACCTGGGCATCGCCGCTGGGCTGGCTGGAGAACGTACGGCCCTTCGCCCGCGAACGCTGGTGGGTGTTCGGCCTGTTCGCCGGGGCCTGCGCGGTGCTGCTGGTCCTCGTCTACGTCCTGGCCGGGCGCCGGGACCTGGGCATGAGCTTCCTCGCGGCCCGGCCGGGACCGGCGCGCGGGCGGCTCGGCGTGGCCTCGGCGCTCGCGTGGCGGCTCCAGCGGGGCAGCGTGCTGGGGTGGAGCGCCGGGTTCCTCGTGGCCGGTGCGGCCTTCGGCGCGATGACGGACGGCGTGGCCCAACTGGTCGGCGACAACGCGAAGACCCGCGAGATCATCGAGCGGATGGGCGGGCAGAGCGGGATGACCGACGCCTTCCTCGCGGCGATGGCCGGGATGCTGGGCATGGTGGCCGCGCTGTACATCGTCGCGTCGGTGCTGCGGCTCGGCGGCGAGGAGAACGCGCAGCGCGCAGAACCGCTCCTCGCGGGCGCCGTCGGGCGGATCCGCTGGGCGGGCGGGCACCTGGCGATCGCCTTCGGCGGGTCGGCGCTGATCCTGGCCCTGGGCGGGCTCGGGCTGGGCCTCGGGCACGGTCAGGACGTGGGCGCGGCGGTCGGGGCCTGCCTCGCGCAGCTCCCGGCGGTGTGGGTGATCGGGGCGCTGGCCGTGCTGCTGCACGGCGCGCTCCCGCGGTTCGCGGTGGCCGCCTGGGCGGTGGCCGGGGCGGCGCTGGCCCTGGGCTGGGTCGGCCCGGCGCTGAACCTCCCGCAGGCCGCCCTGGACCTCTCGCCCTTCGCGCACCTGCCCCGACTGCCCGGGCCCGAAGCCGTCGAGTGGATACCGGTGCTCGCCCTGACCGGGCTGGCGGCCCTGCTGACGGTGGCGGGCCTGGCCGCACTGCGCCGCCGCGACATGACCGCCTGACGGTGGCGGCGCGCGGTACGGGTGGGCGCGTGCGGGTGGGGCGTGCGGGTGGGGGCCCGGGGGGTCAGCGTGCGCTGCCGAGGTTCCGGTCGGCGTCGGCGCCGTCCAGCATCAGGGTGGTCTCCTCGATGCGGCGGAACCGTCCGTCGGGGGCGAACTCGGCGAAGACGTAGACCTCCATGCGGACGGTGGAGCCGTCCTTCTTGGTGGCGCGGACGGTGTGGCGGTCGGCGTACAGGGTCCCGTCGGTCAGTTCCTCGTGGACCTCGACGCTGCCCCCGGCCAGCACCGTGCGCAGATGGGCGATGTGCGCGACGAACCCGTCGCGGTCGGCCCACGTGCCGTCCGTGCGCTGGCGGTAGTCGGGAGCGAAGTGCCGGTCGACGGCCGTGTGGAGATCGACTTCCGGGGTGAACAGGAGGTCGGCGAGCGCCGCGGCGATGTCCGTGTGGGCGCGGGCGGGGGCGGGGGCGTGGGTGCTGGTGCTGGTGTCGGTGCTGGTCATGCGTGGCCTCCGTCGATGAGGGTCCCCAGCGGGGATGCGTGCGGCGCGCACGCTTATGGAGGGGAGCATACCCGGGCTGCGTGCGCGACGCACGCTATTCTTTGAGGTGTGGAAAACGAGACGGGTCACGAGGTCGCCGACGCCCTGGGCGACCTGCTCAAGCGCACCCTCCGGGCCGGCCTCTACCAAGCGCTGACCGAGAACCTCGGCGAAGCCGTCGACGAGGTCACCTACCCGGTGCTCAGCGGCCTCGCCAGAACGGGCCCGCGCAGCGCCGCCGACCTGGCCGCCGAAGTCGGCCTGGACCGTTCCGGCGTCAGCAGGCGGGCGTCCCGGCTCGAAGCCGCCGGGCTGGTGCGGCGCGAACCGGACCCCGCCGACCGTAGGGCCGTACTCCTGGCCCTCACCGAAGAGGGCGCGCGCACGGTGGAGACCATGCGCCGGCGCCTCGCCGACCGGATCGAGGCCTCGCTGAGTTCCTGGCCCCAGGACGAAGCGCGCTCCTTCGCCCGCCACCTGCGCCGCTTCGTCGACGAGGGCCCCTTCACGCCGTAGCGGTCTGCTCTGGACACCACTTTGGGGTTGACGAGGTGGTGCGGCTGGACCGCTTCGGTCGGTTCAATTTTTGGCAGCGGATCGATACTCTCTCTGCTCAGCCCGCAGGGGGGACGCAGGGGGACGCATGGTGGGACTTCTGGTGGCCCCAGAGCAGTTGGGCGTCCTGACCGTGGTCGTGGCGGGGGCGGCTCTGGTGGTCCGGTTGACGTCACTGCCGCTGTTGTTGCGTGTTCAGGAACGGTTGCGCCAGCGAGCGTCGGCGGCCCGTACCGGGGCCGAGCTGCCGCCGGGGGTCCCTGCGGCGCTCATCGGGGAACTGGCGGTGGGGCTCATTGGCGCCGTCGCCCTGGTGTTGCTGATTTCCTCTCAGCCTGGCTCCAGCTACGGCCTCATGACGGGGCTCATGCAGGCCCTGGCCGCCGCTCAGTACTACGCCAACGATTCAGCGCTCGCCTGGTTCGTCGCTGCCTCGATCGCGACGCCGGTCGTCTGGCTGCTGCTGTGGCTCTGGACGCAGCGCAACCTGCTGACCGCCGTGTCGCCTGCGGGGGCTTGGGCCACGCCCTCGGACCGCCTTCGGCTGGCCGGCCTGTTCGCCCTTCGTGCCGTGCTCGGCCTGTTCGCACCCGCCGGTCTGCTCCTGGCCGCCCTGGTGTTCCAGGTCGTCGCCGTTGTGACGAGCAGCAGGGCCCGGTCCGGTGGCGGCTCCGCCGCCGGACCGCTGGCGCCCGCGCCGCAGCCCGCACAGCCGGCCCGGTACGTGCCGACGCAGGCCGATCGGGGGTTCAGCGCCGGTGCCGCGCCGCAGGTCGCGTACCAGGAACTGCGGCCGCACGAGCCGCGGACGATCGGCGGGTACCACCTGCTCGGGCGCATCGGGGCCGGCGGGATGGGGACGGTGTACCTCGCCCGGCGGGAGGGGGCGGCGACGCAGGTGGCGCTGAAGACCATCAACCCGGAGCTGCTGGACGATGACGACCTGTTGCGCCGTTTCGAGCGCGAGGCGGAGGTGCTGGCCATGGTGTCCGGTGCCTACACCGCCCGGGTGCTCGACTCCGGGGTGGACGCCGGACGCCCTTACCTGGTCATGGAGTTGCTGGACGGGCGGCCCCTCGACGTCCATCTGCGGGAGCAGGGGCCGATCCGTTCCCCCGAGGCGCTGCGGGCCCTGGCGCTGGCGCTGGCTGTCGCGCTGTCCGGGGTGCATCGGCTAGGCCTGGTCCACCGGGACCTCAAGCCCGCCAACATCATGTTGACCACCGCCGGGCCGCGCCTGCTCGATTTCGGCATCGCATCGATCGTGGACGGCACCAGGCTCACCCGCACCGGCGGCGGACCGGGAACCCTGACGTACATGGCGCCGGAGCAGTTCGGCGAGGGGCGCGTCGGCCCGACCGCCGACGTCTGGGCATGGGCGTGCAGCGTGGTGTGCGCGGCCCACGGCAGCAGCCCGTTCGCGGCGACCAGCACGGGAGCCGTGATCCGTCGGATCCTCGACACCGGACCCGAACCGGCCGCGTTGGCGGCGGTACGGTCACTTGACCCAGCTCTCGCGGCAGCCGTCGCCCGTGCGCTGACCGTCGACCCGACGCGCCGCCCGACGGACGGTATGGCGTTGATCGAGCTACTGACGGCCCACCAGAGCCCCCACCACGCCGCCACGGACGCGGCGCCGGCCCTGCGCGACCAGATCACCCAGGGCTGGCGCACGCTGGCGCTCTGACGCGCCGCCGTTCGTCCCTGCCGCGCCCCGCGTGGTCAGTTTCCGGAGAGCTGCTGCCGGACGCACTGCGTGTACTGCCGGAAGCTGTCGGGCTGGTAGCACTCCTGGGTGTGGTCGGCGTACCAGGCCAGGAGGACGGCGGCCAGTACGGACACCACGATCGCGAGGAGCGACATGACCAGGCCGGCGAGGGACATGCCCAGGCCGACGCCGGTCCGGCGGGCCCTCGCCAGGCCGACGGCGCCCAGGACCAGGCCCGCGACGCCGAGCGGGCCGCCGATGAAGACGACCGAGGTCAGCAGGCCGGTGACGCCCAGTACGAGGGCGGCCTCGGCCCGTCCGTTCCTGCCGGCCGCCTTCGATCCGGCCGCGTACGACCCGGCCGCCTCCGGCCCGACCGCCTCCGTCCCGGCCGTCGTGTGACCTGGCAGTGTTCCCGTCCCCTGCGTGTTCATCCGGTTCCTCTCCTCAACTGGGCAGGACACGATGGTGCTTTCGGCGGCCCCGGAGCACATCGCGGGAACGGGGGAAGAAGTGCTCGCTCGATCGGGGGAGGACACCGCCGGACGGGCTGGTCATACTGGCCGATCATGGTCAAAGGAATCCGGTCGCTGCTGAGCGGCTCCACGTACGCGGGTGCGCTGTTCGCCTATTGCGGCGCGCTGGCGAGCATCCCGCTGCTGCCCCTCGCGATGGTGCCGGGGCTGGTGTGGGGAGCCGCTCCCTACGGGGCGAAGGCCGCGCTGACCCTGCTGGTCTGGGCCGCGCTGCTCGGCGCGGTCGGGCTGGCCCGCACCACCCGGCGGGTACTGGTCGCGTGTGCGCGGCGGTTGCTGAGGGTCCCGCTGCCGGATCCGGTGGCCGCGGGGACGTCCCCGAATCCGCCCGGCGCCGACCGCTGGCGCACCCCGCTCTGGCTGCTGCTGCACGTGGCCCTGGGGTGGGCCGGGGCGCTGGTGAGCGGGGTGCTGATCGTCGCGGGCCTGGTGCTGCCGGGGAACTGGCTGGGCGCCGAGGCGGGGGTGAGCCTGTTCGGCTGGTCGGCGCGGGTCGAGGGCGGCTGGGGGAGCTGGGTGGTGGCGTTCGGCTGCCTGCTGCTGGCGGCGTCCGCGTGCGGGGTGGTGACGAGCACGCTGCGCCGGCTCGCGCCGAGGCTCCTGGGCCCGTCGTCGGCCGAACGGCGCGCGCTGGCGGCCGAACGGGAACGGCGGCTGGCCGAACGCAACCGTCTGGCACACGAGTTGCACGACTCGATCGGACACACCCTCACCGCGACCACGATCCAGGCGGCGGTGGCGGGCGAGGTGCTCGCCGCCGACCCGGTGGCGGCGCGGGCCGCCCTGCGCAGCATCGAGGAGTCGGCCCGGGCCGCGCTGGAGGACCTGGACTACGTCCTGGGCGTGCTGCGCGAGGAGAAGGCGGCGACCGCGCCGACCCGGACCCTGGCCGACCTGCCCGAACTGCTGGAACGGCTGCGGCACGCGGGCGCCGTGGTGGAGACGGAGCTGTCGGGCGAACTGGCCCGGGTCCAGGGGACGCTGTCCCGGGCGGCGTACCGGATCCTGCAGGAGGGGCTGACGAACGCGCTGCGGCACGGGGCGGGCGGCCCGGTCGGGGTCAGGGTGGCGGCCACGCCGGACGGCCTGGAGCTGAGCGTCGTCAACCGGACCGGGGCGCCGTCGCCCACGGGTTCGGGGCCGGGCGTCTTCCCGACGTCCGGGCACGGCTTGCCCGGGCTGGCCGAACGCGTGCGGCTGCTGCACGGTGAGATCGAGGTGGGCCAGGACGGGCCGGAGCGCTGGCGGTTGGCGGTCCGGCTGCCGGTACGGGTGTCGGCATGACCGGCTCCGACACGGGCGAAGCCGCCGACGTAAACCCCGACGTAAACCCCGGCATCAACTCGAACGTCACCCCCGGTGCCACCCCTGGCGTCACGCTCCTGATCGCGGACGACGACGAGGTGACCCGCGGCGGGCTGCGCCTGCTGCTCGGGGCGCGGCCCGGGATCACGGTGGTCGGCGAGGCCGCCGACGGCGTCGAGGCGGTCGAGCGGGCGCTGCTGCTGCGGCCGGACGTGGTCCTGATGGACGTACGGATGCCGCGTCGCAACGGGATCGACGCGACCCGGCACCTCCTCGCCGAGTCGGCCGAACCGCCGAAGGTCGTGGTGATCACCACCTTCGAGAACGACGGCTACGTCACCGCCGCGCTCAGCGCCGGGGCCAGCGGCTTCGTGCTCAAGCGGCGCCCGGTCCAGGAGATCGCGGAGGCGGTACGGGTGGTGGCGGCGGGCGAGGCGATCCTCTTCCCGGCGGCCCTGCGCCGGATGGTCGGCGCCCGCCCGCTCGGTTCCGCCGAGGCGCTGCCGAAGGCGGCGCTGACGGGGCGGGAGGAGGAGGTGCTGCGGGCGATGGCCACCGGGCGGTCCAACCCGGAGATCGCCACGGCGCTCACGGTGACCCTGGAGACGGTGAAGACGCACGTCGGGAACGTGCTGGCCAAGCTCGGCGCGCAGAACCGGACCCACGCGGTGGTGATCGCGTACGAGTCCGGCCTGGTGGTCCCGGGCTTCGCCACCTGACGCCTGACGCCTGACGCCTGACGCGTGACGGGCGTGGTGGGCGCGGCGGGCGCGGCGGGTCAGCCGATCGGGAAGGTGGCGCCCGGCGCGGCGTACTCGACGGGGCCGGGGTAGCGGGCCGCGGCGCGGCTCACGGCCTGCCGCGGGGTGAGGGAGCGGCCCACATGGGTGACGATCAAGCGGCCGGCGCGGGCCGCGACAGCCGTGTCGCCGGTGTCCTCGGGGGTGTGGTGGACCTGATCGCCCTCGGCGGGGCGCTCCGCGCTCTCGGCCTCGCACAGCAGGACGTCGCACCCCTCGGCGAGGCTCGTGAGGGCGGCGCACGGCGCCGTGTCCCCGGAGTAGACCAGCGATCCGCCCGCGGCCTCGACGCGCAGGGCGAAGGCCGGGATGCCGTGTGCCACCGCCCGGCTGGTCAGCGTGAGCGCGCCCACGCGCGCCCGGTGCCCGTCGTGCAGTTCGTGCACGTCGAAGGCCGACTCGACCGGGCTGCGGGTCGCGGAGTTGGTCAGGTAGTGGGCCAGCCGGTCCGCGATGCCCCGCGGCCCGTACAGGGGGATCGGCTTCGCGAGCCGTATGTCCGCGAAGAGCAGACCGTAGTAGGCGGTCAGCAGGTCCGCGCTGTGATCGGCGTGCAGGTGCGAGATCCAGATCGCGTCCACCTCGTCCAGCCGGACGTGCCGTTGCAACTGCGCCAGCGTTCCGGTGCCCGCGTCCACCCACAGCCGGGTACCGCCGCCGGACACCAGATAGCCGGAGCACGGATTGTCGACGCTCGGATACGGGGTCGCGCAGCCCAGAACGGTCAGACGGAGCGGGTCATCGATCATCCGCGGAGTCTAGAACGCCCGCATCCACCCGCTCAGGGGCACACGGGCTCAGGCGCACTCGACGAGCAGCTCCCGCAGGCCCCGGATCACATAGCCGTCCCGCCACCGGGGCTCGCGCACGAGGCGCAGGGGCGGAACCGCGGGATCGAGCAACGCGCCGAAGGAGGCCGTGAGTTCCAGCCGGGCGAGCGGTGCGCCCAGGCAGTAGTGGATCCCGGCCCCGAAGGACAGGTGCGGATTGTCCGTCCGTACGAGGTCCAGCTCGTCGGGGTGCGCGAAGCGGGCCGGGTCGCGATTGGCGGAGCCGAAGAGCAGCGCGACCTCGGAGCCGCGCGGGATGACCGTGTCCCCGACCCGGATGTCGTCGAGCACCCAGCGCTCGAACAGCTGGAGCGGGGTGTCGTACCGCATGAGTTCATCCACAGCTGTGGACAACTTTTCGGGGCCGCCGGTCCGGAGCCGTTCGAGCGCGGCCGGATGGCGCAGCAGCGCCCACCAGCCGTTGGTGGTGGTGTTGACGGTGGCCTCGTGGCCCGCGTTGAGCAGCAGGACACACGTGGAGATCATCTCCTGTTCGCTGAGCCTGCCGCCCCCCTCGTCGTCGTGCGCGGCGATCAGCGCCGAGATCAGGTCCGGGCCGGGGGAGGCGCGGCGCTCGGCGATCAGGCCGCGCAGGTACGCGCTGAACTCCAGGCTCGCCCGGACCGCCCGCGCCGCACTCTCGGGGCCGGGCCGCAGTTCGTACATCCCGCAGATGTCCGCCGACCACGGCCGCAGCGGCCCCCGGTCCGCCTCCGGGATCCCGAGCAGCTCGGCGATCACCGCCACCGGCAGCGGTTCGGCGACGGCGGTGAGCAGGTCCCCGCCGCCCTCCGCGACGAACCGGGCGGTCAGCTCCCGGGCGAGGCGCTCCACGGCGGGCGCGAGCCGCTCCACGGTGCGCGGGGTGAACGCCTTCGCGACGAGCCGCCGCACCCGCGCGTGCGCGGGGTCCTCCAGGTCCAGCAGGCCGTTGCCGTTGAGGACGTGGAACGGCTCGTGCTCCGCTGGTGGAGCCTCGCGCCCGAACTCCTCGTGGCTGAACCGGTGCAGGTACGTCCGCCCCAGCCGCCGGTCCCGCAGCAGCGCGCTCACATCCGCGTGGTGCGGGATCAGCCACTGCCCGGTGGCCTCGCACCACACCGCCCGGCCTCGCTCACGCAACTCCCGGTAGGCGGGGTACGGATCGGCGACGAAGGCGGCGTCCCACGGATCGAAGTCCATCCCCTCACCTTAGGCAGCGCCACCGCCCTACGAGGGGGAGACCAGGCGGGTCTCATACGCGTAGACAGCGGCCTGGGTGCGGTCCCGCAGACCCAACTTGACCAGGATCCGGCTGACATGGGTCTTGATCGTGGACTCCGCGACCACCAGGCGGTCGGCTATCTCCGCATTGGACAGCCCCTGGGCGATCAGGATCAGCACCTCCGTCTCCCGCTCCGTCAGCTCCTCCACCATTCCCGGATCCGCCACCCGGGGCGTCTGCGCGAGCTTCGCGAACTCCACGATCAGCCGCTTGGTCACCGACGGCGCCAGCAGCGCCTCGCCGGACGACACCACCCGCACCCCGTCGGCCAGTTGCCGGGCGGACGCGTCCTTGAGCAGGAACCCCGAGGCTCCGGCCCGCAGCGCCTGGTACACGTATTCATCGAGGTCGAAGGTCGTCAGCACCAGCACCTTCGCGTCCGCGTCCGCCGCCACGATCTGCCGCGTCGCCTCCAGGCCGTTCATCACCGGCATCCGGATGTCCATCAGCACCACGTCCGGCCGCAGCTCGGCCACCCGCTCCACGGCCTCACGGCCGTCGACCGCCTCCCCGACCACCTCGATGCCCGGCATCGCGCCCAGCAGGACGGAGAAGCCCTCCCGAACCATCATCTGATCGTCCACGATCAGCACCCGGATGCTCATGCCGCGTCCTCGGCGGGCCGGTTGCGCACCGGTATGAACACGGCCACCTCATACCCGCCGTCCGCTGTGCTCCCCGCCGTCATCTCCCCCTCCAGCATGGCCACCCGCTCCCGCATCCCGGTGATCCCGTGCCCCGCGCCCGGCGACGGCCGGACGTGCCCGGTCCCCGCGCCATTGACGATCCGCACGCCGACCCCGCCCAGGACATACGACACCTCGACCTCGGCCGCCGCACCCGGCGCGTGCCGCAGGGTGTTGCTCAGCGCCTCCTGGACGATCCGGTACGCCGACAGCTCCACCCCCTGGGGCAGCTCGCGCACCGAGCCCGTCACCGTCTTCTCCACCGTCATCCCGGCCTCCCGCACATTGCCCAGCAGCCCGTCCAGCGAGGCCAGCGTCGGCTGCGGGGCGTCCGGCGCCTCATAGTCCGCGGACCGCACCACCCCCAGCACCCGCCGCAGCTCCGTGAGCGCCGCCACCGCGTTCTCCCGGATGGTGACGAAGGCCGCCTCCAGCTCCGGCGGCGGATTCTCCACCCGGTAGGGCGCGGCCTCCGCCTGGATCGCCACCACCGACATGTGGTGCGCCACCACGTCGTGCAGCTCGCGGGCGATCGTCGTCCGCTCCTCCAGCAGCGTCCGCCGGTCCCGCTCGACCGCCGTGACCTCCTGCTGCGCCGAGACCTCCTGGGCGGCCGTCGTCCGGATGTGGCGGACGCTGACCGCCAGCAGGATCAATGCCGACAGGAAAACCATGGGCATGGTGCCGACCGAATGACCACGGCCCAGGAGCACGCTCAGGGCGACCCCGGCCCCTGTGTTGACCGCCCACATCCAGCCCGCCACCCGGGGTCCGGTCCGGATCGCCACGATGGTCAGCACGGCCAGGTGCGCGAAGAAGGAACCCGGCGACCACGGCCAGAGCGTCCCGCCCCCATTGAGCGAGGCCAGGACCGCAATGACCGCCAGCTCGGCCCAGAACGCCCCGACCGGCCGCACCAGCGTCATCACCACCGGAGTGGCGGCCATCAGCCCGAACACCAGGATCCGCAGCGGAGACTCGAAGCCGTCGCCGCGCCCCCCGTTGAACACGACGAACAGCGCGACCACGATCACCACCGCATGCGGGGCGAAGGCGGCCTCCCGCCGGATCCGCTGGGGAAGCCGGCGTATCAGTGGACTGTCCACGCGCAACGGCATGAGCGGTCGGTAGGCGAGGGCATCCGTGAACAGGTCCCGGCGCAGGCTCTGCAAAAAGCCCGACGCCAGCCGGATCTCAGGGGTCCGGGGGGCTGCCCCGGTGGTCGTCTCGGTCACATACAAACCGTAGGCTGCCGACCCCCTGGTCCGCGTCGCCGCTGATGGGGACTTATCAAGCTCCCCCTCAAGTACTACCCCGGTGACGTCAGTACCCCGTCGGACGGACCAGACCCGTCTCGTACGCGAAGACGGCGGCCTGGGTCCGGTCCCGCAGGCCCAGCTTCACCAGGATCCGGCTCACATGGGTCTTCACGGTCTGCTCGGCCACGATCAGGTGCGCGGCGATCTCCCCGTTGGACAGCCCCTGGGCGATCAGCGACAGCACCTCCGTCTCCCGCTCGGTCAGCTCCGCGATCCGCTCCTTCGAGGGGGCTCGCGGGGCCCCCATCCGGGAGAACTCCGTGATCAGCCGCTTCGTGATGTTCGGCGAGAGCAGTGCCTCCCCGGCCGCGACCACCCGCACCGCCTCGGCCAGCTGGTCGGCGGACGCGTCCTTGAGCATGAACCCGGAGGCCCCCGCCCGCAGCGCCTCATACACGTATTCGTCGAGGTCGAAGGTGGTCAGCACCAGCACCTTGACGGTGGATCCCGGCGCGGACGTGATGGCCGCGGTGGCCTCGATCCCGCCCATGCCAGGCATCCGGATGTCCATCAGGATCACGTCCGGACCGAGTTCGGCGACCTTGTCGATGGCCTCGGCGCCATCGACCGCCTGGCCGACGACCTCGATGTCCGGCTGCGCGTTGAGCAGCACGGTGAAGCCCTGCCGCACCATCATCTGATCGTCGGCGATCATGACCCGGATCGGGGTGCTCATCGGTCTCGGTCCCTACTCTCCTCGGCGAGGGCGTCGGCCGGCGGATCCAGCGGGAGCACCACGCTCACCTCATACCCGCCGCCGGGCCGTGGTCCGGCGGCCAGGTCACCGCCCAGCATGCCCGCCCGCTCCCGCATGCCCAGCAGCCCGTGCCCCGCGCCCGGCGAGGGCGAGGCCGACCGGGTCGGGGCGGAGTTGGCGACGCACAGGTGCAGACTATGCGGCCCGTACACCAGGCCCACCTCCACCCGGGAACCGGGCGCATGGCGCAGGCAGTTGCTCAGGGCTTCCTGCACCACCCGGTACGCGGTCAGTTCGAGCCCCGGCGACAGCGGCCGCCGTATGCCCGCGACCTCCGTGGTGACCTCCATCCCGGCGGCCCGCACATTGGCGACGAGCGCGTCGAGTTCGGCCAGTGTCGGCTGCGGGTGGTGCGGATTCGCCGGATCGTCCGGATGCTCCGAGCGCAGCACGCCCAGCACCCGGCGCAGTTCGGTCAGGGCCTCCAGCGCATTGCCCCGGATGCCCGCCAGGTTCTCCTTCAGCTCCTCGGACGGATTCTCCGCGAGGTGCACGGCGACCTGGGCCTGGATGGAGATGACCGACATGTGGTGGGCGACGACGTCGTGCAGCTCGCGGGCGATCCGGCTGCGCTCCTCCAGCAGCGTGCGCTGCGCCCGCTCCGCCTCAGTGAGGGTCTCCTGCTCCACCAGCCGCCCCCGGGCCAGCCGCACCGCGCGCAGCGAGTACCCCAGCACTCCGGTGACCCCGAGGACCAGCACGGCCTCGGTGAGGGTGGACTGGCCCGGCGGCGGGCGGAAACCCAGCTCGCCGACCAGGCTGAGGACGAGGGTGGTGGTGACGACGCCCACGGTCACGCGGGGCGGCACGCGCAGGGCGACCAGCAGCACCACCGGGGCGAAGGCGAACACCCCGATGGGGATCCACGGCCAGGGCTGTCCCAGCATGACGGTCGGGTGGATCTCGACGGCGATGGCCACCGCCGCGCCCAGCGCCAGCCACCAGCCCAGCATCGGCCAGCACATCGCCACCACGATGGAGACGCTGGTCAGCACGCCCAGCAGGATGGCGAGGGTGCGGTCCACCTGGTAGTGCCCATTGACCTGGGCGGTGACCACCGAGCCGAACAGGGCCGCCACATAGCCGATCAGCAGATGCGGCAGCCAGGCCAGCCAGCGCGGCCGGGACAGCTTCGGCAGCGGATCCCAGCGGGCGGTGAGCAGGTCCTCCCGCAGGGTCCGCAGCATGGCGCGGACCTTCGGGGGGCGGCTGCCCGCGGTGTCGGTCGGCTCTTTCACGAGGCTCACCCTAGGCATGGGTGGGGGTCTTCGCGGGAGTGGCTCCGGTGCCGCCGGTGCGCACGATGCGCGAGGTGCCGGTCGGGCGCTTCTTGCGGCCGCCCTGTTCGAACGTGCGGAACGCGGCCCAGCAGATCAGCAGGGCGGCCCCGAACACCGGCAGCCACATCAGCCGGGCCCCCATCCAGGACAGCGAGTCCGGGACGGTGTGCAGACCCGGCAGGTCCACCCCGCTGAGCAGGCCCAGGGCGGTGACGGACATCATCGCGCTCTGGTGCCACAGGAAGATCGTCATCGCGGACAGGTTGACCAGGGCCACCGAGGCCCAGGCGCCCGGCTTGCGCATGACCCGCGCCAGCGGCTCCCGAAGCAGCAGCGCCAGCGCGCACTGGGCCAGACCGAAGGTGACCGCGGCCAGCGTCGGCGGGTTCAGGTTCGACACCGCGGCCCCCGGAACACCCACCATCGACGCCGGGTACCCACCCCAGATGACCAGGGCGGCCGTGGCCGCGACCCCGCCGGCCAGCATCAGCACGGCCGGGGTGCGCCGGGCGAACGCGCCCCGCGCCCAGGCGGCCCCCAGGGTGTACGGCACGAGCCACCCGGCCAGCACGTTCACCCAGCCGATCCAGGCGGGCCCGTCCAGGGCGAACCGCCACACGTCCACCACCGCGACGACGGCCAGCGGCCACAACGGGCTCAGCCGGGCCACCAGCGGAGTCAGCGCCGTCAGTCCGGCGAACACCAGCAGGAACCACATCGGGGACAGCACCAGCTTCACCAGCCCCCGCACCGTGCCGTATTCGACCCCGGCGGCCAGCATCGCGCCCGCCACGACCGTCCACACCACGAGGACCGCGGCGACCGGCCGGAACAGCCGCGCGAGCCGCCGCCCGATCCACTCCCCGTACGACACCCCGGTCGCCCGGGCCGTCGCATAACTCAGGGCCCCCACATGGCCGCCGACCAGGAAGAAGACGGCCAGCGTCTGGAGCACCCACGACATCGGCGCGAGCCACGGCATGGCGGACAGCGGACTGCTGGCGCTGAGCCCGCCCTTTGCGGTGTTCAGCGAGGTGACCAGCCAGTGCCCCAGGACCACCCCGAGGATGGCGAAGGCACGCAGCGCGTCCACGGTCCGGTCCCGGTCGGCGGGGGTGGCGCGGTCGATGCGGCGGGCCAGTCCGGCCCAGCGGTCACGAAGCTCATGCATGGGAGGCCTCCGTGGGGGCGGTCGTGCCCAGAACGATCCGGGCGAGGCTGTCGAGGGAGGTCGTGCCGGGCCGGAGGTAGTCGCTGTGCCCACCCGTCCCGGCGGCGAAGGCCCGGGCGCCGAACGCCGGGTCCACGGGATCCGCGCCGAAGCCGATCCCGCCGATGCGCACATGCGGCACGTTCGCGATCCAGTCGTCGCTGCCGCGCCCCGCCCACACCCGGGCGCTGGTGGGCAGTTCGGCGGCCGTGTCGGCGCCGGTGCCCGGGCTGCCGAACAGCGCCATGTCGGTGACCCGTGGTCCCGTTTCGGTCCGGGCGCAGACGACCGAACCGTAGGAGTGGCAGAGCAGCGACAGGTGCGCGCCGTCCCCGCTCAGGCGCCGCAACCGCTCCAGGAACGGGGCGAGTTCGCGCGCGCCGGCATCGGCGCGGTCCGCCGTCAGGACGGTGGTGCTGACCGTGCCGGGGGTGTCGTACCCGAGCCAGGCGACCACGGCGGAGCGCGGATGCTCGGCCTGGAGGCGCTGCTGCAGGGCGAGAGCCCCGGCACGGAACCTCTGGTAGGTGTCGAGGGTGGTGTCGGACCCGGGGACGAGGACCGCGATCCGGTCCGCCGTCGCCAGATCGCCCAGCACCTCGACGGCCCGCCCGGTCCCCCGCCCGTCGAAGGACAGGAACCGGGCCGTCCCGCCCGCCGTCATGGCCCGCAGCTTCGCGGCCCGCTCCACACGCCCGGCGTCCGCCGCCATGCGGGCCGCCTCGCCGAGGTTGGCGAGGTTGGCGGCGTACCGCTCGGGGGCGCTCGCGCTCTCGGAGAAGTGAACGGCGGCCGGGGCGGGGACATCCGGGGAGGCGGCGGCGGACACGGGGAAGACGATCGCCGTGGCGATCAGCCCGGCGAGCAGCGTGCGGCGCAGTCGTGCGGGGCGGCTGTTCGCGCTGGGCGGCATGTCGGTCGTCCTTCGGTCCAGAGGGGCGTTCTCTCTGGTACCGAAGTTATGGATCAAGGCCCGTCGTCAGCGTCCCGCCAGGGAGGGGGGTTTCCGCGTAGCTCTCAGGTATGACATGGGTGACACGGTGGGTGGGCTACTCCGCGACCAGCGGTTCCACGTACCCGGCGCGCCAGCGCGGCGCCGGGTCCTGGCCCGGGCTGGTCCAGTACTCCCGCGCCTCGACGATCTCCCCGGCCCGTACCGTCCACAGGGACACGGCACGGTACACGACGTGCTCCTGCGGGATTTCGACCTCGGTGACGACGAAGTCCCCGTCGGCGAGGATCCGCAGCACCTCCACGGACCGCTCGTCCCCGTCCGCGTCCGTGACGCCGTCGCTGTTCACGGCGATGAAATTGGCGCGCCCGACGATCCGCTCCCCGCTGACCGGCCACTCGATGACCGCGTCGTGCGCGATCAGCTCGCCGACCCCGTCCCAGTCGCGTGCCTCGATCCGCTCCCACAGTTCTGCAACTACGTTCAACGGCTCCATGTGCGGCAGTGTGCGACGCCTGTGAACTGGGCAACAAGCATTACTTGCAGGCTTATTGACTTCGACATAATCCCGGCCGGGTCCCGTCAGATGATCGGTGGTGTGCCCGGTCTCCCAGTCCGCGTAGGTGCCGTAAACCCGGACAGGTTGCCGAGGCGCGCCCCCCAGCCCCATACAGACCGCCGATATCCCCTCCCACCTGCGCACTTCTAGCCTGACCGCATGACCCCTCATGTCCCGCACGCCGCTCCCCACGCCGTGTCCGCCGACCCGGGCGCCGGTGCGGCCGTCAAGGCCGCCGACCGCGCCCACGTCTTCCACTCCTGGTCCGCCCAGGCCCTGATCGACCCGCTCGCCGTCGCAGGGGCCGAGGGGTCGTACTTCTGGGACTACGAGGGCAAGCACTACCTCGACTTCGCCTCCCAGCTGGTGAACACCAACATCGGCCACCAGCACCCGAAGGTGGTCGCCGCGATCCAGGAGCAGGCCGCCCGGCTGTGCACCCTGGCCCCCGGTTTCGCCGTGGACGTCCGCTCCGAGGCGGCCCGGCTGATCGCCGAGCGCACCCCCGGTGACCTGGACAAGATCTTCTTCACCAACGGCGGCGCCGAGGCCGTCGAGAACGCCGTCCGGATGGCCCGGCTGCACACCGGCCGCCAGAAGGTCATGTCGGCGTACCGCTCGTACCACGGCGCCACCGCCGCCGCGATCAACCTGACCGGCGACCCGCGCCGCTGGCCCTCCGACACCGCCTCGGCCGGTGTCGTGCACTTCTGGGGCCCCTACCTCTACCGCTCGGCCTTCCACGCGGAGACCGAGGAGCAGGAGTGCGAGCGCGCGCTGCGCCACCTCGCCGACACCATCGCCTTCGAGGGCCCGCAGTCCATCGCGGCGGTCATCCTCGAATCGGTGCCGGGCACGGCCGGGATCATGACCCCGCCGCCGGGGTACCTCGCCGGGGTCCGTGCCCTCTGCGACCGCTACGGGATCGTCTTCATCCTGGACGAGGTCATGTCCGGCTTCGGCCGCACCGGCAGGTGGTTCGCCGCCGATCACTGGGACGTCACCCCCGACCTGCTCTGCTTCGCCAAGGGCGTCAACAGCGGCTACGTACCGCTCGGAGGCGTGGCCATCTCCGGCGCGATCGCCGAGACCTTCGCCACGCGCCCCTACCCGGGCGGACTGACGTATTCCGGCCACCCGCTCGCCTGCGCCGCCGCCGTCGCCACCATCATCACCATGGCGGAGGAGGGGGTCGTCGAGCACGCCGCGCACCTGGGCGAGAACGTGATCGGCCCGGCGCTCGCCGAGATCGCCGAGCGCCACCCCTCGGTCGGCGAGGTCCGCGGTCTGGGCACCTTCTGGGCGCTGGAGCTCGTACGGGACAAGGAGACGCGCGAGCCGCTCGTCCCCTACAACGCGGCGGGCGCCGACAACGCGCCGATGGCCGAGTTCGCCGCGGCCTGCAAGGCGTCCGGTCTGTGGCCTTTTGTCAACATGAACCGCACCCATGTCGTCCCGCCGTGCACCATTTCGGAGGCCGAGGCGAAGGAGGGTCTGGCCCTGCTCGACGAGGCCCTCACGGTCGCGGACCGGCACGCCGTATCCGCGTGACGACCACCTCGTATCCGGATAGCGGTCACCCGGTATCCGCATAACGACCGCAGAGTGATCACACAGTGCCCGGCCGCGGCGCCGCCGCCTGGCCTAAGGTGTCCGGAGTTCTATGAAGGAGACGGACCCCTATGCCAGGCAGCGGCGCTGTCACCCGCAACACACTTCGCCAGCAGATCGCGGACGCGCTGCGTGACGAGGTGCTCGCGGGACGCCTGCCGCCGGGCACCGAGTTCACCGTCAAGCAGATCGCCGAGCAGTACGGGGTTTCGGCCACGCCCGTGCGCGAAGCGCTGGTGGACCTCTCCGCGCAGGGGCTGCTGGACTCCGTACAGCACCGCGGGTTCCGGGTGCGGATCTTCTCCGTGGACGATTTCCGCGGCATGGTCGAGGCCCGCACGCTGATAGTGGACGGGATATTCCGCCGTCTCGTCGAGCGCGGTACGGCGCCCGGCTCGGGGGAGATGCTGGTGTCGGTGCGGCGGCGGGCGGAGGAGGCCCGGCGGGCCGCGCTGAGCGGCTCCCTGGAGGTGCTCATCGGCTACGACCTCCGCTTCTGGAGGGAGCTGAGCGCTCTGGTGGGCAACGTCTACATCTCGGAGTTCCTGCACCGCATCCGCGTGCAGTGCTGGGTCTTCGCCGTGCCCTACCTGCAACGGGAGCCGGAACTGCACGCGACGCTGTGGAGCGGCCACAACGAACTCGTCGAGGCGGTGACCCTGGCCGACGCGAACGAGGTGCGCCGCCTGGTGCACGCCTACAACCAGCACGGCCTGGACTGGGCCTCCGAGCTGACGGCGGCGGGCGCGTGAGCGCGCCCAGCGAACGCCTCGATGAGCGTACGGGCGCCACCTGGCCGCCGCCGGTCCGCCTCAGCGTGATCCTGCGGACCGGCGGCGCCCCGGCGGCCCGCACCGCCCCGCTCCTGGCCCGGCTGCGCGCGGACCTCGACGCCCGGGCCGCGTCCTGGCCCGGCGGCGGCGCCTGGGAACTGCTGGTCGTGACCCCGGAGGAAGCCCTTCCGCAAGCCCCGGCCGACCCGCAAGCCCCCGACGCCCAGGACGCCCCCCAGCCCCACGCCGACCCCCGCGTCCGGACCGCCCCCACCCTGCGCGCGGCGGTCCGTGCCTCCACCGGGCGCCGGATCCTGTTCACGGACACCGCCCACGCGGCCACCGGCCTGCACGGCCTCGACCGCCTCCAGGGCGACCTGGACGACCTGGACCACGCGCCGGGCACCACCGCGATGGTCTCCGGCCGCCACCGCGGCCCCCTGGTCCGCGCCCTCGGCATCCCCGGCCCGCCCGGCTTCCGCGCCGACACCCTCGCCTTCGCCCTCTTCGACGGCGGCCGGGCCCGCGCCGCCTTCGCCGCCTCGGCCCTCGACGGCCCGGCCGTCGACGCCGAGGTGCTGCGCTGGTGCCGGGCACAGGGCTGGGCGACCGTCGAGCGGCCGGTGGAGCGGACCGAGCGGGAGCACCGGCCGGTCAGGGAACCACGGCGCGGTGACCGGATGCTCGGTCTCCGCTTCCGCGAGCTGTTCCGGCTGAACGCGGGCGGCCTCGCCGTCGCCGCCTTCTTCGTCGCCCTCTCGTTCCTGCTCTTCCACCGCCTCTGGCTCGACCTCGACGGCGCCTACCTGCGGGACGCCCTCCAGGACCAGAACCAGTGGGAGTGGTTCGTCGGCGTCACCACCGACAACATCACCCACCTGCGCAATCCGCTGTTCACCACCGCCCAGGGCATGCCCGACGGCGTGAACCTGATGGCCAACGCGACGATGCTCGGCCTCACCGTCCCGCTGATCCCGGTCACCCTCGCCTTCGGCGCGACCGTCACCTTCGTGCTGGTCCTCACCCTCGGCATGGCCGCCTCCGGCTGGACCTGGTACTGGCTGATCCGCCGCCGGCTGGTGCGCTCCCGCTGGGCCGCCGCCTCGGGCGGCGCGGTCGCCGCCTTCGCGCCGCCGATGATCTCGCACGCCAACGGCCACCCGAACTTCGTCGTCCTGTTCATGATCCCGCTGATCATCGACCGGGCGCTGCGCCTGTGCGACGGCTCCGACGGGGGCCGCGCGGTGGTGCGCGACGGGGTGCTGCTCGGCCTGTTCGCGACGTACCAGATCTTCATCGGCGAGGAGCCGCTGCTGATCACCGCGCTCGGCCTGGTCGTCTTCGCCCTCGCCTGCCTGGTGGTCGACCGCGAGCGGGTCCGCGAGGCCTGGCGCCCGCTGGGTCTCGGTGTGGCCATCGCGCTGGCCGTCTGCCTGCCGCTGGTGATCTACCCGCTGTACTGGCAGTTCTCCGGTCCGCAGAGCTACCACTCGGTGCTGCACGGGGACAACGCGGGGAACAGCCCGCGCGCCCTGATCGAGTTCGCGGGCCGCTCGCTCTTCGGCGACCCGGAGACCGCGGGCAGGCTGTCCCTGAACACCACCGAGCAGAACGCCTTCTACGGCTGGCCGCTGCTCGCCTTCGGCGCGATCGTCTGCGTCTGGATGTGGCGCAGCCGCCTCGTGCGGGCGCTCGCGGTCACCGGTGTCGTGGCGGCCGTCCTGTCGCTGGGCCCGCTGATCCCGGTCCCGCGCACGGACCTGACGCTGCCCGGCCCGTGGCGCTGGATCATCAAGCTGCCGCTCTTCGAGTCGGTCATCGAGGGGCGCGTGGCGATGGTGTGCGCCCCGGTCCTCGGCATCCTGCTCGCCCTCGCGCTGGACCGGATCACGGCGGCGCCCGCGCGCGAGCACCGCCGCCTCGGCCTGCTCGCGGTGGCCGCCGTCCTCCTCCCGGTGCTGCCGCTGCCGCTCGCGGTCCGGGACCGGGCCCCGGTGCCGGTCTTCATCACCTCCGGCGCCTGGAAGGACTACGTCAAGGACGGCGAATCGCTCGTCGCCGTGCCGCTGCCCGACCCGGGCCTGGCCGACGCGCTGCGCTGGCAGGTCAAGGCCGACTTCGGCTTCAAGCTGGCCGGGGGCTACTACAACGGACCGTGGGGCCCCGACCGGATCGGCATCTACGGCGCGCCCCCGCGCCACCTGTCGAACCTGCTGCGGGACGTCCGCTACGGCGCCGAGCCGCCCGCGGTCGGCCCGGAATGGCAGGCGCAGGCCCGCCGGGACCTGTCGTACTGGAAGGCGGGCGCGGTCGTCGTCCCGGAGCAGGACCGCTCCGCGGAACTGGTCCGCACCCTGACGGATCTGCTGGGGACCCCGCCCCGGAAGGTGCGCGACGTCTGGGTCTGGCGGGTGGGCCGGAACTAACCCGGAGACCCACAGGAGACCCGTTCCGGGAGCAGACCTTTACCGACCCCTTCGCGGAGGGTGTCCGGCGCACTACGCTGGGCCGATCGGCGGACAACGACCGGACGGAGCCCGCGTGGCCTGTGACCTGTGGCTGGTCCCCCTTGTCGACGTGCTGTGCCACAGCCCCGACAATCCCTTCGCGGAAGAGATCGCCTCGTACGACAAGGCGCTGGGCGAGGCCGGACTGCCGTCCGTGCCCGTCTTCGCCTACATGCCCGGGCTGTCGGGGGACGTGGCCCCGGTGGCCGGGTTCGACTACGACGCCCTGCACTTCCTGCGCCGCGCCTACCTGCTGCAGCTCTGCGGGCTGCCGGTGACCCCGGTGGACGAGCTGGGCGGCGACTACGAGCAGCTGCTGGAGATGTTCGAGTCCACGGCCCAGCAGTCCCACCTGGTGTGGCACTACGACCACGCCGGGGCGTACGTACCGGTGGACTTCGCGGTGCCGCTGGCCAACGAGGAGCTGCTGGCCGGGGGCGGGCCGCTGGGCTCCGCGCAGGGCCTGCTGCGGGAGCTGGCGTTCGTGGGGCCCGCGATCGGCATCGACCCGGGGAACCCGCCGGCGCCGCCCGCGCCGCCGGGACGGCCGACCTCGCTGGAGGAGCCGGCGGGGCCGATCCCGTACGACGACAGTCCCTTCGCCCGCGAGCGGCACGTGTGGCTGGGGCTGCACGCCGCGGCGACGCGGAGCCTGGGCCAGGGCTCGATGATCATCTTCAGCTGAGCCGCCGGTCGGCGCCTTCCGGGCGGGGCCGGACGCCCCGCCCGGGTTCACCTCGGCTGCTCCGGGGGCCGCTGGCGCGGCATGTTCGGGCGGGTCCCCGGGGGGAGCGGGAAGCGGGCCGGCGGTACGCCCGCTTCGGCGCGGCTGCCGGGGACGCCCAGGGACTGCATGACCAGGGGCGCCGGACCCGAGCGGAACTCCACCATCCAGTCCGCGGTCTCGGAGCGGACCAGATCCGTGACGTCCTCCTGGAAGCGCCGCAGTACGGACAGACAGCGGTCCGCGGCCTCGCTGGCGGTGCCCTCGGTCGGGCCGAGCACCTCGCGCACGTTCTCCGACGCCCAGTCGAACTGGAGCGTCTGGAGTCTTCGCTGGACCGCCTGCGCCGTCGCCACGTCCCGCATCCACCCGGACGTCAGCCCGAAGAACCGGTCGCAGGCCAGGCAGGCCGCGGCCAGCAGCAGCGAGAGGTACCCGTACGCCGCCAGCCCCGGCGTGGACCCGGTCAGCTCCAGCAGCGGCATCGCGGCCCCGGCGAGCGCGCCGACGGCGGCCCCGGCCCGCAGGATCCGGGCCCCGCGCCGCTTCCGGGCGCGGTCGGACAGGTACCACCCGGCGGTGCGCAGCGCATCGGCCTCGACCCGCCGGTACAGCTCGTCGAGCCGTTCGGCGGGCTCGCCCCAGTCCCCGAGGGGGAAGGGCCGGCCGGTCAGATCGCCCGCGGCGGCCATCGGTCCGCCGTCTTCCTCCCGGGGATCCCGGGGTGGCCCCTCGGGCTGCATCTCCGGCTGGCTCACCCGGCACTCCCTCTGCCTGCGCTGACGTGTGGTGGTGCGCGTGTGCGCAATGGTGCGCATGCCCTTCCTACCTCCGAACGGCGGGTGGTGGGCGACGAATCCCGGGATTTCCGCCCGCAAGGGGGCCTTGATCAGGTACGTGCACGCCTCACGCTCACTCGAAAGAGTTGGTCTTCACGGCGTAGGGCGCGCCGCCCGGGGAGCACGTAGGCTCGGTTTCACCCGTAGCAGTCCGACGTATGGAGTGAGTGACCAGTGATCCCCGGCGGTGGCCAGCCCAACATGCAGCAGCTGCTCCAGCAGGCCCAGAAGATGCAGCAGGACCTCGCCGCGGCCCAGGAAGAGCTGGCCCGTACCGAGGTCGACGGCCAGGCGGGCGGGGGTCTGGTCAAGGCCACGGTGACCGGTTCAGGTGAGCTGCGTGCGCTGGTGATCGACCCGAAGGCCGTGGACCCGGAGGACACCGAGACCCTCGCCGACCTGGTGGTCGCGGCGGTCCAGGCGGCCAACGAGAACGCGCAGGCGCTCCAGCAGCAGAAGCTGGGCCCGCTGGCCCAGGGCCTGGGCGGCGGCAGCGGCATCCCCGGTCTCCCGTTCTAGTACCGAACCGCGGAAGACCCGGTAACGAACTCCAGAAGATCCAGAGAGAGAAGGCAGTCCGTTGTACGAAGGCGTGGTCCAGGACCTGATCGACGAACTGGGCAGGCTGCCCGGCGTCGGGCCCAAGAGCGCGCAGCGGATCGCCTTCCACATCCTGCAGGCCGAGCCCACCGACGTCCGCCGCCTCGCGCACGCGCTGCTGGAGGTCAAGGACAAGGTCCGGTTCTGCGCGGTGTGCGGGAACGTGGCGCAGGAGGAGCGGTGCAACATCTGCCGCGACCCGCGCCGGGACCTGACCGTGATCTGTGTGGTCGAGGAGTCGAAGGACGTCGTCGCGATCGAGCGGACGCGTGAGTTCCGGGGCCGGTACCACGTCCTGGGCGGCGCGATCAGCCCGATCGAGGGCGTCGGACCGGACGACCTGAGCATCCGCGAGCTGCTGGCGCGCCTCGCGGACGGGGCGGTGACCGAGCTGATCCTCGCCACCGACCCGAACCTGGAGGGCGAGGCGACGGCGACGTACCTCGCCCGGATGATCAAGCCCATGGGCCTCAAGGTCACCCGCCTGGCCAGCGGGCTCCCCGTCGGGGGAGACTTGGAGTACGCGGACGAGGTCACGCTCGGGCGGGCCTTTGAAGGAAGGCGACTTCTCGATGTCTGACGCAACGCTGCACGCCCTGGGCCAGGATCCGGACGACTTCGCCGTCCAGATCTCCGACCAGATCGAGTCCTTCATCGTCGCGGTCACCGAGGTGGCCAAGGGCGAGGACCCGGACAGCGCCGTGCCGTTCCTCCTGCTGGAGGTCTCCCAGCTGCTGCTGGCGGGCGGCCGGCTGGGGGCGTACCAGGACGTCGTGCCCGACGAGCGCTACGAGCCGGACATCGGGCCCGAGCCGGGCGTGGACGAGCTGCGCGAGCGGTTCGCGCTGATGCTGGACCCGGTCGACGTGTACTCCGAGGTCTTCGACCCCTACGAGCCGCGCAAGGCGCCGGTCGCGCACCGGATCTCCGACGACCTGGCCGACGTGGTCGCGGACCTGCGGCACGGGCTGGCGCACTACCGGGCGGGCCGCACCACCGAGGCGCTGTGGTGGTGGCAGTTCTCGTACTTCTCCAACTGGGGATCGACGGCCTCGGCCACCCTGCGGGCCCTGCAGTCGCTCGTCGCGCACGTCCGCCTCGACCAGCCCCTGCAGGAGCTGGACGGTCTGGACACGGACGAGGACCTGGCCGAGGACGACCTCGCGGAGCAGGCCGGGCTGGTGATGGCACAGGAGATCGCGGGTCCGCTGGGGCTGCGCAAGAAGTAGCGCCGGACGCGTGGAGGACGTAGCGCCGGAATCATGGGATCCGGCGGAATCACGGGCTCCGTCCGGGAACGTATTCTTTGATCTTTTCGTCTCATGATGTGGTACGAGGCGGTCGGATCGCGGCCGCTCGTTAGACTGCACCCGCAAACAGACGGACTTGATCGAGGAGCGCACGTGGGCCTAGTCGTGCAGAAGTACGGAGGCTCCTCCGTAGCGGATGCCGAGGGCATCAAGCGGGTCGCCAAGCGGATCGTCGACGCCAAGAAGGACGGCCACCAGGTCGTCGTCGTGGTGTCGGCGATGGGCGACACGACGGACGAGCTGATCGATCTCGCCGAGCAGGTGTCTCCGATGCCTGCCGGGCGTGAATTCGACATGCTGCTGACCGCGGGAGAGCGGATCTCCATGGCCCTGCTGGCCATGGCGATCAAAAACCTGGGCCACGAGGCCCAGTCGTTCACCGGCAGCCAGGCAGGCGTGATCACCGACTCGGTCCACAACAAAGCGCGCATCATCGATGTCACGCCGGGCCGGATCCGTACCGCGCTGGACGAGGGCAACATCGCCATCGTCGCCGGTTTCCAGGGTGTCTCCGCGGACAGCAAGGACATCACCACCCTCGGCCGCGGCGGGTCGGACACGACCGCCGTCGCCCTGGCCGCGGCGCTCGACGCCGAGGTCTGCGAGATCTACACCGACGTCGACGGCGTCTTCACCGCGGACCCCCGCGTCGTGAAGAAGGCCCAGAAGATCGACTGGATCTCCTCCGAGGACATGCTGGAGCTGGCCGCGTCCGGCTCCAAGGTGCTGCTGCACCGCTGCGTGGAGTACGCGCGCCGATACAACATCCCGATCCACGTCCGTTCGTCCTTCTCCGGACTGCGCGGCACCTGGGTCAGCAACGAGAATCCGCAAGGGGACGAGCCGGTGGAGCACGCCATCATCTCCGGAGTCGCTCACGACGTCTCCGAAGCCAAGATCACGGTCGTCGGTGTGCCGGACAAGCCGGGCGAGGCCGCGGCCATCTTCCGCGCCATCGCGGACGCCGAGATCAACATCGACATGATCGTGCAGAACGTGTCCGCCGCCTCCACCGGTCTGACGGACATCTCGTTCACCCTCCCCAAGGCCGAGGGCCACAAGGCCATCGACGCCCTGGAGAAGGCGAAGGGCACGATCGGCTTCGACTCGCTGCGCTACGACGACCAGATCGGCAAGATCTCCCTGGTCGGCGCGGGCATGAAGACGAACCCGGGCGTCACCGCCTCGTTCTTCCAGGCCCTGTCCGACGCGGGCGTCAACATCGAGCTGATCTCGACCTCCGAGATCCGCATCTCGGTGGTCACCCGCCAGGACGACGTCAACGAAGCCGTCCGCGCCGTGCACTCGGCCTTCGGCCTCGACTCCGACAGCGACGAGGCCGTCGTCTACGGAGGCACCGGACGATGACCGCCGACCGGTCGTCCGCCCCGGCGCTGGCCGTGGTCGGGGCGACCGGAGCGGTCGCTTCGGTACTGCTCCGGATGCTGTCCCAGCGGGCGGACGTCTGGGGCGGTATCCGCCTGATCTCCTCACCGCGCTCGGCCGGGCGACGGCTGACCGTGCGCGGCGAGGAGACCGAGGTGCTCGCCCTCACGGAGGACGCCTTCGACGGCCTCGGCGCGGGCGATGTGGTGATCTTCCTGACCCCCGCCGAGGTGTCGGCCCGCTGGGCGCCCGTGGTCACCGCACGCGGCGCCGTCGTGGTCGACCACTCCGCGGCCTTCCGGGACGACCCCGAGGTGCCGCTGGTGGTGCCCGAGATCAACGCGCACGCCGTACGGACCCGCCCGCGCGGGATCGTCGCCGGGCCGGACTCCGTCACCGCCGCGATGATCGCGGCCGTGGGCGCGCTGCACGCCGAATACGCGCTGACCGGGCTGGTCGTGTCCTCGTACCAGGCCGCGAGCGCCGAGGGCCGGGCCGGAGCCGAGACGCTGCGCCGCCAGACCGCCCTGGTCGCCGGGACGGAACTGGGCGAGCACACCGGCGACGTACGCCGTGCCGTGGGCGAGGACACCGGGCCCTTCGCGGCCCCCCTCGTCCTCAACGTGGTGCCCTGGTCCGGTGAGCTGCGCGCGGACGGCTGGTCCTCGCACGAGCTGGCGGTACGGGCGGAGGTCCGCCGGATCCTCGGACTTGACGCACTTCCGGTGGCCGTGACCTGCGTACAGGTACCGGTGATGACCGGGCATTCGCTGACCGTGCGGGCCGGCTTCGAGAGCGTGGTGGAGGTGGTACGGGCCCGGGAGATCCTGGAGGCGGCCCCCGGAGTGGTCCTCGTGGACGACCCGGCGGCGGGGGAGTTCCCGACCCCGGTGGACGCCGCGGGCACGGATCCGGCCTGGGTGGGCCGGGTGCGGGTGTCCCTCGACGACCCCCGTGCACTGGAGTTCTTCGTCTGCGCGGACAATCTCCGCAAGGGCGTCGCCCTGAACGCGACCCAGATCGCGGAACTGATCGCGGGTGAATTCGCGTAATTCGCTTTGTAGGATCGGTGACGATCCCTTGATCAAGGCGAAGAGCGGTGACGCATGAGGGCGGGCGACACAATGCTGGTGAGGCTGCCGCACGCGTACAACCCTGACCGGGGGACGCGTGTCCAACTGGCGTGGCAGAGGCATTGCTCGACTTCGTGGTTCCACCGGTGCGCCCCGGGATCCTTCCGGTACGGCGCCGCCCTGCGGGCTCCGGCCCCGGCGGCGGCTTCCCGGTGATCGTGCCCCTTCCGGCGGGAACGCCGGGCGCCGGCACGTCGGCCGTGCCCGCCCCCAAGGCCAGGGGGGCACGCGTGCCCGCCCCGCGTGACGGCTCCGACGGTGCCGAGAGCGCCGCGGCGGCGGCGTCCCAGACAGCGACACCCGAGGCCGTCGGCACCACAGTCGACCACCTCACCGCGACCTACCAGGCGCACTACCGCTCCCTGCTGGGCCTGGCCGCGCTGCTCCTCGACGACACCGCCTCCTGCGAGGACGTGGTCCAGGAGGCGTTCATCCGGGTCCACTCCGCGCGCAGCCGGGTCCGCGAGCCCGAGAAGACCCTGGCGTACCTGCGCCAGACCGTCGTGAACCTCTCGCGCTCCGCGCTGCGCCGCCGCATCATCGGCCTCAAGCTGCTGTCGAAGCCGATGCCCGACATGGCGAGCGCCGAAGAGGGCGCCTACGAGCAGCTGGAGCGGGACGACCTGATCAGATCGATGCGCGGACTGCAGCGCCGCCAGCGCGAGGTGCTGGTGCTGCGTTATTTCGCGGACATGACGGAGGCCCAGGTCGCCGAGACGCTCGGGATATCCCTGGGCTCGGTGAAGGCGTACGGATCGCGGGGCATTGCCGCGCTGCGGGTGGCGATGGAGGCTGCGCAGTCATGAACGACCAGGTGAACCGCTTCGGCGGAACGCACGAAGAGGATCCCGGCCACCGCGCGCGGGACTTCGCGCCGGACGAGCTGCGCGGGCTGCTGCACGGAGCCGTCGCGGAGCTGACGCCCTCGGACGGCGCGCTGGAGCGCCTGCGCCACGCCGTCCCGGTCCGCCGGGCCCGTAAGCGCCAGGCCGTCATCGGCGCCGCCGCGGCCGTGCTGCTGTGCGGTACGGCGGTCCCGGCCGCGATGCGCCTGACGGCGGCCGAGTCCACGCCCGGCGAGCACTCCGCGATGGCGGGCCACGGCACGGCCGCGGAGGGCAAGCCCGGCGGCGCCTCCGACCCGCACGCCGCCGGAGCGGGCGAAGCCCCCCAGTCCCCGCAGCCCCCGGCCCACGGCCAGGGCGTGGGCGCGGGCGGCACCGGCAGCACCCCGCAGCCCGGGGCGCCGACCCCGTCCGCCGGCGCGGGCACCGGCCCGGCCGCCACGGGCGCCGCGACCGGCGGCGGCCCGCTGCTGCCCCCCGCCGCCCCGGGGCTGCCCGGCTGCGGCGAAGCCCAGCTCGGGGTGCGCGCGGGCGCCCGTACCGCGGAGGCCGACGGCAAGGTCTACGGCAGCTTCCGGGTCACCAACGTCTCCGCCGCGGGCTGTACGGTCACGGGCGCCGACACCGTCACCGCGGCCCCGGCGTCGGGCGCGGCCACCGGCAAGCCCGCGGTCACGGTCCTCGCGCACACCGCGGGCGATCCGGCGACCGGACTGCCGAACCCGGCGGTGGAGGCGCCCGGCCTGGTCCTCCAGCCGGCCATGGGCTACGAGGTGCGCTTCGCGTGGGTGCCCGAAGCCGCCTGTACGGGCGGCGGCGCGGCGGATCCGGGCGGCAAGCCCCCGCAGGGCGGCGGAGCGCAGGCGCAGGGCGCGCAGAGCGACGCGGGCAGCGGGGCGGCCGTCGAGCCGAGCGCCGGGCCGACGCCGCCGAGTCCCGGGGTCGAGGTCACGCACACCGCGCAGGCGGGCGCGCCCGTCACCACGACCACCATTCCCACGGCGGCCTGCGGGGGGACGCTCTACCGCACGGGCGTCATTCCGCTGGACGCGACGCCGAAGCCGTAGCGGGGGCGGGGAGGGGGACGGTGGCGCCGTCCTCCGGCAGCAGCCCGGCCTCCGCGTCGCGCAGGGTCTCGACCTCGCGCCGGTAGAGCCTGAACCACATGAAGAGCACGAAGGCCGAGAAGACGAACCACTCGCCGGTGTAGCCGAGGTTCTGGAAGGCCTTGAGGTCGAGCCCGGTGTTCGCCGGTGCCTTGGCGGGGACCGGAACCATGCCGTCCGAGGCCGTCGGCACGGTCAGCCACGCGTCGTAGAGGCCGTAGGGCACCAGGTTGACCAGGGAGGCCGCCCCGATCACGCCGAGCTGTCCGGCGGGCAGACCGCCCTGCGAGTGGACGCCCTTGCTGCTGGAACTCTCCGGGGCCTGGAGCACACCGGTGACCTCGACCCGGCCGGTGGGCGGCGCCGGGGCCCGGGCCGCGTCCGCGCTCCCCGGGAGCCAGCCGCGGACCACCGGGACGGCCTTGCCGCCGTCGGTGCGCAGCAGGGTCAGCACGTAGAAGCCGGACTTCCCGTCGAGATCCCGCTCCGGGACCAGCAGCTGTTCGGCGTACTGGCCGGAGACGGAGGCGAGGCGTCCGGAGGTCCGGGTGTCCACCGGGAGCAGGGAGTCCAGCGGGGCGGCGCTCTGGTCGGCGGGCCGTTCGGCGCTCGCCTCCCGGTGGCTGCCGACGCGGTCCTCGAACCGGCCGAGCTGCCACGTCCCCATGAACAGACAGAAGGGAACGGCCAGCACGACGAAGACGTTGATCCCCCACCAACGCGGGGTCAGGAGAAACCGGTGCACCCCACCACCGTACGGGGGGTGCACCGGTCGCTCTGTCCCGGGGCGGACCGGGTCGGGCCCGCCCCGGGCCCGGACGTCAGGCCGAGGCCCCCCGCGGCAGGTGCTTCAGCGCGAAGTCCAGCTCCATCCGGACCTGCTTGATCCGCTCCTCCACGACCAGCGAGCCGTGCCCGGCGTCGTAGCGGTAGACCTCGTGCTCGGCGCCGCGCGCCACCAGCCGCTCGACGTAGTTGTCGATCTGCCGGATCGGGCAGCGCGGGTCGTTGACGCCCGCCGCGATGTGCACCGGCGCCCGCACCGCGTCCACGTACGTCAGCGGGGACGAGGCGGCGAAGCGGTCCGGCACCTCCTCGGGCGTCCCGCCGAACAGGGTCCGGTCCAGCGCCTTGAGCGGCTCCATCTCGTCCTCGTACGCCGCCACGTAGTCGGCGACGGGCACCGCGGCCAGCCCCACCGCCCACACCTCGGGCTGCGTGCCCAGGCCCAGCAGGCTCAGGTAGCCGCCCCACGAGCCGCCGGACAGCACCAGGCGCGCCGGATCGGCGAGCCCGGACTCCACCGCCCACGCGCGCACCGCGTCGATGTCCTCCAGCTCGATCAGGCCGACCCGGTGCTTGAGGGCGTCGGTCCACTCGCGGCCGTAGCCGGTCGAGCCCCGGTAGTTGACCCGGACCACCGCGAAGCCGTGGTCCAGCCAGGCCGCGGGGGTGGCGGCGAAGGCGTCGCTGTCGTGCCAGGTCGGCCCGCCGTGGATCTCGAAGATGGTCGGGAAGGGGCCCTCGCCGTGCCCGGCCGGGCGCTGCGCGAGCGCATGGATGCGCCCGCCCGGGCCCTGGACCCACACGTCCTCGACGGGCACGGAGCCCGGCGGCCGGAAGCCCGGCGGGTCCAGCACCACCGCGCCGGTGGTGGACCGTACCGAGGCGGGCTCGGCGGCCGAGGACCACTGGTATTCGACGGTGCCGTCGGGGCGGGCGGTCGCGCCCGAGACCGTACCGGGCGGGGTGTCCACCCGGACCAGCTCCCGCGTCGCCAGGTCGTAGCGCCACAGCTCGCCGCGCGCCTCGAACTCGTGCGCGATCAGCAGGGCGCCGCCGTCCGGGTACCACTCGGCGCTCACGTCACCGGGCAGGTCGATGTCCAGGGCCTCCTCGGTGCCCGCCACGACGTCCCACACCATCGGCTCCCAGCGGCCCCGCCGCTGGTGGCCCACCAGCAGCCGGGTGTCCCCGGCGACCGGCGCGAAACCGAGCGCGGACAGGCCCAGCTCCTCCGTACCGCCCTTGGAATCGTCCAGCTCGGCGACGGTCGCCCCGTCCAGGGTGACCACGCGCAGCGAGGAGTGCATCGCGTCGCCGTGCTCGGTGTGCTCGATCACGACGAGGGTGCCGTCGCGGGAGAGGTCGCCGACGCCCGCCGACTCGTGGTGGCGGTAGATCTCCACCGGCTCCGCGCCGGGGCGCACGACGTGCAGCGTCGAGCCGTCCTCGTCGGTGGAGCGGCCCACCACGGCCGTGCCGTCCCGGCCGATCGCCAGACCGCCCGGGTAGGAGGGCTCCAGGCCCGGGGTCGCGGGCTCGTCCGGACCGCCCTCGAAGGGCTGGCGCACCCAGACGCCGAACTCGTCGCCGTCGGTGTCGGAGAACCACCAGATCCAGGCGCCGTCGGGGGAGAGGGTGCCGTCGGTGGTCCCGTTCGGGCGGTCGGTGGCCTGGCGCTGCGTGCCGCTCGCGCGGTCCCACGCGTACAGCTCGTAGGTCCCCGTCGCGTTGGAGACGAAGAGGCTGCGGTCCGGGGCGTCCTCGGCCCAGTCGGGCAGTCCCACGCGGGGGGCCCGGAACCGCTTCTCCCAGTCCGGCATGGCGGGCGGGGCACTCACATCGCTCGCATCGCTGGGCACGCCGCTGGGCACATCGCTGCTCACATCGCTGGTCATGCGCCCATTCTTGCCGCACGGCGGCATTGCCGGGGCGCGCGGTGCCGTACGGCTATAACGTCACGGTATGCGCATGATCGTCCGGGGTGCCCGGCTGCACACAGGAGAGGGCCGCGGCGCGGTCGCCGCCGACCTCGTCGACGTCGAGGTGGCCGAGGACGGCCGGATCGCCCACCTCATCCCGCACGACGACGAGCGGGAACCCCCGGTGACGGGGACCCTCGTCGAGGCGCACGGCGGGCTGCTCACCGCGCCCTTCGTCGAACCGCACATCCACCTCGACACCGCGCTGACCGCGGGCGAACCCCGCCCGAACACCTCCGGCACCCTCTGGGAGGGCATCGCCTGCTGGAGCGAACGCAAACGCACCCTGACCCGCGAGGACGTCATCGCGCGCGCCACCGAGGTGCTGCGCTGGCAGGCCGCCCAGGGCGTGCTGTACGTCCGTACGCACTGCGATGTCACCGACCCCGGCCTGACCGCGCTCGACGCCCTGGCGGAGGTCCGCGACCGGGTGCGGGACGTGATGCACCTGCAGATCGTGGCCTTCCCGCAGGAGGGCATCGTCTCCTTCCCGGACGGCGAACGGCTGATGCGCGAGGCCGTGGTGCGCGGCGCGGACGTGATCGGCGCGATCCCGCACTTCGAGGACACCCGCGAGGACGGGGTCGACTCACTGCGCTTCGCCTTCGAACTGGCCGAACGGCACGGGCTGCGCGTGGACGCCCACTGCGACGAGATCGACGACGAACAGTCGCGGTTCGTGGAGGTACTGGCGACCCTGGCGCTGCGCTCCGGACTGCGCGGCCGGGCGACCGCCTCCCACACCACCGCGATGGGTTCCTATGGCGGCGCCTACAGCTTCAAACTCCAGCGGCTGCTGGAGCGTTCCGGGATCAACCTGGTGAGCAACCCCTTCGCCAATCTCAACCTCCAGGGCCGCTTCGACGCCTACCCCAAGCGGCGCGGCCTCACCCAGGTCAAGGAGATGCTGGCGGCGGGGGTCAACGTGGCCTTCGGGCACGACGACGTGATGGACCCGTGGAACGCCCTGGGCACCGGGAACCCGCTCCAGAGCGCCCTGGTGGGCCTGTACGCCGCCCAGTTGACGGGAACGGAAGAGATCCCCACCGCGTTCTCCATGGTGACGGACCGCGCGGCCCGGGTGCTCGGGCTCGACGAGGACGCGTACGGCATCGCGGAGGGCGCCCCCGCCAACTTCGTTCTGCTGCCCGCGCCTTCGCCGACCGAGGCGCTGCGCCGCCAGGTCCGCCCGCGCCTCGTCGTCTCGAACGGCCGGATCCTCGCCGAGACCCCGGTGGCACCGACCAGGCTGAGCTGGCCGGGCGAGGACCCGGAACCGGTGGACTTCGCCCGCCGCCTACAGTGACCAGCGTCAACCGGCGTCAGGCGGAGGGGAACCGAGCGATATGTGGACGGTAGCGGGACGATCGGCGGAGGCAGCGCGGGAGATCGCCGCGGAGTATGCGGACGAGGCCCTGTTCCACCATTCGGTGCGGTCGTACGCCTTCGGCGCGCGCCATGCCGCCGAGCACGGCCTGGTGTATGACGAGGAGCTGTTCTACGTCGCCTCGCTGCTGCACGACCTGGGCCTGACCGCTCCCTTCGACAGCCACACCCTCTCCTTCGAGGAGGCGGGCGGGCACGTGGCCCGCGTGCTGACGGCGGGCCTCGGCTGGGCCCCGGCCCGGCGCGCCCGCGCCGAGGAGATCATCGTGCGGCACATGCGCGAGGACGTCACGGCCGACGAGGACGTGGAGAGCCACCTGCTGCAGGTGGGCACCAGCGCCGACGTGTCGGGCCTGCGGGTGGAGGAGTTCGACGAGCGCTTCCGCGCGGAACTCCTCGCCGCCCACCCGCGGGCGGACTTCGGCCCGTCCTTCCTGGCCCTGTTCGAGGACCAGGCCGCCCGCAAGCCGCACTGCTCGGCGGCCGGGCTGGTCGCGAACGGCATAGCGGAGCGGATCGCGAAGAACCCGCTGGGCTGAGGAACCCGCTGGGCTGACGCGTCTTCATCGGTGCGGGGCTCCGTCGTCGGTACCCTGCGCCCATGTCATGGGACTGGGACGAGGACGGAGCCCCGCACCCCCTCGCGCTGCGCCGCTCCGGGCGCAGCGAACAGGAGCCGGACCGGCTGCCCGAGGTGCGTGAACTGGAGGTGCTCGGCTGGGAACCCGCCCCCGAGCAGGCGCTGTGGGTGTTCCTGCCGTACGTGTGGCCCGCCGACGCCCGGACCTGGGTGGCGGACCGCGCCACCCGCTGGGCCGTGGAGACCCGGCTGGACGGCCACGGCAAGGTCACCGACGTCGAGTGCGCGCCGCTGTCCGCCGCCGACCTGCACGGGATGGACGCGGAGGCCGACGCGGCCCTCGCCGGCCTCGGACTGCCGCCCCGCCCGGCGGGCCGCCTGTGGCTGCTGCGCCCGGTGGGGCCCTTCGCGGACCTGGAGGCCGTACTGGCCCACCTGCACGCGGTGGCCGGGGAGCGCGCGGTGGAACCCGCGGCGACGGGGCCGTTCATGGAGCTGGTCCGCGACGAACTGACGGCCCTGCTCGACGCGACGGGCTGACGTTGACCGGGAGCGGGAGGCGGGAGCGGCGCTCAGCGCGCGAAGACCTTCGCCAGGCAGGCGCGCAGCCCCGCCGCGGTCGGCGGGGTGAGCCGGGCCGCGAGGTAGCCGTCGGGGCGGACCAGGAAGGCGGTCGGTTCCCGTACGCCGTACAGGCGGGCGAACTCGCCGCGCGCGTCGCGGTACACGGGCACCGCGTCGGCTGCGTCCGTTTTGTGCTCCGCGAGAATCGCGCACACGTCGATTTGCCCGTCCGCCGCCTCCCGCACGGCGGCCGCGAGCGGGCCGAAGCCCTCAGCCGTCGGCCCGGTCCCGTACAGGAGGAGTACGTGCTCCCGCCCGCGCAGCAGGTCGAACAGGCGCAGCGGATAGGCCGCGATCGCCCCGGCCAGCCCGGCGCAGTCGGGCGCCCGGTCGCCGGGCTGCGGGCCGGGCCCGCCGTCCGCCGACGCCGGGTCCACGAGGGGGCCGCCCCGGTAGCCGACGAGCAGCTGGGCCTCGCGCAGCATCACCGTCCGCGGGTCGTCGGGGTCGGCCTTGATCCCTTCGGCTGCGTGCCGGACGGTGCGGCCGACGACCTCCTCGCCGACCGGCCTGCGCTCGGCGTCGTAGCTCGCGAGCAGACCCGGAGCCGCGGCGCCCTCGACGGCCAGGGCCAGCTTCCAGGCCAGGTTCCAGGCGTCCTGGATACCGGTGTTCATGCCCTGCGCGCCGGTCGGCGGGTGGATGTGCGCGGCGTCCCCGGCGACGAAGACCCGGCCGTCCGCGTAGCGGTCGACCAGCCGGTGGCTGATCCGGAAGACAGACGACCAGCGCAGCGCGGAGGCGGTCGTGGGCCAGGGCGACATCCGGTCCAGGACGGCCTGGATGTGGTGCAGTCCGGGCTTGCGCCCGTCGGCGGTGTCCAGGCCGTGCGCGATCCCGTCCGGTGTACTCCCCCTGGTCGCGGCGGACAGGTCGGGCGGCACCATCATGGACATCCGGTACCGGTTCGTGCCGGGCAGCGGGACGCCCATCAGCACGTCGTCGACGGCGCCCCCGGCGTCGTGGTGCGTGGCGCGCACCGCGTACCCGCGCGGGAGGTTCCACTCGACCTCGACGTCGGCGAGCATGTACTCCTCGGGGAAGGCGCCGCCCTCGAAGCCCAGCCCGAGCCCCTTGCGCACGGTGCTGTGCGCGCCGTCGCAGCCCACCAGGAACCGGGCGCGGACCTCTTCCTCGCCGCCCGGCGTGCGCAGCCGGCAGGTCACCCCGTCGGCGTCCTGGGCGAACGACACCAGCTCGGTGGACCGCTCGATGCCCGTCCCGAACCGGTTCAGGAACGCCTCCAGGACGCGCTCCGTCTCGTACTGCGGCAGCGCGGCGAAGCCGTACGGCACCTCGGGCGGCATCACCATTTCGAGCCGGGGCTGCTCGACGCCGTCCACGTACGTCAGCTGCCCGCGCAGCCGGACCGCCAGGTCGAGGGCGTCGTGGACGAAGCCCATCCGGTCCCAGATCTCCAGGGTGCGCGGCTGGATCCCGACCGCTTTCGCGTACGGCAGCCGGGCCGGGAGCAGGTCGACGAGCCGACAGCGCACCCCGCGCCGCCGCAGCTCGGCCGCGGCCGTCAGCCCGACCGGCCCGGCCCCCGCGACCAGCACGTCAATGGTTCCTCCGGAGGTGTCCGTCATGAGTCCCTCCCGGGACGAGCCCCCGTATGAACGGCCCCCGCACTCCATGGTCACCCCGGCACTCCGCCCCGGCACGCCGACGCGAGATGCAGTGGCCCGCGGGCTGACCGTCAGTGACCCGCCGCGAGTTCCCCGCTCAGCTTTCCGTACAGCCGGGCGCTGTGTTCGTTCAGGCCGGTGATCTCGACGTTCTTGCCGCGTCGGCGGTACCTGTCCTCGATGGCGTCGAGCGCCGCGACGGAGGAGGCGTCCCAGACATGGGCGCCGGAGAGGTCGATGACGACCTCGTCGGGGTCGCCCGCGTAGTCGAACCGCCCGACCAGGTCGTTGGACGAGGCGAAGAACAGCTCGCCGGTGACCGAGTACACCACCGTGCCGCCCTCGGGGTCGGTGACGGCGGTGACGTCCGCCAGGTGCGCGACCCGCTTGGCGAAGATGACCATCGCGGTGACCGATCCGGCGACGACGCCGACGGCGAGGTTGTGCGTGGCGACCACACAGGCCACGGTCAGCACCATGACGGTGATCTCCCCGGCCGGCATCCGCCGGAGCGTCTTCGGCGCGACCGAATGCCAGTCGAAGGTCGCGAAACAGACCATCACCATGACGGCGACGAGCGCGGCCATCGGAATGTCCGAGACCAGCGGCCCGAAGGCGATGCACAGCACCATCAGGAACACACCGGCGAGGAAGGTCGACAGCCGAGTCCGGGCGCCCGACACCTTCACGTTGATCATCGTCTGGCCGATCATCGCGCAGCCGCCCATGCCGCCGAAGAACCCGGTGACGATGTTCGCGACGCCCTGCCCGACGGACTCCCGGGTCTTCGAGGACCGCGTGCCGGTGATCTCGTCGACCAGCTTCGCCGTCATCAGCGACTCCATCAGCCCGACCACCGCCATGGCCAGGGCGTACGGGGCGACGAGCGCCAGGGTGTCCAGGGTGAACGGCACGTCCGGCAGCCCCGGCACCGGCAGCGACGAGGGCAGCGCCCCCTTGTCCCCGACGGTCGGCACCGCGATCCCCGCGGCGATGGTGATGGCCGTGAGGATGACGATGGCCACGAGCGGGGCCGGAACCACCTTCGTGACCTTCGGGAAGAACACCATCAGCGCGAGCCCGCAGGCGAGCAGCGGGTAGACGGCCCACGGCACGTTCCGCACCTCGGGGACCTGGGCCATGAAGACCAGGATCGCGAGGGAGTTGACGAACCCGACCATCACCGAGCGCGGGATGAACCGCATCAGCTTCGCCACACCGAGCGCGCCGAGCACGATCTGGAAGACCCCGCCGAGGATCACCGCCGCGATCAGGTACCCCAGGCCGTACTCCCGGTTCAGCGGCGCGATCACGAGCGCCACGGCCCCCGTGGCGGCCGAGATCATCGCCGGCCGCCCGCCGACGACCGAGATCACCACAGCCATGGTGAACGAGGAGAACAGCCCGATCGCCGGATCCACCCCGGCGATGACCGAGAACGAGATCGCCTCGGGGATCAGCGCCAGCGCGACGACCAGCCCGCCGAGCACCTCGGTCCGCAGCACCTTCGGCGACAGCCACGCAGGCCGCCCCGGCCGCCGCAAACCGGGCAGCCGTACGGATATGGGGGCAGGGGAAGAAGACACGCTCACGGACCTCGGGCTGGGCGGGCACACCCGAACCGGCAGGCAGGCGTGCGGAGAAGACACGAAAGGCCCGATCCACTGAGTGGATCAGGCCTCTTGCGTCTTACGAAGTCGGGGTGGCGGGATTTGAACCCACGACCTCTTCGTCCCGAACGAAGCGCGCTGCCAAGCTGCGCTACACCCCGATCGCCGCCTTGGCGGTGTTGCTGCCCTGGCGACATCGATTACTTTAGCGGACCGTCGGCCGGAGACGAAATCCGGTTTTCGCGGGGGGTGAGGAGGGCCGGGCGGAAGCGGTCGGCCGTGACCAGGGCGAGGCCCAGGGCGTAGAAGGCGAGGCCGAGGACGAGACCGTTCACCGCGACCCGGGCGTAGCCGTACTCCGCCACGTCGATGAAGGGGTACGTGTACCGCGTCTTCGTGCCCGGGGCCAGCAGGGCGCCGCGGACCAGGGCGAACGCCAGGTACAGGAAGGGGAAGGCCAGCCACTGGGCCGCATGGCGCGGGCGCAGTCGGCGCGGGGCCGTGAGCAGTACGAAGTCCAGGGCGGCCGCGATCGGGGTGACCGTGTGCAGCAGTTGGTTGGAGACGGCCCTGGCGCCGCTGAGCTTGTCGAGGTCCTCGACCACGTTGAACGGGCTCGACGGATTGTCCAGCACCAGGTGGAAGACCAGCCCGGTGATCAGGATGAAGAGCAGCACCCCGCCCCGCCACAGGGGGCCAGGCTCCGGGCGGCGCTGCCACGCGCGCACCGCGCAGAGCCCGAAGACCACCGCCACCAGGATGTTCGTCCAGATGGTGAAGAAGCTCAGCACGACGGGAACGCTGCCGTAGACGCACTCGATCACGAGGCCCACGGTCGCGGCCAGGGCGATCAGGGCGCGGAAGGAAGCTGCGAAACCTGCTGCGATCATCCGTTCAACGTACCGGCTGGGCCGCGTCGGGTCTCAGGACGCGGCCTCAGGACGCGGCCGTCAGGGTGAGCAGGGTCGCTTCCGGCGGGCAGGCGAAGCGGACCGGGGTGAACCGGTTCGTGCCGCAGCCGGCCGAGACGTGCAGGTACGAGCGCTGCCCGGCGGCCTCGTGCGTGGAGAGGCCCTTCACCCGCTTGGCGTCCAGGTCGCAGTTGGTGACCAGGGCCCCGTAGAAGGGGACGCACAGCTGCCCGCCGTGCGTGTGCCCCGCGAGGATCAGCGGATAGCCGTCCGCCGCGAAGGCGTCCAGCGCGCGCAGGTACGGGGCGTGCACGACGGCGACCGAGAAGTCGGCGTCCGCCTCCGGACCGCCGGCCACCCGCTCGTAGCGGTCCCGCTTGATGTGCGGGTCGTCCAGACCGGTGAAGGCCAGCTCCAGCCCGTCCAGCTTCATCCGCGCCCGGGTGTTGGTGAGGTTCAGCCAGCCCGCCGCGTCGAAGGCGTCCCGCAGGTCCTCCCACGGGTTGTGGACGGCGCCGACGACCGGCTTGTTGCCGTTCAGCCCGTGCCGGCCCTGGACCTTCTCGATCAGATAGCGCCCCGGGTTGCGCAGGCGCGGTCCGTAGTAGTCGTTCGAGCCGAAGACGTAGGCGCCGGGGAACTCCATCAGCGGACCGAGCGCGTCGAGCACCTCCGGGATCCCCTCGGTGTCCGAGAGGTTGTCGCCGGTGTTCACCACGAAGTCGGGCCGCAGTCCCGCCAGGGACTGGAGCCAGGCGCGCTTCTTGCCCTGCCCGCCGACCATGTGGATGTCCGATACCTGCAGGACCCGCAGGGGCCGCATCCCCTGGGGGAGCACCGGGACGGTCACCCGGCGGAGCCGGAACGACCGTGCCTCGAAACCGGCGGCATAGGCCACACCGGCGACTCCGGCCGCGGCGATGCCCGCGGTGACCTTCAGGGGGATTCCGTAACGCGCACGCATGGCCCCATCGTCGCAGACCGGGAAAACCGGCGGGCGCCAGCGCCCCCGCACCTGGCAGACTCGACCCATGACCACGCTCAAGGCCAAGCTCAGGGAAGACCTCACCGACTCCATCAAGGCGCGCGACGAACTCCGCTCGTCCACGCTGCGACTGACCCTCACCGCCATCACCAAGGAGGAGGTCGCGGGCAAGGAAGCGCGCGAGCTCTCCGACGACGAAGTCCTCAAGGTGATCGCGAAGGAGGCGAAGAAGCGCCGCGAGGCCGCCGAGGCCTTCGCCCAGGGTGGCCGGACCGAGCAGGCCGCGCGCGAGGTGGCCGAGGGTGAGCTGCTCGACGCGTACCTGCCCAAGCAGCTCAGCGACGACGAGCTGACCGCGATCGTGGCGTCGGCCGTCGAGGAGGCCAGGGCCGCGGGCGCCGAGGGGCCGCGGGCGATGGGCGCCGTCATGAAGATCGTGAACCCGAAGGTCGCCGGGCTGGCGGAGGGCGGGCGCGTCGCCGCGACCGTCAAGAAGCTCCTCTCCTGACACCTGCGCACACATGAGGGAGGGCCCCGGTCGCGACTGCGACCGGGGCCCTCCCTCATATACGTCTGCGTACGCGCTACGGGCGGCGGCCCGTCGGCTCGCCCAGGATGCCCGCCGGGAGGCTGATGCCCGGGTCGGGCGTGCCCGGGCCGCCGCCCGGGGTGCCGGTGGTCATGCCCGCGATCGTCTGCCCGCCCGGCGCGCCGTCACCCGGCTTGCCGTCGCCGCCCGGCTTGCCGGGCTTGCCCTTGCCGGGCCGGTTCGCGGGCGGCGGGTTCTGGTTGTTGCGGCTGCCGCCGGAGGGGGTCGAGGGCTCCGGGATGTTGACCGTGGTGAAGGTCGGGGCCTCGCGCCCGGACAGCGCGCCCGAGACGGCGTCCTTCCAGATCGGGCCGGGCAGGCCGCCACCGAAGACCTTCGGGTAGTACTGCCCGCCGATGGTGATGTCCTCCATCGAGATCTTCTTCGCGCCGCCCGAGCCGACCCACACCGCGCCGGACATGTTCGGGGTGTAGCCGACGAACCAGGCGTTGTAGCGGTTGTCGGTGGTACCCGTCTTGCCCGCGCTGTCGCGGTCGGTCAGCCCGGCCTTCTCACCGGTACCGGAGTCGACCACTCCGCGCAGCAGCGTGTTGACGGTGTCGGCGGTCGTCTCCGACATCGCCTGGTCGCACTTGGACTTCGGCACCTGGAGCGCCTTGTTGTGCGAGTCGGTGATGGCCTCGATCGCGACCGGGGTGCAGTAGACGCCGCGGTTGGCGAAGGCGGCGTAGGCGTTGGCCATCGTCAGCGGGGACATCTCGGCCGAACCGAGCGCGATGGACGGGGACTCGGGGAGCTTCTCGCCGCTCGCCGGGACGACGTTCAGCTTCTGCGTCATCTCGGTGACCGGGCAGAGCCCGACCTCGCCGATCATCTGGACGAAGTACGTGTTGATGGACTTCTCCATCGCCGTCTTCAGCGCGTACGGGCCGTACTCCTCCTCGGTCTCGTTCTGCGCCTTCTCGTACTTCTTGGTCTTGGGGTCGCGCTCGTTGATGTAGTTCGTGCCGTCGCAGCGCGCGATCGGGCTCGGGTAGTCGATCTCGTACGGCGCCGGGTAGACCTTGGTCGGCAGCGTCCCGCGCTCCAGCGCCGCGGCGGCGATGAAGGGCTTGAAGGTCGAGCCCGTCTGGAAGCCGAAGTTGGAGCCGCCCATCCGCTTGTCCACGGAGTAGTTGATCTGCGTCTCGTTCTTCCCGAAGCCGTACGGCTTCGACTGACCCATCGCGAGCACCCGTCCGGTGCCCGGCTGGACCATGGTCACGGCCGTCGCGATCGAGTCGTCCGCGTAGACGTGCTCCTTGATCGAGGCGTTGGCCGCCTCCTGCGACTGCGGGTCCAGGGTGGTCCGTACGGTCAGGCCGCCCTGGTTCCAGAGCTTCGCGCGCTCCTCCCGGGTCTTGCCGAAGACCGTGTCGGTCAGGAAGGTGTTGCGCACGTAGTCGCAGAAGAAGCCCGCGCCCTTGACGGCCGTGATGCAGCCGTTCTTCGGGCGGGTCACCTTCAGGGTGACGGGCTTGAGCTTCGCCGCGTCCGCCTCCGCCTGCGAGATGTCCTTCATGTCGGCCATCCGCTGGAGGACGACATTGCGGCGCTTCATGGACTCGGCCGAGTCGTTGACCGGGTCGAAGCGGGTCGGCGACTGGACGATGCCCGCGAGCAGCGCGGCCTCGTCCAGGGTGAGGTCCTTGGCGGGCTTGCTGAAGTAGCGCTGCGCCGCCGACTCGATTCCGTACGCCTGCTGGCCGAAGTACGTGATGTTGAGGTAGTTCTCGAGGATCTTCTTCTTCCCGAGTTCCTCCTCGACCTGGATCGAGTACTTCAGCTCGCGGATCTTGCGCCCGAGGCTCTTCTCCTGGGCTTCGCGCACCTTGCTCTCGTCGTCGCCGGCCTCTTCGACGAAGACGTTCTTCACGTACTGCTGGGTGAGGGTGGAAGCGCCCTGTGCGGCGCCGCCCTCCTGCGCGTTGCGGTTCACGGCGCGCAGGATGCCCTTGAGGTCCACCGCGCCGTGTTCGTAGAAACGCGAGTCCTCGATCGCGACGATCGCCTTCTGCATGTAGGGCGAGATCGCGGTGAGCGGCACGACCTGACGGTCACGTGAATAGACAGTGGCGATCAAGCCACCTTCGGAGTCCAGAATCGTGGTGCGCTGGCTCAGCGGAGGTGTCTTCAGATTGGCCGGGATCTCGTCGAATCCCTCGACCGTGCCCTTGGCCGCGAGGCCCAGCGCGCCCGCGCCGGGGATCGCGATGCCGGCGAGCACGACTCCGGAGAGAACGGACACCCCGAGGAACCTGGCGGCCTGTTGGCTCCCCGAGAGCCCTCCGCTTGAGCGCTTCTTTCCCATGGAGGGCAGCCTACGTTCTCATTCGCCGGACACACGCGAATGCCTTGGCCTAAGCTGGCAACAACTGTCACAGCAGTGCGGCGCGACATCAACCCCGCGGCTTGTTTTTCACCCTTCCCGAATGGGGTGAACTCTTGTCCGAATCTCGCGCCCCTCTCAGGTGGCCCACCGTCGATTCACCCGAATTGCCGGAATGGTCGGGCATGTCGTCCGATCACTCCGTCGGGTGATCTGCCGCTTACCCATAGTCCGTTCGGACCATTCAAGATTGGGCCCGACGGGGGTGTTGCACTGTGTCCACCTTCCGTAACGTCCTCAACTGGTAGCGGTGAATATGCCGCTACCGCCGTGGGGGAGCCTCGATTCGGGAGAGGACGGCGCCGGGATGGGCTGGGTTACCGACTGGAGTGCGCAGGCAGCCTGCCGCACTACCGATCCGGATGAACTGTTCGTTCAAGGAGCGGCACAGAACAGGGCCAAGGCGGTGTGCACCGGATGTCCGGTGCGGACCGAATGCCTGGCCGACGCGCTCGACAATCGCGTCGAGTTCGGCGTGTGGGGCGGAATGACCGAGCGGGAGCGGCGCGCATTGCTGCGCAGGCGCCCCACCGTCACCTCGTGGCGACGGCTGCTCGAAACCGCCCGTACGGAGTACGAGCGCAGTACGGGCATCCTCACCGTGGATGTCGATGCGGAGGTTGATCTTCGGTTCGAGACGTACGCGGCAGCCGGGTAGACCCCCGCGCAGCCCGTCTACGCTCCGGCCGGTACCCCGGCCGCGAGCCGCTCTCCGATGGCCCGCAGCCCGGCGAGGTCGTGTACATCGCCGGGCAGGGCGGCCACTTCGGCCACCGCCACCTCGGGGTGCAGCGAGGTGAACCGATCGCGTGTGCGCCGCTCGCGCGCGATCACCTGCATGCGCTCGGCGTGCAGGCGCAGCAGACCAGCGGTGATCTCGTCCGCTGTGAAGTCCTTGTCGAAGTCGTCGTCCGCGCCCTCGTCCGCTGTGAACTCTTCGGCGGGGGAGCCGTCCGCGGCGGAGTCACGATGTCCAGCTTTCCCGGACTCCTGATCGACAATGCCGCCCTCTTCAAGATTCTCTGCGGCGGCCAACGCCCGCTCCGCCGAGAGCTGGTCGGCCCCGCTGCCGTGCACCCGGTTCAGCACGAGCCCGGCCAGCGGCATCCGTTCCGCGGCCAGCCGCTCCACGAAGTACGCCGCCTCGCGCACCGCGTCCGGCTCCGGCGCCGCGACCACGAGGAAGGCCGTACCGGGAGCCTGCAGCAGCCGGTACGTCGCGTCCGCGCGGGTCCGGAAGCCGCCGAACATCGTGTCCATCGCGGCCACGAAGGTCTGTACGTCCTTCAGCAGCGAGGCACCCATCAGCTTGCTCAGCGTGCCGGTCATCATCGACATGCCGACATTGAGGAACTTCATCCCGGCCCGGCCGCCGACCTTCGCCGGAGCCATCAGCACCCGGATGAACTTCCCGTCCAGGAAGGACCCCAGCCGCTTCGGCGCGTCGAGGAAGTCCAGCGCGGAGCGGCTCGGCGGGGTGTCGACGATGATCAGGTCCCAGTCGTCCCGGGCGCGCAGCTGCCCGAGCTTCTCCATCGCCATGTACTCCTGCGTGCCCGCGAACCCGGCCGACAGCGACTGGTAGAAGGGGTTGTCCAGGATGGCCTTCGCCCGCTCGCCGTCCGCGTGCCCCTCGACGATCTCGTCGAAGGTCCGCTTCATGTCCAGCATCATGGCGTGCAGTTCACCGCCGGGCTGGTCCGCGCCCGGTTCGCCGCCCACCCCGGCCACCCGCCGCGGGGTGTTGTCGAGCGTGTCGATCCCGAGGGACTGCGCCAGCCGGCGCGCCGGGTCGATGGTCAGGACGACCACCGTGCGCCCGCGCTCCGCCGCCCGTACGCCCAGTGCCGCGGCCGTGGTGGTCTTGCCGACGCCGCCCGACCCGCAGCACACGACGATCCGCGTGGCCGGATCGTCGAGCAGCGCGTCGACCGCCAGCCGCGGCGGAGTGTCCAGGCCCATGGTCCCCGTGCTCCCCAGGTTCTCGCTCATTCGGTCCCCACCTGACCCACCTGCTTGCGGAGTTCCGTCGCCAGCTCGTACAGCCCGGCCAGGTCCATCCCCGCGCCGAGCAGGGGGAGTTCGTACGCCGCCACGTCCAGCCCGTCCAGGACCGCCCGCTGCTCCCGCTCCAGCTCCACCCGGCCCGCGTGTTCCGCGGCCTGCTCCAGCAGCGGGTCCAGCAGCCGCTCCGCCAGGCCCCCGCGCCGCGCGCCGCCCAGGCCGGCCCGGGACAGCGACCGGGCCAGCTCGGCGCGGTGGTTCCCGGCGGCCGCCCGCAAGGTTCCCTCGTCCAGGTGGTGCGGTCGCATCATGTTGACGATGACCCGGCCGACCGGCAGCCCGACGGCGCGCAGTTCTGCGATGCCGTCCGCGGTCTCCTGGACCGGCATCTCCTCCAGCAGCGTCACCAGGTGCACGGCCGTCTCCGGGGACTTCAGCACCTTCATGACGGCCTGCGCCTGATTGTGGATCGGCCCGAACCGGGCCAGCCCCGCCACCTCGTCGTTGACGTTCAGGAAGCGGGTGATCCGCCCGGTCGGCGGCGCGTCCATCACCACGTGGTCGTAGACGAACCGGCCCGCCTTGTCCTTGCGCCGCACCGCCTCGCACGCCTTGCCGGTCAGCAGCACGTCCCGCAGCCCCGGCGCGATCGTGGTCGCGAAGTCGATGGCGCCCAGCTTCTTCAGGGCGCGCCCGGCCGAGCCGAGCTTGTAGAACATCTGGAGGTAGTCCAGCAGGGCCCGCTCCGCGTCGATCGCGAGCCCGAACACCTCACCGCCGCCCGGCGCGACGGCGATCTTCCGCTCCTCGTACGGGAGCGCCTCCGCCCCGAAGAGCTGTGCGATCCCCTGCCTGCCCTCCACCTCCACCAGAAGCGTGCGTCCGCCCTCGCGTGCGAGGGCGAGCGCGAATGCCGCGGCGACCGTGGTCTTTCCGGTGCCGCCCTTGCCGCTGACCACCTGGAGCCTGCTCACAGCGACCGAGCCTAATTCCTCGGTGGCGCTGTCGTGGGCGGCGGGGGCAGGACGGGTCGCGCATCACGTCCCGGGACAGGCACTACGCTCGCTCCCATGACCAAGAAGTTCGAATACGCGACCGTCCCGCTGCTGGTCCATGCCACCAAGCAGATCCTGGACACCTGGGGCGAGGACGGCTGGGAGCTGGTCCAGGTGGTGCCCGGACCGAACAACCCCGAGCAGCTCGTGGCCTACCTCAAGCGGGAGAAGGCATGACCGCCGGAGCCGTGGAAGCGCGGCTGGCCGAGCTGGGCCTGACGCTGCCCGACGTCGTCCCGCCGCTGGCCGCCTACCAGCCGGCCGTGCGCTCGGGTGCGTACGTCCACACCGCGGGCCAGCTCCCGATGGTGAAGGGCAGCATGCCGGTCACCGGCAAGGTCGGTGCGGAAGTCTCGCCCGAGCAGGCCAAGGAACTGGCCGCCGTGTGCGCGCTGAACGCCCTGGCCGCCGTGAAGTCCGTCGTGGGTGACCTCGACCGGATCGCGCGCGTCGTGAAGGTCGTCGGCTTCGTGGCCTCCGCGCCCGACTTCACCGGGCAGCCGGGCGTGCTGAACGGCGCGAGCGAGCTGCTGGGCGAGGTGCTCGGCGAGCGCGGCGTGCACGCGCGCAGCGCCGTCGGCGTCGCGGTGCTGCCGCTGGACGCACCCGTCGAGGTCGAGATCCTGGTGGAGCTGACCCCCGACGAGGTCTAGTACCCGTCACACCCCGTTGAGAACTCGAGAGCCCCCGCCCCTCCCACGAGGGGCGGGGGCTCTCGAACATCCCGCCGGTTACCCGTAGCATCCCGCCATGCCGAAAGATCCGCACGGCCAGTCGCCCAGCGAGCCCTCCGCCCCCGGCGGCCAGTGGTACCCGCCCGAGTGGCCCGACCGCATCCGCGCCCTCGCCGACGGGACGCTGACCCCCGTCGCGCCCAAGCGGGCGGCGACGGTGATGCTGCTGCGCGACGACCAGAGCGGCGCGGGCGGCGTCGGCCCCGCCGTGCACATGCTGCGCCGCCGCGCCTCGATGGCCTTCGCCGGAGGCGCGTACGCCTATCCGGGCGGCGGCGTCGACCCGCGCGACGAGGACCACCGGATCGGCTGGGCGGGCCCCGCCCTCGCCGACTGGGCCGCCCGCATGGGCACGGACACCGCCACCGCCCAGGCCATCATCTGCGGCGCGGTCCGCGAGACCTTCGAGGAGGCCGGGGTGCTGCTCGCGGGCGAGAGCCCCGACACCGTCGTCGGCGACACCACCGGGGACGACTGGGAGGCCGACCGGCGGGCGCTGGTCGCCCGGGAGGTGTCCTTCGCCGAGTTCCTGGACCGCCGGGGCCTGCTGCTGCGCTCCGACCTGCTGGGCGCCTGGGCCCGCTGGATCACCCCGGAGTTCGAGCCGCGCCGCTACGACACCTGGTTCTTCGTGGCCGCGCTCCCGGCCGGCCAGCGCACCCGCAACGCCTCCACGGAGGCCGACCGGACGGTGTGGATCCGCCCGGCCGAGGCCGCCGCGGGCTACGACAAGGGCGAGCTGCTGATGATGCCGCCGACCATTTCCACCCTGCGCTCGCTGGAGCCGTACGGGAGCGCCGCCGAGGCGCTCGCCGCGGCCGCGGGGCAGGACCTGGCCCCGGTGCTGGCCCGGGCGGTGCTGGAGGACGGTGAGGTGGTGCTCAGCTGGCCGGGCCACGACGAGTTCACCAAGCGGGTCCGCCAGGGAGGCACCTCGTGACCGACGCCGCCGCCCTGCCGGGCCAGCCGCGCGGAACCGTCACCTCCGGTCCCGCCACCGCCCGCGCGGTCAACGTACTGGCCCCCAACGCCTCCGCGATGACCCTGGACGGCACCAACACCTGGCTGGTCTCCGAACCGGACTCCGACCTCGCCGTGGTCATCGACCCCGGTCCGCTGGACGAGGGCCACCTCCAGGGCGTGATCGACACGGCCGAGCGGGCGGGCAAGCGGATCGCGCTGACCCTGCTCACGCACGGCCACTTCGACCACGCCGAGGGCGCGGGCCGCTTCGCCGAGCTGACCGGCACCAAGGTGCGCGCCCTCGACCCCGCGCTCCGCCTCGGCGACGAGGGCCTGGCGGGCGGCGACGTCATCCGGGTCGGCGGTCTGGAGCTGCGGGTCGTGCCCACCCCGGGCCACACCGGGGACTCGCTCTGCTTCCACCTCCCGGCCGACCGCGCCGTCCTGACCGGGGACACCGTCCTCGGCCGCGGCACCACGGTGGTGGCCCACCCCGACGGGCGGCTCGGCGACTACCTCGACTCGCTGCGCCGGCTGCGCTCCCTGACCGTCGACGACGGGGTGCGGACCGTCCTGCCGGGCCACGGGCCGGTCCTGGAGGACGCGCAGGGCGCCGTGGAGTTCTACCTCGCCCACCGCGCGCACCGGCTCGCCCAGGTCGAGACGGCCGTGGAGAACGGCTTCGCCACCCCCGAGCAGGTCGTCGCCCACGTCTACGCCGATGTGGACCCCTCGCTGTGGCCGGCCGCCGAGTGGTCCGTACGCGCCCAGCTGGAGTACCTGCGCGAGCACGGCCTGATCCCGGGCGGCCCGGAAACGTACAGCTGACGCACCGCTCACGGCCCCGTCAGCGCGGGGTCCGGCGGCCGTGCCGGGCGGTGTACTCGGCGGCGAGCCACGGCCCGAGGTCGTCGAGGTGCGTGCGCAGGACACCGCGGTCGCAGCCCGGGGCCAGGCCCTCGGCGGCCGCGGCCCGCATCTGGGCCGCGCGGCCGGGGTAGTACCCGCCGAAGACCTCCGCGGACTCGGCCAGATCGCTGGTCCAGCCGCCCCACCGGGGCATGACCAGGGTGAATCCGGTGCGCACGAGCCGGCGTGCGAGGAAACGGTTCAGCTTGAGCAGCTCGGCGTCCGTCCGCGCCGCCGCGGCCCGCTCGCGCGCGGCGGCGAGTACGTCGTCCAGGTCACCGTTGGTCTCCCGGGCGAGCAGGGCGTCCGGGCGGTAGCGCGGCAGGTGCTCGGCCAGGTCGGCGCCGAGCAGCGGGGTGCACAGGCAGGCGAGGAACCACCCCAGGTCGTGCCGTTCCGCCTCGCTGAGCAGGGTCTCCTTGCCGTAGAGCAGGATCCCCACGCCGTCGATCCCCGCGAAGTCCAGGTCGAGCCCGCGCGCGAGCACCTCGGCGGTGTCCCGGTCCTCACCGGAGGGCTCGCGGTGCAGGGCGAGCAGCAGATCGAGGTCGGAGCGGCCGGGCCGGGCGGTGCCGCGCGGTACGGACCCGTACAGGTAGGCGCTGTGCAGCCGCCGGCCGTACGCCTCGGCGATCCGGGTCCGCGCGGCGGCGACCACGTCCCGGAAGGGCGCGGCGACCCGTCCGAGCGAGCCCTCGCGTTCGATGAACCCCTCGGAGTCCAGCCCTCTGTGTCCCAGTCCCATGTGGATCACTGTGACATCCCGGCTCCGGCGCCCGGCGCAGGCCCGGGCGCGCGAAAGGGGGCACGCGAAAGGAGGCACGAAAGGGGGCCCTGCCCTCGCGGGCGGGACCCCCTTCACGGGTGTCGTGCGCGGACGGCCGTCAGCGCGAGCGCTTCGCCAGCCGCTCCACGTCCAGCAGGATCACGGCACGCGCTTCGAGGCGCAGCCAGCCGCGCCCGGCGAAGTCGGCCAGAGCCTTGTTCACGGTCTCGCGGGAGGCGCCGACGAGCTGTGCCAGCTCTTCCTGCGTCAGGTCGTGCACGACGTGGATGCCCTCTTCGGACTGCACGCCGAAGCGGCGCGACAGGTCCAGGAGCGCCCGGGCCACGCGGCCCGGAACGTCGGAGAAGACCAGGTCGGACATCTGGTCGTTGGTCTTGCGCAGGCGGCGGGCGACGGCGCGCAGCAGCGCGGTCGCGACCTCGGGCCGGGCGTTCAGCCAGGGCTGGAGGTCGCCGTGGCCGAGGCCGAGCAGCTTGACCTCGGTCAGCGCGGTCGCCGTGGCGGTGCGCGGTCCCGGGTCGAACAGGGACAGCTCACCGATCAGCTCGCCGGGGCCGAGCACGGCCAGCATGTTCTCGCGGCCGTCGGGCGAGGTGCGGTGCAGCTTCACCTTGCCCTCGGTCACCACATACAGGCGGTCGCCGGGATCGCCCTCGTGGAACAGGGCGTCACCGCGGGCGAGGGTCACCTCGCCCATGGATGCGCGGAGCTCCGCGGCCTGCTCGTCATCGAGCGCCGCGAAGAGCGGGGCGCGCCGCAGAACGTCGTCCACGAGTCTCTCTCCTATGTCGACCGGCGTCAGGGGACCTTCGTCCCCCATTTTGCCGGACGCCTTAAACAGTGCGATCAGTCACTCAAGTCACAAGGATGCCGGACATACGGGTGTGCTGTGCGGCGAGAGGCCAATCGGAGTGGTGTTACCAGAGGTCCGGGCGGGTGTCAGCGCCCGGCCTTAGGCTGGCCGGGTGTCCAATAAGCCGGTGAGAGCACAGGCCAAGGGGTCCGCGGGTGTGACCGCGACCCATAATTCTGCTGTGGGCGAACAGACCCCTTCCGGGTCCGCTCCGGAGGGTCCGCCGCCCGAGAAGAGTAAAGTTTCGGCCAAGAAGCCTGCTGCGAAGACGGTGAAGCCCGCGGTTAAGGCGGCGAAAGCGGAATCCCACCTCGGCATGGTCCGGCGCGCCCGCCGGATCAACCGCGAGCTGGCCGAGCTGTACCCGTACGCCCATCCGGAACTGGACTTCCGCAATCCCTTCGAGCTGCTCGTCGCCACCGTGCTGTCCGCGCAGACCACCGACCTGCGGGTGAACCAGACCACCCCGGCCCTCTTCGCCGCCTACCCCACGCCCGAGGACATGGCGCAGGCAGTGCCCGAGGAACTGGAGCAGATCATCCGGCCGACCGGGTTCTTCCGGGCGAAGGCGAAGTCCCTGCTCGGCCTCTCCACGGCGCTGCGGGACAACTTCGGCGGCGAGGTCCCGGGCCGGATCGAAGACCTGGTCACCCTGCCCGGCGTGGGGCGCAAGACCGCCAATGTCGTCCTGGGCAATGCCTTCGGCGTTCCGGGGATCACGGTCGACACCCACTTCGGCCGTCTGGTGCGCCGCTGGAAGCTGACCGAGCAGGAGGACCCGGAGAAGGTCGAGGCGGAGATCTGCGCGATCTTCCCGAAGAGCGAGTGGACGATGCTCTCGCACCGGGTCGTCTTCCATGGCCGCCGGATCTGCCACTCCCGCAAGCCCGCCTGCGGCGCCTGCCCGATCGCGCCGCTCTGCCCTTCGTACGGCGAGGGCGAGACCGACCCGGAGAAGGCGAAGCTGCTGCTCAAGTACGAGATGGGCGGGCACCCGGGCCAGCGGCTGGCCCCGCCCGCCGACTATCCGGGCCGCCCGGCGGCCCCGCTCGGCGCGGGGGCGTGAGGCCGCGGGCCACGCCGATGTGCTGAGCAGTCCTGAGGAACGAAACCGGCCACGGACCGCGTTGTCCCGGTGTCGGAAGTACAGGGAGCATGGGTGCCTATGACGCGCGGGACGCAGGACGACAGCGTGACCACCGAGACCCGGGCCCGCACCGGACCCGGGCCGGGCCACGGAGACGGCACCGGCGGGGCCGCGGCCCCCGGCGGGGTCGAGGTCAGCACGCACGGGCTGCCCGGCTGGCTCGACCCCGTCGTGGCGGCCGCCCGGACCGTCCGGCCGACCCAGCTGAGCCGCTTCCTGCCCCCCGAGGACGGCGCGGGCCGCCAGTCCGCCGTCCTGGTCCTCTTCGGCGAGGGCCCCCGCGGCCCCGAGCTGCTGCTCATGGAGCGCGCCGGAACCCTGCGCTCCCACGCGGGCCAGCCGTCCTTCCCGGGCGGCGCCCTCGACCCGCAGGACGGCGACCCGCACACCACCGGCCCGCTGCGGGCCGCCCTGCGCGAGGCCGAGGAGGAGACCGGGCTGGATCCGGCCGGAGTACAGCTCTTCGGCGTGCTGCCCCGCCTCTACATCCCGGTCAGCGAGTTCGTCGTGACCCCCGTGCTCGGCTGGTGGCGCGCGCCCAGCCCGGTCGGGGCCGTGGACCTCGCGGAGACCGCCCGGGTCTTCACGGTTCCCGTGGCGGATCTCACGGATCCCGCGCACCGGGTCACCGTCGTCCATCCCGGCGGCTACCAAGGCCCCGCATTCCAGGTCGAATCGGCCCTGGTCTGGGGTTTCACCGCCGGAGTGATCGACCGGATCCTTCATTTCGCCGGCTGGGAGCAGCCGTGGGACCGCGCACGCGAGGTCCCCCTCGACTGGCGCGCATGAGACGGTGGCCCACGTGAACGTGCTGGACATCCTGTTGCTGGTCGCCGCCGTGTGGTTCGCGATCGTGGGCTACCGCCAGGGGTTCGTCGTCGGCATTCTGTCGGTGACCGGCTTCCTCGGCGGCGGTCTCATCGCCGTGTCCCTGCTCCCGCTCGTCTGGGACCAGGTGACCGACGACAAGGCCAAGGTGTCGACCACCATGGCCGTCGTCGCGGTGGTCGTCGTCATCGTCTGCGCCTCGATCGGCCAGGCCTTCACCACGCACCTGGGCAACCGGCTGCGCCGCTACATCACCTGGTCACCGGCCCGCGTGGTCGACGCGACCGGCGGCGCCCTGGTGAACGTCATGGCGATGCTGCTGGTGGCCTGGCTGATCGGCTCCGCGCTGGCCGGGACGTCACTTCCCACGCTGGGCAAGGAGGTCCGTAACTCCAAGGTGCTCCTCGGCGTGTCGCGGGTGCTGCCCGACCAGGCCAACACGTGGTTCTCGGACTTCAGTTCCGTGCTCGCGCAGAACGGCTTCCCGCAGGTCTTCAGCCCGTTCTCGAACGAACCGATCACCGCGGTGAAGCCGCCCGACCCGGAGCTCGCCCGCGGCCCGGTCGCCGAGCGCGCCAAGCTCTCCATCGTCAAGGTGGTCGGTACGGCGCCCAGTTGCAGCAAGGTGCTGGAGGGCTCCGGATTCGTCTTCGCCCCCGGCAAGGTCATGACGAACGCGCACGTCGTCGGAGGGGTCGGCGAGCCGACCGTCCAGATCGGCGGCGAGGGCAAGCTCTATGACGGCAAGGTCGTGCTCTACGACTGGGAGCGCGACATCGCCGTCCTGGACGTGCCCAAGCTGAAGGCGCCGGCGCTCGAATTCGCCGAGAAGGACGCGGCGAGCGGCTTCGACGCGATCGTCGCCGGGTTCCCGGAGAACGGCGCGTACGACGTGCGCCCGGCCCGCGTCCGCGGCCGGATCAATGCCAACGGCCCGGACATCTACCACCGTGGCACCGTCCGCCGTGACGTCTACTCGCTCTACGCGACGGTCCGCCAGGGCAACTCCGGCGGCCCGCTGCTGGCGCCCGACGGCAAGGTGTACGGGGTCGTCTTCGCGAAGTCGCTCGACGACCCGAACACCGGGTACGCGCTGACGGCGGACGAGGTCCGCGACGACATCAGGAACGGCAGGACGGCCCAGCGCCGGATCGACAGCCAGGGCTGCGCCCTCTGAGCCCGCCGCGCACGTCCCCGCGTACGTCCTGAGCCGTACGCGTACGTCCTGAGCCGTACGCGTACGTCGCCTACGCCTGCGCCTGCCTGCGCCGTCTACGGCTGCGCCCTCTACGTGCGTGGATGGCGCAGGCGCGCCGAGACCCAGCGGGCCCGGCGGCGCAGGATCAGGGGGATTCCGAGTCGGGGGTCGTGACCATGGCCCTGCCGGCCGACCCTCTCGTGGGTGCCCGGCGCCGTGGCCGTGCGTCGTTCGCGTGCGGAGTCACCGTAGTCGTGCGTCCAGCCCATACTCCGACCTCTGCCCGTGCCCCAAGGTCCGTAATCGCGTCGGGGTCGGCCAATTGGCCTATGCGGCGGGCAAGTGAACGTTCGTAGCACAAGCGTTCCGGTTCGGTGGTCCCGGCGGAGCTCCGGTCAACGGTCCGTCAGCGGTCCGTAGGCGGTTCATGGGCGCGGGCCCCGGCGAGCGGCGAACGGGAGGTCAGCGGTCCGGTTCCGGGTCCTTGAGCCAGTTCACCAGCTCGGTGGAGAAGACGTCCGGTGCCTCCTCGTGCGGGAAGTGCCCGAGACCGTCGAACAGCCGCCACCGGTAGGGCGCTTCGACGTACTGCCCGGAACCGGCCGCGCTGCGCGTGCGCATCACCGGGTCGAGCGAGCCGTGCACGTGCAGCGTCGGCACCCGTACCGGCCGCTTCATCCGGCGGTTGAACTGGAGGCCGTCCGGCCGGGCCATGGAGCGCATCATCCAGCGGTAGGGCTCGATCGAGCAGTGCGCGGTGGACGGGATGCACATCGCGCGCCGGTAGGCGTCGATGGCCGCCTCCTCGGCGACGGCGTCCGCGCCCTCCCGGGGCAGCGGGCCCGACCATTCGCGGATCAGTTCGCCGACCAGCGCGCCCTCGTCGGCGACGAGCTGCCGCTCGGGGATGAACGGGCGCTGGAAGCCCCAGATGTGCGAACTGGCGCGGGTCTGTCCGAAGTCGGACAGCATCGCCGAGCGCCAGCGGCGCGGGTGCGGCATGGAGGAGACGACGAGCCGCCGCACCAGCTTGGGCCGCATGACGGCGGCGGTCCAGGCGAGGTACCCGCCCAGGTCGTGTCCGACGAGCGCGGCGTCGGGCTCGCCGAGCGAGCGGATCACCCCGGTGACGTCCAGGGCGAGGTTGGCGGGATCGTAACCGCGCGGGGTGCGGTCGCTGCCGCCCACCCCGCGCAGGTCCATCGCGACCGCGCGGTAGCCCGCGTCGGCGAGCGCCACCAGCTGGTGCCGCCAGGTCCACCAGAACTGCGGGAACCCGTGGAGCAGCAGGACCAGCGGCCCCTCGCCCAGCTCGGCGACATGGAACCGGGCGCCGTTGGCGGCGACGTCCCGGTGGGTCCAGGGGCCGTCGATCCGCACCGGCGAGGCAGCCGGGGGCGGGGTGCTGCTGGGGTCCGGTGTGGGCGCTGTCATGAAGACGAGCGTGCCACACCCACCGCCTTGTCACTGACCGGCCGCGGGTGCGGCTTGACGGTCCCGACGACCGCCGCGGTCTGCTTGACGGAGGCGATGGACCGCTCCGGCGGCTTGACCTTCTTGAACTTCGACACGGCGAGCAGCGCGAGCAGGCCCGCGAGCAGCAGGAACGCTCCGCCGACGATCAGGAACGACCAGGCCAGGCCGAGGCCGAGGGCGTGGATCCCGTAGGCGGCCGCGAAGCTCAGCACCGGCAGCGAGAAGATTCCGAGCACTCCGGCGATACCGATGGCGGTGGCACCGATGCCCACGCGCTTGACGTCCTGGCGCAGCTCCGCCTTCGCGAGGGCGATCTCGTCGTGCACCAGGGCGGACATCTCGGCTGTGGCCGAGGCGACCAGCTGGCCGAGTGTGCGCTCGGCCCCTTGCGCCCCTTGGTCCACTGCGCTCATCGCTCTCTCCCTCATTCGTCTGCCGGCGACGGCTGTCCTCCGTCAGTCAGATCATGCCGGACGGTCGCCTCCGGCGGGGGACCCGGTGGCACCCGCGGTGGCCGCATCAGCCCCTTCGGCGGGTCCTTCGGCGGCTCCTTCGGCGGGTCCTCCGGTGGCGGCGGCCGCGGCCCGGCGGCGGTGTTCCGCGGCCTTGTCCTCGTAGATCTTCGCCATCCGCAGGTGGTACTCCGGCTTGTTCTCCTCGTAGATGTCCGGAATGCCGTCGAGGTCCTCGTCGCGCTCCTCGTCGTCGATGAGGGCCTTGTACTTGCGGTTGCGGAGCTTGAGCATCACACCGGCGAGCACGGCCGCGATCAGCGAGCCCATCAGGACGGCGGCCTTCACCTCGTCGGTGAGCGTCTGGTCGTCGGTGAAGGCGAGTTCACCGATCAGCAGGGAGACGGTGAAACCGATGCCCGCGAGCGAGGCGACCGCGAAGACGTCGGGCCAGGCGAGGTCGTCGTTCAGCTCGGCCTTGGTGAAGCGGGCGGCGAGCCAGGTGCCGCCGAAGATGCCGATGGTCTTGCCGACGACCAGGCCGAGCACCACGCCGAGGGTTTCGGGCCGGGTGAAGACCTGCCCGATCGACTCGTCCGAGAGGGAGACGCCCGCCGAGAAGAGGGCGAAGAGCGGGACGGCCAGCCCGGCGGACACGGGCCGGACCAGGTGCTCGATGTGCTCGCCGGGGGAGTGCTCCTCGCCGTCCCCCCGGCTGCAGCGGAGCATCAGGCCCATGGCGACGCCGGCGATGGTCGCGTGCACGCCGCTGTTGTACATCAGGCCCCAGATGACCAGGGCGAGCGGGACGTAGACGTACCAGCCGCGGACGTTCTTGCGCAGCAGGAACCAGAAGAGGACGAGGCCGACGACCGCGCCGCCGAGCGCCAGGAAGTTGATCTCGCTGGTGAAGAACACCGCGATGATCAGGATGGCGAACAGGTCGTCGACGACGGCCAGGGTCAGCAGGAACGCGCGCAGGGCGGACGGCAGTGAGGTGCCGATGACGGCGAGGACGGCGAGCGCGAAGGCGATGTCGGTGGCGGTGGGGACCGCCCATCCGTCCGTCGAGCCGTTGCCGAAGACGTTGACCGCCACGTAGACCAGCGCGGGCACGGCCATGCCGCAGATGGCGGCGATGACCGGCAGGGCGGCGGCCTTGGCGTCGCGCAGGTCGCCGGCGACCAGTTCGCGCTTCAGCTCGATGCCCGCGACGAAGAAGAAGACCGCGAGCAGTCCGTCGGCTGCCCAGTGCTGGAGCGAGAGGTCCAGGCCCAGGGAGGCGGGGCCGATGTGGAAGCCGCGGACGTCGGCGTAGCTGTCGGCCAGGGCGGGGATGTTCGCCCACATCAGGGCGGCGATGGCGGCCACGAGGAGCAGGACGCCGCCGACGGTCTCGGCGCGCAGTGCGTCGGCCACGAACCGGCGCTCGGGGAGCGAGAGCCTGCCGAGGAACTTGCGGCCGGGCTGCTGGTCGGTGGGGTGGGGCGCGGCCACGTGGGGACCTCCGGGGTCGGTTGGACGGCATGACGAAGCACGTTGCCGACCAGACTTCCCGGCGCACCCTGTGGATCAAATATTTACGTTCCTAATACTTTACAGGGGGCACGCAAGGGATGTATCCGGCGATCATCACCTTAAGTGCGAAAGGGGCGCCCGGCGCGTTGTGCGCCGGACGCCCCTTTCGGTGGCCGCTCAGGTGTGTCAGTCCTCGCTGCCCGCGCTGGGCAGCTGGGTCTGGATCAGGTCCATGACCGAGGAGTCCGCGAGCGTGGTGACGTCACCGACCGCCCGGTTCTCCGCCACGTCGCGCAGCAGGCGGCGCATGATCTTGCCGGAGCGGGTCTTCGGCAGCTCCTGGACTGGCAGGATCCGCTTCGGCTTGGCGATCGGGCCGAGGGTGGCGCCCACGTGGTTCCGCAGTTCCGCGACCAGGGTGTCGGTCTCGGCGGCGCTGCCGCGCAGGATGACGAAGGCCACGATGGCCTGGCCGGTGGTCTCGTCCGCCGCGCCGACCACGGCCGCCTCGGCGACCGCGGGGTGCGAGACGAGGGCCGACTCGACCTCGGTGGTCGAGATGTTGTGGCCGGACACCAGCATCACGTCGTCGACCCGGCCGAGCAGCCAGATGTCGCCGTCGTCGTCCTTCTTGGCGCCGTCACCGGCGAAGTACTTGCCCTGGAAGCGGGACCAGTAGGTGTCGATGAACCGCTGGTCGTCGCCCCAGATGGTGCGCAGCATCGAGGGCCACGGCTCGGTGAGGACCAGGTAGCCGCCACCGCCGTTGGGGACCTCGTTGCCCTCGTCGTCCACGACGGTGGCGCCGATGCCGGGCAGCGCGCGCTGGGCCGAACCCGGCTTGGTCGCGGTGACACCGGGCAGCGGCGAGATCATCATGGCGCCGGTCTCGGTCTGCCACCACGTGTCGACGATCGGGCAGCGGTCACCGCCGATGTTCTTGCGGTACCACATCCAGGCCTCGGGGTTGATCGGCTCGCCGACCGATCCCAGCACGCGCAGGCTCGACAGGTCGAACTTCGCGGGGATGTCGTCGCCCCACTTCATGAACGTCCGGATGGCCGTCGGCGCGGTGTAGAGGATGGTGACGCCGTACTTCTGCACGACCTCCCAGAACCGCCCCTGGTGCGGGGTGTCGGGGGTGCCCTCGTACATCACCTGGGTGGCGCCGTTGGCGAGCGGCCCGTAGACGATGTAGGAGTGCCCGGTCACCCAGCCGATGTCGGCGGTGCACCAGTAGACGTCGGTCTCCGGCTTGAGGTCGAAGACGGCGTGGTGGGTGTACGAGGCCTGCGTGAGGTAGCCGCCCGAGGTGTGCAGGATGCCCTTCGGCTTCCCCGTGGTGCCCGAGGTGTAGAGGATGAAGAGCGGGTGCTCCGCGTCGAAGGCCTCGGGGGTGTGCTCGGCGGACTGGCGGCCGACGACATCGTGCCACCAGACGTCCCGGCCTTCGGAGAAGGCGGTGTCCTGGCCGGTGCGCCGGACCACGAGCACGTGCTCGACCTGCGGGCACTTGGCCACGGCTTCGTCGATGGCGGGCTTGAGCGCGGTGGGCTTGCCGCGGCGGTAGCCGCCGTCGGCGGTGATGACGAGCTTGGCGTCGGCGTCCTGGATGCGGGAGGCGACGGCGTCGGCGGAGAAACCGCCGAAGACCACGGAGTGGGCGGCGCCGAGCCGGGCGCACGCGAGCATCGCGACGACGGCCTCGGGGATCATCGGCAGGTAGACGGCGACCCGGTCGCCGGTGCGCACACCCAGCTCGGTCAGGGCGTTGGCGGCCCGGGAGACCTCGTCCTTGAGCTCGGCGTAGGTGATCGAGCGGCTGTCGCCGGGCTCGCCCTCGAAGTGGATGGCCACCCGGTCGCCGTTGCCGGCCTCGACGTGACGGTCCACGCAGTTGTAGGCGACGTTCAGCTTGCCGTCCGCGAACCACTTCGCGAAGGGCGGGTTGCTCCAGTCGAGCGTCTCGGTGGGCTCGGCGGCCCAGCTCAGCCGACGTGCCTGCTCGGCCCAGAAGCCCAGCCTGTCCGCGTCGGCCTGTTCGTACGCCGCGGCCGTCACATTGGCGGCGGTGGCCAGATCGGCGGGCGGTGCGAACCGCCGCTCCTCCTTGAGCAGGTTGGCCAGGCTGTCATTGCTCACGACATCTCCCTTTCCCAGGGTGTCCGTTGTGTCCCCGGGTATAGCTCATCAGGTCAGACACCCAGGTGACAAGACCTTGCCGAGAATTGGTTTAGACCTATACCACGGTGGGCTGGGTGCCCCGGCCCCTGGGCGGGCAGGCACCGATGGCCCCTCCCCGCGATCTCGCGGGAAGGGGCCATCGGGGGCGTTCGAGGAGGGAGCGTAGCGGTTCAGGCGTGCGTGGCCGTCCTGGGCGGGGCAGGAGCATCCCGCTTGGCCGTTTTTGCCCCCTTGGTGTCCGGCAGGACACTGTCGAAGACCCGGCAGTCGAAGAAGTCCTCGCCCGGCGAGAGCAGATAGGCCTGGGCCTCGCCGACATGGAAGTACATGCCGTGGAGTTCCAGCGTGCCCTCGGCCAGCCTGCGCGCCACCGACTCGTGGGCCCGCAGGTGCTCCAGCTGCTGCACCACATTGGTCAGACACAGCTGCTCCACGGCGTCCGCGGGCAGCCGGCCCGAGATCCGCACCCAGGCGTGGTGCCGGCTCGCCATCCTGGCCAGGCTCGGCAGCCCGTGCCGCAGCCAGCGCCGCAACGGGGTCATCGGCGCGCCCGGCGCCGCGTTGAGCAGCGCCTGCATCGCCCCGCACCCCGAATGTCCGCACACGGTGATGCTGTCCACCCGGAGCACGTCCACCGCGTATTCGATGGCGGCCGCGACGGAGTCGTCGGTGGACTCCGCGCCGGGCAGCGGCACCAGATTGCCGACATTGCGGACGGTGAACAGGTCGCCCGGCCCGCTGGCCGTGATCATGCTGGTCACCAGACGGGAGTCCGCGCAGGTCAGGAAGAGCTGCGAGGGGCTCTGCCCCTCGCGCGCCAGCCGGGCCAGCTCGTCCCGGACGTGCGGGGCGGTGTCGCGCTGGAAGGCGCCGATCCCGTTGGCCAGTTGGCCCGCTCCCCGGCGGCGCGGCCCGGCGGCGGGGCGGGCGGCCCGGGCGGACTCGGCGGCCTGTTCCCGAGCGGAGTCGGCCGACGGCTCCTGTTCCGCCGCCGCTGCCCCCGTCTCTGCCGCCTCCGTGCGGTGGTCACAGTGGTTCTGCCACGGGGTCCAGGGGCGGCAGCAGTGGTGCGCCCCGCGCTGCGCCCGGTCGGGCTCGCCGATCCGCGCTCCGGAGCGGCCGGTGATCTCCACCGAACCGCCGTGCGCCAGATGGGAGTCCTGCCAGTCCTGGAGGGTCTCGTAGGCCGCGTGGTCGATGAAGGAGCCGTCCAGCTCGATCACCGCGTGCCCGTGCTGCGGGATCTGGCCCAGCACCCGGCTGAGCCGGGGCACCGCGAGGAAGGTCAACTGGCCGCGCGCCCACACCCGGTGGACCGCGCCGTCGTCCTGCACCTCCAGGGTGATCCGGGTGCGCGCCAGCCGGTGCAGGGCGATGGCGACGGCCACCGCGATCCCGACGGCCACGCCTTCGAGCACCCCGCCGAGCACCACGGCGGTGATGGTCGTGAGGTAGACGACGATCTCCCGGTGGCGGGTGACATTGCGCAGCCGCGTGATGCTGGCCATCTGGACGCCCACGGCCATGACGAGCGCGGCCAGCGCGGCGAGCGGGATCAGGTCCAGGACGGGGACGAGCAGCCCGGCCGCGAGCACCACCCAGAGCCCGTGCAGCATCGACGACCTGCGGCTGACCGCACCGGACTTGACGTTGGCCACGCTGCGGATGGCCCCGCCGGCGACCGGCAGTCCGCCCAGCGCGCCGGAGACGATGTTCGCCAGGCCCTGGCCGCGCAGTTCCCGGTTGAGGTCGGCGCGCGCCGGGCGGCCGTCCGTACCGCGGCTGGAGGCGATCAGCTTGTCGGTGGCGACCGAGGACAGCAGCGACTCCACGCTGCCGACCAGGGTGACGGTCAGCACCGCCGCGAGGATGCCGAGGACGGGCCCCTCGGGCAGCTCGGGCAGGGCGTGACTGCTCCAGGACGGCAGGTCGACCCGGGGCAGGCTGAGCCCGCCGAAGGCCGCGAAGGCGGTGGCCGCGGCGACGGCCGCGAGCGCCGCCGGCACCTTGCGCAGCGCCCGCCCGGCCCGCCCGGGCAGCCGCGGCCAGGCGAGCAGCACGGTCAGGGTGAGCGCACTGACGGCGAGCGCCCACGGGTGGAGGTCGGCCAACTGGGCGGGCAGCCCCAGCACATTGGCCACGGCGGAACTCTGCGGGGTGCCGCCGAGCACGATGTGGAGCTGGGCGATCGCGATCGTCACGCCGACGCCCGCGAGCATCCCGTGGACGATGGACGGGCTGACCATGAGGGCCGAGCGGGCGGTGCGCAGCAGGGCCAGGCCCAGCTGGCAGAGCCCCGCGAGCACGGTGATGGCGCAGGTGGTGCGCCAGCCGTAGCGCTGGATCAACTCGGCGGTGACGACGGTGAGTCCGGTGGCGGCACCGCTCACCTGGAGCGGGGCCCCGCCGAACCGTCCGGCGACGATCCCGCCCACCGCCGCGGCCACGAGTCCCGCCTCCAGCGGGGCGCCGGTGGCGAGGGCGATGCCCAGGGAGAGTGGCAGGGCGATCAGGAAGACGGCGGCGGAGGCGGACAGGTCGGCGGCGAAGCCGGGCGGGAGCCGGGGTGGACCCCCGGGTGGCGCCGGGGGCGGGGAGCCGTGGTGGGTGGGGCGCGTGGGGGCGCTGGCGGTCATGTCCCGTCTCCTCTGGGGGCAGGGGTGAAGCGGCGGGAGTCTCAACACTCGGTAAATGGATGGTAATGCAGAGTAAAGGCTGCGCCTAGACATAGGGGTTAAATGGTCTACGAATTAACTCGCAAGGGTGATTAAGTATTTAGTCGGGCTTGTCATACCTTTCCCGGGGTGGGGCGCGTGCGACGTTTCAGCCGGAACGTGCGGAACACCGAAACGGGCAAGGGATGAGGTGGGCGGATGATGGCCGCCACGAAGAAGATCGCCGGAGGCCTGGTCGCCACGGCACTGGTCCTCGGGGTGACCGGGTGCGGCGCCTCGGAGCCCGCGAAGCCCACCGGCTCCGCGGGCGGCCAGGTCAAGAAGGGCGCCGCGGCGCCGCCGGCCCCGGGCAGCGTGAACCGGATGATCGGCGACGGCTCGACCTCGTACACAGGAACGCAGCCGAATGTGCCCAAGCCGGAAAAGCTCAAGCCCGGGGAGAAGCCGCCGCAATTCGTGGTCTTCTCGTGGGACGGGGCGGGCGAGGACAGTCAGAAGCTCTTCTCGCACTTCCGCGGGGTCGGCAAGCAGTACAACGCCCGGATGACCTATTTCCTCAGCGGCGTGTACATGCTCCCCGAGGAGAAGCGTTCCCTCTACACCGCTCCCCAGCACGCGCCGGGCCGCTCGGACATCGGCTTCGGCGATCTCCAGGGCATCAAGGACACCGCCGAGCAGGTCCGCGGCGCCTGGCTCGAAGGCAATGAGATCGGCACCCACTTCAACGGCCACTTCTGCGGCCCCGAAGGCGGCGTCGGCACCTGGTCGGTGGAGGAGTGGAAGAGCGAGATCAACCAGGCCAAGTCCTTCGTCAAGTCCTGGAAGACGAACACGCCGGCCCTCAAGCAGGAGAAGGCGCTCCCCTTCGACTACGACAAGGAACTGATCGGCGCCCGCACCCCGTGCCTCGAAGGCCAGAAGAACTTCATGCTGGCGGCGAAGGACATGGGCTTCCGCTACGACTCCAGCGGGATCAGCAAGCAGATCTGGCCCAAGAAGACGGACGGCCTGTGGGACCTGCCGCTCCAGCTGGTGCCGATGCCGGGCCGTGCGTTCGAGACGCTCAGCATGGACTACAACTACCTGGTCAACCAGTCGGGTACGACCACGCAGGGCGACCCCTCGCAGCACGCCTACTGGGGTGAGCAGATGCGCGACGGCCTGATGAAGGCCTTCGGCCGCGTCCACGAGGGCAACCGCGCTCCGCTGATCATCGGCAACCACTTCGAGTCCTGGAACGGCGGCACCTACATGCGCGCCGTGGAGGACTCCATCAAGGGCATGTGCACGCAGAAGGACGTCCGTTGCGTCACCTTCCGCGAGCTGGCCGACTGGCTGGACGCGCAGGACCCCAAGACCCTGGAGTGGATGCGCACGCTCGACGTCGGCCAGGCGCCGAAGGAGGGCTGGGCGAAGTTCCTGACCGCGGGTCCGGCGACCCCGCCCTCCGCTCCCGCGGCGCCCGCGGGCGTCAAGCCGGCTGCGGAGTCGGCAGAGGAGAGCTGAGCGGATCACCGGACGCTCCGGCGGCCACCCCCGCGAGGGGCTCGCCGAGGCGCTGGTGACCGAGGCGCTCGTGCAGGACGAAATCGGGGTCGATCTGGTCCGCCAGGTCGACCCCGGTCTTCGCGTTGCCCCAGCTCTCGGCGTTCTTCCGGTGGAAGTGCACCATCTGCTCGGTGTACCGGGCCCAGTCGCGCCCCGCGTAGGAGTCGTCGGCCGCGTCCTGCAGCACCTGCAGGGCCACCCGGTTGCTGGCCTCCAGCAGGTCGAAGGGGGCCGGGCGGCCCTTCTCCATCGCCCGTACCCAGTCGGAGTGCCCGACGGTGACGAGCAGGTCGCTCCCCACCTCGGCGCGCAGGAAGTCGATGTCGTCCTGTCCCTGGACCTTGTTTCCGACCACCCTGAGCGTGATCCCGAAGTCCCGCGCGTACTCCTTGTACTGGCGGTAGACGGAGATGCCCTTGAGGGTCGGCTCGGCGACCAGGAAGGTCATGTCGAAGCGGGTGAACATGCCGGAGGCGAAGGAGTCCGAACCGGCCGTCATGTCGACGACCACGTACTCGTCGGGGCCGTCCACGAGGTGGTTCAGGCAGAGTTCGACCGCCCCGACCTTCGAGTGGTAGCAGGCCACGCCCAGATCGGACTCGGTGAACGGCCCCGTGGCCATGAGCCGGACGTACTCGACGTCGCCCTCCTCGTGGCCGTCGAGGATGACGGTACGGGCGCACGCGTCGTAGACCGGGTTGTCCTCGGCGACGCGCAGCAGGCGGGAGCCGGTGCCGGGCGGGGTGGTCTTGATCATCATCTCGGCGGAGGTGATGCGGGGATTGGAGCCGCGCAGGTACTCCTTGATCAGCGGCAGGTGCGCACCCATGGCGGGCATCGCGGCGGCCTCTTCCTCGGTGAGGCCGAGGGCGGCGCCCAGGTGCTGGTTGATGTCGGCGTCCACCGCGACGACGGGGGCTTCATTGGCTGCGAGGTGGCGGATGAAGAGGGAGGACAGCGTGCTCTTGCCGCTGCCGCCCTTTCCCACGAAAGCGATCTTCATGTTCACCAAGCGTAGCCGCTCGGTCGCTTGGTGTGGTCGGTGTGAGTGAAGAAGGCCACTCCAAGGAGGGGTCGGTGCTATGGGTGGGCAGTGCGTAGGCTCCCTACTTATGAGTAGCGCTTCTGACCCGCTGGCCGCCCTGACCTCGCTCCCCGGTGTTCCGGAGGCGGTGGACTCCGTACGCAAGGCCGTGGACCGGGTCTACGGGCACCGGGTGATGCGCCGTCGCGCCGGGGAGATCACCTCGGAGGCCGCGCTGCGCGCGGCCCGCGGGAGCGCGGCGCTGTCCGGGGCGGACTGGGCGCTGGAAGAGGTGCGGCGGCGCAGTGACTTCGGCTCGGAGGAGCAGGCGCGGACCGTGGGCGCGGCGCTGCGGCTCACCGCCGAGGCCGGGCAGCTGCTGAGCATCTGGCGGCAGTCGCCGATGCGGGTGCTGGCACGGCTGCACCTGGTGGCGGTGGGGCAGGTGAGGACGGGTACGGGCGCGGGTGCGGGCTCGGCCGCGGCTTCCGGTTCCGCTCCGGGCGCCGACGGGATCGCCGCGGACACCGTGGGGCGGCCGCGGCTGGCCGGTGAGCCGGTGGACGAGCCGCTGGTGGAACTGCCGCTGCCGGACGCGCAAGAGGTCGCGGGGCGGCTGGAGGGGCTGTCCGGGCTGATCATCGGAGGGAGTTCGGCCCCGGCGCTGGTCACCGCGGCGGTAGTGCACGGCGAACTGCTGGCCCTGCGGCCGTTCGGTTCGTACAACGGCCTGGTCGCGCGGGCGGCCGAGCGGATCGTGCTCATCAACAGCGGCCTCGACCCGAAGGCGATCTGCCCGGCGGAGGTCGGTCACGCGGAGCAGGGCCGGGCGGCGTACCTGGCGGCCTTCGAGGGGTACGTGTCCGGGACTCCGGAGGGGATGGCGGCCTGGATCGCGCACTGCGGCCGGGCGGTCGAACTGGGTGTCCGCGAGTCGACGGCGGTGTGCGAGGCGCTGCAGCGCGGCGCCGCCTGACGCGGCCAAGGGGCCGGGCGAAGGGGCGGGGCGACTCGGGGCGACTCGGCGGGGCAAAGGGATGCGGCGACACCGTCTTGCTTTGGTGTCGCCGCTGGCATTTACGCCCAGTTACCAAGCGTCCTCGAAGATTGCCCATCAGGTCGGGAACTCTGCCCGTCACCTGGTGCGGCTGGCCCGTAATCGACGGGTCGACGTCGCGTGGGTGCTCGGCGTTCATGCATTTTGCTCGGTCCGTGGGCCTTACTGCGGTTAAAGATGATCCTCTCGGATGTTCTTTGGTCTCGCGGGCCGTTGACTCATTTGTACCCCGCTTCCGAGGTAAGCGGAACCCCTGGCCCCACTTCTTTACTTTCCGGGACGTAGTGGAGTGAATCGGACAGGGCGCGTCGGTGGGTGTGTCGGCGCTGGTCAGGGGCCGTGTGGGGTGGTCCGGGGCGGGCGGTTTCGTGCCGGTTCCGGTCCGTGCCGGTTCAGGCGGTGCCGGTTCAGGCGGTGCCGGTGACCGCCGCGAGGGCGTTCACGGCGTTCGCCCGGCGGCGGCTGGCGTACCAGACCAGGCCCGCCGTGACCGCGGCCGCGCCGACGGCCGCCGCCGCGATCAGCGCGGGGCGTGCGGGCATGGAGAGCCCGGGCAGCCGCTGCTTGAGCCGGACGGGTCGGTTGAAGACCAGGACCGGCCACTCGCGCGCGAGCGCCTCGCGGCGCAGCGCTCGGTCGGGGTTGACCGCGTGCGGGTGGCCCACGGCCTCCAGCATCGGGACGTCCGTCGCCGAGTCGCTGTAGGCATAGCAGCGCGCGAGGTCGTAGCCCTCGGACTCGGCCAACTCCCTTACGGCTTCGGCCTTGGTGGGCCCGTAGGCGTAGTACTCGATCTCGCCCGTGAAGCAGCCGTCCTCGCCGACCACCATGCGCGTGGCGACGACCCGGTCGGCGCCGAGCATCTCGCCGATCGGCTCGACCACTTCCGCGCCGGAGGTGGACACGATCACCACATCACGGCCCGCGGTGTGATGGGCCTCGATGAGGGAGGCGGCCTCGTCGTAGATGATCGGGTCGATGAGGTCGTGCAGGGCTTCGGCGACGATCTCCCGGACCTGCTGCACGTTCCACCCCTTGCAGAGCGCGGAGAGGTACTCCCGCATCCGCTCCATCTGATCGTGGTCGGCGCCGCCGGCCAGGAAGATGAACTGGGTGTACGCGGTGCGCAGCACCGCTCGCCGGTTGATCAGGCCGCCCTGGTAGAAGGACTTGCTGAACGTCAGCGTGCTCGACTTCGCAATGACCGTCTTGTCCAGGTCGAAGAAGGCAGCGGTGCGAGGCAAGGAGTGCGGCAAGGGCTGATTTTCCACGCCCCGAGCATATGCGCCCACCATTCGGCGTAAGGTGTGGCGCGTGGGTTTGCCTGAGAAGGCTCTCGGGTACACCATGGAAGTCACGGATCGTTCGCGACCGTGCTAACCCGGTCTGGCTCCTCCCCCCCCGAGTCGGACCGTGGGGACGACCCCCGCTCTCCCCCCCGGCGGGGGTCGTCGCATGTCCGGACGCGGTTTGCGTCCCTGCCTTCGGCCCCAAGTGATCATTCCTCTGGCCCCCTTGCTCGGTGGGCCTGCGTGGCGAAGGCCCTCTCCCTCTCAGACGCGTGACGCTGTGTAGTTGTTCCGGCGCGCTCTGGAACTCATCCATGTGGGTGGCGGAGTTATTCACAGGCGAGTTCCTGTCCACAGTTTTCGAGCAAGATCCACTTGATTTCCCCTCATCGCCGCACGGTGATTCCGGGCGTGAAGTCCACGGCCCGGGATTTGCGGTGAGAAAGGGGTGGAGATCATGGCTGGATCGTTCGCAGGATCGATGGCCGGGGCGATGGCGGGTCCGATGACGGGGTCGGTGGGTGGACCGACGGCCGGACCGACGGGGCGGGCTGCGGTGGGACCGATGGCGCGGGCTGTGGCGGGGGTGGTGGCCGGACCGTCGGTCGGTCCGCCGGCCGGTGGGCGGCCGCTGATCATCACGGAGGATCCGCTGCTGCTCGACGACCTGCTGCGGCTGTGCGCCGCCGCGGGGGCCGAGCCGCATGTGGACCACTCCGTGCCGGAGCACAGCGGAACGGCGTGGGCCACGGGGTCCGGTGAGGCCGAGGGGGTCGAGGAGGCCGACCGGGCCGACGGGGCCGATCGAGGTGGCGGGACACGCGGCGGCGGCTCCGGTTGGGGCTCTCGCGGGGGCGGGGGTGTCGACTGGGAGACCGCGCCGCTCGTCCTGGTCGGGGACGACGCCGCCCGGCGGGTGCGCGGTGCGCCCCGCAGGGACGGGGTGTTCCTCGTCGGGCGGGACCTGGACGACCCCCGGGTGTGGCAGCGGGCGGTGGAGATCGGGGCCGAGGAGGTGCTGCGGCTCCCGGACGCCGAGAGCAGGCTCGTCGACCGGATCGCCGATGTCGTGGAAGGCGCCGGACGGCCCGCGCTCACGGTCGGGGTGATCGGTGGGAGCGGTGGGGCCGGGGCGTCCACGCTCGCCTGCGCCCTGGCGGTGCGGGCCGCCGCCTCCGGGGAGCGGACCCTCCTCATCGACGGCGACCCGCTGGGCGGCGGTATGGACGTGCTGCTCGGGGGTGAGGGCGCGGAGGGGCTGCGCTGGCCGGACTTCGCGGGCTCGCGGGGCCGGGTCGGTGCCGACGCGCTGGCGGAGTCGCTGCCGGAACTGCATGCGCTGCGGGTGCTCAGCTGGGACCGCGGGGACCGGGTGGTGGTGCCGCCCGCGGCCATCCGGTCCGTGGTCGCCGCAGCGCGGCGTCGAGGCGGGGTGGTGGTGGTCGACCTGCCCCGGCGGGTGGACGAGGCGGTGGGCGAGGTGCTGGCCCAGCTGGACCTGGTGCTGCTCGTGGTGCCGGGCGAGCTGCGGGCCGTGGCCGCCGCCGGGCGGGTGGCGGCCGGGGTCCGGATGGTGGCCGGGGACGTGCGGGTGGTGGTCCGGGGGAGGCTCCCCGGCGGGCTGGACGCCGAGGAGGTGGCTGCGCTGCTGCGGGTGCCGCTGGCCGGGGAGGTGCCGCTGGAAGTGGGGCTGCCGGGGCGGGTGGCCGAGGGGGAGACACCGGGGACCCGGGTCCGGGGCGCGCTGGCCCGGTTCTGCGACGGCTTCTGGGAGCGGGCGCTCGCGCCTTCCGGTCAGGGGGTGTCGGTATGAGCGCGGGGCTGCTGGACGCGGTGCGCCAGCGGCTCGCCGAGAGCGGGGCCGAGCCGACCCCGGCCCGGGTGGCGGCGGCGCTGCGGGCCCAGGGGCGCCTGCTGGGGGACGCGGAAGTGCTGGGCGCGGCCGAGGAGTTGCGGTGCGAGCTGGTCGGCGCGGGCCCACTGGAGGCGCTGCTGGCCGACCCCGGGGTGACGGACGTCCTGGTGGCGGCGCCCGACCGGGTGTGGGTGGACCGGGGCGGGGGGCTGGAGCTGACCTCCGTGACCTTCGCGGACGCGGAGGCGGTGCGCAGGCTCGCGCAGCGGCTGGCCGCCGTCGCGGGCCGTCGGCTGGACGACGCGCGGCCCTGGGTGGACGCGCGGCTGCCGGACGGGACCCGGCTGCACGCGGTGCTCCCGCCGGTCTCCGTGGGGTCGGCCTGCCTGTCGTTGCGGGTGGTGCGGCCGCGGGCGTTCACCCTGGAGGAGCTGGTGGCCGCGGGGACGCTGCCCCCGGGTGGCCAGCGGCTGCTCCGGGCGCTGGTCGAGGCCCGGCTCTCGTTCCTGGTGTCCGGGGGCACCGGAACCGGGAAGACCACGCTGCTCAGCGCGTTGCTTGGGCTGGTCGGGCCGGGTGAGCGGATCGTGCTGGCCGAGGACTCGGCCGAGCTGCGCCCCGACCATCCCCACGTGGTGCGGCTGGAGGCCCGGCCCGCGAACCAGGAGGGCGCGGGCCTGGTCACCCTGGCGGATCTGGTCCGCCAGGCGCTGCGGATGCGGCCGGACCGGCTGGTGGTGGGTGAGGTGCGGGGGCCCGAGGTGGCGGATCTGCTGGCCGCGCTGAACACCGGGCACGAGGGCGGGTGCGGGACGGTCCATGCGAATGCCGCCGCGCACGTGCCGGCCCGGATGGAGGCGCTCGGGAGCGCCGCCGGGCTCGACCGGGCCGCCCTGCACAGCCAGTTGGCGGCCGCGCTGACGCTGGTGATCCATCTGGTCCGGGACCGGGGCGGGCAGCGGCGGGTGGCCGAGGTGCACGTGCTGGAGCGGGATGCCGCCGGACTGGTGGTGACGGTACCGGCGTTGCGCTGGGGTGCGCGGGGCTTCGTCCGCGAGGCGGGCTGGGAGCGGCTGCGCCCGCTGCTGGGAGGGATCCGGTGAGCGCGGGGGCACCGCTGGTGTCGGCTCCGGTGTTCGCCGCGGCGCTCTGTACCGGGGTGGCCGCCTGGCTGCTGGCCGGGGGTGACCAAGGGCCCCGGCGGGCCCGGCTGTTGCTGGCCGGAGCGGGGCCGGTGGCCCCGGGCGGGCCGGTGCCGTGGGAGCGGCTGGCCGCCGCGGTGCGGGTACGGGCGGCACGCGGGCCGGAGTGGGGCGCGCTGGCGGCCGGGCTGGTCCTCGCCGTGCTGGGCGGGTCGGTGATCCCGCTCGTCGTGGGCGCCGTGGCGGTGCCGTTGGTACGGAGGCTGCTGCGGGTCCGGCGGCGGGCCCGGGCCCGGGAGGCGCGGGCCGCGGAGGTGGTGGCCCTGTGCGGGGCCGTGGTGGGGGAGCTGCGTTCCGGGGCGCAGCCGGGGCAGGCGCTGACGGCGGCGATGCGCCGGACGGTGGCCGGACCGGGAGGTCCCGGTGCGGCGGAGACGGGGCTGCTGGCGGCGGCGGCGTTCGGCGGGGACGTGGCCGGGGCGCTGCGGCTGGCGGCCCGGGAGCCGGGTGCGGAGGGGCTGGCCGGGATGGCCGCCTGCTGGCGGGTGTCGCTGGACGGCGGTGCGGGGCTGGCGGCCGGGCTGGAGCGGCTGGAGGGGGCGTTGCGGGCGGAGCGCGACCGGGAGGAGTCGCTGCGGGCCCAGCTGGCGGGGGCGCGGTCCACCGCGGTGGTGCTCGCGCTGTTGCCGATGGTCGGGCTGCTGATGGGGACCGCCATGGGGGCCGACCCGGTGCGGGTGCTGCTGCACACACCGCTGGGGCTGGGGTGCCTGGCGGTGGGCGGGGTCCTGGAGGCGCTGGGGCTGCTGTGGTGCCGGCGGCTGATGCGGGCGGGGGAGGGGTGAGGGGCGTGGCGGGTATGGCGGGATTCGGCGCCGGGTTCACCGTCCACAGGCTGGGGACGGCGCTCTGCCTCGCGGGGGCGGTGATGTGCCTGGGGTCGGCGCTGGGCGCGCGGGTCCGGGAGCGGGCGGCCCGGCGTCGGCTCGGGGCCCTCCTCGCGGTGGTCCCGGTGCGCCGGGGACCCGTGATCGGTTTCCGGCTCCGGGGTGCGGTGGCCGGGTGGGCGGGGCCGGTCGCGGCGCTGCTGGCCGGGTGGGTCCTGGTCGGTGGGGTCGCGGGCGCGGCGGCAGGGTGCGCGGCGGCCTTCGGGGTGCGCAGGTGGCAGTGCAGGGTGCGGGCATCGCCCGGGGAGGACCCGCGGGAGGCCGCGCGCCAACTGCCGTTCGCCGCGGATCTGCTGGCCGCGTGCCTGGCGGCCGGAGCCGGGCCGGTGGAGGCGGCCGAGGTGGTCGGGGAGTCGCTGGGCGGGCCGGTGGGCGAGCGGCTGGCCCTGGCCGGGGCGGAGCTGCGGCTCGGCGGTGAACCGGGGGACGCGTGGGGCAGGTTGGCGCGGATACCGGACGCCCGGGCGCTCGCCGAGTGTCTGGACCGGGCCGCGCGGACGGGGGCGCCCGCGGCGGAGCCGGTGTCCCGGCTGGCGACGGCGCTGCGCGAGGACCGGGCTCGGCGGGCCGGGGCCAGGGCGCAGCGGGTCTCGGTGCTCATCACCGCCCCGGTCGGGCTGTGTTTCCTCCCCGCCTTTCTCTCCGTGGGGGTGGCTCCGGTGGTGATCGGAATGGCTTCCGGTCTCCTCTCCGGCCTCTCCGGCAACTGAAATCACATCAGGAACGTAAATTCACAGGAGGTTGTCATGAGGATCATGTGGGCGCGTGTCCGGTCGGCTCTGCGGGGCCGTTGCGGGGACGCGGGAATGTCGACTTCGGAATACGCCATGGGCACGATCGCGGCGTGTGCGTTCGCGGCCGTTCTGTACAAGGTGGTCACGAGTGACGCCGTCGCTGCGGCGCTCCAATCGACCATTGGAAAGGCACTCGATGTGCCCTTCTGAGCGGCTCTCTGACTGCCCGTCGGGGGAATCGGGGAAGTCCGACAGGTTCAGGAAGTCCGACAGGTTCAGGAGGTTCGGGAGGTTCGGTGAAAGGGGGGACCTGGGATATGTGACGGCCGAGGCCGCCCTCGTCATTCCGGCGCTGGTCCTTTTCGCGGCGCTGCTGGTGTGGGCGCTGATGGCGGCGGCCGCACAGATCCGGTGTGTGGACGCGGCGCGGGCCGGGGCGCGGGTCGCGGCCCGGTCCGAACCGGCCGAGGCAGCGCTCGCCGCGGCCCGGGAGGCCGCGCCGGCGGGGGCGCGGGTGGAGCTGGAACGGACCGGTGACCTGTGGCAGGTCAGGGTGAGCGCCCCCGCACCGGGTCCGGGGTCCCTGCCGGTGCGGCTCGGGGCCCGGGCGGTGGCGCTGGCCGAGGACAGCGTGGGGCCGCCGCCATGAGCCGGGACCGGGGCCGGGGCCGGAGCTGGGGCGGGGACCGGAGCCGGGGCGGGGACCGGGGTTCGGCCACGGTGTGGGCGGCCGTGGTGGCCATGGCGCTCGTGGCGGTGTTCGGGGGCGTGCTGCTGCTGGGGCAGGCGGTGGCGGCCCGGCACCGGGCCGCGGCCGTCGCGGACCTGGCGGCCCTGGCGGCGGCCGCGAGCTGGACGCACGGCCCCACGGCCGCGTGTGCCACGGCGATACGGGTGGCGGTGGCACAGGGGGCCCGGACGACGGCTTGCACGGTGTCGGGGGAGGTCGCGGAGGTCACGGCCCGCGCCTCGACGGGCCCCTTCGCCCCGCGGTCCACCTCCCGCGCGGGCCCCCGCGCGGGCCCCCGGCCGGATTCCCGTCCGGATCCAGGGGTCAGCCCTGGTGCTGGGGCGGTGGTGGGGCTGCCGACAGGAGGTGGGTGAGGAGGCGGACGGCGCCGCGTTTGTGGAGGGGGTCGTTGCCGTTGCCGCACTTGGGGGACTGGATGCAGGACGGGCAGCCGGCCTCGCACTCGCAGGCGGCGATCGCGTCACGCGTCGCGGTCAGCCAGGCGCGGGCCGTGTGGAAGGCCCGCTCCGCGAACCCGGCTCCGCCGGGGTGGCCGTCGTAGACGAAGACCGTCGGAAGGAGGGTGTCCGGGTGCAGCGGCACGGAGACGCCGCCGATGTCCCAGCGGTCGCAGGTGGCGAACAGCGGGAGCAGCCCGATGGAGGCGTGCTCGGCGGCGTGCAGGGCGCCGCCGAGGATCTCCGGATTGATCCGGGCCTCGTCGAGCTGGTCCTCGGTGACCGTCCACCACACGGCCCGGGTGCGCAGGGTGCGCGGCGGCAGGTCGAGTTTGGTCTCGCCGAGCACCTCGCCGGTGATCAGTTTGCGCCGTAGGTAGGAGACGACCTGGTTGGTGACCTCGACCGAGCCGAAACAGAGCCGGGCCCGACCCCAGGGGATCTCGGTCTCGGTGTCCAGGACGGAGATGGAGGTGATGTCGCGGGCGGTGGTGGAGAAGGGCGGGGAGGCCTCCTCGACGAGGGCGACCGAGTCCTCCAGGTCCAGGCGCCGCACCAGGTAGGTGCGGCCCTGGTGGAGGTGGACGGCGCCGTCGTGGACGGCGGTGTGGGCGGCCGCCTCGTCGACGGTGCCCAGCAGCCGGCCGGTGGCGGCCTCGACGATCTGCACCGGGCGGCCGCCGCCGCCCCGGATGTCGGTGAGGTCCGAGGCCCGCTCCCGGCGGGTCCAGTGCCAGGCCGTGGCGCGGCGGCGCAGCAGCTTCGCCGCTTCGAGCTGGGGGAGGAGGTCGCGGGCGGCCGGGCCGAAGAGGTCCAGGTCGGGTTCGGTCAGCGGCAGCTCGGCCGCCGCCGCGCACAGGTGGGGGGCGAGGACGTACGGGTTGTCGGGGTCCAGGACGGTGGCCTCCACCGGCTGCAGGAACAGGGCCTCGGGGTGGTGGACGAGGTAGGTGTCCAGCGGGTCGTCCCGGGCGATCAGGATGGCCAGGGCGCCGTGGCCGGAGCGCCCGGCCCGCCCCGCCTGCTGCCACAGGGAGGCCCGGGTGCCCGGGTAGCCGGTGATCAGGACGGCGTCCAGGCCGGAGACGTCCACGCCCAGCTCCAGGGCGGTGGTGGCGGCGAGCCCGAGCAGCTCGCCGGAGTGCAGGGCCCGCTCCAGGGCCCGGCGCTCCTCGGGCAGGTAGCCGCCCCGGTAGGCGGCCACCCGGGCCGGCAGCGAGCGGTCGACGGAGGCGAGGCGCTCCTGGGCGATCAGGGCGATCAGCTCGGCGCCGCGCCGGGAGCGCACGAAGGCGACCGTACGGACCCCCTGGACGACCAGGTCGGTCAGCAGGTCGGCGGTCTCCGCTGTGGCCGTACGGCGCACCGGGGCGCCCTTCTCGCCCTTCAGCTCGGTGAGCGGCGGCTCCCACAGGGCGAAGACGACCTCGCCGCGCGGGGAGGCGTCGTCCGTGATCTCCGTCACCGGGAGCCCGGTCAGCCGGCTCGCGGAGGCCGCCGGGTCGGTGGCGGTGGCCGAGGCGAGCAGGAAGACCGGGTCGGCGCCGTAGCGGGCGCACAGCCGCCGCAGGCGGCGCAGCACCTGGGCGACGTGGGAGCCGAAGACCCCGCGGTAGGTGTGGCACTCGTCGATGACCACGTAGCGCAGGGCGCGCAGGAAGGAGGACCAGCGGGGGTGGGCCGGGAGTATCCCCCGGTGCAGCATGTCGGGATTGGTCAGCACGTAGTTGGCGTACTGGCGGACCCATTCGCGTTCCTCGACGGGGGTGTCGCCGTCGTAGACCGCGGGCCTGACCGCGTTTCCGAGGGGCCCGGCCAGTTCCCGTACGGCGCGGCGCTGGTCGGCGGCGAGGGCCTTGGTGGGGGCGAGGTACAGGGCGGTCGCGCCGCGTCCGTTGGGTGCCTCGGCGCCGTCCGCGAGGGCGCTGAGCACCGGGGCGAGGTAGGCCAGGGACTTGCCGGAGGCGGTACCGGTGGCGACGATCACGGATTCGCCGTCCAGGGCGTGCTCGGCCGCCGCCGCCTGGTGTTCCCACGGGTGTTCGATGCCCGCGGCCTGGATCGCGGCTACGACATCCGTTCGGATGCGATCGGGCCACACTGCATGACGGCCCTCCCGAGGGGGCAAGTGCTCCGTATGGGTGATGCGCGCAGCTCGCGAAGGCCCCCGTGACAGGCGGTCCAGGACCGTGTCGGGGCTGGGTCGTGGGTCCGTGGCCGCCGTGGGCCGACCGGGACGGGGAGTATGGGACATCCGAAGTGAGTGTGTCACCGGTGTGCGGGACAATGGTCCCAAGGCGTCGTGCGCGCCTGCCGGTAAGTGATTGAATGCCATCGCGGCAGCCAATCCCTCCTCTACCTTCGGGTGAGGAGGCCCCTGGGGGGCGCCGCTCGATAGCAAGGTGCTGGAGGATCCGTGGACCTGTCCCTGTCGACTCGCACAGTTGGCGACCGCACAGTCGTCGAGGTCGGTGGCGAGATTGATGTGTATACCGCGCCCAAGCTGCGCGAGCAGTTGGTCGAGTTGGTGAACGACGGCAGCTACCACCTGGTTGTCGACATGGAGCGAGTGGACTTCCTCGACTCCACCGGCCTCGGTGTGCTCGTGGGAGGCCTCAAGCGCGTCCGCGCGCACGAGGGCTCGCTGCGCCTGGTGTGCAACCAGGAGCGCATCCTCAAGATTTTCCGCATTACCGGTCTCACCAAGGTGTTCCCGATTCACACCACGGTGGAAGACGCCGTCAACGCCACCGACTGACGGATCCCGGCAGAAGGAGCGGGGGGTTCCGGGCCACAGTGGTCCGGGCCCCCGTAAGGCACGCCCGTAGTCCGAGGGGGACGCGCATGGCCACCGTTGAACTCCGTTTCAGCGCTCAGCCCGAACACGTCCGGACGGCCCGCTTGGTCGCGGCCGCCGTGGCGCGCCGGGCCGGCGTGGAGGAGGCCGTCCTCGACGAGGTCAGACTCGCCGTGGGCGAGGCCTGTTCGCGCGCCGTCGGACTGCACCGCGGCAACGGGCTCACCGCGCCCGTGCGCGTCGTGCTGACCGAGGAGGAGAAGGTCTTCTCCATCGAGGTCGGTGACGAGGTGCCCGGGCCGTCGGGCGGCGCTGCCGCGCGCCCGTTCGGCGATCTGTCCGCCGATCCCGGCTCCGCCGCGGCGGAGGCCGACACCGACACCGAGGACGAGATGAGCCTCGCCGTGATCAGCGGGCTGGTCGACGACGTCGAGGTGACCAGTGGTGAATCGGGCGGTGTCATCAGGATGAGCTGGCCGACGACCGGAGTCTCCGAACTGCCCTAGGCCTCCCGTGTTCCCCGGTGTTTCTCTCGATAGATCTTTAATCCCATCTTCCGATATTTTTTCAAGGCCCTGCTGAGCAGGGCCTTTTTCGTTTTTCTAGATCGAATACCGGCGATCCGCGGCCGGTCCGCGAACGGTCAATGGGTTTGCCCCATTACTACTTTCGAGGGTAATGGCGTGACGCGATCTATTGCTGAGGAGCAAGAGCAGGCCAATTCCGTTTCCCACCCCCTGTTTTGATCAGGTGGCGCTCCCTACAATCCGTCCACATCTTGAGCTCATCACGTCAAGGAGGACGAATGACGGGGCTCTTCACCCCTCTCGCGCAAGACGGCACCGCTCAGCTGGCAGCTGCGGTGCTTACCGATGACAATCGGCTTATCGTGATCGTCATCGCTGCGGTGGCACTCGCCGCACTCGTGGTCGCGCAGATCCTGGTCCGCCAGGTCCTCGCCGCCGACGAGGGAACCGACCGGATGAAGGAGATCGCGGCGGCCGTCCAGGAGGGCGCCAACGCCTACCTGGGGCGGCAGTTGCGCACCCTCGGCATCTTCGCCGTCGTCGTGTTCTTCCTGCTCTTCACGCTCCCCGCCGAGAACTGGACCCAGCGGGCGGGACGTTCCGCCTTCTTCCTCGTCGGCGCGCTCTTCTCGGCCGCCACCGGCTACATCGGCATGCGTCTGGCCGTCCGCGCCAACGTCCGCGTCGCCGCGGCCGCCCGCGAGGCCACCCCCGCCGAGGGCGAACCCGCCAAGGACCTCACCGAGGTCTCCCACAAGGCCATGCGGATCGCGTTCCGCACCGGCGGCGTGGTCGGCATGTTCACCGTCGGCCTCGGCCTGCTCGGCGCCTCCTGCGTCGTGCTCGTCTACGCCGCCGACGCCCCCAAGGTCCTGGAGGGCTTCGGCCTCGGCGCCGCACTCATCGCGATGTTCATGCGCGTCGGCGGCGGCATCTTCACCAAGGCCGCCGACGTCGGCGCCGACCTGGTCGGCAAGGTCGAACAGGGCATTCCGGAGGACGATCCGAGAAATGCCGCGACCATCGCCGACAACGTGGGCGACAACGTCGGCGACTGCGCGGGAATGGCCGCCGACCTCTTCGAGTCGTACGCCGTCACGCTCGTCGCGGCGCTGATCCTGGGCAAGGCCGCCTTCGGCGACCTGGGCCTGGCCTTCCCGCTGATCGTGCCCGCGATCGGCGTCGTCACCGCGATGATCGGCATCTTCGCGGTCTCCCCGCGCCGCACCGACCGCAGCGGCATGACGGCCATCAACCGCGGCTTCTTCATCTCGGCGGTGATCTCGCTGGTGCTGGTCGCCGGCGCGGTCCTCGTCTACCTGCCGTCCAGCTTCAAGGACCTGGTGGGCGTGGAGGACGCGGGCATCACCGGCCACTCCGGCGACCCGCGCGTCTTCGCGCTCGTATCCGTGGCCATCGGCATCGTGCTCGCCGCCCTCATCCAGCAGCTCACGGGCTACTTCACCGAGACCACCCGGCGTCCCGTCCAGGACATCGGCAAGTCCTCGCTGACCGGCGCGGCCACCGTCGTCCTCGCCGGCATCTCCATCGGCCTGGAATCCGCCGTCTACACCGCGCTGCTCATCGGGCTCGGGGTCTACGGCGCGTTCCTGCTCGGCGGCACCTCGATCATGCTGGCGCTCTTCGCGGTGGCCCTGGCGGGCACCGGCCTGCTGACCACCGTCGGCGTCATCGTCGCCATGGACACCTTCGGTCCGGTCTCCGACAACGCGCAGGGCATCGCGGAGATGTCCGGCGACGTCGAGGGCGCGGGCGCCCAGGTCCTGACCGACCTGGACGCGGTGGGCAACACCACCAAGGCGATCACCAAGGGCATCGCCATCGCCACCGCCGTACTGGCCGCCGCCGCGCTCTTCGGTTCGTACCGCGACGCGATCGCCACGGCCGTCAAGGACGTCGGCGCCAAGGCCGGCGACATGGGCCTGAGCCTGGACATCTCGCAGCCCAACAACCTGGTCGGGCTGATCCTGGGCGCGGCCGTCGTGTTCCTGTTCTCGGGCCTGGCCATCAACGCGGTGTCCCGCTCCGCCGGGGCCGTGGTCTACGAGGTGCGCCGCCAGTTCCGCGAGCACCCCGGGATCATGGACTACACCGAGAAGCCCGAGTACGGGCGCGTCGTGGACATCTGCACCAAGGACGCGCTGCGCGAACTCGCCACGCCCGGCCTGCTCGCCGTGATGGCTCCCATCGCGGTCGGCTTCAGCCTCGGCGTCGGCGCGCTCGGTTCGTACCTGGCCGGCGCCATCGGCACCGGCACGCTGATGGCCGTCTTCCTCGCCAACTCCGGTGGCGCGTGGGACAACGCGAAGAAGCTCGTCGAGGACGGCCACTACGGCGGCAAGGGCAGCGACGCCCACGCCGCGACCGTCATCGGCGACACCGTCGGCGACCCGTTCAAGGACACCGCCGGTCCCGCGATCAACCCGCTGCTCAAGGTGATGAACCTGGTGGCGCTGCTGATCGCCCCGGCCGTCGTGCAGTTCAGCTACGGCGTCGACGCCAGCGCGACCGTCCGTGCGGTGGTCGCCGTCGTGGCGATCATCGTGATCGTCGCGGCGGTGTACGTGTCCAAGCGGCGCGGCATCACGGTCGGCGACGACACCGGCAGCGACGCCGCCGAGCGGGTCGCCCAGCCGGCCGACCCCGCGGTGGTCTCCTGACCGTAGGCCGAGCGGCCCTCCCGGGGGTCGTCACGCGGGACCGAATGGCGGACGGGCGGCGCGGACTGACGCGCCGTCTGTCCGTCTTTCCGCTTATCCGGATGCAGACGTGTATCTTCCGGGCCGAGAGCCTTGGAAGGGACCGATCCGGTGAACAAGAAGTTTGCGGCCGCCTTGTCCGGCGGCGCGGTACTGATGCTCGTGCTGTCCGGTTGCGGTGACGACGGCAACAAGAAGACCGACGACTGGGCCAAGAAGGTCTGCGACAAGTGGCAGCCCGAGCTGAAGAAGATCGAGGGAGCCAACGCCGACATCAAGCGCGTGGCGACCGAGAGCAGCAAGCCCGAGGACGTGCAGAAGACCGACGCGGGCGCGTTCCAGACCATGTCCGGCTCGTACAAGGCCATGGGGACGGCCTTGACGGGCGCGGGAGTTCCTCCGGTCAAGGACGGTGATGCGACCCAGAAGGCCGCCGTCAAGGGCTTCGAGGACACATCCAAGGGCTACGCGGACCTCAAGACGAAGATGGACGCCCTCGACCCCAAGGACCAGGGCAAGTTCGCCGAGGGCCTCAAGACCATCGCCAGCGGCCTCGACCAGACCACTCAGGGCGGCAAGGCGGCCCTGGAGAAGCTGAAGTCGGGCGGCCTCGACAAGGCGATGAACGGTCAGAAGGGCTGCCAGGTCTCGGCGGCTCCGGAGCCCTCGAAGAGCTGACGGAGCGACGGAGCGTACGGCGATCAGGGCGGCCGGGACCGGAAACGGGCCCGGCCGTCGCCCGTGTCGCCAGCCGTGTCTCCGCCCGTGTCCCCGCCCGTGCCGCCGCCCGTGTCCCGTGCGTCGCACGGATTGTCGGTGACAGCGGACACAATGGACGGGTGAGTACCACCAGCCTTCCCCGCCTGCCCTCGCCCGTCCGCGCCGCCGCACTGCGTTCGGCCCTGCTCGCCGCGGGCTTCACCGCCGACGGCCTGCTCGACCTGCTCGGCGCCCCCGCCTACGCCGCGCTGGCCCGCAGCGAGACGGTCCCGGCCCTGCGCGCCACCCGGGACGACGGCCCGCTGCCGAGCCTGGTGCGGCTGTTCCTGCTCCAGCGGCCCGTGCCGTACGACCGGGCCGCGGCCGCGCTGCCCGTCGAGGAGGCGCTGGCCGACGGCTGGCTGCGCCGCGCGGGGGACGACGTACACGCCGTGGTGGACGTACGGCCGTACGGCGGCCCGGACGGCGAGGACTGGTTCATCGTCTCGGACCTGGGCTGCGCGGTCGGCGGGGCCGGCGGGATCGGCAGCCGGGAGGAGGGCGTGGTCCTGGGCGTCGGCGGGGCCTCCACGACCCTGGCCGGGATCACCGTGCGCACGCCGGTCGGTTCGGCCCTGGACGTCGGCACCGGATCCGGCATCCAGGCGCTGCACGCGGCGCAGCACGCGACCCGGGTCACCGCCACCGACGTCAACCCGCGCGCCCTGGACTTCACCCGTCTGACACTTGCGCTGTCGGGGGCCCCGGAGGCCGAACTGCTCACCGGCTCGCTCTTCGAGCCGGTCGGCGACGCGACCTACGACCTGATCGTCTCCAACCCGCCCTTCGTGATCTCCCCCGGGGCCCGGCTGACCTACCGGGACGGCGGGATGGGCGGCGACGACCTGTGCCGCGCGCTGGTGCGACAGGCGGGCGAACGGCTGAATCCGGGCGGATATGCACAGTTCCTGGCCAACTGGCAGCACGTCGACGGCGAGGACTGGCACGACCGGCTGCGTTCCTGGGTGCCGGACGGCTGTGACGCGTGGATCGTGCAGCGTGATGTGCAGGATGTGACGCAATACGCAGAGCTGTGGCTGCGGGACGCGGGCGACCACCGCGAGGACCCCGAGGCGTACGCCCGGCGTTACGAGGCCTGGCTGGACGAGTTCGAGGCCCGCAAGACCCGCTCGGTCGGCTTCGGATGGATCACCCTGCGCCGCACGGACGCGGAGGCTGCGTCGATCGTGGTCGAGGAGTGGCCGCACTCGGTGGAGCAGCCGCTCGGCGACACCGTCCGGGCCCATTTCGCCCGCCAGGACTACCTGCGCGACCACGATGACGCGGCGCTGCTGGAGGGATACTTCCGGCTCGTCGAGGAGGTCGTGCAGGAGCAGGTCGGCGCGCCCGGGGCGGAGGATCCCGAACATGTCGTGCTCCGGCAGAACCGCGGGATGCGGCGCGCCACCAAGGTGGACACGGTCGGCGCGGGCTTCGCCGGAGTGTGCGACGGCTCACTGAGCGCCGGGCGGATCCTCGACGCGATCGCCCACCTGGTCGAGGAGGATCCGGTGGTGCTGCGGGACCGCACGCCGGAGGCGATCCGGCTGCTGGTGGAGCAGGGATTCCTGGAGCCCGCGGAGCCCGTGCAACCGTGAATTAACCCGGGGTTGGCGTGCCGTACGCCTGGGCCTGGAAAGGTCCGGACCGGGGGGAGCCCGGGGGGAATCCGGGGGGATTCCGGAAGCTCCCCCCGAGCGGTCCACGGGCCGCTCGGGCCGCTCACCGGGCGGCTCACGAGGCGGTTCACGGGAGCGGTTCGCGGGGCGGGGGGAACGGCATGGAAAGCGGTCCGGCGGTCTTCGCGGCAACGGTGTTCCTGCTGTTCGGAACGGCGCTGCTGGCCTGGACGGGGGCGCGCGCACGGCGCCGCGCGCCGGTCGCCGAGGGCGTGCGCCACGCCGTGGCCGTACCGGTCGCCGTGCTGGCCGGCGGGGTCTCGCTCGCCCTCGGCGTGTGGTGCCTCGGCCGGCTCTGACCCGGCCCCCGTGCCGACGTACCGCAGGGCCCGCGGGAGCGCTGGAGCGACCGGTCGCAGGCCGGTCCGGCGAGGGCTCCGGCGGAGGCTCCGGACGGGGCTCCGGGGGAGGGGCCAGACGGCCCCCGGGACACCCCGCACGGTGATCGGGAAGGGTCCGCCGCGGCATCCGGGCGGCAGAAGTGGCACTTGTCGGGTTACCGTTCGAGTGGCCGTTGCGGGCTTGTGCCGTTTGACACGGGGGCGGGTTGTACCGTCACACTCCGCAGCGTCGCCGTACCGCGACCGAGTGCCGACCGGAGAGAAGAGCCAAGTTGTCCCCGACTAGCGAGACCGCAAAGGGCGGCCGCCGACTCGTCATCGTCGAGTCTCCTGCCAAGGCGAAGACGATCAAGGGCTACCTGGGCCCGGGGTATGTCGTCGAGGCGAGTGTCGGGCACATCCGCGACCTCCCGAACGGCGCCGCCGAGGTTCCCGAGAAGTACACGGGTGAGGTCCGCCGTCTCGGCGTGGACGTCGAGCACGACTTCCAGCCGATCTATGTCGTCAATGCGGACAAGAAGGCGCAGGTCAGGAAGCTCAAGGAGCTGCTGGCCGAGTCCGACGAACTCTTCCTCGCCACCGATGAGGACCGCGAGGGCGAAGCCATCGCGTGGCACCTGCAGGAAGTCCTCAAGCCCAAGGTCCCCGTCCACCGGATGGTCTTCCACGAGATCACCAAGGACGCGATCCGCGACGCCGTCGCCAACCCGCGCGAGCTGAACCAGCGCATGGTCGACGCCCAGGAGACCCGACGGATCCTCGACCGCCTCTACGGCTACGAGGTCTCCCCGGTCCTGTGGAAGAAGGTCATGCCGCGGCTGTCGGCCGGGCGCGTCCAGTCGGTGGCCACCCGCATGGTCGTCGAGCGGGAGCGCGAGCGCATCGCCTTCCGCTCCGCCGAGTACTGGGACCTGACCGGAACCTTCTCCACCGGCCGCGCCGGCGACGCCTCCGACCCGTCCTCGCTGGTCGCCCGCCTGGGCTCGGTCGACGGCAAGCGCGTGGCCCAGGGCCGCGACTTCGGCTCCACCGGCAAGCTCAAGAGCGAGGTGCTGCACCTCGACGAGGCGAACGCCCGCTCGCTGGCCGCCGCCCTCGCCGAGACGTCCTTCGCGGTCCGCTCGGTCGAGTCCAAGCCGTACCGCCGTTCCCCGTACGCGCCGTTCCGTACGACCACGCTCCAGCAGGAGGCCTCGCGCAAGCTCGGCTTCGGTGCGAAGGCGACCATGCAGGTGGCGCAGAAGCTGTACGAGAACGGCTTCATCACCTATATGCGTACGGACTCCACGACGCTGTCCGAGACCGCCGTCACGGCGGCCCGGGCGCAGGTCACCCAGCTCTACGGGGCCGAGTACCTGCCGGAGAAGCCCCGTGTCTACGCGGGCAAGGTCAAGAACGCGCAGGAGGCGCACGAGGCGATCCGCCCCTCGGGTGATCGTTTCCGCACGCCCGCCGAGACGGGTCTGACCGGCGACCAGTTCCGTCTGTACGAGCTGATCTGGAAGCGGACCGTCGCCTCCCAGATGAAGGACGCGGTCGGCAACTCGGTCACCGTCAAGATCGGCGGCCGGGCGAGCGACGGCCGCGACGCCGAGTTCTCCGCCTCCGGCAAGACGATCACCTTCCACGGCTTCATGAAGGCGTACGTCGAAGGCGCCGACGACCCGAACGCCGAGCTGGACGACCGCGAGAAGCGGCTGCCCCAGGTCGCCGAGGGCGACGCGCTGACCGGCGAGGACATCACCGCCGACGGCCACTCGACCAAGCCCCCGGCCCGCTACACCGAGGCCTCGCTGGTCAAGGAGCTGGAAGAGCGCGAGATCGGCCGTCCGTCGACCTACGCGTCGATCATCGGCACGATCCTCGACCGCGGCTACGTCTTCAAGAAGGGCACGGCGCTCGTGCCGTCCTTCCTGTCGTTCGCCGTGGTGAACCTGCTGGAGACGCACTTCGGCCGGCTCGTCGACTACGACTTCACCGCCAAGATGGAGGACGACCTCGACCGCATCGCGCGGGGCGAGGCCCAGTCCGTGCCGTGGCTCAAGCGGTTCTACTTCGGCTCCGAGGACGCCTCCGAGGTGGTCCCGGCCAGCGGCGACCACCTGGGCGGGCTCAAGGAGCTGGTCACGGACCTGGGCGCGATCGACGCCCGGGAGATCTCCTCCTTCCCGGTCGGCGAGGGCATCGTGCTGCGCGTGGGCCGCTACGGGCCGTACGTCGAGCGCGGCGAGAAGGACTCCGAGGGCCACCAGCGGGCCGACGTACCGGAGGACATGGCTCCGGACGAGCTGACCACGGAGTACGCGGAGGAACTCTTCGCGAAGCCGAGCGGTGAGTTCGAGCTGGGCAAGGACCCGGTCAGCGGGAACGAAATCGTCGCGAAGGACGGTCGCTACGGGCCGTACGTGACGGAGATCCTCCCCGAGGGCACCCCGAAGACCGGCAAGAACGCGGTCAAGCCGCGGACGGCCTCGCTCTTCCAGTCGATGAGCCTCGACACGGTGACGCTGGAGGAAGCGCTCAAGCTGATGTCGCTGCCGCGCGTCGTCGGCGTGGACGCCGAAGGCGTCGAGATCACCGCGCAGAACGGCCGCTACGGCCCGTACCTCAAGAAGGGGACGGACTCGCGCTCCCTGGAGACCGAGGACCAGCTCTTCTCGATCACGCTGGAAGCGGCGCTGGCGATCTACGCCCAGCCCAAGCAGCGCGGCCGGGCCGCGGCCAAGCCGCCGCTGAAGGAGCTGGGCACCGACCCGGTCAGCGAGAAGCCGGTGGTGGTCAAGGACGGCCGCTTCGGGCCGTACGTGACGGACGGCGAGACGAACGCGACGCTGCGGCGGGACGACGACGTCGAGACGATCACGCCGGAGCGGGGCTACGAGCTGCTCGCGGAGAAGCGGGCGAAGGCGCCGGCGAAGAAGACCGCCAAGAAGGCCCCGGCCAAGAAGGCGACCGCGGCCAAGAAGACGACGACGGCCAAGAAGACGGCCGCGAAGAAGACGACGACGGCGAAGAAGACGACCGCGACGGCGAAGAAGACGGCGACGAAGAAGACCGCCGCCGCGACCCCGGCGACGGACGAATAGCCGCTGTCGGCAGCCGTACCGAGGGCCCCGCGCACCAGCGCGGGGCCCTCGTCCGTCCCCGCAGCCCCTCCGTCCCGGCAGGTCGGGCGAGTGAACCGTCCCGAACGGCTCCGACGGGCCGAGGGGTGGGGACGGGCAGGTGGGTCCCCGCAGGCCGAGCGAGCCCACCACCCCGAGTCACTCCGACCCGCTCAGGGCTCGCGAGCCGAGGAGACCCTCCTGCCCGGCCCCACCCCGCCCGCAGCCGCGGGTCTACGGGCCGCACCCGCCGCGGGCCCCGCAGCCCGACCCCCGCCCGCAGCCGCCGGGCCCGGGCGCGGCCCGACCCGCAGCGGGCCGCAGCCGCCCGCAGCGGGCGCCGGGGCCGCCGGGGGCGGGTGCACGGGGGCCTTGTCCACAGCCCTCCGCACCCGCCAAGCGCAGCGGATAGGCTGGGCGGATGACGCGAGCCGAGCAGCCGACGGTCGTCACGGCCCCCGAGACCCCTTCCGCCCCCACCTACGACGAAGCCCTCGCCGCGGACTCCCGCGAGCGCGCGGTGCGCGCCCTGCTGCGCACCCCCAGGCTGCGCCGCCTGTGGAGCGCCCAGCTGGTGAGCGGCATCGGCGACATGCTCGCGCTGCTGGTGCTGGTCCTGCTGGCGCTCCAGGCCGCCGTCTCGGAGGGCTCGTTCGGTGGCGGCCCGCGCGGCCCCGCGCTCGCCGTCGCGGCCGTCCTCGGCGTCCGCGTCCTGGCCACGGTGCTGTGCGGCGCGGTGCTGCTCGGCCCGCTGACCAAGCTCACGGCGCCGGGCGGCAAGCTCGACCGCCGCTGGACCATGGTCGGCGCCGACGGGGTGCGCATCGCGCTGTTCGTCGTGGCCCCGCTGTGGCTCGACTGGCTCCCGGAGCACGCGCTGACCGTGCTGCTCGCCACCGTCTTCGTCTCCGGCGCCGCCGAGCGCCTGTGGACCCTGGCCAAGGAGAGCGCGGCTCCGGCCCTGCTGCCCGGGCCGCCGCCCGAGGGCGCGACCGTACGGCCGCTGCCCGACCACCTCGACACCCTGCGCAGGCTGACCCTGCGCACGGCGTTCGCCACGCTGCCGATCGCCGCCGCCGCGCTGCTCGCGGCCACCCTGGTCGGCCGGGCGATCGGCCTCGGGGTGGACTGGTTTGCGGCCAACCAGGCCGCGCTGGGTTCGTACGTCGCCGCCGGACTCTTCGCCGCCTCCGTCTCCCTGCTGCTCCCGCTGGTGCTCCCCGGAACGAAGACCCCGCGCCCGCGCTCGCCGCTGGAGGGGCTGCGCGCCCCGAAGGCGGGGGAGCGCCCGGAGAAGGGGCGTACGGGCGCCATCCGGCTGCTCGTGCTCGCCTGCGCGGCGGTCGCCGGAGCCGTGGCCTGCGCCGTCGGCGTGTCCGCGCTGCACGCGTACGACCTGGCCGGCGGGCCCGCCACCTTCGCGCTGCTGGTGCTCGCGCTGGCCGGCGGCACCGCCGCCGGGATCCGCCTCACCCAGGCCGGGAAGATGCTGCCCGCGCTCTCGCGGCGCCGTCTGCTGGCCCTCGCGCTCGCCGTCACCGGGCTCGCCCTGCTGCTGACCGGACTGGTCGCGGACACCGCGACCGTCCTGTTCCTGACCCTGCTCGCCGGGACCGGCGCGGGGGTGGCGGCCAACACCGGGCACACCCTGCTGGACCAGGAGACCGAGGAGTTCCGCCGGGCCCGGGTCACCGAGCACCTGCACGCCACGGTCCGGGTCGCGGTCGGCCTCGGCGCCGTCGGCGCCCCGGCGCTGGCCGCGCTGATCGGCCCGCACCGGCTGGCGGCCGGCCGGGTCGTCTTCGACCACGGCGGCGCGGCCTTCGTGCTCATGCTGGTCGGCGCGCTGCTGCTGCCCGTGGCCGTGATCGTGCTGATCAAGGCGGACGACCGCCGGGGCGTCCCGCTGCGCCGGGACCTGCGCGAGGCGCTGCGCGGCGGCGAGCCGGTCCAGGCCGCCTCCGGCACCGGCTTCTTCATCGCCCTGGAGGGCGGCGACGGCGCCGGGAAGTCCACCCAGGTGGAGAAGCTCGCCGAGTGGATACGGGGCAAGGGCCACGAGGTCGTCGTCACGCGCGAGCCGGGGGCGACCCCGGTGGGCAAGCGGCTGCGCTCGATCCTGCTGGACGTCTCCTCCGCCGGTCTCTCGAACCGCGCCGAGGCACTGCTGTACGCCGCCGACCGGGCGGAGCACGTGGACACCGTGGTCCGGCCCGCCCTGGAGCGCGGCGCGGTCGTCATCTCCGACCGCTACATCGACTCGTCCGTCGCCTACCAGGGCGCGGGCCGCGACCTGTCCCCGACCGAGATCGCCCGGATCTCGCGCTGGGCCACCGACGGGCTGGTCCCGAACCTGACGATCCTGCTGGACGTCTCCCCGGAGACGGCGCGGGAGCGGTTCACGGAGGCGCCGGACCGGCTGGAATCGGAGCCCCAGGAGTTCCACCAGCGGGTGCGGGCCGGATTCCTGACCCTGGCGGCGTCCGATCCCGGGCGTTACCTGGTGGTGGACGCGGGCCAGGACCCGGAGTCGGTGGCCACGGTCGTCCGGCACCGCATGGACCGGATGCTTCCGCTGTCCGAGGCCGAGGTGGCCGCGCAGATCGAGGCGCGCCGCCTGGCGGAGGAGGAAGCGCGGCGGGCCGCCGAGGCGGAGGCCGCGCGCAAGGCCGAGGAAGCACGGCTGCGCGCTGAGGAAGCACGGCTGCGGGCCGAGGAAGAGGCCCGCAAGGCACGCGAGGAAGAGGCCGCGCGGATCGAGGCCGAGGCGGAGGCCGCCCGCAAGGCGCAGGAGGAGCGGCTGCGCGCCGAGGAGGAGGCCCGGGCCCGGGCCGAGGCCGAGCGGCTGCGTGCGGAGGCCGAGGAGAAGGCCCGCGAGGTGGAGCAGGCGCGGCTGCGCAAGCAGGCGGAGGAGGAGGCCCGGCTGCGCGCCGAGGCCGAGGAACGGCGGCTGGAGAAGCAGCGGCGGGCCGAGGAGTCCCTGCTGAGGGCGGAGGAGGCGCGGCGGCTGGCCGAGGCCGCCGCGGCGGCTGTGGCCGCCGAGGCCGCGAAGGCCGCCGCCGATGCCGCGGCGAAGGCTGCCGCCGAGAGCGCCGCTGCCGCCGCCGCGACGGCCGCGACGTCCGCGAAGGCCGCCGCCGAGGCGCCCGCGCGGCGCGTGGACATGGTCAAGGGGCCGGAGCCGGTCGCGGAACGGGCCGCGGATCCGGTCGCGGACGCGCATCCGGCGGACGCGATCACGGTGGTCACCCCGGTGGTGAAGCCGGACGACATCACCGAGACGGTGCCGGTCCCGAAGTTCACCCCGCCGCCGGCCTCCGCGCGCCCGGTCTCCCCGAACGAGGAGACGGCCGTGCTGCCGCCGATCCACAGCTCCGACCCGACGGCCCGGGTACCGCAGCGGATCTTCCGGGATTCGGCGGCCGACCAGGGCCGTGGCCACGGCGGCGACAGCGGCGGCAACGGCAATGACGTCACCCGGGAGCTGCCGGTCGTCGACGCCTCCGGCCATCCCCGCCGGCGCCCGGAGTGGGCGGAGGAGACTCCGATGGACGATCTGCCGACCCTCGCGGACGAGCTGCTCGGCCCGCGCGGGCGCGACGAGGACGACGACGAGGGCCGCCCGCGCCGCCGCTGACCGCACCCGCCGGGCGGGCCGCGAGGCCCGTCGGCCGGGATTGTCAGTGGCCCCCGCCACAATGGTGAGCGTGGCAGCGGTGAGTGACCGACTGAACGCACAAAGAGAGAAAGGCGGTGGGCGGCATGCCCGTATGGGACGACCTGGTGGGCCAGGAGCGCGTGCAGACGCAGCTGGCCGCCGCCGCCCGCGATGCCGACGCCCTGGTCACGGCCGACGCCGCGGGCGTCGAGTCGGCGACCGCGTCCAAGATGACCCACGCCTGGCTGTTCACGGGGCCGCCCGGATCCGGCCGGTCCACCGCCGCCCGGGCCTTCGCCGCGGCCCTGCAGTGCACCAGCCCGGACCGGGCACTCGGCGGTGAACCGGGCTGTGGCTTCTGCGACGGCTGCCACACCACCGTGGTCGGCACCCATTCCGATGTCGAGATCGTCCGTACCGACCTCCTCTCCATCGGCGTGAAGGACACCCGGGACCTGGTCCGCCGGGCCCAGCTGTCCCCGGCCGTGGGCCGCTGGCAGGTCATCGTCCTGGAGGACGCCGACCGGCTCACCGAGGGCGCGGGGAACGTCCTGCTGAAGGCCGTCGAGGAGCCCGCTCCGCGCACGGTGTGGCTGCTGTGCGCGCCCTCGCTGGAGGACGTGCTCCCCACCATCCGGTCCCGCTGCCGCCATCTGACGCTGCGCACCCCGTCCGTCGCCGCCGTCGCCGACGTGCTGGTCCGGCGGGACGGCATCGAGCCCGAGGTGGCCGCCGCGGCCGCCCGCGCGACGCAGGGGCACATCGGCCGGGCCCGGCGGCTCGCCACGGACGAGCGGGCCCGTAGCCGCCGGGCCGCCGTGCTCAAGCTGCCGCTCCGGGTGGACGACGTGGGGGCCTGCCTCAAGGCCGCCCAGGAGCTGGTGGACGCCGCCGCCGAGGACGCCAAGCAGGTGGCCGAGGAAGTGGACGTCAAGGAGACCGAGGAGCTGCGTGCCGCGATGGGCGCCGCCGCGGGCACCGGCGGCCGGATGCCGCGCGGCACGGCGGGCGTGATGAAGGACCTGGAGGACCGGCAGAAGCGCCGCCGCACCAGGACCCAGCGCGACACCCTCGATCTGGCCCTCACCGACCTGATCGGCTTCTACCGGGACGTGCTGGCGCTCCAGCTCGGCTCCGGACTGGCCATCGCCAATGAGGAGATACGTCCGGACCTCGACCGGGTCGCCCGAGCGTCGGGCCCGGAGCGGACCCTGCGCCGCATCGAGGGGATCATCGCGTGCCGGGAGGCACTGGACCGCAATGTGTCCCCGCTCCTCGCGGTCGAGGCGATGACGATGGCGCTGCGCGCGGGCTGAGCGCTCGCCGGAGCACGGGTGGCGCCCGGGTAGGGGTAGCGCCCGGACACGGGTGGTGACGGGGGACGCCGGGGCCGCCGGTTGACCGGCTCACCCGTACGGGCGCGACGCGGCTGGAACCGCGAGGGCCCCGCCTCGCCGGTGCGGCGGGTCCCGCGCGTGCCGCGTCACCCTCCGGACCGGGCGCGGCCTCCGTCTCCCGGGCACCGGGCAGGCCGTACGCTCCGGAGATGGACACGAGTCGCCTGCTGCGCACCACCGGAACCGTGATCGCCGCCGCCGGGCTGCTGCTCTCCGGGTGCACCTCGGGAAGTTCTGGCCCCCGCGCGGCCGCGTCCTCCTCGGGGGCCGCCTCGCCGAAGGGCCCGGGCACGGCCACCGGGGCGAGCCCGGGAGCGAGCGCCGAGGCCCCCGAGCCCACGGCGACCCCGGCCGCCCTGGCCCCGTACTACGCGCAGAAGCTGAAGTGGCGCGACTGCGGTGCGCCGGGGTTCCAGTGCTCCACGATGAAGGCCCCGCTGGACTACGCGCACCCCGGAAACGGCCAGGACATCGAGATCGCGGTCTCCCGCAAGGTGGCGACCGGCCCCGGGAAGCGGCTCGGTTCGCTGCTGGTCAACCCGGGCGGCCCGGGCGGCTCCGGCATCGGGTACCTCCAGGCGTACGCGGGCATCGGCTACCCGGCGCCCGTGCGCGCCCAGTACGACATGGTGTCCTTCGACCCGCGCGGCGTGGCCCGCAGTGCCCCGGTGGACTGTCTGACCGGCCCGCGGATGGACGCCTTCACCCAGGTGGACCAGACCCCGGACGACGCGGCGGAGCAGGCGAAGCTGGCGACGGCCTTCAAGGAGTTCGCCGCGGGCTGCGCCGAGAAGTCCAGCCGGATGCTGCCGCACGTCTCGACGGTGGAGGCGGCCAAGGACATGGACGTGCTGCGCGCGGTCCTCGGCGACGAGAAGCTGACGTACGTCGGGGCCTCGTACGGCACCTTCCTCGGGGCGACGTACGCGGACCTCTTCCCCAGCCGGGTCGGGCGCCTCGTCCTGGACGGCGCCATGGACCCGGCGCGCCCGGCGCTGGAGCTGAACCGGGATCAGACGGAGGGCTTCGAGACGGCGTTCCGCTCCTTCGCCCAGGACTGCGCGAAGCAGCCCGACTGCCCGCTCGGCCACGGGAGCCCGGACGAGGTGGCGGCGCAGCTGAAGGAGTTCTTCCGCAAGGTCGACGCCCAGCCGGTGGCCAGCGGCGACGCGGCGCGCCCGCTGGGCGAGTCCCTCGCGACGACCGGTGTGATCGCGGCGCTCTACGACCAGGCGGCCTGGCCGCAGCTGCGCGAGGCGCTGCAGAGCGCCCTGAACGGCGAGGGCGCGGGGCTGCTCGCGCTCGCGGACAGCTACTACGAGCGCGACGCGAACGGCAAGTACGCCAATCTGATGTACGCCAACGCCGCCGTGAACTGCCTGGACCAGCCCCCCGCCTTCGCCGGCCCGCAGGACGTGGAGAAGGCCCTGCCCTCCTTCGAGAAGGCCTCCCCGGTCTTCGGCGCGGGCCTCGCCTGGGCCTCGCTGAACTGCGCGTACTGGCCGGTCAAGGCGACCGGCACGGCGCATCGCGCGCAGGCGAAGGGCGCGGCCCCGATCGTGGTCGTCGGCACCGTCCGGGACCCGGCGACCCCGTACAAGTGGGCCCAGGCCCTCGCCTCCCAGCTCGACTCCGGAGTCCTGCTCACCTACGACGGCGACGGCCACACGGCCTACGGCCGCGGCAGCGACTGCATCGACACGGCGATCAACCAGTACCTCCTGGACGGCACCCCGCCCCAGAACGGCAAGAAGTGCTGACCCCCTCCGCCACCCCCTCCACCACCCCCGGCCGACCCGGTTCGGGGCACCCGGTTTAACCCTGTAGACTTGGCGCCGCTGCTGATGAGAGCCTCCCACCAGGGAAATTCTTGTCTTCCCAGCGGTGCCGCCTTAGCTCAGTTGGCCAGAGCAACGCACTCGTAATGCGTAGGTCTCGGGTTCGAATCCCGAAGGCGGCTCTAGAAGAACCTCAGGACTCACTCGCCGTGACCTGGGGTTTTTCTTATGCCCTGACGCAGGCAGGCAGGCAGGCACGCGACGCAAGGAGTGGGCATGGGCGAGCGGGTTGTGGTGCGGGAGGCCACGAGCGGGGATGTGGAGGTGGCTGCCGGGTTGTTCCGGGGGTACCTCGACTTCTACGAGGTGACCGTCGCGGATGCCGGGGCGGCGCGGGAGTTCCTTGCCGAGCGGATGCGCAACGGGGAGTCGCTCGTGCTGCTCGCCGAGGTGGAGGGCGGGGACGGGGGCGGGACCGTGGGGTTCGCTCAGGTCTACCGGACGTTCTCGTCGCTGGCGCTGCGGCCGATGTGGGTGCTGAGCGATCTCTACGTCGCCCCGGCCGGGCGGCGGAGCGGGGCGGGGCGGGCGCTGCTGCGGGAGACCCTGCGGCGGGCGCGGGAGGCCGGGGTGTCCGGGGTCCAGCTGGAGACGGCGTACGACAACCACGTCGCCCAGGGCCTGTACGAGGCCGAGGGCTTCGTGCGCGATCCGTTCCACGTGTACTTCCATGATCTGGGCTGACGTACGTGTCTCCCGGCCCGGTCACTCCCTCACGTAAAGGGTGTTCAGGGCCCAGGCGCTGAGGGTGGCGAGGGCCAGGGCCAGGGGCCACTGGTTGAGCAGGGGCGGGGCGCTCGCGAGGAGGGCCGCCAGGCCGTAGGCGCCGATCAGCGTGCCCAGCAGGGCCTGCAGACCCTCCGGCAGGCGGCCCACCCGGACCAGCAGGTAGAGGACGACCGCGATGGCCGGGAACAGCCACGGGTACTCCCGCCCCGGCCCCTGGTACAGCACCAGGTCGCGCAGGTCGGGGAACCACGTCGCGCGGAATTCGCTCACCGCCAGCTGGTGCGGGTAACTCCAGTGCGGGGACAGCTCCGTCGACTTGCGCAGCGGGGCCGTCCAGCCGCTGAGGGCGAGCATCTGCCACAGGAACAGGACCAGCGCCGCGCCCTGGCCGAACGCGGCGTACTGGCCGAGGCCCGCCACCGGACGCGGCTGCACGGTCGAGACCCGAGGGGGGACCGGGGGTGCGGGTGTGCGTGGGGGCGTGGGTGTGCGTGGGGGTGTGGGTGGGGGTGTGGGCGTGGGTGACGGCTTCGGGGGCGGTGTCGGGGTCGGCGGTGCGGCGTTGTTGTACTTGAGGCGGGCCTCGCGGGCGCGGCGCATCGCCTCGGTCGTGTCGTCCCCCATGGGTGTTCCCTTCCTCCTTGCCCGGTCCAGGTCTGCTCAGCGGTGGTGGCGTTGCTCGAAGGCGCGCTTCTGGCGCCGGGTGACCTCGGCGTCGTCGCCCGCCCGCCCGCCGTACTCGCGGGGGTCGCTGCGCAGCGAAGGGTCCCCGCAGACCGGGCAGTCGGGCCGGCGCCCGGTGCGCAGCCAGATGCTCTGGAAGGCGTGCTGGCCGGGGGCCTCGCCGAGCACCCGCGGGAAGAACCAGTGGTCGGGCTCCATGGCGAACAGGGCCATGGACAGGTTCTTGCGGAGCGGGGCCGTGAGGAATCCGCCGACCCGCTCCGGGCCGCCGCCCTCGTGCAGCAGGGCCAGCACGATCTTCGCCGCCGCCGCGGTCAGGTGCTGGATGTCGGTGAGCAGCCCGGGTACGGCGTACAGGCGGCCGGTGCCGTAGTCCGTGCGCGGCTGGTGGCCCAGCTCGCCCAGGGATTCGCGGACCCCGCCGGTCGCGCACGACCAGCAGGGCGAGCCGGGGGTGGTGAAGACGACCTCGCCGCCCGCCGCGCCGTCGTACAGGCCGATGAAGACGGCCGGGCGGCGCAGGAAGTAGGAGAGGTGGTTGAGGCGTTGCTGCGCGTGGTTGTCGTCGGTGGCGGCGACCACGAGCCGGGCGTCGGAGATCCGCTGGTGCCAGTGGTGGTCGTCGAGGGAGGCGACGTCCTTGGCCAGGACGGTGACCTTGAGCTTCGGGTTGATCTTGCGCAGCCGCCGGGCGGTGGCCTTGGCCTTGTTGCGGCCGATGTCGCGCACGCCGAACAACGACCGGCCCAGGTTGGCCGGTTCGACCCGGTCGGGGTCGACCAGGGTGAGCCGGCCCACCCCGGAGCGGACGAGCACCTCGGCGAGGTAGCTGCCGACGGAGCCGACCCCGACCAGCAGGACGTGGGTGTCTGCGAGCGCGGGGGAGAGCAGCCCCTGGGTGCGGGCGAAGAGCCCGGCGCGCGCGGCCCGGGCCCGGCCGATCCCGGTCCGGTAGACGAGCCGGCGCATCCGGCCGGGGCCCGGGGCGGAGGGCGGCGGGGGCTTCTCCGAAACATCCGGGACGAGCGAAACATCCGGGACGAGTGGGGCCTGCGGGACGAGTGGGGCCTGCGGGTCCTGTGGAACGTACGGGCCGTACGGGCCGTGCTGGGCGAAGGAATCCGGCGGGCGGGAATCCGGGGCGAGCGGCTCCCGGGCGGCCGGGAGCGGCGCGGGCGCGGTGCCGCGTACCGGCTCGGGCGTGGACGGGGACGGGGACGGGGACGAGGGGGAGGACGTACGCCGTCCCGGCTGCCCGGCACCGTTGACGCGTGGGGCGCCCGTCCCGGGTGCGGTCGTACGGGCTTCCAGGGCCCCCAGGGCTCCGAGCGACTCCCGCAGCCGGTCCTGGTCCGGGATCCGCGGGTCCCAGCCCAGCTCCCGCACGATCAGCTCGGGGTGCGGCCCGTCCGCCCCGGCCTCCTCCAGCAGCAGCGGCGGGGCCACCGGGAAGTCGGCCGTGACGAAGAGGTGGCGCGGGGTGCCCGAGCGGCCCGGGGGCAGCGGGACCCGTACCCCGGGCACCCCGCCCACCAGGCAGGTGACCGGGAAGGAGTCGGACCAGGACAGCCCGGCGTGGCGGAGCGCGCCGGCCAGCGGCACGACCACCGGACGCATCGGTTCCAGCCGGACGCCGCGCTCGCTCCACATCGCGCCGAAGAAGGAGATCCGGGCGGTGTCGGTGAACAGCTCGTGCCGCTCGCCGGGGGTGGTGACGTCGTGGGTGACGATCGGCGCGAGGTAGCGCCCGAGGTCGGGCACCGCGTCCAGGGTGCGGCCGTACTCGCGGTGGTCCTGCCGGGAGGGCCGTGGCATGCCCGACGGGTGCGAGTGGACGATGCCCTTGAAGCGGACCGGACCGGCTCCCTCCATCCGCCCTATCTCGTCCAGCAGCCATGCGGTGTTGCGGTACTCCACCTGGGTCACCCGGGCGCGCGCGTCGTGGACGAAGGCGGTCAGCACGTCGCGCCCGCGCAGCCCGAGCAGGGCGCCGCCCTGCTCGGGCCGGGTCCGCCCGATGTCCCGCCCCACCTGGTGGATCACGTAGTCGAAGACATGTACGGGCAGCACGGCATCGGTCCCTACTGCTTGCGGTTGAACGGGAAGGGGCGTCCCATGCGGACGAAATCGACTCCGAGCGCCCAGGTCGCCGAGCGCGCGTACGCCTCCTGGAGGGTGGGCTGGCCCGAACCGGAGCGCTCGGAAAGGCAGATCTTCCCGCTGTGGTAGAGGTGGAAGCCGTGCTGGTCGTGGGTGGGCAGCGTCTCCAGTGCCGGTTCGATCAGGCGGACTTGGTACTCGACCCCGTCGAAGCGCGCGCACATCACATACCGGTGCTCGAACATCGTGGTGATCTCGTAGACCCAGCCCTCGGCGCCCGGGGTGTCCTCGTAGTAGGTGTTGGCGGGCAGTTTGGTCTCGACCACCCGGCGTTCGCGCTCCAGCCGGGCCGCGTTGGCTCCGGTGGCGGCGGCGAAGGTGCTCTGCGGGACTCTGGAGAGCGGGGCGTCGTTCTCGCCGCCGGTCCCGAGCCGGACCTTGCCCTCGCGGTCCACATAGACCTCTTGCTGCCCCGCCGTGCTCTTGGACTGGCTGGCGAAGAAGCTGTCCCGGATCGCGTTGAGGTCGTACATGTCTGCCATGGTCTTCATCCCCTCCCTGAAGGTGCGATGGATCGGTGGCGCGGTGGATCGGTGGCGCGTCAGGCCCGGGTGCGGGCGATCAGTTCGCGCAGGCGGACGGTCTGCGGGTGGTCCGGGCCGTACGCCGTCCAGTGGTCGGCGTACAGGGCCTCGAACTCGGCGGCGGCGCGCTGGGTCTCACCGGCCGCGGCCAGCCAGTGGGCCTGGTCGTAGCGGATCTCCGACAGCTTCGGGTCGGTGGCGGCCAGGACCCCGGAGACGGCGGCGCGCAGTTCGAGCAGGTGCTGGGCGGCCGGGCGCGGATGGCCGGACTCGCCGATGTAGCGGGCGAGGTTGAGGGCGCACACGACGGCCAGCTGGTCGTCCGCCCCGAGCACCTGGCGGGCCCGCGCGGCCACCGGTGCGAGCCGCTCGGCGGCGGCCGCGGGGCGCCCGGCCCGGGCCAGGGCCTGGGCGAGGTGCAGGACGACGAGCCAGATTCCGCGGTGGTCGGCGGGGAGCGTGGCGTGCGCGAAGGCGAGTACGTCGCTCAGCTGCCGCACCCGCTCGGCCGTCGCGGCCTCGGTATCCCGGTCGGTCGACTCCAGTACGGCGTTGCACCGGGTCTCCACCTCCCGGGCCGGATCGGCCGGGGGCCCCGGCGGCGGTCCGGGCGGCGGCGGGGTGGGCGGGCCGATGACGACGGTGGGGCGCGGTACGACGGCCACGCTGAGCCCGCGCAGCAGCCCCGCGATCTCCCGGGCGTCGGCGGGGCGTTCGCCGGGGTTCTTGGTGAGCAGCCGGGTGACCAGGTGGTCCACGGCGGGCGGCACCTCCGGGCGCAGGGCGCGGACGGAGGGGACGGGGGCGCGGCAGTGGAGCGAGACGAGGGCGCCGTAGTCGTCGGGCGCGACGTAGGGCTGGCGGCCTGTGAGCATCTCGAAGAGGACGCAGCCGACGGCGTACAGGTCGGTGGCCGGACCGATGGGCTCCTGGAGGAAGCACTCGGGGGCCATGTACTCGGGGGTGCCCACGAGTTGGGCGTAGCCGGTGACTCCGGCCCCATAACCGAGGTCGCCGAAGAGCGTGTACGAGCGGGCGATGCCGAAGTCCAGTAAGACCAGGCTGTCCTGGGGGGCCGCGGGCCCGGCGCCGGTGCCTGACGGGGTGCCGGTTCCGGCTCTCGTTCCGGCTCCGGTGGCGCGGATCATGACGTTCGTCGGCTTGATGTCGCGGTGGACCAGGTCCCGGGCGTGGACCGGGACCAGCGCCTCGCAGAGTTCGGCGGCCCAGCGCAGTGCCTGGGCCACCGCCAGCCGGTGGCCCTTGGGGACCAGGGCGCGCAGGGTCTGCCCCTCGACGTACTGGGTGATCAGATAGAGGTGCCAGGAGCCGTCGATCCGGGCCTCGTCCACATCGTGCACCCGCACGATCCGGGGGTCGTCGATGGCGGCCAGGATCTTCGCCTCGCGCAGGAAGCGGAGGGCGGGGTGGGTGCCCCGGTCCGTGACCCGCAGGAATTTGGCCACGACCATGCGGTCGAGCCGTTGGTCGTGCGCTTTCCAGACTTCTGCCATGCCCCCTTGGAAACGCTCCAGAAGTGCGTACCGGTCCAGCACAAGGCGCCGCACGGGCGAAGGGCCCGCCCCCCGAATACCCGACATGGGACAAGGGTGGCACTCACCCGGTCATCGGTTCAGCGTATTTCTGAAACATCTCTGAACCTCGCATGGCTCTTTTGCGTCGCTACTTTGCATCGGCATAACACTCCACCACGGCTGTGGTGAAGGGGAAGCGGACCGGGGTCTCCCCGAAGGCGATCCGGCCGGCCCGGTCGCCCGCCGCGCGGATCGCCTCCGCCACGGTTTCCGCCTCCTCGGCCGGGCAGTGCACGATCACCTCGTCGTGCTGGAAGAACACCAGCTCGGCGCGGAGCGGGGCGATCGCCTGGCGCAGCGCCGCCAGCATCAGCAGGGCCCAGTCGGCGGCGCTGCCCTGGACCACGAAGTTGCGGGTGAACCGGCCGCGGGCGCGGGAGTTGGACGAGGCGTAGCCGGGCGTGTAGCCGTCGGCGCCCGGTGCGGTGTCGTCCCCGGCGTACGGGCCCCCGGACGAGCGCCCGGCGTACGAGCCTCCGCCGTACGGGCCCCCCGCGTCCGGGGCCTCCTGGGGCAGGCCCGCCTCCTCCTGGGCGCCGGCCCCCGCCGCGGGCGGGCAGGTGCGGCCCAGCCAGGTGCGGACCAGGCGGCCCTCCTCGCCCGCGCGGGCGGCGTCGTCGACGTACGCCACGGCGCGCGGGAAACGGCGGCGCAGGGCGGCGAGGTTCTTCAGGCCGTCGCCGGAGGTCTGCCCGTACACCGCGCCGAGGACGGCGATCTTGGCCATCTCGCGGTCACCCTGGAAACCCTGGCGGGAGATCGAGGTATAGAGGTCCTCGGGGCGCCCGGCCACCTCCATCAGGCCCGGGTCACGGGAGATCGCGGCCAGCACGCGGGGCTCCATCTGGTCGGCGTCCGCCACGACGAGCCGCCAGCCGGGGTCGGCGACGACCGCCCGCCGGATCACCTTGGGGATCTGCAGGGCGCCGCCGCCGTTGGTGACCCAGCGGCCGGTGACGGTGCCGCCGGGGATGTACTCGGGGTGGAACCGGCCGTCGTGCACCCAGTCCTGGAGCCAGGACCAGCCGTGCGCGGTGTAGATCCGGTACAGCTTCTTGTACTCCAGCAGCGGGGCGATGGCCGGGTGGTCGATCTCCTGGATCTCCCAGCGGCGGGTCGACTTCAGCCTGATCCCGGCGCGGGCGAAGGCCTTGATGACCTCCGCCGGGAGGTCGGGGCGGACCGGGTGGCCGAAGGCGGCGGAGATCTGCTCGGCCAGCTCGGCGAGGCGGCGCGGGGCCCCGCCGCCGCCGTACCGCTCGCCGAGCAGGTCGGTCAGCAGCGCCCGGTGCACATCGGCCCGCCAGGGCAGGCCCGCCCGGTTCATCTCGGCGGCGACGAGGAAACCGGCGGACTCGGCGGTGGTGAGCAGGTGCATGCGGTCGGGGTGGGCGGTGGCGTTGTGCCGGCGCATCTGGTCGGCGTAGACGGCGAGCAGGGCGTCGAGGGGGAGCGGGGCCGGACGGGGGTCGAAGAGCGAGGACTGCGTGCCGGGTTCGGCGGCGCGCTGCGGGGGGTCGGGCGGGACGGGGGAGTTCGTCAGGCGGGCCCAGGCGGCGGCCGCGGAACGGGGTTCGCCGAGGCGGCCCTCGTGGCCGAGGAGGAGGAGTTCGGCGTCCTCGATGTCGTAGCAGCGCTCGATGGTTGTGTGGGTGCCGGTGCCGGTGCCGGTGCCGGTGCCGGTGGCCTCGGCGAGCAGGCGGGGGTAGACGGCCTGGGTGTTGCGCCAGATCCAGCGGGTGCCTTGCGGGGCGGCCCTTACCGCTTCTCCGGGGGTGGGCGTGGTGATGCGGGGGCCTTGGCCGTCGGCCGGGGTGGCCTGCCAGTGGGCGTCCGGGGTTTCGGCCAGCACCCACCGGGTGGGGTGGTCGCTCATCGTCCGAGTGTTCCACCGGGGTCTGACAGCGGGTTCCGGGGGCGGGGCGTGTCGGGGGTGTCGGGGTGCGGGGTGTTCGGGGGCGCGGGAGGGTCGGGGTGGGGCGGGCGGCTGCACGCGGGACGCCGGGGGTGTCTCCTCGGCTCGCAAAACCTTCGCGGGGTCGGAGATGTTGCGCTGTGCTGGTTTTGCTCGGCCTGCGGGGACACCCCCGGCATCCCACGCACAGCCGCCCGCCCCGGCCCTCCCGCGCCCCCGGACACACCTGCTGGGGGGTGGGTGGGTGGGGGTGGGGGTGGTGTGTGGGCTCCTCTGCCGGGGGTTAGAGGGAGAGAGCGGCTGCGTATGTCTTCAGGGCGTCGCGCGGGGGGTTCTGGAGGAGGGTGTGGAGGGGGCCCTGGTCCGGGGTGGAGAGGAAGTCCGCGGCGATCGCGGAGTAGGTGCCGATCAGCATCGGGATCTGGAAGGGGACCGAGCCGGGGCCCGAGAGGGCGGTGCGGGCGGCGGCCAGGGTGGTCGGGGTGTACGTCGTGCCCGTCGCGGCGGCCAGGTCGGCGCCGCCGATCGCGCGGTCGCCGACCAGTTCGTACGTACGGCCCGTGTGGGGGGTGGGGTCGAGGGCCACCCGTACCGCGATGTCGGCCAGGTCTTCCCGGGCCACTGCGGCTACGGTGCCGGTGCCCAGGGGGGCGGTGATGCGGCCGTCGGGGCCGGGGGCGGCGAGGGCGGCCAGGAGTTCGGCGTACAGGCCGTTGCGCAGGACGGTCCAGGCGAGCGGGGAGTCGCGCAGGCGGCGTTCGGTCCAGCGGTGGGCGAGGGCGTAGGGGAGGTGGTCGCCTTCCGCCGTCAGGCTCGTGTAGACGATGTGGCGGACGCCCGCGCGTTCGGCCGCGCCGATCGCCGCCTCGTGGCGGGCGATGACCGTGTCGTCCTCCCCGTAGCCCGCCGAGATGAGGAGGAGGGTTTTTACGGAGGAGAGGTCGAGGGTGTGGGGGGCGTCCAGGTCGATCTTGCGTTGGTTGGGGGTCGGGGTGCGGGTGCCTGTGCGGGTGTGGGGGTGGTGGGACAGTTTGCGGGCGATGAGGGAGCCCAGGGCGCCCGAGGCGCCGGTGAGTAAGAGCATGGTCGTTTTAACGAAGGGGCGCCGTCCCGGGCACTTGGTGGGGGCGTGCCAAGCTGTTGGTGTGAAACATGTTGTTGACCGTGCCTTTGACGCGGCGCTTTATGCCCAGGACGACACCGGGCTCGATACGGGTGCGTCGCTGCTCGCCGCCGCCGCGTGGGGCGAGGTGGGGCAGGAGCTGCTGGCGCGCGGGGAGGGGTTCGTGCGCCAGGCCTGGGAGCGCGGCTGGCAGCCCGCCGATGTGGTGCGGCTGGTGCGTCGGGATCTGGACGAGCGGCACGTGCGGCTCGTCGGGGACCTGATCGCCGGGGAGGCGCGGCGCTACGAGCGGCTGCCCGCCCGGTGGGGGGCCGGGCAGGCGTGGTGGGGCGAGGATGCGGCGTACGCGGAGCGGGTGGCCGCGCGGGAGAAGTGCGACCGGTTCTCGCTGGCCACCGGCGTGCTGGAGGTGCTGCGGGTGCTGGTGCGGCTGCCGTCCGTCGAACCGGTCGGGCCGCTGCCGGGGGATCCGGCGGGGGAGCTGGAGGCGGCCGGGCACATAGAGCCGCGGATGCTCGGGCGGATCCGGGCGCTGCTGGCGAAGGCCGAGGCCACGACCTTCCCCGAGGAGGCGGAGGCGCTCAGCGCGAAGGCGCAGGAGCTGATGGCCCGGCACACCGTCGACGAGGCGCTGCTGGCCGTGCGGGGCGGGGGGTCCGGGCAGCTGCCCGGGGCCTGCCGGATCGGGGTGGAGCCGCCGTACGAGGAGGCCAAAGCGGTGCTGCTGGACGCGGTCGCGCGGGCCAACCGGTGCCAGGCGGTGTGGAACGCGGCCTTCGAGTTCTCGACGGTGGTCGGGTTCGAGGGTGACCTGGAGTCGGTGGAGCTGCTCTACACCTCGCTGCTCGTGCAGGGCACGGCGGCGATGACGCGCGCCGAGGCCGGGCAGCGGGCGGGCGGGCGCAAGCGGACCAAGACCTTCCGGCAGTCGTTCCTGCTGGCCTACGCGAGCAGGCTCGGCCAGCGGCTGGCCGAGACCGCCGAGCACACGGCCGCCGAGGTGCCGGACAACCTGCCGGCCCTGGTGGCCCGCGACGTGGCCGTCAGCTCCCGGGCCGAGGAGATGTTCCCGAAGACGACCACGACCCGGCTGCGCGGGGCCACCGACCTCGCGGGGTGGACCGACGGCACCGAGGCGGCCGACCGCGCCCACGTGGGAACGGCGGGGCGGGCGGACCGTCGGCAGGCGCTGCGGGGGTAGGGGGTGTCAGTGCGGGGCGACCTCGCCCGGGGTGCTCGGGGTGCTCGGGGTGCTCTGGTCCTCCGCCCGCATGGCCTTGGCCTCGCTCTTGAGGATGCGGGCGGACTTGCCCAGGGAGCGGGCCATGTCGGGGAGCTTCTTCGAACCGAAGACGAGGAGGCAGACGACCAGAAGGACGACCAGGTGCCAGGGTTCCATGGCGTTCCTGAGCATGCGCGTACCCACCTTTCCTATGGTGTTCACCGGCATTGAACGGCGTCGGGCCGCCTTATGGAAGCCCCAACTGACGTGTCCGTACAAATCTGAAGAAACCCTGAAAGCAGCTACGCTCGCCCCATGAGCTGGCTCCGGGCCCTGAAGGACACCGCCCGATCGGGGCTGACGGTCGAGCGGACCCGGCTGGAACCGCTGATCGCCCTGCGCGCGGGCGCCGGGCTCGCTCTGGTCATCGCCTTCGGCCTGACCTTCCTGGGGCCCGGTTCGGCGGCCAGTTCCGCCTTCGGCGCCTTCATGGCGGCCGTCGCTTCCTTCCAGCGCAGCTGGCGCCCCCGCCCGGTGCTCGCGCTCGCCTCCGGGCTGACCCTCGCCGTCAGCACCTTCATCGGCTATCTCGTCGGCTCCTCCGACACCCTGGCCTTCCTCGCGCTGCTCGCCCTGTGGACCTTCGCCTCCGGGATGCTCTGGGCGGCCGGGCCGACCGCCGGGGTGATCGCCTCCGGGAACGTGGCGATCATGCTGGTGACGGTCACCCTGCCGACCTCCGTGGCCCAGGCCGCCGGGCACGCCGCGATGATCGCCGCGGGCGGGGTGGTGCAGGCACTGCTGATCGTGCTGTTCCCGGTCCGCCGCTGGGGCGCCCAGCGCGACGCCCTGGCCGACGCGCTCGCCGCCGAGGCCGACTACGCCCGGCGGCTGCGCCACGATCCGGCCGCGCCCTTCGACCCCGCGCCGCTGATGGCGGCCCGGGCCGCCGCCACCGTCACCCGCCGCCAGGCCCGCAGCCGCCCCGCCGAGCTGCACGGGGCGCGGGGGCTCGCCGAGCGGCTCCGGCCCGTGCTGGCCTCGCTCGCCGACCCCGCGGTGGGGGCGCCGGCCGAGGGGCCCGCCCGGGCCCGGGTGCGCGAACTGCTCGGCGCCGCCGGGTCCGTACTCGACGCGGCGGCGCACGCCATCCGGCAGGGGGAGCCCGTACGGCTGCCCGCGCCCGCCCTGGCCGTCCTCAAGTCACCGGACACGCCCGACCTGCTCGACGGGGCGGCGCTGCGGGCCGCGCGCCGGCTCGCGGCCCTGCTGGACGACGTACTGGAGACCGCGGAGCCGGGGACCGGGCGGACCGCGGATCCCGCGGAATCGATGCTGCGCCCCACCCTGCCCGGGCTGGTCCCGCTGGTCGCCAAGGCGGTACGGGAGGAACTGCGCCCCGGGTCGCCGGTCCTGCGGCACGCGCTGCGGGTCACCGCGGTCGCCTCGGCGGGCTATCTGCTCGGGCACGCGCTGCCCTTCGGACACGCCTACTGGGCCCCGATGGCCGCCGTCATGGTGATGCGGCCCGACTTCAGCCAGACCTACGCGCGCGCCGTCGCCCGCTTCGGCGGCACCCTCGTCGGGGTCGCGGTCGCCACCGGCATCGTCCAGCTCGCCCACCCCGGCATGTACCTCTCCGGTCTGCTCGCCGTGGTCAGCGCCTTCCTCATGTACGTCCTGATGCGCACGGGGTACGCCGTCTCCCAGGTCTTCGTCTCGGCGTACGTCGTCTTCCTGCTCGGCATGGGCGGGGTGCGCTGGGACCAGACCGTCCCCGACCGGGTCGCCCTCACCCTCGTCGGCGGGCTGCTGGCGATGACCGGCTACGCGCTCTACCCGGCCTGGGAGACCCCGCGGCTGCGCACCCGGCTCGCCGACTGGCTCGCGGCCGCCGGGCGGTACGCGGCGGCGGTGCTCGGGCAGTACGCCGATCCGGCGGGCGCCCGCCGGGCCGATGTGCGCGAGGCGGTGCTGGCCGCCCGGGACGCCCGGGTTGCCTGGCAGGAGGCGGCGGAGCGGGCCGCCGGGGAGCCGGTGCGACACCGGGGCATCTCCCGGTCGGCCGCCGACGACGTGGCGGAGGCGCTGGCCGCGCTGGGACGCGGCGCGATGCTCCTGGAGGCGCACTTCCCGGACCGCGACCGGGCCCCGGTGCCGGGTGCGGCGGCGCTCGCCGGGGCGCTGCGGACGGCGACCGAGGAGGGCGCGCGGGCGGTACGGGAGCGGAGGGTCCCCGGGTGGGAGGCGGTCCGGGCCGTCCTGGACGGGCCCGAGGGCCCGGACCACCCGGCCCCCGGGGCGCTGCGCAGTACGGCCGAGCTGCTGCTGGAGTCGCTGGAGGAGGTCTCGGCGGCCCTCGCGGAGAAACCGGCCGCCCGGCTGTGATCAAGGGACCACGCCCCGTGCACGTGCATCTGCCCATGCAGCCGTTTCTGAACACAGCTATGATCCGGTGCAGTTGACATCTGCACTATCGGGGGCTTCCTGTGGACCACGCGTACAACGGGATGGCGGCCGCGGCACTCGACGGGGTGATGTGGCAGAAGAGCAGGCACAGCAACTCGCAGGGATCGTGCGTGGAGTTCGCCAAGCTGCCGGGAGGCAATGTGGCGGTACGGAACTCGCGTCACCCGGACGGACCGGCGCTGGTCTACACGCCGGCCGAGATAGAGGCGCTGCTCCTGGGCGTCAAGGACGGGGAATTCGACCACCTCATCGCCTGACGGCACGGGGCCGCGGGCAACAGGCACAGGGCAGCTGATCAAGCCATGCACGTGCACTGGCCGGGAACGATCGCAGTGATCGTTCCCGGCCAGTGTCGTGTGTACCGGTCATATTCCGACGGGCCGTAGGCGCGCCGGTGGCGGGCCTACGGCGGGTCAGTCCTGGAGCATGAACAGGGCCCAGACCACCTTGCCGGTGAGTCGTCCCGCGAGCGGGTGCCAGCCCCAGCTGTCGCTGTAGGAGTCCACGAGGAACAGCCCGCGCCCGGATTCGAGGTCGAAGTTCTCCTCGGTCCGCTCCGGTGAGAAACAGCCCCCCGGCCGGTCCTCGCTCGGGTCGCGCACCGCGCACACCAGCCGCGTGCTCCACCGCATCAAGTGCAGCCGCACCGGCGGGTCCTGCTCCCCGCGGGACTCCCGGGAGTCGCGAGACCCTTGCGGCGCCCCGTGCGTCCCGTGGGATTCCTCGGGCAGGGCGTGTCTCAGCGCGTTGGTGACGAGTTCGGAGACGACCAGGGACACGTCGTCGAAACGGTCGTCCAGTCCCCATTGCGCGAGCGTGGAGCGGGTGAACGAACGGGCGCCCCGCACCGCCTCGTAGCGGGCGGGCAGAGCGCAGGAGGCGGACCCGGAGACAGCCGTGGGGTCGACCGGGGGCAGCCCCTGCCGTAACGGCTCTAGCACGGTCGATCCATTCGTCCCCATGCGAGGCACTCCCGGGATTCGCGGCCGGGCGGTGGCCCTGACCAGAAAGAACTGCGGGGTGGGTCTCGCGCCGGCGCGAAGAGCACGCAGGTGCGCGGGGACCATGCTTCCGAATGCGGATGTCAGATGCAAGGGCAGATGCACGTGCACGCGCCGGACCTGTCCGGTCCCGTCATGGTTCTTGCTCATTTCTTCCTGCGCATACTTACGGACTTCTTTGGCGGGACGCAGGATTCCGTTACAGAACGAGTACGGCCAGATGCGTTTTGGTGGCAGACTGCGGCCCCTGGGGTACGGGGGCCCCGCGCCAAGGCGAAGGGGAGGGCAGGACTAGTGACCGCAGAAGCCAGCGGTTCTGTGGTGCGCCGTATTCTCCTGGGCTCGCAGCTCAGGCGGCTCCGTGAATCCCGTGGGATCACCCGTGAGGCGGCCGGCTACTCGATCCGCGCGTCCGAGTCGAAGATCAGCCGCTTGGAGTTGGGAAGGGTGAGCTTCAAGGCCAGAGACGTCGAGGACCTCCTCACGCTCTACGGAGTCATGGACGGCACCGAGCGCGAGTCGCTCCTCGGGCTCGTCCGCGAGGCCAACGCGGCGGGCTGGTGGCACAGTTACGGCGATGTCCTGCCCGGGTGGTTCCAGACCTACATCGGGCTGGAGGGCGCCGCGTCGCTCATCCGCATCTATGAGGTCCAGTTCGTCCACGGCCTGCTCCAGACCGAGGCGTACGCCCACGCCGTCGTCAGCCGCGGCATGCCCACCGCCACCGCCGCCGAGATCGACCGGCGGGTCGCGCTGCGCCTGGAGCGCCAGAAGGTGCTGGTCTCCGAGAACGCCCCCGTCTTCCATGCCGTCCTGGACGAGGCCGCGCTGCGCCGCCCGTACGGCGACCGGGACGTCATGCGGGGCCAGTTGGAGCACCTCATCGAGATCTCCCAGCGCCCCAACGTCCAACTCCAGGTCATGCCCTTCTCCTTCGGCGGGCACGCGGGCGAGAGCGGCGCCTTCACCCTGCTGCGCTTCCCCGAGTCCGACCTCCAGGACATCGTCTATCTGGAACAGCTCACCAGCGCCCTCTACCTGGACAAGGACGAGGAAGTGGGGCAGTACAGCCGGGCCATGGAACGGCTCCAGGGCGACTGCCCGGACCCGCGCCAGACCCGGGATCTTCTCCGGGGCCTGCTCCAACTGTCTTGAATCGCACGTACTATGACGACTGATCAGTCTCCGGTGCAGCGCAAGGGTGCGCGCTCGCAGTAAGGGATGGCATGTCCATATTCAGCGACCTGGCCCACCAGTACATCGACGGCGAATGGCTGGCCGGTACGGGCTCGTGGGACATCATCGACGTCAACCCCTACAACGGCGAGAAGCTCGCGGCCATCACCGTGGCCACCGTCGAGCAGGTCGACCGTGCCTACCGGGCCGCCGAGCGCGCGCAGGCCGAATGGGCCGCGACCAGCCCGTACTCCAGACGCACCGTCCTGGAACGCGCCCTGCGGATCACCGAGGAGCGCGAGCCGGAGATCGTCGAGGCGATGATCGACGAGCTGGGCGGCACCCGGCCCAAGGCCGAGTACGAGATCCACCTGGCCAAGGAGTTCATCCGCGAGGCCATCCAGCTCTCCGTCCGCCCCGAGGGCCGCATCCTGCCCTCGCCGGTGGAGGGCAAGGAGAACAGGGTCCAGCGGCTGCCCGTCGGCGTGATCGCCGTCATCAGCCCCTTCAACTTCCCCTTCCTGGTCACCATGAAGTCCGTCGCGCCCGCCCTGGCGCTCGGCAACGCCGTGGTGATCAAGCCGAACCAGAACGCCCCGGTCGTCGGCGGCGGGGTCATCGCGAAGATCTTCGAGGACGCGGGCCTCCCGGCCGGACTGCTGAACGTCCTGGTCACCGACATAGCCGAGATAGGCGACGCGCTCCTCACCCACCCGGTGCCCAAGGTGATCTCCTTCGCGGGCTCCGACCGGGTCGGCCGGCACGTCGGCGCCGTCGCCGCCCGCCACTTCAAGCGGACCGTCCTGGAGCTGAGCGGCAACAGCGCGCTGGTCGTCCTCGACGACGCCGACCTCGACTACGCGGTGGACGCGGCCGTCTTCAGCCGCTTCGTCTACCAGGGCCAGGTCTGCATGGCCGCGAACCGGATCCTCGTCGACCGCTCCGTCGCCGAGGAGTTCACCGCGAAGTTCACCGCGAAGGTCCGCTCCCTGAAGACCGGTGACCCGCACGACCCCGGCACCCACATCGGCCCGCTGATCAACTCCTTCCAGGCCGACGCGCTCACCGCGCTGGTGGACCGGGCGGTCGCCTCCGGCGCGCAGGCGCTCGTACGCGGGTCTACGCGCGGCAACCTGGTCGAACCGACGGTCCTGGCGGAACTGCCCGAGGACTCCCCGCTGCTCGGCCAGGAGATCTTCGGTCCGGTGGCCCTGCTGGTCGTCTTCGACGGCGAGGAGGAGGGCGTACGGCTGGCCAACGCGACCCCGTACGGACTCAGCGGCGCGGTCCACACCCGGGACGTCGAGCGCGGCGTGCGCTTCGCCCAGCGGATCGAGACGGGCATGATCCATGTGAACGACTCCACCATCGGGGACGAACCGCTGGCCGCGTTCGGCGGCGAGAAGGCCTCGGGCCTCGGTCGGCTGAACGGCCAGGCGACCGTGGAGGCCTTCACCACCCAGAAGTGGATCTCGGTCCAGCACGGCCGGACGCGTTTTCCGTTCTGATTCCGTTCTGAGCCCTGTACACGCGGGATCTAGGACAGCAACTGACCGCATTGGTCCCTAGATTGTTTCTTGTCGGAGACGGCGCACGGAGCCGGATCCAGAGCACACAAGAGGCGGTCGGTCAGCATGGTCACCCACGTTCCCGCGGAAGCCCCCGGCGACGAGCGCGGCGCGCTCCTGTCCTTCATCGAGACCCAGCGCGGCGGGCTGCGGCGCTCGGTCCTCGGACTCACCGAGGAGCAGGCCGCGAGCCGCCCCAGCGCCAGCGAACTCTCCCTGTCCGGGCTGCTCAAGCACGTGGCCGAGACGGAACTGGGCTGGCTGCGGATGGCCCAGCAGCAGCGGAACGAGAAGCAGCGCACGCGGGAGACCTGGCCGGACAGCTTCCGGCTGGTCGACGGGGAGTCGGTCGGCGCGGTCCTGGAGTTCTGGGACGGGGTGGTGGCCGAGCTGGAGAAGTTCGTCCACGGTCTGCCGAGCCTGGACGACACCTTCCCGCTGCCGGACGAGCCGTGGTTCCCCAAGGAGGGCCGGGTCTCGATGCGGTGGCTGCTCCTGCACCTGATCGAGGAGCACGCCCGGCACGCGGGGCACGCGGACATCGTCCGCGAGTCCCTCGACGGCAAGACCGCCTTCGAGCTGGTGGCCCAGGCGACGGGCCAGTCCTGGAGCTAGCCGAGCCGGTCGCCTGCGGCTGAGCGCCCTGGGCTCCGCCCAGACCCGCGCCTCAAACGCCGGCGGGGCTGAAAACGGCAGATCCAGCCGGGCGGGCTGAACGCGACCGCCTGCCGCCAGCTGCCTGCGGCTGAGCGTCCTGGGCTCCGCCCAGACCCGGTCCTCAAACGCCGGACGGGCTGAAAGATCCAGCCTCGCCCGGGGGCACCTCCCAGCGGTAGCTGGGGGAGTTTGAGGCGCGGGTCTGGGCGGAGCCCAGGACGGCCAGCCGCAGGCGGCTACGCGGCCAAGGTGTGCGACACGCGGGCCGTGACCCGGCGGTGCAGGACCAGGGTCGTCGCCGCCGCGAGCAGCCCCGCGGTCAGGGCGAGCAGCCACAGCGCGGCCGGGCCGAGGCCGGTGTAGAGGGTGACGCCCAGGGTGAGGGCGGCGAAGCGGGCCAGCCCCCAGGTCCAGCCGAAGGCGCCCTGGTAGCGGCCGCGGGCGTGCGCCGGGGCGAGGTTGGCGACGACCGAGGCGGCGATCCCGGCGACGACCACCTCGCCCAGCGACCAGACGGCCACGGACGCCGTGTAGCCGACGATGCCGTCCGCGAGCCCGGTCAGCGCCACGCCCACGGCGATCAGCGCGCTGCCCGCGGCCTGCACGGGCAGCTGCGGCAGCCGGGCGAGCAGACCGGAGGCGAACGGCTGCAGGGCGACCACCAGGACCGCGTTGACGGCCGCCGTCGCCCCGTACGCGGCGGGGGAGAGCCCGCTGTCGCGCATGGCCAGCGGCAGCGCCACCTCGGTCAGCGAGTACACGAAGAGCTGGACCCCGAAGAGCGGGAGCAGGGCGAGCAGCAGCCGGTCCCGCAGCACGACCCCGTAGCCGAGCCCGGCCCCCGCGGCCGTGTCCGCGGCCTTCGGCGCGCGCCGCGGCTCGCGCAGCCGGGTCGCCACCACCGTGGCGTAGATCAGCAGGGTCCCGGCGTCGACCGCGAAGAGCAGCCAGTACCCGTGGGCGGCGAGGAACCCGCCCAGCACCCCGGCGACGGCGGTGCCGATGTTGACCCCCCAGCCGAACAGCGCGTACGCCCGCTGCCTGCGCTCCGCATCCACGGCATCGGCCATCAGCGCGTACGCGGCGGGGCTGACGGTCGCCGAGGCGGCGCTCAGCAGCAGGGCCGCCGCGGCCATGGTCAGGGCGCCCGGTGCGAGGAACAGCGCGCCCTGCGCGGCCGCGGCGGCGAGGAGTCCGGTCAGCATGGTGGGGCGGCGGCCGATCCGGTCGGCGAGGAAGCCGCCGAGGACCGGACCGAGCAGGTTGCCCGCGCCGAGCGCACCGAGGACGTACGAGGTCCCGGCCCCGGTCACCCCGCGGTCGGCCAGCAGGAACACGAGGAACGGTGTCACCAGGTGACCGAGCCGGTTGACGATCGTTCCGGCGAAGACGGTCCAGACGGTGGGCGGGAGTCCGCGGAAAGTGGAGAGCATGCGAGGAGCGTGCGCCCCCGACCCCCGCTGGCCGTATTGATTAAGCTCAGGCCGAATCCAGCGGGTCGAATCCAAAACGCGGGGTGTGGGGCTGTGGGGGGCGTGGCTGTGGACTCGGAACTGAGCTTTTCGACGGCGGACCTGGCGCGGACCCGGTTCGCGGTCTCGCCGATGTGGGAGGTCGTCACCAGCTTCCGGCTGCTGGCCGGTCCGGCCGACTCCGGGCCGCACCGCCGCTGGGCGGAGCAGGTGCGTCCCCGGCTGGCGCGCGCGGGCCTGGACCGCGGCTGGCTGGCCGCGCTGGTCCCGGCCCGCGGCTACCTCGCGGACTTCCTCAATCCGGCTCCGGCCGGTCCCTTCCCGGAGCCGGCCGCCGAGCTGGCGGCCGTACGGGCCACCGCGCCCGAGCGGGTACGGGCGGACCTCGCCCGGCTGCGCGCCGAGCGCCCCGGCCCCGCGGGCGCGGCCCCCGCCCGGCTGCGGCTGCTGGAGGAGGCACCGGAGGCCGCGCTGGAGAAGGTCGCGGCCGAGATCGAGACGTACTGGGAGCTGGCGATCGCGCCCTACTGGGCCCGGATCCGGCAGCTGCTGGAGGCCGACGTCTTCCACCGGGCGCGGCTGGTGGCCGAGCACGGCTCCGCGTACGTCCTGAACGAGCTGCACGAGTCGGTGCGCTGGGACGAGGGCACCCTGCGCCTGGTCCGCAGGCACTGCGCGGTGACCCGGGAGCAGGCGGGTCCGGGGCTGCTGCTGGTGCCCTCGGCCTTCGCCTGGCCGCGGGTGCTGACCCGCTCGGTCGCGCCGGACCCGCCGCAGCTGGCGTACCCGGCGCGCGGGACCGGCACGCTGTGGGAGCCCCGGCACCCGGGGACCGCCGGGGAGGCGGTCGCCGCCGTGCTGGGCCGCTCCCGCGCGCTGCTGCTCACCGAACTCGACACTCCGGCCTCCACGACCCGGCTGGCCGCCCGGTGCGGGCTGTCCGCGCCCGCGGTCTCGCAGCACCTGACCGCCCTGCGGGGCGCCGGGCTGGTCACCGCGCACCGGGCCGGCCGGTCGGTGCTGTACGCCCGTACGACGGTCGCGGACGCGCTGCTCACCCCGGTGGGGGCGCCGTGAGTCCGTACCGGGCGCCGTGAGCCCGTACGGGCCACCGCGCTCGCGCGGGCAGGGGCGGCCGATCAGGCTGGGACCGTGCCGACGAACGCTCACGATTACCGCGACCTGAACCTGCGTGCCGTCTATGTCAACTGCACGCTCAAACGCTCGCCCGAGATCAGCAACACCGACGGTCTGATCGACAAGAGCCGGGCGGTGATGGAGTCGAACGGCGTCACCACCGAGCTGATCCGCGCCGTCGACCGCGACATCGCCACCGGGGTCTGGCCGGACATGACCGAGCACGGCTGGGAGAGCGACGACTGGCCCGTCCTGTACTCGCAGATCATGGCGGCGGACATCCTCGTCCTGGCGGGCCCGATCTGGCTGGGCGACAACAGTTCCGTGATGAAGCGGGTCATCGAGCGGCTCTACGCCTGCTCCTCCGTCCTGAACGAGGAGGGCCAGTACGCCTACTACGGCCGGGTCGGCGGCTGCCTGATCACCGGGAACGAGGACGGGGTCAAGCACTGCGCGATGAACGTCCTCTACAGCCTCCAGCACCTGGGCTACACGGTCCCGCCGCAGGCGGACGCGGGCTGGATCGGCGAGGCCGGTCCCGGCCCCTCCTACCTGGACCCGGGCTCCGGCGGCCCCGAGAACGACTTCACCAACCGCAACACCGCCTTCATGTCCTGGAACCTCATGCACCTGGCCGCCCTGCTCAGGCGCTCCGGCGGGATCCCGGCGCACGGCAACCAGCGCTCGCAGTGGGACGCGGGCTGCCGCTTCGACTTCCCCAACCCCGAGCACCGCTGAGCGGCCGCCTCCGCGGAACGGGTCGCGCTTGCACCTCACGCCACGTGAGGCGGCACAGTGAAGCGCGTACCCGAGAAGAGAAGGAGCGGAGGCGATGAGCCACTCCGTGGGACAGGTCGCCGGTTTCGCCCGCGTCACCGTGCGCACGCTGCACCACTACGACGAGATCGGGCTGCTCTCGCCGAGCGGCCGCAGCGGCGCGGGGCACCGCCGGTACGACGACGGTGACCTCGACCGGCTGCAGCGGATCCTGTTCTACCGGGAGCTGGGCTTTCCGCTCGACGAGGTGGCGGCCCTGCTGGACGATCCGGACGCCGACCCGCAGGAGCACCTGCGCAGGCAGCACGCCCTGCTGTCGGAGCGGATCGGCACCCTCCAGCGGATGGCCGCCGCCGTGGAGCGCGCGATGGAGGCACGCACGATGAGCATCAAGCTGACCCCCGAGGAGAAGTTCGAGGTCTTCGGGGACTTCGACCCGGACGAGCACGCGGCCGAGGTGGAGGAGCGCTGGGGCGGGACGGAGGCCTACGAGGAGTCCGCCCGCCGGTCCGCCGGCTACACCAAGGAGGACTGGAAGCGGATCACGGCCGAGGCCGAGGACATCTCGCGGCGCCTGGCCGAGCTGCTGGACGCGGGCGTGTCCGCGGAGTCCGGGCGGGCCATGGACCTGGCCGAGGAGCACCGCGGCTGGATCGGCCGGAACCATTACGCGTGCTCGTACGAGATGCACGTCTGCCTCGGTGAGATGTATGTGGCGGACGAGCGGTTCACGGCGTACTACGACGCGGTCCGGCCGGGGCTGGCGGTGTTCGTGCGGGACGCGATCATGGCGAACGCGGTCCGCAAGGCGTAGGGACACGACGAGGGGCGGAGTTCACGCGGCGGCCCCCACCGGGACCTGGAACCCGGTGGGGGCCGCGTGCGTTCATACTTGAAACCACTGCCATGTGCTCCCGCCCGGCGCAGGTCCTGCCCGAAAGCCCCCGATCCAGGAGACTCCGGACTCGTGAACATGCTCGCACTCGGCCCTGAGTGGATTTCCCCGGAGTATCTGATCGGGCAGTTCGGCCTGATCGGAATCCTGATCATCGTCTTCGCCGAATCGGGTCTCTTCGCGTTCCTGCCCGGTGACTCGCTGCTCTTCACGGCGGGCCTGTTCGTCGCGGCCGGCACCATCAAGCAGCCGCTGTGGCTGGTCTGCGCCCTGATCGCGGCCGCCGCGATCATCGGTGACCAGGTCGGTTACATGATCGGCAAAGTCTTCGGCCCGAAGCTCTTCAACAAGCCGAAGTCGCGGATCTTCAAGCGGGAGAACCTCGACGCGGCGCACGACTTCATGGAGAAGCACGGCCCCAAGGCCATCGTGCTCGCCCGCTTCGTGCCGATCATCCGCACCTTCGCGCCGATGGTCGCCGGCGCGACCGCGATGAAGTACCGGACCTTCCTGATGTTCAACATCATCGGCGGCGTGCTGTGGGGCGCGGGCGTCACGGTCCTGGGCTACCAGCTCGGCCAGTTCACCTTCATCAAGGACAACGTCGAGCCGATCTTCATCGGCATCGTGCTGATCTCCGTCATCCCGGTGATCTTCGAGGTGCTCAAGGCCCGCAAGGAGAAGGCGGCGCAGGCCGACGAGGCCCCCGCGCCGGGCACCGCCCCGGACGGGCTCCCGCCGGTCCAGGGCCAGCGCGGGCGGCACGCCAAGCGCTGACGGCCGTACGGACGCGCGCCCCGGGAGCACCTCGTGCCCCGGGGCGCTGTCGTACGTACGGACGCCCGTGTGTACGTACGGACCCCCGCGCGCCCCGGTCAGAAGCCGCGGGTCCGCTTGGCCGCGCGGCGCTTGGCGGCGCTCGCGGCGCCGGGGATCCGCATGAACAGCCGGGAGGTCTCCGAGCCCAGGTTGACCCCGATGGCGATGGCGAAGGCGATCGCGGCGGCGTTGGTCAGCGAGGCGAAGCCCATGCTGAGCCGGTTCTCGGCGATCAGGAGCAGCCCGTAGTACGTCGCCGAACCCGGCAGCAGCGGCCCGATGGCCGCCGTCACATAGGGCAGTGCGGAGGCGAAGCGGTAGCGCGAGAAGAGCTGCCCGAACAGGCCCACCAGCCCGGCCGCGATGGCCGTGGAGGGCACGGGCGGGATCCCGCCCGCGAAGTGCAGGGCGCCGTACGTCACCCAGGCGACCCCGCCGTTCAGGGTCACGATCAGCACGGTGGAGCGTTCCTGCTGGAGCAGGATCGCGAAGGTGAAGACCAGCACCATCGAGGCCACGATCTGGATGACCGGCCGCTGGCTGATCTGGAGGGCCTCCTCCGGATTGGGCGTGGCGCCCCACTGGAGGCCGATGTAGATCACCACCAGCACGCCCATGATGATCCCGATGAAGAGGTACATGACCTCCAGCAGCCGGGCCGAGGCGGTGATGTAGTAGCCGGTCAGGCCGTCCTGCACGGCCGCCACCAGGGCCCGCCCGGGCAGCAGCGCGAAGAGCCCGCCGGTGATCACAGCCGAGGCGCGCACGTCGATCTCGGCGAGCTTGAGGGCCACCCCGAGGGCGGCGGGCGGCATCCCGGCCACCACGAACTGGTAGAACTCCGGCAGCCCGCGCCCGGCGCACAGCCAGGCGAGCCGGTCGCCGAGGACGGCCCCGATCGCGGCCGCGAAGAACACGACCACGCCACCGCCGACGAGGGTGGAGGCGGCCCCGGCGAGCAGTCCGGCGGACAGGGTGAGCACCCAGCCGGGGTACGGGTGGCGGTTGCGGCGGATCTCGGCGAGGCGGCGGTAGGCCTCCTCCAGGGAGATTTCCCCCTCGTGCTCGTTGATGTCGTCGACGAGCCGGAAGACGGCCGCCAGCCGGGTGTAGTCGGTGCCGCGGCGGCGTACGGTCCGGCTCGCCGAGACGGGATCGTCGACCAGCGAGGGCTGGTGCGTGATCGAGAGCATGGTGAAGGTGACGGTGGGCTCGCAGCGGTCGAGCCCGTAGGCGCGGGCCACGGCGAACATCGCGGCCTCGACGTCCTCGGCCCCCTCGCCGCCCGCGAGCAGCAGCTCGCCGATGCGCAGGGTGAGGTCGAGCACGCGGCCGACGGCGGGCCCGGAGTCCTCGCTCAGGCGCTGCACGGCCTCGGGGACGGGGCGCTCGCCCACGGGCATGCGCAGCATGGTGCGCATCCGGTCCTGCCAGGGGGATTCCTTCATCCGGGAGACCGGGTACCCCTGGCCGGGGGTGTAGGCGGGCGGGGAGTGCCGGCCGCTGTAGGTGGCGGGCAGGGCGAAGGCGGAGCCCTCGGGTTCGGCGGGCGGCGCGGCGGTGCCCGCGGGGGCGGCGAACTCGGAGGTCGGCTGCTCGTCCTCGAACACGCCGGAGTCGACCCCGGGGGGCTGGCTGAAGGCGCTGCGCGCCTCGTCCGAGGCGGGCTTGCGCCGGTCGCGGTCCTCTGAATCGGCCTCTGCCGCCACGCGCGCTCCTGTGTCCCTGGGCCGGATCCCCAACCGGTGATCCAATTATGCGGAATCGTTTCGTCCGCGGCGGCCCGGGATACGCCGACGGGCGGACATCAGCGGGGATCCACTCAGTGGTGGTCGCCCTGCGCCTGCAGGCGCTTGTACGAGGCCTCGATCTCGGCCTCGGCCTCGGTGCGGCCGACCCAGTTCGCGCCCTCGACGGACTTGCCGGGCTCCAGGTCCTTGTAGACCTCGAAGAAGTGCTGGATCTCCAGGCGGTCGAACTCGGAGACGTGGTGGATGTCGCGCAGGTGCTCCACGCGCGGGTCCGAGGCCGGGACGCAGAGCAGCTTGGCGTCGCCGCCCGCCTCGTCCGTCATGTTGAACATGCCGATCGCGCGGCACTTGATCAGGCAGCCCGGGAAGGTCGGCTCGTCCAGGATGACGAGGGCGTCCAGCGGGTCGCCGTCCTCGCCGAGGGTGTTCTCGACGAAGCCGTAGTCGGCCGGGTAGCTCGTGGACGTGAAGAGGCGACGGTCCAGGCGGATCCGGCCGGTCTCGTGGTCCACTTCGTACTTGTTCCGCGAACCCTTGGGGATCTCGATGGTGACGTCGAACTCCACGTCCTGCTCCTCCATGATCAGCTGCACTGCTTCGAGACTGCTGTGAACAAACCGCGTCTGTGGACAAACTGCCCGCGCTTCCGGCCCACCCCTGCGGGTGGGGTGCCACGCTCGCGGCAAGACGCAGTGGTTAAGTGTCCCTCACGCATATGTGTGATCGCGAAAGGGGCTGGTCGAGGTGCCATTGATCAAGACATGGCAGCTCATCACAGGTTCGGCCGTGGCGGGCCTGGCCCTGTCGGCCGGCGCGGTGGCCGCGGCCGGACCTTGGGACTCCGGCCAGCGTAAGGCCGAGCGGGTCACCGCCGCCTCCTGGAGCCGTACGGGTGGCGGAGATCACGGGGACCGTCCCGTTCCGCTTGCCGCGCCGAGCGCCCCCGGCGTGCTCTCGCCGCTGCGCGCCCCCGGAGCCGCCCCGGCCGCCCCCGCCGGGAACCACGCCGCCCTCGCGGACGCGCTGCGGCCCCTGCTGGCCGATCCCGCGCTCGGCACCGCCCGCGGCGCCTCGGTCGTCGAGGCCGCCACCGGCAAGGTGCTCTTCGAGACCGGCTCGCACGAGGCGATGACCCCCGCCTCCGTCATCAAGATCGCCACCGCCTCCGCCGCGCTCGCCGCCCTCGGGCCCGAACACCGCATCCGCACCACCGTCGTCCCCGACCAGGGCGGCCGGATCGTCCTCGTCGGCGGCGGCGACCCCTCGCTCAGCGCCCGCAAGAAGAACCCCGCGGGCCCCGGCGGCAGCCTCGTCGCCCTCGCCGCCGACACCGCCCAGGCGCTGCGCTCCGCGAACACCGACACCGTCACCCTCGGGTACGACGCCACGCTCTTCAGCGGCCCCGCCCGCCACCCGATCGGCCCCAACGACAACATCGCGCCCGTCAGCGCCCTGATGGCCGACGAGGGCCGCTCCGACGAGTCCTTCGCCGGCCCGGTGGACCGCACCGACGACCCGGCCAAGGACGCCGCCCGCGCCTTCGCCGACCTGCTGCGCGAACGCGGGATCAAGGTCACCGGCGAGCCCGCCCCCGCCAAGGCCCCGGCGGGCGCCCAGCCGCTGGCCGTGACCCTCTCCACCCCGCTCGGCGGCCTCGTCGAGCGGATGCTGACCAACAGCGACAACGACATCGCCGAGGCCCTGGCCCGCCAGACCGCGCTGGCCGCCTCGAAGCCCGCGAGCTTCGAAGGCGGCGAACAGGCCGTCACCGAGCGGCTCGCCACCCTCGGCGTCGACCTGGCCGGTGCCCGCTTCGCCGACGGCAGCGGGCTGAACCGCGCCGACCGGGTCAGCGCCGGACTGCTCACCGCGCTGCTCGCCCGGGCCGCCGACCCGGCCCGGCCCGAGCTGCGGCCCGTCCTCACCGGGCTGCCCGTGGCCGGGTTCAGCGGCACCCTGCGGGCCCGCAACGCCGGGGCCTCACCGGCCGCCGGACTGCTGCGGGCCAAGACCGGCACGCTCACCGGGGTGAACTCGCTCGCCGGCGCGGTCGTCGACCCCTCCGGGCGGCTGCTCGTCTTCGCGTTCCTGACGGCGAACACCCCCGCCCCGGACGCCGCCGAGAAGGCCCTGGACAAGCTCGCCGCCACCGTCGCCACCACGCCCTGAGCCAGCCCTGAGCCCCTCAGGGGGGATCCGTAGAACGGCCCGTCCACGTACCGTTGACGCATGACGAGCATCGGTGGTGTGGAGATGGTCGACTGGAATCTCGCGGTGACGACCGCGACCCGGCTCGTACGGCCCGGCCCGGAGATCACCCGGGACGAGGCGCGGGCCGTGGTGGCGGAACTGCGCGAGCACGCCAGGACCTCGGAACGGCACGTGCGCGAGTTCACCAGGATGATGCCCGAGGGCCTCGCCGTGGAGGACACGCCGGTCCTCGTCGTCGACAGGGCCGGATGGGTCAAGGCCAATGTGGCGGGGTTCCGGGAGCTGCTGGGACCCCTGCTCGGCAAGATGCAGGAGCGGCGCGGCAGCACGCCCGGCGGGGCCGTCCTCGGCGCGGTCGGCGGCAAGGTGACCGGGGTCGAGCTGGGGATGCTGCTGAGCTTCCTGTCCTCGCGGGTGCTCGGCCAGTACGAGACCTTCGCGCCCGTCTCCCGGGACCTGCCGGGCTCCGCCACCGGCGGCGGGCGGCTGCTGCTGGTGGCGCCCAACATCGTGCACGTCGAGCGCGAGCTGGAGGTGGACCCGCACGACTTCCGGCTGTGGGTGTGCCTGCACGAGGAGACGCACCGTACCCAGTTCACCGCCGTCCCGTGGCTGCGCGAGCACCTGGAGGGCGAAATCCAGACGTTTCTCGGGGCCACCGAGATGGACCCGATGACCGTGCTGGAGCGGCTGCGCGAGGCCGCCCAGTCCCTGGTCGGGGCCCGCCCCGAGGGCGAGCGCGGGGAAGAGGGCCGCTCCCTGGTGGAACTCGTCCAGACCCCCGAGCAGCGGGAGGTGCTGGGCCGGCTCACCGCCGTCATGTCCCTGCTGGAGGGGCACGCGGACTTCGTCATGGACGGGGTCGGCCCCGAGGTGGTGCCCTCGGTCGCGGAGATCCGGGAGAAGTTCCAGACCCGCCGGGCCAGCGGCGCCGGGCGCCTCGACGCGGCCCTGCGCAAGCTGCTGGGCCTGGACGCCAAGCTGCGCCAGTACCGCGACGGCGAACGCTTCGTCCGCGCCGTTGTAGGCCAGGTCGGAATGGATGGTTTCAACCGGGTCTGGACCTCACCGAACACACTGCCGACCAAGGCGGAGATCGCCAAGCCCGCGGACTGGGTGGCCCGCGTCCACCGGCGGGGGGAGTGAAACGGCGTGAACAAGGGGGCGTAAACGTGTCCCCTCGGGGGAAGCAGCGTCACCCGTCCGAGGGACCGTGGGCCGTGGAAGGGCGTGCGATGCTCGGGGAACGGCTCGGCTCTGTCACCATCGACGCACTCTGAGTGACAGTCCGTGTGGCAGTCCGTCCTCTCGCGGGAAACTTCGCGGGGACCGGCGGGCGCAGCGAGCGGCACCCCGAGCGCGCACCACCCCCAACGCCTCCGAGGCATCCGAACTCCACCGAAGGGCACCGGACATGGGTCCCCATCCTGCGGTCGCGGCGATACGCCTGGCGGTCCGCCGCGTACTCCACGACGTCCTCACCGACCTGACCGACCCCACCGAACGCCGTACCGCCCCCGCTGCCCGCCGCGCCGACCGCGCCGACAGCAGGGCCCGCACCGACCGTGCCGGCGGCCAGCAGCCGCTCGTGCTCGTCGCCTGCTCCGGTGGCGCCGACTCCATGGCGCTCGCCTCCGCCCTCGCCTTCGAGGCCCCCAAACTCGGCATCCGGGCCGGCGGCATCACCGTCGACCACGGACTCCAGGACGGCTCCGACCTGCGCGCCGCAGAAGTCGTCAGCCGGATGACCGCGCTCCACCTGGATCCGGCGGAAGCCATCGCCGTGCGCGTCGGCCGCGACGGCGGACCCGAGGCCGCCGCCCGTGACGCCCGCTACGCCGCCCTCGACGAGGCCGCCGACCGGCTCGGCGCCGCCACCGTGCTGCTCGGCCACACCCGCGACGACCAGGCGGAAACCGTCCTGCTCGGGCTGGCCCGCGGTTCCGGCATCCGCTCCCTGTCCGGGATGGCCGAGATCTCCGGCGGCCCCGGCCGCACCGGCCGCTACCGCCGCCCCTTCCTGCACATCGACCGGCAGACCGCCCGCAAGGCCTGCATGGTCCAGTCCCTGCCCGTCTGGGACGACCCGCACAACATCGACCCCGCCTACACCCGCTCCCGGCTGCGCCACGAAGGGCTGCCCGCCCTGGAGAAGGCGCTCGGCAAGGGAGTGGTCGAGGCCCTCGCCCGGACCGCCCAGCTCTCCCGGGACGACGCCGACGCCCTCGACGCCTGGGCCGCCGACGCGGAGTCCGCCGTACGGGACGAACTCGGCCAGCTGGAGTGCGCCAAGCTCTTCGCCCTGCCCCCGGCGGTCCGCCGCCGCGTGCTGCGCAGGGCCGTCCTGTCGGCCGGTTCCCCCGCCGGTTCGCTGTTCGCCCGCCACATCGAGGAAGTGGACCGGCTGATCACGGGTTGGCGCGGTCAGGGCGCCATCAACCTGCCCGGCCGGGTCGAGGCCCAGCGCCAGGGTGGCAGACTGGTCATCCGGCAGGGCTGACGGTGCGGACTGCGCCGTCGCCCCGGGGCGGCTGAGTCCTCCGGGGAACCCCCGGAGCCACGGCGGACGACGAAAGTGATGCGGGTGGACGAGAAGGACATGGGCGACGACCTCCAGTCGGTGCTCATCACCAAGGAAGAGATCGACGCGAAGCTGGCCGAGCTGGCCGCGAAGATCGATGCGGAGTACGCGGGCAAGGACCTGCTCATCGTCGGCGTCCTCAAGGGCGCGGTGATGGTGATGGCGGACCTGGCGCGTGCCTTGTCCACCCCGCTCACCATGGACTGGATGGCGGTGTCCTCGTACGGCGCCGGGACCCAGTCCTCCGGCGTGGTCCGGATCCTCAAGGACCTGGACACCGACATCAAGGACAAGCACGTCCTGATCGTCGAGGACATCATCGACTCCGGTCTGACGCTGTCCTGGCTGCTGTCGAACCTGGGCTCGCGCCAGCCGGCCTCCCTGGAGGTCGTCACGCTGCTGCGCAAGCCCGACGCCGCCAAGGTCGCCATCGACGTCCGCTGGGTCGGCTTCGACATCCCCAACGAGTTCGTCGTGGGCTACGGCCTCGACTACGCGGAGAAGTACCGCAACCTCCCGTTCGTGGGCACGCTCGCCCCGCACGTGTACGGCGGCTGACCCCACCGTCGCTCCCGGGGTCCCCGCGGGGAACCCGGGAGCGATTCCCGCCGTTGGAGCATGCGAAGGCGGGTCTGTCAGCCGTCCCACGAGGCCGCGGGTGACAATTCAGGGGTACATTCCGAAGAACAGTCTTTACTCACAGCAGCATTTACCTACGGGCAGGAGGGACGGGGTGCTCTGCGCCCCGTATGGATGGACGTGAAGCGATACTTCCGTGGGCCGGTCATGTGGATCGTGCTGGCCGTCCTCGCCGTGGTCGTGTTGATGAACGTCGTCGGCTCCGGCGGCGGCTACAAGTCGGTGGAGACCAGCGAGGTCATCAAGGCGATCAACCAGGACCAGGTGGCGAGCGCCAAGCTCACCACCGGTGACAGCCAGATGATCAAGATCGAGCTGAAGAGTGGCGAGAAGCTCGGCAAGAACGACGGCACCAAGTTCCAGGCCAACTACATCGGGGACCAGGGCGTCGCGCTCGCCAAGGACCTCCAGACCAAGTACGACGCGGGCAAGATCGCGGACGGGTACACCGTCTCGCCGGACAAGACCAGCCCGTTCCTCAGCGTGCTGCTGTCCCTCCTGCCCTTCGTCCTGATCGTCGTGGTCTTCCTGTTCCTGATGAATCAGATGCAGGGCGGCGGCTCCCGGGTCATGAACTTCGGGAAGTCCAAGGCCAAGCTGATCACCAAGGACACCCCGAAGACGACGTTCGCCGATGTGGCGGGCTCGGACGAGGCGGTGGAGGAACTCCACGAGATCAAGGAGTTCCTGCAGGAGCCGGCGAAGTTCCAGGCCGTTGGCGCGAAGATCCCCAAGGGCGTGCTGCTCTACGGCCCGCCCGGCACCGGCAAGACCCTGCTCGCGCGCGCTGTCGCGGGCGAAGCCGGTGTTCCCTTCTACTCGATCTCCGGTTCCGACTTCGTCGAGATGTTCGTCGGTGTCGGTGCCTCGCGTGTCCGTGACCTGTTCGAACAGGCCAAGGCCAACGCTCCGGCGATCGTCTTCGTCGACGAGATCGACGCCGTCGGCCGGCACCGTGGTGCGGGTCTCGGCGGCGGTCACGACGAGCGCGAGCAGACCCTCAACCAGCTGCTGGTCGAGATGGACGGCTTCGACGTGAAGGGCGGCGTCATCCTGATCGCCGCCACGAACCGTCCGGACATCCTCGACCCGGCGCTGCTGCGCCCCGGCCGCTTCGACCGCCAGATCGCGGTGGACCGTCCGGACATGCAGGGCCGGCTGGAGATCCTCAAGGTCCACCAGAAGGGCAAGCCGGTCGCCCCGGACGTCGACCTGAGCGCGGTTTCCCGTCGTACGCCCGGTTTCACCGGCGCGGACCTGGCGAACGTGCTGAACGAAGCCGCGCTGCTCACCGCGCGCGGGGACCGGAAGCTGATCGACAACCACGCCCTGGACGAGGCGATCGACCGCGTCGTGGCGGGCCCGCAGAAGCGGACCCGGATCATGTCGGACCGGGAAAAGAAGATCACCGCGTACCACGAGGGCGGCCACGCCCTGGTCGCGGCGGCTTCCCCGAACTCCGACCCGGTCCACAAGATCACGATCTTGTCCCGTGGGCGTGCCCTGGGTTACACCATGGTCCTGCCCGACGAGGACAAGTACTCCACTACGCGCAACGAGATGCTCGACCAGCTCGCGTACATGCTGGGCGGTCGCGCGGCCGAGGAACTGGTCTTCCACGACCCGACCACGGGCGCCGCGAACGACATCGAGAAGGCCACCGCCACGGCCCGCGCGATGGTCACCCAGTACGGCATGACGGAGCGCCTGGGCGCGATCAAGTTCGGTGGCGACAACACCGAGCCGTTCCTGGGCCGCGACATGACGCACCAGCGCGACTACTCGGAAGAGGTCGCCGCGCTGGTCGACGAAGAGGTCAAGAAGCTCATCGAGACCGCGCACAACGAGGCCTGGGAAATCCTGGTCGAGAACCGCGACGTGCTCGACAACCTCGTCCTCGCGCTGCTGGAGAAGGAAACGCTGAACAAGGAGCAGATCGCCGAGGTCTTCTCGACGATCGTGAAGCGTCCGGCCCGCCCCGCGTGGACCGGATCCTCCCGTCGTACCCCGTCGACGCGTCCGCCGGTGCTCTCCCCCCGGGAGCTGTCCCTGACGAACGCGGCGAACGGAAGCTCCGCTCCCGTCACGACTCCGGTTTCCACGGAGAAGACCCCCGAGGCCGTCCCGGAGGACCGTCCCGAGAGCTGACAGAGCGAGCACTCCGGAATGGATGCCGCGGCCCCCAGGTTCTAGCCTGGGGACCGCGGCACTTTTATATGTCCAGCGCTACCAGCACTGCTGTCCAGCACTGCTGTACAGCACTGCAATGGCAGGAACGAGGAAGAGATGACCAATCCAGTGACCCTGGATGGTGAGGGCGCGCCCCGCGAGTTCGACGAGAAGCGCGCCGAGGCGGCGGTGCGCGAGCTCCTCCTCGCGGTCGGCGAGAACCCGGACCGCGAGGGCCTTCTGGAGACTCCGGCGCGGGTGGCGCGGGCCTACCGGGAGATCCTGGCGGGCCTGTGGCAGGAGCCGGAGGACGTGCTCACCACGACGTTCGACCTCGGGCACGACGAGATGGTCCTGGTGAAGGACATCGAAATCGTCAGCCTGTGCGAACACCACCTGCTGCCCTTCCACGGCGTGGCCCACGTCGGGTACATCCCGGCCGAGACCGGCAAGATCACCGGTCTGTCGAAGCTCGCCCGGCTGGTCGAGGTCTTCGCGCGCCGTCCCCAGGTGCAGGAACGCCTCACCTCCCAGATAGCCGACTCGCTGATGCGCATCCTGGAGGCCCGGGGGGCCATCGTCGTCGTCGAGGCCGAGCACATGTGCATGTCGGTCCGCGGCATCCGCAAGCCGGGCGCCAAGACCTTCACCTCGGCGGTCCGCGGCCAGCTCCGCGACCCCGCCACCCGCAGCGAGGCCATGAGCCTCATCGTGGCCCGCTGAGCGGCCAGGGCGCCTTAGGGCGCTTACGCGGCGCGTGCACGAGGCTCGCGAACGAAGGACGGCCGTCGCATCAGCGACGGCCGTCCTCTTCGTTGTACGGGGCCCGGGTCGGCCCGGGGCAGCCCGGTCAGGCGGGGGCCGTCGCGTCGTCCTCGTCGTCCGGGAGGCGCAGGACGTGCTCCAGGAAGAGGGCCGCGACGACGACCGCGACACCGGCCAGGACCGAGAAGCCCGCGTAGTAGGCCTGCTCGCGCCGGGCGGGTACGTCCAGGCCGTTCGCCAGCAGGAAGACCCCCACACCGCCGTACATGCCCGCCACGAGGGCCGCCACCAGGGCGCTGGCCTGCCCGAAGACGACCGCGCGGGCCGCCATCAGGGGATCCACGCCCTTGGCGCCCGGACGGCGCTCACGCTGGGCCTTGAGGCGGCCGCGCAGCGAGAGGGCCGTGGCACAGAGCACGGCGGCGATCACCGCGAGGACGACCGGGGCGGCCAGCGGCACCCCGGGCAGGGTCCCGTAGGCGTTCCACAGCCGGGCGCCCGCCCAGGACAGCACTCCGGCGACGGCGAAGATGCCCGCCAGGACAGCCGGCCTCAGTTGCTTCACGTGCCCGTTCCCCGCTTTCCGTACCGATGGCAGTGAACAGGCTAACGACTACTCCGGCAGGTGGAGTTCCAGGTCGGGGCGCGCCGTGACACCGTCGCGGCCGATCGCGGCCAGCAGCTCGGCGACCGTACCGCGGCCGGGGACCACGGCCTCGGGGTCGACGTCCTGCCAGGGGGCCAGGACGAAGGCCCGCAGGTGTGCCCGGGGGTGCGGGAGGGTGAGCTCCGGGTCGTCGGAGACCACGTCGGCGTACGCGACGATGTCGACGTCGATGGTGCGCGGCCCCCAGCGCTCCTCGCGGACGCGGTCGAAGGCCTCCTCGATGGCGTGCCCGCGTTCGAGCAGCGAGGACGGCGGCAGGGTGGTCTTCACCCGGACCACGGCGTTGAAGTAGGACGGCTGCGAGCCGGGCTCCACGCCCCAGGGCTCCGTCTCGTACACGGTGGAGACGGCCTTGACCCGCAGGCCCGGGGTGTCACCGAGCGCGTCGATGGCGCCCTGGAGGGTCTCCAGGCGGTTGCCGAGGTTCGCGCCGAGCGCGATGACGGCCCACCTGGGGTTGGAAAGCGTCACGTCCGCCGCGTCCACCGTCTCGACGACGGAGGCGGGGACCGGCTGTACGGTCGGGTCGCTCTGTGCGTTCAGTCCGTTGTTCATGCGCGGCTCCGGGTGATCGTGATGGTCACGTCGTCGAAGGGGACGGTGATCGGCGCGTCCGGCTTGTGCACGACGACCTCCACCTGGGCGACCGCGTCGTGCTTGAGGCAGCGCTGGGCGATCCGCTCGGCGAGGGTCTCGATCAGGTCGACCGGCTCGCCCTGGACCACCTCGACGACTTCTTCGGCGACCACGCCGTAGTGCACGGTCTTTGTCAGGTCGTCGTCCGTGGCGGCGGGCCGGGTGTCGATGTGGAGCACGAGGTCGACGATGAAGGTCTGGCCTTCCTCGCGCTCCCGGGGGAAGACGCCATGGTGTCCGCGAGCCTTGAGGCCGCGCAGCGCGACACGATCCACGCGAATCACTCCTGCTTTCGTAGGTGCTGCCGTCCGGGGCTCCCCGGGGCAAGGGCCTGAGCCGAGTGCGGTCGGCGTCGTCCGCCTTCGAATTTACCTGCGATAAAAGGCAAACCGTGCCGACGGGGTCACGAAGGCTCCTCGTCCTCGTCCTCGTCGGAGTCCGTGAGCACCGGAGAACCGTGGTGGGACCAGAGCCGCCACCCCGCCGGTGTGCGACGGAACACATTCGTCGCGACGACCAGCTGCCCCACGAGGGGGCCCAGCTCGCCGCCGTCCTCGGCGGGCCCGCCGCTGAGGATGTTCTCGGTGCAGGTGACCACGGCCGTGTCGGCTATCACGGCCACCTTGGTGTCGGTGAGGAAGAACTGGATGTATTCGGTGTGGCTCATGATCAGGGCGTACGAGCGCAGGACCTCGCCGCGGCCCGCCAGCACCGGCCAGCCCGGGTGGACGCAGGAGATCTCGTCCTCCAGCCACAGCGCCGAGAGCGCGTCGAAGTCGCCCTGCTCCATCGCCTCGTAGAAGGCCGTGTTGACCTCTTCGACCGCCTCGATGTCGGTACGGCTCACCGTGCCCCTTTCCCTGCGGGTTCGCCCGCCGTGCGGATCACTGCGCGGATCACAGTGCCCCTTCCACGGCGCGGGCCACCCGAACCGCGTCCGCGGTCGCCCGTACCTCGTGGACCCGGACGGCCCAGGCGCCCTCGTGCGCCGCGATCGCGGAGACGGCGGCGGTGGCCGCGTCCCGCTCGCGGGCGGGCGGCGGGGCGGAGCCGGTGGCGCCCGCCAGCACCCGGCCGAGGAACCGCTTGCGGGAGGCCGCGACCAGCAGCGGGAAGCCCAGCGCGCGCAGCTCGGGGAGGTGCGCGACCAGTGCCAGGTCGTGTTCGGCGTTCTTGGCGAAGCCGAGTCCCGGGTCCACGACGAGCCGCTCGGGGGCGATCCCGCCCGCGATGACCGCGTCGATCCGCTCCCGCAGCTCGGCGGTGACCTCGGCGACCACGTCCTCGTACACGGCGAGGCCGTTCATGCCCTCGCTGAAGCCGCGCCAGTGCATGACCACGAAGGGCACCTCGGCGGCCGCGACGGCCGCGATCATGCCGGGGTCGGCCAGTCCGCCGCTCACGTCGTTGACCAGCACCGCGCCCGCCTCGACGGCCCGCGCGGCCACGCTGGCCCGCATGGTGTCGACGGACACGGAGACCCCCTCGGAGGCCAGGCCGCGCACCACGGGGACGACCCGGCGCAGCTCTTCCTCCTCGTCGACCCGGGTCGCGCCGGGCCGGGTGGACTCGCCGCCGACGTCCACGAGGTCGGCGCCCTCGGCCACCAGGTCCAGGCCGCGCTTGACCGCCGCGGTGGTGTCGAACCAGCGTCCGCCGTCGGAGAACGAGTCGGGGGTGACGTTGACGACGCCCATGACCCCGCAGCGGTCCCACTGGGGCAGCCCCGTGACGATGCCCCTGGCGACGGCTCCGCGCTTCGTGTTCATGGGTCCAGGGTAGAGCTGCCCTGGATATGACAGGGCCCCGGCGCCTTTCGGCTGCCGGGGCCCTGGTGTCCGTACGCGCGTGCGCACCGGAAGTACGCCGCCGCGGAGCTACGCCGCCTGGACCTTGCGGTCGGCCTGGGCGGGCACGGTGGCGTCGTGATCGTGGTCGTGGGCGCAGGTACGGACCTGCTTCGGGCGCCGGCGGCTCTCGAAGAGGCGCGGCAGGGCCACGTTCACGAAGCCCTCCGCCTGCATCACGGCGAAGCCGATGCGGGGCAGGTCACGGCTGCTGCGGTAGACCATGAAGCGCGGCTCCCAGCGGGGGCGGAACTTCTCGTTGAACTTGTACAGCGACTCGATCTGGAACCAGCGCGAGAGGAAGACGAGCAGCCCGCGCCACATGCGCAGGACCGGACCCGCGCCGATCTTCTCGCCGCGGGCGAGCGCCGCGCGGAACATCGCGAAGTTCAGCGAGACCTTCTCGATGCCGAGGCCGGGGGAGGCCTCCAGGGAGGCCACGATCAGCAGCTCGTTCATGCCGGGGTCGGCGGCGCGGTCGCGGCGCATCATCTCCAGCGACATGCCGTCCTTGCCCCACGGGACGAAGTGCAGGACGGCCTTCAGGTCGCCGTACGGGCTGGTGTCGCCCTCCTGGACGCGGTGCGCGGTGGCGATGTAGCAGTCGCCGTCGCCCGGGTCGCCGACCCGGCCCAGCGCCATGGAGAAACCGCGCTCGGTGTCGGTGCCGCGCCACGCCTCGGCGGCGCCGCGGACCTGCTCCAGCTCGGTCGCGGTCAGCTCGCTGACCCGCCGGACCTTGGTGGTGTAGCCGTTGCGCTCGATGCGCTTGACCATCTGACGGACGTTGCGCATCGCGCGCCCGGAGAGGGAGAAGTCTTTGACGTCGACGATCGCCTCGTCGCCCAGCTCCAGGGCGTCGAGCCCGGTCTCGCGGGTCCACACCTCGCCGCCGGTCTCGGAGCAGCCGACGACGGCCGGGGTCCACGAGTGAGCCTTGGCCTCCTCCATGAACCGCTCGATCGCGCCGGGCCAGGCCTCGACGTCTCCTATGGGGTCGCCGGAGGCGAGCATCACGCTGGAGACGACGCGGTAGGTGACGGCGGCCTTGCCGCTGGGGGAGAAGACGACGGCCTTGTCGCGGCGGAGCGCGAAGTGACCGAGCGAGTCGCGGGCGCCGTGCTTGGCCAGCAGCGCGCGCAGCTTGGTCTCGTCGTCCTCGGTGAGCCGGGCGGCCGGGTGCTCGGGCCGGAAGGCGAGGTACATCGTGGTCAGCGCGGTCAGCATGCCGAGCGCGCCGAGCGAGTAGCCGACGGTCCAGGAGACGCGCCCGGCGTAGTCGACGGGGCCCTCGAAGCCGAAGATGCCGTAGACGACGTGGGTGATCTGTTCGTAGATGCCCGGATCGCCGACGACCTTGCCCGGGTGAGAGTTGACGATGATCAGGCCGAGGCCGATCGAGCCCGCGCTCATCAGGACGAAGTTGGCCAGCGCCTTCCAGCGGCTGCGCGGGTCCGGCAGCGCCTTGAATTCATTCTGGTGGCGCAGCATCAGCGCGAACAGCGCCGCCGCGAGGACCAGGGTGACGAAGGAGTGCCGGTACGCGAACTGCGCGACCGCGCCCGCGGGCAGCAGGACGACCGCCGCCCGCCAGGCCCGGCGCTTGCGGCGCTTGAGGCCGTGCGCGAGCAGGAGCAGCAGCACGCCCGCGCTGATCGCGAGGGCGGCGGCGAAGGGGCCGAGGGATCCGGGGATCACCTCGGTGAAGGCGTGGACCCTGCTGTGCCGAAAGCGCGGGAAGACACCGGCGATGATGTCGAGGAATCCGACGATCATGACGGCCGTGCCTACCAGCCCGGGTACGGCTTCCGGTCGTGGTCCGCGAAGGATTCGTCGGACCCGACTCGGAACCTGTCCCGACTTATCGCCATCTATCCTGCTAGACATCGCTTCCCGTTGCTCCGCGAGAGATCATTGGCCGAAGGCTGTGACGGCCTCCGGAGTGTGGTGCGTCCAGTAGGACGACACGAAGGGGGAGCGGGTTCACTCTCTCTTCGGAAAAACTCGTCCTGCCACTCAGAAAGACGGCTTACTGCTCATGGGTCTCACCAGCAATCTGGTTCTGGCGCTGGCCATCATCGCCGGTGTGCTGCTGTTCGCGGCAACGGTCTGGTTCTGGCCGCGGCTCTCGGGCCGCACGTTCCGTGCGTACACCGGCCGCATCGCCCTCCTCCTGGCGACGCAGCTGGCGCTGTTCTCGGCGGTCGGCCTCGCGGCCAACAAGTCCTTCCTCTTCTACGGATCCTGGGCCGACCTCTTCGGCCAGGAGACCTCCGTGGGCAAGGTCGTCGACCACTCGATGAGCAGCAAGGACATCAAGGTCGTCGACAAGCAGAAGCTCGACGTCCCGGGAGGTGCCCGCCCGGCGGTCGGCGGCCAGATCCTGAAGGTCTCGATAACGGGCCAGAAGTCGAACATAACGAGCCCGGGCTACGTCTGGCTGCCGCCGGAGTACTTCCAGCCGCAGCACGCGAAGGCCAACTTTCCGGCCGGGATCGTCCTGACCGGTTACCCGGGCACGGCGGAAAACCTGATCAAAGGGCTGAACTACCCCATGACGGCCTTCAAGCAGGCCAAAGCGGGCAAGATGAAGCCGATGATCCTGGTCATGCTCCGGCCGACCGTCGCACCGCCGCGCGACACCGAGTGCGTGGACATCCCGGGCGGCCCGCAGACCGAGACCTTCTTCGCGCAGGACCTGCCGCAGGCCATCACCTCGACCTTCCGGGTCGGCAAGAAGGCCGAGAACATGGCCTTCATCGGCAACTCGACGGGCGGCTACTGCGCCCTGAAGATCGCCGCGCACCACCCGAAGACCTTCGGCACGGCCGTGGGCCTGTCCGCCTACTACGAGGCCCCGAACGACCCGACCACCGGTGACCTCTTCCACGGCGACAACAAGCTCAAGGACCGCGCCGACGTCCTGAAGAGCATGCAGAGCAAGGCCCCGAGCGGTACGTCGTTCCTGGTCACCAGCAGTGAGAAGGGCGAGCCGAACCTCGGTGACACCCGCAAGTTCATCAAGGGCGTCAAGGGCTCGGACCGGGTCTCCTCGATCATCCTCGACAGCGGCGGCCACAACTTCAACACCTGGCGCCGGGAGATCCCCCCGATGCTGGTGTGGCTGAGCGGCCGGGTCCAGGCCTGACCCCGAGTGCAGCAGTGAGCGCGACCCGTGACCGGCCCGATGTGGCCGGTCACACGTCTTTGTACGGTCACACGTCTTGTACGGGCACACGTCTTTGTACGGTCACGCCTCGTCACACCTCTTCGTGCGGGCTCAGGCCTCCTGGAACTCCGCCCGGCGCAGTGCCCGGTGCACGCCCTCCGGAGTGAGTACGCCGACCAGCGCGCCCGACGCCGGATCCGTGACCCCGATCCGCCCCGAGTCCTCCTGGAGCAGCACCGCCAGCGCCTCGCGCAGCGTCGCCCCCAGCGCCACCGACGCGGCGGGCTCCCCCTGCCCGTCCACCGAGGCCAGGTCGGCCGCCGCCACCGCGGTCACCGCGAGCCGCTTGAGCCCCCGGTCGCTGCCCACGAACCGGGCGACGTACTCGGTGGCGGGCGCGCCCAGCACGGCGGCCGGGCTCGCGAACTGCTCGATGGTGCCCTGGCCGTAGACGGCGATGCGGTCGCCGAGCCGGATCGCCTCCTCCAGGTCGTGCGTGACCAGCAGGATCGTTTTGTGCACGGACTTCTGGAGGGCCAGCAGGTCGTTCTGCAGCCGCTCGCGGACCACCGGGTCCACCGCGCCGAACGGCTCGTCCATCAGCAATACCGGCGGATCCGCGGCGAGCGCCCGGGCCACGCCCACGCGCTGGCGCTGGCCGCCCGACAGCTGCTGCGGATAGCGGCCCCCGTAGGTGGCCGGATCCAGTCCCACCAGTTCGAGCAGCTCGGCCGCCCGGGCGCGGGCCTTGCCCTTCGGCGTGCCGATCAGCTGGGGCACGGTCGCGGTGTTCTCCAGCACCGTCTTGTGCGGGAAGAGCCCGACCTGCTGGATGACGTAGCCGATCCGGCGCCGCAGTTCGACGGGGTCGGCGGCCGCGATGTCCTCGCCGTCCAGCAGGATCCGGCCGCCGGTCGGCTCGATCAGCCGGTTGACCATTTTCATCGTGGTCGTCTTGCCGCAGCCGGACGGGCCGACGAGGGTGACCAGCTCGCCCTCGGCCACCTCGAAGGACAGGTCCTCCACGGCCGTCGTTCCGTCGGGGTAACGCTTGGTCACATGCTCGAATCGGATCACACGGCCATCCTTCCCTACCCGTGGAGGGGTTTTGTAAAGGGAGTGTTGCCCCGTTGCGAATGATTCCGGCCGTTGTCGGTGCCGGGGGTTATGGTCGCTGTACACGCGTTCGGTGAGCGGATCGGTGACTGGGGGTGAGCACGATGGCCGGGCAGAACTGCCTGGTGGCGAACGACTGGATCTGCTGGGACTACGTCACTTCCCGGAGCCAGGAGCTGACCGATGCCACCCTCCAGCACGTCTGGATCACCGTGGTCTCGGTCCTCATCGGCATCGCGGTCTCCGTCCCGCTCGCCCTGCTGGCCCGCCGCGGCCGCCGCTGGGCCGCGCCCGTGCTGGGCCTGACGACCCTGCTCTACACGATTCCCTCGCTCGCCATGTTCTCGCTGCTCCTGCCGTTCTTCGGGCTCTCGGCCTCCCTCGTGGTGACCGGCCTGGTGCTCTATTCGCTGACGATCCTCGTGCGCAATGTGCTGGCCGGGCTGGAAGGCGTACCGGAGGAGGTCCGCGAGGCGGCGCGCGGCATGGGATACGGGCCGGGCCGGCTGCTCTGGCAGGTCGAACTGCCGCTCGCGCTCCCGGCGCTGCTCGCGGGGGTCCGTATCGCCACGGTGTCGACCGTCGCCCTCACCACGGTCGGATCGATCGTCGGCAAGGGCGGCCTCGGCAATCTGATCGCGCCCGCGGTCAACAGCTCCTTCAAGGCCCAGGTGCTCACCGCCTCCGTGCTGTGCGTGCTGCTCGCGCTGGTGGCCGACCTGCTGCTGCTCGGCGTACAGCGGCTGGTCACCCCCTGGACCCGCGCCGTGCAGGAGGGCTGAGCCGATGGGAGCGCTGGGGGACGCCTGGGACTGGCTGGCGGACGGTGCCCACTGGTCCGGCGAGAGCGGGGTCTGGCACCGGCTCGCGGAACACGCCTTCGTGAGCGGGGTGGCGCTCGCCCTCGCCTGCGCGGTGGCCCTGCCGGTCGGCCTGTGGCTCGGCCACCTCGGCAAGGGCGGCGCCCTCGCCATAAACGTGTCCAACATCGGCCGGGCCGTACCGGTCTTCGCCGTCCTCGCGCTGTTCATGGTCTCGCCGCTGCGCAGCGCGGGCTATGTCCCGACGATCATCGCGCTGGTCCTGTTCGCCCTGCCGCCGCTGCTCACCAACGCCTACGTCGGCATGCGCGAGGTGGACCGCTCGGTGGTGGAGGCGGCCCGGGGCATGGGCATGTCCGGCGGCCAGCTCTTCCTGCGGGTGGAACTGCCGCTCGCCCGCCCGCTGGTGATGACCGGTCTGCGCTCCGCCGCCGTCCAGGTCATCGCGACGGCGACGATCGCGGCCATGGTCGGCCAGGGCGGCCTCGGCCGCATCATCACGGCCGGGTTCAACACCTTCAACACCCCGCAGGTCATCGCGGGCGCCCTGCTGGTGGCGGCGCTGGCCCTGCTGGTGGAAGGCGTCCTGGTGGCCGTCGACCGGCTGCTGCGCCCGGCGGGGCCCGCCCGCTGACCCTCCGTACGTCCCGTGTTTCCGCTTCACCTTCATCCCTGCTTCATTTCCGCTTCTCGACTCCTGAACGGAGCAACCATGGGCAAGACCACGCGCATCCTCGGCGCGACCCTGGGCGCGGTGGCCCTCACCGCTTCGCTCTCCGCGTGCGGCGGTGACAGCCTGGAGAAGACGAAGGACGGCGGCGCGTCGTCCTCGTCGTCGTCCGATTCCTCCTCCGCCGGGGGCAAGGGCAAGCTGGTGATCGGCGCGGCCGGGTTCACCGAGTCGAACGTGCTGGCCGAGCTGTACGCGCAGCTCCTCAAGGACGCGGGCTACGGCACCTCGATCACCACGGTCAACAACCGGGAGCTGTACGAGCCGTCGCTGGAGAAGGGCGAGATCGATGTCGTCCCGGAGTACGCGGCCACCCTCGCGGAGTTCCTCAACGCCAAGGTGAACGGCTCCAAGGCGCCGGAGGACAAGCCGGTCGCGTCCAGCGACGTGACGGCGACGGTCACGGCCCTGGAGAAGCTCGCGGGCCCGCTCGGTCTCAAGGTGCTCCCGGCGGGCGCGGCGGTCGACCAGAACGCCTTCGCGGTGACCAAGGAATTCGCGCAGAAGAACAACCTCAAGTCCCTTTCCGATCTGGGGAAGTCCGGACTGAAGGTGAAGATCGCGGCGAGTGACGAATGCGCGGTCCGCCCGTTCTGCGCCGTGGGTTTGAAGAAGACATACGGAATCGACATTTCCGGTATTGACCCCAAGGGCGTCGGCACCCCGCAGTCCAAGCAGGCCGTCAAGGACGGCGTCGACCAGCTCGTGCTCACCACGACCACCGACGCCACCCTCGACAGCTACGGCCTGGTGCTGCTGGAGGACGACAAGAAGCTCCAGAACGCGGACAACGTCCTGCCCGTCGTCAACGCCAAGGACGCGGGCACCCCGGAGGTCGCGGCCGCCCTCGACAAGCTCACCAAGGTGCTCACGACGGCCGACCTGATCGACTTGAACCGCAAGGTCGACGCCGAGCGCGCCAAGCCCGCCGACGTCGCGAAGGCCTATCTGGAGTCGAAGGGGCTGCTGAAGAAGTAGCGGAATAGCTCATCGCGCGGCCGCCAAGAAGCGGTGGCCCGCGAGCAGTTACACGTTTGATGGCCGCACGACGGGTAACTGCCCGGAATTGATTGCCGGGCAGTTGCCCACAGGCCCCGTACGCCCTGTAAATTTCAGGCCATGCCCCGTGGACGCCACCGCAATCCCGAACCCCTGCACCGGCTGCTCACGCCGACGACCCTCGCCGGTGCCTCGATCACCAGCGCGGGCGTGGCCTGGCTGCTCGCGGAACCCGTGGCGCTACGGCTGCTCGTGGCCTTCGCCGGCGCGGCCGGCGTCACCGCCGCCGTCGTCATGCGCGCCTGGGACCGGGCGGCCGGGCGCCGGGTCGCGGAACTGACCCGCGACCGGGTCAAGGACGAGTGGCGCACCGACGAGCGGATAGCCGAGCTGGAGTCCGACCTGGAGGAATCGCGCGCCCTGCGCACCCGCCTGGACACCAAGCTGCGGGCCAAGCGGGTCGAACTGGCCGGTCTGCGCGGCGAGCACGCGGCGCTCCTGCGCCGGTACGCGACGGCCGAGACCGAGCGCGCCAGCGCGCTCGAAGGCCGCCGGCTGCTGGCCATCGAGGCCGCCGCGGCCCCGGCGTCCGCCCCCAGGGAACTGCCCGCCGTCTCCGAGGAGCGCACCGCGAGCGGCGCGCCCACCCCGGTCGGCTACGCCCGGGCCAACGCCGCCCTGGCCGCCCTCGCCCGCAAGGCGGAGGCCGGCGGGGCCGGGGCGGAAGCGGAAGCCGAAGGGGACGCCGAAGCGGAATCCCGCGCGGAACCCGGTGCGGAACCCGGTGCGGTACCCGGCGCGGACGGCGTGCCCGCCGTCACGGCGGCGCCCGCCGCGCAGGCTTCCCCGGCTCCCCAGGCTCCCCGGGCTCCGCAGGCTCCCCAGGTTCCGCAGCAGGCGGTCACGCACTCGCGGCCCGGCCCGGCGGCCGCGGTTCCGGCCCGGCGGCTCGCGGCGGCCGTGGCTCCCTACGCCGCGCCGCGCCGTACGGTCTCCCGCGTCGAGGGCGGCTTCGACTTCTTCGGCACCAAGACCGCGGCCCAGGCCCGCGCCGTGATCGAGGCCGTCCAGAACGAGGACCTCGCCGACGTCGTGGGCGCCGAGGTGCTGGCCGCCCACAAGGCGGAGTCGGCGTCGGACACCGGACAGCCGGAGTTCAAGCCGTCCACCCCCGAACTGCGCGCCGTGGGCCAGGTCATCGACCTGACCGCGCACGACGAGACCGAGCCGATCGACGTCGTCCAGCTGCGCACCGCGATCTCCTAGCCGGATCCGCCCCGGCGGCCGTTATGCCCGACGGGGCGTCTACGGCACGGAGAGCGCGACCAGGCGCGCCAGGTGACGGCCCGCCACCAGCAGCGGAGTGGGGCTCTGGGCGACCTGGGAGGTCAGCTCCGCGCCCTCCAGGGTGCTGATCACCATCATGGCGAGGTCGCGGGCCTCCTCCTCGGGCACCCCGCAGGCCAGCAGCTTCGCCGCGACCAGGGTCCGCCAGTGGTCGAAGGCCTGCGCACAGGCCTCCTGTACGTCGGGCAGCCGGCCCAGGGTCTCCAGGGCCGTCACCGTCACCGGGCAGCCGTCCGCCCAGGCGGAGGTCCGGAGCGCCTCGGCGAGCAGGACCGCGACCGCCTCCACCGCCTCGGCCGCGCCGGGTTCGGCGGCGAGTCCCGCGCGGAGCAGCTCCGCGAACTCCCGGTCCCCGAACTTGATGGCGGCGACCGCCAGTTCCGGCTTGCCGCCGGGGAAGAAGTGGTACAGCGAGCCGAGGGTGGCCCCGGCTTCCTGGACGAGCTGCTTGACCGGGGTGTTCTCGTAACCGCCGTGCTGCATCAGCCGGGAGGCGGCCCGGACCAGCCGGTCCCGCGTCCCTTCCGCGCTTTTCGTGTCCCCGGCCTTCGTGTCCCCGGCCTTCGTGTCCACGGCCTTCGTGTCCACGGTCTCTTTGCTCGTCGCTGCCATGGCGCGATCGTACCCCCTCACTAGATAGAGCGTTCGTTCTAGTCCCGTGCTACGGTCGTCCCGATCACTGGATAGAGCGTTCGTTCTAGAGGGAGTTACCGCCATGCACCCCACCAGCGTCAGCATCATCGGCCTCGGTCCCATGGGCCGGGCCATGGCCGCCGTCTACCTCGACGCGGGCCACGAGGTCACCGTCTGGAACCGCAGCCCCGGCAAGGACACCGACCTCGTCGCCCGCGGTGCCCGCCGCGCCGCCACCGCCGCCGAGGCCGTCGCCGCGAGCGCGCTGACCGTCCTCAGCCTGATCGACGTCGACGCCATGTACACCGCCCTCGACGGGGCGGACCTCTCCGGCCGGACCCTGGTCAACCTCTCCTCCGACGTGCCGGACAAGGCGCGCGAGGCCGCGCTGTGGGTCGCGGAGCGCGGGGCGGCGTACCTCACCGGCGGGGTGAACGTGCCGCCGAGCGGCATCGGCCAGGAGGGCTCCACCGCCTTCGTCAGCGGCCCCGAGGAGGTCTACGCCGCCCACCGGGAGACCCTCGACCTCCTCGTCGAGACCGACTACCGGGGCGCCGACCCGGGCCACGCCCAGCTGTACTACCAGCTCAACATGATCATGTTCTGGACCTCGATGACCGGCTTCCACCAGGCCGTCGCCGTCGCCCAGGCCCACGGACTGACGGCGGCCGACGTCCTGCCCCACGCCGCCTACACGACCGACAGCATGCGCGGCTTCCTCGGCTTCTACGCCCCGCGCATCGACGCGGGCGAGCACGGCGGCGACGTGGACCGCCTCGCGATGTGCGCGGCCAGCGTGGAGCACATCCTGCACACCGCCGCCGACGCGGGCGTGGACACCGGGATCCTCGCGGCCCACGCCGACCTGTTCCGGCGCGGGCTCGCGGCCGGCCTCGGCGAGGACAGCAGCAGCCGTCTGGTCGGGCTGCTGCGCGAGCCGGCCGTCGCCGGGGTCAGTGGCTGAGGGTGTCGAACCAGCGGACCACCTGGGGCGCGGACCGTACCGCCGTTCCCCGGTGGTCCGTGTCCGCGCCCTGGTCCAGCACCGGGGCGCGGACCCCGTGGCGGGCCAGGTCCGCCGCGCAGGAGCGGGCGTTGGCGATCGGCACGTCCCGGTCGCCGCCCGCCGCGTAAAGCCGTACGGGCGCGGCGGGCTTCCAGTCGCACGCGCCGTCGCTCGCCCCGATCGCCGCGGCGAAGGCGCCGGTCGGGTGCTTGATCTGCTCGGCCCAGGCGGGGGTGAGCAAATCGGCCACGCCGGCCGGGAGCCCGGCGACGACCTCCTCCTCGGTGTGGCTGCCGTCGAACAGGCCCTCCAGCGTGCTCGCGTACGGGGCCTTGAACACCTCGGCCGGGTTCTTGTACAGGGGGTGCAGCCTGTTCTGCGCGGTCAGGTAGTAGGACAGGTAGAAGACGCCGGTCAGCGGGTCGATCCGGCCGTCGGTGAGCCCGGGCAGCTCGGCCCCGGCGATGTCGTACGGGCCCGCCATTGGGGCCAGTCCGCGCAGCCGGAAGCCGGTCCGGCCCTGGGACAGCTCGCGGCCCAGGGCCATCGCGACCTGGCCGCCCTGCGAGAACCCGGTCGCGTACACGTCGTCGGTGAGCGGGCGCCCCAGCCGGTCCCCGGCGGTGCGGGCCGCCCGGAGCATGTCCAGGGAGGCGCTCACCCCGGACGCGGTGTCCATGTACGGGTGCGCGCCGGGGCCCCCGCCCAGGCCCAGGTAGTCGGGCGCGGCGACGGCCCGCCCCGCGGCGGCGTGCAGGTAGGGGGTGATCCGGCCGAAGTCGCCCTCGGCGGAGGGGGCGTCACCGCGGAAGACGGTGGTGCCGTGCGTGTCGGAGACCAGGTCGAGGCGGTGCGGGCCGCCGCGCGGCAGGACCAGCAGCCCGGTCGCGGTGGTCGGCCGGCCCTGCGGGGTGATGGTCGCGTAGGTCAGGCGGTAGGCGCTGACCCCGTGGCGGACGGTGTCGGAGCCGATCCCGATCGTCCCGACGTACGCGCCGACCTCCGCGCGGGTCAGTTCGGCGAGCGGGGTGACGGAGAGCAGCGCGCCGCGGGCCGCGTGGGCCGACGTACCGGCCGGGGGAGCGGAGGCGGCGGGGGGTGCGGCGAGGGCCGCCGGGGCCGCCACGCCCCCCAGCACGGCGGCGAGGGCCACGGCGGCCGCGCACCGGCGCAGCCACGGGTTCTTCTTCGGGGTCGCACGGTTCTTCGCCATCGCCATCGTCATCGTCATGCGCAGGACGCTATTGCGGCCGCCCGTACGCCGACATCCGGCCGTCCCCCGGCGACCGGCGGGGGCTACCCCCCCGATACCGCGGCCGCGCTCAGGGCATCAGAACAGCGGCAGCTGCCCCGGCAGTTCGGCGAGCACGAACCCGTCGAGCGTCGGCGCCGAAGCGCCCAGCACCACGCGCGCCCGCGAGCCCGGGCAGGAGACCAGCTCGCCGCGGCCACCGGGCGGATCGTGGCGGGCGATCCGCCCGGCGGTCACGGCGCAGTCGCGTCCGCAGGTGGGGCAGGCACGGCGGGGGGAGTGGGACATGCCCCAAGTCTGCCGCCTCGCACCGACATCGCCCGCAGCGGCCGCCACTCCTCTTCGCTCCTACGGCTGCTTCTCCTTCTCTTTCTCCTGCGCCTTCTCCTTGGGGTCCGCCGGGGCGGTCGCCCGGGTCCACAGCGCGGCCCGGTCGGCCGCGTCCAGATCGTCCAGCTCCCGCCCGAAGACCTCCGCCAGCACTTCGAAGAACTCCCCGGGGGTGGCCAGTTCCCGTTTGACCGGGTCGGTGTGCGCCTCGACGCGGCTCAGGGTGCGGCCGCGCAGCACATCCATCCCGGTCGCGTCCCGGCGCAGCACGGCGAGCGTCCGTACGAACCCGGAGTCGGCGGCGGTGGTCAGCCGGACGTGCTCGGCCGCGAAGTCGGCCATCGTCGCCGGGGCCGAGCGGAAGTTCATCACCGGGAAGGGCCCGCCCACGTTGTCGAAGCTCCAGCCCGTGCGGTTCTTCAGCGGGGTGAGGGTGTACGCGAAGCCGCCCTGCAGCCAGTGGCCCTCGCGCAGCGGGAGCGGCTCGTACGGCCCGTCGCCGAGCCCGGTGTCCACGAAGTACGCCCCGGCGTCCCCGTTCGTGCCCCCGTCCCCCGGCACGCGCACGCTCAGCGCGAGGTGGTTGCCGCTGACCTTCCGGGAGGCGCGGTCGTCGTACACGCCGCCGACGTGCCGGGTGACCTCGTACCCGAGCGCTTCGAGGAGCAGCGCGAACGCGCCGTTGAGGTGGAAGCAGTACCCGCCCCGCCCCGCGGCGAGACGGCGCGCGGAGCCCTCGGGGTCGATGCCCGGCGGCCGCCCGAGCTGGATGTCGAGGTTCTCGTACGGGACGCGCCCGACGTGGGCGCGCTGCAGCGCGAACAGCGCGGCGACGGAGGGCGGTCCGGGCTCGTCGATGCCGAGCCGCCGCAGGTAGGCGCCCACCAGTTCTGGGCTCAGGCCGGAGGTCATGGCCCCCAGCCTGCTGGCTCGCCCCCGCCTTGTCGATCGCTTGTCGAGCGTCGCTTACTTGTCGACTACTTGTCGATGTCGCCCACGACGAAGAAGAGCGAGCCGAGGATGGCCACCATGTCCGCGACCAGCTGCCCCGGCAGCAGCACGGCCAGCGCCTGGATGTTGTTGAAGGACGCGGACCGCAGCTTCAGCCGGTACGGGGTCTTCTCGCCCTTCGAGACGAGGTAGTAGCCGTTGATCCCGAGGGGGTTCTCGGTCCAGGCGTACGTCTCGCCCTCCGGCGCCTTCAGGACCTTCGGGAGGCGCTGGTTGACCGGGCCCGGAGGCAGCTGTTCCATCCGGTCCAGGCAGGCCACCGCCAGGTCCAGCGCGTTGTGCGTCTGGTCCAGCAGGCACTCGAACCGGGCCAGGCAGTCGCCCTCGGTCCGGGTGACCACCTTGAGGACGTCCTGGAGGTCGCCGTAGGCGAGGTACGGCTCGTCGCGGCGCAGGTCGAAGTCCACGCCCGAGGCGCGGGCGATCGGCCCGGAGACGCCGTACGCGTGCACGGCCTCCGCCGACAGGACACCGACCCCGCGGGTCCGGCCGCGGAAGATCTCGTTCCCGTGGACCAGGTTGTCGTACACGTCCATCCGCGACCGCACGTCGGCCACCGCGGCCCGCGCCCGGCCGAGCCAGCCCGCCGGAAGGTCCTCCTTGAGGCCGCCGACCCGGTTGAACATGTAGTGCATGCGGCCGCCGGAGATCTCCTCCATGACCGCCTGGAGTTCCTCGCGCTCACGGAACGCGTGGAAGATCGGGGTGATCCCGCCCAGCTCCAGGGGGTAGGAGCCGAGGAACATCAGGTGGTTCAGCACCCGGTTCAGCTCGGCGAGCAGCGTGCGCATCCACACCGCGCGCTCGGGCACCTCCATGCCGAGCATCCGCTCGACGCCCATGACCACGCCCAGCTCGTTCGAGAACGCGGACAGCCAGTCGTGGCGGTTCGCGAGCATGACGATCTGGCGGTAGTCCCGTGCTTCGAAGAGCTTCTCCGCGCCGCGGTGCATGTAGCCGACCACGGGCTCGGCGGAGATGATCCGCTCGCCGTCCAGGACGATGCGCAGGCGCAGCACGCCGTGCGTGGAAGGGTGCTGGGGGCCGATGTTGAGCACCATGTCGGTGCTCTCCGCCGCCCCGCCGATGCCGACCGTGGTCTCCGTCATGGGCGCATTCTCGCAGCCCTACGCTGGGGCCATGGAAACGGGGACTTCGGGTGGGGCGACGGGTGTGGCGGGTGGGCCCGAGTGGGTGGGGCTGCCCAAGGGGCTGCTCTCGCTCCGGCGGCTGCTGCTGGTGATCTGGACGGGGCTGTTCGCCCTCGGTACGGGCGTCCTGCTCGGGCTGCTGGCCGGGCCGGCCTGGGCGGCGTTCGCCCTGGTCTGGGTCGGGCTGTCGGCCTGGTGCTGGGTGCTGCTCGGGCGGAACTGGCGGTCCTGGCGGTACGCCGAGCGCGCCGACGACCTGCTGATCAGCCGCGGGGTGATGTGGCGGCAGGAGACGGTGGTGCCCTACGGGCGGATGCAACTGGTCGAGGTGACCTCCGGACCGCTGGAACGCCGCTTCGGGCTGGCCTCCGTACAGCTGCACACGGCGGCCGCGACCACGGACGCGACCATTCCCGGGCTGGTCCCCGAGGAAGCCGAACGGCTGCGCGACCGGCTGACCGAACTCGGCGAGGCAAGGTCGGCGGGCTTGTGACGCCGACGACGCCGCCGACTCCGACTCCGCTCGGTGTGGAGCGCAGGCTGCACCCCTTCACCCCGCTGCGCCGCGCCTGGGTGCCCATCGGCGGCACCGCCGGTGTGATCGTCCAGCAGGGCGAACGCGCCCAGGAGTGGGTCAAGGACTCCGCCGAAGGCCTCGGCAGCGGCCTCGGGGCCCTCGTCCTGCTCGCCGTCGTCGTCGCCGCGGGCCTCTACGGCTTCCTGAGCTGGCGCTTCACCTACTACGCCGTCACCCCCACCGAACTGCGCATCCGCACCGGGCTCCTCTTCCGCCGCACCGCGCACATCCGGCTCGACCGGCTCCAGGCCGTCGACGTCACCCGGCCCCTGCTCGCCCGGATCGTCGGGGTCGCCAAACTCAAGCTCGACGTCATAGGCACCGACGACAAGGACGAACTGTCCTTTCTCTCCGAGAAGGACGCCGTCGCCCTGCGTGCCGAGCTGCTGGCGCGGGCCGCCGGATTCGCCCCCGAGGAGGCCGCCGGGGTCGGCGAGGCGCCCGTACGCGAACTGCTGCGCCTCAGCACGCGGCAGCTCGTCGAATCCCTGCTGCTCAGCGTGGGCGTCTGGGCGGCGGTCGTCGGCGGCCTCGCCGCGCCCGCCGTCGTCTTCTGGCTCAGCTCCAGCCTGTGGGCCGCCGTCGTCACCCTGGTGCCGCTGCTGGGCGCGGTGTGGGGGCGCAGCCTCGGCCGGTTCCTCACCGAATACGACTGGACGGTCGCCGAATCGCCCGACGGCCTGCGGCTGGACCACGGGCTCGCCGACCGGGCGCACGAGACGGTGCCGCCGGGGCGGGTGCAGACCGTACGGATCGTGGAACCGCTGCTGTGGCGGCGGCGCGACTGGGTCCGGGTGGAGCTGGCGGTGGCCGGGTCGAAGAACGACGTCCTGGTGCCGGTCGCTTCGCGGGAGGCGGCGTACGCGGTGGTCGCGCGGGTGCTGCCGGGGGTGGACCTGACCGGGCTGGAGTTCTCGCCCTCGCCGCGGGCCGGGGCGCGGTGGGTCGTGCCGGTGTGGTGGAAGGGGTACGGGCTTGCGCTGACCCCGGAGGTGTTCGCTTCGCGGTACGGGAGGGTGTGCCGGCGGACGGAGATCGTGCCGCACGCGAAGGTGCAGAGCGTGCGGTTGACGCAGGGGCCGTGGGCTCGGGTGTGCGGGGTGGCGAACGTGCATGTGGATACGGGGGCGAACGCGGTGGTCACGGCCCATCTGCGGGGCGCCGCCGACGCCGCCGCGCTCCTCGCGGACCAAGCGGCCCGCTCCCGCACCTCCCGCGCCACGTCCCGCCCCGACCGCTGGATGACCTGACCCTGACCCTGGCCCCCTGGGGTGGCTCGGGTCGGCTCCCGGCCTCCGGCGGGTGGTGCCTCCGGCGGCGCCTCAAACGCCGGCGGGGCTGGATTTGGCTGGGCCGGGACTCCGGCCTCCGGCGGGTGGTGCCTCCGGCGGCGCCTCAAACGCCGGCGGGGCTGGGAGGGGCTGGCCTGGCGCCGGCGGGCTGGATTTGGCCGGGCTGCGGGGACAAACCCAGCCTCGCCGGCGTTTGAGGCGCCCCCGGAGGGGACGGCGGGCCGCAGGCGGGGGTGGACCCCAGCGCACAGGGGAGGGTGGACCCCAGCGCACAGGGGCCGGGGGTTAGGACGTGGGGCCGCCGCCGGCGCGGACGAGGCCGGTTTCGTAGGCCAGGACGACGACCTGGACGCGGTCGCGGAGGTTGAGTTTGGTGAGGATGCGGCCCACGTGGGTTTTCACGGTGGCCTCCGACAGGACCAGGCGGGCCGCGATCTCGCCGTTCGACAGGCCCTGCGCGACCAGCAGCATGACCTCCCGCTCGCGCTCCGTCAGCCGCTCGACCTCCTTGTTCTGCGGCTCGGCCGAGGTCGTCGGCAGCATCGGCGCGAACCGGTCCAGCAGCCGCCGCGTGGTCGACGGGGCGACCACCGCGTCACCGGAGTGCACCGAGCGGATCGCGGCCAGCAGCTCCCCGGGCGGCACGTCCTTCAGCATGAAGCCGCTCGCACCCGCCTTCAGGCCCGAGAAGGCGTATTCGTCGAGGTCGAAGGTGGTCAGGATGATCACCTTGGGGTGTTCTTCCGGCTCGCAGATCCGCCGGGTCGCCTCGACCCCGTCGAGCTTCGGCATCCGGACGTCCATCAGCACCACGTCGACCTTGGTGGCCCGCAGCACCTCCAGCGCCTCCAGCCCGTTGCCGGCCTCGGCGACCACCTCCATGTCCGGCTGGGCGGCGAGCACCATCCGGAAGCCGGTGCGCAGCAGCACCTGGTCGTCGACGAGCATCACTCGGATGGACATGCGTTACCTCGTCCTCATCGTCATCGTCTTCGTCGGCATCATCGTCTTCGGGGTCACTTCTTCAACGGGAGCAGCGCGCTGATCCGGAAGCCGCCGCCGGGGCGCGGCCCCGCGTCCAGGGTTCCGCCGACCATACCGACCCGCTCTCGCATGCCGATCAGGCCGTGCCCGGCGCCGTCCGCGCCGCCGTCCTCGTACAGTTCGTGGGCCGCGCCGCGCCCGGTGTCCTCGACGAGCAGGCCGAGCCCGTCGTCGAAGTAGACCAGCCGGACGCTCGCGCTGGCGTCGGGTCCGCCGTGCTTGCGGGTGTTGGTGAGGGCTTCCTGGACGATCCGGTACGCCGTCAGCTCGACGCCGGTCGGCAGCGGGCGGGGGCTTCCCTCGACCTTGAAGTCGACGGTGAGTCCGGCCGTACGGACCTGCTCGACCAGCACCTCGATCTGTTCGACGTCGGGCTGCGGCACATAGTCCTCGGACTCCTGCGGTTCGCCGGTGCGCAGTACGCCGAGCAGGCGGCGCATCTCGGCGAGCGCCTGGCGGCCGGTGCCGGAGATCGTCTGGAGGGCTTCCTTGGCCTGTTCGGGGGCCGCGTCCATGACGTAGGCGGCGCCGTCGGCCTGGACGACCATCACCGAGACGTTGTGCGCGACGACGTCGTGCAGCTCGCGGGCGATCCGGGCGCGCTCGGCGGCGACCGCGATCTTGGCCTGGGCGGCGCGTTCGCCCTCCAGGCGCTGGTTCCGCTCGATGAGCTGGGCGTAGTACGCCCGCCGGGTGCGCAGGGAGTCGCCGAGCACCCAGGCCAGGGCGAAGGGCACGATCAGGGTGAGGACGAAGAAGATGTCGGCGTAGACGTCGTTCTTGTCGACGCCCCAGCGCAGCGCGGTGACGGGGGCGGCGAGCAGGCCGAGGGCGAGCGCGGTCCAGGAGGTCCAGCGGGGTACTTCCGCGGCCGCGATCGTGTACAGGATGACCAGCATGGCGAGGTTCGCCAGATTCGGCTGGGAGCCGGTGGCCAGCTGGTAGACGCCCGTGCCGACGCTGAGCCACAGCATGGGCCGGGGCCACTTGCGGCGCAGGGCCACGACCGCAGTCAGCGCGAAGACGGTCGGTACGGCGATCAGCCGCTCGCGGGTCGAGTGGTAACTCCCGGATACCTGCAGCATGGCCATCCCGAAGAGGAGGACAGCCCAGAAGCTGTCGACGCCCGTCGGGTGTCTGCGGAGGAAATCGTAGAGGCGCTGCACGTAACCCAGAGTAGGGACAGTGGATAGGTGCTGGAGTCAACCACAGGTGCGATCCGTGCGCGGGAGGTGTACTCCCGAAGGTGGAGGAGACCTGGACCTTTCCGTAGCCTTTCCGTCGTGAGCACTCAGGGTGAAGGCATGTGGCCGGTGCGGTGGCGGGTGGCCATGGAGGCCGCGCTGTACGGGCCGGACGGGTTCTACGTCCGTCCCGGTGGGCCCGGTCCCGCCGGGCACTTCCGCACCTCCGTGCACGCCTCGCCGCTGTACGCGGGCGCCGTGGCCCGGCTGCTGCTGTGGGTGGACGAGGAGCTGGGCCGCCCGGCGGAGCTGGACCTGGTCGACATGGGCGCCGGGCGCGGCGAGCTGCTGACGGGGGTGCTGCGGGAGCTGCCGGCGGAGGTGGCGGCGCGGGTGCGGGCGTACGCGGTGGAGCGGGCCGCGGAGCCCGCAGGCCTCGATCCGCGGATCCGGTGGGTGGCCGAGCCGCCCGAGGGGGCGGTGGGGCTGCTGTTCGCGAACGAATGGCTCGACAACGTGCCGCTGGACGTGGCCGAGGGCGGGCGGTACGTGCTCGTCTCCCGCGACGGTACGGAGTCACCCGGCGGGCCGCTGGAGCCGGCCGACCGGGACTGGCTGGAGCGGTGGTGGCCCGCCGGGCCCGGGATTCCGGGCGGCGGCCGGGCCGAGATCGGGCGGGCGCGCGACGAGGCGTGGGGGAGGGCGGTGGCGAGCCTCTCGCGGGGGCTGGCGGTGGCGGTGGACTACGCGCACGAGCGGTCGGCGCGGCCGCCGTACGGCACGCTGACCGGGTTCCGGGCGGGGCGGGAGGTGGCGCCGGTTCCGGACGGCGGGGGCGATGTCACCGCGCATGTCGCGCTCGATGCGTGTGCGGGGGCGGGGGTGGGGGCGGTGCTGCTGAGCCAGCGGGCGGCGCTGGGGGTGCTGGGGGTTTCGGGGGCCCGGCCGCCGCTGTCCCTCGCGTCGACGGATCCGGGGGCCTATGTGCGGGGGCTCGCGGTGGCGGGGGAGGCGGCGGAGCTTACCGCTCGCGGGGGGCTGGGGGACTTCGGGTGGCTGGTGCAGCCGGTGGGGCTGGCGGCCTGTGCGCTGCGCGGGCTGTTCCCCGACCCGCCCCTTCCCGAAACCGGGCTCTGCCCGGACCCGGTCCTCAAACGCCGGACGGGCTGAAAGGCCCATTCAAGCCTCGCCGGCGTTTGAGGCGCGGGGTCCGGGGCGGAGCCCCGGGGGGTGTTACTCCGGCACGCCGTCGTGGCCCGCGTGGAGGCCGCCTCCGCTGCCGGAACCACCCGTCGGGTGGGAGGTGACCGGCTGGGTCAGGGGCGCCAGGTCGTAGGCGTAGTGGCCGACCGCGTTCGCGATGACGTCGACATTGATGTCGAGCGCCTTCTGGTCGATGTTGGTGATGTCGTCACCCTTGGCGTGGTAGTTCACGTCGTAGGCGACCCCGGCCGTTCCGCCGAACCTGGCTGCCTGCTCCGGCGTCTTGATGCCCTCGGCGCCGGTGAACGTACCGCCCGAGGGGATGCCGACTGCGATGAACGGGCCGTAGTCCGAGCGGCCGGAGAAGTCCGTGCCCTCGTGCGGGATTTTGTTGGAGTCGAGGAAGTCGGTGATGCCCTTCTCCAGCTGCGCCGAGCCCGCGGGGCCGGGGCCCGCGCCGGTGGCGTCCGAGTCGTCGCCGTCGTAGACGAAGTACGCGGAGTTCGGCGAGGCGATCATGTCGAAGTTCAGGTAGAGCTTGATCTGCTTCTGCTGTGCGGGGGTCAGCGAGGCGACGTACGCCTCCGAGCCGAGGAGGCCGTACTCCTCCGCCGACCACCAGGCGAACTTCACCTTGTTCTTGACCTTCGACTGGCTGCTCGCGAGCCGCTGCGCGACCTGGAGGATGCCGGCCGAGCCGGAGCCGTTGTCGTTGATGCCGGGGCCCGCCGCGACCGAGTCGAGGTGCGCGCCGAGGAAGACGGTGTTGTCCGCGTCGCCGCCCTTGGTCTCCGCGACGACGTTGTACGTCTTGCGGTTCTCGCGCAGTTCCCGCAGGTCCAGGGTGACCTCGACCGGAGCGGTCGCCAGGTCGGCGACGAGCTTCTCGCCGTCGGCCTGGCTGATGCCGCCGGTGGGGACCTTGCCGACGGCCGGGTCGCCGAGGGTGCCGTTCAGACCGCCCTCGGTGTTGTTGTAGATGATGGCGCCGACCGCGCCGGCCGCGGCCGCGTTGGTCTGCTTGACGGCGAAGGTGCAGCCGCCGCGCTTGACCAGCGCGATCCTGCCGGTGAAGGCGCCCGCGGCGAAGTCGCCGGGCTCGCAGCCGTTGCTGCCGTCCGCGTCGACGGGGGCGGCGGCCAGCCGGGCGGTCACCCCGGCGGCGGGGCCGCTGGCGGTGTAGGTCATCAGGTGGATCGGGACGTCGTGGGGCGCGGCGCCGTTCACCTTCAGGGTCTGGGCGATCGCCTCGGTGTACACGAAGCTGAACTCGTTCTTCGTGACCGTGTAGCCGGCCGCCTTGAGGACCTGGCTGATGTAGGTGGCCGACTGCTCGTGGCCCTTCGAACCGGCCACCCGGGTGCCGTTGTTGTAGTCCGCGATGGACTGCAGCACCTTGAGGTGGTTGTAGGCCCCCTTCCCCGTCGCCTCGGCGACCAGCTTCCTGGCCAGCGCGTCACCCCGCGCGGCGTCACTGGCCGGGGAGCTGGCTCCGGCCGGTCCCGCGAGCAGCAGGGGCGAGGCGAGTGCTGCGGCCGCCAGGGCGGCGGTGGCTGCGGCTATACGGCGTGAGGGCATGCAGAAGTCCTTTCACGACAAGCGGGGCAGACGGATCGTCAGACAACAACAAGGCAGCAGAAGCCACGGCTGAAACTGTGAAGGAGCTGTGTGGCCGATGTGACGCACGTTAGGCAGCAAAGAGCCGTTCTGACCAGAGTTATCGCCGATTCCGGTTTATGAATTCCGTATATCGGTACGTCGATACGCACCCGGCCGACGAATTCCGGCCAGGCCCGGACACCGCCTCCGACCAGGGGCTACCGCAGGATTCCCTCGATGAAATCCGTGCCGATACGGGCCACCGTGGCCAGATCCAACTCGTGCTGTACGTACCGCCCTTGGCGCCGCGTCCGCAGAAGTCCGGCCTTCTTCAGCACGGACAGGTGGCGCGACACCTCGGGCGCCGATATCCCGTACACGGTGGCCAGTTCGCTCGTCGTATAGGACGCCCGCGCCAGACTCCGGCACAGCCGCATCCGCATCGGATGGGCCAGTGCCTCCATCCGCCGCTGGAGCAGTTCCACCGAACCGGGGGAGGAAATCAGCTCCGGCGAACCGATCGGATAATGCACCACCGGGAGCCAGCCCGGCGCGTGCACCACCAGCAGGTGCGGCCAGCCGAAGTTCGTCGGGACGAAGACCAGACCGGACCCGGCCCGCGGGTCGGTCGCCGTCGCCGTGCCGTGGACCATCTTGTCCACGGTGATCGTGGTCCCGGCCGGGTCCAGGCTCAGCGCCGCCGACACCTCCTTGAGCGCGGCGGGCAGGCCCTTGCGGCGCAGCACCTCCGCCTTGTGCCGGGCGTCCGCGTTCTGCCGCGGCTCGATCCGCCGCCAGGTGTCCGCGAAGAACGCCTCGTCGCAGTCCTCCAGCAGCCGCCGCAGCCACACCCGGACCCCCGCCGGGTCCGCCAGCAGCCGCTGCGAGAAGTCCAGCTGGTGCGGGCCGCGCGCGGCGGCCGCCTCCAGGGCCTTCGTCCGGGCCGCCGGGTCGGTCAGCGGGGACGCCGCGGTGCCGTCGTTGTAGAGCGACAGCCAGCAGTATTCGAGGGCGGCGAGCACGAACCGTTCGTCGTCCATCGAATCGAGCACGTCCAGCTCCTCGGCGAGCGTCCCGGCGGGCCGCCCGGTCCCGCCGGGCACCCCGGCGAAGGCCATGAAGATGTCCGCGAACGAACTGCGCCACATGACCTCGCCCTCCAGCAGCCGGTCGGCCAGGCACGGGTCCAGGGCGGCGGCGGTGGCGGTGGTCCAGGAGTGCAGCCCCGGGTGGTGGGCGGGCTGCGAGAGCGCGTGCAGCGCCATGCACAGCTCGGCCAGCGGCGAGGGCGCGAAGGAGATGCGCCCGGTGGGCAGGCCGGCGATGTCGATGGTGACGCTCATGCGCCCATTCTGGCCGGTCAGCGGCCGGAACGGCCGCCGCGGACACTCCGGCGGTGGGCCGATTGACGGCACGCGTCAATCGACGGGCGGGATACCGCCGACGGAGTGAGAGTGGGGACATGACCGCCATCGAGCAGTACCTCATCGACAGCTACCGGGCCACTCAGCACGGGACCCCGATGCCGCCCGAGCCGGGCCGTCACGACCTCGCCGAGCTGCGCGCCGCCCTCACCTACGAGCGCTTCCAGGCCGTACTCGACGGCCGGTCCGCGCGCCACCCGTGGCGCGCGGCCCTGCGCCGGGCGCTGGACCGGCTGCCGCGCCGCCGCCCGCACCGGACGGCCTGCTGAGCGCGGGCGGCCGGGGCGACGGCCCACGCCGTTGCCCCCGACGTCCCGCACCGTCGGCCCCCCGACCGCCTACGCCTTGCCCAATCCCTCGATCCGCTCCACGAAGCCGCGGACCGCGTCCCGCACGTCCTGCTCCGTCCACGACAGCCCCTCGTGGGCGACCGTCAGCTCCGCCATCGCCAGCCCGGGCGCGTCCTGCTCCCACCAGCGGCCGAACAGCTGGGTCCCGGTCTCCTCCGCCTGCCGCACCGACGCCTCCGTCAGCGCGTCCGCGTCGTACGCCGCCCACACGTGGAACTGGTGGGTCACCGGCACCTCCGGCACGATCCGGAACCACGGGAGCCCCGAGGCCTCCAGCCCCTCCCGCAGCGCCCCCGCGACCACCTTCGCGTGGTCCACGTACGACGGCAGCCGCGGCAGCTCCCGCTCCAGCCCGGCCAGCGCGCTCAGCGCCTGCGGGAACTGGCGGAAGACCTGGCCGCCGTACCGGTGGCGCCAGACGCGCGCCTCCTCGATCAGCGTGCGCGGTCCGGCCAGCACCGCCCCGCTCAGCCCGCCGAGCGACTTGTAGAAGGAGACGTACACGGTGTCGGCGAGGGCCGCGATCTCCGGCAGCGTCTTCCCGAAGTGGACGGTGGTCTCCCACAGCCGCGCCCCGTCGAAGTGGATGACCGCGTCCCGCTCCCGGCCCGCCGCGACCAGCTCCTCCAGCTCCTCCCAGGTGGGCAGCAGGAACCCGGGATCGCGCAGCGGCAGCTCCACCATCAGCGTGCCGAAGGGCTCCGGGTGCTCCCGTACCTCCGCGGCCGTCGGCTGGCGGGCCTCGGTCGTCGGGTACACCGTGCGCAGCCCCGATACGACGGGCAGCGCATCGTCCTCGTGCACCTCGGGATGGCTGCGCGGGTGCAGGGCCACCACCGGGCTGCCGGTACGGGCCGCCCAGCAGCGCAGCGCGACCTGCTGGGCCATGGTCCCGGACGGGAAGTACGCCGCGTCCTCCAGGCCCAGCAGCGCCGCGACCCGCCGCTCCAGCTCCGCGACCACCCCGTTGCCGTAGGTGTCGGGCCCCTCGTCCGGGTCCCGGCCCAGCAGCGCGGGCAGCGCGGCGAGCTGAGCCAGCTGCTCGGCGACGGTCGCGTCCCCGCCGCGGGAGAGCCTGCGCTCCGCGCCCCGGAAGGCGTCCTGCCGCCTCTTCTGCTGCGCCGCGTCTTCGTCCGTGTCGTATGCCATGGTCCGATCCTGCACGATCCGTCCCGACCGTCCACAGCCGTTTGCGGCGGTCCACGGCGGGCGCCGAGGCGGCGGACGGGCCGGACGGCCTGCGGCGGCAGGGCCTACGATGGCGGCGTATCGTCCGGTACCCCCCGCGGACTGGAACGGAAGAAGGCTCGCCCCGCGTGAACACACCCCATCAGACGGAGTTCCGGGATCCGTCCGCCCGCCCCGCCCGGCTCACCGTCGGCGTCGTCGGCGCGGGCCGTGTCGGACCCGCCCTGGCCCGTGCGCTCCAGCAGGCCGGGCACCGGCCCGTGGCGGTCTCCGGCGTCTCCGACGCCTCCCGGCGGCGCGCGGCGGAACTGCTGCCCGACGTGCCGCTCGTACCGCCCGGCGAGGTCCTCGCCCGGGCCGATCTGGTCCTGCTGACGGTTCCCGACGACACGCTGCCCGCGCTCGTCGAGGGCCTCGCCGAGACCGGCGCGATCCGCCCCGGACAGCTGCTCGTGCACACCTCCGGGCGCTACGGGACGGCCGTACTGGACCCCGCGCGGCGCGCCGGGGCCCTGCCGCTCGCCCTGCACCCCGCGATGACCTTCACCGGGACCATGGTCGACGTCCACCGGCTTGCGGGCTGCTCCTTCGGGGTGACCGCGCCCGACGAGCTGCGCCTGGCCGCCGAGGCCCTGGTCATCGAGATGGGCGGCGAGCCCGAGTGGATCGCGGAGGAATCCCGTCCGCTCTACCACGCGGCCCTCGCCCTCGGCGCGAACCACCTGGTCACCCTGGTGGCCCAGGCCATGGAACTGCTGCGCACCGCCGGGGTCGAGCACCCCGACCGGATGCTAGGCCCGCTGCTCGGCGCCGCCCTCGACAACGCCCTGCGCTCCGGCGACGCGGCACTGACCGGCCCGGTCGCCCGCGGTGACGCCGGTACGGTCGCCGCGCACGTCGCAGAGCTGCGCAAGCACGCCCCGGGCACCGTCGCGGGCTACCTCGCGATGGCCCGCACCACCGCCGACCGGGCCCTCGCCCACGGCCTGCTCAAGCCGGAACTGGCCGAGGACCTGCTCGGCGTGCTCGGCCAGGACGCCGAACTGCCGCTCGGCCCCGCCGCCCCGGACGACCGGCCGGACGACCTGGGAGGGGACCCCCGATGACGGACCTGCTGTCCACCGCCGACGAGCTGCACAAGCTGCCCCGTGCCCAGGCCGCCCCGCGCGTCGTGGTCATGACCATGGGAGCCCTGCACGAGGGCCACGCCACCTTGATCCGCACCGCCCGCGAGCGCGCCGGAGCCGAGGGCCAGGTCGTCGTCACCGTCTTCGTCAACCCGCTCCAGTTCGGGGCGAACGAGGACCTCGACCGCTACCCCCGCACCCTCGCCGCCGACCTGGAACTCGCCGCCGCCGCGGGCGCCGACGCGGTGTTCGCCCCGGCCGCCGACGAGGTCTACCCCGGCGGCGAACCCCAGGTGCGGATCAGCGCGGGCCCCATGGGCACCCGGCTGGAGGGCGCCACCCGCCCCGGCCACTTCGACGGCATGCTGACCGTCGTCGCCAAACTGCTCCACCTCACCCGCCCCGACACCGCGCTCTTCGGGCAGAAGGACGCCCAGCAGCTCGCCCTGATCCGGCGCATGGTGACCGACCTGAACTTCCCGGTCGAGGTGGTCGGCGTACCCACCGTCCGCGAGGACGACGGACTCGCGCTCTCCAGCCGCAACCGCTACCTCTCCGGCCCCGAGCGCCGCACCGCCCTCGCGCTGTCCCGCGCCCTGTCCGCGGGCCGCGACCGGCTCGCCGCTCAGGCCGCGCTGCGCGAGCGCGCCGAGGCGGAGGCCACCCCGGCGGGCGACGGCCGCGCCGGGGCGCTGGCCCGGCTCGGCGAATCCCGCGCCTCCGCCGACGCGCACGCGGTCGCCGCCGCGCGCGGCGGGCTGCCCGACGCCGTACGGGCCGCCGCCCGCCAGGTCCTTCAGGAGGCGGGACGTGACACACCGCCCCTGCACCTGGACTACCTGGCGCTGGTGGACCCCGCAGACTTCACCGAGGTCGGCCCCGGTCACACCGGGCCGGCCGTACTGGCCGTCGCCGCGAAAATCGGCACGACCAGGCTGATCGACAACATTCCATTGGAGTTCGGAGCACACTCGTGAGCACTGGCAGTGGTGGCGCGGCCACCCCGGCGGGCGGTACCGGCATACGGCTGCACGCCCCCGCCCCCGGCTGGTCCGTCGAGGCGGACGTCGTGGTCGTCGGCTCCGGCGTCGCGGGCCTGACGGCCGCGCTGCGCTGCGCGGCCGCGGGCCGCCGTACCGTCGTCGTCACCAAGGCGAGCCTCGACGACGGGTCCACGCGCTGGGCCCAGGGCGGCGTCGCCGCCGCCCTCGGCGACGGCGACACCCCCGAACAGCACCTGGACGACACCCTCGTGGCGGGCGCGGGCCTGTGCGACGAGGACGCCGTGCGCCTCCTGGTCACCGACGGGCCCGGCGCGGTGCGCAGGCTCATCGAGGCCGGCGCCGTCTTCGACACCTCCGCCGAGACCGGCGAGATCGAGCTGACCCGCGAGGGCGGCCACCACCGGCGCCGGATCGCGCACGCGGGCGGCGACGCCACCGGCGCCGAGATCTCCCGGGCCCTGGTGGAGGCCGTCCAGGCCGCGGGCATCGAAACCGTCGAGAACGCGCTCGTACTGGACCTGCTGACCGACGCCGAGGGCCGCACGGCCGGGGTCACCCTGCACGTCATGGGCGAGGGCCAGCACGACGGCGTCGGCGCCGTCCACGCGCCCGCCGTGATCCTGGCGACCGGCGGCATGGGCCAGGTGTTCTCCGCGACCACCAACCCCCCGGTGTCCACGGGCGACGGCGTGGCCCTCGCGCTGCGCGCCGGAGCCGAGGTCTCCGACCTCGAATTCGTCCAGTTCCACCCGACGGTGCTCTTCCTCGGCGCCGGCGCCGAAGGCCAGCAGCCGCTGGTGTCCGAGGCCGTGCGCGGCGAGGGCGCCCACCTCGTCGACGCCGACGGGGTCCGCTTCATGGTGGGCCAGCACGAGCTGGCGGAACTCGCCCCCCGCGACATCGTCGCCAAGGGCATCACCCGCCGCATGCTGGAACAGGGCGTCGACCACATGTACCTGGACGGCCGGCACTTCGGCGCGGCCATGTGGGAGCAGCGCTTCCCCACCATCCTGGCCGCCTGCCGCTCCCACGGCATCGACCCGGTGACCGAACCGGTCCCGGTCGCGCCCGCCGCGCACTACGCGAGCGGCGGGGTGCGCACCGACCTGCACGGGCGGACCACCGTCCCCGGCCTGTACGCCTGCGGCGAGGTCGCCTGCACCGGTGTGCACGGCGCGAACCGGCTCGCCTCCAACTCCCTGCTGGAGGGCCTGGTCTTCGCCGAGCGGATCGCGGAGTACATCGTGAACGCAGCGTCCCACCGGCCCGCCTCCCACGGCCCGGGCATCCCCGTCCCCGCCACCGGACCCCTGCTGCCCGCCGAGGCCCGCCTGGAGATCCAGCGGATCATGACCGGGGGCGCGGGCGTGCTGCGCTCCGCCGACTCCCTGCGCGGCGCGGCCACCGCCCTGCAGGACCTCTACACGGCGGCGCTGCACGACCTCGACGCCCACGGCAAGACGGCCGAGCCCGGCACCGACAGCTGGGAGGCGACCAACCTCCTGTGCGTGGCCCGGGTCCTGGTCGCCGCCGCGCTGCGCCGCGAGGAGACCCGCGGCTGCCACTGGCGCGAGGACCACCCCGACCGCGACGACGCGGCCTGGGGCCACCACCTCGTCGTACGGCTCTCCCGCACCGAGAAGCGCGCGCTGGTCGTGGCCGCCACCGACTCCGCGGACTTCCCGTCCGTACGCCACCTTTTGGGCACCGAAACGATGGAGCAGCAACCGTGAGCACCCCCCAGCACCACGACCACGCCGACCACGAACACACCGAACTCCCGCTGATCGACGCGGATGCCGACGGCGCGGGCGGCTGCGGCGACGACTGCGGCTGCGGCGGCGGCGAGGAGTCGGGCCTGGACCCGGCGCTCGCCGAGCTGCTCGCCGACGCGGGCCTGGACCCCATCGAGGTCGAGGACATCGCCCACATGGCGCTCTCCGAGGACCTCGACGGCGGGGTCGACGTCACCAGCGTCGCCACCGTCCCCGAGGACGCCGTCGCCACCGCCGACTTCACGGCGCGCGAAGCGGGCGTCGTCGCGGGCCTGCGGATCGCCGAAGCCGTCCTGTCCGTGGTCTGCACCGAATCGTTCGAGGTCGAGCGGCACGCGGAGGACGGCGACCGGGTCGAGGCCGGCCAGGTGCTGCTCTCCGTCCGCGCCCACACCCGGGACCTGCTGACCGGCGAGCGCAGCGCGCTCAACCTGCTCTGCCGCCTCTCGGGCATCGCGACGGCCACCCGCCGCTGGGCGGACGTCCTGGAGGGCACCGGCGCCAAGGTCCGCGACACCCGCAAGACCACCCCGGGGCTGCGCTCGCTGGAGAAGTACGCGGTCCGCTGCGGCGGCGGCGTCAACCACCGGATGTCCCTCTCGGACGCCGCGCTGGTCAAGGACAACCACGTGGTGGCCGCGGGCGGCGTCGCCCAGGCCTTCAAGGCCGTACGGGAGGCCTTCCCGGAGGTCCCGATCGAGGTCGAGGTCGACACCCTGGAGCAGGTCACCGAGGCGCTGGAGGCGGGCGCGGACCTGATCCTGCTGGACAACTTCACGCCGGAGACGACCGCCGCCGCCGTCACCGCCGTCGCGGGCCGCGCCGTCCTGGAGTCCTCGGGCCGCCTGACCCTGGAGACGGCCCGCGCGTACGCCGAGACGGGCGTGGACTACCTGGCCGTCGGTGGCCTCACCCACTCCTCGCCGATCCTGGACATCGGCCTGGACCTGCGCGAGGAGCGGTAGATGCTCCTCACCATCGACGTCGGGAACTCCCAGACGGTCCTGGGGCTCTTCGACGGTGACGAGATCGTCGAGCACTGGCGGGTCTCCACCGACCCGCGGCGCACCGCCGACGAACTGGCCGTCCTGATGCAGGGCCTGATGGGCATGCACCCGATGCTCGGCAACGAGCTGGGCGACGGCATCCACGGCATCTCGATCTGCTCGACGGTCCCGTCGGTGCTGCACGAGCTGCGCGAGGTCACCCGCCGCTACTACGGGGACGTCCCCGCCGTCCTGGTGGAGCCCGGCATCAAGACGGGCGTGCCGATCCTGACGGACAACCCGAAGGAGGTCGGCGCGGACCGCATCATCAACGCGTGCGCGGCCGTCGAGCTGTACGGCGGCCCGGCGATCGTCGTCGACTTCGGCACGGCGACCACCTTCGACGCGGTGTCCGTGAAGGGCGAGTACGTGGGCGGGGTGATCGCCCCGGGCATCGAGATCTCCATGGACGCGCTCGGCGTGCGCGGCGCGATGCTCCGCAAGATCGAGCTGGCCCGCCCGCGCAACGTCATCGGCAAGTCCACGGTCGAGGCGATGCAGTCCGGCGTGGTCTACGGCTTCGCGGGCCAGGTCGACGGCGTCGTCACCCGCATGGCGAAGGAGCTGGTCGGCCCGAACGGCGACCCGGACGACGTCCGCGTCATCGCCACGGGCGGTCTGGCCCCGATGGTCCTCGCCGACTCCTCGGAGATCGACGAGCACGAGCCCTGGCTGACCCTGATCGGCCTGCGCCTGGTCTACGAGCGCAACGCGCCGAACTTCGAGTAGTCCGCCGCCGTCTTCGGCCGCCCCTGGACCGGTCCAGGGGCGGCGCGGCGTTTCCGGCCTCAGCCCGCCGCGATCGCGCGCAGGGCGCCCAGGTGGCGGGCGTAGACCGTACGGCCCTCCGCGGTCAGGGAGAGCCAGGTGCGCGGGCGGCGGGCCACCCGCCCCTTGACCACCGCGACCCAGCCCGCCTCCTCCAGCGCCGAGACCTGCTTCGAGAGCACCGAGTCGCTGACCTCGACCAGATCGCGGACGAAGGCGAACTCGGCCTTGTCCACCGGCGCCAGCGCCGCCACCACCGACAGCCGGACGGGCGCGTTGAGCAGCGGGGCCAGCTCGTGCCGCGGATGACTGCCGGTCAAGAGGGCCTCCGCAGTTCGAGCACGGCGCCGGTGGCGAGCGGCAGCGCGCAGGCCACCGCGGCCACCGCCGCGAAGCCGGGGGTGGCGCCGAAGGCGGCCACGCCCAGCGACACGGCCAGCGTGAAGAGCACCGCCCAGGTCCCGATGATCACCCCGTGCCGCAGCCCGAACCCGCGCCGCACCACCTTCTGATGGGTGGCGTACACGCTCAGCCCGGTCACCAGCAGCGCGTTGGCCAGCCCGAAGACCACGGCCGAGGTGACGCCCTGCCACAGCACCGTCATCGGGACGAGCACCAGCTGCCCGGCGGCGAAGATCCACAGGTAGCGCGCGTACCAGCCGCTCTCCTCGCGGGCAGCCGCCTCGACCTCCGCGGCCCGGCCCAACCGGCGTCTGGCGTCGGCCGATTCGCGCATGGTTCCCCCTGGTGCTCGCCGCCGGACCGCTCGGAGTCGTCCGGACGCTTTCCAGAATGGCGTGCACTTTCCACTCTGGCAAGTAAGCGGACGCGCGGAGGGCCGGTCAGGGGCCTTCCGCCGCGCCGGAAAAGGAATTTCGGGGAATTTTGTCCGATTAGCGCGTATCTTCGGCCCATGCCCACGCCCTACGGACCCCGCGGCGGCATGGCGTTCAGTGCTGCCGAGCTGCACGTGCTCCGGCGCTCGCTCGCCCACGCCCTCCAATCCTCCACGGCCCCCCTGACGGCCGCCGACGTCCAGGACTGCCTGCGCCTGGCGCAGTCCGTGGACGAGGCGGTCTCGGAGGCGGGGAGACTCAGAGACTTCCTCGCCGCGGACCTCTCCCGGTACCGGGAGGCGCTGCCCGGCTCCCTCCCCGGCTATCTGGAACTGCTCCGGGACGCCCTGGCCGCCGGGTACGAGCCGGTGCCCGACGACCTGGCCGCCCTGCGCGCCCTGCGCGGCAACCCGGCCGCCGCGGCCCTCCTGGAGCGCGCCTCCCGGGTCGCCGAGCGGTCCGTACGCCGCCGCCTGGCCGCCCCGCGGACCCGGCTGCGCGCCCTGGCCGGGGGCAAGGAGGAAGAACCCCCGGCCCGCCCGTCCCCGCCGGAGCACCCCGGCGAACACGACGGGACCGGCGGCGCGGAACGCCCCGTACCCAAGCCCAGCGAGGTCTTCCCGCCGCGCCGCGCCCCCGTCCCGCCCCCGGCGTCCCGGCGTGCGGTGAGCTAGCTAGGGTGGGGGCATGGACTACGTTTCCGCGCTCGTGCCCCCCTTCGTGATGGCCGTGCTGTTCATCCTGCTCGTCCGGACGATCGTCAAGAGCCAGGGCGGCGCCAACAAGGCCAAGGAAGACGCCGCGATCGACGCGGTGCTCGCCCGGGCCGACGCCGCCCGCCAGCAGAGCTGACACCGGCTGACACCACGAAATCGGGCGTACGGCGCGAGGCCGTACGCCTAATTTTGTCGCGCGGCCGATTTTGTCGCGCGCCCCGGCCCGATCGCCAGGCAATTGCGGACATCCCGCACTATCGTGCTGATGTGCCTCGCCCCCTGGGAGATCTCGAAGACGCCGTCATGACGCGGGTGTGGCAGTGGAACCGCCCGGTCACTGTCCGGGAAGTGCTGGAGGACCTCCAGCAGGAACGGTCCATCGCTTACACGACGGTCATGACCGTCATGGACAATCTCCACCAGAAGGGCTGGGTCCGCCGCGAGGCCGAAGGCCGTGCCTACCGGTACACGGCGGTCTCCACCCGCGCCGCCTACTCGGCCGCGCTGATGAACGAGGCCTGGTCCACCAGTGACAATCCCGCCGCCGCCCTGGTCGCCTTCTTCGGGATGATGTCGTCCGAACAGCGCGAGGCCCTGCGGGCCGCCGTCCAGATCGTCCAGGGCGACGACCCGCCCCCCGCCGCGGAAGCCGACGCCGCCGATACCGATGAGCCGCCCTCCGACCCGGGGCGATAGCGTCCGGGCATGGAAGGCATGGAAGACGATTCGCGTCGGGACCAGGTCCAGGACGCCGCAAATGCAAAAGCAGTGACGATCCGCCGTGCCCGCACCGGCGACGTTCCCGCACTGCGCCGCCTGCTGGACCAGTACGTACAGCAGCGGATCCTGCTCGACAAAGCCCCCGTGACCCTTTACGAGGACATCCAGGAGTTCTGGGTCGCGGAACGCGGAGCCGACGGGCGCGTAGTGGGCTGCGGCGCTCTTCACGTCATGTGGGAAGACCTGGCGGAAGTCCGCACTCTCGCCGTCGACCGTGATCTCAAGGGCGGCGGTGTCGGCCATCAGGTGCTCGACAAGTTGTTGCACACGGCCCGCGCACTCGGTGTCCACCGGGTTTTCTGCCTGACCTTCGAAGTGGACTTCTTCGCCAAGCACGGCTTCGTCGAGATCGGCGAGACCCCGGTGGACACGGATGTCTACACCGAGCTGCTGCGTTCCTATGACGAGGGCGTCGCAGAGTTCCTGGGTCTCGAACGAGTGAAGCCGAACACCTTGGGCAACAGCCGGATGCTTCTGCACCTCTGATCGGATCCGATCCACGAACCGATCCGAACCGATCGATCGGAGCGGCTTTTACGGTCCTCCGCCCGCCTGTGGCCTATGTCCGAATCGCGCACGTTTCCCGTGCTGTTGAGTCCCTGAACCTCGACCCGGGGGTTTGTGTTTTCCAGGGAAAAGCGGTTTCCTTTCCGCGTACTGCATTTTCGATGAAAGGAAATCCCGGTGGCACAGAAGGTTCAGGTCCTTCTTGTCGACGACCTCGACGGCGGCGAGGCGGACGAGACCGTGACGTTCGCTCTGGACGGCAAGACCTTTGAGATCGACCTCACCACCGCCAACGCTGAAAAGCTCCGCGGTCTGCTCGAGCCCTACCTCAAGGGCGGGCGCCGCACCGGTGGCCGCGCCGCCGCGGCGGGGCGCGCCAAGGGCCGTACGGCCGCTACGGCCGGTAACCCCGACACCGCCGAGATCCGCGCCTGGGCGAAGGCCAAGGGGCTCAGCGTGAACGACCGCGGGCGCGTCCCGTCCGAGATCCGCGAGGCCTACGAGAACGCCAAGGGCTGATCCGGCGCGCCTCGCAGGGGCACGCCGGAGCCGTAAGGCCGCCTGAGGCGCGCACGGTGGCATTCCGTCGCCGCCGCGCCGACCAGGCGGACGAGATCGGGCCTCGCGCCCTGCCCCGGAGCGGGCAGGGCCGGCAGCAGTACGTCACACCCCAGCTCGGGGGGCCGCAGCCACACGGCGGCCCCCCGAGGACTTTCCCCGGCACCGCCGGGGGGAGCCGGAGCAGTCATCCGGCCACCCGCACCCAGGGCGGTCAGATCCAGGGCCACCCCGCCCCACTCCAGCCAGTCGAGCAGACCGTCCAGCTCGTCCGCGCTGCCCGCGGCCACCAGGAACCGCATCCTGCGCCCCATGAGAGCCACCGGACCCGTGGCCAGGGGCCTGCGCAACAGCTCCGCCCCGGCGTCCGAGGGCATCTCCAGTACGTCGAAACGCGTGCCGGTGACCAGCTGTGCGGGCGGCCCGCCCGCGACCGCCCAGCCGAGCACCCGCTCGTACCAGAGGGCGTGCGCCTCTTCGGGCGCGACGCGGGGCAGCGGGACGGTGAGGGTCATGCCCGGAGCAACTCCCGAAACGCCCTGGAGTTACGGCCGCCGTCACGCACCGCACGCGGATCAATGCGGAACGTAAACATCCGTAAGTCCGACCTCCCGAATTCGTGACGGAAGTCTGTTCGCCCTTAGCGGAGGCGGTGGGTGGTCCACGCATGGAGTGTCAGTCCCAACGGGTAAGACATCCCTAGTGGAGCGGGGCGGGATAGGGGTGACACCCCGATCTGAGCGGTCTCCGTTCGCCATCGGCGTACACCTGTGACGGGTATCTGCCTGGCCTGCGGGAACATCGTCTCGCACCATCGGGTTGGAGCAGTTGTCGGCTGTGTATGGCGGAGATTCCCCACCGAGTGGGGTGAGCCGCGGACGGATGTCGGCAGTTGGAATGAGCTGTCCCGCCCCGCGGGACTAGCATGCGGAAGGACAGGGCGGGGACCGACCCCGAACTGCCCGACCGCTCTGAGGAGCGATAAACGATGTTCGAGAGGTTCACCGACCGCGCGCGGCGGGTTGTCGTCCTGGCTCAGGAAGAAGCCCGGATGCTCAACCACAACTACATCGGCACTGAGCACATCCTCCTGGGCTTGATCCACGAGGGTGAGGGTGTCGCCGCTAAGGCCCTGGAGAGCCTCGGGATTTCGCTCGAGGCTGTTCGTCAGCAGGTCGAGGAGATCATCGGGCAGGGCCAGCAGGCCCCGTCCGGACACATCCCCTTCACCCCGCGGGCGAAGAAGGTCCTGGAGCTTTCGCTCCGAGAGGCCCTCCAGCTCGGCCACAACTACATCGGCACCGAGCACATCCTGCTCGGCCTGATCCGCGAGGGCGAGGGCGTCGCCGCCCAGGTCCTGGTGAAGCTGGGCGCCGATCTGAACAGGGTCCGGCAGCAGGTCATCCAGCTGCTCTCCGGTTACTCCGGGGGCGGCAAGGAAGCGGCCACGGCCGGCGGCCCGGCCGAGGGCAGCCCCTCGACCTCGCTGGTCCTCGACCAGTTCGGCCGCAATCTCACCCAGGCGGCCCGCGAATCCAAGCTCGACCCGGTCATCGGGCGCGAGAAGGAGATCGAGCGGGTCATGCAGGTGCTGTCCCGCCGGACCAAGAACAACCCGGTCCTCATCGGCGAGCCCGGCGTCGGCAAGACCGCCGTCGTCGAGGGCCTGGCCCAGGCGATCGTCAAGGGCGAGGTGCCCGAGACGCTCAAGGACAAGCACCTCTACACCCTGGACCTCGGCGCGCTCGTCGCCGGTTCCCGCTACCGCGGTGACTTCGAGGAGCGCCTGAAGAAGGTCCTCAAGGAGATCCGCACCCGCGGCGACATCATCCTGTTCATCGACGAGCTGCACACGCTCGTCGGTGCGGGTGCCGCCGAGGGCGCCATCGACGCGGCTTCGATCCTGAAGCCCATGCTGGCCCGTGGTGAGCTGCAGACCATCGGTGCCACCACGCTGGACGAGTACCGCAAGCACCTTGAGAAGGACGCGGCGCTGGAGCGCCGTTTCCAGCCGATCCAGGTGGCGGAGCCTTCCCTCCCCCACACGATCGAGATCCTCAAGGGCCTGCGCGACCGCTACGAGGCCCACCACCGCGTCTCCATCACGGACGAGGCCCTCGTGCAGGCGGCCACCCTGGCCGACCGGTACATCTCGGACCGCTTCCTCCCGGACAAGGCGATCGACCTGATCGACGAGGCCGGATCCCGGATGCGCATCCGCCGGATGACCGCGCCGCCGGACCTCCGCGAATTCGACGAGAAGATCGCGAACGTCCGTCGCGACAAGGAGTCGGCCATCGACTCCCAGGACTTCGAGAAGGCGGCTTCCCTCCGTGATTCGGAGAAGCAGCTGCTGGCGGCGAAGGCCAAGCGCGAGAAGGAGTGGAAGGCCGGCGACATGGACGTCGTGGCCGAGGTCGACGGCGAGCTGATCGCCGAAGTCCTCGCGACCGCGACCGGCATTCCGGTGTTCAAGCTGACCGAGGAGGAGTCCTCGCGGCTCCTGCGCATGGAGGACGAGCTCCACCGTCGCGTCATCGGCCAGAAGGACGCCATCAAGGCCCTTTCGCAGGCGATCCGACGGACCCGTGCGGGTCTGAAGGACCCGAAGCGTCCCGGTGGCTCGTTCATCTTCGCCGGTCCGTCCGGTGTCGGTAAGACCGAGCTGTCCAAGACGCTCGCCGAATTCCTCTTCGGTGACGAGGACGCGCTGATCTCCCTCGACATGTCGGAGTTCAGCGAGAAGCACACGGTTTCCCGCCTCTTCGGTTCGCCCCCCGGCTACGTGGGCTACGAAGAGGGCGGCCAGCTGACCGAGAAGGTCCGCCGGAAGCCGTTCTCCGTCGTCCTCTTCGACGAGGTCGAGAAGGCCCACCCGGATATCTTCAATTCCCTTCTCCAGATCCTGGAGGACGGTCGCCTGACCGACTCCCAGGGCCGGGTCGTGGACTTCAAGAACACGGTCATCATCATGACGACCAACCTGGGTACGCGGGACATCTCGAAGGGCTTCAACCTGGGCTTCGCGGCCCAGGGCGACACCAAGACCGGATACGACCGGATGAAGGCGAAGGTCAACGAAGAGCTCAAGCAGCACTTCCGGCCCGAGTTCCTCAACCGTGTCGACGACACGGTCGTCTTCCACCAGCTCACGCAGGAAGACATCATCCAGATCGTCGACCTGATGATCGCCAAGGTCGACGAGCGCCTCAAGGACCGCGACATGGGCATCGAGCTCAGCGGTGACGCGAAGCAGCTCCTCGCCAAGCGCGGCTACGACCCGATCATGGGTGCGCGTCCGCTGCGCCGCACGATCCAGCGCGAGATCGAGGACATGCTCTCGGAGAAGATCCTCTTCGGTGAGCTGCGCGCCGGTCACATCGTGGTCGTCGGCGTGGAGGGTGAGGGCGAAACCGCCAAGTTCACCTTCCGCGGCGAGGAGAAGTCCACGCTGCCGGACGTTCCCCCGATCGAGGCCACGGGTTCCGGCCCGGACCTGAGCAAGGGTGCGTAAGCGCTCTCGCTGAGTGAGCGGTACGAAGGGGCGGGCCCGGGACCGAAAGGTTCCGGGCCCGCCCCTTTTCCCGTGGGGGCGGCGTCAGAGGAGGCCGGGGAAGACGCGGGCGAGCAGCTCGGTGTTCACCGGCCCCTCGCCGCCGGTGATCCGCACATGGCGCACCGAGGGCAGGCGCAAGTCCTCGGGCGCCAGCTCCAGCACGCCCGGCGGTACGGCCAGATCGATCAGACGCCGCAGGTGGGCGATCTCCGTCCAGGTGCCGGGCCCGACCCAGCCGGGTCCCAGCCACAGCGTGACCAGGCCCGGGTGGCGCGCCAGCCCGATCAGCCTGGCTGCTCCCCGCGGGGCCGCCAGCCCGCGCAGGTCGAGCATCCGCAGGGTCGCCCGCGGCGAGATCCGCTCGACGGACCAGTCGTCGCACACCCCGCTCAGGGCCAATGTGTCCAGGTCGTGCAGGCCCTCCAGCACGGCTCCTGCCGTGGCCTCCTCGAGGACCTCCAGGTGGAGGTCGTTCAGGGGCAGGCCCGCGAGCCCGCCCACATCGCGCAGGCGCGGGCAACCGGACACGTACAGGCGGCGCAGCGACTCGTGGCCGCGCAGGACGTCGAGATCGGTCAGCCGGTCGTTCCTGTGGACGCGCAGCTCTTCGACCCGGACGCGCCGCAGATAGGCCGCCAGGGCTTCCCCGGTCAGGTCGCCGACCGTCTGCAGGTGCGGCGTCGGCGCGTACCGGCCGAGCGCGTCCAGCTCCACCGCCGAGCTGACCAACGGGCGCGACCAGTTCCTGTCGAGCCGGGGGAGCACCTCCCGGGCGTAGGCCCGCGGCTCGAAGTTGTGCCACAGCGTGGTCAGCTCCCGCTGGATCCGGGGCGAGGGGTGCCCGGCGTACCGGGCCAGGAACGGGATCGCCGGGTCGGACCGGGTGGCCCCGGCCGCGATCACCGAGTGAAGGGCCACGGAGTCGTACGGCGCCGCTTCCGGGCCCGGCAGCAGGTCGAGCACGAGGGGCCCGACCTGGCCCAGAGCCCGGGCCGCGTCCACGCTCCGGGGCGGGATCAGCTCCGTGGCGGCCGCCGTGACGCGCTCTCGCAGCTCCGGGTCCAGTTCGGCCGCGTGATCCAGCGCGCCGAAGGCCAGCAGCACCGCGCGCTCCGAGCGGCGGCCATCCAGAAGGCCCCGGATGATCTCCGCGCGCTCGCGGGGCCGGGCCTGGGCGACGGCCATGCGGATCACGTCCTCCCACTGGTCGTCCTCGGCGTGGCCGGCCAGTTCCCCGAGACCGCCCTCGTCCAGGGCGGCCCGCGCGCCCAGGAAGTCCTGGAAGGTGCGGTGCACGAACTCCACGCTGTCCGCCGAGGGCGCCCGCAGCAGGCCCGTGCGCTCCAGGAAGTGCCGCAGCACCGCCCTCGGGTCCCCCAGGGCCTCCGCCACCCCCGGTACGGACGGCAGCGCGTCCGCGATGAGGGCCTCGGCCCGGTCCCGGTCCAGTTCGGTGCGGCCGTTGCGGATCAGCCAGTACGCGAGCCGCTGGAGCAGTTGGAGCTGCGGTTCCTCGCCCAGTTCCGGCAGGCGCAGCTGCCGCTCCCGGTCGCGCCGGTGCAGCAGCATCGACAGGGCGGCCGTGTACAGCTCCTTGCGGCCGGAGGGCAGGAATCCGCGCCGCTCCCGGTGCAGGGCGCAGATCAGCCCGCACAGCAGCGGGTTGGTCGCCAGCCGCGCCAGGTCGCGCTTGGTGCGTACGGACTCCAGGAGCTGCCCCCGGTAGCCCTCCAGGGCGGCGTCGGCCTCCGCGTGCTCCGGATCCCCGCTCGCGGCGGCCGTGTGCCAGCGCCGGACGAACTCGGCGACGTTCTGCGGGGACATCGGGGCCAGGGCCAGCTCCGTGAATTCCGCTTCGGCCAGCCAGTCCTCCCGGACGGCGGACGGCCGGGAGGTCACCAGCCAGCGGTTGCCCGGGTAGGTGTCGATGAGGTCGGTGAGCCAGTCGCGGGCCCCGGCCCGTTCCGCTTCTGGGATCTCGTCGATCCCGTCGACCAGCACCAGGGCGCGCCCGGCGTCGAGCACCCGCCTCTCCCAGCCCCGCGGCTGCTCCCCGGCCAGTGGGGAGTTGGCAGCGGCCAGGAAGCCCCGGGGCGCGGGCAGCGCCCCGCCGTGCCGGGTCAGGGTGCGCAGGGGCAGGACGTAGGGGATCAGGCCGTGCAGGGGGCCGTCGGCGGGGCCGGTGGCGGCGGTGACGGTCAGCCATTGGATCAGGGTGGTCTTGCCGGATCCGGCCTCGCCGCGCAGCAGCACCCGATGGCCGCGATTCCCCGGAGTCGGGCCCGTGAAGATGCGTGCGTGAGTGCTGTCGGCCCAGAAGAAGTACGGGCCGCGCCCCGCGTCGCCGCTCCCGCGCCCGCTGACCTCCAGGCTCATGTAGGCGGTGTCCAGGGGCCATTTCGTGGTGCCGGGCGCGAGGTCGATCCCGTAGATGGTCAGGGTGCCGTGCTTGCGGGCGACCTGGGCGAGGTAGCGGGTCTCGAAGTCGGCGTCGTCGGCCAGGCGGGGGCGGGGGAGCCGGGCGAGCAGTTCGTCGGTCTTGTCGATCAGCTCGCCAAGGTCGCGGGACTGGGCGACCAGGGTGGCGGCGACGAAGGTGGAGCGCTGGGTGAAGAAGTTGACGATGTGCAGGCACAGGACGCCCAGCAGGCGCTCGTAGAAGAGTTCGGCGTCGGCGGAGAGCCCCAGGTAGGGGGCCTGGGCGCGGAGCGCGGCGGCGAATGCTTCCGGGCCGAGCCGGACCGCCTCCAGGTCCGTCAGGGTCACCTCGCCGAGCCCGTCCAGGGTCGCGGCCAGTGCGGCGGCCACCCCGGTCTCCTCGCCGGGCGGCAGCGGGCGCTCGCCGGGGGCCCGTAACGCCTCCTCGACGATCCGCTCGGCGAGCTTCAGTACGTCCGCCGGGCCGAGCGCCCGTTTCTCCTTGAGGGAGACGTACGCCGAGACGCGTACGGGCCGGTCCACCAGGCCCGCCCCGGCCCCCTCCGTACGGAACAGCTTCTTCAGCAGCGGCGTCACCACGCCCGACGCCAGCCGTATCCCCGCCACCGATGCGTCCACGAGGCGAGAGCGTAGCTCCGGTTGCCCGCCATTGGTCCCGGAATGCGCGGACAGAGGTCCTGAACCGGTGACAAGCGGCACAGGGCAAATCGGACGTACTACGTCGATTCGTAGACCGGAGGGGTCCTTGGAGGGGGTCCCCGCCCCAGGAAGGAGCCGGTCAACAGGCCCGGGACCCCTCCCGGCCGCTACGAGGCGCGGTAGTAATCGGGAGGTTTGGGAAGTCCGCGGGGCGCGGGTTACCAAGGTTCCCGCAGCCCGGCACACCGCTCAGCGTGCCGGGTCGTCACATGCCCCACCAGCTCCTGTTCCACCCGTCCCCGGAGGTCCAGTCCCATGTCGAAGAAGAGCGCCGGTACCCGCCGCATCCGCACCGCCGTCCTCGCCGCCGGGCTCGGGGCGGCCATGGTGTGCGGCGCGGGCGCCGCCTTCGCCGACGAGGCGCCGACCACCCTGACGGACACCGCCGGCCTGATCGAGGCGCAGGCGACCGCGCAGGCCGCCGTCGCCGCGGGCAAGGCGACCGGCTGGGAGGCTCCCGTGACCTCCTACACGCTGTCCGCGACCTTCGGCAAGGGCGGCAGCCTGTGGTCGCACAAGCACTCCGGCCAGGACTTCGCGGTGCCGCTCGGCACCAAGGTGCACGCCGTGCACGCGGGTGTCGTCGTCAAGGCGGGCCCGAACGGCGCCGGTGACGGCCCCGCCTACGGCAACGCCATCGTGATCAAGCACGCGGACAAGACCTACTCGCAGTACGCCCACCTGTCGAAGATCCAGGTGAAGGTCGGCCAGTCGGTCTCCGAGGACCAGCTGATCGGGCTGTCCGGCAACACCGGGAACTCCACGGGCCCGCACCTGCACTTCGAGATCCGCACCACCCCGAACTACGGCTCCGCGATCGACCCGGTGTCCTTCCTGCGCCTGGCGGGCGTCACCCTCTAGCGGTGGCGCCTCAGCTGATCAGCCACGAGTGGGTCGGCTTGACCTCGCTCTTGCCGCCCTTGACGGCTCCCACCTGCGCGGCCGTCAGCGCGCTGTCCCACACGCGGACGTTGTCCATCGCCCCGGCCCACTGGCCGGCCCAGATGGAGTGCTGGCGGGCCCGGCCCAGCTGGATCGGGCCCGGGGCGGCCCAGATCCCGCCCGCCACCGGCACCTCGCCCGCCTGCTTGCCGTCGACGTACAGCTTGATCGTCTTTGCGGTGGCGTCGTAGGTGCCGGTCAGCATCGCCCACGCGCTCGCGGTCTTCAGCCCGTCGGAGGCGACCTGCGAGGTGGTGGCCTCGGCGCCGTCGGTGCCGCTCTGGACGCGGAAGACCCACGCGTTCTTGCCGTTCACGGAGTCGTGGCCCAGCTCGAAGGAGTACGAGACCCCGTCGCCCTGGCTCACCGCGATCCGCGTCCCGCTCTTGGCCGAGGTGTAGACGCGCGCCGAGACGCTGAAGCTCTTGGTGGTGTCCACGGCCTGCCCGGCGCCCTGGGCGTAGGAGTCCGCGTTGTCCTTGAACCGGATCTCGCCGCGCTTGGTGCCCGCGCCCTGCTCGGCCTGCGGGCCGAGCGCGATGTTCGTGGAGCCGGTCCGGTCGCGCAGCAGGTTCGCCTGGCCCGGCACCGTGTGCGGATCGTCCCAGGCGGGCTCGCTGGAGGAGGGCGACGGGCTCTGCGAGCCCTCGGCCACCGGCCCCGGCTTGGGGTCGTCGCCGCCGGAGCCGGTCATGAACCAGAGGGTGGTCGCGGCGGCCACCGCGCAGGCCGCGACCGCGACGCCTATGACGATCAGGCGGCGCTTGGTGCGGCGGCCCGCGTCGGAGCGTTCCGCCATCGCCTGCCAGTCGGGCTGGGGCGCGGGGGTGAAGGCCGGCCCGGGCAGCGGCTCGGGCTCCTGCTGGAAGGGCGGCTCAGGCTGGCCGTACGGATCCGGCTGGCCGTACGGCTCCTGCTGGTACGGGTTCGGCTGCCCGGGCTGCGGGAAGCCGTATCCGCCCGCCGCGGGTGCCTGCGGATAGCCGTAGCCGCCCGCGGCGCCCGGCGCGCCCGCCCCGGGAGCCGACGGATATCCGTAGCCACCGCTCCCCGTCCCGCTGCCGCTTGCGTTCGCGGGGCCGGGCTGGGGGCTGTTCGGGCGATCCGTACCGTCAGTCATGGCACGGATGTTAAAACATCGCGGCCGCTGCCAGACAGGCCGGACGCCATGAGAACGCCCGGGGGACGGCCAGGGGACTGCCCACGGACGCCGGACGAACGGCTCAGCCCGGCAGCCGGACGACCGGGAAGCTGCCCGTCGCCGTCGGCGCGTGCTCCGGCAGCCACAGCACCGCCACCGCGCCCGCCGCCTCGCCCTCGCGGTCAACTCCGCCCGGCGCCGCGACGTTTCGGAACGTGAGCCGGGCACCCAGCACCCGCGCCTGGCCCGCCGCGATGGTCAGGCCCAGCCCGTGGCCCACGCCCGCGCGGTCCGTCGAACCGGTCCGGAAGCGGCTCGGCCCCTCGCGCAGCAGCGCCTCGGGAAAACCGGGCCCGTGGTCCCGGACGCGCACGACCCGGCCCTCGACGTCCACCTGCACCGGGGCCCGCCCGTACCGCGCCGCGTTGGCGAGGAGGTTGCCCAGGATCCGCTCCAGGCGCCGCGGGTCGGTGCTCACGATCTCGTCCGCCACGATCCGTACGGTCGCCTCCGGCATCAGCGCGGCCACCCGCCGCCCCACGAACTCGCCCAGCGCCACGTCCTGGAGCTCCGCCCGCTCGGACGCGCTGTCCAGCCGGGCCACCTCCAGCACGTCCTCGACCAGGACCCGCATCGCCTGCGCCCGGTCCCGTACCAGCTCGGTCGGGCGGCCCGGCGGCAGCAGTTCCGCCGCCGTGAGCAGACCCGTCACCGGGGTGCGCAGTTCGTGCGCGATGTCGGCGGTCACCCGGCGTTCGGCCTCCAGCCGCTGCTGGAGCGTGTCCGCCATGGCGTCCACGGCCCGCGCGAGGTCGTCGGTCTCGTCCCGGACGACACCGCCGACCGCGTCGCGCACCCGGACCTGCGGGTCGCCGAGCGCGACCCGCCCGGCGGCGGCCGCCGCCTTGCGCAGGCGCCGCGAGATCTGGCCGCCGATGAGGACGCCGAGGGCCGAGCTGCCGATGACGACCGCGAGCGATCCGACGACCAGGGCCCGGTCCAGGTCGCGCACCATGTTGGCGCTCTGCTGGAAGCCCGAGTGCATCGACAGCACCTGCCCGTTGCCGAGCGGTACGGCGGCCCAGACCTCCGGGTTGCCCTTCGGCTTCTCCTGGATGTAGGTGCCGCGCCGCCCCGAGCGCGCCTTCTCCCGCAGGTCGGCCGGCAGGTCCGGGTCGTTGAGCTTGGCGCCCATGAAGGGCTTGCGTCCGGTTTCTGCGGTGCGGGAGGCGTACTGGACGCGCTCCAGCTGTGCGTCGCGGGCGCTCTCCAGCATCGACACCCGGGCAGCGCTGTGCACCACCAGGCTCAGCGCGAGCGCGGTGAGGGCGCCCACGGCCGCGATGGCGAGGGTGATCTTCCAGCGGATGCCGGTGCGGAAGGTGAAGCTCCTCATGCCTTCAGCTTGTATCCGAAGCCCCGGACCGTCTCGATCCGGTCCTGTCCGATCTTGGTCCGCAGCCGCTGGACGTGGACGTCGACGACCCGGGTGTCGCCGCCCCAGTCGTAGTCCCACACCCGCTCCAGCAGCCGGTCCCGGGACAGGACGGTGCCGGGCGCGGAGGAGAACTCCAGCAGCAGCCGCATCTCGGTCGGGGTCAGCGCCACCGCGGCCCCGGCCTTGCGGACCTCCATGCCCTCGGTGTCGACCTCCAGGTCACCGAAGGACAGCACCCCGCGCTCCCCGTCCGGGTCGCCGTCGGAGCCGGAGCCTCCGCCGTTCGGGCCCCCGGCGTGACCGAAGCGGCGCAGGACCGCGCGGATCCGGGCGACGAGGACCGAGCCGTCGAAGGGCTTGGTGACGTAGTCGTCGGCGCCCGCCTCCAGCCCGAGGACCACGTCGATCGAGTCGGCGCGCGCGGAGAGCATGATCACGGGAACGGTGGACTCGTCGCGGATCCGGCGGCACAGGCTGACGCCGTCCATGCCGGGCACCATCACGTCGAGCAGGGCGATGTCGGGCCGGTTCGCCCGGAAGGACTCCAGGCCGGAGAGCCCGTCGGGCATGGCGGTGACCACGAACCCGTCGCGCTCCAGCGCCAGGGTCGTGGCCTCACGGATGACGTCGTCGTCCTCCACGAACAGCACGTGGGTCTCGGCCATGCCGGTCGCCTCAGTTCCTCTGCGGTGCAGTTCTTCTGCGGTTCAGTTCTTCTGTGGTGTGACGGCGGGGGCGGGCTGGGTCCCGCCACCGCCGACGTTGCTGTACTCCGAGTGCACGCGGTCGTGTTCGGTGAACTTCTCGCCGTTCCAGCGGTAGGTGATCACGTCCTCACCCGTGGCGTACGCCTCGGTCTTGACGTAGATCGGCTTGCTCACCACCAGATCGCCCCGGTCGATCTCCCCGTAGACCGGCGGCGCCTCGTCCGAGAACACATTCTCGTACTTCGTGCCGTCCTGCCTGTAGACGTACGTGCCCACCCCGATGGCATCCGAGCAGGACAGGATGTTCACCACCAGGTCCGGCTCCGCGCCCCCGGTGACCTTCCCGTAGCTGACGTCGACCGGGTACTCCTTGCCGGAGCACGGCTTGAGGTCCTTCTTGACCGCGTCGCTGACCTTCGGGTCGCCCTTCACCAGGGCCACCACGTCCTGGACCTTCTTGAAGGACGAGGCGGGCGGCTGCCCGGCGGGGGTGGGCGGCGTGGTCTTCGACACGGACTCGGTGCGCGCCGGGCCGCCGTCCCGCAGCCCGGTCCCGCCGGTGGAGCAGCCGACCGCGAACAGCACAGTGCCGACGAGGATGACCATCCCCGTCGACATCAGTACCAGCGGGCTCCTGCCCCGGAGGCCTGTTAGGCCGCGCACCGCTCCCGCCCCTCGTACTGCATGGTGTGGTCACCGCGTTCCAGCGCGCGCATGTCCAGGTCCCGGCTCTCCAGCTCCTGGCGCAGGCGTGCCAGGGCACGGTGCAGCGTGCTCTTCACGGTACCGGCCGACATGCCGAGCGCCGCGGCCGTCTCCTCGGTGCTCATCTGCTCCCAGTGTCGCAGCACGACCACGCTGCGCTGCTTGGGCGCGAGCACCTTGAGGATGTCCATCAGCAGGGCGCGGTCGGCGCGCTGCTCGGCGCCGTCCTCGACGCTGGCGTCCGGGAGCTGCTCGGTGGGGACCTCTTCGAGCTTGCGGGCGCGCCACCACTCGGTCCGCGTGTTGATCATGACGCGGCGCAGGTAGGCATCGGCGAGGGACTTGTCGGCGATGCCGTCCCAGCGGCCGTAGGTGCGCACGAGGGCGGTCTGCAGGAGGTCCTGCGCGTCGGTGGGGTCCGGGACCAGGCGACGGGCACTGCGCAGCAGCGCGTCCTGCCGAGTGCGTACGTACTCTTCGAATTCGAGTACCTCGCCGTGCGCCATCTCAGACCGCCTCCGCCCGTTTACCGCTCTTCGTCCTGCGTCCTGTGCTTCTGGATCCGAAGGTACGGAGCGGTTGTCACGGCACTGTGCGGGTGAGCCTTCGGTGGGAACACGGCTGTCCATAGGTTGTGTAACAGCGCCCGTGAGCTGGGGTTTAGCCGACTCAAGCGGAATGCGGCCCTCAGCGATGCGGCCCTCAGCCGAGCGGCAGCCGGTACGCGGTGGCGAGCACCCCGCCCTCTCCGTCGGTCAGCGGCTCGACCAGACCGTCGGCCACCAGCCCGTCCAGCGCCCGGGCCCGCTGCACCGGCTCGTCCCACACGGCGTCCAGCGCCGCCCGCGGCACCGGCCCGACCGCCTCGCGCAGCACGGCCAGCAGCCGGCCGCGCACCTGCCGGTCGGTACCGGCGTACGTCTGCCCGCGCCGCGGCGGACCCTCGTGCGCGGGCTTGCCCGCCAGCCGCCAGGCGCACAGCCCGGCCACCGGACAGCGCGCGCAGTCCGGGTTCTTCGCCGTACACACCAGCGCGCCCAGCTCCATCGAGGCCGCCGCCCACCCGGCCGCCGTCTCCTCGTCCTCCGGCAGCAGCGCCCGGGCCAGGCGCCGCTCGGCGGCGGTCGTGGCGTTCGGCGGGTACTCGACGCCGGTCGCGGTCCGGGCGAACACCCGGCGCACGTTCGTGTCCAGCACCGCGTGCCGCTGTCCGTAGGCGAAGGAGGCCACCGCCGCGGCCGTGTACTCGCCGATGCCGGGCAGCGACAGCAGCCGGTCGTGCTCCTTCGGTACGTCGCCCCCGTGCCGTTCCGTTATGGCGACGGCCGCGCCGTGCAGGCGCAGCGCCCGCCGCGGATAACCGAGGCGGCCCCAGGCCCGTACGGCCTCACCGGGCGCCTCGGCGGCCAGATCGGCGGGGCGGGGCCAGCGGGCCAGCCACTGCTCGTACACCGGCAGCACCCGGGCGACCGGGGTCTGCTGGAGCATGAACTCGCTGACCATGACGCCCCAGGGACCGGCCTCGGGACGGCGCCAGGGCAGGTCGCGGGCGTTCTCGCGGAACCAGGCGATGACGGGGGAGTGCAGCGCGCGGGCGGCTTCGGCGCCGGGCACGGTGGGCTCCTCGGACAGGGCGGCGGGGGATTCGGGGGATGCAGTCATGGCAGGGGCATCCTGGCACGATTCACCCCTCGGGCGCGGGCCCCGGACCCGTGAACAGCACGGCGGCGCGCACCCCGCTCGTCCGCATCGAGCCGATGATCCTACGGACCGGACCCGTGAGCGCGAGCACCACCAGGACGCCCACCGAGGCGCCCAGCAGCAGGCCGATCGCCACGTCGTGCGGATAGTGCACCCCGACGAAGACCCGGGAAAAGGCCATCAGCAGCGCCAGCGGCACCGTGAGCAGCGCGAGCCGCCGCACGGCCAGGGCCAGCGCGACGGCGGCGGCGCCCGCGATCACCGAGTGGTTGCTGGGGAACGACCAGTCGCCGGGCGCCGGGCACGGGATCAGCGGGGCGAGCGCGCCGGGGACCGCCCGGCAGGGCCGTTCCTCCCGCACGGTGGCCTTCACGACCTCGGAGACGACGTAGGCGACGGCCGTCGCGAGCGGCGCGAGGACGGCCAGGGCCATCGCCGCGTCGCCGCGGGTCCGCGCGCGCCACCACACGAGGAGGAAGAGCAGGCCGAACACCAGCAGCCCGTAGGCGGTCCACACCTCGGCGAGGGACCGCACCCAGCCGGGCGTGGAGTGGGCGAAATCGGTGACGTCTCGGTAGAGGTCGGAACTGTCCATCCGGCCGACCCTACGCAAACCGGCCTCAACGCCGCATCAGCCGCACGGCCCGGCCCCGCGCCCCTGGCCGTCCTGCTGGTTGTCCCGGGATGCGGCAGCGGGATGATCATCGCCAAAACACGCCGGATGTGCGGCATGTGGGGCACGGATCGCGCCCCGGACTCTCGTAAAGTTCCCTCCGTGGGATCTCTGCGCAATCCGGTCGGGCCGCTCCCCTCCTCCATCTACTGGCGACGGAGGGCCGTTCTGGCGTCCGTTGCCGCCCTGCTGGCGCTCCTCGCCGTGTGGACCGTCACCTCCGGCGGGGGTACGACCACCCAGAACGGCAAGGGCGGCGGAGGACCGCACCCGGCCGCCTCCATCACCCCCGGCGCGCCCGGATCCGGGCCGGCGATCAGTCAGGCCCCGGGCGGCCGCGACGAGTCGGGCGCGGGCGGCGCCACCGGCGGCGACCACGGAGGCGCGGCGGCGGGCGCGGGCGGGGCGGGCGGCGGCACGGGCGGCACCTCGTCCTCCGGCCCCGGCTCCGGCACCGGCGGCGCCTCGTCCTCCGGCCCCGGCCAGATCCCGGCCGACTCCCCGCTCCCCACCTGCGCGCCCAGCGCGCTCCAGTGGGAGGTCAAGAGCACCAAGAACGAGTACGAGCCGAACGAACACCCCCGCCTCGAACTCCTCGCCCGCAACGTCTCCGGCACCACCTGCAAGGTCGATCTCGGCCCCAAGCAGGCGATCCTGACCATCACTCAGGCGACCACGGGCAAAGCCGTCTGGTCCTCGGCGGACTGCCCGACGGGAGCGGGCAACCTCTTCTACCGGCTGCCGGCGAACAGCGAGACGACGTATCCGCAGGAATGGGACCGGAAGTTCAGCGCACCGTCCCAGTGCCAGACGCCTCCGGCGGGGAGCGCGGTGGCCGACACGTACGTGGTCGAGGTCAAGTCCCCCGGCATGCCGGTGGCCCGCACCTCGTTCGTCCTGAAACAGGACTGACTTGCCTCCGGCGGGCCCTCAAACGCCGGGCGGGCTGATTTTGCCCTCCGGGCAGATCCAGCCCTCCGGGCAAACTAGCCCCGCCGGGCAGACCAGCCCAGCAAATCCAGCCTCGCCGGCGTTTGAGGCGCCCCCGGAGGGCGGATGGGCCCGCACCCGGGGGCAGGCCGCACCCCGGGACCACGCTCGCGCCGCAGGCCAGAGGCTAGACGTAGCGCTCCAGGATCGAAGACTCCGCCAGCCGCGACAGCCCTTCCCGCACCGACCGCGCCCGCGCCTCGCCGACGCCGTCGACGGTCTGCAGATCGTCCACGCTCGCGGCGAGCAGCTTCTGCAGCCCCCCGAAGTGCTCCACGAGCCGCTCGATGATGGCCCCCGGCAGCCTCGGCACCTTCGCCAGCAGCCGGTACCCGCGGGGCGACACCGCCGAGTCGAGGGTTTCGGGCGAGCCCGTGTACCCCAGCCCCCGCGCCACCGTCGCCAGTTCCAGCAGCTCCGCGTGGGTGAGGGAGTCCAGCTCGGCCAGCGCCTCGTCCACCGTGCGGGAACGCTTCGCCGTCGGCTCGGGCACGTAGTCCCGGATGACCAGCTCGCGCTCCTGCTCGATCCCGACGGTCAGCTCGTCCAGCTGGAGCGACAGCAGCCGCCCGTCGGTGCCGAGTTCCACCACGTATTCGGCGATCTCGGTCGCGATCCGCCGGACCATCTCCAGCCGCTGCGCGACCGCCGTGACGTCGCGGACCGTCACCAGGTCCTCGATCTCCAGCGCGGACAGCGTGCCCGCGACCTCGTCGAGCCGCAGCTTGTACCGCTCCAGCGTGGCCAGCGCCTGGTTCGCCCGGGACAGGATCGCCCCGGACTCCTCCAGCACGCGCCGCTCGCCGTCGACGTACAGCGCGATCAGCCGCATCGACTGCGAGACCGAGACGACCGGGAAGTTGCACTGCTTGGAGACGCGGTCCGCGGTGCGGTGCCGGGTGCCCGTCTCCTCCGTGGGGATCGACGCGTCCGGTACCAGCTGGACGCCCGCCCGCAGGATCTTGGTGATGTCCTTGTCGACGATGAGCGCCCCGTCGAGCTTGCACAGCTCGCGCAGCCGGGTCGCGGTGAACTCCACGTCCAGCACGAATCCGCCGGTGCACATCGACTCGACGCTCTTGTCCATACCGAGAACGATCAGACCGCCCGTGTTGCCGCGCAGGATCCGCTCCAGGCCGTCACGCAGCTGCTGACCAGGTGCGACCGCGCTCAGCGAGGCCCGCATGAGGGCCTCCTGCTTGCTGCCTGCGCCGGACTTCCCGGATGCTGCTGCCCCGTCCTTGGCTGCCACTGCACTCCTCCGGTCGCGGGTTCCGCCGCCCCGCACCGCGGGCACAAAGGAGTGCGTACGGCCGGGCGGACCAGCACAAAGTCTACCGGCGCGCGCCGCGCCCCCGCCGTGGCTTGGCCAGTACGTCCGTCAGGGGACCCCGGACGGGCCCCCTGACCAGCCCCCTTGCCCCTCGGCTCAGCCCTCGCTCTTGGCCGGGGTCCGGCTCCGGCCGCGCGGCAGCACCCGCAGCGCGTCCCCCATGTCGGCCACCTCGATGACCTTCATCCCGGCGGGCACCTTGCCCGGGTCGACCGGCACCAGGGCGTGCGTGAAACCGAGCCGGTGCGCCTCGGCGAGCCTGCGCTGTACGCCCGTCACCCGCCGCACCTCACCGGCCAGCCCGACCTCCCCGATCGCGACGAGGTTCTTCGGCAGCGGTACGTCGCTGGCGGCCGAGGCCAGCGCCAGCGCCACGGCCAGGTCGGCGGCCGGCTCCGTCAGCTTCACCCCGCCGACGGTCGCGGTGTAGATGTCCCGCTTGCCGAGCGCGGTGATCCGGCCGCGCTGCTCCAGCACGGCCAGCATCATCGAGACCCGGGAGGTCTCCAGCCCGGAGGTGGTCCGCCGGGGCGAGGGGATCTGCGAGTCGACGGTCAGCGCCTGCACCTCGGCGACCAGCGGCCGCTTGCCCTCCAGCGTCACCGTCAGGCAGGTGCCGGGGACCGCCTCCGCGCGCCGGGTCAGGAACAGCCCGCTCGGGTCGGCGAGCCCGGTGATCCCCTCGTCGTGCAGCTCGAAGCAGCCGACCTCGTCGGTGGCGCCGTACCGGTTCTTGATGCCGCGGACCAGGCGCAGCCGGGCGTGCCGGTCGCCCTCGAAGCTGAGCACCACGTCGACGAGGTGCTCCAGCAGCCGCGGACCGGCGATCGCGCCGTCCTTGGTGACGTGGCCGACGAGCAGCGTGGACATCCCGCGCTCCTTGGAGGCCCGGATCAGCGCCCCCGCGACCTCGCGGACCTGGGCCATGCCGCCGGGCGCCCCGTCGATCTCGGGGGAGGCGATGGTCTGTACGGAGTCCAGGATCAGCAGCGACGGCTTCACCGCGTCGAGGTGTCCGAGCACCGCCGACAGGTCGGTCTCGGCCGCGAGGTAGAGGTGGTCGCTGAGCGCGCGGATCCGGTCGGCGCGCAGCCGCACCTGGCTCGCCGACTCCTCGCCCGTCACGTACAGGGTGCGGTGCTCGTCGCTCGCGGCCTTCGCCGCGACGTCCAGGAGGAGGGTGGACTTGCCGACGCCGGGCTCCCCGGCGAGCAGCACCACCGCTCCGGGGACGAGACCGCCGCCGAGCACCCGGTCCAGTTCGTCGACGCCGGTGGAGCGGGCCGTCGCCTGGCGCCCGTCGACCTGGCCGATGGGTACGGCGGCGGTGGACACGCGGCCGGCCGCGGTGGTCCGTACGGCGGGCGCGCCCGTCTCCTCGACCGTCCCCCAGGCCTGGCACTCGGGGCACCGGCCGAGCCACTTCGCGGTGGTCCAGCCGCACTCGGTACAGCGGTAGGACGGCCGGTCCTTGGCGGATGAACGGGATGTACGGGCTGCTGCCATGCCGCCAACGGTAACGGCCACCGCCGACACCCCCGCGGGGCGCCGTGGACCACGGCGTCAGGGCGGCTGTCAGCACCGACACGATCTGTTCACCCGTAAGGGCTAAAAGTGCTGAAGGCTTCCGGGCCGTCCCCGGCGCGCCGCCTACGGTCACGAGGTGAACAGCAGCAACCACGGAACCCCCGCGACACGCACCGGCGCACACCGGGCGCACGGGCGCACGCTCCCCGAGGGGGAGCAGGCGCCCTCCTCCCGCCACGAGCCGTACCTGGACGGCCTGTTCACGTACTGCCTGTCGGTCCTCTGCGACCACGACACCGCCACCGACGTGCTCGGCGAGGTCCTGGCCGTGGCCGAACGGCACCCCGGCCGCTGCCCCGACGAAGGAGACCGGCGGGCCTGGCTCTACGCCCTCGCCCGCTGGGCCTGTCTGCGCAGGCTCGCCGAACAGCGGCGCACCCGGCACGCCCCGGGCGGCGCGCACACCGCCCGGCGTGCGCCGGAGCACACCGCGAGCGGCCGCGCGCCGGGTGCGGCGACCAGACCGGGTGACGGGAGAGTGACGGGCGACGGGAGAGCGCCCGCCGGGCCGACCGCACCCGCCGCACCCGCCGACCTCCTCGACGTCAACGCGTACCGCCGGACCGAGCTGGCCCGGCTCGCCTGGCCCGAGGCCGCCGGGACCACCCCCGAGCAGCGCGAGGCCCTCGAACTCGCCGTCCGCCACCGCCTCACCGTCACCGAACTCGCCGCCGTCCTCGGCACCCCGGCCGCCGCCGCCCGCGACCTGCTCACCGGCGCCGCCTGCGAGGTCGAACGCACCCGCGCCGCGCTCGCCGTCGTCGAGACCGGCAACTGCCCCGCCGTCGCCCGGCTCACCGGGGACAGCCAGGTCCTGCTCTCCACCACCCTGCGCGCCGAACTCGTCCGCCACGTCGACGACTGCCCGATCTGCCGCCGCGTCGCCGAACGCGTCGGCGCCGGCGCCCCCTGGCCCGGTTCCGGCGGTGTCGCCGCCGGTGCCCTCCCGCTCGTCCCGGCGCCCCGGACCGGCGTGCACGCCGCGATGCTGCGCTCCGCCCGGGTCCGCGGCCGCGCCGGGGCCCCGCGCTTCGCCCGTACCGGCTTCCCCCTCGACCCCAAGGACCGGGCGGCCCGCCGCGACCGGATCCGGGCCCGGGCGGTCACCACCACCGTCGTCGCCACCGTCGTCGCGGCGCCGGTCCTGGCCCTCTGGGCCGCGTACCGCGGCGCGCCCAGCACCGGCGAGCCGACCGGCAACGCCAGCACCCGCATCTCCGCGAGCGAGCTGCAGATCCCGCCGGCTGTGGACAGCCACCCGTACGCCGCCTACGAGAACGCGGGCAACACCCGCACCACCGGCGCCGAGCCCCGCTTCACCGAAGGCGTGCAGGTACCGGACGTGTCCGTCGAGGTCATCAGCTCCGGCGCGCCCCCGAGCCCCACCACCCCCGGCGCCCCGGGCCGGCTCACCGTCACCGCCGCCTCCCGCGCCGGGGTCACCCTGCTCGAACTCACCGCGTCCGGCGGCGCCCCCGTCGACTGGCGGCTCTGGACGGACGCCCCCTGGCTCCGCGCGAGCCGCACCGCGGGCACCCTGGCCCCAGGAGAATCGGTCACCCTACGGATCACCGTGGACCCCGACGCCCAGCCCGTGGGCGCCTGGACCGCCCGGGTCGGCGTGGACCCGAGCGGCGCCATGGTCTCGATCTCCGGCCGCGGCCGCCCGGCCCCGCAGCCCAGCCAGACGCCGCCGACGGACCCGACCCCGACGCCGCAGCCCCCCACCCCGACGCCCACCCCGACCCCGACACCCCCCACGCCGACGCCCAAGCCCACCCCGACGCCGACGCCGACCGCGTCAGAGGGAACGGTTTCCCCGGCCCCCGCACCCTCTGCTTCTTCCTGACGGGCTACTTCTTCTTGTTCTTGACGGGCGGGACCGGCGGGACCGGCAGGAGCGGCGGGTCGGCCGGGTGCGGGGCCATCGGCTGCGCCGACGCCAGCCGCGCCTCGCACAGCGCCACCAGTACCTCGTAGGCCTCCTTGCCCATCAGCTCCGTCAGCTCGGGCCGGTAGGTCACGTACACCGGATCGCCCGCCCCGTGCGCGGACGTCGCCGACGTGCACCACCAGTGCAGGTCGTGGCCGCCCGGACCCCAGCCGCGCCGGTCGTACTCGCCGATCGACACCTGGAGCACCCGGGTGTCGTCCGGCCGGTCGATCCACTCGTACGTCCGCCGCACCGGCAGCTGCCAGCACACGTCCGGCTTGGTCTCCAGCGGCTCCTGGCCGCTCCTCATCGCCAGGATGTGCAGGGAACAGCCGGCCCCCGCCGGGAACCCGGGCCGGTTCAGGAAGATGCAGGCGCCGTCCCAGCGGCGGGTCTGCTTCTCCCCGTCGTCGTCGTGCTGGGTCCAGCCGGTCTCGCTGCCGACGTCGTGGAACTGCCACAGCTCCGGGGTCAGCCGCGCCACGTTCTCGGCGACCCGCTTCTCGTCGTCCTCGTCGGAGAAGTGGGCGCCGAGGGTGCAGCAGCCGTCGTCCGCGCGGCCCGGCTGGATGCCCTGGCAGCCGCTGCCGAAGATGCAGGTCCAGCGGGAGGTCAGCCAGGTCAGGTCACAGCGGAAGACCTGCTCGTCGTCGGCGGGATCGGGGAACTCCACCCACGCCCGCGCGAAGTCGAGCCCGACCTCGTCCGAGGCCGCCTTCTTGTTCTTGGTCTTGGTCGTACTCTTGCTGGCCTTCTTCGTATTGGGCACAAACCCAAGCCTAAGCGCCCCTTACGCAACCCCTACGCGTTCGGCCCAGTAGCGTTTCGCGTATGAGACTCGGTGTCCTTGACGTGGGTTCGAACACGATCCACCTGCTGGTGGTGGATGCGCACCCCGGCGCGCGCCCCCAGCCGGCGCACTCGCACAAGGTGGAACTGCGCCTGGCGGAGCTCCTCGACGAGCGCGGCGCGGTCAGCCCCGAAGGCGTGGAGCGGCTCGTCGCGGTGATCGCGGGCGCCGCCCAGGCCGCCGAGGACAAGGGCTGCGAGGACGTCCTGCCCTTCGCCACCAGCGCGGTGCGGGAGGCGACGAACGCCGACGAGGTACTGACCCGGGTCCGCGAGGAGACCGGCGTCGACCTCCAGGTCCTCAGCGGCGCCGACGAGGCCCGGCTGACCTTCCTGGCCGTACGCCGCTGGTTCGGCTGGTCGGCGGGCAAGCTGATGGTGCTCGACATCGGCGGCGGCTCCCTGGAAATCGCCTCCGGCATCGACGAGGACCCCGACACCGCCGTGTCCCTGCCGCTCGGCGCGGGCCGCCTCACCGCGGGCTGGCTCCCCGGCGACCCGCCGGACCCGGCGGACATCAAGGCCCTGCGCCGGCACGTACGGGCGCAGATCGCCCGGACGGTCGGCGAGTTCAGCCGATCGGGCGCGCCGGACCACGTCGTGGCCACCTCCAAGACCTTCCGGTCGCTGGCCCGGATCGCGGGCGCGGCCCGCTCGGCGGACGGCCTGTTCGTCCAGCGGGAACTGAGCCGCAAGTCCCTGGCGGAGTGGGTGCCGCGGCTGACGGAGATGACCACGACCCAGCGCGCGGCCCTCCCCGGCGTCTCGGAAGGCCGCGCCGCGCAGCTGCTGGCCGGGGCGATGGTGGCCGAAGCCGCCATGGACCTCTTCGGTGTCGACGACCTGGAAATCTGCCCCTGGGCCCTCCGTGAAGGCATCATCCTCCGCCGCCTGGACCACCTCCCCACCTAACCCCACCCCGCCGGCGCCCGAGTCCGCCAGGCCGCCCGCCCCCCTCCCGCCTCCGGCGGCGCCTCAATCGCCGGCGGGGCTCGGGTGTGTCGGGCGGGCTTGACGGTGCCCGGCGAGGCAGACGCGCGACGGCGCGGCCCGCCCCCGCCCCCGGCGGCGCCTCAATCGCCGGCGGGGCTGAGTGTGCACCGCGCGGCCCGCTCCCGCCTCCGGCGGGGCTGGAGGGCTGGCCGGGCGGGCGGGGCATTTCAGCCTCGCCGGCGATTGAGGCGCCCCCGGAGGGAAAGCGGCCCGCGCAGCGCATCACCCCGAGCGCACCCCCGGCCCGCCCTCAGCCCGCCCGGCGCCTGAGGGCAGAACCAGCCCGCCCGGCGCTTGAGGGCAGAAGCGCCCCGCCCAGCCGGGGCGGCCCGCCGGGCGGGACCGGGCGGAGGGCGGTGAGGGGGTCGGGGGCCGCGCCCCCGTACCCTGTCCCCGTGGCAGAACCAGTGCGCATCCCGGACGCGAAAGTCGCCCTCTCCACCGCCTCCGTCTACCCGGAGTCCACGGCGACCGCCTTCGAGATCGCCGCGCGCCTCGGCTACGACGGCGTAGAGGTGATGGTCTGGACGGACCCGGTCAGCCAGGACATCGAGGCCCTGCGCCGCCTCTCGGACCACCACCAGGTCCCGATCCTCGCGATCCACGCCCCCTGCCTCCTGATCACGCAGCGCGTCTGGTCCACCGACCCGTGGACCAAGCTCCAGCGCGCCCAGGCCGCCGCCGAGAAGCTCGGCGCGAGCACGGTCGTCGTGCACCCGCCGTTCCGCTGGCAGCGCCAGTACTCCCGGGAGTTCGTCTCCGGCATCTGGCGGATGGCCGACGAGACCGACGTCCGTTTCGCGGTCGAGAACATGTACCCCTGGCGCTACCGCGACCGCGAGATGCTCGCGTACGCCCCCGAGTGGGACGTCACCAAGGACGACTACCGGCACTTCACGGTCGACCTGTCCCACACCGCGACGGCCCGTACGGACGCCACCGCGATGATCGACCGGATGGGCGACCGCCTCGCCCACGTCCACCTCGCCGACGGAAACGGTTCCGCCAAGGACGAGCACCTCGTCCCCGGCCGCGGCACCCAGCCGTGCGCCGAACTGCTGGACCGCCTCGCCCGTACCGGCTTCGACGGCCACGTCGTCATCGAGGTCAACACCCGCCGCGCGATGTCCGCCGCCGAGCGCGAGGCGGACCTCGCCGAGGCCCTCGCCTTCACCCGCCTCCACCTGGCCAGCGCGGGCACCGGCCCCGGCACCGGCGCCGCCGCCAGGGTCCCGCGCCGATGACGGACACCCCCGCCGACAAGGCCAGGCCCCGCCGCGGCCCCGGCCGCCCCCGCCAGGACGAGGCCGACGACGGCCCCGGCACCCAGGAGCGGATCCGCCTCGCCGCCCGCTCCGAGTTCGCCGAGCGTGGCTACGACAAGACGTCCGTACGCGGGATCGCGAAGGCCGCGGGCGTGGACCCGGCGCTGATCCACCACTACTTCGGCACCAAGGACGACCTCTTCGCGGCCGCCATCGAGATGACGATGGAACCCGCCCTCGTGGTCCCGGCCGTCCTCGGCGACGGCCCCGACGGCATCGGCGAGCGCCTCGCCCGCTATTTCCTGGGCATCTGGGAGAACCCCGTCTCCCGCGCCCCGATGCTCGCCGTGATCCGCTCGGCGCTGACCCACGAGGCCGCGGCGAAGGTACTGCGCCGGCTGATCCTGCGCCGGGTCCTGGAACGGGTCGCGGCCGACCTCAACGTCCCGGACCCCACCTTCCGCGCCGAGCTGGCCGCCTCGCACATGGTGGGGATCGCCCTCCTGCGGTACGTCGTCCAGGTCGAGCCCCTCGCCTCCGCCGACCCGGAGGACATCATCACGCTGGTCGCCCCCACCCTCCAGCGGTACCTGACCGAGGAGTGACCGAGGAATGAACCCCTCGTCTCGGCATGCGGACACCTCGTCCGGATCCCGGGCGGCAGGCGTAGCCTCGTAATCTGAGCCAGAAATCTCTGACCCGGCGCCCTTCCGGCGCCACCTATGGGGAGTGAACCCGATGCCCGAGCTGAGGTCCCGCACCGTCACCCACGGCCGCAACATGGCGGGCGCACGCGCCCTTATGCGGGCGTCGGGCGTAGCGAGCGCCGACATCGGCAAGCCGATCATCGCGGTCGCCAACTCCTTCACCGAGTTCGTCCCCGGGCACACCCACCTCGCCCCGGTCGGCCGGATCGTCTCCGAAGCGATCCTGGCCGCGGGCGCCGTGCCGCGCGAGTTCAACACGATCGCGGTGGACGACGGCATCGCGATGGGCCACGGCGGCATGCTGTACTCCCTCCCCTCCCGCGACCTCATCGCGGACTCGGTCGAGTACATGGTGGAAGCGCACTGCGCCGACGCCCTGATCTGCATCTCGAACTGCGACAAGATCACCCCCGGCATGCTGATGGCCGCCATGCGCCTCAACATCCCGGTCGTCTTCGTCTCCGGCGGCCCGATGGAGGCCGGCCAGGCCACCCTCGTCGACGGCACCGTCCGCAAGCTCGACCTGATCGACGCGATGGTCGACGCCTCGAACGAGAACGTCTCCGACGAAGACGTGCTCCGCATCGAAGAGAACGCCTGCCCCACCTGCGGCTCCTGTAGCGGAATGTTCACCGCCAACTCGATGAACTGCCTCGCCGAGGCCATCGGCCTCGCCCTCCCCGGCAACGGCTCGGTCCTCGCCACGCACACCGCCCGCAAGGCGCTGTACGAGGAGGCCGGCCGCACGATCGTCGAGATCACCAAGCGCCACTACGAGCAGGACGACTACTCCGTCCTGCCCCGCTCCATCGCCACCCGCGAGGCCTTCGAGAACGCCATGGCCCTCGACATCGCCATGGGCGGCTCCACCAACACGATCCTGCACCTGCTGGCCGCGGCGCAGGAAGCGGGCCTGGACTACGACCTCAAGGACATCAACGAGGTCTCGCTCCGCGTCCCGTGCCTCGCCAAGGTCGCGCCGAACGTGGCGCCCGGCGGCACGTACTACATGGAGGACATCCACCGGGCCGGCGGCATCCCCGCCATCCTCGGCGAGCTGTACCGCGGCGGCCTCCTCAACAAGGACGTCCACACCGTGCACTCGGCGAGCATCGAGGAGTGGCTCGGCACCTGGGACGTGCGCAGCGGCACCGCGTCCGAGGAGTCCGTCGAGCTGTGGCACGCGGGCCCCGGCTGCGTCCGCTCCGCGACCGCCTTCTCGCAGTCCGAGCGCTGGGACACCCTCGACCTCGACGCCGAGGGCGGCTGCATCCGCTCCGTCGAGCACGCGTACTCCAAGGACGGCGGACTCGCCGTCCTGCACGGCAACATCGCCGTCGACGGCTGCGTCGTGAAGACGGCCGGCGTCGACGAGTCGATCTGGACCTTCGAGGGCCCGGCCGTGGTCTGCGAATCGCAGGACGAGGCCGTCGACAAGATCCTGCGCAAGGAGATCAAGCCGGGTGACGTCGTCGTCATCCGCTACGAAGGCCCGCGCGGCGGCCCCGGCATGCAGGAGATGCTCTACCCGACGTCCTTCCTCAAGGGCCGAGGCCTCGGCAAGTCCTGCGCGCTGATCACCGACGGCCGCTTCTCCGGCGGCACGTCCGGCCTCTCCATCGGCCACGCCTCCCCGGAGGCGGCCTCGGGCGGGGCCATCGCCCTCATCGAGGACGGCGACCGCATCCGGATCGACATCCCGAACCGCTCGATCGACCTCCTGGTCGACGACACCACGCTGGCGGCCCGCCGCGAGGCCCTCGGCGGCGTGTACGCCCCGAAGAACCGCGAGCGCAAGGTCTCGGCGGCGCTGCGTGCCTACGCCGCCATGGCCACCAGCGCCGACAAGGGCGCCGTCCGCGACGTCTCCCTCCTGGGCTGACCCCGCCCCGCCCTCAATCGCCGGGCAGGCTCCCCTTTGCCCTCAACCGCCGGGCAGGCTGCACAACCCCGCCCGGCGGCCCCCGGGCCGAGCCGAGCCCTCAATCGCCGGGCAGGCTTAATAACCCCGCCCGGCGGGCGCCCGGGCCGAGCTCTGACCTCAACCGCCGCGCGGGCTGATGTGCCTCCGGCGGGCCCTCAATCGCCGGGCGGGCTGGTCACGCCTCCGGCGGGCCCTCAAACGCCGGGCAGGCTGATGGTGCCCCCGCCCCGCCCTCAATCGCCGGGCAGGCTGATGGTGCCTCCGGCGGGCCCTCAATCGCCGGGCGGGCTCGGTTTTCCTGCCCGGCACTTTCGGCCCGCCCGGGCCAAATCCAGTCCAGCCTCGCCAGGCGGGCTTGGTTTGCCCGCCGGGCGCTTTCGGGCGGGCTTATTAAGCCTGCCCGGCGATTGAGGGCGTCTTTCAGCCTCGCCGGCGTTTGAGGCGCCCCCGGAGGGCAGACGGGCCGAGCGCCGAGCGTCAGGCCCAGCCCCGAGGCGGCAGGCGCCTCGGGCAGGCACATTCAGCCCGCCCGGCGATTGAGGGCATCTTTCAGCCCCGCCCGGGAGGGCTACCGCCACCCGCCAGGGTCGACGGCGAACACCGACCCGTCCGGCGCGGCGCCGAAGACCCGCCCGCCCCCCACCACCGGCACAGGCCGCAACGGCGTAAACGTGTGCTGCCCCGTAGCCATCCGCGGAGCGCTCTGCCCGACCAGCCGCCCCCGCACCGCGTCCACCGCCAGCAGCCGCCCGTCCGCCGCCATCAGGTGGACGCGCCCGTCCGCCACCACCGGCCGCGACCCCTGGCTGGCCGCGGTCTCCAGCCGCCACAGCTCCCGCTCCGCGCCCACGGCCGCCAGCGCGCCCCCGCTGCCGAAGGCGTACACCGTCCCGTCCGCGCCCAGCCCGGCCTGCGCCTGGAGCAGGGTCGTCGGCAGCAGCGTCCGCCGCTCGCCCCGCTCGCCCCGCCCGCGCAGGTCGATCCGTACCACGGCGTCCGTCACCATCCCGTCGCCCGCCAGCAGGTGCAGCGTCCCGTCCGCCACCCCCACCGGCTCCAGCAGCCCCGCCGACCGGTGCTGCCAGCGGGCGGCGCCGTCGGCCGCCGCGAGGGCGAGCACCTGGGTCGACGTACCGTCCCCGGAGGGCGTGACGGCGTACACCTCCGACCCGTCCGCCGCCGCGACCAGCTGCGCCCCGACGCCCGCCGCCCCCGCCGGACGCTTCGTCCAGCGCACGGCGCCGGTCGCCGCGTCGCGCGCCGTGACCTGCCCGTCGGCGGCGGCGATCAGCACCAGCGCCCCCGCCGGTACGACGTCCGCGCCGCGCGGGACGTCGGCCTTCCAGCGCTGCGCCCCGCTCGCCGGGTCGAGGCCCTGGAGCAGGTGGCTGCCGGACAGGTAGACGAGGACGTTCCCGCCCCCGGGGAACGGCGCCGGGTCCGCGGGCCCCGTGACCCCGGCCACCGACCATCGCACCGCGCCCGTCGCCGGATCCAGCCGGACCGCGGCGAGGCCGGCCGCCGAGCAGTACAGGGCGTCCGTCATCCAGCCGCAGGCCGGGATCCGCTGGGCGGCCCCGGGCGCGCCGGGGGTCACCGACCACGGCACGATCCGGGCGGGCGCGGCCCCGCCGGGCGTCCCGTCCAGGTGGTCGGCGACCGTCGTGGCCGGGGTCTCCCGGAACTGGACGTACCCGCCGACGGCCCCGCCGGTGACCAGCAGCCCGGTCCCCAGCACGGCGGCCACCCGCCACCGCGAGCGCCGCCGCCGCCCCGGGCGCGGCCCCGTACCGTCTGCCCGCGCGTCGGCGAGGGCATCGGAAGAGGGCCGCTCGCCGGACAGCGGCGCGTCCCGCCGGTGCGTGAGCGGCTCCGCCGCCGGGCCCCCCGCCGGGTCCGCCACGGGCAGCCGCGGTCGCGGTATGAACGCCCGCGTGTCCTCGTTCGTCGGATAGGCGGCGGAGCGCAGTACGGCGATCAGCTCGTCGGCGGTCGGCCGCGCGGCCGGGTCCTTCGCCAGGCAGCGCGCGATCAGCGGCGCCAGCTCCTGCGGCACCCCGGTCAGGTCGGGCTCGTTGTGCACCACCTGGTAGGCCACGATGTACGGGCTCTCGGAGTCGAACGGCCCGTGCCCGGTGGCCGCGTGCACCAGCAGCGCCCCCATCGCGAACACGTCCGCGGCGGGCCCGACGTCGCGCGGCCGCTGGAACTGCTCGGGCGCCATGAACGGCGGGGTCCCGATCAGCTTCCCGGTCTCGGTCCGCAGGTCGCTGTCGTACGGGCGCGAGATCCCGAAGTCGATGACCTTCGGCCCGTCGGGCGCCATCAGCACATTGCTCGGCTTGAGGTCCCGGTGGACCACCCCGGCCCGGTGGATGTCGCGCAGCGCCTCCGCGAGCCCGGCGCCGAGCCGCCCGACCTCGGCCGGGTCGAGCACCCGCTCGCGCACCCGCTCGGCGAGCGTCGGGGCGTCGATGAACAGGGTGGCCATCCACGGCCGTTCGGCATCGGGGTCGGCGTCGACGACGGGCGCGGTGAACGCGCCGCTCACCCGCCGCGCGGCGGCGACCTCCTGCTGGAAGCGGGCGCGGAACTCGGGATCCACCGCGTGCTGCGCGTGCACGATCTTCACGGCGAGCTTCAGCCCGGACGCGGAAGTGGCCAGATGGACGACGCCCATGCCGCCGGAACCGAGCACACTTTCCAGCCGGTACAGCCCGGCGTACTCCGGAAACCCGGACTGCCCAGCGCGCAGCGATCTCATCGCCCATCACCCCCGGGGGAGCCTAGTCGACGGTGCGTGCGATTCCGTAAGGGCCTGCTATCCTCCGCGAGTTGCCGGGCGCGATGGCCCGGTTCAGGTCAGTTTCAGGCCAATGGGGGAGATCAGCATGGCGGTTGACGAGACGGCGGACGTGGTGGGATCGATGGCCGCGGAGTCCGGCGACGCCGGGTACATGACGTTCCCGGTCGCACCCGATTCGCGGGTGAACGTCCGCAGCGGCCCGGGCACGGACTACCCGGTGAAGAAGGTCCTCCCGTACGGCTCCTGGGTGAAGATCGACTGCCAGACGCCCGGCACGACGGTCTCCGGCCCGTACGGCACCTCGGACATCTGGGACTGCATCGGCAACGGCCTGTACGTCGCCGACGCGTACGTGAAGACGGGCAGCGACGGCTACGTAGCCACCCGCTGCGGCTAACAGTCCCGGCGGCCCGTACCCCGTCTGACCCGTGAGACACACCGGCCCAACCGCCCACACCGGGGGATAATCACCGGTGTGAGCGACGAACGAGACGACGAACGAGACGCCGGCCGAGCCGCCGAGGGCCCCCAGCCCGAACCGATCCGGTTCTTCGGCACCACCTGGGTCGCGCACGACGGCGGCTACGCGCTGCGCCGCGCGGGCATGGCGGTCGCCTCGCTGCTGGCCGCCGTCATCGCCGCCTACCTGCTGCGCTTCGCGTACGAGGGCCTGCAGATCGGCAATGTCGGCCCCTTCCTCAGCATCTCCGTCGTCGTCCTGTTCGCGGTCGCGAGTTCCATCGCCTTCGCGAAGGCCTGGGAGTCCTTCAGCCGCCGCCCCGCGCCCTCCTCGGACGAGGCCTCGCTCAAGGGCCTCAAGGCGATCGGTTTCATCGGCGGCCTGATCGCGTACTTCCTGCGCTGCCTCATCGAGGCCCCCGGCGAAAAGCTGGCCCGCGCCGAGTACGAGCGCGCCCGCGCGGACCACACCCGCCGCCGCGGCACCCGCACCGGAAACCCCGCAGCCCGCCGCCCCAAGCGCAAAAAGAAGTAACCGGACGCGCCCACTGCCCCGAAGCCCGGCCACCTCAAGCCCCGCTCCCACAGCCCCGAAGCCGAGCCATTTCAAGCCCCGCCGGCGTTTGAGGCGCCCCCGGAGGGCAAACCGGCCCGCACGGGCCCCCCGCCCCAGCGCGCCCCGAAGCGGCCCAGCCATCTCAAGCCCCGCCGGCGTTTGAGGCGCTCCCGGAGGGCAAACCGGCCCGCACGGACCCACTCACCCCAGCCACCGCTCCCGGTCCCGGGCCCCGGCACTGGTTGACGACCGGCACCCCCAGGAGCATTATTCATCACATGATGAATAACCAGGCGGGCGGAGCCGCGGCCACCACCCCCGCCGCACACACCCCCGCCGTGCACGCCCACGACCTGACCGTCCGCCGCGGCACCCCCCGCACCCCCCGCACCGTCCTCCACGGCATCAACTTCGCCGTCCCCCGCGCCCGCATCACCGGCCTCCTCGGCCCCTCCGGCTGCGGCAAGTCCACCCTCATGCGCGCCGTCGTCGGCACCCAGGCCCAGGTCACCGGCACCCTCGACGTCCTCGGCCGCCCCGCGGGCCACCCCGAACTGCGCTCCCGCATCGGCTACGTCACCCAGGCGCCCTCCGTCTACGACGACCTCACCGTCCGGCAGAACCTCGACTACTTCGCCGCCGTCCTCGACCCCGGCCGGGCCGCCGCTGACCGCCGCCGCGCCGACGTCACCCGCGCCATCGCCGACGTGGACCTCACCACCCACGCCGACGCCCTCGCCGGAAACCTCTCCGGCGGCCAGCGCAGCCGTGTCTCCCTCGCCGTCGCCCTGCTCGGCACCCCCGAGCTGCTCGTCCTCGACGAACCCACCGTCGGCCTCGACCCCGTCCTGCGCCGCGACCTGTGGAACCTCTTCCACACCCTGGCCGACACCCGCGGCGCCACGATCCTCGTCTCCTCCCACGTCATGGACGAGGCCGAGCGCTGCCACGACCTGCTCCTCATGCGCGAGGGCCGGATCCTCGCCGAGGACACCCCGGACGCGCTGCGCGCCCGTACCCACTCCGACACCGTCGAAGAGGGATTCCTGCACCTCGTGGACGAAGCCAACGCCCAGGCCACGGAGCAGGCCACCGAGCAGGCCACCGAGCAGGCCCGCGCCGCCACCGCAGGGGAGAGCGAGACCCGATGAACACCGCCCGCACCACCGCCACCGCCCTGCGCGTCCTGCGCCAGCTCCGCCACGACCCGCGCTCCATCGCGCTCATGCTGCTCGTGCCCGTCCTGATGCTGACCCTGCTGCGCTTCGTCTTCGACGGCAGCCCGCGCACCTTCGACAGCATCGGCGCGTCACTCCTCGGGATCTTCCCCCTCATCACCATGTTCCTGGTGACCTCCATCGCGACCCTGCGCGAGCGCACCTCCGGCACCCTCGAACGCCTCCTGGCCATGCCCCTGGGCAAGGGCGACCTGATCGGCGGCTACGCCCTCGCCTTCGGCGCCGTCGCCGTCGTACAGTCCCTGCTCGCCACCGGCCTCGCCCTGTGGTTCCTCGGCCTCGACATCGTCGGCTCGCCGTGGCTGCTGCTCCTGGTCGCACTCCTCGACGCGCTGCTCGGCACCGCGCTCGGCCTGTTCGTCTCCGCCTTCGCGGCGTCCGAGTTCCAGGCCGTCCAGTTCATGCCGGCCGTGATCTTCCCCCAGCTGCTCCTGTGCGGACTCTTCGCGCCCCGCAACACGATGCAGCCGGTCCTCGAAGCCGTCTCCAACGTCCTGCCCATGTCCTACGCCGTCGACGGCATGACCCAGGTCCTCACCCACACGGACATGACCACCGACTTCGTCCGCGACGTGATCGTCGTCGCCGCCTGCGCCCTACTGGTCCTCGCCCTCGGCGCGGCCACCCTGCGCCGCCGCACACCCTGAGCCCGGGTGTAAAGATGAAGCCATGACCCAGACAGTCGCCGTTCTCGGTACCGGCAAGATCGGTGAGGCCCTGCTCAGCGGGATGATCCGAGGCGGCTGGCCCGCCTCGAAACTCCTCGTCACGGCCCGCCGCCCCGAACGCGCCGAGGAACTCCGTACGCGCTACGGCGTCGAGGCCGTCAGCAACGCCGAGGCCGCCAAGCGCGCCGACACCCTGATCCTCACGGTCAAGCCGCAGGACATGGGCAAGCTCCTCGAAGAACTCGCCCCGCACGTCCCGGCGGACCGCCTGGTCATCAGCGGCGCGGCGGGCATCCCGACCTCCTTCTTCGAGGACCGCCTCGCCGCGGGCACCCCCGTGGTCCGCGTCATGACGAACACCCCCGCCCTCGTGGACGAGGCCATGTCCGTCATCTCGGCCGGCAGCCACGCCACCGGCGCCCACCTCGCCCACACCGAGGAGATCTTCGGCGGCGTCGGCAAGACCCTGCGCGTCCCCGAGTCCCAGCAGGACGCGGCCACCGCCCTCTCCGGCTCCGGCCCGGCGTACTTCTACTTCCTCGTCGAAGCGATGACGGACGCGGGCATCCTCCTCGGCCTGCCCCGCGCCCAGGCCCACGACCTGATCGTGCAGGCGGCCGTCGGCGCCGCCGTCATGCTCCGCGACAGCGGCGAACACCCGGTCAAGCTCCGCGAGGCCGTCACCTCCCCGGCCGGTACGACGATCAACGCGATCGTGGAGCTGGAGAAGCACGGCGTACGGGCGGCCCTCATCGCGGCCCTCGAAGCGGCCCGCGACCGCAGCCGCGAACTGGCCTCCGGCAACAGCTGACGCACAGGCCAGACCGGGGTTGACACTGGCGTTCGGGGTCCGTAAGGTTCTTCGAGTTGTCCGAAGTGAGCTGCCGACCCCGGTCGGTCCCCGGACAGCCATCCGCCACTACCCATTCGAACGAAGCGACGTACGTTGTCGTCTCTTTTTCATGCGTATTTGCGAATGAGGAATCCGTGCCCGAGTGGCACCGCCGCCGATTAGGTCGGGGGCAAGGAATCCGCTAGTGTCACACCTCGTCGGAACGGCCCAACAGCCGGGAAGACAAGCCCAACTGACTGGGAGTCAGGCCCGAAAGGATCTGATAGAGTCGGACTCGCCGGAAAGGGAAACGCGAAAGCGAAAACCTGGAAAGCGAAACCCGCTTCGACCGGGAATCGGACACGAGAGAGTCTGATAGAGTCGGAAACGAAGAACGAAGCCCGGAGGAAAGCCCCAGTAGTGATACTGCGGGTGAGTACAAAGGAAGCGTCCGTTCCTTGAGAACTCAACAGCGTGCCAAAAATCAACGCCAGAAGTTGATACCCCGTCCACTTCGGTGGATGAGGTTCCTTTGAAAAAGACCTGTGAGGCCTTCGGGTGCTTGCAGGCAACCACAACAGCGAGGACGCAGTGGACGGTCGGCCATATTCCGGCATGACTGTCCCGCTCAACGCGAGTGGAAACCGGATATCCGGTAAACATTCACGGAGAGTTTGATCCTGGCTCAGGACGAACGCTGGCGGCGTGCTTAACACATGCAAGTCGAACGATGAAGCCCTTCGGGGTGGATTAGTGGCGAACGGGTGAGTAACACGTGGGCAATCTGCCCTTCACTCTGGGACAAGCCCTGGAAACGGGGTCTAATACCGGATAACACTCCTGCCTGCATGGGCGGGGGTTAAAAGCTCCGGCGGTGAAGGATGAGCCCGCGGCCTATCAGCTTGTTGGTGGGGTAATGGCCTACCAAGGCGACGACGGGTAGCCGGCCTGAGAGGGCGACCGGCCACACTGGGACTGAGACACGGCCCAGACTCCTACGGGAGGCAGCAGTGGGGAATATTGCACAATGGGCGAAAGCCTGATGCAGCGACGCCGCGTGAGGGATGACGGCCTTCGGGTTGTAAACCTCTTTCAGCAGGGAAGAAGCGAAAGTGACGGTACCTGCAGAAGAAGCGCCGGCTAACTACGTGCCAGCAGCCGCGGTAATACGTAGGGCGCAAGCGTTGTCCGGAATTATTGGGCGTAAAGAGCTCGTAGGCGGCTTGTCGCGTCGGATGTGAAAGCCCGGGGCTTAACCCCGGGTCTGCATTCGATACGGGCAGGCTAGAGTGTGGTAGGGGAGATCGGAATTCCTGGTGTAGCGGTGAAATGCGCAGATATCAGGAGGAACACCGGTGGCGAAGGCGGATCTCTGGGCCATTACTGACGCTGAGGAGCGAAAGCGTGGGGAGCGAACAGGATTAGATACCCTGGTAGTCCACGCCGTAAACGTTGGGAACTAGGTGTTGGCGACATTCCACGTCGTCGGTGCCGCAGCTAACGCATTAAGTTCCCCGCCTGGGGAGTACGGCCGCAAGGCTAAAACTCAAAGGAATTGACGGGGGCCCGCACAAGCAGCGGAGCATGTGGCTTAATTCGACGCAACGCGAAGAACCTTACCAAGGCTTGACATATACCGGAAACGGCCAGAGATGGTCGCCCCCTTGTGGTCGGTATACAGGTGGTGCATGGCTGTCGTCAGCTCGTGTCGTGAGATGTTGGGTTAAGTCCCGCAACGAGCGCAACCCTTGTTCTGTGTTGCCAGCATGCCCTTCGGGGTGATGGGGACTCACAGGAGACTGCCGGGGTCAACTCGGAGGAAGGTGGGGACGACGTCAAGTCATCATGCCCCTTATGTCTTGGGCTGCACACGTGCTACAATGGCCGGTACAATGAGCTGCGATGCCGCGAGGCGGAGCGAATCTCAAAAAGCCGGTCTCAGTTCGGATTGGGGTCTGCAACTCGACCCCATGAAGTCGGAGTTGCTAGTAATCGCAGATCAGCATTGCTGCGGTGAATACGTTCCCGGGCCTTGTACACACCGCCCGTCACGTCACGAAAGTCGGTAACACCCGAAGCCGGTGGCCCAACCCGTAAGGGAGGGAGCTGTCGAAGGTGGGACTGGCGATTGGGACGAAGTCGTAACAAGGTAGCCGTACCGGAAGGTGCGGCTGGATCACCTCCTTTCTAAGGAGCATATAGCCGACTGCGAGCGAATGACTCGCACGGTTGCTCATGGGTGGAACGTTGATTATTTGGCGCGGTTCTCAAAGCATCCTGCAAGTACTGCCTTAGGGCGTGGAAAGCATGGATTGCGGAGGGGATCGTGCCTGGCACGTTGTTGGGTATCTGAAGGTACGGCCGTGAGGTTGTGCTTTCTGCGATGCCGGCCCCAGTGAACTCGCCAGCTTGTCTGGTGGGGTGATGGGTGGCTGGTCGTTGCTTGAGAACTACACAGTGGACGCGAGCATCTGTAGGCCAAGTTTTTAAGGGCGCACGGTGGATGCCTTGGCACCAGGAACCGATGAAGGACGTGAGAGGCCGCGATAGGCCCCGGGGAGCTGCCAACTGAGCTTTGATCCGGGGGTGTCCGAATGGGGAAACCCGGCAGTCGTCATGGGCTGTCACCCACTGCTGAACACATAGGCAGTGTGGAGGGAACGCGGGGAAGTGAAACATCTCAGTACCCGCAGGAAGAGAAAACAACCGTGATTCCGGGAGTAGTGGCGAGCGAAACCGGATCAGGCCAAACCGTATGCGTGTGATACCCGGCAGGGGTTGCGCATGCGGGGTTGTGGGAATTCTTTTGATCGGTCTGCCGGCCGGTCGGCGAGTCAGAAACCGTTGATGTAGTCGAAGGACATGCGAAAGGTCCGGCGTAGAGGGTAAGACCCCCGTAGACGAAACATCAGCGGCTTGCTTAAGAATCTCCCAAGTAGCACGGGGCCCGAGAAATCCCGTGTGAATCTGGCGGGACCACCCGCTAAGCCTAAATATTCCCTGGTGACCGATAGCGGATAGTACCGTGAGGGAATGGTGAAAAGTACCGCGGGAGCGGAGTGAAATAGTACCTGAAACCGTGTGCCTACAAGCCGTGGGAGCGTCGCTCATTGAGTTTACTCAATGGGTCGTGACTGCGTGCCTTTTGAAGAATGAGCCTGCGAGTTAGCGGTGTGTAGCGAGGTTAACCCGTGTGGGGAAGCCGTAGCGAAAGCGAGTCCGAATAGGGCGATTGAGTTGCACGCTCTAGACCCGAAGCGGAGTGATCTAGCCATGGGCAGGTTGAAGCGGAGGTAAGACTTCGTGGAGGACCGAACCCACCAGGGTTGAAAACCTGGGGGATGACCTGTGGTTAGGGGTGAAAGGCCAATCAAACTCCGTGATAGCTGGTTCTCCCCGAAATGCATTTAGGTGCAGCGTCACGTGTTTCTTGCCGGAGGTAGAGCACTGGATAGGCGATGGGCCCTACCGGGTTACTGACCTTAGCCAAACTCCGAATGCCGGTAAGTGAGAGCGTGGCAGTGAGACTGTGGGGGATAAGCTCCATGGTCGAGAGGGAAACAGCCCAGAGCATCGACTAAGGCCCCTAAGCGTACGCTAAGTGGGAAAGGATGTGGAGTCGCAGAGACAACCAGGAGGTTGGCTTAGAAGCAGCCACCCTTGAAAGAGTGCGTAATAGCTCACTGGTCAAGTGATTCCGCGCCGACAATGTAGCGGGGCTCAAGCGTACCGCCGAAGTCGTGTCATTGCAGCAATAGGGCCAACGCCCGCTGTGATGGGTAGGGGAGCGTCGTGTGCCGGGTGAAGCAGCAGCGGAAGCTAGTTGTGGACGGTTCACGAGTGAGAATGCAGGCATGAGTAGCGATACACACGTGAGAAACGTGTGCGCCGATTGACTAAGGGTTCCTGGGTCAAGCTGATCTGCCCAGGGTAAGTCGGGACCTAAGGCGAGGCCGACAGGCGTAGTCGATGGACAACCGGTTGATATTCCGGTACCCGCTTTGAAACGCCCAATATCGAATCCATTAATGCTAAGGCCGTGAAGCCGTTCCGGACCCTTCGGGGAAAGGAAAGTGGTGGAGCCGCTGATCCAAGGTGGTAGTAGGTAAGCGATGGGGTGACGCAGGAAGGTAGTCCAGCCCGGGCGGTGGTAGTCCCGGGGTAAGGGTGTAGGCCGTGTGATAGGCAAATCCGTCACACATTAAGGCTGAGACCTGATGCCGAGCCGATTGTGGTGAAGTGGATGATCCTATGCTGTCGAGAAAAGCCTCTAGCGAGTTTCATGGCGGCCCGTACCCTAAACCGACTCAGGTAGTCAGGTAGAGAATACCGAGGCGTTCGGGTGAACTATGGTTAAGGAACTCGGCAAAATGCCCCCGTAACTTCGGGAGAAGGGGGGCCATCACTGGTGATCGGATTTACTCCGTGAGCTGGGGGTGGCCGCAGAGACCAGCGAGAAGCGACTGTTTACTAAAAACACAGGTCCGTGCGAAGCCGTAAGGCGATGTATACGGACTGACGCCTGCCCGGTGCTGGAACGTTAAGGGGACCGGTTAGTCACATTTCGGTGTGGCGAAGCTGAGAACTTAAGCGCCAGTAAACGGCGGTGGTAACTATAACCATCCTAAGGTAGCGAAATTCCTTGTCGGGTAAGTTCCGACCTGCACGAATGGCGTAACGACTTCTCGACTGTCTCAACCATAGGCCCGGTGAAATTGCACTACGAGTAAAGATGCTCGTTTCGCGCAGCAGGACGGAAAGACCCCGGGACCTTTACTATAGTTTGATATTGGTGTTCGGTTCGGCTTGTGTAGGATAGGTGGGAGACTTTGAAGCAGCCACGCCAGTGGTTGTGGAGTCGCCGTTGAAATACCACTCTGGTCGTGCTGGATGTCTAACCTCGGTCCGTGATCCGGATCAGGGACAGTGTCTGATGGGTAGTTTAACTGGGGCGGTTGCCTCCTAAAGAGTAACGGAGGCGCCCAAAGGTTCCCTCAGCCTGGTTGGCAATCAGGTGTTGAGTGTAAGTGCACAAGGGAGCTTGACTGTGAGACCGACGGGTCGAGCAGGGACGAAAGTCGGGACTAGTGATCCGGCAGTGGCTTGTGGAAGCGCTGTCGCTCAACGGATAAAAGGTACCCCGGGGATAACAGGCTGATCTTCCCCAAGAGTCCATATCGACGGGATGGTTTGGCACCTCGATGTCGGCTCGTCGCATCCTGGGGCTGGAGTCGGTCCCAAGGGTTGGGCTGTTCGCCCATTAAAGCGGTACGCGAGCTGGGTTTAGAACGTCGTGAGACAGTTCGGTCCCTATCCGCTGTGCGCGTAGGAATATTGAGAAGGGCTGTCCCTAGTACGAGAGGACCGGGACGGACGAACCTCTGGTGTGCCAGTTGTCCTGCCAAGGGCATGGCTGGTTGGCTACGTTCGGGAGGGATAACCGCTGAAAGCATCTAAGCGGGAAGCCTGCTTCAAGATGAGTATTCCCACCTCCTTGAGAGGGTAAGGCTCCCAGTAGACGACTGGGTTGATAGGCCAGATGTGGAAGCCCGGTAACGGGTGGAGCTGACTGGTACTAATAGGCCGAGGGCTTGTCCTCAGTTGCTCGCGTCCACTGTGTAGTTCTGAAGTAACGAACCGTGCCCATATCCGGTTTGGTTAACTTCATAGTGTTTCGGTGGTCATAGCGTTAGGGAAACGCCCGGTTACATTTCGAACCCGGAAGCTAAGCCTTTCAGCGCCGATGGTACTGCAGGGGGGACCCTGTGGGAGAGTAGGACGCCGCCGAACAATTTTTCCGGGAAAGCCCCGCACCTTATGGTGCGGGGCTTTTCTGCGTTCCAGGCAAAAAGAGTGCAGTAGAAATGCATAGGCTCGGGCGCATGAGCTACGACCTCGTCATCTTCGACAACGACGGTGTGCTGGTGGACAGCGAGCCGCTCTCCAACACCATCCTTTCCGGATACCTGACCGAGCTGGGGCACCCCACCTCCTACGAGGAGTCCCTGCGCGACTACATGGGAGCCGCTGTCCACCGGGTGCACGACCTGGTCATGGAACGGACCGGTCAGCGGCTGCCGGACGACTTCGACGACACCCTGCACGCCCGGGTGTTCGCCGCGTTCGAGCGGGACCTGCGGCCCGTCGCCGGAGCCACGGACGTCCTGGAGGAACTCACCGCGCGCGGAATCCCGTACTGCCTCGCCTCCTCCGGCAGCCACGAGCGGATCCGGGTCGGGCACCGCACCACCGGACTCGACGAGTGGTTCGAAGAGGAGTGGATCTTCAGCTCCGAGGACGTCGGCAAGGGCAAGCCCGCCCCGGACCTCTTCCTGCACGCCGCCGCACGGATGGGAGTCGAGCCGGCGCGCTGCGTCGTCGTCGAGGACAGCCCGCTCGGGGTCCAGGCCGCACGGGCCGCCGGGATGGACGTCTTCGGGTTCACCGCGATGACTCCGGCCGAGCGCCTCGCCGGTGCCACCAGCCTGTTCGGCGAGATGAAGGAACTGCCGGGACTTCTCCAACTCGATGTGTGATCGCTCTACCCACGGGTAGCCCCCGCGCCTACGCTGAGCCGCCATGACAGCAGACGTGCGGCTGCGCCGTGGACGAGGGTCCCTGGGCTTCAGCTTCTTCGTACAGGGCGTCACCTTCGCCCTCCTCGTGACCCGGATCCCCGCCGTACAGGACCAGTACGGGATATCCGACGGCCTCCTGCCCGCGTTCCTCGCCGCCGTCCCCGTCCTCGCCGGGGTGGCGAGCGTCGGTACCGAGCACCTGGTGAAGCGGGTCGCGCCCAGCACCGTACTGCGGTGGGCACAGCCGCTCGTCCTGCTCGCGCTCCTCGGCGCCGGAGCCGGGACGCGGATGTGGCACGTCGCCCTGGCGCTGGGCGCGTTCGGGCTGGCGGTGGGCGCGCTGGACGCCTCGATGAACATGCTCGGGGTGAGCCTCCAGCAGGCCTACGGCCGCAGCATCATGCTGGGCTTCCACGCCTCGTACAGCCTCGGCGGGATCGTCGGCGCGTCCGCCGCGTGGGCGGGCGCGCACTGGCACCTGTCGCTCTTCACCAGCTACCTGCCGGCCGTGGTGATCCTGCTGCCGCTCGCCTTCGCCGCCAGCCGTTATTACGTCGACCAGCGCGCGGGCGACGGACAGGGAGCCGTCCAGCCCGGCGCGGACAAGGGGCTGGGCTCCGGCGGGTTCAAGCTGCTGCTGCCGCTCTGCCTGGTCATGGCCTGCGCCTACATCGGGGACTCGACCGTCTCCAACTGGAGCGCCAAGTACCTCCAGGACGTACTGGACAGCTCCGAGCAGCTCTCCACCGTCCCCTACAACGTCTACATGGTGATGACCCTGATCGGGCGGGCCGTCGGTGACCTCGGGGTGCGCCGCTTCGGCGCGGTGGCCGTCGTACGGGCCGGGACGCTCGTCGCGGCCGGCGGCTTCGGGGTGGTCGCCGCCGCGCCCGGGGCATGGGTCGGGATGCTCGGCTTCACCCTGCTGGGGATCGGGCTGTGCGTGATCGTGCCGCAGACCTTCGCCGCGGCGGGCCGACTGTTCCCGAAGGCCTCGGACACGGCCATCGCGCGGCTCAACATCTTCAACTACGTGGGGTTCCTCGTCGGGGCGCCGCTGGTCGGCGCGCTCGGTGACGCGTGGACCTACCGGGGGGCCATGCTCGTACCGATGGCGCTGGTCCTCGTCACACTCCTCTACGCCCGCTCGTTCGCCCCGGAGGGCGCCCGATACGGTGTCGGGCATGAGCGGCGAGTCGATGACAGGGCTGTTGATGTGGGACGAGGCGGTAACGAAGTATGACTTCGGGCCCAGCCATCCGATGGATCCGGTGCGCCTGGCGCTGACCATGGGCCTGGTGCGGGCCTTCGGGCTCGACCGGGAGATGGACGTGCGCGCCGCGAAGGCCGCCGGTGACTCCACGCTGCGCCTGGTCCACCGCGAGGACTACGTCGCCGCGGTGCGGGAGGTGTCCGCCGATCCCGGGGTGGCCGACGGCTCGTACGGGCTGGGCACCATGGACGATCCGGCCTTCCACGGGATGCACGAGGCCTCCGCGCTGATCGCCGGGCAGTCGGTGGCGGCGGCGGAGGCGCTCTGGCGCGGGGACGCGGCGCACGCGGTGAACTTCGCGGGCGGGCTGCACCACGCGATGCCCGGCGGGGCGGCCGGGTTCTGCGTCTACAACGACGCCGCCCTCGCGATCGCGCGGCTGCTGGAACTGGGGGCCGAGCGGGTCGCCTACGTGGACGTGGACGTGCACCACGGCGACGGCGTGCAGGCGGCGTTCTGGGACGACCCGCGGGTGCTGACCGTCTCCCTCCACGAACATCCGCGGACCCTGTTCCCGCAGACCGGCTGGCCCGAGGAGACCGGCGGGCCGGCCGCCGAGGGATCGGCCGTCAATGTGGCGCTGCCCGCCGGGACGGGTGACGAGGGTTGGCTGCGGGCCTTCCACGCCACCGTGCCCGAGCTGCTGGCGGACTTCCGGCCGCAGGTGCTGGTGACCCAGCACGGCGCCGACACCCACTTCGAGGACCCGCTCGCCCACCTCGCGGTGTCGCTGGACGCCCAGCGGGCCGTGCAGGAGGCCTGTCACGGGCTCGCGCACGAGTACGCCGACGGGCGCTGGCTGGCCCTGGGCGGCGGGGGTTACGCGATCGTGGACGTCGTACCGCGCTCCTGGACCCATCTGGTCGCGATCGCCGCGCACCGGCCGCTGGAGCCGGAGTCGGCGGTGCCCGCGTCGTGGCGCGACGAGGTGTACGCGCGGACCCGGCAGCTGGCCCCGGCCCGGATGACGGACGGCCGCACGCCCGTGTGGCGGGAGTGGGAGTCGGGGTACGACCCGGCGGACCGGATCGACCAGGCGGTGCTGGCGACCCGGCGGGCGGTGTTCCCGCTGCGCGGGATGCTGACCTGAGCGGACGCGACCTGACCTGACCCGACCTGACCTGAGCGCAAGCGCGACATTAGGCCAACTGTGGGGCTGTTTCCCCGAATTGATGATCAGTCGGGTGGGGTGCGGCAGCATCGGAGGGTGTTGAGCACCGGCGCCCTGCGTGCGCATCTGCTGGCCGCCCGGTTGGCCGGGCCCGTCGCCACCCCCCGCGAGAAGAGCCTGCGCAGCTACCGGCTGTTCGCGGCCCGGGATCCGCGGGTGCTGCTCGGCCTGGATCCGCTCGGGGGCTGGGCGCAGCCCGATCTGCTGCGGCTGATGGCCGAGCGGTGCGGGGTCTCGGCGGATCCCGCGCACGTCAGCGGCCCGGACGTGATCGATCCGGAGCGGACGCTGGCCGGGCTGGACGCCTTCGCGCGCAAGCTCCGGGAGGCGGCGCTGGCCCGGGCCCCGGTGCTGTTCGGCACCGGCCATCCGCACCGGCTCCTGGGCTTCTACGCCGCGTTGGCCGAGGCGCTGTCGGCGGTGGGCTGTGTTGTCCTCACCCCGGCGCAGGGGGTGGCCGTGGACATGGTGACCCGGTTCGGCGTACGTACGCACCGCCTCGAATACGTACGGGGGGTCGCACTGGTACGGGAGACCGGCGCGCACCCGGTGGGGGGCGCCACCGGCGCGCACAGCCATTCGCCGCTCCCGGTTCGGATCGCGCTGGGGGCCCTGGCCGAGGCCCGGGAGCCGCTTCCGGAGCTGGTGGTCGGGGATCACGGATGGGTCTGCGGGGCAGGTCAGCTGGGTTTCGCGGCCATCGGGCTGGCGGATACGGACGACCCCGCGCTCTTCGTCGGCGAGGCCGAGGGGAGCGTCTCGGTGGTGGTTCCGCTTGATGACGCGGTGCGCTCGGACTACTACCGACCGCTCACGCGGTACGTGCTGGGGCGGGCGGGGCTCGCGGACTGAGGTGTGGCCGGGACTGGTGCCTGTAGCTCCTCTTCCCCACTCGTATCACCCGCCCCTACTCTGGGGAGTGAGCGTGCGACGACGGGGCGTAACCGGAGGGGAAGCCGGTGCCCGTCATGCGCGGAAGGTCAAAGGTGTGTCATGGCTGCTGGCGAGAGGCCTCTCAGTGAGGTTCAGTTCCTGACCGTGGCGGAGGTCGCCTCGGTGATGCGAGTGTCGAAGATGACCGTGTACCGCTTGGTGCACAACGGGCATCTGCCCGCGATCCGGGTGGGCCGGTCCTTCCGGGTCCCCGAGAACGCGGTCCACGAGTACCTCCGAGAGTCCTATGTGGGGGTGGAGTCGGCCTGAGACTGACGTCCCGGCCTCCCTCGGCCGCATGCGGATTACGGGCTCAGAGTTCTGGCGGGTAGGCTAGGCCGACGTAGGTCGTGTGGGCCCAGACGCCCCGCACCGATCCCCGCTAGCGCGGGGATGTTCCGAGAAGTGAGCGAGGGTAGTCGTGGGCTCTGTTATCAAGAAGCGGCGCAAGCGGATGGCCAAGAAGAAGCACCGCAAGCTGCTCAAGCGCACCCGCGTGCAGCGCCGTAACAAGAAGTAAACGGCAGCTGTACGTGTTTTCCACAGCCCCTCCACCATCCTGGTGGAGGGGCTGTGGTGCAGCCGGGGGACGACGAGGGAGGCGCTGAGCAGTGGGGAAGGTCGTGCTCGTGACCGGGGCAGCCCGGCAGCTGGGAGGCCGATTCGTACGCCGGATCCAGCGCGACCCGGAGGTCGAGCGGGTCATCGCGGTGGATGCGAGCACTCCGCCGCACCGGCTGGGGTCCGCCGAGTTCGTCCGTACGGACATCAGGCAGTCGGCGATCGCCAGGGTCCTCACCGAGTACTCCGTGGACACCGTGGTGCACCTCGCGGTCACCGGGGGCGGCGGTGTGGGAGCGGGCGGCGCGGGAAGCGCCGTGAAGGAAACGAACGTCATCGGGACCATGCAGCTCCTCGGGGCCTGCCAGAAGTCCCCGACGGTGCGGCGCCTGGTGGTGAAGTCCAGTACGAGTGTGTACGGGGCGGCCCCGCGGGACCCGGCCGTCTTCAGCGAGACCACCCAGCCCAAGTCACTGCCCGCCGTGGGCTTCGCCAAGGACGCGGTCGAGGTCGAGGGCTACGTACGGGGCTTCGCGCGCCGGCGGCCCGACGTGGCCGTGTGCGTACTGCGCTTCGCCAACATCCTGGGGCCCTTCGCGGACTCGGCGCTCGCCGAATACTTCTCGATGCCGGTCATGCCGACCGTGCTCGGCTACGACCCGAGGCTCCAGTTCGTCCACGAGGACGATGTGCTCGACGTCCTGAAGCTGGCGGCGGGGGAGCCCCGGCGCGGGACTCTCAACAGCGGGACCTTCAACATCGCGGGGGACGGCGTCCTGCTGCTGTCCCAGTGCTCGCGGCGGCTGGGGCGGCCGACGATACCGCTGCTGCTGCCCGCGCTCACCTGGGTGGGCTCCGCGCTGAAGGCCGTCGGGGTCACCGACTTCTCGCCGGAACAGACCAGACTGCTCACGCACGGGCGGGTCGTGGAGACCTCGCAGATGCGTGACGTGCTGGGATTCAAGCCGATGTACACGACCGCCGAGACCTTCGCGGACTTCGCGCGGAGCCGGGGGAACGGGCTGCTGCCGCCGGAGCGTGCGGGGCGGGCCGTGGACCGGATGGCGGGCGTGCTGAAGGTCGACGTCGAAGAGGGAGCGCAGCGATAGTGGCGGACGCCAAGGTCATTCCGTTCGACGAGGACCGTCCGCGCCGACGCGCCCGGCGGGTCCGGGCGCTCCCCGTGCCGGACGCCGGGACCGGGGCCGGAGCGGCCGTCGTGCCTGCGCCCGCGTCCGTGCCCGCGTCCGTGCCCGCGCCGGTGCCCGCCGCCCCGGGCGGCTGGGAGCGGCGGCTCGCGGGCGGGCTGGCGTTCCTGCGGCGCCGGGTCACCGGTGACTACGAGGTCGACGACTTCGGGTACGACAAGGAGCTGACGGACCAGGTCCTGATGTCGGTCCTGCGGCCCGTGTACGACAAGTACTTCCGGGTCGAGGTCAAGGGCATCGAGAACATCCCGAAGGAGGGTGGCGCGCTGATCGTGGCCAACCACTCCGGGACGCTGCCGCTGGACGGCCTGATGATGCAGGTCGCGGTGCACGACCACCACCCCGCGCAGCGGCACTTGCGACTGCTGGCGGCGGACCTGGTGTTCATGCTGCCGGTGGTCAACGAGCTGGCGCGCAAGGCCGGGCACACCCTGGCGTGCGCGGAGGACGCGCAGCGGCTGCTGGAGGCCGGGGAGCTGGTCGGGGTGATGCCCGAGGGCTTCAAGGGGATAGGGAAGCCCTTCGAGGACCGCTACAAGCTGCAGCGGTTCGGGCGCGGGGGCTTCGTGTCGACGGCGCTGCGGGCGGGGACGCCGATCGTGCCGTGCTCGATCGTGGGGGCGGAGGAGATCTACCCGATGATCGGCAACGCCAAGACGGTGGCGCGGCTGCTCGGGATCCCGTACTTCCCGATCACGCCGACCTTCCCGTGGCTGGGGCCGCTGGGTGCGGTGCCGCTGCCGACGAAGTGGACGATCCAGTTCGGTGAGCCGATCGCCACGGACGGGTATCCGCCGGAGGCGGCGGAGGACCCGATGCTGATGTTCAACCTGACGGATCAGGTGCGGGAGCAGATCCAGCACACGCTGTACAAGCTGCTGGTGCAGCGGCGGTCTGTCTTCTTCTGAGAGTGCTGCTGGGTGGTGCGGGTCGGTCGGCGGGGCGAGCCCCGCCGACCGACCCGACGCCAGTCCGTGTCAGTCGGCGTTCTCACCCTTGATGCCCAGGCCCGGGAGCAGGCCCGGGAGCAGGGGCGGGAGGGTGATCTCCGGATGCGGGATCTCCGGTGCGACGGGCGGCAGCGGGCCGCCGTCTTCCGGGGACGGGTGGAGCAGCCCGCCGGCGCCGCCGATGAGCCCGCCGGGGCCCGCGGACGGCGAGTCCGAGGGGGACGGGGCGGGGCCCGCGGAACCACTGGACGGGCCGGTGCCAGTGGCCGGGGGTGCGGAGTGCTGTTTGCCGCTGGTGCCCGGCTTCGACGGGGCGGACGAGCCCGGGCCCCGGGTCTGCTCCGGTGGCTTCGGAAGCAGCCCCTGGAAGGGCTCGACGTCATCGTCTATGGCCTGGAAGACCGACGTGACCTGTTCTCCCACGTCCGTGAGCTGCGCGGGGAGCTTGTCGCGCAGCTTGCCCCACGCGTCGCGGTGGGAGCGGGAGAAGGACGACAGGGTCTGGATCGGGCCGAGCGAGCCGTCCCGTTCATGTGCCGACTGGAGCAGGCGGTGGCCTTCCTCCGCGTCGTGCTTCATGCCCGCGAGGGCGCGGCGGATCTCGCCGAGCACCTCGTGGTCCAGCGCACCCGGCGACCTGCCGCGCTCCATCAGCCGACGGGCCTCCGCCAGGCGGTTCGAGGCCTGGTCGAGATAGAGCTCGCCCCGGTCCGAATCGTCGTTGGCCATGCCCAGCTTGATGTCCTCCATGCCCAGCTTCACCGGGTACAGGGAGTCACCCGGCAGGGCGTCGGTGCTGGCAGCGGCCACTCCGCTGAAGGCTCCCGCGGCCACACCGACCGTGAGGCCGCCCGCTGCGATGCCCTTGGACCAGCGGGAGCGGGGCCGCAATTTCCGGAGCGAGGTCGCCCGGTGGGCGCCGCGACCGGTCCGCTGTTCGGGCACCTGAGGGTCCGCGGCTGCACCGCCCCCGGACCTCTCCTCCATCACCATGGTCTCCATGGCGGCAATGAGCTGTGCTCGTTGCACCACTTTGACATCGGCGTCCATCTGCGGGCGTGGCATTTCGCCGAGCGCGCTCGCCAGGGCCAACAACCGGTCGCAGTCGGCAGGTTCGGCAGGTGCCTCGGACTGCTCGGCCGCCGGCTCCGGTTCCGAGGGTTCGGACGGGGTCCGATCCTCCAGGGCCTGGGCGAAGGCGTTCGCCCGCCGGTGCGGAGAAACGTTCGCGATCACTGGCGGCACCTCCTCTCGTCATGACGATCGACTCCCCGGGGTGTCCGGAAGGTTGCCTTCCTTGAGCACATCCACCCTTTCGAGTGATCGGCTTCGGGCAGGGCGTGTCCACAGGGAGCCTGCATTCCGCACAACGAGCCACGCGGCACTTGGGTTACGGACGAAGGATGATCGGACCACAGCGACGTCATGGTCAGCGGGCGTCGTCCGGGAGGAGTCGGGCCAGGGTCCGGACCGCCCGGTACTGCAAGGTCTTGATCGCCCCCTCGTTCTTCCCCATGACCCGGGCGGTCTCGGCGACCGACAGGCCCTGCAGGAAGCGCAGGGTCACGCACTCCTGCTGCTGGGGATTGAGTTTCCGTACGGCCTCCAGCAGGGCCGCGTTGGAGAGGGACTCCAGGACGGAGTCCTCGGGGCTGCGCTCCACCTCGTTGGCGTCCAGCATTTCGCCGGTCGTGACTTCGAGGCGGAAGCGGCTGGACTTGAAGTGGTCCGCCACCAGGTTGCGCGCGATCGTCACGAGCCAGGCGCCGAAGTCGCGGCCCTGCCAGGTGAAGGTGGAGATGCGGCGCAGCGCGCGCAGGAAGGTCTCACTGGTGAGGTCCTCCGCGGTCGCTTTGCCGCCGACGCGGTAATAGATGTAGCGGTAGACGGTGTCGCTGTACTGGTCGTACAGACGACCGAAGGCATCGGCCTCGCCGGCCTGGGCGCGCTCGACCAGGTCCATCATCCGGGCGCTGTCGCTGTCCGCGGTGGGACGGCGGGTGGTCGGCGTGGTCGTGCCGGTGCCGCCGCTTGACCCGGTGCCCGCGCGGCCGCGTCTGCCCACGGTCGCTCCGCCATCCGTCAGGGCATAGCAAGGACCTACGGGGCCGAGGCCGGCGGGGACCGAGGCGGCGAAAACGGGGACGGCGTACGCGGTGGGGACGAAGCCACGCAGGTGGTCGATGACCGTTGCGCGCAGCGTAGCCAGGCCCGAGGCGTCAACCCCGACAGGTGGGTACACGGGACTCCCAGAGGCAGAGCTTCCATCACGTGCAGTGCGGGACCGTTCACTCGTCGTGGCGACGAATGGGCGGTGGCATGCGTTTGAGGAGAATAACGCTTCGTACAGGCAGCACTACACCTAGTTGCTCAAATCACCGGTTCCGTCGCTTCTGTTGCGTGTCGAGGGCATATTCAGTCGCACTCGGTGATCAGTTATTGATCACTTCTGCACTCGGAATGGTGGCTTCCAGGGCGCCTCGCGACCGAGTCGGGCATGCCGGAATGCCGCGCCAGGGGCACGGGTAGAGGGAGGGAATGCCCGTCGCGGGCCCGGGAGCCGGGCCCGCGGGGCGTGACGGCCGGGCGGATGCCCGTGGTTGCCGCGGTGTTGCCGTGGTGGGGCTACTTGCGGCGCCGGTGCAGGGCGATCGCGGCGGCCGCGCCGCCCGCGATCGCGCCGACTCCGGCGGCCGCCGGGACGCCGACCTTCACGGCCTTGCGGCCGGTGCGATAGTCGCGCAGTCGCCAGTCGTGGGCCCGGGCATGCTTGCGCAGTTTTGTATCGGGATTGATCGCGTACGGATGTCCGACCAGTGACAGCATCGGAATGTCGTTGTGCGAGTCGCTGTACGCGGCGCAGTGCGCGAGGTCGAGCCCCTCGGCGGCGGCCAGCGCGCGCACGGCCTCGGCCTTGGCGGGGCCGTGCAGCGGCTCGCCCACCAGGCGGCCGGTGTAGATGCCGTCCACGGACTCGGCGACGGTGCCCAGGGCTCCGGTCAGGCCGAGCCGGCGGGCGATGATCGTGGCGGTCTCGACCGGGGCGGCCGTGACGAGCCACACCTTCTGGCCCGCGTCGAGGTGGGCCTGGGCCAGGGCGCGGGTGCCCGGCCAGATCCGCTCCGCCATGTACTCGTCGTAGATCTCCTCGCCGATCGACATCAGCTCGGAGACGCGGTGGCCCTTGACGATGGACAGGGCGCTGTCGCGCGCGTCCTGCATGTGCTCGGGGTCCTCGACCCCGGCGAGCCGGAACCAGGCCTGCTGCCAGGCGAAGCGGGCCAGCTCGCGGCGGCGGAAGAACTCGCGCTTGTAGAGGCCGCGGCCGAAGTGGAAGATCGCGGCGCCCTGCATGACGGTGTTGTCGAGGTCGAAGAAGGCCGCGGCCAGCTCGTCGCCGGGGACGGGGAACTCGGGCTCGGCGGGCGCGGGGGCCTCGGGCGGCGCGGTGTCCTGTGGGGTGGCGGAGCTGAGGGAGAAGTCGATCGCGGCCGGATCGTCGGCCAGCGCGGTCTTGCGGGCGGCCTCGGCCGAGGCCTCGCCTGCCAGCACGCTCCGCGCCGTGGCGGAGTGTCTACGGGGGGTGAGCCATCCCAGAGCGGCCATGTGGCGAGCATAGCCACTGTGTTCGGAACTTCCCGAACCAGGCGGATTCCAGGCCGGTGAACAATGGATGCATGAGCCCTTTGCTGCGCCGTAAGGAAAAGAAGAGTCCGGCAGAGCGGATGGTCACCTTGATCGGCAAGCCGGGGTGCCATCTCTGTGACGAGGCCCAGGAAGTGATCGGGAAAGTGTGCGCCGACACGGGTGCGCAATGGGAGAAGAAGGACATCTCGCAGGACGAAGAGCTCTACCGCTTGTACTGGGAGCAAATTCCGGTGGTCCTCATCGATGGCGAACAGCACACCTTCTGGAGGGTGAACCCGGACCGGCTCCGCCGGGCATTGGGGGCCTGACCCGTTCGCCGGTTACCATCGTGGGCGATTTATGGGGTCTCGGGGGCGTATCGATGAGGGATGTGTACGGTTTTGCCCCCTTCGGGATTTGAACGGGTTCGGCGCGGCGATGGTTCCGCGCCGAGGTGCCCGGGGCGCGTGACCCCGGTCACTTTGCTCGGACAAATTGGACACTATCTTTGTGCACGCGTTCACAAAGACATAGCCTGCATCCGACGGGGTGGTCCTGGGACAAGAGGCCACCTGCAGCCCCGCTCATCCCGCAGGAGCATCGTGGCAACTGGCCGAACTCACCGACCGGCGACCCGCAGCCGAGGTATTCCCGAGGCCACTGTCGCCCGGCTTCCGCTGTACTTGCGCGCCCTCACGGCGCTCTCCGAGCGCTCGGTACCCACGGTGTCCTCCGAGGAGCTCGCGGCCGCCGCCGGAGTCAACTCCGCGAAGCTGCGCAAGGACTTCTCCTACCTCGGGTCCTACGGCACCCGGGGCGTCGGCTACGACGTCGAGTACCTCGTCTACCAGATCTCCCGCGAACTCGGGCTGACCCAGGACTGGCCGGTCGTCATCGTCGGCATCGGCAACCTCGGCGCCGCCCTCGCCAACTACGGCGGCTTCGCCTCGCGCGGGTTCCGCGTGGCCGCGCTCATCGACGCCGACCCGGCGATGGCCGGGAAGCCGGTCGCGGGCATGCCGGTGCAGCACACCGACGAGCTGGAAAAGATCATTTCGGAGAACGGCGTCTCCATCGGGGTCATCGCGACCCCGGCGGGCGCCGCCCAGCAGGTCAGCGAGCGGCTGATCGCGGCCGGAGTGACCTCCATCCTGAACTTCGCGCCGACCGTCCTGTCGGTGCCGGAGGGCGTGGACGTGCGCAAGGTCGACCTCTCGATCGAGCTGCAGATCCTCGCCTTCCACGAGCAGCGCAAGGCGGGCGAAGGCGCCGCCGCGGCCGCGGCCGCCGCCGATGAGGACGAGGACACCTCGCCGCTGGCCTCCCTGCCGCAGCCCGCCGCCACCCGTGCCCCGGCAGCCTCCGCCGTCGCTCCGGCGCGCAAGGGCGGCCCGGAGGGCGACGTACCGGCGGTGATGCCGGCATGAGTCTGCTCGTCGTAGGGCTGAGCCACCGCAGCGCGCCCGTCAGCGTGCTCGAACGCGCCTCGCTCTCCACCGATGCCAAGGCGAAGCTGCTGCACGACACCCTGGCCGCCGAACCGGCGACCGAGGCGGCCGTGCTCGCCACGTGCAACCGGATCGAGCTGTACGCCGACGTGGACAAGTTCCACGCCGGTGTCGCCGAGCTGTCCACGCTCCTGGCGCAGCACAGCGGTGTCGCGCTGGAGGAACTCACCCCTTATCTGTATGTGCACTACGAGGACCGGGCCGTCCACCACCTCTTCTCGGTGGCGTGCGGACTGGACTCGATGGTCGTCGGCGAGGGCCAGATCCTCGGGCAGATCAAGGACGCGCTCGCGCTGGGGCAGGAGCTCCACACCGCGGGGCGTCTGATCAACGACCTCTTCCAGCAGGCGCTGCGGGTCGGCAAGCGGGCGCACTCGGAGACCGGCATCGACCGGGCCGGGCAGTCGCTCGTCACCTTCGGGCTGGAGCAGCTGGCCGTGCGGGTGCCGGTGGCGGAGTGGGCCCAGGGCAAGCGGGCGCTGGTGATCGGTGCCGGGTCGATGTCCTCGCTGGCCGCGGCGACGCTGGCGCGGGTCGGGGTGGCGGAGGTTGTCGTCGCCAACCGGACTTCTGCTCGTGCCGAGCGGCTGGTGGAGATTCTGCGGGGCGGTGGCGCCGCTGCTCGGGTCGTTGCCATGGCTGATGTGGCCGACGAGCTGACACGAGTCGACGTGGTCGTTTCCTGTACCGGGGCCACGGGTCTTGTGCTGACCGGGGATGACGTGGTCGGGGCGCTGGCCAAGGCCGAGGCCGAGGCCGGGGGTGCCCTGCGGGGCTTCCGGGGCTCCGCCCCGGACCCCGCGCCTCAAACGCCGGCGGGGCTGGGTTTGGCTCCGGCCGGGCTGGATGTGGCCGAGGCGGGAGCCGTGCCGGGCTCCCGGGGCTCTGCCCCGGACCCCGCGCCTCAATCGCCGGCGGGGCTGGATTCCGCCCCCGCCGGGCTCCGGAACGCCGAGGTCGTCGCGCGGCTCGTTGCCGCTGCCGAAGGGGGGCGGCGGCTGGCTGATGCCGGGGCCGCTCGGACCCTGACCGCCGCTGCCGTCGCCGAGACGGACGGGTGTCCCGTCGGGCTCGACGCGCTTGTCGGGGATCCCGCGCGCAGTGGCGACGGGCGGTCCGCTCTTACCGGGGTCGACGCGAACGCGCTGGAGCTGCACGGGACCTGGGCCGATCAGGGTGAGGCCGCCGCGCAGCGGCAGCCGCGCCGGACCGGGCGGGCCCTGGACGCGGGGGCCGACGTACGGCTCGCGCTCCTGGACCTGGCGATGCCCCGCGACATCGACGCCGCCGTGCACCGGATCCCCGGGGTGCGTCTCGTCGACATCGAGTCGCTCGCCGAGGCCTCCGCCGACGCGCCGATGGCCGCCGACGTGGACGCCGTACGTACGATCGTCGCGGACGAGGTGGCCGCCTTCGGGGCGGCCCAGCGCGCCGCGCACATCACCCCCACCGTCGTCGCCCTGCGCGCGATGGCCGCCGAAGTGGTGGCCATGGAAGTGGCGCGGCTCGACGGCCGGGTACCCGATCTCGACGAGCGGCAGCGGGCCGAAGTGACGCAGACCGTGCGCCGCGTCGTCGACAAGCTCCTCCACGCGCCGACCGTGCGCGTCAAGCAGCTCGCGAGCGAGCCCGGCGGCGCCGGGTACGCCGAGGCGCTGCGTGAACTCTTCGACCTCGACCCGCAGACGGTGGCATCCGTCAGCCGGGCTGACGCGGCCGATCCGAAGAACGACGACGACCCAGGACGGGCATCATGAACTCACGTCCCGACCAGCCCCTCCGGCTTGGGACACGGCGCAGCACACTGGCCATGTCCCAGTCGGGACACGTCGCCGAAGCGGTCCGCGCCGTCACCGGCCGGCCCGTCGAACTCGTGGAGATCACGACGTACGGCGACGTCTCCAAGGAGCTGCTCGCGCAGATCGGCGGCACCGGTGTGTTCGTCACCGCGCTGCGCGAGGCGCTGCTGCGCGGCGACGTCGACTTCGCCGTGCACTCGCTCAAGGACCTGCCGACCACGCAGCCCGACGAGCTGGTGATCGCCGCGATGCCGCAGCGCGAGGACGCGCGTGACGCGCTCGTGGCGCGCGACGGCCTGACCTTCGAGCAGCTGCCCGACGGTGCCCGCATCGGTACCGGTTCGCCGCGCCGCATGGCGCAGCTCAACCACTACGCCCGCGCGCTGGGGAAGGTCATCGAGACCGTCCCGATCCGCGGCAACGTCGACACCCGCATCGGGTTCGTGCGCAGCGGTGAGCTGGACGCGGTGGTCCTGGCCGCCGCCGGGCTCAACCGGATCGGCCGCGGCGACGAGGCGACCGACCTGATGTCGGTCGACAACATGCTGCCCGCCCCCGGCCAGGGGGCCCTCGCGGTCGAGTGCCTCGCGTCCAACGCGGACCTCATCGCCGCGCTCGGTGAACTCGACGACCCGTACACGCGGGCCGCCGTCACCGCCGAGCGTGCCCTGCTCGCCGCCCTGGAGGCCGGCTGCAGCGCCCCCGTGGGCGCGCTCGCCGACCTTCTGGCCGACGGGCAGACTGTCAACGAAATGCGCCTGCGCGGCGTCGTCGGAACGCTCGACGGCTCGACGCTGGTGCAGCTGTCCACCACCGGACCCGTCCCCCACTCGTACGAAGAGGCAGTGGCGCTCGGCCGCGAACTCGCGGACGAGATGCTGGCCAAGGGCGCGGCCGGTCTGATGGGGGAGCGATCCCTTTGAACCCCTCACGTCCCACCACTCCCGCCTTCGCGGCTGTACCCGCGCACGGGCAGGTCACCTTCCTCGGTGCCGGCCCGGGCGACCCGGGGCTGCTGACGCTGCGCGCGGTCGAGGCCCTCGCGGCCGCCGACGTGCTGATCGCGGAGCCGGAGGTGCTGGAAGTCGTCCGTACGCATGCGCGCACGGGTGTCGACACGCCTCAACTGACGGTCGCTGACGAGAAGTCGGCAGCCGCCGGTGTCCCTGTCATCCGGGACGCGGCCAATATTGTCATGGAGGCCGCGCGCTCCGGCAGGCGGGTCGTCCGTGCGGTGACCGGGGACCCCGGCCTCGACGGGAACGCCGCCGAGGAGATGCTCGCCTGCATCAACGAGGGCATCACCTTCGAGGTCGTGCCGGGCGTCGCGAACGCGGTGGGCGTGCCCGCCTACGCCGGGGTGCCGCTGCGCGGCCGCTCCGGCGCGGACGTGCGCTTCGTCGACGCGAAGAACGCCTCGGCCCGCTGCTGGAGCGAGGTCGGCACCAGCGACGGGATCGTCGTGGTCTCCGCGACCCTGGAGACGGTGTCCGCCGCGGCCGCCGAGCTGGTGAGCGCCGGGCGCAAGCCCGACACCGCGCTGACGGTGACCGTGGGCGGTACGACGACCCGCCAGCGGACCTGGACCGCGACCCTGGGCACCATCGCCCAGGTGTTCAAGCAGGGCAAGGTGCTCCCCTCGCCCGAGGGCTCCCGGCCGGTCATAGCCGTGGTCGGTGAGCACGGCGCCGCCGCGCGGCGCGAGGAGATGGCCTGGTTCGAGTCGAAGCCGCTGTTCGGCTGGCGGGTGCTCGTACCGCGGACCAAGGAACAGGCCGCCTCGCTCTCCGACCAGCTGCGTTCCTACGGCGCGGTGCCGCACGAGGTGCCGACGATCGCCGTGGAGCCGCCGCGCACCCCGCAGCAGATGGAACGCGCGGTGAAGGGCCTGGTGACGGGCCGCTACGAGTGGATCGCCTTCACGAGCGTCAACGCGGTGAAGGCGGTGCGGGAGAAGTTCGAGGAGTACGGGCTCGACGCGCGCGCCTTCGCGGGCATCAAGGTCGCCGCGGTGGGCGAGCAGACCGCCGCCGCGCTGGTCGAGTTCGGCGTGAAGCCGGACCTGGTGCCGAGCGGTGAGCAGTCCGCGGCCGGACTCCTGGAGGACTGGCCGCCCTACGACCCGGTCTTCGACCCGATCGACCGCGTCTTCCTGCCGCGCGCCGACATCGCGACGGAGACGCTGGTGGCCGGGCTGATAGAGCTGGGCTGGGAGGTCGACGACGTCACGGCCTACCGCACCGTGCGCGCCTCGCCGCCCCCCGCGGACACCCGTGAGGCGATCAAGGGCGGCGGTTTCGACGCGGTGCTCTTCACCTCGTCCTCGACCGTGCGCAACCTGGTCGGCATCGCGGGCAAGCCGCACAACGTGACGGTCATCGCCTGCATCGGTCCCGCGACCGCGAAGACGGCGGAGGAACACGGCCTGCGGGTCGACGTCCTCTCGCCGGAGCCGAGCGTCTCGAAGCTGGCGGAAGCGCTGGCCGAGTACGGGGCCGCGCGCCGCGACGCGGCGAAGGAGGCGGGCGAGGTCGTCTGCCGCCCGAGCGAGCGGCGTCCGGGCGCGCGTCGGCGTCGTACGACCTGACCTGCCGGTCGGTCGGTCGTGGAGTTACCCCACTGGGGCCTGGGTGCGATGCGCGCCCGGGCCCCAGTGGCATGCTCGGGGCATGACGGAGCTGGGGGAAGAGGTGCAGCGCGAGCTGTGCGCGGCGGTGGCGGCTTTCGACGTGGACGCGGCCGAGCGGCTCGTGGAGTGCGGCGCCGATGCGGTCCGGGCACTGCCGGACGGGACGACCCCGCTGCTGCGGGCGGTCACCAGCGGATCCCCGGCGTTGGTGTCGGCGCTGCTGGGGCACGAGCCGCAGGTGCCCGGGGCGCAGCGGGTACGGCTGCTGGAGACGGCACGGGAGCTGGACGCGCGGGGCGCGGAGGCGGAGCTGCGGCGCCGGACGAGGGCGGACGGCCCCGTGGAGCGGCGGTGGGTCGAGGAGTGGTGGGCCGATGTCGAGGAACTCACCCTCGGCGGGCTGACGGTCCGCGACGGGTACACGGGCGTGCTGACCACGCTGGAGGCGGCCTTCGGCGTACGGACGCCGGTGGCCGAGCTGATGGCCCGTGCGGTCCGCCGCCCGGACCCCTGCCATGCGGTGTGGGCGGCGAGCCGGTACGCCGTCGGGCCGCGGCCGGAAGGCGAAGCCTGGGCGGAGGTGCTGGACTTCCACCGCCATTCCTTGGCGGCGTACCGGCTCTTCGTCGCCGACTGCCTGGACTCCCGGGAAGAGGTCGTGAGCCTCGGTGCGCCCTGGTACGAGGAGGAGCGGCGGCTGCTGCATGCCTGGGTGGCCGGGGAACCGGACGCGGGCGTGCTCGCGCAGCTGCTCAAGGCCTTCGCGGGGGAGGACCACCTGAACGGGGACAGCGTCGGGCTGCTGCACATGGCGCATCCCGATCCGCGGGTGCGCCGGGAGGTGCCGCACTGCTTCGGCCTGCTGGGCGTCCCGCTGTCGGACCGGGTCCGGGCGGCGCTGCACGCCATGGCGGGCGACCCGGACGCGGGGGTGCGGAGCTCGGTGGCCGATGCGCTGGCCTACGCGGAGTCGACGGCCGCCTCCCGGGAGGTGCTCCTGCGGCTGCTCGGGGACGCGGAGCACGACGTACGGCTCACCACCGCCGGGGCGCTGGCCCAGTGGGCACAGCAGGGGACGCCGGAGGTGGTGGAGGCGCTGGCCGCGCTGCTGGACGAGGAGGACCAACTGCTGCGCCTGGAGGGGGCCTTCGGGCTGGCGATCCGCGACGACCCGCGCACGCCGGAGGCGTACGAGCGGGTGGGCCCGCTGGGCCCGGAGTTCGAGCACGACCACCGGGCCGACGGGCTGTGGCGGTGGAAGTTCAGGCAGCGACCCAACGCGTGAGCCCGGCCCAGGCGGCGGGGCTGACGGCCAGGGTGGGGCCGTCGGTGACCTTTGAGTCCCGGACGTGGACGGTGTCGGTGGAGGGGGCGACCTCGACGCATTGGCCGCCTTCGCTCCCGCTGTAGCTGGACTTGAACCACGTCAGGGGGGCGTTCATGTCTCTCCTAGCAGCCGGTCCAACAGGTCCTTCGTCTCTGCGAAGTTGAGGGCCTGTGACCGCAGCATCGCATATTTCTGAGTGAGGATGCTGACCTCATTCGGGTCGCGGACGAGGAAGCTGCCGCGCTGCGTTTCGGAGTATGCGAGCTGCTGGAACTCGGGTGTTTCCAGCAGGGTGAAGGAGCCATCGAGACCCGCGTGAGCGGTGATGCCGAGGGGCAGCACCTGAAGGGAGACGGTCGGGCGGTCGGCGCAGGCGCGCAGGTGGCGCAGCTGCTCCCGGTAGACCTCGACGCCGCCGATGCGGTCCCGGAGGGGCGCCTCCCAGATGATGAAGCTGAGGGTCGGCGGGACCGGCCGGTCCAGGATCCGCTGGCGCTGGATCCGGTGGGCGGTCTGCAGCTCTATCTTCGCCTCGCCGACGAACGGCACGCGGCAGCCGAGGACCGCGCGGGCGTAGTTCTCGGTCTGGAGCAGACCGGGGACGGTGAGCGTGTCGTACCAGGAGAGGGCGAGAGCCTCCTTCTCCCGCTCCATGTACTCCTCCGCCCAGGCGGGGATCATGTCGACCTCGGGGAGGCGGTTCGCCGCGACCGTGAGGAGGCCCGGCAGGCCGAGGATCCGGTCCATCTTCTCGGCCACGGCGGGCATGAGGGCGCGCCTGCCCTGTTCGATCGAGGCGACCGTCTCGACGTCGATGTGCAGCGCTTCGGCGAGCGCGCGCTGGGTCATTCCCTTGGCGATGCGCGCGGCGGCGACCAGCGCGCCGACCATCTTCATCGCCGTCTCGTTGGGCCGTGGCCTCTTGCGTGGTGGCATGCTAGTGAACTCCCCGCCTGGGCACGAGAGATACCGGTACCGACCCGTACTCGTGAAGGAGTACGGGTAACTCACCTCCCCCAGGCTAGTCACGCACCGCGACGATGGCGGGGTGATTCCGGAAATTCATGCCGCCCTGCTGCGCGAGCGGTGCTACCCCCGCAGCCGTCGAACTGTCCGCTCTGCCAGGGAGTTTGCGGCGGTCACACTGCACAGGTGGGGTGTCACACACCGCCAGGACGACGTGTTGCTCTGCGTGAGCGAGCTGGCGACCAATGCCGTGCTGCGCGGGGTCCCGCCCGGGCGCGGGTACCGGTTGCGGCTGCTGCGGTTCGGGGGCCTCGTACGGGTCGAGGTGCACGACAGCGGCGGCGGGCGGCCGTGCGTACAGGACCGGGACCCGGAGGCCGAGGGCGGGCGCGGGCTGCTGCTCGTCGCCGCGCTCGCGGACCGGTGGGGGGTCGGGACGCGGGTGCCCGGGAAGGTGGTGTGGTGCGAGTTCGGGCTGGGGGAGAGCGGCCCCGGGGACCCCCTAGGCTGGGTCTCGACTGCTGTCGAAGTGCGAAGAGGCGACTGAAGATGAGCGCGTACGGAACCTTCCCCGGCTCGCGGCCCCGCCGGCTGCGCGGCACCCCGGCGATGCGGCGGATGGTCGCGGAGAACCGGCTGCACCCCTCCGACCTGATCCTCCCGGCGTTCGTACGGGAAGGCATCAGCGAGCCGATCGCGATCTCGGCCATGCCGGGCGTGGTCCAGCACACCCGGGACACGCTGCGGAAGGCCGCGGCCGAGGCCGTGGCGGCGGGCGTCTCGGGGATCATGCTCTTCGGGGTCCCGGCGGACGAGAACAAGGACGCGCTCGGCACCGCGGGCACGGAGCCGGACGGCATCCTGCAGCTCGCGATCCGCGACGTGAAGGCCGAGGTCGGCGACGACCTCGTCATCATGTCGGACCTGTGCCTGGACGAGTTCACCGACCACGGCCACTGCGGCGTGCTGGACGAGCACGGCCGCGTCGACAACGACGCGACGCTGGAGCGGTACGCCGAGATGGCGCAGGTCCAGGCCGACGCGGGCGTCCACATGGTGGGCCCGAGCGGCATGATGGACGGCCAGGTCGGCGTGGTCCGTGATGCGCTCGACGAGACCGGGCACGAGGACGTCGCGATCCTGGCCTACACGGCGAAGTACTCCTCCGCCTTCTACGGCCCCTTCCGCGAGGCCGTCGGCTCCTCGCTCCAGGGCGACCGCAAGACGTACCAGCAGGACCCGGCGAACTCCCGGGAGTCGATGCGCGAGCTGGCGCTCGACCTCGAAGAGGGCGCCGACATGGTGATGGTCAAGCCCGCGGGGCCGTACCTGGACATCCTGTACCGGGTCGCGCAGGCCGTGGACGTGCCGGTGGCCGCGTACCAGATCAGTGGCGAGTTCGCGATGGTCGAGGCGGCGGCGGAGAAGGGCTGGATCGAGCGCGAGCGCGCCATCCTGGAGACCCTGACCGGCATCAAGCGGGCGGGCGCCGACACGATCCTGACGTACTGGGCGACCGAGGTCGCCGGCTGGCTGCGCGAAGCGCGCTGACCCGGAGGCGCGCCTCGCCAACTGCTCTACCCTGACCCGATGGTGAAGCAGCAGCGTGGCGAGGCGACCGTCGATCTCATCCTGAGAACGGCCCTGCGCGTCTACGCCGAGTCCGGCCAGCAGGGCTTCACCGTCAGCGCCGTCACGGCGGCCGGAAAGGTCAGCCTCGGCAGCCTCTACCACCACTTCGGCAGCTTCGACGGGCTCGCCGCCGCGCTCTACACCCAGTGCATGGGCAAGCTGTTCGACGAGATGAACGAGGCGCTGCGGCGCAGCCGCACCGCCCGCACCGGGGTCCGCGCGATCGTTGACGCCTACCTGCGCTTCACGCAGGAACAGCGGGAGGCCGCGCTCTTCATCCACGCCTCGGCCTACTCCGGTTACCTCGCCATGCACGCCGAGGAGATCCGGGCGGCCAAGGAGGTCATGCTCGCGCCGATGAACGAGTGGATGCGGGCCCGGATGGAGAAGGGCGAGGTCGCGCCGCTGCCGGGGCCGCTGATCGAGGTCCTCGTCATGGGGCCGGTGGCGGAGGCCGCGCGGCGCTGGCTGTCCAGTACGTACGACGTCGAACTCGCGGAACTCACCGAACTGGCCCGGCTGTTGCCGGACCGTATCTGGCGCTCGCTGGAACCGAGCCCTAGCTAGAGGGATGTTCTAGATCCGCTTCCAGATCGGGCTTCCTCAAGCGAGTTCCGGGGAGCGACACTTGGGGTCATGACCGGTGACGACTCCGCCCCCGCGCCGGACCCCGTCGAGTACCTGGAACGCGTCCAGTGGCACTCCTTCCGCCGGGCGTGCGCCACCATGCGGCTGCACGACGCCCTGCAGAAGCGGATCTGGGCCTACCGCCATCCGCACGAGGAGGCGCTGGGCTGGATCCCCGACGAGGGAGGCTCCGCGGAGCTGGCCGGGTGGCTGGCGGGTGCGGACGCCGAATGCGCGGTGTACGTGCACGAGTCCCCGGGACCCTGGCCGCCGACGGGCCGCGGGCTTGACGCCGGTCGACTGGTGGTGGCCGCTGCCGTCTGGCCGCGCGAGGGTCTCTCGGGGCTGCGCATCGCCGCCTACGGGCGGGACGGCTCGCTGGACGAGGTCACCACCGACGGCGTGCGCCTGGAGGACACCCACCTCGACGTTCCGTGGTTACGGTCCTGCTTGCCGGGACCGGTCGTGCCGCGGTGGGCCCCGGAGCCGGCCCCGCGCCGGGCGCTGGACCGGTGGCGCCGGGCGGCCGCGGGCCGCTTCGACTGGCTGTAGCGCGGGTGGGGGCGCACGCTGGAGGCAGACGCCTGGAGGTGGTGGGTCATGTCCACACTCGTCGGATGGCATGTGGAACTGGAATTCTCCGAGGAGGGCCACCGCACGAGCACGGCTGCCCTGCTCAGGCTCGCTGACGGCTCCGAGGTGAAGGGCCGCGGCTACGCGATGCGGCACCCGTCCGACCCGGAACAGCTGAGGGTCGGAGAGGAGATCGCGGGCGCCCGCGCCCTCATGGACCTCGCGTCCCAACTGCTGCAGAAGGCCCACGGCGAAATCGACGAGGCGACGGGGAAGCACTCATACCCGCTCAACCGCTGACCGGACCCGTGTCGGGGGCGGCGGGTGATCGCTCGCCGCGTCAGCGCAATACGCGCTTGCCCGCGAGGAAGGCGGAGAGGTCCCGCACGTCCAGTACGCGGATGGCCTCGGCGGCTCCGGGGAGGGCATCCCGGCAGGCCGTGATGTCGCGCGGGTCGGAGGTCCGGTCCCCAGGCTGGTCCACGGCTGCTAGCAGAATGCTTGCACCGCGACTATTCTTGTTGCATGGCCACTCTGTACGTACGTGATCTGTCCGACGAGGCGCTCGCCGAGCTGAAGATACGAGCTGCCCGTAGCCGCCAGTCGCTTCAGGCGTATGCCCGGACCCTGCTGGAGGAGGAGGCCGCGACGCCGTCCGTCGAGGATGTCGTCGCGCGGATCCGCTCCCGCGTATCGGCCGAGCTGAGCGTGGAGGAGGTCCTCGGCGACCTCGACGCCGGACGGCGGCGCGAATGATCGTGATCGACGCGAGCGCCGTCGTCATGCTGGTCGCGGACGCAGGTCCGGTGGGCGAGGCGGTACGCGAGCGGGTGGTGGGCGAACGCCTCGCCGCGCCCTACCTGCTCGATGTGGAGGTGACGCAGGCGCTACTCGGCCGCCACCGGGGAGGCAAGCTCACCGACCGCCAACTGGACGCGGCCTGGGACGACTTCGCGGCCCTGCCGGTCCGGCGGATGGAACACCTCCCGGTGCTGCCCCGGGTACGCGAGCTGTACGCGAACCTCTCCGCATACGACGCCACCTACGTGGCGCTGGCCGAGGGACTCCAGGTGCCACTCGTCACCTGCGACGCGCGCATCGCCCGCTCCGGGAGCCCGCGGTGCAAGGTCGAGGTCTTCGGCGCGGGGTGAGGTGCGGGGAGGCCCCGGCTGCGCCGGGCGCGGCTTCGCCGCGGGGGCGGTGGCTTCGGGTGTGCGGGGTCGGGGATCGTCCGGGGGCTGCCCGTCAGTTCAACTGTCTCTTCGTGCCGGTGCGGCCTGTCAAGGGCGCTCCTTCGTCGCGTCGCTTCGCGATGGCCTGCGGCCACCCTTGACAGCCCACCCCGTCACGAAAAGCCAAGAACTGTCGGGCGGCCCCCGGGGGAAGGCCTGGGGGACCTGGTCCATGGTCCAGTGTTCTGGTCACCGGCCCGGGGGCTGGGTGAGCCCAAGCCGCGCCCTCCGGGCGGACAAGCGACAAGCGCGCGAGCAAATCGCTACACAGTTGCGCTCGGGGAGGCGTCTGCGGGCTGTTTGGGGCCCGGACTTCCGTCAGGCCGAAGTGGAGAGGGGTCTGGCAGTCGTCCGCCCCAAAGTGGGGGGCCCAAAGCATCACAAAAGGGGCATTGTGGAGGGGTGTTGAGTGTCGAGCGCGCCTTGACCCGACTCCATGCTCATGTGGCCGAGCTTTCGGCTCCCCGCACCGGCCACCAGCCCCAAACGGGCCGCAGACGCCGCTCTCAGAGGAGCGCGTAGCGATAAAGGTGCGCGTCTGTCGCTTGTCCGCCCGGAGGGCGCGGCTTGGCCGCATCCGGGATCGGGCTGGGCCGCTCCCACCCCCGGTAAGAGGGCATTGTCCCCCATGCCTTCCCCCGGGGGCCGCCCGACAGTTCTTGGCTTTTCGTGGGGACGTGCCCTGTCAAGGGTGGCCGAAGGCCATCGCGAAGCGACGCGACCGCAGGGAGCGCCCTTGACAGGGCGCGGCACCGCGAAGAGACAGTTGAACTGGCGGGCAGCCCCCGGAGTCTCTCCGACCCCGGAGGCGCAGCGCCACCGCTCTCGCGGCGTAGCCGCGCCCCACGGGCGGGCGATCAGAGGCGCTCGGGCGTCCTGATGCCCAGGAGGGACATGCCCTTGGTGAGGGTGCGGGCGGTGAGGTCGGCCAGGAAGAGGCGGTTCTCGCCGACGGCGAGTTCCGGCTCCGGCTTGATGACCGGGCACTGGTCGTAGAACGTGGTGAACAGCGAGGACAGCTGGTAGAGGTACGCGGCCAGCTTGTGCGGCGCGTAGTCCGAGGCCGCCTCCTCGATCAGTTCGCCGAAGGTGTCCAGGTGCAGGCCCAGCGCGCGCTCGGCCGGGGCCAGCTCCAGCTCCGGGTGCGCGAGGGGGCTGCGGTCGCCCGCCTTGCGCAGGATGGAGCGGATGCGGGCGTACGCGTACTGGAGGTAGACCGAGGTGTCGCCGTTCAGCGAGACCATCTGGTCGAGGTCGAACTTGTAGTCGCGCGCGGCGGAGGTGGAGAGGTCCGCGTACTTCACGGCGCCGATGCCGACGTACCGGCCGTTCTCGACGATCTCGGCCTCGGACAGGCCGATCTTCTCGGCCTTCTCGCGTACGACCGCCGTCGCCCGGTCCACGGCCTCGTCCAGGAGGTCCACCAGCCGGACCGTCTCGCCCTCGCGGGTCTTGAACGGCTTGCCGTCCTTGCCGAGGACGGTGCCGAAGGCGAGCTGGACGGCCTTGGTGTCCTCGTTCAGCCAGCCCGCGCGGCGGGCCGTCTCGAAGACCATCTTGAAGTGCAGGGACTGGCGCGCGTCCACGACGTACAGCAGGGTCGAGGCCTTGAGGTTGCCCACCCGGTCGCGGATCGCGGACAGGTCGGTCGCGGCGTAGCCGAAGCCGCCGTCGGACTTCTGGACGATCAGCGGGGTCGGGTTGCCGTCCGGGCCCTTGACGTCCTCGAAGAACACGCACAGCGCGCCGTTGGAGCGGACGGCGACGCCCGACTCCTCCAGCAGGCGGCAGGTCTCCACCAGCATGTCGTTGTAACCGGACTCGCCGACGACGTCGGGGTCCTGGATGTCCATGTCGAGCTTGTTGAAGACGGAGTAGAAGTAGATCTTCGACTCGTCGACGAACCGCTGCCACAGGGCCAGGGTCTCGGGCTCGCCCGCCTGGAGGTTCACGACCCGGGCGCGGGCGCGGGTCTTGAACTCCTCGTCGGAGTCGAAGAGCACGCGCGAGGCCTTGTAGAGGCGGTTGAGGTTCGACATCGCCTCTTCGCCGGAGACCTCCTCGCGCGGGCCGTGGTCCAGCTCGTGCGGGTGCTCGATCAGGTACTGGATGAGCATGCCGAACTGGGTGCCCCAGTCGCCGATGTGGTGGCGCCGGATCACCGTCTCGCCGGTGAACTCCAGGATCTCGACCATCGCGGCGCCGATCACGGCGGAGCGCAGGTGGCCGACGTGCATCTCCTTGGCCACGTTCGGCTGGGCGTAGTCGATGACCGTGGTGCCCGCGGTCTGCGAGACCGGCACGCCGAGGCGCGCGTCGGCGGCGCGGGCCGCGAGGGTCTCGATGATCGCCCGGTCGGTGACCGTGATGTTCAGGAAGCCGGGTCCGGAGACCTCGATCTCCTTGATCAGGTCGCCGTCACCGCCGGCGGGGATCCCGCCGACCACGGTCGTCGCCAGCTCGCGCGGGTTGGCCTTGGCCTTCTTCGCGAGCGCCAGGATGCCGTTGGCCTGGAAGTCGGCCCGGTCGCTTCGTCGCAGCAGCGGGTCGGCGCCACCGGCCTCCGGCAGGGCGGAGGCAAGGGCGTCGGCGACGCGCTGGTTGACGGAAGAAGCGAGGGAAGGGACCGAGGCCATGAGCTGCCGTTCCTGTGAGGTCGTGTCTGAGCGTGTACTTGGGTGTTCCGACAAGTGCCGAGTATCCCATGCGGGCGCCTTCGGTTTCGCGGGAGAAAACAACCTCGGAGCGCTCTGTTCCGTCTGGGATGATGGCTGAAGCCGGTATTCGAGATAGAAGGACGTGACGTGGCTCAGAGCGCGCAGAGCAGCACCGAGACCGACTGGGTCTCCCGTTTCGCGGACGAGGTCATCGCCGAGGCGGAGCGCCGAGCCCCCGGTAAAACCGTCGTCGTCGCGTCCGGACTCTCCCCCTCCGGTCCGATCCACCTGGGCAACCTGCGCGAGGTCATGACCCCGCACCTGGTCGCGGACGAGATCCGCCGCCGGGGCATCGAGGTGCGGCACGTCCTGTCCTGGGACGACTACGACCGCTACCGCAAGGTGCCGGCCGGTATCCCCGGGGTGGACCCCGAGACGTACGGCCAGTACATCGGCATGCCGCTGACCTCGGTCCCCGCCCCGGCCGGGTCGGCGTACGCGACCTGGGCCGAGCACTTCAAGGCCGCCATGGTCGAGGCGCTGGCCGAGCTGGGCGTCGAGTACGACCCGATCAGCCAGACCGAGCAGTACACGACGGGCGTGTACCGCGAGCAGGTGCTCTTCGCGATGAAGCACCGCGGCGACATCGACGCCGTGCTCGACCAGTACCGCACCAAGCAGAAGCCGGGCGGCAAGAAGCCCCAGCAGAAGCAGGTCGACGAGGCCGAGCTGGAGGCCGCCGAGGGTTCGGGCGCCGCGGGCGAGGACGACGGCAGCGTCGGCGAGGGCGGGTACTTCCCGTACAAGCCGTACTGCGGTCAGTGCGGCAAGGACTTCACCAAGGTGACGTCCTACGACGACACGACGACCGAGCTGACCTACGTCTGCACCGAGGACGAGTACACCGAGACGGTCAAGCTCAGCGAGTTCAACCGCGGCAAGCTGGTCTGGAAGGTCGACTGGCCGATGCGCTGGGCCTTCGAGGGCGTGGTCTTCGAGCCCTCGGGCGTCGACCACTCCTCGCCCGGCTCGTCGTTCCAGGTCGGCGGCCAGATCGTGCACATCTTCGGCGGCGAGCAGCCGATCGGTCCGATGTACGCGTTCGTCGGCATCAGCGGCATGGCGAAGATGTCCTCCAGCAAGGGCGGGGTCCCGACCCCGGCCGACGCGCTGAAGATCATGGAGCCGCAGCTGCTGCGCTGGCTGTACGCCCGCCGCAGGCCGAACCAGTCCTTCAAGATCGCCTTCGACCAGGAGATCCAGCGGCTGTACGACGAGTGGGACAAGCTGGAGGCCAAGGTCGCCGACGGCTCCGTGCTCCCCGCCGACGCCGCCTCGCACGCGCGCGCCGTGCGGACCGCCGCCGGTGAGCTGCCGCGCACGCCGCGGCCGCTGCCGTACCGCACGCTCGCCTCGGTCGTGGACATCACGGGCGGGCACGACGAGCAGACGGTCCGGATCCTGAACGACCTCGACCCGGCGAACCCGCTGGGCTCGCTGGACGACGTACGCCCGCGGCTGGACCGCGCCGAGAACTGGATCAGCACCCAGGTCCCGGCCGACCAGCGCACGCTGGTGCGCGAGGAGCCGGACGCCGAGCTGCTGGGCTCGCTGGACGACGAGGGCCGCGAGTCGCTGCGGCTGCTGCTGGAGGGCCTGGACTCGCACTGGTCGCTCGACGGGCTGACCACGCTCGTCTACGGCGTGCCGAAGGTGATGGCCGGCCTGGAGCCGGACGCCAAGCCGACGCCGGAGCTGAAGGTCGCGCAGCGGACGTTCTTCGCGCTGCTCTACCGCCTGCTGGTGACCCGGGAGACCGGGCCGCGGCTGCCCACGCTGCTGCTCGCGGTCGGCGCGGACCGGGTGCGCAAGCTGCTCGCCGTCTGATGACCGGGTGACCGAGTGACCGAGTGATACGGAGAAGGGCCCGGACCCCCTGGGGGGTTCGGGCCCTTCTTTGTGGTGCCGGGAACTCCGTCACGCGATGTGTTCGTTCTCCAGGTCCGTCTGGTAGCGCTGCTTCAGCTCCGGCATCAGCCGCTTGAGCGTGGTGGCGCTGCGCGGGTGGACGATGCCGTGGCCGTCGGAGAGGTGTATGTCGAGCTGCTCGGGGCTCGGCCAGTTGCCGTGCTCGTCGACGTAGGTGCGGAAGACCTCGTAGGCCGCTTCGGCGAACTTCACCTCGTCGACCGGGGTGAGGTCCTCGTCGGCGACGGGGGCTTCGGCCGCCGGGGCCTCGGCGGCCGGGACCGGGGGCTGCTGCGCCGGGGCGTCGTCCGGGCCGGTCGGGGGCAGGACCGGGGTGGGCTCCAGGCCGTCGACGTACTGCGGGTTGTAGGCGCCCGCGTACGCCGCCTGCGGGGCCAGCGGGGCCGCGAACCAGGCGCTGTTGTGGGCCGCGGGCATCGCCGTCGGGTCGACCGCGAAGGCGGGCGGTCCGGCGCTGTGGGCGGGCTGCCCGGGACCGGGGCCGGGGCCAGGTCCCGGGCCGGTCGCCTGTGCGGGGAGTACGGCCTGCGGCGGGGCCGCCGCGGGATGCGGCTGGGCGGCCGCGACCGGCAGCCCGCCGGGGTGGCGCGCCTCCAGGGCGGCCCGTGCCGCCTCGGCGTCCGCGACCGGCGGCAGCAGCGCGGGCTCGATGCCCGCGGCCGCCAGCCCCTCGGGGACGGTCTGGGACAGCGGTACGCCGATCCGGGCCAGGCGCAGCGGCATGAGCGCCTCGACGGGGGCCTTGCGGCGCCAGGCGCGCCCGTAGCGGGCCTGGAGGCGGGCCTGGTAGATCAGCCGGTCCTGTTCCATGCCGACCGCCTGCTCGTAGGAGCGCAGCTCCCACAGCTTCATCCGGCGCCACAGCTTGAAGGTGGGGACCGGTGAGAGCAGCCAGCGGGTGATCCGCACGCCCTCCATGTGCCGGTCCGCGGTGATGTCGGCGATCCGCCCCACCGCGTGCCGGGCGGCCTCGACCGTCACCACGAACAGGATCGGGATGACGGCGTGCATGCCGACGCCCAGCGGGTCCGGCCAGGCCGCCGCGCCGTTGAAGGCGATGGTCGCGGCGGTCAGCAGCCACGCCGTCTGGCGCAGCAGCGGGAAGGGGATGCGGATCCACGTCAGCAGCAGGTCGAGCGCGAGCAGCACGCAGATGCCCATGTCGATGCCGATCGGGAACACCAGCGAGAAGGAGCCGAACCCCTTCTGCAGCGCCAGCGCGCGCACCGCGGCGTAGGAACCGGCGAAGCCGATCCCCGCGATGACGACGGCGCCGGCGACGACGACGCCGATGAGTATCCGGTGCGTACGAGTCAGCTGCATCGCGGCCACCCGCGATCCCCTCCCACTATCAAGCTATCCAGCTACGGAGCTACGGCAGGCACAGCGTACGGGTGACGTGATGTCACCTGGTCCGCGGGCCCGTTCGGCCCTGTTCGGCCCCGTTTGGCCCTGCGGCCGGGTCAGGAGGCGGACGCTCAGGAGGCGGACGCGGACTCCGACGGGGACTCCGACGGGGCGGGGTCGGACGGGGACTGCGAGGAGCCCGGCTGGTCCTTGGCGCCGGCGACCGAGTTCACGGCCTCGCGGGTCGCGGCGATCGCGCTCTCCAGCAGCTTCGCCGGGTCGGGGGCGGCCGCGCCCTCGTAGGCGGCGCCGTTGTAGTCCAGGGAGACGACGACGTTCTGCGTGCGCACGATGACCGTGGTGTTGAAGAAGTCCGCGCCGTCCTTCTTCGTGGTGTAGGTGACCGAGGTGCCCTGGTCGCCGACGCCGCCCACCTGGTCGGTCTTCACGTTCTGCGCGCCCTCGACGGCCTTCGCCGTCGCGAGCTGCTTGTTGTACTGCTCCTCGGCGCGCTTGTTGCCGCTGCCGAGGGACTCGTGCGAGTCGTAGCGGACCAGGGACACCGCGAGCCAGCGGTAGTCGGAGCCCTTGAGGCCGTTCTCGTCCAGGCCGTTCCAGGAGCAGCTGGCGCGGCTGGTCAGGTCGTTCGACTTGGTGGCCGTTCCGTTCTTGTCCTTGGCCTTGGGGACGAGTGCCTCGATGGTCTTCGCCTGGACCGTCTTGCACGGGTCGGGCAGCGTGGCGAACGCGGCCTTCTCGGGGGCGGTCGACGGCTTCGTGCTCGGCGACTTGGACGAAGCGGACGAGTCGGACTTCTTGCCCGTGTCCGCGCTCTTGCCCGAGTCGGACGAGCAACCGGAGACGGCGAGGATCACCGGGACGGCTGCGCAGGCGATGACACGGGTGAGGCGCGAGGCTGATCGGTGCATGATTCCTTCGTACGTTTGTGTGTCTATGGGCACGGGGACCCGGGCAACGGTAGCCCGACCGGGCGGCTGGCTGCTGTGCCCGCCGTCACGCGGGGGCCGCGCGAAGACCGGCGGGCGGTCGTCGGACGGCCGCTGATCGGCCGCTGACCAGGTATTCGGTCGCCGTGCCGGGGTCCGGACCGGGTTCCGGTCACGCGTTGAAACGTTCCACCAGGGCCTCCGCCAACTGGTGCGCTTCGTCCTGCGTTTCCGCGCTGGAGGGGACCCCGCCGGGCAGTGCGGGCTGCACGCCGTACTCCACGGTGACGATGACGTTCGCGGTGCGGAAGACGATGCGTACGGTCCGCACCTGGGCGGCGGAACCGGCCGCGCTGAGCCGGTCCTCGACGAAGGCGGCGTTCCCGAGCCCCTCCAGGACGCGGGAACCCAGCTCGGGCGGGGTGGGCGAGGTGGAGGGCGCGGGGGTGCCGGAGGACGCGGCTGCGGCGGGGGGCACGGGGCTCGTACTGGCGCCCGGGCCGGGGGTCGTACCCGGGCTGGGGACCGTGCCCGGGCTGGGGACCGTACCCGCGCTGGGGACCGTACTCGCGCCGGGGTTCGTACTCGCGCCGGGCGTCGGGGCGGTCGAGGGGGCGGTCGAGGGGACGGGGGCCGGGAGGTGGGCGTCGGCGAGGCGGCGCTCGTAGACCTGCCGCGCCTTGTCGTCGTCGCTGCTCGCGGCCCGGTCGTAGGAGACGACCCGCTCGAAGCCGACGGACAGCAGGCGGGTCTCCTCGGGGGTCTGCGCCTTCCAGCGGCAGCCGACGCGCCGGTCGCCGTCGTACGAGGTGTCCGCGGTCCCGGCGTAGAGCTGGTCGCGCTGCTCCGAGGTGAGCGTGGCCGCGGCCGGGAGCATGGCCTTCAGCCGCTTCCCTTCGACCGCCTTGCAGGGCGAGGGCAGGCTGCGGTACTTCCCCGGCGGCGCGGCGACGGGCGCGGTGCCGCCCGCCTTGGAGTCGGTGGTGACCCCCGTGCCGGTGCCGGAGGTGCACCCGGCCATGAGCGCGGTGAGCATCAGGATGCCGGGAAGGACTTGCCGTACCGCGTTGCGCTGCACGTCGTCTGGCTCCGTTCGACAGGCTGTGGGTGGGCTGTGGGTGGGCTGTGGGTGGGCGGCGGGTGGGTCCTCGGTCAGGACCGCGGTCGGGAAATTGCGTTGCCGGTGCTGGGCCGCGCGTGGACACAATGTCTATCGCACACGCTGGTGCTGACGCCGGTCCCATGTCGTCTTTGGGACCTGTTGCGAGGCTTTTTGCGTATTGAGACTTTTCTGTGGTTAACAGGGTGTTGGGGACGTCATGTCGTATGTAGAGGTACCCGGGGCGAAGGTCCCGATCCGGATGTGGACCGATCCGTCCACGGTCGAGGACAGCGCGATGCGACAGCTGCACAACGTCGCGACCCTGCCCTGGATCAAGGGCCTGGCCGTCATGCCGGACGTGCACTACGGCAAGGGCGCCACCGTCGGCTCGGTGATCGCGATGAAGGACGCGGTCTGTCCGGCCGCGGTGGGGGTGGACATCGGCTGCGGCATGTCGGCCGTACGGACCTCGCTGACGGCCAACGACCTGCCCGGGGACCTGTCACGGCTGCGGTCGAAGATCGAGCAGGCGATCCCCGTCGGGGCGGGCCTCCACAAGGAGGCGGTGGACCCGGCGCGCCTGTACGACTTCGCGGCCGACGGCTTCGACGACCTCTGGACGCGCTTCGACTACATCGCGGACGCGGTCAAGTTCCGCCGCGAGCGGGCCGCGAAGCAGATCGGCACGCTCGGGGGCGGCAACCACTTCATCGAGTTCTGCCTCGACGAGGCGGGCACGGTCTGGCTGATGCTGCACTCGGGCTCCCGGAACATCGGCAACGAGCTGGCCGAGCACCACATGGGCGTGGCCCGCGGGCTCGCGCACAACCAGGACCTGGTGGACCGGGACCTCGCGGTGTTCCTGGCGGCCACGCCGCAGATGCAGGACTACCGCAACGACCTCTTCTGGGCGCAGGAGTACGCGAAGTACAACCGCGCCGTGATGATGAGCCTCTTCAAGGAGGTCATCCGCAGGGAGTTCCGCAAGGCGAAGGTCTCCTTCGACCACGAGATCAGCTGCCACCACAACTACGTGTCCGAAGAGCGCTACGACGGCATGGACCTGCTGGTCACGCGGAAGGGCGCGATCCGGGCGGGCAGCGGGGACTTCGGGATCATCCCGGGCTCGATGGGCACCGGCTCGTACATCGTGAAGGGCCTCGGCAACGAGAAGTCCTTCAACTCGGCCTCGCACGGCGCGGGCCGGAAGATGAGCCGGACGGCGGCGAAGAAGCGGTTCTCCACGCGGGACCTGGCGGACCAGACCAAGGGCGTGGAGTGCCGCAAGGACTCCGGCGTCGTGGACGAGATCCCGGGCGCCTACAAGCCGATCGAGCAGGTCATCGACCAGCAGACCGACCTGGTCGAGGTCGTGGCCAAGCTGAAGCAGCTCATCTGCGTCAAGGGCTGATCCCGGCCGGGGTCTGGTGGGGGTGCGGTTATCGGGGCGCAGTTGTCGGGGGAGTGGAGGGACCCGGACCGTTCGACGGTCGGGGTCCCTCCGCGTGCCCGGGGGTGGCTGTGCGGGGGCGGGTCCCCCGCCCGGCGTGTCCGGGACCGCTCCAACCTCCTTCTCCTGGAGGTCGATCCGCGTGTCACAGGGCCGTGATCCAATGGTGTGATGGCATGGGATGAATGGGACAGTGCGAAAGCGGAAGTGACTGCCCAACGGCAAGCCTCGACGCGGCTCAACCAACTGCCGGGTGGCCCGGGAGGTGACGGACCGGCCGACCTCGTCGTGCACCAGGACGACCTCGGAGCCGTCGGCCACGAGGCCTTCGTGCTGCACAGCCAGTTGCTGAAGGGGGCCGACATCGCCGGCGCCGGCGGTGACAAGGAGGGCGTCGGCTCCACGATGCAGGCAGCAGCGGCCCTGACGGGCAGCAACTTCGCTCTCGGGGATGAGCTGGCGACGACGGTGTCCATCTGGACCTCGCAGGTCAAGAGCGTCCTTCAGGCGTGTGCTCACATATCGAACCACCTGGACTACTCGAAGAAGTCGCACGCCGAGAACGACGCCGCGATCGCCGCGTCCTTCCGGAACCGGGATGGCTCGGCCGTGCCCGTTTCCCGCCTCACCGAGTACTTCACGTAGGGGGAGCGCCTCATGAACTACACCGAGCTCATGGAAGTCGACCTCGGCAAACTGGGGACGGCCGTCGCCGACTGGAAGCGCATGGCCGGGGAGATGCAGCGGCTCGGTGGCGAGGCCCGCGACGGTGTGAAGGCGAAGGCCGAAAAGGCCCGCTGGGAGGGCATCAACGCAGGTGTGACCAGGGACTTCGTCGGCAAGACGGTGAAGGAGTTCGAGGATCTCCACACGGAGGCGCAGAGCATTTTCAGCGTCCTTGATGACGCGCACGCCGAGCTGCAGGGGATCCAGCAGCAGGCCAGGAGTGTCACCGCCGAGGCCAAGGAGAAGGGCTTCAGCGTTACCGGACGCGCGGACGGATCCGTGGTGATCGCGGATGCCCTCATCTGTGAGGTGGAGGGGCCCGGTCAGAGAAAACGCGACATGATGCGGTGGTACGCCGACACGCTGACCGGGTTCGTGAGCCACGCCACCGAGGTGGACGCGGCTGCTGTACGGGCGCTGCGAGCGAGCCACGGTGGTGATCCGGCCAATCCCGGCCACGCGTCGTACACGTCGCTCGACGAGGACATGCTGCCCCGCGCCCTGAAACTCGCCGGTCTGGGAGCGGACGCCAGCGACAAGCAGCGCGCGGAGCTGCGGCGGCTGTGGCAGTCGTTGAGTCCTGAGTCTCGGGCGCAGCTGTGGGTGCAGCGCAGGGAGCAGCTGTTGGCGGGCGGCCTGTTGACCCCCTCGGTGAAGCGGGTGGCCGCTGACGACGGGGCGGGGCCATACGACGTCGCTACACCCGGCTTGGGGGACTACTGGAAGGAACTCCAGGCCAACGGGATCTCGAACAGCGGTGACTTCATCGGTAAGACGGACGCGGCCCGGCACATGGACCACTATCTGCACGGGACCGGCAGGACACTCGACCTCGATGTCGACAGGATGCTGAGCGACGAGGACGACACGGTCCTGCGTGACGTGTCTGCGGCGACGCGCGCCAAGCTGGAGGGCGAATGGCGTCGCCAGGCGCTGGACGCCTTCGCGCAGTCGGGCGGCAAGCCCGTCGCGATCCCCGTGGAGACCGCGGGCGAGGGATATACCCACGACAAGGGTCCGGACGGCACGGCGAACTGGTACCTGGCCGTGGGCAGCGCCATGACGAACACCACGGGCGTCGTGACGGCGGTGCCGGGCCCGGACGGCAGTCCGCGCGTCAGCATCGACTATCAGGTCAATGTGTGGGACCGGTACAACTGGGACCCGGGCAAGGCCACGCCCATCGGTCCGACCACGGTGACCGACGCCGATATGGCCCGCCTGCACACGACGGGGCAGGCCAGGGAATTCGATATGCGGGGGAGTAGTTCGGTGCAGCAGCACGACGTGGGCCCGGGCGGCTCCTGGCCCGATCCGAAGAGCCCGGGGCGGGACGGCACGCGGACCGACATCGGCCGGAATGGGGACGCACGTTGAACGTGGAGCCGTGGGGCAGGTGGCATCTGGGTCTGGTGGGCGGGGTGGTCGTGCTCATGGGGCTGGTGGCCGGGTGCTCGGGGGCGACGGTGAGCGGCACCCGGGCGGGGGAGCGTTCGTCGGGGCAGGTGTCGTATTGGGTGGACGGGGCCACCGTGGAGTCGGTCGCCAGGACGTTGCGTGTGAGGGTGCCCGTGGCGGCGACCGGGGCGAAGGCGGCGCACTGGCGGGGTTTGCAGGACGATGGCCTGATCATGGCGTTCGTCCTCCCCACTGCCGGGGTCGACGAGTTCGTCGCTCAGCTGAAGCCGGATGTGCCGCTTGGCCTGCGGGAGCAGCCACTCGCCCGCAACACGAACCCGTCGACGCCGTTCTCGCACCTGGGGTTGCCGGAGCCTGACCTGCTGGCGAGGGTCCGCGAAGGCCAGGTGTGTGCGCCGTGCGAGGGCGACCTCAACTGGCTGAAGGTCGCGGTGGTGCAGGTCGACGCCGCCAGCAGCCGGGTCTATCTCAGCGGTGTCGACTGAGCGCTTGGCCGCCCGATCGGTGATCGACCGTGTTCGCCGGCGGGGACATTCGGCGCGTCTTTGCCCGTACGGGCGCAAGGGGTGTGGCGGGGCAACTCGTGGGGTGTGCGCGGGGGTTGACGCGTGGAGTTGGTCTAGACCAAGGTGTGCGCCATGTGGAGATCTCGGGTGGTTCTCGGTGTGTTCGCTTCGCTGTCGCTCACCTTCGGGGTGGCCGGATCCGCCGTGGCGGGGGCGGGTACGGGTACAGGTACGGGGGTGCCGGTCGCGGCTGCCGTCTCCGCTGCTGACGGGGTGGGGCTGCCGCCGGTCGTGGCGCACGTACCGACCTCCGACAAGGTCGTCTTCATCACCATCGACGACGGGTGGAACCATGACCCCGCCGCCGCGCGGACGCTGATCGACAAGCGGGTGCCGGTGACCCTGTTCCTGCTGCCCGGGGCCACCTCGTACGACACCGGCTACTTCACGGACCTCATCGAGCAGGGCCGGGCCACCGTCGAGAACCACACCGTCAACCACCCGGACCTGACCACCCTCGACGCGGCCGGCAAGGACGCGGAGGTGTGCGGGGCGCGGGAGCAGCTCAAGGGGACCTTCGGGCGGGCGCCGCAGCTGCTGCGGCCGCCGTACGGGGCCGTCAACGACGACGTGCGGCTCGCGGCGAAGGCGTGCGGGGCGAAGGCCCTGGTCACCTGGACCCACGACGTCACCACCTGGAGCGAGACCCCGCCGACCCCGAAGCTCCAGGCGGGGGACATCGTGCTGCTGCACTTCACGCCCACGCTGGAGGCCGACCTGGAGCGTGCGCTGGGCGCCGCGAAGGCCGCGGGACTGAAGCCCGCGGCCCTCATGCCCCAGCTCAAGGCCGCCGGGCTGGTCTAGGGGGTGTCCTTCGGAGCCTGCCGGTTACAGGTCGCGGTGGACCTTCGTGTTCGAGGCCTGGGCGCGCGGGCGGACCACCAGCAGGTCGATGTTGACGTGGCTGGGACGGGTCACCGCCCAGGTGATCGTGTCGGCCACGTCGTCGGCCGAGAGCGGGTCGGCGACGCCCGCGTACACCTTGGCCGCCTTCTCCGCGTCCCCGCGGAAGCGGGTGGTGGCGAACTCCTCCGTCTTGACCATGCCCGGCGCGATCTCGATCACGCGGACCGGCTGGCCGACGATCTCCAGGCGGAGGGTCTCGGCCAGGACGCGGGCGCCGTTCTTCGCGGCGACGTAGCCCGCGCCGCCCTCGTAGGTCGAGTGGCCGGCGGTCGAGGACAGGATGACGACGGTGCCGTCACCGGAGGCGGTCAGGGCCGGGAGCAGGGCCTGGGTGACATTGAGGGTGCCGATGACGTTGACCTCGTACATCGTGCGCCAGTCGGCCGGGTCGCCGGTGGCGACGGGCTCGGCGCCGATGGCCCCGCCCGCGTTGTTGACCAGCACGTTGACGGAGGGGAAGCGCTCCAGGGACGCGGCGAAGGCGTCGACGGCGGCGCGGTCCGTCACGTCCAGGGCGTGGGCGGTGGCGAGCTGACCGGCCGCGGTGATCTCGGCGGCCAGCTGCTCGATGCGGTCCTTGCGGCGGGCGGTCAGCACGACGTGGTAGCCCGCGCCGGCGAGCTGCCGTGCGGTGGCCGCGCCGATTCCGCTGCTCGCCCCGGTGACGACTGCGATGCGGGGGGTCATGGGAGCGCTCCTCGTTCGGGTGATCTATACCCGGCCAGCATAGGCATGCGTACGAACCTCCGGGCGGGGGCCGCGGGTGCTCAGCGGCCGCGCGGGGCGTACATGATCAGGGCCATCCCGGCCAGGCAGACCAGGGCCCCGGCGATGTCCCAGCGGTCGGGCCGGTAGCCGTCGGCGACCATGCCCCAGGCGAGGGATCCGGCCACGAAGACCCCGCCGTAGGCGGCCAGTACCCGGGCGAAGTCGCCTTCGGGCTGGAGGGTGGCGACGAAGCCGTAGAGGCCGAGGGCGATGACCCCGGCGCCGATCCAGACCCAGCCCTTGTGGTCGCGCACGCCCTGCCAGACGAGCCAGGCGCCGCCGATCTCCAGGACGGCGGCGAGGGCGAACAGGGACACGGAGCGGACGATCAGCATGGGGCAACCCTGGCATGACGGCTGTGGCTGGCCGGCCTGGACCCGGCGCGGATGGAGGGGGACGCGCCCTCGTTCGTGTGATGGTCCGACCGGTGGGGGGTGGGGGTCGTTAGCCTCCGCGCGTGGAGGTGGTGACGGTGATGGTGTCGGTGCGCCGTGGCGTCGTACGAAGCGTGGTGGCCCTCGGGCTGGTGCTGGCCGGGGCGGCGGCCCAGACGGGAGCCGCGCAGGCGGGGGTGGGGGCCGCGCGGGCCGGGGCAGGGGCCGCGCGGGCCGGGGTGACGGGGGGAGTATCCGAGACGGATCTGGCCTACCACGGGCGGGTGAACCTGTCCGGCGGGCGGCTCGCCGTCTGGGTGGTCCCGGAGAACCAGGGGCCCGCCGCCCTCGCGAACACCACCCTGCGGCTACGGCTCTCCGCGGACCTCGCCGACGGCCAGGAACTGGCGGAGGGGTGCGCCCGGGCCGGTCACCGCGAGGTGATGTGCGAGACGGGCGCCCTGCCCGCGCACGGGCGGGGCCGCCACATCGGCCTGCGGATGCGGCTCAAGGAGCGGCCGCCGGAGGTGGTGGTGCGCGTGGACACCTGGTGGGACGGCGGCGCGACCGACCGCAACCACGCCAACGACGAGCACGTGGTGCTGGCCCTCGACACCGGCGACTCCTACTCCTTCTGAGCTACTCCTTCTGGGTCCTACTCCTTCTGGGGCCGCAGGATCCAGCCCGCGACGGCCCGGGTGACCTCGGCCGGGGTGGGCGCGGGGGCGGACCAGGCGACGTACCCGTCGGGACGTACGAGCACGCAGGCGGTACGTCCGGACGTGCGCCAGGAGGCGTGCGTGAGCCCCGGCTCCGGCGCGCCGACGGCGGGCGCCATCTCGGGTGGGGCGATCAGGACGAAGCCGCCCGCGCGCAGCAGCTCGTACAGCCTGCCCTCGCGCAGGACGGCGTCCGGCGCGCGGCGGCCCGCTGGCCGGGTGGCGCCGGGCGGCGGGGGGTACGAGATCCCGATCCCGGAGACCATGCCGAGCGCGCGGGCGCGCACGGGCCGGAGCCCGCCCACCAGCCTGCCCCCGAGGTCGCGGGCGAGGCGGCGGGCGGGGGTGGCGGCCATCGCGAACCGGGTCAGGGCGCCGCTGCCGCGCAGCACGAGGCGGCCGACGGGGTGCCGTTCGCGCTCGTAACTGTCGAGCAGCGCCTCGGGGTCGGGGGCCCGGCCGAGGAGGACGGCGGCGAGCTTCCAGGAGAGGTTGGCGGCGTCCTGGAGGCCGGTGTTCATGCCCTGGCCGCCCGCGGGGGAGTGCACGTGGGCGGCGTCCCCGGCGAGGAAGACGCGGCCCACGCGGTAGTGCGGGACCTGGCGTTCATCGGAGTGGAAGCGGGAGATCCAGCGGGCGTCGTGCATGCCGTGGTCGGTGCCGAGGGCGGTGCGGGTGATGCTGCGCAGCTCGTCGAGGCCGACGGGGTCGTCGTCCTTGGCCCGGCCGTCGCGGTGCCAGGCGATGGCCCGGTACCAGCCGTCGCCGAAGGGGACGAGGAAGGCGAAGGCCTGGCCGTTGCCGTCGACGGCGAGCTGGTCCGCGGGTTCTTCGGCCAGGCGTACGTCGGCCAGCACCATCGAGGTGACCACGGCGTGGCCGGGGAAGGGCAGGCCGAGTTCGCGGCGGACGGTGGAGCGGACGCCGTCCGCGCCGACGACGTGGCGGGCGTGCAGGGTGGCGGCGGCGGCGGCGGCGGTGGGGGTGGCGGTGGTGGTGGTGGTCGTGGCTTGTGCACCGGCGGGGGAGCGGAGGTCGAGGGTGACGGTGTCCTGACCCTCGCCCTGGTGCAGTGCGATCAGCTCATGGTCGTACCGGATGTCCACACCTGTGGACAACGCGCGACGCTCCAGCAGGCGTTCGGTCTCAAATTGGGGGGTGATGAGAACGAACGGGAAGCGGGTGGGGAGCATGTCGAGGGAGAGGGTGAGTCCGCCGAAGAGGCGCAGCCGGCCCATCGGGCGGCCGGTGGCGACGAGGTCGTCGGCGAGCCCGCGCGCGTCGAGGAGTTCGAGGGTGCGGGCGTGGACGGCGAAGGCGCGCGTGAGGTTGGCGGCGGTCTGCGGGCGGCGCTCGATCAGGGTGACGGTCAGTCCGGCGGCGGCGAGATCTCCGGCGATCAGCAGTCCGGTGGGACCGGCGCCGATCACCGCGACGTCCACGACATCCACGGTGTTCGCGACGTCCGCGGTGTTCGCGGCGCCTGCGCTGTCCGCGGTGTCCGTGATGTCCGCAGCGGGCTCGGGGGCTGGGGCTGGGGCTGTCATGGTGGGGAAGTCTGCCCGCCCCCGGCGTGCCCTACGCGGTGACGCTGCCGCCGAATTCGGCCAGCGCCTCGCTGACGATCACTTCGAGACGGGCGTGGTGCGCGCCCCGCCAGTAGACGCGCGCGCAGTCGGTGCACTGGGCGAACACGTCGTAGGAGCGCTGTGTGCCGCCTTCCAGGAGATCGCCCACGCTGTCCTTGTCGGCCGCGCGCAGCGTGCCGTTGCAGGCGGTGCAGCGGGTCCAGGGCGTCAGGTGCGGTGCGAACCGGCCCAGGATGTCGCGCAGTTGCTCGTCAGGGCTGTCGCTGTAGACGTAGGCGCCCGCCCAGATCTCGCGGCGCCGCAGCAGGCCGCGGTCGCGGGTGAGCAGGACGCGCCGCTCGGCGGCGGAGCGGGTGGCGAGTGCGGGGTCGCCGATGTCCTCGTTCTCGTAGGCCGCGTCGATGCCGAGCAGGCGCATCCGGCGGGCGAGCGTGCCGAGGTGGACGTCGAGGAGGAAGCGGAGCGGGGCCCCGGGCACCTGCTGGGGGCGGGTGACCCCGAACACCTCGACGGACTCGCCGCCTTGGGGCACGTGGGAGACGGGTACCTCGAGGCCGTCCACGAGCAGCCGGCCGACCTCGGTGAGCGGGACGCCGGTCGATTCGACGACGTGGCCGAGGCTGGAGGTGCCGTCGATGGTGGTGGGCACGCGCTCGGCGCGCCGGCTGGGCGAGGTGAAGACGCGCAGCTCGGGGGCGAGGGTGAGGTTGATGTCCGGTCCGTTCACAAGTCTCAGCATGCCAGCTCGGGGTGGGGCGGCGAAGGACAATTAGGCGTCGGTGGCGGCTTCCTGGTCATAGGCGTCGCGGTGGGCGCTGACCTGGTCGAAGTGTTCCTCGGCCCAGTGCTTCACGGAGGACAGGAGGCCGCCGAGGCTGTGGCCGAGGGGGGTGAGGCGGTAGTCGACGCGGACGGGGACGGAGGCGGTGACGGTGCGGGTGACGAGGCCGTCGCGTTCAAGGGCACGCAGGGTCTGGGTGAGCATCTTCTGGCTGACCCCGGGGATGCGGCGGCCGAGGTCGCTGTAGCGCATGGACTCGGTCTGGCCGAGGGCGCTGAGGATGAGGCCGACCCATTTGTCGCTGATGCGGGCCAGGAGCTGGCTGGTCGGGCACTCCTTGAGGAAGGCGTCGTAGGCGTGGCGGGCCTCTTGGCGACGGGTCTCGGCAGTGCGGGTGGCCATGGCGGGCTCACTTTCGGGTCCGGTACGCACCTTGGAGTGCGTACTTACGAAACGAAAGTACCTCTCCTTAAGTTAGTGCGCATCGGAACGAACGAAATCGAGCGCAAGGGAAGAGACCCATGAGCGAGAACCAGGTCGGCGAGACCCAGGCCGGTGAGACCCAGGTCGGCGAGAACCAGCGGCAGATCAGCGCGTCGGTCGTCACCTCCTTCGGGGGGCCCGAGCAGGTCGTGACGGCCCGGGTGCCGCTGCCGGTCCCGGCGGCCGGTCAGGTACGGGTCCGGGTGCGGACGGCGGGGCTCAACCCGGTGGACGGGCTGGTCCGGGCGGGGGTCTTCGGGGGCGGGGGTGAGCGGCTCGGCTTCGGCTGGGACGTGGCCGGGGAGATCGACGCGGTCGGCGCCGGGGTCACCGGCTGGAGCACCGGTCAGCGGGTCGTCGGACTGCACTACGGCGCGGTCAAGGGGCTCGGGACGCATGCGGAGTACGTCGTCCTGGACGCGGGGGCCGTCGCCGCTGCCCCGGAGTCCGTGGACGCGACGGCCGCCGCGGTGCTGCCGCTCAGCGGGCTGACCGCGGCCCGGGCGCTGGGACAGCTGGGGCTGGCGGCCGGGGACTCGGTGCTGATCACCGGCGCCGCCGGGGTGATCGGCGGGCTCGCGGTCCAGCTCGCGGTGCGCGCCGGGCTGGCCGTGACCGCGCTGGCGGCCCCGGCGGACGAGGAGTTGGTCCGGTCGCTGGGCGCCACCGGGTTCGTGGCCCGGGGCACGTCGGGGGCGGATGCGGGCGTGCGGGTGGACGGGGTGCTGGACGCGGCGGTCCTGGGGGAGGCCGCGCTGGACTTCGTACGCGACGGCGGTGTCTACGGCGGGCTGCGGCCGGGCGGGGCTCCCGCGCCGGTCCGCGGGATCCGGGTCGTCGAGCAGGAGGTCGCCGCGGACGGGGCGCACCTGGCGGAACTGGTGTCCCTGGTCGACGCGGGCGCGCTGACCCTGCGGGTGGCGGGGACGTACGCCCTGGAGGACGCGGCCGAGGCGCACGCCCGCCTCGCGGAGGGCGGCGCCCGGGGCCGGCTGGTCCTGACGGTGGCCTGAGCCGGGGCCCGTCAGAAGGGCCCTGTCAGGCAGGCCCTCAGGAGGGCAGGGTGTAGCGCCAGTCGTGGCTCGGGTGGAAGACGCCGGGCGGGTATTCGAAGTTGACGTCACCGAGCGACTCGAAGCCCGCCCGTCGGCACACGGAGTTGGAGGCGGGGTGGTCGGTGCCGGGGAAGGCGTGCACGAGGCGGCGCGAGCCGTGCTCCGCGACGTAGGCGAGCATTTCGGTGACCGCCGCCACCGCGAGGCCGCGGCCCTGGTGCTCGGGGAAGATCGCCCAGCCGGCCTCGTAGACCTCTTCGTCCCGCCATTCGCGGGTCCAGAAGCCCACGGAGCCGACGGTTTCGCCCGTCTCCGCCAGGCTCACCCGGAACATCCGCCCGGCGGCGGGCTCCCGGTCGCTCAGGGCGAGGTACCGGCGCTGGCGGTCGGCCAGCTTCTCCTCGGACTCGGGTCCCCCCAAGTACTTCGTCATCTCGGGCTCGTTGGCCCGCAGCAGCAACCCGAAGTCCTCCTGGGACCAGGGAGTCAGACGCAGCGATATTTCCATGTTCAGGAGGGTACGAGGAACTCCTCCCCGCTGTCCGGGACTCGGCCCCAAGTCACGGCCGGAACCGGTCAGCCGGGCAGCCGGTGACGGACGATGTCCCGCACGTCCTCAAGCCACTTCCGCAGCCGCACGCCCCGGGGCGGGAGGACGCCAAGCCCCAGCGTCGCCGCCGACTTCTGGAGAAGCCGATCCGACTCGTTGAGGAGCAGGAATTCCGTTCCATTCCCACGCGGTTTGCGGCGGCGACGGGGAAGGAGCCGTCGGCGCCGCGAGGAACTGCCGCAGATGCCCGCCGATCACGGCAAGACACTGCTCCACCGTCCTGCCCTGGGGAGGATGGATGTGAGGTAGGAGGTCGACGTCATCAGCCATCTCGCCGTTGAACAATCCGGTCGCCAGAAGGTCGTCGATTTCTGCTGCCGCCTCGGCTGCGCGAGCGGGGTGAATCGCGGCTTCCCTCAGGTAGGCACTGAGCGCGACGCCGGAGCGGTCCTCTGTGTCATCAAAGGTATAGCCGGATACTTCATGGGAGCGCAGGAGCTGACGCAGCTCACGAAAACGATCGTTCGACGGTGTCACCGGGTTCAAGCCTGCTTCTTGACATGGGCAGGGGCGGGCAGCCTCCACGGTGAGGCGCCCGGGGGTGAACGGTCAGGGCCAGACCAGGCAGTACGGCTGGTGGCCGGCTTCGTGGAGGCGGTGGGAGAAGTCCTGCCACTCGTGCAGGAGCTGGTAGACGTTGAACGCGTCGCGCGGGCCGCCGCGGTCGGGGACCGTGGACCAGATGAAGGCCGCCGCGCCGACGGACTCCTCGCCGATGCCGCGCAGCGGGTCGACCACCGTCATGGGGAGCTTGACCACCGCGTAGTCGGGGTGCAGGACCACCAGTTCCAGCGGCGGGACCTTGTGCAGGGGTATGCCCTCGATGCCGGTGAGGACCATCGCCGCCACCGTCTCCGGCTTGATCTTGGTGAACAGGCCGCCCATGCCGAGTTCGTCGCCGCCGAGCTCTTCGGGCCGCATCGAGATCGGGACGCGCGCCGCCGTCGCACCGTCCGGGGCGCCGAAGTACTTGTAGGTCACTCCCATGCCGCGACCACCGCCAGCCGCGGGGACCGCGCTCGTGGGGGCCGGTGTGCCGTCCACCGCGTCCGCGCCCCGGCGGCGGTGCTTGCCGCGGCGCCGGGCATCACGGGAAACGTCTCGGGAAACGTCACGGGAAGCATCGCGGGCGGCATCACGGGAAGCGTCGCGGGCCTCGCGCGCACGCTCGGGCCCCAGGCCGTCCGTACCCTCGCCCGGTCCGCCACCGCGTTGCATATCTCCACCCGACTGGTCTTGCCTGCCCCGGCCCCGTGACCCCCGCCACGCGGCCTGATCATCATGGCAGTGACCTCCCCCGCGGCGGCGCGGTGAAACGCCCGTCCGCAAGTCTGTCGCGGCCTCTGAGACCATGGCTGGTGTGAGCTACCCGTATCCGTATGAAGCCCCAGTCTCGCAGAACCTGTTTGACCGCGCGTCCCTCGTGACCCCCGGCGGCGTGAACTCTCCGGTGCGTGCATTCCGCGCCGTGGGGGGAACGCCCCGGTTCATGGTGTCCGGTACCGGTCCGTACCTCACCGATGCCGATGGCCGCGAGTACGTCGACCTGGTCTGCTCGTGGGGGCCGATGATCCTCGGCCATTCCCACCCCGCCGTGATCGAGGCCGTGCAGGCCGCGGTCTCCCGCGGCACGTCCTTCGGCACCCCCGGCGAGGGCGAGGTCGCGCTCGCCGAGGAGATCGTCGCGCGGATCGAGCCCGTCGAGCAGGTGCGCCTGGTGTCCTCCGGTACGGAGGCCACCATGTCCGCGATCCGGCTGGCCCGCGGCTTCACCGGCCGGGCCAAGATCGTGAAGTTCGCGGGCTGCTACCACGGCCACGTGGACGCGCTCCTCGCCGCCGCCGGTTCGGGCCTCGCGACCTTCGCGCTGCCCGACACCCCCGGTGTGACGGGCGCGCAGGCCGGCGACACGATCGTCCTCCCCTACAACGACCTCGAAGCGGTCCGTGCCGCCTTCGCCGCGCACCCCGGTGAGATCGCCTGTGTGATCACCGAGGCCGCGCCCGGCAACATGGGCGTGGTGACCCCTGGCGAGGGGTTCAACCAGGGCCTGGCCGACCTGTGCCGCGCGAACGGCGCGCTGTACATCTCCGACGAGGTGATGACGGGCTTCCGCACCTCCCGCGCCGGCTGGTTCGGCGTGGACGGGGTCACGCCCGACCTGATGACCTTCGGCAAGGTCATGGGCGGCGGCTTCCCGGCCGCGGCCTTCGGCGGCCGCGCCGACGTCATGGGGCACCTGGCCCCCGTCGGCCCCGTCTACCAGGCGGGCACCCTCTCCGGTAACCCGATCGCGACGGCCGCCGGTCTCGCGCAGCTGCGGCTGCTCGACGAGGCGGCGTACGCGAAGGTCGACGCCGTGTCGGCCGAGATCCAGGGCCTGGTGACGGACGCGCTCCGCAAGGAGGGCGTGGCGCACCGGCTGCAGACCGCGTCCAACATGTTCTCCGTCTTCTTCACCGAGGACGAGGTCAGGAACTACGACGACGCCAAGAAGCAGGAGAGCTTCCGCTTCACCGGCTTCTTCCACTCGATGCTGGCGCAGGGCGTCTACCTGCCGCCCTCGTCCTTCGAGTCCTGGTTCGTCTCCACCGCCCACGACGAGCGGGCGATCGAGCGCATCGCCGCGGCACTGCCCGCCGCCGCCCGCGCCGCCGCCGAGGCCACCCCGGAGGCCGCCGCATGAGCAGCAGCGACATCACCGTCGTCCACCTGATGCGCCACGGTGAGGTGCACAACCCGGACGGGGTCCTCTACGGGCGCCGCCCCGGCTACCACCTGTCCGAGCTGGGCCGGCAGATGGCCGAGCGGGTCGCCGAGCACCTGGAGAACCGCGACATCACGCATGTCGTGTCCTCCCCGCTGGAGCGCGCGCAGGAGACGGCGGCGCCGATCGCCAAGGCGCACAGCCTGGACCTGGCGACCGACGACCGGCTGATCGAGGCGGCCAACGTCTTCGAGGGCAAGACCTTCGGCGTCGGCGACGGCGCGCTGCGCAAGCCCGCCAACTGGAAGCACCTGACGAACCCGTTCCAGCCGTCCTGGGGCGAGCCGTACGTCGAGCAGGTGGTCCGGATGATGGGCGCGCTGGACGCGGCGCGCGACGCGGCCCGCGGTCACGAGGCGGTGTGCGTGAGCCACCAGCTGCCGATCTGGATCGTGCGCAGCTTCGCCGAGAAGCGCAGGCTGTGGCACGACCCGCGGCGCCGGCAGTGCACGCTGGCTTCGCTCACGTCGTTCACGTACCAGGGCGACAAGATCGTGTCGGTGGGCTACAGCGAGCCGGCCCGGGACCTGGTCCCGGCGCATCTGCTCGCGGGCGCGAAGCCGGTGAAGGGCGCGTCGAAGGCGTTCGGCGCCTGATCTGATCCGGTCCCCGGGCGGCGCCTGATCCGGTCTCCGGGCGACACCTGACGATGCCTCGGCGACCGGCCGTTCGATCGTCAAGATTCGCCATGACTTGACCTAATTTCATACAAGTCGCCGCGCGGGTACCGCGCCACCGACCACCCTGCGCATGGAATGTCCGTTTATACGACATTCCAGCGCGGGGTGAGCGAGGTGGGCGACATGCGTGAAGTCAGCCGAAGGGGCGCGCTCAGTCTGGGGCTTGGGGCCGGACTCGGCGCCGTGGCCGCGATGGGCATCGCGGGATGCGGCGGCGGTTCCGGGTCCGGTTCCGGTTCAGGGCCCGGTTCCGGTTCCGGTGACGCCCGGATGGGGACGGGATCCGGCAAGGCCGGGCCCGCCCCGAGCGGCGGCGCCGCGCACCCGGTCCGGCGCATCGGTGACGGTTCCACCGCCGACACCGGACCGCAGCCGAACCAGCCCGCGAAGCCGGTGCCCCTCCAGCCCGGGGAGACCCCGCCCCAGTTCGTCGTCTTCAGCTGGGACGGCGCGGGCGAGATCGGCAACGGCCTCTTCCCGCGCTTCCTCAAGCTCGCCAAGGACCACCACGCGGGCATGACCTTCTTCCTCTCCGGGATCTACCTGCTCCCCGAGTCGAAGCGGGACCTCTACCGGCCGCCGAACAACCCGGTGGGCGCCTCGGACATCGGCTACCTCAAGGACGAGAACGTCCGCAACACGCTGAAGTGCGTGCGCCAGGCGTGGCTCGACGGTCACGAGATCGGCACCCACTTCAACGGGCACTTCTGCGGCGGATCCGGTTCGGTCGGCAACTGGACCCCGCAGGACTGGCAGAGCGAGATCGACCAGGCCGTGTCCTTCGTCACCAACTGGCGCACCAACACCGGCTTCACCGACCTCGAACCGCTGCCCTTCGACTACGCGAAGGAGCTGGTCGGCGCCCGTACGCCGTGTCTGCTCGGCCAGGACCAGCTGCTGCCCACCGCCGAGAAGCTCGGCTGGCGCTACGACGCCAGCTCGCCCGGCGGCCTGCAGCAGTGGCCGGAGAAGAAGGGGAGCGTGTGGGACCTGCCGCTGCAGTCCATGCCCTTCCCCGGGCACTCCTTCGAGGTGCTGTCGATGGACTACAACATCCTCGCCAACCAGTCGAAGAACACCACCCGCGGCGTTCCCTCCAACTACCCGGGCTGGCGCAGCCAGGCCGCGGCCGCCTACCAGGGCGGCTTCCGGCGGGCCTACGAGACCAACCGCGCCCCGCTCTTCATCGGCAACCACTTCGAGGACTGGAACGGCGGGATCTACATGGACGCCGTCGAGGAAGCGCTCAAGTCCATGGCGGACAAAAGCGACGTACGCCTCGTATCGTTCCGGCAGTTCACCGACTGGCTGGACGTCCAGGACCCCAAGGTGCTGGCCAAGCTGCGCGGACTGGCGCCCGGTCAGCCGCCCACCGGTGGCTGGAAGGGCTTCCTCACCACGGCCTGACCGGCGCCTGACCAGCGCCTGACCAGCGGCTGACCGGTTGTCGGCCGGTCGTCGGCCGGTTGTCGGACGGGCGGCCGGGGGGCGCGCAAGATCCACAATTCGCCCATGCGAAACTTTTCACATGAGCCTTAGCCGCGCGCGTGTCCGTCGTAGTCGCCGCCGCTCGACCAGCGGTCGCGCCGTCCTGCTGACCGCGGTGGCCGTCGCGGGCGCCCTCACCCTCACCGCCTGCGGAGATTCGGCCGGCGGCAGTAAGTCCGCCGGTTCCGGGGGCGGCAACTACGTGACGGGCCCGGGCGGCATCTCCACCGTCGCCAAGGGCAAGCGCGACGACGCCCCCAAGCTCGACGGCGAGACGGTCGACGGCAAGACGCTCGACACGACCACCCTCAAGGGCAAGGTCGTCGTCCTCAACGTGTGGGGCTCCTGGTGCCCGCCGTGCCGCGCCGAGGCCCCCTATTTCGCCAAGGTCTCCAAGGAGCTGGCCGACGCGGGCAAGGACATCGCCTTCGTCGGGATCAACACCCGCGACAACAGCAAGCAGAACGCGGTCTCCTTCGAGGAGAACTTCGGGATCACCTACCCGAGCCTCTACGACCCCGACGGAAAGCTGATGCTCCGCTTCCCCAAGGGCACGCTCAACGCGCAGTCGATCCCCTCCACGATCGTCCTCGACAAGGAGGGCAAGATCGCCGCCCGCACCCTGGTCGCGGTCAACGAGGAGCAGTTGCGCAAGATGATCGACCCGCTCCTCGCGGAGAAGTGACCGGCGTGAACGAGACCGTACTCGGCGGAGCCCTGCTGCTCGCCCTGCCCATCGCCGTACTCGCCGGGCTCGTCTCCTTCTTCTCCCCGTGCGTGCTGCCGCTCGTCCCCGGCTACCTCTCCTACGTCACCGGCGTCACCGGCGCCGACATGGCGGAGGCCCGGCGCGGGCGGATGCTGGCCGGCGCGAGCCTGTTCATCCTCGGCTTCACCGCCGTCTTCGTCTCCACCGGCGCGCTCTTCGGCTACTTCGGCGATGTCCTCCAGGACAACCGGGCCGTGATCTCGCGGGTGCTGGGCGGTGTGGTCATCCTCATGGGGCTGTTCTTCATGGGGCTGATCCCGGGCCTGACGATGCGGGAGTTCCGCTTCCACAAGAAGCCCACCGGCGGCCTGATCGGCGCCCCCGTCCTCGGTGTCCTCTTCGGCATCGGCTGGACGCCCTGCATGGGCCCGACCCTCGCCGCCGTGAACACGCTCTCCCTGAACGAGGCGAGCGCCGGGCGCGGCGCACTGCTGACCACGGCGTACTGTCTGGGCCTCGGCCTGCCCTTCATCCTCGCCGCGATCGCCTTCCGCAAGGCGCTCGGCGCGTTCGGCTGGGTGAAGAAGCACTATGCGTGGGTGATGCGCATCGGCGGCGGCATGCTGATCCTGACCGGTCTGCTGCTCGTCACAGGTTGGTGGGACACCATCGTCAGCGACATGCAGAGCTGGACACAGGGCTTCACGGTGGGGATCTGAGGACTAAAAGCACATGAGTACGAGCGACAAGGCGCCCACCGTGGCGTCGGACCCCGAGGCCTCCGCGGCCGCCACCGCAGCGGCCGCCACCGAGGCCGCAGCGGCCGCCACCGACGCCGCCGCCGCGGCCCAGCTGTCCACCGCCCCGCTGGAGGACCCGCCGGCCGGCGGCCCCGCCGTCGGCATCGGCGTGCTCGGCTGGATCCGCTGGTTCTGGCGGCAGCTCACCTCCATGCGGGTGGCGCTGATCCTGCTCTTCCTGCTGTCCCTCGGCTCGATCCCCGGCTCGCTGATCCCGCAGAACCGGGTCGACCCGATGAAGGTGTCGATCTGGAAGGGCAAGCACGAGTTCTGGGTGCCGGTCGCCGAGAAGCTCCAGCTCTTCGACGTCTACAGCTCGGTGTGGTTCTCCGCGATCTACATCCTGCTCTTCGTGTCGCTGATCGGCTGCATCGTCCCGCGCACCTGGCAGTTCGTCGGCCAGCTCCGCGGCCGCCCGCCGGGTGCCCCCCGGCGCCTGGACCGGCTGCCCGCCTACACGACCTGGCGCACCGGGGCGGCTCCGGACGAGGTGCTCTCGTACGCGAAGGAGGTGCTCGGCGGGCGCCGCTTCCGTACCGACGCGGACCCCTCGGGGAGTGCGGTCGCCGCCGAGAAGGGCTATCTGCGCGAGGCCGGGAACCTGATGTTCCACCTCGCGCTGATCGTGATGCTGGTGGCCTTCGCCACCGGCCAGCTGCTCAAGTCCGAGGGCGGCAAGCTCGTCCTGCGCGGCAAGGGCTTCTCGAACACGCTCACCCAGTACGACGACTTCAAGTCCGGCAGCCTCTTCAGCTCGGACGACCTGCCGCCCTTCAGCTTCACCCTGGACCAGTTCGACGCGGAGTACGAGAAGACCGGCCCGCAGAAGGGCACCCCGCGCGAGTTCAAGGCGTACGTCACCTACAGCAAGGGCGCGCACGGCACCCCGACGAAGACCGAGATCGAGGTCAACAAGCCGCTCGACGTCGAGGGCTCCAAGGTCTACCTGCTGGGCCACGGCTACGCGCCCGTCATCTCGGTGACCGACCCCTCCGGCAAGGTGGTCTTCAAGGACGCCGTGCCGATGCTGCCGCAGGACGCGAACCTGACCTCCGCCGGAGCCGTCAAGGTCACCGACGGCTACCAGGACAAGAACGGCAAGAAGGAGCAGCTGGGCTTCAACGCCCGGTTCGTGCCGACCTTCGCGGGCAAGGGCAAGGGCACCATGCTCTCCCAGTTCCCCGCCCCCGACTTCCCGGTCCTGGCGCTCAACGCCTGGCACGGCAGCCTGGGCGTGGACTCGGGGCTGCCGCAGAACGTGTACCAGCTGGACACCGCCAAGCTGCAGCAGTTCAAGAAGGAGAACGGCGAACCGTTCGCCGAGCTGATGATCCCCGGCGACACGATGACGCTCCCGGACGGCGCGGGCACCGTGAAGTTCGAGGGCATCGAGCGCTGGGCCACCTTCCAGATCTCCCAGGAGCCCGGCACCGGCTACGCGCTGGCGGGCGCGATCGCGGCCATCCTGGGCCTCGCCGCCTCGCTGTTCATCCAGCGCCGCCGGGTCTGGGTCCGGGCGGTGACCGGCGCGGACGGCGTGACCGTCGTCGAGATGGCGGGACTCGGCCGCAGCGAGTCCGCCAAGCTCCCCGAGGAACTCGCGGACCTGGCCGCCCGGCTGAACGAGCGGGCGCCGACCGCGCCCGAGCCCGATCCCGAGCCCGATCCCGAGCCCGAGTCCGAGTCCGAGTCCGCGCCCGAGTCCGCCCCTGCACCCGGCAACAACCCTGTCGAAGCAACCGTTGAAGGAGAACGCGGATGACGCTGCTCGCAGCAGCCGCGACCAACACGAGCCTGGCCCACGCCAGCAACGTGCTGATCTATTCGTCGATGGCGGTCTACACCCTCGCCTTCTTCGCCCACATCGCCGAATGGGTCTTCGGCAGCCGCAGCAAGGTGGCCCGTACGGCCAACGCGCTGACGGCGGGCGCGGGCGCCGCCAAGGCCCCCGCCGTCCAGGTCCGCACCAAGGCGGGGGGCACCGCGGTGCTCGACAAGCCGCAGGTCGTCACCCGCTCCGCCACCGGCACCCGGGACGTGCCGGACGGTCCGGGCGCGGCGGGCGGCACGGTCCAGGGCGACCTGTACGGCCGGATCGCGATCTCGCTGACCTTCCTCGGCTTCCTGCTCGCGGCGGGCGGCGTGGTCAGCCGCGCCCTGTCGGTGCAGCGGGCGCCCTGGGGCAACATGTACGAGTTCTCGATCACCTTCTCCACGGTGGCCGCCGGCGCGTACCTGCTGCTGCTGGTGCTGGGCAAGAACGTCCGCTGGCTGGGCCTGCTCCTGGTCACTACCGTCCTGCTGGACCTGGGCGTGGCCACGACCTGGCTCTACACCGACAGCGCGGCGCTGGTCCCGGCCCTGCACTCGTACTGGCTGTGGATCCACGTCTCCACCGCGATCATCTGCGGCGCGGTCTTCTACATCGGCGCGGCCGGTACGGTCCTCTACCTGTTCCGCGACGGCTACGAGAGCCAGCTCGCCCAGGGCGCCAAGCCGGGCACCTTCCGCGCCTCGGTGCTGGAGCGGCTGCCCTCGGCGGCCTCGCTCGACAAGTTCTCGTACCGGATCAACGCGGCGGTCTTCCCGCTGTGGACCTTCACGATCATCGCGGGCGCGATCTGGGCGAACGACGCCTGGGGCCGGTACTGGGGCTGGGACCCCAAGGAGGTCTGGTCCTTCATCACCTGGGTCGCCTACGCCTGCTACCTGCACGCGCGCGCCACGGCCGGCTGGAAGGGCCGCAAGGCCGCCTACCTGGCGCTCTTCGCCTTCGCGTGCTGGATCTGGAACTACTACGGCGTGAACATCCTGCTCAACGGCAAGCACTCGTACGGCGGGGTGTGAGCGACGGGGTGTGAGCGACACCCCCGCCGAGCCGCACACCGGCTGAAGGACGGCTACCCCTTGTTGTCGGGGTCGCCGTCCTTCTTGCGGTCCCGGTCCTTGTCCTTGTCCCTGTCCGTCTCGTCCCGCAGGGACTTCAGGAACTCGGGGTTGTCGTCCGGCGCGACCCACTGCGCGCGCCGCGCGCGGCCGCCGCCGCCGAAACCACCGGCCTCGACGCGCTTCTTCCCGGCGAACAGCCACACGACGGGGCCGACGATCGAGAACAGCAGGATGATGATCACCCACACCACCTTCGGGAGGTGCTTGACCTCTTCCTCGGGCGTGTTCAGGCAGTCGATGAAGGCGTAGATGGTCAGCGCGATGATCAGCAGGAACGGCAGATAGCGCAGCACGTGAGAGCCAGACCCCCAAGACGGTGGCGGGGCCGCTCGGGCCCCGGTGACTCTCCCAGGGTAGTCCGTGGCCGATACTGGGTCGCATGGCTTACGACGATCTCCGCTCGCTGCTCCGGGCTCTGGAGCGGGAGGGCGACCTCAAGCGCATCAAGGCCGAAGTGGACCCGTACCTGGAGGTCGGGGAGATCGTCGACAGAGTGAACAAGGCGGGCGGGCCCGCGCTGCTCTTCGAGAACGTCAAGGGCTCGGCGATGCCGCTGGCCATGAACGTCTTCGGCACCGACCGCCGCCTGCTCAAGGCGCTGGGCCTGAAGTCCTACGCCGAGATCAGCGACAAGATCGGCGGCCTGCTCAAGCCCGAGCTGCCGCAGGGTTTCATCGGCGTCCGCGAGGCCTTCGGCAAGCTCGGCTCGATGGTGCACGTGCCGCCGAAGAAGGTGAAGGGCGAGTCCGCGCCCGTCCAGGAGGTCGTCCTCACCGGGGACGACGTGGACCTGGACCAACTGCCGGCCCTCTTCACCTGGCCCAAGGACGGCGGCTCCTTCTTCAACCTGGGGCTGACCCACACCAAGCACCCCGAGACCGGCGTGCGCAACCTGGGTCTCTACCGCCTCCAGCGCCACGACAAGCGCACCATCGGCATGCACTGGCAGATCCACAAGGACAGCCGCAACCACTACGCCGTCGCCGCCAAGAAGGGCGAGCGGCTGCCGGTCGCGATCGCCTTCGGCTGCCCCCCGGCCGTGACGTACGCGTCCACCGCGCCGCTGCCGGGCGACATCGACGAGTACCTCTTCGCCGGGTTCGTCGCGGGCAAGCGGATCGAGATGGTGGACTGCAAGACCGTCCCGCTCCAGGTCCCGGCCAATGCCGAGGTCGTCATCGAGGGCTGGCTGGAGCCGGGGGAGATGCTCCCCGAGGGCCCCTTCGGCGACCACACCGGTTTCTACACCCCGCAGGAGCCCTTCCCGGCCCTGACGATCGACTGCGTGACGATGCGCAAGCGTCCGCTGATCCAGTCGATCGTGGTCGGCCGCCCGCCGACCGAGGACGGGCCGCTGGGCCGCGCGACGGAGCGTTTCTTCCTGCCGCTGCTCAAGATCATCGTCCCGGACATCGTGGACTACCACCTGCCGGAGTCGGGCGGCTTCCACAACTGCGCGATCGTCTCGATCGACAAGAAGTACCCCAAGCACGCGCAGAAGGTCATGCACGCGATCTGGGGCGCGCACATGATGTCGCTGACCAAGCTGATCATCGTGGTGGACGCCGACTGCGATGTGCACGACCTGCACGAGGTGTCCTGGCGGGCGCTGGGCAACACGGACTACGCGCGCGACCTCACCATCGTCGAAGGCCCGGTGGACCACCTGGACCACGCCTCCTACCAGCAGTTCTGGGGCGGCAAGGCGGGCATCGACGCCACCAAGAAACTCCCCGAAGAGGGCTACACGCGGGACGGCGGCTGGCCCGACATGGTCGAGTCCGACCCCGCGACCGCCGCCCTCGTCGACCGCCGCTGGAAGGAGTACGGCCTGTGAGCCAGACCGCTGGGGGCCCCGCCCTCTTCATCGGTGACGACACGGCGTACGTCGCCCTCGTGCGCCCCGAACTGGACCCGGCCGACCCGGACATCCGCGAGGCCGCCGCCGCGGCGGGCGTCACCCCGGAGGAGTTCGTGGGCCCGGGCACCATCTGGGCCCTGATGAGCGAGGACGCGAACGGCGAGGGCGACGGCTTCGAGCTGCCCGGCCTGCGCGACATCGAGGCCGACGACTTCGCCGGGCAGCTGGCCGCCGGGCTGGCGGGCAGCGAGGCCTTCACCCTGGAGGCCGGTTCGGTGCTGCGCCTGGACGCCCGTCCCGCCGACGGCGACAGCTGGGCGGTGAGCGCCGAGGTCACCCCGCCCGAGGGCCACGACGGCCAGGGGCCGCAGTCGCTGGACCTGGGGCGGCTGGTCTCGGCCGCGCTCCTGAGCGACCTCGAAGAGTTCCGGAGAAGCCTCGCATGATGACCACCGCCGACGAAGTGGTCGGACCCGGCCCCGCGCCGCGGCCCACCGGCAAGGTGAAGGCGTTCCTGCGGCTGGTGATGATCGAGCACTCGGTCTTCGCGCTGCCCTTCGCCTACATCGCCGCGCTCACCGCGATGTTCCAGCTGGACCGTGAGGTGCACTGGGTCAAGCTGCTGCTGGTCACCATCGCCATGGTGGGCCTGCGCACCTTCGCGATGGCCGCGAACCGGATCATCGACCGCGAGATCGACGCCCGCAACCCGCGCACCGCGGGCCGCGAGCTGGTGACCGGCGCGGTCTCCGTACGCTCCGCCTGGACCGGTGCGGGCATCGCGCTCGCCGTGTTCCTCGGGGCGGCGGCGCTGCTGAACCCGCTGTGCCTGGCGCTGGCGCCCATCGCGGTGATCCCGATGGTGGTGTACCCGTACGGCAAGCGGTTCACGAACTTCCCGCACGCCATCCTGGGGCTCGCCCAGGCGATGGGTCCGGTCGGGGCCTGGCTCGCGGTCACCGGTGAGTGGTCCTGGGACGCGGTGATCCTCGGGCTCGCGGTCGGCGTGTGGATCGGCGGCTTCGACCTGATCTTCGGCTGCCAGGACGTGGCGGCCGACCGCGCCGAGGGCGTCAAGTCCGTCCCGGCCCGCTTCGGTGTCCCGGCGGCGCTTTGGGGGTCGCGAGTCTGTCATGTCGTGACCACCGGGCTGCTGGTCTGGTACGCGCTGGCGACCGGCGCGGGGGCCTTCTTCTGGACCGGGCTGATCGTCGTGGTGGCCGCCTTCGGCTACGAGCACACGATCGTGACCCCCAAGGACCTGTCCCGGCTGAACCGGGCCTTCTTCACCGTCAACGGCTTCATCGGGATCGCGCTCTTCGTGTGCGCGCTGGGCGACCTGATGGTGCGGGGGCTGGTGCTCTAAGTCCCGGATAGGCTCGGACGCATGAGTGACGGCAAGCGCACCCCCTGGGTGGTCGGGGTTTCGGGGGCGTCCGGTACGCCGTACGCGGCGTCCGTGCTGCGGGGGCTGCTCGCGGCGGGGGAGAGCGTGGACCTGGTGGTCAGCCGGTCCGCGCGGCTCACGCTGCTGGACGAGACCGGGATCGCCTTCCGGGACGCGCACTGGCGCGCGGACCTGGAGCAGTGGCTGGAGCGGGGGGCCGACGGGAAACCGGGCACCTTCACCGGCCTCGATCTGGACCCGGTGCGGTACTGGAACGCCGGGGACCTGGCGGCCGGGCCGTCATCGGGCTCGTACCCGGTCAAGGGGATGCTCATCGTGCCCGCGTCCACGGCGTGCGTGGCGGGGGTGGCGCTGGGGCTGTCGAAGGACCTGCTCCAGCGGGTGGCGAGCGTCACGCTCAAGGAGCGGCGCCGGCTGGTGGTCGTGGTGCGGGAGACCCCGCTGAGCGGTCAGACGCTCAAGGCACTGGTGACGCTGGACGAGGCGGGCGCAGTGGTGCTGCCCGCCTCTCCGGCGTTCTACGCGGGTGCGACGCACATCCAGGATCTGGCTGACTTCGTCGCGGGGCGGGTGCTGGACGCGGCAGGGGTGCCGCACCGGCTGTACCGCCGTTGGGACGGGGAGCTGGGCGCGGCCCGTGCTCCCGGTCCCGGTGTGGGTGTTGGCGAGGACTAGCCCGGGGGAACCGGGACTAGCGCTTCTTGGCGCCGAACGCCTTGCGGGCCTTGTCGACACGCTGGGCTGCGGCGGGCTGGTGGGCACGGGATCGGTTGGCCAGCTCCTGGAGCTGTCGCATCTGCGCGTAGGCCATCTCGATCGTGTACACGGTGAACCACTCCTGAAGATCGTCAGATCATCGTTGATCTGTTGAAAGATTCACAGGGTGTTGACCCTGTGTGCCTTAGATTCTATACGTAAACTTGCGGGATCGCCGAATAATGGAAGGCTCCAGGTATATGGACACCGTGGACAGGCAGCTCATCCAGGCCCTCCGGGAGAACGGCCGTGCCTCCTACGCGGAGCTGGGCCGGCTCGTGGGCCTCTCCGGCCCCAGCGTCACCGACCGGATCAACCGGCTGGAAACGGCCGGTGTGATCACCGGCTACCGCGCGACCGTGGACGCGGCCTCGCTCGGCCTCGGCGTCACCGCGCTGATCGGCATCTCCCTCTCCGACGCCGCGGACCACGAGGACGTGGCCCGGCGGCTGCGCGACCTCGCGGAGATCGAGGACTGCTGGTTCATCGCGGGCGACGACTCCTTCATGCTCAAGGTGCGCGCGAACGACGTGGACGGCCTGGAGAAGATCATCCGCAGGCTGTCCGGCACCAAGGGTGTCTCCCGGACCCGCACCACCATCGTGCTCTCCACCAAGTGGGAGAACCGGGTCGGGGAACTGCCGGAAGAGCACTGAGAGTACGGTGGGTCGGGGTCACGACAGACATAGCAGGACAGACAGCAGGACAGACACAGGAGGCGACCGGCAGATGGACGCTGGGCTCAAGCGCGAGCTGGAGGAGAAGGTCCGCTCCGGCGAGCGGCTGACGCGTGAGGACGGCATCGCCCTCTACGAGTCGGACGATCTGGCCTGGCTCGGTGGCCTCGCCCACGAGGTGCGGACCCGCAAGAACGGTGACGTGGTCCACTTCAACGTCAACCGTCACCTCAACATGACGAACGTCTGCACCGCCTCCTGCGCCTACTGCTCGTTCCAGCGCAAGCCGGGCGAGAAGGACGCGTACACGATGCGCATCGAGGAAGCCGTTCGCCTGGCCAAGACCATGGAGAACGAGAACCTCACCGAGCTGCACATCGTCAACGGCCTGCACCCCAACCTGCCGTGGCGGTACTACCCGCGCTCGCTGAGCGAGCTGAAGAAGGCGCTGCCGAACGTCTCGCTGAAGGCGTTCACGGCGACGGAGATCCACCACTTCGAGACGATCTCCGGTCTCACGGCGTCCGAGATCCTGGACGAGCTGATCGAGGCCGGCCTGGAGTCGCTCACCGGCGGCGGCGCGGAGATCTTCGACTGGGAGGTCCGTCAGCACATCGTCGACCACCGCACCCACTGGGAAGACTGGTCGCGCATCCACCGCCTCGCGCACGAGAAGGGTCTCAAGACCCCGTGCACGATGCTGTACGGGCACATCGAGGAGCCGCGCCACCGCGTGGACCACGTGCTCCGGCTGCGCGAGCTGCAGGACGAGACCGGCGGCTTCCAGGTCTTCATCCCGCTGCGCTACCAGCACGACTTCGTGGACATGAAGGACGGCAAGGTCCGCAACAAGCTCCAGGCGCGGACGACGATGGCGACCGGCGCCGAGGCGCTGAAGACCTTCGCGGTCTCGCGGCTGCTCTTCGACAACGTCCCGCACGTCAAGGTCTTCTGGGTGATGCACGGCGTGCAGACCGCCCAGCTGGCGCTCCAGCACGGCGCGGACGACATGGACGGTTCGGTCGTCGAGTACAAGATCACGCACGACGCGGACAACTACGGCACGCCGAACAAGCTGGGCCGTGACGACCTGCTGGAGCTGATCCGGGACGCGGGCTTCCGCCCGGTCGAGCGCAACACCCGCTACGAGATCATCCGGGAGTACCCGGGGCCGGACGCGGGGCTGCGCGACGAGCCGCAGGCGATGCGGCTCTGATTCCGGCTCCTTTGTGCTGACGGGAGGCCCTGGTCCACTTGTGGACCGGGGCCTTCCGGTCGTTGCCGAAGGGTGCGGGTAATGGCTAGCCTTCGCATATGACCATTACGGCCCCCGCCTTGCTCACCTTCACCGCCGACCCGGTCGTCGACCCCGCCCTGCACGCGGAGATCCTCGACCTGTGGGTCGAGGTGTCCAACGCCGGCGGCGCCGTGGGCTTCGTACCGCCCGTCACCCACGAGGTCGTGCGCCCCGAGCTGCTCAGGCACCTCGTCGCGATGACGGAGGGCCGCACCCGGCTGGTCGTCGGGCGGGACCGGGACGGCCGGGTCGCGGCGACGGCGTTCCTCGCGCTCAACTCGCACGCGCTGATGCGGCACTGGCTCTGGGTGTACACGGTGATGGTCGCGCCCGGCCTCCAGGGCCGGGGCGCCGGACGCGCGCTGATGGCGGCCGTCGCCGACGCGGCCCGCGGCATCGAGGGGATCGACGCGATCCGGCTCGGCTGCCGCGGCGGGCTCGGCCTGGAGCGCTTCTACGTCTCCTGCGGATACCGCGAGGTGGGCCGCGTACCCGGCGCGATCCGCGTCGCCCCGGGCGACGACCGCGATGACGTGACCATGCTGCTGAATCTGCGCTGAGGGCCCCGGCGGGCGAGGCGGGGGGCCCGGCATGCTTCACTGGACGGGCACGTATCAGGGCGTACCGACGCCCGCAGCCGACGCAGACAGAGAGAAGGGGTCACCGTGTCCCTCAAGCCGAGCGCAACGATCCGCTACACGACGATGCGGCTGGCCATCTTCGTGGGCTGCTTCGTCCTCGTCCTGGCCCTGGTCAAGGTCGGTGTCGTGCCGTCCTCGCTCGGCAAGGCCAACCTCGCCTGGGTCGCCCTGCTCGCGCTGGTGCTCTCCGCGCCGCTCTCCTTCGTGCTGCTGCGCAAGCAGCGCGACGTGATGTCGGAGCAGATCGCGGGACGCGTCGCGGGTGCGAAGGAGCGGCTCGCCGAGAACCGTGCCCAGGAGGACGCGGCGGACGACGCCGCCCGCGCGCACTGACCTTCTCTCTCCTCTTTCTCTTCCTTCGTTCGAAGCGCCCCGGCGCCGGGATGACCCCGGCGCCGGGGCGCTTTCGTGTTGAGTGCTCAAAGCACTCCTTTGAGATTCTCAAAGGATAAGTGTTAGCGTGTTCAACATGTTGACGTCAGCTGCGCCCTTCGAAGCCATGAGCACCCTGCTCGTGGCGCGCCTGCACGTCGACCTCTGCCGCCGCGCGTCCGCGGCCTGTTGCTGCTGTCGCTGATCCAGCTGATCCAGCGCACGTAGGCAGCAGCGGTCCCGGCCGGCCATCTTCCGGCTGCTGTACCGCATCACCACCACCACCCGGAGAGTGTCCGTGTCCGCGACCCCCGAGGCCCCCGCAAAGGCCTCCTCCAAGTCCTCCTTCAAGTTCCCCTTCTGGGCCCAGATCGTCACCGGTCTCGTGCTCGGCGTGCTGTTCGGCTGGCTCTCGCGCAGCCAGGACATCAGCTGGCTGGCCACCACCCTGGAGAAGATCGGCGACATCTTCGTCCAGCTCCTCAAGCTGGCCGTCGCCCCGCTCGTCTTCTTCGCCATCCTGGTGTCGGTCACCAACCTGCGGAAGGTGAACAACGCCGCCCGCCTCGCCTCGCGCACGCTGCTCTGGTTCATGATCACCTCGCTGATCGCGGTCGGCATCGGCCTCGCGATCGGCCTGCTGACCAACCCGGGCTCGGGCACCGGCCTCACCGCCGCCGACGGCAAGGAGCCCAAGCGGCACGGCTCCTGGATCGACTTCCTGACCGGCATCGTGCCGAAGGACATCATCACGCCGTTCACCGAGCTGAACGTGCTCCAGATCGTCTTCCTGGCCGCCGTCGCCGGTATCGCCGCCCTCCAGCTGGGGTCGAAGGCGCAGCCGGTGCTCACGCTCGCCGAGTCGGTCCTGGAACTCCTCCAGAAGGCCCTGTGGTGGGTCATCCGGCTCGCCCCGATCGGTACGGTCGGCCTCATCGGCACCGCCATCGCCAGCTACGGCTGGGACCTGATCGGCAAGTACGCCGTTTTCACCGCCGACGTGTACATCGGCTGCGCACTCGTGATGTTCGGCGTCTACCCGCTGCTGCTCGCCACCGTCGCCAAGGTCAACCCGGTCCAGTTCTTCAAGGGCGCCTGGCCCGCGATCCAGCTGGCCTTCGTCTCGCGCTCCTCGGTCGGCACGATGCCGGTCACCCAGAAGGTCACCGAGCGCCTCGGCGTCCCGAAGAACTACGCGTCTTTCGCCGTCCCGTTCGGGGCGACCACGAAGATGGACGGCTGCGCCGCGATCTACCCGGCGCTCGCCGCGATCTTCATCGCGCAGATCTTCGACGTGCCGCTGGGTGTCGGTGACTACCTGCTGATCGCGTTCGTCTCCGTGGTCGGCTCCGCCGCCACCGCCGGTCTGACCGGCGCGACCGTGATGCTGACCCTGACCCTGTCCACGCTGGGCCTGCCGCTGGCCGGTGTCGGCCTGCTGATGGCGATCGACCCGATCCTCGACATGATGCGCACCGCCACCAACGTGGCCGGCCAGGCCCTGGTCCCGGTCATCGTCGCCGCCCGCGAAGGCATCCTGGACCGCACGGCCTACGCCGCCGCCTCGTCCTCCCCGCTGGACGAACTCCCGTCCGCCGAGGCGTCCGCTGACGCGCCGGATGCGCCCGCCGTGGCCGAGGAAAAGGTCCCGGTCGCCGTCTGACCGTACGCCCTCACCTCACGCCACCACCCCACTCATCGCAGCCCCCGCCCCCGTCCGGGCGGGGGCCGCGGTGCGTTCGGCGCCCGCGGGCTTGCCAGGACACCCCGGGGCGGCGGGATTAGCCTGAGGGAGGGGATCCGTCCTCGGAAGGTGGCGTGCGCATGAAGGTGCGGCGCAGCAGCGTGGTGATTGCCGCGACAGTGGTGCTCGGGGCCCTGGTCGGCCCGTCCGCGTCGGCGGACCAGGTCGACCCCAAGAAGATCTACGAACGGGCGGCGCCTGCCACCGTGCTCGTCACGGGGAAGTACGGCGCGGGCACCGGTTTCGTCTACGACGCGGGCAAGGGGCTCATCGCCACCGCTGCCCACGTGGTGCAGGGCGAGCCCTCCTTGAAGGTCTCGGTCGGGGACCGACCCCCGGCACCGGCCCGCGTCGTCGGGATCGACCCCTGCGAGGACCTGGCGGTCCTGACGTTCGCCTCGGTGCCACCCGATCTGAAGGCCCTGGAATTCGGCACGAGCAAGGACGTCCAGACGGCCGACACCGTCATCTCGCTCGGCTACCCGGCGGGGCTCGGCGATGCCAACCAGAAGGTCGTCTACACGGCCGGCTCGGTGCAGAACCCGAGCATCGTGAACGCCGAACCGTCGACCTCGCTCCCGCGCTATCCCGCCACGATCGAGCACTCCGCGACCATAAACCCGGGCAACTCCGGCGGCCCGCTGCTCAACAGCAAGGGGAAGGTCGTCGGGATCAACGTGCTGGCCTCCACCGGCGAGACACAGGGGCAGTTCTACGCCATCACCAGCGACCACGCCCGGCCCCTGCTCGACACCCTGGCCGACGGGGCCGTGAAGAACGACCCGGGCTGGACCCTCGTGGGGCTGGACGACCCGGACCTCAGCGCGTACTACGTCGAGGCCAAGGACCAGACGGACGCGGAGAACGCCCAGAAGAAGCTGATCGCCGACGGGGTGACCGGGGTGTTCGTCATCGACTCCCGGACGAACTCGCCAGCGGCCAAAGCCCAGCTGGGTGCCGGGGACGTACTGACCACCATGAAGGACACGCCGGTGGCATCGGTCGCCGACGTCTGCGACATCCTCGAATCCTCACCGGCGGGTGAAAAGGTTCCGCTGGAGGGCGTGTACTCCACCAATGCCGACGGCACCAAGACCAAGTTCGGCGAAGCCTGGTCGGCCGACCTCGTCCTCGACAAGGGCACGGGCCCCGGCCATTGAGGCCGGACATTACTGTTGCTGGCGTGCGCGGCGCCGGGCCTGGTGCTGGTCTTCTTCGGCGAGGAGGGCGTGGATCGCTTCGGCGAGGGCGATGGCCTTCGGCCAGCCGTCGGGGAGGCGGGTCGCGATGTGCCATGCGGCCAGGGCGGCCGCGGCCTCCATGGTCCGGCGGCCTTCGGCTTGGAAGTGGAAGCACCGCACGCCGTGGGCGACGAGGCTGCCGCCGTCGCTCAAGTACGCCAGCCACTGCGCGGTGACCGCGCTGTCCGGCGGCTGCTCGGCGTGGGCGAGTACGTACGCCGCCTCCTGCGCGAGGCGCGACTCCCGGCTCACGGCGCGCCCGCCCGTACCGGCTTGCACGACGGGTCGTGGAGGTCGTGCACCCAGTCCGAGGGGCGGGCGCCGGATGCAGAGTGCCGGATGAACTCCCGCCCGCCAGTGTGGATGGGGCGGTCGCAGGCGGCGCAGATCCGGCTGACTGCGACCAGGGTGTCGGGCGCCGCGGTGAACTCCAGGCCGTTCGCCGCGCGGACGTACGCGGTCCGGGTGTGCTTCGGGGTCCCGGCGACCGTGCCGACGTACTCCTCGACTACGGCCATCAGCACGCCCTCCCGGTCGGACTTCGGGTCGCGGACCTGCTGATGCAGTAGCCGGTGGCCGACGTGTCCGAATGCCTCGGCCGGACCGCCCTCGCGTACTTCCATGCCCATGCTCCCTACCGTCGTCAGTGGGGGGTGCACCCCCCGGCGTCGACCACCATGTCGGGTGTTCCTGGGGGCAATCCACTGCCGCGTCCTATAGGGCCGTCCTATATTTCGAGCATGGAGTCTGAGCTGGACTTGTGGGTGCACCCAGGGCTTCGGGCGGCCGCGGCGGCGGAGGACTGGCCGTCGTTGTTGAAGGCGTGGCGCAAGCTGACGCGCAGCAGCCAGAGCAAGCTCGGCGCTCTCATCGGCCTGGCGCAGTCGGACATCTCCGCGATCGAGAACCGGCGGCGCGAGGTGACGTCCATCGAGGTCCGGCAGCGCATCATCGACGGCCTGGACATTCCGACCGAACTTCTCGGCGGAGTCCCGTCGGAGATGCCCTTGCCTTCGCTCGTCCTGCCTCACCTGGTGGCTGATCCGGAGACGGAGCGGCTACGGCGGATCACCGCTTCGGGAATGCGGCTGGACGCGCCCTCGCTCGCGGCGATGGAGCGTTTGCTGGCCGAACATCGGCGGGCCGAGGACACGTTGGGTTCGCGCGTCATGAATTCCGTGGTGGCCATGCAGTTCGAGGCGGTCGCCGGACTCTACGGTCAGGCGCGTGGGCCGCTCGCGGACAGGCTCGTGAAGATCATGGCCGAGTACGCGCAGTTCCTCGCGTGGATGGCGCAGGACCAGGACAACGCGTCTGTGGCGCTGGGCTGGTTCGACCGGTCCTATGACTGGGCGCTGGAATCCGGATACGGCGATATGGCGGCCACCACCATGAGCATGAAGGCTCACATGGCCTGGTCGCAGGGCAATGGCCGGCGCTGTGTTCGGCTCGGCGAGGCAGCCGCGTCGACTGCCGGAGCGAGCGAGGTGACGCGCGCCATGGCCGTACAGATGGCGGGCCGAGGCCATGCGCTTGAGGGTGATGGGGGCGCGGCGTACCGCAGGCTGGACGAGGCGCAGTCGATCATTGCCAATGCCGCGGACGCCCCACCGTGGCTGTATTTCTACGGCGAGTCCTGGTTCGCGGCTCAGCGCGGCATGGCCGACCTGCACCTGAAGGAGTGGAGCAGCGCGGTCACCCATCTGACGCTCGGGTTGACCGGCTTCACCTCGACGTTCCGGCGCGACCGGGCCTGGTACGGGGCCTGCCTGGCCCACGCCTATGCGGGTGCCGGAGAGGCCGACGCTTCGCTGACGACGGCGCTCGGGGTGATCGGCGACGCCTCCGAGATCGGCCGTCCGCACGCTTGGGGCGAGCTGCACAAGGTGGGCGGGCTCCTTCTACGGCGAGGGGCTCACGAGGGCCGGGTACTGGTCGACAGGCTCGCGGAACTCGACTGAGGCGAAGGCGGACACCCGGGGCGACCGGGTTCCGTGGATCCGCGATGCGGGGTGGGGGCTTGGAGTGGGGAGGCCTGGATCGTGGGGAATCGCGATGCGGTCGGGGCCGATGTAACCCCTTTAAGGACTGGGTGAAACCAACCAACCCAACCCAACCCCAACCCGTCCGGCCCCCGGTAACTCGGATGGGTGAACTCTGCCAACTGGGGTGGATTTCCGGTGGGTTGGCGGGCATATGCTCGCCGCACAACATCAGACCATGAGACGGCCCCCGCCGGGACTGGCATCCCGAACGAGGGCCTGACCAACTAGGAAGTAGCCGCTTCCCTATGGCTCCAAAGAACCCTAGCGCGCCCTCGCGCGTGTCGTCCCGTGTTCGTGCCGGGACCGCCCGATCCGGTGTCGTCCACGTCAACGTGCGGCATGCCTCTCACTTCGTCGTGGTCGGCAATCATCTCGCCCAGCATGCGGAGATGTCGCTGGTGGCGATCGGGCTCGCCACCCATATCCAGTCGCTGCCGGAGGGTTCGCGCATCGGCATCCAGCGGCTCACGCAGCGGTTCCCCGAGGGGGAGGTGCGGATCGCGGCGGCGCTGCGGGAGTTGGAGGCGTACGGCTACTTGGAGCGCACCCGGGTCCGGCTGGATACGGGCCAGGTCGTTACCCGTACGGTGTCCTACAACCAGCCGCGCGGCGGCACGTCCCCGGGGCCGGGGCCGGGGCCGGGGCCGGGGCCGGGGCCCGAGCCGGAGCCGCCGACTGACCCGGGCCCGGAGCCCTCGCCGGAGCCTCCGGCCGACCCGGAGCCGGATCCCGCCCCCGAGCCGTCGCCGACCCCCGCGCCCGCCCCGGAGGCGCCCGCCCCGGAGGCTCCGGCCCCCGAGCCCACGCCCGCGCCGGAGCCCGCCCCCACCGGGCAGATCGGGCAGGAGGCCTTCGAGCTGCTCGCGCGGCTGCGGGTCGAGGATCCCCGGCTGCTGCTGCCTGACCGGGCCATCCGGCAGCTCGCGCCCGGGGTCGTGGAGTGGCTGGGCCGTGGCGCCGAGCCCGAGGCCGTGGGCCGCCTGCTGGCCGGGGACCTGCCTGCAGATCTGCGTCACCCGGCGGCCCTGATCGGGTACCGGCTGCGGACGCTGATCCCGCCGCAGCTCCCGCCAGCCCGGGCCGCCAGGACCACCGGGCCCGCGGGGGCCGCCGTACGCCCGGATCCGTTCCAGACCTGCGACGGCTGCGAACGGGCCTTCCGCGCCCCGCACCCGGGCCGCTGCCGGGACTGTCCTCCCGGGGCATCGGCCGCGTCGGCGGCCGCCTAGGCGAGTCATTCCGAAGTGATCGCGCTCAGCTTGCCGATGGGCCAAGGGGCCATTCGATGGCGTGCTGCTGGCCCGTGGACATGCATGCTGACTGCGCCAAGGCGGGCTTTGCGTCCCTCGAGAAGCCGGCGAAGTAGATGACGCTCGCCGCACAATGGAGGCCGGAGCTGGTGCTGCTTGTCCCGGGCCGCTCACGGCAGCTGCCGAATCCCTCCCCGGGGCTTCAACCTAGCTGGTCGCGCACGAGATCAAGGAATGCCTGTCGGCTCGGATGGATGTGCGCCCAGACCTTCTCATCCTGTGGCTCTCCCGGGTCTTCGGGGCCCTTCCTGATCACCTCCTGTACTGCCCACGCGAGGCTGCGTGCCGCTTCGCTGACCTCGGACGCGCACAGTACGTGGATCGTCTTCTGCGTCACCCACACCCTGTCAAGGACCTGCCTTGCCCGGGCCTGCCACTGCTCGTCAGCCAGGTTGTGGTGATACCGATCCACCGCGACTCGTTCTGCTTCCTGCACCGCAGACAGAAATGCGATGAGGTGCGTGAGACGCTCGTTGCGGCGCGCCTCGGCAAGTTCACGGACACTGCGGCGCGCCTCGCCGCGTTCCAAGGCGCGTCCTGCCGAGCGTTGGGCCAGCATCGACATGAGCCCGCCGAGCAGGACGCCGATAAGCGGCGCAAGCGTTGTCCACACAACGTCCGATTATGACATCGATGGCATGAACACGGCACGGGGTTCGGGCAATATCGGGCCGGGACCGGGACGCGCAGACGGCCAGGTTGTCGCAGCCAACCACAAGACCGGACAGCCATTCACACGGTCCCTGATCGACTACGACCACTGATCACTTCGGAATGACTCATCTAGGCGAATGGCCTTGCCGATTTCCTCGGCCTCCTGCAACGCTCGGGCAACCGTTTTCATCAGGCCGAGGGGGAGCACGTGACGCGGCAAGGGGTCATCGAGACAGGGTGGTTGGACGGATCGGCCGCGGTGCGGGCCGAGGACGCGTTCAAGGTGATCTACGCCGAAGTGTTCGCGGAGCCTCCGTACAACGAGACCGCTGACGATGTCGACGCGGCCTTCCGGCGCTTCCATGTGCAGGCTCGGATTCCCGGCTTCCGGGCCGCCTTGGCCCGTAGCGCGGAGGGCGAGCCGATCGGCATGGCATACGGCCATCCGCTTCAGCCCGACGCCGTGTGGTGGGACGAGCTGACCGAGCCCGTGTCCGACGAGATGCGGCGCGAGGACGGGCGCCGCACCTTCGGGCTCTTCGAGCTCGCCGTGCGCGGACCGTGGCGGGGGCAGGGGGTCGCGCGGCGGCTGCACGAGACGCTGCTCGACGGCATCGGGGCCGAGCGGGTGCTGTTGAACGTCCAGCCGGCGAACAAGGCCGCGACGGCCGCCTACCGGGCGTGGGGCTACCGCAAGATCGCCGAGGCGTGGCCATGGGGCGAGGGAACGGACCTGCGTGACGTGATGATGCTCGGTCTGCCGGGTGGGGGCCGCGTGGAGCCTGCGTGAAAAAGGGGTCCGGGGGCTGGTCGGGCGTGGTTACCGGTGCGTAGATTACCGGCGGTAACATCCGTGCCGGGCTGAGGAGCGTGCACCGTGGAAACCGAGCAGCACGAGCAGCAAGAGCCCCCGCGGCTGGTGGAACCCGTCAAGACCGTGATCGACGGGGTGGTCCGGGAGGTTTCGGTGCCCGCGCTCGTCGGCGCCTCCGCCCACGGGACCCTCGGGGACATCCCCTTCGACAACGCCCTCCAGGCCCCCGGCGAGCCCGTGCTCGCCCGCAAGGACCGTGACGGCGTCTGGCACGACGTGAGCGCCGCCGCCTTCGCCGCCGAGGTGCTCGCCGTCGCGAAGGGCCTGATCGCCGAGGGCCTGCGGGCCGGCGACCGGCTCGCCATCATGGCCCGCACCACCTACGAGTGGACCCTGCTCGACTTCGCGGGCTGGGCGGCCGGGCTGGTCACCGTCCCCATCTACCCCACCTCCTCCGCCCACCAGGCCCGCTGGATCATCGAGGACTCCGGCGCCGTCGCCTGCGCCGTCGAGGACACCGTGCAGGCCCGCGTGATCAGCGGCGAACGGGTCGCCCTGCCCGGCCTCGCGCACCTGTGGGAATTCGACACCGGCGCCCTCGCCCGGCTGGTCAAGGCCGGTGAGCGGATCCCGGACGCGCTCGTGCACGAGCGCCGCGCACGCTGCGCGCCCGACTCGGCCGCCACCCTCATCTACACCTCCGGCACCACCGGCCGCCCCAAGGGCTGCGTCCTGACCCACGGCAACTTCCTTGCCGAAGCCGACAATTCGGTCGCCCTGCTGCACCCCGTCTTCCGGTCCGTCAGCAAGGACCCCGCCTCGACGCTCCTCTTCCTCCCGCTCTCCCACGTCTTCGGCCGCACCGTCGCCATCGGCTGCCTGCGCGCCCGCGTCAAGCTCGGCCACGCCCCGAGCATCCAGACCGACGACCTGCTCGCCGACCTCGCCGGATTCCGCCCGACCTTCCTCCTCGCCATCCCCTACGTGCTGGAGAAGGTCTACAACACCGCCCGCGCCACCGCCGAGAAACTCGGCCGCGCCGCCTCCTTCGACCGGGCCGCGCGCATCGCCCGCAGCTACGGCGAACTGGCCGAGGGCGCGTCCCCGGGGCTCGGGCTGCGCGCCGCCCGGGCGCTCTACGACCCGCTGGTCTACCGGCGGATCCGGGCCGCGCTCGGCGGCCGGGTGCGCTACGTCCTGAGCGGCGGCTCCCCGCTCGGCCGCCGCCTCGCCGCCTTCTACACGGGCGCGGGCATCGAGGTGTTCGAGGGGTACGGGCTCACGGAGACGACCGGGGCCAGTACGGTCACGCCCCCGCTCCGGCCCCGCCTCGGCACCGTCGGCTGGCCGCTGCCCGGCACCGCCGTGCGGATCGCGGACGACGGCGAGGTGCTGCTGCACGGCCGCCACGTCTTCGCCGGGTACTGGAACAGCGGCGCGGGCCTGCCCCAGGGCAGCTGGTTCCCCACCGGGGACATCGGCGAACTCGACGCCGACGGGTACCTGACGATCACCGGCCGCAAGAAGGACATCATCATCACCTCGGGCGGCAAGAACGTCGCGCCCGCGCCCCTGGAGGACTGGCTCCGCGCCCACCCGCTCGTCGGCCAGTGCATGGTGGTGGGCGACAACCGCCCGTACGTCACCGCGCTGATCACCCTGGAGGCGGAGGGGCTGGCGCACTGGCGGCTGATGCACAAGAAGCAGCGGATGCCGCTCGCCGAGCTGGTGCGCGACGAGGAGCTGCGCGCGGAGCTGCAGAAGGCCGTGGACGAGGCGAACAAGCTGGTCTCGCGCGCCGAATCGATCCGCCGCTTCGCGGTGCTGCCCGCCGACTTCACGGAGGAACGCGGCCACCTCACCCCCTCGATGAAGATCAAGCGGGCGGCGGTGGCCCGCGACCACGCCCGGGAGATCGAGGAGCTGTACCGGAAGTAGCGCCCCGGGGCGTGCGCAGGCCCGTGACCAGCCGTTCCGCCTGCGCAGGCGGGACCGGAGCGGCCCGCTTATGGTGGTCCGGGGGCAGCCGCCGAGGAGGGCGCCGTGCACCGGTCCCGTTCCCGCCGTACCGCTGTCGTAAGCCTCGCCGTGCTGGCGCTGGCCTCGCTGGGGGCCGGGCCCGGCCCCCGCACGAGTCCGAGCCCCGACCCCGCCGCCCTCGCCCGCTTCTACGGCCAGCACATCCGCTGGGGGGACTGCCCGGACCAGCCCGGCGCGCCCGCCGCCCTGCGCTGCGGCACCCTCACCGTGCCCCTCGACCACGCCGACCCCGCCAAGGGCACGCTCTCGATAGCCATGGCCAAGATCCCCGCCAACGGCCGCAAACGGCTCGGCTCGCTCCTCCTGAACTTCGGCGGGCCCGGCGGCCCGGGCGTCGAGGCGCTCGCCGCCGACCCCAAGGCCTTCGCCGACCTCGGCGAGTCCTACGACCTGGTCGCCTTCGACCCGCGCGGGGTCGGCCACAGCGCACCGGTCAGCTGCGGCGGCGTCCTCGACGCGGCCCCCGGCGACGACTCCGCGACCGGCGAGGATCCCGGGACCGGCGACGACCCCGCCGCGCAGCTCGCGGCCCTGCGCGCGGTGGCCGAGCGCTGCGCGGAGCACTCCGGCCCCGTGCTCCCGTACATCGGGACGGTCCACGTGGCGCGCGACCTGGACGTGATGCGCCAGGCGCTCGGCGACGACAAGCTCAACTACCTCGGCTTCTCCTACGGCACCCGGCTCGGCGCGGTGTACGCCGCGCAGTTCCCGCGCCGCGTCGGCCGGATGGTCCTCGACGGGGTCGACACGCTGACCGAACCGCTGGTGGAGCAGGCACTTGTATCGGCCCAGGGGCAGCAGCAGGCACTGGAGAACTTCCTGCGCTGGTGCACCCGCCGGCAGGGCTGTGTCTACGGAACCAACACCCGCACCGCCAAGGAGAAGGTGAACGCCCTCGTCACCCGCCTCGACACACAGCCGCTGATCGGCGAGGACGGCTCGCCCTTCACCGGGCAGGACGCCACCCGGGCCATCGCCGGCGCGCTCTACTCGCAGGATTCCTGGCCTTCGCTCGCCGAGGGCCTGGCGGCCGCCGAGCGGGACGGCGACCCCACCGGGCTGCTGCAACTGGGCGGACCGACCGGCCCGCCGCCCCCGGAGGCGAACCCCGCGCCCGCGGCGCACCCGGTGCCCGCCGACAACATGGAGGCCGCGCTGATCGCGGTGAACTGCGCCGACGACCCCGACCGGGGTGACGCGAAGGCCAGTCCGGCCGCGATCGAGAAGGAGATCGACGCCCGGGCGGCCGAATTCCGCGCCGCCTCACCGGTCTTCGGGCCGCACCAGCTGATGACGGTCCTGTCCTGCTACGGACGCCCCGCGGGCAGCGGCTTCCTGCGCGCCATCGACCGGCCGGGCGCCCCGCGCATGTTGCTGGTCGGCACGCGCGGGGACCCGGCGACCCCGTACCGCTGGACCGAGGAGACCGCGGCGCGGCTCGGCTCGGCGGTGGTGCTGGACTACAAGGGCGACGGGCACGCCGCCTACTTCCACTCGGTGTGCGTGCGCGAGCGGGTCAACGCCTTCCTCGTCGAGGGGGAGCTGGCGAGCGGGACGATGTCGTGCCCCGCCGGTGACTCTTGAGGTCCCCTGGCCGGCGGGGCCTTGAACCACCGCGGAACGCTCAGCAGTTGCTGTCCGCCGGGCGCCCGGCGAAGCGGTCGGCCAGCCAGTTGCCCGCCGCGGCCGCCCCGCTGATCCCCCCGGTGATGTGGCCGCGGCCCGGGATCGCGTGCCAGTGGACGTTCGCGCCCTTCGCACACCAGTCGGCGCGCAGCTGCTGGGCGACGGCGTACGGGATGAACTCGTCGCTGACCGCGTGGTACTGGTACACCGGCGTGGCCGGTGCGGTCCGGCCGAGCTTGGACTGGTTCATCCGGGTCTGCCAGTCGGGCTGGGCCAGCGGGTCCCTCGTGGTCATGTCGGAGATCCGCTTGAAGGAGCCGCCGATCGTGTCGATCGCGGCGCAGTGGGTCCTGAGACCGGCGACGAAGGTCTTGCCCGCCGGGTTGAGATAGGAGTCCAGGTTCAGTTCCGGGAAGGCCGCGTCCTGGCCCGCGGCGGCCATGAAGATGAGGCCGGAGCCGGCGGAGCCGTTGTTGAAGTCCATGACCTTGAGCAGGTCCGCCGGGACCCCGCCGGCCGCCGCCCCCTTGACCTGGAGTTCGGGGGCGTACGAGCCCTGCAGCTCGGCCGCCCAGCTGGAGGCCTGGCCGCCCTGCGAGTACCCCATGATGCCGACCGGGCCGGAGGCCGGCAGCCCGGCCTCCGGCAGCCGCTGGGCGGCGCGCGCCGCGTCGAGGACGGCGTGCCCCTCCGACGGGCCGACGGCGTAGGTGTGCGGGCCCGGGGTGCCGAGGCCCTCGTAGTCGGTGACGACCACCGCCCAGCCGCGCTGGGTGAGCCGCTGGATGAGACTGCCCTCCGAGGAGGTGCCGTTGGGGAAGTGGTCGCTGGGCGCGCAGGAGTCGTCGAGGCCGACCGTGCCGACGGCGTAGCTGACCAGGGGGCGGGGGCCGGCGCGGCCGTCCTGCGGGACGATCACGGTGCCGGAGACCACGTTGGGGGCGCCGTCGGCGGTGGTCGAGCGGTAATGGATCTTCCAGGCCTTGGTGTTGGTGGACTGGCCCGGCGCCGGGCGGAACGACGAGGGGGCGCTGGCGACCACGTCGCCGGGCCGGTCGGCGGCCCGCGCCGCGTCGGCCGAGGCATGGGCGGTGGTGGCGGGGATCCCGCCCGCCAGGGCCAGGGACAGGGCGGATACGGCGGCGAGTGCGGTGCTTCGGATCGCGGTGCTTCGGATGCGCATGGGGGGCTCTCCCAAGGGGTCCGTGTGGGGGCGGTGAGGAGACCGTGGTGACCGACCGGCAGGAAGGTCGCTGTCCGGGCTGCTCAGCTTTGCCGACCCGCACCCACGATCCCGGCGCCCGCGGCGCCGGGCGCGCCGGGGGTGTCACCCGAAAGAGAGCGCCTACGCCCGGTCCACCGGGCCGGGGTGTGCGCGGTAGGCGCCCGGGGTGGTGCCCGTCCAGCGGCGGAACGCCCGGTGGAAGGCGGTGTCCTCGGAGAACCCCAGCCGCGCCGCCAGCTCCGCGATCGGCTCCCCGCTCTCCGCCAGCCCCGCGATCGCCGCGTCCCGCCGCACATGGTCCTTGAGCTGCTGGAACGAGGTCCCGTCTGCCCGCAGCCGGCGCCGCAGCGTCGCCGGGGACACCGCGAGCCGCCCCGCGACCTCCCCCAGTTCCGGCAGCCGCGGCGACACCCGCAGCTCGTGGCTCAGCGTCCGGCGCACCTGCTCGGCGACCGTGGTCCCGTACTCCGGGCGCGACAGCAGGTCGAAGGGGGCCCGCCGCAGCATCGCGTCGAGCGCGGCCTCGTCCCGTACGAGCGGCGCGGCCAGCCAGTGCGCGTCGAAGACGGCCCCGGTGCGCGGCTGCCCGAAGCGGACCGGACAGTCGAAGAGCAGGCCGTACTCGTCCTCGTGCGGCGGCGGGGGATAGACGAACGCCGCGTCGGCGAGCGGGATGCGCCGCCCGATCAGCCAGCTGCACAGCCGGTGGAAGATCGCGAGCAGGCACTCGGTGAGGAACCGCTCCTCGTCCCGGCCGAAGTCGTTGTGGACGCTGAACCGCGCCTGGCCGCCGCTCACTTCGAGGTCCAGCTCCGGACCGCCGGGGAAGAGCCGGTAGAAGGCCGCGCCGCGCTCGATCGCCGCCCCGAGGTCCCGGCAGCCCAGCGCGGCGTGACACATCATGGCGAAGGTGCCGGGGCGGCTGGGGGCCGTCGCGAGGCCGAGGAACTCGTCCTGCGTGATCCGGTACAGGGCGCGGAACAGCCGGGCGAACTGCGCGGGCGTGACGCGCGCCCGGTCGTCCCCCAGCAGCAGCGGCGGAATCTGCGCCTCCTGCAGCAGCGGCACGATGTCGACGCCCGCGCCGCGCGCGCCGGCGAGCACGGCGCGCACGTGGTGCACGGTGACCGTCCGCCTCCCCATGGCCCTGACGGTAGCGGCAATGAGCGCTGCGGTCAGCCGGGGTGACGCTTCCGGTCATGCCGCCGGGGGCGAGGGCCTGCCTAGCGTCATCCGTACGCGGCCGTACGCGGCCGTATGCAGCCGTACGCGGCCGCGTGCCCGACGACGTACCGATGACGTATCCGACGACGTACCGCCCTGGAGGCGATCCCGATGGACGCTGTACGACCGGACACGCTGGCGGTGTTCACCCGCTGGACCGCCCGTCGGTACGGGCCCGAGACCGCCCTGCGCTTCCGGCGCGGGGGCGCCTGGCAGACCCGGACGTACGCCGAACTGGACGCCCGCGTCGGCGAGGTGGGCCGGGCGCTGCTGGCCCTCGGGGTCGCGCCGGGCGAGCGGGTCGCCGTACTCGCCGAAACCCGGCCGGAGTGGACGTACACCCACTTCGGGGTACTGGCGGCGGGCGCCGTCATGGTGCCGGTGTACCCGACGGCGGGCGCAGAGGAACTGGCCTGGGTGCTCTCCGACTCGGCGTCGGTGGTCGTCGTCTGCGATGACGAGACGCAGGCGGCGCGGGTGACGGCCCTGCGGGCGGGGCTGCCGGGGCTGCCCGGGCTCCGTGAGGTGGTGCTGATGGACCCGGGGGAATTGGAGGGGAAGGGGAGTGACCAGCAGGGACCCACGCCCCTCCTCTCCTCCTTCGCGGGCGCGGCGGCCGGCTCGACGGAGGGCGAACTCGACGCCCGGGCGGCGGCCGTGGGGCCGGACGACGACGCGTCGATCGTCTACACCTCCGGCACCACCGGCCTCCCCAAGGGATGCCGCCTCACCCACGGCAACCTCGGCGCCATCCAGGACGCCACCCTCCCGCTGATCAAGGGCGGCCCGGGCGACTCGACGTACCTCTACCTGCCGCTCGCACACCTGCTGGCCCAGCTGATCCAGTTCACCACCCTGCTGGAGGGCGGGGAACTGGCGTACTTCGGCGGCCGGATCGAGAACGTCATCGCCGAACTCGCCGAGGCCCGCCCGACTCATCTCCCTTCCGTGCCACGCCTGTTCGAGAAACTGCACTCCGTGGTCCTCTCCCTCGCCGAAGCGCAGGAGGGCGGCCGCGCGCGCTTCGAGGAAGCGGTGCGCCTGGGCGTCCTGGCGGCGGACGGCGAACTGCCGGAGGAGTCCCGGGACGCGTACGAGGCGGCCGAGAAATCCCTCTACTCCCTGGTCCGGGGCGCCTTCGGCGGGCGGCTGCGGTGGGCGCTCACGGGCGGCGCGCCCATCGCGCCCGCGACCCTGGACTTCCTGCGGGCCTGCGGGATCGCGGTCTTCGAGGGGTACGGGATGACCGAGTCGGGCGGGGTCATCAGCCTCAACCACCCGGCGGCGGTCCGCTACGGCACGGTCGGGCGGCCCATCGCGGGCTGCGAGGTGCGGATCGCGGACGACGGCGAGGTACTGGCCCGGGGCCCGATGGTCTTCCCGGGCTACCACGCCAACCCGGACGCCACGAAGGAGACCGTCGACCCCGGGGGCTGGCTGCACACGGGCGACCTGGGGGCCCTGGACGAGGACGGATTCCTGAGCATCACGGGCCGCAAGAAGGAACTGATCATCACCTCATCGGGCAAGAACATCACGCCGACGGAAGTGGAGTTCGCGATCCAGCGCTCCCGCTTCGTCTCCCGCGCGGTGATGATCGGCGACCACCGCCCCCACCCGGTCGCCCTGATCGCGCTGGACGCCGAGGAGATCACCGCCTGGGCCGCCCGCGAGGGCCTCGACCTCGCCGGTACGCCGTCCACGCACCCGGCGGTCCGCGCCCTGGTCGAGGCCGCGGTGACCGAAGCCAACGCGTCGGTCTCCCGCCCGGCCCGCATCCGCGCCTTCCACATCCTGGACCGGGAGTTCACGGTGGAGTCGGGCGCCCTGACCCCGACGCTGAAACTCCGCCGGAAGGCGGTGAGCGAACGCTACGCGCGGGAGATAGAGGCCTTGTACGCGGACTGAGCGGGCTGAGCGGACTGGCCGGGGTGGCCAGGTGGCTTGTTGGCACCCTCTCTCCTTAGGCTGTGTACATGACGAACAACCTTCCCGAGATGCGCGCCTCCGATGCCGAACGCGAAGAGGTGACCGAGACCCTCCGGCAGGCCGTCGCGGAAGGCCGCCTCGACATGGAGGAGTTCGACGAACGCCTCGGTTCCGCGCTGAAGGCCCGTACCCGCGGCGAACTGGCCACCCTGATCAGCGACCTCCCCGCGGAGGCCCGTTCCGCCGCCGCGCCCGCCCGGGTGGCGAGCGGCTGGCCCGAGCGGATGGGCGGCCAGGCGACCTCGTCCGGCGCCTTCGCCGTCTGGGGCGGCTTCGCCCGGCGCGGCCACTGGACGGTGGGACGGACCTTCACCGCCTTCACCCTCTGGGGCGGCGGGGTCATCGACCTGCGCGAAGCGCACTTCGAGGAGGCCGAGGTGGACATCCGCTGCTTCGCCCTCTTCGGCGGCATGTCCGTGGTCGTGCCCCCGGACCTGGAGTGCCAGGTCAAGGGCATCGGCATCCTCGGCGGCTTCGGCGACCGCGCCAGCGGCCCCGGCACCCCCGGCTCCCCGCGCGTCAGGGTCACCGGCCTGGCCCTCTTCGGCGGCATCGGCGCCGAACGCAAGGAGCGCAAGGCGGTCAAGGCGGCGGCGAAGGCCGCGCGCAAGTCGCTTGCGTAGGGAACTCGGCAGGCGATACCCCTGAACCCCATGCCGAACCTTCGCTTCATCAGCCCGCAGGACGACGCGACCCTCGCGGACTGGCAGCACGTCCACAACACGATCATCCCCACCGACCCGCTCTCCCTCGACGTACTGCGGGAACGCAGGCGGCGGTACCGGCTGGAGGTGGCGTACGTCGACGACGTCGCCGTCGGCTGCTCGACGGTACGTCCCCCCGACGACGAGACCCCGAACGTTACGGTGATCGCGCGCATCCTCCCGCCCCACCGCCGCCAGGGCCTCGGCCGCCTCCTCTACGCCCGCTGCCTCGACGTGGCGGCCACCCTGGGCGGCGCGGGCATCGAGACGGTCGTCCTGGCGAGCAACACGGAGGGCCTGGCCTTCGCCCGCGCGCTGGGCTTCGAGGAGGTCGAGACGTATCTCCTGGACGGCGCCACGATCCCGTACGTCGCCTTGGCCCTGCCGGGGCGCGGCTGCGCCGCGTGAGCCATCGCGTTGTGCGTCCGGGGTCGGTGGGGTTCCGGGGGCTGCCCGTCAGTTCAACTGTCTCTTCGTGCCGGTGCGGCCTGTCAAGGGCGCTCCTTCGTCGCGTCGCTTCGCGATGGCCTGCGGCCACCCTTGACAGACCACCCCGTCACGAAAAGCCAAGAACTGTCGGGCGGCCCCCGGGGGAAGGCATGGGGGACCTGGTCCCATCGGCCACATCTTGATCACCGGCCCGGGGTCTGGGTGCGGCCCAGCCGCGCCCTCCGGGCGGACAAGCAACAGACGACAAGCACGCGGGCAGATCGCTACACAGTCCCGGTCACAGCGGCGTCTGCGGGCTGATTGTGGCTCGGACTTCGGTCAGGCCGAGGTGGAGACGGGTGAGTCGGCCGTCCGCCCCAAAGTGGGGGGTCCAAAGCGCTACAAAATGGGCATTTTGGAGGGGTGTTGAGTGTCGGGGGTGGCTTGACCCGACTCCATGCTCGTCTGGCCGAGCTTTCGGCCTTCCCGCACCGCCACCAGCCCCAAACGGGCCGCGGACGCCGCTCGCAGAGGAGCGCGTAGCGATTTGCTCGCGCGCTTGTCGTCTGTCCGCCCGAAGGGCGCGGCTTGGCCGCACCCGGGCCATGGCTGGCCCGATCCCACCCCTGGGAAGTGGGCCCCTGTCCCCATGCCTTCCCCCGGGGGCCGCCCGACAGTTCTTGGCTTTTCGTGTCGGGGCGCGCTGTCAAGGGTGGCCGAAGGCCATCGCGTAGCGACGCGACCGCAGGGAGCGCCCTTGACAGGGTGACCCGGCACGAAGAGACAGTTGAACTGGCGGGCAGCCCCCGGAACCTCCCCGACCCCGGTGCGTGAAACCCGCCTACCACCACCGGCCCGCCGTGACGGCCGCCCGGTCAGGAAAGCCCCCGCTCACGCCGTGAGGTCGGCTGCTACCAGGCTGAGCCACATGCCGTAGGAGAAGGGTTCGGGGACGCCTACCTCCATGCCCAGTTCGGCTACGGCCACGGCGTAGTCCGTGTCCTCCAGGGGGAGGGCGGCCAGTTCGTTCAGTTCGCCCACCAGGCGGGCGATGACGTGGGGGTGGGTGGTCGCGGCGTAGTCCGCGATCGCCGCGTCGTGGTCGTCGAACTCGTCCACGATGTCCTGTGAGAACCAGCCGCCGAGGAGTTGACCCGTCTCTGGGAAGCGGGCGTGCCACTCCCAGTGGGTCTGCGGCAGGGCGGGCGGGGGCACCTCGCCGTTCTCGACGCTCGCCTTGAGGTGGTCGGCGAGGACGAGCAGCCACGCGCCGATGGCGGACTCCGGCATGCCGGTGTCGGGGACCGCGTAGAACTCGCCGAGGCTCAGGCGCAGCCGGCCCGGGGGCGTACGGCTGTACTCGCGCAGCTGGCGTTCCGCCTCGGCGATGGCCCAGGGGCGGGTGTGCCAGGTGTGGCGGAGGTAGGCGTCCAGGGCCGTGCTGCGCCGCTCGGGGGTGTCGTCGGCGGCCTGGCCGAGGTAGGCGCGCATCACCTGGTCCAGCTCGCCGTAGCGCCGGTCGTGTTCGAGGGGCTTCATGGACACGGGGACGGCCTCTACAGGTAGATCGGGACGGTGGTCTGTACGACGAACCCGTGCGGGCCGGCCGGTTCGCGCCGCAGTACGACACGGGCCGCGCGGACGTCGACCGGGTCACGCCCGGCGAGCAGCATCGCTTCGAGCAGCACCCGCCCGACGGGCGCCTCGCGGGAGGGCCAGGCGGCCTCGATGACGAGCCGCCGCCGGGTGCCCTGCGCCAGCCAGCGGTGGATGACCTGCTCGTTGGCGGTCACGACCTGCTGGGTGGCCCACTGGGCGGTTTCCCTGTCGGGGTAGCTGGCGGATCTGGTGAGCATGGCCTCATTGTCTCCTGGAGGGGTGGGGAGGGGGATCACCTTGCGTTGTCAGAGTGCGTTGAATGACCAGAAGACGGCCGCTTCGGACGGCGTGAGCACGATCAGGCCCAGTTCCTCGACGTAGTCGGTGCAGCGGGTTCCGCCGCCCGCCAGGCGCGCCTGGAGGAAGTCGGGGGTGGTGGTCGTGCGGGCCAGGGGGGACGTCGTCCAGTACGTCGTGCCCGTGTCTCCGGCCTCCGCGCCCTCGTAGCGGCGCAGCAGGGTGCGGGCGTCCTCCCGTACGGCTTCCAGCTCCGCGGGCGTACGGGCGTACAGCGGGGTCACCTCGAAGGTCCACTCCTGAGTGAACGAGGCGAGCAGGTCGGTGGCGGACGCGCGGTCGACGGGGTACAGGCCCGCGCGCAGCCCGGCTGCGGTGAGGTCGGCGCGGAAGGGGAAGGACGGGCCGACGGCGGCGCGTTCCTCGCCGTCGCGGTCCCAGTCGAGGCCGGCCCAGCCCCGCGGGTCGGCGTTCTCGCGGCGCAGCACGGCGAGGACGTCCTCGGCCCAGTCCGCACCGGGGTGCTGCCGGGGGCCGGTGGAGGCGAAGACGTACGGGTCGTCGAGGAGGCGTAGGAGGGCCGTCTCCCACGTGTGGGATTCCGAGTCCGCCGCTGCTCCGGGTACGGGTACGGGTGCGTTCATGGGGTGCTGTCCAAGGAGATCGGGTGGTCCGGGGCCGTCACGGTGCGGGCATCGATGTGTAGATGATGTACGGCGGATCGAGCCGGGAGTCGTAGCGGAGCACCGTTTTGACGTTCTTCACGTCGACCGCCTTGGCGTTCAGGCCGTTGTCCTTGTAGCCGCTGCCGGGATGGGCGGGGTCGGGCTGCTTGGAGACGTAGCGCCCGCTGTTCTCGCCGTTCGGCGCGGCGCTGGTGAAGTCCTTCGTGGAACCGTCGCTGGGCGGCGGCGGTCCGGTGAGCCAGGCGGAGATGTCGGAGCGGCGGTTGTTGAGGTTGTACTCCGTCAGCGACTGGGCGTGCGCGTAGTCCGTGAAGGACGAGGAGCCGCCGATCTTCGGCTTGTTGTACGGCCAGGAGGGCGTCGGCGGGTCGGCCTGGTCGCGCAGGCGCTGGGCGAGCTGTTCGTCGGTCTTGCCGACGTGCTTGTCGAGGGTGTGGCCGCCGCCCAGGTACTCGTTGCTCGCGAGGTCGAAGACCTGCGTGCCGTCGGGGCCCTGGACCGTCCACTTCTGCTCGTGCTTGAACTCGTTGAGCGCGCGGGCGCCGAAGCCGTGCGCGCGGGCGACGCCCGCTTCGAACTTGGGCGCGCTGAGGTAGGCCTCGTCCAGGGCGGGGAGCTTGTTGTCCACGCGGGTGGTGAGGCCGTTCAGGGTGGTCGTGTAGGTGTCGACGATCCGGTTGATGGCGGCCGTGTCCAGCTTGAGGACGAGCTGGACGTCGAAGTCGAGCAGCATCTTGCCCGCCTTGCCGAGGCCCTTGGCCAGGCCCTTGACGTCCTTCATGCTGAAGCCGTCCTTGAGGTCCACGTCCTCCAGGACCTCCTTGGCCGCCTTCTTCGCGGCCTTGACGAACTCTTCCCAGATCTCGTGGTTCAGCTTGACCGCGGCCTCCGCGTACTCGCGCAGGATGTTGCTGATCTCCATCGCGGTGTCGAAGAGGACGGTCATCACGGGCTGGCTGCCGGTGGGCGTGGCGCTCGGGCCGTGCCCGGAGCTGTGCGCCCACTGGTAGCCCTGCTGGGTCTTGCCCCAGGCGGAGGTGCCCCACACCGCGCTGCAGAACGTCTTCATCGCGTTCTCCCAGTCCGCCTGCTGCGGATTGGTGATGGTGGAGACCTCGGCCGTCAGCGCGCCGGAGACCTGGCCCAGGCACATCGTGGTGTTCGACCAGGTCTGGGACAGCGAGTTGAGGTAGTGCTGCTGCGGTTCGGGGAAGACGTCGGCGAGGCGGCCGATGCGCAGGGCCTTCTTCAGCACCGGCTGGAGGATGCTCCGTACGGCCTCGGGGATCATCTCCAGCACGCTGCGGATGAAGTCGTCGCCGCCGTCGTCGTCGCCCCACTTGAGGTCGGGGATCTTCCCGTAGTCCGGGGTCTTGTCCGTGACGGCGGGCACCGGGCGGGTCTCGGCGGCCTGGCCCGGCTTGGGGTGGGCGGCGGCGTCGGCCTGGGAGTAGGCGTTGGCGGTCTCGGTGAAGCCGACGGCGGCGCCGCCGATGCTCAGGACGCCCTTGCCCCAGACCTCCAGCCAGCGGTTGCCGGTCTTCATGTAGGCCTGGGAGAAACGGGCCGCCTCCGTGCCCGCGCCGCCCGCGTCCGGGTATTTCTCCAGGCCCGTCACGAGATTCTTGGCGCCCGTGTGCATCATGCCCTGCTGCTGCGCGATGTGGCCCGACACCCGCCACAGGTCACTGGGCTTGACGTCGATGGTGCCCGCGCCGCCGGGCGGCTGCGCGGGGCCCGTGGGTCCGGCCATCAGGCGCCACCGCCCCAGCCGCGGAGCACGGACCGGTTGGCCGCGTCGTAGTTGAGGTGGCCCTTGACGACCACCTCGTGCAGCCAGGCCTGGGCCGCGACGAGGTCCTGTGCGGAGCGGTCCCACTTGTCGAGCTCGTCGACGAAGGCGTCGCGCGCCTCGCCGTCCCAGCTCAGCACCACCTTGGTGGCGCGCTCGTAGAGGCCGTCCAGCTTCTCGTTGAGCGTCTTGAGGATGCTTTCGAGCTCGCCCGACAGCCTGCGCAGCGTGGCGAAGTCGACGGTTATGCGGTCGTCGTCCGGCATGGTGTGGCTGCTCCCCCGTGGTCGTTCACATGTCCAAGATGCGGCTGTGCGGGCGCGCCGGCGCCGCGGGCGGGGCCGGGTCGGGTGCCTGGAGGGCGCGGGCCGCCGCGGGGACGTCCTCGCCGTCCTGCATCTTCTTCAGCCGGGACAGGGTCTCCATCTCCTGCTCGGTGAAGCCGTCCCGGCTGGCCCGGGTGGCCGCTTCGAGCAGGACGAGGACCTGCCGGATGCGGACGGCATCCTCGGCCACGCCCTGGTGGAGGCTGCGGTAGGCGGTGGCCGTGGGGCCCTGCCAGCCCGCCGCGACGGCGTCGACGACCCGGTCCATGCGGCGCGTCTGCTCGTCCAGGTACGCCTGCATCGCGTCGAGGTCGTCGGCGAGCCTGCCGAGGTCGTCCTGAGATACGTCGAGATCGGAGTTCTGCATCCCGGCCCGCCCCCGTCCGTCGCGTCCGCCGGGCCCTGACGCGTCCCGGCCGTGTGGCTGATTTCAGACGGGCAGTCTAGGCAGGCGGAGCAAGACGGCGGGGGGCGGGGGGCGTTCGGGCCTCCCGGGCCCGCGCCCTCAGAGGTACGGGGCGAACTCGTCCAGTGTCCGCAGGACCTCGGCCTCACCCGCCGAGGGCAGTTGCAGGACGACCTCGTCGAGCCCGAGGTCGGCGTAGTGGGCCAGCTTCCCGGGGGTCGGCCGGACGGCGTACGGAACCACCTGGAGCGACTTCGGATCCCGCCCCGCCGCCTCCCACACGGCGCGCAGCGCGGGCAGCGACTCGGTCAGCCCGCCGCCCCCGATGGGCATCCACCCGTCGGCGTGGTCGGCGATCGCGGCGAAGAGCTTGGGTCCGGCGGCGCCCCCGATGAGGGTGCGGGGGCCGTGCAGGGGGACGCCGGGGGCCAGTTCGCGGGGGGCCTGGACCGGCTTGGGGAAGGCCGAGCTGGCGCTGACGCCGGAGAACTGGCCGACGTACGCGGTCGGTTCGGGCGCCCACAGCGCGCGCATCAGCGCCATCCGGTCCCGCACCAGCTCGCGCCGCTCCTGCCACCGCACCCCGTGGTCGGCGGCCTCCTCGACGTTCCAGCCGTAGCCGAGCCCCAGGGTGAAGCGGCCCCCGGAGAGGTGGTCGAGGGTGGCGATCTGCTTGGCCAGCCCGATCGGGTCGTGCTGCGCGACCAGGGTGATCCCGGTGCCCAGGCCCAGCCGTTCGGTGACGGCGGAGGCCTGCCCGAGGGCCACGAACGGGTCGACGGTCCGCCCGTACTCCTCGGGCAGCTCCCCGCCCATCGGGGCCGGGGTGTCGCGGCTGACCGGGATGTGGGTGTGCTCGGGCAGGTAGAGCCCGGCGAACCCCCGCTCTTCGAGCGCGCGGGCGAGCGGCACGGGCGCGATGGTCCGGTCGGTCAGGAAGATGGTGGCGGAGATCCGCGGGTTCGGTGTGCTCGGCATGTGTTCAGACACCTCCGTGACGTGGGTGGGGTCACGGTACGGGCTCACGCGCGAGGTGGGCAGGGGTCTGTATAGGGGGTGTCCGGTGGATCGGGGTCGGATAGGCAGGCGAGCCGGGCCCGGCCCTGATCCACCGGACACCCCCTAGCCCCGCGGGTAGCGGGTCAGCCAGGCTGGGGAGGAGGTGGCCGGGCCGTGGAGGGTGGGGCCCTGGGTCATCTCCAGGGCGAAGTCGTCGGCGAGTTCGAGCAGCGTGGCGCGGCCCTCCAGGTCGGCCAGCCAGGGCGCGGGGAGGGCGGTTTCGCCGTGCAGGGCGCCCAGCAGGGCTCCGCAGAGGGCGCCGGTCGCGGAGGAGTCGCCGCCGTGGTTGACCGCGAGGCGCAGGCCGTGGCGTACGTCCTCGGCGACCAGGGCGCAGTACACGGCGATGGCGAGGGCGGCGTCGGCGTCGCGGCCGCCCTCGCCGTCGCCCGGCGCGAGCGATTCGATGATCTCCGGGGACGGGACGCCCCGGGTGACGGCGGCCGTGGCCCGCTGGAGGGCGTCGGTGACGGGCTGCCCGCCGGCCCGGGAGCCGAGCAGGCCCAGGGCCCGCTGGACGGCCGCGTCGAGGCTTTCGCCGCGGGTCAGGCCGTGGACGATGACCGCGAAGGCGCCCGCGGAGAGGTACGCGGTGGGGTGGCCGTGGCTCTGCGTGGCGCACTCGACGGCGAGTTGGAGGACGAGGGCGGGCTCCCAGCCGACGAGCAGGCCGAAGGGGGCGGAGCGGACCGTGGCGTCGGCGTCCCGGGCGGTGGGGTTCTTGGGCTGTTCCAGGGTGCCGAGGATCTCGTCGCCGAAGCCGGTCATACAGGCCCGGCCGGGGCCGCGGCGGGCGTAGAGCCACTCCTCCTGGGCCAGCCAGCCGTTCTCCTTGCGCCGCTCGTCCGGGCCCCAGTCGTGCTGGGTGGCGGCCCAGCGCAGGTGGGCGCGGTGGACGTCGGTGGGCGGGTGCCAGGCGCCGGTGTCCCGGCGCACGTGGGCCCGTATCAGGCCATCGACGGTGAACAGGGTGAGCTGGGTGGCCGCGGTGACGGCGCCGCGCCGGCCGTGGGCGGGGGCCGGTTCGGTCAGGCCCTGCGGCCCGTGGGCCGAGCGGATCCCGTCGAGGGAGAGCCCGGCGACGGGCGCGCCGAGGGCGTCGCCGATGGCGGAACCGAGCAGGGTGCCGCGCACCCGGCTGCGGAAGTCCTGCTGTTCGATCCGGCCCCACAGGCCGGTGGTCACGCTTCCCGTCGTCACGTTTGCCGCCGTCAAGTCCATGAACGCATCCCCCCGCTGGCTCTGGCGCGCACTGTAGTGGACCCGCCCGTTCGAATCCGGAGGGAGGCCGTCGAGCGGGCCGTATGTGTGCGGAGAAAGGCCGGAACCCTCCGGGATTCGTCGGCCCCCAAGTAGCTGAGTGGCACGGTTTGCCACTTGTCTTCGGAAGGGCTGTTTCCGGCCACACCTCGTTCACGTGGCGTTCTTGCCGGGCCAACAGATTCGACGGCATGAAGAAGGCAACCCTCGCCGCGACCGCCATCGCCTGCGCACTCTCCCTCTCCGCCCTCGTCGCCCCGGCCGCCAGTGCCCACAGCGCCCACAGCCACTCCGCCATCCCCTTCACCGCCGCCACGGTCACCGCCGGCGCCGACGGCTCGTACACCGTGAAGTGGGACACGAAGGGTGCCAAGGGCGTCAACGGCGTCAAGCGCGTCGAGATCAAGGCCAACGGCAAGGTCGTCGCGAAGGGCGGCGCCACCGGCGAGGCCGTCGTCAAGGGGCTGCCCGCCGCCGACCGCCAGTGGTTCGACCTCGTCCCGGACCGCGGCCAGGGCCTGCGCCTCGCCGACCGGCTGATCAAGCTCGACGGCACGGCCAACTTCCGTGACGCGGGCGGCTACCGCACCACCACCGGCCAGTGGGTCAAGATGGGCGAGATCTACCGCTCGGACGCCCTCGACAAGCTCACCGCGGCCGACCTCGCCAAGCTCCAGCGGCTGCGCGTCAGGACCGTCTTCGACCTGCGCATGACCGACGAGCGCACCAAGGGCCCCGACAAGGTCCCGGCGGGCGCGGCCTACGTCGTCGCCGACGTCTTCGCGGGCTCCGGCTCCTTCCAGACCCTGCCCAGGACCCCCGACGAGGCCGTCAAGGCCATGACCGAGGCTGAGAAAGGCATGGTCAGCGGCGAGGGCGGCAAGAAGGCCTACACGCAGGTCTTCGCGGGGATCGAGAGCGCCGCCGGGAACGACCGCTCGCGCGCCGTCCTCTTCCACTGCACCGCGGGCAAGGACCGCACCGGCTGGGCCAACGCCTCCCTGCTGACCGCGCTCGGCGTCCCCGCCGAGACCGTCATGGCCGACTACCTCGCCAGCAACGACTACCGCAAGGCCGCCAACGACGCGGTCCTCTCGCACCTCCCGGCGCAGCAGGCCGCCGTCTACAAGCCGATGCTCGACGTCCGCCCCGAGTACCTGAACGCCGGGTACGCCGAGGTCCAGGCCCGGTACGGCTCCTTCGACCGCTACCTCGACCAGGGCCTCGGCGTCGACGCGCGCGAGCTGAAGCAGCTCAAGCGGGACCTGCTCGTCGGCTGAGCCCCTCTCCCGTGCTCCCGCGCCGCCGCCCGGCTACTCCAGTACGGGCAGCAGCGCGGGCAGGTGGCCGTCCGAGGCGCGCGCCGCCCGCTGCCGCTCCTCCGGGACCTCTCCGTACAGCGTCGTACGGGCCCGGGCCGGGCGCCCCGCCGCCTCCGCGATCGCGATCAGGTCCTGGACCGACTTGTACGAGCCGTAACCCGAGCCCGCCATCCGGGAGATGGTCTCCTCCATCAGCGTCCCGCCGAGGTCGTTCGCCCCCGAGCGCAGCATCTCGGCCGCGCCCTCCGCGCCGAGCTTGACCCAGCTGGTCTGGATGTTGGTGATGTGCGGGTGGAGCAGCAGCCGGGCCATCGCCATCACCGCCCGGTTGTCGCGGTCCGTGGGGCCGGGCCGGGCGATGCCCGCGAGGTACACGGGCGCGTTGGTGTGGATGAAGGGCAGCGTCACGAACTCCGTGAAACCGCCCGTCTGCTGCTGGATCCGGGCCAGGGTGCGGAAGTGGCCGAGCCAGTGCCGCGGCTGGTCCACGTGCCCGTACATCATGGTCGACGAGGAGCGGATGCCCAGCTCGTGCGCGGTGGTGATGACGTCGATCCAGTCGGCGGTGGGCAGCTTGCCCTTGGTGAGCACCCAGCGGACCTCGTCGTCCAGGATCTCCGCCGCCGTCCCCGGGATGGAGTCCAGGCCGGCCTCCTTGGCCGCCGTCAGCCAGTCGCGGACCGACATCCCGGTGCGGCTCGCGCCGTTGACGACCTCCATGGGGGAGAAGGCGTGCACGTGCATGCCGGGGACCCGCTCCTTCACCGCGCGCGCGATGTCGAAGTACGCGGTCCCGGGCAGGTCCGGGTGGATGCCGCCCTGCATGCACACCTCGACCGCGCCCACGTCCCAGGCCTGGGCGGCGCGGTCGGCGACCTGGTCGAGGGAGAGGGTGTAGGCGTCGGCGTCCGTGCGGCGCTGCGCGAAGGCGCAGAACCGGCAGCCGGTGTAACAGACGTTGGTGAAGTTGATGTTGCGCGTGACGATGTACGTCACCTCGTCGCCGACGACGGACCTGCGCAGGTCGTCGGCGATCCGGCAGAGCGCGTCCAGGGCCGGGCCGTCCGCGTGCAGCAGGGCGAGGGCCTGGCCGTCGGTGAGCTTCGTCGGGTCGTCGGCGGCCTGCGCGAGGGCCGCGCGGACCTCGGCGTCGAGGCGCTCGGGGCCGGTGTGCCCGTCGTGCCCCTGGTCCGGGACCATGCCGGGGGCCGCGGCCTCGCGCAGGGCCTCCCAGTCGCCGTAGACGTGGTCGAAGTCGTCCCGCCGGTCGGAGGTGCGGCCCTCGGTGTCGATGGTGGCGTGCAGATCGGTGCGCCCGGTGCCCGTGAACCCCTCGTCGGGCTCCTGCCACGGCCGCCCCTCGACGCTCGCCCGCTCGTCCGCGAGCCCGGTCTCCGCATCGGCCAGCGCGCGGACGTGCGGCAGCAGCCGGGGGTCCAGCCAGGGCTCGCCGCGGGTCAGGAACTCCGGGTAGATGGTGAGGCGTTCGCGCAGCTCGAACCCGGCGGCGGCGGTCCGCGCGGCCAGCTCCTCGATGTGCGGCCAGGGGCGCTCGGGGTTCACGTGGTCGGGGGTGAGCGGGGAGACCCCGCCCCAGTCGTCGATGCCCGCGCCGATGAGCAGTGCGTACTCGGCGTCCACCAGGTTCGGCGGGGCCTGGATCCGCGCGGACGGGCCCAGGATGTGCCGGGCCACGGCGATGGCGGCGGCCAGCTCCTCCAGCTCCGCGTCGGGCATCGCGCGCATCGCGGTGTCCGGCTTGGCGCGGAAGTTCTGGACGATGACCTCCTGGATGCCGTGGTAGGCCCGCTGGATCCGGCGCAGCTCGAAGAACGCGTCCGCGCGCTCCTCGTACGATTCGCCGATGCCGATCAGCACCCCGGTGGTGAACGGCACGTTGGAGCGGCCCGCGTCCTCCAGGACGCGCAGCCGCACGGCCGGTTCCTTGTCCGGGGAACCGTGGTGCGGGCCGCCCGGCTCGGACCACAGACGGGTGGCGGTGGTCTCCAGCATCATGCCCATGGAGGGGGCGACGGGCTTGAGGCGCTGGAGGTCGGACCAGGTCATCACCCCGGGGTTGAGGTGCGGGAGCAGGCCCGTCTCCTCCAGCACCCGGATCGCCATCGCGCGGACGTAGGCGAGCGTGTCGTCGTACCCGTGCGCGTCGAGCCACTCGCGGGCCTCGGGCCAGCGGTCCTCGGGCCGGTCGCCGAGCGTGAACAGGGCCTCCTTGCACCCCATCGCCGCGCCCTCGCGGGCGATCGCGAGGACCTCGTCCGGGGAGAGGTACAGACCGTGGCCCGCGCGGCGCAGCTTGCCGGGGACCGTGACGAAGGTGCAGTAGTGGCACTTGTCGCGGCAGAGGCGGGTCAGGGGGATGAAGACCTTGCGGGAGTACGTGATGACGCCCGGGCGGCCCGCGGCGGCGAGCCCGGAGTCCCGGACCCGGGCGGCGGACGCGGAGAGGTCACGCAGGGCCTCGCCGCGTGCCTGGAGCAGCACGGCCGCCTCGGCCGCGTCGAGCGCGACGCCGTCGCGCGCCCGCTTGAGGGCGCGGCGCATGGAGTTGTCGGTCGGGCCGGCCGGAGCGTTGCTCGGAGTGCTCATGATGCGAGCATACGATCCGAGGATCCGGCCGCGAGGGCCGTCGTGACGTGGGTCATCACCTGGGTCATCGCATCAGCTCACCGGCGTTGACCAGCAGCGACTGGCCGGTTATCGACCGCGCGCGGTCGGAGGCGAGGAAGACCGCGGCGTCCGCGACGTCCCCGTCGGTGGCCAGTTCCGGCAGTGCCATGCGCTGGGTGAGGCGGGCCAGTACCTCCGCCTCCGGGACGTTCTCGGCGTGCGCGCTGAAGGTGACGAACGCCTGCACCGGCGGGCCCCACATCCAGCCCGGCAGCACGGTGTTGACCCGGATCCGGTCCGGGCCCAGTTCGCGGGCCATCGAGTACATGGCCGAGGTCAGCGCGCCCTTGGAGGCGGCGTACGCGGCCTGCTGGACCTCGGAGGGGGCGGCGACGGCCGACTGCGTGCCGATGATGACGACCGCTCCGCCGCCGGTGTTGGCCTTGAGGGCGGGCAGGCAGGCGCGGGTCATCCGCAGGGTGCCGAGGAGGTTGACGTCGAGGATCTGCTGCCAGGTGCCGAAGTCGGCGTCCTGGAGGCCGCCGAAGTAGGAGTCCCAGGCGGCGACGTGCACGACGGCGTCGATCCGGCCGAAACGGTCCTGTGCGAGGGCGGCGAGGGCGGCGCACTGCGCCTCGTTCGTGATGTCGGTGGGGAGGTGGGCGGTGTGGGTGCCGTCGGGGTCGATCTCGGCGGCGGACTTGGCGAGATTGGCCTCGGTGCGGGCGCCGAGGACGGCGTTGCCGCCGTCGCGGACCACGGCGGCGGCGACCTGATGGCCGAGTCCGGCGCCGACGCCGGAGACGATGACGGTCTTGCCTTGCAGCAGCATGCGGGCTCCTGGCGGGGCGGCCGATTGATCTGACGGTGCGTCAGGCTACGGCGGCTCGGCCGGGGTGTGAAGCCCCGCGACACGGCTTCCGCCCGGGGGGGCTGGGGGTGGCCGGGGCGGTCGGGCCCGTGCGGGCCGGTTCGCCCTCCGGGGGCGCCTCAATCGCCGGCGGGGCTTGATTTGCCTCCGGCGGGGCCGGGTGGCTGGGCTGGGTGGGCCCGTGCGGGCTGGTTTGCCCTCCGGGGGCGCCTCAATCGCCGGCGGGGCTTGACTTGCCTCCGGCGGGGCTTGAGGGGGCGGCGGGGCCTCAGGGGTTGGCGGGGGTTGGCTTGCCTTTGGCGGGGCTTGGGGGTGGGCGGCTGGGTTGCCCGGAGGGCAATTCCAGCCTGCCCGGCGTTTGAGGGCCCGCCGGAGGCAGAACGGCCCGCAGGGGTTGGTTCCAGCCTGCCCGGCGATTGAGGGCACGCCGGGGGCGCGTCCGACCCGGGGTGCTTCCGGGGGCGGGGTCAGCCTCGCCGGCGTTTGAGGCGCCCCCGGAGGGTGGGCCGGGGCGCACCGGTCGCTTCGGGCCGTGAGCGTCCCCGGAGGGTGGGCCGGGGCGCGCTCGGCGTCAGGACAGGGCCGTGGACAGGCGGGTCAGGCCCTCGGCTATTTCCGCGGGGGTGTGGGTGGTGAAGGAGAGACGGAGGGTACGGGGGTCCGGGGGGCCGGTGTAGAAGGCGGCCCCCGGCACGTACGCCACGTCGTGCGCGACGGCCGCCTTCAGCAGGGCCCCCGCGTCGTACCCCTCCGGCAGCCGCACCCAGACGAACATCCCGCCCTCCGGCCGGTTCCACCGCGCCCCCGCCGGCAAGGCCAACGGCAGGCCCGCCAGCAGCGCGTCCCGCCGCTCGCGGTAGGCGTCGCGGACGACCGCCACGTGCGCGTCCAGGTCGGCCACCGCCAGGTAGCGCGCGGCCGCCAGCTGGTCCACCGTCGAGGTGTGCAGGTCGGTGGCCTGCTTCGCCACCACCGCGGCCCGCCGCAGGCCCACCGGGGCCCGGAGCCAGCCGAGCCGCAGCCCCGGGGCCATGACCTTGGAGAAGCTGCCGAGCAGCGCCGTACGGTCCTCCGCCCCCGGGTGCGCGGCCAGCCAGGGGATGTCCGCGCCCTCGTAGCGGAGTTCGCCGTACGGGTCGTCCTCGACCAGCCACACCCCGAGCCGCCCCGCGATCTCCGCCACGGCGGCCCGGCGGGCGGCGGGCAGGGTGCGCCCGGTGGGGTTCTGGAAGGTGGGCACGGAGTACAGCAGCTTCGGCCGCTCGCGACGCACCGCCTCCTCCAGCGCCTCGGGCACGATCCCGTCCTCGTCGCACGGCACGGCCACCACCCGCGCCCCGGCCATGGCGAAGCACTGCAGGGCCGCCAGGTAGGTCGGGTTCTCGACCAGGACGACGTCGCCCGGCTCCACCAGGGTCGCCGTGACGAGCGCGAGCGCCTGCTGCGAACCGGTGGTGACCAGCACGTCGTCCGGCCCGGTCGGGAGTCCGCGCGCGCTCGCCCGGGCGGCGATGACCTCGCGCAGTTCGGGGGCGCCCTCGGTGGTCGAGTACTGCAGGGCCCGGGCGGCCGAGTCCGCGAAGGCGGCGTCGTACGCGGCCCGCAGGCCCTCGGTGTCGAAGAGTTCCGGCGCCGGGAGCCCGCCCGCGAAGCTGATCACGCCGGGCCGTTCGGTGAGCGCGAGGATCTCCCGTACGGGCGAGCCCCCGGTCGAGACGGCTCGCGCGGCGAAGGGGGGCGGGGATGCGGGCACGGGGACTCCTTGGGGAGGCGGTTGGGCGCAGCGTAACCGCGGAAGGTGCATAGGGCACCCACCTGTCCACGGGCTGAACAGGCTCCTGCCACTCCCCATCTGACGAATCATCAGCTAGACCGGTCCCATGACGAGAGAATCGCAGGACACCCGGCCCGACGATTACGCCGCGCTCGCGTCCGTCGGGCCGTACGGGGTGCACCCCGGCCACGCGCTCATCACCATGGTCGAACCGCACCCGGGCCACGAGTTCGCGTACAACCGCTGGTACGAGGACGACCACTACTACGCCGGGGCCATGGCCATGCCGTGGATGTTCGCCGGGCGCCGCTGGGTCGCCACCCGCGAACTCCAGGAGCTGCGCTACCCGGAGAAGTCGGCCGTCGCCCAGCCGGTCACCGCCGGGTGCTACCTCTCGACGTACTGGGTGACGGAGGGCCGCTACGACGAGCACATGAAGTGGACCGTCGGCATCAACAAGCGGCTGAACCGCGACGGCCGCGTCTACCAGGACCGCACGCACGTCTTCACCGCCTTCCAGGACCACGAGGCGACCGTCTACCGCGACGGTGCCGCCGGACCCCGGGACTACCACGCGATGGACCACCCGTACGCCGGGCTCGTCCTCCAGGTCATCGACGCGGAGGGCCCCGAGCGGCGGGCGGAGCTGCTGGAGTGGCTGCGCTCGCGGCACCTGCCGCAGCGGCTCCACGGCTCACCGGCCGCGATGGTCACGGTCTTCCGGCCGACCCCGCTGCCGGGCGACCGGATGACCTACGTCAAGCAGGTCGAGGGGGTCGACACCCGGCTGACGCTGCTCTGGTTCCTGGAGGCCGACCCGCGCACCTGCTGGGACCGCTTCCAGGGGCTCGACGCGGAGGTCGCGGCGGCGGGTCTGGGCGGGCGCGTGGAGCTGGTGGCGCCGTTCGTCCCGACCGTGCCGGGGACGGACCGGTACGTCGACCAGCTCCGGTAGGAGGCCCGTCACGCCGGTCCGCGGCGGGCATGGCCGAGCCCCCTCGGCCGGGACGGCGGGCCAGTCGAGAGGGCTCCAGTCAGTACTGCGGGTGGTGCTTGTGGTGCTTGTGGTGCATGTACTGCGGGTGGTGCCTGTGCTGCCTGCGGTGCGGGCAGGTCGGTCGGGGGGCTCGTCGTGATGCTCAGACGAGCTGTCCCAGCCGGCCTTCGTTGACCTCGGTGACGAACGAGGTCCAGGAACCCGGCGCGAAGGCGATGGACGGACCGTCCTGCACCTTCGAGTCGCGGACCGCGATGGCCTCGGTGACGGGGGACTTGACTTCGACGCACGCACCGTTGCCGCCGGAGTACGAGGACTTCGTCCAGTTTTCCGTGGCGCCCAGTCGAATAGCCATGTTTTTCTCCGGTTCAGCGAGTCGTTCCGAATTGGCGTCAACCCATTTCCTGGCTGACGTGATCGACGCTACCGGCACCGCCCGACGGGTGAAGTGGTCATTCACCCGTCCGGATGGCATATTCAGGCCAGGTCTTCCATGGCCGGGCGGTGGCGGTGTACCGTACCGGCGCCCTCCGCCACCTGCCCGGATTTCTCCACTTTTACCGTCGCTTGCCCGCGTGGTCGTTGATGATGTCGGAGATGAACTCCCGCGTCTGGTCCACATTGAGGGCCTGGGCGCGCAGGTGCTCGTACATCACGCTGTACTTCTGAACGTCATTCGCCTTCTCCAGGTACAAATCGCTCGTGACGCCCTCGATGTACACGACCGTGGAGTCGGAGGCGTCCGGGAATTCCAGAATGGCGTACTGGCCGTTCACGCCGGGGTGCGCGCCCATCGAGAACGGCATCACCTGGACGGTGACGTACGGCTGTTCCGACTGCTCTATCAAGTACTCCAGCTGCCGGACCATCAACTGCCCGTCGCCCACCCGGCGGCGCAGGGCGGCCTCGTCGATGACGGCCCACAGCCGCAGCGGGCCGACGTCGGCATTGCTGTTGTCGGTCTCCGAGAGCCGCTTCTGGCGGTGCATCCGCACCTGTACGCGCTTCTCGATGTCGACGGGCGCGGTCTCGGGCAGTGCGCCGCGGATCAGGGCCTGAGCGTACTCCGGGGTCTGCAGCAGCCCCGGGACCACCTGGGGCTCGTACGTGCGCAGGCTGGCCGCGTCCGTCTCCAGGCCGATGTAGACGCTGTAGGGGATGTCGCCGAAGGCGTGCCACCAGCCCTGCTGGCGGGAGTCCTTGGCCATCTGCATCAGGGAGTCGACGAGCCGGCGGTCCTCGACCTCGTAGACGTCGCACAGGTCGCGGACGTCGCGCTGGCTGATGGAACGGCGGCCGTTCTCAAGGCGGCTGATCTTGGACTGGGATACGAGCAGACGTTCGGCGACCTGCTCGGCCGTCATGCCTTTGTCCTCACGGAGCTTGCGCAGCTCCATGCCCAATCGGCGGCGTCGGACGGTGGGGTTGACATTGGACGCCACGGGTACGGCACCTCCGCTTGCTTGCTGTTTGCTTACTGTCTCTCTGCGTGTCTGATGATGAGCAGACTGCCATCGAAGGGCGCGACCCCGCTGGGGAACGGGCCGGAACGGTTCCGCTGGACCCGGGAAACAGACGTGCGGGAAACGGGAAACCGGGCTGCCGGGCGTGCGTCCGGCGCAACGCAGACGCGCGGGGTGGCGGGGCCGGTGGACCGGCCCGCCACCCCGCGCGCTGGCGGTGTCCGGACCGGGTCCTGGGGGGACGCCGGTCGCGGCCATGGCGTTCGTCGTGCGGTGGGGTGTAGTCGGTGGTGCGGTGAAGCGGTCATACGGTCGTACGGTCACGCGCTGGGACGGTGGAACGGTGACGCGGTGGATCAGTGTGCGGCGGCGCGGGCCATCGCACCCGTGCGGCGCGGCTGCAGCGGAACGCTGGTAGCCGTCGCGCGGGCGGACGGCGGCGAAGCCGGTGCCGGAGCACGGTCGCGGCGCGGCTGTGCGGCCACACCGTTCTGAACGTCCATCACGGCGTGTGCCACGAGGCCGCCCATGGGGTCGTGCCGAATCAGGTCCCGCAGGCGGGACCTGGACGAACGCCCCTCGTTGCCGGGGTAAAGGTGCTTGCCGAGTCCGACCGCGTGGGCCAGGGCGGCGAGCGCCGCGGTCCGCGGGTCCGGCGGTACACCGGTGCGGATCGCACTGTCCAGCCGGGCACGGATCTCCCGGCTGATTGCCGTGTCGGTCGCCTGGTAGCGAGTCGTCGGCAGCACCCCGCACATCTGGCCCGCGACGGCATGGACCATGCCGCAACGCTCCAGGTGAGCGAGGTAAACCTGGCGGAGCCCCAGTCGGGGTCCGCCGATCCAGTGGACTGCCCGAACCGGGCTGCCGCGACGGCGCAGCAGTTCCAGTGCGGAGTCCAGGGTCGGATCTCCTGTCGGCCGTGGCATCACCACGGCGATACGATCCCCGTCTGGGGCTATCCGTCCTGCCAGAGCCAGCTCCACTAGCTGTGCCCCGGCCAGGCCGAGGTCGAGCGACTGCGGCTGCGCCGTGGTTCCCGTTGCCGGGTCCAAAGCGAGCAGCAGAAGCTCCTCCGGAATTGTTCTGCGGCTCCTGCCCATCCATGCCTCCCCGCGTGGATGAGTGACAGGGTGACCCCTCTCACATTCATCTGTCGAGAGTGCCTGGTCGGTTTGTGTGGGAACCGGCAAGTATGTCGTTCTCGTCTAGCGCGGGGGCGATGCCCCCTAGACGGGACACTGTTAGACGGTTCGGACAGCGGTCCGGACAGCGGCCGGACGTCGATCGAGGAGGAACTGGTGGCGGGCGAGTCCCCCGACAAGTCGGTAAAGCAAGGCGCGGGTGCGCCGGGGGCGGCGGAGTCCGACCCTCGCCTGTCGGTGTTCCGCCCCCGGGATCCGGAGGCCGCCGAGGCCGCCCCCGAGGGGAAGGACGATCCCCTGCGCGCCGCGGTTGCGGCGTGGGTGGCGAAGGCGGACGAGCCGGAGGCCGAGCCTGAGGGTTCCGAGCCGGATGCCGTCGGTACGGGCTCCCTGTCGGATGGTGACAAGGATTCCGCTTCGGCGTCGGACGACGTGGCTGGCGTGGCTGACGAGGGTTCTGTTGAGCCGTCGCCGACCCCAGCCAAGGAGGCCGACCGGGTCGCGGCGAAGGATTCCGCTTCGCCGTCCGAAGGGTCCGACCCCGAGCGCACGTCGGTGTTCCGCATGCCCGTCAAGGATTCCGCCGGCGCCGCGGACCCCGCTCCGGCGGATGAGAAGACCACGGTGTTCGAGGCCTTCCGCCGCAACCCCGGCACCGGTGGCGGCTCCGCGAAGAAGGATTCCGCTTCGCGCCCCGACCCCCGCCTCCCGGCGCCGTCCACGGCCCCCGAGGCCAAGGCCTCGGCGGCGGCGGACAGCGAGCGCACCGCGGTGTTCCGCGCGGTCCGCCCGGACGCGAAGGGCTCCGACGGCGCGGCCAAGGGCGCTGACGCGCCCGCGCGCCCCGGCCCGGCGGAGGCCAAGGGCTCCGGCAGCACGGCCGAGCCGAAGCCCGAGCCCGAGGCGAAGCCGGAGGCGAAGGCCAAGCCCGAGGCCGAGGTCGTCGAGCCCGAGGCCAAGGCTCCGGCCGACAACGAGCGCACGGCTGTGTTCCGGGCGGTTCGCCAGGATGCCAAGGGCGCTGACGCGCCCGCGCGTCCCGGCCCGGCGGACGCCAAGGGCTCCAGCGGGGCGGCCAAGCCGAAGCCCGAGCCTGAGGCCGAGGCGAAGCCGGAGGCCAAGCCCGCGGGCAAGGCCAAGGCTTCGGAGCCGTCCGACAGTGAGCGCACGGCCGTGTTCCGGGCGGTCCGCCCGGATGCGAAGGGCTCCGACGGCGCGGCGGAGGCCAAGCCGAAGGCCGAGCCCGAGCCGAAGCCCGCGGGCAAGGCCAAGGCTTCGGAGCCGTCCGGCAGTGAGCGCACGGCGGTGTTCCGGGCGGTCCGCACGGATGCCCAGGGCTCCGGCGAGTTGGCGAAGCCCGAGGCCAAGCCGGAGGCGAAGCCTGCGGTCAAGCCCGAGCCGAAGCCTGCGGTCAAGCCCGAGCCGAAGCCTGAGCCGAAGGCCGAGACCAAGCCGGAGGCGAAGCCCGAGGCCAAGCCCGCCGGCAAGGCCAAGGCTTCGGAGCCGTCCGACAGTGAGCGCACGGCCGTGTTCCGGGCCGTGCGCCCGGACGCCGGTCCGGCGGAGGCCACGGGCCGGACCACCGGCTCCGGCGGCCCGGCAGGCCCCAAGCCGGACCCCGAGCGGGGCACTCAGGCGGACGCCAGGCAGGCCCCCAAGGCGGACTTCGAGCGAGGCCCCAAGCCGGACCCCGAGCGAGGCCCCAAGGCGGACCCCGAGCGGGGCTCCAAGGCGGACGCCAAGCCGAGCACCCAGGCGGACGCCAAGCCGGGCACCCCGGCAGGCGCCAGGCCGGGCACCCCGGCAGGCGCCCAGGCGGGCCCCAAGCAGGCCCCCAAGGCGGATTCCCAGCAGGGCACCCAGGCGGACCCCAAGCAGTGGCCCAAGGTGGATCCCAAGCAGGGCCCGGCGGCGGGCGCCAAGGCGGGGGCCGAGCGGGCCAGTACCTTCGTACCGCTGCGCGGCGAGGGCGCGGGCGCACCCGCCAAGGCGGAGCCCCAGGGCCAGTCCAAGGCGGAGGCCAAGCCCACCCCGCCCACCGCGCCGAAGGCGCACACGCCCCCCGTCACCCACTCCGGCTCCGAGCGGACCACGCAGCAGCCCCTGCCGCCGCGGCCCCCGCTCGACATGCTCGCCGAGCTGACGAACAATCCGCCCCCGCCGCCCAGCCCGATGCGCACCACCGTGCGCCGGGTCAAGATCTACGCCCCGCTGCTCGCGCTGCTGGCGGTCATCCTGGGCATCGTCCAGCTGTTCCGCCCGCTGCCCGCGCCGACGCTGACGATGACGGCGAAGAACTCGTTCGCCTTCGAGGGCGACAAGCCCGCCCTGCCCTGGCCCACCGAGGGCCAGGCGTACATGGCGGCGGCGGGCCTCGGCACGCTCGGCTCGTCCGGCGAGATGAAGCCCGTACCGATCGCGAGCGTCACCAAGTCGATGACGGCGTACATCATCCTGCGCGACCACCCCTTCAAGAAGGGGGACAAGGGCAAGATGATCGACATCGACAAGACGGCCGAGACCGAGGGCAAGAAGAACAACTCCACGGACAACGAATCCACCCTCGACACGGTCAAGGAGGGCCAGCAGATCTCGGAGTACGACGCGATCGCGGCCCTCATGATCCCCTCGGCCAACAACATCGCGCGGCTCCTCGCCCGCTGGGATTCCGGCAGCCAGGAGGCGTTCGTCGCGAAGATGAACGCCACCGCCAAGGACCTCGGCATGACCAACACGACGTACACGGACCCCTCGGGTCTGGACGCGACCACGGTCAGCACGGCCGAGGACCAGGTCAAGCTGGGTCTCAAGCTCGTCGAGATGGACGCGCTGCTCGACATCACGAGGAAGCCGAGCTGGGTGGACCCGTCCGGCAAGACGTGGCCGAACTGGAACCGGCTGGTCCCGTACAACGACTCGCTCGGCATCAAGACCGGTACGACGACGAAGGCCGGCGGAAACCTCCTCTTCGCCGCGCAGAAGAAGGTCGGCAACACCAACCAGCTGATCGTCGGCGCCGTCCTCGCCCAGCACAAGCCGGCGATCATCGACACGGTGATCGCGGCGAGCAAGCAGCTGATGATCGCGACCCAGAAGTCCCTTGAGGGCGCGACGGTCGTGAAGAAGGGCGATGTCGTCGGCTACGTCGACGACGGGCTCGGCGGCCGCACCCCGGTCGTCGCGACCGCCGATGTCCAGGCGGTCGGCTGGTCGGGGCTCACGGTCACCGTCAAGCTGAGTGACGGCGGTACGAAGATCCCGGGGACGGCGAAGGCCGGTACCAAGGTGGGAGTGCTGACCGTCGGCGAGGGCGCCAGCCAGGTGAAGGTGCCGGTGGCGCTGCAGCGCGAGCTGGCCGCGCCGGGCATCGGCAGCAAGCTGACACGCGTCGGCTGACAGCAGGAGCGCGAAACAGGAGCGGGACCGGCTCACGGCGCCCCGGGCAACCCCGGGGCGCCGGGTCGCGTCTTGGCACCGGGACGGATGTTGGGGAGTGCGGCAGTGACCACCGCTGAGCAGGGCCGGCAGCAGGAGCGGCAGCAGGGCGACGCCACCGGCGATGCCACGGGCGGCGCCGGGGAGACCGGCATACCGACCGGCGGACCGGATCCGGGCCCTCACACGCCTCCGCACACGCCCTCGCGCACGCCCCCGCACACACGCGGACGCGCGCTCCGGCTCGGGCTCCGGCTCCGGCTCCGCGCCGCGCTCGCCTTCGGTCACCGTCACCCGATCGGCGTGACCACCGCCCTCGCGGCGGTCGTCCACGTCGCCTGGTTCTTCAGCTTCGCGAACAGCGGGGGCGACCTCGCCGCCCAGGACGCCTGGGCCGAGTTCGTCGGCCGCCACCCGGACTCCGCCTACAACCTCGCCTGGTACGGCGGCATGCACCCGGTGTCCTACAGCGTCGTCTCGCCGTACCTCATGCACGTCCTCGGCGTCCGCACGACGATGATGATCGCCGGGACCGTCTCCGCCGCCCTCCTCGCGCTGGTCCTCACCCGCTGCCGGGGCGCCGTCCGGCAGCCGCTGTGGCCCGCCCTCGCCGGGGTGTACGGGCTGTTCTGCAACGCCGTGTCCGGCCGGGTGACCTTCGGGCTCGGGGTGATGTTCGCGCTGGGCGCGGTCGCCGCGGCCTTCTGCTGGCCCCGCGCATGGTCGGAGCGGCGCTGGGCCAAGGCGTCCGTCGCGGCCGTGCTGGCGGCCCTCGCGACCGCCTCCAGTCCGGTGGCCGGGCTCTTCCTCGGGGTGATCGCGGCCGCGCTGTTCCTGAGCGGGCGGCGCCCGGGCGCGTACGCCATCGGGCTGCCCCCGGTGGCCGTGGTCGGGCTGTCGGCGTGGCTGTTCCCGTTCTCCGGGACGCAGCCGATGGGGCTGGGTTCGGCCTGGCTGCCGTTCCTGTTCGGGGCGCTGGTCGCGGTCCTCGTGCCGAAGCGGTGGAAGACGGTCCGGATCGCCGCGGCCGTCTACGCCTTGGGCGTCTTCCTGACCTGGGCGATCGATTCGCAGATCGGCTCGAACGTCACCCGCCTCGCCATGCTCTTCGCCGCCGCCGTCCTGGTCGCGGCCCTCCCGCACGCCCTCCCGCGCTCCCGCCGCTGGTACGCGCTGGTGCTCGCCATCGTCGGCGTGACCGCCTGGATCACCACGAACAGCGTCCAGGACATCGTCCGCACCACCCCCGTCGCCGCCTGGAACCGCGAGCTGGCCCCGCTGATCGACCAGCTGAAGAAGGCGGGCGCCGACCGCGGCCGGGTCGAGGTCGTCCCGGTCAGCAGCCACCGCGAATCCTCGGCCATCCCCTCGTACGTGAACCTGGCGCGCGGCTGGAACCGGCAGGCCGACCTGGAACGCAACCCGGTCTTCTACGACGACACCCTCACCGCCACGACGTACCGGACCTGGCTGGAGCGCTGGGCCGTGCACTATGTGGTGCTGCCCGCCGACAAACCAGACAACGGCGGCGAGGCCGAGGCGAAACTGGTCCGCGCGGGCCTGCCGTACCTCCAGCAGGTGTGGGGCGACGCGAACTGGCAGCTCTTCAAGGTCGACCGGCCGACCGCGCTGGTCTCCGGCCCGGCGACGGTGGTCCGCGCGGGTGCGGACGAGCTGGTGGTCGACGTACGGCAGTCCGGCCGGGTGCTGGTACGGATCCCCCACTCGCCGTGGCTGGGGCTGGTCGACGCGGCGGGCAAGCCGGTCGCGCCGCCGCAGGAGACGGAGACCTCGAAGGCCCGGTCCGCGGCCGCCCCCAAGGGTGCCGGGAAGGTGCCGAGGGAGTACGCGAACACGGCGGGCTGCCTGTTCAAGGCGGAGCCGGACGACTCGGGCGACGTGTGGACCGAGCTGCTGGTCCCGGCGCCGGGGGAGTACCGGGTGGCGGCGAAGTACCAGCTGCCGCGCGGGACGCCCTGTCCGGAGGAACTGGTCCGCAAGGCGGTGGGGACGCCCGAGCTTCCGTAGAAGATGCCCTCCTGTCCGGGTGCGTTCATCCTCATATCTGCATACGATCCCCGTAGGTCCTATAGGTCCGATTGGGTGCTTCCCGGAGGAGTTGACGGCGGGATGAGTGAAGAGCAGAAGCAGGATTTCCGTGACGCGGTCGCCAAGGCGCTGGAGCTGCCCCAGGCGCCGAAGGGGCCGGGCCACGGGTACGAAGGTGAACTGCGGAGCAAGGTGAAGGGCGGAGCGCACACGAAGGCGGCTCTCAAGCGGTCCGGAACCCCGCAGGGCGACCGCATCGGAGAACGCAGCAGGGGCCTCAGCTGACCCCGTGCCGCATGCCGCGCCCAAGCCCTCCCGGCATCGGCCGGGAGGGCTTTCTGGCCTCCGCTTCTGGTCCTTTCGGCCACTTAACGCCTTCGGGTCCACAGGTCCGGCAAACTGTTACATTGCCGACGGATTACCAAAACATGACCCTCGTAACGTCTGATCTGTCGCCGACCACGGGCGACGCCGAGACGAGGGGAACCACGCATGCCCGCCATCCACCGCACCGCGGCCGTAGCCGTCACGCTCGCCGTCGCGGGGGCCGTTGCGCGCCTGGCGTTCGGGTTCGGGGAGGGGGCGGGGACCCAGCTGCCACCGGACCCCAAGGTCGGCAGTACGGCGGCCGCCGTGGCGCCCGTATCGGACACGGCGGCGCACGCGCTGCCGAAGTCCCGGCCCACCGGTATGAAGATCGACGCGGCCGGGGTGGACGCGAAGAAGATGGTCGACCTCACGGTGGACGCGGCGGGCGAGCTGGGCGTGCCCAGCGCGGAGACGGACGCGGACACGCCCGGGTGGTGGGCGGACGGCGCGACGCCGGGGGAGCGGGGGGTTTCCGTACTCGTCGCGCACTTCGACACGAAGTACGGCCCGGCGCTGATGAAGGACGTCAAGAAGATCGGGCTCGGCGATCTGATCGAGGTGCCGCGCGAGGACGGGAAGACCGCCCGGTTCAAGATCCGCGAGATCGAGGACGTCAACAAGAAGGACTTCCCGACGGACAAGGTCTACGGCGCCACGAGCCGCCCCGAGCTGCGCCTGCTGACCTGCGGCGGAGAGATCAAGGACGGCCACCGCACCAACAACGTCATCTTCTACGGCGACCTCGTGGCGTGACCCCGCAGCCGAGGGGCGCAGACGCCCCGGACCCGTCGCACGCCTGGCGCCGCTACCTGGTGCTCGCCCTCCTCACCCTGCCCGTGATGGCCCTGACCCTGGCCCTGGCGGGCTGTAGCGCGGAGCACGCCGTGGTGGGCGAGCGCGGCGTCCCGGCGGTGCGCGCGCAGGGCCCGTACCAGCGGTGGGCCGAGCGCCCGCCCGCCGAGCCGGACCGGGACGCGGCGAAGAGCGGGGAGCGGACGGCCGGCGTACCGGTGGCCGGATTCCCGGATGCCGAGGGGGGCCTGCACGCGGTCGACCCGATGGAACTGGTCACGGCCGACCTGCCGGCCGGACCGGACCACCGCGGGGATCCGGGCGAGCGCGAGCGGCTGGTGGCGGAGCTGGGCCGGTGCGAGCGGCCGGGGGCTGCCGGGTGCCCGCTGGAGTCGGCGCACTACCGTGATCTGACGGGGAACGGCGAAGACGAGCTGATCCTCGGCGTCGGGGTGTCGCCGGACATCCTGAACATCCGTATCTACGCGTGCCGGGACGGCCGGGTCCTGAGGATCATGAACACCTACGAGCGGGTCCTCAGCGTCGAGCTGGCCCAGCGGGACGTGATCGTCCGCTCCCACGAGGGCGCGGTGGGCACCGAGAAGCGCGAGGTGTGGACCTGGTGCCCGAGCCATCAGGCCCTGCTGCCGCGCCTGACGGAGATCATCCGCCCGGCGGGGAAGCCCCACCCGTGAGGAACCGGTCGAAGAATCGATTGCGCTCCCCGTTCGGCGCCGTGTTCCGGTTCCCGGCGTGGACGGCGACCCTGACCTGGAAGGCCGCGGTCTTCATCACCCTCATGTGCTGCGGGCTCGCCGCCCTCCTCGGCGGACTCGTGCACAACGCCATGACCAACCAGACCATCGGAACCGCCCGGGAGAAGGCCCTCGACCGCCTCGACCGGATCACCGAGGCGTACGAGACCGGCACCCGCACCCCGCGCGGCGAAGGCCTCGACCCCAAGGCCCTGCCCCCCGAGCTGCGCGCGTACGCGGCGGCCGGACGGCGCGGCACCCTCGTCGGCGAACTCCGGAACAAGCCGGTCATGTGGGCGGCCGGACCCGCGGACCGGGACGGCGTGATCGCCGCCGCCGTCGACTACAGCGCCAGCGAGCAGACCATCGCAGACCTCGACCGGGCCATCCTCGGCTCCGCGGTCCTCGCCATCGGCGGCACCCTCCTCATCGGCGCCATCGGCGTCACCCGCATCACCCGGCGGCTGCACCAGACCGCGCAGGTCGCCCGCCGGATCAGCGCCGGCGACCTGGACGCCCGCGTCGACGACTCGCCGCGGGCGCGGGACGAGGTGGCCGCCGTATCCGGCGCCCTGGACATCATGGCCGCCTCCCTCCAGCGCAAGCTCGAATCGGAACGCCGCTTCACGGCCGACGTCGCCCACGAACTGCGCACCCCGCTGACCGGGCTCAACGCCGCCGCGGAGCTCCTCCCGCCGGGCCGGCCCGCCGAACTCGTACGGGACCGGGTGCAGGCCATGCGCGCGCTGACCGAGGACCTGCTGGAGATATCCCGGCTGGACACCCGCAGCGAGCGCCCGGAGCTGGACTCCCACGACCTCGCCGAACTGGCCGCCCGTACGATCCGCGCCTCGGGCACGGACACCCGCCTGACCGTCGTCTCCTCCCACGTGGTGGAGACCGACCGCCGCCGGGTCGAACGCATCCTCGGCAACCTGATCGCCAACGCCCACAAACACGGCGTGGCCCCGGTCACGGTCACCGTCGACGCCCTCACGGTGACCGTGACCGACGAGGGCCCCGGCTACCCGGACTACCTGCTGACGAGCGGCCCGCAGCGGTTCCGCACGGAGGGCATGAACAAGGGCCACGGCCTGGGCCTGACCATCGCCGCGGGCCAGGCCCACGCCCTGTCCGCCACCCTCACCTTCACCAACCGCCCCGAAGGCGGCGCCGAAGCCCGCGTCACCCTGACCCCGCCCCCGCCCCGTACCTGACGGGAACGGCCGCTCAGGACTGGACGGTCGCCTGGTTCATGGAGGCGACCGCGTCATTGACGTTGTCCTCGTACAGGCCCAGCTTGGGCTTCAGCACCCGCGAGTTGGAGCCGAGCGGGAAGTTGAGCGTGTCGGCGTTGGGCATGTCGCTGTGGGCCAGGACGTTCAACTCGCCGCCCTGGGACGCGTTCGGGGCCTTGCCGCTGGGGTCGAGGTCGATGACCGCGTAGGCGGTCTTCCCGGTGTGGAGCGCGTACGCGGGCGGGCCGCCGAGGCCGCCGGGGATCAGGGGCTTGATGTCGTAGGTGTGATCCGCGGCGTTCGGGTCGCCCACGCTGACCAGCGGGTAGTAGGAGAGGCCGCAGGAGTTCGCACCGAGGTTGCGCACCTCGATCACCCGCTGACTGGCCGCCGCCGCACGGCGGACCACCCGCACCGACAGCTGGTTCTTGGAGCAGGCGTGGGTGTACGCGTAGCTGTCGCTGTCGTCGTGGGTTGCTGCCGAGCCGCCGCTGCGGGGCGTTGACGCCGGGGTGGACGGCGCGGCGACGCGAACGGTGGAGGCCGACGAGCCGGTGGAGGCCGACGGGACGGCGGAGGCGGCCGGGGTCGCGGGGGAGGCCGAGGACATGCCGGCGCAGCCGATGAGGGCGGTGGAGCCGAGGGCGAGGGCGGCGCACGAGAGCAGGGTGCGGGTGCGGGTCATGGACATGGGTCTTCCTCCGTCGGGTGGTTCACACAGGGGCAGGATTCCGGTCGGCTCTGCGGCGGACCGGTCGGCCAGGCCAACTGTGCGGCCCTTTCCGTCCCAGTCGCCGTTCCCACCGGGAAGTGGGAACCATGGAACGGTTCCAACTACTCTCACCTGGGGAAACCGCCGAGCCTGGAACGGCGTTCCGGAACGAGGGTGAGGGTGGGGGCGGGATGGGCACGGGCACGGGCGCGGAGACCGAGCGGTTCGCGGAGCTGATGCGTGAACTGAAGGAACGGTCCGGGCGGAGCTACGGCACCCTCGCCAAACGGCTGCACTCCAGCAACTCGACCCTGCACCGCTACTGCAACGGCCAGACGGTGCCCACGGACTACGCGCCCGTGGAGCGGTTCGCCAGGGTCTGCGGAGCGTCCGCCGACGAGTTGGTGGCCCTGCACCATCAGTGGATCGTGGCCCTGGCCGAACGCCGCCGGGAGTCGGCGGGCGGCGGTGCGCCCGCCGCGACGGTCCCCGATGGGGCGGCTCCCGACCCGGCTTCCGACCCGGCTCCCGTCAGTCCGACGGCCGAGGCGGGGGCGCCGGAGCCGGAGCCCCTGGTGGTGGCCCTGCCGGACGTGACGGACCAGGACGGCTCCCCTTCCCCGCATGAGGCGACCCCCGCCCGCACAGCCACCGGGCCCGGCGGCCGGCGCCGTCGGCTGGTCGCGCTCGCGGCGGGCGTCGTCGTGGCCATGGCGGCCGGTACGACCGTGGCCGTGGCGACGCTCTCCGGCGGCACGCACACCGCCGAACCGTCCGGCGCACAGCATGCGGCGGCATCGGAGTCGGCGAAGGCACGGCAGCCCCTCTCGGCGGGCGCGGCCGCCGGCACCGCCGCCCCTCAGCCGACGTCGCCCTCGGGCACCCCCGGCACCTCCGCGCCGACCGGCACCACGCCCCCCGGCACCACGCCCTCCTCCGGCACCCCGGCGCCCCGCTCCGCCTCCGTTCCCTTCACCGTCAGCGTGCTGACCAACAACTGGGGCAGCCCCTGCGGTCAGTGGTTCGCCCTGGACCAGGAGCCGGGCAAGGTCCCGCCGCCCCCGGCCCGGGGCGCCACCGACGGCTGGGCGTCCGCGCTGCACGCCGTACCCGCCGGGCACCTGCGGATGGAGGTGACCGTGCAGGGCACCGACAGCAACCCCGTGGTCCTGCACGCTCTGTACGTCCACACGGTCGACAGCGGCAAGGCGCCCGCGTGGAACGGCTACACCATGGGTTCGGGCTGCGGCGGCGAGCTGGAGCCCGCCTCGTTCGCCATCGACCTCGACGCCGCCTCACCACACCCCCGGCCGGCCCCCGGCCATGAGGGCGCACGGCCGACGCCGATCACCGACTTCCCCTACAAGGTGTCCGCCACCGACCCCCAGGTCCTCGACATCGACGCCTCCACGCTCGGCCATGACGTCCGCTGGTACCTGGAGCTGGCCTGGAGCAGTGGCGACCGGCAGGGGACCACGACCATCGACGACCACGGCCGCCCGTTCCGGACCACGGCGCTCACCACCGGCCGCCAGTACTGGTACAACGCCGGCCCCAATGCCTGGGTGCCGGACGCGTCCTGACCGGCCCGGACCCCCACGCCGTCCCGGGCCCCCGCACACGCAAACGGCCCCGGACCGGAGTCCGGGGCCGAATGGAGCCCTCCCTGGGGAGAAACCCCAGGTCAGCGCGTTACGTCCTGTGCCCTCGGCAGGATTCGAACCTGCGACACCGGCTTTAGGAGAGCCGTGCTCTATCCCCTGAGCTACGAAGGCGGGCCTTGCGTGAAACGTGGCTGAATACTCTGCGTGAGTCTCCGGCTCGCCTCGGCAAGATCCTGGGCTGCCGCAAGGGCAGCCCAGGGACAGGGTAGCGGATCAGTGGGGGGCTCTGCGGCTCAGTTGTCGGGGGACCGGGCGAGGCCTTCTGCGGTCTCGGCGTCCGCGTCGGCGTAGGTGGGGTCTTCTCGGTAGCGGGCCGCGCTGGTGGCGTTCTGGGCGAGGAGGAAGCCGAGGATGACGAGACTCTGTGCGTCGGTACCGAAGGCGATCATGCGGCGGTTCCAGAGGGAGCGGTCGAGCTGGGAGAAGCCGGACTCGGTGTCTTCGCGGCCGCCGTAGAGGGTCTGGTGGGTGCTGGTGGCGTCGGGGATTTGGAGGAGGTGTTCGGCGCGGTGGAATCCGGTCTCGGTGTCGCTCTGGCCGTCCTCACGTTCGCCGGGGGTGGTGGTGATACCGACGGGCTCGCGGTGTTCGTGGGCGCCGCGGGGGCAGGGGACGGCGAGCAGGTGGTACCAGCGGTGGGCGTTGGGGCTGCTGCGGCGTTCGAGCTTGCGGATGGGCAGTGGTAGGAGGGTGGTCGTGCCGGTGTCGAGGAAGACGCGTTCGTGGGCGCGTCCTTTCTTGGACCACAGTTCGTGGCGGCAGCGCCCGTAGTCGAGGGTGCGCAGATACCGCGGTTTGGCCCCCTTGTGCTGCTTGTTGATGAGGAGCTTGCCGCGGCGGGCGATGACGTCACGGTGCATGCCGCGGAAGGCCCCGTCGTAAAGGACACCCATGCAGCCTTCTGCGGCGTCGAGGATGGCGCAGGCGAGTTTGAGGGCTACTGCGGCTTCGCCGCCCTCTTGGTCGTGGGGAACATGGCTGTAGCGCAGGAAGACACGCCGGAAGTAGCCGCGGTGGCGTGTGGAGAACACGACGAACTTGCTGCCCAGAACCATCGTGCCGTCCGCGTACCTGCTGCCCTTCGGGTCCTTGGTCCCTTGGCCGGTAGTCGCGTCTCGTGATGCCGCTGCGCCGCTCTCGTCCTGCTCGTCCCGCTTGCCGCCGCCTTCCTTCTGCCAGGCAGCGGCGGGGTCGACGCGGTGGCTGCGGCGCACGCCGTTCTCGTCGACGCTGTAGGGAACGGTGGAGAGGGTGGGGGACTTGGCCACAGTGCCGTCGCCGGCGATGAGCTGATGGCGGCCCGGGTTGCTCCAGGAACGACGCTCCTCGGGAGGCAGGAGGCCTTGGCGGAGGGCTTGGGCGAGGGCGAGTTCCGCGAACGTTTCGGAGAGTTCGTTCAGGTGGGGGATCAGGAGGGTGCTCTGAGCGTGCTGCCACTGATGACGAGTGGGTCCGACCTCGGGCAGGCTCCGCGCCTCGTCCCTGCCGAGGTGGTGGGCCACGCCCTTGCGGATCTCCTCCCAGACGGCTTGGTCGCGGAGTTCGCCGGCGCAGTAGCGGGCAGAGCCGTGGATTCCGCGCAGGGCGAGGAAGAGCAGGTAGACGTACGGCGGGAACGCGGGAGGGCGTCCCACGCGGGGGCCGCCCGTGGTGTCGAGGGCGGTGGTGAGCCGGTAGACGTCTTCGAAGAAGGCGACGTCCTTGATGCGGTGGGAGACGGTGCGGATGTCGGATTCCAGGGCCCGGCGTGCGGCCTTCTTGCGGACGGTGCGCGGGACGGGGTCGCCGAAGAGGTCATCGGGCATGGCGTCCGGCCTGCCTTTCTGCGGTCGGGATCTGCCAGTCGTGCCCGATGAGGGCGGCGGCGCTGTCCAGGGATGCCATGCCGAGGTGCCGGGCGGCGGCCTCGATGCGGCCGGTGCGTGTGAAGGTCTCCCAGCCTGCGTAAGCGGTGATGGAGGCAGGGCGCACTGCCCGATCGGCGGCGAGCCCGATCTGTTTGAGGAGGTCCCGCAGGGCGACGCACACCCTCGCCTGGACCTGCTCGTCCGATCCGGCCCGTCCGGAGACCGCGAACGGGGGCTTCCCAGATGCGGTGCTGGGCTCCAAGCACCCTCTACGGGCCGCCAGTACGCGAAGGCCCCAGGTGTCCAAGGGGCACCAGCGCGGGATGGTCTTGGTCGAGCCGTGCATCCATACACGATGGCCGCCGGGGTCGACGTCGGCGGGGCGGATGTGGCCGATCTCGCCGCTGAATCCGCCTGCCAGGGCGAGAGCGGCCGCAGCGGCGTGGCGGGTGGGACGCTCGACGAACTCGGCTGCGCGGCGCAAGGCGATGGTCTCGTCGTCGTTCAGAGGGCGGGTCGACCCCTTGACCCTCGGTGGCAGGTCGATGCGCCAGGTTGGGTCGGTCTCGATGAGCTGGAGCTCACGGGCCACGGTGAAGCACATCCGTAGGACGCTGCGCCGGAGGTGGCGGGTGGCGATCGCGGCCGGTGCGACGTGTCCGTGCCGGGTGCGGCCGTGGGCATCGATGAACGCGGCGGCCAACGACTCGCCGACGGCACGGAACTCCCGCACCCCATGGGCGGTGGCGAAGTACTCGAACCGGTTCAGGAGTTGGCTGAAGCGGCCGAAAGTCTGCTCCGACATCTCACCTTGGGCGACCAGGTCCTGCCAAGCATCCAGCACGCGAGCGAGGCCGGCGGGAAGGGAGGTCTCACCAGGCATGGAGTGCGGCCAAAACAGCAAGATGGAATGCGGCTGGGGTGTCGGACACGGGACGGCCTCCACATGGTTGGTGCGAACATGCACCACCATGGAGAGGGGGGAGCGGGTCCGCAACAGGAGGACGCCGCAGGAGTGAGTGCTACGGCCATGCGGCCGAAGAACTGATGTGTGATCAGCGGACTGGGCTTGCTGGTGTGATGCGCATGCCTACTGGTTCCTCTCGGTCGATGGGTGCCATGCTGGTCGGCATGGGTGGATGGCGAGGGGATCGAACCCTCCGCGTGCGGGTCCAGAGTCCAGACGCGGACACCAGCCGCCACCCTGGAGGCGCCGGGCCGGCCTCATGCCGGTCCGGCGCTTCACTCAGGCGACGGGAGCGAGGGCGCCGCGTAGGGTCTGCAGCACACCTTCGAGGAAGGCGACGTATCGCGCGTCGGGCAGTTCCTGGATCTCACGGAGGGTCAGACCGAGCAGGAACGCGGGGTCGGGCTCTTCCCTTTCCGTCCTGGGTTTCGCCTGGGCTGGGCCGGCTGAGCCGGGTTGCTGGGCCTGACCGGGAAGGTGGATGTGCAGGCGGTCGTCACGCTCGACGGTCAAGCCGATGACTAGCCACTCCACGAGGTACACGCCCCGCATGGCATGGCGGCTCAACCCGGTGCGCAAGAGGCGCGCCAGCTCTTCTTGGGGCAGTGTTCCGTCGGCCAGGCACTTGGCCGCAGCGGCGGCGGACCAGTGGGCCTGCATGAGCGGGCGGAGCACGAGCCGGGCCTGGGTGGAATCCCGCGGCCACGCCTCGGCGAACGCGCGCCCCTGATCGGTAAGCGCGTACCTGCCGCGCCCCGGCTCGGTCAGCCCGACTTCGCCCAGGAACGCCATGCTCTCGCTCACCGTGTCCGGACTCTTCCCGATGCGTGCCGCCACGGCCGCGCGGGTGACCTCTTTGCCTTCAGCCCCGAGTCCCGCGAGGGCGACGACAAGCCGGATCTGCTGGGCGGGACTCATCCGGACGGTGGGCAGGGCGCGGTGGGGTGATCGCGCCCTGCCGTCGTGGCCGGGTCGCGTGGCATCCGCCGGTGCGCTGGGAGGTGGCCAGCTCGTACTGGAATCGGCGTGGGAAAACATAGACATGGGAGCCCAATCTCGGCCGCTCGGGGCCGAATTCTCGCAGAGCTCTCGCATCGTCTGGAGTTGGCCTTTAGAATGGCCGTGATACGTGAGCCCAAAAGAACGCGTGTCCATGTGCCGCCGATTGGTTCCGACGCCTCGGCGGCACTCGCGCGTATAAACGCCTATGTGCTTAAAATGTCCTCTACGCATCATCTCCTCGGGTGCTGGAGGGAATCTCGTAGACGCCGCGGTCGAGCCGGGCCAGCATGCCCGCCTTCACCAGGCGGGTGAGTTCCGGCCCGATTCCGGTCCTCGCGATGTCCGGGCGTGTGCGGACAAGGTGTTCGACGATCTCCCTGCGGGTGAGGCGGCGCCTGCTGCCAGCGAGGGCGATTAGTTCGTCCCCAAGGGTTCGCTTCCCACCCTCGGGGCCGGTCGGGCCGGGGTCGCGATCACCGGCTTGCCGCTGTGTCGCGTGCGGCAACAGCTCTTCAGCCGCCAGCGCCACCCGCTGTGAGATCGCGGCGCGGGCGTGCGCGGACTCGAAGTCCGAGCGGGCGGACGCCAGCTCACGCTCAGCCCGTGCGAGGCGGTCCTTCACTACCGCGAGCCGGGCTTCGTCGTCAACGGCCAGACGCCTCAGCTGGTCAAGGACACCCTGTGCCCGACGTGTACGCATGAAACACCTCCCCGCAATTCCCTTGACCGGGATTTCCATTGAGCGTATCGACTGCCCCATCGCCCCGGTAGGGCATCTCTGTAATTCCCTCACGCGAAGCTGCAGTTGGACGTGCGGAAAGAAATCGAACGAGTGCTGGAAGTTGTGGCCTGGGCTTCGCTGGAATGTGATGTTTCACAAAGTCGCCCCTTTCCTGGCCTGCGCATTCTTTCTGAGTCCTCAGCTACCCAGAGTCAGTGCGGCAAGCACGTGCGCAGTGGGGGCGCACGGGAGTGAAAGGGAGAGGGTGGCGCCCCGCCGGAGCTGGTGCGCTGTCGGGCGGTGATGAGCATCGCTCGCCCTGCGCGTCGCAGCGTTTCGAGATGCTGAGGGTGAGAAGCTGACATCGGGGCATGTATGCACCATTTTTGATCCATTCCATCGAACAGGGAGGGGAGCGTGGATGGGTGCATGGGATGATCCCGGCATGCCCCGGAGCAGTAACGACAAGGTGCCGCACACGTATATCGCCGACGGCACCTGGCCGCACGCCGCTCTCTCGCCCGACGCCCCCGTCAGTGCCCACTACGCGCAGGCCTTGGCCCGCAACCTCGAGCGCGCTGTTGCCGCCAGTGGGCAGAGCCTGCGAACGCTGGCAGAGGCCACTGGAATCAATCACACGACGATCAGCCGCGTCCTGAGCGGCAAAGTGCTGCCCGATGCGGGAACCCTGGCGCGTCTGGAGGTCGCGCTTGGCTTCCAGATCTGGCCCGGCCTCGCCGCGTTGCCGCCCGTTCCCCCCGCGGAGTAGGGCCTGACCCGTGGTCGGACCCCGCCCGGCCCACTCGGCGCGCGTTGCGCCGCGCTGCGGTCTACGGTCATCGCTATGGGCATGTATGCACCGATGGTGCGGCGGGACGTGTTCCTCGCGTGCTTCGATCCGCTGCACCGAGTGGCGTTGGTTCGGCCCGGCCCTGCGGGTGCGAACAGATCCTGGACCCTGCCCGCGGTGCGGCGGCGTAACGGCGAGCTGCATGCGGGGGCGGCTCGGCGGCTCGCGGCTGCCGTGGCACCGTCCGCAGCGGTTCGCTTCGGACGTGTGACAGGAAGGGTCGAAGCCCCGCGATCCGCCGGCGCCGATCCCCCATCTCGATGGGTTGTCAGTGTCTCCACCGCGCACGTGAGTCCGGCCTCCGCCCTGCGTCCGGCGCCGGGTGTGGCAGACCTGTGTTGGTTTCCACATCTCCAAGTCGCCTATCTAGTCGAGCACTTGGGTATCCCGGATCTGGGTGCGTTCCTCGAAGGGTATGTGGACGGCTGGATCCCGGACGGGCAGATCACCTTGTGCTGACGGCAGTTCGCAGCGCTGCGGACGGAGTTCGGCTGGGCAGTGAAGTCAGTGACGTGGTGATGCTGCCAAGACGAGGCACGCGGCCACTACCGAGACCGAGGCCAGGGCCGCGAGGGCCTGGGATAGCCGCCGAACAGTCCCGTGAGAGCGGTGCCGGTCCAGGGCCGAGGCTGCCGCGATGTGTGCCAACGCGTTCAGGGGGCTGAGGTGGGGCCGATGGGAGAGAGGATCGGCAGCTCGGTGCCTTAGAGGTCTGTGCATCCGCATCCCCGATGACCGCAGAACTGGTCGGCTAGAAATTCACTGCTGCTTCTATCGACTCGGACACTCGGACACTCGGTCACTGACGCTCCCTGCACACCGTCCGCAAAGTGATGCCCGGGGAGAACAGGCCAGTCCGGATAGCCGGATCTTGCTGGCTTGGCTGCAGGTACACCCGATCAACCACGGGGTTGCCCAGGTCAAGCCCGACGGCCGGAGACTGAGCGCCCTTCGCGAGCTGATGCGACCCAGCCACGTGTTGTCACGGGAGTGAACTATGTGGTTGCCGCTCCCTGTTCGAACGGTCTTTTCTGCACCGGACACATTCTCGGTAGGACCGTTGAGGGGTAAGGGAAGAGCGCAGATGCGAAGAGGTAAACAGGGGTGGGTCGCCGCCAGTGCGGTGGCGGTGTTGGCGGTGGGGTTGCTCCCCACCACGTCAGCGTGGGCACAACCCGGCGCGGAACAGGCCGGCACAGCGGTGAACGCGACGGAGTCTGGTTCCTCCAGTAGGTCGTTACCCGGCGGGGACGACCCGTCGAAGGTGGAGCAGCCGGACACTGTGCTGCCGAAGGACTGGCGTACCTCGGGCGACCGGGCGGTGGCTGTGGTCGGTGACGCCGAAGGGCTTCACGTGCTCGCGGCGGACAGTTCCAAGGCCTACCAGTGGCAGGAGGTCGCCGCACTGCGGGAGGACGGCTTCGAGAGTGACGCCTGGATAGGCAATGTCTGTGTCACCGGCTCGGGCAAGCGGGCGGTGGTCGCCTATGCTCCCCGGTCGTTCACCAACAAGCCGATGCTGTTCGACCGGGGTGCCTTCGCCGCAGTGGTGGACCTCGAGACGCGCAAGGTGACCAAGCTGAACCGGCAGGTCTCCCTCGCGTACTTCAACCCGGGCTGTGGGACGGGGGAGATCGCCGTGCTCACCCAGGCCGCCGATCAGGAGACGGGCAAGACCCGGCTTCTGAGCCTGGATGCCGCGGCGGGGAAAATCACCTCAGAGGTCACGGTCGCTGGGCAGGCGACATCGGCCGTGCCCGGCAAGGACGGCATCATCGCCGCCGTTGGCAATCAGCTCAGCCGCGTCCTGCCCGACGGGCGCAGCGAGCTGCTGACCAAGACGTCCGGGCCCGCCTTCCACCTGCACCCGGACGCCGACGGCGGAATGGTCTTCCTCGAACGCCATGACGAGCAGGTCAGTGTCAAAAGGGTGGCTTCCGCCAAGGTGACCGAACTCGCCAGCGGTGCACTTGGCACGGTGGGCCTGACCGCAGGTACGGAAGGGCGCCTGTATCTGACGGGGGCGCCGAAGGGCAAGCCTGTACTGCCCAAGACCGTTCAGCGGTTGAACGCGGAGCCCGGTAGCACTGTCTCCTCGCACGGCCGCCTGGTGGTGGACACGGCGGTCTCCGCAGGTCTGCGCACGCACGTCTCCAAGCCGCTGACGCCGTACGCGGACGGGGAGAGCGCCCCGTACCGGATCGAGGCCCACACAGCGAGCAGCCAGAAGAAGCTGGCGTTCACCGTCCCCGCCGCCCCCGGCAGCGGCACGGAGCAGCCCTCGCCCGCTCTGGCGGCGGTCGCGGGAGCGGAGAAGGTGAAGCCCTCCGAGGCGGGACTGGCCGCGGCCGGATCGGGGTCCACGCCGTACGACCCCGAGCGGACCTGCTCCATACCCCGTAACGACGCCGCCCAGCAGGCTCTGCAGCCCACGCCGAACCAGGTGGAATGGGCCGCGGACATGGCCATCCGCGGGGAGCTGGGAAGCAGCTGGGTTCCGACGTCGGGCTATCGTTCCCAGGCGGGCCTCGGCGCGCTGAGTCCACCGTCCCAGACGTTCCCGCTGCCCGCACTGAAGGGTGCGCCGGCGGGATCCCGGATCCCCGCCCAGGTGCTGCTCGGCGTCCTGGCACAGGAGTCCAACCTCTCGCAGGCGTCGTACCACGCGATGCCCGGCCAGACCGGGAACCCGCTCGTCGGCAACTTTTACGGCACGAACGTGTACCCCGGCACTCCCGGCTACGACCCGGACAAGATCTGGAGCGTCAACTGGGAGAAGGCCGACTGCGGTTACGGCATCGGCCAGCAGACCGACGGCATGAGCGTCCCCGGCCGGAGGCAGGACGGCAAACCGGACGCGCTTCCCGCCGGGCAGCAGCGGGCCATCGCACTGGACTACGCCTACAACATCGCGATCGCGGCCAAGACCCTGTCCGACAAGTGGAACGAGCTGCACACCCCCGGTCAGACCATCAAGCTCAACAATGACGATCCCAAGGCCGTCGAGAACTGGTTCGCCGCGGTGTGGAACTACAACCTCGGCTTCAACACCGGAGACTTTCTGGGCCGCTGGGGTCTGGGATGGCTGAACAACCCGGCCAATCCCAAGTACCCGGCCGACCGGAACGCCTTCCTCGACAACAACCACTACGCGGACGCGGCCAAGCCACAGAACTGGCCCTACCCCGAGAAGGTCATGGGCTGGGCGGCGTACCCGATCGACACGGGCCGCGCCTACAGCGACGCCGGAGAACAGAACAACAGCAATACGCACGGCTACTCGGCCGCCTGGTGGGGAGACATCGCCTCCCGTACCGCGGCCATCAAGCCGCCCCTGTCGACCTTCTGCAACAGCAGCAACAACTGCACGCCCGGCACACCCACCGTCTGCACGAACGAGGAATGCTACAAGCAGTTCTGGTTCCACTCGGACGCCACCTGGAAGGACTGCGTGGCCGCCTGCGGCCACGAGGCCCTCACCTACAAAACGCTTCGTGCCGAACTCGGACGGGGCAATAGCGGCAAGCCCAACTGCGCCACGAGCGGCCTGCCCGCAGGAGCGCTGATCGTCGACGACGTGGACGCGTCCGTCTCCACCCTGCGCAGCGACTGCGCGAAGCCCTGGACGAACTCCGGTTCCCTCTCTTTGGACTTCGCTCCCACCTCCGGGGCGTCCGTCACCTATGAAGGCAAGGAGGACCTCCACCAAGTCGGCGGCGGTCTCGGCTCTCACTTCTGGTTCACGCACACCCGCGCCAGTGCCAGCCGAATCGACCAGATGAGAATCACGGGCACCTGGACGCTCAACACGCCCCTCGACCAGTGGGCACGGGTCCTGGTCCACCTGCCCGACAGCGGAGCCGAGACACACCAGGCCCGGTACCGCGTCGACCTCGGCGACGGCACGGCCCCCAGAGACCGCTACATCAACCAGAACTACCGATCCAACCGCTGGGTGTCACTCGGCACGTACCGCTTCAAAGGCACCCCGAAGGTGAGCCTCGACAACCAGACCGCGGACGGCACCGCGGACCAGGACATCGCCTGGGACGCCATCGCCTTCCAGCCGCTCGCGGCGAAACCCCAGCACATGGTCGCGGTACTCGGCGACTCCTACACCTCCGGCGAGGGCGCCGGCGCGTACTCCCCTGAATCGGATGCCAACCACGGCAAGCCCAACTGGGACGCATGCCGCCGCAGCAACGACGCCTGGGCCCGCAAACTCACCCTCCCCGGCCAGTCCGCCCCCCTCGGCACCCAGGCGGACACCTTCAGCCCCTCCGCGGAACTCGGATTCGTAGCCTGCTCCGGAGCAATGACCGACAACGTCAGGAGCGGAAACTACAAACCGGGAACCCAGAAGTTCGAAGAGGGACAGTTCCGAGAGATCAACCAAGTTGACTCAGGTGTGCTGTCGAGTGATACGACCCTGGTCATGCTGACGCTCGGAGGGAACGACGGCGGCGGGTTCGCGAACGCCATGCTGGACTGCTCGAGCCCGGGGAAGGACTGCAACGACGACCCGAATTTCTTGCCGTATTACAAAGGCATCGCCGACACCATGATCGTGCATCTGGAGGAGACACTGCAGGACATCAGGAGCAAGGCCCCCGGGGCGAAGATCGTACTCATGGGTTACCCCGAATTGCTCAGCAAGACGGTGAAGTGCTCCGGGTCGCTCTACTTCTACCTGCCCGAGGCCCGGGCCATCGCCGAACTGGTCAACTACCTCGACGGCAAGCAGAACGACCTCGTCAACCAGAAAGCCACCACCGGGTGGAACATCGCCTACGCCAACCCGGTACAGGCGTTCACCGGGCACGGCGGCTGCGACGACCCCGAGTGGATCAACAAGATCGTCGTCGGACCCAACGGGGACGGCGACTTCCACCAGAAGGATCCCGTCACCCAGGCTGGCGGCTGCCTCTACGCGGGGATACCCGTCGACGCCTGCATGAGCCGGGAATCGTTCCACCCCAAATCGGCCGGAACCACCGGATACGCGGCCGTCATGGCCAAGCGGCTCCAGGAGATCGGCTATACAGGCTCGTGATGCGCAGGGCAGGCTCGTCTACGTGACTCCCTTAGACGCACCTGGCTCTCGGCGCCCCCCGTCCGCACGCCGCACGGCGATGCGGGCGGGGGGCGCCGTCCTGCTGCTGCTGGCGGTTCTTGCGTTGGCCGTGGTCGGAATCCTGATCTGGTGGCTGGAAGTATCCCTCCCCAATGTCGCTGCCACGCGCATGCAATGGCAACTCGAGACAGATACCAGGTTGACCAGTCAGGCAATCCAACGCGGGGCGCAGGATGGGGCTCTGACGGATGAGGAGCTCAAAGCCATCTCACCGCAGCCATGGAGCATTCGGCGCACTGATCACGAGATCCGCGTCGCCCGGTTGTTCCCGGGCCCAAAGACGAAGTACCAGTGCTGGTCCTTCACCCTCAAGACGCCCTTGGGACCTGGGACGACCGTGACCACCCAGCGAGACGAGACGGCATGCGACGCGCCTTCGGTCTCGACGCCGTCGCCATCCGGGCACTCTGTGCATGAGTAGCGAGACCGCGTAGCCCGTGTTCTGCTCGCTGGCAACGCCTGCTGATTTCAACTGGCTGACAGATCCCGCGACCACCTTGCACGCGCATGGCTGGTAGGGAACGAACAGCGACACAGCCACGTTGCTGCTGATCCCGAGCCTGGCGGCCCAGGACCAGTACGGCAGACTGACACGGGAATGCGCCCGCCACTCGGGGTGGGGGCGATCATCGCGTCACCCGATCAAGAAGGATGTCTTGGGGAGCGTGGGGCGGGCCCCCGTCCTCCTTGCGCTGCCGAACGCTTCACCCGTTAACGTGAGGCGGATCACATGCAACAGGGTGGGATGTGCGGACACTACTCAGTGTGGACCACCAACTGTTCGCAGAGTTCTACGAAACGCACGCCCGGGCGGTGTACGCGCACGCCGTGCGCATGACCGCAGACTTAGCGGGCGCTGAGGACATCGTCTCCCTCACCTTCCTTGAAGCGTGGCGGCTCCGCGACGCGCTCGACGATGTCAACAGCCAGCGGGCATGGCTCTTCGGTGTCGCGACGAACGTCATGCGCAACAGTCGAAGGGCGGCGCGCCGTCACAGCCACGCTATGACCCGCCTTCCGCCGCCCGACCTCGTACCCGACCCAGCGGACGCTGTCGTGTCCCGGATCACCGACACGGCCCAGGCCGCAGCTGCCTTTGCTGCGCTGGAGAAGCTCAGAAGTACGGACCGCGAGATTCTCCTTCTGTGCGTATGGTCCGGCCTCAGCCAGGAGGAGGTGGCGCAGGTGTGCGATCTGCCTGTGGGGACCGTGCGCTCCCGGCTCTCGCGCGCCCGGGCCCGCCTGCGCAAGCTCGCAGCCGCTCCCCTCACGGAGCCTCAGGCCTCAAGACGCACCACCACCGGGTCCCGAACAGCACGGGAGGGGAAGTTGTGAACGCCGCCGATGACCCGCGATTTGACCCAATCGAGTCCATTGACTTGATCCGGCGTCTGCCCGGCATTTCGGATGCGGATCTGCCGTTCCATGGAAAACACCGGATCAAGGAGCACCTGATGCGCGAAACGGCTTGGGAGGCGTACCCCGCCCCAGCGCGGTCCCGCCGTCGATTGATCCTGCTCGCTGCTGTCGGCGCCGCGACCTGTGCGGCGATTCTGGCCGTCACCCTCGGCGTGAGCGGCTCCAACGAGCACCTCGCCGTCGCACAGACTGAACCGGCGGCCGTTCAATTGCTGGATCGCGCAGCGCTGGCGGCGCAGGCGGCCCCCGCTCCGACCGTCCGCGACGGGCAGTTCCTCTACACGAAGACAGCCGGACACTCCACGTCCCTGTCCGAGACCGCGAATGGCGGAATGGCAGCCGCCGCTACAGATGAATCGGCGGAGCGCTGGGTATCCGTCGACGGATCAGACGGCACCGTCACGCGCACCGCCCGGGGAACCTCGACGGACCCGGCAGGAGGCAAGGGCAAGGCAAATATCAACGGTCCCACCTACCGCTTCCTCGAGGGCCTCTCAACCGACCCCGACAGGCTGCTGGAGACGATCTACGCCGACGCCCGACTCAACCACGGCGAGGGCTCCGGATCGACCACCGGCCCCGATCAGGAAGCCTTCGTCGCCATCGGCGACCTGCTGCGGACGGTGGAGGCCCCGCCCGGCGTAAGCGCTGCCCTCTACCGTGCTGCCGCCCGGATTCCCGGCGTTGTACTGGTTCCTCAGGCAACGGACGCGATCGGGCGGCCGGGAGTTGCAGTTGCTCGGGTTCACAACGGTGAGCGGACCGAGTGGATTTTCGACACGGTGAGCATGCGTCTCTTGGGTGAGCGCACCGTGCTGCTCAAGGACAGCGCGTGGGGGAAGGCCGGGGCGCCTGTGACCTCTGTAGCCATCGTCGCCCGGGGCGTCGTGGACAAGGCCGGTCAAGTGCCAGGCCAGTAGCGTCTGGGTTCAGGCCAAAGAAGTCGAATGGGTGTCCGACTCGCCGCAGGGGATGCGATTGAGTGATCTCGGTCACATCCTAACGGTCTTCTCTTGGCTAGCTTTCTGGCGGCGCGCAGCTAGAGGATCAGCTGTCGGCGCCTCCAAGAGGGCTGAGCTGCCACCAGGGCGGTTCACAGGGGAGGGGTCCCATGCGTTCTGTAACACGAATAGGCTTAACCATGGCTGCCATCGTCGGCGCCACGCTTTCCACTGTGCAGGTCGCGGGGGCGGCCGCAGCACCGTCGCCAACGCCTCCTGCCACCGGGACTCTCGGTCCTGCCGCCGAGCAGCGCATGCGCGCAGAGATCGCTGACTCGAAGCCTGTCATCGCGAGCTACAAGGGCAAGCAGATCGACCTCTCGCGCGGCTGGCAGGGAGCGCAAATATGTGCCGAGGTGTCCGCGGAGTCGGTCAAGTGCTTTGACAGTCAGAGTGAAGCCGACTCGGCGCTCGCGGACGTCAACGCAGCGGTTGCCAAGCGGGAGAGCGTGGCCCGAAAGGCGATGGGCCTGGACACGGCACGTCAGGCGCCGACAGGAACGTTCTCCATCGATGACTGCCCCCTCGGTTGGATCTGTGTGTGGCAGGACTCCAACTACACGGGTCGCCGCCTCCAGTGGAACACCAGGGGAACCAAGAACCTCAGCGACTGGGGTTTCAGGGACCAGGCCAGCTCCGGCTGCGTCAATCGCTATCAGTCCGGCGCGAGCCTCGTCGACTTCCGGGACTTCCAGCCGGACCCGGAAATGCTGATGGGTGCCGGGTCCTGCTACGACTTCACCAAGGCGAGTTACGTCTGGGGGGGAACCTGGAACGACAGGGCTGATGCCGTAGTCGTCAACTAAGGCTCTTCAGTCGTTCACACCCTGATTCGGATGGCCACAGCTGCGGATGCGACTGTGGCCATCCTGGTTGTGTGGTCTGGAACCTCAGACTGGGTGCGGGTCCGTGACCGGTGGGCGTGAGCGCCGTCTTGACGATGGCCACCGCTTCGACCCGGCCGACTACCGTGAGCGCCATGCGGTCGAGTGCGGGATCAACCGCCTCAGGAGGAACCGCGCCGTCGCCACCAGATACGACAAGCTCGCGGTGCGATACGAGGCCACCGTCTTGGTAGCAGCCATCAACAAGTGCTTGTGACTTGCCGTTTCGCCTGGGCGGGGTGGGGTTGGCGAGTAGTTCCCGCAGGAGTTTCGCAATGAGATCGGACTGTCCCGCGAACGGGGAGCTGCCTGTCTGCCATTCGCGCACGTCGGTGTAGCGCGAGGCCATCCTCCGCTGGAGGCCGGGGTCCCGGTCCTGTGCACATACGACGTAGGTGGAGGGCGTCTTCTTGCAACTGTGGCGTTGCGGGACTCCTCGTCCGCAGCCTGGGGCTTGCGTACGGGGTAGGCCAACCACTCAGGCGGCGAGGGGTTCGGGACAGTCGCCGGAGAGAGTGTCGATAGCCCGGTCGGGGTGCAGGTTGGTTGAGCCGTCGGGCTCAGGGATGATCGCGTCCTGGAGCTGCGGGGATGTACCGTCCAGACTGGCCGCGCTCTCGCCGGACATGGCCCACCCGCTGCGCCCACGCCCGGAGCAGCTCTACAGGGCCTTCTTTGGATCGAATCGCAGCTCGTGGGCGGCCTGCTCTGCGTGGACTCCGGTCCGTCCTGGGAACTGCCGGTCCAGGATGGTGCGGGCCTTGTTGAGATCCCCGTCTATCCCAACCTCGATCTTTCCGTCCCCGGTGATCCGGGTCGAGCTGACCATGAACCCGTCGCCCTTGGTGTGGTTCACCCAGTACTGCAGCACAAGCTCCTGCGGGGTGTGCACCCCACCGTCATCCGGACTGTAGGCGACCGGCACCGTCTTACCGGGGAAGCGGGAATCCAAGACCGCGTGAGCCTTGGTCACGTCTCCACACACCGTCACGTCGTACAGGCCGGGCTTGCGAGGACCGATCCCGCAGATGGTGAAACCCTCGCCGGTGACGGACATGATCTGTCCTTCGGTGTCACCGGGCGACGGCGTCGGCATCACGAGAGGGGAACCACCGTGGCCGGTGCCGCACCCGCTGACGAGTACCGCGGCCAGAGCGATGGCGGCGGTGCGGGCGGTGGTCCGTATCACGAAGCTCCCCTGTCAGGTCAGGTGTTGAGGTTGAATCCCATCTTGTTCACAATGGCAGACATGCCGATGAAGGCGACACCCTCGTAGCATGTGGTCCCACTGTTTGCGACACTTCCAGCCGGGCACGTTACGGTGCTGCCCCAGCCGGCGCTGATCAGGCCTCGGGCCTGCATGTTGTCGTTGCTGTAGGTGCCGTCCGGGCTGGTGACAACCGGGCCACCGCTGTCACCCCCTGCCACCGCCATGCTGGTGTCGGTCCGTATCGCCTTGACGACGTTCTGCCGGTCGATGCCGCCGATGTTCATTGTTATCCCGGCGTACTGCACCAGGATGTTGCAATGGATGCCGGACATGGAACCCGAGGTGCACACATAGTCGCCGGCCTTGTTGAGACCCCAGCTCGCGACGTGCTTGTGATACCCGGTCGAGTCGTTCCACGCCCCGTCGTAGAACTGCTTCCCAGACTCGCCGATCACGTTCACGAACGTCGTGTCATAGTCGGTGTTGGAGATCCCAGCGTATCCCTCCTTGACACCCTGGGGCGTGGTGAACTCCCCGGATGTCGCGCAGTGTGACGCGGTCAGGATGATCTTGCTGCCCGTGCCCGTATACGTACCGCCGAAGCCGGAGGAGCACCAGGAGCCGTCAGGGTTGGTCAACTGCGCACCGGCCCAGAACGGTGAGACGTCGGAGACCCGAGTGCTGGTGTCCTCCATCTCCGGGGCGGATGCTGCCTGCACCGGAACACCGGCCAGCGTCTGCGCACGGGCGGCAACATCCACCGCAGACGTGCTGGTGATCCGCTGGGCCGAGATCGGATGAGTCGTACTCTTCGCGGACTTCGCGGACTTCGCGGATGGAGCGGGCTGCGACGTCGGCGAGTTGTAGGTGACAGACAGGCCGCTGCCGTCAGGAAGGACCGCGATGGAATTCCACGCTGCGACCGGCTCCGTGGCCGCGTCCTTGCCCTTGACGGCCTTCTTCAAGCTGTCGCGGGCCGCCTCCAACTCCTGTGCAGAGTACGCGGCCGGGGAGACGGTCACCTTCAGACCCTTGGCGGCGGCACTCGCCTGGACATCCTTGACGTTCTGCGGAACATCCCCCTTCCAATACACGGAAAGCTCACCCGTCTTCGGGTGCACCACAACTCCGCCGTAACCACCGACGTGTTCAGCCTCCGTGCCACTGGTGCCAGTGATCTGATCGGCGAGGGCATCCAACTGGGCCTGCCGCTTGAGGGTCGCCTTGTCCACTGTGGCGAGAGTGGAGGAGGTCGGGGACGCGGCAATCACCGGAGTGTTCTTCGGCGATGACGAAGCCCCGGCAAACGGGGCAACGGCGAGAGTGGCGGCGATCATGGCCGCCGTCATGGCGGCTGTGGTCAACTTGCGGGGCAAAACTGCTCCTTCGAGGATGAAGATCAGGTCATGCACCCGTCAATCTGCCATATGTTCGAATCTTCGTCAGGCGACTTTCCCCACGGCTGAGGTGAGGTCTGACCGCCGCACAGAAGGAGTCGAACAGGCTTGTCGGCCACGAACGAGCAGCGAGCGAGCACGGCTTCGCCGCCCTGAAGGACTGGCGGATCCTCACCAAGCTCTGAATGAACGCCCGCCATGCGACGATCCCCCTACGCGCGCTGCTCGTACTGACGAACGCCGAGGTTTCCAGCAGACAGACGATCACCTTCTCGCGATCACGCCCGGGAGCCGCCCGAGGTGTCCACTGCCGTCCCACGCAAGCCCCCGTGACCTGCGACTTCAGGTTGGAGAACCCTCAGTGGGTCCTCGACCGACCGCACTATTACCTCTGCTGCGGACTTCGCTGCCCCACACCATGTCCGCATCTCCTACACGGTCCCGCCAGACCGCCTCGCCGCGTTCGTAGAGCGTCTCGGGAACAGGCCGGCATAGGCCCGACTCATGGCCACGGAGTGTCCTCGACCTCACCTGCGATGCCGTGCATTCTCGACAGGTTCTGATGCGTTCCTCGATAGCCCAGCGACTCAAGAACCAGCAGTGACAGGTAGTGCCTGGCAAGCAGCCACACTTCCGTGACGAGGCCCGGAATCCGGTAGAGCTCCTTCTGATCCTCTTCGGGGTGAACCATGTGGTTGCGGACCTTGGTCACCACGGCGGGGCCATCCCAGGCCTGCCCAGTACGCCGACGCATCTCATCGACGAAGGAAGCCATCGCTGGCAGACGGCCGCGGTCTATGGAGACCTCGACGTTGATCTCCCGGAGGGCCTTCCGCAACTTTTCGTGGGCAGGCCACAAGCGGGTGTTCTTGTACTCCGCGCGAGTGAGGACGCCGCGAAGGCAGAGCCTCTGCCACATAGCGTGCTCCAGTCCGGCAGCCCCGATCATCACCCGCTGCTCCACGAAACCCTGGTCGCGGATGGCCGTGATCGCATAGCTGATCTGCAGTCGCAGTGCTTCTCCGCTCACGGGATCTGCCATCGCGGGTACGAGTCCGTCCAGAAGCCTGCCGAGGGTGTCGAGTTCCCAGAGATCCCACCAGCCGGAAGAGTGCTTCCGGGCCGGATCACAGTGCAGGGTGCCCCACTGCCCCTCCGGACTCAGCGCTTCGAACCATTCGATGCCCTGTGACATCGGGCGCAGCCCTTGGGCGAGTTCGTTGAGTATGACGTCGAGTTCGGTCATGACTGCCTCCGGTTGGAAAAGGCAGCACTCCGCCGCGGTGATCAGGATTCCGAGCAGCGCTGCCAGATCGGCTGGCAGGATGACGGGCCAGGACTTGACTGGGGGCACGCCCGAACGCGATCACGCTCGGGGGTGCACCCAATCACTCGATCAGATGCTGGAGGATCGCCTCGACGAACGCTGTTCGCTTGGCTGGATCGACTACCTCCTTGGACCACACCGAGGCGATGTCTTCCCAGACCCGTCCGACGCGAACTCGCGGGCCAAGCCGTTCTGCCACCTTGCGGGCCCACGCATGGTGATTGACGATCTGGCGTGCGTCGTCGACGGCTTCGAGCAGATCAGCAACTCGTACATCGAGACGGTTAGCAACCTTCTCCCATGCCGTTTCATCAAGGGCGCTAAAGACTTCTTTCTCGGGCGCTTGTGCACCTGGGAGAAGAATGCAGCCTTCACTTTCATCCTGATCTCCATCGAGAATTCCGAGGGACCGATTGGGGAGCTTATCTTTCGATGCTAGCTCCCCGAGGGTTTTCACTGTGGAAGCAGCGCCCACTGGTATCACTGCCACTCGATTCCTGATTTCAGGCATCTCCTGGGAGATCAATGCGTCAACCAGGGTCTGCGCCTGCTCGTCCTCGCAATATAGTGTGAGCTCTGGATGATCAACATCATCCATGAGTGACATGGCGAACTCCGGAGTCACTCCATAGATAATGTTTCGTGGCCCCTTGCGCTGAGCCTGAATGTAGACGCGAGCCTCAGTCGGCAGTTGTTCAAGAATGGTGGCCGAGTGGGTGGAAAGGATGAATTGAATCTTCCTTTCCTTTGAGATGGCGAACAGTTCTGTCATCAGGCGTCGCTGGGCCCTCGGATGGAGAGAGGCCTCTACCTCATCAATGATGACGAGAGACTGCACGGGGGCGGACCGGAGCAATGCCACCAGGTCTGTGGTGGCGTCCTCGCCAGCACCTTGATGAAAATTGGAGTACTCTCCCGCGTCAGTGGTCAGGACTCCGACCTGTTTGTTTTCGTACTTCGCCATGCCGCTCGCAGTGTACGACTTGTTCATGATCCGGGACAGCAGCGCCCGGTCAGACTCACTGAATAGCGTGATATCGCCGGGGAAGTTCAGCTCCTTAGCGATCTTTCCATAGCCGACTAGAGTGTTGATGGGCTGCGTGCGGCTGATGTCGAGAAAGAATACGGGGCGCCGAAATCTGTCGGGCATTCCACGCCATCGCTTGGTAGGCTTCCTCAAGGTCAGATTGCTAACGGAATTTCCGCGCCTGATCTGGTAACCCAAGGCAACGCCTTCGACGATTTCCCATGGCGTATTAGGAAAGAAGTCATCCGGGTAGAAAGTCAATCCGTCCTCTTGGTTTACCACATAGGCGGCAGCTGCGACTTTGAGAATAGTGCTCTTTCCGGCCCCGTTTTCGCCAGCAACCGCAACGACCGGGAATCGGAATTCGACGGTCTCACCGTTCCATCCCCGAAGTCCGTCAACATGCACAGCTTCCAGGAACTGCGGCCACCCTTTCGCTGTGTTCCGCGCCGTGTTCCACTCGTGCGTAAGTGGTGACAGTGTGGGGGGTGTTTTGCGCGGAGTGCTCACTCAGTGTTCTCCCTCTGCCCCGACTCACGCGGCGGCCGGAAAGTTCGATGGTTCCTTCTTTCAGACATCATGTTGCCCCGCCGTGGTTCTCGGCGCGGATCATTTTCCGCAGACTGCCGCGGGCCGCGGCTAGGTCGTCCTGAGCCTCGGTGAGTTGTGCTTCGAGCTCGGCCGTCGCGTGCTTGGCGGCAGCGAGGCCGTCAGAGAGCCGCTGGTTCTGAGTGGTGAGCTCGTTCACGCGGGTCACGAGATCGCCGACGGCGACTTGGTCGAGCTGGCACAGCGGCCTCGGCGCCCCGGTCTGGTGCACGAGCTGACGCAACGCCACCACGATCGTCGGGCCGCTCCTGGGGCTGCAGGACTTCCCCTACCTAGATCTGCCCCGCCCGCAGATCACTACGACCCATCCCGACGGCTATCTCTGGAAGCGCGACCACGTAGACGCGTGGCTCGGCAGAGCACCAGTCGTCTGGATCGACGACGACTCCACCGCCCTCGACTACGCCTGGGCCACCGAACGCACCGCGCGCGGCCACCCCACTCTCCTCGTTCAGCCCGATCCGTACGTGGAATCCGGTCGCAGCACGTCACAGCTGCCACGAGTTGGACGCCATGCAGTGTTGCCGGAGGTGGGTGAATCCGCGAACTCAAGCGTAGTGATGGGGCGATGATGGTGGTCTTATAAATCTGACGCCGCGTCTGCGGTAGCCTCCTTATAAGTTCTTCCGTCGCTCACCGGAGGCTCCATGGCCATGCCCCTCGTCGCCCCCGTTCCCAACGACATCCGAGCCAAGCTGGCGGCTCTCGGAACGAGGTGGGAGTACCTGCACCCGGCGCTGTATGCCGGCGAAGCGGCGCGACGGACGGCCACTCCCAACCACCCGGCGAACACGGCCGGGACCCGGGCCTACCAGGAGCACGTACGTCTCCTTCGGGAGGAGCACATCCGCCACGAGGGCTGGAAGCGGCTCTTGCACGACCACCTCGAAACCGTCTGCAACCCGCAGAAGACCCTCGCGATCGCCACGATGGTCGGGGACTCGGCCACGGGCATACAGGCCCTTCATCCCACCAACCTCCATAAGCGGGGTGCCGCTACCGAGCGGGCGGCCGAGGCGAACTTGCAGCCTGCCCTCTTCCCCACCCCCGTCGGGCCGCATGAGGCAGTCCTCGACGAGGATGAGGCGCGGGCGCTGAAGACCTGGTTCCTTGTCTCCTACCGGGTGGAGATCGAGGATGCGGTGCGGATCCACAGCGAGCTGTCGCTGCCCGTCCAGGTCGAGCGCGGATTCGTGGCGGAGTGGGCCCTGCGGATCCCGCTGCCCGTCATCAAGATGGACGGAATCGAACGACCTGACGAAGATGGACCCGACGAGATCGACATCCCCGTCGAGTTTCGCTGAGGCCCGTCCTGTGGGATGGCCGCGATACTGGCCGCCCCACCCGCACCACCCAGATCCTGAGGCAGTCCCACCATGGTCACCCCGTCCCGTATCACGCTGGCCCGCAAGCGCCGGGGCCTGACACTCGCGGAACTCTCCGAGCTCGCGGGAGTCTCCCTGCAGAGCCTGTCTAACTATGAAACGGGCCGAACTACGCCGCGCCGCACCACCGTGGGACGCCTCGCCGAGGCCCTCGACTTCCCCGAGCTCTTCTTCGAAGGGCCGGAGGTCGACGAACTCCCGATGGAAGGGATCTCGTGGAGGGCCCGGAGCAAGACCTCGGCCCGCACACTGGACGCCGCCCGCGCCGCCGGCACGCTCGCAGCGCTGCTGTACGACTGGATCGACGAGCGCTTCCGGCTGCCGGCGGCCGACATCCCCTCCCTGGGGAAGCCCGATCCGGAGACCGCAGCTGAGATGGTCCGCACCCGCTGGGGCCTGGGCAGCGCGCCGGCGCCCAACATGGTCCATCTTCTGGAAGCACACGGTGTCCGCGTGTTCTCCCTCGCGCCGGAGTACGCCGAAGTCGACGCCTTCGCGCTCTGGCGGGGGCCAACCCCCTTCGTCTTCCTGAACACGATGAAGTCCGTTGAGCGCGGCCGCTTCGACGCGGCGCACGAGCTCGGCCACCTCGTCATGCACGGCAGCGACCGGGAGTGCTCCGGACCCGAGGCGGAGCGGCAGGCGAACGACTTCGCCAGCGCCTTCCTCATGCCCGCAGCCAGCGTGATCGGCCACATGCCGGCCGGAGCCCATGTCGACCAGATCCTCAAGGGAAAGAGGATCTGGAAGGTCTCCGCGATGGCGCTGACCTACCGGATGCACGATCTCGGACTGCTCACCGACTGGCAATACCGTTCCGCTTGCACAGAGCTCAGCAAGCGGGGTTACCGCAGAGACGAGCCCGAGGGCATGAAGAAGCGGGAGACCTCCCAGGTCCTGACCAAGGTCTTCCGCGGGCTGAGGTCCACCGGAGTGAAGCCGGCCGTCGTGGCCGCAGAGCTGGGCCTGACCTCGGAGGAGATGAACAAGATGCTTTTCGGGCTGACCATCACTATGGTCGACGGCGGCGGCCAGCACTCCGCAACTGAGCCCCGGCGGGCCCTGTCGCTGGTTCCCTGATCAGCCATCGGGCCGGGAGAGCAGCCGGAGCCCCGCTCGCGGCCGCTGACCTGCAGTAATGGGCCGACTGTTCCGCCCATGGCCGGCAGGAGTTTCGGGGGCCTGTCACAGTCGCCCGTGACCTGCAGATTCAGGAGTTGCCTCAAGGCTCCTCGCCGTCGCCCCCCCGGGGCCGGAAAGTCCTGACTGCACAGCCAGGGCAGCCTGCCGTCCTAAGCGAGGAGTACCCGGCTGCCGTCCCCGCACCGGGAACAACGGGAACGCGGCCCCACCCATGAAAAGCGTGGGTAGCGCGATGCCCAGCGTGATCCGTGATCGACCCCGGGTTTTGCCAGTGCTCCACCCGTGCGGTTGGAGGAAACGCGTCGAGACTTGCTTGTCCTATGCACGGCCGGCGGCGCAGCTGTTAACCGTCGTGCCGGTCGCTCGTGGGTGACGACTGAACGCTGGGCAATGCGGGGCGGCCAGCCCCGAAGCTGATCTGTCCGTCGACCCACCACGTTCGTCCACGCTGGAACACGGCGCCCGTGACCGCCACCGGCCTACGCTCACGGTGCGCTGCCACAGCCCGGTAATACTCCTCCTCGGTGATCGCGACTCGTACTTCAGCAGGTTCTCCCTGCTCTTCTCGCCCTATGACGAGGTAACCGCTGGCACCGCCGGACACGGATGCCCGGTTGTCCAAGGTCACTGCGAGGACCGGTCCACTGAATTCCTCAAGCGGACGAGATTCGTAGGGCATGGAGCGTGGGACCGGACTGGTCGAGATGGCTGAAGTGGAGGCCCGGGGCGGAGTATCCAGCTGGGTTGACCGCGAAGAACGACCGAATGCCACTTGAGTAGCAGTGCCGTGGGCTGTGCGGATGGTTTCGGGTGTGAAGAGCGTACTGGTGTCCATGTCGAGGCGCGGGCCGGGATGACCTGAGGCCCACTGCAGGGAGAGGTCGACCGACTTCAGGCCCGGAAACTTCGAGAGCGGCAGCAGAGCGTTGGCCAGCATCGCGGCGAGTCTTTGTGCGCCACCGGTGTTGTGGTCCTGCTCGATGTCGAGAGGATCACCACCGAGCAGGCTGAGTCCTGTCGCGAGGTTCTCCATTACGGCGCGCGCGAACGCCTTCGGAGAATCCCCGCGGCCGTCGAGCAGGGAGTAGACGGGGAAGATGAAGCTCCCGTGCTGTGTGTGTCCCAGGGTGACCCGCTCACGCATGTAGGACATGACCGTGTGACTCCGGCGTCCACCGAAGGAGGTGTGCGGGTCGTGGGTGTAGCGCGCGGATACGTCCAAAAGGCGGTAGATCGCCCCGAGAGTGTCCTTTGCTTCGGCGAGGCCGATGGTGTCGGAGTCAGGATCGGCGTGCACAAGGCGAACCGTCAGGCAATCCCAGCTACGCGATGAGATCAGTCGCTGCAGACCTGGGGAGTCGCACGCGTAGTGCTCTGCCAGAACGGACATGAGCTCGGCGAACCGCCGGTCGAAGTCCGCATACTCGCGGTTCAGCGGCAGGAGATACAGGACCCGAGGGTAATGCTCGGGGTCGAAGCCGGGCGGGGCCCAGCGTTCGAAGGCGCCTTCACGGACATCGACGAGTGTCCAGTGCCGTGAGGAGAGGAACCCCGAAACCTGAGAAGGGGAAACAGAAGTGGTCAGAGGATAGAAGTCCGCAATCTCCAGGCTGCTCATCCCACACCCCCGTCGCCGAGCCTCTTCATCTCGCTTCTTACATACTCCTCGGTGAACTCGTCCTCACGCCTGAAAAGGACTGTCCCAGACTTCCGACCCGGCGCGAGTGGATCCCAGCTGCGAGGGTCTGACTGGAGCATGATGCCATCGAGGATGAGCTTGTCCCCTGCACAGATCAGGCGGGGAACCTCCACCCCCGTCGGGAGCAGCAGCAAAACAAGCTTGACCGGAGTGAGACGCGGGCGCCGCAGTTCCCCGTGGCTTCTTGCGTCCAACTGCATCGAGAAGTCGCCGTTGGCGCGCCGCCGGACGCGCAGCTTGCTGCTGCTGGCCTTGAGCTGAACGTCGAAGCGCGGTAGCGCGTACGGATGGGGTTCGGCGGAGACGACAGTTGCGTCCACGCAGTTGTAGTCGATGCGAGGATCACTCAGAAAGCAGCCCGCGGCGTTCACGATCAGTTCCAGTACGGCTCTGCTCGCGACTTCCTTCTGGGAGGACGATGGTGCGCCTGTACGGCGGATCGTCTGCTCACCCATCCCGCAGTCCCCGCCTTCACGCGCACTGTCCGCCGTCTGGGGTACCCGGCTCAGCCCCTGCGGTCGCGCCAGCCTAGCCCGCAACAGGTACTCCGGACGGCGGAATCAGCGCCCCGGGTCGCCTCTTCGAGGGATTTGGTAGGGCTTTGCCGCCGATGCACCGCCGTCGATGGTCACAGGTCACGGACGGTGGGTGACCGAGCTGGAGAGGACGAAAGCAGCTCTTCGGGGCTGGCGGGTAGGGGTTGCCGACGCACCTCTGCTGGGCAAGGAGCGCCCCCCACACTCGCCCTGGCCCAAGCGCTACGAGGGCGATGGGCCCACGGCTCGCTCCCGGTTCTCCTTGAGCGTGCGACCGGCACTGTCCTTCCACGTCACAGGTCCGCTCCGGTCGCTCCCCGACAGCATCGATATCGCGCTCGAAGGGCCGTCGAACATGTGCGATGGACCAGCTCCGCGATCCTGGCCGATGTCCACCGCTGGTCATCGCCCCAGCCGTCGGCGGTAGGTCCTGCCTCTACCTCCTCCAGTTGCGCTACGTGTAACCGGTCTTCCGCCGGTCGACCGGCGGAAGACCGGCAGAAAACACCACCTGATCTACGACTGGCACGGCACCCCGCTCAAGGCCGTCACCACCGCGGCGAATGCGAACGACGTCACCGAGCCCCTTGCCCTTGTCCCCCTCGTCTGCAGCCTCATGTGCTGGCGACGCCTCAACAAACCCGACTCATGACCCTTTCACGAGCTGTGAGGTTCAAAGGCCGGGGTGGCAGCCCTGGGGGTTTCAACCCAACCCGGTTTCGATGACGAAGCTGTCGAGGACGTTCGCGCGGAGCTTCAGGTGCTTCTGATGCTCTGGACCTTCTCCACTGGACCTGCTCCAGGAGCGCCGCGGAGCCGTGGGTGCGTCGAACCAGCGGGTGCGGGTGGCGACGTGGCTGACCTGCGAAGGAGCCTCATGCGTTCCCAAAATGGGGGAGAGGCGTTCCTGAGGCTTTACGGGTCAGGGCCCTGAGCTGCGGTTTTGTAGTTTTCCGCAAGGCCCACGAAGGCGGGGGTCAGGGGTCGCCTGACCGCTGACAGCCTAGCGGATGGTGCTGGGGGTGGGCGCATGGATTGCTGTGGCGCCGGGGGTGGGGCGGGGGGAGGCGTTGGCTGGGCGGAGGCCATTCCCTCGTGGGGGTGGCGCTGCGATAATCGGCCATCGGGGGCCGGATATCGGTGTTCCAGGAGCGATGCGAAGGACTTGCCAGCATGACGATGCCCGTGATCGAGATCAAGCCCTCTTCGACGCCGCGGTCCGCCGCGGAGCGCGAGGCGATCCTGGCCGATCCGGGGTACGGGCGGCACTTCACCGATCACATGGTGCAGATCAGGTGGACCGAGGGGCGCGGCTGGCACGATGCCGAGCTGGTTCCCTATGGGCCGCTGTCGATCGACCCGGCGAACATGACCCTGCACTACGCGCAGACGATCTTCGAGGGGCTCAAGGCGTACGAGCAGCCCGACGGCTCCGTCGCCACCTTCCGCCCGCGCGCCAACGCCGAGCGGTTCCAGGCTTCCGCCCGCCGCATGGCCATGCCCGAGCTGCCCGCCGACCTGTTCGTCGCGGCGTGCGACGCGCTGGTCGAGCAGGACCGCGCCTGGGTGCCGGACTCCGGTGAATCCTCCCTGTACCTGCGGCCGTTCATGTTCGCGACCGAGGTCGGCCTGGGCGTGCGCCCGGCCAGCGAGTTCCTGTTCATGGTGATCGCCTTCCCCGCCGCCGCGTACTTCGCGGGCGGGGTCAAGCCCGTCTCGGTGTGGCTGTCCGAGGAGTACGTGCGGGCCGTCAAGGGCGGTACGGGTTCGGCCAAGACCGGCGGCAACTACGCGGGTTCGCTGGCCGCGCAGGCCGAGGCGGCCGTGCACGGCTGCGACCAGGTGGTCTGGCTCGACGCGATCGAGCGCCGCTGGGTCGAGGAGATGGGCGGCATGAACCTGTACTTCGTGTACCGCGACCACATCGTCACCCCGGAGCTGACCGGATCCCTGCTGCCCGGCATCACCCGCGACTCGCTGCTGACGATCGCCCGCGACCTCGGTTACACGGTGGAGGAGGGGCGGATCTCCACCGAGGACTGGCAGAAGGACGTGGAGAACGGCACCCTGACCGAGGTGTTCGCGTGCGGCACGGCCGCCGTCATCACCCCGGTCGGCTCCGTCAAGTCGGCCCGCGCCGAGTGGGTCCACGGCGACGGACAGCCGGGCGAGGTCACCATGCGGCTGCGCAAGGCCCTCCTCGACCTCCAGACCGGCCGTACCCCCGACACCCACGGCTGGATGCACCGGATCCAGATCGGGTAGGCGGCGGGCGGGGCGGCTTTCCTCAGTCGTGCAGTTCCAGCGTGCAGCACTTCGCGCTGCCGCCCGCCTTCAGCAGCTCGTCCATCCGGATGCCGATCGGCTCGAAGCCCCGCGCGGAGAGCCGCTTGGCGAGCCCCGTCGCGGCCTCGGGCAGGATGACGTGGCGGCCGTCCGACATCGCGTTCAGCCCGAACACGGCGGCGTCCTCGGCGGTCGCCAGGATCGCGTCCGGGAACATCCGGCGCAGGACCGCCTGGCTGCCCTCAGAGAAGGCGGCGGGGTAGTACATGACCTCGTCGTCCGAGAGCACGGCCAGCGCGGTGTCCAGGTGGTAGTACGAGGGATCGACGAGCCGGAGCCCGGTGACCGGCATGCCGAAGAACTCCTGCGCCTCGGCGTGGGACCGGGGGTCGGTCCGGAAGCCCGTGCCGGCGAGCAGGCGGCCGCCGACCGTCAGGTAGTCGCCCTCGCCCTCGTTGACGAACTCCGGCCACAGGACGTCCTCGTACCCCTGGGAGCGGAACCACGCGAGGTACGCCGGACCCTCGGCGGTGCGCTCCGCGTGCCGGAACCGCGCCCCGAGCACCTTGCCGCCGGCCACGGTGGCCCCGTTGGCCGCGAAGACCATGTCGGGGAGGCCGGGAACCGGCGGCACCTCCAGGACCTCGTGCCCCAGGTCCTGGTAGAGGGACCGCAGGCCGTGCCACTGCCGCATGGCCGCGCCGGTGTCCACGGGCTGCGCCGGGTCCATCCACGGGTTGATGGAGTAGGACACGTCGAAGTACGTCGGCGGGCACATGACCAGTCGGCGCCGGGTCGCGGAACGGAGCCGGAGCGGGGCGGGCAGGGACTCGGGCGCGGACTCGGGCTCGGGCATGCGTTCTTGTCCAATCGGCTTGCTTGATCGGCTTGCTGGGGTGGGGTGTTGCGCCAGGCCCTAGGACAGGGCGGCGAGCGCGGTGAGGAGGCGGTCCGTGTCCGAGCGGCTGGTGTAGTGGTAGATGCCGACGCGGACGGCGGATCCCTGGTCACGGATGCCGAGTGCGGCGGTGGCCTCCCAGCAGTATGAGTGGCCGTACCACACGTTGATCTTCCGGGTGGCGAGGTACTCGGCCACCTCCTGCGGCGTGTGACCGTCCACCGTGAAGTACACGGTGGCGGTGGACCGGGCCGGTGCGCCGATCCGCCGGACCGCGGGCAGCGCCGCGAATCCCGCCAGGAGGTGCGCCAGTTCGCCCTGTTCGTAGGCCCGTACCGCCGCCATCGAGACCAGGAGCCGTTCGCGGCGGGTGCCCGTGGCCCGCGGGTCGAGCCCCGCCAGGTAGTCCACGGCGGCGCGCACGCCCGCGAGGTCCGCGAGCGGCAGCGTGCCGGTTTCGAACCGCTCGGGTCCGGTCGCCGGGGAGGGGACGAGCTTGTCCGGCTCCAGTTCCGCCAGCAGCGCCGGGGCGGCCACGATCGCGCCGACGTGCGGGGCGTTCCACTTGTAGGCGCTGATGGCCCAGAAGTCGGCGCCCAGCGCCACCATGTCCACCGGCATGTGCGGGGTGGCGTGCACGCCGTCGACGAACAGGAGGGCGCCCGCCGCGTGGGTGATCTCCGCGATGCGCGGCAGATCGGGCATGGTGCCGAGGATGTTGCTGGCCGCGGTGACCGCGACGAGCCGGGTACGGGGGCCCACCAGCTGCCGGTACTGCTCGGCGGGCAATTCCCCCGAGGGAACCTCCATTTCGGCGTACCGGACGGTCGCGCCGACCGCCTCGGCGGCCTGCGCCCACGGCCGCAGGTTCGCGTCGTGGTCGAGCGTCGAGAGGACGATCTCGTCGCCCGGGCCCCAGGTCTTGGCCAGGGTGGCGGCGAACCGGTAGGTCAGCGTGGTCATGTTCGGGCCGAAGACGACGCCGTCCGGCGCGCCGCCGACCAGGTCGGCGACCGCCTGCCGGGCCTCGGCCACGATCGCGTCGGACCGGGCGCTGGCGGGGAACGCGCCGTGGAGGTTGCCGATCCCCGCCTCGTAGGCGCCCGAGATGGCGTCGATGACGCTCTGCGGCATCTGGGTGCCGGCCGGGGCGTCCAGCCAGACCACGCCGTCGGAGGATGCAGCGTCGGAGAAGGCCGGGTACCGGGTCCGTATGCCCGCGACGTCGAGGTTCATGGTGCTTCCTTCTGTTGTCATGTGGTCAGTTGGGTGGCCCGGTCCAGCGCCTGGGCGGCGTGGGCCTGCCACTCCTGCCCGTCTTCGAGCCGGGCGGCGTTCTCCACGGCCCGCCGGGCCGCGGCCAAGGCCTGCTCTCCCCGGCCCAGGTCGGCCAGCCGCCCGGACAGGCCGACGAGCGTCTTGGTGAGTCCCCGCAGGCCGTTCTGCGTCTTCGCGCGCAGCTCGTACGCGTCCACCAGGCTTTCCGCCAGCAGCACGGGGAACTCGCCGAAGACCGTGACCCCGGCGGGTACGGCGTCCAGCAGGTCGGCCGGGAGGGCGGGGTGCTTCTCGGCGAGGGCGGTCAGCGCCTCGGCGAGCGGGGCCGCGTAGCCGCTGCTGAGCGCCACCTCGATGGCCATGGGGGAGACCCCCGGCAGCAGGGACACCAGCTCGGCCAGGCGGGCCCGGACTCCGGGGCGGGTCTCGGCGGCGCGCGCCAGCACGGTCAGTGCCCTGCGGTCCTGCTCCTCGGTGGTTTCCATCATCGTGCTCATGAGGAACCGGGGGGTGACGAGGACGGCGAGGAGGTCCTCGGTCGGCGTGTCCGGGAGCGCCTCGTTCCAGTAGGACGGCGAGGACTCCGGGGCCGGCGAGGACTCAGCGGACTCAGGGGCCGGCGGGAACTCCGTGCGCAGCCACTGCGCGGTCCGCAGTCGCAGGGCCGGGTCCTCCAGGGCCTGGATGTGCCCGAGCGCCCCCAGGGCCGCCTCCTCGTCCGCCGCCCCGCACAGCGCGGCGGTGGCCACGGCGCTCTCCAGCACCTGGGGGGCCAGGAGAAGTCCGTACGCCTCCGCGGAGCCCCGCAGGCGGTCCATCTCCCGCAGGACCAGCGGCTCTTGCGTGCCCCCGGACCGGCCCCGGGCCGCCTCCGGTCCCGGTGACCCGGCCGCGGAGGCGGCGGCCGCCGCGCGCAGCTGGGCCACGATGCGGGGCAGGGCCTCGCCGAGAGGGTCGCGGATGAGGTCGGTGGCGATGGCGTCGTAGGGGGTCGGGTCCCAGTTGACGATGACCAGGGTCGCCCCGGCGTGGACCGCGGCCGCGCAGAGGGAGCCCGCCGGTTCGACGGTCAGCGTCGTCCCGGTGGCGAGGATCAGGTCGCAGGAGGTGACGGCCTCCTGCGCCCGGGAGAACACCTCGGGCGACATGGTCTGCCCGAACATGGTGCTGGCGGTCTTCTGGATCCCGCCGCACTCCGGGCAGGACGGCGTCGCCTCGCCCGCCGCGATCCTGGTCAGCACGTCCGTGGTGGGCCCGCGGTACCCGCAGGCCACGCACAGGGTGGTGCGCATGGTGCCGTGCAGCTCGACCACCCGGTCGGCCGGGGTGCCGGCGAGCTGGTGCAGGCCGTCCGTGTTCTGGGTGACCACCGTGGTGTCGATGTCCGAGTCCGCCAGCGTGGCCACCGCGCGGTGGCCCGCGTTGGGTTCGGCTTCCCAGACGGTGTGCTCGTAGCGCGTCTTCCAATAGCTCACGCGGAGATCGGGGTCCGTCATGAACGCCTGGTAGGTGTGCTTGGTCTGCTGGCCCGGGCTCAGGGTCCAGACGCCGGAAGGGCCGCGGAAGTCCTGGATGCCGGAGTCGGTGGACAGTCCCGCACCGCTGAACACCACGAGGCGGCGGACGCCGTACGCCCAGTCGGGAAGGGGAGCGTCGGAAGGGTCGGAAAGGGGGGAAAGAGACGTCATCGGGACCTCCAGGAGAAATGGGTGCGGCCGACCGTATGCGATCGACTCGTCATCAGCGCGCGACTTTCGCACCGGTGAAGCGGTGGAGCGCGTGCACGCCCTCGCGCAGGGCGACCACCAGCCGTTCGGCCAGGTCGTCCGTGTTCTCCTTCATCAGCAGGCTCCGGTGATCGCCCGGGGTTTCGAGCACCACCAGCGGACCCGCGACCTTGGCGCCCCAGCCCAGATCGGGCCGGGTGTGCGGGGCTTCCTCGCCCCGGATGACGACGGCGCTGCCGCGGTACGGGACGTGGTCCTGGTCGCGGTAGTCCAGCAGTGCCTTGGCGTGGCGCTGGTAGAGCTGCACCAGACGGCGCAGGTCGTCGACGCTGCCCACGTCGGGGCGGGCCAGGTGTCCCTCGGCGAGCGACAGGGCGTGCTGGAGGCGTCGTTCGGACGGGATCCGCTGGAGTTCGGCCAGCGTGATCGGCAGCTTGTCGGCGAAGGCGCCGAGGATCGCCGCGGCGTCGTCGTCCACCCACGCGGGCGGGACCGGATCGGCGATGCTGGAGTCGATGAGGGCCAGTGCCTCCACCTCGCCGCCTTCCCGCTCCACCTGGCGGGCCATGGCGTAGGCGACGGCGCCGCCCATGCACCAGCCGCCGAACCGGTACGGCCCTTCGGGCTGTACGGCGCGCACCACGCGCATGTAGTGCTCGGCTATGTCCTCGATGGTCGCGGGGCGCGGGCCGTCGGGGCCGAGGTGGTCGTAGGCCTGGATGCCGAAGGTCGGCAGGTCCGCGGGCAGGGAGTCGCTGAGCGACCCGTAGCAGAACACCGTCCCGCCCAGCGGGTGGATGAGGAACAGGGGCCGCTCGTCCGAGGCGGGGGACCCGTTCAGCGGGACCAGGACGGAGGCCTGTTCCTCGGTGCCGCTGTCGATGGCCGCCGCGATGGTGGCGACCGTCGCGCCGGTGAGCAGGCTGGCCAGCGGGACCTCGTGGCCGGTGGCCTCCTTGACCCGCAGGACGACCCGGAGTGCGGCGATGGAGTATCCGCCGAGGTCCCGGAAGGTGTCGTCGGCGCCGATCCGGTCCACGCCGAGTTCCTCCGCCCACAGCTTGGCGACCAGTCGCTGTGTGTCGGTGGAGAGTTCGACGATCTCTCCGGCGGCGGTGGCGCCGCGGTCGGGGTCCGGGAGGGCCGCCCGGTCGATCTTCCCGTTCGGAGTGAGCGGGTAGGCGTCGAGCCACATGTACGCCGACGGCACCATGTAGTCGGGGACGTGGGCGGCCACATGGGCGCGGAGTTCCTGTGGAGTGGCGGCCCCGGTCTCGGCCCCGGTCCCGGCCGCGCCCACGAGGTGGGCGACGAGCTGGTGACCGCCGAGGCCGTCGGGGCGCGGCACGACCACGACCTGGCCGACGGACGGGTGGGTGCGGAGCACCGACTCGATCTCGCCGAGTTCGATCCGGAACCCGCGGATCTTGACCTGGTAGTCGGAGCGGCCGATGAAGTCGATCCGGCCGTCCGGACGGCGGCGCACGGTGTCGCCGGTGCGGAACAGCCGGCCGCCGGTACGGCCGAAGGGGTCGGCCACGAAGCGCGCCGCCGTCAGGTCGGTCCGGTCGCGGTAGCCGCGGGCCACGCCGTCACCGCCGATGTACAGCTCGCCGGGCACACCGATCGGGACCGGGCGCAGGGTCTCGTCCAGGACGTACACCTGGGTGTTGGCCAGCGGCGTGCCGATGGTCACCGCCTCGCCGGGGCGTACGGGCTGCAGGCAGGACCAGATGGTGGTCTCGGTCGGCCCGTAGGCGTTCCACACCGAGCCCATGCGTACGGCGAGCTGTTCCGCGAGGTCGGCGGGCAGGGCCTCGCCTCCGCACACGGCCCGGATCCCGGGCTCCTCACCGAGCCCGGCGTCGACGAGCATCCGCCAGGCCGAGGGGGTGGCCTGGGCGATGGTGGCCCGCCTGACCTCGCTGACGAGCGCGGTCGCGTGCGCGGCGTCGTCCGCGAGCACGCGGAGTTCGGCGCCCACCAGCAGCGGGGCGAAGACCTCCAGACCCGCGATGTCGAAGGACAGGGAGGTGACGGCCAGCCAGCGGTCCGCGTGGGTGAGGCCCGTCTCGCGGATCATGGACCGGAGCAGGTTCACCAGCGCGCGGTGCGGGATCTGCACGCCCTTGGGCCGGCCCGTCGAACCGGAGGTGTAGATCACGTAGGCGAGGTTGTCCGCCCGCAGGCCGGAGGAGAACACGCCGCCCAGGCCGTCCGCCGCGCTGTCCGGGGTGATCGTCAGCACCGTGGCCCCGGAGGCGGGAAGCTCCGATCCGGGGTCGGCGAGCACCAGCGCGGCCTTCGAGTCGGCCAGCATGTACGCCAGCCGGTCGGCCGGGTAGTCCGGGTCCAGCGGCAGGTACGCGCCTCCGGCCCAGAGCACCGCGAGCACGGCGGTGATCAGGTCCACCGACCGCCGCATGGACACGCCCACGACCACGTCCGGGCCGACACCGCGCTCGCGCAGCTGCCAGGCCAGCCGGTTCACCCGCTGGTACAGCCCGGCATAGGTCACTTCCCGGTCCCCGCAGGTCAGGGCGACCTTGTCCGGGTACCGCTCGGCGGCCTCGGCCAGGAGGGACGGCAGGGGACGGTCCAGCGGGAACTCCGCGGCCGTGTCGTTCCACTCCTTGAGCTGCCGGGTGGTCTCGGCCGTGCTCAGCAGCGGCGCAGCGGACACCGGGGCGGCCGGGTCGTCGACCATGGCCTCCAGCGCCGCGGCGTAGTAGCCGCCGATGGCCTCGATCTGCTCCGCCGGGAACTCGGCCTCGTCGTAGTTGATGCCGAGACCGATCTCACCGGTGTTCGGGTCGGCGCCGAAGTTCGCGGTGAACGGGAAGTTGGTCTGCTCGAAGAAGTTCGTGTCCTCGATGGTCAGATGGGTCAGGGACAGGCCGCCGTAGCTGCGCATCGCCCGGTAGTCGACCAGGGTCTCGAACAGTGAGTCCCGGTTCAGGTCGCGCTGCATCTGGCCGAGGGGATAGCGCCGGTGGGCGAGCGCCTCGACCTCCGCGTGGTGCACCTGGCGGGCCAGGTCGCGCCAGCTGGTGCGGCCGGTGTCCAGGACCAGCGGAACGCTGTTGAGGAACAGGCCGATCATCCGGTCCGCGTCGGGGCTCTCCGGGCGGCAGTTGGCCACCCGCCCGGTGATCACGCGCTGCCGGCCCGACATCCGGGAGAGCACTCCGGCGTGCGCCGCGTACAGGGCGGCCTTCGTGGCCACCTTGGCGCCCGCGGCGAAACCCTTGAGCTGTTCGGTGAGTTCCGGACGGAACGCCACGCGGTGCACCCGCGCCGACCGCTCCGCGCCCTCCTCGATCGCAGGGGTGCGCCCGGTGTCGCCCCAGCGGGGCAGCTCCAGTACCTCCGTGTCCGCCAGCAGGTCGCGCCAGTAGTCGCGGGACGTCCCGTCGGCCAGCGCCTCGCGCTCCAGCCGGACGAGGTCGCGGAAGCGGGAGGCGAGCCGCGGCGGCCGGGGCGTGTGCCCGGCGAGCGAGCGGTCGTACTCCGTCAGGAGCCACGAGGTCAGCAGCGACAGGCTCCACCCGTCGAGGATCGCGTGGTGGAAGCTCAGGTTGAGCCAGAACGAGGTGTCGCCCACCAGCTGCGCGTGGACGCGCAGCAGCGGCGGCGTCGCCAGGTCGAACGGCCGGGCCTTCTCCGCGGCGCGCCACGAGGTGATGTGCGCGTCCTGGCCGACAGCGGTCAGACCGGTCAGGTCCTCGACGGTGAGCGGGGGTTCGACGTGGTCGTGCACGAGCTGCATGGGCTCGCTGAACCGGGTCAGCTCCACGCCGCTGCGCAGGATGTCGTGGCCCGCCAGGAGCGCGGCGAGCACGCTCCGGAGCCGGGACGCGTCGAAGGGCCCGGAGATCTTCAGGCTCGACAGGTCGTGATAGGTGGTTCCGGTGGTGTCGAGATGGCTGTGGTACAGCATCCCGGACTGCAGCCGCGTGAGCGGGTAAGCGTCGTTGATCGCCATGGTGTTCAGCTCCCGCCGGTCAGGCTTCGTACAGGCGGGCTCGGTCCTCTTCGGACATGAGGAAGAACTCGCCGAGGGCATCGGGCAATGGGGTGTTGTTCGTTGGGGCAGGGACGTCGGGGCCGTGGTGTACGGCCAGCGCCGCCACGGTGGGGGTACGGAACATCTCCTCGACCGTGAACGAGAAGCCGCTGCGCCGGGCGCGGCCCACGACGGCGATGGCGTGCATGGAGTCACCGCCGAGCTCGAAGAAGTCGGCGTCGGCTCCGATACCGCCGGTGCCGAGCACGTCCTCCCACAGGGCGGCCAGGATCCGCTCGGCCTCCGTCGCGGGTGCGCGCGAGGGCGTCTCCCGCTCGGCGGCCGGCGCGGGGAGGGCCTTGCGGTCCACCTTGCCGCTGGAAGTCACGGGGAACGCGTCGAGCAGCACCACGGACGAGGGCACCATGTACTTCGGCAGGTGCAGGGCCGCCAGTGCCAGCAGCTCGGCGGTCGGCGGCTCCGGTGTCCCGGGCCGCACCACCGCATAGGCCACGAGGCGACGGTCGCCGGGCCGGTCCTCCCGTACGAGCGCCAGCGCCTGCTCGACCGCGTCGTGCCGGGCGAGCACCTGCTCGATCTCGCCGAGTTCGATGCGGAACCCGCGGACCTTGACCTGGTGGTCCAGGCGGCCCAGGAACTCCAGCCGGCCGCCGGGCAGCCAGCGCGCGCGGTCACCCGTCCGGTAGAGCCGGGTGCCGGGCGGGCCGAAGGGGGCGGCGACGAACCGCTCCGCGGTCAGCGCGGGCCGCCCGTGGTAGCCGCGGGCCAGGCCTTCGCCGCCGAGGTACAGCTCACCGGCCACGCCGACGGGAACCGGGGCGAGACCCTCGTCCAGCACGTAGGTCCGGGTGTTGGCGATCGGCGTGCCGATCGGGACGCGTGGTGCCTGCCCGTCGGGCTCGCAGGTCCAGGACGTGACGTCCACGGACGCTTCCGTCGGCCCGTAGAGGTTCTCCAGCCGGGCGTCGAGCGTGCGTCGGCACAACTGCGCGACCTCGGTGGGCAGTTCCTCGCCGCTGCACACGATCAGCCGCAGCGCGTGCAGCCGCGCCGCCTCCGGGGTCTCCAGGAACGCCCGCAGCATCACCGGGACGAAGTGGCAGACGGTGACCCCCGTCGCGGCCATCAGTTCCGCCAGGTACTGCGGCTCGCGGTGCCGCCGCGGGGCGGCCAGGACCAGGCAGGACCCGGTCATCAGGGGCCAGAACAGCTCCCACACCGAGACGTCGAAGCTGATCGGCGTCTTGTGCAGCACGCGGTCACCGGGAGCCAGAGCGTATTCGTCCTGCATCCACAGCAACCGGTTGACGATGCCGCGGTGCGGGATCTGCACCCCCTTGGGAGTGCCCGTCGAACCCGAGGTGTAGATGACGTAGGCCAGGTTCCCGGAGTGCGCCGACAGGGGCGGCGCCGCCTCGTCGGTCTCCTCGCCCACCACGATCTCGGCGCAGCCGTCCGCGGCGAAGGTGCCCACGGACGCGCGGCCCGTGAGGACCACCGGTACCGCGCTGGCGCGGACCATCGTGCGCAGCCGCTCCAGCGGATGGCCGGGCTCCAGGGGGAGATAGGCGCCGCCCGCCTTCAGCACGGCGAGCAGAGCGACCATCAGCTCCACGGACCGGTCCAGGTGGACGCCGACGACGACGTCCGGCCCCACCCCCAGCTCGCGCAGTCGATGGGCCAGCCAGTTGGCGCGGCGGTCCAGCTCCCCGTAGGTGAGTTCCTCGTCCTCGAAGCGGACCGCGGGCGCCAGGGGTGTCCGGCGGGCCTGCTCCACGATGAACTCGGTGAGGGTGCGCTCCAGCGGGTGGGGTACCGCGGTGTCGTTCCAGCGTTCGAGCAGCAGCTCGCGTTCGGCCGGGCCGGTCAGGGTCAGGCGGCGCAGCGGCACACCCGGATCACCGGCCACCTGCGCCAGTACGTGGCCCAGGTGAGCGATCAGCCGGACCATCGTCGCCTCGTCGAAGAGGTCGAGGTCGTAGTCGATGACGCCGACCAGGCCGTGCTCGCCCTGGGTGAAGCGGAGGCTGATGTCGCATTGGGCGCGGGCCTCGGTGCTCAGCAGCGCCTCGACCTCCTGGCCGGGTACGCGCAGGGGCACCGTCGGCACGTTCTGGAGGGCGAACAGCACCTGGTAGAGCGGGTTGCGGCTGAGGTCGTGGTCGGGGGCGAGTTCGGCGACCAGCCGTTCGAAGGGGGCCTGCTGGTGGTCGAAGGCCGCCAGTGACATCTCCTTCACCCGGGCCAGCAGCTCGGTGAAGGTCGGCGCACCGGCGGTGTCCACCTTCATCAGGACGGTGTTGAGGAAGCAGCCGACGGAGTGTTCGAACTCCGATCGGGGGCGGAAGGCCACCGGTGTGCCGACCAGCACCTCGTCCTGGCCCGCGTGCCGGGAGAGGACCAGGCCGAAGGCGGACAGCAGGGTCATGAACATCGTGGTCCCCGCGGCGCGGCCCAGCGTCTCCAGCCCGGAGACCACCTCCGCCGGGACCGTGAACTGGGTCCGTGCTCCGCGGTGCGTCTGCACCGCGGGACGGACCCGGTCCGTCGGCAGCTCCAGCACCGTGGGCGCGCCGGCCAGCGTCTCCTTCCACCAGGCGACCAGCCGGTCCTGCTCGCCGCTGTCGAGGGCGGTGCGTTCCCAGGACACCAGGTCCGTGAACTGGGCCACCGGGGTGTCCGGGGCCGTGCCCTCCAGGGCGAGGGAGAGGTCCTCCAGGAAGACGCCCGCGGACCAGCCGTCGAAGACGATGTGGTGCACGGTGAAGACCACCAGCTGCTCGGCCTCGCCCGTGCGGACCAGGACGCAGCGCATCAGCGGCGCGGCCGACAGGTCGAACGGCCTGCGGGTCTCGGCGGCCGCGTAGGCCTGCCCGAGCTGCCCGGCGTCGGGCCGCTCCCGCAGGTCGACCGTCTTCACCAGGACGCGGGCGTCGGGGAGGACCTCCTGGACGGGGTCGCCGTCGCGGACCGGGAACCGGGTCCGCAGCGCTCCGTGCCGGGCCACCACCACGTCGAGCGCGGACTGCAGGCAGGACGCGTCGAGCGTGCCGCGCACCCGCAGCACCGCCGACATGTTGTACGAGACGTCGCCGGGCTGGACCTGGTCCACGAACCACAGGCGCCGCTGTACGAGCGACAGGCCATGGAGCCCGTCGCCGTCGGCGGTCGACGCGGCCATCGGCGGCTCCGCCACCGCCGGTTCCCGCACCCCGTCCGCGAGCTGCCGCAGGAAGCCGGAGACGGTCGGGTCCTGGAAGACCTCGCGCATGCTGAGGCGGACGCCGAAGCTCTCCGCCACGCGGGACAGCAGCCGGGTGAGGAGCAGCGAGTGCCCGCCGAGTGCGAAGAAGTCGTCCTCGACGCCGATCCCGGTGACCGCGAGCACGTCCTCCCACAGCCGGGCCATCTCCCGCTCGGCATCGGTGGCCGGCGGCCGGGAACCCTCGTCGCACTCCGTTTCGCCGCTCGGCGCGGGCAGCGCCGCCCGGTCCACCTTGCCGTTGTGGTTCAGGGGGAAGCCCGGCAGCACGATGAACGCCGAAGGCACCATCTGCTTGGGCAGCGCGGCACTCGTGCGCTTGCGCAGCGCGGCAGGGCTCGGCGGCTCGGCCCCGGGGACGGCCGTGACGTACGCGACGAGGCGACGGTCGCCGGGCCGGTCCTCCCGGACCAGGACCAGGGCCTGGCCCACGCCCTCGTGGCCGACCAGCACCCCCTCGATGTCGCCCGGCTCGATGCGGTGGCCGCGCAGTTTGATCTGGTGGTCCACCCGGCCGACGAACTCGGCGCAGCCCTCGCCCAGGTACCGGACCCGGTCACCGGTCCGGTAGATCCGGTCCTCCGGGTCTCCGGTCCACGGGCTCGTGGTGAACCCGCCGGCCTCGCCGCGGAGGTAGCTCGCGAGGTAGGGGGTGCGCACGACGAGTTCACCGATCTCGCCCTCGGCGCACAGCTCTCCCGCGGGGTTCACGCACAGGATCTGGATCCCGGTGATGCCGGGTCCGATCGGTGACTTCGAGGAGAAGGGCAGGATGCCGTCGGGGGAGTCCGGGTCGCGCAGCGACAGCGCCGAGATCACCTGCGGGGTCTCGGTCGCCCCGTAGATGTTGATCAGGATCGAGTCGGGCGCCATCGCGGCCCAGGCGACCGCCGTGCTGCGGCGCAGTACGTCGCCGTTGATGCCGACGAGGCGCATGTGCGGCAGCTTGCCGCCCGGGGGCATGGCCGCGGCCAGCTCGTTCGCGTACGGCGGGGTGAGGTGGACGACGCTCGCCGCGGACTCGCCGAGCCACCGGCTGGTGGCGGGGAAGTCCAGCCGGTCGTGCTCGGGGAAGACCGACATGGCGCCGACCCACATGGGCGTCAGGAGGTCGCGCATCAGGACCTCGTAGCCGAGGCCGGCGAGGACGGCGAACCGGTCCTCGGAGCACAGCTGTTGTGAGGTCTCGTACCAGTCGAGGAAGTGCATGACGGCGTCGTGCCTGGTCAGTACGCACTTGGGGGTGCCCGTGGAGCCGGAGGTGAACACCGCGTAGATGGTGTCGGCGGGGCCGAGTCCGGTGGTGATGCTCTCGCCGGGCAGGGACGTCCAGTCGGCCCCGGCGTCCATCCGGATGACCTCGGCCGACACCGCCGCGACCTCGGACACCTCGTCCGCGAGGTCCGTACAACCGCGGGTGATGACCAGGGCCTTCGGCGTGCTCACTTCCAGGCACTGGGCCAGGCGGGCCGCCGGCATGGTCGAATCCATGATGACGAACGGGGCGGCGCACTTCATCGCCGCGAGCATCGCCACCTGGGTGGACGGATCCCGGCTGATCAGGATGCCGACCAGGTCACCGCGCTGCACACCGGCCGCGCGCAGCCTCCGGGCGAGCTGGTTGGCGGCCCGGTCGAGCTGCCGGTAGGTCCAGTCGCCGTCCGCGGCGGACATCGCGATCCGGTCCGGATCCGTGTCCACGACCTTGGCCAGCCGGTCGAGGAGCGAACCGGGCCAGTGCGGGGTCAGGGGCTCGTAGGGATCGGGCAGTTTCGCGCTGCTCTCGCGGGAGAGCAGCGGGTAGCCGCCGACGGGCCGGTGCGGGTTGCGGCTGACCTGGGACAGCAGCTCCCCGGTCTGCTCCAGCAGCCAGCCGATCCGGGTGTCGGTGAAGAGGTCGGCGTCATAGACGAGGTCGAGGAGGAGCCGGCCCTCGGAGGACTTGACGTAGAGGGTGAGGTCGAACTTCGCCGAGACCGTCTCGTTCGGTACGTGCTCGACGGTGCAGCCGGGGAACACCGGCGGCTGCGGCTCCCCGTCGAAGTTGAGCAGGACCTGGACCAGCGGGTTGCGGCTGAGGTCGTGCTCGGGGGAGAGCGCGGCCACCAGCCGTTCGAAGGGGGCCTGCTGGTGGTCGTAGGCCGCCAGCGACATCTCCTTCACCCGGGCCAGCAGCTCCGAGAAGGTCGGCGCACCGGCCGTGTCCACCCGCATCGGCACGGTGTTGAGGAAGCAGCCGACCGAACGCTCGAACTCCGAGCGCGGACGGAATGCCACCGGCGCGCCCACCAGCACCTCGTCCTGGCCCGCGTGCCGGGAGAGGACCAGGCCGAAGGCGGACAGCAGGGTCATGAACATCGTCGCCCCGGCCGAGCGCCCCAGCGACTCCAGCCCGGAGACGACGTCCGCGGGCACCGTGAACCGCCGGGTCGCACCGCGGTGCGCCTGGACGGCGGGCCGCGCCCGGTCCGTCACCAGCTCCAGCACCGTGGGCGCGCCGGCCAGCTGCTCCTTCCACCAGGCGACCGTCTCGTCCTGCTCGCCGCTGTCGAGGGCGGCGCGTTCCCAGGCGACCATCTCCGTGAACTGGGCCACGGGGGTGTCCGGGGCCGTGCCCTCCAGGGCGCGGGAGAGGTCGTCGAAGAAGACGCCCGCGGACCAGCCGTCGAAGACGATGTGGTGCACGGTGAAGACCACCAGCTGCTCGGCCTCGCCCGTGCGGACCAGGGCGCACCGCATCAGCGGCGCGGCCGACAGGTCGAAGGGCCGTTGCGTCTCGCCGGACACATACGCGTGGGCGAGTTCCCCGGCGTCGGGACGGCCGCGCAGGTCGACCACGTCCACCGGGACGCGGGCGTCCGGCAGGACCTCCTGGACGGGGTCGCCGTCGCGGACCAGGAACCGGGTCCGCAGCGAACCGTGCCGCGCCACCACCGCGTCGAGCGCGGACTGCAGGGACGACTCGTCGAGCGTGCCGCGTACCCGCAGTACCACCGGCATGTTGTACGAGACGTCGCCCGGCTGGACCTGATCCACGAACCACATGCGCCGCTGGATCGAGGACAGCTCGACGAATTGGGCAGACACTGACTTCCCCTTACTGGACCTTACGGATGCTCACGGCGGCCGGTTCCCCCCTCGGGTGGGTTCCGGACCGCCGCCTTACTTCGACCGGTTTACTGAGGCCGACGCCTTGCTTGAGGGCGTCTTACTTGAGGGCGTCGAGGACCGACGTCAGGGCGCGCAGGACGGCCTCGCGGGACTCCTCCGTGGCCTCCATGAAGTCGAAGCCGTGGTGGCCGTTGGGTACGTCGATCACCTCGACGCCCACCCCCTGCTCCGCGGCCACCTCGATGAACCGAGCCTCGGTCTCCGCGATCAGCGCGTCCTCCAGGCCGACCGTGGTCAGCACGATGGGCGGCAGGGCGCCGGCCTCGGTCAGTGCCTGCGAGGGCTCGAACTCCGGCAGGAGTTCCTTGCCCGGCCGGGAGCCCAGCACCGGGTAGGTGGCGGCCAGGACGCGCAGCCACTCGGGTGCCTCGCGCAGCCAGGTGGAGATCAGCGGACCGCCTCCGCAGAAGAACCAGATGCCGATCCGGTCGGCGTCGATCCGGGGGTCGGCCCGGAGGGTCTCGACCGCCTGCGCGAGGGCCTCGGAGGCGCGCGGGAAGTCCGCGTACGAGTTCAGCGGGAGCTGCAGGGGCGCGGCGGCCGTGCCGTGCGCGGCCAGCAGGGAGCCGTAGCCGCGGTAGACCGGCCAGTCGCGCGGCCGGTTCCACGGCAGTTCGGCGGGCAGCGGACCGCCGCAGACGAAGATGACCGCCGGGACGGGACCGGTCGCGTCCTCGGGCAGGTAGAGGTCGATGATGCCGTTGCGCTCGGGCGCGACGGGCTCGACCGGGAGGATGAACGGGGCATCCACGAAGTCGGGGGTTTCGGACATGGCGGGGCCTTCTGTCAGCTCGTGGGAAGGAGGGGGAGGGAAGGGGGGATGCGCCGCTCAGGCGTTGTCGGCCTTGGCGTCTGCCTTCGCGTCGGCCTTGGCGACTTCGGCGTCGGCGACTTCGGCGTCGGCGTCGGCGTCGTCATCGCCGTTGTCGACCTTGGGCAGTTCCGTGCCGATCTTCGTCAGGGCCGTGGGCATCAGGAAGTACGGCACCGGGACCAGGCACATCACCAGCGCGATGGCGAACAGGGCGGGGCGCATGCCCACCTGGGTGGCGAGGAGGCCGCCGAAGAGCGAGCCGAAGGGGACCAGGCCCACGCCGAGGAAGCGCAGGGTCGCCATGACCCGGCCCAGGAAGCGGTCGGGGGTGATGGACTGGCGGATGGCCACCAGCGACACGGCGAAGGTCTGGCTGAGGCAGCCGTACATGAAGTTGAGGGAGACCAGCAGGGCGACGGTGAGCACACCGGACCCGTGCAGCATGGAGATCCCGAGCAGGAAGATGTTGCTCACGAAGGCGCAGGTGATGAGCACCCGGCCGTAGCCGAACCGCTTGGGCAACTCGGCGGAGAAGAGCGCGCCGACCAGCAGACCGGGGCCCATGGCGGCGAAGGCCAGGCCGATGGCGAAGCCGGAGAGGTGCAGCTCCTTGGGCAGGAAGACGATGTAGATCGCCGTGAAGGCCGCGTAGCAGAAGTTGAAGGACGCGGTGATGATCGTCACCGAGCGCAGCACCGCGTTGCCGAACACGAAGCGCATGCCGGCCGCGATCTGCGGGAAGGGGTTCCCGGTCCGCTGGCTCGTCTCCGGCGCCGGTTCGGGCTTCTGGATGCGCCAGATGGCCAGGGCCGAGAGCAGGAAGAAGCCGACTGCCGCGACCACGGCGGCCGGGGGCATGATGAGCGAGACCAGCAGACCACCGAGCGCCGGACCGCAGATCAGCGCCGTCGAACGGGCCGTCTCCAGCTCGCTGTTGCCCTTGGCGAGCTGCTCCCTTTCGATCACCCGGGGCAGGAACGCCTGGGCGCCGACGTCGAACAGCACCGTGCACGTGCCGACCAGGAACGCGACGATGTACAGCGTCGAGATCCCCAGCCCGTGGAAGGCGTAGGCCAGCGGGATCAGGGCCAGGGCCAGGGCCCGCCCCAGGTCCGCCGCGATCAGCACGTTGCGGCGGCGCCACCGGTCGACGAGTACGCCGACGAACAGGACCAGCAGCAGGTAGGGCAGCTGTCCGACCATGCGCATCAGGCCCACGTCGAACGCGGACGCGCCCACCGTCGTCACGGCCACCAGGGGCACCGCGACATCGCTGATCTGGTACCCGAAGTGGGAGGCGGTGTTGCCCACCATCAGGCGGCGGAAGTCCAGGTTGCGCCACGGACTGGCGCGCGGCCGCTCGGTCGCGGTCTCCGCCTTCTCCATCGAGTCGTTCGTTGTCACTTGACAGTCCTCACCTTGTTCCGTGTCAGCGATCACGCTGACGACGGCCTGCGCATGTGCGCGAAGTACTCGTACTGACTGGGCAGCGTGGCGACGAGGTCACGTGCCTCGTCGCGGATCTGCCGCATCTCCTTCTCGGCGGCCGTACCGTCCATCGACGCGAGGGCGGCGGAGGAGCGCAGCGGCACGCCCCCGAGGCCCAGCAGCATCGCCTGGTACGAATACGGCTCGAAGCCGTGGTAGGAGGGGTAGATGGACTCGGCGTCCGGCAGCTTGACCCGCCACTGCTCCAGGCGCTCGGCCAGACCCTCCGGCAGCGGCCGGGTCTTGGTGTCCTTCCAGTACTGGTTGTCCTCGCGGGCGGCCGCGTAGTAGTGGAGGACCAGGAACTCCCGTACGCCGTCGAGCATCCGGGCCATGTGGCCGTTGTAGGACGCGCGCGTCCCCTCGTTCCAGGTCTCGTCGGGGAAGTGCTTGACGAGCTGTTCGATGGCGTTCTGGATGAAGAAGATCCCGGTGGACTCCAGCGGCTCCACGAACCCGGCGGACAGGCCGATGCCGACGCAGTTGTTCACCCAGGCGTTGCGGGTGCGGCCGATCCGCATCTTGATGTGGTTGGCCTCCACCCCCTCGGCCTCGGGGCCGACGAAGTCGCGCAGCGTCTGCTCGGCCTCTTCCGGGGTGATGTAGTCGCTGGCGTAGACGTAGCCCGTGCCGATGCGGTCGAAGAGCGGGATCGTCCAGATCCAGCCCGCGTCCTGGGCGGTCGCGGTGGTGCAGGGACGCATGCCGCGCGTGGCGGCGTCCACCGGCACCCGCAGGGCCACGGCCCGGTCGTTGGGCAGGCTGTCCTGGTACGAGATGAAGGGCTCGCCCAGCGCCTGGTTGATGAGCATCCCGCGCCAGCCGGTGCAGTCGATGAACAGGTCGCCGTGCAGCTCGCCGTGCTCGGCCGTGTTCACGTGGCTGATCCAGCCGCGCTCGTCGAGCGCGACGTCGGTGACGTCGTCGAGGACGTGCTTGACCCCGCGCTCGGTGCCGTACTTGGTGAGGAACTTCGCCAGCAGCACCGTGTCGAAGTGGTAGGCGTACGGGAACTGGGTCTGCTGCTCGGTCAGCGTGCTGCGGCCCACGGCCTCCGAGCCGTTGCCGGCCCGGTCCTCGCGCTGCTCGAAGATGTTGCCGTCGAGGTGGCGCGGGGAGGAGAGCTGCTCGCACAGGGCCGGGATCACGAAGCAGTCGTCGTCGAAGCGGTCGGAGGGACGCTGGTTCAGCCACCAGTCGGTGATGGGGAAGCCGTCGACGACCCGGGTGCGCTCGAACGGGTGGTAGAAGTGGTGCCCCTGCTCGCGCCAGTTCTCGAAGCGGATGGCCAGCTTGTAGGTGGCGCTGCACTCCGGCATCCACTCGTGCTCCTGGAGCCCGAGGTACTGGAAGAAGTGCCGCACGGTGCTGAACGTGGCTTCGCCGACCCCGATGCTCGGGATGTTCTTCGACTCCACGACGGTCACCGAGACGTTCGAGCCGAAGGTCGCCTTGAGGTAACAGGCCGACATCCAGCCAGCGGTGCCCCCACCGACGATGACGATGTTCTTGATCATTCGGAGACCTGCCTTGAAAACGTGGGAATGTGTGCGCCGGGTCGTCAGAGCTGTGCTCTGACCGCCCACAGTTCGGGGAAGAATCGCTGTTCGGCCACGCGTCGCAGCCAGTTGGCGCCGGAGCTGCCGGCGGTGCCCGTCTTCGAGCCGAGGAGCCGCTCGACGGAGAGCAGATGGGTGGTGCGCCACCGGCACAGGTCGAAGGCCACGTCCACCAGGGCTTCCGCCAGCAGGTAGAGGTCCGCGTACTTGCCCTGGTCGGTGTAGACGGTTCGCCAGACCTCGACGATCTCCTCCCGGAGCGGGGGGACGGCCTCGCTCCAGTCCCGCTCGACACTGCTCTGCGGTACGGGCAGCCCGCGCCGCCACAGCAGCCGCAGGACCGCGTCGTAGAGGCTCATCTCGCCGAGCGAGCGGAGCAGTTCGCGGTAGGTGGGCTCATGGCCGCGGTGGCCCTCGGCCATCATCGCGACCTTGTGGCCCAGCAGGAATTCCATGTGACGGTACATGTACGACTGGAACCCGGAACCCTCGCCGAGCGCCTCGCGGAACTCGCCGTATTCGGTGGGCCCCAGTGAACAGAGCACGTCCCAGGAGCCGTTCAGCGCGGTGTAGACGTTGCGCAGCCGGCGCAGGGTGCGCAGGGCCCCCGCGACGTCGTCGTCCTCCAGCTGGTTCCTCGCCCGCACCGCTTCGGTGTGGGCGAGCTTGAACAGGAGCTCGTTCACCTGGGTGGTGATCAGGAACGAGGGCTCGGTTTCCGAGTCCGTCCGCAGGTTCTGCAGGGACAGCAGTACGTCGCTGCCCACATAGCGTGTGAACGGGTTGCCCCCGTCTCCGCTCTCCATCGTCAAGTCACTGGGATGTTCCATAACTAGCTCAAAAGTCCCGTTCAATCGGAAACCGGCGTTGTCCGGCGCGGCGCATTCCGATGGAAGCAGTGAGTGCGGGCAGCGTCAAGAACTTGGGTCTCCCATTGATGGGATGAATGGTTGGGGTAATTCATTGGGTGAGTGAATGTCGTGACGCGCGTCTCCGTGGGGGTGCGAAATCACCGAAGAAGAGCCTTCAGGGTCATGTTTGCGCAGGTCAGATGGGTGCTGCTGATGGCGTCAGCCGAGGCCGGGCCGTATGTGGGGGCTGGCCATATTGCAGTTCCTGTGATGTGATCCGTCGGGTGTTGAAGACTGGCAAAGAACATCTTGAGAGCCTGCGCGATGGCCGCCGCGTCTACGTCGGTCGGACGCTTGTCGAAGACGTAACCACGCATCCTGCATTCGCTCGTGCGGCGCAGACAATTTCACATCTCTACGATGTGAAAGCCGACCCGGCGAATCATGACGTGATGAGTTATCTGGAGGACGGGGAAAGGCACAGCTCGTATTTCATGCGGGCCCGGACCCGGGACGACCTCGCACAGCGGTCCGAGACCCACCGGCGGATCGCGGACCTGAGCCACGGCCTGCTGGGCCGGTCTCCGGACTACGTCGCGAGCTTCGTCACCGGCATGGCCGTTTCCCCCGAGGTCTTCGGAGACAGGTCCGACCACGTCACCGCGTACTGGCGCCACCTGCGGGACAACGACCTGTACGCCGCGCACGCGATCGTCGCCCCGCAAGCCGCGCGCGACCCCGCCTTCTACGAACGGGCCAACCTGCCGATCCCCACCCTGCGGGTGGTCGGCGAGGACGACAACGGCGTCATCGTGCACGGCATGAAGATGCTCGCCACCGGAGCCGTTCTGGCGAACGAGATCTGGATCGGGAACATCCTGCCGCTGGCCCCGGAGAACGAGGCCGAGTCGATCACGATGGCCGTTGCCTGCAATGCGCCCGGCGTCTCCCTCTGGTCCCGCAAACCCCTCGCCACCACCGCGGCCTCGGAGTTCGACGGCCCGCTGAGCTGGCGGTACGACGAGACCGACGCCATGGTCCTGTTCGACCGTGTCCACGTCCCGTGGGAACGCGTCTTCGTCCACAACGACGTGCCGCTCTCCCGGGAGCTGTACTTCCGCACCCCCGCACACGCCTACGGCAACCACCAGTCCAACGTGCGGTTCCAGTCCAAGCTGCAGCTCCTGGTGGGGGTCGCGAGCCGGATCGCCCAGTCGACCGGCGCCGAGAAGGTGCCCGCCGTACGCGAGAAGCTGGGCCGCCTCGCCTCGCAGGAGGCCCTGCTGGGCGGTCTCATCGACGGCCAGCTCTGGGGTGCGGAGCCGTGGGGCGACGGTCACGTCACCTACAACCGGCGCTCCATGTACGCGGCGATGAACTGGTGCGTGGAGCAGTACTCCGAGATCGTGGACGTCCTGCGCGAGCTGTGCGGGGGCGGCTCCCTGCAGTTCCCGGCCGACTGGTCCGTCCTCGCGGACGAGGAACTGAGCGGAATCTTCCGGAAGTTCTGGCACACGCCCCAGCTCGACGCCGTCGAGCGCATGAAGCTGCACCGCCTCGCGTGGGACCTCGTCGGAAGCGAGTTCGCGGGCCGGCACCAGCAGTACGAGAAGTTCTATGCCGGCGCCGGATTCATCGTGCGCGGCCACAACTTCCGCGAAGCCCCCTGGGAGAAGTTCCACGGCATCGTGGACGACCTGCTGGGCTCGTACACCCACCCCGCCGACCCCACCGGAGCGGCATCATGAGCCCCGCGACGACACGGGAAGTGGCACCGGCCGATTTCCGGGCCGGGATGAAGCAGCTGGCGAGCGCGGTGAGCGTCATCGCCACCGGCTCCGAGGCGGACCCGGCCGCCTGGCGGGGCATGACGGCCACCGCCGTCTGCTCCCTGTGCGCGGAGCCCCCGAGCCTCGTCGTCTGCCTCAACCAGCAGACGGGCACCTACCGGCAGCTGCGGGAGAACGGCCTCTTCTCCGTCAACGTGCTCGCCGACCGGGACGTGCATCTGGCACAGACCTTCGCCGGACAGCACGGCCTCGCCGGGGCCGACCGGTTCACCACCGGTGACTGGGCTCCCGGGCGACTGGGGGTCCCCGTCCTCGGCAGCGCCCTGGCCGCCTTCGAATGCCGGGTCGTACAGACCGTCGAGTACGGCACGCACTGCCTGCTCATCGGAAACATCGAGACCATCCACCAGCCGACCATCCACCAACTGACCGTCAACCCACCGGACGAGGACGGCCGCACCGAGCAGCCGCTCGTCTACCACAGCCAGGGATTCCACGGCCTCGGCAGCGAGATCGTGACCACGGGAGGGCCCCGCAGATGACGCAGCAGACTGACACGCGAGACGGCGAGCGGACCGGGATCGTCCCGGTCGACCAGCTCCGCGCGGCGGGTGCCGCGGCGTTCCCGGGCGCACTGGCGGCCAAGGCCCTCTACCCCGACTCGCAGTTCGAGGTCATCCTCGTGCGCGGCCCGAACAGCCGCAACGACTTCCACGTCAACCCGTACGACGAACTCTTCATCCAGCTCGAAGGCACCATCCGCGTCGACACCCGGGAACCCGGTGCGGGACCGCGCCGCAACCTGGTCCACGAGGGCGAGCTGTTCGTGGTCCCCGCGGGCGTGCCCCACTCCCCGCTGCGGCCGGCCGGCACCTGGGGCCTCGTGGTCGAGATCCGCCGCCAGCCGGGCGACACCGAGGACGTCGAGTGGTACTGCGACCACTGCGACGCGCTGATCGAGCGGGTCACCATGGAGTCCTCGGAGATGATCGGCTCCCTGATGCCGCTGCTCAGCGCCTTCCAGGCCAGCGTGGAGCGCCGCACCTGCGGTTCCTGCGGTGAAGTCCTCGCGCAGCCCGGCCCGTTCGTGCTGGACGGGACCGAGTGACACAGGGCACCGGCGCGGGGCTGGTCGACTGCCACACGCACACCCTGCCCCGGAACTGGCTCGACCTGGCCGAGCGCTACGGCGACGACCGCTGGCCGGTCCGCGGGCCGGTCGACCGGTGCAGCGCCGACCTGTTCGTCGGCGGCAAGCACTTCCGTACGGTGCCCCACACCTGCTGGGACCCGGCCGCCCGGATCGAGCAGATGGACGCCGACGGGGTCGCACAGCAGTGGCTGTCCGCCACCCCCGTGCTGTTCAGCTACTGGGCACCGCCGCGCCAGTGCGCCGAAATGGCACGGCACGTCAACGACGGCATCGCCGAGATGGTCCGGCACGCTCCGGACCGGTTCGTCGGCCTGGCCACCCTGCCGATGGGGGACACGGACCTCGCACTCGCCGAGCTGGAGCGCGCCACCGGCGAACTCGGCCTGCGCGGCGTCGAGATCGGTACGAACATCGCGGGCCGCGAACTCGACGACCCGTCCTTCCTGCCGGTTTTCCAGGAGATGGCCGACCGGGGCGTGCCCCTGCTGGTCCACCCCTGGGACATCCGCTCCGCCGACCGGCTCGCACGCTACAACGCGATGTACACCGTGGGCATGCCCACCGAGACCGCCTACGCGGCCCTCGCCCTGCTGCACGGCGGTGTCCTCGGCGCGGTTCCGGGGCTGCGGGTGCTCCTCGCCCACGGCGCGGGCGCGCTCGCATGGCTGCTGCCGCGCATCGACCGGGGCTGGGCGACCTGGCCGGACCGCCGCGGCGGCGCCGAGCAGCCGCCCGGCGTACTCGCCCGCCGCCTGTGGGCGGATTCGCTCGCGGGGGACGAGGCGAACATCCGGCTGGCCGGACACCGGCTGGGCTGGGACCGCATCGTGCTGGGCACCGATTACCCCTTCCCCTTCGGCGAGCAGAGCCCGGGCGACGTCGTCCTCGCGTCCTCGCTGGACCCCGGCACCAAGACGGCGATCCTCTCGGGGAACTCCGCCGCCCTGCTGACCGGACTCCCGACAGATCACACACACGGCCAACACGGCCAACACGGCCAACACAGCCAACACAGCCAAGAACAGAGGTAGAACACATGGGTACCGACACCACCACGGCCGTCTCCTCGGCGGAGGCCCGTTTCCAGGAGCTGGGACTGTCCTTCCCGGCCTCCCCGAAGCGGATGGGCAACTTCGTCAGCGCGGTCCGCGTCGGCGACCTGCTGTTCCTGTCCGGCCAGGGCAGCCACGACCACCTGGGCAAGGTGGGCGTGGACCTCGACATCGACACGGCGTACGAGGCCGCTCGCGAATGCGCGCTGCGGCTGCTCGGCCTGGTCAAGGACGAGCTGGGTTCCCTCGACCGGGTCAAGCGCGTCGTGAAGCTGCTCGGCTTCGTCAACTGCGAGGCCGGATTCGACCGCAGTCCCCTGATCATCAACGGGGCCTCCGACCTGCTCGTCGAGGTCTTCGGTGACTCAGGCCGGCACGCCCGCTCCGCCTTCGGCGCCATCGCGCTGCCGCACAACTTCGCGGTGGAGATCGAGATGATCGTGCAGATCGAGTCGTGACGTCCGACACCATCACGCCCGGCACCGTCACGCACTTCATCAACGGTGCGGCGACCGCCTCCGCCGACGGCGCGACGATGCCGAGCATCGACCCGGCCACCCGGACGGCGTGGACGCAGGTGTCGCGGGGATCCGCGCAGGACGTGGACCACGCGGTCGCGGCCGCCCGCGCCGCCTTCGACACCGGCCCCTGGCCGAGGATGACCCCGGCACAGCGGTCGGCGGTCCTGCACCGCCTCGCCGACCTCGTCCTGGCGCACGCCGACGAGCTGGCCCTCCTCGACACCCTGGACATGGGCCGTCCGCTGTCCCTGACGCGGGCCAACGATGTCGTACGCAGTGCGGCGAACCTGCGGTTCTTCGCCGATGACGCCGTCTCGGCGGCGGACGAGGCGCTCCCCGGGCATCCGGACCACCACATCTACACCCGGCACGAACCGGCCGGTGTGGTCGCCGCGATCTCCCCGTGGAACTTCCCGCTCATGCAGGCCACATGGAAGATCGCGCCCGCGCTCGCCCACGGCAACACCGTCGTGCTCAAGCCCGCGGAGCAGAGCCCCGCCTCGGCCACCCGGCTCGCCGAACTCGCCGTGCTGGCCGGCCTGCCGGCGGGCGTCCTCAACGTCGTCCAGGGCGTGGGCCCCGATGGCGCGGGCGCCGCTCTGGTCGCGCATCCGGGCGTCGACCTGATCACCTTCACCGGGGAGACCCGGACCGGCGAGTCGATCATGCGCGCCGCCGCCACCGGGGTCCGGGCCGTCAGCTTCGAGCTGGGCGGCAAGGGCGCGTCGGTGATCTTCGCGGACGCGGACATCGACCGCGCCGTGGCCGTGGCCGCCGACGCCGCCTTCTCCAACTCCGGTCAGATCTGCCTCGCCGGATCCCGGGTCTTCGTCCAACGGCCCGTCTACGAGCGGGTGGTCGAGGCGCTGGCCAAGACAGCGGCCGGGCTGCGGCTGGGGGATCCCCGCGATCCCGCCACCCAGGTGGGCCCGCTCTCCTCCGCGGAACACCACGCGAAGGTCACCGGCCACCTGCGCCGGGCCGCCGAGGAAGGTGCGACCCTCCTCGGCGGCGGGGCCCGCGACGGCTGGTGGGTGGCCCCGACCGTCGTCGTGGACGCCGCCCCGGACGCCGCCATCTGCCGGGACGAGGTCTTCGGACCGGTGCTCACCGTGCACCCCTTCGACACCGAAGAGGAAGCCGTCCAGGCCGCCAACGCGACGCCCTACGGCCTCTCCGCCATGGTGTTCACGAACCACCTGGCCCGCGCCCACCGGGTCGCCGGCCGGCTGCGCGCCGGGAACGTCTGGGTCAACTGCTTCTGGGTGAGGGACCTCAGGTCCCCCTTCGGCGGCTTCGGCCGGTCCGGCATCGGCCGCGAAGGCGGCCGGCACTCCCGGGAGTTCTTCACCGAGGCGAAGACCGTCGTCATCGACGTGGCCTGAGCCTTCACATCCTTGGCCTTCACATCCTTGGCCTTCACATCCCTTTTCACCATCTATGCAGGAGGTGTCCGTTCAATGGACCTGGGTATCCGTGGGCGCACGGCTGTCGTGTGCGCGTCGACGTCCGGTCTCGGTGAGGCGACCGCGCGTGCGCTCGCCGCCGAAGGCGTCCGGGTGGTCGTCTGCGGGCGCCGCGGGGACGTCGCCCGGGCGATCGCCGCCGAACTGCCCGAGGCGATCGGGCTGGAGATCGACCTCAACGAGCCGGACGCCCCCACGCGGCTGATCACCCAGGCGGAACGGGCCTTCGGCCCCATCGACATCCTGGTGCTGAACAGCCCGGGGCCGCCCCCGGGCGGTTCCGCGGACATCACCGTCTCCGACACGGTGTCCGCCATCGAGTCGCTCGTGCTGCCGGCCCAGCGGCTGGTCTCCCAGGTCCTGCCCGGCATGCGGGCCCGGGGCTGGGGCCGCATCGTCGCCCTGGCCTCGATCGGCGTCGAAACGCCGATTCCCAGCCTGGCGCTGTCGAACATCGGCCGGGCGGCGCTCGGCGGCTACCTCAAGACCCTGGCCACAGAGGTCGCGGGCGACGGGGTCACCGTCAACCTTCTGCTGCCGGGCCGCATCTCCACGGCCCGCACGATCGAGATGAACACCTACCGGGCCGCCCGCGAGGGAGTGAGCGTCGAGGAGTTCGCCGCCCGGGCCCAGGCGGCCATCCCCGCGGGCCGGTACGGCACCCCGGCCGAGCTGGGCGCCGCCGCGGCCTTCCTGTGCAGCGAGGCCGCTTCGTACGTCACCGGCACCGCGCTGCGGTGCGACGGCGGAGCGGTGCCCACCCTCTGATCCGCGCCGCCCCACCGTGAACCGGCCCGCAGCGCTGCTCCAAGACGCTGCGGGCCGGTCCCGTTCCTCACAGAAGGAGAAGAGAGAGACATGACCCAAGCCGACATAGTGCTGTTGTTCGCCGACCTCGCGCTGATCATCCTGGTCGCCCAGCTGGCGGGCCGCGCCGCCCGGGCGCTGGGCCAGCCGGCCGTACTCGGCGAGATCGTCGCCGGGATCCTGATGGGTCCCACGCTCTTCCACGGAGCGGTCGCGGCCACGCTGTTCCCGACCGGAGTCCGGCCGTATCTGACCACCCTGGCCGATGTCGGCCTGGTGCTCTTCATGTTCGTGATCGGCCTGGAATTCAACTACGAACGGCTGCGCGGCTTCGGCCGGGTGACCGGCACCACCGCCCTGAGCGCCGCCCTGCTGCCGTTCGCCCTGGGCTGCACGCTCGCCCTGTACCTCCTCGGCCACCACACGACCGGCAACCGGCTCGGCTTCGTGCTCTTCTTCGGCGTGGCCATGTCGATCACGGCCTTCCCGGTCCTGGCACGGATCCTCGTCGACCACCGGATGAACAAGACCCTGGTCGGTGCGATCGCGCTCTCCGCGGCCGCGGTGTGCGACCTCGCCGGGTGGTCGATGCTCGCGCTGGTCCAGGCCCTGGTGGGCGGCGGGAACAGCCGACACTGGCTGGTCCTCCTGATCGTTCCCTTCGGCGCCGTACTGGCCTTCGTCGTCCGGCCGCTGCTGAAGCGGCTGCTCACCGGCCCGGGAGCCGGCCGCGCGCTGACCGCGAGCCGGTTCTCCGTCGTGCTGGCCTGCCTGTTCGGCTCGGCCGCCGTGACCGAACTGCTCGGTCTGCACTTCGTCTTCGGAGCCTTCCTCTTCGGCCTGGTCATGCCCCGGAAGGCGACCGAGCGGGCCCGCACGGAGCTGCTGGAGCGCTCCAAGACGGCCACCGGCTTCCTGCTTCCGGTCTACTTCATCGTGGCCGGTCTGAACGTCGACCTCGGCGCCATGGGCTTCACCGGGCTGCTCGAACTGGGGCTGATCCTGGTCACGGCCGTCGTCGGAAAGATGGCGGGCACGTTCGTCACCGCCCGCGCCGAGGGAATGTCCACCCGCCGGTCGACGGTGCTGGCCACCCTGATGAACACGCGCGGGCTGACCGAACTCATCGTGCTGGGCATCGGACTGCGCATCGGGATGCTCGACCGCAGCCTGTACGCGCAGATGGTGGTCATGGCGGTCGTGACGACGGCCATGACCGGCATCCTGCTGCGCTGGCTGGTCGGCCGGGAGGACCGCAACCCGCCGGAGACGGCCGCGACCGCACTCCGCGAGGAGGAACCGGCCGGAGCGTTGAGCTGACGCCCGGTACGCGCCCGGTACGCCAAAGAGCCGGTGTCCCTGAGGATCCTCAGGGACACCGGCTCCTTCGCGTACGGGACGGGCGTCGACTATCCCGCCGTGCGACGGACGATGGGCGGCGCCGCAGGCCGGGCGGCGGCGACCGTCCCGTCCAGCGCCGAGACCGTCATGGCCTGGAAGACCGCCCGCGGGCGCAGCTCGACCGCCAGCTCACGCCGGATGCGGGAGACGATCTGGGTGGCGTGCAGGGAGTGCCCGCCCAGTTCGAAGAAGTTGTCGTCCAGGCCGACCCGCGCGACCCCGAGCACCGAGGCGACGATCCCGCACAGCACCTCCTGCCGGGGCGTCGCGGGCGCCCGGTAGGGGGTCCCGGTGTCGAAGAGGGGAGCGGGCAGGGCCCTGCGGTCCAGCTTGCCGTTGACCGTCAGCGGGAGCCCGTCCAGCGTCACGACGGCCGACGGCACCAGGTGGTCCGGAAGCCGCTCGGCGAGCCAGGCCCGTACGGACGTCCCGTCGACCCCGGCCGCACCCGGCCGCGGCACCACGTACCCCACCAGGCGCTTGTCCTCGGATTCCGCCCCGTGCACGGTCACCGCGCACTGCCCCACCGACGGGTGCGCGGCCAGCGCGGCCTCGACCTCGCCGAGTTCGACGCGGAAGCCCCGTACCTTCACCTGGCCGTCGGAACGCCCCAGGAACTCCAGCACGCCCCCGGCGGTCCACCGCACGGTGTCCCCGGTGCGGTACATCCGTGCGCCGGGACCCTCGGAACCGCTGAAGGGGTGGGCGACGAAACGCTCCGCGGTCAGCCCGGGCCGCCGGAAGTAGCCCCGGGCGAGGCCCGCCCCCGAGACGTACAGCTCACCCGCCGTACCCGGCGGGACCGGACGCAGAGCCGCGTCCAGGACGTACACCCGGGTATCGGCGACCGGGGTCCCGACCGGCACTCCGCCCGGGCCGGTGAGATCGTCGGCCAGGACGGTGCGCGTGGTCGTGAAGGTGGTGTTCTCGGTCGGGCCGTAGCCGTTGACGAGCCGGAGTCCCGGCAGCGCCTCCAGTACGGCCGCGCACCGCGGGACCGACAGGACGTCACCCCCGGCCAGCAGCTGACGCACCCCGCGCAGGGCCGTCACATCGGTGTCCACCACCTGGTGGAACAGACCGGCCGTCAGCCACATCACGCTCACCCCGTGGCGGGCCGTGAACTCGCCCAGTTCCGCGGTGGACAGGGCACCCGGTGCGGCGACCGCCAGCAGCGCGCCGTTGAGCAGTGCGCCCCACACCTCGAAGATCGCGGCGTCGAAGGAGACCGAGGACAGCTGGGCGACCACGTCGTGCGGCCCGATGCCGATGGAAGCGGTCCGGCACACCAGCCGGTCGATCGACCCGTGCGCGATGAGCACGCCCTTGGGGCGGCCGGTGGAGCCGGACGTGTAGATGGCGTAGGCGGGGTGGGCCGGGAGGAGCGCGCCGCGCTCCGCGGCGCCGAGGTCCGTGTCCGCTCTGCGTTCCAGGTCGGCGGTGGTGTCCGGGCTGTCCAGCAGGATGACCGGCACGCCGTCGCCGGTCCGTGCGTGCAGTGCGCCGGTGGTGATCAGGGCGGCGGGCCGGGCGTCGTCGAGGAGCTGGGCGATGCGTTCGGCGGGGTAGGACGGGTCGACGGGCAGGCAGGTGCCGCCCGCCTTCACGACGGCGAGCAGGGCCACCACCGTGTCGGCCGAACGCTCGACCGCGACGGCGGCGAGCCGCTCGGGACCCACGCCCCGGTCGGCCAGCAGCCGGGCCAGCCGGTTCGCGCGCGCGTTCAGCTCGCGGTACGAGAGACGGACCCGGTCGTCGGTGACGGCCAGGGCGTCCGGGGTACGGGCGACCTGGGCCTCGAAGATTTCCGGCAGCGTCGCGGCCGGCACGCCGCGGGCGGTGTCGTTCCACTCCACGAGCAGCCGTCGGCGTTCGGCCCCGTCGGTCGTCTCGACCTCACGGAGCGCGGTCCCGGGCCGGTCCACGAGCTGCTGGAGGACGTGGGTGAAGCGGCGGTCCATCGTCTCGACGGTGGCCCGCTCGAACAGGCCGGCGGGGAAGGTGAGCGCACCGACGAGATCCGCCGGTGCGTCACCGTCCTGCCGCGGCTCTGCCGGATCCGCCTGCTCCCAGCACAGCGCGAAGGGGGGACCGTCCGGCAGCGGGGCCTGCTCCTCAAGGGCGTCCCGCACGGCCGGACCGACCCGGCGCAGCACCTCGGTGAAGGGGGGATCGCCCGAAAGGTCGGCCCGTACGACGAGGGTCTTCCCCCGTGCGGCCACGGCGAACGGCAGGCTGCCGCCCGCTCCCAGCCGGTACAGCAGCGTGGCCACGGCGGCCTGGAGGACCGTGTGCTGCGTCACGCCCTCGACGGCCGCCAGCCGGGCCACCCCGGCGTGGAGTCCGGCCCCGACCCGCAGCTCGACGCGGCCGGTCCGGGAGTCGGCCGGGAGCGGCCGACGGTGATCGTGGGGCAGGGGGAGTCCTGACGCCGCCCCGGCCGGGGTCCGGTGCCCGTGGGCCAGCTGCGTGCTCACTCAGCCCGCCTTGCCCGCGTCCATGGCCAGGACCAGGCTGCGCGGCCGCATGTCGGTCCAGGTCTCTTCGATGCGGTCCAGGCACGCCTGGCGGCGGTCCGGACCGTGCACCACGGTCCAGCCGGCCGGGACGTCGGCGAAATCGGGCCAGAGCGAGAGCTGGTCCTCGTCGTTGCGCAGGACGAGGAAGGTCCCGTCCTCGTTGTCGAAGGGGTTGGTGGGGGTGCTCATGCTGTTCCTCCTGGAACGTGTGGAACGTGTCGGGTGATGTGTTCGGCGAGCGCGGCGGGAGCCGGGGTCAGGAAGAGCGTCCCGAGGGGGATCTCCACACCGAGCCGCGCGTGGATGAGGTTGATCAGCCGCAGCGCGAGGAGGGAGTGCCCGCCCAGGTCGAAGAACCCGTCGTCGGGGCTCACGGAATCGAGCCGCAGCACTTCGGCGAAGAGCGCGCACAGCGCTTCCTCGGCGGGCCCCGAGGGGGCGCGGCCGCGGCCGCGGGCCGTGGCCCGCGGTGCGGGCAGCGCCTGGGTGTCCACCTTGCCGTTCGGCGAGAGCGGCAGCCGGTCCAGTACGAGGAAACCGGACGGCACCATGTACTCCGGCAGCCGGGCCCGCCCGTACGCGCGCAGTTCCTCCGCCAGGAGAGAGGCGCGCGCGGCGCGCAGCGGATCGCTCGCCAGGGCGGCGGTCTGCCGCAGCGGGAGATCCGGCGTCAGATCCGGCGTCCGGTCCCCGGAGTCCGGCGCGGGGCCCGCCGTGATGACCACGTCGAGACGGCCGTCGCGGCGGATGAGTTCGGTCCCGGCGCACCGGGGCAGCCGGTCCGCCAGGGCGGTGAAGTAGTCCGGGCTGGCGGCCAGTTCGGCTGCCCCGCCCGTCCCGTCCGTCCCGCCCGCCCCGGGGTCCCGCGGGTGCTCCGGAACGTCGGTGACGACCAGGACGCCGCCGTCGCCGACGGCCCGCAGGGCCTGCGTGACGATCCGGTCCGCATGGGACAGCGAAGGACAGTGCCGGATCACGGAGTCGATCACGACCGCCCCGAACGAGCCGTCCCGGAAGCCGCGGAAGTCCGTCGCCTCGCGGTTGAGCAGGGTGATCCCCGCCCGGCCGGCCAGGTCCGGCGCGCTGCGCAGCATGTCCACGGCCGACGCGGAGAAGTCCGTGGCGACGTACTGGCCGCACACCGGCGCCAGGGCGCGTACGAGCGCACCGCCGCCGCAGCCGATCTCCAGGACCCGGTCCGGACGCAGCGCTCCCACGCGCTCCAGCGCGGTCGGGTTCGCGGGAGGGACGGACGTGCCGGAGCGGTGCGCCTCGTCGAAGAAGCGCTGCCGCTCCCGGAGGTGCTCCTCTCCCAGAGCGCCCGCATCGTCTCCGGCGCCGTCCTGCGCCCGCCCGGCGGGCACCACGTAGGCGTACATGCGGGGGTCGCCGTCCGGGTCCTCGCGGACCGCGACCGCGGCCTGCGCCACCCCGGGATGTCCGGCGAGGGCCGCCTCGACCTCCCCCAGCTCGACCCGGAAGCCGCGCAGCTTCACCTGGTCGTCCAGGCGGCCGAGGAACTCGATGTTCCCGTCGGCCAGGAAGCGGGCGAGGTCGCCCGTCCGGTACAGCCGCGCACCGGCCCCGCCGAACGGGTCGGCCACGAACCGGGCCGCGGTGAGCCCCGCCCGGCCGAGGTAGCCGCGGGCCACACCGATGCCGCCGATGTACACCTCTCCGGGGACACCGACCGGCAGCGGACGCAGCCACTGGTCCAGGACGTACAGCCGGGTGTTGTCCACCGGCCGGCCGATCGGCAGCGCGGAGGAGACCTCACCGGCGCAGCGGAAGAAGGAAGCGTTGACCGTGGCCTCGGTGGGGCCGAAGACATTGATCAGCTCCCGCCCGCGCGACCAGCGGTTCACCACCGCGGGCGCACCGGCCTCACCACCGATGAGGACGGTCTCCAGATGCGGCAGTCCGGCGTCCGGAAGGGTCGCGAGCACGGAGGGCACCAGCGCGACCTGCGTGATCGCGCGCTCGGCCAGCAGGGCGGACAGCTCGCCGCCGAGCAGGTGCGGGGGCGCGATCACCAGCTCGCCGCCGGTGATCCAGGTGATCCAGATCTCCGACACCGAGGCGTCGAAGCAGATCGACGCCACCTGGAGCACCCGGGAGTGCGGCCCGAGGCCGAACTCCCGGCTCTGGAAGGCGATCATGCTGGTCAGGCCGTGGTGCGGGACCTCGACGCCCTTGGGCAGGCCCGTGGAGCCCGAGGTGTAGATGACGTACGCGAGGCCGTCGGGCGCGGTGTCCACGCCCAGGTCGTGCGCGGGCCAGGCCGCGTCGGCGGCGCCGTCGAGGCGGATCACCTCGGCGTCCCCGGAGGCCATCGCGTCGAGACCGTCCTGGACGATGACGAACGGGCAGCGGGCGTCGCCCAGCATGTACGCGATCCGCTCGGCCGGATAGGCCGGGTCGAGGGGCAGGTAGGCGCCCCCCGCCTTGAGCACGGCCAGCATGGCGACCATGGTGTCGAGGCCGCGTCCGGCGCACAGGCCGACGACCACCTCGCTGCCGACCCCGAGCGAGCGCAGGCGGCGGGCGAAACGGTTCGCCCGCCGGTTCAGCTCCCGGTAGGTGAGCGCGTCGCCCCCGTACGAGAGCGCCACCGCGTCAGGGGTGCGGGCCGCCTGCGCCTCGAAGAGCCGGACCACGGTCCCGGCCGGGAACTCCCGGTCCGTGCCGTTCCATTCGACGAGCTGGCGGTGTGCCTCCTCGTCGGTGAGCAGCGACAGCCGCGACAGCCGGGTGTCCTGGCCCAGCCCGCTCACCTGGTCCAGGAGGTGGACGAAGTGCCGGGCGAACCGCTCCATGGTCGCCGCGTCGAACAGGTCGGCCGCGAAGACCAGCCGTCCGGAGAGCCCCTCGGGCGTCTCGTGACAGCACAGCTCGACATCCAGATGGATGGTGTCGCCGTGTCCTTCGAACGGGGTGACCACGAGGCCGGGCAGGTCGAGCGTCCGCCCGGTGTGCTCTTCCCGGAGCAGCTGGAAGCCGACCTGGGTGAGCGGGTTGCGGCTCGGGTCGCGCGCCGGGTGCAGCTCCTCCACCAGGCGCTCGAAGGGCAGGTCCTGGTGGTCGAAGGCGTCGAAGGCGGTGTCCCGTACGCGGTCCACCAGCTCCCCGAAGGTCGGATCGCCGGAGCAGTCCACCCGCATGACCAGGTTGTTGACGAAGAAGCCGATGAGGCCTTCGAGTTCGGCCCGGTCCCGGCCCGCGACCGGAACCCCGACCACGATGTCCGTACCGCCCGTGTAGCCGGCCAGCAGCGCGTCGAAGGCGGCCAGCAGCACCATGAACAGCGTCGAGTGGCGCTCGGTACCGATGGCCCGCAGCCGCCGCACCACGTCCATGGGCACCTCGAAGGGCACCACCCCCGCCGTATAGCTGGGCAACGGGGGACGGGGACGGTCGGCCGGGAGCTCCAGCGCCACCGGCATGCCGCGCAGCCGCTCACGCCAGTGGCCGAGCTGCTCGGTCAGCACCTCGTCGGAGAGGTACGACCGCTGCCACGCGGCGAAGTCCGCGTACTGGATCTCCAGCGGAGGCAGCTCAGCGGTCCCGCCCGCCGAGAAGGCGCGGTAGAGGCTGCTCAGCTCGTCCTGGAACACACCCAGCGACCAGCCGTCGCCCGCGATGTGGTGCAGGGTCACCAGCAGCACATGATCCGTGTCGCCGAGGCGCACCAGGCGGGCGCGGAGCAGCGGCCCCTTCGAGAGGTCGAAGGGAACCAGCGCCTCCGCGCCCGCGAGGCGGTGTGCCTCGGCGACCGGGTCGGCCGCCTGCGAGACGTCCGTCACCGGCAGGTCCATGAAGCCCGGCGGATCGATCACCTGCCGCGGTTCACCACCGACCGTGGTGAACCGCGTCCGCAGGGCCTCGTGCCGGGAGGTGATCCCGGTGAGCGCCGAGCGCAGGGCGGACAGATCGAGGGGTCCCGACAGCCTGTGCGCGAACGCCAGGTTGTAGAACGGGTTGCCCGGCATCATCTGGTCGAAGAACCACAGCCGTTGCTGTGCGAAGGACAGCTCGAAGGACAGTTCTGTCGCGCAGGAAGGATCACTCATCGGTCCGGCTCACTCCGCCGAGGTGTCCGGCGAGTACTGCGGCAGCGGGAACACCGGGCGGTGGACCTGCGGCACACCGGCCCAGCGCAGCAGCCCGAGCCGCCGCATGTCGAGCGCGAGGTCCACCAGCTCCTCGGTGTCGCCGCCGAGTTCGGCCGCGATCTCGCGCACCGACCGGGTGCCGTCCGCCAGGCCGAGCAGACCCTGCCACTCCGGCAGCACCGTGACGGCGGCGCGCTGCTCGCCCGTGGCCGGCAGACCGACCGATCCACGGGAGCCCACGGCCCCGATGGCCTCGGGCCGCAGCGCGGCCAGGTCGGGCGCGACGACCTCCAGGTCGCCGATGAACAGCCGGTCCAGCCGCGAGCCGTACAGGCAGTCCATCGCCTCGTCCGGACGCTCCACGATCGGCATGCCGCGCAGGTTGAACGAGGTGTTGAGCACCATCGGCAGGCCGGTCCGGTCCTCGAACTCCTCGATCAGGGCGCGGAAGGGGCCCGGAGTGTCCTCGGCCACGGTCTGCACCCGGCAGGTGCCGTCGATGTGCACGACCTCGCTGACGAGTTCCTGCTGCGCCTCCCACACCGGGGTCACCATCAGCATGAAGGGGCTCTCGGGCGCGGGCATGTCGAACCACTTGTCCGCGCGCTCGGCCAGCACCGATCCGGCGAACGGACGGAAGGCCTCACGGAACTTCACCCGGGCGTTCAGCCGGTCCTTCATGCCCGGGATGCCCGGGTGGCACAGGATCGAGCGGGCGCCGAGCGAACGCGGTCCGAACTCGCACCGGTCCTGGAACCAGCCGATGATGTCGCCCCCGGCCATCGCACCGGCCGCCGCGGCCGCCAGTTCCCTGGATCCGTCGTGCTTGCGGGTCTCCAGGCCCCAGCGGTCGGCGATGCCCTGGACGTCCACGCCGGAGACCCGGGGCGGGCCGAGGTAGACGTGCCGCATGGCGGGGCCGACCTCGGAGCGCGGTCCGAGCAGGTTGTGGTAGGCGTACAGGGCCGCGCCCGCCGCGTTCCCGTCGTCGGTCGCCGCGGGGAAGATGAACAGGCGGTCGAGGTCGGTCTCCCGCTGGATGCGCGTGTTCAGGGTCGAGTTCAGGAAGGAACCGCCGCAGGCCACCAGGGACCGGCTGCCGCTGACGGCGAGCACGTGACGGGTCACGTGCAGGACGGCTTCCTCGAACTCCGCCTGCAGCTGCGCCGCGAGGTCGAAGTGGAACTGCTCGTACGGTGCGCGCGAAGGGCGCGGGACCAGCCTGAGTTCGTCCCCCTCGCGCACGGCCACCCCGAGCTCGACCAGGGAGTCGGCGGCCCGGTCGAAGCGCAGCTCGCCGTTCGGCGCGAGCTCGTAGAAGAGGTTGTCGGAGGTGAGGCGCTTGCCGTAGGAGGCGAGGCCCATGGTCTTGCCGGCGTCGTCGTACGCGGTGCCGGACTCCCGGAACCCGAGCGCGAGGGTGACCACCCGGTAGATCTCGCCGACGCCGGACAGCGTCGCGGGGGTCCACAGCTCGCCGCCGCGGCGGTAGCCCGCGATGCGGTCGGTGTCCCGCACGACGCGCATCAGCGGCTCGGGGGTCGCACCGGTACGGAAGGTGAAGGCGGTCTCCCGCTCGCGCCCGCCGTCGACACGGGACCCGTAGGAGTCCATGACGAGGGCCACGGCCTCGTCGAAGCCGGACGAGTAGAAGGCGGCGCTCGCGTGGGCGAGGTGGTGGCCCGGGTGCGGCAGTGCGAGGCAGCGCTCGGCCGGGGCGACCAGGCCCAGCACGCTGAGGAGCTTGGCCTCGTCCGCCTGGTCCCGGGATTCGGTCGAGGTCGCGATCCAGCCGTCGATATCGGAGGAGCGGAGCCCCGCCGCGGAAAGGGTTTCATTCGTCAGATCGGCCATGGCGGCCGCGTAGGTGTGCATGGGGACGGTGCCCCGCTTCACCCGGGTGGTCCGCTCAAGGGCGAGCGCGGAGCGAATGACGCCGTCCTCGACAAGACACACGCTGCTGTCGTGGCTCAAGTTGAAGCCAATAACTCGAGTAGAAATAGCTACCCCCAAGGGAACCAGTGCAAGAACGCTGTGCCGGTTGTTTATAAAACCTGCAAGGTCCACTGTCAATCAAACTCTGTGATTCATGGATTCAGAGGATGATTCACTCAAAATGAATTCTTGACACTTTCCGGCCCGGTGTGCAGGATCGGGTCAGCGGATCTCGCCTTGAGGTGCATGACCAGTGATGGAGCCCTCCAGGATCCGGCGGCCGCACGGCCCCACTCAAGCTAAATGCCTTTCTCGTATCGCCGCAGACGGCATGGACGGGTAATTCGATGACACTCAACAAATGGCACTTCCAGCTGCTCACGCTGCCGGAACTGCCCGCAGAGATCTTGGAGGAGTTCCCCACCCTCCCGGTCGACCGGTACAACGACGGAAAGTTCAGGCACCGGCGCTTCTCGCAGTACAAGATCCGCCACACGGACGGCGGCTGGCAGCCGGAGCTGCTGCCGCACCGGGCGTTCGCCCAGGCCACCGAGTTCAACGGGGTGACCGGCGGCCTGCTGCGGGAGTTCGAGCCGCTCCAGATCGACCCGGCGCTCGTGATCCGCGCGGGCGCGGACGAGATCCCGCTCGACCACGACACCGAGTGGCAGGTGGACGTGCACCAGTGGCGCGTCATCTCCAACGACGACACCCGCGGTGTCTCGGTCCCCGAAGGGCCGCACCAGGACGGGCACACCTACAGCCTGATCGCGGTGGTCGACCGCCACAACATCGGCGGCGGCGAGACGCAGCTGATGCCGATGGACAGCGACGAGCCCTTCCTGGGCGTGAAGCTGCAGCCCGGCCAGGCCGTCGTGATCGACGACCGCAAGATGCGGCACTACGCCACGGACATCGTCGCCCCGCGCGGCGAGGAAGGGCACCGCGACCTGTTCCTGCTCGCCTACAACGCCTGGCCGGAGCGGCGGTACGGCGAGGAGTACGAGACGTCCGTGCTGGCCGGCGCGTGAGGGCTCACCGACATGGCTGATCGCCCGAACGACATCACCGACTACGCGCACCTGCCGGCCTTCGACCCGGGCGATCCGGTCGAGAACGCGGTCATCACCCGGCTCGCGGGCAACTGGGCCCGGCGGGCGTCCGTCAAACGGGGCGAGCCGGACCTCGACGACCTGTTCGAGCTGGACCGCCCCGACTACCCGGAACACCTGCTGCCGTTCCGGGACCACCCGGCCTACCAGGCCCTGGACGAGGAGAAGCGGCGCAAGCTGCTCAGCTGGGCGTGGGTGGCGTTCAACAAGAACGTGATGGACAACGAACAGCGGGTGGTGAACCCCGGGTTCGAGCTCATCTTCCGCAACACCTTCGACACGGGGATGGGCGAGTCCTCGATCATGGCCGCCGCCCAGGCCATGGTGGACGAGCAGTACCACACCCTGATGCACCTCAACGCCAGCTCCGTCACCCGCAGGCGGCGCGGATGGCGGATGCACGAGAACGATCTGCCGGTGGCGAAGAAGGCCCGGAGGCACGAGGCCCGCCGGGCCGAGGCCGAGCACCAGTGGCAACGCGAGCTGACCACGCTGGCGTTCACCACGGTGTCCGAGATGTCGATCAACGCCTACCTCAACCTGATAGCCGACGACCCGGACGTCCAGCCGGTCAACCGGGTGACGGCCGATCTGCACAACCGCGACGAATACTGTCACTCCTCCATTTCCAAGGAGGTGGCCAAGGCCGTGTACGCGCGCCTGGACGCCCCGCGGAAGGAGTACTTCCTCGATGCCATGTCCGACGGACTGCGCGCGTTCGGTGCGAACGACTTCACCACGTGGCGCAGGGTGATCGAACTGGTCGGTGTCGAGGGCGGTGAGCAGATGATGCGCGACGTCGAGCACGACGCCGAGCGCAGCATGCTCGTCCAGGACTACAGCGGCCTGTACGGCTTGTGTGCGGAGATAGGGGCCATCGAGGACATCCGCTTCGACTGGTCCAGCGTCACGGTGCGCTGACGCGGGGGGTGTTCAACTGCGACCGGTCGCGGTTGAACACCCTCTTCAGTCCGTCGTGGAGGGCAGGTGGCCGAGCTGAACGGCGCGGACGCCGGCCTGGAAGCGGCTGCGCGCGTCCAGCTCGGAGAGCAGACCGGTGGCCGTCCGGCGGACCGTGCGGGAGGAGACTCCCAGGCCGTGGGCGATGGCCTCGTCGGTACGGCCTTCGGCCATCATGCGCAGCACCGCGAGCTGCTGCTTGGTCAGGCTTCCCGACTCGGAGCGCGCCGCGGCGCCCAGCGGTTCGGCCGAGCGCCAGACGTGCTCGAAGAGCGAGCACAGGAGCGTGATCATGCCGGGGCTCGTGACGAGCGCGGCGCCCGCCCCCGTGTTGCCCGTGTCCGCGGCGATCAGTGCGGTCCGGCGGTCGAACACGATGACGCGGTTGGGCAGCGTGGGCACGGTCCGGACCTGGGCGCCCAGGCTCTCCAGCCATTCGGCGTGCTCGACCGTCGGCTGATCGCGGCGGATGCTGTCCAGATAGATGGTGCGCATCTTGATGCCGCGCCCCAGCAGTGCCTCATTGAGCGGCCTCGACGCCTTCATGTTTTCCGGCAACTGCGGTCCGCCGGGGGCGAAGGCCAGGAACTCCTCGCGGACCTCGCCGCTGAGCAGTTCGATCTGATCGCGGATCTCGTCGATTCCGTTCAGGTACCGCAGCCCCGCTTGGGAATTGGGGGCGGTAGTGTCGGCGTACGTCGCGATGAGTTCGGCGGCGGCCGCACGGGTGGTCTCTATCCGCTGCTGCTGCGCGGTCAGCTCGGCTTGCTGGCGCGCGAGCAGAATCTCCATGCCCAGCCGGGGATCGACCGCCCGGACCTGGGACGGATCGTCGCCGGAGACGCGTACGAGCGCCAGCTCACTCAGCCGGGCCAGCGCGTCGCGCATGCTCCGCGCGTCCATCTCCAGACGTGCCGCGAGCTCGGCCACACCGTCGTGCGGATGGGCCAGCATGCCGCGGTACACGGCCTCCGTGACCGCGTCCAGTCCCAGTCTCGTAAACATGGACCGTTTCTCTCTCTGAACTCCATGCCAGGGGTGGACGGCACGTTGCCCGAAAGGCTAACCGAGGCCGCCCGGAGGAGCGAAAACCAGCCACCGAAGAGGCGATGATTCCTCTGTGGAAAGGCGCGGAGACACTGAATGCTGGCTTTCGTCCCCTACCTGTGCGTTACTTCGATAACTAGGGTTTCCATGTATCTCGTCCATGTTCACCTGCGGTCGCCCGAGTGTGGGCGCCTCCTGCCTCCCGAAGCGGAGGAGCTGGTGACCGCCTCGGCCGCGGACACGGACGGCTTCGAACTGGCCGTCGTGCATCCGCGGGAACAGCCGCACCCGGTGGTGGGCGTGTACATGCAGGCATCCAGCCTGGCGGCGGCCGAGGAGGGTGCGGCGGCGATATGGCTCGCCGCCGCCGCGGCGCATCCGCAGCTGCGTCCCTGGGAGCTGGTGAGAGCCGAGATTCCGCTTCTTCCGCTCGACGTCGGCTGGTGAACCCCAGGTCAGAGCCTGTGTGTCCCTTTCTGGACATGGCCGGATTGCTCGCCCCCTTCCCCCTTCAGTCCCGGTCCGGTCCTCCGCAACACTGAGGTCGCAAGGAGTTGTTGACGCACTGGGGGTAACCGTGAAGAACCACACCAAACTTGCCCATCTCATCGTCGCGCTGGCCGCGGTCGTCGCCGTCGGCACCGCGCTTTCCGTGGACGAGCACACGACGGCCCCGGCCTCCCAGGTGCTCGCCGGTGACGCCGGCTGGCAGAGCCCGGCCCCCGTGATCGGCATGGCCTCCGCCTCCGACGCGGGCTGGCAGTAGGAAACGTCGTGACGCAGAACACCGATTCCGACTATCTACTGAAGCTCAGGGACGAACTGCTCCACGCACCTGTGGAAAACATCGCCCTCACGGAAATCCGCATTGAGGACTCCCCCCGTATCCAGGGGGAAGACCCGGACCACATCCGGACTCTGGCGGAAGCGGAATCGGAACTCCCGCCCATCCTCGTCCACGGTCCCACGATGCGGGTCATCGACGGAGCGCACCGCCTGCGGGCGGCCGCCCTGCGCGGACACACCCACATCCGGGCCCGGCTGTTCGACGGATCCGAAGCGGACGGCCGACTGCTGGCCGTGGCCACCAACGTGACCCACGGCCTCCCGCTCTCGCTCGAAGACCGCTGCGCGGCCGCCGAGCGGATCCTCCTCGCCCACGGCAACTGGTCCGACCGGGCGGTCGCCGCGGTCGCGGGCGTCTCGGGCAAGAAGGTCGCCGACATCCGGCGCCGCGCCCGTCCCGACGGGGAGGCGAACGGGAGAACCGGGCGCGACGGCCGCGCCCGGCCCGTCGACGGCGACCGCAGACGGGTCCTGGCCGCCGAGATGCTGCGCCGGAACCCCGAGGCCTCGCTGCGCCAGATCGCCCGGCAATCCGGGATCTCACCGGCCACCGTGGCCAACGTCCGCGACCGCCTGGCCCGCGGAGCACGGCCCGTACCGGGCCGCCGCCCCCTGGCCGCGGCGAGCGGTACGACGGCCGGCGTTCCCCCACAGGCGCAGGGGAAATCGGCGGCCGAGCTGGAGGCCCTCGTCACCGCCATGCGCCGTGACCCCTCCATCCGGCAGAGCGAACGCGGCCGTGCCGTGCTCCGCATGCTCGACACCTGGGCCGCCTTCGCCCGGGACCGGGACGCCATCGCCGCCAGCCTTCCGCCCCACTGCCGCGGAGCCATGGCCGAACTCTTCCAGGCCTACACCCACACCTGGCAGGTCTTCGCGGACGAGCTGCAGCACGCCGCCGCCCCGGCCCGCGCCGCCACCGCCGCGCGCTGAGCGCCGTACGCCGGTCGCCGGCCGCCGGTCGCCGACCGCCGGTCCCCCCTGGGCACCGCACCCCGAAAGGAACCAGACCGTATGTCCCTGACCATGCCACGACGTTCCGCACTAGTCGACCAGGTGATCGCCCAGCTCAGGAACCAGATCACCTCGGGCGAGTGGCCGGTCGGGTCCCGCATCCCCACCGAGCCGGAGCTCGTGGAACTGCTCGGCGTCGCCCGCAACACGGTCCGTGAAGCCGTCCGGGCCCTCGCGCACAACGGTCTGCTCAACATCCGCCAGGGCTCCGGCACTTACGTCATCGCCACCAGCGAACTGGCCAGCGTGATGCACCGCCGGTTCGCGGGATCAGACCCGCGCCACGTCGCCGAGCTGCGCTCGACCCTGGAGTCCTCCGCGGCCCGGCTGGCCGCGGAGCGCCGTACCGACCGGGACCTGGTCCAGCTGGACACGCTGCTGGTGCGCCGGGAGCAGAGCTGGGCGAGCGGGGACGCGGGCCGGTTCGTGGCCGCCGACATCAGCCTGCACATGGCGATCGTCGCGGCCTCGCACAACGACGTGCTCATCGCCCTGTACGCCGACCTCGGCGACCTGGTGGCGGACTGGGTACGGGCCGAGCTGGGCACCGGCCCGCGCGCGGCCATCTACATGGACCACGCACGGCTGACCGACGCGATCCGCCGCGGCGACGGCCAGACGGCCGCCGCCGAGGCGGCCGGCCACTCCTTCGCGTGCCTCGGCGCCCACCACGTGGCGGCGAAGGACGGCAGGTGAGCACGCGCGGGCGGCTGACGACCGGCGCGGTCCTCGCCCTGCTCCTGAGCGCCTGCGCCCTCACCGGCCTCGACGGCCGCGACCTCCGCTCCGCCCTGCACCACGTCACCACCACACTGGAACGCATCGGGCAGGCCGTATCGGCCTCATCCCCCGGAACCCGCCCGGTGGGCCTGGGCCCTGCTCCGGCGGGACCGCTGGTCGCGCTGCCACAGCTTGTAGGCGATCACCGTCAGCGCGCTTGATATCAGGACCCACGTCATCTGGTACCAGTAGAAGAACGGGATCCCGCCGAGCATCGGCTCGGTCTTCGCGTACGAGCCCACCCAGAACATCGCCGCGAAGGGTGCGAACAGGCACAAGCCGATGATCACGCGGACCGGCGTCACTGCCGGTGGCTTCGTCTCAGGTGACCCTGGGTGTGCTGCCATGGGGTTGCCCCGTCCCACACGTGATCCTGGCGATCAGCTGTCTGTGTGGGGGGAGCTTAATACCCCGCGCGTCACGCACCGGCTCCGGGGGGACGGGCATCGGTCCGCTCGCGCACGCGGGGGACCGTGACCGCCAGCAGCGCGGCCAGCACGCTCCCGGCCGCCAGCACCCACCACAGCGTCAGCGGGAAGGCGGCCAGCAAGGTGGCCACGAGCAGTGGGGCGAGGGCGGTGGCGCCGCCCGCGAACAGCTGGTTGAACGCCAGGTGGGCGCCCTGCTCCCGCTGCGGCGGCAGGCTCGTCAGCAGCACCATGGCGGCCTGTGAGACGGCCAGTTCCCCGAGCGTGTACAGGGCCATGCCGGTGACCAGCAGGGCGACCTGTGCCCCGCGCGGCACGCCCCCGGCCAGCAGCGCGGACGCGTACAGCGCGACGTACGCCATCCCGCCGACCGCGAGGACGAGGCCCGGACGGAACCGTTCCAGCACCCGGCTCAGGGGCAGCTGGAGCACTGTGAGCAGCATCGTGTTGACCGCGAACAGCACGCCCACGGTCCACGACGGCATCCGCAGCTCGCGCAGGACGAAGACGGGCAGGGCGCTCTCGACCGCCAGCGCGGCCGTCAGGAGCAGGGCGTTCGCGCCCGCCGCCCGCAGGAACGGCAGATTGCGCCAGGGCGTGGCCGCGGTTCCGCCCAGCCCACGGCGGGGCGCGGGTTCGGTCGGCCGCCCCGGCGGTACGCGCAGGTACAGCAGGGCCGTGAGGGCGAATCCGGCCGCGTTGACGATGCCCAGCACCATGAAGCCCGACGCCGTGTCCACGATGAACAGGCTGGCCAGCAGGGCTCCGGCGCCGATCCCCGCGTTGAAGGCGACCCGGGTCAGCGCGAGCCACTGACCGCTCTGACCCTGCGGCGCCAGCCGGATCGCGAGCAGGGGGCTCGCGGCCTGCTCGGCCCGGTTGCCGAGGGCCAGCAGCAGGGTGCACACGACCAGCGGGACGAGGCCCCGGAAGGAGGCGATGCCCGCGAAGCAGGCGACGCGGAGCAGCGCCGCCGCGATGAGCACCGGTTTCGGCCCGATCCGGTCCACGAGCCGGCCGACCGCGAAGAGCCCCGGCAGCACCGCGAGGGCCGTGACGGTCAGGACCAGGCCGACGGAGCGCAGCGACTCTCCCGACAGCTCGGTGAAGAAGAGCAGGGAGAAAGGGTAGAAGAAGCCGGTGCCCAGGGCCTTGACGAGTTCCGTCAGGCCGAACCAGACGACACCCGGCCCGCGCGGGAGCACCGGAGCGGGCCCGCTCACGTCCTTCACAGCGGTGGATGTCATGTCACGGGGTCCTTCGGTGCCAGCGGGAGCAGGTGGCAGCGCTGTTCGGTGGCCGTGCAGCCGCGGGAGCGCTTGGCCTGCTCGCTGCCGAGGCCGTAGTGCAAGGTGGTGACCCCGGCCGCGGCGGCCTCTTCGAGGAGGCGGTAGTAGAGGAGCTCGAAGTACAGCGGCAGCCCGGAGCGTTCCTGGTAGGCGTAGTCGTAGCCGGTCTGGCGCGCGTACCAGTGGTCGCCGTGACGCAGGATCAGTCCGAAGCCGCGGACCTCGCCCTCGGCGTGCGCCACGACGGCGAACGCGTCGTCCCCGAAGCAGTCGCGGACCTGGCGGATCTGCGCGAGGACCTGGTCGGGGCGGATGTCGATGCCGTACTTGGCGAGCAGCGAGGACTCCAGTTCCGCGCAGCGCGCCAGGTCCGCCGTGTCCAGGGACTCGATGCCCACCCGCGCCTGCGACTCCCGCATCCGGCGGCGCTCGGCCGCGACGGAACCCCGGCGCTTGCGGGGCAGGGAGGCGAGGTAGCCGTCGAATCCGTCCCGCGGTACCCGCAGGGTGCTGTACCGGCCGGTCGTGCAGGAGAGGTAGCCCCGCCGGTCCAGGGTGCCCGCGAGGTCCGCGTCCCCCTCGTCGAGGTAGAGGAAGCACACCGAGGCGAGCCCGGCCTCGCGCGCCAGGGCCTCGGCGGCCGCGACCAGTGCCTCGACGTCCTCGGTGGTGGCATCGGGGGAGCGCAGGACGCGCGTACTGCCGACGTGGCGGCCGCCCGCCACCAGCGCGGGCATCAGCGCCCGCGACGGATCGTCCCCGAGAGCGGCCAGCAGCTCGGCCGCGCCGGGCAGTGCGGCCTCCGCGCTGTTGGGCAGGACGACATCGGGCCGGCCCAGCGCCCAGGGCACGGAGGTGGTGGCGGTCGCGGTGGCCAGGCCCGCGACGAGCCGGCCCGCGCGTTCGGTCCACAGATAGGTCATGGGGACCCCGGCGGTCGCCTCGACGACATCGAGCCAGCGGCGGGTGAGGAAGATGTCGTACGGTCCCGCCAGCGCGTCCCAGCCCTCCCCGGGCAGGTCGGCGGCCCGCTCGACGGCGCGGACCCCGCCCGGCAGCAGCCGTACGGTCGTCGTGGTGGTGAGCACGGGGCGCCCTCCTGGGGTCGCTGGATCAGGGTGGTCCGGGTGGTGGTCCGGGTGGTGGCCGGGGCGGCGCAGCCGACGGCCGCGGGGCCGGGGCGGAGGTGCCCCGGCCACAGGCCCCGGCGCGCGTCAGTGCATGACGTCGTACTTGGCGGCCTCGACGAACTGCGGCGCGAACTTGCGCTTCTGCCACAGGCAGTAGCGGTTGAGCAGACCGGCGAGCGGGCCCATGGGGCGGCGGAAGTCGACGATCACGATCACGCGCGGCTCGCTGCTGTCGTTCACGACCTCGTGCTCCAGGGAGACGTCGAGGACGACGCCCTCGCCCTCCTTCCACTGGTGGTACTCGTCCGCGAGACGGATGCGCGGCGGGTTGTCCGTGGGGATCCGGATGCCGAGGTGGTAGCGCAGGATGCCCGCGTACGGGTCCTTGTGCGAGGGCAGCGTGACACCGGGCTCCAGGATGGAGACGAAGGCGTTGACCACGTTCGGGGTGGACCGGGCGAAGGACAGCAGGGTCGGCAGGTCCTTCTTGGCCAGCTCGTTGGTGTTCCCGAACATGTACGCGTAGTAGAGCTTCCACTCCTCGGACACCTGCGCCGCGCGCTCCGGGTCGAAGGTGCCGTACGTCGGGATGCTGCGGCCGGCGAGCAGCGCGTCCACCTCGGCCTGGAGGGCCGGGAACTTCCGTTCCAGTTCCCAGACTTCGGGGAAGACGGCGTGCGAGGGAATGATGCGGCGGCGGTTCGGGCCGCCCGCCTTGCGCAGGAAGATCCAGTTGCTGAGCGCCTGTGCGCGCGGGTTGCTGAGGTAGGGGGAGCCCTTCAAGGCGTACTCCTGGTCGTGTCGTGTCGTGTCGTGTCGAGCGGTGCGGTGTCCGGGCCGGACCGGGCCGGGTGAGCGGTGCGGTGGGCGGCGGCTAGCCGATGCGCTCCATCGCGCCGCGGCGCGCCTGCCACACGCTCGTGCGGCCGTCGGACTCCGTGAAGGTCAGCCGCAGATGGGCCAGGCCGCGGTCGATCGTCTCCAGCATCGCGGCGTGGTCGGGGGCGCTGCCGAGCAGGATGTCCATGAAGAACGAGGTCGCGGCGGGCGGAAGCTGCCCGCCGACGGCAAGGCGCTGCCAGTGCCCGACGATGCCGGGCTCCTTGAGCATCACCTCGGCGCCCTCCACCCGGCTCAGCTCGCCGCCGCCGGGCAGCGGGGACAGGCCGAAGTACTGGAACTCCACCGAGCCCACGGCGGACCCGGGCAGCTCCACGGGGAGGCCGCAGGCGGCCCGGATGCCCAGTTCGTGCAGGTCGACGCCCATGGCGCGGAGGTACATGTCGGCCAGGAACCCGCCGAGCCTGCCGTTGACCTCGATGATCCGCGGGCCCTCGGGGGTCAGCTTGATCTCGGTGTGGACCAGGCCCTGGCGGATGCCGAGGGCGAGCGCGGCGTCGTTGGCGAGCCGGGCGACGCCCTCGTGCTCCGCGGGCGGCAGGTGGGAGGGCACGAACCCGCCGTGCTCGCGGAACGGCGGCATCAGCGGGAACTTGCCGGTGACGCCGAGGGTGTGGGCGACGCCGTCCACGACGAGGGACTCGACGGAGACGTAGTCCCCGAAGTCGCCCTCGTCCCGGCCGCGCAGGAACTCCTCGACCACGAAGGGGCGTTCGGGGGTCGGGGTCAGGTCCGCCGGGAAGTCGGCCGCGCCCGTCACCAGGTGGGTGTCGATGCTGCTCTGGCCGCGCACCGGCTTGACCACGACGGGGCCGGGCCAGGCCCCGAGGAGGTCGAGGGCTTCGGCGCGGCTGGTCACCAGGGCCGACCGGACGGCGTCCACGCCCCGCTCGGCGAGGCGCCGGCGCTGGGCGTACTTGTCGGTGAGCCGGGCCACGGTCTCCCGGTCGTGGTACGGGAGTCCCAGCGCGTGGGCGAGCCGGGCGGTGAAGGGCACCAGGCCCTCGCTGAAGGTCGTCACACCGGACGGGGTGTGGGCCCTCAACGCCGCCGCGGCGGCGGCCGGTTCGTGCTCGTCGGACTCGACGACCGGGCCGAGCGCCGTGTACTCGGCGTGCTCCCGCGCGTCCAGGGCGCCGGTCAGCGCCACGAAGACGGGGGAGAGCCCGCACGCGCGGGCCGCTCCGGCGATGTCCGCCGGACGCACGCCCGAGTGGGGGAAGACCGCGACGACGACCGTACTCACTTGGCACCCGCACTTGTCTCACGGAACCGGTAGATCCGGTCCTTGATCTCATCGATCCGCCGGCAGTCGCGGTCGATCTCGGCCATCGAGGCCCCGGACATGAAGATCCGCAGCGTGCTCGAATACAGGTCGACGGTCGGGCGGACGGTGCCGCCCGGCCCGATCTTCAGGTCGAAGCGGTCCACGGTCTCCAGAGCGGAGAGCTCGGCGACCGCGCCCTCGTCGATGCTCTCGACGGTCCCGGACTGCGTGGTCGAGGTGGTGTGGCAGACGGCCTCGCGGAGTTTGCCGTAGCGCCGCCCCGCGTGGTCTGCGAGGAACCGCGCGGGATCCAGGTAGGCGAGCGCGGTGAGCGCGGCCTGATTGCCGCCCGCGACCGCGCTGTGGAACGCGGGGTGCATGTTGCCCGCGATACGGGTGCCGACCTCGACCAGGGCCGGGCCCTGCGGGGTGAGGATGACCTCGGCGTGGGTCGGCCCGAAGCGGACGCCCAGGGCGTCCAGGGCTTCCTCCACGTAGGCGATCAGCTCCGGCGCCGGACCCTCGTCGGCGGCGAGCAGCCGGTCGCGGTCGTAGATGTTGCGGCCCGAGGGCAGCAGCCGCTTTTCGTACTCCCAGACACCGCAGACGTGGCGGCGCCCTTCGTAGGACACCATGTCGACCACGTACTCGGTGCCCTGGAGGTAGGACTGGACGAGCACCTCGGTGTTCGTGTCGCCGTAGATCGTCTCCGTGTCCAGGATCCCGTCCGCGGCGGTGCGCACCTCCTCGGCGTCGGCGCAGATGAACACGCCGTCGCCCGCCGCCGAGTTGAGCGGCTTGACGACCGCCGGGAAGCGGCCGGTCCGCTCGGCCCACCGGACGAGCGTGTCCGTGTCACGGCTCTTGAGCTGGTCGGCGCAGTGCAGACCGGCCACCCGCAGCGCCTCGCCCATGAGGTACTTGTCCCGCCGGGCCTCGGACAGCGCCGGGCCGTTCGCGGGCAGGCCGAGCCCCTCGGCGAGCTGGTCGGCGAGGAGCACGCCCGGCTCCTGCCCGGCGAGCACGCACACCGGCGCGTACTCCTTCAGCCGGAGCAGGGTCCCCTCCAGGTCCTCGTGCACCAGCGCGGCGCGGTAGACGCTCAGGTCGGGGGCGGGCATCGACGGCATGAACTCGGGGGTGCTCTGGACGTGCACCAGATCCGCGCCCAGGGCGGTGAACTCCGGGGGCAGGTACTTACCCGACGTGTACGCGTCGACCAGCACGACGACCGGTCGGTTCTGGGACAACGGGACTCCTCATCTGATGGTGGGTGGGGGCAGGGCTCAGGTGGACGAGAAGCCGCCGTCGACGAAGAGGGTCTGGCCCGTCACGTACGCCGACGCGTCCCCGGCCAGGAAGACGGCGATGCCGGTGAAGTCCGCCAGCACCCCGTTGCGGCCGGTCATCGTGCGGCGCGCCATCGCCCCGGTGCGCTCCGGATCGCGGAACACCGCCTCGTTGAGCGGGGTGTGCACGAACCCCGGTGCGATGGCGTTGACGCACACGCCGTGCGCGGACCAGGCCTCCGCCTGGGACCGGGTCAGCGCGGACAGGGCCGCCTTGGAGACCCCGTAGGCGCCGCTGTTGCCGAAGGCGCGGACCGCTTGCTGGGAGGCGATGTGGACGATGCGGCCCCAGCCGTTCGCCGCCATTTTGGGGCCCAGCCGCTGCCCGAGCAGGAACGGGGCGTCGAGGTTGGTGCGCAGCGTACGGTCCCAGTCGTCCTCGGTCAGCTCGTCCAGCGGCGGGCGGATGTTCACCCCGGCCGCATTGACCAGGATGTCCGTCGTGCCGTGCTGCTCCTCCAGCTGGTCGGCCAGCCGGTGCACCGCGGCGCGGTCACCCAGGTCGGCACTGAGCCAGGAGGCGGCGCCGCCCCCCGTGGGCATCCGCTCGACCGTCTCGCGCAGGGCCTCGGGCCGCCGGGCGACGACCACCACGTCGGCGCCCGCGCGGCACAGCGCTTCGGCGATCGACCGGCCGATGCCCGAACTGCCCCCGGTGACCACCGCCTTGCGGCCGCGCAGGGTGAACAGGGAGGTGAGGAACTCGTCGGCGTGGTCCATGAGCGTCTTCCTCAGGCCTTCTGGCGGGTGGGGCGCAGCCGGATGTCGTCGAGGTGCACATGGGTCGGCCGGCCGACCACGAACTCGACGACGGACGCGACGTCCTCGGGCACGAGCAGCGGCCCGCTCTGCTCGGCCACGGACTCGAACCACTCGGTGTCGTAGCCCGCGGCCTCCTGGAAGCCCGAGCGGACGAACCCGGGCTCGATCAGGGTCACCCGGATGTTGTGCGCGCACACCTCCTGGCGCAGTGCCTCGACCAGCGAATGCACGGCGAACTTCGTGGAGCCGTACACCGGATTGGCGGCCGACACCTGGCGTCCGACGGTGGAGCCGATGACGACGATGTCCCGCACCCGGCGCCCGCCGTCCGCCTCCGCCTGCTTCACGAACTCGGCTGCCGCCGCGCGCAGTTGGCGAAGGATCGCGAGGTAGTTCGCCTCGATCAGCTCCTCCCACTGGCTCGCGTCCGAACCCAGTACGGTGCCGGGCAGGCCCCGTCCGGCGGAGGCCACGAAGATGTCGGCGGGGGCGAACTCCCGCTCGGCCGCGGCCAGCAGTTCCTCGGTGTGTGCGGGCCGGGTCATGTCCCCGGCGACCGGGAGGACGGAGCCGGGCAGGCCCGCCGACTCGTCCCGGACGGCGGCCAGCCGCTCGGCCTTGCGCCCGGCGGCCACCACGTGGATGCCGGCGCGGGCGAAGGCGGCGGCGACGGCCCGGCCGATCCCCGAGGAGGCCCCGGTCACGACGGCGACGCGCTGCCCGGTCTGTGCCTTGGTCATGTCGAAGGTCATGTCGAACCCCTACTTCTTCTCGTGCGAGTCGTGCTGGGCTGCGGTGAGGGACAGCTCCCCCTGCTGGACGAGGCCGCCGAAGTACGCGCGCAGCCAGGCCCGGTCCAGGGGCGCGAACTCCACGCCCAGGTGGGCGAGGAGGCGCCGGGTGCGCGTGTGGTCGTAGCGCACGTTGCGGTCCGGGCGGCTCGCCCAGAAGTGGGCCAGCGAGATCTGCTCGTCGCTGCCGTCGGCGTAGCGGCCGAAGAGCGCCGCGAAGCCGGGCGCCGGGTCCTCCTCGACGGCGCAGCCCAGCTCCCGCAGGGCCGCGAAGACCTCGTCGTACGACACCTCGTGGTGGGTGTCGACATGGAAGGTGCCGCCGCGCACCCGGGTGCTGCGGGAAACCTCCAGAATGCCCTCGGCGACCGTGTCCACGGGGCTCAGCGCCAGGGTCTCGGCGCCGATGCGGGGCACCCGGCCCAGGCGGGCGCAGGCGCGCAGCAACTGGATGAGCCGGTTGTCGCTGCCGTTGCGCTGGAAGCGCCCGGTGACCGAATGGCCCGTGACGTTGCCGGACCGGTAGATGAATCCGGCGCCGCCGCCCGCCGCGAACTCGTGGACGAGGCGTTCCGCGTCGTACTTGCTGCGCTCGTACTCGTTGAGGAAACGCTGGCCGACATTGAGGCTGTCCTCGGAGAAGACCGCCCGCTCGCCCTCCGCGCCGCTGCCGCACACCGCGAGGGTGGAGACGTAGTGCAGGTCCTTGGGGCGGCCGGTGCCCGCCAGGCGGATCATGGCGCGCACGGGTGCGGTGTTGTGCCGGTCGAAGGAATCCCGGTCGCCGACCAGCCGCGTGTCGCTGGCCAGGTGGTACACCGCCTCGACCTCGCGGGTCAGCGTCGCGTACGCCTCGCCGGTGAGCCCGAAGCCGGGCTCGGTCAGGTCCGAGGCGTGGACGGTGACGCGGTCGGCCCAGCGGGCGAGGTCGTCGTCCGGCTGGTACCAGGCGTACGCCTGCGCCAGCCGCTCGAAGGCCGAGCGGTCCGGGTGCTCGCGCACCAGGCAGTGGACGTGCCCGGTGGTCCGGGTCAGCAGCAGGTGCAGCAGGTGCGCGCCGATGAACCCGGTGGCACCGGTGAGCAGGACGGCGCCGTACGCGCGGGTGGATCCGGCGGGCGGTTCGCAGTGCAGGGCGCGCGGCACCTGGGCGAGCAGGCCGGTGCTCGACCCGTGCTGGACGACGAACTGTCCCTCGCCGGCGGGCAGCCGGGCCGCCGTGAGGAGGTGCGTCCGGGTGGCGCGGGCCACCTGGAGCATCCGCTCCGGGGCGTGCCGCCCCGGCGTGTAGGAGAGGTCGGCGACGAGCTGCCCGTCGTGCAGGCGGGCGGTGAGCTTGAGGCCGTACCCGCGGTGGTTGTCGGCGCCGCGCACCGGGCCCACCGCGTACCGCGAGAGCGAGGGGCGCAGGTCGTCGCCGTAGGGCAGGGCGAAGGAGCCCAGGTAGTTGAAGCACACGTCCGCGCGCTGCGGCTGGTCGTGGAGGCCGTACGCGATGCCCAGGTGGGGCACCTCGTGCAGGGCCTTCGCCGCCGATTTGCCGGTGGCGGCCACATCGCCGTCGACGATCTCGACGCGGACGGGGAAGGTGGAGGTGAACCAGCCCACGGCGCGGGAGACGTCGTACGCCTCGTCGAACGCTTCGCGCCCGTGGCTCTCCACGTCGACCAGCAGCTCGTCCAGGCCGTCGGCTTCGCCGAGCGCCTGGGCGAAGGCGGCGAGGAGGGCGGCGTGGGGCGGTGTGCCGGTGCTCGCCGCGTCGGCGCGGGCGAGCGCCTCGGTCTCGGCGCGGCTGACCCGGAACCACACGGCCTGCGCGTCGCCCTCGCGGTCGTCGCCGTCCCGGGGCACGGCGGGGAGGTGGCCCAGCTCGTCCCAGTGGGAGAGGTCCGCGCGCAGGGCGGGGGCCTGGTCCCTGAGGTGGGTGGCCCACTCGCCGAAGCCGGTGGTGCCGGGGGCGGTCCTGGGCGCGTTGCCCTTCAGCCGCTCGGTGTAGCAGCGGCTGAGGTCGTTGACGACGAGCCGCCAGGACACGGCGTCGACCGCGAGGTGGTGGCAGATCAGCAGCAGGTGGGCCTGGTCCGCGCCGTGGAAGAGGTGCGCCTTGAAGACGGTGCCGTCGGCGACGGACACCTCGGCCTGCCGGGCGGCCGCCACCTCCTTGATGTGCGCGGCGACGGCCTCTTCGCCGGAGGGCAGCGCGGAGGCGGTGAAGGCGCGGCCCGCGTCCACGACATGGCGCCGGAGGTCGCCGCGCTCGCCGCCCGCGCGTCGGAAGGCGGTCCGCAGCAGCGGGTGCAGCGCGACCGTGTCGGCGACGGCCGCTTCCAGGGCATCGGCCCGCACGGCGGCGTCGATGTCCAGGAGCAGGGCCTGGTTCCACTGGTCGGGCTGTGCGAACTCCTGCTGGAAGAACCAGCGCTGGGCCGGAGAGAGCGCCGCGTCGTCCGCGGCGGCCGCGGCCGCCCCGGTGTGCGGGGGCCGCCCGGTGCCCGCGCCCGCCGTGATGCGGGCCGCGAGAGCCGCGGGGGTGGGCTGCGCGAAGAACGCGGCGGCCGAGATCTGGTGGCCCTTGGCCTGGAGCGAGGCGATGATCTGGATGGCGTCGATGGAACTTCCCCCCGCCAGGGTGAAGTCGTCGTGCACGCCGAAGTCGCCGTGGCCCAGATGGCGGCGCCAGGCCTCCATCACCTCGGCGAGGACCGGGTCGTCGAGGTCGTCGGCGTCGCCGAGGCCGTGGTGCGTGCGCTCGGCGCGCTCGCTCAGACGGCCCTCGACGAGCCGGCGCAGCGCCGCCTGGTCGGTCTTCCCGTTGTCGTTGCGCGGGAAGCCGTCGAGGACCTCGATGCGGTCCGGGACCATGTACGGGGGCAGGACCGCGCGCAGCTGCTCGCGGAGCGCGGCGGGCCCGGCGTCCGGAGCCGTCCCCGTGACCATCACGGCCGCGACGAGCGTGGGCCGGTCGGCCGTCAGGTGCAGGGCCACGGCGTCGGAGACGGCGGGCAGGCGGCGCAGGCCCGCCTCCACGTGCCCCAGCTCCACGCGGTAGCCGCCCACCTTGACCTGGCGGTCGCCGCGGCCGAGGAACTCCAGCACGCCCCGCCCGTCGGCCCGCACCGTGTCACCGGTGCGGTACGCGGTGCCCAACCCCGGCTGGAGCGCGTCGAGTTCGGCGGTGAACGCCTGCGCCGTGCTCTGCGCGTCATCGCGGTAGCCCCGGCTGACCGAGGGCCCGGTGACGTACAGCTCGCCGACCGCGTCCCGCTGGTGGAAGCGGCCGTCCCCGGTGCGCACGAACAGGCGGGTCTCGCCGAAGGCGGTGCCGATGGGGACGGACGCGGCGTCGCCGATCGCCTCCAGGTCCGCTTCGCCGCGCAGCACCTGCGCCGCGATGCCCACGGTGGTCTCGGTGGGCCCGTAGTGGTTGACCAGCGTGCGGGTGACGCCCGAGGCGAGGATGCGGCGGGCCAGCGACACCGGCATCAGCTCGCCGCCGAGCAGCAGGACCCGCAGCTCGGGCCGGGTCGTCGCGTCGTGACCGAAGGCCCGGAAGAGGACGCCCCAGTGCGAGGGGGTCGTCTTGAGCACGTCGACCCGCTCGGCGTGCAGATGGCGCATCAGGCCCATGGGGTCGCGGCGCGTGGCGTCGTCGACGAGGTGCAGGGTGCCGCCGGTCCACAGGGCCAGGAACAGGCAGGTGTTGCCGAGGTCCGCCGCGAGCGTCGTGACGTGGGCGTACGAGAGCGGCTCGGTGATGCCGAGCCGGGTCAGCAGCGAGGTGGTGTAGTGCCGGAGGTTGGCGTGGGTGACCATGACCCCCTTGGGGACGCCGGTCGAACCCGAGGTGTAGAGGACGTACGCGAGGTCCTCGGCCTGTGGTTCGGCGAGCGGGGCCGGTGCGGCGAGCGGCGCCGGGCCGTCCGCCGCGGTCCCGGCCACGGCCGCCGCCCCGCGGACCTCCAGGACGTCGAGCCCCGAGCGGGAGAGCTCGTCGTGGTACCGCGGGGAGGTGAGGACGAGGCCGGGGGCGACGCCGGCCAGCCGGCCCGCCCCCTGCGCCACCGGGCCGGTGGGTTCGACGACCGTGTACGCCGCTCCCGCGCCGAGCACGGCGAGGAGCGCCACCACCACGTCCGGGGAGCGGTCGAGGTGGATGCCCACGAGAGAGCCACGGCCGATGCCCCGGCCGCGCAGCTGGTGGATCAGCCGGGACACCTGGTCGTCGAGCTGCGCGTAGGTCAGGCGTTCCTGACCCACGGCGACAGCCGTTCGGTTCGGGTGGGTCGTCGCGTGCGTGCGAACCAGCGCCGGGAGCATGCCGTAGTCCTCTGCGTGTGGGCTGTGGGCGGTCGGTCGGTGGGGGTGCCGGTGAGCCGGGATCAGCTCCAGAAGGCGAGCGGCTCCTGGGGGCCCTTGGTGGCGATGAACGCGGCCGCGCCGACGCGGTGCTTGCCGTGCCCGGCGGTCACGGCGTGCAGCATGCGGGGGCTGAAGATGATGAGGTCGCCGGCCTCGGGGTGGATGGTGTGCACGGGCTCCTCGACGGTCTCCGGCTCCAGCCCCTCGACGTCGAGGATGGTCCTGGTCTCGTCCTCGGTGGGCTCGCGCAGCCAGAGCTGCAGGTTGCCGCCCTCGTCCGGGACCTGGAGGTAGATGTTGGCGACGAGCTGGTTGAGTACGCCCTCGATCTCGGGGGCGTCGCTCTCCTGGTCGATCGCGTCGTTGTGCGGGTAGAACTCGGAGGTCGAGGGCTGGAAGACGCGGAAGGCGCCGACGAAGCAGGCGCGTTCGCGCAGGCGCATCAGGTTGGCGCCCGCCGGCCACAGCTCCTGCAGCTCCAGGCGGACCCGGTCCACCGGGGAGAGGTACGGGTGGAACATCGAGCGGACGTCCTGGATGGCCGGGATGGCCTGCTCGTGGTAGCGGTCCGTCAGTTCCGCGTCCCACTTGGTGTCGATGTGCGGCATGTAGACGCGGCCGACGCTGCTGGTGTGCTGCTTGTGGTAGTTGCCGAGCGCCTGGTGGTTGATCGCCTTCTGCGCGACGTCCTGGGCGATGTCGACGGGGTAGTAGCCCCGGACGTGGATCGCGCCGATCTCGCGGTTGGCCAGCTGGAGCAGCGTCTCGGTGGTGAGCTCGGTGGCGATCTCGTTCGTCAGGGACCGGACGACATGCGTGGTAACGCTCACGAAAGGGCTCCTCGGGAAACTGTGAGAGCGGAATCCGATTTCCGCCAGGGGGAAAGCTAAATGACTCGTCCGTCGGGGTCAAGGGAGTAATTAAAGGGTGGAACATGACCCCGGAAAAGGGAATGGCGGAGCGGCCCTGCCGCGTGGCGAGAGGGCTGAAATGGTGCGTGCTGGTGGGCCTGACCTGCGATTACATCGAGTCAGGGAATTCTGGTGCGGAAAGCGATTCAATAAAAGAAGCTTCGGTGAATGGCGGTGAACACGTTCCCTGTATTGCCGGGTCCCGCATTCTCCGCTCTTTCGTCCGCAGGGCTTCCGCCGTCCGCACGAGACCTCCCCCGGATCGTGCCCGCGGGGCGCCGGTCGGCGCCCCTCCATTCACACAGTTGCCTGGCGGGCCCGTTTGGATTACGCCCGCTGCCGGAAACTTGCTGTGACCTGGGTCACCGCGCCGCCGCGCGGTGACCCCGTCGTCGGCAGCGGTGACCCACCAGCCGTGCCCCGTCAGCAGCAGCGGTTCGTCTCGCGCGCCGTGCGCAGCGCGTGGGCGCGCCACAGGCTCCGGCGCTCCTTCGCCGTCAGCCCGCGGCCGACGGGTCCGGCGGCCTCGTGCGCCCGGCACACCCGCCGGAACTCGGCCTGCCCGGACACCTCGTCGAGGTAGCGGACCGCCTCGCCCCACAGGCGCAGCGCACCGCCCCACAGGCGCGGCGCACCGGTCAGGGCGCTCAACTCGGCTGCCCCACCGGGACCCGCGGCTCCTCGGCGGCCACGGCGCGGACCTCGTGAGCGGTCTCCGCGGTGGGCAGTGGCCCGGGGGAGCGCAGGGCCTTGACCCACACCCGTACGACATCGGCCATGACGACGAGGACGAGGAGGACGAAGACCGTGGCGAGCGTGCCGTCCACGGTGGAGTTGGTGACGATCTGGCGCATGTCCTCGGCGGAGTGCGCGGGCGCCAGCACCTTCCCCTGTCCGAGCGCGTCGGCGTACCGCTCGCGCTGGGCGAAGAAGCCGATGCGGGGGTCCGAGGAGAAGATCTTCTGCCAGCCGGCGGTCAGCGTCACCGCGATGTCCCAGAGCAGGGGGACGCCGGTGACCCAGGCCCAGCGCCACCGCCCCTGCTTGATCAGCACGGTGGTGCACAGCGCCAGTGCGAGGGCGGCGAGCAGCTGGTTGGCGATGCCGAAGAGCGGGAAGAGCTGGTTGACGCCGCCGAGCGGATCGCGCACGCCCGCCAGCAGGAACCAGCCCCAGCCGGCCACCATGAGGGCGCTGCACAGCCAGATGCCCGGCTTCCAGCTGACGTCGCGCATCGGCTTCCAGACGTTGCCGAGGGCGTCCTGGAGCATGAACCGGCCCACACGGGTGCCCGCGTCGACGGTCGTGAGGATGAACAGGGCCTCGAACATGATCGCGAAGTGGTACCAGAAGGCGCGCATCGCCCGGCCGCCGACGGCCTCGGACAGCACCTGGGACAGGCCGAGGGCGAAGGTGGGCGCGCCGCCCGTGCGGGACTGTACGGACTCCTCGCCGACGGCGGCCGCGACCTGGTGCAGGGTGTCCGGCGTGAGCGTGAAGCCCAGCTCGCGCACGGCCCGTGCGGCGGATTCCGCGGTCGGACCGAGCAGCCCGGCGGGCGAGTTGACGGCGTAGTAGAGGCCGGGCTCCAGGACGCAGGCGGCGATGAGGGCCATGACGGCGACGAAGGATTCCGTCAGCATGCCGCCGTAGCCGATGAGCCGGATGTGTGACTCGCGCTGGATCAGCTTCGGGGTGGTCCCCGAAGAGATCAGGGCGTGGAAGCCGGAGAGGGCGCCGCAGGCGATCGTGATGAACAGGAAGGGGAACAGGTGCCCGGAGAAGACCGGCCCGGCGCCCCCGCCCGCGAACCGCGTGACCGCGTCCGCCTTCATGACCGGGAGGGTGACGACGAGGGAGACGGCCATCAGCGAGATCACGCCCACCTTCATGAAGGTGGACAGGTAGTCGCGCGGGGCCAGCAGCAGCCACACCGGCAGGACGCTCGCGAGGAACCCGTAGCCGATCAGCATCCAGCCCAGCGCGACCGGGCTGAAGGTGAACGCGGCGGCCCACGCGGGCGAGTCGGCCACCCAGCTGCCGCCCACCACCGCGAGCAGCAGCAGGGCCGCGCCGATCACGCTGGTCTCGATGACCCGGCCGGGGCGCGCCACGCGCAGCCACAGGCCCATGAAGAGGGCGATGGGAACGGTCATCGCGATGGAGAAGGTGCCCCACGGCGAGCCCGCCAGGGCGTTGACGACCACGAGCGCGAGCACGGCGAGCAGGATGACCATGATGGCGAGGACCGCGAGGATGGCGGCCACCCCGCCGACCGGCCCGATCTCGTCCCGGGCCATCTGGCCCAGGCTGCGTCCGTCGCGGCGGGTGGACAGGAACAGGGTCACCATGTCCTGCACGGCGCCCGCGAAGACCGCGCCGACGACGATCCACAGCACGCCGGGCAGGTAGCCCATCTGGGCGGCGAGCACGGGCCCGACGAGGGGCCCGGCGCCCGCGATGGCCGCGAAGTGGTGCCCGAACAGCACGCCCTTGCTCGTCGGCACGTAGTCGACGCCGTCCTGGAGGCGTTCGGCGGGTGTGGTGCGGGAGTCGTCGGTGCGCAGCACGCGGCGGGCGATCCAGCGCGCGTAGAAGCGGTAGGCGACGGCGTACGAACACAGCGCCGCGACCAGCAGCCAGACGGCGCTGATCTGCTCCCCGCGGGCCAGCGCGAGGACCGCCCACGCGGCGGTCGCCGCGAGGGTCACGGCGGCCCACCCGGTGATGCGCAGCGCGCGGCCCGGCGCCGGGCGCCCGGGGGCGGGCGGCGGGGGGTTCGCCGGGTCCGGCTTCGTGGATTCCATGGAGAACTACCTTTCGGTGGCGAGCGGTTCGAAGGGGGCGAGGGGGCCGGGGGGACCGGCCGGCTCGCCGGACGCCCTGGACAGGCGCTGCAGCAGGGCGGTCACCGCCGCGCTGAGCAGGCAGACGGTGAAGTGCAGGACGTAGAAGAGGGGGACGCCGAACAGCCGCGGCCGGTCGGGCGGGAGTGCGAGCGTCGCCGCGGTGGCGGCCACCGGCAGGAGCAGCAGGGCGCCCCGGGCGGTGCGCCGGGGCGGTCCGGGCCCGTCCCCGGCGGGCTCGTCCTCCGCAGCCTCCACTGCCACCACCGCACCCCTCCGTGTCGTTGACGTGTCCGGCGCCGGCGGCCCGAGGCGGTCGGGACGCGGCCGGTGAAGAAGGCGGGAGTGCGCGAAGAGGCGGTCCGGCACGGCGCGACGCGAAGGCGGACTCCCGCGGAGCGCGGTGGCGGAGCGATTCCTGACGCTCCGGCCGCCGGCTACGGGTGTTGGTTGCGCGCCCCCGGCGGAGGGTTTACGCGGACGTCACTTTCGTCGAGTGGCGTGGATCACATTCACGTCGCCGAAGCGGATATTTCACGAGGTAGGGCGCATGGCCGAGCAAGGGTGATCTTTCGGTGCGGCCCTCCGGCCGATCCTTGACCCCCTCCTGACGGGAGACCTAAAGTACCGCTGAGCAGAATTTAGTTTCCGCATTGCGGAATGAAATGGGCGAGGGGCACCTCACGCCGAGCACCATCGGGCACTTCGGGCTCCGGGCACACGGCCTACCGGCCGCCACCGGCCCCCGCGGATCCCTCGCCCCGAACCGAGGGGGCACCATCAGCCACGCGATCGCCGCGGGATTCGTCCTCGTCATCTGCTGTGCCGCGCTGGCCGGGGCCCGCCGCCCGTCGTCCGACGAACTGCCGCACCCTGCCGGCTGGGCACTGGGCGGCCGGAGTCTGGGCACCGCCGCCACCTGTCTGATGCTGGGCGGCACCATCTACACGTCGTACACCTACATCGCCGTGCCGGGCCTCATGTTCGGCACCGGCGGACTGGCGCTGTACGCCCTCGTCTACACCATGCTGCTCTCGCCGCTGATCATGATCCTGCTGCCCCGGCTGCGCGACATCGGCGCCCGGCACGGCCTGATCACCGCCGCCGACTACGTCCGCGTCCGGCACGGCTCCCACCCGCTGGCCCTCGCGACGGCCCTCACCGGAATCCTGGCGACCATGCCCTACCTGGTGCTCCAGGTCGTGGGCACGGCCGCCGTGCTGCGCTCCCTCGGCCTGGCCCCCGACGGAGTGGCGGGCTGCGCCGTCCTCGGCCTGCTGTTCCTGACCTTCGCCCTGGTGACCCGGCCCGGCGGCCTGCGCGCCTGCGCGCGGATCTCGCTGGTCAAAGCCGTGCTCATCGGCGCCGCCGTCGTGGTCCTGCTCGCCTTGACCCTCACCCGCATCGGCACACCGGGGCACATCTTCGAACTGGCGGGCGGGCGCGGCGCCGCGATGGGGCAGTCTTTCGGCATACCGCCCCGGAACTTCAGCGCCTACGCCACGCTCGCCTTCGGCTCCGCGCTCGCCCAGCTCATGTACCCGCAGGTCCTCCTCGTCGCCATGGCCAGCAAGTCCAAGGACACGCTGCGCGCCGCCACCACCTTCCTGCCCGCATGGAGCATGACCCTCGGCATCTGGGCCTTCTTCGGGATCGCCGCGCTCGCCGCCGGAGTGCGGACCTCGGCCGGACACGGCGAACTGGCCGTGCCCGCCCTCGTCCGCGAACTCGCCCCGGACTGGCTGGCCGGACTGCTCTTCGGCGCGCTCGCCGTGGCCGGACTCCTGCCCGCCGTCGTCATGGCCATGAGCATGAGCATGCTGTTCGTGCGCAACATCTACGTCGAGTACCTCAACCCCACCGCCACCCCCAAGCACGAGGTGCGCGTCGCCCGCGGCCCCGCCCTCGCGATCATGGCGGGAGCCATCGTCTTCGCGATGCTCATGAAGCCGCAGGACGCCATCAACCTCCACCTGCTCGGCGGCGTCTGGATCCTCCAGGTCCTGCCCGCCGTCGCGGTGTCCCTGTTCACCCGCTGGTTCCACCGGCGCGCGCTCTTCCTCGGCTGGGCGCTGGGGATGGTCTCCGGCACCGGCCTGCTGGGCCTGCGCGGCTTCTCCACCGTGGTCGACATCGGCGTCGGCGCGGTGCACGCACCCGTGTACGTCGCGGTGATCGCCCTCGCGCTCAACCTCGCCGTGGCCGCACTGCTCACGCCGCTCCTCGACGCACTCGGCGTGCCCCGGGGCACGGACGGTACGGCCGGCGGAGCCGTGAGCGGACGCCGCGGCTCCAAATACGCCTTCGTCGTCGAATGAGTTGAGGAACCCACCAGTGAAACCGCTCCTGCCACGACATAGCACCCCGCTCCGGTCCCACGAAGCGGCGCCCGCGGCGCCGCCCCGGGACGGCGCGCCCGCGCCCCTCGCCCCGCTCCCGGCGCTCGACGAGGGCGCCACCCTCGACCTGCGCGACGCCGACCGGGACGCGGCGATCGCCCACCTCTTCGACCAGCACTACGCCCGGCTGCTGCGCCTCGCCGTGCTGCTCGGCGCCGAACAGGACGCAGAGGACCTCGTCTCGGAGGCGTTCTACCAACTGCACTGCCGGTGGGCGAAGCTGCAGACGCCCGAGGCCGCGGCGAGCTACCTCCGCTCCATCGTCTGCAACCTGACCCGGATGCGCATCCGCCGCATCAGGGTCGTCCGGCGGCACACCCACCAGGTGCCGGAAGACCTGGTCCGCTCCGCCGAGCAGCAGGTGCTCCTCCACCAGGACCAGCGCGAACTCGTCGCTGCGCTGCGTACGCTGTCCTCCCGGCAGCGGCAGGCCCTGGTGCTGAAATACTGGCTGGACCTCAAGGAAACCGAGATCGCCGAGACGATGAAGATCTCCGTCGGAGCCGTGAAGTCACACACGGCCAGGGGCATGGCGAAGCTGACGAGCGTGATGAAGGGAGCGGCCTTGTGAGCACGGAAACGGACACGGCGGACACGGAAGACCTGCTGCGCAGCGTACTGAGCGACCTCGCCGCAGCGGTGCCGGACGGCTCGACGACCTCGTACCGCAAGGAACAGGCCCGCTGGCGCCGCCGGGAGTACCGCCGCCGCTGCGTCGTCGCGGCCCTGGTGCTCCTCGTCGTCGGCATCGTCTGCGCGATCGGCCTGATGACCCTCTCCAACGCCTCGCCGGACACGCACGTCATCTTCACCAACGGCACCCCCGCGAACCCGGCCCCGGAGGTCGGCGCCGGACGGTGAACGGCCGTACCTCCCTACGCCGCCAGCAGCCGGGCGCGCAGGGCGGTGATGGTGGCCGCGGTGATGCCGACGCGGTCGGTGAGGTAGGCGTGCACCGAGCCGTGGCGGGCGGTCAGGTCGGCGAAGACCAGCGCCATGATCTCGGCGGGCGCGCGGCCGTAGGAGGGCCACTTCAGGGTGCGGCCGGGGTGGGCGGCGCGCCAGTCCTCGACGAGCCGGTCGGTGGCCAGCTCGGTGAGGGCGAAGTCGGCGAGGATCTGCTCCTCGGGGACGCCGAGCAGGGTGAGGACGAGGGCCGCGATCAGGCCCGTACGGTCCTTGCCCGAGGCGCAGTGGAAGACGGCCGGGCCCGGGCCGTCGGCGATCAGCTCGATGGCCCGGCGGATCTCGACGACGCCGTCCTCCGTGACCTCGGCGAAGCGGTCGGCGAGATGGCGCCAGGGGTCGGTGTCCGGGTCGATCTCGGCCTGGTCGTAAGGGCGGTGCTCGATGCTGAGGTTGGCGTAGGTGAAGCGCTCCGCCTCGGGCACGCGGCCCTTGGCGGCGATCTCCCACGGGTAGCGCAGGTCGATGACGGTGCTGATGCCGAGGCCGAGGAACCGCTTCCAGTCGTCCCCGGCGAGCTTGCCGAGCGAGTCGGCGCGGTAGAGCCGCCCCCAGGCCAGGGTGCGCCCGTCGGCGGTGCGGTAGCCGCCCAGATCGCGGAAGTTGTGCAGCCGCTCGAAGTGGATGTGCCGTTCCTGTGCCTGGTCCATGCGCGTCTCCCCGTGGCCTTGTGGATCAAGTCTTTGTGGATCAAGTGCGCAGGCTACTCGGGGCACTGGTCCTAGGGTGGGGGCATGGATGACGCGGGTGGCGGCGTGCGCAACTCTGTGGGGGACGCGTACGGGGTGGTCGTGCAGGCCGGTGTGATCAACGGGGGGATCACCTTTCAGGTGCCCCCCGTGGTGAGCGGCGGGCCCGGGGTGGTGCCCGACGAGGTGCCCGCCCTGCGGCACCGGTTCGTGAACCGGCGCGCGGAGCTGGAGCGGCTCGGGCCCGGCGGCGGCGACGGGGTGCGGGTGTGGCTCGTGCACGGGCTCGGGGGGATCGGGAAGAGCGCGCTGGTCTCGTACTCCGCCGAGCTGGGGCGCGCGGGGGCGCGGTATCCCGGCGGTCAGATCTACGTCGACTTCGACGCGCTGCGCGGGGTGCGGGGCGGGGCCGATGTGTCCGAGGCGGTGCGCCAGTGCCTCGCGTCGCTCGGGGTGGCCGACGCCGTGATGCCGAAGACGCTGGCCGAGCGGGTCAAGTGGTTCCGGAGCATGTCGGCCTCGCGGCGGCTGCTGGTGGTCTGCGAGAACGTGACGGATGCCGCGCACGTGCGGTCCCTCGTGCCGCGCGGGGAGGGCAGCGGGCTGCTCGCCACCAGTGCGCGGTTGATTCCCGAACTGGGCATGGACCGGGTCGAGTTCGTCGGGATGTCCGGCCTGTCCGTCGAGGCCGGGGTGGAACTGCTCGCGGAGTGGTGCGGGGCCGACGCCGTGGCAGGGGAGCGGGCGGCGGCCGAGCGGCTCGTCGAATGGTGCGGTGGGCTGCCGAAGGCGCTGGAGGTGCTCGCGGCCCGCTTCCACGGGTCGCGGCGCGTGACCCTGGCCAGGCTGGCCGGTGAACTCGCCGACGAACGGGGAAGGCTGGGGGTCATCACCGACGGCCGCCAGGGGGACTCCGTGAGTGCTGTGTTCGATCTCGCCTACGAGGAGCTGCCCGCCGGGGCCGCCCGTGTCTACCGGCTGGCCGGCTGGCTGCCCGGGCCGAGTTTCGACGCGGGGGTCGTCGCCGCCGTCGCCGGGGTGGACGCCGATACGGCCGCGGAACTGCTCGACGTGCTCGACGGGGCCCGGCTGCTCGAAGGGACCGGCGACGGGCGCCACCGGTTCCACGGGCTCGTACGCCTGCACGCCCGCGCCCGCGCCGAGGCCGAGGAGCCCGCCGGGCGGCGCGCCGAGGTGGTCCGGGCCGCCACCGTGCACTACCTCGTGCTCACCGCCCTCGCCGACCGGGCCGTACGGGCCGACCGGCTGCGGATCGCCGACCTCCGGGAGGTGCTGTCCGCCGCACCGGACCCCTTCGGCGAGATCGTCCCCCTCGACTGGCTCGAAGCCGAGCGCCGGAACATCCTCGACGTGCTGCGGGCGGCGAGCGCCGAAGAGGGGCTGGCGCCGCTCGTGTGGCCGCTGGCGGAGGCCTTCACCGTGCTGTTCCTGCACCACCGCCACCTCGGCGCCTGGCGCGAGTCGCTGGAGCTGGGAGCGGCCGCGGCCGCGCGGTGCGTCGAGCCCGCCGCCGAGGCGCGGCTGCGGAGCCTGCTGTCGCGGCCGCTGATGGACCTGGGGGAGTACGGGGCCGCGCGCGCCGCACTGGAGACGGCCGCCGCGTGCGCCCAGGTGGCGGGGAACGTCGTACTCGCCGCGTCCGTACAGGAGTTCACCGGGCGGTACTGGGACCTGCACGACCCCGCGCGGGCCGAGAGCGCCTACCGGGAGTCCATCCGGCTCAACGAGGCGGGCGGGGAGCCTCGGGGCGTGGCCATCGCGCGGTACTTCCTCGGGTGCGCGCAGGACGCCCGGGGCGCGCACGCCGAGGCGCTCGCCACGCTGCGGGAGGCGCGCGGGGAACTGCTCGCCCGCGATGACGCGCGGATGGCCGCCCGGGCCCGGCTCGCACTCGGCCTCGCGCACTGGCATCTCGGTGAAGTCGCCGATGCCGAACGCGAGTTGACCGAGGCCGCCGGGGAGCTGCGGGCGCGGGAGGCGCTGCACTACGAGGCGGCGGCGCGGATCGCGCTCGCCGATCTGGGGGAGGAGGTGGGGACGGACAAGACGGTCGTACGGTCCCACCTGGAGCGGGCTCTGGAGATCCACCGGGACGCGGGCAGCCCGGAGGTGGCCGTGGTCGAGCGGAGGCTACGAGAGCAGGCGTAGGGCCAGGTCCTCCGAGCCTGCCGAGCCCGCTGGGCCGGCGAAACGGACGGTGAGGAGCGTGTCCCGCTCCGGCGGCGTACCGGCCTCCAGCAGGGCGTGCACCACGGCGGCCGCGATGCCCGCGTCCGGCAGCCGCCCCGTCGGGGCCGCCTCGAAGACGCGGCCGTCCCGCACCGCCACCAGGAAGCCCCCGCCGACCCGCGGCGCGGCGGCGAGCAGACTGCCGGGATGGCGGTCGAGGGTGTCCCGCAGGGTGCGCGTGACGCGGACCGGGAGCCGGTGCAGGTGCACGGAGGCACTGTCGGTGAGGTAAGGGTCGGGTTCGTCGTCCCGGCAGGCCAGATGCGCACCCGGGGCGCGGTCCACGAGGTCCGCGACCGCCGCCGGAATACGGACCACGTGCACCTCGCCCCCGTCGGAGAGCGCGGCGGAGAGCGAGGCGGAGACCCGCCACGAGGTGACCGGCGCGGCCGGAGGCCCGGGTTCGGGCCGGGGCGCGCGGGCCACGGGCGCGGCGGTGGGCGGCTCGGGCAGGTCCAGCAGCCGGTACACGGCGGTGCGCAGCCGGGCCAGGGACGCGCCCGGGCTGTCGAAGGCCAGGTCCGCCAGGTCGGCGTAGGGGCCGGATCCGGGGTCGGCGGCGGGGCCCGGTCCGGGGGCGTGTCCGGACGCCCCGGCCAGCGCGGCCCGCACCTGGGCCAGGAGGTCCCCCGCCGGATCCAGGCGGGGCGCGCGGGCGCCGAGGGCGGCGGCCGCCGTGCCGGGGACGGACTCCGCGCCGAACGCCCCGAGGAGGACGGGTCTGCCGAGGGCGGCTCCGTACAAGGTCACCGAGCCGTGGTCCCCGATCACCAGGTCCGCCACCGGGAGCACCGAGCGCCAGGCGTGCACCGGCGGCACCAGCAGCAGGCCCGCCTCCCGCGCGGCCGCGAGCCTGCGGCGGATCTCCGAACCGCCGTGCCCGGCCCAGATGTTGGGGTGCGTGATCGCGGCCACGCGGAACTCGTCGTACGGGAGGGAGGCGAGCAGTCGGGCCGGCAGGCCGGGATCCCGGCCGAGCAGGGAGTTCTGGGACCAGGTGGAGCTGAGGACCACCAGACGGGCGGTGCCGGGGAGGTCGAGGGCCCGGCGGTAGGCGGCCGCGTGGGGGAGGGCCGCGCGCAGCTCGTCGTAGCAGGGATCGCCCACGAGGAGGGTGTGACCGGCGGTCTTGGGGCGGTGGGCGTGCAGTTGCTCCGCCTGGTCCGGGTGCGAGACGGCCAGCCAGGCGCGGCCGGCCTCAAGGAGCCGGTCGGGCACGAGGCCGGAGAGCCGGTCGTCGGCGGAACGGGAATCGGGGACGTACTTCTGGAAGCCGATGCCGTGCGGGAGGACCAGGACGGGGCAGGTGCCCTCGGGTACATCGATGTTCTCGCTGGCGCTCAGGATCAGGTCCGGGGGCGGAGTGAGCGTGCCGAGCTGCTCCCAGGGCATGACGCGGGCGCCGGTGTCGTGGAGGAGGTCGAGGACGCCGTCGCCGAAGGCCGAGGTGGGGTCGTGGGCGTAGACGACGTCGATGCGGGGGTCGTCGCGGAGCAGGGCGGGCAGGGACTCCAGGACGCGGACGGTGGAGGTGACCGTGCGGGCGGCGACGACCAGGGTCTTGCCGCCGGGGAAGGTGCGCCAGCGGGTGGTGTCGGCCGGGCCGTGCGAGCCCACGGGGACGCGGAGGGGGTGGGCCGGGCTGGTGGGCCCCGGCCCGGGGTTCGGCCCCGGCCCCGGTCCTGATCCCGGTCCTGATCCCGGCCACGAGCCCGGCTTCGGGTGGCTAGCGTGCATGGGCACCCCGAAAAGTTACGTGGGGTGGGGTCCGTTCGCGGGTACCGGCGCGCGGGGGCGGGGGCGGGGGCGGGAGTGGGGGTGCGGGGGTGCGTGTCCGGGTGCGCGTCGCGCTGCCCTCCGGGGGCGCCTCAAACGCCGGCGGGGCTTTTATGGCTGCGCGGGTCGCGGGTCGCGGGTCGCGGGTCGCGGGTCGCGGGTCGCGGGTCGCGGGTCGCCTGATCGTCGGTGGAAGGGGCGGATGTCAAGGGGTGGGGCGAACCTTCCGGGAGGGGATCAGGTGATCTGACAGTCGGTCAACCCTCCCTACGTTACCGGCCAAACTGGCTCGGAAGGCCTCCCTCCGGGCCCGGTCCCTGCCACACTCCGCCCTGTGGATTCGGTGGAAACGGTCAACAACACCAGCGCGGGCGCGGTCCACGGCACGTTGATCCAGGGTGTCAACGTGACCGTGACGCAGCATGTGAACGTGCCCGAGGCTGCCGCTCCCCTCATGCTGCCCTTCGCCCCCGACACGTTCGTCGACCGGGAGGCCCTGCGGGCCCGGCTCGACGAGCTGTCCGCGACCAGGGGCGGCCGCCGCGCGCCGCTGGTCGTGCACGTCGGCGGCGGGCCCGGGACCGGCAAGAGCGCCGTCAGCGTGTACTGGGCCCGGGGTCCGGAGCGGACCGCCGAGTTCCCCGGCGGGGTGTTCTACGCCGACATGAATCCCGGGGGCGGGCTCGGGCCGGCCGATCCCGCCGCCGTACTGGAGGCGTTCCTCAGCGCGCTCGGCACCCTGCGCGGGGAGATGCCCGCCACGCTCCCCGCGCTGGCCGCGCGGTTCCGGAGCCGGACCGCCGACCAGCCGTGTCTCGTCGTGCTCGACGGGGTCGTGACCCCGGGGCAGGTGCTGCCCCACCTGCTGCCCGGGCATCCCGCGAGCATGCTGCTCGTGACCAGCCGGAACCTGCTGCGCAGGCTCGGATCGCCCGAGGTGGCGCCGGTGGCCCGGCTGACCGTCGCCGAGCTGGACGAGGGGGCGTGCCGCGAGCTGTTCGCCGCCGCCGCGGGGGCCGACGTACCGCCCGACGAGGCCTCCGACGAGGCCTTTCACGCGGTGATCGCGGCCGCGGCCGGGCTGCCGTACGTGCTCCACCTCGCGGCGGCCCAGGCCGCCGACCCGTATCTCGACGGGGTCGCCGGGCTCGCGCGGCGGCTGGCCGAGCGGGATTCGATCCTGGAGGCGTTCGACGTGCCGGATCTGCCCGAGGACGGCGAGGCCGCCCGCCGGTTCATCGACGTGTCGTACGAGGCGCTCGACGAGGCGGGCCGGGCCGGCCTGCGCCGGCTCGGGGCGCATCCGACCGCCGAGTTCGCGGACGGGCTGGTCGATGCGCTGGCCGGGCCGGGGGTGCGGGCGCGGCTGCACGACGCCGGGCTGCTGGAGCGGTCCGCGCCCGGGCGGTCCCGGATGAACGGCGTCCTGCACGCCTACGCCCGTGAGCGCGGCCGGGCGGAGCGCGCGGACGGCGTCCGGGTGCTCACCGACTGGTACCTGCGCCGGGCCGCCGCCGCGGAGCTGCTCGTGTCCGGGCGCTGGCGGTACGGGCCCCTCTTCGCCGAACCGGCCGCGCTGGGCGGGGTGTTCACGGGCGGGCAGAAGGAGGCGCTCGACGCGCTCGAAGCCGACCGGACCAATCTCGTCGCCCTCGCCGAGCTGTGCCGGGACCGGCCCGAGACCGTCTGCCAGCTGGCCGAGGCGCTGCACGGGTTCTTCTTCCGGCGCGGCCACCAGAGCCTGTGGCTGCGCGTGAACCGGATCGCGCTGGCGGCCGCCGACCGGCTCGGCGGCCTGCCGCTGGCCCGCATGCACTTCGAGCTGGCCTTCGCCCTCCTCGACCGGGGCTCGGCCGGGGACCTGGAGGAGGCGCGCGAACAGTACGACAAGGCCCGCGAGAGCGCCCGGCGGATCGGGCACGCGCGCACCGAGTCCTCGGCGCTCGAAGGGCTCGGCCAGGTCGCCGAACGGCAGGGCGATCCGGCGCGGGCGCTGGCCCGCTACGCCGAGGCGCTGACCGCCCTCGGCGACCTCGCGCACCCGCGCGGCCGGGCGCTGCTGGAGTACCACCAGGGGCGCGCGGCGAGCCTGGCCGGGCTGCATGAGCGGGCGGCTGAGCAACTGCTGGCCGCCCTGCGCGGATTCGGTGAGCTGGACCCGCCCGATCCGCACAACATGGCCAAGGCGAGGGTCCGTTACGCCGCCGCCCGGCTGGCCGCGGGCGCGCCGGAGCAGGCGCTGGAACCACTGGCCGAGGCCCTCGCGTACCTCGCGGAGGGGGCGAGCGCCGGGGGCCTGGACCATGCCGACGCGCTGCTCGTACGGGGCGACGTACACGCGGAGTCGAGCGGTGGCCCGGAGGCCGCGCGCGCCGACTGGCGGGCCGCCCTGGAGCTGTACGGCGCGCTGGGCAGCGTACGGGCGGAGGAGGCCCGGATCCGGCTGGCCGGACTAGCCGAGGCGTAGGGAAAGCGGTGCGTCGGCGCCGCCGGTGCGGAGGGTGAACTCGCCCTCGGGGTCCCGGTCTTCGGCGAGCAGGGCCAGGACGGCGGAGGCGGCCGCCTCCGGGTCCGGGCCCCGCACGGCGTACCGGCGCCCGTCGCGCAGGGACAGCACGCCGTCGTCCGTGACGACCACCGCGCAGGCCGGGTGGCGGGCGAACAGGTCGTCGGGCGCGGAGCCGCGGGCCAGCAGCACCTCGGCGATGTGCCGCCAGCGCGGATCGGTCTCTGCCTCGTCCGCCACCACGTGCGCGTCCTCGCCCAGGTGCGACTGGATGCGCCCCTGCACCTCGGCGGGGTAGCGGCGTACGGTCACCACCGCGCCCGGTCCGGTGTCCGTGAGCCGGGCGTCCACGAACCGGGCCGGGGCCAGCGGGGAGCGCGGCGCGGCGGGCGGCGCGGGCAGCGGCACCGGACGGGGCGGACAGGGCGCGGCCGGTTCGGCGAGCTTCAGGTGCTCGTAGCAGAGGCCGCGCAGCAGGCCCAGGGACTCGCCGGGGCGCGAGGTGATCCGCCCGGCGGCGTCGGGGAGGCGTACGGCGCGGGCGAGTTGGGGCTCCAGCGGCCGGTCCCCGGCGACCCGGGGGAGGCGTCGGCCCAGCCAGTCCATGGGAGAGTCGGTGGCGACGGCGCCCTCGTCGAAGGCGGCCAGCAGACCGGGCAGGCCGAGGGCGGCCGCGTAGAGGGAGAGGCTCCCGTGATCGCCGATGTAGGCGTCGGCGGCGCAGAGCGCGGCCTTCCAGGTGGGCCCGGCGGGGTGCGGCAGGATCAGCCCGGCGCGCAGGGACGCGCCGAGCCACTCGTGGATCTGGTGGCCGCCGTGCTCGTACCAGGCATTGGGGTGGACGGCGGCGATCACCCGGAATTCGTCCTGCGGCAATTCGGCGAGCGCGCGTCCGATGAGTTCGAAGGACGCCCCGAGGACGGAATTCTCGCCCCAGGTGGAGGTGATCAGGAGGAGTTTCTGTTCCGGCCGTATGCCGAGCGCGGTCCGGTATTCCCGGCGGAAGGCCGCCGAGACGCGGAGTTCGTCCATGACCGGGTCACCGATGACGCGGGCGCGGGGGAAGGCTTCGGGGCAGCCGTCGCGCAGGCGGTCCAGCTGTTCGTCATGGGAGAGCGCGATGGCGGAGGGGATGGGGAGACCGTCGTGCAGGAGCCATTCGGCCGACAGGCCGAAGGCCGCGGAGCCGGGCCCGGCCTCGGCCGCGGAGTCGGCACCGGCCTCCGCCCCGGCTCCGGATTCCGGATTCCGGATTCCGGATTCCGGATTCCGGATTCCGGATTCTTGCTGAGCTTTTTATTGTAGCCAGCGCCGTGGGCGCAGCCAATGAGCGGGGCGATTATTTCTTCCAGCGGTCCGCCCCGGCTGGTGCTCAGCGCCAGCTGGAATTCATCGCCCCGGTCCCGCGCCTGTTCCCACGGCAGGAAATTCAGTTCGTGATCGGCGATGAACTCCGCGATCCCGTTCCCGAAGGCCGAGGACCCGGTGCAGGTGAACACCACCGCCACGCGCGGGTCCCCCTCGAACACCGCGAGGAGGTCCAGCAGCCGGGTCGCGGACGTGACGTTGTGGATGACGCCCAGGACCGTGCGCTCGACGGGCACCGTCCCCCACGACCGCCAGGACCGCGCGGACGGCTGCTGATCCACGCGCACCCGCACCCGCATCCCACCCGCTTTCGTGATCCACCGTTGCCGCGCTCAGCTTACGGTTGACTCTCTCTCCCCCATGAACGGGGGAGATTCCCACCGGGCCGCCGCTGTTGAGCGGTGGTCGTAGGTGGTTCCTGTTTCATCGCCCGTTGCCCGGCGTGCCGGGTCTTGCACAGGCTCCGCAGGCGTTTTACGTGTCCGGGAGTCCCTCGGCCACGATGCGTCGTCCTTCACGCCGGAGATTGGTCTCAGCGTTTTCGTCCCGGTCGTGCACGGCTCCGCAGTCGCATGTCCAGCGGCGGATCTTGAGCCCTTCGAGCCCTCTGGGGCCGGTGAGGGCACCGCATCCGGGAGCGGAGCACAGTTGGGTGCTGGGGAACCAGCGGGACACCTTCACGAACGTCCGCCCATAGCGGGCGCACTTGGCTTCCAAGGTGCGGGTGAACTGCCCCAGGGCTTGATCGTGTACGGACTTGGCTCGCTTGCCCTTGCGATGGCCCATGGCCTTCACGTTCAGGTCTTCCACGTACACGGCTTGGCTCTCGCGCGTGATGCGGGTGGTTTCCTGCTCGATGAAATCGCGTCGCTGGTCAGCGACGCGTGCATGGATCTTCGCTACGGCCAGCTTGGCCTTTCGCCGGTTGCCGGAACCCTTCTCACAACGAGAAAGCTTGCGCTGGGCACGCCGGAGCTTCTTCTCCTGACGGCGGAAGAACTTCGGCGTGTTGATCTTTCGGCCCCGCAGGACCGCATACGTGGACAGACCCAGATCGATGCCGGTATCCGTGTCCTCCACGTCCAGCTCGGGGAGCGGCTTCTCCTCGGCTTCGACGACGAACGATACGAAGAACCGTCCGGCCGAATCCTTGATCACCGTCACGGACGACGGATCGGAGGGAAGCCGCCTCGACCAGCGGACTTCCACATCACCGATCTTGGGGAGACGGAGTCTGCCCTCGCCGGTGATGGAGAAGCGGGCGGCTTTGGTGAACCTCACGGACTGACGGCTGGTCTTCTTCTTGAAGCGCGGCGGCCCCATCTTCGGGCCCTTACGGGTGCCCTTCTTCGACGCGAAGAAGTTGCTGTAAGCCGTCTGGAGATCCCGCAGGGAGGACTGGAGTACGACCGCCGACACGTCGGCCAGCCATGCCCTCTCCTCCGTTTTCCTGGCCTCGGTGATGAGCTGCTTGGCCAAGCCCACGATCGAGGGAGACGAACCATCCTTCTTGTAGGCGTCCTGACGGATGCGCAACGCGTCATTCCACACGACGCGGGCGCATCCGAACGCCCTCGCAAGCTCGATCCTCTGCGGGACGCTCGGGTACGCACGGAACTGGTACCTGAGCTTCATGCCGATCACCATACATATGTGGTTTATCGATGACTATGCGAACATCCGTACTGGTAGGCACTGCGCATTTCTCCTGGACACCCACTTGCAGCTCACGCAGACTCCGTCAGGAGTATCCAGAAGTGGTCCGCCACTACTGGCGGACGCAAAGGCTCTGGTCCGGCTCCTACTTCGCCGGATCAGTCGGCGGAGCTCCGCTCTCAATCGTCCGTCAGTACATCGAGCAGCAGAACCGGCCCGCATGAACTGACCTTCACGGCAGAAGCGAAGCGATCTCCGGCGCTTCGCACCTCCGGGCCAAGGATGTGCTTCACCTCCGCCCTGAAGGGCGGAGTACTGCGCAAGAACTCGGATAGCTTGGTGGGATGGAACCGGAGCTGACGGCCCTGGCAGTGTCGGGCGCGACCACATTGGTGAACCTGATGGCCTCGGAGGCCTGGACCCAGGTGAGCGGGCGGCTCGCCCGCTTCTTCGGGCGCGGCGGCCGGGACCCCGAGGCGGCCGGGGCCGAACTGGAGGCCTCCCGCGAGGAGTTGCGTACCGCCCTCGACGGGCAGGACGAGGACTTCGCCGCCGATATCGAGACGGAGTGGCGCAACCGGCTCCGCCGGGTACTGGCCGCCGACCCGGCCGCGGCGGCCGAACTGCGCGCGCTGATGGACGAGATCGCCCCGCAGGCGCCTGCCGGGACCACGGTGAACGTGAAGAACACCGTGCGCGGCGGAGTCCATGGCGGGACGGTGGTGCAGGGTCACACCATCGACGGCCTGACCATCACCCAGGGCGGGCCCCCGCCCCCCGGTCGCCGCCCGTAACCCGGATCACGGGTTGGCCGGAAGTGGCGAAGTCGTGGGCGATGGCGGTCAATTCCTCGCGGAAGTGCCGGAGCTGTTGGAAGGTGAAGGGCCTGGCCCCGCACCCAGACAACCGCCGACCGCCGACGGCAGACCGGAGACCGAGCATGCTGGACATCGCCGACGAGTTGCACCGGTGGGTCGGGCAAGGGCGTGATTTCGCCGTCGCCACGGTGGTGGCCGTGGGCGGCAGCGCGCCCCGGCAGCCGGGCGCGGCGCTCGCCGTGGACCGCGGCGGCGAGGCCGTCGGGTCGGTCTCCGGAGGGTGTGTCGAAGGCGCCGTCTACGAGCTGTGCCGCCAGGCGATCGAAGACGGCGAGGCCTTCCGCGAACGCTTCGGGTACAGCGACGACGACGCCTTCGCGGTCGGCCTGACCTGCGGTGGAGTCATCGACATCCTGGTCACTCCGGTGCTCGTGGGCAGCGCCTCGCGCGCGGTGTTCGCCGCCGCGCTCGCGGCGGCCGCCCGGGGCGAGGCGGCGGCCGTCGCGCGGATCACCGAGGGGCCGGACGGGCTGCTGGGGTGCCCGTTGCTGGTGCGTGCGGACGGTTCGTACGAGGGCACGCTCGGCGGGCATCCCGGGCTGGACGCGACCGCGCTGGCCGAGGCCCGGGCGATGCTCGACGGGGGCCGGACGGGGGTCCTGGAGATCGGCGCCGACGGGGCCCGCTGCGGGCGGCCGGTGCGGCTGCTGGTGGAGTCGAGCGTGCCGCCGCCGCGGATGATCGTGTTCGGCGCCATCGACTTCGCCTCCGCCCTGGTGCGGGTGGGCAAGTTCCTCGGCTACGAGGTGACGGTGTGCGACGCGCGGCCGGTGTTCGCCACGAAGAATCGTTTCCCTGAGGCCGATGAGATCGTGGTGGACTGGCCGCACCGCTACCTCGCCGACACCCCGGTGGATGCCCGTACGGTCCTGTGCGTGCTGACGCACGATGCCAAGTTCGACGTACCGCTCCTCGAACTGGCCCTGAAGCTTCCGGTCGCCTATGTCGGCGCGATGGGATCGCGGCGCACGCACGAGGACCGCAACGCGCGGCTGCGCGAGGTCGGCGTCACCGAGATGGAACTCGCCCGGCTGCGCTCGCCCATCGGCCTGGACCTCGGCGCCCGCTCCCCGGAGGAGACGGCCCTGTCCATCGCCGCCGAGATCGTCGCCAGCCGCCGCGGCGGCAGCGGGCGTTCGCTCACCGGAGCCCACACCCCGATCCACCACGACACGGCTCCGGTCCCGGTGGCCCGGATCGCCTGACGGCGGGGGCAGGGGGAGGGGCCCTCAGCCGCTCTTGGGCGCGGACGGCAGGTGGCCGGGGTACACGTGGTCGGGGGTCGCGATGCGGGTCACGGCCTCGCCGAAGAACGCGCTCGGCTCCTTGCCGTCGTGCAGGACATCGGTGTTGAGGAGGACGACCAGGGTCGCGCGCGCCTGCGGGAGGTAGACGGTCAGGCTCTCGTACCCCGGGATGGAGCCGTTGTGGCCGATCCAGCCCTGGACGTCGAAGATGCCCAGCCCGTAGCCCGCGCCGGGAATGCCGGTCGGGGTGGTCTTCAGCCGCTCGGCCTGGGTGGCGGGGGTCAGCAGCGTGCCGGTGGCGAGGGTGCGGGCCCAGCCGCGCAGGTCCTGGAGGTCGGAGACCATCGCGCCCGCGGCCCAGCTCCAGGACGGGTTCCAGCCGGTCGCGTCCACGATCTTGCCCGAGGCCGTCTGGGCGGTGTAGCCGTGCGCGTGCGGCTCGGGGAACTCGGCGCCGGTCGGGAAGAGGGTGTGGTGCAGCCCGGCCGGTTCCAGGACGTCCCTGGCGATCACCTCGTGCAGCGGACGCCCGGTGATCTTCTCCACAACCAGCCCGAGCAGGATCAGATTGGTGTTGGAGTACTCGAACCGCGCACCCGGCGGGAAGTTCACGGGGTGCGTGAAGGCGTAGCCGAGCAACTGGCGCGGCGTGAAGGGGTCGCGGGGCCCGGTGTCGAGCGCCTTGTTGAAGTCCGCGTCCTCGCTGTAGTTGAACAGCCCGCTGCGCATGCCGGCCAGTTCGCGCAGGGTGATGCGGTCGCCGTTCGGCACGCCGTCGATGTACCTGCCGATGGGGTCGTCCAGGCGGGCCTTGCCCTGGTCGACCAGGCGCAGCAGGGCGGTGACCGTGAAGGTCTTGGTCTCGCTGCCGATGCGCATGAGGAGGCCGGGGGTCATGGGTGCGCGGGTCGCCGTGTCGGCGACGCCGAAGGCGCGTACGTAGCTGCTCTTGCCCGGGACCCACAGGCCCACGATCACACCGGGGGTCCCGGTCTCCCGCATGGTCTGTCGCACGGCCGCGTCCAGCCGGGCGGCGACGTCCGTACCGGGGTCCGGCGGGGGAGTGGCGGTGGCCGCGGGGGCGGCGTACGCGGGTCCCGTCACCGCCACCGGGACGATGAGCAGCCCCGCGGCGGCGGCGCTCACGCAGGCCAGTCGCAGTCGCGGTCGGGCAACCATGCGGGCCTCCCGATGGCCGACGGCCAAATCAACACCCTCACCGTAGCCCCGCCCCCGGAGGCCCGCGCGGCAGCGCCTTCCACCACCGCCACTGGGCGGCATCTCAGCCTCGCCGGCGTTTGAGGCGCCCCCGGAGGGCAGGAGAGCCGCACCCGGCCCCCAAGCCCCAGCCCGTGGGTCCGCCGGTCCAGTGGGGGCCTGCGGCTCGGTGGACCCTCCGGGGGCGCCTCAAACGCCGGCGAGGCTGGGTTTGGCTGCGCCAGGGCGGCCCGGGAGGGGCTGGGTTTGGCTGCGCCAGGGCGGCCCGGGAGGGGCTGGGTTTGGCTGCGCCAGGGCGGCCCGGGAGGGGCTGGGTTTGGCTGCGCCAGGGCGGCCCGGGAGGGGCTGGGTTTGGCTGCGCCAGGGCGGCCCGGGAGGGGCTGGGTTTGGCTGCGCCAGGGCGGCCCGGGAGGGGCTGGGATTGGCTGCGCCCAGGGAGGCCCAGGGACGAGCCAGGCCGAGAGGCCAGGCCGAGAGGCCAGGCCGGTACCTCCTCCCGGGGCCCCTCCCGCGGGGTCGGCACCGCTACGGCCGGGTGATGCGGACCTGGTAGTTGCCGGTGCGGAGTTCGCCGACCACCGAGATGCTGATGCCCGCCGCCTTGTCGGTGAAGGTCTCGCCCGGCTTGTAGGGCGCGTCGGAGAGTTCGCCGTGCACATTGGACCGCCGGGTACAGCCGCCGCTGCCCGCCGTGCTGTCGGCGACCGTGACCGGGCCGCGGCCGGTGTCCACCTGGGAGTCCACCTTGTAGATGAGGACCCCGGGTTTGCAGACGGCCTCGTCGTTCCCGGCCTTCGTCCGCACCTCCACGGCATACCCGGCACTGTCCGAGGTCGGCACGAAGGCCAGCTTCGTACCGCCCTCGACGGCGAGCGGCGACAGGATGTGGTCGCTGGTTCCGGACTTCGCGGCGCAGCTGATCTGGCTCGTGTCCAGCCAGCCGAGCTTCCACTTGTGCCAGCCCAGCAGGTCGTTGTTGGAGCCCCAGTCCTCGCTCATGATGTCCCAGTGGCCGACGGAGCCCCCGCCGTCCTGGGTGTAGAGGTCGGGGAGCCCGAAGACGTGGCCGTTCTCGTGCGGGAGCACCCGGTAGCCGGTCTCGCGGTACGAGCCGGAGCCGTCGTCCTGGCGGCTGTAGACGAAGGACGTGTTCGCGAGCGGCACGCCGTCGGCCATCGGCGCCTCGCCGTTGCCGGAGAAGGTCACCGAGAGCACCGTGTCGAGGGCGGACGGCCCGGCGTTCGGCGTGACCAGGATGTTGATCAGGTCGTACCGGCTGAAGTCCACCTGGGCGTCGGCGGCCCGGGCTATGTGCTCGACGAGCTGGCGGTAGCCGGGCTCGTAGGCGGATCCGCGCTCGATGCCGTACGCCGAGAACGGCATCGGCATCCGCAGCCAGGTGCGTATCGGGGCCTCGGGCTTGTAGGTGAGCCGCCTGTACGAGCTGGTGCGGAACCAGTCGGAGGTCTGCGGGAAGAACTCGGACAGCCGGTCCAGGGCCGGGCCCTCGCCCTTGGCGTCCGGGAAGTCGATCATCAGGTTGAGCGCGCGGACCTCGCCGGTCGAGCGCGAGTACCCGGGTGCGGTCGGCAGCCCCTCGGACATCTGCACGCCCATGGCGCCGGAGATCCGGCAGGGCGCGAGGACCGATTCGTTGGACGCGGCCACGGGGCCGGCCGCGGTGTGCGTCCGGCTGGATATGCCGACCCCGGCGGTCGCCGTGATGCCGATGGCGAGCACGGTGAGGCCGATGTAGGCGCTGGCGCGGCGGGGTGTGCGTATCCGGTGGCGGATCTGCGGCATGGAGAGCGCCTTCGGGTCCGCGGCAGCCGGCCGGGTCCGGTCTGCGCTCTGTGCGATCACCCTCCGACGGGTGCGGCGCGCCCGCGCGCCGGGAGCGGCCATCCGGGCACCGGGACCCCGCATTGATGTGACCCAGGTCACACGGGAGGGTGAAATAACCGGGGACCGAATCCCCGTTTGCATGTGAGTCGACGTAAGCGGGGACTGCCTCCCCGGTTATGGCGGCCAGGCAAGCGAAGCAATCGGCGTAGTCGCCGCAGTTGCCGCAGTGGCAGGCGGTACGGACATCAGGGAGGCCAGGAGTGAAGCGTTCGTCGAGCACCCCGCCCGCGGAGCTCGTGGCCCCGGCCGCCCCGCTGGACCTGTCGGAGGCCGCCGGGGAGCGGGTGCCGCGCCCGCGCGCGGACGCCGTGCGCAACCGCGAGCGGATCCTGCTGGCGGCCCGCGAGATGTTCGTCGAGTTCGGGGCGCACGCCCCGCTGGACGAGATCGCGCGCCGCGCGGGCATCGGCAACGCCACCCTCTACCGGCACTTCCCCGAGCGGGCGGACCTCGTCCACCGGGTGGTGCTCTTCGTCATGGACCGGGTCGCCGCCCACGCCGAGGACGCCCTCGCCGCCGCGACGGCGGACGGAGACGGCGTCATCGACGCCTTCGATGCCTTCGACGCCCTCTGCCACTTCACGCACGCCGCCGCCGACGAGCGGATCGGCGCCCTGTGTCCCATGCTCGCGGGGGACTTCGACCGCGAGAACCCCGAACTCCTCGCCGCGCGCGACGCGTTGGGTGAGGCCGTGGAGAAACTGCTGGCCGCCGGGCAGCGCGCCGGACTGGTGCGCACCGACATCGCCGCAGGCGATCTGATGATCGCGCTCTCCCAGCTCAGCCGCCCGCTGCCGGGCATCGTCTGCCTCGACGCGGACAGCTTCGCCCACCGCCATCTCCAGCTGTTCCTGGACGGGTTGCGGGCTCCGGGCCGCTCCGGGCTGCCGGGTTCCCCGGCCACGCTCGAAGACCTGAGGCAGAAAACCATGTGACGCCGCACGAGCAGTCATCAAAAATAGTCATTCACCTGATTCGCCTGATTCGCGCGATTCACCTCATTCCGCTCATTTAAGTCATTTCGCACCGTGAAGTGGGTACCCCCATGTCAAAAACAGCCGCGAGCCTGCCGCAGGCTGACCCCAGTCGCTGGCGGGCGCTGGTCTTCATAGCCCTGGCGCAGCTGATGGTCGTCCTCGACGCGACCATCGTGAACATCGCCCTGCCGTCCGCCCAGCTGGACCTCGGGATCTCCGACGGCAACCGCCAGTGGGTCATCACCGCCTACGCCCTCGCCTTCGGCGGACTCCTCCTCTTCGGCGGCCGGATCGCCGACCTGTGGGGCCGCAAGAACGCCTTCATCGTCGGTCTGATCGGCTTCGCCCTGGCCTCCGCGCTGGGCGGCGCCGCGAACGGCGAGGCGATGATGCTGGGCGCTCGTGCCCTGCAGGGTGCCTTCGGCGCGCTGCTCGCGCCCGCCGCGCTCTCCCTCCTCGCGGTGATGTTCACCGACGCCAAGGAGCGGGCCAAGGCCTTCGGCATCTACGGTGCGATCGCGGGCGGCGGCGGCGCCGTCGGCCTGATCCTCGGCGGCTTCCTCACCGAGTACCTGAACTGGCGCTGGACCTTCTTCGTCAACATCCCGTTCGCGGTCGTCGCGGCCGTCGGCGCCTGGCTGGTCATCCGCGAGCCCGCCGGCACCCGCAACCGCTCCGCGCTCGACATCCCGGGCGTGGTCCTGTCCACCCTCGGTCTCGTCGCCCTCGTGTACGGCTTCACCCGCCCGGAGGCGCACGGCTGGACCGACCCGCTGACCCTGGGCCTGTTCGTCGGCTCGGCCGTGCTGCTGGGCGCCTTCGTCCTCGTCGAGTCGAAGGTGAAGTCCCCGCTGCTGCCGCTGCGCGTCGTGATGGACCGCAACCGCGGCGGTGTGTACCTCTCGCTGGGTCTGGCCGTCATCGCGATGTTCGGCCTGTTCCTCTTCCTGACGTACTACCTCCAGGCCGTGAAGCACTTCTCGCCCGTCGAGACCGGCTTCGCCTTCCTGCCGATGATCGTCGGCATGATCACGGGCTCCACCCAGATCGGCGCCCGCCTGATGACCCGGGTTCCGCCGCGCCTGCTGATGGGCCCCGGCTTCCTGGTCGCCGCCTCCGGCATGCTCCTGCTGACCCAGCTGAAGGTGGACTCCTCCTACCCCGCGCTGATCCTCCCGGCGCAGCTGCTGCTGGGTCTGGGCATGGGCTCGGCGTTCATGCCGGCGATGTCGCTGGCGACGTACCGGGTGAACCCGGCCGACGCCGGTGTGGCCTCCGCGATGGTCAACACCTCGCAGCAGGTCGGCGGCGCCATCGGCACCGCGCTGCTGAACACGATCGCCGCCTCCGCCACCACGGCCTACCTGACCGCGCACGCCGCCGAGGCGGCCGGTGGCGGCGCCGCTGCGAAGCTGGTGCAGGCCCGCGCGATGGTCGATGGCTACTCCTCGGCGATCTGGTGGGCGGTCGGCATCCTGGTCGCCAGCTCGCTCATCGCGCTGACCCTGATCAACACGGGCCGTCCCGACACCGGGGCCACGGCCAGCGGTGCGGGCGCGGATGCGGACGCCGAGAACCGGATCCCGGTCATCGCGCACTGACCCGGGGCCCGACCGCGGGATGGCGGAATGACGGAGTGACGGAATGACGGAAGACCCCCGTCGCGTTCGAGTGCGAACGCGACGGGGGTCTTCGCGCTTACGGGGTCTTCACGTTTCCGGCAATACGGTCATCCGCGCAGGCAACCAGAACCCCTCGCGAGCCGTCTTGAGGGGAGGAGAGCAGTCGTGAGCGGCACCGCCCCGCGGGGCCTGACCTGCGCCTCCGCGGGATCTGACGGCCTCGTGCGCCGCCTCGTGGCGGGGCAGGATACTGCAAGATCTCGAAAAAAGGATGCGGCGTGGGAATTCTGTCCCGATTCCAGTCGTTGTTTCCTTCGGATGCGGGCACTCGGGAGAGTGTCCCACCCAGCAGTAGCCGCACCGCGACCGAACTCATCGCAAGGGAGCACGCATGGCAACCCGCGCCGTCGCCCGTCGTCAGTCCTCCAGTGCCGGCAGCGCGCGCGCTGTGGGCCGGGAGATCGCCGATCGCGACCTGGTCGGCATGTACCTGGACGAGATCGCGCGCACTCCGCTGCTCGACGCGGCGAAGGAAGTCGAGCTGTCCCAGATCATCGAGGCGGGCGTGTACGCCCAGCAGATCCTCGACGGCCGGATAGAGCGAGAGGGTGACGCGCTCCCCACGACGGAGGAGCTGGAACTGCTCGCCGCCGAGGGCGAGCGGGCCAAGGAAGTCTTCATCCGCTCGAACCTGCGCCTCGTCGTCGCCGTGGCCCGGCGCTATCCGCGCAGCGGGCTGCCCCTGCTCGACCTGATCCAGGAGGGCAATGCGGGCCTGGTGCGCGCGGTCGAGAAGTTCGACTACGCGAAGGGCTTCAAGTTCTCCACGTACGCCACGTGGTGGATCCGCCAGGCCGTCACCCGCTCCATCGCCGACCAGTCCCGCACCATCCGCCTCCCCGTCCACCTGGTCGAGGAGCTCGGCCGGATCCGCCGGGTGCAGCGCGAGTTCAACCGCGAGAACGGCCGCGACCCGGAGCACGCGGAGATCGCCGCCGAACTCGACTCCACCGAGAAGCGCGTCGGTGACGTCCTGGACTGGGCGCGCGACCCGGTCAGCCTGAACATGGCGGTCGACGACGAGGGCGACACGCAGTTCGGTGACCTGCTGGAGGACACGTCCGCCGTCTCGCCGGAGCAGTCGGTCATGTCGCTCCTGCGGAGCGAGGAGCTGGAGGACCTGATCGCCAAGCTCGACCAGCGCACCGCGTCGATCATCAAGATGCGGTACGGGATCGACGACGGCCGGGAGCGGACCCTGACCGAGGTCGGCAAGCAGCACGGGCTGACGCGCGAGCGGATCCGCCAGATCGAGAAGCACGCGCTCCTGGAGCTGAAGCGAATGGCCCGCGACACGGGCTTCGACGCGGTCGCCTAACCCCCCCCGAACGAGCCCCGGCACCCACCCCCCCCGGGTGCCGGGGCTCCCCCACACCCCCACCACCGGGCAGACCGAATCGTCCGCCGCGGGCCGCACGCCCCTGCGCAGCCTCCGGCGGGCCCTCAATCGCCGGGCAGGCTGGATTTCCCACCCCGAGCCGTGCCCGCCACAGCAGCCTCCGGCGGGCCTTCAAACGCCGGGCGGGCTGGATTTCCCACCGCCGGAGGCTGCCGTGCCCGCCACAGCAGCCTCCGGCGGGCCCTCAATCGCCGGGCAGGCTGAAATACCCCTCGGGGCCCCGGAACCTTCCCCGGCAGCCCGCACCGGTCGCACCGGCGGAGCCAAACCCAGCCCGCACCGGTTGTACGGGCCCGGCCAATTCCAGCCCGCACCGGTTGTACGGGCCCGGCCAAATCCCGCCCGCACCGGTCGGACAGGCCGGGCCAAGTCCAGCCTGCCCGGCGTTTGAGGGCCCGCCGGAGGCAACGGGAGCCGGGTACGGCGCGCACGGTCGTACCGGCCCAGCCACATTCGCTCCCGGCAGCCCGCACCGGCCCCACAGGCCCGGCCAAATCCCGCCCGCACCGGGCGCACAGGCTCAGCCAATTCCAGCCTGCCCGGCGTTTGAGGGCCCGCCGGAGGCAACGGGGGCCGGGTACGGCGTCCAGTGGTCGCACCGCGCCCGGCCCGGCCCGGCCCGGCCCGGCCAGGGGCCACGGTTACGCGGGCGCGGACGCCGACGGGGCCGCGGACGCGGACAGCCGGGTGCCCAGCGCCAGCGCGGTCGCGGCCAGGGACGCCGGCGCCAGGACGGTGAACGGCAGCCCCGTCAGGGCGAGCCGCGCCGCCAGCCACTCCGGCGCGTCGCCGCAGGCGAACCGCACCCGGCACCCCCCGGCAGGATCGGCCTCCGCCGCCCCCAGCCAGCCCGGCACCTCCTCCGCCGCCACCGCGAAGTGCAGCTCGACCTCGTACGTCCCCCGCCCCCCGCCCCCGCCCCGCCGCAGCCCCCGCTCCACGAACGCCACCGCGTCCATCGGCAGCTCCCGCGCCGCGAACCTGGCCCCGGTCGCGAACGGCTCGCTCACCCGGTCCACCCGGAAGGTCCGCCAGTCGTCCCGGTCGAGGTCGTAGGCGACCAGGTACCACCGCCGCCCGGTGCTGACCAGCCGGTTCGGTTCCACCAGCCGCCGCGTCCCGGTCCCGTCCGCCGCCCGGTAGGCGAACCGCAGCCGTTCCTGCCCGGCCGTCGCGGACGCGATCGTCGTGAGCGTCCGCGGGTCGATGCTGGCCCCGTCCCCGCGGGTCAGGGCGACCGTCGCCGACTGCAGGGAGCTGACCCGGTGCCGCAGCCGCGAGGGCAGTACCTGTTCCAGCTTGGCCAGCGCCCGTACGGACGCCTCCTCGACCCCCTCGATCGCGTGCCCGGCCCCGGCCCGCAGCCCGACCGCGATGGCCACGGCCTCCTCGTCGTCCAGTACCAGCGGCGGCATCGCGGCCCCCGCCACCAGCCTGTACCCGCCCTCCGCGCCCAGCGTGGCCTCGACCGGGTACCCCAGGTCCCGCAGCCGGTCGATGTCGCGCCGGATGGTCCGCGAGCTGACGCCGAGCCGGTCCGCCAGCTCGCTCCCGGGCCATTCGCGGGGGGTCTGGAGCAGGGACAGCAGGGTCAGCAGCCGTGCGGGGGTGTCGGTCATGTCTTCCAGATTGCCAGGGAAATAGGACACCAACTGACCTACATGCCGTCTAGGTTTCTCCTCATGAGCACGGAGACATCGAAGACATCGCCCGAGAACGAGACCGGGCCCGAACCAGCAGAGCGGACGTCCGCAGTACCCAAGCCCGCGCCGAAGTCCGACGGGTGGGGCGAGAGCACCCCGCTGGACGCCAAGGCCGACCGCCGCCGCTGGCTGGCGCTCGCCATCGTGATGACCGCGGCCTTCATGGACCTGGTCGACGTCACCATCGTCAACATCGCGATACCCAGCATGCGGGGCGACCTGCACGCCTCGACCAGCGCCATCCAGTGGATCACCGCGGGCTACGCGCTCGCCTTCGCCGCCGGCCTGATCACCGGTGGCCGCCTCGGTGACATCTACGGCCGCAAGCGCCTCTTCCTGATCGGCATCGCCGGCTTCACCGCCGCCTCGCTGCTCTGCGGCATCGCCGCCAACCCGGCCATGCTCGTCACGTCCCGCCTGCTCCAGGGCTCGATGGCGGCGATGATGGTCCCGCAGGTGCTGGCCATCATCCACGTCACCTTCCCGCCGCACGAGCGCGGCAAGGTCTTCGGCATGTTCGGCGCGATCGTCGGTCTCGGCGCCGTCTCCGGCCCCATGCTCGGCGCGCTGCTCACCGAGTGGAACATCTTCGGCCTCGAATGGCGCCCGATCTTCCTGATCAACCTGCCGGTCGGCATCGCGGGCGTGATCCTGGGCCGCAAGTTCATCACCGAGTCCAAGGCGCCCAACGCGCTGCGCCTCGACCTCGTCGGCGTCCTCATCGCCACCGCGGGCATGGTCATGCTGATCTACCCCCTCACCCAGGGCCGCGAGAACGACTGGCCGCTGTGGGGCTTCCTGTGCATGGGCGCGGTCCCGTTCCTGATCGCCGGGTTCATCGCGTACGAGAAGTACAAGATCCGCAAGGACGGTTCGCCGCTCGTCGAGCTGTCCCTGTTCAAGGTCAAGAGCTTCGCGGCCGGCATCGCGGTCCAGCTCACCTTCGGTGTCGCGACCGGCATCTTCTTCCTGGTCTGGACGCTGTACATGCAGATGGGCCTCGGCTGGACCGCGCTGCGCGCGGGCACCACCGGCATCCCCTTCTCCATCGCCGTCTCGGCCGCCGCGGGCCTGTCCGTGCAGAAGCTGGTGCCGCGCTTCGGCCGCAAGGTGCTCCAGGCGGGCGCCCTGACCATGGCCGCGGGTCTGCTCCTCTACATCTGGGAGTCGCAGCACTACGGCATGGCCATCGCCTCCTGGCAGATGGCGGCCCCGCTGGTGGTCATGGGCATCGGCATGGGCCTGATCGTGGCCCCGCTGACCGACACGGTCCTCTCGGAGGTGCCGCGCGAGCACGCCGGTTCCGCCTCCGGCCTGATCAACACCACCGGCCAGATGGGCAACGCGCTCGGTCTCGGCCTCACCTCGGTCGTCTACTTCGGCGTGATCGACAAGGACGTGGCCTTCGGGCCGCAGTACGTCGACGCCTTCCACAGTGCGCTGTGGTGGGTCGTCGCGGTCCTCGTCGTGATCTTCGCGGTGATGTTCGCACTGCCGCGCAAGCAGGCCGCCGTCCCCCACGAGGGCGGGGCGGACGCCGACGGCAGTGGTGACGGCCGCGACGAGATCAGCCTGGAGAAGGTCCCGGTCTCCTAGGCCCTCCGGCTCCAGTTCACGGGCATGTCCGCCTTTATTGGCGGGCATGCCCGTTTTTCTTTGTTTTGCTGCCGCCTCGGGCGTACTGTACGAGAGAACCCACCGAGTCGGGCATCGAACGGACGTAAACCCACATGTACGCACCGGAGCGCCAGCAGGAGATCCTCCGCCTCGCCCGCGAGGCAGGGCGGGTCGACGTACTCTCGCTCGCCGAGCAGTTCCAGGTCACCGCCGAGACCGTACGCCGCGACCTCACCGCCCTGGACCGGGCCGGGCTCGTCCGCCGCGTCCACGGCGGGGCCATCCCCGCCGGGCGCCTCGACTTCGAGCCCGACCTCACCGAGCGCGAGTCCACCGCCGCCGACGAGAAGGACCGCATCGCGGCCGCCGCGCTCGCCGAACTCCCCGAAGGCGGCAGCGTCATCCTCGACGCGGGCAGCACCATCGCCCGCCTCGCGGCGGCCATCCCGGTCGAGACCGTGCTCACCGTGGTCACCCACGCGCTGCCCGTCGCCGCCCGGCTCGCCGACCACACCGGCATCGACCTGCACCTCGTCGGGGGCAGGGTCCGGCACCGCACGCGCGCCGCCGTCGACGCCTGGGCGCTGCGCGCGTACGCGGAGATCCGCGCCGACGTCCTCTTCCTCGCGACGAACGGCTTCACCGCGCAGGGCGGGCTCACCACCCCCGACCTGGCCGAAGCCGCCGTCAAGCGCGCCGCGATCGCGGCCGCCCGGCGGGTCGTCGTCCTGGCCGACTCCTCGAAGTCGGGGCAGGAGCAGTTCGCCCGCTTCGGCACCTTCGCCGAGGTGGACCTCCTCATCACGGACCGGGGCCTGGCCCCCGCACACAAGGCGGCGATCGAAGCCGCCGGTACGGAAGTCGTGCTCGTATGATCCTCACCGTCACCCCCAATCCCTCCCTGGACCGGACGTACGAGGTCCCCGCGCTGGACCGGGGCGAAGTGCTCCGCGCCACCGCCGAGCGGGTCGACCCCGGCGGCAAGGGCGTCAACGTCTCCCGGGCCGTCGCCGCCGCGGGGGTCCGTACGACGGCGGTCCTCCCGCTGGGCGGCGCCCCCGGCACCCTCATCGCCGAACTCCTCGGCGCCCAGGGTGTGGACGTCACCGCGGTCACGATCACCGGCCAGACCCGCTCCAACATCTCCGTCGCCGAACCCGACGGCACCCTGACGAAGATCAACGCGGCCGGTCCCGAACTCAGCGAAGCCGAATCCGGCCTCCTCCTGGAGACCGTCCGCGGCTGCTCCGGCGGCGCCGACTGGATCGCCTGCTGCGGCAGCCTCCCGCGGGGCCTCGCCCCCGCGTGGTACGCCGAACTGGTCACCCGCGCCCACGCGGCGGGCGCCAGGATCGCCCTCGACACCTCCGGCCCGGCCCTGACCGCCGCGCTGGCGGCCCGCCCCGACGTCATCAAGCCCAACGCGGAGGAACTCGCCGCCGCCGTCGGGCGTCCGCTGGCCACCCTGGGCGACGTGGTCGAGGCCGCCGAGGAGCTGCGCGCGCTGGGCGCCGGGGCGGTACTGGCCTCCCTCGGCGCCGACGGCCAGCTCCTGGTCAGCGCCGAGGGCACCTACTACGGCACGGCGGCCGTCACGGCGGTACGCAGCAACGTGGGCGCCGGTGACGCGTCCCTGGCCGGTTTCCTGATCGCGGGCGGCACCGGCCCCGAGGCCCTCGCCTCGGCCCTGGCCCACGGCGCGGCCGCGGTCCAGCTCCCCGGCAGCGCCATGCCGACCCCGTCGGACCTGCGCCCCGACAAGGTCCGCATCACCCAGAACCTCCCCCTGGACCTCCCCCTGTCCGAACGGAGCGACAAGCGATGAGCAAGCCGATGATCATTGCGGAGCTGGTCGACCTCGACCTCACCGCCGACTCCAAGGAAGCGGCCGTCCGGTCCCTGGCCCGGCGCATGCTCGCGCTCGGCCGGGTCACCGACCTGGAGGGCTTCCTCGCGGACGTGGCGGCGAGGGAGGCGCAGATGCCGACCGGGCTGGAGGGCGGGATCGGCATCCCGCACTGCCGCAGTGCGCACGTGTCCGCCCCCACCCTCGCCTTCGGCCGGGCCCCGTCCGGGGTCGACTTCGGCGCCCCGGACGGGCCGGCGGACCTGATCTTCCTGATCGCCGCCCCCGCGGGGGCCGACGACGCGCACCTGACGATCCTGTCCTCCCTGGCCCGCCGCCTGATGCGCCCCGACTTCGTAGCAGCCCTCCGCACCACCCTCACCCCACCCCAAGCCGCCACTCTCATCGCCGACCCGCAGCCAGATTCAGCCCGCCCGGCGTTTGAGGGCCCGCCGGAGGCGGTACCGGGCTCTGCCCGGACCCGCGCCTCAATCGCCGGCGAGGCTGAGGGTGCCCCCGGGGCTCGGGGTGTCCCTGGCGGGGCGGGGGTTGCCGGTTCCGAGGCCGGGGTGGCGCAGCCAATTTCAGCCCGCCCGGCGTTTGAGGGCCCGCCGGAGGCGCAACCGGGCTCCGCCCGGACCCGCGCCTCAATCGCCGGCGAGGCTGAGGGTGCCCGTACCGAGGCCGGGGTGGCGCAGCCAATTTCAGCCCGCCCGGCGTTTGAGGGCCCGCCGGAGGCGGTACCGGGCTGTGCCCGGACCCGCGCCTCAAACGCCGGCGAGGCTGAAAATGCCCTCCCCGGGGCCGGGGATGTCCCCGGCGAGGCTGAGGGTGGCCGCAGCGAGGCTGAGGGTGTCCCCGGCGGGGCGGGGGGTGCCCCCAGCGGGGCCGGGGCGGCGCAGCCAACTTCAGCCCGCACCGGGGGAGGGGGATTTCGGGTCGTGGCCGTCACCTCGTGTCCGACCGGGATCGCGCACACCTACATGGCCGCCGAATCCCTCCAGCGCACCGCCGCGGCGGAGGGGATCGAGCTCGCCGTCGAGACGCAGGGCTCCGCGGGGTTCACCCGGCTCGACCCCGCCGTCATCGCCGCCGCCGACGCGGTCGTCTTCGCCCACGACGTCCCCGTCCGCGACCGCGCCCGCTTCGCGGGCAAGCCCACTGTCGACGTCGGCGTGAAGGCCGGGATCAACCGCCCCGCCGAACTCTTCGCGGAGGCCCGCGAGAAGGCCGCCCGCGGCGAGACCGGCGGCGGCGAGACCGGCGGCGCCACGCCGACCCCCGCCCCGCAGGAGGGCGAGAGCCAGGGCGAGAGCCACGCCGCGAAGCTCCGCACCTGGCTCATGTCCGGCGTCAGCTACATGGTCCCCTTCGTCGCCGCGGGCGGCCTCATGATCGCCCTGGCCTTCGCCATCGGCGGCTACGGCATCAACAAGGCCCCCTCCGTCGCCGAGCACTTCGTCTGGACGGAGTCCGCCAGCTGGGCGGCCCTCCTCTTCCAGACCGGCGGTCTCGCCTTCGGCTTCCTCGTCCCGGTGCTCGCCGGTTACATCGCCTACGGCATGGCCGACCGCCCCGGCCTGGTCCCCGGCTTCGTCGGCGGCGCCGTCGCGCTCACCGTCAACGCCGGTTTCCTCGGCGGTCTGATCGCCGGCCTGATAGCCGGTGGCACGGTCCTGACCCTCCAGCGGGTCCGGGTCCCGGCCGCGCTGCGCGGGATCATGCCGGTGGTGGTGCTGCCGCTCATCGGCTCGGCCGTGACGGCCTTCCTGATGTTCCTCGTCGTCGGCAAGCCGGTCGCCTCGCTCCAGCAGGCCCTGACCGACTGGCTGTCGGGCCTCTCCGGCGCCAACGCGGTCATCCTCGGGGTCGTCCTCGGCCTGATGATGACCTTCGACCTCGGCGGTCCGCTCAACAAGGTCGCCTACGCCTTCGCCATCGGCGGCCTCGCCACCCCCAACGAGGGCAGCCTGAAGGTCATGGCCGCCGTGATGGCCGCGGGCATGGTGCCGCCGCTGGCCATGGCACTGGCCACCACCGTGCGCGGCCGCCTCTTCTCGAAGACGGAACGCGACAACGGCAAGGCCGCCTGGTTCCTGGGCGCTTCGTTCATCAGCGAGGGGGCCATCCCCTTCGCCGCCGCCGACCCCCTGCGGGTGATCCCGGCCTCCATGGTGGGCGGCGCGGTCACCGGAGCCCTCTCGATGGCCTTCGAGTGCACCCTGCGGGCCCCGCACGGCGGCATCTTCGTCATCCCGCTGATCGGCAACCCGCTGCTCTACCTGATCGCGATCGCCGCCGGTACGGGCGTCACCGCGGGCCTGGTCATCCTCCTCAAGGGGATGCGCCGCCAGGCCCCGGCCCCGGCGGAGACCGGTACGGCGGCGGAGACCGAGGCGAAGATCCCGGTCGCCGCCTGACCGTCCCCGAACCGGCTCACCTCACCTCACCCGCGCGCGGAGCTCCATCGCTCCGCGCGCGGCCGTTTCGCTCTCATAGACCTCGCACATGTGCCGCCCGTCCGGGGTGGCCGTGTGCTCGACCTCCCACAGGCTCAGTTCGCTCCCGTCCAGCAGGACGAAGGCGTGTTCGTAGAGGCTGAAACCGGCGCCCCGGCCGTCCGCGAGGCACTGCCGGGTGCCGAACGCCTGGGTGATCCGGTGCGCGTACGCCGAGGTCAGCAGCCGCGCCACCGCCTCACCCGGCCGGTCGGTGTTCTCCGCCCGGCGCAGCACCCGGCGGGCGTGGTCGGCGGACTGCTCCACCGCGTACTCCCGGTGCGCCCCGGCGGGTGCGGAGGCGGCGAACAGGGCGCTGAGCACGTCGTGGTCGGCGAGCTCGCCCTCGGCCTCCTCCATCAGCGTGAAGTCCCGCACGGCGGCGGGGTCCTCGCCGAAGAGGCGCACCGCGGCCAGGGCGGCCTCCGCCTTGCTGATGAAGATCTCGTGCCGGGTCGCCCGGTCGTGCTCCAGCCGGTACGCCAGCTCCCACAGCGTCGCGGAGCCGCCGTCGGCGAGCAGGTAGGTGTGCCGGTGGGTCTCCCGCCAGCGGCCCGCCGCCGGACCGTGGTGCGTGCTGTGGAGCGAGGAGCTGTGGGCGAGCGCCGTGCCGAGGCGCTCGACCAACCGGTCCGGCAGGTCGAAGGAGTTGAGGGCGCGGCCCAGGAGTCGCTCGAGGTGCGCCTCGGTTGTCTCGTACGGATCGCTCAAGGTGGGTCTCCAGGCCGTCGCAGCTTGTCACGTCACGGAAGCTCAACGTAGCCCCTGGCTCTGACATCACGTCCGGGGTTCGGTAAAACGTCCGGGAAGTGCCAGGGGTTCCCGGCACTCCATCCGGTCAACTTGCGTACGTATGGCCCCGGTTCGCCACGATCGGTGCCGGAGTGCGGGACTATGGGCCGTATGGCAACGAATACAGTGGGCGTCCCCAGCCAGCAGGGGCAGACCCGCGGTCGACCCGAAGGCGAGCCGGACGAGCCGGTCGCGACCCCTCGCGCACTCGCCTGGCTGCTGGTCCTCACGGGAGCGGCCGGGCTGCTCGCCTCGTGGGTGATCACCCTCGACAAGTTCCTCCTGCTGGAGGACCCGGACTTCAAGCCCGCCTGCAGCCTCAATCCGGTGGTCTCCTGCGGCAGCGTCATGCAGAGCGAGCAGGCGGCGGCCTTCGGCTTCCCCAACCCCATGCTGGGACTGGCCTGTTACGCCGTCGTGGTGTGCGTCGGGATGTCCCTGATCGCGGGCGCCCGCCACCGTGGCTGGTTCTGGCTGGGGCTGAACGCGGGCACGTTGTTCGGCGTCGGCTTCTGCACCTGGCTGATGGTGCAGTCGCTGTACGAGATCAACGCGCTGTGCCTGTGGTGCACCCTGGCCTGGGTGGCGACGCTGCTGATGTTCTGGGCGGTCACCGCGCAGAACGTCCGTACCGGCGTGCTGCCCGCGCCGCGGCCGGTCAGGAGCTTCTTCACCGAATTCGGCTGGGCCCCGCCCGCCCTGCACACCGGCGTGATCGGGATGCTGATCCTCACCCGCTGGTGGGAGTTCTGGACCAGCTGACCAGCTGACCAGCTGACAACTGACCTGCGAACCCACAGGCGAGGGCCCCGGCGGCTGGAAGCTGCCGGGGCCCTGTCACTTCGCTCCACGGGCGCGGGGGCCCGGACCGGAATCGAAAGCGGTGGTCAGCTGCCCGCGGACAGGTTGCCCGAGAGGACCGGGATGTTGTCCAGGATGTGCGACAGGGACTCGTCGCCCTTCGCCTGGGTGGAGTTCTCGGTGCACTGCTGGTTCATCGGGTTGGACAGGACGTTGATGTCCTGGACGCCGACGTTGAGCAGGGCCACCAGCGACTGGGCGTTGACCTTGACCGGCAGGCCGACACAGGGCTTGTTCGCGGAGCCCTGGACCAGGCTGAGCTGCGGGCTCATGTCGCCCGTGGTCTTCTGGTTGCCGTACACCTGCGAGGAGCCGTTGCCGTTCACGGTGTTGATGCCGTTGTCGTTGCCGATGGCCAGGGCCGGGGCGGCCGTGGCGACACCCGCGGTGAGCACGGAGGCGCCGATCAGGGTGGCCTGGACGAGCTTGTTCATCATGTTCCTTTTGTCGCACGAGTGCCCGCTAGTGGAGCGCCCTGATCAACTGCCCGGTCATGGGGTTGGTTCCGCTGCTTCACTCAAACGGCCCGTTCCGGGCCGGGTTTTCCCCACCCCGGGTGAGAGCGCCCCGGACGCCTGCGCGAAGCCCGTACGCAGCCCGCAGCGGTTCATGATCCGGTTGCGGTCCGTAGAGCCTATAAGCACGGTGGGTGAGAGAAGCGGACTTTCCTGGTCCGATTTGGCCCGCTCACCCGAAGGAACCGCCATGTCCCGCACCAAGGCGTCCCGCATCCGCATCCTCGTCCCCTCGGCCCTGACCGCGGTCATACTGCTCGGCGCCGCGGCTCCGGCGAGCGCCCTCGACGGTGAGAAGGGTGCCGCGCTCACCGAACGGGTGGCCACGGTCCAGCAGCAGATCGACGAGCGCGTGGCGGCGGCCGGGCCCATCGACGACCTGCTGGGCGGGCTCACCAAGACGCTGCAGGACCTGCTGAAGTCCCTGACGGACCTCATCAAGCTGCCGGCGATCCCGGGGATCCCGGAGATCAAGCTGCCCGACATCAAGCTGCCGGAGATCCCGGGGGTCAAGCTCCCGGAGATCAAGCTGCCCGAGATCCCCAAGGCCCCGGCGATCCCGGCCGTCCCGCCCGCGGCGGACGACAAGCTGGTGCCGGACCTTCCGGATCTTCCGGACATCCCCATCCGCTAGGGGGGACCGGTGGCCGTGTCGCGGTTACGACTATTGCTCTGAACAGGTCTGATTCCGTTCGGAGCCGTGTCGTCTGGGGAGCTGGGCCGTTTCGTTTGTTGTGAGCCCCGGTTCGGGGCAGGACATCGAACAGAAGGTGCAATTCCCATGAACTCTGCCAAGAAGGCCGCTCTCGTCGTGGCCGCCGCTGGTCTCGCTGCGGCCGGTGCCGCCGGTTCCGCCGCCGCCGACGCATCGGCCGAGGGCGCGGCCGTGGGTTCCCCCGGTGTCCTGTCGGGCAACCTGCTCCAGGTCCCGGTCCACGTGCCGGTCAACGTCTGCGGTAACTCCGTGAACGTCATCGGTCTGCTGAACCCGGCCTTCGGCTCGGTCTGCGTCAACGACTGACGTCAGCCACCGCATGTGACTGTGGGCGCCACCGGCATCGCCGGTGGCGCCCACAGTCGTTTCGCGCGGGATGCGAGGGATCAGTTGTGGCCGTTGTTGAGCTTCACGCCGCCCAGCATCGGGGTCAGCTGGGTGACCGCGTTGGCGGCGCCCAGTGCCTCGGTCGGCCCAGCGTTGCGCAGCTGGTTCACCTTCTGCGCGGTGCCCACCACCTTGCCCACCGTGTCGCCCTGCTCGGCCAGCCCGTTGCTCACGGTCTGCGGGAGCGAGGCGGAGACGGGCGCGGCCGCGTTGAGGACCTCGGTCACCCCGCCCGTCAGGCTCATGGGCGGCAGCGCTCCGGGCTCGGCCGCGAAGGCGGGGGTCACGGCGCCGAGGGCGGCGACGGAGCCGGCGAGCACAGCGGCGACCTTCGTGTACTTCATTATCGAAATCCTTTTCCAGTGACGACCGTCGCGTCACTTTCGCCCTGGCTAACGATTCCTTGGGGCTGCGGAAACTCTGTCGCCGAACGGAATCGGCCGGAGAATCCGACATGGATTCTCCGGCCGATCCCGCTTGCGAATCTTTTCCGATTACCGACCGTATTACGGACCCGGCCGGCCCGGTCCGGGTCAGGAGACGCGGGACCTCCGGTACAGGATCGAACCGCCGAGCAGCAGGGCCGCGGCGAGGGCCGCGGCGGCCGCGGGCTGCCCCGCGGATCCCGTCTCGGCCAGCATCGGCCGTCCGGCCATCGGGGCGCGGGCCGGGGTCTGCGGCGCCGGGGCCGGGAGCGTGACCGGGGGCGCCTCGCGGACCGGCGCGGGGGCCGGTGCCGGGGGCAGGTGGATCGGGGTGTCGCCCGCCGGAGCGGCCGGGGGCTGGTCGGCCGCGGGCGCCGCCGGACGTACGGCCTCCGGTACGGGCGCGGGTACGGGCGCCGGCAGCGGGGCCGGAGCCGCGGCGGGCGCCGGGGCGGGCGCGGTCACGGGCGCCGGAGCGGGCATCGGGGCGGGTGCCGGAGCCGGGGCGGGCGCGGCGGGGGCGGCCTGCGGTGCGGGCGCGGGAGCGGCCTGCGGAGCAGGGGCCGGTGCCGGGGCGGGAGCCGCCGGGTGCTCGACGAACTCGCTGCCGTGGTGCTGCGGCCGGGGCTCGGGGGCTTCGGCGGGCGCCGGAGCGGGCTTCGGCTTCGGCGCGGGGGCCGCGTGGTGGGCCGGGGGCGCCGCGTGGTGCGCGGGGGCGGGCTTCGGCTTGGCGTGCGCGGGCTTCGGCGCGGGGGGCGCGTGGTGGGCCGCCGGGGCCGGGGTGGCCCGCGGGTGCTCGTCGCAGTCCTCGTCGCCGCCGCCGTTGCCGCCCTGGTGGGCGCCCTCGTGGCGGTCCTGCCCGGCTTCCTGGCCGTGCTCCTGACCGCGTTCCTGCCCGTGGCCGCGGTCGCGCTGCTCGGGCATCCGGTGCCTGCCGCTGCCCGCGCGCTCGTCGTGCCGCTCGGGCGCGCGCTCGGGTTCCCGCTCGCCCTGGCGCTGGTCGTGCTCGTCGCGCTGGTCGTCGAGGTAGCGCTGGAACGCCTCGGCGTTCTCCCGGCTCAGGTAGCGCTCGTAGTCGGCGTGGTCGCCGTACGCGCCCCCACCGCCGTCGGTGGTCACGCAGGTGCCGCCCATGGCCGGGTTGAGACCGGCCCCGGCGTCCACGCTGTTGCCGCAGACGTTCGGCGAGAACGTGATCGGTACCGAGACGCTGTTCCCGGCGAGCACGCCCGGTGAGTGCGCGGCCTCGGCGCTCGCTCCGGTGTGCGCGTAGGCCGCACCGGTCGCGATCGACAGCAGGCTCGACGCCGCCGCGGCCGTGAGCACTCCCTTGCCCAGTACCTTCCGGCTCAGTACCTGTCGCATGGGTCCTTCCCTGTCTACCGGCGGGGCCGCCGGTGCTGAATCGGAGGTGGCCTCGGAGTGCACCGCCGTGCACTCCGAGGCCACCCCGAGGAGGTCTGCCCTTGCGGGCTCAAGCGCTTCGTCAGTTGTTGATGCAGACGGTGCCGAACGCCGGGTTGAGCAGGGCGATCACGTTGACCGTGTTGCCGCAGACGTTGACCGGGATGTGCACCGGCACCTGGAGGAGGTTGCCGGACAGGACGCCGGGGGAGCCGACGGCCGCACCGTGGGCGTCGGCGTCAGCCATGGCGGGGGCGGCGGCACCAACGGCCATCAGAACGCCGGCGGCCAGCACAACTGCCTTCTTGTACGTCATGAGAATTTCGATCCTTTCCCGCAGAGGCGTATCCACTGCATGAATAACAACGAGTGGTCCGGGGAAAAGAAACCGCACGGACCGCGAAAGTCGGAGCGTCTCGTGCGGCCTGGATCGAATTCACTCCGATGCCCCGGCCGCGGGAATGCGGTGGGATATACCCGGGCATTCCCGCCGCGCGGAGCGGACACAAGGCGGGGCCGCCGCGACCCGAAGGTGCGGCGGCCCCGCCTGTGTGTCCCGCGATCAGCTGCCGCTGGAGGCGTTGCCCGAGAGGACCGGGATGTTGTCCAGGATGTGCGACAGCGGCTCGTCGCCCTTGGCCTGGGTGGAGTTCTCGGTGCACTGCTGGTTCATCGGGTTGGACAGGACGGGGATGTCCTGGACGCCGACGTTGATCAGCGCCAGCACCGACTGCACATTGGCCTTGGCCGGCAGGGCGATGCAGGGCTTGTTCAGGGAGCCCTGGACCAGCGCCATCTGCGGGCTCATGTTCCCGTAGGTGGCCTGGTTGCCGTAGATCTGCGCGGCGTTGTTGCCGTTGGCGGTGTTGACGCCGTTGTCGTTCCCGATAGCCATCGCCTGCGGGGCCATGGCCGCGCCCATGCCCACGACGGAGGCGGCAACAGCCGCGGTGGCCATCATCTTCTTGATCACAATCGTCCCTTTTCTGCAGGATTGCCCGGTACAGGAGCACCCGGAACAACGGCCCCGCCCCGGTGGGGGTTGCGTGGCTTCACTCGGATGCCGACGTTTCGGGCGGCACGGTTGACGGTCAGGCGTTCACACACTTGCTGCCGAACGCCGGGTTGAGCAGGGCGATCACGTTGACGGTGTTGCCACACACGTTCACCGGAACGTCGACCGGGACCTGGAGCAGGTTGCCGCTGAGGACACCGGGGGAGTCCTTGGTCACGCCCTGCGCGGAGGCGCCGTCGCCACCGTGCGCGGAGGCGAGGCCCGCGCCGCCCATCAGCATCGCAGCGCCCGCGACGGCCAGCGTGGTGCCGCGCATCAGCCTCTTCTTCATCTCCGTTATCCCTTTCGGTTCGAACAATGGTGCACCTCCATAACGACGTGCCATCCGCAAGGGTGCGTGGTATCGCCCAAAAGGCCGTACGCGCGAGTCCGGCGTGATTTCCAGCTTGATTTCTGACAAAGTTCACTCCTGTTTTGTCCCCTTGATCGAAAATGGAGACAGGGTCATGGGTTCCTCCCGCAGAATCCTCGGTTCGCTCGCCCTGCTGTCCTGCCTCGCACTTTCGGTGAACGTTTCTGCGGCGGACGCCGCGGGTCCGCCCCCGAAGGCTCCGGCGGCCCGCGAAAAGGCCCGTATCCCCTTCACCCAGCGTTATCAGGCCGAGCTGCACGGTGGGCTCGTACGGGCGTCCAACGCGGGCATCAGCTGCCGCAAGGAGGAGTCCCCGCAGGCCGAGCCGTGCGAGGACGTCAAGCGCGGCGCCGCCGGGGTGAACAACGACTTCGACATGTTCTACAGCGACGTCGACAAGGACCCCGACACCTACAACTCCACCCGCGCCGAGCTGAAGATCCCGAAGGGCGCGAAGGTCGCCTACGCCCGCCTGTACTGGGGCGGGAACCTGCGCGTCGGGGAGCAGAAGCCGCCGGAGGACAGCGGCCGGGTGCTCGTCGCCGAACCGGGCGGCGCGTACAAGGAAGTGCTGGCCGACACCGTGATCGGGCACCGTTCCGACGCGGGCAGCGATGCCTATCAGGCGTCCGCCGACGTCACCCCGATGGTCCGCAAGGGGGGCACCGGGATGTGGACGGTGGCCCAGATCAACATCGCCATGGGGAACTCGCCGGTGGGCGCGTGGGGCGGCTGGACGCTGGTGGCGGCCTACGAACAGCCGCAGGAGCCGGTGCGCCGGGTCGCGGTGTGGGACGGCTTCGAGGAACTGCGGGCCGGGGCCGGTCAGCTGGCCGCCGAGACGGTGGAGGTGTCCGGTCTGGACGCGCCCGCCGAGGCGACGGGCCGGGTAGGGCTCGTCGGTTACGACGGGGACCGCGGGGTCCTCGGGGACTCGCTCACCGTGACCGCCGACAGCGGTCGGCGGTTGAATCTGAGCGACGGCGAAAACCCGTTCAATGACGTGATGAATTCGACCATCACGGATTTCGGGCATTCCGCTTCGGTACGACAGCCTGAAAATATGAATAATCTCGGATATGACGCGGACGTGTTCGACCTGAGTCCCGCCCTGTCCGGTGGTGCCCGCAACCTGACGTTCAGGCTCACGGGCGAAAACCAGGGTCATTTCCTCGGCGTGCTCTTCGTTCAGACAGACGCGCGCCGCTGATCGCAGGAGACCGCTCCACGTGCCGTCAGAACCAGTGCCGGAGCATGTGTCAGAACATGTGACCGTCTTCCATCTCGTCCAGCCAGTGGAGGGCGGTGTCGCCCGGGTCGTCATCGATCTCGTCCGTGCCCAGAGCGCCGCGGGCCTGCGCGTCGTCGTCGGCTGCCCGCGCGGCGGACAGCTCGCCGACGGCGCCCGGGACGCCGGGGCCCAGGTGTTCACCTGGCGGGCCGGCCGGGCCCCCGGGCCCGGGCTCGCCGCCGAGGTGAGCGGCGCGGCCCGGCTCGTCCGCCGCGTCCGCCCAGACCTGCTGCACGCGCACAGCGCCAAGGCGGGCCTGGCCGGGCGGCTCGCCGTGCGCGGGGCGCTGCCCACCGTCTTCCAGCCGCACGCCTGGTCCTTCGACGCGGCCGCCGGAGCCACCGGCGCGCTCGCCCTGCGCTGGGAGCGCTTCGGTGCCCGCTGGGCCGACCGGGTGCTCTGCGTCAGCGAGGCCGAACGGCGCGCGGGCGAGTCGGCGGGCATCACCGCCGCCTGGTCGGTGATCCGCAACGGGGTCGACCTCGGCCACTTCCGCCCCGGCGGCCGCGGCGGCGCAGACGAGGCCTCCCAGGTCGACGACAAGGCGGCCGCCCGGGCCGCACTGCCGCTGCCCGCCGGGTTCGCGGACGGCGGGCCGCTCGCCGTCTGCGTCGGCAGGATCTGCCAGCAGAAGGGCCAGGACGTGCTGCTGCGCGCCTGGCCGGAGCTGCTCGGCAACGTCCCGGACGCCCGGCTGGTCCTGGTCGGCGACGGCCCCGACACCGAACGGCTGCGCCGGACGGCGCCGCCCCGGGTGCACTTCGCCGGAGCCGCCGCGGACATCCGACCGTGGCTTCGGGCCGCCGATCTCGTTGTACTTCCGTCGCGGTGGGAAGGGATGGCGCTCGCCCCGCTCGAAGCCATGGCCTGTGGCCGCCCGGTCCTGGTCTCCGACGTGAGCGGCGCCCGGGAGAGCCTGCCGCCAGGCCAGGGCGCCGTGTGCCTGGTGCCGCCGGAGGACCCGACGGCCTTGGCCAAAGCGCTCGGCCGGCTGCTGGCCGAACCGCGGCTGCTCGCCGAGCTGGGCGAGCGGGCGCAGCAGCACGCGCGGACCGAGTTCGACGTGCGGCGGACCACGGACGCGGTCACCGGTCTGTACCACGAACTGCTGGGCAGGCCCCGGCCCTTGAACCAGGAGCGCATCAGCCGATGACGATGGACAGCGCACACGCCCGGCCCACCGGGCAGAGCGGTACGGGGCCCGCGGGCACCACCGCCGTCCGGCGCTCCGCGGCCGCCATCCACCCGCCGCGCGGCCCCAAGGCCGAACAGGCCCGGCCCGTCCTGCGCCCGCAGCGGGTCCGCCGCCGCGACGGGATCGGCCCGCTGCTGACCGTCGACGCGCTGGCCGCCGTACTCACCACGACCACCCTGCCCGGACTGGACCTGCCCGGGCAGGCGGCCGCGCCGATCGCCCTGCTCGCGGCCGCGCTGCACGCCCAGGCCGGGCTCTACCGGCCGCGCCTCGCGCCCTCCGCGCTGCTCGAACTGCCCACGCTCGCGGGCCGGGCGGCGGTGCTGTGGTGCGGGGTCGCCGCCGTCGTGGCCGCCGCCGCCCCGCAGCGCGCCCTCGGCTGGGGAGTCCTGCTCACCTGCGTCTGCCTGCAGTTCCTGCTGGCCTGCGCCGGACGCGGGCTCGTCAACCAGCTCCGCAGGCGTACGGCCGTACGCGCCCCCCGCTCCGCGCTGGTCGTCGGCCCCGGCGCCGGGGCGGGCGCGGTGGCCGCAGCCCTGCACGGGCGCCCCGAATACGGGCTGCGCCCGGTCGGCCTCGCCGACACCGCCGGGGGCGCCGACGACGTCACCGGGACCGGGCTGCCCCTCCTCGCCACCCACGAGGACATCCGGCGCGCGGTCATCCAGAACTCCGTGCGCCACGCGGTCTTCACCCGCCCGCCGGAGGCCGACGAGCGCACCGCCTCGCTGGTGCGGCTCTTCCACGACCACGGCTGCCGCCTCTGGCTCGCCGACCCCGCCGGAACCGCGAAGGTCACCGGCATGCGGGTGGCGCAGCCCGCCGACCACCTGTGGGGGTACTCCGTACAGCCGCTGCTGCCGCGCCCGGCCCGCGCGCTGGAGCGGTACGGGAAGCGGATCATCGACTCCACCCTCGCCGCCCTCGCGCTCTGCGCCGCCGCGCCCGTCATGGGCCTGTGCGCGCTCGCCGTACGGCTCAGCGACGGACCGGGGGTGATCTTCCGTCAGGAGCGCGTGGGCCTGTACGGGCGCCCCTTCACCCTGCTCAAGTTCCGCACTCTGCGCCCGGCCGACGAACACGAGTCCGCGACCCGCTGGACCGTCGCCAACGACAACCGGATGGGCCCCGTCGGCTCCTTCCTGCGCAAGTCCTCGCTCGACGAACTGCCCCAGCTGTGGAACGTGGTGCGCGGTGACATGAGCCTGGTCGGACCCCGGCCGGAACGGCCCTTCTTCGTCGCCAAGTTCGCCAGCATCCACCCCGGCTACGAGGCCCGCCACCGGATGCCCGTCGGCATCACCGGGCTGGCCCAGATCAACGGCCTGCGCGGCGACACCTCCATCGAGGACCGGGCCCGCTTCGACAACCACTACATCGACACCTGGTCGCTCTGGCAGGACCTGTGGATCCTGGCCCGCACCGCGGCCTCCTTCTTCCGCTTCCGGCTGGGAGGCAGCTGAGCATGAGCACCGCCCACGCCACACCCCCGATCCGCTTCGACCTCCCGGGCGCGCTGCGCAGGCACTGGCCGCTGCTGCCGCTCGCCGCGACCGTCCTGCTGCTGTGCGCCCCGCTGCCCGCGGGGGACGCGACCGCCTCCGGCAAGGTCACCCCGGCCGACGCGGCCTCCCTGCTGCTGGTGTTCTGCTGCGGGGTCCAGGCGCTGCGCGGGCAGACCCGCGCGCTGAGCCCGCTGGGCGCGTTCCTGCTCGGGCTGCCCGCCGCCGGGCTGGCCGTCGCCACCGTGACCGCCGCCGATCCGTACGCCGCGCTGCCCGGCTTCGTGCGCTACCTCCAGGTGTTCGTGCTGGTCCCGGCCGCGGTGGTGCTGCTGGTGCGCGGCGCGCGGGAGTTCCGGCTGGCCGGGGCGTGCTTCGTGGCCCTGGCGCTGGTCCAGGGGGCGGTGGGCGTCGTCCAGTTCGCCACCCACACCGGAGCCTCCTACCAGGGCTCGGACATCCGGGCCGTGGGCACCTTCGGCCCCGGCGACGTCATGGGCATGGCCACCGTGGTCGCCTACGGGCTGATCATCGCCACCGCCGCCGCGCTGACCCCCACGCTGTCGCACCGGGTCCGGCGCGCGGCCACCGTCTGCGCGCTCGCGCTGCTCGTCCCGCTCGGGCTGTCCTTCAGCCGGGGCGCGTGGATCGCCACCGTCGGCGCGGGGCTCGTCGTGATGCTGATGGCCGGGGTGCGGCGGGCGCTGAAGGTGCTCGTCGCGCTCGGCGCGGCCGGGGTGGTCCTGGTGGGCGGCTTCGGCTTCGGCTCCGAGATGATCGCCGAGCGGATCGGCTCCATCACGCAGGTCTCCAGCGCGCCCGACCAGTCGGTGACCGACCGCTACACGATGTGGGCCGCCGCCGAGTCGATGTGGCGCGAGCGGCCGGCCGCCGGGGTCGGCCTCAAGGGATTCCCCGCCAACCGCGACAGCCACTCCGGGCTGGGGCTGTCCTCGGGGAGCGACACGGCGGGCGCGGGCCAGGCCTTCATCCGCCAGCCGCTGCTGTCCCCGCACAACATGTACCTGCTGGTCCTCAGCGAGCAGGGGCTGATCGGGCTGACCGCGCTCGCGGGCGGCTGGGCGGCGCTGCTGGTCGCCGGGGTGCGGCGGGTCCTGGCCCCGGATCCGGCCGCTCGCCGGATCCGGGACTGCGGGCTGGTCGCGGCCGGGCTGTTCGTCTGGCAGCTGACCGACTTCCTGTACGCCGACATCGGCGGCCCCTCCACCGTCCTCACCGGAGTGATCATCGGCCTGGCCGCGTGGTGGGCGCTCCCGTCCCCGACCGGTGACGGCGCCGTGGACCGCGCGGCCGCCGCGTGAGCGATACGACGCCCGTGACGGGCGCCCGGAGGCCCGCCCCCGCCCCTGTGGCCGGGGCGGGCCCCACCCACGTTCCGCCCGCCTCCGCGACCCCGGCCCCCGGGGCCGGTGCGGATGCCGGTGCCGGCGGCCGTGCGGATGCCGGTGCCGATGCGGCGGAGCCGCCCCTTCCGGCCCCGCCCTCCGGACCGGCCCGCGGGCACATCCTCGGTACGGGCCCCAACACGGGCCTGACGGGCCCGCGCCCGGCGCCGCCCGGCCACGCCCCCGGCGCGGCACCGCCCACCGGCTTCGCCGGGACGGGCGTGCCCGCCGCACCGATGGCGCGGCGCGCGGGCGTTCGGGGCGCCGAGGGTCCCGGCTCCGGCTTTGCCGGGTCGGGCAGGTCCCTGGCGCCGAAGGCGCGGCGCGCCGGTGTTCTCGCGACCGGCGTGCGGGCGCGCGGGGTTGCCGGGGACGGGGTTCGGCGTGCGGGTGTGCGGGAGGCGGAAGCCGGGGCCACGGGCGGCGGCTTCGGCCGGGCCGAGGGCGGGTGCGCCACTGCGGCCGGGCGGCGGCGCGGGGTGCGGGGCGGGGGCTCCGGGCCCGGCGACCCCAGTCCGGCCGCTGCCGGGGAGGCCGGTGGCGGCAGCGCTCCGCTCGGCCGGTTCCTGGCCAAGGCCGCGGCCGTCACGGCCGGACTGACCGCCGCCGGGGCCGCCTTCGGGCTGTTCCGGGACCAGACCATCGCGCACCTCTTCGGCGCCGGGCACGACAGCGACGCCTTCCTGATCGCCTGGACCGTGCCCGAGATGGCCTCGACCCTGCTGATCGAGGACGCCATGGCGCTGCTGATGGTGCCCGCCTTCAGCCACGCCCTGGCCCGGCGGGCGGCCGGGCGGGCCGGGCTGACCCGTAAGCAGGCCCGCGCCCAGGACCCCGTACGGCTGCTGGTCGGGGCGACGCTGCCGCGCCTGGCCGTGCTGCTGGCCGCGGTGGCCTCCGTACTCGTCGTCGCCGCGCCGCTCGTCGTCGCCGTGCTCGCGCCGGGGCTGCCGGATCCCGCACTCGCCATCGAGTGCACCCGGCTGACCGCGCTCACGGTCCTCAGCTTCGGCATCGCGGGCTACTTCAGCGCCGCCCTGCGCGCCCACCGCTCCTTCGTGCCCCCGGCCGCGATCTACGTCGCCTACAACGTGGGGATCATCGGCGGGATGCTGGCCCTGCACGCCGTGTGGGGGGTGCGGGCCGCCGCCTTCGGCGTCGCCGTCGGCGGGCTGCTCATGATCCTCGTCCAGCTGCCCGCCTTCCTGCGGCACGTCGGCTTCGGCCCGCCCCGCGCCAGGGGCGCCAGCCGCCGCCAGCAGGGCCGCGACCGGCCGACCCTCATCGCCTTCGGCGTGATCGCCCCGGTCATCTTCTTCGCGGTGTTCCGCCAGTCCCAGGTGCTCGTCGAGCGGTTCCTGGCCGCGTCCCTGCCGCCCGGCGCCATCTCGCACCTGAACTACGCGCAGAAGGTCGCGCAGATGCCGATGGTGCTCTCCCTGATGATCTGTACGGTCACCTTCCCTGTGGTCGCGCAGGCCATGGCGGGCGGAGAGCGGGAGAAGGCCCGGCGGCGGGTCGAACAGGACCTCGCGCTCGCCTCCCTCGCCGTCCTCATGGGCACCGCGCTCGTCATCGGGTATGCGCCCCAGATCATCCAGGTCCTCTTCGAACGCGGTGCCTTCACCCACCAGGACACCGTGGCCACCGCCTCCGTCATGCGGGTCTACGGCATCGGGCTGCTCGGCCACTGCCTCGTCGGGGCGCTGAGCCGGCCCTTCTTCTCGACCGCCCGGCCCACCTGGTTCCCGGCGCTCGCGATGGGCGCCGGACTCCTCGTCAACATCGTCGCCGGGGCCTTCGCGGTCGGCTGGTGGGGGACCTACGGGATCGCCGCCGCCAACGCCGCGGGCATCACCGCCACCGCGGCCCTGCTCCTCACCGGCCTCGGCTCGCGGATCGTCCCCATCCAGCTCCGCCGGGTCGCCACCAGCATCGGCCGGCTCGCCGTGGCCGCCGCCGCGGCCTGCGCGACCGGCTGGATCGCCGGTCCGATGATCCCCGACCCCCTGCTCAGCGCAGCGCTCGGCGCGCTGCTGGTCCCGGCCATGTTCGGAGCCTCCGGCATGGCCATACGGGCGCTGGAAATCACCGCCCTGCCCGCCCTGATCACCCAGAGGTTCCGTCATGTCCGCTGACACCGACACGGCGCCCGCCGCCGCGGCGGCTCCCGCCCGCAAGGCCTCTTCCGGCTCCCCGTGGGTCCTCATGTACCACTCGGTGACCGAGTTCACCGATCCCGCCGAGGACCCGTACGGCATCACCGTCACCCCCGACACCCTGGAAGCCCAGCTGCGCTGGATGCGCTCGCGCGGTCTGCGCGGGGTCTCGGTCGGCGAACTGCTGCGGGCCCGCGCGGACGGCCGGGCCGCCGGGCTCGTCGGCCTGACCTTCGACGACGGCTACACCGACTACCTCGACCACGCGCTGCCGCTGCTCCAGCGGCAGGGGTGGACCTCGACCCTGTTCGTACTGCCCGGGCGGCTCGGCGTGGACAACGTGTGGGACCCGCTGGGCCCGCGCAAGCCCCTGCTGAGCGCGGAGGGGATCCGCGCGGTGGCCGAGGCGGGCCAGGAGATCGGCTCGCACGGCCTGCTCCACCAGCACCTGACCGCCGTCCCCGACGACGTCCTCCAGCAGGAGCTGTGCGGCAGCCGCGAACTCCTGCGGGAGCTGACCGGGACCCTGCCCGAGGGCTTCTGCTACCCGTACGGATCCATCGACCGGCGGGTCGTCGAGGCGACCCGGGCCGCCGGGTACCGGTACGCGTGCGCGATCGCCCCCGGGGCGCTCGCGGGCCCGTACGCCCTGCCCCGCACCCACATCAGCCAGGCCGACGGCGCGGCCCGGCTGCGGATCAAGCGGCTGCGCCACCGGGTCGCCGGGCTGCGGCGGGCGGTGCGCGGGTGAAGACGCTCAAGGCGCTCCACATCATCACCGGGCTCGGTGTCGGCGGGGCGGAACAACAACTGCGCCTGCTGCTGCGCCACTTGCCGGTGCAGTGTGACGTGCTGACGCTGACCAACCCCGGGCCGGTCGCGGAGGGGCTGCGGGCCGACGGGGTCCGCGTGGTCCACCTCGGGATGCGCGGCAACCGCGACCTGGGGGCGCTGCCCCGGCTGGTGAAGTTCATCCGGCGCGGCGAATACGACCTGGTGCACACCCACCTCTACCGGGCCTGCGTGTACGGGCGCCTCGCGGCCAGGATCGCGGGCGTCGGCGCGACCGTGGCCACCGAACACTCCCTCGGCGCGGGCGAGATCGAGGGCCGCCCGCTCTCAAGCGGGGTACGGGCGCTGTACCTGGCGAGCGAGAAGCTCGGCGCGGCGACGGTCGCGGTGTCGGACACGGTCGCGGCGCGGCTGGAGGGCTGGGGAGTGCCCGCGGCCCGCGTCCACGTCGTACCCAACGGGATCGAGGCGGTCCGCTTCCGCTTCGACGAATCGGTGCGCCGGACCACCCGCGCCCGCACCGGCCTGCCGGAACGGGCGTTCGTGGTCGGCGGGGTCGGCCGGCTCGTGCCCGGCAAACGCTTCGACGTCCTGGTGCGCGCGGTGGCGGCGCTGCCCGGCGCCCACCTGCTGCTCGCCGGGGACGGGCCCGAGCGGCCCGCGCTGCGGCTGCTCGCCGCCGAACTGGGCGCGCAGCACCGCATCCACCTGCTGGGCGAACGCGACCCGCTCGGTGACACCGCCGACGGCCGCACCCCCGGGATCCCGGCGCTGCTCGCCGCCATGGACGTCTTCGTCTCGCCGTCGCGCGAGGAGGCCTTCGGGCTGGCGGTGGTCGAGGCGCTGGCCGCCGGGCTGCCCGTGCTGCACGTCACCTGCCCGGCGATCGACGACCTGCCCGCCGCGCAGGCCCCGGGCGCGCGCCGGATCGGGCCCGGGCAGGAGGAGCTGACCGCGGCCCTGCGCGGCCACATGGAGGCCGGGGCCCGGCGGCTGCCGCCACCGCCGGTGGTCCGCCGCTACGACATCGTCCGCAGCGCGGAACAGCTCCTGCACGTCTACGAGCGCGCCCTCGCCCCCGCCTCCGCCTCCGCCCGCCGCCCCGCGCCCCTGCCCGCGCCCGCCACCCGGGCCGGCGACCCGGCCGACACGAACCACCGGACCCGCACACCGCGGGGCCCGGAAACCGAACTCCCCTCCACGAGGAAGTGAGCACGCACATGGCCGAGACCCCCGACCACAAGAAGTCCGACCGCACGCCGGACAAGGACCCGGCGCCCCACGGGCGGCGGGGGCGCCGCATCGGGGGGCGGCTGCGCCCGCTGCCCGTGTGGTGGCCGCTGCCCGCCTGCGCCCTGCTGGGCCTGGCCGCGGGCGGGGCGTACGGGGTGCTGAAGGCCCCCGAGTACGCCGCCACCAGCTATGTCGTCGCCGTCCCGGACGACACCACCCAGCCGGCCACCGCCCTCGGCTTCGCCCAGGCGTACGCCCGCATCGCCACCAGCAGCTCCACCCTCGCCTACGCCCAGCCCCGGGCGGGCATCGGCGCCGAGCAGCTGCGCAAGCAGGTCCGCGCGGAGACCTCCCCCGAGTCCCCGATGATCGCGATCACCGGCACCTCCCGGACCGCCACCGGCGCCGCCGACATCGCCAACGCGGTCGCCGACGCGCTGTCCCTGAGCAGCAATCAGGCCGCCAAGAACACCGGCGTGCAGCTGCTGCTGTTCAACCAGGCCGTCGCCCCGGCCGACCCCGCCTCGCCGTCCGCGCCGCTCAGCGGAGCCGTCGGCCTGTGCGCGGGCGGGCTGATCGGCGGCCTGTGGCTGCTGGCCAGGCCCGGCCGCAGGCGCCGTACGGACGGGGCTGAGGCGGCCGCGACCGGCGCCGGACACGCCGAGTCCGGCTACGTGACCTCGCTGCCCGCCCAGGGCGAGGCCGCCGCCTCCGCCTCCGCGAAGGAGAAGGAGCCGGTGCGATGAGCGCGGGCTCCACCGGGGCCCTGTCGGTGACGCTGTGCCGCGACCCCCGGCAGTTCGCCGCGCTGGAGGAGCCGTGGAACCGGCTCGTGCGCAGCTGCCCCACCGCCACCCCGTTCCAGAGCCACGCGTGGCTGCACTCCTGGTGGCTGTCCTACGGCCGGGACGGGCGGCTGCGCGTCGTCCTGGTCCGGCGCGGGGGCGAGCTGGTCGGCGCGGCCGCGCTGATGCTCGTCCACCGGCCGCTGCCACTGCTCGTCCCGCTCGGCGGGGGCATCACCGACTACTTCGACGTCCTGCTCGACGCGGAGTACGCCGAGCAGGTCGTCCCCGCGCTCGCGCACGGCCTGCACCGGGCCGCCCGCGGCGCGGTGATCGACCTGCGCGAGGTGCGGCCCGGGGCCGCCGCCGAGCGGTTGTACGGGCAGTGGCCCGGCGCCCGTACCCGGCTGGCGGACTCCACCTGCATGGAGCTGCCCGCGCTGCCCTTCGACGAACTGGTCAAGCGGATGCCGAAGGCGGGCGCCCAGCGGGTGCGCGCCAAGCTCCGCAAGACCGACGCGGCGGGCATCGAGGAGCGCGACGTCACCGAACAGGAAGTGCCGCGCGCGGTACGGACCCTGCTACGGCTGCACGAGAAGCAGTGGCGGGGCCGCGGGGTGACCCCCGAGCACCTGCGGCCCCGCTTCGCCGAGCACCTGACCCGGGCCACCCGGCGGATGGTGCGCTGCGGGGAGGGCCGGCTGACCGAGTTCCGGCTGGAGGGCAAGGTGGTGGCCGCGAACGTCACGCTGCTGTCGGCGGGGCTGAGCGGCGGCTATCTGTACGGGGCCGACCCGGGGCTGCGGGACAAGAAGGTGGACGTGGCGACGCTGCTGCTGCGCCACGAGGCGGGGCGGGCGCTCGCGGAGGGCCGGCCGGTGGTCAGCTTCCTGCGCGGGTCCGAACCGTACAAGAACCACTGGCGCCCCGAAGTCGTGGTCAACCAGCGGTTCCTGCTGGCCACGGCGCCGCTCGCGCCCCTGCTGCGACTGCACGAGTCGCAGCTGTCGGGGCGCGAGCGGGCGGTGGAGGCGCTGCGCGAGTCCCTGCCGGCCGCCAGGGACTGGCGGGCCCGGCTGAACGAACTGCGCGTCCGGTGACATCGGTGCCGTTGCCGAAGCCCTGCCTAGAACGGCCACCAGGTGCTGTCGTCGCCCAGGTCGATCTTGACGCAGACCGACTGCTTGCCGACCAGCTTGGAGAGCCACTCCCCGAAGTTGACCGGGACGCACCACTCCCGCTGCGGGGTGGCGGGGGCGGGCGGCTTCGGAGCCACCGGAGGCTTGACCGGCGTGGGCAGCGGCGCGGGCACCGGAGCCGCGGACGGCGGCTCCGGCACCGGGAGCACCACCGGGGCCTCGGGGCTGGGCGCGACCGGGCTCGGCACGACAGGGCTCGGGACGACCGGGGCCTCGGGGATCGGCGCGACCGGGCTCGGGGCCACGGGAGTGGGCACGAGCGGCGGCGGCACCGGGACGGGGCTCGCCTCCGGCAACGGCACGACGGGCGACGGAACGAGCGGCGACGGGACGACCGGCGACGGGACGACGGGCGGCAGGGCCGGGACCTCGGGCGAGGGAACGGCCGGGGACGGGACCTGTGGAGTCGGGACCTCGGGCGTGGGGACCTGTGGGGTCGGGACCGGAGGAGTCGGAACGTGCGGGGTGGGGACGGCGGGCGTCGGGAGGTCCGGGGTCGGCACCACCGGGGTGGGGATCACGGGCGTCGGGACGACCGGCGTCGGGACCACGGGCGTCGGGACCACGGGCGTCGGCAGCGGGTCCGGCTTCGCGGCCAGCGCGTCCCGGAACGCCCGGGAGGAGCGCGGGTTCTGCTTGCACTGCCACACGCCGTGCGGGCAGTAGTCCGTGATGGTGTGGTAGATCGGCCGGTGCTGCTCGATCCACTGCAGCATGCGCCGCACGTACTCCGGATTGTCCCCGTGCCGGAACAGTCCCCACTCCGGGTACGAGATCTCCTTGCCGTGTGCTTTCGCGAAGTCGACGTGCTGCTGGAGCCCGTACGGCTGGCTCACCTGGTCGTCGAAGGTGCGGCCGGGGCCCTGGTCGTAGGAGTCCATCCCGATGATGTCGACGACGTCGTCACCGGGGTAGCAGGCGGTCCAGCCGATGGCGTCCGCGCCCCGGTTCGGCGCGAAGTCGAACTTGAACTGCTGGCCGGGCACCGAGCGCATCGCGGTCACGATGCGCTTCCAGTACGCCTTCCAGTGCTCCGGGTCGGGCCCGCAGCGGTGGGTGTAGGTGGTGCCGTTCATCTCCCAGCCGAGCACGACGACCGTGTCCGGCACACCGAGGGACACGAGGCGTTCGGCGAGCTTCCTGAAGTGCGCGTCGTTCTCGCCGGCCGCGCCCGCGCGGATCAGCCGGGCCACCTGGCGGTCGGGGACCCGGCCCTCGTTGCGTTCCTGCATGGGCACGTTGAGGACGAACATCCGGTCCTTGGCGCCCCGGCGCCAGGTGGCCCAGTCCTCCAGGAAGTCGGTGCCCTCGATGTTCGACCACCGGTCGCCGGGCAGGTAGGTGTGCCCGACCCGGATCTCCTTGCCGCCAAGCCAGCGCGACAGGTACGGGATCCGCGCCACGCCCCGCGGGCCGTAGTCGAGATAGGCACCCATCGCGATGTCGGAGCCGGCGGCCTTGTCCTCCTCGGGCGCCGCGAGCGCGGCGCCGGTGGCGAGCAGTCCGGCCGTGACCGTACCGATGCAGGTGCTCACCAATCTGCGGTGTGGTCTGGACATGGCGTCTCCCGAGCTTCCCCGAATCGGTGTGCTTACCAAAGACGTTAGGCATCACATCTGACGAATGGCCTGTCCGGTGGCCGCAGCGTAGGCCATTCGCAGCTGCGCACCCTCTCCGCTTGGTCCGACTAGGTGAAAGACACCGTTTCCATGCACGCGTTCGCCAACCATGTGCCCGCTGTTCTGCTCAGACTCGATCGGAATCCGTTCCACCACGGAACCCTCGGCGCCGTCAGATCCCTTGGGCGCAAGGGCGTGGAGGTCCATGCCGTCGTCGAGACCGGGGGAGGTCCCATGGGTCGGTCGCGCTACCTGCGCGCGGTGCACCCCGGCCCGTCCGGCGGGGTCGACCCCGAACGCCCCGAGGAGCTGCTGGAATGCCTGGCCGGTGTCGCGGAGCGGATCGGCCGCCCCGCGGTGCTCGTCGCCATGGACGACCTGAGCGCCATCGCGGTGTCGCGGATCGCGCCGGTGCTCCAGGACCGGTTCCGGATCCCCCATCAGCCCGACGGCCTGCCCGCCCGGGTGGCCGACAAGGCGGAGCTGTCGCGGCTCTGCGCGCGCTGGGAGATCCCGCACCCGGAGACGGTGATTCCCGAGAGCCCCGCCGAAGCGGCCGAGGCCGCCTGGCGACTCGGGCTGCCGGTGGTCGCCAAGTGGAGCCGCCCGTGGCTGCTGCCCGCGGGCGCCGGGCTGCGCAGCACCACGCTCGTGCACACCGCCGCCGAGGCGCGGCGGCTGTACGAGCGGTCCGCGCAGGCCGGGAGCCCGCTGCTGCTCCAGCGGTTCCTGCCCGCGGGGCCCGACACCGACTGGTTCTTCCACGGCTGCTTCACCCGGGGCGGGCACCCGCTGCTCGTCGGTTCGGGGCGCAAGGAGCTGTCGTGGCCGGTGCGTACGGGGCTGACGGCGATGGGGCGTTGGCTGCCCGACCCGGCGGTGGAGGAGGCGGGGCTGCGGCTCGCGGAGCGGCTCGGCTACCAGGGGATCCTGGACCTGGACTTCCGCCGGGACGAGCGGGGCTGCTTCCGGCTGGTGGACTTCAACCCCCGGCCCGGCGCGCAGTTCCGGCTGTTCACCGACGGGGCCGGGCTGGACGTCGTACAGGCGCTCTACCTGGATCTGACGGGGCAACGGGTGCCGGAGCCGGTGGGCGGGCCCGGACGGGTGTTCGTCGCGGAGAACTACGCGCTGCTGGCGGCGCTGCGCGGTCCGCTGCCGGGGCCGCTGGCGCGGCGGGGCCCGGGTGTGGTGCCCGGCGGCGCGGTGCGGTCGGCCGCGGCGGGCGCCCCCGGCCCGGCGGCGGGCGCCGCGCCCGTGGGCGGGCCGGGCCCCGAGGCCGTTACGGGCGGCCCGATCCCGGCGCAGGAAGCGGCCGGTGCGTGTGCCGCGGGCGGGCCGGGCCCGGTGCGGGAAGCGGTGACCGGGGCGGCCGGGGGCGGGACCGGGGCGCGGGTCGCGGGGCCGCGTGCCGACGGCCCGCGCGCCGACGTGCCGCGCGCCGACGTGCCGCGTGTCGCCGGGCGGCGGGTGCCGTCCGGCGGGGCCGGGGCGCCCGGGCCGGTGCGGGCCGTGCCGCCCGCCGAGCGCGGGCGGGTGGAGCTGGCCTGGTTCGCCGCGGACGACGTACTGCCCTTCCTCGCGATGGTCGCGGCCTTCCTGGGGCGCGGTGCGGGCAAGGGGGCGCGCGGGGCGTGGAACACGCTGAGCGGTGTCCCCGCGCGCGGGCGGCGCACGGCGCGTGCCGTGGCCCGCGCGCCCCGGCAGCGCGGCGGGCCCGAACTCCCGTCCCCGCCCGGCGCGCCGGGCCCGCCCGCACCCCCGGGCGCCGCCGAACCGGCGGAGCCGGACGGGCTGGTGACGCGGTGACCGGGTGACCCGGTCACCAGGTGAACCAGGTGAACCAGGTCCGGGCCCGGCCAGGCCCGGACCCCGCTGTATCCGGCCCCCGCCCCTGCGGGGGCCGGTCGCCCGTGAGACCGGTGTGAGCCGGTATGAGACTGGATGGAGGAACAGCCGTGACGCGCATGGAGGATCTCGTGGTGGTCGGCGCGGGCCCGTACGGGCTGTCGGTCGCCGCCCACGCGGCGGCGGCCGGGCTCGGCGTGAGGGTGCTCGGCCGCCCGATGGCCTCCTGGCGGGACCACATGCCCGACGGCATGTACCTCAAGTCGGAGCCCTGGTCGTCGAACCTGTCCGCGCCGGACGGGCGCCACACCCTGGCCGACTACTGCGCAACCCGCGGAATCCCCGCGGAGCACGGCACTCCGCTGCCGATCGGGACGTTCTCCGCGTACGGGCTCTGGTTCGCCCGGCAGGCCGCGCCCCCCGTGGAGGAGGTCACGGTCACCGATGTCACCCCGCAGGGCAGCGGGTTCCGGATCACCACGGCGGAGGGCGAGCCGCTGCTGGCCCGGACGGTCGCCCTCGCGGTCGGGGTGATGCCCTTCGTGAACCATCCGCCCGCGCTGCGCGAGCTGCCTCCGACCCACTACTCGCACAGCAGCGGCCACCGCGACCTGACCCGGTTCGCGGGCCAGGAGGTCGCGGTGCTCGGCGCGGGCCAGGCCGCGCTGGAGACCGCCGCCCTGCTCGCCGAGGCCGGGGCCCGGCCCTGCCTGGTGGCCCGGCGGTCCCGGCTGCGCTGGAACACCCTCCCGCAGCCGCTGGAGCGCCCGCTGACCCGCGCGCTGCGCGACCCGCACAGCGGGCTCGGCACGGGCTGGCGCAGCTGGGCCTGGTCGGAGCTGCCCTGGGCGGTGCGCAGGCTGCCCGCCGCGACCCGGGAGCGGATCGCGGCCACCGAACTGGGCCCGGCCGGGGCCTGGTGGCTGCGGGACCGCTTCGAACGGCAGGTCCCGGCGCTGATGGGGCACGCCCTGCACCGGGCGGTGCCCGCCGGTGACCGGACCCGGCTGGGGCTGACCAGCCCCGCCGGTGAGTCGGTGGTCCTGGACGTCGCCCATGTGATCGCGGCGACCGGCTTCAGCCCGGGGCTGGGGCGGCTGGGGCTGCTGGACGCGGGGCTGCGTACGGCGGTGGACACGGTCGGGGAGGCGGGCACGCCCGAGCTGAGCCCGTACTTCGAGTCCTCGTGGCCGGGACTGTTCTTCGCGGGGCTGCTCACGGCTCCCTCTTTCGGCCCTTCCATGCGATTCGTGCACGGTGCGGGCTTCACGGCGGGGAGACTGGTGAGAGGAGTCCGCAGGCGCCTGCGCGCCCAGGGCCCGCTGCCGGGCTCCACCGGTGCCGGCAGCGCCCTGCGGGGCCCGGGCGCCGGGCGGCAGAAGACCTATCCGGTGTGAACCTGTCCGGAGTGAACCTGTCCGGAGTGAGAGGGGTCCGCGATGAGCCCGGAAAGAGCACAGGGCCGGGGCTGGGTACGCATTCCCGCGAGCCGCGCGGAGCAGTCGGCCGCGCCCCGCCGCGCCGGGGCGCCGCAGCCGCCGTACGGAGATCAGCCGACCATCTACCTTTCTCTCGTCAAGCGCTGGCGGGAGGCCGGACGCACCCTTCCGGGGCATCCTGACGAGGAGTGGGAGAGGCTGATCTCCCAGCCGTGCTGGCCCGGCCGATAGGTGGTGTGACGCGTGGCAGCGGCGGAGCACGACGCACCGGAACCGGGCGTGATCAGCGCCTCGGACCGGCTCGCCCTGAACGGCATGGGCAGCTTCGAGTGGGACCTGGGCGCCGGGACCCTGAACCTCGACCCGGCCGCGATGGGGGTCTTCGACCTGGAGCCGGCGGAGTTCGACCACACCCCGGAGGGCCTGGGGCTGCGGATCCCCGCGGATGACAGGGCCCGGCTGGGGGACGCGGTCCTGGCGGCTCTGGACGGCGGCGGGGAGACGTACGGCTCGTACTTCACGGTGCAGCGGCGCGACGGCCGTGACCAGTGGACCCACACCCAGGGCCGGATCCTGCGCGATCCCGACGGGCGCCCCCTGCGGATCGCGGGGATCGTCCGGGACGCGACCGCCGAGCTGGCCCACGCCACGCTGCTGCGCAAGCTGGAGTCGGCTCGCGCCCAGCAGACCACGATCGTCCAGCGGACCACGGAGGCGCTGTCGCGGGCGGTGACCGTCGACGACGTCACGGCGACCCTGACCGGCGCGGGCGCGCTGGAGCGGCTCGGCGCGGACGGCCTGGCGCTGGGGCTGGTCGAGAACGGCGCCATGAAGATCATCGCGCTGAGCGGGGAGTCGCTGGAGATCCTCAGCGAGCGCAAGTTCACCCGGTTGGACGGCTCGCTGCCGCTCTCGCAGACGGTCCTCACCCGCAAGGCGCGCTTCGTCACGGACCTGGGCGAGCTGGCGGCCGAGTTCCCGCTGTTCGCGCCCTACCTCGGGCGGATCAAGTTCAACGCGGCCGCCTACCTGCCGCTGATCGCGCAGGCCAAGGCGATCGGCGGGCTGGTGCTCTTCTACCGGCGGCGCAGCGACTTCAGCCCCGAGGAGCAGAACCTGTCCCTGGGCCTGGCGGGCATCGTCGCCCAGTCGCTCCAGCGGGCGCTCCTGTTCGACCAGGAGCGCGAGTTCGCGACCGGGCTGCAGGCCGCCATGCTGCCGCGGCGGATCCCGGAGATCACGGGCGGCGAGATCGCGGTGCGCTACCACTCCGCGTGGAGCGGCCGGGAGGTCGGCGGGGACTGGTACGACGTGATCGCGCTGCCCCGGGACCGGGTCGGGATCGTGGTCGGCGACGTCCAGGGCCACGACACGCACGCGGCGGCGATCATGGGCCAGCTGCGGATCGCACTGAGGGCCTACGCGGGGGAGGGCCACCCGCCCTCCACGGTCCTCGCGCGGGCCTCGCGCTTCCTGGCCGAGCTGGACACCGAACGCTTCGCGACCTGCACGTACGCCCAGGTCGACCTGGAGACGGGCGGCGTACGGGCGGTGCGCGCCGGACACCTGGGCCCGCTGATCCGGCACACCGACGGGCGGACCGGCTGGCCCAACCTGCGCGGCGGCCTCCCGCTGGGCCTGGCCTCGGTCTTCGAGCAGGAGGACTTCCCCGAGACCCGGCTCGACCTGGTCCCGGGCGAGACCCTGGTGCTGTGCACGGACGGCCTGGTGGAGGAGCCCGGTACGACGATCACCACCGGAATGGAGGCGCTCGCGCACGCGGTGCGCACCGGCCCCCAGGAGTCGGGGGCGCTCGCCGACCACCTGCTGGACCGGCTGTGGGAGCGCTGGGGCTCGGGCGACGACGTGGCGCTGCTGGTGCTGCGCAGGGCCCCGGACCCGGGCACGCACCGGGCGCCGCGGATCCACCAGTACGTCCACCAGGCGGATCCCGAGGGGCTCTCCGAGGCCCGCTACGCGCTGCGCCAGGCGCTGCGCGACTGGGGGGTGCCGGACCTCGCCGACGACGTGGAGCTCGCGGCCGGGGAGCTGCTGGTCAACGCCCTGCTGCACACCGACGGCGGCGCGGTGCTGACGATGGAGGTGCTGCCGGAGCCGGTCCGCCGGATCCGGCTGTGGGTCAAGGACCGGTCCAGCGTGTGGCCGCGCAGGCGCACTCCGGGGGAGGCGGCGACGACGGGGCGCGGGCTGCTGCTGGTGGACGCGCTGGCCACGCACTGGGGCGTGGAGTCCAGGGGCGACGGCAAGGCGGTGTGGTGCGAGTTCGACGCCCCCGGTGACCTGAGGTGACCGTCGCGTCACGCCGAGTTGTGGAGGGGGGTGGCCGGGGTGATGATCCGGTCATGGAAAGGATCCGGCCGTGGGGGCTCGTACTGCTGACGGCGCTGGTGATCGCGGTGATCGCGGCCGGTGCGCCGAAGGTCGCCGACTGGACGGCGGGCCGCGCGCACGCGGCGCCGGAGTGCCGGTCGGTGGCCTTCATGTCGATGACCGGTGCGGCGCCGGACTGCCGGTAGTGGCGGCTACCGGGCGGGCCGGGCGGCGGGAGCGGGCCGCGGGGCGGGGTCCGTCAGTGGCCTTCGATCGTGAGGTGCCGCCCGTCCTGGGCGAGGGTCGACTGCGAGATCGCGGACGGCACCAGGGCCGCGCCGTGGATCCGGGCGACGGTCAGCCGGGCGTCCGCGTCGGCGTCCCCGGGGTGGAAGCCCGGGTCGACACCGATCGATCCGGTGGCGGACCACGCGTGGACCGCGCCGTCGCAGTCGGCGCCGGCGGTCATGCCGAGCTTGTTGCCGTCCTGGCGTACCTGGGTCTGGATCTGTACTCCCTCGGGTGAACCGGGCTGGCAGCGGTATTCCCCGGAAAGGGTGACGCGGCCGTCCTGGGAGATCGAGGCGCTCTTTTCGACGGTAATCATATTGCCGCCGGATTCGGCGCTCGCAGGTACGGCGCAGGCGGCGGTTGCGGCCAGTGCGGACAGTGCCGCGACCGCGATGCGGGATACGGGCAGGCCCATCGTTCCTCCAGGTGGATGCGGGCTGGATGCGGGCGGTGGATTCCGCCGGAACGCATTGTGCAGGTCACCCGGCGGTATTTCGCCCCGTATCTCGCTGCGTCGAATCGTGTCGGTGTGTGCAATTGCCCGCTCGGGCGCGTGAGACTGACCGAAATACATCCCCGAAGGGATCCCGCATGCGCCAGCCCGCCCCTGTTTTCGCCCTCGCCCTCCTCCCGCTCCTGCTGTTCGGTTCCACCGCCTGCCAGAGCGCCCACGAGGGGGCCGCCCTCGCACCCGCCGCCGCTCCGGCCGTCCCGGTCGACGACGGCGTCCCCGGCGCCGCCGACGAGGACGCCCCGGCGGCGGGGGCGGTCGCGGGGGCCGCGGTCAAGGACGCCCGGGTGGGTGACCCCCTCCGGGTGCGCGGCCGCCAGGTCGGCCGTCACCTGCAGGCCGTCCTCGGCTCGTACGTCGATCCGGCGATCAGCGTGGACCCGGCCTTCGCGCCGGCCGGGGGCAAGCGCTGGGTGGGCGCCGGGATGTCGTTCGTCAACGTGGGCGGTGCGACGTACGGGGCGCTCGGGCGCATGTGGGCGTACGACAGCGCGGGGCAGCGCTATCCGGCGGTCAAGACGGGTGAGCTGACCACCGGCAAACCGCTCGTCTTCGATTCCCTCTCCGTCGGTGACCGGGCGGAGGGATGGGTGGTGTTCGAAATCCCGGAAAACGCGCGGATCGTGCGCCTGCAATACCAGGATGCGAACACGCAGGCGAATCCCGGAGAAGGATTCTGGACGGTCTGACCCACCCGGGTGACGGGCCGGAAAAGGGCGGGGTGAAAGAGCACTAAGGTGCGGCCCATGACTTCGACTCACACCGAACTCGACCGGTCCCACCTCGGCACCCTTTCGGTGCTCGCGTGGATCGGCGATCCCGAGGACGGGCACAACATTCCGTACCTCATCGCCTACACCCTGGGCGACTGCCCGCACGGCCACGAGGCCGCCGCGGAGTCCGCGCGCGGGCTGCTGGAGCACCTGGGGCTGCGGGTCGGCGACGAGGTGCTGGACGGCACCACCCACCCGCACAAGTTCCCGGTGAAGATCCTCGTCGAGGGCGACCAGGTCGCGCTCACGGTGGAGGGCGAGGACATCGGCCTCAACGCCCGCTGCACCGCGCCGCCGGAGTGGGTGGCCGCGGCCGCCGACAGCGACCAGGTCTACTTCCTGTTCGCCACCCGCCCCTGGCCCCAGGCGGCCCCCGGCCAGCCCGTCGACGCCGACACCCTGAAGGGCTTCGTCGGTGACGAAGAGGTCCTGACCAGCAGCGTGCACGCGGTGCTGCGGGTCCAGCGGCTCAAGAAGTAACCACCGGGCACGGGGCGCCGACCGCCGGCCGCCGGGCTCCCAGCCTGCCCGGTGGCCGGCCCGCGCGCGGACGTACGTACGGAGCGGCGCGGGCGTACGGGGCGACGCGCGCCCTCAGACGCGCGCCCTCAGGTATCGAACGCGAACCGCAGGGCCCGGACCCGGTTGTCGAAGTTCGACCCGGCCAGCTCCGGCAGCCCCACCGCGCGCAGCCCGACCGGCCGGGTCAGCAGCTCGCGGAACAGCGCCTTCATCTCCACCCGGGCCAGGTGCGCGCCCAGGCAGAAGTGCGGACCGCCGCCCCCGAAGCCCAGGTGCGGATTGGGTGAGCGGGTGATGTCGAAGGCGTCCGGATCGGGGAAGACGGCCTCGTCGCGGTTGGCGGACGCGTAGTACAGGACCACCTTGTCGCCGGGCGTGAACAGGTGCCCGCCCAGGGTGTGTTCGGCGACCACCGTCCGGCGGAACTGGATGATCGGCGTCGAGTGCCGGATCATCTCGTCCACCGCGCCGTCGGCGTACTTCTCGAAGTCCCCGAGCAGCAGCTCCCGCTGCTCCGGGTGATCGGTGAGCAGGGCCAGCCCGTGGGTGATCGCGTTCCGGGTCGTCTCCACCCCCGCCACCATCAACAGTGAGAAGAACGCGCCCAGTTGCCGCACCCCCAGCGCCTGGCCGTCCACATTCGCGCAGACCAGCGCCGAAATCAGGTCGTCGGTGGGGTTCTTGCGCCGCTCCTCGGCGATCCCCGCGACCATCCGCTGCATCCGGGCCAGCGCCCGCAGCCCCCGCCCCGGCATCCGCAGCCGCGCGGCCAGGCCGCGCTCCACACCGATGTTCTCCGAGGCGTGGTTGACCCGGTCGGCGATCTCCGCCCGGTACGCGTCCGGGATCCCCATCATGTTGCAGATGACGTCCAGCGGCAGCCGCGAGGAGACCGCCGAGACGAACTCCCCGGGCCGCTGGGCCAGTACGTCGTCCACGATCCGCGCCGCCACCGCGTGGATGTCGGCCTCCGCGGCCGCGAGCAGCCGCGGGGTGAACGCCCGCTGCACGATCTTTCGCAGCTGCGCGTGGTCCGCGCCGTCCAAATTGACCATCGAATCCCCGAACAGCGCCCGCACCCAGCGGGCCGGCTCCGGCGTGGTCACCCCCGGCGCGCTCGCGAACACCTTCGGGAGCCTGCTCGCTTCCTGCACGTCCGCGTGCCGTACGAGCGCCCAGTGCGCGCGCTCGGGGCCGCGCCAGGAAGCCGGGCGCTCGGTGAACCGGCGCGGGCCGTCCAGCGCCCGCAGCCGGGCGAAGGCCGCGAGACGCGCCTCGGGTGGAAGCTGCCAGAACGCCGGATCGGCGAGATCGGTGTCCGTGGAATGCCGCTGTGCCGGGACCGTCATGGCCCCCACCTTCTTCCGGATGATCAGGGTGTCCGGAACCTCACGCCGGTGTCCGGAACCTCACGCTTCAGAACGCGCACGGTGCGCCAAGGTCACGCCCACCGCGACGGTGGCCGCCGCCACCAGCCCCGCCCACAGCACCGCGTGCTCCCCGGTCCAGGCACAGCCCAGCACCGCCAGCGCCGAAACCGGCAGCACCAGCTGCTGCGCGGTGCCCCGCTTGAAGTGCCGCGAATGCAGCAGCCACACCACCGCCAGGAACACCGCGGCGGGCACGCACACGGCCAGGTTCGCGGCCAGTTGAGAGATGTGCGCCTTGCCGACGGCCTGCTCCACCGCCACCTCGATGCCCGCGCCGATCGCGGCCGCCGACCCCAGGATCGCGTAGTGCCCGTACCCCCACGGGATCGCCGAGCGGTTCTCCTTCACCCGCTCGTGCGCGGGCACCGCGAAGTAGATCCACCAGGCGGCGAACACGATCAGCAGCCCGCCCGCCGCGATCGGCAGCAGCTCGCCCAGCGCCTCGTGCTCGTCCAGCGCCGACTGCACCGCCACCGTGCTCGCCGAGATCGTCTCGCCGAGCACGATCAGCGTGAACAGCCCGTACCGCTCCACGATGTGGTGGGAGTGCCACGGCGTCTGGTACGAGCGCTCGGCGACCACCGGCACCGACAGCTCGGCCACCACCATCACCAGGAACAGCCAGTGCCGCATCCCCTCCGGCACCAGCAGCAGCGCCACCCACCCGGCCTGGCACACCATCAGCCCCGCCGCGTAGGTCAGGGTGGCGCGCCGGGCCGGACCGCGCTCCCCGGCGGAGGCCCGCAGCCACTGAGCGGTCAGCGCCACCCGCATCACCAGGTAGCCGATGACCGCGATGGTCCAGTCGTTGGAATCGAAGGCGCGCGGCACCCCGGCCGCGTAGATCAGCACACCGGAGATCTGCACCAGCGTCGCGATCCGGTACGGCACGTCGTCCGTGTCGTAGGCGGACGCGAACCACGAAAAGTTGACCCAGGCCCAGAACACGCCGAAGAAGACGAACAGGTACCCGCTGATCCCGGCGGCCACGTGCCCCTCCGCCAGCGCGTGCACCAGCCGGGCCCCCGCCTGCGCCACCGCGACGACGAAGCACAGGTCGAAGAACAGTTCCAGGGGGGTCGCGGCCCGGTGGCCCTCGTCGGGGCTGCGCGCGGTCATCGGTACGAATGCCATACCGGCCAGCAGAACAGCGCGCGGGCGCCTAACAGGCGAGGCGCGCGGCCCGCAGCACCCGGGTACCCCGGGCGGACTCGTACCGGTCGACCACCAGCCGGGCGAGGCGCGGATGGTCGGCCAGCGGCTCCGACACCGCCCACGCCCCGGCGCCCGCGAGGGCGCGGGTGAACCGGCCCGGGGCCAGCAGGTGCGCGCCGACCGCCACCCGCCGGTACCCGGCGCCGCGCAGCGCGGCCAGCGCCTCGGCGACGGTGGGCCCCGCCGAGGTCAGGCAGGCGGGCAGCACCGGGACCGGGTCGGGGCCGCGGTCGTCCTCCAGCAGCGCGGCCAGCTGGGCCGCGCAGGTCCGCGTACCGTCGTTGCCGCCCGGGCGCGACGAACCCGCCCCGGCCACCACCACCGCGTCGGCCCGGGTGTAGGGGCCGCGGCGGCGCTCCGCCTCGCGCAGCCGCCCGTACAGGGCATGGGCCACGTCCCGCTCGCCGCTCAGCCCCTCGGTGAGGACGCAGCCGGTGCCGTCCAGGGCGGCCGGGAGGTCGACGCGGCGGTGGTAGCCGTCACCGAGCAGCAGCGGGACGACCACCGCGCGCGGGTGCGCCCGTACCGCCTCGGCGAGCGAGGGGCGCTGCACGTCGAGGTGACCCACGACCGCGCGGACCCCGCTCAGCGCCTCGACGGTCGCGGTCAGCCGGGAGACGGTCGCGGCGGCGGCCGGGACGGCACTGCCGTGGACGGCGAGTACGAGCATGACGGCGACCTCCATGGCGTGCGGGGGCATGGTGGCGTCGGGCGTGCTCCCCGCGTCCACGCTAGGCGTGCGCGGCGCCCGCCACAGGCACCCCAAAGGCCTTCGCCGCAGGTCACAGGTCCTGTGCGGAACAGGTCCGGGTACCCGCCTGACCGGGCCCTTCACCGCCGTCCGGGGCCGCGCAGCGGACCTACCGTCAAAGGGTCGGAAAAGGGTCGGAAGTGGTGGCGGCCGGCGCGGAACCCGCGCGCGGCCCCGGGAACGGACGGAGTGGGACCATGGCGCAGACGCTGGTCGTCATCGGCCACGGCATGGTGGGACACCGCCTGCTGGAGGCGCTCGCCGAGCGCGACGCGCTGGCCGGACCCGGCCGCCCGGGCGCGGGCGGCTGGCACGTCGTCGTCCTCGCCGAGGAACGGCGGCCCGCCTACGACCGCGTGCACCTCTCCGCCGCCTTCACCGGATCGACCGGCGAGGAACTGGCCCTCGCCGAACCCGGCTTCCTCGAACGGCACGGCGTCGACCTGCGCCTCGGCGACCCCGCCGCACACATCGACACCGCCGCCCGCACGGTGACCAGCGCCTCCGGCGCCGTCATCGGCTACGACGCCCTCGTCCTCGCCACCGGCTCCCACCCCTTCGTGCCCCCGATCGACGGCGCCGACGCCGAGGGCTGCTTCACCTACCGCACCCTCGACGACGTCGAAGCGCTCACCGCCTACGCGTCGGCGCCCGGTGTCAGTACCGGCGTGGTCATCGGCGGCGGACTGCTCGGCCTGGAGGCGGCGGGCGCGCTGCGCACCCTCGGACTGACCACGCACGTCGTGGAGTTCGCGCCCCGGCTGATGCCCCTCCAGGTCGACGACGGCGGCGCGGCCGCGCTGCGCGCCACCATCGAGTCGATGGGCGTCGCCGTGCACACGGGCGTCGGCGCGGGCGGGGTGCAGATCCACCCCGACGGGCGGGCCCAGGCGCTGCGGCTCACCAACGGCGAGGAGATCGGCGCGGACGTCGTCGTCTTCTCCGCCGGAGTGCGCCCGCGCGACCGGCTCGCGCGGGAGAGCGGGCTCGCCGTCGGCGACCGCGGCGGCGTGGTCGTCGACGCGCACTGCCGCACCAGCGACCCCTGCGTCTACGCGGTCGGCGAATGCGCGCAGACCGTCGACGGCAAGGTCTACGGGCTGGTCGCGCCCGGCTACCAGATGGCCGAGACGGTCGCCGAGGCGCTCGCCGGAGCCGGGGAGCTGACCTTCACCGGGGCCGACACCTCCACCAAGCTCAAGCTGATGGGCGCCGACGTGGCCTCCTTCGGCGACCCGTTCGCCCCCGAAGGGCAGGGCGGCGCGGTCTCGGTGGTCTTCTCCGACGCCCGCGAAGGCGTGTACAAGAAGCTGCTGCTCGGCCCCGACGGCGCGCTGCTCGGCGGGATCCTGGTCGGCGACGCGCAGGCGTACGGCTCGCTCAAGCCGCACGCCGGACGGATGCTGCCCGGCCCGGCCGAAGCCTTCATCCTGCCGTCCTCGGAGGGCATGGAACCGCCCGGCGCGGACGCCCTGCCCGACGACGCGGTGGTGTGCAGCTGTCACAACGTCACCAAGGGCCAGGTCCGCACGGCCGTCACCGAGCAGTCGCTGACCGACCTCGGCGGGATCAAGAAGTGCACCAAGGCGGGCACCGGCTGCGGCGGCTGCCTCGGCACCCTCCAGGCCGTCCTGGACGCGGAGATGGCGGCGGCGGGCATCGAGAAGGCGCGCGGACTGTGCGAGCACTTCACGCTGACCCGCGCCGAGATCTACGAGAAGGTGGCCACCGAGCGGATCCGCAGCTTCAGCGAACTGCTGGAGGCGTACGGCGAGGGCGGCGAAGGCTGCGCGGTCTGCAAGCCGGTCGTGGCCAACGTGCTCGGCACCCTCGCCCCGGACCTCGGCCTCGGACACATCCTGGAGGGCGAACAGGCGACGCTCCAGGACTCCAACGACCTCTTCCTCGCCAACCTCCAGAAGGACGGCACCTACTCGGTCGTCCCGCGGGTCGCCGGCGGCGAGGTCACTGCCGACCAGATCATCGCGCTCGGCGAGGTGGCCCGCGACTACGGGCTCTACACGAAGATCACCGGGGCCCAGCGGATCGGCCTCTTCGGGGCCCGCGCCGAGCAGCTGCCGGACATCTGGCGCCGCCTCGGCGGGGCCGGATTCGAATCGGGCCAGGCGTACGGGAAGTCCCTGCGCGCGGTCAAGTCCTGCGTGGGCGCCCGCTTCTGCCGCTTCGGGCAGGGCGATTCGATCCAGCTCGCCATCGACCTGGAGCTGCGCTACCGCGGCCTGCGGACGCCGCACAAGTTCAAGGGCGGGGTGTCGGGCTGCGTGCGCGAATGCGCGGAGGCCCGCGGCAAGGACATCGGGATCATCGCCACCAGCAAGGGATGGAACCTGTACGTCGGCGGCAACGGCGGCGCCGTCCCGCGCCACGCCGGCCTGCTGGCCGCGGACCTGGCGACCGGTGAACTCTTCGCCCTGATCGACCGGTTCCTCATGTACTACGTCCGCACCGGCGAGCGCCTGGAGCGCACGGCGGCCTGGGTCGAGCGGCTCGGCGGCAGCGGGGCGGGCCTGGAGCACCTCAAGGCGGTGCTGATCGAGGACGAGCTGGGGATCTGCGCGGAGCTGGAGGCGCAGATGGAGCGGCACGTGTCCGCCTACCAGGACGAGTGGCAGGCGGTGCTGGAGGACCCGGCGGCCCTGGAACGCTTCGGCGCGGCGGGCGCGGGTGCCGTGGGGTCCGGCGGCGTGGACTTCGGTGGGGCCGGGGCCGGGGCCCTGGAGCCGGGCCGCGGGCGCGCGGTGGTGCTGCCCGACGGCAGCCGGGCGGCCGTCTTCAAGGACCGCGCGGGCACGGTGTACGCGGTCGGCGACCGCGACCCCTTCTCCGGCGCCGACGTGATCGCCAACGGCATCATGGGCACCCGGGACGGCGTCCCGGTGGTGACCTCGCCGATGCACAAGCAGGTCTTCGACCTGCGGACCGGGATCTGCCTCGACGACCCGGAGGTGGCCCTGCCGGTCCTGCGGACGCGGCCGTAGCCCCTCACCGGCCGCAAGGCACCGCGGGAGCACGACCAACGCACTGTGGGCGATGGGACCTTGTCCTGTCGCCCACACGACGTTCTCCCCTGACGCGGGGCAGGGTCGCGGGCGGACCCTGGATACGTCAGGACCCTCAGTACCAGTTCTCAACGTTCAGGACACGCCATGAGTTCCGCCACCCAGGATGCGCCCTCGGCGACCGGCCGCGCGCTCGCGCCCGACCCGGCGCAGTACCGGCCCGGCCGCACCATCACCGAATGGACCCCGGAGGATCCCTCCTTCTGGCGGTCCACGGGCAAGAAGGTCGCCACCCGCAACCTGTGGATCGCGGTTCCGGCGCTGCTGGTCGCCTTCGTCGTCTGGCAGGTGTGGAGCATCACGGCCACCAACCTCAAGGACGTCGGCTTCGGCTTCAGCCAGTCGCAGCTGTTCTGGCTGACGGCGGTCCCGGGCATCACGGGCGGTACCGCCCGCATCTTCTACACCTTCCTCGGCCCGATGATCGGCCAGCGCCGCTTCACGGCGCTCTCCACCATCGTCCTCATCGTGCCGCTGATCTGGCTGGGCTTCGCGGTCCAGGACCCGGCGACCTCCTACACCACGATGGTCGCGATCGCCGCCCTCTGCGGCATCGGCGGCGCCAACTTCTCCTCCTCGCTGGCCAACATCGGCTTCTTCTACCCGAAGCAGGAGAAGGGCAACGCGACCGGCATCAACGGCGGCCTGGGCAACCTGGGCGTGTCCGTGGTGCAGCTGCTGACCCCGATCCTCATCACCTCCTCGGTACTGGCGATCGGCGCCGGCCAGAAGAAGGCCGACGGGACGGAGATCTACCTCCAGAACGCCGCCTTCGTGTGGGTGCCCGTCCTGGTGGTCCTGGCCGTGGTGGCCTGGTTCGGCCAGAACGACCTGAAGGTCGCCTCCACCCCCTTCAGCCAGCAGAAGGTCATCTTCAAGCGCAAGCACAACTGGGTGATGACCTGGCTCTACGTCGGCACCTTCGGCTCCTTCATCGGCTTCGCGGCGGCCCTGCCGCTGCTGATCAAGACCACGTTCCCGGCGTACTCGGTCGCCACCTACGCCTGGATGGGCCCGGCCCTGGGCGCCCTGGCCCGGTGGGCGGGCGGCTGGATCGCCGACAAGCTGGGCGGTGCGCGGGTCACGATCCTGTCCTTCGTGGGCATGGCGGCCTCGATCATCGGCGTGATCACCTTCCTCCCGGCGGGTTCCGACTCCGGTTCCTTCTACGGCTTCTTCTTCTGCTTCCTGTCGGCGTTCTTCTTCTCCGGCATCGGCAACGGCTCGACCTTCCGCCAGATCCCGGTCATCTTCCGCGGCCAGCACCTGAAGGGCCTCACCGAGGGCACCCCGCAGTACGCGGCCGCGCTCAAGCAGGCCGAGATCGAGTCGGGCGCGGTCACCGGTTTCACCGCCGCGATCGCCGCCTACGGCTTCTTCTTCATCCCGGCGATGTTCGCGAACTTCGCCGTCACCAGCGCGATGTGGGGCTTCGTGGCCTTCTACGCCAGCTGTGTGGTCGTCGCCTGGTACTTCTACGCCCGCAAGGGCGCGGAGGCGCCCAGCTAGCCGGCGGCTCCCGGTTGCCCGGGGTTCCTGGGGCTCCGCCCCAGACCCCGCGCCTCAAGCGCCGGCGGGGCTGGGTTGCCCCGGGCGCTGGTTCCGAGAATCTTGTGAAAGCTTTCACAAGCGCACGACGGACCTTTGGCCTGCTCAAAATGCCAGGTCAGCCGGGATGCGGGACCCTGGGAGCCGGGGATGAGGGGACTTTCGGGCCCCAGCTCAGGACCATCGCGGCGCCAAATGATCGATCAAAAGGCGTGCAATGGATACAAGTAATGAGGCGACTCGGAAGGTGCGGGCGAAATGACTGCCACCCCTGCGGAAACCACGAAGAACGGCGAAGCCTGGAACGGCTTCAAGGGCGGCCTGTGGCGCGACGCCATCGACGTCCGCGACTTCATCCAGCAGAACTACACGCCGTACGAGGGTGACGATTCCTTCCTCGCCGGCCCGACCGAGCGCACCACCGCCGTGTGGAAGGCGATCACGGACAAGTTCCCGGAGGAGCGCGAGAAGGGCGTCTACGACGTCGCCCACGACATCCCCTCGACGATCACCGCGCACGCCCCCGGCTACATCGACCGCGACAAGGACCTGATCGTCGGCCTCCAGACGGACGCCCCGCTCAAGCGCGCGATCATGCCGTACGGCGGCTGGCGCATGGTCGCCGGCGCCCTGGAGACCTACGGCTACCCGGTGTCCGAGGACCTGGAGAAGGTCTTCACCGAATACCGCAAGACCCACAACGCCGGTGTCTTCGACGCCTACACCCCCGAGATCCGCGCCGCCCGCAAGGCGGGCATCGTCACCGGACTGCCCGACGCCTACGGCCGCGGCCGCATCATCGGCGACTACCGCCGCGTGGCCCTCTACGGCGTCGACCGCCTCATCGTGGTGAAGAAGGAGGAGAAGGAGGAGCTCAATGCCCTCCCCGCGGGCAACCGCTCGCTGGAGGAAACGATCCGCCTCCGCGAGGAACTCTCCGAGCAGATCCGCGCGCTCGCCGAACTGAAGGCGATGGCCGCCTCCTACGGTCACGACATCTCCGGCCCGGCGACCACCGGCCGCGAGGCGATCCAGTGGCTGTACTTCGCCTACCTCGCCGCCGTGAAGGAGCAGAACGGCGCGGCCATGTCGCTCGGCCGCACCTCCACCTTCATCGACGTCTTCCTGCAGCGCGACATCGAGGCCGGCCTCCTGACGGAGGAGCAGGCGCAGGAACTGGTCGACGACTTCATCATCAAGCTCCGCATCGTGCGCTTCCTGCGCACCCCGGACTACGACGAGCTGTTCTCCGGAGACCCCACCTGGGTCACCGAGTCGATCGCGGGCATGGGTGAGGACGGCCGTCCGCTGGTCACCAAGTCCTCCTTCCGCTACCTCCAGACCCTGTACAACCTCGGTCCGGCGCCCGAGCCGAACATGACGGTCTTCTGGTCGCCGCGGCTGCCGCAGGGCTTCAAGGAGTTCTGCGCCCGCGTCTCGATCGACACCTCGTCGGTCCAGTACGAGTCGGACGAGCTGATGCGTCCGCGCTTCGGCGACGACACCGCCATCGCGTGCTGCGTCTCGGCGATGCCCGTCGGCAAGCAGATGCAGTTCTTCGGCGCCCGGGTGAACCTCGCCAAGACGCTGCTCTACGCGATCAACGGTGGCCGGGACGAGAAGTCCGGCGCCCAGGTCGGCCCCTCGACCGGCGCGCTCACCTCCGACGTGCTCGACTACGACCAGGTCATGGCCAAGTTCGACGAGCAGATGGAATGGCTCGCCGACACCTACGTCCACGCCCTGAACGTCATCCACTACATGCACGACAAGTACGCCTATGAGCGCATCGAGATGGCGCTCCACGACCGCGACGTGCGCCGCACGATGGCCTGCGGCATCGCCGGGCTCTCGGTCGCCGCCGACTCGCTGGCCGCCATCAAGTACGCCAAGGTCACGCCGGTGCGCGACGAGACGGGTCTGGCCACCGATTACACCATCGAGGGCGAGTACCCGGCCTTCGGCAACAACGACGACCGGGTCGACGACATCGCGGTGTGGCTGGTCGAGGAGTTCATGAAGAAGGTGCGGGGGCACGCGACCTACCGCGACGCCGAGCACACCCAGTCGGTGCTGACCATCACCTCGAACGTCGTCTACGGCAAGAAGACCGGCAACACGCCGGACGGACGCCGCGCGGGCGAGCCGTTCTCCCCGGGTGCCAACCCGATGAACGGCCGTGACACCCACGGCTACGTCACCTCCGCGCTGTCGGTCGCGAAGCTGCCGTACGAGGATGCCGAGGACGGCATCTCGCTGACCAACACGGTCACCCCCGACGGCCTGGGCCGCACCCCCGAGGAGCGGATCAAGAACCTGGCGGGCGTGCTCGACGGCTACATGGCCAGCGACGGCTTCCACATGAACGTGAACGTGCTCAACCGCGACACGCTCATGGACGCCATGGAGCACCCGGAGAACTACCCGCAGCTGACCATCCGCGTCAGCGGGTACGCGGTGAACTTCGTCCGGCTGACCCGCGCCCAGCAGCTGGACGTGCTGAACCGCACGTTCCACGGCTCCCTTTAGGGTCCGCCCGTCCGGCCGGGTCTCCCACGGGATCCGGCCGGACGCCCGGCGACCGCCCCACACCAGATCAGCCCCTCGAATCTGGAGCACCTGCCATGACCGTCCTGCTCGGTACGAACATCCCCGTCGGCGCCGCCAACGCCGTGCCCGTCAGTGCGGGGCAGACGCCCGCCGCCGCCGCGACCCAGCGGCCGAGCGAGGGTTCCGTCCACTCCTGGGACCTGTCGACGGGCGTGGACGGTCCCGGCACCCGGTTCGTCACCTTCCTCGCGGGCTGCCCGCTGGCCTGCCTCTACTGCCACAACCCCGACACCATGCGGATGCGCAGCGGCAAGCGGACCTCGGCCGACGACGTGATCGCCGAGGCGCGCAAGTACACCCGCTTCATCACCGCCTCCGGCGGCGGCGCCACCATCTCCGGCGGCGAGCCGCTGCTCCAGCCGGTCTTCGCGGGCGAGCTGCTGCACCGGATGAAGCACGACCTCGGGCTGCACACCGCCCTGGACACCTCCGGGTTCCTGGGTGCCCGCGCCACCGACGCGCTGCTGCGCGACGTGGACCTGGTGCTGCTGGACATCAAGTCCTGGGACCGGGAGACCTACACGAAGGTGACCGGCCGCCCGCTGGAGCCCACCCTCGACTTCGCCCGCCGCCTCGCCGACCTCGGCAACGAGGTGCTCCTGCGGTTCGTGCTGGTGCCGGGGCTGACCGACGCGCGGGAGAACATCGAGGGCGTCGCGGCCTTCGCCGCGGGCCTCGGCAACGTCTCGCGGGTCGACGTGCTGCCCTTCCACAAGCTCGGCGAGAGCAAGTGGGAGGCGCTGGACATGAACTTCTCGCTGCACGACACGCCGTCGCCCACCGCCGGGCAGGTCGCGCGCGCCAAGGAGATCTTCGCGGCACGGGGGCTGCTGGCGGTCTGATCCGCCCTCCCCCCCCAGGGCAGGGCGATGACAGTTTCCTCGAATGACCCATTCCTCGAATGGCCCAACACAAGAGCGGCGATAGCGGGCTGAATCGGTACATACGGCCTAGCGTGGTCCTGTGCCCGAGCCCTCAGAAGTACTCGCCGCAGCGCCACCACCCGATGAGGCGCCCCCGCCGCAGCCGCGGCCGGGGGCGCGGCCCGTGGCCGGGCGGTCCGTGACCGCGCGGGCCACCCTGACGGGCGCGGTGGTCTCCCTGCTCCTGATCGCCGCGATCGTGCTCGGCAGCAGACTGTTGCGCGACTTCGACTCCGCGCTGCTCCCGTACGCCGTGGCCACCGTCTTCCTGGCCTTCGGCGTGGCCTACCGCTACACGGTCTGGGTCTCGGCCCCCGGCGCGCGCCGCCTCTTCAAGAAGGGCTTCGGCAGCCTCTTCTCGGCCGCGAACTTCCGCAAGGCCCCCACCGCCCTGCCGAAGATGACCGCCACCTACCTAGGCTTCCAGAAGTTCCTCGGTGCCCGCTCGCACGCCCGCTGGGCCGCCCACCAGATGATCTTCTGGGGCTGCATCCTCGCCGCGCTGATCACCTTCCCGCTGACCTGGGGCTGGTTCACCTTCACCTCCGGCACCGGATCCGGCCCCGGCTACGAGATGCGGATCTGGGGCTTCAAGGTGCTCGGCTTCGACGCGCTGAACGTCCTGGGCTGGCTGATGTTCCACGGCCTGGACATCGCCGCCGTCCTCGTCATCCCCGGCGCCTCGTACTTCCTGTGGCGGCGGATGAAGGACCGCGGCGCCATCACCGGGCAGCGCTTCGCCTACGACCTGCTCCCGCTGATCATGCTGATCGTCATCTCGGTGACCGGGCTGCTGCTCACCTTCTCCTCGATCTTCCTGCACGGCGGCGGCTACGAGTTCCTGGCCATCCTGCACATGGTCTCGGTGGTCTTCACCCTCATCTACATCCCGTTCGGGAAGTTCTTCCACATCGTGCAGCGGCCCGCGGCCGTCGGGATGCAGCTCTTCAAGTACACCGCCCGCCAGGACGAAGAGATCTTCGCCTGCAAGCGGTGCGGAGAGCCCGTGGACACCGCCCCGTACGTCGAGAACCTGCGCGGCACGATGAAGGACCTGAAGCTCGACTTCGACGCCTGGGCCGAATACTGCCCCCGCTGCAAGCGGGTGCTGCGCGGCGGTGCCTACCTCAACCACGTCAAGAAGGGCTTCAAATGAGCACGCAGCGCATCCCGCTCGACCCTTCGCTCGCCCCGCCCGGAACCCGCAACTTCCGGGACGCGGGCGGGATCCCCGCCGACCAGTGGCACGCCGACCAGAACGGCGAGACCCTCGTCCCCACCCACTGCTGCTTCTGCGGCGTGCAGTGCGGGATGTACCTGCGCGTCGACAAGGGCGGCAAGGTCTTCGGCGTCGAGCCGCGCAACCACGACATCAACCGGATGCGCCTGTGCCCCAAGGGCATCAACGCCTACCAGCAGGTCAACCACCCCGACCGGCTGACCTCCCCGCTCATGCGCCGCTCCCGGGACGAACCCTTCAAGGAGGTGTCCTGGGACGAGGCGCTGGACCACACCGTCGCCGAGGTCCGGCGCATCCAGGGCGCCCACGGCAACGACGCCTTCGGCCTGCTCGGCGGCGCCAGCCTGTACTCCGAGAAGACCTACCTGGTCGGCAAGTTCGCCCGGGTCGCGCTGAAGACCCGGCACGTCGACTACAACGGCCGGCTGTGCATGGTCAGCGCGGCCGGGGCCAACAAGCTCGCCTTCGGCATCGACCGGGCGGGCAACCCCTTCTCCGACATCCTCCTCACCGACTGCCTGCTGATCGCCGGGTCGAACGTGGGGGAGTGCTTCCCCGTGATGACCCAGTACGTGTGGGGAGCCCGCGACCGGGGGGCCTCCCTCATCGTGGTCGACCCGCGCGAGACGGCGGTCGCGCGCACCGCGGACGTGCACGTCGCCCTCAAGCCCGGCACCGACTCGGCCTTCTTCAACGCCGTCCTGGGCGTGGTGATCGAGGAGGGCCTGACCGACGAGGCCTTCCTCGCCGACCACACCACCGGCTGGGCGGAGGTCAAGGCGACCGTCGCCCAGTACCCGCCCGCGCGCGCCGCCGAGATCTGCGGGATCCCCGCCTCCCAGATCGTCCAGGTGGCCCGGATGTTCGCGGGCGCCGGGAACGCGATGGCCATGCACGCGCGCGGCGTGGAGCACCACTCCCAGGGCGTCGAGAACTGCCTGTCGATCATCAACCTCTGCACGGCCACCGGGAACCTCGGCAAACCGGGCGCCGGATACGGCACCATCACGGGCCAGGGCAACGGTCAGGGCGGCCGCGAACACGGCCAGAAGTCCGACCTCCTCCCCGGCGGCCGCTCGATCATGAACGAGGAGCACCGCCGCCAGATCTGCGCGATCTGGGGCATCGAGGAATCCGAACTCCCGCTCGCCGGCACCTCCATGATGGAGATGGTCTGGCAGATGCAGCGGCGCGAGATCCGCGGGCTGATCGGCATCTGCAACAACCCCTTCGTCTCCCTCCCCAACTACGGGACGGTCAAGGAGGGCTACGACACCCTCGAATTCCACGCACAGTTCGACTTCTTCCTCTCCGAGACCGCCGCCAACGCGCACGTGGTCTTCCCGGTCACCGTCTGGGCCGAGGACGAGGGCGTCATGGCCAACACCGAGGCCCGCGTCGTCAAGCACAACAAGGCGCAGGAACCGCCCGCCGGGGTCCGCACCGACACCTGGGTGATGTGCGAACTGGCCCGCCGCCTCGGCGTCGGCGACAAGTTCGACTTCCCCGGCTCCCGCGAGGTGTTCGAGGAACTGCGCACCGCCTCCGCGGGCACGGTCAACGACTACTACGGGATCACCTACGAGCGGCTGGAGGAGACCGGCGGGATCGCCTGGCCCTGCCCCTCCACCGACCACCCGGGCACCCCCCGGCTGTTCGAGGGCGGCACGACCTTCCATCCCGACGGGAAGGTCCACATGCAGGTCGTGGAATGGCATCCGCCAATGGACGCCTACACCGAGGAGTACCCCCTCTCCCTCACCACCGGCCGCACCGTCGCGCACTTCCTCTCCGGCAACCAGACCCGCCGCCTGGGTGCCCTGGTCGAGCAGACCCCGCGCCCGTGGGTGGAGGTCCACCCCTCGCACGGCTTCCGCAACGGCGATCCGGTCCGGGTGATCACCCGCCGGGGCAGCGAGGTCTTCCCGGCCCTGGTCACCGAGGCGATCCGCCCGGACACCGTCTTCATCCCCTACCACTGGCCCGTCCCGACGGCCGCGAACGCCCTGACCATCGACGCCCTCGACCCCCGCTCCAAGATCCCCGAGTACAAGGTCTGCGCCGCCCGGATCGAGTCCGCCGAGCGGGTCGACGAGGTGCCCGCCCCGCCCACGGCCCCCGGTCACGAGGCCTACCCGGAGACCCAGGTGTCCCGTACCGACCCCCTGCCCCCCACGGCCCCCCAGGGCCGCGGCACGGCGGAGAGGAACTGATCGCGCCATGATGGGCAGAACGATCTTCATCGACCCGGGGCGCTGCATCGGCTGCCAGGCCTGTGTCTCCGCCTGCCGCGAGTGCGATTCGCACCGCGGCAAATCGATGATCCACCTGGACTACACCGACCCCGGCATGTCCGTCGCCTCCCTTCCCACGGTGTGCATGCACTGTGAGGACCCGGTCGCGCCCTGCGCCGAGGTCTGTCCCGCCGACGCGATCCTGGTGACCGCCGACGGCGTGGTGCAGCAGGCCGACACCACCCGCTGCATCGGCTGCAGCAACTGCGTCAACGCCTGCCCCTTCGGCGTCCCGAAGATCGACCTCCAGGCGAAGCTGCAGATGAAGTGCAACCTCTGCTACGACCGCACCGCCTACGGCCTTGCCCCCATGTGCGCCACGGTCTGCCCGACCGGTGCCCTGTTCTACGGCACCTTGGAGGAACTCCAGGCCGAGCGTCCCGGCGTCCAGGTCGCCGACTCCTTCGTCTTCGGCGACGTGGTCGTCCAGACCGGCGTGGCGATGGTCGTCCCCGCCGACAAGGTGCAGTGGCCCGTCCCGGGCGGGCTCCCCGTGGTCGAGATCAACGGAGTGGATGTCCGATGAGCGTCACCGAACAGCCCGCTCCGGCCCCCGGTGGCGAACCGGGCCCCGGCCCCGGCTCCGCTTCCGATACGGGGGTGGACGCCGCCGCCGAGCAGCTCCGTGACCGGATCAGCGCCGACTCCCTGACGACCCGGCGCGACTACCTGCGGATCGTCGCCACCGTCTCCGGCGGACTGGCCATCGGCGGGGTGGGCGTGGCCGCGGGCATCCTGCACCGGCACGGCGACGCCGAGAAGCTGCCCACGGCCAAGAAGGTCGCCGACCTGCTCCCGCCGGGGGAGTCCGTCGCCTTCCGGTTCCCCGGCGACGAGGACCGGGCGGTCGCCGTACGCCTCAAGGACGGCAGCCTCGTCGGCTACTCCGCCGTCTGCACCCACCTGGCCTGCGCGGTGCTGTGGCGCGGGGACCGCGGCGCCGACGGGGAGCTGTACTGCCCCTGCCACGAAGGCGTCTTCGACGCCCGCACCGGTGAGGTCACCGCGGGCCCGCCGCCCCGCCCGCTCCCCAAGGTCTTCCTGACCGAGGAGGTCGACGGAAGCGTCTGGGCCGTGGCCACCGCCCGGTCCGGGGAGCCGGCCAAGGAAGCCCTGTGCCGGCAGTTCGGCGACGCCCGACCCGAGATGGCCGCCCGCCTGGGCTGCCCGGGCGCGGCCCGCGCCACCGAGAGCAGGCGGACATGAGCGAGCCCCAGCTGCCTCCCCGGCCCGCGTACCGGCCGGGCAGCGCCCAGCCCCGGCTGAACCGGCCGGTCCGGGAGCGCTACCCCCAGATCCGCGCCACCAGCGGCTACGGCGACCCCCGGATCCGGCACACGGGCCCCGGCCCGGGAGCCGGTACCGAGCAGGAACCGGAGCGCTCCTCGAAGCTCAACGCCCGTCTCGCACTGGCCCTCACCGTGGTGATCGGCCAGCTCTGGGCGCTGACCGTGACCGTCAACGAATGGATGAAGGGAAACACCCACACGGCCTGGTGGGGGGCGGGATTCCTGTTCCTGTCCTTCCTGGTCGTGCTGGGTCTGTGGATCCTCGACCCGAAGGACCGATGACCATGTCCATACCCACCCCCGTCTCGCAGGCGCCCCGTTCGCACCGGGCCGAGACCTACAAGCCCGGTTCCACGATCGGGGACTGGCGTCCCGAGGACGACGGTTTCTGGCAGTCCACCGGCCGCAAGGTGGCCCAGCGCAACCTGTGGATCTCGGTCCCCGCGCTGATGCTCGGCTTCGTGGTCTGGCAGGTCTGGTCGGTCACCGTCGTCAAGCTGAACGACGTCGGCTTCGGCTTCTCCAAGTCGCAGCTGTTCTGGCTGACCGCGATCCCCGGCATCACCGGCGGCACCTTCCGGATCCTGTACACCTTCATCGGGCCGATCTTCGGCGAACGGAAGTTCACCGCGCTCAGCACGCTGGTGCTCGTGGGCCCGATGCTCTGGCTGGGCTTCGCGCTCCAGGACACCGGCACGCCGTACTGGGAGCTGGCCCTGATCGCGGCCGTCTGCGGCATCGGCGGCGCCAACTTCGCGTCCTCGATGGCCAACATCGGCTTCTTCTTCCCCAAACGGGAGAAGGGCAGCGCCAACGGCCTCAACGGCGGCCTGGGCAATCTCGGCGTCAGCGTGGTCCAGCTGGTCGCGCCGCTGGTGGTCACCGCGGCCGTCCTCGGCGCGCCCGCGGGCGGCCCGCAGCACGACGCCAAGAAGAACACCGACATCTGGCTCCAGAACGGCGCGTTCCTCTGGGTGCCGCTGCTGGTCATCATGGCGCTGCTCGCGTGGTTCCTGATGAACGACCTCAAGGTGGCCGCCGCCCCGTTCAGCCAGCAGAAGATCATCTTCAAGCGCAAGCACAACTGGCTGATGACCTGGCTCTACGTCGGCACCTTCGGATCCTTCATCGGATTCGCCGCGGGCCTGCCGCTGCTCATCAAGAACAACTTCGAGACCCAGGGCTACCAGGCCACCACCTATGCCTGGATCGGCCCCTTCGTCGGCGCGATCATGCGGTGGGCCGGCGGCTGGCTCTCCGACAAGATGGGCGGCGCCAGGGTCACCATGCTCTCCTTCGTCGGCATGGCGGCCGCGCTGGTCGTGGTGATCTTCGCGCTGCCGTCCGGCGGCGACCAGGGGAGCTTCTGGACCTTCTTCATCGGCTTCCTGGTGGCCTTCTTCTTCTCCGGCCTGGGCAACGGCTCGACCTTCCGGCAGATCCCGGTGATCTTCCGGGACCAGCACGCGAAGCAGGCCGCGGGGCAGGGCCCCGAGGCGCAGGCCGCCGCCCTCAAGCAGTCCGAGATGGAGGCGGGTGCCGTCACCGGCTTCTCCTCCGCGATCGCCGCCTACGGCTTCTTCTTCATCCCGGCGATGTTCGCGAACCTCCAGGTGACGACCGCCCTGTGGATCTTCATCGGGTTCTATGCGACCTGCCTGGCCGTCTGCTGGTGGTTCTACGCCCGCAAGGGCGCCGAGGCTCCCAGCTGACCCGCCGCGGGGGCGGCCGTACCCTTGAGGCATGAGCACCGCCCCCGCCTCCGGCCCGCAGTCGTCCCAGCCCGCCGGGACCCGGCCCAGGCCGAAGCTGGACTTCGACGACCCGCTGGACCGGCAGTCCTCGGACGACACGGACCGGGGCTGGGGCGAACGGCCGCCCGCCGCGGACAGCGCGGCCGATCTGGCCCGCTTCCTCGACGAGAAGCCGCCGCACCACATCTGAGTCAGGCCGAGGCGCCCCCCGGGCCGCCCGGGCCCGCGTTGCGCTGGGCGACGAGGGCGTCGCGGATCTCCTTGAGGACCACCAGCTCGGTGATCTCCATGGTCTCCTGGACGCCTTCCTTCGCCTTGCGCCGCTGCTCCTGCTTGGCGAGGTACTTCGCCATCGGCAGCACCATCAGGAAGTAGACGACGGCGGCGGTGATCACGAAGCTCAGCGTCGCGTTCAGCACCGAGCCCCACATGATCGGGATGCCGGACACGACCTCGCCCGTGGCGTTCGTCTCGCAGGGGCTCTTCAGGCAGGACGAGTACTTGTCCAGGTCCTTGGTGCCGATCGCGCCGACCAGTGGGCTGATGATCCCCTTGACCACCGAGTTCACGATGTTCGTGAACGCCGCGCCGATGACCACGGCCACCGCGAGGTCGACCACGTTGCCGCGCATCAGGAAGGCCTTGAAGCCTGCCAGGAGGCCGGTCTTCTTCTCGCTCACCACTGCATCTCATTTCGCTCGTACTGCACTCGGAGTCAACGGTTCCGAAAGCTACGGCAGTCCGGGCCCGGCGTGTCCAATCGGCGCACACCTTCAGGTGACTTGACCGCGCGTGCGTGCGAGTCGGCGTGCGAGTCAGCACAACGTCACCGCCAGGCGTGTCACGGTGCCCGCCCCCACGAGAGCCCGTGCGGTGTCCCGGGGCACGGACAGGACCACCAGGGCCCCGCCGTCCCCAACCCCCTTGTCGGGAGCCGGTACTTCGGCGACCCGGGCCGTCTCCGCCAGCACCCGCGGCGGACCGTCCCGCTCCGCCGCCACCACGTCCACCCGGTCCCCGACCCGCAGCAGCCGCACCGTCGCCGCGTCCGCGATCCGCACGGGCGCCGACACCAGCGGGGCGGGCCGGGGCTGCCCGGCAGCCACCCTCACCGGGGGCGGCGGGGGCGGCGCGCCCCGCGAAGCCTGTGCCTCGGTCCCGGCGGCAGCGGCCAGCGCGGCCGCCGCCACCGCCAGCCCCACGCCCACCACCCGCCGCCTGCGCCGCACCGCCCTGCGCAGCCGGTCCCCGCTCCGGCCCACCCGGAGCGGGGCGAAATCCGGAACGGTGTGCGCGCGCCCGCAGGCGACAGCGGCCCGGGCGGCGGAGCCGGGGGAGGAGCCGGAAGCGGATGGGCTACCGGAAGCGGCATCGGCAGACCGGCTGGAGGAGAGACCGGGAGGTCGGCCGGCAGACCGGCTGGAAACCCGACCGGGAAACCGGCCGGGAGGCCGGCCGGAAGAAGAACGAGCAGAGGAGGAAGAAGAGGAACCGGACATGCCCACCACACCCTTCGTCAGGTGAACCCCGGGCGCCTTGCCCGGACTTCCCTCACGATCCCCCGCCCTCCCGGATCCCGCTCCGGCCTGTGGACGGTCCCCAGGTTGTGGACAACCCCGTCACCCACACGAGCGATCGAGCCGACCAGGGCCGCCATTTCGCCGTCGACCGAGTCGACCGATGAGTTTTTGCGTACCCCACGGTCTTACCTGTGCCCATGCGCCACAGTGGCCCCGTGGCCGCCCGCCCAGCGAAGGAGCCCGCCATGACCCGCACCGACGACCACACCCCCCGGCCCCACACCCTCCAGGTGCCCGGCGTACGCCTGCACTACGAGGTGCGCGGCGCCGGACCGCTGCTCCTGCTCCTGGGGGCGCCGATGGACGCCGCGGCCTTCGGTGCGGTCGCCGACGTACTCGCCGTCGACCACACCGTCGTCACCCTCGACCCGCGCGGCATCTCAGGCAGCGTCCTCGACGACCCGCTCCAGGACTCCACCCCGGACCTGCGCGCCGATGACGTCGCCGTCGTCCTGGACGCGCTGGGTGCCGACAGCGCCGACGTGTTCGGCAGCAGCGGCGGCGCCATCACCGGCCTCGCGCTCATCGCCCGCCACCCGGGGCGGGTGCGGACCCTCGTCGCGCACGAGCCCCCACTGGTGGAGCTGCTCCCCGATGCCGCCGAGCTGCGTGCCGAGGCCGAGGAGGTCATCGGCGTCTTCCACCGCGAGGGCGCGGGGGCGGCCTTCGGCAGGTTCCTCGCCATGGCGGGTATCGACGAACCCGTGGCCCCGGGCGGCGTACAGCCCTCGCGGGACCCCGCGGCCGCGCCCGTCGGGCCGTCCGCCCAGGACCTGGCCAACAGCGCCCGGTTCTTCGACCACGAGCTGCGCGGCACCATCGCCTACCGGCCCGACGTCGCCGCCCTGGCCGCGGATTCCAGCCGCCTCGTCGTCGGCGTCGGCGCGGACTCCCGGGGGCAGCTGGCGCACCGGACGGCGCTCGCCCTGGCCACCCGCCTGGGCTCCGCCGCGACCGAATTCCCGGGCGATCACGGCGGATTCCTCGCGTACCCGAAGGAATTCGCGGTCCGCCTCACCGAGACCCTGCGGGCCGGCTGACACCAGGGAGCCCCGGTGCCGAGCCGCCGCCACGCCGCGTTACGGCAGTTCGATCCCCAGGTCCCAGCCGTCGTGCGCGTGCGTGCACAGGCAGTCGCGCGATTCCGTCGCCGGAAGGGCGGCGACCGCGTCGAAGAGGACCTCGCGCAGGCGGCCGACGTTCTCGCCGAAGACGCGCAGGACCTCGGTGTGGGAGACCCCCTCGCCCGTCTCCGCGCCCGCGTCCAGGTCCGTGACCAGGGCGATCGAGGAGTAGCAGAGGCCCAGCTCGCGGGCGAGGACGGCCTCGGGGTGGCCCGTCATGCCGACCACGGACCAGCCCGCCGCCGCGTGCCAGCGGGATTCGGCGCGGGTCGAGAAGCGGGGGCCCTCGATGACGACCATGGTGCCGCCGTCCACCGGTTCCCAGTCCCGGCCGCGCGCCGCGGCCAGGGCGGCCGCGCGGCCCACCGGGCAGTAGGGGTCGGCGAAGGTGGTGTGGACGACGTTCGGGACCGTGCCGTCCGGGAGGGGCTCGCCGTCGAAGTAGGTCTGGGCGCGGGACTTCGTACGGTCGACCAGCTGGTCGGGGACGAGCAGGGTGCCCGGTCCGTACTCGGGGCGCAGGCCGCCCACCGCGCAGGGGCCGAACACCTGGCGGACGCCCACCGAGCGCAGGGCCCAGAGGTTGGCGCGGTAGTTGATCTTGTTCGGCGGGACCTTGTGGCCACGGCCGTGGCGGGGCAGGAACGCGACCTGGCGCCCGGCCAGCTCACCGAGGAAGAGGGAGTCGCTGGGCTTGCCGTACGGGGTGTCCACCTCGATCTCGGAGACGTCCTCCAGGAAGGAGTAGAAGCCCGAGCCGCCAATGACACCGATCTCTGCGTTCGCCATGGCCCCCACCCTAACCGGGGCCTCCCGGCGCCGGCCGAGCGGTCACGATCATGCCAAAGGCCCCGCCGCCGGTGTGACCGGTGCGGGGCCTTTCGCGAAGCAAGAAACGGGCAGAACGGGCAGAGCGGACGGAACGCGGAGCGTCAGGCGGCCGAGGTGCTGCCGCTGCTGCTCGACGAACCGCTCGACGACGAGGACGCCGAAGAGGACGAGGACGAGGAGGACGACGCCGAGGACGACGACGAAGCCGCCGGGGCGGACGCGGTCGTCGTGGACGCGGGCTTGGACGCCGGCGAGCTGCTCGACGAGGAGCCGCGGCTGTCGTTCCGGTAGAAACCGGAGCCCTTGAAGACGATGCCGACCGCGGAGAACACCTTCTTCAGGCGTCCGTCACAGCTCGGGCACACGGTCAGCGCGTCATCGGTGAACTTCTGCACGGCCTCAAGGCCCTCACCGCACTCGGTGCACTGGTACTGGTAGGTCGGCACGAATTTCCTCCTGGCACTCTCACTCAATGAGTGCTAACGACGTTCCATGGTGACGTATTCCGGCGGATCAGTCCACCGTCACCGGTACGCGGTGACCCACGACACGCTCATTCGCCCGCACGGTAGCCGCCGGAGCGGCCCCCTTCGACGGGCGCCCGGCCGGGGTCGACGGCTCCTGCGACGAGTGCGCGGGCTCCTGCGACGAGCTGATGACCCGGCTCGGAGCCTTCGGCGCCAGCTTGGAGCGCAGCGCCAGCAGGGTGAGCAGCGCCAGCGCGGTGGCGGCCGCCGGGACCAGGAAGCCGTACGAGGCCCCGTGGGCGTCGGTCAGCCGGCCCGCGACGGTGACCGCGGCGGCCTGCCCGAAGGCGACCGCACCGGTCAGCGCGGTGAAGGCCTCGGTCCGCGAGGCGGCCGGGACCAGCTGCTCGATCATCGTGTAGCCGGTGATCAGGGCCGGGGCGATGCACAGGCCGACGACCAGGCCGAGCGCGCCGAGCAGGAACACGGAGTTCACGGTCCACAGCACCGACGCGGCGGCGGTGAGGCCGACGTAGCCGAGGATCAGGCGGCGGCGCGGGCCGATCTTCCAGGCGATGGTGCCGCAGGCGATGCCCGCGATCATGTTGCCGCCCGCGAAGATGCCGTAGAGCAGGCCGTTCGCGCCCGGGTTGCCGATCTCCTCGGAGAACGCGGCGAGCGAGATCAGCATGCCGCCGAAGACGGCGCCGATGCCGACGAAGGCGACGATCAGGACGCGCAGACCGGGGAAGGACAGCGCCGAGGCGTGCTTCTCGCCGCCCGCGAGGCGGGGTACCGGCTTCGGCTGGGTGCCGCGCTGCGCGGCGAACAGCAGGCCGCCGATGAGGGTCAGGCCCGCCTCGGTGAGCAGACCGGCCGAGGGGTGGACCGTGGTGCACAGGAAGGTCGCGAGCACCGGGCCGACGACGAAGGTCAGCTCGTCGGTGACGGACTCCCACGCGGCGGCCGTCGACAGCAGCGGCGAGCCTTCGAGCTTGGCGGCCCAGCGGGCCCGGACCATCGGTCCGACCTGCGGCACCGAGGCACCGGCGGGGACGGCGGCCAGCGCGAGCGCCCACAGCGGAGCGCCCGCGAGGGCGAGCAGGGTCAGCCCGACGACGGACGCGGCGTGCACGATGACGATGGGGACCAGGACGGCGCTCTGGCCGCGGCGGTCGGCGAGCTTGCCGGTCTGCGAGGCGAACAGGGCCATCGAGATGCCGGTGACGGTGGCGACGATGCCCGCGTCACCGAAGGAGCCGGTGGTGTGCTGGACGAGCAGGACGATGCCGATGGTCAGCATCGCGAAGGGCTGCCGGGCGGCGAAGCCGGGGATCAGGAAGCTGAGGGCACCGGGGGTGCGCAGGAGCCGGCCGTAGCCGGGGCGGGACGTGTCGGTCGTGACCGCGGATGTCACGGCCTTGCCTTTCCGCTGCCTGGTAGAACTCCCCGACTGCGGACGGTGCACCGCCTTGTGAGCGAGTCGCACCCGTACATGTGGGAGCCCCGAGAGCTGTCCTCTTGCGCCGAACCGAGTGATACCTGGGCGCCCACTGCGGGAGGGTGCCACGGCCGCCGAGCGGTCGCGCCAGCTCTGCGTCAGACAGAGTTGGTTCGATATGGTGTGCCTTCATGCTACAGGGTTTCGGCCCACCAGGCCCTGTGATTGTGGCGACATCGCATGACTTCACCTGCGATTAACGGGAACTTCGTCTTCCGGTACCCATGAAAACAGGGCAGAACGAGCCACCAGGCATCGAACCTGTCTTATTTCTACCCCTCGCGGGGTCCCCGGTGCGTGACGGCCGTCGCCCCGCCCGTCCCCAGCCAGCCCGCCAGCTTGCCGCCCCGGGCCACCGCCCGCAGCCGGGCCTCCGTGGCGTCCCGTACCGGATCGGTCGTCACCACCAGCAGCTCGTCCCCGCGCCGCAGCACGGTCGCCGGAAGCGGTACGAAGCTCTTCGCGTCCCGCACCACCAGCGTCACGGCGGCCCCGGCCGGCAGCCGCAGCTCGCTGACCTCGACCCCGCTCATCCGCGAGCCCTCGGGGATCCCGAAGGACAGGAGGTGGCCGCGCAGCCGCTCCAGCGGCGCCGATTCGATCCCGAGGTCGGCCGCCCCCGGTGCCTGGTCGCCGAGCTTGAGCTTGCGCGCCAGCCACGGCAGCGTCGGCCCCTGGACCAGGGTGTAGACGACGACCAGCACGAAGACGATGTTGAAGACCCGGTCGCTGCCCTCGATCCCGGTCACCATCGGGATGGTCGCCAGGATGATGGGGACGGCGCCGCGCAGGCCCGCCCAGGACATCAGGGCCTGCTCCTGCCAGGGCACCCGGAAGGGCAGCAGGCTGAGGAAGACCTCCAGGGGCCGCGCCACCATGGTCAGCACCAGTCCGATGATCACGGCGGGCCAGAAGTCGTGGACCAGGTCGTGCGGGGTGACCAGCAGGCCGAGCAGGACGAACATGCCGATCTGGGCGATCCAGCCGAGCCCGTCCGCGAAGCCGCGGGTGGCGGGCCAGTGGGGGAGCTTCGCGTTCCCGAGCACCATCGCCGCCAGGTAGACGGCGAGGAAGCCGGAGCCGTGGGCCATCGCGCCCGCCGCGTAGGCGGTCACGGCGATCGCCATGACCGCGATCGGGTAGAGGCCGGAGGCGGGCAGTGCCACGTGCCGCAGGCCGTACGCGCCCACGAACCCCACGGTCAGGCCGATCGCGACGCCGATGGCGAGTTCCAGGGCTATTTTCCCGACCAGGACGTACCAGTCGTCCACCGGACCGGCCGCGGCGAAGGCCACGACGAGGATCACCACGGGAGCGTCGTTGAAGCCGGACTCGGCTTCCAGTACGCCGGTCACCCGCGCGGGCAGCGGCACCTTGCGCAGGACGGAGAAGACGGCGGCGGCGTCCGTCGAGGAGACGACCGCTCCGATCAGCAGCGCCTGGCGCCACTCCAGCCCCACCAGATAGTGCGCCCCGGCGGCCGTGACGCCCACGCTGACCGCGACTCCGACGAGCGAGAGCACGATCGCGGCGGGCAGGGCCGGTTTGATCTCTTTCCACTTCGTGCCCAGACCACCCTCGGCGAGGATCACCACGAGGGCCGCGTAGCCGATGACCTGGGTCAGTTCGGCGTTGTCGAAGACGACGTTGCCTATGCCGTCCTGGCCTATCGCTATGCCTATGCCGAGGTAAATGAGCAGACTGGGGAGCCCGCTGCGCGAGGAGATGCGCACCGCCGCGACGGCGATGAGCAGCACGAGCGAGCAGACCAGCAGAAGCTCATTGAGCTGGTGGACATTCAGCGGGCGATCCTTCCCTCGGAGCGCCTGCCGGATCGTTCCTCCGGCGGCAAGTACTTCGTTACCTTACCTAATATTTGACGATTCCTTGACGGTCTCCTCACATTGTGAAACGGCTCCCGCCAAACGGCGATAGCCCTCCTGGCAGTCGGTGATCGTCCCCGCCGCCAGCTGCCGGGACCCCTCGCGGATCACTCCCGGGCGCCCTGCGCCTATGGTTGCTCCAGCACTCCAGGACCACCCTGCCCCGCGAAGGACAGCGATGCCCGCCAACGAATCCGCCCCTTCCGTCAAGAAGAAGGGACGACGCGCCCGTCTGATCGTGCTCATGCTGGTGCTGGCGCTCGTCGCGGGCCTTGGCTACGGGGCGTACTGGAGCGCGGACACCCTGCGCGCTTCCTATCCGCAGACGACCGGCACCCTCAAGCTCGCCGGACTCACCGCCCCCGTAGAGGTGAAGCGCGATGCCAAGGGCATCCCACAGCTCTACGCCGACACCGACCAGGACCTCTTCCGGGCGCAGGGCTTCGTGCACGCGCAGGACCGGTTCTGGGAGATGGACGTACGCCGTCACATGACCTCCGGCCGCCTCTCCGAGATGTTCGGGGCCGGCCAGGTCGAGACCGACGCCTTCCTGCGCACGCTGGGCTGGCGCCAGGTCGCGCAGACCGAGTACGACACCAAGCTCTCACCCGAGACGAAGAAGTACCTCCAGGCCTACGCCGACGGGGTCAACGAGTACCTCAAGGGCAAGTCCGGCAAGGACCTGTCCGTCGAGCACGCGGCCCTCAAGCTCAGCGACGACTACAAGCCCGAGCAGTGGACCCCGGTCGACTCCGTGGCCTGGCTCAAGGCGATGGCCTGGGACCTGCGCGGCAACATGCAGGAAGAGATCGACCGCTCGCTGATGACCGGCAAGCTCACGCAGGCGCAGATCGACGAGCTGTACCCGCCGTACCCCTTCGACCGGAACAAGCCGGTCATCGAGGGAGGCAAGGTCGAGGGCGGCAAGTACGTCGCCCAGGGCGCCCCCGGCTCCACGTCCGGCAAGGGCACCGACTCGGCGAGCGGCACCGGCACCTCGGGTACGGGCACCACGGGCACCAACGGGACCTCCGGCTCGAACACCCCCTCCGGAACCGGTGCCTCCGCCAACAACACCAGCGCCGTGGACAACACCACCGTCCAGGGCGCCAGCGCGGGCCTGCGCACCCAGCTCACCTCGCTGGCCTCGACCCTGGACCAGATCCCCGCCCTGCTCGGCCCCAACGGCAGCGGCATCGGATCGAACTCCTGGGTCGTCGCGGGCAAGTACACGACCACCGGAAAGCCGCTGCTCGCGAACGACCCGCACCTGGCCCCGCAGCTGCCCTCGGTCTGGTACCAGATGGGCCTGCACTGCCGGACCGCCTCGGCGTCCTGCCAGTACGACGTGGCCGGGTTCTCCTTCTCCGGCATGCCGGGTGTGGTCATCGGCCACAACGCCGACATCGCCTGGGGCATGACCAACCTCGGCGCCGACGTGACCGACCTCTACCTGGAGCAGGTCAAGCCCGAGGGCTACGTCTACGACGGCAAGGTGCTCCCCTTCACCACCCGTGAAGAGGTCATCAAGGTCGCGGGCGGCGCCTCGAAGAAGATCACCGTGCGGACCACGAACAACGGTCCGCTGGTCTCCGACCGCAGCGACGAGCTGGGCACGGTCGGCGCCCGCGCCCCCGTCGGCGGCACGGCCCCCGACCGCGGCGAGGGCTACGCCGTCGCCCTGCGCTGGACCGCCCTGGACCCGGGCAAGTCGATGGACGCCGTGTTCAAGATCAACCGGGCGAAGGACTGGACGAGCTTCCGGGCCGCCGCCGCCGACTTCGAGGTCCCCTCGCAGAACCTGATCTACGCCGACAACAAGGGCGCCACCGGCAACATCGGCTACCAGGCCCCGGGCAGGATCCCGCTGCGCACCACCGGCGACGGCCGGATGCCCGCCCCCGGCTGGGACTCGAAGTACGGCTGGAAGGGCTTCATCCCGCAGGCCGAGCTGCCCTCCGAGTACAACCCGCAGCGCGGCTACGTCGTCACCGCGAACCAGGCGGTCGTGGAGACCGGCGCGGGCAAGTACCCGTACACGCTGACCACCGACTGGGGCTACGGCGCCCGCAGCCAGCGGATCAACGACCTCATCGAGGCGAAGATCAAGGACAGCGGCAAGATCTCCACCGATGACATGCGCACCATGCAGATGGACAACAGCAGCGAGATCGCCGCGCTGCTGGCGCCCATGCTGACCAAGATCCGCGTCTCGGACCCGGACGTGCGCTCCGCCCAGAAGCTGCTGGAGGGCTGGAACTACACGCAGGAGCCCGACTCGGCGGCGGCCGCCTACTTCAACGCGGTCTGGCGCAACATCCTGAAGCTGTCCTTCGGCGACAAGATGCCGAAGGAGCTGCGGGTCAAGGACAGCTGCATGAACGTCAAGGGCAACGGCACCGGCCCGGCCGACGACCTGGCGCAGGTGGTCCGCGAATGCGGCCAGCGCGGCTCGGACTCGGCGCAGCCCGACGGCGGTGACCGCTGGTTCGAGGTGGTCCGCAAGCTGGTCAAGGACGAGAAGTCGGCCTGGTGGCAGTCGCCCGCCCTGTACTCGGACAAGGCGACCACCACCCGCGACGAGCTGTTCGCGCGGGCCATGAAGGACGCCCGCTGGGAGCTGACCGCCAAGCTCGGCAAGGACCAGTCCAGCTGGAGCTGGGGCCGGCTGCACCAGCTGACCCTGAAGAACCAGACGATCGGCACCGAGGGCCCCGGCTTCATGAAGTGGCTGCTCAACCGGGGTCCCTGGAACCTGGGCGGCGGCGAGGCCACGGTCAACGCCACCGGCTGGAACGCCTCCAGCGGCTACGACGTCACCTGGGTCCCCTCGATGCGCATGGTCGTGAACCTCAACGACCTCGACAAGTCCCGGTGGATCAACCTGACCGGCGCGTCGGGCCACGCCTACCACGACCACTACACCGACCAGACGGACATGTGGGCCAAGGGCGAGCTGCTGGACTGGCCGTTCGGCAAGGACGCGGTCGCCAAGGCGACGACCGAGACGCTGACGCTGAAGCCCTAGCGTTCCGGGCTCAGGGCTCAGGGCTCAGGGCCTGAAGCGGCGCACCCCCGACGGGGTGACCACGGCGTGCACGGGGTGGTCGTGCGGTTCCTCCGGGACCCGCGCGACCACCTCTTCGTCGTAGAGGAGCACCACCAGCGCCGGATGGGCGTCCGCCCGCTCCAGCCGGGCGAGGACCCGGTCGTACGAGCCCCCGCCCCGCCCGAGCCGCATCCCGCGCCCGTCCACCGCGAGCCCGGGCAGCAGCACCGCGCCCGCGCCGGTGACCGCGTCGGGACCCAGCCGCGGACCGGCCGGCTCCAGCAGGGTCATCTTCCCGGCGTGCGCCGCCTCGGCCAGGCCGCCGGGGCCCTCGTAGCGGGCCCAGTCGAGGTCGTTGTCGGGGAGCAGGACGGGCAGCAGGACGCGGACGCCGCGCTCGCGCAGGACGTCGAGCAGGTCCCGGGTGCCGGGTTCGGCGCCGATGGAGACGTAGGCGGCGACGGTGTCCGCGTCGGCCAGCTCGGGCAGGCCGAGGGCCTGGCGGGCGAGCGCGCGGGCCGACGTACGCAGGACCGGCTCGGGCAGGGCCCGGCGACTGGCGAGAAGTGAGCGGCGCAACTCCGCTTTATTGGAACGGTTCTGTACCACAGCTGACTCGAAGACCCTTCTATTTCATGACAAAGACGGAAGAATTCACCCGGGCGCTCGCAGGGCGGTCAGAGCCACCGACTATCGTTCTGCCCATGACTCAGTTGCACCCCGTGATCAAGAAGGCCGTCATCCCGGCCGCGGGCCTCGGCACTCGCTTCCTCCCGGCGACGAAGGCCACCCCGAAGGAAATGCTCCCGGTTGTGGACAAGCCGGCCATCCAGTACGTGGTCGAAGAGGCCGTCGCGGCCGGACTCGACGACGTCCTCATGATCACTGGGCGTAACAAGCGGCCCCTTGAGGACCACTTCGACCGTAACTACGAGCTGGAGTCGGCCCTCATCGCCAAGGGCGACGACGACCGGCTCAAGAAGGTCCAGGAGTCCAGCGACCTGGCCACCATGCACTACGTCCGCCAGGGCGACCCGCGCGGCCTCGGCCACGCCGTGCTCTGCGCCGCCCCGCACGTGGGCGACGAACCCTTCGCGGTCCTCCTCGGCGACGACCTGATCGACCCGCGCGACCCGCTCCTCCAGCAGATGGTCGACCTGCAGCAGCGCACCGGCGGCACCGTCATCGCGCTGATGGAGGTGGACCCCAAGTCCATCCACCTCTACGGCTGCGCCGCCGTGGAGGAGACCGGCGACGACGGCATCGTCAAGATCACCGGTCTCGTCGAGAAGCCGGACGCGGACGAGGCGCCCAGCAACTACGCGATCATCGGGCGGTACGTCCTCAGCCCCGCGATCTTCGACATACTGCGGGAGACCGAGCCGGGCCGCGGTGGGGAGATCCAGCTCACCGACGCCCTGCAGAAGCTGGCCGCCGACGAGTCCATCGGCGGCCCGGTGCACGGCGTGGTCTTCCGGGGCCGCCGCTACGACACCGGGGACCGCGGGGACTACCTGCGGGCCATCGTCCGCCTCGCGTGCGAGCGCGAGGACCTGGGCCCGGAGTTCCGCACCTGGCTTCACAGTTACGTCACGGAGGAGATGTAGCACCTTGACCAGTTCAGCACCGCACGACACCGGCCAGCAGCGTCTGTGGTCGGTCGACGAGCACCTCGCTGACGTCCTCGCCGCCATCCGCCCGCTGGAGCCGATCGAGCTCCAGCTGCTGGACGCCCAGGGCTGTGTCCTGGTCGAGGACGTCACCGTGCCCGTCGCCCTCCCGCCCTTCGACAACAGCTCCATGGACGGCTACGCCGTCCGGGTCGCCGATGTCCAGGGTGCGGGCGAGGAGTTCCCCGCGGTGCTGACGGTCATCGGGGACGTCGCGGCGGGCAGCGGATCGCTGCCCACCGTCGGCCCCGGCGAGGCCGCCCGGATCATGACCGGCGCCCCGCTGCCCCCGGGCGCGGAGGCCGTCGTACCGGTCGAATGGACCGACGGCGGTACGGGCGGCGGCGCGGCCTCGGGGATGACCCCGGCCAGCGAGGCCCCCGAGGGCGCGCGCGGCGAGGTCCGGGTGCACCGGGCCGCCGAGGCGCGCGCCCACGTCCGCGCGCGCGGCAGCGACGTACAGGCGGGCGACCTCGCGCTGCGCGCCGGGACCGTCCTCGGCCCGCCGCAGATCGCCCTGCTCGCCGCCATCGGGCGCGGCACCGTCCGGGTGCGCCCCCGCGCCCGGGTCGTCGTCATGTCCACCGGCAGCGAGCTGGTCCAGCCCGGCGAACCGCTGACCGAGGGCCGGATCTACGACTCCAACAGCTTCGCGCTGGCCGCCGCGGCCCGCGACGCCGGAGCCATCGCCTACCGGGTCGGCGCGGTCGCCGACGACGCCGACACCCTGCGCTCGACGATCGAGGACCAGCTCATCCGGGCCGACCTGATCGTCACCACGGGCGGCGTCAGCGTCGGCGCCTACGACGTGGTGAAGGAAGCCCTGACCAGCGTGTCCACCGGCGACGGCGAGGGCGACGGTGACGACGTCGACGCCGCCGGGGTCGACTTCCGCAAGCTGGCCATGCAGCCCGGCAAGCCGCAGGGCTTCGGCACGGTCGGCCCCGACCGGACCCCGCTGCTCGCGCTGCCCGGCAACCCCGTGTCCTCGTACGTCTCCTTCGAACTCTTCGTCCGCCCGGCGATCCGCGCCCTGATGGGCCTGCCCGGTGCGGACCTGAACCGCCCGGTTCTCCGGGCGGTCCTGGAGGCCGACAAGGCGCTGCGCTCGCCGGCCGGGCGCCGCCAGTTCCTGCGCGGCAAGTACGACGCCGAGAGCGGGACGGTGAGCCCGGTCGGCGGATCCGGCTCCCACCTGATCGCGGCCCTCGCGCACGCGGACTCCCTGATGGTGGTGCCCGAGGAGGTCACCTCGGTGGAGCCCGGCACCGAGCTCGAAGTGGTCCTGCTCGGCTGAACCCCGCCCGGTGCGGGTAGCGTGTTGCACCACACAGGCCCTTGCGGGGCCCGGACGGGAGCGGCACGCACTTATGAGCACGCAGAGCAGGCTGACGCACATCGACGAGGCCGGCGCGGCCCGGATGGTCGACGTGTCCGAGAAGGACGTCACGACGCGGACGGCGCGCGCCAGCGGCCGGGTGCTCGTCTCGCCCCGGGTGATCGAACTGCTGCGGGGCGAGGGCGTGCCGAAGGGCGACGCCCTCGCCACCGCGCGGATCGCCGGGATCATGGGCGCGAAGCGGACCCCGGACCTGATCCCGCTGTGCCACCCGCTCGCCGTCTCGGGCGTCAAGGTCGACCTGTCGGTGACGGACGACGCCGTGGAGATCCTGGCCACCGTCAAGACCACCGACCGCACGGGCGTCGAGATGGAGGCGCTGACCGCCGTCGCGGTCGCCGGGCTCACCGTGATCGACATGGTCAAGGCCGTCGACAAGGGCGCGGTCATCACCGACGTCCGGGTGGAGGAGAAGACCGGCGGCAAGTCCGGCGACTGGAACCGCGCGTGAACGCCCCCCGCGGCGGCGAGGTCCACAGCCACAGCCACACGCCGGAGGGACATGCCCCGGCCGCCACCGAGCCCGCCGCCGGGACCTCCGCGCCGCTGCGCGGCCTCGTCGTGACGGCCTCCAACCGCGCCTCGCGGGGCGTGTACGCCGACAAGGGCGGCCCGCTGCTCGCGGACGCCCTCGCCGGTCTCGGCTTCACGGTGGACGGCCCGCGCGTGGTCCCCGACGGCGACCCCGTCGAACAGGCCCTGCGCGAAGGCGTGGCCGCCGGGTACGACGTCATCCTCACCACCGGCGGGACCGGGATCTCGCCCACCGACCGGACCCCGGACGCCACCGCGCGGGTCCTGGACTACGAGATCCCCGGCATCCCGCAGGCGATCCGCGCCGAAGGCCTCGCGAAGGTGCCGACCGCGGCCCTGTCCCGGGGACTGGCGGGCGTCGCCGGGCACACCCTGATCGTCAACCTGCCGGGTTCGACCGGCGGCGTACGGGACGGCCTGGCCGTCCTGGACCGCATCCTGCTCCACGCCGTCGACCAGATCCGGGGCGGCGACCATCCCAGACCCGGGAGCCCGAGCTGAACGGACCCACCTGGCCGGTGGTGCTGGCGGACGGCGATGTCACGCTCCGGCCGATAAAAGTCCGTGACCAGCGTGCCTGGCGCGAGGTGAACCGGCGCAACCGCGACTGGCTGCGGCCGTGGGAGGCGACCATTCCGCCCGCCGCGCCCTGGGGCCCGGTCGTGCAGCGGCCGACGTACCGCCAGATGGTCCGCCACCTGCGGGCCGAGGCGAACGCGGGCCGGATGCTGCCCTTCGTCATCGAGTACCAGGGCCGGCTCGTCGGACAGCTGACGGTCGCCGGGATCACCTGGGGCTCCATGTGCGCGGGCCACGTCGGCTACTGGGTGGACCGCGACGTGGCCGGGCGGGGCGTGATGCCGACGGCGGTCGCGCTGGCGGTGGACCACTGCTTCCGCCAGGTCGGTCTGCACCGCATCGAGGTGTGCATCCGGCCGGAGAACGGGCCGAGCCGGCGCGTCGTGGAGAAGCTGGGCTTCCGCGAGGAGGGCATGCGGCCGCGCTATCTGCACATCGACGGCGCGTGGCGGGACCACCTCGTGTACGCGCTGACGGCGGAGGAAGTGCGCGAAGGGCTGCTGAGCCGCTGGCAACGGGAACGGCACGGGCACGCTCCGCCGCAGAAATAGCATGGGCCGCCCGGCATTCGAATATGGGTTCGAATGTCGGGTCGGGTTGAGCCGGGTATCCATAACCTGATCCGAAGAATCACAAAAAAAGTCCGTGATATCAGCCGGATCGTGCGACACACCGGCTCAATTGGCCGATGCCTCCGGCCGTCCCCCTCTACGGTGTGGGGTGTGAGCAGCAGCGGCCTCATCTACGCAGTCATTGTCGGGGCCTGGGCCGCCTACTTGGTGCCCATGTGGCTCCGGAGGCAGGACGAGCTGAACGAAGCCCGTCCGACGGAACGCTTCTCCACCGCCATCCGGCTGCTTTCCGGCCGGGCGGGAATGGAGCGCCGTTACGCCAAGGGACTGCGTGAGCGCGGTGACGAGGAGGCGGAACCCCAGCCCCACGCGGACCCGGACGCCGCGACGGAGAAAGTGAATTCCGTCGACGCCGACGCCCGGGTCAATGCCGTGCCCAGAACCAGGGCGGAACCGCGGGGCGCGAGCGCCGAACGGGCGGACCGCGCGGAGCGCGCCCGGCGCGAACAGCGCCTCCAGGTCCTCGCCCGGCGCCGTCGCACCACCGCGATGCTCTTCCTCGTCTTCACCCTCGGCGCGGTCGTCGCGGCCGTCGGCGGCCTGCGCTACCTCTGGGCACCCGCCGTCCCCGCCGTCCTGCTGAGCGCGTACATCGTGCACCTGCGGGTGCAGGAGCGGCGCAGGTTCGTGTTCACCATGGACCGGCTCCGCGCCGAGAACGCCGCCCGGCGGCTGCGCGAGAACCGGCCCCGGCGCCGCGAGCCCGAGGCCGCCACGGGATCCGAACCGGACCCCGCGCCACCGGTCTCCCCGCAGGAGGCCGGCCGGCGCGCCCTGGTCGAACAGACCGACCACGCGGAGTGGGTGGACCAGCAGCGCGAGCGTGAGCGGGGTCCGGCGCGCGGCGACAGCTGGGAGCCGGTCCCGGTCCCGCTGCCGACGTACGTGACGGCGCCCGTGGCCCCCCGGGCCACCGGCCCGGCGGCCCCGGACGCCTGGAGCTCGGCGCGCTCCAGCGCGGCGGAACCGACGGAACCCCGGCTGCGCGCCCAGCAGCCGAACCAGCACGCGGGCCACCACCCGGCCGCCCACCCGGCCGTCCCGGACCCGCGCGCGGACCAGAAGCCGTCGCCCCCGCCGCCCCGCCGCAGCCGCGACCGCGGCCGCACCCCGCTCTTCGACCAGTACGAGGGCGACGACCGCCCGCGCGCCGCGAACGAGTGACGGACGGGCGACGGACGAGTGACGTGACCTGCGGGACAACGGATTTCCGTGCACCCCGGATGGGATGCTAATGTTTCACACGTCGCAAGGGCCTGTGGCGCAGTCTGGTAGCGCACCTCGTTCGCATCGAGGGGGTCTGGGGTTCAAATCCCCACAGGTCCACAGACGACAGTTCGCGGGTTGCTCCCGAGAACGTCACGAGATCCCGTCCGGTCGCAAGACCGGGCGGGATCTTGGCGTTTCCGGGTGTTTGTTCGCCGATCCGTCTGCCCGGCCGCCCGCTGTCGAGACGATTGCCGAAGCGGCGGGGCCCTGTTAGCTTCCGGTGATTTGATCACTTGGGGTGGGGGAGCGCTGAGGTGACGGACTTCGGGATGCGGTGGGTGGCAGGGCTGGTGGTGCTCGCGGCGGTCACGGGGTGCGGCAGCTCGGCGAAGCCTCAGCCGCCGGTGGCGACCGCGCGGCCGCAGGCCCAGGCGCAGGCGAAGCCGCAGTCGGCGGCCGAGTTGCGCGCGCACCTGCTGCCCGCCGTCATGCCGGACGGCTGGCACTCCGTGGCGGATCCCCAGGGCCATGACGCGAAGGGGGCCTCGGGCGCGTCGGCAACACCGGCGGCCTGCACGGAGCTTCTCGACGGTCAGACCGTGGTGGACGCGGCCACCAAGGGGTCGTCCGCGTTGGCGACAGCCATGTTCAGCGGCGGACACACCGCGGGGGGCGGCGTCAACGGCGGCTTGGAGACGCTCTACTCGTTCGCGGGCGACGGCGCGCACCGGGCGATGCAGGACATGCGCACCCTGGTGGCCCGGTGCCGGAAGGTGGAACTGCCGCACGCCTCCTGGGAACCCGCCGATACGGCCGGCTTCGTCGTCGCCGAAGGCCCCCGGCTCGGCGACGAGAGCCTCGTCGTGCAGGGGACGGTCACGGAGGCTGCCACGGGGTACGTGGAGCGCGCCGACGCGACCGTTGTGCGGGTGGGGAGTTCGCTCGTCGTCATCAGCACCGTCTTCTCGCTGACCCAGCAGGAGGTCGATGCCGTCATGGCGTTCACGCCCGCTGCCGTGGCGCAGGTCGAATCGAACCACCCCGAGCCGGTCGACGCGGCCTCCTGACGCCCGCCCGCGGAGCGGTCGGTCAGCCGCACTGCCAGGTGAAGGCGGCGCGGTCGAAGCGGCGGGCGGCCAGGTCTTCGGGGCGGATCAGCCAGTACAGGGCCCCGCAGTCGCCCCACATCATGTCGGCGGCCTCCTCGCTGTCGAACTGGGCCAGCAGCACCCAGCGGCCGACCTCGTCGCGTATGCGCGGGTCGTCCCATGCCGGGGCACCGTCCAGGGCGGCGTGGGCGATCTCCAGCTCCACGGGGTTTTGGACGGCGTGCGCGTGGCCGCCGAGCTGGTGGCCCACCTCGCCGTCGAAGTCCCAGACGGCGTCGAGGAACTCCTGGTCGCAGACCGGGTGGTCGTAGCGCCGGCCGAAGGCGGCCTGCGGGGCGAAGACCTGCTGGACCCGGGGGTGCCAGGGTTCGGTGGAGGTCATCGTCGGGCGGGCCGTCAGGTGCACGACGGGGTACGGGGTCAGGCCCGCCGGGGCGGCGCGCTCCCCGGTGTCCGCGTCGGCGGGGACGTACAGGACGCGGGCCCCGGCCTGGCTGTCGGGGTCCTCGGCCAGGACCAGGGCGTCGCCGTCGTCCAACTGGCCGTCGAAGTAGAAGAAGAGCAGCGTGCCGTCGGTGGGCAGCGCGATGTCGAGGCCGTCCGCGGGCAGCGCCGCGCAGTCGACGGAGGCGACGAACGAGAGCGGCCCGTGCCCCTCCCAGACGGGCCACTCCACCCCGTCCGGCAGCCGCGGCAGCCCGCCGAGCCGCGCGGCGGCCCCGCCCGTGCCCACCCCGACTTCGAGCCGCACCCCGGGCCGCAGCAGGCCGATCCACCGCTCGGCCGCCTCGGCGGGAAGGTGCTGCCGGGCGAGGTCACGGAGGGCGTCGGTCGTTCCATGCGTCATGGTCCGATCATGCCGGAGGCCACTGACAGTCCCGCCGGTCAGAATGGGGGAATGGCGATCAGTGCGGGCAGTGGCAGTGACAGCGGCAGTGGTAGCGGCGGTGGGGATGCGGCAACGGCGGCGGCCTGGGCGGCGGTTGGGGGCGCCGACGGGGTCACGGAGCGGGTGGGCTACCGCGGGGCCGGGGTGCTGGGGGGCGGGCGGCTGCCGGTGCGGGAGCTGGCGCGGGCCACCGTGGGGGTGTGTTCGCTGGCCGCCGCGGAGCTGGCCGCCGTACGGGCCGGGGGCTGCGTGGCGGACGTAGGGCCGGTCGTCGTGGACGAAGGGGCGGTGTCCACCGCGTTCGTGAGCGAGCGGCACCTGCTGGTCGAGGGGCGGGCCCCGGTCGTCTTCGCGCCGCTGTCCGGGTTCTGGCGGACGGCGGACGGGTGGGTGCGGACGCACGCGAACTATCCGCACCACCGGGAGGCGCTGGTGCGCGGGCTCGGGCTGGCCGCGGACACGCCCGAGGCGCTGCGGGAGGCCCTCGCCGGGCGGGGCGCGGTCGAGGTGGAGGAAGCGGTGTACGCGGCGGGCGGGCTGGCCGTCGCGGTGGCGCGCGCGTACGGGGATCCGTTGCCGCTGGTGGAGAAGTGGGACGGGGCCGCGCGCGGGCGGCGGCTCGGGCCGGGGGCGCTGCCCGCCTCGGGGGTACGGGTGCTCGACCTGACCCGGGTCATCGCCGGTCCCGTGGCCACGCGGACGCTGGGCCTGCTCGGGGCGGACGTCCTGCGGATCGACTCGCCACGGCTCGCGGAGGGCGACGATGCCTACGCCGACACCGGCTTCGGGAAGCGGTCCGCGCTGCTGGACCTCGGGGCGGCGGCCGACCGGGAGGCCTTCGAACGGCTGCTGGCGGAGGCCGACGTGGTGGTCACCGGGTACCGGCCGGGCGCGCTGGAGCGGTACGGGCTCTCGGCCGAGGAACTGCTGGAGCGGCGGCCGGGGCTGGTGGTGGCCCAGCTGTGCGCGTGGGGATGGAGCGGGAACGGTCCCTGGGCCGGGCGGCGCGGGTTCGACTCGCTCGTGCAGGCCGGGTACGGGATCGCGGCGCGCGAGGCGGGGCCGGACGGGACGCCGGGGGTGCTGCCCGCGCAGGCACTGGACCACGGGACGGGGTACCTGATGGCGGCCGGGGTGCTGCGGGCGCTGGCGGACGGGGGCGGGCGGGCGCTGCGGTACTCGCTGGCGGGGACGGGGTCGTGGCTCGTCCGGGGGGTCGCGGCGGGGGCGGCTCCCTTGGCGGGGGGCCGGGGCGCTGTCGCGTACGACGCGGGGGTGTGGCTGCGGGAGGTGGCGTCGGGGTACGGGGTGCTGCGCCATGCCGTTTCGCCTGTCGGCGGGGGGCCGGGGGGTGGGTGGCTGCGGGGGCCGTCGCGGTTCGGGACCGATGCCGCTGAGTGGGCGGGGTGAGGTTCCGCTGGGCGCGGGGCCGCTGGGCTCCGCCCGGCACCTGCGCCTCAATCGCCGGCGGGGCTGACTGTGCCCCTGGCGGGGCTCCCGGGGCTCCGCCCCGGACCCCGCGCCTCAAACGCCGGCGGGGCTGGAGTCGGTGAGGGGTTTGGTCATGCAGCGGCTGGAGTCGTGGTCGCGGTAGAGGCCGAATTTCGTCGGGGCCAGGGTGTAGCCCTCGGAGAAGTAGAGGGCGATGGCCTCCGGCTGCTGGTCGCCCGTTTCCAGGACCATGCGGACGCGGCCCGCGCGGCGGGCGTCCGCTTCCAGTTCGGCCAGGATGCGCCGGGCCAGGCCGAGGCCTCGGGCCTCGGGTATGACGTACATGCGCTTCAGCTCGGCGTCGCCGTCCGCGTAGCCCTCGTCGTTCGCGTCCTGGGCGCGCCAGCCGCCGCTCGCGACGGGGGCGCCCTGGGCGTCGTAGGCGAGCAGGTAGTGACCGTTCGGCGGGGCGAACATGGCCGGGTCGAGCGGCGTGGCGTCGCCGTCGCCGTCGTACCGCGCCTGGTATTCGAGCTGGACCTGGTCGTTGAGTTTGACCGCGTCCGGGTGGTCGTACGGCACGGCGCGGAGCTGGATCCCGTGAGGCATTCGAACATCGTACGGCCGCCGCCCGCGGCGGTACGCTGGTGGCCGTTTTGTGTGTCGTGGGGGCGCGATGTTTGGAGCCAAGTCTTGATCACTGTGACGTCCGTGAATGTGAACGGGATCCGCGCCGCCGCCAAGAAGGGGTTCGGGGCGTGGCTCGCCGGGTCCGGCGCCGATGTGGTCTGCCTCCAGGAGGTCAGGGCCGAGGAGGGGCAGATTCCGGACGAGGTCCGGGAGCCCGAGGGGTGGCACACCGTCTTCGCGCCGGCCGCCGCCAAGGGGCGGGCCGGGGTCGCGCTGTACACGCGGCGTGCGCCCGAGCGCGTACAGGTCGGTTTCGGGAGCGAGGAGTTCGACGCGGCCGGGCGGTACCTGGAGATCGACCTTCCCGGGGTGACCGTCGCCAGCCTCTACCTGCCCTCGGGCGAGGCCGGTACCGAGAAGCAGGACGAGAAGTACCGCTTCATGGCGGAGTTCCACGCCTACCTCGTCGCGCTCAAGGCGCGCGCCGCCGCCGACGGGCGCGAGGTGCTGGTCTGCGGGGACTGGAACATCTGCCACCGCGAGGCCGATCTGAAGAACTGGAAGACCAACCGGAAGAACGCCGGTTTCTTGCCCGAGGAGCGGGAGTGGCTCGGGCAGGTCTATGACCAGGCCGGATATGTGGACGTGGTGCGGGCGCTGCAGCCCGAGGGCGAGGGGCCGTACTCCTGGTGGTCCTACCGCGGGCGGGCCTTCGACAACGACGCGGGCTGGCGGATCGACCTGCACGTGGCCACGCCGGGGCTGGCGGAGCGGGCGGTGAAGGCGTTCGTCGAGCGCGCCGAGACCCACCCCGAGCGCTGGTCCGACCACGCCCCGGTCACCGTGGTCTACGGAGCCTGAGGGCGGTCCCGTGCGGCCAGGAGGCGGTCCATGGCCATCGTCAGTTCCGCCTCCACCACGCTCTTGGCGAGCGGGCGCAGCCGCGGTACGGCCCCCTCGGGCAGGTGGGCCTCCATCAGCTCGGTGAACAGGGCGGCCAGGGCGTCCGCGTGGGCGCGCACCCGGCGGCCGGTCTCCAGGACGGCGGCCAGCGGGATCCCCTCGCGGACCAGCGCGGAGGAGACGTCGAGGAGGTTGCGGCTGACGTGGACGATCTCGTCCCCGTCGGTGGCGAGGTAGCCGAGGTCGAGCGAGGCCGCCAGGTTCTCCGGGGTGACCTCGCCCTCGAAGTAGTCGGCCAGGGCCTGCGGGGTGAGCCGGACCGGGGTCTCCTGGGACCAGCCGATGCCGAGCAGCTCGCTGAGCTGGCCGACGTCGCGGCCGCTCTCGAAGGCGGCGGTCAGCTCGGCGATCCCGCCCAGGGTGTGGCCGCGCTCCAGCAGGGCGGCGATGGTGCGCAGCCGGGCCAGGTGGTGGTCGTCGTACCAGGCGATGCGGCCCTCGCGGCGCGGTGGCGGGAGCAGTTTGCGCTCGCGGTAGAAGCGCAGGGTGCGCACGGTGATGCCGGCCGCCTCGGCCAGCTCCTCCGTGCGGTACTCGCGCCCCGGCCCGGCCGGGCCGTCCGGGTCCGCCGGGTCCGCCGGGTCCGGCTCTCGTGCCTCTTTGTCCACCACAGCCGCACCCTAAGGCGTACCGCGGGTAACTTTCCCGTCGCGACCCCTACCCATGAGTACGGAGCTGCTCTACGCTCCAAACCGTGCCAGTGATTGCTGGCGCGATTGCGGAGTGCAGGCTGTGAGTGAAGCGGAAGCGGAAGCGGAGGCGGCGGGCATGGGCGACGGACACGCGGGTGAGCGTGAGCGTGAGCACGTACGGGTGGCGGTGGTCGGGTCCGGATTCGGCGGACTCGGGGCGGCCGTCCGGCTCCGGCGCGAGGGGGTCACGGACTTCGTGGTCCTGGAGCGCGCGGACTCGGTGGGCGGGACCTGGCGCGACAACGACTACCCGGGGTGCGCGTGCGACGTGCCGTCGCACCTCTACTCCTTCTCCTTCGCCCCCAACCCCGACTGGCCGCGCACCTTCTCCGGCCAGCCGCACATCCGCGCCTACCTGGAGCACGTCGCCGACACCTTCGGCCTGCGCCCGCACCTCCGGCTGAACACCGAGGTCGAGATGATGCGCTGGGACGCCGACGAGCTGCGCTGGGAGATCGAGACCTCCCGGGGCTCCTTCACCGCCGACATGGTCGTCTCCGCGACCGGGCCGCTGTCCGACCCGAAGATGCCGGAGATCCCCGGGCTCGCCTCCTTCCCCGGCAAGGTCTTCCACTCCGCGCGCTGGGAACACGACTACGACCTGCGCGGCAAGCGCGTCGCGATGATCGGGACCGGCGCCTCGGCCATCCAGATCGTGCCCGCCATCGCGCCCGACGTGGAGCGGCTGACCCTCTTCCAGCGCACCCCGCCGTGGGTGATGCCGCGCACCGACCGCGCCATCAGCGCAGGGGAGCGCTGGCTGCACCGCCAGCTGCCCTTCACCCGCGCCGCGCGCCGCGGGCTGCTCTGGGGCATCCGCGAACTCCAGGTCGGCGCCTTCACCAAGCACCCGGGCCGGCTCGGCCTGATCGAATCCCTGGCCAAGGCCAATATGGCCCGTTCCATCAAGGACCCGGCGCTGCGGGCCAAGCTGACGCCGTCGTACCGCATCGGCTGCAAGCGGATCCTGCTCTCCAGCGAGTACTACCCGGCGCTCGCCCGGCCGAACGTGGACCTCGTGGCCTCCGGGCTGAAGGAGATCCGCGGCTCGGTGCTGGTCGCCGCCGACGGTACGGAGACCGAGGCCGACGCGATCGTCTTCGGTACGGGCTTCCACGTCACGGACATGCCGATCGCGGACCGCGTGGTGGGCGACGGGGGCAGGACCCTCGCGGAGGAGTGGAAGGACGGGATGCAGTCCCTGCGCGGGGCCACCGCCGCGGGCTTCCCGAACTGGATGACGATCATCGGGCCGAACACCGGGCTCGGGAACAGCTCGATGATCCTGATGATCGAGTCGCAGCTGAGCTACATGGCCGACTACGTCCGCCAGCTCGGCCTCCTCACGACGAACCGGCCCGGCGGGCGCACGGCGCTCGCCGCGCGCCCCTCCGCCGTGCACGCCTGGAACCGGCGCGTGCAGGACCGGATGAAGCGGACCGTCTGGAACACCGGCGGCTGCACCAGCTGGTACCTCGACGCGAACGGGCGCAACACCACCGTGTGGCCGGGGACGACCGCGGAGTTCCGGCGCGAGACCCGGTCGGTGGACCTCGCCGAGTACGAGGTCCTGCGCGGCCGGGAGAAGGGCCGGGAGCCCGCCCCCGCACCCGAAGCCGCCGGAGTCCCCGAAGTGGTCACCGGAGCGGTCTCCGTCGGCGCCGAGGACGGCGCCGCGTGAGCGCCCGGCGCACGCCCCACGTCACCACCGGTGCCTACGCGCCCCCTCCCGCGCGCCGCACCCTGGAGGCCGTCTCCGCCGACGGCTCCCGGCTCCACGTGGAGGTGCACGGGGCCGAGGACGCCCCGGCCGTGGTCCTGGCCCACGGCTGGACCTGTTCCACCGCGTTCTGGGCCGCGCAGATCCGTGACCTGGCCGTCACCCACCGGGTGATCGCCTACGACCAGCGTGGCCACGGCCGCAGCCCGGCCGCCCGCAGCTACACCGCCGACGCCCTCGCCGACGATCTGATCGCGGTCCTCGCGGCCACCCTGGCCCCCGGGGAGCGCGCGGTGGTCGCCGGGCACTCCATGGGCGGGATGACGGTCATGGCCGCCGCCGGGCGGCCCGGCTTCGACGAGCGGGTCGCCGCCGCGCTGCTGTGCAGCACGGGCAGCTCCCGGCTGGTCGCGGAGGCACGGGTGGTGCCCCTGCGCGCCGGGCGCGCACGGACCCGGATGACCGGCGCGGTCCTCGGCTCGCGCGCCCCCCTGGGGCCGGTCACGCCGGTGGCCAGGGCGATGCTGAAGTACGCCACGATGGGCCCCGGTTCGGCTCCCGACCGGGTCGAGGCCTGCGCCCGTATCGTGCACGGCTGCCCGACCGCGGTACGGCACGGGTGGTCGCAGGTGCTCGCCGGGCTGGACCTGGACGACCGGCTCGCCCGGCTCACCGTGCCCACCGCCGTCATCGGCGGCACCGCGGACCGGCTCACCCCGGTCGGGCACGCCCGCGCCCTCGCCGCCGCGCTGCCGCACTGCGTCGGGCTCACCGAGCTGACCGGCATGGGGCACATGACCCCAATCGAGGCCCCCGAGGCCGTCACCCGGGTCATCCGCGAACTGGCCGCGATCGCGGCCACCCCGACCACGACCCCCACGAAGGAGAAGACGCCGTGAGCGAGCGCAGGAGTCTGGAAGGCCAGGTCGCCGTCGTCACCGGCGCCGCCCGCGGCGTCGGCGAGCTGCTCGCCCGCAAGCTGTCCGCGCGCGGGGCCAGGGTCGCCCTGGTGGGCCTGGAGCCGGAGGCCCTCAAGGAGGTCTCCGAGCGGCTGCACACCGACAGCGACCACTGGTACGCCGACGTCACCGACCACGAGGCGATGGCCCGGGTGGCCCAGGAGGTCAAGCAGCGCTTCGGCAAGGTGGACATCGTCGTCGCCAACGCCGGGGTCGCGGCGGGCGGTCCGTTCGCCGACTCCGACCCGGACGCCTGGCGCCGGGTGATCGAGGTCAACCTGATCGGAGGGGCGGTCACCGCCCGCGCGTTCCTGCCGGTGCTGAGGGAGAGCCGGGGGTACTTCCTCCAGATCGCCTCGCTCGCCGCGATCACCCCGGCGCCGATGATGACGGCGTACTGCGCCTCCAAGTCCGGGGTGGAGGCCTTCGCGCACTGTCTGCGCGCCGAGGTCGGTTACCAGGGCGTCAAGGTGGGCGTCGGCTACCTGTCCTGGACCGACACCGACATGGTGCGCGGGGCCGACGAGAACGAGGTCATGCGGGAACTGCGCCAGCGGCTGCCGTGGCCGTCGAACCGTACGTACCCGCTCGGGCCCGCCGTGGACCGGATCGTCGCCGGGATCGAGCGGCGCTCGGCGCACGTGTACGCGCAGTGGTGGCTGCGCGGGATGCAGGGCGTGCGCGGCTACCTGCCGGGGATGATCGCGGCGGTCGGGCAGCGCGAGATGAAGCGGTTCGAGCCGCGGCTGGCCGGTGTGTCCAAGGGGCTCGTGGGCGCGGGCGGGGCGGCGGACGAGCAGGAGCGGTCCCGGCGGGCGTGAGCATGCCGAAGGGGCGTGACCGGGGGAGGGCCGGGTCGCGCCCCTTCGGGCTCAGCCGGTGACGGCTGTTCTATCTCTCGGAGGCTTCGTCGAAGGGCTGGTCGAAGGTGGCGCGCGCCCGTTCCTTCGCCCGCTCGGAGACCTGCGGCGCCTGCTCGGAGGCCTTGTCCCGCTGCCTCTCCGCGGCCGCCTTGGTCTTCTCGGCCAGCTCCTTCGCCTTGTCCTGGAACTGCTCTCTTATTCCCATGCGAACAGACTTCCATGAGCGGATAAACCGCGCATTTCGATCAGTTTTCGATCAATCTCCGGACCGGGGCGGCAGCTTCGGGCGGCGCCGGTCCGGTACGTCCGCGTAGCCGGGCGGTACGGCCGCCGGGTCCTGTTCCAGCAGCTCCAGCGCCAGGTGCACCGCGTCGTCGAGCTCCGCGTACCGCCCCTCCGCCCAGTCGAGCGGGGTGCGCAGCATCGCCAGGTCCGGCTCGACGCCGTGGTTCTCCACGGACCAGCCGTACTCGGGGAACCAGGCGGCGTTCATCGGGACCGTGATCACCGTGCCGTCGCCGAGGGTGTGACGGCCGGTCATGCCGACCACCCCGCCCCAGGTGCGCTGGCCGACCACCGGTCCCAGCCCCAGGAGCTTGAAGGCCGCGGTGATCATGTCCCCGTCGGAGGAGGTGGCTTCGTCGGCCAGGGCCACGATTGGGCCGCGCGGCGCGTTCGAGGCGTACGAGACGGGCTGGGCGTTGCGGGTCAGGTCCCAGCCCAGGATGGATCGGGTCAGCTTCTCCACCACCAGTTCGCTGATGTGCCCGCCCGCATTGCCGCGGACGTCCACGATCAGGGCGGGCCGTGACACCTCCAGGCGCAGGTCCCGGTTGAACTGGGCCCATCCGGAGCCGCCCATGTCGGGGATGTGCAGGTACCCGCACCGGCCGCCGCTCAGCTCGCGGACGACCGTGCGCCGCTTGGCCACCCAGTCCTGGTAGCGCAGCGGCCGCTCGTCGATGAGGGGGACGATCGCGACCCGGCGGGAGCGGCCCTCGCCCTCGGCGGGCTGGAAGGTCAGCTCCACGGTGGTGCCGCCCGCCGCCGACAGCAGGGGGTAGGGGCCGGTCACCGGGTCCACCGGCCGCCCGTCGACATGGGTGAGCACCGCGCCGTCGCGGATCCCGGTGCCCGCCAGGGGGGAGCGGGCCTTGGAGTCGGAGGAGTCGCCGGGCAGGATCCGGGTGACCACCCAGGCGCCGTCCCGGGGCACGAGGTTGGCGCCCAGCAGCCCGATCGCGCGCTGGTAGTGCGGGGGGCCCTCGTTGCGGCGCGCGGGGGAGACGTAGGCGTGGGAGGTGCCCAGTTCGCCGAGGACCTCGCGCATCAGGTCGGCGAACTCGTCGGGGGACGCGACCCGTTCGACCAGGGAGCGGTACTGGCGCAGGATGCCGTCCCAGTCGATCCCGCACATCTTCGGTTCCCAGAAGTAGGCGCGGATGATCCGCCCGGCCTCCTCGAAGGCCTGGCGCCACTCGGCCGCCGGGTCCACCTCGTGGTGGATCCGGCGCAGGTCGAGGTAGACCGTCGAGTCGCTGTCGCCCGATTCGGTCGCCGGTACGGCGCGCAGGTCCCCGTCGTCATTGACGACGAGGCGGGTCCCGTCGCCGCTGACTGCGAACCAGTCCAGCCCGGAGGCCAGTTCGGTCTTGCGCGCCTTGGTGATGTCGAAGTACTCCAGCGTCGGCTTCCCGCTGGTGTCGGCGGGATTGGCGAAGGTCTCGCCGAGCGCGCCGGAGATGGGCCAGCGCAGCCACACCAGCCCGCCACCGCTCACCGGGTACAGGGCGGAGTACTTGGAGGCGGTCACCGGGAAGGGCGTGACCCGGCTCTCCAAGCCTTCCACCTCCACCGTCACGGCCCCGTCACCCGCATCGGCGTCCCCCTCCACCGGGTCGAGTCCGCCCGCCGCGGGGCGTCCGTCCGGCGACAGCGCGAAGGGCGAGGGGGTCGCCGAGGACAGCGGCACCAGGTAGGGGCGGCAGCCCAGCGGGAAGGACAGGTCCCCGGTGTGCACGTCGTAGACCGGGTCGAAACCGCGCCACGACAGGAACGCGAGGTAGCGCCCGTCCCGGGTGAAGACCGGGTTCTCGTCCTCGAAGCGGCCGTTGGTGACGTCGACGATGGTCCGCCCGCCGGGCCCGGAGATCCGGGCCATCTTGATCTGCCGCAGCGAGCGCCCGATCCCCGGGTGCGACCAGGTCAGCCAGCACCCGTCGGGGGAGAAGGCCAGGTCGGTGACCGGCCCGTTGACCGACTGGATCAGCTCGGTGACCTCCCCGTTCGACCCGTTCGACCCGTCCGACCCGTTCGGCTCCTCCGTGCCCGCGGCGGCAGCCGCTTCTTCGGACACCGTGATGAGCAGGACCCGGCCGTCGTTCGAGGCGATCGCGAGCCGCTCCCCGTCCGGGTCCGAGACCATCTCCAGTACGCGCCCCAGCGCGCCCGAGGCGAGCCGCCGCGGCTCCCGCTCCCCGCTGGCCCGGGGCAGGTAGGCGATCTCGACCGCGTCCTCGCCCTCGGCGTCCGTGACGTAGGCGACCTGGCCGCCGCTGCCCAGCATCTCCGGCATCCGCACCCGCACGCCCGGGGTGTCGGCGATGGTCCGCGCGGGCCCGTCCCGGTGGGTGAGCCAGTACAGGCTGCCGCGCACCACGACGGCGCTGGCCCGCCCGGTGGCGTCCACGGAGAGGGAGTCCACGTGGCTGGCGGCCGGGACCTGGTACGTACGCCGCCCCGCGCGCGGCCCGCCGAGGCGCACCTCCAGCTTGCGCGGTACGGATCCGGGCGCGAGGGAGTCGACGAGCCACAGGTCGCCCGCGCACTGGTAGACCACGCGGGTCCCGTCGCTGGAGGCGTGGCGCGCGTAGAACTCCGCGTGGTCGGTGTGCCGGCGCAGTCCGGTGCCGTCGGGCAGGCAGGAGTACAGGTTGCCGATGCCCTCGTGGTCGGAGAGGAAGGCGATCCGGCCGTCCACGAACATCGGGGAGTCGAGGTGGCCCTCGATGCCCTCCAGCAGCCGCTCGCCGTGCAGCCAGAGCCGTCCGGTGGCGCCGCCGCGGTAGCGCTTCCAGGCGGCGGGCTCGTGCGGCGGTTTGCCGGTCAGCAGCAGGGTCCGGCGCTCGCCGCCGTCCGCCTCGTGGACGGCGATGTCGGAGACCGGGCCCCAGGGCAGCCGGCCGCCGGGGCTGCCGTCGGTGGGCAGGCTGTAGGCCCAGGAGAAGTAGGAGAAGGGCTGGCCGTGCGAGGAGACGGCCAGGATGTCGCTGCGGCCGTCCTTGTCGGGCGGGGTCCAGCCGCAGACCCGGGTGTCGGTGGAACCCCAGTGGGTCAGGCGGCGCCCGGGGCCGCCCTCGACGGGGGCGAGGTGGATCTCGGGGTCGAGGCTGCGCCAGGTGGTGTAGGCGATGTGGCGGCCGTCCGGGGAGAAGCGCGGATGGCCGACCCGGGTCCGGTCGACAGTGATCCGCCAGGCCCGGCCGACCGGTTCTCCAGGAGGAACCAAGGGCGCCACCCAAAGATCGTCCTCAGTGGCGAAACACAGCATGTCGTCGTGCAGGTGCGGGAACCGGAGGTACGCGACGTCGTGACTCACCCCCCAATGCTTTCCGCGCCGAGGGGGCCTGGCAACTCGTACAACTGATCCACGCGTGACACACGCCACTGCCGCGATCGAAACGGAACGGTTTCGTTTCGTTAGGCTCGCGGGTATCGTCTGTGGAGTACGAGCTGTATCCGTTCGGGACGCGACCGGTGGAAGGGGCGTGGAAATGACCGAAGAGGTCTTGTCACGACGCAGCCGGATCACCCCCGAGCGGGAGGCCGAACTGCACGGAGCGGTCCTGGACCTGCTCCGCGAGGTCGGCTATGAAGCACTCACGATGGACGCGGTCGCGGCCCGCACCAAGTCCAGCAAGGCCACCCTCTACCGCCAGTGGGGGAGCAAGCCGGAGCTGGTCGCCAAGGCACTGCGATGTACCCAGCCGGTCTCGCTGCGGGACATCGACACGGGCAGCCTGCGCGGCGATTTCGCGCTGATGGTCGAACACTCCGACGACGCCCAGATGGCGAAGGACACCGCACTGATGCGGGGCCTGGCACACGCCGTCCACGAGAGTCCCGAACTCCACAAGGCGCTGCGCGACCTGCTGGTCGACCCGGAGATCAACGGTCTCCAGACGATGCTGCAGCGCTCGGTGGAACGGGGCGAGATCGCCGCCGACTGTCCCGCGCTCGACTTCGTACCGCACATGCTCATCGGGGCGTTCATCGCGCTCCCGCTGATCGAGGACCGCTCGGTCGACCGGACCTTCCTCGCCGACTTCATCGATGCCGTGGTCTTCCCCGCCCTCGGCGTTTGAGGCACTTCCCCAGGCCCTCACGACCCCTTCCTGCTGCTCCTGACACGCCGCTCTCGTCGTCGGGCCGGCTCATCACGCCCTGATCCATCCCGGATCCATCCCACGACCCGAACGGGAGAACCGCCGACGTGGCCACCTTCCTCTACCGGCTCGGCCGGGGCGCCTTCCGGCGCCGCCGCTATGTCGCCCTCGCCTGGGTGGCGCTGCTGTGCGCCGCCATCTTCGGCGCGGCGACCGCTGCCGCGCCCACCTCCGGATCCTTCTCGATACCCGGCACGGAGGCCCAGAAGGCCTTCGACCTGCTCGACCAGCGCTTCCCGGGGATGGCCGCCGACGGCGCCACCGCCCGCATCGTGATCAAGGCCCCGGCGGGCAAGAAGGTCACCGACCCGGCCGTCAAGACCGAGGTCGAGAAGATCGTCTCGGGCCTGAAGACCGGTCCCGGCGAGGCCCAGATCGCCTCGGTCACCGACCCGTACCAGGCGCAGGCCACCAGCCAGGACGGCTCCACCGCCTACATCAGCACGAAGTACAAGGTCAGCGGCATGGAGCTGACCGACAAGACCCGTGACGCGCTGAAGGAGTCCGGCAAGGACGCCCAGGCCCACGGGCTGACCGTCGAGATCGGCGGCGACGCGCTGATGACGGCGCCCGAGACCGGCTCCGGCGAGATCATCGGCATCGCCATCGCGGCGATCGTCCTGGTCATCACCTTCGGCTCGCTGATCGCGGCCGGACTGCCGCTGCTGACCGCGCTGATCGGCGTCGGCATCGGGGTCTCCTCGATCACCGCGCTCGCCAACGTGCTCGACCTCGGCTCCACCACCTCCACGCTCGCGATGATGATCGGCCTCGCGGTCGGCATCGACTACGCGCTCTTCATCGTCTCCCGCTACCGCGCGGAACTGGCCGAGGGCCACGCGCGGGACGAGGCCGCCGGACGGGCCGCCGGAACCGCGGGCTCCGCGGTCGTCTTCGCCGGTCTGACCGTGGTCATCGCCCTCGTGGGCCTGGCCGTCGTCAACATCCCGATGCTCACCAAGATGGGCTTCGCCGCCGCCGGAACCGTGGTCATCGCGGTCCTGGTCGCCCTCACCCTGGTCCCCGCCATCCTCGGCTTCGCGGGCCGCAAGGTGCTGCCCGCCGGTACGAAGAGCAAGCTCTTCGGCAAGGGCAAGCCGGTCCGCACGGACAAGGACGGCAAGCCTGAGGAGCGCCCGAACGGCGGCACCCGCTGGGCCCGCTTCGTCCTGCGCCGCCCGGTCATGGTGCTGCTGGTCGGCGTGATCGGCCTCGGCGCGATCGCGATCCCGGCGAGCAGCCTGCAGATGGGCCTGCCGGACGACGGCGCCCAGCCGGTCTCCACCACCCAGCGCAAGGCCTACGACATGCTGTCCGACGGCTTCGGGCCGGGCTTCAACGGCCCGCTGATGGTCGTCGTCAACGGCGGGCAGAGCCTCGCCGACAGCACGGTCGAGCGGATCAAGAAGCTCGACGGGGTCGTCGCGGTCATGAAGCCGACCCTCAACGAGGCCGGCGACGCCGCGGTGATCACGGTGATCCCGGAGGACCGCCCGTCCTCCAAGAAGACCGAGGACCTGGTCCACGAGATCCGCGCGGGCAACGGCGACAACGTCTACGTCACCGGCGCGACCGCCATGAACATCGACTTCTCGCAGCGGATGAACGACGCGCTGCTGCCGTACCTGGCGCTGGTCGTCGGCCTCGCCTTCCTGCTGCTGATGCTCGTCTTCCGCTCGATCCTGGTCCCGCTCAAGGCGGCCCTCGGCTTCCTGCTCTCCGTCGTCGCCGCCCTCGGCGCGGTCGTCGCGGTCTTCCAGTGGGGCTGGCTCGGCTCGCTCTTCGGGGTGGAGCAGACCGGTCCGATCATGTCGATGATGCCGATCTTCATGGTGGGCGTGGTCTTCGGTCTGGCCATGGACTACGAGGTCTTCCTGGTCACCCGGATGCGCGAGGCGTACGTCCACGGCGAGCGCCCCGGACAGGCGGTCGTGACCGGCTTCCAGTACAGCGCGCGGGTCGTCGTGGCCGCCGCCGTCATCATGATCGCGGTGTTCTCCGGCTTCATCGGGGCCAGCGAGCAGATGATCAAGATGATCGGCTTCGGCCTCGCGATCGCGGTGTTCTTCGACGCCTTCGTGGTCCGCATGGCGATCGTCCCGGCCGTACTGGCGCTGCTCGGCCACAAGGCCTGGTGGCTGCCGGCCTGGCTGGACCGGATCCTGCCCAACGTGGACGTGGAGGGCGAGAGCCTGCGCAAGCACCTCGCCACGACCGGCGCCGGTGCCGAGGGTCCGGACGCGGACCGCGAGCTGGTCAAGGTCTGAGTTCCGCGACGCGGCTTCGACGGCCCGGCCCCGCACCCCTGAACGAGGGGGTGCGGGGCCGGGCCGTTTCCGTCGGGCCCGGGTACGCCTACCGGGTGAGGGGTCCGTACGTACGGCGCAGGAAGCGGCGCAGTCCCGCGATGTCGAACTGGACCACCGCGACCCCTTCGGGCGAGTGGAACTCGACGACCGCCTGCACCCGTCCGCACGGCCACACGCGGACGTCGCCGGTGCCGGTCGGGGCCTGGAGGCCCGCCTCCAGCAGGGCGCGCGGGAAGACCCACTCGTTGTCGGTGCCCTCGGGGGAGAGGTCCGCGGGGAAGACGATCCGCACGGCCAGGGGCTCGTCGGGGGTGAAGCGCAGCGCGACCGGGATCTTCCGGTAGAGGGGATCGTCGGTGATCACGCGTGCGGTGACCCGGACCTCGACGGCGGTCGCGACGGCGGTCGCGCGGGGATTCTCGGCGGTGGCAGACATCGACCGGTCTCCTCAAAAGCGGAACAAATGCGTCCGTATTTACCCCAGCCTCGCATATTCCGACGAACATGCGAGACGCCTTTTGTGTCTCACACGCTCTTGCCAATGATTCGCAACTGGGCACTATTCTTGAACGGCTCAAGAGTTCGACGGCTTCACCGCCTTCGGCCGATCACCGCAGGATCACCGCAGGAAGCGGAGCAACGCCCATGCATGTGCCCGACGGCTTCATCAACGCCCCCGTCTCGATGGCCGCCGGAGTCGCCGCCGCGGGCGCCGTCGCCATCAGCCTGCGGGGCGCCCGCCGGGAACTCGACGAACGCACCGCGCCGCTCGCCGGCCTCGTCGCCGCCTTCATCTTCTCCGTCCAGATGCTCAACTTCCCGGTCGCCGCCGGCACCAGCGGTCACCTCCTGGGCGGGGCGCTCGCCGCGGTCCTCGTCGGGCCCTACACCGGGGTGCTGTGCGTCTCGGTGGTCCTGCTCATGCAGGGGCTGCTCTTCGCCGACGGCGGCCTGACCGCCCTCGGCGTGAACGTCATGAACATGGCCGTGGTCACCGTGATCGTCGCCTACGCCGTCTTCCGCGGGCTGCTCAAGGTGCTCCCGGACACCCGCCGCTCGGTGACCGCCGCCGCCTTCACCGGCGCGCTCCTCTCGGTCCCCGCCGCCGCCGGCATGTTCACCCTGCTCTACGCGCTGGGCGGCACCACCGACGTGCCCGTCGGCAAGGTCTTCACCGCGATGGTCGGCGTCCACGTCCTGATCGGCCTCGGCGAGGCCGCGATCACCGCCCTCACCGTCGGCGCCGTGCTCGCCGTCCGCCCCGACCTCGTCCACGGCGCGACCGGCCTGGTCACCCCGCTCAAGCTGCGCGTGGACGGGCGACTCGTGGACGCGCCGGTCGCGCCCGCCGCGGCCAAGGCCCCCGCCGCCGTGCCCCTCGCCGCCCGCTCCACCAGGAAGGTGTGGGCGACCGGCCTGGTCACCGCCCTGCTGCTGGCCGGGTTCGTCTCCTACTACGCCTCCTCCAGCCCCGACGGCCTGGAGAAGGTCGCCGCCGACCAGGGCATCGACCAGAAGGCCGAGCCGCACGCCGCCGCCGACTCCCCGCTCGCCGACTACGGCGTCAAGGACGTCAGCGACGCCCGCCTGTCCGGCGGCCTCGCCGGGGTCATCGGCGTCGGCGCGACCATCGCGGTCGGCTCCGGCGTCTTCTGGGCGGTCCGCCGCCGCCGCGGCGCCGACGACCGTACGCCCGTGTCCACCGCCACGGCGCTCTGACGTGGGCGCGGGTCACGCCCACAAGCTCTACCGGCAGGGGCACACCGCCGTCCACGCGCTGCCCCCGCACTGCAAGCTCGCCGCCGCGTTCTGCTTCGTCGTGGTCGTCGTGTCCACCCCGCGCGAGGCGGTGTGGGCCTTCGGCCTCTACGCCGTCCTGCTCGCGGTGGTGGCCGCCGCGGCCCGGATCCCCGCCGGGTTCCTCCTCAAGCGGATGCTGATCGAGGTCCCCTTCGTCGCCTTCGCCGTCCTGATGCCCTTCGTGGCGCGGGGCGAGCGGGTCGACGTGCTCGGGATGTCGCTCAGCGTCTCCGGCCTGTGGGGCGCATGGAACGTACTGGCCAAGGGCACCCTCGGGGTCGCCGCGTCCGTCCTGCTCGCCTCCACCACCGAACTGCGGGCGCTGCTGCTGGGCCTCCAGCGGCTCAGGATGCCGCCCCTGCTCGTCCAGATCGCCTCGTTCATGCTCCGGTACGGCGATGTGATCAGCGACGAACTGCGCCGGATGTCCATCGCCCGCCGCTCGCGCGGCTTCGAGGCGCGCGGGATCCGGCACTGGGGCGTCCTCGCCAAGACCGCGGGCGCGCTCTTCATCCGCTCCTACGAACGCGGCGAGCGCGTGTACCTGGCGATGGTCAGCCGCGGCTACGCCGGTTCCATGCCGGTGATCGACGAGGTGACCGCCACCCGCGCCCAGTGGGCGTACGCGGCCGTGCTCCCGGTGACGGCCCTTGCCGTCTGCCTGATGGGATGGACCCTGTGACCGACTCTGCTTCCTCCGCCGCTTCCGCCCCGTCCCTCGCGGTGTCCGGGCTCGCCTACGCCTATCCCGACGGGCACCAGGCCCTCTTCGGGGTCGACCTCACCGTCGGACGCGGCGAGCGCGTCGCGCTGCTCGGGCCCAACGGTGCGGGCAAGACCACGCTCGTCCTGCACCTCAACGGGATCCTGACCGGCGGCGTCGGCTCCGTCACCGTCGCCGGGCTGCCCGTGGAGAAGCGGAACTTCGCCGAGATCCGGCGCCGGGTCGGCATCGTCTTCCAGGACCCCGACGACCAGCTCTTCATGCCGACCGTCCGCGAGGACGTCGCCTTCGGCCCGGCCGCCGCCGGGATGCGCGGCGCCGAGCTGGAGGCCCGGGTGCGGGGCGCCCTGGAGCGGGTCGGGATGGCCGACTTCGCCGACCGGCCGCCGCACCACCTCTCCTTCGGGCAGCGCCGCCGGGTCGCCGTCGCGACCGTACTGGCCATGGAGCCGGAGATCCTGGTCCTGGACGAGCCCTCGTCCAACCTGGACCCGGCCTCGCGGCGCGAACTCGCCGACATCCTGCGCTCGCTCGACGTCACCGTGCTGATGGTCACCCACGACCTGCCGTACGCCCTCGAACTCTGCTCCCGCGCCGTGATCCTCAGCGAGGGCGTCATCGCGGCCGACGGACGCACCCAGGACCTGCTGTGCGACGACGCGCTGATGCGGGCGCACCGGCTGGAGCTGCCGTTCGGCTTCGATCCGCGTTCGGTGTCCGTGGGATAGGTGTCCGTGGCATAAGCACGGATCCGTTGACGTTGGACCGCTCGTGGACATTCAGGGTGAGGTGGCGGACGGCTTCGAGCCGGTCCGGGACGCTTTCGTACGCAACTTCGAGGTGCTCGGGGACCGGGGCGCGGCCGTCGCCGTCTACCGTGACGGCCGCAAGGTCGTCGACCTGTGGGGCGGCGTCCGGGACGCCGATGCCACCGGCGCCGACGCGGCCCCCTGGGAACGGGACACCGCGCAGATCGTCCGCTCCGCCACCAAGGGCGTCGCCGCCGCCGTCCCGCTGCTCCTGCACCAGCGGGGGCTGCTCGACCTCGACGCGCCGGTGGCGGAGTACTGGCCCGAGTTCAAGGCGGGCGGCAAGGAAGGCGCCCTGGTCCGCGACGTCCTCGCGCACCGCGCCGGGATACCGGCCCTGGACCGGCCGCTGACCCCCGCGCAGGCCGCCGACGGGATCTCCGGGCCGCGCGCCGTCGCCGAACAGGCCGCCTTCTGGGCGCCCGGCACCGCGCACGGCTACCACCCGCACACCTTCAGCTGGCTGCTGGGCGAACTGGTGCTGCGGGTCACCGGGGCCTCGCTCGGCAAGTGGCTGGCCGAGGAGGTCACCGGTCCGCTCGGGCTGGACTTCTGGATCGGGCTGCCGGATTCCGTGGCGGGGCGGGTGGGTCGGAGCGCGGCGGCCGAACCGCCGCGGACTTCCAACGGGCTGAAGACCCGGCCCAGGCGGGAGGTCTCCGAGGCCTACGCCGACCCCGGCTCCCTCACCCGGCGCGCCTTCGCCGCGATCAGCCCGCTGCCCGACGAGAACGACCCCGGCTACCGGGCCGCCGAGCTGCCCGGCTCCACCGGGATCGGCACCGCGCGCGCCCTGGCCGGGTTCTACGCCGCCACGCTCGGCGACGTGGAGGGCGGCGGGCGGCGGCTGTACACCCCGGAGACGGTGGCCCTGGCGGGCCGCGAGCTGTCCTCCGGGGCGGACCGGGTGCTGGTCGTCAACACGCGCTTCGGGCCCGGCTACATGCTGCACGGGCCGGCCTCGCCGCTCCTCTCTCCGGCCTCCTTCGGGCACCCCGGGCGCGGCGGATCCCTCGGCTTCGCGGACCCCGAGGCCGGGATCGCCTTCGGCTACGTCACCAACACCCTGGCCCCCTCGGTCACCGCCGACCCCCGAGCCCAGGCCCTGGTCCGGGCCCTGAGGTCCACCACGCCCTGACCCGGGCCGGGCCTAAACCGCTGGCGCGGCTGGGGAGCCATTCCAGCCTGCCCGGCGCTTGAGGGCCCGCCGGAGGCCCCACCGGGCGCTGCCCGCCCCCGCGCCTCAAGTGCCGGCGGGGCTGGGAATGCCCCGGGCCGGAGGGTGCCCGCCGGGCCGGGTTCGGGCGCTGCCCGCGCCCGCGCCTCAAACGCCGGCGGGGCTGGGAATGCCCCGGGCCGGAGGGTGCCCGCCGGGCCGGGTTCGGGCGCAGCCCGCGCCCGCGCCTCAAACGCCGGCGGGGCTGGATGTGCCGGCCCGGGGCCGGAGGCGCGACCCGGCGGGGCTGGGAATGCCCCGGGTCGGAGGGTGCCCGCCGGGCCGGGTTCGGGCGCCGCCCGCGCCCGCGCCTCAAACGCCGGCGGGGCTGAAATGCCGCCCCCGGGCCAGGAAGGCGGCCCCCGGGCCCCGGAGGGGTCAGCCGGTGGTCAGGATCTGGGCGACGAGGGGGCCCGCCGCGTCGGTGCCGTGGCCGCCGGACTGGACCAGGGCCGCGGCGGCCAGGTCGTCGCTGTAGGCGGTGAACCAGCTGTCGGGGCTGGCCGCGCCGTCGACCTCCGCCGACCCGGTCTTCGCCCCCTTGTCACCGCCGACCGAGGACATCACCCGGGCCGCCGTGCCACTGGTCGCGGTCTGCCGCATCATCTGGGTCAGCTGGCGGGAGGTCCCGGGCTTCATCTGGCGCTCGGCCCGGGCCAGGACGCGTTCCCCGACGCCCTCCTCGATGATCACCGGCTGGCGGAAGACCCCCGTCTTCGCCGTCGCCGTGACGGAGGCGATGTTCAGCGGGCTCATCCGGATCCGCCCCTGCCCGATGTACTCCGCGGCCGCCTCCGGGCCCGAGGCCGCCGGGACGTCACCGTCGAAGACCGGGATGCCCGCCTTCCACTCCAGCCCGAGACCGAACACCCGCCGCGCCTCGTCCGCCATCGCCGACTCGTCGCCGACGGCCTTCATCTGCCCGATGAAGGCCGTGTTGCAGGACTTGGCGAAGCTGGTCGCGAAGTTCGCGCCCTTCAGTTCCATGTTCTCCAGGTTGTGGAAGGACCGCCCGCCGCCCGACACCGTCTTCGGGCACTCCACCACCTTGTCCGCGCTCACCACGCCCCGGCCGATCAGCATGGACGCCGTCACGATCTTCATCGTGGAGCCCGGCGCCCGGGTGCCCTGCACCGCCGCGTTGAAGCCGTCCGCGCGGTGGTTGGCGATCGCCAGGATGTGCCCCGTGCTGGGCTGGAGCGCGACCACCGAGGACTCCGGGTACGCGGCGACCGCCTTCTCCGCGGCCGCCTGCACGTCCGCGTCGAGCACGGTCTTCAGCAGGCCCGGCCTGCCCTCGGCCAGGGTCAGCAGGACCCGCTTGGGGGCGTCCGGCGCGGCCGGTTCGATCCAGGTCTCGGCGCCGGCGGTGCCGCCCGAGGTCTGCCCGTAGGTCTTGCGCAGCTGTTCCAGGACCGGCCTCAGCGAGGGGTACTTCTCCGGCGTCAGCTCCGCGCCGTTGCGGTCGACCGCCTTGACCGGCGGGGCCGCGGGCGTGCCCGTGCGCAGCTTCTCGTCCTTCTGCAGCTGCGGGTGCAGGATCGTGGGCTGCCAGTCGACGAGCGCCTTGCCGCTGGTGAGGCCGCGGACCACGGTCAGTTGGGACTCGTAGGCCAGGGGCTTGGTGACCCCCTCGTAGGTCACCTCCGCGGCGACCGTGAAGGGCACGGTGGTCCCGCTCGGCGTACCGGGCGTGATGACGGCCTTCGACACGTACGCCTTCGTCTTGAAGTCGCCCACCGCGCCCTGCGTGACCGCCGGATTGTTCGTCAGGTCGGCCGCGGCCCGCGCGTCCCCGGCGGCCCAGGCCGCCAGGAACGCCTTGGCGGTCTCGGCGGTCTCCTTCGCGTCGGGCGGCCCGGTCCGTTTCTCCGACCGGGCCGTGGTCCCGCTGCCGCCCCCGCTCCCGCCCGTACTCCCCGATTCCTCGCCGACCAGCGAGTACACCCCGTATCCGGCCGCACCGACCATCGTGAGGAACACCCCGCCGACGATGGCACCCTTCGCCGCCCCGTTCATACGTCCCCTCCCCAGGAGTCACATGTCTGAACATTCGTCTGAACATGTTCAGTACGTGTTCAGACCCATGGTCCGGGGGCTACACCCAGGTGTCCAGCCACATCCGGCCTCTCCAGGAGTCCAGGGGGATCGACTGGCCGGTATAGAGGGGCCAGAAGTAGATGAAGTTCCACACGATGAGGAGGACGAGGACCCCCGCTCCGATGGCCCCCACCGCGCGCCGTCTCTCCGATGATCCGGCGGGCCCGAGCAGCGCCCCGATCATCATGGCCACCGCCAGGCACAGGTACGGGACGAAGACCACCGCGTAGAAGTAGAAGATCGTCCGCTCCTGGTAGTTGAACCAGGGCAGCAGACCCGCCGCCAGCGCGCAGGCGATCGCGCCGGCCCGCCAGTCGCGCCGGAACAGCCAGCGCCACAGCACGTAGAGGAGCGCGAAGCAGCCCGCCCACCACAGCAGCGGGGTGCCCATCGCCAGGACCTCGCGGGCGCACTTGCCCGCCGCGGTCGACGGGCAGCCGTCGGTGCCGGGCGCGGGGGACTCGTAGTAGAAGGAGACCGGGCGGCCCAGGACCAGCCAGCTCCAGGGGTTCGACTGGTAGGTGTGGCCCGAGGTCAGGCCCACGTGGAACTTGTAGACCTCCGTCTCGTAGTGCCACAGGCTGCGCAGCCACTCCGGCAGGAACGACAGCGAGCTGCCCTGGTCCTGCGTCCGCGCCCAGTCGCGGAAGTAGCCGCCCTTGCCGTTGTCCGGGCTCAGGATCCAGCCCGTCCAGGAGGCCAGGTACACGGCGACCGCCACCGGCACGGTGGAGAGGAAACCGGGCAGCGCGTCCCGGCGAAGCATCGCCGCGTACGGGGCGCCCGCGCCCGCGACGCGGCGCGCGGCGGCGTCCCACAGCACGGTCATGACGCCGAAGAAGGCGAGGACGATCAGCCCGTTCCACTTGGTGCCGAAGGCGAGGCCGAGGCAGACGCCCGCGAGGAGCCGGTACGGGCGCCAGCCCAGCCGCAGCGTCTCCGCGACCAGCGGATCCGGCCGGCTACGGCCCTCGTCGTCCACGGGCAGCGCCGCCGCGAGTCTGGCCCGGGCCTTGTCCCGGTCGATCAGCAGCGCCCCGAAGGCCCCGAGCACGAAGAACATCAGCACCAGGTCGAGGAGCGCGTTGCGGCTCATCACCAGGTGCAGGCCGTCCACCGCCAGCAGCGCGCCCGCCAGGCAGCCGAGGAAGGTGGAGCGGAAGAGGCGCCGCCCGATCCGGCACAGCATCAGCACCGACAGGGTGCCGAGCAGCGCGGTCATGAACCGCCAGCCGAAGGGGTCGAAGCCGAACATCCACTCGCCGAGCCCGATGACCCACTTGCCGACGGGCGGGTGCACGACGTACCCCGGGTCGGAGGGCAGCACGACCCCGTCGGGGTTCGCGAGGATCGCCTTGTCGATGTCCTTGGGCCAGCTGGCCTCGTAGCCCTGCTGGATGGTGGCCCAGGCGTCCTTCGCGTAGTACGTCTCGTCAAATATCACCGCCTTCGGGCTGCCCAGGTGCGCGAACCGCAGCACCCCGGCCACCAGCGCCACCAGCAGCGGCCCGGCCCAGGACAGCACCCGCAGCACCATGTCGTTCGCGGAGGGCGGCACCCCGAGCGCCGTCCACAGCGCCTGCGAGGGCTTCGCGTACGGCGGCACCAGGCGGTCGCGGACATCGGCGCCCGGCGCCGCGGACCGCGGACCCCACCCGCCCCCCGGACTCCCCGCGCCCGGCGGCGCGTAGCCGAAGCCGCGCAGGCGGCGCAGCCAGGTCGGCGGCTCGTTCTCGCCGTCGCCGGGCGGCGCGGGCGGGGCCCCCGCGGGGCTGGGTTGCGGCGTCGCGGTACTGGTCACCGGGTCATCGTAGGGAACAGCCCTGTGGGAACCCCAGCACCGGGGGCCGCCGGGCCTGGCCGGGAAGCCCGCCCGGGCCCGGCCGGGACCGGGCGGGCGGCGGCGCCGAGAGGACGCGGCCGTGGTGCTGAGAGGATGTGCGGGTGACCACTGCGCAGCCCCGAGCCACCGAAGCCGCCCACCCGACCACCGACCCGGCGGGTGTCCTCGTCCTCGCCGGGACCCCGATCGGGGATCTCGCGGACGCACCGCCCCGGCTCGCCACCGAACTGGAACGCGCCGACGTGATCGCCGCCGAGGACACCCGGCGGCTGCGCCGCCTCACCCAGGGCCTCGGCGTGCACACCACCGGGCGCGTCCTGTCGTACTTCGAGGGCAACGAGTCCGCGCGCACCCCCGAGCTGGTCGAGGCGCTGCTCGCCGGGTCCCGGGTGCTGCTGGTCACCGACGCGGGCATGCCCTCGGTGTCCGACCCCGGCTACCGGCTGGTCGCCGCCGCCGTGGAGAAGGACATCAAGGTGACGGCCGTACCCGGCCCGTCCGCCGTGCTCACCGCGCTCGCCATGTCCGGGCTGCCCGTGGACCGGTTCTGCTTCGAGGGCTTCCTGCCGCGCAAGGCGGGCGAGCGCCTCAGCCGGCTGCGCGAGGTCGAGGGCGAGCGCCGCACCCTCGTCTACTTCGAGGCCCCGCACCGCCTCGACGACACCCTCGCCGCGATGGCCGAGGTCTTCGGCCCCGACCGCCGGGCCGCCGTCTGCCGCGAGCTGACCAAGACCTACGAAGAGGTCAAGCGCGGCGGACTGGCCGCGCTCGCCGAGTGGGCCGCCGAGGGCGTACGTGGCGAAATCACGGTGGTCGTCGAAGGCGCGCCGGACGCGGCGCCGGGCGACATCGACGCCGACGAGCTGGTGCGCAGGGTGCAGGTGAGGGAGGAGGCGGGGGAGCGGCGCAAGGAGGCCATCGCGGCGGTCGCCGCCGAGGCCGGCGTACCCAAGCGCGAGGTCTTCGACGCGGTGGTGGCGGCAAAGAATGCGGCACAAAAGGTGCCGTCAGTCGGTAAAGAGCTAGGCTGAAAAGCAAAGCTCAGACCGCGCACAGGGCGCTTTGGGCATGCTTGGCCCAAAGGCCGTCCAACACTGGACAGGGCCTGATGCGCTCCCGCCGGAACAGGCGTCCACTGGCTAATGAAACACCAGCGGACAAGAGGAGCTGGCATGAGTGAGATCGCAGACACCCCGGTTCCCGCGGCCCCGCCGGTCGCGCCCGCACCGCCGACCGTCGCCGCCGCCAGAACCGCCACTCCGACCGCCACACCCGTGACGACCGTGCGCGAGGCCTACTCCTTCGCGTGCATGAAGTGCGGGTACGGCTGGGAGCAGGCGTACGAGATCGAACACCACGTGGACGGCAAGGGCCATCCGTTCATCGTGTACACCGTCAAGGGTGGCGAACGGGTCCCGTCCCCGCTGTCCAACCCCACCTGTCTGAACTGTGGCGGGCACGTCGTGCGGATCATGCGGGAGGGGCAGGTCTCCTCGGTACTCGGCATGCTCGACCAGCTCTACCACCACCGGGTCGCGCCCGGCATCGCCGGACCCGTCCCTGCCGGGGCCAACGTCCCGCGCCACGCGAAGGAGCCGAAGGAGCCGAAGGAGCCGAAGGCGTCGCGGATGGCGAAGCCGCACGAGACGGGCCGGGCGCACGACGCACACGACGTACCCGGGCCGGTCGCGATCGACCCGCAGGCGCGGGACGCGAGCGAGGGCAGGGGCCTGCTGGGCCTGCTGGCACGGCTCTGGCGGCGGATCCGCGGGGCCTGAGGCCCCGGCGGCACCCGGTCACCCGGTCATAAGATCGACCGTATGAGTGCCAGCCCCGCCAGCCCTTCTCCTGCCAGCCCTTCGTCCCGTTCCGACCGTTCCGACCGGGACACCCCGCCGCCGCTCCCGGAGCCCCTCCGGGTGGCGGTGGCGGACTCCCACACCCACCTCGACATGCAGAGCGGCACCGTCGAGGAGGCCCTGCGCAAGGCCGCCTCGGTGGGCGTCACCACCGTCGTCCAGGTCGGCTGCGACGTGAAGGGATCCCGCTGGGCGGCCGAGACCGCCGCCGCGTACGAGAACATCCACGCGGCCGTCGCCCTTCACCCGAACGAAGCCCCCCGGATCGTGCACGGAGACCCCGACGGCTGGTCCCGCCAGGGAGCCCGGCCCGGCGGCGGCGAGGCGGCCCTGGACGAGGCCCTCGCCGAGATCGAGGCGCTGGCCGCCCTGGACCACGTGAAGGCGGTCGGCGAGACCGGACTCGACTACTTCCGCACCGGCCCCGAGGGCATGGCCGCGCAGGAGCGTTCCTTCCGTGCCCACATCGAGATCGCCAAGCGCCAGGGCAAGGCCCTGGTCATCCACGACCGCGAGGCCCACGCCGACGTCCTGCGCGTGCTGCGCGAGGAGGGCGCGCCCGAGCGGACCGTCTTCCACTGCTACTCCGGCGACGCCGAGATGGCGCGCGAGTGCGCGGCCGCCGGGTACTTCATGTCCTTCGCCGGGACGGTCACCTTCAAGAACGCGGCGGCGCTGCGCGAGGCGGTGGCGGTGGCCCCGGCCGAGCTGCTGCTCGTCGAGACGGACGCGCCGTACCTGACCCCCGCGCCGTACCGCGGACGGCCCAACGCGCCGTACCTGATCCCGCTCACCGTCCGCGCGATGGCCGCCGCCCGTGGCATCGACGAGGACACCATGGCCAAGGCCCTGGCAACGAACACGGCCCGCGCCTTCGGGTACTGACCCGGGCCGCCCTTGCGCCCGCCCCTGCACCCACTGGCCCACCTGGCCGGGGCCTTCGCCGACTGCCCCACCCGGCCGGGCCGTTCCCCGGGCTGCGCCCCTGTCCCTTGGGGCGAGCAAACCCAGCCGTGCCCGGGGGCCATTTCAGCCTCGCCGGCGTTTGAGGCGCGGGCTGCGCGCTGGGCCGCTGGTGCGGCAAATCCAGCCTCGCCGGCGTTTGAGGCGCAGGGTCTGGGGCGGAGCCCCAGTGGGCGACCTGCGGCGCCGCCTCTCAGGGCTCCGCCCCGAACCCCGCGCCTCAAACGCCGGCGAGGCTGAGGGTGGCGGCGCCGCCTCTCAGGGCGGGGCTGAGGGTGGCGGCGTCGCCTCTCAGGGCTCCGCCCCGAACCCCGCGCCTCAAACGCCGGCGAGGCTGGGATGCCCCGGCCGGGACGCGCCCCCGGGCGAGGCTGGATTGGCGCCGGCCGGGACGTGCCCCCGGCGACACGCTGTGTGTTCGACTGACTTTGTTGCGTGACGGGCGCTCCGCTAGGGTGCCGTGCCCGAACCAACGGGACCGGACCAGTGGAGCGAGCGTCGTGAGCGATACCCAGGGCAGCCACCGCCGTGGCGGCAGGGACGAGCCGGATGCCGCCGCGCCGACGGGCTGGCTCGACTCGGCCCTGTCCGCCGACCCGGCCCCCGGGCCCGTCCCGGCCCCCCGTACCGGCGACCGCAGGGCCGCGCGCCGCCGCAAGGCGGACGGTCCCGGCGGGCGCCGGGCCCGCGGCCGCTCCCCCCTCCCCGCGGCACCCGGCGTCCCGGCGGGAGCCGTCGCCACGGCCTGGCCGGACGCCGAAACCGTCCTCGACGACCTCGACCTGGACGTCGACCTCGACCTCGACCTGGACCTGGAACTCGACCTCGATTTCGGCCCCGCCTCCGCCCCCGGCACGGACGCCGCCCCCCGCCCGGAACCCGGAGGCACCGCCACTCGGGCCCGCCGGGGCAGGGGCAGCAAGGCCGGGCGCGGCACCGCCAGCTGGCGCCGGATCGTCCCGCAGGCCCTGGTCGTCGCCTTCCTCGCGGGCGGCACCACCGCCTTCGTCGCCGCCGACAAGGCGGTCCGCCTCACCGTGGACGGCGTACCCCGCACCCTGCACACCTTCGCCGACGACGTCGACGAGCTGCTCCAGGCCGAGGGGCTGGGCGTCGGCGCCCACGACCTCGTCGCCCCCGCCCCGGCCACCGCGCTGGACGACGGCGACGAGGTCGTCGTCCGCTACGGCCGCCCCCTCCAGCTCACCCTCGACGGGCAGCGCCGCCAGGTGTGGACCACCGCCGCCACCGTGGACGGCGCGCTGCGCCAGCTCGGCGTCCGCGCGGAGGGCGCGTACCTCTCCGCACCCCGCACCACCCCCGTACCGCGCCGCGGCCTCACCCTGAACGTCCGCACCGAGCGCAGCGTCACCTTCATGGCCGACGGCCGCGAACGCACCATCCGCACCAACGCCGCCACCGTCCAGGAGGCCCTCGACCAGGCCGGGATCACCCTGCACGCGCAGGACACCACCTCCGTGCCGCCCGCCTCCTTCCCGCGCGACGGCCAGACCGTCACCGTGCTGCGCATCACCGGCACCCGCGAGGTCCGCGAGGAGCGCATCCCGTTCGAGATCGAGCGGGTCAAGGACCCGGACGGCTTCGCCGGGACGGAGGTGGTCGAGCGGGTCGGCCGCCCGGGTGCCCGCCGGGTCACCTACACCCTGCGCACCGTCAACGGGGTCCGCCAGAAGCCCCGCCGGATCGCCGAGGAGACCCTCCGCGAGCCCGTCTCGCAGCTGGTCAAGGTCGGCACCCGCCCGCTGCCCGACTCGGTCGCCGGGGCGGACGGCCTGGACTGGGGAGCGCTGGCCCAGTGCGAGTCCGGCGGCCGCGCCGCGGCCACCGACGCCTCCGGCACCTACGGCGGCCTCTACCAGTTCGACGTCCAGACCTGGCAGACCCTCGGCGGCTCCGGCCGGCCGCAGGAGGCGCCGGGTGCGGAGCAGACGTACCGGGCCAAGAAGCTCTACGTGCAGCGGGGGGCGAGTCCGTGGCCGCACTGCGGCCGTAGGCTTTACCGGTGAGCACCGCAGAGCACGACACCGCAGAGCACGGCAACGAGCAGCAGGACGACAGCACCGGGCAGCAGGACGACGGCGCCGTGAAGCAGGCCGGCGCCCCGGCGCAGGGGGCCGACGCGCTGTTCGGCGCGGCCGACATCCGGGAGCTGGCGGCCGTACTCGGCGTGCGGCCGACGAAGCAGAAGGGCCAGAACTTCGTCATCGACGCCAACACCGTGCGCCGGATCGTGCGCACGGCCGAGGTGCGCCCCGATGACGTGGTCGTCGAGGTCGGTCCGGGCCTGGGCTCGCTGACGCTGGCGCTGCTGGAGGCCGCGGACCGGGTGACCGCCGTCGAGATCGACGACGTACTGGCCGCCGCGCTGCCCGCGACCATCGAGGCGCGGATGCCCGCGCGCGCCGACCGGTTCGCGCTGGTGCACTCCGACGCGATGCTCGTGAAGGAGCTGCCCGGCCCGGCGCCGACCGCGCTGGTCGCCAACCTGCCGTACAACGTGGCCGTGCCGGTGCTGCTGACCATGCTCGACCGGTTCCCGAGCATCGAGCGGACGCTGGTCATGGTGCAGGCGGAGGTCGCCGACCGGCTCGCCGCCAAGCCCGGCAACAAGGTCTACGGCGTGCCCTCGGTGAAGGCCGCCTGGTACTGCGACGTCAAGCGCGCCGGATCGATCGGCCGCAACGTCTTCTGGCCCGCGCCGAACGTCGACTCCGGGCTCGTCTCCCTGGTGCGGCGGGCCGAGCCGGTCAAGACGACCGCCACCAAGCGGGAGGTCTTCGCGGTCGTCGACGCCGCCTTCGCGCAGCGCCGCAAGACGCTGCGCGCCGCGCTGTCCGGCTGGGCCGGGTCGGCCGCGGGCGCCGAGAACGCGCTGGTCGCGGCCGGGATCTCGCCGCAGGCCCGCGGCGAGGGGCTGACGGTCGAGGAGTTCGCGCGGATCGCCGAGAACAAGCCGGTGGCGGAGAGGGCGGCCCTCTGATGAGTACCCGTGGAGTCCGTGCCCACGCCGTCACCGTTCGCGTGCCCGCCAAGGTCAATGTGCAGCTGGCGGTGGGCGCGGCCCGCCCGGACGGCTTCCACGACCTCGCCAACGTCTTCCTGGCGGTCTCGCTCTACGACGAGGTGACGGTCACCCCGGCCGACACCCTCACGGTGACCTGCTCCGGCGCCGACGCCGACCAGGTCCCCCTCGACCGTACGAACCTGGTCGCGCGGGCGGCCGAGCTGCTGGCCGCCCGGCACGGCCTGGACCCGGCGGTCCACATCCACATCGCGAAGCACATCCCCGTCGCGGGCGGCATGGCGGGCGGCAGTGCGGACGGCGCGGGCGCGCTGCTCGCCTGCGACCTGCTGTGGGGCCTTCAGAGCACGCCCGCCGAGCTGCTGGAGATCTGCGCCGAGCTGGGCAGCGACGTCCCGTTCAGCCTGGTCGGCGGGGCCGCGCTCGGCACCGGGCGCGGCGAGCAGCTCGCCCCGCTGGAGTCGGGGATCTTCCACTGGGTGTTCGCCGTGGCCGACGGGGGACTGTCGACCCCGGCGGTCTTCCGCGAGTTCGACCGGCTCGCGGCCGAAGCCGGTACGGACATCCCCGTGCCCGAGGCTTCGCCCGCGCTGCTGGCCGCGCTGGCCGCCGGGGACCCGGACGCGCTGGCCGCGACCCTGGCCAATGACCTCCAGCCCGCGGCGCTCTCGCTGCGCCCGCAGCTGCGGCAGACGCTGGACGCGGGCCTGGGGGCCGGGGCGCTGGCCGCCCTCGTCTCGGGCTCCGGCCCGACGACGGCCTTCCTGGTCCGGGACCCCGAGTCCGCGGTGAAGGTCGCCGAGGCGCTGGCCGCCTCCGGCACCTGCCGGACCACCCGGGTGGCCACCTCCCCGGCCCCGGGCGCCACCCGCCACTAGGGCGTGTTTTAAAAGTAGCGCCGGGCGCCCGGAGGGCGCGGCCCGCGGCGTCTGGTGCCGTGCATCGCAAGGCGGAGGATCGCCCGCCTACTGGACGTAATCGGGCGTTCCGACAACGCAGCGAGGCGCGGTGCCAGGCGTCGCGGGCCAGGCGGGACTTTTAAAACACGCCCTAGGCACCACACCAGGGCAGGGCACCCGCCCGGCCGCTCGCGCAGCGGTCGGGCCGGGCGGGGAAGGTTAGGGTAAGGGGCTGATCCACCCCTTTCCCTGGAGCGCGTCTGATGGCCGTCAATCTGGTCAATGTCGAGGCAGTCAGCAAGGTGTACGGAACCCGTACCCTGCTCGACGGCATCTCCCTCGGCGTATCCGAGGGGGACCGGATCGGTGTCGTCGGACGCAACGGCGACGGCAAGACCACCCTCATCCGGATGCTCGCCAAGCTGGAGGAACCCGACACCGGCCGGGTCACCCAGAACGGCGGACTGCGGATGGGCGTGCTCACGCAGCACGACTCCCTGGACCCCGCCGCCACCGTCCGCCACGAGATCATCGGCGACATGGCCGACCACGAGTGGGCGGGCAACGCGAAGATCCGCGATGTGCTGACCGGCCTCTTCGGCGGCCTGGACCTGCCCGGCTTCGAACAGGGCCTGGACACCGTCATCGGCCCGCTCTCCGGTGGCGAGCGCCGCCGGATCGCGCTCGCGCAGCTGCTGATCGCCGACCAGGACCTGCTCGTCCTCGACGAGCCCACCAACCACCTCGACGTCGAAGGCATCTCCTGGCTGGCCAAGCACCTCCAGGAGCGCCGCTCCGCGCTCGTCTGCGTCACCCACGACCGCTGGTTCCTCGACCAGGTCTGCACCCGCATGTGGGACGTGCAGCGCGGTGACGTCCACGAGTACGAGGGCGGCTACAGCGACTACGTCTTCGCCCGCGCCGAGCGCGACCGGATCGCCGCCACGGAGGAGTCCAAGCGGCAGAACCTGATGCGCAAGGAGCTGGCCTGGCTGCGCCGCGGCGCCCCGGCCCGCACCTCCAAGCCGCGCTACCGCATCGAGGCGGCCAATGAGCTGATCGCCGACGTGCCGCCGCCGCGCGACAAGTCCGAGCTGATGAAGTTCGCCAACGCGCGCCTGGGCAAGACGGTCTTCGACCTGGAGGACGTGACCGTCCAGGCCGGGCCCAAGACCCTGCTCCAGCACCTGACCTGGCACCTCGGCCCCGGCGACCGCGTCGGCCTGGTCGGCGTCAACGGCGCGGGCAAGACCTCGCTGCTGCGCGCGCTGGCCGAGGCCAACCGCACCCAGGGTGACGTACAGCCCGCGGCGGGCAAGGTGACCGTCGGCAAGACCGTCCGCCTCGCCTACCTCTCGCAGGAGGTCGGCGAACTCGACCCGTCCCTGCGGGTCCTGGAGGCCGTACAGCGCGTGCGCGACCGGGTCGACCTCGGCCAGGGCCGCGAGATGACGGCGGGCCAGCTGTGCGAGCAGTTCGGCTTCACCAAGGAGAAGCAGTGGACGCCGGTCGGCGACCTCTCCGGTGGTGAGCGCCGCCGCCTGCAGATCCTGCGCCTGCTGATGGACGAGCCCAACGTCCTCTTCCTCGACGAGCCCACCAACGACCTCGACATCGAGACCCTCACGCAGCTGGAGGACCTCCTCGACGGCTGGCCCGGGTCGATGGTCGTGATCTCCCACGACCGGTTCTTCATCGAGCGCACCACGGACACCGTGATGGCGCTGCTCGGCGACAAGAGCCTGCGGATGCTGCCGCGCGGTCTGGACGAGTACCTGGAGCGCCGGCAGCGGATGATCGCCGAGGCGTCGCCCGCGCCCGCCCCGGCCGCGGCCGCGGCGAAGTCGACCTCCTCCGGCGATTCGCGCGCCGCGAAGAAGGAGCTCCAGAAGATCGAGCGCCAGCTCAACAAGATGTCGGACCGCGAGACGAACCTGCACGCGCAGATCGCCGAGAACGCCACCGACTTCGACAAGGTCGCCAAGCTCGACGCGGAGCTGCGCGAACTCATCTCAGACCGGGACGAGTTGGAAATGCGCTGGCTGGAGCTGGCGGAGGACGCGTAGGTTCCGCCGCCTCCGCGCACCAACTGGCCGGATAACGACGGAGTCACGGGCCGGTCCTCCCTTGGGCACAGGGGCTGGACCGGCCCGTCCGTCGTGCGCCCGCAGTGATACAAAGGTCATCCCCCGCGCCCGACCGACCCCGAAGGTACAGCTGATGACCGAGCCGCCGAGTCCGCCGACGCCGCCGAACCAGCCACCTGTACCTCCCGGTTACGGACACCTGCCCGGGCCCCCGCCGCCCTCCGCCCACGGTTTCCCGCCACAGGGCGACAATCCGTACGCGCAGCCGGTGGGTCAGCAGGCCCCGCAGGCCCCGTACGGGCAGCAGCCGCAGCCCGGATACGGATATCCGCCGCCCCCGGCCACGGTGCCGATGGCGGCCCCCGGCGCGCCCGCCGCACCCCGGGGCCGGATGCACCTCCTCGTCACGGCCTCCGTGGTCGTCACGCTCGTGCTCGGCACCGGCGCGTACTTCACCTTCGCGGGCGACGACGGCGGGAAGGGCGACGGCGGCAAGAAGCCGGTCGCGGGCGGCGGCTCCGCGCCCGTGGCCCAGCCCTCCGGCTCGGCGTCCGTCGACCAGGGCGACGGCAAGGGCACCGGCATGAGCGACGCCGACCTGAACTCCGGCCGCAAGCCCGGCGAGAGCAAGGTCCTGTGGCTGAGGACCAACTCCACCCAGCTGCCGGGCGGCGGCGGGGACGCGACGGGCCAGTGGATCGTGGGCGACACCGTCGTCAAGTCCTTCTACAAGTCGCTCACCGGCTTCGGCGTGAGCGACGGCAAAGAGAAGTGGAAGGTCACCTTCCCCACCAAGGTGTGCAGCACGCCCCCGCAGACCACCACCGACGGCAAGGTCGTCGTGGGCATCATGGACGGCGAGTCCGACTCCGCGACCTGCAACCAGCTGAAGCTGGTCGACCTCAAGACGGGCAAGGAGGGCTGGACGAAGGAGATCCCCAAGGAGGGGATGTTCGACATCATGGTCACCCCCAGCCTCGCCATCACCGGTGACACCGTCACCGCCAGCCGCGTCGGCGCCGCCAGCGCCTTCAAGGTGAGCACCGGGGACCGGCTCTTCGGCTCCAACGTCCCCGAGGGCTGCACGCCCGGCTCCTACGCGGCCGGCCAGGGCAAGATCGTCGCCGTCGCCACCTGCGCAGACGGCATCGAGGAACTCCAGGGCACCGACCCGGTCAGCGGCCAGAAGAGCTGGACCTACCGCTTCCCGCAGGGCTGGAAGGTCAGCAAGGTCTACTCCGTGGACCCGCTCGTCGTCGACGTCAAGCAGCGCGACAAGAACCAGCGCTCCATCATGGTCCTCGGCCCCGACGGCAAGCAGCGCTCGCAGCTCAGCGGCGAGGGCCAGTTCACGCCCCGCTGCGACGACCCCATCCTCGACCGGCCGCTCCAGGACTGCTGGGGCGTCGTCGTCGACGCGGGCTCCGACACCATCGTCCTGCCCACCGAAGGCGCCTCCAACGAACTGGTCGCCTTCGACCTCGGCACCGGAAAGCCCAAGTGGCGCACCCCGGCGGGCGACAAGCGCGCCCTGGTCCCGCTGAAGGCCGAGGGCGGCAAGCTGTACGCCTACAACTCCGCGGCGGACCGCGCGACCGGCGGCGAGGTCATCTCCCTCCCGATCGGCGCCGGAGGCAAGCCCACGACGGTCCTGCACAATCCGTCCGGGCCCGCCGCGCCGCTGGAGAACTCCTTCTACACCCCGCAGATCGCCTATGTGGACGGGCGGCTCTTCATGTCCTCCACGCACATCACCGGCGAGGGCAAGGACGAGAAGTTCCTGATGGTCTTCGGCAAATGAATCCTCCTCAAGTGACCGTGTCCGCCGCCCCGTCGTCCCCCAGGCCGCCCATGAGAGGCAGAAGCACCCGATGAGTACCCCGCCGCCCCCGAACCAGCCCCCGTCGGGCGGCTTCGGCGCGCCCCAGGACCCGCCGCCGGGCGGCTTCGCGCCGCCGCCGGCCGCACCGCCCGTACCGCCCGCGCCCCCGCAGCAGCCGCCCCACCAGCCGGGCGCCGCCTACGGCTACCCGCAGCAGCAGCCCGCCTACGGCTACCCGCAGGCCCCGCAGCCGCCGCAGACCGTGCCCGCGCCCGCCTACGTCCCGCCTGCGAGCGGCGGCGGGAGCGGCACCGGTGGCACCGGCGGCGGGAGCAACGACCTGCGCAACCAGATCCTCATCGTCGTCGCCGCGATCGTGGCCATCGCCCTGATCGTGGGCGGCGGCTTCTGGTACGTCGGTGACGACGGCGGCAAGCAGGACGTCAGCAAGAGCCCCACCGACGGCAAGAGCCCCGGCGCGACCGGCGACGGCGACAAGCCCGGCGGCGGGCCCGCCACCGAGAAGGCCCCGGCGAACACCAAGGCCAAGACCCTGGTCAACCTGGATCAGCCGAAGGTCGCCGACATCACGCACGTCGAGGGCTCCTGGGTCACCGACACCGTCTACGTGAAGTCCGATGTGGCCAAGATCGTCGGCTACGACCTGAACACCGGCGCCCAGAAGTGGTCCATCCCGCTCCCGGCCGAGATCTGCGGAGCCAGCCGGCACGCCAGCGGCGGCAAGACGGCGGTCCTCTTCCAGGAAGCGCTGGCCAGCGACGCCAACAAGTACCCCCGCTGCAACCAGGTCGGCGCCATCGACCTGAACACGGGCAAGCTGCTCTGGTCCACCTCCATCAAGGCCGCCACCAGCGGTGACAAGCCGGTGGAGTTCAAGGAGGTCACGGTCAGCGGGACCACCGTCGCCGCGGGCGGCCTCCAGGGCGGCGCGGGCTGGAACATCGCCGACGGCAAGAACCTCTGGCCCGCCAAGGTCGACGGCGAAGGCTGCTACGACGTCGGCTACGGCGGCGGCGAAGCCCTCGCGGTCATCCGCAAGTGCGGCCCGTACGGCAGCCAGTACCTGATCGCCCAGAGCCTCGACCCGGCGACGGGCGCGCCGAAGTCCTCGTACAAGATGTCGCAGGGCATCGAGTACGCGCACATCGTCTCCACCAAGCCGCTGGTCGTCGGCGCCGACATCGGTGACGTGGCCAAGGGCGGCAGCAGCGTCAGCGACCTCTTCGTCCTCGACGACGCGGGCGCGCTGAAGTCCCGTATCCCGGTCTCGTCCGGCAACTACGACGTCGATTGCGGGGCCACCGAGGTGGAGACCTGCAAGAAGATGGTCGTCGGCAACGGCAAGGTCTACGTGCCGGCCGCGCAGCACCAGGGCAAGGACACCTACGGCAAGACCAACGAGCTGCTGTCCTTCGACCTCAGCACCGGCAAGCAGACCACCGACCGCGCCGACGCGGGCGAGCAGTACACGATCATGCCGCTGCGCATGGACGGGCCGAACGTCATCGCCTACAAGCTGCCCCCCTACAACAAGGGCGGACAGATCGTCAGCATCGACGGCACGACCATGAAGGAAACCCTCCTCATGGAGATGCCGGAGGACAAGAACATCCGGCGCCCGGAGACCAGCTTCTCGTCCCTCGGAGCCGAGTACTGCTACCACAACGGGCGGTTCTTCATCTCCCAGACGCTGATCAGCAAGCCCTACTCGGACACCGCCGAAAAGTCGTACCTGTTCGTCTCGTTCACGACGGGCTGAGCGCGTACTGCGTAGCGCGAACCGCAAGCAGTGAACCAGAGCCCCCCGGAGGAAGCCTCTTCCTCCGGGGGGCTCTGGCGTGCCGCCTCGGACAAGCGGACCGGGGCGGGGCTAGCGTGGGGGAGGTGACGGGAAGCGATGCCGATCGGCTGTGGTCCGAGTCCATGCCGGAGGCCTACGAGCGGTACCTCGTGCCGGTGCTCTTCCGGCCCTTCGCCGTCGATCTGGCCGCGCGGGCGGCTGCGCTGCGGCCGCGGCGGGTCCTCGAACTGGCCGCCGGTACGGGTGTGGTGACGGCAGAGCTGCTCGCCGCGGCCCCGTGGGCCGAGGTGACGGCCACCGACCTGAACGACGCCATGGTCGCCTTCGGGGCGGCCCGGGCCCCCGGCGCGGTGTGGCGGCAGGCCGACGCGCAGCGGCTGCCGTTCCCGGATGCGGGCTTCGACCTGGTGGTCTGCCAGTTCGGCGTGATGTTCTTCCCCGACCGGGTCGCCGCCTTCGCCGAGGTCCGCCGGATGCTGGCCCCGGAGGGCCGCTTCCTCTTCAGCACCTGGGGCCCGATCGCCGCGCACGCCTTCGACGCCGCGACGCAGGCCGGGCTGGAGCGGGCCTTCCCGGCCGACCCGCCGCGCTTCCTCGCCACGGTCCCGCACGGCTACGCCGACCCCGCCCTCGTGACCGCCGACCTGATGGCCGCCGGGTTCACCGTCGAGGAGCAGCGGGAGCTGACCCTGGAGGGCCGCGCCGCCTCCGCCGCCGACGTCGCCACCGGATTCCTCACCGGGAGCCCGGTCCGCGCGGCCGTCGCGGAGCGCGGCGGTGGTTCGGCCGAGCGGGCTGTCATCATCGAGGAAATGACCGCCCGGCTCGGCCCCGGCCCGGTCACCGCCCCGATGACGGCGTACGTCTTCACCTGCGCGGCCTGACCGCGCGCGGACCGCTGTCACACGGGCCAGGATCCCGCCGGATCGTCCAGCCAGACGGCCTGCCCGGCCGCCGTGAGGGTGAGGCCGAAGCGCTCGTGACCGGGCCTGCCCATCTCCGTCCACCAGGCGTACGCCGATGCGGCCTCGTCCCACAGCCGACGGGGGCCGGACTGCCAGACCGTCGCCGTGGCTCCGTCGCGGAACAGTACGCAGGCCCACGACCGGTCGCCGAGCCCGTAGAACCACACGGGCCGGGCGCCGTCGCGCTTCTCGGCGACCACGTGCACGCAGTCACGGACCCTGAGCCCCAGGGCGAACCGCTGGGGGCTGAAGCGCTCTCCCAGGAACTCCTCCTCGGTGCAACCGGTGGACGACTTGTCGTGGCCGTCCACCCCGTCCGTGACGTAGTCGGAGTGCGCGACGGGCGGTAGCCGTTGGGCGCGCGCCTTCATGAACTCGACCGGCCCGGTGAACCCGCCGCAGGCACTCGCGCCGTCGTCCGCGACCGTGAGCCGGGCCACGGCGTCGCCGTTGCCGTAGTGGGTTCCCCACGGCGCCACGATGACCCCGCCCGGCTCGCACTGCCCGACCCAAGCGAAGGGGAGTTCCCGGAGGCCGCAGGTCGCGATGATCCGCTCGTACGGGCCTCCCTCGGGGTGGCCCTTGAGCCCGTCGCCGGTCACGACCCGGACGGACGCCCCGAACGCGGTGAGCGCGGTACGTGCCCCGGCCGCCACGGCGGGATCGAGCTCCACGGTGACGACGTTCCCGGCGCCCACCCGGTGCGCCAGCAGCGCGGCGTTCCATCCGGTGCCCGTACCGATCTCCAGCACCCGGGTGCCGGGCCGCGCGTCCAGGTCCCGGAGCATCCGGAGGACCACGCTCGGCATGGACGCCGAACTGGTGGAGACCTGCCCGGGCTCCGGCCCGGTGTGCGCTCCGTCGTCCCACTGCGTGACGACGGGCACGTCCGCGTCCGCGTAGCCGTACCAGGCCTCCGGCTCCGCCGCCCGCGAGACGGCGACGCTCTGACCCGTCCCCATGTCGAAGGGCCAGATGAGATCCGGCAGGAACGCCGAACGCGGGACGGCGGCGAAGGCGGGTTCCCAATCCATGGTCATGACCTCTCCTCGTCCTTGGAGCCTTCAGCGGAGTGTGGTGGCCGTCGTGGACCAGCGCTCGTGGTCGGGGTCGGTGAGCTGCCAGGTGTGCCCGCCGGGGTGGAACCGGAACTCCGCGCATCCGGCCCCGGTCCCGCCGCTGCCGGTGTCTCCGACGGGGCAGTCGGGGCGGACGAACACCGCGTGGCAGCTCCTGCCCTCCGGCCAGCGGGCCCACAGCGCCGTCGGCGCCTGGTTGTCCACGAGTAGGGCCCAGTGCGGGCCCGTGGTGTGTTCGAGGGTGCACCGGATCGGCAGTGGTGTGGGGATGAGGTCGCGGTACGGCTCGTGCCCGGGGCCGAGGGCGTCGAGGGCGGCGATCAGGGCGGGGCCGAGCAGGAGGGTCTGTGCGCCGCAGACGCGGCGTTCATGGGGCATGGCTGATGCCTCTCCGTAGTTGAAGCGCAACCGAGGAGAGTCACGGTGGCCTAAAGTCAGAAAGTCTTCAACGTGTCAACTTGTCAGAAGCGAAGGAAGGGTTGGTACGAGCCTGTGAACGTCAAGGAGTTGAACCCGGGCAGCTCGCAGCAGGCCGCGTTCGGAGCGCGGTTACGCAGCGCTCGGGAAGCGCGGGGCTGGACTCAGGACCACTTGGCCCAGCGGACCGGGTACTCCAGCCAGCACATTTCAGCGGTCGAAACTGGTCGCAAGTCTCCAACCCTGCGGTTTTCGCGCAGTGCGGACCGCGCGCTCGACGCCGATGACACGTTCGAACGCGCATGGCGCGAGATTCGGCACGGTTCGCTGCTGGAGGGCTTCCAGGAGTACGTCGACTACGAGAGCCGGGCCGTGGAGATCCGGAAGTTCGAGATCGGCATCATCCCCGGCCTGTTGCAGACGCCCGAGTACGCGCATGCGCTGGCGGACAGCGATGTGCAGCGGGGCGCCATCACCGCCGAACGCGCGGCCGCGCGGGTCGCGTTGGTGGCGAAGCGGCAAGCGGCGCTGGAGCGGGCCCGGCCGCCCATGATGTTCACGGTGATGGACGAGAGCTGTCTCCATTGGCTCGTCGGCGGCCCCAAGGTCATGGCCGCCCAGCTCGAACGCTTGAAGGAGTTCGCCGCCCGCCCGAACACGGTGCTCCAGGTGGCCCCGTTCAGCATGGGCAAGCGTCGCTCGATCGGCCTGCCGGTCGTCTTGCTGACGCTGCCCGACCGGTCCGTGGTCGGCTATGCCGAGTCCTGGTTCCGGGGATGGGTGGACCGGGAAAGCACCACGGTGCTGCCCGTGCTGACGGCGTTCCACCAGCTGCAGGCCGAGGCGCTCTCGCAGGCGGAGTCCGTGGCCTTGATCGACGACCTGCGAAAAGGGCACATGTGACGACCTCTGACGTCAAGGCCGGGCGGGCCCGGACCCCCTGACGGGGGCTTCTGCGCGGTATCCACCTCGCGGCGTCGAACAAGCGTGTAGCTTGCCGGGGCAGAAGGGTCGGGGGTGAGTGCCGCAATGGGCGTACGGGTCATGGTCGTTGACGATCACCGGCTGCTGGCCGAGGCGCTCGCCTCGGCGTTGAAGCTGCGGGGGCACCGGGTGCTGGCCGCGGCCGCGCCGGCGGCCGGGGCGGCCGAGCTGGTGATCAGCCGTGCCCCGGAGGTGTGTCTGCTGGGCACCGCCACGCCCGCCGAGCCGGGGATCTTCGAGCCCATCACGCGGATCCGGCGCGAGCGCCCGCAGATCGCCGTCGTCGTGCTGGGCCCGGTGCCCAGCCCGCGGGGGATCGCCGCCGCCTTCGCCGCGGGCGCGTGCGGGTACGTACGCCAGGACGAGCGGATTGAGGGAGTAGAGCGGGCGCTGGCCAAGGCGCGGGCCGGGGAGGCGGCGGTGTCGCCGCAGTTGCTCCAGGGCGCCTTCGCGGAACTCCTCAACCCCACCGCCCAGCCGGACGACGAGGGCAGCAGGCTGCTGCGGCTGCTCACCCCGCGCGAGGTGGAGGTCCTGGTCCGGGTCGCCGAGGGCGAGGACACCCGGCTGATCGCGGCGGGCATGGCGATCGCCCCGAGCACCGCGCGCACGCACGTCCAGCGGGTGCTGATGAAGCTCGGCGTGGGCTCGCGGCTGGAGGCGGCCGCGCTGGCCGCCCGTACCGGTCTGCTGGACCGCGCGGCCCACACGTAAGTGCTCGCGATTTCCCCGGGGGCGCGGAATCGGGTAAGCCAGGGGGGAACGGGTCGCGCGGGCGTGCGGCCGTGCGACTTCGAGAGGTAGTAGGCGAGTGAGCAAGTACCTGGTCACCGGTGGCGCCGGATACGTGGGCAGCGTCGTCGCGGCCCATCTCCTGGAGGCCGGACACGAGGTCACCATCCTCGACGACCTCTCCACCGGCTTCGAGGCGGGCGTCCCGCAGGGCGCCACCTTCATCAACGGCGGGATCCAGGACGCCGCCGAGCACCTCGACGCCTCCTTCGACGCGGTGCTGCACTTCGCGGCCTTCTCGCAGGTCGGCGAGTCCGTCGTGAACCCGACCAAGTACTGGCACAACAACGTCGGCGGCACCCTCGCGCTGCTCACCGCGATGCGCGAGGCCGGGGTGAAGAAGCTCGTCTTCTCGTCCACCGCCGCGACCTACGGGGAGCCCACGGAAGGGCTGCTGACGGAGGAGTCGGTGACCAAGCCGACCAACCCGTACGGCGCTTCGAAGCTGGCCGTCGACCACATGATCAGCGGCGAGTGCGCGGCGCACGGGCTGACGGCGGTCTCGCTGCGCTACTTCAACGTGGCGGGCGCCTACAAGGAGTTCGGCGAGCGCCACGACCCCGAGACCCACCTGATCCCGCTGGTGCTCCAGGTCGCCCTCGGGCAGCGGGAGTCGATCTCGGTGTTCGGCGAGAACTACCCGACCCCGGACGGCACCTGCGTGCGCGACTACATCCACGTCGCCGACCTGGCCGAGGCGCACCTGGCCGCGGTGGCCGTGCCCGCCACCGGGGAGCACCTGATCTGCAACCTGGGCAACGGCAGCGGCTTCTCGGTCCGCCAGGTCATCGAGACCGTCCGCAAGGTGACCGGGCACCCGATCCCGGAGGTCCTGGCCCCGCGCCGGGCCGGCGACCCGGCGTTCCTGGTCGCCTCCGCGGCCACCGCCAAGGCCCGCCTCGGCTGGACCCCCTCCCGCCCGGACCTCGCGGGCATCGTCGCGGACGCCTGGGCCTTCGCCCAGCGCTGACCCGGGGCACGAGAGACATACGAGAGCCGCCACCGCACCCGCCGGTGGCGGCTTTCGCGTATCCGTACTAGGGAGCGTGGGGGAGCGTGGGGGAGAGGCCCGTGCGCCGGGCCAATGCATCGTGCGCGGGCGCCCGGCGTGCGCACGCTGCGTGAAATGCCCCCCGCGCATCTGCCCGTGGCACAGGCATAAGCGGAAACGGGATTCCGGCCCGAACCCACGGGCGATATCAAGCCACACACAGCCGTCTCACAGGGCGGCGCACCGGAAAATGCCTCGGAAAACTTCTGCTATTCGGCCAACCACCCACCGCCCCCGGCCCTACGCTGATGCGTGACACCGGTGGGGGCCGGTGTTGATTCAGGGGTCGAGACGAGTCGGGTACGACGTCCGCTCCGGGGTAGTGCAGAGGTGTCACGGCGGCGGCCGCGGCAGCTGCGGATCACCCGGTCCGGGCGCCGTACCCGCAGTTGTCCGTTCCCCGACCCTTGGGGGTTCTGTGGTTCGTATCCGGGTTCTCGTGGTGGACGATCACCGCATCTTCGCCGAGTCGCTCGCCGCCGCGCTCGCGGCCGAGCCGGACGTGGACGTGTCCGCGGCCGGCAGCGGCCCCGCCGCGCTGCGCTGCCTCGAACGGGGCGCCAACGAAGGGCGCCGCTTCGACGTGCTGCTCGTCGACTCCGATCTCAGTGGCGCCCCCGGCCTGCCGGGCGGCGTCGGCGGCGGGTTCCCCGCGCAGCGGGAAGCGGGGTCCGGCGCGCCGCCGGGCGACGGGATCGCGCTGGTCGCGGCCGTCCGCACGGCCCACCCGGGAGTGCGTACGGTCGTCCTCGCCGAGCGCGACGAACCGCGCCGGGCCGCCCTCGCGCTCCAGGCCGGGGCCTCGGGCTGGGTGGCCAAGGACTGCTCGCTGTCCCGGCTGCTGGCCGTGGTCCGGGGGGTGCTGCGCGAGGAGACCCACCTGCCGCCCGCCCTGCTCACGGGCGTGCTGCGGGAGCTGACCCAGGCCCGCAAGCACCGCACCGACAGCGAGCGCCTGGTGGAGTCCCTGACCCCGCGCGAGCACGAGGTGCTGCGCTGCATGGTGGCGGGACTGGGCCGCAAGGACGTTGCGGCGCGGCTGTTCCTGTCCCCGCACACGGTGCGCACCCACATGCAGAACGTGCTGGGCAAGCTCGGGGTGCACTCCACCCTGGCCGCCGTGGCACTGGCCCGGCGGGCGGGCGTACGACCGGCGGACCTAGCCGGGGATGTTGTCGAACGGAGCGGTCAACTGGCGTAGCAGCGACGCCAGGTCGCCGCGCTCGGACCGGGAGAGCTGGGCGAGGATCGCCCGCTCCTGGGCGAGCAGCCCGGCGAGTGCCTGGTCGGCGCGGTCGCGCCCCTCGGGGGTCAGCCGGACCAGCACGCCGCGCCGGTCGTTGGGGTCGGGCAGCCGCTCGACCAGGCCCTTCTTCGCGAGCCGGTCGATCCGGTTGGTCATGGTGCCCGAGGTGACCAGGGTCTGCGTCAGCAGCTGCCCGGGGGAGAGCTGGTAGGGCGCTCCGGCCCGGCGCAGCGACGTCAGGACGTCGAACTCCCAGGGCTCCAGGCTGTGCTCGGCGAAGGCGAGCCTGCGGGCCCGGTCCAGGTGGCGTGCGAGCCTGCTGACGCGGCTGAGCACCTCAAGCGGTTCCACGTCGAGGTCAGGGCGCTCGCGCCGCCATGCCGCGACCAATCGGTCGACCTCGTCCTCCATGCGGATCAGTGTAAGGGGTATGTCGACGTGAAGTCTCTTGATGTGGAGTCTCTCGACATCGAGGCTCTTGATATCGAGTCTCTCGTCTTCAAGTCTCTTGACATCAAGATATATTTCGCGTGACCATGGGGCATGGAGGGGCCGGAACCCCTTGAACGCTTCCACCCGTACCACCCGCAGGGAGGCTCGACCATGCATTCCCACACCGCTCCGGCCGACGAGCAGGCGGCGAAGGCCACCACGCCCGCCCCCACCTGGGACCCGCAGCAGTACCTGCGGCACGCGGACCACCGGGCGCGGCCCTTCCTGGACCTGCTCGCCCGGATAGCGGCACTGCCCACCGAGCCGGGCCGCCCCGCCCGCATCGCCGACCTCGGCTGCGGCCCCGGCAATGTCACCACCCTGATCGCCGACCGCTGGCCCGACGCCCGGATCACCGGCTTCGACCTCTCCCCGGAGATGCTCCAGCGCGCCACCGAGGAGTACGCGGGCCCCACCCCCGGCGGCGGCTCCCTCGACTTCGCCCACGCCGACCTCGGCGCATGGGTCCCCGAGGAGACCTACGACCTGATCGTCTCCAACGCCGCCCTGCAATGGGTCCCCGGCCACCCCGGCTCCTTCGCCGCCTGGATCAACGGCCTGCGCCCCGGCGGCACCTTCGCCTTCCAGATCCCCGGCAACTTCACCGCGCCCAGCCACGCCCTGCTGCACGCCCTGTGCGACACCCCGCGCTGGCGCTCCCGCCTCGCCGGGCTCGGCGCCCGCTACATCCACATCCTGGAGCCGGCCGAGTACATGGACCGGTTCACCGGCCTGGGCTGCGCCGTCGACGTCTGGGAGACCACCTACTACCAGCTGCTCACCGGCCCCGACCCCGTCCTCGACTGGGTCAAGGGCACCGCGCTGCGGCCCGTGCTCACCGCGCTGGGCGACGACCGGGTCGCCGTCGAGGCGTTCCTCGCCGAATACCGCGACCTGCTGCGCGGGGCCTACCCGGCCGGGCCGCACGGCACCGTCTTCCCGTTCCGCCGCATCTTCGCCATCGCCCGCAAGGAGAAGTAAGGCCGTGCTCAGCGCCGTCGACCACGTCCAGCTCGCCGCGCCGCCCGGCTCCGAGGACGCGCTGCGCGCGTACTACGGGAGCGTGCTCGGCATGACGGAGATCCCCAAGCCGCCCGTCCTGGCCGCGCGCGGCGGCTGCTGGTTCGCCGCCGGGCCCGTCCAGCTGCACCTGGGCGTCGAGGAGGACTTCCGCCCGGCCCGCAAGGCCCATCCGGGGCTGCGCGTCACCGGCATCGAGGCCTACGCCGAGCGGCTCACCGCCCGTGGCGCCCTGGTCGTCTGGGACGGCAACCTCCCCGGGCACCGGCGCTTCTACTCGGAGGACCCGGTCGGCAACCGGCTGGAATTCCTGGAGCCCGACCCGGCGGTCTGAGCACGGCCGTATGGACATACAGCGGCGCCCCGCCACCGGATCACCGGTGACGGGGCGCCGACGTATGCCCGTACGGCCGTACGCACTCAGCTCTTGCGGTGGCCCACCAGGCGCGGCTTCGACTCCAGCCGGTCCAGCCCGTGCCAGGCCAGGTTCACCAGGTGCGCGGCGACCTCCGCCTTCTTGGGCTTGCGCACGTCCAGCCACCACTGGCCGGTCAGCGCGACCATCCCGACCAGCGCCTGCGCGTACAGCGGGGCCAGCTTCGGGTCGAAGCCGCGCGCCTTGAACTCCAGCCCGAGGATGTCCTCGACCTGCGTCGCGATATCGCTGATCAGCGAGGCGAAGGTGCCCGTCGACTGGGCCACCGGCGAATCGCGGACCAGGATCCGGAAACCGTCCGTGTACGACTCGATGTAGTCCAGCAGGGCGAAGGCGGCCTGTTCCAGCAGCTCCCGGGGGTGCCCGGCCGTCAGCGCGCCCGTCACCCCGTCCAGCAGCTGGCGCATCTCGCGGTCCACGACGACCGCGTACAGGCCCTCCTTGCCGCCGAAGTGCTCGTAGACCACCGGCTTGGACACCCCGGCCTTGGCCGCGATCTCCTCCACCGACGTGCCCTCGAAGCCCTTCTCCGCGAACAGGGTGCGACCGATGTCCAGCAGTTGCTGGCGCCGCTCGGCGCCCGTCATCCGGACCCGGCGGATGCGCCGGGGCTTGTCGCTGCTGGAAGTACCGCCGTCGATCGCCACGTCACCCATCATGCCGCGCTCGTGGCCTTTTCCTTGCGCCGGGCATCGATCCTGGACGCCGAGGGCCAGCGGACGTCGCTCGCCCAGCCCGCCAGCTCGAACCAGCGGATCAGCCGGGCACTGGAGTCGATCTGCCCGCGCAGCACGCCGTGGCGCGCCGAGGTCGGGTCGGCGTGGTGCAGGTTGTGCCAGGACTCGCCGCAGGAGAGGACGGCCAGCCACCAGACGTTGCCCGAGCGGTCGCGGGACTTGAAGGGGCGCTTGCCCACCGCGTGACAGATCGAGTTGATGGACCACGTCACGTGGTGCAGCAGCGCCACGCGGACCAGGGAGCCCCAGAAGAACGCGGTGAAGGCGCCCCACCAGGACATCGTGACCAGCCCGCCCACCAGCGGCGGGATCGCCAGCGACAGCATCGTCCAGTAGATGAAGTCGCGCGAGATCCGCCGGATCGCCGGGTCCTTGATCAGGTCCGGGGCGTACTTCTCCTGGTTGGTCTGCTCCTCATCGAACAGCCATCCGATGTGGGCCCACCAGAGGCCCTTCATCAGGGCCGGGAGCGTCTCGCCGAACCGCCACGGCGAATGCGGGTCGCCCTCGTGGTCGGAGTACTTGTGGTGCTTGCGGTGATCGGCCACCCAGCGCACCAGCGGACCCTCCACCGCCATCGAGCCCATGATGGCCACGGCGATCCGCAGCGGCCGCTTGGCCTTGAAGGATCCGTGCGTGAAGTACCGGTGGAAGCCGATGGTGATCCCGTGGCAGGCCAGGAAGTACATGAACACCATCAGGCCCAGGTCCAGCCAGCTCACTCCGCCCCAGGCGAAGGCCAGCGGGATCGCCGCCAGCACGGCCAGGAACGGCACGGTGATGAACAGCAGCAGTGCGATCTGTTCGACGGACCTCTTCTTCTCACCGCCCAGGGTCGCGGACGGCTGCGATGCTCCGGAGTCCGCCGAGGCGTCCTCGAAGAGATCGGGGCTTACGGTCATGGGGTCCCCTGGGGGGTGAAGGAGTCGGCAGGAGCCCGGCTACGGACCCGTAACCTACGGCATCGTAAGTATGGCAAAGGTCAGCCCTGCGGCAAGAGCGGCACCACGCCCGTCCCCCGGGACGGGGCACGGGACGAGACCGCATCGCGAGACGGGCTCAAGCGGCGAACCGGACACCTCGGCCGGACACCTATCCTGGTCTCGTCGGACAGCGCGGTCCGCACGCCCAGTAGCGCTCGAAACACTGCAAGGAGCCGCACCTGTGAGCAGTGCTGCAGACATGGCCAACGCGGAGCTGCGCGCGGACATCCGCCGCCTCGGCGACCTCCTCGGCGAAACCCTCGTACGCCAGGAAGGCCAGGACCTCCTCGACCTGGTCGAGCGCGTCCGCGCGCTGACCCGCACCGACGGCGAGGCCGCCGCCGCCCTCCTCGGTGACACCGACCTGGAGACCGCCGCCAAGCTGGTGCGCGCCTTCTCCACCTACTTCCACCTCGCCAACGTCACCGAGCAGGTGCACCGCGGCAAGGAACTGCGCGCCCACCGCGCCGCCGAGGGCAGCCTCCTGGCCCGTACGGCGGACATGCTCAAGGACGCCGACCCCGAACACCTGCGCGAGACGGTCAAGAACCTCAACGTCCGCCCCGTCTTCACCGCGCACCCCACCGAAGCCGCGCGCCGCAGCGTCCTCAACAAGCTGCGCCGCATCGCCGCCCTGCTGGAAGAGCCCGTCGCGGGCGCCGGTGAGCGCCGCCGCCACGATCTGCGCCTCGCCGAGAACATCGACCTCGTCTGGCAGACCGACGAGCTGCGCGTCGTGCGTCCCGAGCCCGCCGACGAAGCCCGCAACGCGATCTACTACCTCGACGAACTCCACGCCGGAGCCGTCGGCGACGTCCTCGAAGACCTCGCCGCCGAACTCCAGCGCGTCGGCGTGGAACTCCCCCCGGGCACCCGGCCGCTCACCTTCGGCACCTGGATCGGAGGCGACCGCGACGGCAACCCCAACGTCACCCCCGACGTCACCCGCGACGTCCTGATCCTCCAGCACGAACACGGCATCACCGACGCCCTCGAACTCATCGACTTCCTGCGCGGACTCCTCTCCAACTCCATCCGCTACACCGGAGCCACCGAGGAGCTCCTGATCTCCCTCCAGGCCGACCTCGAACGCCTGCCCGAGATCAGCCCCCGCTACAAGCGCCTGAACGCGGAAGAGCCCTACCGGCTCAAGGCCACCTGCATCCGGCAGAAGCTCGTCAACACCCGCGAGCGCCTCGCCAAGGGCATCGCGCACGAGGAAGGCCGCGACTACCTCGGCACCGCCGAGCTGCTCACCGACCTCACCCTCATCCAGACCTCGCTGCGCGAACACCGCGGCGCGCTCTTCGCCGACGGCCGCATGGACCGTACGATCCGCACGCTGGCCGCCTTCGGGCTCCAGCTCGCCACCATGGACGTACGCGAACACGCCGACGCCCACCACCACGCGCTCGGCCAGCTCTTCGACCGGCTCGGCGAGGAATCCTGGCGCTACGCCGACATGCCGCGCGAATACCGCCAGAAGCTCCTCGCCAAGGAACTGCGCTCCCGGCGCCCGCTCGCCCCCACCCCCGCGCCGCTCGACGCCGCGGGCCACAAGACCCTCGGCGTCTTCGGCGCCATCAAGGACGCCTTCGAGAAGTTCGGCCCCGAGGTCATCGAGTCCTACATCATCTCGATGTGCCAGGGCGCCGACGACGTCTTCGCCGCCGCCGTCCTCGCCCGCGAAGCCGGACTCGTCGACCTCCACGCGGGCTGGGCCAAGATCGGCATCGTCCCGCTCCTGGAGACCACCGACGAGCTGCGCGCCGCCGACGTCATCCTCGACGAGATGCTCGCCGACCCCTCCTACCGGCGCCTCGTCTCGCTGCGCGGCGAGGTCCAGGAGGTCATGCTCGGCTACTCCGACTCCTCCAAGTTCGGCGGCATCACCACCAGCCAGTGGGAGATCCACCGCGCCCAGCGCCGGCTGCGCGACGTCGCCCACCGCTACGGCGTCCGGCTGCGCCTCTTCCACGGCCGCGGCGGCACCGTCGGCCGCGGCGGCGGCCCCTCGCACGACGCGATCCTCGCCCAGCCCTGGGGCACCCTCGAAGGCGAGATCAAGGTCACCGAGCAGGGCGAGGTCATCTCCGACAAGTACCTCGTCCCCTCCCTGGCCCGCGAGAACCTCGAACTGACCGTCGCCGCGACCCTGCAGGCCTCCGCCCTGCACACCGCGCCGCGCCAGTCCGACGAGTCCCTCGCCCGCTGGGACGCGGCCATGGACACCGTCTCCGACGCCGCCCACGGCGCCTACCGGCGGCTCGTCGAAGACCCCGACCTCCCGTCGTACTTCTTCGCCGCCACCCCCGTCGACCAGCTCGCCGACCTCCACCTCGGCTCCCGGCCCTCCCGCCGCCCCGACTCCGGTGCGGGCCTCGACGGCCTGCGCGCCATCCCGTGGGTGTTCGGCTGGACCCAGTCCCGCCAGATCGTCCCCGGCTGGTTCGGCGTCGGCTCCGGCCTCAAGGCCCTGCGCGAGGCCGGGCAGGACGAGGTCCTCGCGGAGATGGGCCAGAAGTGGCACTTCTTCCGCAACTTCCTCTCCAACGTCGAGATGACGCTGGCCAAGACCGACCTGCGGATCGCCCGCCACTACGTCGACACCCTCGTCCCCGAGCACCTCAAGCACGTCTTCGACCAGATCGAGGCCGAGCACGAGCTGACCGTCCGCGAGGTCCTGCGCGTCACCGGAGGCGACAAGCTGCTGGCCTCCCAGCCCGTCCTCCAGCAGACCTTCGCCGTCCGCGACGCCTACCTGGACCCGATCTCCTACCTCCAGGTCTCGCTGCTGGCCCGCCAGCGCGCCGCCGCCGAACGCGGCGAGCCCGCCGACCCGCTGCTCGCCCGCGCCCTGCTGCTCACGGTCAACGGCGTCGCCGCGGGCCTGCGCAACACCGGCTGAGTACGCCCGTACACGCGTGAGGGCCCCTGCCGGATCCGGCAGGGGCCCTCATGTACGTCTGGCCGTTACGAGTTGTACGCCGACTGCGCGCGCTCCAGGCCCTCCTGGAGCAGGCACTCCACCGCGTCCGCCGACCGGTCCACGAACCAGTCCAGCTCCTTGCGCTCCGTGGAGGAGAAGTCCTTCAGCACGAAGTCCGCCACCTGCATCCGCCCCGGCGGACGGCCGATGCCGCAGCGCACCCGGTGGTAGTCCGGGCCCATCGACTTCGTCATCGACTTCAGACCGTTGTGCCCGTTGTCCCCGCCGCCCAGCTTGAGCCGCAGCGTCGGGTAGTCGATGTCCAGCTCGTCGTGGACCGCCACGATCCTGTCCAGCGGCACCTTGTAGAAGTCGCGCAGCGCCGTCACCGGACCGCCCGACAGGTTCATGAACGACATCGGCTTCGCCAGCACGACCCGCCGGTTCAGCGGCCCCGGCGGCCCGATCCGGCCCTCCACGACCTGCGCCCGCGCCTTGTGCGCCTTGAACTTCCCGCGCATCCGCTCCGCGAGGAGGTCGACCACCATGAACCCGATGTTGTGCCGGTTGCCCGCGTACTCGGCGCCCGGGTTGCCCAGACCCACGATCAGCCAGGGCGCCGTGTCGTCCGACATCAAAAGCTCCTTCAACGAAACGACCGCCGTCCCGCTCCAGTGGAGCCGGACGGCGGTCGGTCAGCAACTGATGAGCGGGGAGGCTCAGGCCTCGGTGCCCTCGGCGGCCGGCTCCTCGGCCTGCGCGCCGATGACCTGCAGGACGGCGATGTCGCCGTCGACGGCCAGGGTGGTGCCCGCCGGGAGGACCAGGTCCTTGGCGTGGATGGTGGCACCGGCCTCCAGGCCCGCGATCGAGACGGTGACCTCGGTCGGGATGTGGGTGGCCTCGGCCTCGACGGAGATGGTGTTCTGGAGGGTCTCCAGCATGTTGCCGCCCGCGGCCAGGTCGCCCTCGGTGACGATCGCGACGTCGACGGTGACCTTCTCGCCCTTCTTGACGATCAGGAAGTCGACGTGCGAGATCGAGCGCTTCAGCGGGTGCTTCTGCACGGCCTTCGGGATGACCAGCTCGGTGCCGCCGCCCGCGATGTCCAGGGAGAGCAGGACGTTCGGGGTGCGCAGCGCCAGCTGAAGGGCGTGGGCGTCGACGTTGACGTGCTTCGGCTCGGTGCCGTGGCCGTAGATGACCGCGGGGGTCAGGGCGTCGCGACGGGCCTGGCGGGCGGAGCCCTTGCCGAAGTTTTCGCGGACCTGCGCGGCAAGCTTGATCTCGGACATGCTCACTCCTCGTGGGGTGACGGAAATGGACGGCAGTCACCCGGCCGGAACACGGCCTGCTACGAAGAGCGCGTCGATAACGGAGCACCGGATACCCGCGCGAACACGTCGCGAACAGGTACGGCCTCCCTCGCCGAGCAACTCAAGGAGTGTACCCGGCGGGGAGGCCGTACCCAAAAAGGATCTAGCTCACAGCGGACGTGCTCACTGCTGCTCTTCGAACAGGCTGGTGACCGAGCCGTCCTCGAAGACCTCGCGCACCGCGCGGGCGATCATCGGGGCGATCGACAGCACCGTGATCTTGTCCAGCTCCAGGTCCGAGGGGTCCGGCAGCGTGTTCGTGAACACGAACTCGCTGACCTTGGAGTTCTTCAGACGGTCCGCGGCCGGGCCCGACAGGATGCCGTGCGTGGCCGTCACGATGACGTCCTCCGCGCCGTGCGCGAACAGCGCGTCGGCGGCGGCGCAGATGGTGCCACCCGTGTCGATCATGTCGTCGACCAGGACGCAGACACGGCCCTTGACCTCACCGACGACCTCGTGGACGGTCACCTGGTTGGCGACGTCCTTGTCGCGGCGCTTGTGCACGATCGCCAGCGGCGCGTCCAGACGGTCGCACCAGCGGTCGGCGACGCGCACGCGGCCGGCGTCCGGGGACACGATGGTCAGCTTGGAACGGTCCACCTTGGCGCCGACGTAGTCCGCGAGGACCGACAGGGCGGAGAGGTGGTCGACCGGGCCGTCGAAGAAGCCCTGGATCTGGTCGGTGTGCAGGTCGACCGTCAGGATGCGGTCGGCGCCCGCGGTCTTCAGCAGGTCCGCGACCAGACGGGCCGAGATCGGCTCGCGGCCCTTGTGCTTCTTGTCCTGGCGGGCGTAGCCGTAGGACGGCACGATCACGGTGATGGAGCGGGCCGACGCGCGCTTCAGCGCGTCGATCATGATCAGCTGCTCCATGATCCACTTGTTGATCGGAGCCGTGTGGCTCTGGATCAGGAAGCAGTCCGCGCCACGAGCCGACTCCTGGAAGCGGACGTAGATCTCGCCGTTCGCGAAGTCGAAAGCCTTGGTCGGCACGAGGCCGACACCGAGCTGGTGCGCGACCTCCTCGGCCAGCTCGGGGTGGGCGCGGCCGGAGAAGAGCATCAGCTTCTTCTCGCCGGTCGTCTTGATCCCGGTCACAGCACAGTCTCCTCAGACGTGTTGAAAGCTGCTCGCCCCCGTGTGCGTCCGTCCCGCACACGGTCAGCCAGCCGAATTGCGTGCACCTATCACGGTACGCCGTCGCGGGCGTACCTGTTTCCGGTCAGTTCACCCTCAGGCCTTGTCGGGGCCCTCCGTGGACCCCGACTGAGCCGCCTGAGCCGCGGCGCTTCCCGGACGCTTGCGGGCCACCCAGCCCTCGATATTCCGCTGCTGACCACGGGCCACGGCCAGCGCGCCGGGCGGAACGTCCTTCGTGATCACCGATCCGGCCGCCGTGTAGGCGCCGTCCCCGATGGTGATGGGAGCCACAAACATGTTGTCGGAGCCCGTCTTGCAGTGTGAGCCGACGAACGTGTGGTGCTTGTGCTCGCCGTCGTAGTTCACGAAGACGCTCGCCGCGCCGATGTTCGTGTACTCGCCGATGGTCGCGTCGCCCACGTAGGACAGGTGGGGCACCTTGGTGCCCTCGCCGATCGTCGCGTTCTTCATCTCGACGTACGTACCGGCCTTGGACTTCACCCCGAGGTTCGTGCCCGGCCGCAGGTACGCGAACGGGCCCACCGTCGCCGACGCCCCGATGACGGCCGTGTCAGCCACCGTGTTGTCCACGCGGGCGCCCGCGCCCACCCGGGTGTCCTTCAGCCGGGTGTTCGGGCCGACCTCGGCGTTCTCCGCGATGTGCGTCGCGCCGAGCAGCTGCGTCCCGGGGTGCACGATCGCGTCCTGCCCGAAGGTCACCGTCACGTCGACCAGCGTGGAGGCCGGGTCGACCACCGTCACGCCCGCGAGCATGGCCCGCTCCAGCAGGCGCGCGTTCAGCAGGGTGCGGGCCTGGGCCAGCTGCACCCGGTTGTTGATCCCGAGGATCTCGCGGTGGTCCCCGCCGACGGCCGCGCCCACCCGGTGGCCGCTCTTGCGCAGGATCTCCAGCACGTCGGTGAGGTACTCCTCGCCCTGGCTGTTGTCGGTGCGGACCTTGCCGAGGGCGTCGCTCAGCAGCGCCCCGTCGAAGGCGAAGACCCCGGAGTTGATCTCCAGGATCGCGCGCTGCGCGTCGGTGGCGTCCTTGTGCTCGACGATCGCCGTGACGGAGCCGGTGGCCGCGTCGCGGATGATCCGCCCGTAGCCGGTGGAGTCGGGGACCTCGGCCGTCAGCACGGTGACGGCATTGCCGTCGGCCTCGTGCGTGGCGGTGAGCTGCGCCAGGGTTTCGCCGGTCAGCAGCGGGGTGTCGCCGCAGACGACGACCACCGTGCCGGTGATCTCCCCGCCCAGCTCTTCGAGCCCCATCCGGACGGCGTGCCCGGTGCCGTTCTGCTCGTACTGGACGGCGGTACGGACACCCGCGTCGATACCGGCGAGGTGCGCGGTGACCTGCTCGCGGGCGTGGCCGACGACCACGACGAGGTGCGCGGGGTCCAGCTCGCGCGAGGCGGCGACGACGTGACCCACGAGCGTGCGCCCGCAGATCTCGTGCAGAACCTTGGGGGTCGCCGACTTCATGCGGGTGCCTTCCCCCGCTGCGAGTACGACGACGGCTGCCGGGCGATTGGCGCTCACGGATGGGCCCTTCGGCTTCGGGTGCTGGACGCACGAAGGATACCGGGGGGTGGGGGGCCGTAAACGAACGCGGGTCCCGACCGCGATGGTCAGGACCCGAACGTCTCAAGCTCCCCCGCCAGGACTCGAACCCGGACTTAAGGCACCAAAAGCCTCAGTGCTGCCAATTACACCACAGGGGATGGTGAATCAACTCAAACCAGACATTCCAGCTCTTCGGTCCGATCTGCGCCGCACCTACTATGCCGCACCGAGCGCCCTGCGTGCGACGGTAAATGTCGGCGCTTCGGCGCCGGTTCGCGTCGAAGGGATTTACGGCGCGTGCGCGCCGGAGGCCGTGCGTAGGCTGGCCGTATGACCTTGACGGGGGAAGAGCGGGGCGGGGCCGGGCGGGACGGGCCGTGGTGGTGGGAGCGGCGGCGGGAGGCCGCGCTGGACGTGGGGCTCGGCGCGGTGTCGGCCGTCGAGTGCGGGTTCGAGGGGGTGGTGTTCGCCCGCGACGTCGGGATGCCTTCGGTGCTCGGGGTGCTGTTCGGGGTGTTCGTCGGGGGTGCGCTCGTGGCGCGGCGGCGGTGGCCCGTCGCCGTGGTGCTGCTCGGGATCGCGATCACGCCCGCGGCCATGGGGTTCGTGCTGGGCGTGGTGGGCCTGTACACGCTGGCCGCCTCCGAGGCGCCGAAGCGGGTCACGGCCGTGCTCGGGTCGATGTCGCTCGTGGGGACCTTCGTTGTCACGTATCTGCGCACGCGCGGGGACATCGAGGGCGAACGGTTCCTCGTGATCGTGCTGTCCGTGTTCATGGCGGTGGCGCTGACCGTGCCCCCGGTGCTCTTCGGCCTGTACATCGGGGCCCGGCGGCGGCTGATGGAGAGCCTCCAGGAGCGCGCCGACTCGCTGGAGCGGGAGCTGTCGCTGCTGGCCGACCGGGCGGAGGAGCGGGCCGAGTGGGCCCGTACCGAGGAGCGGACCCGGATCGCGCGGGAGATGCACGACGTGGTGGCCCACCGGGTGTCGCTGATGGTGGTGCACGCGGCGGCCCTGGAGGCGGTGGCCGTGAAGGATCCGGCGAAGGCGGTACGCAACGCCGCGCTGGTGGGTGACATGGGGCGCCAGGCGCTGACGGAGCTGCGGGAGATGCTCGGGGTGCTGCGGGCGTCCTCGTCGGCCCCCGCGCCCGCACCGGCCGTGGTGGCGCTGGTGGGGACGGTGGGGACGGTGGAGGACGGGCCCTCGCTCGCGGAGCTGGAGGCGCTGGTCGGGCAGTCCCGGGCGGCCGGGATGGCGGTGGAGTTCGAGGTGCACGGGGAGCCGCCGCGCGAAGGGGGCGCGGTCGGGTACGCGGCCGAGGTGGAGCAGACGGCGTACCGCGTGGTGCAGGAGGCGCTGACCAACTGCCACAAGCACGCGCCGGGCGCGCGGGTCGTCGTACGGCTCGCGCACCGGGCGGGGGAGGTGGCCATGCAGGTGGAGAACGGCCCGTGCGACGGCGAGGCCGCCGAGCCGGGGCTGCCCAGTGGGGGGAACGGGCTGGTCGGCATGCGCGAGCGGGTGCTCGGGCTCGGCGGGGTGTTCGTGTCGGGGCCGGTGGACGGCGGCGGGTTCAGGGTGTCGGCGGTGCTGCCGGACACCCGCTAGTGCTGTGGCCGGCTTTCCGGTCACAGCACTAGGGGTGAGGGGGCGCGGTCCTGAGGCGGGTCGGCTGGAGGCCGGTGAGGAGGGCGGTGAGGGCTTCGTCGATGCTCGCGCCGAGGTACCAGTCGCCGGTGTGGTCGATGGAGTAGACGCGGCCCTCGGCGTCGACGGCGAGGTGGGAGGCGCCGTCCGCCTCGGTGCCCAGCGGGCAGAGCCGGGTGGACAGGGCGCGCCCCAGGTCGGCGAAGGTACGGGCGAGGTGCAGGCCGGTCAGCGGGTCGATGCGGACGGGCGTCGGGGCTATCTGGCGCCCGGGCCCGGGGGCGGTGACGGTGAGCCCGCCGAATTCGGCCCAGGCCTCGACGGCGGCGGGGAAGACGGTGTGCCGGTGCCCGGCCGGGGTGGTGTGGTCGCGCAGGGAGTCGGCCCAGTACTCGGCCTGTTTGATGTCCCAGCGGCCGGGCTGCCAGCCGGCGGTGCGCAGCGCGGTGTCGACGGCCTGCGGGAAGCGGGTCGCCGAGGAGCGGTCGTAGGAGGCTGAGGCGGTCATCGGCGTGGGGTCAGGCCTTCTCGGTGGCGGACGCGGTGGCGGTGAGGTCGACGGCCCGGACGCCGAAGTGGGCGAGCATGGCGTCGCAGGAGCGGCAGGGGGGTGCGTAGCTGCCGTGCAGGGGGTCGCCCGCTTCGCGGATGCGGCTGGCGGTGATCTTGGCGTGCTTGAGGGACCGGCGGGCTTCGTTCGGCGTGAGGGGTTTGCGGGAGGCGCGCCTGCTGCGGCCCTCCTCGACGGCGGCGAGGTGGCGGGAGAGCAGGATCGCCTCGGGGCAGCGGCCGGTGAAGCGTTCCCGCTGGCCGCTGGTGAGGGTGTCGAGGAAGTCCTTGACCAGGGGGTGCAGGACGGGCGGCTGGTCGGCCTTGCCCGCAGTGCCGGTGAGGGTCTCGCCGCGTACGGACAGGGCCGCGGCGATGGTGGGGAGGATGCCGTCGCGGCGGAAGCGGAGCACCGGGACGGCGGGGCCGTCGGTGCTGCTCCAGCGCAGTCTGGGGTCGCCCGCGGTGCCGGTGGCGTGGGCGGTGGCGCCGTCGGGCGCATCGCCCACCGGCCCCGGCTGCGGACCCTGCTGAGGGCCTGGCTGCGGGCCCGTCCGCGGGTCATTGCGGGCCGGTGTGCTGGCAATCGTGTTCCGCATGTGGCGCTTTCCCTCCCGTGGCCGCGGCGCCGACCGCTGTCGGGCCGCTGTCGCGCACGCCCCCGTGCTGCGGGGACAGCCTGTCAAATGTCCCCTGTGGTGCGGAAGCGGGGTCGAATATTCGTATCAATTCGGATGTTCCCCGGATGTTCCCGGCCGGGGGCCGCGGGCGTCCGTCAGGGTCCCGGCCGGGGAAGGGTGCCGGTCTTGCCGCACCGCATAGGCTGTGGTGAACCAGCCAGATCCAGCAGGGGGCTACCGCCATGACGACAGGTCGGCTCGGGCAGCAGGCCGCGCCACCCAACGCCGCGTACTCGGGGCAGGTCGTGCATTTCCCGGACCCCGTCCGGGCCGCGCGCCATCCCCACGGAGTGCGGATCAGCGGGGACGGGCATCCCGACTTCTCGCGGTACGCGCGGGCGGCGGTGGAGATCGCCGAACCGCCGGAGGGCTTCGGTGTCGACGAACTGCGGCTGACGGACATCGTCTCCGCGAACGCCGCCATGCGCGCCGCCGGGCACGAGCTGTGGGACACGGTGGGGCCGGTGGCGACCCCGCACGGCTGGACCTGGCACCACGTGGCGGGTTCCCGGCGCCTGGAGCTGGTCCCGGTCGAGGTGAAGGCGCTGCTGCGGCACCACGCCGGGCTCGCGACGGCTCCCGTGGACCACGAGAAGCGCGGGACGCGGGCGTTGCAGGAGGTGCGTCCGGTGCACCTGGGACTGCCGAAGACGGTGGTCTCGGTGGGCGAGGCGCAGGTGCAGGGCGTCGAGGAGGACCTCGGCTACCGGCTGCCGGAGGCCTACCGCTCGTTCCTGAAGGCGGCGGGCGGCTGCGCGCCGGTCGGCGCCGGGCTGGACGTGGACCTGGGTCTGCTGGTCGACCAGCCGTTCTTCACGGTGCGTGAGGAAGCGGCGGTCAACGACCTGGTGTACGTCAACAAGTGTCTGCGGGACCACCTGACGAAGGACTACCTGTGCGTGGCCTTCGCGCAGGGCGGTCTGATCGCGGTGAAGGTCAAGGGCGAGGCGAACGGGGCGATCGGGTCGGTGTGGTTCTCGCCGTACGACGACGCGCGCGACCGGGACGGCTGGTCGGTCCAGGAGCGCGTGGAGCGTCTGTTGCTGCCGTGCGGTACCGATTTCGACGCCTTTCTCGAACGGTTGGCGGGCAACCCGCCGGAGCTGGAGTCGGTGGCCGGTCTGATGGTGGACGGCGGATTCGCGCGTTCGGTTCCGGTAGCGGTGGAGGGGTGACGGCGCAGTGGTGACGTTTGCGCAGGCGCAGGAGCGCGCCGAGGAATGGATCAACGGGGACGTACCCGGATATCAGCACCGGGAGGTGCGGGTACGGGAGTTCGGCCTCGGCTTCGTGGTGTGGGCGGAGGACCGGGCCGCCGGTCCGGTGTCCCAGGGCGGCCGCCAGCGGCTGGTGATCGCGCGGGACAGCGGCGAGGCGACGCTGTGGCCGGGCCTGCCGGTGGGCGAGGTCATCCGGCGCTACGAGGAGGAGTACGGGGTGTCGGCGGCGTCGCCGGAGCCGTCCGTGCCGTCGCCGCGGATCGACGCGGAGCAGACGTCGTTCATCCTGAGCCCGCCGGAATGGCTCCAGGAGGCGGCGGACAGGGCAGGCATCGCGCCGAGGCCTGCGGCGGCTGCGGGTGGGGGTTCGGCTTCGGGCCCCGGCCCGGGGGCGGGCTCGGGCTCGGGCCCCGGGGCAGGGTCGAGCTCCGGCCTGGGGTCCGGCTCGGGCTCGCGTGAGCCGGAGCCGGCCGCTCCGGCCGGTGTTCCGGCTGCGCCCGTGGCTCCCGTGGGGGCGACCCCGTGGGCCGGGACGGATGTGAACGAGGGCGCGGACGACGTGTCCGTGCCGCTGCCCGCGACGGTGTTCGCGCCGCCGCTGTCCGGGGCGGACCTGGAGGGCCCCGCGCGGCCCGCCGTTTCGGCGGAGGCGAAGACGCAGCTCATCTCAGGCGGCAGCCAGCTCCCGGCCACCGCGATCGCCCCGGCGCTGGGGCCGTTGACGGGTTCGGCTGCCGGTGCGGCTGCGCCTGGGGCTTCCGGTGGGCAGGGTGTGCCCGCTGGGCCCGGTGGGCCTGGTGGCCCCGGCGGGCCCGGGGTCTCCGGTGGTCACGGTGGCCCGGGTGCGGCTGGGGCCCCTGGCGGCCAGGGTGCTGCTGGTGCGGCTGGTGGTTATGGGTATCCGGGTGCCCCCGGGGGCTCGGCTGCGCCCAGCGGGCACGGTGGGCCGGGCGGCCCTGGTGGCGCTGGTGCGCCGGGTGGTTACGGGTACCCCGGTGCGCCCGGTGGTCCGGGTGCGCCCGGGGCCTCCGGCGGCTCGGGTGCGCCCGGGGCCCCTGGTGGCCCGGGTGTGCCCGGTGGGCACGGTGGTCCCGGTTCCGCCGGTGCGCCCGGCGCTCCGGGTGCGCCCGGTGGGCACGTGGCCCCCGGCTCCGCTGGTGGTCCCGGTGCGTCTGGTGGCCATGGTGCTCCTGGTGCCGGTGCGTCCGGTGCGTCCGGTGCTCCTGGTGGCGCTGGTGCGCCCGGTGGTTACGGGTATCCCGGTGCGCCCGGTGCGCCCGGTGCGCCCGGTGGCCCGGGTGGGCCCGGGGCTGGTGTGCCCGGTGGTCACGCCGTTCCCGGTGTTCCCGGCGGCCCCGGCGCGTCCGGTGTGCCCGTCGCTCCCGTCGGGCCCGGAGGGTCTGGGGCGGGTTCGGCGCGGGGGAGTGATATTGCCGATGCGCCTACGAGCAAGGCTCGGGTGAACCGGCCCGCGGCTTCGGTGCCGCCGGGGCCGCCCGGGGTGCCCGGGGCCGGGCGTCCGGGGGCCGGGCAGCCGCCTGCGCCTCCCGGGCCGCCGGGGGCGCCCGGTGCCGGTGCCGGTGGTGGGCAGTACGCGGCCACGATGCTGGCCGGTCCGGCTGTCGTTCAGCCGCCCGGTCAGCCGCCCGTGCCTCCTGGTCCGCCGGGGGCTCCCGGTGGCAGTGGGGGTGGCGGGGTGCCGTACGCCGCCACGATGCTGGCCGGTCCGGCCGTGGTTCAGCCGCCGGCGCCTCCCGGTCCGCCGGGTGCGCCGGGGGCGGGTCAGCCGCCCGCGCCTCCTGGTCCGCCCGGGGCGCCCGGTGCCGGTGCCGGTGGTGCGCAGTATGCGGCCACGATGCTCGCCGGTCCGGCTGTCATCCAGCCGCCCGGGCAGCCGCCCGCGCCGCCCGGTCCGCCGGGTGCGCCCGGGGGCGGTGCCGGTGGTGTGCAGCACGCCGCGACGATGCTGGCCGGGCCCGCCGTGGTTCAGCCGCCCGCGCCTCCCGGTCAGCCGGGCAGGCCTCCGGGCGCGCCCGGGCCCGTACCGCAGGCGCCGCAGCAGCCGCAGCCGCAGGCGACCGGGGTGCCGACCGTCGGCCCCGGCTACCAGGCCGTGCTGCGCTACCGCGGCCAGGACGGTTCCGAGCAGCAGCTCATCCGCCGCTCGGCGCCCGGCACTCCGCACCCGGAGTGGCAGATCCTGCACGAGCTGCGCGCCATGGGCGTGCCCCCGCAGCAGGTGCTGGAGCTGCACACGGAGCTGGAGTCCTGTGAGCTGCCCGGCGGTTACTGCGCGCGGATGATCCGCGAGACCTGGCCGCAGGTGCGGATCACGAGCGTGGCGCCGTACGGCACGGATCACGCGGGCCGTCAGCAGGGCATGCGGCACCTGCTCACCCATCAGGGTGAGCTGCACCAGGTGGCGGACGGTCCGGCGCGCCCCGCGCCGGTACGGGCGCCGCTGCCGCAGGTACCGCTGGAGCCCGCGATCCCGCTGGAGGCGATCGCCTCCGAGCTGACGCAGGCCTTCGGTCCGCAGGGCGTGTTCCGCTTCGAGCAGCGCGCGGTGTCCCGCCAGGGCGTGCCGGAGATCGTCGCGCAGACGCTGGTGTGGTCGGGTCTGCCGGTGGACTTCGGTCCGTTCTTCTGGGCGCAGGCCGTACCGGGGCAGCCGGTGCCGACGCTGGCGGAGCTGGCGGCGCAGCGGCAGGTGCAGCCCGCGCCGGACGCGGGTTCGTACCTGGTCGTGGGCAGTGACTTCGGCAAGGCCATCTGTGTCCAGTACGGGACGGCGCACATCGTGGCGGTTCCGGTGGAGGCGGGGCCGGGCGGTGGCCCGGTGCCGCCGCAGTTCGTGAATTCGAGCCTGCCGCAGTTCGCGCGCTGCATGGCGATGCTGGGCTACATGTGGCGGCTGCGCACGCACCTGACGCCCGAGCAGGCGGGGCGCTGGACGGCCGACTTCCAGATGAAGCTGGCGGCGCTCGACAGCGCGGCGCTGGCATCGCCGGAGAACTGGTGGTCGGTGCTGCTGGAACAGATGTGGGACGGACTGCTCTGATCCTTTTCGGACGGCAATGGCCGGGGCGGGACCCTCGAACGGGGTCCCGGCCCGGCCATTGCCGCTTCTGGTCTGAAATGACGCATCCTTGGCAGGAATCCACGCGAGAGAGGCCCTTTCAGGATGAGTGCACCCATGTCACCGCGACCTCAGGGTTTCGAGACCGTGCGCGGTCGGGGCTACCGGACGGACGAGGTGGACCGCCATCTCGCCCGGCTCTCCGGCAGCCGTGACGAGGCCTGGGAGCGGGTGGCCCGGCTGACGGCGCTGGCGCGGCGGTTGGAGGAGGAGTCGCAGCGCCTGGGCGCGGTGGTGGCTTCGCTGGCGCCCCAGACGTACGACGAACTGAGCGAGCGGGCGCGGCGGATCCTCGGGCTGGTGGAGGAGGAGGCCGACAGCGTACGGGCCGACGCGCGGGCCGACGTGTCCGCGATCCTGGGCGCCGCCGAGGCGCACGCGGACCGGGCGGCGGAGCTGGCCCGGCACGACGCGGAGGCGGTGCGGGACCAGACGGAGGTACGGGCCCGGCAGGGGCTGGCGCGCGCCCAGCGGGAGGCGGACGAGGCGTACGCGGAGGCGCGCGAGGACGCCACGGGCCGGCGGACGCAGGCCCAGACGGCCCTGACGGAGACGCGCCGCCGGTGCGAGGCGCTGCTGGCGGACCGCGAACAGGAGCACGCGGAGCGGTGGGACGCGGCGGAGCGGGAGCTTTCCGCGCGCGGGGCCGAGCAGGACGCCCGTTACGCGGAGCTGGAGCGGCACGCGGAGGGGCGGCTCGCGGAGGCCCGGCGGGACTTCGCGGAGCTGGAGGAAGCGGCGCGGCACGGGCAGGAGGACGCGGAGGCGCGGGCGGCGGAGCTGTTGGCGGAGGCGGGGGTGCGGGAGGAGCGGGCGGGGCGGGAGACGGAGCGGATCCTGCGGGAGCACGAGGCGGCGCAGGAGGAGATGCGGGCCCACATGAACCACGTCCGCTCCAGCCTCGCCGCCCTAACGGGCCGCGCCCCAGCCGAGGGCTGACGCCTTCAGCGCCGCCGGCCATTCCAGCCTCGCCGGCGTTTGAGGCGCCCCCGGAGGGCCAACCGAGCGGCACCCGCCCGCCGCCTCCGCCGGTTACCGCTGGGGTCTGACGCCGGGTGCGGCTGCGCCTGCCCTCTGGGGGCGCCTCAAACGCCGGCGAGGCTGGATGGGGCGCGTCCGAGCCCGCCGTGGCCCTCCGGGGGCGCCTCAAACGCCGGCGGGGCTGGAATGGCGGGGTCGGCCGCCAGCTGGGGCGGAGTGGGCCCGCCTAGTTCGTGGGCAGGCCGCTCAGGAAGTCGGCGATCAGGGGGGCGATTTCCGGGAGGTGGGATTCCAGGGCGAAGTGGGCCGCGCCCTCGAAGAGGTGGATTTCGGCGTCGGGGAGGTCACGGGCGTAAGCCTTCGCACCGGCCGGGAGGAAGAAGGGGTCGCCGGTGCCCCACAGGACGAGGGTCGGCGGGCGGTGGGCGCGCAGCCATTCCTGCCAGGCCGGGTACAGCGTGAGGTTGTTGGCGTAGTCGAAGGCCAGGTCGGCCTGGGCGTCGGCGCGGCCGGGCAGGTCCAGGAAGTGCTGGTCCAGGGTCCAGCTGTCGGGGGAGACGAGCGTGGTGTCGGCGACGCCGGTCTCGTACTGGAAGCGGGTGCCGTCGAGGGTGAACAGGCCCCGTACGGTCTCCTCGCTGCCCGGCACCTCGCGCCGCAGCCCCGCGAACTCGCGGGCCATGTCGGAGAGTCCGTCCTCGTAGGCGTTGCCGTTCTGCACGATGAGCCCGGTGATCCGCCCGGGCGCGCGGGTGGCGAGCCGCAGGCCGACCGGGGCCCCGAAGTCGAAGACGTAGAGGGCGTAGCGGTCGAGGCCGAGGGCCTCGGTGAAGCCTTCGACGATGTCGGCGAGCCGGTCGAAGGTGTACGTGAACCCGTCCGGCGCCTCGGTGTGGCCGAAGCCGGGGTAGTCCGGCGCGATCAGCCGGTGCGTGGTGCCGAGCGCGTCCATCAGCCGCCGGAACTGGTGCGAGGCGGTCGGGAAGCCGTGCAGCAGGAGGAGGACGGGTCCGTCGGCGGGGCCGGTCTCGCGGTAGAAGACGCGGACGCCCTGGACGTCGGCGTACCGGTGGTGGACCTGCGGAACCGAAACGGCCGAAACGGTGAGCGGAGTGCTCATCACATGCCTCCCCTTGGCTTGGTGGCATTAGTCTTGCCGAGAGTGAGTAATGGGTCAAGGGGTGTTCTGTGCATTAGGCAGGGTAGGGTGAGGGGGTGACCGTGACCTTTCCGCTCCTCGGCGAGCCGCTCGCGCTGGACCTGCTCAACACCCGCTCCCCGGCCTTCGGCGACCTGATCGCCACTCCGGCGGGCCTCGCCGACTGGCTGGCCGCGCAGCCCGGCCGGCTGACCCCGCTCGCCCGCGTGACCGGGGACGGGCTGACCCGCGTGCACGCGGTACGGGAGGCCGCGCACGCGGCGCTCGAAGCGGCCCGCCGGGGGCAGCGCCCGCCCGCCGGACCGCTGCGCGCCTTGAACGAGGCCCTGGCCGCCGCCCCGGCCCACCGCGAACTGGCCTGGACGGAGGGCGAGGGGCTCACCGCCCCGGCGCACCGGCGGGGCGCGGACCCCGCCCGGCGGCTCGCGGCGGAGCTGGCCGAGGCGGCGGCGGAGCTGCTGACCGACCCCCGGGTGGCGGACGTACGCGGCTGCGAGGGCGCGGAGTGCGCGATGCTCTTCCTGCCCGCGAACGCCCGGCGGCGCTGGTGCGTGGCGGGGATCTGCGGCAACCGGGCCCGGGTGGCCCGGTATTACGCCCGGCACACCAAGGGTGAGACCCCGTAACCCCCCAACCGCCCTACGGCTGCTTGCTCTCCGGGGTCGGCTGGTCCGTCGGCGCGGGGCGCTGGGTGACGACCGGGGCCGCGGCCGGGGCCCGGTACACGTACGGGTCGCTGCGCAGGCCGCGGGCCGTCACGTACACCGTGAACGGCGCCTCGGGCCCGTCGGCGGGGGCCGGGCGGGTGAGGGTCAGCACCCCGTCGGCGCCCAGGTCGGCGTCCTGCTGGGGTTCCGCGTTGATGGTGACCTTGGCCCGGCCGTGGGTGGCGTCGTCGGCGAAGCCGCCGCCCTCGATGCGCAGTTGGTCGCCCGCGCGGGTGACGCGGGTGATGACCGGGTTGGGGCGGGTGGCCACCTTGTTGAGCAGGTAGGCCGCGGCCGGGGCGCCGGTGAGCGCCCAGATCTCGGTGGGGAGCTTCGGCAGGCCCGCGCCCACGTCGGCCACGAAGAAGGCGGCGACGTAGAGCATCGTGACGATGCTGAAGGTGACGTACTGGAGGTCCATCAGGTCGGTCTGGCCCGAGTCGTTGGAGACGAGTTCGCCCATCGGCAGCTGCTCCGGTCCCGCCGCCGGTCCCGCCGCTGCCGGTGCGGGCTTCTTCTCCGGCTTGAACAGGCGGCCGTTCTGGACGCGTACGCCGACCACGCCCTTGGCCCCGATGAGGGCGAGGTACGGTCCGCCGAGCAGTGGCAGGTAGACGCCGGTCAGCGGGCCGAGGGGGTTGTCCGGGCCGTGGAACCATCCGATGCCCTGGGTCAGTCCGTAGCCGAGCAGGACGACCAGCATCCACACGAGCAGCCCGGTCCAGGCGGCGGCGAGCGTCTTGGACGTGGACAGCCGGCCGTCGCGGCCGGTCACCAGGCCGGGGTGGGCGCGCAGGGCCCAGTACCCCAGGCACAGTGCGGCGAGCAGTGTCAGCAGAGCGGGCAGCCAGGCCATGTGTCGTTCCCCCAGTCAGGTCCCCGGTTCGGTTCCCACCGTGGTGTACCGCGTAGCCGAGGCCATGACAAGTCCGGGACGCGGGAAGGCCGTTCGCGCACAAGGGTGGCGGCCAGGGGCTCAGCCCTCCCGGTCCTCCCGGTCCTGGGCCTCCGTCAGCACCGGGAAGCGGCGCGGCGCGAGCAGGAGCAGGACCAGTACGGCCGCCACCGCGGCCGCCGTCGCCCCCAGGTAGATGTGGTCCACGGCGGTGGCCACCGCGCCCCGCAGGTAGTCGGCGGCCGCCGCGGGCAGCGCGCCCGGCTCCGCCAGGGCCTTGGAGACGTCGTCGAGGTGGGCGGGCAGCCCGTCCATCGGGGCGTCGGCCAGCCGGGCCGCGATGGTGGCGTTGGCGACGGCCCCCAGCAGCGCCGCGCCGATGCTCTGGCCGACCTGCCGGGAGAAGAGGACGGAGGCGGTGGTGGTGCCGCGTTCGGCCCAGCCCACGGTGGACTGGACGCCGATCATCAGCGGCAGCTGGAACAGCCCGAGCGCGCAGCCGAGCAGCAGCATGACCAGCGCGGGCTGCCAGGGCCGGGCGTGCGCGGGGAGCAGGGTGAAGGAGAAGAGGACGGCGGCGGCCAGGGACATGCCGATGACGGCGCTGTCGCGGAAGCCGATGCGGCGGTAGACGTGCTGGCTGAAGGCCGCGGATATCGGCCAGCTCAGGGTCATGGCCGACATGACGAACCCGGCGCCGATCGGGCCGAGGCCGAGGACGGACTGGGCGTACGTCGGCATGAACACCATCGGGGCCACCATCAGCAGGCCCAGCGCGGCCATCGCGAGGTTGACGGCGGCGATGGTGCGCCGGCGCCAGACCCAGCCCGGCAGGATCGGTTCCGCGGCCCGGCGTTCCACCCGGACCACCACCGCGGCCAGCACCGCGCTCCCGGCCAGCAGTCCGAGCGACGGCGCGGACAGCCAGGGCCAGGCCACCCCGCCCTGGACCAGCGCGAAGAGCAGCAGCCCGCCGCAGGCGAACACGCCCAGCGCGCCCGCCCAGTCGATGGGGCCGCGGGCCCCGCGGGCCCGTACCGGCTCGGCCAGGTGCCGGACGATCAGCCACAGCGCCAGCCCGCCCAGCGGCAGGTTGATCAGGAAGATCCAGCGCCAGTCGGCGTAGGCGGCGAGCAGCCCGCCGACCGCGGGTCCGGCGACGGAGGAGGTGGCCCAGACGGTGGACATCCGGGACTGTATCCGCGGTCGTTCCTTCAGCGGGTACAGGTCGGCGGCCAGGGTCTGCACCGTGCCCTGGAGGGCTCCGCCGCCCAGTCCCTGGACGATGCGGAAGGCGATCAGGGCGGCCATGTTCCAGGCGGCCGCGCACAGCAGCGAGCCGACCAGGAAGAGGGCGACGCCGAAGAGGAGCACGGGCTTGCGGCCGAAGGTGTCGGACAGCTTCCCGTACACGGGCAGCGAGACGGTGACGGCGAGCAGGTAGCCGGAGAAGAGCCAGGAGAAGACGGAGAAGCCGCCGAGGTCGCCGACGATCTGCGGGACGGCGGTGGCCACGATGGTGCTGTCGAGGGCGACCAGTCCCATCGTGAGCATCAGCGCGGCGACGACGGCGGTACGGGGTCTCGCGCGCGCCCCGTCGGTCCCGGCCGCGTCCGTACTCGTACCCGTACCCGTACTGCCTGTGCCCGTACTGGCGCCTGTTCCCGCTTCCCCCGTACCCACCAAGATCCTTTCACTGTGCACGCATTGGCGGAGAACACCATCTCACCGCGGCCCTACCGGCGGTATCCCCCAGGCCTCCTCACCCGGACGGGGGAGATCCCCTAGGGGGCGTCTCCGCAGTAAGGAGCAGGGGTCTTTCGTCCCGGCGGAGGAGGCCGGAAGTCCCCCCGTCTTCTTAACTGGTTCCTACGGGCCGCTGGGGGGCGGCTCCCACGGGGGTGGGGCTGGCCCCCGGTCGGATCCGGCCACTGGCACCAGGGCGCCGCCCGTCCCCGCCGCGCAGACTTCGACGCGGGCCGGGAACCAGCGGACCAGCAGCGAAAACCAACCGAGGAGAACGCCGTGACAACCGCAATGACCGATACCCGGCACGGGGGCGCTGGAGGGCATGTGGCCGTCGCGGCGCGAGCGCGGCAGGTTGTCAAGGCCTACGGCACGGGCGAGACCCGTGTGGTGGCCCTCGACGGCGTCGACGTGGACATCCACCGCAGCCGTTTCACCGCGATCATGGGGCCGTCCGGCTCCGGCAAGTCCACGCTGATGCACTGCCTCGCGGGTCTCGACACGGTGAGCAGCGGTCAGATCCACCTCGCCGACACCGAGATCACCGGGCTCAAGGACAAGAAGCTCACCCAGCTGCGCCGGGACCGGATCGGCTTCATCTTCCAGGCCTTCAACCTGCTCCCGACGCTGAACGCGCTGGAGAACATCACGCTCCCGATGGACATCGCGGGCCGAAAGCCCGACGCGGAGTGGCTGAACCGGGTCGTGGAGACGGTCGGTCTCGCGGGCCGCCTCAAGCACCGCCCGACCCAGCTGTCCGGCGGCCAGCAGCAGCGCGTGGCGGTGGCCCGCGCCCTGGCCGCGCGCCCCGAGATCATCTTCGGCGACGAGCCGACCGGAAACCTGGACTCGCGGGCGGGTGCCGAGGTGCTCGGCTTCCTGCGCCGCTCGGTCGACGAGCTGGGCCAGACCATCGTGATGGTCACCCACGACCCGGTCGCCGCGTCCTACGCGGACCGGGTGCTCTACCTGGCCGACGGCCGGATCGTGGACGAGATGTTCGACCCGACCGCCGAGCTGGTCCTGGACCGCATGAAGGACTTCGACGCGCGCGGGCGGACGTCATGACCGTCCTGAAGACCTCGCTGCGCAACTTCGCCGCGCACAAGGGCCGGATGGCGCTCTCGGCGATAGCCGTGCTGCTCTCCGTCGCCTTCGTCAGCGGCACACTCGTCTTCACCGACACCATGAACACGACCTTCGACAAGCTGTTCGCGGTGACCAGCGCCAATGTCACCGTCAGCCCGAAGGAGTCCGGGGACGGCGGCGGGGAGAGCCAGCAGCGCGGCCGCCCCGAGGCGCTGGCCGGTTCGGTGGTCGACCAGGTCAAGAAGGCGGAGGGCGTCAAGTCCGCCGAGGGCGGCGTCGTCTCGACGGCCGTGACCGTGGTCAACGCCAAGAACGAGAACATGGGCTCGACGACCGGCGCCCCGACCATCGCGGGCAGCTGGAACGACAACGAGCTCAAGTCCATGAAGATCACCTCCGGGCACGCGCCGCGCGGGCCCACCGAGGTGATGGTCGACGCCGACACGGCGAAGAAGCACCACCTGGCCCTCGGGGACGAGCTGCGCACCATCGCCCTCAGCGGCGACCTGCGCGCGAAGATCAGCGGTATCGCCACCTTCACGGTGACCAACCCGGGCGCGGCGATCGTCTACTTCGACACCGTCACCGCCCAGCAGGGACTGATCGGCACCCCGGGCGCCTTCACCCACATCAACGTCACCGCCAAGGACGGCGTGAGTGACGACCAGCTGAAGAAGAACATCGCCACCGCCGTCGGCGCGGGCACCTACAAGCTGCAGACCGCCAAGGAGTCCGCGGACGCGGGCCGCAAGGACGTCGGTTCCTTCCTCGACGTCATGAAGTACGCGATGCTCGCCTTCGCCGGGATCGCGTTCCTCGTCGGCATCTTCCTGATCTTCAACACCTTCTCGATGCTGGTCGCCCAGCGCACCCGCGAGATCGGCCTGATGCGTGCCATCGGCGCCGACCGCTCGCAGATCAACCGCTCCGTCCTGATCGAGGCACTGCTGCTCGGTGTGGTCGGCTCGGTGTTCGGCGTCGGCGCGGGCGTCGGCCTGGCCGTCGGCCTGATGAAGCTCATGGGCGCGGTGGGCATGCACCTGTCCACCGATGACCTGACCGTGCTGTGGACCACCCCGGTCCTCGGCATCCTGCTCGGGGTCGTCGTCACCGTCGTCTCCGCCTACCTCCCGGCCCGCCGCGCGGGCAAGGTCTCCCCGATGGCCGCCCTGCGCGACGCCGGCACCCCCGGCGACCGCAAGGCGGGCGTGGTCCGCGCCGTCATCGGCCTGGTCCTCACGGGCATCGGCGGCGCCGCCCTGTTCGCCGCCGCGGGCGCCGACAAGGCGGCCACCGGATCGCTGTGGCTCGGCCTCGGCGTGGTCCTCAGCCTGATCGGCTTCATCGTGATCGGCCCGCTGCTGGCGGGCGTCGTGGTCCGGGTGCTCTCCGGCCCGGTGCTGCGGCCCTTCGGTTCGGTCGGCCGGCTCGCCGAGCGCAACGCGCTGCGCAACCCGCGGCGTACGGGCGCCACCGCGGCCGCGCTGATGATCGGCCTGGCCCTGGTCGCCTGCCTGTCGGTGGTCGGCTCCTCGATGGTGGCCTCCGCCACCGACGAACTCGACCGCTCGGTCGGCGCGGACTTCATCATCCAGTCGCAGAACGGCCAGCCGGTGCTCCCGCAGGCCGAGAAGGCGCTGCGGTCCGTCCCCGACATCGACCACGTGACCTCGTACAAGATCCTCGACGCGAAGATCACCACCCCGGACGGCAAGGCCGAGGACAAGACCCTGTCCGCCGCGGATCCGACGTACGCCGAGGACCTGCGCAAGAAGACCGTCTCCGGTGACCTCAAGGCCGCGTACGGCAAGAACGCGATGTCGGTCGGCGAGGGCTATGCGAAGGACCACGGCGTCAAACTCGGTGACGAGCTGACGGTCGCCTTCAAGGAGGGGTCCGCCGCCAAGCTGAAGGTCGCGGCGATCACCTCGGACGCCGGCACCATCGACAAGGGCGCGATGTACACGGCCGTCACGACGGCCGCGCAGTACGTCCCGGCCGACAAGATGCCGCAGAACCTGATCATGTTCGCCAAGGCCAAGGACGGCAAGCAGCAGGCCGCCTACACGGCGATGAAGGACGCGATGGCCGCGTACCCCCAGTACGACGTGCGCAACCAGACCGACTTCAAGAAGAGCCTCAAGGACCAGGTCGGTCAGCTGCTCAACATCGTCTACGGCCTGCTCGCCCTAGCGATCATCGTGGCGGTCCTGGGCGTCGTGAACACCCTCGCCCTCTCGGTGGTCGAGCGGACCCGCGAGATCGGCCTGATGCGCGCCATCGGTCTCTCCCGCCGCCAGCTGCGCCGCATGATCCGCCTGGAGTCGGTGGTCATCGCCCTCTTCGGCGCCCTGCTCGGCCTCGGCCTGGGCATGGGCTGGGGCGTCGCCGGCCAGCAACTGCTGGCCCTCCAGGGCCTGAAGGTCCTGGAGATCCCGTGGCCGACGATCCTCGGCGTCTTCGCCGGATCGGCCTTCGTGGGCCTCTTCGCCGCCCTGGTCCCGGCCTTCCGCGCGGGCCGGATGAACATCCTGAACGCCATCGGCAGCGAGTAGCCACTCCCACGCCCGCCCCGGCCCCGGCCCGCCCCACAGGCGGCCCGGGGCCGGGGCGTTCCCGCAGGCGCACCCGCCCGAGTGACGGCAATCCCTCGCGCGAGTTGCCGGGGGTCGCCGTAAGGTGGGGAGCCCCGGCCCGTGTGACGTGTCGGGTCCTTCGCGTTGCCGCCCCACGGCACCTCACCGGACGGAAAGCCGCCTTCATGAGCCTGTACGGACTGCTCGACGCCGTCACCCGGGATCCCGCGCTCAGCGAGGCGGTCCAGGCGGCCGCGGACGGTAACCGGATGCACGTCGACCTCGTCGGTCCGGCGGCGGCGCGGCCCTTCGCCATCGCCGCGCTGGCCCGTAAGACGGAGCGGACCGTGCTCGCGGTCACCGCGACCGGGCGCGAGGCCGAGGACCTGGCGGCGGCGCTGCGTTCGCTGATGCCGCCCGAGCAGGCGAGCACCGTCGTGGACTACCCGTCCTGGGAGACCCTGCCGCACGAGCGGCTCTCGCCCCGCAGCGACACCGTCGGCCGCCGCCTCGCCGTGCTGCGCCGGCTCGCGCACCCGAGCAAGGACGACCCGGCCGCCGGGCCCGTCTCCATCGTCGTCGCGCCCATCCGCTCCGTGCTCCAGCCGCAGGTCAAGGGGCTGGGGGACCTGGTGCCGGTGGCCCTGCGCGGTGGCGAGAGCGCCGACCTCGGCGAGGTCACCGAGGCGCTCGCCGCGGCCGCGTACGCCCGGGTGGAGCTGGTGGAGAAGCGCGGCGAGTTCGCCGTCCGCGGCGGCATCCTGGACGTGTTCCCGCCCACCGAGGAACACCCGCTGCGCGTGGAGTTCTGGGGCGACGAGGTCGAGGAGATCCGTTACTTCAAGGTCGCCGACCAGCGGTCCCTGGAGATCGCCGAGCACGGGCTGTGGGCCCCGCCGTGCCGGGAACTGCTGCTCACCGACGAGGTGCGCGAGCGCGCCGCCGCGCTCGCCGTGGAGCACCCCGAGCTGGGCGAGCTGCTCCACAAGATCGCCGAGGGGATCGCGGTCGAGGGCATGGAGTCCCTCGCCCCGGTCCTGGTCGACGACATGGAACTGCTGCTGGACGTGCTGCCCGCCGGGGCGATGGCCGTGGTGTGCGACCCGGAGCGGGTCCGTACCCGGGCCGCCGACCTGGTCGCCACCAGCCAGGAGTTCCTCCAGGCGTCCTGGGCGGCGACCGCGGGCGGCGGAGAGGCCCCGATCGACCTGAACGCGGCCTCCCTCTGGGGGATCGCGGACGTACGCGACCGGGCCCGCGAGCTGGGCACCATGTGGTGGTCCGTCTCGCCCTTCGCGGCGGACGCGGACCTGGGGGACGACACGCTCACCCTGGGCATGCACGCCCCCGAGGCCTACCGCGGCGACACCGCCCGGGCGCTGGCCGACACCAAGGGCTGGATCGCCGACGGCTGGCACACCGTCTACGTCACCGAGGGCCACGGCCCGGCCGCCCGCACCGTCGAGGTGCTCGGCGGCGAGGGCATCGCGGCCCGCCTGGAGGCCGACCTCGCGCAGCTCGAACCCTCCCTGGTCCATGTCGCCTGCGGCTCCCTCGACAACGGGTTCATCGACCCCGCCCTCAAGATCGCCGTCCTCACCGAGACCGACCTGACCGGGCAGCGCACCGCCACCAAGGACCTCGGCCGGATGCCGACCCGGCGCCGCAAGACCATCGACCCGCTGACCCTCCAGGCCGGCGACTACATCGTGCACGAGCAGCACGGCGTCGGCCGCTACGTCGAGATGGTCCAGCGCACCGTGCAGGGCGCCACCCGCGAGTACCTCCTCGTCGAGTACGCCCCCGCCAAGCGCGGCCAGCCCGGCGACCGCCTCTACATCCCCACCGACCAGCTGGAACAGGTCACCAAGTACGTCGGCGGCGAGGCTCCGACCCTGCACCGGCTCGGCGGCGCCGACTGGACCAAGACCAAGGCGAAGGCGAAGAAGGCGGTCAAGGAGATCGCCGCCGACCTGATCAAGCTGTACAGCGCGCGGATGGCGGCCCCCGGCCACACCTTCGGCCCCGACACGCCCTGGCAGCGGGAGCTGGAGGACGCGTTCCCGTACGCGGAGACGCCCGACCAGCTGACCACGATCGCCGAGGTCAAGGAGGACATGGAGAAGTCGGTCCCGATGGACCGGCTGATCTGCGGCGACGTCGGCTACGGCAAGACCGAGATCGCGGTCCGCGCCGCCTTCAAGGCAGTCCAGGACGGCAAGCAGGTCGCCGTCCTCGTCCCGACCACCCTGCTCGTGCAGCAGCACTTCGGCACCTTCTCCGAGCGCTACTCCCAGTTCCCCGTCAAGGTGCGGGCGCTGTCCCGCTTCCAGAGCGACACCGAGGCGAAGGCCACCCTGGAGGGTCTCAAGGAGGGCTCGGTGGACATCGTCATCGGTACCCACCGCCTGTTCTCGCAGGAGACCAAGTTCAAGGACCTGGGTCTGGTCATCGTCGACGAGGAGCAGCGCTTCGGCGTCGAGCACAAGGAGCAGCTGAAGAAGCTGCGCGCCAACGTCGACGTGCTGACGATGTCCGCGACCCCGATCCCGCGCACCCTGGAGATGGCGGTCACCGGCATCCGCGAGATGTCGACGATCACCACCCCGCCGGAGGAGCGGCACCCGGTGCTGACCTTCGTCGGACCGTACGAGACGAAGCAGATCGGCGCCGCGATCCGCCGCGAACTCCTGCGCGAGGGCCAGGTCTTCTACATCCACAACCGGGTCGAGTCCATCGACCGGGCCGCCGCCAAGCTGCGCGAGATCGTGCCCGAGGCGCGGATCGCGACCGCGCACGGACAGATGGGCGAGAGCCAGCTGGAGCAGGTCGTCGTCGACTTCTGGGAGAAGAAGTTCGACGTCCTCGTCTCCACGACGATCGTCGAGTCCGGCATCGACATCTCCAACGCCAACACCCTGATCGTCGAGCGCGGCGACAACTTCGGCCTCTCGCAGCTGCACCAGCTGCGCGGCCGCGTCGGCCGTGGCCGCGAGCGCGGTTACGCCTACTTCCTGTACCCGCCGGAGAAGCCGCTGACCGAGACCGCGCACGAGCGGCTCGCGACGATCGCCCAGCACACCGAGATGGGCGCGGGCATGTACGTCGCCATGAAGGACCTGGAGATCCGCGGCGCGGGCAATCTGCTCGGCGGCGAGCAGTCCGGTCACATCGCGGGCGTCGGCTTCGACCTGTACATCCGGATGGTCGGCGAAGCCGTCGCCGACTTCCGGTCCCTGGTCGAGGGCGGCGAGGAGGAAGAGGCGCCGCTCGACGTCAAGATCGAGCTGCCGGTCGACGCGCACGTCCCGCACGACTACGCCCCGGGCGAGGGCCTGCGCCTGCAGGCCTACCGCTCGATCGCCGCCGCCAGCTCGGAGGCCGACATCAAGGCGGTACGGGAGGAACTCACCGACCGCTACGGCAAGTTGCCGGAACCGGTGGAGAACCTGCTGCTGGTGGCCGGGCTGCGGATGCTGGCCCGCGCCTGTGGGGTCGGTGACATCACCCTGGCGGGCACCAACATCCGCTTCGGCCCGGTGGAGCTGCGCGAATCGCAGGAACTGCGGCTCAAGCGGCTCTACCCGGGCACGGTCCTCAAGCCGGCCACCTCACAGATCCTGATCCCCCGCCCGAAGACCGCCCGGGTCGGCGGCAAGCCCCTGGTCGGGCGGGAACTCCTCGCCTGGACGGGGGAGTTCCTCACCACGATCCTGGGCTCGTGAGGGCCTGAGGGCCTGAGGGCCTGAGGGCCTGAGGGCAGCGGATGGCAGGGGCCGTCCTCCCGGCAACGTGTCGATCCACCCGCCCGGGGAGATGGGCAGCGCCCCTGTTATCGTGCGCCGATGTCAACGATCAAGCAGTTCCAAGTGACCTTCGACTGCGCGGAACCCGCGCGCCTCGCCGCCTTCTGGTGCGAGGTGCTGGGGTACGTCGTACCGGCAGTCCCGGAGGGCTTTGCCACGTGGGAGGAGTACCACCACTCGCTGCCGCCTGAGGACGAGGTCTACTTCGCGTGCGCTGATCCCTCGGGTGTGGGCCCGCGCGTGCTCTTCCAGCGAGTTCCCGAAGGCAAGGCCGTCAAGAACCGGGTGCATCTCGATGTGCGGGTCGGCACAGGGCTCGTGGGCGACGAGCGCCTGGCCACACTTGAGGCCGAATGCGCACGGCTGATGGCGCTCGGCGCGAAACACGTGCTGACGCAGCGCGCCGATGGCGTCAACGAGTCGTGCATCACGATGCAGGACATCGAGGGCAACGAGTTCTGCCTCGACTGATTCTCCTCCGGGACTGCGCAGCAGGATTGTTGTCACCTGGACTGTCGGCAGGACCTACGGTGACGGGATGAGCGACGATCCCGTGATACTGCGTCCAGTGGTCGAGGATGACCTGTCGGTGCTTGAGCGGTTTCTGACGGATCCGGAGGCGACCGGGCCGTTCCAATGGCTGGGTTGGTCGGATCCGGGGCGCTGGCGACGCCGCTGGGCGCAGGATGGCTTGCTGAGCGATGACGGCGGCCAGCTGATGGTGGTGACCGGCGCCGACCGGCTCGGCTTCGTGGCATGGCGCAAGGTCGTGACCTCGCGGAGCTCGTACTGCTGGAATATCGGGACCCAGTTGCTGCCGGGTGGTCGGGGCCGTGGCGTCGGCACGCAGGCACAGCGGTTGCTGGCGCGCTATCTGTTCGCGCACACTCCCGTGGTCAGACTCGAGGCGGACACCGAGACGGAGAACATCGCCGAGCAGCGCGCACTGGAGAAGTCCGGCTTCGCCCGCGAGGGCGTGCTGCGCAGCACCGTTTTTCGGGACGGGCAGTGGCGGGACGTCGTGCGCTACAGCATGCTCCGCGACGACATCGCCTCGGACGGGGCCCCGGAACAGTCCAGCACCAGAGGCGGGCAACCGGCCTGACCCGGGACCGGGCCGGCGCGCCAGACGCGAAGAGAGGGCAGGGTCTGGTGCAGCGAACGCGTCGACCCGGCGGAGCGGTTACTGGGGGGAGCAGCGATGGTGGCAGGAGACAGGGCAGTGGGCCAGGCCTGGTTCGGCGTGGCGGCGCTGGCCTCGGGGGCGTTCTCCGTCGTGTTCGTGGAAGCGGCGCGGGTCGCGAACTGGAATGTGGAACATCCGGTGCCCGTTCCGGGCGACGACTCACCCGGCGGCGGGAACATGGGGGCCGTGTTCGCCGTGCCCCTCTTCGCCCTCCTCGCAATCGTCTGCCTGCTCTTCCCGCTGCTGTGGGGAATCACCGCGATCCGCAGGCGGAGGGGCCGGCCAGTGCAGGAGCTGGTGGTGACCTCCACCGTCCTGCAGGGGGTCGCTCTGCTACTGGCCCTGCCGGTCGCGTCGAGCCTGCCGTTCGGCTGGCTCGGCGCCACGGCCCTCACCGCCGCGGTACTGCTCGCCCTCGGCATCGCCCTGGAACCGCTCTGGTCACGGCATCGGGCTGCGACCGCCCCGTAGTCGGCTGCGGCCACCGGTGATCATCGCAGTTTGTGAAGACACCGAACGATCAAGCGGTGGCCGCAGGTCACAGCGTGGACCCGGCCCGATGGCATGACGCATTCGAGGCCATGACGGGCCGGATTGCGGGCCGGATTGCGGGCCGGGGAGGCCACTCCGGACGCCATGCAGCATCTGCTCAGCCGGGCCAAGTGGGATGCCGATGCCGTCCGCGACGACCTGCGGGCCTACATGGTGGAGTATCTGCACGAGCGGGCGGTGCTGGTGGTCGACGAGACCGGCGATGTGAAGAAGGGCACCAGCACGGTCGGCGTCCAGCGCCAGTACACCGGCACCGCCGGCCGGATCGAAAACGCCCAGGTCGCTGTCTACTCGGTCTATGCCAGCCTCCCGTCACACAGCCCACTCACGATGCTACTCATTGGCTCCGCTGGTCCGACTGGCGACGCCGCCACCAGGCCCGATCCAAAGCCAGCCACTACCGGCGGCAACCCGCACAAGCGTGAAGATCACCATCTACAGCTGGAGTATTAGGCCGGAAGGGGCGGCTCGGAGTCGGCGCAAGGAACGATCGCTTCCCAGTCCTTCGCCGAGTCTCCCGTCAGAAGGAATTCACTCAGGTACATGTCCGTCTTGTCGTGCACGTCCTCTTCCTTCAGCCACAGGGACTCACACTCCGGGCACATGAAGAAGACCTGACCGGAATCCTTGCGCTTGTAGCACCGCACCCAGTCCTGACCGCAATGGACGCATGTCGCCGTATTCGTCAATGGTCAATCCTCTCACTCGCCCTGCGCAAGCGACCAGGAACAACTTGCCGGAATTTGAAACGAAGCTGCGATGGACTCGTCAAAGATGACCGCCGGTGAATCCGGCATCACGTCGGAGAATATTCGATCAACGCAGGCATGGTGCGGTGATCGGTCCCCTCCATCGTCACCACGACATTCCTGTGAGTCGAATCTCCGAGCCGTCGAACAAACGCTTCCAGGTGGGCGAAAGATGCAGGGTCCTCGACCTCGGCGGGGTCGAACGTGAACTCGATCTCATCGATATCGAAGAAATAGCAGGTAAACCAAATATCGCCTACCTGCACAGACAGGCTCGCCGATTCCTCCGGATCGCTCTTCAGTCGATCAAACAAACTGCGGGCATCAGGAATCGCCCCATCGATCGATTCGAAAAGGGTCCAAGCGAACTGGGCGGGCCAATTCGCAAGTGCCAGCCCTGCAAGGAGGTTCTGCCAGTCATTGATTGAGGCGTCCAGAATGCACACGTCGCGAAGTGCCCCGTCGACCTCGAAGTCCTCTCTGCGATACCGCATGTCAACGCCATCCAATCCGCTCATTACAGGAACCCTTCAAACGTGAGCTGGTTATTGCGCCAGCTCCATCGGGCGCCCCATCCACCCGGCACCCGGAAATCGCGAGTGATGCCACCATACTGAGCGATGGCCGAGGTGTTCACCGTTTCCACGACATTGGGATCCGTTAGGATGTCGCGGATCATCTCATTTGCAATCTCAGTCCTCTCGGTATTTGTTACTTTACCGAAATCGTAATTGTCCACATGGTCCTGACCCCGCTTCTTAATGTTCCCTGGACTCGGATCGCCGTGCTTTTGCAGTGCTCTGCCGGCGGGCGACAGCTGGCCCTTCTTTATGTCGGCGGCCGACTTGTACAGGTCATCCGTGCCGTAGTTGCAGGGCGAGAGGCCCAGCGGGTCCGTCCACGACTGGGGAGCATGCACATACGCATGGTGATTGTCTGCCGGTTCCAGGCCCAGCGGGTCCGGGCTGATGTACCGGGCGGTTTCGGGATCGTAGTACCGGAAGTAGTTGTAGTGCAGACCGGTTTCCGAGTCGGCGTACTGGCCGGGGAAGCGGAGCGGGCAGTCTACGGATGTGGTGTCCGTCGGGGCGGGGAAGTGCGTGCCCCACAGCGTGGTGCGGCGCTGCCAGGTCAGTTCACCGTCAGGGGTGACCAGCTCGGTCGGCGTGCCGACCGCGTCCGTGATGATGGCGTGGAACCGGGTGGCGTAGTCCGCCGAGGCGTCCTGGGCCAGTTGGGCCAGCAGGGACGCGCCCTGCTCCCGGACCAGCGGTCTGTGGTCGGTCTGGGTGAGGGGGCGGTGGGTGCCGGGGGCGTAGTCCCAGGTGGTGACCTGGCCGTCGGACGTGTTCTGTTCGGCCAGGCGGGTGTCGTCCCAGATGAAGTCCGTGCGGTCGGTGGTCGAGCCGTCTTCTGCCAGGCGCTGCTTGGATATTCGGCGGCCCAGTGGGTCGTACGTGTACTGCCAGCGGTCGCCGGCAGGTGTCACGGCCTCCGTCAGGCGGTCTTCCGCGTTCCACGCGTATGTCCAGGTGTGCCGCTGTCCGTTGAGGAGCTTGCGGGTCTTGCGGATCAGACGGCCCTGGGCGTCGTGCTCGTACGAGGTACGGTCGGCGCTGCGGATGAGGGTGCCGTTGAATGCGCGGCCGCCAGAGGATTCGTGCGCCGGGGCCGTGGCATGGGTGAGGTTGCCTGCCGCGTCGTAGGCGTACGTCTCGGTCCAGCCGTGGGCCCGGACCCCGGCGACCCGGCCCAGTTGGTCGAGGTCGAACCGACGGGTGCCCGAGGTCAGTTCGCGGATCTCGGTGAGATAGCCGTCCTCGCGATAAGCGTACGTGCGGTGTTGGAGTAGGCGGTCGGTCTCGTTCGAACGGCCCGAAAGGGTCTGCTCGACGAGGCGGTGGGTGACGTCCCAGGTCTGGGTGAGCGTGACGCCGTCGCCGAGGCGACGCTCGGTCTCGCGGCCCGCGGCGTCGTACGCGAAGGTCAGCGAGCCGGCTTCGGTGCCGAGTCCAGCCGGGCGGCCTGTCGGGTCGTAGGTCCAGTGCGAGCTAAGCCCGGACGGGGTGGTTCGCCGGATGACACGGCCGAGGGCGTCGTACGCGTAGGCGGTCGTGCGCCCATTGACGATTTCCGTCAGCGTACGACCGAGCGCATCCCGCTGGACGGAGACCTCCGCGTCCGCGTTGGCCGTGTGGATCAGATCGCCGGATGCGCCGTAGGCGTACGTGGTGACGGCGCCCGCGTCGGTGCGCTGCTCGATGACGCGGCCGAGCGCGTCCCTGGTGAAGCTCAGCGTTTCGCCCGCGCCGTTGGTGCGGGATGTCAGTGCGCCCGAAGCGTCGTGCGTGTACGTCAGCGTCCGGCCGTTGAAGTCGGTCTCGGCGGCCAGTCGGCCCGCGTCGTCGTACGCGTACGACCAGGTCAGACCCTGCGGGTTGGTGACTCCGGTCAGCCGGAGCTCGGTGTCGTACGCGAAGGCGTATGCCGTGCCGTCCGGGTCCGTGCGGGTGGCGGGGACGTCGAAGTGCGTGGCGGTGCGGCGGGTGACGTTGCCCGCGGGGTCGGTGTGGGTGAGTGGGTTGCCCTCGCCGTCCCAGGTCCAGGACTCCCGGCTGCCGTCCGCGTACTCCCGCCACGTCGGCTTGCCTTCGGTCGTCCAGGCCGTGCGGGTGGTCCCGCCCAGGGGGTCGACCACTTCGACGACGCGGCCGAAGGCGTCCCTGCGCGCCACCGTGGTGTGTCCGAGTTCGTCGGTGACGGCGACGGGCAGCCCGGCCGCGTCCGATGCCACCGTGCGGGTGTGGCCCAGGGCGTCGGTGACTGTGACCAGATGGCCCGACTCGTCGTAGGCGCAGTGCGTTTCGGCGCCGAGCGGGTCGGTCGTGGTGAGGAGGTTGCCGCGTTCGTCGTAGGTGTGCCGCCAGGTGGAACCACCGGGTTCGACGACCTCGGTCGGTTGGCCGAGGGCGTTGTACGTGGCCTGGGCGGCGGAGCCGTCCGGCAGGGTGACGGCGGTGAGATTGCCCGCGCCGTCATACTCGTACCGCTTCGTACGGCCCAGCGGGTCCGTGACCGACAGGGGCTTGTCGCCCCTCGGTTCCCACTGCGTCAGGGTGGTGTGGCCGAGAGCGTCGGTCTCCTCGATGACCATGCCCGAGGAGTTGTACCGGTGCGTGGACCGGCGGCCGAGGGAGTCCGTGTACGTGGTGGTGCGCGCCGTGTCGTCGTAGGCGAGCGCACCGGAAAGGAAGCCGTCGCTGCCCTCGGTGCGCTCGACCCGGCCGCGGGCGTCGTAGAAGTACGCGAACGAGGTGCCGTTGCGGTCGGTCCACGAGGTGACCCGCCCTTCGGCGTCGTACGTGAACCGCAGCGGGTCCCCGCTGGAGTTGACGACCTCGGTGAGGTTGCCCGCCTCGTCGTAGCCGTACCGCACGACGACCGTCCCGGCAGCGGCGTCATCGGGCGGCGACTGCTCGTACCGCGACGGGGCCCGGTCCAGCAGGCGCAGGGCGGTGATGCGCGGCCCCTGGGTGTCGACGGCGAGGTAGTAGCCGCCGGAGTGGCGGAGCGCGGTGGGGATGCCGTCGGCCGTGCGCTCGATGTCGACGCGGGCGCCGTTGCGGTCGTGCCAGCTGTCCAGGGGGAGGTGGAGGACACCGAAGGTGCCGGAGGGGAGGGGGGTGCTGAAGGTGCGCACGACACCGGAGTCCGGGTCGGTGACGGTCATGACGCCGTCGGGCTTGCCGTCCCATTCGAGCGGCCAGGGTGCGCCCTTGACCGGCAGGACGGGCTCGCCGGGCCGCGGCACCGGGTAGATGAGGCGCATGCCGTCGGAGGCGGCGAACACCACTCCTTCCCCGTCGATCTGGAGGCACTCGTCCAGGGTGGAGACCCAGGTGGGGCCGAAGCACACTCCACCGCGGTACGAGGACAGGTGGGTGCGCTCGAAGACCAGGGGGAGGCCCGCGGGGAGCGTGAGGTCGGTCTGCGTCATCAGCATGGCGCCGGTCGCCACGTCGATGGGTTCCCCCACGCACGGGGTGCCCTTGCACGTCCGGGCGGCAGGCCCGATCTCCACCAGGTTGGGGCGGAGCGAGGGCGGTCGCAGCATGAGCGGGACGTCGTTCCTGGCGAACAGGCTGCCCTCGATACCGGCCTTCGTCACACCGCCGGCGGCGCCGAACACCCCGCCGTAGATCATTCCGTCCCTGGCCGCGGCGTTGATCTCGTCGAGGCTGAAGCCCTTCTGCATGCCCGTGGCGATCTTCATGGGCTGGGCGACCGCGAGGTCGATGGTCACCGACTCCATGCTGCCGAAGGCCGCCGCGACCAGGGTGCCCGCGGCGATCTCGGCGACGGTGGTGGTGACGGCGATGCCCATCGTGGCGCCGAATTCGATGAGGGCCTCGGTGGCCAATGCAGCGGCGCCCGCGGCGATGCCCGCCGTGAAGAAGGCCAGCGCGATGCCGCCCACGATGACCGCGGCGTCGATGCCGATCTGCGTCCAGAGCTTGTTGATGGCGTCGTCGATGGCCCCGGCGAACTTGTCGAGTGCCGAGGCCATCTCGCGGGCTGCTTTGGCGAGGTCGCTGAGCCACCCCGCGTCGTTGCCCTTGGCGTACCGTCCCCAGAAGGTCCCGAACGCCTCTATTGCCTCACCCTTGTTGTTGGTGATCAGCGAGGAGGCCGCGTTGTTGACGGGCGTGCGGACACCGTCGACGGCGTCCGCGAAGGTCCGCCAGGCATCGGCGGCGTGCCGCAGGGTGCCGGAATTGGCGTCCGGCCACCACAGGCCCATCGAGAGCAGGAGGTCCTTGGCCTCGTCCTCAATGCTCACTTGGCTTCACCGTCGGAGCCTTCGCCAACCTTCGGCTGGATCTTCGTGAACATCCCGGCGATCAGCTCGTCGTTGTCGATGTGCCCGTCCGCCATGTCGGTCATCGCCTCGTGAATGCTGACCAGACCGAGGACGAGGGTGCCCGCCGCCTTCTCGATGGCCTTCTGCTGGGGGGTGTAGGCATCGCCGAACGCCTTGCCCTGCTCGTCGTCACCCCACGGCTTGCCGAGCCCGTCGAGGGTCTTGACGAGCGTCGTGAGCGCCTTGCTCAGGTTCTTGCCCTGCGTATGGAAGATCGGTGCCGTTGACTTGATGTCGGCGGTCTTGATGTCCAGGACCTTGCCGCTGTCGTTGCCGTCGCCCATGCGAAGCCTCCCCCGTTGCCGACTGCGAAGAACGACCCTACACAGGCGGGCAGGACCGTCGGCAGGAGAGGGTTTAGAGGAAGTTCTTCTCGACCAGGAGGCGGACGATGTCCGGGTAGAAGTCGGGGAAGTCCATCGGGACGATGCCGAAGTGGGTCTTCTGGGTCTTCCTGGCGTCCAGGTACTTGAGGACGTCCGGAAGCGTCGAGTAGGCGTTCTGCTGGGGCCAGTTGCCGCCGGAGTAGCTCGTGAAGTTCACGAACATCGCGTAGGCGCCCTGGTTGCGCCAGGCCTCGTCGAACTGCTTCACGATGAAGCCGGTCTTCGTGAACGCGGTTTCGTTCCACGCGTCCTGGATGTTGAAGTGCCCGGAGCTGTTCCAGTTGAGGATGCCCCAGGGGTTCGTGAAGTCCGCCGCGATGATGATCTTGCCGCGTACCTGGCCCAGCTTGGGCCAGGACGGGGCGGTCCACACCAGGCTCCGGTACCCGAGGTTGTCCAGGTAGTAGTTGAAGCGGCGCATGAACTCGTCGTCCGAGAGGGCCTGGCCGCCCGAGTTCTCGTTTTTCACCCGCATGATGACGGTTTCGCCCGGGTACTTCCTGAAGTGGCTGCGGCAGGCTTCCAGGACGTCCTGGAAGCGGTGCCCCTGGTACGCGGACCCGTGGTAGAGGCCGAATTCGTTCGGTGCGCCCTGGAGCCCGTTCAGGCGGATGTCGAGGAAGCGGATCCCGCGCTCCAGCTGCTCGGGGATGCCCCAGTTCTGGCACTGGGCCCACTTGGTCCCGTTGGCGGGGTCGGTGCACCACGAGTCGTGGGTCCCGGGGATCGTCAGCGAGGTGACGGGCAGACTGCCGGACATCTTGCCCATCCAGTCGGGCGCGTAGAAACCGGCGGCCTGGGCGGTGCCCGGAAGGCCGAGGGTGACAGCCGCTGCCGCGCCGGCGCCGACTCCCCACTTCAAGACGTCACGACGGGTAGGGCTCATGCCTGTTCTCCAAACGTTCGCGGACTCCGAGGCGCCGACGGTAGGCAGGACCGCTGACGTTTCCCTTACGCGCCGCTGGCGTGGGGGAAGGCCCCGCTCTCGCTACAGCAGGTGGAGCTTCTCCTCGATCCACGCGACGAATCCGGCGGCGCCGAGGAACCCGGAGGCGGACGCGCCGATGCCCGTCAGCGGCGCGCCCCCGTAGTGCCGGGTGAGGAGGAAGGCGACCGGCGCGGCGACCATCCCGCTGAGGACGCTGATGACGACGGCCATGACCTTCACGGTCTTCGGCATGCGGTCGGCGGCGGGCGCGGGCTCCGGCGCGGGCATGGGATCGGGCGCGGCGGGCGGGGTGCTGGTGGCCATGATCGACGGTCCGTCCTCTGGTCCTCGTCCGCCCTGTCCGGGCGGGTGCCACTCGGTGAGCGGCGTGTTCCGAGGACAGCGCGGCTGCCGCCGTTCACTCCATGCCAGAACCGTCCTTGAATGATTCAGTCGCGCCGCGGCATGACGGTGTACGAACCACTGAACCGCGGGGTCCGCCGATGCGGGATCCTGTGCTCCTCTTCCGGGTCACGAAGGAGCGGCGTAGATGAACACGTGGCGGGAACGCTTGGCCGGGGCGGGCGACTGGCAGGAGTACAGAGGCGCGTTGCGCGCCCTCCGGGAAGGCGGACCCGCCTTCAGCAAGCTGCCCGGGCGCAGCAGGGAGATGGCCGAGCGCAAGATCCGGGGGCTGAGGCCGTACGGCAGCGTCGCGACCTTCACCACGCTCGTCGATGCCACGTCGGGCAAGCAGCCGAAGTGGGACCAGGTCGAGATGCTGGTCCGCATCTGCGCCGAGGACCAGGGGGAACCCGACGTCGAGGCGGTCGTCGCCGAATGGGCTGCGGCGTACCATCGCCGCGGGGGAGATCCCGGCCCGAGGTTCACCCTGACACCGGCGGGCGCGGGGCCGACGGGCGAGACGGTGGGGCGCGCGGACAGCGGTGGCCCGCTCCCCGGTGCGGCGCGGACGAGCCGCACGGTGAAGGCGGCCTCGATCGCCGCGCTCGCTCTCGTCCTGCTCGGCCTGGGCATCTGGGGAATCGGCGGAATCGGCGGCGACGGCGGCGGCGGCGAGGGCAAGGCCGCGGACAAAGGCCCGCTGTATCTCACCTCGTCGTGGCCCACGTTCCCTGAATGCGACGGTTCCACGTCAGTCGCCATGCCGGCCGGAGGCCCGGCCGTGAACTCGTTCCAGAGCCAGGACGTGGACTTCCGCAAGAACGTGACCGCCAAGGGTGGTGCCACCTGGGGAGACGGGCACCTCTACCTGACACTCAGTGCGCAGGAGGGCAAGACCGTCATCGTGCAGGACATCCGCCCGTCCACTCCGCGCCCCACCCCCATCGGTCCGCCCGCCTGGATCGCGCTCACGCAAGGAGGCTGCGGCGACACCTACGGGAGGGTCTTCGCGTACGACCTGGACAAGGCCTCCCTGGTGGACAAGGGCGTCATCGGGAATCCCGTGATGGCGGAGAAGACGGCCAAGGCCAACCCCCTCGGCTCCAGCTTCACCGTGAGCGCCGCGGACCCCGCCACCATCCGCGTCGACGTGACGGCCTGTCAGGGCAACTACGCGTGGGGCCTGCTCGTCGACTACGTCTACGCGGGCCGCACCTACCGGGAGCAGGTGGGCCCCTTCCGCTCCATGGGGACTCCGGGCAAGGACACCGTCACCTACGTACGCGACCAGACGACCCACGGGTACAGCGCGGCGAATACACCACCATCGAAGGCCGTGCCGTGCGGCTGAACGCTCTGCGCGCGCACAGGGCCGGGGCGGTGGCCGCCCGCCGGCGCGAAGGTTCACGCGGCGGGCGGCCGAGTCCCGGGCGGGCCACTACGCCGGGGTCGCCGCCTTGATGACGGAGAAAGCGCCGCCCTGCGGGTCGGAGAGGACGGCCATGCGGCCCGCCGCCATGTCGAAGGGCGGGGCGAGGACGTTGCCGCCGGCGCGGGTCGCGGCCGCCACGATCTCGTCGACGTCATCGACGGCGAAGTACGGCTGCCAGTGCGGCGGGACGCCGTCCGGCAGCGCGGAGAGGTCCATCATGCCGCCGACCGCGCGGCCGTCCACCTTGAACTCGATGTACCCCTCGGCGCCCGGCATTTCGGTCGGGGCCGTGGTGACCGGCAGGACGGCCGAGTAGAACGCGGTGGCGGCGGGGAGGTCGCCGGTGGTCAGCTCGTTCCAGACCAGCGCGCCGTGCTCGTTGACGATGCCCGCGCCGTCGAAGGTGCCGGGCTGCCAGAGGCCGACGACGGCGCCCGTCGGGTCGGTGATGACGGCCATCCGCCCGAGCTCCATGACGTCCATCGGGCCCATCATGACGCTGCCGCCCGCGTCGGTGACCGACTTCAGGGTGCCGTCGATGGCGTCGGTGGACAGGTACGTCGTCCAGACGGTCGGCGGCATCGGGTCCGGCACCGTCCCGTCGGGGTTGCTCGCCTTCATGATCCCGGCGACCGGCTTGCCCTTGAGGGTGCAGACGGAGTACCCGCCTTGCTCGGCCGGGCCGACCTCGCCCTGCCAGCCGAAGAGGTCGCGGTAGAAGTCGAGGGCCGCCTGCTGGTCGGGCACCATCAGGTCGATCCAACAGGGGGTGCCGGGCTTGTAGGGGCCGTTCATGTCGGGCACGAGTGCCTCCGGGGTGCGTGCGGGGATGGACGGGCCGTCCCCTACCCACCGCCTCCGGCCTGAACCGGGCCGAACGGGTGAACGGTGTCCGGCCGTGTGCCCTCAATCGCCGGGCGGGCTGGGATTGGCTGGGGCTGCCGACCCCTGGGGCAGTTTCAGCCTCGCCGGGCGGGCTGGGGTTGCCGACCCCGGGCACATTCAGCCCGTCCGGCGTTTGAGGCGCGGGTCCGGGCGGAGCCCGGGAGGCCCAGCCGCAGGCCGATTCCGGCTGGGGTTGCCTCCGGTGGGCCCTCAAACGCCGGGCAGGCTGGGGTTGGCGGGCCTCGGCCGCGCCGGGTGGGCTGGGGTTGCCGCCCCTGGCCAGTTTCAGCCTCGCCGGCGTTTGAGGCGCGGGTCCGGGCGGAGCCCGGGGCGACGAGTTGCAGGCCGAGTGCGGCTGGTGTTGCCTCCGGCGGGCCCTCAAACGCCGGGCAGGCTGGTTTGGCGGGCCTCGGCCTTGCCGGGCGGGCTGGGGTTGGCGGGTCTCGGCCTTGCCGGGCGGGCTGGGGTTGGCGGGTCTCGGCCTTGCCGGGCGGGCCGGGGTTGGCGGGCCTCGGCCGCGCCGGGCAGGCTGGTTTGGCGGGCCTCGGCCTTGCCGGGCGGGCTGGTTTGGCGGGCCGGGGCGTTACAGGCGGGCCCAGACCGTTTTGCCCGGGGCGCCGGTTCCGCGCGGGCGGACGCCCCACTCGTGGGCCACGGCCTGTACGAGCGCCAGCCCGCGCCCGCTCTCCGCCCAGCAGGGATCCGCGTACGGGAGCACGTCCGGCGGGGCCTCGTCGCCCCGGGCGTCGCTCACCTCCACCCGGACCCGCAGCCCGTCGTAACCGAGCCGGACCTCGAAGTCCCGCCCCGGCACCCGTCCGTGCAGCACCGCGTTCGCGGCCAGCTCCCCGACCACCAGCTCCACGTCCTCGGCGAGCGCGCACCCGTACGGGATCCCCCAGGCGGCCAGTTGCGCCCCGGCGAGCCGCCGGGCCAGCCGGGCGCCGAGCGGGGTGGCGGAGAGGAGCTGCCGGAATTCGGGTGCCATGTCACCCTTTTCATTCGTCACCTCACCGAGCGTGGCCGGACCGCCGTACGCTTTCCAGGAACGGCGGCGCTACGGAGAACTTCCGTAGGGCTGGCTGTGGTTGCGTGTACGTGCTGTACGGGCGAGGGCGGATCAGCGTATGAACGACCTGTCGGAACGCGAAGAAGAGCCGGAACGACCCGTGGAGGTCGATGGCACAGCCCACCTCTTCAGGGCGCTCGGCAAAATCATCAAGGTGCTACGGGAACGGGCGGGCCTCCAGCAGAAGGAACTCGCCGCGCGCGTGCACGTCGGCGAGGACCTGGTGTCCGCCATCGAGCGGGGCGTACGGACGCCCCAGCCGGACTTCCTGGAGAACGCGGACCCGGTGCTGGGGGCCGGGGGCGTCCTGCTCGCGGCGATCCCGGATGTGAGGGACGCCCTTAAGCGGTCGCGGACGCGGCATCCCGACTGGTTCCGGAAGTTCGCCGACGCGGAGGCGGCGGCGGTCGCGCTGCATTACTACGCCGTCCAGGCCATCCCGGGGCTGTTGCAGACCGAGGCGTACGCCCGGGCCTTGTTCCGGCATCGCCGACCAGTGCTGAGCGAAGAGACCATCGAGAAGCGGGTGGCGGACCGGCTCGCCCGCCAGGTGATCCTGGAGCGGTGGCCCACTCCCACCATCAGCTTCGTGCTGGAGGAGTCCATCCTGCTGCGCCCGACGGGCGGTAGGGAGGTCCACCGCGCGCAGCTGCGACGCCTGCTCGAAGTGGGCAACCTGCGCACGGTGCAGCTGCAGATCATGCCGCTGGAGCGGGACGAACACCCGGCCCTGGACAGTGCGTTCACGCTTCTCCGCCTCAAGGGCCGCAACGAGGTCGCCTACACCGAGAGCTACGGTCGCGCGAACCTCATCACTGATCCGGAACAGGTAAGGATCTACAGCGAGCGCTATGGGATCATCCGGGCACAGGCACTCACGCCCCACGAGTCCCTTGCCCTGATCGAGAAGATGCTGGGAGAAGAGCGATGAACACCACGGACTTGGCCTGGTTCAAGAGCAGCTACAGCTCCGGCGAGGGCGGCGAGTGCCTCGAAGTCGCCTTCGACTGGCGGAAGTCCAGCTACAGCAGTGGCGAAGGCGGCAACTGCGTCGAGGTCGCCGGCTGTGACACGGCCGTGCACATCCGGGATTCCAAGGTCCCGGCAGGGCCCCGGCTGGCCGTCGCGCCCCGCGCATGGGCCGCGTTCCTCGGCGGGGTTGCCGGGGCGTAAGGCGGCGGCCGCGGTGGGGGACCTGTCGGTCCACCCGCCGCGGCCGGTGCGTGGTTACTTCTTCGGGTCGTCGTCAATGCCCAGCTTCTGTTCCGCTTGCTGCTGGGCCTTGTCGATCTGATCCGTGAACTTGTTGCCGGTCTTTTCGTTGGCCTCTTGTTCGAGGTTGTCGGAGATGTCCTTGCCCTTGGCTTTCGCCTGGTCCCTGAACTTGTCGAAAATCCCCATACGAGGCTCCTTCCGTCATCCCGTTTGTGACGGTACGCGCCTTTGATCCCTCTCGCGCGCTGAGGGGTGATGGCCGTGGAGGCCCCGGCGCGCCCGGGAGCTGCCCTCCCCTGCGAGGCGGCTACCGGGCGCGACGGGAGCGGGGGGCCGGGTTCAGCCGTCGCCGTCGATGACGCCGCTGGTGGGCGACTTGGCGTCGACGGGCTGGTTGAAGCCGGAGAAGGAGACGTCGGAGGCGTCGGTGCCGGTTTCGACGGCCTTGAGGAGGTACGGCTCGCCGGTGGTGGCGACGTACAGGTTCTCGGTGCCGTCGGTGGTCTTCGTCGTGATCTTCTGCGCGCTCTGGCCCGACAGCTGGACGACGCCGTCCTTCTTGGCGCCCTCGCTCTTGTCGAACTGCTTGAGCAGTTCGCTCAAGTCGCACATCGCGGCGAGTTCCTTGGAGTCGGGCGCCGACGCCTTGGTCTTCACCCAGTGGCCGGGCAGCTGCTGGAGCGCCGCGTCCTGCTGGTCCTTCGGGAGGTCCTTCAACTGGGTGCGGTAGAAGGCGGCGTCGGCCTTCATGAAGACGAACTGAGAGTTGCGGATCAGCTCGAACGAGCCCTCGCCCTCCACCGACATCGAGCCCTTGCAGTCCCCGGCCTTGCTGATCGCCATGTCGAGCTTGATCGGCTTGCCCTTGTCGCGGACCGTGCCGGTCATGGTGAGGGTGGACGCCCCGCGCAGGGTGTCGAGGGACTTGTTCGCCACCTGTGAACCGGACTGGCCGGGGAAGGGGCCGCCGGCGTCGGGGTCGCTGCCGAAGGGGAAGCAGCCGGTGAGGGTGAACAGGGCGGTGGTCGCGACGATCGCGGCGGCGGTGATGCGGGCAGGGCGCACGGGGGCTCTCTTTACAGGCAGGGGGGAGGGGGGTGCATGTGGTGCGGGGGTGGTGCGGGGGGTGGTGCGACGGGGGTAATCACAACAGAGACTGTGAACCGAGTCAACACGCACCCATGGATTGATTCCGTTCACGCTGTGAAGTGATCTCTCAACTGTGTACGGGTTATGCTCTGTCCATGCCGGATAACCCCACAGAGGTGACCGCTGCCGAGATCGCCCGCCTCGCCGGGGTCGGCCGCGCCGCGGTGAGCAACTGGCGCCGCCGCCATGCCGACTTCCCCCGGCCCGTCGGCGGCACCGAGACCAGCCCCTCCTTCGCCCTCCCCGAGGTCGAGGACTGGCTGCGGGCCCAGGGCAAGCTCGCCGAGGTCCCCCCGCGCGAGCGCGTCTGGCAGCAGATCACCGCCCACCCCGCCGGAGCCGTCGCCGGGCTCGTCGAAGCGGGCTGCGCGCTGCTCGTCGTACACGACCGGCCCACGGACTGGCTGGAGTTGAGCGCCGTCTCCGACGAGCGGATGGCCGCACTGCTGCGGCCCGTCCTCGCCCAGGTGCTCACCGCCCGCCTCGGCCACGGGCACGCCCTGGCCGACCAGGCAGTGCCCCCCACCGCCTCCATGCCGCTGCTGCGCGCCGCCGCCGGGCTGGCGGCCGAACTCGGCGCCCGCAACGCCTTCGAGTTCCTGCTGGGCCGTCACCTCGACGCGAACCCCCGCCAGTACACGCTGACTCCGCCCGGCCCCGCCGAGCTGATGGCCGCCCTGGCCGGGACCGGCGCCCGCAGCGTCCTCGACCCCGCCTGCGGCACCGGCGGCCTGCTGCGCGCCGTCGCCGCGCCGACCGCCCTGTACGGGCAGGACACCGCGCCCGAACTGGCCGCGCTCACCGCGCTCCGGCTCGCCCTGCACGGCACCGCCGAGGTCCGCGCCGCCGCCGCCGACAGCCTGCGCGCCGATGCCTTCCCGCGGCCCGCCGTCGATGCCGTGCTCTGCCACCCGCCCTTCAACGAACGCAACTGGGGCCACGAGGAACTCGCCTACGACCCGCGCTGGGAGTACGGATTCCCCGCCCGCACCGAATCCGAACTCGCCTGGGTCCAGCACGCCCTGGCCCATCTGCGCGAGGGCGGCACCGCCGTCCTGCTGATGCCCCCGGCCGTCGCCGCCCGCCGCTCCGGCCGCCGCATCCGCGCCGACCTGCTGCGCCGCGGCGCGCTGCGGGCCGTCATCGCGCTCCCGGCCGGCGCCGCGCCCCCGTACGGCATCCCCCTGCACCTGTGGGTGCTGCGCAAACCCGCCGCGCATGCCCAGGTCCCGCCCGGGCTGCTGCTCGTCGACACCGCCGACCTCGGCGGCGGCGAGGGGCGCGAGCGGGCCGCGTGGCCCGCCGTGCACGACGCGGTACTGGCCGCCTGGACGGCGTACGACGGCGCGAGTGGCCCGGACGAGGTCCCCGGCACGCCGGGCCTGAGCCGCTGCGTGCCCGTCATCGAACTCCTCGACGACGACGTGGACCTGACCCCCGCCCGCCATCTGCCCCCCGCCGCCGCGGGCGGCGGACCGGCCGCGCTGAGCGCCGTACGGGCCCGGCTCGACGAGACCCTCCAGCGCGTCACCCGGCTCACCCCGCCCCCCGCCGAACCCGCCGCGGACCCCGCCCGGCTGCCCGGCACCACCATCGGCGAACTCGCCCGCGCGGGCGCCCTGGTGCTGCGCACCGGCACCGGCAGCGGGCCCGTCGGCAAGGACGCCGTGCCCGTCCCCGTCCTCACCGAACACGACGTGTACGCGGGCACCGCCCCCTCGGGCACCCTCGCCGACTCCGCCGACGAGCCCGTCCTGACCGAGCCCGGCGACATCGTCGTCCCCGTCGTCGGCGCCGCCGCCGTCGCCCGGGTCGTCGGCCCGGCCGACGCGGGCGCCGCGCTCGGCCGCAACCTCCAGCTGCTGCGCCCCGACCCGGCCGCCATCGACCCCTGGTTCCTGGCCGGATTCCTGCGCGGCACCGCCAACAACCGGCAGGCCTCCAGCTACGCCTCCACCGCCACCCGGCTCGACGTGCGCCGCCTCCAGCTGCCCCGGCTGCCGCTCGCCGACCAGCGCGGCTACGGCGAGCGCTTCCGGGCGCTCGCCGAGTTCGAGGACGCGCTCCGGCTCGCCGGACGGCTCGGCGAGCAGCTGGTGCAGGGGCTCTACGACGGGCTGGCGGACGGCACGGTCAGGGTGGACCCGGAGGCCGGGTGAGCCGCCGCACAACGGTTGTGCGCATCCCCTGACCGGCCGGACGGATCGGTGTATACGCTCACACCCGAGCACGTCCGAGAAGCGTCCCCCACAGCGCGCCCAGCCCGTCAGGAGCAGCGATGCACGGCCCCGGCCTCCCGCCGCCGCCTCAGCGGTACGGAAACCAGCGCAGCCAGGCCTTCGCGGTGGCGCTGCGCGTGCTCTTCGCGCTGGTGCCGCTGCTCAGCTTCGGGTTCCTGAGCTGGGTCACCATGCTGCGGCTCGCGATCGTCACCCGGGCCGGGCGGGACTGGGGGCTCTTCGTGCTCTCCGCCGTGTGCGGTGTCGTCGGCTTCGGGCTGATCGGCTCCGACTCGGTTCCCGACGCCAAGGGCACGCAGACCGACGTCGGGATGGTGCTGTCGCTGGCGACCGGCGTGGCCACCCTGGCCTACTTCCTCTACGCCGACCTGCGCCACCAGGAGCGGACCGCGCCCACCGCGCCCACCGCTTGGTCCCCGCCGCCGATGCCGCACCAGCCTCAGCCCCAGCCGTACGGGTACGGCTACGCGCCGCAGCCCGCCACGCCCGTCCCGGCGCAGCCGCACCCGCCCCAGCCCCCGCCCCCGCAGACCCCGCCGCCCGCGCGGATCGGCCAGGTCCGCGCCGAACTCGACGAGCTGAGCGAGCTGCTGCGCAAGCAGGAGGCCGAGCAGCGCGACGGCCGGGAGCCCGGCCCGTGGGAGTCCGGCCGGTGACCGAGCGCATCATCGGCGAGCGCTACCAGCTCGCCACCGTCCTCGGCCAGGGCGGCATGGGCCAGGTCTGGACGGCGTACGACCGGCGCCTCGACCGCCGGGTGGCCGTCAAACTGCTGCGCCCCGACAAGGTGGCCGGCCCCGGGACCGTCGCCGAGGAGCTGCGCCGCCGCTTCGTGCGCGAGTGCCGGGTCACGGCCCAGGTCGACCACCCAAACCTGGTCACCGTCCACGACGCGGGCAGCGACGGCGACGAGCTGTACCTGGTCATGCAGTACGTCGAGGGCGCCGACCTCGCCGACCACCTGGCCGAGCACGATCCGTACCCCTGGCCGTGGGCGGTCTCCGTGGTCGCGCAGCTGTGCTCGGTGCTGTCCGCCGTGCACGCGGTGCCGATCGTGCACCGCGACCTCAAGCCGCGCAATGTGATGGTGCGCCCCGACGGCACGATCACCGTCCTCGACCTCGGCGTCGCCTCCGTCCTGGACACCGACACCACCCGCCTCACCCACACCGGCTCGCCGATCGGCAGCCCCGCCTACATGGCCCCCGAGCAGGCCATGGGCGGCGCCGTCGGCCCGTACACCGACCTGTACGCGCTCGGCGTGCTGCTCTACGAACTCCTCAGCGGCAACGTCCCCTTCGCCGGGTCCACCGCCCTCGGCGTGCTCCACCGGCACCTCTACGAGCCCCCGCTCCCGGTGCGCCAGCTGCGCCCCGAGGTGCCGCCCCGCCTCGAAGCGGTCCTGATGCACCTGCTGGCCAAGGACCCGCAGGACCGGCCCGCCTCCGCGCAGGAGGTGTACGAGGCGCTCGTGCCGCTGCTGCCCTCGCAGGGCAGCCCCACGGGCCCCCTGGACCCCACCCGCCCCTTCCTGCGCCCGCAGGCCCCCTGGCCCGACCGGGTCACCGTCCCCGCGCCGCGCCCCGAGGCCCCGCCCGCCGCCCCGGTGCGCCGGGACGTCCCGGCCGCCGTCGACGAGGCCAGGAAGCTGCTGGACGAGGGCCGCCTCACCCAGGCCGGGGACATCCTCGGCGAGATCCTCCCGGCCGCCGTCGCCCAGCACGGGGAGCGCTCGCCCGTCGTCCGGTCCCTGCGCAAGCAGTACGCGGCCACGCTGATGGACGACGGCCAGTACCGCCGTGCCCTGCCCGAACTGCGGCGCCTGGCCGAGGAGTTCCCGGCGGGCGACCCGCAGTCCCTGAGCTTCCGCTACGACGCCGCCCAGTGCCTGGAGCAGCTCGGCGAACCGGCCGCCGCGCTGGCCGAGTACCGCGCGCTGCTCCCGCTCTTCGAGAACCACTACGCCAACCCGGACCCCGGCCTGCCGCTGGAGGTCCGCCGCCGCATCGCGCAGCTGCTGCTGTCGCTGGGCGACCGGGCGGCGGCCCACGACGCCCTGGTCCGGCTGCTGTTCGACGCGGAACACCTGCACGGCCCGGCGCACCCCTTCCCGACCGAGGTCCGCCGCACCCTCCAGTGGCTGGGTCAGGTCCGCTGAGTCAGGTCCTGGGTCGTGTCGCCCCGTCCGCGGGCCCGCCTCCCCTCTGGGGGCGCCTCAATCGCCGGCGGGGCTGGATTTCGCCCGCCCGCGGCCGCAGCACCGCCGAACGGGCCAGTAGTACCAGCAGGAGCAGCGCCGCCGGGGCCGCCGCCGCGAGGCCCGGGGTCAGGCCCGGGGGCCAGAAGGCGCAGGACACGGTGGTGCGGCCCGGGGGCACCGGGACAGCGACCAGGCCCATATAGGCGCCGGCCGCTCGCCCGTCGCAGGTCCAGCCGGGGACGGCCGGGACCGACAGGACCGCCGTGCCGGTGCTCCCCGGCGCCAGGGTGGCCCGTACCGCGTGGGCGCCCACCGTCACCGAGACCGCCCCCGTGTCCCGCAGCCCCCGGGCCGCCGCGTCCAGCAGCGGCCGGTCCAGGCAGGCCAGGGTCCACGCGGCGGGCGCCCCCTGGTCGAAGACCAGCGCCGAGCCCGCGCCCCGGGAGGCCCCGAGCGGCTGGACGGCGGCCCGGTTGCGCGGGGCGTTCCCGTTCAGCCGGAAGGGGACGCCGTCGGCGAGGCGGGCCGTGCCGTTGTAGGCGGGCGCCCACAGGAAGGCCTCCGTGCCCGCCCGGCAGACCCCGGGCGCCACCGGATCCTCGTACACCCGGGCCCCCAGCAGGAGTTCCTGGTTGCGGAAGGGCGAGGGCCCGAAGGCGGGCGGCGGTCCGTCCGGGCGCAGCGTCACCAGCGGGGGCACCACGGCCGCGCGCACCACCGCCGCGTGCCCGCCCGCGCCGTCCGGGCGCAGCCGCGCGCCCACCGCGAACACGGCGTCCGTCACCGGGCTGTCCAGGCTCTGCACGCTGCGCCCGCGCGAGGTCCAGCCCGCGCCGAGGGCCGCCATCGTGCGGGTGAGGACGTCCGGGGTGTGGCTGCTGTAGTAGGAGCCGCCCTCCCCGCCGAGCAACAGCGGGTCGTTGCCGGTCAGGGCGGGGCGGCCCGGGTCCGTGCGGTAGGCGGGCCAGCCGTCGGCGGCGGCGAGGGCGTCGGCGCGCGCGGTGTGCGCGGCGCCCCAGGACGGGTAGTCGTCGAGGCCGCCGAGCGTGCCCTTGTGCCCCCACGCGGTGGTCGCGGCGGCCTGGACGACGAGCGTGAGGGTGAGCAGGCCCGCCGCGAGGACCCGCCGCGCGCGGCGGCCGGAAGCCAGCCACCAGCCCGCCGCGGCGGCCGCGATTCCGGCGGCGCCGAGCCCGTAGGCCACCGGACCGGCCAGCGCGCTGCCCGTCGCCGCGAGCAGCAGCACCACGAGGAGCCCGGCCCCGGCGGCCAGCGCGCGCGGGTCCGGGCGCCCGGCGGCAAGCGCCGTCCAGGCGGCCATGACCAGGATTCCGGCCAGCACGAAGGTCTGCCGGTACGGGCTGCCGTTCGGGGTGGCGAAGACGTGCCAGGCCAGATGGGTGGGCGTCCACTGGAAGGACAGCAGCACCGCCACGACCAGCCCCGACCACCACCAGCGCGCCCGCCGCGGCACCCCCCGGTGCAGCGGCAGCGCGGCGGCCAGCAGCAGGGTCGCGCCGCTCACGAAGAGGGCGGGGGAGGAGAAGCTGTAGGTCGCGGGCAGCAGCCGGGCGAAGACGTCCTGCCAGGGCGCGGGCGCGAACTGCCGGGTCCACCCCGGGTAGGCCTGCTTGGAGCTGAGGAACAGCGGCAGCAGCACCGGCAGCGCCAGCGCGAGCCCCAGCGCGGTGCTCCCGGCCGCCCGCAGCGCCACCAGACACCCCCGTAGGCCCTCGCGGGTCAGCGCGAGGCGCACCAGCAGCACCAGGGCCGCGCCGAGGGTGGCCATGTAGGCGGTGTAGAAGTTCGCGGTCCAGCAGAGCGCGACGACCAGCGGGGCGGCGACCGGGCGGCGCCCGCGCAGCGCCCATTCACCCGTCAGACAGAGAAGCGGAAACGCGATCAGGCCGTCCAGCCACATCGTGTTGTAGGAGGCCTCGATGACCGACCACCCGCACAGCGCGTACGAGGCCCCCAGGAGCCCGGCCGCCCACCACGGCCCGCGCCGCTGCGTGCGCAGCAGCCAGGCCATGGCCGCCGCCGCGACCGCCATTTTCAGCACGGTGACCACATACACGGCGAGGTCGATGTCGGCGCGCGGGAACAGCGCGACCAGCGGGGCGAAGGGGCTGCTCAGATAGGTCCCGAAGTCGGGCAGGAAGGCGGTCCCGAAGCCGGACTGCCAGTTGAACAGCAGGTCCCCGGCCGCCCGCCCGTGCAGCAGGTCCCACAGGTGGGCGTGGAAGGGGACGAACTGATTGCCCAGGTCATTGACGCTGCGGTGACGATGCCCGTACGGGAAGACGCGCGCGGCGGCGTCCCCGGCGCAGACGGCCACGGTGGCGAGCAGCCCCGCGAGCGCCGCGCCGGCCAGGCTGCGGGAGCGTTGGAGGCGTGGAGAGTGCGGTGTCGGCATGGTGGGCCGACCCTCGCAGCGACGGGAGACCGCCGGATGGCCGAGGAGTGAACGCGCACCCCAACACCCTTGGAATCGTTGGTCGAAGCGGTAGCTGGGACGCCCCGGACTGCATACTATCGATCACCGCAAGGCCCTTGTGCACCAAAGCACAATCCAGCCCGGCCCGGGAGGCTCCTTTGCACCGTCGCACAGCGCTCTCCGTATCCGCCGCCCTGCTCGTGGCGGCCCCCCTCCTGTCCGCCTGCTCCTCCGCCGAGGTGCGCCCCGGCACGGCGGCCGTGGTCGGCGGCGAACGGATCACCACCGCGGCGCTCCAGGCGCAGGTCAAGGACGTCCGCACGGCCCAGAGCCACGCCGAGCAGCCGGAGCGGCTGATCGAGGCCAGCCCCGGCCTGGAGCGGATCAAGCTCGGCAAGATGATCCAGCTGCGCGTCCTGGAGAAGGCCGCCGACGACGCCGGACTGTCGGTCAGCACCAAGGACGTCGAGGACGCCCGCAAGGCCGAGATCGACCGGGCCAAGGGCCTCGACCAGCTGGAACAGGTGGCCCTGCAGGACCGGGTCCCGCTCGCGCCCGACCAGATCGACGGCGAACTCCGCTTCCGGCTGCTCCTCGGCAAGCTCAGCGAACGCTTCGGCCAGGACAAGGTCCTCGGCGTGCTGGGCAAGGCCGCCCAGGACCTGCACATCGACGTCAACCCGCGCTACGGCTCCTGGGACGCCAAACAGATCGCCCTCGGCGACGCCGAGACCCCTTGGGTGAACCAGAAGAGCAAGGCCGAACAGGCCCCCGCGGGAGCCTGAGCCGCCACCGGAGGTAGGTTCGGAAGAGTGAACGACGACCACGCTTCCGCGCCCGCCGAGCCCGCTTCCGAGCCCACCGGCCGGATCGTCCTGCTGACCGCCAGCCACCGGGTCGCGCCCGGCCTGCTGTCCTGGTCCGCCTGGCAGACCCTGCACGCGGCCGACCGGGTGCTGTGCGCCGACCCCGCGCACCCGCAGCTGCCGTACCTGCGGGAGGCGGGCGTCGAGGTCGAGGCGGCGGTCCCGGACGCCCACGCGCTGGTCGAGGCCTGCGCGGGCGGCCGCACCGTGGTGATCCTGCCGAGCGGCGAGGGCGACCAGCGGCTCACCGACGGACTGGCCCGGCTGGCCGGCTCGGGCCGCGTCTCCATGCCCGACCTGGAACTGCTGCCCGGCTCCTACGACCTGCCCGGCGCCCGGCTGCTCGATCTGGTCCAGGTCATGGACCGGGTCCGGCGCGCCTGCCCCTGGACCTCGACGCAGACCCACGAGGGCCTGGCGAAGTACGGCATCGAGGAAGCGTACGAACTCGTCGAGGCCATCGAGGACGGCGACCGCGACGCGCTGCGGGAAGAGCTGGGCGACGTACTCCTCCAGGTGGTCTTCCACGCGCGGATCGCCGAAGAAGGAGGGGAGGGGGAAGACGGGGAAGACGGCGGGCCCTTCTCCATCGACGACGTGGCCGGGAGCCTGGTCGAGAAGCTCATCCACCGGCACCCGCACGTCTTCGGCGACGAGGTGGCCACCACCGCGCAGGACGTCAAGGAGATCTGGGAGCGCACCAAGGCCGTCGAGAAGCAGCGGGAATCGGTGACCGACGGGGTACCGGTCGGACAGCCCGGGCTGGCGCTCGCGGCGAAGCTCGCGGGCCGGGTCCGCGCGGGCGGCCTGGACGTGCCGCTGCCGTCGGGCGAGGGCATCGGGTACGAACTGCTGGCGCTGGCGGCGCGCGCCGAGGCGGCGGGCACCGACCCGGAGACGGCACTGCGCGCGGCGGCCCGGGTCTACCGGGACGCGATCCGCGCGGCCGAGGGAGTCCCTCCCCTTTAACCCTGTCTCTTCTATGGGTGCTCCTCTACTACGTGCGGCCGCCGGGGTCGTGCCAGTGCGGGTCGGGGCGGTTCAGGAACCACTCGCCGAAGCCCACGGGCCGGTCGTGGCCCGGCCCGGAGACGGCGGGCACCGCGTCGTGGAAGATCCGGGCCGGCTGGGCGCCCAGGCCCTGGAGCAGGCCGGTGGTCTCGCCGACGAACTGCGGCGGGCCGCTCAGGTAGACGTCCTGGTCGGGCCAGAGCCCCCGGTGGCCGAGCGCGGTCGCGAGCCGCGCCGTGGCCTCGTTGCGGTGGCGGCCGGGCGCGGGGGTGATGTAGGTGACGGCGAGCCACGGGTGCGCCGCCTCGTACGCGTCGATCAGGGGCCGGTCGTAGAGGTGCGCCCCGTCGCGCGCGACCACGAAGAGCCGTACGTCGTGCTCGGGCGGCCGGGTCATCAGCTCCTCCAGCATGGCGCGCACCGGAGCCCAGCCCGTCCCGGCCGCGATGAAGGTGGCGGGGCGGTCCGCGCGGCGCAGGACGGCCCGGCCGCCCGCCGCGCCGAGCCGCAGCACCTCGCCGGGCGCGACGTCCTCGACCAGGGCGGTGCTGAGGCGGCCGCCGTCGATCCGGCTGACGTGGAGGTCGACGGTGTGGTCGGCGCGCGGGGCGTTGCCGAGGGAGTAGGTGCGCCAGGTGGTCGGCACCCGGGCGCTGCTCACGCTGACGTACTGGCCGGGTAGATAGGGGAGCGGCAGGTGCGGCCGCAGGGTCAGGACGGCGATGTCCGTGCCGTAGCGGAGGTGGCGCACCACCTCCGCGTCCCACCACGGCGGATCCTGGCTCGCGGCGGCGGCCGCGGTCATCACATCGGCGATGGCCCGGTAGGCCTCGCTCCAGGCCTTCTCGACGATGGGGGTCCAGGCGGGCCCGCTGGCCTGGGCGAGCGCGGCGAGCAGGCTGGCGCCGACGGCGTCGTAGTGCTCGGGGGCCGCGAGGAACTTGCGGTGGTCGCGGCCGAGGTCCCGGAGATAGGGGATGAGGCCTTCGTCGTCGATGTGCGCGATGACGTGGGTGAGCGCGGCGAAGAGCCGGTCGCGCTGGCGTTCCATGTCGCGGGCGGCGGCCGGGAAGAGGTCCCGGATGCCGGGGTTGTGCCAGAACAGGTGGGTGTAGAAGTACTTGACCGCGTGTTCGGCCCGTCTCTCCACCACGGCGAAGCTGCTCTTCAAGATCTTCACGTCCACAAGAGCGACAGTAGGAGTGGCCGCGAACCCGGGGTCAAGGGAAGGGTGATCTACGGCCAGCCCCGGAAAACCAGTCATATGGGATGTGCGGGCGCGGCCGGGGTACCGTCGCGTGGTGCACGAACAGACCCCCGCCCAGCCCCTCGCCGGATGCCCCGTCACCGGGAGCGACGCCGGACCCGAACTCTTCACCTGGGAGTTCGCGACCGACCCCTACCCGGCCTACGCCTGGCTGCGCGAGCACGCGCCCGTGCACCGCACCACGCTCCCCAGCGGGGTCGAGGCCTGGCTGGTCACCCGGTACGCCGACGCCCGCCAGGCCCTCGCCGACCAGCGGCTCAGCAAGAATCCGGTGCACCACGCCGAGCCCGGGAAGACGGGCATCCCCGGGGAGCGCAGCGCGGGCCTGATGACCCACCTGCTCAACATCGACCCGCCGGACCACACCAGGCTGCGGCGGCTGGTGTCGAAGGCGTTCACCCCGCGCAGGGTCGCCGAGTTCACCCCGAGGGTGCAGGAACTGACCGACCACCTCATCGACGCCTTCGCGGAGAAGGGGGAGGCCGACCTGATCCACGAGTTCGCCTTCCCGCTCCCCATCTACGCCATCTGCGAGATGCTCGGTGTACCGCGAGAGGACCAGGACGACTTCCGCGACTGGGCCGGGATGATGATCCGGCACGGCGGCGGGCCGCGCGGCGGGGTCGCCCGTTCCGTGAAGAAGATCCGCGCCTATCTCGGGGAACTGATCCACCGGAAGCGCGACGACCTGGGCGACGACCTCATCTCGGACCTGATCCGGGCGAGCGACCACGGCGACCACCTGACGGAGGCCGAGGCCACCGCCATGTGCTTCGTGCTGTTGTTCGCGGGGTTCGAGACCACCATCAACCTGATCGGCAACGGCACCTACGCGCTGCTGCGGAACCCGGATCAGCGCGCGCTCCTCCAGGAGTCCCTCGCCGCCGCCGGGGAGTCCGCCGGTGGGTCCGCCGGTGGGTCCGCCCGTGATTCCGCTCTGCTGGCGACCGGGATCGAGGAGCTGCTCCGCTACGACGGTCCCGTGGAGCTGGCGACCTGGCGCTATGCGACCGAGCCGCTGACCCTGGGCGGCCAGGACATCCCGGCGGGCGATCCGGTGCTCGTCGTCCTCGCGGCGGCCGACCGCGACCCGGCGCGGTTCGACGACCCGGACACGCTGGACCTCGCGCGGAGCGACAATCAGCACCTCGGATACGGGCATGGAATCCACTACTGCCTGGGCGCTCCGCTGGCGCGGCTGGAGGGCCAGACGGCGCTCGCGACTTTGCTGACGCGTCTGCCGGATCTGGAACTCGCCGTTCCCCCCGAGGAGCTGCGCTGGCGCGGCGGACTGATCATGCGTGGCCTGCGCACGCTTCCGGTCCGCTTCACAACCCCAAACGTTCCGGAAGCGGAGGAAGCCTCTCCGGAGCGCCCCAACTGACGCAAAGTCAACTCTGTGACCTTGACGTGATCTGCGCATCATCGACTTGTGACATGCGTTCGAACCCGGCTAGGTTCGCGTCGCCCCCCGCCGCCACGCGAAAGGTCCACCCTCATGCGTTCCGGGAACGGCCGTCACAGACGCCCCCGCCAGGTCCCCGCACTCGTCGTCACCGCCGGAGTCGCCGGCTCCGCACTCGCTCTGCCCCTGTTCGCCGCCACCGGCGCGAACGCGGCGGAGACCACCACCTGGGACAAGGTGGCCGAGTGTGAGAGCGGCGGAACCTGGAGCGCCGACTTCGGCAGCGGGTCCTACGGCGGACTCCAGTTCACCCAGGAGCAGTGGAAGAACGCGGGCGGGCTGGAGTTCGCCGCGCGCCCCGACCTCGCCAGCCGCTCGCAGCAGATAGCGATCGGCGAGCGGGTGCTCGCCTCGCAGGGGCCGCAGGCCTGGCCGCTGTGCGGGGAGTCCTCCGGGCTTACCCGGGGCGGGCCCAAGGCCACCGTCGACCCGGGCTCGCCCGGACATTCCGGTTCCGTCGCGCCGAGCCCGGTACGGCCCGAGGAGTCGCCCGCGCCCGGTTCGCTCGCCGGTGCGCCCGCCCCCGGCTCGACGCCGACCTCGACGGGACACATCCCCGGGGCGACCACCACGCCCACCGCGCCGCCGAAGACGCTCCCGCCGGTGCCGGAGACCCCGCTGACGTCCGGACTGCCCGTCATGCCGCCCCCGGCGCCGGAGACCGGCGGCCCGGGCACCCCGACCGGGTCCACGGGCACGACCGCTCCGTCCGTACCCGGCGGCTCCACGCTCCCGTCCGGTCCGACGACTTCCCCGTCGGGCATCCCGGCCCCCGTGAACCCGGCGGCGCCCTCGGGCTCCACGGCCGCCGCGCAGGGCGAAACGGCCGGAGCCGGTGGAAAGCACCGCGGAACGCCCGCCGCCGAGGCGCCCGTCACCTCTGACACCGCGTCGGAGCCGACGTACACCGTCAAGTCCGGCGACAACCTGACGGCCATCGCGAAGGCCACGGGAGTCAAGGGTGGCTGGAATGCCCTTTACGAGGCCAATTCGCAGGTCATCGGCCATGACGCCGACCTCATCACCCCGGGGCAGAATCTCGATCTAAGCCAGAAATAGGGGCACTTCGGGCGTGGAGATCGCCTTGTATGTCCCATTCGTGCAAGTGAGACATGCATCTCTTCCGTCCAACTGGCGTGTCCTGGTCGGTGACTGTCCAAAACCCCGCTCTCACCTGGGCAAACACCCCTCCCGAGAGCGCAAGTAGGGCCCGTTTCTCCCCGATGTCCCGCGCTTGAACATCGGGGAGAGACCTGTCTACCTTCTGAATCGCCCGCCACCGCGGGCTCCTTCGACCGCATCGCCGAATCCTGCCGGCGGACGGAGGGAACACGTCGCGCAAGCGCCGAAGGCAGGAGCGGGGGAACCAAGGTAAGTGCCGGAACCGGCCATTGAGAGATGGTCACGACCGGCTTGGGGTTAAGACGCGCACCTCGGTGCGCGGCCGGGCAACTCATCCGCCCGAACCCGACAGCTCACTTCGCAGGCGTCGGTGAGGAGAAAACCATGCTGCTTTCCGGCAAGGGCAAGCACCGTCGCGCCTCCAAGGCCACCCGTGTCGTCACCCTCGTCGGTGTCGCCGGTGTCGCCGTGGCGGCTCCGCTGATGACCGCGGGCGCCGCGAGCGCCGCGACCGTCTCCCAGTGGGACGCCGTCGCCGCCTGCGAGTCCGGCGGTGACTGGTCCATCAACACGGGCAACGGCTACTACGGCGGCGTGCAGTTCTCGTCCTCCACGTGGGCCGCGTACGGCGGCAAGGCGTACGCCGCGCAGGCCAACCAGGCCTCCAAGTCGCAGCAGATAGCCATCGCCGAGAAGGTCCTCAAGGGCCAGGGCAAGGGCGCGTGGCCGTCCTGTGGCGTGGGCCTGTCGAACGCCGCCTACAACGGCGGCTCGGCCGAGACCCCCAAGCAGACCAAGCCGGAGAAGAAGGTCGAGAAGAAGGCCGAGCCGAAGCAGGAGACCAAGCGCGCCGAGGCGCCGGTCACCCGCTCCGAGCGCGCCGAGACCCCGGCCCCCACCAAGCAGGCCCCGTCGGCCGAGGCCCCCAAGACGGGCAACGGCTCCTACGAGGTCAAGTCCGGTGACACGCTCGGCACCATCGCCCAGGCGAACGGCGTCAAGGGCGGCTGGCAGCAGCTGTTCGAGCTGAACAAGGACATCGTCAAGGACGCGGACCTGATCTTCCCGGGGCAGAAGCTGAAGCTCAGCTGAATCCCGCGGTAACACTCGCTCCTCCCACCGCCCGGCGCGTATCCCCTCACGCGCCGGGCGGTGGTGCGTGCCGGGCCCGTTGACGGCCGCCGGCCTCGCCGTATGTCCCGCAAGCCGTGCCCCATGTCCCGTAAACCCTGTCCTATGTCCCGTAAGAGGGGTATTCCGACCCTTTTTCGTCCCACGGACCGGTTGGTCGGCTGGCCGAGCGCCCGGAGCCGGTTAGGCTCTAAGCGGCAAGGCCATCCCACGGCCTGACACGCCACCGCACACCCAGCACACTCAGCGTCACATCCCAGAAGGAGATGCTCGTGCCGTCCATCGACGTCGTCGTAGCCCGGGAAATCCTGGACTCCCGAGGCAATCCCACGGTCGAGGTCGAGGTTGGCCTCGACGACGGCAGCACCGGCCGTGCTGCTGTTCCGTCCGGCGCCTCCACCGGTGCCTTCGAGGCCATCGAGCTCCGTGACGGTGACCCCAACCGTTACCTGGGCAAGGGCGTCGAGAAGGCCGTCCTCGCCGTGATCGAGCAGATCGGCCCGGAGCTCGTCGGCTACGACGCCACCGAGCAGCGCCTCATCGACCAGGCCATGTTCGACCTGGACGGCACCGACAACAAGGGCTCCCTGGGCGCCAACGCGATCCTCGGCGTCTCCCTGGCCGTGGCCCACGCCGCGTCCGAGGCCTCGGACCTCCCGCTCTTCCGCTACCTCGGCGGACCGAACGCGCACCTGCTGCCCGTTCCGATGATGAACATCCTCAACGGTGGGTCGCACGCCGACTCCAACGTCGACATCCAGGAGTTCATGATCGCCCCGATCGGCGCGGAGTCCTTCTCCGAAGCCCTTCGCTGGGGTGCCGAGGTCTACCACACCCTCAAGAAGGTCCTGCACACCAAGGGCCTCTCCACGGGTCTGGGCGACGAGGGCGGCTTCGCCCCGAACCTGGAGTCCAACCGCGCCGCGCTCGACCTCATCGTCGAGGCCATCAAGCAGGCCGGTTACGTCCCGGGCAAGGACATCGCGCTCGCGCTCGACGTCGCCGCGTCCGAGTTCTACAAGGACGGCAAGTACGAGTTCGAGGGCCAGTCCCGCTCGGCCGCCGAGATGACCGAGTACTACGAGGAGCTCGTCTCCGCGTACCCGATGGTCTCCATCGAGGACCCGCTGTACGAGGACGACTGGGCCGGCTGGAAGACCCTCACCGACAAGCTGGGCACCAAGGTCCAGATCGTCGGCGACGACCTCTTCGTCACCAACCCCGAGCGCCTCGCCCGCGGCATCGAAGAGGGCTCGGCCAACGCCCTGCTCGTCAAGGTGAACCAGATCGGCTCGCTGACCGAGACCCTGGACGCCGTCGAGATGGCCCAGCGCAACGGCTTCAAGTGCATGATGTCGCACCGCTCCGGCGAGACCGAGGACGTCACCATCGCCGACCTCGCCGTCGCCGTGAACTGCGGTCAGATCAAGACCGGCGCCCCGGCCCGCTCGGACCGCGTCGCCAAGTACAACCAGCTGCTGCGCATCGAGGAGATCCTCGACGACGCCGCGGTGTACGCGGGCCGTTCCGCCTTCCCGCGCTTCAAGGGCTGATCACCGCTCAGCCTCCGTACGTCCCCGCGCTCGGTCCCGTACCGTGTGCGGGGACGTATTGCTGTGCGCGCTCAAGGGGAGGCGGAGTCAATGGCCGGGAACCGGGACCGGTTCTCCACCTTCTCGACCGCGACCAGGCTCAAACAGCTCGGTGAGCGGACCGCCGCCCACGTCTACCGCTCGCAGTCGCGGCGTCAGGTCCGGCGCAGCCGGCTGACCGGCCGGGCCGCGCTGCTGGTGCTCGTCCTCTGTACGCTGGTCGTCGCCCTCGCGTACCCGATGCGCCAGTACGTCTCGCAGCGCTCGGAGATCTCCGACCAGCAGCAGGCCGCCGACCGGGCGCGCAAGCGGCTGGACGAACTCCGCGACGAGAAGGCCCGCTGGCAGGACCGCGCCTACGCGGAGCAGCAGGCGCGCAGACACCTGCACTACGTGCGCCCCGGGGAGATCGGCTTCACCATGGTCGACTCCGAGGCCGCGGAGCACCGCCGCACCGGTACGGCGACGGCCGACCGGCCCTGGTACTCGAACGTCTGGGACGGCATCGACAAGGCCGACCGCCCCGCCGACTGACGTTCACCGACCGACCTCTTTACTGACTGACTGACTGAAAGACGCATCCCAGGCATGCAGACGCCCCCGCCCCAGACCGCACGGACCGAGCCGACGGACGCGGACATCGCCGCGTTCGAGCAGCAGCTCGGCCGCCCGCCGCGCGGACTGCGCGCCATCGCGCACCGCTGTCCCTGCGGGCAGCCCGACGTGGTCGAGACCGCCCCGCGGCTGCCCGACGGCACGCCGTTCCCCACGCTGTACTACTTGACCTGCCCGCGTGCCGCCGGTGCCATCGGCACGCTGGAGGCCAACGGCGTCATGAAGGAGATGCAGGCCCGGCTCGCCACGGACCCGGAGCTGGCCGCCGCCTACCGGGCCGCGCACGAGGACTACATCACCCGGCGCGACGCGATCGAGGTCCTGGAGGGCTTCCCGAGCGCGGGCGGCATGCCCGACCGGGTGAAGTGCCTGCACGTGCTGGTGGGCCACTCGCTGGCCGCCGGACCGGGCGTGAACCCCTTCGGCGACGAGGCCCTCGCGATGCTCCCCGAGTGGTGGGCCAAGGGCGCCTGCGTCACCCCGTGCGCGGAGAAGACCGAGCAGCAGCCGCAGGACGCCTCGTGACCCGGGTCGCGGGCATCGACTGCGGTACGAACTCCATCCGCCTGCTGGTCGCCGACTGCACCCCGGAGACCGGCGAGCTGATCGAGCTGGACCGGCGGATGACCATCGTCCGGCTCGGCCAGGGCGTGGACAAGACCGGCCGGCTGGCCCCGGAGGCCCTGGAGCGCACCTTCGCGGCCTGCCGCGAGTACGCCGCCGTGATCAAGGAGCTGGGCGCCGAGCGGATCCGTTTCGTGGCCACCTCGGCCTCGCGCGACGCGGAGAACCGGGACGACTTCGTCCGCGGCGTCCTGGACATCCTGGGCGTGGAGCCCGAGGTGATCAGCGGCGACCAGGAGGCGGAGTTCTCCTTCACCGGCGCCACCAAGGAGCTGACGGGCCGCGACGACCTCGCGAAGCCGTACCTCGTGGTGGACATCGGCGGCGGCTCCACCGAGTTCGTGGTCGGCGAGGAGCACGTGCGCGCCGCCCGCTCGGTCGATGTGGGCTGCGTCCGGATGACCGAGCGCCACCTGGTCGTCGACGGGGTCGTCACCGACCCGCCGACCAAGGAGCAGGTGGCCGCCATACGGGCCGACATCGAGGCCGCGCTGGACCTGGCGGCCGAGACGGTGCCGCTGGCCGAGGCGCGGACCCTGGTGGGCCTGGCGGGCTCGGTGACCACGGTCGCGGGCATCGCGCTGGGCCTTGCGGAGTACGACTCGCAGGCGATCCACCACAGCCGGATCCCGTACGAGCAGGTCCGGGAGATCAGCGAGCGGATGCTGACCCTGACGCACGCGGAGCGCGCGCGGATCGGCGTGATGCACCCGGGCCGGGTCGACGTCATCGGTGCGGGCGCCCTCGTCCTGCTCGCCATCATGGAGCGCACCGGCGCCCACGAGGTCGTCGTCTCGGAACACGACATCCTCGACGGGATCTGCTGGTCGGCGGCCTGAGGGGCCTCTTCGGGGAGCCTTCCGGGGGCCCTTGGGGGGCCCTTCGGGGGGTGTTCGGGGGGCGAAAGGCCCGTCGTCCACACGAAGTTCGTGAAGTTCTTCACAAGGAAAAGAAGGCCGACGGGCCGGGTGAAGGGCGTTTGGACAGGTTTTCGAGGCCGTCAGACCCGTTTCGTGGGGGTGTTCGTTTGAATCGTGGACGCTCCCACGCTCGGTCCGTAGGTATCCACGAGAGGCGTGGTCTACCCCGTCGATAGGCCTGAGGGCCAGTTCAGAGCGGGTGGACAACGTCTCCCGACACGCGGTGGTTCCCCCTTCGTGACATGACCTCCGTCACGTGGGCCGCGCAGTGTAACAGAGGGGTCTGAGCACCTTGTGAAGGGGCTCACGAGCGTCCCCCCTGTGGGTGCTGGATACTCGTTCCATGAGCACCACGGAGCGTCCCAGGATCCTCGTTGTAGGCGGTGGGTACGTAGGTCTGTATGCAGCCAAGCGCATTCTGAAGAAGATGCGCTACGGCGAGGCGACCGTCACGGTCGTCGACCCGCGCTCGTACATGACCTACCAGCCCTTCCTCCCCGAAGTGGCCGCAGGCAGCATCTCGCCTCGGCACGTCGTCGTCCCGCTGCGACGCGTGCTGCCCAAGGCAGAGGTTCTCACCGGCCGGGTCACCAGCATCGACCAGGACCGCAAGGTCGCCGTCGTCACGCCGCTCGTGGGCGAGGCGTACGAGCTGCCTTTCGACTACCTGGTGATCGCGCTCGGCGCCGTTTCCCGCACCTTCCCGATCCCCGGCCTGGCCGAACAGGGCATCGGCATGAAGGGTGTGGAAGAGGGCATCGGCCTGCGCAACCACGTCCTTGAACAGCTCGACAAGGCCGAGTCCACGACGGACGAGGACGTCCGCCGCAAGGCCCTCACCTTCGTCTTCGTCGGCGGCGGCTTCGCCGGCGCGGAGACCATAGGCGAGGTCGAGGACATGGCCCGCGACGCCGCGAAGTACTACTCCACGATCAAGCGCGAGGACATGCGCTTCATCCTGGTCGACGCGGCCGACAAGATCCTCCCCGAGGTCGGGCCCAAGCTCGGCACCTGGGGCAAGGAGCACCTCGAGTCGCGCGGCATCGAGATCTACCTGAACACGTCGATGGACTCCTGCGTCGACGGCCACGTGGTGCTGAAGAACGGCCTCGAGGTCGACTCCAACACCCTGGTGTGGACCGCGGGCGTCAAGCCCAACCCGGTGCTGGCCCGCTACGGCCTGCCGCTGGGCCCGCGCGGCCACGTCGACGCCGGCGCCGACCTCCAGGTCACCGGCACCGACTACATCTGGGCCGCGGGCGACAACGCCCAGGTCCCGGACATGGCGGCCCGCAAGGCCGGCGTCGAGAACGCCTGGTGCCCGCCGAACGCCCAGCACGCGCTGCGCCAGTCCAAGGTCCTCGCGGACAACGTCATCTCGGGCATGCGGGGCTTCCCGCAGGGCGAGTACGCGCACGCCAACAAGGGTGCGGTGGCGGGCCTCGGCCTCCACAAGGGCGTCGCGATGATCGTCATGGGCAAGATGAAGATCAAGCTCAAGGGCCGGCTCGCCTGGTACATGCACCGTGGCTACCACGGCATGGCCATGCCGACCTGGAACCGCAAGATCCGCGTCTTCGCGGACTGGACCCTCGCGATGTTCCTCAAGCGCGAGGTCGTCTCCCTCGGTGCGCTGGAGACCCCGCGCGAGGAGTTCTACGAGGCCGCCAAGCCGGCCCCGGCTCCGGCCGCCGTGACGGCTCCCGCCGCAGAGAAGGCCAAGGCCTCCTGACCCGGGCCTGACCGGAGCATCCCAGCACGACCCCGAAGGGGCCTCCCGCCATCCGTGGTGCGGGCAGGCCCCTTCGGCGTGTCCGCGCCCGCTTACCGCGCGTGCGCGGTGGGTAGAGGCAAGGGTCGGAGCCTTACTGGAGGTGTGCGCCATGACCGACGCCGCGCCGCGGCTGGCCGCTCTTGCCGAGACCCTGCTGGGTGCCCCGCTGCCCGTCAGGATCCGTGCCTGGGACGGCAGTGAGGCGGGCCCGCCCGCCGGTCCCGCCCTCGTGATCCACCACCGCCGCGCCCTGCGCCGGATGCTCTGGAAGCCCGGTGAAGTGGGCCTGGCCCGAGCCTGGGTGAGCGGGGACCTGACCGTCGAGGGCGATCTCTACGACCTGCTGGACCGGGTGTCGGGGCTGCTCTGGCAGCGCTCGCCCGACCCGGACGACGAGCCCGGCGCTCCGCCCGACGGACGGCCCCAGGGTCCGCCCGGCGCCCCGCCCGAGGGCTGGGCCGCCGGGGCACTGGCGGCAGCCGCCGGCGCGCTGGAGTTCGTACGCGATCCCGGCAGGCGGGCCGCGCTGCGCGAGCTGACCGCGCTCGCCGGGCCGCTGCCGCCGCCCGCGCCGCCCGGCGAGGAGGTCCCGCGGCGCGCCGGGCCCCGCCACACCAAGGTCCGCGACCGGCAGGCCATCAGCCACCACTACGACGTCGGCAACGACTTCTACGCCCTGGTGCTCGGCCCGTCCATGGTCTACTCCTGCGCCTACTGGAGCCCCGGGGGCGACCTGGAAGGCGCCCAGCGCGACAAGCTGGACCTGGTCTGCCGCAAGCTCGGGCTGCGCCCCGGCGACCGGCTGCTCGACGTGGGCTGCGGCTGGGGCTCGATGGTGCTGCACGCGGCCCGCGAGTACGGCGTGCGCGCCACCGGCATCACGCTCTCGCGCGAGCAGGCCGCCTTCGCCCGCAAACGGATCGCGGAGGAGGGCCTGACCGACCGGATCGAGATCCGGGTCCAGGACTACCGGGACGTGGTGGACGGACCGTACGACGCGATCTCCTCCATCGGGATGGCCGAACACGTCGGCTCCGCCCGCTACCGCCAGTACGCGGGCTCCCTGTACGCCCTGCTGCGCCCCGGCGGGCGGCTGCTGAACCACCAGATCGCGCGCCGCCCCGAAGCCGACGCGGCGCGCGAGGCGGCGTACCGGATCGACCCGTTCATCGACGCCTACGTCTTCCCCGACGGGGAGCTGTCCCCGGTCGGCACCACCGTCGGCGAGCTGGAGCGGGCGGGCTTCGAGGTCCGCGACGTCGAGGCGCTGCGCGAGCACTACGCGCTGACCCTGCGGGCCTGGGTCACCCGGCTGGAGGAGCACTGGGAGGAGGCGGTCCGGCTCACCTCGCCCGGCCGGGCGAGGGTCTGGCTGCTGTACATGGCCGCCTCCGCGCTGGGCTTCGAGCAGAACCGGCTCGGGGTGAACCAGGTACTGGCGGTGCGCACGCCCGGGGACGGGGCCGCCGGGCTGGCGCCGCGCACCCGGGAGTGGCTGGGGTAGCGCCCGGGGGCACGCATGCCGAAGGCCCCGCGACCGGGTGGTCGCGGGGCCTTCGGCGGTCCCTGCCGGAGCCGGGCTACTCGGTCTTGATGGCGGTCAGCATGTTCAGCCGGGCCGCGCTGCGCGCGGGCCACATGGCGGCCAGTACGCCGACCACACCGGCGAGCAGGAGGAAGATGCCGATCCGGTCCCAGGGCAGGACCAGCGCGTAGCCGGGGACGGTGTCGCTGAGGGTCGAGCCGACCGCCCAGGCGAGGAAGACGCCGATGCCGACGCCGAGGAGCGCCCCGAAGAGCGAGATCACGACGGCCTCCAGGCGGATCATGTTCTTGACCCGGCCGCGGTCCAGGCCGATCGCCCGCAGCATGCCGATCTCCTGGGTCCGCTCGAAGACGGACATCGCGAGGGTGTTGACGACACCGAGCACCGAGATGATCAGCGCCATGCCGAGCAGGCCGTACATGATGTTCAGGGCGATGTTGATGATGCCGCCCAGTTCGTCGCGCATGTCCTGCTGGGTGGCGACGGTCATCGCCGGGTTCTTGCCGAGCGCGTCGACGACCGCCTGCTGGCCCGCGGTGGAGGCACCGGCGCTGGTGTTGACGTACACGTAGCGGACGTACAGCTCGTCGGCGTGGGCGCTCAGCAGCTTGGTGTCGGCGAGGTACGGGGAGACCAGCTCGTCGAGGCTCTTGAAGACCGCGCCGACCTTCAGCGGGCCCGTCTTGCCGTCGTCGAACTTCGCGTCGAGGGTGGAGCCGACCGAGAGCTGCTGCTTCGTGGCCTCCTTGTCGGAGACCGCGATCTCGCCCTTGCCCAGGCTGCTCAGCGAACCGCTGGTGACTTCGAGGTTCAGCAGGTCGCCGATGGTCGCCGGGTTGACGCCGGAGGTGGACCGGTAGTCGCCCTTGACCTGGAACGAGCCCTCCGAGACCGCGGAGACCTCCTTGACGCCCTGCGCCTTCGCCAGGGTCTCGGGCACCGACTTGTCCAGGCCGCCGCCGCGCACGCCCTCGGACATGGAGACCCGGTAGTCGGCCTTGATGTTGTCCGTGCTCAGCCGGTCGATGGCCTTGCCCATGGTGATGCCGAGCACCGACAGGGTGGTGACCAGCGTCAGGCCGATGGCCAGGGACGCGGCGGTGACGGCGGTGCGGCGCGGGTTGCGCACGGCGTTCTGCGCGGCCAGCTTGCCGGGCACCCCGAAGATCTTCTGGAGCGGCGGGCGGAGCGCGCCGATCACCGGCAGGGACAGCAGCGGGAGCAGCACGATCAGGCCGATGAGCAGGAAGAAAGCGCCCGCGGCGATGAGCATCCGGCCGTCGCTGCCGCCCGTCGACACACCGAGCAGGGTGCCGCCGACACCGAGGGCGCCGAGGATGCAGCCGATGACGTTGCGGACGACCAGGGACTTCGAGGAGGCCGGCAGGTGGGCGCTGCCCATCGCGGCGACCGGGGCGATCCGGCCGGTGCGCCAGGCGGGCAGCACCGCGGCGATCACGGTGACGACGACGCCGATGACCAGGGCCCAGACGATGGTGGCCGGGGAGATGACGAGGTCGCCGCCCGGCACCTTCGCACCGAAGGAGCTCATCGCGGAGCGCATGCCGACCGCCAGGCCGATGCCCGTGACCAGACCGATCGCGGCCGAGATGAGGCCGACGACCAGGGCCTCGCTGAGCACCGAGCGCATGACCTGGCCGCGGGCGGCGCCGACGGCGCGCAGCAGGGCCAGTTCCTTGGTGCGCTGGCTGACCAGCATGGTGAAGGTGTTGTAGATGAGGAAGACACCGACGAAGAGGGAGATGCCGGCGAAGGCCAGCAGCATGTTGCTCATGCCGCTCAGGCCCTGCTGGATGTCCTTGGCCTGCTGCGCGGCGAGCGCGGTGCCCGTCTGCGCCGTGGCGTTCTTGCCCAGCAGCGGCGTGAGGTCCGCGAGCAGCTTGTCGGGGGAGGTGCCGGCCTTCGCGGCGACGGTCAGCTCCTGGTAGAAGCCGGGCTTGAGGAACATCTCCTGCGCGACGGGGGTGGTGAACAGCACCAGGCTGCCGCCCGCCTTGACCGCGCCGTCCTCGGTGGTGAAGACACCGCTGAGGGTGTACTCCTTCACCGGGCCCTTGGTCGCCACCCGGACCTTGTCACCGACCTTGTAGTTGCCCGCGGCGGCGCTGTCCTTGTCGAGGGCGATCTGATCGGCCTTCACCGGGCCGGAGCCGTCGGTGAAGGTGGAGCGCGGGTCCTTGCCGTCCTTGCCGGGGGCGAAGTTGGAGCCCGCGTTCTGCCAGCCCTGGCCGATGAGCTTGCCGTTCTCGTCGCCGATGCCGGCGAAGCCGGTGACCCGGCCGGTGACCGAGGCGACGCCGGCGCTCTGGGCGACCTTGTCGAGGGTCGCCTGGCCGATGCCGGGGTCGCCCTCCCGCTGGCCGTTCTCGCCGCGGGTCTGGCCGTGGGAGGAGACCGAGACGGCGACGCCGTCGTAGCTCTTCGCGGACTGGCTGCTCAGGGACTTCTGGAGGGTGTCGGTGAAGACGAGGGTGCCGGAGACGAACGCGACGCCGAGGGTGACGGCGAGCACCGTCATCAACAGCCTGGCCTTGTGCGCGAGGACGTTGCGCAGGGCGGTACGGAACATGGGGTGTCAGTCCTGGTGCTGGAAGTCTGGGAGGTGGCTTCGGGAGGCCCCGCGGGGGGCCTGCGACCGGGTCAGCTCGTGCGGCCCTTGGCGTCGAAGGCCTTCATGCGGTCCAGCACGCCGTCGGCGCTGGGGCTGATCATCTCGTCCACGATCCGGCCGTCGGCGAGGAAGATGACGCGGTCCGCGTAGGAGGCGGCGACCGGGTCGTGGGTGACCATCACGACGGTCTGGCCCAGCTCGCGGACGGAGTTGCGCAGGAAGCCGAGGACCTCGGCGCCGGAGCGGGAGTCCAGGTTTCCGGTCGGCTCGTCACCGAAGATGATCTCGGGGCGGGAGGCCAGGGCGCGGGCCACGGCCACGCGCTGCTGCTGGCCGCCGGAGAGCTGGGTGGGGCGGTGGCCGAGGCGGTCGGCGAGGCCGACCATGCGGATGACCGTGTCGAGCCACTGCTTGTCGGGCTTGCGGCCCGCGATGTCCATGGGGAGGGTGATGTTCTCCAGGGCCGTCAGCGTCGGCAGCAGGTTGAACGCCTGGAAGATGAAGCCGATCTTGTCCCGGCGCAGCTGGGTGAGCTGCTTGTCCTTGAGGCTGCCCAGCTCGGTCTCGCCTATCCGCACCGAACCGCCGGAGAAGGTGTCCAGGCCCGCGACGCAGTGCATCAGCGTGGACTTGCCGGAACCGGAGGGGCCCATGATCGCCGTGAACTGGCCCTGGCCGAAGTCCACCGAGACGTTGTCGAGGGCGACCACCTGGGTCTCGCCCTGGCCGTACACCTTGGAGAGCTGCGTGGCGCGGGCGGCCACGGCCTGCGTGGTGTGCGGCGCGTAGTTCATGGTGGTCACGGGGGCTCCTCCGAGCGGCGATCTGACGGACTGGCGGGACGTTCTCCATCTTCTCCGCGCCCATGGGGCCCCGGGATCAGCCGCCGTGCCTGTTCGTGGGGCCACCGGAGGCTGACCACCGGACCTCCGGGGTCCTCCTCTGGTATGACAATGGCCCTGACCGATCGGTCGCCGGGGCGGTGACGCGGGCGGTGGCGGGGCGGTGACGGGGGTGGGGTGGTGCGGGGTGGCGTCCGCGGTGGCGAGGGGGGTGGCGCGGGCCGTCGAAATCCCGTCAATCCCACGGTGGGGGTGATCGTCCTCCGCAGGGCACCGACCGCGCGTTCTTGTGTCTGACGACCCCTCAAGCGCCAATAAAATCAGACAACATCGGAAAGAACGCCATCCGGTGGGCAGGGGGTTCCGGGTTACGCTCGCCACTGCGCTCAGGTGCTTCTCACGGGGGACCGCAGGCCCCGCCCGGATGGTGGAATGCAGACACGGCGAGCTTAAACCTCGCTGGCCTTAGGGCCGTGCCGGTTCAAGTCCGGCTCCGGGCACTTCCGGTCCTCCCCGTTTCTTGCCCGTTTCTTAACTCCTGCGCTTCGCCATGCCTTCTCCTAAGATCCTCCTTCAGCAGTAGGGTGATTTTTTTGCGAACGCATTACTCTTGACGCAATAGGCCGCGCACCGTGGCCACGGAGGAGTGAGATGAGGAGCAGTAACCCGGTCTTCTCGCGACGGGGGTTCAGCCGCGACAACGGCGGCTACGCGGGCTTTGACGCGCAGCAGGCCGGGACCGCGACCAACCCGTACGCGACGAACCCGTATGCGACCGACCCCCAGACCGGCATGCCCCAGGCGTCGGCCAACCGCAACGCGATGACCATCGACGACGTCGTGAGCCGTACGGCCATGACGCTCGGCACGGTCGTCGTGACGGCGGTCCTCGCCTGGATCGCCCTCCCGGTCGACCCGGCGAACGTGAACAAGTCGTACGGCATCGCCGTCGGGGCGGCGCTCATCGCGTTCGTCCTCGCGATGGTCCAGTCGTTCAAGCGCAAGCCGGTACCCGCGCTGATCCTGGCCTACGCGGCGTTCGAGGGCGTCTTCCTCGGCGTCATCAGCTCGGCCACGAGCACCTACATCAGCCCGGGCGTGGTCATCCAGGCCGTGCTCGGCACGATGTGCGTCTTCGCAGGCGTCCTGTTCGCGTACAAGATGCGCTGGATCCGCGTCACCCGCCGCTTCTACGGCTTCGTGATGGCCGCCGCGATGGGCTTCATGCTCCTCATGGTCGTCAACCTGCTGTTCTCGGTCTTCGGCGGCGGCGACGGCCTCGGCTTCCGGTCCGGCGGCCTCGGCATCCTCTTCGGTGTCATCGGCATCATCCTGGGCGCCTGCTTCCTCGCCCTCGACTTCAAGCAGGTCGAGGACGGCGTGCAGTACGGCGCTCCCCGCGAGGAGTCCTGGCTGGCGGCCTTCGGCCTCACCATGACCCTGGTGTGGATCTACCTGGAGCTGCTGCGCCTGCTGTCGATCCTCAAGGGCGACTAGCACCACGGGTGTGTACGGAAGGCCCCGCGAGCACGGCTCGCGGGGCCTTCCCGCATGTCGGGGGCCTGTGGGGGATCGGGGGCAGAAGTCGGGGACGGGGGTGCAGGGGGAGTGCTCAGCCGAACTTCCTGGCGGCCCTGCGCAGGTCGTACTCGTGGATGATCGCCTTGGCCTGGCCGTACGACAGCTCGTGCGCGCCGAGCAGCCAGCTGACCTTCTCCTCGAACCGGATGAGGGAGGGGCCCTCGTCGACGGTGCGGAGCCAGTCGGAAAGATCACGACCGGTGGTCTGGGGGATTCTGGAGATCATGTTCCGGTGGGTGGGCTCGGAGAACTCTACGGACATGGGCGCCTCCGGAGGTATCGCCGTGCTGTTCTCTTCACGTCACCGTGCCTGACCGTTCGCCCGTTGGCAATGGTGCCGGGACGGCGCGTAAGGTCGGCCGGGTGCTTGATACGTCGCCCTTGACCGCCGTCGTGGAACGTTTCGCCGACCGGCTCCGCTCCGCTCCGCAGAGCCGCCTCCAGCGCGGCGCCGCCGCCGAGGGCCTGGCCCTCGCCCGCGAGCTGTCCGTACGGGCGCAGCGCCTGGAAGGCCTCACCGGCGGGGCCGCGCCGCACGAGATGCCCGACGACGGGATCTTCGTCGTCGGCGACCAGCTGGCCGTGGCCGGCCTGGACCTGGCCGAAGCCCTGCGCACAGCGAAGGCCCCGTCCGAGGTGCTGGACGAGGCCGTACGACTGGTGGAGCAGGCGGAAGTCAGAGCGATGCGATGACCCGGTCGGCCAGGATGTAGACGTTGTCGTCGGGGTCCCCGGCATCACCGCAGGAGAAGGTCAGCGCGTAGGCGCCGGAGATGCCCGAGCCGCCCAGCAGGACCGGCGCGGTGCCCGAGCGCAGCGCCTCGGCCAGGCGCTCCGCGGTCTCCCGGTGGCCCGGGGTCATGCACAGCGTGGTGCCGTCGGTGAAGACGTACACGTCGAGGGTGCCCAGCGGGCCGGGGCGGACGTCGGCCAGTGCCGTACGGGCCTCCGCCAGCTCTTCCAGCCGGTTGACGGTGCGCTCGTGGTCGGCGCCCGGCGCGGAGGCCTGGACCGGCACGAAGTCGGGGTGCGAGGGGTGGCGGCGGCGGGCCGCGGCCAGCTCGGCGGAGTCCTCGGGGTAGGCGTAGTCGTCGGCCTCGTCGCCCAGGACGGGCTCCAGGCCCACCAGGTCCGCCTGCCGGGGCAGGAAGACGGGGCTCTCGTCGCCGACCTCACCGAGCCCGGGCAGACCGCCCAGCAGCGACGGGGCGTCGGCGGCGTCACGGGCCTCCTGCGCGGCCCAGAAGGCACGCGCCTCGGCCAGCTCGCGCTCGCGCTCCTCGGCGAGGGCCTCGGCCACGGCGGCCCGTATCTCCGAGGCCGGAGACACGACGGCGCTGCGGGCGTGCGGCACGGTCATGGCACGGGGGTGCGCCGGAACCGCCAGCTCGGCGCGCAGGGCCGTGACCTGCTTGCGCAGGCCGTGGACTGCGTGCAGCGCGGCGGCGCCCACGGCCGTGGCAGCGGCCGTGGTCAGCAGCAGGGCAAGAGACATGGCGCTCACTGACTAACTCCTGATGTATTCGATCCCCCGACTTCCTACATCAGCATGTCCTCCCCTGGGAATGGGGTGCAGTGCATTACGTCATGAATTGGACAGGTCTTTCGTCCCGGACCCTGTGGTCGGATGTGCTCTGACCTGCGGAAATGCCGAACCCCCAGGACATAGGTCACATCCTGGGGGAGATTCGGTCACAGGTCGGCCGCGACGGGATTAGATCCGGTGTCAGTACGACGTAAGGATCTGCGGGTTTTCCTTGGGGCGTCTGGGCCCCGAGGAGAGTGATCTAGCTGTAGGTCAGCTCAGGCGCTCGATGACCATGGCCATGCCCTGGCCGCCGCCCACGCACATCGTCTCCAGGCCGAACTGCTTGTCGTGGAACTGGAGGCTGTTGATCAGGGTGCCGGTGATCCGCGCACCGGTCATCCCGAACGGGTGACCGACGGCGATGGCTCCGCCGTTGACGTTCAGCTTGTCCAGGTCCACGCCGAGGTCGCGGTAGGACGGGATCACCTGGGCCGCGAAGGCCTCGTTGATCTCGACGAGGTCGATGTCGTCGATGGTCAGACCGGCGCGCCGCAGGGCCTGCTTCGACGCCTCGACCGGGCCGAGGCCCATGATCTCGGGGGAGAGGCCGGTGACGCCGGTGGAGACGATCCGGGCCAGCGGGGTCAGGCCCAGCTCCCGCGCCTTGGTGTCGCTCATGATGACCAGCGCGGCCGCGCCGTCGTTCAGCGGGCAGCAGTTGCCGGCCGTGACCAGGCCGTCGGGGCGGAAGACGGGCTTGAGGCCCTGCACGCCCTCCAGGGTGACCCCGGCGCGCGGGCCGTCGTCCGCGCTGACCACGGTGCCGTCCGGCGTCGTCACCGGGGTGATCTCGCGCTCCCAGAAGCCGTTCTTGATGGCGGCCTCGGCGAGGTTCTGCGAACGGACGCCGAACTCGTCCATGTCCTGGCGGGTCACGCCCTTGAGGCGGGCCAGGTTCTCGGCCGTCTGCCCCATCGCGATGTACGCGTCCGGGATCAGGCCGTCCTCGCGCGGGTCGTGCCAGGACGCGCCCTCACTCGCGGCGACCTCGGCCGTACGGGCCTCGGCGTCGGCGAAGAGCGGGTTGTGGGTCTCGCGGATGTCCGAGGAGCCGTGGATGGACCGGGAGACCATCTCCACGCCCGCCGAGATGAAGACGTCGCCCTCGCCCGCCTTGATGGCGTGCAGGGCCATGCGGGAGGTCTGGAGGGAGGAGGAGCAGTAACGGGTGAGGGTGAGGCCCGGCAGGTGGTCCATGCCCATCTGCACGGCGACGATCCGGCCCAGGTTGCTGCCCTGCTCGCCGCCCGGGAGACCACAGCCGAGCATCAGGTCGTCGATGTCGCGCGGGTCCAGCTCCGGGACCTTCGCGAGGGCGGCCTGGATGATCGTCGCGGTCAGGTCGTCCGGGCGGAGGTCCTTGAGGGAGCCCTTGAAGGCCCGGCCGATGGGAGAGCGGGCGGTGGAAACGATGACGGCTTCGGGCATCGGGACTCCAAGGGGTGGGTTGCGGTTGTGCCGGGACCGCAAGTGAAGTTACCGGCCCGTACCGTCGAGGTCACCGACCTTGCCATGTGACGAGCACCGCACCGGGGCGGAATTTCAGCCCCGCCGGCGTTTGAGGCGCCCCCGGAGGGCAGTCAGGCCCGCAGGCACGCTTCGAGGCCGGGGTACGGGAGCCGGGTGCGGCTCGGTCGGGCCTCCGGCGGGTCCTCAAACTCCCCCAGCTACCGCTGGGAGGGGCCCCCTGACGGGCTTGAGGGGGCGCCCGGGGCCGCCCGGTCGACGTCCGGCTGCGAGGCGGCCTCCGGCAGCCGCCGGCGCCGCCGGTGCTTGAGCAGGGCCCAGGGCGCGCGGGCGGCCGTGACCTCGGTGCCCGCCTGGTTCGCGGCGGCCGAGGCCGCCTTGGCCACCGGGAGCATGTCCTCGTCGCGGGAGACGTCGAGGCGGTCGGATTCGGGCCAGAGCGAGAGCGTCGCGCACAGGGTCGGCAGCACGGCCATCGCGGCGGTCGCGTACCCCTCGGCGGACGGGTGGTAGGAGTCCGGGCCGAACATCTCGCGCGGATTCGCGGCGAACTCCGGGCCCAGCAGGTCCCCCATCGAGACCGTACGGCCGCCCTGGGCCACCACCCCGATGGTCTGCGCGGCGGCCAGCTGCCGGGACACCCGGCGGGCCACCCAGCGCAGCGGCTGGTACACCGGCTCGATCGTGCCCAGGTCGGGACAGGTGCCCACCACGACCTCGGTCCCCGCCAGCCGCAGCCGCTTCACCGCGGCCGTCAGCAGCCGCACCGACTGGGTCGGCGGCATCCTGCGGGTCACGTCATTGGCCCCGATCATCACGACGGCCACATCGGGGGCCTTCTCGCCGTGGTCCAGCAGCAGCGACACCTGCCGGTCGAGGTCGTCCGACATGGCCCCCGACAGCGCCACGTTCCGCAGCCGCACCGGGCGCTCCGCCACCGCGGCCAGCCCCGAGGCCAGCAGCGCCGCCGGGGTCTGCCGGGCCCGCCGCACGCCGAGCCCCGCCGCCGTGGAATCGCCGAGCATGGCGAGGCGCAGCGGGCCGGGACTCAGCTCAGGGCCGCCGAACTCGCTCCCGTACAGCCCGTCCGCGCGCGGCGGATCCGGCAGGCCGACGCCCACGGTCCGCTTCGCCAGCTGGACCTCCGCCACGACCAGCCCGACAGCGGCGGCCCCGAGCAGACCGAGCCCGCCGCCGCCGTACGCCGCGCCCGCCGCGATCCGGCGGGCCGTTCTCGCCCTCGACACTTCAGGTCACCCTCCTTGCCTCTGCTGGCTTACCTGCCCCGTAGTGCCGCTGCTCCAATCCCTTTCCGCTTAGTCTGACCAGACCTCCCGGAGAACCCGTGGAGTCCCCTCCTTGGAGAACATGGTGCAATTCCACGACTCGATGATCAGCCTCGTCGGCAACACCCCGCTGGTGAAGCTCAACCGTGTGACCGAAGGCATCCAGGCCACCGTCCTGGCCAAGGTCGAGTACTTCAATCCGGGCGGGTCCGTGAAGGACCGCATCGCCGTTCGCATGATCGAGGCGGCCGAGCAGAGCGGAGCGCTCAAGCCCGGTGGCACCATCGTGGAGCCGACCAGCGGCAACACCGGTGTAGGACTCGCCATCGTGGCCCAGCAGAAGGGCTACAAGTGCATCTTCGTCTGTCCTGACAAGGTCTCGATGGACAAGATCAACGTGATGCGCGCGTACGGCGCCGAGGTCGTGGTCTGCCCGACCGCCGTCGACCCCGAGCACCCGGACTCGTACTACAACGTGTCCGACCGCCTCGCGCGCGAGCCCGGCGCGTGGAAGCCCGACCAGTACAGCAACCCGAACAACCCGCGCTCGCACTACGAGACCACCGGTCCCGAGCTGTGGGAGCAGACGGACGGGAAGATCACCCACTTCGTGGCCGGCGTCGGCACGGGCGGCACGATCTCCGGCACCGGCGGGTACCTGAAGGAGGTGTCCGGCGGCAAGGTCAAGGTCATCGGCGCCGACCCCGAGGGCTCGGTCTACTCCGGCGGCTCGGGCCGTCCGTACCTCGTCGAGGGCGTCGGCGAGGACTTCTGGCCGAGCGCCTACGACCGCAACGTGACGGACGAGATCATCGCGGTGTCCGACAAGGACTCCTTCCAGATGACCCGCCGCCTCGCCAAGGAAGAGGGCCTGCTGGTCGGCGGTTCCTGCGGCATGGCCGTCGTCGCCGCGCTCAAGGCCGCCGAGGGCCTCGGGCCGGACGACGTGGTCGTCGTCCTGCTGCCCGACAGCGGCCGCGGCTACCTCAGCAAGATCTTCAGCGACGAGTGGATGGCCGGGCACGGCTTCCTGGAGGAAGCGGGCCCCGCCGCCCGCATCGGCGCGGTCCTCGCCGACAAGGAGGGCGGCATCCCCTCCCTCGTCCACATGCACCCCGAGGAGACCGTCGGGGAGGCCATCGAGGTGCTGCGCGAGTACGGCGTCTCGCAGATGCCGATCGTCAAGCCGGGGGCCGGTCACCCGGACGTGATGGCCGCGGAGGTCATCGGGTCGGTGGTGGAGAAGGAACTCCTGTCGGCGCTGTTCGCGCAGCGGGCCTCGCTGAGCGACCCGCTGGAGAAGCACATGAGCGCGCCGCTGCCGCAGGTCGGCTCCGGCGAGTCCGTGGCCGAACTGATGAGGGTCCTCGGCACGGCCGACGCGGCGATCGTCCTCGTCGAGGGCAAGCCGACCGGTGTGGTGAGCCGTCAGGACCTGCTGGCGTTCCTGGCGCGCGGCGCGAAGTAGTCGCTTCGCGCAATCGGTACGGGCCCGACACGTGACGGCAGCACCGGCTTAACACGGCTCCGGCACAGTGGTGGTCGTCGGAAGGAACCGAGGCTCCGGGAACGGAACCCTCCCGGTTCCTCCGGCGCCACGAGCGGTGTCTTACGCATCCGGAGCGGCTCCCGGACCGTCTGACGCCTTGGACGCGGACGGCCCTGACCCGGACCGTGTCCTTCGCGGGGACCGCCGTCGTCCCGCCCCCCGGTCGCCCGGGGGTGCGGCGGTCCCCGCCATACGCTCCCCTGTTCCCCCCGGGCTCCGCCCGGACCCGCCGACGAACGGTCTACGCCCGCCCCCTCCCGGCCTCCGGCGGCGCCTCAATCGCCGGCGGGGCTGGGTGTGCCTCCGGCGGCGCCTCAAACGCCGGCGAGGCTGGATTTGCCCCCGGGCGGCGGCCCGAACGCCCGCGAGGCTGGGTGTGCCTCCGGCGGCGCCTCAAACGCCGGCGAGGCTGAGGGTGCCCCCCCCGGGCTGCGGCCCGAAGCTCCACGGCCGCAACCGGAAGTCCCTCCCTGGCGAGCGCAATTCCGGCCCAGGCACATTCAGCCCCGCCGGCGTTTGAGGCGCCGCCGGAGGCAGGGGCGGGCCGGATCCTGCCCGAGTTCGGATCGCTGGCGCGGGGCACATTCAGCCTCGCCGGCGTTTGAGGCGCGGGGGTGCGTCCGACTCCGCTCGGGTTCGGGGCTCCGCTCCGGGGCACGTCCAGGCGCCGCCGGAGGCACGGGCCGGGCCCGGAAGGCTATTCCGCTCGGCGCCACGGTTTGGCGTGGGCCAGGTTCACGCCCAGGATGCCCGCCCAGGAGACCAGGAGCCCGCTCAGGCCCGCGTTGGCGGCGCCGATCGCGGACAGGGGGATCGCCAGGACAAGGGTGACCATCGCGAAGCCGAAGCGTTCGCCGAAGTTGGGGAGGGACGAGGCGGGCGCGTGGCCTCGGGCCTCGTGCAGGCGCTGTTCGGCCAGGCGCCGCCGGACCTGGGTGTCCACCTTCTCGACGAACGAGTCGACGAGCGCCGCCTCGTACTCGGGCCCCAGCTCCCCGCGGGCCCGCAAGGTGGCGTCGAAGTCCTTCTTCAGCTCTTGGGTGTGGGCGTGGGTGTGGGGTTCCATGCCTTCAGGCTAGGGAGGGGGCAGGGGCGCGGCACTGGGGGTAGCCCCCGTATCCCGACCCGTTCCCGATCCGCGGAGCGGGACGGGCTTGCCGTCCTGCATAACCGCATGCAGAGTGCTGTTTGACTGAATATCCGAGGGGAACACGGGACGGAGGGGGCGGGATGAGCGACAGCCCGGCGGCACGGCTGCAGAAGCTGTTCGAGGGGCACCGGCTGACGCCGACCCAGCGGCGGATCGCCCACTGCATGGTGCGCGGGGCGGCCGAGGTGCCGTTCCTCTCCAGTGTCGAGCTGGCCGAACTGGCCGGGGTCAGCCAGCCGTCGGTGACCCGCTTCGCGGTGGCCCTCGGCTTCGACGGGTACCCGGCGCTGCGCCGGCACCTGCGCGAGGTGGCCCCCGCCAGCCGCCCCGGCGCGTCCGGCAGCGACTCGTACAACTCCTACCAGCAGGCCGTCCAGGCCGAGATCGACAACCTGCGGCACCTCTCGGCGATGCTCGCCGACCCGGGGCCCGTCGAGGAGGCGGGGCGCCTGCTGGCCGGTTCGGTGCCGCTGCCGGTGCTGGGGCTGCGGGCCGCGTCCTCGCAGGCGCGCGGGTTCGCGTACTTCGCGGGGAAGGTGCACCCGGACGTACGGCTGCTGGACGAGGGCGGTTCGATGCTGGCCGACCGGATCGACGCGGCGGCCGGATCCGGGGCCTCGGCGCTGCTGTGCTTCGCGCTGCCCCGGCACCCGCGCGAGGTGGTGGCGGCCCTGGAGTACGCCCGTACGGCGGGCCTGAAGGTGGTCACGGTCGCCGATTCGGCCTTCGCGCCGGTCGCCCGGCACTCGGACCTGCTGATCCCGGCCCCGGTCGGCACCGGGCTGGCCTTCGACACGGCGTGCGCGCCGATGCTCCTGGGGCGGGTGCTGCTGGAGTCGATGGCGGACGCGCTGCCGGACGCGCAGGCCCGGCTGGAGGCCTTCGACGCCAAGGCCGCCGCCCGGTCCTTGTTCGTGGAGTAGCCGAGTAGACGAAGTCACAGGAGGGCGTCGCGCTCCCGGCCTCCCGCTTCCGTCACGATCGCGCTGAGCGGCTGCCCCGGGCGGGCCAGCGCGAAGCGGACCCCGCCGCCGTCCTCGACCGTGAAGCCGTGCACCGCCGGGCGCGGCAGGCTGTTGTAGCCGTAGTGGGCCGTGAAGAAGTAGGCGCCCGTGTCCGGTACGGCGATCAGGTCGCCGGGAGCGAGCGGCGGGAGGCGGCGGGCCTCGGCCAGCAGGTCGCCCGCGAAGCAGGCGGGTCCCGCGATGTCCTGGGCGCGCGGTTCGCCGTCCTTCGGGAGGCCCCGGCCGTCGTAGGCGAGGACGCGCACCGGCCAGACGGCGGGCGCGTAGACCGTACGGGTGGCCAGCTGGACTCCCGCGTGGGTGAGCGCGATGGGGCGGGCCCCGGTGGTCTTCGTGTACTCGACGCGGGCGATCACCAGGCCGTGCTTCGCGGTGAGGGACCGGCCGAACTCGGTGACCAGGCCGTACGAGCCGTCGAAGAGGCCGGGGGCGGCGGCGCGCAGGGCGGCCACGTAGGCGGCGTAGGTGGGGTCCGTCTCGTCCGAGGCGAAGTTCACCGGCAGGCCGCCGCCGATGTCGACCGTGTCGATCCGCCGCCGCCCGGCCGCCGCGTTGATCTCCTCGGCGAGCGCGTGCACCGTACGCACCCCCTCCGCGATCAGCGGCAGCGGTACGCCCTGGGATCCGGAGTGGGTGTGCAGCCGGGTCAGCCAGGGGCGCTCGACGCAGGCGCGCACCAGCCACTCGCGCGCCCCCTCGTCGCGCAGCGCGAACCCGAACTTCGAGGTCGTGGTGGCGGTGGAGAGCGCGCCGATGGAGCCCGCGCCGGTCTGCGGGTTGATCCGCAGGCCCACGGGGGAGCGGACGGGTCCGGGGGCGGCCGCGATCAGGGCGTCGACGCGTGCCAGCTCCTGGCGGTTGTCGATGTTGACGGCGATGCCCAGGGCCAGTGCCTCGCGCAGTTCGGCGGTGGTCTTGGCGGGGGAGTCCAGGACGGTGCGGCCGGGGCTCACCCCGGCGGCCCGGGCCAGGGCCAGCTCCCCGGCGCTCGCCACCTCGCAGCCCAGCCCCGCGCCGTCGAGCAGCCGCAGCACCGGGACCAGCGGGCAGGCCTTGACGGCGAAGGCGTGCAGGACGGGGGTGCCGGGCGGCAGCGCGGCGGCGAAGGCGGCCGTCAGGGCGGCGGCCGAGGCCCGGATCCCGGCCGTGTCCAGCAGGCACACCAGGGGCTCGTCGGCCTCGCCCGGCCCCACCAGCCCCTGCCGTACGGCGGCCCGTACGGCCAGGTCCCGGCGCGCGGCGGGATCCGGTGCGTGCGGGCCGGTTCGGGCCCCTGCTGCGGTGTCCGCGGTCATGTACGCCAGCCAACCATCACGGCGACATGCCCGCAGCTGTTGACTGAACCTATTCAGAGGGCGAGTATGTGAATGGATTGACCAACAACGGAGGAGGCACCGCCATGTCAGGACCCCGCCCCGTACGTGCCGCGCGAGGTACCGAGCTGAGCACCCTGGGATGGCAGCAGGAGGCCGCCCTGCGGATGCTCCAGAACAACCTCGACCCCGAGGTCGCCGAGCACCCCGACAAGCTCGTCGTCTACGGCGGCACCGGCAAGGCCGCGCGCGACTGGCGCTCGTACGACGCGATGGTCCGCACGCTTCAGACGCTGAAGCAGGACGAGACCATGCTGGTCCAGTCCGGCCGTCCGGTCGGCGTCATGCAGACCCACGAATGGGCCCCGCGCGTCCTGCTCGCCAACTCCAACCTGGTCGGCGACTGGGCCAACTGGGAGGAGTTCCGGCGCCTGGAGAACCTGGGCCTGACCATGTACGGGCAGATGACCGCCGGTTCGTGGATCTACATCGGCACCCAGGGCATCCTCCAGGGGACCTACGAGACCTTCGCGGCCGTCGCCGCGAAGAAGTTCAACGGGACCCTCGCCGGCACCATCACCCTGACCGCCGGACTCGGCGGCATGGGCGGCGCCCAGCCGCTCGCCGTCACGATGAACGACGGCGTCGCCATCTGCATCGACGTCGACCCGCGCGCCATCGACCGCCGCATCGAGCACCGCTACCTCGACGTCAAGGCCGACAACCTGCGCCACGCCCTCCAGCTGGCCACCGAGGCCCGCGACGCCCGCAAGCCGCTCTCCATCGGCCTGCTCGGCAACGCCGCCGAACTGCTCCCGCAGATGCTCGCCGAAGGCGCGCCGATCGACATCGTGACGGACCAGACCTCCGCCCACGACCCGCTCGCCTACCTGCCCGTCGGCGTCGACTTCGACGACATGGCGGACTACGCGGCCAAGGACCCGGCCGGTTTCACCACCCGCGCCCGCGAGTCCATGGCCAAGCACGTCGAGGCCATGGTCGGCTTCATGGACGCGGGCTCCGAGGTCTTCGACTACGGCAACTCGATCCGCGGCGAGGCCCAGCTGGCCGGTTACGACCGCGCCTTCGCCTTCCCCGGCTTCGTCCCCGCCTACATCCGCCCCCTCTTCTGCGAGGGCAAGGGCCCCTTCCGCTGGGCGGCCCTCTCCGGCGAGGCCTCGGACATCCACAAGACCGACAAGGCGATGCTCGACCTCTTCCCGGAGAACGAGTCCCTGCACCGCTGGATCAAGATGGCGGGCGAGCGCGTCCACTTCCAGGGCCTGCCCGCGCGCATCTGCTGGCTCGGCTACGGCGAGCGCGACAAGGCCGGTGAGCGCTTCAACGAGATGGTCGCCGACGGCACGCTCGCCGCGCCGCTGGTCATCGGCCGCGACCACCTCGACTGCGGCTCGGTGGCCTCCCCGTACCGCGAGACCGAGGCCATGCTCGACGGCTCCGACGCGATCGCCGACTGGCCGCTGCTCAACGCCATGGTCAACGTCGCCTCCGGCGCGTCCTGGGTCTCCATCCACCACGGCGGCGGCGTCGGCATGGGCCGCTCCATCCACGCCGGGCAGGTCACCGTCGCCGACGGTACGAAGCTCGCGGGCGAGAAGATCCGCCGGGTGCTGACGAACGACCCGGGCATGGGCGTCATCCGCCACGTCGACGCGGGCTACGACATCGCCGAGGCCGTCGCCGACGAGCGTGACGTCCGCATCCCGATGCGCGAGGGCGATTCCGAGTGAGCAAGGGTGCGGCGCCGTTCCCGGGGGCCCTGCCCCCGGACCCCCGCGCCTCAAACGCCGGCGGGGCTGGGTTTGCCTCCGGCGGGACCCCCTCCGGGGTCCGGGGCGGAGCCCCGGGGAACGGTGGAAGGGCGGGGCGGGGAGAAACCAGCTTCCACAGCATGTGGGCCGAGCTCGCCCCCATCGGCCGCGACAGCGGTAGCCGCGGCTACCGCCGCTACGCCTGGACCGGCGCCGACGCCGACTGCCGGGCCTGGTTCCAGGCCCAGGCCGAGGCCCGCGGGCTCGCGTACGAGACTGACCGCAACGGCAACCAGTGGGCCTGGCTCGGCGACCCCCTCGCCGGGGACGCCGTCGTCACCGGGTCCCACCTGGACTCCGTCCCCGACGGCGGCGCCTTCGACGGCCCCCTCGGCGTCGTGTCCTCCTTCGCGGCCCTGGACGAACTCCGCAGGCGCGGCGCGGAGTTCGCGAGGCCGCTGGCCATCACCAACTTCGGTGACGAGGAGGGCGCCCGCTTCGGGCTCGCCTGCGTCGGCTCCCGGCTCGCCGCCGGACAGCTGACCAAGGAGAAGGCGTACGAACTCCGCGACGCGGACGGCATCCGGCTGCCCGAAGCCATGGAGGCCGCCGGATACGACCCGGAGGCCATCGGCGCCGACCCCGAACGCCTGGCCCGGATCGGGGCCTTCGTCGAACTCCACGTGGAGCAGGGCCGCGCCCTGGACCTGTCCGGGGACCGGGTCGGCCTCGCCTCCGCGATCTGGCCGCACGGCCGCTGGCGGTTCGACTTCCGCGGCGAGGCCAACCACGCGGGCACCACCCGGCTGGTCGACCGCCGCGACCCGATGCTCACCTACGCGCAGACCGTGCTCGCGGCCCGCGCAGAGGCGGCCCTCGCCGGGGCCGTCGCCACCTTCGGGAAGATCTCGGTCGAGCCCAACGGGGTCAACGCGATCCCCTCGCTGGTCCGCGGCTGGCTCGACTCCCGCGCCCCCGACCAGGCCGCCCTCGACACCGTCGTCACGGCGATCGAGAAGGCCGCCCGGGAACGCGCCGAGAGCGAGGGCATCGACCTGAGCGTGGTCCGGGAGTCCTTCACCCCGGTCATCGAGTTCGAACACGCCCTGCGCGACGAGCTGAACCGGATCCTGGGCGGGGCCGTCCCCGTCCTCGGCACGGGCGCGGGACACGACGCCGGAATCCTCTCCGGATCGATCCCGACCGCGATGCTGTTCGTGCGCAACCCCACCGGCGTCTCCCACTCCCCGGCCGAGTACGCCGCCGAGGACGACTGCGTCGCCGGAGTCCTCGCCCTCGCCGACGTACTGGAAGGTCTAGCGTGCCGCTGACCGCGCAGCACAACACGTACTGGCTGGAACACGCCTGGCTCGGCACCCACGTCGAGCCGGGCGTCGTCCTGGAGGTCAAGGACGGCCGGATCGCCGCCCTGCGCACCGGGACCGCCACCCCGCCGCCGGGCGCCGAGATCCTGCGCGGCCTCACCCTCCCCGGCCTGGCCAACGCGCACAGCCACGCCTTCCACCGGGCCCTGCGCGGCACCGTCCAGGTCGGCAGCGGCACCTTCTGGACCTGGCGCGACTTCATGTACAAGGCCGCCCAGAACCTCACCCCCGAGCGGTACTTCGCCCTCGCCCGCGCCGTGTACGCGGAGATGGCACTGGCCGGGATCACGGCGGTGGGCGAGTTCCACTACGTGCACCACGCGCCCGGCGGCACGCCCTACGCCGACCCCAACGCCATGGGCGAAGCGCTGATCGAAGCCGCCGCCGAGGCCGGGATCCGCATCACCCTCCTCGACACCGCCTACCTCTCCTCCGGCTTCGGACAGGCCCCGGAACCGCACCAGCTGCGCTTCTCCGACGGCACCGCCGAAGCCTGGGCCGAGCGGGCCGCCGCCCTCAAGCCCCGCGAGCACGCCCTGATCGGCGCGGCCGTCCACTCCGTGCGCGCCGTGCCCGCCGACCAGCTCGCCACGGTCGCCGCCTGGGCCGCCGAGCGCGGGGCCCCGCTGCACGTCCACCTCTCCGAGCAGACCGCCGAGAACGACGCCTGCCAGGCCGCGCACGGGCGCACCCCCACCCAGCTGCTCGCCGACCACGGGGTGCTGGGCCCGCGCACCACCGGCGTGCACAACACGCACCTCACCGACGGGGACATCGCCCTCCTCGGCGGCACCTCCACCGGCACCTGCATGTGCCCCACCACCGAACGCGACCTCGCCGACGGCATCGGCCCGGCCACCCGGCTGCAGCACGCGGGCAGCCCGCTGTCCCTGGGCAGCGACAGCCACGCCGTCATCGACCTCCTCGAAGAGGCCCGCGCGATGGAGCTGAACGAGCGCCTGCGCAGCCGCACCCGGGGCCACTGGACGGCGAACGCGCTGCTGTCCGCCGCCACCGCGGACGGCCACGCGGCGCTCGGCTGGGCCGACGCGGGCCGCCTGGAGGCGGGCGCGCTCGCCGACTTCACCACGGTCGCGCTGGACTCCGTACGGACGGCGGGACCGTTGCCCCGGCTGGCTGCCGAGACCGCCGTCTTCGCGGCCTCCGCCGCGGACATCCGCCACACGGTCGTCGCGGGCCGCCACATCGTCCGCGACGGCGCGCACGCCCTGGTCGGGGACGTGCCCGCAGCGCTGGCCGATGCGATCGCCGCCCTCCGCGGCTGACCCCCCTGGGGCTCCGCCCCAGACCCCGCGCCTCAAACGCCGGCGGGGCTGTAAGCGCGCTCAATCGCCGCGCGGGCTGCGGTGCGCTCAATCGCCGCGCGGGCTGGGATTGCTGCGCAACCCCACGCCGCGCGGGCAGGGTTGTGCCGCAATCCCACGCCGTGCGGGCGGGAACGTGCCGCGCAGTCCAGGCCGTGCGGGCGGGAACGTGCCGCGCAGTCCAGGCCGTGCGGGCGGGAACGTGCTGCGCAACCCAGGCCGACGGGCCGGGAATGTGCTGCGCACATCCCGCGCCACGCGGGCCGGATGTGCGCAGCACATTCCCGGCCCGTCGGCGAGGCTGGGAATGCCGCGCAGCGGCATCTTCCAGCCCGCGCGGCGTTTGAGCGCAAACTCAGCCCGCGCGGCGTTTGAGCGCACATTTCAGCCCCGCCGGCGATTGAGGCGCGGGGTCCGGGGCGGAGCCCCGGTTATCGAGAGGACAACCCCGTGACCACCACCGTCATCAGCAACATCGGCAGCCTCGTCACCAACGACCCCGCCCAGGGCAACGGCACCGCCCTCGGGCTGATCGAGAACGCCGCCGTCGTCATCGAGGACGACAAGGTCGCCTGGGTCGGCCCCACCGCACAGGCCCCGGCCGCCGACCGGTCGTTCGACGCGCACGGCCGCGCCGTGATCCCCGGCTTCGTCGACTCCCACTCGCACCTCGTCTTCGCGGGCGACCGCACCCAGGAGTTCAACGCCCGGATGTCCGGCCGCGCCTACTCCGCCGGAGGCATCCGCACCACCGTCGCCGCCACCCGCGCCGCCACCGACGCGGAGCTGGAGGCCAATCTGGTGCGCCACCTCGACGAGGCCCGCCGGCAGGGGACGACCACCTTCGAGACCAAGTCGGGCTACGGCCTGACCGTCGAGGACGAGGCCCGCGCCCTGCGCATCGCCGCCGCGCACACCGAGGAGGTCACCTACCTCGGCGCGCACATCGTCTCCCCCGACTTCGCCGCGGACCCGGCCGCGTACGTCGACCTCGTCACCGGCGAGATGCTGGCGGCCTGCGCCCCGTACGCCCGCTGGGTGGACGTCTTCTGCGAGAAGGGAGCCTTCGACGGGGACCAGGCCCGTGCCATCCTCACCGCGGGCGCGGCCGCGGGCCTGATCCCGCGGATCCACGCCAACCAGCTCTCCCACGGCCCCGGCGTGCAGCTCGCCGTGGAGCTGGAGGCGGCCTCCGCCGACCACTGCACGCACCTCACCGACGCCGATGTCGACGCGCTCGGCCAGGCCGCCGGGACCACGGTGGCCACCCTGCTGCCCGGCGCCGAGTTCTCCACCCGCGCGCAGTGGCCGGACGCCCGGCGGCTGCTGGCCGCGGGTGCGACCGTGGCGCTGTCGACCGACTGCAACCCCGGCTCTTCGTACACGAGTTCCATGCCCTTCTGCATCGCCCTCGCCGTCCGGGACATGGGCATGACCCCGGACGAGGCCCTCTGGTCCGCCACCGCGGGCGGCGCCCGGGCCCTGCGGCGCGGCGACATCGGCACGCTCACGCCCGGTGCGCGCGCGGATCTGGCCGTTCTGGAGGCCCCGAGCCACGTCCACCTGGCCTACCGCCCGGGCGTCCCGCTCGTTTCGGCCGTGTGGCAGCGAGGTGTCAGGGCCTCCTGATACCGGGGTGTCCTTGTCTCTTCCCTCCGTAGGCCCCTCGGCGTACTTTGAGCCACCAAATCTGATGTGCCGTCAGTAACTTGCCATCAGTGACACGTGGTTCCGAGGCCCGAGGGGAAGACGAAGGTGTCCAACCGGAAACGCTCCACCGCGCTCGCGCTCGCCACCGCGCTGGCCGGATCGGCGGTCCTGCTGGCCGCCCCGGCCGCGCAGGCCGATGTGGTCGACGTCAAGTACGACTGCGAGACCCCGATCGGCCCGAAGTCGGCGGTCTCGCCCATCGACATCAAGGCCGTCAAGGAGGGCGACGCCTACAAGCTCACGATGTCCTTCCAGAAGGGCGTCTCCTCCAGCCCCATCGAACTCGGCCCCGGCGCCATGTCACCCAGCGCCGTCGTCACGGTCACCGGGTCCGAGACGGCCAGTGTCCCGGTCGTGGGCCCGCCCAACGCGGCCGCCGCGCCCGCCAACGCGCCCATCAAGATCTCCGACCTCTCGGGCACCTACAAGCCGAAGAAGAGCGGCAAGGTCACCTTCACCGCGGGCGTGCTCACCATCAAGGCGATGGGCACCACGACCACCTGCAAGGCCGGCAACAGCCCCAAGCCGTCCCTGGAGATGGACGTGACGGCCGCCGCGTCCGGCGGCTCCGACACCCTCCCGCAGACCGGCCCCGCCGACTCCGCCCTCGCGCTGGGCACCCTGGGCGGCACCGTGGTGCTCTCCGGCGCCGCTGGCGTGCTCTGGCTGACCCGGCGCGGCCAGCGGGCCCGGTCCTGAACGGAGCGGACCCGGCCATGCCCGAGCTGCGCCGTCATACCCGCCGTGCGCCGCTCGGACTGTCCGGGGTGCTCGGGCTGTCCGGGGCGCTCGCGGCGGTCCTCCTCCTGGTCCTGCCGTCCGCCGCTCCGGCGTGGGCGGCGCCGGACCCCGGGTGGAGCGCCGGGCCCGCCGCCGGGCCGGCCACCCGGCCCGGCGGCGCCCGCCCGTACTTCTACCTGGAGGGAACCCCCGGCGCCGTGCTGGAGGACCGGCTGGCCCTGGCCAACCCCACCGACCGGGAACACACCGTGACCCTGCGCGGAGCCGACGCCTACAACACCGGGGCCGGGGCCCTCGCGGTGCGCCCGGCCACCGAATCCACCGCGGCCGCCGCCTGGATCAGCTTCGGCGCGACCCGCACCGTCACCATCCCGCCGCACACCCGCGCCGTGGTCCCCTTCACCGTCACCGTGCCGCCCTCGGCCGTGCCCGGCGACCACCCCGTCGCCGTCGTCGCCGCCGAATCCGGCCACGAGGCGGCCGTACGGGTCCACCTGCGCGTCAGCGGCCCGGTACTGGCCGCCCTCACCGTCGAGCACGCCTCGGTCAGCGGCAAGGGCGCGGCCGCCGTCATCCGCTACACCCTGGTCAACCGCGGGAACGTGGCGCTCGCGCCCGAACTGACCGTGCGCGCCGAGGGCCTCTTCGGCGAGGTGCCGGGCCGTACGGCGCGCACCCTGCCCGTGGAACTGCTGCCCGGCCAGCGGGTCGAGCTGAGCGAACCCTGGCCCGGGGCCCCGGTGTTCGACGACGTCGACCTCACCCTCACCGTCACCGCCCCCGGTGGCGCGCGGGCCACGGCCACCGCCTCCGCGTGGTGCGTGCCCTGGGGCCTGGTGGGGTGGACCGGCGCGGGCCTGCTCGGCCTCGCCGCCACCGCCCTGGCCGCGCACCTGCTCGCCCGCACCCGGCGGCGGACGTCCCGCGCGGCGCCCTCCGACGGGGGCGCGCCCACGTCCGTGGACGACGCCGGGGCCGATGGCGGTCCCGACGTCGAACCCCACCTGCCAGAACACGAGTTGACGGGAGCGCCCAGGTGAGCACGCGCTGCGTTGTCCCGCTCCCGCGCCGCTGGGCGGCGGCCCTGGTGGCCACCGTGACGGGCGCCCTCCTCGCGCTGGCGGCCGTACCGGCCTGGTCCGCGCCGGGGGCCGACGGCAAACCCACCGCGACGCTCTCCCTCCAGGAGGTCGCCAAGGGCACCGAGGTCACCGTCACCGGCGCCGGCTGGCGGCCCAAGACCATGGTGATGCTGCTGGTCTGCGGGCAGAACATGATCGGCGGCACCAACAGCTGCGCCAACGCGGACGGCACCGCGGTCGCCGTCGACGACGCGGGGCACTTCGCGGCCCAACTGCCCGTGGTGGGCCCGCCCAAGCCCTGTCCCTGCGTGGTCAACGTGGCCTCCGTCAACGGGGACCAGTCCACCGTCGCGGTCCCCGTCAAGATCACCGACCACCCGGTGGCGGAACTGCCCGCGGAGTCCGGGACGGCCCGCCTCGCGATCCTGACCGGGGTCCAGCTGGAGGGCGACGACGGCGTGCTGACCTGGTTCGGCGCCCCGCCGAGCCGGAAGTTCGTGGTCACCGTCGGCAACCTCGGCTCGGCCCCGGTCACCGACCCCGTCTTCCAGATCGGCACCGCCCACGGGGTGTTCGCGCCGACCTGGGAGGAACACCAGTGGAAGGGCACGATCCCGCCGGGCCAGAAGGCCCGGGTCGCGATCGACGTCCCGCTCGACGCGGGCGCGTACGGCGACTACACGCTCTCGCTCAAATACGGCGAGAAGGTCCTGGCCACCCAGCCCTGGGGGGTGGACCGGCCGTACGGCGTCCTCCTCTTCTGGCTCCTGCTCTGCCTGGTGATCCCCGCGGCGCTCTTCCGGATCGGCATGGCCGTCGTCGACAAGGTCCGCCCGCGCGCCCCCGGTTCCGGCCGCCACCGCGGCAGCGGCGCCGCCGACGGGTCCCGCGACCCGGCGACCGCCGTCACCGCCCGGCTCCCGCGGGTCCCCGGCGGGCGGCCCGCCGTACGCCGCCCGGCGGGCCGCCCCGTGGCCGAGACCCCCCAGACCACCACGGCCGTACTGCCGTGGTTCACCCCGGAGAGCACCGACGCGCCGGGAGCACCACCCGCACGGAACACCGCACCACTGACATCCGCACCGTCAGAAGACCATCCGACAACGAAGGGAACGTCGTGAAGACCCAACGGAGGATGAGCGCGGCCGGGGTCGCGCTGATGCTCGGCGGGGCGGGGATCCTGCTGGCGGCGACCCCCGCCCAGGCCGCCGAGATCACCTTCAAGACCGAGTGCATCCCGCCCGCCATCGCCAATCTCCCCCCGATCGAGGGCGAGACGACGGTGGAGATCACGGCGCCGGCGACCGCCAAGGTCGGTGACACCGTGGACATCACCTGGAAGACGGTCAAGGCGGCCTCGAAGAACCCGGACGTGCTGGACCTGAACAAGGACGTCGTCCAGCCGAGCGGCAACGTCACCGTCGGCGGGGCCCAGAGCGGCACCGTGGCGGTCCAGGGCCCGCGGCAGAACCCGCCGATCCCCAAGGGCGCCCAGATGGTGCTGCCGGACATGAAGGGCAAGCTCAAGATCGAGAAGGCGGGCGACATCACGCTCACGCCCGACAAGTACACGATCAACGTCAACCAGATCATGACCACCGAGACCAAGTGCTCGCCCAAGGAGACGGTGAAGACCGGGGCGACCATCAAGGTCGAGGGCGGCTCCAGCACGGGCGGTGCGACCACGGGCGGTGCCACGACCGGCGGTGCCACGACCGGCGGCGCCACGACCGGTGGGGCCACCACAGGAGGGGCCACCACGGGCGGCGCGACGACCACCGGAGGGGCGACCACGACCGGCGGGGCGACCACCGGCGGCGCGACCACCGGCGGCAGCGGGGGCCAGACCGACTTCCCGGGCAAGCCCGTGGAGGTCGCCTACGACTGCGGAACGGTCGTCCCCGGCGGCATCAAGACCCCGGTGACGATCAGCGCCAAGAAGAACGGCGGTGCCTACGCGCTGACCGTCAAGACCGCCAAGGGCGCCATGGCCAGCCCGATGGACCTGCCCGCGGGGGCCCTCAAGCCCTCGATGAACATCAAGCTCGGCGGCGCCGACAGCGGTACGGTCAAGGTCACCGGCCCCGCCAACGCCGAGCCGATCCCGAGCAAGGCCCCGGTCAGCCTGAGCGACATGACCGGCACCTACACGCCCGGCAAGACCGGCAAGGTGACGCTCAGCCCCGACCAGCTGACCATCGACGTCACGATGGGCGCGGGCGCCCCGCCCATCACCGTGCCCTGCAAGGCGTCCAGCACCGGCGTCTCCCTGGAGCTGGACACGGCGGCCCAGCCGGGCGGCTCCGGCACCCCGGGCACGTCCGGGACCTCCGGCGGCGGCGCCGCGGCCGCGGCGGGCGGCCTGGCCGAGACCGGCGCCTCCGGCGACGGCGGCATCAAGGCCCTGGCGCTGGTCGCCGGGACCGTGGTCCTGCTCGGCGGCGCGGTCTTCACCTTCACCCCGTGGCGCCGGCTGCGCGGCACGAGGTAACCGCCACACAGCAACGGGAAACGCGGAACGGCCCGGCACACCTTCCGGTGTGCCGGGCCGTTCCGTACGTGCTCAGTGCGCGTGAGGCAGTGCGCTGAGGGGGGCGTGCGTCAGTGCACGGAGCCCATCAGCCCCTGGACCTTCTTGCGGTACATCCAGACCGCGAAGCCCGCGACCACCGCGGCCAGGGCCTCGAAGCCGATGACCCAGGTGCCGTTCAGGTCCACGTTGCCGATGGACAGGAGGCTGGTGATGCAGTCACCGGCGGTGACCGCGAGGAACCAGACACCCATCATCTGGGAGGCGTACTTCTGCGGGGCCATCTTCGTGGTGACGGAGAGGCCGACCGGGGAGACGCACAGCTCACCGATGGTCTGGATCATGTAGATCGAGACGAGCCACATCGGGGAGACCTTGACGTCGCCGCCCGCCATGTTCATCGGGACGATGAAGACGAAGAACGAGGCGCCGATCAGGACCAGACCCATCGCGAACTTCACGATGGTGTTCGGCTCCTGGTTCTTGCGCGCCAGCCACAGCCACAGCCAGGCGAAGACCGGGGCCAGGGCCATCACGAACAGCGGGTTCAGCGACTGGTACCAGGTGGCCGAGAAGCCGAGGCCGAAGACGGTGTCGGCGGTCTTGTCGTCCGCGAACAGGGACAGCGTGGAGCCACCCTGGTCGTAGATCATCCAGAAGACGGCGGCGGCGATGAAGAAGAAGATGTAGGCGGTCATCTTCGACTGCTCGGCGCCCGACAGGTCCTTGTCGCGCTTGATGCGCGTCAGCACCGCGATCGGGATGAACAGGCCGGCCAGCGTCAGCGGGACCAGGGCCCAGTTCAGCGTGTAGGCACCGAGGGCGACCACGGCGCCGTAGAAGACGGCGATGCCCAGAACGGCGAGGGCGACCTTGGTGAGGACGGCCTTGCGCTCTTCCGGCGACAGCGGGTTCGGGACCAGGCTGCTCTTCGGGCTCAGGTGCTTGGTGCCGAGCAGGAACTGGGTCAGACCCAGGCCCATGCCGACGGCGGCGAGGGCGAAGCCCAGGTGCCAGTTGTGCTCCTTGCCGACCGTGCCGACGACGAGCGGGGCGACGAAGGCGCCGAGGTTGATGCCGATGTAGAAGAGGGTGAAGCCACCGTCACGGCGCGGGTCCTCGGGACCGTCGTACAGGTGGCCGACCATCGTGGAGATGTTGGCCTTCAGCAGACCCGAACCGGCCGCGACCAGGATCAGACCGACGAAGAACATCGCCTGGCCGGGAACGGCCAGCGACAGGTGACCAGCCATGATCACGAAACCGGCGATGGCGACCGTCTTGCGGGCGCCCCAGACACGGTCACCGAACCATCCGCCGGGCATCGCCATGAGGTAGACCATGGAGACGTACACGGAGTAGATGGCCGTGGTCGTGGCCGCGGTCATGGCCAGACCGCCGCCCTGGCTGCCCGTGGCGGCGTCGGCGCCGCCCGAGACCAAGTAGTAGACCAGCAGTGCGCGCATGCCGTAGTAGGAGAAACGCTCCCACATCTCGGTCATGAACAGAGTGGCCAGGCCACGGGGGTGGCCGAAGAAGGTCTTTTCGGTGGACGGGTCCGCCGAACCCTTCGTCAGGCTGGAAGCCATGGTCGATCCTTGCTTGATCGGGACGCTTCGCTTCGTGAGCGGTACAGCGCCCGGTGGGGGGTGGCCGGCACCGGCGGCGTGTGCCCCACCCCACGCCCGGGGGTCTCACCGTCGATACGGCGGTGAAGGGACATACGACACCGGGATCCACGCCCTGTCGCGCATCTTCGCGCGCAGGGCCCGGCCCACAGGTCATTCACTGTCATCAAGCCCGGAGAGGGCAGTCACAAGAGACTGCCTCACCGGTCAGGACAGAAGTAGAGACCTTTGGCTCGCTTTTCGGCACAAAGGTCCCGAGGTAGTGCATCAGGCGTCTCGACACCATACGACACGACACTGCGGCATATGAATGGACTTGAGACATGGATCACAGGCTCCCAGGGAACCGAATGATCACATTCAAAGGTCGCGAGGCACCGACAAGAGTAGATCGGCAGGGGTGTCCGGGTGCAGCCCTGCGGCCGCCCGCCGCGGACTACCATCACCCACATGACGCGTGTACTGCTCGCCGAGGACGACGCATCCATCTCGGAACCCCTGGCCCGCGCCCTGCGCCGGGAGGGCTACGAGGTCGAGGTCCGTGAGGACGGACCGACCGCACTGGACGCGGGACTGCAGGGCGGCGTCGATCTTGTCGTCCTGGACCTGGGCCTGCCCGGGATGGACGGCCTGGAGGTCGCCCGCCGGCTGCGTGCCGAGGGCCACGGCTTCCCGATCCTCGTGCTGACCGCACGGGCCGACGAGGTCGACACCGTGGTCGGACTGGATGCCGGGGCCGACGACTACGTGACCAAGCCCTTCCGGCTCGCCGAGCTGCTGGCCCGGGTCCGGGCCCTGCTGCGGCGCGGCGCCACCGAGCCCGCCCAGCCGCCCGCCACCCACGGGGTGCGGATCGACGTCGAGTCGCACCGCGCCTGGATGGGGGAGGAGGAGCTGCAGCTCACGGCCAAGGAATTCGACCTGCTGCGGGTCCTGGTGCGCGACGCGGGCCGGGTCGTCACCCGCGACCAGCTCATGCGCGAGGTCTGGGACACCACCTGGTGGTCCTCCACGAAGACCCTGGACATGCACATCTCCTGGCTGCGCAAGAAGCTGGGCGACGACGCCGCGAACCCCCGCTACATCGCGACCGTGCGGGGCGTCGGCTTCCGCTTCGAGAAGAGCTGACCCAAGAGCTGACCCAAGAGCCGAGCGCCCCGGTGGTGGCCGTTAGGGCATCCTCTAAGGCATGCGCCGCCGCCTGATCAACTCCACGCTCGCCGTGGTGCTCGTCGTGATCGCCGTGTTCGGGATCTCCCTGGTGATCGTGGAGACCCGGACGATCACCAGCAGTGCCCAGGACAGTGTCGAATCCGAGGCCCTGCGCCTCGTCGGCATCGTCGAGTCGAACGTGCTGGAGAAGAAGGGCATCGACGCCCGCTCCCTCGGCGAGCAGCTGGACGCCGGGCGCTACGCCCGCATCCAGGTCCCGGGCCAGCCCCCGGTCGGCATCGGCGTGCCCATCGACGGCAGCGCCCTGCGCGGCTCCGCCAAGGGCGAGAACGGCGAGAGCGTGGTGGTCGAGGAGTCCCGCTCCACGGTCACCAAGGAGGTCGGGCGCACCCTCGCGGTCGTCGGCGCCGTCGCCCTGCTGGCCGTCGTGGCGGCCGTACTGCTCGCCGTGCGCCAGGCCAACCGGCTGGCCTCCCCGCTCACCGACCTCGCCGAGACGGCCGAGCGGCTCGGCTCGGGCGACCCCCGGCCGCGCCACAAGCGGTACGGGGTTCCCGAGCTGGACCGGGTCGCGGACGTACTGGACGCCAGCGCGGAGCGGATCGGGCGGATGCTGACCGCCGAGCGGCGCCTGGCCGCCGATGCCTCGCACCAGCTGCGGACCCCGCTGACCGCGCTGTCGATGCGGCTGGAGGAGATCACGGTCACGGACGACCTGGAGACCGTACGGGAGGAGGCGAGCATCGCCCTCACCCAGGTGGAGCGGCTCACGGACGTGGTGGAACGGCTGCTGACGAACTCCCGCGACCCGCGCACGGGCTCGGCGGTCCCCTTCGACCTGGACGAGATCGTCAAGCAGCAGGTGGAGGAGTGGCGGCCGGCCTACCGCAGCGCCGGGCGGGCCATCGTGCGCTCGGGGAAGCAGGGGATGCGGGCCGTGGGCACGCCGGGCGCGGTGTCCCAGGTGCTGGCGACGCTGGTCGAGAACGCGCTCATGCACGGCGGCGGCACGGTCGCCCTGCGCACCCGCGTGACCGGGAACCAGGCGGTCATCGAGGTGACGGACGACGGGCCGGGAGTGCCCCCGGACCTCGGCAACCGGATCTTCGAACGGGCGATCAGTGGCCGGAATTCCACGGGCATCGGCCTCGCGGTGGCCCGGGACCTCGCCGAGGCGGACGGCGGGCGCCTCGAACTGCTCCAGGCACAGCCGCCGGTGTTCGCCCTGTTCCTGAGCCGGACGGCGCCGGAACGGATCGAACTGGAACAGCCGGTCCGCTAGACCGGCCGGCGGGCGGATCGCCTAGCGGGTGGCGGGCTCCGGGGAGACCGGCTCCGGCTCGGCGGCGATCACGTCGTCGGCGTCGCGCTGCGTGGCGACCACCGTGGTCGCGGTCGCGCCGGTGGTCTCGGGCAGGGCGCGGAAGACCCAGGTCCGGTAGGACCAGAAGCGGAAGACGGTCGCGATGCCCATGCCGAGGAACTTGAATATGTTGCTCTGCAGGTTGCTGTCCCAGCCGAAGCCGTAGGTGGCCGCGTAGAGCACACCGCTCTCGATGACCATGCCGATCAGGCTGAACACGACGAACAGCGTCATCTCGCGGCGGCGGCTGCCCCGGTCGCGGTCGCGGTAGGTGAAGTACCGGAACCCGATGTAATTGCTGATGATCGCCACGACGATGGCTATGACGCTCGCGCGCACGACGGCCAGGTCGGTGGTGTGCCGGAGCAGGTTGAAGACGCCGAAGTTGACCAGTACGCCCATACCGCCCACCGCACCGAACTTCAGGACCTCCCGGCCGATGCCGCGGAAGCGTTCGGACAGCGTGACGTGTTTCGGGGTACTCGGCGTGCTCATGTGATGGTTCAGTCCCTGCCGGTCGGCGGTCGGTCGATGGATTCAACCTGTCCATGTTAAGTCTCGGCCCTCTGAAACGTGTGTGCCTTCCGACACCCGCCCGGCGCAGCGGGCGGGACGCGCGTAGACCTCCCCCGGCGGACCCCGCCCGGCCCGGGCGGCGTCCGAATGGCGGAATCCGGCCGATACCCTGGAGGAGTGACGTTCCCGGTAGTCGGCATGGTCGGCGGCGGACAGCTCGCCCGCATGACCCACGAGGCGGGTATCCCCCTCGGCATCAGATTCAAGCTCCTCAGTGACAGCCCACAGGACTCGGCGGCCCAGGTCGTGAGCGACGTCGTCATCGGCGACTATCGCGATCTGGAGACGCTGCGCGCCTTCGCGCGCGGCTGCGACGTGATCACCTTCGATCACGAGCACGTACCCACCGAACACCTGCGGGCCCTGGAAGCGGACGGCATCCCCGTCCGCCCCGGGCCCGACGCGCTCGTCCACGCCCAGGACAAGGGGGTGATGCGCGCCCGGCTCGACGCGATCGGCGCGCCCAGCCCCCGCCACCGGATCGTGAGCGATCCGGCGGACGCGGTGGCCTTCGCGGCCGAGGTCGGCGGCTTCCCCGTCATCCTCAAGACCACGCGCGGGGGCTACGACGGCAAGGGCGTGTGGTTCGTCCGCTCCGAGGAGGACGCGGAAGCGCCCTTCAAGGCGGGCGTCCCGGTCCTGGCCGAGGAGAAGGTGGAGTACGTACGCGAACTCGCGGCCAACATCGTCCGCTCCCCGCACGGCCAGGCCGTGGCGTACCCCGTCGTCGAATCCGTGCAGGTGGACGGGGTCTGCGACACGGTGATCGCCCCCGCCCCGAACCTCTCCGAAGCCCTCGCGGGCGAGGCCCAGGCCCTCGCCCTGCGGATCGCCAAGGAACTCGACGTGACCGGCCACCTGGCCGTCGAGCTGTTCGAGACCGCCGACGGGCGGATCCTCGTCAACGAACTGGCCATGCGCCCGCACAACTCCGGGCACTGGACCCAGGACGGCGCGATGACCTCCCAGTTCGCCAACCACGTCCGGGCGGTCCTGGACCTCCCGCTCGGCGACCCGCGCCCGCGGGCCCGCTGGACGGTCATGGCGAACGTCCTGGGCGGCGACTACCCCGACATGTACGCGGCGTACCTGCACTGCATGGCGCACGACCCCCAGCTGAAGATCCACATGTACGGCAAGGACGTGAAACACGGCCGCAAGGTCGGCCACGTCAACACCTACGGCGACGACCTGGACGATGTGCTGGAGCGCGCACGTCACGCAGCCGGCTATCTCAGAGGGACGATCACAGAATGAGCTTCTCCGGTACCCCTTCCACGGCTTCCCCCACCTCCACGGGGCCGGTCATCGGCATCGTCATGGGCTCGGACTCCGACTGGCCCGTCATGGAGGCCGCCGCCCAGGCCCTCGACGAGTTCGAGATCCGCTACGAGGTCGACGTCGTCTCCGCGCACCGCATGCCGCGCGAGATGATCGCCTACGGCGAGCAGGCCGCCGGCCGCGGACTCAAGGCGATCATCGCGGGCGCGGGCGGCGCCGCCCACCTGCCCGGGATGCTCGCCTCGGTGACCCCGCTGCCCGTGATCGGCGTACCGGTACCGCTCAAGTACCTCGACGGCATGGACTCGCTGCTCTCGATCGTCCAGATGCCCGCCGGAGTTCCCGTCGCCACCGTCTCCGTCGGCGGCGCGCGCAACGCCGGACTCCTGGCCGCGCGGATCCTCGCCACCCAGGACCCGGAGCTGACCGCCCGGATGCGCGAGTTCCAGCAGGAACTGAACGACCAGGCCACCGAGAAGGGCAAGCGACTGCGCGCCAAGGTCGCGGGCGCCGACTCCTTCGGATTCGGCAAGTGAGCGCGGCGCAGCGCCTGGACGAGGCGCTGGAACTGCTCGCCGAGCACCCGGTGGTCGACGGCCACAACGACCTCCCCTGGGCGCTGCGCCACCAGGTGCGCTACGACCTGGACCGGCGGGACATCGCCGCCGACCAGTCCGCGCACCTGCACACCGACATCCCCCGGCTGCGCGCCGGCGGCGTCGGGGCGCAGTTCTGGTCCGTCTACGTCCGCTCCGACTTCGCGGGCGACGAGGCGGTCAGCGCCACCCTGGAACAGATGGACGCGGTCGGCCAGCTGATCGCCCGCTACCCGCACGACCTGGTGCGGGCGCTCACCGCGGACGACATGGAAGCGGCGCGCGCCGAGGGCCGGATCGCCTCGCTGATGGGCGCCGAGGGCGGCCACTCCATCAACAACTCGCTGGCCACCCTGCGCTCCCTGCACCAGCTCGGCGTGCGCTACATGACGCTCACGCACAACGACACCATCGACTGGGCGGACTCGGCGACCGACGAGCCGCGCCACGGCGGGCTCACGGACTTCGGCCGCGAGGTCGTGCGCGAGATGAACCGCATCGGCATGCTGGTGGACCTCTCGCACGTGGCCGCCACCACCATGCGCGACGCGCTCGCCGTCTCGGTGGCGCCGGTGATCTTCTCGCACTCCTCCGCGCTGGCGGTCTGCGACCACCCGCGCAACATCCCGGACGACGTGCTCGCCCTGCTCCCGGCCAACGGGGGCGTGGCCATGGCCACCTTCGTGCCCAAGTTCATCCTCCCGGCGGCGGTCGCCTGGACGGCCTCCGCCGACGAGAACCTGCGCGCGCACGGGCTGCACCACCTGGACACCGGTGCCGAGGCGATGGCCCTGCACCGCGCCTTCGAGGCGGCCAGCCCGCGCCCGGTCGCCACGGCGGCCACCGTCGCCGACCACTTGGACCACATGCGCGAGGTCGCGGGCGTGGACCACATCGGCATCGGCGGGGACTACGACGGCACGGCCTTCACCCCGTCCGGGCTGGACGACGTGTCCGGCTACCCGAACCTGATCGCCGAGCTGCTGACCCGCGGCTGGTCGCGCGCCGACCTGGCGAAGCTGACCTGGTCGAACGCGGTACGGGCGCTGCGCGACGCGGAGTCGGTGGCGGCCGGGCTGTCGGCGAGCCGGGGGCCCTCGAACGCGGTGCTGTAGCCCCCGGCGGGGGAGCGGACGACGGACGGCGCGGGGCCCCTGGGGTTCCGCGCCGTCGGCGTGTGGGGTGCGGGTGGGTCCGTACGTCGCCCGTACGCCACCCGAACGCCACATCCGCCGCGAACCCACGGGCCCCACATGTCACGGTGGCAACACTTCTCCCTCCCCGCTGCCGCCGAGACCGGAGCGAACGCCATGGCCGACCTGCAGGACGATCCCGCGCACGTGGGCTCCGCCCCCGCTGCCCCCGGCTCCGCCGGAGCCGACCCCGCGCCCGTACCCGCGCCCGCCGCGGGGCTGCCCGGAGCGCTCGACCGGGCCGCCGCACTCCTGGCCGTCCATCCCGTCGCCGACGGGTGCAACACCCTGCTGTGGACCCTGCGCCAGAGCCCGTACCACGACAACATCGACACCCCCGAGGGCGGTGTGGACACCGACATCCCCCGGCTACGGGCCGGCGCGGTCGGCGCCCAGTTCTGGTCGCTGCTCACCCCCGGGCCGGACGGCCGGGACGGGGTGGTGGCGGAGACCCTCGAACAGATCGACGCCGCGCAGAGCCTGATCCGGCGCTACCCCGACAGCCTGAGCCTCGCGCTGTGCGCGGACGACATGGCCGACGCGCGCAACCGGGGGCGGATCGCCTCGTTCCTCGGCCCGGCGCCCGGCCGCACCCTGACCGACTCCCTCGGCACCCTGCGGGCCCTGCACGCCCTGGGCGTGCGCAGCGTGGCCCCGGCCGGCGCCGCCTGGGCGGAACAGGGGCTGACGGCCTTCGGGCACGAAGTGGTGCGCGAACTGAACCGGCTCGCGGTGCTCATCGACCTGACCGGGTGCGACGACGCCGTGTCCGTCCAGATCGCGGGCGCCTCGAAGGCCCCGGTCCTCATCTCCCACACGGCCGCCGCCGCCCTCACCCCGCACCCCGGCAACGTCTCCGACGAGGTCCTGCTGGCCCTGCGCGCGGCGGGCGGCCTGTGCATGGTCACCTTCGCCTCCGCCCAGACCGGCGACTCGCTGCACGCGGTGGCGGACCACCTGGACCACGTACGCGCGGTGGCGGGCCCGCACTGCGTCGGCCTCGGCGCCGCCTTCGGCACCGACCCGCCCACCCCCCGCCCAGCGGGCCTGACCGACGCCTCCGGCTACCCCCGCCTGATCGCGGAACTCCTCGACCGAGGCTGGACGGAACCGGACCTGTCCCTCCTGACCTGGGACAACGCCCAACGCGTCCTCCGCGACGCGGAATTCACCGCCCGCGCGGCCCAACACCGGCGGGGGGCGTAGCGCAGAGGCAGGCGGGGCATTTCAGCCTCGCCGGCGTTCGAGGCGCCCCCGGAGGGAAAACGGCCCGCGCAGCGCCCTCCCCGGCTTCGCCCGGCTGCGCCGGACTCCGTCCGTCGGGGCCTGGGGGCCGCTGGTGCCCAGGGGTGCCGGGTTCCCCGCTGGGGCGGCCGGTGCGCGGGGGCGGGGGCGGCCCGGCCCTTACGGGACCTACGCCCGCGGGCGCCCCATCGCGCGGTAGGTCCAGCCCGCCGCCCGCCAGCGCGCAGCGTCCGGCGCATTGCGGCCGGACCTCTTCTCGACGCCGCGCTCGCACGGCTCGGCCCCCGGGGGGCCTCCCCGGCTTCGCCCGGCTGCGCCGGACTCCGTCCGTCGGGGCCTGGGGGCCGCTGGCGCCCAGGGGTGCCGGGTTCCCCGCTGGGGCGGCCGGTGCGCGGGGGCGGGGGCGGGGGCGGCCCGGCCCCTACGGGACCTACGCCCGCGGGCGCCCCATCGCGCGGTAGGTCCAGCCCGCCGCCCGCCAGCGCGCAGCGTCCAGCGCATTGCGGCCGTCCAGGATCAGGGGGTCCGAGACGAGGGGGGTCAGGGCCGCCGGGTCCAGGTCGCGGAACTCGGTCCATTCGGTGAGGTGCAGGACGACGTCCGCACCCGTCACCGCCGCCACCGCGGAGTCGGCGTAGGCGAGGGTCGGGAAGACGCGGCGGGCGTTGTCCATGCCCTTCGGGTCGTAGACCGTCACCTGGCCGCCCTGGAGGTGGATCTGCCCGGCGACGTTCAGCGCGGGCGAATCCCGTACGTCGTCCGAGTCCGGCTTGAAGGTGGCCCCGAGGACGGCGACCCGCTTGCCGAGGAACGAGCCGCCCACCGCGTCGCGGGCCAGCTCGACCATGTGCCCGCGGCGGCGCATGTTGATCGAGTCGACCTCCCGCAGGAAGGTCAGCGCCTGGTCGGCGCCCAGCTCGCCCGCGCGGGCCATGAAGGCCCGGATGTCCTTCGGCAGGCAGCCGCCGCCGAAGCCGATCCCGGCGCGCAGGAACTTCTTCCCGATCCGGTCGTCGTGCCCGATCGCCTCGGCCAGCTTCACCACGTCGCCGCCCGCGGCCTCGCAGACCTCGGCCATCGCGTTGATGAAGGAGATCTTCGTGGCGAGGAAGGAGTTCGCGGCGGTCTTGACCAGCTCGGCCGTCGGGAAGTCGGTCACCACGAGCGGCGAGCCCTCGCCGAGCGGGGTCGCGTACACCTCGCGCAGCACCTTCTCCGCGGTCTCGCCCTGGACGCCGATCACGATCCGGTCCGGGTGCAGGGTGTCCTGGACGGCGAAGCCCTCCCGCAGGAATTCCGGGTTCCAGGCCAGCTCCACGTCCTCGCCCGCCGGGGCCAGCTCGGTGAGCCGGGCGGCCAGCCGCGCGGCCGAGCCCACCGGCACGGTGGACTTGCCGACGACCAGGGCGGGCCTGGTCAGGTGCGGGGCCAGGGATTCGATCGCGGAGTCGACGTAGGACATGTCGCAGGCGTACTCGCCGTGCTTCTGCGGAGTGTTCACACAGACGAAGTGGACGTCGCCGAAGGCGCCGACCTCCTCCCAGGAGGTGGTGAAGCGCAGCCGCCCGCTCGCGCCCGGCAGCCCGGCGACGTGCGCGCCGAGCAGCTCCTCCAGCCCCGGTTCGTACATCGGTACCCGGCCCGCGGCCAGCATCTCGATCTTCTCCGGGACGATGTCCAGCCCGAGCACGTCGAAGCCCAGTTCGGCCATGGCGGCGGCGTGCGTGGCGCCGAGATAGCCGGTACCGATCACAGTGATCTTGGGGGCCATGCGTGCTCCAAAGGTGCGGGGCCGATTGCGGCCACCGAGCATAGTCGGGCCGTGACGTGGGGACGTTCCCCCGTATCGATCCCCGTACCGGCCCCCGTACCGGTCCCCGTATCGGTCCCCGTACCCGGCAGCGGGGCCGCGGCCGCGCACCGGCTGTCACGCAACTCACGTGCGGCTCACGTATCCGTGATCGGGCCGGGACACTAAGCTCTGGGTTACTTAACGGTAGTTAGCATCACGCATCACCTTGGGGAGTGAGAGTCTTGGCGGGTTCTGCCGACTTCGACCTGTACCGCCCGGCCGAGGAGCACGACATGCTCCGCGAGTCGGTCCGCTCGCTCGCCGAGGCCAAGATCCTCCCGTTCGCGGCGGCCGTCGACGAAGAGTCCCGCTTCCCGCAGGAGGCCCTGGACGCGCTCGTCGCCAGCGACCTGCACGCCGTCCACGTGCCCGAGAGCTACGGCGGCGCGGGCGCCGACGCCCTCGCCACCGTGATCGTGATCGAGGAAGTGGCCCGCGTCTGCGCGTCCTCCTCCCTGATCCCGGCCGTCAACAAGCTCGGCTCGCTCCCGGTGATCCTCTCCGGCTCCGAGGAGCTGAAGGCGAAGTACCTGGGCCCGCTGGCCAAGGGCGACGCGATGTTCTCGTACGCGCTCTCCGAGCCCGACGCGGGCTCGGACGCGGCCGGCATGAAGACCCGCGCGGTGCGCGACGGCGACTTCTGGGTCCTCAACGGCGTCAAGCGCTGGATCACCAACGCGGGCGTCTCCGAGTACTACACGGTGATGGCCGTCACCGACCCGGAGAAGCGCTCGAAGGGCATCAGCGCCTTCGTAGTCGAAAAGAGCGACGAAGGCGTCTCCTTCGGCGCCCCGGAGAAGAAGCTCGGCATCAAGGGCTCGCCGACCCGCGAGGTCTACCTCGACAACGTGCGCATCCCGGCCGACCGCATGATCGGCGCCGAGGGCACCGGCTTCGCCACCGCGATGAAGACCCTGGACCACACCCGCATCACCATCGCGGCCCAGGCGCTCGGCATCGCCCAGGGCGCCCTGGACTACGCCAAGGGCTACGTCCAGGAGCGCAAGCAGTTCGGCAAGCCGATCGGCGACTTCCAAGGCGTGCAGTTCATGCTCGCGGACATGGCCATGAAGCTGGAGGCCGCCCGCCAGCTGACGTACGCGGCCGCCGCCAAGTCGGAGCGCGTCGATGCCGACCTCACCTTCTTCGGCGCCGCGGCCAAGTGCTTCGCCTCCGACGTGGCCATGGAGGTCACCACGGACGCCGTCCAGCTCCTCGGCGGCTACGGCTACACCCGCGACTACCCGGTGGAGCGCATGATGCGCGACGCGAAAATCACACAAATTTACGAAGGCACGAACCAGGTCCAGCGCATCGTCATGGCGCGCAACCTCCCGTAGCAAGGTTTTCGCAGGTCAAGGAAGCCCCGGCCCACCGGCCGGGGCTTCCTTCGTCAGGTACACCCGCTGACCGTTCCTGTCCACCGACAGCCCGAAGCGGGAGCGTTCCGGCTTCCCGAGGTCGTGCCACCTCAGGAAGGCGTCGCGCACCTCGTCCCACAGCGCCCGGTGGCCGTACTGCTCCACCTCGTACGTCGCCGCGTCCGGCACGTACTCCACCGTGGCCCACGACGTGCCGTCGTCGGCGAAGAACCACAAGGTGGCCTCCCCGCTGCCGTCGTCCGCGCCGCACCACCGGAACCACGCATCGGTGACGCTCAGGCCGATGAAGAACGCCGGATCGTCCTGGATGACGTTCTGGGGCGGGACATCCGTCGTCCCCTTCTTCCCCTCCTCCCGCTCGTGGTAAAGGTCGGAGACGCGCCCGGCCCCGCCCCGATGGGTGCGGTCCCACATGAAGGCGGGCGAGCCGGAGAACGAGCCCTGCGCCTCCCCGTCCACCACGTCCAGCGTGGCGAACGAACCGCTGAAGAAGCTGCTGCCCCACGGGGTGACGATCCGCCCGTCCGGGCACTGCTCCAGCCACGCCTGCGGCACGTCCCGCATGGTGCAGGTGCAGATGATCCGCTCGTACGGCGCGCCCCGGCGGTGGCCGTCACGGCCGTCGCCGAGCACCGTCGTCGGATGGAATCCCGCCCGCCTCAGGTTCCGGTCGGCCAGGGCCAGCACCGCCTCGTCCAGCTCCACGCTTGTCACGCGGGCCTCGCCCAGGCGGTGGGAAAGCCATGCCGCGTTGTACCCGGTTCCGGTGCCGACCTCCAGCACCCGATCCCCGTCGCGCACATCCAGCAGCCCGAGCATGTCGAGCATGATCGAGGGCATGGACGACGACGAGGTGTGCAGCCGGAAGGCGTCGCTCGCCGTGGGCTTCCCGTCATTGACCTGGGTCACGACCGGACCGTCCGCGTAGACGATCCGCAACCACTCTTCCGGGTCGTCGGCGAAGTCACCGCCCACGATCACCTCGGGAATGAACAGCGCCCGATCCACCGACGCCACCGCGTCCCGCCACTCAGGCGGCACCACACCCTTCCCCAGCAGGCTGTGCAGAAGCCGCCGCTGTGTCGTCATCCGACCTCACTTCTTCTTCGGCGGGGGCTCGTACGGCCGGGTCGGACCCGGCGGCTTGTCCCGGTGGCCGTCGCTGCTGGAGGTGTCCGGCGTACCGGAGTGATCTCCACCCTTCTTGCCCATCTCGGACTCGCTTCCTGTCGATCGCGGGATACGAGGTGACGGATCAGAAGCCGTGGCGCATTTTTGCCTTCTCCCGCGCCCGCTGTTCGAGCCCGGGGAACGAGCGCTCATCGAGCGCCCGGGAGAGTTGCGCTTGCAGGACCGAAGCGTCATCCACGCTCATGAACACCTCTTCCGTGGTGAGCTGCACAGAGCCACGGAAGACCCTGGCAGCGACCGCCACGCGGTCACCCACCAGACGCGCACCACCGGTCAGTTGCAACCTTCTCGGGGCTTCGTCATCCGTCATGACAACGACGCTACGAACCAACCAAGTTTCCGGTCCAGGTTGTTGCAGATTGTTGCGCGGCAATCACTCGATGGCGTCAATTGCCTTGCTGATCAAGGACCGGGCGCGGGGTCCGTACACCGCCATCTCGGCCAGCCGGGCGAAGGCCTTCCGGTACACCTCCACCTCCGTCGGAGTCGTCACAGTGACCTTCGCGGCCAGCAACTCAACGTGGACCCGCTTGTCATCGAACACCGTGAACGTCTCCGGGCCCCACATCACGCGGGGCGCGGACCGGGGGATGATGCCGAGCGAGACGGCCGGATAGGCCATCGCGGTCAGCAGGTGCCCCAGCTGGCCGGCCATCACGGCTTCGTCGCCGATGCGGTGGGTGAGTACGTCCTCCTCGATGAGCATGACCACGCGGTGAATGCCGTCACGGATGATGTGCGACCGGTCCACGCGGGCCGCAGCGGCTTCGCCGACATCGTTCGGGAGGCTGCGGAAATCCGCGATGAGCGACAGAAGCGCGTGGGCGTACCCCTGCGTCTGGAGGAGACCGGGCATGACCCGGGAGCAGTACACGCGGAAGAGCTGGGTGCGCTCGTAGAGCGGGACATTCACCTGTTGGAGCCTGCGCAGCCCGGTCCGCTGCATCCGCCGCCACTCGACGTACATCGAGTCCGCAGATCGCGAGGAAGCGATGAGGTCAGCGGCTTGTCCGTCGGCGCCGCAGGCCGCGCACCAGGTCCGGATGTCGGCATCCGAAGGGGTCGTCCTCGCGGCCTCGATGCGTGACGTTTTCGCCTTGTTCCAGGCGCACCGATCAGCCAGCCCTTGCATCGTCAGGCCGGCGTCCAGGCGCAGTTCTTTGAGCCGCACGGCCACGGACTCGCGGGCCGCCTGGGCACTGGAGAAGGGAGACGAAGGCATGAGCTGACTGATGGGTGATGGGGACGATCAGGCCTGGTACTCCTCGTGCGGGATGCCACGCTCCCAAGCAGTTTCGAACGATGCGGCGAACAATTTCAGGAGATCTGACTCCGAGGTGAATTCGTCGGCGACCAGCGAACCGTTTCCGGCGAAGTGGTGCACCCTCGCGAGCCCCTCGTCGAAGAGCCAGTAGTCGTTGCAGGGGAGCACGAGGTCCGATGCGAGACGCCGGGGCACCCATCGGACCTGCTCGCCAGCGGCGAGGTTGGCCCGGGTCATGTAGTGCTCCCAGCGGATGTACTCGGCCACCGGCTCGCTCACGACCCTGACCCGGCGGATGGACACACCGCGGGCGACCGCTTCGGCGATCTGGTCGTGGAACCCTCGCCACCACGACGACCGGTCGTCCCAGTCGATCCGGTCGCCGCGGCGCCATGCCGCGAACCGGTCGTTGTCGCCGTAGTCGTCGCGCATCTCCAGGTGGACCGCCGAGTGGCGTGTGTCCCGGATGCACTCAGCGAAGCTCGGCTGCTGAGCGTTCTGCGGCATCGCACGCCTTCCTGATCTGAGCCACCATCCGGGCCGGAATCCGGATCACGGCTTCGGTGTCGGGGATCGGGCCGAACTCCAGACACCTCTTCTCCGTCGCGTCGTCCGCCTTCCACCCCTGAAGGACGAGGTCGGCGTTCTGATCGTCCACCCACGCGGTGGGGCAGTGGTCCTCGTCCGTGTCGGGGTCCTTGCCGAAGAACAGTAGAGACATGGCTACCTCTCCCGCGTCGAGCATCTTTCGACTTGTTGCACGACCCTGGTGCTCAGCAGCCGGGGCCGTCAAGAGGGCCTGCGCGGCCTGGGAACCGAGCAGTTGGCCAGTAGCGACCAGGGGGAGACGCGGACCCGTTTGTCATCGAACATCGTGAACGCCTCAGGGCCTCACATCACGCGGGGTGTGGACCGGGGGATGATGCCGAGGGAGACGGCCGGATAGGACATCGCGGTCAGCAGATACCCGAGCTGCCCGGCCATCACGGCATCGTCTCCGCAGAGTGGGAGGGCGGCAGCCGAAGGGCCTCGGCCACCTGCTCGATCACGTCCGCCCGGATCAGGCCCAGGTGCACGTAGGGGGTCCCGGTGTGGGTCACCTCGGGCCGCACGGCGCTCCATGCCGACTCCGGGATGCCGAGGGCGGCCAGGGCGGCCACCAAGGCTTCCCGGGCGTCATCGGCGCGTGCGTGGGAGTCTCGCCAGGTCTGCATGTCCATCACGCGACCACCGTCTCGCCGGGGCACTCGGCGCTGTTGGCGTGGCGATAGAACACGACGGGCGGCCCGGACGTTCGGTCCTCGCATCCCCGGCGGACGGGCTCAAGGGGTTCGATCGCCTTGCCGCATCCGGAACAGCGCTCACCCTTCGGCGCGTACGTCAGGTACTCCCAGACCCCTGCGTCCGTGGCTTTGTCCGTCACCGTGTCACTCATCGCGCACCCCTTCGCCGCCCTGCCGTGGTCTTGATCGTGCCGCTGGTCGCCGGGACGGAGGAACCTCGTACGTTCACCACTTTGGGACGTCCCATGGCATGTAGAACGTCCCCATGGGCAACGAGCGGTTAAGGGCCGTGATGGCGGCGGGTGGTTGGACGCATGCGGCGTTGGCGACTGTGACGGGCGTGGACCCGAAAAGCGTTGAGCGGTGGGTGAACCTCGGGCGTATCCCCCGGCGGGCTACGGCGCTCAGGGCCGCCGAGGCGCTGGGGGAGGACGTCCACGCCCTCTGGCCGGCCCTCAGGCAGGCACGCGCCGCGCGAGCGGTCAGCCCGGAACTCGTCGCGCTATACGACCAGCGCGCAGACCTACCCGTATCCGTCTTCGTGGATCTCCTCGCCACGGCGCGACAGCGCATCGACGTGTTGGTCTACGCGGCCGTCTTCCTCCACGAGGCGTACCCCCGGCTCAACGATCTCCTGCGGGAGCGGGCGGCGGATGGATGTGTGGTCCGGATCGCAGTGGGTGACGCGGACAGCGAGAACGTCCGGCAGCGCGGACAGGAGGAGAGGTTCGGGCACGGCATCGAATCCCGTTGCCGTCTCGCGCTCATGCACTACCGCCCGTTGCTGGGTGTGCCCGGGATCGAACTGCGCACGCATGGGACGACCCTCTACAACAGCTTGTACCGGGCTGATGATCAGGCGTTGGTCAATGCCCACGTCTGGGGCGTGAACGCGTACGGCGCGCCCGTGTGGCACCTTCGTCGCAACGGCGACGGGGGCATGTTCGACACCTACGCGGACAGCTTCGGTGCCGTGTGGGAGACCGCCCGACCCGTGGAGGGGTGACGCATGGCACGGACCGAGTACTACGACGATCCGCACGCGCCCGAGCCGAACAGCCTGGTCGTCGCCGCCTCGGCGGTGGTCACCGATGACAGGGGTCGCATCCTGCTGCAACGGCGTCGGGACAACGATCTGTGGGCGCTTCCCGGCGGGGGCATGGACATGGGCGACTCGTTGCCCGGTACCGCCGTCCGGGAGGTGAAGGAAGAAACCGGGCTCGACGTCGAGATCACCGGACTCGTCGGCACGTACACCGACCCGCGCCACATCATCGAGTACAGCGACGGGGAGGTGCGGCGACAGTTCAACGTCTGCTTCACGGCGCGCGTCGTCGGCGGCACGCTGACCATCTCCGACGAGAGCACGGAACTTCGGTTCGTTGAAGCGGCTGCCCTTGACTCCCTGGCCATGCACCACACACAGCGGTTGCGTCTGGGGCACTTCCTTGAGCACCGGTCCGCGCCCTACCTGGGGTAGCTCAGCAGCCGGTCATATGATCGCGCTGATCATCGATTCCAGGGGGAAACGTGGACGCACTTGTGAGTGCCAACAAGCAGACCGTGCAGGGCTTTTTCGAGGCCGTCAGTGAGCGCCGGGTGGACGACCTGCCGAGGTTCATGGCCGAGGGCGTTGTCGACCACAACAAGATCATTCATGGTGAGGCCGACGAACCGGGTGCGGCCTTTGACGGCCTGCGACAGCAGCTGGCCGCCTTCGACCCGCTGATCGTCCAGGTCGACGAACTCGTCGGCGAGGGTGACCGCATCGTGGCCCGTGTCACCCAGCGAGGCACCCACGGCGGTACTCACCCGCGCATGCCCGAGCCGACCGGCCGCGACTTCGAGGTCGAGGCGATCTGGATCTTCACGTTGAAGGAGGGAAGGATCTCCGAGATCCGCGCGGTCAGCGACAGGCTCGGCTTCTTCCTCCAGCTGGGCTGGGACTGGCCCCAAGCCGACTGACGAGGGGGCCCGACTTCGCCGGGTGCGGCTTCGCCGCAGGGGCGGTGGCTTCGGGTGTCCGGGGTCGGGGCGCGGCTGCGCCGCGTGAGCCATCGCGTTGTGCGTCCGGGGTCGGGGAGGTTCCGGGGGCTGCCCGCCAGTTCAACTGTCTCTTCGTGCCGGGTCACGCTGTCAAGGGCGCTCCCTTCGGTCGCGTCGCTTCGCGATGGCCTTCGGCCACCCTTGACAGCGTGCCCCGTCACGAAAAGCCAAGAACTGTCGGGCGGCCCCCGGGGGAAGGCATGGGGGAGCGACAGCACTTCCCGGGGGTGGTGACGGGCCAGCCATGGCCCCGGGTGCGGCCAAGCCGCGCCCTCCGGGCGGACAAGCGACAAGCCGCACACAGATCGCTACACAGTCCCGGCCACAGCGGCGTCTGCGGGCTGTTTGTGGCCCGGACCTCCGCCAGGCCGAAGTGGAGACGGGTCAGGCGGCCGTCCGCCTCAAAGTGGGGGGTTCAAAGCGTCACAAAAGGGGTGTTTTGGAGGGGTGTTGAGTGACGAGAGTCGCTTGACCCGACTCCATGCTCGTCCAGCCGAGCTTTCGGCCTCCCCGCACCGCCCACCAGCCCCAGACAGCTCGCAGACGCCGCCCCCAGAGGAGCGCGTAGCGATAGAGGTGCGCGTTTGTCGTCTGTCCGCCCGGAGGGCGCGGCTGGGCCGCACCCGGGACCGGGCCCGCCCGCTTCCACCCCTGGGCCATGGGTCAGGTCCCCCCTGCCTTCCCCCGGGGGCCGCCCGACAGTTCTTGGCTTTTCGTGGGGACGGGATCTGTCAAGGGTGGCCGAAGGCCATCGCGTAGCGACGCGACCGCAGGGAGCGCCCTTGACAGGTCACGGCACCACGAAGAGACAGTTGAACTGGCGGGCAGCCCCCGGAACCTCACCGACCCCGCCCGCACAACGCCACCGCCTCCGCGGCGCAGCCGCGCCCCACCCCCGGGCGCCCGAAGCCACCGCCCCCGCGGCGCAGCCGCGCCCCACCCCCGGGCGCCCGAAGCCACCGCCCCCGCGGCGCAGCCGCACCCCCGGTGCCGCTTCGCCGTCCGGTACCGGCTCGCTAACGATCCCGTACGAGGGAACCAAGCGGTCCGGTTGATCGTCATGCCTCGTAACCTTCCATGACCCGTGCTGGGAATCGCGCGTCCCCGGGTGGGCTAAATTTGAACCTTCGTGCGCCCGAACCTGTTGGGGAGAAGAAATGACGGAAGCGATCCTGCTGGTCGGTGGGCAGGGGACGCGACTGCGCCCCGTCACGGTGAACACCCCCAAGCCGATGGTTCCGGCTGCCGGTGTGCCGTTCCTCGCCCACCAGATAGCCAGGGCCGCCGACGCCGGTGTGACGCACATCGTGATGGCCACCTGCTACCTGGCCGAGGTCTTCGAGCCCTACTTCGGTGACGGCTCCGACTTCGGCGTCCACCTGGAGTACGTCGTCGAGGACGAGCCCCTCGGCACCGGTGGCGCCATCCGCAATGCCGCCGAACTGCTGACCGGCGGCGCCGACGAGCCCGTCCTGGTCTTCAACGGCGACATCCTGACCGGCCTGGACATCCGCGGCCTGGTCGATTCCCACCGGGCCGCCGACGCGGACGTCTCCCTGCACCTGGTGCGGGTCGAGGACCCGCGCGCCTTCGGTCTGGTCCCCACCGACGACGAGGGGCGGGTGCTGGCCTTCACCGAGAAGCCGCAGACGCCCGAGGAGATCGTCACCGACCAGATCAACGCCGGCTGCTACGTCTTCCGCCGCTCGGTGATCGATTCCATCCCGGCCGGTCGACCGGTATCCGTCGAGCGCGAGACCTTCCCCGGGCTGCTCGCGGCCGGTGCCAAGCTGCACGGCAAGACCGAGGACACCTACTGGCTGGACCTCGGCAAGCCCGAGTCCTTCGTGCAGGCCTCCGCCGACCTGGTCCGCGGAGTGGTCGATTCCCCGGCCGTTCCCGGCCCGCGCGGTGAGGTCCTGGTCCTCCCCGGCGCACAGGTCGCGGACGGAGCGAAGGTTTCGGGAGGTACCGTTGTGGGTGCCGGTGCCCGGATCGAGTCGGGCGCCGTCGTACTGGGCTCCATCGTGCTGGACGGCGCCACCATCGGTCCGGACACGCACGTGACCGCCAGTCTGATCGGTGCCGGTGCCGCCGTGGGCGCGCGCACGGTGCTGGACGGCGCGGTCATCGGGGACGGCGCGCTGGTGGGCGCCGACAACGAACTTCGCGCCGGGGTGCGGGTGTGGTGTGAGGCAGAGCTGCCTCCCGCCGCCGTGCGCTTCTCCTCGGACCGGTGAACCAGATTGGTGATCCCGGGCCGGGTGCACGCGCGTACCGACCGACTTCAGTGAGGCATAACCCTGTGATAGGCGAGCAGAAGACCCCCCGCGAGACCGCGACCGCATCCGCTTCCGGGACCGCGTCCGCGACCGCATCCACCAAGCTTCCCGACGCGTGGGCGCACACCCCGCTGACCGTCGTCATGCCCACCTACAACGAGGCGGGCAACCTGCCGGGCATGGTGGAGCTGCTGATGGGCCTGGACCTGCCCGGCCTGCGCCTCCTGATCGTCGACGACTCCTCGCCCGACGGCACCGGCCAGATCGCCGAGGACCTCGCCGAGGGCCACCTCGCCGAGGACGGCACCCCCCGCATGTCGGTCCTGCACCGCACCACGAAGGACGGCCTCGGCCGCGCCTACGCCGCGGGCATGGCCAAGGCCGTCGAGGACGGCGCCCGCTACGTCCTCCAGATGGACGCCGACGGCTCGCACCCCTCGGGCAAGATCGCCGAGATGCTGGGCGTGGCCATGTCCACCGGCGCGGGTCTCGTCGTCGGCAGCCGTTACGTTCCCGGCGGCACCCTCTCCGACGCCTGGGGCGCCCACCGCAAGCTGCTCTCGCGCTGGGCCAACGCCTACGCCAGCACCATCCTGGGCACCCGCGTCCGTGACATCACGGGCGGCTTCAACATGTGGAGCGCCGAGGCGCTGCGCGCCATCGACCTGGCGTCGGTCGGCAGTGCGGGCTACAGCTTCCAGGTGGAGATGAAGTTCAAGGCGCTGCGCCGCGACTTCCAGGTCATGGAGGTCCCGATCCACTTCGAGGACCGCACCATCGGCGAGTCCAAGATGAACCTCGCGGTCCAGCTGGAGTCCATCGCCATGCCGTGGAAGCTGCGCGCCCGCGCCGGCAAGCGCTGAGTGCTGGGACGCACCTTTATGAGGGAAGGGCCCGCCGGACGAAGTCCGGCGGGCCCTTCCCTTGTCCGGCCGCCTAGTTGGCCGTCACCGTCACCTTCTGGTCGCTCTGGATCTGCTTGACCAGCTGCTGCACCTTCGTCTTGTCCCAGATGAGGTTTCCGTTGCGCTCACCGGAGATCGGCATGTTCAGCGAGACGCCGTCACCGCTGCTGATGCCCTTCATCGCGAAGAACATCTCGCCCAGGTCCCACAGGCCCATGTCCTTGTCCACGATCAGCGTGTCCAGGCCCGCGCCCAGCGTCGGGTACAGCCGGAACGGGTTCATGATCGTGCCCGGGGTCGCCGCCTGGTGGGCGAGCGTCGACAGGAACTTCTGCTGGTTCTTGGTCCGCGCCAGGTCCGACTCGGCGAAGGCGTAGCGGGTCCGGACGAAGGCCAGCGCCTGCTGGCCGTTGAGGGTCTGCTCGCCCGCCTTGAAGTCGGCGCCGGACTTCTCGTCCTTGAAGCCCTTCTCGATGTTCATGTCCACACCGCCGAGCGCGTCCACGATGTTCGCGAAGCCCGCGAAGCCGATCTCGGCGTAGTGGTCGATGCGCAGGCCCGTGTTGAACTCGACGGTGCGCACCAGCAGCTCCGCGCCGTCGTCGGCGTAGGCGGCGTTGAGCTTCTCGCGCTTGCCCTTGCCCGGGAACTTCTTGCCGGACTGCGAGCCGATGAAGGAGGGGATCTCCACGTCCGAGTCGCGCGGCAGCGAGACCATGGTGTTCCCGCTCGAGCAGGCCGCCAGGATCATCATCGAGTCGGTCCGCTTGCCCTCGGCCGAGCCGGTGTGGAGCTTCTTCTTCTCCTCGTCGGACATGCCCTCGCGGCTGTCGGAGCCGACGATGAGGTACGTCGTGCAGTCGCCCTCCTTGGGGCGCTCGATGACCTTGGAGAGGTCGACCTCGCGGCGCACCTTGGAGTCGGCCCAGAAGTAGGTGCCGACGGTGGTCACGACCAGCGCCGAGACCAGCACGATCGAACCGATCTTGATCCGCTTGCGCCAGTCCGGGGCGGCTCCCGGGGCGCCGCCCGGCCGTCCCTGTCCGCCGGGGCCGCCGGGGCCGCCGGGGCCACCCGGGCCGCCGGGGCCCGCGGGGCCGCCCGGTCCGCCCGGGCGGCCGGGGGACCCGTAGACCTGCCCGGTGTTGTAACCGCTGTCGTAGCCGCTGTCGCGCGACTGCTGCTGGGGCGGTACGCCGTAACCGGGCGGGGCCTGCGCGGGGCGGCCCTGCGGCGGGACGGGAGGCCGCCCGGACGGCCGTACGGGCGGCTGGTCCGGGCGGGGCGGCTGCCGGCGCTGGACGTGGGGCATCCGCTGGGCGTCCTCGGGACGCGCCTGGGCGCCGCCGCGTCCGTACCGGTCGTCGCGGTTCTCGTTCCGCCGCCCATCAGGCCAGTCATTCATGGGACAAGGATGCCTGGCGCGCGGGGGTGCGGGACAGCGCGGGCGGAGCTTCGTACCGGTGCTGTTGCACAGCTGATGCATCCGCGACAATCCGTGACGGCGTTCGCGACGGCCTGCGCGGCCGCCTCCGCGACCGCCTTAAGGTGGCGGTATGACAGACACACCGGACGTGCAGGGCGTGCAGGGCGAACAGGGCGCGCAGACGCCCGGCAAGCCGGTCTCGGCCTCACGGACCACCCTCAGCCACATCATGACGGCCAATGACACCAATCTCCTCGGCACGGTGCACGGCGGTGTGATCATGAAGCTGGTGGACGACGCGGCCGGCGCCGTCGCCGGGCGCCACTGCGGCGGTCCCGCCGTCACCGCCTCCATGGACGAGATGGCCTTCCTCGCGCCGGTCCGCGTCGGCGACCTCGTGCACGTGAAGGCCCAGTGCAACTGGACCGGCCGCTCCTCCATGGAGATCGGCGTACGGGTCCTGGCCGAGCGGTGGAACGAGTCCACCCCCGCCACCCAGGTCGGCAGCGCCTACCTCGTCTTCACCGCCGTGGACGCCGACGGCAAGCCGCGCACCGTGCCGCCCGTGACCCCGGAGACCGACCAGGACCGGCGCCGCTACCAGGAGGCCGAGATCCGCCGCACCCACCGCCTCGCCCGCCGCCGGGCGATCATGGCGCTGCGCGAGGAGCGCGCGGCCCAGGGCTTCGACGACGCGTGACGTGACGCGGCCCGGCGTGTGAGGTGTCGATCACTCGGGGCCCCTGGCCGTCCCGTCCCGCCGGTGGCCGCACGTAGACTGATGAGCTGACGTTCGGCCCGCCCCGGTTCACCGGGGCGCGCCCGGGCGTCGGCCCGTGCCCGGCTCAGCTGCGGAGAAGCTCCTCTATGTCGACGGTCGTACCGCCCTCCCCGGCTCCCGGGGCCCACGTGTCCGCCGCTCCGCAGCCCCACCCGGAACCAGCCCCGGCGGCCCCCGCCCGGCGGCCCCGGCTGCGCGCGCTCGACGGGCTGCGCCTCATCGCCGCGCTCATGGTGGTCGCGTTCCACTGGACCGGCGTCAACCGCTACCCGGAGATCTGGGGCGGCACCCCGCAGAAGCTGATGCCGGACCTGCACCGCTTCACGGCGTACGGGTTCCTCGGCGTCGAGCTGTTCTTCATGATCAGCGGCTTCGTCATCTGCATGTCCTGCTGGGGCCGCACCCCGCGCCAGTACTTCACCTCCCGGGTGGTGCGCCTCTTCCCGGCCTACTGGGTCGCGATCATCCTCTCGGCCCTCGTGGTGAACTACGCGGCCACCGCCCGCCCCAGCCGCCACCACCTCAGCAAGTCCGACATCTTCACCAACTTCACGATGCTCCAGCAGCCGCTCGGGGTCTCCGAAGTGGACCCGGTCTACTGGACGCTCTGGGTGGAACTCCGCTTCTACCTGGTCTTCGCGGTCGTCGTGGCCCTCGGCCTGACCTACCGCCGGGTGCTCGCCTTCTGCGGGATCTGGATGGTCCTCGCCGTGGTCGCGGGCCAGTCGGACATGGCCCTGCTGAAGATGTTCGCGATGCCGGAGTACGCCCCGTACTTCATCGCGGGTGTGGCCATGTTCCTGATCTACCGCTTCGGCGTGAACTGGCTGCTGCTGGGCGTGGTCGGGTTCTCCTGGCTGGTGGCCCAGCACATGCTGCTGGGGACGAAGGGCAGCTACGAGTACGGCGTCATGCACAAGCTGAGCTGGAACGTCATGGCGGGCTTCTCCCTGCTGGCGTTCGGGATCGTGCTCGCCATCGCGCTGGGCGCCTTCGACCGGATCCAGTGGAAGTGGCTCACCGTCGCGGGAGCCCTCACCTACCCCGTCTACCTGCTGCACCAGGAGATCGGCTTCGCCCTGATCACCTGGGGCCGGCAGAACGGCATCGGCGTCTACCCGATGCTCGCCGCCGCGCTCGCCGCGATCCTGCTGCTGGCCTGGACCGTCCACCGCTACGCGGAGCGGCCGCTGTCGGCCCTGGTCAAGCGGATGCTGGACAGCCCGCGCCTCTCGCTGCCCAAGTCGGACCCGCCCGTACGCCGCCACACCACGGAACGGGCCCCGGCACAGGCCGTCCCGGCCGGCAGTGCCCCCGCAGAACGTGCCCACGCCCACGCGGAAGGCCCCGGCCGATGAGCCGTACGAGCAGCACCGCGCCGCCCCTGGCCCCCGCCCCCGCGTCCCGCGCCTCCGGCGCCGCCCCGCGCGCCGGGCGCCGCTCCGCCCCCGACTGGCTCTGGGCGGCCCTGCTCACCCTCGCCGTCGGGCTCGTCGGCAGCGGCACCCCGCAGATGTGGCGCGACGAGATCGCGAGCTGGACCGCCGCCACCCGCGGCACCGGCGACCTCATCGACATGCTGGGCAACGTGGACGCCGTATCCGGCGCCTACTACCTGGTCCTGCACGGCTGGACCTCGCTCTTCGGGGACTCCCTGGTCTCCCTGCGCTTCCCGTCGGCGCTCGCCATGGCCGGGGCCGCGGCCTTCGTCGTGCTCACGGCCCGCCGGCTCTTCGACCGCCGCACCGCGGTGTTCGCCGGGCTGCTCTTCGCCCTGATCCCGGTCGTCAGCCGCTACGCCCAGGAAGCCCGCTCGTACGCCTTCGTCGTCCTCGCGGTCGCCGCGGCGACCTGGCTGCTGCTGCGGGCGCTGGAGCGGCCGGGCGTGCGGCGCTGGCTGCCGTACTCCGTCGCGGTCTGCGCGGCCGGGCTGTTCCACATCGTCTCGCTGCTCATCCTGCTGCCGCACGCCGTGATCGTGCTGCTGCGCGCCCGCCGCGCGCGCCGGTGGCGGCTCGCCGCCGGGTACGCGCTGGCCGTGGTCGTGGCCCTGCTGCCCGTCGTGCCGCTGGTGCTGCTCGGGCAGCGCCAGGTCGGCCGCCAGATCAGCTGGCTGACCACCCCGCACCTGCGCACCATCGCCGAGGTGTGGGACAGCCTCTTCGGCTCCCCGCTGGTCGCGGCGGGCGTGCTGGCCGCCGCCGCGCTGCCGCTCGCCTGGAGCCGCGGGCGGCGCCCGGTCATGGAGATCGCCCTGGTCGGCGCCCTGCCCATCGCCGGCTGCTGGATCGTCTCCCAGGGCAGCACCGCCTACTTCTTCGACCGCTACCTCGCCTTCACCGTGCCCGCCTGGGTGGTGCTCGCCGCGGCCGGTCTGGCCGCGCTGAAGCCGCGGGTGGCGGGCGTGGCCGGGCTGGTGCTGATCATCGGTCTCGGGGCCACCGACCAGCTCCAGCTGCGCGCGAAGCTGTCCAAGGAGAAGGGCGTCGTCGGCGCCTCCGTCGCCGAGGTCATCACCAAGGGCTACCGGCCCGGCGACGGCTTCGTACCGGTCCGCGGCCACGACAGCGTCTACATGGTCGACTATCAGGTCGAGTACAACCTGCCCGACCGGGTCAAGCTGCGCGACGTGTTCGCCGCGAAGTCGGCCGTCGCCAACGACGACCTGTTCCCGGTGGCGTGCAAGCAGCCCGCCGCGTGCCTCGGCGACACCCGCCGGATCTGGGTGGTCACCTGGAGCGGCACCCAGGACCCGTACCACAAGCTCCCCGCGGCGGAGGCCGCCGCGCTGCGCGCGCACTACAAGGTCGTGCAGAGCACCAAGGTGCGCGGGCTCCAGGTGACGCTGGTCGAGCGCGCCCGCTGAGCCGCGCCCGTCCCCGGTCAGGTGGTGTGCGGGGCTCAGCTCCCGCACACCACCTGGTCGCCGGTGACCACGCCGAATTCGCCCTGGTAGGGGTCCTCGGCGCGGACCGGGACGACCTTCTTGTAGTCCGCGCCCGCCGTGACGATCAGGGTCCGGCCCTGGCCGGGCACCGCCCGCAGTTCGATGCCGGGCAGCGCCGTGGCCACCGTCCGCGCCGAGCGGTCCCAGCGCGGGTCGTACGTCACCAGCGTGCGCTTGATCTCCCGGCTGGCCGCGAGCCCGGGGGTGCGGGTGGTGTCGAAGCCGGTGGCCCGCAGCGCCTCGTCGACGCGGCCGCCCATGCCGTCGATCCGGGTGCCGTTCTCCACCTGGATCCGGATCTGCTGGGGTGCCACGTCCACCGGCACGGCGGGCTGCGGCGCCGCCCGCCCCGGCTTGGGCGCCGGGCGGGCCGGGGCCAGCGGCCGGTCGTCGCGCAGCGCCGCGAACACCTTGGCGGCCTTCGCCTCGTCCCACTTCACGGTGTCGCCGAGGCCCTTCACCGGGAACGAGGCGTCACCGACCGGTACGGACGCGAACTCCGAGGACGACGGGGTGAAGCCCCGCATCGCCTGCCCCAGCGCCAGCATCTGCTCGGACCCGAAGCCCCGGTCGGCCCGCACCGAGCCCAGCAGCGTCGAGCTGACCTGCTTGAACTTCACCGGGTTCAGCAGCATCCCACCGCTGGTGGACTGCTTGATCAGGGCCGCGATGAACCGCTGCTGGCGCTGCATCCGGCCCAGGTCCGAGGCCCCGTCCACATGGCGCGAGCGTACGTACTGCAGGGCCTGGCCGCCGGTGAGGCGGTGGGTGCCGGGCTGCAGGTCGAGGCCCGTGTAGGAGTCCTGCATGGGCTTGGCGGTGCAGATCTCCACCCCGCCCATCGCGTCGACCGTCTTCATGAAGCTGGTGAAGTCGACCTCCAGGTAGTGGTCGATCTTCACCCGGGTCATGTTCTCCACGGTGCGCACGGTCAGGTTCGGGCCGCCCTCCGCGTAGGCGGCGTTCAGCTTCACCGGGTGCGCGCGGTGGGTCTTGCCGGTCGCGGGGTCGGTGTGCTCGGGGATCTCGGCGTAGCTGTCGCGGGGCAGGCTGACCACGCTGGCCCGTTCCCGGTCGGCCGAGATGTGCACCAGCATGATCGTGTCGGTGCAGTGGCAGGGCGCCCCGCCGAGCCGGAAGTCGCGCTTCTGGTCCGGGGTGATCTTGTCCCGGCCGTCGGTGCCGACGAGCAGGAAGTTCACGCCGTGGCCCGCCTGGGGCCGGTTCTTCATGTCCTTGAAGGGGTCGACCCGCTCGATCCCGGTGTCCAGCCCGGTCATCACCGCGTGGCCGATCGCCCCGGAGCCCAGCACCACCACCGACACGGTCGCCGCCAGCCGTACGCCCCAGCGCGGCCGGTGCGCGCGCTTGGCCGGGCCGCCGGCCGCCGGCCGGGGCCGCTGCGGTGGCGTGGGACGGGGGGAGCGCTGCGGGTGGGGCACGGGGGACACGGGGGACACCTCCGCGGCGGTAACAGGGGCAGATTCGTCAGAACAGTAGGCCCATACGATCAGCGACTGACCGTACCGATCGTCCGGCGCGCACCCGGTTCCCCCGTACGCGGTAACGTGACACCGATACCCGACCTTGAAGGACCACATGCCCACCCAGCAGCCCGCAGTCTCGGTGATCATGCCGGTGCTCAACGAGGAGCGCCACCTGCGCGACTCCGTCCGGCACATCCTGGGGCAGGACTACGCCGGCGAGATGGAGGTGGTGATCGCGCTCGGCCCGTCCACGGACCGGACCGACGAGATCGCCGCCCAGCTCGTCAGCGAAGACCCGCGCGTCCACACCGTCCCGAACCCCACCGGCCGCACCCCGGCCGCCCTCAATGCCGCCATCAAGGCCTCACGTCACCCGATCGTGGTACGGGTCGACGGGCACGGCATGCTTTCCCCGAACTACATCGCCACCGCCGTCCGGCTCCTGGAGGAGACCGGCGCGATGAACGTCGGCGGCATCATGCACGCCGAGGGCGAGAACGCCTGGGAAGACGCCGTCGCCGCCGCGATGACCTCGAAGATCGGCGTCGGCAACGCCGCCTTCCACACCGGCGGCGAGGCGGGCCCCGCCGACACCGTCTACCTCGGTGTCTTCCGCCGCGAGGCGCTGGAGCGCGCGGGCGGCTACAACGTGGAGTTCATCCGCGCCCAGGACTGGGAGCTGAACTTCCGCATCCGCGAGGCCGGCGGGCTCATCTGGTTCTCGCCCGAGCTGAAGGTCCAGTACCGCCCGCGTCCCTCCGTACGGGCGCTGGCCAAGCAGTACAAGGACTACGGGCGCTGGCGCCACGTCGTGGCCCGCTACCACGCGGGTTCGATCAACCTGCGCTACCTCGCCCCGCCGACCGCGCTCGTCGCGATCGCGGCGGGCGCGGTGGCGGGCGTGACCCTCACCCCCTGGGCCTTCGCGGTCCCGGCGGGCTACCTGGCCGCGATCACCGCGGGCTCGGTCCCGGCGGGCAAGGGCCTGTCGCTCAAGGCCCGCGCGCAGATCCCCGTCGCCCTGGCCACGATGCACATGTCCTGGGGCTTCGGCTTCCTGACGAGCCCGCGCTCGCTGGCGAACAGGGTCATCGCGAGCCGCCGCCCGTCGATGCGCGAGGACGCCCCGGCGGCCCCGTAGGACGAACGACGCACACGGAAGGGGCCCGGCGGATGCGATCCGCCGGGCCCCTTCCGTGTGCGTGGCTACCAGGTGAAGCCGGGCTGGATGGCCATGCACTCCTTGTCGTCGTCGCCGTTGAACGGGCGCGCCGAGTCCGGGGCCTTGTTCAGGGCCGGGGGAGCGGCCGTCGGGGTGTCGCCCGTGCGCCAGTCCTTGCCCACGAACAGGGTGATCCCGTTGACGTCCGTCGAGCGCTGCACGGAGCCCGCGGGCAGCCCGAGCGCGGTGGCCACGGCCTGCGCGTCGGCGGCCTGGTCCTGGCCCGCGTAGCGGATCACCGTGGTGTCCTCGCCCGCGACCTGGTTGTCGGCCTTCGCCTGCGTGAAGCCCTTCGCCGTGAGCAGCGCGGTGACCTCGGTCGAACGGCCCTTGACCTTGTTCTCCTCGGCATCCTTGCCGCCGCTCGCGTTGCGGACCAGGACCGGAATCTTGCCGGGCGGGTCGGCCGGGGCGGCGGCGGGCTGCGAGGGAGCGGGCGCCGCGGCGGACTTGGCGGGCTCCGGCTTGCCCTTGCCGTCGAGCGGTACGTCGTCGCGGACCATCTTGAAGAGTTCCTCGGCCTCGACCGGCTTCGGCTCGACCCGGCCCTCCTCGCGGGTGCTGTACACCCACGGCATGGTGGTCATGGTGATCCGGCCCGTGGGGACCTTCTTCAGTTCCATGCTGAGGTCGAACAGCCTGTCGATCTTGTTCAGGCTGGGGTCCACGACCATGGCGTGAATGGCCGCCTGCGCCAGGCTGTTGAGCTTCACCGGGTTGGTGAGCTTGGCGTTCTTGCGGAACTCGCGGGCCATGGAGTTCATGTACATGTGCTGGGCGTGCGTACGGCCGATGTCGGTGCCGTCCTCGAAGCCGTAGCGGGTGCGCAGCCACTGCAGGGCCTGTTCGCCCTGGATGACGTTCTGGCCCTTGGGCAGCTTCAGGCCCGAGCCGTGGCCCTCACTGTTGCGCGAGTACACGTTCTGCTGGACGCAGACCGGGACGCCGCCGATGGCGTCCGCCATCTTCACGACGCCCTTGAAGTCGATCAGCATGAAGTGGTCGATCGGGATGCCGGTCAGCTCCTGCCAGGCCGCGACCGTACAGCCCGGGCCGCCGCGGCTGAGCGACTCGTTGGTCTGCACGAGCCGCGTGCTGGCCTGGTAGACCTTGCCGTCCGTGTCGGTGCACTTCGGCATCTTGATCAGGGTGTCGCGCGGCATCGAGACGACCGACATGTTGGTGCGGTCCGCGGACAGGTGCAGCAGCATCTGCACGTCGGCCAGCGGCGGGCCGTCGAAGGTTTCCTTGGCCCCGCCGAGGGCCTGGTTCTCTTTGTCGTTGCGCGCGTCGGAGCCGATGAGCAGGATGTTCAGCGGGGTCTGCCCGAAGGCGTTGGGCTTGGACTTGCCGAGTCTGCTGTCGCCGAGGTTCAGCGCGTCCGTCTTGATGCTGCCGTTCATGTAGCGGTAGTACAGATATCCGGCGCCGGCCGTCCCGAGTATGAGGAAGGCGAGCACCGAGGACACCCAGCGCAGCACGCGTCTGCGTCCCCGCCGCGGCGGACCCGACGGGCCGCCCGCCCCCGGGCCACCGCTGCCGGATATGCCGCTGGTGGCCCCGGAAGGCGCAGCCTCCCCGCGCACGTTGCTGTGCGTCACACGTACCCCCCTCAAGATCCTGATTCGTCAGGCATTGTGCCGGTCGTTCCTGTGGCGGTCCCTCACCGGGACCGGTTACTGCGCTTACTTCGCTTACTTCGCGCAGACCGACTTGTCGGCCTCGACCCGCTGGACTCCCTCGGGCGCCTGCTGCGGCGCCGTGAGCGAGATCCCCGCGCCCTTGAAGTCCGCGCCGAGCGTGAGCTTCATCGGGGTCTTCGGCGGTGCGTCCGCCGTACCGGGCTTCAGGGCCGCGGCGGACAGGCCCATCATGTCGGCGAGCGCCCGGGCCTGGTCGGCCTGGTTGGGCGCGTACTCCAGCGTGGTGTGGTCGAGCTTCGCGGGCGCGTTGCCCAGGTTGCTCGACCTCTCCACCCCCTTGGAATTCTGCAGCCACGCCAGGGTGGTGGAGGCGGAGCCCTGCGGCCCGCCGCCGTTGGTCACACTCACCCGGACGTCGGCGGCCGGTGCGCGGTTGCCCTGGAGCAGCGCGTCCTGCTTGCTCTTGGCCGCCGCGGCGGCGGCCTTCTCCTTCTGCTCCACGGCGGTCAGCGAGACGTCCCCGCGGATCATCTGGAGCAGCGGATCGGCCTGCGCGGGATTGACCACCACGGTCGCCTTGACCCGCTCGGCCGGATTGTCGAGCACCGGCAGCGTGGTGAAGGTGATGTTCTTGGGGTTGATCCCCTTCAACTCCCCGGCGAGCCCGGTGAGCTGGGAGATCGAGCCCATGCCCTTGTCGACGCTCAGTGCCTTGGTGGCCGCCTCCGCGAGCGCGAACAGCTTCTTGGGGCTGCTCAGCGTCTCCTTCGACTTCATCTCGCGGATCATCGAACTCAGGAACTGCTGCTGGGTCTTGATCCGGTCCAGGTCGCTCTCGTTGCCGAAGGAGTGCCGGGTACGGACGAAGGCGAGCGCCTGCTCCCCGTCGAGCCGGTGCTCACCGGCCGTCAGGTCCAGCTTCGAGTCACGGTCCTTGACGGCCTTGTCCAGGCAGACGGGCACCCCGCCGACGGCCGTGCTCAGCGTCTTGACGGCATTGAAGTCCGCCATCAGGAAGTGGTCGACGGGGATCCCGGTCAGCTCCTGCACCGTGCGCATGGTGCAGCCCGGGTCGCGGCCCTCCTGGCCGAGGCTCGTGTTGAAGCGGACCCCGCGCTCGGCGGGGACGTTCTTCGTCGAACCGTCGGGCTGTTTGGTGGGGCAGACCGGGATGTTGGTGATCAGGTCGCGCGGGATGGACAGCGCCGTCGCGTTCGTCCGGTCCTTGGAGACGTGGAAGAGGAAGGTGGTGTCCGCGTGACCGGGGCTGTCCGAGTCGCCGTAGCCCTGGTTGCCGTCGCCGGTCCGCTTGTCCGTGCCGATGATCAGGATGTTGATCGGCTGGTCCTTCTGGAAGCCGTTGCGGCCCGCACCGAGGGTGTCGGTGGTCTTGATGTTGCCGTTCAGGTGGTCGTAGTAGAGCCAGCCCGCCAGCGAGCCGCCCACCAGGACGAAGGCCAGCGAGCCGCCCACGATGACCAGCCCCTTGCGGCGGCCGCCACCGCCGCCGCCCGCGGTCTTGCGCCCGCCGCGGCGTCCGCCGCCCGCCCCTTCGCCGCGCCGCGGTTTCGGGACCGCCGGGGAGGGGGCCGTGGTGGGCGCGGGGACCGTGGCGGACCGGCCGGACCGGGCGGACCGGGCGGAGCGGGCGGTCCGGGAGGCGGTGCGCGGGGAGGCGAAGGGGACGCGGGCTCTGCGGGGGGAGGTCACGGACGGCTGCTGCGCAGCGGAGCGGTCCAGTCGCAGCTCGTAGTTGCCCGTACGGGGGTCGATGACCCACTGGTCTGCGGGGTCGACTTCTTCTGCTCGCCCACGGCTGTGCGCATCCACGGTTGCTGTAGTCCTCCGTCGGGTGCCTCGCGACGCGCCTCCCCCCAGGCGCCCGGTCAACGATCCGGCTGCTGGTGCGCGGTCTTGGTCTCCGGCCCGCGCACCGGATCGCTCACCTTATCCGGCCAGTTCGCTGTCAAACCATGCTGGTGACAAATTCCACTCCCCCTATAACGGGGCAAGCGCCCCATCCCGCTCGGTTCGGGCACCGGCTTTTGGGATTGCTTTACCGGCAGGTGGCGGTGCCCGCCGTGGTGCCCGTGAAGGCGGGGACCGGTGAGGCGGACGCGGTGGTTCCCGTGCCCTCCGTCGGAGATCCACTGCCCGCCCCCGTGCCCTCGGGGGTGCCCGTGCCCGCGACCTGTTCCCGCTGATCAACGGGCGCCGGGGGCACCACCGTCACGGGCTCGTCCATCCGCAATTGCCGGAAGAGCCGCTCCGCGTCCGGCTCCGCCAGTTCGTCCCGGTTCGGGTCGGCGGCGTACGGCCTGCGCGGTACGGTCAGGAAGTTGATCCGGTCGGTCGGTATGTCCCGGATTCCGCGCACCAGTTCGTACAGCCCGCGCAGCGAGGCCAGCCCCGCGTCGGTGGTCACCGAGGACGTCGCCGCGTCCAGCAGCGGGTAGAGCCGGGCCGGGTTCAGCAACACCCCGTTGCTCTGCACCTTCTTCACCAGCGAGCCCAGGAACTCCTGCTGGCGGTCCATCCGTTCCGTGTCGCTGCCGTCGCCCAGGCTGTGCCGCGCCCGGACGAAGCCGAGCGCCTGCTCGCCCTGGAGGGTCTGCCGCCCGGCGGGCAGCTTCAGCCTGGCCTCGGTGTCGTCGACCGGCGCCTTCAGGCAGACCTCGACCCCGCCGACCGCGTCGACCACCTTCTTGAACCCGCCGAAGTCCACCACCACGTAGTGATCGACCCGGATGCCGGTCAGCGTCTCGACGGTACGGACGGTGCAGCCCGCCCCGCCCCACTCGAAGGCCCAGTTGAACTGGGCGAGCTGCTCGGTGGTGCGGCTCCCGTCCGGCTTCAGACAGCTCGGTACGGTCGTCATCAGGTCCCGCGGCAACGACACCGCGGTCGCGCTCAGCCGGTCCGCGGGCAGGTGCAGCAGGATCGCCGTGTCCGAGCGCTGGGTACCGGCGTCCTGCCCGTACCCCGCGTTCTCCTTGCCGGAGCGCGAGTCCGAGCCGATCAGCAGGACGTTCTGCGCCCCGTCCACGACGTGCACCGGCCGCTCGCGGTCGTAGCGGCGCAGCTCCGCGGCCGCGGAGGTGTCCTCCTTGATGTTGCCTTCGAGCTTGCGGTAGACCCACCAGCCGGTGGCGGCCCCCGCGAGGACCAGGAGGACCAGCCCGAGGCCGATCCAGCGCAGCAGCCGGCGCCGCCGGCGCGGGGGCGGCGTACCGCCCGTGCCCGCACCGGTGTGCCCGGGTATGCCTGCGCCGTCGGTCACGTGCGTGTCCGTCCTCACCGCTGGGCGACAGGCCCCGTACGGGTGAGTACGCGGCCTGGGAGGTGTCTACGCCGATCCTGCCCCCGGGTCGCCGGAGCGGCCCGGGGGCAGGGGGCCGTACTAGGCCGTGTGGGTGACAAATCGCGCGTTCCCGCAGTTGGGCGGTGTGGGTGACACCGCGCTCAAACCACGATTACGCGGTGTGGGTGACGCGCTCGCTCTCGGTCCGCTGCGCCAGCGCGCCCTCGGACAGCTGGTCCAGATGGCGGCAGAGCACCACCGACCCGCCCGCGGCCAGCGGCGCGAACAGCCCCGCCGACAGCCCCTCCCAGGTGTCGAAGCCCTGCGCCGACAGCAGCCGGGACCCCTCGGCCAGCCCGCGCTCCGCCGCGTCCGCGCGGGCCAGGTCCACCAGCTCCGCGTACGACAGCGCGCGGCCCCCGACGCTCAGCGCGGGCCCCGCCGGATCGACGGGCACGAACGGGGCGAACCGGTCGCCCTGCCCCGGCACCTCCACGGCGTAGTCCGCGAACCCGGCCGGGGCCTGCGGGAAGCGGCCGCCCAGCGGCCGCAGCGCCAGCGCCACCCGCTCGCCGGAACAGGCCCGCGCCTCCTCCAGCGTGTCCGGCCCGCTCACCACCAGGTCCGCGTCCGCCGGATCCCCGCCCACCTCGACGCTCACGCCGACCGAGGCGCAGGCGAGCAGCCACACGGCGCTCTGCCAGTGCGCGGGCAGCAGCAGCGCGAGCCGGTCACCGGGCTCGGCGCCGAGGTCGCCCTGGAGCAGATTGGCGGTCTTGGCCACCCAATTGGCGAAGGTCGCGACGGACAATTCGACGCGCTCGCCCGTCGCGTCGTCGTAGAAGGTGACGAGGGGGCGGCCCGGGTCGGCGGCGAGCGCGGATCGCAGCAGGTCGGCAGGGGTGCGGTCAGTGGTGTTCACCCGGCTCAGGCTACGCGGGGCGCTCCCCCGTACGGCGGCCATACCCCTCCCCCGTACGGAGGAGACGGCGGGCCGATCACCCGACGATCCGTCAGTTCTCGGATGGCGGCCCACCGGAAGCACGTTCAGCATCCATTGCATGCGTGGATTCCTTGCTTCCTCGATCGGCGTCGCGACCGCGGCCGCACTGTCCCTCCCGCTCGCCCTCGCCCTCCCAGCGGCGGCCGCGGCCCAGGCCGTGACGGCTGCGGCCCCCGTGGCCCCGGCCGCCCCGGCCGGGTCCACCCAGTCGCTGCCCCTCGTCCCGCTCAAGGCCGCGGCCGACCGGGACACCGGCGTACCCGGCATGAGCGCCTCCCCCCGCCTCCCCGAGACCAAGGGCCTGCCCGCGCGTGACGTGGGGACCTTCTCCCTGGTCGGCGTCGTCTGGGACGACGCCGCCAGCCGGCTGTCCGGCCGCGTCCAGGTCCGTACCCGCTCCGCCACCACCGGCACCTGGTCCGACTGGCAGGACATCGAGACCCACAACAGCGAACACGCCGCCGACCCCGGCACCGCCGAACGCGCCGCGGGCCGGGTCCGGGGCAGCAGCGCGCCCCTCTGGGTCGGCGCGTCCGACGGGGTCGAGGTCCGCGCCGCTTCGGCGGCGGAGAAGCTCCCGTCCGGGATGCGGATCGAACTGGTCGACCCCGGTGGCGCACCGCCCCACACGCTCCCGGCGACGGACGCCAAGAACGGCACGGAGCGCGCGGAGCCGTCCGGCGACGACAAGGGGGAGGGGACGGTCGGCGCCCCGGGCCTCCCCGGCCTCCCCGACATGACCATGGAGATGGCCGAGTCCTCGGCGGCCAACGTCCCGCTCGCACCGCTCGGCGCCACCGAGATCACGGCGCTCAACAAGGCCGACTCCACCGCCGACGCGATCCTCGCGAGCGAGGGCACGCTCAGCCCGGCGGCCCGGCCCTACATCGGGCCGCGCCCCGCCATCGTCACCCGGCGCGGCTGGGGCGCCGACGAGAACCTGCGCGAACCGGGGTTCGTGTACACGAACACGGTCAAGGCGGCCTTCGTCCACCACACCGCTTCCGGCAACAACTACTCCTGCAAGGAGGCCCCGGCGGTGCTGCGCAGCCTCTACCGCTACCACGTGGTGAGCAGCGGCTGGCGCGACATCGGCTACAACTTCGCCGTCGACAAGTGCGGCACGGTGTACGAGGGCCGGGCGGGCGGGGTCGCCAAGCCGGTGATGGGCGCGCACACGATGGGCTTCAACACGGACAGCATGGGCATCGCCGTGATCGGCACCTTCACGGACGCGCAGCCGCCCGCTGCCGCGGTGAAGGCGGTGGCGCGGCTGACGGCCTGGAAGCTGGGCCTGTTCGGAGCGAACCCGCTGTCGAAGACGACGCTGACGTCGGGCGGCGGCAACCTCTACCCGAAGGGGCGCAACGTCCGGATGAACGTGATCTCCGGTCACCGGGACGGCTTCGCGACGGAATGCCCCGGCCGCCTCCTCTACGGCAAACTCCCCACCACCCGCACCACCTCAGCCCACCTCCAGGGCCGCTGACCCCCGTCCCGGAGGGCCCTCAATCGCCGGGCGGGCTGGATGTGCACCCGTCGGTCCCGAGCGCGCGGCGCCCGGTCGCCTCCGGCGGGCCCTCAAACGCCGGGTGGCTGGATGTGGCCATCTCAGCCTCGCCGGCGTTTGAGGCGCGGGTCCGGGCGGAGCCCGGTTTCGGGAAGGGGCGGGGAGGGGACGGCCCCGCAGGGCTACGCTCAAGGGCATGGCCGGCCGCTTCGATCCCCTCACCCGCACCACGATCCGCGGCGGCCGCACGGACATCCCGAACGTCGCCGCCGCACCCCCGGGCGCCCCCGGGGTCGGCCGGGAGCGGGCGTGGACCCCCGAAGCCCCCGTAGCGCTCGGCCTCACCCTCGGCCCCCTCCGCCGCGGCCCCGGCGACCCGACCTTCCGGACGACCCCCGACGGCGCGGTCTGGCTCGGGGTGCGGACCCCCGCCGGCCCCGCCACCCTCCGGGTCACCCTGGCCGACCGCACGGTCACCGGCACCGCCTGGGGACCCGGCACGGAGTGGGCCCTGGAAAACCTCCCGGCGCTGCTGGGCGCCGACGACGACCCCACCGCCTTCACCCCCCGGCACCGCCTCGTGCACGCGAGCCACCGCCGCCGCCCCGGCCTGCGGCTGACCCGGACCGGGCTGGTCCTGCAGTCGCTGATCCCCACGGTCCTGGAGCAGAAGGTCACCACCGACGAGGCGTACCGCGCCTGGCGCCGCCTGGTGCGCCAGTACGGCGAGCGGGCCCCGGGCCCACACCCGGACCTGTACGTGATGCCCGATCCCCGCACCTGGGCGATGATCCCGTCCTGGGACTGGCACAAGGCGGGCGTGGACGCGAAGCGCTCGGCGACGATCGTCCGGGCGGCCCGGGTCGCGCCCCGCATGGAGGAGGCCGCCGCGATGGACCTCCCGGCGGCCGTGGCGCGGCTGGAGGCGGTCCCCGGCATCGGCCCGTGGACCTCCGCCGAGACCCTCCAGCGCAGCAACGGCGCGGCCGACGCCGTCACCACCGGTGACCTGCACCTGCCGGGCACCATCGGTTACGCCCTCACCGGCGACCGTGACGCCGACGACGCCGTGATGCTGGACCTGCTGGCCCCGTACGCCGACCAGGGCACGGGCCAGCGCCACCGCGCGGCCCGGCTGATCCTGCTCGCGGGCCGCACCCCGCCCCGCCGCGCCCCGCGCATGCCCCGCGGCGACATCGGCAGGCTTTGAAATGAAAGTCAGCGCACCTCGATGAAGTCCGCCGCGTCCCGCCCGGCCCGCTCGCGCGGCGCCCCCGCGGCGTGACCGACCGCCACCGCCCCCATCGGGTCCCAGTCGTCGGGCAGCGCCAGCACCTTGCGCACGACGTCCCGGCAGAACATCGTCGAGGACACCCACGCCGACCCGAGCCGTTCCCCGGCCAGCGCGACCAGGAAGTTCTGGACGCCCGCGCCCATCGCGACCACGAACATCTCCCGCTCGGCCGCGTCCCGCCGCGCGTGCCCGTAGTCGTGCGCCCCGTCCGTCACCAGACAGGGCACGACCAGGTACGGGGCCGCGCGCAGCACGTCCCCGCGCCGGACCCGCTTCGCGATCGACTCCGCGGACTTCCCGTCCCGCCGCAGGTCCGCGATCCACGCGTCCCGCATCGCGTCCAGCAGCTCCAGCCGCGCCGCGGCCGATTCCAGCAGCACGAACCGCCACGGCGTCGTGTGGTGCGGCGCGGGCGCGGTGACGGCCGCCGCGACGGCCCGGCGTACGGCGCCGGGGTCGACGGGGTCGGCGGTGAACTCCCGTACCGTCCGGCGGCCGTGCACGGCTTCCCGTACCGCCTCGGAGGTGCCCAGCCGGAACATGTCGTCGGCGGGGGAGCGGACCAGTTCGCGCGCCGAGCCGCCCTCGGCGACCAGGTGGCCGAGCCCGCGCACGACGGCCACCGGCAGCCCGGCCGCCTTGCCCTTGACCAGGTCTCCGGCCGCGGCCAGTTCGTCGGCGGTGGCCACGATCGTCGCGCCGAGCGGGTTGCCGTGGGCGTCGGTGCCGCCGCGCAGGTCGTCCAGGACGCGTACCCCGGCGGCGCCGATCGCGACGTCCGTCAGCCCGGTGCGCCAGGGTCGCCCGAAGGTGTCGGTGACGATGACGCCGACGTCCACGGACAGGGCCGTCCGCAGCCCCTCGCGGATCGCGCGCGCCGAGGCGTCCGGGTCGACCGGCAGCAGCAGGACCGTGCCCGGGGCCGTGTTGGAGGCGTCGACCCCGGCGGCGGCCATGACCAGGCCCTGCCGGTTCTCGACGATGCGCAGCGGACCTCGGCGCGCGACCACCCGTACCGTCTCGGCGTCTATGGCCTCCTCGCGGGAGTCCGCGGCGAGGATCCGGCCCTCCGCCTTGGAGACGATCTTCGAGGTGACGAGCAGGACGTCCCCGTCGCGCAGGTCCGGCGCGGCGCCCGCGATCAGCCCCGCCAGGTCGTCACCGGGCCGGACCTCCGGGAGTCCGGCCACCGCCCGTACCTCGTACGAGGGGAGGTCCGCAGGGACGTACGACGGGAGGTCAGCAGGGACGTACGAGCTCACCGGGAGGCCTCGGCCAGGTCCAGCGCGGCCCGGGCCATCGCGGTGGTGGCGGCGAGGTCGGTCATCATCAGCGGCACCGCGCGGCAGGTGATCCCGGCGGCCTCGACCTCGGCGGTCGCGTCCGCGTCCGAGGTGTCGACGAGCCAGCCGTCCAGCAGTCCGGTGCCGTAGTGCAGGGCGACCGCGGCGGCCGTGGACTCGACGCCGACGGCGGCCAGCACCTTGTCCGCCATGCCGCGCACGGGAGCGCCCCCGACGATGGGGGAGAGGCCGACCACGGGCGCCCCGGCGGCGGCCACGGCCTCGCGGATCCCGGGGACGGCGAGGATGGTGCCGATGGAGACGACGGGGTTGGACGGCGGGAAGACGATCACGTCGGCGGCCGCGATGGCCTCCAGGACGCCGGGCGCGGGCTTGGCCTGTTCGGCCCCCACGGGTACGACGGCCTCCGCGTCCACCGAGGCCCGCAGCCGGACCCAGTACTCCTGGAAGTGGATGACCTTCCGCTCGCCGGTGGCCGCGTCGGTGACCGCGACGTGGGTCTCGACCCGGTCGTCGGACATCGGCAGCAGCCGCACCCCGGGCTGCCAGCGGTCGCACAGCGCCTCGGTGACGGCGCTCAGCGGGTAGCCCGCGGCGAGCATCTGGGTCCGCACGATGTGGGTCGCGAAGTCGCGGTCGCCGAGGCCGAACCAGTCCGGTCCGACCCCATAGGCCGCGAGTTCCTCCTTGACCTTGAAGGATTCGTCGGTGCGGCCCCAGCCCTGGTCCTCGTTGATGCCACCGCCGAGGGTGTACATCACCGTGTCCAAGTCGGGGCACACCTTGAGCCCGAACAGGTGAATGTCGTCACCGGTGTTGCCGATGACCGTGATGTCCGCGTCGGGCTCGGCCGACTTGAGTCCCCGGAGGAAACGGGCGCCGCCGATGCCGCCGGCCAGTACAACAATGCGCATGCAGACAGTCTGTCAGCCGCAGGCTGGCCCTTGAGGGGCGGTGGTCGGGTGACGGGTGGGACTGTCAGGCGGATACGGGGGTCTGGCGGGCCGGGGAGCAGGAAGGCGCGTCGTGCATCGGCATCTCGGTCAGGCCGGGGAAGTACACGTGCAGGCTGACCGCGCCGTCGAGGGAGTCGTTGACCACCTCGTGGGCGTAGCCGGGGGCGAAGACCCGCTGGCTGCCCGCGGCGAGGGTGCGCGGTCCGCGGGCGGTGTGCTCGGTGAGCGCGCCCTCCAGGACGGTGAGCACGCCGGAGGACGGGCCGTGGTCGTGGGTGCCGCTGCCCTGGCCGGGGACCCAGCTGAGCAGCCACACCTCGTAGCCGGGGCCGGTGCGCAGCCGGTGGTACCAGCGCGAGGTGGCGTCGTACTCGACGAGGTGCTCCCACTGCGAGCGGTCCCCGGCGATGGAGCGGGCGAGCCCGGCGAACTCGGCGACGGTGGCCGGGTGCTCGCGCGGGGGCTGGAGGAGGTGCTGGACGGAGAGGATGTCGCCCGCGATCTGGAGGTCGCTCTCGATGACCTGCGGGGCGTTCGGGGCTGCCTGGGGGTGCGTCGCGTTCATTGCGGAGGTACCTCGACGGATGTCAGTGGCGCGGTGGCGCGGTCGGTTGCTGGGGGTGCGAAGCCGGTGCTCGGGGGAGCCGGAGCTCCGTGGGCATCAACAGCTGCAACAGCAACAGCGAACCTGGGCAGCGCACAGGAACCCACGAATGGGGGTCCGGGTGGCGGCTGCGGGCGCTGACATGGCAACAAGGAGACCGGTTCGTGGGGGCGACTGTCAACCCAATGTCTGGTTTGGTCGAAAAGTTCACCTCATCCGGTTAAGTTGCATGGAGAAAGGTTTGTGCAGTCCCGGGCAGGGGATGTGGCGGTGCAACCACACCCGCGCACGTGATCTGCGCCGCTTCCGTGACCGGAATGCAACCCCGGCCGGAAGAGGCGCGTCGATCTTGGACGTAGGCCGCTGGGGGCGTCATCTGGTCACCACTGGTCACCATCCGTCCGTACGTGTGGCATGTGTCACGATTTTTGGCGATATGAACACTTTCTGCATACGCTTGGTTCCGCAGAGTGAATAAGGGGCCCAATAGCAGATCTCGGCTTGACTGCGCAGTAGCCCCTCCTTGTAATTTCACTCGTGTCGTTCCGTAGCGATCGGTGACGGCAACACCACGGGGACGCGAAGACAGAGCGAGGGGCGCACATGACCGAGCTGTTTCAGGAACTGCTGGTCGAGGAGGCGGACGAGGAGCTCGGCTGGCAGGAGCGCGCACTGTGCGCCCAGACCGACCCCGAATCCTTCTTTCCCGAGAAGGGCGGCTCCACCCGCGAGGCCAAGAAGGTCTGCCTCGCCTGTGAGGTCCGCTCCGAATGCCTTGAGTACGCCCTCGCCAACGACGAGCGATTCGGAATCTGGGGCGGACTGTCCGAGCGTGAACGCCGCCGGCTGAAAAAGGCCGCAGTCTGAAAGGCCGCAGTCTGAAAGGCCGCAGTCCGAAGGGCCGCAGTCCGATTGCGGCGATACGTCCCGGCATACCCGATCCGGCACACCGCACCGGGGTGATGCGCACCCGCACCACATCGGCGACAGAGCAAACGGTCCGCCTCCCGCACCTTCCCCGCAGGAGGCGGACCGTCGTGTTCCCAGCCGTTAGTGTGGGCCGCTGTCCAGCAGCCTCCGAGGGCACACCACCCCCGGACCCCCGGCCGGAGGGCCCGTACCGCGATGTCCCTGCACAGCCACTCGACGGCCTCCCACCAGGGCCCCGCCGTCCCCGAGTTCCCCCGGCACGTCGTCACCGCGGTCGTCGTCGCCCACGACGGTGCCCGCTGGCTGCCCCAGACCCTCTCCGGACTGCTCGGCCAGGAACGCCCCGCCCAGAACCACGTCGCCGCCGACAACGGCAGCTCCGACGACTCCGCGCGGCTGCTCGCCGAAGCCTTCGGTGACGAGCGGGTCCTGCACCTCGCCCGCCGCACCGGATTCGGCGCGGCCGTCGACGAGGCCGCCCGCTCCGCGGGCGTCCTCACCCCCGAGGACCTGCCCTACCTCAAGCGCCCCAGCGGCTGGGACCCCGTCGGCCGCACCTGGCAGGACGAGAACTACGACCTCCCCGACCTGCCGCACGGCGAACCCGTCCAGTGGCTCTGGCTGCTCCACGACGACTGCGCCCCCGCCCCCGACGCCCTCGCCGAACTCCTGCGGGTCGCCGAGGAGAACCCCGAAGCCGCCGTCATCGGCCCCAAGCTGCGCGGCTGGTACGACGCCAAGCAGCTGCTCGAAGCCGGTGTCACCATCGCCCGCAGCGGCCGCCGCTGGACCGGCCTGGACCGCCGCGAGCAGGACCAGGGCCAGCACGACCAGGTCCGCCCGGTGCTCTCCGTGTCCACCGCGGGCATGCTGGTGCGCCGCGACGTCTACGACGCCCTCGGCGGCTTCGACCGCCGACTGCCCCTGATGCGCGACGACGTCGACCTGTGCTGGCGGGTCCAGAGCGCCGGGCACACCGTCCTCGTCGCCCCCGACGCCGTACTGCGCCACGCCGAGGCCTCCGCCCGCGAACGCCGCACCGTCGACTGCGCCGGCCGCTCCAGCGTCAGCCCCCACCGCGTCGACAAGGCGGGCGCCACCTACACCGTCCTCGTCAACTCCTCCGGCCGGTCCCTGCCGTACGTCCTGCTCCGCATCCTCCTCGGCACCGCCCTGCGCACCCTCGCCTACCTGATCGGCAAGGCCCCCGGCCAGGCCGTCGACGAGGTCGCCGGACTGCTCGGCACCCTGCTGCGCCCCGGCCGGATCCTCGGCGCCCGCAGACGCCGCGGCCGCCCCGCCGTCCCGGCCAGGGAACTGCGCCCGCTCTTCCCGCCGCCCGGCGCCACCGTGCGCGCCAACGTCGAACAGCTCGCCGGGTACTTCGGCGCCGACCGCGACAGCGAACCCGGCGGCGCCAGCAGGCACGGCGGAGCCGTCGAATCCGGCCCCGGCGGCGACGACGCCGACTTCCTGGAGATCGAACAGTTCGCGCGCCTCAAGCGGATCGCCCGCAAGCCCGCGCCCGTCCTCTTCGCCCTCCTGCTCCTCGCCTCCCTCGTCGCCTGCCGCGGCCTCCTCGGCGGCGGCTCCCTGATGGGCGGCGCCCTGCTCCCCGCCCCCGACGGCGCCCTCGCCCTCTGGCACGGCTACGCCGACGACTGGCACCCCGTCGGCACCGGCTCCACCGCGGGCGCACCCCCCTACCTCGCCGTCCTCGGCGCGCTCGCCACCCTGCTGTTCGGCTCCACCCAGGCCGCGCTGACCCTGCTCCTCGTCTGCTCCGTCCCGCTCGCCGGACTCACCGCCTACTTCGCCTCCCGGCCGCTGGTCGGCTCCCGGCTGCTGCGCGCCTGGGCCGCCATCGCCTACGCCTTCCTGCCCGCCGTCACCGGCGCGCTGGCCACCGGCCGCCTCGGCACCGCCGTCCTCGCCGTGCTGCTGCCGCTCATCGCCCGCTCCGCCGTCACCGCCTCCGGGTTCGCGGGCCCGGGCGCCGCCGACGGGGGCAAGGGCAGCTGGCGCGCGGTGTGGACGTACACCCTGCTGCTGACCGTGGCGATCGCCTTCACCCCGGTGCTCTGGCCGCTCGCCGCCCTCCTCGGGCTGGCCGCGCTGGCCGTGCGCCGGGCCGCGTGGAAGACGTACGCCCCCCGGCTCGCCGCCACCCTCGCCGTCCCGCCGCTGGTCCTCGCCCCCTGGTCGCTGGGCCTGTTCACGCACCCCGCCGCCCTCCTGCGCGAGGCGGGCCTGGCCCACGGCTCCGGCGCGGCCTCCGCCCTCGACCTCCTCGGCATCAGCCCCGGCGGCCCCCGAGCCACCGCCGGACTGCTCCTCCTCGGCATCGTCGTCGCCGCGCTGGCCGCCCTGCTGCGCGAGGAGCGCCGCTCCGCCGTCGTCACCGCCTGGGCCGTCGCGCTCGCCGCGCTGCTCCTCGCGGTCCTGGTCAACCGCACCGGCTGGGCCGGTCCCGCCACCCTCGTCTACGGCCTGGCCCTGCTCGCCGCCGCCGCCGTCGGCGCCGACGGAGCCAAGGAACGCGTCGCCGCCCGCAGCTTCGGCTGGCGCCAGCCGCTCGCCGCGCTCATCGCCCTCGCCGCCGCCGCGGGCCCGCTGCTCCTCGCCGCGGGCTGGATGCTCGGCGGAGCCGACGGCCCGCTGGAACGCCGCGACCCCGTCCAGGTGCCCGCCTTCGTCGCCGAGGAGAGCGGCACCCGCGACCAGGCCCGCACCCTCGTCCTCGGCGGCGGCTCGGCCGCCCAGGTCCACTACACCCTGGTCCGCGGCTCCGGCGGCCGCCTCGGCGACGCCGAACTCGCCGCCACGGCGGGCAGCGACACCCGCCTCGACAAGGTGGTCTCCAGCCTGGTCGCGGGCTCCGGCGCCGACCAGAGCGCCCAGCTCGGCGGCTTCGCCATCCGCTACGTCCTGGTGCGCGACGGCGCCCCGCAGCAGATCCGCCGGGTCCTCGACGCCACCCCGGGCCTCAGCCGCCTCAGCCAGCTCGACGGCGACGCCCTGTGGCGGGTCGACCGCCAGGTCGCCCGTGTGGTGATCGTCCCCGGCAAGGCGGGCGAGGCCCCCATCCCGGTCGCCTCCGGTCCCGTCGAAGCCCACACCAAGATCGGGGCGGGCGAGGCGGGCCGCGTCCTGCGCATCGCCGACCGGACCGCCCCCGGCTGGCGGGCCACCCTCGACGGCAAGCCGCTGAAGAGCAAGACGGTCGACGGCTGGGCCCAGGGCTTCGAACTCCCCGCCGCGGGCGGCCGCCTGGACCTGGTCCACGCCGACTCGCTCGCCCGCACCGCCTGGCACTGGACCCAGGGCGCGCTCGCCCTCCTGCTCCTCGTGATGGCCCTGCCGGGCCGCCGCCGCAGCCTGGACGACGACCTGCCGGACGAGGAGGGCGCCGTACCGGCCCAGCCCGGACCGGCCGAAGCGGGCGAGGGCCGCCGCGCCCGCCGCCTGCGCGCGGAGGCCGCCCCCGCGGCCGGTCCCACCGCCGCCGAGGCGGCCGTCGCCGACCCGTACGCGCAGATCCCCGCCCAGCAGGAGTACCCGCACACCGAGTACGCCGCATACGCCCAGCCGGACCCGGCGTACGCAGACCAGGACCCGGTGTACGCCGACCAGGGCCACGCCCCCGGCTACGAGCAGCAGCCCGACCCGCAGTACGGCTACCCCCAGCAGCCGTCGCAGCAGCCGTACGACCCGTACGCGCAGCAATACCCCCAGCAGCAGCCGCAGCAGCCCCAGCAGCCGTACCCGTACGACCCGTACGCCCAGTACGACGCCTACGGACAGCCCATCCAGCGCCCGGACGGGAGCCCCCAGCAGTGAAGCGCGCCCCCCTGACCCTCGCGGCCGTCACCGCCGCCCTCGCCGCCGTCACCGGCGTCGCCGTCCTCACCGCGCCCGCGGCCCCGGCCGCCGCCGACGCCAAGGCCCGCCAGCAGTCCGCGGCCCGGCTCCCCGTCGAGCGCTCCACCCTGGTCTGCCCCGCGCCCAGCACCTCCGACATCGCCGAGACCACCTACACGACGATCACCCCGGGCAAGCCGGGAACGAGCAAGGGCGGCGCCCGGCTCACCGGCGCCACCAAGGACGCCAAGCCGCTCCTGGAACCCAAGACCCCCGGCACCCCGGTCGGCGCCTCCTCCACCGGCGCCGAGGCCCCCGCGCTCACCGGCACCGCCGACGGCGCCCTCGCCCCCGGCTGGACCGCCCAGCAGACCACCCAGGTCGCCGTGGGCCAGGCGCGCGGCCTCCTCGGGGTCGCCTGCACCGCCCCCGGCACCGAGTTCTGGTTCCCCGGCGCGAGTACCGCCAAGGGCCGCCAGGACTACGTCCACCTCACCAACGCGGACGACACCCCCGCCGTCGTCGACATCCAGCTCTTCGGCCCCGACGGCGCCCTGAAGACCGAAGCGGGCAGCGGCGAGAACATCAAGATCGGCCCCAAGTCCAGCGTCCCCGTGCTGCTGTCCACCATCGCGCCCGGCGCCCAGCTCGCCGACCTCACCGCCCACGTGACGACCCGCTCGGGCCGGGTCGGCGCCTCGGTCCAGGTCGCGGAGGAGGGCGTGGGTGCCGACTGGCTGCCCGCCTCGACCGACCCGGCGGGCTCCCTCGTACTGCCCGGGATCCCGGCCGACGCCACCTCCGTACGGCTGATCGCCTACGCGCCCGGCGAGGAGGACGCGGACCTCAAGCTGCGCCTCGCCGGACCCGGCGCCTCGATCACCCCCGCGGGCAACGAACAGCTGCACGTCAAGGGCGGCATGTCGGCGAGCGTCGACCTCAAGGACGTCACCCGCGGCGAAGCCGGTTCACTCGTCCTGACCCCGTCCGACGGCCGCAAGGCCACCCCCGTGGTGGCCGCGCTCCGGGTGGTCCGGGGCACCGGCACCAAGCAGGAACTCGGCTTCATCGCCGCCTCCGGCCCGGTCGGCGCCCGCGCCACCGTCGCCGACAACCGCACCGATACGGGCGCGACCACCGTGTCGCTGACCGTGCCCGCCGGCGCGGCCGACGCGAAGGTCCGGATCACCGCCTCCCCGGGCACCCAGGGCGGCGAGGCCGCCGCCAAGGAGTTCACCGTCAAGGCGGGCACCACCCTGCTGGTCCCGCAGCCCCCGGCCCCGGCGGGCGGCAAGGGTTCGTACGCGCTGACCGTCGAAACCCTCTCGGGCGGACCGGTCCACGCGGCCCGCACGCTGTCCCTGCCGCACGAGGGCATCCCGATGTTCACGGTCCAGACCTTCACGGACGACCACGGCACGGTCCCGGTGCCCAAGGCCGTCCAGGACCTCTCGATCCTGACCGACTGAGCGGGAGAACAACCCCGCCCCACCCCTGTCCGGACTACTCCTGTCCGTACCGCGGATCCACCGTCTCGGGCGTGAGCCCGAGCAACTCCGCGACCTGCTCCACCACGATCTCGTGCACGAGCATCGCCCGCTCGTCCCGCGACTTCGTCCGGATCTCCACGGGCCGCCGGTACACCACGATCCGCGCGGCCCGCCCGCCCTCCGGGGAGACCATCCCGCCCAGCGGGACCGCCTCGTCGTTCCAGCCGCCGTCCGGACCGCCGGGCGGCGCGGGCACCTCGCCCACCATGAACTCCACGTCCGCCAGCTGCGGCCAGCGCCGCTCCAGCCGCTCGACCGAGTCCCGTACGAGGTCCCCGAACAGCTCCGCGCGACTCGCGGACAGCGGCACCTGCGGGGGAGCGAGCGGTCCGCGCATCCCCCGTCCGTGCCGGTCGCGCCGTCGCGGCCGGGGTTCCCGGGGAGTTCCATCGGCAGGGGGAGCGGGCGGAGTCAGGGGGATGTCCATCACCCTGGCAGGGTAGCCCGCACCGCCGCGCCGGGGGCCCGCTCGCAACGGCCCCCCGCCCGGGTTCGGATGACGACACGGCACCCGGCCGAGGTGGAGTCGTCGCGGCCCGGTCAAGAGTGCGGTACCGTCCAACGTCGTGAGCCTTGTACGTCGCTGTTCTCGCACCGCGTGCGGCCGCCCTGCCGTCGCGACACTGACGTACGTCTACGCCGATTCGACCGCAGTCCTCGGCCCGCTCGCCACCTACGCGGAACCCCACTGCTACGACCTGTGCGCCGAGCACTCGGAGCGCCTCACCGCGCCCCGCGGCTGGGACGTCGTACGCCTGTCGGACGGCGGCCCGCCCTCCCGGCCCAGCGGGGACGACCTCGAAGCCCTCGCCAACGCCGTCCGCGAGGCGGCCCGGCCGTACGAGCGCACGGAGCGCTCCGGCGGCGCCCAGAGCGGCGGCCCCGGCAGCGGAGCGAACCCTTCCGCGGCCCCCGGGCAGGCCAACGGCCCCACCCGGCGCGGCCACCTGCGGGTCCTGCGCTCGCCCGAGTCCTGAGCCCTCCCTCCCGGCCCGCCGCTCCCCTCCCGACCACTGGCCGTAACCCGATCGTCGGAAGAGATGCCCGGCGTGCAGGGTAGGTTTGGTGCCCCGCACAGAACCCTCAGGAGGGCAGGCAGTGGCTGCTGATCTTTCGAACATCGTCAAGGCGTACGACGTCCGGGGCGTCGTCCCGGACGAGTGGGACGAGCGTTTGGCGGAGCTGTTCGGCGCGGCCTTCGTCGAGGTCACGAACGCCACGGCGATCGTCATCGGCCACGACATGCGCCCCTCCTCGCCCGGCCTGTCCGGCGCCTTCGCCCGCGGCGCCGCGGCCCGCGGGGTCGACGTCACCCTCATCGGCCTGTGCTCCACGGACCAGCTCTACTACGCCTCCGGCCTGCTCGACCTGCCCGGCGCCATGTTCACCGCCTCGCACAACCCCGCCCAGTACAACGGCATCAAGCTGTGCCGGGCGGGCGCCGCCCCCGTGGGCCAGGACACCGGCCTCGCGCAGATCCGCGAACTCGTCGAGCGGTGGTCCGAAGAAGGCGCCCCCGAGACCGCCCCCGTCGCCGCCGGCACCATCACCGAGCGCGACACCCTCACCGGATACGCCGAGCACCTCAAGGGCCTGGTCGACCTCACCTCGATCCGCCCCCTGAAGGTCGTCGTTGACGCGGGCAACGGCATGGGCGGCCACACCGTCCCGACCGTCTTCGACGGGCTGCCGCTGGACGTCGTACCGATGTACTTCGAACTGGACGGCACCTTCCCGAACCACGAGGCCAACCCCCTCGACCCGAAGAACATCGTCGACCTGCAGGCCCGCGTCCTCGCCGAGGGCGCCGACCTCGGCCTCGCCTTCGACGGCGACGCCGACCGCTGCTTCGTCGTCGACGAGCGCGGCGAGGGCGTCTCCCCGTCCGCGATCACCGCCCTCGTCGCGGCCCGCGAGCTGGCCCGCAACGGCGGCACCGGCGTCGTGATCCACAACCTGATCACCTCCTGGTCCGTCCCCGAGGTCGTCCGCGAGCACGGCGGCACCCCCGTCCGCACCCGCGTCGGCCACTCCTTCATCAAGGAGGAGATGGCCAAGTCCGGCGCCATCTTCGGCGGCGAGCACTCGGCGCACTACTACTTCAAGGACTTCTGGAACGCGGACACCGGCATGCTCGCCGCGCTCCACGTCCTCGCCGCCCTCGGCGGCCAGGACGGCCCGCTCTCCGAGCTGGTCGCCTCCTACGACCGCTACCGGGGCTCCGGCGAGATCAACTCCACCGTCGCCGACCAGGCCGGCCGGATGGCGGCCGTCAAGGCGGCGTACGCCGGCCAGGACGGCGTGGCCACCGACGAACTGGACGGGCTCACCGTCACCGGCGCCGACTGGTGGTTCAACCTGCGGCCCTCCAACACCGAGCCGCTGCTGCGCCTGAACGTGGAGGCCCGCGACACCGCGACCCTGCACAAGGTGCGCGACGAGGTGCTCGCGCTCGTCCGCGCCTGACGCCATCGCCGGCGGGGCTGAATCTTTGCCGCTGCGCGGCAGATTCAGCCCCGCTGGCGATTGAGGCGCGGGGGTCCGGAGGCAGAGCCCCCGGCAACGGCGCTGCACCGGGCACCTCCGCCCCGCACCGCATGGGACTCGGCGGTACGCTGACCAGGCCCATCCGCATCCCCGAAGGGAACCGCCCCATGCCGCTCGAAGCCGGCCTGCTGGAGATCCTCGCCTGCCCCGCCTGCCACGCACCGCTGCGTGACCAGTCGGCCGACGCGGACGCTCCCGAGCTGATCTGCACCGGCCAGGACTGCGGCCTCGCGTACCCCGTGCGCGACGGCATCCCCGTCCTCCTCGTCGACGAGGCCCGCCGCCCCGGCTAGCACCGGGCCGCGGCCCGACCGTCCGAAGTGATCGGCAATACGGGCCCCACGTTCCCTCCGGGCGCTACGTTGGCCCCGAGACGCCCCTCAGACGACCGGAGGCCGCCATGCTCGACGACTCGCTGCTCGACGCACCCGAGGAGCTGGCCCGCGCAGACCGCAGCGGCCTGCTCCGCGGTGCCGCCGACGCCGGAGCCAGGGTCCGCACCGCGGTCCGGCACGCGGCCGAGGCCGGGCTGGACGACCTGCGCCCCGACGGGCGGCCGCGGGCCGTCATGATCGCGGGCCCCGGCACCGCCGCCACCGGCGTCGCCGACCTGATCGCCGCCCTCGCGGGCGCGGTCGCCCCGGTCAGCAGGCTGCACCCCTCGGGCGTGGCCCCCGCCGCCGGAGCCATGCGCTGGACCCTGCCCGGCTGGGCCGGCCCCGTGGACCTGCTGCTCCTCACCACCACCGACGGCACCGAGCCCGGCCTCGAAGCCCTCGTCGAACAGGCCTACCGGCGCGGCTGCACCATCGTCGCCGTGGCCCCCGAGCGGTCCCCGCTCAGCGAGGCCGTCCTCGGCGCGCACGGGCTCTTCGTACCGATGGCCAAGGCCCCGTACCAGGAGTACGACGAGAGCGCCGCCGCCGGACCCGGCGCTCTGTGGGCCCTGCTGACCCCGCTGCTCGTCCTCCTCGACAAGCTCGGCCTGGTCACCGCCGCCCCCGCCACCCTCCAGCTGGTCGCCGACCGCCTCGACCGCACCGCCGAACGCTGCGGACCCGCGATCGCGACCTACGGCAACCCGGCCAAGACCCTCGCCTCCGAACTCGCCGACTCCCTCGCCCTGATCTGGAGCGAGGGCGCCGCCGCGGGCCCGGCCGGCCGCCGCTTCGCCGCCACCCTCGCCGAACTGGCGGGCCGCCCCGCGCTCGCCGCCGAACTGCCCGAGGCGCTGCCCGCCCACGGCACCCTGCTCGCGGGCGCCCTCGCCGCGGGCGCCGATCCCGACGATTTCTTCCGTGACCGGGTCGAGGAGCCACAGGCTCTGCACGCCCGGGTCGTCCTGCTGCGTGACCGGCCCACCGGCGGACTCACCGCCGCGCCCGCCGCACGCGAACTCGCCCACAGCCACGACACGGCCATCAGCGAGATCGAACCAGAGGAGGGCGGCGACCTCGAACAGCTCGCCGAACTCCTCGCCGTCACGGACTTCGCCACCGCCTACCTCGCGCTGGCCACCAGGGGACGTACCTGAGGGCACGCACCTGTGCCCGCCCTCCTCTCAGGAAGACGAAGACCGATGGACCGCCTCACCAACACGATCCGCCCCTACGCCTGGGGCTCGGCCACCGCCATTCCGGCGCTGCTCGGCGTCCCGCCCACCGGCGAGCCGCAGGCCGAGATGTGGATGGGCGCCCACCCCGGCGCCCCCTCCCGGCTCGACCGCGGGGCGGGCGGGACGACCCTGTCCGAGGTCATCGACGCCGACCCCGAGGGCGAACTCGGCGCGGCCGCCGTCGCCAGGTTCGGCCCGCGGCTGCCCTTCCTGCTCAAGCTCCTCGCGGCCGGCGCCCCGCTCTCCCTCCAGGTCCACCCCGACCTGGCGCAGGCGCAGGAGGGCTTCGCCGACGAGGAGCGCCGGGGCGTCCCGATCGACGCGGGCCACCGCAACTACAAGGACGCCAACCACAAGCCCGAGATGCTCTGCGCGCTGACCCCCTTCGACGGGCTGTGCGGGTTCCGCCCGCCGCGCGAGGCCGCCGACCTGCTCGCGGGCCTCGAAGTGGACAGCCTCAAGCCGTACGTCGACCTGCTGCGCGCCCACCCGGAGGAGGCGGCGCTGCGCGAGGTGCTCACCGCCGTCCTGACCGCGGACCGCGCCGAGATGGCCCGTACGGTGACCGAGGCCGCGGCCGCCGCCGAGCGGCTCGGGGGACCGTACGCACCGTACGCGGCGCTCGTCCACGAGTTCCCCGGCGACCCCGGCGTGATCGCGGCCATGCTGCTCAACCACTTCCGGCTGCAGCCCGGCGAGGCCGTGTTCCTCGGCGCCGGAGTCCCGCACGCCTACCTCGACGGCCTCGGCGTGGAACTCCTCGCCAACTCCGACAACGTGCTGCGCGCCGGACTCACCCCCAAGCACGTGGACGTCCCCGAACTGCTGAAGATCGTCCGCTTCGAGCCGGGCGACCCGGGCGTGCTGCGCCCCGAGGACGACGGGGACGGCGAAGAGGTCTACGCGACCCCCATCGACGAATTCCGGCTCTCCCGCTTCGTCCTCGCCCCCGGCGGCGCCCCCCGCACCCTCCCCGGCACCGCCCCGCAGATCCTGCTCTGCACCGCGGGCGCCCCGCGCGCGGGTGAACTGACCCTGGCCCCGGGCGAATCGGTCTTCGTCCCGGCGGGCGAAAAGACCACCTTGTCCGGAACCGGTACGGTCTTCCGTGCCACGGTGGTGCTCTGACGTACCGTCCGTGGCGGTGGCTGCAACAATGTGCGGCCGTAGCACGGCGCCCCGGCCAGGGCCGCCGTACCGAGGAAGGGATGTCCCCACACCATGAGTGCGTCGGGCGGTACCAAGGCGATCGTGGCGGCACTCGCCGCCAACCTCGCCATCGCTGTAGCCAAGTTCGTGGCCTGGTTCTTCAGCGGATCGTCGTCGATGCTCGCGGAAGGCGTCCACTCGCTGGCGGACTCCGGCAACCAGGGGCTGCTGCTCCTCGGCGGCAAGAAGGCCCAGCGCGAGGCGACCCCGCAACACCCCTTCGGCTACGGCCGCGAGCGGTACATCTACGCCTTCCTCGTCTCCATCGTGCTCTTCACCGTCGGTGGCATGTTCGCCATCTACGAGGGCGTCGAGAAGATCAAGGAACCGCACCCCATCGAGCAGTGGTACTGGCCGGTCGGCGTCCTGGTCTTCGCGATCATCGCCGAGTCGTTCTCCTTCCGCACCGCGATCAAGGAGTCGAACGAGATCCGCGGCTCGCTGTCGTGGAGCCAGTTCATCAAGCGGGCCAAGGCCCCCGAACTGCCCGTCGTCCTCCTGGAGGACTTCGGCGCACTGATCGGCCTCGTCCTCGCCCTAGGCGGCGTAGGCATCGCCCTGATCACCGACAACGGGATCTGGGACGGCATCGGCACCCTGTGCATCGGCGTCCTGCTCATCGCCATCGCGATCATCCTGGCCGCCGAGACCAAGTCCCTGCTCCTGGGCGAGTCCGCCGGCCCCGACGAGGTCGAGGCGATCAAGGCCGCGCTCGTCGACGGGGACACCGTCACCCGCGTCATCCACATGCGCACGCTCCACCTCGGCCCGGAGGAACTCCTGGTCGCGGCCAAGATCGCCGTCCAGCACGACGACACCGCCACGGAGGTCGCGAACGCGATCAACGCGGCCGAGGCCCGCATCCGCGAGGCGGTCCCGATCGCCCGCGTGATCTACCTGGAGCCGGACATCTACCACCCCGAAGCCGCGGCCCAAGGCACCCCCTCGGCCTGACGCACCCCGAGCCCTCCCGGGCCGGGGGCCGCACATCCACCCGCCCGGGCCGGGGCCGCACATCCACCCTCCCGGGCCGGGGCGCACACCCAGCCCGCCCGGGCCGGGCCAGCACTTCTAGTCTTTCCGGGCGGGGCCCGCACCTTCAGCCTGCCCGGCGTTTGAGGGCCCGCCGGAGGCATAGAGGCCCGCGTGGCTGCGCTCCGGCCCCTGCCCTCCGTCGTCGGGTGGCTGGTGTTGCCTCCGGCGGGCCCTCAATCGCCGGGCGGGCTGGGTTTGCCCTGCAGGGGCTGCGCTTGCGCGCGTATGGCTTCACCCGGGGCTGGGCCGGGGCCCGCACCTCCAGCCCGCCCGGCGTTTGAGGGCGAGGCGCGGCTACCGGATCTCGCGCAGGACGTTCAGGATGGCCGCCTCGTCGGGCGCCGACTGGAGCCGGTCCCGGAAGCCGGAGTCCATCAGCTTGCGCGACAGCAGCGCCAGGATCCGCAGGTGCTCGTCGCCCGCCGCAGCCTCCGGCACGGAGATCATGAAGACCAGCCGGGCCTTCGTACCGTCGAGGGCGCCCCACTCGATGCCCTCGGCGGACCGGGCGAAGCCGACGGTGGGCCGGCTCACCGCATCCGTCTTGGCGTGCGGAATGGCGATCGACTCGCCGAGCCCGGTGGTGCCCTGCGCCTCGCGGGCCAGCGCGACCCGCACCAGCTCCTCCGTGTCCCGGACATTGCCGGTGGTCGCGAGCATCGCCGCCATCTCGCGGATCGCGGCCTCCTTGCCGTCCGCGGCCAGCTCGGTCTTCACGGTCTGCTCGGTCAGGTAGCCGGAGAGCACCTCGGGCTCCGCGCCCGCCGCGACGACGGCCGACCCGGCCGCCGGGGCCGCCTGGGAGGCCCGTACAGCCGTCCCGGCACCCGCACCCGCACCCGCACCCACCAGCACCGGCACCGCCTCCGGCACGACCGCACCCCCGCCGGAACCGGCCACCACCGCCCCGCCGCCCCGCTTGCGCTCCTTCAGCTCGATCAGCGCGTTCGTGGTGAGCGCCGTGACCACCGTGCCCGCCGCGATGGCGATCAGGAACCAGGCCCAGCCACTGATCGCGCCGAGCGCGGCGACGACGGGCCCGCCGTGCGGCACGTGGTCGCCGACCCCCGCGACACCCGCGATCGCACCGGCGACCGCGCCGCCGAGCATGTTCGCGGGGATGACGACGGCCGGGCGCGCCGCCGCGAAGGGGATCGCGCCCTCCGAAATGCCGAACATGCCCATGAACAGGGCCGCCATACCGGTGTCGCGCTCCTGGTCGGAGTACAGCTTGCGGCGCAGCACCGTGGCCAGGCCCTGGCCGAGCGGCATGACCGGGATGGCCGCCGCGCACATGCCCATGACCGCGTAGTTGCCGGACGCGATGAGGCCCGTACCGAAGAGGAAGGCCGTCTTGTTGACGGGACCGCCCATGTCGAAGGCGATCATCAGGCCGAGCAGCGCGCCGAGCAGGATCGCGCTGGTGCCGGTCATCCCGGACAGCCAGCTGGTCAGGTTCTCGAACACCCAGGAGATGGGCTTGCCGATGACGTAGATGAAGAACAGGCCGAGCGCCGTCGTCGCGATGATCGGGATCACGATGATCGGCATGATCGGCTGGACGACCTTGGGAACCTTGACCTTCTTGATCCACAGGACCAGGAAACCGGCGAGGAAGCCCGTCACGATGGCGCCGATGAAGCCCGCGCCCGCCTTGGAGTCGTAGAGCGACCCGGTGTTCGCGATGAAGCCGCCGATCATGCCCGGCACCAGCGCGGGCCGGTCACCGATCGCATAGGCGATGTACCCGGACAGGATCGGGATCATCAGGGTGAAGCCGAGGACGCCGATCTGGAAGATGTGGTCCCAGAAGGTGCCCGGGGTGACCGCGTAGCCGGTCTCGGTGGCGTGACCGCCCAGGGCCAGCGCGATGGCGATCAGCAGACCGCCGACCACCACGAAGGGGATCATGTACGAGACGCCGTTCATCAGCGCCTTGTACGCGAGGCTGCGCTCCTTGCCGCCGCTCCCGCCCGAACCGGCCGCGGCCGCCGTGCCCTGCTGCACCGGCGCGCTCTGGGCGCGCTCGATCAGTTCCTCCGGCTTGTGGATGCCGTCCGCGACACCGGTGGACAGCACCCGCTTGCCCGCGAAGCGCTCGCGGTCCACTTCCTTGTCGGCGGCGATGATGATCCCGTCCGCCTCCCTGACATCGTTGTCAGTGAGCACGTTCTCGGCGCCGATGGAGCCCTGCGTCTCCACCTTCATGTCGATGCCGAGGCGCTCGGCCGCCTGCTGGAGCTTCTCCGCCGCCATGTAGGTGTGCGCGATCCCCGTGGGGCACGCGGTCACGGCGAGCAGCTTCAGGCGCTTGTTCCCGCTCGCGCCCCCGCCGTCTGAAGGGCCTGTGTCCGAAGGGCCTGCCGGACTGGTCACTGATATCTCCTCACGCCATGGACCGCGCGTATGTTCCGATCCACCGGCATCCTCCCCCAGGTAAGGGGCGCATCAAAAGTCCAAAAGGCCCCAAAACTCCCCTTCGGAAGGCCTGAACTCGGACACGACAGGATCCGCGGCCCACTGGGGCGCGCTCGGCCGATCGGTGTAGATTCGTCATCAGTGTCAGGCGTCGCCGCTGATGGCGGTCGGGCGGTCTTCGCGACCGGCCGTGGGGAGAGAGGGCCTCCGACGGACTGTGCTCGGTGCGCCGTTCCGCCGGTGCACGGCTCAGCCGTACCCACCTCTCGAAACCACGAGGAGCAGCACGCATGACTGCCGACTTGACCGACTTCAAGGTCGCCGACCTCTCCCTCGCCGCCTTCGGCCGCAAGGAGATCACCCTCGCCGAGCACGAGATGCCCGGTCTGATGTCGATCCGCGCCGAGTACGCGGCGGCCCAGCCGCTCGCGGGCGCCCGCGTCACCGGCTCCCTGCACATGACGGTCCAGACCGCCGTGCTCATCGAGACCCTCGTCGCGCTCGGCGCCGACGTCCGCTGGGCCTCCTGCAACATCTTCTCCACCCAGGACCACGCGGCCGCCGCCATCGCCGTCGGCCCGACCGGTACCCCCGAGGCCCCGGCCGGCGTCCCCGTCTTCGCCTGGAAGGGCGAGACCCTGGAGGAGTACTGGTGGTGCACGGAGCAGGCGCTGACCTGGCCGAACACCCCCACCGGCGGCCCGAACATGATCCTCGACGACGGTGGTGACGCCACCCTCCTCGTCCACAAGGGCGTCGAGTTCGAGAAGGCCGGCGCGGCCCCGGACCCGTCGACGGCGGACTCCGAGGAGTACGCCCACATCCTCACGCTGCTGAACCGCACCCTCGGCGAGGCCCCGCAGAAGTGGACGCAGCTCGCGTCCGAGATCCGCGGCGTCACCGAGGAGACCACCACCGGTGTCCACCGCCTGTACGAAATGATGCAGGAAGGCACCCTGCTCTTCCCGGCGATCAATGTGAACGACGCCGTCACCAAGTCGAAGTTCGACAACAAGTACGGCTGCCGCCACTCCCTCATCGACGGCATCAACCGCGCCACCGACGTCCTCATCGGCGGCAAGGTCGCGGTCGTCTTCGGCTACGGCGACGTCGGCAAGGGCTGCGCCGAGTCCCTCCGCGGCCAGGGCGCGCGCGTCATCGTCACCGAGATCGACCCGATCTGCGCCCTCCAGGCGGCCATGGACGGCTACCAGGTGGCCCGCCTCGAAGACGTCGTCGAGACCGCAGACATCTTCATCACCACGACCGGCAACAAGGACATCATCATGGCCGCCGACATGGCCAAGATGAAGCACCAGGCCATCGTGGGCAACATCGGCCACTTCGACAACGAGATCGACATGGCCGGTCTCGCGAAGATCGACGGCATCGTCAAGGACGAGGTCAAGCCGCAGGTCCACACCTGGAAGTTCCCCGACGGCAAGGTCCTGATCGTCCTCTCCGAGGGCCGTCTGCTGAACCTCGGCAACGCGACCGGTCACCCGTCCTTCGTCATGTCCAACTCCTTCGCGGACCAGACCCTGGCCCAGATCGAGCTGTTCACGAAGCAGTCCGAGTACCCGACCGACGTCTACGTCCTTCCGAAGCACCTGGACGAGAAGGTCGCGCGCCTGCACCTCGACGCCCTCGGCGTCCGGCTGACCACCCTGCGCCCGGAGCAGGCCTCGTACATCGGCGTCCCGGTCGAGGGCCCGTTCAAGCCGGACCACTACCGCTACTGATCCGACCGGATCAGCGGCAGCACCAGCACCGCACGTCAGCAGGCCCCCGGCAGCCATGCCGGGGGCCTGCCCCGTATCCGACGACGCCGTACTCCTCCTCCCGAAAGGCGAGCCATGCCGCGCGGCCGCTACTCGCTCCACGACACGCACGACCACACCCCGCTCGGCGAGGAGCACTTCCACTGCGCGCCGGGCCCCTCCGGCTGGCGGTACGTCGCCCAGCTCACCACCCCCGACGGCGCCCACCGGGGCTCCGTCGACCTGGCCGTCGACGAGCTGGGCCGCCCGATCCGGATGGAGCTGAACGCGTCGAGCTGGCAGGTCCGCGGCGCCGCGATCGACGGGGTCACGTGGGTCCGTACCGACCCCACCGGCAGCGAGGCCACCGAGGGCAACGTCCGCGCGTCGGGCTTCACCGGCACCTCGCCGGCCTTCCTCGTCTCCACGGCCCGCCTGCTGCGCCTCGCGCCGGGCGGCCCCGCGACCCGGATCCGCCTGGTGGCGCTCACCGACCCGGTGCTCGCGCCCCGCACCGTCGACCAGGCCTGGCAGCTCACCGAGCGCGCGGAACACGCCACCGACAGCGGCCCGCTGCTGGTGGACACCTACCGGATCAGCGCCCTCGACACGGGCGAGGTGCACACGGTCCACCTCGCGGGCGACGTGGTCCTCTCGGCCCCCGGCATCGAACTGGAACACCTGGAGACCCCGCCCTCCACCTTCCCGGACTTCCCGGACTTCCCGGACTTCCCGGACGGGAACTGACCCCCAGGGGGTGTCCGGTGCCTCGCTACCCGGGCGGCGCGAACCCGCCGCCCCGCGGCTTCTCCACAGCCACAGGAGCCACAGGAGCCACAGGAGCCACCGGAGCCGCAGGCGGCACGGCTGCCGCTGGCAGCGGGGGTACGTAACCGCCGTACTGCTGCGGCGCGGCCGCCGGAGCGGCGTACGGCGCGGGCGCGGCGTACGGCGCCGGCCCGGCCCCGAAGGCCCGCGCCGCATCGCGCGACTGCCGCTCGTGCACCACGGCCGCCAGGTACGCCGCCGCGGGCACCCCCGGCGGCGGGGGCGTCCCCGTACGCGCCACCAGATCGTCGGCCAGCCGCACCGCCATCCCCGCGCCCACCTGCGGGTCCAGCTGCCCCATCCGGGTCAGGTACTGGCGGATCGCCAGCCACAGCCCGTCCGGTACGCCCGACAGGTCCAGCCCGGTGAACCGCCCGGCCAGCCCCGGCGGCGGGGGCGGCACCGGCTGCAACCGCGCCCCCGGCACCCGCTCGCGCACCACCAGCGTCCCCGCGAAGACGTCCCCGAGCCGCCGCCCCCGCTCCGACACCAGCGAGGCGATGCACGCCACGATCCCGGAGGTGCCCAGCAGTTCCACCGCGCCCATCGCGCCGCGCACCAGCGCGTGCCGGAAGCGGATCGGACCGCCGTCGTCGCGCACCACGCGCAGACCGCACGCGAGCTTCCCGAGCGAACGCCCGTGGCTCAGCGTCTCCACCGCGATCGGCACACCGATCATGAACAGCAGGAAGGCCCCCACCAGGACCGCGGCCGTGGCCGCCGTGTCCAGGGAGGCGACGGCGAAGATCAGACCGATGTTGATCAATTGATAGCCGGTGAAGTACACGACCAGGTCGAGGACGAACGCCAGCCCCCGGCTCGGCACCCTCGCAGGTCTCAGCCCCAGGACGACCGCGTCCCCCGTCACAAGATCGCTCACCGACGCACACCCTTCACGTGACCTGCCCCGCCCCTTGTTCATCAAGTCTGCCAAGCTGACCACAGTAGGAGCAGGGAACCTGGGGCAGGGGAGCGGTAACCGGATGGATCTCGATGTGTTCGTGGCCGCGCACCGCGCGGAATGGGACCGCCTGGACGTGCTCCTGCGCCGCGGCCGCCGCCTCACCGGAGCCGAGGCCGACGAACTCGTCGCGCTCTACCAGCGCACCTCGACCCACCTCTCCCTGGTCCAGTCGAGCGCGCCCGACCCGGCGCTGATCGGCCGGCTGACCCAGCTGGTCGCCCGCGCCCGCGCGACGGTGACCGGCGCCCGCCGGGCCGGCTGGCGCGACGCCGCCCGCTTCTTCACCGCCGGATTCCCCGCCGCGGTCTACCGCAGCCGCCACTGGTGGATACCCACCGCGGTGCTGTCGACGGCCCTGGCCGCGCTCATCGGCTGGTGGATAGCCGTCCACCCCGAGGTCCAGGCCTCGATCGGGGCGCCGGAGCACCTGCGCGAGATGACCCGCCCCGGCGGGCAGTACGAGACGTACTACTCCAGCCACCCGGCGGCCTCGTTCGCCGCCCAGGTCTGGACGAACAACGCGCAGGCCGTCGCGATCTGCCTGGTCTTCGGCGCCTTCCTCGGCATCCCGGTGCTGTGGATCCTCTTCCAGAACATGCTGAACCTCGGGGTCGGCATCGGCCTGATGTCCTCGGCCGGCCGTCTCGACGTCTTCATCGGCCTGATCCTCCCGCACGGCCTGCTCGAACTGACGGCGGTGTTCGTCGCCGCCGGTACGGGCCTGCGCCTCGGCTGGACGGTCATCGACCCGGGCCCCCGCACCCGCCGCGAAGCCCTCGCCGAACAGGGCCGCGCGGCCCTCGGCATGGCGATCGGCCTGGCGGCGGTCCTGTTCGTCGCGGGCACGCTGGAAGGCTTCGTCACCCCCTCCGGCCTGCCCACCTGGGCCCGCATCGGCATCGGCGTCGTGGTGGAGGCCCTGTTCCTGACGTACGTGTACGTCCTCGGCGGCCGCGCCGCCCGCGCGGGCGAGGTCGGCGACGTCGAAGCGGCCGACCAGAGCGCGACGCTCCCGACCGCGGCCTGATGTGCGGAGGGGGCCGCCGAGCTGCTAGTCTCCTCGTCTGTCCCGCAAACACCGTTGACACGGTGGCTGTGGGGAGGTAGATTCGAACGGTTGCCTCGAACTGGACAAGTTCGGCAGCGATGGTTTAAAGTCTTTCTCGCCCCCCTCAAGGAATTCAATTCCTCATCGCGGGGCACAGCCAACTCCTTTTCAGGATGTGAACGCCGGAAAAACCGGTGGGAAACTTCTGATAGAGTCGGAATCGCCGGAAAGGGAAACGCGAAAGCGAATACCTGGAAAGTGAAACCCGCTTCGACCGGGAATCGGACACGAAAGAGTCTGATAGAGTCGGAAACGAAGAACGAAGCCCGGAGGAAAGCCCGAGAGGGTGAGTACAAAGGAAGCGTCCGTTCCTTGAGAACTCAACAGCGTGCCAAAAATCAACGCCAGAAGTTGATACCCCGTCCACTTCGGTGGATGAGGTTCCTTTGAAAAAGACCTGTGAGGCCTTCGGGTGCTTGCAGGCAACCACAACAGCGAGGACGCAGTGGACGGTCGGCCATATTCCGGCATGACTGTCCCGCTCAACGCGAGTGGGCACCCGATTACGGGTAAACATTCACGGAGAGTTTGATCCTGGCTCAGGACGAACGCTGGCGGCGTGCTTAACACATGCAAGTCGAACGATGAAGCCCTTCGGGGTGGATTAGTGGCGAACGGGTGAGTAACACGTGGGCAATCTGCCCTTCACTCTGGGACAAGCCCTGGAAACGGGGTCTAATACCGGATAACACTCCTGCCTGCATGGGCGGGGGTTAAAAGCTCCGGCGGTGAAGGATGAGCCCGCGGCCTATCAGCTTGTTGGTGGGGTAATGGCCTACCAAGGCGACGACGGGTAGCCGGCCTGAGAGGGCGACCGGCCACACTGGGACTGAGACACGGCCCAGACTCCTACGGGAGGCAGCAGTGGGGAATATTGCACAATGGGCGAAAGCCTGATGCAGCGACGCCGCGTGAGGGATGACGGCCTTCGGGTTGTAAACCTCTTTCAGCAGGGAAGAAGCGAAAGTGACGGTACCTGCAGAAGAAGCGCCGGCTAACTACGTGCCAGCAGCCGCGGTAATACGTAGGGCGCAAGCGTTGTCCGGAATTATTGGGCGTAAAGAGCTCGTAGGCGGCTTGTCGCGTCGGATGTGAAAGCCCGGGGCTTAACCCCGGGTCTGCATTCGATACGGGCAGGCTAGAGTGTGGTAGGGGAGATCGGAATTCCTGGTGTAGCGGTGAAATGCGCAGATATCAGGAGGAACACCGGTGGCGAAGGCGGATCTCTGGGCCATTACTGACGCTGAGGAGCGAAAGCGTGGGGAGCGAACAGGATTAGATACCCTGGTAGTCCACGCCGTAAACGTTGGGAACTAGGTGTTGGCGACATTCCACGTCGTCGGTGCCGCAGCTAACGCATTAAGTTCCCCGCCTGGGGAGTACGGCCGCAAGGCTAAAACTCAAAGGAATTGACGGGGGCCCGCACAAGCAGCGGAGCATGTGGCTTAATTCGACGCAACGCGAAGAACCTTACCAAGGCTTGACATATACCGGAAACGGCCAGAGATGGTCGCCCCCTTGTGGTCGGTATACAGGTGGTGCATGGCTGTCGTCAGCTCGTGTCGTGAGATGTTGGGTTAAGTCCCGCAACGAGCGCAACCCTTGTTCTGTGTTGCCAGCATGCCCTTCGGGGTGATGGGGACTCACAGGAGACTGCCGGGGTCAACTCGGAGGAAGGTGGGGACGACGTCAAGTCATCATGCCCCTTATGTCTTGGGCTGCACACGTGCTACAATGGCCGGTACAATGAGCTGCGATGCCGCGAGGCGGAGCGAATCTCAAAAAGCCGGTCTCAGTTCGGATTGGGGTCTGCAACTCGACCCCATGAAGTCGGAGTTGCTAGTAATCGCAGATCAGCATTGCTGCGGTGAATACGTTCCCGGGCCTTGTACACACCGCCCGTCACGTCACGAAAGTCGGTAACACCCGAAGCCGGTGGCCCAACCCGTAAGGGAGGGAGCTGTCGAAGGTGGGACTGGCGATTGGGACGAAGTCGTAACAAGGTAGCCGTACCGGAAGGTGCGGCTGGATCACCTCCTTTCTAAGGAGCATATAGCCGACTGCGAGCGAATGACTCGCACGGTTGCTCATGGGTGGAACGTTGATTATTTGGCACGGTTTTCAAAGCATCCTGCAAGTACTGCTTCGGCGTGGAAAGCATGGATAGCTGAGGGAATCGTGCCTGGCACGTTGTTGAGTATCTGAGGGTACGGCCGATTGGTTGTATCTTCGCGATGCCGGCCCCAGTGAACTCGCCAGCTTGTCTGGTGGGGTGATGGGTGGCTGGTCGTTGCTTGAGAACTACACAGTGGACGCGAGCATCTGTAGGCCAAGTTTTTAAGGGCGCACGGTGGATGCCTTGGCACCAGGAACCGATGAAGGACGTGAGAGGCCGCGATAGGCCCCGGGGAGCTGCCAACTGAGCTTTGATCCGGGGGTGTCCGAATGGGGAAACCCGGCAGTCGTCATGGGCTGTCACCCACTGCTGAACACATAGGCAGTGTGGAGGGAACGCGGGGAAGTGAAACATCTCAGTACCCGCAGGAAGAGAAAACAACCGTGATTCCGGGAGTAGTGGCGAGCGAAACCGGATCAGGCCAAACCGTATGCGTGTGATACCCGGCAGGGGTTGCGCATGCGGGGTTGTGGGAATTCTTTTGATCGGTCTGCCGGCCGGTCGGCGAGTCAGAAACCGTTGATGTAGTCGAAGGACATGCGAAAGGTCCGGCGTAGAGGGTAAGACCCCCGTAGACGAAACATCAGCGGCTTGCTTAAGAATCTCCCAAGTAGCACGGGGCCCGAGAAATCCCGTGTGAATCTGGCGGGACCACCCGCTAAGCCTAAATATTCCCTGGTGACCGATAGCGGATAGTACCGTGAGGGAATGGTGAAAAGTACCGCGGGAGCGGAGTGAAATAGTACCTGAAACCGTGTGCCTACAAGCCGTGGGAGCGTCGCTCATTGAGTTTACTCAATGGGTCGTGACTGCGTGCCTTTTGAAGAATGAGCCTGCGAGTTAGCGGTGTGTAGCGAGGTTAACCCGTGTGGGGAAGCCGTAGCGAAAGCGAGTCCGAATAGGGCGATTGAGTTGCACGCTCTAGACCCGAAGCGGAGTGATCTAGCCATGGGCAGGTTGAAGCGGAGGTAAGACTTCGTGGAGGACCGAACCCACCAGGGTTGAAAACCTGGGGGATGACCTGTGGTTAGGGGTGAAAGGCCAATCAAACTCCGTGATAGCTGGTTCTCCCCGAAATGCATTTAGGTGCAGCGTCACGTGTTTCTTGCCGGAGGTAGAGCACTGGATAGGCGATGGGCCCTACCGGGTTACTGACCTTAGCCAAACTCCGAATGCCGGTAAGTGAGAGCGTGGCAGTGAGACTGTGGGGGATAAGCTCCATGGTCGAGAGGGAAACAGCCCAGAGCATCGACTAAGGCCCCTAAGCGTACGCTAAGTGGGAAAGGATGTGGAGTCGCAGAGACAACCAGGAGGTTGGCTTAGAAGCAGCCACCCTTGAAAGAGTGCGTAATAGCTCACTGGTCAAGTGATTCCGCGCCGACAATGTAGCGGGGCTCAAGCGTACCGCCGAAGTCGTGTCATTGCAGCAATAGGGCCAACGCCCGCTGTGATGGGTAGGGGAGCGTCGTGTGCCGGGTGAAGCAGCAGCGGAAGCTAGTTGTGGACGGTTCACGAGTGAGAATGCAGGCATGAGTAGCGATACACACGTGAGAAACGTGTGCGCCGATTGACTAAGGGTTCCTGGGTCAAGCTGATCTGCCCAGGGTAAGTCGGGACCTAAGGCGAGGCCGACAGGCGTAGTCGATGGACAACCGGTTGATATTCCGGTACCCGCTTTGAAACGCCCAATATCGAATCCATTAATGCTAAGGCCGTGAAGCCGTTCCGGACCCTTCGGGGAAAGGAAAGTGGTGGAGCCGCTGATCCAAGGTGGTAGTAGGTAAGCGATGGGGTGACGCAGGAAGGTAGTCCAGCCCGGGCGGTGGTAGTCCCGGGGTAAGGGTGTAGGCCGTGTGATAGGCAAATCCGTCACACATTAAGGCTGAGACCTGATGCCGAGCCGATTGTGGTGAAGTGGATGATCCTATGCTGTCGAGAAAAGCCTCTAGCGAGTTTCATGGCGGCCCGTACCCTAAACCGACTCAGGTAGTCAGGTAGAGAATACCGAGGCGTTCGGGTGAACTATGGTTAAGGAACTCGGCAAAATGCCCCCGTAACTTCGGGAGAAGGGGGGCCATCACTGGTGATCGGATTTACTCCGTGAGCTGGGGGTGGCCGCAGAGACCAGCGAGAAGCGACTGTTTACTAAAAACACAGGTCCGTGCGAAGCCGTAAGGCGATGTATACGGACTGACGCCTGCCCGGTGCTGGAACGTTAAGGGGACCGGTTAGTCACATTTCGGTGTGGCGAAGCTGAGAACTTAAGCGCCAGTAAACGGCGGTGGTAACTATAACCATCCTAAGGTAGCGAAATTCCTTGTCGGGTAAGTTCCGACCTGCACGAATGGCGTAACGACTTCTCGACTGTCTCAACCATAGGCCCGGTGAAATTGCACTACGAGTAAAGATGCTCGTTTCGCGCAGCAGGACGGAAAGACCCCGGGACCTTTACTATAGTTTGATATTGGTGTTCGGTTCGGCTTGTGTAGGATAGGTGGGAGACTTTGAAGCAGCCACGCCAGTGGTTGTGGAGTCGCCGTTGAAATACCACTCTGGTCGTGCTGGATGTCTAACCTCGGTCCGTGATCCGGATCAGGGACAGTGTCTGATGGGTAGTTTAACTGGGGCGGTTGCCTCCTAAAGAGTAACGGAGGCGCCCAAAGGTTCCCTCAGCCTGGTTGGCAATCAGGTGTTGAGTGTAAGTGCACAAGGGAGCTTGACTGTGAGACCGACGGGTCGAGCAGGGACGAAAGTCGGGACTAGTGATCCGGCAGTGGCTTGTGGAAGCGCTGTCGCTCAACGGATAAAAGGTACCCCGGGGATAACAGGCTGATCTTCCCCAAGAGTCCATATCGACGGGATGGTTTGGCACCTCGATGTCGGCTCGTCGCATCCTGGGGCTGGAGTCGGTCCCAAGGGTTGGGCTGTTCGCCCATTAAAGCGGTACGCGAGCTGGGTTTAGAACGTCGTGAGACAGTTCGGTCCCTATCCGCTGTGCGCGTAGGAATATTGAGAAGGGCTGTCCCTAGTACGAGAGGACCGGGACGGACGAACCTCTGGTGTGCCAGTTGTCCTGCCAAGGGCATGGCTGGTTGGCTACGTTCGGGAGGGATAACCGCTGAAAGCATCTAAGCGGGAAGCCTGCTTCAAGATGAGTATTCCCACCTCCTTGAGAGGGTAAGGCTCCCAGTAGACGACTGGGTTGATAGGCCAGATGTGGAAGCCCGGTAACGGGTGGAGCTGACTGGTACTAATAGGCCGAGGGCTTGTCCTCAGTTGCTCGCGTCCACTGTGTAGTTCTGAAGTAACGAACCGTGCCCATATCCGGTTTGGTTAACTTCATAGTGTTTCGGTGGTCATAGCGTTAGGGAAACGCCCGGTTACATTTCGAACCCGGAAGCTAAGCCTTTCAGCGCCGATGGTACTGCAGGGGGGACCCTGTGGGAGAGTAGGACGCCGCCGAACAATTTTTCCGGGAAAGCCCCGCACCTTATGGTGCGGGGCTTTTCTGTTTTCAAGGGCCTTCGTAGATCACTTCACATCATTACCGGGAGACACCATGACCGTGAGCAAGAACATCAACAACCCCATCGGCCAGGGCGGCGGCCAGCGCAAGAGGCTGTCCCGTGCCGAACGGCAGAACAACGGTCCGCACCGCAACCTCGACCGCCAGGGTGCGGCCGACCAGAAGGCGGAGCTGGTGCGCAAGATGCGCGAGAAGGCGGCCGCCGCTGAGGGTGACGAGCAGGCGGGTGCCGGGCAGGCGGGTGCCGGGCAGGCGGGCGATGACGCCGCACAGAGCTGACCATAGCCTGGGGCGATGGTGACCCAGGTGATCGTTCTCAATGGTGGTTCCAGTTCCGGCAAGTCCGGGATCGCGCGGAGTCTGCAAGTCGTCCTGCCGGATCCGTGGCTGACCCTCGGGGTCGACACGCTGATCGAGGCGATGCCCGTGGCCATGACGGAGTCCGATGCCGGGATCGAGTTCGCCCCGGACGGCGACATCGTCGTCGGGCCGGAGTTCAGGACGTTGGAAGAGGCCTGGATCACGGGGGTCGTCGCGATGGCGCGGGCGGGGGCCCGGGTCATCGTCGACGAGGTCTTCCTCGGCGGGCCGGACTCGCAGGAGCGCTGGCGCCGGGCCCTCGGCGAGCTGCCGGTGCTGTGGGTCGGCGTGCGGTGTGACGCCGGGGTCGCCGCGGGCCGGGAGGCGGCGCGCGGCGACCGGGTCGGCGGGATGGCCGCCGCTCAGGCCGAGGCGGTCCACCGGGGCGTGGTCTACGACCTGGAGGTGGACACCTCGTCCACCGGGTCGGTGGAGTGCGCGCGGATCATCGCCGCGCGGATCTCTTGAGGGCGAAGGACGTGTGGCTCAGAGGCGGCCGGCGGCCTTGAGGGCGAGGTAGGCGTCGGCGAGGGCCGGGGCCAGGGTGTCGGGGGTGGCGTCGACGACGTGGACGCCGTGCCGGGAGAGCTGGTCGGCGGTGCGGCGGCGCTGGGCACGGGTCTGGGTGCCCGCGGCGGCCTCGTAGACCGCGTCGACCGTGCCGCGGGCCGTGGTCATCTCCGCGATGTGCGGATCGGCGACCGAGGCCAGCAGGACCGTGTGGCGCTGGGTGAGGCTGGGCAGCAGCGGGAGCAGGCCCTCCTCGATGGGGGCGGCGTCCAGGCTGGTCAGCAGGACCACCAGGGAGCGGCGCGGGGCGCCGCGCAGGATGGTGGAGACCAGGCTGCGGGAGTCCGTCTCGACGAGCTCGGGCTCCAGCGGGGCCATCGCGTTCACGAAGGCGGGCAGGACGTCGCCGGCCGGGCGGCCCTGGACCTGGGCGCGGGTGCGGCGGTCGTGGGCCAGCAGGTCCACGCGGTCGCCCGCGCGGGTGGCGAGGGCGGCCAGCAGCAGGGCCGCGTCCATCGCGGAGTCCAGGCGCGGGGCGTCGCCGACGCGGCCCGCGGAGGTGCGGCCGGTGTCCAGGCAGATCAGGATGTGCCGGTCGCGCTCCGGGCGCCAGGTGCGGACGGCGACCTTGTTCTGGCGGGCGGTGGCGCGCCAGTCGATGGAGCGGGTGTCGTCGCCGGGTACGTAGTCCCGCAGGCTGTCGAACTCGGTTCCCTCACCGCGCGTCAGCACGCTGGTGCGGCCGTCGAGTTCGCGCAGCCGGGCGAGCCGGGACGGCAGGTGCTTGCGGCTGGTGAAGGGCGGCAGGACGCGGACCGTCCAGGGGACGACGTGGCTGCCCTGGCGGGCCATCAGGCCGAGCGGGCCGTACGAGCGGATGGTGACGCGGTCGGCGTGGCGGTCGCCGCGCCGGGAGGGGCGCAGCCGGGTGGTGACCCGGCGGCGTTCGCCCGCGGGGACGGTCAGGGCGTGCCGGGACGCGGCGGCCTCGGTTCCGGGGAGCCAGCTGCTCGGGGGCCACGCGTCGCGGATCCGGGCGCGCAGGGTCCGTCCGCCGGGGTTGGTGACGCTGAGGTGGACCTCGGCGCTCTCGCCCAGGCGCACCGAGGTGTCGCCGGAGCGGGCGAGCCGCAGGGTGCGCACCGGAGCGGCGAGGGCGTAGTCGACGGCGCAGGCCAGTGCCAGGGGTCCGTTGACGGCGAGGATCCCCGTCCAGCCCGGTTCGAGCAGGCCGACGGGGAGCGCGCCGAGGGCCGCCACCAGGGCGGCGCGTCCGGTGAGGGCCATCAGCGCGGGACGGGGACGTGGGAGAGGATCGCGGTGATGACCGAGTCCGCGGTGACGCCTTCCATTTCGGCCTCGGGGCGCAGCTGGACGCGGTGGCGCAGCGTGGGCAGGGCGAGGGCCTTGACGTCGTCGGGGGTGACGTAGTCGCGGCCGGTCAGCCAGGCCCAGGCGCGGGCGGTGGAGAGCAGGGCGGTGGCGCCGCGCGGGGAGACGCCGAGGGTGAGCGAGGGCGATTCGCGGGTGGCGCGGCAGATGTCGACGACGTAGCCGGTGATCTCGGGGGAGACGGTGGTGGCGGCGACGGCGCGGCGGGCGGCTTCGAGGTCGGCGGGGCCCGCGACGGGGCGTACGCCGGCGGCCGCGAGATCGCGCGGGTCGAAGCCGGCGGCGTGCCGGGCCAGCACGTTGATCTCGTCCGCGCGGGAGGGCAGCGGGACGGTGAGCTTGAGGAGGAAGCGGTCGAGCTGGGCCTCGGGCAGCGGGTAGGTGCCCTCGTACTCGACGGGGTTCTGCGTGGCGGCGACGAGGAAGGGCTCGGGGAGCGGGCGCGGGGTGCCGTCGACGGTGACCTGGCGCTCCTCCATCGCTTCGAGCAGCGAGGCCTGGGTCTTGGGGGGCGTCCGGTTGATCTCGTCCGCGAGGAGGAGATTGGTGAAGACCGGGCCGTCCTGGAAGGAGAACTCGGCGGTGCGGGCGTCGTAGACGAGGGAGCCGGTGATGTCGCTCGGCATCAGGTCGGGGGTGAACTGGACGCGCTTGGTGCCGATGTCGAGGGAGGCGGCCAGGGCGCGTACCAGCAGGGTCTTGGCGACGCCGGGGACGCCTTCGAGGAGCACGTGGCCGCGGCACAGCAGGGCGACGACGAGGCCGGTGACGGCGGCGTCCTGGCCGACGACGGCCTTGCCGATCTCGGTGCGGAGCGCTTCGAGGGAGGCGCGTGCGCTGTCCGCGTCCGGGTGGGCGGGGGCCGCCTGGTAGGCGTCGGCGGGCGTGGCCGTCATGAGGTACGGACCTCTCTTTCGAGGGCGTCGAGGTGATCGGCGAGCGCGACGAGTGCCGCGTCGTCGGAGGGGGCGGGGCCGAAGAGCAGCCCCGGCAGGTCCCGGTCGGGGCCGGTCAGCCGGTCGGAGACCGCGGGCAGCAGGGCCGCGGGGTCCTGGGCGTGGACGGGCGGTACGCCGACCAGCGCGGCCAGGCGCTCGCGGGCCGCTTCCCGCAGCACGGTGGCGGCCCGGTCGCGGGCCCCGGCCTTGCGGTAGAGGCGGGCGCGGCCCTCGGTGGCCTCGGAGGCGCGGATGGCGACCGGGAGGCGTTCGGTGACGAGCGGGCCGAGGCGGCGGGCCCGCCACAGGGCGGCGAGGGCCGCGGCGACGGTGAGCTGGAGCAGGGCCCAGCCCCAGCCCGCCGGAATGAGGTCGAAGAAGCTCTTGTCCTGCTCGGCCCGGCCGTCGGCGCTGTCGGCGGGCGAGGGGATGAACCAGACGAGTCCGGGCCGGGAGCCGAGGAGTTGCAGGGCGAGGGCGGCGTTGCCCTCGTCGGCCAGGGAGTCGTTCTGCAGGAACAGTCCGGAGCCGAGGACGACGGTGTCCGCGCCGTGGGCGCCGGGGAGCCGGAGCAGGGTGGGGAGGCCGCCGCTGGGGTAGCAGGCGACGGCGTCCGGGAGGTCGGTGGTGTAGCGCGGGCCGTCGCCGGTGGTGGCGCGTCCGGCGGCGGTGGCCGCGGGCAGGGCGCAGCCGGGGGAGAGGACCTTGGCGTGGGCGGTGCCCTTGGTGCGGACGCCGGGGGTGAGTCCGGTGAGGGCGGGGCCGGTGGGCGCGAGCAGGACCGTACGGCCGCCGGCCAGGTCCATCGCGGTGCGCAGGGTGGAGCGGCGCTGTTCGCCGAGCAGGTCGGGGGCGGTGACCAGGAGGGTGGTGCCGGGGCCCGCGGCTTCGGCGGCCTCGGCGGTGGTGGTCACGACGCGGGTGGTGACGCCGCGGGCCTTGAGGAGTTCGGCGACGGCCCGGCTGCCGGTGGGGTCGGCGGAGCGCGGGTCGAGCTGTCCGTGCTGCTGCCCGGTGTGCAGGGCGGCCAGGGTGATGCCGGCGACGAGCAGGGCGGTGAGGGCGATGAGGAAGCCGCGGGCCCGGCGCCAGAGCCGGGCGGGGCCTATCGCGGTGGAGGTGGCGGCAGGGATGGTGGCGGGGGGCGGCGCCGGAGTGCGGGCGGTGCTCATGCGGCCGGTCCTCCTGTGGTGGTCAGGACGGGCTTGGCGCGCTCCAGGGTGACGTCGAGGTCGCGCAGGCGGGCGTACGTACCGGTGTCGGCGGTGCGGCCGCCGTAGGTGACGTCATCGAACGTCCGGGCCGCGGCGCGCAGTTCCGCGCTGTGGCCGGGGAGGGAGAGCGCGGCTTCGGCGGCGGCCTCGTCGGCGGTGCGGCCGGGGCGCGGGTCGAGCAGGGTGCGTTCCTCCAGGGAGCGCACGACGGCGCGCATGCGTTCCTGGACGGCCTCGGTCCAGCGTCCGGCGGCGGCGTGCGCCTCGGCGCTCGCGCGGTGGTCGGCGGCGCTGCGGACGCCCTCGTCGAAGAGGAGACCGGCGCCGGTGGCGGCGCGGCGGGGGGAGCCGAGCCGCCACCACAGGGCGGCGATGAGCAGGACGACCACGACGACGATCACGAGGATGCCGACGGGTCCGCCGGGTGTGGCGTCGGCGGCGGAGCCGGTGAGGTCGCCGAGCCATTCCCAGAAGCGGTCGATGGCCCGCTGGAGGGGGCTCGGGTCGTTCTGGTGGTACAGCGGCTTGGACAGCTCGCGCTGGGCGGCCTCGCGGGCCGCGTCGCGCGGTGTCGTCAGCGGTGGTGTTTCGGACCCCGGCAGCAGGGCCGCCGTGGCGCGTGTGACCAATCCCCCCGTGGTGATCAACGCATCAGCCCCCGGCGCCGGGGTGCGGGGCGGCGCCGCCGTGGGTGCCGTAGTTCTCGACGCCGGCCGCGCGGGCGAGTTCCAGGTCGAGGGCTTCGCGCCGGATGCGCTGGTCGATGTAGAGCAGGACGGTGACGCCGGACTGCATCGGCATGGTGATGGCCAGGGCGATCACCCCGCCGATCGCCATGATGATCAGGTACGACCAGCTGTCGGGGGTGCTCCCGGCGACGATCGAGTCGAATCCGCCGCCGAAGATCATGGCCGCGACCGAGAACGGCACGGCGATGATCATCGAGACGATGGCGACGATCACGGCGGTCAGGATCGAGATGCCGAAGATCCGCCACCAGGCGCCCTGGACCAGCTTCCCGGAGCGCTTGAGCGAGGTGAGGACGGTCGCCTTCTCCAGCATCAGCGCGGGCGAGGCCAGGCTGAAGCGGACCCACAGCCAGGTCAGCAGGAGCAGGCCGATGAACCCGCCGAGGATGGCCAGGGCGGGGCTGTCCATGAGGAGGCCCGGGAGCATCAGGACCAGGAGCAGCACGAGGGAGGCGACGGTCATCAGGAAGGACAGCCCGATGAGGCGGAGCAGCTGGGGGCGCGCGTCGCGCCAGGCCCCGGCGACCGTGGAGGGCTGACCGAGCACGGCCCGGCTGAAGATCATGGTGAGCAGGGCGGTGGCGAGGATCCCGCCGATGACCTGGATGAAGATGGTGACGGCCGTGACGGCGAGGTTGCCGCCCATCGAGTCGAGCACCTCGCCGGGGCCCGTGATGCTGCCCGGTTCGGTCGTGATCCGGTCCATCGCGTACCGCTGGAAGATCACGGTGGCGAGCTGCACGATCACGGCGACGACGGCGGTGACGGACAGCACGGAGCGCCAGTGGGTGCGCATGGTGGTGACCGCGCCGTCGAGGATCTCGCCGAGGCCGAGGGGGCGCAGCGGGATCACGCCGGGCTTGGCCGCCGGGGGCTTGCCCCAGCCGCCGGGGGCGCCGGGGTAGGCCCCGTAGGGGGCGCCGTACTGGCCGGGCTGGCCGGGCTGGCCGTACTGCCCCGGCTGGCCGTGCTGGCCGGGCTGGGCGCCGTACGAGCCCCAGCCCGCGCCGGGCTGCGGCTGCTGGGCGGAGCCGTCAGCGGGCGCGCCGGGGGCCGGGGTCGTGCCGGGGCTGGACCACTGGCCGGGCGGCGGCTGCTGCGCGGACCACTTCGGGTCCGCCGGGGCCTGCGCGGGCTGGGCCGGAGCGGGGTGCTGAGCGGGGTTCTGGGGGGAAGGCGGTGAGGATGGCGGCTGCGCCCCCGTACCGTTCGTACCGGGAGCGCCCTCGCGCTCACCTTCGGACGGAGAGGGTCCGGGCGTAGCCCAGCCCGGAGAGTCGTTCATCGTCGCTCCTTCACGTGTACTGCGCTGACGGGGGCGCTGGACGCTGCCATCGTGCCACGTGGGAACTCCGGACGGACCGGCTCCTCCCCCGGATATCGGGCCGGCCCGCACCTTCAATTGTCGCCCGGATCCGAGGCAGACTGGACGACTGGATCACGACGCAGGTCAGAGGGGCGATTTCCAGCCCTTTTGGCTGTGGGACAGCTCACCGCCAGGTAACGATTAGCTAATGGGATGATGTCAACCATGAAGGGACGCGTCCTTGTCGTCGACGACGACACCGCGCTGGCCGAGATGCTCGGCATTGTGCTGCGTGGAGAAGGTTTTGAGCCGTCGTTCGTAGCGGACGGCGACAAGGCACTTGCTGCTTTCAGGGAGGCAAAGCCGGACCTGGTACTGCTGGACCTCATGCTGCCCGGACGGGACGGCATAGAGGTCTGCCGGCTGATCCGCGCCGAATCGGGCGTGCCGATCGTGATGCTCACAGCGAAGAGCGACACGGTCGACGTGGTCGTCGGGCTGGAGTCCGGCGCCGACGACTACATGGTCAAGCCGTTCAAGCCGAAGGAGCTGGTGGCCCGCATCCGGGCCCGCCTGCGCCGCTCGGAGGAGCCCGCGCCCGAGCAGCTCACCATCGGTGACCTGGTCATCGACGTGGCCGGCCACTCCGTGAAGCGGGACGGCGCCTCCATCGCGCTGACCCCGCTCGAATTCGACCTGCTGGTCGCCCTCGCCCGCAAGCCCTGGCAGGTGTTCACCCGTGAGGTGCTGCTGGAGCAGGTCTGGGGCTACCGGCACGCGGCGGACACCCGCCTGGTCAACGTGCATGTTCAGCGACTGCGCTCCAAGGTCGAGAAGGACCCGGAGCGCCCGGAGATCGTGGTGACCGTACGTGGCGTCGGCTACAAGGCCGGACCGAGCTGACATGAAGCCCGGCAGGCCCCTCCTCGGTTCCCGTCGGGGGGCCTCGCGGGGCGGCCGGCAGTTCCGTCAGATGACTGACGGAGCCGCCGGCGGTCCCGTGCTGCGGCTGTTCGTACGGCTCGTACGCAGGCCGCTGCTTCCGGCTGTCCGCCTCTGGCGGCGCAACCTCCAGCTCAGGGTGGTCGCCGGCACCCTGCTCATGTCGCTCGCCGTGGTCCTCAGCCTCGGGTTCGTCGTCATCGCCCAGGTCAGCAAGGGGCTCCTCGACGCCAAGGAGGAGGCCGCGCAGAGCCAGGCGGCGGGCGGCTTCGCGGTCGCACAGGAGAAGGCCAACGCGCCCTCCACCGCCGACGGGCCGGATCCCACCGCTGTGGACACCAAGGCGGGCCGGGACGCCAGTACCTGGATGAGTTCGCTGGTCAAGCAGCTGGCCAGTGGCGGCCAGACCGCCTTCGAGGTGGTCGCGCTCGGGGCCGGAACCGGGGAGATGGGGCCCGGCGTACGCGGAGCGCGCGCCTCCGGCGACGTGGACCCGGCCGCCAGCGTCCCCATGGCGCTGCGCAAGTCCGTCAATCACGCGACCGGCACCTTCCTGACCTTCTCCAGCATCCGCTACAGCACGCCGGGCACCGAGTCCGAGGCCGCGCTGGTGATCGGCAAGCGGCTCACCGACATCAACGGAGAGCCCTACGACCTGTACTACCTCTTCCCGCTGACCCAGGAGCAGGAGTCCCTGAACCTGGTCAAGATCACCATCACCACGGCCGGGCTGTTCGTGGTCGTGCTGCTCGGCGCCATCGCCTGGTTCGTCGTGCGGCAGGTGGTGACGCCCGTGCGGATGGTCGCCGGGATCGCCGAGCGGCTCTCGGCCGGGCGGCTCCAGGAGCGGATGAAGGTCACCGGCGAGGACGACATCGCCCGATTGGGCGAAGCCTTCAACAAAATGGCCCAGAACCTCTCGCACAAGATCCAGCAGCTGGAAGAGCTGTCCCGGATGCAGCGCCGGTTCGTCTCGGACGTCTCGCACGAGCTGCGCACCCCGCTGACCACCGTCCGGATGGCCGCCGACGTCATCCACGACGCCCGCGTCGACTTCGACCCGGTCACCGCGCGCGCCGCCGAACTGCTCGCGGGCCAGCTCGACCGCTTCGAGTCGCTCCTCGCCGACCTGCTGGAGATCAGCCGGTTCGACGCGGGCGCCGCCGCGCTGGAGGCGGAACCGATCGACCTGCGCGACGTCGTCCACCGGGTCATCGACGCCGCCGAACCGCTGGCCGAGCGCAAGGGCAGCCGGGTCCGGGTGCTCGGCGCCGCCCAGCCCGTCATCGCCGAGGCCGACGCCCGGCGGGTCGAGCGGGTGCTGCGCAACCTCGTCGTCAACGCCGTCGAGCACGGGGAGGGCCGCGACGTGGTGGTCCGGCTCGCCTCGGCGGGCGGGGCGGTCGCCGTGGCCGTACGGGACTACGGCGTGGGCCTCAAGCCCGGCGAGGCCACCCGGGTCTTCAACCGCTTCTGGCGCGCCGACCCCGCGCGCGCCCGCACCACCGGCGGAACGGGCCTCGGCCTGTCCATCGCCGTCGAGGACGCCCGGCTGCACGGCGGCTGGCTCCAGGCCTGGGGCGAACCGGGCGGCGGTTCGCAGTTCCGCCTCACCCTGCCCCGCACCGCCGACGAACCGCTGCGCGGCTCCCCGATCCCGCTGGAGCCGGAGGACTCGCGCGCGAACCGGGCGCGGGCCGAGGCCGAGGGGCGGCTCGGCGCCGCGGACACGGCGCCGCCCGGTCCGCCGGTGAACCGGTCGCCGATACCGCCGCGCTCGGCGGTCGCCGGGGCGACGCCCGTACCGGCGGATCCGACGGCGCTGCCGGGATCCGGGGCGCGGGTGGTGTCCCGGACCGCGGACGCCGGGGGCAAATCCGCTGGGACCAGTGGGACCAGTGGGACCAGTGGGACCAGTGGGACCAGTGGGACCACGGGCAAGGACGGGGGAGCGGTGGATCACGCACAGGAGGACGCAACCGGTGGACGCTGAGCCCGATCCCACGACGAGTACGGATTCCACGGCGCCCGCGATGCGTACGCGGTCCGGGCGCGGTGAGCGGGGCGCGCGGCGGCTGACGGTCGTGATCGGCGTCGCGCTGTGCGGCGCGCTGCTCGCGTCGGGCTGCGCCTCCATGCCCGACCACGGCGAGATCACCGAGGTGCAGGCCTCCCAGGGCGTCGACTCCCAGGTCCGGGTGTTCGGCGTACCGCCCTCCGAGAAGGCCACCCCGCCCGAGATCGTCGACGGCTTCCTCGAAGCGATGACCAGCGACGACCCGCAGCTGGAGACCGCCCGCAAGTACCTCACCGAGGACGCGGCGAAGAACTGGAAGCCCGGCTCGGCCATCACCGTGCTCTCCGGCGGCATCACCCGCGTCTCGGTCCAGGGCGAGAAGGACCCCGAAGGGCCCCGGTTCAAGGTCACCGGCAAGCGGCTCGCGACGGTGGACGAGCGCAGCGCGTACCAGCCGGACACCGGCGGCGGGCGCTACGAGGAGTTCATCCAGCTCGTCCAGGACAAGAACAAGCAGTGGCGGATCGCCGCGCCGCCCGGCGGGCTGGTGCTCAGCGAGTCCGACTTCCAGCGCATCTTCCGGCCCGTCAACAAGTACTACTTCGCGGACGGGACGCTCGTCGCCGACCCCGTGTACGTGCGCCAGCGCACCGATCCGGACACCCGCATGGACCCGATGACCCAGACCGTACGGTCGCTGCTGGCCGGCCCCTCCAAGTGGCTCGGCCCGGTCGTCGCCTCCAACTTCCCCACCGGCACGGAACTGCGCGAGGGCACCAAGTCCCTCTCGTACGACGGCCAGAACACCCTGCGGGTGCCGCTCAACGAGAAGGCCGACAACGTCGCGCACCCGCAGTGCCAGAAGATGGCGACCCAACTCTTCTACACCGTGCGGGACATGACGACCTCCCGGCTCGACCGGGTCGAACTGCTGCGCTCCGACGGCTCGTCGCTGTGCGCGGTGACCGAGGCCACGGCGGCCACGATCGCCACCCGGGTGCCGTCGCCGCGGTTCCAGTACTACGTGGACAAGGACCACCGGCTGGTCCGGATGAGCCTCGCGGTCGAGAAGGAGGACCAGCAGGACCCGGCCGAACCGGTGCCCGGACCGCTGTCCACGCCGGGGCCCGGCAGCGCCTTCAAGGTGGGCTCGGCGGCCGTGACCTACGACGAGCACCGCGCCGCCGTCGTCTCCGAGGACGGGCACGCCCTGCACGTGGTCTCGCTGACCCAGGCCGGAGCGCTGCCCGGGCCGGTGCTGACCAGCAAGGCGAACAAGCTGACCGCGCCCAGCTGGGACGCGCGCGGCGACCTGTGGATCGCGGACCAGGACCCGCAGAACCTGTCGCTGTGGCGGGTGCCGGGCGGGACCGGGGTGGCCGAACGGGTGGACGTCGCGGGGCTCGACGGGCAGATCAGCCAGCTGCGGGTGTCCTCCGACGGGGTGCGGATCGCGTTGCTCGTCACCAAGGACGGCCGCCGGAACCTGTACATCGGGCGGATCGAACGGCCCGAGGACCGGGCGGACGCGGCGACCGTGTCCGTACGCGAGCTGCGCCCGGCCGCGCCGCAGATGGCGACCGTGACGGCGATGAGCTGGGCCCCGCGGGGGCGGCTGCTGGTCGTCGGGCGGGAGAGCGGCGGGGTGGTGCAGGCGCGGTACGTGCTGGCCGACGGGTCGATGGTCGCGGCGAGTCTGCCGGGGGCGACGGGGCTGAGCGCGGTGGCGGCGTCGGAGGACGAGAAGAAGCCGGTGGTCGGGGTCTCGGAGGAGGACGGCATTGTCTGGCTCCCGCCGGGGGCCGCGTGGCGGACCGCTGCGGCGGGGGGTCGGGCGCCGGTGTATCCGGGCTGACCCTTGATCCGGGTTACGGGCCTGGGGTGGCTCGGGGTGCCCTGGCCCTCGGCCCCGGGCCCGTTGTGGCGCGGGTGCGGGGGCGGCCTCGCCTTGTGGACCCTCCGGGGGCGCCTCAATCGCCGGCGGGGCTTGATTCGCTCCCGCCCGGGGGCGCCTCAAACGCCGGCGGGGCTTGATTTTGGCGCACCTTGATCGTCGGCGGGGCTGGTTTTCGGTGCGCCTTGGGTGTTGGCGGCGCTGGAGGTTGAGCGCCTCAATCGCTGGCGGGGCTTGATTTTGGCGCGCCTTGGCGATTTTGGGGACCCACCCAGCTCCGCTGGCGTTTGAGGCGCCCGGGGGTGGGGGCGAATCCAGCGCGTCGGCGAATTGAGGTGCCCCCGGGCGGGAGCGAATCCAGCCTCGCCGGCGTTTGAGGCGCCCCCGGAGGGGCCACGGGCCGAGGCCGGCTCCTCGCCTGGGCCGCGCACACGACCTCCGTCCGAGGGTGAATCCAGCCTCGCCGGCGTTTGAGGCGCCCCCGGAGGGGTTACGGGCCGGGGCCGATCTCCTTGGCTGCGCCGCACGCGCCGGGCTTGGGTGGGTTGTCCACAGGGGGTGTGGGGGTGGTGGGGGTGCGGGAAAGTGGGGGGATGGGGTTTTGGGGGGAGGTCGGGGGGTTGGTGTTGCCCGGGGAGTGTGCCGGGTGCGGGGTGGGGCGGGGGGTGTTGTGCGCGGGGTGCGGCGAGGGGCTGAGTGGGGTCGGGGCGGGGGTTGTGCGGCCGCGTCCGGGGCCGCCGGGGCTGCCCGTGGTGCACGCTGCCGCCGGGTACGCGGAGGGCGTACGGGCGGTGCTGCTGGCCCACAAGGAGCGCGGGGCGCTGCCGCTGGCCCGGGCACTGGGAGGGGCGCTGGCCGCGGCCGTCCTGGCGGGCGGGGACGAGGGGGACCGCGGCGGGCTGGTCCTGGTGCCGGTGCCCTCGGCCCGGCGGCAGGTGCGGGCGCGCGGGCACGATCCGGCCCGCAGGATCGCCCTGGCCGCCTCGGCCCGGCTGCGCCGCGCAGGGATCCCGGCGCGCGTGGCGCCCGTACTGCGCCAGCGGCGGTACGTGGCGGACCAGGCGGGCCTGGGCGCCCGGCAGCGGCGGGAGAACCTGGCCGGGGCCCTGGAGGTGCGGCCCGGCGGCGTACGGCTGCTGGGGGCGGGGCGGACCGTGCTCGTGGACGACCTGATCACCACCGGAGCCACCCTCGCGGAGGCGGCCCGGGCCCTGGCGGCGGCGGACGGGTGCCCGGCCGGGCTGCGCGCGGCGGTGGTCGCGGCCCCGGTGGACTCCTTCGAGCGGGGTTCCGCGACTCGAACAGAGCAAAAATCTCGTGAATAGATTTGGAACTGGAGGGGAAGACGCATCGTTGCAGGTAGTACGAGGGAATGGCCACCTCAACGGAGGTACGTTCCGGTAGCGGGTGCCGACAACCGGCCAAGAGGGATATGTTCGGTTGAAGAGGAACTCGCGCTTCGGAGCTTCTCCGCATCGGGCAGGCGTGCCCCTCGACTCCAACGTCGGTGGGGTGGTGATCTTGCCGATGGGGGAGGAGGAGGTGAAAGTCGCCAAGTCCGAGGCTCCGGTGAACGCCGGGGCCTGGTGCAAAAGGGAGACGCTTCGCCGCTGAGGCGGAGCTATCCGGGAACGGAGTTCTGCGTGGACATCGTCGTCAAGGGCCGCAAGACCGAAGTGCCCGAGCGGTTCCGCAAGCACGTGGCCGAGAAGCTGAATCCGGAGCGGATCCAGAGGCTCGACGCCAAGGTGATCAGCTTGGACGTCGAGGTGTCCAAGGAACACAACCCGCGTCAGGCCGACCGTTCCGACCGCGTGGAAATCACCCTTCGCTCGCGGGGACCCGTGATCCGTGCCGAGGCGGCCGCCGCAGACCCTTACGCGGCGCTGGACCTGGCCCAGGACAAGCTCGAGGCCCGGCTGCGCAAGCAGCACGACAAGCGCCACACGCGTCGCGGCAACGGCCGGATCCCGGCGTCCGAGGTCGCCGACACGGTGGTGGGCGCCGCGGAGCTGAACGGCAACGGCGAGCTGGTTTCCGATGAGAAGGCGGACGCGATCCCGACGACCCGGATCGGTTCGCTGGAGGTGCAGGGCGACGGCCCGCTCGTCGTCCGCGAGAAGACCCACTCGGCCGGACCCATGTCGCTCGACCAGGCTCTGTACGAAATGGAGCTGGTCGGCCACGACTTCTATCTGTTCGTCGACTCCGAAACCAAGTTGCCCAGTGTTGTCTACCGGCGCCACGCATACGACTACGGCGTCATTCACGTGAACCCCGACGGTGCCTCCAGCACGGAGGAATCGCCTGGTGGCGCGGGTGGCGCGCTCGGCGGCTGACGGTCCTTCACGATGCCCCCGGTGACGCTCCGGCGTCACCGGGGGCACCCGTATGCACCTGGGGAACCCCCGCCCGGAGGCCCGGGCATGGAATCATGGCGGACAGTCAGCCGGCGTCCGACTGCGTCGGGTTGACGTCGCAGGCCGCGGATCCGCGCGGACGGCGCTCATTCGGCGCCGATCGGCGCGGCAGCGGCACATGGATTCGGGCCACGGCCTTGCAGGGGGAGGAACGATGGCGGACAGCTTCGGACCGGCACGCGGTGACGACGGTGCGGACTGCCGGACCGGCCCGGGCGGTGAACCGATCCGTGTGCTCGTGGTCGACGACCACGCCCTCTTCCGGCGCGGACTGGAGATCGTCCTCGCGCAGGAGGAGGACATCCAGGTCGTCGGTGAGGCCGGGGACGGCGCGGAGGCGGTGGACAAGGCCGCGGACCTGCTGCCGGACATCGTGCTGATGGACGTACGGATGCCCCGGCGCGGGGGCATCGAGGCGTGCACCTCGATCAAGGAGGTGGCCCCCTCCGCGAAGATCATCATGCTGACGATCAGCGACGAGGAGGCCGACCTCTACGACGCGATCAAGGCCGGGGCGACCGGGTACCTGCTCAAGGAGATCTCCACGGACGAGGTCGCCACCGCGATCCGTGCCGTGGCCGACGGGCAGTCGCAGATCAGCCCGTCCATGGCCTCGAAGCTGCTCACCGAGTTCAAGTCGATGATCCAGCGCACCGACGAGCGGCGGCTGGTGCCCGCGCCGCGGCTGACGGACCGCGAGCTGGAGGTGCTCAAGCTGGTGGCGACCGGGATGAACAACCGGGACATCGCCAAGGAGCTGTTCATCTCCGAGAACACGGTGAAGAACCACGTCCGCAACATCCTGGAGAAGCTCCAGCTGCACTCCCGGATGGAAGCCGTGGTCTACGCGATGCGGGAGAAGATCCTCGAAATCCGCTGAGCCGACACCCGCCGACGCCCCCCCGACGCCCCTTAGAGCGCGGCCAGTTCCGCCGTGACGGCGGCGGCCTCCGCGGGGCTCTGCGCGCGCTCCACCCGGACCGCGTCGCAGCCCACCCAGGACGCCGCCTCGCGCAGGGCCTCGGCCATCGGGCGGGCCGCGGCCGGGGTGGTCAGGGAGAGCTGGCGGGCCACCAGGGTGGTGCCCTCGCGGCCCGGGTCCACGCGGCCCTGGAGCAGGCCGCCCGCCAGCAGGGGCATGGCGAAGTACCCGTGGATCCGCTTGGGCTTGGGCACGTACGCCTCCAGCCGGTGGGTGAAGCCGAAGATCCGCTCGGTCCGGGGGCGCTCCCAGACCAGCGAGTCGAAGGGCGAGAGCAGCGTCGTACGGTGGCGGCCGCGCGGGACGGTGGCCAGGGCGGCCGGGTCGGCCCAGGCGGGCCTGGACCAGCCCTCGACCTCGACCGGGACCAGCCCGGAGTCCGCGACCACCGCGTCGAACTGGTCGTTCTTCAGGCGGTGGTAGTCGGCGATGTCGCTGCGGGTGCCGACGCCGAGGGACTGCCCGGCGAGCGCGACGAGGCGGCGCACGCACTCGGTGTCGCTCAGGTCGTCGTGCAGCAGCGCTTCGGGGACGGCCCGCTCGGGCAGGTCGTAGACCCGCTTCCAGCCGCGCCGCTCGGTGCACACCACCTCACCGATGTCGAGCAGCCACTCCACCGCGATCTTGGTTTCGGACCACTCGAACCACTCGCCGCCGTTCTTCGCGCCGCCCAGCTCGCTGGAAGTGAGCGGGCCCTCCGCGCGCAGCCGGTCCAGGACCGTCTTCGTCGAGCGCTCCTTGTCCGCCAGGACGTGCCAGCGGTGTCCCTTGGCGCGGCGGGCCCGGCGGCGGAAGGCGAAGTGCGGCCACTCCTCGATGGGCAGGATGCAGGCCGCGTGGGACCAGTATTCGAAGGCGTGGTTGCCCGACCAGTACGAGGCCTCCACCGCCGGGCGGCCGACCGCGCCCAGGCGCGCGTACGGGATCAGCTCGTGCGAGCGGGCCAGCACCGAGATGGTGTCCAGCTGTACGGCGCCCAGGTGGCGCAGGACGCCCCGCACCCCGCCCTTGCGGTCGGGGGCGCCGAGGAACCCCTGCGCGCGCAGGGAGATCCGGCGGGCCTCGGCGGCGGACAGGGACACGGTGGCGGAGGTCATGCTCCGCAGCGTAGGGGGCACCACTGACAACGCCGAGAGGGTACGGGGATCACGCGTCCCGCGGGGGCGTGGGCAGGTACGGCAGGCGCGAGGGCAGGCCCAGGTCGGAGGGGAGCAGCGCGCCGATCCAGCAGTCCCGCAGGGTCTCGCGGTGTTCCATGCCCGAGCGGTGGACGCCCTCGACCACGAAGCCGCACTTCTCGGCGACGGCCCGGGAGGCGGTGTTGCCGGTGCCCGCGCGCCAGATCAGCCGGTCGCAGCCCGCCTCGGTGAAGGCCCAGCGGGCGACGGCGGTGACGGCTTCGGTCATGTAGCCGTTGCCGCGGTGCTCCGCCACCGACCAGTAGCCGATCTCGTGCGCGTACGAGCTGCGGGGGTGGACGCCGAGGGTGGCGACGAGCGGGCCGTCCGTTCCGAGCAGGACCGCGAAGTTGTAGGCGGTGTCCTCGCGCCAGCCGCCCGGCACCGTCTCGCACACGTAGGCCTCGGCGTCCGAGACCTCGTAGGGGACGGGCACCGGGATCCACTGCTGGATGGCGGGGTCCTGGCAGGCGGCGTGCACCGCCGTGATGTCGGTGGGCAGGTGCGGGCGCAGTATCAGGCGCTCGGTGGTCAGCGTGCTCGGTTCCATCCGGAGATTCTGTGTGGCCGCAGGGCCCGCGGGCGAACAGTTTTCACCCCACACCGGCACCTTCCGTGCTCCCCGTCCGTTCTTCTTCTGGGTGCCAGCCGCCCTGCGGATACGGCGGACCTCCCGGCGTGACCACGTCCTCGCTTACGATGGCCGTTGCGGTGGGGTCCACCTGCCGTGCCCGTGTACGAACAGTGCCCAGGCCCGACCGGCAAGGAGACAAACCTCGGTGTCCGTCTTCAACAAGCTCATGCGTGCAGGCGAAGGCAAGATCCTGCGCAAACTGCACCGCATCGCGGACCAGGTCAACTCCATCGAAGAGGACTTCGTCAACCTCTCCGACGCCGAGTTGCGGGCGCTCACGGATGAGTACAAGCAGCGCTTCCAGGACGGCGAGAGCCTGGACGACCTGCTGCCCGAGGCCTTCGCCACGGTGCGCGAGGCCGCCAAGCGCGTCCTCGGCCAGCGGCACTACGACGTCCAGATCATGGGCGGTGCCGCACTCCACCTCGGCTATGTGGCCGAGATGAAGACCGGTGAGGGCAAGACCCTCGTCGGCACCCTGCCCGCGTACCTGAACGCGATGTCCGGCAAGGGCGTCCACCTGATCACGGTGAACGACTACCTGGCCGAGCGCGACTCCGAGATGATGGGGCGCGTCCACAAGTTCCTCGGGCTGGACGTCGGCTGCATCCTGGCCAACATGTCGCCCGCGCAGCGCCGCGAGCAGTACAACGCGGACATCACCTACGGCACGAACAACGAGTTCGGCTTCGACTACCTGCGCGACAACATGGCGTGGTCGAAGGACGAGCTGGTGCAGCGCGGCCACAACTTCGCCGTGGTCGACGAGGTCGACTCGATCCTGGTCGACGAGGCCCGTACCCCGCTGATCATCTCCGGCCCGGCCGACCAGGCCACCAAGTGGTACGGCGACTTCGCGAAGCTGGTGACCCGCCTGAAGAAGGGCGAGCCCGGCCAGCCCCTCAAGGGCATCGAGGAGACCGGCGACTACGAGGTCGACGAGAAGAAGCGCACCGTCGCCATCCACGAGGCCGGTGTCGCCAAGGTCGAGGACTGGCTCGGCATCGACAACCTCTACGAGTCGGTGAACACCCCGCTCGTCGGGTACCTGAACAACGCCCTGAAGGCCAAGGAGCTGTTCAAGAACGACAAGGACTACGTCGTCATCGACGGCGAAGTCATGATCGTCGACGAGCACACCGGCCGCATCCTCGCGGGCCGCCGCTACAACGAGGGCATGCACCAGGCGATCGAGGCGAAGGAAGGGGTGGACATCAAGGACGAGAACCAGACCCTCGCCACGATCACCCTCCAGAACTTCTTCCGCCTGTACTCGAAGCTGTCGGGCATGACCGGTACGGCCATGACCGAGGCCGCCGAGTTCCACCAGATCTACAAGCTGGGCGTCGTCCCGATCCCGACCAACCGGGACATGGTCCGCAAGGACCAGGCCGACCTGATCTACCGCACCGAGGTCGCGAAGTTCGCCGCCGTCGTCGACGACATCGCGGAGAAGCACGAGAAGGGCCAGCCGATCCTGGTCGGCACCACCTCGGTCGAGAAGTCCGAGTACCTCTCGCAGCAGCTCTCCAAGCGCGGCATCCCGCACGAGGTGCTGAACGCGAAGCAGCACGAGCGCGAGGCCTCGATCGTCGCCCAGGCCGGCCGCCGCGGCGCCGTCACCGTCGCCACGAACATGGCCGGCCGCGGTACCGACATCAAGCTCGGCGGCAACCCGGACGACCTCGCCGAGGCCGAGCTGCGCCAGCAGGGCCTGGACCCGGAGGAGCACATCGAGGAGTGGGCGCACGCCCTGCCCTCGGCGCTCACCAAGGCCGAGGCGGCCGTCAAGGCCGAGTTCGAAGAGGTCAAGGAGCTGGGCGGGCTCTACGTGCTGGGCACCGAGCGGCACGAGTCGCGCCGCATCGACAACCAGCTGCGCGGCCGTTCCGGCCGTCAGGGCGACCCGGGCGAGTCCCGCTTCTACCTGTCGCTGGGCGACGACCTGATGCGCCTGTTCAAGGCGCAGATGGTCGAGCGCGTCATGGCGATGGCGAACGTGCCGGACGACGTGCCGATCGAGAACAAGATGGTGACCCGGGCGATCGCGTCCGCGCAGTCGCAGGTCGAGACCCAGAACTTCGAGACGCGCAAGAACGTCCTGAAGTACGACGAGGTCCTCAACAACCAGCGCGAGGTCATCTACCGCGAGCGCCGCCGGGTCCTGGAGGGCGAGGACCTCCAGGAGCAGATCCGGCACATGATGGACGACACCATCGACGCCTACATCACGGCCGAGACGGTCGAGGGCTTCGCCGAGGAGTGGGACCTGGAGCGCCTGTGGGGCGCCTTCAAGCAGCTCTACCCGGTGAAGGTCACCACCGAGGAGCTGGAAGAGGCCGCGGGCGACCGCGCCGGGATCACCGCCGAGTTCATCGCGGAGTCCGTCAAGGACGACATCCACGAGCAGTACGAGGCGCGCGAGGCGCAGCTCGGCTCCGACGTCATGCGCGAGCTGGAGCGCCGCGTGGTGCTGTCGGTGCTGGACCGCAAGTGGCGCGAGCACCTGTACGAGATGGACTACCTGCAGGAGGGCATCGGCCTGCGGGCGATGGCCCAGAAGGACCCGCTGGTCGAGTACCAGCGCGAGGGCTTCGACATGTTCAACGCCATGCAGGACGGCATCAAGGAAGAGTCCGTCGGCTACCTGTTCAACCTGGAGGTCCAGGTCGAGCAGCAGGTCGAGGAGCTTCCGGTGCAGGACGCGGGCCCGTCGCCGGCGAAGCCGGAGATCCGGGCCAAGGGTCTGGACGCGCCGCAGCGGCCGGACCGGCTGCACTTCTCCGCTCCCACGGTGGACGGGGAGGGCGGTGTGGTCGAGGGCGACTTCGACGCCGACGGGGCCGAGGCCTCGGGCGACGGGATGACCCGGGCGGAGCGCCGCAAGGCGCAGAAGGCGTCCGGCGGGCGTCGCCGCAAGAAGTGACCTGACAAGCCCCTTGGGGGCCCGGCAGGGGCCGGACGGCCGCGCTACGGCGCGCTCGTCCGGCCCCTGCCGCGTTTCCGGGGGCGCCCGGGCGGTCAGGGGTGCGGCCGGTGGTCGCGGGGCCTCCGGCGGGCCCTCAAACGCCGGGCGGGCTGGATTGCCCGGGCGGGTGGCCGGTCAGGTGCGGGGGCCCGCGACCTCCACGGCCGCGCAGCGCCAGCGCAGGTCGGGGCCCTGTTCCAGGCGGAACGCCATCGCGGTGACCCGGTCGCCCGTCGCGATGCGGGCGAAGGCCTCGATCACGCCCGGCCCGGGGTGGAAACGGCCGCAGTGGCGCAGGACCGGGCGCAGGTGATCCCGGAAGGGGCCCGCCGGGGCGGTCAGGGTGACCAGCTGCTCGTACGCGGGGCCGACGGTGTGCCCGAGCAGGGAGTGCACCGGCCGCTGGCCGCTGAGGACCGCCAGCAGCCGCTGGGCGAACCAGTGGTGCGGGCCCGGCCGCGCCCCGCGGTGCGGGCTCGGCGGGCGGCGCTGGTCGTGGCGTCCCGCAGGGCGGGTGGTGCTCCGCGTGCTGGTCATGGCGCGTCCCCGAAGTAGCCGGGCCCGGCTATACCGGGCGGTAACGTGTCGGTGACCTTCTACGGGCGTCCCGCGGGGCCGCGCTACGGGCCCGCGGGGCGGGCTCCGGCGCGGCCCGGGTTCGCCTATCAGGGGCGCCGCGGCGCCGCCGGGTCCCGTGCCGGGGCCGTGCGCCCCCGTGGCCCGTGGACGCGCCGCGGGCCGCGGGCGGCACCCCGAAAGGGGACCGGGCCCTGCGCCGGACGGAGTCCGCGGGGAGTCCGGCCGGAGTCCGCCGGGAGGGGCCGCCGGGAACGGGCCGGGCGGTCGTATCCTGAGGGCGTTCCCGACTACCGAAAGCAGCCGGCCATGCGTGTGTACGTCCCCCTGACCCTCCCCGGGCTCGCCGAGGCGCACAAGGCGGGCGAGCTGGGCCCCGCCCCGCTGCGTGCGTACGCCGTCACGCCGGGCCTGCGCGAGTGGTACGTCTCGGACGACATCGAGGAGCTGGAGTACGCCGCCCTGAACCGGGCCGCGATCGCCTCCCTGCGCCTGATCGCCGAGGACGCCGCCGCCCCCCGCAAGCGGGTCGTGGTGGCGCTCGACGTCGACGACAAGGCCGCCGCCGCGATCCCCGGCGTGGACGAGGCGACCCTCGGCCAGGTGTCCCTGGCCGCCGCCGTGCGCCTGACCGTGGCCGCCGCCGTGCACGTGGACGCGCTGGACGCGGAGGCCGACGTGAGCGCCGCCGCGGCCGCCGTGGCCGCCGCCGACGCGGGCGACGGCGACGCGCAGTTCACCGTGGACGGCGCCGAGGACCACGACCTGCTGTGGTTCGGGGTGCAGGAGATCCCGGGGCTGCTGACGTGACCGGGACGCCTGGCGCCCACATCGTGTGGGACTGGAACGGCACACTGCTCCACGACATCGACGCCGTCATGGCCGCGACGAACGCCTCGTTCGCCGAGCTGGGCTTCGAGCCGATCACGCTGGAGCGCTACCGCGAGCTGTACGTCGTCCCCGTACCGAAGTTCTACGAGCGGCTGATGGGCCGGCTGCCCACGGACGACGAGTGGCTGGTCATGGACGACACCTTCCACCGGCACTACTGGGCCGAGGCCGAGGACGCCGGGCTGGCCGAGGGTGCGCGGGAGCTGCTGGACGGCTGGCGGACGGCCGGGCTCACCCAGTCCCTGCTGTCGCTGGCGCCCCACGAGAAGCTGGTGCCCCTGGTCCGGCGGCACGGGATCCACGGCCACTTCCTGCGCGTCGACGGGCGCGTCGGGCCCTCGCACACCTCGAAGGCCGGTCACCTCGTACGCCATATGGCGGCCATGGAGGGGACGGGTGTGACGGCCACCCGTACGGTCCTCATCGGAGACGCCGTGGACGACGCCCTGGCCGCCGCCCACGTGGGCGCGCTGGCCGTGCTCTACACGGGTGGTTCGCACAGCCGCCGCAGTCTGGAATCGGCCGGTGTCCCGGTCGTGGACACCCTGGCGGAGGCGGTCCGGACAGCTCGGGAATTGGCCGGATAACGGCGTTTAAGGCGCCGAGGAGGGCCCCCGCACGTACCAGGGGCCCGCGTCGCTGTCCTTAGTGTCAAAGTTCCACCCCCGGATTTGTACACAAGCGGCTCGTGACGAGCCGGGGGTGGGGCGGGATAGCCTTGTCCCGTGATCAGCCCGATAGTCCTCGGAGGCACTGGAGCCTCCGGCACTCGCCCGGCGCACTTCCGTGCCCGGGCCATCGCTGATCCCCGCCGCCGGGGCCCGTGGCCGAGAACGGCCCGTTCCGCCCCGCCCGGCTCATACGACGGCATAGCGTCGATTTTCCGAACGGACATACCGCCTCACGGCGCTGTGTCATTCCTTCCTTCACCTACGTCACGCAATGGCGCGCGACAGGAGCAGAGGACATGCAGACCAAGCTGGACGAAGCAAAGGCCGAGCTGCTGGCACGGGCGGCCCGGGTAGCTGAGAACAGCCCGGCCGGGGGGCTACTTCCGACTGGGTCCGAGCAAGGAGGGCGTCCCGACCAGGACACGACGCTCTCTTACCTCCAGCGCTACTACCTGCACACCGCACCCGAGGACCTCACCGACCGTGACCCGGTCGACGTCTTCGGCGCCGCGCTCTCCCACTACCGGCTCGCCGAGAACCGGCCACAGGGCACGGCCAGCGTGCGCGTCCACACCCCCACGGTCGAGGAGAACGGCTGGACCTCCAGCCACTCGGTCGTCGAGGTGGTCACCGATGACATGCCCTTCCTCGTCGACAGCGTCACCAACGAGCTGTCCCGCCAGGGCCGCGGCATCCATGTCGTGATCCACCCGCAGGTCGTCGTCCGCCGTGACGTCACCGGCAAGCTGATCGAGATCCTCGGTCCCGACTGTGACGCGCACGGCCCCGCCACCGCGCGCCCCCACGACTCCCTCGTCGAGTCCTGGATCCACGTCGAGATCGACCGCGAGACCGACCGCGAAGACCTCAAGCAGATCACCGCCGATCTGCTCCGCGTCCTGTCCGACGTCCGCGAGGCCGTCGAGGACTGGGAGAAGATGCGGGACGCGGCCCGCCGCATCGCCGAGGAACTGCCCTCCGAGCACACCGCCTCCGACCTGCGCGAGCACGAGCTGGACGAGGCCCGGGAGCTGCTGCGCTGGCTCGCCGGGGACAACTTCACCTTCCTCGGCTACCGCGAGTACAACCTGGTCGACGGGGACGCGCTGGCCGCCGTACCCGGCACCGGCCTCGGCATCCTGCGCTCCGACCCGCACCACAGCGGCAAGGACGACGGCCACCCGGTCTCGCCGTCCTTCAACCGGCTGCCCGCCGACGCCCGCGCCAAGGCGCGCGAGCACAAGCTGCTCGTGCTGACCAAGGCCAACAGCCGCTCCACCGTGCACCGCCCGTCCTACCTGGACTACGTCGGCGTCAAGAAGTTCGACGCCGAGGGCAATGTCATCGGTGAGCGCCGCTTCCTCGGCCTGTTCTCCTCGGCCGCCTACACCGAGTCCGTGCGCCGCGTCCCGGTGATCCGCCGCAAGGTCGTCGAGGTCCTCGAAGGCGCCGGCTTCGCGCCGAGCAGCCACGACGGCCGCGACCTGCTCCAGATCCTGGAGACCTACCCGCGCGACGAGCTGTTCCAGACCCCGGTCGACCAGCTGCGCGCCATCGCCACCTCCGTCCTGTACCTCCAGGAACGCCGCCGGCTGCGGCTGTACCTGCGCCAGGACGAGTACGGGCGCTACTACTCGGCCCTGGTCTACCTGCCCCGCGACCGCTACACCACCGGCGTCCGGCTCCGGCTGATCGCCATCCTCCAGGAGGAGCTGGGCGGCACCAGCGTCGACTTCACCGCCTGGAACACGGAGTCGATCCTCTCCCGCATCCACTTCGTCGTCCGCGTCCCGCAGGGCACCGAGCTGCCCGCGCTCACCGACGCCGACGCCGACCGCATCGAGGCCCGCCTGGTCGAGGCCGCCCGCTCCTGGGCGGACGGCTTCGGCGAGGCACTGACCGCCGAATGCGGTGAGGAGCGCGCCGCCGAGCTGCTGCGCCGCTACGGCGGCTCCTTCCCCGAGGGCTACAAGGCCGACCACTCGCCGCGCGCCGCCGTCGCCGACCTGGTCCGCCTGGAGCGGCTGACCGCCAGCGCCAGCGACTTCGACCTGTCGCTGTACGAGCCGGTCGGCGCGGGCCCCGGCGAGCGCCGCTTCAAGATCTACCGCCAGGGCGAGCAGGTCTCCCTGTCCGCCGTGCTGCCCGTGCTGCAGCGCCTCGGCGTCGAGGTCACCGACGAGCGCCCGTACGAGCTGCGCTGCTCCGACCGCACGCACGCCTGGATCTACGACTTCGGTCTGCGGCTGCCCGGCTCCACGGGCCACGCCGACCAGATCGGCGGCGACGCCCGCGAGCGCTTCCAGGACGCCTTCGCGGCGGTCTGGCAGGGCGACGCGGAGAACGACAACTTCAACACCCTGGTGCTGAGCGCCGGGCTCACCTGGCGGCAGGCCGTCGTGCTGCGCGCGTACGCGAAGTACCTGCGCCAGGCCGGCTCCACCTTCAGCCAGGACTACATGGAGGACACCCTCCGCAACAACGTCCACACCACCCGGCTGCTCGTCTCGCTCTTCGAGGCGCGTCTGGCGCCCAGCCGCCAGGCCGCGGGCACCGAGCTGATCGACGCGATGCTGGAGGAGCTGGAAGGCGCCCTGGACCAGGTCGCCTCGCTGGACGAGGACCGCATCCTGCGGGCGTTCCTGACGCTCATCAAGGCCACGCTGCGGACCAATTTCTTCCAGACGGCGAAGAGCGGCGAGCCGCACGCCTACGTGTCGATGAAGTTCGACCCGCAGGCGATGCTGGACCTCCTCCCCGCGCCCCGCCCGGCGTACGAGATCTGGGTCTACTCGCCCCGCGTCGAGGGCGTCCACCTGCGCTTCGGCAAGGTCGCCCGAGGCGGCCTGCGCTGGTCCGACCGGCGCGAGGACTTCCGTACGGAGATCCTCGGCCTGGTCAAGGCGCAGATGGTGAAGAACACCGTCATCGTGCCGGTCGGCGCCAAGGGCGGCTTCGTCGCCAAGAACCTGCCCGACCCGTCGGTGGACCGCGACGCGTGGCTCGCCGAGGGCATCGCCTCGTACAAGATCTTCATCTCGGCGCTGCTCGACATCACCGACAACCTCGTCGCCGGCGAGGTCGTGCCCCCCAAGGACGTGGTCCGCCACGACGAGGACGACACCTACCTCGTCGTCGCCGCCGACAAGGGCACCGCGACCTTCTCCGACATCGCCAACGCGGTCGCCGAGTCCTACGGCTTCTGGCTCGGCGACGCCTTCGCCTCCGGCGGCTCCGCCGGTTACGACCACAAGGGCATGGGCATCACCGCCCGCGGCGCGTGGGAGTCCGTCAAGCGGCACTTCCGCGAGCTGGGCCACGACAGCCAGACCGAGGACTTCACCGCGGTCGGCGTCGGCGACATGTCCGGTGACGTCTTCGGCAACGGCATGCTGCTCTCCGAGCACATCCGCCTGGTCGCCGCCTTCGACCACCGGCACATCTTCATCGACCCGAACCCGGACGCGGCCGCCTCGTACGCCGAGCGCCGCCGCCTGTTCGACCTGCCGCGCTCCTCGTGGGCCGACTACGACCCCTCGCTGATCTCCGCGGGCGGCGGCATCCACCCCCGCACCGCGAAGGCGATCCCGGTCACCCCGCAGATCCGCCAGGCCCTCGGCATCGACGCCAAGACCGCCAAGATGACCCCGGCCGAGCTGATGCAGGCGATCCTCAAGGCCCCGGTCGACCTGCTGTGGAACGGCGGCATCGGTACGTACGTCAAGGCGACGGCCGAGACCCACGCCGACGTCGGCGACAAGGCGAACGACTCCATCCGCGTCGACGGCCAGGACGTACGCGCCCGGGTCATCGGCGAGGGCGGCAACCTCGGCCTGACCCAGCTGGGCCGGATCGAGTTCGCCCGCCTCGGCGCGGGCGGCGAGGGCGGCAAGGTCAACACCGACGCCATCGACAACAGTGCGGGCGTGGACACCTCCGACCACGAGGTGAACATCAAGATCCTGCTGAACGCGGTGGTCTCCGACGGGGACATGACCGTCAAGCAGCGCAACACGTTCCTCGCCGCGATGACCGACGAGGTCGGCCACCTGGTGCTGCGCAACAACTACGCGCAGAACGTGGCGCTCGCCAACGGCGCCGCCCAGGCGCCCAGCCTGCTCCACGCCCAGCAGCGCTTCATGCGCCGCCTGGAGCGCGAGGGCCTGCTCAACCGCGCGCTGGAGTTCCTGCCCACCGACCGGCAGATCCGCGAGCTGCTGAACAACGGCAAGGGCCTGACCCAGCCGGAGCTGGCCGTCCTGTTCGCCTACACCAAGATCACGGTGGCGGACGAGCTGATCGGCACCGGACTGCCGGACGACGCCTACCTCAACCGCCTGCTGCACGAGTACTTCCCGGGCGCCCTGCGCGAGAAGTTCCCCGAGCAGATCGAGGCGCACGCGCTGCGCCGCGAGATCATCACGACGATCCTGGTCAACGACACCGTCAACAGCGGTGGCTCGACCTTCCTGCACCGGCTCCGCGAGGAGACCGGGGCCTCCCTGGAGGAGATCGTCCGGGCGCAGCTCTCGGCCCGCGAGATCTTCGGCCTGGCCGAGGTGTGGGACGCGGTCGAGGCGCTGGACAACAAGGTCGCGGCCGACGTCCAGACCCGGATCCGGCTGCACTCGCGCCGCCTCGTCGAGCGCGGCACCCGCTGGCTGCTCAACAACCGGCCGCAGCCGCTCCAGATCACCGAGACCATCGCGTTCTTCGCCGAGCGGGTCACGCAGGTCTGGTCCGAGCTGCCGAAGCTGGTGCGCGGCGCCGACCTGGAGTGGTACACCTCGATCGTGGACGAGCTGACCGAGGCGGGCGTCCCGGCGGAACTGGCCGCCAAGGTGGCCGGGTTCTCCTCGGCCTTCCCGACGCTCGACATCGTCGCGATCGCGGACCGCACCGGCATCGACCCGCTGAGCGTGGCCGAGGTCTACTACGACCTCGCCGACCGCCTGGACATCACCCAGCTGATGGACCGGATCATCGAACTGCCGCGGTCCGACCGCTGGCAGTCCATGGCCCGCGCCTCCATCCGCGAGGACCTGTTCGCCGCGCACGCGGCGATGACCGCCGACGTACTGGCGGTCGGCAACGGTGCCTCCACTCCCGAGGAGCGCTTCACGGCGTGGGAGGAGAAGAACGCGGCGATCATCGGGCGGGCCCGGACGACCCTGGACGAGATCAAGGGCTCGGACGACTTCGACCTGGCGAACCTGTCGGTGGCGATGCGGACGATGCGCTCGCTGCTGCGCACGCACAGCTGAGCCAGTCTCGGGTGTAGGACGACGGGGAGGGCCCCGGGACCGGAATCCGGTCCCGGGGCCCTCCCCGTTCTTCACGTCCCGCCGTTACTTCCGGCCGAACTCCTCGTACGCGTCGCAGACCTCCTGCGTCGGCCCGTCCATCCGCAGCACGCCGTGCTCCAGCCACAGGACCCGGTCGCAGGTCTCGCGGATGGTGCCGATGCCGTGGCTGACCAGGAAGACGGTGCCCGCCGTCTTGCGCAGCTCCTCGATCCGCTTCTGGCTGCGCCGCTGGAAGGCGGCGTCACCGGTGGCGAGGGCCTCGTCGATCATCAGGACGTCGTGGTCCTTGGCGGCGGCGATGGAGAAGCGCAGGCGCGCGCCCATGCCGGAGGAGTAGGTGCGCATCGGGAGCGAGATGAAGTCGCCCTTCTCGTTGATCCCGGAGAAGTCGACGATGCCCTGGTAGCGCTCCTGGACCTGCTGCTTGGACATGCCCATGGCCAGGCCGCCGAGGATGACGTTGCGCTCGCCGGTCAGGTCGTTCATCAGAGCCGCGTTCACGCCCAGCAGCGACGGCTGGCCGTGCGAGAAGATCCGGCCGCTCTCCACCGGCTGGAGGCCCGCGATGGCCGAGAGCAGGGTGGACTTGCCGGAGCCGTTGGTGCCGATCAGGCCGATGGCCTCGCCCTTGTAGGCGATGAAGGACACCCCGCGGACGGCGTGCACCTCGCGGATGCCGGGCCTCGGCTTCTTGCGGTTGAAGATCCGGCTGAGCGCGGCGGTGGCGCTGCCGCGGCCGCCGCCGGTGCCGACGATCTTGTAGGTGATGTGGACGTTGTCCGCGATCACGGTGGGTACGCGGGTGTCGGCGGGGACGCCGGCGCGGGTCGTCGTCGTGTCAGCCACGGCCGTACTCCTCCTCGGCCTTCCAGAAGTAGATGAAGCCGCCGATGCCGACGACGAGGGACCAGCCGACGGCGATCAGCCAGACGTGCGGCGGGAGGGACGAGGTCTTGGTGGTGTCGATCAGCGCGTACCGCATCAGGTCGATGTAGACCGCGGCCGGGTTCGTCTGGAGCATCGTGGTCACCCAGTGCGGCAGGTGATCGTGCTTCAGCATGTCGCTGATGCTCCACATGACGCCCGACGAGTACATCCAGGTGCGCAGGATGAACGGCATCAGCTGGCTGACGTCCGGGTTCTTGCTGCCGAGCCGGGCCATGATCATGGCGCAGCCCGCGCAGAAGACGGCCATCAGGAACAGCGTGGGGAAGACCAGGAACCAGTTCAGGGTCGGCAGCTGACCGAAACAGACCAGCAGGACGACCAGGGCGCCCATGGTGACGAGCAGCTGCTGGAAGAGCTGGATCACGCTGGAGAGGGGCAGGCTCGCGCGGGGGAAGTGCAGGGCCCGGACCAGGCCGAGGTTGCTGTGGACCGCGCGGGTGCCGGCGTTGATGGAGCTGCCGATGAAGTCCCAGACGAAGACGCCCGTGATCAGGAACGGGAGGTAGTTCGCGACGCCGTGGCTGGCGTTCATGATGATGCCGAAGATGAAGTAGTACACGGCCGCGTTCAGCAGCGGCGTGACCAGGTGCCAGACCTGGCCGAGCTTCGCGGTGCTGTACGTCGCCGCCATGCGCGCCGTCGCGTACGACATCACGAAGTGCCGGCGGTGCCAGAGCTGCGCGATGTACGCGGGCAGGGAGGGGCGGGCGCCGCTGAGGGTCAGGCCGTGGGCGGCCGCCAGTTCCTCGATGTCCGGCGGGAGCGCCGGGGTTTTGTCCAGGGTCGTGGTCACGGGGGTCGCTTTCGACGGGGTGCAGGGCGTCGTTTGCGATGAGACGGGTCCGTATCGTCGCTACGGCGAGGGTAGGGGCCGACGCGTCGGAACGCAACCGTATCGTCGTGACGGGTGCGGGACGGCGTGCGCGGTTATGCTCCCTGTATGACCACCCTGGACCCTGCCGCTCCCGCCGCCCCTGCCGCTGCCGCTGCCTCCGCGCCCGCGGCTGCGCCTGCCGCGCCCGCCGCGGGGCGTCGCCGTGCGCCCGCCGGGGCCGCGGTCCTGCGCGAGGACGTGACCGAGGCGATCCGGGAGGCCGTGGTCGAGGAACTGGCCGCGGTCGGGTTCGCGCGGATGTCGATCGAGGGCATCGCGCGCCGGGCGGGGGTCGGCAAGACGGCCGTCTACCGGCGGTGGAAGTCCAAGCTGCACCTCGTGCTGGACCTGGTGGCCGCCTTCGCCGTGGACGGGCTGCCGGTGCCGGCCACGGGGTCGCTGTACGGGGACGTACGGGCCCTGCTGGAGGTCATGTCCCACGTGCTGCGGCACCCGGTCGCCTCGGCGGTCATCCCCGACCTGCTGGTCGAGGCCGCGCGGAACCCGGAGATCGCGGCGGCGGTGCGGGGGGCGCTGCTGGACGGGCAGCGGAGGCTTGCCGAGGGGATCGTGTCGGAGGCCGTGTCCCGGGGGGAGCTGGCGGAGGGGACCGATCCGGAGCGGGCGCTCGATCTGGCGATCGGGCCGTTGTACTGGCGGGTGGTGGTCGTGAGTGATTCCGCTCCGCGGGGGTATCTGGATGCGTTGGCGGCGTCCGTGGTGGCGGGGCTGAAGGCCTGAGGGTCCCTGCGGGTGCGTTTGCCCTCCGGGGGCGCCTCAAACGCCGGCGGGGCTGGAATTGGTTGCGGTTGGGGGCCCGCCCGGGCCGGGTGGGGCGCCTCAAACGCCGGCGGGGCTGGAATTCTGGTTCAGGAAGACGTGGCGGACGACTCGTTCTGCCGCGTGGCCGTCGTCGTACGTGCAGAAGCGGGTGCGGAACGAGGCGCGGAGCTGGGCTGAGCGGGAGCCTTGCCAGTGGCCCGTGGCGAAGATGTCCACCAGCTCGTCCTCGGTCCGGGCGATCGCGCCCGGGGGGAAGGCGCGCAGGTCGAAGTACGTGCCGCGGGAGGCCTCGTAGGCCTCCCAGTCGTCCGCGTGGATCACGATCGGCCGGTCCAGCGCCGCGTAGTCGAACATCAGGGACGAGTAGTCCGTCACCAACGCGTCCGACGCCAGGCAGAGTTCCTCCACCGAGGGGTGGGTGGAGACGTCCAGCAGGCGCGGGTGGCGCTCCCACGTCGGCGGCGCGTCCGCGTACGTCAGGTGCGTGCGGACCAGGATCGTGAACCGTGGCCCGAGGTCGCGCAGCACCCGCTCGAAGTCCAGGTGGTCCGGGCGGCTGCGCCGGTAGTCGCGGTGCGTGGGCGCGTACAGGATCACCGTCGAGCCCGCCGGGATGCCGAGGCGTTCGCGCAGCTCCAGTGCCTCGCCGGGGCCGGACCGGTGGAAGACGTCGTTGCGCGGGTAGCCGTACTCAAGGGTGGTGTAGGAGGACGGCAGGGCCTTTTCCCACACCAGGGTGGAGTGGCGGTTTCCGGACAGCAGGTAGTCCCACTGGTCGGCGCCCCGCAGCAGGCCCGCGAAATCGGTGGTCGGGGTGGCCGCCGGGCGGTCCTGGAGGTCGAGGCCGACCCGCTTGAGCGGGGTGCCGTGCTGGGTCTGGAGGAGGATCTGGCCCGGCCGCTTGACCAGCGCGCGGTCGAAGTTGACGTTCGTGGTCAGGTACGTCGCCCTTGCCAGCGCCGTCCAGTAGGCGAGCGAGCCGGGGCGCAGTGCGGCGGTCTCCTTCGGCAGGGTCGCCGCGTGCGCCGGGTCGCAGATCCACGCGGTGCGCGCGGCGGGCTCCAGCTCCCGCAGCTTCGCCTCGATCGCGGCCGGGTTGCAGGCGTAGCCGCCGTGCCAGTACGCGCTGAAGACCGCCAGCTCCGGCCGCAGCGGCAGCAGCCGCTGGATCCGGTAGTGGCAGCGCAGGGCCGCTTCGCGCAGGCCCCGCCAGCCGCCGAGCGCGCCCCGGCCGAGGCGGGTGGCGGCGGCCCGCAGCGCGGAGAGCAGCCCGTAGGTGCGCCGGACCCCGAACCGCATCAGGGTGTGCCGCACCCGGTCGGTCCGGGAGAGGGACACCGGCTGCGCGCCGGAGCGCACCGGGACCCGGTGGCGGCGCAGCAGGACGGCCGCCCGCTTGAAGAACTCCGGCCGGGCGGCGCGCGGGAGGCGGCGCGGGTCGGCGTACAGGGCGCAGAAGTGCTCGGCCATCCGCCGGTGCACGGCGGGCCGCCAGCGGTCGAGTTCGGGGCGGGTGCCGAGGTAGGCGAACACCCGGTCGTACTGGTCGAAGATGTCGAGGTGGCGTCGGCTGGAGGTGGTCAGGATCGAGCCGGTGCGGCGCTGGCGGTAGTGCACGCAGACCCGGTCCAGGACGGCGACGGACTCGGCGGCCAGCAGCGCCGGATAGGTCCAGGGGGTGTCCTCGTAGAACCCGGGCGGGAAGGAGAGGCCCTCGCGCTCCACGAACTCGCGGCGGTACGTCTTGTTCCACACCACCATCAGCATGCCGAGCAGCGCCGGGCGGTCGGCGAGCCGGAAGCTGGCCGGGCCCTCCTCGGAGAGGCGGTGCGCGAGCCGGTTGCGGGTGGTCTCGCCGGTCCAGAAGGTGCGCGCGTAGTCGTAGACCAGGACGTCGGGGGAGCCGGTGGCCTTCAGCCGGTCCGCGATGGCCTGCAGGGCGCCCGGGGCGAGGGTGTCGTCGCCGTCGAGGAAGACCAGGTAGTCGCCGGTGGCCCGGGCCACGCCCGCGTTGCGGGCCGGGCCCAGGCCCCCGTTGCGCGCCAGGTGCACGGGGGTGACCCGGGGGTCCCGGGCCGCGTACTCGTCGATGAGCTGGCCGCAGGCGTCCGGCGAGGCGTCGTCCACCGCGATCAGTTCCAGATCCGGGTACGACTGGGAGAGGACCGAGTCCAGCCCCTCCTGGAGGTACGCCTGGACCTTGTACGCGGGCACGATGACGCTGAACCGGGGCACGGCACATCCATGGGTCGGCGCGGGCATATTGCCCAGCAACCCCTGGGGTGGTGATCGGGTTACGCGACCCGTGGCATTCGGGTTACCCAGCGTCAACGCGGCACGTCAACGCGGCGATTCGTGAGAGGGGCCGCTGTGTCGCGCTACTTGATCGCGCCCGCCATCACCCCCGACACGAACTGCCGCTGGAACGCGAAGAACACGGCCAGCGGGATCACCATCGACAGGAACGCGCCCGGCGCCAGTACGTCGATGTTGTTGCCGAACTGCCGTACCTGCTGCTGGAGCGCCACCGTGATCGGCGGGTGCGCCGAGTCGGCGAAGACCAGCGCCACCAGCATGTCGTTCCACACCCACAGGAACTGGAAGATGCCCAGCGAGGCGATCGCCGGACCGCCCAGCGGCAGCACCACCCGGGCGAACAGCCGAAGTTCGCCCGCCCCGTCCAGGCGCGCCGCCTCCAGCAGCTCGCGCGGGATCTCCGCGAAGAAGTTGCGCAGCAGGAACACCGCGAACGGCAGCCCGAAAGCGGTGTGGAACAGCACGACCCCGGCCGTGGTCTCGAACAGGCCGATGGAGCCGAAGAGTTCGGAGACCGGGATCAGCGCCACCTGTACGGGTACCACCAGCAGCGCGACCACCAGCAGGAACAGTGCGTCGCGGCCCGGGAACTCCAGCCAGGCGAAGGCGTATCCGGCGAACGCGCCCAGCACCAGGACCAGCAGGGTGGCCGGCACGGTGATCGCGACCGTGCTCAGCAGCGAGCCGGTGATGGTGTCGTTGGACAGCAGCCGTTCGTAGTTGCCGGTGGTCAGCCGGGACGGCGCGGTCAGCACCTGCCACCAGCCGTGCTTGTTCAGGTCGGCCGGGGCGAGCAGCGAGGAGACCAGCAGCCCCAGCGTCGGCAGCAGCCAGAACATGGCCGCCAGCACCAGGAACACGCGCACGGCGCCGCCCGCGGCGCGCGCCGCCAGCCTGCCCGTGAGGCTCGGCGTACTCGGCGTCGTCATGCGCGGGCCTCCCTTCGCATCCGGTGGATGTTGTAGAGCATGACCGGGAGGACCAGCACCAGCAGCAGCACCGCGATGGCACTGCCGAGGCCCGGGTTCGCGTCCGTACCGAAGGAGGTGCGGTAGAGCTGGAGGGCGAGGACGTTCGCGTCGTCCTGCACCGAACCGGGCGCGATCACGAAGACCAGGTCGAAGATCTTCATCACGTTGATGACGAGGGTCACCAGCACCACGCCCAGCACCGGTGCCAGCAGCGGCACCGTGATCCGGCGGAACACCTGCCACTCGTTGGCCCCGTCCACCCGCGCCGCCTCCAGCAGCTCGCGCGGTACGGACGCCAGCCCGGCCCCGATCAGGACCATCGCGAACCCGGCCCACATCCACACGTACGCGCCGATCACGGCCGGGGTGACCAGCGTCGGCCCCAGCCACTGCACGCCCGCGTACGGCGCCGCGAAGTTCGAGGCGGGCAGCCGCAGCAGCGCCCCGTCGGCCTTCGCGGACAGCGAGAAGGTGCCGTCGCCCGCGGCCGTCGCCGAGTCCACCACCTTGCCGTCCTTGACGGCCTCGATCCGCATGCCCGCGTACCCCGACTCGGCCGGGTCGACCGTGTTGGTACGGCCGCCCCCGCCAGGGCGGAAGTCCTGCCAGGCCGTCCCGGTCACCCGGCCCGGCTCGGCGGGCGCCGCCTTCGCCGGACGGGCGGCCTTGGGCAGGTCGGCCGGAGCCACCCCGACCAGCGGGATCAGCACCGGCGAGCCCGCCCGTACCGGATCGCGCGTCACGAACGCGCCGCCGCCCGCGTCCACCAGCGGCGAATCCCGGCCCGGCCGGGCCTTGGGGAAGGCCGAGGACGGCGCGAAGGTGTCGTGGACCCCGACCCACACCGCGTTCGCCACCCCGCGGTCCGGGTCCGCCTCGTAGACCAGGCGGAAGATGATGCCCGCCGCCAGCATCGAGATGGCCATCGGCATGAACACCAGGAGCTTGAACGCCGTGCCCCAGCGCACCCGTTCGGTCAGCACCGCGAAGATCAGACCGAGCGCGGTCGCCGTCGTCGGCGCCAGCACCACCCACAGCGCGGTGTTGCCCAGCGCGGTGCGGATCGTGTCGTCGTGCAGGATCTCCCGGTAGTTCGCGGCGCCCACGAAGGAGCCGCCGGAGCGGTCGAAGAGGCTGCGGTAGAGGGAGTAGCCGATCGGGTGCACGACGAGCGCGCCGAGCAGCACCAGCGCGGGCAGCAGGAACGCCCCCGCCACCAGCCGGTGCCGCCGGGCCGCACGGGTGCGGGCCCCCGCCACAGCGGCGGGGGCGTGCGTCTTGGAGGCCACCGGGATCAGTTCCCGAAGGCCTTGGCCGCGTCGGCCTCCAGCTTGGCCTGGGCACCCGCGACGTCCGCCGGGTTCGCCAGGAAGTCCTGGAGGTCCTTCCACTCGCCCGCCCCCGGCGTACCGCCGAAGGACGCCGGAGCCTGGTCGGACATGTCGAAGCGGAAGTCGTCGCCCGCCGCGAGCAGGTTCTTGGCGATGTCCCGCTGGATGTCGTTGGGGTACGCGCCCGGGTTCACCCCGCGGTTCGGCGAGACGAAACCGCCCAGCTTCGCCTGGATCTCCGCCGCGTCCGCCGAGGCCAGGAACGTCAGCAGCGCCTGCGCGCCCTTCGACGGCTTCAGCGCCACCGCCACGTCACCGCCCGAGACCACCGGGGCCTTCGCGCCGACCGCCGGGAAGGGGAACACCAGGGCGTCCGTGCCGATCTTCGCCTCCGTCTGCGCGATGTTCACCGCCACGAAGTCACCCTCGAAGACCATCGCCGCACCCGGCCGGTCCCCGCCCGTGAAGGTCTGGGTGACGGACTTCGGGAACTCGGTGGCCAGCGCGCCGGTCTGGCCGCCCGCCAGGAAGTCCTTGCGCCCGAACAGCTGGCCCAGGGTGGTCAGCGCCTGCTTGACGCTGTCGTCCGTCCACTTGATCTGGTGCTTGGCCAGCTGGTCGTACTTCTGCGGACCGGCCTGCGAGAGGTAGATGTTCTCGAACCAGTCGGTGAGGGTCCAGCCGTCCGCGCCGCCCACCGAGACCGCCGGGACGCCCGACGCCGACAGGGTGTCCGCCGTCTCCAGGAACTGCGCCCAGGTCGTGGGGACCTGCGCGCCCGCCGCCTTGAACGCCTTCGCGTTGTACCAGACCAGCGACTTGTTGGCCGCCTTGTAGTACACGCCGTACTGGGTCCCGCCGACCGCGCCCAGGGCCTTCCAGCCCGCCGAGTAGTTCTGGTCCAGCTGCTTCTGCGCCTCCGGACCCACCGGCTGCGCCCACTTGTTCGTCACGGCCGAGACCAGCGCCCCGACCTGCGGCAGCAGCGCCACGTCCGGCGGCTGGCCGCCCGCGACCTTCGTACCGAGGAAGGTGACGATCGGGTCCTGCGCCGGCACGAAGGTGACGGTGGCGCCCGTCCGCTTCTCGAACTCCTTCAGGACCTTGGTGAAGTTCTCCTGCTCCGGACCCGTCCAGACCGCCGCGACCTCCAGCTTCTCCCCGGCCAGGGAAGGTAACTGGACCCGCGGGCCGCTCTGCGTGCTCCCGCCGTCCGGACTCGCGGCCGCGTCCTTCTTCCCGTCGCCCCCGCCGCCGCAGGCGGTGAGCGCGAGCGCGCCCACGGCGGCGAGCGCCGCCCAGGTGCGCGTGCGGGTGGTGCGGCCCGTTCCGTGCGTACGCATGGCTCTGCCCCCGATGTCCACTGTGTGTCCCGGACCACAAGGTCTACGCCGAGCCGTGCGCCCCCGCAATACCGCGTCGGGCACCGGTCCGGGCGCCGCGCACGGGCGGGGCGGGGGCGCGGGCGGGGCTCAGGGGGCGGGCGGGAACAGCACGGGCACGGCCGAGACCAGGTGGGAGGCCCGGTCCAGGGCACTGGCCAGCAGCGCGAGGTCGGTCGGGCCGTTGCCCAGCTCGCGCACCGGGCGGCGGGCCGGTGGATCACCCATCCGCTCCCACTCGACCGGAACCACAGTGGGTCTCTGGGTCGCGGTCCGCGGGATCCGGCCGGTCACCCGGCCCGCCTGGAACGCCGCCGTACGCCCGTCGACGTGCCGCAGCAGCCCCCGGCCGGGACCCGGCTGGTCGGGCGCGTCCAGCTCCACCCGCAGGGTCGAGAGCCGGGCCAGCTCCGTGCCGTCCGTACGGTCCGGGCGCGCGCTGGTCGCCACGAGGTGGACGCCGAGCCGGGCACCCTCCCGGGCCACCGCCTCCAGCGCCCGCACCACCGAACCGGCGGACGGGCGGCCCGTACTGCCCAGGGCGGGCGCGACGAGCGCGTCGAAATCGTCGACCAGCACCACCAGCCGGGGCAGCGGACCCGGCCCCGCGGCCTCGCCGCGCGGCGCGGCCGCCCGTAGCCGCAGGGTGCCCGAACGCTGCGGGTCCAGATCGCCGCGCAGCTCACTGGCGCTGGGGCGGCGCGGCGCGACCAGCCGGTCCGCGACCTCGCGGTGGGCGTGCCACTCGGCGAACGGCACCCCGTCCAGCAGCTCGTGGCGGCGCTTGAGCTCGGCCCCGAGGGCCTGCGCGAACTCGCGCATGCGCAGCGGATCGGAGGCCACCAGGTGCGCGGAGACGTGCGGCAGCTCGGTACAGGGCAGCAGCCCCTCCCCGCGCTCGCCGCCCGCACCGTCCAGCAGCACCAGGCCGAGCCGGTCCGGGCGGGCCGCGGCCGACAGGGACGCGGCGACGGAGCGCAGCAGCTCCGTACGTCCACTGCCCGCCGGGCCCTCGATCAGCAGGTGCGGGCCGTCGGTGACCAGCTCGGCCCCGACCGGACCGCGCCGCCCGCTGCCCAGGACCACCTCCACGTGCCCGCCGACGCCCTGCCCCTGGTCGGTGGCGGCCGCCCAACGGGCCATCAGCGAAGCCGGGGTGGCCCGGGCCAGACCCAGCTCGTCCAGCAGCCGCGCGGTCGCGGGCAGGCTCGCGGTGGTGGGCCGCTGCGGCTCGGTGACCGCGCCGTCGGCGCGCAGCGGGGCCAGGGCGCGGGCGAACCGCTCGGCCCACGCGGCGGACACGGCGTCGGCGACGGCCGTCTCCCCGGGCGGCACCGGACGGCCCCCGGACACGCGGAAGTTCCGTACGGCCGTGGCCACGTCACCGCTGAGCAGGCCGACCGCCCCGCAGTCCCGGAAGGCCGGGGCGCCCGCGCAGGCCGCCCGGTAGGTGTCCTCGACCGGGGAGGCCGGGGTCGCGGCCGGTGCGTCGGCGAGGGCCAGCACGTGGATCCCGGCGGCCGGGCCGTGCGAGGCGAGGCGGCCGGTGACATCGCGGAGCTGGCCGGGGCCCGGATCGCCGTCGACGACCACCAGGGTGAACGGACCGTCGTACGCGCGGGCCGCCTCGGCCACGCCCTGGCGGTCCGCGGCGGCCCAGCCGGTCCCGAGCGGGGAGTCGTCGAGCCGCCGGGTCAGCTCACCGGCCCGGGCGGTGGCCTGGTCGCGGTCGTAGGCCAGCAGCAGCCGGCAGTCCTGGCCGTGCGCGGGCCGGGTGTGCGGGAGCCAGCCGAGCCAGCCCCAGTCGGCGCGCCGCTCGGCCAGCGGGCGGGCCCGGTCGGCGGCGATCAGCACGATCTCCAGCGTGGTGGGGGAGTGCAGGGCGGCGAGCTGGGCGACCACGGACCGGGCCAGCCCGGTCAGCCGGGCGCGCGGCCCGGCCAGGCCCAGGGCCCCCGCGGTGCGCAGCGGTACGTGCGCACCCGCGCCGAGGCCCACGACGAGCAGCTCCGGGTGGCCGGGGCCGCGGCCCCAGAGCCGGCCTGTGGGTCCGAGCGCGGCCAGCAGCAGCGAGGCGGGGTCGTCGGGCCCCGGCTCCGCGCCGGTCACGACGGTGGCGGCGGGGACCCCGGCGGCCGCTTCGGCCTCCTCGTCCCGGCCGACCCACTTGCGCGCCCAGGCCCCTATCCCGCGCCGCCGGGCGGCCGCCGGGGCCCCGGATTCCGCGTAGGTGGCGTCGGAGGCGTCGGAGGCGTCGGAGCCGTCGCTGCCGGGGGCGCCCGTGGCGGGCCAGGCGGCGGCCGGGTACGGGTCCGGCGCACCGGAGGAGCCGGCGGAGTACGGGTACGGATCCGCGCCGCCGGGGCCGGTGGCCGGGCCGCCGCCCGCGACGGGCCAGACCGGGGCGGGGTCGTACGCGGGGGCATGGGGGCCCCGGCCGTCTGACCCGCCCGCGGCGGGCCGGGCCGGGTCAGGGGCGGCGGGGGCTTCGGGGGCCGGGGTGCCCGGGTGCGCCGGGAGGGACAGGTGGCCCTGGAGGTCCGGGGTCAGCGGGAGGGGGAGCGTCGCCGGGCCCGCGAGGCGCAGGGTGGATTCGCCGACCCGCAGCAGCGCGCCCGGCGCCAGCCGGACCGGGGTGCCCGTCACCGGGACACCGTCCAGCGCGGTGCCGTTCGTCGAGTTCAGGTCGGCGACGCTGACCCGGCCGTCCTCGGTCACCGTGACCGCGCAGTGCAATCGGGACACGTCCGGGTCGTCCAGGGGCACGTCCGCGTCCGCCGAGCGGCCGATCCGGACCGCGCCGGGGTGCAGCAGGTGCACGCCGCCCGCGTCCGGTCCCGCCACCACGTGCAGCTGGGGGGCGCCGAGGCCCTCCTCCAGTCCGGGCAGCACGTCCGGGACCGGCGTGTGCAGGGCCAGTACGGCCCCGTCGACCAGGGGTGGCTCGCCCAGCACCCGGCGCTGCGGATCGAGCCGCTCCGCACCGGCGTAGAGCACCACCGTGCCCCCCGTGTCCGGGCCCGCGACGGTCGCCGCCAGCCCCGAGGCCACCGCGGCCAGGGGGGTGCCGACGGGCGCGGTGACGAGCACGTCACACGTCGCGGGCGCGATCTGGTGGCCGCTGCGCGGCCCGAGGACGGTCAGCCGGATCTGCATCGCCGTCAGCGGTCCCTTCTGCGCGGTGCGCGCTGCGTGCGCCCGGCAGGAAAACGGCGGGACATGACTGCCCGTTCGCCCCCCACCCGGCACGGACGCGTCGTCCGGTCAGGTCATGCGGAAGGCAGGGCTCCCGACCCCGCCCACTCCGTACGGGTGCATCCTCGCACCTGTCACCGACAACACGCCCGGCACCCGGCAACAAGTGATCTTGATCGATCGCGGCTCCGTCCACACCCCGTACAGATACGGACAGCAACCCGCGGAAAATCGCCACGGGCATACCCCGCAAATGTCACTCTTCGTATATATGTACGGCAACCATCGCCGGACGCCCAGCGTCTTCCTCCGGGACACCGCCTAGAGTGGGTCGGAAAAACTCTGGGAAAAGCACAGTCGGAACACGACAGCAGGACGACAGCAGGGGAGCGCGAGACGTGCGGCCAGTAGGCAGCAAATACCTGCTTGAGGAGCCGCTCGGACGCGGCGCCACGGGCACCGTCTGGCGCGCCCGCCAGCGCGAGGCCGCGGGCGCCGAGGCGGCGGTCGCCGGCCAGCCCGGCGAGACCGTGGCCATCAAGGTCCTCAAGGAGGAGCTGGCCCACGACCCGGACGTCGTCATGCGCTTCCTGCGCGAACGCTCCGTGCTGCTGCGCCTGACCCACCCCAACATCGTCCGCACCCGGGACCTCGTCGTCGAGGGCGATCTGCTCGCCCTCGTCATGGACCTCATCGACGGCCCCGACCTGCACAAGTACCTGCGGGAGAACGGGCCGTTCACCCCGGTCGCCGCGAGCCTGCTCACCGCCCAGATCGCCGACGCGCTCGCCGCCAGCCACGCCGACGGCGTGGTCCACCGCGACCTCAAGCCCGCGAACGTCCTGGTCGACGAGCGCGACGGCCAGATGCGCCCGATGCTCACCGACTTCGGCATCGCGCGCCTGGCCGACTCCCCGGGCCTCACCCGCACCCACGAGTTCGTCGGCACGCCCGCCTACGTCGCCCCCGAATCCGCCGAGGGCCGCCCGCAGACCTCCGCCGTCGACATCTACGGCGCGGGCATCCTGATGTACGAGCTGGTCACCGGCCGTCCGCCGTTCGCGGGCGGCACCGCGCTGGAGGTGCTGCACCGCCACCTCAGCGAGGACCCGCAGCGCCCCTCGACCCTGCCCGAACCGCTCTGGACGGTCATCGAGCGCTGCCTGAGCAAGGAGCCGGACCACCGGCCCAGCGCCGTCAGCCTGGCCCGCGCCCTGCGCGTGGTCGCCGCGGGCATCGGCGTGCACTCCTCCGCCGCCGAGGTCGAGGCCGCGCTCGGCGTCGGCGCGCTGCTCGCGCCCGACCCGGCGCCCGCGCCGGTCCCGCAGACCCCCGGCGCCGCGGACCCGACCCAGGTGCTGCCGCCGGTCAACGGGCCCATGGGTGCCTACGATCCGAACGCCGCCACCAGCGTCATGCAGTCGGTGCCCCCGGCCCCCCAGCACGCCCCCGGGGCCGACCCGACCGCGGTCATGCCCCCCGTACAGCAGCCGGACCAGCCGCACCCGTGGCAGTCGCAGATGCGGGCCGCCCGGGACCGCAACGAGCAGACCCAGATGCAGTACCTCGACCCGGCCGACGACCCGCTGCGCCGCAGGCCGCAGCGCCAGGCGCCGCCCCAGCAGCCCCCGCAGCAGCAGTACGGTCAGCAGCCCCAGCAGTACCAGCAGGGTCCGCCGCAGCAGTACCAGCAGCAGCCGCAGCGTCAGCCCCAGCCCCAGCCGTACCGGCAGCAGCCCCCGCAGCAGCAGTACCAGCAGCCGCAGTACCAGCAGCGGCCGCCGCAGCCCCAGCAGCCCCAGCGTCAGCAGCCGCAGCCGCAGCCGCAGCAGTACGCCGGGCCGCCCCCGCAGCAACAGCAGCCGCGCCAGCCGCAGCAGCCCGCCCAGCGGGAGCCGCGCGAGCCGCGCCGCCGCAGCGCCAACCCGATGCGGATCCCGGGGCTCGGCTGCCTCAAGGGCTGCCTGTTCACCATCGTCCTGCTCTTCGTGGCGGGCTGGCTGGTCTGGGAGCTGACCCCGCTCCAGGAGTGGGTGGGCACCGGCAAGGGCTGGTGGGACCAGGTCTGGTCCTGGGGCACCGAGGTCAAGAACTGGATCGGCGACCTCGGTGGCAGCGGCGGGAGCGGCACCGGCTGACGGGGGGCCAGGAGGCGCCCGTAGCGGTGAGTTCGTGGATTTGTCGACTTCTGGGGCACGATTTCGCCCACAGAAGTGAAGGTCGTCGCGAATCGGGCCCCCTGCTGGCCTCCAACACCCATCCGGCCGCGTAGCTTTGGTGTGTACGCCAGCCGCTGAGGGAGCAGTCGTGGCACGGAAGATCGGCAGCCGGTACACCGCGCACCAGATCCTTGGGCGCGGCAGCGCGGGCACGGTATGGCTCGGTGAGGGGCCCGAGGGCCCCGTCGCCGTCAAGCTGCTCCGTGAGGACCTCGCGTCCGACCAGGAGCTGGTGGGACGGTTCGTCCAGGAGCGCAGCGCGCTGCTCGGCCTGGAACATCCGCACGTCGTCTCGGTCCGCGACCTCGTCGTGGACGGCAACGACCTCGCACTCGTCATGGACCTGGTCCGCGGCACGGACCTGCGGACCCGGCTCGACCGCGAACGGCGGCTCGCCCCCGAGGCGGCCGTCGCGATCGTCGCCGACGTCGCCGACGCGCTCGCCGCCGCGCACGCGGCCGGGGTGGTGCACCGCGACGTCAAGCCCGAGAACGTCCTGCTCGACATGCAGGGCCCCATCGGCCCCGGCGGCGCGCACCCGGCGCTGCTCACCGACTTCGGCGTCGCCAAGCTGATCGACTCGCCGCGCAGGGCCGGACCGCCGCCGGGCGGCAGCCGGGCCACCGCGCCGACCACCCGGATCATCGGCACGCCCGACTACCTCGCCCCCGAGATCGTCGAGGGCCTGCCGCCGCGCGCCGCCGTCGACATATACGCGCTCGCGACCGTCCTCTACGAGCTGCTCGCCGGGTTCACGCCCTTCGGGGGCGGACACCCCGGGGCGGTGCTGCGGCGGCACGTCACCGAGACGGTGGTGCCGCTGCCCGGGATCCCCGACGAGCTGTGGCAGCTCATGGTCCAGTGCCTCGCCAAGGCCCCCGCCTCGCGGCTGCGGGCCTCCGAGCTGTCCGCCCGGCTGCGGGACCTGCTGCCGCTGCTGAGCGGGATGCCGCCGCTGGACGTCGACGAACCGGACGACCTCGAAGCGGAGGCCGAGGAGGCGGAGGAGGCTCCGGCCGCCGCCGATCCCGTACGGCGGCGGGGCGTGGTCCCGCTCGTCCCCGGCTCGGCGACCGACTCGAACCGGGACACGCACACCTCGATGCGGGTGCCGGGGCCGGACGAGCTGGCCGGGGGTGCGCTGGGGACGGCCCGCGTGCCCCGTCCCGCCGGGGGGCACCGGCCCGGGGCCGCGCGGCACCGGGCGGACACGGTGCGCAAGCGGCGGCTGATGCTTTCCGCCGCGGGCGCCGTGCTGGTCGTGGCCGTCTCCGTCGGTGGCTGGCTGGCCGCCTCCGACGACCCGCCCCCCGCCCCCGACAGCAAACAGTCCGTCCCGGCCCGCCCTTAGCCGCCCGGCGGGGCTGGGTTCAACCATGCGAGGCCGTGGGGTCCGTGCGGCCCGTCTCCCCTCCGTGGGCGCCTCAAACGCCGGCGAGGCTGGTTGTGGCCGGGCCTCGTGCGCCCCTGCGGCCTGCCCTGCCCTCCGGGGGCGCCTCAAACGCCGGCGAGGCTGGTTGTGGATGGGGCTGGGTTTGGCGGGCCTTGTGGGCCCCTGAGCGAGGTGGCTGCCCCCGCGCGGGGGCAATTCCAGCCTCGCCGGCGTTTGAGGCGCCCCCGGAGGGCCGTGCGGGCCGCACCCGGTCGATGGCCTTGGGCCCGTACCCAGCCGGATGGCCGGCCCGCACCCGGGCGGACGGGCGGCCCGCGCCCGGGGCTACGGGGTCAGGAGGGTCGGGTGCCAGCGGCGGGCCACGGCCGGGTGGGCGCGGACCCAGCCCTTCAGCTCGTTGCGCCCGTACTCCGCGTGCAGCGGGTTCGCAGCGTCCTCGGACAGGCCCGGGGCCGAGCGGAGGTAGTCGCCGGGAACCGTCCCGACGACGGAGTCCAGCCGCGGGTTGTAGAAGAACGGCACCGAGTACCGCTCCACCGCCCCCGGCGGGCTGACCACCCGGTGGTCGGTGGCCCGCAGGTACCCCTGGGTCGCGATCTCCAGCAGCTCGCCGAGGTTGACCACGAAGGCCCCCGGCAGCGGCGGGACGTCCAGGAAGCCGTCCCCGCGGCGGACCTGGAGGCCGCCCACCGAGTCCTGCAGGAGCAGCGTGAGGAAGCCGTAGTCCTTGTGCGCCCCCACACCCTGGTCCGTGCCGGAGGGGGCCGACCCCGGGTAGCGGATCAGCTTCGTGTGCAGGTGGGGGCGGTCCGCGAAGGCCGCGTCGAAGAAGTCGGCCGGGGCGCCGATCGAGGCGAGGAGTTCCTGGAGGAGGCGGTGGGCGACCGCCGCCAGCCGGGACTGCCAGTCCAGGACCACGGTCCGCAGCTCGGGCAGGGCCGCGGGCCACTGGTTGGGCCCCTCCAGCCACAGGTACGCCGGGTCCCCGGGCCCCACCGGCAGCGCGTCGCGTTCCGCGCCCACGTCCAGCTGGTCGCGCCAGTCGGAGGCGCCACCGGTCAGCTCGTGCCCGATCCGGGTGTATCCGCGGAAGTGCGGGGAGTTCAGGTTGCTGACGGCCAGCCGGTCGGCCTCGGGGAGCGCGAAGAAGGCGCGGGTCACGTCCAGAACGCGGGCGGTTTCGGCGGCGGTGATCCCGTGCCCGGTCAGGTGCAGGAATCCGGTGTCCCGGGCGGCGGCGTGCAGCTCGTCGCGGAAGGCGTCCCGCTCGGCCGGGTCGTCGGCCCGGGAGAGGTCCAGGACGGGGAGGGAGGTGAGGGAAGCGTGCAGGGAAGGGTGCGCGGACGGCATGACGGCTCCGTTTCGGATGTCACGGGGTCCTGTTCCCCAGAGGTGGCGGGGACAGCGGGTGGGGAGGGACCGCCGGCAGGGATGGCGCCGGGGCCGCGTGAGCCGCGTACAGGACCGGGGGCGAATCGAGCAGCTGGGGAATTCAGGCTGTGGTTCGGTCCGGCGGCGGACAGCTCGTCGTCGTGACACGCATGTAGTCCACATGGCGACGGGTGACGAGGAAGACGGTCATACGGGGAGCGTACGCCCGTTCGGGCGCCCGTTCGTAGAGGGCTATTCGGCCTGGCCGGACGGGGCCGTCCGGGGACCGGCTACGCTGGACCCGTGGCAGTCGTCGATGTTTCCGAAGAGCTGAAGTCCCTCTCCTCGACCATGGGGTCGATCGAGGCCGTCCTGGACCTCGACAAGTTGAGGGCCGACATTGCCGTGCTTGAAGAGCAGGCCGCGGCGCCGTCCCTGTGGGACGACCCGGAGGCCGCCCAGAAGATCACGAGCAAGCTTTCCCACCTCCAGGCCGAGGTCCGCAAGACCGAGAACCTGCGCGGCCGGATCGACGACCTCGAAGTCCTCTTCGATCTCGCGCAGGAGATGGACGACGCGGACACCCTCGCGGAGGCCGAGACCGAGCTGGTCTCCGTCCGCAAGGCGCTGGCCGAGATGGAAGTCCGTACCCTCCTGTCCGGCGAGTACGCCGAGCGCGAGGCCCTGGTCAACATCCGGGCCGAGGCCGGCGGCGTGGACGCCTCCGACTTCGCCGAGCGCCTCCAGCGGATGTACCTGCGCTGGGCCGAGAGGCACGGCTACCCGACCGAGGTCTACGAAACCTCGTACGCCGAAGAGGCCGGCATCAAGTCGACCACCTTCGTCGTCAAGGCCCCGTACGCCTACGGCACCCTCTCGGTCGAGCAGGGCACGCACCGCCTCGTCCGGATCTCGCCCTTCGACAACCAGGGCCGCCGCCAGACCTCCTTCGCGGGCGTCGAGGTGCTGCCGGTCGTCGAGACCAGCGACCACGTCGAGATCGACGAGGCCGAGCTGCGCGTGGACGTCTACCGCGCCTCGGGCCCCGGCGGCCAGGGCGTCAACACGACCGACTCGGCCGTGCGCATCACGCACCTCCCGACCGGCATCGTCGTCTCCTGCCAGAACGAGCGCTCGCAGATCCAGAACAAGGCCAGCGCGATGAACGTGCTCCAGGCCAAGCTGCTGGAGCGCCGCCGCCAGGAGGAGAAGGACAAGATGGACGCCCTCAAGGACGGCGGAAGCTCCTGGGGCAACCAGATGCGCTCCTACGTCCTGCACCCGTACCAGATGGTCAAGGACCTGCGGACGGAGTTCGAGGTCGGCAACCCGCAGGCGGTCCTCGACGGCGAGATCGACGGCTTCCTGGAGGCCGGGATCCGCTGGCGCAAGCAGCAGGAGCAGGCTTCCTAAAGCCGAGCCGAGCCGATAGCGACAGTCGAGAAGCCCGGACCCCTGGCAAGGGGTCCGGGCTTCTTCGATCGGTACGTACGGCGCCCTGCGGGCCTACGCGGCCTGGTGCGCCACCAGCGCGAGCGCTGCCACGAGCACCACCATGAGCGCGATCAGCGTCATGGGGTTGAGGTTGGCGAAGGGGCGGTCCTCCTGCTGGAGGCGCTCCCTGTTCGCCCGGCACACCGGGCAGCGGCCCTGACTGACGGGCGCGGCGCAGTTCGCGCACACGAGCCGGTCATATGTCATGCGCTCTCCTCCTCTCGTCCCCATGTACAACGGCGGTGGGAACCGGTCCGTTCCCCCTACCACTGTGCCAGCTCGCGCGACATTCGGCGCGGCCCCTCCGGTCACACGTGGTCCCGCCTCTTTCGCAGCGGGGGATATAACGGACAACTCCGGATGCCGGGTCCCTAGCCTGCGCCCATTCGCGTATGGTCACGCTCACCTACTCCCGGCGACCGTGGTGCACCCGTGATCCGATTCGACAGTGTGTCCAAGTACTACCCGAAGCAGAGCCAGCCCGCACTCAGAGACGTGTCCCTGGAGATCGTCAAGGGCGAGTTCGTCTTCCTGGTCGGCTCCTCCGGCTCCGGCAAGTCCACCTTCCTGCGGTTGATACTGCGCGAGGAGCGGGCGAGCCAGGGTCAGGTGCACGTGCTGGGCAAGGACCTCGCCAGACTCTCCAACTGGAAGGTCCCGCACATGCGGCGCCAGCTGGGGACCGTCTTCCAGGACTTCCGGCTGCTCCCCAACAAGACGGTCGCGGAGAACGTGGCCTTCGCCCAGGAAGTCATCGGCAAACCGCGCGGCGAGATCCGCAAGGCCGTCCCCCAGGTCCTGGAGCTGGTCGGACTGGGCGGCAAGGAGAGCCGGATGCCCGGCGAGCTGTCCGGTGGTGAGCAGCAGCGCGTGGCCATCGCCCGGGCCTTCGTCAACCGCCCGGCGCTGCTGATCGCGGACGAGCCGACCGGCAACCTCGACCCGTCGACCTCGGTCGGCATCATGAAGCTGCTGGACCGGATCAACCGGACCGGCACCACCGTGATCATGGCGACGCACGACCAGCAGATCGTCGACCAGATGCGCAAGCGCGTCATCGAACTAGAGCAGGGCCGTCTCGTCCGCGACCAGTCGCGCGGCGTCTACGGCTACCAGCACTGAAAGGCCCCTGAGACGCGATGCGCGCCCAGTTCGTCATGTCGGAGATCGGGGTCGGTCTCCGCCGCAATCTGACCATGACCTTCGCGGTCATCATTTCCGTGGCCCTGTCACTGGCCCTCTTCGGCGGCTCCCTGCTCATGCGCGACCAGGTGAGCCAGATGAAGGGGTACTGGTACGACAAGGTCAACGTCTCGATCTACCTCTGCAACAAGAACGACGCCGAGGCCAGCCAGGGCGCCTCCTGCGCCAAGGGCGCGGTGACGGCCGAGCAGAAGAAGCAGATCGAGACCGACCTCAAGAAGATGGACCTCGTCGAGACGGTCTCGTACGAGTCCTCCGACGAGGCCTACAAGCACTACAAGGAGCAGTTCGGGCACACCGCCCTGGCCGCCTCCATCACCCCGGACCAGATGCCCGAGTCCTTCCGCGTGAAGCTGAAGAACCCGGAGAAGTACAAGGTCATCACCACCGCCTTCGCCGGGCGGGACGGGGTCCAGTCGGTGGAGGACCAGCGGACCGTGCTGGACAACCTCTTCCGGCTGCTCGGCTACCTCAACGTGGCCGCGCTCGGCATCATGCTGATCATGCTGGTGGTGGCGCTGCTGCTGATCGTCAACACGGTGCGCGTCTCGGCGTTCAGCCGTCGGCGGGAGACCGGGATCATGCGGCTGGTGGGCGCCTCCAGCTTCTACATCCAGGTGCCGTTCATCATGGAGGCCGCCTTCGCCGGCCTGATCGGCGCGGTCCTCGCCTGCGGCATGCTCGCCTCCGGCCAGTACTTCGTGATCGACCACGGCGCGGGGCTGCGCCAGAAGATGGAACTGATCAACTTCATCGGCTGGGACGCGGTCCTCACCAAGCTCCCGCTGGTCCTGGTCATCGGTCTGCTGATGCCCTCGCTCGCGGCCTTCGTGGCGCTGCGCAAGTACCTGAAGGTGTGACGAGCGCCCCGTAGCCGGTCCGGCCAACCCGCCGTACCGGCGCGGGCCTTGTCCTAGACTCGGCGCCATGCCGGGCCGCCCCGTCCCTTCCTGTCTCCGGCCCCGCGACCTGCGTCGCGGGGCCGCCGTGACGTTGGCGCTGCTCAGCGCCCTGGGCGGGCTCGGAGCCGCCGTGAGCGCCGGGTGCCGGACCGACCCGCGCGAGGGGGGACATACCGCCGCCCTCGCCCGTACGAAGACCCCCGCTCCCCCCGCGCCCTCCGGCGCCGGGAAGCCCGCGACCGCCGACCGGGACGCCGTCGCCCGGGCCGCCGCCGAGGCCGTCGCCGAGGGCAAGTCCGGCAAGAACGCCGCCCAGGACGTGGTCAGCCGCAGCGGGGACCGCTGGGGCGTGGTCTACGACCAGGGCGAATACGCCTCCTTCGAGGACGACCTCGACGGCCGCTACACCGGGGTCGGGCTCTGGGCCGAGCGCGGCCAGGACGGCCGGATCGCCGTGACCCGGGTCCAGTCCGACGGGCCCGCCGCCCGCGCCGGGGTCCGCGCCGGGGACCGGCTGACCCGCGTGGACGGGGCGCCGGTCACCGGATCCACCGTCGCCCAGGTGGTGGCCCTGCTGCGCGGGGACGCCGGGACCGACGTGACCCTGGAGGTCGAGCGCGACGGCGCGGACCTGACCGAGACGGTGCGCCGCGCCCGGGTGAGCACCGAGGCCGTGACGGTACGGGAGCTGGGCAAGGGCGTGGTGGTCATCAAGGTGACCTCCTTCACCCGGGGTTCGGGGGAGCGGGTCCGGGAGGCCGTGCGTGCGGCCCCGGCGGGCGCCGGGGTGCTGCTGGACCTGCGCGGGAACCCGGGCGGCCTGGTGACCGAGGCGGTGACGGCGGCCTCCGCCTTCCTGGACGGCGGGCTGGTGGCGACCTACGACGTACGGGGCGCCCAGCGCGCCCTGTACGCGGACCGGGGCGGGGACACCGGCCGGCCGCTGGTCGCGCTGGTCGACGGCGGCACGATGAGCGCGGCCGAGCTGGTCACGGGCGCGCTGCAGGACCGGGGGCGGGCCGTGACGGTCGGCAGCCACACCTTCGGCAAGGGTTCGGTGCAGATGCCGACCGAGCTGGCGGACGGTTCGGTGGCCGAGCTGACGGTGGGCACCTACCGTACTCCGGCGGGCCGCAGCCTGGACGGACGGGGCATCAGCCCGGACCTGACGGCCGACGAGGGCGTCGAGGAGCGGGCCCGCACGGTATTGGGTGGCCTCGGGGTGGGTCCGTAGTGCGAAAATGGCCGCACTATGGCTAAGGAAAAAGGGCGCAAGCTGATCGCCCAGAACAAGAAGGCGCGGCACGACTACACGATCATCGACACCTACGAGTGCGGTCTCGTGCTCACGGGTACCGAGGTCAAGTCCCTGCGCCAGGGCCGCGCCTCGCTGGTGGACGGCTTCGTGTCGGTGGAGAGCGGCGAGGCCTGGCTCTACAACGTGCACGTGCCGGAGTACAGCCAGGGCACCTGGACCAACCACAGCGCCCGCCGCAAGCGCAAGCTCCTCATGCACCGCGAGGAGATCGACAAGCTGGACTCGAAGACCGGCGAGACGGGCAACACGATCGTGCCGCTCTCGCTGTACTTCAAGGACGGCCGGGCGAAGGTCGAGATCGCGCTCGCGAAGGGCAAGAAGGAGTACGACAAGCGCCAGTCCCTGCGGGAGCAGCAGGACACGCGCGAGACGAACCGGGTGATTTCGGCCGTGAAGCGCAAGGAGCGCGGTCAGCTGTAATCTCCTGGCATCCCGTGGTCCACTTCGCGTACCATGGGGCCAGCACCTCCCCAGTGGGGTCGTGCGCCTTGAGCGGTACCCAACTGAATAGCGTGAAACATGGGGATGATCGGTTTCGACAGCGGATGTCGATGCAGGGGAAGCGAGCCGAGGAAGCGGCAATGATCTCGTAAACCACCTGTCGCAAAAAATAATCGCCAATTCCAACAGCGATAACTCCCGCTTCTCCCTCGCTGCCTAATAACAGCGAACTGAAGCCTTCGTGAGGAGCGTCAGCCCGGGGGTGGTCCCGACCCGGATCCTGGCGTCAACTAGGGATCTAAACCTCTAACCCCGGTCACGGGGGATAGAGGGAAACCAAACAGTGACTGAGCCCGTCGGAGACTTGTCCGTGTGATCTCCGGGGCCGAGAAAAGCGCAGCGGAATGCGCTCGGAGAAGCCCTGCTTCTGCACCGCTGGACGCGGGTTCGATTCCCGCCATCTCCACCACCCCATGTGGGCAAAGGCCCCGCGGCCTCTCGGCTGCGGGGCCTCTGTCATGCCGTGTCAGTAGTGATAGCGGGCCTTGAGGATCTTCACTTCCTTCTCGTCCGCGCGGTAGACGAGCCGGTGTTCGTCATCGATCCGGCGGGACCAGTAGCCCGAGAGTTCACCCTTGAGGGGCTCTGGCTTGCCGATCCCGCCGAACGGGTCGCGCTGGATCTCGCCGATCAGGCGGGTGATCCGGCGGGCCATCTTTCGGTCCGAGGCGAGCCAGAAGAGGAAGTCGTCCCAGGCCGCAGGGTCGAAGTGGACGCTCCTCACTCCTCGCCCCCGGCCATCTCCCTCAAGTCGTCCAGTGTCCTGGCGACCGTGGTCGCACCCGCGCGGTCGCGGGCGACCGCTTCCATCAGACGCTTCGCGTTCTCCGGGGAGCGGAGCAGGTAGACGGTTTCCTGCCAGGAGTCGTAGTCGTCGGCGGCCATGAGGACGGCGTCGCCGCTCTTGGAGGTGATGCGCACCGGTGTGTGGTCGGTGTTGACGCGCTCGATGAGTGGGAACAGGGTCGCTCTGGCTTCACTGGCGCTTATGGACATGGCGGCACTCCAGTCTCGACGGTACCGGTCTAGCGTACCGAACTTGTACCGGAAAGTCGTACCGACCTCGCGGTGGCGAGGAGGAGGGCCAGGAGGGCCAGGAGGGCCGCCGCGGCCGGGAGGGCGTAGGTCGGGGTGGGGCCCAGGTGGTCGATGGTGGTGCCCGCGGTGGCCGAGCCGGCGGCTATGCCCGTCAGGATGGCGGTGACGGCCAGGGTCATGCCCTCGTTGAGGCGGGCCGCCGGGGTGGCGTGCTGGACCAGGGACATCGCGGTGACCATCGTCGGGGCCGTGGCCATGCCCGCCAGCAGCAGGGCCGCCGCCAGGGCGGGCACCGAGCCGGTGGCCGCCGCGGCCCACGGCAGGGTCATCAGGGCGGCCAGGGCGGCCACGCAGCCCCTCAGGGCGCGCGGGCGCAGCGTGCCGTAGAGCAGGCCTGCCGCGCAGGATCCCGCCGCCTGGAGGGCCAGTACCGGACCGGCGGCAGCGGTGAGGCCGTGGCCGGTGAGCCAGGCGATCGAGGTGACCTCCATCGAGCCGAAGACCGCCCCCAGGGCCAGGAACAGGGCCAGCAGCCCCGGCAGGCCCGGCGAGCGCAGCGGCGAACGGTGCCGGGTGCGCCCGGCGGGCGGCGGTTCGGTGGCCCGCCGGGAGGTGAAGAGGACCATCCCGGCGAGCAGCAGGGCCGCGCCGGTGAGGGTGCCCGCCTCCGGGAAGGCGAGCGAGCACAGGGTGGCCGCGAGGACCGGGCCCAGCAGGTAGCACAGCTCGTCGGCCGCCTGCTCGAAGGACATCGCGGTGTGCCGGGCGGCGGGGGAGTCGCGCAGCAGGTGGGTCCAGCGGGCGCGGGAGAGGCCGCCGATGTTGGGGGTGGTCGCGGTGGCGGCGTAGGAGGCGAAGAGGGTCCACGCGGGGGCGTGCGTACGGACGCACCACACCAGGCAGAGCGAGCCGAGGACCGCGATCACGGTGGCGGGCAGGGCGATCCGGGCCTGGCCGTGGCGGTCGGTGAGGCGGGCCGTGAAGGGCGCGACGACCGCGGTGGCGGCGAGGCCGGTCGCGGTGACCGCGCCCGCGAGGGCGTACGAACCGCGCTGGCCCGCGATCATCAGGACCGCGCTGACCCCGAACATGCCCATGGGGAGCCGGGCGAGGAGGTTCCCCGCGGTGAAGGCCCGGGCGCCGGGGACGGCGAACAGCCGCCGGTACGGGCCCGGCGGGCGGCGGCGCGTGGCCGGGCGCGCGGGCGCGGCGGCGAGGACGAGGGTGGCGCCGGTGACGGTCATGAGGGGAAGGGGGGTGGCGGGCGCGGTGGTGGGCATGGGGCAAGCTTCGGGGCGGGCCCCGGGGGCGGTCCAACACCTGTTCCGGGGGGATTCACGCATCCCTGTTGTCAATCGGGGCGCGCGGGTTACGCTGCCGCGATGACCGCACGAGACGTGGACCCCCGGCTGCTGCGAGCCTTCGTCACCGCCGCCGAGGAACTGCACTTCACCCGGGCCGCCGCCCGGCTCTACGTCGCCCAGCAGGCCCTCAGCCGGGACGTCCGCCGCCTCGAACAGATCCTGGACGCGCGCCTCTTCGTACGGACCACCCGGCAGGTCGAGCTGACGGCCGACGGGGAACGGCTGCTGCCGCACGCCCGCCGGGTGCTGCGCGCCCACGAGGAACTCGCCGCCGCCTTCGGCGCCGCCGCGCGGCCGCTGCTCGTCGACCTCAACTCCGAAGGCCCCGGCACCGCCCGCCAGGTCCTGGACCGGGCCCGCGAACTCGCCCCGGACCAGGAGCTGATGGCCCGTTTCGAGAGCGGACTCACGCACAGCGCGGGCGAGATCGCCGCCGGACGCCTGGACGTGTCCTTCGGCCGCTTCGGCGGACTCCCCCCGGCCCTGCGCTCCCGCCTCGACCACCAGCCCGTGCGCTACGAGCCGCTGGCCGTCGTCCTGCCCGAGGACCACCCGCTGGCCGCCCGGGCCACGGTGCCCGTCGCCGCGCTGGCCGGGGAGACCGTCTACGCGGGGGCGGGCAACCCGCGCACCCTGGAGTGGACCGACCTGGCCCGGCGCCTCTTCGAAGGCCGCGGCACGGCCCTCGCCCCGCCCGCGCCGGTCGCCGTCGGCAAGGAGGAGTTCCGGCGGGTGATGGCCAAGACGGGCCACCCGGTCCTGGCCACCGTCGATTTCCCCGACATGCCGGGCTGCGTGCGCCGGCCGCTGACCGACCCCGTGCCGCTGTCCCCGCTGTCCATGGTGTGGCGCGGCGGTTTCGGCCACCCCGGGCTGACCGCGCTGCGCACCGCCGCGGCCGCGCTGGGCGCCGTACGCGGCTGGCTCGACCTGCCGGACGGCGGCTGGCTCCCCGACGGCGACGCGGAGCTGATGCGCTCACACTGAGCCGCCGCGCCGGGTGAGTGCACGGTATCCCCGCGGTCATCCGGCGGGGACCGGGGCTGAAACGAGCCGTCCCTACGGTCGTCATCACGGACACGACAGCAGTGCACGACAGCTGTGCAACAGCAGTGGAGGCGTGATGACCGCACCGCGCACGGGCGGCCGCTGGATCGAGCGGTGGGACCCCGAGGACGACACCTTCTGGAAGGAGACGGGACGCCGGACCGCCCGGCGCAACCTGCTCTACTCCGTGCTCTCCGAGCACGTCGGCTTCTCGATCTGGTCGCTGTGGTCGGTGATGGTCCTGTTCATGGGGCCGGGCTACGGCATCGACCCGGCCGGGAAGTTCACCCTGATCGCCACCGCGACCTTCGTCGGCGCGCTGGTGCGGGTCCCGTACACCTTCGCGGTCGCCCGCTTCGGCGGCCGGAACTGGACCGTCTTCAGCGCGCTGATGCTGCTCGCGCCGACCGTGGCCGCGCTGGTGGTGATGGAGCCGGGGACCTCGTACGGCACCTTCCTGCTCGTCGCCGCCCTGACCGGGGTCGGCGGCGGGAACTTCGCCTCCTCGATGACCAACATCAACGCCTTCTTCCCGCTGCGCGAGAAGGGCTGGGCGCTCGGCCTGAACGCGGGCGGCGGCAACATGGGCGTCCCCGTCGTCCAGCTCGCCGGACTGCTCGTCATCGGGACGGCCGGGGCCGGGCACCCGCGGCTCCTGCTCGCCGCCTACCTCCCGCTCATCGTGATCGCGGCCGCCTCGGCGGCGGCGCGGATGGACAACCTGGCGCCCGTGCGCAACGACACCGGGGCGGTCCGCGAGGCCGTGCGCGACGCGCACACCTGGATCATGTCGTTCCTGTACGTCGGCACCTTCGGGTCTTTCATCGGCTACAGCTTCGCCTTCGGGCTGGTCCTGCAGACCCAGTTCGGCCGGACCCCCCTCCAGGCCGCCTCGCTGACCTTCATCGGGCCGCTGCTGGGCTCCCTGATCCGGCCCGTGGGCGGGCGGCTCGCCGACCGGTACGGCGGCGCGCGGATCACCCTCGGTACGTTCGTCGCGATGGCGGCGGCCACCGGCCTGGTGGTCCTGGCCTCGGTCCGGTCCTCGCTGCCGGTGTTCCTCACCGGGTTCGTGGCCCTCTTCGTGCTCAGCGGCCTCGGCAACGGATCGACGTACAAGATGATCCCCGGCATCTTCCAGGCCAAGGCGCTCGCCCGCGGCATGGACGGCGAGGCTGCGGCCGCCTACGGACGACGGCTCTCCGGAGCCGCCATGGGCCTCATCGGCGCCGTCGGCGCACTCGGCGGACTCGGCATCAACCTCGTCTTCCGGGAGGCCTTCCTCAGCTCCGGGACGGGCACCACCGCCTTCGTCACCTTCCTCGGCTTCTACGCCGTCTGCTGCGCGGTGACCTGGGCGGTATACCTTCGCCGGCCCGCCGCCCAGGCCGGACCCGCCCCGGACGCGGCAGCGAAGCCGCAGCTCACGACGGTGTAACGGCGGCTAAACGGCGGTTAACGACGCCGAAATACGGGTGAACCGAGCCTGACACGACGCCTTGACAGGCTCGGGCCACCCTCACCCCCCTTGCGCAAGGCAGGTCACCATGGACGACACACAGGCCGGGCCGCCGCCGCTGCCCGCCGCCGGGCCGCTCTCCGGTTTCACGGTGGGGGTCACCGCCGCGCGCCGCGCCGACGAGCTGATCGCCCTGCTCAAGCGGCGCGGCGCGGTGGTCCTGCACGCGCCCGCCCTGCGGATCGTGCCGCTCGCCGACGACAGCGAACTCCTGGCCGCCACCAAGGAACTCATCGGCTGCGCGCCCGACGCGGTCGTCGCCACCACCGCGATCGGCTTCCGCGGCTGGATCGAGGCCGCCGACGGCTGGGGGATCGGCGAGGAACTCCTGGCCCGGCTGCGGGCCACCGAACTGCTGGCCCGCGGACCGAAGGTCAAGGGCGCGATCCGGGCCGCCGGGCTGGTCGAAACCTGGTCGCCGAAGTCGGAGTCGCTGGCGGAGGTACTGGACCGGCTGCTCGCGGGCGGGGTCGCCGGGCGGCGGATCGCGCTCCAGCTGCACGGGGAGCCGCTGCCCGGGTTCGTGGAGGCGCTGCGGGCGGGCGGGGCCGAGGTGATCGTCGTACCGGTGTACCGGTGGATGCCGCCGGAGGACATCGGGCCGCTGGACCGGCTGCTCGACGCGGTCGCCGCCGGGGCCGTGGACGCCGTCAGCTTCACCTCCGCGCCCGCCGCGGCCTCGCTCTTGGCCCGGGCCGCCGAGCGGGGCATCACCGAGCCCGTGCTGGACGGGCTGCGTACGGGCGTACTCGCGGCCTGCGTCGGGCCGGTGACCGCGCTGCCGCTGGAGGTGCACGGGGTGGCGACCGTCCAGCCCGAACGGTTCCGGCTCGGCCCGCTCGTGCAAGTCCTGTGCCAGGAGCTGCCGGGGCGGGCCCGGGTGCTGCCGGTGGGCGGCCACCGGCTGGAGATCCGCGGGCACGCGGTCCTGCTGGACGAGCACCTGCGGCCGGTGCCGCCGGCCGGGATGTCCCTGCTGCGGGTGCTGGCGCGGCGGCCGGGGTGGGTCGTCGGGCGCGCCGAACTCCTGCGGGCGCTGCCGGGTGCCGGGCGCGACGAACACGCCGTCGAGACGGCGATGGCCCGGCTGCGGGTGGCGCTCGGGGTGCCGAAGCTGATCCAGACGGTGGTCAAGCGGGGGTACCGGCTGGCGCTGGACGCGGGTGACTGCTCCGGTCCCGGAAATCCAGCCTCGCCGGCGTTTGAGGCGCCCCCGGAGGGCCGTCCCAGCCGCGCCGGCGATTGAGGCGCTGCCGGACGGAGGGTGGGTGCGACGCCGCCGCCGGGGCTCCGCCCCGGGCCCCGCGCCTCAAACGCCGGCGGGGCTGGAGGTGGCGCCTCAAACGCCGGCGGGGCTGGGATGGCCGGTGGCTCCGCCCCGGGCCCCGCGCCTCAAACGCCGGCGGGGCTGGAGGTCGCGGGGCTGGGTTTAGGGCGGTCGGTACCTTGGGGTGATGATCGCTGACGGAGTGGACATGCGGGAGATCGTGCTCGGGGATGCTGCCGGGATGGCGGAGGTGATGGTGCGGAACCGGGGGTACATGGCGGTTTCCGAGCCTCCGCGGGCCGAGGGGTTCTATACCGAGCACGGGCAGCGGGAGCGGATCGAGGGGCTGCTCGCGGAGCGGGACGGGGGGCGCGTCGTGCCGTACGTACTCGTTGAGACGGGCGGTAGCGGTGCGATTCTCGGGAACATCACGCTCAACAACGTCGTGCGCGGTCCGCTGTGCAGCGCCAGCGTGGGGTACTGGATCGACCAGGCGAGGACGGGGCGGGGGCTGGCCTCCGCGGCGCTCGCCGCGGTGATCCGGGTGGCCCGGGACGAGATCGGGCTGCACCGGCTCGCCGCCGGGACGCTGCTGGACAACCTCGCTTCGCAACGCGTCCTCGCCAAGGCCGGGTTCGAGGAGTACGGCCTCGCGCGCCGCTATCTCTACGTCAACGGCGCCTGGCGCGACCACCGGCTCTTCCAGCTGCTGCTGCACGACGATCCGCCCGCTGCTGCATGAGGCTTCCGCCCAGGCCCGCACCGGGGGCACTCTGGTGGGGCGTCGACCGAGGCGGGTGACGGGCATGTGGTTCGAATCGGGACGGGTCTGTCTGGACCTGGTGGCGACCCTCGGGCCGCCCGAGGGGATCGCGGACAGCGCAGGGCTGAGCCGGTGGCTCACCGGGGCCGGGCTGGTGCCCGGACGGACCCCGCCCGCCCGCGTGGACACGGACTGGCTGGCGCCGTTCCATTCGCTGCGCGCGGACGTGGCCGCCCTGGTGGCGGCGGAGCTGGGCGGCCGGGTCCCCGGCGGGGAACCGCTCGCCCGGGTCAACGCGCGGGCCGCGGGTCCACCCCCGGGACTGTGTGCCGTACACGATCCCGGCGGGCACCTGGTGCGCGAACTGTGCGGCGGGGCCGCCGGAGTGGGCTGCGCGGCGCTGCTGGCGGCCGTCGCGCGCGACGCGGTGGAGCTGCTCACGGACCCCGGCGACCGCGACCGCCTGCGGGCCTGCGAAGGTGAGGGCTGTACCCGGGTCTACCTGGACACCTCGCGCGGCCACCGGCGGCGGTGGTGTTCCAGTGAACTGTGCGGAAACCGGGAGCGGGTCGCCCGGCACCGCGCGCGGGTGCTCGCCGCGCGTCCCGCGTAGCGCATACATGCTCATAACGGCCTCATGGCGCTTTTCGCGCCCGCGTTCCGCGCGCCCGCGCGCGGAACGGGCGTGCGGACACCCGCTCTGTTCGCGTACGGTTGACGGTCGCCCAATGCACGTCAGAAGGGGGCCTTGGTGGCCGCGCAGGATGCCGCTGTCGACAGCACGGCGGATTCCGTCCGCGATCGCGAGATCGCGGTCGAGCAGACTCATCTGGACCAGGTGTACCGCCGCCTTGAGGAGAAGATCCACGAGGCCGAGTTCCTGATGAACGACGCGGCCAAGCGGGGTCAGGTCGGTACCCCCGGCGCCCTCGCGGAACGCGACGCCCAGGTCTTCCGCGCCGGGATTCATCTCAACCGGCTCAACAACGAATTCGAGGACTTCCTCTTCGGGCGGATCGACCTCGTCCTCGGCAAGGACGGGGAACGCGGCGCGGACGGCGCCTTCACCTCCGTCGAACCCGCCGAGGACGCGATCCGCCCCGACCTCACCGCCGACATCGCCGAAACCCTCCACATCGGCCGGATCGGGGTGCTCGACAACGACTACTCGCCGCTGGTCATCGACTGGCGCGCGCCCGCCGCCGCGCCGTTCTACCGCTCCACGCCCAAGGAGCCCGGCCGGGTGGTGCGCCGCCGGGTCATCCGCTCCAAGGGCCGCAAGGTGCTCGGCGTCGAGGACGACCTGATGCGCCCCGAGGTGACCGCCTACCTCGACGGCCGGGAGCTGCCCGCGCTCGGCGACGGCGCGCTGATGGCCGCCCTCGGCCGGGCCCGTACGCACTCCATGCGCGACATCGTCTCCTCCATCCAGGCGGAGCAGGACATGGTCATCCGGGCCCCCGCCGCCTCCGTCGCGGAGGTCTCGGGCGGCCCCGGCACCGGCAAGACCGCCGTCGCCCTGCACCGCGCCGCCTACCTGCTCTACCAGGACCGGCGGCGCTACTCCGGCGGCATCCTCATCGTCTCGCCGACCCCGCTGCTCGTCGCCTACACCGAGGGCGTGCTGCCCTCGCTCGGCGAGGAGGGCCAGGTCGCGATCCGGGCGCTCGGCTCGCTGGTCGACGGCGCCGAGGCGAGCACCTACGACGAGCCGGCGGTCGCCCGGGTCAAGGGCTCCTCCCGGATGCTGCCGATCCTGCGCAAGGCCGTACGGGGCGCCCTGGAGCTGGGCGGCGCCCCCGAGCGGCTGCGCGTGGTCGCCTTCGGCCGCCGTCAGGAGCTGGAGTCCGACGAACTGAACCGGATCCGCCAGGTCGTCCTCGGCGGCACCGCGCCCGTCAACCTGCTGCGCCCGCGCGCCCGCAAGCTGCTGCTGGACGCCCTGTGGGCCAAGTCCGGCGGCGCCGGGCGGCACACCGACCGGGAACTCGCCGCCGAGCTGCGCTCCGGGTTCGACGAGGACATCTCCACCGAGGACGTCTTCATCGAGTTCCTGAACGCCTGGTGGCCCGAGCTGACCCCGCGCGGGGTCCTCGCCACGATGGCCGACGAGCGGCGCCTGGGCCGCTGGGCCCGCCGGGTGCTGAACCCGCGCGAGACCCGGCTGCTGGCCCGCTCGCTGCGCCGCGTCGGCGCGGACGGCGCGGGTCCCCTCTCGGTGCACGACGTGGCGCTGCTGGACGAACTCCAGCTGCTGCTCGGCGCCCCCGCGCGCCCCAAGCGCAAGCGCGACCTGGACCCGCTGGCGCACCTCACGGGCCTGGAGGAGCTGATGCCGGGCCGCGAGGAGACCCAGTGGGAGCGGGCCGAGCGGCTGGCGGCGGAACGCACCGAGTACGCGCACGTGATCGTGGACGAGGCCCAGGACCTGACGCCGATGCAGTGGCGGATGGTGGGCCGCCGCGGCCGCACCGGCACCTGGACGGTGGTGGGCGACGCGGCCCAGTCCTCCTGGAGCGACCCCGACGAGGCGGCCGCGGCCCGGGACGAGGCGCTGGGGCGCCGTCCGCGCCGCAAGTTCACCCTGACCGTCAACTACCGCAACCCCGCCGAGATCGCGGAACTGGCGGCCCGGGTGCTGCGCCTGGCCATGCCGGGGATGGAACCGCCCACCGCGGTCCGCTCCACCGGCCTGGAGCCGCGCTTCACCGCGGCGGGCGCCGACCTGGGCGCCTCGGTGCGGGAGGAGACCGCGCGGCTGCTGGCCCAGGTCGACGGCACGGTCGGCGTGGTGGTGGCGATGGACCGGCGCGCGGAGGCGGCCGGCTGGCTCGCGGAGCTGGGGGAGCGCGCGGTGGCGCTCGGCAGCCTGGAGGCCAAGGGCCTGGAGTACGACGCCACGGTGGTCGTCTCCCCGGCGGAGATCGCGGAGGAGTCCCCGGCGGGCCTGCGGGTGCTCTACGTCGCCCTGACGCGCGCCACGCAGCAGCTCACGGTGGTGTCGGGGGAGCGGGACCGGCCCGACGGGGCCGGGGTGCCGGAGCTGCTGCGGGACTGAGGACGTAAGGACCTGAAGCGGGCGCGTGGGCCCGTACGGCCATCCGGTCGGCGGCCACACGCGTGGCCGGTCAGGTCAACTCCCTGGAGGGGGGTCGCTTCCGGCGAACCTTTGTTAGCCTGGGGTACGACACCGGCTCGATCCAAGCCCCCGGGCCCAACCTTCGTCGCCTAGAGCGACCACTTGCCGCGAGGCGAGCATGGCGGGTCGGTGTCGTATACGTAGAGAAGAAGCAGGTCCGCGTCCTCCGCTCCGGCGGCGGGCGCGGACCTGTTTTGCGTTCCCGGCATGGGCACGTGTGTGCGGCCGGGACTTCCCCGCTACCCGGAAATCTCGTATGGTGGAAGTGTCTTTCCGAAATTTGTAGCTGGTTACCTTGTACCGGCCGGTAGGTGGGACGATCGGACAACAGGTCCTGCCACGCCTGCCGTGTGCGGGGCCCGTGTACAGCAAACCTTGGACAGCAGAGGAACACGGACATGGCAACGGCGCCCAGCGTCTCGTACTCGATGACGGTCCGACTGGAAGTGCCCGCGAGCGGTACCGCGGTCTCCCAGCTCACCACCGTCGTGGAGTCCTCCGGAGGGTCGGTCACCGGCCTCGACGTGACGGCCTCCGGCCACGAGAAGCTCCGGATCGACGTCACGATCGCCGCGACGTCCACGGCGCACGCCGACGAGATCGTCGAGAAGCTGCGCGGGATCGAGGGCGTGAGCCTCGGCAAGGTCTCCGACCGTACGTTCCTGATGCACCTCGGCGGCAAGATCGAGATGCAGTCGAAGCACCCCATCCGCAACCGTGACGACCTCTCCATGATCTACACCCCGGGCGTCGCCCGCGTGTGCATGGCGATCGCCGAGAACCCCGAGGACGCGCGCCGCCTGACCATCAAGCGCAATTCCGTCGCAGTCGTGACGGACGGGTCGGCCGTGCTCGGTCTGGGCAACATCGGCCCGATGGCCGCGCTGCCCGTCATGGAGGGCAAGGCGGCCCTCTTCAAGCGGTTCGCGGGCATCGACGCGTGGCCGATCTGCCTCGACACGCAGGACAGCGACGAGATCGTCGCCATCGTCAAGGCGATCGCCCCCGGCTTCGCCGGCATCAACCTGGAGGACATCTCCGCGCCGCGCTGCTTCGAGATCGAAGCCCGGCTGCGCGAGGCCCTCGACATCCCCGTCTTCCACGACGACCAGCACGGCACCGCCATCGTCGTCCTCGCCGCCCTCACCAACGCACTGCGCGTGGTGAACAAGGCCGTTGGCGATGTGAAGGTCGTCATGTCCGGCGCGGGCGCGGCCGGTACGGCCATCCTCAAGCTGCTCCTCGCGGCGGGCGTCAAGAACGTCGTCAGCGCCGACATCCACGGCGTCGTGCACGCCGGCCGCGCCGACCTGGTCGACGCCCACAGCGAGTCGCCGCTGCGCTGGATCGCCGACAACACCAACCCCGAGGGCTACACCGGCACGCTCAAGGAGGCCGTCGTCGGCGCCGACGTCTTCATCGGCGTCTCGGCCCCGAACGTCCTCAACGGTGACGACGTCGCCGCCATGGCGGATGGCGCCATCGTGTTCGCGCTCGCGAACCCGGACCCCGAGGTGGACCCGGCCGTCGCCCGCCAGACGGCCGCCGTCGTGGCCACCGGCCGCTCGGACTTCCCCAACCAGATCAACAACGTGCTGGTCTTCCCGGGCGTCTTCCGGGGCCTCCTGGACGCCCAGTCCCGCACGGTGAACACCGGCATGATGCTGGCCGCCGCGAGCGCCCTGGCCGACGTCGTCACCGAGGACGAGCTGAACGCGAACTACATCATCCCGTCGGTCTTCAACGACAAGGTCGCGGGCGCCGTCGCCGGCGCGGTCCGCAAGGCCGCCTCCGCCGCCGCCCCCGCCGCTGTGACGGGACCCACGTCCGCCTGACCCACCGGGGCCCCTTCCCCGGCGCGTCGCGGGATGCGGGCCCGCCGGGGCGCCTCTAGGGTTGCGGGGATGCCCGCGTGGTACGCGGTCCGCGTCCCACCGGTGCGGACAGAGCGTCACGGCGGCGTGACTGTGGCGCTTTTCGTGTGACCCTGGCGGGTGCCGGATTGGCTTTCCCGCCGCTGGTGGGGGCAGGATGCGTAACCGGGCGAGAGGGTCTGACGTTCAGACCCGGGTCCGGGGACTGTCCTAGGGCCCTGGCAGCATCGGCTTCGATCTCACGCCTCATAGGCAAGTTGAACACGGGAGTACAACATGAACCGCAGTGAGCTGGTGGCCGCTCTGTCCGAGCGCGCCGAGGTGACCCGCAAGGACGCCGACGCCGTTCTGGCCGCGCTCGCCGAGACCGTCGGCGAGATCGTCGCCAAGGGCGACGAGAAGGTCACCATCCCCGGCTTCCTGACCTTCGAGCGCACCCACCGTGCCGCTCGCACCGCGCGCAACCCGCAGACCGGCGACCCCATCCAGATCCCGGCCGGCTACAGCGTGAAGGTCTCCGCGGGCTCCAAGCTCAAGGAAGCCGCCAAGGGTAAGTAAGTCCCCCTTGCAGGCCTCTGGGCCAGTAGTGAACGCGTAGGGCCGCGTCCAGCGCGGCACCGACGCAGGAAGGGCGGCCACCCCCGTGGGGTGGCCGCCCTTCCGCATGCCCGCCCGGGTGCGCGACCCGGGACCGGTCCTAGACCAGGTCGCCGTTCGGCAGTTCGACCTTCGCACCCAGTTCCACGAGCTTCTCCATGAAGTTCTCGTAGCCGCGGTTGATCAGATCGATGCCGTGCACTCGCGAAGTGCCCTCGGCCGCCAGGGCCGCGATCAGGTACGAGAACCCGCCCCGGAGGTCCGGGATGACCAGGTCGGCGCCCTGCAGCTTGGTGGGGCCGGAGACGACCGCCGAGTGCAGGAAGTTGCGCTGGCCGAAACGGCACGCCGAGCCGCCCAGGCACTCCCGGTACAGCTGGATGTGCGCGCCCATCTGGTTCAGCGCGGAGGTGAAGCCCAGGCGGGACTCGTAGACCGTCTCGTGGACGATGGAGAGCCCGGTCGCCTGCGTCAGCGCCACCACCAGGGGCTGCTGCCAGTCGGTCTGGAAACCGGGGTGGACGTCCGTCTCCAGGTGGATCGCCTTGAGCGGGCCGCCCGGGTGCCAGAAGCGGATGCCCTCGTCGTCGATCTCGAAGGCGCCGCCGACCCGGCGGAAGGTGTTCAGGAACGTCATCATCGAGCGCTGCTGCGCTCCGCGGACGTAGATGTTGCCGCCGGTCGCCAGGGCCGCGGAAGCCCAGGAGGCGGCCTCCAGGCGGTCCGGGATCGCCTTGTGGTTGTAGCCGCCCAGCTCGTCCACACCGGTGATGCGGATGGTCCGGTCGGTGTCGACGGAGATGATCGCGCCCATCTTCTGCAGGACGCAGATGAGGTCTTCGATCTCCGGCTCGACGGCCGCGTTGCTCAGCTCGGTGACGCCCTCGGCCAGGACGGCCGTCAGCAGCACCTGTTCGGTCGAACCGACCGACGGGTAGGGCAGGCGGATCTTGCAGCCGCGCAGCCGCTGCGGGGCCTCCAGGTACTGACCGCCCTCGCGCTTCTCGATGGTCGCGCCGAACTGGCGGAGCACGTCGAAGTGGAAGTCGATCGGCCGGCCGCCGATGTCGCAGCCGCCGAGGCCCGGGATGAAGGCGTGGCCGAGGCGGTGCAGCAGGGGGCCGCAGAAGAGGATCGGGATGCGCGACGAACCCGCGTGCGCGTCGATGTCCGCCACGTTGGCGCTCTCGACGTAGGTGGGGTCGAGCACCAGCTCGCCCGGCTCCTCGCCGGGGCGGACGGTGACGCCGTGCAGCTGGAGGAGGCCGCGCACGACCCGCACGTCACGGATGTCCGGAACGTTGCGGAGCCGGCTGGGTGCGCTGCCGAGCAGAGCGGCCACCATGGCCTTCGGCACGAGGTTCTTCGCACCGCGGACACGGATCTCGCCCTCGAGCGGGGTACCGCCGTGGACAAGCAGTACATCGTCACTGACTGTGCCGGTCATGAATCTCGCGTTCCGGAGAGGTGTGGGCAGGGGGCCAGGGAAAAGGGTAAGCGGCAAGACCCCCTGGTATGTAAGGCCGACGGGGCCATATGACTGTCATGAATTCGCCACAGCACCCTGTACGGCACCCTGTGTGTCCGCCATATAGCGGAGTGTCGACTTCCGGTCCCTCCCGGGGCCCGCCGCGACGGCCCTCCGCACCGCGCGCTCCCGGCTGCCGCCGTGCGCCCTGAGCTGCGCACGATCACTTCGCGCCGTCCGCTCCCCCCGGAGGGCGAATGTGCGAGACCATGGCCGCATGACCGAGGTGTCCTCCCTCACAGGGCGGTTGCTCGTGGCCACCCCCGCCCTCGCGGACCCGAATTTCGACCGCGCGGTGGTGCTGCTGCTCGACCACGACGAGCAGGGCTCCCTCGGCGTGGTCCTCAACCGGCCCACCCCGGTGGGCGTGGGAGACGTCCTGCTGCCCTGGGCCGCGCTGGCCGGCGCCCCCGGAGTGGTCTTCCAGGGCGGCCCGGTCGGCCTCGACTCCGCGCTCGGCGTCGCGGTCATCCCCGGCGAGGAGGGCCCGCTGGGCTGGCGCCGGGTGCACGGCGCGATCGGCCTGGTCGACCTGGAGGCCCCGCCGGAGCTGCTGGCCAGTGCCCTCGGCTCGCTGCGGATCTTCGCCGGATACTCCGGTTGGGGCCCCGGCCAGCTGGAGGACGAACTGGGCGAGGGGGCCTGGTACGTCGTCGAATCCGAGCCGGGGGACGTGGCCTACCCCGTCCCCGAACGGCTCTGGCGGGCCGTCCTGCGCCGCCAGCGCAGCGACCTCGCGATGGTCGCCACCTATCCGGACGACCCGTCGCTCAACTGACCCCGGCGGGGGTCGGTACTCTGGCTTGTATGAGCACTCTTGAGCCCGAGCGCGGGTCTGGCACGGGAACCCTCGTCGAGCCGACGCCGAAGCTTTCCCACGGTGACGGCGACCACGAGCGCTTCGCCCACTACGTCCAGAAGGACAAGATCATGGCGAGCGCCCTCGACGGGACTCCCGTCGTCGCGCTCTGCGGCAAGGTCTGGGTACCGGGCCGCGACCCGAAGAAGTACCCCGTGTGCCCCATGTGCAAGGAGATCTACGAATCCATGGGATCCGGCGGGGACAAAGACAAGGGCAAGGACAAGTAGTCACGTCCTGATGGGTCACGTCCGGCCGGTCACGTCCTGACCTCCACCTGAGTTCCGTCGCAGGTCCGGAAGGGCCCCCGAGTGCGCCGAGGCGCGCCCGGGGGCCCTTCTGCGTTCGGGCCGGGCACCGGTAGGGTCGGCCCCAACGAGCGCCCTGCGGAACGGCTGTTGCGCAGAGTGCAACGCACCGCGCCGTCGCGCCCGCCGCGGCGGCCGTCGTGGAGGGCCGACCCATGGACCACGATCTGATCCCCGCACCCCGCGAAGCCACCTTTCAGGCGGGCGCGGTCCGCTACGCGTTCGGGCCCGAGCCCGACCTCGCCGCCGGACCCGGTACGCAGGCCACCGCGCGCTGGCTGCGGGGGGTGCTGGGGGCCGCCGCCGGGTGGAGCCTGCCGCCCGCCGAGCCCGCCGACCCCGATGGACGTGCCGACGTACGGCTCCTCGTCGACGAGGGCGTCGGGCGCGAGCTGGGCCCCGAGGGGTACGAGCTGACGGTGAGCGCCGATGGCGCCCTGATCCGCGGCGGCGGGCCCGCGGGGGTGTTCTGGGGCGCGCAGACGCTGCGTCAGCTGCTCGGGCCGCACGCCTTCCGGCGGGCACCGCTGCCCGGGGCGCGCTGGAGCCTGCCGTACGGGACGGTCCGTGACGCGCCCCGGTTCGGCTGGCGCGGGCTGCTGCTCGACGTCTGCCGCCACTTCCTGCCCAAGGACGGCGTCCTGCGCTACATCGACCTGCTGGCCGCCCACAAGCTCAACGTGCTGCACCTGCACCTGACGGACGACCAGGGCTGGCGGATCGAGATCAAGCGCCACCCCCGGCTCACCGGGGTCGGCGCCTGGCGCCCGCGCTCGCGCTGGGGCCACCGGGACTCCCCGCTGTGGAACGACACCCCGCACGGCGGCTTCTACACCCAGGACGACATCCGCGAGATCGTCGCCTACGCGGCCGCCCGGCACGTGCGGGTGGTGCCCGAGATCGACCTGCCGGGGCACGCGCAGGCCGCCATCGCCGCCTACCCGGAGCTGGGCAACACCGACGTCGTCGACACGGCGGCGCTCGGGGTGTGGGACGACTGGGGCATCAACGAGAACGTGCTCGCGCCCACCGAGGCCGTGCTGCGCTTCTACGAAGGCGTCTTCGAGGAGGTGCTGGAGCTCTTCCCGGCGGAGGTCTCGCCCTTCGTGCACGTGGGCGGGGACGAATGCCCCAAGACGCAGTGGGCGGCCTCCCGGGCCGCCCAGGAGCGGATCCGGGAGCTGGGGGTCAAGGACGAGGACGGCCTGCAGTCCTGGTTCATCCGGCACTTCGACGGCTGGCTCGCCGAGCGCGGGCGGCGGCTGATCGGGTGGGACGAGATCCTGGAGGGCGGCCTGGCCGACGGGGCCGCCGTCTCCTCCTGGCGCGGCTACGCGGGCGGGATCGCGGCCGCCGAGGCCGGGCACGACGTGGTGATGTGCCCCGAGCAGCAGGTGTACCTGGACCACCGTCAGGCGCCGGGCCCGGACGAGCCGATGCCGATCGGGTACGTGCGCACGCTGGAGGACGTCTACCGCTTTGAACCGGTGCCGCCGCAGTTGTCCGCACGGGCCGCGGAACGCGTGCTGGGCGCGCAGGCCAACGTGTGGACCGAGGTGATGGAGCACCAGGGGCGGGTGGACTACCAGGTGTTCCCGCGGCTGGCCGCCTTCGCCGAGGTGGTGTGGTCGCGGCTGCCCGAACCGGGCGCGCGGGACTACGCGGACTTCGAGGGGCGGATGGGCGGGCTGGAGGGCGGTCGGCCGGGTGTTCCTGCGGGTGTTCCGGCGGGCGGGCACTACGCGCGTCTCGACGCCCTCGGGGTCGACTACCGGCCGCCGGGCGGCCCGTTGCCCTGGCAGCGCAGGCCCGGGGTGCTCGGGCGGCCCAAGGACGGGGTCCCGCCGACCGTGTGAGGCGGGGTCCCGCCGACTGTGTGAAGCAGCAGTGTGCGGCTGGTGAAGCGGTGGGGGAGATTAAGGGAACTCTTCCTCGAATACGGGTGATAGGTGGGTAAACGGGCGTTCCGGGCGGAGGTCGGTGCGGGCCGGGCGGGGCCGGGCGACGGCGCGGGTCCGGCGGGGGCGCCCGGCCGACCCTCGCGCCGGGCGTCCCCGAAGATGTGCCAGAGTTGCCACGTCCCGGTCGTGAGCACGTACCGTACGGCGGAACAGGCGTGAGCGCCGGGACATCGGGAAGGGGCAGCTGGGTTGACCACGCACGCACCGCACGCACTGCACGCACCGGATTCACCTCAGGGGCCGCAGCCGACGCAGTCCGTGACGCTGCCGGCCTCGCTCGACGAGGCCGTGGCGGCGCTGGCCGCCATGCCCGCCGCCGTGCCCGTGGCCGGCGGCACCGACCTCATGGCCGCCGTCAACGCCGGGCTGCTGCGCCCGGCCGCACTGGTGGGCCTCGGCCGGATCAACGAGATCCGCGGCTGGCAGTACCAGGACGGCCACGCCCTGCTCGGCGCCGGACTCACCCACGCGCGGATGGGCCGCCCCGACTTCGCGGCACTGATCCCGGCCCTGGCCGCGGCCGCCCGCGCCGCCGGGCCGCCGCAGATCCGCAACGCGGGCACGCTCGGCGGCAACATCGCCACGGCCGCCCCGACCGGCGACGCGCTGCCGGTGCTGGCGGCGCTGGAGGCGGTCCTCGTCATCGTGGGCCCGGGCGGCTCGCGCCGGGAGATCCCGGTCTCGCACCTGCTGGCCGGGCGGGAAATGTTGCGACCCGGTGAACTCATCGGCTTCGTCCGGGTACCCCTGCTGCACGCCCCGCAGGTGTTCCTGAAGGCCACGGGCCGGACCGGCCCGGGGCGCGCGGTGGCGTCCGTGGGGCTCGTACTCGACCCCGCGCGCCGGGGCGTGCGCATCGCGGTGGGCGCGGTCGCGCCGATGCCGCTGCGCCCCCTGGAAGCCGAGCAGTGGGTGGCCTCGCTGATCGACTGGGACGGGGAGCGCACGCTGGCCCCGGACGCGCTGGAGGCCTTCGGCGAATACGTCGCGGCCGCCTGCGTACCGGACCAGGGCGAAGCGGTGGCCCCCGCGGTGCTGCACTTGCGGCGCACGGTGGCGGTACTGGCACGGAGGGCCCTGGGGAGGGCGCTGACCTCATGAGCGAGAACGAGAACGCGAGCGACGGCGTGAGCGACGGTACGGGCAATGGCGGCGCGGGCACCACATGGGGCTGGGAGCCGGTGCCGCACGGCGGGGAGTACGACTCGGACGCGACGGCGTTCGTGCAGCTGCCCCCCGACATGCTGGGCGAGGCGGGCATCGGGGAGCCGCTGGCGGCCCCCGGGCACGGGTTCGTGCCGCCGCCGATGATCGTGCCGCTCGGCTCGGCCGGTACGGACCCGGCCGCGACCGGGACCTGGACGCTCCCGGTGCGCTGGCCGGAGGCGGGCGGTTCGGCCCCGGCGGAACCCGTCGCCCGCGTGCAGGCCGCGCCCGCGCCGGTGCTGGGCCCGATCCCGGCGGTCATCCCGATGCCCGCGTCCGCGATGGCCGGGCTGCACGGCGACGCGGACCAGGGCCCGGAGGGGGGCCCCGACGCGGGTGCCGGATCTGGTGCCGGTGTGGCTCCCGGGTACGAGCACGCGTACGAGTACGGGTACGCGCACGGGCAGGACCACGGGCACGACTCCGGGCACGATGCGGGGCTCGATTCCGGGCACGACTCTGGGCTCGATTCCGGGACCACGACCGCCGAGTGGCGCTTCCCGGAGGCCGGCGATACCGGCCAGTTCGACCTGGGGGCGCATACGGGGCAGGCCGGGCAGACCGGACAGTGGGCGATCCCCGTCGTCGACGGGGAACTGCCCGAGGAGTCCGGCGAGTTCCGCCACGGCGGCCTGGAGGCCGACTGGAGCCAGGCCCCGGCCACCCTGCCGGGCGGCGCCGCGGCTCCCTGGGCCACCCAGCCCGACCTCGGGTTCTCCGGTGCGGAGACGTTCGCGGAGACGTACGCGGAGACCTTCGCGGACCCGGTGGGCGAGCCGGTGGCCGAGCGTGCGGTGGAACCGTTCGCGGAGCCCGACGCGCTCGCGCAGGCCGTGCCCGGCCCCGGCGCCGACCCGCGGGACTCCCTCGGCGGCGGCTTCGACGCCTTCGGCGCCCTCGACCCCGAGCAGACCATGAACACGGGCGCGCTGCCCGCCTCCGCCCCTGCCCCCGCTCCCCCCTCCGCCTCCGGCTTCGGCGCGGGGCGCCGGGTGATGGGCGGACCCGGCGTGGGCACGGCGACGCCGCTGCCGCGCGGGCCGCGGGTGCTCGGCGGCCCCGGCGTGGGCACGCCGCTCCCGGACCACCTCCAGCACGTCCAGCACGTCCAGCACGTGGAGGACTTCGACCACCTGGCGCACGGGGAGGGGCCGGTGCACCCGGCCGCCCCCGACATCGACGCCGCGCACGGCGCCGCCGCGGCCCCGGTGACCGCGGAGCGCCCGCACCCGGCCGCCGAGGTCCACGGCGCGGAGCAGGTCCACGGCCCGGAGCAGGGGCACGCCTCCGAGCACGGGCAGGGCCCTGAGCACGGGCACGGGCCTGTCTCCGGCTTCGCCGGAGCCGGCGGTGCGCCGGGCGGGGCCGAGGGGGAGCGCCGGGAAACCGGTACGGCCCCCGGGGGCGGGGATCCCGCGGAGGTCCCGGACGCGCAGGCGACGTACGAGGAAGAGGCCGCGGGACCGGCGGAGGCACCGGTCGCCGACCAGGCCCCGGACCCGGTAGCCGTGGAGGCCGCGGCGCAGCTTCCGGACCAGGTCCTGGCAGAGGTCCCGGCCCAGGTACCGGTAGAGGTCTCGGACCAGGTCCCGGCCCAGGTACCGGCGCACGAGGAGCATCCCCTCGCCTCCTACGTGCTGCGCGTCAACGGCGCCGACCGGCCCGTCACCGGCGCCTGGATCGGCGAGTCGCTGCTCTACGTGCTGCGCGAGCGGCTCGGCCTGGCCGGCGCCAAGGACGGGTGCTCGCAGGGCGAGTGCGGCGCCTGCGCCGTGCAGGTCGACGGCCGGCTGGTCGCCTCCTGCCTGGTGCCCGCCGCGACCGCCGCGAGCAGTGAGGTCCGTACGGTCGAGGGCCTGGCCACCGACGGTGAACTCTCCGACGTGCAGCAGGCGCTGTGCCGGTCGGGAGCCGTCCAGTGCGGGTTCTGCGTGCCCGGCATGGCCATGACCATCCACGACCTGCTGGAGGGCAACCACGCCCCCAGCGAGCTGGAAACCCGCCAGGCCCTCTGCGGCAACCTCTGCCGGTGCTCCGGCTACCGGGGCGTCATCGAGGCCGTCGGCGAGGTCGTCGCCGAGCGCGAGGCGGCCGCCGAGGCGGCGGCGGGCGGCTCTCCGGGCGCTCCGATCGGCTCTCCGGGGGGCGCGGAACCGCGCATCCCGCACCAGGCGGCGCCCGGCGAGGGCGGCATCCACCCGGACCACCAGCACGGAGGCATGGCGTGAGCGGGCACGACGCGGCGACGGCGACGGGACCGGCCGCGGGGGCCGGACCGGGGGCCGGGCCTGGGGCCGTGGGACCGGGCGCCGTGGGAACGGGGACCTTGGGAGCGGGAACCCTGGGAGCAGGAACCCTGGGAACGGGGACCTTGGGAGCGGGGACCCTGGGAACGGGGCCCGCCACCGGATCGTTCTCCGTCACGGCGATGGCCGAGGCCGCCGAGCCCGAGGTGCTGCGCGGAATCGGCGCGTCCGTCCCCGCCGCGGACTCGCGCGCCAAGTCCGAGGGCACCTTCCCCTACGCCGCCGACCTGTGGGCCGAAGGCCTGCTCTGGGCCGCCGTACTGCGCTCCCCGCACGCCCACGCCCGGATCCGCTCCATCGACACCTCGGCCGCCGCGGAGATGCCGGGCGTCCGGGCCGTGGTCACCCACGCCGACGTCCCCGGCGCCACCACCCACGGCCGCCGCATCGCCGACCGCCCGGTCTTCGCCCACGACCTCGTCCGCCACCACGGCGAAGCCATCGCCGCCGTGGCCGCCGACCACCCGGACACGGCCCGGCTGGCCGCCGCCGCGATCGCGGTCGAGTACGAGCTGCTGGACGCGGTCACCGACCCCGAACACTCCTTCGGCGCGCCGCCGCTGCACCCCGACGGCAACCTGATCCGGCACATCCCGCTCCGCTACGGCGACCCGGAGGCCGTCGGCGACGTCGTCGTCGAAGGCCTGTACCGGATCGGCCGCCAGGACCCCGCCCCCATCGGCGCCGAGGCCGGGCTCGCCGTGCCGCGCCCCGACGGCGGCGTCGAGATCTACACCGCCTCCACCGACCCGCACACCGACCGCGACCTCGCGGCCGCCTGCTTCGGCCTCGAACCCGACCGGGTCAAGGTCGTCGTCACCGGCGTCCCGGGCGCGACCGCCGACCGAGAGGACCCCGCCTTCCAGCTGCCGCTGGGCCTGCTCGCGCTGCGCACCGGCTGCCCCGTCAAACTGGCCGCCACCCGCGAGGAGTCCTTCCTCGGGCACGCCCACCGCCACCCGACCCTGCTGCGCTACCGCCACCACGCGGACGCGGAGGGCCGGCTGGTCAAGGTGGAGGCCCAGATCCTGATGGACGCGGGGGCCTACGCCGACTCCTCGGCGGAGTCGCTGGCCGCGGCCGTCGCCTTCGCGTGCGGTCCGTACGTCGTCCCGCACGCCTTCGTCGAGGGCTGGGCCGTGCGCACCAACAACCCGCCGTCGGGCCACGTCCGCGGCGAGGGCGCCATGCAGGTGTGCGCGGCGTACGAGGGCCAGATGGACAAGCTGGCGGCGGCCCTGGGCATCGACGGCGCCGAGCTGCGCATGCGCAACGTCCTGGCGACCGGCGACCTGCTCCCCACCGGACAGACCGTCACCTGCCCGGCGCCGGTGGCCGAACTGCTGCGCGCGGTGCGCGACTTCGAACTCCCCTCGCTGCCCAAGGACACGCCGGAGGAGGAGTGGCTGCTGCCCGGCGGCCCCGAGGGCGCGGGCGAACCGGGCGCGGTGCGGCGCGGCGTCGGGTACGGCGTGGGCATGGTGCACATGCTCGGCGCGGAGGGCACCGACGAGGTGTCCACGGCCACCGTGAAGGTGCAGGACGGCGTCGCGACGGTGATCTGCGCGGCCGTCGACACCGGACAGGGCTTCGCCACGCTCGCCCGGCAGATCGTCCAGGAAGTGCTGGGCGTGGACGAGGTGGTGACGGCCCCGGTCGACACGGACCAGCCGCCCGCGGGCGCGTCGGCGCACGGCCGCCACACGTGGGTGTCGGGCGGGGCGGTGGAGCGGGCGGCCAAGATGGTCCGTACGCAGCTGCTCCAGCCGATGGCCCACAAGCTCGGCATGTCCACCGAGCTGCTCCAGATCACGGATGGCCGGATCACGTCGTACGACGGCGCGTTCTCCACCACCGTCGCGGAGGCCATGGCGGGCAAGGAACTCTGGGCGACGGCCCAGTGCCGACCCCACCCGACCGAACCGCTGGACGCGGACGGGCAGGGCGACGCCTTCGTGGGGCTCGCGTTCTGCGCGATCCGCGCGGTGGTCGACGTGGACATCGAACTCGGCTCGGTGCGCGTGGTCGAGCTGGCCGTGGCCCAGGACGTCGGCCGGATCCTCAACCCCCGCCAGCTGGAAGCCCGTATCGAAGCGGGCGTCACCCAGGGCGTCGGCGCGGCCCTGACGGAGAACCTCCGCTCGGCGGCGGGCCTCATCCGCCACCCCGACCTGACGGGCTACGCGCTGCCGACGGCGCTGGACGCGCCGACCGTGCGGATCGTGAAACTGGTCGAGGAACGGGACGTCGTGGCGCCCTTCGGCGCGAAGGCTGCGAGTGCGGTCCCGGTGGTGACGGCCCCGGCGGCGGTGGCCTCGGCGGTGCGCGCGGCGACGGGCCGCCCGGTCAACAGGCTCCCGATCCGGCCATCGGCGGCGGTCGCGGCGCCCAACTCGTGACCGTGTGACCCACATTGCACCTGCAACATCGGACTTGGGGCTTGTCGGTGGCGGTCGCTAGAGTGATCTGTACGTCTGCGTACGCGCGCGAAGTTCGGGGACGGGGTGCGGTGGAAACGCCGTACTGACGGGGAATCACGGGGACAACGGGGATACGGGGAGTCGGGGAGGCCATCGTGGCAGAGGACGTGGACAAGAGTGTGATCGCGGCGATCCCGTTCCTGGGACCGGCGGCGGTCGTGGCGAACCAGGTGATGATCGCCGCCCAGATGCCGGCGCTGTTCGTCGAACACGAGCCGATGACCAAGTACAAGCAGCGGGTGGACGCGCTCCTTGAGCAGCTGAAGGGCTCCCAGGCAGACCACGGCAAGATCGCGGACGGCACCCTGGGCAAGACCGACCTCGGCCACGGCTTCCCCGAGGCGGACGGCCTCTACACGGCGTACGACAAGGTCCGTACCGAGCTGGAGAAGCTTTCCAAGGCGCTGGGAGTACAGATCGAGGCACTCGGCATCGCGGTACAGGCCTCGAGCGTCAGCTACCAGAACATGGACGAAGAGATCAAGCAGCGCATGCGGAGGCTGAACACCGAAGCCCAGGGCTGGTACGACCCGAAGCTGGACACGCAGAAGGCGGCGGCCGACCAGGCCGCGGCGGCGGCGAAGAGCCACCCGGGCAACGGGGGTGAAATGTAATGGCGACCAATTTCGAGGGCCACTCGCACCAGGAACTCCTGGCGATGCTCGCACCGGTCAACGCGGACACGGTGAAGTCGCGCGGCCAGCTGCTGCAGGAGGCCGCGACCACGATCACGAAGATCGGCAACGACCTCAAGAACTACCGCGTGGAGGGCTGGGAGGGCCAAGCCGCCCGAGACTTCGAGGAGTGGGTCAACACCGCGGGCAACGCGACGCTGAAGCTGGGGGAGTACAGCACGGTCGGCGGCAAGTGGATGATCGAGGCGGCCACGACGATCGTCCAGGTCAAGGCGAGCATGCCGAAGTACGACACGGCGGCGGCGGACAACCTCCAGGCGGCGAGGGAGTTCCACAACGACCCGGACTCGCGGGAGGTCGGCCAGAAGGCCTTCTCCAAGCTCAACGGGGACCACCACGAGGCGGTCCAGCAGATGACGAGGCTGGCGCAGTCGTACGAGATGTCGACGACGCAGATGAACGCGGCGGTGCCGCCTACGTTTCCGCCGCCGCCGGGGAGGTTCGTGCCGAAGAGTGACGTCGGGCAGCGTTCTGGGATCGAACGCCCTGGTGCTGATGGTGGTGCGCGTCAGAGTGTGGGCGATAAGACCGCTGGCCCGGCATCGCGTGACGCCAGCTCCTCCGACACTGTGTCCCACACCCCGTCACAGCAGACGTCACACGACACCGGGCAGCCCACGACGACAGGGCCTGCTCCGGGGCAGACGCACGTACCGAGCGTCCCTGACCGCAACGTGAACGTGGACCTGAACACGGTCGGGACCCTGCCGGACAAGCCGGTCACCCAGCTTCCGGGGACGCCCACCGGCGTCGGGCCGGGCGGACCCAATGGTGTTGGTCCGACCGGTTCCATCCCGCCCCTTCCGCTTCCGCCGATCGGCGGGATGAAGACGCCCGGTGGCGGCATCGGCGGTCGTTCGCCCATCGGCGGCGTTCCTGGCGGCTTCCCGAACACCTCTGCTCCCGGCGGCAAGGTCGGCGGTGTCGCGGGACTGCCTCCGCGCGACACCGGCATCACGGGTGGCCGTCCGGTCTCCGCCAACGGCCCCAAGTCCTCGATCCCGCGCGGCACGGTCATCGGCAATGAGGGTGGCCAGGCCGGACGCGGTATGGCCGGTGGCATGGGCGGTGCCGGTGGGATGGGCGGCGCGGGCGGCCAGGGTGGCTCGGCCACCGGGCGCCGGCTGGCCAGTGAGCCGGGTGGTGTGGTCGGTGGCCGCCAGCCTGGTGCGGGTGGCCGTTCGACCACGGGCGGAAAGCCGTTCACGCAGGGCGGTTCGGGGCTCGTGCGCAACCAGGGCGGTGGCGCCGCCGGCGGTGCCATGGGCCACGGTGGCGCGGGTGCTCGTACGGGTGGAAAGAAGCGCGGCGACCAGTCGGGCGAGCGCCCGGATTACCTGGCCGAGGACGAAGAGACCTGGCAGGGCAACCGTCGTGTTGTCCCGCCGGTGATCGACTGAGCGAACGGGACACTGCACGAGATGCGCATGCGAAAAGCTACGTCGGTCCTGATGGGCCTCCTGTTGGCCGGAGTCGCCGCGACTCCGGCCCACGCGGAGACCATCAGGTCCATGCAATGGCATCTCGATTCCATGAAGGCCGACGAGATGTGGAAGAGCAGCACGGGTAAGGGCATCACCGTTGCCGTGATCGACAGTGGTGTCGGTGATGTTCCTGAGTTGGCTGGGCAGGTGCTGCCCGGAGTCAACTACGCCCGTCTCTCCAAGGGCGATGAACGTGATGACTACAACGGTCATGGCACCACGATGGCTGCCATGATCGCTGGCACGGGAAAGGGCCCCGGTGGTGATGGGTCCTACGGCCTCGCACCCGGCGCCAAGATTCTCCCGATTCGTATCTCGGAGGGCGGTGGCGGGGAAGCTCAGGACGAAGGCTTCGTCAAGGGCATTCGATTCGCCGCGGATTCGGAAGCCAAGATCGTGAACATTTCCATGGTTGGCGTCGGCGGGTCACCCGAACTGACCGAGGCAGTCAAGTATGCCTTGGGCAGAGGAAAGCTGATCTTCGCCGGTGTCGGAAACGAAGGCGACCAGGCCAATGAGGTTCTGTACCCAGCGGCAACACCTGGAGTCGTGGGTGTGGCTGCAATCGACAGGAATGCTGAAGCCACGAAGGAATCGCAGCACGGTCAACAGGTCGACTTGTCGGCTCCCGGCGTAGACATCGTCTCGGCGTGCACCGACAAGACCGGTCTCTGCAAGTCCCACGGCACCAGTGACGCCACAGCCCTGACCTCCGCCTCCGCCGCCCTCATCTGGTCCGCTCACCCCGACTGGACCAACAACCAGGTCCTCAGGGTCATGCTCAACACCTCCGGCAAGCCCCGCGACGGCGCCGAGCGCAACGACTTCATCGGCTACGGCGTGGTCCGCCCGCGGATCGCCCTCGCCACGCCCGGTGACCCCGGTGCGGCCAACGTGTACCCGTTGCCCGACCTGGCCGCCGCCGAGGCGAAGGGCAAGGGCGGCTCGGCCTCCGCCGCCCCCTCGGCTTCCGCGGACGGCAAGACGCCCGGCGGGAAGGCCACCCCGGCCCCCCAGGCCAAGGAAGCGGACAGCGGTTTCGGGGCGGTGACGTGGATCGCCATCGGGCTGGGTGCGTGCCTGCTGATAGGTGGCGCCGTCACCGCAGTCGTCGTACGCCGCACCAACCGACCGTAGGAGCACCCGACCGGATGTCCTTCGAACAAGAATGGTCCTCCGCACGCGCCTCCGTGCGCCTCAACCACGTCCCCGCCGCCGGGGCGGACCTGAGCATCGCCAATGACGATCTCGGCGCGGTCGGCAGTGACGCGTACGTCCTGCACGAACGGCTCTCGCGCGACGGCGACCACGCCCGCGCGGCGACCTTCGAGGCGTCCATCGCGCTCACCAACCGGAACTTCACCAGCGGCGCGGCCCTGCTCAAGGTGCACGACCGCTGGAGTTGCCAGCTGAAGGTGCTCGTCGCGGCCTGCGCGAACATCTCCAACCACCTCGACCACACCGTGGCCTCCCATGCCAACGAGGAGGCGGACCTCGTGGCCACGCTCTCCGCCTCGAAGGTCAGCGAATACCTCAAGTAGGGCCCGTAGACCCGTAGACCCGTAGGAAGGCGACGTGGGCACGTGCTGACGTTCGAGAACGTGATGAACGCCCCGCTGGAGCAGCTCCAGACCGCGGTCCAGGACTGGGGTGCGATGGCCAAGAAGCTGACGGAGCTGGCCGAGTCGGCCCGTACCGGGATGCGGGCCAAGGCGGACAAGGCCGACTGGAAGGGCGTCAACGCGGACGTGACGAAACCCTTCGTGGCCAAGACCGCGAAGGAGTTCGACGACGCGGCCAAGGAGGCCGAAGGCGTCCACCTCGCCTTATCCGACGGCCACGCCACCTTCACGGCGGCCCGGGACCAGCTCAAGAAGATCGTCGACGTGGAGGCCCCGGCGGCCGGGTTCCAGGTCGACGCCACGGGGCGCGTGACGCCCGTACCGATCGCGGACGCCAAGGAGCGGTACGCCGCCCAGCACGACCCGGATTACCAGCAGCTGGTGCGTGAGCACCACGACGCGTGGCAGGCGCGCGTCGACCGCGCGGTCGAGGACTGCGCGGACGCCGACGACTCGCTGGCCCGGGTGCTCCAGGCCAACATCACGGACGACCACAACTTCACGACACCGAAGTACACGACCCTGGACGCCGAACAGGTGGACCGGGCAGCCGAGTTGATGAAGAAGGTGACCGGCGAGGGCGGTACCGCCCGCAACGTCGCCGCGCTGCGCGAGCTGGAGGACCTGCTCGACGACAACCGCGACGACCCCGAGTTCGCCACGGGCTTCTACCGCAAGGTGGGCCCCGAGGCCACGCTCCAGATGTACGCGGAGATGTCCCTGGACTCCAGCAGGCTCGGCCCGGCGGGCGCGGACCGCACCGCCATGGTCGGCAACATCCAGAGCGACCTGGGCGCGATGCTCGGCCTGGCCACGCACAAGGACGTACCGAACCACCTCGACGCGGCGTGGACGACCCAGCTGATGAAGGCGGGCCGCAAGCAGCTGGACGTGGGGCTGTTGCAGAAGGTGTACGGGTACCAGGCGCTCGGCTCGCTGCTGCGCGAGGGCACGTACGACAAGGACTTCCTCACCTCGGTCGGCCGCGACATGGTCGCGATGGACAACCAGAACCCGAAGATCTGGGAGCACACCTCCCTGATGGACCCGAACGTCATCCTCAACCACGGAGCCGACGGCAGCCGGGGCTTCTACCCGCTGACGGGCCTGATGGAGGCCCTCGGCAACAACCCGGACGCGGCGACGGCCTTCTTCAATGAACCGGTCCGCCAGGACACCAACGGCGACGGCATCGTGACGACGGCCGACAAGGTGGTCAGTGGGCAGCACGGCAAGGCGCAGGGCATGGTCGACTACATGCTCGACAAGCAGCCGTATGTGGATGACTTCGACACGACGCGGATCGGCGAGCTCCACCCAGCGCAGGAGGCCGTGGGCGGCGCCCTGGAAGCGGCCGTCTCCGGCCGGGTGGCCGGTGACGAGGACGCGAAGCCGGTCCCGCACACCAAGGGCATGGCCGACATCATGGAGCGGGTCGTCGAGAAGATCGGCGACAAGCCGCAGCTGGTCTACGAGGACGGCCCCCTGAACGGCCTGTCGGGTCACTTCGGCCAGATGACCGCCGAGTACATGCCGGACATCCAGGCGGCGGCGGAGAACGGTGGCAAGCAGATCAAGGTCACCGGCGTGATGGCCGATTTCAACAAATCGGATGTGGCGCGTTTCCTGGGAGCGGTGGCGCAGGACCCGGAAGCGTACGGTGCGATCACCAACGCCAATCAGGCCTTCACCGGGGTCCTCGTCAACGACGTCATCGTCCATCGAGCCGACTACGGCCAAAACCTCGACGGGGCCATCGAGAATGCCGTCCACCCGGGTGGCCAGATCGCGGGCATGATGACCGAGGCCCGAGCCGAGAACCTGCATGCGACGACCGCCCACAGCAACGAGGAGTACGCCAAGGGCGTCGAGGACCAGGCCAAATGGATCAACCGGGGCATCAGCGCGGCCGGAGGAAAATACCTGGAACTCGTACCGCTCGCTGGTGATGTCGTCGGATGGGTCCAGGAGGACGTCACCGAGCACTACACCGAGGCGGCGGAGAAGACTGGCGAGGACAAGACCGCCGCGACCCAGCACAAGGTGTCCCAGCTCTACGCGGACGCCGAGCGGCGGACCAGCGATGCCGTGGCGGGTGCGGTGACCCACGCGGCGCAGGGCTCCGGTCTATCGGAGGCATACATCGGGGTGCTGGCCGGATCGGCCTCGAAGGAGAGCAAGGTTGCCCACTCGGTCGGAAGGGACCTGGTGGCGACGGCCGCCGGTTCGTCCTAGACGTCCTGCCGGGTGACGGCGGCCTCGCCGCCGCAGCAGGGAAAGAGGGCAGAGGGATGGTGCGGGGACGAACGCGTGCAGGGAGCGTCGCGGGGCTCGCGGTGGTGGCGGGGTTGACCGCGGGATGCGGGGCGGCGGATCCTGCGCCGGACGAGTCCGCTTCACCGCGGGCTTCCGCCTCCGCGAAGTATCCGACCGTGGCGGTGGGGGAAGCCTGTCCCGGCCTGCTCGACGCAGCGGGCGGCGAGGCGCTCGAACGTGTGGTGCAGTCGTCGAACCTGATCCGGGACGCCCAGCAGGCCGTCGGTGTCGCGGCCATGGGCAAGGCCCTGGAAGGTGCCTACCGAGCGGGCCCCAAGGTCCGGGAGACGCCCGTGGCACCGTGCACAGTGACGGGGAGGGTGGGCACGAACAGGTCGGCGGAGATCTGGCTGTCCGCCGACAGCCGCCACGCGGACCAGCCGGGCGGCATGCAGACGGGCGTCCGAGAGTCTCGTGGCGAGAAGGAACGGGGAGTGGCCTTCGACTGCGTCAGCTCGCGCGTCGGCTCCACCCGCGATGTTCCCTTGCGGATCACCGCCGTTTTCAAGGACCAGTGGAGCGGCAGCGCCGGGGACGCCGCGCTCGCGAAGGACTACCTCGCCGTCGCGTACTCCGCCGCGCGCGCCGTGGCGAAGGAGTTGGGCTGTGAGGGCGGCGGCAGCCTGCCCGGCTGACGTGGCAGGGCCAGGCCGGTTCCGAACGGGACTGGTTCGGACGGGGTGAGGGCGGCGCCCCCACCCGGGGCGCCGCCCTTCCGTCGTCCTGCACCTGCTCAGAAGCCGTGACCGGAATCGAACCGGCGTAACTCGCTTTGCAGGCGAGTCCCTCAACCACTCGGGCACACGGCTGTGGTGGTGAGACGACCGTACGAGGGCGGGCGGAGCGGGGGGAAGGGGATCGGGGCGGGTGCAATGCGACTGCCATGCCCCGTTCACAACCGGGCCGCGGGACGGGCGGCCTAGGGCTTGGGGCGGAGGCGAATATCGGTCGTAATGACAGGGACGAAGGCCGGATATGCCCCTTACTCTGGGGCGATGAGCGCCCTCGAACCCCGTGCCCCCGAGATACCCGAGATACCCGAGATGCCTGAGACTGCTGCCGCCGACGCGGCTGCCGCCGGTCGGGCGCAGGCCTCCGGCGGCGGGATCATGGGCGCGGCGCACCGGACGCTCAGCATCGGGATCATCTCGGTCATCTTCATCATCGCCTTCGAGGCCACCGCCGTCGGTACGGCCATGCCCGTCGCCGCCCGTGAACTCGACGGGATCGCGCTCTACGCCTTCGCCTTCTCCTCCTACTTCACCACCAGCCTCTTCGGCATGGTCCTGGCCGGCCAGTGGTCCGACCGCAGCGGCCCGCTCGGCGCGCTCACCAGCGGGATCGGGGCGTTCGCGGCCGGGCTGGTGTTCTCGGGGACGGCCGCCTCGATGTGGCTGTTCGTCCTCGGCCGGGCGGTGCAGGGATTCGGCGGCGGGCTGGTGATCGTCGCGCTCTACGTGGTGGTCGGCCGGGCCTACGACGAACGGCTGCGCCCCGCGATCATGGCGGCCTTCGCCGCCGGCTGGGTCGTGCCCTCCATCGTCGGGCCGCTGATCTCCGGAACGGTCACCGAGCACCTCGGCTGGCGCTGGGTCTTCCTCGGGATCCCGGCCATGGTGGTCGTCCCGCTGCTCGTCGCGCTGCCGGAGATCCGGCGGACCGCGGGCGGCCCCGTCGACAAGGGGGACGAGGGGGACGAGGGCGCCGCCCCGCGGCCCTTCGACCGGCGCCGGATCCGGTTCGCCTTCGGGATCTCGCTGGGCGCCGGGCTGCTCCAGTACGCCGCGCAGGACCTGCGGTGGTTGTCGGTCGTGCCCGCGCTGGCGGGCGCCCTGCTGCTCGTGCCGGCCGTGCGGGGGCTGATGCCGCGCGGGACGTACCTGGCCCGGCGCGGGCTGCCCGCCGTGGTGCTGCTGCGCGGGCTGGCGGGCGGCGCGTTCATCGGTGCGGAAAGCTTCCTGCCGCTGATGCTGGTGACCCAGCGCGGGCTGAGCCCGACGCTGGCCGGGTTCTCGCTGGCCCTCGGCGGGGCCACCTGGGCGCTGGGTTCCTGGGTGCAGTCCAAGGCGCGGGTCGTGCCGTACCGGGAGCGGCTGATGGTGGCCGGGATGCTGATGGTGGCGTTCTCCATCGCGGCCGCGCCCGCCGTGCTGATCGACTGGGTGCCCGTCTGGACGCTGGCCCTCGTCTGGGGCCTGGGCTGCCTCGGCATGGGCCTGGTGATCGGTCCGACCAGTGTGCTGCTGCTCCGGCTGTCGCCGCCGGAGGAGGCGGGCGCCAACTCGGCCGCGCTGCAGATCTCCGACGCCCTCGCCAACGTGGTGCTCCTCGCCCTCGGCGGGGCCGCCTTCGCCGCGCTGGGCGGGGGAGCGGTGGGGGCCGCGCACGCGGTGACCGGGGCCGCCGGGTCCGGTGCCTCCCACCCGGGGGCCTTCGTGGCCGTCTTCCTGCCGATGGCCTGCGTCGCGCTGGTGGGCGCCTGGGTCTCCACCCGCCTCGACCCGCCCCCGTCAGCCCCGTCGGCCGCGGCCGCGAAAACCGGCTGAGGCCCGGCGGCGATCCCCGCTACGCTCCGCGCATGAACGAGCTGATCATCGGCCTCTCCGACGCGGAGCGCGGCGAGCTGGCCGACCTGGCCGACGCGTGCGGCCGTACGCCCGAGGAGTGCGCGCTGGAGGCGGTACGGGACCACCTGCGCCGGGAGCGAGACCGGGTGGGCGAAGCCGCCGGGCGCCTGGCCGCGCGCCACGCCCCGCTGTTGAAGCGGCTCGGCGCATGAGTGCGAACCCCATGAGGACGACCGTCCGCCACCTCACGCTCGCCGAGGTCACCGACCTGGCCCGGCACGCCTGCCTGGCCCGGGACCAGCCCGTGGAACTGCGCGCCCCCGGGCTGCTGGAGTCCGCCGTGCACCGGCCGCGGGCCCCGGGGGCACCTCCCAGCGGTAGCTGGGGGCGTTCGGGATTCCGGCCTACGGGGACCCGTACGAGCAGGCCGCCGCGCTGCTCCACGGGATCGCCGCGAACCACCCCCTGGTCGACGGGAACAAGCGGACCGCCTGGCTCGCCGCGGCCACCTTCCTCGCCGTGAACGGGGTCGATCTCGCCGACGCCGACCAGGAGAGCGCGTACCGCCTGGTCATCGACGTGGCGTCCGGCGCGGAGGGGGACATCGGGCGGATCGCGGGCCGGCTCCGCTCGCTCGCCGAGCCGGTGTGACGCTCGCCGCACCCGCCGAGGTCACGGGCCTGTCCCTCCCGCGGGCTCCGGCGGGGGCCGGTAAGGTGGCACGGTTGTCCTACGTACGACCGCCTGCCGACCGTACCGCTGCCCGTAGTGGATACGCCGCCGAGAGCCCGAACCGGAGACCGTGACTACTACCGCCTCCCACCACCTCTCACCCGCCTTCCCCGGCCGCGCGCCGTGGGGCACCGCCAGCAAGCTGCGTGCCTGGCAGGAGGGTGCGCTCACCCGATACCTCGAAACCCAGCCGCGCGACTTCATGGCCGTCGCGACCCCCGGCGCGGGAAAGACCACCTTCGCGCTGACCCTGGCCTCCTGGCTGCTCCACCACCACGTGGTGCAGCAGGTGACCGTCGTCGCGCCCACCGAGCACCTGAAGAAGCAGTGGGCGGAGGCCGCGGCCCGGATAGGGATCCGGCTCGACCCCGACTACTCGGCGGGCCCGCTCAGCAAGGACTACCACGGGGTCGCCGTCACCTACGCGGGTGTCGGCGTACGGCCGATGCTGCACCGCAACCGGTGCGAGCAGCGCAAGACCCTCGTGATCCTCGACGAGATCCACCACGCCGGTGACTCGAAGTCCTGGGGCGAGGCGTGCCTGGAGGCCTTCGACCCGGCGACCCGGCGGCTCGCGCTGACCGGTACGCCGTTCCGCTCCGACACGAACCCGATCCCCTTCGTGACGTACGAGGAGGGGAACGACGGGATCCGGCGTTCCTCCGCCGACTACACCTACGGCTACGGCAACGCGCTCGCCGACGGCGTCGTCCGGCCCGTGATCTTCATGTCCTACAGCGGCAACATGCGCTGGCGCACCAAGGCGGGCGACGAGATCGCCGCCCGGCTCGGCGAGCCGATGACCAAGGACGCCATCTCGCAGGCCTGGCGCACCGCGCTGGACCCGCGCGGCGACTGGATGCCGAACGTGCTGCGGGCCGCCGACCAGCGGCTCACCGAGGTCAGGAAGGGCATCCCGGACGCGGGCGGGCTGGTGATCGCCGCCGACCAGGACTCGGCGCGGGCGTACGCGAAGCTGATCCGGGAGATCACCGGGACCAAGGCGACCGTGGTCCTCTCCGACGACACGGGCGCCTCGAAGCGGATCGACACCTTCAGCGAGGACAACAGCCGCTGGATGGTCGCGGTCCGGATGGTGTCCGAGGGCGTCGACGTACCGCGGCTCGCGGTCGGCGTGTACGCGACGACGATCTCCACACCGCTGTTCTTCGCACAGGCCGTCGGACGTTTCGTGCGTTCGCGCAGGCGCGGCGAGACCGCCTCCGTGTTCCTTCCCACGATTCCCTATCTCCTCGGCTTCGCCAACGAGATGGAGGTCGAGCGCGACCACGTCCTCGACAAGCCGAAGAAGCAGGGGGAGGAAGACCCCTACGCCGAGTCCGAGAAGGAGATGGACGAGGCGAACCGGCAGGAGGACGAGGACACCGGCGACGAGGAGCAGATGTCCTTCGAGGCGCTGGAGTCCGACGCCGTCTTCGACCGGGTGCTCTTCGACGGCGCCGAGTTCGGGATGCAGGCGCACCCGGGCAGCGAGGAGGAGCAGGACTACCTGGGCATTCCGGGGCTGCTGGAGCCGGACCAGGTCCAACTGCTGCTGCACAAGCGCCAGGCCCGGCAGATCGCGCACAGCCGGCGCAAGCCGGACGCCGAGGCGGACCTGCTGGAGCTGCCGGCCGACCGGCGGCCCGTCGTTTCGCACAAGGAGCTGCTGGAGCTGCGCAAGTCGCTCAACACGATGGTGGGCGCGTACGTCCACCAGAGCGGCAAGCCGCACGGGGTCATCCACACCGAGCTGCGGCGGGTGTGCGGGGGGCCGCCGAGCGCGGAGGCGACGGCGGGGCAGCTGCGCGAGCGGATCAAGAAGGTGCAGGAGTGGGCCACCCGGATGCGGTGATCCGGCGCCCGAGCCCGCAGGGGCTGTGAGCCCTTCAGGGGCCACGGAGAAGGGGTCCGTGCGCGTGACGCGCACGGACCCCTTCCTGTTGCCCTGGGGCGAGGTGTTACGCGGTGGGGCGACGGCGGCGGCCGGTGCCCGCGACCAGGGCGGCGCCCATGGCGAGGGCCACGCCCGCGCCACCGACGGCCCAGGAGGTGGCGGCGTCGGCGCCGGTCTCGGCGAGCTGGCCACCGGCGTTGGTGCTGCCGGTGTTCCCAGTGCCCGTGTTGCCAGTGCCCGTGTTGCCGGTGTTGTGGTCGACGACCGGGGTGGTGGTGCCACCGTCGGGCTTCGGGTTGTTGGTGTTGCCACCGGTGTTCCCGTTGCCGTTGCCGTGGTCGCCGCCGGTGTTGCCACCGCCGGAGGTGCCGCGGGTGATCTTCGAGTACTCGATGACCGTGTCCGACCACATGTCGGGCTCGGTGTTGCTGCCACCGGAGGCGGCGAACAGGATCTCGCCGACCGGGGCGTTCGCGCCGAAGCGGACGCGGACGGGCAGGTTCGTGGCGCCCTTCGGGAGGCTGATGTCGTCCGTCAGCAGGGCGACGGGGGTGCCCTCCTCGGAGACGATCTCGGCGTTCACCCAGTGGCCGTTGGCCAGGACCTGCACCTGGACGTCCTTGGCCGTCAGCTTGCTGTGCTCGTCGGCGACGGCCAGGACGAGGACGTAGCTCTTCTGGGCCTTGCCGTCGTTGTTGACGGCGACGTGGAAGCCGGTCCACGGGTCGCCCGCCTTGAAGGAGGACGGGACGCCCACCAGGCCCAGCTTCGGGCCGGGGGCGGCCACCTCGTCCTCGTCACCCGGGGCCGGGGCCGGGGCGGGCTTGGCGACCGGCGGAACGACCGGGGCCGACGGGGTGACCGGGACGACCGGGGCCGGCGGGGTGACCGGGACGACCGGGGCCGGGGCGGGCTTGGCGTCGGCGGCCGGCGCCGGGGCCGCCGCGTCGTCCTTCGTGATGTCGGTGTCCGGGGTCGTGACCGCGGTGTTCTTGACCTCGTCGGCCATCGCCGGCGTGGCCATGAGGACCGTCGGACCGACCACGGCAGCGGCGGCCACGACGGCCATGCGCTTCAGGTTCATTGGTGTGTTTTCCCTCCCGTGTGGCTCCGGGCGTCTGGCCCGGCCCCACCCCCAACATGTTTTGAACGCGCTCAGACTAATAGCTGCTTAAACCACTTTTACGCCGGGGTAGGTCACGAATTGGCCTAGGGGCCTGGATCGAATCGGCATATACGGGTAGCAGGCGCCCGGATTCTGGACGAGCCCTTCCGCTGAGCGGACCCGGTCGCTACTGTCCCCGCAATGAACGCCCCGTGGCAGTGCCGCCGCGGGAGCGCAGCCGGTGCCATGGCCTGTACCGGCGGCCTCTCCGTGCGTCGCCGAAGGGATACGGCAGCGCTCCACCCCGCGAGAGTCACCGCCGCTCACCGAAAGAGGGAGAGGCGTCGTGACCGCGGAAACCTCCCAGACTCTCGACAGAGGGCTCAGAGTCCTCAAACTGCTCGCCGACACCGACCACGGTCTGACCGTCACCGAGCTGTCCAACCGCCTCGGTGTCAACCGCACCGTGGTCTACCGCCTCCTCGCCACGCTGGAGCAGCACGCCCTGGTCCGCCGTGACCTCGGCGGCCGCGCCCGCGTCGGCCTCGGCGTACTGCGGCTGGGACGTCAGGTCCACCCGCTCGTGCGCGAGGCGGCCCTGCCCGCCCTGCGTTCCCTCGCCGAGGACATCGGGGCCACCGCGCACCTGACCCTCGTCGACGGGACCGAGGCGCTCGCCGTCGCCGTCGTGGAGCCCACCTGGACCGACTACCACGTGGCCTACCGGGCGGGCTTCCGCCACCCGCTGGACCGCGGGGCCGCCGGCCGGGCGATCCTGGCCGCCCGTCAGGGCTCCTTGATCGAGCCCGGGTACACCCTCACCCACGGGGAGCTGGAAGCGGGCGCCAGCGGCGCCGCAGCGCCCCTGGTGGGCATCACGGGCCTGGAGGGCAGCGTCGGCGTCGTGATGCTCGCCGACGCCGTGCCCGAACGGGTCGGCCCGCGGGTCGTGGACGCGGCCCGGGAGGTCGCCGACGCGCTGCGCTGATCCGGAGCGGGCGCCCGGCGGCTAGTGCCGCGTCAGGCAATGTTCGCCCGTCGCGGCGCCCGGCACGCGTTGCCTGCCGTGGCACTAGATTGGCCGGGTGCTCTCTCGCCTCACACGCATGTCGCGTCCCGCCGCCCTGGCCGTCTGCGCCGCGCCCGTCCTCGGGCTGTTCGCCGTGGCCGCGCTCGCGCCCCTGCCGTACATCCTCGCGAGCCCGGGACTCACCACCGACGTGCTCGGGGCGAAGGACGGCAAGCCCGTCATCACCGTCACCGGCGCGCCGACCCGGGAGACGAGCGGCCACCTGCGGATGACCACGATCCTCGCCACCGGCCCCTCCAGCACCGTCAGCCTGCCCGAACTGGTCGACAACTGGTTCCGGACGGACCGCGCGGTCATGCCCAAGGAGGCGGTCTACCCGACCGGCGGGAGCGACAAGGAGATCACCGCGCACAACATGGAGGAAATGACCAAGTCGCAGTCGGCCGCCGCCCAGGCCGCGCTCGGCTTCCTCCACAAGAGCCCCGACACCGTGAAGGTCGAACTCAGCCTCGCGGACGTCGGCGGCCCGAGCGCCGGACTGCTCTTCTCCCTCGGCATCGTCGACAAGCTCGACGGTGACGGGAAGGGCGGCGACCTCACCGGCGGCCGGAACATCGCCGGTACGGGCACCATCACCGCGGACGGCGAGGTCGGCGCGGTCGGTGGCGTGGCACTGAAGACCCAGGCCGCCGCGCGGGACGGCGCGACCGTCTTCCTGGTCCCCAAGGCGGAGTGCTCGGACGCGAAGTCCGAACTCCCCGAGGGGCTCCGGCTGATCCCGGTCACGACCCTGACGGAAGCGGTGAACGGTCTTCGGTCGCTGAACCGAGGGGAACCGGTTCCGTCCTGCTGAGCGGCGGCTTCTCCATCGCCCGCCAGGCGGGGAAGACCAGCGGGGCGAGGGTCGTCAGCAGATAGGCGCCGCCGAACAGCAGCAGCGTGGTCCCCACGCCCCAGCCCTCCACCAGCAGACCGGCGGCAAGACCGCCCAGCGGCATGGTCAGTTCGCAGCCCGCCGTGGTCACGCCCGCCACCCGGCTGCGCAGCTCCTCCGGCACGTGCTCGTAGATCACCGTGGTGAGGACCGGATTGAGCACGCCCGCCCCGAGCCCGGACAGCGCCATCGTCACGGCCAGCGGCAGGGTGGTGTCGGTGAGGCCCGCCATCACATAGCGCGGAGCCCCGCAGAGTATGAAGGCGACCGCGAACACCAGCCGCCGGGGCAGCCGGTCGCCCCAGGCGCCGTAGAGCAGCGCGCCCAGCAGCGCGGAGCCGCCGAAGAGGGAGATCAGCAAGCCGATCGAGGTGGCCCCGCCGAGCGCCTCGCGGCCGTGCACCGGCAGCAGTACGGCGCCCCACGCCTGGTCCATGCCGTTCGTCAGCATCACCATGAAGGTGATCCCCAGCAGCAGCCGGGACTTGAGGAGGAACGCCCACCCCTCGCCCAGCTCGGCGCGGTACCCCGCCAGGGACACCGTCGCGGCCCGGCCCTGCGGTTCGGCCGCCGGTATCCCGCGCAGGAACGCGCCGACCAGCAGCGCGGAGACCCCGAAGGTGGCCGCGTCCAGCAGCAGGACCGACTCGGCCCCGAAGAACGCGATGAGCACGCCCGCCAGCGCGGCCCCGATCATCCGCGCCCCGCGCGACACCGCGTCGTACAGCCCGGCGGCCCGCGTGACGGTGGTGCCCGCGTGCTCGGCGAGATTGGGCAGCAGCACGCCACGGGCGGTCAGCCCCGGGGTGTGCACCAGACCGCCGACGGCCATCAGCGCGCACAGCATCCAGAACTCCAGCACCCCCGCGTAGTGCAGCAGCGGGATGGCGCCGACGGAGAGGGCGCAGATCAGGTCGGAGGCGACCGAGACCCGGCGGCGGCCGATCCGGTCGATGACCGGCCCTCCGGCGAGGGCGGCCACGATGACGGGCAGGGTGGCGCAGAAGGCCACCACCCCGGCCCGGCCGGCGCTGCCCGTGGTCTGGAGCACGAACCACGGGACACCGATGAGGGTGAGCGAACTACCGGCTATCGAGATGGTGTTGGCGGCCAGGACGGCCGCGAACGGGCGCCGGCTCATGCGGCGTGCGGGTGCGCGGGGCCGCGGCCGTAGCCGTGACCGTGACGGTGACCGTGGTCGAGCAGCCGGGTCCCGGCGGCGACGAGCGCCTTGCCGAGCAGCGTGCGCACGGCCGGGGCGGGTGCGGCGTCGTACTCCGGGGCGGCCGCGGCTGCCGCGGCTGCCGCGGTCAGTTCGCCGGTGCGGGCGGCGTGCAGGACGGCGTGGGTCTCGGCGGGCGTGAAAGCGTACATGGCAGGACTCTTTCCGGTAGGAGGATGCAGATCAACCGGTTTCCGGGGGTGGTGCGTTGAGGTCGTGGTGCGGTGGTGCGGGGTCGTGCGGGGAGCCGGGATCAGCCGGAGGCGCGGGGGAAGACATGGGTGTGGAAGCGGACCGTCTCGGTCCCTTCCTCGGGCCCCAGGTCCCGGTAACTGTTGATCAGGTCGTGCATCTTGTGGATCAGCTCGTGCGCCTGACCGGAGGTCAGTTGCAGCGTGAAGTCGCTGAGGTCGGCGCCCTGGCGCCACTCCGTCGACCAGGTGTGGGAGCTGCCGAGATAGGTGTTCATCTCCTGCGCGTGGATGGTCGCGATCTCGTGCAGGAACACCTCCGCCGCGCTGCGGGTGGCCGGGTCGGCGTCGCGCGTCAGGGTCTCGTCGAAGGCCGTGCCCTCATGGGCGGCCTGCCACCAGCGCTCGCGCCCCTTGCCGTGCTCGGGCGCGTCCTCGACGAACCCGTGGGCGGCGAGCTGGCGCAGGTGGTAGCTGGTGGCGCCGCTGGACTCGCCGAGCCGCTCGGCCAGTTGGGAGGCGGTGGCCGGGCCGTTGTGGCGCAGGGCGGCCAGCAGTCGCATGCGCAGCGGGTGGGCCAGTCCGCGCAGGGTGTGGGCGTCGAGGTGGCGGACCTTGGGCTGTGAGGGTCCGTCGGGTCGTGTGGGTCCGGTGGGCTGCTGGGGCTCGGCGTTCTCGGGCATGCCCCAACTGTAGAGTTGCAAAGAACCCTTTGCAAGGACTTCTTTGCATAGACTTCTTTGGAACTCTGGCCACGACGGCTTGGCAGCCTCAGCCCTTCTTGATGAACCCCTGCCCGATCAGCCAGTCCTTCGCCACGTCGTGCGGGTCCTGCCCCTCCACGTCCACCTTCGCGTTCAGGTCCCGCGCCACCTCGGTGGTGAGCCGGCGCGTCAGCGGGTCCAGCAGCTCCGCGATCACCGGGTACTTGGCCAGCGTCTTCGCATGGATCTCCGGAGCCGCGTTGTAGTTGGGGAAGAACTTCCGGTCGTCCGCCAGCGTGTCCAGGTCCATCGCCTTGATCCGGCCGTCCGTCGTGAACGCCTCGCCCAGCAGGCAGGAGTCCGACTTCGAGACCTGCGTGTAGATGATCCCGGCGTCCATCTTCCGCACGTTGCCCGCCGGGATCTTCATGCCGTAGGCCCGCTCCATCCCGTTCAGGCCGTCCTCCCGCGAGGCGAACTCGTTCTCCACGCACACCGTCACCGCGCCCGGATCCTCCCGGGTCAGCTTCGCCATGTCCGACATCGTCTTCAGGTGGTACTTCGCGTTGTTCTTCTTGCTGATCGCCAGCGTGTAGGTGTTGTCGAGGGCCGACTGCGGCAGCCAGGCCACGCCGTTGCGCACGTCCGCCTTCCGCACCGCCTCCCACTGCGCGTGCGGGTCGTCGATCGGCTTCGCGTTGCCCAGGTAGGTGATCCAGGCCGTGCCCGTGTACTCGTACATCGCGTCCGCGTCGCCCTTGACGATCGCCTCGCGCGAGCTGATCGAGCCGGGCAGGTTGGTCCGGTCGAGGACCTCCGCCCCGGCCGCCTTGAAGATCAGCCCGATCATCTGGCCGAGCACGATGTTCTCGCTGAAGTTCTTCGAGGTGACCGTCAGGGAGGCGCCCTTGAGGGGGAGTCCCTGCCCGACCGAGCCGGGGACCACGTCGTCCACCAGCGGCGATCCGCTCTTGAGCCCGCACCCCGACACCGACACGGCCGCCACCAGCAGCACCGCCCCGAGCCCCGCCCGTACCCCGTGTCCCGTACGCATCTACGCCTCCAGCCCGCGCGGCGTGATGACCGTCTCGGCCAGCGAGGCCAGCCAGTCCACGAACAGGGCCAGCGCCACGGTCAGCACCGACCCCAGCACCAGCACCGGCATCCGCTGCGTCTGGATCCCCGAGGTGATCAGGTCGCCGAGGCCGCCGCCCCCGCCGAAGGTGGCCAGGGCCGCCGTGCCGACATTGAGCACCAGGGCCGTCCGTACGCCCGCCAGGATCAGCGGGACGGCGAGCGGCAGTTCCACCTTGCCCAGCGTCCCCAGCGAGGACATCCCGATCCCGCGCGCCGCCTCCACCAGCTGGGGGTCGATCGCGCGCAGCCCCGCCACCGTGTTGGACAGCACCGGCAGCACGGCGTAGGCGACCATCCCGATGATCGCGGTCGAGGGGCCGATGCCCAGCCAGATCACCAGCAGCGCCAGCAGGCCGATGGCGGGGGTGGCCTGGCCGATGTTGGCGATCGCGGTGACCAGCGGGGCGGCCCTGCGCAGCCCGCCCCGGGTGAGCGCGATGCCCAGCGGGATCGCGATGACCAGCACCCAGAAGGTGGAGATCGCGGTCAGTTCGACGTGCTGGCGGAGCCTGAGCTGGACGTTCCCGCCGCTGAGCGAGTTCTCGGCGATCGTGTCCAGGTGGATGCTGGTGATCCACAGGTACGTCGCCAGCAGCACCAGCGCCAGTACGGCGGGCAGCACGACCAGCTGCGGCCAGGTGATCCGCCGCCGGGGTCCGGCCGCGACGGCGGACGGACCCGCTGCCTCGCCCTCCGGGTCATCGGTCAGCTCGTCACCGGTGTTCATGACGGACCCGCACCGCCCTCCAGCTCTTGTTCGGTGCGGTGGTGGCGCAGTTCCTCCAGGTCGTGCTGGTGCTCGGCGGCCGTGAGCCGGTCCGCCTCCAGCATCTCGTGCACCGAGTTCATCAGGGTCTCCATGTCGACGACCCCGATGTACTCGCCGCGCCGCCCGGTCACAGCCACCCGGCCGCCGCTGTCGGTCAGCACCGCCTCCAGCGCGTCGTGCAGCGTGGCGTCCCGGGTCACCGTGTCGTGCACCAGCTGGCCCGCCCGGGCGAGGGAGCCCTTGGCGCGCATCAGGTCGCCGCGCCGCAGCCACTTGTAGGGGCGGCCGCGCCGGTCCAGCATCAGCAGCTCGTTGTGCGGGCCGGTGCGCAGCTTGTTGAAGATCTGCTGGAGCGGGTCGTCGACGGTCACGGTCGGGAAGTCGGCGATCTCGACCTCCCGCACGCGGGTGAGGTTGAGCCGCTTGAGGGCCGCGCCCGCCCCGACGAACCCGGAGACGAAGTCGTCGGCCGGGTTGGTGAGGATCGCCTCGGGGGTGTCGAACTGGGCGATGTGCGAGCGTTCGCGCAGTACCGCGATCCGGTCGCCCAGCTTGATGGCCTCGTCGAAGTCGTGGGTGACGAAGACGATCGTCTTGTGCAGCTCGTGCTGGAGCCGGATCAGCTCGTCCTGGAGGTGGTCGCGGGTGATCGGGTCCACCGCGCCGAACGGCTCGTCCATCAGCAGGACCGGCGGATCGGCGGCCAGCGCCCGGGCCACGCCCACGCGCTGCTGCTGGCCGCCCGAGAGACTGCGCGGGTAGCGGCCGTGGAACTCCCGCGGGTCCAGGCCCACCAGGTCGAGCATCTCCTCGACCCGGTCCTTCACCCGGGACTTGGACCAGCCGGCCATTTTGGGGACCAGGGCGATGTTCTCGGCGACCGTCATGTGCGGGAAGAGCCCGGACGACTGGATCGCGTACCCGATCTTGCGCCGCAGCTTGACCGGGTCCATGTCGGTGACGTCCTCGTCGCCGATGCGGATCCGGCCCGAGGTGGGTTCGATCAGCCGGTTGATCATTTTGAGGGTGGTGGACTTCCCGCAGCCCGAGGGGCCGACGAAGACGACGGTCTCGCCCGCCTTGATGTCCATGGAGACGCCGTCGACCGACGGGGTGGGGTTGCCGGGATAGCGCTTGGTGAGGTTCTCCAGCCGGATGGCCGCGCCCGAGGTGGAGGAGGACGCTCCGGCGGCCGCGGACGACGGCGCGGCGCTGGTCTCGGTCGGCTCAGACACGGATTCCCCTCGGGATGGTGAGACGGCCGAGCAGGACGTACGCGGCGTCGAAGAGCAGGGCGAGGATGACGATGCCGAGCGTCCCGGCCAGCACCTGGTTGATGGCGTTGGCGCTGCCGAGCGAGGCGATCCCGCGGAAGATCTCGTTGCCGAGCCCCGGGCCCGAGGCGTACGCGGCGATCGCGGCGATGCCCATGAGCATCTGCGTGGAGACCCGGATGCCGGTCAGGATCGGCGGCCAGGCGAGCGGCAGCTCGACCTTCAGGAGGCGGGCGGTGCGCGACATCCCGATGCCGGTGGCGGCGTCCGTCAGGGCGGGGTCCACGCCCCGCAGGCCCACGATCGAGTTCCGGACGATCGGCAGCAGCCCGTACAGGGTCAGCGCGATCACGGTCGGTGCGACGCCGAGCCCGACGAGCGGGATCAGCAGGCCGAGCAGGGCGAGGGAGGGGACGGTCAGCACCGTCGAGGTGGAGGCGATGGCGAGGTTGCCCGCCCAGCCGCTGCGGTAGGTGAGGACGCCGATCGCGATGCCGAGGACGGTCGCGATCACCATGCACTGGAAGACGGCGCTGGCGTGCTGGAAGGCGTCGGTGAGCAACTGCTGGTGGCGGTGCGCCAGATACGCCCAGAAGCTCACGCCGCGTCACCCTGCCCTTCGTGTCTTCAGCCTTCGTGTCGGGCCCACCGCGCCGGCTCAGCCGCCCTCAGTCGTCCTCGGCCGCCTGTTCGACCAGGGGGATGATCCGCAAGGGCACGGGATTCTCCATGACGATTGCCGTCGAAGCCCGCACGATGCCATCAAACCCGACAACCCGGTCGATCACCCGCTGGAGATCCGCGTTGGAGCGGGCCACCAGCCGGCACAGCATGTCCCCGTGACCCGTGGTGGTGTGCAGCTCCAGCACCTCCGGCACCCCGGCCAAGTGGGCCCGTACGTCCACGCCTTGCCCCTGCTTGATCTCCAGCGTCGCGAAGGCCGTGACCGGGTAGCCGAGCGCCGTCGGGTCCACCTGCGGACCGAAGCCGCGAATGACGCCATTCGACTGAAGCCGGTCCAAACGGGCCTGTACCGTGCCGCGCGCGACACCGAGCCGGCGCGAGGCCTCCAGCACCCCGATCCGGGGTTCCCGGGCGAGCAGCACGATGAGTCTGCCGTCCAGGTGATCGATTCCCATGGGTGTCCCTCCACCTGTCGTTCGCTGGTCATCCTGTACGGATGCTGCACCCATCCTGCGGTCTGACTGGGCAATCTGTGCAGTGAAAATACGAACTATTGCGCAGCTTGTGGTTCGGCGGGACTCTGCGCTCATGACTGAGACCCTCGATCACGCCACGGACGCCGCCCGCACGGCAGACCCCTTCCCCGTCAAGGGAATGGACGCGGTGGTCTTCGCCGTCGGCAATGCCAAGCAGGCCGCGCACTTCTACTCCACGGCCTTCGGCATGAAGCTGGTCGCCTACTCCGGACCGGAGAACGGCACCCGCGAGACCGCGAGCTACGTCCTGACCAACGGCTCCGCGCGCTTCGTCCTGACCTCGGTCATCAAGCCGTCCACCGACCGCGGCCGGTTCATCGCCGAGCACGTCGCCGAGCACGGCGACGGCGTGATCGACCTCGCCATCGAGGTCCCCGACGCCCGCGCCGCCTACGCCTTCGCCGTCGAGCAGGGCGCGCGCGGTCTGGACGAGCCTTACGAGCTCAAGGACGAGCACGGCACCGTCGTCCTGGCCGCGATCGCCACCTACGGCCAGACCCGCCACACCCTGGTCGACCGCTCGAACTACACCGGCCCGTACCTGCCCGGCTTCGTCGCCGCCGAGCCGATGGTGACCCCGCCCGCGAAGCGGACCTTCCAGGCGATCGACCACTGCGTCGGCAACGTCGAGCTCGGCCGCATGAACGAGTGGGTCGCCTTCTACAACAAGGTCATGGGCTTCACGAACATGAAGGAGTTCGTGGGCGACGACATCGCGACCGAGTACTCGGCGCTAATGTCGAAGGTCGTCGCGGACGGCACCCTGAAGGTGAAGTTCCCGATCAACGAACCGGCGATCGCGAAGAAGAAGTCGCAGATCGACGAGTACCTGGAGTTCTACGGCGGCGCGGGCGTCCAGCACATCGCGCTCGCCACCAACGACATCGTGGCGACGGTCCGCACGATGCGCGCGGCCGGCGTGGCCTTCCTCGACACCCCGGACTCCTACTACGACACCCTCGGCGAGTGGGCCGGCGAGACCCGGGTGCCGGTGGAGACCCTGCGCGAGCTGAAGATCCTCGTCGACCGCGACGAGGACGGGTACCTGCTGCAGATCTTCACCAAGCCGGTCCAGGACAAGCCGACCGTCTTCTTCGAGATGATCGAGCGCCACGGCTCCATGGGCTTCGGCAAGGGCAACTTCAAGGCCCTCTTCGAGGCGATCGAGCGCGAGCAGGAGAAGCGCGGCAACCTGTAGTCCGTACGTACCCGGCGGGGCCGGAGCCGCTTCGAGCGGCTCCGGCCCCGCCGGGCTGTCACCGGGCTGTCAGCCGGCTCAGTGGGCCGAAGGCGACGGCGAGGGGGACGCCTTCGCCGACGGCTTCGGCATCACCGGCGCCACCCACGGCTCCTTCGGCTGCATGTTCTCCGGCCCGCCCGCCCCGGGCTGGCCCACCGCCGCCAGGGCCTCCTTCGCCTGCTGCGACCGCACCGGCGAGAACCGCGGATTCGTCCGCAGCGCGTCCTGGAAGTGGCGGCGGGCCGCCGCCACATCGCCCAGGCCCCGCTCGATCTGCCCCCGGTGATAGGCGAACTCCGCGCTCCGCAAACCCAGCTCGGTCGCCTTCTTCGCGTACTCCAGCGCCGCCGCGTCGTCCCCGGTCCGGTGCAGCGCCCACCCCAGGGCGTCCGCCACCTGCAGGTTCTTGTGCCGGCCCCACTCCGCCGTGAGCCGGCGCACCGCCGCCGCCGGATCCCCGTGGTCCGCCTCGTACAGGCCGAGGGTCACCTCGTCGGCGACCCCGTTCGCCACGCCCTTCGCGGCCAGCGTGCCCAACAGCTCGTACGGCACGCGCGCCTCCTCCGTCCGGCCCAGCGACTCCAGCAGCTCGCCCAGCTCCAGCGCCAGGCCCGGCACCGGCGCCCGGCCCAGCGCCATCCGGTAGTCCCGGACCGCCTCCCCCGAACGGCCCAGCGAGGCCAGCGCCCGCGCCCGCCCGCCCAGGGCCTCCGCCTGCCCCGGATCGGTGCGCAGCGCGCCCTCGAACGAGCGCAGCGCCTCCCCGGAGTCGCCGCGCTCCCAGGACAGCTCGCCCATCCGGTACAGCACGTACGCCTTCTCCACCGGGGCCTTCGCCGCGCCCGACGCGTTCGCCATCGCGGCCACCGCGTCCTCGCGCCAGCCGTGGTCCCGGTAGACCTGCGCGGCCCGGGTGAAGGCCGCCAGGCCCGGCCGCAGCTCCAGTAGCTCGTTCATCGCCTTCTCGGCGGCCTTGTAGTCGCCCAGCCCGCTGTAGGCGTCCACCAGTACCGGGTACGCCGTCCACCGCTTCGGTGACTGCGCCCGGACCAGCTCGCCCCACTTCTTGCCGGTGCCGTAGTCCCGCCGGGCGACGGCGAGGGCGCCCATGCCCGTCATCGCGTCGAAGTTGCCCTTCTCCGCGGGCCGCAGCTCCAGCGAGCGCTTCAGCGCCTTCTCCGCCTTCGGGCACCAGAGCGAGTCACCGGTGCGGCGCGCCTGTTCCAGGTACGCCGCCCCCAGCACCGCCCACGAGCCGTGGTCGTCGGCGTGCGCGGCCACCCATTTCTCCCGGTCGGCGATCAGCGCGCTCAGGTCCACGGCCGCCGCGGGCGCGCCCATGCCGACCGCCGAGGCGGCCCGCTCCTTGGGCCCGGGCGGGCGGGCGTCGTCAGCGTTCTCGACCGGCCGGATCACCAGGGCCCCGACGATCAGGACCACGGCGACGACGGCCGGCACGAGCGTCTTGCGGCCGGTGAAGGTCACGTGTGGTGCGGGTCGCGATTCCTCGTCCATGGGGTCACTGTGCGTCAATATGAAGAGCGCGCGGAGGTGTCCGAAGAGGGTCGCGCCCGGGTTCACACCGATGGCGGCGGGTGCCAGGCTGGCCCCATGGACGATCTCTTGGCACGCCTCCACGAAGGGCTGCCGGCCGCGGCCGTGATCACCGACCCCCAGGTGACCCCCACGTACGCGGCCGACATGGCCGGCTTCTGCGCGGCCGGGACCCCGGCCGTCGTGGTCCTGCCCCGCACGGTCGAACAGGTCCAGCACGTCATGCGCACCGCCACGGCGCTACGGGTCCCCGTCGTCCCGCAGGGCGCCCGCACGGGCCTGTCGGGCGCGGCCAACGCCTCCGACGGCTGCATCGTGCTCTCCCTGACCGCCATGGACCGGATCCTGGAGATCAGCACGGTCGACCGGCTCGCGGTCGTCGAACCGGGCGTGGTCAACGCCGTGCTGTCGCGGGCCGTCGCCGAACGCGGCCTGTACTACCCGCCGGACCCCTCCAGCTGGGAACAGTGCACGATCGGCGGCAACATCGGCACCGCCTCCGGCGGCCTGTGCTGCGTCAAATACGGGGTCACCGCCGAGTACGTCCTCGGGCTGGACGTGGTCCTGGCCGACGGCCGGCTGCTGCGCACGGGACGGCGTACCGCCAAGGGCGTCGCCGGATACGACCTCACCCGGCTCTTCGTCGGCTCCGAGGGCACCCTGGGCGTCGTCGTCCAGGCCGTCCTCGCGCTGCGCCCCGCCCCGCCGCGCCAGCTCGCGCTCGCCGCCGAGTTCCCCTCGGCCGCCGCGGCCTGCGCCGCCGTCTGCGCCGTCATGGAAGCCGGACTGACGCCCTCGCTGCTGGAACTGATGGACCGTACGACGGTCCGCGCCGTCAACGCGCTCGGCAAGATGGGGCTGCCCGAGAGCACCGAGGCCCTGCTCCTCGCCGCCTTCGACACCCCCGACGCGCCCGCCGACCTCGCGGCCGTCGGCGCGCTGTGCACGGCCGCCGGGGCGAGCGCCGTCGTGCCCGCCGACGACGAGGCCGAATCCGAACTGCTCCTCCAGGCCCGCAGGATGGCCCTGACCGCGCTCGACACCCTGCGCCCGGCCACGATGATCGACGACGTGTGCGTGCCGAGGTCGCGGCTCGCCGAAATGCTGGACGGGACGAGCGCGATCGCCCGCGCCTACGACCTCACCATCGGGGTCTGCGCGCACGCGGGCGACGGCAACACCCACCCGGTGGTCTGCTTCGACCCCGCGGACGCCGACGAGACGGCCCGCGCCCGGGAGTCCTTCGACGAGATCATGGCGCTCGGCCTGAAGCTGGGCGGCACCATCACGGGCGAACACGGGGTCGGCGTACTGAAGAAGGAGTGGCTCGCCCGCGAACTGGGGCCGGTCGGCATGGAGGCGCAGCGCGCGGTCAAGCACGCCTTCGACCCGCTGGGCCTGCTCAACCCCGGCAAGCTCTTCTGAGCCGGAGGCCGCCGCGTTCACAGCTCGCCGTCCGAGGACTCGTCGGAGGGCCACGGGTCGCGCAGCCACAGGTCATCGGCCGGGGTCGGGGCGAGCAGCGCCGCCAGCGCGTCGTCCAGGCCCAGGCGTTCGGCCTCGGTACCGGGCGGGACCATGCGCAGGGTGCGCTCCAGCCAGGCCGACACCGACCCGGCCGGGGCCTCCAGCAGGGCGTCGCCGTCGGGGGAGCTGAGCGCCATGCACAGCACGCTGCGGCCTTCGATCTTGGTGGGCCAGATCCGGACGTCGCCGTGGCCGCACGGGCGGAAGACGCCCTCCACGAGCAGTTCGCGGGCGAAGGTCCAGTTGACCGGGGCACTGGTGCCGGTGTGGAAGGTGATGTGGACGGCGTACGGGTCGCCCGCGCGGTAGGACAGCTTGGCGGGGACGCAGATGCTGCGCTCGGGGGACAGGACCAGTCGCAGTTCCAGCTCGCGTTCGATGACGGGGTGGTGCATGGGGTGCCTCGCTTCGGTTCTCTTCGCCTCGCGCGGGCCGGTGGCTGGCCCCGCACCCGGAGAGAGCGCGCCCGCACGCGGCTATGACGCGAGTTTCCCGAACGGACCGCAGGATGGCCGAAAATCGACCTCTGACCGAAAACGGGCGCATGGGGCGAGGTTCGCCCGAAGGGCTGCACCTTCCCGTTACCGGACCTGTGGGACACCGGTTCTTGGCTATGGTCCTCCCCTGCACAAGCCTCACGCCACGAACGGAGTTGGGGACATTGACGGCCTCCCCTGGAGTCGGCGGGCACGCGGCCCGCGAGGGGTACTACCCCGACCCGTCCATCCCCGGGTACGTCCGGTACTGGAACGGCGCGTCCTGGGTTCCCGGTACGAGCCGCCCCGCGCCCGCGGAGGAGACCGGCCCGGTCTTCCTCGACGAGACCTCCCTGACCGCCGCCTGCCGCGAACCGGAACCCCGACCGGAGCCATCGGCGGTACGGGCGCCCGAGCCGGAGCCGGTGGTGTGGCAGGCCGACCCGCTGCACCAGGCGGGCTTCGGCGGCTCCCGCGACCAGCTCGTCTCCTGGGGCCAGCACGAGCCCGAGCGCGGTCAGCCCGAGCACGGGCACGGGCACGCGGTGGCCCGCCCGGCCGGCGTCTCCCTCGGGCGGAGCCGCCCGGAACCGCTCCCCGAGGTGGAAGCGGAATGGCATCCGGAATCCCGCCCCGAGCCCCGGTGGGAGCCAGTACGCGAACCGGTACGGGAACCCGCGGCCGTCCGCGGGTCCGCCTCCGGGGTCCGGATCGGCCGCACGCCCGCGCAGGCCGCCGCGCCCGCTCCGGCCCCCGCCCCGCCCGCCCCCGCGCCCGCCGCTCCGGTCGGCATCCTCTCGGCCAGGTCCCCGGTGGCGCCCGCCGCCCCGGCCCCCGCCTGGCCGGAACCCGAGGGGAGCCGCGGCGCCCCCGAACGGCCCGCCCCGGCGGCGCAGGCCCCGGCCGCCCGTGTTCCCGCCCCGGCCCGCACCGCTCCGGCCCGGCCCGCTCCGGCGGCGGCCGTCGCTCCGGTCACCACCGCGGCCGAAGCCCCGGCGCAGACCCCGGCGGAGTCCCCGGCCGAGGCCAGGTCCGAAACCCCGAGCCGGGAGGCGAACCGCACCGACCACGCCGTCTTCGAGCGGATGGCCGAGCGGGCCGTGCGGCCCGCCGGTCCGGTCCGCCGCCTGCTCGCGCGCGCCGTGGACTCGGTGGTGCTGGGCGCGGTCGCGGTGGCCGTGGCGCAACCCCTCGTACCGGCCGTCACCGCGCACGTGGAGGCCAAGGTGGAGGCGGCCCGGGGGAGCGGGCGCACCGTCACGGTGTGGCTGCTCGACGGGACCACCACCGGCTACCTGGGCGTCGTACTCGGTGCCGTCCTGCTCTTCGGGGTGTTCTGCGAGGTGCTGCCGACCGCGCGCTGGGGCCGCACGCTGGGCAAGAAGCTGCTCGGGATCCGGGTGCTCGCGGTCGCGACCCGGCGGCCGCCGTCCTTCGGCGCGGCGCTGCGGCGCTGGCTCGTCTGCGCGCTGCTGGGCCTGCCCGGCTCCCTCCCCTGCCTGACCGGCCGTCCGCGCCGGCGGACCTGGCACGACAAGGCGGCCGGGACGTACGTGTCCCGCTGACGGTCCGTCCGGTCCGTCCGGTCCGTCCGGTCCGTCCGGGCCATCGGTCCATCGGGCCGTCCGTCCGGCCGTTCCCGCCGGGCGGCTCCCCCGAACGGACGCCGTCCCGTTGCGGGGGGCGCGCAGCCGGGTTCGACTCGGGCCATGAGTACCGACCAGCCGCCGCCGGGCCCGTCGCCCGAGGACGACCCGTTCCTCAAGAAGCCCCAGCAACCGACGCCCCCGTCGGGCGGTTCGCCGTACGGCTCACCGCCGCCCGGCGGACCCACCCCGCCTCCGGGCGGCGGGCCCGGCGGCGGAGTGCCGCCCGGGGGCGGCGGATATCCGCCGCCACCGCCGCCCTATGGCGGCGGGGACCCGTACGGCGGGGGAGGCGGAGGCGGGTACGGCATGCCCGATCCGCTCGCCGGAATGCCCCCGCTCGCCGACTTCGGCAAGCGGCTCGCGGCCCGCATCATCGACCTGCTGATCATCAGCGTCCCGCTGTACGTGCTGCAGTGGGTCTTCAGCAGCAAGCGGTACGTCGTCGACACCAGCAAGGGCGACGACATCAGCGACGTGGTCGTCCGCTCCTACAGCGGCAGCGGTCTGATCTGGACGCTGATCGGGATCCTCGCCTACGTCGGCTACGACTGGTTCATGACCAAGAAGAACGGTCAGACCATCGGCAAGAAGGCGATGAACGTGCGCGTCGCGATGCTCAACGACGGCAGCGTGCCGACGTCGAACGCCTCGCTGACCCGCGCCGCCGTGCTGTGGCTGCCGACCCTGCTCTGCTGCTTCTGCCTGTGGCCGATCGCGCTCGTCATCTCGATGCTCATCGACAAGCCGTACAAGCAGGCGTGGCACGACAAGGCGGCCAAGACCGTGGTGGTCAGCGCGACGCCGTAGACATGACCCAGTGGTGCACCCAGTGGTGCGCCTAGTGGTGCACGGAGTGTTCGGCGGCGGCCGTCCGGGGTGCGGGAACCCGGGCGGCCGTCGGCATGGCCACGTCCGCCGCGGCGGTGTCGGGACCCCGGCGCCGCCGCTTCGGCATGGGCACGGTGAGGGCGACGAGGAGGCCGAGGGCGAGGGCCGCCGCCGAGATGACCGCGACGCCGAGGCCCGTACTGGTCTGCGAGAGCAGCAGCATGGCGATCGTGGACACGACGACGGTGACGGAACCGGAGGTGAGCTGAACGGCGGTCGGTCGCGGCATGGCGGTATCCGTCCTCAAGCAGGGAGGGAACTCTACGACGGGGGATGCCCGAGCCTGACCAACGGTAAGCGTGTCCTAACCCGTTGGCACCGGTCTCCCGGAGCACGGGGGGCGCACGGAGTCATGCGTTGGCCCAGGATGAGGGGGCGCGGGCGCGGGCGGGAAGCGCCGTTCGCCCCGAATGACTGGAGAACGTCCGAATAGCGGAACTCCTTGACCGCATAGTGCAGTTGTAAGGAACAAGTCAAGGTCTGTCTTTTCTTCCGTTACTCCGATCAAATGTCGTCACTTGAGACGCGCGCCGCGCGGAACCCCCGCTCCGATGGAGACGTTCCGACCGTCCTGGCGGCCGCGGGAGGGGAACGACATCAAGTGACCAGCAACTCAGACTTCACCGGAAGGCGAGCGCTGCGCGCCACGGCAGTCGCCGTGACCATCGCCGCGTGCGCCGCCACCGGTGCGGCCTTCACCACCGCGACCGCATCGGGCCCCGCGGCCCCCGCGCCCGTGGCGGCCGCGGTCCAGCAGGACCCGACGGCCCCGGCCAACCAGGTCCAGCACAACCTCGACGGCCCGTTCACCAAGAAGCAGGAGGCGGGCCGCAAGGCCGCCCTGGAGAAGGTGCTTTCGGGCAAGGCCACCGTCGAGCAGAAGGGCGCCTCCAAGGTCGTCAAGCTCGACGACAAGAAGTACGTCGAGCTGGGCCGTGAGAAGACCGACAAGATCTTCACGATCCTCGTCGACTTCGGTGACACGGTGGACAGCACCACCATGTTCGACCCGGACGGCCCCGACGGCCCGAAGCCCCCGGTCCAGAAGTACGGCGGCAACCCCGGCCCGGCGCACAACCAGATCGAACAGCCGGACCGCACCAAGAACAACAGCACCGCCTGGCGCAAGGACTTCAGCCGCGACTACTTCCAGGACCTGTACTTCGGTACCGGCCAGGGCAAGAACTCGCTGAAGACCTACTACGAGAAGACCTCCTCGGGTCGTTACTCGGTCGAGGGCCAGGTCCAGGACTGGGTCAAGATCCCGTACAACGAGGCCCGTTACGGCTCGAACTACTGTGGTCAGACCAACTGCAACAACGTGTGGGACACCGTCAAGGACGGCGTCAACGCGTGGGTCGACGCCCAGAAGAAGGCCGGCAAGTCCGACGCCGACATCAAGGCGACGCTGTCCCAGTACGACCAGTGGGACCGCAACGACTACAACGGCAACGGCAACTTCAACGAGCCCGACGGCTACATCGACCACTTCCAGATCGTCCACGCGGGCGAGGACGAGTCGGCCGGCGGCGGCAAGCAGGGCACCAACGCCCTGTGGGCGCACCGCTGGTACGCCTACGGCACGGACGCGGGCAAGACCGGCCCGGCGAACAACAAGGCCGGCGGCACCCAGATCGGTGACACCGGCATCTGGGTCGGCGACTACACCATGCAGCCCGAGAACGGCGGCCTCGGCGTCTTCGCGCACGAGTACGGCCACGACCTCGGCCTCCCGGACCTGTACGACACCACCGGTGGTGGCGAGAACAGCGTCGGCTTCTGGTCCCTGATGTCGGCCGGCTCCTGGCTCGGCCAGGGCAAGGACTCCATAGGCGACCTCCCGGGCGACATGACGGCCTGGGACAAGTACCAGCTCGGCTGGCTGAACTACGACCGGGCCAAGGCGGCGACTCCCTCCACCCACAAGCTGGGCGTGTCGGAGTACAACACCAAGGACAAGCAGGCCCTGATCGTCGACCTGCCCGCGAAGCAGTTCAGGACGGAGATCGTCGCTCCCGCCGAAGGCGCAAGCCAGTGGTGGAGCAACATGGGTGACGACCTCAAGAACACCCTCACGCGTCCGGTCGACCTGACCGGCAAGTCCGCCGCGGCCCTGTCCCTCAAGGGCTGGTGGGACATCGAGAAGGACTTCGACTTCCTCTACGCGGAGGTCTCCACCGACGGCGGCGCCAACTGGACCGCCCTCGCCGGCACCGCCAACGGCAAGGCCATCCCGGCCGACGCCGCCGGCAACCCGGCCCTGACGGACGTCTCCGGCGCCTACCAGGACCTGAAGTACCCGCTCGACGCCTACGCGGGCAAGAAGTTCGACCTCCGCTTCCGCTACCAGACGGACGGCGGCGCGGGCGGCAAGGGCTTCACCGCCGACGCCATCACGCTGACCGCGGACGGCCAGCCCCTCTTCACCGACGGCGCCGAGAACGGCGACAACGGCTGGACGGGCAAGGGCTTCTCCCGCGTCGGCTCCGGCTTCACCAAGGACTACCCGCAGTACTACCTGGCCGAGAACCGCCGCTACGTCTCGTACGACTCCACCCTCAAGGTGGGCCCGTACAACTTCGGCTTCACCAACTCCGACCGTCCGCAGTGGGTCGAGCACTACGCCTACCAGGACGGCCTGTTGATCTGGCTCTGGGACACCTCCCAGAAGGACAACAACACCAGCGTGCACCCGGGTGCGGGTCTGATCCTGCCGATCGACTCGAAGGCCAAGCCGCTGAAGTGGGCGGACGGCACCCTGATGCGCAACAAGATCCAGCCGTTCGACGCCCCGTTCAGCTGGTACTCCACGGACGACATCACCCTCCACAACAAGGGTGTCGCGACGCGGATCAAGCCGTCGGCCGGTAACGGCGTCTTCGACGACCACAAGGGCAAGTACTACTACGACGAGAACCCGACCGGCAGCGTGAAGGTCACTGACACCAACACCAAGATCAAGATCGCCAAGGAGTCCTACGACGGTCTCCAGATGACGGTCGAGGTCGGCCCCGCCGTTAAGTAACACGCATCACCGCAGGTCAGAGCATGATCGGCCGTCGCCCCCTAGCGGGCGGCGGCCGTTCGCGTTTAGATGCCCGTGCGAGTTTCTTATTGACGGGGGAGATGACAAGCATGCCCGGTGGAGGTTTCGTCAGGTTGCCAGGCGGCAGCGTGGTGGTCGCGCTCACCCTGCCCAGGCCGTCCGGTGAGGGCGGAAATGTCCGCGTGCTCGTGCACGCCGTGAACCGGGCCCGCGCCCTGACCAGGCTGCGGAACCTCGGGATGCGGGCCGTGTACCTGCGGGGCAACGCGCAGCCGCCGACACCCGACGAGGTGACGGCGGTCCTGCACCACCCGGACGGCCTGCTGTGGCGCTGCGCCCCCGACCGGGCCGCCGAGCTGTGGCACCCGATCCGGGCCCTGCTGCCGGGCGCCTGAGCGGCGGGCTGCGCGCGGGCCGTGCTCGCGCTCTACGCGCCGGCCACGTGGGGGGCGCCGGAGAGCTTCACTCCGGCCGTCCTGAGCTGCTCCAGGGCCCGCTCCGTGCTCTGGGGGGCCACCCCCGCCGTGAGGTCGAGCAGCACCCGGGTGTCGAAGCCCGCGCGAACGGCGTCCAGGGCGGTCGCCCGTACGCAGTGGTCCGTGGCGATGCCGACGACGTCCACCTCGGTCACCTCGCGGCCCCGCAGCCAGTCGGCGAGCGTGACGCCGTTCTCGTCGGCGCCCTCGAAACCGCTGTACGCCGCGTCGTAGGCGCCCTTGTCGAAGACGGCCGCGACGGCGCCCGAGGCGACGGCGGGCGCGAAGTTCGGGTGGAAGCCGACGCCCTCGGTCCCGGCCACGCAGTGCACGGGCCAGGAGGTCTCGAAGTCCGGCTCCGCCGGGGGCCGGGCGAAGTGGGCACCCGGGTCGACGTGGTGATCGCGGGTGGCGACCACGTGCCGGTACCCGGGCGTGGCCTGGCCGATCAGCTCGGTGATGGCGGCGGCGACGTCGGCGCCACCGGCGACCGCGAGGCTGCCGCCTTCGCAGAAGTCGTTCTGTACGTCGACGACGATCAGTGCGCGGTGCATGTTCGCGTGCCCTTCGGTCGGTGTGACGGCGCGTGCGCCGCCGGTGTCTCCGGCGTCCTCGGACCCTTCGGTGGCCCTTTCCCCGCCCCCTCGCCCCCGAACCCGCCATTGCCGGGCCCCGGTCCCCCGCCTGCGGCCGCCCTCGCCCTCCGGGGGCGCCTCAAATGCCGGCGAGGCTGGTTGTGCTGGCCCTGGTTCTCCGCCTGCGGCCGCCCTCGCCCTCCGGGGGCGCCTCAATCGCCGGCGGGGCTGTTTTGGCGGGCCTGGTCCGCGCCTGCGGCTGAAACCGCCGAGCACTCCAACCCTGGGCAACCTCGTCCATCCCGGCCCCGCTGGCGGGGAGCCAGCCCCGGCCATCCCAGCCTCGCCGGCGTTTGAGGCGCCCCCGGAGGGCGGGAGGCCCGCAGGCGGGGAACCGGGGCCCGGGCAAACCCAGCCCCGCCGGCGTTTGAGGCGCCCCCGGAGGGGACGGGGACCGGGAGCCGGAGTCCGGCGTCATCCGGGGCCGGGGCCGGGGCCGGGGCCCCGGGGCCCCGGGGTCAGGCGTATTCGGTGGGGATCACGGCTTCGCCGCGCGAGAGCTGGGTCGCCGACAACGGCAGGGCCGCCAGCGCCGAGCGATGCCGGTCCCGCGCCGCCTCCAACGGCTCCCGCGCGACCACCTCCCCGCCCTTCACCAGCTGCACCAGCAGCTGATCCCCGGCCAGCGCGGACGGCACCGCCCCCGTGCCCACGACCTCCGCCTCGGCCACCCCGTCACCGTCGCGGCGCCTCGCGGCCCACTTGCGGCCGCCCACCGAGGTCTTTCCGCCGGAGGACTTCTTCGCCACCGGGTGCAGGGCCGCCTTGGGGTCGGCGGAGGTGGCGCGGGCGACCAGCTTGTAGACCATCGAGCAGGTCGGGTGCCCGCTGCCGGTGACCAGCTGGGTGCCCACCCCGTACGAGTCCACCGGCGCCGCCGCCAGCGAGGCGATCGCGTATTCGTCGAGGTCGGAGGTGACCACGATCCGCGTACCGGTGGCGCCCAGCTCGTCGAGCTGCTGCCGCACCCGGTGCGCGACGAGCAGCAGGTCCCCGGAGTCGATGCGCACCGCGCCGAGCCCGGTGCCCGCCACCTCGACGGCGGTCCGTACCGCCTCGGCGACGTCGTACGTGTCCACGAGCAGCGTGGTCGAGCCGCCCAGGGAGGCCACCTGGGCCTCGAAGGCGTCGCGCTCGCTGTCGTGCACCAGGGTGAAGGCGTGCGCGCTGGTGCCCACGGTGGGGATCCCGTACCGGAAACCGGCCGCCAGGTCCGAGGTGGAGGCGAAACCGCCGACGTAAGCGGCCCGCGCCGCGGCCACCGCGGCCAGTTCGTGGGTCCGGCGCGCGCCCATCTCGACCAGCGGCCGGTCACCGGCGGCCGTGGCCATCCGGGACGCGGCGGCGGCGATCGCCGAGTCGTGGTTGAGGATCGAGAGGATCACGGTCTCCAGCAGCACGCACTCGGCGAAGCTGCCCTCGACGCGCAGCACCGGGGAGCCGGGGAAGTAGACCTCGCCTTCCGGGTAGCCCCAGATGTCGCCCGAGAAGCGGTACGAGGCCAGCCAGTCCAGGGTCCGCATGTCGACGACGGCCCGGTCGCGCAGGAACTCCAGCACGGCCGCGTCGAAGCGGAAGTTCTCCACCGCGTCCAGTACCCGGCCCGTGCCGGCCACCACTCCGTAGCGCCGCCCCTCGGGCAGCCGCCGGGTGAAGACCTCGAAGACCGAACGCCGTTCGGCGGTGCCGTTGGCCAGGGCGGCCTGCAGCATCGTCAGCTCGTAATGGTCCGTGAAGAGCGCTGTCGACGGCACGTCCACCGGCAGGCCCAGGTCCGCAGGGTTCATGACACGGATGCTAGCGCACATCTCGTCAAAGTGACGAGATGTAGGGCCCGTTTGTGCGACGGGCCCGTCACAGTGGCAGCATGGGACAAGTGAGTGTCGCCCCCATTGAGATCGAACGCACCGAATCCGCCGAGGAGACCTTCGCGGTCCCCGAGCCCGACGTCCCCTGGGTGACGCTGGTGCACAACGACCCCGTCAATCTCATGAGCTACGTGGCGTACGTGTTCCAGGCGTACTTCGGCTACTCCAAGGACAAGGCGAACAAACTGATGCTCGACGTCCACCACAAGGGGCGGGCGGTCGTCTCCAGCGGCAGCCGCGAGGAGATGGAACGCGACGTGCAGGCCATGCACGGCTACGGCCTGTGGGCGACCCTCTCCCAGGACCGCAACTGATGGAGCGCGAGACGGGCACCTTCGTGCCGCTCGAAGGCGGCGGCGCGGCCATCGCCCTCGACGAGATCGAGATCCAGATCCTGCGCTCGCTGGTCGTCCAGCTGCTGGAGCTGATCGGCCCCGGCGCGGCCGAACCGGCCGAGGATGCCGACCCGCTGGCCGTGCTGTTCGCCGCCGACGGCCCCACCGAGCCGCCCTCCGACCCGGCGCTGGCCCGGCTCTTCCCGGACGCCTACGGCGGTCCCGGCGGCGACGGCAAGGCCGACCCGGAGGAGCTGCGGGCCCACTCGGCCGAATTCCGCCGGTTCACCGAGAACGACCTGCGCACCCGCAAGCGCGAGGACGCGCTGGCCGTCGTACGCAGCCTCGACGCGCTGGTCCTTGACGAGGACGGCGACAACGGCGACAACGGCGACAACGGCGAGGGCGGCGATGACGACCGCGGCGCGCTGCTGGAGCTGACCGGGGAGCTGCCGCTGCGCTGGCTCGGCTCGCTCAACGACCTGCGGCTCACCATCGCGGCGCGTCTGGAGATCACCGAGGACGACGAGAGCGCGACCCTCTTCAAGCTGCCGGACGACGATCCGCGCAAGCCGATGGTGATGGCGTACCTGTGGCTCGGCGGTCTCCAGGAGACGCTGATCGAGACCCTCTGAGCCGAGTCCCGGGCGGGCGCGCTCCGTTCGCTCAGCGGACGCTCAAATCCGGATAACGATCAGATCACCGCCATGCGGTGGTCTGATCTTGTTTGTGGGCTTCGTCCGTATTTCTTTGTGTCATGGGCCACTTTTTCGCGCCTCAATCACCCGTAAGGCCGTGATAAATCTTCACGACTGCCGACGGGACGCCACCCCTGTTCCCCGGCTTGCTCGAACCGGCTGACCGCCGGGTGCAACTCCATCCGTATCCGGGGGGATCGAGGATCCGGCCCGCAGCCCTCACAGGCGCGGACCGGCGTGGAGAAAGGCGCACCAAGACATGACCTCTGTGCAGGTCGAGCACGACGACACCAAGCCGGCCGGCGGCGAAGCCGAGGCGGGCGAGGGTTACCACCGCACGCTCGGCGCGCGGCAGATCCAGATGATCGCCATCGGCGGAGCCATCGGCACCGGCCTCTTCCTGGGCGCCGGCAAGGCGATCTCCAAGGCGGGCCCCAGCCTCATCCTGGCCTACGCCATCGCCGGCCTGGTCATCTTCTTCATCATGCGGGCCCTGGGCGAGCTGCTCATGTACCGCCCCGTCTCGGGCTCCTTCTCGGACTACGCCCGGGAGTTCCTGGGCCCCTTCTGGGGGTACGTGACGGGCTGGACGTACTGGCTCTTCTGGGTGGTCACCGGCATCGTCGAGGTCACCGCCGCCGCGAAGTACATGTCCTTCTGGACCGACGGCAGCTTCCCCCAGTGGGGCTTCGCGCTGATCTTCACGCTCATCCTCTACGCCGCCAACCTGATCTCCGTGAAGCTCTTCGGCGAGCTGGAGTTCTGGTTCTCGATGGTCAAGGTCACCGCCATCGTCGGCATGATCCTGATCTGCGCTGGCATTCTGACCATCGGTTTCTCCGACGCCGCCGACACCGCGAGCGTCTCGAACCTGTGGAACGACCGGGGCTTCTTCCCCAACGGCATCGGCGAGACGCTGATGACCCTGCAGATCGTGATGTTCGCCTTCCTCGCGGTCGAACTCGTCGGCGTCACCGCCGGTGAGTCCAAGGACCCCGAGAAGACCCTCCCCAAGGCCATCAACACCGTGCCGTGGCGGATCGCCGTCTTCTACGTCGGCGCCCTGATCATGATCCTTTCGGTCATCCCGTGGAACCAGTTCAAGGCGGGCGAGAGCCCCTTCGTGCTGGCCTTCGAGAAGATGGGCCTCGGCATCGGCGCGGCCATCGTCAACTTCGTGGTGCTGACCGCCGCCCTGTCCTCCTGCAACTCGGGCATGTACTCCACCGGCCGCATGCTGCGCGACCTCGCGCTCAACGGCCAGGGCCCGAAGGTCTTCACCAAGCTGACCAAGAGCGGCACCCCGCTCGTGGGCACCACCTTCTCCGCCGCGCTGATGCTGGTGGGCGTCTGGATCAACTACGTCGCCCCGGGCAAGGCCTTCGACTACGTCGTCTCCTTCGCCACCATCTCCGGCATGTGGGCCTGGATCATGATCCTGGTCTGCCAGATCCGCTACCGGGCCAAGTCCGACCGCGGCGAGCTGCCCGCGTCCCCCTTCCGGGCGCCCGGAGCCCCGTACACGAGCTGGTTCGCGCTGGCCTTCATCGCCATGGTCATCGTGATGATGGGCATCGACAAGGACGCCCGCGTCTCGCTGTACTGCGCCCCCCTGTGGGGCCTGATCCTCGGCGTGTCCTGGCTGGTCATGAAGAACCGCAACCCGAGCGGGGTCGCGTTCACCAAGGCCTCGTAGGGGCCTGCCCCACAGCCGCCTGGCAGGGGCACCCTGTCCAGCATCCGGGCCCTTCCGTACCACTCCTCGGTACGGAAGGGCCCGTCTGTTTATCCTTTCGCTCATGCTGACCCTCACCCAGGACCTGTACGACCGGATCGTCGAGCACGCCCGCCAGGACCACCCGGACGAGGCCTGCGGGATCGTCGCCGGTCCGGCGGGCACCGGCCGCCCCGAGCGGTTCGTCCCCATGCTGAACGCCGCGCGGTCGCCCACGTTCTACGAGTTCGACTCCAAGGACCTGCTGAAGCTCTACCGCGAGCTGGACGACCGGGACGAGGAGCCCGTGATCGTCTACCACTCGCACACCGCGACCGAGGCCTACCCCTCGCGCACCGACGTGACCTACGCGAACGAGCCCGGCGCGCACTACGTCCTGGTCTCCACGGCGGACAAGGACGGCCTGGGGGAGTTCCAGTTCCGGTCGTACCGGATCGTCGACGGCGTGATCACGGAGGAAGAAGTGCAGGTCGTGGCCGGTTACTGAGGGGCTACTGCCCAGTATGTGAGCCATTGGCGTCCACGATGCGGAATCACACTCCAAACGCGGGACCGGGAATCGTTAACATGACCGCATGGTTCCCCACGACGTGAGCATCGAGACGCCCGGCAGGCTGCTGCTCGTGGCGCGGCTGCACGTCGACCTGTGCCGCCTCGCCAGTGCCATCTGTCCTGCCGCTGCCTGAACAGAGGCAGCCCCCGCAGCACCGCCGCGCCGCACCGCCCCGCACGCTTGCCTTTCCCTCCTCCTTCCTCTTCTTCGTCTTCACGTCTGGAGCCAGCCATGGCCATCGAGGTCCGCATCCCGACCATCCTCCGCACCTACACCGACGGCGAGAAGGCCGTCTCCGGTGAAGGCGCCACCCTCGCCGACCTCTTCGCCGACCTGGAGACCCGCCACAAGGGCATCCAGGAGCGCATCATCGACGAGGCCAAGGGCGGCGAACTGCGCCGCTTCGTGAACGTGTACCTCAACGACGAGGACGTCCGCTTCCTCGCCGGCATCACCACCGAGCTGAAGGACGGCGACAGCGTCACCATCCTCCCGGCCGTGGCCGGCGGATCGAAGTAATGCGCTACGACTCCCCGCTGGCGGCGGTCGGCAACACCCCGCTGGTCCGGCTGCCCCGGCTGTCCCCGTCCGAGGACGTCCGGATCTGGGCCAAGCTGGAGGACCGCAACCCGACCGGCTCGATCAAGGACCGCCCCGCGCTCCACATGGTCGAGCAGGCCGAGAAGTCCGGCCGCCTCTACCCCGGCTGCACCATCCTGGAGCCCACCTCCGGCAACACGGGCATCTCGCTCGCCATGGCGGCGAAGCTCAAGGGCTACCGGATCGTGTGCGTCATGCCGGAGAACACCAGCCAGGAGCGCCGTGACCTCCTGGCCATGTGGGGAGCCGAGATCATCCCGTCGCCCGCCGCGGGCGGCTCGAACACGGCGGTGCGCGTCGCGAAGGAACTCGCGGCGGAGCACCCGGACTGGGTGATGCTCTACCAGTACGGGAACCCGGACAACGCGGGCGCCCACTACGCCACGACCGGCCCGGAGATCCTCGCCGACCTCCCGTCCATCACCCACTTCGTGGCGGGCCTCGGTACGACCGGCACCCTCATGGGCGTCGGCCGCTACCTGCGCGAACACGTGCCGGGCGTCAAGATCGTGGCCGCGGAACCCCGCTACGACGACCTCGTCTACGGCCTCCGCAACCTCGACGAGGGCTTCGTCCCCGAGCTGTACGACGCCTCGGTCCTGACGACCCGCTTCTCGGTGGGCTCCGCGGACGCGGTGACCCGCACCCGGGAACTCCTCCAGCAGGAGGGCATCTTCGCGGGCGTCTCCACGGGGGCGGCCCTGCACGCGGCGATCGGCGTGGGCCGCAAGGCGGTCGCCGCGGGCGAGTCCGCGGACATCGTCTTCGTCGTGGCCGACGGCGGCTGGAAGTACCTGTCGACGGGCGTCTACACGGCGGCCACGACGGAAGAGGCCATCGAGGTCCTCCAGGGCCAACTCTGGGCGTAGCCCTTCCCCGAGGGCGGCCCGGGGTTGCCCTGGGCAGGGCCTGACGGGGTGCCGCCAGCCCCGGGTGGGGCGGGGCCCTGACGGGGGTGCCGCCGCTCGGGCGGTGCCTGACGGGGTGCCGTCCCGGGCCGGATGAAGCCTCTGCCGGCGGGTGCGGCCTCCGGCGGCGCCTCAAACGCCGGCGAGGCTGAATCGGGCCCGCCCCAGCCCCGCCGGCGTTCAGCCGCGAGCCCGTTGGGCGGATGCCCACGCCCCCGGCCACCTCCAGCCCCGCCCGCGTTCGAGGCGCGAGTCCGGGGGGACGGATGGCCACGATCCCAGCCACCCCTAGCCCCGCCGGCGTTCGAGGCGCGATGTCGGGGGCGGGTGCCCACGAGGGCGGCCATCTCCAGCCTCGCCGGAGGCGCGAGTCGGGGGGGGGATGGCTACGACTCCGGCCAAATCCAGCCCCGCCGGCGTTTGAGGCGCGAGGCTCGGGGACGGGTGGCCATGACCCTGGCCAAATCCAGCCTCGCCGGCGTTTGAGGCGCCGCCGGAGGCTCAGGCGGCGGCCGCCGGAGGCTCAGGCGGCGGCCGCCGGAGGCTCAGGCGGCGGCCGCCGGAGGCTCAGGCGGCGGGGGCCGGTCGGGCCGGGGCCGGGGCGGAGCCATGGGTCAGGGGGACAGCAGGGCCGCCAGGATCGCCGCATGGCTGGACGCCGGGTCCTTGACCGCGGTCAGCAGCGTCACCGGCCCGGCCCCCACGAGGCCCCGCAACCGCTCCAGCCCGGCCACCGCATCCGGCCCCGCCAACTCCGCCTCGTACCGCTCCCGGAACTCCTCGAACCCCCCACCCCCACCGTGGAACCACTTCCGCAGCTCCGCCGACGGAGTCACCTCCTTCGGCCACAGATCCACCGCCGCCACCGCCTTCGCCAGCCCCCGCGGCCACAGCCGGTCCACCAGCACCCGGACGCCGTCCGCCGCCGGGTCCGGGGGATCGTAGACCCGCCGCACCCGCACCACCCCGGCCCCCGCCCGCTCCGGCTTCGTCACCGGCCCTCACCTCCCAGCCCTCCCAGCCCGAGCCCCTTCACCTGGTCCCACACCGCGGGATCCACCGCCCCGACCCGCCGCCGCAGCTCCCACACCGAGACCTCCCGCGGCCGGTCCGCCTCCAGGAACGCCGCCCGGCCGTGCGCCGCCCCGAGCACCCCCGGCGGCAGGGCGATCACCCCGGGCCGGGCGTCCCGGTACTTCCCGGTGACCGGCGCGACCCGCGCCCGTGGGCCCCGTACCGCCAGGATCAGGCAGGCACTGCCGTCGGCCAGGCACCACAGCTCGCGCACCACCGGCCGCGGCGGCGGCCCCGGGCCGTGCCCGGCGGAACCCGGACCCGCGGAGCGCCACGGCCGCACCGCCGCCGTCCCGCGCCCCACCACCAGCAGTACGACGGCCACGGCCACCACCGCCGCCACCCCCGGCCACCAGGACGTGTCCATGCATCGACCGTAACCGCGCCCCCACCCGCCCGCACGGCCCGCCCGCACGGCAACCCCCGTACGGCCCGTCGCTCCACCGGGTGACACCGCAGGTGAGTTGCCCCACAACGGCCCGCCGCGGAGGAGCGACGGGACGATTCGCGCTTTACGCTCGACTCCACGCACGCCCCCGTCGCCCTCCCCGTATCCGTGTAACGTCCACGGACCGTCCACGGAGGTTCCCGCTCCATGAAGCTCACCGTCGTCGGTTGCTCCGGCTCGTTCCCCTCCGCGGAATCGGCCTGCTCGAGCTACCTCGTCGAGGCCGACGGCTTCCGGCTGCTCCTCGACATGGGCAACGGCTCCCTCGGTGAGCTGCAACGGCACATCGGCCTGTACGACCTCGACGCCGTCTTCCTCAGCCACCTGCACGCGGACCACTGCATCGACATGTGCGGCTACTTCGTCGCCCGCTACTACCGCCACGAAGGCGGCCGCTGCGGAACCATCCCCGTCTACGGCCCCGAAGGCACCGAGAAGCGCCTGACCACGGCCTACGAGGACGTCCCCGACGAGCGTTCGATGAGCGAGGTCTTCGACTTCCGCACCCTCAAGTCCGGCACCTTCGAGATCGGCCCCTTCCAGGTGCGCACCGAGCGGGTCTCCCACCCCATCGAGTCCTACGCCATCCGCCTCGAACACGGCGGCCGGTCCCTCACGTACTCCGGCGACACCGGGGTCTGCGCCGAACTGGGCCTGCTCGCCGAGGGCGCCGACCTGTTCCTCTGCGAGGCCTCCTTCACGCACGGCAAGGAGGACATCCCCGACCTCCACCTCAACGGCCGCGAGGCGGGGGAGTTCGCCCGCGCGGGCCGGGTCGGGCGGCTCGTACTGACCCACATCCCGCCGTGGACCGACGCCGAGCGCAACCTCGCCGACGCCCGCGCGGTGTACGAGGGCCGGGTGGACCTCGCCCACGCGGGCGCCGTCTACGAGGTCTGAGCCCCCCGGCCCCGGACCCGGCCCCGTACCCGTACCTGGACCTACCCCCGCGCCCGCCGGCCGGAGAGCGCCATCCGGTTCCAGGTGTGACGGCGGCCGCGGATGGCCACCGAGTACGCGTACATGACCTCCGGATCGCACATCCCCGGCAGGTAGGAGTCCCCGAAGTGGTGGGCGTCGAAGCCCGCCTCCTTCGCGTTCAGGGCGAGCTGCGGCACCACGTTCGCGTGACTGCCCTCCTGGCTCGTCCCGATCGCCCCCATCACGATCGCGCCCGCGTCCTGCACCGCCGCCACCGCCTCGGCCGCCAGCTCCCGCGTCACCCCGGGCAGGGTCCCCGGCAGCGGCATGACCACCCCGTCCGCGCCCGCGTCCACCAGCGCCGTCAGCCGCGCCGTGGTCACCCGCTCCGGGTGCCCGGCGTGGTGCATCTTCCCCGACCACAGGGCCGCGTCGTCGCCCAGCCCCCGGCGCAGCTCCCCGGTGACCCGGGCCATCGCGTCGTACGAGCCGCCCGTACCCGGATTCGCGGTGATGCACAGCATCGCCGCACCCATGTCCACCAGCCGCTTGGCGTACTCGGGCTTCGCCCGCCGGATCTCCGGTACGTCACCGGGCTCCAGGTTCACCCCGACCGGCCGGCCGATCACCTGGGCCAGCTCCGTGAACGTGGCGAACTCGCCCAGCCCCGGCAGCCGCAGCCGCTCCCCGTCCCAGGCCCGCTCGATGAGGTTCAGTACGACGATGTCCGCGCCGAAGGCGGCGACCAACTCGGCGTTGTGCACCCCGCGGCCGTCCGGGTGCGGGGACAGCGCGGCGCGCTCGGCGAACACCTCCGCCACCATCGTCCGCCCCTCGGCGGCCGCCACGGCCCGGGTCAGATCCCGCCCCCGCAGGGCGGCGAGCTGTTCACGGTCAAGGTCGAGAATGCGCTGTTCTGTCATGGTTACCAGGCTATTCACCGCACAACGGCCGAAGCCCCTGTCTTCCGGAGGGAAAGACAGGGGCTTCGGACCTTGATGTGCGAGCCGGACGCCCTGGGGGCGGCGGGGCCGAGGCTTACTTCGCCTCGGCCTTCTCCATCTCGGCGATCTCCTCGTCGGACTCGCGGCCCGGCGTCGGAAGGTTGAACTTGGTGATCGCGAAGCGGAAGACCACGTAGTAGACCGCGCCGAAGCACAGGCCGATCGGGATGATCATCCACGGGTTGGTGGCGAGCTTCCAGTTCAGCAGGTAGTCGATCAGACCGGCCGAGAAGCCGAATCCGTCGTGCACACCCAGCCCCCAGGTGACGGCCATGGAGATACCGGTCAGCACCGCGTGGACGGCGTACAGGGCCGGGGCGAGGAAGAGGAAGGTGAACTCGATCGGCTCGGTGACACCCGTGATGAAGGAGGTCAGCGCGAGGGAGATCATCATGCCCATGACGGCCTTGCGGCGGGTGGGCTTGGCGCAGTGGGCGATGGCGAGCGCGGCGGCCGGGAGGCCGAACATCATGATCGGGAAGAAGCCCGACATGAACTGACCGGCGGTCGGGTCACCCGCGAAGAAGCGCGGGATCTCGCCGGTGACGATCGAACCGTCGGGCTTGGTGAAGGAACCGACCTGCTGCTGGAAGAACGTGTTCAGGAACTGGTGCATGCCGACCGGGATCAGACCGCGGTTGAACACACCGTAGATACCGGCACCGACCGAACCGAGACCGATCAGCCAGTCACCGAAGCTGGCCAGCGCGTCGCCGACCGGGCCCCAGGCGAGACCGAAGAAGACACCGAAGAGGGTGCCGATGAAGGCCATGAGGATCGGGACGAGACGGCGGCCGTTGAAGAAGCCGAGCCAGTCCACCAGCTTGGTGCGGTGGAACTTCTGCCAGATGATCGCGCTCACGAGGCCGACGATGATGCCGCCGAGCACACCCGGGTCCTGCGGCTTGCCCTCCGGAGCGAGCGCGGTGATGGAGCCGTCGACCGGGAACGCGCTCAGCACGTTCTTGTAGACCAGGAAGCCGACGAGCGCCGCGAGGGCAGTCGAGCCGTCCGCCTTCTTCGCGTAACCGATGGCGACACCGACACAGAAGAGCAGGGCGAGGTTGTGGAAGACACCGTCACCGGCCTTGGCGAAGACCGTGGCGACCTTGCCCCACTGGAGGCCGTCCTTGCCGAAGACGTCGTCCTGGCCGAGGCGCAGCAGGATCGCGGCGGCGGGCAGAACGGCGACGGGCAGCTGGAGGCTGCGACCGACCTTCTGCATGCCCTGCATCAGGCCGGAGCCCCACTTCTTGGTGGGAGCGGCGGTTGCCGTACTCATCAACTTCCTCCATTGGGCAAGGCGCCGCCCGGGGACATGGAAGGGGGAGGCGGCGTCTCAGAAAGGTGGACCGGGGGCCCGATGGGCCCGCGTGGTCTACACCACTAAGTGGTGTAGACCAGTTGTAGCACGGTGAGGTCCGCGTAAGGAACCCCTCGTTCCGTGGCGGCGGACACACCCGGACATGAACGACAAAGGCCCCCGGACCCGGAGGGTCCGAAGGCCTTGATGCCCGGGACGGAAGGCTACTCGTCCCGTTTGTGCGCTATGCGCCGCCGCCGCTCCACCGGCGGGCTACTGCTTCATGTTCTCCCGCTCCATCTCGGCGATCTCCTCGTCCGACTCCCGCCCCGGCGTCGCCAGGTTGAACTTGGTGATCGCGAAGCGGAAGACCGCGTAGTAGACCACCGCGAAACACAGCCCGATCGGGATGATCATCCACGGCTTCGTCGCCAGGCTCCAGTTGATGACGTAGTCGATCAGACCCGCCGAGAAGCTGAACCCGTCGTGCACCCCCAGCGCCCAGGTCACCGCCATCGACACACCCGTCAGCACCGCGTGGATCACGTACAGCGCCGGCGCGATGAACAGGAACGAGTACTCCAGCGGCTCCGTGATGCCCGTGACGAAGGACGTCAGGCCCACCGACAGCATCAGACCGCCCACCTGCTTGCGCCGCGACGGCTTCGCGCAGTGCGTGATCGCCAGCGCCGCCGCGGGCAGCGCGAACATCATGATGGGGAAGAAGCCGGACAGGAACTGCCCCGCCTTCGGGTCGCCCGCCAGGAACATCGCGATGTCACCGTGCACCACCGAACCGTCCGGCTTGGTGAAGCTGCCGAACTGGAACCACACGGGCACGTTCAGGAACTGGTGCAGGCCGATCACCAGCAGCGCGCGGTTCGCGACACCGAAGATCCCGGCGCCCCACGCACCCAGCCCCACCAGCCAGTCGGAGAAGCTCTGCAGCGCGTCACCGATCGCCGGCCAGATCCCCAGGCAGATCACGGCGAAGACGATCGCGACGAAGGCCATGATGATCGGGACGAGCCTGCGGCCGTTGAAGAAGCCGAGCCAGTCGACCAGCTTCACCCGGTGGTAGCGCTGCCAGAACCAGGCGGCCAGCAGCCCCATGATGATGCCGCCGAACACCCCCGGGTTCTGGAAGGTGTACTCCGCGAACGCGTCGCCCTGCCCCAGGCAGCCGCCCTTGATGTCCTTCGTCCCCTCCGGGCACGACTTGGGGAAGGCGTGCAGGACGTTGCGGTAGACGAGGAAGCCGACGACCGCCGCGAGAGCGGTCGATCCGTCGGCCTTCTTCGCCATGCCGATGGCGACGCCGATGCAGAAGAGGAGGGGCAGGCCCAGGTCGGCGTTGAGCAGCGCGCCGCCCGCGTTGCCCATCACCTTGGCGACGTTCGTCCAGCCCAGGCCGTCCTTGCCGAAGACGTCGTCCTGGCCGAGCCGGTTGAGGATGCCGGCCGCGGGGAGGACGGCGATCGGCAGTTGGAGGCTCCGGCCCATCTTCTGGAGCCCCTGGAAAATGCCGTTCCACCACTTCGGCTGTGGCACTGCTGCGGCGCTGCTCGCGCTCATCGGCGTCCTCCCTGGGGGGCCGTCGGGCGGCCGTCGGGGCGGCCCGTTTTTGGCAGTTGCGACACTTGCGGCACACTGGTGTAGACCACTTCTGGTGCGGTCGCGCTGATCGTTATGATTCGGCAGATCCCGGACATGTGCCCGTGTAGATGGGCCAACCGTGGGTTACCGTGACAGAGCGGACGCTCACGCGGAGTATGCGCCGCCGAGACTCGTTCTTCGTACTTCGTAGAACTCAGGGAGAAACAGATGGCCACCAAGGCTGAGAAGATCGTCGCCGGGCTCGGCGGTATCGAGAACATCGAAGAGGTCGAAGGCTGCATCACGCGCCTGCGCACCGAGGTCATCGACCCGAGCAAGGTCGACGAAGCCGCCCTCAAGGCCGCCGGCGCCCACGGCGTCGTCAAGATGGGCACCGCCATCCAGGTCGTCATCGGCACCGACGCCGACCCCATCGCCGCCGACATCGAAGACATGATGTGAGCTGAGCCCACCCGGCTCGCCCACCCCCGGCCGCCCACCCGGCCGCACGAGAAGACCCCGTCCAGGGCCGCACCCGGACGGGGTCTTCCCGCAGGGACATGGAGTCGGGCCGCCACCGGCTAGGCTCGGAGCCATGTCTCGCATCGACGGCCGCACGCCCGAACAGCTCCGCCCGGTCACCATCGAACGCGGATGGAGCAAGCACGCCGAGGGCTCCGTCCTCATCTCCTACGGCGACACCAAGGTCTTCTGCACCGCCTCCTTCAGCGAAGGCGTCCCGCGCTGGCGCAAGGGCAGCGGCGAAGGCTGGGTCACCTCCGAGTACTCGATGCTGCCCCGCTCCACCAACACCCGCGGCGACCGCGAATCCGTACGCGGCAAGATCGGCGGCCGCACCCACGAGATCTCCCGCCTCATCGGCCGCTCGCTGCGCGCCGTCATCGACTACAAGGCCCTCGGCGAGAACACCATCGTCCTGGACTGCGACGTCCTCCAGGCCGACGGCGGCACCCGCACCGCCGCCATCACCGGCGCCTACGTCGCCCTCGCCGACGCCATCACCTGGGGCCAGCAGAAGAAGCTGATCAAGGCCGGCCGCAAGCCGCTCACCGGCACCGTCGCCGCCGTCAGCGTCGGCATCGTCGACGGCGAACCCCTCCTCGACCTCTGCTACGAGGAAGACGTCCGCGCCGAAACCGACATGAACGTCGTCTGCACCGGCGACGGCCGCTTCGTCGAGGTCCAGGGCACCGCCGAAGGCCAGCCCTTCGACCGCAAGGAACTCAACGCCCTCCTCGACCTCGCCGCCGGCGGCTGCGCCGACCTCGAAGCCATCCAGCGCGGAGCCCTGGAGCTCTAGAGGATCACCGCACGGCAACCGCGGGGCGAGATCCCGCGTCTTGACGAGTACGGGCGCACAGGGTCGAAACTGTGCGCCCGTCCACGTAACCGGCCACCGGGGGAGCCCACATGTCCCAGCAGCAGGACCAGCGCCAGGACCAGCGCCAGGACCAGCGCCAGCGCGCGCACCGCCGCTACCGCCTGCCCGCCGTGCTCCTCGCGGCCGCCCTCACCGTGCCCGCCCTGACCTCCTGCGACGCGATCTCCACCGCGATGGACTGCGCGAACACGGCCGTCGCCATCACGAACGGCGTCAGCGACCTCCAACAGGCCGTCTCCCAGGCGGGCAACAGCCCCCAGGACGCCCAGAACGCGCTCAACCAGATCGAGCAGAACCTCAAGAAGGTCGGCGACAAGACCGGCAACGCCGACCTCGGCAAGGCGGTGGACTCCATGACCACGGCCGTCAAGAACGTCCGCACCTCGATCGAGAGCGGCAACAAGACCCCCGACATCACCCCGGTCGCCGACGCGGCCAAGGAGATCTCCAAGGTCTGCACCCCGGGCTGACCCCGGGCCGTGGCGATGGTGGCCGACGGGATAATAAGGACATGACCTCGACGCCCTCCACTCTCCCCACTCCCTCCACGCCCCCGGCGCGCCCCCGTCTGATCCTTGCCACCCGCAACGCGGGCAAGGTCACCGAACTCCGCGCGATCCTGTCCGACGCCGGCCTGCCGCACGAGCTGGTCGGCGCGGACGCGTACCCGGAGATCCCCGACGTCAAGGAAACCGGCGTCACCTTCGCCGAGAACGCCCTGCTCAAGGCCCACGCCCTGGCCCAGGCCACCGGCCTCCCGGCCGTGGCCGACGACTCGGGGCTCTGCGTGGACGTACTGAACGGCGCCCCCGGCATCTTCTCGGCCCGCTGGGCCGGCGCCCACGGCGACGACCAGGCCAACCTGGACCTCCTGCTCGCCCAGCTCGGCGACATCGACGACGAACACCGCGCGGCCCACTTCGCCTGCGCCGCCGCCCTCGCCCTCCCGGACGGCACCGAACGCGTCGTCGAGGGCCGCCTCCTGGGCACCCTCCGCCACACCCCGTCCGGCACCGGCGGCTTCGGCTACGACCCGATCCTCCAGCCCCTGGGCGAAACCCGCACCTGCGCGGAACTCACAGCCGCGGAAAAGAACGCCATCTCCCACCGCGGCCAAGCCTTCCGCGCCCTGGCCCCGGTGGTCCGCGAACTCCTGGGCTGAGCCGGGTACACCGAAGGCCCGGCTCTGAGAGCCGGGCCTTCGGGCCTGTGCGGCCGGGGGGATTCGAACCCCCACGGGATTTCTCCCACGGCGTTCTAAGCGCCGATCGGCTACCTGATTACGACACGGCCGCTTGGTGCTGCCATCGTAGCGGCCGAGCGCGAGCAGTGGGTGGGAGCCTCACGTCCGACTTCGGCGGGCCCCTCCCCGGCACCAGGTGTCGGTGACCGCGTGGCAGTTGGGGCACAGCAGCCGCAGGTTCTCGCGGCGGTCGTCGCTCCAGTCGCCGTCGATGTGGTCAACCTCCAGGGTCATCGGCCGCCCGCGCCACTCCGGAGGCGTGCCGCACCCATCGCACACGTCGGGTACGCCGACCTCACGCAGCGCGCGGCGTAGGAGTCTGCTCGTAGTGCGCCGCGTCCCATCGTGGCGTACGAGGATCTCTGAGGCGGGCCGAGCGGCAACCGGCCCTGGCTTCCCGCGCTGGTGCGCCTGTCCCAGGAAGTGCGAAGTGTCGAGTCCAGATGCGCGGACCCATGTTTGGAGAGTCGCCGTCCGACGACCATGGAGGGGAAGGCCGAGATGCCGAAGGGTCCCCGACCATGACTCGGACGAGGCGACCGCGTCCCGCAGCGAAGCCTCATCCGGTTTCCCGTGTCGCTGGTACGCGCGCCGCTTGAAGTGGGAGACGTCGATCCCGTACGCGTCGAACCGGCGTATGAGGTACTGCTTGAGCCGCTGGGGGTGTGGCTCGATGCCGTAGCGGGCTATCACCTCGTCGATGTCCTGGCACTGCCTCGCAGCTTCTGCCAGGAGTTCCCGGGTGTATCCGGTGCCAGAAGTCATCGGCGCCCCTTGGCGCGGCCGCGGTACGTGTCCGTGGTCGAGTGACAGTTGGGGCAGAGCAGCCGTAGGTTCTCGCGGCGATTGTCGCTCCAGTCGCCGTTGATGTGGTCGACCTCCAGCGGTAGCGGCTCACCCTGCCACGTGCCGTCGATCCCGCACTCCTGACACTGGTTGGGTATGCCCAGCGCCGCGAGTGCGCTCTTGAGTTGTTCGCTCTGGGCTCGGCGCGGGTGGGGCCTGTCCTGCTTCACCAGGGTCGATTCCGGAGTCCGCCGGACCTTGGGCCGACCCGCTGGCGATGGCAGTTGGAAGTGCGAGGTGTCTATGCCGAAGGCCTTCACCCTGCGGCTGATGTGGGTGTGGTGGCCGCCGACCACTTCGAGGCCGAGGCGTCGCAGCACGTCACACATCGTGGTCGATGCGGCAACGGCCTCGGACAGGATGTCCCGGGTCCACTTCACCCCCTCCCGCTCGAAGTGGGTCACCTCCACGCCCAGCTTCCGCATCCGGTCGAGCAGGTAGCGCCTCGACGCACCCTTCGGGTCCACCCCCGGTTTCTCCAGCGCCTCCGTCAGCGTGCGCGATGCGCTCGCCGCCTCCGCCAGGCGTTCCTTCGTGTACGGGCTGATCGGCATCCCTGTGTCCCTCCGGTTCCGGCCGCGCGTGCGGGCCTCGTACGGAGTAACGGACCGATAGTCGGACGGTTACGGGGGATTTCGTCCGATGAGCACAGTGGCCCGCGCCCCGGGCGGGGTGCGGGCCACTGTGGTGGGGCGAGGGGGCCGGGGTCAGATGCCCAGGTCCTTGATGATCTTGGCTACGTGGCCGGTGGCCTTGACGTTGTAGAAGGCGCGCTCGATCTTGCCCTCCTCGTCCACGACCACCGTGGAGCGGATGACGCCGGTGACCGTCTTGCCGTACAGCTTCTTCTCGCCGTAGGCGCCGTACGCCGTCAGGACCTCCTTCTCGGGGTCGCCGACCAGGGTGACCTTGAGGTCTTCCTTCTCGCGGAACTTCGCCAGCTTCTCCGGCTTGTCGGGGGAGACGCCGATGACGTCGTAGCCCGCCGTGGCCAGGAGGGAGAGGTTGTCGGTGAAGTCGCAGGCCTGCTTCGTGCAGCCCGGGGTCAGGGCCGCGGGGTAGAAGTAGACGATGACCTTGCGGCCCTTGTGGTCGGCGAGCGAGACCTCGTTGCCGTCCGCGTCGGGCAGGGTGAAGGCGGGGGCGGTGTCGCCCGGCTGCAGTCGCTCGCTCATGTCTCAGCAGTCTCCTCGGGAGGGGATCGGTACGGGACGAGACTAAGCTGACAGACTGTTCACGGCGGACTACGCCCCTTACGACCCGTACGACCAGGACCACGACGACGGAGGCAGCGCGGTGCCGGAAGCCAGGACCCCCGAACAGATCGAGGCGGACATCGTCCGCAGGCGCGAGCAGCTCGCCGAGACGCTCGACGAGATCGGCGTGCGCATGCACCCGAAGACGATTGTCGGGGACGCCAAGGCCAAGGTCGCCGGGGCCGTGGATCACACCGCGGGCCGTGCCTTCGTCGCGGTCAACCGGCTCGTCACCGATGTGAAGGGCGGGCTGCGCGGTGAGGACGGCGCGCCGCGCATCGAGCGGATCGTGCCGGTCGCGCTGGTCGCCGTGGCGCTCGTGGGGCTGCTGGCCCTGGGCGCCCGCCGCAAGCGCGCGTGACGCGGGCGGGTAGGTTCGGGGCGTGAGCGAGAACAGCACCCACGACGACAAGCTGCCCATCCGCATGCTGCACGACCGCGTGCTCGTACGGTCCGACTCGCCCGAGGGCGAGCGCCGCTCGGGCGGCGGGATCCTGATCCCGGCGACGGCCGCGGTGGGCAAGCGCCTCGCCTGGGCCGCGGTGGTCGCGGTCGGGCAGAACGTGCGGAGCGTGGAGCCCGGTGACCGGGTGCTGTACGACCCCGAGGACCGGGCCGAGGTCGAGGTGCGCGGGGCGACGTACATCCTGATGCGCGAGCGGGACCTGCACGCCGTGGCCGCGGAGCGGCTTGAGGGGGCCGAGGACTCCACCGGTCTCTATCTCTGAGATCCGAGAGTGCTGACAAGGGCCGGTGACCGAGGTCACCGGTCCTTTCGGCTGTCCGGGTGGGGTTTTTGCTACGGTGGTGGGGATTCCCGACGAGACGCGCCGTACCGGGTCCGACAAGACGACGCACCTGCTGTCCGCTCTCGTCCGGAGGTGCCTGTCATGGCCTGGATCCTGTTGCTGCTCGCCGGTCTGCTCGAAGTCGGCTGGTCGATCGGTATGAAGTTCACCGAGGGTTTCACCCGGCTGTGGCCCAGTGTGTTCACCGGTGCGGGGATCGTCGCGAGCATGGTGTTGCTGTCCTATGCCGCGAAGACCCTGCCGATCGGTACGGCGTACGGCGTGTGGGTCGGTATCGGTGCGGCGGGGGCGGCGGTGCTGGGGATGGCCGTTCTGGGTGAGCCCGTGACCGCCGCCCGGATCTTCTTCATCTGTTTGTTGTTGGTCGCCGTGGTGGGGCTCAAGGCGACCTCCGGTCACTGACCGGAGGTCATCGCCCGAATACGTCAGGTCCCAGTGTGGTCGTGCCGCCCCGGGTGCCCTGGGCGGCGCCCTGGGTCGTGGTGCCGCCCTGGTTGCCCGCCGTGGTGGTGCCCTGGTCGCCCGCGGTCGTGCCGCCCTGGTTTCCGGCGGTGGTTCCTCCGTTGCTCGGGGTTCCGGTGGTGCCCCCGTTGGTCGGGGTGCCCGTGGTGCCGCCGTTGCTGGGGGTACTCGTGGTGCCGCCGTTGGTGGGCCTGCCCGTGGTGTCGCCGCCGCCGGTGGCCGGGGTTCCGGTGGTGCCGCCGTTGTCGGCGGCCGGGGGGCGGCTGAACGGGGGTTCCTGGGAGGCGGGCGGCGGTGCGGGCGGCAGGGCCGCGCCGGGCTGGAGGTCCAGTTCGAAGTCCTGCGGGTCGCTGCCCTGGAGCGCGGCCTTCGTGTACGCCGCCCAGACCCGGGCCGGGTAGCCGCCACCGCCGATGCGCGGCTCGCCGAGTGCGCCGTAGAGGGATTCGGGGGTGCCCTTGTCGGGGTCCTGGCCCATCATCGAGACGACCGTGACCAGGTCCGGGGTGTACGCCGCGAACCAGGCGGCGCGGTCGAGTTCGGCGGTGCCGGTCTTGCCGGCCGCCGGGTGTCCGGCGGCGAGTGCGGCCGTACCGGTTCCGTTGTCGACGACGCTGACCAGCATCGAGGTGGTGGTGTCGGCGGCTTCGCGGGTGACGGCCTGGCGTCCGGCGCGGTCGGGGAGGGGGACGGTCTCGTCGCCCTTGCTGATCTTCTCGACGAAGGTGTACGGGGTGTAGCGGCCGTGGTCGGCGAGGGTCGCGTAGGCCTGGGTCATGTCGAGGACGCTGGCCTGGACCGTGCCGAGCGCGATGGCCGGGCCCGCGTTGAAGTTGGCGGTGTTCTCGGGGATCCCGAGGGCGATCGCGGTCTGCTTGACCTTGTCGCCGCCGACGTCGACCGCCATCTGCGCGTAGACCGCGTTGACGGAGAGGTCGGTGGCGGTGCGGACGGTGATGTTGCCGTACGAGGCGTCGTCCTCGTTGGAGGGGAAGAAGGGGATCCGGCTGCCGACCACGGGGCGTTTGTTGGCGCCGTTGTAGATCGTGTTCGGGGTGATGGTGCGGCCGTCCTGGGTGCGCGAGCCGTTCTCGACGGCGGAGGTGAACACGAACGGTTTGAAGGTGGAGGCCACTTGGTAGTCGTGCCGGGTGGCGTTGTTGACGTACTGCTTGGTGTAGTCGATGCCGCCGTACAGCGCGACGACCTTGCCGGTGACGGGGTCGATGGAGGCGCCGCCCGCGCGTACGACGCGGTCCACCGGGCGGGCGTTCGGGTCGAGTTTGGCGAGCACCTGCTTCTGGACGGAGTCGACGAAGGCGTTCTGGCGGCGCTTGTCGATGGTGGTGGTGATGCGGTAGCCGCCTTCGGAGAAGGTCTTGTCGTCGAGGATCTTGCGGTCGACGATGTACTCCTTGATCGCCTCGACCAGGTAGCCGCGCTGCCCGGAGAGGCCGGCGGCCGGGCGGACCTTGCCGGGTTCGGGGAACTTCGTGCCGGCCCGTTCGGCCGCGGGCATCCAGTCCTTCTTCACCATGCCGTCGAGTACGTAGTTCCAGCGGGCGAGGGCGCGGGGGCGGCCCTGGGGGTGGGCGACGACGTCGAAGGCGCTGGGGGAGTTGAGCAGGGTGGCGAGGTAGGCGCCTTCGGCGGTGGTGAGTTTGCCGACGTCCTTGCCGTAGTAGGCCTGGGAGGCGGCCTGGATGCCGTAGGCGTTGCGGCCGAAGTAACTGGTGTTCAGGTAGCCCTCAAGGATGTAGTCCTTGGACTTCTCGCGACCGAGTTTGATCGCGATGAAGAACTCCTTGGCCTTCCGGTTCAGCGTCTGTTCCTGGCCCAGGTAGTAGTTCTTGACGTACTGCTGGGTGATGGTGGAGCCGGACTGGGTGCCCTTGCCGGTCGCCGTGTTCCAGGCGGCGCGCAGCATCGCCTTGGGGTCGACCGCCCGTTCGGAGTAGAAGTCCCGGTCCTCGGCGGCCAGTACGGTCTCCTGGACGGTCCGGGGGATCTCGGAGAGGGAGACGTTGACGCGGTTGACCTCGCCGTCGCGGGCGAGCGGGGAGCCGTCGGCGTACAGGTAGACGTTGGACTGCGCGGTGGCGGCGGCGTTGGCGGGCGGGATCTTCACCAGGAGGTAGCCCGCGATCAGGGCGCCGCAGATCAGGAGCGCGAACAGCAGGAACGCTCCGAGCAGCATGCGCCAGGTGGGGACGGCGCGGCGCCAGCCGGTGCGCTTGGGCTTCGGGGGCTTGGGGGCTTTGGGGGGCTTGGCTGCCTTGGGGGTTTCCCCGGGCTTGGTGGCCTTGGCGGCCTCGGGGGTCTCCGGGGCTTGGGGGGTCTCGGCGGGCTTGGGCGGCTCCGGTTCCTTGGCGGCCGGTGGGGCCGGTGGTGTCGGAGGGGTCGGTTCGGCGGGGGTGTCCGGGTCCCGAGGGGTCCAGCCCGGTGGTGGTGACTGGTCGCTCATGTCTCCAGGGCTCCTCGGCGCCGAATGAAACGGATGAAATATCCGTGTCTGTACCCAATGGTGTCTACCCGATGGCCGGTGATTCCGCTGATTGCGCGCCGGACGGGGGTAATTCCCTCGCGTGGACCGCCCCACCGCACTAAGCTCGCGCGCTTTGGCCGTCGTAGGAACAACGTGCAAACGGAGGAATCGGTGCACAGGACCGCGCACCTCTATGCGGCGATCGCGGCGGGCGGCTTCCGCCGCTACGCCACCTACGGAACGGCGACCGCCGCGGGCGTGTTCACGAACACCGTCTTCGGCTTCATCGTGGCGTACACCTACATCGCGCTGTGGGACCAGCGGCCGGGGCTCGGCGGCTACGACCAGGCGCAGGCGCTGACCTTCGTGTGGGCCAGCCAGTCGCTGCTCGCCGCGGGGGCGCTCATCGGCGGCGGGTTCCAGGAGGAGATGCAGGAGCGCATCCGAACGGGTGACATCGCCGTCGACCTCTACCGGCCGGCCGACCTCCAGATGTGGTGGCTGGCCGCGGATCTGGGCCGGGCGGCCTTCCAGTTGCTGGGGCGCGGGGTGGTGCCGCTCGTCGCGGGGGCGCTCGCCTTCCGGCTCGCGCTGCCGAGTGCGCCGGGGCGCTGGCTGCTCTTCCTGCTGTCCGTGCTGCTCGGGCTGGTGGTGAGCTTCGCGCTGCGCTTTCTGCTCGGGCTGTGCGCGTTCTGGCTGCTGGACGGGTCCGGGATCAACATGGTGGCCACCCTCGTCTCGATCCTCTTCTCCGGGATGCTGCTGCCGCTGACCGTCTTCCCGGGCGGGTTCGGCGAGGTGGTCCGGATGCTGCCCTGGTCGGCGATGCTCCAGGTGCCGCTGGACGTGCTGATGGGCAAGCACGCGGGGGCCGGGGGCACGGCGCGGGCGCTGGCGTTCCAGGCCGGGTGGGCGGGCGTGCTGCTGGGCGTGGGGCGGCTGCTGCAGTCGGCGGCGACGCGGAGGGTGGTGGTCCAGGGTGGTTGACACCTCGGAGGAGTCGGCCTGGACGGTCGCGCGCGAGGTGACTCCGGTCGCGTCCGGACCCGGACCCGGACCCGGACCCGAACCCGTGCCCGTGCTGGGCGGGGGCGGGCGGTTCGGGCTCTGGCGGCAGGCGCGTGCCGGGCTGCGCGGCTACGGCCTGATCGTGGCGATGTGGATCCGGGCGACCATGACCTACCGGACCTCCTTCCTCATCTCCCTCTTCGGGAACGGGGCGGGCAGCCTGCTGGACTTCGTCGCGATCTACATCATGTTCCGGCACGTGAACGTCCTCGGCGGGTTCACGCTGCCCGAGATCGCCCTGCTGTACGGGTCCTGCTCGGCGTCCCTCGGCCTCGCGGACCTGCTGCTCGGCAACACGGACCGGATCGGCGTCCGGATCCGGGACGGGTCCCTCGACACGATGCTGGTCCGCCCGGTGCCGGTGCTGGCGCAGGTCGCTGCCGACCGGTTCGCGCTGCGGCGCCTGGGCCGGGTGGTGCAGGGGCTGGGCGTGCTGGTCTGGGCGGTGTCGGTGCTGGACGTGCAGTGGACGGTGGGCCGGGTGCTGCTGATGCCGGTGATGGTGGTGGCGGGGGCCGCGATCTTCGGGGCGGTGATGGTGGCGGGGGCGGCGTTCCAGTTCGTCGCCGGGGACGCCGCCGAGGTGCAGAACTCCTTCACGTACGGCGGCAACACGATGCTCCAGTACCCGCCGACGGTCTTCGGCAAGGAGCTGCTGCGCGGGGTGACCTTCGTGGTGCCGCTGGCCTTCGTGAACTGGCTGCCCGCGCTGCACGTGCTGGGGCGGCCCGATCCGCTGGGGCTGCCGGGCTGGCTGGCGTACGTGAGCCCGCTGGTGGCGGCGCTGGTTCTGGTCCCGGCGTCGTGGGCGTGGCGGGCGGGGCTGCGCTCGTACCGGAGCACCGGGAGCTGAGCGGACATGGACCTGGACTTGGACATGGGCATGGGCATGGGCATGGGCATTGAGAGGGAGACGGGGAGCCGATGGAACCGCTGATCGAGCTGGACGACGTACGGAAGGTCTTCGACGTACGGCGCCGGACCGGGCTGCTGCGCCGGGAGAAACGGCAGGTCAAGGCCGTGGACGGGATCAGTTTCGGGGTCGCGCGGGGTGAGATGGTCGGCTACATCGGGCCCAACGGCGCGGGGAAGTCGACCACGATCAAGATGCTGACGGGGATCCTGACGCCCACCGGTGGGCGTCTGCGGGTCGCGGGCATCGACCCGGCGCGCGAGCGGACCCGGCTGGCGCACCGGATCGGGGTGGTGTTCGGGCAGCGCACCACCTTGTGGTGGGACCTGCCGCTGAAGGACTCGTACGGGCTGATGCGGCGGATGTACCGGATCCCGCCCGACCGCTTCCGCCGCAATCTGGAGCGGTGCGTGGAGCAGCTGGACCTGGGCGAGCTGCTCGACGTACCGGTGCGTCAGCTGTCGCTGGGGCAGCGGATGCGCGGGGACATCGCGGCGGCGCTGCTGCACGATCCGGACGTGCTGTACCTGGACGAGCCGACGATCGGGCTCGATGTGGTGAGCAAGGCCAAGGTGCGCGGGTTCCTGCGGGAGCTGAACGGGCAGCTGGGCACGACGGTGCTGCTGACCACGCACGACCTCCAGGACATCGAGCAGTTGTGCGAGCGGGTGATGGTGATCGACCACGGGCGGCTGATGTACGACGGCGCGCTCGCGGGACTGCACACGGCGGGGCCGTCGGGGCAGAGCGAGCGGACGCTGGTGGTGGACCTGGAGCGGGACCTTCCGCCGATCACGGTGGCGGGCGCGCGGGTGGTGAAGGTGGAGGGGCCGCGGCAGTGGCTGGCGTTCCCGGCGGAGGCCTCGGCGGCGCCGCTGGTGGCGGCGGTGGCGGCGGAGTACCCGCTGTTGGACCTGTCGGTGCGGGAGCCGGACATCGAGGACGTGATCGCGCGGATGTACGCGGGGCGGGAGTAGCGGGAGTAGTGGGGGGAGGCGAGTTCGGGGTCAACGCGCCTTGTGACCCCTACGGTTCGGGCGGCCGGCTGCATAGGCTGTGCCACATGAGTGACGAGCGGCCGCAGAAGCCGTTGCCGGAACTGAGGGCCTCCGACGCCGACCGCGAGCGGGTGGTGGAGCGGCTGCGCGACGCGGTCGCCGAGGGGCGGCTCGACATGGACGAGTTCGAGGAGCGGCTGGAGGCGGCCTACCGGTCGCGTACGTACGCCGAGCTGGAGCCGCTGACCGCCGACCTTCCGGCGGCGGGGCAGGTTCCGGGTGTTCCGGGCGGCCCGGTGTCGTTCAGCAAGGCGCCCGCTCCGGTGGCGGACGCCCCGGGCACGGGCGAGTCGTGGCCCGCGCGGATCGGCGGGCGGGGCACCTCGTCCTGGGGCGTGGCGATCATGTCCGGGTTCCAGCGCAAGGGGGCGTGGACGGTTCCCGCGAGCTTCACCGCGGTGACGTTCTGGGGCGGCGGTGAGATCGACCTGCGCGAGGCCCGTTTCGAGGAGCGCGAGGTGGTGATCAACTGCTTCGCCATCATGGGCGGGATCGAGATCATCGTGCCGCCGGGCGTGGACGTCGACGTACGGGGCATCGGGGTGATGGGCGCGTTCGATCACCGGGAGATGGAGGTCCCCGCGGAACCCGGTGCTCCGCGGGTGATCGTGAACGGCCTGGCCTTCTGGGGCGGGGTGGAAGTGAAGCAGAAGCCGCGCAAGAACCGGGGCCGGGGCGGCCGCTCGTCGCGCAAGGAGCTGTAGCGGCAGCCTGTAACGGCAGGTGGTGGCGGGGACACGCCGGGTGGCGGCGGGAACTCCGCGGCCGCCCCGGGAGTCGGATGCTATGCAGACGAACCGGCGCCCCGGGGGAAGGCAGGAACCCGTGAACGACACAGGGACGAGCACAAGACAGCCACCACCTCCTTCGGGGACACCTCCCGCGGGGGCACCTCCGGCAGGGTCCGCCGGGCCGACCGGAGCGGCCGGCCAGTTCGTGTTCAACGCCGCGGACGAGGAGCGGCAGCGCGGTGTGCGCCGGATGAAGAGGACGGCGACCGGGCTGCTGATCCTGGTCGCGCTGGTCTACGTACTGGCCAAGTGGGCGCAGCACGCGGGCGCCGGGGGCGGGGACGGCGGCTGGGCGGGCTATGTGGCCGCCGCGGCCGAGGCGGGCATGGTCGGCGCGCTCGCGGACTGGTTCGCGGTCACCGCGCTCTTCCGGCGCCCGCTCGGCCTGCCGATTCCGCACACCGCGATCATCCCGACCAAGAAGGACCAGCTCGGCGTCTCCCTCGGGGAGTTCGTCGGCGAGAACTTCCTGTCCTCGGACGTCGTGCGCACGCGGCTGCACGCGCTCGGCATCGGCGGCCGCCTCGGCGCGTGGCTGGCCGAGCCCGCGCACGCCGACCGGGTCACCGAGGAGCTGGCGACCGCGCTGCGCGGCGCGCTGACCGTGCTGCGCGACTCCGATGTGCAGGCGGTCGTCGGGGAGGCCATCACGCGGCGCGCGGAGAACGCCGAGATCGCGCCGGGCGTCGGCAAGACCCTGGAGCGGATCGTCGCGGACGGCGGGCACCGGCGGGCCGTGGACCTGGTGTGCGTGAAGGCGCACGACTGGCTGGTCACGCACGGGGAATCGGTGATGGACGCGGTCCAGGGCGGGGCGCCCGGCTGGACTCCGCGGTTCGTGGACCGGAAGATCGGCGACCGCGTGTACAAGGAGCTGCTGCGGTTCGTCACCGAGATGCGCGACATGCCGGAGCACCCGGCGCGCGGGGCGGTGGACCGGTTCCTGAGCGACTTCGCGGCGGACCTGCAGTCGGATACGGAGACCCGCGCCCGGGTCGAGCGGCTCAAGTCCGAGATCCTGGCGCGCGGGGAGGTCCAGGACATCATCGCGTCGGCGTGGTCGGCCATCCGTACGATGATCCTCTCGGCGGCGGAGGACGAGCAGAGCGAACTGCGCCTGCGCGTACGGGCGTCCCTGATCTCGCTCGGCTCCCGGCTGGCCACGGACGGCCGCCTGCAGGGGAAGGTGGAGGGCTGGATCGAGGGCGCGGTGGTGTACGTCGTGACCACCTACCGGACCGAGATCACCTCGCTGATCACGGACACGGTGGCGGGCTGGGACGCGGAGCACACCTCGCGCAAGATCGAGGCCCACATCGGGCGTGACCTGCAGTTCATCCGGATCAACGGCACGGTGGTGGGGGCGTTGGCGGGGCTGCTGATCTATACGGTCAGCCGGGCGCTGGGGGCGTAGGCGCGTAGGCGCGTGGGCGCGTGGGCAAGGGCCCCGGCCCCTTGCGGGCGGGCCGGGGTTTTGGTTGGCGGTGGGGCTTCGTGGGCGGTGAGGTGGCTCAGCCGCGGTCGGCCACGGCCCAGGAGGCGGCGGCCACGACCCCGGCCACGCCGAGGACGGCGGGCCAGGCGCCGACCTTCTTCGCCAGGGGGTGCGATCCGGCGAAGCCGGCGACGTACAGCGCGCCGAGTCCGGCCGCCGCGGGGGTGCCCGCCCGGCGCTGCCATTCGCGCCCGGCCACGAGTCCGGCCGTACCGAGGACGACGCCGCCCAGCGGCCGCTTGCGCGTCCACCGCGCGACGGCGTAGCCGCCGACCAGTCCTGCCGCGGCGACCACCGAGCTGGGTACCCGTGCCATGTCCATTCCCTCCGCCGTACGGACGTCCTACGCTGCTGCTCTCGTACGAGGCTAACGCGGGCGCCGTGCGATCCGGCGGGCGGCCACCGCGCCGAGCAGCATGACGGCCCCGCCCACGACGGTGTGCGGGACGCCGGGCGGCAGCATGGCGACCACGCCCAGCACCAGGAAGAACGCCACGGCGCACGCGCCGAGCCCACGCAGGAATCCGTCCACGAACGTACAACGCCTCAACCCCCCGCCCTGACACGGCGGATCAGCGCACCTCGTGGCGGATCTGCCGGGATCCGCCGGGAACCTCCCGATCGAGGGATGCGCCACACCAGGCAACCGCGGGGGCGTAGATTCGCTCTCCGCAGGAGAGAACCCACCCAACCCACCCCAGGAGCGGACAACCGTGATCTGCTACGGACCGGCCGTCCTCGACCTGACGGACGAACTGGTCGACACCTACGCCGACGTCTTCTCGGGCCCGCCGTGGAACGAAGGCGAAGAAACCATTCGTCAGTTCGCTGCCCGACTGCAGTCCGACACCCGCCGCCGTGGCTTCCGTACCGCCTTCGCCCAGACCGCGAACGGCATCGACGGCTTCGCCACCGCCTGGCTGACCCGCGCCCCCTTCCCCGCGGACCGCGGCTACGCCCAGGTCACCGCCCAGCTCGGACGCGCCCGCGTACGGCGGCTCCTGGTCGACGCCCTCGAAGTGGACGAACTGGCCGTACGCCGCCACGCCCGCGGCCAGGGCACCGGCCGGGCCCTCCTCGCCGAGATCACCGCGGACGCCCCGGAACACCGCGCCTGGCTGCTCACCGCCCGCGCCGCCACCGACACGGTCGCCACCTACCGCCGCCTCGGCTGGCACGAGGTGACCCCCCTCCCCGGCACCGAGAACGCGGTGATCGTCTTCCTCTCCCCCGACCACCCGGAAGCCGCAACGGCCTCGGCGGCGGCCTGAGGCCGTGAGGCCGGGGCCGGGGCCCCGTGCCCCGTGCCCCGTGCCCCGTGCCAGGGGGTCCGGCTTGAGCCCCGGCCCGGGGCCTGAGCCCAGGCCGCGGCGTGAGCCTTGCCGGCAGCCTGGGGCCCTGCCCCCCGGCCGGGGTCCGGGTGACGGACAAGGCCGGACGCTTGGCCACGGGGCCGTCGGGCATACCGGGGGCATGATCACGAACCCCGCCACGGCGACCCCGGCCCAGCAGGCCACCCAAGCGCAGACGGAGCGCACCCCCACGGAGCGCACCCCCACGGAGCGCACCCACACCGCCACCCCGACGGAGTCGCTCGCATCGCTCGCACGCCGTCAGCTGAACCTGGCGACCTACCACCAGCTCAAGGCCGCCCGGGTGCCGCCGGCCACGATCACCGGACGCACCCGCCCCGGCGGGCCCTGGCAGCGGCTGCTGCCCCGCGTCTACCTCCTCCAGACCGGGCCGCCGGACAGCCGCCAACGCGCCCTCTCCGCCGTCCTGTACGCCGCCCGGCCCGCCGGGGACGACCCCCTCGGCGGCGCCACGGCGGCCGTCACGGGCGGAGCCGCCCTCGCCCTGATCGGCGTACGGGACGCCCCGTCGGCCCCTCTCGACGTCCTGGTCCGGGCCCCGCGTACGGTCACCCCCGCCCCCGGGGTCCGGCCCCTCACCACCGCGCGCTGGCCGGCCACGATCACCGTCTCCGGCATCCCGAGCACCCGCCCGCTGCGCGCGGCCGCCGACTTCGCGGCCCGGGCCGAGGACCCCGACCTGGTCCGCGCGGTCCTGGCGAACGTGGTCCAGGCCGGCTGGTGCCACCCGCACGACCTGCACGGCGAACTCCGCGCGTCCCGCACCCTGGGCCGCCCCGCCGTCCGCGGCGCGGCCGCCGAGCTGGTGGCCGGGGTCCGCTCGATCGCCGAGGCCCGGGCCCGCGACACCCTGACGGCCACGGACCTGCCGCCCCCGCTGTGGAACGCCCGCCTGTACACCCCGGACGGCACCTTCCTGGCGAGCCCGGACGCGTACTGGCCGGACGAGGGTGTGGCCCTGGAGATCGACTCGGCGGAGTACCACTACACGCGGGACTCCTGGCACGCCACCCTCCGCCGCCGCCTGCGCCTGGAGGCCCACGGCGTCCTGGTGGTCAGCGCGACCCCGTCGATGATCCGCGACACCCCGGCCGAAGTCACCGAGGCCCTGCGCACCCTCCTCACCCTCACCACCCCCCGCCCCACCCCACCCAAAGCCACGGCCCGCGGCCACCGGCAGCTGCTTCTGCCGTTCGGTTGATCCGAGTGGGTGGGCGCGGGGCCCAGACTGTGCGTGTGAGGAAGCTGAAGACGACCCCGGATGTGAGCAGGCGGATGAGCGGTCAGCCGAGCCGCGACACGGGGGTGGAAAAGGCGCTGCGCAGCGCCTTGTTCGCCGCGGGCTTGCGTTATCGGGTGCACCGCAGACCTTTGAAGGGAGTGCGCCGGGAAGCGGACATCGTATTCGGTCCGGCGCGCGTCGCCGTATTCGTGGACGGCTGTTTTTGGCACGGCTGTCCCGAGCACGTGACCTGGCCGAAGAACAACGCGGAATTCTGGCGTACGAAGATCGAGGGAAACCGTGCCAGGGATCTGGACACCGACGCGCGGTTGGCCGAGGCGGGCTGGCTGTCCGTGCGGGTCTGGGAGCACGAGCGGGCGGACGAGGCCGCGGTCCGGGTCGCCGCGGTGGTGCGCGAGCGACGGGCGCGGTGAGGCCTCGACCGATCAGATGGTCACATGTGCGGTGACAGGAACCCGTGGATGGCCTTGGCCAGGGTCGTGGCGAGGCCGACCGGGACCGCGTTGCCGATCTGGCGGGCGATTTCGATCTTCGTGCCGTACCACTTGAAGTCGTCCGGGAAACCCTGGATGAGCGCGGCCTCGTAGTGGGTGATGGGGCGATCCTTCTCCGGGTGGAGGTAACGTCCCTTCTCGGGCTTGTAGAACTCGGTGCGGATGGTGACGGAGGGCTTGTTCTCCCGCAGGCGCCCCATTACGTCACCGCTGCCGGAATTGTGGTTGTCCCAGCTCTCGGTGGAGAGGTAGACCCGCTGTCCCCGGAGGCGCTTGTATTCCGCGTCCGTGGAGATGAAGACATTTCCGGTCCGGTCCGTGCGGTAGTACTTTCCGCGCAGGTCGTTCCGGTTCCCACCCTTGTCGATTGCCTTGTACCGAGCGCGGGACAGGGGTTCGGGGTGGCGGCCGAAGTGCAGATCCGAGGTGCGGTAGTAGCCGGGTACGCCTGCGACGAGCGGCGCTTCGCCGTCCTCGCGTGGGTCGGGCATGTATTCCTGCACGGGGAGGCGTGTGGACACGTCGAACACCGTGGATACCGGGATCCAGCGGGGCTTGGGCTTGCCCGGATCGTCGGGTTGGTCGTCGAACAGGGATTCCTGGGCGTCGGGCTCGTCCGCGCCGTCGGTCTCGTACCCGTTCTTGTCGTGCGTGGGAGCGGGGTGGGTGAGGGGCGCGGCGAAGTCCTTGTGCGTGCAGATGACGATGACGCGGCGCCTGGCCTGCGGAACCCCGTAGTCGGCGGCGTTCATCACCAGGGTTTTCACGGTGTAGTTGTGGAGCGGATGCCCCTTCGTCCTGGCCGCCGACAGGAGGTCGGCGTATTGCGCCGACTTCAGGAAGCGGTCGACGTTCTCGATGACGAACAGTTTCGGGTTGACCTCGGCCACCACACGGACGTACTCCTGCCAGAGTTCGTTGCGCGGATCGGTCGGGTCTTCCTTGCCCAGTCCGGAAAACCCCTGGCAGGGCGGTCCGCCCATGATCACGTCGACGTCGCCCTTGAAGGGGATCGCGTCGAAATCGGCGATGTCCCCGGGGTGGACATGGGCGCCGCCGAAGTTCGCCGCGTAGGTCGAGGCGGCGGCCCGGTCGAACTCCACGGCGGCGACGGAGACGAACGGGTTGGCGCCGCTACCCGGTACGTATCGGGCGAAACCGGAGGAGAAGCCGCCGGCCCCGGCGAACAGGTCCAAAACACGGATCTGTCCAGGTTGGGACGTCTGGGGCGGCGTTCTGGTCATGAGGGCCAAGTGTAATCACCGGCGAGGGCGACGATCGCCGGTCCTCGGGCCCGGTTCATGATCGGAGGGCGGTCGCGATCGCCGCTCCCAGCACGCGGCCGACGGGCGGGGGACAGGCGTGTCCCACCTGGCGGTAACGAGCCGTTTTCAGGCCCGCCAAGTGCCAGTCGGGCGGAAACCCCTGCAAGGTCGCGGCCTGCTCGACGGTCAGCGGGATCAGGCCGGGTCGGCCGAGCGTCGGGTCCCAGTGGAAGTTCGCGTCCGGCACGTGATCGGCGACCGTGCCACCGTCGACCCCCATGCGAGCCCAAGCGGCTTTCGACCCGCGCGGACCGAGATCGGCGCCTCCCCGTTCCCATGAGCCACCGACGAGGGTCGGCGCGGGTTCGTCGGCTTGTCGGGCCCACCGCAGGGCGTCGGGCCAGTCGCGTGCGCCCATGGACTCCCGGAGCGTCTCACCGACGGTTCGATGTCGGTGGACGGTCGGTGGCGGCACCTCGAAGTGGTCGAGGGCGTCCCCCTTGAAGGCGACCAGAATGCCGTGGCGGCGGTTCTGCGGTACGCCGTGGTCGAGCGCGTTCATCACGAACCACCGGTGGCGGTATCCGAGATGCGCGAGCTCCTTGGCGACGTACGCGCGGATCTCCTCGTAGCCGGGCTTCGTCACGAGGTCCGGCACGTTCTCCACGAGCAGTGCCCGGGGCTGCACCCCGTACATGAGCTGCATGGTCGCGCGCAGCAGTGCGATCTCCGCCCCGCTGTCGTGGCGCGTGACGGTCGCGGTCGCCTTGACCCGGGGCAGGCCCGCCGACAGCAGGTCCACGTCGTAGGCGTGCTGGTGCTCGTACGGATCGAAGTCCATCAGGTCGGTCTCGTGGACCTCCCAGTCGGGACGGTTGGCGCGCAGCGTCTTGCAGGCCTGGTCCCGGTTGTCCAGGACGAGCACAGGGTCGAAGCCGGCCTGTTCCAGCCCCAGTGCCAGGCCGCCGGCCCCCGAGCAGACGTCCAGGGACGTCAGGCGTTCACCGGTTGGTGCGTGCATGTTCCGCCCCCAATGCCGCGAGGGCAGGTCGGCCGTTGTCGATCTCCGTGCTGTCGATGATCGCATTCGGTCGCACGCGAAACCATCGAGAGCCGGACAATGTGCCGGCTCGCTCGCGGTCGTCCGGGGGCGGGACGCGCTCAGGCGAGCGGGGCGCCGTGGCAGGTGGCGTAGGGCTTGGTTGAGGTGCACCAGCAGGGGGTGGTGGGGGAGGGGGGCCAGGGGGTGGCTTTGCCGCGGGCGGCGAGGGTGGTGGCGTATTCGGCCAGGAGGCTCGGGGAGGCCGGGGAGGTTTTCTCGGAGGCGGCGAAGGCCTCGTACGAGGGAACGCTCGCGGTGACGATGCCGAGGTTCGTGGTGCCCGAGGCGGCCAGGGTGCGCAGGGAGGTCTCGATGTCCGTCAGGTGCGTGGCGTGGGAGGGGTACTCCGAGGCCAGGGTCGGGTAGGACGCGAGGAGTTCGGTCAGTTCCTGGAGGGGCCAGTGCAGGAGGGCCACCGGGAAGGGGCGGGAGAGCGCGGCGCGGCGGTCGCCGAGTTCGGCGCGCAGGCGGGCGATCTCGGCGCGGAGTTCGGCCGGGTCGTCGGAGCCCAGGGCCCAGATGCGCTTGGGGTCGTGGAGTTCGTCGAGCGGGATCGGGCCGGTGTGGCGGGTGTCGGCGACCATGTCCCAGTCGTCGTGGGCGAGTCCCAGGAGCCGGCGGACCCGGTGGCGGCCGGTGAGGAGGGCCGTGGTGGAGGTGGTGAGGGGTTCCTCGTCGGTGATGAGGAGCTGGGCGGCCTGGGTGAAGCAGTCGTGGGAGGCGTCGAGTTCGTCGTGGGCTTCGAGGGTCTCCGCGATGACCTCCCAGGGCGCCGGGTCGTCGGGGGCGGCCGCGCGGATGCCGGAGATCAGGGCGCGGGCCTCGGCTTCGTGCCCGTACTCCCACAGGTTCGCGGCCTGGAGGGCCTTGATCAGGTGGGTGTTGGCCGGTGTGCCGGCGAGGAGTTGGTCGTAGAGCGCGCTCGCCCGTTCGCGTACGTCGGCCAGTTCGAGGTGGGCCGCGGCTTGCAGGAGCAGCGGCTCCTGGTCCTCGGGGTAGCGGTTCGCCGTGCGGATGAGGCGCTCGGCTTCGGCGATGTGCTCGGCAGGCGTGTCGGGGCGCATGGTTCACACCGTACTGCCGCTGGTCAGTTGGCGGGGCAGGACTTAGGGTGCGGCCCGTGCGGGATCACATACCTGTAGTGGTGCAGGGGAGCGGTCGGCGGGCGCGGCGCGTGGGGATCGCGCGGGTGCTGTGGACCTGTGCCGAACTGACCGTCACGGTGGGTGTGGTGGTGTTGTTGCTGGTGGTGCACCAGGTGTGGTGGACGAACCGGGAGGCCGTGGCGGCCGCGCGGGATCAGGTGCGTGCGTTGGAGTCGGCCTGGGATGCTGCCAAGCCGTCCGGTCCCGGTCCCGGTCCTGATCCCGGTGTGGGTGAGGGGGAACAGGCTGGTGCCGGTGGGGATCCGGTCGTCGGGGCGGAGTCCGTGGCTCCGGGGACGGGTACGGGTACGGGTACGGCACCGTCCCGCTCCGTCCCGGGAGCCGTCCGCGCGGCTCCGCCTCCGCCCGCGTCCCAGGCGTATGCCGTGCTGCGGATCCCGGCGCTGGGGCTGGTCGTGCCCGTCGCGCAGGGGGTGTCCAAGGCGGCGGTCCTCGACAAGGGGTACGCCGGGCACTACCCCGGGACCGCGCAGCCCGGGGCGCAGGGGAACTTCGCGCTCGCGGGCCACCGCAACACGCACGGGGAACCTTTCCGCTACGTCAACCGGTTGCGGGCCGGGGACGAGATCCAGGTCGAGACGCAGGGCAGGCGGTACACGTACGTCGTGGACAAGGTGCTCGCGGAGACGACCGAACGGGACGCCGGGGTGATCGCGCCGGTGCCGCGGAGCGTGGTGAAGCCCGAATACGGGTACGACGAACCCGGGGCGTACATCACCCTGACGACCTGCACGCCCGAGTACACCTCCAAGTACCGGCTCGTGGTGTGGGGGAAGTTGAAGGGGTGAGTGTGTCTACCGTGGGGCGATGCGTTCGAAACGGGTGAAACGTCCTCAGCTGGTGTGGCTCGCCGCGCCCTTCGTCCTCTTCCTCGGGGTGCTGCCCCTGGTCAACCGGGTGGAGCCGCTCGTCTTCGGTCGGGTGCCGTTCCTGCTCGTGTGGTGCGTGGGGGCGACCCTGCTCACTCCGCTCGCCGTCTGGCTGGCCTGGCGCGGTGATCACCGGTGAGCGCGGCGGCCGTGGCCACCTCCGTCTTCGCCGTGTTCATGGTGGCGACCGTCGCGCTGGGCCTGTTCGCGGTGCGCGGGCGCGGCGGCGGGGGCGGCGGGCTCGCGGAGTGGTCGGTGGGCGGGCGTTCGCTGGGGACCGTCTTCATCTGGGTGCTGATGGCGGGCGAGGGCTATACGAGTTTCAGCTACCTGGGCGCGGCGGGCTGGGGCTACAACTACGGGGCGCCCGTGATGTACGTCGTCGCCTACATGTCCTGCGGGTACGCGGTCGGGTACGTCGTCGGGCCCCTGCTCTGGGACTACGCGCGCCGGCACGCCCTGGTCGGGATCTCGGACATGGTCGCGCACCGGTACGGGCGGCCCTGGCTGGGCGCGGCGGTCGCGGTGCTGGCGACGGTGTTCCTGCTGCCCTACATCCAGCTCCAGATCACCGGGATGGGGGTGGTGGTCTCCACGGTGACCTACGGCGCGGTGCCGCTGGAATGGGCCTACTTCGTGGCGTTCGCCGTCACCACCGGGTTCGTGGTGGTCAGCGGGCTGCGCGGGAGCGCGTGGGTGTCCGTGCTCAAGGACGTGCTGGTGATCGGGACGCTGGGGTTCCTCGCGGTGTACGTGCCGCTGCACTACTTCGGCGGGTACGGGGAGCTGTTCTCCCGGCTGACCGCGGAGCGGCCCGAGTGGCTGACCCTGCCCGGGCACGGGGGCGCGGAGAGCGGGCTCGGGACGGGGTGGTTCGTGTCCACCTCCGTGCTCAACGCGCTGACCGTGGTCATCTTCCCCACGACGGTGGCCGGCTATCTCGGGGCGCGCGACGCCGACGCGCTGCGGCGCAACGCGATCCTGCTGCCCGCCTACAACGTGCTGCTCTTCGTCCCCATGCTGCTGGGGATGGCCGCGCTGTTCGTGGTGCCGGGGCTGGCGGGCGCGGACTCCAACCTGGCGCTCTTCAAGCTGATCGTCGACTCGCTGCCCGCGTGGGCGGTCGGGCTGATCGGGGTCGCGGCGGCGCTGTCGTCGATCGTGCCGATGGCGGTGTTCATGCTGGTGATCGGGACGATGTGGGGGCGCAGCGTGCTGTCGCTGGTGCCGCGGTGGAGTGCGGGGGAGCGGCAGAAGCCCGCCTCGCAGGTGGTCGTGGTGGCGGCCGGGGCGCTGGCGCTGGTGATGACGTACACGGCGCCGAACACGCTGGTGCGGCTCTCGCTCATCTCCTACGAGGGGATGGCGCAGTTGGTGCCGATGCTGCTGCTGGGGCTGGTGTGGCGGCGGCTGACCCTGGCCGCGGCGGTGAGCGGGCTGGTGACCGGGGTCGTGGCCGTCTGCGCGCTCGTTTTCACGGGCCACGATCCGGTGTGGGGGGTGAACGCGGGGATGGTAGCGCTCGCCCTGAACCTGGTGGTCACGCTGGCGGTGGCGTGGGGCGGGCCGCGGGAGACGGACGGGCGGCCGGACGCGGAGGTGCTGGCCGCCGACCCCGCGGTCAGTGGATGAGGTGTCAGTGGACGAGGTGCCAGCGGACGAGGTGTCAGTGGGTGAGGTTAGGCTGGTCGGGTAGCAAGCAGGTCATCGGGGCGAGGTGAAGGGGGTGGGTCGAATGGCGCGGGTCCGTGGGCTGTTGAGCGTCGTCCTGCTCGCCGGGCTCTTCACGCTGCTCCTGGGATCCTCCCTCGGGGAGAGCGGGCTGAGCGCCGCCGTGGCCTTCGCCGCCACGGCCGCCGTCGGCGCCGCGGTGCTGGGCTGTGCGGCGCTGCTCGCGCGGGCCGCCTCGCCCGTACCCCCCACCCGAATACGCACCGCGATCCGCGATCGCGAGCAGCGCACGGCCTTCCTGCCGCAGCGCGATCCCGACGCCTCCGGCCGCTCGCGGCCCAGGGCGCCCGGGCGGTCCGTCCTGACGGCCGCGTAGGGGCGCACCCCGGGGCATCGAGACCTTCCGCCGAGACTTCGCGTTCTTCTCGTTCTTCTCGTGCGGAGAGCCTTGCTCCCGCATTGCCACGCATTCCCGCGTTCTCCACGTCCACGCGCCCCCGCGCGGCTCGTCACGCCGACATGCACCTCACGCATCTCTCGACGTCCGACGAGACCTCCCGGAGGGACCCCGTGTCCGTTCTCACCCCGCTCACCCATGCGCTCACCGAGGGCGTGGCGCAGCCCGTCGCCGCGCTCGCCCACCTGCTGGAGCCGGTGGCGGCCCAGACCGCGACCGCTGCCGCGATCGTGCTGTTCACCGTGCTCGTGCGGCTCGCCCTGCACCCGCTGAGCCGGGCGGCCTTCCGGGGGACGACCCCGTCGGCCGGGTGCCTGCCCGTACTGGTGCAGCTGCCGGTGTTCTTCTTCATGTACCGGGCGTTCACGTCCGTGGACAGCGGGCTGCTGGGCGAGCGGCTCTTCGCGGCGCCGCTGGGGGCCCACTGGACCGACGCGCTGGGGGACGGCGGCCCGTTCGGGGCGCCGGGCCTGGTGTTCCTGGGACTGTTCGCCGCCATCGCGGCCATCGCCGCGTGGAGTGCCGTACGGGGGCGGCGGGCCGCGCGCTCGGCCGGTGGCCCCGAGTTGCCCGCCTCGGTGCCCGCCGAGCAGCGGGAAGCGATGCGCAAGCTGTCCGGCGTGCTGCCCCTGCTCTCCTTCGGCACGCTGGTCACCGCCGCCGTGGTGCCGCTGGCCGCGGGTCTGTACCTGGTGGCGACGACCGGGTGGACGGTGGCGGAGCGGGCTTGGCTCCAGCACCGCAAGGACCGCGCCGGACGGGGCGCGCTCGGAGGCGAGCGTTCCAGTCTGTGAACAGGGTCTTGCGGATTGGGTGGACATCTTGGAGGATCGACCAATCCTCCGATGGCCGCAACCCATCGTCCGGCCCGGGGCATGCCCGCGGGCCGACCACCCACGACCACGGGAGAATGCCCATGAAGCTGCTGCGTGTCGGACCGGTGGGTGCTGAGCGCCCCGCGCTGCTCGACCAGGACGGGACCCTGCGGGACCTGTCCGGCCTGATCACGGATGTGGACGGCGCACTGCTCGCCGACGACTCCGAGCTGTCCCGGGTACGGGACGCGGCGGTATCCGGCGGGCTTCCGGTCCTGGGCGCCGAAGGCCTGCGGATCGGTGCGCCGGTCGGCAGGATCGGCAAGATCGTGGGCATCGGCCTGAACTACCACGGCCACGCGGCGGAGGTCGGCGCCGAGACCCCCGCGGAGCCGATCGTGTTCCTCAAGGCCCCGGACACGGTCGTCGGCCCCGACGACACCGTGCTGATCCCGCGCGGCAGCGTGAAGACCGACTGGGAAGCGGAGCTGGGCGTCGTCATCGGCAGCACGGCCCGCTACCTGGGCTCGGCGGAGGAGGGCCTCGCGCACGTCGGCGGCTACCTGCTCGTGAACGACGTGTCGGAGCGCGAGTTCCAGATCGAGCGCGGCGGCACCTGGGACAAGGGCAAGAACTGCGAGACCTTCACCCCGCTCGGCCCCTGGCTGGTCACGGCCGACGAGATCCCGGACCCGCAGGTCCTCGACGTGAAGCTGTGGGTCAACGGCGAACTCAAGCAGGACGGCGAGACCTCCGACCAGATCTTCCCGGTCGGCGAGGTCGTGCGGTACCTCAGCCAGTTCATGACCCTGTACCCGGGCGACGTCATCGTCACCGGCACCCCGGCCGGTGTGGCCATGGGGCAGCCGGAGCCGAAGCCGTTCCTGCGGGCCGGTGACGTCGTGGAGCTGGAGATCGAGAAGCTCGGCCGCCAGCGCCAGGAGTTCAAGAGCGCCTAGGCGCGGCGTGCGTACGGAGAGGGGGGTGGGGCCGCCGTGGTCGGCGGGCCCACCCCCCTCTCGCTGCTCGTGCCCGGAGCGTCAGCCGCGGGCCGAGGCGCCGCGGCGGCGCGCCGTCAGCACCAGGCCCGCGCCCGCCGCCAGGGCGAGGGCGCCGCCGCCGACGATCCACGGGGTCTCAGAGCCGCTGCCGGTGGAGGCGAGCGGGCCCTTGCCGCCGGCCGGGGCCGCGGTGTTGCCGCCGGAGCCGTTGTTCACCGGGGTGACGGTGCCCTTGCCGGCCTCGTCCTTCGGCTTGTCCTTGCCGCTGCCGTCGCCCTTGTCCGTGGCCGGGTCCTTCGGCTTGTCCTTGCCGTCGGCCGGCTTGCCGGTCTCGGCCTGCTTGTCCTTCTCGCGGGCCGTGAACTGCCCGGTCTTCAGGAACTCGGCGCGGTCCTGCGGGCTGCCCTTGAGGGCGGCCTGCGCGGCCTTCTTCAGCTCGGGACCGGGGTTCTTGTTCAGCATCTGCGAGATCAGGACCGCGTTGTCGTCGTCGCGCAGCGTGTGCTGCGTGGTCTTCACGAACTCGCGGATCTGCGCCGGGGTGCCGTTCGAGAGGATCTTCTGGATGCCCTCGGTCAGGCCCGGACCGGCGCCCTTGAGCATCGTGAGCAGCTCGACGCGGTCGTCTTCGAGGCGCGCGGTGTGCTGGCCGGTCTCCAGGAACGCGGTCAGCGCCGCCTGGGTGCCGGCGTCGATGGCCTTGCCGCCCTCGCGCTTGACGGCCTTGCCGCCCGCGTTGATGAGCTGGGAAACGCGCACCCGGTCGTCGTCGAGCTGCTGCTTCGCCAGTTCGACCGTCAGGAAGTGCCGCATGTCCGCGGCCGTCCCCTTGAGGGCCTTCTCGGCGGCCTCGCGCACGCCGCGGCCGCTCTTCGGGTCGGCAAGGATCTTCTCGATCGCGGCGCGGTCGGCCGCGGCCTGGTCCGTACCGTCGGCGGGCTTGGTGTCGGCGGGCTTCGTGTCGGCCGGCGTCGACACGGTGGACGCGGTCCCCGCCGCCGTCCCGCCGTCGGCGGCGAAGGCCGGTGCGGAGAACAGGACGGCCGGGGCGATGGCGGCCGCGGTGACGGCCGATGCGATCCGGGACAACTTCACTGTGGGTACCCACTCTTCGCAAGTGTGATGATCATAGGTTTCTCACAGCTTATGGCGAATGGATCACCGGCCCGATCGATTTTCAGACGGATCCGTCGGCGGACGGTGAGATGTTGACCGCACACCCCTCCCGCGACGAGCGCCGGGCCGCCTCCAGGACCGCCAGGCAGTCCGCCGCCTCGTGCGCGGTCACCGGAGCCGGGCCGCCGCCGCGCAGGGCGGCCGCCACCGCCGCGTAGTAGGCCGGGTAGTCGCCCGGCTCCGTCGGAACGGGCCGCCCGCCACCCGTCAGCGGGGACTCGCCGGAGCCGATCCGGCCCCGGCAGTGCTCGGGCTCCTCACCCCACGGCAGGTCCACGCCGGGCCGCTTGCCCTCGCGCAGGGCGGCCTCCTGCGGGTCCAGGCCGTACTTCACATAGCCCGCGGAGGAGCCGAGCACGCGCATGCGCGGGCCCAGCTGGGCCGTGGTCGCGCTGACGTAGAGGTGGGAACGTACGCCGCCCGCGTGGGTGATCGCGATGAAGGTGTCGTCGTCCGCCCGGGCGCCGGGCCTGCGTACGTCCGTCTCCGCGTAGACCCGGACGGCCGGGCCGAACAGCACCAGGGCCTGGTCCACCACGTGGCTGCCCAGGTCGTAGAGCAGCCCGCCGATCTCCTCCGGGGCGCCGGATTCGCGCCAGCCGCCCTTGAGCTGCGGGCGCCAGCGCTCGAAGCGGGACTCGTAGCGCTGGATCTCGCCCAGCTCGCCGTCCTCGATCAGGCGGCGCACGGTGAGGAAGTCGTTGTCCCAGCGGCGGTTCTGGAAGACGGACAGGAAGGTTCCGGTCCGGTCGGCCAGCGCGGCGAGTTCACGGGCCTCCGCGGCGGTGGCGGCGAGGGGCTTGTCGACGACCACGGCGAGGCCCCTGGTCAGGGCGGTGGTGGCGAGCGGGACGTGGGTCTTGTTGGGGGAGGCGATGACCACCAGGTCCAGTTCCGCGGACCGCTCCCACAGCTCGTCCGGGGTCGGTACGACGTGTGCGTCCGGGAACTCGGCGTGCACCTGGGCCTGGCGGGCGGGGTCGGAGGTGACGACCGTGTCGAGGACGAGCCCGTCGGTCGCGGCCACGAGCGGGGCGTGGAAGACGGAACCGGCGAGTCCGTAGCCGATCAGTCCGACGCGGAGGGGGCGGGTGGGGCTGGTGGGGGTGCTGGGAGAGGCGGGGGTGCTGGGGGAGGTGGTAGCCATGAGTCTACTTTGGCAACACTGTTGCCGAAGTGCAAGGAGGGTGGACAATGGGCGGGTGATCAGGGGTAGCGGTGGCGGTGGCGGCGAGGGTGTCGGCGGCGGGGACGACGCGGGTGGTGCGGGCGGCGGAGCGAATCTGGCCGGACTGCGCGGGCACAACGCCGCGCTCGTACTGAGCCTGCTGCGCGCGGCGGGCCTGCGCGGCGAGGCCGGGCCGGGCCGTGGCGAACTGGCGGCGCGTACGGGACTGACTCCCCAGGCCGTCAGCAAGATCACGGCCCGGCTGGCGGCGGAGGGCCTGGTCGCGGAGGCGGGCCGCGGTGCGTCCACCGGGGGCAAGCCGCGCACCCTGCTGCGGCTGGTCCCCGAGGCCCGGTACGCCGTCGGTGCGCACCTGGACCGGGATGAGCTGCGCGTGGTGCGGGTGGATCTGCTGGGGCGGGTGGTGGCCGAGTGGCGCCGGCCGCTGGACTTCGGTGCCGAGCCCGATGTGGTCGTGGGGGTCGTGGCCGAGGCGGTGGTTCGGGCCTGTGGGGGTGGCCCGGGCGGGGGTGGTCTGGGTGGAGTGGGTGGCCTGGCTGGCCTGGCTGGCGTGGGTGCTGTGGGTGCTGTGGGTGGTGCGGGGGGATCCGGTGGGGTGGTCGGGGTGCCGCTGGGTGTGGGGGTTGCCGCGCCCGGGCCGCTGGACCACCGGACCGGGGTGCTGGGCCGGGTGACCGGGTTCCCCGGGTGGGAGGGCTACCCGCTGCGGGCGGCGCTGGCCGGGCGGCTCGGGCTGCCGGTGGTGGTGGACAAGGACACCAACGCGGGCGCGGCCGGAGCCGGTCCGGGGCCCGGCGGCTCCGTGTACCTGCACGTGGGCACCGGGCTGGGCGCGGGGCTGCGCCTCGGGGGCGAGGTGTACCGGGGGAGCAGGTCGGGTGCGGGGGAGTTCGGGCACCAGGTGCTGCTGCTGGACGGGCCTCCGTGCCGGTGCGGGGCGCGCGGGTGTGCGGAGGTGCTGTGCCTGGAGGCGGTGGCGCGGGGTGACCTCGCGCGGGCCGCGCGGGTGCTGGGGGAGGCCGCGGCGAACCTGGTCGCGCTGCTGGACGTGGAACGGGTGCTGCTGGGTGGGCGCGTGGTGGCGGGCGCGCCGGAGGTGTTCGTCGAGGGGGTCCGTACGGTGCTGGCGGCGCGGGCGCTCGGTGGCGAACCGGCGCGGGTGGAGCGGGCTCCCGGTGGGGTGGCCGAGGGGGCGGCGGAGCTGGTCCTGGCTCCCCTCTTCGGCTCCGGCCGAGTCTGAACCGGGGGACGGTTCTGGCCCTGGCCCGGTGGTGTGCCCGGTCTTGGCGTGCGTCGGCCCTCAATCGCCGGGCGGGCTGGATGTGGCTGGGCTGTGTGGGCGGGCTGCGGGTCGCGGGGCCTCCGGCGGGCCCTCAAACGCCGGGCGGGCTGGATTGGGCCGGTTTTGCAGGGGCGGGCTGGGTTTGCCGGGGCGGGCTGGGTTTGGCGTGGGCTGGTTTTGGGTGGGCTGTGTGGGCGGCTATGGGTTGTGGGGCCTCCGGCGGGCCCTCAAACGCCGGGCGGGCTGGATTGGGCCGGTGTTGCCGGGGCGGGCTGGTTTGGCGGGCGGCTGGGTTGGGCTTGGTGGGTTGGTTTGGCGAGCGGGCGGGCTGGGTTGGGCTGGGTTGGTGGGTGGGCTGGGTTGGGGGGCGTGCGCCGATTGGGGGGAAAGGTGGGTGGGTGGGGCGTGGTGGGTGGGGAGGGTGGTGAGGGCGTGGGAGGGTGCGGGCACGGCGGGGTGATTGTCGCTTCGTCAGATCATCGTCCGGCGAGCCAGCGAAGGCCTCCTATGCGACTGCGCAAAGCCCTTGCCCTCTCCGCGGTCCTGATCGCCGTGGCAGGACCGGCCGTCGTCCCCGCGGCCGCCGCGCCCGCGCCCCCCGGCGGTGGCGGCGCCCGCCCCGCGCCCGCGCTGCCCTCGCGCGCCAAGGCCAGCTGTGGCGACGGCAAGAACACGGCCTTCCCCATCGGGGCCCGGATCCGCGGGGGCCCGTCCGTCTACCGCATCGGAGCCGGACCGCAGACCTGGTACCTGGACCTGACCAACACCACCGGCTCCGCCTGCACCGCCATCCACCCCGTGGTCGTCTTCACGGACAAGGCGCGCACCCTGCGACCCGCCCACCTGCGGATGGAGTTCGAGGCGCAGGGCACCACCTTCCCCGTCAGCCTGGAGAGCACCGACCGGGACGAGGTCATCGCCGTGTTCGACGGCGGGGAGGCCTTTCCCGGCTTCTCCGTCGGGCCCGGCGGGTCGGCCACCGTCAAGGTGCAGCTCGCCTTCGCGGCGACTGCGCCCGAGGGGGAGGTGGTCGCGGATGCGGCGCTGGTCCAGCGCAACGGGGATGACGGGGACTGGGTCGGGGAGAGCGGGGGGTACCGGTTCTCTGTCGAGGGGCCGCGGGATCCTGCGGAGGAGGCGGGGCCCGAGGCGGAGGACGGGGCCGGGGCGGAGGACGACGCCCTTGCCGAGACCGGTGCGGGTGGGGGGCGGGAGTGGGCGTGTGGGTTCGGGGCGCTTGGGGCGGTGGCCGTGGGGGGTGGGTTGCTGTTTGGCGCCCGGCGCCTGCGGAGGGTGGCGGGCGGTACGTCGTCGTAGGCCGCGGGCCCGTCTTGCCCTCCGGGGGCGCCTCAAACGCCGGCGGGGCTGGATTTGGCCGGGGTCCGGCTGCCCGTGCCGGGTGGGGCTGGATGTGGCTACCCGGGCTGGGTTCGGCTCGGGTCCGGCTGCCCTCCGGGGGCGCCTCAAACGCCGGCGGGGCTGGATATGGCGCGGGCCCGTCTTGCCCACCGGGGGCGCCTCAGCCGTCGGCCGGGCTGGATGCGTACAGTCCCAGCGTGGAACCGACCAAGCACCGACCCGGCTCGCCGGTCCGATCCGGCATTCCTGAGCACGGGCGCATCCCCAAGTACTACGCCGTCAAGGCCCGCATCTCCGAGCTCGTCGAGGAGCTCGGCGAGGGCGGCTCGCTGCCGACCGAGCGTGATCTCGCCGAGCGCTACGAGGTGTCCCGCGAGACCGTTCGTCAGGCCCTGCGCGAGCTGCTCCTCGAAGGCCGGCTGCGCCGGGCCGGGCGCGGCACCGTCGTCGCCGGGCCGAAGCTGGAGCAGCCGCTCTCGCTCGCCAGTTACACCGAGGGGGTCCGCCGTCAGGGGCGCCGCCCCGGCCGCAACCTGATCGGGCTGGAGCAGTTCCCCTGCCCGCCCGACCTCGCGCACGGCATCGGTGCCGAGGCCGGCGAGCCCGTCTGGCACCTGGAGCGGGTGCTGCTGGCCGACGACGAGCGGGTGGGGCTGGAGAGCACGTACATCCGGGTGGCCCGTGCCCCCCGCCTGGACGGCGAATTCCAGCCGGATTCCTCTTTCTACGGATATCTCCGCGAGCGGCTCGGCATCGGCTTCGGCGACGCCGACGAGAAGCTGGAGACGGTCCTGGCCACCCCGCGCGAGGCGCTGCTCATCGGTACTCCGCCCGCGCTCCCGATGCTGCTGATCCACCGGTTCTCGCGGGATCAGGACGGGCGCCCGCTGGAGCGGGTGCGTTCGCTCTACCGTGGCGACCGGTTCAGCTTCACGACGCACCTGCGCCCCGAGTAGCCGTACGAGCCGACCTCCAAATACCCGGTAAGCGGACTAATGGGGCGCGCTTTCGTCACGGAACGATAACGGGTCTGGTCCAAAGGTCGAGGGCTGTTCACCGTGGTGTTGCCTGATGGCTCCTCCCGGGCCATGGGCCGCGACCACCGTGGGCCGGGTGAGAGTCATAGTCATCGGAGGCGGCGTGGTCGGCACCATGCACGCCTGGCAAGCAGTCGAACGCGGCCACGAGGTCGTCCAGATCGAGCGCGAAGCCGAGGCACGCGGCGCCTCGCTGCGCAATTTCGGCCAGATCTGGGTCAGCGGACGGGCCGGCGGTGCGGAGCTGGACACGGCGCTGCGGGCCCGAGAGCTCTGGGAGCGGATCGGGGAACGGGTCCCCGGCCTGGGCTTCCGCGCCATCGGATCGCTCACCCCCGTCCGCAACGCCCGCGAGTACGCGGTCGCCGAGGCGGCCGTCGCCCGCCCCGACGCCGCCGCCCGCGGCTACAAACTGGTCACCGCCGCCGAAGCGCGCGAGATCAACCCGGCCCTGCGCGGCGCCTTCGAGGCGGCCCTGTGGTGCGAGCGGGACGCGGCCGTCGAACCCCGCACCGCGCAGCTCCACCTGCGCGAGGCGCTCCGCGCCTCCGGCCGCTACACCTTCCTCCCCGGACGCGAGGTCCGCGAGGTCACCGGCCCCGGCGCCGTCCGCGACGACCACGGTGACGTGCACCGCGGCGACGTCGTCGTGCTGGCCACCGGTGCCTGGCTCTCCGGCCTGGTCCGCGAGCTGGCCCCCGAACTGCCCGTGCGCCGCGTCCGGCTGCAGATGATGCAGACCGAGCCGCTCGGCGAGCCGCTGACCACCTCGGTCGCCGACGCCGACAGCTTCCGCTACTACCCGGCGTACCAGTCGGCGGCCCTCGACGCGCTCAACGCCGAGCAGGCGCAGGCCCCGGTCGCCGCCGCGCACAAGATGCAGCTGCTGATGGTCCAGCGCCGCGACGGCGGCCTGACCATCGGCGACACCCACGAGTACGAGCACCCCTTCGCGTTCGACACCCTCGAAGAGCCCTACGACCACCTCACCGAGGTCGTCGAGTCCTTCCTGGGCCGCCCGCTGCCGAAGATCCGGCACCGCTGGGCGGGCGTGTACGCGCAGTGCACCGACACCACCCGGGTCGTCCACCGCGAGCAGGTGCGGGACGGCGTGTGGCTGGTGACGGGACCCGGCGGCCGGGGCATGACCTGCTCGCCCGCCATAGCCGAAACCACCGCGAACGAACTGGGCTGGTAACAGACATGGCCACCATCACCACCGCCAACGGCAATACCCTCCACCGCAAGCTCGTCGTCCTCGACATGGCCGGCACCACCGTCGCCGACGGCGGCCTCGTCGAGCGGGCCTTCGAGCGCGCCGCCGAGCGCCTCGGCGTCGAGCCCGGCTCGGCCGACCACGCGGCCAAGCTCCAGTACGTCCGCGACACCATGGGCGAGTCGAAGATCTCCGTCTTCCGGCACCTCTTCGGCACGGAGGACCTCGCCCGGCGCGCCAACACCGCCTTCGAGCAGGCCTACGGCGAACTGGTCGACGGCGGTCTCGTCGCCCCGCTCCCCGGCGCCCGCGAGACCATCGAGTCGCTCCGCGCCGAGGGCCGCACCGTCGTCCTGACCACCGGCTTCGCCCGCGTCACCCAGGACGCCATCCTCGACGCCCTCGGCTGGCGGGACCTCGCCGACCTGACGCTGTGCCCCGCCGACGCGGGCGGCCGCGGGCGCCCGTACCCGGACATGGTGCTGGCCGCGTTCCTGCGCACCGGCGCGGTGGACGACGTACGCGCGGCGGTCGTCGTCGGCGACACCGCCTACGACATGCTCAGCGGGCAGCGCGCGGGCGCCGGGACCGTGGCCGGGGTGCTGACCGGGGCGCACGACCGGGCGGCCCTCACCGCCCACGGGGCGACCCACGTCCTCGGCTCGATCGCCGAACTCCCGGCGCTCCTGGGCCCGATGGCCCAGCTGGTCCCGCCGGCCGCAGAGTCCGCGGAGTCCGCGGCGTGAGCGGGATCCGTTTCGACGCGGTCTCGGTCGCCTACGGCGCCGCGACCGTCCTGGACTCCCTCGACCTGACCGTGGAGCCGGGCGAGGTCATGGCCCTGCTCGGCCCCTCCGGTTCGGGCAAGACCACGGCGCTGCGGGCGGTCGCCGGATTCGTACGTCCCTCCTCGGGCCGGGTGTTCATCGGTGACCGGGACGTCACGGCGCTCCCGCCGCACAAGCGCGGCATCGGCATGGTCGTCCAGCAGTACGCGCTCTTCCCCCACATGCGGGTCGAGGACAACGTCGCCTTCGGCCTCAAGGCGCAGAAGGCACCCAAGGCCGGGATCCCCGGGCGGGTCGCCGAGGCCCTGGAGATGACGGGCATGGCGGCCTACGCCAAGCGCTACCCGCGCGAACTGTCCGGCGGCCAGCAGCAGCGCGTGGCCATCGCCCGCGCGCTCGCGATCCGCCCCGGGGTGCTGCTGCTCGACGAGCCGCTCTCCGCGCTCGACGCGCAGCTGCGCTCCGGGATGCTCGCCGAACTGGCCCGGCTGCACCGCGAACTGCCCGACGTGTCGATCCTGTACGTCACCCACGACCAGGTCGAGGCGCTCACGCTCGCCGACCGGATCGCGGTCATGGACAAGGCGCGGCTGCAGGACTGCGGCACCCCGCAGGAGCTGTACCGCACCCCGCGCACCGAGTTCACCGCCTCGTTCGTCGGCAACGCCAACCTCCTCCCGGTCACCGTCGCCGAGGGAGGCGCGCTGTTCGCCGGGCGGACCCTGGACCTCGATCCGGGCCGCGCGGCCCCCGGCGCGAGCGCCACCCTGTGCGTGCGCCCGCACCTGCTCGCCCTGGGGGAGGGCCCGAACGCCCTGAGCGGCAAGATCACCGAGGTGCAGTGGCGCGGCTCCACGCACCGGCTGTACGTCGATGTGGACGGCCACCGGATCAAGGCGGACCTGCCGGAGCTGCGCGAGACCCCGGCGCTCGGCGACCACGTCACCCTGCACTTCGAACCCCGGGACGCGGTCCTGCTGTCGGCGGGAGTCTCCGATGGCTGACGCCACCGGGTCCGCGTCCGCGCCGGACCGGGTGCGGGCGGCCGGGACCGCCGAGGCCGCCGGGACCGCCGGGGCCGCCGGGACCGTTCCGCACCAGAGCGTACGGGCGCCGGGCGGCGCGGAGCCGGACGGCGCCGCTGCGGACCCCGGCCGCGCAGGCCCCGTACAGCCCGCCCCCGTACAGCCCGCCCCCGTACAGCCCGCCCCCGTACCGCCCGCCGCCGTACCGCCCGCCCCCGTACCGCCCGCCGCCGAGGCGTCCCGCACCCTGCCCCGTTGGCTGTGGTCGCTGCCGCCGGTGATCGTGCTCGCCCTGGTCTTCCTATACCCCCTCGCGCTGGTCGTCCAGCAGTCCTTCACCCCCGACAACGGCGGCGGCGCCCTCGACGCCTACGGCAAGGTCTTCGCCTCCACCGTCTTCCGCGAGGCCCTCGGCACCACCGTCTGGCTGGCCGTCGGCGCCACCGTCGGATGCCTGCTCCTCGGGTTCGCGCTGGCGCTGGTCATCGCCTTCGTCCCCTTCCCCGGATCGAAGGCCGTCGCCCGCTTCATCGACGTCTTCCTCTCCTTCCCCTCCTTCCTCATCACCCTCGCGCTGCTCTTCGTCTACGGCACCGTCGGCATGGCCAACGGGGTGTGGACGGACGTCACCGGCGCGGCGGAGGGCCCCTTCCACTTCCTCACCACCCCCTGGGGCGTGCTCCTCGCGGAGATCACCTACTTCACGCCCTTCGTGATGCGCCCGCTGCTCGCCGCCTTCTCCCAACTGGACACCGCACAGCTGGAGGTGGCCTCCTCGCTCGGCGCGAAGCCGGGCCGGATCATCCGGCGGGTGATCCTCCCGGAGGCGCTGCCGGCGCTCGGCGCGGGCGGCAGCCTGGTCCTGGTCATGTGCCTCAACGAGTTCGGGATCGTCCTGTTCACCGGGGCCAAGGACGTCACCACCCTGCCGATGCTCATCTACGGCAAGGCCATCCTCGAATCCGACTACCCGGCCGCCTGCGTGGTCGCCGTCGTCAACATCGCGATCTCCGTCGGCCTCTTCGGCCTCTACCGGGTGGTGAGCAAGCGTGCTGGTGCATAGCAAGTCCGGCCGCTGGGCCGCCTGGGCCGGCTTCGGCCTCCTCTTCCTGCCGCTGTTCGCGCTGCCCCTGCTCGTGGTGGTGGCGGCCTCCTTCGCCACGCACTGGTCCGGCGCCTTCCCCTCCGGCCCGACCACCCAGAACTACGCCGCCGCGGTCCGGGGCGAATCCCTCCAGGCCCTCACCACCAGCCTGGTCACCGCGCTGGCCGCCAGCCTGCTCGCGCTGACCGTCGGCACCTGGGCGGCGCTGGCCGCCGCCGGGCTGAAGAAGCGCGGGAAGCGGTCCCTGGACGCCCTGTTCGTGCTGCCGGTCGCCGTGCCGTCGGTGGTCGTGGGCCTCGCCGTACTCGTGGCCTTCAGCCGTCCGCCGGTGCTGCTCAACGGCACGAGCGGCATCGTCATCCTGGCGCACGCGATTCTTGTCACGGCGTTCGCCTACCAGTCGGTTTCGGCCGCGATGGTACGTCTGGATCCGGCCTACGAGCAGGCGGCGGCCAGCCTCGGCGCCCGCCCCTCGTACGTGCTGTGGCGGGTCAGGCTGCCCCTGCTGCTGCCCTCCCTCACCGCGGCCGCCGGGCTCTGCTTCGCCCTGTCCATGGGCGAGCTGAGCGCCACGATGATGCTCTACCCGCCGGACTGGATGCCCCTGCCCGTCCGGATCTTCACCGCCACCGACCGCGGTTCGCTCTTCAGCGGCTCCGCCGTCGCCGTGGTCCTGATGGCCGCCACCCTGCTGGTGCTCCTGGCCGTCGGCCGCATCCGCACCAGGGCCTCGTACCGCTGAGCGGCACTTCCACCGCACACCGAAGACCACATCGCGCACCACATCGCGCACACCACACACCGAATCCCGAAGGAAACCCCATGTCCCGCGTGTCCCGCATGCCCCACAGCCTGCTGCGCCCGCTCGTCGCCGTCACCGGCTGCCTCGCGGTCGGCGCCACCCTCACCGCCTGCGGCGGTTCCTCCTCCGCCGCCGACTCCCAGGGCGGCGGCGAGAAGGTCGTCACCGTCTACAGCGCCGACGGCCTCAAGGGCGAGAAGGGCGACGGCTGGTACGACAAGGTCTTCGCCGACTTCACCAAGAAGACCGGCATCACCGTGAAGTACGTCGAGGGCGGCTCCGGCGAGATGGTGCAGCGCGCCGTCCGCGAGCAGTCCAACACGCAGGCCGACGTCCTGGTCACCCTGCCGCCGTTCATCCAGCAGGCCGACGGCAAGGGGCTGCTCCAGTCGTACAAGCCGCAGGGCTCCGAGCAGGTCAACGGCGCGAACAAGGCCGCCGACGGCAAGTGGACCTCGGTCGTCAACAACTACTTCGGCTTCGTCTACAACAAGAAGGAGCTGACCGAGGCCCCCAAGACCTGGGAGCAGCTGCTGGATGGCAAGTTCAAGGGCAAGCTCCAGTACTCCACCCCGGGCGTCGCGGGCGACGGCACCGCCGTGCTCATCAAGGCGATGCACGACTTCGGCGGCAAGGAGCCGGCGATGGAGTACCTGAAGAAGCTCCAGGCCAACAACGTCGGCCCGTCCTCCTCCACCAGCAAGCTCGCGCCGAAGACCGACAAGGGCGAGATCCTCGTCGCCAACGGCGACGTCCAGATGAACTTCGCCCAGTCCAAGTCCATGCCGAACCTGGGCATCTGGTTCCCGGCCAAGGACGGCGGCAAGCCCACCACCTTCGCGCTGCCCTACGCGGCCGGGCTGATGGCCAAGGGCCCGCACAGCGAGAACGGCAAGAAGCTCCTCGACTACCTCCTCACCGAGGACGCCCAGAAGCTGGTCAGCGAGGTCGGCGGCGGCTTCCCGGCCCGCGCCGACGTCAAGCCGACCGATGCCAACGCGGTCGAACTGACCAAGGTCATGACCGGTGTCGAGGTCTTCGAGCCGGACTGGGCCGACATCGACAAGAACCTGTCCGCGTACGTGGACGCGTGGAAGTCGGCCACTGGCAGCTGACCGGAAGCCGGTCGGTCATGTCCCCGTCACCCTCCCCCGGAAGAGTGACGTTTGCATAACGGGTCTGGTCCATAACTCTGGATCAGACCCGCAGAGGAACACGCGCCAACCCCCGTTCCCTCCCCTTCGCTTACTCCCTGGAGGAGTACGTGTCCCCTGTCCTGCCCGGACGCGCCCTCGCCGTGGCGGCCACCGCCGCGGCCCTGCTCGCCGCCGCCGCCCAGACCGCACCGGCGGCCCCGGCTGCCGCCGCAGCCCCGGCGGCCACCGTCAACAAGGTCCTGGTCATCGGGATCGACGGCACCGTCCTCGACCGCGTCAAGGTCGCCGACGCCCCCAACCTCAACGGCCTGATGGCCCAGGGTCTGACCGCACGCAGCACCCTGTACGCGAACCCGATGGCCGCCACCTCCTCCGGCCCCGGCTGGTCCACCATCGCCACCGGCGTCTGGCCCGACAAGCACGGCGTGAAGGACAACTCCTTCACCGGCAAGAACTACACGGCCTACCCGGACTTCCTCACCCGCGCCGAGAACGCCAACCCGGCGCTCAACACCTACGCGGCCGCCGACTGGGAGCCCATCACCTCCACCGACCAGAACGGCCCGATCTTCTCGGCCAAGGTGGACAAGCGCCTCTCCCTCAAGGGCGACCGCGACGGCTACGGCAGCGAGGACCCGAAGATCGCCGCCGCGGCCTCCGCCGAACTGCGCGACCAGAACCCGGACGCCGCCTTCGTCTACTTCGGCGAGATCGACCACGCGGGCCACGCCGCCGGCGCCGCCAGCCAGGAGTACCTGGACACCATCGGCCGCGTCGACAAGCTCATCGGCCAGCTCCTCACCGCCGTCCAGGCCCGCCCGACGTACGGCCAGGAGAACTGGAAGATCCTGGTCACCACCGACCACGGGCACACCGACGCGGGCGGCCACGGCGGCTCCACCATCCAGGAGCGCGGCACCTTCGTCATCGCCAAGGGCGCGGGCATTCCCGCCGGTTCGGTCCGCAGCGACGTACGCCTCGTCGACGTCGCGGCCACCGCGCTCCAGCAGGTCGGCGTCTCCACCGCCGGACTGGACGGCGTACCGCTGAACGCCCCCGACAGCGACCCCTTCGACACCCTGCGCCCCGCCCTGCAGGCCCGCGTGGACGAGACGGGCATCCCGGCCGGAGTGAAGGGCTTCACGCACACCCCGCCCGCGGGCTGGTCCGTGGACAACTCCAAGATGGGCACGGGCGGTGTCACCGAATGGGCCGGATGGGCCTTCACCACCGACGAGTTCTGGAGCCAGTCCCAGCGCGACCAGTGGCGCGAGCTGAACGTCCGCTCGCGTGACGTCTTCGCCGTCGCCGACTCCGACGAGTGGGACGACAAGAGCCACACCGGCACCTTCGACTCCACCCTCATCACCCCCAAGTGGGCGGTGACCGGCGGCACCACGAAGACCCTCGCCTTCCAGACGCACTACCGCCACGAGGCCGGGCAGAGCGCCCAAGTCCTCGTCTCCTACAACGGCGGCGCCCCGGCCGTGGTCAAGAACTACACCGCGGACGCCGTCGCCAAGAGCGAGGCCATCTCCCTCCAGGTCCCGGCGGGCGCCACCGACGTCCAGGTCCGCTTCCGCTACAGCGGCACCAACAACTGGTACTGGACCGTCGACAACGTGACCCTCGGCTGAGCCCTCGGCTGAGCCATCGGTTGGCCTCTGGCCGGGTCGTGGACGCCTCACGCGTCCGCGGCCCGGCCCGCGTAGGGTGGTAGAGACCAGAGGTCAGAGGTCAGCGGCCCGGCGCGAGCGGGGGCCGGCGAGAGCGGAGAACAGTCCAGTGGCAGAGCGCAAGCCGATCGAATCCTGGCTCACCGACATGGACGGGGTCCTCATCCACGAGGGCATTCCGATCCCCGGCGCCGATGCCTTCATCAAGCGGCTGCGCGAGTCGGGCAAGCCCTTCCTGGTCCTGACCAACAACTCCATCTACACCCCGCGCGACCTCCAGGCCCGCCTCCAGCGAATGGGCCTCGACGTCCCCGTCGAGAACATCTGGACCTCGGCCCTGGCCACCGCGAAGTTCCTCGACGACCAGCGCCCCGGCGGCACGGCGTACGTCATCGGCGAGGCCGGGCTCACCACCGCCCTGCACGACATCGGTTACATCCTGACCGACCACGAGCCGGACTACGTGGTGCTGGGCGAGACCCGGACGTACAGCTTCGAGGCCATGACCAAGGCCGTCCGCCTGATCAACGCGGGCGCCCGCTTCATCTGCACCAACCCGGACGAGACCGGCCCCTCCGCCGAGGGCCCGCTGCCCGCCACCGGCGCCGTCGCCGCGCTGATCACCAAGGCCACGGGCAAGAAGCCGTACTTCGCGGGCAAGCCGAACCCGCTGATGATGCGCACCGGCCTGAACGCCATCGGCGCGCACTCCGAGACCAGCGCGATGATCGGCGACCGGATGGACACCGACGTACTGGCGGGGCTGGAGGCGGGGATGCAGACGTTCCTCGTGCTGACCGGCCTGACCTCCGAGGCGGACACCGAGAAGTTCCCGTACCGCCCCACCAAGACGGTCCCCTCGATCGCGGACCTGGTCGACCTCGTCTGAGTCCGCTGGTCCACTGGTCCGCAGGGCTGTCGGACGTAGGTCTGACACGTACGGGCCAAGAGCGCGCCGCTCCGGATGCGGAGCGGCGCGCCGCGCGTGAACCTCCTTGATGAGGAGGTTCACCATGCGCAGTGATCTGATCGCTCTCCGTGTCGCCGGGGTGGCCGTCGCCCTGACGGCACTCTCCGCCGTGACCACCGTGACCGCCCCCGTCGCCCTCGCCAACGGGGACGACCGCGGCGGCGTCTCGGCCGATCCCGACCCCGCCCACCCGGGAGCGCAGGTCAAACTGCGCGTCCGCGGCTGCGACGGCGACCGGGCGTCCGCCACGTCCTCGGCCTTCGTCTCCGAGATCCGGCTCGGCCGGGGTCACGGCGGCGGCAGCCGCGAACTCTGGGGCGATGCCCACATCCGCTCGGACGCCTGGTCCGGCCGCCACGAGATCCGCGTCCGCTGCGACGACCGGGACGACCGGGAGGTGCGCGGCTCCCTCGAAGTCGAGCACCACCCCTCGCACCACGCCACCCCGATCTGGCCGGTCCACGCGGGCGGCGGCGCGATGGCGGCCGAACTGGCCGCCGCGCCCCCCGCGAACGCCACCACCGCCAAGAAGGACCACGACACGGGTGGCCCCGGCCTGCCGCACACCGTGATCGGCGCGGTGCTGGCCGCCGCGGCGACCCTCGCGGTCGCGGGCCGCGCGCTGGCCCTGCGCCGCCGCCGCAGCGGCGAGTGAGGGCGCCGCGGTGACGGCGGAGCCGAAGGCCTCCGGCGGCGGGCGGCTGCTGACCGCCGCCGCCTGGACGGTCCTGGTGCTGGGCCTGTGGCTGTGGGGCCGCGAGATCACCGGGGTCCCCGGGGGTCCGTACGCCCAGCCGGGACTGATGGCCGCCCCCGGCCTGCCCGCCGCGCACGCCCCGCTCCCGGCGCCCGCCACGCCCGGTCCGCCGCAGCGCGTCGACGTGCCCTCCATAGGCATCCAGGCCCCGGTGATCACCCGGAGCCTGGACGCCGAGGGGGCGATCACACCGCCGCCCTACGACCAGCCGGGCACGGTGGGCTGGTGGTCGGGCGGCGTCCAGCCGGGCGCCGCGGGCGCCGCGCTGCTGGTCGGCCACGTGGACACCGAGTCCAAGCCGGCCGTGTTCTACGGGCTCAGCTCGGCCCAGCCGGGCGGCAAGGTGCGGGTGCTGCGCGCGGACGGGATGGCCGCCGAGTTCACCATCGACGACATCCAGGTCCACGAGCGGGCCTCCTTCGACCCGCACAAGGCCTACGGGCCGAAGGTGCCGGGCCGGGCGGAACTGCGGCTGGTGACCTGCGGGGGTTCGTACGACAAGGCGGCGAAGCGGTACTCGGCGAACGTGGTGGTGTCGGCGTACCTGACGGCCATCGTGAAACCGGAGCCGGCCGGCGCGACCTCGCCGTCACCGTCGTCGCATCCGTCCACCACGGCGAGCGGATGACACGGGCAGGACACAGCGAAGAAGCCCCCCGCGTGAGCGAGGGGCTTCTTCGTGTCTGTGCGCCGCCAGGGACTCGAACCCCGGACCCGCTGATTAAGAGTCAGCTGCTCTAACCAACTGAGCTAGCGGCGCTTGTTTCGACAAAGAGAACTTTACCCCACACGTGACGGTGCTCGTGACAACACACGCCCGCCTTGTCCGATTAGCCCATGTTTGGGGTGTTTATCGTGCACGATGTGTTCTGGCCGCGCCGTACCTGATGCCCCGCCAGATACGTCCCCGGCCGCCCAGTGGACGAACAGGGGAGTGGACGGAACCGCATGACGACGCAGTCTCCGACGCAGATGCCGACGCAACCGCCGACGCCGATGACGATGCCGCTCTTCGAGGAGTACGACCCCGGGTACGACTGCGCGTGCCCGGGCTGCGCCCAGCACCGCCGCGCCCTGGCCCGCGCCCGGGCCATACCGCTGCGGGACGGCGGACACCCGGCCGCGCGCGGAGCCCGGCGCGCGCTGGTACTGGCCACCGCCGCGGGCGTGGTGCTCGGCGGGGGCGGTGGCACCGCGGTGGCGGTCGCCAACCCCGAGCCCGTACCGGGGCCGCTCACGCCCGGCAGCCCCCAGGGCGGCCGGGCCCCGCTGCACGGCCCCTCGCGCACGCCCCCGGCCGGGCCGCCGGCCGTACGGCGCCAGATCGACCGCGCGACGATCATCAACCGGGCCAAGCTGTGGCTGGACGCGAAGGTCCCGTACAGCATGGAGCTGTACTGGACCGACGGCTACCGCCAGGACTGCTCCGGCTACGTCTCCATGGTCTGGAACCTGGGGACGAACGAATGGACCGGGAGCCTCGACAAGTTCGCCACCCTGATCACCAAGGACGAACTGCTGCCGGGGGACATGCTGCTCTTCCACAACCCGGCCGACCCGAACCAGGGCTCGCACGTCACCCTCTTCGGCGGCTGGGTGGACGAGACCCGCACGCACTACATCGCCTACGAGCAGACGCGCCCGTACACGCGCAAGCAGGCCACGCCCTACGGCTACTGGAACAACGCGACGAAGTACCTGCCGTACCGCTTCAACGGGCTCCCCGGAGGAACCCTCCCCGCCGTCCCTCCGGCGACACCGGTGACCGTGCCCGCCCCCGAGCCGGACGCCGACGTGGTCTACCCGGGGGCGGCGAAGTTCGGTCCGGGCGCGAACAACGAGTACGTCGCCCGGCTCGGCCGGATGCTCAGCGCGCGCGGCGGCGCGCGGTTCTACCCCCAGGGGACCGGCTCCCTGTGGACGGACTCCGACCGGCTGGCCACCGAGGCCTTCCAGCGGGCCCAGGGGTGGACCGGCGAGGACGCGGACGGCCTGCCGGGGCCCGCCACCTGGCAGCTCCTGGTCCAGAAGCAGGGCAAGGACATCCCGCCGGCCCCGACCGGCGCGGCGGGGCCGCCGTCGGCGGGGGCGTCGGGGTACCCGGGGCTCGCGGCGTTCCGCCCCGGCGCGTCCGGCCCGGCGGTCACGGCCCTCGGGCGGCAGCTGACGAAGAAGGGCTTCGGCAAGTACTACACGACCGGCCCGGGCCCCCGGTGGGGCGAGGCCGACCGCCGCGCCGTCGAGGCGTTCCAGCGCGCGCAGGGCTGGCGCGGAGCCTCGGCCGACGGCTATCCGGGCCCGGAAACCTGGCGCCGGCTGTTCGCATGACGTTGACGGAGGAAACGATGTACCCCACGCGTACGACGTCCACGACGGGCACGATGCGGATCCCCCCGACCCCGCCCCCCGCCCCGCCCCGCGCCGAGGGCCGCTGGACGATGCCCCCCGCAGCCCCCCACGCCGCACACCCCCCGGCGGAGCCGTCCCCCCAGGCCGACCCGCTCGCGCCGGATCCCCGGTCCCCGGCGGCGTACGCGGTCGGTTCGGTGACGCCCGCGCCGGAGGCCCCCCGCCCGGTACGGGTCCCGGAGCCGTCCACCCCGGAGGCGGACGGGATCGCCGACCGTCCGGCGTGGGCGGAGGCGGCCGTTCGTTCCGCCGCCGCCGCCGCGCCGCAGGCGGATGCCCACCGTCCGGCGTGGGCCGCGAAGCCGTACCGGCACGACTTCGCGAGCGAGCCCGAGGTCCTCACCGGAGCCTCCGCGCCGGAGGCGCACGGGCACGCCCACGCGGCCATGGCCGACCCCGGGCGCGCCCGCCCCGCGACGACCACCGCCCCCTGGCCGCACCCGGAACCCGGCGACCCGACCAGAGGCGAAGTCCCCGCCGCCCGCGGCGTAACCGACATCGAGACGGAGCCAACCCCCGAAGCCGAAGCCGACCCGGGCACCGACCCAGGTCCGATCCCATCCCCGCCCAATCCAGCCCCGCCGGCGTTTGAGGCGCCGCCGGAGGCCGTGCCCGCAGGGCTCGGTCCGGCACCCACGGGCGGGTATCCGCGCCCCGCGATGGCCGTTCTCGGTGGCCCGGTATCCGGGCTCGGTCCCGGCACCGGCCCAGGGCCCGATCCAGCCCCGCCGGCGTTTGAGGCGCCGCCGGAGGCCGGACCGGGGTCAGGGTTCGATCCGGTCCCCGTGGGCGGCAGCCCGCGCCCCGTGCCGGCCGCTTTCGGTGGCTCCGGTGCAGGGGCGAATTCAGCCCCGCCGGCGTTTGAGGCGCCGCCGGAGGCCGGACCCGGGCCAGGGCTCGACCCGGCCCCCGCGACGCCCGCCCCCGCCCCCGGCGTATGGCCGCCCGCCCCCGGGAGCCGCCGCGAGGCGCCCCGCCCCGGGGTCGCGCTCGTGGTCGCGCAGGCCGTCGCCCGGGGCATGGAGGAAGACACCCAGGACCTGCCCCGGGTGAACCTCCCCGCCCCGGGAGCGGGGGAGTCGGCCACCGCGGTGCCGACGGGCCTGCCCTTCCAGGGCGAGGGGATGGGCGAGGGGCCCGGGGTCACGCGCCCCGCACCCCGCCCGCGCCCCAAGACGGCGCCCCCCACCCCCGGCCGCCGCGTCCCCCGCGGGGACGACCGGCTGCGCGAGCGCCACGGCCCCGTCCTGCCCGGCTCGGTCGGCCTGCTCGTCGGCGGCCTCGCCCTCGCGGGGTGCGCCGCGGTGCTCTGGCGGGCCGGGGCGCTGCCCGCCGCGCTGGTGGAGGGTTTCGGCGTCACGCCCCGCGCGTACCAGGGGCTGCGCGCCTACCAGTGGCCCCCGCTCGCCTTCCTCGGCATCGTCGCCTTGTTCGCCCTCGGCGGCCTCGGCCGGGGCCGTACCGGGCACGCCTGGGTGCTGACCCTCTTCGGCCGCTACCGCGGCACGGTCCGCCGGACCGGTCTGCTGTGGGTCAGCCCACTGCTGCTGCGCCGCCGTGTCGACGTACGCCTGCGGCACTGGCGCAGTGAACCGCTGCCCGCCGTGGACTCGGGCGGTCTGGCCCTCCAGGTCGTCGTGCAGGTGGTCTGGCAGATCAAGGACACGGCCCGCGCCGCGCTGGCCGTCGAGGACCACATCGACTACCTCGCCGAGCAGGTGGAGTCCGCCATGGCGCGGGTGCTCTCGCAGCTCCCGGCCGACGCGTTCCACGAGGACGCCCCGACCCTGCGCGACGCGGAGGCGGTCGGGGACGCGCTGACCCGGATGCTGGCGGCCGAGACCGAGGCGGTGGGCATCGAGGTGTACTCGGCGCAGCCGACCCGGATCGAGTACGCCCCGGAGGTCGCGGCGGCGATGCGCCGCCGCCGGGTCGCGGCGATCGACGCGAAGCACCGGGACAGCGTGCTGACCTCTGTGGTGGACGCGGTGGACGACACCGTCAACCGGCTGACCTCCCGCGGACTGGTCGAGCTGGACGACTACGAGCGCAAGGCGCTGGTGAAGGACCTGACGGTGGCCTTCTACACGGGCCGCCCGGAGTAACGCCTCCTCCTCACCCACGAAAGGGCGGCCGGTGGATCCGGCCGCCCTTTCCTGTGCCCGCCTCCTGTGCCCGCCTCCTGTGCCCGCCTCCTGTGCCCGCCCACAGTGCGGGACGCCCGTTCGCCGATTGGTCTGGACATGGCCAACTCCCGTCAATAATCTGGAACTTGGTCTAGACCTGAATTACCCGAATCACCGGTACCGCAGTCCGCGGTCCCCGCGTGCGCACGCTCACCGAACTCCCCGAACTCCCCCCACGTTCAAGGAGCATCATGCGTAAGACCCGCATGCCCATCCGCATGCCCAGACGGGCCGGCGCCGCCGCGCTCGGTCTCGGCATGATCGTCGGCATCTCCGTGCTCAGCGCCCCCACCGCGAGCAGCCACGGGTACACCGACACCCCCATCAGCCGCCAGAAGCTCTGCGCCAACAAGACCGTCGCCGACTGCGGCCCCATCCAGTGGGAGCCGCAGAGCGTCGAGGGCCTCAAGGGCTTCCCGGCGGCCGGTCCCGCCGACGGCCGGATATGTTCCGGCAACCACACCGAGTTCGCGCAGCTCGACGACCCGCGCGGCGGTACCTGGCCGACGACCAAGGTCACCAGTGGCGCGCCCTACGACTTCCGGTGGCAGTTCACGGCGAACCACTCGACCACGGACTTCCGCTACTACGTCACGAAGACCGGGTGGGACCCGGCCAAGCCGCTGACCCGGGCCTCGCTCGACCCGCAGCCCTTCCTCACGGTCGCCTACAACGGCGCCCGGCCCGACATGACCACCGTCCACCACGGCACGCTGCCGAGCGGCAAGTCGGGCCGGCACATGATCCTGGCGGTGTGGACCGTCAACGACACCGCCAACGCCTTCTACTCGTGCTCTGACGTTCAGTTCTGACGGAACGTCAGTTATTCTCCGGCGGCATGCGGACGACGACGACACCGGCGACGACGCCGACAGCGACACCCGGCACCGTCGCGGAACTCGTGGCGCGCCCCTGGGGCGACCACCGGCCCGGGCTGAGGTACGGCGACACCGTCCTCAGCCACCACCGGACGGTCCAGGAGAGCGCCGCGCGCGCCGCGCTGCTCGTCGACCTGCTGCCCCCGGGCGCGCCGCCGCACGTGGGGGTGCTGCTCGACAACACGCCCGAGTTCCCGTTCTGGCTCGGCGCGGCGGCCCTGGCCGGGGCCGCCGTCGCCGGGATCAACCCCACCCGGCGCGGCCCCGAGCTGGCCCGCGACATCCTGCACACCGACTGCCGGATCCTGGTCACCGAGCGCGCCCACCTGCCGCTCCTCGCCGGGCTGGACCTGCCCGGCGTACGGATCCTGGTGACCGACGACGACGGCGCGTACGCCGCCCTGCTCGCCCCCTACGCGGGCGCGAAGCCGGGTGACGCCACGCTGCGCCCCGCCGGTCCCGGCCCCGGCGACCGGCTGCTCCTCTACTTCACCTCCGGCTCCACCGGCGCCCCCAAGGCCGCGATCTGCACCCAGGGACGGCTCGCCGCCGCCGGGGCGGCCCTGGTGCGCCAGTTCTCGGTCACCCCGGAGGACGTCCACTACATCTGCATGCCGATGTTCCACGGCAACGCCGTCATCGCCGACTGGCTCCCGGCCCTGGCGGGCGGCGCCTCGGTGGCGCTGAGCCGCCGCTTCTCGGCCTCCGCGTTCCTGGACGACGTACGGGCGTACGGGGCGACGTACTTCACCTATGTCGGGAGGGCCGTCCAGTACCTCCTGGCCACCGAGCCGCGCCCCGACGACCGGGACCATCCGCTGCGGCTCGGCTTCGGCACCGAGGCCGGGGCGGTGGACGCGGCCCGCTTCGCCGAGCGGTTCGGGGTCCGCCTCGTCGAGGGCTACGGCGCCACCGAGGGCGGCGCCTCCGTGCAGCGCACCCCGGACACCCCGGCGGGCGCCCTGGGCCGGGCCGGTTCCGGGGACGACCTGGCCGTCATCGACCCGGAGACGGGCACCGAGTGCCCGCCCGCGGTCTTCGGCGCCGGCGGGCGGCTGACGAACGGCGCCGAGGCCATCGGGGAACTGGTCAACCGGGGGCGCAGCCTCTTCGAGGGGTACTGGCGCAACCCGGACGCGGAAGCCGCCCGTACCCGGGACGGCTGGTACTGGACGGGGGACCTCTTCTTCCGCGACGCGGCGGGCTTCCTCTACTTCGCGGGGCGCACGGACGACCGGCTGCGGGTCGACAGCGAGAACCTGGCCGCCGCGATGATCGAGAACATCCTGGCCCGGTGGGAGGCCGCGGCGGCGGTCGCGGTCTACGCGGTGCCGGACGAGGTGGCCGGGGACCAGGTGATGGCGGCCCTCGCGCTGCGGCCGGGGGCGGTCTTCGATCCGGCGGCGTTCGCGGCGTTCCTCGCCGCGCAGCCGGACCTGGGCACGAAGATGGCGCCGCGCTACATACGGGTGGTTTCGGCCATGCCCGTGACGGCGACGAACAAGGTGCATCGGGTGGGCCTGCGACGGGCGGGATTCCTCACCCCGGACCCGGTCTGGTGGCGCCCGGCTACCGCCGCGGGCTACCGCCCGCTGACTCCGGCGGACGTGTCCGCCCTCCTGGAGTCGTATACGGCCCAGTCCCGGGCGGACCTGCTGGACCGCTGAGGGAGGGTGGACGGAGGGCGGACGGCGGTCAGGAAGAAGGTGGTCGCGAGCACCCCCGGGGACCGGGTAATATTTTCTCTCGTGAGGCGCCGCTAGCTCAGTTGGTTAGAGCAGCTGACTCTTAATCAGCGGGTCCGGGGTTCGAGTCCCTGGCGGCGCACCTCTGCTTCGGGCGGTTTCCGGTTCACCGGGAACCGCCCGAAGTGCTTTCCGACTTTCCTGCGCACATCCCCCTCGCTACAGCGTGAGCGACAGCAGCAGCGGCGCGGCCTTGCGGTTCAGGGCGTCCGCCGCGGCCCGCAGCCGGTGCGCGTGTTCCACCGGCATCGACAGGGCCAGGCAGCCCACGGCCGATCCCGCGGTGATCGGAACCGCCGCGCACACCGTGCCCACCGCGTATTCCTGCAAGTCCAGCACCGGCACCGTGGCCGGCTGGCTGTCCAGCTTGGAGAACAGGATCTGCTCGTTCGTGATCGTCTTCGACGTCAGCCGGGCGATCTTGTGGCGCGACAGGTGGTCGCGGCGGCCGTTCTGGTCCAGCTGCGTCAGCAGGCACTTGCCGACCGCGCTGGCGTGGGCGGCGGAGCGGAAGTCGACCCACTCGTGCACCTTGGGGGTGCGGGGACTGTCCGCGAACTGCGTGATCCTGACTTCCCCGTCCACGTACCGGCTGATGTAGACCGCCGCCCCCACCGAGTCGCGCAGGCGGTCCAGGGTCTCCTGGAGCTTGTCCTGCAACGCCTGCTGCCGGTCGACGCCGGAGCCCAGGAGGACGAGCGAGTCACCTATCGCGTAGGCGCCGTCGGACACCTGCAGGACATACCCCTCTCGCCGCAGCATGAGGAGCATGGGAGTGAGGTGGGCCGCGGGCAGCCCCGTCTCACGGGCGATCTGGACGTCCGTCACACCACCGGTGTGCCGTGCGATCGTTTCGAGTACGCGCAGGGCGTACTGCACCGAGTGGAACGGCGCGGTCGGCTCGGGCTTCAGCGCCACGGTTTCCCCCTAGCAGGTTGTTACCGCTTGCTCTCACACGATAGCCACCAAGAGGCCCACGCGGAGCGCCTGTTGAAGAGATTGATGGCTCAATCATGCCCTTCGGCCAGTGGCTACTCCGTTGGCATATGCCAAGGTCATGCACCGTGTCCGCGCCGTGCCCCGGTGTGCCGGGAATGCCCTGGGCGCGGGCGCTGTTCGATCCCTTCGTACGTCCACATCACAGGTGGATCACGACGGACGACAGAGGAGCGAAGATGGCAGACACGGGGGACGTGGTGGACGCGGCGGACGCGATCCACGGAACCGTCCGCGGCTCGGCGCCGGTACCGCTGTCCGTACTGGACCTGGTCACCGTCGGCGCGGGCAGTACGGCCCACGCCTCCCTGCGGACCAGCGTGGACATCGCGAGACTCGCCGAAGCGCGCGGCTACCACCGCCACTGGGTGGCCGAACACCACTCCATGCCCGGGGTCGCCAGCTCCTCCCCGGCCGTGATCCTGGCGCACCTGGCCGCCCACACCTCCCGGATCCGGCTCGGCTCCGGCGGGGTCATGCTCCCCAACCACGCGCCGCTCGCGATCGCCGAGCAGTTCGGCACCCTGGAGGCGCTCGCGCCGGGGCGGATCGACCTGGGCCTCGGCCGCGCGCCCGGCACCGACGGGCGCACCGCCACGGCACTGCGCGGCGGCGGCCGGCTCGACGAAGGCGCCGAGGACTTCCCGCGCCAGCTCGCGGAGCTGACCCGCTTCCTCGACGACGACTTCCCCGACGGGCACCCCTACGCCCGGGTGCACGCCGTACCCGGTCCGGTGCAGGGCCCGGCCGCGCGGCCGCCGCTGTGGCTGCTGGGCTCCTCCGGTTTCAGCGCGGCCCTCGCCGGACAGCTCGGTCTGCCCTTCGCCTACGCCCACCACTTCTCGGCGGCGGGCACGATCCCCGCGCTGGAGCTGTACCGGCAGAGCTTCCGTCCCTCGGCGGTGCTCGCCGAGCCGTACGCGCTGATCGGGGTGTCGGCGCTCGCCGCCGACACCGAGGAGGCCGCCCGGGCGCAGGTGCTCACCGGGGCGCTGTCGATGCTGCGGCTGCGCAGCGGCCGGCCGGGGCTGGTGCCGACGCCGCAGGAGGCGGCGGCGTACTCCTTCAGCTCCCTGGAGCGGGAGTTCGTCGACAGCTGGCTCGCGAACGTCGTGTACGGGACCCCCGGCGCGGTGCGCGACGGGCTGGACGCCCTGGTGAAGCGGACGGGCGCGGACGAGCTGATGCTGACCGCGACCGGGCACAGCGGCGCCGCCCGGCTGCGCTCGTACGGGCTCGTCGCAGATGCGTACGGGATGCCCGTGGAGGGCGCCGGACCTGCCTGAGTGGGCAGAAACGGGGTTCGGCTGGTTTGTTGCCAAAACCTTGCACAGAGATGGCTCAAGGGGGCCTTAAACCGCTCGTCACCGGGGTGACGGGCGGTTTCTGTTGTGCGGTCAGGTCTCTGACGAGGGTGTTTGTCGTCCGAGTGGTCTAGTCCTTGTTTGGTCCAAACCATTGACTCGGAGTCGAGGTGATCGCTATCACTTCTCTCACCCGCAGCGTTCTGCCCTCCCCCCGCCTCCGGAGGCCCCCCATGCACATCCGTAAACCCCTCGTAGCGGCGGCCACCACGGCCGCCCTCGCCGCCGGGGTGCTCGCCACCTTCGCGGGCCTCGCCGCCGCGCAGGCCGCGGACTCCACGACCACCGCCGCGACGGCCGGTGGCGGTGTCAAGATCGCCTACTACGACCAGTGGAGCGTGTACGGGAACGCCTTCTACCCGAAGCAGCTGGACACCCGGGGGATCGCGAGCAAGCTGGACGTCCTCAATTACTCGTTCGGCAACATCCACCCCACGAACCTCACCTGTTTCGAGGCCAACAAGGCGGCGGGCGACGACAACAACGCCGGCGCCGGTGACGGCGCGGGGGACTCCTACGCCGACTACCAGAAGTCCTTCAGCGCCGCCGACAGCGTCAGCGGCGTCGCGGACAAGTGGGACCAGCCCATCGTGGGCGTGATGAACCAGTTCAAGCAGCTGAAGGCGAAGTACCCGCACCTCAAGATCAACATATCGATCGGCGGCTGGACCTACTCCAAGTACTTCCACGACGCGGCGCTCACCGACGCCAGCCGGAAGAAGTTCGTCTCCTCCTGCATCGACCAGTACATCAAGGGCAACCTGCCGGTCGACGGCGGCTTCGGCGGCGCGGGCAGCGCGGCCGGGATCTTCGACGGCATCGACATCGACTGGGAGTACCCCGGCTCCACCGGCGGCCACCTGGGCAACCACACGGGCCCCGAGGACAAGGCCAACTACACGCTGCTGCTCAAGGAGTTCCGCGAGCAGCTCGACGCCTACGGCGCGGCCAACGGCGGCAAGAAGTACCTGCTGACCTCGGCCCTCCCGGCGGGCCAGGACAAGATCAAGTACATCGAGACGGACAAGATCGGCGCGTACCTCGACTACGCGAACATCATGACCTACGACATGCACGGCGCCTGGGACGGCGACGGGCCCACCTACCACCAGTCCCCGCTGCTGAACTCGGCCGCCGACCCGACCGACCCGATCGCGCCCGGCACCCAGAAGTACGGCATCAAGAACGCCATCGACTCCTGGCTCGACGGCAACGCGGCCTACGGCATCGCGGGCGGCTTCCCCGCCAACAAGCTGACCCTGGGCTACGAGTTCTACTACCGCGGCTGGAAGGGCGTTCCGGCCGGCACCACCAACGGCCTCGCCCAGACCGCGACCGGCCCCTCGGCCGCCCGGCCCACCAGCCAGCAGGCGGGCATCGCCAACTACAAGGAACTCGGCGGGATCGTCGACAACCCCGCCACCACCTTCTGGGACGACCAGGCCAAGGCCTCGTACTTCTACAAGGACGGCGAGTTCTTCACCGGCCTGAACCAGAAGTCCATCCAGGCCCGGGTCGACTACGGCAAGCAGCGCGGCCTGGCCGGCGCGATGATGTACTCCCTGCTCGGCCTGGACGACAAGACCACGCTGCTGAACCAGATCTCGGACGCCCTCGGCGGCACCACCCAGCCGCCGACCACCCCGCCGACGACGCCTCCCACGACCCCGCCGACCACGCCCCCGACCACCCCGCCGACCACGCCTCCCACCACCCCGCCCGCGGGCTGCGGCGGCGTCGCGGCCTACGTCGCGGGCAGCATCTACACCGGCGGCAGCCAGGTCTCCTACGGCGGCCACAAGTGGCAGGCCCAGTGGTGGACGCAGAACGAGGTGCCCGGCACCACCGGCGAGTGGGGTGTCTGGAAGGACCTCGGCGCCTGCTGATCCCCCCACCCCGCGCCGAGCGAGCGCCGCCCCCGCCCTCTCCAGGGGCGGGGGCGGCGGTGGTTCCGCGACGCACGCTACCGGGCCAGGTTCTCCGGGCGGGCGCTGATCATTTCGGCGATCCGCTCCGGGGCCACCGCACGCGAGTACAGCCAGCCCTGGCCGGTGTCACAGCCCACCCGGCGCAGCCGGGCCGCCTGGCCCGCGGTCTCCACGCACTCGGCGGTCACCGTCAGGCCCAGCCGGTGCGCGAGCTGCACCAGCGCCTCCACGATGGTCTCGTCGGCCGGGTTCGGGTGGGAGCCCTCCTCGTAGCGGAAGCCGCGCACGAAGGAGCCGTCCAGCTTCAGCACCGAGACGGGCAGCCGGGACAGGTAGGCCAGGTTCGAATAGCCGGTGCCGAAGTCGTCGATGGCGATCCGCACCCCCATGTCACTGAGCGCCTGGAGGGCCTGGAGCGGCCGTCCCGCCGAGCCCATCACGGCCGACTCCGTCAGCTCCAGCTGGAGCAGCTGCGGCGCGAGCCCGGTCTCCGCCAGGATCTCCGCCACGTCGCCCACCAGGTCCGAGTCCCACACCTGGCGCACCGCGACGTTCACGGAGACGAAGACCGGTGCGTCACTGGGGTGTTCGATCTGCCAGCGGCGCGCCTGGCGGCAGGCGGTCCGCAGCACCCACTGCCCCAACTGGACGATGGAGCCGTCCTCTTCGGCGATCCCGATGAACCGATTCGGCGTGAGCGTCCCGAACTGCGGGTGGTTCCACCGCACCAGGGCCTCCACGCCCCGCACCACCCCGCTCTCCAGGTCCACCAACGGCTGGTACTCCAGCACGAACTCGTCCCGCTCCACGGCCGGCCGCAGCGTCGAGGACAGCGCCTGGCGGGTCATCCGGTGGGCGTTGCGCTCCGGGTCGAAGAGGGTCCAGCGGGCCTTGCCGTCCTCCTTCGCCCAGTACAGCGTGGTGTCGGCGGCCTGCATGAGCGCCGTCGCCGAGGTCCCGGCCGTCACGCGCTCCACCACGCCGATGGACGCCGACACCGACAGCCGCTGCCCGGCCAGGTCGAAGGGCTCCTGTACGGCGGCCAGCGCGGACCGGGCCAGATCCGCGAGCTGCTCGGTGCCGGTGGAGTCCTCCACGAGCAGGGCGAACTCGTCGCCGCCGAGCCGCGCGACCAGGTGGCCGCCCGTACGCCCGTACCCGGACTGGTCCGCGCACTGGGTGAGCCGGGCCGCGACGGCGGTCAGCAGCCGGTCGCCCACCCGGTGGCCCAGGGTGTCGTTGACCGCCTTGAACCCGTCGAGGTCGAGGTAGCACAGGCCGATCCGGCCGGTCCCGCCCCGCTCGTAGGACGGGGTCTCCAGGGCGGCCGACAACCGCTCGAAGAACAGTGCCCGGTTGGGCAGCCGGGTGACCGGGTCGTGCATCTGCAGGTGCCGCAGCCGGGCCTGCAGATCGCGCCGGTCGCTGATGTCCGCGACCGACAGCAGGACGTCACCGGTTCCGGGCACCGGCCCCAGCGTGATCTCCGTCCACAGCGAGTGCCCGTCGGGGTGCTTGAGCCGCCGGGTGCAGCGCAGCCTGGCCTGGCGCCCGCGCAGCACCTCGCGGTAGGCCTGCCAGGTGCGGGCCTCGGCGGCCAGGTCCACCAGATCGGCCGCGCTCTGCCCGTCGAGGGCGTGCGGCTCGGCGCCCAGCAGCCCGGCGAGGGCCGCGTTGGCGGCGACGACGAAGCCGTCCCGGTCGACGACGGCCATGGCGAGGTGGGCCGCGTTGAACGCGGCCCGGTAGTCGCGCAGTTCGGACAGCCCGGACAGTTCGGACCCGTCCCGGCCGGACGGGGGCCGGACCGTCGCCGTCCGGACCGCCGTGGACCGGCCGGAGCCGCCCGAGGGCGCGGCCGACGCGGCCGGAACGGCCGGGTGACGTTCCGTAGTGGCCGGGTGGATGCTGTCGGCCGCCGAACCGGTTCCTTCTGAGGTTCCGCTCACCGTTCGCTCCCGCAGTGCTCGTGGTGTCCGTGCAGGAAAGTGTGCCGATCATAGAGGCTGCCGGGAGGCCCTATCCAGCGGCGGCGCCGTGCGGAGGCCGCCGGTTCGCTGTGCTGACGGTTCGTCGGCCCCGCTCCGCCCGATCGTTTCTGCGCGGCTGTGAGCATGCGGAGTCCGCCCCTGACCTCGGCTGATCGGTCGTGACGTTCTGTAGGCGCAGGTGGATATGCGCGTAAAGCAGTGGAGTCACCGGGATGCCGGATCGCTCACTCGTGTGGGGCACCGGAACAGGACATTAGTAAGACAATCGCCGCAAGGTGGGTGGGATGTTACGAAATCCACCACCGGAGGTCGATGTGCCGCGACAGCAGACACCCGGGGGAGTGGAGCGCTACCGCGTGCGCAGTGCCGCGGCCGCCCTCACCTCCCTCGCGGCCATCGCCGCGATCTCGCTGGTCGCGGGTCCGGCGGTGGCCGATTCCGGGGCCGGGCCGTGCGCGCTGACCCGGACGCAGGCGCACCACTCGCTGGGCCTGGACACCTGGAACGGCGCCTACCCCAAGCCGGAACGTTCCCTCAACGCCCTGATGGTCTTCCTGTCCTTCCCGGACTCCCAGCCCCAGACCACCCCCGAGCAGCTGACCGGGGATTACTTCCCGGCCACCAGCGACTTCTTCGAGCGGGCCTCGTACGGCCGCTTCCGGCTGGTCCCGCACCCCCAGCGGCAGTGGATGCGGATGCCCAAGCCGTCCACGGCCTACGGGATACAGCGCGACTGGGCCCCCGAGGCGCGGGCGGCTTACCTGCGCGACGCGGTCGCCACCGCCGATCCCGCGGTCGACTTCAGCAAGTACGACATCGTGTACTTCGTCGCCGACCCGGACGCACCCGGGGTGGACTCCGACGCCACCAAGGTCGTCAACTTCGACCGGCCCATCCGCGCCGACGGCACCGATCTGCGGCGGATCGTCACCGTCTTCGAGAAGCACCCCCCGGACCGCAACGTGCTGGCGCACGAGACCGGGCACGTCTTCGACCTGCCCGACCTCTACCACCGGCCCACCGACGGCAAGGGGGACTGGGACACCTACGTCGGCGACTGGGACGTGATGGGCAGCCAGTTCGGGATGTCCCCGGACCTGTTCGCCTGGCACAAGTGGAAGCTCGGCTGGCTCGGCCCCGGCCAGGTGGACTGCGTGCGCGGCGGCACCTCGCTGCACACCCTCCAGCCGCTGGGCCAGGCCCCGGAGCGCGGCGGATCGGTCGGGACCCGGCTCGCGGTCGTCCGTACGGGCCCCGGCACCGCGATCGCCATCGAGGCCCGGGGCTCGGCGGGCAACGACCGGGACACCTGCACCGAGGGCGTGCTCGTCTACCGGGTGCGCAACGAGCCCGCGTCCGGCGGTGGTCCGATCGAGGTGCTGGACGGGCACCCCGACACCGACGCCTGCTGGGGGCGCTCGGTCTACCCGCCGCTCGCGGACGCGCCGCTGGAGGTCGGGGAGACCTTCACCGTGCCGGGGGAGCGGATCACCATCGAGGTGGCCGACCGCACCCAGTCCGGCGCGTACACGGTGAAGATCACCAGCTAGGGGCCGCGCCGTACCGGGAACGCACGAAAAAGGCCCCCCACTCGCGTGAGGGGCCTTTCTCCGTCTGTGCGCCGCCAGGGACTCGAACCCCGGACCCGCTGATTAAGAGTCAGCTGCTCTAACCAACTGAGCTAGCGGCGCTTGCTGACGTCGTAGACATTAGCATCCGGATCGGCCGAAGGAAAAATCGATATCCGCAGGTCCGGTGCGCCGGCGCGGACGGCGGGGCCGGCGCCGCCGCGGGCGGCCCGGACGCAGGCCCACAGCAGGGCCTCCGGCCCCGGCAGCCACGGCAGCCGGGAGTCCGGGGCCACCAGCCAGCGCGAATGGCCCGGCGCGTCCCCGGGGGCGGGGGTCAGCGCCGGTACGGTCACGGCGTCGCCGCGGCCGTGGCACAGCGGGGCGGGCAGCGGCCCCGCGGTCGCGCCCTGGGACTCTGTGGCCGCGCCGTGGGGCTCCGCGCCGTGGGCCTCCCCCCACTCCTCCCAGTCGAGCAGGGCGGGCAGCCGCTGGGCGGTGCCGGGGGCCGCGAACAGCAGCATCCGGCCGCGGTGGACGGCCACCGGGCCGCAGCCCGGCCCCTCGGCCCACAGCAGGTCCAGCATCCGGCGCCCGAAGACCACGGGGACGTTGACGACGTCGAAGGCGGTACCGCACGGCAGCACCGCGGGGGCGGTGGGCCGGTCCCGCCACAGCGTGAGGGTGCTCTGCGGGTAGGGCGAGGCGGAGGCGAGCCACGCGGCGCCCTGCGGGGTGACGTGGGTGGCGGGTCCGTGGAGGGCGGGGCAGCCGGTAGCCGTCGTCATCGTGGTCATGGGGAAGGTCTACCGGCCGTAGCGCGCCGGTTCCCCGGAGTTACGGGAAACCCGGACAGCGTGGGGCGTGCTGGGGTATCTTGCGCTGCGCATATGCCAGAACGGGTGTGCGGGTGGCCGTGTCAGTGGTCCTCCGCGCCGCCCCTGAGCAGGCCCTCGCCGAAGTCGATCATCTTCTCGGCGTAGTCCTCGGACCACTGCGCGGACTCGCCGATGGACGCCGCCGACAGCCGGTCGAAGCGGCGCGGGTCCGCCAGCTGGGCGGCCGCCATGGCCTGGTACTCGACCGCCCGGTCCTGCGCGGCCCGGAAGGCGAGCGCCAGTTCGGTGGCGCGGGCCAGCAGCTCGCGCGGGTCCTCGATGGATTCGAGATCGAAGAAGTGCTCCGGATCCGTGGCCGCTTCCGAGGGCTCGAAGAGCAGCGGCGCGGGCCGCAGCCTCCGCTCGGTGCGCTCGGGCTCTGCCATGCGTGTCCTCCTGCTTCGCGGACGAAATCCTTCCGGGCCACCGTCCATTGTCCAGCGCCGCGCAAGCCCGCCCCAAGGGGCCCCGCACGGGCTGGCACGCGCGTACGAACCCCCGCGCGCGGGGGCCCGTAGGCGAAGGGCTACGGCTTCCAGGGCACCCGGTGTTCCGCGAGGTGGGCCAGGACCGAGTGGTTCGCCTCCCACCCGTCGGGGAACTTCATCGTCACGCCCAGCTGGACCGGTTCCGTCGAGGGATGGTCGTCCAGGAGGCGCGCTATGCCCGCGCGGGCCACCACCACGCAGGCGTGGCGGTGGCGGGAGGCCAGGACGCACAGGCGGCCCGTCTCCAGGTGGAAGGCGGTCGCGTCGGGGCGGCCGGACAGGGGGTGCAGGACCACCGTGAGGTCGTACTCGCGGCCCTGGAGCCGGTTCGCGGTGTCGACGGTCACCCCCGTGACCCCCAGCCCCGCCAGGGCGGCGCGGACCGCCGCGGCCTGGTCGCGGTGGGCGGTGCCGACCGCGATCCGGTCCGCGGTCAGCGGCGCCGGGCCCGGGCCGCGCTCGTCGGAGGTCACCGCGCCCCGGTCCAGCGCCCGCCGGACCACCAGGGCCACCGCTCCCACCGCCTCCGGGTCAGTGCGCGGGGTGTGCCGGGCGGGCAGCTCCAGCAGGCCCCACCCGGATTCGGCGGCCTCGTCGAGGACGCGGTCCGGCCCCGAACCGTCGGAGGGCACGCCGTACGCGAGCCGCCGGTCGCCGTGGTCCGTACCGCTGCGGAACCGGGCGTACGGATAGAACGCGCGCGAGACCAGCGGCGCGGCCGACGCCGGGAGCCGCCAGGACACCGGCAGCCGGTGCTGCGGCAGCTGCGGATTGTGCGCCAGCAGGGTGGAGACCGCCGAGGCGGACGGGTCGTAGGACAGCCCCGCCCACTGCTCGGCGCCGACCACGCTGAACGGGTCCAGCTGGCCCGGATCGCCCACGAACAGCGCCCGTTCGAACAGCCCGGCCACGGCCAGCAGCGCGTCGGAGCGCATCTGGTACGCCTCGTCCACGATCGCGTGCTCCCACACCTCCACACCCTGGGTGTGCGCCCACTTCGCCGCCGTCGAGATGACGACCGGCAGCTCGGCGAGGTCGCCCGCCTTCGCGGAGAGGGTCACCGACTCCAGCTCCAGCAGCGCCTTGTCGTAGGCGTCGCCGTCACTGCTGTGCAGCCGCCCCACCCGCAGCCCGGGGTCCTTCTCGGCGAGCCGCAGCACCAGGTCGTCGACCTGCGCGTTCGTCTGCGCCACGATCATCATCCGGCGGCCCGCGGCGGCCAGCTCCCGGGCCGCCCGCACCACCAGCGTGGACTTCCCGGCGCCGGGCGGGGAGTCGACGACCACGCCCCGCTCGGTGCCGTGCAGCGTGTCGTGCAGGATCGCCTCGGTGGCCCGCGCGGCGGCGGCGCCCGGGTCGGAACCGGATTCGGGCGCGGACGGGGTCGTGGTCACAGGAGGTCCTCGTCGGTCACGGCGTCGGGCTGGATCACCAGGGCGGCCGCGGCTCCGGGGGTGCCGGAGCCGGGCGGGCCGCCGTGCGTCCACGGCGTGTTCTCCGGGTCGGGCAGCTTCGGCCCGCCCCGCGCGTCGTGCTCGAAGAGCGTCCAGCACACCCGGTCGCCCTTGCCGGGCACCGAACCCGCGTCGGGCTCCTTGCCGCGGCCCATCTTGTCCAGCAGCCGCAGCACCAGCAGCCCGTCCTCCTTGGGTCCGGCGTACCCGACGAACTCGGCGGACTGCGGCCGTCCGTCCAGCGCGCGGTACACCTTCGCCCGGCCGCCGTCCTCGGGCAGCTGCGGCCGGTCCTCCGTCGCCACCGTCACCAGGGGGCGGGGGGAGGGCCGCTTGGACTCCGTCCACTCCATGACCACCTCGGTGACCTCGCCCGCGAAGGCCTCGCCCGCGAGCCGCCGCCCCGCCATCACCAGCGGGTCGTCCAGGGCCTCCTGGGCGTCCACCCGGACCTGCTCGGTCTCGCGGGTGGCCAGCTTCTGCGCCGCCGTCACCGCGTCGTCACGGCGCGGCTGCGGCGGTTCACCCGCCCGGACCCGGTCCCGGTGACCGGTGTACGACCAGCGGTCGCGGGTCCAGCGCTGCTGGGCATACGCCCCCTCGGGCAGCGCGCGCAGCAGGTCCAGGGCCTGCCACACCGCGTCCCAGGTCGGCCGCAGCTGCGCCTCGACCAGCCGGCGCACCTCGTCCGCCGCCCGCGCCAGCGCCTCCTCGTTCCGGGGGTCGGCGCCGCGAGCCGCGTCGAAGCGGGCCATCGCCGGGGCCAGCAGCCGGTTGTCGAAGGCCGGGTCGGTCGCGGGCCCCGCCGGGGGCACGAACAGCTGCCCGTCCCGGTCCCGGCCCAGCTCCGCACGCAGCGCCGCCTCCGCGCCCGACCGGCCCTGCGGCGGATCGATCCAGGCCAGGAGCGCGCCCAGGTGCTGGTCCTCCAGATTGCTCTGGCCGCTCGCCCAGTGCCGGGCCAGCAGCTCCGTCGCGGACAGCAGCATCGAGGAACCGGGCACCCGGGAGCGCTCCGCGAGGTGCGTGAACCAGCGGCCCAGCAACGGCACCCGCGGCGGCGCGGGATGCGGGGCGTCCGGATCCTCCTCGGCCGTCCGCCGGAACCGCATCGACCGCCCGAGCAGCCGGACGTACTCGACGCCCGCCCGGCTCGGCACGACCAGCTGCGGCGCGTCCGCGCACAGCTCGGTGGCCACCTTGACCTTCTTGCCGCTCTCCGGATCCGTCTCGGTCCGCTCGGCGGCCTCCACCACGTCCGCGTACGCGTCGATGTACGGCAGCACCTCGTCCGCCAGCGCCGCCAGGAACGCCCAGCGCAGGTCCCGGTCGCGCGGCTGCGTGACGACGAACAGCCGCGGCTCCGCCCGGTCGGTGCCCACCAGCGCGCCGAGCGGGGCGCCCGCCTCACCGGCCGTGGTCAGCGGGACGAACACCAGCGGACGCGCGGCCAGGTGCCGGTGCCGGACGGTGGCCACCGGCTGCGCCCGCCCCGCGCGGACGGCCTGCAGCCGGGCCAGAGTGCTCAGCAGGGGCATGCGAGGGCCTCCGGAAGCGGGTCCGTGCGGACGGCGGCGCAATCCAGGGCCGCGGATTCCAGGGCCGCGGATTCCAGGGCCTCGGCGCGCAGCCGGGCCGCCCGGTGCAGGGCCGCGGCGGTCGGGTCGTCCGCGGGGCCCGCCCCGGCGGCGGCCGCCAGCGCCTCGCCGACCGTGGTCAGCGCGCCCAGTTCGCCCCGGACGGAGCGGCCGAGCGTGGTCACCGCGTCGGCCGCGCGGGAGCGCTCCCGGCAGTGGAAGGCCAGCTCGCAGGAGGCCAGGCATTCGGGGGCGTAGGCGGCGTCGACCGCTTCGACCGCCGCGGTCAGTTCCCCGGCGGGCCGCGACGGGTCGAAGCTCAGCCCCTCGGGCAGCGCCGCGGCCAGCTCCTCGACCCGGGTGAGCCGGGCCAGCTGGCGCGCCGTCACCGCGCGCTGCTTGCGGATGTCGAGGACGGCCGCGGTGGGCAGGTTGGAGAAGTCCTTGGGGCAGACCAGCAGGGCCGATTCCCCGACGCTCGCGCCCGCGAGGACGGCGGCGATCCGCTCCAGGGCCAGGACGTAGACGGCGGACTGGCGGGCGGCGGCGCCCGCCTTCGCCGCGTCCGCGGTCCCGTCGATCATCGGGAAGGACTTGATCTCGACGACGGTCCAGCGGCCGTCGGGATGCACCACGACGGCGTCGGGTTCCAAGTAGGCGGGGGACCCGGCGACCTCCAGCGCGAGCATCGGATGGTCGAGCAGGGTCCAGGCGGCGGCCGCCGTCGCCTCGCGCAGGGCGAGCGCGGTCCGGGCGGCGCGGCCCTCGGGACCGGCGGCGGTCAGGTCGGGGACGCGGGCGCCCCGGGCCGGGGGCTCGGCTCCGGCGCCGAGGTGCTCGTACACCAGGCGCAGCAGCTCGGCGCCGCCGTCGCCCTTGACCTTGGCCTCGAAGGAGTTGCCGCGGATCATCGCGAACTGCGACTGCCCGAAGGCGGCCGGGGAGCCGAGCGCCGAGGCCAGGGCGGTCTTGTCCACCCCGGCGCCGTCCAGCAGGGCCCGTCTGCCGCAGCCCGGGTTGGCGGCGAGGGCCGCCAGCGCCCGGGCGTCGAGCGGGCGGGGCGGCACGGCGGGGCCGCGCAGATCAGCGAGCCGCTGCCGGAGCGTCGTCGTCTGCGGAGGGCCGCTGGGCGGGAAGGAGCTCACCCGCGGAAGTGTCCCATCCGCCACTGACAATCGTGGACTTACGGCGGAAACCGGCAGGAGCGGAGGAAGCGGGAGCCGCGGCGTACCGGCGGGCGGCGAGCCGTTCCAGGCCCAGCGCGATCAGGAGACCCACGCCCATGACGCCCGCACCGGCGACGGCGTCGAGGAAGTAGTGGTTGGCGGTGCCCATCACGACGAGGGTGGTGACGAGGGGGTACGCCGCGCCCAGCGCCCGCAGCAGCGGGTGGCGCCCGTAGCGCCACAGCAGCACGCCGCACCACAGCGCCCAGCCGACGTGCAGGCTCGGCATCGCCGCGTACTGGTTGGTGAAGGAACCGAGTCCGCGCGGCGCGCTGGCCTCGGCGCCCCACCAGCCGTACGAGCTGTACTGGGCCATGGTGTCGGTGAACCCGTGCGCCAGGTGGAGCAGCCGCGGCGGGCAGGTGGGCATCAGGGCGAAGCCGACGAGTCCGAGCAGGGTGGAGGAGACCAGCCAGGTCCGGGCGGTGCGGTAGTGCGCGGGGCGCCGGTGGTAGAGCCAGACCAGCACGGCGGGGGTGATCAGGTAGTGCAGCGAGGCGTAGACGAAGTCGGCGGGTATGCCGATCCAGGCGTGCGAGGTGAAGAGCCGGTTGAGCGGGCTCTCGAAGTCGATGGCCAGGCCCCGCTCGAAGCGGAGGATCGCGAGGCCGTGGTCGACGGCGAGCTGCACGTCGCCCCGGGCCAGGAGTCGGCCGCCCGAATAGGCGCCGTAGACGAGGCCCAGGAGCAGCAGTTCGGCCCACCATCGGGTGGGCCGTCGCCAATTAGTCATACGGTGTAAGACGCGGATGAGCGCCTGGAGGTTGCCTGGTGTTCGTGTGATGGATGATGGCCTGACGACAGAACCATATGATCCGCACCACAAGCGTCACGAGCACCACAAGCGGCACGAGCACCACAAGCATCACAAGAAGCGCAATGCTGGTGAACCCTTACGGACCGGGAGAAAAAGACATGGCCCCCCGCATCCTGCTGGCCCGTCACGGACAGACCGCGTGGTCGCTGTCCGGCAAGCACACGGGACGTACGGACGTCCCGCTGCTGGAAGAGGGGAAGCGGGGCGCGAAGCTGCTCGGCGAGCGCCTGGTCCGCGACCCCTGGGCGGGGCTGCCGGGTGTCGAGGTCCGCACCAGCCCGCTGATCCGCGCGAGCGAGAGCTGTGACATCGCGGGCTTCGGTCTCCAGGCGACGCCCTGGGACACCCTCATGGAGTGGGACTACGGCGACTACGAGGGCATGACCCCCGCCGAGATCCACGCGGTCCAGCCCGGCTGGCTCATCTGGCGCGACGGGGCGCGCGGCGGCGAATCGATCGCCGACGTCTCCGCGCGGGCGGACGAGGTGGTCACCTGGGCCCGCTCGTCCGAACGCGACGTACTGATCTTCGCCCACGGCCACATCCTGCGCTCCGTCGCCGCCCGCTGGCTCGGCCTGGACCTCTCCTTCGGCGCCCGGATCAAACTCGACCCGACCTCGCTGTCGGTCCTCGGCTGGGCGTACGGGGCGCCGGCGGTGGAGCGCTGGAACGACACCGGTCACCTCGACGGGTAGGGACAGCCGCCCCTGACCGTGCCCGCGTCCCGCCCGTCAGGCGGACGCGTGCCGGGTCAGGAACGCGCCGACGCGCGGCGAGCGCTGGTGCGGGACCAGGGCGCGGGCCGTGCCCGACAGGATCGACTGGACCCGGGTCGACTGCACCTCGGTCAGCAGGTCCAGCACCCGGTGGCCCGCCCAGGCCGCCTCGTCCGGTGCGCCCGCGCGGGCCAGGTCGTCGGCCAGCTCCGAGGTGTAGAGGGCGACGTTCCGGGCGAAGTGCGGGTCCTGGAGGTCGGCGGCCCGCCGGGCGTGCCGGGCGGCGCGGGAGTACTCGCCCAGCGCCGCCCAGCAGCGGGCCTCCAGGAACTCCAGCTCCGCCTCGCCGAAGAACGACATCCACTCGGGGTCGGCCGGGGCCGGGCCGCGGGAGAAGTGGGTGTGGGCGCGGGTCAAAGCGTCCTCGCAGGACTTGCGGTCCGCCATCCCGGCCCAGCCGCCCGCCTCGCGCAGGGCGAGCAGGGACAGCAGCCGGGCGGAGCCGAGGCCGCGGGCCGCCCGGGCGCCGGCCTGGGCGGCCCGGACGGACTCGCGGGGCCGCCCGCGGTCCCCGGCGAGGAAGGCCGCATTGCTGAAGGCGTGCGCCTCCAGGGCGGCGTCCCCCGAGACCCGGGCGGTGGCGAGGGCTTCCGCGTAGTGCGAGCGGGCGTCCTCGAACCGGCCCGAGTCGTGGGCCAGCCAGCCGACCGAGATGGCCAGTTCGCCCGCGCCCGCGTGCAGCCGGTCCTCGGTGGACTGCCGGGTGGCCCCGGCGTCCAGCAGCGCGTAGGCGGTGCGCAGCGGTTCGGCGGCCTTGCGGTAGAGGGCGTCCGCGCCGTGCCGGTCGTCCAGCAGGCGGATCTGGCGTACGGCGTCCTCGACGGCCTCGGCCTCGGACTCGCCGGCCCGGGCGGGGATCCGGCGGTTGTCGCCGAGCAGGGTGAGGTTCAGCGTTGCGGCCGCCGCCACGGTCGCGGAGCCGCCCGCCATGAATGCGCGACGCAGCACGTCGCTCTCCTTGGAGAAATGCGTGAAGCCTGAGAACAGGGACAGGGGTGGGGAGGGGATCCGGGGGGAGGGGATCCGGTGCGCGGACCGGCCGCGTACCGCCTCGCGGGGGGAGAAGCCGAGATCGGTGAGGGTGTGCCCGGGGAACATGTGCAGGAACACGCGCTCGTAGGCATAGTTGGGACAGCGGATCTCCCCCGACTCGACCCGGCCGATGTAGCGGGCGTCGCAGGAAACCGTTTCTCCGATCTCTTTCGCCGCCCGGCGCACCATGCCCGCGAACTCGGCGGGGGAACGCTGCCCGCGGAGCCGTCGGAACGATGAGTTGGGTGAGTGGGGGGACGCCGCCATGGACGTGGCCTCTCTGGCGAGGAACGCTGCCGGTGATCTGGGGCCCGGCGCGCATGAACGTACCGCCAGGGCGGGTGGTCCCACACGGTGTTTGCCTACAAAACGGATATCTCACCCGCGATCCGCCATGAACTGCCATCCTTTGCGGCGTCCTGCCGCCGCACCCGTTGACGACCCGGCGCGTTGAACCATGCGGACCGGGAGGCGACTCCCTCGGCCACGCGCATCGAGGAGGGGTTCCCTTGTTGGAGGGCGGCATGGAGAGCAGTGGAACGAACACCGCACCCGAGCCGGGCGCGGCCCCGGCCGGCCCCCCGGCGGGAGTCGCGGTCGGAGTCTCGGCCCCGGACCTGGTGACCGTGCCCACGCGGCAGGGACTGGAGGCGGTGGACATCATCCGCCGCGCCGCCGCCCGGGACAGCGGAGTGGGCCCGGTGCTGCACGACGGGTCCGGCGACACCCTCGGATTCCTGGTGCCGCCCGGCACCGCCGACGCCTGGGACATGCCGGGCAGCGCCTGTACGCAGACCAACGGGCGCGGGATCCGGCTGTTCGGCGATTCCCCCACGGCGGGCGGCACCGGCTGGCTGCTGCCCCCGGACTCCACGGGTCCGGTCACCGACCCGGAGGTGCTGCGCGCCGCCCTCGGCGAGGCGGCCCGGCTGATCGAGGCCGCCGACAACTGCCGCTGAGCTGGGACGACGTCATGGACGACGGCATACTGAGGGCATGGCAAAGGGCAGGCAGCGCGGCGAACGGGGCGGCAGCGGAAGTGGCGGCGGGGGCGGCCGGGCGGCGGCCACCGGCCCCGTCACCGGACAGGTAGACGGCGGCACGGCGGAGCTGGCGCCGGACCGCGAGCGCGGCAACGCCTGGACCCTGCTGATCGACGGCGCCCCGCAGTCCCATGTGGACCTGGACGATCCGCAGTACCTGGACTTCTCCTACCAGCGCCGGATCGGCCACCTCATCGATCTGGCCGCGCCCGCCCGCCAGCCCCTCAACGTGCTGCACCTGGGCGGCGGGGCCTTCACCCTGGCCCGCTACACCGCGGCCACCCGCCCCCGCTCCACCCAGCAGGTCGTGGAGATCGACGCGGGCCTGGTCGCCTTCGTACGGGCCCACCTCCCGCTGGATCCGCAGGCGCGGGTCCGGGTCCGGGCCACCGACGCGCGGGCCGGGCTCGGCAAGATCCCGGACGGCTGGGCGGACCTCGTGATCGCCGACGTGTTCAGCGGTGCGCGCACCCCCGCGCACCTGACCAGCGCCGAGTTCCTGGACGACGTACGCCGTGTGCTGAACCCCGCCGGGTGGTACGTCGCCAACCTCGCGGACGGTCCGCCGCTCGCGCACCTGCGCGGGCAGATCGCCACCGCCGCCTCCCGGTTCGGGCAGCTGGCGATGGCCGCGGACCCGGTGGTGTGGCGGGGGAAACGGTTCGGCAACGCGGTGCTCGTGGCCGCCGACCGGGAGCTCCCGCTGGCCGAGTTCACCCGGCGGGTCGCGAGCGACCCGCACCCGGGGCGGGTCGAGCACGGCCGCGAACTGGCCGCCTTCGCGGGCGGCGCGCCGCCGGTGGCCGACGCCTCGGCAGTGGCCTCGCCCGCCCCGCCGCCCTCCGTGTTCCGCTGAGCGGCCCTCACGTGTTCGGCTGAGCGGTCCTCACCCATCGGAGGGAAGGCCGGTCATACCGGTGGGCGATGTCCGGGAGGGGCGGGCGGATCAGGATCGGGGGCGACACCACTTCCTGACTTCCCGAGGGGGAGCACCACCATGATCAAGCCGACGTTGCGGATGGCCGCCCTGCTCGTCCTCGCCGCCGTGATGGCGACCGGGGCCCCCGTGCCGGCGAGCGCCGCGCCGGGGCCGGCCGACGGCCGTCCCGCGGCGGCGACGGCTCCCGGCGTGGCCGGTATCGCGGGGTGGTCCCGCATGGACTACGCCGACCCGCGGGACGAGATCCGGATCTTCGTCGACGCCCACGGCCTCTTCACCCCGCAGGGCGGCCCGGCCGGGCCGGCGCGCTCCTGGGGCACCTTCCGCATCCAGCACTTCATGGGCGCGAAGGACGGCGAGCCGGCGTCTTTCAACTGGGGCGACTTCGCGGTCGACTGCGTACGCGTCGACGGCCCCGACGTGGCCGTGACCGGCAGGATCGTCGACGCCGGTCCGGGCTGGCAGATCTTCCTGAACCGCGAGCGGCCCGCCCGCATGGGGCTGAGCTTCCACGTCCCCGCGCCGGGCGCCGGTGCGACCCGCATCGGGATCACCCCGCCGACCCCGGCCGGGCAGCCCGATCTGCCGAAGTGCTCGACCCGCGCCCCCGACGCGGACGCGCTCGGGGGCGCCTACACGGTCACGGACACGCGCCGCCGCTGACCCGGATCGGGGGCGGGGGCGGTGGCGGATCGGCCACACGACTCAGCCGTCGACGACCTCGACCAGGGGCGGATGGCCGTTCCAGGTGCAGAAGACGGACACCGTGCGGTTGCCGCGGGTGAAGTTCACCCGGATCCACTCCGTCTGCTTCCACACCTGCATCCGCCAGTCCGCGTCCGGGGTCGCGGAGACCAGCTGGCCCGCGGAGCCGCCGAGGTCGAAGACGACCCGGCCGCCCGTGACCGGGTAGCTCTTGACATTCCCGGTGTCCTCGTCGGCGGCCGTCCGGCGGGAGCGCTCCGATGGGGACGGTGAGGTCGCCGGGGACGAGGCCGGGGCCGAAGGGGCCGCGGACGTGCCGGGCGACGGGGTGGGGGAGGGCGTCGGGGACGGCGCGGGGGCGGCCGGAGCGGCGTCCCCGGTCGAGGAGGACCGCGGCAGCGCGGTCAGCGGCACGGCGCGCGGAGGATCGTAGACCGTACCGGACATGACGGTGTGCACGCCCCACCAGGAGAGCGTCACCGCGGCCCCGGTCGCCAGCGTCCAGGCCAGTGCGTGGACAAGTCCTCGTTGCATCGGGGACATACTGCACCACCCGATCGAGTGGCGGACCGAGGGCTCCCGGGGTCCCCCGAATGGGCTACGGTGCCGCTCATGGCAAGTGTGCTCGTGGTCGAGGACGACCAGTTCGTACGTTCCGCCCTCATCCGGCACCTGACCGAGGCGTCCCACACCGTGCGGAGCGTCGGCACCGCCCTGGAGGCCCTGCGCGAGGTCGCGCACCACCCCTTCGACGTGGTCATCCTGGACCTCGGGCTGCCCGACCTGGACGGGTCGGAGGCGCTCAAGATGCTGCGCGGGATCACCGACGTACCGGTCATCATCGCGACCGCGCGCGACGACGAGGCGGAGATCGTCCGGCTGCTCAACGACGGGGCCGACGACTACCTCATCAAGCCGTTCTCCGTGGAGCACCTGTCCGCCCGGATGGCCGCCGTCCTGCGCCGCTCGCGCGCCGCCACCGGGGGCGAACCGCCCTCGCGCGTGCTGCGAGTGGGCGGGCTGGCCATCGACCCGCTGCGGCGCCAGGCCGCACTGGACGGGGCCGCACTGGACCTGACCCGGCGCGAGTTCGACCTGCTGACCTTCCTGGCCGGGCGGCCCGGGGTGGTCGTGGCGCGTCGGGAGCTGCTCGCCGAGGTGTGGCAGCAGTCGTACGGCGACGACCAGACGATCGACGTCCACCTGTCCTGGCTGCGCCGCAAGCTCGGCGAGACGGCCGCCAGCCCGCGCTACCTGCACACGCTGCGGGGTGTGGGCGTCAAGCTGGAGCCGCCCCTGTGAGCGGCGCGCGCACCGGTGGTCGGCGATGAGGTGGGCGCTCGTCAAGGTGTGCCTCGCGGTCACCACCATGGTCGTCGCCGCCTTCGCGATCCCGCTCGGGCTGGTCGTCCGGGAGATGGCCAGCGACCGGGCGTTCTCCAACGCGGAACGGCAGGCCGCCACCATCGGCCCCACCCTCTCCATCACCACCGATCCGCTCCAGCTGCGCAAGGCCGTCGAGTCCACGCAGATGGGCGCGGCCCGCCGGATGGCCGTGCACGTCCCGGCCGTCGGCGGCGCCGCGGCCGTGGACATCGGCGGGCCGGGGGAGAGCGGTGCGGGCTGGGCCGGGGCGCGGGCGGTCGCCGAGACCCGCGGCTACGGGCGCGCGATGACGACCTCGGTGGCGGGCGGCGGATCGGCGCTGCTCCAGCCCACCGCCCTCGGCTCCGGCGACATCGCGGTGATCGAGATCCTCGTGCCCGAGAGCGAGGTCAGCAACGGCGTCACCACTGCCTGGCTGGTCCTCGCGGGCGTCGGCCTCGCGCTGATCGTGGGCTCGGTGGCGGTCGCGGACCGGCTCGGCGCGCGCCTGGTGCGCCCGGCCGAACGGCTCGCCGAGGCCGCCCACCGCCTCGGCGAGGGGAAGCTGGGCGCGCGGGTGCCCGAGGACGGGCCGAAGGAACTCCGCTCGGCCGCCGTCGCGTTCAACTCGATGGCGGACCAGGTCGTCGAACTCCTCGCCAGTGAGCGGGAGCTGGCCGCCGACCTCTCGCACCGGCTGCGGACGCCGCTGACGGTGCTGCGGCTCAACGCGGCCTCGCTCGGGGACGGTCCGGCGGCCGAGCAGACCCGGGCCGCCGTCGAGCAGCTGGAGCGCGAGGTGGACACCATCATCCGGACCGCGCGCGAGCAGCGGCCGGCCGCCGCGCAGGGGTTCTCGGGCGGCGGGTGCGACGCCTCGGAGGTGATCCGGGAGCGGATGGACTTCTGGTCGGCCCTCGCGGAGGACGAGGGCCGCGAGGTGCGGCTGGCGGGCGTGGACCGGGTCGTACGGATCCCCGTGGCCCGGCCGGAACTGGCGGCCGCGCTGGACGCGATGCTCGGCAACGTCTTCCGGCACACCCCCGAGGGCACCCCCTTCGCGGTGGACGTGCACGACGCGGGGGACGCGGTGATCGTGCTGGTCTCGGACGCGGGCGGGGGGATCGCCGACCCGGACGCGGCGCTGCGGCGCGGGAACGACGGGGGCCGGGACGGGTCCACGGGACTCGGCCTGGACATCGTGCGCCGGGTCGCCGAATCGACCGGCGGGGACGTACGGCTGGGGCGCTCGGTGCTCGGGGGGACCGAGGTGCGGGTGTGGATCGCCCTGGACGGGCGGACCCGGGGCGCGTCGGACGGGGCGCGCGGGCGCCGGGGGCGGCGCAAGCGGGGCAGGTGACGCCGGAAGCGTCCGGCCAGGGGCCCCGCGGGCGGGGCAACCGACGTAACCGCAGGCGGGCGGGGGCGCGCCTCGTGAAGTGCGCGCCGCGCGGTCGGTACGGTCCGGCGCATGGACACCCTTATCTTCGGCGGGCTCCTCGCCACCATGATCGCGATGTACCGGGACGCGTCCCGGACGATCGTGCTCGCGGCCTGGTGGGTCATGCTGCTCGCCGTGATCCTGCTGATGGCGCACCACATCACCAGCGGCCTCGCCCTGACCCTGAGCTACTGACCATGGCCGCGATGCGCAGCTTCATGCCCGAGGTCCCGCTGGCCGGCGGCCTGCTGGGACGGCTTCAGTACTGGTTCGCCTGCGTCTTCGCCATCGGCTGGACGGGGGTCGTCTGCGGGGGCCTGTTCTTCCAGTTCGTGCTCTGGGAGTACCCGTGCCCGCTCTGCATCGTGCAGCGGATGTTCATGCTGCTGGCCGCGATCGGGGCGGGCTACATCATCCGTACGGGGCTCACCACGGGCGCGGTGACGGGGCGCGACTACATGACGGGCTGGGGGCTGGCCCTGGTCGCGCTGATCGCCGGGTCCTTCGCCTCCTGGCGGCAGACCATGCTGCACATCCTGCCGGGGGACAAGGGGTTCGGGAGCGAGGTCTTCGGCCTGCACCTCTACGTGTGGGCGTGGGTGCTCTTCCAGGCCTCGGTCGTCGCGATCGGGATCGTCCTGGCCTTCGCGCACAACACGGCGGACCGGGCGGTGCCGGAGGACGGGCCGTACCGCGCGGTGGGGATGTTCGCGCTGTGGTTCCTCGGCGTGGTGATCGCGGTGAACGTGGTGGCCGTCTTCTTCGAGGAGGGGTTCCACTGGTTCCTCCCGGACGACCCGACGAAGTATCGGCTGCTGTACGACATCGGCATCCTCGGCTGACGGACGGGGGCCATCCTCGCCGGGTACCACTGCGCCGTTCACGCGTTCATGAAGCTGTATGAAGGGAATTCCGCCATGCGCTACGCAGTCCTCGGCACCGGCATCGTCGGCCGCACGCTCGCGGGGAAGCTCGTCTCGCTCGGCCACGACGTGCTGATCGGCACCAGGGACCCGGGCGCCACGCTCGCCGTCCGCGGGCCGAACGAGTACGGGATCCCGGCCTACGCCGACTGGCAGGCGGGCCACCCCGAGGTGCGGCTGGCCGCCTTCGCGGACGCCGCCGAGGGGGCCGACGTACTCGTCAACGCCACCGGCGGCCGGGTCAGCCTCCAGGCGCTGGCCTCGGTGGACCGCGCCCACGTGGACGGGAAGGTGCTGATCGACGTCGCCAACCCGCTCGACTTCTCCCGGGGGTTCCCGCCCGGCCTCGACCCGGTCGACAGCGACAGCCTCGGGGAGCAGCTCCAGCGCGCCCATCCGGCGCTGCGCGTGGTCAAGACCCTCAACACCATGCAGTGCGCGGTGATGGTCGACCCGGGCCGGGTCGCCGGTGAGCACCACGTCTTCCTCTCCGGGGACGACGGGGACGCGAAGAAGGAGGTGCGGGAGCTGCTGCACTCCTTCGGGTGGCCGGAGGCGAGCGTGCTCGACCTCGGCGGGATCGAGACCGCGCGCGGTACCGAGATGCTGCTGCCGATCTGGCTGCGGCTGATGGGCTCGCTCGGGCACACCGACTTCAACTTCCACATCCAGGGTGCGGGCGGCGGTCGGGTGACCCCCTGACGGGTGCGGATGTGTTGCCGGGGGTGGTGGGCGCGCCGAGTGTGGGCGTGACGGAAGGAGTCACGCATGAGAGTCATGCTCCGCGCCCACTACAACATCGCCGCCGCCAACGAAGGCATCAAGAGCGGCGCTCTGCTCAAGGCGATCGACACGCTGCTGGAGACCGTGCAGCCGGAGGCCTCCTACTTCGGCCTGGCCGAAGGGGTGCGGTCCGTGTGGATCGTCTTCGACCTGCAGGAAAGCTCGCAGGTGCCGGCGCTGGTGGAAGACCTGATCATGCAGTTCGAAGCGGAGGTCGAGATCGCTCCCGTGATGAACCGCGAGGACCTGGCCAAGGGGACGGCGGCGCTGAAGGCGATGAAGGGCTGAACGGACGGCGCGCCGGGCGGGCCGGGCGCGCCGAACCGGCCATGCGGACGGCGGTCAGCCGACGGGTTCGTCGGCCGCGCCCGAGGCCAGTCGCTGGGCCTGGGCGCGGCCGACTTCGGCTGCGCGGTGCAGGTAGTCGGCGATGACGGTGAGTTCCGCGTCCGAATAGCCGGCCAGTACCTCGCCGAAGGCGCGGCCCGGGGCATCCCAGGCCGCGCCGATGCGTGCGCGGGCCTCGGGGGCGAGGGCGACGAGGGAGCGGCGGCGGTCATGGGGGTCGGCGTGCCGCTCGACGATGCCCGCCTTGACCATCCGGTCCACGAGGCGGGTGGCCGAGCCCGAGGTCAGGCCGGTGAGCCGGGCGATGTCGCCGGTGCTGACGGGGGCGGGCTCGATGTCGAGGAGCGCGATGCACTGCAGGTCGGTGGGGTGCAGGCCGACGTGGTCGGCCATGGCCTGGCTGAAGAGGGAGTAGTCGGCGTAGTGCCGCTGGCTCTCGGTGACGACGCGCGCGAGCAGTTCGGCGCGGCTCCAGGGCTGGGCGCCGTCGGCCGGGGCGCTGGCGGGCTGGGAATCACCCGAAGGAAGTGAATCGGTTGACATCGGCTTCTCCATGCTCCAAATTTAACTGTGTGACGCAGAGAATGTGTCGCACAGAATCTGCGCCACGTATTCATCTTAACCGGGCGCACCATCGATTACGAAGGGACCCACCGCCATGACGATCCTCGTCACCGGAGGCCGCGGAGCCGTCGCCCGAGGCCTCGCCGCGCTCCTCGCCGAGCGCGGCATCCCGTTCCGGCTCGCCTCCCGCGAGCCCGCGGCCCCGGGCGCGGCTCCGGGCGCGGCTCCGGGTGAGGCCGCGGAGACCGTGCACTGCGATCTGACCGCCCCCGAGACCTTCCCGGCCGCCCTCGAAGGCGTTCGCTCGGTGTTCCTGTACGCCGCCGCCGAAGGCATCGACGCCTTCGTCGAGGAAGCCGTCAGGGCCGGGGTGGAGCACATCGTGCTCCTGTCCTCCGCCAGCGTGCTGGAGCCCGGCGCCCGCGAGAGCGCCCTGGCCGCGTCCCATCTCGCGGTGGAGGAGGCCCTGCTGGCCGCCCCGCTGCGGACCACGCTGCTGCGCCCCGGATCCTTCGCGAGCAATGCCCGCAGCTGGGCCTGGCCCATCCGCTCCGGCGCGCCGGTGCGGCTGCCCTACCCCGGTTCGCACAGCGACCCCGTCCATGAGGCGGACCTCGCCGAGGCGGCCTTCGCCGTCCTCACCGACCCGGGGCTCGGTGGCCGCGCCTACACCCTGACCGGGCCGCGCTCGCTGACCTTCGCGGAGCAACTGGACATCCTCTCCGCGGTGCTGGAGCGGCCCGTCGCGCACGAGACGGTCACCCCGCAGGCGTGGAAGGACTCCGTCGCGGAGTATGTGCCCGGGCCCTACGCCGACGCCCTGCTGGCCTACTGGTCCGCGGGGGTCGGGGTTCCCGCCGAGATATCCGGCTCCGTCGAACTGCTCACCGGACACCCGGCCCGCTCCTTCGCGGACTGGGCCGCCGACCACGCGGCCGACTTCTCCGCCTAGCGCCGTGACCCGGGAAACGCGAAGGGCCCCGGTCCGCTCGCGCGAACCGGGGCCCTTCAACAGGGTGAGTGACGGGACTTGAACCCGCGGCCACCTGGACCACAACCAGGTGCTCTACCAACTGAGCTACACCCACCATGTCCGGCGGGGAAACCCGACCGGCCGATTAAAAGGGTACAGGGTCCGAGAGGGTGCTCGCTCCCACCTTTTCCCCGGCCCGCCGGCCCCCGGCCGGCAGGCGGCTATTCGGCGGGGATGACGTGCTTCGCGGCGATGGTCCGGGCGGTGTCCGAGTCCGGCCCGGGCTGCGGGACGAAGACCGCTTCCCGGTAGTACCGCAGCTCGGCGATGGACTCCTTGATGTCCGCCAGCGCCCGGTGGTTCCCGCTCTTGGGGGGACTGTTGAAGTAGGCCCGCGGGTACCAGCGGCGCGCCAGCTCCTTGACCGAGGACACGTCCACGATCCGGTAGTGCATGTAGGCCTCAAGCGTGGCCATGTCACGCAGCAGGAATCCGCGGTCGGTGCCGACCGAGTTCCCGCACAGCGGGGCCTTGCCCGGTTCCTTGACGTGTTCCCGTACGTAGGCCAGGACCTGGGCCTCGGCATCCGCGAGGGTGGTCCCGCCGGCCAGCTCGTCGAGCAGGCCGGACGAGGTGTGCATCTCGCGCACCACGTCGGGCATGGTCTCCAGGGCGGCGTCCGGCGGGCGGATCACGATGTCCACGCCTTCGCCGAGCACGTTGAGCTCCGAGTCGGTGACCAGTGCGGCCACCTCGATAAGTGCGTCGTCCGCCAACGAGAGCCCGGTCATCTCGCAGTCGATCCACACCATGCGATCGTTCATGCGTCCCACCTTATGCGGAGCTTCCGTTTCTACGGACCTCCCCTGCGGGCCCGGGTGTGCGGCTCGCGGGCACGCGTCCCGGACATGCAGGTGCCCCCGGCCCTGATGAAGGGTCGGGGGCACCTGCCGTTCTGTGGTGTCCGCCGGTGCGGGGACTACGCGTGTTCGCGCAGGACCCGGCCGGGGGAGTACAGCTCGGTCACCGACGGTCCGGTGGCCGCCAGTGCGGCCGCGGCCCGGTTGGGCTGCGGCGTGCGCTGGTGCGGAACCGGCCCGTCCGAGAGCTGTGCCACCTGCGGTACGTCGGCCTGCGGCCGGCGCGCCCGGTAGGCGGAGCGGTAGGCGGCGGGGGAGGACCCCAGCTGCCGCCGGAAGTGCCCGCGCAGGGCGACCGGCGAGCGGAACCCGCAGCGCCCGGCGACCTCGTCGACCGAGTAGTCGGAGGTCTCCAGCAGCCGCTGTGCCTGGAGCACCCGCTGGGTGATCAGCCACTGCAGCGGCGCGCTGCCGGTCAGCGAGCGGAACCGCCGGTCGAACGTGCGCCTGCTCATGTAGGCGCGCGCCGCCAGCGTCTCCACGTCGAACTGCTCGTGGAGGTGTTCCAGCGCCCAGGCGACGACCTCGGCGAGCGGGTCGGCGCCGATCTCCTCCGGCAGCGACCGGTCGAGATAGCGCTCCTGGCCCCCGGTGCGGCGCGGCGGCACGACGAGCCGACGGGCCAGGGCCCCGGCCGCCTCGCTGCCGTGGTCCGTGCGCACGATGTGGAGGCACAGGTCGATTCCGGCCGCGGTGCCCGCGGACGTCAGCACGTCGCCGTCGTCCACGAAGAGTTCGCGCGGATCGACATGGACGGACGGGTACCGCTTGGCCAGCGTCGGCGCGTACATCCAGTGCGTCGTCGCGGGCCGGCCGTCCAGCAGGCCTGCGGCGGCGAGCACGAAGGCTCCCGTGCACAGCCCGACGATCCGCGCCCCCTCCTCGTGCGCCTGACGCAGTGCGTCGAGCGCCTCCGGTGGCGGCGGCGAAGTGATGGAGCGCCAGGCGGGCACGACGACCGTGCCTGCCCGGGCGATCGCCTCCAACCCGTATGGCGCGGTCAGTTCGAGTCCGCCGGTGGTCCGCAGCGGACCGTCCTCCCCGGCGCACACGAGCAGTCGATAGCGTGGAACTCCCGCGTCCTGCCGGTCAATGCCGAACACGGAGAGTGGAATGGAACTCTCGAAGATCGGACCGCCGCTGAAGAGCAGCACCGCAACAATTTCCCTGCGGCGGCGCCCTGCGAGCTTCCGGCCGGCGTCTGCGACGACGGCGGTGGAATCCTGGCTCATGGCGCTAAGCCCCCCTTGGGTGTCGCGACTCCTTGGTCTGGTCGCACCTGCACGTTTCCCCTCGGCCTTGCACGTGGATCCCCCGCCGTAAATACATGATCGAATCTACTGCGTCCCGTGGTGTCGGCGTGACAAGTTCAGCACGCAGCGCTATGTCGACTTGGCAACTTGGCGAAAAGCATTCGATCAGGAACCCTTCCACTCCGCCAGGCGGGTGGGAAGTGCGCCGCCCGCTGCTGGCCAGTACACGTAGGGTCAGAGCCATCCTGCAGCTCTGTCGTCCCTGGTGGTAGGGGGGTTGGGCGAGCGTTCCGGCAAGGGTGGAGTCCGGAAGTGAAGTTGGCTGAAAACATGCGGGCGCGCGTGTGCGAATCAGTCATTCGTGGGGGGAGATCCCGCCGGAGCCGTGGCAGCCGCGGTGTGTTCCGGCCCCGGGACGGGAGTGCCGGCCACGGGGCACGGCCCCCGGAGGGAGCGCCACCGGAACCCGGGCCGCGGCCCGCTGGGTCTTCTCCGAGTGGCGCAGCATCACCCGGCACACGGCCGTGACCGTCACCAGGCCCAGGGTCGCGACCGCGGCCCCGTCGAAGGAGGTCCCGTAGACGACGAGGACCACGGGGACGAGCAGGCAGCTGAAGGCGGCCCAGCGCACCACGTCACCCGCGGGATCGTCGCCCGGCTGCCGGGCCGGGTGCACGGACGAGTGAATGGCCGGGTGGCGGGAAGGCGGGAGGGATGAAGCGGACTGTGTCGGCGGAGCTGGCTGGACGGGGTGGACCGGATGACCGGGCACGGCGTACTCCCTGCGGGCTCTTCCTGGACGGTCGGACCCTTGTCCAACGCCGCGCGGCGGGCCTCGGTCACTGCGCGCAGGGGTGGCTCGTCACTGCCTGTAGGGGACAGCGGCCATTGCCAAGGAGCCCGCGGCTCCGGCATGCTCCCTTCGGCGCTCTCCAAGGGCGGCAAGGGGCGTCAAGCCCTGTGCATGGCAGGAGTGTCGCCGTACCCTGGGGGTAAGGGCTTGGGAAGATGGTTTCCCGGACAGACCCCCGTCACCCTGAGTCGCCGATTTCGCGCGACCCTGATCCCGAGGACCTTTCGCCGAGACGCCCATGGCCGGTCACGAATTCTCCGAACCCGCGGACCGCAAGCGCAAACCCCTCGCCGACTCCGTGTCGGCCGACCTGCGCGCGGTGGAACAGACACGTCTTGCCTGCGACCCGGCCTTCCGGCACGGGGTCGTGGTGGGATTCGACGGCTCGACGTCCAGCGAGCGCGCGCTCGCCTACGCGATCGGGATGGCCCGGCGCTCCGGCTCCGGTCTGATCATCGTCCATGTGGCCAACCGGCTGCCCACCACCGTGTGGGCGGGCTGTGAGCCCCCGGTCTTCGTGGACGTCCCGGACCACCGCACCGAGGTGCTCGGGCTGGAACTCGCCTGCGCCGATTATCTGACCGAGGTCCCCTGGATCCTGGTCGAGCGGGGCGGGGACATCTGCCACGAGCTGGAGGAGGTCGGCCGCGAGTATTCGGCCGACGCGATCGTGGTCGGCTCCACCCAGGGCTTCGTCGGGCGGATCTTCGGCTCGGTGGCCGGCCGTCTCGCGAAGCGGGCCCAGCGGCCCGTCGTCGTCATCCCCTGACCGGACGGTCTCCGTGACCGGACGGCCAACTCGTGACCAGATCCGCGTGACCGGATGTAGTCGGCCCGTTACCCGTCCCGTGACCCAGCCGTGACCCGCGGATTGGTGGATTGAGCGGTTGTGAAGGGTACATAAAAGTCGCTGGGACACAGCATAAAACTGCAGATCGAAGGGAGCCCGCCGTGGACAATGACGTCTCTGCGGGAAGCACGGCCACGACTTCGACCCTGGGGCACCTGGCTCTGGGGCTGACCCTTCTCGCGTTCGGAATCGGCCACACCGGCGTCATCAGCGGAGTGTCGGCCGCCGATTCCGTCTCGCTCGCCACCTACATCGGCGGCATCGCCCTGTTCCTCCTCGGGATCCTGGAGTTCCGCGGCGGCAACGGCTTCAACGGCACGGCGTTCGCCGGACTCGGCGCCTTCTGGTTCACCTGGGCCAGCGGGGCGGGTGACAAGGTCACCGCACACGCAGGCGGAACGTTTCTGGTGCTCTTCGCCCTGCTCGCGCTGACCCTCACCGTCGGCGCCGCGAGCGGGCTGTTCAGCCAGGGCATGTACGGCCTGCTGTTCCTCTCGCTGGTGCTGCTCGCGATATCGGCCTTCGCGGACAGCGGCTCGCTCGCCAAGGCGGCGGGCTGGGTCGCGGCGGTCGCCGGACTGCTCGGCTGGTACGGAGCCACGGCGGCGCTCGCCAAGTGGCCGATGGCGGTCGGCGGGCGCTCCCGCGGGGCCGTCGCCGCGGGCTGAGCCGCACGGAAGAACGCGACCGCCCCCCGTGCGCCGTGCGCACGGGGGGCGGTTCGCTGCCTGCTTCCGTCGGTGGCCGGGCCGATTACTCGACGGTGACCGACTTGGCCAGGTTGCGCGGCTTGTCGATGTCCCGGCCCAGCGACAGGGCCGTGTGGTAGGCGAGCAGCTGGAGCGGGATCCCCATCAGGATCGGGTCCAGCTCGTCCTCGTTCTTCGGCACCACAATGGTGTGGTCGGCCTTTTCCTGCTCCCGGTGGGCCACCGCGAGGATCCGGCCGCTGCGGGCCTTGATCTCCTCCAGCGCCGCGCGGTTCTTCTCCAGCAGGTCGTCGTCCGGCACGATCGCGACCGTGGGCATCGCGGGCTCGATCAGGGCGAGCGGGCCGTGCTTCAGCTCGGAGGCCGGGTAGGCCTCGGCGTGGATGTAGGAGATCTCCTTGAGCTTGAGCGAGGCCTCCAGCGCGACCGGGTAACCGCGCACCCGGCCGATGAACATCATCGACTTGGCCTCGGCGTACTCGGCGGCCAGCTTCTTGATGTCCTCCTCGCCTTCGAGGATCTCCTGGATCTGCGCGGGCAGCTTGCGCAGGCCCTCGATGATCCGCTTGCCGTCGGTGACGGACAGGTCGCGGATGCGGCCGAGGTGGACGGCGAGCAGCGCGAAGGCGACCACCGTGTTGGTGAAGCACTTGGTGGACACGACGCAGACCTCGGGGCCCGCGTGCACGTACACGCCGCCGTCGGCCTCGCGGGCGATGGCCGAGCCGACCACGTTGACCACGCCGAGGACACGGGCGCCCTTGCGCTTGAGCTCCTGCACCGCCGCGAGCACGTCGTAGGTCTCACCGGACTGCGACACCGCGATGTAGAGGGTGTCGGGGTCCACCACCGGGTTGCGGTAACGGAATTCGGACGCCGGCTCGGCGTCGGCCGGGATCCGGGCCAGGCTCTCGATGAGGCCCGCGCCGATCAGACCGGCGTGGTACGAGGTGCCGCAGCCCAGGATCTTGACCCGGCGGATGCCGCGCGCCTCGCGCGGGTCCAGGTTCAGGCCGCCCAGGTGCACGGTGGAGAAGCGGTCGTCGATCCGGCCGCGCAGCGCGCGGTCGACCGCGTCGGGCTGCTCGGAGATCTCCTTGTGCATGTAGGTGTCGTGGCCGCCCATGTCGTAGGAGGCGGCCTCCCACTCCACGGTCTCGGGCGTGGCGGTGGTCGTCGTACCGCTGGTGGTGTAGGTGCGGAAGTCGTCGGCCTTGAGGGTGGCCATCTCGCCGTCGTTGAGGGTCACGACCTGGCGGGTGTGGGCGATCAGCGCGGCGACGTCGGAGGCGACGAGCATCTCCTTCTCGCCGATGCCCAGGATGACGGGGGAGCCGTTGCGGGCGACGACGATGCGGTCGGCGAAGTCGGAGTGCATCACGGCGATGCCGTAGGTGCCCTCGATGACCTTGAGCGCCTCGCGGACCTTCTCCTCCAGGGTGTTCGCCTGGGCGCGGGCGATCAGGTGGACGATCACCTCGGTGTCGGTCTCGGAAGCGAAGACGACCCCGTCGGCCTCCAGCTTGGCGCGCAGCTCGGAGGCGTTGTCGACGATGCCGTTGTGGACGACGGCGACCTTGTTCTCCGGGTCCAGGTGCGGGTGGGAGTTGTGGTCGCTCGGGGCGCCGTGGGTGGCCCAGCGGGTGTGGGCGATGCCGGTGGTGCCGGTGAAGCGCTTCGGGACCTTCGCTTCGAGGTCGCGGACGCGGCCCTTGGCCTTGACCATCTTCAGCGCGGGGGACTTCGGGGTGTTGACGACCATGCCGGCCGAGTCGTAACCGCGGTACTCCAGTCGCGCCAGCCCCTCCAGCAGCAGCGGTGCCACGTCACGCTTGCCGATGTAACCCACAATTCCGCACATACGGTTCTTGCCCCTCCTGAAGTTCGGTGTTCGTGCCCGGCGGCGGCCCGGTGGCCGCCCGGCCGGTTCAGCCGTAGACGATGCGGCGCAGCTGCCGCAGCGACAGCTCCGGCGGCGCCACGGCGCGGTGCGGCAGTTCGGCCGCGATGCGTTCGAAGATCTCCGCGTTCACCGCGCCGCCGGACTGCAGCTCGCGGTGGCGGCGCCGGACGAATTCCTCGGTCGTCTCGTCGAAGTACGCGAGGACGTCGAGCACCACCCGGGCGGCTTCGCCGCGCTGGAGCGCGGTGCTGCGCACCAGGTGGTCGACGAGGTCGTCATGCGACGGGCGGCGATCGGACACCCGTAGATACTGGCGGGTGATCTCCGGGAATGCAAAGATCCTGCCCGAAATCGGGCAGGATCGCACTGGTACGGACCAACGGAAGCGAATAATCCGGTCCGGGTCGGTCAGAAACGACGCAAAACGGCCTGCTTCGCCGCCGTGAACTCCTCCGCCGTGAGCACCCCCGCCCCGTGCAGCTCGGCCAGCTCGCGCAGCCGCCGCAACAGCACGTCGTGATCCTCGGCCGCGGCCACCCCCGCGCCCGGGCCCGCCCCGAGTTCCTTCTCGCCCCATCCGGCGGGCACGGCGTCCCGCGGCGCCGCCGGATGCGGCATCCGCACCAGCACGGCCGCCGCGACCAGCGCCATCAGGGGGTCCTTCTTGAAGCCGAACAGCTCCACCGCGTACGGGTCGTACTTCGGCTCGGGAGCCGGCGGCGCCCCCGCCAGGCGGAAGCGGAGCCAGCCGTTGTCCAGCCCCTTCGCCGGAGCCCACTCCACCGACCGCAGCGCGCCCACCCGGAACTCGTGCGGCCCGGAGGACGCCTTGCCCTCCTCCGTCTTCCAGTTCCACTCCAGCGACACCCGGTCCCCGTCGAAGGACACCGTCCCGTCCCCGGCGCCGACCGTGACCGGCACCGCGGGCCCCGGCAGCAGGTACGCGTCCACCGGGCCCGGATCCACCTGTTCCAGCAGCAGGGCGGTCCGCACCTCCTCCACGAAGTACTCCGCGACCCCGGCCCGGTCCGCCCCCACCGTCAGCACGTACGGATCGGAAGCCTCCGGCAGCCGCCCGCCGGTCACCTGGAGCAGCGGGTCGGCCCCGTCGCGCAGGCGCAGCCGCAACCGGCCCGCCTTGCGCCCCGGTTCGTGGGATATCCCCGCCAGCGCGCGCAGCGGCACGGTCACCTCACCGAGGGTCTGCCGGAGCAGCCCCACCCCCTTGTCGCGGCCCGGCACGATGCGCACCACGTCCCCGTCGAAGGTCCAATTGCCGTCCTTCTGGATGATTTCCGCCATCCGTGGATTCTCGCACCGCCCACCGCGCCTATACCTGGGCTCATGAGAGTCCCGCGTACCTTCGCCGCCCTGCTGGTCCTCATGGCGGCGGTCTCGTGCACCGCCGCCCACGGGGACGACGGAAAACCGGGGGCCACGGCGCCCGCGCTCCCCGCCTTCCAACGGCTGCTCCCGGCGCCCGCGCAGGCCAGGGCCACGGCCCCGGGCACCGGTTATGTCCTCGGACCGGGCACGGTGATCCGCGCCGACCCGTCCTCCCCGGACACCCGGGAGAGCGCCGACCGGCTCGCCGAGCAGCTGCGCGCCACCAGCGGGCTGTCGCTGATGGTGGTGGACGGCGACCAGCGCGACGGGATCCTGCTGCGGATCGACGAGCAGGCCACGGCGCTGGGGGCGGAGGGGTACGAGCTGACCTCCGACGCAAACGCCGTGACCCTGACCGCGCACACCCCGGCCGGGCTCTTCTACGCGGTACAGACCCTGCGCCAGCTGGTCCCCGCGGCGGGCGGCGGCCTCGTCCAGGGCGGCACGATCACCGACCGGCCGCGCTTCGCCTACCGGGGCGCGATGCTGGACGTCGCCCGCCACTTCTTCCCGGTCGGCCAGGCGAAGCGGTACGTCGACCAGCTCGCCCAGTACAAGGTCAACACGCTGCACGTGCACCTGAGCGACGACCAGGGCTGGCGCCTCGCCATCGACTCCTGGCCGCGGCTGGCGGAGTACGGGGGCGGCACCGAGGTCGGCACCGGGCCCGGCGGGTCCTGGAGCAAGGAGGAGTACCGCTCGCTGGTGGAGTTCGCGAAGGAGCGGCACGTCGAGGTGGTGCCCGAGATCGACATGCCGGGGCACACGAACGCGGCGCTGGCCTCCTACGCGGAACTGAACTGCGACGGCAAGGCCCCCGCCCGCTACCGCGGGATCAAGGTCGGCTTCAGCTCGCTGTGCGTGCGCAAGGAAGTGACGTACACGTTCATCGACGAGGTGCTCGGCGAGCTGGCGGAGCTGACCCCGGGCCGCTACCTGCACATCGGCGGGGACGAGGCGCACAGCACCAGCGCCGAGGACTACGCGGCGTTCATGGACCGGGCGCAGGAGGCGGTGGCGCGGCACGGGAAGACGGCCGTGGCCTGGCACCAGCTGGCGGGAGCCCGCCCGGCGGACGGGACGGTGCTCCAGTACTGGGGGACCGCGACCACCGCGCCCGGGGAGAAGGGGAAGGTGGCGGACGCCGCCGCGCACGGGCACCCGCTGATCCTGTCGCCCGCGGACCGGCTCTACCTCGACATGAAGTACGACCTGACGACGAAGCCGGGGCTGACCTGGGCCGGTTTCGTACCGGTGAAGCAGGCGTACGACTGGGACCCGGGGACGTACCTGAGCGGGTCCGGAGTGCCGGAGTCCGCGGTACTGGGGGTGGAGGCCCCGCTGTGGACCGAGACCATCGCCACCCGCGCCGACCTGGAGTTCATGGCCTTCCCGCGGGTACTGGGCCTCGCCGAACTGGGCTGGGCGCCGAAGACCGCGCACAACTGGACGGCGTACGCGAAGCGGCTGGCGGCCCAGGGGCCGCGCCTCGACGAGCAGGGCGTGACCTTCTACCGGGCCCCGGACGTCCCCTGGTCCTGACCCGTGGGACCGGGCGCGCTGTGCGAGGGACCGTATCGACGGCGCGCCCGGCCCGCGGTCACCGCCGCGCGAAGGGCGCGACGGGGTTCTTGAGGGTGCCGACCAGCTGCAGCGCGGCGGCCGGGTCGGCGAGGTCGACCATCTGCTTGTTGTTGCGCAGCTGGAGCCGGTTCAGGCAGGACAGCTGGAACTCCTCGGCGAAGAGGTCGTAGCGCTCGAAACGCTCCGCGAGCTGCGGCACCGACTCCTGGTAGGTGTGGGCGCAGTCGGCGACCGCCCGCCAGAAGGTGTCCTCCTCACAGATGCCCTCCGCGTCCAGGATCGGGCCCAGGAAGCGGAAGAAGCAGTCGAAGACGTCGGTGAAGACCGACAGGAGCTTCATGTCCTCCGGGATGTCCGCCCGGACCCGCTCGACCGCGGGCGGCAGCACCGCGTCCGGGTCCATGACGACGATCTCCTCGGCGATGTCCTTGAAGATCGCCCGCTTCACCACCCCGCCCTCGATGACGAGGATCGTGTTCTCGCCGTGCGGCATGTACGCGAGGTCGTACTGGTAGAAGCAGTGCAGCAGCGGCACCAGGTAGGCGCGCAGGTACGAGCGCAGCCACTCGGCGGGAGCCAGTCCCGACTCCTCGATGAGCGCGCCCACGAAGGACCTGCCCTCGGCGTCGACGTGCAGCAGCGAGGCCATCGTGGCCAGGCGCTCGCCGTCGCGCAGGGACTCCACCGGGGATTCGCGCCACAGCGCGGCCAGCATCTTGCGGTACGGGGAGTACCGGTCGGTGGCCCGCTCGTACTGGCGGTGGTGGTAGCCGATGGCCGCCCGCTCGCGGATGATCGAGAAGTCGACCGAGCGCAGCGTCTCGTCGCCCTGGATCAGCTGGTGCAGCCAGTCGTTGATGGCCGGGGTGGCCTCCATGTAGGCGGCGGAGAGGCCGCGCATGAAGCCCATGTTGAGGACGGAGATCGCCGTCTTGACGTAGTGCTTGTGCGGCGCACTCTGATTGAAGAAGGTGCGGATCGACTGCTGCGCGAGGTAGGCGTCTTCGCCCTCGCCCAGCAGCACCAGCCGCTGGTTCGCGATCTCGGCCGCGAAGGTCACCGAGGTCTTGTTCCACCACTGCCAGGGGTGCACCGGCAGCAGGTGGTAGTCCGCGAGTTCGAGCCCCAGCTCGCGCAGCCGGGCGGCGAAGCCCTCGACGGCCTTCTCGCCCAGCTCGGCGCGGACGAAGGAGTCGTGGTCCAGGCCCGCGCCCGCCGTGAAGGTGGAGACGTCCTTGCGCGCCGCGACCCACACGAGGTGGACGGGGCTCGCGGCCTCGGGGGCGTACGAGAGGAACTCGTGGACGCCGAAGCCGAGGCGGCCGTTGTTCGCCACGAAGCAGGGGTGGCCCTCGGTCATGCCGGTCTCGATGTCCTGGAAGGAGGACGTGGCGAGGACCGCGGCGGGGGTCTGCTCCTTCGTGTACTTGAAGGCGGAGCCGGCGAGGGTGGAGGAGATCTCCTCCAGGTACACGGGCAGCACCTCGGGGCTCAGCCCGAGCGCCCCGCGCAGCTCGATGTGGAAGTCGAGCGCGTCGAGGGGGAGTTCCCGGCCGTCCTGGTGGCGGCTGACCGAGGACTCCTCGACCGCCCAGTGGTCCAGGGCGTGGCGCCGGGCGGTGAAGCGGTACTCCACGCTCCCGTCGTCGCTGCGGACGGCGTAGCGGTCCCCGCCGAGCGGCTCGGGGGTCAGCAGGCGCTCGTGCGAGAACTCGGCGAGGCCCTTGCGGACGAGGGCGCGGTTGGCGCGCTCCCAAAGCTCGGGGGAGAGGTGGGAGACGGCGTCGGCGAGGGTCATATCGAGGCTCCCTGCGCGGCCGTGGCCGCCTGGAACTGGGCGCGGGTGCAGAAGCTCAGCAGGGCTTCCTTCTCGGGCTTGGTGACGGGGCGCTCGGGCACGAAGCCGACCGCCGCGTTGAGGGCGTGCACGGCGGTGTTGCGGACGTCCGGCTCGACGACGACGCGCGCGGTCGCCGGGTCCGCGAACAGGGCCGCCATGACGGTGGTGATGACGGCGCGGGTGAACCCGTGCACCGGCCGGTCGCTGGGGGCGACCAGGAAGTGCATGCCGACGTCCCCGGGCAGGGCGTCGTACAGGCCGACCAGCTCCAGCTCGCTCGGGTCGTAGCGCTCCATCAGGAAGGCGGGCCGCCCGTCGTGCAGTCCGATGAACGCGTCGTGGTGTTCGGCCGCGGCGATCCTCATGTACTCGCGCTCGACGTCCGGCAGCGAGGCGTCCTGCATCATCCAGAACGCGGCCTTCGGGTGGGTGACCCAGCCGTGCAGCAGCTCCGCGTCGGCGAAGGGGTCCAGCGGCCGGACGGCGAAGGTGCCGAGGTCCGGGTCGGTGCGGGTGAAGAGGACGTCGGTGGTGCTCATGCGAGGGTGCCTTCCGGGGCGGCGAACTGCTGGAACGCGATGGACTTCTCGACCTTGTAGTACTCGCGGCCGAGCAGTTCCCCGACGATGTAGGCGTTGCGGTACGCGGCCATGCCCAGGTCGGGCGAGGTGATCGAGTGGTTGTGGACGGTCCCGTTCTGCAGGAACACGCCACGGCCGGTGGTGTCGATGCTGTAGTTGCGGGCCGCGTCGGGCCGCCCGTGGCCGTCGAAGTTGAGGCGCTCGCGGACCGGGGCGAGGAACTCCGGGAGGCGGTACCGGTAGCCCGTGGCCAGCACCAGGCCCTCGGTGGCGAGGGTGAAGTCGCGCTCCTGCTCCTCCTGGCGCAGCCCCAGGGTGTAGGTGCCCGTGGTGGTGTCGTACGCCGCCGAGTTCAGCGCGGTGTTGGTCAGCAGGGTGGTCGGGACCGGGCCCGGCGAGGAGACCTTCTTCTGGTAGAGCAGGTCGAAGATGGCGTTGATCAGCTCGCCGTCGATGCCCTTGAAGAGGTTCTTCTGCGTGCTCTCCAGGCGGTAGCGGGTCTCCTCGGGGAGCGCGTGGAAGTAGTCCACGTATTCGGGGGAGGTCATCTCCAGCGTCAGCTTGGTGTACTCCAGCGGGAAGAACCGCGGGGAGCGGGTGACCCAGTTGAGCCGGTAGCCGTGGACGTCGATCTCCGACAGGAGGTCGTAATAGATCTCGGCGGCGCTCTGGCCCGAGCCGACCAGGGTGATCGACTTCTTCCGCTGCAGCTCCGCCTTGTTCTGCATGTAGGCGGAGTTGTGGGTGACGTCGCCGCCCAGGCCCTCGCAGGCCGGGGGGACGAAGGGCGGGGTGCCGGTGCCGAGGACCAGGCGGCGGGCGCGGTGCACGGAACCCCGGTCGGTGTGGACCTCGTACAGCCCGGTCCGCTCGTCGTGGGTGACCTCGGTGACGGAGGTGGAGTACAAGACGTTGTCGAGGCGGTCGGCGGCCCAGCGGCAGTAGTCGTTGTACTCGGCCCGCAGCGGGTAGAAGTTCTCCCGGATGTAGAAGGAGTACAGCCGGTCCTTGTCCTTCAGGTAGTTCAGGAAGGAGAAGGGCGAGGTCGGATCGGCCAGCGTGACCAGGTCCGACATGAACGGCGTCTGCAGGTGCGCGCCGTCCAGGAACATCCCGGCGTGCCACTCGAAGTGCGGCTTCGATTCGATGAACAGGCCGTCGAGCTCGTCGATGGGCGCCGTCAGGCAGGCGAGTCCCAGGTTGAAGGGACCGAGCCCGATGCCGATGAAGTCGTGGGGCTCAGTGGTGGACGGCAAGGGATTCTCCCAGGAACTGCTCGGCGTGTGCGGCGAGAAGGTCGAGGACGGCCGCGATGTCGGCCGTCGTGGTCTGCGGGTTGAGGAGGGTGAACTTGAGGTACTGGTCGCCGTCCACCTTGGTGCCGGCGACGACCGCCTCGCCCGAGGCGAACAGGGCCTTGCGGGCGTGCAGCTGGGCCTCGTCGAGGAGGTCCTCGCGGTACTCGCCCCCGGCGGGGAGGTAGCGGAAGACCAGCGTGGAGAGCTGCGGCTCGACGACGACCTCGAAGCGGGGGTCGGCGTCGATCAGCTTCCAGCCCTCGGCGGCCAGGTCGATGACCTCGTCGAAGAGCGAGCCGATGCCGTCCGCGCCCATCACGCGCAGGGTCATCCAGAGCTTGAGGGCGTCGAAGCGGCGCGTCGTCTGGATCGACTTGTCGACCTGGTTGGGGATCCGCTCCTCCGCCATCCGGCGCGGGTTGAGGTAGTCCGCGTGGTACGTGGCGTGCTTGAGGGTGTCGCGGTCGCGGACCAGGACGGCGCTGGAGGAGACGGGCTGGAAGAACGACTTGTGGTAGTCGACCGTGACCGAATCGGCCCGCTCGATGCCGTCGAGGAGGTGCCGGCGGGTGGGGGAGGCCAGCAGGCCGCAGCCGTAGGCGGCGTCCACGTGCATCCACGCGGAGTGCTCGGCGGCCAGGTCGGCGATCTCCTGGAGCGGGTCGATGGACCCGAAGTCGGTGGTGCCCGCGGTGGCGACGACGGCCATCGGGAAGAGGCCTTCGCGGGCGCAGTTCTCCAGCTCCAGGGCGAGGACCGAGGTGTCCATCCGGCGCTTGGCGTCGCAGGGGACGGAGATGACCGCTTCGTAGCCGAGGCCGAGCATGGCGGCCGACTTCTGGACGCTGAAGTGGCTGCACTCGGAGGTGAAGATGCGGAGCTTCGGCAGCACCTGCGACTTGGTCAGGTCGAGGCTGCTCTGCATGACGGTCCGGCAGGCCTCGTCCCGGGCGAGGAGCAGCGCGTGGAAGTTCGACTGGCTGCCGCCGGAGGTGAAGACGCCGTCCGCGCCGGGGCCGAAGCCGATGCGCCCGGAGGTCCAGTCGATGAGGCGGCGCTCGATGAGCGTGCCGCCGATCGACTGGTCCCAGGTGTCGAGCGAGGAGTTGACGGCCGAGAGGACCGCCTCGCCGAGCACGGCGGGGATGACGACCGGGCAGTTGAGGTGACCGAGGTAGCGCGGGTGGTGGAAGTACACCGCGTCGCGCAGGTAGACCTCTTCCAGCTCGTCCAGGACGAGGGCCGGGTCCTCCAGCGGCTTGTCCAGGTCGATCCCGTTGATGACCGGGGCGAGTTCGTCGACGGATATGCCGGTGTGGGGGCGTTCCGTGGTGGCGATTTTGGCGGCCACGCGTGCGACGCCCTCGGTGACGGAACGCCGGTAGAGGTCCGCGGTCGTCTCGTTGAGCAGATGCTGACGCATCAACTGGTTCCTCCGGGCAGGGAAGAGAGGGTGGGGTGCGTTGATTAGGTTAGCCTAACCTAAGTTCTGCACCAAATGGGGAAGGGCCCCGGCGGGAAGCCGGGGCCCTTCACGTTGTCTGTCAGAGCGCGGAGTCGGGGTCCTCGCTGGGAGCCTCGCCCGCGTACGCCTCGGCGAGCAGCTGCTCCTCGCTCCTGCCGAGCCGCCAGTAACCGGTGAAACGCACCGCGCGCCGGTCGATGGAACGTTCCTGCACGACATGGCGGCGGACCGCACGCACCGTGCCGGCCTCGCCCGCGATCCATGCGTACGGAGCCCGCGCGTCCGGGACTTCGGCCGCCCGCAGCGCCTCCAGCACCCGCTCGGTGCGCCCGGGCCCCTGGTCCGCGCGGACGATCCAGGTGATGTCCGCGCCCGCCGGGGCCGCCGGCGCGAGCCGGTCGTCCTCGTGCGGCACCTCGAACCAGGCCCGCACGCGGGCGTCGTCCGGGAGCCGCTCCAGGATCGCCGCGGCCGCGGGCAGCGCGGTCTCGTCGGCGTACATCAGGACCAGGTCCGTGTCCGCGGGCGGCTGGAACCGTACGGACTTGTTCTCCGCGACGGCCGGGCCGATCGCCAGGATCCGGCGGCCGGACACCGCCCGGCCCGCCCAGGAGGAGGCGGGGCTGCCCTCGCCGTGCAGGACGAAGTCGATGTCGACCTCGTCCACGCCCGCCTCCGTACGCCGCTGCTCGCGCACGGTGTACGAACGCATCACCGGACGCTCCTCCTCCGGCATCCCGCGCCAGGCGCCGAACCAGGTCTCCTCGTCCGTGGACGGGAGCGTGGTGTGCTCCTGGTGGGGCGGCGGGAGGAAGAGCGAGAGGCTCTGGTCGTACCCGCCGGAACGGAAGTCCGCGAGGGACTCGCCGCCGAAGGTGACGCGCAGGAACGAGTGCCCGAGGCGCCGGGTGCGCAGCACTTCGAGTGCGAAGAACCGGAAGTGGGCGACGGCGGCCGGGGCCGGTTCGGTGACGGTGGCCGGTTCGGTGACGGTCATGCGGAGAGTCCCCCCTGGGAATCGGTGTGGTCGCGGGCGCGGTGGGCCGGGGTCAGCCGAGCTTCTTGGCCTTCTCGATGGAGACGGCGAGGTCCTCGACGAGCTGGGCGGCCTTGTCGTAGGAGTAGATCGGCTCGGTGACGCGCGGGATGACCTGGCCGGCCTTGACGGCGGGCAGTTCGTTCCAGGTCGGCTTGGCCTTGAGGGCCTCCGGCTGGAGGGTGGCGCTGCGGTTGTCCAGCATGATCACGTCGGCCTTGTACTTGCCGGCGTTCTCCCAGCTGAGGCTCTCGAAGAAGCCGCCCGCGTCCAGCTTCTCGGGGGTGACGAACTCGACGCCCAGCTCCTCGAAGTACTTGAGGTCGGCCGAGGTCTTCGCGGTGGAGACGTAGAACATCTGGTCGGCGCCCGAGCCGACGAGCACCTTGACGCCCGGGTTGGCCTTGGTGGCCGCGCGCAGCTTGGCGGAGGCCGCCTCGAAGCGGGCCTTGGCGTCGACGACGTTCTTGGCGTTCATGTCGGCGCCCAGGGACTTCGCCAGCTCCGCCATCCGCTCCAGCGGCTTGGTCAGGGTGACGTCGCCGCCCACGGCGATGGCGGCGGGCGGGGCCAGCTTCGTGATCTTGTCCTTGGAGGCCTCCGGCACGTACCAGAGCGCGCCGTCCCAGGTGTTGGTGATGAGGAGGTCGGGCTGCAGCGCCGCGTACTTCTCCACATTGAACTGGTCGTAGGCGTTGCCGAGGATCTCGACCTTCTTGACGTCCATCGAACCGGCCTGCACGTCCGGCTTGCCGTCCGGCAGGGTCGTCGGGCCGAACACGCCCTTGACCGGGATGCCGTAGTCGTACAGCGCGGCGGCCGTGCCGGTGAAGGCGACGATGTTCTTCGGCTTGGCCTTGAGGGAGATCTCCTTGCCGAGGTCGTCCTTGAAGGTCCAAGCGCCCTGGGCGGCCCCCGCCTTGTCCGTCCCGCCCTTCTCCGACTTCGCGTCGGAACCGCCGCACGCGGTGAGCGCGGCGACGAGCCCGAGGGCGCCGGTCGCGGCGATCAGGCCGCGACGGGTGAGGAGGGAGGATCGGGACTTGGGCATGTGGGTGTCCGCTTTCGTGCGTTGCAGGGGCCGGTCCAGGCCGGTCTCGACCGGTCTCGGGCGTTCGCAACGAAGGTTAGCCTAACCTCATGCCTGATTGGTAAGGGGGGCCTAACTTTTCACGTTCCCTGATCCCTTGCCGGAACGCGCGACGGCGCCCGCCGCGGTGTGCGACGGGCGCCGGGTGCGCAAGGGTGGGTGGAGGTCAGCCGGAGAAGCCCAGCTCGCGCGCGATGAGCATGCGCTGCACCTCGCTGGTGCCCTCGCCGATCTCCAGGATCTTGGAATCCCGCCACATGCGGGCCACGGGGTACTCGTTCATGAACCCGTACCCGCCGTGGATCTGGGTGGCCTCGCGGGCGTTGTCCACGGCGACCGTCGAGGAGTACAGCTTCGCGAGCGCCGCCTCCTTCTTGAACGGCTCCCCGTGCACCAGCCGCGACGCCGCGTCCCGCCAGCCGAGCCGCGCCATGTGCGCGCGCATCTCCATGTCCGCCAGCTTGAACTGGATGGCCTGGTTGTCGCCGATCGGGCGGCCGAAGGCGTGGCGCTCCTTGGCGTACTTCACCGACTCGTCCACACAGCCCTGGGCCAGGCCCGTCGCGAGCGCGGAGATGGCGATCCGGCCCTCGTCGAGGATCCGCAGGAACTGGGCGTAGCCGCGGCCCTCCGCGCCCACCAGGTTCGCCAGCGGCACCCGGACGTCGGAGAAGGCCAGTTCACGGGTGTCGGAGGAGTTCCAGCCGACCTTGGAGTACGGCGCCGCCACCGTGAACCCGGGGGTGCCCGCGGGGACGATGATCGAGGAGATCTCGGGGCGGCCGTCGGCCTTGCGGCCGGTGACGGCGGTGACCGTCACCAGACCGGTGATGTCGGTGCCGGAGTTGGTGATGAAGCACTTCGACCCGTTGATCACCCACTCGTCGCCGTCGCGGACGGCCGTGGTGCGGGTGCCGCCCGCGTCCGAACCGCCGTCGGGCTCGGTCAGGCCGAAGGCGCCGAGGATCTCGCCGGAGCACATCCGCGGCAGCCACTCCCGCTTCTGCTCCTCGGTGCCGAACAGGTGGATCGGCATGGCGCCCAGCGAGACGCCCGCCTCCAGGGTGATGGCGACGGACGAGTCGACGCGGGCCAGCTCCTCCAGGGCGATGCCGAGGGCGAGGTAGTCGCCGCCCATGCCGCCGTACTCCTCCGGGAAGGGCAGCCCGAACAGGCCCATCCGGCCCATCTCGCGGACGATCTCGTACGGGAACTCGTGGCGCTCGTAGAGGTCGCCGATCTTCGGGGCGACCACGTCGTGCGCGAACGCCTCGACGGTGCGGCGGAGTTCCTCGTGCTCGGGGGTGAGCCGGTGGTCGAGGGCCATGGTTCTACTGCTCCTTGTGGGAGAGGGCTTTGACGGTGCGGGAAGGGCTGGGACGGCCCAGCTGTTCGGCCATCCACACGCTCGTGGCGGTGAGGGCGGCCAGATCGACCCCGGTCTCGATGCCGAGGCCGTCGAGCATCCACACGAGGTCCTCGGTGGCGAGGTTTCCGGTGGCGCTCTTCGCGTACGGGCAGCCGCCGAGGCCGCCCGCGGAGGCGTCGACGGTGCTGACGCCGTGCTGGAGCGCGGCGAGGGTGTTGGACAGGGCCTGTCCGTAGGTGTCGTGGAAGTGGACCCCGATCAGGTCCGTCCCCACGCCCTCCTCGTTCAGTTCGGACAGGAGGGTCTGGACGTGGCCGGGGGTCGCGACGCCGATGGTGTCGCCCAGGCTCAGTTCGTCGCAGCCGAGGTCGACCAGCGCCTTGGCCACCCTGACGACCTGGTGGACCGGGACCGGGCCCTCCCACGGGTCGCCGAAGCACATCGACAGGTAGCCGCGGACGTGCGCCTTGGCCGCCTTCGCCCGGGCCACGACCGGCTCGAACATGGCGAGGGACTCGTCGACCGTCCGGTTGAGGTTGCGGGCGGCGAAGGTCTCGGTCGCGGAGCCGAAGACGGCGATCCGGGTCGCGCCGAGGGCCAGGGCCCGGTCCAGACCGCGCTCGTTGGGCACGAGGACGGGCAGGGCGGCGGGGACGTCGGACAGCAGCGGGAAGAGTTCCTCCGCGTCGGCCAGCTGGGGCACCCACTTGGGGTGCACGAAGCTGGTCGCCTCGACGGTGGTGAGACCGGCCGCGGCGAGGCGGTGGATGAACTCCGCCTTCACCGCGGTGGGCACGGCGGTCTTCTCGTTCTGCAGGCCGTCGCGGGCGCCCACCTCGTGGATGCGGACCCTGGCCGGGAGGTCGGGGGTGGGGAAGGCCATGGGGAGCCCGTTCGGCGCGTTCACTTGGTCTCTTCCTCGGCGGCGGGGGTGACCACGGCCAGGATCTGGTCCATGGCGACGGTGGTGCCGGGGGTGACGTCGAGTTCGGTGACGGTCCCGGCGTGCGGCGCGGAGATGACGTGCTCCATCTTCATCGCCTCGACGACCAGCAGGCTCTGGCCCGCGGCCACCTCGTCCCCGACGGCCACCTTCACGACGGTGACGGTGCCGGGCATGGGGGCGGCGAGGGTGTCGGCGCCGGAGCGGCCGCGGCCGGTGAGGGAGGCGGTGACGGGGTCGTGGTCCTGCACGTGCCAGGTGTCGCTGTCGCGGCCGATCCACCGGCCCTCGGGGGAGGTCGCGTGGGTGAAGCGGTGGGTGATGCCGTCGAGTTCGACCGTGACGGTGTTCTGGGTACGGGTGATGATCCGGCCGCGGGCCGGTGCGCTGGGGCTCCGCCCCAGACCCCGCGCCTCAAACGCCGGCGGGGCTGGATTTGCCCCGGGGTCGGCAGCCGTCGGCGAGGCTGGGTTTGCCCCGGGAGTGGCCTTTGGCGGGGCTGGATTGGGCTCGGCGTTGGCGAGGAGCAGTTCCGTGGTCGCGCCCGTGCCCGTGCCCGTGCCGGTGCCCGAGGGGCGGGTGCGGACCTCTACGGGGTCCGCGCCCGGGAGGCGGAAGTGGTGGACCGTCCAGGCCGGAGTCCCGCCCAGGCGCCACCCGTTCGGGACGCCGAACGGATCGACCCACACCCCCAGCCCCTCCGGCGTTTGAGGAGCGGGGTCCGGGGCGGAGCCCCGGTTTCGGGAAGGGGCGGGGTGGGGGAGAGCCAGCAGCGCAGCTGCCGCGTACACCTCGTCCGGGACTCCCTCCGGGAGGAGGGACGGGAGGTCGCGTTCGACCAGGCCCGTGTCCAGGTCGCCGGAGACCACGTCGGGGTGGGCCAGCAGCCTCCGCAGGAACCCGGCATTCGTCTGGACGCCCAGGATCACCGTGTCCGCCAGGGCACCCCGCAGGATCCGCAGGGCACTGGCCCGGTCGGGCCCGTAGGCGATGACCTTCGAGAGCATCGGGTCGTAGGTGCTGCCGACCGGCACGCCCTCGGTCAGTCCGGAGTCCGTACGCACGGCGCCGCCGTCGGGCTCGGAGAGGGCGAGCACGGTGCCGCCGGAGGGCAGGAACCCGCGCGCCGGGTCCTCGGCGCAGACGCGGGCCTCGATCGCGTGGCCGGTGAGGGTGATGTCGTCCTGACCGAAGGCCAGGGCCTCGCCGGAGGCGACCCGCAGCTGCCACTCCACCAGGTCCAGGCCCGTCACCAGCTCGGTGACCGGGTGCTCGACCTGGAGGCGGGTGTTCATCTCCATGAAGTAGTACGAGGAGGGGTCCCCGCCCGGCACGATGAACTCGACGGTGCCCGCGCCGACGTACCCGCAGGAGCGGGCCGCGGAGGTGGCGGCGGCGCCCATCGCCTCGCGCAGTTCGGGGGTCAGCAGGACGCTCGGGGCCTCCTCGATGACCTTCTGGTGGCGCCGCTGGAGCGAGCATTCGCGCTCGCCGAGGTGGACGACGTTCCCGTGGGCGTCGGCCAGGACCTGGATCTCGATGTGCCGCGGGCGGTCGACCCAGCGCTCCACGAGCAGGGTGTCGTCGCCGAAGGAGGACCGGGCCTCGCGCCGCGCGGCCGCGATCTCCTCGCCCAGCAGGGCCTCGTCGCGCACCAGCCGCATGCCCTTGCCGCCGCCGCCCGCGGAGGGCTTGAGCAGGACGGGCATGCCGATCTCGCGGGACGCGGCGGTCAGTTCGGCGTCGGTGAGCCCGCTGCCGGAGGAGCCGGGGACGACCGGGACGCCCGCCGCCCGTACCGTCTCCTTCGCGCGGATCTTGTCGCCCATCAGCGCGATGGCGGTGGCGGGCGGCCCGATGAAGGCGAGGCCCGCTTCGGCGCAGGCGGCGGCGAAGGCGGCGTTCTCGGCGAGGAAGCCGTAGCCGGGGTGGACGGCCTCGGCGCCGGTGCGGCGGGCGGCGTCGAGCAGCCGCTCCACCGACAGGTAGCTCTCGGCGGCGGCCGCCGGGCCGATCCGGACGGCCGTGTCGGCCTCCCGTACGTGCCGCGCGTCGGCGTCCGCGTCGCTGAACACGGCGACCGAGCGCACGCCCAGCTGCCGGAGCGTACGGATGACCCGGACCGCGATCTCGCCCCGGTTGGCCACCAGAACAGTGCTGAACATCGAAGAGGTCCTCACGTCACACATCACATCCGGAAGATGCCGAAAGCAGAGTCGGCGAGGGGCGCGTTGGCGCAGGCGGTCAGGGCCAGTCCCAGCACCTGCCGGGTCTCCATCGGGTCGATGACCCCGTCGTCCCACAGCCGCGCGGTGGCGTAGTAGGCGTTGCCCTGTTCCTCGTACTGCGCGCGGATCGGGGCCTTGAAGGCGTCCTCGTCGTCGGCGGGCCACTCCTGGCCCGCGCCCTCGATCTGGTCGCGCTTGACCGTGGCGAGCACCGAGGCGGCCTGTTCGCCGCCCATGACCGAGATCTTGGCGTTGGGCCACATCCACAGGAAGCGGGGGCTGTAGGCCCGGCCGCACATGGAGTAGTTGCCCGCGCCGTACGAGCCGCCGACGACCACGGTCAGCTTGGGGACCCGGGTGCAGGCCACGGCCGTGACCATCTTCGCGCCGTGCTTGGCGATGCCGCCCGCCTCGTAGTCCCGGCCGACCATGAAGCCCGAGATGTTCTGGAGGAAGAGCAGGGGGATGCCGCGCTGGTCGCACAGCTCGATGAAGTGGGCGCCCTTCTGGGCGGATTCGGAGAACAGGATGCCGTTGTTGGCGACGATGCCGACCGGGTGGCCGTGGATCCGGGCGAAGCCGGTGACCAGGGTCTGCCCGAACTCGGCCTTGAACTCCTGGAAGCGGGAGCCGTCCGCGATGCGCGCGATGATCTCGCGGGCGTCGTACGGGGTGCGGGAGTCGACGGGCACCGCGCCGTAGAGGCCGAACGGATCCGCCTTCGGCTCCTCGGGAGCCTCCACCGACCACGGCGGCGCGCTCTTCTGCGGGAGCGTGGCCACGATGTTGCGGACGATCCGCAGCGCGTGCGCGTCGTCCTCGGCCAGGTGGTCGGTGACCCCGGAGATACGGGAGTGGACCTCGCCGCCGCCCAGCTCCTCGGCCGTGACCACCTCACCGGTGGCCGCCTTCACCAGCGGCGGGCCGCCGAGGAAGATGGTGCCCTGGCCGCGCACGATGACGGCCTCGTCGCTCATCGCCGGTACGTAGGCCCCGCCCGCGGTGCAGGAACCGAGCACGGCGGCGATCTGCGGGATGCCCGCGCCCGACATGCGGGCCTGGTTGTAGAAGATCCGGCCGAAGTGCTCGCGGTCGGGGAAGACCTCGTCCTGCATGGGCAGGAAGGCGCCGCCGGAGTCGACCAGGTACAGGCAGGGGAGCCGGTTCTCCAGCGCGACCTCCTGGGCGCGCAGGTGCTTCTTGACGGTCATCGGGTAGTACGTGCCGCCCTTGACGGTGGCGTCGTTCGCCACGATCACGCATTCGCGGCCGCTGACCCGGCCGATGCCCGCGATCACCCCGGCGGCGGGGGCGGCGCCCCCGTACATGCCCTCGGCGGCCAGCGGGGCCAGCTCCAGGAACGGCGAACCGGGGTCCAGGAGGGCGTCCACGCGGTCGCGCGGCAGGAGCTTCCCGCGGGCGGTGTGGCGGGCGCGGGCCTTCTCGCCGCCGCCGAGCCGGGCGGCGTCGAGCCGGGCCCGCAGCCCCTCGGTCAGCTCGCGGTGGGCGGCCTCGTTGGTCCGCCAGGCCTCGGACGCCGGATCGGCGGCGGTCGTCAGCACTGGTGCCTGCTGCATCCGTCGAGCTCCCTTGCTCGGTTAATGAGCGTTAACGCCTTACGCGCCATAGGTTAACGACCGCTAACGGCCCTGTCTAGAATGGATTCCCATGAGCACCAGAGCGGCCGCCCCCACCCGTCGCGAGCAGATCCTCAACGAGGCCGCTCGTCTCTTCGCCGAACGTGGATTCCACGGGGTCGGCGTGGACGAGATAGGGGCCGCGGTGGGCATCAGCGGCCCCGGCCTGTACCGCCATTTCGCGGGCAAGGACGCGATGCTCGCCGAGCTGCTCGTCGGGATCAGCGAACGGCTGCTGACCGGCGGCCGCCACCGGGTGGCGGAGGCCGCCGGGGACCCAGGATCGGTCCTCGCCTCGCTGATCGACGGCCACATCGACTTCGCCCTCGACGACCGGGCGCTGATCACCGTCCACGACCGCGAGCTGGACCGGCTGCGGGACGCCGACCGCAAGCTCGTGCGCCAGCTCCAGCGGCAGTACGTGGAGCTGTGGGTGGAGGTCGTCCGCGAACTGCACCCCGACGTGCCGCAGGCGGAGGTACGGATCTGCGTGCACGCCGTCTTCGGCCTGCTGAACTCCACCCCGCACCTGGGACCGCTGGGCCGCGAGGCCACCGAGTCGCTGCTGCGCCGGGTGGCGCACGGGGCGTTCGGGGCGCTGTCGGGGTGAGCGGGTGGGCCGCCGTCTTCCGGTGGGCGGGACGGAACGGACGCGTCCGGCCCTCCGGCGGCAGAATGGGGCCCATGCCGATAGAGACGCCCGTACCCAGCCGCGCCGAACTCATCGATCACCTGGTCCGCACCCGGATCGCCGGACAGGTCGCCACACCGCGCGAGAACAACCTCTCCCACTACCGCAAGCTCGCCAACGGCGACCGCCATTTCTGGCTGGGCCTGGAGCTGGGCGACCGCTGGACCGACGAACAGGACGTCCTCGCGGTCATGGCCGAGCGCTGCGGGGTCGTCGACGACCCGGCGCAGCTGCACGGCCAGGACACCATCGACCCCGAGCTGACCCTCGACGGCCTCGACCGGATGGCGGCGCGGCTGCACAAGGCCGCCCTGGACCAGCAGCGGGTGCTGTTCGCGACCGGACACCCGGGCGGGCTGCTCGACGTCCACCGCGCCACGGCGGCGGCCCTGCGGGCGGCTGGCTGCGAGATCGTGGTCATCCCGGCCGGGCTCGTGGCCGACGAGGGCTCGGTGTGGCAGTTCGCGGACGTGGCGGTGCTGGAGCGCGGGGCGACCCTGTGGCACACGCACTCGCCGAACCCGATGGCCGCGATCCTGGACGGGCTGGCGGCCGAGGGGCGGCCCCTGCCGGACTTGGTCGTCGCCGACCACGGGTGGGCCGGGTGCGCGGCCCAGCGGGGCCTGGACGCGGTGGGCTACGCCGACTGCAACGACCCGGCGCTCTTCCTCGGCGAGGCCGAGGGGACCCTCCAGGTCGCGGTCCCGCTGGACGACCACGTGCGCGACCCGCGGCACTACGACCCGATGGTGGCGTACCTGCTGAACGCGGCGGGGCTGCTGACGTAACCGGGGGTGACCCCGGTCAGCGCAGCCAGCCGCCCGTCACGGCCTGGACGGCCGAGCCGTCGAGGTCGGCCAGCTTCGGGGCGACGAAGTCCCGGGCCCAGTCCGAGGTCTGGACCCGGAACGGGGGGTGCTCGGCGGTCAGCGCCAGGGTGATCGGGGCGGCGGCCTCCGCGGGGGTCTGGGCGGCGGCGAAGGACTGCGTGGTGCGCTCGACGTAGGCCTTCAGCGCCGGGGCGTACGGGCCGGCCTCGGCGAGCATGGCCGGGATGTCGAGCTCCAGGCTGGCGACGAACTCGCTGGCCACGGCCCCCGGCTCGACGACGGTGACGTGGACGCCGACGCTCGCGGCGACCGGTGCGAGCGACTCCATGAACCCCTCGACGGCGAACTTGGCCGCGCAGTAGGCCTCGTTGAAGGGCTGGCCGACCACTCCGCCGACGCTGGTGACCGTGATGACCCGGCCGCCGGTGGCGCGCAGGTGGGGGAGGGCCGCGCGGGTGAGTTCGACGACGCCGAAGTAGTTGACCTCCATGGCGGAGCGGACCTGCTCCATGCCGTTCTGCTCGATGGTGCCCACCGAGCCCGCGCCGGCGTTGTTCACCACCGCGTCGAGCCGGCCGTGCTCCGCGATGACCTCGGCCACGCAGGCGGCGACGGAGTCGGCGTCGGTGACGTCGAGGCGCTTGACCTGTACGAGGCCGGACACGCCGGCCTCCTCGGCGGCCTTGAGCAGGGCGTCGGCGCGGCCGGTGTCGCGCATGGTGGCGACGGTGTGCCAGCCGGCCCCGGCGGCCGCGACGGCGGCGGCGAGGCCGATGCCGGTGGAGGTGCCGGTGATGAGGACGGTCTTGCGGGTCATGGGGGTCTCCTGAGCACAGGGGGGCGGGGGTCCATGCGAAGGGACAATATTCGCGTGTACACACACAGATTATCGTTGTGTGTGCGTGCACGCAAGCGGGTACCCTGGCCGGATGGCGCACAACGACTTCACCCTGGGCGAGCTCACCCCCCGCGACCACGCCTTCTACGGCCTCGTCTGGGCGGGCACCACCCTCACCGCCCGGGTGGACCAGGCCCTCAGCCGCCGCCACGACCTGCCGCTGTCCTGGTTCGAGGTCATGCTGTGGCTGCGGGCCCAGCGCGAGCCGGTCGCCCCCTCCGAGCTGGGGGCCAGGACCCTGCTCAGCCGCAGTCAGGTCTCGCGCGTCACCGACGCGCTCCAGGCCCGGGGCCTCGTCGAGCGCATACCCTCCCCGACGGACGCACGCTCGGTCCGCGTCGCCCTCACCGACGCCGGGCACCGCGCCTTCGAGGAGGCCGACGCCACCCGGCGCGAGGCGCTGGCCGAGGTGTTCGACGACCGGCTCGACGACGCGGACATCGCCGCGCTGGAAGCGGTCTGGGCCAAACTCAAGGCCAACCCGAAGCGCTAAGCCGAGCGGCGGGGCGTCGGGTCCAGGTAGACGCGGCGGATCGCGGGGTAGCGCTCGCGCAGCTGCGCCTCGGCCTCCTCGCAGGCCCGCTCCACCTGCCACGCCGCCGCCAGGTCGTGGAAGTCGATCTTCGCGGCGATCAGCACCTCGTCCGGCCCCTGCACCAGCGTGGTGAGTTCGAGGACCGCCTCGATGTGCGGCACGGACAGCAGCTCCTCGCGGACCCCGGCCCGCATCCGCTCCGGCAGCGGGCGGCCGATCAGGTACTGGGCGTTCGAGCGGCCCAGCTCCCACGCCACCCCCACCAGCAGCAGCCCGATCAGCAGCGACGCGATCCCGTCGTACGCCCCGGAGCCGGTCAGCTGCGCGCCCAGCAGGCCGCCCGCGGCCAGGGCGAGCCCGATCAGCGCGGCCACGTTCTCCAGCAGGACCGCCTTCACCGCCGTGTCGGGGGTGTGCTTCACGTACAGGCCGAGCGGGGCCCGCATCCGGGCCGCCTCGCCCTTCACCTGGCGCCAGGCGACCAGCAGCGAGTAGCCCTCCAGCAGGAACGCGACGCCGAGGATCAGGTACGAGAGCGTCGGGCTGCCCGGGTCCTCGCCGTGGACCAGCGTGTGGATCCCGTCGTACACGGCGAACACCGCGCCGCCGACGAAGGTGGCGATCGAGGCCAGCAGCGCCCAGATGTAGCGCTCCGGGCCGTAGCCCAGCGGATGCGCCTCGTCCGCGGGCTTCGCGCTGCGCTTGAGCGAGGCCAGCAGCAGCACCTCGGTCACGGTGTCGGCCACCGAATGGGCCGCCTCGGACAGCATCGCGCTGGATCCGCTGACGATCCCGCCGACCGCCTTCGCCGCCGCGATCCCCAGATTGGTGACCACCGCGACGAGGACCGTGCCGACGCTCTCGTCACCGACGCTCTCGGCGCCGGTACCGCGCGCGCCGTTTTCACCGCCCGGGCTGCCTTCGGTGCTGGACATGAGGCGACGGTACGTCGGCCGCCCCGGCTACGCGCGCGGGACGCGCACCACGCCCTCCTGGATGACGGTGACGGCGAGCCGCCCGTCCTGGGTCCAGATCCTGGCCTGCCCCAGCCCCCGCCCGGCGGCCGCCGAAGGGGACTCCTGGTCGTACAGCAGCCACTCGTCCGCGCGGAACGGCCGGTGGAACCACATCGCGTGGTCCAGCGAGGCGCCCACGACATCGCCGACCGCCCAGCCGCCCCGCCCGTGGGCGAGCAGCACCGAGTCGAGCAGGGTCATGTCCGAGACGTAGGTGGCCAGGCAGGTGTGCAGCAGGGGGTCGTCGTTCTCCAGCTTGCCCGCGGTACGGAACCACACCTGCGAGCGCGGCTCGACCGGCTCGCCGACGCTGCCCCACGGCGGGGTCGTCGCATAGCGCAGGTCCACCGCGCCCCGCGCCTCGATCAGCCGCTCCACCGTGCCCGGGTCGCGGAAGATCTCCCGGTACGCGGGCAGCGACTCGGCCGCGGTGGGCAGGGTCTCCGGATCGGGCGCGTCCGGCATCGCGACCTGGTGGTCGAGGCCGTCCTCGTACGTCTGGAACGACGCCGAGAGGTGGAAGATCGGCTGGCCGTGCTGGACGGCGACGACGCGGCGCGTGGTGAAGGAGCGCCCGTCACGGATCCGGTCCACCGAATACACGATGGGCGCGCCCGTGTCGCCGGTGCGCAGGAAGTACGAGTGCAGCGAATGTGCGGTGCGGTCCGCGGGGACGGTCCGCCCGGCCGCGACCAGGGCCTGCGCCGCGACCTGACCGCCGAAGACGCGCGGTACCAGCGAAGGGCGGCTGGTACCGCGGAAGATGTTCTCCTCGATCTGCTCCAGGTCGAGCAGATCGAGGAGCGACGTCAGTGCCTCGTTCATGGGGGAAGGGTAAGTGCCCGGATTCCCTACAGGCCCATGGACTTGGCGATGATGGACTTCATGACCTCGCTGGTGCCGCCGTAGATGCGGTTCACGCGGTTGTCGGCGTACAGGCGGGCGATCGGGTACTCGTTCATGTAGCCGTAACCGCCGTGCAGCTGGAGGCACTTGTCGATCACGCGGTGCGCGACCTCGGTGCAGAACAGCTTCGCGGACGCGGCCTCGGCGGCGGTCAGCTCACCGGCGTCCAGGGCCTCCAGCGCGCGGTCGGCGACGGCCTCGGCGGCGTCCACCTCGGCCTGGCAGGCGGCCAGTTCGAACTTGGTGTTCTGGAAGTGGGCGACCGGCTTGCCGAAGACGGTGCGGTCCGTCACGTACTGCTGGGCGAACCGGACGGCGGCCTTGGCCTGCGCGTAGGCGCCGAAGGCGATGCCCCAGCGCTCGGACGGCAGGTTGGCGCCGAGGTAGTAGAAGCCCTTGTTCTCCTCGCCCATCAGGTCCTCGACGGGCACCTTCACGTCGACGAACGCCAGCTCGGCGGTGTCGGAGGTGCGCAGGCCCAGCTTGTCGAGCTTGCGGCCGATCGAGTAGCCCTCGGACTTGGTGTCCACGGCGAAGAGGGAGATGCCGAAGCGGCGGTCGTCCTCGCGCGGGGCGGAGGTGCGGGCGCAGACGATCACGCGGTCGGCGTGGACGCCACCGGTGATGAAGGTCTTGGAGCCGTTGAGGACGTAGTGCGTGCCGTCCTCGGAGAGCTTGGCGGTGGTCTTCATGCCCGCGACGTCGGAGCCGGTGCCCGGCTCGGTCATCGCGAGGGCCCACATCTCCTCGCCGGTGACGAACTTCGGCAGGTAGCGCTTCTTCTGCTCGTCCGTGGAGAGCATCTTGATGTAGGGGAGCGCGAGCAGCACGTGCACGCCGGAGCCGCCGAAGTTCACGCCCGCGCGGGAGGTCTCTTCGTAGAGGACGGCCTCGAACTTGTGCGTGTCCAGGCCGGCGCCGCCGAACTCCTCGGGCACGTTGATGCCGAAGACGCCCAGGTCGCCGAGCTTGTAGTAGAAGTCGCGCGGAGCCTGGCCGGCCTGGAACCACTCGTCGTAGACGGGGACGACCTCGGCCTCGATGAAGGCGCGGATGGTCTCGCGGAACGCCTCGTGGTCCTCGTTGAATACAGTACGGCGCACGGCCGGCTCCCTTCGGTCGCGGCGGTCCGCCGCCATGGCTAAGCGCTTGCTCAGATTAAGTTACCGGTGAGTTGTCCGCGCTGTCCAGAGTGACGCCGGGCACGCCCCGGACCGGAGACGGCCTAGAAGCCGTTGCAGACCGCCGAGGCGAAGGGGCCCATCGCGCTCGCCGTGATCGGCGGGGCGTCGTCCACCGTCACCGAACAGGTGGCCGCGCCGCCGTCCGCGCCCAGCGTGACGATGAGCGAGCCGCCCTTGACGAAGCCCTTCGTGGTGATCACCTTCGTCCACGGCAGGTTCTGGCCGCCGACCTGGCTCGTGGACACGTTCCCGTCGCGCCAGCTGGAGTAGGAGATGGTCACGCCCGTGGCCTTGCCGGTCGCCGCGTACGTGATCTTCGCGGGCCGCCCGGCCTCCTCGGACACCTGGTGCGCGAAGACCGCGAAGAGGGCGGTGCAGCCGCCGAGCAGCAGGATCAGGAGCCCGAGCAGCACCCAGGGCCAGCGACGGCGCCCGCGCGACGGCGTGCCCGGGGGCGGGGGCGGGGGCGTGGGGTACTGCGGGCGCGGGGCCCAGCCCCGGGGTTCCGGGGAGCTGTCATCGGGTCGGCTCATGTCATCAGCGTCGCCCCGAACGCGGTCAGCCGCCCGGTGTGCCGCCGCGGAGCGCGAACCACAGCTCCATCCGGGTGTCCGGGTCGTCCAGGTCGAGCGCCAGCAGGGCCGCGCAGCGGGCGATGCGCTGGCGGACGGTGTTGCGGTGGACGCCGAGGGCGGCCGCGCTGCGGTCCCAGCTGCCGTGATGGGCCAGCCAGGCGCGCAGCGTGTCCGCCTGCGCCGGGTTCAGAGGCGCGAGCAGGGTCTCGGCGTATGCGCGGGCCTCCGCCGGGTCCAGCAGGGCGGCGATGCCGCCGGGAGTGTGCCGGGCCAGCGGGACCCGGGCCGCCTCGGCGCGCTCCAGGGCCCGCCGCGCCTGGGCCCCGGCGGTCCGCAGCGCCGCGGGACCGGCGGGCGCCCCGACCCCGAGCCGCCAGCCGGGCTGCGGGGCCGGGTCCCGGTCGGTGAGCAGGCGTACTCCGTCCTCGCGCGGGTCCAGCAGTACGGTCCCCAGCGCGGCCGCCAGGGCCGCCGGGTCGCCGCCGCCGCGCGCGTGGACGGCGTACCAGGGCCCCGGCCCCAGCGCCCCGGCCGGATCCCCGTCGAGCAGCAGCCGGGTCAGGGCGGCGGCCTCGTCCCCGCCGGGCCGGTGCGCGGTGAGCAGCGTCAGCAGGACGGCGGCGACCGAGGCCACGGTGTGGTCCCCGGGGGCGCGGACCGGGGTGGCGGTCCCGAGCGCCCGCGCGGGCCCGTGCCCGCCGGGGCGCGCGGGCCCGCCGTCCGGCGGGGGGGACGGCGCGGGGGGCGGTGCTTGCGGGGGCTCGGCGGGCGCCGGGGCGGGGCCCGGGTCCGGGGGGCGGTTCAGGGCGTGGGCCGTGAGGTGCCAGCCCGCGGCTTCGGCGGTGGCCGTGGCCGGGCCCCCGGCGCGGCCGACCCGGGCCAGCAGCGCGGCCAGTGCCTCGGCGGCGGGTGCGGGCGGGGCCGCGCCCGCCGAGCGGCCGTCGGGCGCCAGCTCGACCCGGCCGCCCAGGCTCGCCGCGAGGCGCCGCAGCACCGCCGTGACCGGGTCGGGGCGGGCCGCCGCGGCGGCCAGCGACTGCTGGGCCTCGGTGACCCGGCGCAGCTCCCGGGTACGGGCCTCCGCCATCAGCCGCCAGACCGCCCGGGCGACCGCGCTGAAGGGGGTGCCGGGCGGCACCTCCAGCAGCGGGAGGCCGGCCCGGTCGCAGGCTCCGGCCAGCCCCGGCGGGACCCGCTCGTGCACCGGGGCCACGCCGAAGCCGAGCGCGGCGACACCGGCGCGGGCGAGCCGGGCGACGTAGGCATCGGGGTCGTCCAGTGCGGCGCCGGCGGTCAGCAGCAGCTCGCCGCCCAGCAGGTACGGCGACGGGTCGGCCATCTCGGAGGCGTGCACGCCGTGCACGTCCGCCCCGTCGGGCCCCGCCAGGTGCCGCAGCCCCAGCTCCCGGTCACGCAGCAGTGCGGAGAGTGCGACCGGGGGAGTGGGGGGCGGGGCCGCCTCCATGGATGCTCCGTACACATCGGGGACGCTTGATGGAGGAAACGTACACTGCGCGCGCCCGGGGTGTCCGTTTACGCTCGAAGCACCGCACCCGCACCGCACCGCAGGACCTTCAGGAAGGGCACCCCCCATGAGCACGCAGCCCCGCGGCCCCGTCGACTCCTCCCGCATCCCGCGCTACGCGGGCCCCGCGACCTTCGCCCGGCTGCCCCGCCTCGACGAGGTCGGCGGCAAGGCGGACGTGGCCGTCGTCGGCGTGCCCTTCGACTCCGGTGTCTCCTACCGCCCCGGCGCCCGCTTCGGCGGCAACGCCATCCGCGAGGCCTCCCGCCTGCTGCGCCCGTACAACCCGGCGCAGGACGCCTCCCCCTTCGCCCTCGCGCAGGTCGCCGACGCCGGTGACATCGCGGCGAACCCCTTCAACATCAACGAGGCCGTCGACACGATCGAGGCCGCGGCCGACGAGCTGATCGGCAACGGCTCCCGCCTGATGACCCTCGGCGGCGACCACACCATCGCGCTGCCGCTGCTGCGCTCGGTGGCGAAGAAGCACGGCCCGGTGGCGCTGCTGCACTTCGACGCGCACCTCGACACCTGGGACACGTACTTCGGCGCCGAGTACACGCACGGCACGCCGTTCCGCCGGGCGGTCGAGGAGGGCATCCTCGACACCGAGGCGCTCTCGCACGTCGGCACCCGCGGCCCGCTCTACGGCAAGCAGGACCTGGACGACGACGCCAAGATGGGCTTCGGCATCGTCACCTCGGCGGACGTCTACCGGCGCGGCGCCGACGAGGTCGCCGACCAGCTGCGCCAGCGCATCGGCGACCGCCCGCTGTACATCTCGATCGACATCGACGTGCTGGACCCGGCGCACGCCCCCGGCACCGGCACGCCCGAGGCGGGCGGCATGACCTCCCGCGAGCTGCTGGAGATCATCCGCGGCCTGTCGTCCTGCAACCTGGTTTCCGCAGACGTGGTCGAGGTCGCCCCGGCGTACGATCACGCGGAGATCACTTCGGTCGCGGCCTCGCACACCGCGTACGAGCTGACCACGATCATGAGCCGTCAGATCGCTGCCGCCAGGCAGGGTCGATAAGCACAGCGCCGCGGCGAAGGCGAACCCGAAGGGCAAGTAAGACACGTGACGCACGACCACGACCTGGTACTCCGTCCCACCCCCGCCCAGACGGCGGCCGCCCTGGCCCCGCCGCCGGGCCGGACGGGCGGGGACCTGGTCGTGGAAACGCTGCGTTCGCTCGGCGCCAACACCGTCTTCGGCCTGCCCGGCCAGCACGCCCTCGCCCTCTTCGACGCGCTGGGCCGCTGCGACCTGCGGCTGATCAGCATGCGGGTGGAGAACAACGCCGGGTTCGCCGCCGACGCGTACGGCCGCCTCACGGGCGAGGCCGTCCCGCTGCTGCTCTCCACCGGGCCGGGCGCGCTGACGGCGCTGCCCGCCCTGGCGGAGGCGGCCGCCGCCTCCGCCCCGGTCGTCGCCATCTCCTCGCAGGTGCCGACCGCGGGCCTGGGCGGCGGGCGGCGCGGCCACCTGCACGAACTGCGGGACCAGGCGGCCTCGTTCCGGGACGTGGTGAAGTCCGTCCACATCGCGCGGACGCCGTCCCAGATCCCCTCGGTCGTGGCCGAGGCGTGGGAGTCGGCGCTGACCGCCCCGCACGGCCCGGTCTGGGTCGAGATCCCGGAAGACGTCCTGCGCGCGGAAACCTTCATCCCGCAGGTCACGGGCGTGGACGCGACCCCGCACGACCTCGCCCCGCGGCCCGAGCTGACGGCGCTGGCCGCGCACTGGCTGGAGCGGGCCGCCCGGCCGGTGATCATCGCGGGCGGCGGGGTCATCCGCTCGGACGCGGCGGGCAAGCTGAAGCAGCTGGCCGAACGCCTGAACGCCCCGGTCGTCACCACTTTCGGCGGCAAGGGCGCCTTCCCCTGGACACACCCGCTGTCCCTCCAGTCCTGGCTGGAGGACCGCCACATGACGGACTTCCTGGAGGACGCCGACGTACTTCTCGTCGTCGGGTCGGGCCTGGGGGAACTCTCCTCGAACTATCACACGTTCTTCCCGGAGGGCCGGGTCGTCCAGATCGAGGCCGACCTCGGGAAGCTGGAGTCCAACCACGCCGGGCTCGGCATCCACGCCGACGCGCGGCTCGCCCTCCAGGCGCTGCTGGAGACGGTCGCCGAGCGCCCGGACCCCGGCGCGCCCGAGCGCGTCCGCGCGGTGTTGGCCGCGATCGCCGAGCGCCTGTCCACCCAGGACGTGACCCTGGAGCAGTCCCTCCTGACCTCCATCAGGGCCGCCCTGCCCCCGCGCTCGCCGTCCTTCTGGGACATGACGATGCTGTCGTACTGGGCCTGGTCCGCCTTCGACCCGAAGCACCCCAACACCATGCACTCGGCCCAGGGCGCGGGCGGCCTCGGCTACGCCTTCCCGGCCGCCCTCGGCGCCTGCGCCGCCGAACCGGGCACCCCGGTCCTGGCCGTCTCCGGCGACGGCGGCGCCATGTACTCCCTGGCGGAACTGGCCACCGCGCGCCAGTACGACCTGGACGTGGCCTGGCTGATCGTGGACGACGGCGGCTACGGCATCCTGCGCGAGTACATGGCCGAGTCCTTCGACGGCCGCACCACGGGCACGGAACTCACCCGCCCCGACTTCGTCGCCCTGGCCGAGTCCTTCGGCATCCCCGCGGCCACCACCACCCCGGAATCCCTGCGCGCGGACCTGAAGAAGTCCCTCGCCACCCCGGGCCCCTCGGTCCTGGTCCTCCCGGCCACCCTGAAGATGTTCACCCCGACCCACGTCTGAGCAGTGCTCAGGCCGCTTCGTGGTCGTGGGCGGTGAAGACCACGTGCGAGGTCTCCCCGACGAGCCGGAGATTCAGCTCGGACTCCATGGCCCGCGCCAGCCGTGCCAGCAGCGGCACGGTCGGCACGGTGCCGCCGAGCTCCAGCTTGGACACCTGCGGCTGCGACATCCCGGCCCGCCGCGCCAGCTCGCTCTGCGAGATCCCGAGCGCGGTCCGCCGGTCGTAAACGGCCTGCCCGAGATCCCAGGCCAGCCGGATCTCCTCCCGGTGCTTGGTCACCTCGGGGCTCTCGGAGAACCCTTGTGCGACCTGCTTGTCCCGGGCCAACTTCCAATGTGCGTGGCTCACCATCAGGAGCTCCTTCCTACGGCTCACGGCTGAACACGTCGTGGGCGGGTTCGTGCTGCGCTTCACAGACCGCCTTCGCCAGCTTGGCGCGCGCGACTTCCGCGTCGTCGCGCTGCCTCGTTTTACGGAAGACCGTCAGTAGAACCACTCGGCGCCCCGGGGCCAGCCAGTACGAGATTCTGACAGCGTCTCGACTGGGGCCGATGTCGAATCGCAATTCCCGGACGCCGTTACCCAGGTAGCGCGAGTGGGGTTCGCCGAGCGTGGTCGCGTCGGTGGAAAGCCGGACAGCCGCGTGCTCGGCCGCCCTGTAGTCCGCGTCGGAGAGGTTCATCAGCCAAAGACGGACCTCCGGCTCGATCTCGATGTCGAAGTCATCCATACGCCGGAACGTATAGACGCTTCAGTGTATGGCGGACCGTAACGGGACGGAATCCCTCGTGTGGGTGACCGCCCGGCAGGCGCGCGGGGTGCTCCAAGCCGAAGGCCTGGAGGAGGTATGCAAGGGCGCCGGGGTGCCCGTGGTGCTGGTGTGCCGAACGGCCGCGCCGTAATGCTGCGCTCCTCCTGGCTCCGGCGATATGCTTCATATGCACTCAGCCTAGGAGGTATATGTGATGTCCAACCTCTACGTGGAAGTCGATGACGACGCGTTGGCCGACGCCGCCGCGATACTGGGCACGAAGTCGAAGAAGGACACGGTCAACGCCGCCCTGCATGAGGTCGCGCGCCGCCGCCGGAGGCTGGAGGCGCTCGAAGAGCTCATGGAGATGGGCCAGCGCGGTGACTTCGACATCCTCCTGGACAAGGCCAACTACCGCCGATGAGTTCGCTGACCCATTTGATCGACACCTCTGCCGTGGCCCGCATCATGACGAACGTGGACGTCGGCAAGGTGTGGGCCGACCATCTGGCCGAGGGTGTCATCGGCTTCTGCGAGGTGACGGAGCTGGAGATCCTCTTCTCCGCCCGCTCCCTCGCTGACCGGCTGAGGAAGGAAGAGCTCATGGAGCGGCTCTTCAACTGGACCCCCATGCCGGACAGCGTGTACAGCCGGGCCCGCGCCGTGCAGCGGCTGCTCACCGACCGGGGCGAGCACCGCAGCGCCGGACCCGTCGATCTCCTTGTCGCGGCGACCGCCGAGCTGTCGGGGCTGACCCTGCTCCACTACGACGCCGACTTCGAGACCGTCGCCCGCGTGACCGGCCAGCCGACGAAGTGGGTGGTACCGCCAGGGACCGCATAACCCTGTTCGATTGTTGCCGCGGGATGAAATCCGCCGGTCGGAGCGTTGGGGCTTCCGGCAGGACAGGTGGCAGGACGGACGGGGAGGCTTCACGTGGCGGCGGCGGAGAAACAGGGCTGGGGCAGGCGGCTGACCGGGTACACCTGGCGCTACAAGGCCAATGTGCTGCTGGCGCTCGGGTCCTCGCTCGGCGGGATGGCCGTGATGGCGCTGGTGCCGCTGGTCACCAAGGTGATCATCGACGACGTCATCGGGGACAAGAGCAAGCCGATGGCCCCCTGGGCCGGGATGCTCATAGGCGCCGCGCTCCTCGTGTACGTGCTGACCTACATACGCAGGTACTACGGCGGGCGGCTCGCCCTCGACGTGCAGCACGACCTGCGCACCGACATGTTCGCCACCATCGGCCGCCTCGACGGCCGGCGCCAGGACGAGCTGTCCACCGGCCAGGTCGTCGGCCGGGCCACCAGTGACCTGCAGCTGATTCAAGGGCTGCTGTTCATGCTTCCCATGACCATCGGGAACTTCCTGCTCTTCGGGATATCCCTCGCGATCATGCTGTGGCTGTCGCCGTTGCTGACCCTGGTCGCCGTGCTGATGGCCCCGGCCCTCTGGTTCATCGCCAAGCTCAGCCGCAAGAAGCTCTTCCCCGCCACCTGGTACGCCCAGGGCCAGGCCGCCGCCGTCGCGACCGTGGTCGACGGGGCCGTGACCGGCGTACGCGTCGTGAAGGGCTTCGGCCAGGAGGAGCAGGAGACCGGCAAGCTCCGCGAGGCCGGGCGGCGGCTGTTCGCCGGGCGGATGCGCACCATCCGGCTGAACTCCCGCTACACCCCCGCCCTGCAGGCCGTACCCGCCCTCGGGCAGGTCGCGATCCTGGCCCTCGGCGGCTGGATGGCCACCAAGGGCGAGGTCACCCTCGGCACCTTCGTGGCCTTCTCCACCTACCTCGCCCAGCTCGTCGGCCCCGTCCGGATGCTCGCCATGGTGCTGACCGTCGGCCAGCAGGCCCGGGCCGGCGTCGAGCGCGTGCTGGAGCTGATCGACACCGAGCCGGTCATCCGGGAGGGCGCCCACGCGCTGCCCGCCGACGCGCCCGCGACCGTGGAGTTCGACGCGGTGGGCTTCGGGTACGACCCGGAGCGGCCCGTCCTCGACGGGTTCTCCCTCTCCATCGAGGCGGGGGAGACCGTCGCCGTCGTCGGTGCCTCGGGCAGCGGCAAGTCCACCGTCTCGCTGCTCCTGCCCCGCTTCTACGACGCCGACCGCGGCGCCGTCCGCGTCGGCGGGCACGACGTGCGCGAGCTGACCTACGCCTCGCTGCGCGCCGCGATCGGGCTCGTGCCGGAAGATTCGTTCCTCTTCTCCGACACCATCCGCTCCAACATCGCCTACGGGCACCCCGGCGCCACCGACGAACAGGTCGAGGCCGCCGCCCGCGCCGCCCAGGCCGACGGGTTCATCGCGGACCTGCCCGCCGGGTACGACACCAAGGTCGGCGAGCAGGGCCTCACCCTCTCCGGCGGCCAGCGCCAGCGCATCGCGCTCGCCCGCGCCATCCTCACTGACCCCCGGCTGCTGCTCCTCGACGACGCGACCTCGGCGGTCGACGCCCGCGTCGAGCACGAGATCCACGAGGCGCTGCGCTCCGTCATGGCGGGCCGCACCACCCTGCTGATCGCCCACCGCCGCTCCACGCTCGCCCTGGCCGACCGGATCGCCGTACTCGACCGGGGACGGCTCTCGGACGTCGGCACGCACGAGGAGCTGGAGCGCCGCTCCGCGCTCTACCGGCGGCTGCTGACCGACCCCGACGCGCTCGGCGCCGGATCGCCCCGCACCGAGGAGCCCGCCGCCGTCATCGCGGGCCTCGAACGGGACCTGGAACGCGATCTCGAACGGGACCTGGAACTCGAAGCGGAGATCGACTCCGAGCAGGTCGGCGCCAAGCGCCGGGTCGCCGACGGGGTCACCCCCGAACTGTGGCGCCGCCAAGAAGAGACGGACGGGGTCACGGCCCCCACCGCGAGCGGCGCCCCCGCCCACTCCCTGGCCGCGAGCGTCGGAGGGATGCCCGCCACCCCCGAACTCCTCGCCCAGGTGGCCGCGCTGCCGCCCGCCGACGACACCCCCGAGGTGGACGAGGCCCGCGCCGCGGGCGCCGAGAGCAGCTACGGCGTCCGCCACCTGCTGCGCGGCTTCTGGGCGCCGCTCGCCATCAGCCTCGCCCTGGTCGCCCTGGACGCGGGCGCCGGTCTGCTGCTGCCGATCCTGATCCGGCACGGCATCGACCAGGGTGTCGAGCGGCTCGCGCTCGGCGCGGTCTGGGTGGCCGCGGGCCTGGCGCTGGCCGTGGTCCTCACCCAGTGGGCCGCGCAGTTCGCCGAGACCCGGATGACCGGGCGGACCGGCGAGCGCGTGCTGTACGCCCTGCGCGTCAAGATCTTCGCGCAGCTCCAGCGGCTCGGCCTCGACTACTACGAGCGCGAGCTGACCGGCAAGATCATGACCCGGATGACCACGGACGTGGACGCCCTGTCCAGCTTCCTGCAGACCGGTCTGGTCACCGCCGTCGTCTCCGTCTTCACCTTCCTCGGCATCCTCGTCGCGCTGCTCGTCCTCGACGCCGAGCTGGCCCTCATCGTGTTCGCGACCCTGCCCCTGCTGGTCATCGCCACCGTGGTCTTCCGCCGCAAGTCGGTGGCGGCGTACGAGCTGGCCCGCGACCGGGTCGGCCTGGTCAACGCCGACCTCCAGGAGTCGGTGTCGGGCCTGCGCATCGTCCAGGCCTTCCGCCGCGAGGGCGCCGGCGCCATGAGGTTCGCCGAGCGCAGCCACTCCTACCGCGAGGCCCGGGTCCGCGGCCAGTGGCTGATATCGGTCTACTTCCCCTTCGTCCAGCTCCTGTCCTCGGTCGCCGCGGCCGCCGTGCTGATCGTCGGCGCGGGCCGGGTCGAGGCGGGCACGCTGACCACCGGCGCGCTGGTCGCGTACCTGCTCTACATCGACCTGTTCTTCGCTCCCGTGCAGCAGCTCTCCCAGGTCTTCGACGGCTACCAGCAGGCCACCGTCTCGCTCGGCCGGATCCAGGGGCTGCTGCGCGAGCCCACCACCACCCCGCTGTCCGCCGAGCCGCGCGAGGTGCCCGTGCTGCGCGGCGAGATCGCCTTCGAGGACGTCCGGTTCCAGTACGGGACCGCCGAGGAGCGCGGTGCCAAGGGCGACGCCCTGGGCGGCATCAGCCTGCGGATACCCGCGGGGCAGACCGTCGCGTTCGTCGGCGAGACCGGAGCGGGCAAGTCCACCCTGGTCAAGCTGGTCGCCCGGTTCTACGACCCCACCTCGGGCCGGGTCACCGCCGACGGCGCGGACCTGCGCGACCTGGACCTCACGGCGTACCGCCACCGGCTCGGCGTTGTCCCCCAGGAGTCGTACCTCTTCGCGGGGACCGTGCGCGACGCCATCGCCTACGGGCGGCCCGGCGCGAGCGACGCCGAGGTGGAGGGGGCCGCGCGCGCCGTCGGGGCGCACGAGATGATCGCGACCCTGGACGGCGGCTACCTGCACACCGTCGCCGAGCGCGGCCGCAACCTCTCCGCCGGCCAGCGCCAGCTGATCGCGCTGGCCCGCGCGGAACTCGTCGACCCGGACATCCTGCTCCTCGACGAGGCCACCGCCGCCCTCGACCTGGCCACCGAGGGCCTGGTCAACCAGGCCACCGACCGGCTCGCGGGCAAGCGCACCACCCTGGTGGTGGCCCACCGGCTGACCACCGCCGCCCGCGCCGACCGGGTCGTGGTGATGGACCGCGGCCGGGTCGTGGAGGACGGCACCCACGTCGAACTGCTGGCCCGCGGCGGCCGGTACGCCGACCTGTGGCGGACCTTCGTCGGCGAGGACGAGCGCGCCGCCGCCTGACCCCAGCGCCTGACCCCGCCCGTCGAAACCGGACCCCCCGGATGCGGTTGCTCCCTGCAACCTTCCGGGGGGTCCGTGCGTCGTACGGGTGCGTACGTTGTACGTACGACCGACGGGGGTAGACGTGTTCGGGTGGTGGGGCGGGGCGGGGCGGGCGGCCAGGGCCCTGGGGGTGTTTCCGGCGGGGCTGCTCCTCGCGTGCGGCGCGCTGCTCGCGGCGCCGCCCGCCGGGGCGGCGACCGGGGGCTGTCCGGGTCAGCTGGCCGCGGCCGTGCCCTTCCCGACGGGCGAGGTCCGCGTGTACAAGTCCCGCGCGCGGGTGTGCGCGGTGACCGTGCCGACGCGTCCGGGGGTGCGGCAGCGGATGTCGGTGAGCGTGCAGCCGCGCGGCGGGGTGCCGGTCCGGGATGCGGGCGATTTCACCCGGTTCGCCGGGCCCGTCACCGTGCCCACCGTGAGCCGCTGCGTGTATGTAAGGGGGCAGGTGGAGTCGGGATCGGCCGGCTCCGGCTGGATCCTGTGCTGACAGGGAGGCCCAACGCCCCCTGTTCCATTGTGCGTTGATCCCGCTAGGTTCACCGGTACCGCAGTGAACTCAAGGGGAGGGTGAGAATGCACAAGGCGCTCAGATGGCTGTTGTCGTTCGTGGTGCTCATCGGCACCATGGGCGCGGCGGGCGTGACGGCTCAAGCGGCCACCGCCGCCGGGCCGACCGCCGCCACGGACATCACGGATATCAAGGACCGGATCCTGGCGATACCGGGGATGACCCTCATCGAGGAGAAGCCGTACCCCGGCTACCGGTTCTTCGTATTGAACTACGAGCAGCCGGTCGACCACCGGCAGCCGTGGAAGGGCACCTTCAAGCAGCGGCTGACCCTGCTGCACAAGGACACCTCCCGGCCCACGGTCTTCTACACCTCCGGGTACAACGTCAACACCAGCCCGCGCCGCAGCGAGCCGACGACCATCGTCGACGGCAACCAGGTGTCGCTGGAGTACCGCTTCTTCACCCCGTCCCGCCCCGACCCGGCCAACTGGTCGAACCTGGACATCTGGCAGGCCGCCAGTGACCAGCACCGCGTCTTCACCGCCCTCAAGCAGATCTACACCAAGAACTGGCTGGCCACGGGCGGCAGCAAGGGCGGCATGACGGCCACGTACTACGAGCGCTTCTACTCCCGGGACATGGACGGCGTCGTCGCCTACGTCGCCCCGAACGACGTGAACAACAAGGAGGACTCGGCCTACGACCGGTTCTTCACCAAGGTCGGCACCAAGGAGTGCCGCGACAAGCTGAACGCGGTGCAGCGCGAGGCCCTGGTGCGCCGCGTGCCGCTGGAGACCAAGTACGCGGCCGCCGCCGCCGCGAACGGCTGGACCTTCCACACGGTCGGCGACCTCGACAAGGCCTACGAGGCCGTCGTCCTCGACTACGTCTGGTCCTTCTGGCAGTACAGCCTGCTCTCCGACTGCGCGGGCATCCCGGCCGCTGCGACCGCCTCCGACCAGGAGATCTGGGACACGGTGGACACGATCTCCGGCTTCTCCGCCTACGCGGACCAGGGCCTGGAGACGTACACCCCGTACTACTACCAGGCGGGCACCCAGCTCGGATCGCCCACCATCAAGCAGCCGCACCTGGGCAACCTGAGCCGCTACGGCTACCAGCCGCCGCGCAACTTCGTGCCCCGCGACATCCCCATGACCTTCCAGCCCGGAGTCATGACCGACATCGACAACTGGGTGCGCGACAACGCCCACCAGATGCTGTTCGTGTACGGCCAGAACGACCCGTGGGGCGCCGAGCCCTTCCACCTCGGGTACGGGGTCACCGACAGCTACGTGATGATCGCCCCCGGCGCCAACCACGGCGCCAACGTGGCCAAGCTCCAGGAGGGCGAGAAGAACCTCGCCACCGCGAAGATCCTCCAGTGGGCCGGGGTCGCCCCCGCCGCCGTGCAGGCCGACCCGAACAAGGCGGCCCCGCTCGCCCGGGCCGACGCCCAGCTCGACAAGCGCGACCTGGAGCGCGAGCCGCAGCTGCGGCCGTGACCCGCTGAAGCAGTGAGCTGCCGGGCCGCGGGTGGACGTGCGTCAGTACGTCAGCCCGTGGCCCAGCGGCCAGCGCCCCGGCACCGGCACCGGGAGCCGCCCCGTGGGCCGGTGCGCGCCCGCGATGACCCGGGCGGCGGCCCGCAGTTCCCCGTCCGTCCAGGAGTACGCCGCCAGCGCGGCCGCGACCGGCGGCAGCCGGGCCGGGTCGTACGGATTGCGCAGCGCCAGGGTCACCACCCGGGCCCCCGCCGCCACCAGGTCCCGGACCAGGTTGTAAGCGGTGCTCGCACCCTCCGGGACGTTGTAGGTGCACACCAGCACCACGTCGTGGTCCGGGGCCGCGGCCACCGCCCGGCCGCCCGGCAGCGCGGTCGCCGTGAAGCCCAGCGCCCCCAGCTCGCCCGCCAGCACCGTCGTCGGCGGTCCGCTGGTCCCGGTGGGCGAGGCCGGATCGGCGCCGGTCACCAGCAGCTTCGGGAAGCGCACCGGATCCAGCGGCAGCAGGCCCTGGGTGTTGGCCAGCAGCGTGGTCGTCCCGGCCGCGACGGCATCGGCCGCGGCCAGGTGCTCCGGGGTGCCGACGCTCTCCGCCAGCCGCGCGGGCACGACGTAGGGGTCCTCGAACAGGCCGCGGCGGGCCTTGAGTTCCAGGATCCGCAGGACCGATTCCTCGATCCGTGCCTCGGTCAGCTCGCCCGCACGCACCGCCGCCAGCACGCTGCGGTACGCGAGCCCCACGTCCGGCGGGTCGAGCAGCTGGTCGCAGCCCGCCTTCAGGGCGAGGACCGGCACCCGGTCGTCACCGTACTTCTGCCGCACCCCGGCCATCCGCAGCGAATCGGTCACCACCACCCCCGTGAAGCCGAGGCGTTCGCGCAGGATGCCCGTGACGATGGGGTGCGAGAGGGTCGCCGGGTCCCCGGCGGGATCGAGCGCCGCGAAGACGATGTGCGCGGTCATCACCGCGTCCACGCCCGCCTCCACGGCCGCCCGGAACGGCGGTTCGTCCAGCTCCTCCCACTCGGCGCGGGTGTGCCGCATCACCGGCAGCCCGATGTGGCTGTCGGTGTCGGTGTCCCCGTGCCCGGGGAAGTGCTTGACCGTGGCCGCCACCCCCGCGCCCTGGTAGCCCCGCACCTGGGCCGCGACCAGCGCCGCCACCGCCCGCGGATCCGCGCCGAAGGACCGTACGCCGATCACCGGATTGGCCGGGTTCACGTTCACGTCGGCGACCGGGGCGTAGTCCTGGCGCACGCCCATCGCGGCCAGTTCGGTGCCCGCGATCAGCGCGGCCCGCCGGGCACCGTCGGCCGCGGCTTCCGTGCCCGCGCCCGTGGCCGCGCCCAGGGCCATCGCCCCCGGCAGCAGGGTCGCGGGCTTCCCGATCCGGTTGACGGCCCCGTGCTCCTGGTCGGTGGTGAGCAGCAGCGGCACCCCGGCGCCGTCCGCCCGGGCGGCGCGCTGGAGCCCGTTCGACAGCTCGGCGACCTGGAGCGGGGAGCGGATGTTGTCCGCCCAGCCGAAGTAGATGATCCCGCCCAGGTGGTAACGGGCGATCAGCTCGGCGGCGCTGCGGACGCCCAGCTCGGCCTCGAAGGTGTCCGCGTCGGCCGGATCGGGCGCGGTCGCCGTGTGCCCGTACATCCGGCTGACGAGCAGCTGGCCGACCTTCTCCTCCAGGCTCATCCGGGCCATCACCTGCCGCGGCGTCTCCCGGGGCACGGGCAGCGGACCGGCGCGGCGCCCACCGGGCCTCACCGTGCGGGGGAGCGCGGCGGCGGAGGCGCCGGTGGCGGCGACGGCGGCCACGGCGGCGGCGGACAGCAGGGAGCGGCGAGACGCGTGGTTCGGCACCCGGGCACGCTAGCGCCGCGCGCCCCCGCGGCCCTCAAGGACACTCGCCGGGTCCCCCGGACGAGGCGGCCCAGTGGTCCTGGAGGGTCCGGACGGCCGCCGTGATCGCGGGCCGCCGGGCCGCCCCGGCCCGCCACACGGCGTGCACCCGGCGCATGGGAGCGGGCCGCAGCGGGACGGCCACCGCCCCCGGCGGCAGTGCCCCGGTGCCCAGCCGGGGCACCACGGCGATGCCCAGGCCCGCCGCGACCAGGGCCACCAGGGTGTGGTTCTCCTCGGCGACGTGCGCGATGACCGGCTCGCTGCCCACCGCGCGCAGGGTGCGCACCAGCCAGTCGTGGCAGACCCGGCCGGGCGGCTGGCAGACCCAGCGCTCCCCGACCAGGTCCGTGCGGCGCAACGAGGTCCGGGCGGTGAAGGGATGGCCCTCGGGCACCAGCAGATCGCAGGGGTCGTCGCCGATCACCGCCTGCTCGACCCCGTCGGGCACGGGCAGCGGGGCGATGTCCCAGTCGTGGGCCACCGCCAGGTCGGTGACCCCGCGGGTCACCAGGTCCACCGAGAGGTGCGGGTCGACCTCGGTCAGCCGGACCTCCAGGGCCGGGTGGCGGTGGGCGAGTTCGGCCAGCACCCCGGGCAGCAGGCCGCGCGCCGCGGAGGCGAAGGCCGCCACCCGCAGCAGCCCGCTGGGCTGGCCGCGGCGCTCCTCCAGGGTGGTCTCGGCGCGCTCCACGATCCCCAGCAACTCCTGGGCGGTGGAGGCCAGATGGCGGGCGTCCTCGGTGAGCGCGACACCGCGGCCGCGGCGCTCCAGGAGGGTGGTGCGGGTCTCCCGTTCGAGCTTGGCGATCTGCTGGGAGACGGCGGAGGGGGTGTAGCCGAGGGCGGCGGCCGCGCCCGCGACGGACCCGTGGACGGAGACGGCGTGCAGGGCGCGGAGCCGGGACAGGTCGAGCATGCGCGAATCGTAAGCGCGAATCGTAAGTGCTGCTTCATCCAATGGGGAAGAGATCATCGCTGGTGCTACATGGTCGTGGCGCGGATGCTCTTCTCATGCGTCCCGTACACACCGCACTCGCCGTCCTCGTCGCCGCCGTCTGGGGTGTCAACTTCGTCGTCATCGAGATCGGGCTCGGCCACTTCCCGCCACTGCTCCTGTCCGCCCTGCGCTTCCTCGTCGCGGCCCTGCCCGCGGTGTTCTTCGTCGGGCGGCCCAAGGTCGCCTGGAAGTGGATCATCGGGGTCGGAGTGGCCCTGGGCATCGCGAAGTTCGGCCTCCTGTTCACCGGCATGGCCGCCGGGATGCCGGCCGGGCTGTCCTCCCTGGTGCTCCAGGTGCAGGCCGTCTTCACCGCCGTCTTCGCCGCCGTCGTACTGCGCGAGCGGCCCGGGCGGGTCCGGCTGGCCGGGATGGCGGTCGCGCTCGCGGGGATCGCCGTCGCGGCCGTGGACCGGGGGACCTCGGCGCCCGTCACCGGCTTCGTGCTGGTGGTCGCGGCCGCCGCCTGCTGGGGCGTGTCCAACGTGCTGACCCGCAGGGCCGCCCCGCCCGACGCGCTGAACTTCATGGTGTGGGTGTGCGTGGTGCCGGTGCTGCCGCTGTTCGGGCTCTCGCTGCTGTTCGAGGGGCCCGGGCGGGACCTCGCCGCGCTGCGCTCCCTGGACTGGTCCGGGGCCGCCGTCATCGGCTACGTCGCCTGGGTGTCCACCGTCTTCGGCTTCGGGGCCTGGGGCTACCTGCTGCGCCGCTACCCGGCCTCGTCGGTGGCGCCGTTCTCGCTGCTCGTGCCGGTCTTCGGGATGTCCTCGGCGGCGCTGGTGCTCGGCGAGCAGATCTCGCCGCTGCGCTGGCTGGCCGCGGCGCTGCTGGTCGGCGGGGTCGCGGCCACCTCACTGACCCCGGCGCGCGGGACCCGTACGCCGCTCGCGCCGCCGGTACCGGCTATCGCGGTGAGTGCTCCTGGAGCGGCAGCCGCCAGTCCTGTCCGGTCAGGGTGACCCCGTACGAACGGTGCTCCCGCTCGGCGACCAGGGTGAACCCGGCGCGCTGGTAGAGGGAGCGGGCGGAGGTCAGTACGTCGTTGGTCCACAGCACCAGCTCGCGGTAGCCGACCGACCGGGCGAAGGCGACCACCGTGTCCACCAGCAGGGCGCCGGTCCCGTGACCGCGGCCCGCCGGGTCCACCAGCAGCAGCCGCAGCCGGGCGGTACCGGGGGCGGGATCGCGCACGCACATCACGGATCCCACCGGGCGGCCGTCCAGCTCGGCGATCCAGACGCGTTCGAGGTAGGGGTCGTGGTCCTGGGCGAAGTCCGCGACGATCCGCGCGACCAGTCCCTCGAACTCGCTGTTCCAGCCGTACTCGGCGGCGTAGAGGGCGCCGTGCCGCTGCACGATCCAGCCCAGATCGCCGGGTTCGGGGGAGCGGAGTACTGCCTGCGTACCGGACGTGTCCATGGCGTCCGAGGATACGGCGCGGGATTCCAGCCTGCCCGGCGTTTGAGGGCCCGCCGGAGGCAACCGGTCCGGCCGGAGGCCCTCCGGGGGCGCCTCAAACTCCCCCAGCTACCGCTGGGAGGTGCCCCCGGGCGGGGCTGGAATGGCTGCGCCCCGCACTGCGTCGTACGGGTGAGGGCGCGGCCCTTACTTCTTTCCGCCGCCGAGGATCTGGCCCAGCAGATCGCCGAGGCCACCGCCACCCGAAGCCTGCGGGGCACCCGCGCCCGCACCCGCGCCCTTGCCCGCCGCGCGCTTGGCGAAGACGGCCAGCAGCACCGGGATCAGCAGCTCGATGACCCGGGCGATCGTGGGGGCGGGGATGCCGGTCTTCTTGGAGACGGCCTCGGAGACGGGGCGGCTCACCTTGGCCAGCACCCCGGCCATCATGCCGCCGCTCAGCAGGCCGCCGCCCAGGGTCGCCACGCCCTGCAGGGGCGGTTCGGCCACCTCGGCGAAGGCCTGGCGGACCTCGACGCCGTCGTCGTCGTCCGCATCGGCCTTCTCTTGGAGGCCACCGGTCATCGCGCCGACGGTGGCGGCGACCGTGTCGCGCGCGCCCGTGGCGTCGGTGCCGAGCAGACCCGCGATCTCGGTCAGCCTGTCGTCGCCCAGCTCGCTCAGCACATCGTCCTGGAAGGAAGGTTCGCTCATGTCTGAAACGCTACGTCTGTCGTGTTTTGCTGGCACCTCGGGTAACGGAACGATAAAGCCTCGGATCTCTGTGCAACCGTCCGCCGGGGTGGCGGGTCGTACGGTGCGTCGGAAACTTCCGGGAGGGGATCTGGGGGGATCGGGAAGTCCGACGAGGGAGGGGTAACCGTGAGGGGGTCCGGCCGTGAGGCCGGACCCCCTTCCGTTTCCACCACCACTTTCCGGGGCCGGTTGTCCACAGGGTGAACGGGCTGTCGGCGCCGGGCGCTAGCGTTGCGCCATGGGGACGGACAGCGCGGTGAACACGGCAGTGCTCGAAGGGGTCCTGGAGCGCATCACCTATGCCAATGAGGAGAGCGGCTACACGGTCGCCCGCGTCGACACCGGGCGCGGTGGCGGCGACCTCCTCACGGTGGTCGGTTCGCTGCTGGGCGCGCAGCCGGGTGAATCCCTGCGCATGGAGGGCCGTTGGGGTTCGCACCCGCAGTACGGGAAGCAGTTCACCGTCGAGAACTACTCCACGGTGCTCCCCGCGACCATCCAGGGCATCCGCCGCTACCTCGGCTCCGGCCTGATCAAGGGCATCGGCCCGAAGATCGCCGACCGGATCGTCGAGCACTTCGGCGTCGGCACCCTGGAGGTGATCGAGGGCGAGCCGAAGCGGCTGATCGAGGTGCCCGGGCTCGGGCCCAAGCGGACGAAGATGATCGGCGCCGCCTGGGAGGAGCAGAAGGCCATCAAGGAGGTCATGATCTTCCTCCAGGGGGTCGGGGTCTCCACCTCCATCGCGGTCCGCATCTACAAGAAGTACGCCGACGCCTCCATCTCGGTGGTGAAGAACCAGCCCTACCGGCTCGCCGCCGACGTCTGGGGCATCGGCTTCCTCACCGCCGACAAGATCGCCCAGTCCGTCGGCATCCCGCACGACAGCCCCGAGCGGGTCAAGGCCGGACTCCAGTACGCCCTCTCCCAGTCCACCGACCAGGGCCACTGCTTCCTGCCCGAGGAGCGGCTGATCGCCGACGGGGTCAAACTGCTGCAGGTGGACACCGGACTGGTCATCGAGTGCCTGGCGGAACTCGCCGCGGATCCTGAGGGCGTCGTGCGCGAGCAGGTGCCCGATCCGCAGGGCGGCCCGCCGATCACCGCGGTCTATCTGGTCCCCTTCCACCGGGCCGAACTCTCCCTCGTCGGGCAGGTGCGGCGGCTGCTGCGGGCCGAGGAGGACCGGATGCCGGGCTTCGCGGACGTCGACTGGGAGAAGGCCCTGGGCTGGCTGGCAGGGAAGACCGGGGCCACCCTCGCGCCCGAACAGCGGGACGCGGTCAAGCTCGCCCTCACCCGCCGGGTCGCGGTCCTCACCGGCGGACCCGGCTGCGGCAAGTCCTTCACCGTCCGCTCGATCGTGGAGCTGGCCCGGGCCCGGAAGGCCAAGGTGGTGCTGGCCGCGCCCACCGGCCGCGCGGCCAAGCGGCTCTCGGAGCTGACCGGCGCCGAGGCCTCCACCGTGCACCGGCTGCTGGAGCTGAAACCGGGCGGGGACGCGGCGTACGACCGGGACCGGCCGCTGGACGCGGACCTGGTGGTGGTCGACGAGGCCTCGATGCTCGACCTCCTGCTCGCCAACAAACTGGTCAAGGCGGTGGCGCCCGGGGCGCACCTGCTGCTGGTGGGGGACGTGGACCAGCTGCCGTCGGTCGGGGCCGGCGAGGTGCTGCGGGACCTGCTGGCCGAGGGCGGGCCGGTGCCCGCGGTCCGGCTGACCCGGATCTTCCGGCAGGCCCAGCAGTCGGGTGTGGTCACCAACGCGCACCGCATCAACACCGGGGTCCCGCCCATCACCGACGGCCTCCCGGACTTCTTCCTCTTCGCCGAGGAGGACACCGAGGCGGCCGGGGTGCTCGCCGTGGACGTGGCGGCCCGTCGCATTCCGGCCAGATTCGGTCTCGACCCGCGCCGTGACATCCAGGTCCTCGCGCCCATGCACCGGGGTCCGGCGGGCGCCGGGAACCTCAACGGCCTGCTCCAGCAGGCGATCACCCCGGCCCGGCCCGGCCTGCCCGAGAAGCGGTTCGGCGGCCGGGTCTTCCGGGTGGGAGACAAGGTGACCCAGATCCGGAACAACTACGAGAAGGGGGCCAACGGTGTCTTCAACGGCACCGTCGGCGTGGTGACCGCACTCGACCTGGACGAACAGCGCCTGACCGTCCGGACCGAGGAGGACGAGGAGGTCGGATACGAGTTCTCCGAACTCGACGAGCTGGCCCACGCCTATGCCGTCACCATCCACCGTTCCCAGGGGAGTGAATATCCGGCGGTCGTGATCCCGGTCACCACCGGGGCTTGGATGATGCTCCAGCGAAATCTGCTCTACACGGCGGTGACGCGGGCGAAGAAACTGGTCGTCCTGGTCGGGTCCCGCAAAGCGCTCGGTCAGGCGGTGCGTACGGTTTCCGCTGGCAGACGGTTCACAGCCGTCGCCCCGCGGCTGTCCGGCCTCATACCGGTGGGAAACATCACCTAGATGATCGATCATTTGGGCTACCCCCACCGGTTCGGAGGGGGCAGGATGGGCAGCTTGAAGGCACTCAGTGCCGTCGAAAACACCAAACCCCGACCCCGAGTGCACTCACCTGTGCCAAATGGGGGAAGGTAGAGGCAGTCAGGGCACCTCGAAGAAGAGGCACTACGTCGGTGAGGGATGACGTGAGCGACAACTCTGTAGTACTGCGGTACGCGGACGGCGAATACACCTACCCGGTGGTCGAAAGCACCGTTGGCGACCAGGGCTTCGACATCTCGAAGCTCCGGTCCCAGACCGGTCTGGTCACCCTGGACAGCGGCTACGGGAACACCGCCGCCTATAAGTCCGCCATTACTTACCTCGATGGCGAGCAGGGCATCCTGCGCTACCGCGGCTACCCGATCGAGCAGCTGGCCGAGCGCTCGACCTTCATCGAGGTCGCGTACCTGCTGATCAACGGTGAGCTGCCGACCGTCGACGAGCTCGCGTCGTTCCGCAACGAGATCACCCAGCACACGCTGCTGCACGAGGACGTGAAGCGCTTCTACGACGGCTTCCCGCGCGACGCGCACCCGATGGCGATGCTGTCCTCCGTGGTCAGCGCGCTGTCGACGTTCTACCAGGACAGCCACAACCCGTTCGACGAGAAGCAGCGAAACCTCTCGACGATCCGGCTGCTCGCCAAGCTTCCGACGATCGCGGCCTACGCGTACAAGAAGTCGGTCGGCCACCCGGTGGTCTACCCGCGCAACGACCTCGGCTACGTCGAGAACTTCCTGCGCATGACCTTCTCCGTGCCGGCCCAGGAGTACGACCTGGACCCGGTCGTGGTCGCGGCGCTCGACAAGCTGCTCATCCTGCACGCGGACCACGAGCAGAACTGCTCGACCTCCACCGTGCGCCTGGTCGGCTCCTCGCAGGCGAACATGTTCGCCTCGATCTCGGCCGGCATCAGCGCCCTGTGGGGCCCGCTGCACGGCGGCGCCAACCAGTCGGTGCTGGAGATGCTGGAAGGCATCAAGAACGACGGCGGCGACGTCGACGCCTTCATCCGCAAGGTGAAGAACAAGGAAGACGGCGTCCGCCTGATGGGCTTCGGGCACCGCGTCTACAAGAGCTTCGACCCGCGGGCGAAGATCATCAAGGCGGCGGCGCACGACGTCCTCTCCTCGCTCGGCAAGAGCGACGAGCTGCTCGACATCGCGCTCAAGCTGGAAGAGCACGCGCTGGCCGACGAGTACTTCGTCTCGCGCAACCTCTACCCGAACGTGGACTTCTACACCGGTCTGATCTACCGGGCCATGGGCTTCCCGACCGAGATGTTCACCGTGCTCTTCGCGCTCGGCCGCCTTCCGGGCTGGATCGCCCAGTGGCACGAGATGATCAAGGAGCCGGGATCCCGCATCGGCCGCCCGCGCCAGATCTACACCGGCGAGGTCCTGCGCGACTTCGTCCCGGTCGAGGCCCGCTGACCCGAGGTCTCACCAGCACGCGCATACGAAAAGCGCCCCGCCGTCGATCCCCCCACGGGTCGACGGTCGGGGCGCTTTCCTTTCCCCGGTACGGATTCCCCCCACGGGACCCGGACCAGGGCGTCGGCGAGGAGCGCGCCCGGCGCTCCAACAGGGGTGTCTGCCGGGACCCGTTCGGATCGGGAAGGCCGCGTCGTACGGCTCCCGCGGGTACGTGTCCCGGCCGGCGGTGCCTGCGGACGTCCCCCAAGACCTCCGTGAACGTCCCCCAAGACATTCCTGGCACCGCACCATTAGACCCGCGTAGGCACCTGATGGTTACGTTCGAATCACTGTGATCTGCGTCTCCCGTGAAGGAAGTGTGTGCGCGGTGAGGAGGCGGTCCTTTAGCGGAACGTGCGCAACCGCAGGCTGTTGCTCACCACGAAGACCGAGGAGAAGGCCATCGCGGCCCCCGCGATCATCGGGTTGAGCAGTCCGGCCGCCGCGAGCGGCAGGGCCGCCACGTTGTAGCCGAAGGCCCAGAACAGGTTGCCCTTGATGGTGGCCAGGGTGCGCCGGGAGAGCCGGATCGCGTCCGCCGCGACCCGCAAGTCCCCCCGGACCAGGGTCAGATCGCCCGCCTCGATGGCCGCGTCCGTGCCCGTGCCCATGGCCAGCCCGAGGTCCGCCTGGGCCAGCGCCGCCGCGTCGTTGACCCCGTCGCCGACCATGGCGACCGTACGGCCCTCGGCCTGCAGGCGGCGTACGACGTCGACCTTGTCCTGCGGCAGCACCTCGGCGATCACCTCGTCGATGCCCACCGCGCGGGCCACCGTCTCGGCCACCGCCCGGTTGTCACCCGTCAGCAGCACCGGGGTCAGGCCCAGTTCCCGCAGCCGGGACACCGCCTCGGCGCTGGTCTCCTTGATGGCGTCGGCGACGGTCAGCACCCCGCGCGCCGCCCCGTCCCAGGCCACCAGCACGGCCGTGCTGCCCTCGGCCTCGGCATCCGCCTTGGCCCGCGCCAGCTCCCCCGGCAGGGTGATCTCCCAGTCGGCCAGCAGCTGTTCGCGGCCCACCAGCACGGCGTGGCCGTCCACCACGCCCTGCACACCGAGCCCGGCCAGCGCCCGGAAGTCCTCCGGGACCGGCAGCGAACCCGCGCGCTCCGCGGCTCCGGCGGCGATGGCCCGGGCGATCGGGTGCTCCGAGGCGTGCTCCAGCGAGCCCGCCAGGCGCAGGAGTTCGCGCTCGTCGGTGCCCTCGGCGGGGTGCACCCCGGCCAGGGTCATCCGGCCGGTGGTGACCGTACCGGTCTTGTCCAGGACGACGGTGTCCACGCGCCGGGTGGACTCCAGCACCTCGGGGCCCTTGATCAGGATGCCGAGCTGCGCGCCGCGGCCGGTGCCGACCAGCAGGGCGGTCGGGGTCGCCAGCCCGAGGGCGCAGGGGCAGGCGATGATCAGGACGGCCACGGCGGCGGTGAACGCGGCGGTCGGGTCGTCGGTGATCAGCAGCCAGGTCACCCAGGTGCCGAGCGCGAGCAGCAGCACGACGGGCACGAAGACGGCGGCGATCCGGTCGGCCAGCCGCTGGACCTGCGCCTTTCCGTTCTGGGCCTGTTCGACGAGCGTGGCCATCCGGGCGAGCTGGGTGTCCGCGCCGACCCGGGTGGCCCGGACGACCAGGCGTCCGGAGGTGTTGACGGTGGCGCCGGTGACCGGGTCGCCGACGGTGACCTCGACCGGGACGGACTCGCCGGTCAGCATCGAGGCGTCCACGGCGGAGCTGCCCTCGACGACCGTGCCGTCGGTGGCGATCTTCTCGCCGGGGCGTACGACGAACCGGTCGCCGACGGTCAGGGCGCTCACGGGGATCCGTACCTCGGCGCCGTCGCGCAGCACCGCGACGTCCTTGGCACCCAGGTGCAGCAGGGCCTTCAGGGCGGCTCCGGCCTTCCGCTTGGAGCGGGCCTCCAGATAGCGGCCGAGCAGGATGAAGGCGACGACACCGGCCGCGACTTCGAGGTAGATGGCCGAGGCGCCGTCCGTGCGCTGGACCGTGCCCGTCTGGACTGTGAAGAGCGTGAAGCCGTGCCGCATCCCGGGCATGCCCGCGTGACCGAAGAACAGGGCCCACAGCGACCAGGCGAAGGCGGCCCCGGTGCCGACCGAGACCAGCGTGTCCATGGTGGCGGCGCCGTGCCGGGCGTTGGTCCAGGCGGCCCGGTGGAAGGGCAGCGCGCCCCAGACGACGACGGGCGCGGCGAGGGTGAGCGAGAGCCACTGCCAGTTGTCGAACTGGAGGGCCGGGACCATCGCGAGCAGGACGACGGGCAGGGCGAGGACGGCGGAGACCAGCAGGCGCTGGCGCAGCGCGGCGAGTTCCGGATCGGGCGCCGCCGCGTCACCGGCCTCCGTGGCCGCGGTTCCGGTTTCCGCCTGGGGCTCGGGGGCCGGCGGCGGGGGCTCCTCGGCGGTGTACCCGGTCTTGACGACGGTGGCGATCAGGTCGGCGACGGCGACCTCGGGCGGATAGGAGACCCGGGCCTTCTCGGTGGCGTAGTTCACCGTGGCGCTGACGCCGTCCATCCGGTTCAGCTTCTTCTCGATGCGGGCCGCGCAGGAAGCGCAGGTCATCCCGCCGATCGTCAGCTCGACCTCGGTCACTATCGGTCCGTCGTGCACGGTGCTGGTCTCTGTGCTGGTCATGTCCGGCTCCAGGGGGAGGGCCGGGTCCGTACGGAACCAGTATGAGCTGGACGGTACGGCCCGGCGGGGTACTGCGTGGAGGAGAAGGGGAGTGGTGGTGGCCCCGGAGGGTCAGGCCCGGCCCGCGTACACGTATCCGGCCTCGTCGACGGCCGCGCGCACCTCGTCCTCGGAGAGCGGGGCGGCGGAGACCACGGTGACCTCGCCGGCCGCGGCGACGGCCTTGACCGAGCTGACGCCGGGCAGGGCGGTCAGTTCCGCGGTCACGGCGCCTTCGCAGTGGCCGCAGGTCATGCCCGTCACCCGGTAGACGGTGGTGGTCTGGGTGTCCGTCTCGGCGCTCATGTCGTTCTCCTCTTCGGGGGCGTGTCCGGTCACCGGAAGGCGGGGGATCGCTCCACCCTCCTGCCGATGGCTCCAGACTATACCCCTAGGGGGTATAGATGCGAGCTTCCGCGCCCACGGTGACCGGTGGACAGGGCCTGCTCACCGTATGTAAATGGCAGGTATGTCCGCTTCGGGAAGTCTCACGCTGATCCTGATCATGTCGATCGCGGTGCTGGCGCCCCTGCTCGCCCACGGCGTGTCCCGGTGGCTGTCGGTGCCCCTGGTGATCTTCGAGATCCTGCTCGGCGTGCTGGTCGGGCCCGATGTGCTGGGCTGGGCCGTGCCGGGCCAGGTGATCGACGTACTCGGCCAGCTCGGCCTCGCGATGCTGATGTTCCTGGCCGGGTACGAGATCCGGTTCGACCGGATCGGCGGCGACACCCTGCGGCGCTCGGCCGGGGCCTGGCTGATCGCCCTGGCCCTGGGGCTGACGGCCGGGACCCTGCTCGCCCACGGCGGTGGGTTCGGCAAGGGGGTCTACGTCGGCACGGCGCTGACCAGCACCGCGCTCGGCACGGTACTGCCGGTGCTGCGCGACGCGGGCGACCTGCGGGGCCGCTTCGGGTCCGTGGTGATGGCGATGGGGTCGGTCGGCGAGTTCGGGCCGGTCATCGCCATGGCCCTGCTGCTCAGCGGCCGCGCCCCGGGCCGCTCGGCGGCCCTGCTGGCGGCCTTCGCGGTGCTCACGGCCGCCGCCGTGTTCTGGGCGCTGCGGCCGAAGGCGACCTGGCTCTCGCACGTCATCGCCAGGACTCTGGACAGCAGCGGGCAGTTCGCGGTGCGGCTGGTGATGCTGCTGATGGTGGCGATGCTGGGGCTGGCGCAGGCGCTCGGACTGGACGTGCTGCTCGGGGCCTTCGCCGCGGGCGTGATCACCCGGCTGGTCCTGCACGGGGCCGCGCCCGAGAGCAGCGGGGTGGTGCTCTCCAAGGTCGAGGCGATGGGCTTCGGCTTCCTGGTGCCGCTGTTCTTCGTGCTCACCGGGATCCAGTTCGACCTGAAGGCCCTGCTCGGCGGGGGTCGGGTGCTGCTCCTGCTGCCCGTGTTCCTGCTGCTGTTCCTGGTGGTGCGCGGGCTGCCGATCTGGTGGCTGGCGCCGCGCGACCTCGGGCGTCGGGACCGGGTGGCGCTGGTGCTGCTCGGGTCGACGGCGCTGCCGCTGGTGGTCGCGATCACCACGCTGGGCGTCCAGGACGGGATGGTGCAGCCGGGGGAGGCGGCGGCGCTGGTGGGGGCCGGGATGGTCTCCGTACTGGTCTTCCCGCTGCTGGCGCTGCGGCTGAGATCGGGGGGAGGGGAGGGCCGGGAGGGTCGGGCTTCCCGGGCGCGGATCAGCGAAGGGGAGTCGTGGTGACCACCGGGCCGGGGTGGTGTCACCCCGGCCCGGTACAGGAGGTCAGTCCTCGCGGCGGCCCCGGTTGCCGGGGCGTCGGGCGACCCAGGCGCGGATCGTGTCGGCGTACCAGTAGGGCTTGCCGACCTCGACGTGGTCGGGCGGGGGGAGCAGCCCGTGCTTGCGGTAGGAGCGCACGGTGTCCGGCTGGACCTGGATGTGGGCGGCGATCTCTTTGTACGACCACAGCTTCCGGTCGGTCATCTGGGGCACCTCCTCGTCCACACCGCGGGGGCGGCCGGGAGGCCGTCGGGGGAGCCTGAGCGTGGACAGTGACGATCACTCAAGGTTGTGCCCGGAGAACGACGTCGGGTGAAGGCAGGGGAGGGGCTGTCGACTGTCTGTGACGCAAGACCCGCGTAATGCGGACATGTGTGACCAGACCCCGACCCCCGTGACAGAAGTGGCACAGGGGTCGGAAGGGTTCGGACTGCGCAGAGGTGTGTCGCGGCGCGCCCCGGCGCCGGTCAGCGGTAAAGAGGGGGGCGCTCGGCCAGTTCGACGAGGGTCCGCGCCCCGGTGCGGGAGGCGGCGAGGCCCGCTTCCGAGACCGCCGCCGCCGCGTAGCCGTCCCACGCGCCGGGACCCTCGGCCCCGCCCCGCGCGGCCGCGGCCACCCACCGGCGCAGCTGGCGGTCGTAGGCGTCGGCGAAGCGCACGGTGAAGTCCTGGTCGATCGCACCGCCCCAGCGGCCCGCGGACTGCACCACCATCGCGTGGCCGTCGCCGATCCGGGCGCTGCCCGCCTCGCCCACCGCCTCGCACTGCACCTGGTAGCCGACACCGCAGTTGACGAAGATCTCCACGTCCACGATCGCGCCGCCCGAGGTCTCCAGCAGGACGAGACGGGGGTCGCGCAGCCCCTCGGGGGCCGCGGCCGAGGGCGCCGGGGAGAGCACGGTGACGGCCGTGACCTCCTGCCGCAGCAGCCAGCGGGCCGCGTCCACCTCGTGCACCACCGAGTCGGTGATCAGCATGTCGCTGGTGAAGAAGGACGGCGAGGAGGCGTTGCGGTGACGGCAGTGCAGGAACAGCGGCCGTCCGATGCCCCCGGCGTCCAGCAGCTCCTTGAGGCGCTCGTACTCGGCGTCGTAGCGGCGCATGAAACCGACCTGCACCAGCCGCCGCCCCAGCCGCTGTTCGGCCTCGACGATGCGCAGCGCCCCCGCCGCGTCCGGGGTCAGCGGCTTCTCGCACAGCACCGGCAGGCCCCGGGCCAGGGCCGCCAGGACGGCCTCCTCATGGGCGGGGCCGGGCGAGGCGATGAGCACCGCGTCCACCCCCGGCGCGGCTATCGCGGCCGCCGGGTCGGTGTGCGCGCTCGCGCCCTCCAGCGCGCCCGCGACCTCCTTGACCCGGTCGCCGTCGGGGTCGGCCACGGCCACCACCCGGGCCCCGCCCACGGTCCGCCCGATCCGGCGGACGTGGTCGCTGCCCATCTTCCCGGTGCCGATGACGGCGATGCCGAGCGTGCTCATGCGTACCTCTTCCGAACTCGGGGGTGGGTCAACGGGCGCCGCAGGAGCGCAGGAAGGCGCGGGTGCGGCGGGCGATCGGCAGCGGTCGTTCCGGCGGGCAGGGGTACATGTCCTGCTCCACGATGGCGAAGAGGTCCACCCCGAGCCGCTGGGCCGCCGCCAGTACGGGCTCCAGCGCGGGCACCCCGGCGGGCGGCTCGCACATCACCCCGCGGGCCACCGCCGGACCGAAGGGCAGCCGCTCCGCGACGACTTCGGCGAGGATCCGGGGATCCACCTGCTTGAGGTGGAGGTAGCCGATGCGCTCGCCGAAGGTCTCGATCGCCTCGACGCTGTCGCCGCCGCAGTACGCGTAGTGCCCCGTGTCCAGGCAGAGCGAGACCGCTTCCGGATCGGTCGCGTCCAGGAAGCGGGCCACGTTCTCCGGAGTGTCGATGTGCGTGTCGGCATGCGGATGGACCACGATCCGCAGCCCGTACCGCTCGCGCACCTCACGGCCCAGCCGCTCGGTCTGCCCGGCGAGTTCGCGCCATTGCCCGGCGCTGAGGTTGCGGTCCTCCAGGACCGCCCCCGTCTTGTCGTCCCGCCAGAAGGAGGGGATGACGACCAGGTGCTCCGCGCCCATCGCCTGAGTGAGGGCGGCGATCCGCGACACGTGCTCCCAGGTCTGCTCCCACACGGCGGGCCCGTGATGGAGTCCGGTGAAGACCGTGCCGGCCGAGACCTTCAGCCCGCGCTTGCCCGTCTCCTCGGCGAGCCGCGCGGGATCGGTGGGCAGATATCCGTAGGGGCCCAGTTCGATCCACTCGTAACCGGCGTCCGCGACCTCGTCGAGGAAGCGTGACCAGCCGGTCTGCCGGGGATCCTCGGGGAACCACACGCCCCAGGAGTCCGGAGCCGAACCGATGCGGATACGGGTCAACGCGGGCGGGGAGGACGTCATGACGACACCTTAGGGTGCGAGGCTCAACGGGACAGGCAAGAGCGCCTGGATGAGACAGGCCGGAACAGGGAGGACGACCGCTTGTGACCACCGACCCGTTCGACGTGACCACCGAGCCGTTCGATGTGATCACGATGGGCCGGATCGGGGTGGATCTCTACCCCCTGAGAACCGGTGTACCGCTGGCCGAGGCCGACACCTTCGGCAAGTTCCTCGGCGGCTCGCCGACCAATGTCGCGGTCGCCGCCGCCCGGCTCGGGCGGCGCACCGCCGTGATCACCCGGACCGGGGCGGATCCCTTCGGCGCGTACCTGCGGCGCGAGCTGCGCGGATTCGGCGTGGACGACCGCTGGGTCACCGAGGTCGCCGCCTACCCGACCCCCGTGACCTTCTGCGAGATCTTCCCGCCCGACCACTTCCCCCTCTACTTCTACCGGCAGCCCAAGGCACCCGACCTGGAGATCCACCCGGAGGAACTCGACCTCGAAGCGGTGCGCGCCGCCCGGGTGTTCTGGATGACCGGCACCGGCCTGAGCGAGGAACCGAGCCGGACCGCGACCCTGGCCGCGCTGGAGGCCCGGGCGAAGTCCGGGATCACCGTCTTCGACCTGGACTGGCGGCCGATGCTGTGGTCCGCGAAGCCGGAGGAGCGGGACGAGCCGCGGGACTGGTACGCGCGGGCCCTCGCCCACGCGACCGTCGCCGTCGGCAACGCCGAGGAGTGCGCGATCGCCACCGGCGAGAGCGAGCCGTGGGCGGCGGCCCGGGCGCTGCTGGCCGCCGGAGTGGAACTGGCGGTGGTCAAACGGGGCCCCGAGGGGGTACTGGCCGTCCACCGCGACGGCCGCGCGGTGCAGGCGCCACCGGTGAAGGTGGAGGTGGTCAACGGGCTGGGCGCCGGGGACGCGTTCGGGGGAGCGCTGTGCCACGGGCTGCTCGGCGGCTGGGAGCTGGAGCGGGTGGTGCGGTTCGCGAACGCGGCGGGGGCCATCGTGGCGTCCCGGCTGGCGTGTTCCACGGCGATGCCGGAGGCCGACGAGGTGGAGGAGGTGCTGGCGTCGTGGCGGTGACCGGGACGTGGGGGATGGCGCGTACGGAGCTGCGCGTGCTGGAGCTCGCGCCGGGGGAGACCCACCGGCTGGAGTGCGGGGAGTACGAGTGGATCGTGCTGCCGCTGGCGGGGGCGTGCGCGGTGCACAGCCGGGGCGCCGCCCCGGAGGCCCAGGACGACCGGGTAGCCCCGGAGGCCCCGGACGACCGGGAAGCCCCGGAGGCCCCGGACGACCGGGAAGCCCCGGACGAGCCGGGAGCTTTGGCCGACCCGCCGCAGGTCTTCGAACTGCGCGGCCGCGCCGATGTGTTCGCGGCCGTCACCGACTTCGCCTACCTGCCGCGCGGCGGCGGCGCCGCGATCACCTCGCCCGGCGGCGGCCGCTTCGCGCTCGCGGGGGCCCGTACCGCTCCCGGCCGTCGGCTGACCGCGCGCTACGGCCCCGCCGAGCGGGTGCCCGTCGAGCTGCGCGGCGCGGGCAGCTGCTCCCGGCAGGTCAACAACTTCGCCGCCGCCGGGGTCTTCGACTGCGACCGGCTGATCGCCGTCGAGGTGCTCACCCCCGGCGGGAACTGGTCCTCCTACCCGCCGCACAAGCACGACGAGCACCACCCCGGCGCGGAGTCCGAGCTGGAGGAGATCTACTACTACGAGATCGCCCCGCACGGGGACACCCCCGGCCTCGGCTACCAGCGTGTCAGCCCGTCCCCGGCCGGGAAGACCGACATCCTCACCGAGGTGCGGACCGGTGACGCGGTGCTGATCCCGGACGGCTGGCACGGGCCGTCCATCGCCGCGCCCGGCCATGACATGTACTACCTCAATGTGATGGCGGGACCGGGGGAGACCCGGGAATGGCTCATCCGGGACCACCCCGACCACGGGTGGATCCGGGACACCTGGCCCGGCCAGGCCGTCGACCCCCGGCTGCCCTTCACCACGGACTCACCGCACCGATCGGACTCACCACACCGGACGGACTCACCGCACCGATCGGAGGACGCCCGGTGAGCGACACCCCTCACCTCACCACCCGTCACCTCACCGTCGCGCAGGCCCTCGTGGCCTTCCTCGCCCGCCAGTACACCGAGCGCGACGGCCGCCGAGCCCGCCTGATCGCCGCGACCTGGGGGATCTTCGGGCACGGCAATGTCGCCGGGATCGGGCAGGCGCTGCTGGAGAGCGGACCGGAGGCGATGCCCTTCCTCCAGGGCCGCAACGAACAGGCGATGGTGCACGCCGCCGTCGGCTACGCCCGGCGCAGCGGCCGGCTCTCCGCGCACGCCGTCACCACCTCGATCGGCCCCGGCGCGACCAACCTCGTCACCGGGGCGGCCCTCGCCACCATCAACCGGATCCCGGTCCTCCTGCTCCCCGGCGACACGTTCGCCACCCGGCCCGCCGATCCGGTGCTCCAGCAGCTCGAAGTGCCCTGGGCGGGGGACGTGTCCGTCAACGACACCCTGCGTCCCGTGTCCCGCTACTTCGACCGGATCACCCGCCCCGAGGCACTGGTCCCGGCCGCGCTCCAGGCGATGCGGGTGCTCACCGACCCGGTGGCCACCGGCGCCGTCACCCTCGCGCTGCCGCAGGACGTGCAGGCGCAGGCGTGGGACTGGCCCGAGGAGTTCTTCGCCGAGCGCGTGTGGTCCGTACGCCGTCCACGGCCCGGCCGGGCCGAGCTGGCCGCGGCCGCCGAAGCGGTACGGTCTTCCGCGCGCCCCCTGCTCATCGCGGGCGGCGGCATCCGCCACAGCGGCGCCGAAACCGCCCTGGCCGCCTTCGCGGAAGCCACCGGCATCCCGGTCGCCGCCACCCAGGCGGGCAAGGGCGCCCTCCCCCACGGCCACCCCGCCGAGGTCGGCGGGATCGGGCACACCGGCACCGACACCGCCGCCGCGCTGGCCCGGGAGGCCGATCTGGTGATCGCGGCCGGGACCCGGCTGACCGACTTCACCACCGCTTCGGCGACCCTCTTCCGGCATCCCGCCGTGCGTTTCGTCGGGCTCAACCTCGACCCGTACGACGCGCACAAGCTCGCCGCCCTCCCCCTGGTCGGCGATGCCCGCGAGAGCCTGGACGAGCTGCGCGAGGCGCTCGCGGGCCACCGGGTCGCGCCGGAGCACGCGGCGCGCTACACCCGCGCGAAGGCGGACTGGGAGGCGCGTGTGGACCGTGCGTACGCCGCCCCCGACGCGAGCGCCGTACCCACCCAGGCGCAGGTGCTCGGCGTCCTCGACACCCTGCTCACCGGGGACGACGTCATCGTCAACGCGGCCGGATCGCTCCCCGGTGACCTGCACAAGCTGTGGCGGGCCCGCTCCCCGCACCAGTACCACGTGGAGTACGGCTACTCCTGCATGGGATACGAGATCCCCGCCGCGCTCGGGGTGGCCCTCGCCGCGCCCGGGGACCGGGTGTGGGCGCTGGTCGGCGACGGGACGTACCTGATGAACCCGACCGAGATCGTCACCGCCGTTCAGGAGCGCGTCCCGCTGCGCCTGGTCATCCTCGACAACCACGGCTACGCCTCCATCGGCGGGCTCTCGGCGGCCGTCGGCGGCGAGGGGTTCGCCACCGCCTACCGCTTCCGGGAGCCGGACGGCGGGTACGGCGGCGCGCCGCTCCCGGTGGACCTCGCGGCCAACGCGGCCTCCCTCGGGATGGCCGTGTTCCGCGCCCGCACCATCGGTGACCTGCGGGAAGCCCTGACTGCGGCCCGGGATGCGGACCGTCCCACATGTGTCTACGTGGAGACCCGAACGCCCGACACTGTGTCGGGCCCACCCCCGGCGGCCGCGTGGTGGGATGTTCCTGTGGCCGAGACCGCGACCCGTGCGTCGGCGGCCCAGGCCCGTGAAGCGTACGACCGGCAAGCCGCGCAGCGACGTCGCCATCTGTGAAGGAGCAACGCATGAAGACCGTCAACCACTGGATCGGTGGCAAGACCGTCGAGGGCGCGTCGGGCAACTACGGCCCGGTCACCGACCCCGCCACCGGCGAAGTCACCACGCAGGTCGCCCTCGCCTCGGCCGAAGAGGTCGACGCGGCGGTACAGGTCGCCAAGGAGGCGTTCCTGTCCTGGGGCCAGTCCTCGCTGGCCGCCCGCACCAAGGTGCTGTTCGCCTACCGCGCCCTCCTCGACGCCAACCGCGACGCGATCGCCGAGCTGATCACCGCCGAGCACGGCAAGGTGCACTCGGACGCGCTGGGCGAGGTCGCCCGCGGCCTGGAGATCGTCGAGCTGGCCTGCGGGATCACCGTGCAGCTCAAGGGCGAGCTGTCCACGTCCGTCTCCAGCCGCGTGGACGTCGCCTCGATCCGCCAGCCGATCGGCGTCGTCGCGGGCATCACCCCCTTCAACTTCCCGGCGATGGTGCCGATGTGGATGTTCCCGCTGGCCGTGGCCTGCGGCAACACCTTCATCCTCAAGCCGAGCGAGAAGGACCCCTCGGCCGCCAACAAGCTGGCCGAGCTGGCCACCGAGGCGGGTCTCCCGGCGGGCGTGCTGAACGTCGTCCACGGTGACAAGGTGGCGGTGGACGCCCTCCTGGCCCACCCCGACATCGCCGCGGTCTCCTTCGTCGGCTCCACCCCGATCGCCCGCCACATCCACACCACCGCCTCCGCCAACGGCAAGCGCGTCCAGGCCCTCGGCGGCGCCAAGAACCACATGCTCGTCCTCCCGGACGCCGACCTCGACGCGGCCGCCGACGCGGCGGTCTCGGCGGCGTACGGCTCGGCCGGCGAGCGCTGCATGGCGATCTCCGCGGTCGTCGCGGTCGGCGCCATCGCCGACGAACTGGTCGAGAAGATCCGCGAGCGCGCCGAGAAGATCAAGATCGGCCCCGGCAACGACCCCACCTCCGAGATGGGCCCGCTGATCACCGCGGCCCACCGCGACAAGGTCGCCTCGTACGTCACCGGCGCGGCCGCCCAGGGCGCGGACGTGATCCTCGACGGCACCGGTTACACGGTCGAGGGCAACGAGAACGGCCACTGGATCGGCCTGTCCCTCCTGGACAACGTCAAGACCGACTCCGACGCCTACCGCGACGAGATCTTCGGGCCGGTCCTGTGCGTGCTGCGCACGGAGACCTACGAGGAGGGCGTCGCCCTCATCAACGACTCGCCCTTCGGCAACGGCACCGCGATCTTCACCCGCGACGGCGGCGCCGCCCGCCGCTTCCAGCTGGAGGTCCAGGCCGGCATGGTCGGCGTCAACGTGCCGATCCCGGTCCCGGTCGGCTACCACTCCTTCGGTGGCTGGAAGGACTCGCTCTTCGGCGACCACCACATCTACGGCAACGACGGCATCCACTTCTACACCCGCGGCAAGGTCGTCACCACCCGCTGGCCGGACCCCTCCGAAGCCCCCTCGGGCGTAGACCTGGGCTTCCCCCGCAACCACTGACCCACCCCGGGCCCCCGGGCCCGCCCCGGACCCGCAGCCCAACCCCCGGCCAACCCTCACCGGCCGGGGGTTCCTGCTGCCCGGGGCGGTTTCCAGAAACGGAAACTCGAACCCCTTGTTCCTCCTGGGTGGAGCCCGGGAACATCAGACACGACACCCGACGACGAGGGGGACCAGTGGCTACGGAACTGACGCGGTAGGTGGGCTCGTGCGACCAGTGCGAGTGCCCGACACGCTGGGGGATTGGCTCAAAGGCTTCAGCCGCGAAGCCTTCCGGCTGGAGACCCTGGACGACTACAGCAAGGCGGGTGGTGTCGACGCCTATCGAGCTTTCCTTGCCGGTGAGCCGCAGCCCGAGAAATTCCAGACGGCTGAATGGATGACGACGGTCGGGAACGCCGTCCAGTCAGGAAAGCGAATCTACCGTGTCCACGTCCTCGCCCGTCCGCTCACCGATTACCTTCGGTTTGAACTCTCCTGGGGGTATCGCCGGAACATAGAGGCGGGGGAAGAGTTCTTCATCCTGGACATCACGAGCCAGGAGAACCCGATTCCGGATGCCCTGGACTTCTGGCTCTTCGATGAGCAGACCGTCGGAGCCATGAATTACGACGGGGAAGGTAAATACCTGGGTTTGGATTTCCCCGGGGAGGAGCAGCTGTCCCGGTTCTTGACGTACAGGGATGTGGCAATGGCTCATGCCGTGCCGTTCTCTGAATGGTGGGCGAAGTACGGCGAGTGAATAAATCGAGCCTTGGGTCGGCGCTGCGGAAACTGCGGGAGACCTCCGGACTGGAGGCCAAAGCGGTTGCCCGTGGCGCTGCCATGTCTCGATCCAAGCTGTCCAAGATTGAAACCGGCAACACAGCGGCAAGCGTGATGGACGTCGACTGCATCCTCACAGCCATAGGTGTATCGGACGAGGTCAAGGCCGAGTTCATGGCTGTCGCCAGAGAGGCGGCCACAGGAGTAACTGCCTGGCGGCTGATCCGACGACTTGGGTACAGTCGCAAACAGCAGCAGGTTCAGTCCCTGGAATCGCAGACAACGCTGCTGCGCCTGTTTCAGCCCTCGCTCATTCCCGGACTACTCCAGACTCCCGAATATGTTAGGGCTGTTTTCGCGCGAAGAAACCTGACGGAGGCGCAGCTGGAGCGCACCATCGGTGCAAGGTTGGCGCGGCAAAGCGTCCTGTACTCGGAAGGGAAGGATTTCCGCTTCATCATCACGGAACCCGTCCTCCGGTGGCGCATCGTTCCACCCCTGGTAATGGTGGGACAGTTGGACCGGCTGATTTCCGTCTCGCGCTTGCCCGGCGTCGATATCCTTGTCGTTGCGCTGTCCGCCGCACAGGCGGATTTTCCAGGACACTCATTCTCGATCAAGGACGAGCGTACGGTAACCGTTGAAACGGTGCATGCGGAAACTGTGGTGACAGACCCCAGGGACGTTGCCCTGTACGTATCCAAGTTCGAAGGATTCAGCCGGACTGCGGTTTCCGGTGACGATATGCGGGCCCTGATCGAAGCCATCCGAGACGGGTTTTTGCGCGAACAGGAAACCGGCTAGAACCTCGTCTCCCGCCCCGACACCATTGGCCGTCGATGCACCGAAACGATGGCGAAGGGGTGTGGCATGGCGAGGGTGAAGGAAGTGGAAGTCCCGGAGGGCGATTGGGGTGCGTGGGAGTACGTGACCTATGCGCCCGGGCGTGAGTGTTCCGCCTGCCGCCGGGTCATTGGGGACCTGGAGGCCGTTCGCCGGGGCGTTGTCGATCGGACGTCGGGTGCGCCCTTCGTCGTGTACCGGCATGCCGAGCGGTGTCCTGGTGGGCGGGGGGTGGGCGCGTGAGGGATTTGCGGGCCTGGCGGGAGGGGCATGTGCGGGCCGACGGCGCCGTGGCGGCTCTGCGGGACGCCTTGGGGGTGCTCGGGGTTCCCGAGGGGGCGTGGAGCGGGGTGCGGTCCATGGTCGACTCCGAGGGCCTCGCGTACGTGGAGGTGGGGGTGCTCCCGGCCGAGGTGGTGGAGCGGCTGGCCGAGGTCGTGAGGGGCGCCGACCGCCGTCCCGCCCGAGAGGAACGGCAGCGATGACGACGATGCTCGACATCCCGGCCGTCCCGAGGCATGGGCGGGACCTCGTCAGTCCCGAGCTGTTCGAGAAGGTGGCCGAGTTCTGCGCGGAGGAGTACGGACATGAACTGTCCACTGCGCGCCGGATCGTGGACCAGGCCCTTGCCTTCCTCAAGGTCATGGGAGATGCCCGCGCGTTCGACATGACCCCGTCCGACGCCGTCGACCCCGGCTGGCACTCGTTCGTGCTGCACACGCAGGCGTACGCCACGTGGTGCCAGGAGCAGTTCGGGTTCTTCCTCGGGCACGAGCCCAAGGCCACCGTCCGAACCCGCCCACTGATCGGCTCGGTGGTGGACCGCGTCAGGGCCGCGGGGTTCCACGTGGACGACAGGTTGTGGGGCGCGGCGAAGAACTGCAATCCGCCCGCCTGCTGCGGAGACGGCGACGGCTGCTGATCCAGCTCGCGGAATGAGCCCCGGAGGCGGCCAATGCGTCCGGGACTCACCCCTAGCAGAGGTATGGCGCATGCCAGTTGATGAGAGTCAGTCCGGGCGCGGCAGGGTCACGGTCTTCCGTATGTTCGGTGCGGTCTTCGGTTACGCCACACACTCCCTTGATGAGCGGAACCTGGGGGAAGTCGCCGTGGTCGGGCCGCTGACTCCTGGTGTCGAGTGGGGACGGTTGTGGGAGATGGCCAGGGCGATGTGCCGGGCCTCGGAAGGCGAGAGCGAACACGCCCGATGGATCATGGCGCAGGCGAACCGCTCGTTCACCTGCGGTGGCGACGTGGTGGTGAAGTTCCCCCGGGGTGACTGGAAGCTCGCGCGGGGCAAGCGGGCCGACCTCGGCGGGTACTGCCACCGTGACCACCTCTGGACGGGCGCCATGACCGTTGAGGAGGCGACCCCGGAGCAGGTGGCCGCGTACGCCTCGACCTACCAGGCCGTCACCAGCCCAACCAGGCTGTCCGACAAGGGGGTTTCACCATGACGTGCCCCCACGCACACCTTTCCCCGACCGGCTCGTCGAGATCCCCGAGGCAGTGCTGCGGGAGGCGTTCCGTGCTCTTGGATGGTGAGGCCTGGCGGTCCAGGTTCCAGCGCTTCACGGTCGAAGCGTGGCGGCTGGAGACGCTGTCCCAGTACCTCATGCCGCAGGAGGAAGAGGAGTTCCGGGCGTTCAAGGCCGGGGTGCGCATCGACCCACAGACGGTCTCGAACGCCTACACGGAGCGGCTCCGGCTCCAGGCTGGGGAGGGCCGGCCGCAGGGCCGGGTGCACGTCCTCACCCGGCCGCTGTCCGACTACTTGCGGTTCGAGTTCTCCCAGTACTACGCGCCGCACGTGCTGGCCGGTGAGCAGATCCGCATCCTCGACGTGACCGACCGGCCGAACCCACTTGAGGGAGTCCAGGACTTCTGGATGTTCGACCGTTCCGAGGTGGTGCTGATGAACTACCAGCCGGACGGGCGTCAGATCAACCGAGAGGTCTACGAAGGCGACCCCGCTCCGTTCCTCGCATACCAACGCATCGCCATCGCCGAGTCGGTGTCCTTCGAGGAGTACGTGAAGTGACGTGGTTACAGGAGGGGCACGAGGGCGTTTGCCGCGGATTCGCTCCAGGTGATGTCCGCGTGGCCGTGGTTCGGGAGGATGCGGTAGGTGACTCGGGGGTTGCCGGAGGCGCGGATGAGGGTTGCGCCTTCGGGGTGGTCGCCGCGGCCGTGTTCGGTGTTGAGCCAGAGGACTTCGGCGCGGATGTGGTGCCAGGGGATGGAGTAGGTCGCGTCGCCGGCTGCCCAGATCGCGCTCAGGTCGCGCATCAGGGCCAGGGGGATCAGGCCGCTGCCCAGGGCCGCCGTGGCTTCGTGCCATACGGAGAGCGGGGTGTGGGTCAGGGTGTACCGGTCCTCGGCCGGGGTGGGGCCGAAGGTGTAGGTGCCCGCGGCGTGGCCGCGGGCGTAGATCCAGTTCGCCGGGCCGGGGAGTGCGGCGGTGTGGATCAGGGCGTAGTGGGCCAGGCCCGCGTGGGTGAAGCGGAGCGCCGGGTCCGGGGGCCAGGGGACGGGGGAGGCGCCGTCCGGGTCCGTCACGGCCCGGGAGACGAGCCCCGTGAGCCCGGGGTCGGCCGCGTGGGTGCCCGCCGCGAGCTGGGCGGCGTACGCGTCCCGGGTGGCGGCGGCCCGGGCGGTGTCCTCGCCGGTCAGCGGCCCGGTCGTGTCCAGGACCAGGACGCGCCGCAGCCGCGGCGAGGGGTCGTGGGCGGCGGCGTCCAGGGCGAGGGCGGCTCCGGCCGAGTGCCCGGCGTACTGGTACGGCAGGCCCAGTACGGAGTCCAGCGCGGCCACCACCCGGGCCAGGTCCCGGCGGTGCGCGGCGAGCCCCCACTCGGCGCTGACCTCGTCCGGCCGGGCCGCGTCCTCGCGCGGGGTGACCCCGACGACCACGTGGCCCTGGCGGCGCAGCCGGTGGGCGAGGCCCTGATCGTCCGGGGTGAGGAAGGAGGCGGCGAAGTTCAGCCCGCCGCCCGGGAGCAGGTACACGATCCCGCGCGGGGGGAGAGAGGGATCGGCGATCACGTCCACGGTGATGGGGATGCTGTCCCCGTCACCCGGGCCGCCGTCGAAGAGCGGGAGGGTGAGGCGGAGGAAGCCGGGGCCGGGGAGGTGGGCGGCCGTGCCCGTGCTCAGGGTGCGTTCGATCAGGGTCAGCAGGGCCGGGCCGGAGAGGGCCGGAGGAGCGAGGGCCGGAGGAGCGAGGGCCGGGGGAGCGTCGTCGGGCTGCTGTCGGTCCATGGAAAATGCCTCCCCGTAGCGGTGGCGGGCGAGCGCCGCCACCTGGGGACACCCTTCATGATCAGCGCGTTTCAGCCAAGTCCCCGGCTCGTTCCGGAACTTCTGAGTCCGGGCGGCGCCCGCGGCGGCGCAGTACCCAGGCCGCGATCCCGGCCCCCAGCAGGACGAACAGCGTGCCCGCGGCGGGCCACGGCACGGCGATGAACTCCGCCCCGCCGGTGGGATTCAGGTCCGGGTACGCCGTCGCCACGGCCTTGACCTGGACGGTGACCCAGTCCAACTGCGGGGAATCCGCCCACTGTTCGGTCATCGTGACGCGCTGGCCCGGCAGCAGGGTCAGCTTCTGGTCACGCGCCGGGCGGCTGAGCACGTCCCGCCCGAAGAGGCCCTCGGCGCTCACCGCGACCTTCGGCTCGATCACCACGTTCCCCCGGTTGACCAGCGTGTACGTGATCGTGGCGGGGGCCTGGTGCACCCACGGCAGCAGCGGGGCGTCCCGGTGGACGCGTACGTCCTCGACGCTGAGACCGGGCGTGAGCGGCCCCGGCACCCGGAAGTAGAGCCGGGCGCCGACCGAACGCTTCACCCCGACCTGGACCTTGCCCTCCTGCTGGATGCCCTCCACCTCGGTGTTGAGCGCGACGATCCCGCCGACGTGGTCGCCCGGCGTCGCGTCCTCGGGGACCTTCACGGTGAAGGGGATGTCCTTGCGGCCCTTGGCGGGGACGGTGACGGTGGCCGTGTCCGGGGGGAGTTTCAGCCAGGTGCCGACGTCCTTGGGCTTTGTCTCTGCGGGCAGCAGCGCGAAGGCGCCGCCGGACGGGGTGTTCATGGCGTCGGTGGCGAAGACCTGGAAGGTGAGGTCCTTGGCGGAGGAGTTGAGGATCGTCACGCTGTCGCTGACGCTGGACCCGGCCGCGCCCTGGTGGAAGAAGTACGCCCGGTCGGTCATCGCCGCGCCCGCCGGGGGCGTCGGGAAGACGCCCCAGGTGCCGTTCTCGGCGGCGTACGCCGTCCCGGCCGGAGTGAACAGCCCAGCGAGTGGCAGGAGGAGACCGACGAGCAGGCCGTACAAGGAGGTGCGGGTGCGGCGCATGGGCTGGTCTCCAGACAGGACGGAAACGGGGGACGGAAACGGGGAAGGGTGGTGCGGCGCCGGAGCGCCGCACCACCCGGTGCCGGGCTGGGTCAGGCGATCGAGAAGGTCACGACCGACTGGTAGGTGTCGGCGAACATGAACGGCGGGAGCTGGATCATCCCGGCGCCGCCGACGGCGAACTCACCACCGGTCAGCGCGTCCCCGCCGGCCGCCTGGGAGGCCACCTTCATCGGGGTGTCCGTGATCGCGCCGGGGGTTCCGGCGGAGCACGTGCTCGGGCTGTCCGCGTTGGTCACGGTGCAGGTCGGCTGGATGCCGATCTGGGCCTTGGCCATCGAGTGGCCGGTGGTCTGGTTCAGGAACGGCGTACGGGTCGCCGTCACGTCCCAGCCGAGGGTGCCGCCGCGGAAGTCCTGGACGGTCGCGGCGTTGAACATGCCGACCACCGACTGGGCCTTGCCGTTGATGGTGACGGAGCCGAAGCTGACGGCGGGCTGGCCGTCCTTCGGACCCAGGGCCAGCGGGCCGGGGAGCACCTCGACGTCGACCGGGTTCTTCACGCCCGGCTGGTCCTCCAGGTACACGAAGGACTTGTACGGGGCGACCGAACCGTCGATCTTGATCGCGTCGGCCTTCTTGGTGACCGTGATGTTGCAGCTGGCGACGCCCGACGCGTCGGCCGTGCCGGTACCCGTGTCACCGGTCGCCGCGCCGCCGAGGAGGGCGGAGCAGGTCACCGCGCCCGCGGGGAAGTTGGCGCCGGTGGCGACGACGGCGGTGCCCGCCTTGCCGCTGTTGGGCGTCACCTTCGTGGTGACGGGGTCCTTGGGCAGGGCTTCCACGGCGACCGAGCCGACCGATCCGCTGGGGCGCGGGGCGGGCGTACAGGTCGTGGTGTAGACCGTGCCGCTGAGGTCGGCGTCCGTGATCACCTGGTCGATGGCGATCTGGACGGTGGTCCCCTCGGTGCCGTCCGGGATGGTGATGTTCCCGCTGAACGCCGGCGGGTCGGCCTTCTTGTTGGCCTCCTGGTGGCTGGGTACGGCCGGGCTGGTGACGGTCTGGGCGACCCCGCCCACGAACAGCTTGGCCTTGATGGTGTTGACCGTGTCGATCGTGAACATCGGGATCACCGGGGTCGCGCCCGGGTCGATGGTGATCGGCACGGACTGCCCGGCCTTGGCGCCGTCCGGGAGCGTGATCGTGAAGTCCTGGTTGCCGTTGGCGCCGGGCTGCGGCGCGGGGGCGACGCAGTTCATGGCGACCGGGGTGGTCTTGGCCGCTGCCTGAGCCGTACCCGCCAGGCCCACCACGCCACCCGCCAGGGCCAGGGAAAGGGCGCCCGCCCCGGCCAGAACTCTTCGTCGGAACGTTGTCGTACTCACTGGGTCGCGACTCCTTCGTCAAACGAACCCTCCCCCCACCCGCTGTGGGGGAGAGGCCGAGCCGGTGCGGTGGCCGATATTGACGCGTCGCGGTGATGAGAAGTCAATGGCTTGCTTTCGCCCGAAGCACTCAGACATTGATGTCCCATCAGGGCAGGGCGGAGAGCGGGTGGTTCGGGGTGGGGCGGGTGGGGTGGAGGGGTGCGCCGTACGGTCCTACGGGGCAGGCTGGACGGGCTGGACGGGCGGGGTCACCGGCGCCGCCACGGGCGGGGTCACCGGCGGGACCACCGGCGCGACCACCGGCGGGGTCACCGGCGCGGCGGGCGCGGCCGGGGTCTGGAGGAGGAGGTTCGGGGTTCCCGCGGGCAGGTTCGTGATCTTGTTGACGGCGGCGCCCGCGAGGAGCACCCGCGCCACCTCGGCCGGGGTCTTCGCCGTCCCGGCGGCCAGGACGAGGGCCGCCGCCCCGGCGACGTGCGGGGCGGACATGGAGGTGCCCGAGAGGGTCCGGACGGCGTCCGGGGAACCCTTCCAGGCCGAGGTGACGCCCAGTCCGGGGGCGAAGAGGTCCACGCAGCGGCCGTAATTGGAGAAGAAGGCCCGCCGGTCATTGGCGTCGGTCGCGCCGACCGTCAGGGCGGTGGGGGTGCTGCCGGGGGAGGAGCGGCAGGCGCTGGTGTCGTCGTTGCCCGCCGCGGCGGTGAAGGTGATGCCGGACGCGACGGCCCGGGCGACGGCCCGGTTCATGCCGAAGCTGTAGCCGCCGCCCATGCTCATGTTGGCGACGGCGGGCGGCCCGCCCGCCTTCCGGGCCTTGAGGGCGTGGCCGACCATCCAGTCGATGCCCGCGATGATGTCGGAGACGCTCCCGTTGCCCTGCCGGTCGGCCACCTTGACCGCGATCAGGCCGACCCCCTTGGCGACCCCGTAGGTGGCGCCGCCCAGGCTCGCCGCCACGTGACTGCCGTGACCGTTGAGGTCCTGGGCGGCCTCGGTGGTCTCGTTGACCCCGAAGACGGCGCGGCCGCCGAACTCCGTGTGGGCGGTGTTGATCCCGGTGTCGAGGACGTACGCCGTCACGCCCGCGCCGGTCCCTGGGTACGCGTACACCCCGTCGAGGGGGAGCGCGCGCTGGTCGAGGCGGTCCAGCTGCCAGGGGGCCGGGGTCTGCGTGCCGGGTGCTCCGGGCGTGCCGGGCGTGCCGGGCGTGCCGTTCTCGCCGGGCCCGGCGGTGGTGTGCACGAGGGCGTCGGGCTCGACGGACACCACCCGTGGATCGGCGGCGAGTTCGGCGGCGCGGGCCGCGGTGGTGCGTACGGCGAAACCGCTCAGGGCGGTGTCGTACACCCGGCCCACGGTGTCGCCCGCCCGCGCGGCCTCGGCGGCCAGGGCCCGGGCGGGGGCGCGCGCGGAGGTGTCCTTGAGGATGACGACGTAGGGGGCGGTGGCGGTGTCGTGGCCGCTGCTCGCGCCGGTGTGCAGGGGCAGGGCGGTCGCCGTCAGGAGGGCGGCGGCGGGGAGCAGCGCGGTGATTGCGGTCATGCGGCGATGCTCGGTGAGGCGGGGCGGGTGCGCGCGGAGGGTGCGCCGAGTGGGCGCACGACACGCCGCCGAAGGGGGGTGCGGACGGGTGGTGCGTGAACGGGGCGCCTGTACGGGGCCGGGCCGGGCCGTCCGGGGACGGGCCGTCCGGGGACGGGGTCCCGCCGCGGGCCCGCCGCCTGGGCCGGGCGGGGCCGTCGAAGAGGCGCTCGGCGGGGCCGGGTTCGGCGTCATCGCGGCCGCGGCGGCTGCCCGGGCTGGTGTGCCTCCGGCGGCGCCTCAAACGCCGGCGGGGCTGGTTCAGCCCGCCGGGCCTTCCCGTACCGTCGGCGAGGCTGGTTTCGGCCCGCGGCACCAGTCCGGGCTGGTGTGCCTCCGGCGGCGCCTCAAACGCCGGCGAGGCTGGTTCAGCCTGCCGGGCTCTCCCGTACCGTCGGCGAGGCTGGTTTCAGCCCGTGGCACCAGCGTGGGCTGGTGTGCCTCCGGCGGCGCCTCAATCGTCGGCGAGGCTGGTTTCGGCCTGCCGGGTCCTCCCGTACCGCCGGTGAGGCTGGTTTCAGGCCTCCTGTACCGCCAGTGCGGCCGCGTAGCCGCGGGGGGCCGGGAGGTCGGTCAGGGTCCAGCCCGGGACCGGGGCGGGGCCGGGCAAGGTGCCGACGTACGGTTCGGCCAGGCCGAGGGCCAGGCCCGTGCCGGTGGCCTTCAGGAAGGCCTCCTTGCGGCACCACACCCGGGACAGCGCCAGGGGCCGTCCCGTCACGGGCAGGGCGTTCAGCTCGGCGGTCTCGTCGGGGTGCAGGGTGTTCAGCACGTCGACCACCGCCTCGGGGCTCGGTATCGCCTCCACGTCGACCCCGACCGGAACCCGGGCGACGGCGAAGTACGCCAGGTCGCCGCTGTGCGAGAGCGAGAAGTGGAGCGGGCCTCCGGCGACGGCGGGACGGCCGTGCGGGCCGCCGCAGCAGGGGCAGGTCTCACGGACCAGCGAGACCCGTTCGGGGGCCAGGCCCAGGTAGCCGCCGAGCAGCACCCGCAGCCCGACGTGCGACGCCAGATAGCGGTGCCGGTCGGCCTGCTGGCGGCGGCGGCCCGCCTGGTCGCGCTCGGCCGCGTCCAGCAGCGACAGCGCCTCGGCGACGCGGTGGCCGCCGACCACGTCCAGCGTGGTGTCCAGGGCCCACAGGGACACGGCGTTGCCCTGGGGCAGCGCGCCGATCCGCGGGGCGGCTCCGCCGAGTTGGTTCACGTACTCGATCACCTGACCGAGGGTAGTCGAGTCCGGGGACGGTCAGACAGGCGGCCGGGGTTCCGGGCAGGGGGTCCCCGGGCCCGGTCGGAGCGTCAGCGCGTCGGGGTCGCGTCCGCCATCGTCGTGCCGGCCGGGACCGCGGTGGGAGCGACCGCGCCGTTGGTCCAGGCGTAGACCTTCTCCCCGCGCACCACGACCTGGTACCCGCCCCGGCACTCCGGGCGCACTCCGTGCTCCGTGCCCTTCGGCCACCACTTCGCGCCCAGCTTCGGGGTACCGGGCTGCGCCGGGGCGCCCGCGCACTGGGGTCCGGCCAGCGGGGTCCGGCCGAGGGTGAAGCGGATCAGCTTCGCGTCGCCCGTCGTGTGGGCCTTGACCTTGACCTTCTTGGCGTCCTGCGGGATCCAGTCGGGCAGGACGAAGGCGGGGTCGCCCTGCTTCGGCGCGTCCGCCGCGGTGGCGAACGTCTTCTCCTCGTTGTTGAAGAGCCGGGCGTTGACGGTGTCGGTCAGCGGGTTCGGAGGCAGGTTCGGCAGGGCGACGGCGGCGGTGGCGATGACTCCCACGGTGGCGAGGGCGATGACGAAGGGACGCTTCATGTCTCCAGTGTTACCGCCGGAACCCCCGTACGGGTCCGCCCTGCGGACGAACCCGTATTCTCCGCAAGTCTGATGCCGGAACCGGCCCAGGACCCTGCTCCCCCTTTGGACAGAGGGCCCGCTCCCCCGTGAGGTGTACGCGGCGGACCCCCGCGGCCTCGGATAATCGGGGATATGTCTTTTATGGGGCGCACCATGGCCCGCGCCGCGGCCGAGGCGGTGGGCGGCGGGATCCTCATTCTTGCGGCGTACGCGGCCCTCGTCCGGATCGGCGGCTCGCTCCCGCTGAACGCGAAGGTCCTGCTGACCCTGGCCGCGCTCGCGGTCTTCGTCGTGCGCCGCCGCTTCCCCGAGGCCGCCCTCGTCCTCATGGGCGCCCTGCTCGGCACGATGTCCGCCTTCGCGCCGCTGGCGGCGGTGACCGCGTACACGGTGACACGGCAGTTGGCGGGGAGCGGACGGCGGGCCGCCGCGCTGCGGGAGCGGACCGCCGCCGCCGAGGAGGCCCGGCGGCTCGCGGACAGCGAGGCGCGCACCCACGAACGGTCCCGGATCGCCGCCGAGATGCACGACCTGGTCGGACACCGGCTCAGCCTGATCTCCCTGCACACCGGCGGGCTGGAGATGGCGCTGCGCGGCCAGCCGCAGGACCTGCGGGACAGCGCCGCGCAGATCCGGCAGACCACCCGGGACGCCATGCGGGAACTGCGCGAGGTGCTCGGGGTGCTCGGGCCGCTGGCCCGGGACACCGGCACGGACGCGCTGACCGATGCCACCGGCACCCGGGCCGACATCGAGGCACTGGTCGCCGAGTCGCGGGCGGGCGGGGTCGCCGTGGAGGTGGCCGTCGCGCACACCGCGGACGTGGTCGAGGTGAGCGTGGTCAACGGCGCCGGAGCCGTGGCCCCCACCCCCCTGGTACGGGTGCCCGCGCCAGGGGCCGACGCGCCGGAGGCCGGGGCAGCGCGGCCCGCGCGGACCGGCCCGGGCGCGGGGGCCCGTACCGGGGCCCCGGGCATGGGCAGGGACGGGGCGGGAGCGCGTACGGGAGGGACGCCGGGAGCGGGCGCCGCCGCCGACGGCTTCGCCGCGCGGATCGCGGGCGTCGCTGCCGACCGGGCCACCCTCAGCCTCGCCGGCGTTTGAGGCGCGGGTCCGGGCAGAGCCCGGTTGCGCCTCCGGCGGGCCCTCAAACGCCGGGCAGGCTGAACTTGCTGCGCCACCTCGGCCCCGGCGGGGGCTAGGGCGTGTTTTAAAAGTAGCGCCGGGCGCCCGGAGGGCGCGGCCCGCGGCGTCTGGTGCCGTGCATCGCAAGGCGGAGGATCGCCCGCCTACTGGACGTAATCGGGCGTTCCGACAACGCAGCGAGGCGCGGTGCCAGGCGTCGCGGGCCAGGCGGGACTTTTAAAACACGCCCTAGGCGCGGCACGCGGGGGGCATCGAGGTGGTCGCCGAGGCCGCCGACGGCGCCGCGGCCGTCGAACTCGCCGCCCTGCACCACCCGGACGTGGTCCTCATCGACATCCGGATGCCCGTCCTGGACGGGCTCGCCGCGATCGCCCCGCTGACCGCCCTGGAACCCCGGCCGCAGGTGGTCGTGCTCACCGCCTTCGGCGACGACGACAACGTGCTGCGCGCGCCGGCCGAGGGAGCCACCGGTTTCCTGCTCAAGGACGAGGGCCCCGACGAACTGATCAGCGCCGTACGGTCGGCCGCGGCCGGTGACGCCGTGCTCTCGCCCGGGGTCACCGGCACGGTCATCCGGCGGATGCTGGAGGGCGGTGGCGCGCGGCCCGCCCGCCGTCCCCTGCCCGCCGCCCCCGACGCCCGGATCGCCGCGCTGACCGAGCGCGAGCGCGAGGTGCTGACCCTGCTCGGGGCGGGCCTGGCCAACCTGGCCGTCGCGCGGCGGCTCGGGATCGGCATCGGCACGGTCAAGACGCACGTCGGCTCGATCCTGGAGAAGACCGGCAGCACGAGCCGGGTCCAAGCGGCCCTGCCGGCGCATCAGCTGGGCCTGGTGCCGTGACCTGGCAGACCCGGGTCCGGCAACTCCGACAACAAGGTCCGCTGCCACGCGAGGCGGTCGGTGAGTTCCCGCAGCAGCGCCTGGTAGCCGAGGGCCAGGGCGTCGAGCAGGCCCTCCGGGAACAGCGCGTCGATCCCGTCGAGCTGGACGACGAGCGCGCCGTGCTGCTCCATCGCGAAGGCGGTCAGCCAGGTCTGCGGGCTCTGGCTGACCGTGTGGACCTCCGGTCCGAAGAGTTCCAGGGCCGAACCGTCCGCGCCGCCGTCCTGTTCGACCGCGCTGCAGAAGGCGTACGGCATCAGGGCCGCCGGGGCTCCGGCCCGGCGGGCCAGTTCCCGCAGGACCAGGACGCCGGAGTGGTCCCGGTGCGCCAGGTCCTCGCGCAGCCGCGCGTGCAGCAGCCGGGCCCGTTCGGCGAAGGTCAGGCTCCGGTCCACCTCGGCCTCGACCAGGAGCAGGTCCGAGTACTGGCCGATGGCATGGCGGATCCGGGGGTGGACCGGCGGCCGGTGGGGGACGGTGGCGCCCAGCGTGAACCGGGCCCCGGCGCCCCACCGGGCCAGGGTCTGCGCGTACGCCGCGAGCAGCACCACGGTCACGGTCAGCCCCGCGTCGGCGGCCCGTTCCTTCAGCGCGGCCCACGCCTCCCGGTCGAGGCGGGCCCGGCGCTGCGAGAACCGCGGCGGACCGGCCGGCAGCGGACCGGCGCGCAGCGGCAGCCGGGGGGCGGGGGCGAGCCCGTCGATCCTGGCCAGCCAGTACTCCCGGGCCCGGCGCGCCGGAGCCCGCTCGCACGCCTCCTCCAGGGCGGCCACGTACTCCTCGTACAGCAGTTCCTCGGGCGGGGCGGTCCGGGTGCGCCCGTGCTGCGCGTACTCCTGCCACCAGGCCCGGAAGAACAGGAACATGCTGGCCCCGTCCATCACCAGGCCGTCGTGGCTGACGTGCAGCACCATCCGGTCGTCGGCGAGGACGGTCACCTCGACGGCGAGCAGCGGCGCCCGGTCCACGGGCAGCGTGCGGTGCACCCGCTCCTCGCGCAGCTCGCCCCGGATCCTGGTCTGTTCCCGGGTGCCGTGCGCGCGCAGGTCGAGGCGGGAGATCCGCGTCCGGCAGCCGCGGATCTCGGTGATCTGGCGGCCGGTGGCGGAGAACCGCGACCGCAGGCCGCTGTGCGCGTCGACGACGGCGGCCAGCGCTTCCTGGAGCCGGTCGACGTCCCAGCAGCCCTCGATCTCGTGGTAGACGTGTCCGCCCGCGGCGCCGGGGTCACCGGTGCGCAGCCGGGCGTGCTGGAGGGGGGTCAGCGGGAAACCCGGACCGTGCAGTTCCACTTGTCGCAGATGGTGGATCAGGTCGGGTTTGGCGGCCCTGAGCCGCGCCACGAACTCCGGGTCCATGCACGTCCGGTCGCCCTGTACCCACAGGTCCGGTCCGAACAGCTCCACCGACAGGCCGCGGTGCTCGATCTCGCGCAGGACCTCCCGGTAACTCATCGCGGCCCGGGGCCGGCCGCGGCCTCCTGGGCGCTGCGGGGGGCCGCGTCGGGAAGGACGTCGGTGAAGGTGCTGCGCAGCCCGTTGAAGTCCAGGAAGGTCAGCCAGCGCGCGGCCTCCTCGACGGTCTCCGCCGCCCGGTTGACCCCGGGGAGCAGCGATCCGGTCAGCAGCCGGGTGACCCCGTAGGCGATCGGCAGGGACACCGCCCGCGCCATCGCGCTCTCGGTCTCCTCGCCGGTCAGGTCCATCCGGTAGGAGCCGTACCAGCGCCTGCCGTCCGCGGTCCGCGCGTCCAGCGTGACCGAGAGCAGCACGCGGTCGCGGTCGGCCTCGGTCGCGGGGTGGCGCACCGCCAGTTCCCGGGCCAGCTCCAGCATCTGGCGCTTGTCGCCCGTGCGCACCACGCGGAAGACCGGCTCCCACGCCTCGCGCCAGCCCGCGCGGCGCAGGGTGCCGCGGATGAAGGTGCGCATCCGCCAGTCGGCGGGGACGCCGTAGCGCGCCACGAAGGGCACGCTGTCGTGGTTGGGGTAGACCTCGAAGTCCTCACCGGCCAGCCGGTGCGGGCGGGTGACCTCCCACGGGCGCATGGCGGTGAACTCGCCTCCCTCGCTGATGTGCCGGGTGGGGGAGCCGAGGGCCGCGAGCACGTCGTACGGGGCCCAGCTGAAGCGGTGCCGGAAGGCGTTCGGGACGGCCGGGATGCCACCGCAGTACGAGGTGAAGTCGACGGACTCGGCGCTGTCCCCGACGGCCAGGCGCGCCCGCGCCACCAGCAGACGGGCCATCATGTGGTCGATGCCGGGCTCCAGCCCCGCCTCCGTCAGCACCACGAGGCCCGCCGCGGCGGCCCGCCCGAGCAGGGTGTCCAGCTGCGCCGATGCGCCCACCAGCGGGGTCGGGCAGGCGAAGTGGGCCCCGCTCTCCAGGGCCAGGCGCAGCAGCCAGGGGTGCTCGGCGGGCGGGAGCATCGAGACGACGATGTCCCCGCGGCCGACCTCGGCCTCCAGAGCGCCGTCCGTCAGGGCCCTGACCTCGATCTCGTCGTACGAGTCCAGGCCGAGGGCGGCCAGCCGGTCCTCGCCGCGCAGCGCCGTACGGTCCCACACCACGACGCGTTCCGCGTGCGCGCACAGCAGCTCCAGGCCGCTGCGGCCGGTGGACAGACCCGTGCCGATCCAGTGGACGGTGCCGCTGGTCGGCGCGGCCACCGGGGCGCGCCGGGGCCGGGGCAGCGTGAGCGAGGGTGGGACGGGCGCGTGCGTGCGGGTATGGGCGTGGGTGTGGGTGCGGGCGGCGGGTGCCGTCATCAGGTCAATGGACACGGGCGTACTCCCTGTTCTGGCGAGCCGGTGGAGGTGGATGGGGATGCGGGGCGGCGCGGGCGGGTCAGCGGCAGCGCGAGATCAGGCCCGCCGCCTGACCGGTGTCCGGTTCCGGGGCGGGGCCGGGGGCGGAGCGCAGGTGCGGGAACCGCTCGACGTTGGCGAGGCGGCGCGCCCACACCAACGCCGCCGCGTCACCCGTTGAGTTCGGGTGGAAGGCGAGCGTGGCCGGGCCGCCGGCCACGACGGACTCGCCCCACCGGGCGAAGAGCGCCGCCTCGTCCTCGTCGAGGAGCCCGAACAGCGGCCCGCCGAAGTCCGTCACGGCCTCGGGAGCGGGCCGGGTGCTCAGGGAGCGGCGGAACGCCTCGGTGAAGTCGGCCAGTTCGCGGTTCTCGTCGTCGAGCCACTCGGGCAGCCGCGTCACGTCCAGCCGGCCGGGGCGCGGGGTGCGTTCCGGACCCGCGGGACCCGGTTCCGTCGGGTACGGCGTGTGCCGGAGCAGGATCCGGGCGACCCGGGCGTCCGGATCCAGGGCCTCGTGCCAGTCGGCCAGTTCGCCGAGCAGCTCGGCGTGCTCCCGCTCCAGCCGCAGCACCAGCGCGACGGCCGCGCCCAGCCGCTGCCGGTCCCGCGCGCCGGTCGGCGCGTGCTCGGTGAGCGCGAGGTAGTCGGCCAGGACCGTACGGGCCCGAGCCTCGGCCCCGGGGTCGTCCGCGCCCAGCAGCAGCGCGTCGGCGCCGAGGGCGGTCATCGCGTAGTGCGCGCCCACCACCTCGGGCAGGAACGGCCCGGGCAGCCGGGTGAGCGCGAGGCGGAAGGCGGCGTGCAGCAGGGTCAGCGGGCGTGCCTGGGAGCGCCGGGCGAACTCCGGTGCGCCGGGCACGGGCAGGTGCACGCCGTGCCCGATGAGGGCCCGGTGGCGCCGTCGCGCGCCGCCGGGCAGCAGAAGGGGGGACCGCTGGCGCAGGACGAGGCGCCGGGTCCCGGGGCTCCGCTCGCACAGGGCGGCGAGGAGCGGTGCCAGGGCGCCGCGGGCGGCCCGGACGCGGTCGGCGATCGCCCCGGGGTCGGCGGCGGGGCCGGACGGGGCGTCGTCGGCGGAGCCCGCGCCCGAGCCGTGTCCCGCGTCCCGGCCCGCGTCGTACGCCTCGGTGGGCGCGGACAGGAAGGCGTCCAGGACCCGGCGCGCCACGAGCGCCGTCGTCGCGCGCCGCGTCCCGTGCGGGCCGGCGGGGCCGGCGTCGTCGCGGGTCTCCGCGGCGCCGAGGTCCTCGTCGTCGAGCAGCCGCCGGAACACGGCGGCGGGTCCGGCGGCGAGGACCGCCGAGGCCCCGTCCCCGGCGGCCGTGTGCGTGTCCATCAGTCCTCGGTCCTCCCGGCGGCCGGTGCGGCCGCCGCCATCAGTGCGTTGACTTCGGGATAGGGCAGCGCCTCGGCGCCGAAGCCGAAGGTGCCGTGCGTACGGATCTCCTCGGCGGCCCGGACCACCGCGCCGAGCGCGGCCCGCGACAGCGCGGAGCCGACGCTGATCCGGCGGACGCCGAGGTCCCCGAGGTCCGCCACGGACAGCGCCAGGGCGGGCGATCCCATCAGGACGTTCACCGGGCGGTCCACGGCGGCGCACACCGCGCGCACGGACTCGGCGTCCGGGAGCCCGGGCGCGTACAGCACGTCGGCGCCGGCGGCCTCGTACGCCCGCAGGCGCCGGATGGTGTCCGCGAGGTCGGGCCGGCCCTGGAAGAAGTTCTCGGCGCGGGCGGTCACGGTGAAGGGGAAGCCGAGCGCGCGGGCGGCGGCGACGGCCGCGGCCACCCGCTCCACCGCCTCGTCCAGCGGGCGCACGGGATCCTCGGCGCGGCCCGTCGAGTCCTCGATCGAGCCGCCGACCAGGCCTGCCGCGGCGGCGAGCCGGATGGTCTCGGCGACCTCGCCGGGCGTCTCGCCGAAGCCGCTCTCCAGGTCGGCGGAGACCGGCAGGTGCGTCGCGGAGACGATCACCGCGGCGTTCGCCAGGACGTCCTGCCGGGCGACCCGGTTGGTGCCGTCGGGCAGCCCGAGGCCGTAGGCCAGTCCCGCGCCGGTGGTGGCGAGCGCGGCGAAGCCGAGTCCGCTCAGCAGGCGGGCGGTGCCCGCGTCCCACGGGTTGGGGACGACGAAGGGGCGCGGCTCCTCGTGGAGCCGGCGGAAGGCGAGGGCGCGGGCGAGCTGGTCGGCGGGGGCGAGCTGGTTCACGGCGGGTGTCCTTCAGGGCGCGGAGGTCTGCGGGGCGGGGACGGTCCCGTGGCCGACGCTCAGAGAGCTGACGGAGTTGACTGAGTTGACTGAGGGGTCATCGAATTCCAGCCAACGTCGGCCAGGATGTGCGGGTCGTCCGTGGAGCGCGGCGCGGCCGTCGCGCTCGCCGAGCACACGGCGAGGAGACCGGCGGCCAGGGTGGACGCTATCGCCAAAGAGACGGCGCCGGCCGTGCGGGACAGGCGAAACGCCGTGTGGGAGCGGGCCTGGCGGGAAACAAGAGCCGACATCGGGATGAGCCTTTCGAAAGGACGGGGCGTGCTTATGCGGGGATGCCCCCGGCGGTTTAGTGAGGGGAAAGCGGAGAAGCGCCATCTCCCTCCATCACTGTGCGGGGCCGCCGCCCCTAGACTGAAGTCGCAAGACGGCTCAGACTTTCGCAGCGCTAAAACATGAGGGACCGCAAACCCTGCGGACGGGTAAATATCGGACATCTTGAACGATCGGGGGATCGCTGATGGAACGGAAGACTCCGGACGGGCCGGAGCGTGCTCAGCAGCTCATGGCCGAGCACCTGCAAGCACTGTCCAGACTCATCGCCGACAGCCCGGCCGGGGTCGTCCCGGCCCCGGTCGCGCAGGCTCCCGCCGACCCGAGGATCAGCTACCACCACGGGCTGGAGGCCATCGGGGAGGCGATCCGGGCGTCGCTCGCCGAGGCGCGCACCGAGATCCTGACCGCCCAGCCGGACGGTCCCAGGCCGGGGCCCGTACTGGACGAAGCGCTCGAATCCGTACGCCGTCAGATCGAGGGGGGCGTCGCGATGCGTACGCTCTATCAGCACACGACCCGCTTCGACGAGGCCACGAAGAACTATGTGCGGGCGGTTTCGGACCTGGGGGTCCAGGTCCGTACGCTGGCGGAATTCCACGACCGGCTGATCATCGTCGACGAGACCGTCGCGTTCATTTCCGCGAACGACAGCAGGACCGATGCCATCGGTATCCGGGAGCCCGCGATCGTACGCTTCCTCAGGGACGTATTCGACCGTTCCTGGGACCGGGCCAAGCCGTTCCCGTTCATTTCCACGCATGCCGCCAAAGCGGCCGACGAGGTCATTCCCTCACTTCGTCAGTCGATCGGAAAACTGCTCGTCGCGGGCTATCCCGACAAGCAGATAGCGCGACGGCTCGGCATCAGCGACCGGTCGCTCCAGGGGCACATCGCGTCGATGAAGCAGGAACTGGGCGCGCTCACCCGCATCCAGTTCGGCTACGCGCTCGCCAGGAACGAGACGACGCTCATCGTGTGAGGCGCACCGGCCCCGCGGCGGCGCGGGGCGCGGCGCCGGGCCCGGTGGTCGGCCCGGCGCGTTCGGACGTGGACGAGGCGGTCATGCCCGCAATCTAGGGACTCCGCGGATCCGTGAACAAGGCCGGCACCCGCGGCATGTCACAACGGCCGCGGACCGGTGCCCGCGCGGGCCGCTTTCAGCTCTCGATCAGGCGCCGGAAGGCGGCCGTGTCGAAGATGTCCTCCATCCGGGTGGCCCTGCCGTCCCGCAGGGTCCAGGAGTGGATGAAGCCCAGCCGCTCGGTGCGGCCGCGGGCGGAGGTGACGTACCGGACGCCGAACACGACGACCCGGTCGCCCGACTCCACGAACTCCTGCGGCTCCAGCCGCATCCCGCTCACGACGGTGGGCGCCTGCGCCAGGAACGCCAGGACGCCCGCGTGCCCGTGCTTGGTGCCGCCCAGGTCGTAGTCGGCCATGCTGTCGGGGTGGACCCATTCCACGTCCGGCGCGAGGGCGTCGAGGAGCGCCCCCACGTCATGGGTGCGGAACGCCTCGTAGGCGGAGTGGATCACCGCGAGATTCGCCGAGCGCGCGGGGGCGGTGGTGCGGGCTCGGGCCAGGGTGGGGGCGCTCATGCTGCTCTGACTCCTGCGAGGTCGGTGGTCCGGCCGAGGAGCCGGGGGTGGAGGGCTTCGAGGGTGCCGCGGATGCCGTCGCGCCAGGAGACCGCGCAGGGGCCGGTCAGCTCGCGGCGCCGCGTGGGGTCGAACTGGTAGGTCTCGCGGGTGACCTCACTGGGTACCAGGCGCGCTTCGATCCCGGTGAGTTCCTCCATGTACCGGACGCAGTCGGTGATCCCGACCGCTTCGTCACCGCCCCAGTTGACCAGCGTCGCGGGGGCCGAGGCCGCCCGCCACAGGTGCGGGACCTGACGCACGAGGTCGTCGGTGTGCAGCAGCGAACACCAGTTCTGGCCGCTGAGGGGTACGGGGATGGGCTCGTCGGCGAGCATGCGCTTGAAGTACAGCATCGGGACCCCGCCGTAACCCCCGGGCCCGTAGGCGATGTTGAGCCGCGCGATGGTGGTGGGCAGCCCCAGTACCTGGGCGAAGGCCCGCACCGCGCCTTCGGTCGCGAGCTTGCCGACGGGGTAGGCGGGCAGCCAGTCGGCGACCCCGTCGACCGGGTCGTCCTCGGTGTACCGGTGGTCCAGGGTCCGCCGTGCGTACACGGCGCCCGTCGAGACGTAGAGGAACGCCTCCGCCGTGCGGCAGTGCGTCATCAGGCGGCCCGCGGCCACCGCGTTGACCTCGGCCGCCGCGTTGAAGTCGCCGTCCTCGCCGCGCCGGACCGCGGAGTGGATGACGTGGGTGAAGTCCTCGGGGAGGCCGCCCAGGGAGTCGCCACGGGGGTCGTCCATGTCCCAGCGCCAGGTGGTGACGGACTTCTCGTTCAGCGCGCGCTCGACGCCCGGGGTGCCGAACCGGCCCAGGCACCAGACCTCGTTGTGCTCGGCCAGGGCCTCGGCCACCGGCCGGGCGACCTGGCCGGTGCCGCCGGTGACGAGGATCTTCTTGCCCTTCATCGTGCCCGTCATCATGGCGTTCATCGGTTCTCTCCCTGCGGGTTCGGGGCGTACGGGGCGTCCTGGGCGTACGGGGCGGCGGCGCGGGCGGTGGCGATCCGGTCGGCGTCGCCGAGGGCCAGATCCAGCTCGCGGCGCAGGATGCTCTGGAAGGTGGACACGTGCCGGGGGCTCATGAGCGTGTAGTGCTCGCCGGGGACCTCGACGTAGCGGTTCGGTCCGGTGGTGTGCTCGTCCCAGCGCCGCAGTTCGTGGTCGAGCCAGTCCTGCTTGGTGCCGCGCAGCGGGGTCGCGTAGAAGACGTGCATCGAGGGGACCGTGCCGCTCGGTTCGAAGGTGCGGCCCAGCTCGGTGAGCCGGGCGGCGACCTCCGCCCAGGCGGCGAACCTGTCGGCGTCCAGGTCGAGTTCCGCGATCCGCTCGGGGGCGGCCAGCTCCAGCAGGCGGCCGACCTGCTCCTCGCAGGGCAGGCCGCGCAGCACGCCCGGCAGCTCCCGCGCCTCCTTCTTGCCGACCAGGTCGAGGAACAGGGCGAGGTTGGCGGCCGTCTCCGCGAAGTCCAGTTCGTCCATGCGGTACTTGATGTGGGGCGGCAGGTTGAAGCTGCCGACGAAGTCGACGCGCTCGCCCTCGGCGCGCAGCGCCTTGGCGATCTCGAAGGCGACGGCGGCGCCGTAGGAGTAGCCGGCGACGGCATAGGGGCCCTGCGGCTGGCGGGCCCTGATGGCGGACACGTAGCAGTCCACCATCTGCTCGAAGGTCGCGAACGGCTTCTCGCCCTCGTTGAAACCGCGGGCGCGCAGGGCGTGGAAGGGCCGGTCACCCGCGAAGTACTTGGCGAGGTTGACGAAGACCAGGACCTCGCCGACGCCCGGGTGGACGCAGAAGAGCGGGGTCTTGGTGCCCGCGCTCTGCATCGGTACGACGGGGTCGTACTCCCGCGGGGCGGCCGGTGCGCCCGCCGTGGTGAGGCGGGCGGCGAGGGCCCGGACGGTGGGGGCCGTCAGGACGGTGATGACCGACAGGCCGACGGCGCCGAGCCGCCGGGCCACCTTGCTGCGCAGGCGCAGGATGTCCAGGGACGTGCCGCCCAGGTCGAAGAAGTTGGCGGTGGCGCTGACCGAGGCGGGGTCGACGCCGAACATCTCCGCGTAGATCTCCGCGAGGACCCGCTCCGTCGCGCCCTCGGGGGCGGTGTACCCGCCGAGCATGCGCAGGGTGAGGTCCGCGAGCCGGTCGCGGACGGCGTCGTAGGCGCCGGTCTCCAGGCGCCGCCGCATCAGCGCGCGCTGGATCTTGCCGAGGCTGGTCTTGGGGAACGCCTCGCGCGGGAGGGCCAGGACGAGGGAGGGGCGGAAGCCCCACTGCATCACCACGCTGTTGCGGACCGCGGTGATCACCCGGTGCAGCCCGGCCTCGTCCCGCCCGTCCGCCTCGCAGTGGAAGGCGACGACCAGTTCCTCGGTGTCGCTCCCGGCCCCGCGGGTGGGGAAGGCGGCGACGTAGGACCCGGCGACGCCGTCGAGCTGCTCCAGGGAGGTCTCCAGCTCGTGGCTGAAGTAGTTGACCCCGTTGACGATGACGCTGTCCTTGCTGCGGCCGACGAGGGTCAGCCGGCTGTCGTCGAGGCGGCCCAGGTCGCCGCTGCGGAACCAGCCGTCGGCGGTGAAGGCCTCACGGGTGGCCTCCTCGTTGTTGTGGTAGCCGCTGGTGATCATCGGGCCGCTGAGCTGCAGCTCGCCCACCTCGCCCGGCGGCAGCGGCCGGTCGTCGGGGCCGGCGATCCGCAGCCGCAGGCCCTGTACGGGCGTACCCAGGGAGGCGAACTCCGCGCCGGGGTCGGCCGCCGGGAACTCCCGGGAGTAGACGGACCCGGCGCAGGTCTCGGTCATGCCGAAGGCCGGCCACAGCGCGCCGGGGGCCAGCCCGTACGGCGCGAACCGCTCCAGGAACGTTTCACCGGTGGTGCGGACCACGGCCTCGCCGCCGCTGATGATCTGCCGGAGGGCGGAGAGGTCCAGCCGCTCTCCAGTGGTCCTCAAGCGGTCCGTGCTTGAATTGAGCTGTCCCAGGAGGAAGTTGGGCGTGAAGGTCATCGTCACGCCGTGCCGGGAGGCGAGCCGGAGGAATTCCAGGGGTTCGCCGAGGACGACCGGGGCCTCGACGTGGACCTGGCGGCAGCCCACGGAGAGCGGCAGGAGATGGCACTCCAGCAGGGCGGCCACGTGGTCGAAGGAGACCCAGTTCATCGTGGTGTCGGCCGCGGTCAGCCGGTGGTGGCCGTTCTTGGCGGCCATCGAGGCCAGCAGGTTGGCGTGGGTGAGCATCACCGCCTTGGAGTTGCCCGTCGAACCCGAGGTGAGGACGAGGACGGCGGTGTCGTCGGCGGAGCCGCCGGTGTACGGCTCGGCCGGACCGGTGCCGTACGGACCGGCGCCGTGCTGCCCGTCGTCGTACAGCCCGTCGTCGTACAGCCCGTCCAGTACGGCGACCTCCAGCCCGGCGACCGGCGGCAGCTCTGCGGCCAGTGACCCGTTCGAGACGACCAGGGGGCCGTCCAGCAGGGTGTTCACGTGGGCGAGCTGGGCGGCCCACCGGTCCTGGTCGCCGCGCAGCGGCGCCATGGGGCACGGGACGAAGCCGCCCAGGACGGCGGCCCAGAACGCGGTGATGAACTCCTGCGGGCGCTCCAGGATCAGGACGACCTTGTCGCGCGGCCGCAGACCCCGGGCGCGCAGACCGGTCAGGACGCGCAGGGCCTCGTGCAGCAGTTCCGCGTGGCTCTGGTCCCGGGACCCGGTGTCGGCCGGGCCGGGGCAGTAGCGCATCCCGGCGTCGGGGTGGAGCCGTGCGGCGCGCAGGAGCAGGTCGGCGGTGCGCTGGGAAGGTGCGGTGTTCACAGGTACTCCGTTGCCTGATGGCGCGGCGGGGCGGCGTGGCCCGCGCGGCGTCGAAGGTGGGGAAGTCGGGTCGGACGCGGAGCGCGTCAGAGGGGCCGTACGACGACGTTGTGGGGGACGTCCGACGGCAGCGCCACCGCTGCCGTCCAGCCCGCGGGGACCTCGGCGTCGGCCACCCACCAGGTGGCGGGCGCGCCGTGGACGTGCGTGGTCACTTCGGCCGGTCCCGGTGTGCCGGCGTGGGTCTCCAGCCGGGTCAGCTCGTCGGTGATGCCGACCCCGGCGGCCTTCAGCACCGCTTCCTTGCGGGTCCAGCAGCGCAGGAAGGCGAGGCTGCGCGCGGGTCCGGCCGGCTCGGCCAGTACGGCGCCCCGCTCGCGCGGGGTCAGGGCGACGCCGGCCATGTCCGTGACCGGGACCTCGCGGACGGGCTCGGCGTCGATTCCGACGGGGTGCGGGGAGACGGCCAGCATTCCCAGCCCGGCCGTGTGGGAAAGGCTGAGCCGCAGGGAATTGCCGGGCCGCACAATGGCGGGCGGGCCGTGTTCCGTATCGCCGCAGCCTCCACAGGGGGCGCGGCCGATGGAAAGGTCGTGGGCGGGAACCTGGAGAATTCCGGACATGATCCGGCGAATTGCGGCGCGAGAACTGATGAACTCGGCGGCCCGTGCGGGCGATTTGAACGCGTGTGCGCGGGCCGTTTCCGAGGTGTCCAGAAGAGACAGATCGGCCGGACTGTAATGGCCGTCCGGTATAAGCCACCACCACACCAGGGCATCGGCAGAATCGAGACTGAAACTTGTGCTAATGGCTGTCCGGACATTGTCTGCGTGGCGTGTGGTCACGGTGGAACCGTAGGCAGCAACCCCTCTGGCCCGGCGCCCTGTTGACAAATTGCGGACAGTGGTGAAACACGCTGTGAGGGTTACGCTGCCAAGCGTGGCCGAAACAGCAATGGGAGGTACCGCTTCCGGGGTCCGGGTGCAGCTTCCTGACACGGGTCCGGGGGAGTGTCGACGGCCTGTGGCCGGCGGGATATCCGCGCTGGCCAGGCCGCCGCGTCTCATCACAGCGACGTTTGCCGGGACGGGTCTCGGCATCCGGACCGGAGCGGGGCGGGATCCGGCCACTCCTGACAGTCTTTCAAATAACGCGCCTCGTGCACCTTTCAACCAGGTGATCGCGCGCGGCTGAATTTTTGGCCGGACACGCGCGGTTCGATGGTTAGAATGTGGGCGACCAGCGGATGCCTTGTGTGTGAGGGCGACGCTAAACATACGGGGGCGAAATGATGGGAATTGGAATTGAACCACCAGCGGCAGCGGGAGTCGGGGGGGCGGAGGAGCTCCGGACGGATCACGCCGCGCATTTGGAGGAGGCGTTACTCCAGGCCCACGCGCTGATCGAGTCGACCGTCTCCCTGCACCGGACGCGGCCGGTGGCACCGTCCGCGGTGGCGCGCACCGACGCCGCGCTGCTCGGGGACACCCTGGAACAGCTGGTCAAGCGCGCGCGGCACTCGGTCTGCGTCGCCCTGACCGGGACCGGCGAGTTCGCGGACGCCGTCCTGGCGCTGCTGGCGACGATCCCGGCCCGCGCGGTCGTGCGCGTGCTGTGCACCGCCGAGGCCGCCGATTCGCCGGCCGTCACCGTCACGGACATCCCGGACCGGCGCGTGGAGGTCAGGGTCTCCGAGAGCGACCTGCGGGAGATCCTCGTCGTCGACGGTTCGGTGGCCCTCGTACGGGCGGCCGGCAGCGCCGGTGACCAGGTGGCCGTCGTGAACGACGCCGCCGCGGTGCGCGCCCTGGAACTCCTCTTCGCGGGAGCCTGGTCACGCGGCCGCAAGCTCGCCGACCACCTCCAGCTGAGTCCCCGCCTGCGCACCGAACTCGCCCGGAACATCCTGGAACGGCTGCGGGCCGGCAACACCGACGAGATCGCCGCGCGGGAGCTGAACGTCTCCCTGCGGACCTACCGGCGGCACGTCGCGGACATCATGCGGGAACTCGATGCCAACTCCCGTTTCCAAGCCGGCGTCCGGGCCGTGGAGTTCGGCCTCCTGACGGAATAGGGGAATACACGTGTCTCAGAGGGCAGAGGACGTGATGGAGCGTGCCCTGCTCCAAGTTCGGGAACTGCTGGAGTCGACCGTCGCGATCCACCGCGACCGCAGCCTCCAGGAACAGCTCATCCGGGTCGTCGACAACGACTACGAGGTCGTCCTCGACACCGCTCACCGGCTGATCGAGAGCGCGACCGAGAGCATCGACATCGTCCACGCCAGGCTGCTGGGTTCGGACGAGAACCCGGTACGGACGGAGCGCGGGCTGATCTACGCCGCGGCCGAGGGAGTGTCCGTACGCCTGCTCGCCTCGCCCGCCCTGCTCGACGAGGAGTTCGCGCGCGAACAGCTGGGCAGGGAACGCCCGGTGGCGGTCCGGGTGGCCAAGGTGCCCCCGCTGCAGGCGCTGATCGTCGACGGCCGGGCCGCCCTGGTGGTGGCGGAATCGGCCGTCGGGCGACGGGCCTCGGTGATCCGGGTGCCGGAGGTCCTGCACACCCTGCACACCCTGTTCGAGAGTGTGTGGGCCAACGCCGTGCCCGCCGGTGAGCGCATCGTCTTCGGCGACCGCGACCGGGCCGCGCTCGCGCGGCGGATCCTGGGCGCGCTGCAGGACGGTGCCACCGACGACGTCGCCGCCAGGGAACTGGCCGTCTCGGTGCGCACCTACCGCCGGTACGTGGCGGAGATCATGGCGCTGCTGGGCGCCAACTCCCGTTTCCAGGCGGGTGTCCGGGCCGCGGAACTGGGGCTCCTGCCCCCGCCGGTCGAAGGCGGCGGGCGCGGCGGCGCGCTGGCAACTTCCTGAAAGGGACGTTGCCCGCCACCCGGCGGTCCCGTTGTATGAGCCGCCAGGAAGGGAATTCCGCCGCCGCGCGGAATTCCCTTTCCCTGGCGGCCGGTTGACCACCCTCCGAGCGCCGTCGCCTTGCGGGTGCCCTTTCCGGTCGTTCGGACCGGCCTCCCGCGCCCCCAGGTGAATGCCCTACGGAAGGCAGGTCCATGAAAGTCATGACCCAGCAGCCGCGGATCAGTGGCGTCGGTGTGCTGGACAAGGCCTCCGTCCTGCTGAGCATCGTGGAGAGCGGCCCGGCGACCCTGGCGGAACTGGTCGCCGTCAGCGGCCTCACCCGGCCGACGGCCCACCGCATCGCCCAGGCGCTGGAGCGGCTCGACCTGCTCACCCGGGACGACCGGGGGCGGTTCGTCCTCGGCGTCCGGCTCGGCAACATCGCCGTGGAGGCCCAGCGGGACCGGCTCGTCCGGGCGGCCGTACCGGTGCTCGCGGACCTCACCTCCCTCACCGGGCTCGACGCGAGGATCCTGCGGCGCCGGGGCGAGAAGCAGATCTGCATCGCCACCTCGGTGGACCCGGACAGCCTCACGGACTGGCTGCCCATCGGCACGGCCCGCCCGGCCAAGGCGGGCGCCGCCTCCCAGGTGCTGCTCGCCTGGGAGGAGCCCGAGGAACTGTACGACGGCCTGCGCGGGGCCCGGTTCACCGCCGCGCAGCTCGCCCTGGTCCGCCGCAGGGGCTGGGCGCACGGCCCCGACGGGGCGGTGCCCGACGCCTACTCGATCGCCGTGCCGGTACGGGCCGGCGGAGACCGGGTCGTGTGCGCCCTCGTGGTGACCGGCCGGACCCCCCGCATGCCCGCCACGGAACCCGGCCGGGCCCTGCTGGGAGCCGTGATCGACGGCGCCTCCCGCCTCTGCGACGCCTCGGCGCGCGCCGGATCCGCGGGGCCGCGGCCGGTCAGGTAGGCGGGCGCCCGCGGCCGGTGGCAGCAAGCTGCCGCGGCCGCCCGGGCACCCTCCGTTCCACCCCCCCAGTCAAGCCGTGCCGTCCGCCGCGAAAGCGGCCGGCCATTCTCCGAAGGAGTCACGAGGCGTGGTCACCGCAGTGCGCAGCGAGCCGGTCAGCCGCCCCATCGTGGGCATGGGCGCCGTGGCAGCTGTCGGATCCGGCGTCGACGAGCTCTTCGAGAGCGTGTGCGCGGGCCGCAGCGGCCGGGCCCGGCTGCGCGGCTTCGACCGGAGCAGGTTCAGGGCGCAGCACGCCTACGAGGTCGACGACCGGCCGGTCGGCGGCGGGGACGTGCCGGGGCGGGCCACCCGGCTGCTGCTGGACGCGGTCGGCCAGGCCGCCGAGGACGCGGGCCTCGGCGACGACCTGCGCGGCGTCCCGGTGCTCGTGGGGACCGGGATGCGGGAGATGCGCTCGCTGGAACTGTGGTGGCGGGACGGCTCCCCCTTCGCCGACTCGGGGATGAACTTCGGGGCGGCGCTGCGCGAGCGCTTCAACGCGGACGTCACGCACACCTTCTCCAACGGCTGCTCCGCCTCGCTGTACGCCCTGGCCCTCGCCTCCGACCTGCTGGGACAGGCGGGCGACGACGCCCCGGAGAGCGTGATCGTCGCCGGGGTCGACGTCCTGACCGAGTCCATGTACGGGCTGGTGGAGCGGGTGCGTCCGGACGAGGGCGACGGCCGGAACGTCTCCCTGGGCGACGGAGCCGCCGCGATCGTGCTGCGCCGGACGAGCGCGGGCGCGGCCCGGGTGCACGGGCGGCTGCGCGGCGTGTCCCTCAGCTGCGACGCGCACCACGTCACCGCCCCCTCCCGGGACGGCATCGCCCGGGCCATGCGGTCCGCGTACCGGCTGGCCGGAGTCCGGCCCGGCGACGTCGACCTGGTGATGCTCCACGGCGGCGGCACCCTGAGCGGGGACGACGCGGAAGCCGCGGCCCTCGCCGAGGTGTTCGGCGCCGATGCGGCCGGGCCACTGATGACGGCGGTGAAGTCCATGACCGGGCAGACCCTGGGCGCGGCCGGGCTGATCGACTTGATCGTGGGCATCCGCGCCCTCGGCGAAGGGCGGGTGCCCCCGGTCGTCGGGCCGCGCGAACCGGCCGCCGACGCGCCGTTCCGCTTCGTGACCGGCGCCGCGGCCGAGGGGCAGCGGCTGAACGTGGCGCAGCTCAACGCCTTCGGACTCGGCGGCATCAACGCCGTCGCCATTGTGGAAGGAGGTCCATGAGCATGAACACCGCCGCCGGACCGGACACCGGACCGGCCTCCAGGGGGGACGGGGAGGACTGGGCGGACCGCGCCGCGGGCGCGCCGCGGTTGCTGTTCGTGGAGAACAGCGCAGAGGAGGGCGGCGAGGGCCGGGCCGACGGTTTCCGCAGTGAGGCCGTCACACAGGTGCTCATGGGCAACTCCGTCATGCTCTTCCTGGTCCAGGGGGGAGTGGTGCTCGCGGTGCCCGGGCGGGACACCGACATCGACCGGTTCCAGCGGGAGGGCGGGCTGCTGGCCGCCGACCGGTTCTCGCTGGCGGAGCGCGGCCTCGACGCGGAGGCGCTCCGCGGGGGGACGCGGATCACCGGCATGGACGAGGTGGCCGGCTGGATCCTCGACCCCTCCGTGCGCGTGATGTGGCACTGACGCGTCCGGGGTGGCGCCGGCCGGTGCTCCGGCGGGCGCCACCCCGGTCCGCGGACGGCTCACGCGCAGCCGCGCTGCCAGTTCCAGCCGATGAAGGTGCTCTTCAGCTCCACGTCGAAGGTGCAGGTGGAGGTTCCGTCGCCGTTCAGCTTCACGTACGTGTGGTGGGAGTTCGCGTACCGGTCGCCGGAGAGGTCGAAGATGCCCTTGTACGTGAAGTCCGCGTGGGCCGCGTAGTTCGCGTCGCCCGTGGCGCTCGACGACTTCAGCGACCAGCCCGCGTTCCACGGCTCGCGGTTCCACTCCTGGCGGGCCGTGCTCGCGGCGTTGGTGACCTGGCCGCCCACCGTGTCCCAGGTGGAGTTCGTGTACAGGCCGGTCATCCGGATGTTGCAGCAGTCGTACATCTCGTTCCAGCTGCGGACCGTCCGGCTGCCGGCGGCCTCGGCGGTGGCGGCGGGCGCGGCGGCCACCGCGTTCTTCGCGCTCTGCCCGGTGGCGGGCACGTAGCGGACCTCGCCCAGCACGGGCTTGCAGTCCTCGCCGATCGTGACCTGCTGCTGTACGGCCATGCCCGCGGGCGGCAGGGGCAGCGACCCGGACAGCTTGACGCCCTCGCACTTCCGGTCGGCCGGGGCCGGGGCCGAGGTGTCGGCCGGGGCCGCGACGGCGGTGCCACCCATGAGGGCCAGCAGGCCGGCCGAGGCGGTGACGACGGTTGCGATGCGCATTTTTCAATTCCCCTTGATATTGCCTTAGTTCCTCGATCCGAGAGCTTAACCACGGTTATCGGGAGCCGAGTCGGCCGCGACGATGTTGGCAGGAAGATGGCACTGAGCTGGCCCGTCTCCGGATCCGGCGCCCGTGGCACCTTCATGCCAATTCCCTTGGGCCGTGCTCGGAGGCGGTGGCAGAGTTCCGCGGAGTCGCCGTTCGGACGGCGAATGGCGTTCCGTCGTGAGGTGGGGGATTCCTCGTGGGTCGTATTCCTGTGCAATCGGCCGTCATGGCCGAGCGGGCGGCGGCGGACAGCGGTGTGCTCGGCCGACTCCGCCTGGACGACCCGGAGTTCGAGAGCCGGCTGGGCGAGGCGCTGGCCGGTGCGGAGAAGCTGCTCCAGGACAGCGCCCGTGGCGCCGACGACCCCCGGATAGCCGACCTCACCGGGCACCTCGCCGCCGCCGGGGGCAAGCGGATGCGTCCGGTACTGGTCCTGCTCGGCGCCGAGTTCGGCGACCCGTGGCGCCACGGAGTGCTCCAGGCGGCCGTCATCGCCGAACTGGTCCACCTCTCCTCGCTCTACCACGACGACGTCATGGACGAGGCCGCGACCCGGCACGGCGTCCCCAGCGCCAACGTGCGCTGGGGACACCGCACGGCGGTGTTCGGCGGCGACTGGCTGCTCGCCAGGTCCGCCCAGCTCGCCGCCGACCTCGGACCGCACGCCCTGCGGCTGAACGCGGAGACCGCCGGGCGGCTCGTGGCCGGACAGCTGCGCGAGCTGACCGGACCCGCCCCCGACGAGGACCCGGTCAGCCACTACTTCCAGGTGACCGCGGGCAAGACGGCCGCCCTGCTGTCGATGTCGCTGGGCATCGGCGCGCTCCAGGCCGAGGCGCCCGAACCGTACGTCCGCGCCCTGACGGAGTACGGGGAGCACCTCGGCGCCGCCTTCCAGATCGCCGACGACCTCCTCGACCTGGCCGCACCGGCCGAGGCCACCGGCAAGGAGCGGGGCAAGGACCTGCTGGCAGGCGTGCCGAGCCTGCCGGTCCTGCTCGCCCTGGCCGACCGGGATCCCGGCAACGCGGAGCTGCGGGCCCTGCTCGCCGACGGCCCGGTGACCGACCCGGCCGCGCACCGCCGGGCCCTGGAGCTGTTCACCGACGCACCCGCCACGGCCCGCGCCGAGGCGATCATGCACCAGCGGCTGGCGGTCGCCCGGGACGCGCTCGGGCTCCTTCCGCGCTGCACGGCACGCCGGGCGCTGGACGCCCTCTGCGACTTCGTCGCGTTCAGAACCAGCTGACACACCAGCCCAGATCGCACCACAGCTGACACAGGAGAGGAGTTGGCCATGACGATGCAGGAAAGGGTCGGCGAGCTCACGCTGATCCGCGAAGAGGTCCTGACGGGAGGGGAGCAGGGCACCGAGGCGCAGCACCGCCGGGGCAAGCTCACCGCCCGCGAGCGCCTCGCCCTCCTCTTCGACGAGGGGTCCTTCACCGAGGTCGAACAGCTGCGCAGGCACCGGGCCACCGGGTTCGGCCTGGAGGCGAAGAAGCCCTACACGGACGGTGTGATCACGGGCTGGGGCACGGTGGAGGGCCGTACGGTCTTCGCCTTCGCCCACGACTTCCGGATCTTCGGCGGGGCGCTGGGCGAGGCCCACGCCGCCAAGATCCACAAGGTCATGGACCTCGCCCTCGCCGCCGGTGCTCCCCTGGTGTCGCTGAACGACGGCGCGGGGGCCCGTATCCAGGAGGGCGTCAGCGCCCTGGCCGGGTACGGCGGCATCTTCCAGCGCAACACCCGGGCCTCGGGGGTCATCCCGCAGATCAGCGTGATGCTCGGACCGTGCGCGGGCGGCGCCGCCTACAGCCCCGCCCTGACCGACTTCGTCTTCATGGTGCGCGACACCTCGCAGATGTTCATCACCGGACCCGACGTGGTGAAGGCGGTCACGGGGGAGGAGATCACCCAGAACGGCCTCGGCGGCGCCGACGTGCACGCGGAGGTCTCGGGCGTCGCGCACTTCGCCTACGACGACGAGGAGAGCTGCATCGCGGAGGTGCGCTACCTGCTCTCGATGCTGCCGGCCAACAACAAGGAGCTGCCGCCCGGCGCGCCCGCCGACGACCCCGCCGACCGCCGCTGCGAGCGGCTGCTCGACCTGGTCCCGGTCGACGGCAGCCGCCCGTACGACATGCGGGGCGTGATCGGTGAACTCGTCGACCACGGCGAGTACATGGAGGTCCACGAACGCTGGGCCACCAGCGTCCTCACGGTGCTCGCGCGGCTCGGCGGCCAGGTCGTCGGCATCGTCGCCAACCAGCCGCAGTCCTTCGCCGGGGTGCTCGACATCCGGGCGTCGGAGAAGGCCGCGCGCTTCGTCCAGATGTGCGACTCCTTCAACATCCCGCTGGTCACCCTCGTCGACGTACCGGGGTTCCTGCCCGGTGTCGACCAGGAGCACGGCGGGATCATCCGGCACGGCGCCAAACTGCTGTACGCCTACTGCAACGCCACGGTGCCCCGGGTCCAGGTGATCCTGCGCAAGGCCTACGGCGGCGCCTACATCGTGATGGACTCCCGCTCCATCGGCACGGACCTGTCCCTCGCCTGGCCCTCCAACGAGATCGCCGTCATGGGCGCCGAAGGCGCGGCCAACGTGGTCTTCCGGCGGCAGATCCAGGCCGCCGACGACCCCGATGCGATGCGCGCCCAGCTGGTCAAGGAGTACCAGGCCGAGCTGATGCACCCCTACTACGCGGCCGAACGCGGCCTCGTCGACGACGTCATCGACCCCGCCGACACCCGCTCCGCACTCATCGGCGCGCTGGCCATGCTCCGCGCCAAACACGCCCCCCTGCCCTCCCGCAAGCACGGCAACCCCCCGATGTGAGGAGACGCACCATGCCGGTACCGGCACTCGACGGGCCGCTCGGCCCCACCCTGATCGAGATCATCCGAGGCGCCCCCACCGCCGAGGAGATCGCCGCCGTCACGGCGCTGCTCACCCGCCTGGCGGCCCCCGCCGCCCCGGAACCCGAAGCCGGTCCCACCGCCGCGGGCTGGGACCGGGCCGAACCGTTCCCGCCCGTCTCCTGGCGGGCCAGGCCGTGACCAGGCGCCGAGTGCGCCACTGGCAGCTTGCTGCCACCCGCGTTGCCGCCCCCCACGCGCACTGCTAATCAAGACAAAAGCGGCATGAACCGGGCCGCGTGACACCGGCCGCGGCCGCAGGACGGGGAGGCAGCTCGTGCATCAGGTGGTGTTCCGGATCCTGGGTCCCCTGGACATCAGTGCCGACGGGATACCGGTGAACCTCACGGGTGCCCGTCAGCGCACCATCATGTCCATGCTGCTCCTCGCCCCCAACCGGATCGTGTCCGTCGACACCCTCGCGGACGCCGTCTGGTACGGGAACCCGCCCGCGACCGCGCGCAACCAGATCGCCATCTGCGTCTCCGCCCTGCGCAAGACCCTCAAGGCGGCCGTCGGCGCAGGGGACCTCCTCGTCACCAGCCACCCCGGCTACATGCTGTTCGCCGGAGAACACCGCATCGACGCGGTCGAGTTCGAGGAACTCGCCGAGCTGGGACGGGAGGCCGCCCGCGGCGGCCGCCCCGAGGAGGCCTGCGCCCACTTCGGTGACGCCCTCGCCATGTGGCGCGGCCCCGCGCTGGAGGGCATCACCACGGAACGCGTCGAGGCCGAGGCCGCCCGGCTCACGGAACTGCGCCTCGACGTGTACGAGGAGCACATGGGGCTGCGCCTGGAGCTGGGCCACCACCGCGAGGTCACCGGCGAACTCACCGCCTTCGTACGCGAACACCCGCTCCGCGAGCAGGCCAAGGGCCACCTGATGCTCGCCCACTACCGGTCCGGGCGGCGGGCCGAGGCCCTGGAGACCTACCGCGAGGGCCGGCGGCTGCTCAACGAAGAACTCGGCATCGAGCCCGGCCCCGCCCTCCAGGAACTCCACGAGCGGATCCTCGCGGACGCGCCCGAGCTGAACCCGCCGCCCGCCCCCGCGCCGCCCGCCACCGCCGCCCCGCGCAGCGTGCCCGCCCAACTGCCCTCCAACGTCGCCTCCTACACCGGACGCGGACCAGAACTCGCCGTCCTGGACCGGCTGCTGGACCACCTCGACGGCGCCGCCCTGCCCGTCGGGTCCGTCACCGGCATCGGCGGCGTCGGCAAGACCGCCCTCGCCGTGCACTGGGCCCACCAGGTCGGCGGCCGGTTCCCCGACGGCCAGCTCTACGCCGACCTGCGCGGCTACGACGAGGAGGCGCCGCTGCGCCCGGGCGCCGTACTCGACCGGTTCCTGCGCGCGCTCGGCGTGCCCGGACCGGAGATCCCCGCCGACCAGAACGAGCGCTCCGCGCTCTTCCGCAGCGTCCTGGACGGCCGCCGGGTGCTGATCCTCCTCGACAACGCCCGCTCCTTCCAGCAGATCCGCCCCCTGCTGCCCGGCACGGGACGCTGCTGCGTCCTGGTCACCAGCCGGGACCCCATGGGCGGCGCGCTCGCCGGTGACTACGCCTTCGTACCGCTGCACCTCGGCGCCCTGGCCCAGGACGAGGCGATCGCCCTGCTCTCCCGCGTGGCCGGTGACGACCGCCTCGCCGCCGACCCGGCCGGGGCGGCCCGGCTCAGCGCGCTCTGCGACCGGCTGCCGCTGGCCCTGCGGATCGCGGCGGCCCGGCTCGCCGCCAAACCCCACTGGCCGGTGCGGACCCTGGTCTCCCGGCTGGAGGACCAGCACCGCAGGCTCGACGAACTCAGCCCCGACGAACGGGGGGTCCGCGCCGGACTGCGGCTCAGCTACCGCGACCTGCCGTCCGCCACCGCCCGGATGTTCCGGCTGCTCGGCGCGGCCAACGTGCCCGACTTCTCCGCCTGGGCCGGCGCCGCCCTGCTGGACATCGACCTGCTGGACGCCGAGGACCTCATCGAGGAACTCGTCGACGCGCAGCTGCTCGTACCGCAGAGCGCCACCACCGGCCACGTCCGCTACCGCTTCCAGGCCCTGCCCCGGCTCTTCGCCCGCGAAGTGGCCCTGGAGGAGGAAGCCGCGCAGGAACTGCGCGCCGCGACCCGGCGGGTGGCCGGGGCATGGCTGGGGCTCGCCGCGGAGGCCCACCGCAGGATCTACGGCGGGGACTACACCGTCATCCACGGCCCGGCGCAACTCCACCCGCTGCCCGCCGACCTCGTGGACAGCCTGCTGGAAGACCCGATGGACTGGTTCGAGACCGAACGCGTCGCCATCACCGGCCTGGTCGACCAGACCTCCCGGGACGACGAGGCCGCGTACGCCTGGGACCTGACGATGACCACCGTCACCCTCTTCCAGAACCGCAACTACCTCGACGACTGGCGCTACTGCGCCGAGCGGTCCCTGGAGGTCGCCCGCCGCACCGGCGACCGGCTCGGCGAGGCCGTGATGCTGCACTCCCTCGGCACGCTGGGGATCCTCTCCTGGGAGCACGAGGGCGCCGTCGGGCACCTCAAGCTCGCGCTGCGCCTGTTCGAGGAGGAGGGCCAGGACCAGGGCCGCGCCCTGGTCCTGCGCAACCTCGCGCTGTGCGGGCGCTACCGGGGGGACCTGGACCGGGCCCGGGAGATGGGCCACCAGTCGCTGGAACTCTTCCGGGCGGGCGGCGACCAGTACGCGGAAGCCCATGTGCTGGGCCTGCTGGCGCAGATCGAGCTGGAACTGGGGAACGCGCAGGCCAGCCTGGTGCTGTCCTCGGAAGCGGTGGTCAGGAGCCGGGGCCTGGGCACCGTACGGGGCGAGGCGCAGAGCGTCGTCCGGCTCGCCGAGGCCCTGATCAGCCAGCGCGACGGGGAACGCGCGGAAGAGGCGTGCCGGCGGGCGTTGGGACTGGTGCGCACGAGCGGGGACCGCCGGGGCGAGGCGCACACGCTGCGCGTGCTGGGCGAGGCCCTGTGGTGCCTGGAGCGGATGGACGAGGCCGAAGCGGTCCTCGACGACGCGCTGGCGACGGCGGCCAAGGTTCCGGACCGCTATCTGGAGGGGCGGGCCGGTGTCGCACTCGGCGGGGTCCGTGCGGTGCGCGGTGACCGGTCCGGCGCGGCGGGCTGCTTCAAGGCCGCGTCCGACCTCTTCGCCGAGGTCGGTGCGCCGTCCTGGCAGGGCCGGGCCCGGCGGCTGCTGGAACTGCTCGGGGAAGGCGGCGGCGGGCTGGATCCGGCGGAGTTCTTCACGCTCGTCCAGCCCTGAGGGCGGCGGGCGTTCAGCTCCACGGGTCGTCCTTCATCGTGACCGGGGCGGCGGACCACGGGTCGTCCTTCGTGGTGACCGGGGCGCTGGACCACGGGTCGTCCTTCAGGGCGACGGGGGCGCTGGACCACGGGTCGTCCTTCAGGGCGGCGGCGGAGGTGGACCACGGGTCGTCCGCCACCGTCACCGCGCCGGCCGTGACGAGCGTGAGGGCGAGCAGCGCCTGGGCGGCCAGCTTTCCCAGGGGGGCGGTCACGAGGGCGGCGGCGCCGGACTTGGTGGAACGGACGAGCTTCTTCACGGGACGCTCCTGAAGGTTCGGGGGTGGTCCGGGACCGCGGTGGCCGTCGTCCCGGTTCATGTCCCGAACGCTACGGAGCCCCCTTTTTGGAGCGCTTTCGCTTCGATTTCGTGGCCGGCGAAATCGAGGCGATGCCGTGGGACAACCGCTGCTCACTAGCTTTCGCGGCACGAGGCCGGCCGACCGGGGCGGGCCCGCGCAACGCGGAGGCGTCATGGACTTCACGATCCTCGGACCCGTGTCGGCCGCGCACGACGGCCGCGCGGTGGCACTGGACGGCAGCAAGCAGCGCACCGTGCTCGCCGCCCTGCTGCTGGCCCGTGGCAAGGTCATGACGGACGAGCGGCTCACCACGCTGCTGTGGGGCTGGGAACCGCCGGCCAGCAGCACCAACCAGCTCTACACCTACGTGTCCCGGCTGCGGACCCGGCTCGGGGACCGCCACGGACTGGAGCGCGTCGGCTCCGGGTACCGGATGGACATCGGGGACGCCGGGTTCGACTGGGACGCCTTCCGGCGGCTCGCCGACGCGGGGAGCGCCGACCTGACGGCGGGCCGGTACGAGGACGCCGAACGCCGCCTGGCCGCCGCCCTCGCGCTGTGGCGCGGACCGGCCCTGACGGACGTCACCGCGCGGCTCGCGGAGGCCGAGGGCCCCCGGATGGAGGAGGCCCGGCTCTCCGCGCTGGAACACCACACCGAGGCCGCCCTCGCGCTGGGCCGGCACGCGGACACCGTCCCCGGTCTGACCCGGCAGGTGACCCTGCACCCCGTACGGGAGCGGCTGCGCGGCCAGTTGATGACCGCGCTCTTCCGCTGCGGCCGCCAGGCCGACGCGCTCGCCGTGTACGAGGAGGGGCGGCGCGTCCTCGCCGAGGACCTCGGCATCGACCCGGGCCCCGAACTGCGCGCCCTGCACCAGAGCGTCCTCACGGGCACGCTCCCCGGACCGCAGGCCCCGGAGCGCCGGTCCGCGGCCCCCGCCCGCCCCGCCGGGGAGGCGGCCCCCGGCCCGGCCGCGTCCGTAGTGCTCCCGCCCGCCGTCCCGTCCGCCGTCCCGTCCGCCCTCGCGTCCGCCCTCCCGTCGTCCCTCCCGCTTCCGCTCCCGCTCCCGTCCGTACACCCCGCCGCCCCGGTCTCCGGGTACGGCGGCTGGCCGGGCCTGGTCCCCGCGCTGCTGCCCGCCGCCCCCGGCGATTTCACCGGCCGCGAGGAGGAGACCGCCGAGATCCTCACCGCCCTGCGGGCCGGTCAGGACGCCGTGGTCACCGGGGCACCCGGCACCGGCAAGTCGGCGCTGGCGCTGCGGGCGGCGCAGCTCTGCCGCGGCGCGTTCCCGGACGGCCAGCTCTACGCCGACCTGCGCACCCCGGAGGGCGGCGCCCGCACGCCGGGCGAGGTGCTCGGCTGGTTCCTGCGCGCGCTGGGCACCGAACCGGCCCGGCTGCCCGACGGCCTCGACGAGCGCGTCCAGCTCTACCGGACGCTGCTGGCCGGGCGCCGCATGCTCGTCGTCCTCGACAACGCGGACGACGACGCCCAGGTGCGCCCGCTGCTGCCGGGCGGTGACAGCCGCACGGTCGTCACCGGCACCCGCTCCCCGCTGGCCTCCCTCGAAGGCACCCGGCTGGTGCGGACCGGCCCGATGACACCCCGGGAATCGCTCCAGCTGATGATGACGGTCGCGGGCCCCGGACGGATCACCGACGACCCCGAATCGGCCGCGCGCATCGCCGAGTTCTGCGACCGGCTGCCGCTGGCCCTGCGGATCGCGGGCGCCCGGCTCGCCGCCCGCCCCCAGTGGTCGGCCGCCCGGCTCGCGGACCGCCTCGCGCCCGAGGAGCGCAGGCTGGGCGAACTGCGCCTCGGCGGTCTCGACGTACGGGCGGCGCTGGCCAGGGCCGCCGACGGGCTGCCGTCCGAGGTCCGGAGCGCCTTCCGGGCCCTCGCCGGGGCGGGCCCGGCCGATCTGACCGCGGCCGACGCGGCGGCGCTCCTCGGCACGGGGGTCGACGACGCCGAGGAGACGCTGGAGCAGCTGACCGACGCGCGCCTGCTGGACGCGTGGGGCGCCGACGGCGAGGCCCGGCTGCGCTACCGCTTCCCGCGGCTGGTCCGGCTGTTCGCCCAGGAGCGGAGCGCAGCCGTCCTCCTCGCCGCGTGACGCGCACCCTTCGCCTTTCCCTGTCCCTGTCCCGTCCCCGTCCCCGTCCCCGTCACCTTCACCTTCACCTTCTCCGGCCTTCGCGGACCGGCCGCCGTCCCTGGCGCCCGGTCCGCGAAGGCCTTTTCCGGTTCGGGCCTCAGCCGCAGCCACCCGCGTGGCCTTCGTCGAGGCTGTAGATCACGGCCGGGGCGTGGAATTCGTGGCTCTGCGCCACCAGGGAGGTGAGCGCGTCCACGTATTCCGCGAGCAGGGCGGCCCACGGTGCGGAACTGTCACGCAGTTCGAATTCCTGCGCACGCGCTCCCTGCTGCTCGATCTCCGCCAGGATCTCCAGCACGTCCTGCGCCTCGCCCGGGGTGTTCTCGTTCATGTTCATCGCTGCTCCTGTGAAAGCTGTGGGACCCCGTTCAGGTCCTGCATTCACAGATTCGGAGAAGGCGATATACGGAATCCCGCGCCGGTCTGCACCGCCCGGCAGAGGTTCTTGCAAGGCCGCGTACAGGTTCCGTACAGACCTCCGGCGCAGGGTTCCGGACATGGACAGCAGCATCAGGAGAGTCGTCGTCGTGGGAGGGTCCGCGGCCGGTTGGACGGTCGCGGCCCGGCTCGCGCGGGCAGGGCGCGGGACGGTCGCCGTCACCGTGCTCCAGACACCGTCAGCTGTCCCGGACCTCGCGGAAACGGGGCAGGTCACAGCCGTTCCGCCGCAGTTCCAGCCGGCGTTCACCGAGCCGCTGGGGGTGTCCGTGGACGAGTGGACGCGGGCGTGCGGGGCCTCCCGCAGGACGGCCGTGAGGTATGTGAACTGGCGCACCGAAGGGGCGGTCACCGCCACCGCCAGGACCCTCACGGGCGGCGGTGCGGACCACTTCTACCGCCCCTGCGCGACCGCATTTCCGGAGGGATTCCCGGAAGGAATTCCCGCCGGAATTCCGTACGGATGGCACGTCGACACCAAGCTCTTCCGCGCATTCCTGCGGGACATCGCCGTACGCCGGCTCGGAGTGCGCGCCGTCCACGATTGCGTACGGTCCGCCGAGCGGGACGGAAACGGGATGGTGACCGCGCTGCACACGGAGAAAGGGGACAGGGTCGAAGGGGATCTCTTCATCGACTGCACGGGCCAGGAAGGTCTGTTGCTCACGAAAGTCCTGGGGGAGCCGTTCATCGGCGCACACGGCCGGCTGCTCTGCGACAGCGCCGCCACCGTCACGGCCCCCTGCGACGACGGAGCCCGGGGAACCGAGCCGTTCGCCACCGCCACCGCCCTGCCCGCGGGCTGGTCCTGGAAGCTGCCGCTGCCCGGCCGGTTCGGCGCGGGCCTGGTCCACGCGCGGGCGAGGACCGGCCCGGCCGAGGCGGCGGAGCGGCTGTGCGAGCTGTACGGGCTGGACCCGGAGCGCGCCGACGTGCGCCACGTCCGCTACCGCTTCGGACACAGCCGCCGCGCCTGGGTGAAGAACTGCGTCGCGCTGGGCACGGCCGCCTGGCAGGTGGAACCCCTCGCGGGCGAACCGCTCGCCGAAGTCCTGGGCGCGGTCGGCCGGCTGATCCGGGACTTCCCCTCCCTGGACGCGCGCGAGGCCCCGGCCGCCCGCTTCAACCGGGCCTCCCGGGACCGCTACGAGCGCGCCGCGGGCGCCGTACAACTGCACTACGCGGCGGCGGCGCGCGCCGATTCGGGGTTCTGGCGGGCCCAGCGCGCACGGCCGCTGCGCGCCCGGCGCACGGCGCCGTGACGGGCGGACCGGCCGGGTCGCGGAGCCGGTTGCATGAAGCTGCCAGATCCCTCCGGCTCCCGGACGGATCGGCCTAGGGTGGCCCGCGACCTACCCAGGGAGCAGCTTCATGACCGATCCGGCCGGCGGCGCGTTCGACGACACGTCCCTCACGCTCGTCATCGTCCTGATGGCCGCGGGGGCCCTCGGAGTCATCGTCTTCGGGGTCTCGACGGCCTCCCGCAGGCTGCTCGGCATCCGCGTCGGTCCGCTGCGCGCGCTGTCCGCCGGGCTGATGGGACTGGGCGCCCTCCTCGTCTTCAACGAAGTGGTGCGCGACGAGCAGGACCGGGGGGCGCTGTCGACGATCCAGATCCCCCTGGCCCTGTTCGCGGCGATGGCCACCCTGGTGCTCGTCGAGGTGTTCCTCCCCTACGGCAGCTGGACGCGGCCGCTCCAGGTCCTGCGCGGGCTGGGCGACCGGATGCGACGGGCCCGCCGCTACTCCCAGATCAGCCGGATCTTCATGCGGCACGGCCTGAGCCGGATGCTGCGGGGCCGGTCGGGATGGGAAAGGGCCCTGAAGCCGGGCGAGTTCGGCGAGCGCTCGGCCCGGTCGGCGCGGCTGGCGCTGGAGGAGTGCGGCGGGGCGCTGATCAAGTTCGGCCAGGTGATGTCCACGCGGCGCGACCTGCTGCCGCCCCACTTCATCGAGGAACTGAGCCGGCTCCAGAGCGACGTGCCCCCGGCACCGTGGCCCGAGGTCGAGGCCGTCCTCCACAAGGAGCTGGGCAAGCCGGTCTCCGAGGTCTTCGAGTGGATCGAACACGTGCCGCTGGCCGCGGCCTCCATCGCCCAGGTGCACCGCGCCCGGCTGCGCGGCGGCCCGACGGTCGTGGTGAAGGTCCAGCGGCCGGGGATCCGCGAAGCCGTCGAGCGGGACCTCGACATCGTGCTCACCATCAGCCGGAGCCTGCAGACCCGGGTCCGCTCCGCGCAGGCCCTCGGCCTGCGCGAGCTGGGCGACGGATTCTCCGAATCGGTGCGCGAGGAACTGGACTTCCGCATCGAGGGCCGCAACGCGGTCGCGGTCGCGCGGGCCACCGGGGCGCACGAAGAGGACGCGCCCGTCCGCATCCCGCGGGTGTACTTCGAGTACACCTCGGCGCGGGTCCTGGTGCAGGAATGGATGGAGGGGGTCACCCTCGACCGGGCCGGACCGGTCGCCGACGCGGCGGGCCTGGACCGCAAGGCGCTGGCCAGCACCGCCTTCGCCGCCGTCCTCCAGCAGATCCTGCGGGTGGGCGTCTTCCACGCGGATCCCCACCCGGGCAACATGCTGCTGCTCGACGACGGCCGGATCGGGCTGATCGACTTCGGCTCCGTGGGGCGCACCGACCCCTCGGTCCGGCTGGCCATCCAGGAACTGCTCGTGGCCGTGGACCGGGGGGATCCGGCGGGGCTGCACGACGCGCTGCTCACCCTGCTCGGCACCCGCGCCACCACCAACGAGGAGCTGATGCCCGACACCGCGCTGCTGGAGCGGGAACTGGGCCGGTTCATGGCCCGGCACCTGGGGGCGGGAGCCCAGCCGGACACCGAGATGTTCACCGCGCTGTTCCGGATGCTCTCCCGGTTCGGGCTGGCCGTCCCGCCGGAGGTGGCCGCCGTCTTCCGGGCCCTGGCCACCATCGAGGGGACCCTCACGCACCTCGCCCCGGGCTTCAACCTGCTGGACGAGGCACGGGCGTTCGCCATCGGGATGCTCACGGAGCGCTTCACCCTGGGCGCGGCGAAGCCCCGTACCGGCGGCGCGGACGGGGACGGGTCACGCGGTTTCGCGCCGCCCGGGCTCTCCTCGCTGGCGCACGGCGCGGCCCAGGAACTGCTCTCCGTGCTGCCGATGCTGCGCCGACTGCCGCGCAGGGCCGAGCGCATCAGCGCCTCGCTGGAGGAGGGCCGGCTCGGCGTACGGGTACGGGTGCTCGCGGACGAGCGGGAGCGGCGCTTCGTCTCCGGACTGATCCACCAGGTGACGGTGACCCTGCTGGCCGCGTGCACGGGGCTGATGGGGGTCATGCTGGTGGTCTTCGGCACCGGCAAGGGACCGCGGGTGACCCGGCAGCTGGAACTGTTCCCGCTGATCGGCTACCACGTGCTCGTCGTCAGCGCGATCCTCATGCTCAGGGCCCTGTACGCCGCGATGCGCCGGCCCGCCTAGTGCTGTGGCCGGGAAGGTGTGCCGGGTCGCGGTGTCCGGTGCGGTGCATCGCAAGGCGGAGGGCCGCGACTCGTACTGGACGTACCGTCGTGGTCCGACAACGCGGCGAGGTGCCGTGCCGGGCGCCGTGACCCGGTGGACCTTTCCGGTCACAGCACTAGGACGGGGGGCGGGCCGGCGGCGGTTCAGAGCCGGACGGGCAGGGCCTCCAGCGGGCGGACGACCACGTTCTGCTGGTAGCGCAGTTCGGCGGGGTCCACGGCGAGGCGGACCTGCGGGAACCGCTCGAAGAGGCGCCGGGCCGCGATCTCCGTGATCACCTTCGCGAGGTGGGCGCCCGAGCAGTAGTGGATGCCGAAGCCGAAGCTGAGGTGGGCGGGCTTGGGGCGGTCCAGGTCCAGCACGTCCGGGTGGTCGGGGAACTGGTGCGGGTCCCGGTTCGTCGACATCACGCTGATGACGACGACCTCGCCGGCCGGGATGGTCACCCCGCCCAGCTCCACCGGCTCGGTGGTGACGCGCTGGAGGGCGTTGCCGATCGGGCTGACGTAGCGGATCAGTTCGTCCATCGACCGGCCCCAGCGGCCCGGCTCGGCCAGCAGCGCGGTCCGCTCCGCCGGATGGGTCAGCAGCGCGGCGATGACCCCGCCCACCAGGCTGGCGGTCGTGTCGTTGCCGCCGGTCATCAGCGCGAAACCGGTCGAGAGGATCTCGGTGCTGGTCAGCCGGCGTTCCGGGTCGGCGTGGATCAGCGCGGAGAGCAGGTCCTCGCCCGGCTCGCGCTCCTTCTCGGCGATGAGCCCGGACATGTAGCGGGACAGCTCCTGGATGTTGCGGTCCAGCGCCCCGGAGCCCTCGGTGGGGGAGTGCGTGCGCAGCGCCGTCGACCAGCGCAGGAAGTCCGGCCAGGCCTCGGCGGGTACGCCCATCAGCTCGGCGATGACGATGACGGGCAGCGGGTCGGCGTACCCGGCGATCAGATCGGGGCCGGGCGCGCCCGCCAGCCGGTCGAGCAGCTCGTCGGCGATCTGCTCCACCTTCGGCCGCAGGGCCTCGGCCCGGCGCGGGGTGAACGCGAAACTGATCGCCCGCCGCAGCGGTGTGTGGCGCGGCGGCTCCAGGTTGGCCAGGTGGTTGGCCTCCTCCGGCGGCGGCGTCATCGTACGGCCGGTCCGCTGCGACATCAGCTGGTAGTGGACGTGGATGTCCCGGCTCAGCCGGGGGTCGGCGAGCGCCGCCTTGGCGTCCTCGTACCGGGTCACCACCCAGGCGCGGCCGCCGTCGGGGAAGGACAGCTCGCGCACGGGGCTCTCGCGCCGCACGTACTCCAGGACCGGATAGGGGTTCTGGGTGAAGTCGTTGGTGAGCATCCAGTACTTGGAGAGTGCCCGCGTGCCTGTCATGTCCGTCCTCCGTGCCGTCACCGGGAGCTGCCCATGTCCGTCGGCACGGTAGGCGGGCCCGGCCCGCGGACGCAGGTCTGGTCTCAAGAGTTCTATCTGCGCTCGGAATTGGGGCGTCCGGACAGCAGGATCTATGCCGATCGGTAGATGTGGCGGGTCACGGCCCGCTCCTAGGCTCGATTGCGCCCGCCGGACACCGAGGAAAGTGCTCCGGTCATGGACCGTCCGAAGAATCAACCCGTATGGGGAGTGTGAGTCGTGTGACCGCGACCATTTCGACTTCGACCAAGCGGCAGACCGCCGCCCGAGCTGTTGGCGTGACGAAACTGTACGGCGAGGGCGAGGCCCAGGTCGCGGCCCTGCGCGGGGTCAGCGTGGAATTCACGGCCGGGGAATTCACCGCGATCATGGGTCCGTCCGGTTCCGGGAAGTCGACCCTCATGCACGCCCTGGCCGGCCTGGACAGCATCACCGACGGCGAGGTGTACATCGGCGACGCCGAGGTGAGCGGGATGTCCGACAAGAAGCTCACCGAGCTGCGCCGGACCAAGATCGGTTTCATCTTCCAGCAGTTCAACCTGCTGCCGATGCTCACGGCCGAGGAGAACATCCTGCTGCCCCTGGCCATCGCCGGGCGCAAGCCGTCGAAGGACTGGTTCGACCGGGTCGTCGACACCGTGGGACTGGGCCAGCGCCTCGGCCACCGGCCGACGGAACTGTCCGGCGGACAGCAGCAGCGCGTGGCCTGCGCCCGCGCCCTGGTCTCGCAGCCGGAGGTCATCTTCGCCGACGAGCCGACCGGGAACCTGGACTCCACCTCGGGCACCGAGGTGCTCAAGTTCCTCCAGCACTCGGTCCGCACGCTGGGCCAGACGATCGTCATGGTCACGCACGACCCGCACGCCGCCTCGTACGCGGACCGGGTGATCTTCCTGGCCGACGGCCGGATCGTGGACGAGCTGCGCGAGCCGACCGCGGACGCCGTGCTCGACACGATGCGCTCGCTCGACGGCAAGGTGCGGGTGGCCTGATGCTGAACGCCACGCTCAAGAGCCTGCTGTCACGCAAGCTCCGGCTGGTCCTCTCCGGCCTGGCCGTGGTCCTCGCGGTGATGTTCGTGTCCGGCTCGATGGTCATCAAGGACACGCTGAACCGGTCCATCGACGCCCAGTTCAACGGTGCCTACGACGACATAGCGCTGCACGTCGCGCTCAAGCCCAAGGTCGCGGCCGACACGGGCGAGACGGCGGTCGTGTCCCCGCTCGACGCGGCGGCCGTCGCCCGCGTGGCCAAGACGGCCAACGTGGCCGCGGCCAAGGGCCTGGTCCTCGCCGAGGGCGCCCGCGTCCTCGGCAAGGACGGCAAGCTGGTCAAGGACACCGGCGGCCCCCGCTACGGCGAGAGCTGGCGCGGCGAGAGCAAGCTGATCACGCTGCGCTCCGGCCACGAGCCGCGCACCGACACCGAGGTCGCCCTCAACGCGGCCCTGGCCGAGAAGGCGGGCCTCGCGGTCGGCGACCCGGTCAGCGTGCTCACCACGGAGCCGAAGCGGACCTTCACCGTCGCCGGGATCTTCGGCTACTCCGGTGACCGCGGCTCCGTCGGCGGCGAGCAGACGGTGGCCTTCAGCGAGCCGGTCGCCCAGCGGCTGATGCTCGGCCGGGCCGACGCCTACTCCGGGATCAAGGTCGACGTCGCCCCCGGGGCGTCCGTCGCCGCCGTACAGTCCGCGCTGTCCGCGGACCTCGGCGACGGCTTCGAGGTCCTGACCGGCGAGCAGCTCGCCAAGAAGGCCTCGGACAAGTCCCGCGGCATCCTCGACATGATGAACCAGCTGCTGCTCGGGTTCGCGGCGGTCGCCGTGCTCGTCGGCGTCTTCCTGATCGTCAACACCTTCTCGATCATCATCGCCCAGCGGATGCGCGAACTCGCCCTGCTGCGCGCCCTCGGCGCCGGCCGCGGCCAGATGATCACCTCCGTACTGGTCGAGTCCTTCGTGGTCGGCCTGGTCTCCTCCGCCCTCGGCCTCGCCGCCGGCATCGGCATCGGCGCCCTCGGCGCCGACCTGCTGGCCGGTGCGACGGACGGCCTCAAGGTCGGATCCCTCGCCGTGCCCGCGAGCGCGGTCGTCACCTCCTTCGCCGTCGGCATCCTCGTGACGATGCTGGCCGCGCTCTTCCCCGCCGTACGGGCCTCCAAGGTCCCGCCCATCGCGGTGATCCGGGCCGCGGGCACCGCGGAGGGCAAGCACCGCAAGCAGACCTGGACCGGGGCCGTCCTGCTCGGTCTCGGCGTCGTCCTGCTGGCGCTCGGCCTCTTCGGTTCCAGCGGGGTCGCGACGATCCTCTCCGGCGTCCTGCTCGCCTTCGTCGGGGTCGCGCTGCTGACCCCGCTGTTCAGCGGGCCGTCGGTGCGGGTGCTCGGCGCGCTGTTCTCCCGTTCGCTGCCCGGCCGGCTGGGGCGCAGCAACTCCGCCCGCAATCCCCGCCGTACCGCCATCACCGCCTCGGCGATGATGATCGGCGTCGCGCTCGTCACCGCGATCAGCACGGTGGCCGCCTCCTCCGAGGACAGCGTCACCAAGGACATCCGGCGGGACCTGAAGGCCGACTACGTGGCCATGGGCGAGGCGGGCTCGGCGGGCTCGGCGACCATCGACCCGGCCGCGCTGACCCGGATCGCCGCGGTGCCGGGGGTCAAGGCCGTCGCGGCCGCGATGCTCGACACGGCCACCGTCGGCAAGGAGACCCAGCCGGTCAGCTCGTGGCAGGACTGGGCCAAGGCCCGCGAGGTCCTCGGACTCCAGGAGTCGAAGGGATCCATCGAACCCCCCGCGGCCGGCACCGTCGTCATGAACGAGGCCACCGCGAAGACCCGTGGAGTGGGCGTCGGCGACAGCCTCACCCTCCAGCTCCAGCGCGGCGACGCGCACACCTACAAGGTCGCCGGCATCTTCAAGGACTCCTCCCTGACGAACAGCGTGGTCGTGCCCTGGGCCGACGCCGGGACCGGATTCCGCGGCACCCAGCCCTCGCAGGCCTACTTCCAGCTGGACGACGGCGCCGAGGCGGGCTCCGTACGGCCGCAGATCGAGAAGCTGCTCGCGGACAGCCCCGAGGTCACGGTCAAGACCAAGGCCGAGATCATCGCGATGTTCAGCGGCGGCATGGCCATGATCCTCACCGTGGTCCAGGGGCTGCTCGGCGTCGCGATGCTCATCGCGGTGCTCGGCATCATCAACACCCTCGCCCTGTCGATCCTCGAACGGACCAAGGAGATGGGCACGCTGCGGGCGATCGGTCTCAGCCGCGGCCAGACCGTCCGCATGGTGATGACCGAGTCGGTGGTGATCTCCCTCTTCGGCGCGGTCCTCGGCATCGTGGTCGGCGCGGTCCTCGGACTCGCCGTGGCCCACGCGATGAAGGACCAGGGTGTCAGCGAACTGTCACTGCCCTGGGGCCAGATGCTCGCCTACCTCATCGGTGCGGCCGTCGTCGGTGTCATCGCCTCCATCGCCCCGGCCCGCCGCGGCGCCCGGCTGAACGTACTCACCGCCATCAGCCACGGCTGACCGGGCGGCTCCGGCCGGCGGGCCGGAGCCGCAGGCGCCCCCGGGGGATGTCCCCCGGGGGCGCCGCGGTGTGCCCGCGCCCCCGCGGGGAGCGGCGCATCGGCAGCTTCCTGCACGTTCCATTGCCGCTCCGGCGCCGGTCGGCTGACATGGTCGATGTGGTCCGCAGAGAGACAGGGGGCGAGATGCACGAGCGTGAGTTCCGCGCGTTTGTGTCCGTAGCGGAAATCGGACGTATGGATCAGGCCGCGAAAGCACTGGGATATTCGCAGCCGGCCATCAGCTATCAGATCAAGTGCCTGGAACAAATGCTGGGTACGAAGCTTTTCACGCGGGATTCGACGGGCGCGAGGCTGACCAGGGAGGGCCGGATGATCCTTCCCTCGGCCCGGGCCGTGCTGGCCCTCATCGACAGCATGAAGGGCGTCTGCGCCGTGTGACCCGGCGCCGCGTGAACCGGCGCCGCCGGGCCCGGCGGCGCCGGCCCGGAGCCGGGTCGCCGACGGGCCCCGTGGGTCCCGCGGCTGCCGGGGCCTCAGGCCGCCAGGCCGCTGTCCCACACCCAGGCCGCGATCCCGACCCGGTTGCGCACATCGAGCTTGCGCTGGATGTGGGCGACGTGGGTCTTGGCGGTGCCCGCCGAGATGAACAGCTCGGTGCCGATCTCCGCGTTCGTCAGCCCCTTGGCCACCAGGCGCGCTATCTCCGTCTCGCGGTCCGTCAACGACTCGATCAGAGCGGCCGACTTGGGCTTCACCGGGCTCTGCAGGTGCTTCAGCAGGCGGACCGTGACGGAAGGGCTGATCATGGTGTCGCCCGCCACGGCGGCGCGTACCGCCTCCACCAGCAGCGCGGGTCCCGACCGTTTCAGCAGGAAGCCGCACGCCCCGTTGTGGAGCGCGGTGTGGACGTACTCGTCGAGGTCGAAGGTGGTCACCACGACCACCCGCACCGGGTCGGCGACCTCGGGGCCGGCGAGTCTGCGGGTGACCTCCAGACCGTCCAGGCGCGGCATGCGGATGTCGGCGAGCACCACGTCCGGCCGCAGGATTCCGGCGAGTTCGACGGCCTGCAGGCCGTCCACGGCTTCGCCGACGACTTCCATGTCCGGCTGGGAATCCAGGATCAGGCGGAATCCCATGCGAACGGATTCCTGGTCGTCGGCGAGAAGTATGCGGATGGTCACGGTCGGTACCGTATCCGGTGATCACTTCGGGCAGCCACCGGAATCGTATTCAAAGATTCTCTGCGGCCTTCGGACGGGAACCGGCCCCTGCCAGCATCTGGGTTGATGGACGTCGAGCGCCGAGCGCGGTGCGTTTCCCCGTTTTGGAGTGGTGACTGGGCATGGCTCACGCCGGAAAACTCAGAGTGCTGGCCGCCACCGCGGTGTCGGCGGCGCTGTCGTTGACACTGCTCGGTGGTGAGGCACCCGCAGTGAGCGGGGACGGCCTGCGGGCCGACCCCACGCGGGTGGCCCTGCCGGCCGCCGAGGCCGGGGACCCCGGCCGGCCGTCCTGGCCGGACGGCACCTTCGGCGAGGCACCCGCGCAGGGTGCGGCCGCCGGGCCGGGCGCCGAGCCCGGCGCGCGGCCCGCCGGTCCCGCGGACGGGGCCGCCCTGGCGGACGCCCGTCCCGAACTGTCCGCCACCGGCGGCGCGGACACCGCCGCCTACGAGTTCCTGATCGCGACCGGCGCCGACCCGCGCACCGGTCAGGTGACCTCGTCCGGCTGGCAGGCGTCCCCGCGCTGGAAGGTTCCCGCGGGCCTGCTGAAGGACGGCGGCCGGTACACCTGGACGGTCCGGGCGAAGAGCCGCACCGGCCGGGTCGCGGCGGACGCCCCCGCCCGCTCCTTCGCCGTCAACCAGCGCCTCGGCGCACCGGCCGCGGGCGCCGCGGTGCCGGCCGACTCGCTCGGCCCGGTCACCGTCAGCCTGGCCACCGGCAACGTCACGGCCTCGGTCGCCACCCCGCAGGTCGGCACCGGCTTCGGCCCCCTGGGCGCCACCTTCACCTACAACTCCCAGGCCGTGCAGACCTCCGCGGGACTGACCGGATCGTACTTCGCCGGGGATTCCGGCTCCGGCATCGCCGCCGGTGAGAAGCCCGCGGCCGTACGCACCGACGCCCGGGTCGACTTCGCCTGGGGAGCCGGGGCGCCGTACCCGGACGCCGACCCCGCCGCGGTCTTCCGCGCCCGGTGGACCGGCACGATCAAGGTGCCCGAGGACGGGCGCTACCGGCTCGGCGGCACCTACGACGGCGGCCTGCGCGTCCTGGTCGACGGCGCGGTGGTCCTCGACGACTGGAACCGCGCCGCCGCCACCGGTGACCGCGCGGTCTACGGCCGCGAGATCGCCCTCAAGGCCGGCCAGAGCCACCGGATCACCGTCGAGTACCGCCGCCGGGCGGCGGGCGGCGGAGCCGCGCTCTGGGTGAGCGGCGCCGGACGCACCGCCCCGGTGCCCGCCTCCTGGCTGCGCCCGGCGGGCGAGGTCCTGCCGCCCGGCTGGACGGTGACCCCGGCCGCCGCACCCGCACCCGCACCCGCCCCCGCCGCCGGGGCCGCGGCGAACGGCACGCCGAACGGGGCGGCGAACACCGCGCCGAACACCGCGCCGAACGGCGCGGCCCGGCAGCCGGACCCGCTCACGGCCGCCGCCGGATCCCTGACGGCCGCCACCACCGGCCGGCCCGACCTGGCCCCCGTCGCCCCCCGCACCCCCGCAGGCGACCGGGCGCACCCCGGCGCCACCCACCGCAAGACCGCCGTGCGCGCGGCGGCGGGCGCCGCGGCGGCCGACGCGCAGCGGCCCCGTACCGAGGGCACGGCGGCCGCCATCGCGGCCGCCGAGGAGGACGGCCTCGCCTTCCTCTACGCGGGCAGCCAGGAGTGCGAGGGCAGCGGCGCCCCCACGGGGTACGTGTGCGCCGTCCGGGTCCCCGGCGCCGGTGTGACCCGGCTCGTCTACCGCTCCGGCAAGCTGACCCGCTTCGTCAACCCCGGCGGCGAGACCACCGACCTCGGCTTCACCGCCGACCACCTGCTCACCACGGTGCGCCCGCCGCTCGTCACCGACTGGGTCGCCGTCGACCCCGCGCGCCGGGACCAGGAGGCGTCCCGCTACCGGATCGACTACCGGCCCGGCACCGCCGAGGCCCAGCGCCTGACCGGCCCGGATCCCGCGGGCACCCCCGGCCGCCCCGACGCGCGCCCGCAGCGCACGTACGCCTTCACGCCCGGCACCACCCGTCTCCAGATCGCCGGGGTGAGCACCCCGCAGGGCTGGACGCGCGAGGTCACCCTCGACCCCGCGGGCCGGGTCCTCTCCGACACGGACGGGACCGGGCGCACCCGGCGCTTCACCTGGACCTCCGCCGACCAGCAGGCCTCGGTGACCGACCCCGCCGGACGGCTGACGACCACCGTCAGCGACGAGTACGGCAGGCCGGCCGGCAGCTACGGACCGGGCCCGCAGCAGTGCTTCGGCCCGGACCTGCGCCCGGTGAGCCCCGCCCCCACGGGCTGCGCGGGCGTCCCGGCGCAGACCACCTCCTACGGTCCGGCGGACATCACCACGGAACGCCAGGACTCGCAAGGGGTGCCGAACCAGACGGTGCAGACCCAGCTGAACGAGTTCGGGCTGCCCGTCGCCACCGTCGCGGATCCCGCGGGCCTGGCCCTGAAGACCGGCTTCCGGTTCGACGAGTTCTTCCGCCCCGTGGCCAAGGTCCAGCCCAACGGCGTCACCCAGGGGTTCGGCTACTACGGAGCGACGGAGAGCGCCGACAACCCCTGCACCCAGGAGAACGACCCGGCCCCGCAGCGCGGCCTGCCGAAGTCGGTCGAACTGCCGAAGTCGGCGACCGGTACGGCGCGGACCGAGAAGTACGTCTACAACTCCCGCGGTCTGCCCGCCGCCGTGACCTTCGGCGGACCCGACTGGACCTGCATCCAGTACGACGACCGCGGCCGGATCACCCGGATGTCCATGCCGGGGAACTCCAGCCTCGACGCCTGGACGGTCGACTACCACAGCGCCTACGGCGGTGACCCGCTCACCCTCAAGGCCGTCCAGCACGACCACTTCCTGCTCAACACCGTCGACCTGCTCGGTCGCGCGGTGCACTTCACCGATGCCCAGGGCGTGGGCACCGACACGGTCTACGACCGCGCGGGCCGCGCCGAGCAGGAGCGGGTCACCCCGCCCTCGAAGGCCGACGCCGTGCAGGTCAAGCGCACCGCCCACGACGCCGCGGGCCGCATCCTGTCGGTCGCCCTGGACGGGCGGCAGCTGGCCGCCGCCGAGTACGACACGGCCGGCCAGGTGCAGCGGGTCCGGTACGCCAACGGCACCCGGCTGTCCGTGGACCGCGACGAGGCGGGCCGGATCACGGCCAAGAACTGGACCCTGGCGGACGGCACGTCCGTCCCCACCGCGGTGACGCGCTCGCGGTCGGGCACGGTCGTCGACGAGTCCGTCGACGGCCGGGACGGCCTGCCCGGAGCGCCCGACTTCCGCTACGACGCCACGGGCCGGCTGGTCACGGCCTTCATCGGCGGCCACGAGTACGGCCGCGACTTCACCGCCAAGGCCCCGGCCGACTGCCCGGCGGGCAGCAGCCCGGACGCCGGCCGCAACGGGAACGTGACCGGGACCACCGACCGCACGGCCGCGGCCACCAAGGTCACCGGCTACTGCTACGACGAAGCCGACCGGCTGCTCGCCACCACCGGCCAGGACACCTTCCGGGACGGGACCTACGCCCTGAACGGCCACCTCACCGGATACACCGGGGATGGCAGGAAGATGACACAGCGGCAGGACGCGGTGGAGCGCTACCTCGGCTCCGCCGTGACCGGCCCCGGCGCGGCGGACGTCACCTACACCAAGGACATCGCCGACCACCTGATGGCCCGCAGGGCGACCTCCGCGAGCGGCGCCCAGCAGTACCTCTACGGGCACACCGACATGGCGAACCCCGACGCCGACCTGGTGCTGGGCACCGACAAGCGGGTGCAGGCACGGGTGATCGGCCTGCCCGGCGGAGTGATCCTGTCCGCCAAGGGCGCGGCGAACCCCACGGGCCGCACCACCTGGAGCCTCCCCACCGTCCGCGGCGACATCTTCCTCGTCGCCTCCGACGAGGGCCGCCAGGCCGGGAGCCGCTACCAGTACGGCCTCACGGGCGAGCCGCTGGCTCCCGACGGCACCGTCGACCCGCAGCGGGTGCCCGACAACCTGCCCGGCGACTACGACTACGGCTGGCTGGGCCGGTACCAGGTGGCCACCGAACACCAGGGCGCGCTGTACAGCGTCGTCCTGGACACCCGGGTGTTCAACCCCGCCATCGGCCGGTTCTCCGCCCCCGTCGCGGCCGGTCCCTTCCTCAACCCCTACGAGTACGCGGCCGGAGACCCGGTCAACCACACGAGCACAGACGGCTACAGCCTGGACGTGGAGAAGGAATGATGACGACGCCCTTTACCGACGCCGACACCGAGATCCTGGAGACCAACGGCTCGCGCCTGGTCCGGGTGCGCCCCTGGGCGGGCAGCGACCACCGGTCCTGGTTCACGGCCAACGCGCGGGCCCTGCGCTCCGCCATGTACGAGCACGCCGCCGTCATGGTGAAGGAGAGCGGCCTCGTCCAGCAGTCGGAACTCGCCGAGATCGCCGAGGAGATCGGCGGCCGGACGCTCGACTACAACGAGCGCTCCACGCCGCGCAGCCGGGTCACCGGCAAGGTGTACACCTCCACGGAGTACCCGGCCGACCAGAGCATCCCGCAGCACAACGAGAGCGCCTACTCGGAGAACTGGCCGCACAACCTCTTCTTCTTCTGCGCGCTCGCCGCGCGGAGCGGGGGCGAGACGCCCGTCGCCGACAGCGCCGCAGTCCTCGGCAAGCTCCCGGCGGACCTGGTGCGCCGCTTCGAGGAGAAGGGCGTCCTCTACACCCGCACCTACCGCAAGGGCATGGGCTTGTCGTGGCAGGAGGGCTTCCAGAGCGACGACAAGGGGTACGTCGAGAGCTACTGCGCCGACCACGACATCCAGACGGACTGGGACGGCGACCTGCTGCGCACCCGCCAGCGGCGCGCGGCGGTCATGGTGCACCCCGTCACCGGGGCGAAGGTCTGGTTCAACCAGGCCCACCTGTTCCACGTGAACGCCCTGCCGGAGCCCGTCCGCGAGGGCCTGCTGGAGATCTGCGGCGAGGACGGTCTGCCGCGCAACGCCTACTACGGCGACGGCACCCGGATCACCGCGGACGAGATCGACACCATCCTCGGGGTCTACGGCGAGACGGTGCTGGCCGAGACCTGGGGGACCGGCGACCTCCTGATGATCGACAACATCCTCACCTCGCACGGCCGCCGCCCCTTCACCGGGGACCGCAAGGTGCTGGTGGCCATGACCCAGCGCGAGGCGGCGTAGGCATGGCGACGGCCACCGAGCCGGAGGCGCTGACCGGCATCGACCTCACGGATCCGCGGACCTTCCTCGACCGGAAGGACGAACTGGTGCCGATGTGGCGCCGGTTCCGCTCCGAGAGCCCCGTCCACTGGCACCCCGTGGAGGACCGCCAGGTCCCCGGCTTCTGGGTGCTCTCCCGGTACCACGACGTCATGGACGTCTACCGCGACAACAAGCGGTTCACCTCCGAGCGGGGCAACGTCCTGGCCACCCTCCTCGAAGGCGGGGACTCGGCGGCGGGCCGGATGCTGGCCGTCACCGACGGCCGGCGCCACCGCGAGCTGCGCAACCTGCTGCTCAAGGCGTTCGCGCCGCGCACGCTGGAACCCGTCGTCGACGGAGTGCGGCGGCGGGCCGACCGGCTGGTGCGGGAGGCGGTGGCGCGGGGCGACTGCGACTTCGCGCAGGACGTCGCCGAGCACATCCCGATGGCGACCATCGCGGACCTGCTCGGCGTCCCCGCCGAGGACCGGGACTACCTGCTGTCGCTGACCAAGCAGGCCCTGAGCGCCGAGGACGCGGAGCAGTCGGACGAGGACGCGCTCGTCGCGCGCAACGAACTGCTCCTGTACTTCTCCGAGCTGGCCGAGGACCGGCGCGACGACCCCCGCGACGACGTGGTGAGCGTCCTGGCCACCGCCACCATCGACGGTGAACCGCTGACCGAGCAGGAGATCGTCTTCAACTGCTACAGCGTCATCATCGGCGGCGACGAGACCAGCCGGCTCTCGATGATCTGCGCGATGCGGGAGCTGATCGAGCACCCGGAGCAGTGGCGGCGCCTCACCTCGGGCGAGGTCGCCGTCGAGACCGCGGTCGAGGAGGTGCTGCGCTGGGTGACCCCCGCCATGCACTTCGGCCGCCGCGCCCTGACGGACGTGGAGATCGGCGGGAGGACGATCCGGTCCGGGGACGTCGTGACCCTCTGGAACAGCTCGGCCAACTACGACGAGGAGGTCTTCCACGACCCCGGGGTGTTCGACCTCGGCAGGACCCCGAACAAGCACGTGTCGTTCGGCTACGGCCCTCACTTCTGCCTCGGCGCCTACCTGGGCCGGGCCGAGATCGCCGCCCTGCTGACCGCCCTGCGCACCCATGTCGCCGAGGCGGTGCCCACCGGCCCCGCCCGGCCGATCCACTCCAATTTCCTGCACGGGTACAGCAGTCTGCCCGTTTCCCTGCGTCCGGCCCGGTAAACCCCCGACCGGCCGTGCGAGCCGAGTGCCCCGCTCCCCGCGAGCGGGGCACTCGTCGTCTCTCCGAGGGGTGTGCGCGCCGCCGCTGTACAGCGCGATGAGCATTCTTCGATATGCGGCTCACGGCGGATCGAAGTTTTTCATGAGCCGGAGGCGGGCCCGCGGTTGATTCGTAGTGTGAGCCGCATCGCCCCGCCGATACGGCCGGCGAGCGGTTCTCTACGGGTATCGAAGCGTCTACTCAATCGGAGTGAATGGCAATGGCCGACCGGAATGGACTCCAATTGCCGCTGACGGCCGCGCAGTACGGAATGTGGCTGGCCCAGCAGGTGAATCCGGACAACCCGATGTACAGCATCGCCGAATGCGTCGAGATATCGGGCGAGGTCGATTCCATCGTCTTCGAAGCCGCGTTGCGCCGCGTGGTGGCGGAGGCCGAAACCCTGCGCGTCCGCTTCGTACCCGGTCCCGAGGGCCCGGTGCAGACCGTCGACGCGGAACCGGACTGGCAGGTGCACCACCTGGACGTGTCCGGTGCCCCGGACCCGGAGGCCGCCGCCGAGGAGTGGATGCTCGCCCGGGTGAAGGCCCCGGTGGACCTCGACGCCGGACCGCTGTTCACCTTCGGTCTCATCCGGCGCGCCGAGGACCGGTACACCTGGTTCAGCCGGGTGCACCACACCGTCGTCGACGGATACAGCTGGTCGCTGATCGTCTCCCGGGTCGCCGCGCTGTACTCGGCGCTGGCCGTCGGCGCCGAGCCGGCGCCGACCGCCTTCGCGCCCCTGGGCGAGCTCGTCGCACTGGACTGCGCCTACCGGGAGTCCGAACAGTTCGCCGAGGACCGCGCGTTCTGGACCCAGCGGCTCTCCGGAACCACCGAGCCGGTCAGCCTCGCGCCCCGCCCCACCCGGGTTCCCGCCGACCACGTCCGCCAGGCCGGCCGGGTCCCCGCGGGCAGCGCCGACGCGCTGCGCGACCTCGCGCGGGAGCTGCGGGTCAGCTGGCCCGCCGTCGTCGTCGCGGGCATCGCCGGGTACCTGCACCGGCTCACCGGCGCCGAGGACATCGTCCTGGGTCTCGCCGCCGCCGCCCGGCCCGCCGCGGCCGCCAAACGCACCCCGGGCATGGTCTCCAACGCGCTGCCCATCCGGGTGAGCGCCCGGCCGGAGACGACCGTGGCGGACTTCCTCCGCTCGGTGAGCGGCGAACTGCACCAGGCCCTGCGCCACCAGCGCTACCGCTACGAGGACATCCACCGCGACCTCGGCCTGGTCGGTGACCGCAAGCGGCTGTGGGGCCCCGAGATCAACCTGATCATGTACGGCGAGCGCCTCGACTTCGCCGGTCACGGCGCGACCGTCCGCGGCTTCTCGATCGGCCCCGAGGAAGACCTCTCGCTGGTCATCGACAACCGCACCCCGGACGACGGCTTCCTGATCGACTTCCACGCCAACGCCGACCTCTACACCGACGAGGCGGTCCGCGGCCACCGCGAGGCGCTCACCGGCTTCCTCACCGCCCTCGCCGCCGCCGACCCCGCCGATCTGCTGGAGGCCGTGGACCTCTCGGTCCCCGCGGGCTGGACGCCGCCGGTGCCCACCGGGCCGCAGACCGGCGCGGCCCCGGCCGCCGCCTACCGCGCGCCCGGCAGCCCGCGCGAGGAGACGCTCTGCGCGCTGGTGGCGGACGTGCTCAAGGCCGACCGGGTCGGCGTCGACGACAACTTCTTCGAGTGCGGCGGGCATTCGCTCTCCGCGATCCGGCTGCTCGGCCGGATCCGTGAGACCTTCGGCGCCGAACTCTCCATCCGCACCGTCTTCGAGACGCCGACGGTCGCCGGACTCGCCGCGCACCTCGACGGGGCCGCGGGCCGCCGCCGGCCGCTGGAGCCCGTCGCCCGCCCCGCCGAACTCCCGCTGTCCCTCACCCAGCAGCGGCTCTGGCTGGTCAACCAGCTCCAGGGCCCGAGCGGCGCCTACAACATGGGCCTCGCGCTCAAGCTCGGCGGCCGGCTGGACCGGGCCGCGCTGGCCCAGGCGTTCCAGGACGTGCTGGCCCGGCACGAGAGCCTGCGCACCACCTTCCCCGAGACCGACGGCAGGCCGCGCCAGGAGATCCTCCCCCCGGCCGACGCCGCCGCGCGGGTGGAACTCACCGAGCTGGCCGCCGACGCCGCGACGCTCGACGCCACGGTCGCCGCGGTGGTGGCCGAGGGCTTCGACCTGACCGCGGGCCTCGCCGTCCGGCCCCGGCTGCTGGTGCTGGGCCCGGAGGAACACGTCCTGCTGGTCGTCCTCCACCACATCGTCGGCGACGGCCTGTCGCTGGAGCCGCTCGCCCGCGACCTGGGCCTCGCCTACGCGGCCCGCGCCGCCGGTGAACGGCCCGCCTTCGCGCCGATGCCGGTCCAGTACGCCGACTACACGCTGTGGCAGCAGTCCGTCCTGGGCAGCGAGAGCGACCCGGACAGCCCGCTGGCCGGACAGCTGGAGTACTGGAAGGGGGCCCTGGCCGGGCTGCCCGAGCAGCTCCACCTGCCGACGGACCGGCCGCGGCCCGGCGAGCTGTCCCAGCGGGGGGACATCGTCCGCTTCGACATCGCCCCCGCGCTGCACCAGCGTCTGACCGACCTCGGCCGCACCCACAAGGCCAGCCTCTTCATGGTGCTCCAGAGCGCCGTCGCGGTCCTGCTGGGCAAGCTCGGCGCGGGCCAGGACATCCCGCTGGGCAGCGCGGTCGCCGGACGCGGCGACTCCCGGCTGGACGACCTCGTCGGCTGCTTCGTGAACACCGTCGTGTTCCGCAACGACGTCTCCGGCAACCCGACCGTCGGACAGCTCCTCGACCGGTCCCGCGAGATGTCCCTGTCCGCCCACGCCCATCAGGACGTGCCCTTCGAGCGGCTGGTCGAGGCGCTCAACCCGGAGCGCTCGCTCGCCCGGAACCCGCTGTTCCAGGTGATGATGGACGTCCAGACGCCCGCCGGGTCCACCCTGGAACTGCCGGGCCTGACCACCACCCCGCAGCAGGTGGACCCGGGCGTCACCAAGATCGACCTGCTGTTCGGCCTGGACGAGCGCTCGGCCGGCCACGAGGCCGCGACCGGGATCTCCGGACGGCTGGAGTACAGCACCGACCTGTTCGACCGCGCGACCATCGAGGCGATGGCCGGGCGCCTGGTCCGGGTGCTGGAGGCCTTCACCGCCGACCCCGGGCAGCGGATCGGGCGGATCGACGTCCTGACCGCGGCCGAACGCCGCCAGGTGCTCGGCGAGTTCGCGCAGGCGCCGGTGGTGGAGCCCGTACTGCTCCTGCCCGCCCTCTTCGAGCGGCAGGCCGCCCGCACCCCGTCGGCGCCCGCCCTGACCGAGGGGGAGCGGACCTGGTCGTACGCCGAACTCAACGCCCGGGCCAACCGGCTGGCGCACACCCTGATCGCCGCCGGAGCCGGTCCCGAGCAGCGGGTCGCCGTCCTCCTGCCGCGCTCCGCCGAGCTGGTCACGGCCCTGCTCGCGACCCTCAAGTCCGGTGCGGCGTACGTCCCCGTCGACCCCGAGTACCCCGCCGAACGGATCGCGTACATGCTCCGGGACGCGGATGCGGCCCTCGTCCTGGCCCGCCCGGACACCCTGCACGCGGTACCGGACGGGGTGCCCGTGCTCGACGTCACCGAGGAGCGGCACGCCTCCTCCCTCGACCCGCGGGACGACGAGCGCACCGCGCCCCTGGACCCGGCGCACCCCGCCTACGTCATCTACACCTCGGGTTCCACCGGCCGCCCCAAGGGCGTCGTCGTAGGCCACCGGTCCGTCGCCGTCTACCTGGAGTACGCCCGCGAGCGCTACCCGGCGGTCCGCGACAGCACCCTGCTGCACTCGCCGGTCTCCTTCGACCTGACCGTCACCTCGCTGTACGCCCCGCTGATCTCCGGCGGCAGCGTCCGCGTCACGGACCTGGAGGGCCCCGGCACGGGCGCCCCGCGCCCCGCCTTCCTCAAGGCGACCCCCGCGCACCTCGCCCTCCTGGGCGTCCTGCCCGAGGAGTTCTCCCCGACCCGGGAACTGGTCGTCGGCGGCGAGATGCTGATCGGCGAGGTCGTCGACGAACTGCGCCGGCAGCGGCCCGGCATCACCGTCATCAACGAGTACGGGCCCACCGAGGCGACCGTCGGCTGCGCCGAGTTCCGGATCGGCCCCGACGAGAGCGCCCCGAGCGGCCCCGTGCCGATCGGCCGGCCGATGTGGAACTCCGTCATCCATGTGCTCGACCCGGAGCTGAACCCCGTACCGCCCGGCGTCGCCGGTGAGATCCACATCGGTGGCGGCCAGCTGGCCCGCGGCTACCTGGGCCGTCCCGCGCTGACCGCGGAGCGCTTCGTCGCCGATCCGCACGGCCCGGCGGGCGCCCGGATGTACCGCACCGGAGACGTGGGCCGCTGGCGCGCCGACGGCGAGCTGGAGTACCTCGGCCGCGCCGACGACCAGGTGAAGCTGAACGGGTTCCGCATCGAACTCGGCGAGGTCGAGGCGGCCCTGGCCCGGCACCCCCGGGTGTCCGCGGCCGCCGCCACCGTCCGCGAGGACGGCCCCGGCCGCAAGCAGCTCGTCGGGTACGTCGTCCCGCGCGCGGGGGAGGAGGAGGCGCCGGTCGATCCGGACGAGGTGCTCTCGTCCACGCGCGGACCGCTGCCCGCCTACATGGTGCCCGCCGCGGTCGTCGTCCTGGACGAGCTGCCGCTGACCCCGAACGGCAAGCTCGACCGCAAGGCGCTGCCCGCTCCCGCGCTCACCGGTGCGGCCGCGGACGACGACGCCCCGCGCACCGACGTGGAGCGCACCCTCGCCGGGCTCTTCGCCGACGTGCTCGGCCGCGAGAGCGTCGGACTGCACGACAGCTTCTTCGCGCTGGGCGGCGACAGCATCGTCTCCATCCAGCTGGTGGCCCGGGCCCGCAGGCTGGGCCTGGGGCTCTCCCCGAAGGCCGTCTTCGAACTGAAGACCGTGGCGGCGCTCGCCGCCCAGGTCACCGAGGAGGGCGCGGCCCCCGCGGCCGACGAGAACGCCGGGACTGGCCCGTTCCCCGCGACCCCGATCATGCGCTGGCTGGAGGAGCGCGGCGGCCCCGTCGACGCCTTCCACCAGAGCGCCCTGGTCCAGGTCCCGCCCGGCCTCGGCGAAGCCGAACTGGCCGAGGCCCTCCAGGCCCTGCTCGACCGGCACGACGCCCTGCGCACCCGGCTGGAGCGCGGCGGCCCCGGCGGCCGGTGGACGTACGAGATCACCGGGCGCGGCAGTGTGCGCGCGGCCGGACTGGTCCGCCGCGTCGACACCGCCGGGCTCACCGGCCCGCAGCTGCGCGACGCCATCGCGCGCGGCGCCCGCGCCGCATGGGACCGGCTGGCCCCCGAGGCCGGGACGATGGCCCAGCTCGTCTGGTTCGACTCCGGCCCCGGCACCTCCGGCAGGCTGCTCTTCGCGGCCCACCACCTGGTCGTCGACGGGGTCTCCTGGACCGTCCTGCTGCCCGACCTGCGGGCCGCCTGGGAGGCCGTCAGGGACGGCAAGCGGCCGGAACCGGCCCCGGTGGGCACACCGCTGCGGCGCTGGGCCGAACTGCTGGGGGAGCACACCCCCGGCCGCTCCGGTGAGCTGGAGCTGTGGACACGGGCCCTGCGACGGCCCGCCCCCGACCTCACCGACCGGCCGCTCGACCCCGCCGCCGACACCGCGGCGAGCGCCCGCCGGCTCAGCCAGTCGCTGCCCGCCGAGGTCACCGAAGCCCTGCTGGACCGGGCGCCCGGCGCGCTGAACGCGGGCGTGCACGAGGTGCTGATCACCGCCCTGGCCCTGGCCGTCGACCACTGGCGCGCCCGGCGCGGGCTCCCCGGCGATGCGGGCGTGCTCCTGGACCTGGAGGGCCACGGCCGCCAGGAGATCGCCGACGGAGTGGACCTCTCCCGCACGGTCGGCTGGTTCACCACCATCCGCCCCGCCCGCCTCGACCCCGGGGTCGAGGACTGGGCCGGACTGTGGGCGGGCGGAGCCGAGGCGGGCCGGGCGGTGCGCACGGTCAAGGAGCAGCTGCGGGCCGTACCCGACGAAGGCATCGGATACGGGCTGCTGCGCCACCTCGACCCGGTGGCCGGGCCCCGGCTGGCCGCACTCGCCACCGCGCCCCTGCTCTTCAACTACCTGGGGCGGGCACAGGGGCCGGCCGACGGACCCGGCGGCGACTGGACCCCGGCCGCCGAGACCGACGTGGTCCTGGCCGAGGGCGCCGACCTGCCGCTCTCCCACCTGCTGGAGATCAACTGCGTGGCCCGGGCACACCCGGACGGCCCGCGCCTGGAAGCCGCCTGGACCTGGCCGGGGCGGCTGCTCTCCGAGGCCGACGTCCGTGAACTCGCGGACACCTGGTTCCGCGCCCTGCGCGCACTGACCGAACACGCCGAGCGCCCTGACGCTGGCGGCTACAGCCCATCGGACCTGGCGCTGGTGGAGCTTTCCCAAGACGAGATCGACGGGCTTGAAGCCGAGTGGAGGACGCTGTAAATGTCGAAGTCGGGTCCTGAGGACATCCTTCCGCTGTCACCGCTCCAGGAGGGGCTGCTCTTCCACGCGCTGTACGACGAGAGCGGCGACGACGTCTACACCGTGCAGGTCGTGCTCGACCTCGGCGGCGAGCTCGACGCCGCCACGCTGCGCACCACCGCCCAGGCGCTCCTGGACCGGCACGCCGTGCTGCGCGTCGGCTTCCTGCACCCCAAGCAGAGCAAGCCCGTACAGGTCGTCGCCCGGCAGGTGGAACTGCCGTGGGCCGAGAGCGACCTGAGCGGGCTCGGCGAGGAGGCGCGCGGCGAGGAACTCGCCCGCCTGCAAGCCGCCGAGACGGCCCTGCCGTTCGACCTGACCCGCCCGCCCCTGATCCGCTACCGGCTGGTGCGGCTCACGGACGACGCGTACCGCCTCCTCATCACCTTCCACCACCTGCTGCTCGACGGCTGGTCGACCTCGGTGCTGCTCGGCGAGCTGTTCCAGGTGTACGCCAACGGGGGCGACGCCTCCGTACTGGCGCCCGTCACCCCCTTCCGCAGCCACCTCGCCCACCTGGCCCGCCAGGACCACGCGGCGTCCGAGGACGCCTGGCGCCGGGCGCTGGCCGGCCTCGACGCGCCCACCCGGCTGGTGCCCTCCGACCCGGCCCGCGAGGTGGTCCACCCCGAGCAGCTCGTCATGGAGCTGTCCATCGAGGCCACCGAGGCGCTCTCCGCCCGGCTGCGGTCCAACGACCTCACCTTCTCCAGCGCCGTGCACGGCGCCTGGGCGCTGCTGCTGTCGGTGCTGACCGGCCGCGACGACGTGGTCTTCGGCACCGTCGTGTCCGGCCGCGCCCCGGAGGTCCCCGGCATCGAGCGCATGGTCGGCATGCTCATCAACACGCTGCCCGTCCGCGTCCGGACGGGCAGCGCCGACTCCCTGCGGACCGTGCTGGCCGGGCTCCAGCGCGAGCACCTGGAGATGGCCCCCCACCAGAACACCGGGATGCGCGACATCCTGCGGCTGTCGGGACACCCCGAACTCTTCGACACCTACGTGGCGTTCGAGAACTTCCCCTTCGACCTCCAGGGCCTGCGCGACCTCGCCGGGAACCTGACCATCGACGGCTTCGACGTCCTGGACGCCAACCACTACCCGCTCTGCCTCATCGCGCACGTCCACGAGGGCAGGCTCCGGCTGCTGCTCAACTACCGCCCCGACCTCTTCGGGACCGAGGAGGTCGAGGTCATCGGCGGCCGCCTGGTGCGGATCCTGGAGACGCTGACCGAGGACCTGGACAGCACCGTCGCCGGGCTCGACCTGATCTCGGACGGCGAGCGCGCACAGCTGGCCGCGGCCCCCGCCGCCGCGGCGGTGGCGCCCGCCACCTTCCCCGAACTGTTCGCCGCCCAGGCCGCCCGCACCCCGGGCGCCGTCGCGGTCGAGTCCGCGGGCCTGTCCCTCACCTACGCCGAACTCGACGCGCGCACCGACGAGCTGGCGGCGCGGCTGACCGCCCGTGGCGTCGGCCACGAGCAGGTCGTGGCGCTGGTCCTCGGCCGCTCCGTGGAGTCCGTCGTCGGCTCGCTCGCCGTGATGAAGGCGGGCGCCGCCTACCTGCCGGTCGACCCCGACTACCCGGCCGAGCGCATCGCGTTCATGTTCGACGACGCCCGTCCCGTCGCGGTGCTCACCGCGTCCGCGTACGCGTCCGTGCTGCCCCCGGCGCGGGACCTCCAGGTCGTGCTGCTGGACGGTGCGCCGGAGCGGGCCGCCGCGCCCGCCCGCGCCGCCGGCCCGGTGTCGCCCGCCTCGCCCGCCTACCTGATCTACACCTCCGGTTCGACCGGTGTCCCCAAGGGCGTCCTGGTCACGCACGCGGGTCTGGCGGCCTTCGCCGCGACCGAGCGCGACCGGTTCGCGGTCGACGGGACCAGCCGGGTCCTGCAGTTCTCCTCGCCGAGCTTCGACGCCTCCGTGCTGGAACTGTGCATGGCCCTCACTTCGGGCGCCGCGCTCGTGGTGCCCGAGCCCGGACCGCTCGCGGGCGAGCCGCTCGCCGAGCTGATCGCGGCGCGCGGGGTGACGCACGCCCTCATCCCGCCGGCCGCGCTGGCCAGCGTCCCCGCCGTGGACCTGCCCGGCTTCACCTGCCTGATCGTGGGCGGCGACGCCACCTCGGCCGACCTCGTCGCGCGCTGGGCCCCCGGCCGCCGGATGGTCAACGCGTACGGCCCCACCGAGTCGACCGTCGCCGTCTCCATGAGCACCCCGCTGGAGCCCGGCGCCACCGCGCCGCCGATCGGCGCCCCGGTGCTCGACACCCGCGCCTACGTCCTCGACCGGGCCCTGAGGCTGGTCCCGCAGGGCGCCGCGGGCGAGCTGTACGTGGCCGGGCCCGGCCTGGCCCGCGGCTACCTCCGGCGCGCCGCGCTGACCTCGGAGCGGTTCGTCGCCAACCCGTACGGCGTCCCCGGCGAGCGGATGTACCGCACCGGTGACCTCGTACGACTGCGCGAGGACGGCCAGTTCGAGTTCGTCGGCCGCGCCGACGACCAGGTCAAGGTCCGCGGATTCCGCATCGAACTGGGCGAGATCGAGGCCGCGCTGGTCCGCCACGACAGCGTGGACCGGGCCGCCGTGATCGTGCACGAGGCACAGCCCGGCGTGAAGCAGCTCGTCGCCTACGCCGTCCCCGCCGCCGGCGGGAGCGTCGACGCCGGGGTCCTGCGCGCCCATGTCGCCGAACTGCTCCCCGAGTACATGGTCCCGGCCGTCGTCATCGCGCTGGACGCGCTGCCGCTGATGGTCAACGGCAAGCTGGACCGCAAGGCCCTGCCCGCCCCCGAACCCACCGTGTCCGCGGGGCGCGCCCCCGCGGGCGCCCGTGAGGAGCTGCTGTGCACGCTCTTCGCCGAGGTCCTGGGCGTCCCGGAGGTCGGCGCCGACCAGAGCTTCTTCGAGCTCGGCGGTGACAGCATCGCCTCCATCCAGCTGATCAGCCGCGCCCGCAAGGCCGGGCTGCGGTTCACCCCGCGCGACGTGTTCACCCACAAGACCGTCGAGGCGGTCGCCGCCGTCGCGACCGAGTCCACCGGGCCCGCGCGCCGCCGCGCCGCACCCTCGGACGGGGTCGGCGGAGTCCCGCTCACCCCGATCATCCACTGGTTCAGCGAACACAGCGGCCCCGTCGACCCGTTCAACCAGGCCATGCCGCTGCCCGTGCCCGCGGACCTCGACACCGCCCGGATCGCGGCCGTGCTCCAGACCTTCATCGACCACCACGACGCGCTGCGGCTGCGGCTCGCCCGCATCGAGGACATCGGCGAGTGGACGCTGGAGATCACCCCGGTCGGCACCGTCGTGGCCGCCGAATCCCTCCACCGGGTCGACGTCGCCGGCCTGGACGCGGACGCCCTGCGGGCCGTCACCGAGCGGGAGTTCGCCGCCGCCCAGGCCCGGCTCGCGCCCGAGCGGGGCCGGATGGTGCAGGCCGTCTGGTTCGACGCGGGCGCCGACCTGCCCGGCCGGCTGCTGCTCGTCATCCACCACCTGTGCGTCGACGGAGTGTCCTGGCGCATCCTGCTGCCCGAGGTCTCGGCCGCGCTGGAAGCCGCCGCCCGGGGCGCCGCCTTCACCCCCGAGCCGGTCGGCACCTCCTTCCGCCGCTGGGCCCAGCACCTGACGGCCGCCGCCGGAGAGCCGGACCGCATCCGCGAACTCCCGCTGTGGCGCGGCCTGCTCTCCGGACCCGACCCGCTGCTCACCGACCGCCCGCTGGACGCCTCCGACACCCTGGCCACCGCCGGGCACCTGACCCTGAGGCTGCCCGCCGAGGTGACCGAGCCGCTGCTCGGCCGGGTCCCGGCCGCCTTCAACGCGCAGATCAACGACGTCCTGCTCACCGCGCTCGCCGTCGCCGTCGCCGACTGGCGCCGCGGCCGGGGCCGGGGCGAGACCTCCTCGGTCCTCGTCGGACTCGAAGGCCACGGCCGCGAGGACATCGTGGCGGACACCGACCTCTCCCGTACGGTCGGCTGGTTCACCAGCCTGTACCCGGTGCGGCTCGACCCGGGCCGGGTCCCCGCCGCCGAACTCCCCGCGGGCGGCCCCGCCCTCGTCACCGCCCTCAAGGCGGTCAAGGAACAGCTGCGCGCCATCCCCGACAACGGCATCGGCTTCGGCCTGCTGCGCTACCTCAACCCGCGCACCGCCGTCGCCCTGGCGAAGTTCCCCGAGCCGCAGATCGGCTTCAACTACCTCGGCCGCATCGGCGGATCCGGGGACGACGAGCAGGACGGGGGCCTCGGCGGCGGCGCCGACGACGCCACCCCCCTGCCCTACACCCTCACCGCCAACGCCGTCACCGAGACCCACGCCGACGGCCCGCGCCTCACCGCCACCTGGACCTGGCCGGGCGCCCTGCTGACCGAGGACGAGGTGCGCCGCCTCGCCGACGCCTGGTTCGACGCCCTGCGCGCCCTGGTGGCCTGCGCGGAGCGCCCCGAGGGCGTCGGCGGGCTCGTCCCCTCCGACGTACCGCTCGTCCCCCTGACCCAGGCGGAGATCGACGGGCTGGAGCGGGCGCGGCCGCACCTGAGCGACATCCTGCCGCTGTCCCCGCTCCAGGAAGGGCTGCTCTTCCACACCGAGTACGACCAGCGGGCCGAGGACGTCTACATCACCCGGCTGGCCCTGGACGTGCGCGGCGCACTGGACACCGGGGCGCTGCGCGCCGCCGTCGCCGGACTGCTGTCCCGCCACGCCAGCCTGCGCGCCTGCTTCCACCGCACCGCCGAGGGCGTCCCCGTCCAGCTCGTCCCGGCCGAGGTGGCCCTCCCCTGGAACGAGAACGACCTGAGCCACCTCGGGGACGAGGAGCAGCGCGCCGAGCTGGACCGGCTGCTGGTCCAGGAGCGCTCCCGCCGCTTCGACCCCGAGCACCCGCCGCTGCTCCGCTTCACCCTGATCACGCTCGGCCCCGACCGCCACCGGCTGCTCTTCGCCGCCCACCACCTGCTGCTCGACGGCTGGTCCGCCCCCGTGCTGGCCGGTGAGCTGTTCGAGCTGTACGGGAGCCACGGCGACGCCTCGGCACTGCCGGAGGTCGTCCCGTACAAGGACTACCTGACCTGGCTGGCCGGCCAGGACCGCACCGCGGCCGAGGACGCCTGGCGCGGCGCGCTGGCCGGTGTGCAGGAGCCGACGCTGGTCGCCCCCGGAGCCGCCGGGCACGCCGCGGCCCTGCCCGGCCGGATCGTGGACGAACTGCCGGACGGGCTGACCGCGGCCCTCACCGCGACGGCCCGCGCCCACGGCCTCACCCTGAACGCCGTGGTGCAGGGCGCCTGGGGCATCGTGCTCGGCGCCCTCACCGGCCGCGACGACGTGCTGTTCGGCGAGACGGTCTCCGGCCGCCCGCCGGAGCTGCCCGGCGTCGAGTCGATGGTCGGGCTCTTCAGCAACACCGTGCCCGTGCGGGTCCGCCTGGACCCCGCGGCCTCGCTGGCCGAGACCCTGTCCCGGGTCCAGGCGCAGCGGGTCGAGCTGCTCGCCTACCACCACCTCGGCCTCGCCGACCTGCAGAAGCTCGCGGGCCTCGGCACCCTCTTCGACACCGCCGTGGTCTTCGAGAACTTCCCGGCGGAGCCCGGCGCGATGGAGACCGTGCACGGCCTGGCCCTGTCCGAGGTCGACACCAAGGGCGACAACCACTACCCCCTGGGCATGGTGGTGATGCAGGACGAGCAGCGCCTCGTCCTCAACTGGTACCACCGCCCCGACCTGCTCGACGAGCAGGTCGTGAGCTGCGCCACCCGGCAGCTGCGCCGCGTCCTGGAGGCCGTGGCCGACGCCCCGGACACCCCGCTGGGCCGGCTGGCCCTGCTGGACGGCGCCGAGACCCGCGCGCTGACCTCCGGCTCCGCCGGACCGGCCGTGCCCGCCTCCGACGCCCTGGTCCACGAGCTGATCGCGGACCAGGCGGCCCGCACCCCGCACGCCGTCGCGCTCGTCGACGGCGCCCTGGAGGTCGGCTACGCCGAGCTCGACGAGCGGGCCAACCGGCTCGCGCACACCCTGATCGCCCGGGGCGCCGGTCCCGAGACGCTGGTCGCGGTCGCCATGGAGCGCTCCGCCGAACTGGTCGTGACCCTGCTCGCGGTCCTCAAGTCCGGCGCCGCGTACGTCCCGGTCGACCCGGCGTACCCGCGGGAGCGCATCGCGTACCTGCTCCAGGACGCCGCGCCCCGGCTGCTGGTGACCACCCGGGCCGCCGCCGCCGCGCTGCCGGACGCGGACGCCGAGCGGATCGTCGTCGACGACGCGCGGACCGCCGCGGACATCGCGGCCGCCCCGGCCACCGCCCCGGCCGGTCCCGGCCGCCCGGGCGCCGGGCACCCCGCCTACGTCATCTACACCTCCGGCTCCACCGGCCGCCCCAAGGGCGTCGTCGTCGAGCACCGTTCGGTGGTCGACTACCTCCGCTGGGCGGGCGCCGCCTACCCCGGCGCGGCCGGGCGCGCGCTGCTGCACTCACCGGTCTCCTTCGACCTCACCGTCACCGCTCTGTTCACCCCGCTCACCGTCGGCGGCAGCGTGCTCATCACGGCGCTGGAGGAGAGCCCCGGCCTCGCGGCGCGGCTCGCCGGCACCCCGGTGACCTTCATGAAGGCCACCCCGAGCCACCTGCCGCTGCTCGGCGCGCTGCCCGCCGCCTACTCGCCCGTCACCGAACTCCTCCTCGGCGGCGAGGCCCTGCTCGGCGAGGCCCTCGCCGGATGGCGCGAGCGGCACCCGGACGCCACCGTCTGGAACGTGTACGGCCCCACCGAAGCCACCGTCAACGCCACCGAGTTCCGCATCGCGCCCGGCGCCGCGCTCGCCCCGGGACCGGTCCCGATGGGCCGCCCCCAGGGCAACGTACGGGCGTACGTCCTCGACGCGGCGCTGCGCCCGGTCCCGGCCGGGGTCGCGGGCGAGCTGTACCTCGCCGGTCCCTGCCTGGCCCGCGGCTACCTCGGCCGCCCCGCGCTGACCGCCGAGCGGTTCACCGCCGACCCGTACGGCCCGGCCGGAGAGCGGATGTACCGCACCGGCGACGTGGCCCGCCGCCTCGCCGACGGCGACCTGGTGTTCGTCGGCCGCGCCGACGACCAGGTCAAGATCCGCGGTCACCGCATCGAACTCGGCGAGGTCTCCGCCGCGGTCGCCGCGCTGCCCGGCATCGACGCCCAGGCCGTCATCGTCCGCGACGGCGGCGAGAACGGCGCCCGCCTCATCGCCTACGCCGTCCCCGCGGCCGGGAACACCCCGGCGGGCGCCGAACTGCGCGAGCGGCTCGCCGCCACCCTGCCCGAGTACCTGGTCCCCGAGGCCGTCGTGGTCCTGGACGCGCTGCCCCTGACCGTCAACGGGAAGCTGGACCGCGCCGCCCTGCCCGAGCCCGAGTTCGCGGCGGCCACCACCCGCCTCCCGCGCTCCCCGCAGGAGGAGATCCTCTGCGCGCTCTTCGCCCAGGTCCTGGACCTGCCGGCGGTGGGCGTGGACGACGACTTCTTCCAGCTCGGCGGCAACTCGCTGAGCGCGGTGCGGCTCCTCAGCCGGGTCCGGTCCGCCTTCGGGTCCGAGGTCGACGTCAGGGCGGTCTTCGAGGCGCCCACCCCGGCCCTCTTCGCCACCCGGATCGTCCACGGCGACGCGGTCCGGCCCGCGCCCACCGCCCGGCCCCGGCCGCAGGAGGTCCCGCTGTCGTCCGCGCAGCGCCGCCTGTGGTTCCTCGGCAGGCTGGAAGGCCCCTCCGGCTCGTACAACATCCCCCTCGCGATCCGGCTCACCGGCGCCCTCGACCCCGGAGCGCTGGGCGCGGCCGTCACGGACGTGGTCACGCGGCACGAGAGCCTGCGGACCGTCTTCCCCGACACCGGTGGCAGGCCCCGCCAGGAGGTCCGCAGCGGCGCCGACGCCCGGATCCCGCTGGAGAGCGTCCGGCCCGCGCCCGGCGAACTCGACGCGGAACTGCGCCGCGCCGCCGCCCGCGGCTTCGACCTCGCCACGGAACTCCCGCTGCGGGCCACCCTGTTCACCGTCTCCGACACCGAACACGTACTGCTGCTCACCGTGCACCACATCGCCTCCGACGGATGGTCCAACGCCCCCCTGGCCCGCGACCTGTCCGTCGCCTACGCCGCCCGGCACGCCGGACGGGAGCCCGCCTTCGCGCCCCTGCCGGTGCAGTACGCCGACTACACGCTCTGGCAGCGGGACCTGCTGGGCGAGGCCGACGACCCGGACAGCCTCGCCGCACGGCAGCTCGCCTTCTGGACGCAGACGCTGGCCGGCGCGCCCGTGGAACTGGACCTGCCCACCGACCGGCCCCGCCCGGCGGACATGGCCACCGACGGTGCCACGGTGGACTTCACCCTCGGCGCCGCACTCCACGAGCGGCTCGCCGCCCTGGCCCGCACCCACCAGGTCAGCCTGTTCATGGTGGCCCAGGCGGCCCTCGCGGCGCTGCTCACCCGGCTCGGCTCCGGCACCGACATCCCCCTCGGCACCGCCGTCGCCGGACGTCCGGACGAGGCCCTCGAAGACCTCGTCGGGTTCTTCGTCAACACCCTGGTCCTGCGCACCGACACCTCGGGGGACCCGACCTTCACGGAACTCCTGCGCCGGGTCAGGGCCACGGACCTCGCGGCCTACGCCCACCAGGACCTGCCCTTCGAGCGGCTGGTCGACACCCTGGGCCCCGACGTGCGCTCTCTGGCGCACACCCCGCTGTTCCAGGTGTTCCTCGCCTTCCAGAACAACACGGCGCCCAGCCTCGACCTGCCCGGCCTGACGGCCACCCCGGCGGACATCGAACTGACCTCGGCCAAGACCGACCTCGGCTTCGAGCTGACCGAGGCCTTCGACGCCGGCGGCGGGCACGCCGGCCTGCGCGGCATGATCAGCTACCGCACCGACCTGTTCGACCGCTCCACGGTCGAGTCGGTCGCGGCCCGCTACGCCGCCCTGCTCGACGCGGTCGCCACCGACCCGGAACTCCGCGTCAGCCGGACCGACCTGCTCGGCGGCCCGGAGCTGCACGAGGTGCTCACCACCCGCAACGACACGGCCCGCGCCGTGCGCGCGGCGACGTTCCCCGAGCTGTTCGAGGAGCGCGCCGCCGCCACCCCCGACGCGGTCGCCCTCGTCGCGGGCGCCACCGAGCTGACCTACGGGGAGCTCAACGCCCGGGCCAACCAGTGGGCGCACTGGTTCACCGGCCTCGGCGTCGGCCCCGAGCAGCGCGTGGCCGTCGCCCTGCCGCGCTCGGCGGACTGGCTGGCGGTCACCCTCGGCGTGCTCAAGGCGGGCGCCGCCCACCTGCCCGTCGACCCGGGCTACCCGGCCGAGCGCATCGCGTACATCGTCGAGGACGCGCGGCCCGCCCTGGTCCTCACCACCGGGGACGCGGCCGTACGCCTGGCCCTGCCCGGCGGCGCCCCCGTGACCGCCATCGACGCGCCGGAGGTCCGGGCGGCGGTCGACGCCGCCCCGGTGACCGACCCGGGGGCGGCGGACCGTACCCGTCCGCTCGGTCTCGACCACCCCGCCTACGTCATCTACACCTCGGGTTCCACGGGCCGCCCCAAGGGCGTGGTCGTCACCCACCGGGGCATCGCGGGGATGGCCGGATCGCACGCCGAGAACTTCGGCATCGGCCCGGACAGCCGGATCCTGCAGGCCGTCTCGCCCAGCTTCGACGTCTCCATGGCGGACCTGGCGATGACCCTCCTGTCCGGCGCCGCGCTGGTGATCCCGCAGGGCAACGCCTCGCCCGCCGGCGCGGAACTCGCCGCGCTGATCGACGACCACCGCGTGAGCCACCTCCAGATCACCGCCGGGGTGCTGGCCACCCTGCCGCGCACCGAACTGCCCACCCTCGCCACCCTCGCGGTCGGCGGCGAGCCCTGCGCGCCCGACCAGGTCGCGCACTGGTCCCGGGGCCGCAGGCTGCTCAATGTGTACGGGCCCAGCGAGGCGACCGTCTGCTCCACCATGAGCCGCCCGCAGAGCGGCGCGGTCCACCCGCCCATCGGCACCCCGCTGTGGAACACCCGGGTGTACGTGCTCGACGGCTTCCTGCGCCCGGTACCGGACGGGGCGACCGGCGAACTGCACATCGCCGGTGACGGGCTGGCCCGGGGCTACCTGGGCCGGGCCGCGCTGACCTCGGAGCGGTTCGTCGCCAACCCCTTCGGGGCGCCCGGCGAGCGGTTCTACCGCACCGGCGACCTGGTGCGCTGGAACGCGGAGGGCCAGCTGGAGTTCGCGGGCCGCGCCGACGACCAGGTCAAGGTCCGCGGCTTCCGCATCGAGCTGGGCGAGATCGAGGCGGCCCTCGCCCTGCACCCGGACGTCGACCGCGCGGCGGTCTCCGTCCACCAGGACGCGGCGGGCCGCAAGCAGCTGGCGGCCTACGTGGTCCCCGCGGCCGGCGCCGACGCCACGGCGCGGGCCCTGCGCGGCCACCTGACGGAGCTGCTCCCCGAGTACATGGTGCCCGCCTCCTACACCACGCTCACGGCCCTGCCGCTGAGCTCCAACGGAAAGGTCGACCGCACCGCCCTGCCGGAGCCGGACTTCGGCTCCCGCGAGGAGGGCCGGGCGCCCGGCGACGCGAAGGAGACCCTGCTCTGCGAGCTGATCCGCGACCTCCTCGGGGTCGAACGGGTCGGCGTGGAGGACGGGTTCTTCGAACTGGGCGGCGACAGCATCGTCTCCATCCAGCTGGTGAGCCGGGCCCTGGAAGCGGGCCTGGAGTTCACCGCGGCGGACGTACTGCGCCACCGCACCGTCGCCGAACTGGCCGCCGCCGCCACCCTGACCGGCGCGGCCGACGCCGACGGCGGGGAGACGGCCGCCGGTGACGACTCCGGCACCGGAGAGATCCCGCTGAGCCCGGCCGCGCACGCACTGCGCGAACGGGGCGGCCCGGTCGGCCACAGCGCCGCCACGCTCACCCTCACGCTCCCCGCCGACACCGACGAGCCGCGGCTGGTCCGGGCGCTCCAGGCGCTCCTCGACCACCACGACGCGCTGCGGCTGCGGCTGACCCGGCGCGCCGGAAACCTGGTCTGGAACCTGGAGGCCCGCCCGCGCGCCGAGGCCGACGCCGCCGCGCTGCTCACCCGGGTCGACGTCCGGGGCGCCGACGCCGACGCGCTGGCCGCCCTTCTCACCGCGCACACGGAATCGGTCCGCTCCACCGTCGCACCCGAGGACGGCGCCGTGTTCCGGGCCGTCTGGTTCGACGGCGGCCCCGGTGGCGCACACCGGCTGCTGCTCGCGGCGCACACCCTGGCCGCCGACCCGGCCTCCTGGCGGGTCCTCACCGACGACCTGCGCACGGCGTGGGCCGCGGTGACGGCCGGCGGCTCCCCGCAGCTGCCGCCCGTGGGCACCACGTACAAGGCGTGGGCCGAGGAGACGGCCGCCGCGGCGGCCGCCCCGGAGCTGATCGACGAACTCCCCGTCTGGCACGAGATCCTCGGCGCGGGCACGGCTCCGCTCACCCCGCACACCCCCGACGCCCGCCGTGACACCGAGGGCACCGTCCGCCGACTGGAGGTCTCCTTCTCGGCGCTGGAGTCCCGGGCCCTGCTCGCCGCGGTTCCCGAGGCCTTCGCCACCGGAATCACGGAGGTCCTGCTCGGCGCGTTCACGGCCGCCGTCGAGGAATGGCGGGCCTGCCGCGGCCGCGAAGGCGGCAACGGGGTACTGGTCGGCCTGGAGGACGACGGCCGCGGACACGGGCCCGCCGCCGCCCTCGCCCGCACCGTGGGCCGCCTCACCTCCTCCCGGCCCGTACGGCTGGGCGGAAGCGAGCACGGAGCCGACGTGGGCGCCCTGGTCAAGCAGGTCAAGGAGCAGCTCGCCGCCCTGCCCGGCGGCGGAGCGGGCCACGGCCTGCTGCGCCACCTCAACCCGCAGACGGTGCCCCTGCTCGCGGCCCTCGCCGCGCCGCAGGTCCGCTTCGCCTACCACGGCCGCTTCGACGCACCCCTCGCGGACGGCACCGCGCCGTTCGGCGCGGCGGGTGCCGTCCTGGCGGCGGCGGGCGAGGACCCGGACATGCCGGTGACGCACCCGCTCGACGTGGACGTCTGGGTGTACGAGGACGGGGACGAGCCCCGGCTCACGGCCCGCTGGGCCTGGCCCGACGCCCTGTTCGACGCGGTGGACGTGCCCGAACTGGCCGCGGCCTGGCAGCGCGCGCTGCGCGTGCTCCTCGCCGACGCCGGCCGCTCCGGGGGCCGCTCGCCCTCCGACTTCCCGCTGGTCCGCCTGGAGCAGCGCGACATCGACCTCCTGGAGCGGGACGGCCGTTCGCTGGCCGACGTGCTCCCCCTGGCACCGCTCCAGGAAGGGCTCCTCTTCCACTCGCTGTACGACCAGCGCGACCCGGACGTCTACACGGTCCAGTTCGGGCTGGACCTGGAGGGCGACCCCCGCACCGACGTGCTGCGCACGGCCGTCCGGGCGCTGCTGGCCCGCCACGCCAACCTCCGCGCGGGATTCGCGTACGAGGGCCTCTCCCAGCCCGTCCAGTTCATCCCGGCCGGGGTGGAGGTCCCCTGGACCGAGCGCGACCTCGGCGGCCTGGCCGACGGGGAGCGGACCGCCGAGATCGCCCGTGTGATGCGGGAGGCGCGGTCGGAGCGCTTCGACGCCACCCGGCCCCCGCTGCTGCGCTGCACCCTGCTCCGCCTCGGCGGCGGCCGGGCCCGCCTCGTGCTGACGTTCCACCACATCCTGCTGGACGGCTGGTCCACGCCGGTCCTGCTGGACGAGCTGATGCGGCTGTACGCCTCCGGGGGCGACCCGGCGGGGCTGCCCGAGGCCCGTCCGTACGCGGGCTACCTGGGCTGGGTCGGCCGGCAGGACCGGGCGGCCTCCGAGCGGGCCTGGCGGACGGTCCTCGACGAGTCGGTCGAGCCCACGCTGCTGGTGCACGCGGACCCGGACCGGGCCGCGGTCGCCACCGAGAAGCTCTCCGTCACCTTCGGCGGCGAGCTGGTGGCCGGGCTCACCGCACTTGCGGGCCGCCACGGGACCACCATGAACACGGTCGTCCAGGCCGCCTGGGGGCTGCTGCTCTCCCGGCTCACCGGCCACGACGACGTGGTGTTCGGCGCCACCGTCTCCGGCAGGCCGCCGGAGGTCCCCGGCATCGAGCGGATGGTGGGCCTGTTCATCAACACCGTCCCCGTACGCGTCGCCCACCGGCCCGGCGAGCGGGCCGACGTCCTGCTCTCCCGCCTGTGGAACCAGCAGGTCGACCTGACGGCGCACCAGCACATCCGGCTCGTCGACCTCCAGCGGATCGTGGGCAAGGGCGAACTCTTCGACACCCTGCTCGTGTTCCAGAACATCCCGGCCGACGGGGCCGGGTTCGGCGGCGCCTGCGACCAGGTCCGCGCCGTCGACCTGGAGATGAACGACGCGACCCACTACCCGCTCACCCTGGACGCGGGACTCTCCGGCGACCAGCTGCACTGCGGACTGGGCTACCGCCCCGACCTGATCACCAAGGCCGAGGCCGAGACCGTCGCACAGGGTCTGCGTGAGGTGCTGGAAGCCCTCGCGGGCGGCCTGCGCGCACCGGCCCCGGCGGACGGGGATCCGCTGACCGCGTGGTGGGCGGGGATCCGCGCCCGCCTGGCGCCGACGGCGGGCGGGGACGCTCCCGCGGCCCCGGCCGGAGAACCGGCCGCCGACGGCGGGGCGGCGGACACCGCCTCCCGCGAGGCCGTGCTGGCCGGGCTCTTCGCCGAACTCCTCGGCGCTCCCGGGGTCGGTCCCGACGACGACTTCTTCGAACTGGGCGGCGACAGCATCGTCTCCATCCAGCTCGCGGGCCGGGCCCGCAAGGCGGGGCTGCTGATCAGCCTGCGGGACGTCTTCAAGCACAAGACGGTCCGGGCACTCGCCCGGATCGCCAGGACGGACGAGCAGCGGACCGCCGAGGCCCCCGAGGACGCCATCGGCGAACTCGCCCTCACCCCGGTCATGCTCGACCTGTACGAGCGGGGCGGCCCGACGGACGCCGTCCACCAGGCGGCCCTCCTCCAACTGCCCGCGGACTGCACGCGGGAGCGGCTCGCGGCCACCCTCCAGGCCGTCGTCGACCACCACGACACCCTGCGCTCGCGGATCGTCTCCGGCCCCGACGGCCGGCGCCTGGTCGTCGCCCCCCGGGGCGCCGTCGACGCGGCCGCGCTGCTGAGCCGCAGCGACATCGCGGACGTGGCGCAGCGGGACCTGATCGGTGTGGTCGCCGGGACGCAGACCCGCGTGCAGGACGAACTCTCGCCCGCCGACGGCGCCATGATCCGCGCGGTCTGGTTCGACGCGGGCCCCGACCGGCCGGGGCGGCTGCTCGTACTGGTCCACCACCTCGCCGTGGACGGCGTGTCCTGGCGCGTGCTCCAGGAAGACCTGAAGCACGCGTGGGAGGCGCTGGCGGAGGGCCGAGAACCCCGGCTCGAACCCGTCGGGACCTCCTTCCGGCGCTGGTCCTCCGTCCTGGCGGAGCAGGCGCTCACCCCGGCGCGGACCGGGGAGCTGGAGCTGTGGAGGACGGTCCTCGCCACCGGGGACCCGCTCCTGTCGCACCGGCCCCTCGACCCCGCCCGCGACGTCGTCGCCACGGCCCGCCAGCTGACCGTGACCCTGCCCGACGCGGTGGCCGGACCCCTCCTCGGACGGGTGCCCGCGGTGTTCAACGCGGCCGTCGACGAGGTGCTGCTGACCGGGCTGGCCCTGGCGGTCGCCCGCTGGCGCACGGACCGCGCCGCCGCAGACGCAGGCTCCGCGGTGCTGGTGGGCCTGGAGGGCCACGGCCGGGAGGAGATAGCCGACGGGGTGGACCTGTCCCGCACGGTGGGCTGGTTCACCAGCATCTACCCGGTGGCCGTCGACCCGGGCACGGCAACCACTGCGGCGTCCCCCGATTTGGGCACCGCGCTGAAGCGGGTCAAGGAGCAGCTGCGCGCCGTCCCGGACAAGGGGATCGGCTACGGCCTGCTGCGCCACCTCAACGCGGAGACCGGCCGGGAACTCGCCGGGTACGCCGAGCCGCAGATCGGCTTCAACTACCTCGGCCGGTTCGGTGCCGTGGACGAGGCCGCCACCCGCTCCGCGGACTGGGCGGCGCCGCCCGAGGCGACCGAGACCCTCGGCAGCGGCGGCGGCGACGCCCGGCCGCTGGCCCACGCCGTCGGCCTCAGCGCCGTGGCGCAGGACCGGCCCGACGGCGTACGGCTGGTGGCCATCTGGTCCTGGCCCGGCGAACTCTTCGACGAGCCGGAGATCCGCGGGCTCGCCGACCTGTGGTTCCGGGCGCTGGCGGACCTGACCGAGTTCGCGGAACGCCCCGAGGCCGGTGGCCTCACCCCGTCCGACCTGTCCCTGCTCGACCTGTCGCAGGACGAGATCGATGAATTCGAAAGTGATCTGAGCTGATGAAAGGAAACAGCAAAGTGACGAAGGCTGGATTCGTCGACATCTGGCCGCTGTCCCCCCTCCAGAAGGGCATGCTCTTCCATGCCCTCTACGAGGACCGGGGCGCGGACGTGTACGTCATCCAGATGGCGCTCGACCTGCGGCGCGATCTCGACGTGAGCGCGCTGCGGGGCGCCGTGACGGGCGTACTGCGCCGGCACGAGAACCTCCGGGCCTCGTTCCGCAACCGCGCCTCGGGCGAGCCGGTCCAGGTCATCCTCCGTGACGCGGAGCCCGACTGGTCCGAGACCGACATCAGCGCCCTGGAACCGGGCGAGCGCGCGGGCGAACTCCAGCGGCTGCTCGACGCCGACCGGACCCGCGCCTTCGACCTGTCCCGCCCGCCGCTGCGGTTCACGCTGGTCAAGGTCGGTGCGCAGGAGTACCGCTTCGTCTTCACCGCCCACCACATCCTGCTCGACGGCTGGTCCATGCCGCTGGTCCTCGGCGAGCTGATGGCGCTCTACAACAACGGCGGCGACACCGCGCAGCTGCCCCCGGTCATCCCGTACAAGGACTACCTCGGCTGGCTGGGCCGGCAGGACCGCGCCGAGGCCGAGCTGGCCTGGAAGCGGGCCCTGGCGGACACGGAGCCGACCCTCGTGGCCGGCGGCGGCGCCACGGCCGGGCTGCCCGAGACGCTGATCGAAGAGGTCCCCGCGCAGCTGTCGGCCGCGCTGATCGAGCGGGCCCGGTCCCTCGGACTGACCCTCAACAGCGTGGTCCAGACGGCCTGGGGCATCGTGCTCGGCGCGCTGACCGGCCGCGACGACGTGGTCTTCGGCGAGACGGTCTCCGGCCGTCCCCCGGAGCTGTCCGGCGTCGAGAAGATGGTCGGCCTCTTCATCAACACCCTGCCCGTGCGGCTGCGGATCGACGCCGCGCTGACGCTCGGCGACCAGGTCCGGGGCCTCCAGGACCAGCAGGCCGACCTGCTCGCCCACAAGCACCTCGGGCTCGCCGAGATCCAGCAGCTGATCGGCAGCGGACCGCTGTTCGACGCCATCACGATCTTCGCGAACTACCCGATCGACACGGACACCCTCCAGGACTCCGCCGAAGGGATCGGCGCCGTCGCGGCCTCCACCGTGGACGCCACGCATTACGCCCTCAACCTGGAAGGCACCGTGCGCGGCGAGCGGATGACGGTCCGCCTCGACCACCGCACCGACCTCTTCGCCGCGGGCGCCGGGCGCGAGATCCTCGACCGGCTCCTGGGCGTCCTCGCGGCCTTCGCGGCCGATCCCGGGCAGCGCGTCGGCTCCGTCACGCTCTTCACCGCCGCCGACCGCCGCCGCCTGGTCCTGTCCGGGCCCGCCGCACCCGCCCCGGCGGCCGCGGACGCGTCGCCCGCCCCGGACGCCGCCGGATCCGGCGCGCCCGAGGGCGAGCGCGAGGCCCTGCTGGTCCGGCTGTTCGCCGAGGTGCTCGGCGTCAGTGACGTCTCCGTCCACGACAGCTTCTTCGAGCGCGGCGGCGACTCCATCAGCTCCATCCAGCTCGCGCACCGCGCCCGCAAGGCGGGCATCGCGCTGAGCCTGCGGGAGATCTTCGAGCACAAGACCGTGGCCCGGCTCGCCGCGCTCGCCGACGCCGGACGCCCGGCGCCCGCCGTCGCCGACGACGGCACCGGACCGGTGCCACTCACCCCGATCATGCACTGGCAGCAGGCCCAGGGCGGTCCCGTCGACCGCTTCAACCAGACCATGACCGTCCCCGTACCGGCCGGCCTCGACGAGGACCGGGTCCGCGCCGCCGTACAGGCCCTCCTCGACCGGCACGACGCGCTGCGGCTGCGGCTGACCGACGGCCCCCGGGGCTGGGAGCTGGACATCGCCGCCCCCGGCGCGGTCCTGGCGCAGGACTGCGTCCGGCGCGCCGAACCCGGCGACGACGACGCGTCGGCCGCGCAGGTCCGGGCGGCCATGGAGCGGCTCGCACCCGCCGAGGGCCGGATGCTCCAGGCCGTCTGGTCCGACGCCGGAGCGGACACCGAGGGCCGCCTCGCCCTGGTCGTCCACCACCTGGCCGTCGACGGCGTCTCCTGGCGCATCCTGCTGCCCGACCTGGAAGCCGCCTTCGCCGCGCTCCTGGCCGGTGAGGAGATACGGCTCGACCCGGTCGGCACCTCCTTCCGCCGCTGGTCGCGGCAGCTGGCCGAGGAGGCCCGCTCCGAGACCCGCGCCGGTGAACTGGAGCTGTGGCGTGCGGTGCTGGCCACCGACGACCCGCTGCTCGCCGACCGCCGCACCGACCCCGCCCGTGACGTGGTGGGCGTGGGACGGCAGCTGTCCGTGACCCTGCCCGCCCCGGCGACCGCGGCACTGCTGGGCCGGGTCCCGGCCCTGTTCAAGGCCGGTCCCGACGAGGCGATGCTGACGGCGCTCGCCCTGGCGGTGGCCCGGTGGCGGCGCGCGCGCGGACGCGGCGAGGGCTCCGCGGTCCTCGTCGGCCTGGAAGGCCACGGCCGCGAGGAGATCGCCGAGGGACTCGACCTGTCCCGCACCGTCGGCTGGTTCACCAGCCTGTACCCCGTCGCGGTCGACCCCGGCACGGCGCCGCAGGACGAACTGTGGTCCGGCGGCCCGGCCCTCGGCGCCGCGTTCAAGGCGGTCAAGGAGCAGCTGCGGGCCGTCCCCGACAAGGGCATCGGCTACGGCCTGCTGCGCCACCTCAACCCGCAGACCGGCCCGGAACTGGCCCGGTACGCCGAACCGCAGATCGGCTTCAACTACCTGGGCCGGCTGGGCCGGGCCGACGCCGAGGACGCCGCCCGCGCCGACACCGTACGGGTCCGCGACCTGACGGGCGCCGCCGACGGGGCGATGCCGCTGGCGTACACCCTGGAACTGAACGCGGCGGCCGTGGAGCACCCCGAGGGGCAGCGCCTCGTCGCCTCCTGGACCTGGTCCGGCGAACTCCTCGCCGAGGACGAGGTCCGGGAGATCGCCGCCCTGTGGTTCACCGCCCTGGAGGCCCTGGCGGCGCACGCCGAGCGGCCCGGCGCCGGTGGCCTCACCCCCTCGGACCTGCCCCTGGTGGAGGTCTCCCAGGAGGAGATCCTCCGCCTGGAGCGGCACCCGGCGGGCGCGGCGGACGTCCTGTCGCTCTCCCCGCTCCAGCAGGGCCTGCACTTCCACGGCCTGTACGACGAGGGCGTCGCGGACGTCTACACCATCCAGTCGGCCCTCGCCCTGGACGGCCCCCTGGACCCGGAGGTCCTGCACCGCTCGGCGCGCACCCTGCTGCGCCGCCACGACAACCTGCGCGCCTACTTCGTCACGGGCGCCGCGGGCCCGCCCCTCCAGGTCGTGCCCCGGGACGCCGAACTGCCCTGGACCGAAACCGACCTCGGCCACCTGGCCGGGGACGCCCAGGACGAGGCGCTCGCCCGGCTGCTCGCCGAGGACCGGAGCACCCGCTTCGACCTGGAGTCGCCCCCGCTGGTGCGCTGCACCCTGGTGCGGCTCGCGGAGCGGCGCCACCGGTTCGTCCTCACCGTGCACCACATCGCGCTGGACGGCTGGTCCATGCCGCTGCTGGCCGGTGAACTCTTCGAGCTGTACGGCAAGGGCGGCGACGACGCGTCCCTGCCCCCGGTCGTCCCGTACAAGGACTACCTGGTGTGGCTGGCCGCCCAGGACCGCGAGGCGTCGCTGGAGGCCTGGCGGTCCGCGCTCGCCGGGGTCGACGAGCCGACGCTGATCGCCCCCGCGGGCCAGGGCCGCGACCCGCTCGCCCCGGAGAAGCTCTCCGTGGAACTGCCCGAGGCGCTGACCGGGACGCTCGTCTCCCGGGCCCGGGAGCACGGGCTCACCGTCAACACCGTGGTGCAGTCCGCGTGGGGCGTGGTGCTCGGCGCCCTGACCGCGCGCGAGGACGCCGTCTTCGGCGCGACGGTCTCCGGCCGCCCGCCGGAGCTGCCGGGCGTCGAGAAGATGCTGGGCCTGTTCATCAACACCCTCCCGGTCCGCGTCCGCACCCTGCGCGACGACTCCCTGCTGTCCCTGATGACCCGGGTACAGACCCAGCAGGCGGGCCTCCTCGCCCACCAGCACCTGGGACTGGCCGACGTACAGCGCCTCACCGGGACGGGCGAACTCTTCGACACGGTCCTCGTGTTCGAGAACTACCCCGTCGACATCGAGAGCCTGGAGGACTCCGCGCAGGAACTGGGCGTGGTCGACGCCCAGGTGCACGACTCCATGCACTATCCGCTGGCCCTGGGCGTGATGCAGCGCGGCAGCGAGATGGCCCTGCACTGGCAGTACCGCCCCGACCTGTTCGGGCGGGCGGACGTGGCGGCCATCGCCGACCGCGTGCTGCGCCTGCTCGAAGACTTCGCCGAGGACCCCGCACGGCCCCTCGCCGGCGCCGCGCTGGTCTCCGTCGCGGAACGCGCGCTGATGGTCGCGAGCGGCTCCGCCCCCGGCGGCCCGGCCGTGCCCGCCACCTTCCCCGACCTCCTCGCGGCGCGGGTCGCGGCGCACCCCGGGGCGCCGGCCGTGGACGCCGGCCCCCATGGCACGCTCGACTACGCCGGGCTCGACGCGCGGGCGAACCGGCTGGCCCACCTGCTGATCGGCCAGGGGGCCGGACCGGAGCGGACCGTGGCCCTCGTCCTGGGCCGGTCCGTGGACTCCGTGTGCGCGCAGCTCGCCGTGCTCAAGACGGGCGCCGCCTACCTGCCCGTCGACCCCGAGTACCCGGCGGACCGGATCGCCTTCATGCTGGCGGACGCCGCGCCGAGCGCGGTCCTCACGACGGCCGCCCACCGCGGCGCGGTGCCGCGGGGGCTGGACGCCCCGGTGACCGTCCTCGACGACGAGGCGGTCACGGCGCGCCTCGCCGGGCTGGCGGACACCGCGCCCACCGACGCGGACCGCACCTCCCCGCTGTCCGTCGACAGCCCCGCCTACGTCATCTACACCTCCGGATCCACCGGTGTGCCCAAGGGCGTCGTGGTCACGCACCGCGGCCTCGCCGCCTTCGCCGCGGCGGAGCGCGAGCGCTTCGACGTGACGCCGGACAGCCGGGTGCTCCAGTACGCGTCCCCGAGCTTCGACGCGTCGGTGATGGAGCTGTGCATGACGCTCCTGGCGGGCGCCACCCTCGTGGTGCCCGAGCCGGGCCCGCTGGCCGGCGACCCGCTGGCCGAGGTGCTCGCCGGACGCGCCGTGACGCACCTGCAGATCCAGCCCGCCGCGCTGGCCACTGTGTCCCCCGACGCGGTGCCCGGAGTGCGCAGCCTGGTCGTCGGCGGCGACGCGGTCTCCGCCGCGCTCGTCGAGCGCTGGAGCCCGGGCCGCCGGATGGTCGTCGCCTACGGCCCCACCGAGGCCACGGTCGCCACCACGCTGAGCGCGCCGCTCTCGGCCGCCGACGGACTCCCGCCCATCGGCGCGCCGATCCAGGGGACCCGGGCGTACGTGCTCGACGCCTCCCTGCGGCTCGTCCCGCCGGGCGTCTCCGGCGAGCTGTACCTGGCGGGCGTCTCCCTGGCCCGCGGGTACCTGGGCCGCGCCCCGCTCACCTCGGAGCGTTTCGTCGCCGACCCCTTCGGGGCCCCCGGCGAGCGGATGTACCGCACCGGGGACGTCGTGCGCAGGCGGGCCGACGGCGTGCTCGACTTCGTCGGACGCGACGACCAGCAGGTCAAGATCCGCGGCGTGCGCATCGAACTCGGCGAGATCCAGACGGCCCTGACCCGCCACCCCGACGTCGACCGGGCCGTGGTGGTGGCGCACGAGGCGCAGGGGACCAAGCGCCTGGTGGCCTACGTGGTCCCGGTGTCCGGCGCCGCGCCGGACGCGGAATCGCTCACCGCCCATGTCGCGCGGACCCTCCCGCAGCACATGGTCCCGGCGCTGTTCGTCCCGCTGGAATCGCTGCCCCTGACCGTCAACGGCAAACTGGACCGCAAGGCGCTGCCCGAGCCGGAGTTCACCGGCGGCGGCGAGCCGTCCAGGGAGCCCCGCGACGCCACCGAGGCGACGCTCTGCGCGCTGTTCGCGGAGGTCCTCGGACTGGAGCGGGCCGATGTCGGTACGGGCTTCTTCGCCGCGGGCGGCGACAGCATCAGCTCCATCCAGCTCGTCGGCAAGGCGCGCGCGGCGGGGCTGCGGTTCACCCCGCGCGACGTGTTCCTCCACCGCACCCCGGAGGCCCTCGCGGCCGCCGTCGGCGCGGCGGCCGAGGCCCCCGCCGACCTCCCCGCCCCCGTGGCGGGCGACGGGGTCGGCGACGTCCCGCTGACGCCGATCATCCACTGGATCCGCGAACGCGGCGGAGCCGTCGACCAGTTCAACCAGACCATGTCCCTCCCGGTCCCCGCGGGCGCCGACAGCGCCCTGGTGCACGCGGCGCTCCAGGCGGTCCTCGACCACCACGACGCCCTGCGGATGACCCTGTCCCGGATCGGGGACGACTTCGGCTGGTCGCTGGAGACCGCCCCGGCCGGCACGGTGCGCGCCGCGGACCACGTGCACCGCGTGGACGCGGCCGCCCTGATCGCCTCCGGGCTGACGGAGGCGGAACTCGACGCCCGCGCGGCCCGGGAGATCACCGACGCCCAGGGCCGGCTGGATCCCGCGGCCGGGGCGATGGTCGAGTGCGTCTGGTTCGACGCGGGCGGCGACGCCCCGGGCCGGCTCACCGTCGTGGCGCACCACCTGGTCGTCGACGGAGTGTCCTGGCGGATCCTGCTGCCCGACCTGGAAGCCGCCTTCGAGGCACTGACGGCGGGCCGCCCGGTGCTGCTGGAACCGGTCGGCACCTCCTTCCGCCGCTGGTCGCAGCAGCTGACCGAGCTGGCCGGCGCACCGGAACGGATGCGGGAACTCGCCCTGTGGCGGGGGATCCTCGACGGCCCGGACCCGCTGCTGACCAACCTGCCGCTGGACCCCACCCGGGACACCTTCGGCTCGGCCGCCTCGCTCAGCCTGAACCTGCCCGCCCACCTGACCCAGCCCCTGCTGGGCCGGATCCCCGCACTGTTCAACGCCGGGATCAACGACGTCCTGCTCACCGCGCTCGCCCTGGCCGTCATCGACTGGCGGGAGCGGACCGGACGCGGCGAGGGCACCGACGTCCTGATCGACCTGGAGGGACACGGCCGCGAGGAGATCGCCGACGGCGTGGACCTCTCCCGTACCGTCGGCTGGTTCACCAGCCTCTACCCGCTGCGGCTGACCCCCGGCGAAACCCCCTCCGACGAGCTGTGGGCGGGCGGCGCGGGCGTCGGCCGGGCGGTCAAGCGGATCAAGGAGCAGCTGCGGGTCCTGCCCGACAACGGCATCGGCTTCGGCCTGCTGCGCCACCTCAACCCGCAGACCGCGCAGGTCCTGGGGCGCTACCCGCAGCCCCAGATCGGCTTCAACTACCTGGGCCGGCTCGGCACCGCCGAAGGGGCCGCCCCCACCGGGCGGCCGGAGGTCAACCACGACCTCTCGGGCGTGGCCGAGGCGGCGATGGCGCTGCCGCACGCGATGGACCTCACCGCGACGGCCGTCACCCACCCCGACGGTCCGCACCTCGTCGCGAACTGGATCTGGGCCCAGGAACTGTTCTCCGACGAGGACGTCCGCGCACTCGCCGAGACCTGGTTCCGGGCCCTGGAGGCGATCGTCCTGCACGCCGAGGGCACGCGGTCGGCAGGCGGGCTCAGCCCCTCCGACCTCACCCTCGTCACGCTCGGACAGGACGAGATCGACCGGCTGGAATCCGGGCAGAGCGGGATCTCCGACGTGCTGCCGCTCTCCCCGCTCCAGGAGGGCCTGCTCTTCCACGCCCTCTACGACGAGCGCGGCGCCGACATCTACACCACGCTCCTCGCCTTCGACCTGCGCGGAGAGCTGGACGCCGGGACGCTGCGCGAGGCGGCCGCGGCCCTGCTCCGCCGCCACGACAACCTGCGGGCCGCCTTCCGGCCCGGTGCCTCCGGCCAGTCGCTCCAGGTGATCCCCCGCGAGGTGGAACTGCCCTGGCACGAGGTGGACGCGAGCGCGCTGGACGGGGCCGAACTCGACCGGGAGCTGGACCGGCTGACGGCCGCGGCCCTGGCCGAGCGCTTCGACCCGCGCCGGGCGCCGCTGCTGCGCTTCACGCTGGTCAAGACGGGCGAGGCGGCACACCGCCTGATGCTGGCCAACCACCACATCCTGTTCGACGGCTGGTCGGGACCCGTCCTGTCGGCGGAGCTCTTCGAGCTCTACCGCACCGGCGGCGACGACTCCGGCCTGCCGCGCGTCACCCCGTACAAGGAGTACCTGGCCTGGCTCGCGGGCCAGGACCGCGCCGCCGCCGAGGAGGCCTGGCGCACGGTGCTCGACGGGGTCGACGAGCCCACCCTCGTCGCTCCGGCCGACCCGGCCCGCGCACCGATGCGCCCCCGGGTACTGGAGGTGGAGGTGCCCGCCGCGACGACGGCCGCCCTCACCGCGCAGGCGCGCCGCCACGGACTCACCAAGAACACCGTGATCCAGGGCGCCTGGGGGCTGCTGCTCTGCGGGCTCACCGGGCGCGACGACGTGCTCTTCGGGGAGACGGTGAACGGCCGCCCGGCCGAACTCCCCGGCGTGGAGTCCATGGTGGGCCTCTTCATCAACACGCTGCCCGTGCGGGTGCGCGTCGAGCGCGGGGACTCGCTGCTGGCGCTCTTCACCCGGCTCCAGGAGCAGCAGTACGACCTGCTGCCCCACAAGTACCTCGGCCTGACCGACATCCAGCGGATCGCGGGCACCGGGGCGCTCTTCGACACGTCCACCGAATTCAGCAACTACCCCGTCGACGCGGAGAACCTGGAGGACACCGCGCAGGGCCTCGGCATCGTCGACGCCCAGATCCAGGACGGCACCCACTACCCGCTGGCGCTCGGCGCCACGGACAACGGACGGCTGATCACCCTCAAGATCGACTACCGCGCCGACCTGTTCGACGACGAGACGGCCGCGGCCCTGGCCGAGCGGCTGCGCACGGTCCTGGAACGGTTCGCCGCCGACCCCGGGCAGCTCGTCGACTCCCTCGACCCGCTGTCCGCCGCCGAGCGCCACACCCTGCTCGTCGAGTGGAACGACACGGCCCGCGCCGTGCCGTCGGCGGGCATCCCCGAGCTGTTCCGGGCCCAGGCCGCCCGGACGCCCGACGCCCCGGCCGTCGTCTCCGGCGGCGAACGCGTCGACTACCGCGGCCTCGACGAGCGCTCCGACCGCCTCGCCGGCCGGCTCGCCGCGCTCGGAGTGGGCGCGGAGACCCCCGTCGCCGTGCTGATGGAACGCTCCGCCGACGTCCCCGTCGCGCTGCTGGCCGTCCTCAAGGCGGGCGGCGCGTACGTGCCGCTGCGCGACACCGACCCGGTGACCCGGCTGCGGCACGTCATGGACGACACGGGCGCGCCCGTCGTCGTCACCGACCGGGCCCTGGCCGCGCGCGCCGCGGAACTCGGCGTCCACGTCCTGCACGCGGACGAGGACGCCCCGGCCGAGGAGGCTCCGGCCGCCGCGCCGCGGGCGGCCGTCCACCCGGACCAGCTCGCCTACATCATGTACACGTCCGGCTCCACCGGACTGCCCAAGGGCGTGGAGATCACCCAGCGGGACGTGGCCGAGCTGGCCTTCGACCGCCGCTGGGAGGGCGAGGCCCACCAACGGGTCCTCATGCACTCCCCGATGGCCTTCGACGCCTCCACCTACGAGGTGTGGGTCCCGCTGCTCACCGGCGGATGCGTGGTCGTCGCCCCGCCCCGCGAACTCGACGTCGCGGGCCTGGAGCGGGTGCTCGCCGAGCACGAGGTGACCGGCCTGTGGCTCACCGCCGGACTGTTCCGGCTGGTCGCCGACGAGGCGCCGGGCAGCCTGGCCGGCGTCCGCGAGGTGTGGACCGGCGGTGACGTGGTGCCCGCCGCCGCGGTCCGCCGGATCCGCGAGGCCTGCCCCGCCACCGTCGTGGCCGACGGCTACGGGCCGACCGAGACCACCACCTTCGCCCTCGGCCACGTCATCGCCGCCGACGAGCCCGTACCGGCCCACATCCCCGTCGGACGGCCGCTCGACAACATGCGGGTGTACGTCCTGGACGGCGCGCTGCGCCCCGCCCCGGTCTCGGTCGCGGGCGAGCTGTACATCGGCGGCGCCGGACTCGCCCGCGGCTACACGGGCCGCCCCGCGCTCACCGCCGAACGGTTCGTGGCCGACCCGTTCGGCCCCGCGGGAGCCCGGATGTACCGCACCGGTGACCTGGCCCGCTGGACCGCCGAGGGCGTCGTGGAGTTCGTCGGAAGGGCCGACGAACAGATCAAGCTGCGCGGCTTCCGCATCGAACCGGGCGAGATCGAGGAACGCCTCGCGCGCCACCCGGAGGTCGCCCAGGCCGCGGTGGTCGTGCGCGAGGACCGGCCCGGCGACAAGCGCCTCGTCGGATACGTGGTCGGCACCGGAACCGGAGCCGACGGTGTGGACACCGGCGCGCTCAAGGAGTACCTGAGCGGCGAACTGCCGGACTACATGGTGCCCTCGGCCCTGGTCGCCGTCGACAGCCTGCCGCTCACCGCCAACGGGAAGACCGACCGCAAGGCCCTGCCCGCCCCCGAGTACGGGAGCACCGCGGCACGGCGCGCCCCGCGCGACGAACGGGAGACCGCGCTGTGCGCCCTGTACGCCGATGTCCTCGGCGTGGCCGAGATCGGCATCGACGACAGCTTCTTCGACCTCGGCGGCCACTCGCTGCTCGCGACCCGGCTCGTCAACCGGATCCGCAGTGCCTTCGGGGCCGAAGTGCCCGTGCGCGCCGTCTTCGAGGCGCCCTCGGTGGCGGCCCTCGCGGCCCGGCTCACCGGCGCCGACGCGGCCCGCCTGCGCCTGGCACCGGTCGAACGGCCGGAGGTGATCCCGCTGTCCCACGCCCAGCGCAGGCTGTGGTTCATCGACTCGGTGGAGGACACCACCGGTTCGTACAACATCCAGCTCGCCGTGCGGCTGCTCGGTGAACTGGACGCGGAGGCGATGCGGGAGGCCCTCGCCGACGTCGTGGCCCGCCACGAGAGCCTGCGCACGGTCTTCCCCGCCGAGGCGGGCGTGCCGCGCCAGCGGATCCTCGCCACCGACGCCAGCGCCTTCACCCTCGACATCCAAGAGGTGACGGAGGCCGCACTGGACGGCGAGCTGCGCGCGCTGGCGGCGACGGACTTCGACCTGACGGCGGACCTCCCGCTGCGCGCCCGCCTGCTGCGGCTGGCGCCCCGCGAGCACGTGCTGGCGCTCGTCCTGCACCACATCGCCGGTGACGGCTCCTCGCTGGCCCCGCTGGCCCGCGACCTGGGGGCCGCCTACGCCGCCCGCAGGGCGGGCCGGGCACCCGAGTTCACCCCGCTGCCGGTCCAGTACGCCGACTACGCGCTGTGGCAGCAGCGCAGCCTCGGCGACGAGCACGACCCGGACAGCCCCTTCGGGCGCCAGCTCGGCCACTGGCGCACGGCCCTCGCCGGGCTCCCGGAGGAGCTGGAGCTGCCGTTCGACCGGCCGCGCGCCGCGGAGGCGGGCACCGCGGGCGGACACGTGCCGCTCACGGTCCCGGCGGAGCTCGCGCGGGGGGTGCACCGGCTGGCCGCCGAGAGCGGCGCCAGCCTGTTCATGGTGCTGCACGCCGCCGTCGCGGCCCTGCTGCACCGCCTCGGCGCCGGCACCGACATCCCGCTCGGCACCGTGGTCGCGGGCCGCGGCGACGAAGCCCTCGAAGAACTCGTCGGCTTCTTCGTCAACACGCTGGTCCTGCGCACCGACCTGTCCGGCGACCCGGCCTTCCGGGAGCTGGTGGAACGCGTCAAGGCGGCCGACCTGGCGGCCTTCTCCCACCAGGACGTGCCCTTCGAACGGCTGGTGGAGGAGCTGAACCCGGTACGGACCCTGTCCCGCAACCCGCTCTTCCAGGTCGCGATCAGCCTGGAGAACAACGAGGAGGCGGACCTGGAACTGCCGGGCCTCACCCTGGCGCCGCAGCCGACGGAGGCGGAGGTCGCCAAATTCGACCTCTCCTTCGCCTTCGGCGAGGACCAACTGCCCGACGGGACGCCCGTCCTGGGCGGCCGGCTGGAGTACAGCACCGCCCTGTTCGACCGCGCCACCGCCGAGGCCTTCGCCGACCGGCTGGTGCGGCTGCTGGCAGGGGCGGTCGCCGAACCCGGCACCCCCATCGGCGCGATCGGCCTGCTCGGCCCGCGGGAGGAAGCCTTCCTGCGCGAGGTCAACGACACCGCGCGGGACCTCCCGCAGCACACCGTCCCCGCCCTGCTCGCGGCCCGCGCCGCCCGCACCCCGCACGCCGTCGCCCTCACCGGCGGCGGAGAACGGCTCGACCACGCCGAACTCGACGCCCGCGCCAACGCGCTGGCCCGTCGGCTGATCGAGGCGGGCGTCACCCCGGGCGACCGGGTGGCGGTCCTCCAGGAGCGCTCCGTCGCCCTGGTGGTCTCCACCCTCGCGGTCCTGAAGGCGGGAGCGGCGTACGTACCGCTCGACGCCCGCCACCCGGTGCCGCGCCTGGAGGGCATCGTGGAAGAGACCCGCTGCGGCGTGCTCCTCGTCGACCGGGCGCACGCCGGGGTGGAGTTCCGCCACGACGCCGAGGTGCTGACCGTCGACCCCGCCGACGGATCCGGCCCGGCGGACGGGTACGACACCACCGCGCCCGACGTGCGGGCGCACCCCGACCAGCTGGCGTACATCATGTACACCTCCGGGTCGACCGGTAAGCCCAAGGGCATCGGCATCACCCACCGCAACATCGTCGCCCTCGCGGCCGACGAGCGCTTCGCCGCCGGTCACGAGCGGGTCCTGCTGCACTCGCCGTACGCCTTCGACGCCTCGACGTACGAGATGTGGACGCCCCTGCTGGGCGGCGGACGGCTCGTGGTGGCGCCCCCCGGCCAGCTCGACGCGGACGGGCTCCGCACCCTGATCGCGGACGACGGCCTCACCACCGTGTTCATGACCACGGCCCTGTTCAACCTGCTGGCCGAGGAGGACCCGGGCGTCTTCGGCGGGCTCGCCGAGGTCTGGACCGGCGGCGAACAGGTCTCCCCGGCCGCCTTCCAGCGGGTGCTGGACGCCTGCCCGGACACCGCCGTGGTGCACGTCTACGGGCCCACCGAGACCACCGTCTACGCCACCTGCCACCCGCTGCGCGCCCCGTACCGGACCGGCCGGAACGTGCCGATCGGGCGCCCGATGGACAACCAGCGCGCCTACGTGCTGGACGACCTGCTGCGCCCCGTACCGTCCGGCGTGCCCGGCGAGCTGTACCTCGCCGGCGCCGGCACGGCCCGCGGCTACGTCGAACTGCCGGGCATGACCGCCGAGCGCTTCGTGCCCGACCCGTTCGGGACGGCGGGCGACCGCATGTACCGGACCGGCGACGTCGTGCGCTGGAACGCGGCGGGCGAGATCGAGTTCGTCGGCCGGGCCGACCACCAGGTCAAGATCCGCGGCCTGCGCATCGAACTCGGCGAGATCGAGTCCGTCCTGGAGGACCTGCCGGAGGTCTCCCGGGTCCTGCTGACCGTGTGGGAGGAACAGCCCGGCAACAAGAAGCTGGTGGCGTACGTCGTCCCGGTCGCCGGGGAACGGACCATCGGGGAGCGGACCTCCGCGCTGCGGGACGCGGTCGCACGGCGCCTGCCGGACTACATGGTCCCGTCGGCGTTCGTGCTCCTCGACGGCCTCCCCGTGACCGCGAACGGGAAGATCGACCGCAAGGCCCTGCCCGCCCCGGACTTCGGCCCCGCGACCGGCGGCCGGGGACCGCGCACCCCGCGCGAGGAGCTGCTCTGCCGGCTCTGGGCCGAACTGCTCAAGCTGGACCGGGTGGGCATCGACGACAACTTCTTCGAACTCGGCGGCGACAGCATCGTCTCCATCCAGCTGACCAGCCGGATCCGCTCGGTGTTCGGCGTCGAACTGTCCAACCGGGCCGTCTTCCAGGCCCCCACCGTGGCCACCCTCATGGAGGTGATGGACGCGGGCTCACAGCAGGAGGACTCCTTCGACGTGGTGCTGGCACTGCGCACCGGGGGAACGGAGCCCCCGCTGTTCTGCCTGCACCCGGTGGGCGGCGTCAGCTGGATGTACTCCGGTCTGATGCGGCACATCGACGGGGACCGCCCGATCTACGGCATCCAGGCCCGCGGCCTGGCCCGCAAGGAGGAACTGCCCACGTCCGTACCGCAGATGGCCGAGCACTACGTGGAACGGATCCGCGAGGTCCAGCCCGAGGGCCCCTACCACCTGCTCGGCTGGTCGATGGGCGCCCTGCTCGCCCACGAGGTGGCCGTCCAGCTCCAGCGGCAGGGCCAGCGGGTCGCCCTGCTGGCCAACCTCGACCAGGTGCCCGTCAGCTCGGCGGAACTGGGCGGCGAGTACGTCGCCGCCGACGAACAGAAGGTCCTCCTGGCCCTGCTGGACTTCGTCGGGCGCGACCCGGGGATGTTCGGGGAGGGACCGCTGGAACACGACGAGGTGATGGCGGTCCTGCGCGACGAGGGCAGCGCGCTCGCGACCTTCGACGACGAGCACATCCTGCGCATCGGCGAGGTCAACAACAACAACTGGGGCCTGACCGTCGACTACCGGCCCGACGTCTTCGAGGGCGACGTGCTGCTCTTCGTCTCCACACAGGACGACGAGCACCCCGACGACAAGGCGGAGCACTCCCTGGCCCGGCTCCGCCCGTACGTCAGCGGCGCCGTCGAGGTCGTGGAAGTCGACTGCGAACACCGCCAGCTGCTCCAGACCGGACCGGTCGCCGAGATCGGCCGCGCCCTCCAGGACAGGCTCCGCGGCGCGCGCGGCTGATCCGTACGCCGCCACGGAACGACCGGGCCCGGCGCCCTCCGCCACCGCGCGGACGGGCGCCGGGCCCTCCCGCTGCCGCCTCCCGGGCGGCGCCCCGGATCTGCGCCCCGGATCTGCCGTTCGGCAGATGTGCGCCGGACCCCCGCAAGGAATGCTGGACATCAGAACACCAAGGAGGCAGCACCATGACACAGGTGACCGACAGCGCGGCGTTACCGCGACAGGCCCGCACCCCGGGCGCCGTGCGCCGCCGGCTGGCAGGCTGGCCGCGATGGATCGGGTACGCGGCCTTCCTGGTGCTGCTCGCCTACGGACTGGCCCAGACGTACTGGGCCCTGGGCGGATCCGGCTTCCCCTTCGGAGCCGATGACGCCAACCCCGAGTACTCGGCCTTCGAACACGTGGGCCGGGCCCGGCTCGCCCCCTGGCTCGCCGCCGGGTTCCTGCTCAGCGCGGGCGTGGCCCTGCTGCTGGCGCTCCCCGGGCGCCGCCGGATCCCCACCCCGGTCCTGCTCGGCGCCACCGCCCTCTCCGGGGCCGCCGTCTTCTTCACGCTGGCCGACTTCCGCATCCTCGGGAACCTCGCCTACGTCTTCATGCTGAAGTTCAGCGCCATCAACTGGACCGTCATCAACCAGCTGTTCGCCGTGACCTCGGTGGCGCTGATGGCCGTGTCCGCGATCGCCTACCAGCGCCGGACCACCGACGCCTGCGGCAACTGCGGCCGCACCGCGGCCGGCGCCGAATGGACCTCACCGGCCGCCGCCGCGCGCTGGGGCCGCAAGGCCGCGTACACCGCGGTCGTCGTGCCGCTGCTGTACGCCTCCACCCGCTGGGCCTGGGCCCTGGGCTACCCGCTCGGGATCTCCGACAAGCTGTGGCAGGAGGGCAAGGCGGACCACCTCTGGATCTTCGGCGCGGCCCTCGCCACCATGGGCGCCCTCGGCTCCCTGCTGACCCTGGGCCTGGTGCAGCGCTGGGGCGAGGTCTTCCCGCGCTGGATGGTGGGCCTGCGGGGCAAGCGGGTGCCGATCAGCCTGGCGGTCGTGCCGGCCTGGCTGATCTCCCTCATGGTGACGATCGCCGGAGTCATGTACATCCGCCTGCACTTCCAGGGGGCCTTCGACAACCAGAAGGACGACTGGGGCGCCACGGTCCCCGAGACGGTCTGGCCCGTCTGGGGCATCGCGCTGGCGGCCGCGGCCCTCGCCTACTACTTCCGGCGCCGCGGCACCTGCGGGCACTGCGGACGCGGCTGAACGCCGGTCCGGCGGCTTCGAAGTTTCTGATCCAGCGTTGAGCGGTGCCTCCGCCTCGGTGAGAGTGAAAGCGAGGCAATTGCCCCTAAACAGATGGGATGAGAGCGTGCGTAAATTCGCTTCAGGCATCGCGGCGGCGGCCCTGGCCGGTACGGCCCTCCTCGGCGTCGGCCAGGCCCACGCGGCCACCGCGCCGGCCGCCCCCGCGGCGGTGGCCACCACCACCGCGCCGAGCTGTGTCACGGCACAGAGCGCGGTCATCTTCTTCCGGTTCGTGACCGTGTGGATGACCAACAACTGCACGACCACGCAGCGGGTCACGCCGACCTGGACCAGCGTCATGACCCCGGCCCCCGAGTGTTACGAGATCCAGCCGGGCCAGGAGGCGAAGTTCCAGCGGGACTTCCCGATCATGGGCACCAGCTGGAAGTTCAAGGAACTCGTCACCTGCTGACCCCTTTCCCTTTCCCTTTCCGTTCCTGACGACCACCCCCCAGTGCCGGCGGTTCCCGGTCCGCGCCCCCGCGGACCGGGAGCCGCCTTCCCGTTTGCGCCCGCCCGGGCGGCCGCGCCGTATCTGCCGATCGGCAGATGTGCCGCGGCGCCCCGCACGGCAGCCTTGTTCCCACGACGAAAACAGATTCCGCTCCGAGCGGTGAATTCAGAGGAAGTCCGTCATGCCGCATACAGCCACCGGCACAGCCACCGAAACGCGTACCGGGGAAACCTCCCCGGATTCCGTGCCCCGCCGCCGCTGGTGGTCCAGGTGGCCGGACTGGGCCGGGTACCTGGCGGTCGTGTGGTCGGCGCTCTACGGGGCGGCGGCGCTGTACTGGTCCCTCGGCGGGGACGCGTACCCCTTCGAGAAGGTCCGCAACGACCGCTCGTCGGGATCGCTCCTGGAGCCGAGCCGGGCCGCGGTGGTCGCCCCCGCGCTGGCCGTGTTCTGCGCCCTCGGCGTGGCCGCCGGAATCCTGATGCTGAAGAACCGCGGGACCGGCCGGTTCCGTACGGCCCTGCTCGCCTACGGGTGGACGGCCGGCATCGCCCTGACCTTCCTGATCCCCGACTACTCGCTGCTCGGCCTGCTGGTGTTCTCGCCGGTCCTGCTCGTCTTCGCCTTCACCGGGGTGCCGGGCCCGCAGGACATGGGCGACATCCTGTACTGGCACCGCGGCAACCTGATGATCGTCTTCCTCGGCGGGCTGCTGTGGATCGCCGCGACGCTCGCCCACCAGCGGCGCACCAACGGGAGCTGCGCGCACTGCGGCCGGGCCCCGCACGGCGGCGGCGCCGGGAACGACCCGGCCCGGCTGCGCACCTGGGGAACCCGGGCGGTGTACCTGGCCGTCCTCTCGACCCTCCCGTACGACATCACCCGCATCGCCTGGTACTTCGGCTGGCCGCTCGGCATCACCGACGCCTTCCTCAAGGAGATGCAGGACACGCCCAACATGCTGGAGATGGGCCTCGGGCTGGGCGTGCTGTCGACCCTGGGCAGCCTGCTGATGCACGGGCTGGTCGCCCGGTGGGGCGAGGTCTGGCCGCGCTGGGTGTGGTTCAAGAAGGGCCGCACGATCCACCCGGCGACCGCCGTCATCCCGGCCACGGTCATCGCGGTCGTGCTCGTCCCCGCCGGCGTGATGGCCGTACGCGCCTTCGAGGCCGCCTCGTGGGGGATCACCGGCCCCGCGATCCTCTGGGTGGTCTGGGGCGCCGCCCTCGGCGCCGCCACCTACCTGTACCACCTGCGCCGCCGCGGCCAGTGCCGCAGCTGCGCCCGGCAGTGACGTCCCGTGAGCGTCCGCCGTTCAGCGCGCAGCGCCGGTCGCTCACGAGACCTTGCGGAAGCTGCGGATCGCCAGGGGCGCGGTGAGGGCCACGACCACCAGGCAGATGCCCAGCGGAGCCAGGACGGTGCTGAGGTGCGGCTCGCCGAAGGCCAGGTCGCGCGCCGCGGTGATGGCGTGGGACATGGGGTTGACCTCGGCGAAGCCCTTGAGCCAGCCCGGCAGCCCGTCGGCGGGCACGAAGGCGTTCGAGGCGAAGAGCAGCACCATGTTGATGATGCCGCCGATGGGCTGGAGCGCCTCCGGCCGGCGCAGCCACGCGGACAGGGCCATGAACACCCAGCCCAGCGACCAGCCGAGCACCACGGCGACCAGGACCGCGCCCAGCGCGCCGGGGATGCCGCCCGCCGGGTCGAACCCGAAGACCAGCGCCGCGGCCACCAGCATGACCAGCATGTTGACCGTGTTGAGCACGGTGTCGGCGATGCTCCGGCCGATCAGGATGGACGCGGTGTGGACGGGCATCGCCTTGAAGCGGGCGATGATGCGGTTGTTCAGCTCCGTGGTCAGGGCCACGCCCGACTTGAGCCCCGCGCTGATCGAGCCCGTGACGAGGAAGGCGGGCAGCAGGTAGTCGATGTAGCTGACCCCGGCGGGGAACGCGGTGGTCTGGGAGACGCTCTTGAACACCTGGCTGAACACCGTCAGCATCAGGATGGGTTCCAGGGCGCCCGGCAGGACCAGCGCGGGCTCGCGCAGGGCGCGCAGCGACCGGCCCGACAGGACGTAGATCTGTTTGAGCACGCCGGTCCCGCCGAAGCGCGGGGGCGGTGCGGCGGCGGCCGCGCGGGCCGCCCGGCCGGCCGGCCGGCTGGTGGTGATGGTCATCGGGGTATCCCTGCCTAGCGTCCGGTGGAATGGTTCAGGGCCATGTACACGTCGTCGAGGGACGGTTCGGCGAAGGCCAGTCCGGCGAGGTCCACACCCGCCTCGTCCGTCGCCCGGACGACGCGGGCCAGATCGGTGGAGTCCATGACGGGCATCGTCAGGACGAGCCCGTCGTCCTCGTGGGCGGGGGAGAAACCGGCCCCCGTCAGGGCCTCGGCGGCCCGCGGGCGGTCCGTCTCGCCGCGCACCGTGACGGAGACGCTGCGCCGTCCGATCCGGGCCTTCAGCTCGTCGGCGGTGCCGGACGCGATGACCCGGCCCGCCGCCAGCACGGTGATCGAATCCGCCAGGTAATCGGCCTCGTCGAGGTACTGCGTGGTCAGCAGGACCGTGGTGCCGTCCTTGACGAGGACCTTGACGATCTCCCAGAGGGCGCGCCGCGCCGCGGGGTCGAGGCCGGTGGTGGGCTCGTCCAGGAAGATGACGTCGGGGTGCCCGACCAGGCCGGCCGCGAGGTCCAGGCGGCGGCGCATGCCACCCGAATAGGTCTTCGCCTTGCGGCTCGCGGCGCCCGTGAGGTCGAAGACCTCCAGCAGTTCGTCGGCGCGGACCGCGGCCTGGGCGCGGGACGCGCCGAGCAGCCGTGCGATGAGGATGAGGTTGTCGCGCCCCGAGAGGGTCTCGTCCACCGCCGCGTACTGGCCGGTGAGCCCGATGCGCCGGCGGACCTCCTCCGCGTCCCGGGTGACGTCGAGTCCGGCGACCAGGGCCCGGCCCGCGGTCGGGAGCGCCAGCGTGCTCAGGATGTTGACGAGCGTGGTCTTCCCGGCGCCGTTGTGGCCCAGGAGGCCCAGCACCGTCCCCCGCTCGGCGCCGAGGCTGACGCCGTCGAGCGCCCTGGTCGCGCCGAATGCCTTCGATACGTCCTGGACTTCGATCATCATGTCGTCCATGAATTCTTTTCCTCGCTCGATACCGGGAGCCCACCAACGGTCGTCGGGCGTAATTCAGGAATGACCGAAATGGCTACCATGGGCCGTTACCTATAAGGGGTACGGTAGTGGCGGCATGCGGAAATCCGGAGCGAGGATCAGAAGTCTCGAAGTGATATTGCGGGGCGGCCGGGGAAAGTGCTATTCCGGGATGGGCAGCGCGGCGGACGTACGCCACCCGCCGTCGGGCCGTACGCCGAAGTCGAGGGTGCCGCCGAGCGCCGCGGCGCGTTCGGCGAGGCCCGCGAGGCCCGAACCGCCGCCGCGGCGGACCCGCTCTCCCTGCCCCCCGTCCTGGAGCGACGGGGGACCGTTGGTCACGGACACGGCCAGTACGGGGACGGGTCCGGAGAGGTCGGGCAGCACCCGGACGCGGACCAGCGGAGTGGTCGGCGCGTGCCGGCGGATGTTGGTCAGCGCCTCCACGACCGCCCGGTGGGCGGTGCTCGCCGCCTCCCGGGGGACCCGGGCGACATGAGCGGGCGACAGGTCGATGTCGAGGTCGACCTCGGCCCGCCCCGCGGCCCGGAAGCGGTCGATGACGTCCACGATGTCCGCCAGCCCGTACGCCTGCGGCTGGCCTTCACCGGCGCGGCCGCCCGCCGATCCGGCGTCGGCGCCGTCGAGCATGTGCACCGTACGGTCCATGGAACCCAGCGCCTGGAGCCCCGCGGCCTCGATCTGCGCCAGCAGCGGCAGGATCCGCTCCGGCTGGGTGGCGCCCACCACCTGCGCGGCCTGGGCGAGCACCACGATGCCCGAGACGTCGTGGGCCACGAAGTCGTGCAGGTCCCGGGCCAGTTGCAGGCGCTGGGTGCGGCGGGCGTCGCGCACCGCGCGCAGCCTGCGGGACTCCAGCGTGCGCAGGTAGCCGCCCACCGCGGCGGCCCCGATGGCGCCGAGCCCGAAGAAGGCGCTCTGCGCGGCGGCTTCCAGGAAGGTCGGCGGCAGTTGGAGGCGCAGGACGACCGTCGACTCCAGCAGCCCGGTCACCGAGCCGAGCACGACGGCCTGCCGGGCGGGAGCGCGCCGCGCCAGGAGGAGGACGAGCACCAGCAGGGCGGCCGCCTCGACCAGGGCGAGGAGGCCCGCCGGACCGGGCTGCGTCCCGGCGGGCGGCGGGACCTGCGCGGCCGTCCCCAGCGCCGAGGTCACGGCCACGGCCGTGGCCGTCGCCGCGAGCGGGACCCGGGCGGGGAAACAGGTCAGGGCGAGCGCCGCGACGACCGCCACGGCCATGGGCAGGACGGCCCGCCAGCCCGCCGCGGGGGCGGCGAGGAGGGCGGCCGTCAGGGCGCCCGCTCCCAGGACCGCGCAGAGGACGCTGGGACCGAGGCCGCGTAACCGGTGTCGTGTGTCGGAGGACATAGGCCGAGTCTATGAGGTCCCCGCGAGGGCCCACCCGTTGGCGTCCAGGACCGCGCGCACGTGCCCGGCCGAGGACTGTTCCACCAGCAGCTCGACCAGACCGCTGGGCCGGTCGACGGAGTGGTCGATGCGGACGTCCTCGATGTTGACCCCGGCGTCGCTGACCGTGGAGAACAGCCGGGCCAGCGCCCCGGGCTGATCGGGGATCGCCACCGGCACCGCGATGTGGACGGCGGGCCCGCCGCCCTGCTTGTGCGGGACCCGGGAGCGCCCCTCGTTGCCGCACCGCAGGACCTCCGCCAACGCGGCCGCCCCCGCGGCGCGTTCGGGGGCTCCCGCGCCGCGCAGGGCGCGCAGCGCGGTGATGGTCCGGCCCAGATCGGCGGCGTAGGCCTCCAGGACCTCCGCCACCTCCTCGGCGTTCGCCTCCAGGATGTCGCCCCACAGCCCGGGTTCGCCCGCCGCGATGCGGGTGACGTCCCGCAGCCCCTGACCGGAGACCCGGACGTGCTCGCCCTCCGCGTCCCGCAGCCGTGCGGCCAGCAGCGCCGAGATCAGGTGCGGGGCGTGCGAGGTCAGCGCGACGGCGCGGTCGTGCGAGGCGGTGTCCATGAGGACCGGCACCCCGCCGCACAGCGAGACCAGCTCCAGGCCCCGGTTGAGCGCCGAGCGGTCGGTGAGGGACGAGGGGGTCAGGACCCAGAGCCGGCCCTCGAAGAGGTCGGCCCGTGCGGCCAGCGGCCCGGAGCGCTCGCCGCCCGCCAGAGGATGCCCGCCGATGTAGGCGGCCGGATCGCCCCCCGCGGCCCGCAGGTCCGCGTGCGGCCGGACCTTGACGCTCGCGGCGTCGGTGTAGCTGTGGGCCAGGCCCTCGCGCTGGCAGCGGGCGAGCACGGCGCCGATGCGGGCGGGCGGCACCGCGATGACGGCCAGGTCCACCGGCGCGCGGGGCGCCTCCAGGGAACCGGCCCCCAGCGCCTCCGCCGCCCGGGCCGCCGTCGTGTCCGCGTCGTCGAGGTGGACGGCCACGCCGCGCCGGGTCAGCGCGAGGGCGATGGAGGTGCCGATCAGCCCCGTCCCGATGACGGCGGCGGTCCTCATGCCCCACGCTCCGGCGGCGCCGGGACGGCCGTGGCGGGGGCGGTCCCGGCCCGGGCGGTCCCGGTCCGTTCGGTCTCCGCCCGCAGGAAGCCGGCCAGCCGGGCCACGCCCTCCTCGATCTCCGCGTGGCTCAGGTAGCTGAAGGACAGCCGCAGGGCCCGCTCGCCCCCCGGCCCGGGGTGGAAGTAGGACATGGGGGTCCAGATGACGCCGTGCTCCCGGGCCGAGCGCAGCAGCGCGTCGCCGTCCGCGGCGAACGGCACCCGGACGGTGAGGAAGAAGCCGCCGGACGGCTCGCTCCAGCTCACTCCCAGCTCCCGGCGCAGTGCCTCGGGGAGCTGCCGGGCGAGCTGTTCGAGCGTCACCCGCAGGGCGTCGCCGTAGTGCTTGGCGGGTACGGCGTTGTGCTCCTTGAGCCGGCCGCCGGAGGCCAGCAGCGCGCCCGCGACGAGGGCCTGGGCCAGCGGCGGGGTGTTCACCGTGACCATGCTCTTGATCTTGGACAGTTCATCCGCGAGCAGGCCGGTCGCCCCCGAGGCGTCGCGCACCCGCTGGTCCGCCACGGCGAAGCCGATCCGGGCGCCGGGGAAGACCGACTTGGAGTACGACCCGATGTGCACGACCCTGCGGTCGCGGTCCAGCGACTTCAGGGTCGGCCGCTGCTCCCCGTCGCTGACCAGCCGGTACGGGCTGTCCTCGATGATCAGCAGGTCGTACCGGGCCGCGAGGTCCAGCAGCTCCTCGCGCGCCCGCAGGGAGAGGGTGCTGCCCGTCGGATTGGAGTGGTCGGGCACCAGGTAGAAGGCGCGCGGACGGCGCCCCCGGGCGAGTTCGGCGCGTACGGCGGCCTCGACGTCGGCGCAGTGGATCCCGTCCTCGCGCTCCTCGACGGGGACGACGGGTACGTCCAGCAGCCGGGCGGCGCCGGTGATGCCGACGTAGCAGGGGCTGGCGACCAGCAGCACCTCCTCGGGGCGGGCGAACAGGGCGCGCAGGGTGAGCAGCATCGCCTCCTGGGCGCCGACGGTCACCACGACCGACTCGGCCGGGACCTCGATGCCCTCGTCGGCGCGCAGCGACGCGGTGATCAGCTCGCGGATCAGGCCCGCCGTCGGGCCGTACTGGTAGAGGGAGGTCCGGATGCCGTCGGCGTCGGTTCCGTCCGCGCTCAGGTGGGCGAGGTAGCGGCGGATGTGCTGGAACAGCTCCTCGGTGTCGTAGAAGCCCTCGTAGGGACGGCCCGGCGCGAAGGAGACGGCCTCGGGGAAGCGGCCCGTGATCTCGTTGAGGAAGTTCATCGTGTCCAGCAGCGGGTCGGACACGCTGGCGTGCAGATCGCCCCGGAACAGCACGGCCTCGCGCGTCGGCGCGGCCTGCGGGGGGTCGGGGGCGGGGCTCCGCAGGGATACGGGCGCGGAGACGGGCTCGGCGACGGGCGCGGCGATCAGGCCGGGGCCGGCCTCGGCCACCGAGGCCGTGCCGGTCAGCACCATGGCCTCCGCCAGCTCGTCGGTGATCAGGTCGAGGACGGCGGCCACCCCCTCCTGCCCGCCCACCGCCAGGCCGTGCAGCACCGGACGGCCGAGCAGGACCGCGTCCGCGCCCAGGGCGAGGGCGGCCAGCACGTCGGCGCCGCGCCGGACGCCGCCGTCGAGGAGCAGCGCGGTGCGCCCCCGCACGGCGGCCGAGATCCCGGCGAGCACGTCGAGGGTGGCGGGGACGCCGTCCAGCTGGCGCCCGCCGTGGTTGGAGACGACGATGCCGTCCACGCCCCGGGCCACGGCGCGTTCGGCGTCGTCCGGGGTCATGATCCCCTTCACCAGGACGGGAAGGCGGCTGACGGAGCGCAGCCAGTCCACCACCGACCAGTCGAGGGAGGGGTCGAGCTCCGTCAGGCCGTGCTGCGAGGGCGAGGAGTAATCGGCCGCCCCCGGAGGGAGGTTGGCGGGGGAGACGTGCGGCGGCAGCCGGAAGTCTCCCCGCAGGTCGCGCAGTCGGCGGCCGAGGCGCGGAGTGTCGACCGTCAGGACGATGGCCTCGAAGCCCGCCCGCTCCGCGCGGGCGACGAGCCGCCGCGTCGTCTCGCGGTCGCGGAAGCAGTACACCTGGAGCCACAGCGGAGCGCCGGCGGCCGCGGCCAGGTCCTCGAAGGTCCGGCCCGCGAAGGTCGACACGACGACCGGCAGACCGGCGGCTCCGGCGGCGCGCACTGTGGCCGCCTCGCCCTCCGGGTCGACCAGCGTGTGGTAGGCGAGGGGGGCCACGCCGACGGGCGCGGCCCAGCGGCGGCCGAGGACGGTGGCGGCGAGGGCGGGTTCGGCCACGCCCGTCAGCACCCGGGTGTTCAGCCGGACCCGGTCGAAGGCCGCCGTGTTGGCGGCGAGGGTGCGCTCGGCTCCGGCGCCGCCCGCGATGAAGTCCCAGATGCCCCGGCCGGTCACCGCGCGGGCCTCGGCGGCGAAGTCCTCCATGGTCAGCAGCCGTGGGCGCGCGGCGGTGCGGGTGGCGCCGGTCATGCCGTGACCGTCCGGGTGCGCTCCACGGCCTCGTACAGGGCCCGGATGTTGGAGCTGCCGAAGCCCTGCGCGCCGTGCCGCTGGATCAGTTCGAAGAAGAGGGTGCGCTGGGCGAAGGGGGAGCGGGTGAACAGCTGGAGCAGATGGCCCCATTCGTCCTGGTCGGCGAGCACGTTCGCCTTGCGCAGGTCGGCGATCGCCGTGTCGAGGTGGGGGATCCGGTCGGCGAGGGCGTCGTAGTAGGTGCCGGGCGTCTGGAGGAAGGTGACGCCGCGGGCCTCGAACTCCAGGACGGCGGGGACGATCTCGTCCACCAGGAAGGCCAGGTGCTGGACGCCGCCGCCGCCGTTGCGGGTCAGGAACTCGTCGATCTGGCCCGGCTGCTTCGAGATGTCGGGCTCGATCATGGTGAAGGTGATCCCGGCCGAGGGGCTGCGCACCACGATGGAGTCCATGGCCTGCTCGCCCACGGCGACGTACTCGCTGTAGTACCGCTCGAAGCCGAAACCGTCCGTGTAGTAGCGGACGGCGTCGTGCAGGGTGCCCGCCGGGAGGCAGACGGCGATGTGGTCGAGCAGGTTCAGCGCGGGCGCCCCGTGCGAGGGGCCGGCGCAGTCCCGGGACGGCACCCAGGTCCGGCCCGGGGGGAGGGCGGCGGGGCCGCCGGCGGCGGCGCGGGGGAGGAGCGTGTGGCGCACCGCGCCGAAGCCCCCCGAGACCGCGGGGGTGGCGGGATCGCCGGCCGTGACCTCGCGGCCGCCCGCGGCCAGCGCGTCGGCCCGGGCCGCGGCGACGTCGTCGCAGGCGAAGGCGATGTCGACGACGCCGTCGCCGTGCACGGCCAGGAAGGCGTCGGCGGCCGGTCCGGAGCCGATGACGAGCCGGATGCCGCCCTGCCGCAGCAGCGCCGAATCCAGGCCGCCGCCGCGGCTGCGCGCCTGCTCGCGGAACCCGAAGGCGGAGACGAAGTAGTCGGTGGTTCTCTCCAGGTCGCCCGTGTGGATCTCGATGTATGCGACGTCGTGTGCGGTCACGGCTTTCCCCATTCGGTGAAATGGCAGCAAACTGCCATCCGGTACGGCGTGGGTGAGGTGTGCTGGCGTTCGTCTCTAGGATGTGCAGCGAATTGATCCACAAAGGCATGAAGGAGATCGAAATGACCGGTGAAGACCAGTCGGAACTGGACCGCCTGGTGCCGGAATGGCATTTCAGGGAAATCCATCGGATCCCCGTTTCCGGCACGGTGGACGAGGTGATGCGCGCTGTTTACGCGACCACCTGGGCCGAGGCACCGCTGGCGCGGGCCCTCGTCGCGATCACCCGCGCCGATGTGTCGGCGGAGCGTCGCATCGTCTCCGACTACCTCCGGGAAAGCGGAGAAGTGATTCCGAGCGGCAGCGAAGAGTTCCTCTTCGCCGGTGTGCAGTCGACGGAGGACATACCCCGGCCGCCGGGCACGATTTCCGAGATCGTCCGCGAGTGCGCCGAACCGGGAATCCTGAAGATCGGGATGAACGTCCGCTACGCCGCCGGGATCCTCTCCACGGAGACCCGGATCTTCGCGACGGACGACCGGACCCGGCGCCGGTTCGCTCCTTACTGGCTGTTCATCAGGTGCGGCAGCGGAGCGACGCGCAAGTCCATGCTGCGCGCGATCCGGGGCCGGGTGGTGAGGGAGGCCGCGGGGGCCTGAACGCCAACGGCCCGGGGGTCGCCCGTCGGCCGTAGGGGGGATGGCACGGTGGACCGTACTCGCTGGGGCCGGACGGCGCCGATCGCGCCAAGAATTCTTCGATGGCCGGAACCAGCCCCGGCCCGCGGCGCGCACGGCGAACGGGGCCGGCGCCGACAGGAAGCGGCCGCCGGGGCGCGGTAATCGCACCTTTTGGTCCCCGGCGCGGCCGCCCCGGAGGCGCGCGGCACGCCTGCGCAACACATTATTCAATTCTTCTCATTGCAATCTCTCACATGCGGCGGGGCCCGCCGGACGGGCAGCCCTTGTCGAGATGATTCGCGGGTGCTTATGGTCGAGCCGAATTGGGCGACAGCGCCAGGAAGGGAAGAGTCGATGGCCAATCCATTCGAGGACGACAGCGCCGAGTACTACGTGCTCGTGAACGAAGAGGGGCAGCATTCCCTCTGGCCCGGCTTCGCCGAGATCCCGGCGGGCTGGAACGCGGTGCACGGCAAGGCGGCCCGGCAGGAATGCCTGGACTACGTGAACGAGCACTGGACCGACATGCGTCCGCTCAGCCTCGCGGCGGCCATGTCCGCCGATGCTTCCTGATCAGCCGAATCAATACCTAGGAGAAACCGATATGTCGACCCTCACCGTCGAGCGCCGCACCGCCATCAAGGAAATCGTCTGCGACATCCTCGAACTCGAAGAGGGCGAGGTCACCGAGACCAGCCTCTTCATCGACGACCACGGCGCCGACTCGCTGCGTGCCATCGAGATCCTCGCCTCCCTGGAGAAGGAATTCGGTATCACCATCGACCAGTCCGAGCTCGCCCAGATGGTCAACCTGGAGCGCGTGTACCAGGTCGTCTCGGCGGCTCCCGCCCGCTGATCCCGCCCGCAGCAGCGCCGCACCGCAGGTCCGTAGGTCTGAAGGGGGAACAGCATGTCCTCAGTACGCCCCGGCGATGGAACCGGGAAACGCCGGGTGGTCCTCACCGGCTTCGGAGTCATCTCCAGCATCGGTATCGGGGCCGAGGAGTTCACCGCCAGTTTGCGGGCCGGCCGTAGCGGCGTCAGCCCCATCTCGGTGTTCGACGTCGAAGGCTTCGCCCACGTCAACGGCTGCGAGGTCAAGGGGTTCGAGCCCGAGCAGTGGATCTCCCGCACACCCGTGCGGGAGTTGGGGCGCGCCAGCCGCTTCGCGGTCGCGGCGGCGCGCATGGCCGTACAGGACGCCGGTCTCGATCCCGCGGAACTCGCCGGCCGACGGGGGCTCATCTCCGTCGGCACCACGGACGGCGAGTCCTACGAACTGGATCAGCTGGTGGCCGCCGAACTCGCCGACGGGCCCGAGCACATGGACCCGGAGGTGGTGCGCCGCGTGTCACCGGCCCGGCTGTCCACGGCCATCGCACAGGAACTCGAACTCACCGACATCGAAGCCCCCACCATCGCCACCGCCTGCTCCGCGGGCAACTACGCGATCGGCTACGGCTTCGATGCGGTGAGCTCGGGCGAAGTCGAATTCGCCCTGTGCGGGGGAGCGGACGCCATGTGCCGCAAGACCTTCACCGGGTTCTACCGGCTGGGCACCATCGCACCGGAGTTCTGCCAGCCCTTCGACGCCGACCGCAAGGGCATCCTCACCGGCGAGGGCGCCGGCGTGCTCGTCCTGGAGAGCCTGGACTCGGCCCTGGCCCGCGGCGCCACCATCTACGCCGAGGTCCTGGGCTACGGCCTCAACTGCGACGCGTACCACCAGGTCGCACCCAACGGCGACAGCGTCGCCGAGGTCATGCGGATCGCCCTGGAGAACGCCGGGGTCAAGCCCGACGAGGTCGACCTGATCTCGGCCCACGGCACCGGCACCAAGGCCAACGACATCACCGAGGCCGACGCCATCAACAAGGTCTTCGGCGAGGGCCCGCCGCGGACCATCTCCCTGAAGTCGATGCTCGGCCACACCATGGGCGCGGCCAGCGCGCTGGGAGCCATCGCCTGCGGACTGGCGATCACCCACGGCTTCATCCCGCCGACCATCAACCACCACACCACCGACCCGGAGTGCCGGATCGACTGCGTCCCCAACCACGCCGTCGAGGCCGACCTGCGGATCGTGCAGAACAACGGGCTCGCCTTCGGCGGCAACAACGCCATCGTGATCCTCGGCAAGTACGAGGGAGCCGGCACATACGAGGGAGCCGGGCAGCACGAGGGGGCCGGGCAGTGACCTACCCCATCATCGGGACCGGCGCCGTCGCCAGCATCGGCCGGGACCCCGACGAGATCTTCACCAGTCTGTGCACGGGACGCAGCGGGCTCGCCCCCCTGCGGGCCTTCGACCCCTCCCGCTTCAACGCCCAGCTGCTCTTCGAGATCGACGACCGCGCGGTCGAAGGCGTCGACGAGCCGGGCCGGGCCACCCGCCTGCTGATCGAGGCGGTCCGCCAGGCCGCCGAGGACGCCGGGCTGCCCGAGGACCTCAGCGGCATCCCCGTCCTGGTCGGCACCGGACTGCGCGAACTGCGCTCCCTGGAGCTCTGGTGGCGCGACGGAGTCCCCTTCGACGCCGACGGACTGCACTTCGAGGACGCGCTGCGCCGCCGGTTCGGCGCCGTCGACACCCACACCTTCGCCGGGGCCTGCTCCGCCTCGCTCTACGCCCTCGCCCTCGCCTGGGACCTGCTGGAACTCGGCGAGGCGGAGACCGTCATCGTGGCGGGCTGCGACGTGGTCACCGAGAGCATGTTCGGCCAGGCGGACCGGGTCCAGTTCGATCCGCCGCGCTCCGTACGCCCCTTCGACAAGGAGCGTCAGGGCACCATCCTGGGCGAGGGCGCCGCCGCCGTCGTCCTGACCCGCGCCGCCGCCCCCGACCGCCCGGTGCACGCCTGGCTGCGGTCGGTGGCCGTCAACTGCGACGCCCACCACCAGACCGCGCCGGACGCGGCGGGCGTGGAAGCCGCCGTCCGCGAGGCCCAGGAACTGGCGCGCGTCACCCCCGGCGAGATCGACCTCGTCGTCCTGCACGCCACCGGCACCCCGCTCAACGACCTTACGGAAGCCACCGTGACCGCCCAGGTATTCGACGGCGCCAGGCCCGCCCTCACCGGCATCAAATCGCTCACCGGACACACCTCGGGCTCGGCCGGGCTGCTCAGCCTGATCGTCGCCCTGCGCTCCCTCGACACCGGCCTGGTCCCGCCCATCGCGGGCCTCGCCGAACCCCTCCCCGAGGGCGCGGGACTGCACCTGGTGACCGGCAGCCCGCTCGCGGCGCCCCTGCGCACCGCCCAGATCAACAGCTTCGGCTTCGGCGGCGTCAACGCCGTCGCCATCGTGGGAGGCGCGGCATGAGCGCCGTCACCATCGCCGTCTCCGGAGCCGCCGCGGCCCTGCCCGGCGTGAGCGACCCGCGCGACCTGCTCCACCCGGCCGTCCCCGGCGCCGACCCGGTGGACCCCGCGGCCCTCATCGGCAAGAAGGGCCTGCGCTTCAACGACCGGGCCACCCGGCTCGGACTGCACCTGGCGTACGTGGCGCTCACCGACGCCGGACTCCTCGCGGAGCGGGAACTCACCGTCCCCGGCGACCGGATCGGCACCGTCGTCAGCTCCAACCTCGGCAACGCGGACACCGTCTGCCGGGCCGTGGGGACCATCGCCAAGGAGTCCACGAGCGCGCTGAGCCCGATGGACACCCCCAACGCCTCCAGCAACATCATCGCCTCCGAGACCGCGATCCGGTTCGGCCTGCGCGGCCCCAACCTCACCGTGTGCAACGGCCGGACCTCGGGCATCGACGCGATCCGCTGGGCCGCCCTGATGCTCCGGGCCGGCCGCGCCGACCACATGGTGGTCACCGGGGTCGAACCGGACAACGAGGTGACCCGCCGCCTCATCGACGGGCCGGTGGCCGACGGCGGCGCCGCCCTGGTGCTCAGCCGCACCGCCACGGCATCCGCCAAGGCCCTGCTCGGCCCCGTCGTCCACACCCGCGGCGGCGCACGCACGGCCGATGCCCTGACCGAGCGGGCGCCCGGAGCGCGGCTCTGGCTCGCGCCCGACGAGGTGCCCGTCCCCGACGGCGCCCGGCGCCTCGCGCTCGGCGGCTGGGGCGAACTGTCCGGCGCCCTGGGCGTCGTCCAGTGCGCGGCCGCCGCCGGCTGGTTCGCCGAGGGCGGCGCCGGCCCGGTGTACGCCGTCGTCGGCGGCGCCGGGGCCGCCCTCTTCCCCGCCGGGGGCGCGGCATGAGCAACGTGGTGCTGCTCCACGGGCTCGGCAACAACGAGGCCATCTGGGAGCCGCTGGCGGCCCACTGGGACCCGGGAGTACGGATCCACGCGCCCCGGCTGCCCTGGCACAGCGGCGGGATCGCCGGATGGCGCCACCACAGCGATTCGGCCGCACTGCTCCAGGACGTCCTGGACGCGGTCCCCGGCGGCGCCGACGTCGTGGTGGCCCACTCCTTCAGCGCCGTACTGCTCCTCGAACTGCTCTGCCGCCGGGCGGCCGCCGCCGATCCGCTCGACGTCGGGGCGGTCGTCCTCGCCAATCCCTTCTACCGGGCCGACGCGGACGACTTCCACTGGAACCTGCTCGGGACGAGCATGGCCGACTTCCCGCGCACCATGGCCGAGTCCATCCGGCTGCGCACCCTGGACCGGCCCATCGAGGAGGACCTGCGGGCCGACATGGCGCGCAGGATGACGGAATGGGTCGGCCCCTACGGCTGGCTCCGCTTCTTCGACGCCTATCTGCGCACCCCCCTGCTGCGCGTGGACCTGGTCACCACCCCGGTGCTCTGCATCGGCGGCGAGGTCGACCTCTCGGCGCCCGCGGACGAGGCCCGCCGGCTCGCCGCCCGGCTGCCCGCGGGCAGCTCGGTGACGGTGCCCGGCTGCGGCCACTTCCCGATGCTGGAGCGGCCCGACTGGTTCGCCCGCACCGTGCGGTCGGTCCTCGACGAGGTCCCCGGCCGGGCGGCCCTGACCTCCGGCGCGTGAGCCCGTAACGCCCGATCCCCCACGCCGGATGCCCCACGCCGGATCCCCCACGCCGGATCCCCCACGCCGGATCCCCACCCCCCCCACATTCCTGTTCCCCCCGTTCCGCCCCAGACGAAGGAGTCCGTGATGGGCCCGACGCCCCATCCCGCTGTGTCGGCGCTGCTGGAGACCCCTTGGACAGGACGGCTGCGCCCCCTGTTCGAAGGCAACAACATCAGCTTCGCCATCGGCTTCAAGCACATCAACTACGTTGCCGAGGCAGCGGTCCTGAGCCACTTCAGGGCGGTCGGCCTCGCCGCCGGCGACCTCTACCGGCGCTTCGGGCTCGGCTTCGACATCGTGGACATCCACTCCCGCCTCGCCGCGCTGCTCGCCGTCGACGACGAGGTGGAGGCGGTCGTCACCCCGGCCACCAAGCCCGGCGACGAGCGGCTCCGCTTCAAGGTCGAGCTGTACGTCGAGCGCGACGGCAAGCGGATCAAGTGCGCGGGCTCCACGGTGCGCGTCGTGCTGCGCGTCGACGACCACATCAAGGCCGAGGAGGCCTGGCCCGAGGGCATCGAGCGGTTCACCGCCGCCCGCCTCGGCACCGGCGAACGCCGCGACATCGCGGCGGCCCCGGCGCCGTACGGGGAGTTCACCGCCGGGCGCGGCACCAACGCCGACCCGGTCCTCACCGAACTCGTCGGCGACACCAACGCGTTCGGCTGGCGCTGGCGGATGCCGTACTTCTACTGCCACTTCAACGAGCGCGTCCAGATGTCCGGGTTCCTGCGCGTGATGGAGGAGATCGAAGACCTCTTCCTCGCCGACCGGGGCCTCGCCATCAAGGAGGTCCTCGACACCCGCGGCTGGATCCCCGTCGTCACCCAGTCCCGGATCGAGATCCTCGACGAGACCCTCATGGAAGAGGAGCTCTACACCGTCTACACGGTCGAGGACGTCTTCAAGACCCTCCTCTACTCGACCCGCATGGACTGCTACGTCCTGCGCGACGGGCAGCTCGTGAAGACCGCCACCGGCACCATCACCCACGGCTACCTCCACGAGTCGGCGCCCAACGAGTGGGCGATGGCGGAGTTCGACGCCGCCACCGTCGCCGCCCTCTCCACCCCCCGCGCGGTGGCGTCATGACCACCGCCGTGGCTCCCCGGGCGGTCATCACCGGCTGGTCGGCCGTCTCCCCGTACGGCATCGGCGCCGAGGCGCTGGCCGAGGGGCTGCGCACCAGCCGCTCCACGGTCGCCCCCGTCGACACCGCGCGCTGGAAGGTGCCCGGTTCCCGGGCGCACCTGGTGCCCTTCGAGACCCGCGAGGTGCTCGGCAAGAAGGGCACCCGCTCCATGGACCGGGTCACCGGCCTCGCCGTGGCCGCCGTCGGCTCCCTGCTGGAGCGGCCCGGCGCCGTCCGGGAGGCGGAGACCGGTGAGCGGGCCGCGCTGGTGCTGGCCACCACCACCGGCAGCGCCGCCAGCATGATGGACTTCACCCGCAGCTCGCTGGTCGGCGACCGGCCCTACGACGTCGACCCGGCCGTGATGCCCAACGCCGTCATGAACTGCGCGGCCGGACAGTGCGCCATCTGGTACGGCATCAAGGGCCCCAACACCACCCTGGCCGGCGGCCGCGCCGCGAGCCTGCTGTCCCTCAACTACGCGACGCGGCTGCTCGGTTCGGGGCGCGCCGACTCGGTGCTCCTGGCCGCGGCCGAGGAGTATTCGGCCGCCCGCTACTGGCTGGAACGGCACAGCCGGGGCGCCGAGGCGCCCGGCGTCGCGCTCGGCGAGGGCGCGGCCGTCCTGCTGGTCCAGCCCGCCGACGGGGTCGCCCCGGAGCACCCGGTGCTCGCCGAGATCCTGGCCGTGCGGACCCGCGTGGCCACGGGCGCCCAGGTGCGCCCGGCCCTGGAGGCCTGCGTGCGCTCCGCCCTCGAAGCCGCCGGGGTCCGGCCGCGGGAGGTGTGGGCGGCGGGCGCGGGTGACGCGCCGGGCCGCCTCGGCCACCTGGAGCGCGAGGTCCTCACCGAGGTGTGTGGCCCGGAGGCCCTGGACCGGGTGCCCGCCGTCAGCCGGATCGGGGACGTCTCCGCGGCCTCCGGCGCCTTCCAGATCGCGATGCTGCTGGCCACCGCCGAGGCCGACGCCGAGTCGGCCGGACAGGTCGCGGTCGTCACCTCCGCCGACCGCGACGGTTCGCTGGCCTGCGCGGTGCTGCGGCTGGGGGGTTCCTCGTGACCACGGCCCCGCCCGCCCGGGTGAGTCCCGTCGCCGCCGAGGTCCGGGTGGAATCCCGCACCGAGGACGGTCTGGCGGCCACCGCCCGGGTCGAGATCAGCGAGAACGAGCCGGTGTTCGCCGGCCACTACCCGGACTTCCCGATCTTCCCCGGGGTGTGCGTGCTGGAGTGCGTGCAGCGCGCGGCCACCGACGGCGACACCGCTCCGGACCCCACCGAACTCGCCGCCGTGGAATCGGCGCGGTTCGCCGGAGCCGTCTACCCCGGGGACACCCTCACCATCAGCCTCAAGTGGCGCCGTACAGAGGCCGGGCTGCGCTGCGACGCGGTCGCGGCGACCGAGCGCGGCAAGGCCGCGTCCGTACGGCTCAGCTACGAGAGCGCCGGAGGTGCCCGATGACCACCGCGCCCGAACGGGCCCTGCCCGCCGCGCCGCCCGCCGCCCTGCCCCGGGTCACGGACCTGCTCCCGCACCGCTACCCGATGCTCCTGGTGGACCGCGTCCTGGAACTCGTACCCGGTGAATACATCCGCGCCGTCAAGGCCGTCACCCACAACGAGCCCTGGTACCGCGGGATTTCCCCCGGGTCGAGCCTGGACTACCCGCCGGCCCTGCTCATCGAGTCCTGGGGCCAGAGCGCCGGTCTGCTGGCCTCGGCGATCGCCGAGGCGCCCGAGGGGCAGGTCATGCTCTTCGGCTCGGTGGCCGACGCCCGGTTCCACCTGCCGGTCCGGCCCGGCGAGCTGATCGAACACCGGGTCCGCGTCAGCAGGGCCCTCACCGACTCGGTGATCTTCGAGGGCTCCAGCCACCGCGGCGACGAGACGGTGATGACCGTGACCCGCATGGTCATGGCGTTCCGCCGCGCCGACCTGCTCCGTCCCACCGAACCGTCCACCGGACCTTCCGCCGGACCCGATCGAGAGGCCATCCGATGACCGTCAACAGGCCCGTGGCGCTGATCAGCGGGGGCTCCCGGGGCATCGGCCGGGCCGCGGTGCTCCGGCTCGCCGCCGACGGCCACGACGTCAGCTTCTGCTACCACTCCCAGGAGGAGGCGGCGCAGACCCTGGCCAAGGAGGCCGACCTGCTCGGCGCCCGCGTGCTCTACCGGCGCGTCGACGTCAGCGACCCGGCCGCGGTGCGCGCGTGGGTGGCCGCCACCGAGGACGAGCTGGGCCCGGTGGCGGTCGCGGTCACCTCGGCCGGCATCACCCGGGACAAGGGCCTGGTGATGATGTCCGACGACGACTGGAGGTCGGTCGTCTCCACCAACCTCGACGGCGTCTTCCACGTGTGCCGCGCGGTGGCCTTCCCCATGATGAAGCGCCGCGGGGGCAGCATCGTCAACATCTCCTCGGTGGCCGGGATCTACGGCAACGCCGGGCAGACCAACTACGCCGCCTCCAAGGCCGGGATCATCGGCTTCTCCCGGTCCCTGGCCAAGGAGGCCGGACGCTACGGCATCCGCGTCAATGTGGTCGCCCCCGGGTTCGTCGACACCGACATGACCTCGGCCGTCTCCGCGAGCGCCGTCGACGGAGTCCTCGCGAACGTGGCCCTGGGCCGGATGGGCACGCCCGAGGAAGTCGCCGAACTCGTCGCCTTCCTGGCGGACGACCGCGCGAGCTACATCACCGGTTCCGTGTTCCAGATCGACGGGGGGATATCCCTGTGAGCACCCGCAGGAAAAAGAACCCCAGGTGGTACTTCTCGCTGCGCAGCCCGTACTCGTGGTTCGCCTACCGCGACCTCACCGAGAAGTACCCCGACGTGCTCGACCAGATCGAGTGGATCCCCTACTGGGAGCCGGACGAGGAGTCCACGCGGCTGCTCTCCGACGCCGGGGTCACCCTGCCGGTGATGCCGATGCACCGCTCCAAGAACTTCTACATCCTGCGCGACGCCCGCCGCTGGGCCCACGCCCGCGGCTGGCACGTGACCTGGCCGGTCGACCGCGCCCCGCACTGGGAGGTCTCCCACCTCGCCTACCTCGCCGCCGAGGAGCGGGGCCTGGGACGGGAGTTCGTCGATCTCGCCTACCGCGCCCGCTGGAACGAGGGCCGGGACCTGGCCGAGCGGGAGACCATCGCGGCGATCGCCGGTGAACTCGGCCTCGACCCGGCGCTCGCCGACGCGGTCGACGATCCGGATCTGCGCATCAAGGGCGTGGAATGCCTGATCGCCGCCTACCACGACGACGCCTTCGGGGTTCCGTTCTTCATGCACGGCCGCGAGGCGTTCTGGGGCGCCGAGCGGGTGGGGGCCTTCGTCGCCGCCGTACGGGGCTACGACTGGGACGGCATCAGCGACGCGCCCTTCACCGCCCCGCCGTTCATCGCGACCCCGTCGGCCGTGACCCGGTCCGCCGCGACCCCGTCCGCCGTCGCCCCGCACGGCAGCCCGCAGGCCTGACAGGAGAGCAGGAGAGAGCGATGACGACCACCGGAACCCCCCAGCGGCTGATCCCCCGCTGGGTGCCACCGATACGCGTCCCGGACGGGGCGCCCGCGGCGACCGCATGGGCGCAGCTGTCCGCCCCGGTCCCCGTCCGGCTCGCCGCCCGCGTCCGGCTGCTGGCCCGGCGCGCGCACACCGGCTGGGACGCCGCGCTGCTCGCCGCGCACACCGCCGTGCTGAGCGCGCTCAGCGGCGAACGCACCGTCGTGAGCGGCTACGTACCCCCGGCCGCCGGGGGCTCCGCGGCGGGCGCCCCGCGGGCGCTGACCCTCGCCCTGGGCGACGGGACCTGGCGCGAGCTGGTCACCGCCGCCGCGGCGGCGGCAGCCGGACCCGCCGGGGGCGCGTTCGAGACCGTACTGGACCTCGGGCACCCCGAAGGGGAACCGGCAGGGGAATCGGCAGGGGAAACGGCCGCGCCGGACCGGCACACCGTGCTGATCGCCGCCCTGCGGTACGGCCCGCAGGGCCCCTCCCTGCTGCTGCGCTTCCGTACGGACGTCCTGGACGCCGAGGCGGCGCAGCGGATCGCCGGGTACCACGTCACCGCGCTGGAACGGCTGGTGAGCGAGCCCGACGCGGCCGCCCGCGCCGCCGTACTGCTCTCCCCGGCCGAGTACCACCAGCAGATCCACGGCCTCTCCGGCCGGGAACGCGAGCTGCCCGGGCGCCGGTTCCACGAGCTGTTCGAGGAGCAGGCCGCCGCCCGGCCCACCGACATCGCCGCCGTGCACGCGGGCCGGAGCTGGACCTACGCGGAACTCAACGCGCGGGCCAACCGGATCGCCCACGCGGTGCTCGCCCGGCAGCCGGAGCCCGAAGCGGTGGTGGCCGTGGTCACCGAACGCAACCTGGACTGGCTCGCCGCGGTGATCGGCATCTTCAAGGCCGGGGCCGCCTACCTGCCCATCGAGCCGCACGCCCCGGCCGACCGCATGGCCAGGACCCTGGCGCGCAGCGGCTGCGCCCTCGTCCTCACCGAGGCCGGCGGGCCCGGGCACCTGGAGCAGGCCGCGCCCGCGGGGCCGGAACTCCTGGAGATCGCCGCCGCGTACGCCGAGGACCGGCCCGAGCACGACCCGGGCGTCCCCGTCGCGCCGGACCAGCTCGCCTACCTGTACTTCACCTCGGGGTCCACCGGCGAGCCCAAGGGCGCGATGTGCGAGCACGCCGGGTTCGTCAACCACCTGTACGCGAAGATCGACGACCAGGGGATCGGCGCCGGGCAGGTGGTGGCCCAGACCGCGCCGCAGTCCTTCGACATCTCCCTGTGGCAGCTGGTCGCGGCCCTCGTCGTGGGCGGCCGGACGCTGATCGTCGAGCAGGACGCGATCCTCGACGTCGACCGCTACCTCGACACCCTCGAACAGGGGGAGGTCGCCGTGCTCCAGGCCGTGCCCTCCTACCTGGAGGTGGTGCTGACCCGGCTGGAGGAGAGCCCCCGGCGGCTGCCCGCCCTGCGCTGCGTCTCCGTCACCGGGGAGGCGCTGAAGAAGGAACTCGTCGTCCGCTGGTTCGCCCGGTTCCCGGACACCGCCCTGATGAACGCCTACGGGCTGACCGAGACCTCGGACGACACCAACCACGAGGTGATGACCTCGGTCCCGGTGTGGGACTCCGTACCGCTGGGCCGTCCCGTCGGCAACGTCACCGTGTACGTCGTCGACGAGGAGCTGCGGCCCGTGCCCCTCGGCGCACCCGGCGAGATCGTCTTCTCCGGTGTCTGCGTCGGCCGCGGCTACGTCAACGACCCCGACCGCACGGCCCAGGCCTTCGGCGCGGACCCGCACCGGCCCGGCCACCGCCTGTACCGCTCGGGCGACTTCGGGCGCTGGCTGCCCGGCGGCACGCTGGAGTTCCTCGGCCGGCGCGACGCCCAGATCAAGATCCGCGGGTTCCGCATCGAGATCGGCGAGATCGAGAACCAGCTGCTGCGGCTGCCGGGGGTGCGCGACGGCGCCGTCGTGGTCGTCGAGACCCCCGACGAGGGCCGCCACCTGGTCGGCTTCCAGACCGGCTCGGACGAGCCCGCGGACGCGCTGCGCGAGCGGCTGAAGCGGGTCCTGCCCCTCTACATGGTGCCCGGACGGCTGGAACGGCTGGACGCGCTGCCGCTCACGCCCAACGGCAAGACCGACAAGCGGGCCCTGACCGTGCTCGCCGCCGAACGCGCGGCCGAAGAGGGCGGCCGGGCCCACGAGGCGCCCCGCACCGACACCGAACGGCGGCTCGCCGAGGCCTGGTCGGCGGTGCTGAAGGTCCCCGTCGGACAGATCGGCCGCGGCGACAGCTTCTTCGACCGGGGCGGCACCTCCCTCTCGGCCGTGCAGCTGATCGTCCGGATGGAACGCGCCTTCGCCCTGCGCGACGTGCTCGGCCACCCGACGCTGGCGGCGCTCGCGGACCTCATGGACGCGAGCGTGGCGGGCGCCGTGGCCACCGCCCCGGTGACGGCCGCCCCCTTGGTGACCAGGGCCCCGGAAGCCACCCGGTCCCCGGCCGCGGCACCCGCCACTGACACGGCGGCCGTCCCCTTCGAGGTGACCCGGACCGACGGCCGCCCCGCCGTACTGGTCCTCGACGGCCCGGTCGGGGATCCGGCCGCCTGGGCCGCCGGACACCGCGCCCGGCTGCGCGCCACGGTCGCCGAGCACGGCGCCGTGCTGGTCCGCGGACTCGGGCTGCGCGACGCGGAGACCGTGGGCCGGGTGAGCCGCGAGGTGCTGCACCAGGTGATCACCGAGCGCGAGGGCTTCGCCGTCCGGCGGCGGCTCGCGGACGGGGTCTCCTCCTCCTCGGAGTGGCCCGCCGACCAGCCCATGTGCATGCACCACGAGCTGAGTTACGCGCGGGAGGTCCCCGGCACGCTGCTCTTCGCCTGCCTCACGGCACCCGCCTCCGGCGGCGTCACCGGCGTCGCGGACTCCGCCGACGTACTGGAAGCACTGCCGGACGCGCTGGTCAGCCGCTTCGAGGCGCACGGCTGGCGGCTCGACCGCAACTACACCGAGACCGTCGGCGTGGGCCTCGCGGACTCCTTCGGCACCGCCGACCGGGCGGGCGTCGAGGCGTACTGCGCGGACCGCGGCATCGAAGCCTCCTGGCAGCCGGGGGGCGATCTGCGCACCAGTCAGCGGGCCGCCGCCGTGCTGACCCATCCGCTCACCGGGCGCCGCGGCTGGTTCAACCAGATCGCGTTCCTCAACGAGTGGACGCTGGACCCGATGATCAGGGAGTACCTGACCTTCGAGTTCGGCGCCGACGGACTGCCCTTCAACAGCAAGTACGGCACCGGCGAACACCTCGGCGAGGACACCGTGCTCGCCATCAACGCCGTGTACGAGAAGCACACGCTGCGGGAGCCGTGGCGCGCGGGCGACCTGCTGATCGTGGACAACCTCCGGATGGCGCACAGCCGGGAGCCCTACGAGGGGGACCGGGAGATCGCGGTCGTCCTCGGTGACCCGGTCACCGTCCCGGGTCACCCGTAGGCCCGTAGGCCCCGCGTCGCCCGTAGGCCCCGCGGCCACCTGTCACTTGCCACTTGTCACCTGCCACCTGCCACCTGCCACCCATGGATGGAGCACCCATGTCCCGCCAGCCGATCGTGCCGCCCTTCGCCGTCATCCCCGGCGCCCAGGTGGCCGAGGTCCTCACCGGAAACGAGAAGCAGGTGGTGGACATCGTCGAGGAGGTCTACCGTCTGCACGGCCGCGGCGAGTCGGTCAACCCGCCCTCGTACTTCCTGCGCTTCCCCGACCGCCCCAGCTCCCGGATCATCGCGCTGCCCGCGTCGGTCGGCGGTGAGCGGCCGACCGACGGCCTCAAGTGGATCTCCAGCTTCCCGGAGAACGTCGCGGCCGGGATCCCGCGTGCCTCCGCCGTCCTGATCCTCAACGACCACGCCACCGGCTACCCGTTCGCCTGCCTGGAGAGCTCCATCATCAGCGCCTCCAGGACCGCCGCCTCGGCGGCCCTCGCCGCGGACCGGCTCAGCCGGGGCGAACGCCCCCGCCGGATCGGCTTCATCGGCACCGGTCTGATCGCCCGCTACGTCCACCACTACCTGGAGGCCACCGGCTGGACCTTCGACGAGCTGGGCGTCCACGACCTCTCCGACCAGCACGCCGAAGCCTTCGCCGGATACCTCGGCAAGACCGCCGGGGACGCCCCCGTGGTCGTGCACAGCGGCGCCGAGGAACTCATCAAGGAGAGCGACCTGGTGGTCTTCGCCACCGTCGCCGGCAGCCCGCACGTCCACGACCCGGCCTGGTTCGCGCACAACCCGCTGGTGCTCAACGTGTCCCTGCGGGACCTGGCCCCGGAGATCCTGCTGGCGGCCACGAACATCGTCGACGACGTCGAGCACTGCCTGAAGGCGGACACCTCCCCGCACCTGACCGAACAGCTCACCGGCAGCCGCGAGTTCCTCGACGGCACCCTCTTCGACGTCCTGGAGGGCCGGGTCGACCTGCCGGCCGACCGCCCGGTCGTCTTCTCCCCCTTCGGCCTCGGCGTGCTCGACATCGCCCTCGGCCGCCACGTGCACGACCAGTTGCGCGACGCGGGCCGGCTCGGCGTCGTCGACGGCTTCTTCCACGAGCTCGACCGCTACGGCCGCGATGAGGCGCCGTCGCCCGAAAAGGAACCCGGTGATCTGTCGTGACCGTCATCACAGCCCCGTACGAGATCAACACGGACGATGTCTTCGTGGACCTGAAGTCCGTCTTCGACGTCCCGCTCTTCCTCAAGTACGAGGGCCTCAACCTGGCCGGTTCGGTCAAGCTGAAGGCGGCCCTGGAGATGGTGCTCGCCGCCGAGCGCGACGGCACCCTGACCCCGGGGGACGTGCTCGTCGAATCCTCGTCCGGCAACCTCGGCGTCGCCCTGAGCATGATCGCCGCCAACCGGGGATACGGCTTCGTCTGCGTCACCGATTCCCGCTGCAACCCGGCGAGCCGACGGCTGATGGAGGCCTTCGGCGCCCGCGTCCTGGTGATCTCCCGCCCCGACAAGGAGCGCGGTCTGCTGGGCGCCCGGATCGACTACGTGCAGCGGCTCGTCGACTTCGACCCCAACTACGTCTGGCTCAACCAGTACGTGAACCCGCACAACTGGCTCGCGCACTACCGGTCCACCGCCCCCGCCGTCGCCGCCCAGTTCCCCCGGCTCGACGTGCTGTTCGTCGGAGCGGGCACCACCGGCACGCTGATGGGCTGCGCCCGCTACTTCCGCGAGCGGCAGCACCCCGTACGGATCGTGGCCGTCGACAGCGTCGGCTCGGTGACCTTCGGCGGGCCCGCGCTCACCCGGCACATCCCCGGCCTCGGGGCGGGCGTACGGCCCGCGCTGCTCGACGACGGGCTCGTCGACGAGGTCGTCATGGTGCCCGAGCGGGACACGCTGGAGAGCTGCCACGCCATGGCCCGGCAGGGCTTCCTGTTCGGCGGCTCCACCGGGACCGTCGTGAGCGGCGCGCTGCGCTGGCTCGCCGGACGGCCCCGCGGTGAGCGGCTCACCGCGGTCGCGCTCTCCCCGGACCAGGGCGACCGCTACCTCGACTCGCTGTACGACCCCGCGTGGGTGGAGCAGCACTTCGGCGCCCCCCACACCTGGGACGCGGCCCTGCCGACGGCGGCCGGGGCCGCGGCCGGAGCCGGGGCCGGAACCGGAACCGGGGCCGCCGAGCGGCCGCAGCTGGTCACCAGCGCCGGCTGAATCCGGCATCCGAAGCACGCCCCCCGCGAGACAAGGAATCGCGTCATGGATAGGCCAGTCGTACTGATCGCCGAGGAACTCTCTCCCGCCACCGTCGACGCCCTGGGCCCGGACTTCGAGATCCGGCACTGCGCGGGCGCCGACCGGGCGGCGCTGCTGGCGGCGCTGCCCGAGGCCGACGCGGTACTCGTACGCAGTGCCACCCGCATGGACGCGGAGGCCATCGCGGCGGGCACCCGGCTCAAGGTGATCGGCCGGGCCGGAGTCGGCCTGGACAACGTGGACGTGAGCGCCGCCTCCCGGGCCGGCGTCATGGTGGTCAACGCCCCCACCTCCAATGTGGTCAGCGCCGCCGAGCTGACCGTCGGCCTGCTGCTCGCCGTCGCCCGGAACATCCCGCAGGCCGACGCGGCGCTCAAGGAAGGCCACTGGAAGCGCAGCCGGTTCACCGGTGTCGAGCTCTCCGGCAAGACCCTCGGCATCGTCGGCCTCGGCCGGATCGGCACGCTGGTGGCCCGCCGGATGGCCGCCTTCGACATGCGGCTGCTCGCGTACGACCCGTACGTACAGCCCGGGCACGCCGAGCGGACCGGTGTGCGCGTGGTCGGACTCGACGAACTCCTCGCGGAGAGCGACTTCCTGACCGTCCACCTGCCCAAGACGCCCGAGACGGCCGGGCTCATCGGATTCGACGCGCTGCACCGGGTCAAGCCGGGTGTCCGGATCGTCAACGCGGCCCGCGGCGGGATCGTCGACGAGGCCGAGCTGTACGCGGCGCTCAAGGAGGGCCGTGTCGCGGGCGCCGCCGTCGACGTCTTCTCGACCGAGCCCTGCACCGACTCCCCGCTGTTCGAACTGGACAACGTGGTCGTCACCCCGCACCTCGGCGCCGGCACCGCCGAAGCCCAGGAACGCGCGGGCGTCTGTGTCGCCGAGTCCGTACGCCAAGCCCTGTCGGGGCGCTTCGTGCCCGAGGCGGTCAACGTGCGGATGGGCACGGTCGACGACGACCTCGACCCGTGGCTCACCCTCACCGAACGGCTCAGCCGCCTGTTCACGGCGACCGCGGGCGGACTGCCCCGGACGCTCCAGGTGACGGTCTCCGGCGAGATCTGCCGCCACGACACCGGTGTGCTGGAACTCGCCGCGCTCAAGGGCGCGCTCGGCGCGGTGGTCGAAGGAGGCGTCTCCTACGTCAACGCCCCGCTGATCGCGGAGGAGCGGGGCCTCGGCGCCGGGCTGAGCACCGGCCCCGACCACCCCGTGCACCGGAGCCTGGTCACCGTCGCCGGAACGCTGCCCTCCGGTGAACGGGTCTCCGTGTCGGGCACCCTGACCGGGCTGCGCGGCGGCGAACGGCTCGTGGAGGTCCGCGGGTTCGAGGTCGACCTCGCGCTCACCGGAGACCTCGCGTTCTTCCGCGCCCCCGACCGGCCCGGAGTGATCGCCGCGGTCGGCGAGGTGCTCGGCCGCGCCGGGATCCCGGTGGAGACCCTCCAGATCGCCCGCCACCCCTCCGGCGGCGCGGAGGTCCTGGTGGCGGTGGGCCAGGGCCCCCTCGCCCCGGGCGGTACCGGACCCGGCGCGGCGGGCCTGGGCGGCCCGGCCGCGCGCCCCTTCCTCGACGACGCGGCAGCCGCGGTCGACGCCACCCTCAACTGGGCGATGGAGTATCCGAGATGACCACGCACGACTGGCTCATGGGGCAGCTGGAGCGGAGCCAGGCGCGCTTCCGGGTCATCGACCACGCCCCGGAAGGCCGCACCGAACCCGCCAGCCTGCTCCGCCGCCACGCCCTGGCACAGGCCGCCAAATGCCTGGTGGTCCGGGTCGCGCTGACCCGGCGCACCCGCCGGTACGTCCTGGCCGTCGTGCCCGGGGACCGCAAGGTCGACCTGGACGGGCTCCGCGACATGTACCGCGGCACGGAGGCGTCGTTCGCGACCCGCGAGGTGGCCGAGCGGCTGGCGGGCAGCGTCAGCGGCTCCGTCGTGCCCTTCGCCCGCGATCCCGAGCTGGACCTCGTGGTCGATCCCGAACTGCTCGTGCACGACGAGATCTTCTTCAACGCGGCCCGGCTCGACCGGTCGGTGGCCCTGGCCACGGCCGATTACGTCGCGCTGGCCCGACCCCGGGTAGAGGCGATCGCCCAACACCCCATGGCCCAGAGGATGACAGGATGACCCTCCGCACCGACACCCTTGTCGAGGCCGACAGCGACCGGTGGTTCCGGCGGTACGCCGTGAGCGCCGCCCCCCGCCGACGGCTGCTGGTCCTGCCCCACGCGGGCGGCTCGGCGGGCTACTTCCACAGCTGGGGCACCGCCTTCGACCGCGACACGGAGGTCCTCGTCGCCCGCTACCCGGGCCGCCACGAGCGGCTCACCGACCCGTGCATCGAGAGCATGGAGGAACTCGCCGACCACGTCACCGCCGCGCTGCTGCCCTTCCTGGACGTACCGGTGTCGGTCTTCGGCCACAGCATGGGCGCCTCCGTGGCCTACGAGGTGGCGCTGCGCCTGGAGAGCAGGCACGCGGTGCGCCCCGCGGCGCTCCACGTGTCGAGCCGCAAGGCCCCGCACCGGCTGACCCCGCGCACCCTGCACACGGAGAGCGACGACGCGCTGATCGCCGAGGTCCGACGCCTCGGCGGCACCAACGACGCCCTGCTGGACGACCCGGACCTGCGGGAGATCGTGCTGCCGGCGATCCGGGCGGACTTCACGGTCGTCGGCACCTACGGCCCGCGCCCCGAAACCCCGGTCGGCTGCCCCGTCCACGCCTACATCGGCGACCGGGACCCGTCCACCACCCCCGAGGACATGGCCGCATGGGCCGACGTGGCCCCCGAGGGCTTCGACCTGACCGTCCTGCCCGGCGGCCACTTCTACCTGACGGAGCAGCACGCCCCCCTGCTGGGCACCATCGCCCGACAACTGGCCACCACCGGCTGAACCGACCACCCGAACCGCCCACCCGAACCGGCCACCCGCACGAAAGCCCTCCCGTGGGGGAGGGCTTCGGGTGGTGGCGGAAGAGTGCCCCCGGCAGGACTCGAACCTGCGGCCAAGTGCTTAGAAGGCACCTGCTCTATCCACTGAGCTACGGGGGCCGGAAGGTGGCCTTGTGGGGCCTGGAGCCCCGGGGTGGGGGTGGGGCTGCGGTCCGTGCCGGGTCAAGGATAGGGCTCCGGCCGCCTTGTCCCGGTTGCTTCCCCCGCGTGCCACGATGTGGAGGTTCGGTGAAGCGGTCCCGATAATCGCAGGCAGGTGCGATTCTCGCATCGGTTTTGCGCCGCGGCGCCCCGGGTGTTGTGCACTCGTTATGCCCCTGCCCCACTCGTCCCGTCTGTCCGGGATCTCCCGGCGGCCACCCGCCGGGAGTCGCCGGCCGTGCCCGCTGGGTGGCCCACTGGAGTCGCGTTCGCCGCGCTGGAGACGTATAAGCTTCAAAAAAGGTCACAAATTGGGCATTCTTCACATGTGGTGACCTTGGATGTTCGGCCTCAGCTGCTCGATGCCCTCTCCGCCGTGCGCGACCGGGTAGCCTCCGTGCGTCTGCCGCTGCCCCTGCCCGGCGCCCCGCGCGCCCGTCAGACCAGATCGGAGCTGCTCGCACAGCTCGACGACTACCTCGTGCCCCGGCTCAAAGCCCCCGAAGCCCCGTTGCTCGCCGTCGTCGGCGGATCCACCGGGGCCGGCAAGTCCACCCTCGTCAACTCCCTCGTGGGACGCCAGGTGAGTGAAGCCGGAGTGCTCCGGCCCACGACCCGGACGCCCGTCCTCGTCTGCCACCCGGATGACCACCACTGGTTCGCCGGGATGCGGGTGCTCCCCGATCTGATGCGCGTCTGGCTCCCGCAGGGGGAGGAAGAAGCCGTTCCGGCCACCCGCAAGGGGCTCGGCCGCCGCCCGGCCGCCACCCGCGGCGGGCAGCCGCGCGAACTGCGCATCGAGACCGTCAGCACCCTGCCGCGCGGCCTCGCCGTCCTCGACGCCCCCGACATCGACTCCCTCGTCGTCGACAACCGGACCCTGGCCGCCGAACTGATCTGCGCCGCCGACGTCTGGGTCATGGTGACCACCGCCTCCCGCTACGCCGACGCCGTCCCCTGGCACCTGCTGCGCACCGCCAAGGAGTACAAGGCGACCCTGGTCACCGTCCTGGACCGGGTGCCGCACCAGGTCCTGGGCGAGGTCTCGCGGCAGTACGCCGCGCTGCTCACGCGGGCCGGGCTGGGCGACGTACCGCGGTTCACCGTTCCGGAGCTGCCCGAGTCGGCCGGGGACGGCGGGCTGCTGCCCGCCAGTGCGGTGGCCCCGCTGTTCGCCTGGCTCAGCCACCACGCGCAGGACCCCGCCGCGCGGCAGCAGGCCGTCGGCCGGACCGCGCTCGGGGTGCTGGACTCGCTCTCCCGCCGGATGCCCGAACTGGCCTCCGCCGTCGCGGCCCAGCACGCCGCCGCCGTACGGCTGACCTCCGCCGTCGAAGACGCGTACAAGCGGGAGGGCAAGCGGGTCCGCACCCGGCTCGACAACGGCGCCGTGCTTGCCGGGGACGCCCTCACCCGCTGGCGCGGCTACCCCCTCGACACCACCGCCGACGAACTCCTCGACTCGCTCGCCGAGTCGCTCGCCGCCCTGCTGCAATGCGCCGTGGCCGCCGCCGACGAGCGGATCGCGCAGGCCTGGCGCCGCGAACCGGCCGCCGCCGCCGTCCCGCCGGCCGCGCCCGACCGGGAGGCGGGCGAGCGCATCGGGATGGCCGTACGGCGCTGGCGGCGCGTCCTGGAGGAGCTGGCCGAGGAGGAAGTGAGCCGGCTGGAGAAGCAGCCCGGGCCCGACCCGGACGTCGTGGCCGCCCTGCTCGTCGCCGTGCTGCTCGGCGGCAAGCGGGCCCGGGCGGCGGGCGAGAAGCTGGCCGAGCGGGTCGGCGTACAGGTGGCCCTGCGGCTGCGCGACCGAGGCGGCGAACTCGTCGCCACCCACCTCGACCAGGTGCTGCGGGCCGAACGCGACCGCCGCCTCGCCCCCCTCGAAGCGCTCGAAGTGACCCCGGAACCCCAGGCAGAACTGATCGCCGCGCTGTCCGTACTGCAGAAGGAGAGGTGACGCGGTGACCGCCCTGACCGACCGAACCGACGACCGCGACCATGATCACGATCACGATCACGACGGTGATCGTGCGCACGAGCAGGACGGCGAGGGCCGGCCGCGCTGGGACGACGGGTTCATCGCACGGTCGCGCCGCACCGGTACGGGCCCGGGCGACGGCCCCGACGACGACCCGGACGGCAACGGCGGCGCCGACGAGGCGCTCGTACGGGCCGTCTCCGGAGCCGGGAACGACGGCGGCAAGGCTCCCTCCGCACCGCCGCTCAGCCCCGAGGGCCAGGCGCTGCGGACCCGGCTCGAAGCCCTGCGCCAGCTGGTCGGACTGTCCCGCACCCGGCTCGACGGCAAAACGCTGGCCGAGGCGGGGCGGGTGCTCGACGAATACGCCGCCCGGCGCGGGCTGTCGGCGCAGCACACGGTCGTCGCGATCGCCGGAGCCACCGGAAGCGGCAAGTCCACGCTCTTCAATTCACTCGCCGGGGTACAGATTTCGGAAACCGGTCTGCGCCGCCCGACCACCGCCGCGCCCATCGCGTGCAGCTGGTCCGACGGCGCCGCCGGACTCCTGGACCGGCTGGAGATCCCCGGCCGGCTGCGGCGGCGCCCGCGCGAGACCTCCGAGGCGGGGGCGCTGCGCGGGATGGTCCTGGTGGACCTCCCCGACCTGGACTCGGCGGTCGGCGCGCACCGCGACCACGTGGACCGGGTGCTGGCGCTCGTGGACGCGGTGGTGTGGGTGGTCGACCCCGAGAAGTACGCCGACGCCGTGCTGCACGAGCGCTACCTGCGGCCGCTCGCCGGGCACGCCGAGGTGACCTTCGTCGTGCTCAACCAGCTGGACCGGCTGCCCGGCGAGGCCGCCGACCTGGTCCTCGACGACCTGCGCCGGCTCCTCGACGAGGACGGGATCGCGCTCGGCGAGCACGGCGAACCCGGCGCGACCGTGCTCGGGCTCTCCGCGCTCACCGGCGAAGGGCTGGGTGAACTGCGCGAACTGCTCGCCCAGTTCACCCAGGAGCGGGGCGCCGCGACCCGGCGGATCGCCGCCGACGTCGACCGGGCGGCGGTGCGGCTGCGCCCGCTGTACATCGCCGACGGGCACTCCGGACCGGAGATCGGCGAGGCCGCCCGGGCCGGGTTCGAGGACCGGCTCGCCGAGGCGGTCGGGGCGTACGCCGCCGGGCTGGCCGCCGAGCGCGCCTGGCGGCGCAACGCCGGAAAGGCGTGCGGGACGCCGTGGCTGCGGCTGTGGCGGTGGTACGAGGGCCGCCGCGCCCCGCGCACGCTGGCCGGGCTGGCCGCCCTGGCCGTGATCGGCGGCCGCGGTCCCGGGTCCGGGACCGCGCAGGCCCCGGCCGAGGCGGAGGTGACCGCGCGCCAGCGGGTGGAACAGGCCGTGCGCACCGTCTCCGACGAGGCGGTGAACGGGCTGCCCGACCCCTGGGCCCAGGCCGTACGGGAGACCGCGGTCCGGGGCGGCGAGGGGCTGCCGGAGGCGCTGGACGAGCTGACGGCGACGGTGGGCGTGCCCAGCGGGAAGCCGCCGCGCCCCGCGTGGTGGCCCGCCGCGGTCCTGACCCAGGCGGCCATGACGCTGCTCCAGATCTTCGGAGGGCTGTGGCTGGCGGGCCAGATCGTCGGGGTGCTGGACCCGCTGCTGCTGCCGCCGGTGCTGCTCATGGTGGCGGGCATCGTGGGCGGTCCGCTGGTGGAGTGGGCCTGCTCGATCGCGGCCCGCGGCCCCGCCCGGCGGTACGGGCAGGACGCCGAACAGCGGCTGCGGCAGGCGGCGGCCGGATGCGGGCGGGCGCGGGTGCTGGAGCCGGTCGCGGCGGAGCTGCTGCGCTACCGGGAGGTGCGCGAGCAGTACGCGACGGTGGCGAGGTTGTCCACAACCCGTCAGTAGTCCACAGGCCGGGGCGGGGAGCCGTCGGCCGGGCCAGCATGGGGGGACGTACTGAGCGAGTCGACTCACGTCGAGGGGGAGGGGGCGGCCGGGATGAACGACACCCTGGTGACGCTGGTGGGGAATGTGGCGACGGGGATGGACTACCGGGAATCGCCGAACGGGGCGGTGGTCAGATTCCGGTTCGCCGTGACCCCGCGGTACTGGGACCGGCAGCGGGAGAACTGGAAGGACGGTTCGACCAGCTTCTACACCGTGTGGGCGCGCCGGGCGCTCGCCGTCAACCTCGCGGGGTCGGTCGCCTCGGGCGAACCCCTGGTGGTGCACGGGCGGCTGCGGGTGCGCGACGAGGAGAACGACGGCAAACGGTGGGTCTCGGCGGAGATCGACGCGGTGGCCATCGGGCACGACCTCAACCGCGGGACCGCGGCCTTCCGCCGCATCGTCCGCGTGGACGCTCCGCTGACGGAAGCTCAGAAGGCGGCGGTGGGCTGAATGTTCGGGGCCGCTAGGATTCCACGGAACTCACGGGCACCTGGGTCTTTGGCCCGGAGGGGAAGACTGTGTCGATCGCCGCCGCATCCGCCGGATCCGCCGCATCCAATGAACCCGCCGCGTCCGCCGCGCCGGGGGGCGGGCTGCGGGCCGCCGCGCGGCGGCCGCTCGCCATGGCGCTGCTGGCCGCCGCCCTCGCCACCGCGCCCGGAACCGCGGCGGCCGCCGCCGAGGCCGACGGAGTGGGCTCCCGGCCGCCGGAGGGCGCGAGCGCCGTGCTCGACGGACTGAAGACCTACGGGCAGGCGGTCCTGCGCACCCAGGACGGCGCGGTGCAGCAGATCCCGGCCGGGCTGTACGAGATGCGGGTCGACGGTGGCGGCATGCTCCAGACGTACGGGGTCGGCCTGGCCGGCTTCGCGCAGCCCGAGGCGCACTACACGGAGACCGCGTGGAGCCGCAGCCCCCTCGGGGGTCACGGAGACGCGGGCCGGATCCGCTGGGTACTGGAGCACTCCTACCCGCAGTTGAACGACCTGGCGGGACTGGCCAAGGCCGCCGGGGCCGGGCCGCTCACCGCCGAGAGCGCGGCGGCCGGGACCCAGGTGGCGATCTGGCGGCTGGCCGACGGCGCGCAGGTGGAGGCGGCCGACCCGGAGGCGGAGAAGCTGGCCGACTACCTCCAGCGGGTCGCCGGGCAGCTGCCCGAGCCCCCGGCCTCGCTGGGGCTGGACCCCGGCGAGGTGTCCGGTCCGGTGGGCAGCAGGATCGGGCCGGTCACCGTCCGGACGGGGGCGCAGAGCGTGACGGTCACCCCGGACACGGCGGCCCTGGCGATGGGCGTGCGCGTGGTCGACGCGGACGGGCAGCCGGTCACCACCGCGGGGAACGGCAGCAAGCTGTTCTTCGAGGTCCCGGCGGGCACGCCCGACGGGGTGGCCTCGGTGATGGTGCAGGGTGCGATGAGGGTTCCGGTGGGCCGGGTCTTCACCAGCGGAGAACAGGCCCGGGCCCTGATCGTCGCCGGGTCCAGCGAGTCCTCGGCCTCCGCGGTGGCCACGGCGGTGTGGCCGACCCGGGTGGTCCGGGCCCAGGGCTCGCCCGGGACGACCGTCGGCCCGCCGACCGGCGCCACCCGGTCCACCACGGGTACGACGAGCCTCACCGACGAGCAACGCCTGGCCGCCAGCGGCAGCTCCGCCGCCACCCCGGTCATCGCCGGCCTGGCCGTGGGCCTGGTGGTCCTGGGCGGCATGGTCGTCCTCCTCCTCCGCAAGCGCCCCCTGGAGGAAGACGCACCCCCCTCCACCCCGTCCGACGACTGACCCCCGACCCCGGCGCCCCCAGCGGGCCCTCAATCGCCGGGCGGGCTGAATTCCGGCCCCGCCCCCGGGGCACCTCCCCGCCCCGCCTGGGCATCCCCAGCCCCGCCGGCGTTTGAGGCGCGGGTCCCGGCGCCTCCGGCGGGCCCTCAATCGCCGGGCGGGCTGAGAGGCCCTCCCTGCCCGGGTATCTCCAGCCTCGCCGGCGTTTGAGGCGCGGGTCCGGGCGGAGCCCGGTTTCGGGAAGGGGCGGGTAGGGGACAGGCTCCGCGCAGCGGTCCGACGGCCGACCCCGCCAGCCCGAGCCGCCGGGCCGGGCCGGTTCGGACGGGCCCCGCCGGGTAGGGGCGGGAAATGGCTGATCAGGAACTGACCTGGCACGGCAGGCTCGCCCAGAGCGACCGCGCACTGTTCGACGCGGTCGCCCGCAGGCACTGGCCCGGCGCGGACCGCACCCTGCCCGCACTGGGCCGAGCCGCCAACCACGGCCTGCTGTGGGCGGGCGCCGCCTCCGCCCTGGCGGCCTTCGGCTCGCCCGGCGCCCGCCGCGGAGCGATGCGCGCGATGGCCTCGCTGGCCCTCGCCTCCGCCTCCATCAACACCGTCGGCAAGTGGTCGGTCCGCAGGCCCCGCCCGCTGCTGGAGGGCGTGCCCGTCACCCGACAGCCCACCCATCCGCCCCGGACCACCTCCTTCCCGTCCGGCCACTCGGCCTCCGCCTTCGCCTTCGCCGCCGGGCTGGCTCTGGAGTCCCCGGGCTGGGGCGCCCTCGCGCTCCCGGTGGCGGCCTCCGTGGCCTTCTCCCGGGTGTACACGGGCGTGCACTACCCGACCGACGTCCTGGCGGGGGCCGCGCTCGGCGTGGCCGCGGGCTGCACCGTCCGGTGGCTGGCCCGGGACGCCGAGCGCCGCCGGGTCTCCCCGGGCAACGAGCGCCCGGCCGCCGACGCCCCCGCGCTCCCGGACGGGGACGGGCTCACGGTGATCGTCAACAAGGGGTCCGGGACCGCCGCCGAGGCCGGGCTCGACCTGCTGCGGGCCGCCCTGCCGCGGGCCGAGCTGATCGCATGCGAGGGGCCGGACCTGCCCGCCGAGCTGGCCGCGGCGGCCGCGCGCAGCGTCGTGCTCGGGGTGTGCGGGGGCGACGGCACGGTGAACGCGGCCGCCACCGCCGCGCTGGTGGCCGGGGTGCCCCTCGCCGTGTTCCCGGGCGGGACCCTGAACCACTTCGCGCTCGACCTCGGGCTCGCGGGCGCCGAGGACACCTGCCGGGCGGTGGCCGCGGGCCACGCCGTGAAGGTGGGCGTGGGCCGCTTCGCCCCGGGCCCCGCCCGCGCCGAACCGGCCCTCGACGCGAGCGCCGTCCCGGTCCCGGAGCCCGGGCCGGGGGGCCGGGAGGAGTTCGGGTACTTCCTGAACAACTTCAGCATTGGCGCGTACCCGGAGCTGCTCGGGCACCGGCTGCGCTGGGGGCCCCGGATCGGCGGCGGGCCCGCCGCGCTGCTGGCGTCCTGGAAGGTGCTGCGCGCCGAGCGCCCCGTACGCCTGCGGCTGGCCGGGCGGAGCCGGGCCGTCTGGCTGCTCTTCGCGGGCAACGGGACCTACCGGGGCAGCGGCCCGACCCCCCGGCACCGGATGAGCCTGGGCGAAGGGCTGCTCGACGTACGGCTCGTCTACGGCGGCGGGCGCCCGGGCCCGCGGCTGCTGGCCGCCGCCCTCGCGGGCCCGCTCACGCGCTCGCCCGTCCACACGGCGACCCGGCTGCGCAGCCTGCGCGTCACGCGGGTCCCGGCGGGCACCCCGCTGGCCTACGACGGGGAGTACGCGCTGGCCCCCGGGGCCTTCGTACTGGACGACCTGCCCGACGCCCTCACGGTCTACCGCCCCCGCCCCGCCCCCACCCCCGGACCTGACACCCACAGGATCACTCGGACAGACGACGGCTGATCGTTTCCTCTTGCGACGTCCGTGTCCGGCCGGCGAGCCGGCCGTCAGCGGCGGCGTCTTCTCGGGCGGCGGCCCCGGCACGTTCACGATGACCGCCAGCACGCCGTGGTGGGACCACGGCCCCAAGGGGTGGCTCGCCGGCGGGCGGAACAACGGCGCGGAGCCGATCAACCTGTACGTGTACGGCTTCTGCACGGCCGCCACCATGCCGGACGCGCTCGCCGCGGACCAGGGCGGCCCCCTGCCCTCCATCCCCGCCGGTCCTGAGGCCCCGGTGACGCCCGGCGACCAGGCCCAGGTCAGGGCCCCGGGGGCCATACGGGTTTCCCCCGGGGGATGGACGTCAGGCAAGATGGGGTGTATCTGCCCACCCATCGATCTGCCGGACGGTTTCTCTTGGCTGAGTTCATCTACACCATGCGCAAGACGCGCAAGGCGCACGGCGACAAGGTGATTCTTGATGACGTCACCCTGAACTTCCTGCCCGGCGCGAAGATCGGTGTGGTCGGCCCGAACGGCGCCGGTAAGTCCACCGTCCTGAAGATCATGGCGGGCCTGGAGCAGCCGTCCAACGGTGAGGCGTACCTGTCTCCCGGCTTCAGCGTCGGCATCCTCATGCAGGAGCCGAAGCTCGACGAGTCCAAGACGGTCCTGGAGAACGTGCAGGACGGCGCCGCCGAGATCATGGGCAAGCTGAAGCGCTTCAACGAGGTCGCCGAGGAAATGGCGACCGACTACACCGAAGCGCTCATGGACGAGATGGGCAAGCTCCAGGAGATCCTGGACCACGCCAACGCGTGGGACCTCGACGCCCAGCTGGAGCAGGCCATGGACGCCCTGGGCTGCCCGCCCGGCGACTGGCCCGTCACCAACCTCTCCGGTGGCGAGAAGCGCCGCGTCGCGCTCTGCAAGCTGCTGATCGAGGCCCCGGACCTGCTCCTCCTCGACGAGCCCACCAACCACCTCGACGCCGAGTCGGTGAACTGGCTGGAGCAGCACCTCTCGCAGTACAAGGGCGCCGTCGTGGCCGTCACCCACGACCGGTACTTCCTGAACAACGTCGCCGAGTGGATCCTCGAACTCGACCGCGGCCGCGCGCTGCCCTACGAGGGCAACTACTCCACGTACCTGGAGAAGAAGGCCACCCGCCTCAAGGTCGAGGGCCGCAAGGACGAGAAGCGCCAGAAGCGCCTCAAGGAAGAGCTGGAGTGGGTCCGCTCCAACGCCAAGGGCCGCCAGACCAAGTCCAAGGCCCGCCTCGCCCGCTACGAGGAGATGGCGGCCGAAGCGGACAAGATGCGGAAGCTGGACTTCGAGGAGATCCAGATCCCGCCGGGCCCGCGTCTGGGCTCGATCGTGGTCGAGGTCAACAACCTCAACAAGGCGTTCGGTGACAAGGTCCTGGTCGACGACCTGTCCTTCACGCTGCCGCGCAACGGCATCGTGGGCATCATCGGCCCGAACGGCGCCGGCAAGACCACGCTCTTCAAGATGCTCCTGGGCCTGGAGGAGCCGGACTCCGGCTCCGTCAAGGTCGGCGAGACCGTCAAGATCTCGTACGTCGACCAGAGCCGCGCCAACATCGACCCCAAGAAGTCCCTCTGGGCCGTCGTGTCGGACGAGCTGGACTACATCAATGTCGGCCAGGTCGAGATGCCGTCGCGCGCGTACGTCAGCGCCTTCGGCTTCAAGGGTCCGGACCAGCAGAAGGCCGCCGGCATCCTCTCCGGTGGTGAGCGCAACCGCCTCAACCTGGCGCTGACGCTCAAGGAGGGCGGCAACCTGCTGCTCCTCGACGAGCCCACCAACGACCTCGACGTGGAGACCCTGTCCTCGCTCGAGAACGCGCTCCTGGAGTTCCCGGGTGCGGCCGTGGTCATCTCCCACGACCGCTGGTTCCTGGACCGGGTCGCGACGCACATCCTCGCCTACGAGGGCGAGTCCAAGTGGTACTGGTTCGAGGGCAACTTCGAGTCGTACGAGAAGAACAAGGTCGAGCGGCTCGGCGCGGACGCGACCCGTCCGCACCGCGCCACGTACAAGAAGCTCACCCGCGGCTGAGACTGAGGCTGAGAACAGCATGGCCAGACACCTCTACCGGTGCCCCTTGCGCTGGTCGGACATGGACTCCTTCGGGCACGTGAACAACGTGGTCTTCCTCCGCTACCTGGAGGAAGCCCGGATCGACTTCATGTTCCGGCTGGCGCCGGGGGAGGGCAGCGAGTCGTTCACGGGCGGGTCCGTCGTGGCCCGTCACGAGATCGACTACAAGCTGCCCCTCGTGCACCGTCACGAGCCGGTCCTCATCGAGTCCTGGGTGACCCGCATAGGCGCCGCGTCCCTGACCATCGGTTACGAGGTCAAGGACGTGGCGGAGGGCGACCAGCCCGAGAAGGTCTACGTACGGGCCTCGACGGTGGTCGTGCCGTACAACCTCGCCGAGGGGCGGCCCCGCCGCATCACGGCCGAGGAGAAGCACTTCCTGCAGAAGTACCTCGACGAGCCCACGGGCCCGGAAGGGGCCGTCGCGGCATGAGCGAACGGCTGTGCCTCGCCGATTCCGGGGAGGCGGCGGACCTCGCCGCCTTCCTGGGCCGGCTCGTGCACTACGACCGGGCCGCCGCGGTCCGCCTCCAGGCGGGCGGGAGCGCGCTGGCCGTGTTCGGCCGCCCGCCGTCCTTCGACGTACTGGCGATCCGCACGGCCCGGCTGGCGGAGCCGCTGGCCCTGCCGCTCGACCTGACCGTCTCCGCCGGGGAACTCCTGGAGGGGATCGACGAGGCCTCGGGCACCGCGGCCGTGCCCGCCGCCGTCACCGGGCCGCCCTGGGCGGGCGTACTGCCGCCCCGCGGCGGCTGGCAGCAGGTGCCGGGGCTGCCCGGCGCCGACGCGATGCGCGCGGCGGTGGCCCTGGCCGTCGCCGAATTCCGTGCCCGTGACGAAGCGCTGCCCGCGGCCCACCGGACGCGCGCCGAGCGCGACCGGATCGGCCGCGAGATCTGGTCCCGGACGCTGGGCGAGACCGCCCTCCCGCTGCGCGCCGTGCACGCCGCGCAGTCCCTGGGCTTCCTGCGGCCGGTACGGTCCACCGTGCCGCCGCAGACCGCCGCGCCGGACGCCCCCGTCCCCGAGCCCGTGGCGCTGCTGGCCTCCGGGAGCTGGCTGCGGCTGCGCACCCCGTACGGCTCCGTCGTCACCCGCCGCCCGGGCGGCGGCCTGGGCGCGCTCCAGGTCCGCCCGGTCTAGCCCCCGTACGTACCGCCGCTCAGCCTTCGGTGTTGATCATCGAGGCGGCGGCGTATGTCACATAGCGCCACAGCTGGGCCTCGTGCTCCGGCGCCAGGCCCAGCTCGTCGACCGCGTCCCGCATGTGCCGCAGCCAGGCGTCGTGCGCCGCCTTGTCCACCTGGAACGGGGCGTGCCGCATCCGCAGCCGCGGGTGGCCGCGGTTGTCGCTGTAGGTGGTCGGACCGCCCCAATACTGCATGAGGAACAGCGCGAAGCGCTCCTCGGCCGGGCCCAGGTCGGCCTCCGGGTACATCGGACGCAGCACCGGGTCCTCGGCGACCCCCTGGTAGAAGCGCCGGACCAGGCGCCGGAAGGTCTCCTCGCCGCCGACCTGCTCGTAGAAGGTCTGCTCCTGGACCGTGCCCCGCGGAATCTCGTTCACCCGACCATCGTCTCAGACGCCCGGACGGAGGACCGGGGTCCTAGGACCTCCGCCCGCCCGCCCGCCCGGCCGACGGGCGGCGCCGCTGCGTCGGCAGCACAGTGGAAGCATGGGCGGTACGGAGACCAGTGCGACGCGGGATCTGCGGGAGACGGCCCACTCGGCCCAGGTGCGGGAGCTGACCGCCGCCGGGGCGCTGACCGACCCCGCCTGGCGGGCGGCCTTCGCCGCCGTGCCCCGGCACGTCTTCGTCCCCTTCTTCTGGACCGGCCGCGGCGCGGGCCACGAGCGGCTGTGGGCCGAGGACCCCGACCCCGAGCGGCGGGCCCGCTGGCTGCGCGGGGTCTACGCCGACGCCCCGCTCGCGACCCGGCTGCGCGACGGCGAGCTGGTCTCCTCCAGCAGCCAGCCCTCCCTGATGGCGCGGATGCTGGAGGCGCTGGAGGTCCGGGACGGGGACAACGTGCTGGAGATCGGCGCGGGCACCGGCTACAACGCCGCCCTGCTGTGCCACCGGCTCGGCGAGGACCTGGTCACCACGGTGGACCTGGACGAGGAGATCACCGAATCCGCCCGGGCCCACCTGGCCCAGCTCGGCTACCACCCGGCCGTGGTCACCGGGGACGGGGCGCGCGGATGCCCCTCCCGCGGGCCCTTCGACCGGATCATCGTCACCTGCACCCTGCCGCTGATCCCGCCCGCCTGGCTGCCCCAGTGCCGCCCGGGCGCGCGCGTGCTGGCGCCGCTGTCGACCGGGCTGATCGCGCTGCGGGTGCGGGACGCCGCGTTCGCGGAGGGGCGCTTCCTGCACACCTCGGCGTACTTCGTCCCGCTGCGCGGAGCCGGGGCCGCGCCCGCGTGGGTGGCGGGCGGGCTCCCGTACGAGCTGCTGGAGAACGAGCGCTTCCAGTTCATGCTGATCCTCACGGCGGGCGCGCTGCACCCGCGCGAGGCCCTGGACCTGTGGCGCCGCGAGGACCGGCCGCCGCGCGAACGCTTCGGCGTGACGGTCACCGAGGAGGGCCAGTGGTCCTGGCTGGACGACCCCCAGGGACCGTACGTCTGGCCCCTGGGAGAAGGTCCCCGTGCCGCCTAGGGCAAAACGCCCTGGCGCCCTAGCCGCGGCGGACGGTGACCGTCGTCCAGGCGCCCACGTGGACGCGGTCGCCGTCGCGCAGCGGGACCGGCACGTAGGGCTGGATCGGGTCCTCGCCCATGTTGATGTAGGTGCCGTTGGTGGAGTTCTGGTCCACCACGGCCCAGCTGCCGTCGGGCTGCTGGACCAGGACGGCGTGCGCGTGCGAGACGCCCGGGTCCTCCGGGGGCACCGACAGGTCGACGTCCGGGGACTCGCCCGTGGAGGCGCGGCGGCGGCCGATGGTGATCTGGCCGCCGGACAGCGGAAGGTGCTGCTCCGGTGAGTAGGCGGGCAGGTTGAGGCCCGCCGCCTCGGGGCCGCTGCGTTGCATCATCGCCATGAAGTACGACCGGTCGGGGCCGATCGTCGCGGTCCAGGGACCGCCCTGGGGCGGGACCGTGTGCTGCTCGGGCGGCCGCTGCAGCTGGTACTGCGGCGGTTCCTGCTCCTGCACCGGCGGCGGCAGCAGCCAGTCGTCCTCGCTCCGCAGGGCCTCGGCGGGCCGGTTGACCTGCGAGGGCCGCGAGACGTGGTGGTCATACGGGTCCTGCGCGTACGAGGCCTCGGCGGTCGGCAGCGGCTGCGCGCCCGTGGTCGCGAGCGGGGGCGGGGGCGGACCCGGGAGGGTCCCCGGGTTCGGGGCGACCGGCGTGTACGAGGTCGCCGTCCGGGTCAGGAAGTTGAAGCGGCACTCCTCGCAGTACGGGGCCATCGCCTCGCGCGGGGTCCGGCACTGCGGGCACAGCTCCGCCTGCGCGGTGGGCTCGCCACCGGCCATCGGGAAGCCCGGGTCGTAGGGCGCGGCCGCGGGGGCCATGCGGTGACCGCATACTTCGCACCAGTCGTCGGAGACCGATTGGTGCCCGTTCGGGCAGGTCGGCATGTCGGCCGTTCCCCCTTCTCCCTGCGTCGGGACGTCAGTGTCGCTTCACGCGGACGGTCTGCGTCGACCGCGTTTCGAGGGTCATCTCGTCGGCGTCGGCGACCTTCGCTTTCAGCCGCACAGTACCCGCAGCGACATCCACGACATCCACCACCTTTGCCAGCAGTTTCGCAGTGTCCTCGTTCCCGGACGCACTGGCCAGCTGCACGGCACGGCCGAGTTTGGCGGTGGCGCCGTCTATATCTCCCAGTTTGCGTGCTTCCAGGCCCTGCTGGATGACCTCGGCCAGCTCGGCCTGGCCGGTGTAGTGGGCCACCTGGGCATTGATCGCGGTGGACGCGGACAGGTCGTCCGTCCACACCGCGCGGACCAGGCCCTGGGACTCGGAGAGCATCGTGGCGGCCTCGCCCTCCCGGCCCGGCAGGACCAGGGAGACCCGGGAGGCGAGCATTTCCTGGCCCACGGAGGCGCCGGGCACCCGGACGCAGACGTGGTACTCGCGGGACTCGTCGCCCCACGACCCGGTCGGATAGTCACCGGCGCGCGGACCGGCCCCGGTGCGGCGGTCGGTCAGGTCCTGCACGGCGGGCGCGACCTGCTTGACGTACTGGATCTCCGCGCCGACCGGGCTCCACAGCCGCAGCGCGACGTCCGCGACCTCCTTGCCCATGACGTTCTCCATCATGAGCGTGAAGTCCTCGGCCAGGTGGGCCGGATCGGCCACGATGTCGGCGGTGCCGAGCAGCGCGCTCGCGATGCCGGTCACCTCCTTGACCTCCCAGTCGGTGCCCACCCCGCGGGCGTCACAGGTGAACCGGCCGGCGCAGGCGTCGAGGGTGGTGCGGAGCACCTCCGGGCTCTCGTGCTCGTTGCGGCCGTCGGTCAGCAGGATGCCGTGCCGGATGGTGGCGGGGGACTGGCGCAGCAGGCCGTCGGCCAGCCGGAGCCAGGTGCCGATGGCGGTGCCGCCGCCGGGGGTCAGGGCGCCCAGCGCGGTCTTGGCCTGGGCGCGGGTGACCGGGTCCGCGACCGCGAGGCGGCCCTGGCCGGGATAGACCTCCCGGGCCACGTGCGTACCGGCGATCACGGCGAACGAGGTCCCGTCGTGCAGGGTGTCGATCGCGGCGGCCGTGGCCTCCTGGGCCCCGGTCATCTTGGCCGGCGGGTACGCCATGGACCCCGAACAGTCGACCATGATCACGACGGCGGCCCCGCTGCCCGGGGTCGCGGCGCGGGTCGCCGCCGCGCCCCCGGTGGACGTGACCGTCACGATGGCGTGCACGTCCTGCCCGCCCACCGGGAGGAACTCGTTCTGGTACACCTCCACGGTGAAGCGCGGGGCGCTCGGCTTGGCGAAGTTCGCCATCAGGACGGTCTCCTCGGGGTGTGTGCGGGGCGGGCGGGGGCGGGGTGCGGGGGGTGTGACGGGCGGTCAGGCGGCGGGTACGGCGGCCGCCTCGGGCACGGCGAACGGCACGACGGCCACGGTCACGTTGTCGTGGCCACCGCCGTCCAGGGCGTGCCCGACGAGGACCTGCGCGCTGTGCAGCGGCCGCACGGCGGCGTCGGCGGGCAGCACCCGGGCCATGTCCTGCGCGGACTCCGCGTAGTTCCACAGTCCGTCGGTGCAGACGACCACGACGCCGGGCCGGTCGGGCTTGAAGGCGACGGTGTGCGGCTCCAGTTCGTACGCGTCGGCGCCGAGCCAGCCGGTGATGGCGTGCGCGCGGACGTCGGCGTACGCCTCGGCCTCGTTCATCAGGCCCGCCGCGACCATCTGGGCGGCCCAGGAGTCGTCCTCGGTGAGGCGGGCGGGCGGGGCGTTGCGGTCGTCGGGCACCCAGTACGCGCGGCTGTCGCCGACCCAGCCGATGATCAGCAGACCACCCGCCGTGACCGCGCCGACGAGGGTGCAGGCGGGGGCGTTCTGCGCGCCGGGGATCTCCGGGGCCAGGGCGTTGACGGCCGTGGCGGCGGCCAGGATGGCCTCGTGCATGGCCTGCTGGGGCAGGGCGCCGCGGGGCAGCGCGTCCAGCAGCGCCTCGTTGGCGGCGACGGCCGCGGCGGCGGAGGCCTCGTCGGGGCGGCTGGCCGAGGACACGCCGTCGCAGACGATGGCGACGGTGGCGGCGCTGCCGTCGGGCAGCGCGGTGGCCGCGACGGCGAAGGAGTCCTCGTTGCGGTGGTGGCGCAGGCCGCGGTCGCTGACGGCGGCGACGCTGCCGAGCTCCTCTTCGAGGTGGTCGCGCTCGCGGGGCTGGGCGTGGCCGCAGTGCTCGCAGTAGCCGTCGGTGTCGACCCGGCCGGCCCGGCAGGCGACACAGGTCTTCCCGCCGGTCGCCTCGCCGGTCGGCTCGCCGCCGGTGCCGGTCCCCGCGTCCGCTCCGGTGCCGGTGCCGCTGCCCGGGCTCGTGCCCAGGTGGCCGGAGGTCGCCCCGTCGGGGGCGGCGAGGTCCCAGCCGTCGGGCCCGTCGACGAGCGTGGCGCCCGGGCCCGGCACGGTGCCCGTCGCCACGGCGGGCTGGTCCGGGCCGGTCGGGCCGGTCGGACCGGACCAGGCCGATGCGCCGGTGGGGCCGTCGGCGGTGCCGTCCAGGTCCGCGCCGGACCAGGGCGCCGCGCCGGAGGCCCCGGCGGGAGCCGTGCCGTATCCGCCGGTCGCTCCGACGGGTTCGCCACCGGAACCGGAACCGGAACCGGAACCGGAACGGGCACCGCCCGCCGGGCCGGGCCAGCCCGCCGGGCCGGAGGCCCCGGCGCCGGGCGCGGACTCGGCGGCGTACCCCTCGGCGGCATGCCCCGCGGGTACGGGGGACGGGCCCGGGGTCAGGGCGACCGTCGGGTGGTCGTCCGGGGGCGGGGGATCCGCGGAGAGGGCGTATCCGCAGACTCCGCAGAAACGGTCACCCTCTTCCAGGGGTTCCGCACAGCTGGGGCAGCCCGACGGCCGATGCATCGACATCACTCACACCCACGTCCGTGGACGGAAACGGTTTGCCCGTTCCACCAGTTCGATCCTCTCCTCGCCCCGCTGCGCCAGGCGGGCCAGGACCCGGTAAGAGCGTTCCAGGCCGAAGCGCAGCCCCCGCTCGTCCAGTTGGCTGCCGAGCAGCGAGGTCCGGCCGGGGTCCGCGCCCCGGCTACCCGACAGTACCCAGTCGAGCGCCGAGCCCAGAACCTCCGCCGTCAGCACCTCGTACCGCACGGCGTCCAGGCCGAACCGCCGTAGCGCCTCCACCTGCCCCGAGGCCGCCCGCAGATCCTCCAGGAGCGGCTCGTCGGGGGAGCGGTCGCGCAAGCGTGCCCGTACGGCCGCCACCCGCGCGGCCGTGTAGTGGATGGACGCCTCCGGTACGGATTCCAGCGTCCGCACCGCCGCCGTCCGGTCCCCGGCGGCCAGCTGGACCCGGGCCAGCCCGAAGGCCGCGCTCACGAAGCCCGGGTCGGTGACCCAGACCAGGCTGTAGTACTCGGCCGCGTTGTCCAGCTGGCCGAGGACCTCCGCGCACAGGCCCAGCGCCAGCTTCGGCGCGGGCTCGCCCGGGAAGGCGTCGTAGATCGCGTCGAAGGACAGCGCCGCGACCTCGTCGTCCCCGGCGGCCAGGGAGGCGATCCCGCGCGCCCAGACCACGCGCCAGTCGTCGGAGTGGTCGTCCTCCAGCTCGGTCAGGGTCCGGGCCGCCACCGTGAGTTCGCCCAGTTCCAGCCGGGCCCGCAGGGCGCGCAGCCGCAGCTCGGCGGAGTCGGCGGGCGCCGCCCCGAGCGCGCCCAGCAGATCGGCGGGCGCCGAGGCCAGCAGCGCGGCCAGGAATCCGGCGTTGGGGTCGGCCGGGTCCACCAGCGGCACCGGCAGGGCCAGCGCGGTGCCCCGCGCGTCCAGCCCGGCCAGCGCGGCCGATCCGGGGACCCCGCCGGGGTACGCCCGTAGGGCGGGCGGTGCCTCGGCCGGTGCCTGTCGCGGCGCCGGCAGGGACACCCCGGCCGGGGCCGGTCTCGCGGCGCTCGCGAGGGCGCCCGGGCCACCCGCCAGGTGCGTCGCCGTCGTCGCCAGCGCGCCCACGCCGGACACCGGGGCAGCCGCGCCCACGACGGACACCGCGGCGGCCGGGGCCCCCGGGGCGACCGCCGTCACCGCGGAGACCGAGCCCCCGCCACCACCGGCGAGCGCGGCCGGGGCGGGCGCCACGCGGCGGCGGCCCAGCAGCTTGCCGCGCCGCGCCGTCACGTCCCGCGCGCCGAGCCGGGACACCTCGGCCCCCGTCTCCTCGGCGAACAGCAGGGTGTCGGTGACCCGCAGCTCGGGACCGAACAGCGTGGACAGCTGCGGCCGCGGCCGCCCGGTCTGCAGCGCCACCACCTCGCGCAGCACGCCCGTCAGCTGGTCGGCCATCTCCTGCGCGGAGGCGAACCGCCGCCCCGGGTCCGGATCGGTGGCCCGCACCAGCAGCCGGTAGAAGGACTCGTAGCGCCGGAAGACCTCGATGTGGTCGGGGTCCGGCAGGCTGTCCACGAAGACGTTCGTGTAGCCCTGGAAGTCGAAGGTCAGCACGGCCAGCGTGCGCGCGACGGTGTAGAGGTCGGAGGCCACCGAGGGCCCCAGCTCGGCGACTTCGGGCGCCTGGTAGCCGACCGTGCCGTAGATCGCGGATTCGTCGTCGTCCATCCGCCGGACCGCGCCCATGTCGATCAGCTTGAGCTGGTCGGCCTGCTGGATGGCGTTGTCGACCTTGAAGTCGCAGTAGAGGAGATTGCGGCTGTGCAGGTGGCCGAGGGCCTCCAGGGCCTCGATGCCGTACGCGCAGGCCTGCTCCACCGGCAGCGGATCGCGCCGCCCGTCGGCCTGGCGCCGCTCGTTGGCGATCTCCTTGAGCGATTTGCCGCCGACGTACTCCATCACGATGTACCCGTCCAGCGAACCGGTCCGCTGGTCCAGGTGCTCCACGAAGTTGTAGATCCGCACGATGTTGGAGTGCTCGATCTCCGCGAGGAAGCGCCGCTCCGAGATGGCCGCGGCCATCGCGTCCTGGTCCCCGGTGTCCAGCAGGCCCTTGAGGACCACCCAGCGGTCCGAGACCGCCCGGTCCACGGCCAGGTACACCCAGCCGAGGCCGCCGTGCGCCAGGCAGCCCGCCACCTCGTACTGCCCGTGCACCACATCGCCCGAGGCGAGCTTGGGCACGAAGGAGTAGGGGTGCCCGCACTTGGTGCAGAAGCCCTCGGTGCGGCCCGGCCGGTCCCCGCGCGAACGCCCCACCGGGGCCCCGCAGTCCGCCTTCGAGCAGAACCGCTTGCGCTCCGGGACCTCGGGGTTCTCCAGCACCGATGCCGAAGGATCCGGACGCGGAACCTCCGGTACGTTCACCAGCCCGGCCCCCAGCCGGCTGCGGCCCGAGTGCCCGGCCGCCGCGCCCGAACTGCGCACCGACACCGAACGGCTGGACCCGGCGCTCCCCGACAGGGCCCGCGAGAGCCTTCCTGAGACCGAACGCCGCGAGGAGGACGACCGCGAGGACCGCGCGGAGCGCGCCGAACCGGAACTGCGACCCGAAGGCTGCGACCCCTGGGAGCCGCGCGCCGCGCCGCCCCGGGCCGCGCTGGTCATCCCGGTGGGCGGCGACACCAGCTCGGCGGCCCCCGTCACCGGCGCGGGCGCCGCGCCCGCCAGCGGCGCCAGGCCGCAGGTGTCGCAGTACGGCTCCGCGCCGCCCATGTCCTCGTACGTGCCCGGGCAGCCGGGCCGGCCGCACGGAGTCCCGATCAGGCTCATGCGTCTTCCTTCCCCGGCCCGAGGGGCCGGTCCTGCTGCGGCACCAGTGACTCGGCGGCGGCCTGCTGGTAGCGCAGGACGGCCTGTTCGGCGGCCCGCAGATCACAGGGCGCGCTCCACAGCATCCGCCGGGCCGTGTCGTACCGCTCAACGAGCAAGGGGTCTCCCGCCGTTCCGTGCCGGGTCATCTTCGCCCGGTAAGCATCCAGCCTGCCCCGCAGTTCGGCCCGCACCGCCAGCGGCGCGGTCACCGCGGTCAACGACTCGCGGGCCCGGAGCAGTTCGTCCTCGGCCCGCTCCTCCAGGGATTCCAGCAGCGGGGACAGCCGGTGCCACTGGGACTGGCGCCGGTAGTCGGCGGCCGCCGCCAGCTGCTCCTGGAGCACGGTCGGCGGCCCGCTCACCGCGGGCACCTCGGAGGCCGCGATCTTCGCCAGCACCTCGCCGCGCGCGGTCCGCGCCTCCGCCAGGGTCCGGTCGGCCCGCGACAGCACGTCGCGCAGGCTGATCAGCCGCTGCTCGGCGTCCTGGCGCACCGCCAGGACCGCCTCCACCTCACGGCGTACGTCCTCCAGCGCGCGCGCCGCCCGGTCGTACCGCACGGTGTCCGGCCGCCCGCCACCCGGCGCCGAACTCCCCGGCGCCGGGGTCCAGAAGGCCAGCGGGTCCTCGATGACCCGGGCGCGCAGGTCCGCCAGCTCGGCGGTGATCGCCTCCAGGTCGTCGCCCGAGGGGTGCTCACCGGGGCGCACGCCCACGGAGTGCGCCAGCGCGCGGGTGCGGTGCAGTTCGGCGGCGAGCAGGTCTATCCGGGCGGGCAGCGCCGACCACACCGCGTCGGCGGCCACCACCATGTCCAGCGAGGCGGCGTACAGCTCGTTCATCCGCGCGACCAGCTCGGCCAGCGAGAACCGCTCGGCCAGCTGGGCGCCCTCCACCGCGCCGCCCGCGATCATCACCCCGGCGCCGCGCAGCCGTTCGGTCAGCTCGGCCAGGTCCTCGCGGCTGGGCCAGCGGCGCCGCTCGCGCAGCTCCCGGGCGGCGGCGAGCGCCCCGCTGTAGGCGTCGAAGTACGTCCACAGGCGGTTGATGGCGGCGTCGGCCGCGGCCCACCGCTCGCGGGTGACCCCGGCCAGCGCGGCGCCCTCCAGCAGCCGGCGCCCGGCATGGTCCTGGAGTGCGAGCAGCGAGGTCTCGACGGCCTCGTGCTCCGCGTCCAGCCGGGTCAGCGCGCGGTCGACGTCGTCCCGGTCCATCACCGCGGGTCCGGCCTCCTCTGTTCCCGCCACGGCGCTCAGCCGTCCCGGTACTTGGGTGCCGGGGGGCCCGGGATGCCGGGCAGCACGGACTCCAGGTGGGTGCGGTAGGCCTTCTCCCACTGGCTGCCGTCGCCGCCCGCGCGGTAGTTCTCCAGCACCTTGTTGATCCGGCGCACCAGATCGGTCGCGTCCTTGTTCATCGCCACCCCGTAGAACTCGCGGGTGAAGGGCGAGCCGACGAGGCGCACCGTCGGGTCCTGCGCCGCCTGGCCGGCGGCGAGCGCGTTGTCCGTGATGATCCCGTCGACCTCGCCGAGCTGGAGCCGGACCAGACAGTCCAGCTGGTTGGGAACGGTGACCGACACCGAGCCGAAACCGTTCTCCTTGAGCTTGCTCTCGGCGATGGAACCGGCCGCCGTGCAGATCTTGCGGCCCTTGAGCGAGGCGTCGTAGCCGGTGATGGGCGAGCCCTTGGGGGCCAGCACCTGCTGGCCCGCCTCGAAGTACGCGGTGGAGAAGGCGACGTCCTTGAGCCGGGCGCAGTTGATGGTCATGGTCCGCACGACGATGTCGACCCGGCCCTCCACCAGCGCGGGTATGCGCTGGCTGGTGGGGATCGCCCGGTATATCACCGCGTTCTCGTCGCCCAGGATGTCCTTCGCTATGGCCTTCACCAGGGCGATGTCGAAGCCGTCGAGCTTGCCGTCGACCGGATTGCGGTAACCCCAGCGGAAGCTGTTCTGGTCGACGCCCGCGACGAGCTTGCCCGCCGCCTTGATCCGGGCGATGGACGCCCCGTCCACCCCCGGCGGGCGCAGGCTGGCCTCCGGGTCCTGGCAGGTCTCGTCCACGGACGGGGCGGCCGGGGACAGCGCGGGCGCGGCGGCGCCCTCGTGGACGGTGCCGGTGCGACCCGGCTCCGGGGCGGCCTGGGCGAGCGGCAGCAGGACGGCGGCGGCCGTCACCGCGCAGGCCGCGGCCATCGCGCTCACCCCGCCCCAGCCGCGCAGCCGCCGCGGGACCGGTCCCGGTCCCGCGCCCTCGTTCCGCTCCACCCGGCGCCCTCGCATCCGCATCACCTGTACTCCGAAAGCCTGCGCCCGATACCGAGCAGCGCGGCCGCGGCCCCGAGGACCGCCAGGGCCGCCCCGCCCGTGACCAGACCGCCCAGTGCGCCGAGCCCGGACCGGGCCGCGCTCGTGAACTGCCGCTGTTCGTGCGCGATCGCCTGTTCCAGGGAGGCGTCCACGGTGTCGAAGGACGCCCCGCTGCTGTCCTTGCCCCCGATGACCTGGGGCAGCGCGAGGTCGTAGTCGCCCTTGTTGTCGGTCTCCCGGGCGGCCGCGTGCCGCTGCTTCCACTGCTTGACGCCGTCCACGGCGTGCGCGACGGGGGTCCGGCCGCTCTCGTCGTCGGCGAGCCGCGCGGCCTGGGCGAGGCCCGCGTCGAGGTCCTTCATGTCCTTGGCGAAGTCGACGTCGTACTTGTCGGACTTCTTGTCGTCGGCGAGGACGGCGCCCCGCGCGATCAGGGTCAGGTTCTCATTGGCCCGCGCCTGCAGCGAGGAGATCCGGGCGTCGTTGAGCACCTTCAGCGACTCCTGCCCGCCCGAGCGGGCCGTGCTCAGCTCGGTGCGCGCCACGGTGTGCCCCACGGCCAGCCACAGCAGCACCACCGTGGAGGCGGCCGTCGCGGCGAGCAGCCCGTGGTTGAAGACCCGGTGCGTGCGGCGGTAGTTGCGCCGCTGGGCCCACACCAGGAACCCGATGGCCAGCAGGCCCGTGGCGATCGAGCCCACGGGGAAGGCGCGGGCGTCGTCGTAGTCCTGGTAGAGCCGGGCGGTCTCCGCCTGGTAGAGCCGCTGCGCGGCGGGCAGCAGCTGGGTGCTCATCTGCTCGTTGGCGTACCGCAGATAGGCCCCGCCGAGCGGCAGCCCCTGCCGGTTGGTGGACCGGGCCTGCTCTATCAGGCCGGTGTAGCGCGGCAACTGCTCGCCGAGCAGGGTGATCTCCTTGCGGGACTCCTCGTCACCGCCGGTGTTGGCGGCCGCGTTGACCAGCAGCCGGGAGGCGTTGGCGATGTCCTTCTCGTACCGCTCGCGGACCTCGCGCGGCTCCTGGCCGCCCGCGAGGAACCCGCTGGAGCTGGCCGTGTCCGCATCCGCCAGCGAGCGGTAGATGCTCGCCGCGTCCGCGCTGAGCGGCTGGCTGCGGCCGACGACGTCGTCCGCAGCGCCGGACCGGTCCGAGATCTCCCAGACGGTCACCACCCCGAACAGCAGCACCAGGGCGGCCAGGGCCGCCCCGATGATCCGCAGCCGCCCGGGCTCGGTGGTCGCCGCCTCCCGCAGCCGCTCCACGCCCTCCGCCCACGCACTGCGCCGCCCCGGCAGCGCCGGGCCGCCGCCCCCGGGCCCCGCGGCGCCGGGCGTGGCTGCGGGCGCGGACGCGGGTGCGCGCGATGTGATGGCCACCGTGACCTCCCCCTCGGTCGTGGACTGCTCGGGAGCAGTATGGCCGCAACGACGGCCCAGCACAGCACCAGGTGCTGGATCTTGACGGCGCGCTCCCCTCACCCCGCCACCGGCACCCCTTCACCCTCAATACGTTCCTACGGGCGCCACGGTTCCAGAGTTGCCCCGGCCCGGGGCGGGTTCACCCGAAATGGGCACGGAGTTTTCCGTACGCGTCGGGCGCCGCGCCGATCGCGTCCAGGCCCAGCAGCGCCGCGCCGAGCACCGGGGGCTCCGTGACCACCGAGACCCGGGCCAGTGGGGCGCGTACGGCGAGGCCCTCCTCGACGCGGTCGCCGAGGCGGGTGTGACCGGACGCCAGGACGCTGCCGCCCAGCAGTACGGGGGCCTCCCGGTCCAGCAGGTCGAGGCGGGCCAGTGCCACCGCGGCCAGCGCCACCACCTCGTCCGCCTGCCGGTCCACCAGCGCGCGGGCGACCGGGTCGCCCGCCGCGGCCACCGCGAAGAGCACCGGGACCAGTTCGTGGGTGCGCTCCGGGGCGATCGCGCCCAGGTGCACCGCTTCGATCAGCTCGGTCATCGAACCCAGCCCGAAGTGGCCCGGCAGGGCCTCCTCCAGCCCGGTCGGACCGCCGCGCCCGTCCTCGGCCCGCGCCGCCCACCACAGTGCCTCGGCGGCGAGGCCGCCCCCGCCGCCCCAGTCGCCGGAGAGCTGCCCGAGCGCCGGGAACCGGGCGGTGCGCCCGTCGGGCAGCATCCCCACGCAGTTGATCCCGGCGCCGCACACCACCGCGACGCCCAGCGGCGGTTCGCTGCCCACCAGGCCGGCCCGCAGGATGGCGAAGGTGTCGTTGCGGACCTCGACGGTCCGCCCCCAGCCCCGCGCCCGCAGGCCCTCGGTCAGCGCCCGCTCCTCGACCGGGAGGTCCGCGCCCGCCAGACAGGCCGACACGTGGGCCACCGGGCCGGCCGAGCCCACCGGCAGACCGAGCTGCCGGGCCTTCGCCCGGGCCTCGTCGAGGGCCGGGGCGATCGCGTCGAAGGCCGCTTCGACGCCGACCGCCTGCGGCCGGAAACCGGGACCGCGCGCGGTGACGAGCACCGAGCCGCTCCCGTCGACGAAGGCGAGGTCCGTCTTGCTGTTGCCCGCGTCGACGGCCAGCAGCACGGTGTCCCTCGGCACGGTGTCCCTCACGCCCATGCCAGGTGCTCCTTGTTGTGCGCGAGGAGCCGGTCGGTCAGCCCCTCGGCGAGGTCGAACTGCCCGACGAGCGGGTGCGCGAGCAGCGCCTTGGCGACGCGGTCGCGGCCGCCGCGCAGGGCGGCGTCCAGCGCGAGGTCCTCGTACGCCGTGACGTGCGCGGTCAGTCCGGCGTACAGCGGGTCCAGCCGGGGTACGGCCAGCGGCACCGGACCGGAGCGGTCCACCCGGGCCTGCACCTCGATGACCGCGTCGTCCGGGAGGAACGGCAGGGTCCCGTTGTTCCGCGTGTTGACCACCTGTACGGGGCTGCCGCCGTGGCCCAGCAATGCGGCCGCCAGGTCCACCGCGGCCTCCGAGTAGAAGGCCCCGCCCCGCTTGGCCAGCAGCTCGGGCTTCTCGTCGAGCGCGGGATCGCCGTACAGCGCCAGCAGTTCCCGTTCCATCGCGGCGACCTCGGCGGCCCGCGAGGGCTTCTCGCCCAGCTCCCGCACCACCTCGTCGTGGGTGTAGAAGTACTTCAGATAGTACGAGGGGACGACGCCGAGCCGGTCCAGGACCGCGCGCGGCAGCCGCAGGTCGGCGGCGACCGCGTCGCCGTGCTCGGCGAGCAACCGGGGCATCAGGTCCTCCCCGCCGGGGCCGCCGCGACGCACCCCCAGCTCCCAGGTGAGGTGGTTCAGACCGACGTGGTCCAGGTGCAGCTCACCGGGAGCCACGTCGAGCAGCGAGGCGAACTGCCGCTGGAGGGTGATCGCGACGTTGCACAGCCCGACGGCCTTGTGCCCGGCCTGGAGCAGGGCGCGGGTGACGATCCCGACCGGGTTGGTGAAGTCGATGATCCAGGCGTCCGGGTTGGCGCGCCGGACCCGCTCGGCGATGTCGAGGACGACCGGGACCGTGCGCAGGGCCTTGGCGAGGCCGCCCGCGCCGGTGGTCTCCTGGCCGACGCAGCCGCACTCCAGCGGCCAGGTCTCGTCCTGCTGCCGGGCCGCCTGCCCGCCCACCCGCAGCTGGAGCAGGACGGCGTCCGCGTCCGCGACGCCCGCGTCCAGGTCGGAGGTGGTGGTGATGGTGCCGGGGTGGCCCTGCCGGGCGAAGATCCGCCGGGCGAGCCCGCCGACCAGCTCCAGCCGGTCGGCGGCGGGGTCGATCAGCACCAGCTCACCGATCGGGAGGGTGTCGCGCAGCCGCGCGAAGCCGTCGATCAGTTCGGGGGTGTAAGTGGAACCGCCGCCCACCACTGCGAGTTTCATTTCTAGCCTTTCACTCCGGTCAGGGTGACGCCCTCGACGAACGCCTTCTGGGCGAAGAAGAAGAGGACGATCACAGGGGCCATGACCAGCACGGTCGCGGCCATGGTCAGGTTCCAGTTGGTGTGGTGCGCGCCCTTGAAGGACTCCAGGCCGTAACTGAGGGTCCAGGCGGCCGGGTTGTCGGAGGCGTAGATCTGCGGGCCGAAGTAGTCGTTCCAGGCACAGAAGAACTGGAACAGCGCGACCGCGGCGATCCCCGGCTTGGCCATGGGCAGCACGACCCGCAGCAGCGTACGGACCTCCCCGCAGCCGTCGACGCGCGCCGCGTCGAGGTACTCGTCCGGGATGGTCAGCAGGAACTGCCGGAGCAGGAAGATGGAGAAGGCGTCCCCGAAGGCCATCGGGATGATCAGCGGCCACAGGGTGCCGGACAGGTCGAGCTGCTTGGCCCAGAAGAGGTACATGGGGATGACCACCACCTGCGGCGGCAGCATCATCATCGAGATCACCAGCAGCAGCGAGAGCCGCCGGCCGCGGAAGCGGAATTTGGCGAGGGCGTAGGCGACGGGCACGGAGGACACCACGGTCAGCAGTGTCCCGAGCCCCGCGTACAGCAGGGTGTTGCGCCACCACAGGAGGAACCCGGGGGTGTGCCACACCTTCGCGTAGTTGCCCCATTCCCAGGTGCGCGGCCACAGGTCACGGGTGAGCGCCTGCTGGTCGCTCATCAGCGAGGTGAGGAAGAGGAAGACGAAGGGGAGGACGAAGAAGAGCGCGGCGGCCACCCCGAGGGAGTGCACGGCGACCCAGTGCAGCGCTTCCTTGCGGCGGTGGCGGGCCGCCGCCGGTCCGGACGCCCGGGGGGCCGGGGCGGCCTTCGCGCGCGGCGCGGTCGTGTCGGTGGTCACGGCCATCTCAGTCACCGGTTCCGATCAGTCCGCCACGGCGCCGCAGCAGGAGCGCGGTGAAGGCCATGGAGAGGGCGAAGAGGACGAGCGCGAGCACACAGGCGGTGCCGTAGTCGCCCCGCTGGAAGCCGAGGTTGTAGACGAGCTGGGGCAGGGTCAGCGTGGACTTGTCCGGGTAGCCCGGCTCGACCTGCTGGCCCGAGCCGCCGATCTGCCCGGCCGCGACCTTCCCCGCCACCAGCGGCTGCGTGTAGTACTGCATGGCCTGGATGACCCCGGTGACCACCGCGAACAGGATGATCGGCGAGATGTTCGGCAGGGTGATGTGCCGGAACCGCGCCCAGGACCCGGCCCCGTCCAGCTCCGCGGCCTCGTACTGCTCCTTCGGTACGTCGAGCAGCGCGGCCATGAAGATCACCATCAGGTCGCCCACCCCCCACAGCGCCAGCGCGGTCAGCGCGGGCTTGGACCAGTCGGGGTCGGTGAACCAGCCGGGCGCGGGCAGCCCGAGCGCCTCCAGCCCGGTGTTGACCGGCCCGGTGCCGGGGTTGAGCAGGAAGACGAAGCCGAGGGTCGCGGCGACCGGCGGAGCCAGGTAGGGCAGGTAGAACAGGGTGCGGAAGATCCCGGCACCGGTCTTGATCTTCGTGATGAGCAGGCCGATGCCGAGGCCGAAGACCACCCGGCAGCTCACCATGACCACGACCAGCCACAGCGTGTTGCGCATCGCGGGCCAGAACATCGGGGAGTCGGTGAAGACGTACGACCAGTTGTCCAGGCCGTTGAGGACCGGCGGACGGAAGCCGTCGTACTTCGTGAAGGAGAAGTACACCGTGGACATCAGCGGGTAGGCGAAGAAGACCGCGAACCCGATCAGCCACGGGGACATGAAGGCCGCGGTCCGCAGCGCGGACCGGCGCCGCTTGGCGCGCAGGGGTGAGGACGGGGAGGTCATCGTGGGCTACTTCGCCTTCGCGATGTCCGTGTCGATCTGCTGGTCGGTCTTGGCGAGCCCGGCCTGGAGGTCGGGCACGGCCCCCTTCTCGACGCCGTACGCGAAGTCCGCGAAGGTCAGCTGGTAGGTGCCGCCGTCGGGCTGGGCCGGGGTGGTGTTCGACTTCGGGTGCCTGGCGATGTCGAGGAAGGTCTTGAACTCCGGGGTGACCTGGAGCTTCGGCGAGTCCAGCGCGGCCAGCGTGGAGGGGACGTTGTGGATGTCGTTGGCGAAGGCGACCACCGCGTCGGTGTCGGTGGTCATGTACTTCACCAGCTCCCAGGCCGCGTTCTGCTTGGCGCTGCCGGAGGCGATGCCCATGATGGTGCCGGACAGGTAGCCCTTGCCGTAGTCGCCCCGCTGGTCGTCCGGTACGGGCATCGGCGCGGTGCCGATCTCGAAGGTGGCCCCGGCGGCCTTGGCCATGGCGGCCCGCCATTCGCCGTCGATCTGCATGGCGACCAGCCCCTTGTGGAAGGGGTGTTCGGGGCTCCACTCGTCACCGAAGGTGGAGCGGAACTTCTCCAGCTTGTCGTAGCCGCCCAGCTTGCCCACCAGGTCCTGCTGCGCGGTCAGCATCTTGGTGAAGGCGGGGTCCTTGGCCAGGTTCGACTTCCCGTCGGCGCCGAAGTACGCCGGGCTCCATTGCGCGGCGAGGCGCATCGGGGTGGTCTCGTACCCGTGGAAGGTGGGCATCACGCCGAGCTGCTGGTAGGTGTCCCCGCTCTGCTTGGTGAGCGTCTGCGCGTCCGCGACGAACTCGCTCCAGGTCACAGGCGGCGTCGTGATCCCGGCGGCCGCGAAGGCGGTCTTGTTGTAGACGAGGCCGTAGGCGTCGTTCAGCAGCGGCAGGGTGCACTGGTTCCCGTTGAACTGGGTGTACTCCAGCAGGGTCTTGGGGATGACCTTGGTCTTGTCGATGCCCGACTTGGCGAGGAAGGGGTTCAGGTCGGCGAAGGCGCCCGAGGCGCAGAACTTGCCGACGCTGTCGGTGCTGAAGGAGGACACCACGTCCGGGGCCTTGGCGCCGCCCGCCCGCAGCGCCTGGTTGATCTTCTCGTCGGTCATGTTGCCGGTGACCTTGACCTTGATGTTCGGGTGCGCCTTCTCGAACCGCGCGATGTTGTCCTGGATGGCCTTGACCTCGCGGGGCTCGTTCCAGCCGTGCCAGAAGTTGAGCGTGACCTCCTTGCCGGGGTCGTCGGAGGCGGCGGCGCCGCTCTGGCCCGTACAGCCGGTGGCCAGGGCGGATATCGCGGCGAGTGCGGCCGCCAGGGTGGTCAGGCGGCGGGAGCGTCCGGGCATGGCGGTGTCTCTCTCTGCGCGGGGAACGACCGGTCGGGGTTCAGCGGGGAGGGCGGGGAACGGCAGGGAACGGCAGGGAAGGGCAGGGAAGGGCAGGGAACGGCAGGGAACGGCAGGGACGAACGGCAGGGCAGAGCGGGGCGGTGGTTCAGCGGGAGGTGTCGAACACTTCGTCGCGGGTGGCGGCGAGCGCGCTCTCCAGCGCGCCCCGCAGGACGGGCCGCTCGCGCACCTCGCCGGTCACCAGCCGCGGCCGGGAGGGGGCGAGATCGGCGAGTTCGGCCTCGATCAGCTCGCGCAGCCGGTCCCCGCCCGCGGCGGTCACGGCCCCGGAGAGCACCACGATCTCCGGGTCCAGTACGGCGACCAGCGAGGCCAGACCGGTGGCGAGCGCGGTGGCGTACGCCTCCAGCAGCCGCAGGTGCGGTCCCACGGGCTCGGCGGCGGCCCGCTCCAGCAGCGCCACCGCGCTGGCCACCTCGGCGGCGTGCCCCGGGGTGCCCGGCGGGAGCGGCTGCGTCCGCGGCATCTCCAGGCCCAGCCCGGCGGCCAGGCCGGGCAGCACCTCCACACCGGCCAGTTCCTGGTAGCCGCCGGAGTTCTCCCGGGTCACGTGGCGCAGCAGCGGCCGCCCGGGCACCGGCAGGTAGCCGACCTCGCCCGCGCCGCCGGTCCAGCCGCGGTGCAGCCGCCCGCCGATGACGAGGGCGGCGCCGAGGCCCTCCTCGTTCCACAGCAGGACGAAGTCCTCGTGACCGCGGGCCGCGCCCAGGCGCTGCTCGGCGATCGCGGCGAGGTTCACGTCGTTCTCGTACTCGACGGGCATCGGCAGCGCCGCCGCCAGCTCCTCCAGGAGGGTGGGGGAGTGCCAGCCGGGGAGGTGGTCGGCGTAGCGCAGGACCCCGGTGCGCGGGTCGAAGGAGCCGGGGGTGGCGATCACCAGGCGGTGCACGTCGGAGCGCTGGAGCCCGGCCTCCTTGACGGCTTCGCCGAGCGCCTGGGTGACCTGGTCCACGACGGGGGTGCCGGGGCCGGGGTTGGGCAGCTCGCAGCTGCCCACGACCGCGCCGGCGAGATCGGCGACGGAGGCGATGATGCGGCCCGGGGTGACGTCGAGCCCGGCGGCGTGGGCGGCCCGCGCGTTGAGCGCGTACAACTGGGCGTTGGGGCCGGGGCGCCCGGTGGCGGTGCCGGTGGCCACGACCAGCCCACGGGCTTCGAGCCGGGCCAGCAGCTGGGAGGCGGTGGGCTTGGAGAGCCCGGTGAGACGGCCGATGCGGGTCCGGGACAGGGGGCCGTGGGCCAGCAGCAGATCCAGTGCGGCGCGGTCGTTCATCGCGCGGAGCAGGCTGGGGGTTCCGGGGATGATGCCGGCCATGGGGTGTTCTCTCCCTGACGCAGGTGTGAACTGTTAGGTAAGTTTCCTATCAGCCTTCCGCCCATGTCAATGGCGTTGCCCCCGCGGAAAACGGCCCGCGGGGGCAAGGTGGTCGCGCTCCTCGGCGGCTTGCGCCGCTGCGTTCTTCGCGGCCTGCGCCGCTGCGTCTTTCGCGGCTTGCGCCTACTTGGTGATGCGGGGCATCCCCGGACCGGTGGCGGGCGGCGGTATCGGGGTGGTCGCCATCGACTGCGGCGAGGCCGGGTTCGCCAGCGCGGACGGCGCGGCGACCGCGGCCGACGGGTCCGCGGCGGCCGTCTCCTCCTCCGCGGCGGGCACCCCGCCGATGATCCGGATGTCCGCGTCGTCGAAGGCCTCCTTGATCCGCCAGCGCAGCTCGCGCTCCACCGAGAACTGCTGGCCGGGCATCGTCTTCGCGGAGACCTTCACGGTCATCGACGCGAGGAGCACCTCGTCCAGCCCGAGCACCTCCACCGGGCCCCAGAGCCGCTCGTCCCACGGCGTCTCCTTCGCCATGGTCTCCGAGACGCCCTTGATCACCTCGCGGATCCGGTCCAGGCTCTCGGACGGCTTGACCTGGACGTCCACGCCCGCCGTCGACCAGCCCTGGCTGAGGTTGCCGATCCGCTTGATCTCGCCGTTGCGGACGTACCAGATCTCGCCGTTGTCCCCGCGGAGCTTGGTGACCCGCAGGCCCACCTCGACGACCTCGCCGGAGGCCACCCCCGCGTCGATCTTGTCGCCGACGCCGTACTGGTCCTCAAGGATCATGAACACGCCGGACAGGAAGTCCGTCACCAGGTTCCGGGCACCGAAACCGATCGCCACACCGGCCACACCGGCACTCGCCAGCAGCGGGCCGAGGTTGATGTCGAGGGCGCCGAGCACCATCAGCCCGGCCGTGCCCAGGATCAGGAAGGACGCCACCGAGCGCAGCACCGAACCGATCGCCTCGGAGCGCTGGCGCCGCCGCTCGGCATTGACCAGCAGCCCGCCCAGGGCCGTGCCCTCGACGGCCTCCGCGCCGCGGTTCATCCGGCCGATCAGCTTGGTCAGCGACTTGCGGACCACCGAGCGCAGGGCCAGCGCGATCACGATGATCAGCAGGATCTTCAGACCGAGGAACAGCCAGTCGGCCCAGTTCTCCTGGATGAAACCGGCGGCGTTGTTCACGCTCTGGGTGGCTTCCTCGGCGTTGCGGGGGACGGCGGGGACGTCGTCGGCCAGCGGGTACGGGGTGGCGGGCCAAGGCACGGCAGGAACCTCCAGGCATAGCGGTCTGCCCGCCGGGGGGATGGGATGCGCGGGCAGACCAACCACACTAACGGGGCAATCCCGCGACCCCGTTGCCGTGTTCCGGCGGAGAGACCGGACTCACCCCGGACCCGCTCCCGGGGCGGCCCCGATGTGGTCGAAAACACCTCCGACCCGTTACGGGCGCGTGGTGGCGCTTCGACCAGCGGTAAGGAGAGACTGGAAAGCAGATCGTCCCGGCGCGAGCCACGCGCCGCCGGCGTACAAGGAGGCAGTCCGTGCCGCACGTCCTGGTCCTCAACGCGTCGTACGAGCCCCTCGGCGTCGTACCGCTCCGCCGCGCGCTCGTCCTCGTCCTGGAGAACAAAGCGGTCTCCCTGGAGGAATCCGGCGCCTTCCTGCACAGCTCGACGAGAGTCGTCCCCGCGCCCAGCGTGGTCAGGCTCAAGCGATTTGTGCGGGTCCCCTACCGGGGGCCCGTTCCTCTCACCCGGCGCGCCCTGTTCGCCCGCGACGGTGGCCGCTGCATGTACTGCGGGGCCGTCGCCACCAGCGTCGACCACGTCATCCCGCGCAGCCGGGGCGGGCAGCACGCCTGGGACAACGTCGTCGCCGCGTGCCGCCGCTGCAACCACGTCAAGGCCGACCGGCACCTGCTGGAACTGGGCTGGCGGCTGCGGCACCAGCCCGCGCCGCCGTCCGGGCTGGCCTGGCGGATCATCGGCACCGGGCACCGGGACCCGTGCTGGATGCCGTACCTCCAGCCGTACGGGGCCGAGGACGCGCTCGATCGCATCGGCGTGGCGGTGTCCTGACTTCGGTGACGTGCGCCCTCAATCGCCGGGCGGGCTCGATGTGCCGCCCCCCGGCGACCGAGGTGCGCCTCGTGGCGCCTCCGGCGGGCCCTCAAACGCCGGGCGGGCTGGAGATGGCCGCGCCATCTCGCCCCCGGGGCGCCACTCTCAGCCTCGCCGGCGTTTGAGGCGCGGGTCCGGGCGGAGCCCGGGGGTGCGCGTCGGCGCCGCCGGTGACCGGGGCGCGGCTCGTGGGGCCTCCGGCGGGCCCTCAATCGCCGGGCGGGCTGGGTTTGGCTGCGCCATCTGTCAGCCCGCCGGCGATTGAGGCACGGCTTCGCGGAGGGCCGTCAGGACGCGGGCCACCGCGGGGGCGGCTTCGGCGCCGCGGCGCAGCGCCGCGATGACGTGCCGGGCGGGGCGGTCGGCCGCCAGGACCCGCACCGCGACGTCGTAGGCCCGGCGGGTGACCGCCATCCGCGGGACCAGGGCCACGCCCATGCCCGCCTCGACCATGGCCAGGATCGCCGTCCACCCGGCGGCCGAGTGGGCCTGTTCGGGGACGAAGCCCGCCGCCTCGCACGCGGTACGGGTGATCTCGGACCAGGGCCCGCTGCCGCCGAAGATCCACCGCTCGCCGGAGAGGTCCGCGAGCCGCAGCCCGGGCGCGTCGGCCAGCGGGTGGTCGGCCGGGAGCGCCACGTCCAGGGGGTCCGCGAAGAGCGGGATCCGGGTGAACCGGGGGTCGCGGGCGGTCGGGGCGTGGGCCGCGAGGGACAGGGCCAGGTCCACCGACCCGGCGGAGAGCAGCTCGTACGCCTCGGCGGCCTCCGCCTCCCGGACCCGGACCTCGATCCCGGGATGGCTGGTGCGCAGCGCGGCGACGGCGGGGACCACGAGCGCGGGGACGGCGGTGGAGAAGGCGCCCACCCGGACCTCGCCCGCTTCCCCGGCGAGGTATCCGGCGAGTTCGGCGTCGGCCCGTTCCAGCTGGGCGAAGACGGCTTCGGTGTGCCGCAGGACCAGGTGCGCGGCGTCGGTGAGCCGGACCCGGCGCCCTTGCGCTTCCAGCAGGGTCACGCCGAGCTGCTTGGCGAGGTTGGTCAGCTGCTGCGAAACGGCCGAGGGCGTCATGGTCAGCGCCTCGGCCGTCGCGGTCACGGTCCCCCGTTCGGCGAGGGTCCGCAGGATCCGCAGCTTCTTGATGTCCCAGTCGTGCATGGGACCGAACCTACCGGCGGGCACCCAGCGTCACACCGCCCAGGATCAGGCCCATGCACAGCAGCTTGGTCAGGCTGGTCTGTTCGCCGATGAGGAGGAAGCCGAGGATCGCGACGCAGACCGGCTGGAGGTAGTAGACGACGCCCGCGCGGGCCGCGCCGATCATCGAGACGGCCTTGTTCCAGGCGAAGAAGGCGACGGCGGAGGAGAAGATCCCGACGTAGAGCAGCGGGCCGACGGTGCCGGCGCGGACGTCGAAGCCGCCCTGGACGGAGAGGGACACGGCGTAGACCGGGGCGAGCATCAGGGCGCCGAGGACGAAGGTGGTCAGCAGGAAGGCGGGGCCGCTGATCTCGGCGGGCTTGCGGCGCAGCAGGGCGCTGTACGAGGCGAAGGACAGGGCGGCGGCGAACATCCACAGGTCGCCGGGGGCGAAGTCGAAGCCGAGCGAGCCGTCGCCGACGAGGAGCAGCACGCCGAAGGCGGCGAGCAGCATGCCGCCGGTGCGGCGCGGGCCCAGCTTCTCGCCGCCGATGCGGGAGTAGACGGCCATGATGACCGGCGAGGCCGCCATGATCATGCCCATGGTGCCGGCGGGGGTGGTCAGTCCGGCCTGGTGGACCAGGGTGTTGTACATCGCTATGCCGAGCAGCGAGGCGAGCGCGAGGAAGCCGAAGTGGCGGCGGATCAGGGCCCGCTGCCGCCAGGCCTGGCGGGCGGCGAAGGGGGCGACGGCGAGGATCGCGATGATCCAGCGCCAGAAGACGGCCTGGACGGGCGGGACGGATCCCGCCATGTCCCGGGTGGCGACGAAGCTGCCGGACCAGACGACCGTGGCGGTCAGGGCGAGGAGCACGCCGAGCCCGGCGGCGCCCTTCTTGCCGCCGCCCTGCTGTGCCTCCGTACGAGCGGTACGAGCAGTGCGAGCGGTACGGACGCGGTCCATGACGGCCACTGTGTGTCTCCCCCTGGGGTGTAGGTGTCGTGGGGTTACCGTCGCACCTGCCCATTGCCCAGGTCCATCGAAATGTTTCGATCATTCTGTTCACTAATACTGAACGGTTCCTGGGGCTTGCGCGGAGTGCGGCCCGGCAGCTGGCCCACGATCGTCGCGGCGAAGGCGATCGTCATCCCGGTCACCTGGACCGGCGAGAGCGACTGTCCCAGGGCGGCCCAGCCGATGACGGCGGCGGTGAGCGGCGACAGCGGGCCGAGCAGGGTCACGGAGGTGGCGGTGAGGCGGCCGATCCCGCGGAACCAGAGCCAGTACGCGATCCCCGTGTTGATCAGCATCATGTAGCCGTAGCCGAGGAAGGCCTTGCCGTCGAGGGCCGGCGGGGCGCCTTCGACCAGGGCGGCGACGGGCAGGAGCAGCAGCCCGCCCGCGGTCAGCTGCCAGCCCGTCAGGGCCAGCGGGCCGACGCCTTCCGGGCGCCCCCAGCGCTTGGTCATGACCGTTCCGGCCGCCATCGAGACGGAGGAGGCGATGCCGGCGAGTACGCCGACCAGGTCGAGCGCGGCTCCGGCCTTGAGCACCACCATGCTGACCCCGAAGGCGCCCACGATCGCAGCGAGCAGTGCCTTCGTACTGGCCTTCTCCCCCAGCAGTAGGGCGGCGAGGCCGATGACGACGAGCGGGCCGAGCGAGCCGAGGACGGCGGCGACCCCGCCGGGCAGCCGGTAGGCGGCGAGGAACAGCAGCGGGAAGAAGGCGCCGATGTTCAGTGCGCCCAGGACGGCGGACTTCCACCACCAGGCGCCCTTGGGCAGGATCCGGGCGACGGCTATGAGCATCAGCCCGGCGGGCAGGGCCCGCATCACCCCGGTGAACAGGGGCCGGTCGGGGGGCAGCAGTTCGGTGGCGACGGCGTAGGTGGAGCCCCAGGAGATCGGGGCGAGGGCGGTCAGGGCGACGGTGGCGAGGCGCTTCATGGCGGACTCCTCGGGTGAGGTACGGGCGTACGGGCGAGGTGCGGGCGTACGGGCGACGGGCGGGCGGAGTGCGGGGTTCAGGCGGCGACGGCCGCCGGGGCCGCGGCGGTGGCCGGGACCGGGGGCTCGGCGTGGACGGCCTCGGCGGGCAGGTGCCGCTCCAGGCGGACCAGGGCCGCGGCGGCGCCGAGCGCGGCGACGGCGAGCACGGCCCAGGGCAGCCGGCCGTCGACGTCCAGCAGGGCGGTGAAGAGGGAGGGCGCCAGCGCGCCGGCGAGCGAGTAGGAGAGCTGGTAGGTGGCGAGGTAGCGGCCGCGCACCGCTTCGGGGGCGGCGGAGACCGAGAGCGCGCCGCCGGAGGGGCTGTGGACCAGCTCGCCCACGGTGTAGACGACCACGATCGCCATGAGGGCGATCAGCAGACCGGTCGAGCCGGGGCGGACGGTGCCGAGGGCGATCTGGCCGGTGAAGGCGGCGGCGAAGAGCAGGGCCCCGAGGGCGGCCGAGCGGGTCCGGCGGGCGCCGGAGCGGCGGACCCGGCTCGCGATCAGGACGCCCGCTCCGGCGCACAGCACGGTGTTGAGGGTGAAGGCGGCGCCGGTGAGCGAGTCGGGGCCGCGCAGCCAGGTGGCGATGTACAGCGGGAAGAGGACCGAGAGGGCCGAGTAGCCGAGGGCGGTCAGGAAGTTGGCGGCGGTCAGGCCGAGGAAGGGGCGGTCGCGCAGCACCATCCGGTACCCGGCGGCCGGGCGCCCCGCGGCCCGCTCGGGCGCCGCGGCGAGGCCGCGGACCGGGCGGACCCGGCTGACGAGCAGTCCGGCCGCCGCGAAGGCGAGGGCGTTGGCCCAGGCGGTCCAGGAGAAGCCGTCCGCGCCCCACAGGGCCAGTACGCCGGAGACGATCATCGCCCCGGCGCCCATCCCGGCGTTCTGCAGGGCGCGCAGGGAGGCCTGGAGCCGGTCCCGGGCCCCGCCGCGCGCCACTTCGCCTATCAGCGACTGCTGGACGAGGGAGAAGGAGCGGTCGGCGAGGGCGGTGAACAGGGTGACGGCGGCGAAGGCGGGCAGCGAGGTCGCGAGGGGGTAGAGCAGGAAGCCGAGCGTCCGGATCGCGTAGAGGACGAGGACGACCGGCTTGGCGCCGAACCGGTCGACGGCCACGCCCGCCAGCGGCATCAGGGCCAGCCCGGCGAGGCCGGTGACGGTGAGCACCATGCCGACGGAGGCGAAGGAGAGGCCGGTGACGTGGTGGAAGAAGACCAGCGTGAACGGTATGAACATGCCGATCCCGACCGCGTTGATCCCCGCCGCCACGAGCAGTTCGCGCTCGCCCGCGACCCGCTCCACCGCCACCCGCCGCCGCTTCGCCGACATCTCTGCTCCCCCAAGTAGGTTGTTAGGAAGTAGCTTACCTCTAAGCTACTTTTCGTCAAGCAAGTTTCTTGCGATCAATCGAGGGGACTCGGGATACTTCACACATGAGCGAAAAGGACGCGGTCGACGCGATAGCCGACCAGTGGAACGCGGTCCGCCCGGACCTGGACGTGACCCCCATGGCCGTCTTCGGCCGGATCTACCGGATCAGCAGGGCCATGGGCGATGCCATGGACCGGACGTACGCCCGCTACGGAATCTCCCGCGGGGAGTTCGACGTCGTCGCCACCCTGCGCCGCTCGGGCGAGCCCTACACCCTCTCGCCGCGCCAGCTCTCGGCCACGCTCATGCTCACCACGGGCGGCATGACCGGGCGGCTGGACAAGCTGGAGAAGGCCGGGCTGCTCGTCCGCAGCCCCGATCCGCACGACCGGCGGGGGCTCCAGGTGACGATCACCGAGCGCGGCCTCGCCCTCATCGACGAGGCGGTCACCGCCGGGCTGGAGGTCCAGCGCGCGGGCCTGAACGGCCTGGACGAGGAGGAGGTCGCCGTCCTCACCGCGCTGCTCCGCAAGCTGCTCGGCGGCCTCTGAGGGAACGCCGAAAGGGCGCCGGAGGTCCACAGTTCACCGGTACGTCACGCATCACGCATCGCGCGTCATGCGTCACGTACCGGGCTACTGCGGACCTCCGGCGCCCCGGAAGCCTTGAGGGGTCCGACCCCGCGGGGTCAGCCCTGCTGGTCCTGCGGCTTGCGCGACTTGTCGCCGACCATCACGAGACCCGCGATGACCAGGAACAGCACGATCGGCGCGGCCACGAACAGGCCGAGCGTCTCGGCAATGCTCAGGCCCTTGCCCGGGTCGTCACCGTCGTCGCGGGCCGCCGCGAGCGCGGGAGACGTCATCAGCAGCATCATCAGCGTCGTTCCGGCCGTGACGGCGCCGGCGCGCAGAGCGTTCTTCTTGTCCACGGTGCAAACGTAGCGAACACCTAAACGGCGCGCGCGCCCGGGGGTGCCGTACGGGGGTGCGCGCCCTCCCGCACCGCGCTCAGCAGGGCGTTCGCGCGCGGCGAGGCGGTCAGCCGCTCCAGCGTCAGTGGCCGTCCGGCCGCGTCGGCCACCGGGAGCCGCCAATTGGGGTACTGGTCCCAGGTCCCCGGCAGGTTCTGCGGCCGCCGGTCGCCCACCGCGTCCGGCAGCCACACCCCGACCAGCCGGGCCGGGGTGCGCAGCAGGAACCCGTAGAGGGCCCGTACGGCGGCCTCCTCGCCCTTGGTGTCCAGGCCGAGCCGGTCCAGTACGGCCAGCCACTCCTCCGTGTCGGCCGCGTCCTCGGCCCGCTCCCGCTCCGCCGCTTGGGTCAGCAGGCCCAGCCGGTCGCGCAGTTCGACGTGACCGCCCGCCAGTTTGGCGGCGGTGGGCGGCAGATCGTGGGTGGTGGCGGTGGCCAGGCAGTCCGCGCGCCACCGCGCCGGAGCCAGCGGCGCGCCGTCGCCCGCCCAGTCCCGCTCGAACCACAGCACCGAGGTGCCGAGCACCCCGCGCCGGGCGAGCGCCTCGCGGACCCCCGGCTCCACCGTCCCGAGGTCCTCGCCGATGACCAGCGCCCCGGCCCGGTGGGCCTCCAGCACCAGGACCGCGAGCATGGCCTCGCCGTCGTACGAGACGTACGTGCCCTCCGCGGGCGGGGTGTCCCGGGGGATCCACCAGAGCCGGAACAGACCCATGACGTGGTCGATCCGCAGCGCCCCCGCATAGCGGAACACCCCGCGCAGCAGATCGCGCAGGGGCGCGTAGCCGCAGGCGGCGAGCCGGTCCGGGCGCCACGGCGGCAGGCCCCAGTCCTGGCCGCGCGCGTTGAACGCGTCGGGCGGGGCGCCGACGCAGGCGCCGGTGGCGTACGCGGCGGGCTCGGCCCAGACGTCGGCGCCCTCGGGGTGCGCCCCCACCGCGAGGTCGTGGACGATGCCCACCGTCATGCCCGCCTCCCGGGCGCCGCGCTGGGCGTCGGCGAGCTGGGCGTCCGTCAGCCAGGCGAGCCAGCGGTGGAAGGCCTGGGCTTCCTGGACCCCGGGCTCCGCTACGGCGTCCTCGGGCCAGCCGGCGGGATCGGCCCCGTACCGCTCCGCCAGCGCGCACCAGGCCGTGTGCCGGGCCAGCGCGGAACCGCCCTCGGCGCGGAACGCCTCCAGGGCGGCTTCGCGGTCCCGGTCGCGCGGAACGGCGTACAGCAGCTCCAGGGCGGCCCGTTTGACGGCCCACACCGCGTCCCGGTCGATCAGCGCGTCCTTCTCCAGCACCTGGCGGCGCAGCTCCGCGCCCCGTGCGGACAGCGCGTCCAGCGCCTCGCGGTCGGGGCAGGCGGCGTACTCGGGGAGGTCCTCGATCCGCAGGTGGACCGGGTCCGGGAAGCGGCGCGAGGAAGGCCGGTAGGGCGAGGGGTCGGTCGGGGTGCCGGGGACGGCCGCGTGCAGCGGGTTGACCTGGATGAACCCGGCGCCGTGGGTGCGCCCGGCCCAGCGCGCGAGATGCCCGAGGTCGCCGAGGTCGCCCATGCCCCAGGAGTCCTCGGACAGCAGCGAATAGAGCTGCACCAGCAGGCCGTGGGCGCGCTCCGGCGCGGCCGGGGCCCGGTCCGGGGCCACGATCAAGGTGGCCTCGCCGGTCCGGCCGTCGGGCCGGGTGACCGTGATCCGGTGCACCCCGAGCGGCAGCCCGGCCGCCGGGAGCGGGCCCCGCGGCCCGGTCTCCCACGCGGATGTCGCGCCGTCCTCCGCAACCAGCCGGACCGCGGTGCCCGACGGCAGTGCGGCCAGCGCCGGGGGCGGCGGCGCGCCCGTCCAGTGGACCAGGGTGACCGGCAGCAGCCGCCGCGCCGCCTCCGCTTCGGCGCGGGCGAGCTGTGCGCGTACGTCCTCGGGGGCGCGGGCGTCGACACCGAGCAGGCCGAGCACGGCCACGACGGTCCGCTCCGGCACCTGGACGGTCACGCCCTCGGAGGGGTGGTAGGAGGTGGCGACTCCGTGGTGGGCGGCGAGCCGGGCGAGGGCCTGGTCCATGCGTATCCCTTCGCTGGGTGCTCCTCGCATGCTGACGACGCGCGGGCTCGGCTCGTTACGGGGAACACCGCAGCCCTACCCATCCGGCCGTGCCGCATTCCTGGCCGCCACCGCCCAGAACCGGGCTCCGCCCGGACCCGCGCCTCAAACTCTGGGAGGTGCCCCCGGGCGGGGCTGAATTCAGCCCCGCCGGCGTTTGAGGGCCCGCCGGAGGCCCCACGAGCCGCGCCTCGGTCACCCGCGCCTCAAACTCCCCCAGCCAACGCTGGGAGGTGCCCCCGGGCGGGGCTGACAACCCGTTGGTCAGTGAGCGATGCCGTCGATCAGCTCCCGGGCACCTTGGCGCAGGAGGGCGACGGCTACGGAGGTGCCGAGGGTGGCGGGGTCGAGCGGGCCGGCCCACTCGTGGGCGCGCAACACGGTCTTGCCGTCCGGCGTGAACACCTTCGCGTACAGGGCGAGTTCACCTGTGCGTTCGGTGGTCGCGTATCCGGCGATCGGGGAGTTGCAGTGCCCTTGGAGGACATGGAGGAGCATGCGCTCGGCGGTGACCTCGCGGTGTGTGGCGGGGTCGCCGAGGGCGCTCACGGTTTCGATCAGGGCGGTGTCGTCTTCGCGGCACTGGAGGGCGAGGATGCCGGCGCCGATCGGCGGGCACATCGTCTCGACGGACAGGATCTCGGTGATTGCGTCCCGGCGGCCGATCCGCTCCAGCCCGGACACGGCGAGGAGGAGGGCGTCCGCATCGCCGACGGCGAGCTTGTCGAGCCGCCGGTTCGCGTTGCCCCGGATGGGCACACATTCCAAGTGGGGGTGTGAGGCGGCGAGCTGTGCGATCCGGCGGACCGATGATGTTCCGATCCGAGTACCGGCGGGCAATTCGTCCAGGGTGAGCCCTGCGGGGTGGATGAGGGCGTCGCGGATGTCGTCGCGCGCCAGGAACGCGGCGAAGGTGGTGCCGGCCGGGAGGGGCCTGTCCGCGGGGATGTCCTTCACGCAGTGCACGGCCAGGTCCGCGGTTCCGTCCAGGAGCGCGGCGTCGACCTCCTTCGTGAACGCCCCCTTCCCCTCGACGGCTGCCAGGTCACCCATCCACTTGTCCCCGGTCGTCTTCACGGGGATCACTTCGGTGGCGGTGCCGGGGTAGAGCGCGGCCAGTGCCTGGCGCACGCGCTCTACCTGAGCGAGGGCCATGGGGGAGTCCCGGGAGACGATGCGCACGAGTTCAGGGGTGGACATGCCTCCCACGATAGACCGTCAGATACGGGCGCCGACCACAAGCCATGAGGCCCATCTCGTGGGTATGGCATGGAAGTTGGGAGCGTCGGGCAGGCGTTCGAGGAAGTCGAGATCGAGGGGCGGCCCGCCGCCCGCCGGAGGCGGAACCGGGCTCCGGCCGGACCCGCGCCTCAAACGCCGGCGGGGCTGCATCCAGCCCGCCCGGCGATTGAGGGCCCGCCGGAGGCGCAAGGGGGCCCGCCCGGGGCCCGGCCGCACCGCAGGGCGGTGGGGGCCGGGCCGGGCGGGCCCGCCGGGTTACGCGGAGGCCGCGTCGGCGGCCTGGGCGCGCAGGGCGCGCTCGACGCCGGAGCGGGACTCCGACACCAGGCGGCGCAGCGCCGCGTTCGGCTCGGCCGTCGTCAGCCACGCGTCCGTCGCGTCCAGCGTCTGCTGCGAGACGAGGAGCGCCGGGTACAGACCCACCGCGATCTGCTGCGCGATCTCGTGGCTGCGCGAGTCCCACACGCCCTTGACCGCCGCGAAGTACTTCTCGGCGTACGGCGCCAGCAGCTCGCGCTGGTCGGTCTGCACGAAGCCGCCGATCACGGCCTCCTGCACGGCGTTCGGCAGGTCACCGGACTCGACGACCGAGGCCCAGGCCTCGGCCTTCGCCTCGGCGGTCGGCCGCGCCGCACGCGCGGTCGCCGCGTGGCGCTCGCCCGCCGCGGTCTTGTCCCGCTCCAGCTCGGCCACGATGGCCGCCTCGCCGAGCACGCCGGTCGCGACGAGCCGCTCCAGGAACGCCCAGCGCAGCTCGGTGTCGACGGCCAGGCCCTCGATCTCCGCGTTGCCGTCCAGCAGCGCCGACAGGAACGTCAGCTGGCCCTCGGTGCGGGCCGTCGCCGCGAAGGCGCGGGCCCAGGCGAGCTGGTGGTCGCTGCCGGGGGCAGCCGCGCGCAGGTGCTCCAGGGTGGCCTCGGTCCAGACCGCGAGGCCCTCCTCGCGCCAGGCCGGGTCGGCGTACAGGTCGATGGCCAGCTTCACCTGGCGGTGCAGGGACTGCACCACACCGATGTCCGACTCCTTGCCGATGCCCGACAGGACGAGGGCGAGGTAGTCGCGGGTGGCCAGCTCGCCGTCACGCGTCATGTCCCAGGCCGAGGCCCAGCACAGCGCGCGCGGCAGCGAGGCCTCGAAGTCGCCCAGGTGCGCGGTGACCGTGGCCAGGGACTGCTCGTCGAGGCGGACCTTGGCGTAGGACAGGTCGTCGTCGTTGAGGAGGACGACGTCGGGGCGCTTGTGCCCGACCAGCTCCGGTACGTCCGTCAGCTCGGCGGCGGCCACGTCCATCTCGACGCGCCGCTCGCGCAGCAGCCGGCCGCTGGCCTCGTCGATCGAGTAGAAGCCGACCGCGATCCGGTGCGGCCGCAGGACCGGCTCGCCCTTGGCGCCCGCGGGCAGCGCGGGGGCTTCCTGGCGGACCGCGAAGGAGGTGATGACACCGTCCGCGTCGGTCTCGATGGCCGGGCGCAGGATGTTGATGCCCGCGGTCTCCAGCCATGCCTTCGACCAGGTGGTCAGGTCGCGGCCGGAGGTCTCCTCCAGGGCGCCCAGCAGGTCGGACAGGCGCGTGTTGCCGAAGGCGTGCGCCTTGAAATAAGCCTGCACGCCCTTGAAGAACTCGTCCGTGCCGACGTAGGCGACGAGCTGCTTGAGGACCGAGGCGCCCTTGGCGTAGGTGATCCCGTCGAAGTTGACGAGTACGTCGTCCAGGTCACGGATGTCGGCCATGATCGGGTGCGTCGAGGGCAGCTGGTCCTGCCGGTACGCCCAGGTCTTCATGGAGTTGGCGAAGGTGGTCCAGGCGTGCGGCCACTTCGAGCCCTCCGCGTAGGCCTGGCAGGCGATGGAGGTGTAGGTGGCGAACGACTCGTTCAGCCACAGGTCGTTCCACCACTCCATGGTGACGAGGTCGCCGAACCACATGTGCGCCAGCTCGTGGAGGATCGTCTCCGCGCGGACCTCGTACGCCGCGTCCGTCACCTTCGAGCGGAAGACGTACTGGTCGCGGATGGTGACCGCGCCCGCGTTCTCCATCGCGCCCGCGTTGAACTCCGGCACGAAGAGCTGGTCGTACTTCGCGAAGGGGTAGTCGTAGGCGAACTTCTCCTGGAACCAGGTGAAGCCCTGCCGGGTCACGTCGAAGATCGCGTCCGCGTCGAGGAACTCGGCGAGCGAGGGGCGGCAGTAGATGCCGAGCGGGACGGACTGGCCGTCGGCGCCCTCGTAGGAGCTGTGGACGGCGTGGTACGGGCCGACGATCAGCGCGGTGATGTAGGTCGAGATCCGCGGGGTCGGCTCGAAGCGCCAGACGTTGTCCTTGACGTCGGCGGCCTCGGGCGTCGGCGAGTTCGAGATCACGGTCCAGCCCTCGGGGGCCGTCACGGTGAACCGGAAGGTCGCCTTCAGGTCGGGCTGCTCGAAGCTCGCGAAGACGCGGCGGGCGTCCGGCACCTCGAACTGGGTGTACAGGTACGCCTGCTCGTCGACCGGGTCGACGAAGCGGTGCAGGCCCTCACCGGTGTTGGTGTAGGCGCAGTCGGCGACGACGCGCAGCTCGTTCTGCCCGGCCAGCAGGCCCGGCAGCGCGATCCTGGAATCCTCGAACACGGAGGCGGCGTCGAGCGCGGTGCCGTTCAGCACGACCTCGCGGACGGACGGTGCGACCAGGTCGATGAAGGTCTCCGCGCCGGCCTCGGCCGCCTCGAAGCGCACGGTGGTCGCGGACCGGAAGGTGCCGCCCTCCTGCGCGCCGCTCAGATCGAGATCGATCTCGTACGAGTCGACGGTCAGCAGCTTCGCGCGCTGCTGGGCTTCTTCACGGGTCAGATTCGTGCCAGGCACGCGGCATCTCCTTCGATGGTGACGTTGCCCGGCCATCTTTCCATGTGGACACCTTCACCGCGTCGGAGTAATCCACGGGCGAAATCGGCGGTGCCTGGAGATACGCCCGAGGGGCGGCGCCCGGCGGCGCCGCCCCTCGGTGTGCGGTGGGGTCAGCCGCGGAGTTCCTCGGCGACCAGTTCCGCGATCTGGACCGCGTTCAGCGCGGCGCCCTTGCGGAGGTTGTCGTTCGAGAGGAACAGCGCGAGGCCGTTGTCGACGGTCTCGTCGGCCCGGATGCGGCCGACGTACGAGGCGTCCTTGCCCGCCGCCTGGAGCGGGGTCGGGATCTCGGACAGCTCGACGCCCGGGGCGTCCTTCAGCAGCTCGTAGGCGCGCTCGACGCTGATCGGACGCTCGAAGCGGACGTTGACCTGGAGGGAGTGGCCCGAGAAGACCGGGACGCGCACGCAGGTGCCGGAGACCTTGAGGCCGGGGATCTCCAGGATCTTGCGGGACTCGTGGCGGAGCTTCTGCTCCTCGTCGGTCTCGAAGGAGCCGTCGTCGACGATCGAGCCCGCGAGCGGGACCACGTTGAAGGCGATCGGGCGCTGGTAGACCGCCGGGGCGGGGAACTCGACCGCGTCACCGTCGAAGGCGAGCTGGTCGGCGGTCTCGGCGACCGCGCACGCCTGGGTGCGCAGCTCGGCGACACCGGCCAGGCCGGAACCGGACACGGCCTGGTAGGTGGTGGCGATCAGCGCGGTCAGACCGGCCTCGTCGTGCAGCGGGCGCAGCACCGGCATGGCGGCCATCGTGGTGCAGTTCGGGTTCGCGATGATGCCCTTGGGGCGGTTCTTGATCGCGTGCGGGTTGACCTCGGACACCACGAGCGGGACGTCGGGGTCACGGCGCCAGGCGGAGGAGTTGTCGATCACTACGGCGCCCTGTGCGGCGACCTTCTCGGCCAGCGCCCTGGAGGTCGAGCCGCCCGCAGAGAACAGCACGATGTCCAGGCCGGAGTAGTCGGCCGTGGAGGCGTCCTCGATGGTGATCTCCCGGCCCTCCCACTCCAGGACGGTGCCCGCGGAGCGGGCCGAGGCGAACAGCCGCAGCTCGTCCACCGGGAACTTCCGCTCGGCGAGGATGCCGCGCATGACTCCGCCGACCTGTCCGGTGGCTCCGACGATTCCGACCCTCACGGTGACTCCTCTTGTACGTACGACGCGGGCGCGCGTGAGGCCATCATGCGTTCGACCCCACGAGCCTTGTCCAATCCATTGTCCGAGGAACGGACGGTGTCCGGAATGTGTACCCCCGTGACGAGTGTGTGGCGGCCGTGTTGCACGGGTGCCCCACGTCCGTTTTGCCGGTTCCCGGGTGGCTACGGTCCGGTCTGTCGTGACCGATATGCGGACACGTCCGTCCGTACCGCGAACCATCACCCCACCTCAGGGAGGAACCCCCGTGCGCGCCCACCGCCACCGCCGCCGGTCCATACCGGCGCTCGCCGCCCTCGCGGCCGCCGCCGTCGCCGCTCCGCTGCTGCTCGCCGCCACCCCGGCCACCGCGGCCCCCGCGCGCGACGGGAAGCTCGCCAGGGAACTGGTCGAGGAGGTCACCGCCCGCGGTGCCTACCGCCACCTGGCGAAGTTCCAGCAGATCGCCGACGCCAACGGCGGCAACCGGGCCGCGGGCTCCCCGGGCCACGCGGCCTCCGCCGCCTACGTCCACGACACCCTGAAGAAGGCCGGGTACCAGGTCTCCTACCAGGACTTCGACATCTTCGAGGCGCACACCAAGACCGAGAAGACCACCGTCCTCGGCCCGGACACCCGGGAGCTGGCCACCGCCGCCTTCACCTTCACCAAGTCCACCCCGGCGGGCGGCCTGGTCGCCCCGCTGGCCCTCGCCCGGGTCGACGAGACCCCCGGCTGCGACGCGGCCGACTACCCCGCCGGGGCCTTCACCGGGAAGATCGCCCTGGTCAAGCGGGGCAGCTGCACCTTCGTCGAGAAGCAGAAGGCGGCCGCCGCGGCCGGTGCGATCGGCGTCATCGTCTACAACCACAGCGGGACCACCCCGGTCCGCGGCGGGTTCTCCTCGCCCGCCGAAGGCATCATCCCGAGCGCGGGCATCACCCTCGCCGACGGCGAGGCGCTGACCGCGGCCGCCGCCAAGGGCGAGGTCTCCGTGCGCCTGGACCTCGACCAGGAGCACCTGAAGAAGACCACCCGCAACGTCATCGCCGAGACCCGCGGCGGCCGCGCCGACCGGGTGGTCACGGTCGGCTCCCACCTGGACTCGGTCCCCGAGGGCCCGGGCATCAACGACAACGGCTCCGGCTCGGCCGGTCTGCTGGAGGTCGCGCTCAAGCTGGCGGACGAGGGCGCCAACAAGAAGGGCAAGGGGACCGCGAACAAGGTCCGCTTCGCCTGGTGGTCGGCGGAGGAGCTGGGCCTGCTGGGCTCCGAGCACTACGTCGCGCAGCTGTCCGAGCGGCAGAAGAAGGACATCGCGCTCTACCTGAACTTCGACATGATCGCCTCGCCGAACCCGGTCCAGTTCGTCTACGACGGCGACGACTCGGACAAGACCGGCGAGGGCGCGGGACCGGCCGGATCCGCGCAGATCGAAGCCCTCATCAACGGCTTCCTCGACAAGAAGAAGAAGCCGCACGAGGGCAGTGACTTCGACGGCCGCTCCGACTACGGCCCCTTCATCGCGAACGGCATCCCGGCGGGCGGCACCTTCACCGGCGCCGAGGGCATCAAGACGCCCGAGCAGGCCAAGCGGTACGGCGGCACGGCGGGGGCTCCGTACGACCCCAACTACCACGGGGCCGGCGACACCCTGAAGAACCTGGACCTGAAGGCCTTCGACACCAACCTGGACGTCATCGCGCACGCGGTGGGCACCTACGCCCAGGACCTCAGCTCGATCGGCAAGTAATCACACACCAAAAAAATACGGGGGAACGGGGGAGGGGCGGTGCTCGATGAGCACCGCCCCTCCGTCATGCCGTGATCGGGTCGACCGTTACGGGAGGACCTTCTCGATCTGCACGCTGCCGGTGCCCGCGGCGGTGCCGCGCGCGTTCAGCAGCTGGACCTGGCCGAAGAACTGACGGCCCTCGGGGGCCGCACCGGAGACCAGGACGTTCGCCGTGACGTTCGCCGAGGCGCCGGTGGCGAGGTTCACCTTGGCGGCCTCGTCGACCTGGACCGAGCCCAGGGCGGACGAGAAGTACACGTCGCGGTAGTCGTACGTGGTGGTGCCCGTCGGAACGGCGTAGCCGGTGACGATGATCGTGTAGGTGCCGGCGGCCGGGTTGGCCAGGCTCACCGACTCCTCGGAGTCACCGTCGGCGGAAGAGCCGACCTTGACACCGTTGAGCTGGACTTCGAGGTCCAGGTCGGCGGCCGCGTCGGAGACGTTGCCGATGGCGATGTCCAGACGCGAGACGCCCTCACCGATGGTGACGGTCGAGGTCTGGGTCTCGCCGGCCTTGATGGTCGGCTTGTCGACCTTCGCGGAACCGAGCGGGCCGCCCTTGAGGTTGCCGCCGGTGATGGCCGCGGCCTCGTTCTTGATGGTCCACTGGACCGGCGCCGGGGTGCCCTGCTTGACCTCGGGGAGCACCTTGACCGCCGGGTCGAAGCCCGCGCCCAGGACGCTGACGTCCAGCTTGTACGGGTTGTCGAGCAGCGGCGACGTACGGCGCGCCTCGACCTCGATCTCCCAGATGCCGGGCGTCGGGGCAGCGTACGAACGCACGTCGGGACGGCACTTGTTGGCCGGGTTGTCGTAGTTCGGGTAGCACTGGGTGGTCGCGCTGTCCTCGACGCCCACACCGTACGGGTGGATCGAGATGAAGCGCGTCTGGCTGCCCGCCGCGAGACCGCCGAGGGCGACCTCAAGGGTCTTGGCGCCCTGCGGCACGGTGACGAAGTACGACTTGGTGCTGTTGCGCTGCACCGAAGAGGTGTCCGAGAGACCGAAGGACGGCTTCGCCAGCGGGGTCGCCGCGACGACGGTCGTCATGATCTGCTTGTCGATGCCCTCGGTGGTCTCGTCGTCCAGCTGCAGGATGCCGCTGTGCGCGCCGGCCGTCTTCGCGTTGGCCTCGACCTTGATGGTGACGGGCTTGTTCAGCGGCAGGGTGACGTAGTCGTAGCCGCCGACCACCTTGAAGGTGCCGTCGTTGTTGCGCCAGCTCAGGTTGTGGCGGGTGCCGTACTTGACGCCGGTGGTGCGGGTGACGACGACGTCGTAGACCTTCTTCTGGCCGACCTTGAGGCCGCCTTCGCGGTCGTAGAGGCCGGTGCCGAAGCCCGGGGTCTTCAGGAGCTGGTCGATCGCGGTGTCGACCGGGGCCTTGACAGTGAAGTCGTTGGCCTTCGGGCCGCGCTGGAGGGACTCCCACGCGCCGCCGATGTTGATCAGACCGGCACCCTGGTCGATCGCGGAGGCTCCGTCGATCTTCTTGGCGGTGCTGGTGAGCGCGATGCGCAGGCTCGCCGGGGTCAGCGCGACGTGCTGCTGCTTGGCGGCCGAGATCAGCAGGGCGGTGGCGCCCGTCGCCTGCGGCGAGGACATCGAGGTGCCCTGGAGCATCGAGTAACCGGCCGGCAGGTTGTAGCCGGCCTCCTTGACCGGGGAGCCGGGCAGCCAGGTCTGGGTGGTGTTGATCGCGGCGCCGGGGGCGGTGATGGTCGGCGTCAGGCCGCCGTCCTCACGCGGACCGCGCGAGGAGAACGGGAAGAGCTGGTACTTCTTGGTCACGCCGGAGCCGTAGTTGGCGGCCCAGGTCTCCTTGGAGACCGCGGCGCCCACGCTGACGACCTTGTCGGCGAGGCCGGGGTCACCGATGGTGTTGACGCCCGGGCCCTCGTTGCCCGCCGAGATGACGAGCTGGACGCCGTAGGTGTCGATCAGGCGGCCGTACAGCTCGGAGCGCGCGTTGTTGCCGTCGTTCAGCGCGGGCAGGCCGCCGATGGACATGTTGACGATGTCCACGTGGCGGTTGACGACGAGGTCGATCATGCCCTCGGTCAGCGCGATGTTGGTGCAGCCGCCGGACCAGGAGCAGGCGCGCGAGGAGACGAGCTTCGCGCCGGGGGCCTCACCGTTCATCTTGCCGCCGAACAGGCTGTTCGCCGCGGTGATGCCCGCGACGTGGGTGCCGTGCTCGGACTCGATGATGCCGATGTTGACGAAGTCGGCCTTCTTGCCGACCCAGTCCCCGCCGTACGGGTCCATCGGGACGTCCTTGCGGATCTCGATGGTGAACGGGATCCGCTCGGCGACGTCGGTCGCCGGGTTGTCGGTGCCGAAGTAGCCGACCTGGTAGCCGTCCTTGTACGGCTTCATCGGCTCGTTGTTGGTGAAGTCGCCGTCCTGGTCGGTGTCGACGCGGACGGTGCCGGCCACCGGGTCGTACAGCATGCCGAACTTGTCGGTGGTGTCGCCGTCGCGGTTGACGTCACCCTTCATGTCACCGGTAGCGGTGATCGACTCGCTGAAACGGCTCCACTGGTACGAGCCCTCGGGGGCCTTCCAGCTCTGGCCGCCCGCGGTGAAGGAGCCGCCGGTGGCGGTCACCGGGGTGATCTGCGGACGCCAGGTCGCGTCGTTGTCCGCGATCGGGTCGGTCGCCGTCACCCAGTCGACGATCTTGCGCTCGCCGGTGGTGGTCTTCTGGAGCGCCGGGTGGCCGAGGTCGACGCCGGAGTCCAGGATGCCGATGGTCACGCCGCGGCCGTCGGCCTGCGGGTGCTGCTTCACGAAGTCGACCGCGCCCGTCTCGAAGGACGGGTTGTACGGGTTCTTCGCGGGGGTGTTCTTGTCGGGCCCCGGGTAGGTCTCGGCGGCCGTCTTCTTGGCGGCCGCGTTCTCCTGCTTGGCGTCGGGACGCGGGTCCGGCAGCTCGATCTCGTGCCGCAGGTCGATGCCGTGCACGGCCGACAGCTTGGCGGCGGCCTTGAGGGCCGCGTCCGCCTTGTCGGTCGGCAGGGTGGCGCGCACGTAGCCGAGCTTGTCGTACGTCTGGCCCACCGAGGCGCCCTGTACGCCGTTCAGCTGCTGGGCCACCTGCTTGGTCTCGCCGGGGGCGGTCGCCACCATCACGGTGACGTTCTTCTCGCCCTTGGCCTGGGCCTGCTGCAGCAGTTCGGCGTCGGCGGAACCGAGCTTCTGGTCAGCGGACTTGACCGCGGCGGTAGCGGCCGGGTCGACGGTGCCACCCGCAGCGAACACGGGCACTGCACCGGTGGCCGCGAGGGCGGCCACCAGGCCCGCAGCGGCAGCGACGCGTGCGACGCGTCGCGTGCCGGATATGGAGCCGGGGGATTCGAGGGTCATCAGCATCCCTGGATAAGTGAAAGAAACGGTCCGGATTTCGGTGCCGGATGACCGGTCAGCTTGGCGCAAGTGACAGCTGTTTGGGGAGGGTTGTCATTGACCGTGACCTGTCATGGCGGAAACTCGCCACCGTGGGGTATGCGCCATCGGGCTCATAGGCGGGCAGACCCGTACCAACCGAGGGTGCTGAAGAGGAGATTTGTAGACTCGCTGACCGGATGTCAGCGCACGGCCCGGCTTCGGCCGGGGTGCGGGTGTGACAGATTCCGGGCCTTTAGCGCTCGCGCGTGCGCGCGTAATGACGGGAAGCCTTCGCCCGGTTTCCGCAGACGGTCATCGAGCACCAGCGCCGGGTGCCGTTGCGCGAGACGTCGAAGAACCGCAGTACGCAGGTCTCCGAGGCGCACGCGCGGATCCGGTCGGGCGTGGAGAGCAGGTCGAGGTAGCCGCGGGCGGCCGTCCAGGCCGGACCCCAGGCCGGGTCGTCGAATTCGGCCCGCTCGCCGGGTCCGTCGGCGGTCAGCGTGGCACGGATCCGGCCATGTTCGAGCACGGCGTCGACCAGCGCGCGGGCTCCCTCGTCGGCCGGGTCCGCGATCGCGCGGGTGAGGGCCTCGCGCGCGGTCAGCAGATGGATCAGGGTCGGCGGATCCGCCCGGAAGCGGTCGTCGAGCCCGGTGGAGCGCAGCCAGAGGGCGACCCCCTCCAGTCGGGTCAGCCCGGCGGCTCCGGCCCCGGCGAAGAGGTCGGTGAGCACCCCGTCCTGCATCCAGCGGGTGTTCAGCAGGTCCAGGGCGATCGGTTCCCCGGTCAGCGGCCGCGGGTCCGTCGTCGTCATGCCTGCTCCACTCGCCTCTCGGGTGCCGTACTAACCCCTCAAGAGTACGTGACCGGTTGACGTCCCGGCTCCTAACCTTTAACTTGGAGATAGAAGGTTAGTCAGCGGGACGATCCAGGGGAGAGACCAGTCATGACGACTGCCATCAGCACACTGCGCACCGGCCACATCGGCCTGAACGTCACCGATCTCGACCGCTCGCTCGGGTTCTACCGGGACGCGCTCGGCTTCGCACAGCTCGGCGAGGGCAAGGAGGCGGACCGCCGGTTCGCCTTCCTCGGCCAGGACGGCGTCCTCGTCCTCACGCTCTGGGAGCAGGCCACCGGTCCCTTCGCCCCGGCCGCCGCCGGACTGCACCACCTGGCCCTGCAGGCGGAGACGGTCGAGGAGGTGCGGGCGTACGAGGAGCGGCTGCGCGCCCTGGGCGTCGAGTTCGCCTACGAGGGGCTCGTCGCCCACGGGGAGGGTGCGGCCTCCGGCGGGATCTTCTTCCACGACCCCGACGGCACCCGGCTGGAGATCTCCGTCCCGGCCGGTGCCGAGGACGCTCCGGCGCCCGTCACGGGCGCTCCGACCTGCGGTTTCTTCTAACCCGCAGTTTCCACTGGTCTCAGGGAGAGGTGTCGTCGTGACGTACCGCAGGGGTTCACTGGCCGTGCAGCGGCAGGTCGGCGTCCGGGAGGCCGCCGAACACGTCGGGCGCTCCGTCGGCAGCGGGATCCGCGAGGTCGCGGCCGCCTTCCTCGCGCAGCAGCCCTTCCTGGTGGTCGGCGCGGCGGACGAGGGGGGCCGGCTGTGGGCCTCGCAGCTCACCGGCCCGCCCGGCTTCGTACGGGCCACCGGCTCCCACCGGATCACGGTGACCGGGGCGCCGGGCGAGGGGGATCCGCTCGCCGGGGTGCTCGCGACCCCGGGGACCGCCGTGGGCACCATCGCCCTCGACCCGCGCACCCGGCGCCGGATGCGGCTCAACGGCGTCGTGGACAGGGGGGCCGAGGGGGCGGCCGGATTCAGCATCGAGGCGGAACAGGTGTTCTCCAACTGCCCCAAGTACCTCCAGAAGAGGCATCCGCTGGCTCTGGAGCCCGAGGGGGGCGGGGTCGAGCGGCGCGGGGGTGTGCTCGACCCCGACCAGGAGGGGTTCGTCCGGTCCGCCGACACCTTCTTCGTCGCGACCACCGCCGAGGGCGGCGTCGAGGCCAGCCACCGGGGCGGCTTCCCGGGTTTCGTCGAGGTGCACTCGCCGTACGAACTGTCCTGGCCCGACTATCCCGGCAACGCCATGTTCCTGACCCTGGGCAACCTCGTCAGCGATCCGCGCGCCGGGCTGCTCTTCCCGCACTGGGAGAGCGGCGCGCTCCTCCAGCTCAGCGGCCGGGCCCGGACCGAGTACGGGGCCGACGGCGGGCGGACCGTCCGGTTCACCGTCGACGCGGTGGTCGAGAGCCGCCACCCGGGCCGGCTGCGCTGGAGCGGGCCGGAGTACTCCCCGGCCAATCCGCCGCTCGCCCCCGCGCCGGGCGGGGATCACCGGGGGAGCACGACGAGGTAGGCGGCGGGCTCGCGGTCGCCGGACGCCGTCAGGGCGGTCCGGACGACCGCCGCCTGCTGCTCGGCGTGGTCGCGCAGCTTGCGCGGGGTGATGTGCAGGACGGTCACCCCGAGCCGCTCCAGGGCGTCCCGCTTGCGCGCGCACTCCGACCACTGCTCGTCCTCGCCCTGGCGCGGGGCCCGGGTGTCCAGCTCGACCGCGACCGCCTGGTCGGGCCAGTAGGCGTCCACCCCGCCCAGGTGCGGGCCGCCGGGGAGGCGCAGGTCGACGTTCCAGACCGGCTCGGGCAGGCCGAACAGGCGCACCAGGTCGTACAGCCGGTCCTCGGCGATGGCCCGGCCCTCCGCCAGCAGCGACTCGACGGCGTCCACCACGTGGGGCTGGTTCAGCAGCCGGGCCACCGTCAGCTCCCGCACCAGCGCGGCCGGTTCGCAGTGCCCGCCGCGGACCGCCTCGCTCAGCAGGCGCCGTACGGTCTGCGCGTCCGTGAGCTGCGCGACGGCGTCGGCCACCGCGCGGGCCACCGGGGCCACCGGGAGCCCGGTGACCTCCTCGGGGCGGGGCGGGACGTGCGAACGGACCACCCGGACGCAGCCGGTGGACCGCAGCCGCCGGGTGCCGGGGACCAGGACGTCGATCTGCGGCAGGGCGAGCAGGGTGGGCGCCGAGGTGAAGCGGTACAGCGCGAGCGCGGCCAGGCCCGTGATCATCACCTCGCCGCCGCGGCGGCCCGCGTACAGCAGCGCCGCGTGCAGCCGCTCCTCACTGGTCGCGGCCCCCGAGTGGAGCAGGAACACCCCCGGCAGGATCTGCTGCCAGGGCCGCCCGGCGGCGTCCGAGGCGGTGACACCGTGCTCGCGGAGCTGGGCGAGGGTCAGGACGCGGGGGCGGGTGCCGGTGAGGTGCCGGAGGGGGAGGGGCGTGTTGTGGTTCATGAGCCGGGGATTCCGCATCCGGCCGCCCAGCTAACCGCTGTTACACGCTCGTCGACAAACCGGGACAAGCCCGGGCTAAAGTACGGGCGTTCGACTGTCGATAGGGCGCCGGTGCAAACTCCAGCCCGCCCGGCGTTTGAGGGCATCTTTGAGCCGGCCCGGGGCCGGGCATTGCCTCCGGCGGCGCCTCAAACGCCGGCGAGGCTGGAATTGCCGCTACGCGGCAACCCAGCCCCGCCAGCAGGCACATTCAGCCCGCCCGGCGTTTGAGGGCATCTTTCAGCCCCGCCGGCGTTTGAGGCGCGGGGTCCGGGGCGGAGCCCCGGCTACGGATCAGACGGCCGCCGAGGCCCCCGCATCGCACCGCTGCCCGCGCAACGCCCGCGCCAGGTCGTCCCGCGCCTCCAGCACCAGCCGCCGCAGCGCCGGCGCCCCGTCCCCGTGCGAGCCCACCCACGCATCGGCCGCCGCCAGCGTCGCGTCCGGATCCTGGAGCGAGGGGAACAGCCCGCGCACCACGTCCATGCCGATCTGGATCGACCGCTCGCTCCACACCCGCTCGATCGCGTCGAAGTATCGCTGCGCGTACGGCGCCAGCAGCTCCCGCTGCGAGGACTGCTGCATCCCCGAGATCGTCGCCTCGACCAGCGCGTTCGACAGCGCGTCCGACTCGACGACCACGGCCCACGCCTGCGCCTTGACGGCCTCCGACGGCCGCGCCGCCAGGCACCGCACCTGGTGCCGCTTGCCCGACGCCGTGTCGTCCCGGGTCAGTTCGGCGGCGAGGACGCCCTCGTCCACCGCGCCGTGCGCGCTCAGCGGCAGCAGGAAGTCCCAGCGCAGCTCCTGGTCCACCTCCAGGCCGTCGATCCGGGCGCTGCCGTCCAGCAGGCCCAGCAGCAGCTGGAAGTCGCCCTCGGTCGCGGCGCCCGCGGCGAAGAAGCGGGCCCAGGTGAGCTGGTGCTCCGAGCCCGGCTCGGCGAGGCGCAGTTCCGACAGCGCGCCCGCGGCCAGCTCCCGGCCGCCCTGCTCGCGCCACTCGGGCGCCCCGTAGTGGGTGACCGCGCTCTGCGCCTGCGCGTGCAGCATCTGGAGCACGCCGACGTCGCTCTCCCGGCCCGCGTGGGCCAGGACCAGCGCGAGGAAGTCCCGCGCGGGCATGAGCGCGTCCCGCGTCAGGTTCCACAGCGCCGACCAGCACAGCGCCCGCGCCAGCGGGTCGGTCAGGTCGCCCAGGTGCGCGCGCAGCGTGGCCAGCGAGCCCTCGTCGAAGCGGATCTTGCAGTAGGTGAGGTCGTCGTCGTTGACCAGGATCAGGTCGGGCCGCTCGGCGCCCGCCAGTTCGGCGACCACGGTGCGCGCGCCCGCGACATCGGCCTCGGTGCGCGCGTAGCGGACCAGCGCGCCGTCCTGGAGCCGGTAGAGGCCGACGGCCACCCGGTGCGGGCGCAGCTCGTCGCCCTCCTGGAGCACGGCGAGTTCGGTGATCCGCCCGGCCGCGTCGTAGGTCACCAGCGGGGTCAGCGCGTTCACGCCGGCCGTCTGGAGCCAGGCCCGCGACCATGCGGCCATGTCCCGGCCGGAGACCTCGGCCAGGACCGACAGCAGGTCGTCGAGGGTGGTGTTCCCGTACGCGTTGGCCTTGAAGTAGCGGCGCGCGCCTTCGAGGAAGGCGTCCCGGCCGACGTAGGCGACGAGCTGCTTGAGCACCGCCGCGCCCTTGGCGTAGGTGATGCCGTCGAAGTTGAGCTTCGCGTCCTCCAGGTCACGGATGTCGGCCGTGATGGGGTGCGTGGAGGGCAGCTGGTCGGCCCGGTAGGCCCAGGCCTTGCGGTTGTTGGCGAAGGTGACCCAGCCGTTGTCGAAGCGGGTCGCCTCGACCATCGAGAAGGTGCCCATGAAGTCCGCGAAGGACTCCTTCAGCCACAGGTCGTCCCACCACTTCATGGTGACCAGGTCGCCGAACCACATGTGCGCCATCTCGTGCAGGATGACGTTCGCGCGCCGCTCGTAGGAGGCCTGGGTGACCTTGCCGCGGAAGATGTACTCCTCGCGGAAGGTCACCATCCCCGGGTTCTCCATGGCGCCCAGGTTGTACTCCGGCACGAAGGCCTGGTCGTACTTGCCGAAGGGGTACGGGTAGTCGAAGTGCTCGTGGAAGAAGTCGAACCCCTGCTTGGTGACGAGGAAGACGTCGTCCGCGTCGAAGTGCTTGGCCAGCGTCTTGCGGCACATCGCGCCGAGCGGGATCGTCAGGTCGCCGCGCGTGTAGGTGTCCGTGACGTAGTGGTAGGGGCCCGCGACCACGCAGGTGATGTACGTCGAGATGGGCGCGGTCTCGGCGAAGCGGCGGGTGTCTCCCTCGCGGGACTCCTCCACGCCGTTGCTCCACACCTGCCAGCCCTCGGGCGCCGTCACCTCGAAGCGGTACGGGGCCTTCAGGTCGGGCTGTTCGAAGTTCGCGTACACCCGCCGGGCGTCGGCCGGCTCGTACTGGGTGTAGAGGTAGACCTCGCCGTCCTCCGGGTCGACGAAGCGGTGCATGCCCTCGCCGGTCCGGCTGTACGCGCAGTTCGCGTCCACGACCAGGACGTTCTCGGCCGCCAGGTCCGCCAGCGCGATCCGCGAGCCGTCGAACACGGCGGCCACGTCGAGGGCGGCGCCGTTGAGGGTGACCGCGTTCACCGAAGGGGCGATCAGGTCCGCGAAGGTGGCGGCGCCGGGCACCGCGGAGCGGAAGCGGAGCGTCGTCACCGAACGGAAGGTCCGTGGCCCCTCGGCCGGTTCGCTCTCGTCCACGGCGGACCGGAGGTCGAGGACCACCTCGTACCCCTGGACGGACAGCAGCTCGGCCCGCTCACGGGCCTCGTCGCGGGACAGGTTTTCACCGGACACGGGCACTCCTTCGTGCGTGTTCACGTGTTCACGTTTTCGGTTCGAATCCTCCCACGGGGAATGCGCCGGACTCGCGGGCGGTTGGCGACGGGGAGCGCGCCCCCTCGGTGCGCCCCCCATGCGCCCCCGAATCCCGTCGCCACGAGGAGAGTCATGCCCGACACCCAGGTGCCCGAGAAGACCCCGGTCGATTTCTGGTTCGACCCGCTCTGCCCCTGGGCCTGGATGACCTCCCGCTGGATGCTGGAGGTCGAGAAGGTCCGTGACATCGAGGTGCGCTGGCACGTCATGAGCCTCGCCGTGCTGAACGAGAACAAGCTCGACGAACTGCCCGAGCGCTACCGCGACCTGCTCGGCCCCAAGGGCCTGGAGCCGGTCCGCGTGGTCGTGGCCGCCCAGCAGAAGCACGGCAGCGAGATCACCGGCAAGCTCTACACGGCGCTCGGCACCCGCTTCCACAACGAGGACCAGGGCGCGGGCCGCGACACCATAGCCGCCGCCCTCGCCGACGTCGGTCTCCCGGCCGAGCTGATCGAGTACGCCGACTCGGACGAGTACGACGAGATCCTGCGCGCCTCGCACAACAACGGCATAGACCGGGTCGGCCAGGAGGTCGGCACCCCGGTGATCTCGGTGCCCGGCGCCGACGGCGCGGACGTGGCCTTCTTCGGCCCGGTCGTCACCCCGGCCCCGCGCGGCGAGGCCGCGGCCCGGCTGTGGGACGGCACCCTGCTGGTGGCGTCCACGCCCGGCTTCTTCGAGATCAAGCGGACCCGTACGGTCGGCCCGAACTTCGCGTAGCGGCGGGCAGTCGAGTAGCAGCCGCCCGGATCCTCCCTTACCGTCCCGTTATGGGGACGGATCCGGGTACGGACGCGGGCGCGGGCGCGGTGCCGCTCGGGCGTGAGGGCGGCCGGTCCACGCCGGGGCAGCCGGGTGACAACGCGCCCCACGGCAGCCTCCCCGCCCGCCCCCGCGACCGCGTGCTGCGCGCCGCCGCGCTCGCCGTGCCCCCGCTGTGGACCGCGCTCGGGGTCCGGCACGCCGCGGGCACCCTGCGCCACTACCTGCGGGGCGCGGGGCGCCCGTACCGGGTCGACGCGCGGGCGCTGCTGGCGGTGCCCGCCGTACGGGCCGAGGTCGACCGGCGGCTCGCGCAGTGGCGGGAGGGCGCACGGGCGCTGGGCGAGCCGGGGGCGTACGCGGCGGACAGCGGCTGGCGCGGGGTGCTGATCACCCGGCGGGGCAGCGCGGACTGGTGGCTGGCGCTGCGCGGGGCCCAGTACCGGATCAGCGGCACGGTCCGGGTGCACGCGGACGGATCGGTGGTGACCGACTACCGCTTCCAGGTCCACAAGAGCTGGAACTTCGACCACGGCGAGTCGGAGTTCGGCATCCCCTTCACGCCCTTCGCGCGGCTGCACGAGACGGGTCTGGCGCAGGAGTTCACGGCGGTCGGCGAGGTCGACGGCCTGGTGGACGCGGCGGGTCCGGTGAGCCCGGGGGACGCGGAAGGCCCCCGCGAGTCATGTCCTCGCGAGGGCCCTCCGGTGGAAACGCCCGTACGTGAAGGGTGAGAAGACGATCACGAGGCGGGCGGCTCAGGAGCTGATCAGCCCTGGGCGGGGATCAGCAGCGGGGTGTTCGCCTTGGCGTCGGCGTAGCGCTTGGCCACGTCCTGCCAGTTGACGACCTTCCACATCGCCTCGATGAAGTCCACCTTCTGGTTCTTGTACTGCAGGTAGAAGGCGTGCTCCCAGGCGTCGAAGACCAGGACCGGCACCGAGGCCTGGCCCACATTGCCCTGGTGGTCGTAGATCTGCTCGACGATCAGACGGCCGCTGACCGGCTCGTACGCGAGCACGCCCCAGCCGGAGCCCTGCGTCGCGGAGGCCGCGAAGGTGAGCTGCTTGCGGAACTTCTCGAACGATCCGAAGGACGCGGTGATGGCGTCCGCGAGGTCGCCGAGACCGTCCTTCTCGTCCGGGACGCCGCCGCCCTCGTCCGTCTTCGGGTTCGCCATGTTGTGCCAGTAGATGCTGTGCAGGATGTGGCCGGAGAGGTGGAACGCGAGGTTCTTCTCCAGGCCGTTCAGCGCGCCCCAGTTCTCCTTGTCGCGCGCCTCCTCCAGCTGCTCCAGCGTGGTGTTGGCACCCGCGACGTAGGCGGCGTGGTGCTTGTCGTGGTGCAGCTCGATGATCTGCGGGTTGATCACCGGCTCCAGCGCCGCGTAGTCGTACGGCAGCTCAGGAAGCGTGTAGATGGCCATGCGGATATCCGGTCCCCTCAGTGTTCTTATTGCAACACTTGCGCAACTGCACGCTAGCAGCATCTATTTCCGGCGTGCGGTCGAGGGTGAGGGAGTGTCACGGGTGGGGGAGCGTCACGCCGCCGCGCGCGCCGCCGCCGCGCGCTGGCGGACGTACCCGGTCACCGCGAGGGCGACCGCGAGCCCGCCGGTGAACAGGACCTGGACCCGGGTGTCCTCGCCCACCGCCATCAGGACCAGGACGCCGACGACCCCCGCCAGGGCCACCCAGGTCAGGTACGGGAAGCCCCACATCCGGACGACCAGCTTGCGCGGGTCCTCGCGCTCCAGCCGGCGCCGCAGCACGAACTGGGAGACGGCGATGAAGCCCCAGACCACCAGGATCACGCCGCCGACCATGTTCAGCAGCCAGGCGAACAGGGTCTCGGGATACCAGTAGGACAGCAGCACGGTGACGAAGCCGAAGCCGGAGGAGGCGAGGACCGCGCGGCGCGGCACCCGGTTGCTGAGCTTGCCCAGCGCCTTGGGGCCCTGGCCGCGGGAGACCAGCGAGTAGGCCATGCGCGAGGAGCCGTAGATGTTGGCGTTCATCGCCGACAGCAGCGCGATCAGGATGACCACGTTCATGACCTGGCCCGCGGCGGGGATGCCCAGGTGGTTCAGCGTGGCGGCGTACGGGCCCTGGTCGGTGACCGCCGGGTCGTTCCACGGCAGCAGCGTCACGATCACCAGCATCGAGCCGACGTAAACGATCGCGATCCGCCACATGGTGGTCTTCACGGCCTTGGCGACGCCCCGCACCGGGTCCTCGGACTCGGCGGCGGCGATGGTCACCGTCTCCAGGCCGCCGTAGGCGACGACCGAGGCCAGCAGGCCGACGAGCAGCCCGTCCATGCCATTGGGCAGGAAGCCGCCGTCGTGCAGCAGGTTCGCCGAGCCGGGGGAGGAGGTGCCGGGCAGCACGCCGAGGACGGCGAGCACGCCCAGGCCCAGGAAGAGCGCGATGGCGCCGATCTTGAGCGCGGAGAACCAGAACTCGAACTCGCCGAAGTTCGCGACGGCGCCCAGGTTGGAGCCGCAGAACACGGCCATGAAGATCAGCACCCACATCCACGAGGGGGTGCCCGGCAGCCAGCCCGTCACGATGTGCGCCGCGCCGATGGCCTCGATGGCCACGCCGACGCACAGCAGGATCCAGAACATCCAGCCCGCCGTGAAACCGGCCCACGGGCCGATCGCGCGCTCGGCATGCACCGAGAAGGAGCCGGAGGCGGGGTTCGCGGCGGACATCTCGCCGAGCATCCGCATCACGAACATCACGAGCAGCCCGGACACCGCGTAGGCGAGCACGATCGAGGGCCCGGCGGCGGCGATGCCCGCGCCGGAGCCCACGAAGAGACCGGCCCCGATGACTCCGCCGAGGGCGATCATCGAGAGGTGGCGCTGCTTGAGGCCGTTGCCGAGGGGGGATCCGGTGTCGCCCCCCGGCGTCTGGTCCTGTTGCTGGTCCTGCGTCTGCTCTTGCTGCTCTGTGGATGGGGCGGTGCGCTGGCTCATGGAGAGGTGCCTGTCCGGTGTGCGGGGGGACGGGGTGAGGTGCACCAGTTTGCCTACCGTCCGTTTATCGGACGTTCCCTGTCCAGCATCCGGACGGCCCGTTCACATCAAGTGATCATGCGCCCGCGGTGACGGCATCAGGAACGGGCGACGGCATCAGGAGCGGCCGGCCCGGATCTCCCGCGCCCACGCCACCAGCAGCACCACCACCGCCGCGCCGCCCGACCACAGGAGCTGCGGCCTGGCCGAGTCGTCGAACAGCATCAGCACCAGCACCGCCGCCATGCCGGCCAGCGCCACCCAGGTCAGGTACGGGAAGCACCACATCCGCAGGGTCAGCCGCTCCGGCATCTCCCGCTCGATCCGGCGCCGCAGCTTCAGCTGCGAGACCGCGATCAGCGCCCACACGAACAGCAGCACCGCGCCGACCGCGTTGAGCATGTAGAGGAAGACCGTGTCGGGCCACAGCAGGTTCAGCACCACCGACACGAACCCGAAGGCCACCGACGCGAACACCGCGCGCCGCGGCACCCCGCCCGGCGACACCGTCAGCAGCGCCCGGGGCGCCTCGCCGCGCTCGGCCAGCGAGAACACCATCCGCGAGGACCCGTAGAGATTGGCGTTCAGCGCCGACAGCAGTGCCACGAACACCACGATGTTCATGATCTGCCCGGCGCCCGGGATGCCGATCGAGTCCAGGACGGCGACGTACGGGCTCGCTCCCGCCTTCATCGCATCCCACGGCAGCAGGGTCACGATGACCAGCATCGACCCGATGTAGAAGAAGAGGATGCGCCACACCGCGCTGCGCACCGCGCGGGCCACCGAGCGGGCCGGGTCGTCGGACTCGGCCGCCGCGATGGTGACGACCTCCAGGCCGCCGAAGGCGAAGACGACGGCGAGCATGCCCGCGATCACCCCGCTGAACCCGTTGGGCGCGAAACCGCCGTGACCGGTCAGGTTGGTCATGCCGACCGGATCGGTGTCCGGCAGCAGGCCGAAGACCGCCAGCGTGGAGAGCACCAGGAACAGCACGATCGCGCCGACCTTCAGGGTCGCGAACCAGAACTCGAACTCGCCGAAATTGCGCACGGCGGCCAGGTTGCTCGCGGTGAAGACCACCATGAAGATCAGCACCCAGGCCCACTGGGCGATCCCCGGCACCCAGCCGTTCGCGATCTTCGCGGCGCCAGTCGCCTCCACGGCCAGCACCACGACGAGCAGGAACCAGTACAGCCAGCCCGCCGAGAACCCGGCCCAGCGGCCCAGCGCCCGCTCCGCGTGCACGGAGAAGGAGCCCGACGCGGGCAGGGCGGCCGACATCTCGCCGAGCATCCGCATCACCAGCATCGCGAGGACGCCCGCGAGCAGATACGAGACGACGATCGCGGGACCGGCGATGGTGATGCCCGCGCCCGAGCCGACGAAGAGCCCGGCGCCGATCACACCGCCCAGGCCGAGCATGGTCAGGTGGCGCTGCTTGAGCCCGTGGCCGAGGGGTTCCGGCTCCTGGGCGAGTTCCGGCAGGGGTGCTTGTGACATTTCCACAGTGTCCCCGAGCGGGGTGTGGCGACGCAAAACGGCTGACTTATGGCCAAAGTCGTTGGTGACCCAGGTCACTTCACCCCTTAGGGGGTTCCTGGGAGGCCCTCTCTTTGTGGAATCTCCACCAAGCGGGGGATCACCGCTTTGTCTCCGCGCGACGCCGGGCGGGCCGGGGGCGCGGGACTAACGTCACGTTGACCGGCCCGTTCGGCCGGTCCGCCCAGCCCTGTCACATCCCGTCCCGCCCCGTCCTGTCCCGTTCCGCAGTACCCGACCTCCGGAGTCCCGATGAGCACCGCTTCCGTTCCGACGACCGCCGCCTTCCGGCCCGGTGCCGTCCTCGCCGACCTGCTCCCCGCGAGCCGGGTCCGTGACATCGCGCTCGTCGTCGGCGGAGCCGCGCTGACCGGCCTCGCCGCGCAGATCGCCGTACCGGTCCCCGGCTCGCCGGTCCCGGTCACCGGGCAGACCTTCGCGGCCCTGCTCGTCGGCACCGCCTTCGGCGCCCGCCGCGGCTTCCTCTCGCTCGCGCTCTACGCCCTGGTCGGCATGGCCGGGATGCCCTGGTTCGCCAACGGCACCTCGGGCGCGGGCGGCGCCTCCTTCGGCTACGTGCTGGGCATGCTGCTCGCCGCGACCGTCGTCGGCGCCCTCGCGCGCCGCGGCGCCGACCGCTCGGTGCTCCGCACCGCCCTGACCATGGCGGCGGGCTCCGCGGTCATCTACGCGGTGGGCGTCCCGTACCTGGCCCTGTCCACCGGGATGTCCTTCGGCGCGGCCGTCGCCGCGGGCCTGACCCCGTTCCTGATCGGCGACGCGCTCAAGGCCGTCCTCGCCATGGGGCTGCTCCCGGCCTCCTGGAAGCTGGCCGGCCGCGGCTGACCCGGCCGCGGTTGACCCGTACGTGGCGTACGAACACGGCGGCCCCGGACCACTCAGTGGTCCGGGGCCGCCGTGTTCATCCGTACGGTCAGACGCTCGCGGCGTCCTGGAGCTCGTCCTGCTTCGCGTCCTTGCGGCGCTTGAAGTCGAGCGCCGTGCCGATGGCCAGGACCACGGCGGCGACCAGCAGCGAGAGCAGGACCACCTCGCGGTTGTCGTCGTCGAAGAGCATGTAGACGAGGACGAAGCTGATCATCGCGGCGGTCAGCCAGGTCAGGTACGGGAAGAACCACATCTTCACCGTCAGCTTCTCCGGCGCCTCGCGGAGCAGGATCGCGCGCATCCGCAGCTGGGTGAAGCAGATCGCCAGCCAGACGAAGAGCGCGATGGCGCCGGAGGAGTTGAGGAGGAAGTTGAAGACGGTGTCCTTGAAGGCGTAGTTGAAGTAGACGGCGATGAAGCCGAAGACCACCGAGCCCAGGATCGCGGCGACCGGGACGCCGTTCTTGGAGACCTTCGCGAAGATCTTGGGGGCGTCACCGCGCTCGCCCAGCGAGAACGCCATGCGGGACGCGGTGTAGAGGCCCGAGTTCAGGCAGGACAGCACGGCCGTCAGGACGATCACGTTCATGATCTGGCCCGCGTGCGCGATGCCGATCGAGTCGAGGGCGGCGACGTACGAGCCCTTCTCGGTGATCGACTTGTCGTTCCACGGCAGCAGGGTCAGCACGATGAAGATCGAGCCGAGGTAGAAGATGCCGATCCGCCAGATCACCGAGTTGGTGGCCTTGGTGACCGCGCGGCGCGGGTCCTCGGACTCACCGGCGGCGAGGGTGACGATCTCGCTGCCCATGAAGGAGAAGACGACCATCAGGACACCGGTCAGGACCGATCCGATGCCGTTGGGCATGAACCCGCCGGTGTCGGTCAGGTGCGCGAAGCCCGCGCCCGGGTTGTCCGAGCCCGGCAGCACGCCGAAGACGGCCAGCATGCCGACGATCACGAAGCCGCCGATGGCGACAACCTTGATGCCCGCGAACCAGAACTCGAACTCGCCGTACGAGGCGACCGAGCCGAGGTTGGTGACGGTCAGGACGACCATCACGATCAGCGCCCAGGCCCACTGCGGGACGGCCGGGACCCAGCTCTCCAGGATGCTCGCGCCGGCCGTGGCCTCCACGGCCAGGACGACGACCCAGAAGAACCAGTACAGCCAGCCGATGGAGAAACCGGCCCAGCGGCCGAGCGCCCGGTCGGCGTACGCGGAGAAGGAGCCGGAGTTCGGGCTGGCCGCGGCCATCTCACCGAGCATCCGCATCACGAAGACGACCATCGCGCCGACCAGCGCGTAGGAGATCAGGATGGCGGGACCGGCCTTGGCGATGCCGCCGCCGGAGCCGACGAAGAGGCCGGCGCCGATGACGCCGCCAATGGCGATCATGGACAGGTGGCGGTTCTTGAGACCGGCCTTCAGACCGTCGGAGGGCTGGGTGTCACCGGGTTCACCGGTGGAGCCGCCTGACTTCTGAAGGGTCGTCGTGGAGCTCATGGACGAATCCTTAGGTTCTCGGGTTACGAGCCCCGGCATTCAAACCCGGGATGAACGCAGGACGGAAGACCTGAATCCGGATCGTGTCCGTAGGACGAACGTCCGGGACCAAAGACCCGGACCCCTTCACCCCGCCCCAACTGCGTCCTTTGGGTTTACTTGAGCTTTAGAAGTGACTTACGCGACATCGCCCCGGCACCCCTTGCGTGCCGTCCCGGGCCCTCGTGTCACACTCGTGCCCATGCGCGTCTACCTCGGCTCCGACCATGCCGGCTACGAACTGAAGAACCACCTCGTCGAGTGGCTCAAGGCCCAGGGCCACGAGGCCGTCGACTGCGGTCCCCACATCTACGACGCCCTGGACGACTACCCGCCGTTCTGCCTGCGCGCCGCGGAGCAGACCGCCGCGGACCCGGACAGCCTCGGCATCGTCATCGGCGGCTCCGGCAACGGCGAGGCCATCGCCGCGAACAAGGTCAAGGGCGTCCGCGCCGCGCTGGCCTGGAGCGAGCAGACCGCCGCCCTCGGCCGCGAGCACAACAACGCCAACGTCATCTCCATCGGCGGGCGCATGCACACCGCCGAGGAGTCGACGAAGTTCGTCGAGATCTTCCTGGCGACCCCGTACTCCGACGAGGAGCGCCACACCCGCCGGATCGAGATGCTCTCCGCCTACGAGACCACCGGCGAGCTGCCCCCGATCCCGGCCCACCACCCGCAGGGCTGATTCCGCCCCGCACGCCCGTAACGCCGTACGGCCGTGGCGTCGTACGCCCGTAACGCCGTACGCCCGTAACGCAGCAAGAAGACGGTGCCGCCGGGATCCCCGGCGGCACCGTCGCGTCCGCCGCACGCACACAGGAGCAGCGCCGTGCCCGAGGGGCATACGATCCACCGCCTCGCCCAGGACCACGCCGAGCGCTTCGCGGGCCGGGCGCTGCGCGTCAGCAGCCCCCAGGGCCGCTTCGCCGAGAGCGCGGCCCTGCTCGACGGCCGGGAACTCGACACCGCCGAGGCGCACGGCAAGCACCTCTTCCTCGGCTTCGACGGCCCCGCCGGGGACTGGGTCCACATCCACCTCGGCCTCTTCGGCAAGTACGGCTTCGGACCCGTCCCCGCCCCGCCCGCCACGGACACCGTGCGGCTGCGCCTCGTCGGCCGCGAGCAGTACGCCGACCTGCGCGGCCCCACCACCTGCGCGCTGATCACCGGCGCCGAGAAGCAGGCGATACACGAGCGCCTCGGCCCGGACCCGCTGCGCCCCGCCGACGACCCCGACCGGGCCTGGGCGCGGATCTCCCGCTCCCGCACCACCATCGCCGCGCTCCTCATGGACCAGAAGATCGTGGCGGGCGTCGGCAACGTCTACCGCGCCGAGGTCCTCTTCCGGCACGGCATCGACCCCTACCGGCCCGGCCGGGACATCACGCGCGCCGAATGGGACGCGATGTGGCGCGACCTCGCCGCGCTGATGCGCGAGGGCGTCCGGCTGAACCGCATCGACACCGTCCGCCCGGAGCACACCCCCGAGGCCATGGGCCGCCCGCCGCGCGTGGACGACCACGGCGGCGAGGTCTACGTCTACCGCCGCGCGCACCTGCCCTGCCTGCTGTGCGGCGGCGAGATCCGCACCGCCGACCTCGCCGCCCGCAACCTCTTCTGGTGCCCGGGCTGCCAGCCCAGGTAGCCCGGGTGCTAGAACCCGTGCGGGAGCCAGGGCGCCAGGTCGCTCACGAAGGCCCGGGAGGCCTCCGCCAGCGCGCCCGGCCGCAGCTCGGTGACCAGACCCGCGCCCGCCAGTGACGTCAGGGTGACCCCGCCCAGATAGGCCGCGCCCAGCTCCGCCACCGACAGGGCCAGCTCCGCCGGATCCCCGGTCCGCGCGCAGGACGCCCCCTTGGCATCGCCGGTCAGCCGCCAGCGCCCCGCGTTCCACGGGCAGAAGGCGTCCGCCACCTCGAAGACCACGTCCACCGGAGCCCCGTACGTCCGGGCCTCCAGCGCCGCCCCGAGGTCCACCAGACGCACGTGCATCGAGTCCCGGGTGCGCGGCCGCGCCCGGCGCACGTCACTGACCAGGTGCAGCAGCGGATCGTCCACCGGCCGCTTGTGCGCCCGTACCGTCCAGGTCAGGTCGATCCCGAAGACGTACGACCACAGCGCCCCGTACGCCGCCGGGTCCAGCGCGTCGAGGTCCTGGACGTCCACCACCCCGGCCGAACCGGCCGGGTCCCAGTCCGGCCGCACCCGGTAGCGGGCGTAACCCACCACCCGCCCGTCCGTCTCCCGCTCCGCCAGCACGCACTTCAGCGGGGAGCGCCCCGCGCGGTTCGACTCAGGATCGAGCAGCGCCTGCCGCTCCCAGCCCGGCTGCCGCGCCGTCATCCCGGGCCGCCGCGGCACCAGCTCCGCGTACACCTCCTCGCACGCGGCCAGGCCCTTCTCCGGATCCACCAGGCGCAGCCGCACGCCGTCCGTCCCCGGCGGCAGCCGGAGCCCGACCCGGGTCGTGTCGATGTCGACGGCCAGCGCGTACGTCGCCGTGCCGTAGCCGAACCGTCCGTAGATCGCCGGATCCGACGCCGTCAGCACGGCGAGCGGCTCGCCACCCGCACGGATGTCGTCCAGTTGCCGGCGCATCAGCGCGCCGAGCAGCCCCCGCCGCCGGTGCGTCGGCGTCACGCCGACCATGGTCACGCCCGCCGCCGGGACCAGCGCCCCGCCGGGCACCGAGACCCGGAAGGTGAAGGCACCCGCCGAGGCCACGCAGGTCTCCCCGTCCCAGACCCCCAGCGAACGCCCGGTCTCCGTCAGTGACCTGTACAGTTCACGCTCTTCCGCCGCCTCCGGCACACCGCCGAAGGCCAGCTCCAGATGGTCGTACCAGACATCCCATTCTTCGGGCCGCAATACCCGCGTCTCATGAGCCATGGGGCCATGCCTACCAGGGCGATCCATCCCGGTCGACCCGTTTTGGTCCTGAAATCACCGGGCGGTCGGGGGGTACCCCTGCGCGCTCACAGTCAGGATGGATAGGGTCCCGAACAATGGGCGGAGCACGGATGGAGACCCTCACGGCACGGCTGCGGAAGACCTCGCACCGGGTCCGCACAGCCCTGCGCAAATCCGCCGTCGACTACTTCCGCGGTGACGCCTCCGACTGGCTCGCCTTCGGCGGCCTGATCCTCACCGTCCCCGCGATCACCTGGGGCACGCTCCTGCTGCCCGTCTGGTTCTCGCCGTCCGCGCTCGTCCTGCCCATCGTCGCGGGCGGCCTGCTGCTGCGCCCCGCCAGCCTGCTCGCCCTCTACGCCGCCTCCGCGAGCGCGCTGATCGTCGAGGCCCTGGTCCTCGGCCCGTACACCGAAGGGCCCGCCCGGGTCACCCCCGGCACCATCCTGGTCGTCGCCGCCTGCGGCTTCTTCGGGCTGGTCATCGCCCAGTTCCGCAGCCGCGTCGGCGTGCCCTGGAGACGCGGCGGCACCATGCTCTTCGACCTGCGCGAACGCATCCGGGTCCAGAGCAAACTGCCCGACCTGCCGCGCGGCTGGCACCGCGAGATGGCCCTGCGCCCGGCGGGCGGCCAGTCGTTCTCCGGCGACTTCGTGGTCGCCGCCCGGACCAACGCCGGCCGCACCCTCGAAGTCGTCCTCACCGACGTCTCCGGCAAGGGCATGGACGCGGGCTCCCGCGCCCTGCTCCTCTCCGGCGCCTTCGGCGGCCTGCTCGGCTCGCTGCCCCCGCGGGACTTCCTGCCCGCCGCCAACGGCTACCTGCTGCGCCAGGACTGGGACGAGGGCTTCGCCACCTCCATCCACCTCGTCCTCGACCTGGAGACCGGCGACTACGACCTGCTCTCGGCCGGCCACCTGCCCGCCCTCCAGCTCTCCGCGGGCACCGGCCGCTGGCAGGAAAAGAGCGGCGAGGGCCCGCTCCTCGGCGTCTACGACGGGGCCACCTTCGAGGCCGCGCACGGCAACCTCCGCCGCGGCGACGTCCTGATGCTCTTCACCGACGGGCTCGTCGAAACCGCCGACCGCGACATCAGCGAGGGCATCGACCGGCTCACCGGCGAAGCCGACCGCTACGTCGCCTCCGGCTGGGAGGGCGCGACCTGGCACCTGATCGAGAAGGTCGCCAAGGACGTCAACGACGACCGCGCGCTGCTGCTGATCCGCCGCTCGATCTGAGTCCTCGCCCTGAGTCCTCGCTCTGAGTTCTCTGAACTCGTCGGGTGGGGTTTCCCCCACCCCTGACCGGCCCGTTTCCACCATGGCCCGGCCCCCGCCCGCTGCGTAGCGTCAAGGTCACGAGCGGGAACGGCAGACGCGGAAGGCGGCACACCATGGGGTTCGGGCGCGGCAGCGATGGCGAGTGGGACGTGACGGGGGCCGGACACGTCCCGGGGGTCGCCCCCGCCGTGGAACTGAGCGACGTACGCCGCTCCTACGGGCGGGGCGCGGGCACCGTCCACGCCCTGCGCGGCATCGACCTCAGCCTGCCGAGCGGCAGCTTCACCGCCGTGATGGGCCCCTCCGGCTCCGGCAAGTCCACCTTCCTGCAGTGCGCCGCCGGACTGGACCACCCCACCTCCGGCTCCGTCCGCCTCGGCGGCACCGAGATCACCGGCATGAACGAGAACCAGCTCACCGCCCTGCGCCGCAGCCGCCTCGGCTTCATCTTCCAGGCCTTCAACCTGCTGCCCTCGCTCACCGTCGAGCAGAACGTCCTGCTCCCGCTGCGCCTCGCGGGCGGCCGGGCCACGGCGGGCGGCCCCGCCCGCGCCGCCGCCCTGCTCGCCCAGGTCGGCCTCGAAGGCAAGGGACACCGCCGCCCCGGCGAACTCTCTGGCGGCCAGCAGCAGCGCGTGGCCATCGCCCGGGCCCTGGTCACCCGCCCCGACGTCGTCTTCGCGGACGAGCCCACCGGAGCCCTGGACACCACCACCGCGGCCGAGGTCCTCGCCCTGCTCCGGGGCGCGGTGGACAGCCTCGGCGCGACCGTGGTCATGGTCACCCACGACCCGGCCGCCGCCGCCCACGCCGACCAGGTCCTCTTCCTCGCCGACGGCCTGATCGCGGACCGCCTGCCGCGCAGCCCCGCCCACGCGGTCGCGTCCCGCATGACCACCCTCACCCACCCGGCCGCCGCCGCCTGATGTTGCGTACGCCGACCAGCGCACGCCGCAGCCGTCCGCGCAGCGGGCCGTCCGTGTCCGGGTTCAGCGACAGGCCCGCGCTTGCGGCGACCCGGTCCGCGCCCCCGGACACGGACAGCCGGTCCGTCCACAGGTGCTCCGCGAACTCCGGTGCGCGCAGGGCGGCTGGGTCCTGTCGTCACATTCCCGTCTGCCCCGCGGCGTCTGGCACGCACTCTCGCCGCCAGACGCCGCGGGGCCGCCCTTCGGGCGACGACGGCAATGTGACGACAGGACCCAGGGCCCCGTCGAGGCGCGCGACGGCGAAGCTCTCGCGCTTGAGGCCGCGGCCCAGACCGCGCTCGCGGACCCGCCGCAGTACGGTCGCACGCTCGGCCAGCAGGGCGAAGTGCCGTACGTCGTGGCTCCGTTCGCGCAGCCGCCCGACCGTCTCGGCGAAGTAGCGCGGCTCGGTGACAGTCATCGGGACCAGCACCACCCCCGGGCCCGGGTGTCGCGCGGCGGCCAGGTCCAGCACCTCGAACACGCCCTGGCGCCAGGCCGGGAGGTCCTGGAAGTCCCCGCGCAGCGCGGGCGGCCGCGCGCGGTGCAGCCCGAAGCCGATGTGCTCGGGATCGCACACCACACTGCCGGGCAGCCGCCGCAGCAGCTCGTGCGCGGTCTGCGTCTTGCCGCCGCCGAAGGGGCCGTTGAGCCAGACGATCACGGTGCCGTCCTCGCGGGCTGCCACGGGCCGATGCCGAGCTTCCCGGTCGTCCCGAGGTCAAGGGAGTGGACGAGCTCCAACCGCACCGCCGCGTCCCCCGGGCGCGGCACCACCTCGACGTAACGGCCGTCGACCGCGGCCCCGTCCGTGACCGTGTTCCGCCACAGCAGCGGGAAACTCGCGCTCTCACCCGGCATCAGGACCACCGGCTCCGGGGGTCGGTCCATGCCGGGCACGCCCGTGCTGATCCCGCCCGAGCCGTGCACCACCGCCACCCGCGCCACCGGCCGCGCATCCGCGTCGAGCACCCGTACCTCGGGGTAGCCGTCCAGCCGGTAGGCCTGCGTCCCGCAGTTGACCAGCCGCAGCCCCCCGGCCCGCAGCCCCATCGCCGCGTCCTCCTGCTCCTCACTGAGCCGCACCCCACCCCCGGAACACACCTCACCCGACGCACCCCGCCCACCGGGCCAACCCCCCTCAGGCGCAGCCCGTCCACTGGGCCCGCCCGCACCCGCCCGCCCACTCGGCCCGCCCCCCTCCGCGGCGGCCCGACCACCCGGCCCACCCTCCGCCTCCCGGCTCGGCCGACCATCCGGCCCGCCCACCGCCTCCCGGCTCGGCCGAACGGTCGCCCCGCCCACCGGCTCCGGCGCCGGCGGCGTGTCACACCCCACCAACACCGCCGCCAACACCCCCACCCCGACCACGCCCGTGCACATCCCCCACGCCCGCTTCCCCGTCATACACCGACCCTACGACGCCCCCACTCCACCCCCAGCCGCACCACAACCCCCACTCCCCACCGGGCCCCGACCCCGACCCCGACCCCGGGTCCCCGCTCCTGGCCCGGCCCGGCCCGGCCCAGCCCCGGCCCCGGCCCGCGCCGGTACGGCGCTCCGCTCCCCGATGCCGGGCCCCTGGCCCGACCCCCCGGCCCCTGGCCCGCCACCGGCACGGCACACGGCACCCCGGCCCCCGACGCCCCACCCCGCCCGCTCCGGCGGCCCTCGCGGCCCCGCCCCACCCGGCCACTTCGCGGTGATTGGACCGGGTCCCGCGCACGTGACCGGCCTAGCGTGCCCCCATGGATCCCACGCTCGCCGCCGATCTCGCCGACCTCCCCGCACTGCTCGACGCCACCCGCCGCGCAGCCGCCGACACGCTGGCCACCCTGGCCGAGCGTCCCGTCGTACCACCGCCCGCCCCAAGGCCGGACGTTCACCCCAGCCCACCGCCAGGTGCACGACCCGGCCCACCGCAAGCCGCGAACCCCGGCCCACCGCAAGCCGCGAACCCCGGCCCACCGCCAGGTGCACGGCTCCCGGACAAGGGCACCGGCCTCGCCGACACCCTCGCCGCCTTCCAGGAACGCTGGGCCCCCCGCTTCTCCGCCTCCGCCGGCCCCCGCTACCTCGGCTTCGTCACCGGCGGCGTCACCCCCGCCGCCCTCGCCGGGGACTGGCTGACCGCCGCCCACGACCAGAACTCCAACTCCGCCCTCGATCCGGCCGGCCAGGACCTGGAGCGCGAGACCACCCACTGGCTGCGCGAACTCTTCGGGCTCGGCGACGCCCACACCGGCACCTTCGTCAGCGGCGCCACCATGTCCAACACCACCGGCCTCGCCGTCGCCCGCGAGTGGCTGGGGGAGCGCGCCGGGGTCTCCCCGGCCGAGGACGGCGCGGCCGCCCTCGGCCCGGTCCGGGTGCTGTCCGGCGCCCCGCACTCCTCCATCGCCAAGGCCCTCGCCGTCCTCGGCCTCGGCCGCGCGGCCCTGGTCCCCGTGCCGACCCTGCCCGGCCGCGAGGCCGTCGACCCGGCCGCCCTGGACCGGGCCCTCGCCGACGCCCCCGGCCCCTGCGTGGTCGTCGCCAACGCGGGCACCGTCAACACCGTCGACTTCGACGACCTCCGCGCCGTGGCCGCGCTCCGCGAACGCCACGGCTTCTGGCTCCACACCGACGCCGCCTTCGGCGCCTTCGCGGCCCTCTCGCCCGAGCACGCCCACCTCACCGACGGCCTCGGTGCGGCCGATTCCGTCACCGTCGACCTCCACAAGTGGCTCAACGTCCCTTACGACAGCGCCGTCCTGTTCACCCGCCGCCGCGACCTCCAGGCCCGCGTGTTCCAGAACTCCGCCGCCTACCTCGGCCCGCTCGGCGACCACCCCGACCTGGTCCACCTCACCCCCGAGAACTCCCACCGGCTGCGCGCTCTGGCGGCCTGGTTCACGCTGCGGGCGTACGGGCGCCAGGGCCACCGGGAGATCGTCGAACGGGACATCTCCTGCGCCCGGGCCCTCGGCGCGGAACTGGCCGGCGACCCGGCCTTCACGCTGCTCGCACCGGTCCGGCTGAACGTCGTCTGCTTCACCCTCGCCACCGACCCCACCCCGGCCCGCCTGACCGCCCTGCGCGAGGCGGCGAACGGCGAGGTCTTCGTCACCCCCACCGTCTTCGCGGGAACCCCGGCCCTGCGCGCCGCGTTCTCCAACTGGCGCACCACGCCCGCCGATGTGCACCGGGCCGCCCGGGCCCTGCGCGCCGCCGCCGAGGGGATCGCATGACCGACAGCACACCACTTCCACCGCCCCCGCCCGCGCCCCCGCTCACCCTCACCGAGGTCGAGGCCCTGGCCCGCGCGGCGCACGCGGGCCAGACCGACAAGGCCGGGCGTCCGTACGCCGAGCACCTCGCCGCCGTCGCCGAGGGCGTCCGTATCCGCGGCGGCAGCACCGGGCAGCAGGCGGCGGCCTGGCTGCACGACGCGGTCGAGGACGACGCCCTGAGCCGGGAGTGGCTGGAAACCGCCGCCCTCCCGCGGTCCGTGAAGGACATGGTCCTGGCGGTCACCAAGCGCCCGGGCGAACCGGTCGAGGAGTACACCGCGCGCATCCTGGCCACCCCGGGAGCCCTGCTGGTCAAGGAGGCCGACCTCGCCCACAACGCGGACCCGGCCCGGCTGTCCGTCCTGGACGAGCCGACCCGGCTGCGCTTGACCCGCAAATATGCCCGCGTGCGGTCCCTGCTCGGCCTCTGAATCCGGCCCAGTTGGCAGAAAGGGTCGTCACCGGGCGGATAGCCGGGGCCCGTTGGTGGCACGATGTTCCTGGGGGACGCGCGTGGCCGCGCGCCCTCGGGCCGACCAGGGGACGACCGAAGGTGTGATCAGTAGTGGCCATTTCGCTGTCAGTGGTGGTTCTGTTGGCGGTCATCCTGGTGGTGCTGATCCGCGGCAACCACATCAAGACGGGCCCCGCGCTCGTCGCCGCCCTCTTCGGGTTCTTCCTGGCCTCCAGCTCCATCGCGCCGGACGTGAACCGCTTCCTCAACTCCCTCGCGGACACGATCGCAGGCATCAAGCTCTAGCCCGACTCCCTATTCCGCTTGATCGAATTCACCCGCGGTCAACACCGCGGGTCAACAGATAACCAAGAGGCCGGGAGCGCGCCCCGGGGCCCCCGCACATCCGCTACGCTCGCCACTCGCACGGGATATGCCCCGTCACCGCACGGGAGTGGTCGGTCTGGTGTGCGTGGGACGGGGTGTGCGCGATGGCTGACCTGATATCCAGGGGAACGGCCGCCCGCAGGTTCGCCGCCCGTTATGCCTTCGGCCTGGGAATCGTCGTATGCCTCGCCAGCGGCGCGTATCTGACCATGACCAACACCGCGGACACCGTGCCGCAGAAATTGTCCGACCTGGGTGTCAGTCTGGTCGGCTCGGCCGTATTCGCGGTGGTCTTCGCCCTGCTCAGCGACCGGGAGAACAGGTCCCTCATCCGGTCGGAGATCTCCTTGAACTTCCTGGAGCATTCGCGGTCCATGCTCCGCGAATGGCAGAGCGACAACGGCCTCTACCTCCCCGACGCGACCTATCCGGCGACCGACGGATTCGACCGCGCGTTCAACACCGCGCTGATGGAGGCCTTCGAGCGGAGCTCCTCCTTCTACTTCCGCGGTACGAGCGCCAAGTACCTGCCCGCGCGGATCAAGGCGTCCCGCCGGTGCCCGAGTTCGGTGAAGGTCTTCATCCCGGGCCCCACGGCCGCCGCGGCGGTGCGGACCCGGGTCGCGGACCGGCTCAAGAACCCGAAGTACGCGGCGAGCAACGCGGGTGAGCTGTTCGACGCCCTGCTGGAGGAGATGATCTCCTCCTTCGTCGGCCTCTACGACTGCCGGGCGTACTGCTCGGTCGACGTCGCCTTCAGCCCCGACACGTCGGTCACCCGCGTCGAACTCACGGACAGCCGTGTCTTCGTGAGCTGGTTCCACGCCCCCGACGCCGACCGGCGTCCCTTTCCCCTGACGGTGGCCTTCCGCCCGGGCTCCTTCGCCTACCAGGTGCACCGGCTGGACCTGGTCCGCAGGCACGACATCGCGGACGACGTCATCCACATCAGGAGGGACCTGACCGAGCGGGAGATGTGCGATCTCCTCTCGTCCCGCTTCGCACGGCCGTTTTCCCCGGCCGACCTGGCCCGGTACAGCGAGGCGTACTGGAGGGGCATGGAGGGATTCCTCGATTTCCTCAGAACCACCAACGCATGACACGGACAACCCACACGAACGAACAAACCCAGGGAGCTCCAGAAGTGAAGTTCATCGTTCTCGTCGGCGCCATCCCGGTCATCGACGGCCATGTCCTCGTGCTGCAGCGCAGCATGTCGGAGAAGTTCATGCCGGGCGCGTGGGGGCTGCCCTGCGGAAAGATCGAATTCGGCGAAGACCTCGAAACAGCCGTCCTGCGCGAACTGCGCGAGGAATCCGGAATCACCGGCACGGTCCGGCGGATCGTGGGCTATTCCACCTTCATGAGCCAGAAGGACGGCGAGGAAGTCCACAACGTCCAGGTCAACTTCGAGGTCGAGGCCCCGGACAAGGAAGTCGTACTGGACCGCTCCAACCAGGACTTCCGCTGGGTACGGCTCGATGAACTGAGCGAATCCAAGCTCGACGACTTCACGGTCAACACCATCAAGCAGGTCTTTCGGACGGAGATTCCGCATGGGGCGTTCAGCCACGATGGGAGCACTGTTTAGCTCCTGGGAGGCCGCGGCCTCACGGTTCGGCGAAGAAGACCTGCTCAAAAGCGTGCGGGCCGACATCTGCGACACGGACGACGTGCTGAACGCCGTACGCGAGGAGATGTCGGCCCTCTCACCGGCAGGCCGCGACCTGCTCATGGTCCGCTCGGTCGAGACGCCCACCCACTTCAAGTGGTGCCTGGCCGGCGGCGAACACCGCGGCCTGCGCGTCTGGCTGCACACCTACAAACCCTGGATCCCCGGCGAGGACCGCCACGCCGCCTCGATCCACGACCACCGCTACTCCTTCGTGAGCGCGGTCCTGGCCGGAGAACTGCGCGAACGCCGCTGGCGCATCCACGAGGGCCGCATCACGGCGGCCGGCGACCACCGCCGCCCGAGCGGCGAGACGTACGCGATCGCCCACTCCGAGATCCACTCCCTCGGCGCGGTCGCCCCGGGCACGGCCACCCTCCTGGTCCAGGCCCCGGCCGCGAAGCCGTTCAGCACGGTCTACGACCCCGCTTCCCGCCAGGAGAAGGCGAAGCACTTCGACCTGGCCCACACCTTCACCCACCTCCCCCTCCTCACCCCCTGACCTCCCCGTCCCCGCCCGCCTGCCGACCTTCCCCGAGTCTCCCCCCCCCAAGAGGCCCTCCCCTCCGGGCACGCGGGGGAGACACGGCCCGCAGCGCTCTGGGAGACAGCGGTGATGAGGGGTATAGGTGGTTGCGGCACGTCGCTGCCGCATCGCAGGATGCCCACAGGGGGCGGCGATGGAACGGCATCAGTTGGAACGGCTACTGGCCGGCGATGATGCGGCATCCGTTGCTGCCCTGGCCGCCCTCCGGTCCGGCGGTGCCCACGATGTACCGGATCGGGCTTCTTCCTCGAAGCGGCACGCAGGCGTCTTCGGAGGACGGCAGCGCGCTGGTGGCGTGTGCGGGTGTACGCCGGGCCGTCGGGTGCCCACCGCGGTAAGGAACTCGACCGGCGCGCTCAGGCGTCGCCCTGAGATGACTCAAGGCCTTGCATGACCTCATCATGGAAGGCGAGTTCGGCGGCTCGGCAAGACGCAGTGAGGAACATCCTCTGCGCCTCGCCAAGGTCGCACCCGGCGACCCGCATGGTCACCATGACCGCGTCCACGCCGGCACAGCCGGCCTTCTTCAGGAACTCCTGTAGGGCGTCGCCGTCATGGTTCCCCGCCCAGACAGGCCGCGCCGTCGAGGCCAGGTCGGCGATGCGGGCCTTGCGCTCCGCGTCCACAGTGGTGCCCCTTCTTATCGCGAGGAGCGATGCCTCCTCGGCGCTCGCTGGCATGTCCGCCCGGAACGGCGACCCGCTCGGCTGCTCGCGTGCCGAGGAACCGCACCTTGATGGAGCAGGGAAACTCTTGCCGCGCTACGGTCCTGTGGCGGCAAGAGTGGTCCTGTCGGCCTCAATGCGTGCGAGCAGCTCGGGCAGTGAGCACTCGGTGCGGGCATTGGTGATCGGGTCGAAGTCCGTTACCTCGGAAGCTGTGGCCAGGTAGTCGGAGGGTGCGATTCCCACGCTTCCCGCAGGCTCCACCCGGCCTGGACTTCGGCACTCTGCCCGTCTGCGGACGACACTCGCAGCCATGCTCTGCACTGATCGGAGAAGTCGTACGGAAGGTAGGCCGTGCCGCCCCCATCCGTGAGCCGGGCTACTTGGGTGATCCACTGGTCCAGCAGGCGCGCGAGCCTTGGGCCCAGGCCGCCGGGGGCCTGGGGGGAGTCATCGATCGCGAAGTAGTACGAATCGCATTTCTGCCGGTGAGGGCCGATGCGCAGTCGGAGATCGTTGTGAGCCCCTCGCGTACGGACACGCTCGAAATGCAGGGCGACGTCTGCGTCTGTCATGGGCGTCTCTTCAGCGCGGGCACTCGACGCCGGGATCGGCGGTCGGCGGCGGGACCTCTCGCCAGTCGGTGACGGGCTTGGTGCGGAACATGCCGCGGTAGACCTCGCGGGTCAGGACGACGGCTCCCTCGCCGTACTCGTGTAGTTCCCCGAAGGCTTCCGCCGCGGACTCGTAGACGAACTTCCGCCCCTTGGCGTTGCGGATGATCCATTCCCTGGTGTGGCTGACGGCGAGTGCCATACCTGCGCTCATGCGAACCACCTGGACGACGTGCGGTGATCGTACGGGGGAGGTACCTCGTCGTCACCGCATCGGGCACGTGGGGAGCACGGTACTGCGATGTGTCCACCACGGTAACTCTCGCCACCGCAAGCCTCTGGGAAGAGCACGCGGTATACCGGCGGGCCCACTTGGCTGTCTCCCGGTGGTCAAGCTCCGTTCCGTGCTGGATGGTCGGTAGTGACGACGGAGAACGGGAGAGGGACATGCCTCGGTCTGTCCGGCGAACGTGGCGGATTGCAACGCCTTCGTCTGGTACGGAACGGATGTCTGCATGGGCGGCAGTAGCCGGTGCCACCGTTGCGGTGATAGCTACTACGATATCTCTCTTCTCGACGCTTGTCGCCGTCCATACATCCCAGGGAATCGCCGATGCGCAGCAGCAGAATGCGGCGCGCACCGAGATATCTGACTATGTAGTGCAGATGAGCGAGATGGACCGAACGGGTGGATCCGGCCGTAGAAATGAGATCGTCACACTCGCCAGGCAGGTGGACGCCCTGGTCTCTCAGTACGGGCAGAAAAGGCTGAACATCAGCGCATCGACATACAGAGTCATCGGACTTTTCCTGGCACTTTCGACCACGGACCTTGAACTCGCGGCTCGCATGGCTGGCCGGGCAGTGGAACTCGCTGCCCACACGACGCCTGACGGTGCCGGGGTTCCACGGATGGACGATCCGCTCGAAGCGCTCCAAGCCCATCGCGTGCTCGGCGACATCGCCGCCCAAAATCTCAATTTTGACGCGATGATGAAAGAGTACAAGGTGGCGCTGGAAATATCCGAGCAAGAGGGGAAGCGTAACCGGTACATAGCCGTCGAAGCCCGCCAGTACACCCGGGCATACTGGGCCCTGAGCGCGATGATGCTGGTAGATGACCTGCCAAATCCCACAGATGTGCAATGTTTTGAGGTGCGGCATCGCGTGGATATGGCGCATGCGGACTTTGCTGCGCTAAATAAAAACCCTGAGATCGTACGCCGGGCAAAACGGATAGAAGAAAACGTATGCGTTGCGAGGGTTGACCTTTTCGAGCTCAAGAAGGATTGACCTACAAGGACCTCGTACGCGATCTCGCACAGGGCGCCGTCTGCGCAGGCACCTTCACCTCGGTCCGGCTCTCCCGGTGGAACGGACCACCCCGACCTGATCATGGCCCCGGGAACGACTCAGGGCCAGGTTGAGGAAACATCCTCTGACCTGGCCCTGAGCCATACAAGAGCGGGCGACGGGAATCGAACCCGCGTAGCTAGTTTGGAAGATTGCGTACGCACTATCCCCCTCACCGGCCAAGGCCCTGACCTGCACGTCCCCGCCCGCCTCCCCGGCTTTCCCCGAGGCTCCCCGCCGAAGCCCTCCCGTTCGGGCACGCGGGGGACACGGCCCGCTGAGCCCCAGGGGGCAGCGGTGGCGACCGGTATACGCGGTTGCGGCACGTCGCTGCCGCATCGCAGGATGCCAGTCAGGGAGGGGCCATGGAACGACATGAGTTGATGCGGCTGCTGGTCGGTGACGACGCAGCATCCAAAGCTGCTCTGGCGGCCCTCGCCGACGGTGCCGATTACGTCGTCTGGGAGGCCGGGACGAGGCTCTCGGACGGCCATGCAGGAATCTTTGCGATGCGACTTCGGCGCATGCGGCGGAAGGGGGCCGAGAACCTGGGATGGGAACGAGCGGTGGAACTCCTCCGTGAGCGCCCTCAGCCCATCCGCATCGGGCAGATCACCGCCTCCGACAGGTCATGGATCTACACGATCTTCCTCACGGAGGACGGTGGCGCACTGGTGGCCTGCGCCGGCGTACGGCATCAGGTCGAGCAGCCACCACCTTCGGGGGCCGTGTGAGCACGTGAGTGCGCGCCTAGAGCGAGTCGTCACGCTCCAGAACGAGGCCGGACGAGCCGTCCTCAAGGTCAACGCCCGCATCAAGGTGAAGGTGGTACCCGTTCCGCAGGTCAGGGTTGGCAAGTTCCAACAGTCGCTCCGCGAGGAGGCGAAGTCCCTCCGCGTTGGCCGTTATGAGGGCCTCGCCAACTGAGCTCTGCACCTTGATCACCGGTTCATCCATACGGCCAAGCTAACCTGCGGTCGACCAAGCGGCCGCCTCGGTCTCTCGCGTTAGCGACCGACAGGGATCTCGTAGACGATCTCGCACAGTGCGGCGGGGATGACGATGTCCGCCGTCTCCACGGGCCGCCCCTGGTCGCTGTAGTACGTCCGCCGGATGTGCGTGACGAGAGCCGCCTTCTGGATCCCCAGGAGCGAGGCATCCTCGGCGCTCGCCTGCCGCGGCTCCGGCTGTTCCACGGCATGGGTGACCGTGATTCCGATCGCGGCCATCCGGTTCACGACGCCAACACCGGCGTGCGGCCCACCCTCCGGCAGGACGACGAGCGTGCCCGAGGTCAGCTCGTACGGCTCCCAACTCGTCGACAGCTGCACCGGCCGCCCATCGGCGAGGAACTCATAAACCGTACGCACGCACAGGTCGCCCTCGGCGATCCCGAGCCGAGCCGCGATCTCGGCCGGGGCTGGCACCTTCGCTTCGGTCCGGCTTTCCCAGTCGCCCTGCTTGCCCAAGGCCTGCATGTCCGCCCGGAACGGCGAACCGCCCAGCTGCTCGCGCGCCGAGGAGCGGACCACCCGCACGCGTCGCCGAGCCTCGGCGACGTACGTCCCCGAGCCTGCGCGCCCCTCCAGCAGCCCTTGGGAGATCAGCAGCTCCTGCGCCCGCCGAACCACGTTCTCGCCGACGCCGCACTCCTCGGCGAGCTGGGCGCGGGAGGGGAGCCGATCTCCGGCCGTCCACACATGCTCCGCGATCCGCTGCCGCAGGACGTCGGCGACGCGGAGATAAGGCGGCTGCTCAGGCATGTAGAAAATCTAGTCCACTAGCTCTAATCTAGTTAACTAGCTTCACTCAACGTGATCACCCGGCGACGGAGGCCTCCCTGTGCCCGCATCGGAAACACGGGCCGAGGGCATCGCCGCCCGGCTGTCCGCCTTGGGGCTGGTCACGCGTGTGGAGGAGCACGCCCGATACACGTCGATCGAAGCGGAGGTACCGGAAGCGCTCCCCGCCGAAGCATGGCAGGAGGTCTTGGAAGTGGTGGCGGAAGCCGACCGATTCGGGCTCCTCGCCAGCAGTTTGACCGGCCGCACCCTCTGGGCCGCCGTACAGAGAACGGTCCCCGCGACGGGCGACGTCCGGGGACCTGGCCATCAGCGATAGGAGCTGATCAGCGTGCACAACCGTATGGGCCCCACCACCGCTCGCACCAGTGGGCTGCAACTCCCTGCACTCTCCTATGCCACGCACGCGAGGGTCATCGCGTACCGGTCGACCTCGTGCGCGATCGGCACACACTACGACTGCACCCAGTCGTCCCCTGCCACAGCGCCGGTAGGTGTGCCCGTGATCTACGAGGCGTGCGACTGCTCGTGCCACACAACGGCCGACCGGCCGGACCCGGATCGGGTGACCCCGTGAGCGGATGGAAGCCGAGCGGCCCCATCGCGACGAGAGTAGAGATCACGTCGACCAGCGTGCAGCGCGGCGACGTCATCCAGGTCGGCGGCCAGCCGTGCCGGGTCATTGACCTAATTCAACTTCCCGCCAGCGCAAAGAAACTGTGCTTCGAGACGGGCGAGCAACTGACCATGCACTCCCGAACGCGCCTCGTCGCTCTCCGGATGCGGAGCCAGTGGTGACCCACCCCGCCCCTTCTCGCCGGCACGCCATTGCCGAAGACCTCCGCAACCAGATCTCGACGGGGCGCCTGAGAGTTGGCGAACGCCTCCCCTCCGAGGCTCAACTGGCGGCCCGCTACAAGGTCAGCACGCCGACACTGCGGAACGCCCTCGCGCTCCTCCAGGGCGAAGGCCTCATCGAGAAGATCCACGGCAGCGGCAACTTCATCCGCCACCCCCTCCACAAAATCACGTACCTCGGCGGTGGACACACCCGAGCCGTACAGCTCGCACCCGACGGGGTCCTAAGCGTCAGCGTCAGCACCACCAATCTTCGAGCTCAAGGCCCCCTGGCAACCCTGCTCAAGGTCGCACCCCGCAGCCCCCTGACGGAATTCCTCCACCTCTGCCACGACGGAACGACGCCGCATAGCCTGACCCGCGTCTACGTTCCTCGCGACCTGGCGCCGGCCGTCATCCCCGACCCGCCATCATGCTCCGTGGTAACGGCGACGCTGGCCTCGTTGCGCCCACCCCTGGCTGAGGTGCAGGAGAGGATCAACGCCCGCCTCCCGACCCCGGAAGAAGCAGCGGTCCTTCGGATTAGCCAATCCTTGGCAATCCTCGTGATCACACGCGTGGCAACCGACGTCATCGGCCGCGTGGTCGAAGCAGCCATCCTGGTCCTCCCAGGAGACCGATCCGACGCCCTCTTCGCTACCCGCCACGCGCCAGAAGAGGGGAACTCGAACAAATGACGTCTCGCGACGAACTGAGACTCCTCCCATGGTCGGGCCCCGACGACAAACCCTGCTTCCTGAGCGCTGGCGCCAACGACAGCTATCTGTCCCGCCTGGCTGACAACACCGAAGCATTACAACTGGACCGAGGGCTCGACCTCCTGGACCAGGCGCTCGATCTACTCGCAGACGAGAAGGCGGACCCGGACGAACTGCGCTTCCTGGCAACAGACCTGACCGAAGCCTTGCGAGATGCGGTCCGAGTGGCAGCCAGCCGCGGCCACCGCCTACCAACGCAAGCCCACTCGCCGCACGAGGGGCGCGGCGACTCCAATAGCCCGTCGCCATCTGTCTAGGACACCGCGCCCCACTCATCAGCGACGGCGAAGCCCCAGATTCGTCTGGGGCTTCGCCTTGCCGCCACTACCAGGACTGGCACACGGCTCCGGAGGCCCCGTGCGTCTCACGCGTTTCAGCAGGTCAAGGCCCTATGGATGCCCTCTGTCGTTCCGCCGGTCCACGAATAGACCGCAGCTGCCGCAGCACTGTGCGCCGGCGCACAGTCCAGCCTTCCAGCACATGCGTGCATCGCAACAGAGGCCAGGCTCCGCGCCCATCCGTGCCCCGGCGGTCACTGCCGAGTGCCCCGGCCCAACCCTGTCCGTGGAGGGCGCATATGGGTGGGTCCCTGCTCGGGCGATCAATCGTGCAGAACTGGGTTCGAGGGCCGTCACCTGACGCGAGGTGAAGCGTTGCACTGTCTGAGGCTGTGTATGCGACTGATTGGGCGTCAGTTCGCTGACCCGGAAGTCCTGTTCAAGCAATTTACGGCGGATCAGCTTGCTGCTGAGCCGACCTCCATTAGTAAGGTGGCTAGTGAAGTGGCGACGCGACATTTCTCCGCCAATGCATTGATTCCCCACGGGCATCATCAGGACTGGGAACTAATTGAAGAGATTATTCGCGAGGCGGAACGGCTGACTGATCAGTGGCCTGGCGTAGAGACCGAAATCGCGGTTAAGGGTGCACGTAATCTTCGCGGAAGTTACGGCTCGCTTATTGATGCCCAAATTGACCTCGGTGATGATCGTCGCGATGTGACTGAGGTGGACATTTCGCGGATTGAACGTGGCAGTGGTGAGTCGGAAATGATTGTGTCGATCATCCTGTCTAAGAATCAAAAAGACACATCGTGGGTATTCGCTTCCGGCCCCGTTAAGCGTGTCTGTGAAGAACTCGTGCGTAATCTTCAGGCGTTCATTCTTCAGGTCGTTAAGTATCCAGAGGCGGCCAAAGTGAATTCTGTGACCGTTGGCAATGCCGTCGAGTCACGCGTGCAACACCTACACTCCGCTGTCCGGTCCAGGGCGCTGGCCAGGCTTACGAGTGGTCATGGTGACGAGGCGGTTGAAGAAGCGTGCAAGAGTGTCGGGGCAAGGCTTCGTCATCTAAGCGGACTAGACGACGACGGCACGTCCCTGGTGACTAACACCCTGGGAAGTCGTCGACTGATCGCTATTAATGACGGCGCCACAAAGTCGGAGATAAGCGAGCAGGATGGTTACATGCATTTGGGTATGGCGTTGTTTCGAGCAGCGCGGAATCCTCGTGCGCACAGACCTTCTGACCCAAACTTCAATGCCGACGAAGTAGTCGAATGGCTGTCGGTCGCAAGTGCCCTGCATAGGGCCCTCGATCGGGCGAGGGTCGAGTCTAAGGCGCCTTAGATAGTGTGATCCAAGCCGATTTGGGTTTAACGAAGCGCCGCTCGTGCTTGTGATCGCGCGCAACGCGGCATCGCTCGTTGAGCCTCCCCGGCCGTAGTCGCGGGAGCTGAGTCTTTGATCCTTGGCCGAGACGCTCGACTTCCTCGCCGCAGTCCGGACCGACCTGCTCTACGCGGCCTTCGTGCTCGCCGTCACCATGGGGCTCCGGCGCGGCGAGCTGGTCGGCTTCCGCTGGGCGGACCTCGACCTCGATAAGCGCGTGCACTACGTCCGCCGGCAGACCCAGCGCCGCCACGGTGTCCTCTACGAAGATGACCCCAAGCGGTCACGATCCCCGCGATGTGCATCGCATCGCTGCGCTGGCACCGGATGCAGCAGAGCAGCCAGCGAGCCCGCGCGGGGGAGAAGCGGACGGACAGCGGCCATGTCCTCACCACCCGCACTGGCCGTCCGGTCGAGCCGCGCAACGTCTACCGCTCCTTCATCCGCGTTGCCCAGACCGCTGGCCTCCGAATGATCCGGCTGCACGACCGGACTCCTGGACTATGCCCTTGGGGTCCTCCAGGACGAGGCGGCGGACGGTGACGAACTCCGCCTCCTGGCAACGGACCTGGCTGGAGCCCTGAGGGACGCAGTCCGCGTAGCAACCAGCCGAGGCCGCCGCCTAGCGATATCAGCTCCCTACGCCCGCGAAGAAGAACCCTCTGACTAGTCACACGAGACCCGGCGACTGTGAAGCCCCCAGCCCAGCCCAGGGGCTTCACTGTTCGTGTGTGTGTCACTGGCAAACGGTTCCGGAGGTCACTCGGCTTGGTGTGAGGTCCGGCTTGCCTTCCAAAGCGAGCTGTTGGCACGAGGGCTGGTGCAAAAGACTCTCGCTCGCATTTTTTAATTCGCTGGCTAACCCTTCCACACCCGCACCCCGAGAGATGCCGCCGCTCGTTCCACATTGGAGTGTGTATCCAGCCTCTTGAGTAGTTCAAGGCTCATGGCAGCACGTGACGAGCGCTCTACGATGTCGGCTCCGACGTTGCTGGATGCTCCCCAATGGCTCTTGAGGAGGTAGGCAAACGCCTTTGCCAGATCGTGCCCCGAACAGTAGCGCCTCGGGTGTCGAACTTTTTCAACCTCGGCAAAGTAGATCTGCAGAATTTCATCTTCGGTGAGTGGACACGAGCCATCCGATTTACTCAAGGCGATCTTTATTATCTTCGATACGTCGATCTTTAGAGTGGCTCGATCGATGGCCGCCGAGATCGGAAAATCGCGCAAAGCGAGCGCGAGTGAATCCCTTGCCGAAATAAACCTCAAGAGCCCGATGGGAAATGCGAGAGACTGGCACCTGTCGTGGATATCCACCTCCCGGCAGCCGTTCTTGCCGACTTCATAAACCGAAAGATCAGCGAACGCGCTCGCTACACCTTCGCAGACGGATTCAGAATAAAATACGCAAGCGTCAAGGTCGTAGTCATCTGTGTACGAGATGCGGTCGAGGGCTTCTTCGAGTGGGAGGAGGCCGAGCCAATCTCGGTCAAGGATTGCCAGCGCCCCAGGGAAAGAATTGTCGTTTGCTGCCTTAATAGCATTCAATGCGCGACTTTTCCCATGAGCGGTAAGGATGAGGCATCGACTTTTGTCGACAAATCGATCGAAAACCGCCAGATCTGCTGGCCCTTCAACGACGAGGAAGGATCGATCGTCATTGGTTCTGCGCATGACCATTTCGGCATAGAGCTCATCGCCTGTCAGCAGGTCGAACAATTTTCTGTTCCTACCCTTCCCTCTCCGGGGTGAGGGCTACGGCGCGCCCGATCCAATTCCCCACGATTTGCGGTGAGTGAGTGGCGACGATGAACCTAAATCCGACCACCTCTGCGATTCTTTGAATATCTTCAAGGAAGCGCTGCTGCCATGTGACATGTAGAGAGATTTCTGGTTCGTCGATTAGGACGAGGCCACCTGCTGGTGCGGAGAAAAGCAGGTCATAGAGCAGGACGAGCTCGTGCTGCTCACCAGATGAGAGGCGGGATGGATCGAGCTCCCTTCCGTCGTCAGTGACTACCTGGATCCCCTTATTTCTGTCAATCTTGAGATTCTTCGACAGGAACCTGGCATTGATGATCTCTAGTAGTAGACTGAGTCGGTCAAGAAGCTCTTTGAACGTGGACAGCTTCTTCTCGCTGTCTTCGAGATATAGCCATAGGACTTTCTTCTCCCAGTCGGCCAAGGTCTTAGGAAGAAGGATGCTTCCAGCCTTTTCGTCGAGCAGTGAGACGTCAGCCAATCGGCGACGTAGATCGTTCTGCTCGCGATAGCGGCTCCTGATCTCATCCTCTGGCGGAAGTTCTGTGTTTGCCTGAATGAGTCTGCTTGGGTACGTCCTGTCGAGCTCTTGTGAGGTGCGGGAATTCTCCGCCAAGGCTTCTGCCAGTCTCCGACGCAGGTCGTTGGAGAAATCGGTTACCTTATCGCTTTTTCCTAGGCTTTCTCTTGGGGTTCGGGCTGGGCGCCGTGGTTCGAATGTGAGAAGTCTCTGAGTTTCAATGAGGTGAATATTTAGCTGGTCCACGAATTCGGCAAGCTCGGTCGGCATGGACTTTTTTCGGAGCGATACTGATTGAGGAAGGAGGTCGCCGTATCGATCCAAAACCTCGAACCAGCTAATAGACTCATCTGCTGAATGATCGTGCCAGAGGTCGGGCCCGAGGCGCTCCACGGGTAGGTAGCGTGAGAGCTGTCGAGCCTCCCTCTCGATTCCTCCGGCCAGCCCTGCACTCCACTCCACCCAGGTATTTCGCTCGGGTGTCTGCAGCCTGAAGCGAATGTTGATGCTCTGATCTTCTGGCTCGGGTTCGAACAGGGCGGGTGTCGCGGGATCATTCTTTATTACTTCGAGGACGCAGCCGTCCGAGTAAGTGAAAGTGACGGAATCGAACGGAAGGGTGGCAATCCTTCCGACTCTCAGCGGTGACCCTGTCGCCCTGATCAGTTCAAGTAGCATGGTCTTCCCGACGCCGTTCGGGCCGTGAAGAATGATGAAATCGTCTTCGCTCGGGAAGTTGATTTCATGGTCATATCGACCTAGAAGTCGTGCCACGGAGATTCGAGTGAGAACGCGCAATGTTCAAGGCCTACTCTCTAGTGGCGCATGCGTTAGGTGATCGGATGATAGCGCTTAGTGGTGTCTGTGTAGTAGGCCTTGACTGGTCTGAGGCGGGGGATGCGCTGCGGGCCGACACCCGGGGCCGCCTACACCGCCGTGCCGAGCATCATCAGTGAGATAGGACGGACCAGCAGCGGAGTCAGGGACTGCCGCCACGGTATCCAGGCCTGCGAGTTCTGACTCCTTGACCGCATTACCCTCACTGGCAACGACCCCCCAGGGCGACGCAGCCAGGCTCGCGGTCGAAATGGCCCAGCGCCTGATGTTGATGTGGGCCGTGCCCGGGATCCTCGCGGAGGGTGGCAGTCAGCTTCGCCTGCAACCCACCAGCTGTCATCCCGTCTGCCGTCGACCCACACGGAGTGATAGCAGACCAGGCTTCTGGGGCCCAGGTGGAGCGCCCTGCTGGACGAACGACCTGGGCCCCAGAAGCCTGGTCTGCTATGGCTTGCCTGGGTCGACGGCAGACGGGATGACAGCCCCACCCCGAACCACAACGGAGCCGCGGGCGCACGACTGGCCCCCGCATCCCAGAGTCAGAGCGCCCCCGCCGGAGGCATCGTCTTGACGGGCGGCTCACCGATCAGGCGGGGCTCATTCAGCCCATCAAGTCCTGAGCCGTTGGCGCGCGGTCGGCGTCCCGGGCTGGAGCGGGGCGTAGACAGGAGCGCAGGCCCGGGGCGACGGGCGCGCGACGCCGCCTTGGCGGCGGAAGCGCCCTTGATGAAGTAGGGAAACTCTTACCGCGCTGCCCGGTTCAGAGTGCGAAGGGCTCGTATGCCAGGGCTCGGCTCACGACGTTTTCGGCGTTCAGGTCGGGGTCGAAGTCCCAGAAGATGTAGTTGCTGATGTGAGGACAGCCGAGTCCAAAGTGGCGGTCACTTCGGCTTCGTCGGTGATGCTGCCGTCCAGGATGCGTTGAACGAGCTGCACCGCTTCGTCCCGTGTCACGCCGTGAGCAGCTGGCGGCCGTCGTGGGTGCGGACGTGGGGGCCTGCGTGGTCCAGGGCGTCCAGGAGGCGGATTGCGTAGACCTCGGACATTTGGGCGGCCACCTCCTCCGGGGTGAGCCAGGCGACCGCGGTCGATTCCGCCGAGGTGCGCTCCGTGCCGCCTGACGGCTTGCAGCGGAAGACCAGGGCGACGATGCCTCGGGTGGTGTTCTTGTAGACCCCGGTCAGCTCGTCCACCTCGACGTGGATGCCCGTCTCCTCCAGGACCTCGCGGCGGACGCCGGTCTCCGGGGACTCGGTGAGTTCGAGGACTCCGCCCGGGAGCTCCCAAGTGCCGTTGTCCGCTCGGCGGATCGCCAGGAGTCGGCCGTCCTCGCGCAGCACTGCCCCGGCTACGGACACGGAGTGCAGTGGCGTTGACTTGTGCTGCGGGGAACCCGTACTCATGTACAGGAGCATAGGAGGAAGAGAAGGACTATGGGAACCGCAGTGGGAGGTGGCCGAGGGGCTGTGCCGCGCTACGTGCAGATCGCCGACGACATCGTGCAGCAGATCCGGGCCGGGGTGCTGAAGGCCGGCGACATGGTGCCGAGTGAGTCCGAGCTGGTGGATCGGTATGGGGTCGCTGGCGGGACGATTCGGAAGGCCATGGTGGAGGTGCGGGCCAGCGGGCTCGTGGAGACCCGGCATGGCAAGGGTTCGCTCGTGAAGGCCCGGCCGCCCGTACGGCACCGGTCCTCGGACCGTTTCCGGCGTACGCACCGCCAGGAGGGCAAGGCGGCGTACCTGGCTGAGTCCGCGCAGTCCGGGGCTGAGGCGTCGGTCAGCATGCTCTTCCGCGGGCCTATGGAGGCCCCGGAGGAGATCGCGGAGCGGCTCGGCGTCGCTGTGGGGACTCAGGTGCTTGCTCGTCGGCGGCTGTACTTCCGGGACGGGACGCCGGTCGAGACGGCTACCTCGTACTTGCCGTGGGACGTCGCGAAGGACATCCCGGAGCTGTTCGCGGACAACCCAGGCCCGGGTGGCATCTATGCCCGGCTGGAGGATCATGGCCACGTCTTCGCCGAGTTCGTGGAGACGCTCCAGGCCCGGCCGGCCGCCAAGGCTGAGGCGACCGAGCTGTCGTTGAGTCCCGGTGCTCCGGTGGTGCACCTCCTGCGTAACGCCGTCACCGAAGAGGGCCGCGTGGTGGAGGTCTGCGACACGCTCATGGCCGCTGACCAGTTCGTCTTCGAGTACCGGATTCCCGCGCGCGACTGACGGCCGCTCAACTCCGCACAGCCCGTTGCGAGTTTCTCTTCGCGACGGGTTGACTCATGTATAGGAGTCGGGCACTCTTCTTCATGTAACTCATGTACATGAGTGCAGGAGTTGAACCTCTATAGGGGAGTGATCTGCTGTGCGTCAGATTCCTGTCGACACCACCGGCGCGACCGTGATGGTCGCCCAGCCCCCGCAGCTCAAGCTGCGCGACAAGAAGACCGGACAGGTCGCCGTCGACAACGAGACTGGCAACAACCTCATGACCGTGGACGTGCTGTTCGTGATGAACGGAAGCGCCGAGGTCGTATCCATCACCGTGGCGGAGCCCGGCGTCTCGGGAGAGCTGACCCTGGGTACCCCGATCGCGCTGACCGGCCTGGTCGCCCGGCCGTGGGAGAACGAGTTCAACGGCCAGAAGCGCAACGGGATCAGCTTCCGCGCCGTCGCCGTCACCTCGCTGGCCAAGGCTGGCTGAGCATGAACGCTTTATGGATCACGTTGCTGGTGGTCCTGGCCGCCGTGCTCGTCCTGCGCTGGCTGCGGCCCACCTGGTACTGGATGACCTTCGGGGTCACCTTCGCGACGATCCGCGTCCTGATCCGCTACCGCTCGGTGATGGACGCCTGCGGGCTCACCGTCCCGCCCGCCCGCTGGCGACTGGCGCTCGCCCGGGTCAGCAACCGTCCCCCGCCCGAAGCGCGCTCGCCGCGCATCCTGCGGCTTCGCCCCACCTCGACCGGCTTGGTGCTGCGGCTCAAACTCCGGCCCGGGCAGGACGCGTTCGACTTCACCGCCTCCTCCGATCGGCTACGACACTCCTTCGCCCTCCACAACGTCGTCTCCCGCGAGATCCGCTCCGGCGTGGTCGAGCTACGGATGACCGGATACGACGTGCTCAAGCGGGTGCGCATGCCCGCGGCCGCCGTGCCCGGTGGGGAACTCCGAGTGCCGGTTGCCCTGCGGGAAGACGGGGCGGTGCACTACCGGGACTACCGGCAGGTCCCGCACGCTCTGAACGTCGGCGCGACGCAGTCGGGGAAATCCGTCTACCAGCGCACCCTCGTCGCGGGGCTCGCGCCGCAGAACGTCGCCCTCGTCGGCATCGACTGCAAGAACGGGGTGGAACTCGCTCCGCTGGCCGCGCGGTTGACTGCCTTGGCGGACAACCCGGATGCAGCGGTCGAGCTTCTGGCCGCGCTCGTCGAGTACATGGGCCGCGTCTACCAACTCGTCCGGAGCGAGCAGCGCATCAGTGTCGGTCTCCCGGATGCGGAGATCACCGCCGATATTTGGGATCTGCCCGCGCACCTGCGCCCCGTACCCGTCGTGCTTTTCGTGGATGAGGTTGCGGAGCTGGCCCTCGCCGCGAGCAGGGCGGATGAGGATCGGCGGGATCAGATCGTCACCCACCTGGTCCGTCTCTCCCAGCTGGGCAGGGCCGCCGGTATCTACCTGGAGATCTGCGGTCAGCGCTTCGGCTCCGAGCTCGGCAAGGGCATCACCATGCTCCGCGCCCAGCTCACCGGCCGTACCGCTCACCGCGTGAACGACGAGACCTCGGCGAACATGGCCTTCGGGGACATCTCCCCGGACGCCGTCCTCGCCGCCGTCCAGATCGACAAGGACCGCCCCGGCACTGCTGTGGCCGGCGACTCCTCTGGCGGCTGGTACCGCATCCGGGCCCCGCACACCACGCTCCGCCAGGCCGTGGACACCTGCAACGCCCACGCGCACCGCACCCCGGCCATCCCGGAGCTGGAGCCCTTCCGGCCCGCGCTCCCGGTACGTGTCCTCGTCGGCAAGGTCCAGCCCAGGGCCGCCGCAGCGGGTGCCTTCTAAGCACTTGGCCCACCCGGTCGGCGCGGCCTCATCGCGCCAGGTCCCTACCCCATCCATGCCTGAAAGGAGGTGAACACCGTGACCCACATGGTCCGTCCGGACGCCGTCCTCGTCCAGGCCGTCATTGCCGGAGCGCTCTCCTTCGCCCACCTCCACGATCTGGCCGAAGCCGCCGGACAGCGCGGTTGGAAGGCCTGGGCCTATCCGGTCAGCGTGGACCTGCTCCTCGTCGCAGCCTGGCACCGCCTGCGCACCCTGCGGGACGCGGGGGAGCCCTCGCGTTCGGCCTGGGCCTGGTTCGCCGTCGCCCTGGTGGCCTCGCTCGGCGCGAACGTCGCCACCGCCGGCCTTCTCGACCTCGGCGACGTCCCGGACTGGCTCCGGATCCTCGTCGCAGGATGGCCCGCGCTCGCCTTCCTCGGCGGGACGCTCCTGGTCCACCGGCCTACGTCGCCCAGCGACCCGGAAGCCGATCCCGCTCCGGCGGCCGTGCCCGCGCCCGTGGTCGAGCGGGAGACAGAACCCGGCGTACAGGTCGTGTCGGCCCCGGCCCCTACCCCCGTCGCGCCGGGCTCCGTACCCGCACCTGCGGTGACCGCTCCGCCCGCCCTCGTCGCCCACGCCCAGAAGATCGCTGCCGACCACCGCGCCCGAACCGGCTCGGTCATCGACACCGAGACCCTGCGCGCCCGGCTCGGTGTCCCGCACACCCTCGCCGAAGCCATCGCCGCACAGCTCGCCTGACGACAGGAGACCGCCATGCCCGCCCGGATCAACTTCCGCTCGCTCATGAAGATCGGGCCCGTCCAGATCGGCAACTACCGCGACCGCCACGGCCGCACGAAGGACGCCGCCGTCTGCACCGCCGACTCCTGCGGCTGGTCCTCGGATTACAGCTCCTCGACCGCCGCACAGCTCGCCGCCCGCTCCCACCGCTGCCGCATCAGCTGACCCGAAAGGCCAAAGCCATGGACGTTCCGCTCTGGTTCGCCCTCCTCGCCGTCGGCGTCCTCGGCGTGAAGCTCATCCGCCCGCCCTGGTGGCTCGTCGCCGTGATCCTCCTCGGCGGCTTCCTCCTCGCGGACAGCTTCCTCGCCCCGGCCATCGACACCGCGATCAACAAGTAACCACCCCGGAAGGAGAACCTCATGATCCGGCCCAAGATCCCGGTCAACCCGCTCCCGACCGGCCTCGTCATCCCGCTCGACCAGCCGACCACCGCCGTTGAGCCCCACGAGCCCCACACGAGTGCTGCTCCCGCCTGCGGCTGCCACCACGCCCCGGTTCAGCCGACGTCCCGTGTGCAGCTGCCCGCCGTCCGTCTCACTCCGGTTGGCCTCGTCGCCGCCGTCGCCGGTGGCGCGGGCCTGGTCCTCGTCGTCGGCGCGGTCCTGGTCTCGATGTTCCTGGCCGTCGCCATCACCGGCGCCTCGGTCGCCGTCTGCGCCGTCGTCCTGCGCTCGCTCCTCAACGGCCAGAACCACCGCTGACCGGCACCGGGACGGCCTCAACCGCCAAGTCTCCGCCGTCCCGGTGCCGTGCTCCTGCCCGAACCAAAAGACCCGGAAGGAAGCACCATCATGTCCCGGCACCACCCCGCCCCGGGCCTCCTCGGCGAAATGCTGAAGGTGGCCGCGGCCCCCGACTACGCCCGTTGGGAGGACCAGATCCGCCGCACGGGCGGCTGCTCCGACCCGATCCACATCACCGGCTGGACCGTGGCCAAGGAGAAGGCCTCGGGGGAGGTCCTGCACCGCTACTCCACCGGCGACGAACCTGGCGCCCGTCTCCGGATCGCCTGCGGCAACCGCCGCGCCTCCCGCTGCCCCGCCTGTGCCTGGACCTACTCCGGTGACACGTACCACCTCATCCGCGCAGGGCTGGCCGGGGATGAGCACCGGGCAATCCCCGCCACCGTCCGCGAACACCCCCGCGTCTTCGCCACCCTCACGGCCCCGTCCTTCGGGGCGGTCCACAACCGCCCCACCGGCCGTGCCTGCCGCTGCGGTCAGCACCACCAGGAGGGCACCTCCGAACTGGGCACCGCCCTTGATCCGGCCACGTACGACTACGCCGCGGCCGTCCTCTTCAACAACCACGCCGGACAGCTCTGGCAACGCTTCACGACCCGGCTGCGCCGCGAGATCGCCGCCTCCGCCGGACTGACACAGCGCGAGCTGAAGGAGTCTGCCCGCATCTCGTACGGCAAGGTCGCTGAGTTCCAGAAGCGCGGCGCCATCCACTTCCACGCCGTGATCCGCATCGACGGACCGAAGGGGCCGGGCACTCCGCCGCCCCACTGGGCCAGCACCGAACTCCTCGACCGCTCCATACGGGCCGCCGCTGCCCACGCGTACACCTCGGTGTCAGTCCCGGCCGTCGCCAACCAGCCCGCCCACACCTTCCGGTGGGGCACGCAGCTTGACGTACGCCCCATCAAGGCCTTCGGGGACGGTTCCGACATCACGGAGCAGGCCGTCGCCTCGTACGTCGCCAAGTACGCGACCAAGGCGGCCGAGAACACCGGCACCCTCGATCGCCGGATCGGCAACCGCGAAGCCCTCGTCCTCCTCGACGTTCCTGACCACACCGCCCGCCTCATCGAGGCTTGCCTCGACCTGGACCCGCTATACCCGGACCGTCGCCTCGCCGCCTGGTCGCACATGCTCGGCTTCCGCGGCCACTTCTCCACCAAGTCCCGCCGTTACTCCACCACCCTCGGGGCCCTGCGCCAGACCCGCGCCGACTACCGCGCCGCCCAGGAGCGCGAGGCCCGCGGGCTTGCCGAAGCCGAGCCGGGCACCGTGCTTGTCCTCTCCTCCTGGCAGTACGCCGGGCACGGGCACAGCCCGGGGGAGTCGGTCCTCGCCGCGACCATCGCCCAAGGGATCCAGCTCAACCGCCAGACCGCCCGCGAAGCCCTGCAAGGAGAGCAGCATGAATGAGCGTTTCCTCAACGTCGTCCAGGTCGCCGAACTGCTCGGCACCACCGTGCGGTTCCCCCGTCGCCTCGTGGAAGAGCGGCGGATCACCTACGTGAAGGTCGGCCGTCACGTCCGCATCCCGGAAAGCGCGGTGCGCGAGTACCTCGCCGCGAACACCGTCGAGCCGCGTCGCCGCCGGATGGGGGTGGCTGCCTGATGGCCGGGAAGCGTCGACCGTTCGGCCGGGTTCGCAAGCTGCCCTCCGGCCGGTACCAGGCCCGGTACCTCGGCCCGGACGGACAGCTCCGTCCCGCGCCCGAGACGTTCCGTACGAAGAGGGACGCCGACGACTGGCTCGCCGACAAGCAGACCGAGATGCGCCGGGGCGACTGGCAGGATCCGGACGCCGGGAAGGTCGCCTTCGGGCCGTACGCCGTCGCCTGGATCAAGGAGCGCGAGCTGACCAGCACCACGCGGCAGCTCTACGGCTCGCTCCTCAAGCACCACCTGGAGCCGGTCCTCGGCGCCGTCCACCTGGCGGAGATCTCGCCGCCCCTGGTACGCAGCTGGCGTGCCGACAAGCTGGCCGGCGGGACCGGGACCATCACTGTGGCCAAGGCCTACGCCCTGCTCCGGGCCATCCTGGGGACGGCCGTGTCCGACGAGCTGATCCGGCGCAATCCCTGCCAGGTCAAGGGAGCCAGCAGCGTCCACACGCCGGAGCGGCCGACCGCCACGGTCAAGGAGGTCTACGCGCTGGCCGACGCGATACAGCCGCGCTATCGAGCCCTCGTGCTCATGGCCGGGTTTCTCGGACTGCGCTGGGGCGAGCTGATCGGCCTGCACCGACGGGATGTCGACACGGAGCACGGGGCCGTGCGCGTCCGGCGGGCCGTCGCCGAGCTGAGCAACGGGCAGCGGGAGATCAAGGCGCCGAAGAGCGCCGCGGGTAAGAGGACGGTCTCCATCCCTGGGGTGATCCTTCCGGACCTCGACGAACATCTGAAGAGGTACGCCGAGGCAGGCGCCGACGGGCGTGTCTTCGTGGGGGCCAAGGGGGCGACCCCGCGCCGGAACCACTTCAACCGGCTGTGGCAGAAGGCGTGCCGTGAGGCGGGGGTCAAGGGACTGCACTTCCATGACCTTCGGCACACGGGCAACACGCTCGCCGCGTCGACGGGGGCCAGCACGCGGGAGTTGATGACGCGGATGGGCCACAGCACCGCCCGCGCCGCGCTGATCTACCAGCACGCGAGCGCCGACCGGGACCGGCTGATCGCCGACGCGCTGAGCGGCCTCGTGAAGAAGGGCCGCAAGAGAGCCAAGGGCACGAAGGAAGATCCACAGCGGAAGGGGCACGCAGGGGGCACGCGGAGCTGATCGCCGCCCCGGGAACGACGAAGGGCCAGGCGGAGGAAACATCCTCTGACCTGGCCCTTAGTGCTTCAGAGCGGGCGACGGGAATCGAACCCGCGTAGCTAGTTTGGAAGACTAGGGCTCTACCATTGAGCTACGCCCGCACAGCGCGTGCCGGAGGTCGGGGACCGTGGCACACGCAGCATCCTAGCGGGTTCCGGCGGGCGGGTGCACACCGCATTCCGGGTCGTGTGTCCCAGCCGTGTGTGTCGGCCATGTATCTCCCGTTCCCCACGCGCGCGCGTCGGAACGTCTCCGGGCATGTACCCTACGTGTCGCACCGACGGGGTGTGGCGCAGCTTGGTAGCGCGTCCGCTTTGGGAGCGGAAGGTCGTCGGTTCGAATCCGGCCACCCCGACCAGCATCATCTCCAGCGCCGTCTTCAGCGGCGCCTCCGGCGTGGTCATGACGAAGATCGCGTTGTGGGCTGCTTACCGCTTGCGGTTACTATGCAAGCTGCGTGCCCGTGTGTCTGATGTACCGGGCCCGATCCGCTGAACCGCTGAATCGCAGCGACAGCAGACCCCAGCAGTCAGCCACAAGGAGACCTAACCGTGAAGAGCGCCGTGGAGACCCTGAACCCGACTCGGGTTCGGTTCACTGTTGAGGTGCCCTTCGAGGAGCTCAAGGACAGCCTCGACGCGGCGTACAAGAAGATCAACCAGCAGGTCACGGTGAAGGGCTTCCGTAAGGGCAAGATCCCGGCCCGAGTCATCGACCAGCGCTTCGGCCGCGGTGCTGTGCTGGAGGAGGCCGTCAACGACGCCCTCCCGAAGTTCTACACCGAGGCGGTCAACGAAGCCGAGGTCAACCCGCTGGGCCAGCCCGAGGTCGACATCACGGAGCTGAAGGACGGCGAACTGCTGGCCTTCACCGCCGAGGTCGACATCCGCCCGACCGTCGAGATCCCGGACTACTCCGGCATCGAGGTCGAGGTCGACGCGGTCGAGGTCACCGACGAGGACGTCGAGAAGTCGATCGAGCAGCTGCGCGGCCGCTTCGCGACCACCAGCGTCGTCGAGCGCGCGGCCGTCGAGGGCGACGTCGTCACCATCGACCTGGAAGCCAAGGTCGACGGCGAGGTGCTCGAGGACGGTGTCGCTTCCGACGTCTCGTACACCATCGGCTCGGGCGAGCTGCTCGAAGGCATCGACGAGGCCGTGACCGGCCTGGAGGCCGGTGGCGAGGCCACCTTCACCTCCCAGCTCAAGGGCGGCTCCGCCGAGGGCAAGGACGCCGAGGTCACCGTGAAGGTCACCAAGGTTTCCGCCCGTGAGCTGCCGGAGCTGGACGACGAGTTCGCCCAGACCGCGAGCGAGTTCGACACGCTGGCGGACATGAAGGCCGACAGCCGCAAGCGCCTCGAGAACATGAAGCAGTACGACCAGGCCACCCAGGCCCAGGAGCGCGTGCTGGAGAAGTTCCTGGAGCTGGCCGAGGTCCCGATCCCCGAGAAGCTCCTCGAGGACGAGGTCAACACCCGCAAGCACAGCCTGGAACACCACCAGCTGGGCCAGATGGGCCTGACCCTCGAGAAGTACCTGGAGATCCAGGGCAAGACGGTCGAGGAGTTCGACGCCGAGACCCGTGAGCAGGCCGTCAAGGGCATCAAGACCCAGTTCCTCCTCGACGAGCTGGTCAACAAGGAGAAGCTGAACGTGAACCAGGAGGAGCTCACCGAGCACCTCATGCGTCGCGCGCAGTCCTCCGGCATGTCCCCGGACCAGTTCGCCCAGGCCGTCGTCGAGGGCAACCAGGTCCCGATGCTGGTCGGCGAGGTCGCCCGCGGCAAGGCCCTCGCGGTCGTCGTGGAGGCCGCCAAGGTCGTCGACACCAACGGTGTCGAGGTCGACCTGTCGGACGAGGACGAGGAGCAGGCCGCCGAGACGGTCGAAGCTGTCGTCGACGCCGGCGCCGACGAGACCGACGCCGATGAGGCGAAGGCCGAAGAGGCCAAGTAAGCCCGGACAGGGGGTCGGTCACGGCCCCCTCGCAAGGCTTCTGAGCAGCACCTGAGCAGGACCCGAGCAGTGCCCGAAGGGCCCGGACGCGTGTGCGTCCGGGCCCTTCGGCATGGCCCCGCGGGGGGCTTCGTACCTTGCGCTCCGAGCGAACAGTTCGGGAAGCGGGATGGCGTTGTCCGACCTGCGCGTTAGGGTCCATGAATACGAGGGTTGCGGGAGTACCCGGACACGGCGGACAGGTCCTCGCCGGCCGAGCCGCGGCCCCTGAAAGAGACGCTGAGACGGCACGTTAGCCGTCGGAGACGAGCAGGTGGATACGTGACGAATCTGAAGCCTTACGCCGCGGGTGAGCCGTCCATCGGTGGCGGCCTCGGCGACCATGTCTACAACCGGCTGCTCGGCGAGCGCATCATCTTCCTCGGTCAGCAGGTCGACGACGACATCGCGAACAAGATCACGGCGCAGCTCCTCCTCCTGGCCGCCGAGCCGGAGAAGGACATCTTCCTGTACATCAACAGCCCCGGTGGCTCGGTGACGGCCGGCATGGCCGTCTACGACACCATGCAGTACATCCCCAACGACGTCGTCACCATCGGCATGGGCATGGCGGCCTCGATGGGCCAGTTCCTGCTCACCGGTGGCGCCAAGGGCAAGCGTTTCGCCCTGCCGAACACCGACATCCTGATGCACCAGGGTTCCGCGGGCATCGGCGGCACCGCCTCCGACATCAAGATCCAGGCCCAGTACCTGCTGCGCACCAAGCAGCGCATGGCCGAGATCACCGCGTTCCACTCGGGCCAGACCGTCGAGGCGATCATCCGCGACGGTGACCGCGACCGCTGGTTCACCTCCGAGGAGGCCAAGGAGTACGGCCTCATCGACGAGATCATCTCGGCCGCGTCCAACGTGCCGGGCGGCGGTGGCACCGGGGCCTGATCCCCGGCGGCACCGGGGGACCCGCTCCGGGACCCCCGGGCACGCACCGCACGTACCAGCCCAGCCGACAGCCCGCAGAACGCCACCAGGATGGTGAAAACCCCGATGTACATGAACAACCTCTCTCCCGCGAGCGGCCTCCACACCGGTCCGCAGGTGGACAACCGCTACGTCATCCCGCGCTTCGTCGAGCGCACCTCGCAGGGCGTGCGCGAGTACGACCCGTACGCGAAGCTCTTCGAGGAGCGCGTGATCTTCCTCGGCGTGCAGATCGACGACGCGTCCGCCAACGACGTCATGGCGCAGCTGCTGTGCCTGGAGTCGATGGACCCGGACCGCGACATCTCCATCTACATCAACAGCCCCGGTGGCTCCTTCACCGCGCTGACGGCGATCTACGACACGATGCAGTTCGTGAAGCCGGACATCCAGACGGTCTGCATGGGCCAGGCGGCCTCCGCCGCCGCCGTCCTGCTGGCCGCCGGTACTCCGGGCAAGCGCATGGCGCTGCCGAACGCCCGCGTGCTGATCCACCAGCCGTCCGGCGGCACCGGCCGCGAGCAGCTCTCCGACCTGGAGATCGCGGCCAACGAGATCCTGCGCATGCGCGACCAGCTGGAGACCATGCTGGCCAAGCACTCGACGACGCCGCTGGAGAAGATCCGCGACGACATCGAGCGCGACAAGATCCTGACGGCCGAGGACGCGCTCGCGTACGGCCTGATCGACCAGATCGTCTCCACCCGCAAGAGCAACGCGGTCTGATCCTTGCCACCCCTTGGCGTGGCCGCACATCGCAGAAGGCGATGTGAACCACGTCAAGGGGGCCCCGCGGGGGGCACTTGGCAAGGTACCGTCGGATAGAGGCACCAGGAGCGCTGAACCAGGCGTCTCCCAGGCGAAGGGGAAGCACCTCGTGGCACGCATCGGTGATGGTGGCGACCTGCTCAAGTGCTCGTTCTGCGGAAAGAGCCAGAAGCAGGTGAAGAAGCTCATCGCAGGTCCCGGTGTGTACATCTGCGACGAGTGCATCGACCTCTGCAACGAGATCATCGAAGAGGAGCTCGCCGAGACCTCCGAGGTCAGGTGGGAGGAACTCCCCAAGCCTCGTGAGATCTACGAGTTCCTGGAGGGCTACGTCGTCGGCCAGGAGCCGGCGAAGAAGGCGCTCTCCGTCGCGGTGTACAACCACTACAAGCGCGTCCAGGCCGGCGAGAACGGCGGCGCGCAGGGCCGGGACGACGCGATCGAACTCGCGAAGTCCAACATCCTCCTGCTGGGACCCACGGGTTCCGGCAAGACGCTGCTGGCCCAGACGCTCGCGCGCATGCTCAACGTCCCGTTCGCCATCGCCGACGCGACGGCGCTGACCGAAGCCGGGTATGTCGGCGAGGACGTCGAGAACATCCTGCTCAAGCTGATCCAGGCCGCGGACTACGACGTCAAGAAGGCCGAGACCGGGATCATCTACATCGACGAGATCGACAAGGTGGCCCGCAAGAGCGAGAACCCGTCGATCACGCGCGATGTGTCGGGCGAGGGCGTCCAGCAGGCCCTGCTGAAGATCCTGGAAGGCACGACCGCCTCCGTCCCGCCGCAGGGCGGCCGGAAGCACCCGCACCAGGAATTCATCCAGATCGACACGACGAACGTGCTCTTCATCGTGGGCGGAGCCTTCTCCGGCCTGGAGAAGATCATCGAGTCGCGCGCCGGGGCCAAGGGCATCGGCTTCGGGGCGACGATCCGCTCGAAGCGCGAGATCGAGGCCAGCGACCAGTTCCACGAGGTCATGCCGGAGGACCTGGTGAAGTTCGGGATGATCCCCGAGTTCATCGGCCGCCTCCCCGTCATCACCTCGGTGCACAACCTCGACCGCGAGGCCCTGCTGCAGATCCTGATCGAGCCGCGCAACGCCCTGGTGAAGCAGTACCAAAGGCTGTTCGAACTCGACGGGGTCGAGCTGGACTTCGAGCGCGAGGCCCTCGAAGCCATCGCGGACCAGGCGATCCTCCGCCAGACGGGCGCGCGTGGTCTGCGCGCCATCATGGAAGAGGTCCTGATGTCGGTGATGTACGAGGTCCCGTCCCGCAAGGACGTGGCCCGCGTCGTCGTCACCTCGGAGGTCGTCCGCTCCAACGTGAACCCCACGCTGGTCCCGCGGATCGTCCCGAAGGACCAGGGCCCGCAGGAGAAGTCGGCGTAACGGCCGCAGGTACGGACGTACGAGGAGGGGCGCCCCGGATGACCGGGGCGCCCCTCCTCGTGTGTTCAGGACTTCAGTCCCTGAGAATCGGCCATATGTTCTATGTGACCTGTCGCCGGGAAGGGCTTCTTGATCAACTGGCTCTCGCCAACCATTCCCTGAAGGGGCGAGAGTATGAAGAAGAAGCGTACGTTCGGCGTTTTGGCGGCCACGTTTGCCGCGGCTGTGGTGCCCATGGTGGCGGCGTCCCCGGCATCGGCCGATACGTATGACTGCCGTCAATTCCTGAGCAACGTTGGCTACAACGTGGGTCCGCTTGTGAAGGCGGCATGTGATGCCGGCGAGGGAGTATTGATCACGGACTGGGACAGCTGCTATTTCGGCCTGAAGAACATCGGAGTGAAGGACAGCGACGTTTACACGGCTTGCGCTGAAGCCCAGCGATAAGAACGCGGGACTGGTCGGCGCCGGGGCGTCGCCCCGCGCCGACCGTCGTTGCGATCAGGCCTTGACGCGGGCCGTGTTGTACAGCTTCGCCGCGAGGTCGGCGGTCTGCTCCAGGGTGAAGCCCGGCTTGCCGGCCAGCAGGGAGGCGACGTCCGAGGCGCTGACCACGCTCAGGGTGCTGTAGTCACCCCAGATGCAGATCGGGAGCGTGCCTCCCTTGGGCCCCTTGGAGGCGGCCGCGTCCTTCGAGGTGAACTTGGCCTCCTGGCACTTCAGTACGGCGCCCTTGAAGCCGGCCGGACTCATCGTCTTGGGGCTTCCGACGAGCTCGACCTCACTGCTCTTCGGGTCTTTGGTGGTGTTCATCTTGACCATGGCGAAGTAACCGTCCACCGTCTTCTCGGGGTCGGCGATGTCGCCGTAGACGCCCTTGAAGCTGAGCCCCTTGGTCAGCAGCGGGTTCTTCGGATCGCCGGACTGATAGGCCATGCCCACCTGGGTGGCGTTCTTGATGCCCGCCGCCTCGGCCTCCTGCTTGTCCTTGTCGCTGAAGGGCTTCTCCGTGTAAGTCGGGTCCTTCTTGAAGTCGTTGACCGTCTCCGGCGGCACCAGCTTGTAGCCCTTGGTGTCGGCCGAGATGGAGCCGCCCGAGCCGCCGCCCTGGGTGAAGTAGTAGCCCGCGCCGCCGATGACCGCGATCGCTACGACCACCGAGAGGATGATCACACCCGTCTTGGACTTCTTCGGGGGCTGCGTGTACCCGGGCTGGGGGTAGCCCGGCTGCTGGTAACCCGGCTGCTGCTGGGGGTAGCCCTGCGGGGGGACGCCCGGCTGCTGGGGGTAGCCGTAGCCCGGGGCCTGCGGGGGCGGGGGCTGCTGGGGGTAGCCCGGCTGCTGGTAGCCGGGCTGCTGCTGCGGGTAGCCGTACCCGGGCTGCTGCGGCGGGGGCTGCTGTCCGTACGGCCCCGGCTGGGCCCCGTACGGTCCCGGCTGCTGCGGCTGCTGGCCGCCGTACGGACCTGGCTGGTTGTAACTCATACCCGCGTCCCCCTTAGGAACTACTTATGTTGCTCACATCCTGACGGACGGGCAGGTGACACCGTGCCCCGGGGCCCCGGCAGTTACCGAACTACTACGACCCGACTACGAGCCGACTACGACGCGGGGACCTCCATCGCCTCGCGCAGGGCCTTCGCCCGCGCCGCGAGCGCGTCGAGTGTCACCGGCTTGTTTTCGATGGGGACGGTGACCGTCACGAGCGAGCTGTGGTCGGCCCACATGCACATCGGGAGCGTGCCGCCCTGGATCGGGAGGGTGCCGCAGCGCAGCGCGCCGCCCGCGGGAGTGCCGGCCTCGTGCGTCGTGACCACTCCGTCCTTGATGCCCATGGCCCGCATGCCCGCGGTCACCGCCGCGCCCGGGTCGTCGTCGGTGAAGCGGCCCGCGGTCCCGCTGACGACGAGCTGCGCGGTGCCCGCCTGGTCGGCGTACACGACGGCGACGGGCGTCGTGCCGGGCTTCGGGGCTCCCTGGCCCTCCTTGATGGCGTCGACCCGCGGGCCGGAGTCCTGGAGGGTCAGGCCCTCGAAGGAGGCGGGCGGTACCAGCTTGTAGCGTCCCGCGTCCACCGGGCCGTCTTCGGCCAGGAGCGCGTTCATGGCCAGTCGACCGCCCACCAGGCCCGCCGCGGTCGCGAGGACGCCCACGACCACCCACAGGGCGCGCTTCGTCTTCGACGGCGGAGGGGGCGGCGAAGACACGTAGGCCGCGTAGGGGTTCGGAGGTGCCGGTACGGAAGGCTGCGCCACCTGCTGATCGTTCTCGTTCATCCGCTCAGTGACGCCGACCTGCCATGCGCAGGTCAACGGATGCCGGGATGCGGTATCGATTCGTAACGGGGCCCAGGCCGCCCGTATCCTGTGCCCGTGACCGAGAACACGCAGACACCCAGCAGCCCCGACTCCGAACTGCCGACCGCGTACGTGCCGGCCGACGTAGAGGGGAAGCTCTACGAGCGCTGGGTAGAGCGTGGGTACTTCGAGGCGGACGAGAAGAGCGAGAAGCCTCCGTACGCCATCGTCATCCCCCCGCCGAACGTCACCGGAAGCCTCCACCTGGGGCACGCCTTCGAGCACACGCTGATCGACGCCCTCACCCGCCGCAAGCGCATGCAGGGCTACGAGACCCTGTGGCAGCCCGGCATGGACCACGCGGGCATCGCGACCCAGAACGTCGTCGAGCGCGAGCTGGCCAAGGAGGGCAAGTCCCGCCACGACCTGGGCCGTGAGGCGTTCGTCGAGCGCGTCTGGCAGTGGAAGGGCGAGTCCGGCGGTCAGATCTCCGGTCAGATGCGCCGGCTGGGTGATGGTGTGGACTGGTCGCGCGAGCGGTTCACGATGGACGAGGGCCTGTCCGAGGCCGTCCAGACCATCTTCAAGAAGCTCTACGACGACGAACTGATCTACCGCGCCGAGCGCATCATCAACTGGTGCCCGCGCTGCCTCACCGCGATCTCCGACATCGAGGTCGAGTACCAGGACGACGACGGCGAACTCGTCTCCATCCGGTACGGGGAAGGTGACGCCTCCATCGTCGTCGCCACGACCCGCGCCGAGACGATGCTGGGTGACACGGCCGTCGCCGTCCACCCGGAGGACGAGCGCTACAAGCACCTCGTCGGCACCGAGATCGAGCTGCCGCTCACCGGCCGCCGCATCCCGGTCGTCGCGGACGAGCACGTCGACCCCGAGTTCGGCACCGGCGCCGTCAAGGTGACCCCGGCGCACGACCCGAACGACTTCGAGATCGGGCAGCGCCACGGCCTGCCCAACCTCGCCGTCATGGACGAGCACGCCGTCATCACCGTCCACGGCCCCTTCCAGGGCCTGGACCGGCTGGAGGCCCGTTCCGCCATCGTCGGCGCCCTGCGCGCCGAGGGCCGGATCGTCGCGGAGAAGCGCCCGTACACCCACTCGGTCGGCCACTGCTCGCGCTGCAAGACCACCATCGAGCCCCGTCTGTCGCTCCAGTGGTGGGTCAAGGTCGCCCCGCTCGCCAAGGCCGCCGGTGACGCGGTCCGCGACGGCAAGGTCAAGATCCACCCGCAGGAGATGGAGAAGCGCTACTTCGACTGGGTCGACAACCTGCACGACTGGTGCATCTCGCGCCAGCTGTGGTGGGGCCACCGCATCCCGGTCTGGTACGGCCCGAACGGCGAGATCGTCTGCGTCGGCCCCGACGAGCAGCCGCCGTCCGGCGAGGGCTGGACCCAGGACACGGACGTCCTGGACACCTGGTTCTCCTCCGGCCTGTGGCCGTTCTCCACGCTCGGCTGGCCGCAGCAGACCGAAAGCCTGGCGAAGTTCTACCCGAACGCCGTGCTGGTCACCGGCTACGACATCCTCTTCTTCTGGGTCGCCCGGATGATGATGTTCGGCCTGTACGCGATGGACGGCACCCCGCCGTTCGGCACCATCGCCCTGCACGGCATGGTCCGCGACGAGCGCGGCAAGAAGATGTCGAAGTCCTTCGGCAACGCGGTCAACCCGCTGGACTGGATGGACAAGTACGGTTCCGACGCCGTCCGCTTCACGCTGGCGCGCGGTGCCAACCCCGGTGTCGACGTCCCGATCGGCGAGGACTGGGTCCAGGCCTCCAGCAAGTTCGCCAACAAGATCTGGAACGCCACCCGCTTCGCGATGATGAACGGCGCCACGATCGAGGGCGATCTGCCGCCGGTCGAGGAACTGTCCGCCACCGACCGCTGGGTGCTGTCCCGGCTGAACGAGACGGTCGCGCAGGCCGACGCCTACTACGAGGACTACCAGTTCTCGAAGCTGTCGGACGCCCTCTACCACTTCGCGTGGGACGAGGTCTTCGACTGGTACGTGGAGCTGTCGAAGACGACCTTCTTCGCGGGTGGCGAGCCGGCGAAGGCCTCCGCCCGGGTCCTGGGCGAGGTCCTCGACGTCATGCTGCGGCTGCTGCACCCGGTGGTCCCGTTCGTCACCGAGACCCTGTGGACCACGCTGACCGGCGGCGAGTCCCTCGTGATCGCCGACTGGCCGAAGGACAGTGGCTTCCGCGACGCGGCCGCCACGGCCGAGATCGAGGGCGTCCAGAGCCTGGTCCGTGAGGTCCGCCGGTTCCGCAAGGAGCAGGGCCTCGACGACAAGCAGAAGGTTCCGGCCCGCCTGGACCTGTCCGCCACGGCGCTGGCCGCCCACGAGGCCGCCATCCGCCAGGTGCTGCGCCTCCAGCCGGAGGGCGACGAGTTCAGCGCCACCGCGACCCTCCCGGTCGCCGGTGCCACGGTCGCGCTCGACCTGTCGGGCACCATCGACATCCCGGCGGAGCGCAAGCGGCTGTCCAAGGACCTGGCCGCCGCCGAGAAGGAGAAGCAGCAGGCCGAGGCGAAGCTGGGGAACGAGGCGTTCATCGCCAAGGCCCCCGACAACGTCGTGGACAAGATCAAGGGCCGCCTGGCCAAGGCCGAGGCGGACATCGCCCGGCTCCAGGCCCAGCTGGACTCCCTTCCGGCGGCCTAGCAGCCCCAAGGACACGGCGAAGGCCCCGCACCGTCATCGGTGTGGGGCCTTTCCCGTGTTCACGTCCGGTCCGGCCCGGTCAGCGCCTGCGCAGCCGCAGCCGGGTGAAGACGCCGACGCCTACGAGCGCCAGCGCGCCCGCGCCGGTGCCGGCGAGCCCGGCCGTCAGGCCCGGCGGCCGGTACGCGCACGCGATCCGCGAGGCGCCGTCCTTCCCCAGCGGTACGCCGAGCAGCCCCTGGTAGGAGACCGGCGGCCGGGCGGGGCCGCCGTCGACCGAGCAGGTCCAGCCCGGGGGAGCGGTGGTGGCGACCACGGCGGTGCCGGTGGAGCCGTGGGGGAGGCGGGCGGTCAGCGTGTGGCCGCCGGTCGTCACCGTGGCGCCGCCGGTCTCCCGCAGGGTCCGCACGGCCTGCTCGAAGGCGGGGACGTCCAGGCAGCCGAGGGCGTCGGCCGGGAGCGACTGGCCGTCCTCGCCGGTGTGGACGGTGAAGGTGAAGCGGCCGTCGGCGGGGACCGTGCCCAGTTCCTTGAGCGGGGCCAGGCGTTGCGGCGGATCGCCGTAGAAGCCTTCGGAGGGGCTGCCGGGGGCCGCGACGTCGGCGCGCAGCGCGGGCGCGTAGAGGAAGGCGCGCGCCCCGGGCGTGCACCGGGCGGTGAAGGTGTTGCCCGGCGTCCCCGCGGCGCCCGCGTCCGCCGGGTCCGGGCTCAGCCGCAGGCCGCGCCGCGGGTCCTGGGCGCCGAGGACGGGGACCTCGTACACCCGGGCGCCCAGCGCCGCCTGGCGCCGGGCCCACACCGAGTCCGCGGGGGCCCCGTACGCCCGGTCGCTGCCCGGCGGCCGTACGGCGACGAGCGGCACGGCGGGCGTCTCGCGCACCCGGACCCCGTCGGTGCCGATGACGTCGAGGGTGGTGCCGATGCCGAGCAGGGCCTGCAGGACGGGGTCCCGTACGGGCCACAGGTGGCGGCCGCCCATGGCCTCGCCGAGGCCGAGCCCGGCGAGCGCTCCGGCGGTCTCCCGGGTGATGTAGCTGCTGTAGTACGAGCCGCCCTGGGTGCCGAGCAGCATCGCGTCGTTGTTGGTGACGAAGACCCCCGGCCCGGGGTCGGTGCGCGCGTCGGGCCACCGGTCGCGCGGGCCCAGGGCCTGGCGGGTGTTGAGGCCGAGCTGGGTCATGGTCTGGGCGCGGGCGGGGCCCCGCTTGGCCGGGTCGAGGAGGTCGGTGAGTCCGTAGACGCAGTACGTGGCCCCCGCGAGGACGGTGACGGCGAGCAGCCCGGCCACGGCGGCGCGGGCCGGGCGGCGCAGCCCGCGCGCGTAGAGCAGCAGGAGCGCGGTGACGGCGGCCCCGCCCGCGAGGCTGCCGGTCAGCGCGTGGCCGCCGACGGGCTGGGCGTCGTACGTGAACGCGAGGAGCAGGGCGAGCAGCGCGGCTCCGCCGAGCAGGGCCCGGGGGCGGGGCATCCGGGCCAGGCAGAGCCAGGCGGCCATGGCCAGGAATCCGCTGAGGACGAAGGATTCGCGGAAGGGGGCGCCGTGCGGGAGGGCGAGGCCCTGCCAGAGCTTGGCGGTGGGGGTGAACACGAAGGAGAGCGCGGTGAGGGTGATCAGCACGCTCCAGGCGACCCGCTCGCGGACCGGGACGCGGGACTGGAAGGGCAGCGCGAGGACCAGCAGGAGGACGAGGGAGCCGGTGAACACGTTGGGCGCCGAGGGGCTCGCGATGCTGCCGGGCAGGAACATCGCCAGGTAGGTGCGGGCGGGGGTGGCCACGCTGACGACGTATTTGTCGGTGGGCTGGGCCTGGGCGTTGGCGAGGGCGCACACCAGGATGGCGGGGGCGGCGAGCAGCATGCCGGTGGCGGTCATGGTGGCGGCCCGGCCCAGCACCCGCAGCCGGGTGCGCCCGTCGGCGGTGGAGGTCAGCAGCCGCAGCAGCAGGACGAGCGCGGCCGCCAGGGTGGCCATGGCGGCGGTGTAGAAGTTCGCGTACCAGCAGAGTGCGACGAGGAGGCTGCCGAGGAGCGGGCGGCGGCCGGTCAGGGCCCAGTCGGCGGCTATGCAGAGCAGCGGGAGGGCGACCAGGCCCCACATCCACATGGGGACGATGGCGCCCTCGGCCGTGGTCCAGCCGCAGAGGGCGTAGCCGACGGACATCAGGGCGCGCAGCCACGGCGAGCCGGGGCGGAGCCTGCCGAGGAAGACGGTCATGACGGCGGCGGCCAGGCCGATGCTGAACAGGCTGACCAGGAAGACGGGGAATTCGCTCTGGTCGCGGGGGAAGAGGCCGACGAGCCAGGAGAACGGGTTGGCGAGGTAGGTGAAGAAGTCGCCGAGGAAGCCGACGCCGTAGCCGCTCTGCCAGTTGTAGAGGAGGTCGCCGGGCACGGCGGCGTGCTGGAGGTCCCACAGGTGGGTGTGGAAGGGCACGTACTGGTGGCGCAGGTCGTTGTCGGCGCGCGGCGACGGGCCGAAGGGGTAGCTGCCGAAGGCGGCGAGGCCCGCGCCGTAGGCGGTCATGGCGATGAGGGCCGAGACGAGGGCGGCGAGGGCGCCGAGGAGCGGGCGGCGGCCCGGAGGTGCTTCGCCGCGGCCGGATCCGCCGCGTCGGTCCGCGGGCCGGGGCAGGACGGCGGCAGGGGTGGTCGGGGCGTGACTCATCGGAATGCGGGGCCTCGGGTGGTCGGGCTCGCTGCCTGGCCGGAGGGCCGCAGAGACCCGATCCTAAGTAACCCGTCAGTAAATCGTCAGAGGATTCGAATACCGAATACGGAAGAGCCGAATACGGAAGGCCCGAATACGGAAAAGATGAGCGCCACGACGAGGAGGTAGAGGAACGCGGGGACCAGCCAGTGGGGCACGGCCCGCAGCGCGGACCCCGGCCGGGACAGGTGCCGTGTGACGTACCAGAAGAGCGGGATCATGACCGCCCACACGACCATGCACCACGGACACAGCGCGCCGATCACGAACAGGCACTGGCCGATCAGCCACACCGTGAAGGCGAAGCCCGCCGCGACCCCGGCCCACACACCGCGCCACAGCCAGCGCGGGAAGACCGCCCCGGCGACCAGCGCCAGGCCCAGGCCCGCCAGCGCCGCGAAGCCCGCGACGCCCAGGAGCATGTTGGGGAAGCCCAGCAGATTGCCCTGCCAGGTGGTCATCACGTCGCCGCAGCTCAGGACCGTGTTGATGTTGCAGCCGGGACTGAAGAGCGGGTCCTCCAGGCCGCGGATGCGGTCGTAGGTCAGCACGCACGAGGAGAGCGTGCCGAGCACGCCGCCGATCAGCAGCAGGAGGGGCAGGCCGCGGAGCCGGGCGCCGGCGGGGGAGTACTCGGTGGTCATCTTTTCGAGGTTACGAAGACCGGGGCGGGCCGGGGCAGGGCCGTCCGGCCCGTCTCCGGTTCCCTTCAGGCCCGTTCCGGACCATGACGGAGTGCCGCATATCACCTTTTCCGGGCGTCCGGCTGATCCGATCGCCTCCGCCGACCACGGATGATGGAGGGCATGCACGTCAAGCCCGTCGCCCCGGCGCTCCACCGGGTCCAGGCCGCCGGCCGCCGGCTCTCCGAGAGCTGGGCCGGGTCGCGGCGCGCGCTCGACGTCCTCACCGCGCTGGGCTGCCTCGGGCTGATGGCGCTGGACCTGCCGGGACTGGCCTCCGAGGACAACTCGCTGAACGCCCCGCAGGCCGCCGTGGTCCTCACCGTCGGCGCCGCCACCCTGCTGCTGCGGCGCCGGGCGCCGTGGCTCTCGTACGTCACCGCGCTGCTCTTCATCGGCTGGCTGCACGAACTCACCCTCATCCAGTTCGCGCTGTACTCCGTCGGCCGCTACCGCGGGCGGCGGGCCGGGATCCTCGCCACGACCGGGTACGTCCTCTTCGCCTTCGCCCTCTTCAACCTGCCGGGCTGGCCCGAGGAACGGGCCGACACCCTGAGCGGCTTCCTCAGCCTGGTCATCCCCATCGGGGTGCTGGCCGCCGCCGTCGGCATCGCCGCCTACCGGCACGACCTGGTGCGCGAGCTGGCCGTGCGGCGCGGCGAATCGGCCGTCTACGAGGCCGTGGAGCAGGAGCGCCGCTCGGTCGCGCGGGACGTGCACGACTTCGTCGGGCGGGAGCTGACCCTGCTGACGGTGCGCTCCGAGGTGCTCTCGATGAGGGCGCGCGACACGGCCCACGCGAAGGACTTCGAGGAACTGGCCGACACCGCGCGCCGGGCCCACCTCGTGCTCAACGAGATCATCGTGCAGCGCGGCGAGCGGGCCGCCACCCCGGGCGTGGACGGGCTGCCCGCGCTCGCCGACGAGAGCGGCCGGGCGGGCTCGCCCGTTCGGCTCGTCATGGACCCGGACGTGCGCGCGCTCTCGCCGCTGCGCCAGGCCGCCGTGTACCGGGTGGTCCAGGAGTGCCTGACGAACGCCGCCAAGCACGCGCGCGGCGAGACCATCGAGGTGTCCATCGCGGCCGACGGCCCGCAGCTGCGGATCGCGGTCAGCAACGGCCTGCCCGTGCGCGGCCCGGTGCGCGCCCCCGTCTCGGCGGGCTCGGGCACGGCGAGCATGGCCGAGCGCGTCCGCAGCCTGGGCGGCACCCTGACCGCGACGCGCACGCACGACACCTACACGGTCGTCGCCACCCTCCCGCGCGGCTGAGCGAGCACCGGGGGCCTCCCGAGGCCCACCGCCGGGTCGCTCACTTCGCCGCCGGGGCCAGCAGCGAGTTCAGCGTGTCCATGTCCTCGACGCACTTGCCCGAGCCCAGGGCCACGCAGTCCAGCGGGTTGTCCGCGACGAACACCGGGATGCCGGTCGCCGAGGCGACGCGCAGGTCCAGCCCCGGCAGCAGCGCGCCGCCGCCGGTCAGCACGATCCCGTACTCCATCACGTCACCGGACAGTTCCGGCGGGCACTCCTCCAGGGTGGTGCGGACCGCCGCGATGATCGCCTCGACCGGCTCGTCGAGGGCCGAGCGCACGTCCTGGGAGGTCAGTTGCAGGGTCTTGGGCATCCCCGCCACCTTCTCGCGGCCGCGCACGGTGAAGGTGCGCTCCTCCAGCTCCGGCTGCCCGGGGTCCGGCCAGGCCGAGCCGATCGCGCACTTGATGTCCTCGGCGGTGCGCTCGCCGATGAGCAGCGAGTGCTCCTTGCGGACGTAGTCGATGATCGCCGCGTCGAGCCGGTCCCCGCCGACCCGCAGCGACTGCGAGGTGACGATCCCGCCCAGCGAGATCACGGCGACCTCGGTGGTGCCGCCGCCGATGTCCACCACCATCGAGCCGCGCGGTTCCGCGACCGGCAGCCCGGCGCCGATCGCCGCCGCCATCGGCTCCTCGATCAGGTGCACGGCCTTGGCCCCCGCCCGGGTCGAGGCGTGGATGATGGCCCGCCGCTCGACCGGGGTGACCCCGGACGGTACGCAGACCACCATGCGGGTGCGCGGCCTGCGGCCCGGCACGGCCTTGCGCACGAAGTGCCGGATCATCTCCTCCGCGGCCTCGTAGTCGCAGATCACCCCGCCCTTGAGCGGGCGGATCGCGGTGATGGAGCCGGGGGTGCGGCCGATGGTCTCCTTGGCGTCGGTGCCCACGGCGACGGCCGTCGTGGTGCCCGCCCGGACCGCCACCACGGACGGCTCATTGAGCACGATGCCGTGGCCCCGTGCGTAGACGAGGGTGTTCGCGGTCCCCAGATCTATCCCTATGTCGCGGCTGGACCCCGTCTTATTGCTGCTGGCCTGCGGCATTTGTTCCCCAATCTCCTGCCGCAAGACTCGCATAACGATCTGGACGCTTTTTGCGCCCAAGGTCCCGAAACGCCCGGGCCGAAAGTCCTCGTGCTCCCCGTCCGTAGACTGGGGCCCGTGAGTGAGCAGCAGCCTGAGAGGCCTGAGAGCGACGACCGGTCCGACGAGTTCGACGAGATCGTGGCCGAAGAGACCGACCGCGACCCCGACCTGGCGGTGATCGAGGCCGGCAGCCGCACCCTGCGCGCCCATGGCGGGGCGCCCCAGGGCGACCAGGCCCCCTCCCGCCCCGAAGACCCGGAGGTGGAGCGGGCCCTGCGCGAGGTGGAGCAGGAGCTGGCCGGCCGCTGGGGCGAGACCAAGCTGGAGCCGTCCGTCACGCGCATCGCCGCGCTGATGGACGTCCTCGGCGCACCGCAGCGCGCGTACCCCTCCATCCATGTCACCGGCACCAACGGCAAGACCAGCACCGCCCGCATGATCGAGGCCCTGCTGGTCGCCTTCGAGCTGCGCACCGGGCGCTACACCAGCCCGCACGTGCAGTCGATCACCGAGCGGATCAGCCTCGACGGGCTGCCGATCAGCCACGAGCGGTTCGTGGAGACCTACCACGACATCAAGCCGTACGTGGAGATGGTCGACGCGGCCGAGGAGTACCGGCTGTCCTTCTTCGAGGTGCTCACCGGGATGGCCTACGCGGCCTTCGCGGACGCCCCGGTCGACGCGGCCGTGGTCGAGGTCGGCATGGGCGGCAGCTGGGACGCCACCAACGTGATCGACGGCTCGGTCGCGGTGATCACCCCGATCAGCCTGGACCACACGGACCGGCTCGGCTCCACCCCCGGCGAGATCGCGCAGGAGAAGGGCGGGGTCATCAAGCAGGGCGCCGCCGTGATCCTGGCGCAGCAGCCGGTGGACGCGGCGCAGGTGCTGCTGAAGAAGGCCGTCGAGGTGGACGCGACCGTGGCCCGCGAGGGCATGGAGTTCGGCGTCGTCTCCCGCGAGGTGGCGGTCGGCGGCCAGCACCTGACCCTGCGCGGTCTGGGCGGCGAGTACGAGGACATCTTCCTGCCCCTGTACGGCGCCCACATGGCCCACAACGCGGCCGTCGCCCTGGCGGCCGTCGAGGCCTTCTTCGGGATCGGCGCCGAGCACGCGCGCCCGCTGGACGTGGACACCGTCCGCAAGGCCTTCGCGTCCGTGTCCTCCCCGGGCCGGATGGAGGTCGTCCGGCGCAGCCCCACGGTGGTGCTGGACGCCGCGCACAACCCGGCGGGCGCCCTGGCCACCGCCGAGGCGGTCACCGAGTCCTTCGGCTTCAGCAGGCTGATCGGCGTGGTCGCCGCGAGCGAGGGCAAGGACGTCAAGGGCGTCATGGAGGCCTTCGAGCCGATCTTCGCCGAGGTCGTGGTGACCGAGAACACCAGCCACCGGGCGATGGGCGCGGACGAGCTGGCCGCGATCGCGGTGGAGGTCTTCGGCGCCGAGCGGGTGCAGGTCGAGCCCCGGCTGGACGACGCGCTGGAGGCGGCCATCACCCTGGCGGAGGAAGAGGCCGAATTCGGAGGGGCCGGGGTCCTGGTGACCGGTTCCGTGATCACGGTGGGCGAGGCCCGCCTGCTGCTCAAGAGGGGCTGAGGAGATGCGCACGCTCTGTGCCAGCACGCTGATCGGCGAGTTCTTCGTGATCGGCTTCGCCGGTCTGGTCGCGATGAAGAACCCGGACCTGACCCAGGCCACGGTCTGGACGGTCTGCGGGGTCACCATGCTGCTGTCGGTGCTGCTGTGCGGGATGCTCTCGCGCCCCGGCGCCGTCCAGATCGGCTGGGCGCTGCAGATCGGGCTGATCCTGAGCGGGTTCGTCGTTCCGACGATGTTCATCCTGGGTGCGGTGTTCGCCGGGCTGTGGTGGTGTTCGGTGCATTACGGGCGCAAGATCGACGTCATCAAGGCCCGCTGGGCCGCGCAGGCGGAGGCCTCCGCACCTGACGCTGCGTGACGGGGGCCCGTACGGCCCCTGTAGCCTCGACGCACCGCACCCGTTTGCCGCAAGGAGTTGGAACATGACCCAGCGCACTCTCGTCCTGCTCAAGCCCGACGCCGTCCGTCGTGGCCTGATCGGCGAGGTCATCGGCCGGATCGAGCGGAAGGCCGGCTGGACCATCCCGGCGCTGGAGCTGCGCACGCTGGACCAGGAGACCCTGGAGGCGCACTACGGCGAGCACAAGGGCAAGCCGTTCTACGAGCCCCTCATGGGCTTCATGTCCTCCGGCCCCGTCGTCGCCCTGGTGGTCGAAGGGGAACGCGTGATCGAGGGTGTCCGCCAGCTGGCCGGACCCACTGACCCGATCGCCGCGGCGCCCGGGTCCATCCGGGGTGACTTCGGCACCATCACCCGGGAGAACCTGATCCACGCGTCGGATTCCGAGGAGTCCGCCGAGCGGGAGCTGAAGCTGTTCTTCCCCGCGCTCTGATGACTCTTTCCTGACGCAACATCAGCCAAATAGCGCTCATGACCTGGGGCGACCGAATTAATTTCGGTCGCCCTTCGGTATGACGGGGCGATCCCGGGAACGTATGCGCAGGACGTGACGTCACCACTAGGGGGCGGGTTTCCGTTCCGGCGGGATTGCCGGAGTCCCGTCGCGCGGTGTCCGTACTCACGGCACTACGATGGGGCCTCCACCCACACACCCACCTCGCCGACCCTGACAGCAGCCGCTATCAACTGGAAGGCCAGACGCTCCTCATGGGGAACAAGGGGAACAACATGTCGTTCATCGGCCGTGACATGGCGATCGACCTCGGGACCGCCAACACGCTGGTGTACGTGAGGGGCCGGGGAATCGTCCTGAACGAGCCGTCCGTGGTCGCCATCAACACGAACACCGGTGGCATCCTGGCGGTCGGCTCCGAAGCGAAGAAGATGATCGGGCGCACGCCCGGCAACATCGTCGCCGTACGACCCCTCAAGGACGGCGTGATCGCCGACTTCGAGATCACCGAGCGCATGCTCCGGTACTTCATCCTCAAGATCCACAAGCGCCGTTACCTGGCCCGTCCGCGCGTCGTGGTCTGCGTACCCTCCGGCATCACGGGAGTGGAGCGGCGCGCCGTCATCGAGGCGTCCACGCAGGCCGGCGCCCGCCAGGTGCACATCATCGAAGAGCCCATGGCCGCCGCCATCGGCTCGGGCCTGCCCGTCCACGAGGCCACCGGCAACATGGTCGTGGACATCGGCGGCGGCACCACCGAGGTGGCCGTCATCTCCCTCGGCGGAATCGTCACGGCACAGTCCATCCGGGTCGCCGGTGACGAGCTGGACAACGCGATCATCCAGCACATCAAGAAGGAGTACTCGCTCCTCCTCGGCGAGCGCACCGCCGAGCAGATCAAGATCACCATCGGGTCGGCCTACGACCTCGACAAGGACGAGCACACCGAGATCCGCGGCCGCGACCTCGTCTCGGGCCTGCCCAAGACCGTGGTCATCTCCGCCGCCGAGGTGCGCAAGGCCATCGAGGAGCCCGTCAACGCCATCGTCGACGCGGTCAAGACCACCCTCGACAAGTGCCCGCCGGAGCTGTCCGGCGACATCATGGACCGCGGCATCGTCCTCACCGGCGGCGGCGCCCTGCTGCGCGGCCTCGACGAGCGGCTGCGCCGCGAGACCGGGATGCCGATCCACATCGCCGAGGACCCCCTCGACTCGGTCGCCCTCGGCTCCGGCAAGTGCGTCGAGGAGTTCGAGGCGCTCCAGCAGGTCCTGGACGCGCAGCCCCGGCGCTGACCGGCCCCCCGCCCCCGCCCCCCTGCCAGGGGCACCGGGGCGGGTGACCTTGCGGAACACAAGGATCCGCCGTACGGGTGCTGTCGCTCCCGTACGGCGGATCGTTGATATACAGGCAGGGAATTATTCCGACGAGGAAGGCACGGCCGCCGCACGTGAGGGACACACGAGAGAGCCGGCTGCTCCTGGTGCTTCTGATCGCCATCGCGTTCGCATTGATCACGGTGGACATCAGGGCGGGCGAGGAGTCGCCGGTCGACGGTGCCCGGCAGGCCGCCGCAGCGGTCTTCGGCCCGGTCGAGAAGGGCGTGGCGACCGCGGTCGACCCGGTCGCCCACGCCATAGGGGCGGTGCGCGACTCCGGGGAGCGCCACAACCGCATCACCGCGCTCGAAGGCGAGAACGCCGCGCTCAAGGCCAAACTGGGCAGCGACGACCGCAACAAGAGCCGCATCCACGAACTGGACGAGATGCTCAAGCGGGCCGGCTCCGGCCAGTACGGCATCAAGGGCGCCGAGGTCATCGCCATAGGAGCGGCCCAGGGCTTCTCCTGGACCGTGACCATCGACGCCGGCAGCAAGGACGGCATCGAACGCGACATGACCGTCCTCAACGGCGACGGACTCGTCGGCCGGGTCACCACCGTCGGCCCCGACACCGCCACCGTCGTCCTCGCCAACGACCCCGACTTCACGGTGGGCACCCGCCTGGAGAAGACCGGCGAACTCGGCTTCGCCACCGGCCAGGGCGACCGCGCCCTGTCCGTCCAGATGCTCAACGGCAAGGCCAAGGTCAGCCCCGGCGACCGCCTCGTCACCTTCGGCTCGCGCGGCAACAAGCCCTTCGTGCCGGGCGTCCCGATCGGTGAGGTCGTCAAGGTCGACCCCTCCCGCGGCGACCTCACCCGCACCCTCTGGGTCCGGCCGTACGTCGGCTTCTCCCGCCTCGACATCGTCGGCGTCGTCGTCATGCCGCCGCGCGCCGACCCGCGCGACGCCGTCCTGCCGCCCAAGCCCGAAGGGCCCAAGCCGACCCCGACCGTCACGGTCACCGTCGCGCCGTCCCCCAGCGGGTCCGCCAAACCGGCCGCCGAGTAGGAGCTGACCGTCATGCGCTTCAACCGGATCCTGCTCTCCGCCACCCTGGTCGTGGTCGCCCTCGTCGTCCAGGTCACCGTGCTCGGGCGGCTCCAGCTGCCCGGCGCCGTCCCCGACCTGGTGCTGCTCACCGTCGTCGCCCTCGCCCTGGTCTACGGGCCGGTCAGCGGCGCCCTGATCGGCTTCACCGCCGGACTGCTGACCGACCTGGCCCCGCCCGCCGACCACGCCGCCGGACGCTACGCCCTGGTGCTCTGCCTCATCGGCTACGCGTGCGGGCTGATGCGGCCCGACACCGGGCGCTTCCGTTCCGCCTGGGGGCCGATGCTCACCGTCGTGGCCGCCGCGGTCTGCTCCACCCTGCTCTACGCGGGCGTGGGCGCCCTCGTCGGCGACACCGCCGCCCGCCACGTCGGGCTGACCGGGCTGCTGTTCACCGCGGTCCTCTACGACCTGCTGCTCGCCCCGTTCACCGTGCCGTTCCTGATGGCGCTGGCCCGGCGCGCCGAGAACGACCCGATGGCCGTCGAGGCCAACGGTGGCCCGGCACAGGGCGCCGACGTGGCCTCCGGCTGGCTCTCGGGCGGTACGGGCCTGCGCATCGGCAGCCAGCGCGGCGGGCTGCGGATGAAGAGCGCGCGGAGCCGCGCGAACAAAGCCGTGCGCATAAAGGGCGTCAAGGGGGTCAAGGGCGTGAAGAGCGTCAAGGGCGTCAAGAAGCTGTGACGGGGGAGCACGCGTGACCAACATTCCCGAGACCGGCCGCACCCCACGGGTGCAGATCCGGCTCGTCATCCTGCAGGTGCTCGTCTTCTCGCTGCTGCTCACGCTCGGCGGCCGGCTGTGGTACCTGCAGATCCGCAACGGCGCGGAGTACGCGGACAAGGCCAAGAACAACCACGTCCAGCAGGTCGTCCAGCCCGCCGTGCGCGGCTCGGTCCTCGACGCCCGCGGGGTGCCCCTGGCCGACAATGAGACCCGCCTGGTCGTCTCCGCCAGCCGCACCGACCTGATGAAAATAAAGGACAAGGGCAAGGACGTCCTCACCCGGCTGGCCGGGATCCTGGACATGAAGCCGCAGGAGGTCATGGACAAGGTCCGGCTCTGCGACGCCAAGACCCCCCAGCCCTGCTGGAACGGTTCCCCGTACCAGCCGATCCCGGTCACCCTGCAGGCCACCACCCAGCAGGCCCTGCAGATCCGCGAGCGCCCCGAGGACTTCCCCGGCATCACCGCCGAACCCACCGCCGTACGCCGCTACCCGGCCCCCGGCGGCGCCAACACCGGCCAGGTCCTCGGCTACCTCTCGCCCGTCACCGACAACGAGATCCAGGCCGCCAAGACCACCAACTCGCCGTTCCTGCGCTCCGACCAGGTCGGCCGCTTCGGCCTGGAGCGCACCTACGACAAGGAACTGCGCGGCAAGTCCGGCGTCACCCGCTACGAGGTCGACAACCTCGGCCGCGTCATCGGCGAGGCCAAGAACGACCCCGCGGTCCCCGGCGCCAACGTGGTCACCAGCATCGACTCCCGGGTCCAGGCGGTCGCCGAGTACGAGCTGAACGCGGCCATGGTCGAGGCCCGCAAGCAGAACGACCGCAACACCGGCGTCAACTACAAGGCCGACGCGGGCGCCGTCGTCGTCCTGGAGTCCAAGACCGGCCGCGTCGTGGCCATGGCCTCCAACCCGACCTACGACCCGAACGTCTGGGTCGGCGGGATCTCCGGCAAGGACTACGCCAAGCTCACCGCCAAGGAGTCCAACGTCCCGCTGATGAACCGGGCGATCCAGGGCCAGGCCGCCCCCGGCTCCATCTTCAAGGTGATCCCGACCGCCGCCGCGGTGAACGCCGGGTACGCCTTCGACGGCAGCTACCCCTGCCCCAGCTCGTACTCCATCGGCGGGCAGGTCTTCAAGAACTTCGAGTCCCAGGGCCACGGATCCATCACCCTCGGCCAAGCCCTGGAGGTGTCCTGCGACACCGTCTTCTACGCCCTCGGCCACCAGCAGTGGCTGAAGGACGGTGGTCTCAAGCCGGGGAAGAACCCGGCGCAGATCTTCTACAAGACCGCCCACCAGTTCGGCCTCGGCGCGGAGACCGGCGTCGACCTGCCGGGCGAGGAGAAGGGCCGGGTCCCCGACCGCGAGTGGAAGCAGCGGTTCTGGGAGGCCAACAAGGACCAGTGGTGCAAGGTCGGCAAGAAGGGCGGCACCTACGTCGAGCTGCTGTCCTACGAGAACTGCCTCGAAGGCAACCTCATGCGCGCCGGTGACGCCGTCAACTACTCCATCGGGCAGGGCGACACCCTCGTCACCCCGATCCAGATGGCCACCATCTACGCGGCCATCGCCAACGGCGGCACCCTGTACAACCCGACCATCGGCAAGGCCGTCATCAGCGCCGACGGCAAGCAGACGCAGGAGATCCAGCCGAAGGCGCACGGCAAACTGCCCATGACCGAGGAGACCCGGGACAAGATAAACGGTGCGCTGGAGGGTGTCGCCACGCGCGGCACCGCCGCCTGGCGCTTCGGCGGCTGGCCGCAGAAGCAGATCCCAATGCACGCCAAGACCGGCACCGCCGAGGTCTACGGCAAGCAGACGACGTCCTGGTTCGCCACGTACACCGAGGACTACACGGTCGTGATGACGATCTCCCAGGGTGGTACCGGTTCCGGCGCCTCCGGTCCCGCCGTGCGCAACATCTACAACGCCATCTACGGCCTCGACATGGCGGGCAAGCAGGACCTGAGCAAGGCCCTGCTGCCGCACCCCGAGTCGGCCCTGCCCAAGATCCAGCCCGACGGCTCGATCGACGCGCCCGAGGTCAAGCCGTACGTGCCCCCCTCCCCGGAGGACGCACCGCCGCCCGCCCTCGCCGGGCCGCCGCCCGCCCCGGGAACCGGGAGGCAGGACTGATGCCCGGACCGAACACCTTCTCCGTCTCCCGCTACGCCCCCGACCGCGGCGCGCTCGGCAAGCTCACCGCGCGCGACTCGGTGCTGCGCCGGCTGGACTGGCCGATACTGCTCAGCGCGCTGGCGCTGTCCTTCATCGGCTCGCTGCTGGTGTGGTCGGCCACCCGCAACCGCACCACGCTGAACCAGGGCGACCCGTACTACTTCCTCCTCCGGCACGCCATGAACACCGGCATCGGCCTGGTGCTGATGATCGGCACGGTCTGGCTCGGCCACCGCACCCTGCGCGGCGCGGTGCCGGTCCTCTACGGGCTCTCGCTGGTCCTGGTCCTCGCCGTGCTCACCCCGCTCGGCGCGACCATCAACGGCGCGCACGCCTGGATCGTGATCGGCGGCGGCTTCTCGCTCCAGCCCTCCGAGTTCTGCAAGATCACCATCATCCTGATCATGGCGATGCTGCTCTCGCACCGGGTGGACGCGGGGGACCTCGACCACCCCGACCACCGCACCGTGGCCAAGGCGCTCTGCCTGGCCGCCGCGCCCATGGGCATCGTCATGCTGATGCCCGACCTCGGGTCCGTCATGGTCATGCTGGTCATCGTGCTCGGGGTGCTGCTGGCCTCCGGGGCCTCCAACCGGTGGGTGCTCGGGCTGCTCGGATCCGGCGCGATGGGCGCCGTACTCATCTGGCAGCTCGGCATCCTCGACGAGTACCAGATCAACCGCTTCGCGGCCTTCGCGAACCCGGCCCTGGACCCGGCGGGCGTCGGCTACAACACCAACCAGGCCCGGATCGCGATCGGCTCCGGCGGGCTGTTCGGCGAGGGGCTCTTCCACGGCTCCCAGACCACCGGCCAGTTCGTGCCGGAACAGCAGACCGACTTCGTCTTCACCGTGGCGGGGGAGGAGCTGGGCTTCGTCGGGGCCGGGCTGATCCTCGTCCTGCTCGGGGTGGTGCTCTGGCGGGCCTGCATGATCGCCCGTGAGACCACCGAGCTGTACGGGACGATCGTGGCCGCCGGGATCATCGCCTGGTTCGCCTTCCAGGCCTTCGAGAACATCGGCATGACGCTCGGCATCATGCCGGTGGCCGGGCTGCCGCTGCCCTTCGTCTCCTACGGAGGATCGTCGATGTTCGCCGTGTGGGTGGCCATCGGGCTGTTGCAGTCGATCCGGGTGCAACGGCCGATGTCGGCCTGAGGGGCGGGCGCGCCGGGCCTGGCGTGCGCGCGGGGACGTCAGGGACCGATGTCGGCCTGATCCGTGGCCGATCCCTGACGGGACCCGGTGTTCGCCTTCACTTCGCCTTCCGTTCAGGACTACGTTCGGGTCATGGCGGAGACCAAGCGCGAAATCGAGCGGAAATTCGAGTTCACGAGCGTCAAAGCGGGGCGGCGCGGGGTACCGGACCTCACGGGCACGGCCGGTATCGCCGCCGTCCTCGACCAGGGCACCGTCGACCTCGACGCCGTCTACTACGACACCCCCGACCAGCGGCTCGCCGCCGACGGGCTGACCCTGCGGCGCAGAACCGGCGGCGAGGACGCGGGCTGGCACCTCAAACTGCCCGTCTCGCCCGGGGTGCGCGACGAGGTCCGGGCCGGCCTGACCGACACCGTGCCGCGCGCGCTGACCGCCCTGCTGCGCTCCCGGGTGCGCGGCGGCGCGCTGGAACCGCAGATGCGGCTGCTGTCCTCGCGCAAGGTGCTCCACCTCGTGGACGGGACCGGAGCACTGCTCGCGGAACTGAGCACCGACGCCGTGCGCGCCGAGGGCCACGACACCACCGCCGCCTGGACCGAGGTCGAGGTCGAACTCGCCGACGGCGCCGACCCCGCCCTGCTCGACGCCGTCGAGAAGCGCTTCCGCAAAGCCGGGCTCGCGGTGTCCGGCGCCCCCTCCAAACTCGTCCGCGCCCTCGCCGAAACCGGATCCGCGCCCGCCCCCCGGCCCGGCGCCGCCCCGGCCGACGACACCGCGGGCGCCCACGTCCTCGCGTACCTGCGCGAACAGCGCGACGCCCTCGTCGCCCAGGACCCCGCCGTCCGGCGCGGCCTGCCCGACTCCGTGCACCAGATGCGCGTCGCCACCCGCCGCCTGCGCAGCGCGCTGCGCACCTACCGCCGGGTCCTCGACCGCGACCGCACCGAACCCCTCGGCGAGGAACTGCGCTGGCTCGCCGCCGAACTCGGCGTCGACCGCGACCAGGAAGTCCTCCTGGACCGGCTCCGCACCCGGCTCGGCGAACTCCCGCAGAGCCTGGTCCTCGGCCCCGTCCGCGCCCGCCTGCGGATCTGGAACACCTCCCGCCGCTCCGGCTCGCGGCGCCGCGCCCTCGCCGCCCTCGACGGCAAGCGGTACCTCGCCCTGCTCGACGCCCTGGACGCGCTGCTCCAGGACCCGCCGCTGCTCCCGGCCGCCGCCAAGCCCGCCCTGCGGATCCTGCCGAAGGCGGTCCTCGCCGACTACGAGCGCCTCTCCGGCCGGATCGGCACCGCGCTCGCCCTCACCCCGGGCGAGGACCGCGACCTGGCCCTGCACGACGCCCGCAAGGCCGCCAAACGCGCCCGCTACGCGGCGGAAGCCGTCGTACCGGCCCTCGGCGGCCCGGCGAAACGGCTGGCCAAGGCCATGAAATCGGTCCAGACCCTGCTCGGCGACCACCAGGACAGCGTCGTCGCCCGCGAAGCCCTGCGCGGCCTCGCCGTCCAGGCGAACGGCGCCGGGGAGCCCTCCTTCACCTGGGGCCTGCTCCACGGCCGCGAGGAAGCCCTGGCCGAGCGCCGCGAACGCGAACTCCCGGCCGTCTGGACCGAGGCCTCGGACCCCGTGCTGCGGGCCACCCTGGGCGGATAGCGGGCGACCGACGCGGCAGGGGGCGGCCGTGCCCCGGGGTACGCTTGTGAGTCGCCCCCTGCCCGCTTCACGAAAGTCGCGTGATGACCGAGTCGGTCTTCCCTCAGCTAGAGGCCCTGCTTCCGCACGTTCAGAAGCCGATCCAGTACGTCGGCGGGGAGCTGAACTCCACCGTCAAGAACTGGGACGAATGTGACGTCCGCTGGGCGCTCATGTACCCGGATGCCTACGAGGTCGGACTGCCCAACCAGGGCGTCATGATCCTGTACGAGGTGCTCAACGAGCGCGAGGGCGTCCTGGCCGAGCGCACCTACAGCGTGTGGCCGGACCTCGAAGAGCTGATGCGCGAGCACAAGGTGCCGCAGTTCACCGTCGACTCCCACCGTCCCGTGGGCGCCTTCGACGTGTTCGGCCTGTCCTTCTCCACGGAGCTGGGCTACACCAACATGCTCACGGCCCTGGACCTGGCGGGCATCCCGCTGGAGTCCAAGGACCGTACGGTCGACCACCCCATCGTCCTCGCGGGCGGCCACGCGGCCTTCAACCCCGAGCCGATCGCGGCCTTCATCGACTGCGCGGTCATCGGCGACGGCGAGCAGGCCGTCCTCGACATGACGGAGATCATCCGCACCTGGAAGGCCGAAGGCCGTCCGGGCGGACGCGAGGGCGTCCTGCTGCGCCTCGCGAAGCACGGCGGTTTCTACGTCCCGGGCTTCTACGACGTCGACTACCTCCCGGACGGCCGCATCGCGCGTGTCTTCCCGAACCGTTCCGGCGTTCCCAACCGGGTGTTCAAGCACACGGTCATGGACCTCGACGAATGGCCCTACCCGAAGCAGCCCCTGGTCCCGCTCGCCGAAACCGTCCACGAGCGCATGTCCGTGGAGATCTTCCGCGGCTGCACCCGCGGCTGCCGTTTCTGCCAGGCCGGCATGATCACGCGCCCCGTGCGGGAGCGAAGCATCACCGGCATCGGCGAAATGGTCGAGCGGGGCCTGAAGGCGACCGGCTTCGAGGAGGTCGGCCTCCTCTCGCTGTCCTCCGCGGACCACACCGAGATCGCCGACATCGCCAAGGGCCTCGCGGACCGCTACGCGGACGAGAAGGTGGGCCTGTCCCTCCCCTCCACCCGCGTCGACGCCTTCAACGTCGACCTGGCCAACGAGCTGACCCGCAACGGCCGCCGGTCGGGCCTCACCTTCGCCCCCGAGGGCGGCTCCGAGCGCATGCGCAAGGTCATCAACAAGATGGTCTCGGAAGAGGACCTGATCCGTACGGTCGCCACCGCGTACGGCAACGGCTGGCGCCAGGTGAAGCTGTACTTCATGGTCGGCCTGCCGACCGAGACCGACGCGGACGTGCTCCAGATCGGCGACATGGCGGTCAACGTCATCGCCAAGGGCCGCGAGGTCTCGGGCCAGAACGACATCCGCTGCACGGTGTCCATCGGCGGGTTCGTGCCGAAGCCGCACACCCCCTTCCAGTGGGCCCCGCAGCTGTCGGCCGAGGACACGGACGCGCGGCTGACGAAGCTGCGGGACAAGCTCCGCGGCGACAAGAAGTACGGGCGCTCCATCGGCTTCCGCTACCACGACGGCAAGCCTGGCATCGTCGAGGGCCTGCTGTCCCGCGGCGACCGCCGCATCGGCGACGTCATCCGCGCGGTGTACGAATCGGGCGGCCGCTTCGACGGCTGGCGCGAGCACTTCTCGTACGACCGCTGGATGCAGGCGGCCGAGAAGGCGCTGCCGGCCTACGGCGTGGACGTGGCCTGGTACACGACCCGCGAGCGCACCTACGAGGAAGTCCTGCCCTGGGACCACCTGGACTCCGGTCTCGACAAGGACTGGCTCTGGGAGGACTGGCAGGACGCCCTCGACGAGACCGAGGTCGACGACTGCCGCTGGACGCCGTGCTTCGACTGCGGCGTCTGCCCGCAGATGGGCACGGAGATCCAGATCGGCCCCACGGGGCAGAAGCTGCTGCCGCTGTCGGTCGTGAAGTAGCGGTCACCGTCGTTCCACGTATGCCCCCGCCGGGATCCGGCGGGGGCATATTTATTCGAGTGGCGCTTTAAGGTTTCCGCACGCCCCGCTCGTGGTCTGCACTACGACCGGGACTTCGAGACCCTCGCGAAGCACATCGGGCTCAGCACCCGCTGGCTCGCGGAGCCCGGTTCCATCGACTGAGGCGGCTCCTCCCGTGCAACCGGGGAGGTCACAGGCGCGTACTGTGGGTGGTACGACAGCTGTCGGCAACGCGCCCGCACCCGAGATCTCCCTGCACGAGCAGGGGTGAGCCGGAGCAGCGGGCACGGCCGGACGGCTCCACAGACCTCCGGGCGGCGCGCGAGAGCGCCCGCCCCGCACAAGGAGAAGAACCACTGGGCAAGCGACAGCCCGAAGGCCCCCCTCCCGCACCGGTGGTACAGCGCATCCGACTGCGCTACACCAAGCGCGGCCGCCTCCGGTTCACCAGCCACCGAGACTTCCAGCGAGCCTTCGAGCGGGCCCTGCGCCGCGCCGAGGTCCCCATGGCGTACTCGGCGGGCTTCACCCCGCACCCCCGGGTCTCGTACGCGAACGCCGCACCCACCGGGACCGGCAGCGAGGCCGAGTACCTGGAGATCGGCCTCGCCGAGGCCCGCGACCCGGAGAAGCTCCGGGAACTGCTCGACGAGTCGATGCCGGTCGGCCTCGACATCATCGACGCCGTCGAGGCCCGCACCTCGGGCCTGGCGGACCGGCTGACCGCCTCGGTCTGGGAACTGCGCCTGGACGGCACGGACCCCGCCGAGGCCGAGCGGGCCGTGGCGGCCTTCCTCGCCGCCGAGACCGTCGAGGTCCAGCGCCGGACGAAGAACGGCATGCGCACCTTCGACACGCGCGGCGCCGTCGTCAGTCTCGAACTGGCCCCGGCTTCGGCCGTTCCGGCTGATAGGCCGCTCGACGGTGCCTGTGCGATACTGCGGCTGGTTGTTCGGCATCTGACACCTGCCGTGCGACCCGACGACGTCCTGTCCGGTCTCCGAGCTGTGGCCGACCTGGCGCCGCCGGTCCCCGCAGCGGTGACCAGGCTGGCGCAGGGGCTCTTCGACGAGGAGTCCGGCACGGTGACCGACCCGCTCGCGCCCGACCGCGAGGCCGTCACGGCCGCCACACCCACGGCTGCCGTAGTGGCCGACGCGAAGGCGCCGGAAGGTCCCGCCGCGTAGGGACCGTCGTTGCCGTGCCGCCCTGGCACCCGGGATCCACCTGGGTCGGGCAGCGCAAAGACCTGAAGACTTCCGCCAGGCCGTACGGACAAACACGTACGGAACCGGCGGCCATGGACTACAGCTCCCGTGTGGCGCACGCGCCCCGGAGGCCGGTTCCGCGTTCATCGCGCGGGGCCGTGCCGGACCGGATGTCAGCCGCGGCGCCCGGGAGCGCGACGGGAGAACCCCGCACATGCTCAACATCGAGAACAACACCAACGACAACACCGCCGAGGGCAGCAGCCCCAGCGACAACCTGCCGCCGCGCAGGCGGCGCCGCGCCGCATCGCGGCCGGCCGGTCCCCCCGGCGCCGTGGTGGCCGCCGAGACGGTGGAAGCCGCCGCACCCGCCGCCGAGCCGGTCGCGGCCCCCGTCGAGGACGCCGCCCCCGCGCCGCGTGCCCGTCGTCGTGCCACCCGCGCCGTGGCCGCTCCGGTCGCCGAGGCCGCCGCTGCCGTGGTCGTCGAGGCTCCGGCCGCCGAGCCGGTCGCCGCTCCTGCCGAGGACGCGGCCCCCGCGCCCCGTGCCCGTCGTCGCGCCACCCGCTCCGTCGCCGCCCCGGTCGCCGAGGCCGTGGAAGCCGCCGCGGCCCCCGCCGCCGAGCCGGTCGCGGCCCCCGTCGAGGACGCCGCTCCGGCGCCGCGTGCCCGTCGTCGTGCCACCCGCGCCGTCGCGGCTCCGGCCGCTGAGGCCGCCGCTGCCGTGGTCGTGGAGGCTCCGGTCGCCGAGCCGGTCGCCGCTCCGGTCGAGGACGCCGCTCCGGCGCCGCGTGCCCGTCGTCGTGCCACCCGCGCTGTCGCGGCTCCGGTCGCCGAGGCCGCTGCTGCCGTGGTCGTGGAGGCCCCGGCCTCCGAGCCGGTCGCCGAGCCGGTTGCCGCTCCGGTCGAGGACGCGGCCCCCGCGCCGCGTGCCCGTCGTCGTGCCACCCGCTCCGTCGCCGCCCCGGCCGCCGAGGCCGCCGCCCCGCAGGCCGAGGAGCCCAAGGAGCCCGCGACGAAGGCCGCCGTGACGGTCGCCGACGCCGTGGACTCCCCGAAGGGCCGCGCCACGCGCCGCCGCGCCACCCGCGCCGCCGCTCCGGCCGCCGCCCCGCAGCCCACGGCCGCCCCGGCCGCCGAGCCGCGCGGAGGACGCCGTGCCGCCCGCCCGGCCGTCGCCATGTTCCAGGCGCCGGTCTTCGCCGAGCCGATGTTCCAGACCCCCGAGACCGCCGCCATGGCCGCCGCCGCCGCGCGCGTCGTCGCCGAGGAGGTCGAAGAGGACGAGGAAGAGCTCGACTTCGAGACCGAGGTGGCCGCCCCGGCGCCCGCCCCCGTCGCCCCCGCCGCGGGCCGTCGCCGTCGCCGCCGTGGTGGCGCCGCGCCCGAGCAGGCCGCCGAGCCCGTCTCCGCGCCCGCCGCCCAGGCCACCGGGCCGATCTCCGTCGAGTCCGTCCTGGACGAGGAGCCGGAGGCCGAGGCCGCCGAGCTGGAGGACGAAGAGAACGACGAGTCGGGCGACCGCCCGTCGCGCCGCCGCCGCCGGGGTGGCCGTCGCCGCCGCCGTGGCGAGGCCGCCGACCTCGACGAGTCCGCCGAGGAGGAGTCCGAGGAGAGCGACGAGGCCGCCGCCGAGCAGGAGTCCGACGAGGACGACGAGTCCGCCGAGGACGACGAGAACGGCCCGGCCGGTTCCAGCTCCAGCCGTCGCCGCCGTCGCCGTCGCCGCCGCAGCGGTGACTCCGGCGTGGACGGCGACGCGGGCGACGAGGACGGCGTACGCACCGTCGTCAAGGTCCGCGAGCCGCGCCCGGCCCGTGAGCGCAGCGAGTCCCTCTCCACCTCCTCCGACGAGGTCCAGTCCATCAAGGGCTCGACCCGCCTGGAGGCCAAGAAGCAGCGCCGCCGCGAAGGCCGCGAGCAGGGCCGCCGCCGCGTCCCGATCATCACCGAGGCCGAGTTCCTGGCCCGCCGCGAGGCGGTCGAGCGCGTGATGGTCGTCCGCCAGAGCGGCGAGCGCACGCAGATCGGCGTCCTTGAGGACAACGTGCTCGTCGAGCACTACGTCAACAAGGAAGAAGCCACCTCGTACGTCGGCAACGTCTACCTGGGCAAGGTCCAGAACGTGCTGCCGTCGATGGAGGCCGCCTTCATCGACATCGGCAAGGGCCGCAACGCGGTCCTGTACGCCGGTGAGGTCAACTTCGAGGCCCTCGGCATGGCCAACGGCCCGCGCCGCATCGAGGCCGCCCTCAAGTCCGGCCAGTCGGTCCTGGTGCAGGTCACCAAGGACCCGATCGGTCACAAGGGCGCCCGCCTGACCAGCCAGGTGTCCCTGCCCGGCCGCTACCTCGTCTACGTGCCCGAGGGCTCGATGACCGGGATCAGCCGCAAGCTGCCCGACACCGAGCGCGCGCGCCTGAAGACCATCCTCAAGAAGATCGTCCCCGAGGACGCGGGCGTCATCGTGCGCACCGCCGCCGAGGGCGCGAGCGAGGACGAGCTGCGCCGTGACGTGGAGCGCCTGCAGGCCCAGTGGGAGGACATCCAGAAGAAGTCGAAGATGATCTCGACCTCTTCGCCGAGCCTCCTCTACGGCGAGCCGGACATGACCGTCCGCGTGGTCCGCGACATCTTCAACGAGGACTTCTCGAAGGTCATCGTCAGCGGTGACAGCGCCTGGGAGACCATCCACGGTTACGTGAACCACGTGGCCCCCGACCTGGCGGGCCGGCTCTCGCGCTGGACCTCCGAGGTCGACGTCTTCGCGACGTACCGGATCGACGAGCAGCTCGCCAAGGCGCTCGACCGCAAGGTGTGGCTGCCCTCGGGCGGTTCCCTGGTGATCGACAAGACCGAAGCGATGATCGTCATCGACGTCAACACCGGCAAGTTCACCGGTCAGGGCGGCAACCTCGAAGAGACCGTCACCAGGAACAACCTGGAGGCGGCCGAGGAGATCGTGCGCCAGCTGCGGCTGCGCGACCTGGGCGGCATCGTCGTCATCGACTTCATCGACATGGTCCTGGAGTCCAACCGCGACCTGGTCCTGCGGCGCATGCTGGAGTGCCTGGGCCGCGACCGTACGAAGCACCAGGTCGCCGAGGTCACCTCGCTCGGCCTGGTGCAGATGACCCGCAAGCGGGTGGGCCAGGGTCTGCTGGAGTCCTTCTCCGAGACCTGCGTCCACTGCAACGGGCGCGGTGTGATCGTGCACATGGAGCAGCCGACGGCCATCGGTGGCGGCGGCAACGGCAAGCGCGCCAAGAAGCGCGCGGGCCGCACCTCGGAGCACGACCACGAGCACGACCAGTACACCGAGGCCGAGGCCGAGGGCGAGGCCGACCTGGAGCTGGTGGAGACCGAGGCGGAGGTGGCGGCCGAGGCCGCCGCGCCGCGCGCCCTGCCGGAGCCGCCCTTCGTCCCGGACGAGGAGCTGTACAGCAGCCCGGGCGAGGCCGAGGCCGCGGCGGGCATCAGCGGCCGCCGCAACCGCCGCCGCGCCACCCGCAAGGCGACCGCTCCGGCGGGCGCCCCGCGCGGCGCAGACCGGTCCGACCGGGCTCCGGTCCAGGCCGCCCCGGTCCAGGCCGCTCCGGCACCGGCCCCGGCCCCCGTGGCCGAGGTCGTCGCCGAGCCGGTCGTCGAGCCGGTCATGGTCGAGCCCGTCGCCGTCGAGGCGGAGCCGGTGATCGAGGCCGCTCCGGCCGCCCCGGTCGCCGAGGCCGTCGCCGAGCCGGTCGAAGAGGCCGCTCCGCAGGGCCGTACCCGCCGTCGCGCCACCCGCAAGGCCACCGCCCCGGCGGGTGCCCCCAAGACGGCCGAGGCCGTCGTGGAGGCCCCCGCGCCGGAGCCGGTCGTCGAAGCCGCCCCGGAGCCGGTCGTCGAGGCCGCCCCGGAGCCCGCGGCCGAGCCGGTCGTCGAGGCCGCCCCCGTCGAGGAGGCGGCGGACGCCGCCCCGGCCCGTCCGCGCCGCCGCGCGACCCGCAAGGCCACCGCGCCCGCCGGTTCCCCGGCCGGTTCGGCGGACGCCGCGATCGTCGTGGTCGCCACCGCGACCGAGGAGGCCCCGGCCGCCCCCGCCGCGGAGGCGGAGGCCGAGGCCGAGACCGAGGCGCCCGCGCCGGCCAAGAAGGCGGTCCGCAAGACGGCCGCCAAGAAGGCCCCGGCCAAGAAGGCGACCGCCGCCAAGAAGACGACGGCGACGGCTGCCAAGAAGACGGTCGCGAAGAAGGCGACCGCGAAGAAGACCGTGAAGAAGGCGGCGACGAAGAAGACCGCGGCGGCGGAGCAGCAGACGCTCCCGTCCGTCTCGGCTCCGGCGACCGAAGCCTGATCCACACCGGTCCGTGGGCCCCGCTTTCCGGCGGGGCCCACGGCCGTGCGGGGCCCGGTTTGACCCCCGAACGGGGGCCCCGTAACCTAGACCGTCGGCGTGTCTCAGGACACGCCGCGCTCCTGAGCACCTTCCTCCCGCCGCGTACGCGTATGCGTCGCCTGGGAGAGGCCGCTCGTCCAATCCGGATCCGTACGGGCTTTGGCCCGTCTGAACGGCTGGCTTCAGGAGCATCCGCCCCGAGTGAGAGAGAGATCCGCGTGTACGCCATCGTGCGCAGCGGTGGTCGCCAGCACAAGGTTGCTGTCGGCGACATCGTTGAAGTTGACAAGATTCCCACTGCCAAGGTTGGCGACACGGTCGAGCTCTCGACCCTGCTCGTCGTCGACGGCGAAGCCGTGACCAGCGACCCGTGGGTCCTGGCCGGCATCAAGGTCACGGCCGAGATTGTGGATCACCACAAGGGCGCCAAGATCGACATCCTGCGGTACAAGAACAAGACCGGCTACCGCCGTCGCCAGGGTCACCGCCAGCAGTACACGGCGATCAAGGTCACCGGTATCCCCGCGGCTGCGAAGTAAGAGGGACTGAGACATGGCACACAAGAAGGGCGCATCTTCCACCCGGAACGGGCGCGACTCCAATGCCCAGCGGCTCGGCGTGAAGCGCTTCGGCGGTCAGGTCGTTTCCGCTGGTGAGATCCTCGTCCGCCAGCGCGGCACCCACTTCCACCCGGGTTCGGGTGTGGGCCGTGGCGGCGACGACACGCTGTTCGCGCTGCAGGCCGGTGCCGTCGAGTTCGGCACCCACCGCGGCCGCAAGGTCGTCAACATCGTTCCGGCCGCCTGATCCAGCTCCTGCTGAATCCGAAGCGTTCGTAACACCCCGAGGGCGGATCTCAGCTCTTCCCGGCGCGAGCCGGGAAGAGAGGTCCGCCCTCGGCGCGTTGTCACATAGACACGTTTAATGGGCAGCAAGGCCTGCCCGGGACATTCCCGTATGTATCTGGAGGAACACCCATGACCACCTTCGTGGACCGCGTCGAGCTGCATGTCGCCGCGGGTAACGGGGGCCACGGCTGCGCCTCCGTTCACCGGGAGAAGTTCAAGCCGCTCGGCGGCCCCGACGGCGGAAACGGCGGCCGTGGCGGCGACGTGATCCTGGTGGTCGAGCAGGCGGTCACCACCCTGCTGGACTACCACCACAGCCCCCACCGCAAGGCCACCAACGGCCAGCCCGGCGCGGGCGACAACCGCTCCGGCAAGGACGGTACGGACCTGATCCTGCCCGTCCCGGACGGCACCGTCGTCCTCGACAAGGAGGGCAACGTCCTCGCCGACCTCGTCGGCCAGGGCACCACCTACGTCGCGGCCGAAGGCGGCCGTGGCGGCCTCGGCAACGCCGCGCTGTCCTCCGCCCGGCGCAAGGCCCCCGGCTTCGCGCTGCTCGGCGTGCCCGGCACCGGCGGCGACGTCATCCTGGAGCTGAAGACCGTCGCCGACGTGGCGCTCGTCGGCTTCCCGAGCGCGGGCAAGTCCTCGCTCATCTCGGTGCTCTCCGCGGCCAAGCCGAAGATCGCCGACTACCCCTTCACCACCCTGGTCCCCAACCTCGGCGTGGTCACCGCGGGCTCGACGGTCTACACGATCGCCGACGTCCCGGGCCTCATCCCGGGCGCCAGCCAGGGCCGCGGCCTCGGCCTGGAGTTCCTGCGCCACGTCGAGCGCTGCTCGATCCTCGTGCACGTGCTGGACACCGCCACCCTGGAGTCCGACCGCGACCCGCTCGCCGACCTCGACGCCATCGAGAACGAGCTCAAGCTCTACGGCGGCGGCCTGGAGAAGCGTCCGCGCCTCGTCGTCCTGAACAAGGTCGACATCCCGGACGGCCAGGACCTCGCCGAGATGGTCCGCCCGGACCTGGAGGCCCGCGGCTACAAGGTCTTCGAGGTCTCCGCGGTCGCCCGCACGGGCCTGAAGGAGCTGTCCTACTTCCTCGCCGAGGTCATCGCGAAGGCCCGCGCCCGCAAGCCGAAGGAGGAGGCGACCCGTGTCGTCATCCGCCCGAAGGCCGTGGACGACTCCGGCTTCACCATCACCTACGACGAGGTCGAGGACGTCTACAAGGTCCGCGGCGAGAAGCCCGAGCGCTGGGTCCGCCAGACCGACTTCAACAACGACGAGGCCGTCGGCTACCTCGCCGACCGCCTCAACCGCCTCGGCGTCGAGGACGGGCTGCGCAAGGCCGGTGCCCGCGCCGGTGACGGCGTGGCGATCGGCTCCGACGAGAACGCGGTCGTCTTCGACTGGGAGCCGACCATGATGGCCGGCGCCGAGATGCTGGGCCGCCGCGGCGAGGACCACCGTCTGGAGGCCCCGCGTCCGGCGGCGACCCGCCGCCGCGACAAGGAAGCCGAGCGCGGCGACACGGCGCAGCAGGAGTACGACGAGTTCCGCCAGAACCAGACCGGCGCCTGACCGCAGGCAGCAGGCAGCAGGCCCGCGTGCAGTGAGAGCCCCCGCAGGGGTCCCGTCAGGGACCTTTGCGGGGGCTTTCGCCTGGAGTGGGACGGTACCGGTCACCCCTCCCCGGACGTCCCATAGGATCCTGGGGTGAGCAGCAGCAACACTCCCCGCGTCTCCGTCGTGGTCATCGCGTACAACGACGCCGCGCTCGTGGGCGAAGCCGTCGCCTCGGCGCTCGCCCAGGGCCCCGTGGTGGGCGAGGTCATCGCGGTCGACGACGCGTCCGCCGACGGCACCGGCAAGGTGCTGGACGAGCTGGCCGCCGTACACCCGCGCCTGAAGGTCGTGCACCGCACCGGGAACAGCGGGGGCTGCGGCACGCCGCGCAACGACGGGATCGCGGCCGCCACCCTGCCCTACGTGCTCTTCCTCGACAGCGACGACGTGCTGCCCCCGGGGGCGGCCGCGGCCCTGGTCCGGGGCGCCGAGGAGCACCGCGCGCCCGTGACCGTCGGCGCGTGCGTACGGCGCGAGCTGCCGCAGGGCCACGACGTGCCGTGGATGCCCGGACTGCACACCCCCGGCGAGGTCATCGAGCGCCCCGCGGACCGGCCCGGTCTGGTCCGCGACACCCTGTGCGTCAACAAGCTGTACGAGCGGTCCTTCCTGGACGAGCACGCGATCCGATTCCCCGACGGCCGCTTCGTCTACGAGGACTTCGTCTTCACCGCCCGCGTCCTGGCCGCCGCCCCCCGCATCGCGGTCGTCCCCGAGCTGGTCTACGTCTGGCACGTGCGCCGCGCCGCCGCCCGGGTGTCCATCTCCCTGGACCGCAAGGACGTCGGGAACTGGGCGTCCCGGGTCGAGGCCCACCGCGCCGCCGCCGCGGTCCTCGCCGCCGCCGACCCCGCCCTCGGCCTCGCCTGCCAGGTGAAGTTCCTGGAGTACGACCTGCGCATGTACCTGCGGGAGCTGGGCACCGACCCCGGCTACCAGGCCGCCTGGTGGACCCTGACCCGGGACTACGTCGCCGGGTTCGACGAGGCCGCCACCCGGGCGGCCGGGGCCCGGGCCCGCTGGATCGTCCGCGTCCTCGCCGCCACCCCGGCGCCGCCCGCCGACGTCCGGCGCCTGACCCGCTTCGCCGCCGAACCGCCGCGGCTGCTGCCCCCGTACGCCCGTGACGCCGACGGCGCCCCGGTGTGGAGCGAGGAGACCCCCGCGGTCCTCGACGGGCTGGCCGAGCTGCCCGTCGCCGAGCTGCCCGTGACCGTCGACGCGGAACCGGCCGGCGGCGGCGCACGTCTTTCCCTGCGTGTCCACGACCTGTACGGGCGCCTCGCCGAGGCCGCGCCCCGCACCGCGCAGCTGCGGTTCGTGCCGCGCGCGGGCGGCGAACCGGTCGTGGTCCCGGCGGTCGACCTGCGCCCCGACGGCGCGGACGGCTGGAGCGCCGAACTGCCCTTCCGGCTCGCCGCGCTGGCCGCGACGGGCCGCCGCAGGGGCCTGCGCGGGATCCAGGCCTGGGACGTCAGGGTGAGCGTGGAGTGCGCCGACGGCAGCTCCCTGCTCACCTCCCTGCGCCCCCTCGGCGACCTGCTGCGGCGCCGCGCGCTGCTCAGCGGCCGGTACGGTGTTCTGCTGACGCAGCCCTACCGCACGGCCGCCGGATCGCTCGCGCTGCGGCTCGCGCCCGGCGCGGAGGGCGCCGCCACCTTCGTACGCAACCGCCTCGACCGCGCCCGTCCGGGGCGCCGGTCACGCTAGAGCTCGGGAGATACGCATGACGTTTCTGATCACCGGAGGCGCCGGTTACATCGGCGCACACGTCGTCCGCGCGATGCTGCGCGCCGGTGAGGAGGTCGTCGTCCTGGACGACCTGTCCACGGGCGACGCCGACCGCGTCCCGGAGGGCGTTCCACTGGTGATCGGTTCCGTTCTGGACCGCCTCGTCCTCGACGAGACCTTCCAGCAGTACGACATCACCGGCGTGGTGCACCTGGCGGGCAAGAAGCAGGTCGGCGAGTCCGTCGAGAAGCCGATGCACTACTACCACGAGAACGTCCAGGGCCTCACGGTCCTCCTGGAGGCGGTCGCCGCCGCCGGGGTCCGCAGCTTCCTCTTCTCCTCCTCCGCCTCCGTCTACGGCATGCCCGACGTGGACCTGGTCACCGAGGAGACCCCCTGCGCCCCGCTGAGCCCCTACGGCGAGACCAAGCTGGCCGGGGAGTGGCTGGTCCGCGCCGCGGGCCGGGCGCACGGCATCTCCACCGCCTGCCTGCGCTACTTCAACGTGGCGGGCGCGGCCACCCCCGAACTCGCCGACACCGGCGTCTACAACCTGGTCCCGATGGTCTTCGAGCGCTACGACGCCGGTCAGGGCGCCCGGATCTTCGGCGACGACTACCCGACCCCGGACGGCACCTGCATCCGCGACTACATCCACGTCGAGGACCTGGCCGACGCCCACCTCGCGGCCGCGCGCAAGCTCGCCGAGTGGGCGGCCCGGGGCGAGTACCGGGACCTCACCGTCAACATCGGGCGCGGCGAGGGCGTCTCCGTACGGGAGATGGTCGAGCTGCTGAACGAGAACACCGGGCACGACATCGCGCCCGTCGTCACCCCGCGCCGCCCCGGCGACCCGGCGAAGGTCGTGGCCTCGGCCGACCGGATCGCGGCGGAGCTGGGCTGGAAGGCCCGCCACGACGTCCGCGAGATGATCACCTCGGCGTGGGCGGGCTGGGAAGCGCACCGCAAGAGCTGAGCGGCAGGCTACGTACGAAGCCGCCCGCCCCGGTGTTCCTGTCCCGGGGCGGGCGGCTTCGTACGTACGGCGGGCGGGCCGGTCAGCGCTCCAGGAACGCGAACAGCTTCTCCCACCGGTCGGTGATCTCGGCGCTGGAGTAGCGGCGCACGCTCTGGAAGGCGGCGTCGCCCATCCGGTCGCGCAGCTCCTTGTCCGCCATCAGCAGGCGCAGGTGCCCGGCCAGTTCCATGGTGTTGCCGAGGCGCGCGAGCAGCCCGTCCTCGCCGTGCGTGACGATCGCCCGTACGCCCGGCGCGCAGTCGAAGGCGGCGCAGGGCACGCCCGCCGCCATCGCCTCCAGCAGGGTGATCGGGAACCCCTCGGCCCGCGAGGCCTGGGCGAAGACCGAGGCCCCGCGCAGGGCGCCCAGCACGTCGTTCGTGCTGCCCATCCACTCGACCGAGTCGTCCAGCCCGAGCGAGGTGCAGCGCTCGCGCAGCATCTGCGCGTCCACGCCCGCGCCGTAGATCCGCAGGGTCCAGTCGGGGTGCTGCGGGACGGCGTCCGCCCAGGCGTCGAGGAGCAGGTCGACGCCCTTCTCGTCGGCGAGGCGGCCCACGCAGGCGACGACCTTCTCGGTGCGCGGGGCCGGGGTGTCCGGCATGAAGGGCAGCGGGTTGGGCATGCTGCCCACGTTCTGCATCCCGGACCGGATCCAGAGGTCCGCGTCCTCGGGGGTCAGCACCAGCATCCGGTCCACATCGCGGTAGTGGCGCCGGACCCGGGCCGCGCGGGTGGACTTGTGGCTGGCCTCGAAGGACTCGTGGCTCATCCCGATGAGGGTGAGCCCCTTGGTGTCGCTGAGCCCCACCCACTCCATCGCCCACACCTGGGTGACGATCACGACCGCGCCCGGCCGGGCGGCCCGGAACAGGGCGCTGAGCTGCTCGGCCTTCGCCCGCATCCCGGCCCGGCGGGCGGCCTGGCGCCGCCGCTCGGGTGCGTTGAGGCGGCCCTTGATGCCGTGCAGCCGGCGGGCCGCGGGCGGGTGGCTCTCGTACAGCGTGGTCGTGGCGTACGGCAGGTCCGCCGGGAGCTGCTGGCGGATCTCCTCGGCGACCGGGGCGATGCCGACGACGTGCACCCGGTGGCCGCGGCCGGTGAGGAGCCCGGCCATCTGGTGCGACCAGGTGGTCACCCCGCCCAGCTCGTCCACGCTGTTGGAGACGATGAAGACGTCCCGTCCGCCGTCCGTCACCGGCCCGGCCCCGACGCTCTGCTGGCTCACTTGCCACCCCTGGTGAAGAACTTCTCGACGATCTGGCGGGCCGCGTCCCCGCGGTCGTACTCACCGAACTCGGTGAGGAACCGGGCGCGGGCCTCCGCGTACTTGGCGTCCGCCTCCTCGAAGGCGCCCAGCGCCTGCAGGAGTTCGTCCGCGGTGGCCACGACCGGGCCCGGTGCCTTCTCCTTCAGGTCGAAGTACGTGCCGCGGATGTCCGTCGCGTACTTCTCGTAGTCGTAGGCGAAGAACAGCATCGGCCGGTCGAGGACGGCGTAGTCGAACATCACGGACGAGTAGTCGGTGATCAGGGCGTCGGCCAGCTCCAGCAGCGGGGTGATGTCGTGCCTGCGGGACACGTCGATCACCCGGCCCGCCACCGACGGGGGCAGCGAGACGCTGTTGAGGTAGTGCGTGCGCACCAGCAGCGTGAAGCGGTCGCCGAGCCGGTCCGCGAACTCCTCCACGTCGAAGGGGAACGCGAAGCCCTCCACCGCGCCGTCCGCGTTCGCCCGGAAGGTCGGCGCGTACAGGAGCACCTTCTTGTCCGGGTCGATGCCCAGCTCCGCGGCGATCGGACCGCGCACCCGCTCCCCGCTGCCGGCCTCGGCGCGGTGCGCCGCGACCAGGGCGTCGTTGCGCGGATATCCGGTGCGCAGCAGGACCTCGTCGCGCAGCCGGAAGCCCTTGGCGAGGGTGCGGGTGTCGTGCTCCGAGCGGATCAGGAAGTGGTCGAAACGGTCCACCGCCTTCTGGAACTTGGCCTGCCCGGCGCGCCCCTGCGCCTTGGTGCGCGGTTCGTGGAAGCCCATCCGCTTGAGCGCGGAGCCGTGCCAGGTCTGGATGTACGTCGTCCCCGGCCGCTTGGTGAGCGCGAGCGGGAAGCCCTGGTTGTCGATCCAGTACTCAGCCTGGGCCAGCGCCCGCAGGTAGGGCCAGCTCCAGCGCTTGACCAGGGTGGCCTCCTTGGGGAAGCCGGTGGGGCGGGCGCCCGCGTAGGACCACACCGCCTCGAAGGCGACGCCCTGGCGGACCATCTCCTCGTAGATCGCCTTGGGGCTGTCGCTGTACTGCTTGCCCATGTGGCTCTCGAAGACGACCGTGCCCTTCTTGATGGGCAGCTTCGAGAAGACCTCGTGGTAGATCTTCACCTTCTGCTCGCCGGAACCGATGTTCCGGCGGGCCCGCAGTGCCTTGCGCAGTCCCCGCTTGACCACGCCGGCGGCCTTGCCGTGTATGGCGTTGTTGATCAGGTTCTGGGTGCGGACGGCGGCGGCGCCCTCCGCGGTCAGGACGTAGGAGAGGTTGCCCTTCTTGGTGATCTCCGGCTCGAAGCGGTCGGAGACCAGCCGGGTCAGCCGGGGGCGCACGCGCAGGGCGGTCGCCGACTCCAGGTCGACGTCGCCGACCGAGACCCGGGTGGAGATGCGGTCCCCGCCGGCCTTCATCTTGAGCCGGACGTCCCAGACGGCGTCGATGATGCCGAGCGGGCGCACGGTCGAGCCGATGTCGGCCGTCGCGGTCCACTCGATCGTGTCACCGGCGTGGCGCACGGTTGCCACCGGGAAGCGGAAGGACCGCACCCCGATCTGCCGCCGGGCCCGGAACTCCAGCTCGGCGCTCAGCTCCGCGTCGGCCGGGATCCGGCCGAGCGGGTTCACGACGGCGCCGGACACGGTGACCGTGCCGCGGCCGTCGTCCTCGTACGAGGTGAGCCGGTTGCCCAGGGTGAGGGAGGTCAGGGGAGTGGTGTGGAAGCCCTGGTCGGTGACGTCCAGTATCCGGCGGCCCTCGGCGTCGTCGAGGTGCTCGGCGCACCAGTAGACCCGCCCGTCGCGCTCCGCCAGCGGGGAGGACAGCCGCCCCTTGTTCGTCATGGCGTCCGCGGCCGAGAGCAGGTTGTCCCAGTCCTCCTGGCCCAGCAGGTACGCGCAGATCGCCTGGAGGGCGGTGACGTGCTCGTAGGCGACCGGGTCGATGCCCGCGAGGTAGCCGTTGGCCAGCCGGGCGAACTCCTGGCGGTAGTCGTCGTCGAGCAGCCGCAGGTCGCGCAGGTGCAGCACCAGGTCGTGCTTGAGGAACTTGGCGTCCTTGGCGGACTTGATCTGGTCGTGGCCCTTGCTCGCGAGCAGTTCGTCGACCCGGCGGTGGATCTCCATCCGGTGGACGAAGTTCGCGATCTCGTGGCGCCGGTTGCTGATCGACTTGGCGGCGGCCTTCTCGACCACGTTCCAGAAGTAGACCTGGTTGGGGATCAGCGTGATCCGGCGGGCCGCGACGTACGCCTGCGCCGAGAACAGCAGGTCCTCGTAGTGGATCCCGACCGGGAACTCCAGCCCCTGCTCCAGCAGGAACGCGCGGCGGTAGCACTTGTTCGTCGAGAGGGTGTCGTAGACCAGCAGGTCCGGGTACTCGGTGATCGACTCCAGGGTGCGGGTGCGGGAGTAGATCCAGGGGTACCACTCGGTCGTCTTGCCGAACCGGTTGTCCAGGTGGACCCGGACGCACATGCCGGAGACCAGGTCGGAACCGGTCCGCTCGGCGGCGTCGAGCATGTTGCGGCAGGCGTTGCGCTCCAGGACGTCGTCGCTGTCCAGGAACATGACGTAGGTACCGGTCGCCTGCTGGATGCCGTGATTGCGCGGGGCTCCGCAGCCACCGCTGTTCTCGGGCAGCCGGAACGCCCGGACCCGGCCCGGATGGGCCGCTTCCAGTTCCTGGGCGATCGCGAAGGACCGGTCCTTGCTGCAGTCGTCCACGATCACGACTTCGACTCCGGCCAGAGTCTGGTCCAGAACCGACCGCACCGCTGTCGGCAGACGCTCTGCGTCGTTGTAGACGATGACGACCACGGAGACGTCAGGCACGTGCACCTCGATCTTGTTGTTCCATTCCGCCCCCGGACTCCGTCCGGAGGGACCCCCACCAGTTCAAAGCTACCGTGTACCGCACTCACCTCAGGCAGGCCTCCCGGCGGCGTGCATACTTCTAAGGAAGAGGTGGGCGTCGGGTCCGGGAGCCGACAATCACCCGTTCGGACCCAGCAGGAAGTGTTCATGACGAAGCTGTCCGTAGTGGTTCCCTGCTACAACGAAGAAGCGGTCATCGACAGCTTCGACACCGAGATCCGCAGGGTCCTGGATGCCCTCCCCGTCGAGTACGAGGTCTGCTACGTCGACGACGGCAGCCGTGACGGCACGCTGGAGAAGCTCCGCAAGATCGCCGCCGCGCACGGTGAACAGACCCGGTACGTCTCCTTCAGCCGCAACTTCGGCAAGGAGGCCGGCATGCTCGCCGGCCTGCGCGAGACCACCGGCGACGCCGTCGTGATCATGGACGCGGACCTCCAGCACCCGCCGGACCTCATCGCGACCATGCTCGACTACTACCGGCAGGGCCACGACCAGATCATCGCCCGGCGCACCCGCGAGGGCGACAAGAAGCTGCGCAGCGCCCTGAGCCGGATCTACTACCGCGGCATCAACCGCTGGGTCGACGTGGAGCTGGCCGACGGGGTCGGCGACTTCCGGCTGCTGTCCCGCCCCGCCGTGGACGCCCTGCTCTCGCTGCCCGAGTACAACCGCTTCTCCAAGGGCCTCTTCTCCTGGATCGGCTTCGACACCGTCCACTTCGACTACCGCAACGCGCAGCGCGAGGCGGGCGAGACGAAGTGGAAGCTCGGGTCCCTGCTGAACTACGGCATGGACGGCCTGATCTCCTTCAACAACCGGCCGCTGCGGATCGGGATCTGGGCGGGCGTGTCACTGGTCGCGCTGACCGCCCTCTACGCCCTGTGGATCACCGTCATGGCGATCACGAACGGCATCGACTCACCCGGTTACGTCACGCTCGTCGCCATCATCGTCGGCATCGGCGGCGTCCAGATGATCATGCTGGGCCTGATCGGCGAGTACATCGGGCGCATCTACTACGAGACCAAGCGCCGCCCGCACTTCCTCGTCAAGGAATCGCACGGCGTCGCCGTCGAACCGCCCCGCACGCCCGCCACGCCCCGTACGCCCCTGGAGCAGGACGCCCGATGAAGAGCCAGCTCGGCCAGATACTCCGCTTCGGCCTCGTCGGCGGGGTGAACACCGGCACCTTCTTCGTGCTGTACCTGCTGCTGCACCCGCACATGCCGTACTTCGCCGCCTACTCGCTGGCCTTCGTGCTGGCGATGGTCGGCTCGTTCTTCATGAACACCTACTTCACCTACCGCACCAAGCCCACCTGGAAGAAGTTCCTGCTCTTCCCGCTCACGAACATCACCAACTACGTGATCCAGTCCGTGGGCCTGCTCCTCCTGGTGGACTGGGCCGGCATGAACGAGAAGATCGCGCCGCTGGTCGCCGCCGTCATCGCGATCCCCTTCACCTACGTGATCTCGCGGCGCATCCTGATCCCCGGCGCGGACCCCGCTCCCGCCGCGGACCCCTCGGCCGGGAACCCCTCGGCCGGGGCGGAGAGGCCCGCCGCCTCGCCCGCGTCCACGCTCTGAAACCCGCGGGCACGGCCGGGAGGCCACCCCGTAGATTGAGGCCCGTACATCGGGCAAGGGGCAAGGGGACAGACGTGTCAGCGGCAAGGCAGGGCGTGGCCGACGCCCGCAGGATCGTGGTCAAGGTCGGCTCCTCCTCGCTCACCACCGCGGCGGGCGGGCTGGACGCCGACCGGGTGGACGCCCTGGTCGACGTACTCGCCAAGGCCCGCAGCGGCGGCGAGAAGGAGATCGTGCTGGTCTCCAGCGGTGCGATCGCCGCCGGCCTCTCCCCGCTCGGACTGCGCCGCCGCCCCAAGGACCTGGCCCGCCAGCAGGCCGCCGCCAGCGTCGGCCAGGGCCTGCTCGTCGCCCGCTACACCGCCTCCTTCGCGCGCTACGGCGTCCGCGTCGGCCAGGTGCTGCTGACCACCGACGACACCAGCAGGCGCGCCCACTACCGCAACGCCTACCGCACCCTGGACCAGCTCCTCGCGATGGGCGCCCTGCCCGTCGTCAACGAGAACGACACTGTCGCCACCGACGAGATCCGCTTCGGCGACAACGACCGGCTGGCGGCCCTCGTCGCCCACCTGGTCCGCGCCGACCTCCTGGTCCTCCTCTCCGACGTCGACGGGCTCTACGACGGCGACCCCGCCCTCCCCGGCACCACCCGCATCGACGAGGTGCGCGGCCCCGAGGACATCGCGCACGTCACCATCGGCAGCGCGGGCAAGGCGGGCGTCGGCACCGGCGGCATGGTCACCAAGGTCGAAGCCGCGCGGATCGCCGCGGCCGCGGGCATCCCCGTGGTCCTGACCTCCGCCAGCCAGGCCGCCGACGCCCTCGCGGGCGGCGGGACCGGCACCCACTTCCACGCCACGGGCCGCCGCTCCACCGACCGCCTCCTGTGGCTCCAGCACGCCTCCGCCCCCCAGGGCCACCTGGTCCTGGACGACGGCGCGGTCCGCGCGGTCCGCGAACGCGGCAGCTCCCTGCTGCCCGCGGGCATCGCCTCGGTCGAGGGCGACTTCATCGCGGGGGATCCGGTCGAACTCAGGGACGCGCGCGGCCGCGCCGTCGCCCGGGGACTCGTCAACTTCGACGCGAAGGAACTGCCCCTGCTGCTGGGCCGCTCCACCAAGGAACTGGCGCGCGAGCTGGGGCCGGAGTACGAGCGCGAGGTCGTCCACCGGGACGATCTGGTGCTGCTCCAGGACTGAGCCCGCGGGACCGATGTTGGGCAAAACCACCGCGCGGCCGGTCGGGGACTGGTCAACTGTGAGGGGCGGACACGCGGAGCGCGCAGACAGGAGGCGGCTGGTGAGACGAGCGCTGACCAGCGTCGGCTCGGGCGACCGCGACGGAGCGGAGTCCGGGTACGGCGACGAGCGGGACGACTCCCGGCTGTGGCACATCACCCTCAGCGTCTCCGGCAAGCCGGTCCCGCTGTCCGAGGTCCGGCGCGGCCTGGAACAGCTGGCCCACGACCACCCCTTCCTGCTGACCAGCCGGTACGCCGACGACCACGCGGAGATCCGGTACTGGGAGGAAGCCCGCGACCTCCACGACGCGGCCGCCGTCGCCCTGCGGCTGTGGGGCGAACACCGCTCCTCGGCGAAGCTCCCCGCCTGGGAGATCGTCGGCCTGGAGGTCATCGACCGCGCCACCTACCACCAACGCGTCGCAGAAGGCTACGGCCCACCCCCGGCCCACCCGGTCGGCGTCCACCCGTACTGACGCCCGCACCCCGCCCGGGGCGCCTCCGGCGGGCCCTCAAACGCCGGGCGGGCTGAAGGGCAGCGGACCCGTCTCGCGGGATGGAACCCCGGCCGTCAGCCGCCCCCCGGGGGCTACCCTGCACGCATGACCTCGCTCAACGACGCCACGACCGGCCCCGCCGAAGGCACAGGCACTGTCACCGCCACCGCCACCCGCGCCAAGACGGCCGCCGCCACCCTCGCCCCCCTCCCGCGGTCCGCCAAGGACACCGCGCTGCTGGCGATCGCGGACGCGCTGGAGGCCCGTACGGCCGAGATCATCGAGGCCAACGCCGTCGACACCGCCAAGGCCGCCGCCTCCGGCACCAGCGAGACCGTCATCGACCGCCTCACCCTCACCGAGGACCGCATCCGCGCGATCGCCGCCGACGTCCGGGACGTCGCCGCGCTGCCCGACCCGGTCGGCGAGGTCGTCCGCGGTTCGACCCTCCCCAACGGCATCGACCTGCGCCAGGTCCGCGTCCCGCTCGGCGTCGTCGGCATCATCTACGAGGCCCGCCCCAACGTCACCGTCGACGCCGCCGCCCTCTGCCTGAAGTCCGGCAACGCGGTCCTGCTCCGCGGCAGCTCCTCCGCCTACGCATCGAACACCGCCCTCGTCGCGATCCTGCGGGACGCGGTCGAGAGCGCGGGCCTGCCCGCCGACGCGGTCCAGCTGGTCCCCGGCGAGAGCCGCGACTCCGTCCGCGAGCTGATGCGCGCCCGCGGTCTCGTCGACGTCCTCATCCCGCGCGGCGGTGCCTCCCTCATCAAGACGGTCGTCGAGGAGTCCATCGTCCCGGTCATCGAGACCGGCACCGGCAACTGCCACGTCTACGTCGACGCGCAGGCCGACCTGGCCATGGCGGTGAACATCCTCGTCAACTCCAAGGCGCAGCGCCCCTCCGTCTGCAACTCCGCCGAGACGCTGCTGGTCCACCGCGACATCGCGCACGCCTTCCTCCCGCTGGCGCTGGACGCCCTCGCGGACGCCGGGGTGACCGTGCACGGCGACGGCGAGGTGCTCTCGTACGCCGAGGAGTCCAAGGTGACCGCGGTGCCCGCCACCGACGAGGACTGGGCCGCCGAGTACCTGTCCTACGACATCGCCGCGGGCGTCGTGGACTCCCTGGACGACGCCGTGGCCCACATCCGCCGCTGGACCTCCGGTCACACCGAGGCCATCGTCACCACCTCGCAGGCCGCCGCGCGCCGCTTCACCCAGCTGGTCGACTCGACCACGGTCGCCGTGAACGCGTCCACCCGGTTCACCGACGGTGGTCAGTTCGGGTTCGGTGCGGAGATCGGGATCTCCACCCAGAAGCTGCACGCCCGGGGCCCGATGGGGCTTCCGGAGCTGACCTCGACCAAGTACATCGTCACCGGTGACGGTCACGTACGGTAGTCGCCCCCCGCACCCCGCGTGGCCGGATTTCGGCGCAGGACCTGCCCAAAGCGGCCCCCCAGGTCTAGGCTGGCCCTGTGCCGGACGACGTGGGGGGCAAACCTTTCCCGGACGACGGGGAGCCCGACGACGACCGCGGAGGCGCGGATCAGGACTTCGCCTCCGTGGTGTTCGACGAGGACTTCGTCCGGAACGCCGAGATCCATGAACCGAGCGCCCTGGAGCGCCAGCGGGCGGCCGACCGGGCGCGCGCCGAGGCGGAGGCCCGCGCGGCCGCCGTCGCGGGCGGCTGGGCCACCGACGACGACGCCTTCGAGGGCCACGAGGGTTACCCGTACGGGTACGGGCCCGACGGCTACGGCCTCGACGAATCCGGGCGCGACTACGGCTACAGCTTTGGATACGGCCCGTACGGAGCCTACGGAGGCTCCCTGCGCCCGTACCGCGGCCGCTCCCGGTGGCTGCGTCCCGTCGCGTGGGTGCTCGCCGTCGTGATGGGCGTCGGCATGGTCACGCTCGCCTTCAGCGCCGTCTACCGCGGCGCCGCGGGCGACCCCGACCCGGCCCCGCACCCCGCTCCGGCGCCCGCCAGCACCCCACTGACGGAAGTCACCGGGTCCGGCGAGTTTACGCACCCCGTCGTTCGCCAACCCTGAAGGTACGACCCCTCTCACGCGCGTCCGGAATCCGGCGCGCATCCGGGTAGGGGGCTTCTCTGAAGCGGGGACAGCGGGGAGAAGCAATGGCCGTGCCAGGAGATCCACCCGACGGCACCCCCGAGGGCATCGGCGGGGGCGAGGACGAATTCCGGCCGGACGAGTACCGGTCGGTGGTGTTCGACGAGGACTTCGTCCGGGCTGCCCGGCTCCAGGAGTTCTCCGCCGAGGAACGCATGGGCGAGCACGCCCGGGCCGTGCGCAGCCGCTCCATGTGGTCCTCGGGCGCGCCCCGGGCAGTGGGCGGCGCCCCGGGCCGGGCCGCCCGCCAGGGGATGCTGCTCGTGCTGCTGATCGCCACGGCCTTCGGCGTCGCCGTCTACCTGGGCCTGAGCAATCCGTACGTGCCCCCGCCCCCGGGACGCGCCCAGCCGCTCACCGCCACGGTCGTCCCGCTGGCCCCCACCGCCACCGTGACCGGCGGCAAGCCCGCCGACCTGTACGCGAAGAGCCCGGCCGCCGACTACCGGGTGGGCGCGGCCGGGATCACCCTGCCCGCGGTGCGCCGCACCGAGCACTTCAGCGAGACGCAGGTGCTGACCGCCCTCGCCACCGCCAAGGACTACCTGGTGCAGTCCTCGCTCGACCCGGACGTGCTGAGCGGCACCGCCTCCCGGCCCGTGCGGGTGCTGCTGGACCCCGATCTGCTGGCCCAGTTCGACCGCAGCATGACCAACCCCACGGGGGACGGGCAGCACGCGGCCACCGGCTGGCTGGTCCGCTTCGACCCGGCCACCGCGGTGCTGGCCGACTCCCGGGTGCGGGTGAGCGGCACGCTGGGCTTCGAGGAGGTGGCGCCGGACGTGCTGGAGGTCACCACCGACCACACCTTCGTCTACACCGTCCGCGCGGCCGTCGCCGGGCCCGGGCTCGACAGCGCCTCGCTCTTCACGGTCCGGCGCGAGCTGCGCATGCGCTTCGACCGCGAGGACCTGCTGGCCCACCGGGCGGAGCTGCTGTCGGCCTATGTGATGGCCGGGCCGCAGGACTGCTCGGCGGACCCGGCCACCGGCTTCCGGCCGCTGCTCGCGGGGGCGGCCGCGACGACGGTGGGCCCGGCCGCGAGCGACCCGTACGCCAGCGGCAGGCCGCGCCGGACCTCCGGCCTGTGCGGGGTGCTGGCCCCGCCGACGGCGGCCCCGGCCGATCCGGCGTCCGATCCGGCGTCCGATCCGGCGTTCGCCCCGGCCGACCCGCCGCCTTCCGCGGCCGCGGTCAGCCCTGGTCCGTAGCCCCGCCCTTGCCGGTGTCGCGGCCCTCGCCGCCCGCGCCGCTCTCGCCGCCGTCGGCGTCCGGAGCATCCGTGGCGCCCGTGGTGTCCGCCGGGCCCTTGGCGCCCGGGGCCGCCGAGCCGCCGGTGAACTTGTCGCGCAGCATGCCGCCGAGGTCGCCCGCACCGCCCGCGATGTCGCCGACCAGCTTCATCAGCGGGTCCTTGCTGGTGCGCACCGCATCGGCGTAGTGCGCGGCGGACTGGCGGAAGGAGTCGGTCACCGAGGTGTCCTTGTCCTCCTCGCGGCGCGGGTAGTGACCGGCCATGATCCGCTGGAAGTCGCGGGTCTCGGACCACTTCTTCAGCTCCGCGGCCCGCACGGTGGTGAAGGGGTGCGTCCGCGGCAGCACATTGAGGATCTTCAGGACCGAGTCGCGCAGGTCACCGCTCGCGTCGTACTCCTCGGCCTGGGCGAGGAACGCGTCCACATTCATCTCGTGCAGGTGATTGCCGCCCGCGATCTTCATCAGGCCGCGCATCGAGGCCCGGACGTCCTGCCCGACCAGCAGCCCGGCCCGGTCCGCCGACAGCTCGGACTTGCGGAACCACTCCCGCAGCGCCGTGACGATCGCCATGATCGCCACATTGCCCAGCGGGATCCACGCCACCTTCAGCGCCAGGTTCGTCAGGAACAGCAGGATCGTGCGGTACACGGAGTGTCCCGACAGCGCGTGGCCCACCTCGTGGCCCACGACCGCCCGCATCTCCTCCTCGTCCAGCAGCTCCACGAGCCCCGTGGTGACCACGATGATCGGCTCGTCCAGCCCGATGCACATGGCATTGGGCTTGGGGTCCATCTGGACGTACATCTGCGGGACCTTCTCCAGGTCCAGGATGTAACAGGCGTCCAGCAGCATCGCGTGCAGGTGCGGGAACTGGGTCTCGCCCACCCGCACCGAGTCCGACAGGAACAGCAGCCGCAGGCTCCGCTCCGGAAGCAGCCCGCTGAGGGCCTTGAAGACGGTGTCGAACCCGCTCAGCTTGCGCAGGGCCACCAGGGCCGAGCGGTCCGCCGGATGCTCGTACGCCCGCGACGAGATACCGGGGAACCTCCTGCGGTCCCGGGCCGGTGCCTTCTCGAATGACGTGCCCTCTGTCATCGCGCTTCCCCCTCGATCCGCCTGCCGTGCGTGCCTCTATCCTCTCCAACGCCTGAGTCGGCGTGAGCGTGCCCCGGGCCCCCGCATACGATGTGAGCGAAGTCTCCGCCCGCTCCCCGACTCGATAGGTAACCAGCCTGATGAGCCTCCACTCCACCGCCCACAACCTGGTCCTCCTCGCCTCGGAGGGTGCCGGTGAGCACGCAAGCAACCACGACAGCCTCAACCCGTACCTGACGGGCGGCGGCGCCTTCTGCCTGCTGCTGCTCATGCTCTGGGTGACCACCCGCCTCAACCGCGACCGCTGAGCCGCACGCCCGGCCCGTCGCGCAGGTGCTCGAACCCGAGTCCTGGCCGCGCCACCGGGCCAGTAGGCTCTGCGCTCATGGGAGAGCAGGAAATGCCTACCGGCCCGGTCAAGCGCCGGCTCGGTGTGATGGGCGGGACATTCGACCCGATCCACCACGGACACCTGGTGGCCGCCAGCGAAGTGGCCGCCCTTTTCCACCTCGACGAGGTGATCTTCGTACCGACGGGCGAACCGTGGCAGAAGTCTCACGGGGCCGTCTCGGCCGCCGAGGACCGCTACCTGATGACGGTCATCGCCACGGCGTCGAACCCGCAGTTCTCGGTGAGCCGCATCGACATCGACCGCGGCGGACCGACGTACACCATCGACACCCTGAGGGACCTGCGCTCGCGCAATGACGACGCGGACCTGTTCTTCATCACGGGTGCCGACGCCCTCGCGCAGATCCTCACCTGGCGCGACGCCGAGGAGCTGTTCGCCCTCGCGCACTTCATCGGAGTGACCCGTCCGGGTCACGTGCTCACCGACGACGGCCTGCCCAAGGGCGGGGTCTCGCTGGTAGAGGTGCCCGCGCTGGCGATCTCGTCCACGGACTGCCGTGCGAGGGTGGTCCAGGGCGACCCCGTCTGGTACTTGGTGCCGGACGGTGTGGTGCGCTATATCGACAAGCGTGAGCTGTACCGGGGAGCCTGAGCTTCCGCTTCCGCAGAGAGGGGCCCCGCGGTGAACGACCGACAGGATCCGTACGACCGGGCCGATGCGTACGCAGCCCAGGAGCAGCAGCTCCTCGGCTACGACGCGTACGGGCAGCCGGTGTACGGCCCGGTGCCCGCTCAGCAGCCCGCGTACGACCAGCAGGCGCAGTACCAGCAGCCGGTCCAGCCGTACGGCCACCAGGGCTACGACCAGCAGCAACAGCAGCAGTACTACTACCCGCAGCAGCAAGAGCAACAACAGCAGCCGCAGCAGGTCCAGCAGACCCAGCAGACCCAGCAGACCCAGCAGTGGATCCCGCAGCAGAGCGCCCCCGAGCAGGCGCCGGCGCCCGAGCAGGCCCCCGAGCCCGCTCCGGGGCCGGTGTCCGCGCAGGTCCCCGAGCCGCGGCGGGCCGACGCGGACGGCTACCAGACCTCGCAGTTCGCCTTCATCGACCAGCCGGACGAGGACTCCGAGGACGTCATCGACTGGCTCAAGTTCACCGAGAGCCGGACCGAACGCCGCGAGGAGGCCCGCCGCCGGGGCAAGAACCGGGTGGTCGCGCTGATCGTCGTCCTCGCGCTCTTCGTCGTCGGGGGGCTCGGATACCTCTGGTACGCGGGCAAGCTGCCCTTCCTCGACGGGCCGGCGAAGGCGAAGGGCGCCGCGGCCGCCGCCGGGCCGCAGAAGCGCGACATGATCGTCGTCCACCTGCACAACACCAAGCGGGGCGGCACCTCCACCGCGCTGCTCGTCGACAACGTCACCACCCAGCGGGGCGCCACCGTCCTGCTCCCCAACACCCTCACCGTGCCCAAGGACGACGGCACCTCCACCCCCCTCGCCAAGTCGGTGGAAGAGGACGGTCTCGGCGGCACCCGCGAGGCCCTCGACACCATGCTCGGCACCCGCATCGGCGGCACCTGGCGCCTCGACACCCCCTTCCTGGAGCGGCTCGTCGAGCTGGAGAGCGGGATCGAGGTGGACACGGACGCAGCCGTCCCCGCCGACGACAAGGCCAAGACCCCCGCCGTCGCCCAGGGCCAGAAGCAGACCCTGAGCGGCCCCATGGCCGTCGCCTACGCCACCTACCGGGCGCAGGGCGAACCGGAGGCCAAGCAGCTGGAGCGCTTCGGCAAGGTCCTCTACGCCGTGCTGCGCAAGATGCCCAGCGACCCGGCGTCGGCCACGGTCACCGTGGAGACGCTCGCCCAGATCCTGGACCCCTCGCTGAACGAGAAGGCCCTCGGCAGCTCCCTGGCCAAGCTGGCCGAGCACGCCAAGACCGGCGCCTACCGCACCGACGTGCTCCCGGTGAAGGCCGACGGCGCCCTGACCGAGGAGGCGAACAAGACGGTGATCAAGGAGGTCCTGGGCGGCACCCTGACCGCCCCGAAGCCCGGCACGGCCCTGCGGGTCGGCCTGCGGGACGCCACCGGCAGCGAGAAGACCCAGCTCGCGGCCAAGGCGGCCCTGCTCAACGGCGGCTACGGCTACGTGGACGGCGGCAAGACCGCGGCGCCCCAGAGCACCTCGCAGATCACCTACCAGGACGACGCGCAGCGGGCGAAGGCGGTCGATGTGGCCAAGACGCTGGGGCTGCCCGAAACGGTGGTCAAGAAGGCCGAGAACGCGGTGAACGCGGACGTCGTGGTCACCCTGGGCAGGGACTACAAGGCCCCCTGAGCCCCCTCGATCACCCTTCATCACCCCGGGGGCACCGCCCCTGACCTGCGTTTCCGCCCGCGCCACGGCTTTGGCGCGGGCGGTGTCGGCGGTACATGAGACCCTTGTAAGGATCTGCCCGCCGACCCGAAAGCATGGCCAGTGACCGCCACGGACCGCTCCATCGAGCTCATCACCGCCGCCGCCCAGGCCGCGGCCGACCGGCTCGCGCACGACATCATCGCGTACGACGTCAGCGATGTGCTGTCGATCACCGACGCCTTCCTCCTCGCTTCGGCGCCCAACGACCGCCAGGTCAAGTCGATCGTCGACGAGATCGAGGAGAAGCTCCAGAAGGAGCTGGGCGCCAAGCCGGTGCGCCGCGAGGGCGACCGCGACGCCCGCTGGATCCTGCTCGACTACATCGACATCGTCGTCCACGTCCAGCACAGCGAGGAGCGGGTCTTCTACGCGCTGGAGCGCCTGTGGAAGGACTGCCCCGAGATCGACCTGCCCGAGGACGCCAAGCTCACCAAGGGCAAGGCCGAGGAGTACGCCGCGCTGCGTGCCGCGCAGGGCGACGACGAACTGGACGGTGATCTGTTCTGAGCACGATCGACACCGGCACGGGCGCCGGCACCGGTGGCGGTGGCAACGGCGGGAAGAACGCGGGCCGCAAGGTCGTCCTGTGGCGCCACGGCCAGACCGCCTGGAACCTGGAGCGCCGCTTCCAGGGCTCCACGGACATCGACCTGACCGAGGACGGTGTGGCGCAGGCGCGCCGCGCCGCCCGGCTGCTCGCCTCGCTGAAGCCGGAGGCCATCGTCGCCTCCGACCTCAATCGGGCCGCGGCGACGGCCGCGGAGCTGGCCGCCGTCACGGGCCTGTCCGTCGAGCACGACGCGGCGCTGCGCGAGACGTATGCGGGCGCCTGGCAGGGCCTGACGCACGAGGAGATCCTCGGGAAGTACGGCGAGCAGTACGCGGCGTGGAAGCGCGGCGAGCCCGTACGGCGCGGTGGCGGCGAACTGGAGACGGAGGTCGCCGACCGGGCGGCCCCGGTGGTCCTCAAGCACGTGGACCGGCTCTCCGACGGCGGCACCCTGGTCGTCGTCAGCCACGGCGGCACCATCCGCACCACCATCGGCCGTCTGCTCGGCCTGGAGCCGTACCACTGGGAGGGCCTCGGCGGGCTCTCCAACTGCTGCTGGTCCGTGCTCGGTGAGGGCGCGCGGGGCTGGCGGCTGCTGGAGCACAACGCCGGCACGCTCCCGGAACCGGTGCTCGGCGACGACGTCTGAGTCCTCGGCGACGACGTCTGAGGGTGCCCCCGAGGGCGTCACTGAAGGCGTCCCGGCGGCCCACCGGCCCGGATTTCACTTTCCGGCGGATCGCAGGCTAGAGTTCTTCTTGTTCGCAGCGCAGAACACCGGAGACGGGGGGAGCGCAGCGGAGAGCGGGGCTATAGCTCAGTTGGTAGAGCGCCTGCATGGCATGCAGGAGGTCTGGAGTTCAATTCTCCATAGCTCCACAATCAGGATCCCGTCCCCAACAGGGGGCGGGATCCTTGCTTTTGTCCCTGCTGCCCCGCCGCCACCGGCATGGCAGAATCGGACGGCCGGAGGGGAGAGGGCGGCCCCTGGCGGGAGGGAGTCGCTGACGGATGGGTGCACACCGGCGCCGGTGCGACTGGTGCAACAACGGCACGCCGATCGTGCGGGACATGGACCCGGTCAACCCCGACTACCAGTACTGGTGCGAGGAATGCGCGCGGGCGCTGATCATAAAAGGCGACCCGATCGAGACGTACCGGGAACTCGAAGGCGAGCCGATCTACGGCCGGCTCCTCGACGAACACTGCACGCTCAAGCGCTTCTACCAGTTCGCGAGGGCGTGACCCCGGGGCGCGAAGCGCGGCCCTGGGGCGGGTGGACCGGGCGGCTCCGGGACCCGGCCGGAACCGATTTTTGGACCAGGGCCATCACCGTGTAATGTTTGGGACGTCGCCAAGGGGAACCGCGAGGAACACCGAGGCGGCGGGCAGTACAGAAGCAGTGCAGAGCAGTACAGAAGCAGTACCGCAAGGGGCTATAGCTCAGTTGGTAGAGCGCCTGCATGGCATGCAGGAGGTCTGGAGTTCAATTCTCCATAGCTCCACAGTGAAGAGAAGCGGGTCACCCGGATCGGGTGGCCCGCTTCTCGTTGTGCCCACCCCGCGGCACGGCCGAGCGGGCGTCGGGGCCCCTGCGGTACCCTGACGCCATGCGTGCCGTACGCCTTCTGCTTACCGAGCCGCGCTGAACAGGGCCGACCTTCGAAACGGTCGGCATCGGCGCGGCGCCCCCTCCTGTGCGAGGGGTTTTTTCGTTTGGGCAGGCAGAGACGGCAGAGACGATCGATGGAGCTTCAGAAAACATGAGCGAGACGAACACCACGGCCCCCGAGGCGGCCGAGGCGCACCGCTACACGGCTGCCATGGCCGCCGACATCGAGGCACGCTGGCAGGACGTATGGGACGCGGAGGGGACCTACGAGGCCCCCAACCCGACCGGTGACCTGGCCGGGGACGCGGCCGTGGTCGCGCGCCCCAAGAAGTTCATCATGGACATGTTCCCGTACCCCTCCGGCGCGGGCCTGCACGTCGGCCACCCGCTGGGGTACATCGCCACCGACGTCTACGCCCGGCACCAGCGGATGACCGGCCACAACGTCCTGCACACCCTGGGCTTCGACGCCTTCGGCCTGCCGGCCGAGCAGTACGCCGTGCAGACCGGAACGCACCCGCGCGTGTCGACCGAGGCGAACATCGAGAACATGAAGGTCCAGCTGCGCCGCCTGGGCCTGGGCCACGACAAGCGCCGGTCCTTCGAGACGATCGACCCGGACTACTACAAGTGGACCCAGTGGATCTTCCTGCAGATCTACAACTCCTGGTACGACGCCGAGGCGAAGACGGCCCGCCCGATCGCCGAGCTGGTCGCCGCCTTCGAGGACGGCTCCCGTGAGGTTCCCGGAGGCCGCCCCTGGGCCGCGCTGACCGCCGGCGAGCGTGCCGACGTACTGAACGAGTACCGGCTGGCGTACGCCTCGGACGCGCCGGTGAACTGGTGCCCCGGGCTGGGCACCGTACTGGCCAACGAGGAGGTCACCGCCGACGGCCGGTCCGAGCGCGGCAACTTCCCCGTCTTCAAGGCCAAGCTGAGCCAGTGGAACATGCGGATCACCGCCTACGCGGACCGCCTGCTGGACGACCTGGACGCGCTGGACTGGCCCGAGGCCATCAAGCTGCAGCAGCGCAACTGGATCGGCCGCAGCGAGGGCGCGCGCGTCGACTTCGCGGTCGGCGACGGCGAGGCCATCACCGTCTTCACCACCCGCCCCGACACGCTGTTCGGCGCCACCTACATGGTGCTGGCGCCCGAGCACGAGCTGGTCGGGAAGATCGTCCCGGCCGAGTGGCCCGAGGGCACCCACCAGCTGTGGACCGGCGGCAACGCGACCCCCGGCGAGGCCGTGGACGCGTACCGCAGGCAGGCCGCCTCGAAGTCGGACGTCGAACGGCAGGCGGAGGCCAAGGACAAGACCGGTGTCTTCACCGGCGCGTACGCGACCAACCCGGTCAGCGGCGACCAGGTCCCCGTCTTCATCGCGGACTACGTGCTGATGGGCTACGGCACCGGCGCGATCATGGCCGTCCCGGCGCACGACAGCCGCGACTTCGCCTTCGCGCGCGCCTTCGAGCTGCCGATGCGCTGCGTCGTCGCGCCCACGGACGACCGCGACGCGGACCCGCTGGAGTGGGAGGACGCCTTCTCCTCGTACGACGGCACCATCGTCAACTCGACCGGCGAGGGCGTCTCCCTGGACGGCCTGGGCGTGGTCGAGGCGAAGGCCGCGATCACCGACTGGCTGGCCGGACGCGGCATCGGCGAGGGGACCATCAACTTCCGGCTGCGCGACTGGCTGTTCAGCCGCCAGCGCTACTGGGGCGAGCCCTTCCCGATCGTCTACGACGAGGACGGCGTCGCGCACCCGCTGCCCGAGTCGATGCTGCCGCTGGAACTGCCCGAGGTCGAGGACTACTCGCCGCGGACCTTCGAGGCCGACGACGCGACCTCCAAGCCGGAGACCCCGCTGTCGCGCAACGAAGCGTGGGTCAACGTGGAGCTGGACCTGGGCGACGGGCGCGGAGTGCGCTCGTACCGCCGCGAGACCAACACCATGCCGAACTGGGCCGGTTCCTGCTGGTACGAGCTGCGCTACCTGGACCCGAACAACTCCGAGGCGCTGGTCGACCCGGCGATCGAGCAGTACTGGATGGGCCCGCGCGAGGGCGCGCCGCACGGCGGCGTCGACCTGTACGTCGGCGGCGCCGAGCACGCGGTGCTGCACCTGCTGTACGCGCGCTTCTGGTCGAAGGTGCTGTTCGACCTGGGGCACGTCTCCTCGGCGGAGCCGTTCCACAAGCTGTTCAACCAGGGCATGATCCAGGCGTACGCCTACACCGACTCGCGCGGTGTGTACGTACCGGCGGCCGAGGTCGAGGAGCGCGACGGCGGCTACTTCTACCAGGGCGAGCGCGTCAAGCGCGAGCACGGCAAGATGGGCAAGTCCCTGAAGAACGCCGTCACCCCGGACGAGATCTGCGAGGAGTACGGCGCGGACACGCTGCGCCTGTACGAGATGGCGATGGGTCCGCTGGACGTCTCGCGTCCGTGGGACACGCGGGCCGTGGTCGGCCAGTACCGGCTGCTGCAGCGTCTGTGGCGCAACATCGTCGACGAGGAGACGGGCACGGTCACCGTGGTCGACGCCGAGCCGGCCGAGGACACCCTGCGTCCGCTGCACAAGGCGATCGACGGGGTGGGCGGCGACCTGGCCGGACTGCGGTTCAACACGGCCATCGCGAAGATCACCGAGCTGAACAACGCCCTGACCAAGGCCGGCCGCCCGCTGGAGCGCACGGTCGCCGAGCAGCTGGTGCTGCTGGTGGCGCCGCTGGCTCCGCACGTCGCGGAGGAGCTGTGGCACCGGCTGGGCCACGCGGAGTCGGTCGTCCACCAGGACTTCCCGGTCGCCGACCCGGCGTACGTCGTGGACGAGAGCGTGACCTGCGTCGTGCAGGTCAAGGGCAAGGTCAAGGCCCGCCTGGAGGTGCCGCCGACGATCTCGGACGCGGACCTGGAGCAGCTGGCGGTGACCGACGCGGGCGTGGTCGAGGCGCTGGGCGGGGCCGAGATCCGCAAGGTGATCGTGCGTGCGCCGAAGCTGGTGAACATCGTCATCTGAGGCCGCGGGAGCGCGTTCTGAGAGTGTTCTGAGCGCGGTCTAGGGGTCATCCCGTACGGGCAGGTTGGGGGTTCGATTGGAACCCCTGGCCTGCCCGTGGCGTTTACGGTGGGAGGACGAAGACGTCGTGGTCGAAGTCGCCTTCGTGGTCGTAGTCGTAGTCGTAGTCGTAGTCGTAGGGGAAAGGGAACCTCATGGAGGCCGCGTTGATCATCATGGCCCTGATGGTGCTGTTCACCTTCCTGGGGTTGGGTGCGTGGGTCACCGTGAAGGTGGTCGGGGCGGCCAAGCGCGGCGTCGACCGGACGATCACGCAGGCCCGCCGGACCGTCGAGGACACCAGCCTGAAGGCGCGCAGCTTCGGCCAGGTCGGGGTGGCCGGTGCGCTCGCCCAGATGCGGCTGGACCTGCGGATGTCGATGAGGTCCACGCAGCAGGCCCTCTACCAGGGCGTGCAGACGGACGCCTCGCTCAAGGAGTCGATCGGCCTGTTCGAGCGGCTCAGCGCCCACGGGCACGAGCTGGACGACGAACTCAAGCTGCTGGAGCAGGAACCGGACAAGAAGCGGATCGCGGAGCGGCTGCCGGAGCTGCGGGAGCGCGCCGAGCGGGTCACGCAGGCGGCGGACTCCCTGCGCTGGGCCGCGCGCGACCGGGCCCGCCGGTTCGCGCAGGACGACCTGAGCGTGCTGTCGGCGCAGATCGAGGTCGAGTCGGGGGCGCTGCGGGACTGGTCCCGCGAGTCGGTGGACGACCTGGTGGGGGACCCGTCGGGGGACCGGTCCGGGGACCTGCCCGGGTGGGCGGCCGCGCCGCCCGCAGCCGCCCCTGCTCCCGCCCCGGGCCCGGCGGCTGCGCTGCCGAAGGCCGCGGCGCGGACCGCGTACCCGTGGAACAAGGCCGCGCGGCCGGAGACGACCACCTGAGCGGAGCTTGAGCCCCGCTCGGCCCCGGCTCGGGGTGGGGGCGTGTCCTGGGCGGGCTCGGCTTCCGTGTCCCGGGCGGTGCCGATCCGTTCCGGGCGGTGCCGGTCCGGGGTCTCGCTCGGTGGTTCCCTTACGCCCGTGTTTCGGCCCGGGGAGGGCTGGGCAGGCCCCGCGAGGTGCCGGCCGGCGGACCCTCGGTCGGCCGCCGGGCGACATGGCAGGACGAGCCGGTGGTGGACCGGGCTGCCGGACTCCGCCCGCTGCCGGTACCCTCCGGCTCATGTCCCGCCATGTCGCGATCATCACCGATTCCACGGCCTACCTGCCCCAACAGGCGATGGCGCGGCACGGAATCACCGCCGTGCCGCTGACCGTGGTCCTCGGCGACGAGGCCCTCGAAGAGGGCACGGAAATCTCGGCCCGCAGCCTCGCCCTGGCCCTGCAGAAGCGCCGCTCGGTCACCACCTCCCGGCCCAGCCCGGAGGAGTTCGTCCGGGCCTACCAGGCCGCCGCGGACGCCGGTGCGCGCGCGATCGTGAGCCTGCACCTCTCCGCCGAGTTCTCCGGGACCTACGACGCCGCCGTGGTGGCGGCCCGGACGGCCCCCGTGCCGGTCCGGGTGGTCGACACCGGGATGGTGGCCATGGCCCTCGGTTTCTGCGCCCTCGCCGCCGCCGAGGTCGCCGACGCGGAGGGCTCCCTCGACGAGGCGGTGGCCGCCGCCGAGAAGCGGGCGGCGGGCATGTCGGCGTACTTCTACGTCGACACCCTCGACTATCTGCGCCGCGGCGGCCGCATCGGCGCGGCCCAGGCCCTGCTGGGCTCGGCGCTCGCCGTCAAACCGCTGCTCACGCTGGAGGGCGGGCGCATCGAGATGCTGGAGAAGGTGCGTACGGCGTCCAAGGCCATCGCCCGCCTGGAAGAGCTGGCGGTGGAGCGTGCCGGATCGGGCGCCGTGGACGTGGCCGTGCACCACCTCGCGGCCCCGGAGCGCGCCCAGAAGCTGGCGGACCGGCTCCGCGAGCGGATTCCGGGCCTGGTGGAGCTGCACGTCAGCGAGGTCGGTGCGGTGATCGGCGCACACACCGGGCCGGGGCTGCTGGCGGCGGTCATTTCGCCGCGCTGACTCCTCGCGGGCCCTCGTAGGGGTGACGGAGTTTTCCACAACGGAGGGTCTGTCCACCGGAATCGAGGGCTCCGAACGGGGCGGGGAATTCGTCCCTACCGTCGCTGGCATGACTCTTCGTACGCGTACCTCACCGTCCTCCGGAGCCACCAGTGGCCCGGGCCGTTCCCGCGCCTCCGACGGCCGAACCCGCCACCGGACCGGCCGCCGCACGCCCGCCCCGACCTCCCCGGCCTTGCGCCGCCGCGCGGAGGCCCTGCTGAACGCCGACGGGGTCAGGGAGGCCCCGCCGGACCCACCGGGGGTGGCGGAGGCGCTGGAGGTGTCCGTGGCCGCGCCTGGGCCTGCGCCCGGCCCTGCGCCCGGCCCTGCGCCCGGTGGGGGCGTCGGCGGGCCCGGGGAGGGGGAGTCGCGGGCGTCCCGCGGCGGGTGGGCGCTCGTGGTGCGGGAGCGGATGCCGGTGTGGGTGCAGACGCGGTGCGGGCTGGAGCCGCGGACGCTGGGGGCCGTCGCGGTGGTGCTGGTCGCGGCCGTGGGGTTCGCCGGACAGCAGTACTGGTCGGCGGGGCCGGAGGCGGTGACCGCGCCCGCCGCCATGGCTCCGCCGCTGGCCCCGGCGGGGGCGGTGGCGACCCCGTTACCCACCGGGGCGGCTGCTCCATCGGCTGCTCCGGCCGCGGCGCCGTCCAGTGGTGCGCCGATCGTCGTCGATGTCGGCGGCAAGGTCCGGGAGCCGGGGATCCGGCGGCTGCCCGCCGGGGCCCGGGTCGAGGACGCGCTGGCGGCCGCCGGGGGCGTCCGGCCGGGCACGGACACCTCCGGGCTGAACCGGGCGCGGATCCTGGTGGACGGCGAGCAGGTGCTGGTCGGCGTCCCCGCGCAGCCCGCCGCGGGCGGGAGCGGTGCGGGCGGGGCCGGTCCGGGGCCGGGCGGGGTTTCCGCCGCGGCCCCCGGCCCGGTGAGCCTCGCCACCGCCACGGTCGAGCAACTGGACGGCCTGCCCGGCGTCGGCCCGGTGCTGGCCCGGCACATCGTCGACTACCGCACCGCGCGCGGCGGTTTCCGCTCCGTGGAGGAGCTCCGCCAGGTCAGCGGCATCGGTGAGCGGCGGTTCGCCGACCTGCGCGCCCTGGTCCGGCCGTGAACCGGCCGCCGGGGCCGCCTGGGACGCCTGTTCAGGGGCCGGTGGACCTGCGGCTCGCGGTGCCCGCGCTCGCCGCCTGGGCGGCGGCCGCGCTCGCCCTCGACGCGCCGGCCGGTCGGACCGCCGCCGGGGTGGTGCTCGCGACGGCGGGGGCGGGGGTGCTCGTCCTGGTGGCGTGCCGCCGCCGTGAACCCCGGTGGGCGGTCGGGACCGCCGTGGCGGCCGTCCTGCTCTGCGCGGCCGCCGGAGCCGCGGTGGCCGGGCTGGACCGGGCCGCGGCCCGCGCCGGTCCGGTGGCCGGGCTCGCCCGGCAGCACGCCCTGGTCACCGCGGAGCTGACGGTCGGCTCGGATCCACGGCCGGCCAGGGCCGGAGCCGGGCCGCCCGTGCTGCTCCTGGACGCCGAGGTGACCGGGGTGACGGGCCCGGACGGGACCCGGACCCGGGTGGCCACGCCCGTGCTGGTGATGGCGGGGCGCCCCGGGTGGGACGGGCTGCTGCCCTCGACCCGGCTGCGGGTCGCGGCCCGGCTGGCTCCGGCGCGCGATGGGGAGCGGGCGGTGGCCCTGCTGCGGCCCGTGGGGAACGCCCCGCCCGCGGTGACCGGCGGCCCGGACCTCGCCCAGCGCTTCGCGGGACGGCTGCGGGCCGGGCTGCGCACGGCCACCGACGGGCTCGCGCCCGACGCGCGGGCCCTGCTGCCGGGGCTGGTGGTCGGGGACACCTCCCGGGTGCCGTCCGATCTGCACGACGCCTTCCGCGCCACCGACCTGCTGCACCTGCTGGCGGTGTCCGGGTCCAACCTCACCGTCGTCCTGTTCCTGCTGATCGGCCCCGCGAGCACCGCGCAGCACGCCGAGCGGCGCGGGCTGGCACCCCGGCTCGGACTCTCGCTGCGGGGGACGGCCCTGGGCGGGGCGGTCCTGACCCTGGCCTTCGTGGTGGTCTGCCGGCCCGAGCCGAGCGTGCTGCGGGCCGCCGCCTGCGGTGCGGTCACCCTGCTCGCCCTCGCCACCGGGCGGCGCAGGTCCCTGATCCCGGCCCTGGCCGCGGCCGTGGTGCTGCTCGTGCTCCTCGACCCGTGGCTGGCGCGGAGCTACGGCTTCCTGCTCTCCGTCCTGGCCACCGGGGCCCTGCTGACCCTGGCCCCGCGGTGGAGCGGGGCCCTGCGGCGGCGCGGGGTGCCGGATCGGCTCGCCGGGGCGCTGGGCGCCGCCGCGGCCGCGCAGGCGGTGTGCTCACCGGTGGTGGCGGTGCTCGCGGCCCGGGTGAGTCTGGTGGCGGTGCCCTGCAATCTGCTGGCCGAGCTGGCGGCCGGTCCGGCGACCGTGCTGGGGTTCGCCGCGCTCGCCGTTGCCCCGGTGTGGATGGCCGCGGCGCGGGCGCTGGCCTGGTGCGCGGGGGTGCCCGCCGGGTGGATCGCCGCCGTGGCCCGGGCGGGTGCGCAACTGCCCGGGGCGGAGCTGTCCTGGCCGGGCGGGATCGGCGGGGGCCTGCTGCTGGCGGCGGTGACCCTGGGCGTCGTGGGACTGGCGGCGCGGCTGGGCCGGTACCGCTGGGCCTGCGCGGCGACGGCCCTGCTCCTGCTCCTCGCCCTGCTGCGGCCCCCGCAGCTCATCCGGACCCTCACCGGCTGGCCGCCGCCCGGGTGGCGCTACGTGCAGTGCGCGGTGGGCCAGGGGGACGCGGGCGTGCTGTCCGCGGGGCCGGGGACGGCGGTGGTCGTGGACACCGGCCCGGATCCCGGACCGGTGGACGCGTGTCTGCGGGCCCTGGGGGTGCGGCGGGTGCCGCTGTTGCTTCTGACACATTTTCACGCCGACCACGTGGGCGGGCTGGCCGGCGTGCTGCGCGGACGGACCGTCGGGGTGATCCAGACCACCACGCTGGCCGAACCACCGGGCCAGGCCGCGTTCGTGCGGCGGACCGCGGCCGCCGCGGGCATCGCGGTGGAGGTGGCCCGGACGGGGGAGCGGCGCCGGATCGGCCCGCTGTCCTGGGAGGTGCTCTGGCCGCCGCCCGCCGGGCCGGGGGCGGGGCCGCCGCCCGACAGCCCCAACGACGCGAGCGTGGCCCTGCTGGTCGACAGCGCCGGGCTGCGGCTGCTCCTGCTCGGTGACCTCGAACCGGCCGCTCAGCGGCAGCTGCTGAGGGACCGTCCGCGCTGGGGGCCCGTGGACGTCCTGAAGGTCGCCCACCACGGTTCCGCGCACCAGGACCCCGCCCTGCAAGCGGTGATCGGCCCCCGTGTCGCGATCGTTCCGGTCGGGGCCCGCAACCGCTACGGTCACCCGGCGGCGCAGACGCTCGCGCGGTTGCGGGCGGCGGGGGCGGCCGTACTGCGCACCGATACCGACGGTTCGGTGGCGGTCACCGGAGCGGGTCCGGGGCTACGGGTGTTTCCAGCCGGTCGGCGGCGGAGGCGACGCGGCCATACCGGGTGCGAGTGTTCTGTTTGCCCCCAACCCACCGGCATGATCGAATGCGTTTTCGCCAGACCGATTCAAGACTCAAGTCCACACAGCGCACGGGGGTGCATCAACCATGTTCAGTCGCCGACGGGGTATGGAGACGGGCGCGGGCTCCAGCCCACCCGGATCCGCGACGCTGACGCTGCCGCCGATGGCGGGCCTGCTCAGCTGCCGGGTGCTCGACACGGTTCACCAGCCGGTCCGTCAGGCCCGGTTCGAGGTAACGGATCCGATCGGCCGACGGATCGTCAGCGGGGAGACCGACCCCTACGGCGGATTCATCGCCGCGGTTCCGGAGGGGGAGTACCGGATCGCGGTCTCGGCCGAGGGGTACGCGCCGTACCACGGGGCGACGATCGTCGGGGACCGCGCGCAGCCGGGCCTGGGGGAGATCGTGCTCGACGCGATCGAGCCGCCGCTGCTGCCGAAGCCCGGGCACTGGGAGCTCGACCCCGCCCACTCCTCCATCGGCTTCACGGCCCGGCACATCGGCCTGGCCCGGATCCACGGCCGGTTCAACACCTTCGCCGGGGCGGTGCGGATAGCCGACCGCATGGAGGACTCCTCCATGCACGTGATCATGGACGCGGCGAGCATCGACACCGGGGTCCGGCTGCGCGACGACCACCTGCGCTCGGCCGACTTCCTGGACGCGCAGCGCCACCCGACGGTGGAGTTCTACAGCGAGCGGTTCATCCACCGCAGCGGCACGCGCTGGGCCGTGGCGGGAGCCCTGACCCTGCACGGCGTCAGCCGCTCGGTCACCCTGGACGCCCAGTACCTGGGGGTGGGCACGGGCCTGGAGGGCGAGACCCGGGCGGCCTGCCGGGCCACGGTCGAACTGCACCGCGAGGACTTCACCCTGAACTGGCAGTCGATGCTGGCGCACGGCATCGCGGCGATCGGGATGAGCGTGCAGGTCAAGCTCGACGTCCAGATCGTCCACAAGGCGTAGCGGGCCGGACGGGCCGGACAGGCCGGACGGGCCGCCGGAGCCGGGGGCGAGTGGTCCTACGGGGCTTCGAGCCAGCCGTCGTGGTCCGCGGCGAGGTCGTCCAGGGCCGTGGGATCGAGGAGTTCCTTCGGGTCCTCCACGACCACGAGCCACTGGGCGTCCTCGGCGTCGTCCTCGCCGGCCAGGGCGTCGCGGAACAGCTGTGGTTCCTCGGGCAGGCCGAAGCGGTCGACCAGCTCCCGGGCCACCTCGTCGGCGGCGTCGCGGTCGGGCAGGACCAGTACATGGCGCACGTTCACCGGATCATTCTCCGGTATCCGGGGCGGGGCGCTGTCGGTGCGGCGTGGGATGCTGGAGGCGATGGCCACCAGGAAGAACTCAACCGACGATCCGCTCGCCCCGCTCACCCTCGCGGTGGGCCAGGAGGACCTGCTCCTCGACCGCGTGGTGCGGGAGGTGGTGGCGGCCGCCCGGGCCGCCGACGCCGACACCGACGTGCGCGACCTCGCGTCCGAGCAGCTCCAGCCCGGCACGCTGGCCGAGCTGACGAGCCCCTCGCTCTTCTCCGAGCGCAAGGTCCTGGTCGTGCGCAACGCGCAGGACCTGTCTGCGGACACGATCAAGGAAGTCAAGGCGTACCTCGACGCGCCCTACGAGGAGATCGTCCTCGTCCTCCTCCACGCGGGCGGTGCCAAGGGCAAGGGCCTGCTGGACGCGGCCCGCAAGGCGGGGGCCCGGGAGATCGCCTGCCCGAAGATGACGAAGGCGGCGGACCGGCTCTCGTTCGTACGGGGCGAGTTCCGGACCCTCGGCCGGTCGGCGACGCCCGAGGCGTGCCAGACCCTGGTCGATGCCATCGGCAGCGACCTGCGGGAGCTGGCGAGCGCGGCGGCCCAGCTGTGCGCGGACGTCGAGGGCACCATCGACGAGGCCGTGGTCGGCCGCTACTACACCGGCCGGGCGGAGGCCTCCAGCTTCACGGTCGCGGACCGCGCGGTCGAGGGCCGTGCGGCCGAGGCGCTCGAAGCCCTCCGCTGGTCCCTGTCCACCGGGGTCGCGCCGGTGCTGATCACCAGCGCGCTGGCCCAGGCGGTGCGGGCCATCGGCAAACTGGCCTCGGCCCCCCGGGGCGCCCGCCCCGGCGACCTCGCCCGCGACCTCGGCATGCCGCCGTGGAAGATCGACCGGGTCCGGCAGCAGATGCGGGGCTGGTCGGCGGACGGCGTCTCCGAGGCCCTGCGCGCCGTCGCGCAGGCCGACGCGGGCGTCAAGGGCGGCGGCGACGACGCGGCGTACGCCCTGGAGAAGGCGGTCGTCGCGGTGGCCCGCGCCGCCCGCCCCCGCCAGCCCGCCCGCTGAGCCCCCACCGGCCGACCCTCACCCGCCGAGGGCTCGGGAGGCACATGAAGGCCGCAGACACACGAAGGCCCCGGCCGCTCCCCTGGGGAAGGGGGGCGGCCGGGGCCTTCGGCTACTGCTGGTACCGCTCGTACTGCTTGGTGTGCGCCGCACCCGCGTGGCGAACGCAGGCCGTGTGCGCTGGATGTCCCTTGATCGCCTGCCTAAATGACTGAACGGGGCCCTGACCTGCAGGTTTTGCCTCTGCTGCTATCCCGTTCTATCCCCGAGTGTCCTGCCCTCATGTGTACTGGATGTGTACGGGAGAGGGGTCGGCCCTCCCTGGGCAAGTGTTGACTTTACCTATAGGCGTGTGCAAACTAAACACGTCGCCTCGGAAACGAGGACGGCCCCGGTAGGCGCGTCAACGCCTGTCCGGGGCCTGTGATCCGAACCCCTCACTACAGGGAGTCGAACCATGTCCAACACCGTAGCGTCCGTCGTCAAGGCCGTAGCGCCGACGCGGATGCAGATGGTCGCCGAGCGGGTCCCCGCCGGCCACAAGACCTTCGACTACATCTTCGACACCGACCTCGCGGCCCTGCTTGCCGAGTACGAGGTCCGGATCCTGACCTCCGAAATCACCGACCCGGCGTTCTTCGGCGCGGTCGTGGTCCGTGGTGGTCGCATCACGCTCCTGCTCTCGCCGAACCTGGGCGCCTTCGAGGCGGACTTCTTCCCGCGGTACCTGATCTGCCAGGCCCTCGGCATGGACCTGGACCCGCTGCCCACTCCGTTCGAGGTCGAGATCAACCCGCTTCTCCCGGGGGTGCCCGCGTGAGCACCTTCACCTTCTCCCGCTGGGACTTCCTGACGGAGCCCCTCCCAGCCGTCCTGGCCGATTGCGGCGCCACCATCGAGCACGTGGCGGACGACGGGGACTTCATGGGCGGGATCCTCGCCGACGACGAGACGCTGACCGTGCGCGTCGTCGAGGGCCTGGGTCAGCTGGAACACGACCTGGTGGTCCGGGGCCTCCTGGCAGCCTGGCACTACGTGGACATCAGCGACTGGCCCGTGGCGATGCGCGTGAAGGGCGGCCAGTCATGAGTGCTTCCCGCACGGTCACGGTCGAGACCCTCGACCACGGGCCGGTCACCCTGGATGAGCCGTCGTGGTGCGTCGTCGGGCACCCGGCGGGCAACCACCGGTCCGGGATCCGCCACGACGGAATGCGGCACGTCGCTGCCGTGGACATCCCCGGGCACGGCCGGGTCGAGTTCCTGGCCGCGAACCTGACGCAGTTCCCGTTCGCCGAGTCGGGGAGCCGGGACGTGAAGGTCGTGGTGGAGATCGACGGGGAGCACCCGGAGTTCGATCCGGCCAGCCTCGGCGACCTGGCCGCCGCGATCACCGCGCACGCCCTGTACGGGCTGCTGCCGCTGCGGGCTCGCTTGCAGGCGCTCCAGGACGGTGCCGAGTGATGGGGACCGCGGTCGTTCGCAGGCCCACGGAGGCCGCTGCGCTGGGCCGCATGGAGCCCCGCCACTACGTGCCGCGGGTGCTGTGGAAGACGTGGCGGCAGCGGAACCTGGTGCTCGCCTGCGGGCCGTGCAACGTGGCGAAGGGGGCTGTCCTTCCGTGGACGGTCGTGGCGCTGCTGCTGCGGAACGTGCGGCAGAACCAGCTGTGGCGGGACGCGTGCGCGGCGGCGAGTTCGCCCAGCGTGTGACCCAAGTCCTCCCCCTCTCCTCAAGGGGAGAACCGCAGGTCGTTACCGATCTATCCAGCCCTTCCCGGAGGCGGGAACGGTGCAGCGTGCGATCCAAATGAAGGCGCCCGCGGAAGGGTCGCGCGACCCGCTTCCCGGCTAGGGGGTAAAGGGCTCCGGCCCAATCCTCCGTAGGGCTCCGCGCCCAATACTCACAAGGCCTCGGAGCCCTTTACGCCCAAGCCTCCCAAGGCCTTGAGCCCAATATTCACTGGGCCTCTGAGCCCTTGGGGGCACCCGCAACGTGATCTTCGCGGTACCGCGCAAGTGATCACCGCAAGACGAGAACGGCCGGCCCGGGGTGCCTCCCGGGCCGGCCCACGGTCCAACGCCACAGGAGGCGGAACCATGACCATTCTCTACACCCGGCCCGACGGAACGCAGGCTCCGCGCCCGACGTACCCGCAGCCGACCAAGCCTTCCGACGTGTACGGCGCCACGGAGCCGGGAGACGAAGCCCGCGCCGTCGTAGGCCTGCACCTGGCGGTCACCCGCGACATGCTGGCTGTGGCCCTCGATGACTCCTGCACCACCGCGTCCGACGAGAACCCCGACAGCTGGTCGGTGGAGTACATCCGGGAGTCCGTCGAGCTGTACCTGAGCATGTACGGCGCCTTCCGCCTCAGGGAGAACCAGAACCTGCTGATCGACTTCCTGGAGTACGAGCCGGCGGGGCCGTGCCGTGACCGGGTGCAGGCCGAGTACCGGGCCATCGACCGCGCGTACCCGCAGATGCGGCTCGACCGTCTCCAGCGCCTCAACGAGCAGCAGGAGCGGTTCACGAACGACCCGGCGTTCCGGAACGCTCTGGTCAAGCACGTCAGGGCGACGTGCACCGGCTCGTGCTTCGACGACACGATCGGACGGTAAGCGGCATGCCGACCCTTGCACCGCAGGTGGCATCGCAAATGCCCCTGCCGCCCGCCCTGGTCCGCACGACCGCCCCGGGCCGCCCCCTCCAGTGGATCGACCCGACGCCGAAGGCGGCCGACAAGAACGGCCACGCGTGGATGTTCAGCGTGGACGAGCCGCTGACCGGACCCGCCTACTGCGTCCTCTGCTGCGAGGACCACGGCAGCATCGACAGCTTCGCCCCCTGCTACGAAGCCGCCCGCCTCGCCGCCTACAACGCGGAGCGGACCGCCTGGATCGCCGCCAACCGCGTGAACCCGGAGGACATCCGATGAAGACGTACACCGGCCCGACCCTCGGCGGCGCCACCGCCACGATCACTTGCCCCGACTGGTGCACGGTCGATCACGCCTACTGGGACGACCGGGCCGACGACTGCTTCCACAAGAGCAGCCTCCTTGAGGTGATGCCGCCTCGTGACCGCGCCGGCCACCCGACGCCTGTCTTCCATCCGCAGTTGGGTGCCGAGCTGCAGCTGCACTCGACCGCCACCGCCCCGTCCGCCGCGGCTGTGTGGCTGCAGCTGTCGGAGTTCAAGGAGGACGGGGTCGAGCTGGACCTGGCCGGGCTGGACAGCCACCTGGCGGAGGTCGACCGGTACCGCGACGGCCTGGCCCGGTACCGTCGGCTCCTGGCTGCCATCGACGCCGAGCGTCGCCACCGGTACTGAGTACCGGCACTGGTACCGGTACTGACGGCGCCCTGCCGTCCGCCCCTGATGCAACCGGGGGCGGACGGCAGGGCGCTTCGGCGTGTCCCGGGGCGATGTCGTCATTTGGGATTCGACCTGCGGTTCTGACGGTGGCGGTGACGTCAGCTGACGCGCCAAGTACCGCCACTTCGCACCCGGTCATAACCGGGTGTCTGCCGGGTACTTGCCGGGCGGGTCAAGCTGTTCACTCCGGGCCCTTGACGCCGACGAGGGTTCTCGCGCACGCGCACGTGCGCGCATAGGAGCCAGCAGGAGTTCACGCGGCCCGGCGGGTGAACGAGTGAATGAACGAGTGAACGGCCCCGCGGAATACCGTCGCGATCTCCGACGGTAAGCGGCGCCGCCAGCCTGGGTGGGCCAGGACCCCCACGCAGCTCTAGGCCAGGGTGTCGCTACTGTCGACGCCCCTGACTCGACGTGAGCAGCACTCGCTTCGCTGTCAGCCTTCCGGCCGTGAGGATTCCGTCCGGCCGGCGGATGGATTTCCTGCGATCCCAGGATGAGGTGAGGAGTACTCACCCCGTGACCACCCTCCGCAGTGCGGAGAATGGTCGGGACGCGTCCACCGCAGACCCCGGCAACGACCGGGCGCCCGCGGTCCATAGCCAGGTTCTTGCCGGGCAGCTGCCGAGCCCTGACCTGCGTGTCCCTGGCCGCCCCGGGCGTGACCAAGCGGCGGCGTACCGCCCTGGCCTGCGTGACCACCGTGACCACGACCACAACCGCACATTTAGGGTGGAACCGGGCTGGACACTCCCCGGACAGCACCCGATACATCCCGATATGCACCCCGGACGGAAGGCGGACAATCCCTGGACGCTGTCCAGGCTGGGCGCCCTGTGTCCGGGTGCTGTCCGGGGGGATGTCCGGGACATATTGGGGCAGTGTCCGGGGTGATTCCGGCCCTTTTGTTCCCTGCTCGGACTCTGCTCGGCTTGCTCCGTCGCAGGTCGGATCCTGCTCGGCGTCGGCTCGGGGCTGCTCGCTGAAGATCCACGAGCAGGCGCGAGCAGCCCGCGAGCAGACGCTGACCTGCAGTCGAGCAGGCCGAGCAGGACCCGAGCAAGGTCCGCTTACATCCACTGACACCCGCTATGCCCGATTGACACCTCAAAGGGTGTCAGCGGGGGTGTCAGCCAGGTGTCAGCTCGCGCGCGCACGCGCATTGGCCTAAGGAAACGGGCCGCCAGCAGGCCCTGACACCCCCGCTGACACCCGGATTGAGTGTCAGCCGGTGTCAGTGCAGGTCGCGCCGATGTCAGGGATTTGAGCCCCGCTGGGCGGCGACGGCGCCCGTGTAGGTCTCCCGGGTCAGGTCCCCGTCGGCGAGGCCCAGCTCGCCGAGTACGGCCCGGACGTCGTTGAGAGCCGCGGCCAGGTCATCCTCGTCGGCGAGCGTCTCCAGCTCAAGGAACGTGCCGTCGATCTCCGGGACCCGGACCAGCGTGGCCAGCATCCGCCGGCCGCGCTCCTCCAGGTCGTAGTTCCGGCACCGCTTCTCGAACGCGATGAACGGCGTGTACCCGAGTCCGCGCAGCATCGCGTGGACCGCCTCGGCGTCCTCGACGCGGGTCTCGTGCTCCGGCTTCGACCCGGACTCCTCATCGACCGCGGTGCCCTTGTAAGTGAGCACCGTGCGCGTCTCCTCCGCGCCGTGGACCGTCCGCACCCGCAGTTCCTGGCCCGCCTTCTCAAGGCTGCCGCCCGGCCGGTCGTAGTACGTGTCCTGGTAGACCTCGGTCCGGGCGGTGGCCCGGTCGTCGAGCGCCCGCATGACCGTCTCCGGCGAGTGGACGCGCGCCTTCAGTTCCGCCTCGATCACGTGACGTTCTCCCTTCCGTCAGACCGTTCGCTCAGCCTCATCGATGACCGCCTCGAACATGCGCCGGAACCCCCGGTACAGGGGCCCGTGCGGGGTCTCCATCACCTTGTACGTGGCGCTCTCATGCCCTTCCCAGCCCGCATCAAAGGCTCCGACGAACATCGTGCTGTCCGTGCGGATGATGCGCCACGTCGGCAGCATGCCGTACCGGTACGCCTCGACGTCGCACACATCGGCCAACTCCCGCAGGCGGGCCTCGGAAAGCCGCACGCCGCCAGCCAGGGACTCGGCCGACTCCCCGATCTCCGCGGCGCGCTGGGCCAGGGCAGGCCCCTCGGGGTCGAGCAGCAGAACCCGGACCCGCAGGCGCCCGTCAGGGCGGCCGAGGTGGGCGCGCAGCATGGAGTCGTTGAGACCGATCAGACCGAGCCCTCGGACGGCAAGGATGTCCAGCTCTTTCGCGGCCCGGGTCTGCTGCTGGATCTCGGCGCGGGCCGCGGCCTGGGCGGAGTACACGCGGACCACCTCGGGGAACGCGGCCAGGTCGAACGCCGCGCCGCCGGAACGCTTCTCGCGGCTGGCGGCCAGGCCGAGAAGGTGCCGGGCGTCGTCCGGCATGTTCAGGCCGTCGGCGATCCGCTCGTACACGTCCAGTCGGGACACTTCACGGCGCCGGTTGATGATCTCGTTGACGCGGGCCTGCGTCATGCCGACCGCGGCCGCGATGCGCGCCTGGCTGGCGCCGCTGTACTGCTGGACGTGACGAAACACAGCTCCGATGTCACGGGCGCGGAGCGCTTCGCGGACGTCGGCCCGCTCCCAGGCCCAGTCGGGCAGCGACGTCGGTACAAGCGGTGTGGTCACGGCCGGCCCCCGGGGTTCCGCAGCTGGGACGGGAAGCTATCCCACAGTGAGATTACCGTCCGGGTATCGAGCGCGTACCCCGCGTCACAAGATCCTGACTGCATGATGGAGCAGCAGGCGAACCCGGTGGAGTTCCCCGTCCTCCCCGGCGGCTGGTGCAACTGGCACGACGGGCCTTCCGAGACGGCGCTGGCGGTCCAGTGGGGCGAGTCGACCTCCGGCCCTCCCAAGCCCCTGTACGCGTGCGCGCCATGCCGGGAGCAGCGCAACCTGCCCGCTGCGGCTGTCCACTGCCAGGACGCACCCGTGCCGCAGGTGGACGCCCTGACCTGGGAGCAGATCCAGGGGCGGAACTGCGTCGCCTGCGGTGCGCCGCTGACCGACGCTCGCGTATGGCGGGACACCGTGATCGTCCATCAGGACGGGTACGGCTTGCCGTTCGAGGTCTACGCCTGCCCGGTGCGGTCCTGATGCGGATCTGCTCCCGCTGCGACCGGGCGATCCGTGGCACGGACTACGAGACGATTCCCGTCGACTCGGCCTCGGCTGTCCGCCCCGACCAGCACGCCCACAGGCACAGCGACCCCAAGTGTCGTCCCATCACCGCCAACGACCCGGCCGACCTCCACTAGCTCCCGGCCATGTCCGTGATCGCGGCGGAGTACGGGCGGGCCGAGTCTCAAGTCACGATTGGGGCGCCTGCAAGCAGCGGGTGGCTACAGCAGCCCCGGGTGGGGTTCCTGCGGGCGCCGGCGGCCCGGCTTGGGGGCGGCAGCGCGGGCCGCGGCGGCCTCGGCGGATGTCTTCACCCGGTGGCACGGCGCACAGACGCCCTGAAGCGCTTCCAGCCGGTGATCATCGGTCATCGCCTCAATGTGGTCCGCGATCGTGCTCGGCCGTACAGCACAGATGCGGCAGATCCGATCTCGGTCGAGCACCTGGGCCCGGATCTTCTGCCAGTTCCCCGGCAGTCGGCTGGACCTCTTGGACGTGCCCCAGTTGTGGGCCATGGCAGCCCTCCTTCCATCCGGTCGGTCAGCGCAGGACGATGACGCGCCCCTTGCCGGGTAGGCCCATTCCCGCCTTCTCCTTGCCGAGGCCCTTGGCCAGGGCGTCGACCCGGCACTGCCAGGCGAGAACCGCGGCCACGGCAGCGTCGATCTTCCGGGGCGAGTCGGGATGTTCCTTGGCGATCTGCGCACCGACGCGGGACTGCCGGCGGCGCGAGTTCAGCACATGCCGCGTGAGCACGCTGGACCCGTCGTGAGTCAGCTCGTCCTCGACGACCGACGAGCGGAACTTCTCCAGCGCCCGCACGATCAGGTGCGCGCGGCCACCCGTCATCCACCACTCGATGGGATGCTGCAGGGTCGACTTCACCTTCAGCCGGCGCCCGTGCTTCGCCTCCCAGGTCGCCACGTGCGACTCCCACTTCGCGGGGTCGGCGTACATGCCCACCACCCGGTAGCGCTTGAAGGCGTCCTCGACGGCCGCAAGCACCTCGACGACTGGGACCTGCCAGTTCTCGCCTTCAGGACCGTCAGGCTGTTCCCAGCAGCCCAGCAAGAACAGATGCCCATCGGCGACTCGGCAGCCCACCAGGGCCGTCGCGTCCGTGACGCCCCGGGAACGCCGACGGGAACCGTCGAAGCCCAGCACGACCGCCTCCCGCTCGCCGACCACCTTCTCGACGTCAGCCACCCCGGCCCATTCCGGCTGCGTGATCCAACTGTCGGACGCGTGGGTGACCTGGCCGAGGTAGAAGCGACGGGCGTCCTGCGGGTCCGTGTCCGGGTCCCACACCTCGGCGGCGATCCGGTCCAGGTTCACCCAGCCGCCGGCCTGCGCCGCGGAATCGCCGTAGGCGTGGAGCAGACCGGCCATCAGCGAGTCCCTGTCAGCCATGTCAGTTTCCGGGGGCGCTTCCCGGTGGTCGTACAGCAGGCCCTCGTCCCGGGCGCGGCCCTCACGGATCCGCTTGAAGTACTCGGCCGAGGACTCCGCGACGCTCCCGCCGCCCGGGATGTAGGCATTGGGGGACTCCACCGACGTGCCGGCCGTCTTGCCCAGGTTCCGGCGCAACGTCGCCGCCAACTTCACCCCGCCGTTCGATGCGCGCCACTCCTCCGTCTGGTCCAGGACACACCACACCGGCCGGTTGCCCTCCCGAGACGTGGCCGCGCTCGTCACGAACTCGATGCGGCCCTGCGGCAGGTTCACGAAGGTGTCCAGCGGCTCGATGCCCGGGTACTCGTCCAGTGCCGGGCCCTCCCGCAGCATCTCCAGCAGCGGCGCCCACGCGTTCTTCGTCTGGTCCTCGGACACGGCAGCCAGCTGCAGCCACGGCGTGCGCAGGGAGGCCCACGGGCGGCCCACCGGCTCACCGTTGGCGTCCCAACCGTCAGGGACGACGTCCGCCAGGGCCTCGGCACACGTGAGGGCGGCCAGCAGCGGCGACTTGCCCCAGCCCTTAGGCCGCGACAGGACCGCCCTGCGGTACCGGCGCTCGCCCGTCCGCGGGTCGACCGCGTACAGGTTCAGCACGAACTGTGCCTGCTCCCGCGTCAGTCGGAACGGCACGTAGTCGGAACGGTCAGGGGCCGCCAGGTAGGTGTGCAACCAGTTGATGACCTGGTAGCCCAGCGTCGGAAGCTCCCCCTCGTACCTAGGCCCCCGCCACGGCATCCGCCCCACCCCCCGGCAGAACCTTCAGGTCGGCGAACTGCTCCTCGGCGGAGGAGCCGGGCGGGCGCTTCGAGTCGGCCTCGTCGGCCTGGGCGAACTGCATCCGCAGCCGGGCCCGGTCTTCCGGAGTGGCGCCGAACTTGGCGACCCTCAGGCGCAGCTCGGCGCCGGCCGTCGACTCTCCGTTCCAGTGCCGGGCGTGCACCAGGGCCGTGTCCCGCAGGAACGACCAGTCGGTCGAGGTGAAGTGCTCGGCCTGCGGGGACGCCTTCCACATCTCCCACCACTCCAGGGTCGCCGCGGGCCACGGCACCTCGACCATCTCGTCGCCCTGGCGAGCCCGCAGCGGCGGCAGTTCGGGCGCCTCGGCCAGCTCGAAGCGGAGCACCGTCTGTTGGTGGCCGTCCTTGCGGTGGCCGGCGCGGCGCCGGGGGTCCTTCGGGGCAGGTCCACGACCAGCCATGGCGTTCCTCCTAGCTCAAGATCCAAAAGCCCCAGACGTGGGGCCACAGACGGCATGTACACGGCTCCGATCCGGGAAGATCGCCCAGGGGGATATCCCCCCACCCCTCCGGCCGTCGGCTCCGGTCGGTCGCGTGGTCGGCGGTGCCGCCTCCCGGCGCAGCCTGTTGATCTTTAGGTTCTTCCGGCTTCGTTGATCGATTTCGTTTCGCTCTTCGAACGGTTTTCGATGTTGTTTCGTCTTGCTTGCTCGAACCGAAGTCGCTGTGTGACCTCGGTCCGCCTCTCCCCCTGCCCGGTGGCCCTGGGTGGGTGCGGGGGTGCCCCGACCGGGCCCGCTGGGGTGTCGGTCGGGGCGTCGGCGCTGGTGCGGCTTGCAGTAGTCGGTTCCGCACCATCGGTTCGACTGCTCGTTCATCGATCGTCTGATGATCGAAGTCGATGACGTTGACGCCGAAGTTCGGGGCTCACGCAGCTGTCGGTGCGTCGCCGTCGAGGGGCAGCGCGGCAAGCCCCTCGGGCAGCTGCTCGCCCAGTTCGGAGGGCTTGGGAGCGCTGTACTCGATGGCCTTGGTGATCTGCCACACGCCGTCGTCGGTGTCGGGCAGGTCCTGCATGGCCTGCAGGATGGCCGCTTCGTCGGGCTTGTCGGCCACGTACTGGTGCACGACCTGTGCCCATACCGGGTCGCCGGAGTAGTCGGCTGCCTTGGCGGCGATGGCCTTGGCCATGATGTGGTCGCCTTCACGCTCGGCTCGTCGCAGGGCGTGCGCGGCTTCGGCCGGCGTCTCGAGCTTGGCAGCGCGGTCGTTGGCGTCGCGGCGGGCGATGACAGCGTTCGGGTCGGGGCTGAACCCGTTGGTGCCGAACAGCTTCCGGTCGAGCCTGGTGCGCTCGCGGCCGATCTGCTCGATCTCCTGCTCCCGCAGCTGGCTGAGCGCCTCGCGGGCCTCGATGTAGGCGCGGGCGATCATCGTCTGCTTGGCGCGGGCGCCGGGATTCTTCAGCGCGTTGATGCGCCGGACGTTGCTGTCGAGGCGGGAGCGGATCTCTTCAGGGGTCATGGCGGGGTCTCCTTCGGTGGCTTGTGGGTGGGGCTGGTGGTTGGGGCAGACGGGGGCGTGGGCGTCGCTGCAGGGCCCGGTGGCGAGCGTGTGGAGCCGGGCCCCGCAGCCGTTGGGGCACTGTCGGTACCGGCCGCGGCGGGCGGATGTACCGCACGCGTCGCAGAGCTGCGTCATCTTCCGCCGCGACCGGGTCATGCGGCACCGTCGAGGGAGTCGTATCGCTGGCCGGGGATCCGGCCCTCAGGCCAGGGGGCGTTGCCGACGTCGCGCCGGTAGTGCCGTCGGCCGATGTCGTGGCGGGCCGCGTGCATCTCCTCGTTGCGGGTGTCGCAGGGGGCGAGGCCGAGTTCGCACCGCAGGCCGTTCCTCCTTGCTGCTGCCGCCTGCTTCCTGGGTGCCGTACAGGGAGTGCCGATGGGTGCCCGGCAGGCGGGGCATCGGTGGGCCAGCGCGTACTCATACAGAGATGGCCAGGGGGTGGCCGCCCGCTCTTCAGGGCGCTTGAGCTTGGCGGCGTGCCGGGCCTGCAGGCCGCGCTCCCGCGCCGCTGCGAGTTCGGCACGCCGCCACCGATCGGCTGCCATTCTTCGGCGTGCCTGCTCTATCCGCTCGGCCACGATGTCGTCAACGTTCACGGGGCCTCCTTGGCCGTCGCGATGTAGGGGTGTACGTCGAATCGAGGGGAGGGCTTGCGCCCGCGCCGTGCGGTATCGGGTGGGGGAATCAGCGCCAGCCAGCCGTACTCCTCCAACTGCAGAAGGACGTCGTTCATGACGTCCATCTCCGTGGCCCACTCCCGGCCTTTAAGGGCCTGCCAGGCATCGCGGGCGGAGAAGGAGTCCCCGGGGTTGCTGCGGCTCCGGAGCCAGCCGACGACGTCTCGGAGGGGTTTGACGGCTCCTTCGCGGTTCTTGCCCATGAGGTCGAACACGGCGCGGGCGTGGGCGATGAAGTACGGGGTCATCGCCAGGACGTCCGTGATGCGCTGATGGCTGATCTCGCGGGCGCCGGGGTCCTCGTAAAGGCTGAGGCAGGCCGCTACGCGGATGAGCTGGCCGCGCAGCTTGCCCGCCCAGTCAGCGAGGTCGTGCAGGTCCCCGCCGGGCTTCCGCCGCTTGGCGAACGCGTTGTAGAACTCCCCGAACGCCTTCCGGGCCGGTTCCGACAGCTCGATCGTCAGGACGTCGGGGCTGGCCCACACCTGCTTGATGAGGTCCCGGATCCGGTGGTCGTAGGCGTTGGCGATCTGGACGGGGATAGGCGGGGAGTCGAAGGTGTCCGTCTCCGTGGGTGCCGGCTTCGCGTACAGGAAGCGGCCCAGGAGACCGGACTGCCTGAACTCGGGGTTCTGCTTCTCCAGCCCGGAGATGATGCCGGGCTGCACGATCAAGCCGAGGGCCAGGAACGTGTGTGACATCCGAGAAGACGCCCGGCCGGTGCGGTCGATGGTGTACGGACCTCCCGTGTACGCCTCAAGCAGCAGATCGGTATTGGCCTTGCCGTTGTTGCCGTACAGGCCCGCCGCGACCTTGAACAGGCCGCCCTCGGAAGCCAGGGAACCGATCCGGCCTCCCTGCTCGTACATGCGCTTGGCGAGCGCTTCGAGGGTGATGTCGCGGACCAGGAGCCGGGGCAGCTCCGGGGCGTCGCCCAGCTCAAGGAGCTTCACGCGGGCCGCTTCGGCATCCGCCTCAGCCGACAGCCGCTTGTCACTGTCGGAGTTGGCGGCGTTCTGCTCGGCCTTCGTCATACGGGCCGTGGTGATGCGGATTTCCTGGGCGGTCGCCTCGACGTCGGGGCGAGCCGCCTCCATCAGCTCCTCCTCGACCTCCCGGAGCGGGTTCGCGGCGGCGTTCAGGGCGGGCGTCTTCTTCTCGGAGGAATCCGCCAGGGCCGCGAGGTACAGGGCCGTCGACTCCTGCCAATCGGACTTCACCTGCACCCGCCGCCGGCCGCCCGTCGCCGTGGAGATGGTCGCCAGAGCGGCGAACGCGACCAGGTCGACGGGCACCTGCAGGGACTCGGCCGCCGCGGTGACGAACTCGCCGAGGCTCCCCAGGGAGGCGACGGGGAACGGCGGGACCGGGGCCGCTGCCAGAGAGATCGGCTCGTCCCACCCGCCATCAAGGATCTGCGTCCCAGAAATCCCAGAACTCGGGTCCGGTCCCGCTCCCTGGGACGGCACCGGCATTTTGGGATTTGTGGGATGCGAATCCGGGGTGAGCAGATCCGGGTAGCCGAGCCCCGCCGCAAGGTGGTCTGAGACGTCCTTACCGCGCGCCGGCTCCAGCACCCGGACCGGGATCCCGGCCGCCTGGACCGACGCCACGACAGCCGCGGCGTGCTTGGCGCCCGGTTCGTCGCGGTCACGGATGACGATGACCTCGGAGGCGCCGACCAGGGAGCGGGTGTAGTCGTCGCTCCACTTCCCCGCCCCTCCCACGTTGCACGTGGCAGTGGCACCGGTGGCCCGCAGGTTGTCGACGTCCTTCTCGCCCTCGACAACGAACACGGGGCCGCCGGCCTTCACCGCCTTGAGGACTTCGGGGAGCCGGTAGAGCACTCGGCGGATGCCGGACACCCCCGGCTGCCCATCGGGCCGGTACTGCCGGAACGTCTTGCGCTCCCCGTCGTAGCCCGGTTCGATGCGCCGCACGAGGAGAAGGACCTGGCCGTGCTCGTCGACGTAGGGGTACTCGGCGACGACCTGGGGACGTTCCCGCTTCTGCAGGGGCTCGTCGAACAGGTCCGCCATGGTCAGGCCGAGGGCGCTGACGACGTCCTCGGTCGCGCATCCGGCGTGGCAGTTGATGACCACGCCCTTGGCGCCGTTGGTGACCGACAGGGACGGCGAACGGTCCTCGTGGGCGACGCACTGCCAGGCGTTGCCGCGGCCCTTGCTGCCGTGCGCGTCGAGAGCATCGGTGACGCGAGCGAATGCGCTCACCCGGTCACCGCCTCGACGCGCAGCTGCACGACGTAAGTGAGCCCGCACGGGCCGGTCTTGAGGACGGAGCGAACGAGCGGGAGAGGTGCGCGGTGCAGATGCGGGTGTCCGCATCCGGGGCACCGCTCGACCTTGACCTGCCGGTGCCACTTCCGGGACCGGGACCTGTACGTGTCGAGCCGACCCGCTACACGCGGGGCCTGCTCCTGTGAGAGGCTGGACGTAGTCGAACCGCCAGCCGCGGAGACTTCCGGACCCCTGGCAGTTAGGCCCTGCCGGGGGTCCTTCGCGTTCCGGTTCATGCTGCGGCGCCTCCGCTCACGGTGCGCTCGTCGAGCCACCGTTCGATCGCGGAGCGCTTGTATCGGATCCGTCCGCCGCGGCCGGGACTGGTCTTGATGTAGTCCGGCCCTTGCTCCGTCCACCGCCAGTTGGCGAGGGTCTGCACGCTGAACCCGTACTCCGATTCGACCTGCCGCGGGCTGAGTAGCTCGTCGCGGATGGCCTTCTTGATCGCTGCGGCCACCGTTTTGGTGGTCATGAATACCTCCTCACTGGTGTTCACTCTCGACACTGAAATGTGTAGAGTCGACACGTGACAGAGATGAAGGTAACACCTCACAGCGTGAAATGGACACCCCCGCCGCCTAGTCTGTGGACCATGAGCGAGACGCGCCGGCCCCGGGCCGCCACCCAGTACGGATCTACTGCCGCGAACGTCGCCGCGAACGTTCGCCGCGTGCGCGAGCTGAGAGGTCTATCCATCTACAGCCTGTCCGCCGCTCTGGAGAAGGTTGGCAGGCCTATCGCTCCGTCGGCTGTGGCGAAGATCGAGCGCCAAGAGCGGCAGGTGACCGTTGATGATCTGTCCGCGTTGGCTGTCGTCTTCGGCGTTTCTCCCTCGGCGCTGCTGCTGCCGCTGACGCCTTCTCCCAAGGACACAGTGGAGGTCACCGGAGGGGGCTCGATGCCTGCCTCGGATGCCTGGGCCTGGGCTCAGGGGCGTAGGCCCCTCTTGCTCAAGGAGGGATTTGAGCAGACGCAGCAGATGGAGCACCAGCTGTACGGACTGCCCCAGTGGCTGAGGGAACCGAACTACCTCATCCTGCGTGGTGAGCGGACGCCGGACCAGCTGGCACAGGTGCGGCAGAAGTACGAATTCCTGGCCTCCATCGGCGGCGCCAGCCTGGACCGCTTGAAGCAGCTGGATCCCGAAGCCTTCGAGGAGGGCTGATGGCGCGAGTCTGGATCGAGGACCGCGAGACCCATGCGGACTACCAGCTGGCCATGGAGAACTGGCAGGCCGCGAAACGCAAGGGCAGCAAGCGCCAGCCCCCCGGCCGGTGGCGGGTCCGCTGGTATGGGCCGGACAACAAGGGGAAGGCGCTCACCTTCCAGAAGCTCCCTCAGGCGGAGGCCGAGGTGGGCGCGCTGACGGCCAGGCTCGCTAAGGGCTCGTACCGGGATCCGAAGCAGGGGAAGACGCTGTTCTCGGAGGTGGCCGAGGAGTGGCATGGCGCGTTGCGGAAGCCGGTGGAGCGGACCCGGAACGACTACCGGGAGCTGCTCGACCTGTACGTGATCCCGAAGTGGGGTACGTGGCAGGTCGCCGCCATTCGCTGGGAAGACGTGTCGGCCTGGCTGACCGAGCTGGGCAAGCAGCCGGGTAAGCGCGGCAAGGTGCTCAGCGCGGCCCGGGTGGAGAAGGTGCACCTGGTCGCCAGCATGGTGATGAAGAGGGCCTTGCAGGCTGGCAGGGTGCACGCGAATCCGTTCGCCGGTCACGAGCTGGCCAAGTCCGAGGACGATGACGAGCACGTCTATCTCACCCACGAGCAGCTGGCGGCCTTGGCGGACGCGGCGGGAGAGTACCGGACGCTGATCCTCGTGCTGGGCTATTGCGGCATCCGCTGGAGCGAGGCCACCGCCCTCAAGGTCGGACGCCTGCAGCTTGAGCAGCGTCGGCTTCGGATCGTGCAGGCCCACACCCGCGTCACGGGCGGGATGAAGCTCGGGCCGGTGAAGAACCACGAGAAGCGGTCCGTTCCCCTGCTGCGGTCGCTGGTTGAGCTGGTGAAGCCGCTTGTGGAGGGCCGGGCTGCGAGCGCTCTCGTCTTCGCGGGGGCAGATGGCACGCACCTGAGGTACGGGACGTGGCGGCCGGAGTTCGATGCCGCGGTGGAGGAGGCGGGCCTGTCCGGCCTGGGGATCACGCCGCACAAGCTGAGGCACACTGCGGCGTCACTGGCCATCGCGGCCGGGGCCGACGTGAAGGTGGTCCAGCTGATGCTCGGCCACAAGTCGGCAGCCATGACGCTCGACGTCTACGGGCATCTGTTCCCGGACCGTCTGGACGAGGTTGCCGACGCTCTGGAGGTCGGCCGCCGGTCCGCAGTGCTCGCCCGTACTGCGGAGGTCTGATCCAATCCACGTGTACAAAATGCGTACTGCCCGCACCGGGGGGATCCGGGCGGGCAGTACGTTTTAGGCCTATGACCTGGTGTTTCTTTGTGCGCCGCACCCGCGTGGCGAACGCAGGCCGTGTGCGGCGCGGGGTGCCGGTCAGGAGCGGGAGAGAGGGCCCGCTGGGTCCGTCCCGGCGTTCACATCAGAAAGCTCAGCCCTGCAGGGTGGCGACCTTGAGCGCCAGCGCCGACTTCTTGTTGGCGGCGGCGTTCTTGTGGATGACACCCTTCGAGACAGCCTTGTCGAGCGCACGCGAAGCGGCGCGAGAAGCCACGGTGGCCTTCTCGACGTCACCGGCGGCGGCGGCCTCGCGGGCCTTGCGGATCGCGGTCTTGAGCGACGACTTGACGGCCTTGTTACGCAGGCGCGCCTTCTCGTTGGTCTTGTTCCGCTTGATCTGGGACTTGATGTTCGCCACGAAAGAGCCTTTTCAGGTTCAGAGTTTGATCTTCGGATTGCGCGCCGTCCGCTGAGAGGGCAGACGACACACAGCTGCCCAGGGTACCAGCCGCGCTCCGACCGGCCCAAACCGGCCGCACTGCCCCGGCCATGGGACCATGGGAGTCTGCGTATAGATCCGACTTCGCTCCGACGAGATCCGACTTTCGCTCTGACCTTCGTTTCGACTGCGACCCGAGAATCAGGACACTGCGTGCCCGCGATCCCTAGCCACGTGCCCGAGCCGAGCCGTACCGACCCGGCGCTGATCCGCAATTTCTGCATCATCGCGCACATCGACCATGGCAAGTCGACCCTCGCCGACCGGATGCTGCAGCTGACCGGCGTCGTCGACTCTCGGCAGATGCGTGCCCAGTACCTCGACCGCATGGACATCGAGCGTGAGCGCGGCATCACGATCAAATCGCAGGCGGTCCGCCTGCCCTGGGCGCCCACCACGGGTGACAGCCAGGGCAGCACGCACATCCTGAACATGATCGACACCCCCGGGCACGTCGACTTCACCTACGAGGTGTCCCGCTCCCTCGCCGCGTGCGAGGGCACGGTCCTGCTCGTGGACGCCGCCCAGGGCATCGAGGCGCAGACCCTCGCCAACCTGTACCTGGCGATGGAGAAGGACCTGGCGATCGTGCCGGTCCTGAACAAGATCGACCTGCCGGCCGCCCAGCCGGAGAAGTTCGCCGAGGAACTCGCGAACCTGGTCGGCTGCCAGCCCGAGGACGTCCTGCGCGTCTCGGCGAAGACCGGTCTCGGCGTGGACGTGCTGCTCGACAAGATCGTCGCCACGGTCCCGGCCCCGGTCGGCCCCAAGGATGCCCCCGCCCGCGCGATGATCTTCGACTCCGTCTACGACTCGTACCGCGGTGTCGTCACCTACGTCCGTGTCGTCGACGGCCAGCTCAACAAGCGCGAGCGCATCCGGATGATGTCGACCGGCGCCACGCACGAGCTGCTGGAGATCGGCGTCTCCTCCCCGGAGATGACCCCGGCCGACGGCATCGGCGTCGGCGAGGTGGGCTACATCATCACCGGCGTGAAGGACGTCCGTCAGTCCAAGGTCGGTGACACCATCACCAGCCTGCACGACGGCGCGACCGAGGCCCTCGGCGGCTACAAGGACCCGCGCCCGATGGTCTTCTCCGGTCTGTACCCGCTCGACGGCTCGGACTACCCGGACCTGCGCGAGGCGCTGGACAAGCTCCAGCTCAACGACGCCGCGCTGGTCTACGAGCCGGAGACCTCCGCCGCGCTCGGCTTCGGCTTCCGCGTCGGCTTCCTCGGCCTGCTCCACCTGGACGTGGTGCGCGAGCGCCTGGAGCGCGAGTTCGGCCTCGACCTGATCGCCACCGCGCCGAACGTGGTCTACCGCGTCGTCCTGGAGGACGGCAAGGAGGTCACCGTCACCAACCCGAGCGAGTTCCCCGAAGGCAAGATCAAGGACGTCTTCGAGCCGGTCGTCCGGGCCACCCTGCTCGCGCCCTCCGAGTTCATCGGCGCGATCATGGAGCTGTGCCAGCAGCGCCGCGGCACCCTCCTCGGGATGGACTACCTCTCCGAGGACCGGGTCGAGATCCGCTACACGCTCCCGCTCGCGGAGATCGTCTTCGACTTCTTCGACCAGCTGAAGTCCAAGACGCGCGGTTACGCCTCCCTCGACTACGAACCCACGGGCGAGCAGGCCTCCGGGCTGGTCAAGGTCGACATCCTGCTGCACGGCGACAAGGTCGACGCCTTCTCGGCCGTCACCCACAAGGACGCCGCCTACGCCTACGGCGTGCGCCTCGTCGCCAAGCTGCGCGAGCTGATCCCGCGGCAGGCCTTCGAGATCCCGATCCAGGCCGCCATCGGATCCAGGGTCATCGCCCGCGAGACCATCCGCGCCATCCGCAAGGACGTCCTCGCCAAGTGCTACGGCGGTGACATCTCCCGTAAGCGGAAGCTGCTGGAGAAGCAGAAGGAAGGCAAGAAGCGGATGAAGATGGTCGGCTCCGTGGAGGTCCCCCAGGAGGCCTTCATCGCGGTGCTGTCCAGCGACGACTCCGGCGGCAAGAAGAAGTAGAAGCGGCTCCGCCCCACGCTTCGCCCCATGGCACCGGAACGGGCCCCCGCGCACACGCGCGGGGGCCCGTTTCGTTATGAACCGGCCGCCCGTCGGCCCTTACGCACAGGTGGGGCGGCCATCTACTCTGATCACTGCTCGTTGGTTACTCGCCAGTCACAAGAAACCCGCCAGTCCCCACGTCTTCACGCCCTGCCGCGTGGACCGGTCCGGAGGATGTCGTGAGCGACACACAGACCATGATCGAGAACCGCCCGCCCACCGTGGCGGCCCTCTTCCTTGAGCGCGTCGCCGCGACTCCGAACGGCGAGGCCTACCGCTATCCGGTCATCGCGGCCCCAGGCCAGGGACCGGACGAGTGGAAGTCGCTCAGCTGGGGCCAGGCGGCCGAACGGGTCTTCGCCATCGCCGCGGGCCTGATCGCCCTCGGGGTGCGGTCCGAGGAGCGCGTCGCCCTCGCCTCCAGCACCCGCGTCGAGTGGATCCTCGCCGACCTCGGCGTGATGTGCGCCGGAGCCGCGACCACCACCATCTACCCGAGCACCAACGGCGAGGAGTCGGCGTTCATCCTCGCCGACTCCGACAGCCGGGTGCTGATCGCCGAGAACGCCGCCCAGCTCGCCAAGGCCCGCGCGCACCGCGCCGACCTCCCGGGCCTGGCGCACGTCATCGTGCTGGAGACGGCCGACGCGCTCGCGGCCGACGGGGACCCCGACGGCTGGGTGCTCTCCCTCGCCGACCTCGAAGCGCGCGGCGCCGAACACCTCGCCAAGCACCCCGAGGCGGTCCGGGAGGCGGTCGCGGCGATCACCGCCGACCAGCTCGCCACCCTCATCTACACCTCGGGCACCACGGGCCGCCCCAAGGGCGTGCGGCTGCCGCACGACAACTGGTCGTACATGGCCAAGGCCACCGTGGCCACCGGCATGATCTCCGCCTCCGACGTCCAGTACCTGTGGCTGCCGCTCGCGCACGTCTTCGGCAAGGTGCTGACCTCCGGCCAGATCGAGGTCGGCCACGTCACCGCCGTCGACGGCCGGATCGACAAGATCATCGAGAACCTGCCGATCGTCCAGCCGACCTACATGGCGGCCGTCCCGCGCATCTTCGAGAAGGTCTACAACGGAGTCGCGGCCAAGGCCCGGGCCGGCGGCGGCGCCAAGTACAAGATCTTCAAGTGGTCGGTCGCCGTCGCCCGCGAATACGCCCAGGTCACCCAGGACAACTTCCGCCGCACCGGCCAGGCCAAGGCCCCCCTCGCCCTCGCCGCCAAGCACCGCGTGGCCGACGCGCTCGTCTACTCCAAGCTCCGCGACGCCTTCGGCGGCCACCTGCGCGCCGCCGTCTCCGGCTCCGCCGCCCTCGCCCCCGAGATCGGCTACTTCTTCTCCGGCGCGGGCATCAACATCCTGGAGGGCTACGGCCTGACGGAGTCCAGCGCGGCCAGCTTCGTCAACCCCGGCGAGGCCTACCGCACCGGCACCGTCGGCAAGCCGCTCCCCGGCACCGAGGTCCGCATCGCCGACGACGGCGAGATCCTGCTGCGCGGCCCCGGGATCATGGAGGGCTACCACAACCAGCCCGACAAGACCGCCGAGGTGCTCGAAGCGGACGGCTGGCTGCACACCGGCGACATCGGCGAACTGTCCCCCGACGGCTACCTGCGCATCACCGACCGCAAGAAGGACCTGATCAAGACCTCGGGCGGGAAGTACGTCGCCCCCGCCGAGGTCGAAGGCCGCTTCAAGGCGATCTGCCCCTACGTCTCCAACATCGTCGTCCACGGCGCCGACCGGAACTTCTGCTCCGCGCTCATCGCCCTCGACGGCCCCGCCATCCTCGGCTGGGCCGCCGAGAACGGGCTGGAGGGCAAGACGTACGCCGAGGTCGTGGCCGCGCCCGAGACCAACCGCCTGGTCGAGACGTACGTACAGACCCTGAACGAGGGCCTCCAGCGCTGGCAGACGGTCAAGACCTTCCGCCTGCTGCCCCGCGACCTCGACGTCGAGCACGGCGACCTCACGCCCAGCCTCAAGCTGAAGCGGCCCGTCGTCGAGCGCGAGTTCAAGGCGCTCATCGACGAGATGTACGCGGGCTCGAACGAGGCCTGACCCCCGCGGCGGCCGTGCTCCCGCACGCCGAACCCGGACGGGGTCGGCGTGCGGGACAATGGGGTCATGCCTTCCGCCCTCCCCGACGGGGAACCCATGCCCGAAGACGGCTCGCTGCCGTCGCACGCCCTGGCGGGTGCGGCGGACCGGCCGCTCGGGTTCTACCTGCACGTCCCCTACTGCGCCACGCGCTGCGGCTACTGCGACTTCAACACCTACACCGCCACCGAGCTGCGCGGCACCGGCGGAGTGCTGGCCTCCCGCGAGAACTACGCCGACACCCTCATCGACGAGGTCCGCCTCGCCCGCAAGGTGCTCGGCGACGACCCGCGGGCCGTCCGCACGGTCTTCGTCGGCGGCGGTACGCCCACGCTCCTGCCCGCCGCGGACCTGGTCCGGATGCTCGCGGCGATCCGGGACGAATTCGGCCTCGCCGAGGACGCCGAGATCACCACCGAGGCCAACCCGGACTCCGTCGACCCGGCGTACCTGGCCGAACTGCGGGCCGGCGGCTTCAACCGCGTCTCCTTCGGCATGCAGAGCGCCAAACAGCACGTCCTGAAGGTCCTGGACCGCACCCACACCCCCGGCCGCCCCGAAGCGTGCGTCGCGGAAGCCCGGGCGGCCGGCTTCGAACACGTCAACCTCGACCTCATCTACGGCACCCCCGGGGAATCCGACGACGACTGGCGGGCCACGCTCGCCGCCGCGCTCGGCGCCGGACCGGACCACATCAGCGCCTACGCCCTGATCGTCGAGGAAGGCACCCAGCTGGCGCGCCGGATCCGCCGGGGCGAGGTCCCGATGACGGACGACGACGTGCACGCCGACCGCTACCTGATCGCGGACTCGGTCATGGCGGAGGCCGGGTACCACTGGTACGAGGTGTCCAACTGGGCCACCACCAAGGCCGGGCGCTGCCTGCACAACGAGCTGTACTGGCGCGGGGCGGACTGGTGGGGCGCCGGGCCCGGCGCGCACTCGCACGTCGGCGGGGTGCGGTGGTGGAACGTGAAGCACCCCGGGGCCTATGCCGCCGCGCTGGCCGAGGGGCGTTCACCGGGCGCGGGGCGCGAGCTGCTCTCGGACGAGGACCGGAGGGTCGAGCGGATCCTGCTGGAGCTGCGGCTGGTGGACGGCGTGCCGTTGGCGCTGCTCGCGGCGGCTGGGCTGGCGGCGTCCCGTCGAGCCCTGGCGGACGGGCTGCTGGAAGCGGGCCCCTACGCGGCCGGCCGGGCCGTCCTGACCCTCCGCGGCCGCCTCCTGGCCGACGCGGTGGTCCGCGACCTGGTCGACTGACCCGACCCGGCGCTGCCGACGCTGGGTGCCGCAAATCCAGCCTCGCCGGCGTTTGAGGCGCCCCCGGAGGGCCGGCCGAGCGGCACCAGCCCGCCGACCCCAGGCCCCCCGGTTACCGCTGAGGTCCGACGTCAGGTGCGGCCGCACCTGCCCTCCGGGGGCGCCTCAAACGCCGGCGGGGCTGGCAATGTGGGCGCGTCCCGGGCGTCGGCGGGCCTGGGTGGGGGCGCCTCAAACGCCGGCGAGGCTGGAGGTGGCGCGCCAGGGACGTCGGCACGCCGGGGTGGGGGTGCCCCGGCGTCGGCAGGGCTGGATTGGGCGGGATCAGGGGGCTGTGACGAAGTCGATCAGTTCTTCCACGCGGCCCAGGAGGGCGGGTTCCAGGTCCTGGTAGGTGTGGACGCGGGAGAGGATGTGCTGCCAGGCGGCGCCCGTGTTGTCCGGCCAGCCGAGGGCTCGGCAGATGCCCGTCTTCCAGTCCTGGCCCCGGGGGATCACCGGCCAGGCCGGGATGGCGAGGGCGGACGGTTTCACGGCCTGCCAGACGTCGATGTACGGGTGGCCCGCGATCAGGACGTCCGGTGAGGTCACCGCGGCCGCGATGCGGGATTCCTTCGAGCCGGGGACCAGGTGGTCGACCAGGACGCCCAGGCGGGCGTCGGGGCCCGGGGCGAAGTCCGCCACGATCGCCGGGAGGTCGTCGATGCCCTCCAGGTACTCCACCACCACGCCCTCGATGCGCAGGTCGTCGCCCCAGACCCGCTCGACGAGTTCGGCGTCGTGGCGCCCCTCGACGTAGATCCGGCCCGCCCGCGCCACGCGGGCCCGCGCGCCCGGGACCGCGATCGAGCCCGAGGCCGTGCGCGCGGGGCCCGCGGGGGCCCGGGAAGGCCGCACCAGGGTCACCACGGCCCCGTCCAGCAGGAAGCCGCGCGGTTCCATCGGGAAGACCCGCCGCTTGCCGAAGCGGTCCTCCAGGGTCACCGTGCCCGCCTCGCAGCCGACGACGGCCCCGCAGAAGCCCGTACCGGCCTCCTCGACCACCAGGTCCGGGTCCGCGGGGACCTCGGGGACGGGGCGGGGGCGCTTCCACGCGGGGGTCAGGTCGGGCGAGTACTCACGCATCCGGCCGACGCTAGGAGGCCCCGCGGCCGCGCGCACGCGACACGCCGTACCGCTGGGCCAGTGTGTCGCGTTGCGCACGCACGAAGGCCGCGTCGACCACCGCTCCGTGACCGGGCACGTACAGCGCGTCGTCCCCGCCCAGGGACAGCAGCCGGTCCACGGCCTCGGGCCACCGCTCGGGCATCGCGTCCGGGCCCGCCTGCGGCTCCCCGGACTCCTCGACCAGGTCCCCGCAGAAGACCACCTCCCGCTCGCCCGGCACGCACACCGCCAGGTCGTGCCCGCTGTGCCCGGGGCCGACGTTGGCCAGCAGCACCTGGACCCCGCCCAGTTCCAGGGTCCACTCGCCCGACACCAGGTGCCGCGGGACCACCATCCGCTCCGCCGCCTCGGCCGCCTCGGCCCGCGCCAGCCCCTGCCGCACGGCGTCCTCGCGCAGCTCGTCGCGGTCCGCGGTCAGCAGTGCGTCCAGGCCCACGGCGCCGTACACCTCGGCCTCCGGGAAGGCCGAGGAGCCCAGGACGTGATCGAAATGGCCGTGCGTGAATGCGAGATGCGTCACCCGCCGGCCCGTCATGTGCTCCGCCGCCACCCGCAGCCGGGACCCCTCCGGCAGGGACGAACCCGGGTCGATCAGGAGGACCGCGTCATCACCCACCACCAGCCCCGCGGTGCAGTCCCACACCGGCAGCCGCAGCCGTCCGGTCCGCCCGGTCAGCCGTTCCCAGCCCGCGTCTTCCCAACTCACGTCCATGAGGCGACGCTAGTCGAGCGGCCGCTCGCCGCGCGGTACCTTGACGGGCCGCGACGGGCCGCCCTTGCTAACGCCGTACGTACCCGCCGTACACTGACCGGGGGATCTCTGGCACTCACCGACCGCGAGTGCCAGCGGCACTCGCCACGACGGCCAGGCAGCACCAGGAACAGGCATCACAGATGGAGGTGTGCGCGATGCTCAGCGAACGCAGACTCGAAGTGCTCCGCGCCATCGTCCAGGACTACGTCGGGACGGAGGAGCCGGTCGGCTCCAAGGCGCTCACCGAGCGGCACCGGCTCGGCGTCTCGCCCGCCACCGTGCGCAACGACATGGCCGTGCTGGAGGAAGAGGGCTACATCGCCCAGCCCCACACCAGCGCGGGGCGCATCCCCACGGACAAGGGCTACCGCCTCTTCGTCGACAAGCTCGCGGGGGTCAAACCGCTGTCGTCGCCCGAGCGGCGGGCCATCCAGAACTTCCTCGACGGCGCCGTCGACCTCGACGACGTGGTCGGCCGTACGGTGCGGCTGCTCGCGCAGCTCACCCGGCAGGTCGCCGTCGTCCAGTACCCGAGCCTGACCCGTTCCACCGTCCGCCACGTCGAGCTGCTGTCGCTGGCCCCGGCCCGCCTGATGCTCGTACTGATCACGGACACCGGACGGGTCGAGCAGCGGCTCATCGACTGCCAGACGCCCTTCGGGGAGACCTCGCTGGCCGACCTGCGGGCACGGCTCAACAGCCGGGTCGTCGGCCGCCGGTTCACCGATGTGCCGCCGCTGGTGCAGGACCTCCCCGAGTCCTTCGAGACCGATGACCGGGCGACGGTCTCCACCGTCCTCGCGACCCTCCTCGAAACCCTCGTGGAGGACGCCGAAGAACGGCTGATGATCGGCGGAACCGCCAATCTCACCCGCTTCGGACACGATTTCCCCCTGACGATCAGGCCGGTGCTCGAAGCGCTGGAGGAGCAGGTCGTGCTCCTCAAGCTGCTGGGCGAGGCGAACGAGTCGGGAATGGCCGTACGGATCGGGCACGAGAACGCCTACGAGGGACTGAACTCCACGTCGGTCGTCTCGGTCGGTTACGGTTCGGGCGGCGAAGCAGTCGCCAAACTCGGCGTGGTCGGACCGACCCGCATGGACTACCCCGGAACGATGGGAGCGGTACGCGCAGTGGCACGTTACGTCGGACAGATCCTGGCGGAGTCGTAAGTGGCCACGGACTACTACGCCGTACTCGGCGTGCGCCGCGACGCATCCCAGGACGAGATCAAGAAGGCCTTCCGGCGCCTCGCGCGTGAACTCCACCCGGATGTGAATCCGGACCCGAAGACGCAAGAGCGCTTCAAGGAGATCAACGCGGCCTACGAGGTGCTCTCGGACCCGCAGAAGAAGCAGGTCTACGACCTCGGCGGCGACCCGCTGTCCTCCTCGGGCGGCGGTGGCGCGGGCGGGTTCGGAGCCGGTGGCTTCGGCAACTTCTCGGACATCATGGACGCCTTCTTCGGGCAGGCCTCGCAGCGCGGACCGCGCTCGCGGACCCGCCGGGGCCAGGACGCCATGATCCGCCTCGACCTGGAACTCGACGAGGCGGCCTTCGGGACGACCAAGGACCTCCAGGTCGACACGGCCATCGTCTGCACCACCTGCTCCGGCGAGGGTGCCGCCCCCGGCACCTCGGCGCAGACGTGTGACATGTGCCGCGGCCGCGGCGAGGTCTCGCAGGTCACCCGGTCCTTCCTGGGCCAGGTCATGACCTCGCGCCCCTGCCCGCAGTGCCAGGGCTTCGGCACCGTGGTCCCCACCCCGTGCCCCGAGTGCGCGGGCGACGGCCGGGTCCGCTCCCGCCGCACCCTCACGGTCAAGATCCCGGCGGGTGTCGAGAACGGCACCCGCATCCAGCTCGCGGGCGAAGGCGAGGTCGGCCCCGGCGGCGGCCCCGCCGGCGACCTGTACGTCGAGATCCACGAGCTGCCGCACTCGACCTTCCAGCGGCGCGGCGACGACCTGCACTGCACGGTCACCATCCCGATGACGGCGGCCTCCCTCGGCACGAAGTGCCCGCTGGAGACCCTCGACGGCATGGAAGAGGTGGACATCCGCCCCGGCACCCAGTCGGGCCAGTCCATCCCGCTGCACGGCCGCGGCGTCACGCACCTGCGCGGCGGCGGCCGGGGCGACCTGATCGTCCACGTCGAGGTCATGACCCCGAACAAGCTGGACGCGCAGCAGGAGGACCTGCTGCGCCAGCTGGCGAAACTGCGTGGCGAGGAGCGGCCCACCGGCCAGTTCCAGCCCGGGCAGCAGGGCCTGTTCAGCCGGCTGAAGGACGCCTTCAACGGGCGCTGACGGCCCCGCCGGAAGACGCCCCCAGCGGGCGTCGGGCGTACCGGGGAACCGGACTATGCCAGGCGAATTGCACGATTCGGTCTGGTGCGGGGGACATGGCACGATGCTGGGCATGTCCTCCGCACCGAACGGTCTTCACCAGTACCCGATCGTGCAGGCCCCCATGGCGGGCGGCGGATCCTGTCCGCCCCTGGCCGCCGCCGTGTGCGAGGCGGGCGGACTGGGCTTCCTGGCCGGCGGATACAAAACCGCCGACGGCATGTACCAGGAGATCAAACGGCTGCGCGGGCTGACCCGCCGCCCCTTCGGCGTCAACCTCTTCGTACCGCAGACCACTTCGGCCGACCCCGCCGCCGTCGAGGCCTACCGGGGACAGCTCGCGGGCGAGGCGAGCTGGTACGCGGTCTCGATCGCCCCCGAGGACACCGTCGGCACCTGCGACGACGGCTACGACGCCAAACTCGCCATCCTCCTCGAAGACCCGGTCCCCGTGGTCTCCTTCACCTTCGGCTGCCCCCCGGCCGAGGTGCTCACCGCCCTGCGCCGGGGCGGCACCCGCACCGTCGTCACCGTGACCTCCGTCGAGGAGGCCCGTACCGCGCAGAGCGCCGGCGCCGACTCCGTCTGCGTCCAGGGCATCGAAGCGGGCGGCCACCAGGGCACCCACCGCGACGACCCGCACACCGACGGCACGGCGGGCGTCGGCCTGCTGGCACTGGTCGCGCAGGTACGGGAAGCGGTCGCGCTCCCGATCGTCGCGGCGGGCGGCCTCATGCGGGGCTCGCAGATCGCCGCCGTGCTCGCGGCGGGCGCCGAGGCCGCGCAGCTCGGCACGGCCTTCCTGGCCTGCCCCGAGTCCGGCGCCGACCCGCTGCACAAGAAGGCCCTGACCGACCCGCTGTTCGCGCACACGGAACTCACCCGGGCCTTCTCCGGGCGCCCGGCCCGCGGGCTGGTCAACCGGTTCATGCGGGAGCACGGGCCGTACGCGCCCGCCGCCTACCCCCAGGTCCACCACATCACCTCCGGCCTGCGCAAGGCCGCGGCGGCCGCCGGGGACCCGCAGGGCATGGCCCTGTGGGCCGGACAGGGCCACCGGCTGGCCCGGCCGCTGCCCGCCGCGCAGCTGGTGGAAGTACTGGCGGCCGAACTGGCCGAAGCGCAGAGCGCGTTGCAGATGCTGAAAATGAGGAGTGCGTCATGACCGCCCCCGTGTTCGTGGTCGAAGAGGTCCCCGCGGGGCCGGAGTTCGTCCTGGACGGCCCCGAGGGCCGCCACGCCGTGTCCGTGAAGCGACTGGGCCCCGGCGAGGCGTTGGTCCTCGCGGACGGCCGCGGGCGCTGGGCCGAAGCCGTGGTCAAGGCGGCAGAGGGCAAGGACCGGCTGGTGGTCGCGGTCGACTCGGTGCACGAGGAGCCGCCCGCGGACGTACGGATCACCGTGGTCCAGGCGCTGCCGAAGGGGGACCGGGGCGAGCTGGCCGTCGAGACGATGACCGAGACCGGGGTCGACGCGGTCGTGCCGTGGCAGGCCTCGCGGTGCATCACGCAGTGGCGCGGGGAGCGGGGGGCGAAGGCGCTCGGGAAATGGCGGACGACCGCGCGCGAGGCCGGGAAGCAGTCCCGCCGGGTCCGGTTCCCGGAGGTCGCCGAGGCCATGTCCACCAAGCAGGTCGCCGCGCTGCTCGCGGGGGCGGACCTGGGGGTGGTCCTGCACGAGGACCGCGACACGGCGTCGCTGGCGCTGGCGAGCGCCGAACTGCCCTCGACGGGGTCGATCGTGGTCGTGGTCGGGCCCGAGGGCGGGGTCTCACCTGACGAACTCGCCGTGTTCGCGGAGGCGGGGGCCCGGCCGTACCGCCTGGGGCGGTCCGTCCTGCGCACCTCCACCGCAGGCACCGCCGCCGTGGCCGTCCTCCTCTCCCGCACCGGCCGCTGGTCCTGACCCCACGCCCTTGCCGCCGGGCGGGCCGGGTTTGGCCTTGGCTGCGCCGACTCCGGGCCGGGGCGCATCCAGCCTCGCCGGCGTTTGAGGCGCCGCCGGAGGCATGGCCGGGCACCGGCGGCTCAGGTTTCGTTCGGCGGTCCCTGGGTTCGGCCTCCGGCGGGCCCTCAATCGCCGGGCAGGCTGGGATTGGCTGCGGTGCCTCCGGCAGGCCCTCAAACGCCGGGCAGGCTGGATTTGGCTGCGCCGAGTTCGCCCCCCAGGGAGGGTTTGGCTGCGCCGAGTTCGCCGCGGGCAGGGTTTGACTGCGCAGGCTTCGCCCTCCCGGGCTGGGGTCGGCTGCGCCGGCTTCGCCCCCCCGGGCTGGGGTTGGCTGCGCCGGTCTCCGGGGCCGGGGCCGTTACGATGCGGGGAGTCGATCACTGCTATGGAGGCGCCGCAATGGCCGGGGAATCTCAGGCTGACTGCCTGTTCTGCAAGATCGTCAAGGGTGAGATCCCCTCGACCGTCGTCCACGAGACCGAGACGACCCTCGCCTTCCGGGACATAAGCCCCAAGGCGCCGACGCACGTCCTCGTCGTCCCCAAGGTCCACTACCCGGACGCCGCCTCCCTCGCCGCCGCCGAGCCGGCCATCGCCGGTGATGTGCTGCGCGCCGCCGGAGAGGTCGCCGCGCAGGAGAAGGTCGACGGTTCCGGCTACCGGGTCGTGTTCAACACGGGCGCGGGGGCCGGCCAGACCGTCTTCCACGCGCACGCCCACGTCCTCGGCGGCCGCGGCCTCGAATGGCCCCCGGGATAGCCGTGTCCGTACGGGAGTTCGTGGTGCTGGGCACCGCCAGTCAGGTGCCCACCCGCCACCGCAATCACAACGGCTACCTGCTGCGCTGGGACGGCGAGGGCATCCTCTTCGACCCGGGCGAGGGCACACAGCGCCAGATGCTCCGGGCCGGGGTCGCCGCGCACGACATCAACCGGATCTGCGTCACGCACTTCCACGGTGACCACAGCCTCGGCCTCGCCGGGGTGATCCAGCGGATCAACCTCGACCAGGTCCCGCACCCCGTCACCGCGCACTACCCCGCCTCCGGGCAGAAGTTCTTCGACCGGCTGCGCCACGCCACCGCGTACCGCGAGACGGTCCCCCTGGCCGAGGCCCCGGTGGCCGCGGACGGGGTGCTGGCGCACGGGGCGACGTACACGCTGGAGGCCCGGCTGCTCTCGCACCCGGTGGAGTCCTTCGGGTACCGGATCACCGAGCCCGACGGGCGCCGCATGGTGCCCGCGCTCCTGGCCCGCCGCGGGATCAAGGGGCCCGACGTCGGGCGGCTCATGCGCGAAGGCGAGCTGAACGGCGTCACCCTCGACGAGGTCAGCGAGCACAAGCCGGGCCAGCGCTTCGCCTTCGTCATGGACACCCGGCTCTGCCCCGGCGTCGACGCCCTCGCCGAGGGCTGCGACATGCTGGTCATCGAGTCCACGTTCCTGGACGCCGACGAACGCCTCGCCACCGACCACGGACACCTGACGGCCGCCCAGGCCGCCCGGGTCGCCCGCGCGGCCGGGGTCCGCCACCTCGTGCTGACCCACTTCTCGCAGCGCTACACGGACCCGGCCGACTTCGAGCGCGAGGCCCGCGCCGCCGGGTTCGAGGGCGAGCTGACCATCGCGGCCGACCTGATCCGGGTCCCGCTGCCCAAGCGCGGATAGCGGGCCGCCGGGGACCGCGGCAACCGCCCCGGCGCCGCGGGATGAGCGGGGGCCGATATCCATCAAGCGAGCGGAGTTGAGGAACGGGGCGTTCTGGTCGTGATCTGGGACACACTGGGGTTTGCGCCGGCCCGCCCAGGGCAGGGCTGGCAGCTTTCCGGACCCTCCACGCCGCGTACGAAACGGGGAACACGCCGTGACCAGTCGCACCAGCCGTCAGATCGGGAACAGAGCCAGCGGCGAGCAGGTGGACCCGCTCGGTCCGCTCCGCTCCCCCCGTGACCCGGACTGCGACGTCTTCCTGACCGGCACGGTCTTCCTCGACATCATCTTCACCGGCCTCGACTCGGCCCCCGTGCGCGGCACCGAATCCTGGGCCCGCGGCATGGGCTCCAGCCCCGGCGGAGTCGCCAACATGGCGACCGCGCTGGCCCGGCTCGGGCTGCACACCTCGCTCGCCGCCGCCTTCGGCGACGACCACTACGGCGAGTACTGCTGGGACGCGCTGGAGCAGGGCGAGGGCATCGACTTGGCGATGTCGCGCCGGATTCCCGGCTGGCATTCGCCCGTCACCGTCTCGATGGCCTACGAGGGCGAGCGCACGATGGTCTCCCACGGCCACGAGGCACCCCCCGGGGCCGGTTCCGACCCCATCCCGGACTGCCCGCCCCGGGCCAGGGCCGCGGTCGCCTCACTGGCCCCCGGACGCCGCGAGGAGTGGATCGCGGCGGCCGCCCGCCGCGGGGCCCGGGTCTTCGCGGACGTCGGCTGGGACGAGAGCGGGCGCTGGGACCTGGCCGCCCTGCGCGACCTGGACCACTGCGAGGCCTTCCTCCCCAACGCCGCCGAGGCGATGCGGTACACGGGCACGGACTGCCCCCGGGTGGCGGCCCGGGCGCTGGCCGAGCGGGTGCCGATCGCGGTGGTCACCATGGGCGCGCAGGGCTCGTACGCGGTGGACGGCCGGACCGGGGAGAGCGCCGAGGTCCCGGCGATCGAGGTGGAGGCCCTGGACCCCACGGGCGCGGGCGACGTGTACGTGGCGGGCTTCGTCACCGGCACCCTCGCGGGCTGGCCGCTCGCGGACCGGCTCGCCTTCGCGGGGCTGACCGCGGCCCTGTCGGTGCAGGAGTTCGGCGGCTCGCTGTCCGCCCCCGGCTGGCCGGAGGTGGCCCACTGGTGGCACGCCCTGCGGGCGCGGCCCGGCGGGGTCCCCGAGGGGCTGCGGCACTACGGGTTCCTGGACGGGCTGCTCCCCGAGGACGCCGCCGAGGCCGCCGAGGAGGCGCGCAGGGCCGGGGCCAGGCGCCGTGCGGTGCCCACGATCGGGTTCCGCCACTCCGCGTAGCGGGGGCGCCCGGAAATCCCTTCGGGCAACCGGGGGCGGAGTCGTACGCTTGGTAATCCAGAGGGTCGTCGATCGGCGAGACCCCTCGACGGGAGGTATGTGCAGGCCTCAGAGCCGGCCCATGACCCAGACACCGACAGCCCGCACCCCCGCCTTGCCGGGGCAGGCACGAGCCCACTTCACCGTTCCGGCCAAGCACCCGATGGTGACGGTGCTCGGATCGGGTGACGCCCTGCTGCGCGTGATCGAGCGGGCGTTCCCCGCCACCGACATCCACGTGCGGGGCAACCAGGTACGCGCGGTCGGGGAAGCGGCGGAAGTCGCCCTCGTCCAGCGCCTGTTCGACGAGATGATGCTGGTGCTCCGCACCGGACAGCCGATGACGGAGGACGCAGTGGAACGGTCGATCGCGATGCTCCGCGCCAACGGCGCGGGCCCCGAGGGCCAGGGCGGCGACGAGACCCCGGCCGAGGTGCTCACCCAGAACATCCTCTCCAGCCGCGGCCGCACCATCCGTCCCAAGACCCTCAACCAGAAGCGGTACGTCGACGCGATCGACAAGAACACGATCGTCTTCGGCATCGGCCCGGCCGGTACCGGCAAGACCTACCTGGCGATGGCCAAGGCCGTCCAGGCCCTCCAGTCCAAGCAGGTCAGCCGGATCATCCTGACCCGCCCCGCCGTCGAGGCGGGCGAACGCCTCGGCTTCCTGCCCGGCACCCTCTTCGACAAGATCGACCCCTACCTGCGCCCGCTCTACGACGCGCTGCACGACATGATCGACCCCGACTCGATCCCGCGGCTCATGGCGGCGGGCACGATCGAGGTCGCGCCCCTGGCCTATATGCGAGGTCGCACCCTCAATGAGGCATTTGTCGTGCTCGACGAGGCGCAGAACACCACCCCCGAGCAGATGAAGATGTTCCTGACCCGGCTCGGGTTCGACTCGAAGATCGTCGTCACCGGTGACGTGACCCAGGTCGACCTCCCCGGCGGGACCAAGAGCGGTCTGCGGCAGGTCCAGGAGATCCTGGAGGGGGTGCCGGACATCCATTTCGCGCGGCTCACCTCCGAGGATGTCGTCCGGCACAGGCTCGTCGGCCGTATCGTCGACGCGTACGAGCAGTACGACAGCCACAACGGGAAGTAGTCCAGAAGCACCATGTCGATCGACGTCAACAACGAGTCCGGAACCGATGTCGACGAGCAGGCGATCCTCGACATCGCCCGCTACGCGCTCACCCGGATGAGGATCCACCCGCTGGCCGAGCTGTCCGTCATCGTCGTCGACGAGGCGGCGATGGAGCAGCTGCACATCCAGTGGATGGACCTGCCCGGACCCACCGACGTCATGTCCTTCCCGATGGACGAACTGCGTCCGCCGTCGAAGGACGACGAGGAGCCCCCGCAGGGGCTCCTCGGCGACATCGTGCTCTGCCCCGAGGTCGCCAAGAAGCAGGGCGAGGACGCCCCGACGCAGCACTCCATGGACGAGGAGCTCCAGCTCCTCACCGTCCACGGGGTGCTGCACCTGCTCGGCTACGACCACGAGGAGCCCGACGAGAAGGCCGAGATGTTCGGCCTGCAGGCGGCCATCGTGGACGGCTGGCGGGGTGAGCGCGGCATGACCGGCGCCTCTCCCGCCCCCACCGTCTCGTGACCGCCCCCCAGCTGATCACCGGGGCGGTCCTGCTGGTCGTGGTGGCCTGGTTCGCGGCGTGCGCCGAGTCCGGGATCGCCCGCATGTCCAGCTTCCGCGCCGAACAGGCCGTGCGCGAGGGGCGGCGCGGCAGCGCCAAGCTCGCGCAGGTCGCCGCCGACCCGACCCGCTACCTCAATGTGGCCCTGCTGGTGCGGGTCACCTGCGAGATGGCGGCGGGCGTCCTCGTCACCTACGTGTGCCTCGACGCCCTCGGCGACAGCTGGCGGGCGCTGCTCACCGCGATCGCCGTGATGGTGCTGGTCTCCTTCGTCGCGGTGGGCGTCTCGCCCCGGACGATCGGCCGCCAGCACCCGCTGAACACCGCGACCGCGGCGGCGTACGTCCTGGTGCCGCTCGCCCGGGTGATGGGCCCGGTCCCGCAGCTCCTGATCCTCCTCGGCAACGCGCTGACCCCCGGGAAGGGCTTCCGCAAGGGGCCGTTCGCCTCCGAGGCCGAGCTGCGCGCGATGGTGGACCTGGCGGAGAAGGAATCGCTGATCGAGGACGAGGAGCGCCGCATGGTGCACCAGGTCTTCGAACTCGGCGACACCCTGGTGCGCGAGGTGATGGTGCCGCGCACCGACCTGATCTGCATCGAGCGGTACAAGACGATCCGTCAGGCGACCACGCTCGCGCTGCGGTCCGGCTTCTCGCGCATCCCGGTCACCGGGGAGAACGAGGACGACATCGTCGGGGTCGTCTACCTCAAGGACCTGGTCCGCAAGACCCACATCAGCCGCGAGGCCGAGTCCGAGCTGGTCACCACCGCCATGCGCCCGGCGGTCTTCGTGCCCGACACGAAGAACGCGGGCGACCTGCTGCGCGAGATGCAGCAGGTCCGCAACCACGTCGCCGTCGTCATCGACGAGTACGGCGGCACGGCCGGGATCGTCACCATCGAGGACATCCTGGAGGAGATCGTCGGCGAGATCACCGACGAGTACGACCGCGAGCTGCCGCCCGTCGAGGAACTCGGCGACGACCGCTACCGGGTGACGGCCCGTCTGGACATCACCGACCTCGGCGAGCTGTTCGGGGTCGAGGACTTCGACGACGAGGACGTGGAGACGGTCGGCGGACTGCTGGCCAAGGCGCTCGGCCGGGTGCCGATCGCGGGGGCGTCCGCGCTCCAGGAACTGCCCGACGGGCGCTCGTTGCGGCTGACCGCCGAGTCCCCGGCGGGCCGCCGGAACAAGATCGTCACCGTGCTGGTCGAGCCGGTCCGGCCGGAGCCGGCCGCCGGGGAGGAGACCGTATGACCCCCGCCGAGCTGCGTGCCTTCTGCCTCGGATTCAACGCCGCGACCGAGGAGTTCCCCTTCAACCCGGAGACCTCGGTCTTCAAGGTGCTGGGCAAGGTGTTCGCGCTCGCGGCGCTCGACGGGAGCCCGCTCACGGTGAATCTCAAGTGCGAACCGGAGGCCGCGGTGCGGCTGCGCGCCGAGCACGAGGCGATCGTGCCGGGCTGGCACATGAACAAGCGGCACTGGAACACGGTGACCGTGGGCGGCCTTCCGGACGCGATGGTCAGGGAGCTGATCGAGGACTCGTACGACCTGGTGGTGGCGGGGCTGCCGCGGGCGGAGCGGCTGCGGCTCGACCGGCCCTGAGGGCGAGGTCCGGGCCCGCGGGGGCGGGGGCGGACCGGTGGGCGGGACGGCCTGGGAGCAAGGTCACATTTTTTCAGGACCTTCGGATCACCGGAAGTGCTTAATTTACGCTTAGGTTTGCTTCCGCCAAGCAAGATCCGTTCCTGGAGTCCCCGTGCACCGCCGTACCCGATTCGCCGTGGCCGCCGTCGCGGCCGCCTCCTCCCTGCTGTTCACCGCCGCGTGCCAGAACGGGGAGAAGGGTGCGTCGGCCGGATCGTCCACCACGCCCAAGAAGGGCCCCGCGACGCTGACGGCAGACCAGGCCGAGAGCGTGCTGCTGAAGGCGGCGGACCTGTCCGCCGGGTGGAAGGCCGACGAGAACACCGTCATCGACAGCGGTGACCCCAAGACCTACGAGTTCGGCGCCGCCAAGCCGCAGAGCTGCAAGGCGGTCATCGACCTGGTCAACACCGGGCGGCTGCTCACCGACTACAAGATGTCCCGGCAGGTCGTGTTCAGCGATGCCACCGGTCAGAGCCTGATGCTCCAGGACGTCAGCGGCTACGAGCGCGCGGCCGACGCCGAGCGCGCCGTGACCGCGCTGGCCGCGACGGTCAAGGACTGCGGCTCCTTCGAGACCACCTACGAGGGCAAGTCCGCGCTCGCCAAGGCCGAGGTCTTCGAGATCCCGGCCCTCGGCGACCAGTCCACGGGCCTGCGCGTGCAGTTCAAGAACGACGACCACGTCGTGGACCAGGACATCGCGGTGATCCGGGTCGGCGCCGTGATCAGCACCGTCCACAACAACTGGGGCGAGGGAGCGCGCGGGGAGAAGGACTTCGACCGCGCCATCCACAAGGTGGAGACCTCGCTGAAGGCCACCAAGCCGACTGCATAGTCGGCAGCCCCGTGCCGGGGGCCGGGGAGTGGGTATGGAGGGGAGAGCGCCTCGGCGGGGCCGTTGTACGGCCGCGCCGAGGCGCTCCTATGCTTTCCGGCATGACGGACAGCGATCACGACAACGGCGGCGCCGCGCTCGGCCCCGAGGACAGCAAGATCATCACGCTGGCGCGCAGCGCCCGGGCCCGCAACGCGGTGCCCGAGGGGGCGGCGGTGCGGGACGAGACGGGCCGTACGTACGTCGCCGGGACCGTCGAGCTGGAGTCGCTCAAGCTCAGCGCGCTGCGGACCGCCGTCGCGATGGCCGTGGCCAGCGGCGCCCAGTCGCTGGAGGCCGCGGCCGTGGTCAGCGCGGCCGACGGCGTGAGCGAGGCCGACCGGGCGGCCGTCCGCGACCTGGGCGGCGCGGCCACCCCGGTGCTCCTCGCCGCCCCGGACGGCACCCTGAAGTCCACCGTCACGGCGGGCTGAACGGGCTGAACTGGCTGCGCAGAGGCTGAACCCGCGCGGTCCCGGCCCGGCCCCCGGCGGCCCCGTCAGGCCGCGGCCGGGACCGCCGCCGGGCCGGCCGGGTCGCGGCGGCGCCGGATCACCATCGCCATCAGCGCGGCCACCGCGCACAGCGCCCCCGAGGCGTACCAGACCAGGTCGTACGAGCCGAAGACGTCCCGCGCCAGACCGCCGAGGAACGCCACCAGCGCCGCGCCCACCTGGTGCGAGGCCAGTACCCAGCCGAAGACGATCGCGCTGTCCTCGCCGTACTGCTCCCGGCACAGCGCGATCGTGGGCGGCACGGTCGCGACCCAGTCCAGGCCGTAGAAGACGATGAAGAACACCATCGGCGGGTGCACCGAAGGCGCCAGCAGCATGGGCAGGAAGAGCAGCGAGATCCCGCGCAGCGCGTAGTACACCGCCAGCAGGCGGCGCGGCTCGAAGCGGTCGGTGAACCAGCCGGAGGCCACCGTGCCGATCACGTCGAACACGCCGATCACCGCGAGCAGCCCGGCCGCGGCCGTCACCGGCATCCCGTGATCGTGCGCCGCGGGCACGAAGTGCGTCTTGACCAGGCCGTTGGTGGAGGCGCCGCAGATCGCGAAGGTCCCGGAGAGCAGCCAGAAGGGCCCGGTGCGGGCCGCCTTGACGAGCACGGTGAGGGCCCGCCGGGCGGCGCCCGGCACGGGGGCGGGTTTGGGCGCGTACTCCCCGCCGTAAGGGGCGAGCCCCACGTCCGCCGGGTGGTCCCGCAGCAGCAGCCAGACGAACGGTACGACGGCCAGCGCGGCGAGGGCGACGGTGACCGCCGCCGGGCGCCAGCCGTGGTGTTCCACCAGCCAGGCCAGCAGCGGCAGGAAGATCAGCTGGCCGGAGGCGCCCGCCGCGGTCAGGATGCCGGTGACCAGGCCGCGCCGGGCGGTGAACCAGCGGTTGGTCACGGTCGCGGCGAAGGCCAGCGCCATCGAGCCGCTGCCCAGGCCCACCAGGACGCCCCAGAACAGCACCAGTTGCCAGGACGCCGTCATCCACACGGTGGCCGCGGTGCCGCCGGATATCACCGTCAGCGCGACCACCACGACCCGGCGGATGCCGTAGCGGTCCATGAGCGCGGCGGCGAAGGGCGCGGTCAGCCCGTACAGGGCGAGGTTGACCGAGACGGCGAAGCCGATCGTGCCGCGCGACCAGTCGAACTCCTTGTGCAGCGGGTCGAGGAGCAGACCGGGCAGGGAGGCGAAGGCCGCGGCGCCGATGATCGTCACGAAGGTGACGGCGGCGACGGACCAGGCGCGGTGGATCCGCCCGGCGGGGCGCGGGGCCGGTGCGTCGGCGCTGGAGGCGGGGAGGGGTGCTGTCTGGGTCACAGGGACAGCTTCCGGTCCCCGGGGACCGCGATCCAGTGGCCTGAACGACATGCTTCGCTACGATCGGGCCATGAATGATCGGGCCATGACCTCCTCTGCCGCTCTCCCGCCGCAGGACCGGCCCCACCGGGTGGTCGTCCTCGCGCTCACCGGGCTGCTGCCCTTCGAGCTGGGCATCCCGCACCGGATCTTCGGCCGCGCCCACGATCCGGCGGGCCGGCCGCTGTACGAGATCCTCACCTGCGGGCTCGCGCCCGGCCCGGTCCCCACCGACGCCGACTTCGCGATCGACGTCGCGCACGGGCCGCAGCTGCTGGCCACCGCCGACACGGTGGTCGTGCCCGCCTCCTACGAGCTGGGCCCGGTCTACGACGAGGGGCGGCTCACCCCCGAACTCGCCGCCGCCCTCGCGCACGTCCGCCCCGGCACCCGGCTGGTCTCCATCTGCACCGGCGGGTACGTCCTGGCCGCGGCCGGGTACCTCGACGGCCGCCGCGCCACCACCCACTGGGCCTCGGCCGGGCACTTCCAGCGGCTCTTCCCGGCCGTGCTGGTCGATCCGGACGTGCTGTACACGGACGACGGGGACGTGCTGACCTCGGCCGGGGTGGCCGCCGGGATCGACCTCTGCCTGCACATCGTGCGCCGCGACCACGGCGCCGCCGTGGCCAACGACGTGGCCCGGCGCACGGTCGTCCCGCCCCACCGGGAGGGCGGCCAGGCCCAGTTCATCGAGCGGCCGGTGCCGCGGCCGCAGGTCGCCAGCACCACGGCGGCCCGCGCCTGGGTGCTGGACCGGCTGCACGAACCGGTGCGGCTGACCGACCTGGCCCGCCAGGAGGCCATGTCGGTACGGACGTTCACCCGCCGCTTCCGGGAGGAATCCGGGGTCAGCCCCGGCCAGTGGATCGTCATGCAGCGGGTGGAGCGGGCCCGGCAGCTGCTGGAGCGCACGGAGCTGCCGATGGAACAGGTGGCGCGGGAGACGGGGTTCGGCAACGCGCAGTCGCTGCGCAAGCACGTGCGGGCCGCGCTGGGGGTGAGCCCGACGGCGTACCGGCGGACCTTCCGGTCCGGCGGGGCGGGCGGGGCGGGCGGAGCGAAGGGGCGGGAGACTGCCGCTATCTGATGGCCCATCAGTTGCCGTCGGATCGCTCCCTTGACATCTGCCGCCGCCCGCTCGTGAATGGCCCCCTGCCGAGGTGGACAGCGGGGGTGCCGTGGTGCGCAGAGGGACGCGGAGCAGGGGCTGGTCGGCGGCCTTCGGCATGGCCGCCCTCGCCGCCGCGGCGGGCGGCGCGCTCAGCCCGCCGGCCGCCGCCGAGGGCGCGGAACCGGCCCCGGCGGGCCAGGTCGACTTCCCCACGCACTGCGTCCCGCCGCAGCAGGCCGGGCTGCCGCCTGCCGACGGCCCCACCACCGCGGTGCTCACCGTGGACAACCCCGCGCCCCGGGTCGGTGACACCGTCACCGTCACCTACCGGGTGGCCGCCACCCCGGCCGTGAACCCGCTGCCCGCCGACCTGCCCGCCGACGTACTGACCCCCACCGCCGTGATCGTGCTGGCCGGGGCGCAGCAGGGCGAGGTGACCGTGGTCGGCGCCAAACGCAGCGATCCCGTCCCCTCGGGCGCGCTCCTGCCCGCCGTCACCATGACCGGCACCTTCACCGTCACCGCCCCCGGCGAGACCACCTTCGCCCCCGGCGCCTACACCCTGCACACCAGCCACCTGCTCGACCTCGACACCACCTGTACCCCCGCCGAGGGGGGCCGGTCGCCGGTCGCCGGTCGGCTCACGGCGAGCCCGCTCCCGGTGGCCAACCTGCGCGCCGTGGTCCTCGGCGCCGCGTCCGGCGGACCCGGCGCGACGGTCAAGGTCACCGGCACCGGTTTCACCCCGGGCGCGGCCGTCACCGTCAGCGGCCGCGCGGGCGCGGCCCCCACCGCCGACCGGGTCACCGCCACCGCCGACGCGCTGGGCGTGGTCCTGGCCGGCCTGCCGGTCACGGACCGGACGACCACGGCCGTCGTGGCGTACGAGGGCCCGGCCTGGACGGCGGAACGCGGCTCGGGCCCGGGCGCGTACACGGTCATCGCCGACGCCCGGCCGCCCCGGACCGGATCACAGCAGGTGACGGCGACCGTGGAGCCGGGGGCGCTGACGATGACCCAGGCGGGGGAGTCCGTCGTGCTCGGCGCGATCGCCTACGGGGGCGGGGGCGCGGCCCCCGGCCGGATCGGGACGGTCACCGTCAAGGACGCCCGGGGCGGCCCCGCGGGCTGGTCCCTGACCGGCAAGGTCACGGACTTCACGGGCCCGGGCGGGGTCCGGATCCCCGGCGGGAAGCTGCGCTGGACCCCCGTGTGCGTGACGGCGGCCGGAAGCCCGAGCCACTGCGCGGCGGGCAGCGCCGGGGTGGTGGGACCGGAGGGCGCGGTGCTCGCTTCGGCTCCGGACGCCCCGGTGGTGGGCGGGACCTTCACCGTGGACGCGACCGTCACGCTGGAGGTGCCGCCGTACACCCCGCCGGGGGCCTACACGGCCGTCCTGACGCTCACCCTGTCGTGACCGGGGCCCCGCTGCCCCGGGCCCCGGTGCTCTCGCTCCTCGCGGCGGTGCTGGCCGCGATCACCGTCGCGTTCGGGTCCGCCGGGGCGGCCCGGGCCGCCGACGACGGGCAGTGGTCCGTCCTGCCCGTCGCCAACGCGATCGCCCAGCGCCCGTACTTCTACCTCGCCGCCGCGCCCGGCACCACCGTCTCCGACGCCGTCACCGTCACCAACCGCACCCCCGGCCCCCTCACCTTCCGGCTCTACGCCGCCGACGCCCACAACACCGCCCGCGACGGCGGCTTCGCCCCGCGCGGCCCCGAGGAACCCCGGGAGGGCACCGGCGCCTGGACCCGGCTCGCGCAGGACCGCGTCACCGTCCCGGCCGGGGGCGCGGTCAGCGTGCCGTTCACCCTGACCGTCCCCGAACGGGCCGAACCCGGCGATCACCCCGGGGCCGTCGTCGCCCTGGAGGAGCGCCCCGGCGCCGTCGCCCCGGCCGGGGGCATCGGCGTCCAGCGGGCCGTCGCCGCCCGGGTCTACCTCCGGGTCGCCGGGCCGACCGCGCCCGCCCTGGCCGTGGAGGGGCTCGCCGTCACCCGCCAGGGCTCCGGCGCGCAGGTCTCGTACACGCTCCGCAACCTCGGCAACGTCACCCTGCACCCCCGCACCACCCTCACCGCGACCGGAGCCCTCGGCCGCGCCCTGCTCCACCAGGAGGCGAGCGCCCCCGGCGAGCTGCTGCCGGGCCAGCGGGTCCGGCTCACCGCGCACTGGGCGGACCCGCCCGCCCTCGACCGGACCACCGTGACCGTCCGCGCCACGGCCTCCGGGGCCGCCGCCCGGGCCACCGCCTACTACGCCGCGCACCCCTGGCTGGGGACCCCGCTGGCGGGTGCGCTCGCCCTCCTCGCCGTGGCCTGGTCGGCGCTGGGAGCCGCATCGGGGAGAATGGCCCGTATGAGCGATCGTTCCCCCGAGCCCACCGCCCCGCACCGCGCGGGCTTCGCATGCTTCGTCGGCCGCCCCAACGCGGGCAAGTCGACCCTGACCAACGCACTCGTGGGTACCAAGGTCGCGATCACCTCCAACCGGCCGCAGACCACCCGGCACACGGTCCGGGGCATCGTGCACCGCCCCGACGCGCAGCTCGTCCTGGTCGACACCCCCGGCCTGCACAAGCCCCGCACCCTGCTGGGCGAGCGGCTGAACGACGTCGTACGGGCCACCTGGTCCGAGGTCGACGTCATCGGCTTCTGCCTGCCGGCCGACCAGAAGCTCGGCCCCGGCGACAAGTTCATCGCCAAGGAACTCGCGGGGATCAAGAAGACCCCCAAGATCGCCATCGTGACGAAGACCGACCTGGTCGAGTCCAAGGCGCTGGCCGAGCAGCTGCTCGCCATCCACCAGCTCGGCGCCGAGCTGGGCTTCGAGTGGGCCGAGATCGTCCCCGTCTCCGCGGTCGGCGACAGCCAGGTCCAGCTGCTGGCGGACCTGATCGCCCCGCTGCTCCCGGAGAGCCCGCCGCTCTACCCGGAGGGCGACCTCACCGACGAGCCCGAGATGGTGATGGTGGCCGAGCTGATCCGCGAGGCCGCGCTGGAGGGCGTGCGCGACGAGCTGCCGCACTCCATCGCCGTGGTCGTCGAGGAGATGATCCCGCGCGAGAACCGCCCGGCCGACCGCCCGCTGCTGGACATCCACGCGAACGTCTACATCGAGCGGCCGAGCCAGAAGGGCATCATCATCGGCCCGAAGGGCTCGCGCCTGAAGGAGGTCGGGATGAAGTCGCGCAAGCACATCGAGGCGCTGCTCGGCACCCCGGTCTTCCTCGACCTGCACGTGAAGGTCGCGAAGGACTGGCAGCGCGACCCGAAGCAGCTGCGCAAGCTCGGTTTCTGACCCCTCCTGGACGGACTCCGTCCGGCGGGGCCGCCCGCGCCTGCCGCCGGGGCCTACCGCAGCCGCCGTACCTTCACCGCATTGTCCGTCCGGGTCCCGGGCCGGCCGTCAGGCTGGTCCTGGGCCCGTTCGTGTTCCTCGGCCAGGAGCACCTCCCAGGCGCCGTCGGGCAGCTCCAGTTCCGCCACGACCTGCTCCGGCGTCGGGAAGCGGACCTCGGGGCGGTCCTGCTGCCAGTCGGCCCAGCCCGCGTGGCCCACGATCAGCAGGATGCCGCCGGGGGCGACCGAGCCGGCCGCGGTGCGCAGGATCCGCTCGCGCGGGAAGTCGCCGTAGGAGTGCAGGAAGCTCGCCGTGACCAGGTCGAACTCCCCGGCCGGGAACGACTCGGCCAGGTCGTGGCGCTGCCACTCGATCCGGTCGGCCACTCCCGCCTCGGCGGCGTGCGCGGCGCCCCGCTCCAGGGCGACGGCGGAGATGTCCGTGGCGGTGACCCGCCAGCCGTGGTGGGCCAGCCAGACCGCGTCGCCGCCCTCGCCGCTGCCGAGGTCCAGGGCGCGGCCCGGGGTGACGCCCTCGGTCTCGCGGACCAGGATCGCGTTCGCCTTCCCCGACCAGATCCGCTCGCTCTCCTGGTAGCGGGCGTCCCAGTACTCCGCTCCCGTGGCCGTGGCCGTGGCCGTCTCGGGCCGGTGGTCGTGCGTCTGCTCGGGCATGGGGGCCTCTTCCTGCGGTACGGGCGCCGGGCGCCGGGGTGGCTGCCTGCACTCCCGATGCTGCGCCCGCCCCCGCACCGGGGACAAAGTTTGTTGCCGTTCCGGCAAACGCCCCGATGTGTCCCCGGGAGCCGGTGGCTACGCGGTCCCCTCCTCCGGCGGTTCCGCGATCAGGGCCGTGCCCACCCGGCGGAATCCGATCCGCCCGTACATCCGGGCCACGTCCTCGTCGCCCGCCGAGAGGAACACCGTGCGCGCGCCGGCGGCCAGGGCGTCCGCGACCAGGGCCGCCGTCACGCCCTCGGCCAGCCCCTGGCGGCGGGCCGCCGGGAGGGTGCCGACGCCCGCGACCTCGACGGTGGTGCCCACCGGGTTGTACTGGCCCGAGCACAGGACGACGCCGTCGCGCACCGCCGCCGCGAGCCCGGTCTGACCGGAGCCGATCCGCCGCGCCACGTGCGCCCGCCGGGTCCCGCTCGCCGGATCGGCGGCCGCGGCCGCCAGTTCCGCCGGGCCCGCCGCGCCCCGGGCGGTGCCGGGGGCGGCGAAGGCCAGCATCGGGACGGTCACCGCCGCCCGCAGCAGGGGGTCGTCGGCGCCGAGCATCCGGACCTCCGGATGCGGGGGAGTCCGTACCGCGTCCGGGTCCAGAACCATCAGCGGGTGCGCATGGACATGCAGTCCGGCGCCTTCCGCGGCGGCCCGCAGCGAGGGGGTGTTTTCGGCCACCCATTCGAAGGCCTCGGGGACGCCCAGCTCGCGCTGGCGGGCGCGGACCCGTATGACGTCGGCGACGCTGACCTCGGGCGCCGGACCCGGCGCGGTCCCGTCGCCGAGGGCGGGGCGCGCGTAGTAGGGCCAGCCGGTGCCCTCCTGCACGAACAGGGTGAGCGGGCCGAAGCCCTCGGCCCGCGCACCCCCGGTCCGCGGCACGGTGTCGTAGTAACGCTCAAGGTCATCGAGAAGGGTCATCCGGGCATCCAAACAGAAGAGGCCTGGTCAGGCACCCTCTTTGAGGACCCGGATGATCAGTTGGCGCTGGGCGTCGGTGAGGTTCGGGTCCTGGCACAGCACCGTCCGCCCGTCGACCGTGATCCGGTACGAGAACCCGTCCCGGATCCGGTCGGTCGGATGCGGCGGACCCGGACGCAGCGCGAGCTGCGCCAGGGCCTGCCATTCCGCCTCGTCGGGCAGGCCCGAGGTATCGATCTCGACCCGGCGTTCGATGCCCGCGAAGCCGCCCGTCCGCACCACAAGAATCAGCATGGGACCTGTCTACCGGCTCTACGCGGTCGGCACACCCACCTGGGACCAGGCCTTCAGTAGTGCCTCGTGTTCGGCGCCGCCGGACCCGAAGCGGGTGGCCGCGGCGGCCACCGAGAGCCGCGCGAAGGCGGCGAAGTCGGCGTCCTGGGCCAGTTGCCCGCCGGTCAGGGCGTCGTACCAGATCTGCCCGGCCCGCTCCCAAGCCTTGCCGCCGAGTTCGGTGGCGGCCAGGTAGAAGGCGTGGTTGGGGATGCCGGAGTTGATGTGCACCCCGCCGTTGTCCCCGCTGGTCTTGACGTAGCCGTCCATCGTCGCGGGCTGCGGGTCCTTGCCCAGCTCGTCGTCGTCGTACGCCGTGCCGGGCGCCTTCATGGAGCGCAGCGCGACCCCGCTGACGTTCGGCCCGAGCAGCCCGGCGCCGATCAGCCAGTCCGCGTCCTGAGCCGTCTGGTCCAGGGAGTACTGCTTGATGAGCGAGCCGAAGACGTCCGACATCGACTCGTTGAGGGCGCCGGACTGGCCGTAGTACTCCAGGTTGGCCGTGTACTGGGTGACCCCGTGGGTCAGCTCGTGCCCGATCACGTCCACCGAGACGGTGAAGTCGAGGAACAGGTCGCCGTCGCCGTCGCCGAAGACCATCTGGGTGCCGTCCCAGAAGGCGTTGTTGTACTGCTCGCCGTAATGGACGCTGGCGTTCAGGGGCAGGCCCGAACCGTCGATCGAGTGGCGTCCGTACGCCTTCAGGTACAGCTCGAAGGTGGAGCCGAGCCCGGCGTAGGCGCGGTTGACGGAGGCGTCCTTGTGTAGCGGCCCGCCTTCGGCGCGGACCTTCTTCCCGGGCAGCCGGGTGTGGTGCTGGGCGTCGTAGATGGTCCGGTCCGGGGTCTCGGACGCCGGGGTGCCGAGGGCGGCGGTGATGCCGCGGACGGTGTTGAGACGGCGCCGGGTGCGCTGGAGGGCGTCGTGTTCCAGGGTGCGCTGCGCGATGTCGGCGCGGCGGGTGTCCTCGGAGCGGGCGATCCGGTCGAGGACGTGCGGCGGCACGATCGTGCAGAAGACGGGGTGGTGTGTGGAGTGGTGTGCGGGGTGGTGAGGCGTGGCATCCATGGCGGCAATGTGGCACTGGGTCATGCCAGTGTCACTAGCTGCAACCATGATTCATTCGACTGTCTGAAACCTGCCGACCCGGGTTGACGGATCACCCGGACCCCGCGGGGAGGAGGGAGTCATAGCTCACAAGTGGCACAAAACGGACTGCATGGTCTTGCATACTGAACAGGTCCCCGCACAGCCGCACGGCTGGGCTAGGGTTTGGCCATCATGCGTTTTGGGCTGCTTCTCCTTAGCTGCCGCGGCGAGGGCCTGTAGTCGTAGGCCGACCCCCTCCCCGCGGAGTCCGGTGTTGCAGTTTTACTGCCTGTCGGCCGTCCCAGCGAACATCACGTGGACACGCGAGGAGCCCTACGCCATGACTCAGCACACCTTTGCGGGACGACCCACCCCCATCACCAACGCCACGCACACGCAGCGCCCCTCCGGCATGCCGATCCACAAGTACGCCGGCTACGAGCAGGTGGACATCGCCGACCGCACGTGGCCGGACGCCCGCATCACCAAGGCGCCCCGCTGGCTGTCCACGGACCTGCGCGACGGCAACCAGGCCCTGATCGACCCGATGAGCCCCGCCCGCAAGCGTGAGATGTTCGACCTGCTGGTGCGCATGGGCTTCAAGGAGATCGAGGTCGGCTTCCCCTCCTCCGGCGAGACCGACTTCAACTTCGTGCGCTCCATCATCGAAGAGGGCGCCATCCCGGACGACGTCACCATCTCCGTACTGACCCAGGCCCGCGAGGACCTGATCGAGCGGACCGTCGAATCGCTGGTCGGCGCCAAGCGCGCCACCGTGCACCTGTACAACGCCACCGCGCCGACCTTCCGCCGGGTCGTCTTCCGCGGCTCCAAGGAACAGATCAAGCAGATCGCCGTCGACGGCACCCGCCTGGTCATGGACTACGCCGACAAGATCCTGGGCGACGAGACCGTCTTCGGCTACCAGTACAGCCCGGAGATCTTCACCGACACCGAGCTGGACTTCGCCCTGGAGGTCTGCGAGGCCGTCTGTGACGTCTGGCAGCCGGGCGAGGGCCGCGAGATCATCCTGAACCTGCCCGCGACGATCGAGCGCTCCACGCCCTCGACCCACGCGGACCGCTTCGAGTGGATGGCCCGCAACCTGACCCGCCGCCCCTTCGTCTGCATCTCCGTCCATCCCCACAACGACCGCGGCACCGCCGTCGCCGCCGCCGAACTGGCCGTGATGGCCGGCGCCGACCGCGTCGAGGGCTGCCTGTTCGGGCAGGGCGAGCGCACCGGCAACGTCGACCTGGTCACGCTGGGCATGAACCTGTTCTCCCAGGGCGTGGACCCCGAACTGGACTTCTCCCAGATCGACGAGATCCGCCGCACCTCCGAGTACTGCAACCAGATGGAGGTCCACCCGCGCCACCCCTACGCGGGCGACCTGGTCTACACGTCCTTCTCCGGCTCCCACCAGGACGCCATCAAGAAGGGCTTCGACGCCATGGAGGCCGACGCGGCCGCCCAGGGCAAGACCGTCGACGAGATCGAGTGGGCGGTGCCCTACCTGCCGATCGACCCGAAGGACGTCGGCCGCTCCTACGAGGCGGTCATCCGGGTCAACTCGCAGTCCGGCAAGGGCGGGATCGCGTACGTCCTGAAGAACGAGCACAAGCTGGACCTGCCGCGCCGCATGCAGATCGAGTTCTCGCGGATCATCCAGGCCAAGACCGACGCCGAGGGCGGCGAGGTCACGCCGAAGGCGATCTGGTCCATCTTCGAGGACGAGTACCTGCCCAACCATGCGGACGCCGAGGCCCGTTGGGGCCGCATCCAGCTGCGCTCCGGCCAGACGACCACCGACAAGGACGGCACCGACACGCTGACCGTCGAAGCGGTCGTCGACGGCGCCGAGACCGTACTGGAAGGCACCGGCAACGGTCCGATCTCGGCCTTCTTCGCCGCACTGGCCGCCATCGGCATCGACGCCCGCCTGCTGGACTACACCGAGCACACGATGAGCGAGGGCGCCTCCGCGCAGGCCGCCTCGTACATCGAGTGCGCCATCGACGGCCGCGTCCTGTGGGGCATCGGCATCGACGCGAACACCACCCGCGCTTCTCTGAAGGCCGTCATCTCGGCGGTCAACCGCGCGGGACGCTGAAGCTGAGCCACGGCCCCGCCCCTCGCATGCGAGGGGCGGGGCCGTGGTGTATCCGGGGGTGTGTGGGCGGGGTCCCTCGAACGAGGGAGATTCGGGCGGAAATCGAGGGGTATTCCCGGGGTACCGCCGGGGGCGCACTTCGGCCAACTCGCGGACTCGACCGATGTTGTCTTGTCACACGACTGACGCATGCTCACCGATGTGGCTAACATCACGCCAACCCGGCGATGTTGCCGGACCGTTACGGAGGTGCGAACGTGCTGCCAGTTCGGGGCGGGACCGGCCGGAAGCTGTCGGCGTGGGGCATCCGTACCACCTGGAACACCGTGGGCGACGGGGACTTCTTCTGCCCCGGATGCGGCGGTGACCGCAACTACAAGCGGCGGACGGGCCGTCGACGGCTCACCGTCCTCGGCGTGCCGCTGCTGCCGCGCGGCACCGTCGGCCCCGTGGTCGAATGCGCGGCCTGCCGCGACCGCTACGACACCGACGTGCTCGACCACCCGACCACCACCCGGTTCTCCGCGATGCTGCGGGACGCCGTCCACACGGTCACCCTCGCCGTCCTGGCGGCGGGCGGTACGTCCTCGCGCAGCGCCCTGGAGGCCGCTGTGGGCGCCGTACGGGCGGCGGGGTTCCAGGACTGCACGGAGGAGCAGCTGGAGTCCCTGGTCGAGGCGCTGGCCACCGACGAGGGACGGCTGGGCCTCTACGACGGCCCGGAGTGCTGCGGGGCGGCCCTCTCCATCGAGCTCCACGAGGCACTGGAACCCCTGGCCCCGCACCTGGCCGGCCCGGGCCGCGAGTCGCTGCTCCTCCAGGCGGCGCGCATCGCCCTCGCGGACGGCCCGTACATCCCGGCCGAGCGAGAGGTCCTGACCACGGTCGGCGCCGCGCTCCGCCTGGACACGGACGAGGTCGCGAGGCTACTGGCGGGGGTCAGGGCGACGGGGTCCTGGTAGGAAGGGCCCGGCTGGCGCCGGGTGCGGCTTCGCCGCAGAGGGTGCGTTGTGCGCGTCCGGGGTCGGTGGGGTTCCGGGGGCTGCCCGTCAGTTCAACTGTCTCTTCGTGCCGGGTCACGCTGTCAAGGGCGCTCCTTCGTCGCGTCGCTTCGCGATGGCCTTCGGCCACCCTTGACAGCGCGCCCCGTCACGAAAAGCCAAGAACTGTCGGGCGGCCCCCGGGGGAAGGCATGGGGACAGGGGCCCACTTACCGGGGTTCCGGGCGGGTGGGCCAGCGGCCGGGTGCGGCCCAGCCGCGCCCTCCGGGCGAACAGGCAACAGACGACAAGCGCGCGGGCAGATCGCTACACAGTTGCGCTCGGGGAGGCGTCTGCGGGCTGTTTGGGGCTGGGACTTCCGTCAGGCCGAAGTGGAGACAGGTCAGGCGGCCGTCCGCCCCAAAGTGAGGGGTTCAAAGCGCAACAAAAGGGGTGTTTTGGAGGGGTGTTAAGTGTCGGGGGTGGCTTGACCCTGCTCCATGCTCATCTGGCCGAGCTTTCGGCCTTCCCGCACCGCCCACCAGCCTAAAGCGGGCTGCAGACGCCGCTCCCAGAGGAGCGCGTAGCGATATAGGTGCGGCTTGTCGCTTGTCCGCCCGGAGGGCGCGGCTTGGCCGCACCCCGGACCGGGCCCGCCCGTCACCACCCCCGGGTCACGGGTCAGGTCCCCCATGCCTTCCCCCGGGGGCCGCCCGACAGTTCTTGGCTTTTCGTGGGGACGGGATCTGTCAAGGGTGGCCGCAGGCCATCGCGTAGCGACGCGACCGCAGGGAGCGCCCTTGACAGGTCACGGCACCACGAAGAGACAGTTGAACTGGCGGGCAGCCCCCGGAACCTCCCCGACCCCGGACACCCGAAGCCACCGCCCCCCGCGGCGCAGCCGCGCCCCCCTGGGGTAGGTAACAATCCGGCCTCGCGGGTGGCTGAGAGGTGTCGTCAGATGGGTGGAAGTGAACGTTCAGGGGTTGGCGTATCCACCAAGTGGACAGGTGTGCGATCAGGTCTCGATTTGCCGCGCGGAAGCGACGTAGGACGTTTCCGCGCAGGTCGTTGGCCCCCCAGTCGGGTCGCTTAGCTGTCGCGCACCGCAAACCGGCCCCCTGGGCGATCTCCCCGCATACCCTGCCCCGCGCGTGCCCGCCACTGTGGAAACCTCTACAGATGAGTTCTCGAAACCTCAACAATTTGTAGAAGTTGACGATATCTGTGAAGCCCCCCACAGGCGTTCAATTCCGGTCACACGGCGAGGCGCTGCCCGTAACACGGCAAGGCTTCGATTCACGTGAACGCACTGACAACCCTGGCGGATCAACGGGCTCACGACCCACTCCGACCAGGGATAACCAGATCTCCTCTCGCTTACCTACCTCTTGAAGGGCAAGGCAGAGATGGCACGTGTCGCCGCCCGGCTTTCCGCCAACGGAGAGCAGAACACGCACCCGGTCGACGAGGTGCTCCCCCTCCCCAAGCTCGCGCTGTACGGCTTCCAGCACGTACTCGCGTTCTACGCCGGTGCGGTGATCGTTCCGATCATCGTCGGTGGCGCCCTCGGGCTCACCACCGAGCAGCTGGTCTACCTGATCAACGCCGACCTCTTCACCTGCGGCATCGCCTCGATCATCCAGGCGTGGGGCATCGGCCGGATCGGCGCGCGACTGCCGCTGATCCAGGGCGTCACCTTCACCGCGGTGTCCCCGATGATCGCCATCGGTCTCGGGGCGGGCGGCAAGGAGGCGGGCCTGCTCGTCATCTACGGCGCGGTCATCACCGCCGGCCTTGCCACCTTCGCCTTCGCCTGGCTGCCGCCCAAGGCCTTCGGCATGGTCATGCGGCTCTTCCCGCCGGTCGTCACCGGTACGGTCATCACCGTCCTCGGCATCGTGCTGATACCCGTCGGCCTGAACGACGCCGCAGGCGGCCTCGGCAGCCCCGACTTCGGTGACCCGAAGAACTTCGCCTACGCCGGCGGCACGATGCTCTTCATCCTCGTCCTGATGAAGCTCGGCAAGCCGTTCCTCTCCAGCATCGCCATCCTGCTCGGCCTGGTCGGCGGCACCGCGGTCGCGTTCCTGCTCGGTGACGCCAAGTTCGGCGACGTGGGCAAGTCGGACTGGATCGGCATCAGCACCCCGTTCCACTACGGCGCCCCGAAGTTCGAGTGGTTCCCGATCGTCCTGATGCTCATCGTCATGCTGATCACCATGGTCGAGACCACCGGTGACACCTACGCCGTCGGCGACATCGTCGGCAAGAAGGTCGACAGCGAGACGGTGGCCCGCGCCCTGCGTGCCGACGGCGCCGCGACCGCCCTCGGCGGCATCCTCAACTCCTTCCCGTACGTGGCCTTCGCCGAGAACGTCGGCCTGGTCCGGATGACCAAGGTCAAGAGCCGGTTCGTCGTGGTCTCCGCGGGCGTCATCATGATCGTCCTCGGTCTGCTCCCGAAGGCCGCCGCGATCGTCGCCGCCGTCCCGCACGGAGTCCTCGGCGGCGCCGCGACCGTGATGTTCGCGATGGTGGCCCTGGCCGGTATCCAGACCCTGGCCAAGGTGGACCTCAAGGAGGAGAAGAACGCGCTGGTCGTGGGCGTCTCCCTGGCCTTCGCGCTGCTCCCGGCCACGGTTCCGGTGTTCTTCAAGGACCACATGAACTCGGACCTCTCCTCGCTGCTCAACAGCGGTGTGACGCTCGGTGCCACCGCCGCGATCGTCCTGAACCTGATCTTCAATGGTCTGGGCAAGGACGACCCGCACAACGTCTCGGAGGACGACGTTTCGGAGGATGACGCTCCGGCGGCGGACGACGAGGCCACCACGACAGCCATCCCGGCACAGTCGGCCGAGGGCGAGCCCGCCCCGGCGCCGACCGCCTGATCCTCCCAAGGGGTGTCCCCGCCGGGCCTCGTGCCCGGCGGGGGCGCTGCCGTTCCCGCTCCCGTGGCCGTCCTGTCAGTGGGGTACGGGACAATGGAAACCATGAGTCTGTTCCGCGACGACGGCATCGTGCTGCGCACCCAGAAGCTGGGTGAGGCGGACCGCATCATCACGCTCCTGACCCGTGGCCACGGGCGGGTCCGGGCCGTGGCCCGTGGTGTGCGGCGGACCAAGTCGAAGTTCGGCGCCGGGCTGGAACCTTTCTCCCACGCCGACGTGCAGTTCTTCGCCCGCGGCAGCGATCTCGTCAGCCGCAGCCTGCCGCTGTGCACCCAGACCGAGATCATCGCCCCCTACGGCAACGGCATCGTCGTGGACTACGCCCGCTACACCGCGGGCACCGCGATGCTGGAGACCGCCGAGCGGTTCACCGACCAGGAGGGCGAGCCCGCCGTACAGCAGTACCTGCTGCTCGTCGGCGCCCTGCGCACCCTCTCGCGCGGCGAGCACGCGCCGAACCTGATCCTCGACGCCTTCCTGCTGCGCTCGCTGGCCGTCAACGGCTACGCCCCCAGCTTCACGGACTGCGCGAAGTGCGGCATCCACGGCCCCAACCGGCACTTCTCCGTCGCCGCGGGCGGGGTCGTCTGCGGCGACTGCCGGGTGCCCGGCAGCGTCGTACCCTCGTCGGAGGCCATCGGGCTGCTCAGCGCGCTGCTCACCGGTGACTGGGTGCACGCGGACGCCTGCGAGGCGCGCCACGTCCGGGAGGGGAGCGGGCTGGTTTCCGCCTACTTGCACTGGCATCTGGAGCGCGGGCTACGCTCCCTGCGATACGTCGAGAAATAGGAGCTGGACACATGGCACGACGCGGGATCCTGGGACGCAGCCGTCGGGACTACAAGCTTCCGGAGCCGCACCCGTCCGGTGCGCGCCCGCCGAAGATCCCCGGTGAACTGGTCCCGAACCACGTCGCGGTCGTCATGGACGGCAACGGCCGCTGGGCCAAGGAGCGCGGGCTGCCGCGCACCGAGGGCCACAAGGTCGGCGAGGGCGTGGTGCTCGACGTGCTCAAGGGCTGCCTGGAGATGGGCGTCAAGAACCTTTCCCTCTACGCCTTCTCGACGGAGAACTGGAAGCGCTCGCCCGACGAGGTGCGCTTCCTGATGAACTTCAACCGGGACGTCATCCGCCGCCGCCGCGACGAGATGAACGAGCTGGGGATCCGGATCCGCTGGGTCGGCCGCATGCCGAAGATGTGGAAGTCGGTCGTCCAGGAGCTCCAGGTCGCGCAGGAGCAGACCGTCGACAACGACGCGATGACGCTGTACTTCTGCGTGAACTACGGCGGCCGCGCGGAGATCGCGGACGCGGCGCAGGCGATCGCCCGCGACGTGGCGGCGGGCCGCCTCGACCCGTCGAAGGTCAACGAGAAGACCTTCGCGAAGTACATGTACTACCCGGACATGCCGGACGTGGATCTGTTCCTGCGGCCCAGCGGCGAGCAGCGCACGTCCAACTACCTGCTCTGGCAGAGCGCTTACGCCGAGATGGTCTTCCAGGACGTGCTGTGGCCGGACTTCGACCGGCGCAACCTCTGGGCGGCCTGCCTGGAGTACGCACAGCGCGACCGCCGCTTCGGCGGGGCGCTCCCGAACCAGGCGGAGATCCCGGGACAGCCGGGCTGACGGCCGACGGCCGACGCGGCGCCCGCGCGGGCGCCGGGCCGCGGCGGGTCAGCCCGCCGCGGCGCAGTCCGCGCAGGTGCCGAAGATCTCCACGGTGTGGGCGACGTTGACGTAGCCGTGCTCGGCCGCGATCGCATCGGCCCACTTCTCCACCGCCGGGCCCTCCACCTCGACGGCCTTGCCGCACTTGCGGCAGACCAGGTGGTGGTGGTGCTCGCCGGTGGAGCAGCGCCGGTAGACGGATTCGCCGTCGCTGGTGCGCAGGACGTCGACCTCGCCCGCGTCGGCGAGGGACTGCAGGGTGCGGTAGACGGTGGTCAGGCCCACGGAGTCGCCGCGGTGCTTGAGCATGTCGTGCAGTTCCTGGGCGCTGCGGAACTCGTCCACCTCGTCCAGCGCCGCCGCGACGGCTGCGCGCTGCCGGGTCGAGCGCCCTCGTACTGGCGCGGTATTCATCTCGCCAGGGGCAGTCGCCACCGGGTCCTCCTCATATCGGGCCGTCCCGCCATTGTGCCAGCCCGGACGTCCCCGGTGCCCCGTCCGGGGCCTTGGTGGGTGTCCTACTGGACCTTCACGTCGTCCTGGGTGCAGACCTGTTCGGGGATGCGCGCGGCCCGGGCCCGCCGTTTGGCGAGCGGGGTGGCGACCAGCGACAGCACCAGGAAGAGGGCGATGGCGAGGAGCACGATCATCGCGCCCGAGGGGACGTCGATGTAGTACGTCGCCGCCGTGCCGGACAGCGAGATGGTGAGGCTGAAGGCCATGGCCAGGCCCAGGGTGGCGGCGAAGCCGCGGGTGATCCGCTGGGCGGCCGCGACCGGGATCACCATCATGGCGCTGACCAGCAGCAGGCCGACGATGCGCATGGCGACGGTGACGGTGACCGCGGCGGTGACCGCGATCGTCAGGTTCAGGAGGCGCACCGGCAGGCCGGAGACCCGCGCGAACTCCTCGTCCTGGCAGACGGCGAAGAGCTGGCGGCGCAGGCCGATGGTGACGGCGAGGACGAGGACGGACAGGATCGCCATGGCGGTGACGTCCTCGGGCGCGATCGCGGCGATCGAGCCGAACATCGGGGCCAGCAGCTTGGCGGTGGAGCCGCCCGGCGCCATGTTGATGATCATCACACCGCCGGCCAGGCCGCCGTAGAAGAGCATCGCGAGCGCGACGTCGCCGCTGGTCCTGCCGCGCGAGCGGATCAGCTCCATCACGACGGCGCCGACGACGGCGACCAGCGTGGCCATCCAGACGGGGCTGGTCTGGAGCAGGAAGCCGAGCGCGACACCGGTCATGGCGACGTGCCCGAGGCCGTCTCCCATGACCGCCTGGCGGCGCTGGACGAGGTAGGTGCCGATGGCGGGGGCGGTGATGCCGACGAGCGCGGCCGCGATCAGCGCCCGCTGCATGAAGGCGTAGTCGAGGATGTCCATCAGCTCAGCAGTCCCGTCCGGATCGGTTCGGCGTCGTGGGCCGCGTGGGGGTGTACGTGGTCGTGGCCGGGCAGGGCGTGCTGGCCCAGGGCCTCGGGGGGCGGTCCGTCGTGCGTGACGCATCCGTCGCGCAGGACGACCGCCCGGTCTATGAGGGGCTCCAGCGGGCCCAGCTCGTGCAGGACGAGCAGCACGGTGGTGCCGGCCTCCACCTGGAGGCGCAGCGCGTTGGCGAGGACTTCCTGGTTGGCGAGGTCGACGCCCGCCATCGGCTCGTCCATGATCAGCAGCTCGGGTTCCCCGGCGAGCGCGCGGGCTATGAGTACGCGCTGGTGCTGGCCGCCGGAGAGGGCGTTCACCGAGGCGTCGGCGTAGCCGTCCATGTCGACGAGGGCGAGGGCGCGCGTCACGGCCGCCTTGTCGGCCGCGCGCAGCAGCCCGAAGCGGGTGCGGGCCAGGCGTCCGGCGGAGACGACCTCGCGGACGGTGGCGGGGACGCCGCTGGCGGCGGTGGTGCGCTGGGGGACGTAGCCGATGCGCGCCCACTCCCGGAAGCGCTTGAAGTCCGTACCGAAGAGGGAGAGGGCGCCGGAGGTCAGCGGGACCTGGCCGACGACGGCGCGGACGGCCGTGGACTTGCCGGAGCCGTTGGCGCCGAGCAGGGCGACGACCTCACCGCGCCGGACGGTGAGGTCGATCCCGCGCAGCACGGGGCGCGAGCCGAGCGTGGCCGTGGCCCCGCGCAGGGATATGACGGGCTGCTCCACCGCTGTCGCGGCTGCCGTGGACTCCATGGCTCGCGCCTCCGTTGCTGCTACTGCTGCCATTACTTGTTGCCGAGCGCCTTCTGCAGGTTCTTGAGGTTGGACCGCATGATCGCGAAGTAGTCAGCGCCCTGGGACGTGTCGGTGATTCCCTCGAGCGGGTCGAGGACGTCGGTCTTCAGTCCCGTGTCGCGGGCGAGGGTCTTGGCCGTCTTGTCGCTGGCCAGGGCTTCGAAGAACACGGTCGTCACATTGTCCTTCTTCGCGAGGGCCTGGAGTTCCTTCATCCGGGCGGGGGTCGGCTCGGACTCGGGGTCGACGCCGGCGATGCCCTCCTGGTCGAGGCCGTAGCGCTCGGAGAGGTAGCCGAAGGCGGAGTGGGTGGTGATGAAGGTCTTGGAGGCCGTGTTCTTCAGGCCGTCCTTGAACTCGGTGTCCAGCGCGCCCAGCTTGGCCACGAGGTCGTCGGTGTTCTTCTTGTAGTCCGCCGCGTGGCCGGGGTCGGCCTTCTCCAGGGCGGCGCCGACTCCCTTGGCGATCTCGGCGTACTTGACCGGGTCGAGCCAGACGTGCGGGTCCAGGCCGGACTCGTCGTGGCTGTGGTCGTGGCCCGCGTCGCCCTCGGCGTGGTCGTGGCCGGAACTGCCGTGGACCTCCAGCTTGGTGAGCGTGGCGGCGTCGACGACGTTCTTGGCGGGCGTCTGGGCGACGGCCTTGTCGACGGCGGGCTGCAGGCTCTTGAGGTAGAGGACCAGGTCGGATTCGCCCAGCTTGGCGGTCTGCTGGGGGGTTATCTCCAGGTCGTGGGGTTCGACGCCCGGCTTGGTCAGCGAGGTGACCTTCACGTGGTCCTGGCCGATCTGCTCGGCGAGGAACTGCATCGGGTAGAACGACGCCGTCACGTCGAGCTTGCCGTCCTTGCCGCCGCCCGCCGCGGAGGCGCCGGAGCAGGCGGTCAGGGCCGTGGCGGCGAGGGCGACGGCGGCGGCGAGGGCGGCGGTGGGTATGAGGCGTCGTACGTTCATGACATCCATTTTCATCAAAGATGGAAACGATTGTCAAAAAGCCAGGTGGGAGGCGCCTCCGTGGCTGCTCAAGGGGGATCCGATTTGAAGGAGGGGGTACGGGCGCCGGTAACCTGAGGCATTCGCCGTTCGTCCTCGTAATGAAGAGAGCACCGTGGCCGCCGACAAGATCGAAACCATCGTCAGCCTGAGCAAGCGCCGTGGCTTCGTTTACCCGTGCAGTGAGATCTACGGCGGCTCCAGGGCTGCCTGGGACTACGGCCCGCTCGGTGTCGAGCTGAAGGAGAACATCAAGCGTCAGTGGTGGCGCGCGATGGTCACCGGCCGTGAGGACATCGTCGGCCTCGACTCCTCCGTGATCCTGGCCCGTGAGGTCTGGGAGGCCTCGGGCCACGTGGCGACCTTCTCGGACCCGCTGACCGAGTGCACGTCCTGCCACAAGCGTTACCGCGCCGACCACCTGGAAGAGGCGTACGAGGCCAAGCACAACCGCCTCCCCGCCAACGGCCTGGCCGACATCAACTGCCCGAACTGCGGCAACAAGGGCCAGTTCACCGAGCCCAAGCAGTTCTCGGGCATGCTCCAGACGCACCTCGGCCCGACCCAGGACGCCGGTTCCGTCGCGTACCTGCGCCCGGAGACCGCCCAGGGCATCTTCACCAACTTCGCCCAGGTGCAGACGACTTCCCGCAAGAAGCCCCCGTTCGGCATCGCCCAGATGGGCAAGTCCTTCCGCAACGAGATCACGCCGGGCAACTTCATCTTCCGCACGCGCGAGTTCGAGCAGATGGAGATGGAGTTCTTCGTCAAGCCGGGCGAGGACGAGCAGTGGCAGGAGTACTGGATGCAGGAGCGGTGGAACTGGTACCGCGACCTGGGTCTCCGCGAGGAGAACATCCGCTGGTACGACCACCCGAAGGACAAGCTGTCCCACTACTCGAAGCGCACCGCCGACATCGAGTACCGCTTCAACTTCGGTGGCAACGAGTTCTCCGAGCTGGAGGGTGTGGCCAACCGCACCGACTTCGACCTCAAGGCGCACTCCGCGGCCTCCGGTCAGGACCTCACCTACTTCGACCAGGAGTCCGGTGAGCGCTACACCCCGTACGTGATCGAGCCGGCGGCCGGTGTCAACCGCGCCATGCTCGCCTTCATGCTCGACGCGTACAACGAGGACGAGGCCCCGAACGCCAAGGGCGTCATGGAGAAGCGCACCGTGATGCGCCTCGACCCGCGCCTGGCCCCGGTCAAGGTCGCCGTCCTGCCGCTGTCCCGCAACGCGCAGCTGTCGCCGAAGGCCAAGGGCCTCGCCGCCGACCTGCGCAAGAACTGGAACATCGAGTTCGACGACGCGGGCGCCATCGGCCGCCGCTACCGCCGCCAGGACGAGATCGGTACGCCGTTCTGCGTGACCGTCGACTTCGACACCCTGGACGACAACGCGGTGACCGTGCGCGAGCGCGACACCATGAAGCAGGAGCGCGTCTCCCTGGACCAGATCCAGAGCTACCTCGGCAGCCGTCTGCTCGGCTGCTAGGTCCGAGTCGGTCCGACTCGGTCCGACAATGGGGGTGGCCCGGTGCGCAGTGCGCACCGGGCCACCCCTTTCTGTCATCCGGGCCGCGGTCAGGCGGTGACCGGACCGGTTCCCGCTCCGGCCGCCGCCTCGGCCGCCGCGGCCGCCCGCGCCGCGGCCTTGGCCTGGCCCTCGGCCTGGCTCCGCTTCGAGTAGCGGATGGTCCAGAAGATCAGCGACACGAGGAAGGCGTAGATCAGGACCGGACTGAGGACCACCATGGTGCCGGTGCTCAGCGCGTACGCCAGCACCAGCCGCAGCACGGCCTCGACCAGGTACGCGATGCCCCAGACGGCCGTCATCCGCCTCATCGCCTTGCGGAAGTCGGGGAACTGCCAGAGGCCGTTGAAGTACGCCACGCCCTCGGGGGTGCCGTCGGTGCCGAACTTGCGGCCGAAGTAGAACATCAGCGGCCGCGGCGCCAGCAGCGTGGCGATGCACAGCGCGCCGAACAGCCCGGTGACGCCCGAGTCCTTGATGAGCAGGGCGCGGGCGGAGTGGGTGCCGACCAGGGTGACCAGGGCGGTGATCGCCAGGAACACCAGGGTGACGACGGCGAACTCGTCGATGTGGCGGCGCCAGGCGAGCGAGACGAGGGACTCGGCCACCGGCCAGACGCCACTGAGCAGCAGCGCGGAGAACTCGGTCCAGCCCCGCCCGGTGAGGACGTTGTAGGTGACGATCGGTAGGACCAGGTTGAAGACGATGGTCACGATCCAGCCGATCGCGGCCGCCCGGCCCGAGCGGGCGGGTGGTGCGGCCGGTACTGCCGGTGCTGTCGGTGTTTCCTGAACGGACAACGTTCCCCCTGAGGCGTGCCTGATGAAGTGCGGTAGGGGGAACGTAAGGAGAATGCCGCGCCGGTACAAGGCGTAGCACCTGAAATGATCACCTAGCTGTCCGGACCACCGAGTTTCCGGCCAGGGTGGGCGGCCGGAGGCCTACGCGCGCAGCCCCCGGACGATGAGCGCGGTGACGGCTTCGAACTCCGTGGTGATGGTCGGCGAGAGCCACTCCGCCGCGTACTGCGGGTCGTGGAAGCGGCCGGTGGCGTCGAAGACGGCGCGGGCGGCCGCCGGCGCGTCCGGCGCGACCAGCGATCCGGCGGCCACGCCCTCCGCGATGATCCGGGTCAGCTGGGCGATCAGCTGGGTCAGATGGTGGTCCACCACCCCGCTGTTCTCGGCGAGCAGCACCGTGTAGGTCGCGAACAGCTCCGGGTCGTCCCCCGCCTTGCGCCGCTTGGTCGCGAAGAGCGCATCGAGCCATGCCTCCAGCTTGGAGGGCCCGGTCCCGGTGGGCGCCGAGGCGATCTCCTCCAGCATCACCACGTTCCGCGCGAGCCAGCGGTCGGTGACCGCCTCGCGCAGCGCGGACTTCGACGGGAAGTGCCGGTAGACACTGCCGTGGCTGACGCCCAGGGCGCGTGCCACGTCCACCACGGTCGCTTTCGTGGGGCCGAAGCGGCGCAGCACCTCCTCGGTGGCTTCGAGGATGCGCTCGGGGGTCAGGGGTTCAGCAGCTGCGGGGGGCATGTCTACGACCGTACCGGCAGCTCAGTGTTCACTGTCGAGGTGGGCCATCTGCGCCGCCGGATAGCGCTCGCCCGCCGCCGCTCCGGCGGGGACGGCCGCCTCGATGGCGGCCAGGTCGGCCGGGGTGAGGACGGTGTCCAGCGCGCCCAGGGCCTCCACCAGCCGGTCCCGGCGGCGCGCGCCCACCAGCGGGACGATGTCCTCGCCGCGCGAGAGCACCCAGGCGATGGCGGTCTGCGCCACGCTCACGCCCTTGTCGTCGGCCACCTTGCGCAGCGCGTCGACCAGGTCGAGATTGCGGTCCAGGTTGTCCCCCTGGAAGCGGGGGCTCATCCCGCGGAAGTCACCGGGGGCGAGCGCCCGGTCGCGGGTGAAGTGGCCGCTGATCAGACCTCGGGAGAGCACCCCGTACGCCGTGATGCCGATGCCCAGCTCGCGGGCGGTGGGCAGGATCTCCTCCTCGATGCCGCGCGAGATCAGGGAGTACTCGATCTGGAGGTCGGAGATCGGCGCGACCGCGGCGGCCCGGCGCAGGGTGTCCGCGCCGACCTCGGAGAGCCCGATGTGCCGGACGTGCCCGGCCTGGACGGCTTCGGCTATGGCCCCGACGGTCTCCTCGATCGGGACGTCGGGGTCCACGCGGGCGATGCGGTAGATGTCGATGTGGTCCCGGCCCAGCCGCTGGAGGGAGTAGGCCAGGAAGTTCTTCACGGCCGCCGGACGCCCGTCGTAACCGGTGAAGCCGCCCTCGACCGTGCGCAGGGCGCCGAACTTGACGCTGGTGAGGGCCTGCTCGCGGGCGGCGGCCGGGGCGGTCCGCAGGGCTTCGTTGATCAGGAGTTCGTTGTGCCCCATGCCGTAGAAGTCGCCGGTGTCCAGCAGGGTGACGCCCGCGTCGAGGGCGGCGTGGATCGTGGCGATGGACTCGGCCCGGTCGGCCTCGCCGTACAGGGCGGACATCCCCATGCAGCCGAGACCCAGCGGGTGCACGGACGGGCCGGTGGTGCCGAGGGTGCGCCGGCGAATGGGGTGGGTGGAGTGGGAGGGGTGTGTGTTCTCGTTCGTCGTCATGACAGAAGAATGGCATGACGAGTAACAGATTTCAATATCTGTCATCCGTCATCACCCGTTCGGGTTCACGCCGACGCGATGCGCAGCAACAGCGAGGCGACCGAGAGCATCAGGAGCACGGCGGCCGGGGCGAACGCGTAGTGCTTGACCCGCACGTGGGTGGCGACGGCGCCGACGAAGTAGAGGGCCAGGCCGACTGCGGCTGCCATGCCCAGGGGTGCGATCCAGAATCCGATGACGAGGCCGGCCGCGCCGGCGGCCTTCGCCGCGGCGAGCCCGGGCAGCCAGGAATCGGGGACCGCGACGGCCCGCATGTTCGAGATCACCGGTTCGGCGCGGCGGGCGGTGAACACCGCGGAGAAGGTGAGGGCGAGGGTGAGGAGGGTGGCGATGGCGAGGTACGCGATGAACATGAAGTGCTCCAACGATTGGGGATTGGAGACCATTGAACAGCATCAACGATCTACCCGAGCCAATCATTCCGCAACTGTTACGGTAAGGAGATGACCGCACAGGACGCACAGCCGGGCCGGGACGTCCAGAACGGCCGCGACCCGGCGCAGCGCCTGGGGATGCTGCTCGCCTGGCACGGTTCGGCCACGGAGGCCCGCATGCGGCGCGCGCTCAGTGCCGCCGGACTCACCCCGCGGCACGCCATGACCCTCATGCACCTGGAAGCGGGCCCCGTCAGCCAGCGGGCCCTCGCCGAGCGGCTGGAGGTGGACCCGAGCGTCCTGGTCGGCCTCCTCAACGACCTGGAGGGCGGGGCCCTGGTGGAGCGCCGCCGGGACCCGGCCGACCGGCGCCGCCACAACGTGGCCATCACACCGGCCGGTTCCGCCGCGCTCCGCACCACGGACGCCGCGCTCGACGCCGTGGAGCAGGTGCTCTTCGCGGGGCTCTCGGAGCCGGAGCGCGACGTCCTGCGCGACCTGCTCGGCCGGATCGACACGAACGCCGAAGACTTCACCTGCGGCGAGTAGCCCGGCGCGGCGACAAGGGGCCCGGGCTCAGGAGGCGGGGACCTTCTCCAGCGTGCGCGAGGTCCGTACGGCCGTGGCGCGGGCCCAGCGGCCGCTCGTCATCAGGCCCACCACCAGGACCGCCAGCCCGCAGGCCGTGATGATCCACCAGGCGGGCCGGGCCGCGTCCGCGAAGGCCTTCGCCGTGTACGCGTGCCCGCCCAGCCCGGCCGCGAGGACCGCGCCGATGACCGCGACGCCCAGGGTGCCGCCCGTCTGCCTGCTGGTGGAGGCGACCGCGGCCGCCACCCCGGCCTGGGCGCGGGGCATCCCGGAGACGGCGGTGTTGGTGATGGGCGCGTTGACCATGCCGAAGCCGAGCCCGAAGAGGACGTAGCCGGTGAACAGCAGCGCCGTCGAGGAGGCGGCGTCGAAGGCGGCGAACAGCAGCCCGCTCGCGGCCATGGTGACCCCCGCGACCAGCAGCGGCAGCCGGGGCCCGCGCGCGCCCACCAGCCGTCCCGACAGCGGGGCGAAGAGGAAGGTCAGCGCGGCCATGGGGAGCATGTAGAGCCCGGCGTGCAGGGCGCTCAGCCCGCGCACCTCCTGGAGGTAGAGGGTGTTGAGGAAGAGGAACCCGGACAGTGCGGCGAAGGCGCTGACCGCGATCACGGTGGCTCCGCTGAAGGGCGCGCTCCGGAAGAACCGGGGGTCGATCAGCGGTTCGGGCCGCCGGGGCTCGTAGACGAGCAGCCCGGCCAGCGCGGCGGCGGCCAGCACCGCGCAGCCGAGGATCAGCGGGGAGGTCCAGCCCGCATCGGGGGCCTCGATGATCCCGTAAGTGAGGGAGCCGAGCAGGGCCATGACGAGCAGCTGGCCGACCGGGTCCGGGCGGCGGGGCCGGTCGGCGCGCGACTCGGGGACGTAGCGCAGGGTCAGTACCAGGGCGAGGAGTCCGACCGGGAGGTTGACCCAGAAGATCGACCGCCAGCCGACGGAGTCGACGAGCAGTCCGCCGATCAGTGGGCCCGCGGCCATGGAGATGCCGACGACGGCGCCCCAGACGCCGATGGCGCGGGCGCGTTCCTTCGGGTCGGTGAAGGTGTTGGTGATGATCGACATCGCGACCGGGTTGAGCATCGAGCCGCCGACGGCCTGGATCATGCGGAAGACGATCAGCCACTGGAGGCTGGGGGCCAGTGAGCACAGCAGCGAACCGGCGGTGAAGAGGACGAGCCCGGCCGTGAAGACCTTGCGGCGGCCGATCCGGTCGCCGGTGGAGCCCGCGAGCATCAGCAGCGAGGCCAGGACCAGCGTGTACGCGTCGATCGTCCACTGCATCCCGGCGACCGTGGCGTCCAGCTCGCGGCGCATGGCGGGCAGGGCGACGTTCAGGACGGTGTTGTCGAGGCTCACGATCAGCAGGCTCATGCAGCAGATGGCCAGGATCAGGAGGCGGCGCCTGGGGCTCACGTCGTGCATGGTGCCGATGGTACGCCTCACTAGTACGCCTAACTAAACAAATGCGGGGTGCGGCGCGGCTGCGCGACAATGGGGGGATGACCACGCTCCCCCCGCCCCTCGCGATCGGCCCGCACACCGTGCAGCCCCCGGTGGTGCTCGCGCCGATGGCCGGCATCACCAACGCCCCGTTCCGCACCCTCTGCCGCGAGTTCTCGGGCGGCAAGGGGCTCTTCGTGAGCGAGATGATCACGACGCGCGCGCTGGTCGAGCGCAACGAGAAGACCATGCAGCTGATCCACTTCGACGAGAGCGAGAAGCCCCGCTCGATACAGCTGTACGGAGTCGACCCCGGCACGGTCGGCAAGGCGGTCCGCATGATCGTCGAGGAGGACCGCGCCGACCACATCGACCTGAACTTCGGCTGCCCGGTCCCCAAGGTGACCCGCAAGGGCGGCGGCTCGGCCCTCCCGTACAAGCGGAACCTGCTGCGCGCGATCCTGCGCGAGGCGGTCGCGGGCGCCGGTGACCTGCCGGTGACGATGAAGATGCGCAAGGGCATCAACGACGACCACCTCACCTACCTCGACGCCGGCCGGATCGCCGTCGAGGAGGGCATCACCGCGATCGCGCTGCACGGACGCACCACCGCCCAGCACTACGGCGGCACCGCCGACTGGGAGGCCATCGCGCGCCTCAAGGAGCACGTGCCGGAGATCCCCGTGCTGGGCAACGGCGACATCTGGTGCGCCGAGGACGCGCTGCGCATGGTCCGCGAGACGGGCTGCGACGGCGTGGTCGTCGGGCGCGGCTGCCTGGGGCGGCCGTGGCTGTTCAACGACCTGGTGGCGGCCTTCGAGGGACGTCCCGAGGACTTCCACAAGCCGACGCTGCGCGAGGTCGCGGCCACCATGCACCGGCACGCGCAGCTGCTGGGGGAGTGGATCGGCGACGAGGCGCGCGGGGTGATCGACTTCCGTAAGCACGTGGCCTGGTACACCAAGGGCTTCTCGGTGGGTTCGGAGATGCGGCAGAAGCTGGCCGTGACCTCCTCCCTGGCCGAGCTGGATGCTCATCTGAGCGAGCTGGACCTGGACCAGCCGTGGCCGGAGAGCGCGGACGGCCCGCGCGGCCGGACGTCCGGAAACAACCGGGTTGTCCTCCCTGAAGGCTGGCTCAAGGATCCCTACGACTGCGCAGGGGTGAGCGAGGAAGCCGAGCTGGACACCTCCGGCGGCTGAGAAACCGGCTTCCGGGGCCCCTCGGGCGGCGTGAGATACGCCACGCATGGGTGGGGTTGCGCTCAGATGAGCGGCAATATCACGGCTAAGATTCTCAAAGGGTGGCACTGGGTGCCACCCTTTGTGCGTTCAAGACTTGAACGCAAATGTATCGATGATCGCTCATCCGAGCGGGGACAGGCCTCAATGAGCCCTTCTCGCTTCGGGATGTGAAGGCTCTTCGTATGTTCCAGCTACCCGCGAGTTACTTTCGATGTCCTGGCGCATGGGTGGTTACAGCCATGTGACCGCCAAGTGGACGTACCCATAAGCCTTCGATCTGGGTATGTTCCTGGCCGTCAGGGCAGCCACCGAGTCCTCGAGGAGTCGAGACCCGTGTCGGAAAACAAAGATCAGAAGTTCGTTTACGACTTCACCGAGGGCAACCGGGACCTCAAGGACCTTCTCGGCGGCAAGGGGGCCAACCTCGCCGAGATGACGAACCTGGGCCTCCCCGTCCCGCCCGGCTTCACCATCACCACCGAGGCCTGCAAGGTCTACCTGGAGAGCGGCGACGCCCCCGTCGCGCTGCGCGACGAGGTGAGCGCCCACCTCGCGGCCCTCGAAGCCGCGATGGGCAAGAAGCTCGGTCAGTCGGACGACCCGCTGCTGGTCTCCGTCCGCTCCGGCGCGAAGTTCTCCATGCCCGGCATGATGGACACGGTCCTCAACATCGGCCTGTCCGACGCGTCGGTCCAGGGCCTCGCCGCGCAGGCGGGCAACGACCGCTTCGCCTGGGACTCGTACCGCCGTCTCATCCAGATGTTCGGCAAGACCGTCCTCGGCGTCGAGGGCGAGCTGTTCGAGGACGCGTTGGACGAGGCCAAGGCCGCCAAGAAGGTCACCGTCGACACCGACCTCGACGCCGCCGACCTGCAGAAGCTGGTCGCCCGCTTCAAGGAGATCGTCGCCACGGAGGCGGGCCGGGAGTTCCCGCAGGACGCCCGCGAGCAGATGGACCTCGCCGTCGAGGCCGTCTTCAACTCCTGGAACACCGACCGCGCCAAGCTCTACCGCCGCCAGGAGCGCATCCCGAGCGACCTGGGCACCGCGGTCAACATCTGCTCCATGGTCTTCGGCAACCTCGGCCCTGACTCGGGCACCGGCGTCGCCTTCACCCGCGACCCCGCCAGCGGCCACGCGGGCGTCTACGGCGACTACCTCCAGAACGCCCAGGGCGAGGACGTGGTCGCGGGCATCCGCAACACCGTGCCGCTCGCGGACCTGGAGGCCATCGACAAGGCCTCGTACGACCAGCTCATGACGATCATGACCACGCTGGAGACCCACTACAAGGATCTCTGCGACATCGAGTTCACGATCGAGCGCGGCCAGCTGTGGATGCTGCAGACCCGCGTCGGCAAGCGCACCGCGGGCGCGGCCTTCCGCATCGCCACCCAGCTCGTCGACCAGGGCTTGATCGACGAGGCCGAGGCCCTCCAGCGTGTCAACGGCGCCCAGCTCGCGCAGCTGATGTTCCCGCGCTTCGACGAGGACGCCAAGACCACGCTGCTCGGCCGCGGCATCGCCGCCTCCCCGGGCGCGGCCGTCGGCAAGGCCGTCTTCGACTCGTACACGGCCGTCAAGTGGTCCCGCTCCGGCGAGAAGGTCATCCTGATCCGCCGCGAGACCAACCCGGACGACCTGGACGGCATGATCGCCTCCGAGGGCATCCTGACCTCGCGCGGCGGCAAGACCTCGCACGCCGCCGTCGTCGCCCGCGGCATGGGCAAGACCTGCGTCTGCGGCGCTGAGGACCTTGAGGTCGACACCAAGCGCCGCCGGATGACGGTCGGCGGGACGGTCGTCGAAGAGGGCGACGTCGTCTCCATCGACGGCTCCACCGGCAAGGTGTACCTGGGCGAGGTGCCCGTCGTACCGTCCCCGGTCGTCGAGTACTTCGAGGGCCGGATGCACGCGGGCGCCGACGACGCCGACGAGCTGGTCGCCGCCGTGCACCGGATCATGGCCTACGCGGACCGGGTCCGTCGGCTGCGGGTGCGTGCGAACGCCGACAACGCGGAGGACGCGCTGCGCGCCCGCCGCTTCGGCGCCCAGGGCATCGGCCTGTGCCGCACGGAGCACATGTTCCTCGGTGAGCGCCGGGAACTGGTCGAGCACCTGATCCTCGCGGACACCGACAAGGAGCGCGAGGAGGCACTGAGTGCCCTCCTGCCGCTCCAGAAGAAGGACTTCGTCGAACTCTTCGAGGCGATGGACGGGCTCCCCGTGACCGTCCGCCTGCTCGACCCGCCGCTGCACGAGTTCCTGCCCGACATCACCGAGCTGTCGGTGCGCGTCGCCCTCGCCGAGTCCCGCAAGGACTCCAACGAGAACGACCTGCGCCTGCTCCAGGCCGTGCACAAGCTGCACGAGCAGAACCCGATGCTGGGTCTGCGCGGTGTCCGGCTCGGCCTGGTCATCCCCGGTCTGTTCGCCATGCAGGTCCGGGCGATCGCCGAGGCCGCGGCCGAGCGCAAGAACGCCAAGGGCGACCCGCGCGCGGAGATCATGGTCCCGCTGGTGGGCACGGTCCAGGAGCTGGAGATCGTCCGCGAGGAGGCCGACCAGGTCATCGCCGAGGTCGAGGCCGCCACCGGCACCAGCCTCAAGCTGACCATCGGCACGATGATCGAGCTGCCGCGCGCCGCGCTGACCGCCGGTCAGATCGCCGAGGCCGCCCAGTTCTTCTCCTTCGGCACGAACGACCTGACCCAGACGGTGTGGGGCTTCTCCCGCGACGACGTCGAGGCCAGCTTCTTCACCGCGTACCTGGAGAAGGGCATCTTCGGGGTCTCCCCGTTCGAGACCATCGACAAGGAGGGCGTCGGCGCCCTGGTCCGCAGCGCGGTCCAGGCGGGCCGGGAGACCCGCCCCGACCTCAAGCTCGGCGTCTGCGGCGAGCACGGCGGCGACCCCGAGTCGGTGCACTTCTTCCACGAGGTCGGCCTCGACTACGTCTCCTGCTCGCCCTTCCGGATCCCGGTGGCGCGCCTGGAGGCGGGCCGTGCCGCCGCCGACTCGAAGGGCAGCGACAGCCGCTGACCCCCCTGCGGCGCGGCCGCCGTACCGCGCGCGCTCCGTGCGTGCGGTACGCGCCGCCCGCCCCCCCTCAGACCGCGCCTGCCCCGGGTTCCCTGACGCCCTGGGGTGGGCGCGCTGTTGTGTGGAGAACCGCGGTGCGGGAAGCGCGGTGCGAGAAGCGCGGTGTGAAGAAGCACATTGTTCAACCACTCTTTACGTCAGCAGGCGGTGGACGGATCCCCACCCGTCCACCGCCTGCTGACAATCTGCCGGGCACGTCGGCGCTTCCCGGTGCGACCGACCGCCAGGCCCCGCAAAGCCCCCCACGGCCTTCGCGGAGCGTTTCGGTCGCGCCGGAGTGTGCCCGGCGGAGTACAGGATTTCGGTTGTCACACCCCCGCCGAAAGGGGTTTCAACTGTGGCCGAAAGGGCGTGGTGACGTCGTGTGACGGCATGCATACTCGTGGGGCGGGGGGATTGCGGTTGCACAGGTGGGGGTTCGGTGCTTCGTATCCATTTCACTGGAGTGGACCTGGCACGCGTACGGATGGCAGGGCGTCCCGATGCGTTGTGGGAAACGATTCTCAGTTTTCACCGTTTAAGGGACCGGCGTGATGTCCGGTTGTTCGGTGAATGGCGTACAACAACGCGGAGCAGGTTGAATAGTGAAACACGTTTGCTCGGTGCGCTCATACCGAGTCGCGGCTATTTCCCGGATTTCCTGACCCCGGTCGAGGGTCAGTACGGATGGGACATGGGGCTCGACGCGCTGCGCGGGATCAGGCCCGAGCGGATGCGCCGGGAGCTCGTCGTGCTGGGGCAGGGGGCACAGCCCTCGCCGCGGCTGCGGGACTTCGCCGACGACGGCCCGCGGCACCTGCCGCGGCTCATGGACGAGCTGCGCGGGTACCACCGGGCGGCCGTGGAGCCGTACTGGACGCACATCCAGGCGCAGATCGAGGCCGAGCGGGCCGCCAGGGGCCGCGCGTTGCTCGACGGCGGGGCGGACGAACTGCTCGCCTCGCTGCCGCCGATGCTGCGGTGGCGGGCACCGGTGCTGGAGTGCGACTACCCGGTGGACCGGGACGTCCGGCTGCGCGGGCGCGGCCTGCTGCTCCAGCCGTCCTTCTTCTGCCGGCGCACGGCGGTGACCCTGCACGACCCGGAACTGCCGCCGGTCCTGGTCTACCCGGCCGCGGCGCAGCTCGCCTCGGCCCAGACCGGCGGCGAGGCGGCCCGGCCCGTGGAGGAGCAGCGCCAGCGGACCCTGGGCAAACTCGTCGGGCACACCCGCTCGGTGGTCCTGCGGGCCATCGGGGACGGGGCGACGACCAGTGAACTGGCCCGCCGGGCCGGGGTCTCGCTGGCCTCGGCCAGCCAGCACGCCTGCGTGATGCGGGAGGCGGGCCTGGTCACGACCCTGCGCCGGGGCAGCGCGGTGCTGCACACGGTGACCCCGCTGGGCGCGGCCCTGCTGAAGGGCGGCGCGGTGGCCTCGTAACGGCCCTCCGGGGCCCTGTGAGCGTCCCCGGGGCCCCTTCGCGGGGCCCCGGGGGCTTCATTTCTCCGGCCGCGGCGGTAACCGCGTGCCGGAACGAAAAGTTTTTCCGTGGAGCGATGAGTTTCCGGCGGGGCCGCGGTCTACCCCTCGCAAGCACCGGACACCGCTCCACGGGGGGCGGTGCGTGCGGGCTCTAGAGGAGCGATCCCGAGATGTCAACGATGATTTTCGTCAATCTGTCGGTCAAGGACCTGGACGCCAGCAAGGCGTTCTGGGCGAAGCTCGGCTACACCTTCAACGCCCAGTTCAGCGACGAGAACGCCGCCTCCATGGTCATCAGCGACACCATCGTCGCGATGCTCATGACCGAGGCCCGCTTCAAGGACTTCACCCACAAGGCCATCACCGACACGTCCACCTCCACCGAGGTGCTGCTGTGTCTGAGCGCCGAGAGCCGCACCGCCGTCGACGAACTGGTCGACGGGGCGGTCGGGGCGGGCGCCACCGAGCCCCGCGCCCCCCAGGACCACGGCTTCATGTACGGCCGCGCCTTCGAGGACCTCGACGGCCACACCTGGGAGATCATGTGGATGGACCCGGCGGCCGTCCAGGGCTAAGCCGTCCAAGCCGTCCAAGCCGTCCAAGCCGGCACCGAGGAGGTCGCGGCGGTCCGTACGGGGTACGTCCGGACCGCCACCGCCTCGTCGTCCAGGCACCGCCCCGTCGCCAGGTCGAAGCGCTGCTTGAGCAGCGGCGATGCCACGAACGGCCGCCCCTCCACGCATCCCACCAGCCCGCGCGAGAGCACCTGCGCCCCGGTGAAGGGGTCCTGGTTGCCGATGGCGTACGTGCGCCCCGCGCGGTCGACGAACACCGCGGCCTGGGTCCCGTCCGGCAGCAGGGCCGCCACCCCGCGCCCCGGGGTGAGCGCGGTGTACTCGCACACCGTCAGCCAGCCTTCCGCGCAACGCAGTTCCACGGTCATCGGGTCCCTCCCAGGGGCTCAAGGGTCAAGAAGGTCAGGTCGGGCTTGACCTGGTCGCGTTCCGCGACGAACTGCACGGTCGGGTCGGGGGCGCCGGGCGCGTTGACGAAGGACACGAACCGCCGCAGCCGCTCGGGGTCCTCCAGGGTCTCGGCCCACTCGTCCCGGTAGTGCGCCACGTGGTCGGCCATCAGGGACTCCAGCTCCCCGCACAGCCCGAGAGAGTCGTGGACGACCACGTCCCGCAGGTGCTCCAGACCGCCCTCCAGCCGCTCCAGCCAGGCGGAGGTGCGCTCCAGCCGGTCGGCGGTGCGGATGTAGAACATGAGGAACCGGTCGATCAGCCGGACCAGTTCGGCGTCCGAGAGGTCCTGGGCCAGCAGGTCCGCGTGGCGCGGGGTGGCCCCGCCGTTGCCGCCGACGTACAGGTTCCATCCGCTCGCGGTGGCGATCACCCCGAAGTCCTTGCTCTGCGCCTCCGCGCACTCGCGGGCGCAGCCGGACACCGCCGACTTCAGCTTGTGCGGGGCGCGCAGGCCCCGGTAGCGCAGCTCCAGGTCGATGGCCATGCGGACGCTGTCCTGGACGCCGTAGCGGCACCAGGTCTGCCCCACGCAGGACTTCACGGTGCGCAGCGCCTTGCCGTAGGCGTGCCCCGACTCGAACCCGGCCTCGACGAGGCGGGCCCAGATGCGCGGGAGCTGGTCGACGCGGGCGCCGAAGAGGTCGATGCGCTGGCCGCCGGTGATCTTCGTGTAGAGGCCGAAGTCCCGGGCCACCTCACCGATCACGATCAGCTTGTCGGGGGTGATCTCGCCGCCGGGGATCCGGGGGACGACCGAGTACGAACCGTTGCGCTGGAGGTTCGCGAGGAAGTGGTCGTTGGTGTCCTGGAGCGCGGCCTGTTCCCCGGCCAGTACGTAGCCGGGCGCGCCGACGGTCGGGGCGAGCGAGGCGATGATCGATCCGACGGTCGGCTTGCAGACCTCGCAGCCGTCACCGCCGCGCGCCGCCTCCCGGCCGTGGCTGTCGAGGAGGCCGGCGTACGAGGTCACGCGCAGGGTGCGGACGATCTCGTACAGCTCGGCCCGGGTGTAGGGGAAGCAGGCGCAGAGCCCCTTCTCAGCGGGGGCCGGGAGCAGCTGGCCGATCACCTTGACGCAACTTCCGCAGCCGGTGCCCGCCTTGGTGCACTTCTTGACCTCGGGCAGGGTGGCGCAGGCGGTGATGGCCTTCTTCGTGACGTTGTGGCAGGAGCAGATGACCGCGTGGTCGGGCAGCGAGGCGGGCCCGAGCTGGACGGCGGAACCGATTCCGGCGGGCAGTACGAGCTGCTCGGGCGCGGCGGGCGGCACGCTGCCGGTGAGCGGCCGCAGCAGCCCGTAGGAGTCGGCGTCACCGACCAGGACCCCGCCGAGCAGGACGCCGTCGGGGGAGACGACGAGCTTCTTGTAGATGCCGGAGCGGGAGTCGGAGTACACGACGTCGAGGCAGCCGGGGGTGGCGCCGTGGGCGTCACCGAAGGAGGCCACGTCCACGCCGAGCAGCTTGAGCTTGGTGGAGAGGTCGGCGCCGGTGAACCGCTTGTCGCGGCCCAGCAGGTCCTCCGCGGCCGTCTCCGCCATCTCGTAGCCGGGCGCGACCAGGCCGTAGACCCGGCCGTCGGTGGCCAGGGCGCATTCGCCGATCGCGTAGACCCGCGGGTCCGAGGTGCGGCAGTGGGCGTCGACCCCGATCCCGCCGCGCTCGCCCACCTCCAGCCCGGCGGCGCGGGCGAGCTGGTCGCGGGGGCGGACCCCGGCGGAGAAGACGACGAGTTCCGTCTCGACCGAGGACCCGTCGGAGAGCGCCATCCCGCTGACGGAGCCGTCCGCTCCGGTGAGCACCTCCTGGGTGCCGACACCGGTGTGCACGGTCAGGCCCATCGACTCGATGGTGCGCAGCAGGGCCGCGCCGCCGCCGTCGTCGATCTGCGCGGGCATCAGCCGGGGCGCGAACTCCACGACCCGGGTGGCCAGTCCGAGCCCCTGGAGCGCGCCGGCCGCCTCCAGGCCCAGCAGGCCGCCGCCGATGACCGCGCCGCTGGTGCGGCCCTTCGCGTACGCCTCGATGGCGAGGAGGTCCTCGATGGTGCGGTAGACGAAGCAGCCGGGTGCGTCCTTGCCCGGTACGGGCGGCACGAAGGGGTAGCTGCCGGTCGCCAGGACCAGCACGTCGTACGGGAAGACCCGGCCCGAGCGGGAGGTGACCGTGCGGGCCTCCCGGTCGATGTGCTCGGCGGGGTCGTCGAGGTGCAGCTCGATCCCGTTCGAGGCCATGAACCCCTCGGGGGTCAGCGACAGGTCCTCGGCGGAGCTGCCGGAGAAGTACGAGGTGAGGTGGACGCGGTCGTAGGCCGGGCGCGGCTCCTCGCAGAGCACGGTGATCCGGTGGGTGGCGGTCGCGCCGCGCTCGGCGAGCGCCTCCAGGTAGCGCTGGCCGACCATCCCGTGCCCGATGAGCACGATCGCGGGGGTGGGCGTCGTGGATGCGGCCATGTTCAGGAGCCTCCGTCGTCGGTGAGCAGGTGGGAGAGGTCGTCGTGCGCGCGCAGGGGCTCGTCGCCCTCCCAGCTGCGGGCGAGGGCGCCCACGGTGGAGAGTTCGCCGAGCAGGACCCCGCCGACCAGGCGGTCGCCGCGGACCACGACCTTGCGGTAGGTGCGCCGGGTGGCGTCGGAGAGCCGCAGTACGTCGTCCCCGGGCAGCGGGGTGGTCTCGCCGAAGGCGGCGAGGTCCAGGGGGCGCGGTCCGGCGGACAGGGTGAGCCGGGTGAGGGCGCGGGTGCCGGTGTAGTCCGGCCGCCCGGATCCGCCGTGGGCGCCGCCGGTGAGGAGGGACGCGAGGGCGTCGGCCTGCTCCAGTGCGGGCCCGGCGAGGCCGTACACGCGGCCCGCGTGTTCGGCGCAGTCGCCGATGGCATGGATCCGCGGGTCGCTGGTCCGCAGCCCGTCGTCGACCACGACGCCGTTGCGTACGTCGAGGCCCGCGGCCCGGGCCAGCCCGGTGCGCGGGCGCACCCCGCAGGCCAGGACGACGAGATCGGCGTCGAGGCGCAGGCCCACGGCGAGGTCGACGCCCGTGACCCGGCGCCCGGCGCCGTCCGCCCGGGTGGCCAGGCCGCGCACCCGGCACTCGGTGTGGATCTCGACGCCGAGTTCGCCGAGGTGGGCGTGGAGCAGGGCCGAGGCGTCCTCGTCGAGCTGGCGCTCCATCAGCCGGGTGCCCTGCTGGGCCAGTACGACCCGTACGCCGCGTTCGGCGAGGGCGCGGGCGGCGGACACGCCGAGCAGCCCGCCTCCGATGACCGCCGCGTTCAGCCCGGGGCGGGCGGTGACGGCGCGGTCCAGGGCGAGGCAGTCGTCCATGGTGCGGAAGGCGTGCACCCCGTCCGGCAGGTCCCGGCCGTCGGGCTCGAACAGGCCGCGCAGGGGCGGCAGCACCGGGTTGGAGCCGGTGGCCAGGACCAGGGCGTCGTAGCGGTGCGCGCCGCCGTCGTCACAGTGGACCGTCCGGTCGGCCCGGTCGATGCGGACCGCCCGCACGCCCCGGCGCAGCGCCGGGCCGGGGGCGGGCAGGGCGGTCACCTCGGGGGCGTACCGGCCCGCGAGGACCTCGGCCAGCAGCACCCGGTTGTAGGGGACGTGCGGTTCCTCGCCGAGGACGGTCACCGCCGCGTCCCCGCCGAGCCGGGCCGCGAGCCGCAGGCCCGCGAGGCCGCCGCCGATCACCACCACACGCTGTTGCGAGGTCATGGCGTCAGCCTGCGCGCCCGCTGTTTCCCTGCCGCATCGCCGCTGTTTCCCGGACGGAACACGCATCTCAGCGCCCGGGGCGCGGGGCCGTGAGGCCTGGGGGGAGGGGGCGGAGGCCCGGGGCAAGGGGCCGTGAGGCGTTGCGGGGCGGCGGCGGGGGCCCGGATTAAGGGGCTGTGAGGCGTTCCTCAAGGCCGCCTTAAGGATCATCCGGAGGGGGGTGCGGGCACCTAGCGTGGCCCGCATGCGAGATGCGGTGGGGCAGGGCGTGGGGCAGGGCACGGCGGTGGACCCGCGGGTGCGCGGCGCCCTGGGGGCGGCCCCGGGCGCGGACGGGACGGCGGCGGGCAGGGTGACGGGGCGGGTGACGGGCCCGGCGGGGCGGGTCCGGGGTGCGGTGGGTGCCGACGGGACGGTGGCGGGGCGGGTGCGGGGTGTGGCGGGTGTGGACGGGACGGTGGTGGGGCGGGTCCGGGGTGCGGTGGGGGCCGGGGCCGCGCTGGTGGTCCTCCTGTGGGCCGTGCAGGTGCACCCCTCCGCCCGCCCCGACGCCCTCTTCGCGACCGCCGCGCACCTCACCGGCCTGCTCGCCGGGTACGGGGTCCTCGTCATGCTCTTCCTGATGGCCCGGGTGCCCGCCGTCGAACACGGGGTGGGCGCCGACCGGCTGGCCCGCTGGCACGCCTCCGGCGGCCGGCACGTCCTGCTGCTCTGCTTCGGCCACGCCCTCTTCGCCCTGCTCGGGTACGCCGTCCACGGCGGGCTCGACGTGCTGTCCGCGGCCCGGGACCTCATGGGCTACCCGGCGCTCGCCGCTGCGGCCGCCGGGACCGGGCTGCTGGTCTGCGTCGGGGTGACCTCTGCCCGGGCGGTACGCCGCCGGGTCTCCCACGAAACCTGGCGCGGGGTGCACCTGCTGGCCCACCTCGCCGCCGCGCTCGCCTTCGTGCACCAGCTCGCGGGCCCCGACCTGCGCCCCGTCGGCTGGTTCTGGGCCCTCGCGCACACCGTGGTCGCGGTCCTGCTGCTCTGGTACCGGGGCGTGGTGCCCGTGCGCCAGGCCCTGCGGCACGCGCTGCGGGTCCTGGAGGTGCGCGACGAAGGGCCCGGAGTGGTGTCCGTGGTCATCCACGGCGCCCACCTCGCCGAACTGCACGCCGAGCCGGGCCAGTTCCTGCGCTGGCGGTTCCTCCGGCGGCGGCTGTGGCACACCGCCCTGCCGTTCTCCCTGTCCGCCCCCGTCCGGGGCGACACGCTCCGGATCACCGTGAAGGCGCTGGGCGGCCACACCCGCCGGATCCGCAGGCTGCGCCCCGGCACCCGGGTGCTCGCCACCGGCCCCTTCGGCGCGCTCACCGCGGCCCGCCGGACCCGGCCGCGGGTGCTGCTCATCGCGGGCGGGGTCGGGATCACCCCGATGCGGGCGCTGTTCGAGACCCTGCCCGGGGGCCCCGGGGAGATCACCCTGCTCTACCGGGCGCGGGCCGAGGAACACCTCGTCCTGCGGTCCGAACTGGAGGCCATCGCCGCCGGGCGCGGGGCCCGGCTGCACTACCTGCTCGGGCCCTCGGACGCTCCGTACGATCCGCTGGCGGCGCGGGCGCTGGCCGACCTGGTGCCCGGGCTGGCCGAGCACGACGTCTACCTGTGCGGGCCGCCGGGGATGACCCGGACGACGAGGGCCGCGCTGCTGCGGGCCGGGGTGCCCGGCGGACGTATCCATTCCGAATGCTTCAGTTCCTGATGTCCGAGGAGTTTCCGATGTCCCGGACCCCGAGAGGCCTCCGCGTCATGCGTCACCCGCTGCACATCGCCCTGCCCGTCGCCGGGCCCGTCACCGGTCCCGTCGCCGGGCCGGAGGCAGGCGCTCCGACCGCCCGGGCGGCCCGGGCGGCCCGTGCCCGGCACCGCAAGCCACCGGCGCACCTGGCGCTGTGGGCCGCGCTGAGCGCCGTACCGCCCGCGCGCCGGGTCGCCGCCGGGCTCGGCCTGGCCAGCGTCCTCGCCGCGACGGTGCTGACGGCCGCGGTGGAGCCGTCCGCTCCGGTCGCGCCTGACCGGAATCCCGCTGCTCCAAGCTCAAACCTTGCGCAAGTTTCCAGGGATTGATGGCCCTTGCACCCACCGGATCCATAAGGTCAGGCCGTGCCTGACATATCAACAACCATGATCATCGTGCTGTGCGCGGCCGCGGCCGCCGCGGGCTGGATCGACGCGGTGGTCGGTGGCGGCGGACTGCTGCTCCTGCCCGCCCTGATGCTCGGCCTCCCGGCGAACGTACCGCTGACGCACGCCCTCGGCACCAACAAGGCGGTGGCCATCGTCGGCACCACGGGTGCGGCGGTGACGTACGCCCGCAAGGCCCCGGTCGACGTGGGCATCGCGGCCCGGATCGGCCTGGCCGCGATGGCCGGGGCCGCGGGCGGGGCACTGCTCGCGGGCGCGTTCAGCAAGGACACCATGCGCCCGGTGATCATGGTGGTCCTGCTGCTGGTCGCCGCGTTCGTGATCTTCCGCCCCGGCTTCGGATCCGCCCCGGCCACCGGCCCCGTCAGCCGACGGCGCGTCGTCGCCGCGATCGGGCTGGCCGGTCTGGGCATCGGCTTCTACGACGGCCTGATCGGGCCCGGCACCGGCACCTTCCTCGTCCTCGCGCTCACCGCACTGCTCCACCTCGACCTGGTCACCGCCTCCGCCACCGCCAAGATCGTGAACGTCGGCACCAACGCCGGGGCGCTCGCCGTCTTCGCCTCCAAGGGCCAGGTGATGTGGCAGCTGGCCGCCCTGATGGCCGCGTTCAACCTGATCGGCGGGATGGCGGGCGCCCGGATGGCACTGAAGAAGGGCAGCGGCTTCGTGCGGGTCGTGCTGCTGACGGTGGTCTCCGCGCTGGTCGTCAAGCTCGGTCTGGAGCAGTGGGGCTGAGGGCTTCCCGGCGGGTGCCGGTGAGGTGGGCGAAGACCACCACGTTGCCCTGGTAGCCGGTGCGCGGCGAGAAGCCGCCGCCGCAGGTGATCACGCGCAGTTCGGCGCGCGGCGCGGGCCCGTAGACCAGCCGGTCCGGGAAGGCCCTGGCGTCGTACACCTCCACCGCGTGCACGGTGAACACGGCCGTACGTCCGTCCGCGCGGGTCACCTCGATCACGGCCCCGCGGCGCAGCGCGCCCAGCCGGTAGAAGACCGCCGGGCCCTTGGCCGTGTCCACGTGCCCGGCGAGGACCGCGGTGCCGACGGCGCCCGGGGTGGTGCCGTCGCGGTACCAGCCGGCCAGGTCGCGGCGGGCGGGCGGCGGTGCCGCCAGGCTGCCGTCCGGCTCCAGGCCGAGCCCGGTCAGCGCGGCGTCCACCCGGATGGCGGGAATCCGGATCCGCCGGGGCGGGGAACCGGGGAGCGGGTCGAAGTCCCGCGGGGTGAGGGGCCTCGCGGTGAGGGCGTCCGCGGCGGACGGCCGGGGCGGATGGACCGGCTCGGCGGAGCCGCTGGTGACCAGCCAGATGCCGACGCAGGCGGCGAGTACTACTAGCCCGCCGCGACCGGTACGGGACCCGGTGCGGGGGGCCGCGAGGCGGCGGTGGTGCGGGTCGGGGTTGGGGTCCCGGTCCGGGTCGGGGCCCGGGTGGCGGTGGTGGCGGCGGTGGCCGGAGGTGCGCATGCGTGCCCCCTTGGTGCCTGTGGTGCGGGTGCTTCAGGCCTTGCGGGTCTTTCCTGTGGAAGGTGGCCGTCGCCCGGTCCCGCGAACGGGGGGGACCTCGCGGGAGCGGGCGACGGCGGGGCGGTACCGGTCGGACCGCGGCGGGCAGCCGCGGTGGGCGTCCGTCAGCTCCGCGTGCCGCTCGCCCGGCGACGCGTGAGCCAGGTACCGCCGACGGCGGCCACGGCCAGCACTGCCGCTCCCGCCGCGATCTTGGTGGGGTCGGCGGTGGTCGTCGTACCGCCGCCCACCCCCGTCCGGACGTGACCCTGCGGGCCGCGTTCGGTGACGACCAGGTCGCCGGTGGCGAACTTGCCGTCCGCGCAGGTCGCGCCGATCCCGTAGCTGCCGGGCCGGGTGTCGCGGGAGACCTGGAACTGCCCCACGACCACCTCCTCGTGGGTGCCCGGGGTCAGCTTGAACCGGCCGCCGCCCACCGTGGTCGCGTCGCCCTCGGCGTGGCTGCCGGGCCCGCAGGCGGAGGTGTTCACGGTGACGGTGGTGCCGGGGACGGCCGACTTGGGCCAGATCTCCAGCGGCGCGAAGTCCCCGGGGGCGAAGCTCCCCACGCCGAAGTCCGCGGCGGCCACCGCTCCCGCGACCGGACCGGCGAAGGCGACGGCGGTCAGTGCGGTGGCGGTGAGCACGTGGGCGGTGCGTCGGCGCATGGGGGCTCCTGGGAAACGGGGTCGTGTTCCGAGGTAAGCCCGGGTGTGCGCGCGGCGCCTCCTGATGAAATGTCAGATTCTGCTCCGGTTCGGGCGTGTCCCCGCATCACGGCACGTCAGACGCGCTCCACGGCCATCCGGGTACCCCCGCCCCGTCCGGGTGACGGCGCTCAGCCCGGCGCCGGACCCGGCGGGAGCGTGACCAGGGCGTGCGCGCCCCCGTCGGCCGGATTGGACAGTTCCACCCGGGCCCCGATGACCTGGGCCTGCCCCAGGGCGATGGTCAGGCCGAGGCCCGTGCCCTGTCCGCGCTCGACCGTGCCGGTCAGGAACCGCTGGGGCCCCTCGTGCAGCAGCTGCGCCGGGTAGCCCGCCCCGTGGTCCCGCACCGCGACCGTGGTCCCGCGGACGGTGACCTCGACCGCGCCGCCGCCGTGCTTGCGGGCGTTGACGAGGAGGTTGCCGAGGATGCGCTCCAGCCGCCGCACGTCCGTCCGTACGTACGCCCCCGCACCGTCCGCGAACGTGATCCCGGCGGCCACCCCCGACCGCTCCGTGATCGAGGTGACCAGCGGACCCAGCCGGTGCACGTCCAGCGCCGCCTCCTCCCGGTTCGAGTCCAGCCGCGCGACCTCCAGCAGGTCCTCGGTGAGGCTGCGCAGCGCGGCCACCCGGTTCCGTACCAGCTCCGTCGGCCGGCCCTCGGGCAGCAGCTCCGCCGCCGTGTGCAGCCCGGTCAGCGGGGTGCGCAGCTCGTGCGCGACGTCCGCGGTGAACCGCTGCTCCGCCTCCAGCCGGCCCTGGAGGCTGGCCGCCATCGTGTCCACGGCCGAGGACAGTTCGGCCACCTCGTCGCGGCCCCCCGGCACGCCCGACGGCCCGATCCGCGCGTCGAGGTCGCCCTCGCTGATCCGGCGGGCCGTCTCGGCCGCCGTCCGCAGCTCCCTGCTGAGCCGGCTGGCCAGCAGCGACCCGCCGACGGCCGCGAGCGTGACGACCACGATGCCGTAGGCCACGAGCTGCCGGTCCAGATCGGCCAGTTCCTCCTGCTCCGCCTCCAGCGACTGGCAGACGGACAGCACGTGCCGGCCGCCGACCGGGCGGGCGGCCCAGACCGAGGGGTGGTCGCCGCTCAGGTCGAGGTAGGTGCTGCGCCGCCCGGCGAGCGCCGTGTCGCGCAGCGGGCCCGGGAGCCGCTCCGAGTCGATCTCGGCATAGGTCTCGCCCGTCTTGTCGGGGTCGAGCCGGCCCGTCAGCTCGTACACCTGGCGGACCCGGATCAGCTGGTTCGTCGCGCTCGACCGGGCGGCGTCGGCCACCTGGTGGGTGCGGGCCCGGTGGATGAAGACGCCGATGGTGACCGCGACCAGCGAGCACCCGACGGCGAGCAGGACGGCGATCTTCCAGCGCAGGCCGAGCGCCTGGAGGCGGCGTCGGCAGTGCGTCACCCAGCGCCTCACTTGCGGGTTTCCCAGCCGGAGCCGAGGGCGGGCGCCGAAGTGCTGTACCGCTTCTCCTCGCTGACGACCGTCATCCGGGCGCCGTCCCAGCGGAACCGGGCCGCCTGTTCGATGCCCTCGTCGGTGTTCGTCCGTACGAGCAGGTCCGTGCCCATCGCTTCGACCTCCATGCGCAGGCCGGTCGTGAACATGATGGGCACGACCCGGTCCTTGACCACCGTGTAGACGGTGAGGACCGAGCGGCCGCTCTCGGTGTCGGCGGCGGCGATCAGCTCCTGGCGGCCGTCCCCGGTCAGGTCCTGGTAGACGGGCGGGCGGATGCCGGCCCGGCCCGGGGCGCTGATCGGGCCGCGGTAGGCGTACGCGCGCATCAGCGGGTCGGCGCGCAGGATCTCCAGGTGGTTCATTGCCTTGAGCCCGCCCTCCTCCGGTACCTCGGGGCCGTTCTCGAGCGGCTGGGGCGGGGGCACCTTGGTGCTGACCTCCACGCCCGGGGCCCGGTCCGAGTGCTCGGTCCAGGCGGGCCAGAGCGGCTCGGGCCGGGGCTGCGGCGAGACGGGCGGCGCCGGTTCACCGGAGGCCAGTCCGCCGGGCGTGGCGCAGCCGCCGACGGCGAGCGCGCAGGCGCACAGCAGGGCGGCGGACAAACGGCGGGGCGGTCGGGTCATGGGGGAGGGGAGCCGTCGGGTGAAGGGGCGTGAGTACGGTGGTTCCGTTCTATTCGAAGGGGGTCACCCATGGCATCGGCCGATCGGCCAGAGCAACCGCAACCGCAACCGCAACCGCGACCGGACACGGAACCGGAGGAGCTGCCCTTCTTCGTCTACGGCACCCTGCGCCCCGGCGAGGTCAACCACGACGCCTTCCTGCGCGGCCGCACCCGAGCCGAGGAGCCCGCGCGGCTCCCGGACGCGCTGCTCTACGACGGCCCGGGGTATCCGTACGCCGTCCAGTGCCCGGGGGCCCAGACGGCCGGGGAACTGATCTCGGCGGCGCCGGGGCAGTACGCGCGGCTGCTGGCGGAGCTGGACCGGCTGGAGGAGTACCACGGGCCCGCCAGCCCGCTGAACCTCTACGAGCGGGTCCGCCGCACCGCCCTGCGCCCCGACGGGACCGGGGCCGCGGCGTGGGTCTATTTGGCGGCCCCGGCGCTGGCGGCGGCCCTGGCCGCGTCCGGCACACCGATCCCGGACGGAGACTGGCTCGCCCGGTCACGGCATTAGGTCATCGGGAGCGGGTCACAGGCCCTCGGCGCCGCGGTTGCGCAGCCGCTGCCCGTACTGCTGGAGCACCCACAGCTCTTCCTGGACGGCCGCGAGCTGCTCGGCCGGGGCGTTCGGGCCCAGCCGGGACAGAGTGCCCTGGATGTCGTGGACCCGGCGGTCGACCGCGCGCAGCCGGACCTGGACCAGCTGGACCCCGGCGTAGATCTCGTCCACCGTCTTGGCGTGGATGGCCTCCACCGCCAGCTCGGTGACCAGGGAGCGGACGGTGTCGTTGGGGGCCGCGTCACGGACCCGGGCGAGGTAGTCGTCGGTGCCCAGGGAGGCGCCGCCCGCGTCCTGGATGGCCTGGCGGACCGTCGCGTAGGGCGGGGCGGTGAACTCGTCGGGCCCGTAGGCGTCGAAGGCGGGGGAGACCAGGGCCGGGCGCTGGAGGGCGAGCTTGAGCAGCTCGCGCTCGGTGCGGTGGGCCGGGCTGCGCAGGTTCAGCGCGGGGCCCGGGGTGTGCGCGGCCGGTTCCGGGGCGCCCTGGGCGTGGGCGGGCCGGTTCCGGCCGCCCTGCTGGTGTCCCGGTCCCTGCTGGTGTCCCTGACCCTGGCCCTGACCCGGTCCCTGTCCGGGGCGGCCGCCGCGCTCGCGGGCCCAGCGGGCGACCTGGGCGACCCGCTTGACCACGAACTGCTCGTCGCGGATGCCCAGCATGCCGGCGAGCTGGACCGCCGACTCGTGCTGGATCGCGATGTTCTTGATCGCCGCGACCACCGGGGCCGCCTCGTCGAGCGCGGCCGCGCGGCCCGCCGGGTTCTCCAGGTTGTGCCGGGCCACCATCTGCCGCAGCGCGAATTCGAACAGGGGGGTGCGCGAGGACACCAGCGCGGCCACGGCGGCATCGCCCTCGGCGAGCCGCAGGTCGCAGGGGTCCATACCGCCGGGCGTGATAGCGATGGAGGTCTCGGCGGCGAACTTCTGGTCGTCCTCGAAGGCCCGCAGCGCCGCCTTCTGCCCGGCCGCGTCACCGTCGAAGGTGAAGATCACCTCGGCCGTGGCGTTGTCCATCAGCAGACGCCGGAGGATCTTGATGTGGTCCCCGCCGAAGGCCGTGCCGCAGGTCGCGAGGGCTGTGGTGACCCCGGCCAGGTGGCAGGCCATCACATCGGTGTAGCCCTCGACGACGACCGCGCTGGAGGTCTTCGCGATCTCCTTCTTGGCCAGGTCGATGCCGTAGAGGACCTGGGACTTCTTGTAGATGGGGGTCTCGGGTGTGTTGAGGTACTTGGGCCCGTTGTCGTCGTCGCGCAGCTTGCGCGCGCCGAAGCCGACGACCTCGCCGGTGATGTCGCGGATGGGCCACATGAGGCGGCCGCGGAAGCGGTCGATGGGCTTGCCGCTGCGGCTGTCCTGGGACAGGCCGGAGAGGATCAGTTCCTTGTCGGTGAATCCCTTGCCGCGCAGGAACCGGGTGAGGTGGTCCCAGCCGGCCGGGCTGTAGCCGACGCCGAAGTGCGCGGCCGCGGCCTGGTCGAAGCCGCGCTCGGCCAGGAACTTCCGGCCGATCTCGGCTTCGGGGCCGTCCAGCTGGTCGACGTAGAACACGGCGGCCGCCTTGTTCGCCTCGACCAGCCGGATGCGCTCGCCGCGCCCGCTCTGGCCGGGGGTGTAGCCGCCCTCTTCGTACCGCAGGGTGATGCCGGCGGTGCCCGCCAGCCGCTCGACCGCCTCCGAGAAGGAGAGGTGGTCGATCTTCATGATGAAGTCGAGGGTGTCCCCGCCCGCCTGGCAGCCGAAGCAGTGGTAGAGCCCCTTGCTCGGGCTGACCTGGAAGGAGGGGGACTTCTCGTCGTGGAAGGGGCAGAGGCCCTTGAGGTTGCCGCCGCCCGCATTGCGGAGCTGGAGGTACTCGGAGACGACGGCGTCGATCGGGACCGCGTCCCGGACCGCCTTCACATCGTCGTCGTTGATCCTGCCTGCCACGCGTGAAGTCTACGGCCGGGCTCGGACAATCCCGCCCGCCGCCCTCCCCTTCCTCCCGGCCCTGCCTCTCGGGGGCCTCGGCGGCCTACCCGGCCCGCTCCGCGGACGTGACCAGCGAGGACAGCGGAACGGTCGGGTCCGCCAGCGCGTCACGGTCCACTTCCACCCCGGCGCGGATCAGCGCCTGGATGGGCTCGGTGACATCCCACACGTTCACGTTCATGCCGGCCAGCACCCGGCCCTCGGACAGCCAGAAGGCGATGAACTCGCGCTTGGCCACGTCCCCCCGGATCACCACCTGGTCGTAGGCGCCGGGCGGGGCGTACCCCGAGAACTCCAGACCCACGTCGTACTGGTCGGAGAAGAAGTACGGAACCCGGTCGTACGAGACCTCCTGGCCCAGCATGGACCGCGCCGCGGCCGGTCCGCCGTTGAGCGCGTTCGCCCAGTGCTCCACCCGCAGCCGGGTCCCCAGCAGCGGATGGTGGGCGGCGGCCACGTCACCGGCGGCGAAGATGTCCGGGTCGGAGGTGCGCAGCGAGGCGTCCACCGCGATGCCGCCCCCGTGCTCCCGGTCGACCAGGGCCAGCCCGGAGGTCTCGGCGAGCGCGGTGCGCGGCGCGGCGCCGATCGCGGCGAGCACCGCGTGGGCCGGGTGCTCCTCGCCGTCGTCGGTGTGGGCGGCCAGGACCATGCCGTCCCGCCCGCTGATCTCGGTGAGGCGGCCGCCGAAGTGGAAGCGGACGCCGTGGTCGGCGTGCAGGTCGGCGAAGACCCGGCCCAGCTCCGGGCCGACCACCGCGTGCAGCGGGGTCGCCTCCGGTTCCACGATGGTGACCTCGGCGCCGTACCCGCGGGCGGCGGCCGCGACCTCCAGGCCGATCCAGCCCGCTCCGGCGATCAGCAGGTGGCCGTTCTCCCGGCCCAGGGTGGCGAGCACCCCGCGCAGCCGCTCCGCGTGGGCGAGGCGGCGCAGGTGGTAGACCCCGGCCAGATCGGTGCCCGGGATGTCGAGGCGGCGCGGCTCGGAGCCGGTGGCCAGCAGCAGCCGGTCGTAGTGCACGACGGTGCCGTCGCCGAGGACCACTTTCTTGGCGTCCCGGTCCAGCTGGACCGCGGGCTGACCGAGGTGGAGTTCGATGTCCGCACGGGCGTACCAGGTCGGTTCGTGCACGAAGACGCTCTCGCGCTCCTCCTTGCCCGCGAGGTACCCCTTCGAGAGGGGCGGCCGTTCATAGGGGTGGTCGCGCTCGTCGCCGATCAGGATGACCCGGCCGGTGAACCCCTCCGACCTCAGTGTTTCGGCCGCTTTCGCTCCGGCCAGCCCTCCGCCGACGATGACAAACGTCCGGTGTGCGTCGACCACCTGATGCCTCCTCATAACCTCTCCGCCACATGCGACCACATGCGAGCGTCCCGCACTGAGCCTGCCGCGTGAAGGGGGAATGGCCCGATCGGCTCACCTCCCGGCGCGTCGCGGGCGCAGCGCGACACGGGAGTGCAGGGAGCGGGCGGCGGCGTCCGTGAGGCAGGCGATCTGGTCGATGACCGCGCGTTTACGGGCCTTGTCGTCCGGTGCGGCGTCGAAGATCGCGCGGAACTGGGGGTCCAGGCCCTCCGGGGCGCGGGCGCTGAGGCCCTCGGCGAGTTCGGCCAGGACGATGCGCTGGTCGGCTCGCAGGCGTTCCTGTTCGTCGCGCTGCATGACGTACAGGTCGGCGACGGCCTTGAGGACGGCGCACTCGTTGCGCGCCTCGCGGGGGACCACCAGCTCGGCGGCGTACCGGGTGAGGCGGCCGGTGCCGTACGCCGCGCGGGTGGCGCCTTCCGCGGCCAGGCAGAAGCGGCCGATCAGCTGGCTCGTGGCGTCCTTGAGGCGGGCCTGGGCGACCGCGGAGCCGTCATAGCCGTGCGGCCACCACTCCTGTTCCATCAAACGGTCGAGGGCCGCGCTCAGTTCCCCGGGATCGGTGTCCGACGGTACGTAGCGCCCGATGGCGACCCGCCAGATCTCGTCCCGCTCGGGCTCGGCGAAGAGCATGTTGGGGTCGAGGTGCCCCGCGTGCAGTCCGTCCTCGAAGTCGTGGACGGAATACGCCACGTCATCGGCCCAGTCCATCACCTGGGCCTCGAAGCACTTGCGGTCGGCGGGCGCGCCGCGCCGCAGCCACTCGAAGACCGGCAGGTCGTCCTCGTAGGCGCCGAACTTCACCGAGCCGGGATCGGTGGGGTGCCCGCCGCGGGCCCACGGGTATTTGGTGGCCGCGTCCAGGCAGGCCCGCGTGAGGTTCAGGCCCACGCTGACCAGCTCGCCGGTGTCCGGGTGCGGGGCGAACCGCTTGGGCTCCAGCCGGGTCAGCAGGCGCAGCGACTGGGCGTTGCCCTCGAAGCCGCCGCAGTCCTTGGCGAACTCGTTGAGCGCTTCCTCGCCGTTGTGCCCGAAGGGCGGGTGGCCCATGTCGTGCGAGAGGCAGGCGGCCTCGACGAGGTCCGGGTCGCAGCCCAGCGCCCAGCCCAGCTCCCGGCCGACCTGCGCGCATTCCAGGGAGTGCGTGAGCCGGGTACGGGGGCTGGCGTCCCAGTCGTAGGAACGGGTGCCGGGGGTGACCACCTGGGTCTTCCCGGCGAGGCGGCGCAGCGCGGCGGAGTGCAGCACGCGGGCGCGGTCGCGCTGGAAGGCGGTCCGGCCAGGACGTTTGTCGGGCTCGGTGGCCCAGCGCTCGGTCGCGGCCGGATCGTACGCGGTGGGTGACGGGACGGGTGTGGTGCCTTCCATGCCTTCCATGCTCAGACGTTAACCGGAGACACCGACAATCGGAGCAATCCGAATGAACTCCGGCCAAGCGCCGGACGGGCGTCTCCCGGGCGTCAGCCGGGCGCCGGACGGGCGCCGCCCTACGCCGGGGCCAGTTCCCGCTGGTCCGGGGCGGGGTGGGGGAGGCCCGCGGGCCATCCGGCGAGGGCCGCGTCGTAACGCCGCAGGACGAGCCGGGCGAGCGCCGGGTGGGCGCCGAGCGGGGCGGCGGCCGGGCCGCGGGCGGCCGACGCGCACTGCGCGGAGAAGCGGCCCGGAGCGGTGAAGTACGAGGCCACGGCGGCCCGGTGGTGGCCGCGGGCGGTGAGCGCGCGCAGCGCCTCGGGCACTCCCGGCGCGGCGGCCGAGGCGTGGGCGGCGACGACCGGGACCCCGCCGAGGCGCTCGGAGAGCAGGGCGGCGGTGCGGCGGGTGTCGGCGGCCGCGTCCGGGTCGCGGGATCCGGCGGCGGCCAGGACGACGGCCGTGCCCGGTGTCCAGCCGGCTTCGAGCAGCCGGTCGCGCAGCACCTCGACCAGCAGGGGGTGCGGGCCGAGCGGGGCGGCGACGCGCACGCGCAGGTGGGGCGCGCGGGCGGCGGCCGCGGGCAGGTCGTGCTTGACGTGGTGGCCGCGGCCGAGGAGCAGCGGTACGAGCACGGCCGCGCCGGGGTCGAGGGCGCCGAGGGCGGTGTCCAGCAGGGGTTCGTTCAGCTCGATGTGGCCGAGCCGGACCCGGAGGCGGGGGCGGAGGTCACGGACGCGGTCGAGCAGGGCCGTGACGGTGTGCAGGGCGCGGGGGTCGCGGCTGCCGTGGGCCACGGCGACGAGGGTGGGCTGCTGCATGCGTGGGCTCCGTGGGGCCGGGCCCCCGGCGGTCGCAGGCCGCGGAGCTGGGTGCCGAGCTGGGCCGTGATCCGGGTCAGCAGGTCCGCGGTGGTGGCGGGGGGAAGCGGGAGGGGGAAGGGCAAGGAGGAGCGGAGGGGAAACGATTCGGGAGGGTGCGCGGGCTCCGTCATGGACCGATCCTGGCGGGTGCAGGTTGCCGGGTCGTTGCGCGGGCGTGACGGGTCTTTACCAGCTACTCACCCGCTCATTCGTACGGGTGAAAGGCGGGGTGGGTGGAACTGGGGGGCGGCTCCGGTTCGTCAGTCTGTGCGAATGGCGTGGAGGGTACGGAGAGGGCACGGGGGGATCGGTCATGGGGTTCAAGCTCAAGGTGCGGTGGGGCAAGGCGCGGTGGGGCACGGTGCGGACGCGGCGCCGGGTGGTCCAGGGGGTGATGCTCGGGTGCGTGCTCGCGCTGCTGCCCTCGGCGTGGACGCACGCGGCGGCCGCGGACCGGCTGCGCACGGTGGCGGACGCACCGGCCGCCGAGGTGGCCGTGGTCTTCGGGGCGGGCCTGTGGGACGGGCAGCCGACCCCGTATCTGGCGAACCGGCTGGACGCGGCCGCCGCCCTGTACCGGGCGGGCCGGGTCAAGGTCGTGCTGGTGACGGGGGACAACAGCCGCGCGGAGTATGACGAGCCGGACGCGATGCGTGGGTATCTGACGCGGCACGGGGTGCCGGACGCGCGGATCGTCAGCGATTTCGCCGGCTTCGACACGTGGGACTCCTGCGTGCGGGCCCGGGAGATCTTCGGGGTGCACCGGGCGGTGCTGATCAGCCAGGGCTTCCACATACGCAGGGCGGTGGCGCTGTGCGAGTCGGCGGGTGTCGAGTCGTATGGGGTGGGGGTCGACCAGGCGCACGACGCGACCTGGTACTACGGCGGCATCCGCGAGGTGTTCGCCTCGGGCAAGGCCGTGGTGGACGCGGTGTTCGAGCCGCGGCCGCACTTCCTGGGACCCAAGGAGCAGGGGGTGTCGCGGGCCCTGGCCGCTCTGGCAGACTGACGCCGCTTGGCGTGTATATGCCGATTAGTCATATCCCTGTCTGTAAGAGGTGTGGAACCGTGGCTGTGGTTGATCTGAGCGGCAAGGTCGTCGTCATCACCGGTGGGGCCCGAGGACTGGGCGCCGCGGCCGCGCGGGCCGTGGTGGACGGCGGGGGCAAGGTGGTGATCACCGACGTGCTGGAGGCCGAGGGCGCCGCCACCGCCGAGAAGCTCGGCGCCGCCGCGCGCTTCATCCGGCACGACGTGACCAGCGAGAGCGACTGGCAGGCCGCCCTCGACCACGCGCTCACCGAGTTCGGCCGGATCGACGGGCTCGTCAACAACGCGGGCATATCCACCGGCCAGTTCCTGGAACACGAGAGCGTCGAGCACTTCCGCCAGGTCGTCGAGATCAATCTGGTCGGTGTCTTCATCGGCATCAAGACGGCGATACCGGTGCTCCGGGCGCAGGGCGGCGGCTCCATCGTCAACATCTCCTCGGCCGCGGGCCTCACCGGCCTCGCGCTCACCGCCGGGTACGGCGCCTCCAAGTGGGGGGTGCGCGGCCTGTCGAAGATCGGAGCGGTCGAGCTGGCCGAGGCGAAGATCCGGGTCAATTCCGTCCACCCGGGCATGACGCTCACCCCGATGACGGCGCCCGTCGGCATCGAGGCCGGAGAGGGCAAGTACCCCGGCACCCCGATGGGCCGGGTCGGCGCCCCCGAGGAGATAGCCGCGGCCATCGCCTTCCTGCTCTCCGACGCCGCGGGCTACATGACCGGTGCCGAGCTGGCCGTGGACGGCGGCTGGACGGCCGGGCTCACCGTCCGCCACCTCACCGGGCAGTGAACCGGGCGCTGAGGCCGCCGAACCGGAGGCGTAACGGGGCGCGGCGGCCCGCGTAACAGCCCGGCCGCAGGGTGGCCGTATGCACCCTCGGGACGTCGACCCCTCCGGCACCGCCGACAGCACTGGCAGCACCTCGCGGCTGCGCCCTGCCGGGGCTCCGGCCGCGGGCGGAGCCGTCGCCACGCACTGCCCGTACTGCGCCCTGCAGTGCGGTATGAACCTCCGACCCGAGCCGGGCCCGGAGGGCGTGGGCGCGAGCGTGGTGGTGGAGGAGCGCACGGACTTCCCCGTCAACCGGGGCGCGCTGTGCGGCAAGGGGCGCGCCGCCCCCGCCGTGCTCTCCTCCCGGGTGCGCCTGACCCAGCCGCTGATGCGCACCCACGCCGGGCAGCTGGCACCGGCCACCTGGGAGGAGGCCCTCGACGCCGTCGCCGAGGGCCTGGCCCGCACGGCCCGCACCCACGGGCCGGACGCCGTCGGGGTGTTCGGCGGCGGCGGGCTCACCAACGAAAAGGCCTACGCGCTCGGCAAGTTCGCCCGGGTCGCCCTGCGGACCTCGCAGATCGACTACAACGGCCGCTTCTGCATGTCCTCGGCCGCCGCCGCCCACCAGCGCGCCTTCGGCCTCGACCGGGGTCTGCCCTTCCCCCTGGAGGACATACCGCGCACCGGCTGCGTGATCCTGGTCGGCTCCAACCTTGCCGAGACCATGCCACCCGCCCTGCGCTACCTCACCGAGCTGAAGGAGAACGGCGGCACGCTGATCGTCATCGACCCGCGCCGCACCCGCACCGCCGACCAGGCCGACCTGCACCTCGCCCCGCGTCCCGGCACCGACCTCGCGCTCGCGCTCGGCCTGCTGCACCTCGTGGTCGCCGAGGGGCACACCGACGAGGAGTTCATCGCCTCCCGCACCACCGGCTGGCCCGAAGCCCGGGCCGCCGCCATGGCCCACTGGCCGGAACTGGTGGAACGCCTCACGGGCGTTCCGGTGCCCCGGCTCCGCGAGGCGGTCCGGATGTTCTGCGCCCCGGACACCGCCATGGTGCTCACCGCCCGCGGGCCCGAGCAGCAGTCCAAGGGCACCGACACCGTCGGCGCGTGGATCAACCTGTGCCTGGCGACGGGCCGCGCGGGCCGCCCGTACTCCGGCTACGGCTGTCTCACCGGCCAGGGCAACGGCCAGGGCGGCCGCGAACACGGCCAGAAGGCCGACCAGCTCCCCGGCTACCGCAAGCTGACCGACCCGGCCGCCCGCGCACACGTCGCCGGGGTGTGGGGGGTGGACCCGGACAGCCTGCCCGGACCCGGGCGCAGCGCGTACGAACTCCTCGACGCGCTCGGCACCGACGTCCGGGCCCTGCTCCTCATGGGCTCGAACCCGGTGGTGTCCGCCCCGCGCGCCGCCCACATCGAGGACCGGATCCGCTCGCTGGACTTCCTGGCCGTCGCCGACGTGGTGCTGTCGGAGACGGCGGCCCTGGCGGACGTGGTCCTGCCCGTCACCCAGTGGGCCGAGGAGAGCGGCACCACCACGAACCTGGAGGGCCGCGTGCTGCTGCGCCGCCGGGCCCTCACCCCGCCGCCGGGGGTCCGCAGCGATCTGGACGTCCTGCACGGGCTGGCGGGCCGCCTCGGGGTCGAGAAGGGGTTCCCCACCGACCCCGAGGAGGTCTTCGAGGAACTCCGCCGCGCCTCGTCCGGCGGCCCCGCCGACTACGCGGGCATCTCCTACGCCCGCATCGAGGCCGAACAGGGCGTCTTCTGGCCCTGCCCGGCGGCCCCAGAGGCGCCGGCCACCCCCGACGCCCCGGCCACCCCCGACGCCCCGGCGGGTTCCCCCGGCCCGGAGCATCCCGGGACGCCGCGCCTCTTCCTCGACCGGTTCGCCACCGAGGACGGGCGGGCCCGGTTCGTGGCGGTCACGCACCGGGACGCCGCCGAGATGCCGGACGCGCAGTACCCGGTGCTGCTCACCACCGGGCGGGTGGTGGCCCAGTACCAGTCCGGGGCCCAGACCCGGCGGGTGGACGAGCTGAACGCGGCCGCCCCCGGCCCCTTCGTCGAACTCCACCCCCGGCTCGCGGCCCGCGTCGGCGCGCAGGAGGGCCGCCCCCTGGCCGTGGTCTCCCGCCGCGGCCGGGTGGTCGTCCCGGCCCGCATCACGGACACCATCCGCGCGGACACGGTCTTCATGCCCTTCCACTGGCCGGGCGAGGGCCGCGCCAACACCCTCACCAATGCGGCCCTGGACCCGGTCTCCCGGATGCCGGAATTCAAGGTCTGCGCGGTCCGCCTGGAGGCCCCGTCACCGCAGCCATCGCCGTCATCGCCCGGCCTCCTCGAAGACCGGCCCCAGCCGGGCCAGTAGCCGCCGCGCGCACCCCTCCGCGGTGTCGTCGGGTCCGGCCGGGCCGAGCCCGGGGTACTCCTTCCGGAACTCGTCCCAGTCGGCGTTCGCGAATCCCGCGAACGCCTCCGGGGTGATCGGCAGCAGGCCGCCCTCGGCCTCCCACTCCCCGGACCGCCGGAACACGTCCTCCAGCAACGCGTAGGGCAGGGCGCAGTGTTCGGCCAGCAGCGCCGCGTCGTAGAGGTCCTTGCCCTGCGGGTACATGTCGCAGGCCAGCCACATCAGCTTCCAGGCCAGCGAGAGTTCCTTCGTGGCGCCGAGCAGCCGGACCCCGGCGACCCGGACCGGTTCGGGCACGACGGGGAGCGGCTCGTTGAAGACGAAGTCCAGCTGGACCTGACCCCCGGGCATCCCCGGCGCCGACCAGGGGAGCACGAGGCGGCGGCCCGGGACGCGTTCGTACGTCCAGATGTACTCCGAGACGGCCGCCGCCGCCGGCATGACCGGCCCCGCGCCCTGCCCCGCGTCCCCCTCGCCGCCGTGCGGCCCTCCCGCCAGCTCCTCGGCCGCCGCCGCGATCTCGGCCAGCATCCGGCCCGTCCGCTCCTCCTCGATCCGCCAGTCGGCGGGGACGACGACGAAGTCCAGGTCGTGCGGCTCCCGCGCCGCCGGGCCGAACCACCGCTTCATCAGCATGCTGCCGCGCAGCACGAGCGAGTCCGCCCAGCCCGAGGCGGCGACGGCCCGCAGCGCGATCTCCATGGCGGTGCGCCGGGTCCGGAGCCAGGCCTCGCGCTCCGCGGGGTCGGAGATCGCCGGGTCCAGCGGGCGGTAGGCACCGGCGAAGTGCTTGAGGGCCGGGTCGAACCCCACGCCGCCCCGGTCCCTGTCCCTGCCCCCGGGGCCCCCGTCACCCGTCACCAGGGTCCGGGGGTATTCGTCCGCCCGCCGCCGCTGTTCCGACTCCGGCTCCGCCGGGTCGTCCGGCCCGCCGGGGATCGACGGCTTCCATTCCGTACCGCTCATCGCGCGCCCTCCCGTGTCCATTCGTCCTCGATCCACCCGTCGTCCACCGACGGGTCGCTGTCGTACAGCACGAACTCCCGCTCCTCCGAGCTGACTTCGTAGCCCGCCTCCCGTAGCTCCGCGACCAGCGCCGCGCAGGCCGACGCGGCCGCCCCCCGCGTTCCGCGGCACCGCTGGGTCACGAACCGCTCGTGGTGGTCCCCGTCGCCCAGGACCCGGCGGGCGTTCCACGACAGGTGGGCCCCGTGCGGGGTGACCAGGTCCTCCAGGGCCGTCCGGTCGAAGGCGGCCGGCAGGCGCAGCCTGAGGTGGTGCTCGAAGTAGCCGCCTCCCGGGCCCGGGAGGTGCGTCGTCCAGGGCACCGTCTCCACCTTGACCCGCACCGGATCGAATCCGGCCATCCGCAGCTCGGGGAGCAGGGCCCGGTACCCCGTGCGGTCCGGCAGGGTCAGCATGGGCTGCGAGACCATCCGGCCCCGGGTCAGGACGATGTGCGTCAGCTTCAACCGCCGCTCGCCGGACCAGCTTTCGAGGCGCGCCAGGGCCGCCGGATCCGGGCAGCGCACGGTCACGTGGGTTTCGTACGAGGACATGGTGCCGATCATCTCGGACATGCGTCCGACCCGCATCGGGGTTCTCGTCGGGGGGTAACCATCCGGTCACGCACCGGACTCAGAAAGTGTCCGCACGCCCCTCGTGGCAGAGATGTGTCGTACCCCACACTGAGTTGCGGTGCCTGAGTCCTCGGAGCCCTGGAGGTCGCCCCCGTGCAGACCCAGACCCTGTCCGTGACCGAACCCGCAGTGGCGCCGGATGCCGCAGACGCCGCGGAAGAGCCCGAGCCCGAGGTCGAGGCCGTGGACGAAGAGCCCGAGGCGCCGGAGTCGATCGAGCTGGTGCCGACGCAGCGCAGGCGCAGCGACAGCAGTGCCGGAGGCGGGCCCTCCGCCGATCTGTTCCGGCAGTACCTGCGCGAGATAGGCAGGATCCAGCTGCTCACGGCGGAGGAAGAGGTCGAACTCGCGCGGGCCGTCGAGGCGGGGCTGTTCGCCGAGGAGAAGCTGGGCACCGGGAGCGGCCTCGACACCCGTCTCGTCCTGGACCTCGACAAGCTGGTCGTCATGGGCCGGATGGCCAAGCGCCGCCTGATCGAGGCGAACCTGCGGCTCGTCGTCTCGGTCGCGAAGCGGTACGTCGGCCGCGGGCTCACCATGCTCGACCTCGTGCAGGAGGGGAACCTCGGGCTCATCCGGGCCGTTGAGAAGTTCGACTACGCCCGCGGGTACAAGTTCTCCACCTACGCCACCTGGTGGATCCGGCAGGCCATGTCCCGCGCACTGGCCGACCAGGCCCGCACCATCCGCGTGCCCGTCCACGTGGTGGAGCTGATCAACCGGGTCGTCCGCGTGCAGCGCCGCATGCTGCAGGAGCGCGGGTACGAGCCCACGGCCGAAGAGGTCGCCGCCCACCTGGAGCTGACGCCCGAGCGGGTCCTGGAGGTGCTGCGGCTCGCCCAGGAGCCGGTCTCGCTGCACGCCCCCGTGGGCGAGGAGGACGACGTCGCCCTCGGCGACCTGATCGAGGACGGGGACGCCGCCTCGCCCGTGGAGTCCGCCGCGTTCTTCCTGCTGCGCGAACACCTGGAGGCCGTGCTCTCCACCCTCGGCGAACGCGAGCGCAAGGTGGTCCAGCTGCGCTACGGGCTCGCCGACGGCCGCCCCCGGACCCTGGAGGAGATCGGCCGGATCTTCGGCGTGACCCGCGAGCGGATCCGCCAGATCGAGTCCAAGACCCTCAACAAGCTGCGCGACCACGCCTTCGCCGACCAGCTCCGCGGCTACCTGGACTGAGAGGGGACGAACGGGCGAAGGGGGCGCCCCGAAGGACGCCCCCTGACCCGCGACACCGCGACCCGACCCGCCGGGCCGGCCGACCCGACCCGCCGGGTCAGTCGACCTCGGCCACCGCCTGCGCGAACTGCGCCGCGTACAGGCGCGCGTACGCGCCCTCCGCCGTCAGCAGCGCCTCGTGCGTGCCCTGTTCCACGATCGAGCCGTCCTCCATCACCAGGATGACGTCCGCGTCGCGGATCGTGGACAGCCGGTGCGCGATCACGAAGGACGTACGGCCGGCCGCCAGCCGGGCCATCGCCTTCTGGATCAGCACCTCCGTACGCGTGTCGACCGAGCTGGTCGCCTCGTCCAGCACCAGGATCACCGGATCGGACAGGAACGCCCGGGCGATCGTGATCAACTGCTTCTCGCCCGCGCTGACGCCCGCGCCCTCGTCGTCCAGCACGGTGTCGTACCCGTCCGGCAGGGTGCGGATGAAGCGGTCCGCGTGCGCGGCGCGCGCGGCCTCCTCGATCTCGGCGCGCGTCACCTCGCGCGCGGAGGAGGCGCCGTAGGCGATGTTCTCCGCGATGGTGCCGCCGAACAGCCAGGTGTCCTGGAGCACCATGCCGATGCCGGAGCGCAGCTGCTCGCGGCTCATCTTCGCGATGTCCACCCCGTCGATGGCGATCCGGCCGCCCGTGACCTCGTAGAACCGCATCAGCAGGTTGACCAGCGTGGTCTTGCCCGCACCCGTCGGACCGACGATCGCGACCGTCTGGCCGGGCTCGACGGACAGCGACAGGTTTTCGATCAGCGGCTTGTCCGGCTCGTAGCGGAACGACACCTTCTCCAGCGAGACCGCGCCGCGGACCTCCTCCGGGAAGTCCTGGACCGCCGCGTCCGGTTCCTGCTCCTCGGCGTCGAGCAGCTCGTAGACCCGCTCCGCCGAGGCCACGCCCGACTGCACCAGGTTCGCCATCGACGCGAGCTGCGTCAGCGGCATCGAGAACTGGCGCGAGTACTGGATGAAGGCCTGCACGTCACCGATCGACAGGGTGCCCGAGGCGACCCGGAGCCCGCCGACGACCGCGACCAGCACGTAGTTGATGTTCGAGACGAAGAACATCACCGGCTGCATGATCCCGCTGACGAACTGCGCCTTGAAGGAGGCCCGGTACAGCGCCTCGTTCTGCTCGGCGAAGACCGCCGCGGACTCCTGCTGGCGTCCGAAGACCTTCACCAGCGTGTGCCCCGAGTACATCTCCTCGATGTGCGCGTTGAGCGTGCCGGTGACCTTCCACTGCGCCACGAACTGCGGCTGCGACTTCTTGCCGATCTTCGCGGCGATGAAGACCGCCATCGGCACCGTCACCAGCGCGACCAGCGCCAGCAGCGGCGAGATCCAGAACATCATCGCCAGCACACCGACGATCGTCAGCAGCGAGTTCAGCAGCTGCCCCATCGTCTGCTGGAGCGTCTGCCCGATGTTGTCGATGTCGTTCGTGGCCCGGCTGAGCACCTCGCCGCGCTTCTGCCGGTCGAAGTACGACAGCGGCAGCCGCGAGAGCTTGTCCTGCAGCTCCTCGCGCATCCGGTACAGGGTGCCGTTCATCACACGGTTCGCCAGCCGGGTCGCCACCAGCATCAGCAGACCGGCCGACACGAAGGCGGCCAGCGCCCAGAGCGCGACCACGCCGATGGCGCCGAAGTCGATGCCCTGACCCGGCGTGAAGTCCGTCCCGGACAGCATGTCGGCCATGCCGCCCTCACCCTTGGCGCGCAGGCCCTCCAGGGCCTGCTCCTTGGTGATGCCGCGCGGCATGTTCCGGCCCACGATCCCCGCGAAGACCAGGTCGGTCGCCCGGCCGAGGATCTTCGGACCGACCACCGAGCAGGCGACGCTGCCGACGACCGCGACGATCATGCCCCAGAGCGGGGCACGGTCCTTCGTCAGCTGCGCCAGCAGCCGCTTGCCGGAATTCTTGAAGTCCAGGGACCGCGTCGTCGGCGGTCCCATCATCATCCGTCCACCGGGCCCGCTCATGCGGCCTCCGCCTCCGTCAGCTGGGAGAGCACGATCTCCCGGTAGGTCTCATTGCCGGCCATCAGTTCGTGGTGGCGTCCCTCGCCCACCACCCGCCCCTCGTCCAGCACGATGATCCGGTCCGCGTCGCGGATCGTGGACACCCGCTGGGCGACGATGACCACGGTCGCGTCCTCGGTCTCGCGGGCGAGCGCCGCGCGCAGCGCTGCGTCCGTCGCGTAGTCCAGGGCCGAGAACGAGTCGTCGAAGAGGTAGATCTCGGGGCGCTGCACCAGCGTGCGGGCGATCGCGAGGCGCTGGCGCTGGCCGCCGGAGACGTTCGTTCCGCCCTGGGCGATGGGGGCCTCCAGGCCGCCCTCCAGCTCGGACACGAACTCCTTGGCCTGGGCCACTTCCAGGGCCTGCCACAGTTCCTCGTCGGTCGCGTCGGGGCGTCCGTAGCGCAGGTTGGAGGCGACGGTTCCGGAGAACAGGTACGGCTTCTGCGGCACCATGCCGACCGTCTTGGCCAGCAGCGCCGGATCGAGGCGCCGTACGTCCTCGCCGTCGACCAGCACCTCGCCGCCCGTCGCGTCGAACAGTCGCGGTACGAGCCCCAGCAGCGTGGACTTGCCGCTGCCCGTCGACCCGATCACGGCGGTCGTCTCGCCCGGCCGCGCCACCAGGTCCACCCCGCGCAGCACGGACGCCTCGGCGCCCGGGTAGCGGAAGTCGGCCCCGCGCAGCTCCAGCTGCCCGTGCCGGGCCAGCTCGCGCACCGGATCGGTGGGCGGCGTCACGCTGGTCTCGGTGTCCAGGACCTCCTGGACGCGCTCCGCGCACACCTCGGCGCGCGGCACCATCATGAACATGAAGGTGGCCATCATCACGGACATGACGATCTGCATCAGGTAGGCGAGGAAGGCGGTCAGCTGGCCGATCTCCATCCCGTTGCCGTCGATGCGCATCGCGCCGAACCAGATCACGGCGACGCTGGAGATGTTCACGACGAGGATGACCGTCGGGAACATCAGCGCCAGCAGCTTGCCGGAGGCGAGGGAGACCGCGGTCAGGTCGGCGTTGGCCTGCCGGAAGCGGTCCTTCTCGTAGTCGTCGCGGACGAAGGCGCGGATCACGCGGTTGCCGGTGATCTGCTCGCGCAGCACCCGGTTCACGGTGTCCAGGCGCGTCTGCATCAGGCGGAACAGCGGACGCGTCTTCCAGACGATCGCCCCGACCGCGACGCCGAGCACCGGCACCACCGCCGCCAGCACGCCCGACAGCTTCACGTCGAGGGACAGGGCCATCGCGATGCCGCCGACGCACATGATCGGCGCCGAGACCATCAGGGTGAAGGACATCAGGACCAGCATCTGGATCTGCTGGACGTCATTGGTCGTACGGGTGATCAGCGAGGGCGCGCCGAAGTGGCCCAGCTCCCGGGCGGAGAAGCTCTGGACCCGGTCGAACACCGCGCCGCGGATGTCACGGCCGACCGCGGCCGCCGTCCGGGCGCCGAAGTAGACGGCGCCGACGTTGCACACCAGCTGCACGAGGGACACGCCGAGCATCAGGGCGCCGAAGGACAGGATGTAGCCGGTGTCGCCGTTGACGACACCGTTGTCGATGATGTCCGCGTTGAGCGTGGGCAGGTACAGGCTCGCGCTGGTCTGCAGCAGCTGCAGCAGCACCAACAGGGCGATGGGTTTCCGGTACGGACCCAGATGGGTCCGCAGAAGTCGTATGAGCACGCGCAGGCTCCGGTCGGCAAGATCGAGGGGGTTCACCCCATCTTCGGCCAATCGGAGGCGTGATCCCCACTGCTTTTCGCAAAGCCAGGTCAAAAGGAGTAGACCCGGCCCACAAGTCCTAGGCCGGGTCCCTGGTGTCCCGCTCGCGCCCTGCTCGCGTCCCGCCCGCGTCCCGGCCCGGGGATCAGCCCTGGAACGCGCCCGGGTGGATCTGCTCGCGCGTGGTCACGTACTGCTGGCGCACCGCCTGCCACACCGCGAGGTCCTCGCCCGGTTCGAAGACCTGCCCCGCGGGGGCCGGCCACACCGGCGGGGTGTGCGGGGTCAGTGTGCCCTGCGCCACACCCAGCGCCCACGCCGCCTGACGCGCCGCGCCCAGCGCCGCGTAGTCCGCGGGCTGCGGTACGACGATCTGCGTACCGAACAGTCCCGGCGCGGCCGCCTGCACCGCGGGCAGCCCGGCCGCCGCGCCCAGCAGGAAGACCCGGCGGATCTCCACGCCCCGCGTGCGCAGCACGTCCAGCGCGTCCACCAGCCCGCAGAGCATGCCCTCGAAGGCCGCCCGCGCCAGGTGTTCCGGCTTCATCGAGTCGCGCCGCAGCCCCGACAGGGTTCCGGCGGCGTGCGGCAGGTTCGGGGTCCGCTCACCCTCCAGGTACGGCAGCAGGACGAGCCCGTGCGCGCCCGGCGTCGACTTCAGGGCCAGGTCGGACAACCCCTCCAGGTCGGTGCCCAGCATGTCGGCGGTGCCGCGCAGGGCCCGTACCGCGTTGGAGGTGTTCACCACCGGCAGGTGCATCCCGGCGGCGTCGGCCAGCGAGGTGATCAGGCCGTTCGCCTCGGACAGCGCCTCGTGGTGCACGGCCATCACGGAACCGGAGGCGCCCAGGGAGACCACCGCGTCGCCGGGGCCGAGCCCGAGGCCCAGGGCCGCGGCCATCGTCTCGCCGGTCCCGGCGGAGATCAGCAGGCCCTCCGGGGTGGTGCCCGCGGCATCGGCCGGACCGAGCACCTCGGGCAGCATCGCCCGGTGGCCGAGCGCCAGCTCGACGAGGTCGGGGCGGTAGGACGCCGTGGCCGCCGACCACCAGCCGGTGCCGGAGGCGCCGCCGCGGTCGGTGGTGCGCCGGGCCGGGCGGCCCAGCAACTGCCAGACGAGCCAGTCGTGCGGGGACATCAGCACCGCCACGCGCCGCGCCGCCTCGGGCTCGGTGCGCGCCAGCCAGGCCAGCTTGGCGACCGGCTGGGCGGACTGCGGGACGGACCCGACGGCTTCCGCCCAGGCCCCGCGCCCGCCGTGGCCGTCGGTGGCGAGCGCCTCGATGAGGTCGGCGGCGGCGACCTGGCCGCGCTTGTCGTTGCCGATCAGGGCCGGCCGTACGAGCGCCCCCTGGTTGTCCAGCGCGAGCAGCCCGTGCTGCTGCGCGGAGACCCCGATGGCCTGCACCCCTTCGAGCAGCCCGCCGCCCGCGGCTTCACCGAGGGAGAGCAGCCAGGCCTGCGGGTCGGTCTCGTGGGGGTTCGCGCCGTCGGGTTCGCCGGCTCCCTGCTGTGGATGGGGTGCGTACCCCTGGCGCAGCACGGCGCCCGTGTCGGTGTCGCATACGACGATGCGAGTGAAGGTGGAAGAGCTGTCCAGCCCGGCGACTATCCCCATGGGGTGAATTCTGCCGCACCGCCGGGCCGTCGCGTCCGGCGCGGTCCCGTCGGCCCTGCCCGTCCCGCCCGCCCCACCGGCATCAGGTGTTGCTGGTGCCCCACTCGTCGTCGGCGCCGGAGCCCCGGCCCCGCAGCCCCCGCACCCGGTCGGCCAGCGCGCCCGGGACCACGCCCCCGACCCTGTCGCCCACCGCGGCGAACGCCTTGCCCGCGAACTGCCGTCCGCTCTGCCCGGCGGTCTCGGCCGCGTTGCGCACGGCGGGGTTCTGGGCGAGCTCCCGCGCCGACTTCTTGAGCTGTTCGTAGCGCTCGCGCCCGGCGCGGGTGCCGAGCACGTAACCGAGGGCCAGCCCCACCACGAACGTGACCTTGTACCGCATGCCTGCCGCCCTTCGAAGTGTCGGTGCCCGGCCCACCCGGCCCGCCCGGCCAACTGCTGCCGATACCGATTGGCGGAGCACCCCCCTGCTTGCGCTAATCTATGTCTCGCAACGAACGAGCGCCCCTCGGCACCACCGATGGTCGACTGTTTGGCGCACGCAGCAATCCCCTGTAGCTCAATTGGCAGAGCAGCCGACTGTTAATCGGCAGGTTACTGGTTCGAGTCCAGTCGGGGGAGCGCGATCCCCTGTAGCTCAATTGGCAGAGCAGCCGACTGTTAATCGGCAGGTTACTGGTTCGAGTCCAGTCGGGGGAGCGATGAAGAAGAGGACCCGGTGGGTCCTCTTCTTTTTTGTCCCGCTCGGGAACCGGGCAGCCCGCCGCGCGGTCTCTCTGAGCAGGCCAAGCCGATCATGCGAGGCATCCGAGGCAGGAGATCGTATGAGCGGCTATGCTGCGGCAGACGGCGCGTACAAATGTGCGCGACGCGCCGTGAGGGGCGGTAGCTCAGCCGGTTAGAGCAGCGGACTCATAATCCGTCGGCCGTGGGTTCGAGTCCCACCCGCCCCACTCCTTCGCAGGCATGCAGGAACGTTCTGACCTGCATGCTTGTGGTCCTGGACCGTCCTGAATCTGGACCTCCCGTCTCACGCGTACCTCCTCTGGTGCTCCAGGGGACGAGCCAGGGGACGGGATTCTGTCCGATGTGGGGGGGGTTCACCCGTATTGCGAAGTCGGGTCCAGTGAGTCCGCCCAGGCCGTTACAGCCCGAACAGGAAACGGCCCGTAACTGACCGGTCTCCCACGACGTGGGCGCCCCGGTCGCCTCTCACGGAGCTGAGGAACGAAGGCGCTTGTGGCCGACGTCACGGTGGCGCCGGGTGCCGGGTCGCCGCTGTACGGACCAAGGCCTCGCTGGCTAGGGCGGTAGGGCGCGGGCTTAGTCGAAAGGGGGTCGGCTCCTGGTGTGAAGCTTCCTGGCGTCAGATCGCCGCCGACCTCCCGATCGCCAGCGTCGAGCTGATCTGGGTGATCCAGCGTCCCCTGCGATACCTCACCGACGGCGTCGACGGCCGGGCGCTCTTCGTCCACGTGACCCTCACCGACGCGCCCTTTACGGAGGCGGAAGCGACACCGGAGGCGTCGTAGCCTCCCTCGGCGATGTCGTAGCCGTTCCGCCCGTACGCGCCGCCCGCGACGCCGGACTCCTCACCCCCAGGCCGATGTTCACCTGCCCCACGGTGAATGGGATCGATTGGGCGGACGCGGTCAGCTGTGCACCGACTTCCTCCTCGCCCTCGCCCCCTTTGCGGCACTGCGACTGCGCGGCGCCCGCGGCCGTATCGCAACTGTCGGCACCCGTGCGGTGGGCGAGCCGTGTCTGTAGTTGTTCGGCTACGGCTACGGCGACTGGACCGGGCCAACCTCCCCCGCGCCGATCGGCGTCGGCCGCTCCGCCCGCGAAGCAGCCCGCTAGATCACCGATCCAATCCGCTGACGAACTGAGGGAATATTAGGATAGGTTGGCTGAATTTCACGTCTAATGTCCAGTGTGACGAGACCTCCTTCATCCGGCCTGTGGCTTCCCGTCCAAGACGATGGAGCGAGCGCCACGACGGGATCCCCGACCATCGGACTCGCCGGCGCCAGGCTCCCGATCGACCGGAACACGGGCCAGCCCCTGCCTGTGAAGGTCCGGGCGGGCACGGTGTGGCAGCTCAACGACGGCGGTCGCATGGATGTCCTCGACACCTCCGCCCAGCTCGCCGAACTCCGCTCCAGGGTCGATCACCTCCTCGACCGCATCGCCGCCAACAGCCGCATCACCGCCGCGGGCCTTGGCACGCTCGACCCCACCGCCCTGTCTTCCGGGTACGCACTCGCCCTCGCTCTCGGGCCGCTTGACTCCCTCGTCGGCGGCATGCGCCTGGCCCGGGCCCACAAGTACGCGATCATGCTGCGCATGGTGCAGCGCCTCCACCAAGCCGGTCAGGCACAGGGCTGGCCCGCAGGGGAGTCGGCGCCAGCCCAACTGGCCTGGGGTCCCCACACCCCGACCGACCGAGCCGCCATCTTCGAGGAAGTTGTCAACGGCGTGGGCGCCGGTGTGATCTCCGCCGAGACCGGCGTGCGCATGCTCCAAGACGCTGGATACCCGATCGACGACGCCCACGAGATCGAACGCATCCAGGCCCGGGCCTTCGACGCCGCAGCCCGCCTCGCCGACGCAACCGGCGACAACGCGGCAGTGCGCGCTTACCTCGGAATGCCCGAGGCTGACTCTGAGACCCCGCAGGTGCCGCTCCCCGAGACGGCGTGATTCGGAGATGGACGGTCAGGAGGCCCCGTCGACGGTCACCGAGATCACAAGAGGCACGTTCCACATGTCGCCTCCCGTGCGCGCGGTTACCAGCACACGCACAGGCGCACCTTGGAAATCCTGCTGCCAGCGATCCGCCCCTGTCGTGACCCACGTGGGTCGCAGCGTAGGGGTGAGGGCGTACTGGGTCCACTCGCCAATGTGCAGGTTCTGCGGGGCGACCGCCCGGCCCCGGGGGTCGCAGCCATCCGCGCTGAAGCGCCAAGGCCCCCACACCGTGGCTCGGACATCCTCCTGTGAAGGGCCCCCGGCGAGCTGAGGACCAGTGCCCCTCCACGGGTTGTCGTTACGGATCGAGACGGTCACCTCGATGGGTCCTCGCGGTTCCAGGCCCGGAGGCCCGTCGAGGTGGAGGCGGAGCATTCCGTCCGAGCGGCCTTCGTTGCCACTACCTGGTATCGGAAGACGGGTGTGAGGTCGGAGTGCAGCCGTTCCTCCTCGATGCGGGACAAGATCACTGCCGCCTGGTGGGCGTGGTGTGCAGCCCGCCAGGCGCCGATGGTTCCGACCGCTGCGACGACCGACACCGCGAGCGCGAGGCTAGCGATCACGTCCGTTGTGCTCATGGTCGGCACGCTATCCGTACTAGCTTTACGACGTGGGAGTTTGGGAAGTTTCCGGTGCGGCCCCGTGAGGTAAGTCGCTGCCGATCCTGTCGAAGGACTTCGGGAGCGGCTCCAGCTCATAGGCGGGCCCGCATGACCGGCAAAGGCGGATACCCGGCCGGTAGGCCTGCCCTTCGCGTGGGGGGCGCATTGATCAACAGCATGTACCAAGAGATGTGCGGCCGAGCGCCCGGCCGGGGATGCGCGGCCGGGCGCTCTCATCGGGCGTGGTGCGTGCGTGCGGTTATCCGATGGCGGGGAAGGTGTTCCAGCCGTCTTCGCCGACGTTGCCGCCGGTGCCTACGGCGGCGCCGCCGATGGCGGTGGTGCCTCCCTTGAAGAGGTAGAGCATGCCGTTGGTGTTGGTGAGGTAGAGGTCGGGGATGCCGTCGCCGGTGAGGTCGGGGACTCCGCGGAGGAGGGGCCAGGTGGCGCGGTTCCAGCCGGTGGTGCCGTAGGTGATGTCCTTGGCGCCGTTGGAGGCGGCTTCCGAGGCGAGGGAGGCGAGGTCGACGCCGCCGGTGGCGCTGGGCTTGCCCTTGCGCAGGGCGAGGCCGCGGTTGGCCATGGATTCGTCGCGGAAGATCAGGTCGGGGACGCCGTCGCCGGAGACGTCGCGTACGCCGACGATGTCGCGCTGCTTCCAGCCGGCGCCGCCGATCTGCTTGACGGTGGAGAAGCTGGCGCCCGTATAGCCGGTGAAGGCCCAGAAGGTGTCGCCGTTGTCGCCGAGGGCGAAGAAGTCGGGCATGCCGTCACCGGTGACGTCCTCGCCCGCGATGAGCTGGGTGAGGGTGTTGATGTCCGGGGATCCGGCGGGGAGCAGGATCTCCATGCGGCGGCTGATGTCGACGTGGCCGAGGCCGTCGCCGGGGTAGACGTAGAGCTTGCCGTCGGGCATCCGGGCGATGAGGTCGGTGAGGCCGTCGCCGGGGAACCAGTCGGTGGAGTGGGTGATGAGGGCGCTCTTGCCGGTGGCCGGGTCCTTCCAGTACCCGTTGGGGACGGGTTTTCCGGCGTCGGTGGCGCCGGGCAGCCAGCCGTCGATGTCGCCCGTCTTGTCGCCCGCGTACGTGCGCAGGTTGCCGGCGGGGTCGATGGCGAAGGTGTCGGTGTAGCCGTCGCCGGTGACGTCCCCGGGCTTGTCCTGGCCGGCGCCCGGGCGGACGTAGAAGAGGTAGAGGGTGGTGGTGGAGATGTTTCCGGCCTTGTTGACGGTGCGGACGTAGAGGGTGTTCGGTCCGGTGTTGTCAGGGGTGATGTCGAGGGTGACCGTGTCCTGGCCTGCGGCGGGGACCGTCTTCATGTTGTAGGTGGAGCGGTTCAGGCTCCACTGGTACTCGCGGATGTCGGCCGCGGGCGTGCCTGCGCCGGTGACGGTGATCTTGCCGGGGCCGAGGGGGTTCTTGCTCCATTCGGCGCCGTCGGGGCCGGGGGCGGGGAAGTCGTCGGAGCTGACGGCCGGGGGGTTGGGTGCGGTGTGGTCGACGGTGAAGGTGCACCATCCGCCGCCGCCGGAGTCGTTGGGGCCGCTGCCGGACCACCAGCCGTCGGCGTCGATGGCCTGGGCGAGCCAGTAGTAGGTCTTGCCGGGGGTGAACTTGTCCCAGGCGAGCTCGACGGTCGCGACGCCGTCGCTGTTGGTGTTCCTGGTTTCGCCGGGGATGGACTGGGTGCCGTCGGCGGACCAGAACCGGAACTGGATCTGCTTGAGGTTGCCGTCGCCGTCGGTGGCCTTGGTCTGGAAGGTCACGTTGGTCTTGCCGACCTTGGGGATCGGCTCACGAGTGGCACAAGGACCGCCGGGGAAGGTGCTCATGTTCGACTGCACCGGGGTGTCCGGGGGCTTGTTGTACTCGACCTCGATGTACGGGGCGCTCTCACCGTTGGCCTGGAACTTCTTCCAGAGGTAGGAATCCGACTCGTTCGGCGCCCGCAGGCCCAGGGATACGGCCTGCCATTTGTTGGCGGCAGCCTCGGTGATGGTGTTCTTGATGTCGACGCCGACCCAGTTGTCCGGGCAGGAGCTATTGTATCCGTATCCGGCGCTGCCACCGCCGACACGCTTGGCCCAGAAGGCAGTTGTGTTGGTGTTGTCCCAGGTGCTGGAACTGTTGATGAAGGGCGTGCTGTAGACATCGAATGGCTTAGATTCGCATGACCATGAATATGTTTGCAGGGCGCGCAGGTGTGCGGAATTGATCACCGCCCCGAACAGGGTGCTGTCGAAATAGAAATTGAATACGGAGCGGGACGTGCCGCCGGAAGTCGATTCGTATCCGATGCGGGCCTCGGATGTACCGGCCGCGTTATAGTTCTGCCCATTGTAGAAGCTGGAGGAGCCCTCGGTTTTGTATAGGAGAGTCCAGCTGTGCTTGTGGCCCTTAAAGGAAGGGTCGACGAAGACGGGGTAGATGGTGTCGGCGTCGTTCAGCAGGCCGGTGTCGGGCTTGATGCTGAGCGTGTTGGTGTTGTCGGCCGTGGTGAGGGAGGTCTTGGCCACGGCGGCGTGTCCGCCTTCGGCGCCGCGAATGCCGGGCAGGCCGAGCGAGGGATGGTCCTTCGCGACCGGACCGGGGGCGAGCTGGGCCTCGCCCTGGGTGGTGGCGATCTTTCCTGCGGAGTCCCACATGTAGGGGGTGGGGGCGCCGGCGATCTCCTCGTTCTTGGCGTCACGCGCGCTGACCGCGCCGGACGGAGCGTCGAGGAGGAAGCTCAGGTCGGGGGAGGAGAGGCGGTAGTTCAGCTCGCCGAGCAGCGGGTCGGCGGCGGCCTGCTTGTCCTTGACGATGACCAGGTGGGAGTAGCCGCCGTCCTGGGCCGTCATCAGCAGGTCTATGCCGGGGCGGATGTTCTCGTACAGCGCGCGCGGCCCGTCGATGACGGGCTCGGGCAGGGCTCCGGGCCAGCTCACGACCATGTTGTGGCCGTCGACGGTGAGATGGACCAAGTCGGTCCAGGTCGTGCCGGGGGCAGCTGGTGTGTCGGTCTTCAGGCCCGTTCTCAGGTTGGCCCGTGACACGGAACGCGAGGCCCGCTGGCCATCGGTGCCGGTACCCGTCGGCGTGGCGGGCCTGCTGCCCGCGCTGAACACCACCCGCTCATTGACCGCCTTTGGCGTGTAACCGCCTTCCACCCGCTGCAGGTTCGTATCGATCGGCTTCCAGTCGTTGCCGACCTTGGCTCGGATCGGGCTGTTGTACACCCGCGCCTTGAACTGCCCGCTCGGCTGCGCCCAGCTCGTGGTGTTCGCGGTCCGGTCGGCGGTGACCTCGACCTCCTTGCCAGACTCCTTCGCTCGCTGCCGGGCCTGCGCCGCGGTGACCGGCTTGCCCGTATCTACTTGCGGCTCCGCACCGGCCTCCGGCGCGCTCTTCGTCAGCTGGAAACCGACGGGCACCGCCACGGCCACGGCCAACAGTGTGGCCAGGACGCCGGTGGCCCTGCGGCGCTTACACGATCCGGAAGCAGTCGGTCCAACTCTTCCTTGGAATGGTGGAGTTGGCGGATTTTCGCTTGATTTATTTCTGGCAATCATGATGCTCTTCTCCCCCTCGGGCGCATGGATCGGCGGCCCTCGGCGCTGGCGGTAATGAAGTCGTGGCGACTGAATGCGAAAGGGATGCTCCCCGCCGGCCCTCGCGCATAAATGTGCGAGGTGAGCATGAACCATCACGCCCCGTTCCGTCACCCCTGCCAGCGATAGAAGAGAGCCAGGGATGGCGCGGTATGCGATATTTGTGCGTATATTTGTGGAGAATAAGGTGACCATGCCCACATCCCGCATGCGGCTATGGATTTATTGCTATCCGTGCACGCAGAATCAACTTCAAATTTGTCGGTTTCCTGCCACCCGTCTGCCATAGGCGCGGCTGGCAGAGCGTGGGGGGTCCACATGTCGCCGTTCTCGGCGAACAACTTCCGCCTGCCCAGAAATGGGCAGGCGCGTGCCGTGCGCAGTCGCATGGCAAGACGCACCGGGGTCACGCTCTCGGTGCTCCTCGTCGCCGGGCTCTTGCCCAGCGCCGCTTGGGCGGCACCACCGGGGGACCGCGGCGGGATCGAACTGCCTGGTCTCCAGAAGGAGATGAAGGCTAAGCTCGACAAGGTCGCCGCCGCCAAGCTGGAGGGCTGGGACGGCGCGCCGGTGCAGCCGCCTGCGGGCTACGAGCCGTCCAAGGTGGCTCCGCCTGCTGCCGGATCGGTTGATGTAGCTCTGAACCCGGGCAGTGGAACTCAGTTGGTGCAGGCCGGCTCGCTGCCGGTGAGCATCGGGAAGGCTTCGCCGACCGAGTCGAACCCCACCCCAGCAGACCCATCGGGTACTTGGGGTGTCTCGGTCGAGGCTCGCACGGCCACCGAGGCCGCTGCCGTTGACGGCGCGATCATCAAGGTCACGCCCCCGACGACCGGCTCGACGCCCGTCGACGTCCAGCTGGACTACAAGAAGTTCGAAGACCTCTTCGGTACAGAGTGGTCCACTCGCCTGGAGCTGAAGCAGCTCCCGGAGTGCTTCCTGACCACGCCGGACTCTCCGGAGTGCACCACGGCGAAGGACGTTCCCAGCACAAACGACCCGAGCACCGGCACCGTCCGCGCTACCGTCGACCCGGCCACCGCGCCGGGCCAGGGCCTGCGCACCATGGCGGTCGGCGGTGGCGGCCCGATGGTCCTTGCAGCATCCGACTCGGCCTCCGGCGCGGGCGGCACGTACAAGGCCACCTCACTGGCCGCGTCCGGCAGCTGGACCGCAGGCGGCAGCGGCGGAGGGTTCTCCTGGAGCTACCCCCTGGCCGTGCCCGCACCCCCGGCGGGCCCGGCCCCGAAGGTCAGCTTCTCGTACTCGTCTCAGGCGGTCGACGGCAAGACCTCCGTCGCCAACAGCCAAGCTTCCTGGATCGGTGACGGCTGGGACTACGAGCCCGGGTTCATCGAGCGGCGCTACCGTTCCTGCAGCGATGATCTGAAGGCGGCCCCGGGCAAGCCGAACAACGACAACGCCACGGACAAGAAGAAGGGCGACCTGTGCTGGTCCGGCGACAGTGTGGTGATGTCTTTCGGCGGCAGCACCACTGAGCTAGTCCATGACGCCAGCACCGGCCAGTGGATCCCGGCCTCCGACGACGGCTCGAAAATCGAGCGCAAGACGGACGCATCGGTTCCCAACGGTGCAAAGGACGGTGAGTACTGGGTCATGACCACGCGGGATGGGACCCGCTACTTCTTCGGCCGCCACGACGTGGACGGCGCGGGCAGCCGACCGGTCACGAACTCCGTCCTGACCACCCCTGTCTTCGGCAACCACGCGGGTGAGCCTTGCTACCAGGCGGCTTTTGCCGACTCTGCCTGCACTCAGGCCTGGAGGTGGAACCTCGACTACGTTGAGGACGTCCATGGCAACGCGATGATCATCGACTGGGCCAAGGAGACCAACAGCTACGCAAAGAATGGGAAGACAAAGACCAAGGTCTCCTACGACCGTGCCGGCTACCCCACCCAGATCACCTACGGTCTTCGTTCCGACAACCTCTCGGGCGCCCCTGCGGGCAAGGTGGAGTTCACGGTTGCAGAGCGATGCATCAAGGAAGGCAAGACGACCTGCTCGGACACCGAGTTCGAGTCGAAGAACTACGGAGACAAGCAGCCCTGGTGGGACACGCCTTCCACGCTCTCCTGCAAGGCAGACGACAAGGACTGCTACACGGGCTCGCCAACCTTCTGGACCCGTAAGCGCCTGACCGCGGTCACCACCTACGCCCAGCGCACCGAAGGCTCCACCGCCCTCTCGCTCGTCGACCGGTGGAACCTCACCCAGTCCTTCCCCAAGCAGCGCACGGACACCCACCCCCCACTGTGGCTGGAGTCCATCACCCACACGGGATACGGCACCACGAAGGATGACAACGGCAACCAGCAGAGCACCACGCTGCCGCCGGTGTCCTTCCTCGCCAACGTCAAGGACATGCCCAACCGGGTCGCGACCAGCGCGAGTGACGCCACCCCTGACTTCGACCGCCTGCGTGTGGAGACCATCCGTACGGAGACCGGCGGAGAAATCTACGCCGACTACTCCGACCCCTGCCCGGTCGGTGGCACGCACCCGAAGCCCGAGGAGAACACCACCCGCTGCTACCCGGTCCACTGGTCACCCGACCCGGACCTGGAGACGCCGCCACTGCAGTGGTTCAACAAGTACGTCGTCGACCGCGTGGTAGAGAAGGACCGGGTGGCCCGCCAGGACGAGGTGGTCACCAGTTACACCTACGAAGGTGACGCGGCCTGGGCCAAGGAAACCGACGAGTTCACCAAGCCCGAACTTCGTACCTACAGCCAGTGGCGCGGATACGCGAGCGTCGTGGTCAAGCAAGGTGCAACCGCCAACACCGGCAGCTCGGACGCCACAGAGGAGTCACAGACCCGCACCCGCTACTTCCGCGGAATCTCCGCTGACGCGGGGCGCCCGAAGGTCACAGTCAAGGACTCCACCGGTACGGAGGACCTGGGTGAGGACCTCCTCGCATTTCAGGGACAGACTGCCGAAGAGATCACCTACAGCAAGGCGGGCGGAAGCGTCGCCGCACGGTCGCTGAGCTGGAAGTCCAGCCAGAAGACCGCTTCCCGCCCACGCGATGGCACCACGCCACTCGAAGCCTTCCGGGTTACCACACCGCGCACGGACAGCATCAAGACGATCAGCGGTGGGTCAACACGCGTCATCCGCACTAAGAGCACCTTCGATACCACCTACGGGCTGCTGCTAACGGCACAGACCGAGGCGCTCACGCCCAACGGCACCGGCGGCTGGGCCACCACCGCCCAGAAGTGCGAGACAACCACGTATGTGCACAACACGGCCAAGTACCTGATCGGACTGGTTCAGCGGGCCCGGACAACAGAGGGTGACTGCTCTCAGTCCGCGACTGGCACGGTGCTTTCTGATGCGCGCACGTCATACGACGCGGTCAACGCCTTTGGCACTGCCCCGGTCAAGGGTCTGGCCTACCAGGTCGACACCCTCGACGCCGTCGGCACTGGTTGGGTGACGACCGCGCGAATGGAATACGACGCTCTCGGCCGTACTGTCAAGGTGTACGACGCGTCAGGCAAGGCTGCCACCACGGCTTTCAACCCTGCATCGGGACCGGCGTTCAGCACGACGGCCACGAACGTCGCAGGCCACGTGAGCTTGACCAAGGTCGATCCGGGCCGCGGCAGTGTCCTCGAAACCACCGATGCCAACGGCCGTAAGGTCACCTCGTCCTACGACAGTCTCGGCCGCAGCACCGCGGTCTGGACGCCGTCTCAGAAGCCGGGGACGGACAGGGCTGCGTATACCTTCGCCTACCAGATCGCCGAGCACGAGCCGCCCGTCGTCACCAGTAGCACGCTGCAGGACAACGGCACCTACACCAGCTCGGTCGTGATCTACGACGGCCTGCTGCGCCCGCGCCAGTCCCAGGCCGAAGCCCTCGGCGGCGGCCGCCTGATCACGGACACCTTCTACAGCGCCGACGGCACCGTCCGCCAGACCAACAACGGGTACTACGCGGAAGGCGACCCGGACAGGCACATCTTCGTCCCGGAGTCCGTCTTCCAGGTTCCCAATTCAACCAAGACCGCCTACGACGGCCTCGGCCGCGCGGTCCGTACGACGACCCTCTTCGCCGACGTCCCCCAGTACTCCAGCACCACCCGCTACGAGGGCGACTGGACCCTCGCCCGCACGGCCATGTCCCCTGACGGCCTGACCCCGCTCAGCGGCAGCCGCGCCACCAAGACCACGACCGACGCGCTCGGCCGTACCGCGCTTGTCCAGTACGCCACGTCCACGGACCTGACCACCTGGAACACCACCAGCTACGCCTACGACGTCCGCAACAAGCTCTCCAAGGTCACCGACCCGGCGGGTAACAACTGGACGTACGCCTACGACGCCCGCGGCCGCATGACCTCGTCCAACGACCCGGACATGGGCCAGGCCGAGTTCGGCTACAACAACCTGGACCAGCAGATCTGGACCAAGGACTCCACCGGCCGCGCCCAGTACACGACGTACGACGTCCTCGGCCGCAAGACCGAGACCCGCGACGACGCCGCCAACGGACCCCTCGTCGCATCCTGGACCTTCGACTCCCTCCCCGGTGCCAAGGGCCAGCCCGTCGCCTCGACCCGCTACTACGACGGCCAGCCATTCACCAGCGAGGTCACCGGCTACGACACCGAATACCGCCCCACCGGATCCAAGATCACGATCCCGGACGTCCCGGCCGCCAAGGGCCTGGCAGGCAGCTACGCCTACAGCACGACCTACACACCCACCGGCAAGATCCAGTCCACCACCCTCCCGGCCACCCCCGGCGGCCTTGCAGCAGAAAAACTCGTCACCCGCTACAACGGCGACGGCCAGCCCATCACCATGTCCGGCCTGTCCTGGTACACCGCTGACACCGTCTACAGCCCCTTCGGCGAAGTCCTGCGCACCGCCACCGGCGCAGCCCCGCAGCGTGTGTGGACCACCAACAACTACAACCCGAACACCGGGCGCATCACCAACTCCATCACCGACCGGGAGACCGCCAACCCCAACCGCATCAGCGACGTCTCCTACCAGTACGACCCCGCCGGCAACATCACTTCCATCACCGACAGCCAGCCCGGCAGCCGCACCGACCGCCAGTGCTACGCCTACGACCCCATGGGCCAGCTCACCCAGGCCTGGACCGGCAAAACCGAGAACTGCACCGGCCCCTCCCTGAACGACGTCACGCCGGGTCCGGACGGTGACGGCTACTGGCAGTCGTACTCCTTCGATGCCATCGGCAACCGCACAAAGCTCGTCGACCACGACCTGACCAACACGGCCCTGGACGACGAGTACACATACTCCTACGGCGTCACGGTCACCGGCAACGGCACCCAGCCGACCACCACGACCCACCCTCACGCCCTCTCCAAGGTCGACGCGGTCACCCGCAAGCCCGGCTCGACGATCAACTCCCAGTCGACCTACGGCTACGACCCCTCCGGCAACACCACTCGCCGCACCATCGGCGGAGACATCCAGATCGTGGACTGGGACCGCCGCAACAAGGTCACCTCGGCCACCAGTCCGGGCATTGGAGCTGTCGCCGTCGTCGGCCTGTCGGGCAAGTGCCTCGACGTCGACAACGCCAACGCCGCCGACAACACCCCCATCCAGATCTGGTACTGCAACGAGACCAAGGCCCAGCAGTGGCGCCTGTCCGGCGACACCGTCCGGGCGCTCGGCAAGTGCCTGACCAGCAACGCGGGCACCCTGGTCCTGTCTACCTGTGACGGCAGCGACAAGCAGAAGTTCGTCTACCGCACCGCGGACAAGAGCCTGCAGAACCCAGCGACGGGCCAGTGCGTCGACGTACCCGGTGCCAACGAAACCGCGGGCACCGACCTCAAACTGTGGGCGTGCAACGGCGGCGCCAACCAGCAGTGGAGCTTCAACAACACCACCACCTACCTCTACGACGCCTCCGGAAACCGCCTGATCGAGGACAACGGCAGCAGCCGCACCCTCTACCTCGGCGAATCCGAGATCACCGTCAACAAGAACGGCGACGCCGTCGACGCCGTCCGCTACTACGCCGGCCCCGGCGCCACCACCATCCGCCGCACCAAGGGCCAGGCCACCGGCCACGTCCTAACCGCGCAGCTCGCCGACCACCACGGCACCGCCACCACCTCCGTCGACCAGTCCACAGGCCAGACGGTCACCCGCCGCAAGTCCGACCCCTACGGAAACCCGCGCGGCACCCAGCCCGGCGGCTGGCCCGGCAGCCGCACCTTCCTCGGCACCGGCAACGACGACAACACCACCGGTCTCACCCACATCGGCGCGCGCGAATACGACCCGACCACCGGCCGCTTCATCTCTATCGACCCGGTCATCGACATCGCCGACCCGCTCCAGATGAACGGATACACGTACTCCAACGGAAACCCGATCGGAAACTCCGATCCTTCCGGCCTCCACCTCATCGAAGGCATGAACGACGGAGGCGGCTGGTTCGACAGCGGCGGCAACAACGGCAACGGCGGCCAAAAGACGCTGCAAAACCGCGACGACGCCCGAAAGAGGAACGGCGGAGGGCTCAGAACCGAAGACGAAATATGGGCAGCCCAAGGAAACTCGAAAAAGGCATTGCAGCGCCCTGTCAGCGGGCGATCCAGTAATGGAGTGTGCGTCTACGGATCCGGAGTCAGCTGCGATCACGACACCCCGAGCCATTATGTAGCTCAGACGACGGTGACGAACGCACCGCCGGTGAGCCGTGGCTGCCAGAGTAGATTCAGCTGCGCTGTCGTATACGGTGCGGCATTCGTAGCCCTCGGTGTGGCTGCCGCTCCGGTTGTCGTCGCTGGGGCAGTCGATCTGTCCGCCACCTGTCTCGCCAATGTAATCAGCTGCACAGATGCCGTGTTCGACATTCTGGATGGAGGAGCCTCGGGCGGTAGCGCCGTTGTCGGTGGCGGTGCTGGGGCTGGTGTCCTGCTTTCCAAAGAAGAGCGAGTGGGAAGCAAATTCGTAAATTGCAGTTTCTCCCCTGACACTCTAGTTCTAATGGGGGACGGCGAGCTGAAGCCCATAGGTGAAATCAAAGTCGGCGACAGGGTAGAGGCGGCCGATCCCGCGACGGGAGAGCGTCAAGGTCCGCGTGATGTGGATGCCAAGCTGATCAACTACGACGACGATCTAGTCGACCTGAGGATCCAGAGTGGCGAGGAGGGGACTCAAACTCTACACACCACCTCTAGGCATCCATTCTGGGATGACACCATCCGCACTTGGGTGCCGGCGGGACAGCTCACTCCGGGGCATACGCTCGTCACTGACACTGGTCGCGACGTAAACATCGTGGCAGTAGTCGCAATTGCCGGCGCTGCTGATATGTACAACCTGACCGTCAACGACCTGCACACGTATTATGTGCTGGCGGGCGAGACGCCGGTTCTGGTTCATAATTCCAGTACATGTCCTTCCGGATCTGCTGCTGGCGATGCGCTTGCGCGTCAGTTGATGGGCGAGCAAACATATTCGCAAGTATTCACCGAGTCGGGCGAATTGAAGGCGAGTGTCGTTCAGGGATCTAAGCGGGCGATCGATGGAGATAAGCTTAGTAATCCGAAGGTGCTGGCAGAGCTAGCGTCGGACGGCGGCAACATCTCCGACTGGGGTAAGTATTCCTCCAAGACATTCGACAGCCCATCTGGCCCGTTCCAGATGCATTATTACTATAACCCGGTATTGGGAAGGGTTAACTACAACATTGACTACAAGGCGGTCTTCAACGCGCGAGGGAGAAAACAGTGAAAGTTCGATGCGTAAAGATCATCAATGATGTGGCAGGCGAGGTGGAGGGCTCGAGTTCGTGGATCCAGCTCCAAAAAGAGTATGTGGTTCTAGAGATCTCGACGTGGCCCGGGCGCGGGATCTCGGTCAGGATTTCGAGCGAAGATAACGGAACTCCAGTCCTTTTTGACTCAAGGATGTTCGAAACTACCTCGGAAGCTATTCCCCCACACTGGATTTCCAGAATTGGAAAGGAGGGGTCGCTCGAAATCGGGCCTCCATCATGGCTAGTTCCGGGATTTTGGGAGAGGTTCTTCGATCAAGTCTCTGAGGCGGTCGAAGATTACGAAGGTGAGATGGCCAAGACGATCGGCTTTGAAGCGTAAAGTCGGCGCGGGTTAGACCCCTGCCAAGGTGCGGCTCGCCAGAATTTCCGATGTGGATCTGGATGGGGGCCCGCTCGATCGGCCTGTAAGTGCCCCGCATTTCATCTTCGAGCTGAGCGGATTCGACGCTGTGGACTTTGTGAACAAAGTCGAGAACCTCGACCTGGCTTTGGTAGAGGACGGGTAATTCATCACGGTCACCTGGAACTCGGAGGTCTGGTTCGCCTAAGCGCCCTGAGGTGTACCGGGTATCGTCCAGCAGCCCCGCCAGATCATTCCTGGTGGGGCTGCTGTGGTGTTTGACGGCAGCAGTGGCGGCGGTATCAGTAGATGGCGGACGGGGCAGGTGAGCTATCGGGGCCGTCACCAACCGGGGGAGGTCGTTAAGGGCGGAGCCTCCTTGCGGTGGAATGGGAATCCGCTGCGCACAGGTCTGAACGGGCTGTGTGCTCGACCTCGGCCGCCCAAGCCTCGACCAGTAGTACGCCGCCGGACTGCGAGTCCCCCCGCGGCCATTGCCCTCGACTCGGGTGCGGGTGCGGCCCGCTACTCCTGCGCACCTGGAAAGTACCTCCGGCCGGTGTGGGAACGGGGCCTAGGCAATCCTCAATCTCGCTGGTCAGAGGTCCTAACTGTCCTTCTGCCCATCGGTCGGAAAGCTGGCCTCATGAAAGCCAGAGATTAAGGCCCACGCGCCCACCACTGAGAGACCGGCCGATCAGAACTCGCGGTCGAGCCAGATCAGTGCCACTGCCGAGATGACCCGGCTGAGGCTGGAGATCGCCAACCTCGCGAGCAGCGCCATCGCGACGCTGGTCCGGTTCGCAGCCGAGCTGCCGTGCCGACGAGAGAACCGCATCGAAATCCCCCAAGGTGATGAGCGGGACCACCCTCCTGGCGGTCCAGCGCCTGGTGAGAGGATTCCGCCTCCACTAGCCCGCCATGCAGGCGTTCCAGTTGTGCCACACGGCGTATCGGCGAGTTGGCTTCCAGGGGACCGCCGTTCCACTGCGCTAGTGCGACGCGTTGCAATTCTGGAACGCCGATGGTGGCCGTGGGCACCTTCCCCGTACCGTCGCAGTATGAGTGAGCGTCAGAAGACCCAGCAGAAAGCGCGCTTCATCGACGAGGCGTGGTGCCGGGCGCTGCGCAGGGCGGCCGAGCCGATCACCCGCAAGGAGTTGGCCACCCGAGTGGGTTTCAGCGTTGCCAAACTCCAGGAGTACCTGGCAGGGCACCGGAAGCCCAGCATGGACGACCTGGTCCGACTCGCGGACGCGCTCAACTACCCCAAGCTCAGGCTCCTGACCATGGCCGGCTACCTCGAAGGAATCGCCAACCTCCTCTCCTACATGGACCAACTGGAGGACCAGGCCGAGCGCATGGAGTACGCCGCGAAGCGGATGCCGGGTGAGCCGCTGTACGGGGCCGCCCGAATCGCCAACTCCGCCCTGAGCGAGGCCGACTTCGAGGTCGGGATCCGACCGGTCTGGTTGGGGACGGGTGCCCGGCGGAGGCACTACAGCGACCGCGTCGTCCTGAGGTCGCTGAATGGTGCGGCCGTCAGTCTTCTCGACCGGCAGCGGGTCGAGGCGGCACTTCACGACGAGCTCGCTTGGTTCGGCGCCGGATTCGTCGAGGGATGGGCTCCCGGACAACGGGAGTTTGTGATCAACGTTCCGAGGTTTGTGGCGGCGCGAAAGGGCAGCGGCGCGCCGATGGCGGGTGTACCCAGGTCGATCGCCGTCATCGGCGGACACTGGGCCGGATCGGCGGATGTCGCCAGCTTCCTGGGGCATGCCTTCGACTACGACTACAGCCATGTCGGCCTGGTGGCGTCGCGTGCGTTCTCCCGGCTGACGCACCGCTGGGGTGACGCCGACCAGGAGCGCGACCGGCTGGAGGTCGTGCGGACGTACGTGGAAGGCAGCGATCTGGGACGGACGCGGGTCTGGGCGGCGGACGTCGGTGACTCCGAGGCCGCCGCGAAGGTCATCGCGGCGTCCCGCTCGGCCAGGACGCCGCTCGTCATCCACCTCAGGCCCACAGACGACCTACTCGACTGGACCGCGCACACCAGGAGCGAGCGGCGGCATACCACGGCTACCCCGGCCGAGGAGATGCGGCGGCTACGTGCCGTCCGACAGAGGGTGGATACCACCCTCGGTGGTATCGCGCACAGGACGCTCGTCCTTCCGGCGCCCCTGCCATCCTCGGTTCGTGCGGGGGGCTCCGACGGCGACCGCTCGTCCGACGGCTTCTTCGACATGTGGGCCGGCCTTGCGGAAGCGTCTGTCGGAGCCATGCACCAGCTCTTCCCGCTGGCGTTCGCCCGCGATGAAGCCCTGACCCGACTCAAGGCGGTGAAGTGACGTGTCCCATTTCCCCCAGCTGGAACAGCTGATCCTCTACGTGGCTCTACTCGGCATATTCATGATCGTCTCCTGGCTCTGCGGCTTCTTCCGCAGAACCAAAGTGGTGGTGCCGAAGCGCCACAGGGACACCTGGGTGAGCGCCGGCCCGCTGATCGGGATCTGCGGCGTGGGCGTGGTGGCCGTGTCCATCGCGCTCCTCGCGATCTTCTACTGACCGCAGGCGACTGCCGACACTCCAGGCCAGGGCGCGGCTGGCAGCTCCGGAGCCCCGCACCGGCAACAGGCAGCCGCCCGTTGCCGGTGCGGGGGCCTCCTTGAGGGTGGCGAGCTCGACGATCCCCTGGCCAGTGATGTCATCTCCGAGTGACTGCGGGTTCGAGTGGACGACGAGCGATTATCGCCGGGCTTCAAGCGGTGGTACGCGCTGGAGGAGGAGATCAAGAGCCAGTGCGACGAGTTCGAGACCACTGTTGGCCGACGCCGAAGCTGTCGGGCTACCCTGGCGGCGCTCGACTCCAGGCACCTCGCCACCGTCGACAAGGTCCGTGAGGAGTGGATCTCGGACGGCGTCGCGGTCCCTGGCGCCCTGATCGAACCGCCTGCGGCTACACCACTCTGCGGACGCGACCTGCGAGAGCTTCACGTCGATGATGCCTCTCGTCATGGCGGGGTCATCGGACCATCCAACTCACCGTCCGTTGCAGCCTCGGCATGGCCAGAGTGCGCCCAGTCGAGGTGAACCATCATGGTTGTGAGACTCTGCCCCGATTGAGGGCTGAGCCTTCTTGCGGTGGAATGGGAATCCGCTGCGCACAGGTCCGAACGTGCTGTTGGCATACACCTCTCCCGCCTGCGGACGAACTGGCGCCCGCTGGAGCGGACCGTCAGGGGACGCCCAGGGGACACAAGGACAGGTAAGGACGCACACAAGAGGGCAGGTCTCGACACAAGTAATGCGCTCTGAACTGGGAAAACGTCACAGATCCGCGTCAAAGGGCAAAGGCCGCCAAGATCCCAAGAGGACTCATAATCCGTCGGCCGTGGGTTCGAGTCCCACCCGCCCCACTGCGAGCCGCAGGTGAAGAAACGATCTCACCTGCGGCTTTGGCGTTTCCGGGGGCTTCGGGCCGGGGTGTTGGGCCGGGTGTCAGGCCGGGGTGGCCGGGCCCTCCATCGTCCAGGCGGAGCCGTGGGGCGTGAACCCGATGTGCGGGTAGTAGTCCACGGCCGCCGGGGCCGCCAGCAGGATCAGGGAGGCCTCCGGGGCGGCCTGGCGGGTGGCCTCGATCAGGCCCCGGCCCACGCCCTTGCCCTGGTACGCCGCGTCGACGGCGAGGTCGCTGAGGTAGGTGGCGTACGCGCCGTCGGTGAGCGAGCGGGAGATGCCGATGAGGCGGCCGTCCGCGTCGCGGGCGACGATGACGAGGTTGGCGCCCGCCAGCATCCGGGTGAAGCGCTGGACGTCCTCCACCGGACGGCGTTCGGCGAGGGTGGACGTCCGGTAGAGGGCGGCCACTTCCGCGACGTCCAGTGCGCTGCCGGTGACCTGTTCACACGTCCACATGCTGTTGCGGCTCCTTGCGGGTGGTTCTTCGGGGCTGTTGCCCTTCTGCTGGAGGAAGCCTCTCAGAGCTGCTCCGCCGCGCCGTGCCATGTGCCCGGTTCCGCCGCCGAGATGGAGGACAGCGGCGATCCCGGATCGCGCTCGACCTCCAGGTCGCCCAGGGCGACGATGCCGACGAGTTCGCCGTCCCCGGTCCGCACGGGCAGGCGCCGCAGCGCGTGGCGGCGCATCAGGTCGAGGGCCCGGTCCACGCCGTCGTCGGGCCCGACGGTGACCGGGCCGGTCGTGCACACCGCCCGCACGTCCGTGGCCGCGGGGTCCCTGCCGTCCGCGAGCACCCGGACGACGATGTCGCGGTCCGTCAGGATCCCGAGCAGCCGTCCGTCCGCGACCACCAGTACGTCCCCGATGCCCGCGTCGCGCATCACGCGCGCGGCCTCCGCCACGGAGGTCCGCTGCTCGACGGTCACCGGGTTCCCGGTCATCACCTCGTGCACTCGCCGGATCATCGGTCCTCCCGGTGGCCGCAAGCCGCCTCTGCACGCGGCGCCTACCCGCTCCCGGGCAGGTTAAGCGGCCGGGTCGGGTGAAGCGGCGGGCCGGGCGGGCGGGCGGGCGGTCGGTCGGTCGGGCGGTCGGGCGGTCGGGCGGGCGCTCAGAAATCCTCCGTCTCGTCGGCGAGGTGACGGAGTACGTCGTCCAGATTCCCGCGCCGGGCGAAGGCCGCGCGCTGGCGCTGGGCGCCCGAGCCGTCCCGCAGGAGCCCGGCCAGGGCCTTGGCCGCGTGGTCGAGGTCGCCCGCGGCCGCCAGTTCCGGGGCGATCAGGTCGAGCATCGCCTCCGCCAGGTCCGCCGCCGGCACCTCGGCCCCGGTGTAGGGGTCCAGGCCGAAACCCTCCAGCCCGTCGTGGGCCGCCCGCCAGCGCGCGAGGCGCAGTACGTCCTCCCGTACGACCGGGTCGGGACGGTGCTCGGCCAGCTCGCGCAGGGCGGTGGCGACCAGGGCGCGGGCCAGTTCGGCCTGGAGCACGGCGCCGTCGACGTCCGGGGACATGTCGGGGGCCCGGACCTCGAGCGTCGGCCAGTTCCCGGACGGGCGGAGGTCCCAGTAGACCATCTTGGTGTCGAGGGCCGCCCCGGAGCCGAGCAGGGCCTGGACCGAGCGCCGGTAGTGCGCGGTGGAGCCGAAGGGCGGAGGCAGCCCGGCCGATGGCCAGGTCGACCAGGCCATCGCCCGCCAGCTGGCGTGCCCGGTGTCACGGCCGTCCCAGAACGGCGAGTTGGCGGCCAGCGCGATCAGCGTGGGCAGCCAGGGCCGGACCCGGTTGGCCACCGCCACCGCCGTGTCCACGTCCAGGGTGCCGACGTGGATGTGGCGGCCGCAGCTCACCAGGGTCTGTGTGAGCGAGCCGTAGCGGCGGGCCATCTCGCGTTGGCGCGGCTCGTCGTCGCTCAGGTGCAGCGGCCCCGGCGCGGCCACCACGGGCGAGGGGCTGGCCAGCAGCCGGCAGCCGTGCGCGCGGGCCGCCTTGGCGAGGCTGCGCCGCAGGGCGGTGAGGTCCTCGCGCAGCGTGGCGGCCGAGTCGGCGACCGGCGTGGAGATCTCCACCTGGTAGCGGGTGCCCTCGGCGTGGAGCTGGGTCGGGTCACCGGCGGCCGTCGCGAGGACCAGAGGGGCGGCCGGGACGAGCCGGAAGGTGCGGGCGTCGACGAGGAGGAACTCCTCCTCGACCCCGACCGTGAGGGCCTTCGCGGTGGTCGCGTTCGCGGTGCTCATTGCGTGCTTGGTGCTCTTGCCAGGTTCGATCACTGTGCCTCCCTGGACATTCGAGTCGTTTCATCATGAGCTGAACGGCAGGGGGTGAGCGCACGTCGATTCGGTCAAATGTCCGGTGATAGTGGCGAGTTAGCGGCCGGGAAGGCCGCGCCGCGGGGGCCCGGAGCCGGGTGGTGGCGGTGGGGCGGGCGAGGCGCGCGGCGCCGCCCCGCGGCAGCCGACCGCCCCGCGGGCATGAATTCGATCGAGTGTGGCAGCGGCTGACGGTTAGCATCCGATGTGACCCGTACGAGCAGACGGACCCAGTCCGAAGACGCGGCCCCCGACAGCCCGGACGGCGCCGAGGGCCTGACCGGTGCCCCGGCCGACTCCCCGTCCGGGGCCCCGACCAGCGCCCCGAAACGGCGGATATTCGCCGATCTCACCCCTTTGCGGACCTCCGCTGACTATCGCCGCCTGTGGGTCGGCAGCACCATCTCCTGGATGGGTCAGGCGATGACCGCCCTGGCGATCTCGCTCCAGGTCTACGACATCACCCGCTCCAGCTTCCACGTCGGGCTCGTCGGGCTCTTCTCCCTGGTCCCGCTCGTCGTCTTCGGCCTGTACGGCGGCGCCATCGCGGACACCGTCGACCGCCGCAAGCTGGGCCTGTACAGCTCCTCGGGCGCCGCCGTCCTGTCGGCCGCCCTGGCCGCCGCCGCGCTGCTCGGCTACCACCGGGTCTGGTTCCTCTACCTCGTGGTCGCGCTCCAGGCGGTCTGCGGGGCGCTCAGCTCGCCCGCCCGCTCCGCGATGATCCCCAGGCTGCTGCCCCCGGAGCAGCTGCCCGCCGCCAACGCGCTGACCTCGCTGACCACCACCTTCGGGTTCACCGCGGGCCCGATGCTCGGCGGCCTGATCGTCGGCTGGTGGGGCTACCAGTCGGCGTACCTGATCGACGCCGTCGCCTTCTCCGCCGCGCTCTACGCGATGTGGCGGCTGCCCGCCATGCGCCCCGAGCGGACGGACGACGGCGGCGGGCGGGCCTCCGTGCTCGACGGGCTGCGCTTCCTCGGCACCCGCCCCAACATCCGGATGACCTTCTTCTCCGACCTGGCCGCGATGGTCCTCGCCCAGCCCAAGGCGCTCTTCCCGGCCATCGCCCTGCTCTGGTACGGAGGCGACGCCAAGACCGTCGGCCTGCTGGTCGCCGCGCCCGCCATCGGCTCGCTGCTCGGCGGGCTCTTCTCCGGCTGGCAGGGCCGGATCCGGCGGCACGGACTGGCCATCTTGATCTCGGTGGCCGCCTGGGGCCTGGCCATCGCCGTCTTCGGGCTGACCCGGAACCTCTGGCTGGGCCTGCTCTTCCTCGGCCTCGCGGGCTGGGCCGACACCATCTCGATGGTGTTCCGTACGACGATGCTCCAGGCCGCCACCCCCGACGACATGCGGGGCCGCCTCCAGGGCGTCTTCATCGTGGTCGTCGCGGGCGGCCCCCGGCTCGGCGACTTCCTGGCCGGCTCCGTCGCCCAGCTCACCTCACCGGGGGTCGCGATCACGGGCGGCGGGCTCGCGTGCGTGCTCGTACTCGTCCTGCTCGGCCTGCGCTGGCGCGGCTTCGCCCGCTACGACGCCCGCTCGCCGCAGGCCTGAGACCCGAAGGAGTCACCCCCTAGGCCTCCAGCGGCCGGCGGGTGCGGTCGCCGCCCGTGCTGCCCGTGTTGACCGTGACGGTGGGCTCGAAGAGCACGGCCGAGACCTCCTCCTCGGCCACCGGGCAGTGCTCCACCCCGCGCGGTACGACGTACAGCTCGCCGGGACCGAGCACCACCGCGCTCTCCCCGGTGCCCGCCCCCGCCACGTCCCGCAGGCGGATCGTCAGGGTGCCGCTCACCACGAGGAACAGCTCGTCCGTGTCCTCGTGGCTGTGCCACACGAACGAGCCGAGCAGCTTGACGGCCCGGATGTCGTAGTCGTTGACGCGGGCGATCCGCCGGGGCGCCCAGTGGTCGTCGAACGCGGCGAGCTTTGCCGCGATGTCGACCTTCGCCGCGATGTCGGCCTTCCGTGCCGTGCCGTTCTCCGTTGACTTCGCTGAACTGTCACTGCCCTGTGTCGTCATGGGGGAAGACTGCCCGGGCGGCGGGGGAGCGGTCTTGTACGTTCCTGACGTGAGCGTCCACGCCTGGCATCCGCCGGTCCCCGGCATTTCCGAGGTCTTCCACGCCCGGTTCACGGCGCACGCCTACCCCGCCCACGTCCACGACACCTGGACGCTGATGGTCCTCGACGGCGGCCGCGTCGACTTCGCCCTGGAACGCGAGCGGCACGGGGTCGGGGTGTCGCGGACCGGCGTGCCGGACACGGTGATCCTGCTGCCGCCCGGGGTCGCGCACGACGGGCGGACCGTCACCGAGGCGGGCTTCCGCAAACGCGTGCTCTACCTCGGCACCAGCGTCCTGCCCACCGCCCTGACCGGAGCCGCCGTCGGGGCCCCGCTGCTGCGCGACGGGGTGCTGCGGGAGCGGGTGCACGGGCTGCACCTGGTGCTGGGGGAGGTGGCGGCGGCGCGCGAGGGGCCCACGGCCGAGCGGCTGGAGGCGGAATCCCGGCTCGCCTTCATCGCCGAGCGGCTGCGGGAGCGGCTGACCGGGCGGGAGCGGGCGGCGTACGTGCCCCCGGGCGCGGGGGTCGCCGTACGGCTGCGCGAACTCCTCGACGCGCGGCTCGTGGAGGGGATCACCCTGGCGGAGGCGACCGCGGCGCTGGGGCACGTACACCCCACGCACCTGATCCGCGTCTTCCGGCAGGCGTACGGGCTGCCCCCGCACGCCTATCTGACCGGGCGCCGGATCGAGGCGGCGCGGCGGCTGCTGCTCGCGGGGACGCCTCCGGCGGAGGTGGCGCGGGCGGCCGGGTTCTACGACCAGGCGCACCTGACCCGGCACTTCGGGCGCCATGTGGGAACCACCCCGGCCCGCTTCGCCCGCTCCGGCCGGGCGTGACGGACCGACGGGGGCCACCCTCCCGCGTTACGCGAGCCAGAGCGCGGCGCGGCGGTGGCGGGCCGGGCGGACGTCCGGGTCGAGCCCGCCGTCGCCGGTCCCGGCCGTGCGGACCGCGGCGCGCACGGCCGTACGCAGCCGGGCGCGGGCGCGCCGTTCCTCCTGGGCGGCCCAGCGGGCCACCGAGGGGTCGCCCAGCACCCGCGGCAGGCGCCGGACCACGGCCCGGCGGCGGACGGCCTGTGGCCGGACGCGGCGGCCCGCCCGGTCGGCCTCGGCGCGCAGCCGGGCGCTGAAGCGCAGGTCGTGGATGGTGAGGGTGAGCGGAGGGGAGTTCCGGCGGGCCGTGCTGCGGCGGCGGGTGTGGTGGGCGGTGCGTGACATGGGGGCTCCCGGTGCAGCGCCGCCAGGCGGGTCCTGGCGGTACCTACCGGAAGTCGTGCGGGCCGCGGGTGCGGGTGCGGGTCATGGGGTCGGGGGTTTCGCGGGGACGATGCCGCGGGCCACGCCCAGGTCGACCAGGTCCTGGGGGCGCAGGCGCAGTTGGTCCGCGGTGGCCGCGGCCTGGTCGGCGGGCCGCTTGAGGATGGCCGCGGCCAGCTCCGGCGCGATCACCGAGAAGTAGCTGTCCGGGGTGACCCAGGTGTTGCCGGGCGCGGCCAGCGCCAGGGCGCCTCCCGAACCGCCCTCGCCGATCAGCAGGGTGGTCACCGGGACCGTGGCCGAGGCCAGCGCGGCGAACGTGTCCGCGATGGCCGCGCCCGCCCCCGCGTGCTCGGCCGCCGCGTCGTTCGCGGCGCCCGGGGTGTCGATCAGGGTCAGCACCGGCACCCCGAGCCGGTCCGCGAGGCGGATGACGCGGGCGGCTGTACGGTACCCGGCCGGGCGGGTGGCGGTGCCGCACTGGGCGGCGTACGCGACGGCCCGGCCCGCGCGCAGCCCGAAGCCGCACAGCATCCCCGGATCCGTGCCGCCCGCCCGGTCCCCGGAGAGGGGCAGGCGCAGGTCGAAGTACGCGTCCAGGTACGCGAGGGCGCGCGGCCGCTCCGGGTGACGGGCCTGGCGCACCGCCTCCCACCCGGTCGCCGGAGGCGGTACGTCCGCCAGCGCGGCCGGGGCATCGGCGGGCCCGGCGTGCGGCGAACCCAGCAGGCGCAGCCAGTCGCCGACGGTCCGGGCGAGATCCCCGGCGGGGACGACGGCGTCCACGTGCCCGGCGGCGTACTGGCCCTCGGCGGTGTAGGCCGCCGGATCCGCGTCCGCCGGACGCACCCGGGACCCCGCGAAACCGACCTGCGCGCCGGGCAGCGCCAGTACGATGTCCGCGCCCGCGCCGAGCGTGGCCCAGCCGCCCCCGGTGGTCGGGTCGCGCAGCACGGCGATCTGCGGGAGCCCGGCGGCCCGGGTGAGCGCGGACTGGCGGGCCACGCGCTGGAGTTGGGTCAGGGCCGGCATGCCCTCCTGCATCCGGGAACCGCCGGTGGCGATCAGGGAGAGGAGGGGGAGGCGGTGGGCCCGGGCGTGGGCGTAGGCGGCTTCGAGGCGGTCGCCGGTGCGTTCGCCCAGGGAGCCGCCGAGGAAGCCGAACTCGAAGGAGATCAGGGCGGTTTCGCGGCCGCCGACGCGGGCCGTGCCGGTGACGACGGACTCCCGCTCGCCGGTCCGGGCGGCCGCGCGGGCGCGGGAGTCGTCGTAACCGTCCCAGCCGAGCGGGCCGTCAGGGCGGGACTCCCGCTCGGGGGCGGCGAGTTCGGCGAAACTGCCGGGGTCGGCGACGGAGGCGATGGCGGCGCGGGCCGAGAGGCGGGTCGTCACGGCGCCAGCGTACTTCAGGGGTGCCTCAGGGGAGGGGCAGGGCGATCTTGACGGCGTAGACCGCGATCAGGCCGTAGCCGAGGCGGAAGGTCCAGGCGCGGGCGGAATCGGAGATCCGGCTCCCGGCGAAGGAGCCGACGGCGGCGAGCAGTTGCTGCCAGAGGAGGCTGGCGAGGAGCACGCCTCCGGCGAAGGCGACTCCTGCGGGGCCGGTGCCGAGGTGGGTGCTGCCCTGGGCGGTGGTGAGGGCGGCGAAGTAGAGGGCGGTGGTGGGGTTCACGGCGGTGAGCCCGATGAAGCGGACGAAGGCCGTTCGGGCCGTCCGGTGGGCCATGGCGGCGTCGCCGTTCCCGGTCCCGTTCCCGTTCCCGTTCCCGTTCCCGTTCCCGTTCCCGGTCCCGTTCCCGGTCCCGTTCCCGGTCCCGTTCCCGGTCCCGTTCCCGGTCCCGTTCCCGGTCCCGTTCCCGGTCCCGGTCCCGGTCCCGGTCCCTGCGGGGCCTTCCCCACCCCGCCCCTTCCCGAACCCGGGCGCTGCGCCCCGGGACCCCGCCCACCCGGCTCCGCCGGGCCCGGGGGCGGCCGGGGACGAGCCCAATGCCGCCCCGGCCCCGGCGGCTTCGCCGCGCGCACCAGCCTCGGCTGCGCCGGAACCGGGGGCCGGGGGCGGGCCCGGGGCTGGCCTCGGGGATGCGCCCCGGCCCGGGGGATGGGCGTGGTGCCACAGGCCGTGGGCGGCGAGGGTGAGGAGGATCGTGGCGGACAGGAGGCGGACCCAGGCTTCGATGGGGGAGAGGGACGAGGCGATCCAGGGGGCGATCGCCGTGGCCAGGGCGGCGTAGGCGAAGTCGACCGCGGCGATGCCCGCGGCCCCCGCGACGGCCGCGCGGCGCGAGCGCATCGCTTCCTGGAGCAGCAGCACGCTCATCGCGCCCATCGGCATCGCGACGCCCAGGCCGGCCGCCGCGCCGGAGAGGGCGGGGGGCAGTACGTCGGAGAGGAGGGGTGGTAGGGGCATGGGGGGAGGATCTGGGGGTGGGGGGCGGGGGTGGCGGTGGATACCGGGGCCGGCTGCGAGAATCGCGGGATGGACCGCCTCGACAGGGAGATCCTCGCCGTCCTGCAGCAGGATGCGCGGATCTCGTACCGCGACCTCGGCGTCCGCGTCGGGCTCAGTGCCAACGCCACCGCCGACCGGGTGCGCCGGATGCGCCGCGACGGGGTGATCCTCGGGTTCACCACCGTCGTGGACCCGGCCGCCGACACCCGTGGCGGGCTCGTCGTCTTCATCGACGTCACGCTGCGCCCCGACACCACCAATGAGGAGTTCGAGCGGCAGGTCACCCGGCTGCCCGGGATCACCGAGGTGGTGCACGTGACCGGCGCGCACGACTACATCGTCCGGGCGCGGGCGGCCGATCCGGCCGCTCTGGACGCCTTGCTGCGCAGGCTCAAGGGGGAAGCGGGGGTCGCTCAGTCCAGTACGCGGATCGCACTCCGGGCCGCCACCCGGCCGAACTAGTGCTGTGACCGGGGAGGTTCACCGTGTCACGGCGCCCGGCACGGCACCTCGCCGCGTTGTCGGACCACGACGGTACGTCCAGTACGAGTCGCGGCCCTCCGCCTTGCGATGTACCGCACCGGACACCGCGACCCGGCAAACCTTTCCGGCCACAGCACTAGACCACAGGCCGAGCTACAGCGCCGACTGCCAGTCCACCTTCGTGCCCCGGGTGCCCGACTCCGCGAGGCCGTCGTCCGTCACCGTCAGGCGCACCCGCCCCGGCGGGGGCTCGGCCTCCGCTGTGATCTCGACCTCGATCGACGTGACCTCGCTGCGCCGGTGCGCCGCCGCCAGCGCTCCGCGCAGGGCGGCCAGCAGGGCGCCCGCCACCGGCTCCGAGAGCAGCGCGTCCACCGCCCCCGTGAAGTGCACCGACGGCTGGAAGCCGAGGAGGACCGCCGCGCCGCCTGTCTCGCGCAGCACCCGGCCCCGGAAGGTGGTCGGCGCGTCGGTGGGCGGCTGCTGGAGGGCGAAGATGGCGGTCCGCACCTCCTGGATGGTGGAGTCCAGCTCGTCCACGGCCCGGCTCAGTTCCTCGCCGACGGTGTCCCCGGCCGGTGCGGTGGAGGAGCGGCGCCGGGTGCTCTCCAGCATCATCTCGGTCGCGAACAGCCGCTGGACCACCAGGTCGTGCAGGTCCCGGGCGATCCGGTCGCGGTCCTCGTAGACGGCCAGCTGCTCGCGGTCGTACTGCGCGTCCGCGAGGACGAGCGCCAGCGCGGCCTGTGACGCGAACTGGGAGGCCAGCAGCCGGTCCACGGCGTCGTACGGCTTCCCGCCCCGGTCCCGGGGCAGCGCCAGCGTGCCGATCAGCTGCCCGCCGCTCTGCAACGGGAGCATCATGCTCGGCCCGAACCGGACCCGGACGTGCGTGGTCATCCGGGGGTCGGTCGCCGAATCGTCTATGAAGACGGGCTCGCCGCCCAGCAGCTGTTCCAGGACGGCCGAGCCGGGCGCGATCGCCGTGCCGACCAGGTCCCCGGGATCTCCCTCGGTGGAGGCGGCCACGATCTCCATGCCGCCCTCGGGGGTGGGCTGGAGCACCACTCCGGCCGCCGCGTCCGCGAGGATCCGCGCCCGTTCGGCCACGCACATGAGCGCGTCGGCGGCCGGGCGCCCGGCCAGCAGGGTGGTGGTGACGGCGGCGGCGCCCTCGATCCAGCGCTCCCGGCGGCGGGCGGTCTCGTACAGCCGGGCGTTGCCGATCGCTATGCCCGCCTGCGCGGCCAGGACCCGTACGAGCGCGAGGTCCTCCTCGGTGAAGGGGCCGCCGCCGTGCTTCTCGGTGAGGTAGAGGTTGCCGAACACCTCGGTGTGCACCCGGATGGGGACGCCGAGGAAGGTGTGCATCGGCGGGTGCCCGGGCGGGAAACCGGCGGCGCGCGGGTCCTTGGTCAACTCGGTGACCAGCAGCGGGCGCGGATCGCTGATGAGCGTGCCGAGCAGGCCGGAGCGCCCGTCCGGCAGGCGGGGGATGGCGCTCCGCTCCGCCTCGGTCATCCCGGCGGTGAACAGCTCGGTGAGCCGGACGTGCTCGGGGTCGATGACCCCGAGCGCTCCGTAGCGCGCCGCGCACAGTTCGGCCGCCGAGTCGACGATGTGCTGGAGGGTGGCGTGCAGCTCCAGGTCGGAGCCGACGCTGAGCACCGCCTCCAGCAGCACCGGGAGGCCCGCTTCCGGTTCCGGCCCGCCCGCCCGGGCCGGTTGGCCCGTCGGGTTCGCCAGCCCGCCCGTCGGGTTCGTACGCCGGCTCGTCGGGTTCATTCGGCCAAGGGGTTCAGAACCATGGGGGCGATCTTCCCTTCGAGCATCGCGCCGAGGCCGAGCACGGCGCACACGTCCGGCCGTTCCGCGATCTGCACGGGCATTCCGGTGGCGTCGCGCAGCATCTGGTCCAGGCCGGGCAGCAGGGCGCTGCCACCCACCATCATGATCCCCCGGTCCGTCAGGTCGGCGACCAGGTCGGGCGGGCAGTCGCGCAGCACCTTGCCGATCCCGTCCATGACGGCGGTCAGCGGGGTGTGGATGGCATCGCGCACCGCCGCCGTGTCCACCTGCACGGAGCGCGCCAGGCCGGTCGCGACGTCACGGCCGTGGATCAGGGTGGAGGCCGGGCCGTCCGGGGTGATGCCGTTGCCGTGCAGGGCCAGCTGGAGCGGCCGGACGGCCTGGCTCGGCAGCATCAGCTCGTGCGCGTGGCGCAGGTGCTGGACCACGGCGTGGTCGATGGCGTCGCCGCCCACCGGGATGCGCTGGGCGGTGACGATCGAGCCGAGCGAGAGCACCGCGACCTGCGTCGCCGCGGCCCCGCACACCATGATCATCGTCGCGGTCGGCTGCTCCACGGGCAGGCCGCAGCCGACGGCCGCCGCGATCAGGGTGTCCACCAGCTCGACCCGCCGGGCGCCGAGCCCGACCAGGGTCTCCACGGTCGCCCGCTGGGCCAGCGGGTCCGCGTCGTGCGGGGTGCAGGCGGCGGCGCGCAGCCGGGGCTTGCGGCGCAGGGCGCGCCGCAGCTTTTCGCCGAGGAGGTGGCGCAGCATCCGCTGGGCCATCTCGATGTCGACGACGGTGCCGCCGGAGACGGGCCGGACCACCCGGATGTAGTCCGGGGTGCGGCCGGTCATCCGTTCGGCGAAGGTGCCGACGGCGATGAGGGCTCCGGTCCGCGTGTTCACCGCTGCGACGCTGGGCTCGTCGACGACCAGGCCGGCGCCCTTGACGTAGACGCGGGTCCTGGCGGCCCCGAGGTCGACGGCGACGTGGCAGCGGCGCAACTGCTCAAGACTGACGGTCACGGCAGGTCCTCCCGAGAGCGCTGATGCAAGGAGACCGGCGGATTACCGGTCGCAATCAGTATCTTCTGGGGTAATTCGGACATATCGCTTGTTGTGCTGCTCCGGTCGGGGTGCGGCCGAGGGGGGTCAGGGGTGCTGCACGGGGGTGGTTTTCTGTACCGACAGGCGACACGATGCCCCCACATTCCGCGCTACCCGTGCGTAACAAGGTAAGGGGGACCCGATGCTGACGGCCCGCCAGAGATTCCTGACCCTTCTGACGCTCTGCCTGACCTGCTGCCTCGCGCTCTGGGCGCCGCTCCCGGCCCAGGCCGCGCATCAGGCCGTGGGTCGGAGCGCCGGCCAGGCGCAGCAGCACGATCCGGTGGTCTTCGTCCACGGGTACAACGCGGATCCCGGGGTGTGGGGCGCCCTGCGCGAGGACCTGCGCGCCGCCGGGTACGCCGACTCGGAGCTGTTCTCGTGGGGTTACGACACCCACCAGTCGGTCAACGAGGTCCTCTCGGACCGTTTCGCCGCCTACGTCGACCAGGTCCGCCGCCAGACCGGCGCCGCCCGGGTCGACGTGGTCGCGCACTCCTTCGGCTCGCTCGTCACCCGCTGGTACGTGAAGTACGGCGGCGGCGCCGCGGCCGTGGACCACTGGGTCTCGCTCGCCGGGCCCAACCACGGCACCTACATCAGCTGGGGCTGCGTCATCTGGGACCAGGCCTGCCGCGACATGAGCCCCGGCTCCTACGTGCAGAAGAAGCTGGCGGAGGGCGACGAGACGCCCGGCGCGGTGAAGTACGCCACCTTCTGGTCCTCCTGCGACGAGGTCATCAACCCCGACAGCAGCGTGGCCCTGAACGGCGCCCTCAACACCTACGCCGGGTGCCTCAAGCACAACGACTTCCTCGGCGACGACGGGGTCTCGGCCGGGGTCCGCGCCTTCCTCACCACGTGACCCGCCGCGCCTTCCTCACCACGTGACCTCCTGGAGCAGCCCGTAGGTGAACTCCGCCACGCAGGGCCGCGCCGCCCCGCCCGCGTCCCGCCCGGTGAAGGCGAGGCGCCACCGGGTGGGCGCGGTCCCCTCCATCGGGCGGGCGGGCGCGAAGGCCCGCGCCACCTCGTCCACCGTCGCCGACCAGGGCCGCAGGTCCTCCAGGGTCGCCAGTACGGGCCCCCGCGCGCCCGGCGCCCGCACCAGCCACTCGTTCCACACCGCCCCGTCCGGCGCGGCCAGCACCTCGAACCGCAGATCGGGCCAGAGCGGTACGGGCCACAGCAGCGCCTCGCACTCCAGGTCCCCGATGGTGCGCCGGGCCACCGACTCGGCCGGGCCCAGCACCGAGCGGTAGCGGGCCAGCGCGCCGCGCGCCCGGGGCGAGCGGACCATCGCCTGCCACCGCTTGTTCGCCTCGCGCTGCTCGGCGAGCGAGGCCCCGAGCCGGATCCGGGCCTGGTCGGCGAGGTCGGGCTGAAAGTCGGACATCCTGCGCAGCAGCACCAACTGGAAGGCCTCCGGGCCGAAGCGGGAGGTCGGGCGGGAGGCGGGGGCGGCGGCCATGCGCCTCAGAATTGCACACAGGATCCTTACACCCCCGCGATACGGATGTTGCGGGAGACCACGTAGCCTGCGGGCGCTATGGACTACTGCCACGCCTGCCGGAGGCATGTCAACGGCGCACTGGCGTGCGCCGGGTGCGGAACCCCGGCCGAGTACCTGACCAGTGCGCCCCCGCCCGGCGCCGTGCCCGGGGTGCCCGGCGTGCCCGGGGTGCCCGCCGCGCCGGTGAACGGAGCCGCGCCCGCGTACCCAGCCGGGACCGCGTACCCCGAGGGGGCCGCGTACCCCGAGGGGACCGCCTACACCTATGCCGAGGCTCCCGCCGAGCCGTCCGACGCGCCGGACGACGGATCGCAGGGGAGCCGCCGCTCCGGGGCCCGCCGCCGGGTGCACCGGCGGCGCCGCCGCACCGCGCTGACCATGGGCATCGGCCTGGTGCTCGCGGTCGGGGTGACCTTCGCGCTGGCCCGGATCACGACCGAGGGGCAGGGCTCGTCGAACGTGATGCTCAAGGACGGCGCGGGCGCGCAGCAGCCGCTCTCGACCCGGGATCCGTCCGCCGTGGACACGCTCGCGCCGTCCGGGAGCGCCTCGGCGAAGCCCAGCGCCTCCGCCTCGGCGAGCCCGTCGGCCAGTGCCTCCCGGTCCGCGAGCCCGTCCGCCTCGGCGAGCGCCTCGGCTTCGGCCCGGCCGTCCGCCAGCGCCTCCGCGCCGGGGCACTCGGTGCCGACGGACTCGGAGGAGCCCCCGCAGAGCCAGCCGGCCTCGTCGAAGCCGTCCAAGAAGCCGAAGCCCTCGCCGAGCCCGTCGCCGACGCCGTCGGACGACTGCTGGCCCTGGTGGTGGTGCTGAGCCGTGTTGTAAAAAGCAGCGCTGGGGCCGGTCCGGCCCCGGCGGCCGGGGCCGTCAGCCCAGTCAGCCCAGCATTCGCTTGAGCAGGTCCCGCAGGACCGCCCGCTCGGCCGTGGAGAGTCCGGCCAGCGGTTCCCGCGCGAAGTCCAGCGACTCGCGCAGCCGGTCGGCGGTCTGCAGGCCGTCCTCGGTGGCGGCGGCCAGCTTGACCCGCCGGTCGGCCGGGTCGGGGCGGCGCTCGACCAGGCCCCGGCTCTCCAGCCGGTCGATGATGCCGGTCACGTTCGAGGGCTCGCACTTGAGCTTCTGGGCTATCCGGCGCATCGGCAGGGGCTCCAGGGAGAGCAGTCCCAGGACGCGCGCCTGGGCGCCGGTGAGCTGGTGGCTGGCGGCCGCGTGCTCGTACTCCTCGTGGTAGCGGGCCACGACGGTGCCGATGAGCTCGACGACTTCTAGGGTCAGTGGGTCCGTGCGACGACTGGGCATGGAACCAGCGTACCCATTTACTTGACAACATGAAATATCCAGGAGCATGGTTGTTTCAGGTCGTTAAGTAATTTCTCCCCGGGAGCGCTTCATGTCTGAGATTCCTGCCGTCAGCCGCGAGTGGCACCTGGTCGCCCGTCCGCAGGGCTGGCCCGTCGCCACCGACTTCGCCCTGCGCGAGGTGCCGCTCTCGGCGGAGCCCGCGCCCGGCCGGATCCTGGTCCGCAACCTCCACATGTCGGTGGACCCGTACATGCGCGGCCGGATGAACGACGTGAAGTCGTACATCCCGCCGTTCCAGCTGGACGCCCCGATGGACGGCGGCGCGGTCGGCGAGGTCGTCGCCTCCGCCGCCGAGGGCTTCGAGGTCGGGGACCACGTCCTGCACGGGCTGGGCTGGCGCGAGTACGCGGAGTTCGACGCGAAGCACGCCGTCAAGGTGGACGCCTCGCTCGCCCCGCTCTCCGCCTACCTGGGCGTGCTCGGCATGCCGGGCATGACCGCCTACGCGGGCCTCTTCGAGGTCGCCTCCTTCAAGGAGGGCGACTCGGTCTTCGTCTCCGGCGCGGCGGGCGCGGTCGGCAGCCTCGTCGGCCAGTTCGCGAAGATCAAGGGTGCGTCCCGGGTGATCGGCTCGGCCGGCTCGGACGAGAAGGTGACCACGCTCACCGAGAAGTACGGCTTCGACGCCGCCTTCAACTACAAGAACGGCCCCGTCGCCGAGCAGCTGAAGGAGGCGGCCCCCGAGGGCATCGACGTCTACTTCGACAATGTCGGCGGTGACCACCTGGAAGCGGCCATCAGCTCGCTCAAGGTGCACGGCCGGGCCACCCTGTGCGGCGCGATCGCGCAGTACAACGCCACCGAGCCGACCCCCGGCCCGCGCAACCTCGCGCTGGTCATCGGCAAGCGGCTGCGCCTGCAGGGCATCCTCGTCGGCGACCACGCCGGCCTCCAGCAGCAGTTCGTCCAGGACGTGGCCGGATGGCTGCGTTCCGGTGAGCTGACGTACGACGAAACCGTCGTCGAGGGCGTGGAGAACGCGGCGGAGGCCTTCCTCGGTCTGCTGCGCGGTGACAACACCGGAAAGATGATCGTTTCTTTCACCGGTTAGGCTCACCCCAGACCGTCGCGATCGTGGGCGCGAGTCGCGGCGACTTACCAGGAGGATTTCCTTACATGTCGATCCAGCAGTCCGACGTCGTCTACACCGCTGTCGCCACCGCGGAGAACGGCCGTGACGGCCGCGTCTCCACCAGCGACGGTCAGCTCGACGTCGTCGTGAACCCGCCGAAGGCGATGGGCGGCAGCGGCGCCGGCACCAACCCCGAGGCGCTCTTCGCCGCCGGTTACAGCGCCTGCTTCCAGGGTGCGCTCGGCGTCGTCGCCCGCAACGAGAACGCCGACATCTCCGGCTCCACCGTGACCGCCGAGGTCGGCATCGGCAAGAACGACGAGGGCTTCGGCATCATCGTCAAGATCTCGGCCTCCATCCCGAACGTGGACGCCGCCACCGCCAAGGACCTCATCGAGAAGGCCCACCAGGTCTGCCCGTACTCCAAGGCGACCCGCGGCAACATCACCGTCGAGCTGGCGGTCTGATCTCCGCACGCGTAAAGCGCAGGCCGCACCCCCGACGAGGGGGTGCGGCCTGCGCCGTAAGCTGGCCCGATGAGTGATCTTGCGGGGGGATTCCGCTATCTGCTGGCAGGACAGCGCTGGGTGACGGCGAACAGACGCCGGTTCGGCATGGGCCTGCTTCCGGGACTGGTGTCGCTGGTCCTGTTCACCGCCGCGCTGATCGGGCTCGGCTTCGGCGCCGACGACCTCGTCGCCTGGCTGACCCCCTTCGCCGACGACTGGTCCTCGCCCTTGCTCGCGGTCTTCCGCGGCTTCCTGACCGCTCTGCTCTTCGGCCTCGGCCTGTTCCTCGCGGTGATCACCTTCACTGCCGTGACCCTGCTGATCGGTCAGCCGTTCTACGAGTCCCTCTCCGAGCAGGTCGACCGCAGCGAGGGCGGCGAGGTGCCCGAATCCGGCCTCGGCCTCTGGCAGGAGCTGTGGATCTCGGCCCGCGACAGCGTGCGGCTGCTCGGCCGGGTGCTGCTGTACGGGGTCCTGCTCTTCGCCCTCGGATTCATCCCGGTGATCGGCCAGACCGTCGTCCCCGCCATCGGGTTCTGCGTCTCCGGCTACTTCCTCACCCAGGAGCTGACCAGCGTCGCCCTGATGCGCCGCCGGGTGGAGCTCCCCGGGCAGCTGGCCCTGCTGCGCTCGCGGCGGATGCTGGCCCTCGGCTTCGGCGTTCCGCTGGTGCTGGCCTTCCTCGTGCCGTTCGTGGCGGTGTTCCTGATGCCCGGCGCGGTCGCGGGCGCGACCCTGATGGTCCGCGACCTCACGGCCGAGCCCGAGCTCGAGCCCGAGCACGCCCCTGCCCACGACCACGCCCCCGGAGCGCCGCAGCAGCCGCCCGCGGGCGGCTTCGGCCCCCCGCCCCCCGGCTACCCCGCCTAAGCGGGGTCCTGGCCCGGGCCCCGCAGGAGGGTCAGGAAGGAGCGGAAGGCGGCGGGCATGTCCACCGCTTCCGGGGCCAGCAGCCACTGGTACTGGAGGCCGTCCATCACCGCGGTGAGCAGCGGGGCCGCCTCCTCGGGGGTGAGCCCCGACGGCAGGCGTGCGCCGAATTCGGCGCGCAGCGCCGCCGCCATCTCGGTCCGCACCTGCGCGTAGCGCTCGGTGAAGAACTCCCGGGCCGGGTGCCCGTCCGTGACGCTCTCGCCCAGCAGCGCCGAGAAGGTCTGCACGATCCCGGGGCGCATCGCGTTGTACTCCACCAGCGAGGCCAGCAGGTCCAGGCGCCAGTGCTCGGCCGAGGCGCGCGAGCCGCCGCCCGTGTCCCAGCGGTCGCGCTCCTCCAGGACCGCGACCAGCAGCGACTCCTTGGTGGGGAAGTAGTGCAGCAGGCCCTGCTGGGTCAGTCCCACGCGCTCGGCGACGGATCCCAGGGACGCGCCCCGGTAGCCGCGTTCCGCGATGACCTCGACCGCGGCGCGCAGGATGTCCCCGCGCCGCTCCTCGCTCCTGGCCCTGACCATCCGGCCGCCTTCCTCCGTGTCCGTTCCCGCAGGACCGTACGCCATTCCAGCCGTCGCCATCCCATAAAAATAACGAAGACATCACGAACCCTACCGTTCTACAGGGAACGGGTCCACGATGGGGGCACCCGCACCCAGCAGCACCCGACGAGGAGGCAGGCCGTGGCAGGCGACGCCCTCAACCCCCGCAACCCCCAGGACGACCGGACCCGCGACGACGTGGTGGAAGCCGCGCTCGGCAAGCTCGGTCTCGACACCAAGACCCGGCTGCTGGCCGGGCAGGACATGTGGACGCTGCCCGCCCTCCCCGAGATCGGGCTGGGCTCCCTGGTCATGTCCGACGGGCCGGTCGGCGTCCGCGGGGTCCGCTGGACCGCCGACGACCCGTCCATCGCCCTGCCCTCGCCGACCGCGCTCGCCGCCTCCTGGGACCCGGCCCTCGCCCGCCGGGCCGGCCGGCTGCTCGCCCAGGAGGCCCGCCGCAAGGGCGTGCACGTCCTGCTCGCGCCCACCGTCAACCTGCACCGCTCCCCGCTGGGCGGCCGCCACTTCGAGTGCTACTCGGAGGACCCGCACCTCACCGGAGCCATCGGCACCGGATACGTCCAGGGCGTCCAGGACGGCGGGGTCGGCACCACCGTCAAGCACTTCGTCGGCAACGACGCCGAGACGGAGCGCTTCACCGTCGACAGCGTCATCGCCCCGCGCCCGCTGCGCGAGCTGTACCTGGCGCCCTTCGAGGCCATCGTCACCAACGCCCACCCGTGGGGCATCATGACGGCGTACAACCAGGTCAACGGCACGACGATGACCGAGCACCGCTACCTCGTCAATGAGGTGCTGCGCGGCGAGTGGGGCTTCGACGGCTACAACGTCTCCGACTGGATGGCCGCCCGCTCCACCACCGGCGACATCCTCGGCGGCCTCGACGTGGCCATGCCCGGACCGCAGACCGTCTACGGGCCCGCGCTCGCCGAAGCCGTACGGGCCGGCGAGGTCCCCGAATCCGCCGTCGACGACGCCGTGCGCAACGTGCTGCGCCTCGCCGCCCGGGTCGGGCTGCTCGAAGGCGCCCCGCCGGCCGTCACCGAACTCCCGGCCGCCACCGACGGCCAGGCACTGGCCCGCGAACTGGCCGCCCGCGGCTTCGTCCTCGTCCGCAACGAGAACGCCGCGCTGCCGCTGCGGACCGGACCGGGCACCACGCTCGCCCTCTCCGGCGCGGCCGCCCGCGACGCCCGGGTCCTCGGCGGCGGCAGCGCCACCGTCTTCCCCGAGCGGATCGTCTCCCCGCTCGACGGCCTCACCGCCGCCCTCCCGCAGGGCGCGCTGAGCTTCTGCGTCGGCGCGGACCCCAGCGAGGAACTCGCTCCCGCCGACACCGGCTTCACGCTGCGCGCCGTCTGCCGGGACGCCTCCGGCACGGTCCTCGGCGAGGGCAGCCTGCCGACCGGCCAGGTCCAGTGGATCGGCGACGACCTGCCCGCCGGGGCGACGTACGAGACGATGGCCTCCATCGAGGTCACCGGCACCTTCGTCCCCCGTGAGAGCGGCGAACACGCCTTCGGCACCCGGGGCCTGGGCGCCTTCGCGCTCGCGATGGGCGGCGAGCCGGTCTGGGGCGGCGTCCAGCTGATGGGCAATGAGGCCGACCCGTTCGAGGCCTTCTTCGGCGCCCCCAACGAGCGGGCCCGGACCGTCCTCGCGGCGGGCGAGCCGGTCGAGGTCTCGCTGACCTACCAGGTCCCGGACATGACCGCGCTGCCGCTCAAGGCGGTCATGTTCTCGCTGCTCCACCTCGGGCCGCGGCGCCCGGCCGACGAGCTGATCGCCGAGGCCGTGGCCGCGGCGCGGGACGCGGACACCGCCGTCGTGGTCGTCGCGACCACCGAGCGCGTCGAGTCCGAGGGCTTCGACCGCAAGGACCTGGAACTGCCCGGGCGGCAGAACGACCTCGTCCGCGCCGTCGCCGCCGTCAACCCGAACACCGTGGTCGTCGTCAACGCCGGGTCACCGGTCGAACTGCCCTGGCGCGACGAGGTGGCGGCGGTCCTGCTGACCTGGTTCCCCGGGCAGGAGGGCGGGGCCGCGCTGGCGGACGTACTCCTCGGCGCGCGCGAGCCGGGCGGGCGGCTGCCCACCACCTGGCCCGCCGCCTTCGCCGACGCGCCGGTCACCGACGTGACCCCGCGGGACGGGCGGCTGGAGTACCGCGAGGGGCTCCACATCGGCTACCGGGCCTACGAGAAGGCCGCCGTGACCCCGGCGTTCTGCTTCGGGCACGGCCTCGGCTACACCGACTGGACCTACGAATCCCTGGAGGTCACCGCCGACGTGGCCCGCGTCCGGATCCGCAACACCGGCGGGCGCTCCGGCCGCGAGGTCGTCCAGGTCTACCTGGCCCCCGTGGCGGACCCGGTGGAACGCCCCGCGAGCTGGCTCGCGGGCTTCGCGAGCCTGGAGGCGGGTCCCGGCGAGAGCGTGGAGGCCGAGATCGCGCTGCCCGCGCGGGCCTTCGAGATCTGGGACGAGGAGGCCGGCGGCTGGCGGCGCGTGGGCGGGGCCTACGAGGTCCGCGCGAGCCACTCGCACGCCGACACCCGGCTGACCGCGACGCTGGAGATCCGCTGAGGTCCGCTGAGAGCCATTGGACCGGCGCTTGAGATCCGCTAGTCGCCGACTGGCCGGAAATCATCCATGAACCGGACCGGGGGCGGGCCCTGACACCCGCCCCCGGTCCGTCTGTACGACCATCAGCTCGCGCACGATCAGACCGGCGGCCGGGGCGAGGTCACCTGGCGGTGCGCCAGCTCCGCCAGCCGGGCCTGCCCGTCCTTGCCCGGATGGAACCAGTCCCAGTGGCTCAACTGCTCCGTCGTGAAGGGGTACTGGAACACGGCGCCGCCGTCGTAGCGGCACAGCTCGTCCTTCGCGCAGACCTGCCGCAGCGCCTCGTTGTACTCCACCACGCGCGCCCGCACCTTCTCGCGCCGCGCCGTCGCCCCGGCCGTGACCGACTCGGCGTCCGCCAGCATCGACTGGCAGATCCCGAGCTTCCAGATCTGCCGCCCCATGGCACTGCCCTTGCCCTGCTCCCACAGCCGCTGCAGGTCCGGCACGCTCGACACGTACACCTGGGTCTTGGGCGCCGCCGCGCGCAGCCCCGCCAGGGCCTTCTCGAAGTCCGCCCGGAAATCGGCGACCGAGGTCATCGACGAAGCCGTGGGGCGGCAGGCGTCGTTCGACCCCACCATCACCGTGACCAGGTCAGGGTGCTGCGCCGCGGCCTCCGTCAGCTGCCCGCCCAGATCCGCCATCCGGGCCCCGGTCACCGCGTAGTTCCAGCTGCGCTCGGGGGTCAGGGCCTCGCCGAGCAGCCGGGTCGCCAGCGAGTGCACCTCGGGATCGTTCCCGGTGGCCCAGGAGACCTCGGGGCAGTCCGCCAGGACCGAACAGGCGTCGAAGCCACGGGTGATGGAGTCCCCGACGGCCGCGATCGAGGCCGGAGCGGTGTTCCAGCGCGGCGCCGCCTGCGCACCGCGCTCGCCGCCCGACGCGTCGTCGTCGCCCTGACAGCCCGTGGCGGCCAGGGCCAGCACGGCCGCCGCCGCGCCCGCGCGCAGAGCGGACTTCCGCCTGCGGCGGCGCGCGGGGGTGGTGGTCCGCATGGGTGAGGTCCCTCCCTCGTCGTCCGTGGTCCCCAGGGGGCGTCCTGCTGAGTGAAAGCTGTGTGTTTACGGGGCTTGGAGCGACCGTACGTCACACCATGACCCCCGGCGCACGGTAGCTTTTTCCCGTGGCGTTTCGGCCGCACGTCCCTTGCCGCAATGTCAGATCATTTCCGGTAAATTACATCACGTCACATACTGTCCGTTTTCAGGAGTTTATTCCCGACCTCGTCCCACACTGGAGGTCCCGGTGACGACACGTGGAGTTCTGTACGTGCATTCCGCACCGCGCGCGCTCTGCCCGCACGTGGAATGGGCGGTCGCGGGCGTACTCGGGGTGCGGGTGAACCTCGACTGGATCAGGCAGCCCGCCTCCCCGGGCACCTGGAGAGCCGAGTTCTCCTGGCAGGCCGAACCGGGCACCGCCTCGAAACTCGCGTCCGCGCTGCGCGGCTGGCACCTGCTGCGCTTCGAGGTGACGGCCGAACCCTGTCCCACCGCCGAAGGGGAGCGCTACAGCTCCACCCCCGAACTCGGCATCTTCCACGCCGTCACCGGCATGCACGGCGACATCCTCGTCCCGGAGGACCGGCTGCGGGCCGCCCTCGCCCGGTCCGTCCTCGGCGAGACCGACCTGGAGGCGGAGATCGCCAAGCTGCTCGGAAAGCCCTGGGACGACGAACTGGAACCTTTCCGCTACGCGGGAGAAGGCGCCCCGGTGCGCTGGCTCCACCAAGTGGTCTGAGCGCGGCCCACGCAGAAGGCCCACCCGGAATCCGGGTGGGCCTTCTGAGGTGTTCAGGCGTATTAGACGGAACGGAACGCCAGCGAGACGTTGTGGCCGCCGAAGCCGAACGAGTTGTTGATCGCGGAGATCGGGCCGTCGACGGGCAGCTTGCGCGGCTCGCCGCGGACGATGTCCGCCGTGATGTCGTCGTCCAGCTCGTCGATGTTGATCGTCGGCGGGGCGATGCGGTGGTACAGCGCCAGGACCGTCGCGACGGTCTCGATACCGCCCGCGCCGCCCAGCAGGTGACCCGTCATCGACTTGGTCGCCGAGATCGCGATGTGGTCGAGGTCGTCGCCCAGCACCTTGCGCAGGGCCTTCAGCTCGGCCGTGTCACCCTGCGGGGTGGACGTGGCGTGCGCGTTCAGGTGGACCAGCTCGGCCGGGTCCAGGCCGGTGTTGTCCAGCAGGTTGCGCAGCGCGGCCGCGACACCGCGGCCGGTGGGCTCGGGCTGCGCGATGTGGTGGCTGTCCGCGGACAGACCCTGGCCCAGCACCTCGCAGTAGACCCGGGCGCCGCGCGCCGCGGCGTGCTCGGCGGACTCCAGGACCACCACGCCCGCGCCCTCGCCGAGGACGAAGCCGTCGCGGGCCTTGTCGTACGGGCGGGAGGCCGTCGTGGGGTTCTCGTTGTTCTTGGACATCGCCATCATGTTGGCGAACGCGGCGATCGGCAGCGGGTGGATCGCCGCCTCGGTGCCGCCCGCGATGACGACGTCGGCGCGGCCGGTGCGGATCATCTCGACCGCGTAGCCGATGGCCTCGGCGCCGGAGGCGCACGCGCTGACCGGGGTGTGCACACCGGCCTGGGCGTTGACCTCAAGACCGACGTTGGCCGCCGGGCCGTTCGGCATGAGCATGGGGACGGTGTGCGGCGAAACCCGGCGCACACCCTTTTCCTTCAGTACGTCGTACTGGTCGAGCAGGGTGGTGACACCGCCGATACCGGAGGCGATCACCGTGCCGAGGCGCTCGGGAGCGACCGCGGGGTCCTCGCCGGCGGGGCCGGTGTAGCCCGCGTCGGCCCAGGCCTCACGGCCCGCGATCAGCGCGAACTGCGCCGAGCGGTCCAGCTTGCGGGCGAGCGGGCGGGGCAGGACCTCGCTCGGGTCCACGGCGGCCGTGGCGGCGATGCGGACCGGGAGTTCGGCGAAGCGCTCGCCTTCGAGGGGCTTGACCCCGGAACGACCGGCAAGCAGACCTTCCCAGGTCGAAGCGCTGTCGCCACCCAGCGGAGTGGTTGCGCCGATACCGGTGACGACCACGGTGCGATTGGTCGGGCTCACAGGAATTCTTTCTCCACGTGTAAGAGGGTGCTGAATTGTCACGGCGCCACCGCCGGGTGGCGACAAACGCTCGTCAGGCTCAGGCCTGGTGCTTCAGGATGTAGTCGGCGGCGTCGCCGACCGTCTTGAGGTTCTTGACGTCCTCGTCCGGGATCTTGACCTCGAAGCGCTCTTCGGCGGCGACGACGACCTCGACCATGGACAGGGAGTCGACGTCCAGGTCGTCGGTGAAGGACTTGTCGAGCTGGACGTCCTCCTGCGGGATCCCGGCGATCTCGTTGACGATCTCCGCGAGACCTTCGAGGATCTGCTCCTGCGTGGCGGCCATGTGGCGCTCCTTCTTGATAGCTAACTCTGGTGGTGCGGGCCGGGAAAGGATCCCGGACCCTAGGGGAGGGTAACGACCGTGGCTGCGTAGACGAGTCCCGCCCCGAAGCCGATGACGAGTGCGGTGTCGCCGCTCTTCGCCGCCCCGGTCGCCAGGAGCCGCTCCATCGCGAGCGGGATCGAGGCGGCCGAGGTGTTGCCGGTGGTCTCGACGTCACGGGCGACCGTGACGTGCTCCGGCAGCTTCAGAGTCTTCACCATCGAGTCGATGATCCGCATGTTGGCCTGGTGCGGAATGAAGACGTCCAGGTCGTCCACGGTGATCCCGGCCGCGTCGAGCGCCTGCTGGGCCACCTTGGCCATCTCGAAGACGGCCCAGCGGAAGACCGCCTGACCCTCCTGCGTGATGGCCGGAAACTTCTCTCCGCCGTCCTTGCCGAGCCACTCGTCCCACGGCACGGTCTGCTTGATGGTGTCGGACTTGTCGCCCTCCGAACCCCACACGGTGGGGCCGATGGCCGGTTCGTCCGAGGGGCCGATGACCACGGCGCCCGCTCCGTCACCGAACAGGAAGGCCGTCGCGCGGTCCTCCAGGTCGGTCAGATCGGAGAGCCGCTCGACACCGATGACCAGGACGTACTCCGCCGAGCCCTCGACGACCAGGCTCTTGGCCAGGGTCAGGCCGTAGCCGAAACCGGCGCAGCCCGCGGAGATGTCGAACGCGGCGGGCTTGCCCGCACCGATCCGGTGGGCGATCTCGGTCGCGACGGCCGGGGTCTGCTTGAAGTGCGAGACCGTGGAGACGATCACGGCGCCGATCTGCTCCGGCGAGACCCCGGCGTCGGCCAGCGCCTTGCCGGAGGCCTCGACCGACATCGCGGCGACGGTCTCCTGCGGCGAGGCCCAGTGCCGGGTCGCGATGCCGGAACGGGAACGGATCCACTCGTCGGACGAGTCGATCGTCTCCAGGATGACCTCGTTGGGGACGACCCGCGTCGGGCGGTAGCCGCCGACACCGAGGATGCGCGCGTACGGGGAACCCTTTGCAGGCTTGATCTTCGACATGCTGTGTGGGCTCCTTCTCTCAGGCCGCGTGCTCAGCGATGAGCGCGGCGGCCTTCTCGAGATCGTCGGGCGTCTTCAGTGCCACGGTCGGTACGCCCTTGAGGGCGCGCTTGGCCAGCCCCGTCAGGGTGCCGCCCGGGCACAGCTCGATGATCCCGGTGACGCCGAGGTCGGCGAACGTCTCCATGCACAGGTCCCAGCGGACCGGGTTGGCCACCTGGCCGACCAGGCGGGCGACGACGTCGGCGCCCGAGGTGACGATCTGACCGTCCTTGTTGGACACGTACTTCAGCACCGGGTCGGCCGGGGCGAGGGCCTGGGCGGCCTTCTCCAGGGTGACGACCGCGGGAGCCATGTGGTGCGTGTGGAAGGCGCCCGCGACCTTGAGGGCGACGACCTTCATGGTGCCTTCGGGCTTGTCGGCCACCAGAGCGTCGATCTGCTCCATGGTGCCCGCGGCCACGATCTGGCCGGCGCCGTTGATGTTCGCCGGGGTCAGGCCCAGCGCGGTCAGGTGGGCGACGACCACGTCCGGGTCGCCGCCGAGCACGGCGGCCATGCCGGTCTCGGTGACCGCGGCGGCCTCCGCCATGCCCAGCCCGCGGGTGCGGACGAAGGACAGCGCGTCCGCCTCGCCCAGCACACCGGCGAACGCGGCGGCGGTGATCTCACCGACGCTGTGACCGGCGACCGCGCCGAACGCGGCGGGGGAGCCCAGCGCGGTGGCGGACAGCAGACCCGCCGCCACCAGCAGCGGCTGGGCCACGGCGGTGTCGCGGATCTCGTCCGCGTCGGCCTTGGTGCCGTAGTGGGCAAGGTCGAGCTCGATGGCGTCCGACCATGCGGCGACGCGGTCAGCGGCACCGGGGAGGTCGAGCCAGGAAGTCAGGAAGCCGGGCGTCTGAGCGCCTTGGCCGGGAGCGACGAGTACGAGCACCCTCACACTCTCTCTTGAGTTCGGCCCGTGCCGCCCGTGGGGACAGGGACGAAGAACCGTCGGGGTAATTGTTGATGTCCGACAAAAGTCTAGGACGGCGCTTCGCCGTCGGCCAGGCGCCCCAGGATCAGGGCGATCCGCAGGGTGAACGCAGAACGGACATCGGAGGGCGACCAGCCGGTGACGTCGGTCACACGTCGGAGGCGGTACCGCACCGTATTCGGGTGCACGAACAGCATCCGGGCCGCCCCTTCGAGGCTGCTCGCCTGCTCCAGGTACACGCTCAGCGTCTCCAGCAGAGCGGACCCGGCCTCTTCGAGCGGTCTGTAGATCTCCTCCACCAACTGCTCGCGGGCGGAAGGGTCGGAAGCGATCGCGCGCTCCGGAAGAAGATCATCGGCGAGGACCGGCCGGGGGGCGTCCTGCCACGCCGTGCACGCCTTCAGCCCGGCCGCCGCGGCCTGCGCCGACTTCGTCGCGTTCAACAGGTCCGAGACCACCGGACCGGCCACGACCGGGCCCGCCGCGAACGGCCCGATCAGGGATTTCGCGACCTGCATCGGGTTGTCGCTGCCGCCCGCGATCACGACGAGCCGGTCGCCGAGCACCCCGGTCAGCACCTGCAGCTTGTGGTGCCGGGCGGCCCGCCGGATCGCCTCCACCGTCAGCTCGCTGTCCCCCTCAGGGGCGGTCCCCAGCACCACGCACACGTGATCGGGGGAACTCCAGCCGAGCGCCGCGGCCCGGGACAGCGCGCCCTCGTCCGCCTCGCCGGACAGCACCGCGTTGACCACGAGGGACTCCAGCCGGGCGTCCCACGCGCCGCGCGCCTCGGCGGCCTGCGCGTACACCTGGGCGGTCGCGAACGCGATCTCCCGCGCGTAGACGAGCAGCGCCTCGCGCAGGATCTGTTCGTCTCCCGGAGCGGCCACCTCTTCGATGGCGGACTCCATCACCTCGATCGTCGTACGGACCATCTCGACGGTCTGGCGCAGGGTGATCGCCCGGGTCAGCTCGCGCGGAGCCGTCCCGAAGACGTCCGTGGAGATCGCCTGCGGGGTCTCCGGGTGCCGGAACCACTCGGTGAACGCGGCGATGCCCGCCTGAGCGACCAGGCCGATCCAGGAGCGGTTCTCCGGTGGCATCGCGCGGTACCACGACAGCGTCTCGTCCATGCGGGCGATCGCGTTCGCGGCGAGCCGGCCCGAGGACTTCTCCAGCCGGCGGAGCGTCGCGGTGTGCGGATGGGCCGGTAGAACCTGGTGGGCGGGATGCGTGGGATGCGCGGGGGGCTGCTCACGTTCGGGTTGGGGCACGTGACAAGACTGCCCTATCCGGACCCCGCCGCGGAGTCCCGGGTCGGCGGCCCGGCCCCGGGGCGGCGCTCCGCCGTGCGGCTACGGTGGCCCCCATGATGGAAGTACGTCGTGCCGCGGACCGCTACCCGGGCGGGGACGAAGCGGCCGGGATCATGACCCGGCACGCCTTCTCCTTCGGCAGTGCCTACGATCCGGACAACCTCGGATTCGGCCCGGTCCGGGCCTGCAACGAGGAATCCCTGGCCCCGGGAGCGGGCTTCGAGGAGCACGCGCACCGGCACACCGAGATCGTCACCTGGGTCATCGAGGGCGAGCTGACCCACCGGGACAGCACCGGGCACGCCACCGTCGTGCGCGCCGGTGACGTCCAGCGGCTCAGCGCGGGCCACGGGGTGCGTCACGTCGAGCGCAACGACGCGCCCGTGCCGCTCCGCTTCGTCCAGATGTGGCTGGCCCCGCTGGGCGGACCCGAGGGGACGGACCCGCCGGGGGAGCCCTCGTACGAGATCGTGCGCGGGGTCGCGGACGGCGCGCCCTACGAGGTCACCGCGGCCGGTGCGGTGCTGCGGGTGCGCAGGCCCGGCGCGGGCGAGCGGGTCCCCGTACCGGCCGCGCCCCGGGTCTACCTGCACGTCGTGCGCGGGGACCTGCGGCTCGACGGCGTGGAGCTGGGCCCCGGGGACTCGGTGCGGATCAGCGACGCCGCGGACGGCCTGGAGATCGTCGCCGGGTCCCCGGCGGAGCTGCTCCTGTGGGAGCTGCCGTAGGGCGTGCCGTGGGGCGCCGCGGTTCAGCCGTGGTGGCCGGTGAGGGAGCCGACCAGTCCGTCGAGCGAGCCGCCCAGCGGATCGCCGGCCGGGTCGGCGGCCCGGTCGCGGATCGCGGGGAGCCTGCGGTAGAGGGCGGTGCCCGGGCACTCGGTGGAGAACGCGTCGCGGTGGCCGGAGATCCGCTCGAAGCGCGCCTGCTGCCCGGTGCGGAACTTGCCGTTGTCGAGGCCGGAGGTCAGCGTGACGCTGCCCCGCGGGTCGTACCCGTACCGGCCCAGCTTCCAGGCGGCGAGCCGGGCCACGGCGGTCATCGCGGCGTCGGAGGGCTCCTGGGAGGAGTACTCGCCGATGACCGCGACGCCCATGGTGTCGGTGTTGAAGCCGAGGGTGTGGGCCCCGGTCACCGGCCGGTCGACCCCGCCGCGGCGGCCCTCGAAGACCGTGCCGCACTTGTCGACGACGAAGTTGTAGCCGAGGTCCTTCCACCCGTTCGTGCGCACGTGCAGCGTCTGCAGGCCGCGCATCAGGGCCGCCGAATCGGTGCAGTCGTAGGCGTTGGTCTGCGCGGTGTGGTGCACGAAGACGGCCTTGACCTCCTTGCCGTACACCGGCTCGTTGCCCGGCTGCTCCTGCGCGCCCCACGCGGAGCGGGAGACCACGTCGGGCCGCTCGGACGGGGACGCGGCGTAGGCGGCCGGAACGGAGTCCCCCGCGCCCGGCTCCGGCCCCACCGGGTCGGCCCCGGGGTCGACCAGATCCAGCCGCAGCCCGGCGGGCAGCGGCCCGCCGTGCCCGGCGACCTTGACCTCAACCCCGTCGGACGGACCCGCCCACAGCGGCTCGGAGACCCCGCGCACGCCTTCGCCCCGCTCCGTGCCCAGCACGGTCCAGGGCGACCAGGCGCCGGTCTCCGCGGATTTCGTCCGGACCCGGATCTCCCCGTCGAGGGCCCGGTCCGGCTCGTCCCAGGAGACGGCCAGCATGCTGAACCCGGCGGTGTCCGCGTCCTCGAACGAGGCGCCGGACCCGTTCGCCCGCAGGGGTTCGGTGCGCAGCGCGGCGCCCGGCACCCCTCGTACGGCGAGCAGTCCGACGATGCCGGTGGTGAGGGCGGCGGTGGCGGCCGACACCACGATGCTGCGGGTGCGCACCCGGTTCTCCCCGATGATCAACGGTGGCTGGGAACCGGAATCTATCGATGCGAGGGGGCCGGAACCGGGACGTGCGCCACGGCAATCGGGTCGGATGGGTGCATAGCCCCGGCGGTGTCACCCGTACGGCACCGCCGTCGAACGTGTCAGCGGCCTCCGGCCGCGCCGAGTGCCGCGAGGACCCCGTCGGTGAACGGCGGCCACGCCTGCACCGCCCACGGTCCGAAGGGCCGGTCGGTCAGCGCCACGCAGGCCGCGCGGGCGTCCGGGTCCACCCACAGGAAGGTGCCGGCCTGCCCGAAGTGCCCGAAGGTGCGCGGGGAGGAGCCGGCGCCCGTCCAGTGCGGGGACTTCCCGTCGCGGATCTCCAGGCCGAGGCCCCAGTCGTTGGGGGACTGGTGACCGTAACCGGGCAGGACGCCCTTGAGGCCCGGGTGCACCACCGAGGTGGCCTCGGCGACCGTACGCACGTCCAGCAGCCGGGGGGCCATCAGCTCGGCGGCGAAGCGGGCCAGGTCGGAGACGGTGGAGACGCCGTCCTTGGCGGGGGACCCGTCCAGGGTGGTCGCGTCCATGCCGAGCGGCTCCAGCACCGCCTGGTGCAGGTACTCGGCGAAGGGGATGCCGGTGGCCTTGGTGATGTGGTCGCCGAGCACCTCGAAACCGGCGTTGGAGTACAGCCGCCGTTCCCCGGCGGGGGCCATCGCGCGGTGCTCGTCGAAGGCGAGGCCGCTGGTGTGCGCGAGCAGGTGGCGCACCGTGGAACCCTCGGGTCCGGCGGGCTCGTCCAGCTCGATCGCCCCCTCCTCGTACGCGACGAGCGCGGCGTAGGCGGCCAGCGGCTTGGTGACGGAGGCCAGCGGGAAGCGGTGGCCGACCGGGCCGTGGGCGCCCGCGAGGCTCCCGTCGGCGCGTACGACGGCCGCCGCGGCGGTCGGTACCGGCCAGGTGTCGATGATCCGCAGGCTGTCCGTGATCTCCGTGCTCTCCATGCGGCCGAGCCTACTTGCTTGGAGTGCACTCAAGGGTTTTAGCGTGGAGGTCATGAGCCTGACGCAGACGCGGTACACGATCAGCGAGGTCGAGGCCCGGACCGGTCTGACCCAGCACACCTTGCGCTGGTACGAACGGATCGGCCTGATGCCGCACGTGGACCGCTCGCACTCGGGTCAGCGCCGGTTCAGCGACAAGGACCTCGACTGGCTCGCCTTCGTCGGCAAGCTGCGCGCCACCGGGATGTCGGTGGCGGACATGGTCCGCTACGCGGAACTGGTGCGCGAGGGCCAGCACACCTTCGACGAGCGGCGGGAGCTGCTGGAACGGACGCGGCGCGATGTGCGGGCGCGCATCGACGAGCTGACGGACGCGCTCGCGGTACTGGACTTCAAGATCGGCTTTTACGCGGAACCGTCTGACATCACGCACACGGACACGGACACGGACATGAAGCAGGGGAAGGCGCAGTCATGACGAACACCTCGAACACCTCGAACACCTCGAACGCCTCGGCGGACAAGATCGCACAGGTCGAACTGGGCAAGGGCGGCCCGCTGGTCGGCATACAGGGTCTCGGCTGCATGGGCATCAGCGAGTTCTACGGCGACACGGACGAGGCGGCGGCCCGCGACACCCTGGACGCGGCCCTGGAGGCCGGGGTCACCCTCTTCGACACGGCCGACGTGTACGGGCGCGGGCGGAACGAGGAGTTCCTCGCGCCCTTCGTCGCCGCGCACCGGGACGAGATCACCCTGGCCACGAAGTTCGCCATCGAGCGCTCCGACGACCCGCAGTTCCGGGCCGTGCGCAACGACGCGGCGTACGTCCGCGAGTCCGTCGAGGGCAGCCTGCGGCGGCTCGGCGTGGACGTCATCGACCTGTACTACATGCACCGGCGCGACCCGCAGGTGCCGTTCGCGGAGTCCGTGGGCGCGATGGCGGAGCTGGTGGCCGAGGGCAAGGTCCGCCACCTGGGCCTGAGCGAGGTCACCGGCGCCGAGCTGCGCGAGGCGCACGCGGTGCATCCGATCGCCGCGCTCCAGTCGGAGTGGTCCCTCTTCAGCCGGGACGTGGAGCGCAGCGCGGTCGGCGCGGCGGCGGAGCTGGGCGTCGCCTTCGTGCCCTACTCGCCGCTCGGGCGCGGCTTCCTGACCGGGGCGTTCGCGGACGCGGGCGCGGAGCTGGCGGAGGGCGACTTCCGGCGCTACCAGCCGCGGTTCACCGGGGACAACGCCAAGGCCAACGCCGCGCTGCTGGAGCCGGTCCGCCGGATCGCGGCGGCGCACGGGGCCACCCCGGCGCAGATCGCGCTGGCCTGGGTGCAGCAGCGGGCGGCGGTCCACGGGCTGACGGTCGTCCCGATCCCGGGCACCCGCAAGCGGAGCCGCCTCGCGGAGAACACGGCGGCGACCCGCATCACCCTGACGGACGCCGACCTCGCCCTGCTGGAGCCGATCGCCGCCCAGGTCGAGGGCGACCGCTACCCCGACATGAGCTCCACCTCAACGGCCCGCGAATCCTGACCAATTCAAGCCGCGGGCCCGGGGGCCAACCCAAGCCCGTCCGGCGTTTGAGGACACCACCCACCGGGGGAGCACTCGCCCCCGGGCCGGGGGCCCAACTCAAGCCCGTCCGGCGATTGAGGACGCCCGCGCCGCAGGCGCAAGGGCCCCGCGCAGCGGCCCGGCACCGGCCCGGCCCCCCGGCCAGGGGTCACGCCCCCGGCGCGAACCGGTCCCGCAGCGCCGCGTACTCGGCATCGGTCAGCAGCCCCGCCCCGTGCAGCTCGCCGAGGTGCCGCATCCGGTCCGGCTCCCGCGGGGACGGGGCCGCCAGCGGCCCGGCCGCCACCGGCGTCCGCCCCCGTACCGCCGCCAGCACCGCCGCCGCGAAGGGCAGGGATTCGTGCACCCCGCCGTACCCGAGGGCGAACAGCACCACCGCCGGGTCGTGCTCCGGAGCCGGGGCCTCGTCGCCGTCCTCGCGGGAGCGCAGCCGCAGGTACCCGCCGGGCTGCTCCGGCGAGCGCCATTCGACGCCGGTCAGCGAGGCCAGCGGGTAATGCCGGTCGCCCGCCTTCCACTTGGTGCTGGAGGCGCCGGTCCGCGACCAGCGGAAATTGACCCCGCTCTCGTCGAGCGTCGCCCGGGCGTCGTACGCCTTGAGGTGGAGCGGCGGCTTCGGCGCCTCGACGAGGAAGCGCGGGGCCGGTTCGGCGGGGTCCGGCCCGAGCCGGGCCCGCAGTCCGTCGGCCAGCGCGGCGGCCAGCGGCGCCCGGTCGGCGGGCAGCACCAGCCGGTACGGGTCGCAGATGTCCTTCAGCTGTCCCGCGGCGGCCTCCATCAGCGGATCCGCTCCGGGCCGCGGGACGGCACGCAGGACCACCGTGTCCCGCTTTCCCGCGGTCACGGTCACATTCACCTCGGACAACGCCTCGTGGGGGATGCGTCGTTGCCCCAGCGCATGCCAGAGCCGCGGCATCCGCAGTGCGGACATCCCCCGTTCGAAGCGGATGAGCACCGAGTCCGAGTCGAACTCCCAGACGGCATGGTTTCCGGCCAGTACGTCACCCATGCGGCTCATCGTAAAGGGCGGCAGGCCTGCGCGTCCCCTGACTGCGAGGGTCGTTTTCCGGCCCTCTACGCGCGTCAGGGAGCTTCTGTACCGGAAATTCCGCGTCGGCAGGAGTCGTCCCCGGTCGCACATACCGCGGAACCGTACGAACCGGTTCCGATTCGCGCGAAGTTCGCCAACGAGCCGGTTCCTGGCTCGAAATAGCCGGTGTGGCTCTTCGCCCCGGCGGCCGAGAGCCGCCGCGCGCCGAAGGCGGGCGACACCGGATCCGCCCCGTGCCCGACCCCGCCGAGTTCCAGGTGCGGTACGTCCGCGATCCAGTCCCCGGAGTCCCGCATCGCCCAGACCCGGGCCGAGGTGTCCAGCTCGGCGGCGTTCTGCACGCGCATGCCGGGGCTGCCCGAGACCACCACGTCCGTCACCCGGCGCGGCAGGTCGCGGGCGGCGACCCCGCACACCACCGATCCGTAGCTGTGGCAGAACAGCGCCACCGACGCGTCCCCGGGCAGGGCCGCCGCCAGCGATTCCAGCCGTACGGCGCCCTGCGCGGCCAGCCGGCCGGTCGCCGCGTCCACACCGAGCCCGGTGGGGCTGACGTACCCGGCCCAGGCGATGACCGCGGTCCGGGTGCCCGGAGCCGCCGCGCGCTCGGCCTCGTAGAGGGATTCGGCCATGCCGACCGGAGCGCTGTAACGGCGCTGCGAACGTTCGAAGGTGAGCAGGTCGGTGTCGACGCCGGGCACGATCACCGAGACGCGCTGCGCCCGGTCCAGGTCGCCGAAGACCTCGGCGACCAGGCCGTCGCCGGTCGGGTCGAAGACGAGGACCTGCCGCGCGGGGTCGGCCAGGGATTCCAGGCGGTGCTCCCGCCGGCTCGCCTCGTCCCGGTCGGCCGGGGTCAGCGACACGTCCTGGGCGCGCTTCTCCTCGGTCCGGCTCGCCTGGGCGAGGGAGCGCCGGTTGGCCCGGAAGCGGGTCTGCGCGGGTACCCCGTCGAGGTTGCCGACGACCAGCGGGTAGGTGTCGGCGAGCCGGTCCCGCTCGGGCCCGTCGAGTTCGGAGAAGAACCGCGCGACGGTGCGTATGGGGGCGTCGGCGGACGGTACGGGGCGGCCGCCGATCCGGGCCCCGGACCAGGAGGCGAGGGCCACTCTGCGGGCCGAGACGTTCTCCTCGGGCCGGTGCACGGCCGTCCAGCCGGTCGTCGCCAGCATGACGAAGACCACCGCGAGCGCGAGCCACGCGTGGAGCGCGCCGGGGCTGGAGGAGGTGGCGGGGGAGGCAGGGCCGTGCAGGCCGGACAGGTTCACTGGAGGACAGCCTAGGAGACCTTTTCCGGCTGCGGCACGCCGGGTGACAGGGGTCACGGGCCTCCGGGCGGCGCCGTCACTGACGGGCGCGGGACCGTTCCGTTCAGGTACGAATCGGGCACCGGAGGGCACCCGGCAGGTACCCGCGGGCCCCCGGCGGCCCCCCGGCGGGCGCCCCGGCGGCCTTCCGTGCCCGCCCCGGGGCTCAGCGCCAGTCGGCGGCCAGGGCCGGGCCGATCTGGTCGAGGTAGTCCTCGGTCATCCGGCGGATCGCGGCCACGCTTGTGTCCTCGCCCTTCCCCCACAGCCGCCCGGTCACCCGCATCACCCCGGAGAACGCGGCCACCGCCACCCGGGGCCGTGGATCGGTGTCCACGTCGAGCCCCTCGCGCACCGCGATGAGCCGGGCGATCCGCTCCTCCAGCTCGGTGGAGCGGCGCAGGTGGATGGCGAGCAGCGCGGGCGTGCACTCGATGAGCTGGTAGGCCCGCATGTGCAGGTCGACCGGGACCACCTCGCCGATGGCCTCCTCGATGGTGTCCCAGGCGGTGAGCACCGCGTTCCGCATGGCCGCCAGCGGGCCCTCGTCGGCCGGGCGCGCGCCGAGCGCGGCCACGAAGTGGGACTCCACCAGGTCCTGGACGGCGAAGGCGACCTCTTCCTTGTTGGCGAAGTAGCGGAAGAAGGTGCGCTGGGAGACCTCGACGGCGTCGGTGATCTCGTCGACGGTCGTCTCCTCGTAGCCCTGCGTGGTGAAGAGGACGAGGGAGGAGCGCAGCAGGGCGTCCCGGGTGCGGCGCTTCTTGCGTTCGCGCAGGCCGGGGGGCGCGATCGGCGCGGGTACGGGGAGCGCCGCCGGTGCGCCGGGCCGCTGGTCGGTCATCACCGCGGGGTCCTCTTTCGGGCTGCGGGGCGGGGTGGGCGGTCAGGGTATCTGTGACCGACCTGACAGTTGCTGTCTTGTTGAGCCGTTTGTGAAGTGTCAGTCGGTGTCTGCGTCGCTGTCTCTGGCGCTGTCTCTGTCACTGTCACCGGCCTCGCGAAGGCGCTCGCCCCGGTCGCCCATGACACCTTCGTGTCAGGCGGGAACACCGCCTTCGTCGGCGCGGGCGCTCCGGAGGGGTCAACTCCGTGGCGCCGACAGCCCCGCCGGACCCGTCCGGCGGGGCTGTCGCCTATCCGGGTGGACCGGCCCGGAGGGTCTTCCGCCCGACCGTCTTCGCAGGTCAGCGTGGTGTCAGCGGCACTCGCGACGGACCGCCGGCCCACCGGGCCACCCGTCCGAGTGCCTTGTGACCACAAGGAGTTGACCCGTCATGCGTACGAGTTCCACCGTGCTCGCCGCCGTGTTCCTGGCCGCCACCACCCTGCTCCCCGGCGCGGCCTCGGCCGCCCACGCCGCCGGGCCGCCGCCGCTCGGGGCATGCGCCACCGGACAGCTGTGCTTCTGGGCGAACCCGGACTTCAAGGGCGCGAAGCAGATCTTCGAACTGACCGAGATCACCACCAACGACTGCGTCTCGCTGCCGCCGGGCAAGAACGCGCAGGGCCTCGCCAACCGCACCGGACGGCAGGTGACCACCTACCAGTCGGCCGAGTGCGCCGAGACCGGGGAGTTCCAGACCTACTCCGGTGACGGCACCTGGCTGCCCCAGTCCCCCTACCAGGTGAGGGCGTTCAAGGTGTGGGAGCGATAGCCGAAGCGGCGGCCGGAGCCGCCGCCCCGGGCTCCGGGTGCGGAGCCGGTACGTCGGTCCCCGCGCCCGGGGCCACCCGGCCGAGCCGGGCGACCTCGGCGCGCAGGGCCCGTACCTCCTCGGCCAGTTCGGTGAGCGCGGCCGCCTGCAGCCGCTCCGCGTGGTCGTCGCGCTCGAACCGGGAGATGAACCAGGCCGCGATGTTCGCGGTCACCACACCGAGCAGCGCGATCCCGGACAGCATCAGACCCACCGCGAGCACCCGGCCCAGGCCCGTGGTGGGGGAGTGGTCGCCGTAGCCGACGGTGGTCATCGTGGTGAAGGACCACCACACCGCGTCCCCGAGGTTCTTGATGTTCCCGTTCGGCGCGTCGCGCTCCACGCTCAGCACGGCCAGCGAGCCGAACATCAGCAGCCCCACCACCGCCCCCGCGACGTACGTCGTCAGCCGGACCTGCGGGGCCATCCGGGCCCGCCGCCCCACCAGCAGCAGTGTGGACACCAGCCGCAGCAGCCGCAGCGGCTGGATCATCGGCAGCAGCACCGCCGCCAGGTCCAGCCAGTGCGTCCGCACGAACAGCCGCCGGTCCGCGGCCAGTCCCAGCCGCACCGCGTAGTCCCCCGCGAACACGCTCCACACCACCCACTCCGTCAGCAGGCACGCCTCGTGCACCGACGGGTCCGCGTCCGGGACGATGATCGGAACGGCGTACGCGACGCCGAAGGCCACCGCGCACACGAGCAGGGGGAGCTGGGTGTGACGCTCCCAGCGGAGCTGCGCGGGCTGATCCTTCATGCGGGGCATCGTAAGGAACGACGCGGGGGCGCCGGGGACCGAGTCCCCGGCGCCCCCGTCGAAAACGGTGGCGTGACGGCTACGCGTCGCCGCCCGCCGCGCCCGGATCGGCCGCGGTGACGTCGAGCAGCTGGTAGCGGTCGATGGCCTGCTTGAGCACCGAGCGGTCGACCTGCCCGGCCTTCGCCAGCTCGGTCAGCGTCGCCAGCACCACCGACTGGGCGTCGATGTGGAAGAAGCGCCGCGCCGCGCCGCGCGTGTCCGCGAAGCCGAAGCCGTCCGCGCCCAGCGAGGTGTACGCGCCGGGCACCCAGCGCGCGATCTGGTCCGGGACCGCCCGCATCCAGTCCGAGACGGCCACGAACGGCCCCTCGGCGCCGGACAGCTTGCGCGTCACGTACGGGACGCGCTGGTCCTCCTCGGGGTGGAGCAGGTTGTGCGTCTCCACCTCGACGGCGTCGCGCCGCAGCTCGTTCCAGGAGGTCGCCGACCAGACGTCCGCCCGGACGTTCCACTCGGCGGCCAGGATCCGCTGCGCCTCCAGCGCCCACGGCACCGCCACGCCCGAGGCCATGAGCTGCGCCGGGACGGTGCCCGCGGTGCCCCGCGAGATCCGGTGGATGCCCTTGAGGATGCCGTCCACATCGACGTCGGAGGGCTCGGCCGGGTGCTGGATCGGCTCGTTGTAGACGGTCATGTAGTAGAAGACGTCCTCGGCGGCCGGGCCGTACATCCGGCGCAGACCGTCCTTGACGATGTGCGCGATCTCGTACCCGTAGGCCGGGTCGTAGGCGACACAGCCCGGGTTGGTCGAGGCCAGCAGCTGGGAGTGACCGTCGGCGTGCTGGAGGCCCTCACCCGTGAGGGTGGTCCGGCCCGCGGTCGCGCCGAGCACGAAACCGCGCGCGAGCTGGTCGGCCATCTGCCAGAACTGGTCACCGGTGCGCTGGAAACCGAACATCGAGTAGAAGACGTAGACCGGGATCAGCGGCTCGCCGTGCGTCGCGTACGCCGAACCCGCGGCGATCAGCGAGGCCGTGCAGCCCGCCTCCGAGATGCCGTCGTGCAGCATCTGGCCGGTCGGGGACTCCTTGTACGCGAGCAGCAGGTCACGGTCGACCGCCTCGTACTGCTGGCCCAGCGGGTTGTAGATCTTGGCGCTCGGGAAGAACGCGTCCATGCCGAAGGTGCGGTACTCGTCGGGCGCGATCAGCACGAACCGGCGGCCGATCTCCTTGTCCCGCATCAGGTCCTTCAGGATGCGGACGAAGGCCATGGTGGTGGCGATCGACTGCTGTCCCGAACCCTTCTTGGCGGCCGCGTACGTCGCGTCGCCCGGCAGCTGGAGCGGCTTGGCGCGCACCACACGGGTCGGCACGTAGCCGCCCAGGGCGCTGCGCCGGTCGTGCATGTACTGGATCTCGGGCGAATTGCGGCCCGGGTGGTAGTACGGCGGGGCGCCGCCTTCGAGCTGCTGGTCCGTGATCGGGATGTGCAGCCGGTCGCGGAAGCGCTTGAGGTCGTCGACCGTCAGCTTCTTCATCTGGTGGGTCGCGTTGCGGCCCTCGAAGTTCGGGCCCAGCGTCCAGCCCTTGACCGTCTGGGCCAGGATCACGGTCGGCTGGCCCTTGTGGGCCTTGGCCGCCGCGTAGGCCGCGTAGACCTTCTTGTGGTCGTGCCCGCCGCGGCCCAGGTGCTGGATCTGCTGGTCGGACATGTTCTCGACCATCGCGCGCAGCCGGTGGTCGCCGCCGAAGAAGTGCTCCCGGATGTACGCGCCGGACTCGGTGGCGTACGTCTGGAACTGCCCGTCGGGGGTGGTGTTCATCTTGTTGACCAGGATGCCGTCGCGGTCCTGGGCCAGCAGCGGGTCCCAGGAGCGGTCCCAGATCAGCTTGATGACGTTCCAGCCGGCGCCGCGGAACTGCGACTCCAGCTCCTGCATGATCTTGCCGTTGCCGCGCACCGGGCCGTCGAGGCGCTGCAGGTTGCAGTTGACGACGAAGGTCAGGTTGTCGAGGTTCTCGCGGGCGGCGATGGAGAGCTGGCCGAGCGACTCCGGCTCGTCCATCTCGCCGTCACCGAGGTACGCCCAGACGTGTGACTTGGAGGTGTCCGCGATCCCGCGCGCCTCCATGTACCGGTTCATCCGCGCCTGGTAGATCGCGCCGAGCGGGCCGAGGCCCATCGAGACGGTCGGGAACTCCCAGAAGTCCGGCATCAGCCGCGGGTGCGGGTAGCTGGAGAGGCCGTAGGGGGCCTTCGACTTCTCCTGGCGGAACGCGTCGAGCTGCTGCTCGGAGAGCCGGTCCAGGAGGTAGGCGCGGGCGTAGATGCCGGGGGAGGCGTGGCCCTGGAAGAAGATCTGGTCGCCGCCGTCACCCTCGTCCTTGCCCCGGAAGAAGTGGTTGAAGCCCACGTCGTAGAGCGAGGCGGAGGAGGCGAAGGTGGCGATGTGGCCGCCGACCCCGATGCCGGGGCGCTGGGCGCGCGAGACCATGACGGCCGCGTTCCAGCGGGTGGCGTTGAGGACCTTGCGCTCGATCTCCTCGTTGCCGGGGAAGAAGGGCTCGTCCTTGGTGGCGATGGTGTTGACGTAGTCCGTGCTGCGCATCTCGGGCACGGCCACGCGCTTCTCACGGGCCCGCTCGATCAGCCGCAGCATCAGGTAGCGGGCACGCTCGCGGCCCCGCTCGTCGACGGCTGAGTCGAGGGAGTCGAGCCACTCCTGAGTCTCCTCCGGATCGAAGTCCGGGACCTGACTCGGCAGGCCGCCAATGATGATCGGGTTGCGATCGGATGCGGAAGCCACGCTGTTCCTTCGCTGTCGGGGGAGTCGTGCCTGGGTTCGCCGGCTCCCATCGTCTACCGCTCGGCCGAAATCGTCATCTGTACCGCTGGGTAACCGCTGGAATATCAGGCCACACTCAAGGGGCGGGAAGCGGGTCCGGCCAAATCGCAACCTTACGCCCAAGTCGATCAGCGGCTTCGTAAGGCCGTTCGTCCCTCAAACAAGTGCCAAAGTCCCCATCAGGTGCCGAAAGCGGCGCAATGGTGTGGGATGAATCACGAGGGGTTCGCGCGGGCAGGCTTAAAGTTGCGGCGAGACGGCCGTAATCGTCACCGTTTCGACGGTCTCGGCCGCCGGGTACTTGCGCGATCCGCCGCGTCCGTGTGGACTACGCCCAATGCTGCGCGTACGCGCGCCGCCGAAGACATTCACCGATACATGAGCAGGAGGCACCCCGTGAGCGCGACCGCGGACCACGCGGAGACCAGTCTGGTTTCCAGGCTGGGTTTCGAGTCCGAACAGGTGGTCCAGGAGATCGGCTACGACGATGACGTCGATCAGGAATTCCGTGAGGCCATCGAGGATCACATCGGCAGCGACCTCGTCGACGAGGAGTACGACGACGTCGCCGATGCGGTGCTGCTCTGGTTCCGGGACGAAGACGGCGATCTGACGGACACGCTGGTCGACTCCATCAACTTGGTGGAGGACGGCGCACTGATCCTGCTGCTGACCCCCAAGACCGGTCGTCCCGGTTACGTCGAGGCCAGCGACATCAGCGAGGCCGCCCAGACGGCGGGCCTGGCGCAGACCAAGAGCGTCAGCGTCGGCAAGGAGTGGGCCGCCAGCAAGCTGGTGACCCCCAAGGCCGCCAAGTCCAAGCGCTAGCCACGCGCCCAGAGCAAGCGCAGGAACCCCGTCGGCCCCGGTCGGCGGGGTTTCTGCTGTTCCTACCCCCGGGCGCATACGGTCCTGCCAAGGCCTCGCCTAGGCTGGGCCTCACCCGAACGGCTCAATGAAGGGATACGAGAGATGGCGATCGAGGTCGGCACCAAGGCCCCGGACTTCGTACTGAAGGACAATCACGGCGCCACCGTGCGGCTCGCCGATTTCCGCGGCGAGAAGGCCGTGGTCCTGCTCTTCTACCCCTTCGCCTTCACCGGCGTCTGCACGGGCGAGCTGTGCGAGCTGCGCGACCAGCTGCCGCGGTTCCAGAACGACGACGTACAGCTGCTGGCGGTCTCCAACGACTCCGTGCCGACCCTGCGCGTCTTCGGCGAGCAGGAGGGGCTGGAGTACCCGCTGCTGTCGGACTTCTGGCCGCACGGCGAGACCTCCCGCGCCTACGGCGTCTTCGACGAGGAGAAGGGCTGCGCGGTCCGCGGCACCTTCATCATCGACAAGGACGGCATCGTGCGCTGGACCGTCGTCAACGGGCTGCCCGACGCGCGTGACCTGAACGAGTACATCAAGGCGCTCGACAGCATCTGAGTCGCTATCGCACGTTTCCGTACGAAAACCCCGTCCGGGCGGGAACCCGTCACTAGGATCGAAGCGTTGATCCGGTAGCAACCGCACGACGGGGCCCCGCCCCACACGAAACCAATGGAGGACCCGTGGGAGTCAGCCTCAGCAAGGGCGGCAACGTCTCGCTGACCAAGGCCGCGCCGAACCTGACGGCGGTCATCGTCGGACTGGGCTGGGACGCTCGGACCACCACCGGTGTCGACTTCGACCTCGACGCCAGCGCGATCCTGACCAACGACCAGGGCAAGGTCGCCAGCGACGCCAACTTCGTGTTCTTCAACAACCTGAAGAGCCCCGACGGCTCGGTCGAGCACACCGGTGACAACACCACCGGTGAGGGCGAGGGCGACGACGAGGCCATCAAGGTCAACCTCGCCGGTGTCCCGGCCGACGTCAACAAGATCGTCTTCCCGGTCTCGATCTACGAGGCCGAAGCCCGTCAGCAGAGCTTCGGCCAGGTCCGCAACGCGTACATCCGCGTCGTGAACCAGGCCGACAACACCGAGCTGGCCCGCTACGACCTCTCCGAGGACGCCTCGACCGAGACCGCCATGGTCTTCGGCGAGCTGTACCGCAACGGCGCGGAGTGGAAGTTCCGTGCCATCGGCCAGGGCTACGCCTCGGGTCTGCGCGGCATCGCGCAGGACTTCGGCGTCAACGTCTGACCGAGGGACCAGCAGTTCACCGTCCGGCGCCGTGCACAGTCGTGTACGGCGCCGGATGTTCTTCATCGGCGTACCGTCGCCGGCACATCTCCGGGGAGGACCACAACAATGGGCGTCACACTCGCCAAAGGGGGCAATGTCTCCCTCTCCAAGGCCGCACCGAACCTGACCCGGCTGCTGGTCGGCCTCGGCTGGGACGCGCGCTCGACCACGGGTGCGGACTTCGACCTCGACGCCAGCGCACTGCTGTGCGCGGGCGGCCGGGTGCTCGGAGACGAGTACTTCGTCTTCTACAACAACCTGAAGAGCCCCGAGGGGTCCGTCGAACACACGGGGGACAACCTCACCGGTGAGGGTGAAGGCGACGACGAGTCGGTCCTGATCGACCTGACGAAGGTCCCGGCGGCCTGCGACAAGATCGTCTTCCCGGTCTCCATCCACGACGCCGATGCCCGCGGGCAGTCCTTCGGCCAGGTCAGCAATGCCTACATTCGCGTGGTGAACCAGGCGGACGGCGTGGAGTTGGCGCGTTACGACCTCTCCGAGGACGCCTCCAGCGAGACCGCGATGATCTTCGGCGAGGTCTACCGGTACGGCGCCGAATGGAAGTTCAGGGCCGTGGGGCAGGGGTACGCGTCGGGCCTGCGGGGCATCGCTCTAGACTTCGGGGTCAACGTTTCGTAAAGCCGTACAAGACGATGGGGTGCCCGTGGTTCTGAAAACCTTCGGCTGGTCGTTCGCGATTACCGCGCTCGGCCTGGCCGCGGCGGTTCTCTACGGGGGGTGGACCGCGTTCGGGATCGTCGCGATCCTGTCCGTCCTGGAGATCTCGCTGTCCTTCGACAACGCGGTGGTCAACGCCGGAATCCTGAAGAAGATGAATGCCTTCTGGCAGAAGATCTTCCTCACCGTGGGCGTCCTCATCGCCGTGTTCGGCATGCGCCTGGTCTTCCCCGTCGTGATCGTGGCGGTCACCGCCAAGATCGGGCCCATCGAGGCCGTCGATCTCGCGATGACCAACAAGAACCACTATCAGGAACTGGTCACCGACGCCCACCCGGCCATCGCGGCCTTCGGTGGCATGTTCCTGCTGATGATCTTCCTCGACTTCATCTTCGAGGACCGGGACATCAAGTGGCTCGCCTGGCTTGAGCGTCCCCTCGCCAAGCTCGGCAAGATCGACATGCTGTCCGCCTGCATCGCGCTGATCGCCCTGCTGATCACCTCGTTCACCTTCGCCGCCCACGCCCACCAGCACGGCGGCCTGGAAGTGGACAAGGCGCAGACCGTGCTGATCTCCGGCATCGCCGGTCTGATCACCTACATGATCGTCGGCGGTCTCTCCGGCTACTTCGAGAACAAGCTCGAAGAGGAGGAAGAGGCCGAGCACGAGGCGGAGGAAGCCGCGAAGAAGAGCGGCAACCCCGTCTCCGCGGTCGTCATGGCGGGCAAGGCCGCGTTCTTCATGTTCCTCTACCTGGAGGTCCTGGACGCGTCCTTCTCCTTCGACGGGGTCATCGGCGCCTTCGCGATCACCAACGACATCGTGCTGATGGCCCTCGGCCTCGGCATCGGTGCCATGTACGTCCGGTCGCTGACGGTCTACCTGGTCCGCCAGGGCACCCTCGACGACTACGTCTACCTGGAGCACGGCGCGCACTACGCGATCGGCGCGCTCGCCGTCATCCTGCTCGTCACCATCCAGTACGAGATCCACGAGGTCATCACCGGCCTCGTCGGCGTGCTGCTGATCGCCTGGTCCTTCTGGTCCTCGGTCCGCCGCAACAAGCGCCTGGCTCTTGAGGATTCCGCACCGCAGGAGGTCGCCGCCGAGGCATGATCACGGCGGTAATGCGGAACGCTCAACTGCGGGGCGGCGCGGGGTACTCCCGGGCCGCCCCGTCCCGCGTGTGCGAACCCAGGGGGGATGACATGGGCTTCATCGACTTCTTCGACGGCCTCAGGGGCGCCCGCGCCTCGCAGTTCCAGTCGGGAAGCGCGTCGTCGAACGCGATCGAACTGACGAAACGGCATCCCACGGTGTCGCTCACCAAACAGGGGGCGGTCCACGGCAATCTGCGCGTCAACCTGTCCTGGCGGATGCGGACCTCCGACTTCGGCGGCCCCACCGGCGCGAGCGGACAGCTCTTCCGCCATCCGTTCAAGCTGTTCAAGCCGGACATGGTGCAGGCGCACACGCAGGGCGTGGTCAATGTCGACCTCGACCTCGGCTGCCTGTACGAGCTGACCGACGGCACGCGCGGGGTCGTACAGCCCCTGGGCAAGCTGCTCGGGGACATCAACGACCCGCCGTACGTCAAGCTCAGCGGCGACGACCGGTTCGGTTCGGCGTCCGGTGAGACCCTCTACGTCAACCTCGACCACGCCGACGAGATCAAGCGGCTGCTGGTCTTCGTCTACATCTACGACCAGACCCCGGCCTTCGACCGTACGCACGCCATGGTGACCCTCTTCCCGGTCACCGGCCCGCGGATAGAGATCCCCCTGGAGGAACGCCACCCGCAGGCGCGTTCCTGCGCGGTGGTCTCGCTGGAGAAGGTCAAGGGCGAACTCGTCGTGCGGCGCGAGGTCAAATTCGTCTACGGGTTCCAGGCCGAGCTGGACCGGCTGTACGGCTGGGGGCTCCAGTGGGGGCGGGGTTACAAGACCAAGGCCTGAGCCGTCCGCGGCCCCGGGCGTGCTCGTGAAGCCCCGCCCGCCCCGCCCGGCCCGCCCGGCCCGCCCGGCCCGCCCGGCCCGCCCGGCTCAGCGGCGCAGGAACTGCGGGCCCTGCACCGGCAGCCGGAAGGACGGGTCGCCGACCGGCACCGGGGACACGTGCTGCGGGTACCCGTAGGCGGGCTGCGCGGCCGGCGGGGCCTGGGTGGGCGCCACCGCGGGCACCGGCGGCGCGGTGGCCGGTGCCGGGGTCGGATCCGGGGTCGGCGGGCGCATCGCGGCCGTCCGGTCCGCCTGCCCCGTGGCCCCCGCCGCCGCGGCGTCCGGTTCCTCCGCGCCGTCGTCCACCGAGATCCCGTGGTCCGTGGCCAGCCCGACGAGCCCGTTGGAGTAGCCCTCGCCCAGCGCGCGGAACTTCCACCCCTCGCCCCGGCGGTAGACCTCCCCGCACATCAGGGCCGTCTCCGCGCCCGTCTCGGGCCGTACGTCGAAGTAGGCGAGGGGTTCGGCGCCCCCGCTGACCGTGGCGTCGTAGAGCAGGATCCGCAGGTCCCCGACCCGCTCGAAGGGCACGTCCTCGGCCGAGACGACCACGAGCACCCGGTCCACCCAGCCGGGCACCGAGACCAGGTCCATCTGGACGGCGTCGGTGATCCCGTCGCCGACCCGCTTCTTGCCCAGGCGCCAGACCGCCCCGGAGGGGTGCCGGGGCTGGTTGTAGAAGACGAAGTCCTCATCGGAACGCACACGCCCGTCCGCCCCCACGAGCAGCGCCGAGGCGTCCACGTCCGGCACCTCGGGGCCGCCGGTCCAGCGCAGCACCGCCCGGACCGCGGCGGCGGTCACCGGGATGTTGGAGCCCTTCTGCATCGCGTGCGTCATGCCGGTCATCCTGCCCTCCCGGGGCGGGCCGGGACAATGCGGGCCCCCTGGAGTGTCGCCCGCGGGCCGTCCGCAACCCTTGTCGGACGTCCTGGGGCTGTGCATGGTGCAAGAGGGTTACCCGAACTTCATGTGCTTGAGGAACTCTTGGAACTCATTCGTACGTACTATTACCGGCCATGCCAATGGGGCCGCCGAGGCAGTACGGGGGAAGCACATGCGTCACTTCGGGCACATATCGCCCACCGTCCGCGAGGACCTCTTCCACCAGGAGCCGGTCGAGTTCACCGCCGCTTCGCCCGCCCGTACGCTCGCCGCCGCGCTCGGCGCCACCCTCTACAGCCCCGCCACCCGCCCCCACCTGGCGGCCGACGTGGCCAAGCAGGCGCGCCGCGGAGTCGTCTCCATGGTCCTCTGCCTGGAGGATTCCATCAGCGACGCCGAGGTCGCGGGCGCCGAGGAGAACCTCGTCCGGCAATTCGCCGAGATCGACGCGGCCGGGACCGAGGCCCCGCTGCTCTTCATTCGGGTCCGCGAACCCGAACAGATAGTCGATCTCGCACGCCGCCTGGGCGGCGCGGCACACAGATTGGCCGGATTCGTACTGCCGAAATTCACGGAGAGTCGCGGAACCGCCTTCCTCGACGCCGTCGGCCAGGCCGCGGAGCAGGCCGGACAGCACTTCTACGCGATGCCCGTCCTGGAAACCCCCGAACTGCTCCACCTCGAAACCCGCGTGGAGGCCCTCGCGGGCATCTCGCGCACGGTCAACGCCTACCGCGACCGCGTCCTGGCGCTGCGCCTGGGCGTGACCGACTTCTGCTCGGCCTACGGACTGCGCCGCACGCCCGACATGACGGCGTACGACGTCCAGATCGTCGCCGGCGTGATCGCGGACGTGGTCAACGTCCTGAGCCGGGCCGACGGCACCGGATTCACCGTCACCGGCCCGGTCTGGGAGTACTTCCGCAGCCAGCAGCGCCTCTTCAAGCCCCAGCTGCGCCGCAGCCCCTTCCTGGAGGAAGGCGTCGAGGAACTGCGCACCGCGCTCATCGAGCACGACCTGGACGGGCTGCTCCGCGAGATCGAACTCGACCGGGCCAACGGTCTGCTCGGCAAGACCTGCATCCACCCGGCGCACGTCACCCCCGTGCACGCGCTGTCGGTGGTCTCCCACGAGGAGTTCAGCGACGCCCAGGACATCCTGCGCCCGGAGCGCGGCGGTGGTGGAGTGATGCGGTCGGCCTATACGAACAAAATGAACGAGGTGAAGCCCCACCGGGCCTGGGCCGAGCGCACCATGCTGCGCGCGGAGGTCTTCGGTGTGGCCAAGGAGGAGGTCGGCTTCGTCGATCTCCTCACCGCCGGACTCCAGGTCTGAAGCCGGGATCCGGACCGGATGCCGACGACGAGGAAGGGCAAGAAGATCGAAGCGGTGTGGTCAGGAACGTGGGTCGCCGACCGGCTGGGCGTTGCCTTGGAAGAGGCGCAGGCCCCGGAAGAGGCGCAGGCCCCGGGTTCGGACACGGAGTCCGGGGGACCCCGGCTCAGCGGGCTGCTCGGGCTGGCGCTGCGCCGCAACCCCAAGCGGGCGCACCTGCTGGTGTCCCAGGTGCTCGGCAAGCACGTCCCGCAGTCCCCGGCCGTGGTCCACGGCGCCGGGTACGGGCTGGGCCTGCGGGTGCGCGAGCTGCTCGGTGACGCGGCCGCCTCCGCCGTGGTGCTCGGGTACGCCGAGACCGCGACCGGGCTCGGGCACAGCGTCGCCGACGGCCTCGGGGTGGCCCCGTACCTGCACTCCACCCGCCGCCCGGTGCCAGGCGTCCGGCCCGCCGGGGGCTTCGAGGAGGCCCACTCGCACGCCACCTCGCACCTGCTGCTGCCGGAGGACCCCGCGCTGCTGGCGGGGACCGGTCCGCTGGTGCTGGTCGACGACGAGTTCTCCACCGGCAACACCGTCCTGAACACCATCCGTGACCTGCACGAACGCCATCCGCGCGGGCACTATGTCGTGGTCGCCCTGGTGGACATGCGCTCGGCGGCCGACCGCGACCGGCTGACCGCCTTCGCGGACGGCCTCGGCGCCCGGGTGGACCTGATCGCCCTGGCGAGCGGCACCGTACGCCTGCCGGAAGGGGTCCTGGAACGGGGCACGCGCCTGGTCGAGGAGTACGAGGCCGCGCAGGAGGCACCCCTCGCCGGGACCCCCGCCCCCGCCGCCCGGATCCGCCTCGACTGGCCCGCCGGGGTCCCCGACGGGGGACGGCACGGGTTCACGCCCGCCCACCGCACCCGGCTGGAGGCGGCCCTGCCCGCGCTCGGGGCGCAGCTCGCCCGCGCCCTCGGCGAGCGCCCCGGACGGGTCCTCGTCCTCGGCAACGAAGAGCTGATGTACGCCCCGCTGCGGCTCGCCCTGGCGCTGGAGGAGACCGGCGCCGCCGACGCGGTGCGCTTCTCCACCACCACCCGCTCGCCCGTCCTGGCCGTCGACGACCCCGGCTACGCGATCCGCACCCGGCTGGTCTTCCCCGCCCACGACGACCCCGCCGACGGACCCGGCGAGCGCTACGCCTACAACGTCGCGGCCGCCCGCGACGTCCCCGGCGGCGAGGGCGCCGCCTTCGACACCGTGGTCGTGGTCGTGGACTCGGCCGGGGACACCCCGGCCCTGCACGCCCCGGACGGCCTCCTCGCCCGGCTCGCCCCGCACACCGGCCGGGTCGCGCTGGCGGTCGTACCGTCCCACGTGCCCGCGACCGCGCCGGTGACCGGGCCCGCGCCCGCCCCGTCCTCCGTACCCGACGACCGGCGGGAGCCGATCATGCCCGAGCCGATCACGCACGGGCCGACGCACGAGCGGGCCCTGCCCGAGCCCCTGCGCGGACCCGCCTTCTCCTCCTACCCGGCCGAGGACGTCGGCTGGCTCCTCCAGGACCTCTCCGACCTGGAGCTGGAGGCCCCCACCGAGGAGCGCGAGGAGGCCATCCAGGCGGGCGGCGCGCACTACGCCGAGTCCCTGCCCGTCGAATACCAGCCCAGCGCGCACTACCAGGAGCTGTACCGCGGCGCCCTGACCACCTCCGCCGCCCGCATCGCGCGCGCCGTCGGCACGGTCACCGAAACCGTCCTCGCCGAGCGGTCCCCGCGCCCCGTGCTGGTCTCGCTCGCCCGCGCGGGCACCCCCGTCGGGGTCCTGATGCGCCGCTGGGCGCAGCTGCGGCACGGTCTGGACCTGCCGCACTACGCCGTCTCCATCGTCCGGGGCCGGGGCATCGACGCCAACGCGCTGCGCTGGCTCGCCGCCCACCACGACCCGGCCGACGTCGTCTTCGTCGACGGCTGGACCGGCAAGGGCGCCATCACCCGCGAACTCAAGGCGGCCCTCGACGCCCACCGGGAGGAAACGGGCGGCCCGGGCTTCGACCCGGAGATCGTGGTCCTCGCCGACCCCGGTGGCTGCGTGTCGACGTACGGCACCCGCGAGGACTTCCTGATCCCCTCCGCCTGCCTCAACTCGACCGTCTCCGGGCTCATATCGCGGACCGTGCTGCGCTCCGACCTGGTGGGCCCGGACGACTTCCACGGCGCCAAGTTCTACCGCGAGCTGGCCGGCGCCGACGTGTCCGTCGACTTCGTCGACACCGTCGCCGCCCACTTCGACGAGGTGGCCGACGCGGTCGACGCCGAGGTCAAGGAGCTGCTGGCGGCCGACCGTTCGCCGACCTGGGAGGGCTGGGCGGCGGTGGAGCGGATCAGCGAGGAGTACGGCATCCACGACGTCAACCTGGTCAAGCCGGGCGTCGGCGAGACCACCCGGGTGCTGCTGCGCCGCGTGCCGTGGAAGATCCTGGCCCGGCGCGGCGCCGGGGCCGACCTGGACCACGTACGCCTGCTGGCCGAGCAGCGCGGGGTGCCGGTCGAAGAGGCCGACGGGCTGCCGTACACCTGCGTAGGACTCATCCATCCCCGCTTCACACGCGGCGCCACGGGCGCCGACGGAAAGGCTGTGGCCTCCAAGTGACCGTCCTGGTAGCCAGTGATCTCGACCGAACGCTCATCTACTCGGCGGCGGCCCTCGGGCTGACCATGCCGGACCCGGTGGCCCCCCGGCTGCTGTGCGTCGAGGTGCACGAGAGCCGCCCGCTCTCCTTCATGACGGAGACGGCGGCCGCGCTGCTCGCGGAACTCACCGCCGACTCCCGCGTGGTCTTCGTCCCGACCACCACGCGCACCCGCAAGCAGTACCAGCGGATCCGCTTCCCCGGGCGGCCCGCCCCGTACGCGATCTGCGCCAACGGCGGGCAGTTGCTGGTCGACGGCGCGCCCGACCGGGACTGGCGGCGCCAGGTGGCCAAGCGGCTCGCGCAGGAGTGCGCGCCGCTGGAGGAGGTGCACGGGCACCTGCTGGACTCCGCCGATCCGCTGTGGCTGCGCAAGGCGCGGGTCGCGGAGGACCTCTTCGCCTACCTGGTGGTGGAGCGGGACCTGGTGCCGGACGAATGGCTGAAGTCGCTGGAGGAATGGGCCGGGTCGCGCGGCTGGACCGTCTCGCTCCAGGGCCGCAAGATCTACGCCGTCCCGCGCCCGCTGACCAAGAGCGCGGCCATGCGCGAGGTGGCCCGGCGCACCGGCGCCGAGCACACGCTGGCCGCCGGGGACTCGCTGCTGGACGCGGACCTGCTGGAGGCGGCGGACGAGGGGTGGCGGCCGGGGCACGGCGAGCTGGCCGATGCCGAATGGCACGCCCCGAACGTGCGTGCGCTGACCACCAGGGGAGTCGTGGCGGGTGAGGAAATCGTCCGCCAGTTCAGCCGTGCGGTGGGCAGACTGAGCGCATGAGCAAAGGCAACAGCACGAAGATCACGGACGAGTTGTACGCGTACATGCTCGCCCACAACCCGCCGCTCGACGAGGTCCAGCGGGGACTGGTCGAGACGACCGAAGAGAAGTTCCCGGACGACGCCGGAATGCAGTCGGCCGAGGAGCAGGGGCCGCTGCTGGCCTTCCTCGTCCGGCTGACCGGCGCCCGGCACGTGGTGGAGGTCGGCACCTTCACCGGCTTCTCGTCGCTGTCGATGGCCCAGGCGCTGCCCGCCGACGGGCGGCTGATCGCCTGCGACATCTCCGAGGAGTGGACGGCGTACGGGCGCGAGGCGTGGGCCGCCGCCGGGGTCGCGGACCGCGTCGAACTGCGGATCGGGGCCGCCCTGGACACGCTGCGGGCGATGCCGTCCGAGGAGCACATCGACCTGGTGTACCTCGACGCGGACAAGCAGAGCCAGATCGCCTACTGGGAGGAGCTGGTCCCGCGGCTGCGCCCGGGCGGCCTGATCGTCACGGACAACACCCTCTTCCACGGCACGGTGCTCGACCCGTCGGCGACCGGCTCGGCGGCCGGGGTCCACGCCTTCAACGAGCACGTGGTGGCGGACAAGCGGATGGAGTCCGTGATGCTCGCGATCTCGGACGGCCTGACGCTGTCGCGCAAGCGGTAGCGGTAGCGGTAGCGGAAGCGGTGGCGGAAGCGGCTAGCCGCAGCCGCCGCCTCCGCAGCACCCGCCTCCGCCGCCGCCTCCACCGGAGCGGGCGGGGGCGGGGCCCGCGCTGGTCCCGCCGACGGCGACGGCCGACAGCAGCTTGACGGTGTCGCCGTGCCCGGCGGGGCAGCTCGCGGGCGCGGCGGACTCGGCCATGGGCCGGCTGACCTCGAAGACGTCCTCGCAGGTCCGGCAGCGGTACTCGTAACGGGGCATGCGCACAGGCTACCGGCCCAGGTCTACAAGCCCAGGTCTACAAGCCCAGGTCTACCGGCCCAGGTCTACCGGCCGGTGGACACCAGGCGCCGTTGTTCCCTGGCCGCCTCCTCCGGGTGCCTGGCGCGCCAGTACGGATTGTCGTGCGGCAGGGCACTGCCCACCCGCCCGTACATCCCGAACCACATCAGCATCACGCCGACCACGAAGCTGAACAGGACGTTCTGGATCCGGAAGGCCAGGAAGTTCAGGCCGGTGTCCAGCAGGGCGAGATTGACGAAGCCGCTCGCGATGAACAGCAGGCCCAAGGTGATGTTGAGGGTCGAGGCGAAGGTCCCGCCGATCACCATCCCGAGGAACAGCAGCGCCCCGATACAGATCGACAGGACGCTCAGGGTGCCGTTGGTGTTCAGGGCGAGCACGGTGGCTCCGCCGGTGTCGAAGAACCCGATCCGGTCGATGAGCCCCAGGATCCCGAAGGCCACCAGCAGCAGACCGGTCAGGCCCGCGCCGACCCGGTAGACCGTGTTGAGCTTGTGGTCGGCGGGCAGGTGCTCGTCGAGCTGGGCGTTGACGGGATGCAGCAGGCGGCTCAGCACGCCCGCGGATGCCGGTGGCTCATGGGACGACGGGTACGGCTCGTGGGCCATGTACGGCGCGTAGTGCTCATGGGCCTCGTGGCACCCGTAGAGCGCATGGGCCGCGTACGGCTCGTGCGCCTCATGCGGTTCGTGCTCATGCGGCGCGGGGGACGCCTGGGGCCTGTGGAAAGTGTGGGCAGCCATGGCGCCCTCCTCTGTTCCGGTGCGGCTCCTCCAGCATCCATCGATGCCCACCCCCCGACAACCCAGCCCGCAGCGATTCCGGGCTCACCCGGTGCCGCGCCGCCCCCGCATGTCATTGACGACCCCGGCCACGGACGCCCGTACGCCCTCCATCTCCTGGAGGAAGTGCCAGTAATCGGGGTGCCGCCCCTCCAGCCCGGCCAGCGCCCGCTCCACCCGCGCCACCGCCTCGTCCAGCGGCCGCGCGTGCCGCGGATCGGGGACGCTGCGCCCGTCCATCGCGAGGCGCTGCGCGTCCCGGATCGCGAACCGGGTCCGCTGGACCTCGGCCTGCGGATCCTTGGCCACCGCCTCCAGCCGGGTCAGCCGGTCCTGGGCGGTCGACACGGCCTCGTCCACCGTGTCGAACAGCTCGCGGACGGTGGCGATCAGCTCGGAAGCGTCCCCCCAGCGCTGCTCGTGGCGCGCCTGCCCCGCCTCCTTCAGCCGCTCCTCCGCCTGCCGTACGGACGCCAGCGCCTGCTCGGGTACGTGCTGGAGGTCCTGCCAGCAGTCGGCGCTGAACCGCCGCCGCAGCTCGCTCAGCACCGGATCCACCCGGTCGGCGCGGTTGCGCAGCGCCTGCGCCCGGGTCCGCAGGCTCGCCAGCCGCCGGTCCATCTCGGCCGCCAGCTCCGGCAGCCGGGCCGCCTCCACCCGGACCGCCTCCGCGTCCCGCAGGATCCGGTCGGCCCGCTGCACCGTCGCGGGCACCCCGTGCTGCGCGGCGCCCTGGTTGAGCATGGTCAGCTCCGGGCCGAGCGCCGCGAGCCGCGCGGCCAGATCGTCGGCGCGCATGCCGGAGGCCCGTACGGCGTCCAGCGCGTTGGCCGCCGCGAGCAGCGAGGCCTTGGCCCGCTCCCGGGCGGGCGCGACCCGCGCCAGCTGCGACTCGGCGTTGTCGAGCAGCGGCCGCAGCCCCTGGTCGAACCGCTCCAGCTCACCCTTGACCCGCACCAGCTCGTCCCGGGCCCGCTCCAGCTCCCGCTTGGCCCGCGCGGCCACCGCACCGTCGAGATCGTCCCGGTCGAGGTCGTGCGCGTCGACGGCCTCGATGTAGACCTGGCTGACTTCGTCGATCCGCCGCCCCAGCTCCGCGAACCCCTCGACCGCCCGCCGCCCGGCGGGAGACCCGTCGGCCGCCGTGATCGTCTCTATCGAGATCCGCAGATCCCGCTGCGCGGTGTCGAGCGCGTAGAACGCGGCGGCGGCCGCATCCTTCGCGGCCTGCGCCTCCGCCCGCCGGCTCTCGTCCCGCCCACCGAACCACCGCCGGGAAGCCGTTGTCACAATCCCTCTCCCGTACCGCGTCCAACCGCGTCCACCATGCCCGCCCCCATTCTCCCCCACACGATCGTGTTTTCGTCCGGGGTCCGCCCTGCATGTAGGCTGTCCACTCATTCACGGGTGCGTAGCTCAGGGGTAGAGCGCTGCTCTTACAAAGCAGATGTCGGCGGTTCGAAACCGTCCGCGCCCACAGTGAAGAGAAGACCCCCCGCCGATCACGGCGGGGGGTCTTCTGCGTTCCCGTGCTTGCCAGTCCTTGCTTGGGCTATCGAGATTCGATAGATTTCCATCGTTGCTCGATGGGAGGAGGGGTTGTGGGAAAGCTGACTGTGGGTGCGCTGCGCGCCGTGCTCGTGGTGGTGTTCGCCGGGACCGTGTTCGTACAGGCGTTGATGGTGTGGGCGTTGGTCAGCGGGGGCGATCCGGAGGACGGGGCGCTGCCGCTGACGCCGCTGCGCGTGATCACGATCCTGGGCATGGTGTCCGTCCAGGTCGCCCTGGTCTGCGTGGGGCGGCTGGTGACGATGGTGCGGCGCGGAACCGTGTTCTCCCCTGCGGCCTTCCGGTACGTGGACGGCGTCATCGGCTCGATCGTGGCGGCCTCCCTCGTGTGGTTCGCGGTCACGGCCGTCAATGCGCCGGGGCAGCGGGAGGACCCGGGCGTCACCGTCATCATGGCCGGGGTCGGCGTCGCGATCCTGGGGGTCGCGCTCATCGTGCTCGTGCTGCGGATGCTGCTCGCGCAGGCCGTCGCGCGCGACGTCGAAGCGACCCACATGCAGGCCGAGTTGGACGAGGTCATCTGATGCCGATCGCCGTCGACATCGACGTGATGCTGGCCAAGCGGAAGATGTCCGTGGGCGAGCTCGCGGACCGTGTCGGGATCACGCCCGCCAACCTGGCGGTCCTCAAGAACGGCCGGGCCAAGGCGGTGCGCTTCGCGACGCTCGCCGCGCTCTGCGAGGTGCTCGGGTGCCAGCCGGGCGACCTGCTGCGCTGGGAGGCCGAGGATGGGGATGAGGGATCCGTGAGTGGATGACGTGCCTCAGAGCGCGTCCCGGATCCGTAAGGAGGATCGTGGAAGGTGACCCTGTACGCACCTGCCCCCGCCCTCCCGCCCGGGCGCCGCTCGGACGGCGACGTCGGCAGTCGCACCACCAACCGGGAGGCACACCATGCGCAAGGTCATCGACTGCAGGGACTACCCAAGCGAAGCCAAGTGCAGCCTGGCCATCTCCGGCGAGGAAGAGGAAGTGATCGTCGCGGCCGCCCAGCACGGCGCGTCCGTGCACAGCGAGGCCGACACCCCGGAATTCCGTGCCACGCTGCGGAGCCTGCTGAAGGACGAGGTGCCTCAGCACGCCTGACGTCCCCGCCCCGTACAAAGGCCCCCCGCTGCCATGATCGGCGGGGGGTTTTGCGTGCGGCGGGGCCATTTCGTGCGGGGCGTGGGCGTGGGATGGTCGGGGGATGGTGGGGAGCCTTGAGTGGGTCGGCGGCGTGGGGGTGGGTGCCGTCGCGCTGGCGGTGGGGACGGTCGGGGCCGTGCTCTCGTGGCGCGACGACGCGCGGTTCGAGCGGAAGCGGGACGAGGAGCGGGAGCGGCTGCTCGCGCAGGTCGGCCCGGGGAGTGACGTGCCGGACGGGCGCCCGCCGGGGGAGGTGGTGGGGGAGGGCGCGGATCCCAAGTACGTGGATGTCGGCGGGAGTCGGCCCGTGCCGCCGGTGGTGGCGCGGCTCGGGGACCGGCGGGACGACTTCACTCCGCTGCTCGTCGAGTACTACGCGTACGGGCTCACCCAGGCGCGCAGCAGCTTCGCCACCAGCCAGCGGTTCGCCGGGTTCGGGGCGACGATCCTGCTGCTCGGGGTGGGGCTCGCGGTGTGGAAGGCCGAGAGCACCGGGGACCTGTACCTCGGGATCGTGACCAGTTCGGTCGGGGTGGTGGTCACGCTGATCGGGCAGCTCTTCCACCGGCGGGCCGACCTCGCGCTGCGGCACATGTCCGAGCAGACCGCCTCGCTGCGGGACGACCGGCGGGCCGCCGAGACCACGCAGCAGGCCATCGGGCTGTTGGCGCAGGTGACGGATCCGGCACTGAAGGCGCGCCTGCAAGCCGGTCTGATCATGAAGCTGTCCGGCGCCGAGCTGCCGCCCGCAGAGGGATAGCGGCGGGGGATAGTGGGGGTATGTGCCGGAGTATCAAGACGTTGCGACCGCCAGCCATCCCCGAGAAGGCCACCGAGGAGGAGATCCGGGCCGCCGCGCTGCAGTACGTGCGCAAGGTGTCCGGGTTCCGGGCGCCCGCCGCGCACAACCGGGAGGTCTTCGACGCGGCCGTCGCCGCCATCGCCGAGGCGACCCGGGTGCTGCTCGACGGGGTGCACGTACGCGGGCAGCCGCAGCCGCAGCCGCAGCCGGAGGCGGCTCCGGTCACCGCGTGACTCACGCGGCTCCGGTCACGGCGTGACTCACGCGGTGACCGGCACCGCGTTCTCCTCCAGCGGGACCACCGCCGCCGGGCAGGCCGTGTGCAGCAGCACCGCGTTGGTCACCGAACCCAGGTGCGGTGAGAACGGCCGCTTGCGGTGGCGGCCGATGACGATCAGGTCGGCCGCCTGCGAGGCCGCGACCAGGTGACCCGCGGCGTCGCCCGGCGCAGCGACCACCTCCACGTCCACGCCGGGGAACCGCTCCCGGTGCGGACGCAGGTGCGCCGACGCCAGCGCGGTGACCTGGTACCCGGCTGCCGCCTCGTCGTGCGCGGCGGTGGTGAGGGTGCCCGCTGGCGTGAACATCGGGCCCGGCCACGCGTGGGCCGCCACCACCTGCAGGCGGGCCCCGCGCCGGGACGCCTCGCGGAAGGCGAAGTGGCTGGTGCCGTCGTCGGGGGCGGCGCTGTTCAGGCCGAGGACGACCTGGCCGTACGGGTCGTGCGACGGCGGTTCGGCGCGCGGCACCACCACGACCGGGCAGGCGGCGCGGCTCGCGCACGCCAGACCGTTCGAGCCGAGCAGCAGGCTGGCGAAGCCGCCGCGCCCGCGGGAACCCAGCACCATCATCCGGGCGCCGCCGCCGAGTTCCGGCAGCACGTTGTCAGGGGTGCCGGGGTGGGACGCGTACTCGATCACCGGCAGCCCGGTGCGGCCCGCGAGGGCGGCGCGGACCCGGATCAGCACCGGGTCGTCGTCCTGTCCCGGCTGCTCGAAGGCGCTCGCCATGACGGAGCCGATCGAGGACGCGTAGAGCCGGGCGTGCACGATCCGCAGGGGCGCCCCGGCCATCAGGGCCTGCGACATCGCCCATTCCAGTGCCCGGTTGGCGTTCTCCGAACCGTCTACGGCGGCGATCACTGGGCGCTGGTCCATGGCGGGCTCCTTGCAGAAGTGCGTGGCCTCAGCCTTGCGGAGCACGCCGCGGAGCGGGAGGGGGGAAGGTCCCGGGTCGACGGGACCATCGGCCACCCGCCCCACCCCGATCGGCCCCGCCCCGACCCGCCCGCTTCCCCTCAGGCGGCCGCTTCGGCGCGGCGCCGCATCACCCAGACCCCCGCGCCGAGCGCGCTCGCGACCAGGGCGCCGCCAACCGCGATCTGGCCGGTGCTCGTCGATCCGACGCTGCCGCCGGTGCCGCCGCGCGCTCCGCCCGCGATGACGGTCAGCGGGACGGTGACGCGGGTGCCGCCGGGGCCCCCGCACTCGAAGGTCACCGGGTGGGAGCCGACGGCCGCGGTACGCAGTACGTCGGCGCCGCCGAAGAGGTTGGCTGCCTCCAGGTTCCCCGGGGTGAGCTGTACCTCCCCGAAGGCCCGGGACGAGGCCCGGCCGGTCTTGGTGCCGCAGCCGGTGACGTTGAGCGCGATCCGCTGGCCCGGCGCGACGGAGACGGGGGACACGGTGGCGGAGGGATTGGCGTGCGCGAGGGTCGGCGTGACGGCGGACAGGGCGAGCGCGCAGAGTGCGGCGCCGGGGAGGACGGTCGCGAGGGGCGGCAGACGGCGGTGCGTGGCGGGCATGGACGGAACTCCTCGGCTCCTGGAACGGCGCAGCCGGTCGCGCACCGTGCTGTGGACGCTAGGAGCCGGGCCCCGGGGCGGCGATCGGAGCCGGGTGAACGGGTGAGGCCACTGCTCCGCCCGAGGGAGCCCCCTGGGGAGGCCTGTACGGATCCCCGGGGGAGGCCTGTACGGATCCCCGGGGGAGTGGACCTCCGCGGCGGTCAGGAGGCCGGGACGGGAACCGGGGCCGGGCGGCGGACCATGTAGGCGGCCAGGCCGCCCGCGCCGAAGAGGGCGATCACCGACACCGCGGTGCCGAGCCAGGTCGCGCCGAGCCACTGCGTGCCGTAGTAGCCGAGCGAGACGCTGTACCCCGCCCACGCCATGCCGGCCAGCAGGGACCAGGGCAGGAACTCCCGCACCTCACGGTGGCGCTTGCCCGCGCCCAGCGAGACCACCGAGCGGCCGGCCGGGGCGAAGCGGGCGATCACCACGAGGGCGCCACCACCCCGGGCCAGCGCCACACCGAGGCGCTCCTGGGCGCGGCTGAGCCGACGCGAACGGCCGATGGCCCGGTCGAGCCAGTCCCCGCCACGGCGGCCCGCCCGGTACGCGGCCAGGTCGCCCAGTACGGACGCGCTGGTGGCCACGGCCAGCAGCGGCAGGATGTCGGGCACCTGACCCGGCATCGCCACGGGTGAGCCGCCTCCGGTGGCCGCGGCGGCGGCCGCGGCGATCACCAGGACACCGCTCGGCAGTACGGGCAGGAAGACGTCGAGCAGCACGGACAGTGCCACCACGGCGTAGATCCACGGGCTCGTGGTCAGCGACCCCACAGTCTCAAACAAAACGGACTCCCCAGTCCAAGTGACGTGCTTCAGCGTTGAAGCGCCGCGACGTCGCGGGGGAGCGGCAGGGGCGGCTGACAGCCATACAGCGTACGCCGCACACTGGCACCGCGTGCCCCCGGGGCACCTCCTGTGTCAGGTTGCTGTCACACCCCGGTCACACCCCGGTCAGCTCGCGGTCCATGACGGTCACCAGTCGGGCCCCGCCGCGCCGCGGCCAGCGCCCCTTGTGGGCCTGGTCCAGCCGCAGCCGCGCCGTACGTCCCGCCAGGGCCAGGGTCATCAGCTGGTTGCCGAACCAGGGCCCGCCCGTACGCCGCCAGCTCAGCGGCGGCCGGCCCGTACGCCCGTGCCGCGACAGCCCGCGGCCCAGCCACCGCCCGGTCCGCGACCAGCCGAGCCGGAACCCCAGCTTCACCGCGGTGTGGATCGAGTTGTGCACGGGGGAGCACGTCAGCTGGTAGACGCGGGACGTGCTGGGTATGCGGGGCTCGGCCACATACGCGTGATGAACGTCTCCCGACAGGACGCAGACCGTCGCGGGAGCCCGCGGTCCCGTCCCCACCTGCTCGATCAGGTCGCTCAGCGCCTCGAAGGAGGCCGGGAAGGCCGCCCAGTGCTCCAGGTCGGCGCGCCGGCGCAGATCCTCCGCGATCCGCGCCCAGCGCGGCCCGCGCTCGCCGCGGCACAGCGCCGCGTTCCACACCTCGGCGTCGTGGATCAGCGGAGGCATCAACCAGGGCAGCGAGGAGCCGATCAGCAGGTGGTCATAGCTTCCGTGCCCCTCCAGCGCATTGTCCCGGACCCACTGCTGCTCCGCCGGGTCGAGCATCGCCCGCCCGTCCTCCGCCAGCACCCGCGCGGCCCGGGTGTCCACCATCAGCAGCCGGGTCCGGCCGAAGTCCCGGCGGTAGCTCCAGCGGACGGTGGCGGGGTCGGCATCCGCGGCGGCGGCGAAGGCGCGCAGGGTCTCCGTCCCGTCGGGGGTCTCCCGGACCGCCGCATAGAGCGCGTCGGCCGCCAGCTCGGCGGGGGAGAGGTTCCCCAGGTGCTGGTGGACCCAGTACGACATCAGCGCGCTGAGGATCCGCTCCCGCCACCAGGGCGTGGCCCGCATCCCCGCCAGCCAGGCGGCGCTGGTGTTCCAGTCGTCGCACACGTCGTGATCGTCGAATATCTGCAGGCTGGGCACGGTCGACAGGAGCCAGCGGATCTCCGGGTCCAGCCAGGATTCGTAGTAGAGCCGGGTGTACTCCTCGTAGTCGGCGACCTGGGCGCCGGGTGCCTCGCGCAGGTCCCGGCGGGCGGCGAGCCACTGCCCGGTCTCCCGGGACAGCTGGTCGGCATAGACCTGGTCGCCGAGCAGGAGCAGCAGGTCGGGCCGCTCCGCCCCGGGGTCGGCGGCGAGCCGGGCGGCGAGGGTGTCGAGCGCGTCCGCGCCGTGCGGACCGCGCCGGCCGGCGGGCGGGGCGGCCTGGCGGCAGGACCCGAAGGTGACCTTGAGCCCGGGTCCCGGGCCCGGCCGCTCACGACCCGGAGCGGCGGGGGTGCTGATGGTGCTCGGAGGAAAGTCGCTGTCGGGCAGCGGCCACACCTGGACGCCGTCGAGCAGCACGTCATACGCCGTGGTGCTGCCCGGGGTCAGGCCGGTCACCGGCACCAGCGCGTAGTGGTGACCGGCTATCTGGAACGTGCGCGCGCTACCGCCGGCGCCGTCGGCGCAGCGGACCTCGGCGGTGGCCGGGCGGTCGGACTCGACCCATATGGTCGCCGAGGCGCCCGTATCCCAGTCGACGTACCGCAGCAGTGGTCCCAGCAGCAGTCCGGTCATCCAACTCCCCCTCCTCCACGTCTCCTTGTCCCCTTGAATCACAAGGTACGACGTGGAGGGGGGTGAGTGGCTCCCCCTGGCGGGGGAGATCGATTCCCCGCGCGGGGGAGACCGGCGGGGGGTCAGCAGCCGGGGTCGGCGGCCGGGGTCAGCAGCCGTTGAGGACGTTCGTCAGGGCGGTCTTCTCGGCGGAGTCGATGGTCAGGCCCCAGTACTGCTTCACGTTCACCCACATGCGGACGTAGGTGCAGCGGTAGGCGGTGCGCGGCGGCAGCCACGCGGCCGGGTCCTTGTCGCCCTTGGCCTGGTTGACGTTGTCGGTCACGGCTATGAGCTGGGGGCGGGTCAGGTCGTTGGCGAACTGCTGGCGCTTGGCGGTGGTCCAGGAACTGGCCCCGGAACGCCAGGCTTCGGCGAGCGGCACCATGTGGTCGATGTCCAGGTCGGAAGCGGCGGTCCAGGTGGCGCCGTCGTACTCGGAGTACCAACTTCCGCTGACGGCGGCACAGGAGGAGTCCTGGGTCACGTTCACGCCGTCGCGCTTGAGGACGACCTCGCGGGTGTTGCACGTGCCGGACTGGGTGATCCAGTGGGGGAAGAGGGAGCGGCTGTAGCCGCTGGAGGAACCTTCCGGCTGGGGGGTCACCGTGGCCAGGTACGCACGGGCGTCGGCGGCGCTGATCGGCGCGGGCGGGGCGGCCTGGGCGGCCGGTGCGTTGACCAGCGCGGCGACGGCGGCGAGGGCTACTGCTGAGGCGAACATGCCAATGCGACGCGCGTAGACGGCGGGCATGAAGGGCTCCCTTGAGGTGGGGGGACGGGCCGTGCGGCCCCGGCGGGGCCCGGCCATGGTTGCGGCGCCGGGTTTCGCGGGGATGGGCGCCAGGTGACAGCCTGGCGACATGAGCACGTCACATCAAGGTGTGCAACTGCCTTGGTGGAAATGGAAGTTGAGGTTCCGGGTGGTGTTCGGGCAGTCGCGTCGCGGTCGCGGGCCCGGGGCGGCGGTGCGCGCGGGGCCGGGGCGCGGGTCCGGATTGGGGGACCAAAGGCCTATTTGGGGCGGTGCCGGGGGTCGCGTACGCTGTATCGAGCAGAAGGGGAGTAGCTCTTCGCCGGACCGTCGACATACTGCTGGGTCACTCCAGCCGGCGCCCGGAGGCAGGCCGCGTCAGCGGTCGGCCAGCGAGACCTTCGGCCGCAGTGTCCTGTTTGCACACAGGGCGCCGCCGTGCCGAAGCGACCCCTGAAACACCCTGGTCTCTCGGTCCCGATGGCGTCCTGCCCGACCGATTGAGGTTTCACCCCGTGATCAGCTTCAGCATCCTGGCGATCGCGTTCGGCGTCGTCTTCCTCGCCGAACTCCCCGACAAGACGGCCCTCGCCGGGCTGATGCTCGGCACCCGTTACCGCGCGTCCTACGTCTTCGTGGGCGTGGCCGCGGCCTTCGCGGTGCACGTGGCGCTGGCCATCGCCGCCGCCAGCGTCCTGACCCTGCTGCCGCACCGCCTCGTGCAGGCGGTCGTCGGCCTCCTGTTCCTGGCGGGCGCGGCGATGCTGCTCCTGAAGAAGAACGAGGAGGACGAGGAGGTCAAGGAACCGGCCGACCAGTCCTTCTGGAAGGTCTCCGGGGCGGGCTTCATGCTGATCCTGGTCGCCGAGTTCGGTGACCTGACGCAGATCATGACCGCCAACCTCGCGGCCCGCTACGACGACCCCCTTTCGGTCGGCATCGGAGCGGTCCTGGCCCTGTGGGCGGTCGCGGGGATCGGCATCCTGGGCGGGCGCACGCTGATGAAGTACATCCCGCTGCGGCTGATCACGAAGGTCGCGGCGTGCGTGATGGCGGCGCTGGCCGTGTTCTCGCTGTACGAGGCGATCGCGGGCTGAACCGGCTGGACCGGCTGATCCGGCTGGTTCCGGCGGCGGGCGGGCGGGGTGCGGCTGGGGCCGCGCCCCGGCCCGGTGCCGCCGGGCGGTCAGCGGGTCGGGGAGAGGGTGAGGTGGAGGGTGCCCGTGGGGGTGGTGGTGATGTCGAGGGCGGTGAGGTCCGGGACATGGGCCGTGGGGGCGTGGGCGGCGGCGCGGGGGCCCACGCCGATGACGCGCATGCCCGCCGCGAGGCCCGCCGCGATGCCTGCCGCGGAGTCCTCGAAGACGATGCAGTCGGCCGGGTCCACGCCCAGTGCGGCGGCGCCCTTGAGGAAGCCCTCCGGGTCGGGCTTGCTGGCCGACACCGACTCGGCCGTCACCCGGACCCGCGGCATCGGGAGGCCGGCCGCGGTCATCCGGGCCGTGGCCAGTGCCAGGTCCGCGGAGGTGACCAGGGCGTGCGGGAGGGCCGCGATGGCGGCCATGAAGGCCTCGGCGCCACCGACCGGGACCACACCGTCGGTGTCGGCGGTCTCCCGGGCCAGCATCACGGCGTTCTCGGCGTGGTTCTCCGCCATCGGACGCTCCGGGAGCAGGATCGCCATCGTGGCGTAGCCCTGGCGGCCGTGGACCACCTTGATGACCTCGTGCGGATCCAGCCCGTGCGTCACCGCCCACTCGCGCCAGCAGCGCTCGACCACCGCGTCGGAATTGACGATGGTGCCGTCCATGTCCAGGAGCAGCGCCTTGGCGCTGAGGACGACGGGGGTGGCGGCGGCTGCGGTGGCGGCGGTGGTGCTGGCCGGCATCAGGGGTCTCCAGACAAGGGCGCGGCGGGGGGAAATGAAACAAGTGGCTCCGCCCACCGGTCAGGGTATGCAGGCGGAGCCACTTTGTTTCGCCAGGATACAAAATGTTTCGGGGGTTGGGCCAGTTCAGTGACCAAGGTCTCCCGACAGGCCGTAACGGGACACACCGCTCAGGATGGAGATGTCCTACCGCCCGGTCCCCGAGGAGGAGCCGATGGCCCAGGAAGTGACCGCATCGGCTGTGGATCCCGCGCGCGGCCCGGGCGACGAACACGCCTCCCGCGAAGTCCTCGTCTCCATCGGCGCGCTGCTGCTCGGCCTGCTGATCGCCTCGCTCGACCAGACCATCGTCTCCACCGCCCTGCCGACGATCGTCAGCGACCTCGGCGGGATGGAGCACCTGTCCTGGGTCGTCACCGCCTACATGCTCGCCTCCACCGCCGCCACGCCCCTGTGGGGCAAGCTCGGCGACCAGTACGGGCGCAAGAAGCTCTTCCAGGCGGCCATCGTCCTGTTCCTGATCGGATCCGCGCTCTGCGGGCTGGCCCAGAACATGCCGCAGCTCATCGGCTTCCGCGCACTCCAGGGACTCGGCGGCGGCGGCCTGATGGTGCTGTCGATGGCGATCGTCGGCGACATCGTCCCGCCCCGCGAACGCGGCAAGTACCAGGGACTCTTCGGGGCCGTCTTCGGCGCGACCAGCGTGCTCGGCCCGCTGCTGGGCGGACTGTTCGTGGACCACCTGTCCTGGCGGTGGGTCTTCTACATCAACCTCCCCATCGGCCTCGTCGCCCTGGCCGTGATCGCGGCGGTCCTGCACATCCCCAAGCGCTCCTCCCGGCACACGATCGACTACCTCGGCACCTTCCTGATCGCCTCCGTCGCCACCTGCCTGGTGCTGGTCGCCTCCTTCGGCGGCACCTGGGGCTGGAGCTCGGCGCGGATCATCGGCCTCGCCGTGGTCGGCGTGGTGCTGCTCGCCGCGTTCCTGCTCGTCGAGCGCCGCGCCGCCGAACCCGTGCTGCCGCTGGGGCTCTTCCGGATCCGGACCTTCACGCTCTGCTCGCTGATCAGCTTCATCGTCGGCTTCGCGATGTTCGGCGCGATGGTCTACCTGCCGACCTTCCTCCAGGTCGTCCAGGGCGTCTCGCCCACCATGTCCGGCGTCCACATGCTGCCCATGGTGCTCGGCCTGCTGATCTCCTCCACCGTCTCGGGCCAGATCGTCAGCCGGACCGGACGGTGGAAGGTCTTCCCCATCGCCGGCACCGCGATCACCGCCATCGGCCTGCTCCTCCTGCACCAGCTGCACCGCACCAGCTCCACCTGGGAGATGAGCGCGTACTTCTTCGTCTTCGGCGTCGGGCTCGGCCTGGTCATGCAGGTACTGGTGCTGGCAGTGCAGAACTCGGTCAGTTACGCCGACCTCGGCGTCGCCACCTCCGGCGCGACCTTCTTCCGCTCCATCGGAGCCTCCTTCGGCGTGGCCATCTTCGGCACGGTCTTCACCAACCGGCTCGACGAGAAGCTCGTCTCCGCCCTCACCGGCGTCCGGCTGCCGCCCGGGACGGCGGCCGCGCTCAAGGCCGACCCCCGGGCGATCGGGGCCCTGCCCCCGGCACTGCGCCCCCGGGTCCTGGACGCCTACGCGACCTCCATCACCGACGTCTTCCTCTACGCCGTCCCCGTAGTCCTGCTGGCCTTCCTCGTCGCCTGGTTCCTGAAGGAGGACAAGCTGCGCGGCTCGGTGACCGCCCCCGATGTGACGGAGACCCTCGCCTCCAACCCGGTCGAGCGCTCCTCACACGACGAGGTCGCCCGGGCGCTGTCGGTCCTCGGCACCCGGGAGGGCCGCCGGCACGTCTACGAGAACATCACCGAGAAGGCGGGCTTCGACCTGCTCCCCGCCGCCAGCTGGCTGCTGCTGCGGATGAAGAAGTACGGCTCGGTCGAACCCGCGATGCTCGCGGAACGCACCAGCGTGCCGATCAAGGCGATCACCGAAGCCGCCCGCCAGGTCGAAGAGCGCGGACTCGCCGTCCGGGACGGGATCCCGCTGGTCCTGACCGAGCCGGGGCGCGCGGCGGCCGTAAAGCTGGCGGACGCGCGGCAGGAATCGCTCGCCGAACTGCTCGGTGACTGGTGGGGCCCCGACCGGCCCACCGACCTGATCAAACTCGTCGGCGAGATCAACGCCGAGCTGTGCGGATCCGACGCGGAGGAGCCCTACGACACCCTCCCGCGCCGCGACCACGAGGCCCGCTGACCCGCCGAGCCCGCCTGACCGCGAGCCCCCCGCCCCGCCCTTTCCCGCCGCCCCTTGCCCCCACCGCGCCGCTTCGTCAGGGGCGGCGCTTGGCGAACCAGTGCTCGGCGTACTCGCTGTCGTTGTACGCGGGTATCTCGTCGTACCCGTGCTTCGCATACAGCGCTCGGGCCTCCACCAGGTCGGAGCGGGTGTCCAGGAGCACCCGTCGCGCGCCCAGGGACCAGGCCACCGCCTCCAGCGCCGCGAGGACCGCCGCGCCGCCGCCCGTGCCGCGGGTGCGGGGGTCGACGTACACCCGGGTCAGCTCGGCGGTCTCCGGGTCCAGCAGGCGTATGCCGCCGCAGGCCAGCGGCTCGCCGTCCAGTCGGCCGACCAGGAACTCTCCCGTGGGCAGGACGAGGTCGTCGTCCGGGAAGTCCGCGATCAGGGCCTCGTCGATCTCGGCTTCCGTCATCGTGCGGTGGTAGTACCGCCCGGCGAGTTCCGCGTAGTACGCGCGGCGCAGGACGACCGAGTCGGGGTCCGTGTACCGCTCCGGACCCACCGACCAACCGTCCACGCCCGCGCTCTTCGTGCCGTTCATGGCGCCATTCTGGAGGCTGGGCCCGCCCCTTCGCCTGGAATATCCACAGCCTCGGGCCGATGATATGAAAAAGGGCATTTCCCCCTCCTCTCCCACCAACGAAGGGTGTGAACGCCATGTCGGAGCACCCCGACGTCGCCGTGATCCGCCGCGGCTACCAGGCCTTCAGCGCGGGTGACCTGGAGACGATGGCCACCTTGATGACGGCCGACGTCATCCACCACGTCCCCGGCAAGAGCCCGCTGTCCGGACACCACAAGGGCCGGGAAGCCGTCCTCGACTACTACCGGACCCTCGGCACCGAGACGAAGGGCACCCTGCGGGTGGACCTGGAGACGGTGCTCGCCGACGGCCGGGGGCACGTGATTTCGGTCCACCAGGTGCGCGCCGACCGCGGCGACCGCGGGATCGAGATGCACGGAGGGCTCTTCTTCACCCTCATCGGCAACAAGATCACCGACATCGACGAGTGCGTGGCGGACATCGACGAGTCCGACGCCTTCTGGAGCTGAGCGCCCCACCGAGTAAGCGTCAGCCCTGCTTCGGCGCCGCCTGCTGCACGACCTCGAAGGACCACACCTGGGACGCCGTAGCCGCCGGCTTCGGCCGCTCCCCGCCGCCCTCGCCGCCGCCCCCAGCGCCCTGCCCGCCGCCCTGGGGGCCTTGGTGTGCCGCCTTCATGGGCCCGTCCATCCACGCCTGGAAATCGGCCTCCGAACGCCACCTGGTGTACACCAAGTACTGATCGGTCCCCTCGACGGGACGCAGCAGTTCGAACCACTCGAACCCGTCCGAGTTCTCCACGGAGCCCGCCCGCGAGGCGAACCGCCGCTCCAAGACCTCCCGCTGCTCAGCGGGCACGGACAGTGCGTTGATCTTCACGATGCTCATGCCCGCCATCCTAGGTATCCCATGCGGGATATCGTCGTCCCGGGTAATTCATCGCGGCAGCCAGGCGAAGTCACGGTTGCAGTCAACAAAGGCGGGAGGCCGGCGAGGCGTGGCCAACGCGGCGGAGCACAGCGGTGTCAACGGACATGCCGGAGTCATAGGCGGTGGTGGCAGCGGCAGCAGGCTTGGCGCCGCACGCCTCCTCCTGTGGGCTCTGGCGGGCCTCCTGGCCATCAGACAGGCGTCCGCCGTGCTGCGCGTGCCGCCCGGCGAGTGGCTCACCGGCCTCTACCTGCCCGGACTGCCCGGCTCGCTCTACGACGCCGGCCAGTTCACCGGGACCCCCTTCGCGGGCCTCGTCCTCAAGCCGCTGGTCGGGCTCGCCGACCAGTCGCTGGAGGTCGCCTGGACCTGCGTGACCCTGCTGTTCGTCGCCGCCATCGGACTGGTGGCCGCGCGGGGCCTGCCGGATCCGGTGCCCCGGCGCACCGCGCTGCTGGCCGCGCCCGTGCTGGTCGCCCTGATGATGGTCTCGCTGCCCGTCCGCGAGGCCGCCTCCCCGGGGCAGACCGCCGTGCTGCCGGTGCTGCTGGTGCTGCTGGCCTTCTTCCGGGTGCCCGGCGAGCGCCCGGCGGGCTTCCTGATGGGCCTCGCCGCCGCGCTCCAGCCCGCCCTGCTGCTCTTCGCGCCGCTGCTGTGGCTCACCGGCCGCCGCCCCACCGCGCGCACCGCCGTGACCACCTTCGCCGCCTGCACGGTGCTGACCTGGGCCGCGCTGCCGCACGACTCCTGGACGTACTGGATCCACCACCTGGCCGGTACGGGCCTCGGCGGCAGCCCCAGCGGCCTCGCCAACCAGTCCGTCCACGGCGCGCTGCTGCGCCTCGGCCTCTCGGGCCCCGCCGAGGTCCTGCTGTACATCGCCCTCGCGGCCGGGATCGCCTGGCTCGGCATGCGCCGCGCCGCCCGCTACGCCCGCGACGGCCAGCTGCTGCTCGCGGTCGCCATCACCGGGTGCGTGGCCGTCGCCGTGTCGCCGACCGGCTGGCGCCACCAGCTGCTGTGGGTGCTGCTCGCGGTGGCGGGCAAGGTCGGCAAGCGGGCCGCGGACCGGCCGGTGTGGCCGGTCGCTGTGATCCTCGCCATGACCCTGCCCAGCACGATGCTGCTGCCGAACATGGCCGTACTGGCGCCCGTACGGGACAACGTGCTGCTGCTGGCGGCCCTCGCCGCCGCCTGCGCGGTGCCGTTCCTGCCGCGCACCTCGCCGTACTGGCGCGAGCCCGTCCCGACCGCCTACGCCCGCCCGGCCGCCGCCCGCTGGTCGCGGATCCCGCTGCTGCCGTTCTGGCGGCGCGTACTGGCCCGCCCCAACCTGCTGCTGGAACTCCTGCTGATACGGGTCGGCTATTCGCTGTACTCGTACATCCGCGCCGCCGCGCCCACCAGCCGCTCGCTCGCCGAGGGCAACGGCGCGCAGATCCTCTCCATCGAGCGGGCCCTGGGCATCGACATCGAGCACGCGGTGAACCACGGCGTGGTCGGCGTCCCCTGGCTGGAGGCGTTCTTCAACTTCTACTACACCTCCTTCCACTTCGTGGTCCCGCTGACCATCCTGGCCGTCCTGTACTGGCGCCGTCCCGCCGACTACCGCTGGGCCCGCGCCTCGCTGGGCCTGGCGACCGTCCTCGCGCTCGCCGGATTCTGGCTCTACCCGCTGGCGCCGCCGCGGCTCATGCCCGACCTCGGGTTCATCGACACCGTGCACGGCGTACAGGACCTGGCGCACCCGCAGTACGGCGCCATGACCGCGATCTCCAACCAGTACGCGGCGATGCCCTCGCTGCACTTCGGCTGGTCGCTGTGGTGCGGCATCGTGATCGTCGTCCTGGCGCCCAAGGGGTGGCAGAAGCTGCTCGGGGCGCTGCACCCGGTGATCACGGTGTGCGCGATCGTCTCGACGGCCAACCACTGGGTGCTCGACGCGGTGGGGGGTGCGGTCGTCGTCAGTGCCGGGTTCGGGCTCGTGTACGCGCTCTCCGGGCCGCGTGGCGGGGCCGCCCTGCCCGTTTCCGGGCTGGCGGTTCCCCGGCCGCGGATTCCGGAGCGGGCCGGTGGGCGCAAGGCCGACGAGCGCAGCCGGGCCTGACCATTCCGCTGCGCTTCGCGTGGCGTGGCGAGGGGGTGCCGGGGCGGGGGCTTCACCCGCTCCGGCACCCCCTTCTTGGATCGCCGCGTCCTGTCAGGATCCGCCCGGTGGGCCCGTGCCGCCACCTGGGCGCCTTCGGTGGGCGGCCCTCAATCGCCGGGCGGGCTGGATTTGGGCCCCCGGGGCCGGTGGGGGCGGGCAGCGGGAGCAGGCCGTCGTTCGTCGGTCGGCCGTTTGTGCCTCCGGCGGGCCCTCAAACGCCGGGCGGGCTGGATTTGGCGTGCCTGGGCTCGCCGGGCGGGCTGGGTTTGGCGTGCTGCCCGTGGCGCGGGCGCGACGCCGGGCGGGCTGGGTTTGGCGCGGCCCCCGGCGTGGGCGCGCGAGTGCAGACGTGCGTACGCCGACCCGGGCGCGCGGGGTGGCGTACGCGCGGCGTGGGCAGGGCAGTGGCGGCAGGGGCCCGGGGCGTGGGTGGTGGGGCCCCTGCCGGCCGGCCGGGTCAGCCGTGGCTCACCCGGAGTTCCTTGATGCCGTTGAGCCAGGCGGCGCGCAGGCGGCGGGGCTGCGGGCCGGTCAGGCGGAGGTCCGGCAGGGCGTCGGCGAGCGCGTTGAAGATCAGGTCGATCTCCATGACGGCCAGGGACTTGCCGAGGCAGAAGTGCGGTCCGCCGCCGCCGAAGCCGAGGTGCGGGTTCGGGTCGCGGGTGATGTCGAAGCGGTCGGGGTCGGTGAAGACCTCGGGGTCGTGGTTGGCGGAGGAGTAGAACATGCCGACGCGGTCGCCGGCCTTGATCTTCTGCCCGCCCAGTTCGGTGTCCTGGGTGGCGGTGCGCTGGAAGGACACCACGGGGGTGGCCCAGCGCACGATCTCCTCGGCCGTCGTCGAGGGCCGGGTCGCCTTGTACAGCTCCCACTGCTCGGGGTGGGTGAGGAAGGCGTGCATGCCGTGGCTGATCGCGTTGCGCGTGGTCTCGTTGCCCGCCACCGCGAGCAGCAGCACGAAGAAGCCGAACTCGTCCGAGCCCAGGTTGCCCTGGCCCTCGGCGGCGACGAGCTGGGTGACGATGTCCTTGGCCGGGCACTCCTTGCGCTCGGCGGAGAGGTTCATGGCGTAGCCGATGAGTTCCATGGCCGCCGTGGAGCCGACCTCTTCGGTGATCGCGTACTCCGGGTCGTCGTAGGCGATCATCTTGTTCGACCAGTCGAAGATCCGCGCGCGGTCCTCCTGCGGTACGCCGATCAGCTCGGCGATGGCCTGGAGCGGCAGTTCGCAGGCGACCTGGGTGACGAAGTCGAAGCTCCCGTCCGCCGAGGCCCCGGCCGCCGCGGCCGCCTCCTCTGCGATCTTCGAGGCGCGGGCGCGCAGGGCGGCCTCCAGGCCGCGGATCGCGCGGGGGGTGAAGCCGCGCTGGACGATCTGGCGGACGCGGGTGTGTTCCGGCGGGTCCATGTTCAGCATGATCAGGCGCTGGGCATCGATCTGTTCGCGCTGGATGTGCTCGTTGAAGCGGATGATCGCGGTGTTGGTGGTGGACGAGAAGAGCTCCGGGTGCGTGGACACGTACTTGACGTCCGCGTGCCGGGTGACGACCCAATAGCCCTCGTCGTCGAAGCCGGTGATGCCCCGGGTCTGCGGGCACCACCACACCGGTGCGGTCTGCCGAAGCTGCGCGAACTCCGGGAAGGGGACGCGGACTTGGAGCAGATCGGGGTCGGTGGCGTCGAAGCCGTCGGGCAGCGCGGGGCAGGACATTCGGCAACTCCAAAGTCTGACGGCCCATCAGAAGTTTGGCTTGAAGGTAGTAACGAGTTCTAGAAGTGACAAGGGTGGGCGCGGCAACTGTTGCGTGAGGAATCCGTGCAAGCCGTGTGCAAGACCCTTGCGTGCGGGGCCCGCAGGTCATAAAACTGCCAGAGAACTAGAACGCGTACTAGTTCAGGCGCGCCGCCGGGACGGCCCGCCGCTGTGAAGGAGAGGACGAGCTCATGGCCGCGGAACCCGTCATCGTCGAAGCCGTACGCACGCCCATCGGCAAGCGGGGTGGCGCGCTCGCCAACCTCCATCCCGCCTACCTGCTCGGTGAGACCTACCGCGAGCTGCTCGCCCGTACGGGAATCCAGCCCGACTGCGTCGAACAGATCGTCGGCGGCACCGTCACCCACGCCGGCGAACAGTCCATGAACCCCGCCCGCAACGCCTGGCTCGCGATGGGCCTGCCGTACGAGACCGCCGCCACCACCGTGGACTGCCAGTGCGGCAGCTCCCAGCAGGCCAACCACATGGTCGCCAACATGATCTCCGGCGGGGTCATGGACATCGGCATCGCCTGCGGGGTCGAGGCCATGAGCCGGGTGCCGCTCGGCTCCGGCTCCAAGCACGGACCGGGCAAGCCCTTCCCGGACGAGTGGAACGTCGACCTCCCCAACCAGTTCGAGGCCGCCGAGCGGATCGCCCGCCACCGCGGACTCACCCGCGAGGACGTCGACCGGCTCGGCGTCCTCTCCCAGGAGCGGGCCGCCACCGCGTGGGCCGAGGAACGCTTCAAGCGGGAGACCTTCGCCGTCCAGGTGCCCACCACCGAGGCCGAACAGGCCGCCGGACAGGGCATGTGGCGGCTCGTGGACCGGGACGAGGGCCTGCGCGACACCAGCATGGAGGCCCTGGCCCGGCTCAAGCCCGTCATGCCGACCGCCGTGCACACCGCCGGGAACTCCTCGCAGATATCCGACGGCGCCTGCGCGGTGATGTGGGCCTCGCGCAAGATGGCCCGCGCGCTCAAGCTCAAGCCGCGCGCCCGGATCGTCGCCCAGACCCTGGTCGGCGCCGACCCGCACTACCACCTGGACGGACCGATCGACGCGACCCGCGCGGTCCTCGGCAAGGCCGGGATGTCCCTCAAGGACATCGACCTCGTCGAGATCAACGAGGCCTTCGCCTCCGTGGTCCTCAGCTGGGGGCGGGTCTTCGGGCAGGACATGGAGAAGGTCAATGTCAACGGCGGGGCGATCGCGCTCGGCCACCCCGTCGGGGCCACCGGCGCCCGCCTGATCACCACCGCGCTGCACGAGCTGGAGCGCCGCGACAAGGAATTCGCGCTGATCACGATGTGTGCGGGCGGCGCGCTCGCCACCGGCACGATCATCCAGCGCCTCTGAGCCCCGTGGGCCTCCGTGCCCCGTGGGATGGGAAACAGAAGGCCCCGGCGGCCGGACCTGGGGAGGTCGGCCGTCGGGGCCTTCGCACGCGGTCGCTCCGCGCGGCGTCTGGTGCCGGTGTCGGCTTAGTACCAGTGGTGGGCGGACCAGAAGTTCCACGCGCCGACCGGGCTGCCGTAGCGGGAGTTCATGTAGTCCAGGCCCCACTTGATCTGGGTGGCCGGGTTGGTCTTCCAGTCCGAGCCCGCCGAGGCCATCTTCGAGGCCGGCAGGGCCTGGACCAGGCCGTACGCACCGGAAGAAGCGTTCGTCGCCGTGTGGTCCCAGCCGCTCTCGCGGGAGACGATCTTGGCGAACGCCGCGTACTGGGCCGGGTCCTTGATCATCTGCTGCGCGATGGACTTCGCGTCCATCGGGGCCGCCTGAGCGGGAACCGCGGCGAGCATGGAACCGGCCACACCCAGGGCGAGCACGGTACCGGCGAAGGTCTTCTTGGAAGCGGCGATGCGGCGGATGACAGCGTTGGACACGGAAAACCTTCCGTAGGGAACAGGGACGGTCGCTCGCATGCCGAAGCATGCGTGAGCCACTCACGCGGAGGTGGGGGGTTCGTCGGCGGGGGGTGAAGCACCCCTGCCGCCTTGGCGACAACACCAGTTAGCCAGGCCGCCGAGGGCCTGGCAATGACCCCCTCTTACTAGTGGAGGTCGCAGCCGGGGCTGAACGGCCCCCCTCCGGGGCGGAGGGGATCGGCGCAGGTGGGGGCCGGTTTGAGCGGGTGGATATGGAACGTTTAAGGACTACTATTCCGGGCCGTATGTGACCAAGGTCCTGTGGGGCGGGTCACCGCTCAGAGGCCCGGATCTCACGCTCCGTGGGCGCCCGTATCCCTTTGGGGGGTGTGCCCGGGGCCACTTTCAGCCCCGGAATCGAAGGAAACAGGGGCGTCGAAGGCAGCTTTCCTCGTCGCCCGGCGCAGCGCCTTCAGCAGCGTGGCGCCCAGCGTCATCGTCAGTACGACGGTCAGCACGGCCCGGCCCAGGTCCCAGCCCAGCGAGGTCGCCAGGCAGTACGCCAGGAACCGCGCGAGGTTCGCCCCCACCGGATCCCCCGGATGGAACGAGATCCCCTGGCCCATGCCCTGCAGGATCACCCAGCCCTGCAGGTTCATGACCGTGCCGTACGCGAAGGACCCGGCGAAGCCGTACGCCGACAGCATCACCAGCTCCGCCCGCCCCCGGATCCGCTCCGGGCCCGGCAGCAGCCCGGCGCCCAGCGAGAACCAGCCCAGCGCCAGCATCTGGAACGGCATCCACGGCCCCACACCCCCCGTGAGCAGCGCCGACGCGAACATCGTCACCGACCCCAGGACGAAACCGAAGCCCGGCCCGAGCACCCGGCCGCTCAGCACCATCAGGAAGAACATCGGCTCCAGGCCCGCCGTACCCGCCCCCAGCGGCCGCAGCGCGGCCCCCACCGCCGCCAGCACGCCGAGCATCGCCACCGCCTTCGCGTCCATGCCGTCGTCGGCGATCGTCGCGACCACGACGGCGACGAGCAGCGGCAGCAGGGCGGCGAACAGCCACGGGGCGTCCTGGGAGTGCGCCAGGCCCGACTGGCGGTCCGCGAGCAGCGGCCAGCCGAAGGCGGCGATCCCGACGAGGGTGACCAGGACCAGGGCGACGGCGGCGCGCGGGCCGATCCGGACGGGGCGGCCGCTCACGCTCCCTCCCCCTCTGGTGCCTGCCCGGCCAGGGCCGCGGCCACCTGGGAGACCGTGAGCCAGTGGCCCGGGGCCAGCACCTTCGCGACCTGCGGGGCGAAGGCGGGGGAGGAGACGACCACCTCGGCCGTCGGCCCGTCCGCGACGATCTCGCCGCCCGCCAGGATCACCACCCGGTGCGCCAGCTCGGCCGCCAGCTCCACGTCGTGCGTGGCCAGGAGGATCGCGTGGCCGCGGGCGGCGAGGTCCCGCAGGATGCCGATCAGGCGGGCCTTCGCGGCGTAGTCCAGGCCGCGGGTCGGCTCGTCCAGGAGCAGCAGTGCGGGGCCGCCGGTGAGGACGAGCGACAGGGCGAGGGCCAGGCGCTGGCCCTCCGAGAGGTCACGGGGGTGCGTGTCGTCGGGGACGTCCGGCAGCAGGGCCGACACCAGCGCCCGGCAGGTGCCCGGCGCGGCCCCGGCGTCCGCGTCCGCCGCCGCGCACTCGGCGCCCACCGTGTCGGCGTACAGCAGGTCCCGGGGCTCCTGCGGTACGAGGCCCACGCGGCGGACCATCTCCGCGGGCGGGGTGCGGTGCGGGGCCTTGCCGCCGACGCGGAGGTGGCCGGAGGCGGGCTCGACCGTGCCGACGAGGGTGGACAGGAGGGTGGACTTGCCGGCGCCGTTGCGGCCCATGAGGGCGACGGTTTCGCCGGGGGCGAGGGTGAGGGTGATGTCGTGGAGGACCTCGGTCCGGGCGCGCCGGACGGCGAGGTGGGCGGCGGTCACGGGGGCCTCGGCGGCCCGCGTCCCGACGCCGGTCCCGGTCCCGGTGGCTTCCTCGGCCCCCGCGGCCCGCCGGAACACCCGCCGCAGCCGCTGGCCCCGGGCGCGGTCCTTCGCCTCAATCGCCGGCGGGGCAAATCCAGCCTGCCCGGCGTTTGAGGGCCCGCCGGAGGCCGTACCAGCCGCGGACGGCGAATCCGGCAGCGTGGCCGCTGTTGCCTCCGGCAGCGCCTCAAACGCCGGCGGGGCTGGGTTTGGCTGCGCTGAGTGGGTCGGAGAGGCGGGATTTGGCTGCGCTGAGTGGGTCGGCGGGGCGGGATGTGGCTGCGCCAGGGGGGCAAATTCAGCCTGCCCGGCGTTTGAGGGCCCGCCGGAGGCCGTACCAGCCGCGGACGGCGAATCCGGCAGCGTGGCCGCTGTTGCCTCCGGCGGCGCCTCAAACGCCGGCGGGGCTGGGTTTGGCTGCGCTGAGTGGGCGGACAGTCGGGTGCGCAGCGGGGCGGACTGGCGGCGGGCGTCGCGGATGGAGAGGGGGAGGGGGGACCAGTTCGCCAGGCGGCCCAGGGCGACGACCGGGGGGTGGACCGGGGAGATGGTCATCATGGCGGATGGGGGGCCCAGGAGGGCGGGCGCGCCGGGGGCGGGGAGGAGCAGGACCTGGTCGGCGTACTGGATCACGCGTTCCAGGCGGTGCTCCGCCATCAGCACGGTGGTGCCGAGGTCGTGGACCAGGCGTTGCAGGACGGCCAGGACCTCCTCGGCCGCCGCCGGGTCGAGCGCGGACGTCGGCTCGTCGAGGACGAGGACCTTCGGGTGCGTGGTCAGGACCGAGCCGATGGCGACCCGCTGCTGCTGGCCGCCGGACAGGGTGGTGATGGGGCGGTCGCGGAGTTCGTTCAGGCCCAGCAGGTCCAGGGTCTCCTCCACCCGGCGCCGCATCACCGCAGGTGCCAGGCCCAGGGACTCCATGCCGTAGGCCAGCTCGTCCTCGACCACGTCCGTGACGAAGTGTGCGAGCGGGTCCTGGCCGACCGTGCCGACGACATCGGCCAGCTCGCGCGGCTTGTGGGTACGGGTGTCGCGTCCCGCGACCGTGACCCGGCCGCGCAGGGTGCCGCCGGTGAAGTGCGGGACCAGCCCGGACACCGCGCCGAGGAGAGTGGATTTTCCTACGCCCGACGGGCCGACGAGGAGCGTCAGCTCGCCCTCGGGGACGGTGAAGTCCGCGTTCCGGAGCGACGGCTCACGCCGGCCGTCGTAGGTGACGGACACCTGTTCGAAACGGATCACGTGTCTAGCCCTCCTTCGGGGGGACGGGGGCCACGAAGGCGGGGAGCAGGCCGATCAGGACCGCCGCCGCGGGCCACAGCGGCAGACCGGGCGCGACCAGCGGCACCACACCGGGCCGCAGCCCCTCCGGGTCGAGCGACCCGGCGTGGATCATCAGCGCGGCGACGGCCGCACCGGACCCGGACACCAGCCAGGCCCGCGCCCCCCACCGGTCGGGGCGGTAGCGGGTACGGACGCTGCGCCGGCCGCCGAGCCGCAGGCCGCCGAGGGCGAGCGCGAGGCCGATGAGGAGGACGGGCAGGCCGTACCCGGCGCCTTCGGCCGCGAGGAGTCCGTACGTACCGGCGCAGACGCCGAGGAGCCCGCCGAGGGTGAGGACGTTGGTGGTGTGCCGGACGGCGGGCGGGACCTGGGCGGTACGGCCGTACCCGCGCGCGTCCATCGACGCGGCCACGGCCACGGAACGCTCCAGGGCGCCTTCGAGGACCGGCAGCCCGATCTGGAGGATCGCCTTCACCCCGCCCGTGGGGCGTCCGCGCAGACGGCGGGCGGTCCGCAGCCGGACCACATCGGCCACCATGTTCGGCGCGAAGGTCATGGCGACGACGACGGCGACGCCCGCCTCGTACAGGGCGGCGGGCAGCGACTTCAGCAGCCGGGCCGGATTGGCGAGGGCGTTCGCCGCGCCGACACAGATGAGGAGGGCGGCGAGCTTGGCGCCGTCGTAGAAGGCGAAGACCAGCTGCTCGGCGGTGACCTTGCCGCCGAACCGGATGCCCTGCGCCCAGGCGGGCAGCGGGATCTCGGGGAGGGTGAAGAGGGTGTGCGAACCGGGGATGGCGGAGCCCAGCAGCATCGAGAAGACCAGCCGCAGGCCGATCACGACCAGGCCGAGCTTGACGAAGGCGCCGTACGAACGGGCCCAGGGGGCGGTGGTGCGGCGGGCCGCGACCACGTAACCGGCGACGCCGACGATCAGGCCGAGGAGGAGGGGGTTGGTGGTCCGGGATGCGGCTGTGGCGAGGCCGAGTGCCCAGAGCCACCATGCCCCGGCGTGCAGCGCGTTCCGCCGCGCGGCGGCCGGAGCCTCCCAGCGCTTCCGCCGAGGGGGCCGCGCGTACGTCGCCCCGCTCGCCTCCGGCGGGCCCTCAAACGCCGGGCGGGCTGGGTTTTCCGCCCCTGGGCGGCCCAGGTCAGCCGGGCGGTCCCTATCAGCCTGGTCGGCTGGATGTGCCGCGCCCGGGGCGCCGGATTCAGCCGGGTGGGCTGGATGTGCCTGGTCCGGGCCGCCAAAACCAGCCTCGCCGATGCACTCAGCGCTGCCAAAACCAGCCTCGCCGGCGTTTGAGGCGCCGCCGGAGGCAACGGTGGCCGTGCTGCCGGATTCGGCTTCCGCGGCTGGTGTGGCCTCCGGCGGGCCCTCAAACGCCGGGCGGGCTGGATTTGCTGCCCCCGGGCCGTCCGGGTGGGTCACTGGGTTCGGCGGCGGCGGGATTGCCAGGTGGCGGCCGCGGCCAGGGTGATGACGGCCGCGATGCCTGCCAGCAGGCCCACGGAGGGGCCGCTTCCGGTGTCGGACGACGCGGAAGCGGAGGCGGAGGCCGATGGGTGCGGTTCGGCCGCGCCGACCTGGTCACCGCAGCCCTGCTTCGGATAGCCGGAGATCGCGCACAGCAGCGCGGAGCTGTTGTACCGCAGCGGCTTCGCCACCTCCGCCAGCGCATCGGCGGCCGTCGCGTCCGGGGCCACCACCGCGCAGGCCGTGCGCGGCGCGTCCTGCGGCGGGGTCTCGCCGGACGGGGCGTCCGCCGGGACGCCGAAGTCGACGACCAGGGCGACCCGCTTGCGGCCCTCGACCGCGGCCGTGCCGGAGCAGATCGCCCCGAAGTCGGCGGCGGCGCGCGGCTTCGCCGACTGGTCGGCCGCGTCCTGGCTGACCGCGAAGCGGAACCCCTGGACCGAGCCGTCCTTGGGCCGGACCAGGGAGGCGCCCTGGGTGGCATACGTCCACGTGCCGCCCGTACCGTCCCAGAAGGACCAGTACCGGTAACCGGCCGCCAGCGCGGGCGCGGCGCTCAGCAGGGTCAGCACCATGCCCAGCGCGATGGCGAAGGCCACCGGAAGCGACAGGGCGGACGGTACGGTGCGGCCGCGGATCACAGCTGCTGCTTCTTCTTGCGGCCGCTCAGCAGGATGCCGATGCCCACACCGGCCGCGGCACCCGCGCCGATGATCCACCAGACGTTCCCGTTCGAGGATGAGGAAGAACCCGCGTCGGATGCCTTCGGCTTCGGGGTTGCCGTGGCCGTGTCCGCCGGGCCGGTCGCGTTCAGCGCGGACACCAGGTCGGCGCCGCCGAAGGCCTTCGGGTCGTTGCCCGTGGCGTGCGCGGTCAGGATCAGCGTGGCGAGGGCGGCCGGGTTGCCCTTGGACCACTCGGCGGTGTTGCCCTTGAGCCACTCCAGCGCGCCCGCGGCGGACTGCTTGTGCCCGGCGGCGGCCAGCGCGATCACGGCGTCGGCGGTGTTGCCGACGTCCGGGGTGACCGCGTCGGAGCCCGGGGTCTTCACGGTCAGGTGACCGTCCTTCTTGAGGGCCTCGGCCAGATATCCGGCCGCGCCCTGGGCGGCGGCCGCCGGGTCCTTCGCCCCGGCCGGGCACTCCAGCGCCGCGGCGGGGGTGTCCGCGGCGGCCGGGGCCACGACCGGGCCCTTGCCGAGCGCGGCGAGCACCGCGGCGGCCGAGGCGTCGGCGTTCGCGTCGAGCTTGCCGTCCTGCGGCAGGTAGCCGAAGGCGCCGCGGTCGGCGGCGGGCTCGGCCGAGCAGCCCAGCTGGAAGGAGAGGAGCGCCTCGGAGGCCGACTTGCCCGCCTTCGACTTCACCTCGGCCGGGTTCTCCCCGGCCGCGACCAGCGCGCTGATCACGACGGGCGTGGAGCTGCCCTCGCTCGGGCTGCCCGGGTTGTAGGCCCAGCCGCCGTCCTCGTTCTGTACGGACTTCAGCCAGCCGGCGCCCTTCTTGACGGCCTCGTCATGGCCGCCCAGCGCCTTCAGGGCCTGCACCGCGACGGCGGTGGCGTTCGTGTCGCGCAGCGTCTTCGCGTCGCAGGCCGCACCCGCATCCGCGCGGAACGCGGCGAAGGCACCGTCCGCGCACTGCTGGCCGGTCAGCCACTCGACGGCCTGCGGCGCGGGCCGCACGCCGACCGTCTGCTGCGCGAGCAGGGCGAAGGACTGGCGCCAGACGCCGTCGTAGGTCGGGTCGTTCTTGCCGAACAGCCCGGAGGGGATCACGGGAGCCGGTGACGGCGAGGGGGCGGCGAGGGCGGCGGGAGCGGCGCCCACGCAGAGCACGGCGGAGGCGGCGAGCGTGGCGGCGCTACGGCGGACGTTCATGGTGGGGCGGGTGCCTCTCCTGCAGGGGAACGGGAGGCAGGCACGGGGAGTACCGGGCTCCGGCTCCGTTTACCTCGACGGTGCCGGCCACCGGAGGACCCGGCGGCGCGAGCCGCGCACCTCCGCCACGGGGCAATCCGGCTCCCCGCCCGGCGGTGCCGGGGCGGGACACGGTTGCGGGTCAGCGCCGGATTCGCACCGGCTTCCCCCCGTACGGAAGTGTTGACGACCCGGTCACTCTACCGGCCCGCGGCCCGCGCACCGGGTGGCGGCGGGCTGGTGCGCCCCTTACCGGCCACCTTGCCGACCGCCTCCGCTTCCTCGCGTCGCGCGCCTCCCGCTCCCGTTCGCAGCGCGCGTCACAGCACGCGTCACAGGGCCCGGTACGTCACCGGGTCGCTGCCCGGAACGGCCTCGGCGCGCCCCTGCTTCACCAGCCGCCGCAGGTGCGCCTCGGCCTCCGACACGGCGATGTTGCGGGAGCCGTACGGGATCTGCGCCCAGGGGCGGTTCCACTCCATCCGCTCGGCCAGCTCCCACGGGGTCAACGGCCGCGCGAGCAGCTCCCACAGGCCCACCAGGCGCTCCTCGTGGTGCGCCAGCAGCTCGCGGACCCGGGCCGGAGCGTCGGTGAAGGCGTGCTGGTGGGCCGGGAGCACCTCGGCCGGTTCGAGGCGGCCGATGCGTTCGAGGGAGTCGAGGTAGTCGCCGAGGGGGTCGGTGGCCATCAGGTCCTCGGGGGCCTCGTACAGCCCGATGTGCGGGGAGATGCCGGGCAGCAGGTGGTCACCGGAGAAGAGGCGGCCGTTGCCGGGGAGGTGCGCGGGGTGCTCCTCCTCCAGGTGCAGGCAGACGTGCCCGGGGGTGTGGCCCGGGGTCCAGATCGCGCGCAGCCTGCGCCCGGCCAGCGGGAGCAGCTCGCCGGGGACGATCTCGCGGTCCGGGACCGCCGCGTGCATGCCGGGCAGGGTGCGCATGCGGCCGCTCTCGCGGGCGGCGCGCAGCGGGGCGATGTGCTCGTCGGGGGCGCCCGCGGCGAGCAGTTTCCCGCTCATGTAGTCGAGCCAGACGCCCGGGTCGGAGCCGCGGGTGCGCACGACGACCTCGGTGTCGGCGGCGTGCATCGCGATCCAGGCCCCGGAGGCCTCCCGCACCCGGCCGGACAGGCCGTGGTGGTCGGGGTGGTGGTGGGTGATGACCACGCCGTGGACGTCGGCGATCGGGATGCCGAGTGCGCCGAGCCCGGCGACGAGGGTGTCCCAGGAGTCGGGGTCGTCCCATCCGGTGTCGACGAGGACGGGACCACGGCCGGTCTCGACGACGTGGACGAGGGTGTGGCCGAGCGGATTGTCGGGGATGGGGACCTTAATGCCCCAGACGCCACCGCCGTGATCGGTGACATCGGGGGGCTGCGTCGCTCCCGCTGTTCCCCCTGCTCCCGCTGTTCCCCCGGCTCCCCCTGCTCCCGCTGTTCCTGCCGTTTCTGCCGGCATGTGCTGGCCCCCAGACTCCCTCAGACTCACTGACAAGAACTTGTTCCAGTAGTAGCCCAAGTCGACCATCTTCGCGGCTTCCTGACCAGTCGTCGGATCCGTTGCCGATCTCTCCCCGCCCTCCGGGCGGTGTTCTGTCCGCGCCGTGGACTCCTGGAACTAGAACTGGTATCAGTTCTGGCATCCGGTTCTGAACCGCAGGAGGCATCAGCCATGACCGAGCTCGTGGAACACGGAAAGCTGTTCATCGGCGGCGAATGGACCGACCCGCTGGGCAGCGACACCATCGACATCGTCTCGCCCCACACCGAGCAGGTCATCGGCCGCGTACCGCACGCCTCCCGGGCGGACGTCGACCGCGCCGTCGCCGTCGCCCGCAAGGCCTTCGACGAAGGCCCCTGGCCCCGCATGTCCCTGGACGAGCGGATCGAGGTCGTCGCCCGGATCAAGGACGCGATCGCCGTCCGGCACGAGGAGATCGCCCGCTCGATCAGCTCCCAGAACGGATCGCCGTACTCCTGGAGCGTGCTCGCCCAGGCGCTCGGCCCGATGATGGTCTACGACGCCGCCATCACGGTCGCCCGCGCCTTCCCGTACGAGGAGCACCGCCAGGGAGCGCTCAGTCCGATCCTGGTCCGGCGCGAGCCGGTGGGCGTGGTCGCGGCCGTCATCCCCTGGAACGTCCCGCAGTTCGTGGCCGCGGCGAAACTGGCGCCCGCGCTGCTGAGCGGCTGCACCGTCATCCTCAAGCCGTCACCGGAAGCGCCGCTCGACTCGTACATCCTCGCCGACATCGCCCGCGAGGCCGGGCTGCCGGAGGGCGTGCTGTCGATCCTGCCCGCCGACCGCGAGGTCAGCGAGTACCTGGTCGGGCACCCGGGGATCGACAAGGTCGCCTTCACCGGCTCCGTCGCGGCGGGCAAGCGCGTCATGGAGGTCGCCGCCCGCAACCTCACCCGGGTCACCCTGGAACTCGGCGGCAAGTCCGCCGCCGTGATCCTCCCGGACGCCGACCTGGAGAGCACCATCGCCGGGATCGTCCCGGCCGCCTGGATGAACAACGGACAGGCGTGCGTGGCCCAGACCCGCGTACTGGCCCCCCGCAGCCGCTACGACGAGATCGCCGAGGCCCTCGCCGCGGCAGCCGGGGCCCTGGTCGTCGGCGACCCGCTGGACCCGGCGACCCAGCTCGGCCCGCTGGTGGCCAAGCGGCAGCAGCAGCGCTCCTTCGACTACATCAAGATCGGCCAGGAGGAGGGCGCCAAGATCCTCACCGGCGGCGGGCGCCCGGCGGGCATGGACCAGGGCTGGTACGTCGAGCCGACGCTCTTCGGGGACGTCGACAACTCCATGAGGATCGCCCGCGAGGAGATCTTCGGACCGGTCGTCTGCCTGATCCCGTACGGCGACGAGGCCGATGCCGTACGGATCGCCAACGACTCGGAGTTCGGCCTGAGCGGCAGCGTCTGGACCGGCGACGTCGAGCACGGCATCGACTTCGGCCGCCGGATCCGCACGGGCGTCTTCAACGTGAACACCTTCAGCCTGGACATGCTCGGCCCGTTCGGCGGCTACAAGAACAGTGGTCTGGGCCGTGAGTTCGGCCCGGAGGGCCTGAGCGAGTACCTGGAAGCGAAGATGATCTGCCTGCCGGGCGGGTACCAGGCGCCGGTCACCGAAGGTGGGGAGTGATGGGGGACCGCTGGCACGTAGAGGTGGACAGAGGTGTCTGCATCGGATCGGGCATGTGCGTGAACCATGCCCCCACGGGCTTCACCCTGGACTCGGCCCGCCAGTCCCACCCGAGCACGCCGGATACGGACGCCAGCGAACCGGTCCTCACAGCGGCCGAGGGCTGCCCGGTCGAGGCCATCACGATCACCTTGGCGGGGAGCGGGGAGCTGGTGTTCCCACCGGAGGAGTAACCCGGCTGGCGCCGGGGCGCGGCTGCGCCGCGGGGGGTTCGTTCCGAGCGTCCGGGGTCGGGGAGGTTCCGGGGGCTGCCCGCCAGTTCAACTGTCTCTTCGTGCCGGTGCGGCCTGTCAAGGGCGCTCCTTCGTCGCGTCGCTTCGCGATGGCCTTCGGCCACCCTTGACAGACCACCCCGTCACGAAAAGCCAAGAACTGTCGGGCGGCCCCCGGGGGAAGGCATGGGGGACCTGATCCACGATCCAGGGGTGGGAGCGGGCGGGCCCGGTCCCGGGTGCGGCCAAGCCGCGCCCTCCGGGCGGACAAGCGACAAGCCGCACCTATATCGCTACGCGCTCCTCTGGGGGCGGCGTCTGCGGCCCGTTTTGGGCTGGTGGACGGTGCGGGAAGGCCGAAAGCTCGGCTGGACGAGCATGGAGTCGGGTCAAGCTGCCCCCGACACTCAACACCCCTCCAAGATGCCCCTTTTGTGGCGCTTTGGAGCCCCTATCTTGGGGCGGACGACCGCTTGACCCGTCTCCACTTCGGCCTGAGCGAAGTTCCAGGCGCAAACAGCCCGCAGACGCCTCCCCGAGCGCAACTGTGTAGCGATCTGCCCGCGTGCTTGTTGCTTGTCGTCTGTTGCCTGTTCGCCCGGAGGGCGCGGCTTGGGCTCACCCAGACCCTGGGCCGGTGATCAAGATGTGGCCGATGGGACCAGGTCCCCCATGCCTTCCCCCGGGGGCCGCCCGACAGTTCTTGGCTTTTCGTGGGGACGTGCCCTGTCAAGGGTGGCCGTAGGCCATCGCGTAGCGACGCGACCGCAGGGAGCGCCCTTGACAGGGCGCGGCACCGCGAAGAGACAGTTGAACTGGCGGGCAGCCCCCGGAACCTCCCTGACCCCGGACGCCCGAAGCCACCGCCTCTGCGGCGAAGCCGCACCCGGCGCAGCCGGGCCCCTCCTACCGCCCGGTTTCAGCCGAACCTGTGGGCCCCGACCCCGCCCGCGGGGCCGGGACCGTCAGGTCGATCAGGCGGCAGACCGTTTCGATGTCGATCTTCACCTGGGCGATCGACGCGCGGCCCGAGAGCCAGGTGATCAGGGCCGAGTGCCAGGTGTGCTCGATGACGCGGACCGCCGAGAGCTGTTCGGCCGTGGGCGGGGCGTCCAGGCCCATCGCGTCCAGGATGATCGCCGTGGTCAGCCGGGAGACGGTGTCCACCTCGGGGCTCACGCTGCGGTCCGCGAAGGTCAGGGCGCGCACCATGGCGTCGGCCAGGTGCGGTTCGCGCTGGAGGGCGCGGAAGGCGCGCATGAGCGTTTCCGCGACGGCTTCGGCCGGGCTGTCGGCGACCGGGGGGCGTTTGCGCAGGGTGGTGTGCATGTGCTGGAGCTGGTCCTGCATGGTCGCGACCAGCAGGTGCACCTTGGAGGGGAAGTACCGGTACAGCGTGCCCAGCGCGACGCTGGACGACTCCGCGACCTCCCGCATCTGGACCGCGTCGAACCCGCCCCGGCTGGCCAGCTGTGCGCTGGCGTGCAGGATCCTGCGGCGGCGGGCTTCCTGCCGCTCCGTCAGGGGCGGGGACGCCGGCGTGGCGAGGGCCTTGGCTTCCGCTGTCATGTGTCCCGTTCCGTGGCGTTCCGAGGTATCCATTCGCACCGCTCCGAGGCTGTTCCGTGGTCAGCATGGCAGGCGGGTCAGCCGTGGCGCGAATCACCTGCTCCGGCTCTTACGGTGTGGTTTCCGGCCGGTAGATTCAATGGTCTTCAACGGATCAAGTCTGAAACTTGTTCTACATTATCCGAGCGGTTACGCTCCGGCGAAAGTGCAGTGAGAAGGGGGCCGGGAGTGACCGCTGAGGCCATGGTGACGAGCCCTTTCGTGGGTTCCGCCACTGACGGCGACCGCCCGTTGCGCATCGCACTCCTCACCTACAAGGGGAACCCGTTCTGCGGTGGCCAGGGCGTCTACGTCCGCCACCTCGCGCGGGAGCTGGTCCGCCTGGGGCACTCCGTCGAAGTCATCGGCGCGCAGCCCTATCCGGTGCTCGACACGGGCGCCACGCTCACCGAGCTGCCCAGCCTGGACCTCTACCGCAGCCCCGACCCCTTCCGCACCCCCAAGCGCGATGAGTACCGGGACTGGATCGACGCCCTGGAGGTCGCCACCATGTGGACCGGTGGCTTCCCCGAACCCCTGACCTTCTCGCTGCGGGCCCGCCGCCACCTGGCGGCCCGGCGCGGCGAGTTCGACGTCATCCACGACAACCAGACCCTGGGCTACGGCCTGTTGGCCGACCTGGGCGCACCCCTGGTCACCACCGTCCACCACCCGATCACGGTGGACCGGAAGCTCGACCTTGCCGCCGCGAAGGACCGCAAGAAGCGCCTCTCGGTGCGCCGTTGGTACGGCTTCACCCGCATGCAGGGCCGGGTGGCCCGCCGGCTGCCCACGGTCCTGACCGTCTCCGGTTCCTCACAGCAGGAGATCGCCGACCACCTCGGCGTCCGGGACGACCGCATCCACGTCGTGCACATCGGCGCCGACACCGACCTGTGGTCGCCGGACCCGTCCGTCGCCGAGATCCCGGGCCGGATCGTCACCACCTCCAGTGCGGACGTACCGCTCAAGGGCCTGGTCCACCTCGTGGAGGCGCTCGCCAAGCTGCGCACCGAGCAGCCCGGCGCGCACCTCGTCGTCGTCGGCAAGCGCGCCGAGCGCGGGCCGGTCGCCCGGGCCATCGAGAAGTACGGGCTCGAAGACGCGGTCCAGTTCGTCAAGGGCATCACCGACACCGAACTCGTCGACCTCGTGCGCAGCGCGCAGGTCGCCTGCGTGCCCTCCCTCTACGAAGGCTTCTCGCTCCCGGCGGCCGAGGCGATGGCCACCGGCACCCCGCTGGTGGCCACCACCGGCGGGGCGATCCCCGAGGTGACGGGCGCCGACGGCGAGACCTGCCTCGCCGTGCCGCCCGGTGACGCGGGGGCGCTGGCCGCCGCGCTGGGCCGGCTGCTCGGCGATCCGCAGCTGCGGGCCCGCCTCGGCAGCGCCGGGCGCGCGCGGGTGCTGGACCGGTTCACCTGGGCCAGAGCCGCCCAGGGCACCGTGGTGCACTACCGGGCCGCCATCGAACGGGCCGCCCGCGCCGGTCGATGACCTCCGTCACCTCCTCCCACCCCCACCCACCTTGACCGCGAAGGCAGGACCGCGTGCTGACCGTCGATTTCTCCAGGTTCCCGCTGGCCGCGGGCGATCGCGTGCTCGATCTGGGCTGCGGCGCAGGCCGGCACGCCTTCGAGTGCTACCGGCGCGGCGCCCACGTGGTCGCCGTGGACCGCAACGGCGAGGAGATCCGCGAGGTCGCCAAGTGGTTCGCGGCCATGAAGGAGGCCGGTGAGGCCCCGGCCGGGGCCACCGCCACCGCGATGGAGGGCGACGCGCTCGCGCTGCCCTTCCCCGACGACTCCTTCGACGTCGTGATCATCTCCGAGGTCATGGAGCACATCCCCGACGACAAGGGCGTGCTCGCCGAGATGGTCCGGGTGCTCAAGCCGGGCGGCCGCATCGCCATCACCGTCCCGCGCTACGGCCCCGAGAAGATCTGCTGGGCGCTCAGCGACGCCTACCACGAGGTCGAGGGCGGCCACATCCGCATCTACAAGGCCGACGAGCTGCTCGGGAAGATGGAGCAGGCCGGTCTCAAGCCGTACGGCACGCACCACGCGCACGGCCTGCACTCGCCGTACTGGTGGCTGAAGTGCGCCTTCGGCGTGGACAACGACAAGGCGCTGCCCGTGAAGGCGTACCACAAGCTCCTGGTCTGGGACATCATGAAGAAGCCCCTCGCGACCCGGCTCGCCGAGCAGGCCCTCAACCCGGTCATCGGCAAGAGCTTCGTGGCCTACGCGACCAAGCCCCACCTGCCCGTCGGCGCCGCCAAGTGACCTCGCCCGGGCGCACCGAGCACCTCGTCCTGGACGGCGTACTGACGGCCGAGCAGGCCGCCGTGACCGTCGCCGGGATCCTCGCCGCGCAGCGCGCGGACGGGGCCATCCCGTGGTTCCGCGGTCACCACCTCGACCCGTGGGACCACACCGAGGCCGCGATGGCCCTGGACGTGGCGGGCGAGCACGAGGCCGCCGCGCGGGCGTACGCGTGGCTGGCGGCCCACCAGAACGAGGACGGCTCCTGGTACGCCGCCTACGCCGACCGCCCCGAAGGCGTGGACACCGAGGCCCCGCAGGACGCGGGCAAGGAGTCCAACTTCACCGCCTACATAGCGGTCGGGGTCTGGCACCACTACCTGGCCACCGGCGACGACCCGTTCCTCGACCGGATGTGGCCCGTCGTCTTCGCCGCCGTCGAATTCGTCCTCGGGCTCCAGCAGCCCGGCGGCCAGATCGGCTGGAAGCGCGAGGCGGACGGGACGGTGGTCGCCGACGGGCTGCTGACCGGTTCCTCCTCCATCCACCAGGCGCTGCGCTGCGCGCTCGCGATCGCCGAGTGCCGCGAGGAGCCGCAGCCCGACTGGGAGGTGGCGGCGGGCGCGCTCGCGCACGCCGTGCGCCGGCACCCCGAGCGGTTCCTCGACAAGAACCACTACTCGATGGACTGGTACTACCCGGTCCTGGGCGGGGCGCTGACCGGAGCCGAGGCGAAGGCCCGGATCGAGCAGCGCTGGGACGAGTTCGTCGTACCGGACCTGGGCGTGCGCTGCGTGCTGCCCAATCCGTGGGTGACGGGCGGCGAGAGCTGTGAACTCGCGCTCGCGCTCTGGGCGATGGGGGAGTCCGACCGGGCGCTGGAGATCCTGCGCTCGATCACGCACCTGCGGGCCGAGAACGGCATGTACTGGACCGGGTACGTCTTCGAGGACGGGAAGGTCTGGCCCGTGGAGCAGACGACCTGGACGGCGGCGTCCCTGCTGCTGGCCGTGGCCGCGCTGGGCGGGGACGAGCCGACCACGGCCGTCTTCGGCGGCTTGGCCCTGCCGGACGGACTGGACCCCGACTGCTGCTAGTACGGGGACCGGCCCGCGCCTGAGGGGACCCGAACGGGTCCCTCAAGTAGCGCAGTCGGTGGGGCGGGGTGAGGCTGCCTGGGACACCTCATTCCCGGAGGAAACCGTGTCCATACCCAGAACCGCCCGATTCCGCCGTGGCCTCACGGCGCTGGCCCTGTCCACCGCGCTCCTCGCCGGGGGCGCCACCGCCTGCGGCGGCGGCGGTGACCGGAGCGACCGGAGTACGGACGTCAGCGCGGACGTCCCGGTCCGCGGGGCCCCGGCCGCCCTGGAGGCCGACGCGGCCGAGGAGGCCCTGGCCATCGCCGACGCGGCGCCTTCGCCCAGCCCGTCCACGCAGGCGGAGAAGCAGAAGTTCGCCAAGACGCGCTTCGTCGCCAACGCGGGGCTCGCGGCCGGTGCCACCTACCAGTGGATCATCAAGCCGTACCGCGCGGGCAAGTTCAAGAAGGGCGCGAGCGGCCGCAAGTTCGCGCTGGTCAAGGCGGGCCTGGCGGGAGCCTTCGCCTACAACCGGCTGAAGGCCGCGGCCGACAACGCCAAGGGCGATCCGCTGCTGTCGAAGGCGGTGGGTCCGCTCACCGCGGGCATCGACTCCCTCAAGGGCCTCGGCAGCAAGCTCCGCAAGGGCGACGCGAGCGACGCGGACATCGGCTCCTTCGAGAAGATGATCAATGGGGTCAAGGACGCGGGCAAGAGCGCGGGCGCCCCGGTCACGGACAAGGTTCCGAGCCTCTCCCAGCTGGGCGGCTGAGCCCCGGGACGCCGGACGCGCGACATGGTGAGGACCCGCCGGGCGACCGGCGGGTCCTCACCACGTGGTGCGTACGGGAGCATCAGCGCGTCGTGTCCCGGTTGAAGACGGACCGGGCCCACAGGTACCCGACCAGGGCCAGCCCCGCGCACCAGCCGGCGGCCAGGATCCCGTTGTGCCCGATCGGGGTGCCCATCAGCAGTCCGCGCAGGGTCTCGATGAGCGGGGTGAAGGGCTGGTACTCGGCGAACCAGCGCAGCCCCGTCGGCATCGAGTCGGTCGGTACGATCGCGCTGCCGAGCAGCGGCAGGAACGTCAGCGGCATCGGCATGTTGCTCGCGGTCTCGGGGGTCTTGGCGACCAGCCCCATCGCGGCGGCCAGCCAGGTGAGGGCGAGGACGAGCCCGGTCAGCAGACCGCCCACGGCCAGCCACTCGACGGCGCCGGCGGACGGCCGGAAGCCCATGAGCAGCGATATGCCGGTCACCAGCGCGACGCTGATCAGGGTCTGGATCACGCCGCCCACGACGTGCCCGGTCAGGAACGACGCCCGGGATATCGGCATCGTACGGAACCGGTTGACGATGCCTTCGGTCATGTCGACGCAGACCCCGACGGCCGTGGCCACCGCGCCGGCGGTCGCGGACATCAGGATGATGCCGGGGGCGATGTAGTCGATGTAGTGCTCCGAGCCGGTTCCGGTGCCGAGGGCGCCGCCGAACACGTAGTTGAACAGGAGCAGCATCATCACCGGCATGACGGCCACGGAGATGGTCATCGACGGATAGCGCAGGGCGTGCCTGAGATTGCGCCGCAGCATCGTCGCCGAGTCGCTGACGGAATGGGCCAGGGTGGTCATCGCGCGTTCTCCCGCTTCGGGCCGGTGAGGGTGAGGAAGACGTCGTCGAGGTCGGGGGTGTGGATCGAGAGGTCCTCGGCCCGGACGGAGGCGTGCTCCAGGATGTCCAGGACGGCCCGCAGGGTGTCCGGGCTGCCGTCGCCGGGGAGGTCCAGGGTGAGCGCCTCGCGGTCGAGGGCGAGGGGGGCGAAGAGCGCGGAGGCCGCGTCGAGTTCGGCCGGTGTGGCGAACCGCAGGCGGATGTGGCTGCCGGGTATGCGGCGCTTCAGCTCCTCGGCGGTGCCCTCGGCGACCAGCTTCCCGTGGTCGAGGACGGCGATCCGGTCGGCGAGTTCATCGGCCTCGTCCAGATACTGGGTGGTGAGGAGGATCGTGACGCCCTGCTCGGTCACCAGATTCCGGATGATCTCCCACATGGTGCGGCGGCTGCGCGGGTCGAGCCCGGTCGTCGGCTCGTCGAGGAAGATGACGCGCGGGTCGCCGACCAGGGTCATCGCCAGGTCGAGCTTGCGCCGCATGCCGCCGGAGAAGGTGGAGACGGGCTTGCGGGCGGCCTCGGTCAGGTCGAAGCGGGAGAGCAGATCGGCGGCGCGCCGCCTGCCCTCCCGGCGGCCGAGGTGCAGCAGGTCGGCCATCAGGATCAGGTTCTCCTCGGCGGTGAGGAGGTTGTCCACCGCCGAGAACTGGCCGGTCACGCCGATGACGCTGCGGATGGCGGCGGCCTCGCGGGCCAGGTCGTGGCCGCCGACGTGGACCTCGCCGGAGTCCGCCGGGATGAGGGTGGTGAGGATCTGCACGGTGGTGGTCTTGCCCGCGCCGTTCGGCCCGAGCAGGGCGAAGACCGTGCCGGGGGCGACGTGCAGATCTATGCCGTCCAGCACCTTCTTGTCGCCGTAGGACTTGGTCAGGCCCGTGACGCTGATCGCGGGCGATGTGAGGGCGGTGGACCCGGTCGCGGTCGCGACGGCTGTGGTCATGGCGGTCTCTGCTCCTTTGCCGGTGGGTGAGTGGGTGGTGGGTGGGTGGTGGGTGGGGGAGTGCGTGGGGGTGGGGCGTGGGTCAGGCGCGGTGGATGTCGATGTTGCCTACGCCGCTGCGGGCGCGGACCTCGACGGTCTCGTCCGTGGCGGTGGGGCCGTCGGCGGCGCTGAGGCCGTTGCGCACGCTGCCGACTCGGGTGTTCACATCGAGCCAGGCGGCGGTGGACCGGGCGATGCCGACCGAGATGTTCCCGGCGGCGGTCTGGAGCGTGACCTGGCCGCGCGCCACCTCGCCGATCCGGATGTGGCCGTTCGCCGACTTGGCCTCGACCCCGGCGTGCGCGGCGCCGACCGAGACGGAGCCGTTGGACGTGGTGGCCTTCAGCTCGCCGTGGACCTCACCGAGGGCGATATCGCCGTTGGAGTTCTTGACGGTCGCGGCGCCGCCGATGGTGTCGGCGCTGATCCGGCCCGATCCGGACAGCTCGGCATTCCCGGTGACGGTCTCGACGTGCGTGTTGCCGTGGCCGGTGGCGAGGTTCACGGCGGCCGCCTCCTCGATGCGGAGGTCGCCGAGCGAGGTCTTGATCCGGGCCTGCCCGAGCGGGCCGGAGCAGAGGAAGTCCGCCATCGGGCAGTCGCCGCGCAGGTTGGAACCGGCGGGCAGGGCGAGGACGATGTCGAGGGAGCCGCTCTTGCCGAAGAGGGAGCGTTTGCGGGGTCCCTTCACGAGCAGTTGCCCGGCCGAATAGCTGATCTTGGTCTGCTGGGCCGCGCGTACGTCGGCATCCTCGCCCGGGTTGCTCGGGCGGACCTCGACCACGGTGTCCGTGCGCTTGGAGGCCGTGACGCGGATGCTGCCGATGTCGAACTCGACGGTGGCGGAGATCGGCTCGGGGGTCTCGAAGGTCTCGGAGTGGTGGGTGATCTGGAATTCGGACATGGCTGTGCCGTCCTCTTGGCTCGGGGTGTGTGGAGAGGGGGGTGGGTGCGTGTGCGGGTGCGTGTCGCGGTGGCGTTAGCGGACCCAGCCTGTGAAGCCCTGCTGGCCGCGGGAGCGGGCTGGGGAGGTCGTGAAGCCCTGGGCGGCCGGGGCGGGGCCGGTGGGGGCGGCCGGTTCGAGGGCGGCGGCCACGGCTCTGACCAGCCAGGCGTTGACCGAGAGGACCTCCTGGCCGGCGGCGTCTTCGACGCGGTTCTTGAGGTGCGCGGGGAGGCGGAAGTTGATGCGGGCTGTGCCGCCTTCGTCGGGGCCGTCGCCGCCGCTTGGGGTTGCGGTGGGTGCCGTTGCCGTTGCCGGGGCCGTGTGCTGGGGCGCGGTGGCTTCGTAGGCGAATGGCTCGGCGGCCGGGGGGGCGGTCACTACGAACTCGGGGTCGAGGCCGCGCAGCCGTACGTCGACCGAGCCGGGGGCGAGGTCCTGGGTTACCTCGCCCATGGCGGCGGACAGGGCGTTCAGCAGGGTCAGCCGGGCGGCCGACTCCAGCGGAGCGGTGAGCCGTTCGGCGAGGGCGCGGGCTTCTGTGCCGCCGGCTTCGGCGGCTACGGCGAGTTCGTTCCGGAGGTGGTCGACGTAGGGCGTGAGGTCCATGGATGAAGCATGGCACATGGGTGGCGCCATGGCTAGCTTTTGTGGTGCCAAGTTGGCGCCGGGTGGCGCCATGGGGTGTTGCGGGGGTGTGGGGGTTGCGGTTGAGGGGGCGCTGGCGCTGGGTGAGCCCTCCGGGGGCGCCTCAAACGCCGGCGGGGCTGGGAGCGGGCGCCTCAAGCGGAGGCAGGGCTGGAGTGGGCGCCTCGGGCGTCAGTGAAGCTGGATGGTGGGCTGGGGTGGAGGGGGCGCTGGCCCTTAGTGGGCCCTCCGGGGGCGCCTCAAACGCCGGCGGGGCTGGAATGGCGGGGTCGGAGCGGTGCCTCAAGCGGCGGCGAGGCTGGGGGGTGGGGCTGGATTGGGTGCCTCGGGTGTCGGCGAGCTGGAATGGCGGGGTCGGAGCGGAGCCTCAAGCGGCGGCGAGGCTGGGGGGTGGGGCTGGATTGGGTGCCTCGGGTGTCGGCGAGCTGGAATGGCGGGTCGGGGTGGCGCCACGTTGGTGCCATGGGTGGTGTCAGGTGTTCAGGTCTGCCAGGACTCGGAGGGTGTGGGGGTCCGGGGCGGTGAGGAGGAGGTCGGTTACTGGGCCCTTGCGCCAGAGGTCGAGGCGTTCCGCGATGCGTTCGCGGGGGCCGATCAGGGAGATCTCGTCCGCGAAGGCGTCCGGGACGGCTTGTATGGCTTCGTGTTTGTGGCCTGCCAGGAAGAGGGTCTGGATGCGGTGGGCTTCCTCCTCGTAGCCCATGCGGGACATCAGGTCGGCGTGGAAGTTGCGGGCCGCGTGGCCCATGCCGCCTATGTAGAAGCCGAGCATGGCCTTGACCGGGAGGAGTCCCTCGGCGACGTCGTCGCAGACGTGGGCGCGGGCCATCGGCGCGATCATGAAGTTCTCGGGGAGGGTGGCCAGGGAGGCCTGATAGACGTCGGTGCGGGTGGGGGACCAGTACAGGGGGAGCCAGCCGTCCGCGATCCGGGTGGTCTGGGCGATGTTCTTCGGGCCCTCGGCGCCCAGGAGGAGGGGGAGGTCCGCGCGGAGGGGGTGGGTGATGGGGCGGAGGGGCTTGCCGATGCCCGTGCCGTCGGGGCCGCGGTAGGGGTGGGTGTGGAAGCGGCCGTCCAGGGTTACCGGGGCCTCGCGGCGCAGCACTTGGCGGATGACGTCGACGTACTCGCGGGTGGCGGTCAGCGGACTGGCGGGGAAGGGGCGGCCGTACCAGCCCTCGACGACCTGCGGGCCGGAGAGGCCGAGGCCGAGCATCATCCGGCCACCCGAGAGGTGGTCCAGGGTGAGCGCGTGCATGGCGGTGGCGGTGGGGGTGCGGGCGGCCATCTGTGCGATGGCGGTGCCGAGCCGGATCCGGGTGGTGTGCGCGGCGATCCAGGTCAGGGGGGTGAAGGCGTCCGATCCCCAGGCTTCGGCGGTCCAGACGGAGTGGTAGCCGAGGTTCTCGGCCTCTGTGGCGAGGTCGAGGTGGGCCGGGTTGGGGCCGCGACCCCAGTAGCCGAGTGCGAGTCCTAGGCGCATGTGGTGTGCCGTCCCTCCGCGAAGCCGTATCCCGTATCTGACGAAGTGTCAGGTGACTGTAAGGCAACGACCCCCCGCCCGGAAGGGCGGGGGGTCGTTGGCCGTACGGGGGCGCGGGGCGGGTCAGCCGCGCTGGATGCCCGTCGTGTCGTTCAGCACGCCGCGGCGGCCGTCCTGGGTCTGGGCCACCAGGGCGGCCGGACCGCGCTGGTCCACCGCCAGGTACCAGGTACCCGGGGCCAGTTCGGCGATCGGGGTGGGCGAGCCGTCCTCACCGAAGAGGGGACGGGCCACCGGCACCGCGAACCAGAACGGGGTGAAATCGGCGGAGGGAGCCGGGGCGGGAGCGGCCGCGGCCGGAGGCTGCGCGTCCTGCGGGGCCGCCGGGGCGCCGTGGCCGGAGTACGGCGGCGCGGGCTGCGGGGTGGTTCCGTACGGCGTGGGCTGCTGGCCCTGGACGCCCGGGTACCCGTACCCGGCGCCCGGCTGCGGCTGGCCACCGTACGGCGGGACGGCCGCCGGCTTCGGCTCGGGCACGAGCCCGACCGCGAGCGCGGGGATCTTCGGACCGCCGACGGCGACGACGGCGAGCGCGAGCGCCGCCAGGAACGCGATCACGGCACCGGCGCCCAGCCCGGCGTTGGGCGGGGTGACGATCAGCGCCCACAGCGCGGACCAGGCGGTGGCGACGGCGAGACCGGTGCCCCAGACGTCCAGGCCGTGCCCGGCGACCTTGCGGCCCGCGGGCAGCAGCCGGGTGGTGATGATCAGGGCCGCGGCGGCGATGCCCGTCAGGAAGACCGAGGGGAGGACGATGCCCAGCCGGTCCGTGTCCCACGCGTTCGGGATGCGGGACTCGCAGGCCGCGATCCCGGCACAGTCGACGGAGTAGAAGTTGAGGAACGAGGCGATGAACAGCAGCACCGCTGCTCCGATCACCACGCCGTCGCCTCTAGTGAGGGAGCGGATGTTCACTTGGATGTGTGTCCTTCTCGGTCTCGGTCGTCTCGTCGTCTCGACGGTGCCGCGGTCCGTGTGCGGGAGCGGGGCGGGCGGGCACCATCGTACGGACGTTTCGCGCGCCCGAGGGGTCAGGGGCCGTACCCGGCCCCTTCTCCTACCCGCCGAGGAAGCCGACGATTCCGTTCGCGATGCCCTGGGCCGCCTTCTCGCGCCACTCCGGACTGTTCAGCAGCGCCGCGTCCTTGGCGTCACGCATGTTGCCGCATTCGATGAACACCTTGGGGCGCGTGGACAGGTTGAGGCCGCCGAGGTCGTCGCGGACGACCAGACCGGTGCCGCCGCCCACGTAGTTGGAGGGGGCCGAGCCGGTGGTCCGGGTGAAGTTCCCGGCGATCCGTTCGCCCAGTTCGCGCGACGGGCCGACGATGTTCGCGGTGTCCGCGGCCCCGCCCTTGACCTTCGCCGGGAGGATCACGTGGAAGCCGCGGTTGCCCTCGGCGACGCCGTCGGCGTGGACCGAGACCACCGCGTCCGCGTTCGCGGCGTTGCCGATCCGGGCCCGCTCGTCGATGCACGGGCCGAACGGCCGGTCGGGGGCCTGGTGCGTGAACACCACCTTGATGCCCTTGGCTTCGAGGATCGCGCCCAGCCGCTTGGAGACGTCGAGGGTGAAGTCGGCTTCCAGATAACCGGCGTTGGTGGTCGTCCCGGTGGTGTCGCACTCCTTGCGGCCCGTGCCGATGTCGACCTGCTTGTCGATCTCGCTCGTGTGCTTGAAGTTGCCCGCGTTGTGTCCCGGGTCGATGACCACGGTACGTCCGGCCAGCGGGCCCTTGGCGGGAGCCGCCGCCGTGGACTGGCCCGGGGAGGCGGAAGCGGAAGCGGAGGCCGAGGGGGAAGCGCTCGCGGAGGCAGAGGCGCTGCCCTGCGGGCGCGGCTGCGAGGAGGGCGGGGCGGCCGGCGGCTGCGCGGCGGCCGGGGGCCGGCCGTCGTCGGCGCCGGCCCCGGTCGTCACCTCCACCAGCACCCACCCGGCGAGGCAGAGCGGCGCGATCGCGGCGATGGCCACGGCCAGCGTGGACCGGCGCGTGAACCACGGCCGGTCAGGGCTGACCGAAGAGGCGGACTCGGGCTGCGGGGCACTGTCGTCGTACGGCACGTCGGCGATGCTAGACCGTGGGCCAGGCCCGCGTCCGGACCCTGACCCATCCGAGGGCCGGGCGCACGCCCGGATGGAGTCCCGTCATGCCTGGTCAGCCCCGGGTCAGGCCCTGGTCAGATACCGGTTCCGGTGCGGCGCAGGACGCGCAGGGAATCCGTCACGGAAACCTCCTCGAAGGCCCCCGACGCCAGCGCGCGCAGGTAGATCCGGTACGGCGCCTGCCCGCCGTCCGCCGGGTCCGGGAAGACGTCGTGGATGACCAGCGTCCCGCCGGGCGCGACGTGCGGGGCCCAGCCCTCGTAGTCCCCGGTGGCGTGCTCGTCGGTGTGCCCGCCGTCGATGAAGACCAGGCCGAGCGGGCCTCCCCAGGCCGCCGCGACCCGCGGGGACCGGCCGACGATCGCGATCACGTGCTCCTCCAGACCCGCCTTGTGCAGGGTCCGGCGGAAGGTGGGGAGCGTGTCCATGAGCCCGACCTCCGGGTCCACGACCGTCGGGTCGTGGTACTCCCAGCCCGGCTGCTGCTCCTCGCTGCCCCGGTGGTGGTCCACGGTGATCGCGCTCACACCGGCCTCGCGGGCCGCGTCGGCGAGCAGGATCGTGGAGCGCCCGCAGTACGTGCCCACCTCCAGCAGTGGCAGCCCCAGCCCGGCGGCTTCGGCGGCCGCCGCGTACAGCGCGAGGCCCTCCCGTACGGGCATGAACCCCTTGGCCGCCTCGAAGGCGGCGAGGGTCTCCGGCTTGGGGCTGGCCATGGTGTTCCTCCAGGTGGTGGTGCGGTACTGGCCCTACGGGGCGGGTGGCGGCCCATGCTGCCCTACTGCCCGGTAGGACGCCATGGCCGGGTCCCGCGCGGTGACCTGCGGCGGGCCGGGTGGTCGCACTCGAACCACACCGTCTTGCCGGTGGCGGTCGCGTACGTGCCCCAGCGGTCGGTGACGGCCTCGACCAGCAGCAGCCCCCGCCCGCCGTCGGCCAGCGGCGCCGGGTCGGCCGCCGGGCGCGGGGGAGAGGCGGAGCCGTCGCTCACCTCCACCCGCAGCCCCTTCGGCCGCAGCAGGATCACCACCGCGCAGCCGGCGGAATGCTCACCGACGGTGAAGCCCATCCGGTAGATTCCGTCAACTTCGGTCTCAGAGTGGTCAGTTGCTGGGAATTTGGACGAGAGGTGCGACTCTTTCGGCAGGTTTCGAAGCTGACGTAGACGATCGCGGGATCAAGCGTCGTACGATCTCGGTCGTGCAGCTCCGCTACTCCTATCGGGCTTACCCCAATGCCACCCAGCGCACCGCGCTGGCCCAGGCGTTCGGGTGTGCACGCGTGGTGTGGAACGACTGCCTGCGAGCGCGGAAGGAAGCGCAGGCGGCAGGGCTCCCCTACGTGAAGTCAGCCGAGCTTTCCAAGGTCCACATCACCCAGGCCAAGCGCACCGAAGAACGGGCGTGGCTGGGGCAGGTGTCATCGGTCGTCCTCCAGCAGTCCCTCCGCGATCTCGATACCGCGTACAAGAACTTCTTTGATTCGGTCGAGGGCGCGCGTCGGGGACGCAAGGTTGGGCCGCCCCGGTTCAAGTCGAAGAAGGACGCCCGCCAGTCGGTCCGGCTCAACACCAATGCCTTTTCCCTCCAGGGTGACGGCACGGTGTACGTGGCCAAGGTCGGCAAGCTTAAGGTGAAGTGGTCACGACGTCTGCCGACGCCCCCGACGTCCATGACTGTGGTCAAGGACTCTTCGGGCCGATACTTCCTGAGCTTCGTCGTGGACACTGAACCTGTGATCCTCCCCGAGCTGGAGACCGAGGTGGGGCTGGATCTTGGCCTCTCGCACTTCGCGGTCCTCTCAGATGGGCTGAAGGTCCGCTCTCCCCGGTTCTTGCGCCGGGCGGAGAAGAAACTGAGGCGGGCGCAGAAGAATCTGAGCCGCAAGGAGAAGGGCAGTAACAACCGGGCGAAGGCCCGCGTAGAGGTCGCACGTTGGCACGCGAAGGTCGCCGACCGGCGCCGGGACTGGCACCACAAGCTTTCCACGAAGATCATCCGCGAGAACCAAGCGGTGTACGTGGAAGATCTCGCGGTGTCGGCCATGGGCCGGACGCGCCTGGCCAAGTCAGTCCACGACGCCGGATGGTCCAGTTTCGTCAACATGCTCAAGTACAAGGCCGCCAAGTACGGCCGACACTTCGGCAAGATTGGCCGCTTCGAACCGACCTCCCAGATCTGCTCGGTCTGCGGAGCCAAAGACGGCCCCAAACCTCTGTCGGTCCGGGAGTGGACCTGTCAGGAGTGCGGGGCCGTCCACGACCGGGACATCAATGCAGCATGCAACATCCTGGCCGCCGGACGGGCGGACAGGCTAAACGCCTCGCAGAGCGTCGGTAAGACCAGGGCGAAGGCCCCGGCTCAGCGCGTTGAAGCAGGAAGCCGCCAGAAGGGTCCAACGACCCAGGCTGGAAGCCTCGCCCTTTAGGGCGGGGAGCGAGTCAAGTGATTCACGTCACCAGAGTGTGGAGCGATCCGACTGGACTCGGCAGCATCATCCTCTATACGGGCTCCCTCATCGGCAGATTGGCTGCCCGCCTTCACCGTGAGCCCGGCCGCCTTCGCGGAGTTCGTGCGCGGGCTCTGACGGACAGGCCCAGGCCCTAGCCGCGGCGAGCGGCTGGGGCCTCGGATGGCATCGTCAGGTGGGCGGTCAGGGCTGCGACGAGCAGGCAGGCGACCGCCCACCAGGGCATCGACGGAAGGCTGTTGGCCAATGCCGTGCCGATCCCCGCACCCACGAGCTGCGCCGCGATGACGGCGGCCGAGGCTGCGCCTGTGTGCTGGGGGAAGGCGGAGGCCGTCGCGGTGGCAAAGACCGGCATGAACGCCAGGCCCATGCCGAGGCCCGCGAGGATCATGAAGGGGAGCAGGGTCGGGTATGCGTTGCCAGACGTGACCTGGAAGATAGCCATCGTCAGGCCGAGCATTGTGATCGCCAGACCCGTCACGACGAGGACGCGGGGTGTCACACCGCGCCGCAGCAGGCGGGGGGAGACCTGCGTGGAGCCGATGACGAGCCCGGCGACCACGGCCAGCATGGTGAATTTGGTCTCGTGCGCGAAGGGGTTGAAGACCGCCATCGGTAGCTTGGCCAGGGCCGGTACGCCGGTCCCGGCGAGAAGCAGGGCGAGGAAGCCGCCGAGCCAGGTGCGGTTCTTGAGGACGTACGCCGGGAGGAGCGGCGCCGATGCGCTGCTCTGCCACCACAGGAAGGCCAGGAACAGGACGACGCCCCCGGAGAGCGGCGCCACCACCAGGGGGTCGCCCCAGTTCTCCGCCGGTGAGGCGCTCCAGTTCCCCGACACCCTGAGGGAGCCGTAGACGAGGCCGCCGGTCCCGAGGGCGCCGAGTAGGACGCCAGGCAGGTCGAAGCGGGTGTCGGGGCGGTCCGGGCGGTCATACGGGAGGACGCGTGTTCCGGCAAGGGCGATCAGAGCGAGGGGCGTGACGATCACCAGGAGCGACCCCCAGTTCATCCACTGGGCCATCAGTAGTCCCAGCACCGGCCCGGCGAGGCTGACCGTGGCGTAGATCCCGAAGGCCCTGATCCGTTCCTTCGGTTCGGGGAAGCCGGTGCTCACCAGGGCCAGCGCCGCCGCGGTGACCAGGGCGCCGGAAGCGCCTTGCAGGAGGCGGGCCAGGAGCAGCGGCAGCTCGGAGGCGAGGGCGCCGGTCGTGCCGCTGAGCGTGGCGGCCATCGCGAGTCCCGCCAGGCCCGTGACCAGCGTCCGTTTTCCTCCCACGCGGTCGACGATGTGGCCGCCGAGGAGTAGCAGCGCCCCGAAGGGGACCGCGAAGCAGGTGATGAATTCCGGGGTGACCCGGCCGACGAGGAAGGACCTTGTGTCCCCCGCACCGAGCAGCACCGCCAGTTGTGCCAGGGCGATCACGGCGAGGTTCCACCGGCGGTAGGGCGACGGGGCGGGGGTGCCGCGGTCTCGGGCGGTCGGGATGTAGGCGGGCGCCGCGGCGGCCCGTACCTCGGCCGGTGCCTCGGGCCGCGCCGCCGGAACGTAGTCCAGCAGTTGGGCGGCGTGCCGACCCAGTTGGGCCAGGACCTCGCCCGGGAGCCAGACTCCTCCCCCGTCCCCGGCGGTGTGTTCGGCGATCTGGGCCGGGGTGGGCCGCTGGGCCGGGTCCTTGGCCAGGCAGGCGCGTACGAGTGGGAGGAGGGAGTCCGGTACGCCGGTGAGGTCGGGGTCTTCCTCGGCGATGCGGAAGAGGTGGGCGTTGAGGCCGGTGTCGGTGGCGCCGAAGAGGAGGCGTCCGGTGGCGGCGTAGACGAGGACGGCGCCGAGGCAGAAGACGTCGCTGGCGGGGGTGAGGGGGAGGCCGCGGACCTGTTCCGGTGACATGAAGCCGGGTGAGCCGATCAGCATGCCGGTGCGGGTGTGCAGGCTGTCGCCGCTGAGGCTGTCCATCGCCCGGGCGATGCCGAAGTCGATGACGCGGGGTCCGTCCACGGTGACCAGGACGTTGGACGGTTTGAGGTCGCGGTGGATCAGGCCCGCCGCGTGCACGGCTTGCAGGGCGAGGGCCAGGCGGTTGGCGAGGACGCGGACCGAGTGCTCGGGCAGCGGGCCGAAGTCCCGGGCGACGACCGTGGTCAGGTCGGGGCCCGCGATGTACTGCGTGGCCACCCACGGCACCGCCACCCCGGCGTCGGTGTCCGCATCAAGGACGTCCGCCGTCCAACTGCCGCCCACCCGCCGGGCCGCCGCCACCTCACGGGCGAAGCGTTTGCGGAACTCGGGATGGGCGGCGTACTCGGCCTGCACGACCTTGACGGCGACCGTACGGCCGACCTCGTCGCGGCCGAGATAGACCAGGCCCATGCCGCCCGCGCCCAGCCGGGCTATGAGGCGGTAAGGGCCTATGTACGTCGGATCTTCGACGGTGAGCGAGTCCACGGCAGGAATCTAGCGGAGGCCGTCGGCGGGGGGCGGCCCTTGCCTTCATCCTGCGGGACTCCGAGAACCCGGGCTGCCCGCTTGCACCGTGAGCCCGGCAGCACTCCTTTGAGTTGCTGACGACCTGTACCCGCTGCTTGTTGATCACGGGCTCGTTTGCCGAGGCGGAAGAGTAACGCTGCCGATGCAAGGGAGACACAGTGCTCAGGAAAGTAGCCATCGCCGCCCTGGGGGCCGCCAGCCTTGTCGGGCTGTTTGCGGGTCCTGCTCAGGCTGACGCCGAAGTGGACTCCTGGTTCTCGGCGGAAGCACCCGTCGAGGAGTCCAGCGGATGTGTCGAAGGGGAGGTTCACAAGGAAACTGACCACGGCGAGAGCGAGTTCGTCGACTGCTACAGCCACCCCCGCGACTACCCCTCCTCGTTGTCGGCGAAGTACGACGTGCACTGAGTCAAGGATCAAGCTGACGGCAGGTCTGCTCGTGGTCCCGATACCGGCGCACGTGCGGCCGGGGCCATTTCCGGCCTCGGCCGGAACCCTTCTGTGCCGTCCCGGCTAGCTTCAACCTGAACGTAACTGCCTTTACCCTGATGCGGGTTCGACCGGCGGCCAGGCCGGTCCGGGCCACCACAGGGGATCACCGGGGGACGGGCAGCATGGGCATTGCGCTGAGTGAGGACGACAACGTCGACGGGGGCATAAAGCCGCTCGCGGCCGGGGACCCGAGCAGGATCGGGCCGTACCTGCTGCTCGGGCGGCTCGGGGCCGGGGGCATGGGGCGGGTGTTCCTGGCCCGGTCCGAGAGCGGACGTACGGTCGCGGTCAAGGTGGTGCACGAGGAGCACGTCTCGAACGCGCAGTTCCGGGCCCGCTTCCGGCGCGAGATCGACGCCGCCCGGAAGGTCGGCGAGGAGTACACCGCGCCCGTGCTCGATTCGGACCCCGACGCCGACCGGCCGTGGGTGGCCACGGGGTACGTTCCCGGGCTCTCGCTGGAGCAGATCGTGCGGCGGCACGGCCCCTTGCCGGTGGATTCCGTGCACGCGCTCGCCGACGGGCTGTTGCGCGCGCTGAAGGACATCCACTCGGTGGGGATCGTGCACCGCGACCTCAAGCCGTCGAACGTGATGCTGACGGTCGAGGGCGTCCGCGTCATCGACTTCGGGATCTCGCGCGCGCTGGAGACCTCCGTCGAGTCGCTGCTGACCAGCACCGGCATGGTCGTGGGCTCGCCCGGTTTCATGTCGCCCGAGCAGGTGCGCGGGCAGCGCGCGGGGGCGAAGAGCGATGTGTTCACCCTGGGGTGTGTGCTGGTGTACGCGGCCACGGGCAAGCTGCCGTTCGGGCACGGAGCCAGCAACCAGCACGCCGTGATGTTCCAGATCGTGGAGGGCGAGCCCGCGCTGGAGGCGGTCGAGGACGAGGCCCTGCGCGCGTTCATCGGCCGCTGCCTGACCAAGGGCGTGGACGAGCGGCCCGGTGTGGCGGAGCTGCTGGAGGATCCGGAGCGGGTGCGTCCGGCGACGTCCGGTGGGGCGTGGCTGCCGCCCAAGGTGGTGGCGCGCCTGGCCCAGCAGGCGGCGCGGCTGCTCGACGCGGAGGCGGCGCCGCCCGTGCGGGAGGAGGCCGGGCCGGCCACCGACCGGGCGACGGTCGATCTGCGGAAGAAGGACGGGGCCGGTGGGTTGGTGGTAGCTCCTGTGGCCGATTCGGCCGCCGGTCCGCTGGTCGGGCCCGTGGGCGGGAGCACCGCTTCCGGGGGTGAGCGGCGCTCTCGGCGGCGCTGGACCATCGCCGTGCCGGCGGTCCTCGTGTTCACGGTCGGCGGCGGCACGGTGGCGCTGGTCCAGCCCTTCGGCAGCGGCGGAGGGGGAGGCCAGCACGCCTCGCCCCCGGCGGCGAGCGCTCCCGTGGTGCCCGGTGGGGTGGGCGGATCGCCTTCCGGGGCCGGTGGCGGTACGCCGACCCCCGGTGCGCCCGGTTCCCCGAGCCCGTCCGTCCCCGGCCAGCAGCCGGGGCAGCCGCCGGGGCAGGTCGGCGGGGCAGCGCAGGGCGGCGCGGCTCAGGGTGGGGCCCAGGGCGGTGCCGTTCAAGGTGGCGCGGCGGCGGGGGGCGCGCCCGGGGGTGGCTCGGGCAACCCGGGCGGCGGAGCCGGGGGTACGGGCACCGACCCGACCAAGGGCTCCGGCGCGGCGGCCGGTGGAGGCGCTGCCGCCGGGGGATCCCCGGCCGGGGGCTCGGGCGCGACGCCCGGCGGCTCCGGCTCCGGTTCGCCGAGCGGCGGGGGCTCCTCCGACACGGGCGCGGTCCCCTCGTACTTCGTGGGCTCCTGGAGCTACGCGGGCCAGTTCAACTTCGGCCAGCCCGACACGGTGACCATCTCCCGGTCCGGGGGAGTCCGGCTGATCGCCGACACCCAGGTGGGCCACTGCGAGTTCACGGCCAGGGTGGTGTCGGTGACCAACGGAGGCACCCGCATCAACGTGAGCGCGGCGGCCGTGGATCCGGGCGGGACCACCAGTCAGATCTGCGGCGGCGGCCTGGACCCGTCGTTCTTCACCCGGAGCGATCCGAACGGGATCCAGCACAACGTGGGACCCGCGCACGGAGACGGGTACCCCTACCAGCGCTGAACACGTGGTGAGAGTGCGAAGGCGGCGGGGCGGTGCCATACCCTCTCGCGCATGAATTCGATGGAGGATGTGTGGGTGCGGCTCGCGCCTCGGGTGCCGGAAGGGCTTGCGCCCGGCGCGGCCGAGGGCGAGATCCGAGCGGCGGAGGAGCGGATGGGAGTGCGGTTCTCAGAGGATCTGCGTGCCTCGTACCTGCTGCACAACGGCGGCCCCATGCCGCGCGTCGCCGGGCAGGAATGGTACGTAGGCGAACTGCTGACGTTGGAAGAAATCGGCGGCCTGTACGAGGGGTTGATGGGAAGCATCGACACCTCGTGCGAGCACGATGGCCCCGAGGACTGCGGCTGTGAGTGGCACAAGCGCAACGGCCACCCCGTGCGTCAGGGCAATTCCTGGTACCGGGGATGGATCCCGCTCATCGACAACGGCGACAGCGAGTACTGGGCCGTGGACATGTCGCCGCTGGTCGGCGGGACGGTGGGGCAGGTGATCGACGTGGACTGCGCAGGGCCGCCTCCGGAGGTGGCCGCGCCATCCTGGCGGGCCTACCTGCAGGGCATCGTGGACGGACTGGACGCGCTCGGGGCGTAACCGGCGTGCTGAGCACGGCGGAAGGCGCCCGGGGTGTGGCCGGTCACGCGGGTGAAGAACTTGCCGAAGTTGGTGGCCTCGGTGAAGCCCAGCGCTTGGCCGATCGCGGCCATGGGCAGGTCGGTGTGGGCGAGCAGCCTCTGCGCTTGCAGGGTGACGCGGGCGTTGGCGAGCTGCTTGGCGCTGCGGCCGGTGGCCGCCAGGCACGCGCGCGTCAGAGTTCGGGGGGCGTAACCCAGCCGCGCGGCGTAGTCCTCGATGGAGCGCGTGGTGGCGAAGGAGCGTTCCAGCTCCCGTCGGAAGGCGAGGTAGACCTCGGCGCCGGGCGTAGCGGGGACGGGGCGTCCGGCCGGGTCCGGGAGGCGCGCCGTGCGGATGAGCAGCGCACCGAGGAGTTGGCGAAGCAACGCTCCGGTGAGTTCGACGTGTGTATCGGCGGGCGCTGTCGTGCCGGGGGGCCGCTCCTCTCGCAGCGTCCTGTATTCCGCGTCCATCTCCGTCACGGCGTGGTCGAAGGCGTCGAACTCGTCGGGCTGTAGGCGCCATGCGACGGGGCCGAATCCGTCGATCACCTCGCGTGTCGCGGGCACAGACGGCTGGAAGTCGGCAGTGAACAGCAGCAGAACGGCGTCGAGGTCCGCGGGGTGGCCGTCCGCGCCGGAAGGCAGGCGCTGCACCTGTCCGGGCCGCAGGTGCAGCAGCGTGCCACGGACACAGGGGTGTGCGGCGAAATCGACCATCGCAGTGCCCTCGCCGCCGCGTACGAGCATGATCTGGTGAAAGTCGAGACGGCTCGGCCGACGGACGACTGAACGCTTCAAGCGCGCCTTCAGCGCATCGAAAGTCAGCACCTCGACACCGGTGTGCAACCGGTCAGGATTGTCGTAGGCGATGTCGATGACATCACGCTGTCCACTTTCGACCATCACGGGTCCGCACCTTACCTCGCCCTTGGGACCGTCGCGGAGGCACTGTGGTGTCACGGCCGAACGGCGGGCGCCACACCCGGCGCTGCACCGAAAGCCGTCACCACCACCCCTTCGTGAAGTTAAGGACCTTTCATCATGTCCCCTGTCATCACCGACCCCGCGAACCTGCCGATCCTCTTCCAGGACGCGCTGAACGCCGGCGATGTCGACGGCGTGCTGGCCCTGTTCGCCCCGGGCGCGGGCATGCGCACGGTGGCCGGCGAGCACATCACCGGCGCCGAGGCGCTGCGTGCGGAGATCGGCGGAACCGTCGCAGCCCGCGGCAGGCTGACAAACGTCAAGCGGCACACGCTCATCGGCGCAGGAACCGCCCTCCTGGTCACCGACTGGACCCTGGAGATCGACGGCCCCGGCGGCGAACGGATCGCTCCGACCGGCACCACCGCGAACATCGCCCGCCAAGACACCGACGGCGGCTGGCGCTTCACCGTCCTCAACCCGCTCGGCACCGCCTGAACCCGGGCCGGTTGAACGACAAGGTGAGAACACGTTTCATTTCTGACCTTCCGTCAGAATGGAACGTGTTCTACTCTGCCGCGCATGGGCATCGGAATCACACAGGAACAGCGGGAGTTGGCCGACGCGATGCGCGGCTGGGTGGCGCGCGCCGTGCCGCCCGAGGAAGTGCGCAAGCTGCTCGACACCGCACCGCAGACCGGAGCGCGCCCCGCCCACTGGGACGCGCTCGTCGCATCCGGGCTGCTGGAGCCGCACCTGGAGGGCGGCACCCTCCTCGACCTCGCCGTCGTGGTCGAGGAGGCCGCCCGGGGGGCGCTGCCCGGGCCGTTCCTGCCGAGCGCGCTGGCGTCCGTACTCCTCCAGCGGGCCGGGGCCGAGCCGCTGGACGGGCGGGTCGGGGCCGTCGCGCTGGGGCCCGGGACCCTGACCGCCGTGGCCGTCGAGGGCGGCGGGCACCTGCTCGACGGGACCGCGCCCCCGGTGCTCGGCGCGGGTGAGGCCGATCTGGTCGTGCTGGCCGCCGAGGCCGCGCACGGCACCCTGTGGTTCGCGGTGGACGCCGCCGCCCTCGACATCCGCACCCACGAGAGCGCCGACCCGACCCGGCCGACCGCCGAGGTGCGGGCGCGCGGGGTCTCCGTACCGCCCGGGCGGCTGCTGCCGCTGGAGGCGGCCCTCGTGCGGGACGCGGCCTGCGCGCTCTTCGCCGCCGACGCCTGCGGCACCGCCGCCTGGGCGCTGCACACCGCCGCCGAATACGCCAAGGTGCGCGAGCAGTTCGGGCGGCCCATCGGGCAGTTCCAGGGGATCAAGCACCTGTGCGCCGACATGCTGGTGCGGCTGGAGCAGGCCCGCGCGCTGGCCTGGGACGCGGCCCAGGCGATGGACGAGGACCCCGACGTACGGTCCCTCGCCGCGGCCCTCGCCGCCGGGACGGCCCTGGACGCCGCCTACAGCTGCGCCAAGGACTGCATCCAGGTGCTCGGCGGGATCGGCTTCACCTGGGAGCACGACGCCCACATCTACCTGCGCCGCGCCCTGGTCGCGCGCCAGCTCCTCGGCTCCGGCGACGGCCACCGGGTGCGGGCCGTGCGGCTCGCGGCCGACGGCGCCCGGCGCGAACTGCGCCTGGAACTCCCGGCCGCGGCCGAGCGGCACCGCGCGCGGGCCCGTACCGCCCTCGCGGACGCGCGCGGCCTCGACCCCGCCGCCGCCCGCCGGGTCCTGGCCCCCACCGGCTACGCCGCCCCCTACCTGCCCCCGCCCTACGGCCTCGGCGCGGGCCCCGTCGAGCAGCTCGTCGTCCAGCAGGAGCTGAAGGAGGCCGGGATCAAGCTCGCCGACCTCGGCATCGCCACCTGGGTCGTGCCCTCGCTGCTCGCCTACGGGACCCCCGAGCAGCGGGAGCGGTATCTGCTGCCCACCCTGCGCGGGGACATGACCTGGTGCCAGCTCTTCTCGGAGCCGGGCGCGGGCTCCGACCTCGCCTCGCTGCGGACCCGGGCGGAGCGGGGCGAGGACGGCACCTGGAGGGTCAACGGACAGAAGGTGTGGACGAGTTCCGCGCACAGCGCCGACTTCGGGATCCTGCTCGCCCGCACCGACCCGGACGCGCCCAAGCACAAGGGGCTCGGCTACTTCATCGTCGACATGAAGCAGGCGCGCGGGATCGACGTACGCCCCCTCAAGGAGATCACCGGCGAGGCCCTCTTCAACGAGGTGTACTTCGACGACGTCGAACTCCCCGCCGACGCGCTGGTCGGCGCGGCCGACGGCGGCTGGAAGGTCGCCCGCAACACCCTCGGCAACGAACGCGTCCACATGGCCGACCAGATGACCTTCGACACCGGCCTCGAAGCGCTCATCGCCCGCTCCGTCGACCTCGACGGCGCGGGCAGGGCGCGGATCGGCGCGCTCGCCGCCGAGGCGCACGCCCTGGCCTGCATCGGGCTGCGCACCACCCTCCAGCAGGTGTCCGGGCTGGAGCCGGGCGCGGGTGCCTCCGTACGCAAACTCGTCCAGACCCCGCACCAGCAGCGGACCGCCGAGCTGACGCTCGAACTGCTCGGCCCGGCGGGCGCGGTGCGCGAGGGGGTGGGGGCGCGGGCGGTGCACGGGATGCTCATGTCGCGCTGCCTGACCATCGCCGGGGGCACCACGCAGGTGCAGCTCAATGTCGTCGCCGAGCGGATTCTCGGCCTTCCCAGGGACTGACCAGGACTGACCACCGATTCAAGGGACTAGGAGTCAGCGAATGAAGTCGTACATCGTGGGCGTCGGCATGACGAAGTTCGAGAAGCCGGAGTCGCGGGACTGGCAGTACTGGGACATGGTCAAGGAAGCCGGGAGCGCGGCGCTCGCCGACGCGGGCGTGGACTACGGGCTGGTCGAGCAGGTCCCGGTGGGGTACTGCTTCCAGGCCTCCACCGCCGGCCAGCGGGCCGCGTACGAACTGGGCCTGAGCGGGGTCCCCGTCTACAACGTGAACAACAACTGCGCGACCGGCTCGACCGCGCTGATGATGGCCCGGCAGTTCGTCGAGGGCGGCCTCAACGACTGCGTGCTCGCGCTCGGCTTCGAGAAGATGAAGCGGGGGGCGCTGGGGGGCGGGGCGGACGGTGGCGACTTCAGCACCTCGCCGGTGGCCCGGCACTACGGGGTCATGGCCGCCGGGCACGGCTTCGAGATGACCCCGCCGACCGCGCAGATCTTCGGGAACGCGGCGCGCGAGCACATGGAGCGGTACGGGACCACCGAGGCGCAGCTCGCGGCGGTGGGCGCGAAGAATCACCGGCACTCGGCGAACAACCCGAACGCGCAGTTCCAGGACGTCTACACGGTGGAGGAGATCCTCGCCGCGAAGACCATCCACCGGCCGCTGACCAAGCTCCAGTGCTCGCCCACCTCGGACGGGGCGGCGGCCGCGCTGGTCGTCTCCGAGCGGTTCGTGGAGGCGCACGGGCTGGGGGAGAAGGCCGTCGAGATCGTGGCGCAGTCGATGACCACGGACACGGGGGAGTCCTTCGCGTCGGGGTCGTGCATCGACGTGGTCGGCAAGCCGATGACGGCGGCCGCGGCGCGGCAGGTGTACGAGCGCTCCGGGCTCGGCATCGAGGACGTGGACGTCATCGAGCTGCACGACTGCTTCTCGGTGAATGAGCTGCTGACGTATGAGGCGCTCGGGATGTGCGAGGACGGGGCTTCGGGGAAGCTGGTGGAGAGCGGGGCTACGACCTATGGGGGGCGGTGGGTGGTCAACCCGTCCGGGGGGCTGATCTCGAAGGGGCATCCGCTGGGGGCGACTGGGCTGGCGCAAGCGGCGGAGTTGGTGTGGCAGTTGAGGGGGGAGGCCGGGGCTCGGCAGGTGCCGGGGGCGAGCGTCGGGCTGGCGCACAACATTGGGCTGGGTGGGGCCGCTGTGGTGACGCTGCTGCGCAGGTAGTGGGCCCTCCGGGGGCGCCTCAAACGCCGGCGGGGCTTAAACAAGGGATGGGTCGATGACCGTTTCGCCCATGGAGGCTCGGCGGATGGAGTCGGCCAGGTCTTCGATCGGGACGTCGCGGAGGATCAGGCCTGCCGCGCCCGCGGCGAGGGTGGTGTCCAGGAGGCCGGGGTGGGCCGAGCCCGTCACGACCAGGACCGCGCACTCCGGGTCGTCCTCGTGGACGGCGGCCACCGCGTCCGGGGTCTGGACCAGGGCCACCGCCGGGCGGGCCGTGGCCCCGGCCACCACCTCGATGTCCGGCTGGAGGCCGAGCCGCAGGGCCAGGGCCGGGTCCGGCGGGACCAGCAGGACCCGCAGGGACTTGGCGGTCCGGTGCTCCCGGGGCATTTCGTTCACCGGGTCAGAGTAGGGCCGCCGGATGCGCGTGGCGGCGTAGAACACACCCGGACAGCATGGAAACTGACGCTTGGTCAGGAGCCTTCCCAAGTGCTCGGGCGTGCGTTATACATTCCTTCATCGGTTCCTAGAACGCGTTCTAGAACGGGTTCTGGGTCGACCCGCATACGACCTCGGTGTGGCCGACGGTGCGGACGGTCGCACCGAGGTCTTCCACTTCGTGGACTACGAACAAGGAGCAGCATCCTCAATGCCGATCGATGCCGCCAAGGCCCTCGCCGCCGACCCCCGCGTGGGGGAGATCGGCTGGGACCACAAGGACATCCAGCTCTACCACCTCGGCCTCGGCGCCGGCCTCCCGGCCACCGACCCCGACGAGCTGCGCTACACCCTGGAATCCAAGCTGCACGTCCTGCCCAGCTTCGCCACCGTCGCGGGCGCGGGCATGGCCATGCTCGGAGGCCTTGCCGCGCCCGGGATCCAGGTCGACCTGGCCGCCGTACTGCACGGCGGCCACTCCATCGAGCTGCACCGGCCGATCCCCGTGAAGGGGCGGGCCACCTCCACCTCCAAGGTCGCCGCCGTCTACGACAAGGGGAAGGCGGCCGTCATCGTGCTGCGCTCCGAGGTCGCCGACGCCGACGGCCCGCTGTGGACCAGCGACGCCCAGCTCTTCGTCCGCGGCGAGGGCGGCTTCGGCGGCGAGCGAGGGCCCTCCGTCCGCGGCGAGGCGCCCGAGCGCGCGCCCGACCGGGTCGAGGAGCGGCGGATCCGCGAGGAGCAGGCGCTGCTGTACCGCCTCTCCGGCGACTGGAACCCGCTGCACGCCGACCCCGAGTTCGCCAAGCTGGCCGGCTTCGACCGGCCGATCCTGCACGGGCTGTGCTCGTACGGAATGACCCTCAAGGCCGTGGTCGACACGGTCCTGGGCGGGGACGTGACCCGGGTGCGCGCCTACCGCACGCGCTTCGCCGGGATCGTCTTCCCGGGCGAGACGCTGCGCATCCGGATGTGGCAGGAGCCGGGGCGGGTCCTGGTGTCCGTGACCGCCGCCGAACGGGACGACGCGCCGGTCCTCGCCGACACCGTCGTCGAGCACGCGTAACGAAGTACGAGCGACAGAACCAGCAGAACGAGCAGAGGAGCCGCACCGTGCGCGCAGCACTCCAGAGCCAGATAGGCCAGGACAAGCTCGAAGTCGTCGAGGACATGGAGGCCGTGGGCTTCGGCCCCGGCAAGGTGAAGATCCGCATCAAGGCCACCGGCCTGTGCCACTCCGACCTCTCCGCGATGAGCGGGGTGCTGCCGCAGCCCGCCCCCTTCATCCCCGGTCACGAGGGTTCGGGCGAGGTCGTGGACGTCGGTGACGGGGTCACCAGCCACAAGATCGGCGACCGGGTGCTGGTCTGCTGGCTGCCGCCCTGCGGCCACTGCCCGTCCTGCAAGCGCGGCCAGGGCCATCTCTGTCTGGAGGCGTTCGGGAACGTCGCCACCCCCAACTTCCGGCGCGGCGACAGCGACATCTTCGGCTTCGCCGGCACCGGCACCTTCGCCGAGGAGATGGTGGTCCCGGCGGGCTGCGCGGTACCGATCCCCGACGACGTCCCCTTCGACATCGCCGCCCTGATCGGCTGCGGCGTGACCACCGGACTCGGCGCGGCCATCAACACGGCCAAGGTGGAGGCCGGTTCCTCGGTCGCCGTCATCGGCTGCGGCGGCGTCGGCATCTCCGTCATCCAGGGCGCCAAGGTGCAGGGCGCGGCGCAGATCATCGCCGTGGACCCGGTCGCGTCCCGGCGCGAGGCGGCCCTGCGGTTCGGTGCGACCGAGGCGGTCGCGCCGGAGGCCTTCGGCGACGCCAAGAACCGGATCACCGCCGGTGAGGGCTTCGACTACGTCTTCGAGGTGGTCGGCAAGTCCCAGACCACGCAGACGGCCTACGAGATGACCCGGCGCGGCGGCTCGGTCGTGGTCGTCGGTGCGGGCGCGCTCGACGACAACTACTCGATCAACATGTTCTCGCTGTTCTTCGACGAGAAGAAGATCCTGCCCTCGATGTACGGCGGCGGGGACGTCCTGCGCTCCTACGAGCGGACCATCAACCTCTGGCGGGCCGGCCGGGTGGACCTGGCGGGCCTGATCACCCACCGGGTGCGGCTGGCGGAGGTCAACGACGCGCTCGACCAGATGCGGACGGGTGTCGCCCTGCGCACCTGCATCGAACTCTGACCGGCTCCATTCGGATTCCGAGAGGAACTCGCACCATGTCGCTCCCCCTAGAGGGACTTTCCGCGATCGTCACCGGCGCCGGGCGTGGGCTCGGGCGCGCCGAAGCGCTCGAACTCGCCCGCCTCGGCGCGAGCGTGGTCGTCAACGACTTCGGCCAGCCGGGCCGCGACGGCTCCGGCGAGGCCTCGGCCGCCCCGGCCGAGGAGGTCGCGGCCGAGATCCGCGCGGCGGGCGGGCAGGCGGTGGCGCACCTCGGTGACGTGGCCGACTTCGAGCAGGCCGGGGAGCTGGTCGAGCTGGCGATCAGCAGCTTCGGCAAGCTCGACGTCCTGGTCAACAACGCGGGGATCCTGCGCGACCGGATGGTCTTCTCGATGTCGGAGGCCGAATGGGACTCGGTGATCCGGGTCCACCTCAAGGGCCACTTCAACACCACCCACTTCGCGTCCGTGCACTGGCGGGAGCGTTCGAAGGCGGCGGGCGGCCCGGTCTACGGCCGGATCATCAACACCTCCTCCGAGGCCTTCCTCGGCGGCTCCGCGGGCCAGCCGAACTACGCGGCGGCCAAGGGCGGCATCGTCGGGCTCACCACCTCGACCGCGCTGGCGCTGGGCAAGTACGGGGTCACGGCCAACGCCATCTGCCCGCGGGCCCGTACCCGGATGACGGAGGACGTCTTCGCGGGCTTCCAGGTCCCGGAGGAGGGCAAGCTCGACGCGCTGGCGCCCGAGCACGTATCCCCGCTGGTGGGCTACCTGGCCTCGCCCGCCTCGGCGAAGGCGAACGGGCAGCTGTTCGTGGTGCACGGCGGGATCGTGGTCGTGATGGAACGGCCCAAGGTGGCCGCGAAGTTCGACACCACGAAGGAGGCCTTCTCCTACGAGGAACTGGACGAGGTCCTCACCCCGCACTACGACGCCCGGCCCGCGAACGAGACCTTCGCGGCGTCCGAGGTGCTCGGCCTCAAGCACGATTAGTACGGCCCGGTGGCGCCTAGAGTGTCCGATGTGGCGGAAACAGGCGGGGAATTGATCGGCGGCCGGTACCGGCGCGTGGAGCTGATCGGGCAGGGTGGCATGGGCCGCGTGTGGCGGGGCCGGGACGAAACGCTCGGGCGGGATGTCGCCGTGAAGGAGGTGGTGTTCCCGCAGGGAATCACCGCCGATCAGCGCGAGGTCCTGCTCCAGCGCGTCCTGCGCGAGGCGCGCGCGGCCGCGCGGTTGAACCATCCCGGGATCATCACCGTGCACGACGTGGTCGAGCACGCGGGCGCACCCGTGATCGTCATGGAGTACGTAGCCGGAATGTCCCTGGCCACGGCGATCGAGCAGAGCGGTGGGCTGCCGGCGCGAAGGGTCGCGGAGATCGGTGCGGCGATCCTGCGCGCGCTCGGCCGCGCCCACGCGGCCGGGATCATCCACCGTGACCTCAAGCCGGACAACGTCCTGCTGATGGACGACCGGGTGATCATCACTGACTTCGGCATCGCGCACTTGGTGGATTCCACGACGGCGCTCACGCACACCGGCACGCTCATCGGCACGCCGGCCTACATGGCCCCCGAGCAGCTCTCCGGCCAGCCCCCCGCGCCCGCGACGGACTTGTGGTCGCTCGGGGCGACGCTGTACTGCGCGGTGGAGGGGGTACCCCCGTTCAGCGCCGAGACGTTCACCGCGCTGTGCATCGCCGTGGTCACCGGGATGCCGCGCCCCGCACTGCGCGCGGAGGGGCTGGGGGCGGTCCTCGCGGCGCTGCTGACGAAGGATCCGGCACAGCGCGCAGGGGCGGCGCAGGCGCTGGCGGCGCTGGAAGGGGTGGCGCGGACTGGTGCGGCCGCCTACACACCGACGCGCGTCGACACCCCGCCGGGGCCGGTGCCGGAGCCGCCGACGCCCAGGCCGAGCGCACATGCCACCGCGGCGGTGACCGCCGGCATCCTCGCGCTGCTCACCGCCTGCCCGCTCGTCTGGTTCGCGCTCTACAACGTCGTCCACGCCAGCGGGCAGAATGGTCGCTGGTCCGGCCTGGTGTGGGAAAACGTGCTCGGCGGCGTCATCGGCGCCGGGTTGCTGCTGGTCCCGGCGCGGTTCACGTTCGGCCGCAGGATTTCCGGCGCGTGGAGCCTGTGCGCGCTGTGCCTGCTGTACGTCGTGTCGATCTTCCTGTTGGGGCCGCTGCAGGGCACCGTCACCTTCGGTGCTCAGGCCGAGTTCGTCCTCGGCTTCGAGAAGAGCAACGGCGTCGCCGTGGGGCTGACGGTCATCTTCGGCACGCTGACGGCGATCACCGCGGGGATCGCCGCCAGCTTGAAGTCGTACGGACCGTTCCGTTCAGGCCTTCAGGATTAGCCGATGTGGTACGAGTCCCCGTAGACCTTCCAGTCCAGCGGGGTGTTCAGGGCGAGGTTGCCCTTCTTGAGCCAGACGCGCTGCGCGGTGTCCACGCGGCTGGTGTCGCTGTGCGCCTCCTCCTGCTTCATCGCCCACACGCGGGCGTCGAGGAAGGCGTTGAGCCAGGTGGTCTCGTTGCCGCCCTGGGCCGGGGGCTTGGCCTTGCCCAGGGCGCGCTTGCGGATGTTGCGGAAGCTGGTGGAGTCGCTGCCGTCGCCGTGCATGACGATGGCGTCGTAGTAGGCGAACTGGCCGAGCGCGCCCACCCCGTCCGACTTGCCCTGGCTGACGGCCGGGTTGAAGTACACCCGGTCCCGCTCGTGGTCCTGGGCCTGCCTGAAGGTGGCGTCGGTGGCCGCCTTCGCCCAGTCCCTGGTGAAGTTCGAGCCGAGGCCGCTGTGCGACTCGCTGCCGTTGACCTTGCGCAGGGCGGGCAGGTACTTGGCGAGGACGTTGTCCGGCTTGACGCTCGTGTAGTACTCGACGAGGTCGAGCATGTCGCCGGTGCCGGAACAGAAGCCGATGATCCCGGCCGTGTAGCCGCGCCCGTCGCCTATGTCCTCGATGTACTTGTACTGCGCCTTCCAGTCCAGCGAGGAGTTCTCCGCGCTGGAGACGATCTGCATCGCGACGTCCTTCTTCGCCGGGTCGTCGAGGCCGGTCGCCCTGGCGCCGAAGGCGGCCGCCGTGTGGGGGGCGACGGCTGCCGGGGCGGTGGCGGGTGCGGCGTGCGCCGCGACCGGTACGGCGAGGACCGCCGCACCGAGCAGGGCGCCGACGGCCAGCCTCGTACGACGCGAACCAGTGCTGCGGCTGCGGAAATTGGGGGTGAACACGACGCCTCCAGGGGGGAGTTGGTGCGCTCCGCTTATGTTAGGAAACTTACCTATCATATAAACGGGCGCACGGAACACCCCTCCGGCGCGATATGACGGACGGTCAGCGACGGTTACTGGAAGGGTCGCTGGAAGGGGCTGCTACCGCAGCGGCGCCTGCTGGAGCGGTACGGGCCGCTGCGCGGCGGCGGGCACCGGCTCCGGTTCCAGCCGCACCCGCGGCGGCGGGCTCTGCGGCAGCCCCAGGCTCACCACACCGCACGGGACGGACGGGGTCGCGTACGGCAGCCGCAGCCGCCCCTCGCGCGACCACAGCCCGGTACCGACCCAGCCCGTGGGCGCCCCGAGCCGGAACACGTGCCGGTCCGCCGGGCGCCACAGCGCGATCCCGGCCGCACCCGCGGCGGCGCCCACGCCCGGCTCGCCGATCCGCAGCGCCACCGCGCAGCTCTCCGGCATCAGCATCTGCCCCGGCTGCACCGCGAACGGCACCGCCGAAGCCCCCTCGGCCCGCAGGCACTCCGGGAAGCGCACCGGACGCGAACTCCCCAGCACCCCCCAGCCGAGGCGGGCCCCCTCGCCCGGCGACGGCGCGTCCGAGCGGATCAGCAGCAGCCCGCTGTCCGGATCGGCCAGCAGCAGGTGGTCGTCACTGGCCTCGGCGATCTGGAGCAGCGGCGAGACCTCGCCGCCGCGGCCCAGGTCCACCACGACGGCCTTGGTGCGCCCGTCCCGTTCCCGGTCCAGGGCCAGCAGCCGCCCCTCCCGGTCCAGCCACACGCCCCCCGAGCAGCGCCCGGGCACCTCGGCGACCCGCTCGGGACCGAAGGCGCCCCCGGCCACCTGCCACACCGTGGTCGACTCCGCGCCGACGGCCAGGGCGTACGCGCCGCGCCCGTCCGGCGCCGGGGGCAGCAGCGTCAGCGGCCCGCACTCCAGGGCGCCGAGCGGAAGCTGCCCGGTGCGGGGGCCGTGCGTGCCGTGCGCGGTGCCGTACGTCCCGCCGTGCGTGCCGGTCGGGTAGAGCAGGGAGAACGCGTGGTGCCCGGCGACCCGGCGGTGGATCAGCACCCGCCCGTCGGCCAGCGGGAGGACCTCGGTGTCGGCCTCCTCGGGCTGCTCCAGCGGGAGCGGAACGGCGTACGGCTCGGGGCCGTCCAGGGTCCAGCGCTCGGGGTAGCGGGCCTGGCCCTCCCCGGCGAGCCGGGCGGCGTACGAGCCGTCCGCGGCGATGACGAACCCGGGCCCCGCCACCCCCGCTGGCGCGGCCTCCGCATCCCCGCCCGCCGGGGCGTCCGGCTCGGGTCCGGCCTCCGCTCCGCCCTCGGTGGTCGCTTCCGCCACCGGCTCCTCAACAGCACAGGCAGTCATCCCTGCGTCACCTCCGGTCAGGAAGCTAGTTTTCGCGCTTCCTGCCGAACGGCATGACCGCCCGCACTTCACACGTACGGGTGGCCGCCCGGCGGTTCGGCTGTGAAGCGGGAGGCGATTGTGCTGTGCGATATCGGGGCGTTTAGGGTGGCGTGGTGTGGTTAGGTTTACCTAACTGCATCACGCCACCTTGTTCCGTCCCCCATTCCAGGAGTTGTGACATGCCCTTCCGACGTCGCGGCACGGCCGCCGTCGCCCTCGCCGCCGCAGCCGCGCTCGTCCTCACCGCCTGCGGCGGCCAGGACGGCAAGGCGGGCAAGGAGGCCCCGGCCGGGAGTGGCGGGGACAAGAAGGCCGTGGCCCAGGGAGGCAAGGACTTCTCCGACGCCGCGAAGAAGACGGCGGCCTTCGGGACCACCGCAGCGGCCGGGCAGTTCCCGCGCACCGTCGACCACGCGATGGGCGCCACCGAGATCAAGGCCGCCCCGAAGCGGGTCGTCGTCCTGGACGTCGGCGAACTCGACAACGTCGTCTCGCTCGGCCTCCAGCCCGTCGGCTACGCCCCCACCGAGGGTGACGAGGGCATCCCGGACTACCTCAAGAACGGCGCGGGCGCCCCCAAGTCCGTCGGCACGGTCAACAGCCTCAACCTGGAAGCGATCAACGCCCTCAAGCCCGACCTGATCCTCGGCAGCCAGCTGCGCTCCGCGGACAAGTACGCCGCGCTCTCGAAGATCGCCCCCACCGTGTTCTCCATCCGCCCGGGCTTCCCGTGGAAGGAGAACTACCTCCTGAACGCGGCCGCGCTGGACAGGACCGCCGAGGCCAAGGCCAAGCTCGACGCCTACCAGGCGAAGGCGAAGAAGCTCGGCGACGACCTCGGCGCGCACAAGCCGACCGTCACGATGCTGCGCTACATGCCGGGCAAGACCCGCCTGTACGCCGGAGCCTCCTTCATCGGCACCATCCTCAAGGACACCGGCATCCCGCGCCCGCAGAACCAGCAGGCCGAGGAACTGGCCGTGGAGATCAGCCCCGAGCGCATGGACGAGGCCGCCGCCGACTGGATCTTCACCGGCGTCTACGGCACCAAGGACAAGACCAAGCGGGACTCCGCCGAGGCCAACCCGCTCTGGAAGGGCCTGGACGCGGTCAAGAAGGGCCAGGCCAAGGACGTACCGGACGAGACCTGGTACCTCGGCCTCGGCGTGACCGCCGCCGACAAGGTCCTCGACGACCTGCGGACCTCCCTGGTCAAGTAGCAGCCCCGTCAAGTGGCACCCTCCGCCCCGGGCGCACCCCCGCTGGTCGGCGGGGGGTGCGCCACGGACGGTAGCCTTGGCCTGTGCCCCGTCTCTCTGAAGTCATCACCGCGCTGGACGCGCTCTGGCCCCCCTCGCGGGCCGAGCAGTGGGACGCCGTCGGAACCGTCTGCGGCGACCCCGATGCCGAGGTCGCCCGGGTCCTGTTCGCGGTGGATCCCGTACAGGAGATCGCCGACGAGGCGGTGAAGCTGGGCGCCGACCTGATCGTCACCCACCACCCCCTCTACCTGCGCGGCACCACCACCGTCGAGGCGGGCACCTTCAAGGGCCGCGTCGTGCACACGCTGATCAAGAACGACATCGCGCTGCACGTCGCCCACACCAACGCCGACAGCGCCGACCCCGGGGTCTCCGACGCCCTCGCGGGCGCCCTGGACCTGCGGATCACCGGGCCGCTCGTGCCCGACCCCACCGACCCCGAGGGCCGCCGGGGCCTGGGCCGGGTGTGCGTCCTGGACCACCCCGAGACGCTGCGCGAGTTCGCCGCGCGCGCCGCCGCCCGGCTGCCGCACACCGCGCAGGGCATCCGCGCCGCGGGCGACCCGGACGCGCTGATCCGCACCGTCGCCGTCAGCGGCGGCTCCGGCGACAGCCTCTTCGACCACGTGCGGGCCGCCGGCGTGGACGCCTTCCTCACCGCCGACCTGCGCCACCACCCGGTGTCCGAGGCGCGCGAGCAGTCCCCGCTCGCCCTCGTCGACGCCGCCCACTGGGCCACCGAGTGGCCCTGGTGCGAACAGGCCGCGGCGCAGCTCGACGCGATCTCCGAGCGCCACGGCTGGGGTCTGCGGACCCACGTCTCGCGCACGGTCACCGACCCCTGGACGGCGCACGCGCCGTCCGTTTCCGCCCCTTCTCTCCCTGGAGCCCCCAACTGAACGCCGAGCCCGCCGACCAGATCCGACTTCTCGACGTCCAGGCCCTGGACGTGCGGCTGTCCCAGCTCGACCACAAGCGCAACTCGCTGCCCGAGCACCTTGAGCTGGAGTCCCTGACCAGCGACCTGACACAGCAGCGCGACCTTCTCGTCGCCGCGCAGACCCAGGAGAGCGACGCCGCCCGCGAGCAGGTCAAGGCCGAGCAGGACGTGGACCAGGTCCGCACCCGCACGGTCCGCGACCAGGCCCGCCTCGACTCCGGCGTGGGCGTCTCCGCCCGCGACCTGGCGAACCTGCAGAGCGAGCTGGTCTCCCTCGCCAAGCGCCAGGGCGACCTGGAGGACGTCGTCCTCGACGTCATGGAGCGCCGCGAGTCCGCCGCCGAGCGCGTCGCCGAGCTGAGCGCGCGCGTCACCGCCCTCCAGGGCAAGGCCGACGACGCCACCGTGCGCCGCGACGCCGCCCTCGCCGCCTTCGACACGGACGCCGCGAAGGTCGCCAAGGACCGCGAGCTGATCGTCGCCTCGATCCCGGCGCCGCTGATCGCCCTGTACGAGAAGATCCGCGCCAAGCAGAACGGCGTCGGCGCGGCCAAGCTCTACCAGCGCCGCTGCGAGGGCTGCCGCCTGGAGCTGGACATGGCCGAGGTCAACGAGATCAAGAGCGCGGCCCGCAACGAGGTCGTCCGGCACGAGAACTGCGGCCGCATCCTGGTCCGTACGGCGGACTCGGGCATCTGATGCCGCGCGTGGTCGTCGAGGCGGACGGCGGGTCCCGGGGCAACCCGGGCCCCGCGGGCTACGGCGCGGTGGTCCTCGACCCGGTCACGGGGGAGACCCTCGCCGAGCGGGCCGAGTACATCGGCGTCGCCACCAACAACGTCGCCGAGTACAAGGGCCTGGTCGCGGGCCTCACCGCCGTCCGCGAGCTGTTCCCCGACGCCACGGTGCTGGTGCGGATGGACTCCAAGCTCGTCGTCGAGCAGATGTCCGGCCGCTGGAAGATCAAGCACCCGGACATGAAGCCGCTCGCCGCCGAGGCCGCGCGGATCCTGCCGCGCGCCCAGGTGACGTACGAGTGGATCCCGCGCGAGCGCAACAAGCACGCCGACCGGCTCGCCAACGAGGCGATGGACGCGGGCAAGCGGGGCAGGCAGTGGGAGCCCTCCGCTTCCTCCGCCGCCCTCGACCACGGGGCGGCCCGGGCGCTGGCCACCCCGCCGCCGTCCGGCCCGCCCGGGGACGCGACGGCCGGCGCCGCCGCGGCCCGCGCCGCGCTCGCGGGGGCCCGTAGTCCTTCTTCGGCGTCCCCGGCCGCGGGGGCGGACACGCTGTTCGCGGACTCGGACGAGCCTGCCGAGGCTCCGGCGGCGAGCGCGCCCGGCTGGGGGGCGCCCGACCTCGGGACGCCCGCCACCTTCGTGCTGCTCCGGCACGGCGAGACCGCCCTCACCCCGCAGAAGCGCTTCTCCGGCAGCGGCGGCAGCGACCCCGAACTCTCCCCGGCCGGGCGCCGCCAGGCCGAGGCCGTCGCCGCCGCGCTCGCCGCCCGCGGCACCGTCCAGGCGATCGTCAGCTCCCCGCTGCGCCGCTGCCGCGAGACCGCGCAGGCCGTCGCCGACCGGCTCGGACTGCCCGTCACGGTCGAAGAAGGGCTGCGCGAGACCGACTTCGGCGCCTGGGAGGGCCTCACCTTCGGCGAGGTCCGGACACGCTTCCCGGCCGACCTCGACGCCTGGCTGAAGTCCGCGAAGGCGGCCCCCACCGGCGGCGGCGAGAGCTTCGCCTCCGTCACCCGCCGGGTCGCGGCCGCCCGCGACCGGCTGCTCGCCGCGCACGCGGGCCGTACGGCGCTGCTGGTCACGCACGTGACCCCGGTCAAGACCCTGGTGCGGCTCGCCCTCGGCGCCCCACCGGAATCCCTGTTCCGGATGGAACTGGCCGCGGCCTCGCTCTCTGCCGTGGCCTACTACGCCGACGGCAACGCCTCGCTGCGGCTGCTCAACGACACCTCGCACCTCAGGTAGGACCCGAGGTGGAAACGGCTCCGGCCCGCACCCAAGGGGTGCGGGCCGGAGCCGTTGTGACGCAATGACGAAGGCGCGCAGACCGACACAAGCTGTACGCCGGGTTCTGTCGCCCGGTGATCTCGCGATCGCCGGGGAGACGGCCATCCATCTAGGACCGGCGTTGCCGCCGGCCTCGTGCGGTCTACCCGCGGACTCGGGCGGGCAGCCCTCGAACGTCCGCGCAGAGCCGTCCGGAGACGACTCCTCTTGACCTTGCTCCGGGTGGGGTTTACCTAGCCGCCTGAGTCACCTCAGGCGCTGGTGGTCTCTTACACCACCGTTTCACCCTTACCCGGGACCGAGGTCCCGGGCGGTCTGTTTTCTGTGGCACTGTCCCGCGGGTCACCCCGGGTGGCCGTTAGCCACCACCCTGCCCTGTGGAGCCCGGACGTTCCTCGGCGGGATCCGGAGATCCCGACGCGGCCGCCCGCTTGTGTCGTTCTGCGCTGCGACCATGCTACCCGCCGTCACGAGGGAGCGGATCCCGGCTACGCCACGGTGAACAGCACGCCCGCCGCCGTCGCCGGGTCCGCGGAGGTCAGCGTGACCCGGATGCGGGAGCCCAGGGGGAGCGGGGCCGCGGGCGATTCCACGCGGCCCACCACCGCCGGGTCCTCCAGATGGACCGTGCCCACCGTCGGCTCGTGGTCCTTGACGTCGATCACCGTGGCCTCGAAGGTCTCGCCCACGCGGTCCTTGAGGAGCGCCGCCTCCACCAGGTCCACACAGCCCCGCTCCACCGCGTTGGCCAGCCGGGTCCCGTCCGCCATCTCCTTCGGCAGGGTCGCCAGCGCCGCCACCGCCCACTCCGGCGCGGCCGTGCCCGCCACCGCGGCCAGGCACAGCTCGCCGGAATACCGGTCGACGAGCCGGCGCAGCGGGGCCGTGCAGTGCGCGTACGGCGCCGCGACCGCCGCGTGCAGCGCCGGGGACGGGACCTCACCGTTCGTGAAGGCCGTGTACCCGGCCCCGCGCAGCAGCGCCGTGCACTCCTGGAGGAACGCCGCGTGCGCCGGGAGGTGCGGGTCCAGGGAGCGCACCAGCTGCGCGTACGGCACGTGGTGCGGCCAGTCGATGCGCAGCGCCTGCGCGGCCCGCCGCAGCCGGCCCACCGCGCCGTCGGGGGCCGAGGGCAGGGTGCGCAGGATGCCGGTGCCCGACGCGATCATCAGGTCCGCGGCCGCCATGCCCGTCATCAGCGAGATCTGCGCGTTCCAGCCGTCCGCGGGCAGCGGGGCCCGGTAGACCAGCGTGTACGTGCCGTCCTGCTCCACGACCTCCTGCTCGGGCACGTTCAGCGAGATCCCGCCGCGCTCGGTCTCCAGCGCCTCGCGCAGCGCCCCGATGTCCTTCAGCAGGGCGAGCGGCTCCTCCGCGGTGCCGCCGTCGATCATCTTCTGGACGCCCTCGTAATCCAGCTTCGCGCGGCTCCGTACGAGCGCCCGCCGGACCTCGGTGGACACCACCCGGCCGTCCGCGTCCAGGTCGAGCCGCCACAGCAGCGCCGGGCAGGTCTGGCCGGGCAGCAGGCTCGCCGCGCCCTCGGACAGGACCGGGGGATGCAGCGGGACCCTCCCGTCGGGGAAGTACAGGGTCGTCACCCGGCGGTGCGCCTCCGCGTCCAGGGCGCCGCCCGGGGTGACGAAGGCCGCCACGTCCGCGATCGCGTAGTGCACCCGGAACCCGCCGCCCGGCCGCCGGGCCAGGTGCATGGCCTGGTCCAGATCGGTGGAGGTCGGCGGATCGATGGTGAACAGGGCGAGGTCGGTGGCGTCCAGGACGTCCGGGGCGTTCGGGGCGGGTGGCCGGGGTGCCTTCGCGGCCCGCTCGGCCTCCGCCCGTACCTCCGGAGGGAAGTCCTGCGGCACGCCCAGCCGCGTCCGCAGGTCGCGCAGCGCGGCCGACAGAGCAGCCCCGTCCGCGCCGGTCATGTGCAGGTGACGGCGTGGCATGGACCGAGCCTATGGCCGGGGCGGCGGAGCGGCGCGGCGAGCCGTCTACTCTGGCCGGGGGGCCGCACCCCCCGCCGCGCGCCGTTTCGGCCGTACCGAAGGAGAACCACCGTGCTCGTGCTGCTGCCGCCGTCCGAAGGAAAGGCCGCCGGCGGCTCCGGCGCACCCCTCAAGGCCGAGGGGCTGTCCCTGCCGGGGCTGGCCCCCGCCCGCGCGGCGGTGCTGGACGAACTCGTCGAGCTGTGCGCGGCCGACGAGGACAAGGCCCGCGAGGTGCTCGGGCTCAGCGAAGGGCTGCGCGGCGAGGTCGCCAAGAACGCGGGCCTGCGGAGCGCTGCCGCGCGGCCGGCCGGGGAGATCTACACCGGGGTGCTGTACGACGCCCTCGGCCTCGCCGACCTCACCCCGGCGGCCCGGGCGCTCGCCGATTCCTCCCTGCTGGTCTTCTCCGGGCTGTGGGGGGCCGTGCGGATGACGGACCGGATCCCCTCCTACCGCTGCTCGATGGGCGTCAAGCTGCCGGGGCTGGGGGCGCTGGGGGCGTACTGGCGCGGCCCGATGGCGGAGGTCATGCCCGAGGCGGCGGGCGACGGGCTGGTCCTGGACCTGCGGTCCGCGGCCTATGGCTCCGCCTGGAAGCCGAAGGGGGAGGTGGCGGGGCGGACGGCGACCGTGCGGGTGCTGCACTCGCAGGTCGTGGACGGGGTGGAGAAGCGGTCGGTGGTCAGCCACTTCAACAAGGCCACCAAGGGGCGGCTCGTCCGTGACCTGCTCCTGGCCGGGGCGGTCCCCGCTGCCCCTGCCGACCTGGTCACGGCCCTGCGGGACCTCGGCTTCACCGTGGAGACCACGCCCCCCGCGAAGCCGGGCCGGGCCTGGGCCCTCGACGTGATCGTCACCCAGATCCACTGACCCGGGCTCTGCCCGGACCCGCGCCTCAATCGCCGGCGAGGCTGGAAATGCCCGCCGGCGGTGGCTCTGATGCTGGGCAAGTTCAGCCCGTCCGGCGTTTGAGGACCGGGTCTGGGCGGAGCCCGGGACGCTCAGCGGCGGGCGACGTTCGTGCTCAGCCGCGGGGCGTCTGCCCTCCGGGGGCGCCTCAAACGCCGGCGGGGCTGGAGATGCCCGCCAGCGGCGGCCCTAGTGCCGGCGGGGCTGGAGGTGCCCGCCAGCGGTGGTCGAGGGCCGGCGGGGCTGGAGGTGCCCGCCAGCGGCGGGGCTGGAAGGGCCGGGGTCAGCGGCCCAGGGGCCAGGCTACGGCTTGGGGGGTGTGGGGGGTGGTGCCCGCGTAGTGGGCGCAGGCGTCGGTGAGGGTTTCGAGGAGGGTCAGGGGGTCCGGGAGCTGGTGCTCCATGCCGCGGAGCCAGGTGACCGCCAGGTCACCGGGGAGACGGGCCGGGGGGACCAGGACGTAGCTGCCCCGGCAGTGCCACCGCAGCCCGGGGTGTTCGTCCATGGTCTCGGGATGGCAGTCCAGCTCGCACGGCCACCACTCGTCCTCGTCCTCCGGCGTCCCCCGCGTCGCGGTGAAGAAGAGCATCCGGGCGTGGTCGCCCGTACCGCCGGATTCGGCGACGGGCCCTACGTCGATGCCGGCGGCCAGCAGCCGTTCCAGCGCGCTGTGCCCGGCTTCCAGCGGGACGTCCAGGACGTCGTGGACCATGCCGGTCGCGGTGATGAAGTTGGCCTCGGGCTGGTTGCGGGCCCAGCGTTCGACCTGCGCGCGGTCGGTGGTCGACTGCGTCTGCCAGGCGAAGGAGATCGGGTGCCGCGCGGGGGTGGGACAGCCGATGCGGTCGCACGAACACCGGTAGCCGGCGGGATGCGCGGCGGGGGAGAGCGGCAGGCCCGCGGCGGCGACGGCCAGGAGCAGCGCTTCACGCTCGCGTCCGGGGTCTTCGGCGGCCGGTTTGGACCGGCGGCGCAGCCATTGGGAAATCCTGCTCTGCGGACCGCGCGTGACGCGGTCGGACTCTGACCCCATCTATCCCCTCACCTCACCGTTACCCCGGCAGACCCCACCATGGTCCCACCATCCTGCGCCCCGGGTGACCGCACTCCCCGACCGGGGGTCCGCGGACGAGGGCTCCCGTTCCGGCAACAACCCCTATAGAACTGCCCATTTCAGCCATCGGTTCCCGGCCCTTCGCGCACAAGTGCGCCCCGGTGACTTTCGACACGGCGAAGGGTTGCCAGGAAACCACCCGATCAGTTCACTGCGCTGTCCCCCCTTGAGGAGAGACGATTCTCTTCACAGTCGGTCCACGTCCGCCGTGAGGAGCTTTCTTTGCGCAGAGACGCCACACCCCGGCGTTACCTGATGTGCCCACCCGCGCACTTCAAGGTCACGTACTCGATCAATCCGTGGATGGATCCCACGAAACCGGTCGACCTGCCCCTCGCACTCGCCCAATGGGAAGACCTGAGGGACCGTTACCGCTCCCTCGGCCACACCGTCGAAACGCTCCGGCCGCAACCCGGCCTGCCCGACATGGTCTTCGCGGCGAACGGCGCCACCGTCATCGACGGCCGCGTCTTGGGCGCCCGCTTCGCGTATCCGGAACGCGCCGCCGAGGCCGAGGCGCACCTGGACTGGTTCCGGGGGCACGGCTTCACGGAGGTGCACGAGCCGTCCCACATCAACGAGGGCGAGGGGGACTTCGCGGTCACCCGGTCCTACGTCCTCGCGGGCCGGGGCTTCCGCTCCAGCCCGCTCTCCCACGACGAGGCCCAGGAGTTCTTCGGCCGCCCGGTGATCGGCCTCGACCTGGTCGACCCGCGCTACTACCACCTGGACACCGCCCTGAGCGTCCTGGACGGCGACGAGGTCATGTACTACCCGGAGGCCTTCTCACCGGGCAGCCGGTCGGTGCTGCGGCGCCTCTTCCCGGACGCCCTGCTCGCCTCCGGGCAGGACGCGGCGGCCCTCGGGCTCAACGCGGTCTCCGACGGCCGTCACGTCCTGCTCCCGCAGGCGGCGGCGGGCCTGATGGGCCCGCTGCGCGCGCGGGGCTTCGAACCGGTCCCGATGGACCTGACCGAGCTGCTCAAGGGCGGCGGCAGCGTGAAGTGCTGCACCCAGGAGCTGCGCCAGGCAGAGGGGGAGGTGCCGGGCTAGCGGGTGTCCGGGACCGGCGGCCATTCCTGGCCCCAGTCGGCGTCCCGCGCCGCCTTGTACAGGTCACCGTGGCGCTTGGTCACGGTGATCCGGGACAGGCCCGGGGCCGGGGCGTTGGCGGCCGGGGCGTTGGCGGCCGCCGGTTCCGCGGACGCTTCCGGTTCCGCGGACGCCGCCGGTCCGCACAGGTCCAGCAGGACGAGGCCCTTGCGGATCTGCGGCTTGCGGGTGATCCGCGCGGTGGCCGGGGTCACCGGGACCCGGGTGGCGGCGACGTAGCTGAACTTCTCGTCCTCGTAGGCCAGCGAACCGCCCTTGACCTGCCGGTGCAGCGAGGAGCGGCTGACCCGGGCCGAGAAGTGGCACCAGTCCTCGCCGACCACGACCGGGCAGGTCCCGTCGTGCGGGCAGGGGGCCGCGATCCGCAGCCCGGCGGCGATCAGCTGGTCGCGGGCCTCGCGCACGCGCAGGTACCCGTCGGGCGTCCCCGGCTCGATGATCACCACGGTCCGCGCGGCGCGGGCCGCCTCGGCGACCACGGCGCCGCGCGCCTCGGGGGTCAGCTCGCCCAGGACGTACGACACCGTCACCAGGTCCGCCTCGGGCAGCTCCAGCCCCGCGCCGATCACCGCGCGCCGCCACACGGCGCCGCGCAGCACCTCGGAGGACGAGGATCCGGCCAGTTCGCGGCCCAGGGTCAGCGCGGGTTCGGCCCAGTCGAGCACGGTGGTCTCACGGGGGCCGTCCCAGGTGGCGTCGACCGCCCAGGTCGCGGCTCCCGTGCCGCCGCCGACGTCCACGTGCGAGGCGGGCGCCCAGTCCGGGGCCGCGATCGCGAGGGCGTCGAGTGCCGCCCGTACCGCCTCGAACGTCGCGGGCATCCGGTACGCCGCGTACGCCGCGACGTCGGAGCGGTCGCGCAGGACCGGGGCGTCCGTCGGGGTCTGGCCGCGGTAGCTGGCGATGAGCCGCTCCACGGCGGCCGTGGCCTGCTTCGGCGGGAGCCCGTCGAGCAGCCCGCCGAGCGCGGAGCGGAGGGTGTCGGCGGAGGTGGGTACAGAGCGGTTCACCCGCTGAGTTTACGGCGCCGCAACGACCAGGGATTCCCGCGACTGCCAGGGGCGGCACAGGCCCAGGAAGCAGGCGGCCGACAGCAGCGAGCACACCAGCTGGACGACGGCCATGGGCACCGCCGTGTGCTCTCCCGCGATCCCGACGAGCGGCGAGGCGACCGCGCCGACCAGGAACGAGGAGGTGCCCAGCAGGGCGGAGGCGGAGCCCGCCGCGTGCGGGGTCCGCATCAGGGCCTGCGCGTTGGTGTTGGGCAGCAGCAGGCCCATCGCGGACATCAGGACGAAGAGCGCGGCGGCGACCGGGAACAGCCCGGCCTCGCCGAAGATCCCGCTCGACATCACCAGCAGCGCCACAGAGGCGGCCGTGATGACCGCGAGGCCCACGGCGAGCGCCTTGTCCAGGCTGACCCGGCCCACGAGCAGCTTGCCGTTGATCTGGCCGACGATGATCAGGCCGACGGAGTTGATGCCGAAGAGCAGGCTGAACTCCTGCGCGGAGGCGCCGTAGATCTCCTGGATCACGAAGGGCGAGGCGGAGATGTAGGAGAACAGGGCGGCGAAGGCGAAACCGCCCGCCAGGGTGTAGCCCGCGAAGACCCGGTCGGCGAGCAGCCCGCGCATGGTGTGCAGGGCCGCGCCGACCCCGCCGGTCTGGCGGCGCTCCGGCGGCAGGGTCTCGCCGAGCCCGCGCCAGGTCAGGACGGTGAGGAGCGTGCCGACGCCGGTCAGGACGAGGAACACCCCGCGCCAGTCGGCGAACCGCAGCACCTGGCCGCCGACGAGCGGGGCGACGATGGGGGCGGCGCCGGATATGAGCATGAGGGTGGAGAAGAACCGGGCCATCTCGACCCCGTCGTACAGGTCGCGCACGGCGGCCCGCGCGATCACGATCGCGGCGGCCCCGGCGAGGCCCTGGACCAGCCGGAAGCCGATGAGGAGCTCGATGGTGGGGGCGAAGGCGCAGACGGCGGTGGCCAGGACGTAGACGACCATGCCGGTCAGCAGCGGGGTGCGCCGCCCCCACTTGTCGCTCATCGGTCCGATGACCAGCTGGCCGAGGGCCATGCCGATGAGGCAGGCGGTCAGGGTGAGCTGGACGGTGGCGGCGGGGCTGCTCAGGGAGCTGGTGACGGCGGGCAGGGCCGGCAGGTACATGTCCATGGACAGCGGCGGGAGGGCGGTGAGCCCGCCGAGTATGAAGGTGACGAGCAGCCCGGTCCGGCGGGCGGCCGTGACGGCGGCCGTTGTGGGTTCCGTGGTGCCGTCTGTGGGGGTGGGGGCCGTCGCGGGACCTCTCTCCGGCATGCGGAACTCCGTCTTCTCGTCGATCGTCTTATCGTTTCTTCGCACCCCTGGCCGATTCATGTTCTCAGCTATCGGAACGTCCGGGGGACGAAGTGCGCCCTCACGTACATTGCGGCCTCATGAACGCAAGCACGAAGAAGACCGCCGTCGTGACCGGAGCGGGCTCCGGCATCGGGCGTACGGTCGCCCTCGCCCTGGCCGGCGCGGGCTGGAGCCTGGCCCTCGCGGGGCGCCGGGCCGGGGCCCTGGAGGAGACGGCCGCGGCGGCGCGTGCCGGTGCGGGTGCCGGGGTGGACGTCCTGTGCGTGCCCACCGACGTGAGCGACCCGGCGGACGTCGACGCGCTGTACGCGGCCGTCGCGGACCGGTACGGGCGCCTCGACCTGCTCTTCAACAACGCGGGCACCTTCGGGCCGGGCGGGGTCGCGCTGGAGGACATCACCTACGAGGCCTGGAAGCAGGCCGTCGACGTCAACCTCACCGGGTCCTTCCTGTGCGCACAGGGCGCCTTCCGGATGATGAAGGCCCAGGACCCGCAGGGCGGCCGGATCATCAACAACGGATCCATCTCCGCGCACGTCCCGCGGCCGAACTCCATCGCCTACACGGCGACCAAGCACGCGATGACGGGCCTGACGAAGTCGCTGTCGCTGGACGGGCGGCCGTACCGGATCGCCTGCGGGCAGATCGACATCGGCAACGCGGCCACGGAGATGACGGAGCGGATGCAGACCGGGATCCTGCAGGCGGACGGGCGGCTGGCGGTGGAGCCGGTGATGGACGCGGGGGATGTCGCGCGGACCGTCGTCCACATGGCGGAGCTGCCGCTCGGGGCGAACGTCCAGTTCGCGACGGTCATGGCGACGACCATGCCGTACATCGGCCGAGGCTGACCGGTCCCCCGACCGGGCGCGCCTTCCGGGCTCCGCCCGGACCCGGGCAAATCCAGCCTGCCCGGCGTTTGAGGGCCCGCCGGAGGCAAGCGCGGCCACATTCGGCCTGCGGCTGGTCGTCCCGGGCTCCGCCCGGACCCGCGCCTCAAACGCCGACGGGGCTGGATTTGGCTGGCGTGGGTGGGTTTGCCTGGCGGGGTGGAGTTGGCTGGCGTGGGTGCGGGGTTGCCTGGCGGAGCCGAGGGGGGCAAATCCAGCCTGCCCGGCGTTTGAGGGCCCGCCGGAGGCGTGAATGGCCGGACTCGGCCCGCACTGGATGTGCCCGGCCCGGGAATGGGCGGGACGACTCGGAGGTTGAGGCGGGCATGGCGACTGAGATCTTGAGGTACACGGCCTTTTCCGCTGATCCCGCAGGGGGGAATCCCGCCGGGGTCGTGCTCGATGCGCGCGGGCTCGGCGAGGCGCGGATGCTGGAGATCGCCGCGGAGCTGGGGTACAGCGAGACCGCGTTCCTGACCGCCCCGCCCGAGGGACTCGGCGAGGAGGGGCGGGCGTTCACCGTGCGGTACTTCAGCCCCAAGGCCGAGGTCCCCTTCTGCGGCCACGCCACCGTCGCCACCGCCATCGCCCTGGCCGAGCGCCAGCGGACCGGCCCCGGCGAGCTGGTCTTCGCGACCCGCGCCGGTACCGTCCCCGTCTCGGTGACCGCCGACGAAGACGGGGGCCTGCGCGCCACCCTCACCAGTGTGGAACCGCACCTGGAGGAGATCGGCGCAGCCGACCTGGCCGAGGCGCTGGCCGCGCTGGACTGGCCGGCCGCCGACCTCGACCCGGCGTTCCCGCCGAAGGTCGCCTACGCCGGGGCCCGGCACCTGGTGCTCGGCGCCGCCACCCGTGAGCGGCTCGCGGACCTCTCGTACGACTTCGCCCGCCTGGAGGCGCTGATGCGGCGCCTGGACCTCACCACCGTCCAGCTCGTGCACCGCGCCGCGCCCGACGTCTTCCACGTCCGCGACCCCTTCCCGGTCGGCGGGGTGGTCGAGGACCCGGCCACCGGCGCCGCCGCGGCCGCCTTCGGGGCGTACGCGCGCGAGCTGGGCCTGGTCCCCGACGAGGCCGTCCTGACCCTGCACCAGGGCGCGGACATGGGCCGCCCGGGCGTGCTGAGCGTCGAGCTGCGCGCGGGCGATTCCCGGGTCCGGGTCGGCGGAGCCGGAGCCCGCATCCTGTGAGGATCGTGACCTACGCCGAGGCGGACCTGCCCGACGCACTCGCCGCGCAGACCGCCGCCCTGGAGGCACAGGCCTGGCCCGGCAGCACGCCCGGCCACGACCCCGCCCTCGCGCCCCGCGTGATGCTGCTCCTGGACGAGGCGGGGGCGGTGGCCGCGGCCCTGACCCTGCTGCACAAGGAGATCCGGCACGCGGGACGCACGTACCGGGCCGCCGGGCTGAGCGCGGTGGTGACCCGCGCCGACGCGCGCGGGCGCGGCCACGGCGGCCGTCTGGTCGCGGCGGCGCGGGCCGCGCTGGCGGCCCGGCCGGGGCCGGACCTGGCGCTGTTCAGCTGTGACCGGGAGCTGGCGGCCTTCTACGAGGCGGCCGGGTTCCGGCGGCTGCCCGGGGCGGTGCTGGTCGGCGGCACGCCCGAGGACCCGCTGGCCACGGACGCGCCGGGCTTCGACAAGGTCGTCATGGCCGAGTTCTTCGGTGAGGCGGAAACGGATCAGGCCGACCCGGCCGCCGCTTTCGCGGGGGCCCGGATCGGCCTGTACTCGGGGACCATCGACCGGCTCTGGTAACCGTTCACTGGTCACTGGTCACCGGTCATACGTCACTTCCCGGCGCCCACCGGGGTCTGCCGCGGCGCGGGCGCCTTCGCCGTATAGAGGAACAGCGCCAGCACGGGCACCAGGTACAGCGCCCACACGGAGATCTGCAGCACGGTCGGGTCCGCCTGGAAGTTGAAGGTCCCCTTCAGCAGGGTCCCGTACCAGCTGTCCGGCGGGATCGCCCCGGTGACGTCGAAGGCCTTGCTGTTCAGCCCCGGCAGGAAGTCCGCCTCCTGGAGGTCGTGGACGCCGTACGCGAGCACGCCCGCGGCGACGACGACGAGCATGCCGCCGGTCCACTTGAAGAACTTCGCCAGGTTGATCTTCAGCGCGCCCCGGTAGAACAGCCAGCCCAGCACGATCGCGGTGCCGATGCCGAGGAGCACCCCGATCAGCGGACCCGCGCCGTCACCGGCCGCGTGCACCGAACGCCACACGAACAGCGAGGTCTCCAGACCCTCCCGGCCGACCGCCAGGAACGCGGTCGTCACCAGCGCGCCGGTGCCCATCGCGAGCGCCGCGTCGAGCTTGCCCTGGAGTTCGCTCTTCAGGTGCCGCGCGGTGCGCTTCATCCAGAAGACCATCCAGGTCACCAGGCCCACCGAAATGATCGACAGGCTGCCGCCGATCGCCTCCTGCGCCTGGAACGTCAGCTCCGAGGTGCCGAACTCCAGTCCCGCGCCGAACGCCAGGGACAGCGCGGCGGCCAGGCCCACGCCGAGCCACAGCGGCCCCAGTTTGTCCTTGTTCCCGGTCTTCACCAGGTACGCGATGAGGATGCAGACGACGAGGCTGGCTTCCAGCCCCTCGCGCAGTCCGATCAGGTAGTTGCTGAACATGTCGGTTCCTCCCCGCCGTTATGCGAACAGCGTCCGGCCCCACCAGTCGTCCTTGTCACGGACGCCCGGCGGGACGGCGAAGACGGCCGAACCCACGTGCTGGATGTATTCGTTGAGCGCGTCGTTCTTCGACAGGCTCCGCTGCACCGGCACGAAACCCTTGCGGATGTCGCGCATGTAGGCCAGGAAGAACAGGCCCGCGTCGAGGCGGCCCAGGCCGTCCGTGCCGTCGGTGAAGGAGTAGCCGCGGCGCAGGATCGTCGCGCCGTTGTTGCTGTCCGGGTGCGCGAGGCGCACGTGGGCGGTCGGCTTCATCGCCTTGAGGAACGGCTCGTCGCGCTCCTTGGCCTTGCCGACCGGCGCGCCCTCGCCCTTGTCGCGGCCGAAGACGTCCTCCTGCTCCTCCAGGGAGGTGCGGTCCCAGGTCTCGATGTGCATCCGGATGCGGCGGGCCACCAGGTACGAGCCCCCGGTCATCCAGTCGCTGCCGTCGCCGGTGGCCGCCCACACGTGCTGGGCGAGGCCCTTGTCGTCGGTGCCCGAGACGTTCCGGGTGCCGTCCTTGAAGCCCATCATGTTGCGCGGGGTCTGCGCGTCGGGCGTCGTGGACGAGGTCTTGCCGAAGCCGAGCTGCGACCAGCGCACCGCGATCTTGCCGAAGCCGATGCGGGCCAGGTTGCGGATGGCGTGCACCGCGACCTGCGGGTCGTCGGCGCAGGCCTGGACGCACAGGTCGCCGCCGGAGCGGGCCGGGTCCAGGTTGTCGCCGGGGAAGGCCTCCAGGTCCACCAGGGCGTCCGGGCGCTTGCCCTCCAGCCCGAAGCGGTCCTTGGCGAACAGGCCGGGGCCGAAGCCGATGGTGAGGGTCAGCCGGGACGGCTTGAGGCCGACGGCCTCGCCCGTGTCGTCCGGCGGGGCCTGCGCGAGGCCGCCGAAGGCGCCCTCGCCGACCGCCTGGCCGGAGGTCATCAGCCGGGCCGCCTCGGTCCAGTCCTTGAGCAGCTTGATCAGCTCGGCGCGGTCCTTCGTCGTCACGTCGAACGCGGCGAAGTGCAGCCGGTCCTGGACGGCGGAGGCGATACCGGCCTGGTGCTCGCCGTGGAAGGGCACGGCCGCGCCCGCGGAGGCCGCGGGGACGGCGTCGGACCCGCCGCCGAGCGCGGCGACCGTACCGCCCGCCGCGGCGGCGCCGAGCGCGAGCCCGGCCCCGCCCCAGCCGAGGACGGAACGGCGCGAGGGCGTGGAGCCCTTGCCGGTGGTGCTGCCGGTGCTGCCGGTGGTGCTGTCGGCGGCGGTCTCAGAGGTGCTCTGCGGCGCGCGGTCGGAGCCGGCTGCCGGATCGGGCGTCATGTCGGACATCAGTGCCTCCCCTTACTTCGCGACGGCGGCGGCGAGCTTGGAGAGCGGTTCGGCCAGCGCGTTGACGCCGTCCGAAAGCTCCTTGCGCTCGGGGGCGCCGACCTTGTCGTACGAGGTGAACTCGTAGCTGCTCTTGTCCGCGCGGTACTTGTCCAGCAGCGTGTTCAGCGCCGCGAACTGGGTGTCCAGCTGCTTGGTGAGCGCCGGGTCGTTCTTCGTGGCGGTCGCCTTCAGCAGCTCGTAGGCCTTCTCGGCGCCTTCGACGTTGCCCTTGAAGTCGACGAGGTCGGTGTGGCTGTAGGTCTCTTCCTCGCCCGTCACCTTGCCGGTGGCGACCTCGTCGAGGAGCTCCTTGGCGCCGTTCGCCATCGAGGTGGGGGTGATCTCCGCCGTGCCGATGCGCTTCTGCCAGTCGGTGACGTCGGTCATCAGCTGGTCGGCGAGCTTCTTCTCCTCGTCACCGATCTTGTTGTCGGCCCACAGGGACTTCTCCAGGCGGTGCCAGCCGGTCCACGTCTGCCCGGCCTCCAGGCCCTTCTCGCGGGTGTCGGTCTTCGGGTCGATGTCACCGAAGGACTCCGCGACCGGCTCGGTGCGCTCCCAGCCGATGCGGGAGGGCGCGTACGCCTTCTTCGCGGCCTCGACGTCGCCGGCCTTGACCGCGTCCACGAAGGCCTGGGTCTTGGGGAGGGTCTCGTCGGCCTGCGCCTGGACGTACTTGCGGTACTCGGCGACGGCCGCGTCCAGCTCGGGGCTGCGCTTCTCGCCGCCCTCGCCGGTGACCTTGAGCTTCTGGCGGATGCCGTCGCCCTTCATGCCGGGCTTGCAGGCGACCTCGTACTCGCCGGGCTTGATCTCGGCGGTGATGGTGGCCTTGGTGCCCGGGCCGATGTTCTCCTTCTCGGTCACGATCCGGCCGTCCGGGAAGAACACGTACAGCTCGGTGACCTTGGAGCCCTTGTTCTCGACCTCGAACTGGACCTTGCCCGACGGGGTCTCCTTCTTGGAGACGTCGCAGGCGGTGTCCGAGGCGGCGACCGTGATCGCCCCGTCGCCCGCGTCCTTCTTCTGGGCGCAGCCCGTGACGGCGGTGAGCGCGGCCACGGCGGCAGCCGCGGTGAAGACGGTCAAGCGGGCGGCGGATCGCATGAGGGGCTCCTGGCGAGGCGGATGGCTGGGCACAGCTGCGTGAGGCTCAGTGAGGCTCGGTGAGGCGGACCTAACTTAACCGAGGCTTACCTGACCGATACCCACTCGTCCAGTGATTCACCTCTCACCTTCCAGCGGTGGACACGGGGTCGTCACGGCCCCGTCACGGGCGCGCCAAGGGAGGGTCAAGTACTGGTCAAGTCGTGGCCTGAACGGACCGGAACCACCAGGGGCGCCCCCGTGCGCGGATGCGCCAGGACCTCGACCGGCTGCCGGTAGACACGGCTCAGCAGGGCGTCCTCGAACACCTCGGCCGGAGGCCCGTCGACCGCGATCCGCCCTTCGTGGAGCACCGCCACCCGATCGGCGTAAGCGGCCGCGAGCCCGAGGTCGTGCAGGACGACGACCACCGCGTCCCCCGCCGCCGCCCGCTCCCGGCAGATCCGCAGCACCAGTTCCTGGTGGCGCAGGTCCAGCGCGGCGGTCGGCTCGTCGAGCAGCAGCAGCGGCGCGGCCTGGGCCAGTACGCGGGCCAGCGCGACCCGGGCCCGCTCGCCGCCGGACAGGGCGGCGAACGGCCGCGCCGCGAAGCCGGTCACCTCGGTGGCGGCCATCGCCGCGGCCACCACCTGGTCGTCGGAGCGGGCGAGCGGGGTGCCGGCCCAGGGCGCGCGGCCCATCCGTACGACCTCCTCCACCGGGAAGGGGAAGGCCAGCGCGGCCGCCTGGGGCAGCACGGACCGGCGCAGCGCCAGGTCGGGGGCCGGCCAGTCGCCGACCGCGCGGCCGTCGATCCGTACCGTCCCGGAGGCGGCGGGCAGATCGGCGGCGAGCGCTGCCAACAGGGTCGACTTCCCCGCGCCGTTGGGGCCGACCAGGGCCAGCACCTCCCCGGCCCGCACCGTCAGGTCGATGCCCCGGAGCACCTCGCGCGCCCCGTGGCGTACGGAGAGCCCCGCGGCCTGCGCGAAGACCGCCCCGGCGGCGGGCCGCTCGGGGACGGCGCGCCCGCGCCGCCCGAACAGGCCGCCGAACCGCTTGCCGGTTGCCGTGGTGGTTGCCGTGGTGGTCACGCCCAGCCTCCTTGTTTGCGGCGGGTGCGACGCAGCAGCCAGAAGAAGAACGGGCTGCCGATCAGGGCGGTCAGCACACCGAGCGGCAGCTCGGCGGGCTGGGCGACGGTCCGGGCGGCCAGGTCGCCCGCGACCAGGACCACGGCCCCGGCGAGCGCGCTGCCGGGCACCAGGAAGCGGTGGCCGGGGCCGTTGGCCATGCGGAGCAGGTGCGGGACGAGCAGGCCCACGAAGGTGATCACCCCGGCGACGGCGACGGCCGCGGCGGTGAGCAGCGCGACCACCAGGACCAGGGCGAGGCGCAGCCGTTCGACGTCCACCCCGAGGTGCCGGGCGGGGCGTTCGCCGAGGGAGAGCAGGTCGAGCTTGCGGGCGTAGACGGGCGCGAGCAGCAGTCCGGCCAGGGCGCAGGGCAGGACGGCGAGTACCTTGGGCCAGGTGGCCTGGGCGAGCGAGCCGAGCTGCCAGAAGGTGATCTGGTTGACCTGGCCGCTGTCCGCGAAGAAGACGAACATGCCGATCAGGGCGCCCGCGAAGGCGTTGACGGCGATGCCGGTCAGGATGAGGGTGACGACTTCCGTCTTCCCGCCGTTGCGGGAGAGCAGGTAGACGGCGGAGACGGTGAACAGGCCCGCGGCGAACGCGCAGACGGTAACCGTCCAGTTGCCGAGGAAGGTCAGCCCGAGGCCGATCGCGGCGACCGCGCCGACGGCGGCGCCCGCCGAGATCCCGATGACCCCCGGCTCGGCGAGCGGGTTGCCGAAGACGCCCTGCATCAGGGCGCCCGCGCAGCCCAGGCTGGCCCCGACGAGCAGGGCGAGCACGACGCGGGGGAGGCGTACGTTCCACAGCACGCTCTCGCCGACCCGGTCCAGGGGGGTCCCGCCGAGCCCGAGGTGGTGCCGGACCGAGCCGAGCACCTCGCCGACCGGGATGCGGTAGGCCCCGGTCCCGGCGGAGACGAGCGCGAGCACGACCAGCGCGGCGACCAGGGCGGCGGTCAGCAGGGCCGCCCTGCCGCGGGGCTTGGCCTTGGCGGGTTCGGGGTCCGCGGCGGGGGCCGTGGGCTCGGAGGTCGCGGGGGAGGTGGCGTCGGAGGGTGCGTCGTAGGACAGGGGCACGTCAGGCGGCCTTGCCGTAGAGCTGGGCGATCAGCGAGGTCAGGACCTGGTCGGTGCGCGGGCCGTAGTTGAGCAGTACGCCGTCGTCCACGGTGACCACGCGGCGGTCCATGCCCGCCGGGGTCTGGGCCACGCCCGGGATCCTGACCAGGCCGTCGATGCCGCCGACCGATTCCAGGCCCTTGGTCATGACGAGGATCGCGTCGGGCGCGGCGGCGGCCAGCGCTTCGCTGGTGATCGGGGTGAAGTCCTTGGCCAGGCCCGACTCCTTGCCCGCGTCCACCGCGCCCGCGGCCTCCAGCAGCGAGCCCGCGCCGGAGTCGGCGCCGCCCAGCAGGTACACCGAGGCGGTGCCGCGCAGGTAGAGGAAGGCGACCCTCGGCTTCTTACCCGGGGCGCCCGGAGCGCCCGATGCGCCCGGGGCGCCCGCCGTGGCCGGAATCGTCTTGCGGGCGGCGGCGATCCGCTCGGCGGTGCGCTGGTCGAGCCGCGTACCGGCGTCCTTGACGCCCAGCGCCGCGGCCACCGCCTCGATCCGCTTCGGTACGTCGGCCAGCGTCTTGGCCGGTGCGATCACGAGCAGGGGGATGCCCGCGTCACGGATCTGCCGGACGGCCTCGGCCGGGCCGGTCGTGGTCTCCGCGATCACCAGGGTCGGCCGCAGCGAGAGCACGCTCTCCGCCGAGACGTCGTGCGCGCGGGTCACCACCGGGAGTTTCGCGGCCTGTTCGAAGGTGGCGGTGATGTCCCGGGCGACGACCCGGTCGCCGAGGCCGAGGGTGTGGACGATCTCGTTGAGGCTGCCGGTGAGCGGCACGATCCGGTCGGCCGAGGCCACCGTGACGCTCGTGCCGTCGGCCGAGGGCACGGTCACCGGCAGGGCGGGGGTCGGCGCGGGCGAGAGCGGCTCCACCCGGTCCGGAGCCGCGGGGGCGTGGGCGGTTGCCCCTGGACTGCCTGGGTGTGGCCCGCAGCCCGCCACGGTCAGTCCGAGGGCCAGTACGGCGGCCAGGGCGACGGCGAGGAGGGGGAAGCGGGGGAAGCGGGGTGACGCGGCGGGCGTAGGCACGAAGGCACCGTCCTGTCGTCCGACGGGAGTCCGGGGGATCCGACTGGAGTCCGGGGGATTGTGGCCGACCGAGGGGTTCCACACCCGACCGGAGGTAGCTTAGGTTAGCCTAACCTGACTCGCCAGACCCTGGAGGGACATTCATGCCCACCCGACCCGCCCGTCCGCTCGCCGCCGCCCTGCTGGCGACGCTCCTGGCGGCCCTGCTGGGGGCGCTGCTCCCCGCGACCGCGCAGGCCGCGAGCCGCACGGTCCAGGGAGGGCGGCTGGACTGGGGCGTCAAATCGTCATTCCAGAGTTATGTCACGGGCCCGGTCGCGAAAGGCAGTTTCCGGCTGAAGAACGGAGCGGCCACCGTCGGCGGCAGCCTCTTCCGCTTCCACTCCGCGACCGGCTCCTACGACCCGGACAGCGGCGAGTTCAACGCCGCCTTCTCCGGCGGCGTCACCTTCCAGGGCCACCAGAAGCCCGACGGCGGCTACGAACTCGACCTGAGCGTCAGCCGCCCCACCGTGAAGATCTCCGGCGGCTCCGGCACCCTGTACCTCGACGTCACCAGCAAGGCCAAGGACACCGGCGCGGTCAGCACCCGGTCCCAGGTCCCCTTCGCCACCCTCGGCCTCGGCGGGATCAACATGAAGGGCGGCGGCAGCCCGCTCGCCCTCACCAACATCCCCGCCACGCTGACCAGCCAGGGCGCGCAGTCCTTCGCCGGCTACTACGCGGCGGGCGCCGCACTCGACCCCGTCTCGCTCTCCGCCGACGTGCTCGCCGCCGCGGGCGGTACCGCCCCGACGCCGGGCGCGCCGCAGCCCGCCACCACGGCCCCCGGCGCCGAAACCCCGCAGGGCGCCATCGCCGACGCCGCCGTGGACTGGGGCGTCCGGCGCACCTTCCGCGAGTACGTCACCGGCTCCATCGGCCAGGGCAAGTGGACCCTCGCCGAGGGCGCGCAGGACGGCGGCGCGCTGTTCCGCTTCCCGCAGGGCAAGGGCGCCTACGACGGCGCGAAAGGCACCCTCGACGCGGCCTTCGCGGGAAGCGTCCGCTTTACCGGAGCCCATCTCGACCTCACGCTCGGCAAGATGAGCGTCAAGGTGGAGAACGGCAAGGGAGTCCTGAGCGCCGACGTCACCACCGCGGGCAAGACCGAGAACGCCGTCGCCCTCGCCGAGTTCGACGCCAAGGGACTCACGACGGAGGGGAAGCTCGCCACCCTCACCGAGGCCCCCACCACCCTCACCGAGGGCGGCTCCAAGGCCTTCGGCTCCCTGTACAAGGCGGGCACCGAGATGGACCCCGTCTCGCTCGCCGTCGCGCTCGACACCACGGCGCAGCTCCCGGCCCTGCCCAACCTGGGCTCGACCGCCCCGCCCGCACCGGCCGCCGCCACCCCGCAAGCCACCCCCGGCCCGGCCGGAGCCACCGCCGCCGCCTCCTCCTCCTCCCACACGGGGCTGTACGCCGCCTTCGGCGCGGCCGTCCTGGTCCTGGTCGGCGGCGCCGCCTTCCTGGTGGTCCGCAAGCGCCGTACGGCCGAGGCCGCCCCCACCGCCGACTGACGCACGTACCCACACCCCTCTTCCTCCTCTGGAGTCCTGAGCCATGTCGTCCCACCTGCGCCCGATGGCCGCCGCGGCCGTCCTCGTCACCGCCGCCGCGCTCGGCACCACCGCCTTCGTCCTGCCCGCGACGGCGGGGGGCGGCGCCCGGGCCGCCACCGAGAAGGCCGCGCCCACCCCGATCACCAACGGCACGCTGACCTGGGGCGTGCTGGAGCGCTACCGCGCCTACGTCCTCGGCATGGCGAAGGGCGAGATCACCGTCGCGGACGGGGCCACGAAGAACACCGACGACACCTTCACCTTCGGCTCGGCCACCGGCCAGTACGACGGGGGCGGCACCCACGTCGTCACCGCGGCCTTCAAGGGCAGCGTCACCTTCAAGTCCACGCTCCACGGCTTCGAGGTGACCCTGAGCAACCTGCGCTTCGACACCGGTACGGGCAAGCTCACCGCCGACATCAAGAAGAACGGCGTGTCGACCCCGGCCGTCCCGCTGGCCACCGTCGGCTTCACCGGGCCGGTGATGGACAAGCTGACGACCAAGCTCACCAAGGAGTTCGCCGACCAGCTCGGTTCCGACACCTACAAGGACATCGCGGGCGACCCGCTGTCGGCGAAGCTGGAACTCGCGCAGCCGTCCCCCTCGCCCTCTGCCCCCGCCTCGCAGTCCCCGTCACCCTCGGCGCCCGCGTCGTCCTCGCCCCCTTCCCCTTCCTCTTCCTCGCCCTCCCCGTCGGCGGACGGCCCGCAGCAGCTCCTGGGCGGCAGGCTGACCTGGGGGATGAAGGAGTCGTTCCGTACGTACGTCCTGAGGGCCAAGGGCACGGTCACCCCGGCCGACGGCGCCGCCAGGAACGGCGACACCTTCGACTTCACCGCGGGCAAGGGCACGCTCGACGCGAAGAAGGGCACCCTCGACGCGTCCTTCGCGGGCAACCTGCGCTTCCAGTACGCCGACCACCACATCGACATGACCTTCGCCAACCCGCGGATCAGCGCCCAGGGCGACAAGGGCCTGCTGATCCTGGACGTGAAGACCGCGACCGCCGACAAGAAGGACGTCCCCTTCGCCACCCTCAGCCTGCCGAAGGCCGATTACAAGACGGCGAACGGGGTGCTCGCCCTGAACGGTGTCCGCGCCGCGCTCACGGCGGAGGGCTCGGCCGCCTTCCTCAACGGGTCCGCGTCCATGTACCCGAAGGGCGAGCGGCTCGACGACATCAACCTCGCCGTCACCGTCGACAAGGACACCACCCTGCCCGGCGGCACGGGCGGCACGGGCGGCACCACCGGCGGCTCCGGCACCACGGGCGGCACGGGCGGTACGGGCTCCACCGCAGGCGGCGGCAGCGTAGGCGGCGGCACTGCCGGCGGCTCGGCGGGCGGCAACCTCGCCTCCACCGGCGCCGAAGTCCCCGCGGGCCCCCTCCTCGCCGCCTCGGGCGCGGTGATCGCAGCCGGCGCGGGCGCAGTGTTCCTCGCCCGCAGGCGCCGCACCCCGCGCGGCTGACCCGTGCTTGAATGCCCGCGTGAACGATCTCGACGTGCTCAAGGTGTTCTGCGCGGGCGACGGGCGGTACGGGAACCTGCTGGGCGTCGTGCGCGACGGCGGCAAATACCCCGATGACGCGGCCCGCCAGGCGCTGGCGGCCGAACTCGGCTACAGCGAAACGGTGTTCGTCGACGACCCCGAGCGCGGGGTCGTCGACATCCGTACGCCCGGCACCCGGATGGCCTTCGCCGGGCACCCGCTCGTCGGGGTCGCCTGGCTTCTGGACGTCGAGGAGCTGAGGCCGCCCGCGGGGGCCGTATGGGCGCGCGACGACGGCGAGTTCACCTGGATCACGGCCCGCGCCGAATGGGTCGAGGGCAAGCGCACCGAGCAGTACGCGAGCGCCGCCGAGGTCGAGGCGCTGCCCGCCCCGCCGCCCGGCGAGGGCTGGCTGTACGCGTGGGCCTGGGAGGACGAGCGGGCGGGCCGGATCCGGGCCCGCGGCTTCCCGCGCCGCCCCGACCGCGCGATCGCCGAGGACGAGGCCACGGGCTCGGCGGCGCTGCTGCTGACGGCCCAGCTGAACCGGGCGCTGAACATCACGCAGGGCGCGGGCTCCCAGATCCTCACCGCCCCGGGCCCGGACGGCACGATCGACATCGGCGGCCGGGTCCGCTTCGCGGACTGAGGCCGAGGCCGAGGCCGAGGCCGAGACTGAGTACGTGCACGGGCCGGGTTGAGTACGTACGCCCTCGCCCGGGCCGGTGCCGGTCGGGTCCCATGGGGTCATGAACCCGACCACGAGCACGCTCGTACCCGCACCCGTACCCGCGCGACGGGGCGACAGGTACCGGTGGTGGGAGTCGGCCGCATGGTCGGTCCTCGGAGTGCTGTCCGCCTGGTACAGCTGGCGCCAGCTGCCCGATGGGCTCGGGTGGTTCCTCCCGTACGCCGTTCCGCTGGGCCTGGTGGCCGCCGCCTGGTTCGTGCGGGAGCGGGGCCTGCGTACCGCTGTGGGCGTGCTCGGTGTCCTGCTCACCCTCGGCTGGCACGGTGTGGTGATCTTCGTGGTGCTCGCCGCCTGGGCGCTCAGCGCGGGTTAGGGGGTGTCTTGTGGATCACGCCAGGCGCCGCTCCCTGATCCGGCCTGATCCACAAGACACCCCCTAGTGCCCGCCGCGCGGCGGGCCGCTCAGGCGCTGAGCGGGAACTGGGCGCCCAGTTCGCGGAAGACCGCTCCGTTGAAGTCGAAGGCGCGCTTGCACTCGTCGATGATGCGCTGCTTCTCCAGGTCGTCCGCGACGATCGCGTCCAGCAGTTCGCGGTAGCCGCGCTTGAAGGCCGCCGGGTTGGATATGGCCTCGAAGACGTAGAACCGCACGCCGTCGCCCTTGCGCTCGAAGCCCCAGGTGCGCTCGGCCTTGTCGCGGATGATCTGCCCGCCGGAGAGGTCGCCGAGGTAGCGGGTGTAGTGGTGGGCGACGTACCCGCCGGGCCACTCGGCGGCGCAGGCGGCCACCCGGTCGGCGTAGGCGCGGGTCGCGGGCAGGGCCACCACGTTCTCGCGCCAGCCGGGGCCGAGCAGGTGGGCGAGGTCGCGCTCGATCTCGGCGACGCGCATCAGCTCGGGCTGTATGAACGGTCCCGCGACCGGGTCGTCCTTGAGGGATTCGGCCGCGTCCTCCAGCGCCCGGTACACGAACCAGAGCTGTTCGGTGTAGCGGGTGTAGGCGTCCACGCCGAGCCGCCCACCGAGGAGGTCGCTCATGAACGACGAGGTCTCGGCCTCCGTGTGCTGCTCGTGCGAGGCGACGCGGATGACCGTAGAGAAGGCGTCCAAGACGGACCTCCAGAGACCGGGGGCGGGAAGCGGGAAGGCGTACAAGCCGATCTTCCTACTTAGGCTTACCTAAGTCAATCGGTTACCGACGTCCTGTCGGTAAAAAATGTACGCCTTCCCCGCCGCCCTGTCAGGGGGTCGTTTGACGTAAGCGGGCCTACGGCAGCGTGAGGATCTCCGCCCCGGTGTCCGTCACCACCAGCGTGTGCTCGCACTGGGCCGTCCGCTTGCGGTCCTTCGTGACGACCGTCCAGCCGTCCTTCCACATGTCGTACTCGTGGGTGCCCAGCGTCAGCATCGGCTCGATGGTGAAGGTCATGCCGGGCTCGATGACGGTGGTGGCGTGCGGGCTGTCGTAGTGCGGGACGATCAGGCCGGAGTGGAAGGACGAATTGATGCCGTGCCCGGTGAAGTCCCGGACCACGCCGTAGCCGAAGCGCTTGGCGTACGACTCGATGACCCGGCCGATGATGTTGATCTGGCGGCCCGGCTTGACCGCCTTGATGGCGCGGTTCAGCGACTCGCGGGTGCGCTCGACCAGCAGGCGCGACTCCTCGTCGACGTCACCGCACAGGTAGGTGGCGTTGTTGTCGCCGTGCACACCACCGATGTACGCCGTGACGTCGAGGTTCACGATGTCACCGTCGCGCAGCACCGTGGAGTCCGGGATGCCGTGGCAGATGACCTCGTTGACGGAGGCACAGAGGGACTTGGGGAAACCCCGGTAGCCCAGGGTCGACGGGTAGGCGCCGTGGTCGCACATGTACGCGTGCGCGACCCGGTCCAGCGCGTCGGTGGTCACCCCGGGGGCGATCAGCTTGGCGGCCTCCTCCATCGCCTGTGCGGCGATGCGGCCGGCGATGCGCATCGCCTCGATGGTCTCGGCCGTCTGCACCTCCGGCCCGGTGTACGGAGTGGGCGCGGGCTTGCCCACGTACTCGGGCCGGCGGATGTTTCCGGGAACGGAAAGGGCGGGGGAAAGCTCGCCTGGAACGAGCAGTGACTGGCCAGACATGCGAACGAGTGTATCCAGCGGGGATCGGGCAGCATGGCGACAGAGGAAGGAGCACCGAATGGCTCTGTTCAAGAAGCGCCAGGTGGGCAAAGCGGGCGAGTGGTACTACTGCCTCGTCCACAACAAGGTCGAGGAGGGGCCGGAGTGCCCGGCGAAGGACCGCTTCGGTCCCTACGCCACGCCCGAGGAGGCGAGCCATGCGATGGAGACCGCGCAGGAGCGGAACCTGGAATGGCAGAACGACCCCAAGTGGAACGACAAGACCCGGGAAGAGGGCGAGGGGGAGGCCGCTCCCTAGAGCGGCCGGGCGCCCGTAGGCCGTCCCTTCAGACCTGGCCGTCGCCCCGCTACCAGCGGCTGGGCGGCGGCGCGGTCAGCTGCTCGGCCAGCCGCGCCAGCCGGTCGCGGAACCGGCGCGGGGTGCGCTGCGCCGGCACGCTGTTCTCCCCGGCCGCCGCGCTGACCAGGTGCTGGACCGTGTCCAGATCCAGGCAGGCGCCGTCGGACACCGACACCGACAGCGCGTCGTGCGCCAGCGTGGCCAGCTCCCGGTCCCCGCCGTCGAGGGACAGTACGGTCGCCCCCGCGCGCCGCGCGTCGTGCACCCGCTCCAGCAGCCCCGCACCGGGCCGCTCCGGGGCCACCACCAGCAGCGTGTGCCCGCGCCGGGCCGCCGCGAGGCGCCCCAGGCCCACCGACAGGTGCGGCGGCTCCCCGGCCGCCACCCGGTGGCGCACCAGCGTCGGCGCCAGCGCCGGCAGCCCGGACCAGGCGGCCTCGTCCACGAGGTGCGCGGCCAGGTGCCAGGGCTCGTACTGCTCGGTGCCCACCAGGAGCAGGTTCCCGCCCGCCGGTACGACCGAACGGCGCAGCGCTCCCGCGAACCGGCGGGCGGCCCCGGGCCACTCCGTACCCGCGAGCACCTCGCGCAGCAGGGCGACTCTGACGGCATCCATGGGCCGCATCCTGCACCACGGACGGAGCAAACGGGAACGCCCACTGCCTCCTCACCCATTCGGCCTTGCGCTACCCGGCAGTACGCTCGCCCCCATGACTTCCTCAGACAGCACCCAGAAGCCCCCGGCGAAGGACCCCCGGGACCTGCCCGACGTCTCCGGCCTGATCGTCGGCGTCCTCGGCGGCACCGGTGACCAGGGCCGCGGCCTCGCCTACCGGCTCGCCCGGGCCGGCCAGAAGGTGATCATCGGCTCGCGCGCCGCCGACCGCGCCGAGACCGCCGCCGCGGAACTGGGCCTCGGCGTGGAGGGCGCGGACAACGCCGAGTGCGCGCGGCGCAGCGACATCGTGATCATCGCGGTGCCGTGGGACGGCCACGCCAAGACGCTGGAGGCGCTCCGCGAGGAGCTGACGGGCAAGCTCGTCGTCGACTGCGTCAACCCGCTGGGCTTCGACAAGCAGGGCGCCTACGCCCTCAAGCCCGAGGAGGGCAGCGCCGCCCAGCAGGCCGCCCTGCTCCTGCCCGGCTCGCGCGTCACCGCCGCCTTCCACCACCTGTCGGCCGTCCTGCTCCAGGACGAGTCGGTGGACGAGATCGACACCGACGTGATGGTCCTCGGCGAGGTCCGCGCCGACACCGACATCGTCCAGGCCCTCGCCGCGCGCATCCCCGGCATGCGCGGGGTCTTCGCGGGCCGGCTGCGCAATGCCCACCAGGTGGAGTCGCTGGTCGCCAACCTGATCTCGGTCAACCGCCGTTACAAGGCCCACGCGGGCCTGCGCGTCACGGACGTCTGAGCGGGCGTCCGAGCGGGCGTCCGAGCGGGCGTCCGAGCGGGCGGACGGGCGAGGTCCGGGCGACGCCCGGGCCACCTCCGCCATGGGGGACACTGGAGGGGATCGGCCCCGTTCCGTGTCCCCCTCCGTGTCCCCTCAGCGCCCCCGTGGAGTTCGGCCCATGCCCCGCCTCGCCGTGTTCGCCCTTGTCGTCTGCGCCCTGTCCGTGGCCGCGGCCGTCGTCGCCTTCGTGGAAGGCAGCTTCCTCGGCATCGTCTGGGTGCTGCTGGCGGGCGTGACCTCGAACATGGCGTGGTTCTACCTGCGCAAGGACCGGCTCAGCCGCCGAGCGAGCTGACCGGGCCGAGCGAGCTGACCGAGCAGACCGGGTTGGCGTCCCGCCAGAAGGTGTACAGGTCGCGGCCGCAGTAGGTCTCGAAGTCGGACACGCCGAGCTTGGCGAGGACCGCGTTCACCACGTCGAAGAAGAACGCGTTGACCCCGGGGATCCACAGCAGGGCGAAGACCGCGAGCAGCCCGAAGGGCGCCAGCGGTTCGACCTCGCGGCGCACCTTGTACGACAGCCACGGCTCGATCACGCCGTAGCCGTCCAGGCCCGGCACGGGCAGGAAGTTCAGGATCGCCGCCGAGACCTGGAGCAGCGCCAGGAACCCGAGCGCGAAGCGGAAGGGCACCGGCACCCCGTCCAGGCCGTCCAGCCAGAACGGCGCCGTGCACACGACGGCGAACAGCACGTTGGTCAGCGGTCCCGCCGCCGAGATCAGGCTGTGCTTCCACCGGCCCTGGATCCGCCCGCGGTCGATGTACACGGCCCCGCCGGGCAGACCGAGCCCGCCCAGGATCACGAAGACCACCGGCAGCACGATGCTCAGCAGCGCGTGCGTGTACTTCAGCGGGTTGAGCGTCAGGTAGCCCTTCGCGCCGACCGAGAGGTCCCCGCCGTGCAGGGCGGTACGGGCGTGCGCGTACTCGTGCAGGCACAGCGAGACGATCCACGCGGACGTGACGAAGAGGAACACCGCGAGCCCGGTGCTCGCCGCGTAATCGGTCCACACGGCCCACCCGGTGACGCCCATGACCGCGGCGATCCCGAGAAACACCGCACTGATCCGCCGCTCGTCGCGCCCACCCTGATGACCCATGCCCGAAACCTATCCGACCCCGATCCACGGGATGCCCCCTCGGCCCGCCGCGTAATCCCGGTGGGTTCGGGGCCCGCGCCGGTGACAATGGGCCGGTGCGTTACGCGATTCTCGGCAGTGCCCAGGCAATCCGCGGCGACGGAACCCCCGTCGCCCTCGGCGGGGCACGCCTGCGCGCGCTCCTGACCGCGCTCGCCCTGCGCCCCGGGCGGGCGGTGCCGGCCGAGGTCCTGGTCGGCGAGGTCTGGGGCGAGGAACCGCCCCAGGACGCCTCCGGCGCCCTCCAGGCCCTCATCGGGCGGCTGCGCCGGGCCGCCGGGCACGGGGCCGTCGCCTCCGAGGAGGGCGGCTACCGGCTCACCGCCGAGCGCGACGACATCGACCTCTACCGCTTCGAACGCCTCGCCCGCACCGCCGCCCGGCACCTGGAGGCGGGCGAGCCGGGCCGGGCCGCCGAGCTGTACGACGAGGCGCTGGCCCTGTGGCGCGGCCCCGCCCTCGCGGACCTGCCGGATCCCGCCGCCGAGGCCGCGCGCTGGGAGACCGTACGGCTGGACGCGCGCCGGGGCCGCCTCGGCGCGGCCCTCGCCCTGGGCGAGGCGGAGCGGGCGCTGCCCGAACTGGCCGCCCTGTGCGCCGACCTGCCCCTGGACGAACCCCTCCAGGTCCTGCGGATCCGGGCGCTGCGCGACGCGGGCCGCCCCGCCGAGGCCCTGGCCGCCTACGACGGCGTACGCCGCGACCTCGCCGACCGGCTCGGCGCCGACCCGGGACCCGCCCTGCGCGCCCTGCACACGGAACTGCTGGCCCCGCCGCCCGCCGCCCAGACCCCCGCGGCGGTCACCGCCCCCGCGCCCCCCGCGCCCGTACCGGCCGCCCCCGACGGGGCCGCACCCGATGGAAATCTGCGCGCCCGGCTCACCACCTTCGTCGGCCGCGAGGACGACATCCGGGTCATCGGCGCCGACCTCGCCGGGGCCCGGCTGGTCACCCTCCTCGGCCCCGGCGGGGCGGGCAAGACCCGGCTGTCCCAGGAGGCCGCCGAGGCCCACGCCCGGGCCGGCGCCGGCCCGGCCCACTGGCCCGACGGGGTCTGGATGGTCGAACTGGCCCCGGTCGACGACCCCGAGGACGTCGCCGAAGCCGCCCTCGCCGCCCTCGGCGCCCGCGAGACCAAACTGCGCGGCGCCGCCGCCGAGGAACTGCGCGTCCTCACCGGGCAGACCGGCGACCACCCCCTGGAGCGGCTCACCGAACACTGCTCCCGGCGCCGCATGCTGCTCCTCCTCGACAACTGCGAGCACGTCATCGGCGCCGCCGCCGAGCTGGCCGAGCGGCTGCTCACGCACTGCCCGGGCGTGCAGATCCTGGCCACCAGCCGTGAACCCCTCGGCGTGCCGGGGGAGTTGCTGCGGCCCGTGGAACCGCTGCCCGACCCGATGGCGGTGCGGCTCTTCGCGGAGCGCGGGGCCGCCGCCCGCCCCGGGTTCACCGTCGCCGACGACCCGGCCGCCGCCGCCGAGATCTGCCGCCGCCTGGACGGGCTGCCGCTGGCCATCGAACTGGCCGCGGCGCGGCTGCGGCTGCTCACCCCGCGCCAGATCGCCGACCGCCTCGACAACCGCTTCCGGTTGCTGACCAGCGGGAGCCGGACCGTGCTGCCCCGCCAGCAGACGCTGCGGGCGGTGGTCGACTGGTCCTGGGACCTGCTGGACGCACCCGAACGCACCGTCCTGGCCCGGCTGTCGGTCTTCGCGGGCGGCTGCGACCTGACCGCCGCCGAAGCCGTCTGCGCGCAGGACGGCGCCGACGGAGACATCTCCGACGTGGCCGACGTACTCGGTTCACTCGTCGACAAGTCCCTGGTCGTCGCCGCCCCCGGACCCGGCGGGGACATGCGCTACCGGCTGCTGGAGACCGTCGGCGAATACGCCGCCGAACGGCTCGCCGCCACCGCCGCCGACCAGGACGCCACCGGCCGCCGCCACCTCGTCCACTACCGCGAATTCGCCCGCACCACCGACCCGCTGCTGCGCGGCCGCGGCCAGCGCGAGGGCGCCGAGCGGCTCGCCACCGAGTACGAGAACCTGCGCACCGCCCTGCGCCGCGCCGTCGCCACCCGCGACGCGGGCGAAGCGCTGTGCCTGGTCCACGCCCTCTTCTGGTACTGGCAGATGCGGGACCTGCGCAGCGAGATGCGGCACTGGACCAACGCCGTCGCGGCCCTCGGACCGGACCCCTTCGCGCAGCCCGTCACCCCCGCGCAGCCCGTGTACGAACAGGTCGTGGACACGCCCCCGCCGTACACCGGGGAGCTGCTCACCGAGGCCTGGCGCGGCATCGGGCTGCTCCAGCTCGCCGCCCGCGACCAGAGCAACGAGAGCTGGTTCGCACCGGACCTCCGCCCGCGGATCGACGGCATGGTCGCCGCCTACCGGCCCGGCCTGCCGCAGATCTGCCGCAACCCCGGGTCCCTGTGGATCTACGCTGCGATGATCGGCGGCGACCCGGGCGCGCTCCGGCGGATCGCCGACGACATGGTGGAGACCAGCCGCAGGCTCGGCTACCGCTGGGAACTGGGCTCCGCCCTCCAGCTGCGCGCCAACGTGCTGGCCAACCGGGCCGACTGGGCGGGGAACGCGGCCCGCGACGCCGACGAGAGCCTGGCCATCTTCGAGGACCTGGGCGACGACTGGGGCTGCGCCGAGGCCCTCTCGGCCCGCGCGGAATCCCGCGAGAAGCGCGGCGAGTACGCCCTGGCCGCCGAGGACTACCGGGCGGCCATCGGGCACGCCGAACGCCTCGGCGCCCGGGGCCAGGTACTGGTGCTGCGCGTCCGGATGGCCGGGGTCCTCCTGGAGGACGGCGGCGGCGAGCAGGCCGAGGAGATCCTGACCGAGGTCCTGGCGGCCGAACAGCGCTTCGGCGGCGAGGCGATGCCTCCCGCCCGGATGTTCCTGGCCACCCGGCTCGGCTCCACCGGCCGGATCCCCGAGGCCCGTGCCCAGCTCCAGGACCTGCGCGAGGAGTTCGCCTACGGCGTCTTCGCCGTCTTCGACGGGTTCCTGCAGGGCATCGTGGCGTGGCTGGACAACGAGGAGGGCAAGCACGAGGACGCCCTGGCGCAGGTCAGGCTCGCGCTGACGACCTTCGGGGACCCGCTGTCCCTGATGGTCTCGCCGCAGATGCCCGCCGTGTACCTGCTGGCCGCGGCCGAGGCGCACGCCGGACTCGGCGGCAGCGGGCACGGCTTGGCCGCGGCCCGGCTGTTCGGTGCCTACCGGGCCCTGCTGCCCCCGGCCCACGTGCCGGTCACCACGGAACGCGCGGGCGCGGCCCGGACCGAAGAATGGGCCCGGGCGGTGCTGGGCGACGCGGCGTTCGAGGCGGCGTACGCCGAAGGCGGCGGCCTCTCCCTGGAGGAGGCCACCGCCCTCGTCTGACCCGTGGCGGGCCCGGGACGCGATCCGGTCCCGCCCGGATCGGTCCGTCAGGTCTTGTTGCGGAACTTGCGGACCGCGATCGGCATCGTGACCACGGTGATGCCCACCGACCAGGCCAGGGTGATCCACACGGAGTTGCCGATCGGCGTGCCGTTGATCAGGGCGCGGGCCGCGTCGGCCAGGTTGGACAGCGGGTTGTAGTCGGTGAAGGACTGCAGCCAGCCGGGCATCGTGGTCGGCGGGGCGAAGATCGAGCTGCCGAACTGGAGCGGCATCAGGACCAGCATCGCCATGCCCTGCACGGCCTGGGCGGTCTTCATCGTGAGACCGAGCAGGATGAAGATCCACATCAGCGAGGCGCCGAAGACGGCCGCCAGACCGATGGACGCGAGCAGGTCGAAGACCGAGGTCTTGATGGACAGGCCCAGCATGAAGCCGACGGCGAGCAGGATCGCGATGGCCACCATCATGCGGCCGACCTCGACCACGATCTTGGCGATGAGCACCGAGGACCGGGCGATGGGCATGGACCGGAAGCGGTCCATCACGCCCTTCTTGAAGTCGTCGTTGACGCCGGTGCCGACGCCCATCGCGATGTTCATGCCCATCATGGCCATCAGGCCGGGGACGACGTAGTTGACGTACGCCTCCTGGTTGCCCTTGCCGGAGATCGCGCCGCCGAAGACGAACACGAACAGCAGCGTGAAGATGATCGGCATCAGCAGGACGTCGAACATCGACTCGGGGTCCTGCTTGATCTGCAGGACGTTGCGGCGGGCCAGCGCGCCGATGTGGCGCAGGTGGGCGCGCAGGCCCAGGCGGCCCTCGTCGCTCGCGGCGGCCGGTCCGGAGACCGGGGCGGAGCGGGTGGGGGTGGGCTTCGTGGTGACGGTGCTCATGCCGCTACCTCCTCGGTCTGGTGGGCGTCCACGGGGGTGGCCTTGTGGCCGGTGATGGCGAGGAAGACCTCGTCCAGGCTGGGCAGGTAGGTGCCCAGGTCGGCGATGGCGTAGCCGCGGGCGGCCAGCAGGCCCACCACCGCGGTCAGCTGCTCGTCGCTCAGGATCGGGACCAGCAGGACGCCCTCGTCCGGGACGGCCTGGCTGCCGGCGAGGCCGTCCAGGCCGGTCTCGGCCAGCGAGCGGGCCATGCCCGGCAGGTCGGCCGGGTCCGCGGGGCGGATCTTCAGGGTGCGGCCGCCGACCCGGGCCTTCAGCTCGTCGACCTTGCCGTTGGCGATGACCTTGCCGTGGTCGATGACCGTCAGCTCGCTGGCGAGCTGCTCGGCCTCCTCCATGTACTGGGTGGTGAGCAGGACCGTCGCGCCCTCGGCGACCATCCGCTGCACCTCGTCCCACACCTCGTTGCGGGTACGGGGGTCCAGACCGGTGGTCGGCTCGTCCAGGTAGAGCACCGCCGGGCTGCCGATCATGGACGCGGCGAGGTCCAGGCGCCGCCGCATGCCGCCGGAGTAGTTCATGACGGCCTTCTTGGCCGCGTCGGTCAGCGAGAACCGCTCCAGCAGCTCGTCCGCGCGGCGGCGGGCGTCCTTGCGGGACAGGTCCAGCAGCCGCCCGATCATGTAGAGGTTCTCCCAGCCGGAGAGCTTCTCGTCGACCGAGGCGTACTGGCCGGTCAGGCCTATGGTGCGGCGCAGCTGCCGCGGCTGGCGGACCACGTCGAAGCCCGCGACGACGGCGGTGCCCGCGTCCGGGGTGATCAGGGTGGAGAGGCAGCGGACCAGGGTGGTCTTCCCGGCGCCGTTGGGGCCGAGGACCCCGAGGACCGTGCCCTCACGGACATCGAGGTCCACGCCGTCCAGGGCCTTGGTCTCGCCGTAGTGCTTGACCAGTCCCCGTACCTCTACCGCGTGGGTGCCGTGTGCCCCACGGCCGGGGGTGTTGTCGTTTCGCGTCATGTCCCTCATGGGACCAGACCTCACTGACAAAGCACCGACAGCCGACCTACAGCGGGCCTACAGGACTGCTGGTGCGGTGTCGGTGCTCGTGCCGGTGCCGTGTCAGGGGCCGTGGATCAGTGGACGCTGTGCTCTTCCAGCGGGAACGTTCCGCCGACCACGTCCTCGGCGAAGGCCTTCGCCGCGTCCGTCATCGTCGCCCGCAGGTTCGCGTACTGCTTCACGAAGCGCGGCATCTTCCCGCCGGTCAGACCCATCGCGTCGGTCCACACCAGGACCTGGGCGTCGCACTCCGCGCCCGCGCCGATGCCGACCGTCGGAATGTGCAGGGAGCGGGTGACCTCGGCGGCCAGCTCGGCCGGCACCAGCTCCAGGACCACCGCGAAGGCGCCCGCGTCCTGCGCCGCCTTCGCGTCCCGCAGCAGCTGGTGCGCGGCCTCGTCGCCGCGCCCCTGCACCCGGTACCCCATGGCGTTGACGGACTGCGGGGTCAGCCCCAGGTGGGACATGACCGGGATGCCGGACTGCACGATCAGCTCGGTCTGGGCCAGCGAACGCGCGCCGCCCTCCAGCTTGACCGCGCCCACACCGGCCTCCTTGACCAGGCGGGTGGCGCTGCGCAGCGCCTGCACCGCGCCTTCCTGGTACGAGCCGAAGGGGAGGTCGCCGACGATCAGGGCCCGGCTGGTGCCCCGTACGACCGCCGCCGACAGGAGGGTCATCTCGTCCATCGTCACCGGGACGGTGGTCTCGTAGCCGAGGTGACAGTTGCCCATGGAGTCGCCGACGAGCATGACCGGGATCCCGGCCTCGTCGAAGACGGACGCGGTCATCGCGTCGTAAGCGGTGAGCATGGGCCACTTCTCGCCGCGTTCCTTGGCGAGGCCCAGGTCACGGACGGTGATGCGACGGCTGCCCTTGCCCCCGTACAGGGTGGGGCCGGAGGCTTCGCGGGCAGGCGAAACGGCATGCGTCATTGCAACTGCTCCTTGTGTCATCTCGAGGCACCCTTACGGCGTCCCCGGACTCACCCACCATGGTGGCACCACCGCGGCCCGGCGCGGTAGTGCTCCGGTGACCGGTCCGTCACACCCGCCCCGCGGCCCGGCCCGGCCCGAGCCGCCCGCGAGGCGCGCCCGAGCCAATGTGCGCGTTTCGTGACAAGCGGAACCTTCCCCGTACGGCCGTTCGTCCTCCGGGTTGTACGTGCCGGGAAGGACGGCACGGATGGCTTCGTAGATCGCCTAGGGTCAAGGGGCGGGGACGGAGCGCGAGCGCGGCAGTGAGGGCATGGCATGGCACAGGCGTACATGACGGACACGGGGAACGGCGGTCCGGAGCCTGAGCCCTCCGGATCCGGACTCCGCGGCCGACTGGCCGCCCTGCGCAAGGATCCCGGGATCTGGCGGCGCGGCATCGTGACCGCGGCGCTGGCGGTGCTGATCGCACTGGTGATGATCTTCCACGCCAGGCTGCCCAACGACGTGGGCAACCTCGGCAGTCTCACCGAGACCTTCCTGCCCTGGCTCGCGGTGCCCATCGTCCTGCTGCTGGTCATCGGCGTCGTGCGCAAGTCCGCGACCGCGCTGATCGCGCTCGCGCTGCCGTCCGTCGTCTGGGTGCACCTCTTCGGCGGCCTGATCAGCGACAAGTCCGGCTCCGGCGGCAACCTCGTGGTCGCCACCCACAACGTCGACGCCGAGAACCTCGACCCGCGCGGCACCGCCGCCTCGATCGCGAAGTCGGGGGCCGACGTCCTGGCGCTGACCGAGCTGAAGGCGAGCGCGGTCCCCGTGTACGAGGAGGTGCTCGCCGGCACGTACAAGTACCACGCGGTCGAGGGCACCGTCGGCGTGTGGAGCAAGTACCCGCTGTCCTCCAGCAAGCCCGTCGACATCAAGATGGGCTGGACCCGCGCCATGCGGACCACCGTGGACACCCCCTCCGGCCAGGTCGCCACCTACATTGCGCACCTGCCCTCGGTCCGGGTGAAGCTGAACGCGGGCTTCACCGCCACCCAGCGCGACAACAGCGCCGGGGCCCTGGGCGCCGCGCTCGCCGCGGAGCCGCTGAAGAAGGTCCTGCTGCTCGGCGACCTCAACGGCACGATGAACGACCGCGCGCTGTCCGAGGTCACCTCGCAGATGCGCTCCACGCAGGGCGCCGCGGGCGACGGCTTCGGCTTCAGCTGGCCGTCCCGGTTCCCGATGGCCCGGATCGACCAGATCATGGTCCGCGGGATCAAGCCCGAGGCCTCCTGGACCCTCCCGCGCACCGGCAGCGACCACCTGCCCATCGCGGCGCGGCTCACGGTCCGGCCGTAGCGGCGGGCCCCCTCCCCGGCGGACACCGCCGAGGAGGGGGCCGGACCGCCTCAGCCCTGCTCGCGCCAGCCGTTGGTGATCGGCAGGCGGCGGTCCTTGCCGAAGCCCTTCGCGGAGATCTTGGTGCCCGGCGGGTACTGGCGCCGCTTGTACTCCGCCGTGTCCACCATCCGCAGGGTCCTGGCGACCAGCGCGCGGTCGTAGCCGGCCGCGACGATCGCCTCCAGGCCCTGGTCCCGGTCGACGTACAGCTCCAGGATCCCGTCGAGCACCGGATAGTCGGGCAGCGAGTCCGTGTCCACCTGGCCGGGGCGCAGTTCGGCGCTCGGCGGCTTCTCGATCGAGGAGACCGGGATCGGCGGGGTCTCGCCGCGCTCGGCGGCCGCCCGGTTGCGGTACCGGGCGAGCCGGAAGACATCGCTCTTGTACACGTCCTTGATCGGGCCGTAGGCGCCGACGGAGTCCCCGTAGAGGGTCGAATAGCCGACGGCCAGCTCCGACTTGTTGCCCGGGGCCAGCACGATGTGGCCCTCCTGGTTGGACACCGCCATCAGCATGGTGCCGCGCAGCCGGGACTGGAGGTTCTCCTCGGCCAGGCCCGTGAGGCCCAGCGCGCCCATGTACGCGTCGAACATCGGCTCGATCGGGACGGTCCGCAGGTGCAGGCCCGTGCGCTCGGCCAGATCGGCCGCGTCGCCCTTGGAGTGCTCGGAGGAGTACTTCGACGGCATCGAGATGCCGTGGACGTTCTGCGCGCCGATCGCGTCGCAGGCGATCGCGGCGACGAGCGCGGAGTCGATGCCGCCGGAAAGTCCGATCAGGACCGAGCGGAAACCGTTCTTGCGGACGTACGCGCGCAGGCCGACGACCAGCGCGTCGTAGACCTCCTCGTCGTCGTCGAGCCGCTCGGCGTACCCGCCGGTGACCACCGCGTCGTACGGCTCCACCGGATCCTCGGACAGGACCACCCGGTCGATCCGCAGGCCGTCGTCCACCACGCCTTCGACCGGCGTCTTCGAGGCGGCGGGCAGCTCCAGGTCGACCAGTACGCAGCCTTCGGAGAACTGCGGGGCGCGCGCGATCACCTCGCCGTCCGCGCCGACGACGATCGAGTCGCCGTCGAAGACCAGCTCGTCCTGGCCGCCGATCATCGCCAGGTAGGCGAGAGTGCAGCCCGCCTCCCGGGCGCGCTTCTGCACCAGTTCGAGGCGCAGGTCGTCCTTGTTGCGCTCGTACGGGGAGGCGTTGACGGAGATCAGCAGGCCCGCCCCGGCGGACCGGGTGGCCGGGACGCGGCCGCCCTCCTGCCAGAGGTCCTCGCAGATGGCCAGGGCCACGTCCACGCCGCGCACCCGGATCACCGGCTGGGTGCCGCCCGGCACGAAGTACCGGAACTCGTCGAAGACCCCGTAGTTGGGCAGGTGGTGCTTGGCGAAGCGGAGGGCGACCTTCCCGCCGTACAGGACGGCGGCCGCGTTCTCCGGGGAACCGGGCGGACGGCCGAGCCGGGGCGCGGCCTCGTCCGTCCGGTCGAGGTAGCCGACGATCACCGGCAGCTCACCGAAGCCCTCGGCCGCCAGCCGCTCCGCGAGGGCGAGCAGCGCGGTGCGCGAGGCCTCGACGAAGGAACCGCGCAGCGCGAGGTCCTCGACGGGGTATCCGGTCAGCGCCATCTCGGGGAACGCCACCAGGTGGGCGCCCTGTTCGGCGGAGTGCCGGGTCCAGTGCACGACCGAGTCGGCGTTGGCGGCGATGTTGCCGACGTGCGAGTCGATCTGATTCAGAGCGAGACGAAGTTGAGGCACGCGCCCCAGTCTAGCCACTAATCGTCGTTCTGACGCGATGTCCCGGGGGGTGATGTCCTGGGAGTGGATCGCCCCGGGACATCGCGTCAGGCCGAGCCGAGCCGCGCCGGGCCGCGTCTGAGGTGGCTCAGCCGAGTGGGCCGCTCCAGATGGCGCCGTCGTACTTGCCGATGCCGGGGGCGATCTCGAACTGGATGGCCTTGGTGCCCTCGGGCAGACCGAAGGCGAAGACGCCGGTGGCCGACTGGCCCGGCAGCAGCGAACCCGAGAACGGGCTCTCCACCTTGAAGTCGTACATCCGCTTCGACTCCAGCCCCTTGTCGTCGCGCGCGGACGGCAGGGCGGCGCGCAGCTCGACCTTGTCCTTCGCGTTGTTGGTGATGGTGACCGTCACCTTCGCCGCGAACTTCGGGCGGTCCGGGTCGTACTTGTTGGGCTCCGGCGCGTACCCGGTGGCCTCCTTGACCGTGACCTCGACCCCGTCGTCGTACTTGAAGGTCTGGCCGAAGGGCAGCGCCGACGTCTTGCCGGGGACGTCGACCTTGGTGCTCGGGCTCGGGCTCGGGTACTCGTCGTCGTACTCGTCGTCGTACGGGGTGCTGTGCGACGGCGGCAGGCCCTTGTTGACCTGGTCGTCGATCTTGCTGACGATCCGGCCGGTGAAGTACGTGCCGGCGCCCGCCGCGCACAGGCCGAGCACGCCGAGCACCGTACCGGCGACGGCCATCGCCTTGCGCGGGGCGCCCTTGGATGCCTGGACCATGCCCGCGATGCCGAGGCCGATCCCGACCAGCGCCAGCAGCGCGCCGCCCCAGAAGAAGAACGGGATGAAGCCGAGCGGCACGCTGAGGATGCCGAGGACGAGGGCGGCGATGGCCATGCCGTTGTTCTGCGGGGCGGCCGCGACGCCCGGGTAGGGCATGTTGACGTACCCGCCGGCCGGCGGGCCCCACGGGTTCGGGGACTGCTGCGGCGGCTGGCCGTACGGCTGCGCGCCGGGCGCGCCCGGCGCGCCGAAGGGCGAAGGCGACGGCGGCGCGAACGCCGAGGGCGCGGGCGCGGGCGCGGCGGGCTGCGGGGGCACGGCGTCCTGCGGGGCCACGGCCGGGGTCCCGATCATGGTCGCCGCATCGTGCACCGAAGGCGCGGAGGGCGCGGAGGGCGCGGAAGGGGCGGGCGCGGGTGTGCCCTCGGGTTCCGTCGAGGGCTTGCTCAGATCCAACGAAAATCCTCATGTATGGGTGGCGGCGCGGTGATCTTCCACCCTGCCACGCGCCGCCACCCCGACCAACCGGATTGCGGGCTCCCGGTTCAGCGCCCGTTCAGCGCCCGGGAGCCGCTCCCCGGAGGGCTAGCGCTGGTACCCCAGCACCGTCATCATCCCGGCGTCCGCGTGGTAGACGTTGTGGCAATGCAGCATCCACAGCCCCGGGTTGTCGGCGTCGAAGTCGGCCGTCAGGGTGGCCCCGGGCAGGATGACCGCGGTGTCCTTGCGTGCCCCGCCCGGCCGCCCGCCGAGGGCGAAGGTGTGTCCGTGCAGGTGCAGCGGGTGCCACATCGTTGTGGAGTTGTTGAACTCCAGCCGGACCCGGTCGCCCGCCTTCACCGGGTGCCGCTGGTCCGCCGTGTACGGCTTCCCGTCGAAGGCCCAGTCGTACGCCGCCATCCCGCCGGTCAGCTTGATCCGCACGGTCCGGTCGGGCGCCCGGTCGGCGAGGGCCACGCCCCCGGCGGCCCGCAGCCGGTCCGCGGCCAGGGGCGGTCCGGCCAGCTCGGCGGGCCGGGTCGCGGCGGTCGGCGCCGCCCCGCCGCCGGTGCGCAGCAGCGCGAGCGCCGAGGCGGCCGCCCCCTTGCCCTCGGCCAGCGCGGTCAGCGGGAACACCCCGTCCCCGGCCGTGACGAGCACGTCGTACCGCTCGCCCATGCCGAGGAGCAGCGAGCCCGTCTTCGTGTGCTCGACGGGGAAGCCGTCGGTGTGCGTGACCGTCAGTTCGTGGCCGCCGAGGGCGATCCGGAAGGCCGTGTCCCCGCCCGCGTTGATGATGCGCAGCCGGATCCGGTCGCCCGGGCGGGCCGTGAAGACCGACGGGTCGTCCGGGGTGCGCCCGTTGACCAGGTAGTGCGGATAGCCGACGTCGCCCGTGTCCTTGCCGAGGACGGCGCTGCCGTCGCCGCCCATGAGCATGCGCGAGGGGCCGGTGGGGGAGGCGGGGCTGGCGGGTCCGGTGGGGGAGGCCGTCATGGCGCCCATGTCGTGGCCCGCGTGGCCGCCGTCGCTTCCCTTCCCCGTGCCGCCGCCCATGCCCTTGCGGAGTTCGGCGAGGACGGCGTCCGGGGTGGAGCCGTCGATCCCGTCCAGCCAGTCGTCCAGGACCACCACCCACTCCTTGTCGTAGGAGAGGGGCTCCTTGGGGTCCTCGACGATCAGCGGGGCGTACAGTCCGCGGTCCTGCTGGACCCCGGAGTGCGGGTGGAACCAGTACGTCCCCGGGTGCGGCACGGCGAAGCGGTACGTGAACGACGCCCCCGGCGCGATGTCCCGCTGGGTGAGCCCCGGCACCCCGTCCATGTCGTTGCGCAGGGCCAGGCCGTGCCAGTGCAGGGAGGTGGCCTGGGGCAGGTGGTTGGCCAGGGTCAGGGCGAGGGTGCCGCCCGCGGTGGCCCGTACCTCCTGGCCGGGCAGCCGGTCGCCGTAGGACCAGGAGCGGACGGTCCGGCCCGCGCCGAGGTCCAGCGTGCCCGCGGTGGCGGTCAGCTTCACCTCGGTGACCGGCCCGGTGGCCTTGCGCGCCGCCTCGGCGGCCCGGACTTCGGGGCCGGCGGGGTCGACGTAACCGCCGGGCGCGGGCGCGGGGGACGAGCCGTTGCCCGTTGAGCCGTTGCCCATCGATCCGTGGTCCATGGATCCGTGGTTCATGCCGGAGCCGCCGGAGCCGCTCGAACAGGCGGCGAGCAGTGCGGATCCGGCCACGGCGGCGGAGGCGCCGAGCACGGCCCGCCGGGTGGGGAGGGCAGGGGGAGCGGTGTGCGGAGAGCGCATGGAAGTGCACCTCGTGGGTGTGGTGACGCATGGGTGGATGGGCGCCGTCTGCCGCCACCCCGCGGGCGTGCGGGAGCGACGGCGGGGCCCGTCCTATACGCGCAGCACCGCCATGCGGGTGAGGAGTTCACGGCCCGTGGGCGGATCGGGCCCGCCCCGCGCCCGGTCGCCCCGGACCGTGCGCCGCGCGGCGGCCGGGGCCGCGGTCCGCGCGAGGGCGAGCACGCTCAGCAGGGAGATCCCGGCCAGCAGCACGGCCAGGCACACGGACATGGGGTCCATCGCCATCCGGCCGCCGGCGGGCCCGCGCACCGCGGTCTTCCCGGCGGCCGGCGGTACGGGCGTCCCGTGGGCCGGGGGCATCCCGTGGGCCCCGCCCGTCCCGTGGGCAACGGAGTGGGCGGCCGGTGCGTCCTGTCCGGCAGGGGAGTCGTCCGGGTGGCCCAGCGTGTGCATGGTGACGATGCCCAGCAGCAGCGCGGCGAGCAGCAGCACCCGGGACCACCGGGCGGCTCGCGGCGTGCTGGGGGCAGGGTCCGTCATGTGCGGCAGCTTACCCCGGGTGGGTATCCGATGATCCGATTGACCCCGGCCCTGCTTAGGATTGGTCCCACTATGTCCACAAACGGTACGCGGCGCGTCGCCGCCCTCATCGGCCTGGGCGCCGCCGCCTACACCGCCTGGGTGCTCGAAGTCGTCCTGTCCACCGGCCTGAACCCGATCGAGACCTACGTCAGCGAACTCGCCGCCCAGGACCAGCCGCTCGGCGGCGTCTTCCGGGCCACCGACTTCACCGCGGGCCTGCTCGCCTTCGCGGGCGGCCTGTTCGCCCTCCTCCGGCTCCGCGCCCACGCCGGATCCCGCCGCCCCTGGGCCGTCATCGGCTGGGCGGGCGTCACCCTCTTCGGCGCGGCCACCGCCGCCGACGCCTGGCTGCCGCTCAGCTGCGCCCCGACCGTCGATCCCGTGTGCGCCTCCCGCGAGACCGCCGGACTGGTCCCCGCCACCCACCAGGCCCACGCCATCAGCAGCAGCCTGGCCATGACCGGAGCCCTCGTCGGCATAGTCGCGCTGACCGTCGCCGCGCGCCGGTACGGCTGGTGGGCCCCGCTCGCCCGCTACGGCCCGGGGCTCGTGGCCCTCGAACTCCTCGCCACCGTCTGGACCCTGAGCGCCATCGCCCTGTTCACCGCCGGGCGCGGGACCTGGGCGCTCGGTGCGGGCCAGCGGCTCCAGGTGCTGTTCGTCGCGCTCTGGCTCGGCCTGCTCGCGTACTCCGTCCACAAGGAACGCCGGACGTGACGGGGGACCCGCCGGTGCGTCACCCGGTGCGTGCGGTGCGGCCGGTGCGTTACGAGGGCTTCGTCCGGTCCGCCGACGGGGTGCCGCTGCACGTCCTCGTCGAGGGCCGCGGCCCGGTCTGCGTGCTCGGCGCCGGGCTCGGGCTCTGCTGGTTCGACTGGGATCAGGTGGCCGCCCTGCTGGCCCCGCACCGCACCGTCGTCCGCTTCGACCGCCCCGGCCACGGGCTCAGCGCCCCCGCCGCCGCGCCGCCGACCGCCGCGGGCGAGGCCCGCCGGATCGCGGCGCTGCTCGACGCGCTCGGCCCGGCCGGGCGGGCCCCCGCCACCGTCGTCGGCCACTCCATCGCCGGGTTCCACGCCGAGGCCTTCGCCCGGCTCCACCCGGCCCGCACCGCCGCGCTGGTCCTGCTCGACAGCAGCGTCGAGGAGGCGCCCCGGCCGCCGCTGCTCCCGGCCGCCGTGCGCGACGCCGCCGCCCGGGTGCTGGGGCGGGCCGTCACCGCCGCCGGACTGCCCGCCGCGCTCGGCCCGCTGCTCCGCCGCGCCGGGGTACGGGCCTCCCGGACCGGCGGCGCCGACCCGGCCGCGCGGGAAACCGTACGCCGCTGCTACCGCACGGGCCGGGTCTGGCGCGGAACCCTGCGGGAGAACTCCCGCTACCCCGACCTAGCCGCCGAGGTGCTCGCCCTGCGCGCGGACCACCCGCTCGCCGCGCCCGTCACGGTCCTGGCCGGCTACGACGGCTCCGCGCGCCCCGGCGCACTGCGCTGGCTCGGCCGCCAGGCGGACCTCGCGGACCGCCTCGGCGCCCGCTTCGAGGTCGCCGAGCCCTCGGGGCACATGGTCATGCTGGACCGCCCGGACCAGGTGGCCCGGGCGGTCCTGGACGCACCGTCCGCTCAGCCCCGCGCGTAGACCGCCTCGGCCCAGCCCGCTATCTGCTCGTCCGACAGGTGGCGGGCCAGGTCGGCCTCGCTGATCATCCCGACCAGCTTCTTGTCCCGGATGACCGGCAGCCGCCGGATCCGGTGGCTCTGCATCTCGTCGAGCACGGCCGACACGTCCGCGCCCGCGTCGATCCAGCGCGGGGTGCCCTGCGCCATGTCCCCGGCCGTGATCTTCGACGGGTCGTGGCCCAGCGCCACGCAGCCCACGACGATGTCCCGGTCGGTCAGGATCCCGCAGAGCCGTTCGTTCACATCGCTGATCGGGAGCGCGCCGACACCCAGGCGCGCCATCAGCTGGGCCGCCCGGTCCAGGGTCTCGGTGGCGGGGATCCACTGGGCCCCGGGGTGCATGATCTCTCCGGCTGTGGTCATCGCGAAAACCTCCTGAGCACGCCGTGACGCCGGGCGCGGGTGCGCCCGTAGCGGCGGCGTGACCATGGTGGGCCGCCCGTTCGGCCCACGCGAGCGCACACGGCCGAACGGGTGAACCTGGCCCATCTCAGCCTCGCCGGCTCTAGCACCGGCCCATTTCAGCCTCGCCGGCGTTTGAGGCGCCGCCGGAGGCAGGACCGGCCCGCGGAGCGCGGTCGGGCCCCAGAGACACCCCTGGCCCCCCGGCCCCCCGCCCGGACGGACTACGGCCGCGGCGCAGCCCCCCGCTTGTGGAGCATGTCCGCCATCAGGGCCAGCTCCGACTGCTGCGCCTCGGCCATGCCCTGGGCCAGCTTCTGCTCGGCCGGGGTCCGGCAGAGCTTCGCGCAGCCCAGCGCCATCGCGACCCCGCCCTTGTGGTGGTCGGTCATCAGCTGGAGGTAGAGGACCTCCGCGTCCCGGCCCTGGAGGGTGCCCAGCTGGGCCAGCTCCTCCTTGGTGGCCATGCCGGGCATCAGCGCGCCCGGCTTGGTCACGGCGCCGCCCATGGCGTGCGTGTCCGGGGAGTGCCCGTCGGTGGAGGGCATGTCCATGCCCGCCATGCTGTCAGCGCTGTCGGTGGATCCGCCCATCCAGGACATCGGCGGATCGGCGGGCGTGACCTTCGGCAGCCCCCACAGGTCCAGCCAGCCCAGCAGCATCCCGCGCTGGTTCGCCTGCGTGTTGGCGATGTCGTAGGCCAGGCTGCGTACGGCCTCGTCCTGGGTCCGGTCGCGCACGATGAAGGACATCTCCACCGCCTGCTGGTGGTGCACCGCCATGTCCCGGGCGAACCCCGCGTCCGGGGAGGACACGCCGGGCGGCCGCCCGGCGCCGTCCGCCGCGTCCGCGGTGCCCCCGCTCACGGCCGAGATCATCGTCGCGGCCGCCGCGAAGAGCAGCGCCAGGACGACCGCGCTGCCCGCCGCCCAGTACGTACGGCTCACTTCTGGTCCAGGCCGCTCGTGCACGCCGCGCCGGGTTCCGGGGTCTGCGCGCCCTGGACGTAGGTGCTGAAGAACGTGTCCACGCGCGGGTCCTTCGCGCTGTCCACGCTGAGCTGCTTGCCCCAGGCGCTGAGCATGATCGCGCCGGACTGCTTCTTGTCCGGGCTCATCAGCGTGTACGGGGTCTTGGCCACCTTCGCCGCGAGCGCGTCGACGTCCGCCTTGGCGGCCTTGTCGTTGTACGTGACCCACACCGCGCCGTGCTCCAGCGAGTGGACGGCGTTCACCTCGGGCAGCGGGTTCTTGTAGACGTCGCCGTTGCAGTTCATCCAGCGCGGGCTGTGGTCACCGCCGACCGGCGGGTTCATCGGGTACGTCACCGGGGTGTCGACGTGCGTGCGCCCCAGCTTCTTCGCGTCCCAGCTGGCCACACCGGTCACCTTGTCCATGGTGAAGGCCAGGGGGGCGTCCTTCTTGTCCATCTGCTTCTTCAGCATGTAGCCGCCGAAGCCGACGAGGCCCGCCACGAGGACCGTGGACGCCGTGACGACCAGGATCTTGTTGCGCCGGTCGCGGGACTTCTCAGCCCGGCGCATGTCGGCTATCCGCGCCTTGCGGGAGTGGTCCTGGGTGCTGCTGGACTTGCTCGCCATGTCAGTCCTTCTGGGGGGAGGGCCGGCCGGGGAGACCCCTATGGGCGCAGATGGTAATGCTCATGACCGGTCCAAGGTCAGTGCGGGGGTGCCGTGATCTTGCGGGGGTGCGTAATCTGGCGGAAACCACCGCTCGCGATACTGGGTCCGCCCGACCGTGCCCCACGGCCGCTGAATGTGGTGCACAGGCCGTCTGAACTGCGAGGATGAAGGCATGGACAAGCAGCAGGAATTCGTCCTCCGGACGCTTGAGGAGCGCGACATCCGCTTCGTGCGCCTGTGGTTCACCGATGTGCTGGGCTTCCTGAAGTCCGTCGCGGTCGCTCCCGCGGAGCTGGAGCAGGCCTTCGACGAGGGCATCGGCTTCGACGGTTCGGCGATCGAGGGCTTCGCCCGGGTCTACGAGTCGGACATGATCGCGAAGCCGGACCCGAGCACCTTCCAGATACTGCCGTGGCGGGCGGAGGCCCCCGGTACCGCGCGGATGTTCTGCGACATCCTCATGCCCGACGGGTCCCCGTCCTACGCGGACCCCCGCTACGTCCTCAAGCGCATCCTGAACAAGACCTCCGACCTGGGCTTCACCTTCTACACCCACCCGGAGATCGAGTTCTTCCTGCTCAAGGACAAGCCGCTGGACGGGACCCGCCCGACCCCGGCGGACAACTCCGGCTACTTCGACCACACCCCGCAGAACGTCGGCATGGACTTCCGCCGTCAGGCGATCACCATGCTCGAATCCATGGGCATCTCCGTGGAGTTCAGCCACCACGAGGGCGCGCCGGGCCAGCAGGAGATCGACCTGCGCTACGCCGACGCCCTCTCCACGGCCGACAACATCATGACCTTCCGCCTGGTCATGAAGCAGGTCGCCCTCGAACAGGGCGTCCAGGCCACCTTCATGCCGAAGCCGTTCTCCGAATATCCCGGCTCGGGCATGCACACCCACCTCTCCCTCTTCGAGGGCGACCGCAACGCCTTCTACGAGTCGGGCGCCGAGTACCAGCTCTCCAAGGTCGGCCGCTCCTTCATCGCGGGCCTCCTCAGGCACGCGGCGGAGACCGCGGCGGTCACCAACCAGTGGGTGAACTCCTACAAGCGCATCTGGGGCGGCTCCTCCCGCACCGCCGGCTCCGGCGGGGAGGCCCCCTCGTACATCTGCTGGGGCCACAACAACCGCTCGGCCCTGATCCGCGTCCCGATGTACAAGCCGGGCAAGACCGGCTCCTCCCGCATCGAGGTCCGCTCGATCGACTCGGGCGCCAACCCCTACCTGACCTACGCCGTCCTCCTCGCGGCGGGCCTCAAGGGCATCGAGGAGGGCTACGAACTCCCCGCGGGCGCCGACGACGACGTCTGGGCCCTCTCCGACGCGGAACGCCGGGCGATGGGCATCGAACCCCTCCCGCAGAACCTGGGCGAGGCCATCTCCCTGATGGAACGCAGCGAACTCGTCGCCGAAACCCTGGGCGAGCACGTCTTCGACTTCTTCCTGCGCAACAAGAAGCAGGAGTGGGAGGAATACCGCAGCGAGGTCACCGCCTTCGAACTCCGCAAGATGATGCCGGTGCTGTAAGGCGCGGACGCGCGTGGAGAAGGGCCCGGTCCCCCTGGGGGGCCGGGCCCTTCCTCGTGGGTCAGGGGGTGCGGAGGGTTACCAGGCGGGATTTGGTGGCCGTGGTGACGCGGGCGCCGTCCGGGTCGTAGGCGCGGGCCGTCAGGTCGATGGTGGCCGTGCCCTTGGCGAAGGGGGCGGGGGTGTCCGCGAGGGACCAGGCCGCGGCGGTCCAGGGGGCCGGCTTGCCCGGGGTGCAGACGACTTCGACGGCGCCGACGATGCCGTTGGTGGTGGTGTGCTTCAGCTGCTGGACCGCCGTGCCGCTGATGTAGGCGGTGACGGGCTTGGAGCAGGTGAGCGTGCCGTGCACGGTGGCGCGGGCGGTCGGGGCGGTGGCCTTGCCGTCGGCCGCGATGGTCAGGCCGAGGGTGAGGGCGGCCGGGACCGGGGTCGGGGTGATCTCCAGGTGCCCGGACAGGACGTTGCGGTCGTCGCAGTCCTGGCTGTAGTCCGCGATCAGCGACTTCACCGTGCGGCCCGGGCCCCATTCCAGCTTGGTGATGGTGAAGCCGCCGGTGAGGGTGGCGCAGCCGCCGCGGTAGCCGTTGACGAACAGGCCCGGTGCGGCGGGGCGTTCGCCGGTCTCCGGGAAGCGGACGGCGTCCGGGTACGCGCCCACGGCCAGCTCCTGGCCCGCGGGCGCGGCCAGCGCGGCGGTCCACGGGTCGCCCGGGCGGTTGATGCTCACCGAGACCGAGCCGTGGTCGGCGGCGGCGGTCGCGCCGAAGACGTCGCCGCTCATCGAGTCGTACGAGCGGGCCTGGTCGTCTCCGCGGCCGTCGCCCGGGTCGCCGTTCCAGGTGAACGAGCTGTTCCCGACCGGGGCCGCGTGCGCGACGGCGGCGCCGCCGAGGACTCCGGCCGCAGCCGGAAGGACCAGGGCGACGAGCAGGGCGGCCGTGCGGGCCAATCTGTGTCCGCCGTGTTCGACGCGTCCGGGCATGCGTATGTTCATCGTGTGGTTCCCCCCGTGTGGCAAGCCGTCAGGTCGTGAGCCGTCACGTCGTGACGCGAACCCGATGATCTTGGCCTGCCGGTCCGGGATGTGGCAACAGGGGGGACCTCAGGGGCGGTTGACCGCCGGGCGCCAGATCGTGCGCGACACGCGGTTCAGGTCGGCGATGTCCGGGAGGGTCGTCGTGACGTGCAGTTCCGCGTCCAGGCCCAGGACCGCCGTGGTCGTGGCGCCGGCCGCGTCCAGGATGCTGGCCGGGGCGCCGGCGTACAGCATCTGGGACTCGGTCCAGGCGGGCGCCCCGCCGAGACCGGTGGTGCTGATGGTGCCCGTGTCGGCGCGGCCCGTCAGCAGTCGGCCCGCGACACTCACGGCGCCGTACCCGGCCCGGCCGCCCGCCTCCGCCACGTGCGAGACGACCGGCTTCGGCCCGCCCGCCGTGATCAGCACGCTGCGTACGGTGCCCGAGTCGGGGCGCCGGAAGTACAGGCGTACGCCGTCCCCCTCGGGGACGGCCGACACCGGGCCCGTGGTGGCCGGGAGGTCGGTCGCGGCGGGCCCCTGAAGGGGTCCGCCGGGGGTCTGCTGGATCCAGGCCAGGACCGACGTGGAGGTGGCGGCGTACACGTGGCGGCGGCCGGCCGCGTCGGTCACCGCCACCGGGTCGCCCTGCAGGTCCTGGCCGCCGAGCTTCTGCCACGGGCCGAAGACGCCGCCGGGGGTCTGCTGCTCGCGGACGCGCAGGGTGTGCTGCGCGTCGCGCACGTACACGGCGAGGCGGCCGTCGGCGCCGGCGATGACCGCGGGGCCGCCGAGGTCCGAGGTGCCGGCCGCGTCGGAGCCCTCCGGGGTGCCCAGCAGCTGCCACGGGCCGAACGGGCCGTCGGGGGCGCCCTGGACGGCGTACACGACGTCGCGCCGGTAGTCCTCCGGGCGGGTGCCCGGGGTGGTGCGGGTGCCGAAGACGGCGATCCGGCCGTCCGGGAGCCGGGCGGCGGTCGCGCCCGGGTCGATGCCGGAACCGGGCAGCAGCTCGGGCCCGGCCCACTGGGCCTGCGGGCCGGTGCGGGTCCAGTACGCCATGCGCCCGTCGAGGACGGAGAACGCCCAGAGGCGGCCGCCGACGCCCTCGGTCAGCCAGGAGGTCTCGTCGCCGCGCGAGTAGCGGATGCTCTGTGCCCAGTTGTGGCCGGTGGGGCGCGGGGCGACCTTGCGGTCGCCGCAGCCGTAGGGGCTGCCGCAGTAGTCGGTGCCGTCCAGCCAGGCGTAGGTCTTGAGGTAGTTGACCTTCGCCTCGACCGTCTCGGGGTCGAGGGAGTGGGGCAGGGCGCTGTTCGCGTAGCCGAGGTAGTTCTGCACCGAGAAGTGCGGCCGCGCGGTGACGTCGGCGTAGCGCTCGGTGGCCACCTGGACGAAGCGGGCGCCGTACATGTGGTCCTGGTGGTCGGTTATCTTCCCGTCCTTGGCGTACCGGCCGGGCGTCGGATCCTGCATCCGTATCGTCGTCGGCTGATACTGCTCCAGGATGCCCGTTATCGCCTGTATGACCTGGTCTTTGGTGTAAGTGAAGGTCTGCTTCACCGGGGTGCCGGAGGTCAGCAGCGAGGGCAGCGCGGCGACCTGGCCGTTCCACAGGCCGCGCAGGCTCTCGGGGCGGTCGTCGGCGATGGTGCGGGCCTCGGTCAGCTGCATCCAGACCAGGTTGATCTGCGGCTTGGCGACCAGGACGTCCTGCTCGGCCCAGCCGCCCCCGGCGGTGGGGATCACGGTGCGCTTCCAGGCGCTGGTGCGGTCGCCGGTGGCCATCTGGGCGTAGGCGGACCGGATGCCGTTCTGCCGGGCCTCGGCGTAGTGGGCGCGGTCGGCGGGCTGCGCCGGATCGTGGAAGGGTGCGCCGACGGCCTCGTTCTTGCCGTCGGCCTCGCCGGAGGTGAGGTAGGTGGTGGTGACCTTGCGCCCGGAGAGCAGGGAGCGGCTCAGATCCGGGTTCATGAAGAAGAGGTCGTCATCGGGGTGGGCGACGATCTGCAGCACCGATCCGCCGGTGGTGCTCGGCGGCGGGGCCGCGGCCTGCCGGACCTGGCCCGGCGCGCCGGAGTCGGCCCCGGAGCCGGAACCGGAGCCCGAGGTGAGGCCCTCGCCGTAAGCGACCGCGAACACGCCGGTGGCACCGGCGGTGAGCGCGGTGAGCAGGGTCGCCAGGCGTATGCGGCGGGATACGGGCATCGGTCACGCCTTGGGGTCGTTCGGGTGCGGAAAAACCGCCGTGTAGTCAGATAGAGGTCAATGCGGCGAACTTGGTTCACCGATTTCACCGATGACTCCACTGCTTCCGGCCGTGACCGTTTTTGATTGTGCACCGCGCCTGGGTGTGGGTGGTAAACGACCAGAATGCGGACGTGGCGAGTCCGCCCTCAAGCTCCCAACTCATGGTGAATTGACCGATTTAGTGGGTGTGCAGCGTCACGGGCGCGGGGCGCGCGGACCGACGGGCTGCCAGGGAGCCAGCCGCGCCCGCGCAGAGTCCGCCGCCGCGCTCAGGTACAGCCGCGCGTCCAGCCCCAGAACGGCCAGACTGGTCAGGTTCCGGCCGGTCGGAGCGCTGGAGGGTGACCCGACGAACATCAGCGCCGAACACTGCCACGGCCCGCCCGCTCCGACATCCGACCCCAGCTCACCGGTGCCCGAACGCCCCGCCACCAGCTGCCCTGCCGCCGTCACCGCGCCGAAGCCCCGCATCCCGCCCAGCTCTGTGACGTTGGACACCTTCAGGCCGCCGGGAGCCGCCCCGGCCGTCGTCGGCGCCGTGGTCACGGCCGTCCCCGCCGTGGGTACGGTCACCAGCGCCGTGCGTACGTCGCCCGAGTCCGGCTTGCGGAACCACAGCCGCACCCCGCCCTCCCGGGCCACCGCCGTCAGCGGCAGCGTGGTCGCGGGCAGGCCGGTGGGCGTGGCCGGACCCAGCGCCGCGCCCGCCTCCGGCTGGGCCCAGCCGAGCACCGTGGACGCCGTGCTCGCGAACACCATCCGGTGGCCCGCCGCGTCGGTCGCGGTGGCGGGATTGCCGTACAGGTCCTTGCCGCCGAGCCGGTCCCACGGCCCCCAGGAGCCGTCCGCGCCCTGGGTGCGCCCGCGCAGGGTGTACGCGCCGTCGCGGACGTACACCGCCAGCCGTCCGGCACGGTCGACCGCGACCGCGGGGGCGCTGATGTCGGAGGTCCAGTCCTCGTCGGCGGTTTCCGGGGTGCCCAGCGAGTGCCACGGGCCGAACTCCACCGACCCGGCGGACTTCTGGACGGCGTACACGACATCGCGCCGGTAGTCCTGCGGCCGGTCGCCGAAGGCGGTGCGGGTTCCGAAGGACGTACGGGTGCCGAAGGCGGCGATCCGGCCGTCCGGCAGGGTCGTCGTCGTCACGCCCTGGTCCATGCCGGTGCCGGGCAGCAGCCGCGGCCCGTCCCAGGTGCCGAGCAGCCCGTCGCGGTGCCAGAGCGCCAGCTGCCCGTCCAGGACGCGGAAGGCCCACAGGCCGGCGTGCGCGTCCGCGGTGAGCCAGGAGGTGCTGTCCCCGCGGGCGTAGTGGATGGACTCGGTCCAGTGGTTGCCCGCGGGGTTGGCGGCGACCTTGAGGTCACCGCAGCCCGCCGCGCTGCCGCAGTGGTTCGTGCGGTCCAGCCAGGCGTACGTGTCCAGGCTGTCCAGCTTCTCCCGGGCCGCCCGCGGATCCAGCACGGGGGGCAGGGAGCCGTTGATGTAGCCGAGGTAGTTCTGCACCGCGAAGTGCGGGCGGTCCTTCACCTCCGCCGCGTACCGGGCGAGGGCGGCCTGGACGAAGCGGGCCCCGTAGAAGTGGTCCTGGTGGTCGGTGTACCGCTTGTCGTCGGGGTAGCGCCCGGGGGTCGGGTCCTGCGCGCGCACGGTCGTCGGCTTGTACATCGCGAGGACGCCCTCGATCGTCGCGACGACCTGGTCCTTCGTGTACGTGAACCCCTGGCGCACCGGGCTGCCGGAGGCCAGCATCGACTCCAGGTGCGCGACCCTGCCGTCCCACAGGCCGTGCAGGCTGTCCGGCCGGTCGGCGTACACGTTGCCCGCCTCCCGCAGCTGGAGCCACAGCAGCTGTACGGAGGGCTCGGCGATCAGGACGTCCTGCTCGGCGTGGCCACCGGCGGCGGTGGTGACGACCGTGCGCTTCCAGGCGCTGTCGCGGTTCCCGGTGGCCATCTGGGCGTAGGCGGCGCGTATGCCGTTCTGGCGGGCCTCGGCGTAGGCGGCCTTGTCGGCGGGGGGAGGGGTGGCCTTCCCGGGCCCGGCCGGCCCGTCCGCGTCGCCGTTGATGCCGTCGGCCTCGCCCGAGGTGAGGTAGGCGGTGGTGACCGGGTGCCCGGTCGCTATCGAATGCCGCAGGTCCGGGTTCATGAAGTACAGGTCGTCGTCGGGGTGGGCGACGATCTGCAGCACGCTGCCGGGGTCCACGGGGTCGGGCAGGACGTCCGGGCTCGCCCCCGAGGCCCCGGCGGGGCCGGAGAACCGGCCGATCGCCTCGCCGCCGCGGGCGAGGGCGAAGCCGCCCGCCACGACCGCGGCGGCGACGGCCAGCGCGGCGACGGCCCTGCCGTGGCGGCTCCGCCGGGTCCGGTGGGTCGGGTGGGCCCGGTGCGTCCGCTGAGGGGCACGGCCGCCGCCGCTCCCGGGGTCGCGGCCCGGTATCGGGGGCACGGCGGCGTGCGGGTCGGGCGCGTGCATGGGGGGCCTCCGCGGGCGGACGTGCGAGGGGTGCCGCGGCGCGGGGCTCCCATAACGGTCCATCAGGTCTAAACAAGCCAAATCAGGCAATCCGTCTCATGGTACTCATCGGTGAGCCGCCGCCCCGATCCGGCTAAGGTCGACCGAGGCAGAGCCAGGGCAGACTCTGCGTCGCGGCAGGAGCGGGAGGCGGCGGGATGACGGTTCCCGGACGCAGGAGCAGCACCTTCATCCGGCTGGTCCGCAGCGGGTTCACGGACCCCTCGGCCGCAGCACGGCTCCTCGACGCCGACGCGCTGGCCGCCGTCCGTACCGACCCCGTGCTCCTCGACGCCCTCGGCGCCACCGCCGACCCCGACCTCGCCCTCCTCGGCCTCGTCCGGCTCGCCGAGGCGCAGGCCCCCGGGGACCTCCCGCTGCTCCTCGACACCCTCGTCAGCGCCAAACCGCTGCGCGACCGGCTGCTCGGCGTCCTCGGCGCCTCCGAGGCCCTCGCCGACCACCTCGCCCGCCACCCCCACGACTGGCGGGCCCTGGTCACCTACGAGTCCGCCGACCTCCACCCCGGCCTCGCCGAGTTCGAGCGGGGCCTCGCCGACGCCGCCGACCCCGTCGCGCTGCGCGTCGCCTACCGCCGCTGCCTGCTCTCCATCGCCGCCCGCGACGTCTGCGGCACCACCGACGTCGCCCAGGCCGCCGCCGAACTCGCCGACCTCGCCACCGCCACCCTCCGCGCCGCCCTGCGCATCGCGAGCGCCGCCGCCCCCGAGGACGCCGCCCAGTGCCGGCTCGCCGTCATCGCCATGGGCAAGTGCGGCGGCCACGAGCTGAACTACGTGTCCGACGTCGACGTCATCTTCGTCGGCGACACCGCCCCCGGAGCCGACGAGGGCAAGGCCGTCCAGGCCGCCACCCGCCTCGCCTCCCACCTCATGCGGATCTGCTCCGAGACCACCGTCGAAGGCACCATCTGGCCCGTCGACGCCAACCTCCGCCCCGAGGGCAGGAACGGTCCCCTCGTCCGCACCCTCGCCTCCCACCTCGCCTACTACCAGCGCTGGGCCAAGACCTGGGAGTTCCAGGCCCTCCTCAAGGCCCGCGCCGTCGCCGGGGACCCCGACCTCGGGGCGCAGTACATCGAGGCCATAACGCCGATGGTCTGGCAGGCCGCCGAACGCGACAACTTCGTCGCCGACGTCCAGAAGATGCGCCGCCGCGTCGTCGACAACATCCCCGCCGCCCAGGTCGAACGCGAACTGAAACTCGGCCCCGGCGGCCTGCGCGACGTCGAGTTCGCCGTCCAGCTCCTCCAGCTCGTGCACGGCCGCAGCGACGCCACCCTGCACTCCGGCACCACCCTCGACGCCCTCCAGGCCCTCGCCGCGGGCGGCTACGTCGGCCGCACCGACGCCGCCCAGCTCGGGGACGCGTACCGGTTCCTGCGCGCCATGGAACACCGCATCCAGCTCTACCGGCTGCGCCGCACCCACCTCGTCCCCGAGGACGAGGCCGACCTGCGCCGCCTCGGCCGCTCCATGGGCCTGCGCACCGAACCCGTCGCCGAACTCCACAAGGCCTGGCGCCGGCACGCCTCCGTGGTCCGCCGCCTGCACGAGAAGCTCTTCTACCGGCCGCTCCTCGACGCCGTCGCCCAGCTCGCCCCCGGCGAGACCCGGCTCTCGCCGCGCGCCGCCGGACAACGCCTCGAAGCCCTCGGGTACGCCGACCCGGCCGCCGCCCTGCGCCACCTGGAGGCCCTCTCCTCCGGAGTCAGCCGCAAGGCCGCCATCCAGCGCACCCTGCTCCCCGTGCTGCTGGGCTGGTTCGCCGACTCCGCCGACCCCGACGCCGGCCTGCTCGGCTTCCGCAAGGTCTCCGACGCCCTCGGCAAGACCCCCTGGTACCTGCGGCTGCTGCGCGACGAGGGCGCCGCCGCCGAGAACCTCGCCCGCGTCCTGTCCGCCGGACGCCTCGCCCCCGACCTGCTCATGCGGGCCCCCGAAGCGGTGGCCCTGCTCGGCGACTCCGGCGGCCTGGAACCCCGTACGCACGAGGCCCTCGCCCAGGAGGTGCTCGCCGCCGTCAACCGCGCCGACCACCCCGAAGCCGGGGTCGCCGCCGCCCGCGGCGTGCGCAGGCGCGAACTCTTCCGCACCACCGCGGCCGACATCATCGGCTCCTACGGTACGGAGGACAGCCCGGCCGAGGAGGACCCCGGCGCCCTCGTCGACCGCGTCGGAAACGCCGTCTCCGACCTCACCGCCGCCACCATCGCGGGCGCCCTGCGCGCCGCCGTCCGCGGCCAGTGGGGCGACACCCTGCCCACCCGGTTCGCCGTCATCGGCGTCGGCCGCTTCGGCGGCCACGAACTGGGCTACGGCTCCGACGCCGACGTCCTCTTCGTCCACGAACCCCGCGAAGGCGTCGACGAACAGGAAGCCGCCAAGGCCGCCCAGACCGTCGTCTCCGAAATGCGCAGACTCCTCCAGCTGCCGACCGCCGACCCGCCGCTGCTCATCGACGCCGACCTGCGGCCCGAAGGCCGCTCCGGGCCGCTCGTGCGGACCCTGCCGTCCTACGCCGCCTACTACCGGCGCTGGGCCCTGACCTGGGAGAGCCAGGCCCTGCTGCGCGCCGAGCCGGTCGCGGGCGACCCGGAACTGGGCGCCCGCTTCATCGACCTGATCGACCCGCTGCGCTACCCCTTCGAAGGGCTCGGGGAGGACGCCGTCCGCGAGATCCGGCGGCTCAAGGCGCGCATGGAATCGGAACGGCTGCCGCGCGGGGCCGACCCGACGCTGCACACGAAACTGGGCCGGGGCGGGCTGAGCGACGTCGAGTGGACGGTCCAGCTGATCCAGATGCGGCACGCGTGGGCCGAACCGGGCCTGCGCACCACCCGGACCCGGGAGGCGCTGGCCGCGGCGCACGCGGCGGGGCTGATCCCGACCGAGGAAGCGCAGACGCTGGACGAGGCGTGGGTCCTGGCGACCCGGGTCCGCAACGCGGTGATGCTGGTCCGGGGGCGGGCCGGGGACACGTTCCCCTCCGACGCGCGGGAGCTGGCGGCGGTGGGGCGCTACCTCGGGTACCCGCCGGGGCGGGTGGGGGAGATGCTCGACGACTACCGCCGCATCACCCGCCGCGCGCGTGCGGTCGTCGACGAACTCTTCTACGGGGCCGCCTGACCCACTCAGCCCCGCCTGGCCCACTCAGCCCCGCCGGGCCCACACCCGGCTGCGCCGGGGAATATCCAGCCTCGCCGGCGTTTGAGGCGCCCCCGGAGGGCTGTCCGGCGGACGGCCGAAGTCCGAGCCCGTCCGCGGGCCGGTCTCGCCTCCGGCGGCGCCTCAAACGCCGGCGGGGCTGAATGTGGCCGCTCACGCGGATACGGCGCCTCAAACGCCGGCGAGGCTGGGTATGCCGGCTCACGCCGGGTATGCGGCTCACGCCGGGTATGGCGGCTCACGCCGGGTATGCCGGCTCACGCCGGGTAAGCCGGCTCACGCCGGATATGGCGGCTCACGCGCCGACGCGGACCAGTGCGAGGGTGATGTTGTCGGGGCCTCCGGCCGCTATCGCGGCCTTCCAGAGTTCGAAGGCCGCCTTGCCGTCGTCGTGCACCTGAAGCACGTCATTGATGGCCTCGTCGGGCACGGGGTCGGTCAGTCCGTCGCTGCACACCAGATAGCGATCGCCCGTGGACAGCGGGAAGGCCGCCACATGGGGCGTGAGGACGTGGTGCGCGCGGCTTCCGCCCAGCGTCTGGGTGACGGCCGACGTGGTGCGGTGACCCGGTAGCGGCGGCGGGCTGTCGTCCACGCTGACCTGGCGCAGGCCGTCCGGGGCCGAGCGGAACACCTTGCTGTCGCCGACGTTGAACGACAGCAGCGAATCCTCCAGGAGCAGGGTTCCGGCGACGGTGGTCCCCATCGCGGTCAGCTCCGGACGGCCGTCGGTGGCCGAGTGCACCGCGCGATTGCACAGGTTCAGCGCGTCCTCGACGGCCTGGGCACCGTCCAGGGAAGGGCCGAGCAGGGCGAGCTGGCGCACGACCAGCTCGCTGGCGACCTCGCCCCCCGGATGCCCGCCGAGCCCGTCGGCCACCGCGACGACGAGCGGTCTGCCGAGGGGGAACAGGAGCGTCTGCGGGCTGCGGGTCGTGGTCCCGCACACCGTCCACGGCCCCACGACGAGGCTGTCCTCGTTGTGCTCGCGGACCAGCCCCACATGACTCAGGGCGGTCACGGCTACGTACGTCACCAAGACGTCCCGCCTCTCCGCGACGCCTCTGCGCAACGGCAGACGCGTCCCTCCCCACCATTGTCGCGCGGACGGGGCTCAGGCGCGGGAGCGGGCCCGGCGGACCCGGCGCAGCAGCGCGGCCGAGGCCGGGTGCGGACCGGTGTGCAGGGGGTGCCGCGGCAGCCGGTGCGGCAGCGATCCGTACCAGGTCCGGGAGACGAGGTAGCCGAAGACCAGGCAGAGCGCGCCGCCCGCGGCGTCCAGCCAGAAGTGGTTGGCGGTCGCCACGATGACGACGAGCGTCGCCGCGGGGTAGAGGAGGCCCAGGATCCGGGCCCACGGCGCCGAGGCGACGGCGAAGACCGTCAGCCCGCACCAGAGCGACCACCCTATGTGCATGGACGGCATCGCCGCGTACTGGTTCGACATGTGCTTGAGGTCGCCGGAGGCCATGGAACCCCAGGTCCGGTGCTTGAGCACGGTGTCGATGAACGTACTGCCGTTCATCAGCCGGGGCGGTGCGAGCGGGAACAGGTAGTAGCCGACCAGGGCCACCCCGGTGGTGGCGAAGAGGACCAGGCGGGCGGCGGCGTACCGCCCCGGATGGAACCGGTAGATCCACACCAGCACGCCGATCGTCACGATGAAGTGCAAGGTGGCGTAGTAGTAGTTCATGCCGACGATCAGCCACGTCACCGAGTCGACGGCGTGGTTGACGCTCCGCTCCACGGCGATGCCGAGGGTGTTCTCGATGTCCCAGATCCAGTCGGCGTTCGCGAGCGCCGCCGCCTTCTCCTCGGGCACCGAGTTGCGGATCAGCGAGTACGTCCAGTAGCTCAGCGCGATCAGCAGGACCTCGAACCAGATCCGCGGCCGGCGCGGCGCGCGCAGCCGGTCCAGGAGCCCGCGCGGGGATCTCGTGGATCCGCCGGGGGACACGGTCCCGCCTTCGGACACGGCGGGTGACGAGACGTCCGTCCTGGTATCCAGTGTCTTCACGCTCACTTCACCCATGGGAAAAGAGTCTGTCAGATCGCGCTCGTGCCCCGATCATCCCCCGGTACGGTCTTCCTCGCACGGGCTCCGCCCTACGGACGATCGCGTACGAGAAAACCACAGGTCAGGGCAGGTCAGGGCAGGTCAGGGTCAGTCAGGGCTAGCGGCGGGCCGGGCCGGAGGCCGTCGACCCGCGCACTACCAGCTCCGGCAGGAAAACGAACTCGCTGTGCGGCGCGGGAGTCCCGCCGATCTCCTCCAGCAGGGTCCGCACGGCGGCCTGCCCCATCGCCTGGACCGGCTGCCGGATGGTGGTCAGCGGCGGATCGGTGAACGCTATGAGCGGCGAGTCGTCGAAGCCGACCACCGACACGTCCTGCGGCACCCGCAGCCCCTGCTGCCGGGCGGCCCGTACGGCGCCGAGCGCCATCATGTCGCTGGCGCACACGATGGCCGTGCAGCCGCGGGCGATGAGCGCGCCGGCCGCGGCCTGCCCGCCCTCCAGCGTGTACAGCGAGTGCTGGATCAGCTCCTCGGTCGCGGCCTCGTCCAGCCCCAGCCGCTCGCGCATGCCCAGGCGGAAGCCCTCGATCTTGCGGAGCACCGGCACGAACCGCTTGGGCCCGACGGCCAGCCCGATCCGGGTGTGGCCGAGGGCCGTCAGGTGGGTCACCGCGAGCTGCATGGCGGCCCGGTCGTCGGGGGAGACGAAGGGGGCCTGCACCTTGTCGGAGAAGCCGTTGATGAGGACGTACGGGACGCCCTGGCCGCGGAGTTGGTCGTAGCGCCCCATGTCGGCGGTGGTGTCCGCGTGCAGTCCGGAGACGAAGATGATGCCCGAGACCCCGCGGTCCACGAGCATTTCGGTCAGCTCGTCCTCGGTGGATCCGCCGGGCGTCTGGGTGGCCAGCACCGGCGTGTACCCCTGCCGGGTGAGGGCCTGACCGATGACCTGCGCGAGCGCGGGGAAGATGGGGTTGTCCAGCTCGGGCGTTATCAGCCCGACGAGACCGGCGCTGCGTTGACGCAGCCGCACGGGACGCTCGTACCCGAGGACGTCGAGCGCGGCCAGCACGGATTCACGGGTGCCCGCGGCCACACCGGGCTTGCCGTTGAGGACCCGGCTGACTGTGGCTTCGCTGACCCCCGCCTGAGCTGCGATGTCGGCAAGCCGCGCGGTCATGGGAGTGGACTGTACCGGTCGCACGTCACATTGCCCACCACGTGCACGTATCGGCGGGAAGCACGACGGTGCGCCCGTCCGTCTCCACCGGCGAACTGGACAGTACGGGCCTTCCGGGCGCCGGAAGCTCGACCGGCGAAGGGCGGGTGTTGAGGGTGCAGACGAACCCGGGACGGGTGAAGAGGAGCACCCCGTCGGGCCCGGGCAGCCACCGCATCCCGGTCCGGCCGGGCTCCGCCGCACCCAGGCCCGGGATGGCCCGGCGCAGCTCGATGGCCGCCCGGTACAGCTCCAGGGTGGAGTGCGGGTCGCCGGTCTGCGCGGCCACGCTCAGCCCCGCCCACTCCACCGGCTGCGGCAGCCAGCTCCCGCCGCTCCCGAACCCGTACGGAGCCACCTCACCCGACCACGGAATCGGCACCCGGCACCCGTCCCTGAGCCCGTCCTGCCCCGCGCTGCGCGAGAACGCCGGATCCTGCCGCACCCAGTCCGGCAGGTCGACGACCTCGGGCAGACCCAGCTCCTCCCCCTGATAGACGTACGCCGACCCCGGCAACGCCAGCATCAGCAACGCCGCCGCCCGCGCACGCGCCAGCCCCCGCGCCCCGCCCCCGTACCGCGTCACATGCCGCACCACATCGTGATTCGACAGCACCCACGTCGTCGGAGCGCCGACGGAGGCGGTGGCGGCCAGGGACTCGTCGATGACCGTCCGCATCGCCACCGCGTCCCAGGGGCACTTGAGGAACCGGAAGTTGAAGGCCTGGTGCAGCTCGTCGGGCCGCACGTACAGGGCGAGGCGCTCGGAGGTCGGCGCCCACGCCTCGGCGACCCCGATCCGCTGGCCCTCGTACGTATCGAGCAGCCGGCGCCAGGAGCGGTGGATCTCGTGCACCCCGTCCTGGTCGAAGAAGGGGAGCGGCTCGGTGCCGATCAGGGTGGCCTGCGCCCCGCGCCCGAGGTCCGGCAGCCCGGCCGCCTTGACCATGCCGTGCGCGACGTCGATCCGGAAGCCGTCCACCCCCAGGTCCAGCCAGAACCGCAGGACGGAGTCGAACTCCTCCCGCACCCCGGGGTGCTCCCAGTTCAGATCGGGCTGCTCGCGGGCGAAGAGGTGCAGGTACCACTCCCCATCGGAGCCGCCGGAGCCGTCCGCGACCCGGGTCCAGGCCGGCCCGCCGAAGATCGACTCCCAGTCGTTCGGCGGCAGCTCCCCGCCCGCCCCGCGCCCCGGCCGGAAGTGGTAGCGCGCCCGCTCCGGCCCGCCGGGCGCCCCGGCGAGCGCCGCCCGGAACCAGGGGTGCCGCTCGGAGGTGTGGTTCGGCACCACGTCCACGATCACCCGCAGCCCCAGCGCGTGGGCGGCCCGGACGAGGTCGTCCGCGTCGGAGAGGTCGCCGAAGAGGGGGTCCACGGCCCGGTAGTCGGCGACGTCGTAGCCGCCGTCCGCCTGCGGGGACACGTAGAAGGGGGTGAGCCAGACGGCGTCCACCCCGAGCCGGGCCAGGTGCGGGAGCCGCTCGCGGACCCCGCGCAGGTCGCCGACGCCGTCCCCGTCGCTGTCTCCGAAGGACCGTACGTACACCTGATAGATGACGGCATCGCGCCACCAGCCGCCGCTCGCGGTGACGTTGCTGGAAGCGCTTGCAAGCCGCGAGGCGGTCAGCTCATGGGTCATATCGGGGTCAACGTCCGGACCGGGCGCCTGGTTGCGGGCCTGTTCACCCGAAGACGGTTCGAACTAACAGCAAGCTGCGGCAACCGTACGGACACGCAGATGTAACGATCACCAGGTCTTGCAGAAAATTGCCGCAAGGTCTTTCGGTCGGCTTTCAGGCTTGTTACGTTCCTGGCAACTCGGGACCGCGAGGGCGCGGCCGGGATCATCGAAGGAGTTCATATGCGGCGTGGCATAGCGGCCACCGCGCTGGTCGCGGCTCTGGCGCTCGCGGCGACGGCTTGCGGCGGCGACAAGAACGACAACGGCGGCGACAACGCCGGTGGCGAGATCTCCGGCACGGTCACCTGGTGGGACACCTCCAACGACACGGAGAAGGCCACCTTCCAGAAGATCGCCGAGGCGTTCACCGCCCAGCACCCGAAGGTGACCGTCAAGTACGTCAACGTTCCGTACGGCGACGCGCAGAACAAGGTCAAGAACGCCTTCAGCAGCGGCGCCGAGGCCCCCGACGTCATCCGCGCCGACGTGGGCTGGGTCGCCGACTTCGCCTCGCTCGGCTACCTGGACAAGGTCCCCGCCGACGCGGCCAAGAAGGTCGACGCCGAGTTCCTGCCCCAGGCCGCGGCCAGCGGCAAGTACGAGAGCCAGCTCTACGCCGTCCCGCAGGTCATCGACTCCCTCGGCCTCTTCTACAACAAGAAGATGCTGGCGGACGCGGGCGTCAAGCCCCCGACCAACCTCGAAGAGCTCAAGACCGCCGCCGCCGCGATCAAGGCGAAGACCGGCAAGACCGGCCTCTACCTGCGCGGCGACGACTCCTACTGGTCCCTCCCCTTCATCTACGGAGAGGGCGGCGACCTCGTCGACGCCAAGACCAAGACGGTCACCATCGACAACGCGGCGGGCATCAAGGCCTTCAAGGACGCCCGCGACCTGATCACCTCCGGCGCGGCGGTCACCAACGCCACCGACGGCTACGACAACATGCAGACCGCCTTCAAGTCGGGCGAGGTCGCGATGATGGTCAACGGCCCGTGGGCGGTCAAGGACACCTACTCCGGCGCCCAGTTCACCGACAAGACCAACCTCGGCATCAGCGCGGTCCCGGCCGGCTCCGTCAAGGCGGGCGCCCCGCAGGGCGGCCACGACCTGGCCGTCTACGCCGGTTCCAAGAACCGCACCGCCGCGCACGCCTTCGTCGAGTACATGACCTCCCAGGAAGTCCAGGTCCAGGCCACCAAGGAACTGAGCCTGCTCCCGACCCGCACCGCCGCCTACGAGACGCCGGAGGTCAAGGGCAACGAGATGGTCGCGTTCTTCAAGCCCGCCGTCGACAAGGCCGTCGAGCGCGCCTGGATCCCGGAGAACGGCTCCCTCTTCGAGCCCCTCAAGCTCCAGTTCACCAAGGCGGTCACCGGCACGTCGAGCCCGGAGGACGCGGCCAAGGCGACCGGCGTCGAGTTCCGCAAGATCCTCAAGGGCTGGAAGTAGTACGACGATGGCATCTCAGACCAGCCGGTCTGTGGCCGCGGCCGCGGGTGACGACATCGACGTCGCCCGCGGCCGGGGGCGCGGGACCGACCGCAAGCCCGGGGCCAGCCCCGGCCGGGTCCGGCGCGCGCTGGCCACCCACTGGTACGCCTGGACGATGGTCACCCCCGTGGTGCTCGTCCTCGGCGTGATCGTCGGGTGGCCGCTGGTCCGCGGGATCTACCTGTCGCTGACCGACGCCAACGAGCGCAACGTCGCCCGTACGATCGGCCCCAACACCATCGACGCGACGTACCAGTTCGTCGGCTTCGACAACTACACGGCCGCGCTGAGCGACCCGGTCTTCCTGGACCGGCTGGTGTGGACGGTGATCTGGACCGTCGCGTGCGTGTCCGTCACCTTCGCGCTCGGCCTCGGCCTCGCCACCATCCTCAACCGGGACTTCCGGGGCCGCGCCGTCTACCGGATGGCGCTCATCCTGCCCTGGGCCGTCCCCGGCTTCGTCTCCGTCTTCGCCTGGCGGTTCCTCTTCAACCGCGACAACGGCATCCTCAACAAGGTCCTCGAAGGCGGCGGGATCTCCGCCGTCCCGTGGCTCGACGACCCCACCTGGGCCAAGCTCGCCGTCATCACCGTCAACGTCTGGCTGGGCATCCCCTTCATGATGGTGGCCCTGCTCGGCGGCCTCCAGTCCATCCCCGGCGAGCTGTACGAGGCCGCGGAGATGGACGGCGCGAGCCCCTGGCAGCGCTTCCGGCACATCACCCTGCCGGGGCTGCGCACGGTCAGCATGACGGTGATCCTGCTCTCCACCATCTGGACCTTCAACATGTTCCCGGTGATCTTCCTGCTCACCCGGGGCGGGCCGGGCGACTCCACCGAGATCCTCGTGACCCAGGCCTTCCGCCAGGCGTTCGTGACCAGCCCGCGCGACTTCGCCGGGTCCGCGACCTGGGGCGTCCTCATCCTGGCCCTGCTCATGATCTTCGCGCTGGTCTACCGGCGTTCGCTGCGCAAGCAGGGAGAGGTGTGGTGACCGTGACCACCTCCAGTGCCGTCACATCCGGCGCCGTCAAAGAGGCCAAGGCGGTGCGGCCGCGCGGGCAGCGCGGACCGCTCGCCTCCGTCGCCCTGCACGCCACCCTCGTCGTCGCGGCCGTCGTCGCGGTCTTCCCGGTGCTGTGGATCCTGCTGACCTCGCTCAAGCCGCCGCAGCAGGCGGTCAGTACCGACTTCATCAAGGACCCCACCCTCGACAACTACCGCTACCTGGTGGACCACACGTCCTTCTTCACCTGGTTCGGCAACTCGGTGCTGGTCGCGGGCATCACCACGGTCCTCGGCGTGTTCATCGCCGCGACCACCGGGTACGCGGTCAGCCGGTTCCGCTTCCCCGGCATGAAGCCGCTGATGTGGACCCTGCTCATCACCCAGATGTTCCCGATGGCCATCCTCATCGTCCCGCTCTACAACCTGATGGGAGAGCTGGGGCTGCTCAACCAGCCGCTCGGCCTGATCATCACGTACCTCACCATCGCGGTGCCGTTCTGCGCCTGGATGATGAAGGGCTTCTTCGACACCATCCCGATCGAGATCGACGAATCGGGCCGGGTCGACGGGCTCAACCCCTTCGGGACCTTCTGGCGGCTGATCCTCCCGCTGGCCCGGCCGGGCCTCGCGGTCACCGCCTTCTACTCGTTCATCACCGCCTGGGGCGAGGTCGCGTACGCCTCCGCCTTCCTGGTCGGCGACGACAACCTCACGCTGGCCGGAGGTCTCCAGACCTTCGTCACCCAGTACACCGCCAACTGGGGTCCGATGACGGCGGCTTCCGTCCTCATCGCGATCCCCGCGGCGATCTTCTTCGTCTTCGCCCAGCGCCACCTCGTCGCCGGCATGACCGCGGGCGCGACCAAGGGCTGACCACCCTGCCCGACGCGTACACCGGCCCGATCTCTCCAAGGACGACATGACCCAGCACCTCGCCGACGCTCTTCCCACCCCGACCGGCACCCAGCCCGGCTGGTGGCGGGAAGCGGTGATCTACCAGGTCTATCCGCGCAGCTTCGCTGACAGCAACGGGGACGGGATGGGCGACCTCGAAGGCGTCCGGACCCGGCTGCCCTACCTCAAGGAACTGGGCGTCGACGCCGTCTGGCTCAGCCCGTTCTACGCCTCCCCGCAGGCCGACGCGGGCTACGACGTCGCCGACTACCGCGCCATCGACCCGATGTTCGGCAGCCTGCACGACGCCGACGCCGTGATCCGCGAAGCCCACGCACTGGGCCTGCGGATCATCGTGGACCTGGTCCCCAACCACTGCTCCGACCAGCACGAATGGTTCAAGCAGGCACTCCGGGAGGGCCCCGGCACCCCGCTGCGCGAACGCTTCCACTTCCGGCCGGGGCGCGGGGCGGACGGGGAACTGCCGCCGAACGACTGGGAGTCGATCTTCGGCGGGCCGGCCTGGACGCGGGTCGCCGATGGCTCGGACGGCTCGGGCGGCTCGGGCGGCTCGGGCGGGGAGTGGTACCTGCACCTCTTCGCTCCGGAGCAGCCCGACTTCAACTGGGAACACCCCGCCGTCCAGGACGAGTTCCGCTCGATCCTGCGGTTCTGGCTGGACCTCGGCGCCGACGGCTTCCGCATCGACGTCGCGCACGGCCTGGTCAAGGCCCCCGGCCTGCCCGACCTCGGCCGCGACGAGCAGCTCAAGCTGCTCGGCAACCAGGTGCTGCCCTTCTTCGACCAGGACGGCGTCCACGAGATCTACCGCTCCTGGCGGACCGTGCTGGAGGAGTACGCCGGTGACCGCATCGGGGTCGCCGAAGCGTGGACCCCGAGCGCGGACCGCACCGCGCTCTACCTGCGGCCCGACGAACTGCACCAGGCCTTCAACTTCCAGTACCTGAACACCGGGTGGGACGCGGAGGCGCTGCGCGCCACCATCGACGAATCGCTCGACGCGATGCGGCCCGTGGGTGCTCCGACGACGTGGGTGCTGTCGAATCACGATGTGGTGCGGCATGTGACGCGGTACGGGGGTGGGGCGCGGGGTCTGGCGCGTGCGCGGGCGGCGGCGTTGCTGATGCTGGCGTTGCCGGGGTCGGCGTATGTGTATCAGGGGGAGGAGCTGGGTCTGCCGGAGGTGGTGGACCTGCCGGACGGGGTGCGGCAGGATCCGGCGTTCTCGCGCAGTGCGGGTCAGGATGGTTTGCGGGACGGGTGCCGGGTGCCGATTCCGTGGTCGGGTGAGGTGGCTCCGTACGGGTTCGGGAGCGGGGGGAGCTGGTTGCCGCAGCCGGTGGAGTGGGCGGGGCTGAGCGTGGCCGCGCAGACCGGGGACCCGCACTCCACCCTGGAGCTGTACCGCGCCGCGCTGCGGATCCGGCGCGAGCGGGCCGACCTGGGCGCCGGGGACGCGGTGGAGTGGCTGGCCGCCCCGGCCGGGGTGCTGGCCTTCCGGCGCGGGGAGTTCGTCTGCACGGTGAACACGGGCGGCGAGGCGGTACGCGTCCCCGCGCCCGGAACCGTACTGCTGGCCAGCGGCCCGCTGGCCGACCCGGAGCTGCTCCCGGCCGACACGGCGGTGTGGTGGCAGGGGTGACCTCCCCCCTACGGCTGACGGACATCGCCGCGCAGGCCCAGGTCAGCGAGGCGACCGTCAGCCGGGTGCTCAACGGCAAGGCGGGCGTCGCGGCCGGCACCCGGCACAAGGTGCTGGCCGCGCTCGACCTGCTCGGCTACGAACGGCCCGTACGGCTGCGCCGGCGCAGCAACGGGCTCGTCGGGCTGCTCACCCCCGAGCTGACCAACCCGATCTTCCCGGCGTTCGCCCAGGTCATCGAGCAGGCGCTGGCCGGGCACGGGTACACGCCGGTGCTGTGCACGCAGACCCCCGGCGGGGCCACCGAGGACGAGCTGGTGGAGCAGCTGGAGGAGCGGGGGGTGACGGGGATCGTGTTCCTGTCGGGGCTCCACGCGGATTCCTCGGCGGACCCGGCCCGCTACCGGCGGCTCGCGGCGCGCGGGGTGCCGTTCGTGCTGATCAACGGCTTCAACGAGCAGGTGAACGCGCCGTTCATCTCGCCGGACGACCGGGCGGCGGCGGACATGGCGGTCCGGCACCTGGAGGACCTCGGGCACCGGCGGATCGGCCTGGCGATCGGGCCGACGCGCTACGTCCCCTCGGCCCGCAAGGAGCAGGGCTTCCTCGCCGCGGTGCCGACGGCCGAGGCGGAGGGCCTGATCCAGCGCACCCTGTTCACGGTGGAGGGCGGGCACGCGGCGGGGGGCGCACTGCTGGACCGCGGCTGCACGGGGATCGTGTGCGGGAGCGACCCGATGGCGCTGGGCGTCATCCGGGCGGCCCGCGAACGGGGCCTTCGCGTCCCGGAGGACGTGTCGGTGGTCGGCTTCGACGACTCCCCGCTGATCGCCTTCACCGACCCGCCGCTGACCACCATCCGCCAGCCGGTCCGCGCGATGGCGACGGCGGCGGTGGGCGCCCTGCTGGAGGCGGTGGGCGGCACCCCGGTCCAGCGCACGGAGTTCGTGTTCCAGCCGGAACTGGTCGTCCGCGGCTCAACGGCCCAGGCCCCGCCACGGGAGTGACGGGGCCGGGCCGACGACTGACGACTGACGACTCCTACGGGGTCGGTATGTAGTCGAAGCAGTCGGTGTACCACCTCGGCTGGCTGTAGGTCAGCTCCCACAGGGCGCCACCGGTCTGCCTGCCGACGACGCCGTCGATGTCCAGCCGCCCGCGCGCCCGCTGGAAGTCCTCCACCATCCCCTTGGTGTCACGCCCGTACTGGCCGTCGACCTTGATGCTGTGCCCGAGCCCGGCCCGGTTGAGCAGAATCTGTACGCACTCGACCGCGTACCCGGAGGATCCGTACCGCAGCGTGGGAGCCATGTGGTTGGCCTGCGCGGTCCCGCTGAAGCCGATCACCGCGGTCATCGAAAGAGCCAGCCCCGCGGCAACCCGCACGGCCTTCGAACCGATCTTCATGAAGTAAAGCCATCCTTGGGTCAGCACTCAGATGTGGCCATGTGATGGCGCAACAACGCCCCTCACTGGCGCAAACCTTACCGTCTGAAGATCCATTGATTCACCGTCAACTCCCGTACGCCTGCCCCCGGGAGAGCCGCAGGACCCCGCCCCCATGCCCGCCGGTCAGGCGGACGCGACATCGCGCACACGGCGGCGCAGCAGGCGATGGGGAACGTACACGTACCGCTCAGTCATCGGCCGACTCCTCAAGGGAGGAGAGGAAACGCTCCCAGCCGACGCGAGCGCGGTCGAGGACTGCCTGGCTGAGCCCCGGCCTCGCCTCCATGTTCGGTCAGGGGATGCTCCCGGTGTCCCGTTCGGTGGACACCCCCGAGAGCGTCAGCTCGTGCTGGCGGCAGTACTCGGCCAGAGCCTCGTTCAGGGCCGTCTGGCGGGCCGGGGAGGCCTGGACCAGCCGCAGGTAGCCGTAAACGACCGGACCGCTGACGCCGCGATGCTCGGTGAGGGGTTTCATGGTGGTGTCCGTCCAAAGGTCCGTCGGCTGTGTCAGCACTCAGCCTGGACCTGCCCCAAAGCTTCGGAAATGACCGCCTGTTGTACTTCCGTTGCACGTGTGTCCCCCCGCTCGTGCGGGCCGTGCTTCGATGGCGGCAGGAAGGGAGCGACGTGTGGCGACCGTGCACCACTGGACCGGCCTGGAGGCCGTGCCCTGCGTCTTGCGCTGCGGCTGAGCGTCCGATCATTCGCCGGCCACCTCGGCGTCGGCATCAGGACGATCTCCAAGTGGGAGAAGCTCCTGGCCGCGACCGAGCCCCGCCAGGACACCCAGGCGATCTTGGATACCGCTCTGGCCCGCGCGGATGCCGCCGCCCACCTCCGCTTCGAGACCTTCCTGTCCGAAGCCGGCCGGACCGCTCCCGCCGCCAGTGCTCGCCGGGTGACCAGCAGTGGGCCCCTGGCCTGGGAGTACGAGTCGTGGACCGACGATCTTGACCGGGCCATGGTCGCCCTGTCGCGGCAGGACTTCACCTTCGCCGACAGCTTGATCCGCCGCTGGCTCGGACGGTTCAAGCCGACCGCCCTCGATGACAAGGGCCTCTACCTCTTCGCCCGTTCGACTGCCCTGCTGGGCGATCTCCAGCCACAGCCATGCCTCCCGCGTCATGCTCGCCGCGACCCGGGAGTTCGAAGACCTCGCCGAGCCCGAGGACTGGTCGGTCGCCCACCAGAAGCTCGCCCTGGCCCGCCGCGGCGCCGGTGACCTGACGAACGCCCTGCACTTCATCTCCATCGCCCGCAGCACGGCCGCGACCGATGCGCCGATGCAGCGGGTCCGCCTGGAAACCGCACACGGCCACATCCTGCTCTCCGACCCGGCCACCCGCGATGATGGCCTTCACGTCCTCGGCAAAGCAGCCAAACTGGCCGGGCGGTTCGGCCTCAGGCACCAGCTGGCCAGCATCGAGGGCATCAGGGCCATGAGCGAGGGCGCCAGCGGCCTCCGATGACGGTGACCAGGGAGAAGATCGCGTGACGGACATCCAGCAGACGATCACCGAGGACCAGTGGCGCAAGGCCAAGCTGATCTGGGACTACCACCAGATGGGCCACGATCTGGCCCCGGTGGACGTCGCGATCGGACTGGGCAGCCACGACCTCGGAGTCGCCGCCGCCTCCGCCGGCCTCTATCGCACTGGTCTCTTCCCGGTCCTCGTGTTCACCGGCGGCAACAGCCCCACCACCCGGGCCCGGTTCCCCCGTGGCGAAGCGGTCCACTTCCGCGAGCACGCACGTGAACTCGGCGTCCCCGACGACGCGATCCTCGTCGAACCGAACGCCGCGAACACCGGCCAGAACATCACCCTCAGCCGCGAACTCCTGGCCGCGAACGGCATAATCCCGAAGACCGTCCTGCTGGTCTCCAAGCCGTATATGGAGCGACGGTCCTTCGCCACCGCCCGCAAGCTGTGGCCGGAGGTCGAGATCATCTGTGCCTCGGAGCCGCTTGAGCTGGACGACTACCTCAAGAGCATCGGCGACGAGAAACTCGTCCTCGACATGCTCGTCGGTGATCTCCAGCGGGTGATCGAGTATCCGAAGAACGGGTTCGCCATCGCCCAGGATGTCCCGGAGGACGTACGTGACGCGTACGAATCCCTCATCCGCGACGGCTTCACAAGCCGCCTCATCTCCTGATTTCCCGGCGCGGGGTGGGCTGTGTGCCATCCACCGGCCCAGCCTGTTTCCGAGGCGGGCCACGCTGGTCAAGCTGTTCGCGGCGGACACGTGGATCGCCCTCGACGACGTCGAGTTCACCCGCTTACCGGGCCGGTCCGCACTGGGCCCGCCTCGTCCAGGCCCCGGAGCCAGTGGGGGCCGCGTTCGGCAGCGGCCGGACCGCCGCAGTCGGCGCCGCTCATATCGGTGCGGGACCGGCCGGCGCGGAAGACCTGACGCGTGAGCAGTACACCGCTGCGGTGAAGGCCCGTCGTCGCGGCGGAGCCACTGGCCGCTGAGCCTTCCGGGACCGCGACCGTCTGCGCCGCCGTCCACCGTCAGCACGATCCACTCCGGCATGTCGTAGCCGTACTGCTGCCCGACCCGCGTGGCCAGGCGGGCCTCCGCTGCGCCCCGGGCCGACTCCTGCGTGCCCCCAGGCGCGTCCGCGCCTGACGCTCCCGCGCGGAACCCGGCAGGACCCGCCAGGACACGGCGGAGAAACAATTCTGCAATCTCTTGCGCAAGGTCTTGCAGCGGGCAGGGGCGGGGCCTACGGTCGCCAACAATCCCCACCTCTTTCGCCAGGAGGCCCCCCATGCCCCGCATCCACAGAGCCGTGGTCGCGCTCACCGTCCTCAGCGCCGCCGCCTTCACCTGGCAGGCGCCGCAGGCCGTCGCCTCGCCGCCCGCCCAACGGGACGTCACCGCCGTCCTCTTCGAGTGGAACTTCGCCTCCGTCGCCAAGGCCTGCACCGATAGCCTCGGCCCCGCCGGGTACGGGTACGTGCAGGTCTCGCCGCCCCAGGAGCACATCCAGGGGTCCCAGTGGTGGACCTCGTACCAGCCCGTGAGCTACAAGATCGCCGGGCGGCTCGGTGACCGGGCCGGGTTCAAGGCGATGGTCGACACCTGCCACACGGCGGGCGTGAAGGTCGTCGCCGACTCCGTGATCAACCACATGGCCGCCTCCGACGGCACCGGAACCGGGGGCAGTTCGTACACGAAGTACAACTACCCGGGTCTTTACTCCGGCGCCGACATGGACGACTGCCGCGCCACCATCTCCAACTACCAGGACCGCGCCAACATCCAGAACTGCGAGCTGGTGCAGCTGGCCGACCTGGACACCGGCGAGGAGTACGTGCGCGGGCGCATCGCCGGGTACCTGAACGACCTGCTCTCCCTCGGGGTCGACGGCTTCCGCATCGACGCCGCCAAGCACATGCCCGCCGCCGACCTCGCCAACATCAAGTCCCGGCTGACCAAGCCGGACGCCTACTGGAAGCAGGAGGCGATCTACGGCGCGGGCGAGGCCGTCTCGCCGAGCGAGTACCTCGGCAACGGTGACGTGCAGGAGTTCCGCTACGCCCGCGACCTCAAGCGGATCTTCCAGAACGAGAACCTCGCCTCCCTCAAGAACTTCGGCGAGGCCTGGGGGTACATGCCCAGCGGCCAGGCCGCCGTCTTCGTCGACAACCACGACACCGAGCGCGGCGGTGACACCCTCAACCAGACCGCGGGCGCCACCTACACCCTCGCCAACGTCTTCATGCTGGCCTGGCCCTACGGCTCCCCGGACGTGCACTCGGGGTACGCGTTCACCGACCGGGACGCCGGTCCGCCCAATGGCGGGGCCGTCAACTCCTGTTACAGCGACGGGTGGACGTGCCAGCACGCCTGGCGCGAGATCTCCTCGATGGTGGGCTTCCACAACTCCGCCCGCGGTCAGGCCGTCACCAACTGGTGGGACAACGGCGGCGACCAGATCGCCTTCGGACGCGGGGCGACGGCGTACGTCGCCATCAACCACGAGGCGTCGGCGCTGACCCGGACCTTCCAGACCTCGCTCCCGGCGGGCGACTACTGCGACGTGCAGAGCGGCCGGGGCGTCACGGTGAACGGCTCCGGGCAGTTCACGGCGACCCTCGGACCGGACACGGCCGTCGCGCTCCACGTCAACGCCCGCACGTGCGCGGGCGGTACGACGCCCCCGCCCGCCGCGGCCGGGGCCTCCTTCGCGGTCAACGCCACCACCGTGCCCGGCCAGAACATCTACGTCACCGGTGACCAGGGCGCGCTGGGGAACTGGAACACCGCCTCCGCGCTCAAGCTCGACCCGGCCGCCTACCCGGTCTGGAAGCTCGACGTCTCCCTGCCCGCCGGGACGACCTTCGCCTACAAGTACGTCCGCAAGGACGCCGCGGGCAACGTCACCTGGGAGAGCGGCGCCAACCGTACGGCCACCGTCCCCGCGAGCGGCAAGGTCGCCCTCAGCGACACCTGGCGCAACTGATCCGTCGCTCCACCCCGCCGCCTCAGCCCATCCGCCCCGTCCCGAGGAGATTCCGCCTTGATACGCCCCGTCGCAGGAACCGTCGCCGCCGCGCTGGCGGTGGCCCTCCTGCCCGCACTCCCCGCGGCGGCCGCCGTCAAGGCTCCCGCTCCGCCGCCCTCGGACGCGAAACTGGCGGCGCAGCCCGCCCGGCACGATCTCACCCGGGAGCAGTTCTACTTCGTCCTCCCGGACCGGTTCGCGAACGGCGACCCGCGCAATGACCGGGGCGGGCTGACCGGCAGCCGCATGCAGACCGGTTTCGACCCGACCGACAAGGGCTTCTACCAGGGCGGGGACCTCAAGGGGCTGACCGACCGGCTGGACTACATCAAGGGGCTGGGCACCACCGCCATCTGGATGGCGCCCATCTTCAAGAACCAGCCGGTGCAGGGCGAGGGTTCGAACGCCTCGGCGGGCTACCACGGGTACTGGATCACGGACTTCACCCAGGTCGACCCGCACTTCGGGACCAACGCCGACCTGGAGCGGCTGATCGACAAGGCGCACGGGAAGGGGATGAAGGTCTTCTTCGATGTCATCACCAACCACACCGCCGATGTCGTCGACTATGAGGGGACGTCCCACTCCTATCTGTCGAAGGGGGCCTTTCCCTATCTGACCAAGGACGGGGTGGCCTTCGACGACTCCGACTACGCGGACGGGAAGAAGCCCTTCCCGAAGACGGGTCCGGCCTCCTTCCCGCGCACGCCGCTCGTGCCCGCGGCGAAGAAGGACGCGAAGGTCCCGGCCTGGCTGAACGATCCGGCGATGTACCACAACCGCGGTGACTCGACCTTCGCGGGCGAGTCCGCCGAGCAGGGCGACTTCTCCGGGCTCGACGACCTGTGGACCGAGCGTCCCGAGGTGGTCAGCGGGATGGAGAAGATCTACGAGAAGTGGGTGCGGGACTTCGATATCGACGGCTTCCGGATCGACACCGTCAAGCACGTCGACCTGCCGTTCTGGACGCAGTGGGCCACCGCCCTCGACGCGTACGCGGCCAAGCGCGGGCGCCCGAAGTTCTTCATGTTCGGCGAGGTGTACTCCGCGGACACCGCCGTCACCTCGCCGTACGTGACGCGGGGGCGCCTCGACGCCACCCTGGACTTCCCGCTCCAGGACGCGATCCGGGCGTACGCCGCCCAGGGCGCCGGAGCCGGGCGGCTGGCGTCCGTCCTCGGCGAGGACTACCGGTACACCAGCGACAAGGCGAACGCCTACGAGCAGGTGACCTTCCTCGGCAACCACGACATGGGGAGGTTCGGCTCCTTCCTGAAGCAGGACCGGCCGGGGGCGGGGGAGCAGGAGCTTCTGGACCGCTACCGGCTGGCGAACGAGCTGATGTTCTTCTCCCGGGGCAACCCGGTCATCTACTACGGCGACGAGCAGGGCTTCACGGGCGCGGGCGGCGACAAGGACGCCCGCCAGTCCCTCTTCGCCTCCAAGACCCCGGACTACCTCGATGACGACCAGCTCGGAACAGTGCGCACACACGCGAGCGATGCTTACGATCCGGGACACCCGCTCTACCAGCAGATCAGTGCTCTCTCGAAGCTGACCAAGGCCCACCCCGCCCTGCGCGACGGCGTCCAGAGCGAGCGCCTCGCCGACGGCTCCGTCTACGCCTTCGCCCGTACGGACCCCCGCACCCGCACCGAGTACCTGGTCGCCGCCAACAACGGCCCGGCCCCCCGCACCGTGGAACTCGACGCCCCGGCGGGCGCCGCCTACACCGTCCTCTACGGCGGCGCGGGCACCACCACGGTCTGGGCCTCCTCCACCGGCAAGCTCTCCGTCACCGCCCCCGCCCTCGGCAGCGTGGTCCTCATGGCCACCACCCCCCTCCCGGCCCCCGCCACCCGCCCCGCCGTCACCCTCGCCCCGCCCGCCCCCGGCACCACGGGCACCGCCGAACTGTCCGCCACCGTCACCGGCGGCGGCCCGAGCGGCCCGAGCGGCCTGAACCGCGTCGTCTTCGCCGCCCAGAGCGGCAACGACCCCTGGCAGGTCCTCGGCTCCGCCGACCACGCCCCCTACAAGGTCACCCAGCACATCACCGCCCCCCAGGGCACCCCGCTGCGCTACAAGGCCGTCGTCATCGACGCCTCCGGCCGCACCGCGAGCGCGCTGGCCGCCTCCACCGCCGGCCAGGCCCCGCCCCCCGAGGTCCCCACCGCCACCCAGCGCGAGGACGCGGTCGTCCACTACCACCGCCCCGACGGCGACTACACCAACTGGCGCCTCTACGCCTGGGGCGACCTCGCGGACGGCGAAGCCACCACCTGGCCCGCCGGGCACGACTTCACCGGCCGCGACGCCTACGGCGCCTTCGCCCACGTCAAGCTCAAGCCCGGCGCGAGCAGCGTCGGTTACCTGGTCATCGACAAGGACGGCACCAAGGACGTCGCCGCCGACCGCACCATCGACGTGACGAAGACCGGCGAGATCTGGCTGGAGCAGGGCAAGGAGCCCGCCCGCACCGACCGGCCCGCCTACCCGCCGCAGGACCAGAACAAGGCCGTCCTCCACCTCCAGCGCGCCGACGGCGCCTACGACGGCTGGGGCCTGCACGTGTGGACCGGCGCCGCCACCCCCACCGACTGGTCCAAGCCGCTGCTCCCCGCCCGCACCGATTCCTACGGCGCGGTCTACGAGGTCCCGCTCGCCCCCGGCGCCACCTCGCTCAGCTACATCCTCCACAAGGGCGACGAGAAGGACCTCCCCACCGACCAGTCCCTCGATCTCAAGGCCACCGGCCACGAGGCCTGGCTGCTCGCGGGCCGCCAGAAGTACCTGCTCCCGCAGCCCGCCGGATCCGCCGCCGCCCTCGACCTCACCAAGGCCGAGGCCGTCTGGATCGACCGCGACACCCTCGCCTGGAACGCCCCGCCCGCCGCCGCTTCAGTCCAGCTCCTGGCCTCCCGCGAGGGCGGGATCAAGGCCGCGGACGGCGCCCTCACCGGCACCGACAAGGCCCGCTGGCTGCGGCTGACCCCGGGCGCGCTGAGCGACGTACAGAAGAAGAAGTTCCCGCACCTGGCCGCGTACACCGCCTTCACCGTCGACCCGCGCGACCGCGACCGGGTGCGCGAGGCGCTGCGCGGGCAGCTCGTCGCGAGCGCCCGCGCCGCGAACGGCGCCGTGCTCGCCGCCACCGGGGTCCAGCTGGCGGGCGTACTGGACGACCTGTACGCGAACACCACCCCGCTCGGCCCCACCTTCTCCGCCCGCGGCCCCCGGCTCGCGCTCTGGGCGCCCACCGCCCAGCAGGTCTCCCTCGAACTCGACGGCGGCGCCCGCACCGTCCCCATGCACCGCGACGACGCCACCGGCGTCTGGTCGGTGGACGGCGAGCGCTCCTGGACCGGCAAGCGCTACCGCTACGCGGTGACCGTCTGGGCCCCGAGCGTGCGCCAGGTGGTCCGCAACCTGGTCACCGACCCCTACTCCACCGCGCTGACCACCGACTCGACGTACAGCCTGGTCACCGACCTGGCCGCCCCCGCGCTCCAGCCACCCGGCTGGCGCGACCTGCGCAAACCCGCGCCCGTCCCCTTCACCTCGGCCCAGATCCAGGAACTCCACATCCGGGACTTCTCGATCGCCGACCCCACCAGCAAGCACCCCGGCCAGTACCTGGCCTTCACCGACACCGACTCGGCCGGCATGAAGCACCTGCGCTCCCTCGCCGCGGCCGGCACCTCCTACGTCCACCTGCTCCCGGCCTTCGACATCGCCACCATCCCCGAGGACCCGGCCAACCGCACCACCCCCGCCTGCGACCTCACGGTCTACGCCCCCGACTCCCCGCAGCAGCAGGCCTGCGTGGCGGCCGCCGCCGCGAAGGACGCCTACAACTGGGGCTACGACCCGCTCCACTACACCGTCCCGGAGGGCTCGTACGCGAGCGACCCGAACGGCACCGCCCGCACGGTGGAGTTCCGCCGCATGGTCCAGTCCCTCAACGGCGCGGGCCTGCGCACGGTGATGGACGTGGTCTACAACCACACCGCGGCCTCCGGCCAGTCGGACCTGTCCGTCCTGGACCGCGTGGTCCCCGGCTACTACCAGCGCCTCCTCGCCGATGGCTCCGTCGCCACCAGCAGCTGCTGCTCCAACACCGCCACCGAGAACGCCATGATGGGCCGCCTGGTCGTGGACTCGGTCGTCACCTGGGCCAAGGAGTACAAGGTCGACGGCTTCCGCTTCGACCTGATGGGACACCAGCCGAAGGCCAACATCCTGGCCGTGCGCGCCGCCCTGGACCGGCTGACCCCCGCCAAGGACGGGGTCGACGGGAAGAAGGTCATCCTCTACGGCGAGGGCTGGAACTTCGGCGAGGCCGCCGATGACGCCCGCTTCGTCCAGGCCACCCAGAAGAACATGGCGGGCACCGGCATCGCCACCTTCTCCGACCGGGCCCGCGACGCGGTCCGCGGCGGCGGCCCCTTCGACGAGGACCCGCGCGTCCAGGGCTTCGCCTCCGGCCTGTTCACCGACCCCAACGCGGCCGCCGCCAACGGCACCCCCGAGCAGCAGCTCGCCCGGCTGCGGCACGCCCAGGACCTGATCAAGGTCGGGCTGACCGGCAACCTGGCGGGCTACCGCTTCACGGACGCCACCGGCCGTACGGTCACGGGCGCGCAGCTGGACTACAACGGCCAGGGCGCCGGATACGCGGCGGCGCCGGGCGACGCGCTCGCCTACGCGGACGCCCACGACAACGAGTCGCTGTACGACGCCCTCAAATACAAGCTCCCGCCCGCGACCCCGGCCGCCGACCAGGCCCGTATGCAGGTCCTGGCGATGGCCACGGCCACCCTCTCCCAGGGCCCCTCGCTCTCCCAGGCGGGCACCGACCTGCTGCGCTCGAAGTCCCTGGACCGCAACTCCTTCGACAGCGGCGACTGGTTCAACGCCATCCACTGGACCTGCGCGGACGCCAGTGGCACGGGCAACGGCTTCGGCCGGGGCCTGCCGCCCGCCGCCGACAACCGGGCGAAGTGGCCGTACGCCGCCCCGCTGCTGACCACCCCCGGCCCGTCCTGCACCGACATCACCGGTGCCTCGGCCGCCTACCGGGACCTGCTGTCCATCCGCACCACCGAAGCCGACTTCGCCCTGACCGGCACGGCCGAGGTCCAGGCGCGGCTGGCCTTCCCGCTCGCGGGCCCGGCGGAGACCCCGGGCGTCATCACCATGACCCTCGGCGACCTCGTGGTGGTCTTCAACGCCACGCCCACCGCGCAGCAGCAGCGCGTACCGTCCCTCGCCGGACGGCCGTACGTCCTGCACCCGCGCCAGGCCGCGGGCGCCGACCCGGTGGTCAAGTCCGCGGCGTACGACACCGGGACCGGCGGCTTCACGGTCCCGGCCCGCACGGTGGCCGTCTTCACGACGAAGGGGGCGGCGCAGGGAGCCCGCTGAGCGGGATCAAGGGCCGCCTCACACCACGGTGAGGCGGTCCAGCCGCTTCTCCAGCAGGATCACCCCGTACACCCGCCCGTCCGAGGCCTGCTTGGACGGGAACTCCCCGACCACCCGGTAGCCCGCGCCCTGGTAGTACGCGAGCAGCCGGGGGTTGGTGGAGACGCAGTCCAGCCGCACCCGCTCCAGGCCGGCCCGGGCGATGCGCCGCTCCGCGTGTTCGAGGAGGCGCCGCCCGGCTCCGGCGGGCGCGGCCTCGCGCTCGACCATCAGCCGGTGCACGTACCCGGCGACCGGCGGCTGGACGCCCCAGGCCTCCTCGTCGGACCACCACAGTTCGTACGCCCCGCACACCCGCCCGTCGGCATCGGCGCCGATCCACACCTCGCCGTCCTTCATCCGGGCGCGGAAGTGCGCGGTGTCCTTCTCGCCCGGCTTCCACTGCTCGATGCCCCGCGCCCGCATCCACCGGGCGGCCTGGTCGTACAGGGACACCAGCGTGCCGGCGTCCTTCTCCTCGGCCTGCCGGAACAAGATCCCGTCGTCAATGATCACGCGGTCATTATCACCGCGGGCGGGGCACCGGCTGATGCGCCGACGGCTGCGTCGACTGAGGTACTGCGGGCACGAACGCCGCGAGCCGCCGCACCAGTTCACCGAACGGGCCGTCCGCGGGCTCGTCCGCCAGGATCCGCACCAGCAGCGCGGCCATCTCCTCGTCGTAGGCGGCGCTCACCGCGGCGAGCGCGGCGAAGTCGTGCACCAGCTGCAACTCCAGCTCGGCGCGCGGGATCCGGCGGCCGTCGAGCCAGATCAGCGCGGTGGACTCGGCGAGCGAGACCCAGGAGCGCACGACCAGCTCCAGCCGCGCGGGCGGCCGCTGGACGCCGAGGTGGCTGAGGATCTGCTCGTAGGCGGCCTGGCGGACCTCGTCGATCATCGCGTTGGTGCGGCTGGAGCCGACCGCGGGGCCGCCGCGCATCAGGGCGGAGAAGCCGGGGCCGTGCTCGTCGACGAAGGCGAAGTACCGGCCCATGACCCGCAGCAGCCGGGCGCCCAGGGGCCCTTCGGGCGGTTCGTCGAAGCGCGCGGCCAACTCGTCGGCGGCCCGCCGCAGCGCGGCCTCGTACAGGCTCAACTTGCCCGGAAAGTAGTGGTAGACGAGCGGCCGCGATATCCCGGCGGCCGCCGCGATCTCGTCGATCGACACCTCGTCGGGCGACCGGTGGCTGAAGAGGTCCAGCGCCACCCCGATCAGCTGCTGCCGCCGCTCCTCGACACCCATCCTGCGTCGCACCCCGGTTGTCATGGCAACACCCTACGGGTAGTGCGCGCGGGACTGCATCCGCTATGTTGAACACGTTCAACTGAACGCGTTCAGAATCCAGGGTGGCGGGGGCGATGACCGGCATGCGGGCAGCCGTGACGGTACGAGCGGTGCGGGACGACGACCGGATCCACTGGCTGCAGCGCACCTTCGCGCTGGTCGCGGCGGTGGAAGCGCTCGTCGTCGTCGCGGGCGTGCTGCGCATGGGCGAGTGGGGCCAGCCCGCCACCTGGGGTGTCCTGGTGACGACCGTACCGATCCTGGCGCCGTCCTTCCTCGGCCACCGCCGGGCCGCCTTCGTCGGCGCCTGCCAGGCCATCGGCGCGGCCCTCATCCTGTGGTCCGTGGCGGGCTGTTCGCTGGGCGGAGTCTTCTTCCTTCCCGCCGCGCTGCTCCTGCTGCTCGCGGCGGTCGCCGATCCGCGCCGCCGCCCGGTCGGGGCCTGGGCGGCCTGCGTTCCGGGGGCCCTCCTGACGGCCGTCGTGGTCTGCGCCGCCCGGTACCTGACCGTCCACCTGTGAGCCTGAACCCGCCGGTCGCAACGGTCCCGCTCAGAGGTCCAGCGTCAGGTGTTCTCCCCGGGCCCGGGACACGCACAGCAGCATCGACGTCCCGCGCTCCTCGTCCGTCAGCAGGTCGTCGCGGTGGTCCACCTCGCCCGACAGGACTCCCTGCCGGCAGGTGCCGCAGAAGCCCTGCTCGCAGGAGTACGGGGTGTCGGGCAGCTCCCGGCGCACCGCCGCCAGCGTCGTGCCGTCCGCCGGGACCTCGACCGTGCGGCCCGAGCGCGCCAGCGTCACCGTGAACGGCGCGTCCGCGCCCGAGGGCGCGCCCGGAGCGAACCGCTCCAGCCGGACCTCCACACCGGCCGGGGCCGCCGCCACCGCCGCCGCCATCAGCGGCTCCGGGCCGCAGCAGTAGACCAGCGTGCCCGCCGGGGCCGCCCCGAGCACGCTCAGGCCCGGCAGGCCCGCCTCGTCCTCGGGGACCACCGTGACCCGCTCCCCGTACGCCGCCAGCTCGTCCAGGAACGGCATCGAGGCCCGCGAGCGGCCGCCGTAGAGCAGGGTCCAGGCGGCCCCCGCCGCCGTGGCCGCACGCAGCATCGGCAGGATCGGGGTGATCCCGATCCCGCCCGCGACGAAGACGTACGACGGGGCCGCGGCCAGCGCGAACCGGTTGCGCGGCGGCCGCAGTTCCAGCTCCGAGCCCTCCGTCAGCCCCGCGTGCGCCTCGCGCGAACCGCCGCGCCCGTCCTCGACCAGCCGGACCGCGATCGTGTAGCGGCCCGTGTCCGCCGGGTCCCCGCACAGCGAGTACTGGCGCACCAGCCCCGACGGCAGCGTGATGTCGATGTGCGCGCCCGGGCTCCACGCGGGCAGCTCCGGTGATTCCAGGACCAGGTGGAGCACCCCCTCGGCGGGCTCCGTGCGCGAGACGATCAGCGCGCGCAGGGCCCGGCGCGGCGAGTACCCCGATATCGGGTGTTCCAGGGCGGGGAGCGGCCACAGCGGCGAGCGCTCGATCCGCCGCCGCAGGGCCCGCCTGGCCAGCCACGCGGCCCCGGCCGCCGCGGTCACGGTGGCCGCGCGCCGCACCGCCGGGCTCAGAGCGCTCGCCGGGCCGATCGCGCTCACCGGGCTCACCGGGCACCGCCGTTCGCGCCGGGCGAGGTGGCGAGGTACGCCGCGGCCTGGGCGGTCGACCCCTCCTGCGAGGGGTGGTACGTACGGGACAGGTACGAGGGGATCGACTTCAGCATCGCGCCGGTCGAGGGCAGTACGCCCTGCTGTCCCGCCCGGAAGAACTGGCCGAAGGACGCCTTGGCCCGCGGCAGGCCCGGGTCGTTCTCCATGAAGAAGCGGGCGCCGCGCTGCCACAGGAACACCAGCGCGGTGAAGGCCGTCGCCCAGGTCCTGGCCCGGCGCCGGTAGCCGCCGTCGATGTGCATGAACAGCTCGAAGGCCACCGCCCGGTGCTCGACCTCCTCCGCCCCGTGCCAGCGCAGCAGGTCCAGCATCACCGGGTCCGCGCCCCGCCGGTCCAGCTCGTCGGCGTTCAGGATCCAGTTGCCGAGGAAGGCGGTGTAGTGCTCGATCGCCGCGATCGTCGCCACCCGCTCCTTGAGCCACCACTCGCGGGCCCGGCCCGGCGGCAGGGTGCGGTCCCCGAGGAGCTTCTCGAAGAGCCAGTCCACCTGCGCGGTGTACGGGGTGGGGTCCAGGCCCAGGCGCTTGAGGTGGGGGAGTACGTCGTCGTGCGCGGCGGCGTGCATCGCCTCCTGGCCGATGAAGCCGACCACGTCCGCCCGCAGCCGTTCGTCCGTGATGTACGGCAGCACCTGCTTGTACACGTGGACGAACCAGCGCTCGCCCGCCGGGAGCAGCAGGTGCAGCACGTTCATGGTGTGCCCGGCGAAGGGGTCGCCGGGCAGCCAGTGGAGCGGGGTGTCCTCCCAGGAGAAGGACACGTTCCGGGCCCTGAGCGGTATGTGCTCCGACGCCACGGGTGCGGGTGCAGGTGCGGACGGCGTATTAGACATGGCGTCAATGTACTGATGGGTAGAGCCCGCGCAACACCCCCGTGCAGCTTCCGGTCGCGGGACTACCGCAGGACGCCCGCCTTCGAGCCGTCCGTCAGCTTCCCGGACAGTTCCACCTGAGCGCCCTCCGGTGCCTTCACCGCCAGCCGGTTCCCGGCCGCCGACCCCGTGGCCCCGCCCGTCACCGACAGCGACGTGAACTGGGCCGTGCCCGCCGCCAGTACGTACCAGTGGCCGCCCTGCGACTTCCACAGCACGCCCGCCAGCACCCGGGGCTCCCGCGGCCCGCAGGCCGGTGAACCCTCCGCCTTGGCCGCCTGCGCCGCCACCTGCGCGCCCGGCGCCAGGAACTGCGCCTGCACCCGGTCCGCCGTGCCCCGCCAGGTCTCGGCCCGGGTGCACAGCCACTCCGCCGTACCGTTGTTCTCCGGCAGCGGCTGGCGCGCGTACGCCCACGAGTTGACCGACCGCACCCCGTGCGAACGGACCGCCGGCAGCAGGCACGCGATCCGCGACCACTCGCTCAGCTCCGCCGCCTGCGTCACGTCACGCACCGCGCCCGGAGCGCCCGAGGTCAGCCGGGCCGGGGTCAGCTCGCCCAGGTCCGTCACCAGCCGGGGCCCGGCGGCCGTCTCCAGGGCCAGCGCGTTCCAGGCGGTACACGAACCCGCCGGAGCCGGACCCGCCACCGGAGCGGTGATCCCGTCCGCGGCCAGCCGCAGCGGCGTCGGCGCGTCGGAGGGCTTGAGGAGGTCCCGTACCGACGCCCCCGTCACCCAGGGAGCCGTCAGATAGCGGACGTTGCCGTCCACCCGGCTCAGCACCAGCGCCGTCGCCGACTCGGCCGCAGCGCCGTCCGTACGGGCGAAGTCCAGGGCCGCGCCCGCGGTCCCGGAGCGCGGCTCGGCGTAACGCACCACGCGCAGCCCGTCGTACATCAGCACCACCACCGCCTGGTCGACCGCGCCCGCGAACAGCAGCTGCGGCGGTCCCATCGGCGGCCCCGCCGGAGTACCGGGGGTCGCCGACACCACCACCGAGGCGCCGGGGCGGGCCCAGACGGCCAGCGCGCGGCGCAGCAGCTCCTTGTCGTCCGTACGGTCGCCCCGCGCGGGCCAGACCGCGAAGTCGGAGCGGTCGGCGCCGCGCCAGTCCGCGGCCCCCGCGCGGGTCACCTTCGCCGGGTCCAGCGCCTGCTCGGCCGCCGCGTTACGGGCGTACGCGGGCGCGGCGGCCCCATCGGCGCCCCAGCCCCCGCCCGGCAGCCCCAGCAGCGCCCCGCCCACCAGCAGCGCCACGCCCGCCGCGAGCGAACCCCGCACCCAGCGGCGGCGGCGCAGCAGGTCCGTGGGGCGGGCCTGCAGCACGCACGGATCGAACTCGGGGGAGGCGAAGAGGGCGTCGTTCGAAGGCCCCCCGGCGGCGGCCAGCGCGGCCTCCGGATCCACCACCCCGGCCTCCGTCAGCACCAGCAGCACCTCCGGGCCGTCCAGCCGCTCCAGCGCCCGCAGCACGCACGCGGCGCGGGCGGGCCCGTCGAGCGTGGCCAGCCACTGGTCCAGGGCCAGCTCCTCGGCCCCGCCGGAACGCGGGAACAGCCGCAGCCCCCACACCTGCGGCAGCGCGGGCGGAAACTGCGCGCGGCGGGGCAGGGACCGGAAGGTCAGCGGCAGCCCGGCCTCCAGCGCGGCCCGCAGCACCCGCAGCCGGACGTACGCGTACCCGGCGTCGGAGGCGGGATCGGCGTCCTGCGCACCGCGCTGGAACGGTACGAGGCCCTGCGCGCCGGACGCCTCCCGGCCGCGCGGCAGCGCCCGCTGGGTCAGCGAATGCGCGGTCAGCACCCGGCGGTTGCGCCCGAGGGAGGGCGGCAGCACGAGGTAGGCGAGCCGCACCAGCCGCGGATAGTGCTCGACGATGGCGGCCTCGGCGCGCTCGACGTCGACCCCGGCGTCGAGGGGATGCGGGCGGGGGCGGGTGGCGGTGTCCGGCGCAGTCACGTTCAGCAGAACGAGCGAATCCCCGTATGGTCACCCCGCCGGCTCTTGCCGGGGGCGCGCTTGGCCCCTGCGGGGCAATTCCAGCCTCGCCGGCGTTTGAGGCGCGGGTCTGGGCAGAGCCCAGGAGTGCGGCCTGCGGTCGCGTGTCAAGGGTGGGGGCGCCTGCGGCTGGCGTCCCGGGCGCTGCCCGGACCCGGTCCTCAAACGCCGGACGGGCTGGGGTGGGCCGGGCGTCCCGGGAGGTGGCCCCGGTCCTCAAACGCCGGACGGGCTGAAAACAGCCTCGCCGGCGTTTGAGGCGCGGGTCCGGGCGGAGCCCAGGGAAAGGGGGCCGGGGTCAGGTCGTGAGGCGGGTGCGGAGGGTGGTGATCGTGGGGTCGGGGACGCCGAGGCCTTCGCGGACGTACTTCTCCATCGACCCGTACCGCACCGCGACCTCGTCCAGCGCCGCCGCCAGGTACTCCGGCACGACCCCGATCAGCGCCAGCGCGATCTCCGGGTCACCGCCCGCCGCGGTGAAGCCCTCGATCATCGGGGCGAAGGCGGCGCGGACGGCCGGGTTGACCGAGAGGTACTCCGTCATCAGCGTCTCGTCATCGGCACCGAGCAGCGACAGGACCACGGTCGCCCCCCACCCGGTGCGGTCCTTGCCCGCCGTGCAGTGGAAGAGGAGCGGCCCGGACTCCTCGTCCGCCAGCTCCGTCAGCAGCGTCCGGTACGACCGCTGGCCCGAGGCCGAGCTGACGAAGGAGCGGTAGGTCTCGGCGAAGAGCGCCTGCGCCTTGCCGCCGCCCAGGTGCCGCTCCGCCACCGCGGGGTCGGCCAGCAGGTCCTTGAGCTGCGCGGCGGCCGGCATGCGGCCCGAGTTCACCTTGTCGGCCAGGACGTCGGCCACCAGCATCCGCGCCCCCGGAGGTGCCACGTCCGGGTGGTCGCCGCGTTCGGCGTCGGTGCGGAAGTCGATCACCGTCCGCAGGCCCAGCGCCGCCACGGCGGGGTCGGCGGCCAGGTCGAGCCGGTCGAGCTGGCCGGAGCGCAGCACCAGGCCGGGGCGCACCGTCCGGCCACCGGCTATTCGGGTGCCGCCGAGGTCGCGGAAGTTGGCGACGGTGGTGGACGGGGTGGCGGTCATCGTGGGCAACTCCAGTGGTACGGGCGGGCGGGCACGGCGCCGACCGCGCTCAGGCTATTTTCGGATGTTTTGTGCGGGAAAGGTAATCGGCGGCGAGGGCGACCCCGACCCCGATCCCCAGCGCCGCCAGGTGCCCGGCGTCGGTGAAGGTCCGCTCCCGCCGCAGCACCGGCCGCAGCGCGAGCGCCAGCAGCCCCGCCCGGGCGGCGCCGCGCACGGCCCCGCGCGGCAGCGCCGAGGTGAGGGCGCCCAGGACCGCGTTGAAGCCGTAGCTGGTCCCCACGTCCACCGCCCGCCGGGTCGGCGCCCCGGCCCGGCGCGCCCGCAGCGTCCCGTAAACGAGCAGCGTGGCCCCCGCGTGCCCGAGCAGGAAAACCCCGGCGGCCCACCAGGCCCCGTACGCGTACTCGGCGTACCCGAGGACGGTGAGCAGCAGCAGCGCGTAGGGCAGCGGCATCGGCTCCTCCACCACGAAGGCGCTGCTCAGCAGGGTCTCCCAGCGCCCGTCGGCGAGATTGTCGACATTGGTCGAGCAGCCCCGCAGCACCCGTTCGCGCTCCCGCTCGCCCAGCCGCTCCAGCGCGTACGCACCGAGCTGCACGCCGCCGGTGTAGACCGGCCCCAGCAGTAGTGGATTCACTTGATCATGATCGGCCATGGGCGCGTGGCCCGCACAACCGGTACCGCCGTTCCCGGCGGGCCCGGCGGGTGGGAACATGTTCGGACCATGTCACCTGCCCCCGCGCCCATGCGCCGTACGCGGGCCGCGATGTTCGCGGCGGTGTGTGTCGCATTGGCCGCGCTGGGGCATTCGTACATGTCTGGCCATGACATTCCGGTTCCAGGGCTTCTGGCAGCTTTTGGGGTGACCGGTTCCCTCGCCTGGCTCGCCGCCGGGCGCCGCCGCGGGGGCGTGGCCATCGGGGGCGCGCTGGTCGCCGTACAGGGCGTGCTCCACCTGCTGTTCTCCGCACTGGGCGAGCCGCACGGGACCGCGTCCCCGTCCGCGCCCGGCCCGGCACAGGCCGCCCACGGCCACGCGCCCATGCCCCCCATGCCGGGGATGGACGCGATGCCCGGGATGGCAGCCATGGACGGCATGGACGGCATGGGTGGCATGCCCGGCATGGACTCCATGGGTTCCATGGCCGGGCACGGCGGTCTCGGCATGATCGCCGCCCACGTGCTCGCCGCGCTGTTCTGCGCGGTGTGGCTCGCCTGGGGCGAGGCCGCGGTCTTCCGGCTTGCCCGCACGCTGGGGGCGCTCGCCGCGGTCGCGGCCGCGCCGTTGCGCCGGGCGCTGGGGCTCGTACGGGCGCACCGCCCCCGGACGCCCGCCCGCCCCGCGCGCCCCCGCACTCCGGAGCCGCCGCGCACGCTGCGCGGCGCCGTACGCGTCCATGACGCCGTCAAGCGGGGACCGCCCGGGCCGTCGCACACCCGCGCCACGGCCCCCGGCCGTCCTGCCTGCGCCTGACCGGCGATCCGGCGAGACCTGGGGCCGGTTTCCCCATGTCTTCGCCAACCCCTAGGACCGTCATGTCCATTGAGGAAATCAGGGACACCCATGTCCCTGCCGCCGATCCCGAAACCACCCCCGCCACCACCCCCGCCCCCGCGCCGCGGCCCCGCCGGCGCGGTGCCTGGGCGGCCCTGCGCCCGCTCGTCCTGCGCGTGCACTTCTACGCCGGGCTGCTCATGGCCCCGCTGCTCTTCGTCGCCGCCGCGACCGGGCTGATGTACGCCCTCTCCTTCCAGGCCGAGAAGGTCGTCTACTCCGACGAGCTGACCGTCGCCCACGTCGGACAGCACGCGCTGCCGCTCAGCGCACAGGTCGCGGCCGCCAAGGGGGCCGCGCCCAAGGGCGAGGTCACCGCGGTCTGGCCCGCGCCCGAGGCGGACGCCACCACCCGGGTGGTCATGAAGAGCCCGGGGCTCGCGGACGGCGAGACGCTCACCGTCTTCGTCGACCCCTACACCGCGGACGTGCGCGGGCAGCTGGCCACGACCGGCGACGCGCTGCCGCTGCGGGCCTGGCTCAGCGAGTTCCACTCCAGCCTCCAGCTCGGCGAGTTCGGGCGCAACTACAGTGAGCTGGCCGCGAGCTGGCTCTGGGTCGTCGCGCTCGGCGGGCTCGTGCTGTGGATCGGCCGAACCCGCAAGCGCCGGGCGGAGCTGGTCCTTCCGGACCGCGCGGCCACCGGGCGGCGCCGCACCCTGTCGTGGCACGGGACCGTCGGCCTGTGGGCCGTCGTGGGTCTGGTGGCCCTGTCGGCGACCGGTCTGACCTGGTCGAAGTACGCCGGTGAGAACATCGGGCAGCTCCAGGACCGGCTGGGCGGCGCCACCCCGTCCGTGTCCGCCAAGCTCAAGGGCGGCGCCGACGACGGCGGCGACGAGCACGCGAACCACAAGATCGACGCCAACGGCCAGATGATCATGCCGGTCGGCCCCGACGTCGGCATCGACAAGGCCGTCGAGGCCGCCCGCGCGGCCGGGGTCACCGAGCAGCTCCAGGTGACCCTGCCCGCCCAGGGCAAGGGGTACGTCATCAAGGAGCGGGACCGCACGGTCCCGGTCCACCTCGACGCGGTGTCCGTGGACCCCGCCGACGGCACGGTCATGGACGAACTGCGCTTCGCCGACTACCCGTTGCTCGCCAAGCTGACCCGCTTCGGCATCGACGGGCACATGGGCCTGCTGTTCGGGCTGGTCAACCAGCTCGCGCTGGCGGCCCTCGCCCTCGCGCTCATGTTCCTGGTCTTCTGGGGCTACCGCATGTGGTGGCTGCGCAGGCCGACCAAGGACCGCACCCTGTCCGTGGGCCGGGCCCAGCCGCGCGGGGCCTGGCGGAAGGCGCCGGTGACGGTGCTGCTGCCGCTGGCCGCAGTGACGGCCGTGGTCGGCTGGTTCGTGCCGCTGCTCGGGATCAGCCTGCTGTGCTTCCTGGCGGTGGACATGGTGCTCGGCGCGGTGTCCCGCCGCGGGAAGGCCCGGCGGGAGGAGCCCCAGGAGGCCCCGGCTTCCTGACCCTGCCCCGCACGCGCCAACGGTGGACCCGTGCCTCCCCTCGCGAAGCACGGGCCCACCGTCGGTACCAGTTCAGTTCACTTCGGCCGACTGCGCACGAGCGCTCAGGGGGCGTACTTGTAGCCCACCCGGCGCACGGTCTGGATCGCGCCGCGGTGCGCCACGCCCAGCTTGCGGCGCAGCCGGGCGATGTGGACGTCCACGGTCCGGCCGTCGCCGACGTGGCCGTAGCCCCACACGGTGGTGACCAGCTGGTCACGGCTGTGCACCCGGTGCGGGTGCGCCACCAGGTGCGCCAGCAGCTCGAATTCCAGGTACGTCAGGTCCAGCACCTCGCCGTCGACCTCCGCCGTGCGCTGCTCGGAGTCGATCCGCACGAGCGCGTCGCCCGTGATGGCCGGGGCTGCGGCGGAGGGGGAGGCGGGGGCTCCCGGGCCGAAGGCGGCCGTGGCGAACGGGGCCGGCGCGAGCGTGAGCGGCGGCTGCTGGTGGTCGGCCGGTACGAGCACCAGGTAGCCGACCATCGGCGGCTGGCCCGGCAGGGTCGGCACGGTGTGCTGCGGCGCGGGCAGCCAGGTGGCGCCGGGCGGCAGGAAGTCCACCACGCGGGCGACCTCGTCCCGGTCGACGGCGCGCAGCCGGTGGCGGGGGCTGGGGTTCGTACTGGGCGGGTAGGGGCGGTGGGCGGTCGCAGCGGAGGTGGCGGTGGAGAGGGAACGGGTGTTCGCCATGAGTGGTCAGCTCTTTCACGCGGAGAGTCGGCAGGAGACGTACGTCGTCGTCGTACCGCGCAGACCGAAGGCCTTCGGGAAGGTCTGGAGCAGAGGTTCCGGAAGGCTTTAGAGGGCCGGCGCGTTCTTCGCGCGGCAACACACCCGGTCGAAATCGTGATCCTGACGGGAAGGCCAGAACGGCTCGAGGTCGCTGCGACCTGTCGAGGAGTTGTGCGGATAGCCGGCCATGCGGCCATTCAAGCAGATGTCCCGCGCCCGGGGCAGACCCCGTCTCACCTGCTGGATCGGAATCTCAAATTCCGCGATCATGGTCGCGCGACACCCGCTCAATACCGGACATACCGTCAACGGGTCAGTCGCTTCCGCCAGTCCAGGCCGGTCACACGTATCGCATCGTGGGCGGATCCGTCCCAGCTCCACCGCAGTCCCACCCCCTCCAGGGCGGCGACCACCTCCCGCCCCACGGCCACGGTCCGCTCGTCGGACGCCGCGTCGTCCGGCTCCCCGTCACGCTCCCCGTCCGGCGCGAAGCCCCCGTAGAACAGGAAGAGGTCCCCGCCCTCCGCAGCGCCCTCGGTGCACTGGCGGTGGAAGAACACGAACCCGCGCGCCGCCCCGGATCCCGCGCCCCGGATCTCCGCCAGGCCGCAGCCACGGCAGCACGTGAAGTTCTCCCGCGCCGTGATCCCGGCGGCCTCCAGCGCCGCGAACGCCCGGGCCAGCCGCTCGGGATCGGTCTCGCCGCTCCAGTCGGCCTGCTCCGCGAGCCGCTCCCGCCACAGCCGCACCGCCAGGGCCATGGCCTGCGCCGCGGAGACCGGGCGTACCGTCCCGGTGACCAGGTAGTCCTCGGCCAGCTCGGCCAGTTCCTTCCGCCCGGCGTACCCGCACCGCAGCGACAGCCGGACCCGCTCCTCCAGTTGCTCGCGCACGGCGTCGTCTAGCGGCGGCGGCGTCTCCTCCGGGGTGAAGAGGACGCGCTCCCAGGCCGGACCCAGCTCCCAGCCCTCGTCCCCGCGCGCCCAGCCCGCCATCACCGCACCGACCTCGGCGCCGGTGTGCAGGAAGGCACGGAAGTGCCGGTCGGGACTGCCGTCCCGGTACTCCAACTGGTAGGCCTCGCCGCCGCTGTCGGCCGCGTCGTGCCAGACCTGTATGTAGACGTCGGGGTCGCTCGGGAGCCGCTCGACGATGAGGAAGTGGTCGCCGTCCGCGCCGATGCGCTCCGCCAGCCGCTCCAACTCGCCCGGCGCGGGCCGCACGTAGGCCTCGCCGCGCTCCGTCTCGATCCTGATCGCCATGCCCGTCGCCAGGCCCATCGTCATGCCCGTCGCCCTCGCTGTCCCCGTCATGGGAACAACGGTGGCACGGCCCACTGACAACGGCGCCCACCGCACCCCCGAAGGGGCAGGTGGGCGCCGTTGTCAGTGCCGTCGGGCGGGCGGTCTCAGACCAGGCCGTCCTTCTCCAGGGCGGTGCAGCAGGTGTCCACGATCAGGCGGGTCACCACGTACGGGTCCACGTTCGCGTTCGGGCGGCGGTCCTCGATGTAGCCCTTGCCGTCCTTCTCCACCTGCCACGGGATGCGGACGGAGGCGCCGCGGTTCGAGACGCCGTAGCTGTACTCGTTCCAGGGGGCGGTCTCGTGCAGGCCCGTCAGGCGGTCGTCGATGCCGGCGCCGTAGTTCTTCACGTGGTCGAGCGGCTTGCTGCCCTCGCCCAGCGACTCGCACGCGCGGATGATCGCGCGGTAGTCCTCGCGCATCGACTTCGTCGAGAAGTTGGTGTGCGCGCCCGCGCCGTTCCAGTCGCCCTTGACCGGCTTCGGGTCCAGGGTCGCCGAGACGTTGAAGTCCTCGGCCGTGCGGTAGAGCAGCCAGCGCGCGATCCACAGCTGGTCGGAGACCTCCAGCGGGCCGACGGGGCCGACCTGGAACTCCCACTGGCCCGGCATGACCTCGGCGTTGATGCCGGAGATGCTCAGACCCGCCGCGAGGCAGTGGTCGAGGTGCTTCTCGACGATCTCGCGGCCGAAGATCTCGTCCGCGCCCACGCCGCAGTAGTAGCCGCCCTGGGCGGCGGGGAAGCCGCCGACGGGGAAGCCGAGCGGGCGGATCCCGTCGAAGAAGGTGTACTCCTGCTCGATGCCGAAGATCGACTCCTGCGCGGCGTGCTTCTCGGCGACCGGGCGCAGCAGGGCGCGGGTGTTCGACTCGTGCGGGGTCATGTCGATGTTCAGCACCTCGCACAGGACGAGGAGGTTGGCGCCGCCGCGGATCGGGTCCGGGCAGGAGAACACGGGCTGGAGCACCCGGTCGGAGGCGTGGCCCTCGGCCTGGTTCGTGCTCGATCCGTCGAAGCCCCAGATCGGCAGCTCGTCGCCGTCCGACATGATCTTCGTCTTGGAGCGGAGCTTGGCCGTCGGCTCGGTGCCGTCGATCCAGATGTACTCAGCCTTGTAGCTCACGGGACCGTCCTCAGACTCTGCGGGTGCTGCGGTGACTGCGGTGATGACCGCAGCGTGCCCGCTCGCGATTTCTCTTCCGTTGCCCGTGTGTGAACCCCGTGTTACCGACGTTTACGGCGCGGGCGGGGGTGTGTGTGCGGGTGCGGGGCGGCGGGTGGCCGCGCGTCCGTCCGGGGGCCCGGCGCGTGGGGCAGACTGGGCGCGTGAGCATTTCGTATGATTTCACTTCCGCACATGACGGCTCCGACCAGCCCCGCGGGGCACTGCCCCGCGTGGGCCTGCTCGGTACCGGCCCCTGGGCCCGCCGCACCCATGCCCCCGCCCTCGCCGCGCACACCGGCTCCGCGTTCGCCGGAGTCTGGGGCCGACGGCCCGAGGCCGCCGCCGAACTCGCGGCCGAGTACGGGGTGAAGGTGTACGAAGACCCCGACGCGCTGTTCGCGGACTGTGACGCCGTGGCCTTCGCGCTGCCCCCCGATGTCCAGGCCCCGCTCGCCGTCCGGGCGGCCGCCGCCGGATGCCACCTGCTGCTCGACAAACCGGTGGCCACCGATGTCGACCAGGCCCGCGCCGTGGCCGACGCGGCCGCCCGCCACCAGGTCGCCTCCATCGTCTTCCTCACCCTGCGCTTCGCCCAGCCGACCGCGCGCTGGGTCGAGGAACAGGCCGCCCGGGACGGCTGGTTCACGGCCGGCGCCCACTGGCTCGGCGCGGTCTTCCCGCCCGACGGCGCGCCCAGCGCGTACGCCGATTCGCCCTGGCGCAAGGAGAAGGGCGGCCTGTGGGACGTGGGCCCGCACGCCCTGTCCGTCCTCATCCCCGTCCTCGGCGACGTGGTCCGGATCAGCGCCACGCGCGGCCCCGGCGACGTCGTCCAGCTGGCCCTGCGACACACCTCCGGCGCGGCCAGCACGGCCACCCTCAGTCTGAGCGCCCCCACCGCCGCCGCCGGAGTGGGCCTGGAACTGCGCGGCACGGCCGGGGTGCACGGCCTCCCGGACTGGAGCGACGTACCGGGCGCCTACGGCCGCGCCCTGGACGCCCTCCTGACCTCGGCGCGCACGGGCGTACCCGACCCCCGGGACGCGGCCTTCGGCGCCCGGCTGACGGAGATCCTGGCGGAGGCGGAGGCCCAGGCGGGCCCGGCGGAGCGGTAGCCCCGGCCGGGTCCGCCCGACCGGCCACCTGACCCGGCTACTTGATGAGCGCGTTCGCCACGATGATCACCAGCCCGATCGTGGCGTCCGCCGCTCCGATCAGCAGCGCCGAGGCCATCCGGTAGCCGACCCGGAGCGCGACCAGGGACCCCCACGCGAAGAGCAGCGCGGTGTTCAGCCCGAGCCCGACGGCCGTCACCCCGTGCGAGTCCCAGCCGATCACCCCGGCCAGCACCAGCAGGAGCACGGTGGGCAGCGTGGCCACGATCATCGGCCACTCGTTGAACAGCGCCCGGGCCAGCAGCCGCCAGCGGTGGCCCGCCGAGCCGTCCTGGTGGGTGGTCATGTGGTGGGAGTAGCCGTGCGCGAGCGCGGCGGTCGCGGCGGTCACGAGCACCCAGCTGGCGTCGTAGTACGGGGTGTACTCGCCGCTCTTCTGGTCGAGCGCCGCCAGCAGCCCGCTGGCCAGCACCGTCCCGTACACCCCGCCGAACATCCAGTCGGCGCCCCGCCGCGGGCGGGGGAGCGGGGGCGGGGACGCGGGCGCGGGCGGCGGGGAGCTGATGTCGTCGCTCATGGATGAATGTCCCTTTGGCTGGAGAAAGGGGTGGAAGTCCCCTTTGTGTCGATCAGCCTACGAGTTCCTCCCGTACCGGTCGAAGAGGGCCTGGAGGTAGCCCTCCAGCCGCCCGGTCAGCACGGCCGGGGTCAGGTCGGTGCGGCCGAGGTCGCGCCAGGGCACGGCCACCTTCTCGGCGTCCGGCGCGAAGGCCAGGGCGTCCAGCAGCCGCCAGTAGAGGTGCGCGGCGGGGTCCCCGGCCAGGGCGCCGCCCGCCGCCGCGTACCGGTCGGCGAAGGCCATGCCCGCCGGGACGCCGTGCAGCAGCGCCAGCGCCGTCGAGCAGTGGGCCACGTCCAGGTCGGCCGGGCCCCAGGAGGTCTCCACCCAGTCGACGACCCCGCTGATCCGCAGCCCGGCGCCGCCGCCCGTGAAGAGGACGTTGCCCGGGTGGAAGTCCCGGTGCAGGAAGCACGGCCGGTACCCGGGCGGATCCCGGCGGATGACGTCCACGGCCCGCCGCCACAGCTCCGGCCGCCCGGTGTCCGCGGGCGGGCGCACCCGCTCGGCGGAGGTCCACGCCTCGTAGGCGCGGGGCCGCGCCGCCGCGGGCACCGGCAGCCCGTGGACGCGCACCAGCTGACGGGCCAGCAGTGCGGCGCGCGGGCCGGCCTCCGCGTCGTCCGTGCGCACGGTCCCGGGCAGCAGGGTCATCAGCAGGGACGGGTGGTCGCAGTGGCGCGCCGCCGCGTCCAGGGCCACGAACCCGGCCGCGGGTACGTCCGTACCCGCCAGGAAGCGCAGGACGTCCGCCTCGCGGCGCAGCAGGCCTTCCGCGTGCCGCACGTAGAACGGCTTGACGAAGGACCGCAGCACGAGCCCGCGCCGGCCGCCGGGTCCGGCGATCTCCAGCCGGCGCATCTCGGAGGTCCAGCCGCCGCGCAGCCGCGCCGCCGCCTCGATGCGCTCTCCTTCGGGCAGGCCCCCGGCCACCCACGCCCGCGTGGCGGCCCAGTCGGCTCCCCGGTCCTCGTCCATCGGCGTGCTCACAGGCTCCCCTGCCACGGCTGGTGGCCCGGCCCGGTCGGGTGGGTGCCCGTCACGCCCATGACCAGCGAGTAGAGGCTGGTCTCCGCCGTGATGAAGAGGCGGTTCCGCTTGGCGCCGCCCCAGGCGATGTTCGACACCGTCTCGGGGACCCGGAGCCGTCCGATGAGCGTGCCGTCGGGGTCGTAGCAGTGCACCCCGTCGTCCATCGCGGCCACCCAGAGCCGGCCGCCGTCATCGAAGCGGAGGTTGTCGAAGCGGGCCCCGCCGCGCGCCGCGGCCTCGGCGAAGACCTCTCCGTCCGAGAGGGTGCCGTCCTCGCGCACGTCGAAGACCCGGATGCGGCCCGCCCGGGTGTCGGAGACGAAGAGCTGCCGCTCGTCGGGTGAAAAGACCAGGCCGTTCGGGGCGCCGAAGCCGTCGGCGACCAGCCGCACTTCGCCGGTGGCGGGGTCGACGCGGTAGACGTTGTTGGCGCCGATCTCGCTCTGCGCGCGGTGGCCCTCGTAGTCACTGGTGATGCCGAAGTCGGGGTCGGAGAACCAGACCGAGCCGTCGGAGTGGACCGCCGCGTCGTTCGGGCTGTTCAGCCGCTTGCCCTGCCAGCGGTCGGCCAGGACCGTGACCGTGCCGTCGTGTTCGGTCCGCGTCACCCGGCGGTTGCCCTGCTCGCAGGTGATCAGACGGCCCTGACGGTCCAGGGTGTTGCCGTTCGTGTGTCCGGCGGAGCGCCGGAAGACGCTGACGGCGCCGGTCTCCTCGTCCCACCGCAGCATCCGGTCGTTGGGGATGTCGCTCCAGACCAACTGCCGCCAGGCGGGCAGGTAGAGCGGGCCCTCGGCCCAGCGGCAGCCGGTGTGGAGGACTTCGAGCCCGTCGTCGCCGTTCATGCACCGGCCGGTCCGGAACCGTTCGTCGAACATCTCGTACAGCGCGGGGCGCTCGCTGACCATGTGCGTCTTCCCTCCGGGCGGGTGGCTGCCGAATATCCTTCGGCGTGAACTCAAGTCTCCAAGATGGTGTCTTGCATGCGCAAGATCAATCAGAACAGGGAGTCGCGGATCACAGGGATCGCAGGGACCCTGATGCCGTCCCCAGCGCCCCCAGGCTCCCGGCCAGGACCTCCACCGCCTCCGCGAACCCTCGGTCGCCCAGGCCCGCGTAGCCCACGACCAGCCCCTCGCGGGGGGCCTGGCGGGAGATCTCGTCGCGATCCCCGGCCGAGGGATGGCGGTACTCCGACAGGCCGTCCAGCAGCAGCCCCGCCCCCCGCGCCGCCGCCAGGGCCGAGGACTCCGTGCCCGGCGGGACGTCGAGGACCGCGTGCAGGCCCGCCGCGATGCCCGTGACCCGGACCTGCGGGGCGCGCCGCGCCAGGGCCGCCACCAGGTGGTCGCGGCGGGCGCGGTAGCGGTGCCGCATCCGGCGGACGTGCCGGTCGTACGCGCCCGAGTCCAGGAAGTCGGCGAAGGTCAGCTGGTCCACCGCGCTCGTCCACGACTCCCGCTGCCCCTTCGCCGCCACGACCCGCCCGGCCAGCGCCTCGGGCAGGACCAGCCAGCCCAGCCGCAGGGCGGGGGACAGGCTCTTGCTCAGCGACCCCGCGTAGACCACCCGGTCGGGGGCCAGGCCCTGGAGGGCGCCGACCGGCTTGCGGTCGTAGCGGAACTCCCCGTCGTAGTCGTCCTCCAGGATCACGCCCCCGGTGGACCGCGCCCACTCGACGGCCGCCGTCCGGCGGGCCGGGAGCAGGGGGCCCCCGGTCGGGAACTGGTGCGCGGGGGTGAGCAGGACCGTACGCGCCCGGGCCGGCAGGGCGTCGGTACGGGCGCCGTCCCCGTCGATGGGGACGGCGTACGGGCGCACCCCCGCGGCGGCCAGGATCCCGTGGTGGAACGGCAGCCCGTACGCCTCCACCGCCCAGTCCCGCGGCCGCAGCCCCGCCAGCAGGCGCAGGCCGTTGGCGAAACCCGCGCAGACCACGATGTGCTCGGCATCGGTACGCACCCCACGCGCCCGGGCCAGGTACTCCGCCAGCGCCCGCCGCAGCTCGGGCCGCCCGCGCGGATCCCCGGGCCCGAAGGCATCGGCCGGAGCCGCGGCCAGCGCCCGGCGGGCACTCGCGGACCAGGCACCGCGCGGAAAGGAGGCGGGGTCGGGCTTGCCCTGGGTCAGGTCGTACCGGTGCGCCCGGGGCACGGGCGCGGGCCCGGCGGCGGGCCGCACCGGACGCACCGGCATCCCCTCCGCGACCCGGGTGCCGGAACCCTGCCGGGCGGTGAACCACCCCTCGGCGACCAGCTCGGCATACGCGTCGGCGACCGTCCCCCGGGCCACCCCGAGGTCGGCGGCGAGGGACCGGTACGGCGGCAACCGGGTCCCGGCCACGAGTCGCCCCCCGCGAACGGCCTCGCGCAGCGCCTGGGCGAGCGCGGTACGGCGGGAACCGTGCGGGGACAGGTCGAGGTGCAGGTCGCTGCCGTTGGCGCTGGCGGGGGGTGTGGGGTCGTCGGCGGGGTGGGACTTCGGGTGGGCGGTCACGGGGTGAGGGCCGTTCGGGCGGAGGTCAGGAACCGGTGGATGGCGGCGCGCTCGGCCGGACCGAAGGTGCCGAGCAGATCGACCAGGCCGTCGATCACGGGCCCGAAGAACGCCTGGCCCATCCGTACGGCCTCGGGGGACACCTGGAGCAACACCCGTCGCCGGTCGGCCCCGTCACGGAAACGGTTGACATGGCCGAGCCGTTCCAACCGGTCGATCACGGCGGTCGTACCGGCCGAGTTGAGACCGAGCCGCGCGGCCAGCAGCCCCGCCGTGGCCCTCTCACCCGCGCGCGCGGCGTCGAGCAGGCAGATCAGGGCACGGACATCGGTCGGATGCATCCCGTGAGCGGCCCCGAACTCCGCCTGGCGCAGCCCGAATTCGACGGAGGCGGCACGGAGGAGGTGGACGAGCTCCAGGGGGTCGGGGTCGGGGTTGTCGGGCATGGTGCCTCCGCCTAGGATCCGGTACGGATACAGATCTCTCGCTCATCAAGATGATTGTTCATCAAGATTATTGCTGAGGAAGATTATCGCGTGGACACCTTCCGTACCGCCGCTTACGAGGACTTCCGTACCGCGTACGACGCCGCGCTCCACCAGTGGCCCGGCCCGCCCGGCGCCCGCATGATCCCGACCCCCTACGGCCTCACCCGCGTCAACAGCACCGGTCCCGCAGGCGCCCCGCCGCTCGTACTCCTCCCCGGAGGCGGGACCTCGTCGCTGGTGTGGGGGGCCTGCCTGCGGGCCGGGCTCGCGCGGGAACGGCGGGTCCACGCCGTGGACCTGGTGGGGGAACCCGGGATGAGCGTGCCGGCCGAAGGGCGGTCACTACGCACGGCCGCCGACCTCGCGGAGTGGCTCGACGCCGTCCTCGACGGACTGGGGCTGGGGGAGGGGGAGGGGGTCGTGGAGCTGGGCGGGTATTCCTACGGCGGATGGATCGCCGCACACTACGCCGCCCAGCGCCCCGAACGGCTGCGGCGCCTGGTGCTGCTCGACCCCACCCAGGTCTTCACCGGACTGCGCCCGGGCTACGTGGCGCGGGCCCTGCCGATGCTGCTGCGCCCCACGCCCGAGCGGATCCGCTCGTTCCTGGCCTGGGAGACCGGTGGCGCCCCTCTCGACCCGGCCTGGCTGCGGGTGCGCACGGCGGCAGCCGGATTCCCGGCCACCCGCCCCGTCACGGGCGCGCGCCCGGTACCGGGGGTGGGCGCGGGGGCGGATGTGCCCCTGCTGGCCGTCTTCGCAGGAGCCGCCCGATGCCACTCCGCCGCACGCGCGGCGCGCGCGGCGGCGGCGATACCGGGCGCGGTGGTCGACGTACTCCCCGGGATCTCGCACCACGCACTCCCGTTCACGGGGGCGGTGGAGGTCGTGGAGGCGGTGGGGCGGTGGCTGGCTTAGGGGATGATCACCTCAACCGGCATGGCCGCGAGGCGGGTTGAGGCGGCGCGAGACCGCTACGGGACGTTCCACGCGCCGATGACGGGCTGCCCGTCTTCGGTGGCCAGGAAGCTGAGGGTGCCGGGGTGCGGGTGGCCGAGCAGTCGGGCGGCGGATGCGTCGAGGCCGAGCCAGCGCACGGTGAGCACGCGCGCCAGGTGGCCATGGGCGACGACGGCGACATCGCCGTCGTCCAACAGGGGCCGAATCCGGTCGAGTACCGCGTCTGTGCGCGCTGCCACCTGCTGGAGATACTCACCAGGGCAGGTGGCGTCGCCGGGAATGACGCCGTCCCGCCACAGGTCCCAGCCCGGCCTCGTCTCCTGGATCTGCGCCGCGGTCAGACCCTCGTAGCCGCCGTAGTCCCACTCCATCAGGCCGGGATCGGGCCGGACACCCGTGAGCCCGGCCAACTCGGCCGTCGGGCCGGTGTTTTACGTGTCCGGGGCCGGGGGGGCGGCTGCGCCGCCCTTACCTGTGTTTCGAGCGTCCGGGGTCGGGGATCGTCCGGGGGCTGCCCGTCAGTTCAACTGTCTCTTCGTGCCGGGTCACCCTGTCAAGGGCGCTCCCTTCGGTCGCGTCGCTTCGCGATGGCCTGCGGCCACCCTTGACAGCGCGCCCCGTCACGAAAAGCCAAGAACTGTCGGGCGGCCCCCGGGGGAAGGCGTGGGGGACCTGATCCACGACCCGGTGTTCTGGGCGGGTGGGCCAGCGGCCGGGTGCGGCCCAGCCGCGCCCTCCGGGCGAACAGACGACAAGCAACAGACCCGCGCTCAGATCGCTACACAGTTGCGCTCGGGGAGGCGTCTGCGGGCTGTTTGTGCCTGGGACTTCCGTCAGGCCGAAGTGGAGACGGGTCTGGCAGCCGTCCGCACCAAAGTGAGGGGTCCAAAGCGCCGCAAAAGGTGCATCTTGAAGGGGTGTTGAGTGTCGAGAGTCGCTTGACCCGACTCCATGCTCATCTGGCCGAGCTTTCGGCCTCCCCGCACCCGCCACCAGCCCAAAACGGGCCGCAGACGCCGCTCTCGGAGGAGCGCGTAGCGATTTGGGTGCGGCTTGTCGCTTGTTTCGCCCGGAGGGCGCGGCTTGGCCGCACCTGGCCCCCGGCCCACCCGCCCGGAATCCCGGTAAGTGGCTCCTGTCCCCCATGCCTTCCCCCGGGGGCCGCCCGACAGTTCTTGGCTTTTCGTGGGGACGCGCCCTGTCAAGGGTGGCCGTAGGCCATCGCGTAGCGACGCGACCGCAGGGAGCGCCCTTGACAGGGCGCGGCACCGCGAAGAGACAGTTGAACTGGCGGGCAGCCCCCGGAACCTCCCCGACCCGGACGCGCACAACGCACCCTTTGCGGCGAAGCCGCACCCGGCGCCAGCCGGGCCCCCAGTTACACCCCCACCCGCGTCAGCACCCGCGTCACGCCCCCGTCCCGCTCGCGGACGTCCCTGGTGTGGGTGAAGCCGATGCGGGTCAGCAGGGTCAGGGAGGCTTCGTTTTCGGCGGCCACCGTGGCGTGGACTTCGGTCAGGGCGAGGGTGGTGAAGGCGTAGGCGACGAGCGCCTCGGCGATCTCCGTGCCGAGGCCCGCGCCCCAGGCGGCGGGGGACAGGGCGTAGATGAGTTCGTGGCCGCCGCTCTCGGTGGTCGGTTTGATCTCCGCGTGCCCGACGAGGGCGCCGTCGCGGCGGACGGCCCAGACGTCGAAGAGCTGCTGGGCGTAGACCTTCGTGAAGATCCGCCCGAACAGGGCGCGGTCGTCGGCCTCCGGCGCCGGCCCGTCGCCCATCCACCGCGACACCCGTTCGTCCTGGAACAGGGCGACGAAGTCCTCTTCGTCGCCCGGGGTGTACGGGTCGAGGGTGAGGCGTGCGGTGCGCAGCGAAGGCGAAGTGGTCATGCGCACCGACGCTACGGACCGGTGAGGGGGTGTGGCCAGCAGTTTTAGCGTGGCCAGCGGTTTTACGCGTGGCGGGAGAGGGCGTCGCGGACGGCTTCGTCCGTGCGGGCCACGACCGCCGTGCCGTCGTCGGCCGTGATGATCGGGCGCTGGATGAGCTTCGGGTGTGCGGCGAGGTGGCTGATCCAGCGGGCCCGCGCCGCGTCCGTCGCCTCGCGCGGCAGCTCTCGTACGCCGGTCTCCTTGGCGAGCGGGTCGGACGTACGCGTGATGTCCCAGGGCTCCAGGCCGAGGCGGCCGAGCACCGTGCGGATCTCGTCCTCGGACGGTACGTCGTCCAGGTAGCGCCGCACCGTGTAGTCGGCGCCTTCGGCGTCGAGGAGGGTGAGCGCGCTGCGGCACTTCGAGCAGGCGGGGTTGATCCAGATCTCCATGGGCCGAAGCCTAGCGAGGCTGTCTGGCCAGGGGCTTTTGTCAGTGGTCCCCGGTAAAATCGAGGGAGCACGACAGGAAGCCAACTACCGTTTGGGAGGCTGTAGATGGCCGCTGCCGCGATCATTTCGATGCCCAAGAAGAAGGCACTGCCCGCGGGTCTGCCCCGCGAGTGGTACGAGAGCCACAACCGCCGTCTCAAGGCGATGCGGCTGGCGATATCCCTGCTCGACACGGGGACGTATGACGCTCAGCGCGCGACGAACCGGAAGATCCGGACGATGGCGGTGCGGGTGGGTATCCACCGGCCGTCCAATGTCACCTGCAAGATGGTGCGCTCGTTCATCCGCCAGGCGGGCTGAGCCTCACCGGCCGCCGGGGGTCGCCGGGGTCCCAGGGACCCTGGCGACCCCCGGGGTCAGCGTGCCGGGACCGACAGGACGAGCAGGGCCACGTCGTCCCGGGGGCCGCCGTCGGTGAAGCGGACCAGGTCCCGCCACACCGCGTTCGCCAGTCCCGTGAGGTCCGCCGGGCTGCCCGCCAGCAGGGCGGGCACCCGGTCGGCCAGCGGGTAGAACGCCCCGATCGCGTCCCGGGCCTCGGTCACCCCGTCCGTGTACAGCAGCAGCCGGTCGCTGGGGCGCAGCGCCGTGACGGCGACCTGGAGCGGGGTCAGGTCCAGGAGCCCCAGGCCGAGCGGAGGGCCCGGCTCCGCCGCCAGTTCCGTGACCGAGCCGTGGCGCAGCAGCAGCGCCGGGGGATGGCCGCAGGAGACGATCCGTACGAGGTCCAGCGCGGGCGGGAACTCCAGCAGCAGGGCGGTCGCGAACACCTCGGTGTCCGCCGTGTTCTCCGCGTCCGTGCGCAGGCGGCGGTCCAGGCGGGCGGCGACCGCCGTCAGCCCGGCGTCGTCCAGCACCGCCTCGCGGAACGCGCCGAGCAGCGCCGCGACCGTGGCGACCGCGGCCAGCCCGTGGCCCTGGACGTCCCCGACCAGGGCGCGGACCCCGTGCGGGCCCGCCCGTACGTCGTACAGGTCACCGCCGACCAGGGTGCCGTACTGGGCCGCCCGGTACAGCCCGGCGCACCGCACCGGGCCCACCGCGGGCGGGACCGGCGGGAGCACGGCCAGCTGGGCCGCCTCCGCCACCGTCCGTACGCTGACCAGCTGTGCGTCCCGGCGCTTGCGCACCCAGGCGATGACCACGCTGAGCAGCCCGATGGCGGCCACCGTCGCCAGGTCGGTGCCCCGGGCATGGCCGACGCCCAGGCCCGGCAGGCCGAGCAGGGCCAGCACCAGGGCGGCGAAGAACGCGGTGCCGGTCGCCCCGTACGAGAACGCCGCCACCGGAGGCAGTCCGGCCAGGAAGAACCCCAGCTCCACGTTGCCCGGGGTCAGGCCCTGGGCGGCCACGAGCACCACCAGGGCCACGGCGGGCGCGAACCGGGCCCAGCGCGGCGGGGGCTCCCCGCGCAGCCAGCCCGGTTCCTCGCGTCCGCGTCTCACCACTCCACCCTGGTACCAGGGGCGTCGGCGCGCACGCCGGGCGGCCGCGTGACCGAGAGTGGACCCGTGACGGACTACGACGGGGAATCGCAGAGCGGGGCCATCAGCACCCGGCTCAACTGGCTGCGGGCCGGTGTGCTCGGGGCCAACGACGGAATCATCTCCACGGCCGGGCTGGTGGTGGGCGTGGCCGGGGCGACGACGAGCCGCCCGGAGATCCTGACGGCCGGGGTCGCCGGACTGCTGGCGGGCTCGCTGTCCATGGCGGCGGGGGAGTACGTGTCCGTGAGTTCCCAGCGGGACTCGGAACGGGCCGCGCTGGAGATGGAGCGGCGGGAACTCGCCGAAGAGCCCGAAGCGGAGCTGGCCGAGCTGGCCGGGCTGCTGGAGGCGCGCGGGCTGAGCGAGGAGGTGGCGCGGGAGGCGGCGCAGCAGCTGACGGAACGGGACGCGCTGCGGGCCCATGCCCGGGTGGAACTCGGGATCAACCCCGACGAGCTGGCGAACCCGTGGCATGCGGCGCTGGCGAGCCTGATCGCGTTCACGGTCGGGGCGGTGCTGCCGTTGCTGGCGATCGTGCTGCCGGGGGCGGGGTGGCGGGTGCCGGTGACCGCGGGGGCGGTGCTGTGTGCGCTGGCGCTGTGCGGGGTCGTCAGCGCGCGGCTCGGGGCGGCGCCGGTGGGGCGGGCGGTCCTGCGCAACGTGGCCGGCGGCGCCGTGGCCATGTCCGTCACCTACGCGGTGGGCACCTGGCTCGGCTCCACCTGACCGCCCCCCTGCGGGGCGGCCCTCGGCTCCACCTGACCGCCCCCCTGCGGGGCGGCCCTCGGCTCCACCTGACCGCCCCCCTGCGGGGCGGCCCTCGGCTCCACCTGACCGCCGCCCTCCGGGGCCGCCCTCCGCCTCCGCGGGCCCCCTTCGGCCCCGCCGGGCCATCCCAGCCGCGCCCGCCGCCACCCTTTGCCCGGCCGGGCAGCTTCAGCCTCGCCCACCGGGCATGCCTTGCCCGGCCGGGCCATCTCCAGCCTCGCCGGCGTTTGAGGCGCGGGTCCGGGCGGAGCCCGGTGCGGCCCGCAAGGGCCGTTGCCCCCTGCGGGGCTCCTGGGGCTCCGCCCCAGACCCCGCGCCTCAAACGCCGGCGGGGCTGGAGGTGGCGGCGGCGCCTGGGGCTCCGCCCCGGACCCCGCGCCTCAAGCGCCGGCGGGGCTGGAGGTGCCAGGCGGGGCTGGAGGTGGCGGCAGCGCCTGGGGCTCCGCCCCGGACCCCGCGCCTCAAACGCCGGCGGGGCTGGAGGTGCCCGGCGGGGCTGGATTTGGCCCCGGCGAGCTGAGGGTGGCCCGGCGGGGCTGGATTTGGCCCCGGCGGGGCTAAAGGTGGACCGGCTCGGCGGGGAGGCAGGATGGGGGGATGCGGATCGTGGTTACCGGCTCGGCCGGGCTTATTGGGACGGCGCTCGTGCGGTCGTTGCGCGCGGACGGGCATGACGTCGTGCGGCTCGTGCGGCGCGCCCCCGCCGCGGCGGACGAGGCGGAGTGGGACCCGCGCCGCGGGTACGTCGCGCCCGGCGCGCTGGCCGGGAGCGGCGCCGTCGTGCACCTGGCCGGGGCCGGGGTGGGCGACCACCGCTGGTCGGCGGCGTACAAGCGGGAGATCCGGGACAGCCGTGTCCTCGGCACCGCCGCGATCGCCACCGCCGTGGCGGCGCTGGAGCGGCCGCCGTCCGTGCTGGTCTGCGGGTCGGCCATCGGCTACTACGGCGACACCGGACAGCGCGCCGTCGACGAGAGCGCCCCGCCGGGCCACGGCTTCCTGCCCTCCGTCTGCGTCGAGTGGGAGGCGGCCGCCGCCCCCGCGGCGGCGGCCGGGGTCCGGACCGTCTTCGCCCGGACCGGGCTGGTCGTCGCGGCCGAGGGCGGAGCCTGGGGCAAGCTCTTCCCGGTGTTCCGGGCGGGCATCGGCGGCCGCTTCGGCAACGGCCGCCAGTACTGGTCGTACATCTCCATGCACGACGAGATCGCGGCCCTGCGCCACCTGATCGTCACCCCGGAGCTGTCGGGCCCGGTGAACCTGACCGCCCCGGAGCCCCTGACCAACCGTGAGGTCACCGCGGCCATGGGGCGCGTACTGCGGCGGCCGACGGTGTGCGCCGTACCGGCGCCGGTGATGCGGCTGGTGCTGGGGGAGTTCGCCGGGGACGTGCTGGGCAGTCAGCGGGTGCGACCCGCACGGCTGCTGGAGTCGGGATTCCGCTTCCGCGACCCGGGGATCGAGGACTCGATCCGGGCCGCGCTGGGGTAGTCGCGCGGGGGAAGCCCGGGGCGCGCGGGGGCGCGGACCGGGGGCGCGTACCCGGGGCGCACCGGCGGGCGGACGCCCTTCGGCGTGCGACCGTTTGTGACCCGCATGCGACCCGTATGTGTCCGTAGTGCGACCTGTATGCAACCAGATCTGTTCGAAAATGCGCGTCCAACTCGGGTTCTGCTGGAGCTGGTTGGGGGAAGGAGGACCAGACAAGCCGCGCCGACCTCGGGGAGGGGCACGTGCTCAGCAGCGCACACCATGCGGACGTAGTCATCGTAGGAGCCGGAGTCTCAGGACTCGCGGCGGCACACCATCTGATCGCAGCGGGGGTCAGCGTCACCGTCCTGGAGGCCGCCGGCGATCCCGGCGGCCGGATGGCCACCGAGCGGACCGACGGATTCCGGTTGGACCGGGTCGGTCAGCTCCTCAACACCACGTACCCGGAACTCACCCGCACGCCAGGCCTGGAGGACCTGGTCCTGCGGCCCTTCGCACCCGGCGTCCTCGTCCACAGCGAGGGCAAACAGCTCCGGGCCGGAGCCCTCACCCCGGCCCGCGCCCTCGCCAGCGGCTCGCTCGACCAGGCCCGGCTCAGCGCCGCGCTCGGCCGCCTCGCGGCCCTGCCCGAGGAACGGGTCCTGGCCCGCCCCGAGCGCACCGCGCTCGCCGCGCTCCGCACCCGGACCCTGCCCCCGCGCACGGTCACCGGCGTGCTGCGCCCCCTGCTCGCCACCCTGCTCTGCGACCCGGAACTCACCACCTCCAGCCGGGTCGCCGACCTCGCACTGCGCCGCTTCGCCCGCGGCCGCCTCGCGGTACCGCAGGGCGGGGCCGCGGCCCTGCCCGCGCTCCTCGCGGCCGGGCTGCCGCCCGGCACGGTGCGCACCGGCGTGCGGGTGCGCTCGGTCGCCACCAACCTGGTGACCACCGAGGAGCACGGCGACTTCGCCTGCCGCTCCGTCCTGCTCGCGACCGGCGCCCGCGCCGCGGCCGAGCTGCTGCCCGGCCTGCGGGTGCCCCGCTTCCACCAGATCACCGTCATCCACCACGCGACCGCCGCCCCACTGCCCTGGGACGGATCGCTGCTGCTCGACGGCGACCCCACCTGGCCGGTCTCCCACACCACCGTGATGAGCGCCGTCGACCCGAGCCGCGCCCCGGCCGGGCGTTCGCTCGTCAGCACCACCGTCCTCGGTCCGCCGCCGCCCGCCCGGACGGTGGCCTCCCGCCTCGCCCGGCTCTACGAGACCTCCACCCGGGACTGGGAGCTGCTCGCCGTCCACCACACGCCCGAGGCCGTCCCCGCGATGCCCGCGCCGTACGACACGCGGCGCACGGTCCGACTGCTCGCCGGGCTGTACGTATGCGGCGACCACCGGGACACCAACACGGTGCAGGGCGCCCTGCATTCGGCGCGCCGCGCCACCACCGCCGTCCTGCGCGACTTCGGCATCCCGGTGCCGGCCGCGGAGCCCGTGCCGGCGGCGGCCTGAAACCACCCAGTACGGGGCCCGGTTCCCTCAAGGGGGCCGGGCCCCCGGTGCGTCCGGGGCGCGACTCGGGTCGGCGGGCTGGTGCCGCTCGGTTGGCCCTCCGGGGGCGCCTCAATCGCCGGCGAGGCTGGAGTGGGCTGCGGTCGGCGCTACGACAGGGCCTACGACAAGGCCGCCACCCGGTCCCGGTAGGTCCGTACGGCCGCCGCGTCCCGGTACGGCTCCAGCCGCCGCTCGAAGTCCCGTACGTACTCCACCGCGCGCGCCGAGCGCATCTCCATCGCCTGCTGCGCCGCCTCCGCGCCCAGCGCGCACGCCTGGTCCAGCTCGCCCAGCCCCAGCCGGGCCGTGGCCAGCACCACCCGGCAGAACAGCCGGGAGCGCGCGAAGCCCGGCGCCCGCAGCTGGAGCGAGCGCTCCGCGTGCTGCGCCGAGGCCCGGTACTGCTGCAGGTCGCGGTGGCAGTGCCCGAACTCGTCGGCCAGCTCCCCCTCGTCGAAGGTGCGCGCCCAGTGCGGTACGTCGTCACCGGGGCGCGCCGCGCCGAGCGCGCGTTCCGCCCGTACGAGGGAGGCGGTGGCCGCCCGTACCTCGCCGAGCACCGCGTGCCCCCGGGCCTCCGCCGCGTGCAGCAGCCCCTGGACCACCTGGGGCGGGCCCGATCCGACGCCCTGCTGCGCCACCCGGGCCAGCTGGACGGCCTCCCGGCCGTGGCCGAGGTAGACCGCCTGGCGGCTCATGGTGACGAGCACGTAGGCGCCGTAGGGCCGGTCCCCGGCGGCCTGGGCGAGGCGCAGGGCCTGCACGAAGTAGCGCTGGGCCAGTCCGTGGGCGGCGATGTCGTACGAGGTCCAGCCGGCCAGCCGGGTCAGGTCGGCGGCGGCCGCGAAGAGCCGCCGCCCGGAGTTCTCGCCGTAGGTGCCGCGCAGCATCGGCTCGGCCTCGTGCTCCAGATAGCGCACCAGGGCCTGGCGGGCGTGACCGCCGCCGTAGGCGTGGTCCAGGGCCCGGAAGAGCTCGCCGACCGATCTGAGCGCGGCGATGTCCCCGGAGGTGACCCGCTGGCCCGGGCCGCGGTCGATCTGGCGCTGGCGGGGCACGGTGGACCGGCCCTGGGCCGGGATCCGGGAGGCGCCGGGGTCCGCGCCGCGGCCGACCCGTTCGTCGGCCCGGCCGATCAGCCAGTCCCGGCTGGGGACGACGAGTCCGGCGGGGGTGAAGGCGATCTTCCGCAGTTCGGCGTGGGACCCGGAGTCCTTGCGCCACAGGCCGCTCGCGATGTCCACCGCCTCCTCGGGGGTGGCCGCGAACTCCAGCCCCGCGTAGACCGGAGCGCAGGCGTCCAGCCCGAGGTCCTGGGCCGAGAGCCGCCGCCCGAGCCGCCGGGTGAAGACCTCGGCGATCAGCGCGGGGGTGGTCCCGCGCGGCTGCTGGCCGCGCAGCCACCGGGTGACCGAGGTTTTGTCGTACCGCAGATCGAGACCGTGTTCCAGCCCGAGCTGGTCGACGCGGCGGGCGAGCCCGGCATTGGAGAACCCGGCCTCGGCGATCAGTGCCGCGAGCTGCCGGTTGGGGACGCGCTGGGCAGGTCGTTCCGTCATCGGCTCCACGGTCTCCTGACGTGACGGACCGGTGTCCCGGCCCTGTGAACGGCGTGAATGTAGCGGCGAACACTGCCCGGACCGCCCCTTCTATCCCACATTCATCCGATCGTGCGAAGAACCGGGCAGGCTCTTTACGGACTGCCCCCGAGCCCCCGCATAAGCTGCGGGCATGACCCGCTGGCCCCACGAGCCCGTACCGGAATCCACGGCCCCGCTTCCCGCGCCGGAGATCACCGAGGCCGAGTGCCGCCGGTGCGGCACGCTGATCGCCGGGCTCGACGGGCGCTACGCCTGCGGGGTGTGCGGCTGGGTCAACGACCACTCCGAGGGGCACCGGCGGCTGCCGCGGGCCGACGAGGACCCGGACCGGCCGCCGAAGGGCCGCCGGCAGCCCCGGCGCCTCCCGGCTCCGCCTCCGGCCCAGGACTAGGGGGCCGCGCGGGGGCGCTGCCGACCGGCCGCGGGGGAGCCGTACGCTGGGTGGGTGCGATATGGGTGCGATATGCACGCACAGCGGGTTCAATGAGGAGGCGCTGCGGTGGCTGAGCTGCGGTTTGTCCATCTGGGCTTCGGGCCGGATGCCGTCGAGTACACCGAGGCCTGGGAAGAGCAGCGGCGGGTCCACGCCGCGCGCTTCGCGGACGAGACCGAGGACACCTGTCTGCTGCTGGAGCACCTGCCGGTCTACACGGCGGGCCGGCGCACGGCCGACAGTGAGCGCCCCCTCGACGGCACCCCGGTGGTCGACGTGGACCGCGGCGGCAAGATCACCTGGCACGGCCCCGGCCAGCTCGTCGGCTACCCGATCATGAAGCTGCCCCGCCCGGTGGACGTGGTCGCCCACGTCCGGCGGCTGGAGGACGCGCTGATCCGCACCGCCGCCGATTTCGGCCTGGAGACCACCCGGGTCGAGGGCCGCTCCGGCGTCTGGGTGCTCGGCGACCCCGTCGAGGACCGGCCGAAGATCGGCGGGCTGTCCCTGGACTTCGACCCGCGCCTCGCGGACGAGGAGTTCGACCCCCGGCTGAACGGGCCGGAGTACGCCCCCTCCAACGCCGGCCAGCGCCGCGAGGACCGCAAGCTCGCCGCGATAGGCATCCGGGTCGCCAAGGGCGTCACGATGCACGGCTTCGCGATCAACGTGAACCCCGACAACACCTGGTTCGACCGGATCGTCCCCTGCGGCATCCGCGACGCCGGTGTGACCTCGCTCTCGTACGAACTGGGCCGCGAGATCACCATCGCCGAGGTGCTGCCGGTCATCGAGGGCCACCTGAAGGACGTCCTGGAGGGCGCCGAGCCGCGGCCGCGCGTCGTGGAGCCCGCGGCCTCCTGACCCTGCGGGAATGGGTCCGGCCGCCCGCAGGTTGGCCGACGTAAGAACATATGAAATTACGGGCGTACCCTGGTGGGCGCCGAAGAATCGAAGTCACAGGGAGCCGGTCGTGTCCGCAGTCGCACCCGACGGACGCAAGATGCTGCGCCTGGAGGTCCGTAACGCCCAGACGCCCATCGAGCGCAAGCCCGAGTGGATCAAGACCCGGGCGAAAATGGGTCCCGAGTACACCAAGATGCAGGCCCTGGTGAAGGGCGAAGGACTGCACACGGTGTGCCAGGAAGCGGGCTGTCCGAACATTTACGAATGCTGGGAGGACCGCGAGGCCACCTTCCTCATCGGTGGCGACCAGTGCACCCGGCGCTGTGACTTCTGCCAGATCGACACGGGCAAGCCCGAGGCCCTCGACCGCGACGAGCCGCGCCGCGTGGGCGAGTCCGTGGTCACCATGGACCTGAACTACGCCACCATCACCGGTGTCGCCCGCGACGACCTGCCCGACGGCGGCGCCTGGCTGTACGCCGAGACCGTGCGCCAGATCCACCAGCAGACGGCGGAGCGCGCGGGCGGCCACACCAAGGTCGAGCTGCTCGCCCCGGACTTCAACGCGGTCCCGGAGCTGCTGGAGGAGGTCTTCGCCTCCCGCCCCGAGGTCTTCGCGCACAACGTCGAGACGGTCCCGCGGATCTTCAAGCGGATCCGCCCCGGCTTCCGCTACGAGCGCTCGCTCGACGTGATCACCAAGGCGCGCGAGTACGGCCTGGTCACCAAGTCGAACCTGATCCTCGGCATGGGCGAGGAGCGCGAGGAAGTCACCCAGGCGCTCAAGGACCTGCACGCCGCGGGTTGCGAACTCATCACGATCACCCAGTACCTGCGGCCCTCGTCGCGGCACCACCCCGTGGAGCGCTGGGTGAAGCCGGCCGAGTTCGTGGAGCTGGCGAAGGAGGCCGAGGACATCGGCTTCTCCGGTGTGATGTCGGGTCCGCTGGTGCGTTCCTCGTACCGCGCCGGCCGGCTGTACCAGCAGGCGATGGACCACCGGACGACCGCGTGACGCGGACTGTGTGAATTCGCGCACAAAGTCTTACCAAGCAGTAACACCACGGCGACGCGGCCCCTAGGCTCCCTCAAGGGAGACACCTGGTGGGCCGCGTCAATGTTTCATCACCGTTTGACCAGTCGGTCATGCCCTGGTAACACCAATCAGTGACGCTGGGTCCACTCACCGCACACGCGCCACCGCGCGAGCGCCGCCCCCGCAGTACCCCGCAGCACCACGCAGCTCCATCGATGAGAGCACCAGAGAGGGATCGACATGCAGGCCGCGCCCGTTCGCGCCATCGCCATCCCGTCGTTCACCGATGCCTTCCGGGGCATCGAGTCGCTGCTCATGAGCGGCGCCCGGCGCAACGCCTGGACGGCGGTCCTCGAAGACCGTCGCAGGGCCAAGGACCGGGTCGAAACCGAGCACGTACTCGAGGCCGCGGCGACCCGGACCCCGCAGGCCACGTAAACTTCGCTGCATGGCGAGGAAGTCAAACGCAGAGACTGCTGCGAACCCCGGGCGACTGAAGCAGATCGCCCTGACGTACAAGATGACCCGTAAGGCCGACCCCAAGGTCGGTCTCATCGTCGCGGGCGTGGGAATCGTCACCCTTGGTGTCTTCCTCGGGATCGGCTTCCTGATCGGCCACCCGGTCTACCTGGGCATCCTGGGTCTCCTGGTGGCGTTCCTGGCGATGGCGATCATCTTCGGACGGCGTGCCGAGGCCGCCGCCTTCGGGCAGATGGAGGGCCAGCCGGGCGCCGCCGCGGCGGTACTGGACAACGTGGGGCGGGGCTGGACCACCACCCCCGCCATCGCGATGAGCCGCCAGCAGGACATCGTGCACCGCGCGGTCGGCAAGGCCGGCGTCGTGCTCGTGGCCGAGGGCAACCCGAACCGGGTCAAGAGCCTGCTCGCCGCCGAGAAGAAGAAGCTGGCGCGCATCATGCCGGACATCCCGGTGCACGACATCATCGTCGGCACGGGCGAGGGCGAGGTCCCGCTCAAGAAGGTGCGCACGACGCTCCTCAAGCTCCCGCGCGTCCTGCAGGGCCCGCAGATCACCGCGGTGAACGACAAGCTCCGTGCCATGGGTGACCTGATGAGCAACATGCCCATCCCCAAGGGTCCGATCCCGGGCCGCGGCGCCCGGGGCGGTCAGCGGCCGCCGCGCGGCTGACCCGCGACGCGAGCCGCATTGCATACAAGACATACAAGTGGGGCGCCCCCGGTCATCGACCGGGGGCGCCCCACTTGTATGTGCACCGGATGTTGTTCAGATACGGACCTGGACGGCGCGGGAGAGGCGGTCGTGCAGGCCGCGGGCGTCGCGGTCCCAGATGACCGCCGGGACGACCAGGGCCAGCAGCAGGGTGCGCAGCACCACGCGGCCGAAGCCGAGGCGGCCGCCGTTCTCCGAGATCACCCGGAGTCCGAGGATCCGCTTGCCGGGGGTGAAGCCCACGGTGCCCACCGTCAGGACGGCCAGCGTCACGAAGAGCCCCAGGGTCCAGTTGCCCGTCGCGGTCATGTCGCCCCGCGCGATCAGGCCGTACGCGATCACCTGGCAGCCGAACCAGTCGATGGCCACGGCGCCCAGCCTGCGGCCGAAGCGGGCCACGGAACCCGGGCCCTCCTTGGGGAGGCCGAGCTGCTGGCCCGGGTACCCGAAGTCGGCGCCCATGTCCTCGGCGGCCGCGCGCGGGCCGGAGAGCCACGATCCGATTGCTTGCCTGTTGTCCACCCGACCACGGTACCCGTGGTGTTCCCGCGGGCTTCGACGGGACCCTGGTTAACTTGTGCGAAACAAATGGGTCATGCTTGAGAAATCCCGTTTGCTTATGGTCGGGACCAGCGTGCGCCACCGCACTGGACGCACCACGAGCTATGCAGCCCGCCCCTGCCCGGGGGGTCGGGAGTAGGAGGAGTTGGATGTTCCAGAACGCCGACGAAGTGAAGAAGTACATCGCAGACAACGACGTCAAGATGGTCGACGTCCGTTTCTGTGACCTGCCCGGCGTGATGCAGCACTTCACGATCCCGGCCGGCGTCTTCAACCCGGACGATGAACTGGCGTTCGACGGCTCTTCGATCCGCGGCTTCCAGGCGATCCACGAGTCCGACATGGCGCTGCGCGCCGACCTGTCGACGGCCCGTATGGACCCGTTCCGCAAGGACAAGACGCTCAACATCAACTTCTTCATCCACGACCCGATCACGGGCGAGGCCTACAGCCGCGACCCGCGCAACATCGCGAAGAAGGCCGAGGCGTACCTCGCCTCCACCGGCATCGCCGACACCGCGTACTTCGGCCCCGAGGCCGAGTTCTACGTGTTCGACAACGTGCGCTTCGCGACCAGCGCGAACGAGAGCTTCTACCACATCGACTCCGAGGCCGGCGCCTGGAACACGGGCTCGACCGAGAACAACCGCGGCTACAAGGTCCGCTACAAGGGCGGTTACTTCCCCGTCGCCCCGGTCGACCACTTCGCCGACCTGCGCGCCGAGATCTCCCTCGAACTGGACGCCCAGGGCCTCCAGGTCGAGCGCCAGCACCACGAGGTCGGCACCGGCGGCCAGGCCGAGATCAACTACAAGTTCAACACGCTGCTCGCCGCGGCCGACGACCTCATGCTCTTCAAGTACATCGTGAAGAACGTCGCCTGGCGCAACGGCAAGACCGCGACCTTCATGCCGAAGCCGATCTTCGGCGACAACGGCTCGGGCATGCACGTGCACCAGTCGCTGTGGGCGAACGGCGACCCGCTGTTCTACGACGAGTCCGGCTACGCGGGCCTCTCGGACACCGCCCGCTACTACATCGGCGGCATCCTCAAGCACGCCCCGTCGCTCCTCGCCTTCACCAACCCGACGGTGAACTCGTACCACCGCCTGGTGCCCGGCTTCGAGGCCCCGGTCAACATGGTCTACTCGCAGCGCAACCGCTCCGCCGCCATGCGCATCCCGATCACGGGCTCGAACCCGAAGGCCAAGCGCGTCGAGTTCCGCGCCCCGGACCCGTCGTCCAACCCGTACCTCGCCTTCTCGGCGCTGCTGCTCGCGGGCCTCGACGGTGTCAAGAACAAGATCGAGCCGATGGAGCCGATCGACAAGGACCTCTACGAGCTCTCGCCCGACGAGCACGCGAGCGTCCCGCAGGTCCCGACCTCCCTCGACGCGGTGCTGCGCGCGCTGGAGGAGGACAACGAGTACCTCCAGGCCGGCGGCGTCTTCACGTCCGACCTGATCGAGACCTGGATCGACTACAAGCGCACCCACGAGATCGCCCCGATCGCGCTGCGCCCGCACCCGCACGAGTTCGAGCTGTACTTCGACCTCTAAGCCGTGCAGTAGTACCAGTAAGGGCCGCCGCCCCGGATACCGGGACGGCGGCCCTTCGCCGTGTCTAAGGTTTCCGCACCGGGGAAAGGGGCGGGATCGGTGGACGAGCAGGGGACGGTGCGCAACACCGTGATCGGCGACGAGGTCGCCGGGGTGGTGGTGCAGGCGCAGACGATCTCGAACCTGTCGGTGTGGACGTCGCCGCCCACCCCGCCGGGGCCGGACCCGGCGGCGGCCGACGACTGGCTGCGGAGGGCGGACGGAGCCGGGGTCTGGCGGCACGTGGGCGGCGGCCGCGAGTGCCGGGCCGGCCGGGACGCGGTGGCCGCAGTACTGGCCGTGCTCGCCGAGCGGCGGGACGTGCTGGAAGCGGAACTGGCGGCGGACCCGTGGGCCGATCCCGGGCTCCCTTCGCGTTTCCTGGAGCAGATCGAACTGCTGCTGGGCGAACCGGACCGCAGCCCCGGCTTCGACCTGTACCCCGCCGAGGCGGCCCTGCTGGTGCTGCTGCCCTTCCTGCACCGGGTGCACTACCTGGAGCGGGCCGCCCTGCTGGCCGGGATCCGCCCCTGGAGCCTGCGGCCCGAGGAGGCCGCCGGGCCGGACCGCAGGGCGTACGAGGTCTTCGTCGACCAGGACGAGACGCTGGTGCAGCGGGCCCTGCGGAGCCCGGAGGGGGAGGCGCAGGCGCAGGCGGGGTGGTGGCTGTTCCACCGCTGGCTGGTCCAGCAGCGCGAGTTCGCCGACCCCCGGTCGGTGGCCGGTCTGCTCGAAGGCCTGGGCGCAGGGGCCGCCGCCTCGCTTGGTGAGGTGCTCGCCCCGCGCCGGATCACCGCCCTGCTCCAGGGCCTGCGGCGCGGGCCCGACGTGTGCCATCCCGAGTTCCTGGGCCAGCTCGCCGCCGAGGAACGGGTCCGCACCGCGGACGGTCCCCAGCTGATCCGCGAACAGCGGCTGATGCTGCTGGGGGCGCTCGGGCACGCCATGACCCCCGGCATGACCGCGATGCCCGGGATCGTCGCCGAGCACCTCGCCATCCCGCACCCCGTGAACCTCGTCGAGCTGCACCGGACCCTGCGGGAGGCGGCCTGGGGCGGCTCCCCCGAGCTGCCGGTGCTGCGGGCGGAGTGCCGCCACGAGGCCGTGGTCGAGGGGCTCCGCGAATACGTGGGGCGGGTCGACGAGGTGCTCGACGCGGTCCGGCGCACCGCCCGGGACCGGATCACCGATCCCCTGCCGGTCCTGCCCGTGCGGCTGTCCGCGGACGCCGTGACGGCGGCGGACGGGGCCTTCGACGGGTACGCGAGGTTCCGCAGCGACGGCAGGCGGTTCCGGGACCTGGCCATGGGCATCGAGCTGTACAAGGACCGCGACCTGGCGGTCCGCGAGCTGTACCAGAACGCGCTGGACGCCTGCCGGTACCGGCGGGCGCGCAGCGAATACCTCGACCGGACCCACCCGCCCGCCGGGCGCCACCAGAGCGGCTACGAGGGACGGATCTCCTTCGTCCAGGGGGTCGACGCGGACGGCGTCGGCTACCTGGAGTGCACCGACAACGGCGTCGGCATGGGCGAGGCGGAACTCCGCGGGGTCTTCGCCCAGGCGGGCGCGCGCTTCGCCGAACAGCTGGAGTTCAAGCTGGAACGGGCGGCCTGGGAGGCCCTGGACCCTCCGGTCACCCTCTATCCGAACAGCCGGTTCGGGATCGGGGTGCTCAGCTACTTCATGCTGGCCGACGAGGTCAGCGTCACCACCTGCCGGATGGCCCCGGACGGCAGCTTCGGCCCGGTTTACGAGGTGTCCATCTGCGGCCCCGGCCACCTGTTCCGCATCGTCAAGACCGCCCTGCGCGGGCGCGAGGCGGGGACGACCATCCGGCTGAGGCTGCGCCCGGGGCTGCTGCCGGAGGGGTGGTCCAGTGTGGGGGTGCTGGAACGGCTGCTGGGGATCGCCGAGTTCGAGACGACGGCGGAGGACGGTGGCGAGGGCACCGTCTGGCCCGCCGGCCGGTTCAAGCCCCGGGCGGACTACGACCCGCGCGAGTTCGGGCTGTCGGCGTCTGGCACGGTGCGGGAATGGGTCGGAGCTCCGGCCGGTGCGCACGTCCTGTGGTGTGAGCGCGGGGGCGCGCTGCTGGTGGACGGGCTGGTGGTGGACCCCGTCGAGAGCGCTGGGGTGCTTGCCGGGCGCGGCCTGGTCGGTGCGGTGATCAACCTGACCGGCCCGTGGTCCCCGGCCCGGCTCTCGGTGGACCGCAGGAACGTCATCGACGATGTCGAGCCGGTCGTACGAGGGCTGTTGGAGGGTGCCGCGCACGTCCTCGCGGGCGGTGAGCCGGAATTCTCGGACTACGCGTGGCTGTGCCGGGTCGCTACCGCGAGCGCGCCGCTGGCGGACATCGTGACAACCGCGCTGGCAGCGAGCGGACGGCGCTTCCTCGTGGGGGGTGCGGCCCTGGGAGGAGGCGACGTGGGTTTCTTCCCGGCCGATGTCTTCATCCTCCGGTCCGGCAGGAGGATGGGCGACCTGGACACATCGGAGGTGGAATGGCTCGATACCGTGCCCGACCACATCCTTCTCTGGCGGGTCCTCGCCCAACGCCCGCAAGCCACGATGTCCACGCTGGTGGAATGCTGTCCCGAGGTCGGTGAGGTACAGGGGCTCCGCAGCGCACTGCCCTCCGATCAGGTGCTGGTGCGGAACAGCAAGGTGCATCTGGATCTCAATGACATCGCTCGTATCGCGCGGGGATTCCGGGCGGACCCGCGGGACGTCGCCCGGCAGGCCGATGCTCTCGGTTTTCCCGGACTCTCTCCTGCGAACTGGACGCGGGACGCCCGTCTGACCACGGTCGACAGCCGCGTTTTTGACGCGATTTCTGGCGGAATCCGTCCGGACTGCGGGCCGGTCACGACCGCCGCCCTCATGGTGGCCGTGCGCGAGTGCCGGAAGGGGCCCGCCGAAGCGGCCGCCCATCTGCGCGGGTTCGGCTGCGAGGTGCCGCAGGACGTGGTGGAGATGTGCGAGACGGCCGAGCATGAGCCTCTGATCCGGCTCGACCCGAAGCGTCACGGCGGTGCGTGCTTCATGCCCGGGTCCGAGGTTCCCGCCGGGCACCTCGCCAAGGCGAGCCTGGACTCCGGGCTGGCCGTCTCCGAAGTCTGCCTACGGCTCGCAGCCCATGGCCTCCGGCCGGACGCCGCCGGGCTCCCGGAACACCCAGGGGAGGAGCTCGTCGCACTGCTGAGCGTGGGCGGGAACGGGAAGCCGTCCTGGTTGGAGCGGTCCCGCGCCGCGACACCCGGCCATGTCCTCGCGGTCGCGCAACGGTCGCAGGAGCGGCCGGGAGAGGTAATCGACCGTCTGGAGGCGCTCGGGTTCGGTGGCCCCCGGGTGATGGCGCCCCACGTGGCGCAAGCGGACGTCGACGTTCTGTCCGACAGGGTGAACACCGGATTCCTCGACCCGGAAGAGCCGCTCTCCTACGTCCAGGTCTTCGACGGATTCTGGGAATCGCCGGAGAGGATGCGGCACCGGATCGCCCGGCTGAGGGCGTACGGGTTCCGGGTGCCGCTGGAGGTACCGAAGCGCCCGACCGATCTGGACCGGGACGTACTGCACGGGGGCATCTTTCCCTGGCATGTCCTCGACGTCGGTGCGACGGTACCCCTCGCCCATGTGGTCGCCGTCGCCTACGAGTTGCAAGTCACGCCCGCGGTGTTGGCGAGGCGCCTGCAGGTCTACCGGCTCCAAGTGTCCCACGCCTCCCTGCCGGAGGGACTGTCCGAGCGAGAGGCGTGGAAGCTGATCGGGATGAGCAGGAAGGCGGAGGGTGACGTGCCGACATCGCGTGACTTCTCCCTCCAGGTCCTGTGCGAAGCGGCCGAGGAGCGGGGCAAGACCCTGCACGAGATCGTGGAACTGCTCCGGCAGTTGGGCCTGGACGTGCCCGACCCCGCGCAGACCATCCGGGCCGCGCTGGCGCGCGTACCCCGGGCCTAGTCACCGCAGCAGCGGCATCGCGCCCGTCAAGGCGTGGAGGCTTTGGGCGGCGAGGGTGGCGGGGGAGCCGGGGCCCTGGGTGGGGCCGTCGGTGGTGGACCAGACTTCCAGGGCCACGCGGATCGCGTCGGTGGCCGCCGCGGCGAGGAGGCGGACCGACAGGGCGTCCGCGTCCGGGCCGGCGAGGCGGGCGATCAGGGGGACCAGCTGTTCCTCGGACTCCTGGTTGACCCGGTACCAGACGGCCCGCAGGGCGGGGTCGCCCGCCGCCGCGCGGAGCAGGCCCCGGGTGACCTCCAGGCCCTCTCCTATGACGAGGGGGTCCGTGAGGGAGCGGGTGACGGCGCGCTCCAGGGCCTCGGCCAGGGGGGTGCCGGGGCGTTCCTCGGCGAGCAGGGCGCGCCATTCGTCTCCGCCGCCCGCGAGCAGCGGTGCCACGGCTTCCTGCTTGTTGCGGAAGTAGCGGTAGAACGTGCGCAGCGCCACACCCGCGCGGTGCGCGATGTCCTCGGCGGTGGTGCCGTCGGGGCCGTGTTCGGCGAAGAGTTCGCAGGCGGCGCGGGCGATGTCCAGCTGGGTGGCGGCCTTGCGGCGTTCGGTCAGCGACTGTGCCCCGGAGCCGGGCTGGGGAGAGTACGGGCGGGGAGATCTCACCCCCGAAGCCTACCTGGGACGAGGGAATACTGCGGCATTCATTGTCATGCTGGCAAAACGTGCCATCGAGTCGTATGTTTGGCCCTATGAACCGTTACGAAGGACGTCGCGTCCTCATCACCGGCGGTGGCTCCGGCATCGGCCAGGCCACCGTCCACCGCATCCTCTCCGAGGGCGGCCGGGTCCACACCGTGGACGTCAGCGAGGCCGGCCTGAAGGCCACCGCCGAGCAGGCCGCGGCCGACGGGCACGGCGCAGCGCTCACCACCGCCGTCCTCGACATATCCGACGAAGCCGCCGTACGGGCGGGCGTGGCCGCGGCCGTCGAGGGCCTCGGGGGGCTCGACGTACTCGTCAACGCAGCCGGGATCCTGCGCTCCGCGCACACCCACCAGACCACGCTCGACTTCTGGAACAAGGTCATCACGGTCAACCTGACCGGCACCTTCCTGATGATCCGCGAGGCGATCCCGGCGCTGATCGAGGGCGACCAGCCGGTCGTCGTCAACTTCAGCTCCACCTCGGCGACCTTCGCCCACCCCTACATGGCGGCCTACGCGGCGAGCAAGGGCGGCATCCAGTCGATGACCCACGCCCTCGCCGCCGAGTACAGCAAGCAGGGCGTGCGCTTCGTCGCCGTCGCCCCGGGCTCCATCGAGAGCGGGATGACCACCGGCAACGGCCCCGGCCTGCCCGAGGACACCGACTGGAGCCTCTTCGCGAAGCTGGCCCCGGCCCTCGGCCAGGGCTTCGCCGGTCCGCAGACCGTCGCGGGCGTCGTGGCGATGCTCGGCTCGGAGGACGGCGCCTTCATCACCGGTACGGAGATCCGTATCGACGGCGGCACCCACTACTAGACACAGGACTACGCGCCGAAGCGTTCCCAGAGCCGGGGGAAGTGTTCCGCCAGCCCGGCCTCGTCTTCGAGGTCGAGCACGGTGCCCTCCGGCTCCGCGGCCTGCTGGGGGACGCCCAGGTCGGGCGGCTCCGCGCCGGTGAGCTGCTCGTACGCCTCGTCGGCCGCGTAGCCCAGCTCCTCGCCGTCCCCGTCGATCTCCTCGTCGAAGTCGTCCAGCAGCTCGGCGAGGTGGTCCGGGTCGTGCACCGCGCCCTCGAAGACCTCCCGGCCCTGGCCGATCAGCCAGCAGCGGAAGAAGTCGAAGGCGTCGTCGCTCGCCCCGTTCAGCAGGACGGCGGCCGCGCCCCACAGGTCCCAGGTGTACGCGCGGTTGTACCGGGACTCGAAGTGCCGGGCGAAGTCCAGGACGGAGTCAGGGTCGAGCCGCGTCAGCCGCTCGACGAGCAGGTCGGCGTGTTCCTCGGGGTCGCCCTCGGCGGCCTCGCGGGTACGGTCGACGATCTCCCAGAACTCCGTCTCGTCCATCACGGCTCCAGCATCACGGTTGTGACCCCCACCCGCCACCGCGCGTACGGCGAAAGGCCGGTGTCCGCCCCTTCCGGGGCCGGACACCGGCCTTATGGCTCAGTGCGACAGAGACCTACAGACCTACAGACCTACGGATCTACAGGCCGTAGCGCTCGCGGGCTTCCTTGACCGACGAGGCCGGGACCTCGCCGCGGCGGGCCAGCTGGGCCAGCGAGGCGACCACGATCGACTGGGCGTCGACACCGAAGTGGCGGCGCGCGCCCTCACGGGTGTCGGAGAGGCCGAAGCCGTCCGTGCCCAGCGAGGTGTAGTCCTGCTCGACCCACTGGCTGATCTGGTCCGGGACCTGACGCATCCAGTCGGAGACGGCCAGGACCGGGCCCTGGGCACCTTCCAGCGCGCGGGTGACGTACGGGGTACGGACCTCACCGCGCAGCAGGGCTTCGTCGCACTCCAGCGCGTCGCGGCGCAGCTCGCCCCACGAGGTGGCGGACCAGACGTCGGCGGACACGTTCCACTCGGCGGCGAGGAGCTTCTGCGCCTCCAGGATCCAGTGGATCGCCGTGCCCGAGGCCATGAGCTGGATCTTCGGCGCGTCGGCGGCCGGGGCCGCCTCCGCCAGGTCGGCCGCCGTGTTGAAGCGGTAGAGGCCGCGCAGGATGCCCTCTTCCACGCCCTCCGGCATGGCGGGCTGCACCTTCGGCTCGTTGTAGACCGTCAGGTAGTAGAAGACGTCCTCGGGCTGCTCGCCGTACATCCGGCGCAGACCGTCCTTGACGATCACCGCGATCTCGAACGCGAAGGCCGGGTCGTAGTTCAGCGACGCCGGGTTCGTGGACGCGATCAGGTGCGAGTGGCCGTCCGCGTGCTGCAGGCCCTCACCGGTCAGGGTGGTGCGGCCGGCGGTGGCGCCGACGATGAAGCCCTTGCCGAGCTGGTCGGCGAGCTGCCACATCTGGTCGGCGGTGCGCTGCCAGCCGAACATCGAGTAGAAGATGTAGAAGGGGATCATCGGCTCGCCGTGCGTCGCGTACGACGTACAGGCGGCGATGAAGTCGGCCATGGCGCCGGCCTCGGTGATCCCCTCGTTGAGGATCTGGCCGTCCTTGGCTTCCTTGTAGTACATGAGCTGGTCGCGGTCGACCGGCTCGTACGTCTGGCCCAGCGGCGAGTAGATGCCGGCCGACGGGAAGAGGGACTCCATACCGAAGGTACGGGCCTCGTCCGGGACGATCGGCACCCAGCGCTTGCCGGTCTCCTTGTCCCGCATCAGGTCCTTGACGAGCCGGACGAAGGCCATGGTGGTGGCCATCTCCTGCTTGCCGGAGCCCTTGAGCAGCGGGGCGAAGGAACGGTCCGCCGGGGCGGGCAGGGCCACGTGCTTGACCTTGCGGGCCGGGGCCGGGCCGCCGAGCGCCGCGCGGCGCTCGTTCAGGTACTGGACCTCGGGGCTGTTGGCGCCCGGGTGGCCGTAGGGGACCTGGCCGTCGGCGAAGGCGCTGTCCGGGATCGGCAGGCCAAGGAGGTCGCGCATGTCCTTGAACTCGTCGACCGTCAGCTTCTTCATCTGGTGGTTCGCGTTCTTCGACTCGAACCCGGCGCCCAGCGTGTAGCCCTTGACGGTCTGCGCGAGGATGACCGTCGGAGCACCCTTGTGCTCCAGCGCGGCCTTGTACGCGGCGTAGACCTTGCGGGGCTCGTGGCCGCCGCGGGAGCTGTGGAAGCACTCGGCGATCTTCGCGTCGGAGAGCACGCCGGCCAGCTGTACGAGCTCGGCGTTGGCGCCGAAGAAGTGCTGGCGGATGTAGGCCACGTCGCGGGTCGCGTACGTCTGGAACTGCGCGTCCGGTACCTCGCGCAGGCGGCGTACCAGGGCGCCCGTGGTGTCGAGCTGGAACAGCTCGTCCCAGGCGGAGCCCCACAGGGACTTGATGACGTTCCAGCCGGCGCCGCGGAACTGGGCTTCCAGCTCCTGCACGACGCGGAAGTTCGCGCGGACCGGACCGTCGAGGCGCTGCAGGTTGCAGTTGATGACGAAGGTCAGGTTGTCGAGCTGCTCGCGGGAGGCCAGGGCCAGGGCGGCGGTCGACTCGGGCTCGTCCATCTCGCCGTCGCCCAGGAAGGCCCAGACGTGCGAGTTGGCGGTGTCCTTGATGCTCCGGTTGTGCAGGTAGCGGTTGAACCGCGCCTGGTAGATCGCGGAGAGCGGGCCGAGGCCCATGGAGACCGTGGGGAACTCCCACAGCCACGGCAGGCGCCGCGGGTGCGGGTACGACGGGAGGCCGTTGCCGCCCGACTCCTGGCGGAAGAGGTCGAGCTGCTGCTCGGAGATCCGGCCGTCGAGGAAGGCGCGGGCGTAGATGCCGGGGGAGGCGTGGCCCTGGATGTAGAGCTGGTCGCCCGATCCGTCGGACTCCTTCCCGCGGAAGAAGTGCTGGAAGCCGGTCTCGTAGAGCCAGGCCGCCGAGGCGAAGGTGGCGATGTGGCCGCCGACGCCGTACTTGGAGCCGCGGGTCACCATGGCGGCCGCGTTCCAGCGGTTCCAGGCGGTGATGCGGGCTTCCATCGCCTCGTCACCGGGGAACTCCGGCTCCGCGGCGGTGGGGATGGTGTTGACGTAGTCCGTCTCCAGCAGCTTCGGCAGCGCGAGGCCGGCGGCCTCGGCGTGCTGCAGGGTGCGGCGGAGCAGGTATTCGGCGCGGCGCGTACCGGCGGCCTGTGCGACGGCGTCGAGGGAGGCCGCCCATTCGGCGGTCTCCTCGGTGTCGCGGTCCGGGAGCTGGTCGAGCTCGCTCGGAAGCTTTCCTACGGGGTCGGACATCGGTGTGCGCCGCCTTCCGGACAAGGAGAGGTGGTGGAGAAAATCCCTGACGGGCAGGACAGGGTCGTTGGACCCGTGTGGGGTCCGCGGACGACTGTAAGTCGCTGATCGATGATCGATCAAACAAAAGTGGCGAAAAAATGGCCGTAGGACAAAAGTCGGCACTGCGTGCCAATGAATAAGGCACGCAGTGCCGGTCAAAACGGGGTGAATCGGGCGCACGTGCGGTGCGCGTGAGGCGTGCGTCAGACGTGCGTCAGGCGCGCGGGGCGCACCCCAGGACATGCCGCTTCACGAGCAGACCGATGTCCGGATCCTGGTTGCGGAAGGCCTCGACGAGCGCCGCGTGCTCCTCGGCGTACGACTTCTGTACGGTCCCCAGCCAGCGGATCGACAGGGCCGTGAACACCTCGATGCCCAGGCTCTCCCAGGTGTGCAGCAGCACGCTGTTCCCGGCGGCCCGCACCATCTCCCGGTGGAAGCCCACCGTGTGCCGCACCTGGGCCGTGCCGTCCTCGACCCGGTCGGCCTCCCACAGGGCCGCCACGTGGGGCTCCAGGGCCGTGCAGTCGGCCGCCAGGCGGGGCGCCGCCAGCTCGGCGGCGATCTGCTCCAGGCCCGCGCGGACCGGGTAGATCTCCTCCAGGTCGGCCGCGGAGAGGTTGCGCACGCGCACGCCCTTGTTGGGCGCCGACTCGATCAGCCGCAGGATCTCCAGCTCGCGCAGGGCCTCGCGGACCGGCGTCTGGCTGACCTCCAGCTCGACGGCGATCCGGCGCTCCACGATGCGCTCTCCGGGCTTCCAGCGCCCGCTGACGATGCCCTCCACGATGTGCTCGCGGATCTGCTCGCGCAGCGAGTGCACCACGGGTGGCGTGATCATCGGGTCTTCATCTCCTGATCGGTGTGCAGGGCCGTGCGGACCGGACTCGGGGGCCCCAGCGGGTACCCGACGCCGATGCCTAGACAATACGGCGGCGCCCCCGTCCGGAAGTATTCCGGACGGGGGCGCCGACGGTGAGGCTCGTTACAACAACGGCGCTGCTAGAGGCCGAGCTCGACCTCGAACTCGCCCGCTTCCAGGATCGCCTTGACGGCCGAGAGGTACCGGGCCGCGTCCGCGCCGTCCACCAGACGGTGGTCGTAGGACAGGGTCAGGTACGTCATGTCGCGGACGCCGATGACGGTGCCCTCGGCGGTCTCGATGACCACCGGGCGCTTGACCGTGGCACCGATGCCCAGGATGGCGGCCTGGTTCGGCGGCACGATGACCGTGTCGAACAGGGCGCCGCGCGAACCGGTGTTGCTGATGGTGAAGGTCGCGCCCGACAGCTCGTCCGGCGTGATCTTGTTGCCGCGGACCTTGCCGGCCAGCTCGGCGGTGGCCTTGGAGATGCCCGCCAGGTTGAGGTCGCCCGCACCCTTGATGACCGGGGTCATCAGGCCCTTCTCGGAGTCCACGGCGATGCCGATGTTCTCCGAGTCGAAGTAGGTGATGGTGCCCTCGTCGTCGTTGATCCGGGCGTTGACGACCGCGTGGGCCTTCAGCGCCTGGGCAGCGGCCTTGACGAAGAACGGCATCGGCGAGAGCTTGACGCCCTCGCGGGCCAGGAAGGAGGCCTTGGCCTTCTCGCGCAGCTTCATGATCTTGGTGATGTCCACCTCGACCACGGAGCTGAGCTGCGCCTGCGAGTGCAGGGCCTTCATCATGTTGTCGCCGATGACCTTGCGCATGCGGGTCATCTTGACGGTCTGACCGCGCAGCTCGGAGACCGCGGCGGCCGGGGCCTTCGCGGCCGGAGCGGCAGCGACGGGGGCCGGGGCAGCGGCGGCGGCCTTGGCGGCCTCGGCGGCGGCCAGGACGTCCTGCTTGCGGATGCGGCCACCGACACCGGTGCCCGTCACCGCGGACAGGTTGACGCCGGACTCCGAGGCGAGCTTGCGCACCAGCGGGGTCACGTACGCGCCCTCGTCACCGGCGGAGACCGGCGCGACGGGGGCCGCGGCGACCGGAGCCGGGGCGGCAACCGGGGCCGGGGCGGCAACCGGCGCGGCGACCGGGGCCGGCGCGGCCACGGGAGCCGGAGCGGCCGGGGCGACCGGAGCCGGAGCCTGGACGGCCGGAGCCGCCACGGGGGCCGGAGCGGCGACCGGGGCCGCCGCGACCGGAGCCGGGGCAGCGGCGGCCGGAGCGGCCGCGGGGGCAGCGCCCGCGACGCCGATGACGGCCAGACGCGCGCCGACCTCGGCGTTCTCGTCCTCGGCGACCAGGATCTCCAGCAGGGTGCCGGAAACCGGCGCCGGGATCTCGGTGTCGACCTTGTCCGTGGAGACCTCGAGCAGCGGCTCGTCGGCCTCGACCGACTCGCCGACCTGCTTCAGCCAGCGGGTGACGGTGCCCTCGGTGACGGACTCGCCCAGAGCGGGGAGCACGACGTCCGTGCCGGCTGCCGGGGCAGCGGCGGCGGGGGCCGGGGTCTCGGCGACCGGGGCGGGGGCCGCGGGGGCCTCCACGACCGGAGCCGGAGCGGCGGCGACCGGCTCGGCGGCGGGGGCCGCGGCCGGAACCGGGGCACCGCTGCCGTCGTCGATGACGGCCAGCTCGGCGCCGACCTCGACGGTCTCGTCCTCGGCGACCTTGATGGACGCGAGGATGCCGGAGACGGGGGAGGGGATCTCGGTGTCGACCTTGTCGGTCGAGACCTCGAGCAACGGCTCGTCGGCCTCGACGCGCTCGCCCTCGGCCTTCAGCCAGCGGGTGACGGTGCCCTCGGTGACGCTCTCACCGAGCGCCGGAAGGGTTACGGAAACCGACATGGTTTCAGTTGCTCCTAACGAAAGTGCGGAAGTGGTCGTCGCGCCCGTGACTGTGGATTAGTCGTGGGAGTGAAGCGGCTTGCCGGCCAGGGCCAGGTGGGCCTCGCCGAGCGCTTCATTCTGGGTCGGGTGCGCGTGGATGAGCTGCGCGACCTCGGCCGGCAGAGCCTCCCAGTTGTAAATCAGCTGGGCCTCGCCGACCTGCTCGCCCATCCGGTCGCCGACCATGTGGACGCCGACCACGGCACCGTCCTTGACCTGGACGAGCTTGATCTCGCCCGCGGTCTTCAGGATCTTGCTCTTGCCGTTGCCCGCGAGGTTGTACTTGAGGGCCACGACCTTGTCCGCGCCGTAGATCTCCTTGGCCTTGGCCTCGGTGATGCCGACGGACGCGACCTCGGGGTGGCAGTACGTGACGCGCGGCACACCGTCGTAGTCGATCGGGACGGTCTTGAGACCGGCCAGACGCTCCGCCACCAGGATGCCCTCGGCGAAGCCGACGTGCGCGAGCTGGAGGGTCGGGACGAGGTCACCGACGGCCGAGATGGTCGGCACGTTGGTCTGCATGTACTCGTCGACCAGGACGTAGCCGCGGTCCATCGCGACGCCCTGCTCCTCGTAGCCCAGACCCTGCGAGACCGGGCCGCGGCCGATGGCGACCAGCAGCACCTCGGCGTCGAAGGTCTTGCCGTCGGCCAGCGTGACGCGCACGCCGGTCTCGGTGTACTCGGCCTTCTGGAAGAAGGTGCCGAGGTTGAACTTGATGCCGCGCTTGCGGAACGCGCGCTCCAGGATCTTCGAGCTGTTCTCGTCCTCGACCGGGACGAGGTGCTTGAGGCCCTCGACGACGGTGACGTCGGTGCCGAAGGACTTCCACGCCGAGGCGAACTCGACGCCGATGACGCCGCCGCCCAGGATGATCGCGGACTCGGGCACGCGGTCCAGGACCAGCGCGTGGTCCGAGGAGATGATGCGGTTGCCGTCGATCTCCAGGCCCGGCAGCGACTTCGGCACGGAGCCGGTCGCCAGCAGGACGTGGCGGCCCTGCACACGCTGGCCGTTCACGTCGACGGAAGTCGGGGAGGAGAGGCGGCCCTCTCCCTCGATGTAGGTCACCTTGCGCGAGGCGACCAGGCCCTGCAGACCCTTGTACAGGCCCGAGATGACCTCGTCCTTGTACTTGTGGACACCGGCGATGTCGATGCCCTCGAAGGTGGCCTTGACACCGAACTGACCCGCTTCGCGAGCCTGGTCAGCGACCTCGCCCGCGTGCAGCAGAGCCTTCGTGGGGATGCATCCGTTGTGCAGGCAGGTGCCACCGAGCTTGTTCTTCTCGATCAGGGCAACGTCGAGACCCAGCTGGGAGGCCCGCAGCGCCGCGGCGTAACCGCCACTGCCACCGCCGAGGATCACTAGGTCGAAAACGGTGCTGGCGTCGTTCGCCACGTCACGTCCTCCATGCATGTGCGCCGGGCGCCGGCCCTCTGGGACCGGGCGGCGGCTGGTAATCGGCCGCTTTTCTTCGGCCCTGTGGTGGGGGCCCTGTCCTGCCGAGAACCCATCTTCGCATTTGTCGGGGGAACGCGGGACGCCGGGCCTGCCCTGGGGCAGGTCGTTCTGCCCGAACCTGGGGTTACCGCAGCGTAGAAACCTACGGATTTCGTTGGCAGCGAACAGGCCCCGGCCGTGATCAGAAAATCTGATCACGGCCGGGGCCCGTGTGGAGCCGGGCTCCCGTGCGTCAGCCCAGGTCGCCCGTGGCCGTACGCTCGGCCAGCCGCACCAGGGTGCGGACGGCGGAGCCGGTGCCGCCCTTCGGGGTGTAGCCGAACGGGGCGCCCTCGTGGAAGGCCGGACCCGCGATGTCCAGGTGCGCCCAGGTGATGCCCTCGCCCACGAACTCCTGGAGGAAGAGGCCGGCCACCAGGCCGCCGCCCATGCGGACACCCATGTTGGCGATGTCGGCGGTGGGGGAGTCCATGGTCTTGCGCAGGTCCTCGGGGAGCGGCATCGGCCAGGAGGCCTCGCCGACCTCCTCGGCGATCTCGTGGATCGAGGTGCGGAAGGCGTCGTCGTTGGCCATGATGCCGAAGGTCCGGTCGCCCAGGGCCAGCACCATCGCGCCGGTCAGGGTCGCGACGTCGACGATCGCGTCCGGGTTCTCCTCGGAGGCCTTGGTCAGGGCGTCGCCCAGGACCAGACGGCCCTCGGCGTCCGTGTTGAGGACCTCGACGGTCTTGCCGCTGTACATGCGCAGGACGTCACCGGGCTTGGTGGCGGAGCCGGAGGGCATGTTCTCGGCGAGCGCGAGCCAGCCGGTGACATTGACCTGGAGGCCCAGCTTGGCCACGGCGACGACGGCGGCGAAGACGGCGGCGGCGCCGGCCATGTCGCACTTCATCGTCTCGTTGTGACCGGCCGGCTTGAGGGAGATGCCGCCCGAGTCGTAGGTGATGCCCTTGCCGACGAAGGCGAGGGTCTTCTCCGCCTTGGCGTGGGTGTAGGAGAGCTTCACCAGGCGCGGCAGGTTCTCGGAGCCCTTGCCGACGCCCATGATGCCGCCGAAGCCGCCCTTGAGGAGCGCCTTCTCGTCCAGGACCTGGACCTTGATGCCGTTCTCCTTCGCGGCCGCGGAGGCGACCGCGGCGAAGGCCTCGGGGGTCAGGTCGTTCGGCGGGGTGTTGATCAGGTCACGGGCGATGTTGACCTCGGCCGCGACGATGGCGGCGCGCTCGGCCGCGGCCTTGTGCTCCTTGTCGCGCGGCTTGGCGCCGAGCAGGGCCACCTCGGCGAGGGGCTGCTTCGGGCCCCCGTTCTTGGAGCCGCTCTTGGCGACCTTGTTCTCGCCGCCCTGGTAGACGGTGAAGGCGTACGCGCCCAGCAGCGCGCCCTCGGCGACCGCGGTCACGGCGGAGGCGTCGTCCAGGGGCAGTGCGAAGGCGGCCTTCTTGGTGCCGTGCAGCGCGCGGGCCGCGGCGCCGGAAGCGCGGCGCAGCGCCTCCTCGTCGTAGGACTCGTCCGTGTCCGGGACCGAGCCGAGCCCGACCGCCAGCACGACCGGGACCTTCAGGCCGGCCGGGGCGGGCAGCTTGGTGGTCTCGCCTTCGGCGCCGGTGGCACCGAGGGCTTCGAGCACGGCGCCCAGCTTTCCGTCGAACGCCTTGTCCACGGCCTCGGCGCCGGCGGCGACTACGGGGCCCTTGGGGCCCTTCGCCACGCCGACCACGAGGGCGTCGGCGCGCAGCGTCGCCGCGCCGGCAGTGCTGAGAGTCAGAGCAGTCACGGTGGTGAAGTCTCGCTTCCGTCTATGTGGTGTGGGGCTGCGGTCGGGTCGGGATCGCCGGCCGTTCCGGCAGCGATCGTATTCCGGCTCGGCGGCCGCCAGAAATGAGCCTACGCGTACGGACTCGTCCGTACGCCACTCGAAGGTTTGGCAAGTTGTTCGATCCGAAGGCCTGGAGGTTCACCCATCTGTGGTCTCCGTTCCAGGTTTCCCGCTTAGACCTGACGAGGTCCGAGAGACTCGAGCCACTCTCGCAAGGGGACGCGGGGTCCCTTTGCATGATTTCCACAGAGCCTCCCCGGACCGGCCGACCGCCACACGGTCATGGCCGAGGGATGCCTGCGGGGGGAAAGGCCGAAATGGTCAACAAGAACCGGATGAACAGGGTCGCCGCCGCCATGGCGGCGACGGCCCTGATGTCCGTCGTCATTCCCGCCGCGACCGCTCAGGCGGCCACGGCACCACGGATCGACCTGAAGGTGCTGGTCGTCGACGACGGCGGCAGCTCCGTCCAGGCGATCACCGCGGAACTCACCAGCAGCGGGGTTCCGTTCACCCGCGTCGACCTGGGCAGCAGCAGCCGCCCGGTGATCAACGCGGCCTATCTCGCGGACACGGTCAACGGCCAGCCGCGCGCCAAGTTCCAGGGCGTCGTGCTGCCCAACGAGAACCCGTTCGGAGCGGGCTCGGCCGAAATGACCGCGCTCAGCGCCTACGAGACGACGTACGGCATCCGTCAGGTGGACGCCTACACGTGGGCGCACCCCGAGGTGGGCCTGGAGTACACGGACAACGGGGGGTACGGCGGGACGCTCGACGGCACGCAGGCGGCCGTCACGGCGGCGGGCAAGACCGGTCCCTTCGGGTACCTGGGGGGTCAGGTCACCTTCGAGGACAACTCGCCGCTGATCCCGGAGAGTTACGGCTACATGGCCAAGCCGCGGGCGGGCTACACCAGCTACCTCGACGCCCCGGTCGGCGCGGGACGGGCCTCGCTCGTCGGCGAATACGCCCACGACGGGCGCAAGGAACTGGTGCTGACCTTCGGGTACAACCAGTACCAGCAGCAGTTCCGGCTGCTGGCCCGCGGCATCGTCGAGTGGCTCACCCAGGGCGTCCACCTCGGCCAGAGCCGCAGCTACTTCGCCGTCCACGTCGACGACGTACTGGCGCCGGACGCGCGCTGGAGCAAGGACCTCAACTGCACGCCGGGCGACTACGCCTGCGCGGGCGGCGCGGGCCAGGAGAGCGACATCCGGATGACCGCCGCCGACGCGCAGTACCTCGCGCAGTGGCAGACGAGCAAGAACTTCAAGCTCGACATGGTCTTCAACGCCGGGGCGGGGGAGGAGTGGAAGACCGAGCACGGCAACGCCGACGCGCTCGCCGCCCAGCTCATCGCGGACAAGGCGAAGTACCGCTGGGTGAACCACACCTACACGCACCTGTTCCTCGGGTGCCTGCAGAACGTCGCCACCAACCCCTGGAGCTGCCAGACCAACGCCCAGGGCGCCATCCAGTGGACCACCCGGGCCGACATCTCGAAGCAGATCAGCGACAACAACAACTGGGCCGTCTCCAAGGGCATCACCACCGACCGCTCCGAACTGGTCACCGGTGAGCACTCGGGCCTCAAGGTCCTGCCGCAGCAGCCCGTGGACAACCCGAATCTGGCCGGGGCGCTCGCCGACAACGGCGTGAAATGGACCGCGAGCGACAACTCCCGGGAGCCCGACATGCGGGCCGTCGGCGCGGCCCAGACCGTCCCCCGCTACCCGATGAACGTGTACTACAACACGGGCACCAACGCGGAGATGGCCGACGAGTACAACTGGATCTACACCAGCCGCGCCGACGGCGGCAGCGGGGCGTGCGAGGACAACCCGGCGACCTCCACCTGCCTGCCGGCCCCCCTCGACACGAACACCGGCTACCTGAACTACATCGTCCCCCAGGAGGCCCGTACCGCCCTGCGGCACGTGCTCTCCAACGACCCCCGGCCGCACTACGTCCACCAGGGCAACCTCGCCGAGGAACGCACCCTCTACCCGGTGCTCAACCAGGTCCTCGACACCTACCGGACCCTGTACGCGCCCAGCGCCCCGATCGTGAACCAGAGCCAGAAGGACTCCGGCGTCGAGCTGAGCCGCCGGACCGCCTGGGACAAGGCGCTCGCCGCGGGCCAGGTCACGGCCTACCGCATCGGCAACGACGTCACGGTCAAGGCGCCCAGCGGGGTCGTCGCGCCGGTCACCGTCCCGGAGGGCACCAAGAAGCAGATGCTGCTCGGCACCTCCGTCTTCGGCACCGCCTACGCGGGCAACCGGTCGGCGTGGACCGCGCCGGAAGTCCTCCAGTCCGCCGTGACCCTCAAGCTGCCCAGCTGACCCAGCAAGCCCAGCCGAACCGGCCGGCCCAGCCGAACCGCCACGGCTGACCGGCCACCACCACGAGGCACACAGCGCTGCACAGCGCAGCGCCTCGGCACGACAGCGCCGGCGCTCCGCGAACCCACGGGCGCCGGCCCCTTTTCCGTCCTGGGGGGACACACCACATGAGCCATGGGCGTCATGTCACCATGCTCACCGAAGGCACCTATCCGCATGTTCACGGGGGCGTCAGCACCTGGTGCGACCAGCTGGTCCGCGGCATGCCCGAAGTCGACTTCAACGTCATAGCCCTCACCGGCTCGGGTCGCGAGCCGGTCACCTGGGAACTGCCGCGCAACGTCTACCGGCACACCGCCGTGCCGCTCTGGGGACCGGCGCCCGGCCGCGGCCGCCGCTGGGCCCTGCGCGGCAAGGCCCACCGCCGCTTCACCGAGACCTACGAACAGTTCCTGCTCTCCCTGCTCGACCCGGCGCCCGGCCCCGGCAACGCGGCCTTCTCCGCCGCCCTGCACGAACTCGCCCTGCACGCCCGGGCCGGCCGCCTCGCCACGGCCCTGCGCTCCGAATCGGTCCTGCGCACACTCATGGCCGTGTGGACCCGCCCGGAGCTGCCCACCGCGGGCGCGGCCCCCACCATCCACGACGCGCTCACCGCGACCGACCTGCTGGAACACGCGCTGCGCCCGCTCGCCGTCCGGATCCCGCCCGACAGCGTCGCGCACGCCGTCAGCAGCGGCCTCGCCACCCTCCCGGCGCTCGCCGCCAAACGCCTCGACGGCGTCCCGTTCCTCCTCACCGAGCACGGCATCTACCTGCGCGAGCGCTACCTCGGCTACCGCACCGCCGCCCAGCGCTGGCCCGTCAAGGCCCTCATGCTCGGCTTCTACCGCGAGCTGAACGGCGAGGGGTACCGCCAGTCAGACCTGATCACCCCGTGCAACCAGTACAACCGGCGCTGGGAGGAGCGCGGCGGGGCGCCCTCCGAGAAGATCCGTACGGTCTACAACGGCGTCGACCCGCACGCCTTCCCCGAGGCCGGGCCCGAACCCGCGGTCCCCACCCTCAGCTGGTGCGGACGCATCGACCCGATCAAGGACCTCGAAACCCTCATCCGCTCCTACGCGTTCATGCGCGAGGAGCTGCCCGCCCTGCGGCTGCGCCTCTTCGGGCCGGTCCCCGCGGGCTGCGAGGACTACCGGCTGCGCCTGGAGAAGCTCGCCGCCGAACTCGGGGTCACCGACGGGATCAGCTACGAGGGCCGCATCGAAGAGGTCGCCAAGGCCTACGCGGCGGGCAGCATCGTGATGCTCTCCAGCATCAGCGAGGGCTTCCCCTTCAGCATCATCGAGGCCATGTCCTGCGGGCGCACCACCGTCTCCACCGATGTCGGCGGGGTCCGCGAGGCCGTCGGGGACACCGGGCTCGTCGTCCCGCCCCGCGAACCCGAGCTGATGGCCAAGGCCACCCTCGCGCTGCTGCGCGACGACGCCCGCCGCGCGGAACTCGGCCGGATGGCGCGCAAACGCGTGGTGGAGAAGTTCACCCTCCACCAGTCCGTGGACGGCTTCCGGCACATCTACCGGGAACTCGCCGGACAGCCCGTGCTGCCCGTCCACGCGGGCGACGACTGGACCCAGCGCCTCGCCGACCCCTGGTACCGCGAACTCGCCGCCGACGGGAGCCTGTGGTGAGCGGTTCCCTCTGGCTCAAGATCCCCGGCGGCGACACGCTGCCCGCCATCCCCCGGCCCCGCCGCACCGGGCCGGGGGTGCCCGCCGCCGACCCGATGGACGAACTCGCCGACCGGCTCGGCCCGTTCATCGCCGCTGCCGTGCACCCCGACGAGATCGCCGCCGTCCTCGAGTCCGACGGCATGACCGACGAACACATCCGGCTCGCCTACGGCCGCGACGACTCCTTCGCACTCGCCGAGGAGCTGTACGCCCGGGTGCCCCGGGCCTTCCCGGAACCCGCCGAGACCCCCGACCCCTGGAAGGTCTCCCTCACCGCCTGCCTGCTCCGCGGAGTGATCTTCGCGCTGCCCGGGCTCGCCTACATCCTGGGCGCGCCCCTGCTGGAAGGGCCGCCCGACCGGCTCGGGCTGCCCGCCGGAACCCTGACCCTGCTCGCCGGGGCGCTCGTCGGCTGGGTCTGGGACCAGACCCTGTCCCACCGCGCCTACTCCTGGCTCGGCCTCGGCGACCGGGCCGCCGCCGGACGCACCCTGCTCGTCGGCGCCCCCGCGGGCGCCCTGCTGGGCAGCGCCGCCGCCCTGGCCGTGCCCGGCGGCCCGGCCTTCTCCTACGCCTTCGCCGCCGGCCAGGCCGTGTACGTCGGGGCGGCGACCGTCCTGCTCGTGCTCGGCCGGGAGCGGCTGCTGCTGTGCGCCCTGCTGCCGATGGCGGCGGGCGCCGTGGTGTCGCTGACCACCGGCCTGCCCACCCCGGCCCGGGTGGCGCTGCTCGCCCTGTCGCTGCTCGGGGCCTGCGCCCTCGCCCTGCGGGAACTGCCGCTGGCCGAGGGCGTACGGGCGGCGGCGCGCCGGGTCCGCGAGCGGGTCCGGCGCGGGCCCGGTGAAGGAACGGTCCGCTGGCGGATGCTGCGGGGCGCCGAGGAGGAGTTCGCGCCGCGCGGGCCCCGGCTCGCGGACTCGGTGCCCTTCGGGGTGTTCGGCCTGGGCACCGGCCTGCTCGTGCTCTACGCCGCCCTCGGTGAGGTGCTCGCGGGCGGCCCCGCCGAGGCGGTCGCGGCCCCCTCGGCGGTGGCCCTCACCCTCAGCATGGGCCCCGCCGAATGGCTGCTCCACCGCTTCCGCAGCGGCTCCCTGGCGGGGCTGCGGGCCGCCCGCTCGCCCCGGGCGTTCGGGGGGCGGATGCTGGTGACCCTGGCCGAGTGCCTCGCCTCGTACCTCGCGGTGCTGCTCGCCCTGGGCATCGCCGGAACCCTGCTGTGGCCCGGGGCGCCCGGGCTCACCGGGGTCCGGGTGGCGACCCTGCTGCTGCTCGGCGCCGTGATGTGGACCGGGCTGCTGCTCCAGTCCTTCGGCGCGGTCCGGGCGGCGGCCGCGGTGTGCGCGAGCGCCGCCGCCGCGCAGAGCCTGGCGCTGCTGACCGGCTTCGGCCAGCCCCGGCTGGTCCAGCTGGCGGTGGCGGGGACCGCGGCGGTGGCGCTGGCCGCGCTGGTCTGCGTACTCCTCGGCCGGGCGACGGCGCACCGCTGACATGACGACCAGAGAATCGAAGGACCACATGCTGCTGGTGCCCCTGTACGAGCACCCCGCCGACCGGCCCGAGGCCTGGGAGACCCTGATCCGGTCCGCCGGCCGCCTGCACTCGGTGGTGCTCAATCCCGACAGCGGCCCGGGCGCCGCTCCCGACGAGCGGTTCGCCGCCGTCGCGGAGCGGCTGCGCGCCGCGGGCGTGCCCGTCCTCGGCTACGCCGACACCGACTACGGGCGGCGCCCGCACGCGGCCGTCGTCCAGGACCTGCTGCGCCACCGCGACTGGTACGGCACCGACGGCGCCTTCCTCGACCAGGCCGCCGCCGACGGGGACCAACTGGGGCACTACCGGCGGCTCGCCGTCGCGTCCCGGGCCGCGGGCGCCCGTACGCTCGTACTCAACCACGGCGTGCACCCGCACCCCGGGTACGCCGAACTCGCGGATCTGCTGGTCACCTTCGAGGGCCCGTGGGACGCCTACCGCGACGCGGCGGCGGCCCCGCCGTGGACCGCCGACCATCCCGCGCAGCGGTTCTGCCACCTGGTGTACGCGGTCCCGCCGGGCGCGCCCACCGCCGAACTGGCCGCGCAGCGCGGGGCGGCGGTGCACTGCGCGGTCCCGGGCACCGGTGCGCACCCGTGGGGGACCCTGCCGTACGCGCTGGAGGCCGCCGGATGAGGAGAACGCCCGCACGGGGACAGCGGGGACCGCGGGGACGGCTGCTGCTCTGGCTGCTGCCGATGCTGCTGCTCGCGGCCTGTACGGCGGGCCCGGACGACGACGGGGACGACAACGGCCCGGGCCCGGGTCCGGCGCCCACCCGGGCGCCTGGGGAGCGCTGGCAGCCGGGGCCCGGCCTCGGCTGGCAGTGGCAGCTCACCGGGAAGCTGGACACCTCGGTGAACGCGCCGGTCTACGACGTGGACGGGTTCACCACCACCAAGGAGCAGGTCGCGGGCCTGAAGAAGGACGGCCGGGAGGTGATCTGCTACCTGTCGACCGGCGCGTGGGAGGACTTCCGGCCGGACGCGGGCGACTTCCCGAAGGAGATGCTCGGCAAGGGCAACGGCTGGGAGGGCGAGCGCTGGCTGGACCTGCGGCGGCTGACCGAACTGGAACCGCTGATCGCGAAACGGTTCGACATGTGCCGGGACAAGGGCTTCGACGCGGTGGAACCCGACAACATGGACGGCTACCGCAACACCTCGGGCTTCCCGCTGACCGCCGACGACCAGCTGCGCTACAACCGGCTGGTCGCGAAGCTCGCGCACGACCGGGGGCTGGCGGTCGGCCTCAAGAACGACCTGGACCAGATCCCGCAGCTGGTTGGCGACTTCGACTTCGCGGTCAACGAGCAGTGCGCGCAGTACGGGGAGTGCGAGCGGCTGACCCCGTTCGTCGCGGCGGGCAAGGCGGTCTTCCACGTGGAGTACGAGCTGCCGCTCGGCCGGTTCTGCGCCCGCTCCAAGGAGCTGGGGCTCAGCTCGCTGCAGAAGAAGTACGAGCTGGACGCCTGGCGCAAGGCCTGCTGAGCCGAGCCCCCGGACGTCCGCTCACACCGGCAGGATGCTGCTTACACCGGCAAAATGCTGCTCACACTGGCAAGATCACATGCACCCGGTAGCCGCCGCCGTAGCGCGGTCCGGCGAAGCAGGAGCCGCCCAGCGCCCCCGCCCGTTCGCGCATGCCGAGCAGGCCGTGACCGCCGCCCGGGTCCACCGGCTCCGGCGAGGGGTCCGCGCCGGAGCCGCCGTCGTCGAGCACCGTGACCTCGGCCGACCCGCCGACCCGGACCACGCTGACCTCGGCGCGGGCCCCGGGACCCGCGTGTTTGCGCACGTTCGTCAGCGCTTCCTGGATCACCCGGTACGCGGCCAGGTCCACGGCGGCGGGCAGCGCCGCCCCGCTCTCCGGGCCCAGCTGGACGACCACGTCCACCGGCAGCCCGGCATGGCGGAAGGTGTCCACCAGCGCGTCCAGGACGGCGAGTCCCGGCGCGGGCTCGGTCGGGGCCTCCGGGTCACCGGACTGGCGCAGCAGCCCGACGGTGGCCCGCAGCTCGTTCAGGGCGGAGCGGCTGGCCTCGCGGACGTGCGCGAGGGCCTCCTTCGCCTGGTCCGGGCGCTTGTCCATGACGTGCGCGGCCACCCCGGCCTGCACGTTGACCAGCGCGATGTGGTGCGCCACCACGTCGTGGAGGTCGCGGGCGATCCGCAGCCGCTCCTCGGCGACCCGGCGCCGGGCCTCCTCCTCGCGGGTGCGCTCCGCGCGCTCGGCCCGTTCCCGGATCGCGTCGATGAAGGCGCGGCGGCTGCGGACGGCGTCCCCGGCCGCCGCGGCCATCCCGGTCCAGGCGAACAGCCCGAGGTTCTCCTGTGCGTACCAGGGCAGCGGCCCGGCGAGCATCGCCACGCCGGTCAGCCCGGCCATGGTGAGCAGGCCGACGCGCCAGGTCGTCGGCCGGTCGGTGCGCGCGGCCAGCGTGTAGAGGGCGACGACCGCGCCCATCGCGACGGGCGCCCGGGGCTCCCCGTTGACCAGCTCGGCCAGGGCGAGCGCGCTGGTCGCGGCGAGCACGCCGCGCGGGTGGCGGCGGCGCAGCACCAGGGCGGCCGCCGCGAGGACCATCAGCACGAGCGACAGCAGGTGGGGGGCGCGGGTGCCGAAGGTGGGCTGCCCGTGCGGTCCGTGCGGGTCGGCGAACGACCCGAGGACCATGGCGGCGAACACCCCGAGGGCGAGCAGGGCATCGGTGGCGAGCGGGTGCGCGCGCATCCAGTACCGGGTACCGGCCAGGGGCGGCCCGAAGGGTGTGGTCACGGGAAGCTACGGTACGGCCCGCGGGCCGCCGCCCCGCGTGGAGTGGGCGGGCGGGGCCCCGGGCGGCGGGGGCCTGCGCCCCGGCGGGACGTTTCGCCGCGGCGATCCCCACACGGCGCGGACCACGCACACCACCATCACGGCGGCGATGGCCGCCAGGTGTTCCTTGCCCGCCAGGTTGTTCTTGACGATCACCTCGATGATCATGACGGCGATCACCAGCCCCCCGGTCACGTACGCCCGGTAGCGCCAGCACACGAACACCGCGAGCCCCACCACCGCCGCCGACGGCCCGGTGTCGTTGACCACCCGGTCCGTGAGCGGCAGCCCGAAGGGGTGCTCCGGGCTCAGCGACAGCCCGATCCGCGCGTACGTCGTACCGGCCAGCGTGGCCACGTACCCGATCAGCAGCGTCCGCCACCAGCCGATGCAGATCTCCGCGATCCCGAACACCAGCAGCATCTGCAGCAGCGCGCCCCACACCGGCAGGTCCAGGGCGGGCACGAACAGCGACAGCGGGGTCCGGATCAGGGCCAGCCAGAACGGGTCGGCGGCCTTCACCGACCCGAGGTTCTGCACCGGCTGGAAGCCCCACGACTGGTTCTGCACGATCTGGAAGACCGAGGTCAGAGCGACCGCGCCGATCGACATCGGGACCGCCCGCCACCCCTTGGCGGCGAGCGCGTCCCGGACGGTCGAATACAGGGGCCCCCACTCTTGGCGGGCGAACCGCCTCAAGGAGGGTGGAATCAACGCTTCGTCTCCAGGTGTCTGCGGTGCAGCCACTTCGGCAGGCCGGGAGCCTCCAGGAAGCCCTCGGCACGGCCCGCCGCGATACCGATCCGCAGCAGATCCGAACTCTTCTCGAAGAGCATGAACCGCGGTTCCCAGATCGGCCGGTATTTGGCGTTGGCCCGGTAGAGGGACTCGATCTGCCACCACCGCGAGAAGAAGCTGAGCAGCGAGCGCCACATCCGCAGCACCGGACCCGCGCCGAGCTTGGAGCCGCGCTCGAAGACGGAACGGAACATCGCGAAGTTCAGCGAGACCTGGGTGACCCCGATCTCCTTGGAACGCTCCAGGAGTTCGATGACCATGAACTCCATCAGGCCGTTCTCGGAATCCCGGTCACGGCGCATCAGGTCGAGCGAGAGACCCTTCGGTCCCCACGGTACGAACGACAGCACGGCCCGCAGATCGCCGTTGCCGTCGGTGCACTCCAGCATCACGCACTGGCCGTCCGCCGGATCACCCAGCCGGCCCAGCGCCATCGAGAAACCGCGCTCGGTCGCGCCGTCGCGCCAGTCGTCGGCCCGCCGCAGCAGGACGTCCATCTCCTCGGCCGGAATGTCCGCGTGCCGCCGGATCCGCACCTCGTACCCGGCCCGCTTGACCCGGTTGAAGGCCTGCCGGACGGTCCGCATCGCGCGGCCCTCCAGCGTGAACTCGTCGGTCTCCACGATCGCCTCGTCGCCCAGCTCCAGGGCGTCCAGGCCGTGGCGGGCGTAGATCGTGCCCGCTTCCTCGCTCGCGCCCGTCACCGCGGGCACCCAGCCGTGCTCACGGGCCTCGGCCAGCCACGGCTCGATCGCCCCGGGCCACGCCTCGGGGTCGCCGATCGGGTCGCCGGAGGCCAGCGAGACCCCGCCGATCACCCGGTAGGTGACCGCGGCCTTGCCGGTCGGGGACCAGATGACGCTCTTCTCGCGGCGCAGCGCGAAGTAGCCCAGCGAATCGCGGTCGCCCTGCTTGGCGAGCAGCGCGCGCAGCTGCTCCTCGTCCGCCTCGGTGAGCGGATCCACGGCCCGGCGGGAGCGGAAGGCGGCGAACAACACCGCCAGCAGCAGCACCGTCGACATCACGTTGATGAAGACGTCCACCCAGGCGGGCGTGGTGATCCCGCTCAGCGCCTGGTCGTCGGGGGCCAGGGTGACCAGCCGCATCACGCCGTAGCGCCAGCGGGTCAGGAACGTCACCCCGGACTGGTCCGGAGCGTCGTTGGTCGCCCCCACCAGCAGCGCCGCGACCAGCGAGGTCAGCAGCAGACCCACCGCGCCGACCACGGTCGCCAGCTTCGGGTTGGAGCGGTCACCGCGGGCGTAGAACTCCTTGCGGCCCAGCAGCAGCGCCCCGACGAACGAGGCGGTCAGGACCAGCGAGATCCAGTTCTGGGTGTGCTGACGGAACTCGGGGTAGTACGAGGTGCAGGTGACCAGGGCGAAAGCGAGCAACAGCAGCCCGCTGAGCACCAGGTTGAGGATCCACGCGGCCCGCTTGCGGCGGCCCATCGTCACCGCGAGCATCAGCGAGAACAGGCCGGACGCGAAACCGGCCGTGAGCAGGTACGGCGTGTAGAAGTCGGCGGTGTTGTGGTCGCGCAGGTCCTGCCCGAGCGAAAGCCACACCGCACTGAGGAAGTTGACGAAGGTGACGGCGCGCAGGTACCACACCGCGAACGCGGCGCTGCGCCGCGAACGGGCGCTCCCCCTGCCGGTCTCCCGGCCGGATTCCCGGCCGCCCCCGGATTTCGCGGCGTCAGTGCCGGATTCTTTCCTGCCGCTCGGTACGCCGCCGGGTCCTCGGTCGGTGTTCCGGTCGGTGTCTGCGCTGGTCAAACGGACCTCTCCCATGGAAAGCGATGATATGGGGCCCGCCTTCCCCCGGAGAGCCGGAAGACCCCGGGCTGAACCACTACTCCGGCGACGGTCCGGCCGGTTCGGCCGTCCGCTCCGGGAGGTCCGCCGCGAGCGCGGCGGCCGCCTGGACCAGGGGGAGGGCGAGCAACGCCCCGGTTCCTTCTCCCACTGTGACGCCGTGGTCGAGCACCGGGTTGAGTGCCATCCGGTCCAGTGCCTTGGCCTGGCCCGGCTCGCCGCTCGCCTGGCCCGCCAGCCACCAGTCCGGGGCCCGGAAGGCGGCCCGCTGGGCCACCAGACCGCAGGCCGCCGAGACGATCCCGTCGAGGATCACCGGCGTACGGCGCACCGCGCACTGGAGCAGGAAGCCGGTCATCGCGGCGACGTCCGCCCCGCCGACCGCCGCCAGCAGCGCCACCTGGTCCCCGAGGACCGGGCGGGCGCGGCGCAGCGCGTCACGGATCGCGGCGCACTTGCGCATCCAGGTCAGGTCGTCGATGGGCGCGCCGCCGCGCCCGGTGACCACGGAGGCGTCCGTGCCGCACAGCGCGGCGACGAGGGTGGCGGCGACGGTGGTCCCGCCGACGCTGATGTCTCCCAGGACGACGAGGTCCGTACCGGAGTCGGCCTCCTCGTCGGCGATCGCGATGCCGAGGCGGATGGCGTCCCGGGCCTCCTCGACCGTCATCGCGTCCTCGGTGTCGATGCGGCCGCTGCCCCGGCGGACCCGGTGCTTGACCACGTCCTCCGGCAGCAGGGCCGGATCGCAGTCCAGGCCCGCGTCGACGACCCGCAGCCCCGCGCCGAAGCGGGCGGCCAGGATCGACACCGGGCTCGTGCCGTCGAGCACGGACCGCACCAGCAGGTGGGCGCTGCCCGCGGGCCGGGCGGAGACGCCCTGAGCCGCGATCCCGTGGTCGGCCGCGAACAGCACGACGCGCGGCCGCTCGACCGGGCGGACCGGTACGGAGCCCTGCGCGGCCGCCAGCCACTCGGCCAGCTCGTCGAGCCGCCCGAGCGCCCCGGCGGGCACCGCCAGCCGCTCGCGGCGCTCCTCGGCGTCACGCCGGACGCCCCCGTCGGGGCGCTCGATCAGATCGGAGAAGTCGTCGAGATTCAGCGTGGTCATCTGCCGAAGAGTACCCGTGCCCGCACGCCGGTTCATGCCCCGCCCGCGGGGCCCGCGGGGCGCGGTCCGGCGCCCTGGCGGATCGTCAGTCCTTGAGGACCACCGGCTGGCCCGACACCACCAGCAGGACGTGTTCGCACTCCGCCGCCACCGCCGCGTTCAGCCGGCCCAGCTCGTCCCGGAACCGCCGCCCCGACGCCGTCGCCGGGACGATCCCGGCCCCGACCTCGTTGCTGACCAGCACCACCCGGCGCCTGGTGGACCGTACGGCCGCCACCAGCGCCGCCGTGCGCGCGCGCAGCTCCTTCTGGCCGCGGCCCGCCCACGTGTCGTCGTCCCAGGCACCGGCCCGGTCCATCGCGTCCGTGAGCCACAGCGCCAGACAGTCGATGAGCAGCGCCGGCTCCCGCGCGCCGCCCTCCAGCAGCTCCACCAGTTCGCAGGTCTCCACGGTCTGCCAGCTGCCCGGCCGCCGCTCCCGGTGCAGCCCGACCCGCGCCGCCCATTCCGGGTCGCCGTCACGGGTGCCGCTCGTGGCGACGTAGAGCACCTCGGGGAAGGCGGCCAGCCGCCGCTCCGCCTCCAGCGACTTCCCGGACCGGGCTCCGCCCAGCACCAGGGTGCGCCGCGGCAGGTCCGGCGCCGCGTGGTAGGCGCCGACGGTCAGCGTGGTCCCGTCCGCCACCACGCGCGCTCCGGCGGCCGCGCTGCGGCGCTCCAGCTCGCGGCCGGGCGGCACGTCGTGGTCGAGGTGGACGGCGATCACATCGGTGGCCGGGCCGACCGCGCCGCTCGCCCGCAGCCGGGCCAGTGCCTCGGGCCGCCCCAGCACGTCCAGCAGGACCATGTCGTACGGCTGCTCCGCCACCCCGTTCGTCCCGGCGGGCGCCCCGCCGGGCGGCAGGTACAGCAGCCGGTCACCGTCGGGCCCGGTCACCTCGTACCCGGTGCCCGGCGCGTCCATCGCCACCGCCCGCACCCGGTGCCCGCTGATCACCGACAGCCGCTGCCCGTCCGGCACCCGCCCCGCGGCGGGCAGTCCCGGCGGCAGCTCCACGGCGGGCCCGTCGTGCGGGTGGCTCAGCAGCACCTGGCGGACCCCGCCCAGGGAATGCCCGGCCCGGGCGGCGGCCAGCACGGCCCCGGGGGTGAGATCGAGCAGCAGCGCCCCGTCCACGAGAACGGCGGTCGCGGCCCGCGCCCGGGTGCCCACGGAGACGGCGCAGGCCGCACAGGGACAGCCGGGGCGGGGCAGTCCTTCGGGTGTGCCGGTGCCCAGCAGAGTCAGTTCCACGGGATGATCCTCCCGCGTCCGCGGGAGTGGTGCGCGCCCGGCCAGGGCAAGTCGTAGTCTCTGGGCAGATTCACGGGGAGTACCCGGACACGTACCGGACGGGTGCCGGGCGAGCAACGGAGGCGGACATGGCGTGGACGTGGCGGTTCGAGACGGCCGATGGCAGCGAGTCGACCCCGGCGGTGACGCCGGAGGAGTTCACCACGCAGGGCGACGCGGAGTCCTGGATCGGTGAGTACTGGAAGGAACTGCTCGAAGGCGGTACGGAGCAGGTGAAGCTGTCCGACGACGGCGGCACCGAGCTGTACACGATGAGCCTGCGCGAGGCCCTGAACGCCTGAGGTCCGGCCGGACCGGTCCGGGGGCCCGCCCCCGGACCGTGGGTTCAGCCGCGGACCCCGCACAGGTGCAGCAGCGCCGCGACCCCGCGGTAGGGGTCGGTGCGCCCGGCCCGGTCCTCGGCCGCGAGCAGCAGTTCCAGTCCGTCCTCGGGCAGGGCCGCCCCGTCCGTCTCGCTGCCGTCGGTGAAGACCCGTACGCCGTACCAGGCCTGCAGCGGCGCGCCGATGCCGGACAGGGTCGCGGTCAGCGTGCCCAGCCGGTCGGCCCGCACGTCCAGGCCCAGCCGGTTCGTGTAGCCCACCGTGTCGAAGGCGGCCAGCGCGGTCGTCCAGTCACCGGTGAGCGCGGGGCGCATCGCGAGGGCGTCGCCGTTGCGCACGAGCAGGGACAGCAGCCCGCCGTGCGCCAGCATCCGGGCCAGCCCGGCGAGCATGCCGTCCGGCTCCGGTACGTACATCAGCACGCCGTGGCAGAGCACCACGTCGAAGCTGCCGGGCAGGAAGTGCGCGCCGGTCTCCCGGCCGTCGCCCTCCATCAGCCGGACCCGGTCGCGGATCCCGGCCGGTTCGGCGGCGAGCGCCTCCTGGGCCACGGCGAGCATGCCGGGGTCCTGCTCCAGGCCGGTCACCATGTGCCCGGCCCGGGCCAGGCGCAGGGCCTGGGTGCCCTGGCCCATGCCGACGTCGAGGACGCGCAGCCGCTGCCCGACCGGGAAGCGGTGCGCGATCTGCTCGTCGACCTGGCGGCCCACGAGTTCCTGGCGGACGGCGTTGCGCAGTCCGCCCAGGCCCTCCAGCCACCGTCGGGCACCGCCCGCGAAGCCGTCGTCCGCGGCCGCGGGCGACGCTCCGGTCAGGGCCGTTCCCCGCGCTTGACCTGCGGCTTCGGCAGGCGCAGCCGGCGCATCTGGAGGGTGCGCATCAGGCCGTAGGCGACGGCGCCGCGCTTCGGCTCGTCCGGGAAGCGGGTGTTCAGCGCCTTGCGCAGGCGGATGAACAGGCCGATGGAGTCGATGATGATCAGCACGATCACACCGAGCCACAGGAGCAGGGCGATGTTCTGGATCGAGGGGACCCGGACCATGCTCAGCACCAGGATGATCACTGCGAGCGGCAGGAACATCTCGGCGACGGAGAAGCGGGAGTCCACGAAGTCACGGGCGAACCTGCGCACCGGGCCCTTGTCGCGGTTGGGCAGATAGCGCTCGTCGCCACTGGCGAGGGCCTCGCGCTGCTTGGCCATCTCGGTCCGGCGGCGTTCACGGGCGCGCTTGGCATCCTCCTTGCGATTGCCGGTCGAGGCCACCACGGCCTTGCGCTGCGACTGGGCCACAGCACGCTTCGGCGTCGGGCGGCCCTTCGGGGCCTGCGGGTCACGGGTCTGCGAGAGGTCGGCGCCCACCTTGTCGGCGGCGGCGGCCTTCTCTTCCTTGGAGGAGCGGCTACCAAACACGAAACCAACCCTACGTGCTCGCGGGCACGGCCCCCACCTCGGCGGGGAACGATCCCGCAACGGCGGGCGTCTTTACCGGTGACGGGTCCGCCCGCCGCGCCCGCCTCCCAGGGGGTCCACTACTCCTCCAGCGTGACGGGGCGGAGCCGAGGTCGTCCTGGAGGAGGAGCACATCCGTCCGCGAACAGTGCGGTAATAGAGACAGGGCCCGTACTGTGGGTTCTGTAGGTGACCACGAGCCGAAGTCCTTCAGAAGGGGGCGCGCGAAGCCCATGAGCGGTGTCATGAAGCGTATGGGGATGATCTTCCGCGCGAAGGCGAACAAGGCCCTTGACAAGGCCGAGGACCCGCGCGAGACCCTCGACTACTCGTACCAGAAGCAGCTCGAACTGCTGCAGAAGGTCCGCCGCGGGGTCGCCGACGTCGCGACCTCCCGCAAGCGCCTGGAGCTCCAGCTCAACCAGCTCCAGGGCCAGTCCGCCAAGCTGGAGGACCAGGGCCGCAAGGCCCTCGCGCTCGGCCGTGAGGACCTGGCCCGCGAGGCCCTGTCCCGCCGCGCCTCGCTCCAGCAGCAGGTCAGTGACCTCGAAGTGCAGCACCAGACCCTCCAGGGCGAGGAGGAGAAGCTGACCCTCGCGGCGCAGCGCCTCCAGGCCAAGGTGGACGCCTTCCGCACCAAGAAGGAGACCATCAAGGCCACCTACACCGCGGCCCAGGCGCAGACCCGGATCGCGGAGTCCTTCTCCGGCATCTCGGAGGAGATGAGCGACGTCGGCCTCGCCATCCAGCGGGCCGAGGACAAGACCGCCCAGCTCCAGGCCCGCGCGGGCGCGATCGACGAGCTGCTCGCCTCGGGCGCCCTGGACGACCAGAGCGGCCTCGGCTCCAAGGACGACATCCAGCTCGAACTGGACCGCCTCTCGGGCGGTACGGACGTGGAGCTGGAGCTGGCCCGGATGAAGCAGGAACTGGCCGGCGGCCCCTCCGCGCAGCAGCAGGCCATCGAGGGCGGCGGCGCGGGCGGCGCCCAGCAGCCGCAGACCCAGCACCGCTTCGACAAGCAGTAGAACGGGGCCCGTCATGATTGTCCGCATCATGGGGGAAGGCCAGGTCAGGCTCGACGACAAGCACGTCACGGAGCTGAACGTGCTGGACGACGAGCTGCTCGAAGAGATGGAAGCGGGTGACGAGGAAGGCTTCCGGCGGACGCTGGGCGGCCTCCTCGACGCCGTACGCCGTCTGGGCAGCCCGCTCCTGGACGACGAGCTGGAGCCCTCAGAGCTGATCCTGCCCGCGCCGGACGCGACGCTGGACGAGGTCCGGGAGATGCTCAGCGACGACGGCCTGATCCCGGGCTAGAGCCGCCGCCGGGGCGGGCCTCAGTGCTTGTCCGGGGTCCCGCCGATGAAGTTCTCGAACCGGCGGCGCGGCGCCGCCCAGCGCCGGTCGTGATGGAACGCCCGCAGCCCGGCCTTCGCCCGGGCCCGCGGGCGTTTCGTGTAGAACCGCCGCGCGTACGGCGAATCGGGCCGGGCCAGGCGGATCGCACCGATCAGCGCCACGAACGGGATCACCGTCCCCAGCAGCGCGGTGCGCGGTTTCCCCTTCCACAGGGCGATCAGGGCCAGGAAGAAGTTCGTGGCCGTGTTCATCACGACCAGCCCCCGGTTGTGCCGCTCGGTGGCGGTCAGTTCGCTGACCCCGAACGGCAGGAACCCGCCGAGCACCAGCGCCACCAGCGCCGCCGTCAGCACCACGATCTCCACGCTCTTGCGGCCCTGCTCGCTCCAGTACACGTCGTCCAGGTGCAGGACCAGCGCGAACTCGTCCAGCACCAGACCCGCGCCCAGCCCGAAGAGCACCGCCGAGATCAGTGCCCCCACGCTGTGCCGGCCGCTGCCCACCGCACCGAAGCCGCCGATGATCGTCAGCACCACGCCCGGCACCACGTGGTGGACGTGCAGGCCGCCCGGGGTGATGTTCTTGAACGGTCCCCGGCCGGCCCGGATCAGCCGCGTGATCGTCCGCGTGACCAGGAAGGACGCCACGAACGAGAGCAGGGCGAGGAGCAGCGGGAGCTTCCCCGGTTCCACGATGTTCCGGTACCACCAGTGACCCATGACACCAGCTCCCCATTTGGCATGTAATGGGTAATTTACCGTCAGCGGCGAGCGGGTACCGTTCCCGCGGTGAACGATCCGCTCCCCGGCCCGCCTCCCGAGCCGCTCCCCGAGCCGCTCCCGGGCTCCCCCCTGCGCCCGCCCGACGAACGCGCCTCGCTCCGCGACGGCCTGCGCTTCGCCTTCGGGACGCTCACCGTGCTGCCCGCCCGCATCACCCGCTGGGACCGCCCCGCCGCCCGCACCGGGATGGCCTGCGCGCCCCTGGCCGGCCTGGTCGTCGGGCTGTGCGCGGCCGCGCTGGGCTGCCTGCTGCTGCTCCTCGGCGCGTCGCCGCTGCTGGCCGCCGTCGCCACCGTGGCCGTGCCCGCCGCGCTCACCCGCGGGCTGCACCTCGACGGGCTGGCCGACACCGCCGACGGCCTGGGCAGCGCCAAGCCCGCCGACACCGCGCTGCGCATCATGAAGCAGTCCGACATCGGGCCGTTCGGTGTCATCTCCCTCGTCCTGGTCCTCCTCGTGCAGGCCGCCGCGCTCGCGCAGGCCTACGCCGACGGCTGGGCCCGCGGCGCGCTGGCCACCGCCGTCGCCGCCGTCGCCGCCCGGACCGCCCTGACCCTGGCCTCCCGCGACGGGGTGCCCCCGGCCCGGCACGAGGGGCTCGGCGCCGCCGTCGCGGGGACCGTCCCCGTACGGACCGCCGCCGCGGTCGCCGCCCTCGCCGTCGCCGCGGCCGCGGCCGCCGCCGTGGCGCTGGGACCGGCCGCCGCCGCGCAGCACGCCGTCGCCGTCCTCGCCGGGCTCGGCGCCGCCGAACTCCTGCTGCGCCGCTGCGTGCTCCGCTTCGACGGGGTCACCGGGGACGTCTTCGGCGCGCTGGCCGAGGTCGCGGCGACGGTGGCCCTGGTGGTCCTCTCCCTGGGCTGAGCCGGTCGGTGCGCGGGGCGGCGTACGCCCTGACCGCCGGGTGCGCGGGGCGACGTACGCTCTCTTCCCGTGGAACACACGCCGAGCGACCCGCAGACCCCCGCCGCGCCCATCCGGGTGCTCCTCGCCGACGACCAGGCCCTGCTGCGCAGCGCCTTCAAGGTGCTGGTGGACTCCGAGCCCGACATGGAGGTCGTCGGGGAGGCCGCCGATGGGGCGCAGGCGTACGCGCTCGCCCGCGAGCGGCGGGCCGACGTGGTCCTCATGGACATCCGGATGCCCGGTACCGACGGGCTCGCCGCCACCCGGATGATCAGCGCCGACCCGGAACTCTCGGGCGTGCGCGTGGTGATGCTGACGACCTTCGAGGTCGACGAGTACGTCGCCGCGGCCCTGCGGGCGGGTGCCTCCGGGTTCCTCGGCAAGGGCGCCGAGCCGGAGGAGCTGCTGAACGCCATCCGGATCGCCGTCGCGGGGGAGGCCCTGCTCTCCCCGGCCGCCACCAAAGGCCTGATCGCCACCTTCCTGGCCCAGGACGGCGGCGCCGGCCCGGCCCCCGGCACCGCGGCGGGCGCGCACGCCGAACGGCTCGCCACGCTGACCAGCCGGGAGCGCGAGGTGCTCGGCCTGGTCGCGGGCGGACTGTCCAACGACGAGATCGGCGGCCGCCTGGAGGTCAGCCCGCTCACCGTCAAGACCCACGTGAACCGGGCGATGGCCAAGCTCGGCGCCCGCGACCGGGCGCAATTGGTGGTCATCGCGTACGAATCGGGCCTGGTGCGGCCCCGGTCCGAGTGACGGGAGCGGCGGCGGGAGCCGTGGCGGAGTAGCGGAGGAGTAGTGGGGGAGTACTCCGGACGCGGTATACGCGGCATAAGGACGGGACCTGCGGGCGACGTCCGGGCGCTCCGGGGCGGGAGAGGGTGGGGTAACCCTCGCTCAACTCGGCAGAGAGATCTCATCCATGTCCTGGCTGTCCCGCTTCAGCCTTGCCCAACGGGCGCTGATCGGCCTCGTGTCGATCGTCGCGCTCCTGTTCGGCGCCATAGCCATCCCGCAGCTCAAGCAGCAACTGCTGCCCTCCATCGAGCTGCCGATGGTGTCCATCCTCGCGCCGTACCAGGGCGCCTCGCCCGACGTGGTCGAGAAGCAGGTCATCGAGCCGATCGAAGCCACCCTCAAGGGCGTCGACGGCATCACCGGCATCACCTCCACCGCCAGCGAGGGCAACGCCCTCATCATGGCCAAGTTCGACTTCGGCGACAGCGGCACCAAGCAGCTCGTCGCCGACGTCCAGCAGGCCGTCAACCGGGCCCGCGTCCGGCTGCCCGCCGAAGTCGACCCCCAGGTCGTCGCCGGTTCCACCGACGACATGCCGACCGTCGTCCTCGCCGCCACCTCCGACAAGGACCAGCAGGCCCTGGCCGACCAGCTGCAGCGCAGCGTCGTCCCCGTCCTGCAGGACATCCCCGGCGTCGGCCAGGTCACCGTCAACGGCGTGCAGGACCTCCAGGTCACCGTCACCCCCGACCGGGCGAAGCTGGCGGCCGCCGGCCTCGACACGGCCGCGCTCGCCAAGGGCCTGGAAGCGGGCGGCGCCACCATGCCCGCCGGTTCCTTCGACGAGGAGGGCAAGAACCGCACCGTCCGCGTCGGCGGCGGCTACACCTCCCTCGCCCAGCTGGAGGACCTGCGCCTGAGCCCCGGCGCCGGCCCCGGGACCGGTTCGGGCTCGGGCTCCGGCTCGGGCAAGGCGGTCCGCCTCGGCGACGTCGCCACCGTCAAGCAGGAGCCGGCCAAGTCCGTCTCCATCACCCGCACCAACGGCAAGCCCAGCCTCGCCGTCGTCGTCACGATGGACAAGGACGGCAGCTCCGTCGCCATCTCCGACGCCGTCAAGGACAAGCTGCCCGGGCTGCGCACCTCGCTCGGCGCCGGCGGGGCCCTCACCGTGGTCAGCGACAACGGCCCGGCCGTCGCCACCTCCATCTCCAGCCTCACCACCGAGGGCCTGCTCGGCCTGGTCTTCGCGGTGATCGTGATCCTGGTCTTCCTCGCCTCGATCCGCTCGACCCTGGTCACCGCGGTCTCCATCCCGCTGTCCATCGTGCTGGCGCTGATCGTGCTGTGGACCCGCGACCTGTCGCTGAACATGCTGACGCTGGGCGCGCTCACCATCGCCATCGGCCGCGTCGTCGACGACTCCATCGTCGTCCTGGAGAACATCAAGCGGCACCTGTCCTACGGCGAGGAGCGCGAGGCCGCGATCATCACCGCGGTCAAGGAAGTGGCCGGCGCGGTCACCTCCTCGACGCTCACCACCGTCGCCGTCTTCCTGCCGATCGGCCTGGTCGGCGGCATGATCGGGGAGCTGTTCAGCTCCTTCTCGCTCACCGTGACCGCGGCCCTGCTGGCCTCGCTGCTGGTGTCCCTGACGGTCGTACCGGTCCTGTCGTACTGGTTCCTCAGCGCCCCCAAGGGCGTGGGCGGCGCCCCCGTCGACCCGGCCGCCGTGCGCCGCGCCGCCGAGGAGAAGGAGTCGCACAGCCGCCTCCAGACCTTCTACGTCCGCGTGCTGCGCTTCGTCGCCCGCCGCCGCCTGGTCACCGTGGCCGTCGCGTGCGTGCTCCTCGTCGCCACCTTCGCGATGGCGCCCCTGCTGAAGACCAACTTCTTCGACAAGGGCGAGCAGGACGTCCTGACCATCAAGCAGGCGCTGGCCCCCGGCACCTCCCTGGCCGCCTCCGACGAGGCGAGCCGCAAGGTGGAGAAGGTCCTCGCGTCGACCGACGGGGTCAAGGACTACCAGGTCACCGTCGGCTCCTCCGGCTTCATGGCGGCCTTCGGCGGCGGTACGGGCTCCAACCAGGCGTCCTACCAGGTGACCCTGAAGGACGCCAAGGACGGCGAGGCCGTCCAGAAGCACATCGAGACCGACCTGGCCAAGCTCGACGGCATCGGCCGCACCACGGTCTCGGCGGGCGCCGCCTTCGGCAGCCAGGACATCAGCGTGGTCGTCAAGGCGGGCGACGCCGGTGTCCTCGCCAAGGCCGCCGAGCAGGTCCGCGCCGAGGTCGCCAAGCTCAAGGACGTCAGCGACGTCCAGAGCGACCTGTCCCAGTCGGTGCCCCGGATCTCCGTCACCGCCACCGCCAAGGCCGCCGACGTGGGCCTGAACCAGGCGGCGGTCGGCGCGATCGTCGCCCAGGCCATCCAGGGCACCCCCGCGGGCAAGGCGTTCCTCGGCGACACCGAGCGCAACGTCGTCATCGCCTCGGCGCAGCCCGCCAAGACCCTCGCCGACCTCCAGGCCCTGCCCGTCGGCCCGGTCAAGCTCGGCGACATCGCCGACGTCAAGGTGGTCCCCGGCCCGGTCGCGATGACCCGGATCGACGGCGCCCGCGCCGCCACCATCACGGCCAAGCCGAACGGCGACAACACCGGCGCGGTCAGCACCGAACTCACCGCCAAGCTCAAGGCCCTGGACCTGCCCGCCGGGGCCACGGCCACCATCGGCGGCGTCTCCTCCGACCAGAGCGACGCCTTCGGCTCCCTGGGCCTGGCCATGCTCGCGGCCATCGCGATCGTGTTCATGCTGCTGGTCGCGACCTTCCGCTCGCTCGTCCAGCCGCTGATCCTGCTGGTCTCGGTCCCCTTCGCGGCGACCGGCGCGCTCGGCCTGCTCCTCCTCACCGGCACCCCGATGGGCGTCCCGGCGATGATCGGCATGCTGATGCTCATCGGCATCGTGGTGACCAACGCGATCGTCCTGATCGACCTGGTCAACCAGTACCGCGCCCAGGGCCTGGGCGTCGTCGAAGCCGTCGTCGAGGGCGGCCGCCACCGGCTCCGCCCGATCCTGATGACGGCCCTGGCGACGATCTTCGCGCTGCTCCCGATGGCGCTCGGCGTCACCGGCGGGGGCGGCTTCATCTCGAAGCCCCTCGCGGTGGTGGTCATCGGCGGCCTGGTCAGCTCCACGCTGCTGACCCTGCTCCTGGTCCCGGCCATCTACACGATGATCGAACTCCGCAAGGAGCGCCGCGCCGCCAAGCGCGCCGCGAAGCGCGCGTCCCGCCTCCCGGCAACCCCGCCCACCGAAACCCCGTCCCAGACCCCGGCCCAGGTCTGACCGTACCGGCGGCACCCAAGCGGCTCCCGAGACCTGCACGTTGGTCTCGGGAGCCGCTGTCGTACGGGCCTCCCGGAGGGTGCCGGGAGGCCCGTACGAGCCGTTCGCCCGGCCTTCGCGAGGCCTTCGCGGCGGTGGCTCCAATGTCCGATGACGTAGGATTTCGGGGCCCGGCCCGACTGCCCGGTCCGACCGCCCGGTCCCTCCATCCCCTCTGCTAAGGACTACGTTGAGCGCGATATCCGCCCCGCCCACGGACACCGTGAGGCCGTCGGGTCAGCAGGGCCGGCCGGCGAAGAAGCCAGGTGGCGCGGCGTCGTGGATGCGCCATCACGCCAACCGGTTCGGCCCGGCCGTCGGCGTCTACGCGACGGTGAAGCTGAGCGGGTTCGTCTTCTTCATGTACCTGCTGCACTTCTCGGCGGAGTACCGCAAGAAGCCCCTCGGCAACGGGGGCGGCGCCCGGCCGTGGGACGTCCTGAGCACCTGGGACGGCGCGTACTACCTGGACATCGCCGCCAAGGGGTACCACCCGCAGGTGCTGGGTCCCGGCATCGAGGCCGTCCCGAACTCCTCCGCGTTCTTCCCGCTGTACCCGGGGCTGATGCGCGGCGTGTCGGAGGTCACCGGCCTCGGCGTCTACGGCGCGGGCATCCTCGTATCGGTGCTGGCGTCCCTGTTCGCCGCCGCGGGCATCTACGCGGTGGTCTCGCTGATGAGTTCGCCCAAGGCGGGCGTCGTCGCGGCCGGACTGTGGGGCCTGCTGCCCGGCTCCGGCGTCGAATGGGCCGTCTACACCGACTCGTTGTTCGTGGCCCTGGCGGCCTGGGCCTGCTACTGCGTCATGACCCGGCAGTGGATCCCGGCCGGTGTGCTCGCGCTGGTCAGCGGCTTCAGCCGGCCGACGGCGGCCGCGGTCATCGGCGCGGTCGGACTGGCGGCGCTGATCGCCCTGTTCCAGCGCAAGGACGGGATCGCCCGCCCGCTGACCGCCATGCTCATCGCCCCGTGGGGGTTCATCGGCTACATCCTCTGGGTGGGCTACAAGATGAACGACCTCGGCGGCTACTTCAAGATCCAGCGCGCCTGGGAGCACTACTTCGACGGTGGCCGGTTCATGCTGAAGGCCATCCCCGAGATCATGATCGGCCGCTACCACTACCTGTGGGCCTGGGGCATCGCTGACCTCTTCAGCCTCATGATGCTGATCGTCCTGCCGGTCCTGCTCATCCTGTTCTTCCGGCTGCGGCCGCCGCTGGTCCTGGTCGTCTTCACCCTGCTGACGATCGCCTCGACCGTCACGAGCCAGCAGATCGTCTCCAACGTGCCGCGCTACCTGCTCCCGGCCTTCCCGCTGTGGATCGCCCTGGCGATCCCGCTCAGCCGGCTCAAGTGGACCTCGCTGGCGCCGATCCTGCTGATCATGGGCGTCGCGGCGGGCTGGTACGGGGGCTTCGTGACCTTCCAGCTCGGGACGCCGTAACGGCCCACCCGGGCCGCTGACCGTACGAACGGCGAAGGGCTGCACCTCGTGGGAGGGGCGGCCCTTCGGCGTGTCCGGGGACCGGTTGACCGGTTACGGGAGGGCGAGCATGCGCTCCAGGGCGAGCTTCGCGAAGCTCTCGGTCTCCTTGTCCACCTGGATCTGGTTGACGAGGTTGCCCTCGGCCAGGGACTCCAGGGTCCACACCAGGTGGGGGAGGTCGATGCGGTTCATCGTGGAGCAGAAGCAGACCGTCTTGTCGAGGAAGACGACTTCTTTGTCCTCGGCGGCGAATCGGTTCGCCAGGCGGCGGACCAGGTTCAGTTCGGTGCCGATGGCCCACTTGGAGCCGGCCGGGGCCGCTTCCAGGGCCTTGATGATGTACTCGGTGGAGCCGACGTAGTCCGCCGCCGCGACGACCTCGTGCTTGCACTCCGGGTGGACCAGGACGTTCACGCCGGGGATGCGGGCGCGCACGTCGTTGACCGAGTCGACCGAGAAGCGGCCGTGCACGGAGCAGTGCCCGCGCCACAGGATCATCTTGGCGTTCCGCAGCTGCTCGACGGTCAGGCCGCCGTTCGGCTTGTGCGGGTTGTACAGGACGCAGTCGTCCAGCGACATGCCCATGTCGCGGACGGCGGTGTTGCGGCCCAGGTGCTGGTCCGGGAGGAAGAGGACCTTCTCGCCCTGCTCGAAGGCCCAGTCCAGGGCCCGCTTCGCGTTGGACGACGTACAGATCGTGCCGCCGTGCTTGCCGGTGAAGGCCTTGATGTCGGCGGAGGAGTTCATGTACGAGACAGGCACCGTGACGTCGGCGATGCCGGACTCGGTCAGCACGTCCCAGCACTCCGCGACCTGCTCGGCGGTGGCCATGTCGGCCATGGAGCAGCCCGCGGCCAGGTCCGGCAGGACGACCTTCTGGTCGTCCGTGGTCAGGATGTCCGCGGACTCGGCCATGAAGTGGACGCCGCAGAAGACGATGTACTCGGCCTCCGGCTTGGCGGCCGCGTCCTTGGCCAGCTTGAACGAGTCGCCGGTGACGTCGGCGAACTCGATGACCTCGTCACGCTGGTAGTGGTGGCCGAGGATGAAGACCTTGTCCCCGAGCTTCTCCTTGGCCGCGCGGGCGCGCGCCACGAGGTTCGGGTCCGACGGCGAGGGCAGGTCGCCGGGGCACTCCACCCCGCGCTCGCTCTTGGGGTCGGCCTCGCGGCCGAGCAGCAGCAGGGCAAGGGGCGTCGGCTGGACGTCCAAAGGCTGGGCGGTGGTCACGACACGCACCCTTTCTGTTCTGCGACAAGGGACTTCTGAAGAGAGACGTCCGAGGGACTCACTGCGAACTCACTGCGACTTCTCGTCTATTTGACGTTATCTATGATAGCCGCTTCACGTCACTTTGACGATGCCGATAGTGTCGATGTGACGCATTCGCCCGGCGGCCCTCAGGGGGCCCGCCCCGGCGCGCCGGTGTGCGAGCATGAATATCTGGAACAAGCGCCGGACCCGGAATGAATCGGCGGCCGCGCTCGTTGCCACCGACGGCAAGAGTCCGACGTTTCCCTGCCCCCGCCGGGAAGCCGCCCACTTCGGGAGTGAATGCAGATGTCCGTTCAGGACGAAAAGACCACTGTGAGCGACGGCATCCTCCTGTCCGACGCCGCCGCCGAGAAGGTCAGGACCCTGCTGGAGCAGGAAGGCCGCGAGGACCTGGCGCTCCGCGTCGCCGTCCAGCCCGGCGGCTGCTCCGGCCTGCGCTACCAGCTCTTCTTCGACGAGCGCTCCCTCGACGGTGACGTGGTCAAGGACTTCGACGGCGTCAAGGTCGTCACGGACCGGATGAGCAGCCCGTACCTGCACGGCGCGTCCATCGACTTCGTCGACACGATCGAGAAGCAGGGCTTCACGATCGACAACCCGAACGCCACGGGTTCCTGCGCCTGCGGTGACTCGTTCAGCTAAACCCTGACGTGTGACACACGTGACAGAGGGGCCCTGCCGTCGGACTGACGGCAGGGCCCCTCTGTCGTGGGCCCCCTCTGGCGTACGCGCCCGTACGTGTCCGCCTACTGCCGGGGCAGCGGCTTGCCCGTGGTCCCGTCGACCACCTTCCGGTTGCCCAGCGGCTGCTCCAGCGTCACCGTCACCGACATCTCCTTGGCGAGCATGATGCAGGCCCCGCCCGGGTTCGTCGGAGTGTCGGTGATCTTCACCGTCACCGCCTCGGCGCTCTCCCGGGCCTCGGCGGCGTACGTACTGCACGCCCCGCCCCAGAAGTTCACCGTCAGCTTCCGGTCCGCCCCGGAGTACGAGAACCCGGGCACCGTACGGCCCGGCTGCGGCGCGGTGGCTCCGTCCCGCGCGGCGGGCTGGGACACCGTACGAGCGGCGCCGCCCCCGTTGCCCGCCACCTCGAAGAGCCATGCGGGCACCAGCCCGCGGCCACCGTCCACGGTCCCCGCGGCCAGACCCAGCACCGCCGAGCGGACCGTCTCCGTACGCGGCGGCTTCATCGGGCGCGGCTCCGGGTTGCACGGCAGGGTGTCGGTCGGCCCGACCGCCGTGTCCGGCTCCAGCGGTACGGACGTCGCGCACCCGCCCGGCCCGGTGCCGGAGCCACCGCCCGAGGCGGCGTTCAGCCGGTCCAGGGCCTCCTTCGCGCCGACCACCGGCTGCTCGGCGGACCGTACGGGCGCCTTCAGCTCGCCGGTCCCCGCCACCACCTGGCCGTCCGGGCCCACGCTCACCGTGCTCTGCCAGCCTTGCGTGGGCAGCCCGCCGACCACCGGGTCCGCGGTCACCACCCGCACCGAGCCGCGGACCTGCCGGGCGTCCAGCTTCGCGCCGTCCTGGCCCGCCGCCGCGAGCAGCGGAGCCGCCGCGGCCTTCGCCGCCTCCTCGCTCACCGCAGTGCCCGCGGGGGAGGCGGGACCGGCCGCCGTACCGGATGCGGGTGCCTGGCCCGCCGCCGGGGCCTGTGCGCCGTCGCCGCCGGGGAGGGTGGCGGGCCCGCAGGTGTCCTTGCCGCGCACGCAGTTGTCCGAGCCGCCCGCGAGGTGCCGGGTGAAGTTCCAGGTCCCGGGCGCCTTGAGGGTCACCTGGAGGCGAGGCCCGGACGGGTCGCCGACCACACCCGCCTGCCAGAAATCGCCCTCGTGCCGCGGGGTGCCCGAGATGCCGAGGGCCGTCGCGAGCCGGGCCACCTCGGCCTCGGTCACGTCACCGCCCGCCGCGAAGGACGGCGCGCTGGCCGGACCCTGCGGGAGGGGGCCGTCGGCCCGGTAGGTCACCCCGGAGCCGGACGGATCCGGTTCCCCCGGGGCGATGCCGGGAGCGGAGGGGCCGACGGAACCCGGGGAGCCGGGGGAGGCCGCCCGGCCCGCGTCGCGCGCGGACATGGACGCCTCCGCGGCGCCGGTGCCGGTGCCGCCGTAGGCCGTGGACGCCCAGTACGCCGTGCCGCCCCCGGCGAGCAGCACGGCGGCCGCGACCGAGGCGACGGCCCAGCGGGGACGCCGTCGGGCGCCGCCCGGCCGCACCGCCGCTTCGGCCACCTCGGTCACTGCGGCCGGTTCGGTGTTGTCAGTCGGACCGGAATGCTCGGTGGTCACCGCATCGCTCCTTTGCCTGCCTCGCCGTCGTGATGCGAGTGGGACGGAACAGGAGCGGAACCGGTTCCCCGGACCTTCGGGTGAGTCAGTATCCGTACTGCGCGGTGGAGGCGATGAGCCGCGCGGAGGCGGGCGGCACGCTCACCCCGTGGATCTGCGAGGGCGCCACCCGGGCCGGGCGGGGGCCCGCCGGGACCGACCAGTGGGGGGCCATCCGGGCACAGTCGCCCAGAAGCCGGACGAATCCTGGCTGACGAGAGACTTCCGTGGTCCGCTCGGGAGCGGTGTACTGCGGGTACCCGAAGCCATCCGTGTAGGTCATGACGGCACCGTAAGCAGCAGTCTCGGTGCGAAGAAAGACCTACTACGGGGTAGTTTCGGCCGGTCGGCCGTTCGCCGTCGACCGGGTAGCTTTGACTGTCCCCTTGCCGCCCCTCGCAGGAGCATCCACGCCGTGCGCATCGCAGTCACCGGCTCCATCGCCACCGACCACCTCATGACCTTCCCCGGCCGCTTCGCCGACCAGCTGGTCGCGGACCAGCTGCACACGGTCTCCCTCTCCTTCCTCGTCGACAACCTCGACGTGCGACGCGGCGGGGTCGGCCCGAACATCTGCTTCGGTATGGGGCAGCTCGGCAGCCGCCCGGTCCTCGTCGGCGCCGCCGGCTACGACTTCGACGAATACCGCGCCTGGCTCGACCGCCACGGCGTGGACACCGAGTCCGTACGGATCTCCGAGGTGCTGCACACCGCGCGCTTCGTGTGCACCACGGACGCCGACCACAACCAGATCGGCTCCTTCTACACCGGCGCCATGAGCGAGGCCCGGCTGATCGAGCTGAAGGCCGTCGCCGACCGCGTGGGCGGCCTGGACCTCGTCCTGATCGGCGCCGACGACCCCGAGGCGATGCTGCGCCACACCGAGGAGTGCCAGACGCGGGGGATCCCCTTCGCCGCCGACTTCTCGCAGCAGATCGCCCGCATGGACGGCGAGAACATCCGCACCCTCATGGAGGGCGCGACGTACCTCTTCTCGAACGAGTACGAGAAGGGCCTCATCGAGTCGAAGTCCGGCTGGACCGACGCGGAGATCCTGGCCAAGGTCGGCACCCGGGTCACCACGCTCGGCTCGAACGGCGTGAAGATCGAGCGCGTCGGTCACGACCCGATCGTGGTCGGCTGCCCCGAGGAGACCGCGAAGGTCGACCCGACGGGTGTCGGCGACGCCTTCCGTGCGGGATTCCTCACGGGGCTGGGCTGGGGGGTCGGGCTGGAGCGGGCGGCGCAGGTCGGCTGCATGCTCGCGACGCTGGTCATCGAGACGCTGGGCACCCAGGAGTACACCCTGGCCCGTGCCCACTTCATGGAGCGCTTCGCCAAGGCCTACGGCGACGAGGCCGCCGCCGAAGTCCAGGCCCACCTGTCCTGACCCCCGGGGGCGGAGCCCCCTCCGCCCCCGCCCCTCAGCCTGCCCTCAATCGCCGGGCAGGCTGAGGACGCCCTCAATCGCCGGGCGGGCTGAAGATGCCCTCAATCGCCGGGCGGGCTGGGGTATGCGCTGGTCGGGATGGGTGTGCCCTCAATCGCCGGGCAGGCTGGGGTAAGCGCTGGTCGGGATGGGTGTGCCCTCAAGCGCCGGGCGGGCTGAGGATGCCCTCAAGCGCCGGGCGGGCTGGGGTATGCGCCGGTCGGGCTGGGTGTGCCGTCAACCGCCGGGCGGCTGAAGACGCCCTCAAGCGCCGGGCAGGCTGGGGTAAGCGCCGGGCGGGGCTGGGGACGTGCCGCGCGGGCTGGGTTTTGCCCTCCGGGTGACCTCGGCCCGATCTCAGCCTCGCCGGCGTTTGAGGCGCCGCCGGAGGCAACAGAGGCCCAGCGCAGCGGCACCCGGACCCGCCCGCGCAGCGGCCCACCCGCGCCCGCAGCGCCATCGGCACCCGGACCCGCGCCCGCAGCGCCAGCGGCCCGCCCGCGCCGGAGCGCCACCCGGGCCCGCGCAGTGCCAGCGCCAGCGGCACCGGCCCCCTCACACCACCCTTCGCACCGTGTACGCGACCCCCACGCCGCCGGGGCCAGGGGCTTCGCCCAGGTATTGCTGGCCGCGCATCGCGCACCAGGCCGGGATGTCCAGCCGGGCCACCTCGTCGTCCGACAGGACCGTCACCGTCCCGCCGACCGCCACGCCCCCGATCGCGTTGCCCAGCTCGATCACCGGCTGCGGACACCGCATCCCGAGCGCGTCGACCACGAGGGAGTCCACCGGGCCCGCCGCGGCCGGCGCCGGCGCCGGCGACACGCCGAGCCGGGCCCGTACGCCCGCCACCACCCCCGGCAGCACGTCCAGGAAGCCGTTCACGTCCTCCGCGGTCGTGCCCGCCGGCAGCGAGACCCGGACGTTGCCCTCCGACAGCACTCCCATCGCCTTGAGCACATGGCTGGGGGTGAGCGTCGAGCTGGTGCAGGAGGACCCGGACGACACCGAGTACCCGGCCCGGTCCAGCTCGTGCAGCAGGATCTCCCCGTCGACGTAGAGGCAGGAGAAGGTGACCAGGTGCGGCAGCCGCCGCAGCGGATCGCCGACCACTTCCACGTCCGGGACCAGCCGGGCCACGCGTCGCCGGATCCGGTCCACGAGGACCCGCAGCCGCTCCGACTCGGCCGCGGCGTCCGCCCGTACGGCGCGCAGCGAGGCCGCGGCGGCCACGATGGCCGGGATGTTCTCGAAGCCGGGGGAGCGGCCCGACTCCCGTTCCCCGCCGGGGCCTTGGGGTGCGAAGCGGACCCCCTTGCGGACGGCGAGGAGGCCGACTCCGGCCGGGCCGCCCCACTTGTGCGCGCTCGCGGCCAGCAGCGACCACCCCTCGGGCGCCGGCCCCCACGGCAGCGACTGCGCCGCGTCGACGAGCAGCGGCACCCCCGCGGCCCGGCAGCGCTCGGCCACTTCGGGCACCGGCTGGACCGTCCCCACCTCGTGGTTGGCGGACTGCAGGGCGGCCAGCGCGGTGTCCGGCCGCAACGCCCGTTCGAACACCTCCGGGTCGACCGCGCCGCCGCGGTCGACCGGCACTTCGGTGAACGCGCCTCCGCGTGACTCGACTGCCGCCGCCGAATGGAGGACAGAACTGTGTTCGACCGCGGACACCACGAGGTGCGTTCCGACGCGCCGACGGCCCGCCAGGGCGCCCTCGATGCCCGCGTGAACGGCGTGCGTCCCCGAAGGAGTGAAGACGAGTTCGTCCGGACGGCACCCCACCGCCTCGGCCGCGGCCTCCCGCGCCGCGTCCAGCAGCAGCCGGGCCCGCCTGCCCTCCCGGTAGAGCCGGGCGGGGTCGGCCCAGCCCTCGTCCAGCGCGGCCTGCAGGGCCTGCCGGGCGACCGGGTGCAGCGGAGCGGCGGAGGCGACATCGAAGTACGGCATCCGCTCACGCTATCCGCAGGGCCCGCGCGGGCGGACGTCCCCCGAGGTCAGGGCCCGTCAGATAGCCTCCGGACACCGCCATTCAGGGGCAGACGGACCTTCCCCCGTACGGCGGAGCCACCCCTTCGGGGGCAGTAGCGGCGCGTTGGGCACCCTCCCCGCGCGACCCCAAATAGCGTCCAGTAGGGTTTGGTCCGCATAAACATCCAAACCCCTGCCTGCGTCAGGGCCGGCGACCGACCCGAACACGGCCGCGGCCGACCGCGCGGGCCGAGACTCTCGGGAAGGCGCTACGTGAGTCCCTACGGCTCCGACCGCTCGCCGCGGCGCCCGATGCGGCGGAAGCTGCTGCAGGCGCTGACTGCGGGCGTGGTCCTGGCGACCGCCACTGGTTGCTCGTATTCATATAAAGACTTCCCCAACCTCGGTATGCCGGATCCGGTCACCAAAGAGGCGCCGATCATCCTCTCCCTGTGGCAGGGGTCGTGGGCGGCCGCTCTCATCACGGGCGTCCTGGTCTGGGGTCTGATCATCTGGAGCGTCATCTTCCACCGGCGCAGCCGGACGAAGATCGAGGTTCCGCCGCAGACCCGGTACAACATGCCGATCGAGGCGCTGTACACCGTGGTCCCGCTCATCATCGTCTCGGTGCTGTTCTACTTCACCGCGCGTGACGAGTCGAAGCTGCTGTCCCTCTCCGCGAAGCCGACGCACACGATCAACGTGATCGGCTTCCAGTGGAGCTGGGGCTTCAACTACGTCGAGAACGTCGACGGCGACGCGGCGACCCCCAAGGCGGGCACGGTTCCGAAGGAACTGGCCTCCCTCCCGGACCGCTACACCAAGGACTTCCCGGCAGGTTCCGAGGGCGTCTACGACAAGGGCGTTCCTGGTTCGCGCAACCCGGACACCAAGAACCCGGGTCCGACCCTCTGGCTCCCCAAGGGCGAGAAGGTCCGCTTCATCCTGTCGTCCAACGACGTCATCCACTCCTTCTGGGTGGTCCCCTTCCTGTTCAAGCAGGACGTCATCCCGGGCCACACCAACGTCTTCGAGGTCACCCCGACCCAAGAGGGCACCTTCATGGGCAAGTGCGCCGAGCTCTGCGGCGTCGACCACTCCCGGATGCTCTTCAACGTCAAGGTCGTCTCCCCGGAGGCGTACCAGGCGCACCTGAAGGAGCTGGCGGAGAAGGGGCAGACCGGTTACCTCCCGGCCGGCATCAAGCAGACCGACCCGGCCCGCAACGCTGAGGTGAACAAACTGTGAGCATCCTCAACCAGCCGCAGGGTGCCGCCGCGGACTCGTATGAGAACGAGCTGCCGGTACGGCGCAAGCAGCCGGGCAATGTGGTCGTGAAGTGGATGACCACGACCGACCACAAGACCATCGGCACGATGTACCTGGTCACGTCGTTCGTGTTCTTCATCATCGGCGGGATCATGGCGCTCTTCATGCGCGCCGAGCTGGCCCGTCCGGGCACGCAGATCATGTCGAACGAGCAGTTCAACCAGGCGTTCACCATGCATGGCACGATCATGCTGCTGATGTTCGCCACCCCGCTGTTCGCCGGCTTCGCGAACTGGATCATGCCGCTGCAGATCGGCGCGCCCGACGTGGCGTTCCCGCGGCTGAACATGTTCGCGTACTGGCTGTACCTCTTCGGTTCGACCATCGCGGTGGCCGGCTTCGTCACCCCCTCGGGTGCCGCCGACTTCGGCTGGTTCGCCTACTCCCCGCTGTCGGACGCCGTCCGCTCGCCGGGCATCGGCGCCGACATGTGGATCATGGGTCTGGCCTTCTCCGGCTTCGGCACGATCCTCGGTTCGGTCAACTTCATCACCACGATCATCTGCATGCGCGCCCCCGGCATGACGATGTTCCGCATGCCGATCTTCGTCTGGAACGTGCTGCTGACCGGTGTTCTGGTCCTGCTCGCCTTCCCGGTGCTCGCCGCCGCGCTCTTCGCGCTGGAGGCCGACCGCAAGTTCGGTGCGCATGTGTTCGACGCGGCCAACGGCGGCGCGTTGCTGTGGCAACACCTCTTCTGGTTCTTCGGACACCCAGAGGTGTACATCATCGCCTTGCCCTTCTTCGGGATCATTTCCGAAGTGATCCCGGTCTTCTCGCGCAAGCCGATGTTCGGTTACATCGGCCTGATCGCCGCGACGATCGCGATCGCCGGCCTCTCGGTGACCGTGTGGGCCCACCACATGTACGTCACCGGTGGTGTGCTGCTGCCGTTCTTCTCGTTCATGACCTTCCTGATCGCGGTACCGACCGGTGTGAAGTTCTTCAACTGGATCGGCACCATGTGGAAGGGCTCGTTGTCCTTCGAGACCCCGATGCTCTGGGCAGTCGGCTTCCTGATCACCTTCACCTTCGGTGGTCTGACCGGCGTCATCCTGGCCTCGCCCCCGATGGACTTCCACGTCTCCGACTCGTACTTCGTCGTCGCGCACTTCCACTACGTCATCTTCGGCACCGTGGTCTTCGCGATGTTCTCCGGCTTCCACTTCTGGTGGCCGAAGTTCACGGGCAAGATGCTGGACGAGCGCCTGGGCAAGATCACCTTCTGGACCCTGTTCGTGGGCTTCCACGGCACGTTCCTGGTGCAGCACTGGCTGGGTGCCGAGGGCATGCCGCGTCGTTACGCGGACTACCTCGCCGCCGACGGCTTCACCGCGCTGAACACGATCTCGACGATCAGCTCGTTCCTGCTCGGCCTGTCGATGCTCCCCTTCATGTACAACGTCTGGAAGACGGCGAAGTACGGCAAGAAGGTCGAGGTCGACGACCCGTGGGGTTACGGCCGCTCGCTGGAGTGGGCGACGTCCTGCCCGCCGCCGCGGCACAACTTCCTCACCCTGCCGCGGATCCGTTCCGAATCCCCGGCGTTCGACCTGCACCACCCGGAGATCGCGGCCCTCGACCACCTGACGGACCACGCCGTGGCTCCCCAGGCGGTCACCGGTGGCAAGGAGGCCGGCAAGTGAAGATCCAGGGCAGGATGTTCCTCTGGCTCTCCCTGTTCATTCTGATCATGGCCGTCGTGTACGGCGTGTGGTCGAAGGAACCGGTCGGAACCACCGCTCTCTTCCTGGCCTTCGGCCTGAGCGTCATGATCGGCTACTACCTGGCCTTCACGGCCCGGCGCGTGGACGAGATGGCCCAGGACAACCTGGAGGCCGATGTCGCGGACGAGGCCGGCGAGCTGGGATTCTTCTCCCCGCACAGCTGGCAGCCGCTCTCGCTGGCCATCGGTGGCGCCTTCGCCTTCATGGGCGTCATCTTCGGCTGGTGGCTGATGTACTTCTCCGCGCCGCTGATCCTGATCGGTCTGTGGGGCTGGGTGTACGAGTACTACCGGGGCGAGAACGCCAACCAGTAGGACGGCAGCACCGCGCGTAACCCACTTGGGGCCCGGACACCTCGTCAAGAGGAGTCCGGGCCCCTCGTTTGCAGTCACCCCGCGCGCCGTAATTGTCATATCTTCATAGCGTGGTCTCATGAACCACTCACCGCGTCTTTGGACGGTAATCGGCTGCTCCCTGCTGGTCGCGTCCCTCGGGGCCGGCGCCACCGCATGCGGGTCCGGCGACACCAACCCGCTGTCTGCCCGCCCCTACGACGCGGGCGACGAGGTCGCCTTCAACCAAGCGTCGGGCGGCCGCCCCGTCGACCCCGACCGCCCGCTGGAGGTCACCGCCAAGAAGGGCGACGGCCGGATCACCGACGTGAGCGCCGTCGACACCCACGGCCGCCGCCTCGCGGGCGAACTCTCCGCCAAGGGCGACCGCTGGCACAGCACCGCGCCGATGGCCGCGGGCGTCCGCTACACCGTCATCGTGGGCACGGAGGACGAACGCGGCGCCCAGGGGCAGCGCACGCTGAGCTTCGAGACCACCCCGGCCAAGAAGGTCGTCCACGTCGAATTCGGCCCGGAGGCGGGCAAATACGGAGTCGGCCAGCCCCTGACGGCCGAACTGACCGAACCGGTCAAGGACAAGGCCGCCCGCGCCGTCATCGAACGGGGCCTGATCGTGGACGCCCCCGACAACGTCCAGGGCGCCTGGCACTGGGTGGACGACAAGAAGCTCCACTTCCGGCCCAAGGACTACTGGCCCGCCAACACCACCGTCTCCGTACGGAGCAACCTGGAGGGCGTCAAGATCGCCGACGGGCTCTACGGCGCCGCCGCCAAGTCGCTCACGCTGGAGATCGGCGACCGCGTCGAGGTCACCACCGACGCCTCCTCGCACTACCTGACCTTCAAGCGCAACGGAGAAGTGATCAACACCATTCCGGTCACCACCGGAAAGCCCGGCTTCTCCACCCGCAACGGCGTCAAGGTCGTGCTGGGCAAGCAGTACTACGTCCAAATGCGCGGAGACACCGTCGGCATCGGCGGCAGCGAGTACTACAACCTCCCCGTGTACTACGCCACCCGGGTGACCTGGAGCGGTGAATACGTGCACGCCGCGCCGTGGTCCGTCGGCTCCCAGGGCTACGAGAACGTCAGCCACGGCTGCACCGGCATGAGCACCGGCAACGCCGCCTGGTTCTACGAGAACATCAGCGAGGGCGACATCGTCCGTGTGATCAACAGCATCGGCGAGGACATGGACCCCTTCGGCAACGGCTACGGCGACTGGAACCTGGACTGGAAGGAGTGGCGCGAGGGCAGCGCCCTGCTCAAGGGCACCCAGGACGGGCGCAGTCCCGTCGACGCCGCCCGGCTGCGCCCCCAGGTCTGAGGCACCGTCGGATCACACCGGACACGCCCGGAACCGGGCCGCGCCAGACGCACAACGGCCCCTGGAAGCCCGTAGAAGGGCTCCAGGGGCCGTTGGCGCGATGACCGGGTGCTTCAGGTGCCTCAGGCGCTCACGGACAGCCGCGTCCGCAGTACGTCGGCCAGGGCCTCGGGGAAGTCCACCGGGTCGACCGGCAGGGTCACCGCCCGGTCGGCGCGGCTCCAGGTGGCCAGCCAGGCGTCCTGCGGGCGCCCGATCAGCAGCAGCACCGGGGGACACCGGAAGATCTCGTCCTTGATCTGCCGGCACACGCCCATGCCCCCGGCCGGTACGGCCTCACCGTCCAGCACACAGGCGTCGATGCCGCCCGCGTCCAGCTCCTTGAGGACGGCGTCCATGGTGGCGCACTCCAGGAACTCCACCGGCGGCAGGTCCGCTGCGGGCCTGCGCCCGGACGCCAGCCGCACCTGCTCCCGGGTGTTGGCGTCATCGCTGTAGACCAGAACCCGCGCAGTCGCCCGCATTTCGTTCCTCCACGTGTCACATGAATCACGTTGATGATGTCGCGGATGCTACTCCGTCCGACACCCTGTCAACATCGGTTCGCAGGGGCCTCTGATGGGCCGTTCGGGCCTTGCACACGCCCCGGACACTCCGAACGGCACCCCCCGGGGTGAGGGCGGGATAAGCGACCGACATAATGTCGGTCGTGGCGACAGCAACGACAGTAGATACCGGGCACGCGCACCCGACGGTCAACAGGCCGAACCTCGTCAGCGTCGGAACGATCATCTGGTTGAGTTCCGAGCTGATGTTCTTCGCGGCCCTCTTCGCGATGTACTTCACCCTGAGATCAGTGATGGGCGCCGAGCATTGGGCGGAACAGGCCGAGGCCTTGAACCTGCCCTTCTCGGCGACGAACACCACGGTCCTGGTGCTTTCCTCGCTCACCTGCCAGCTCGGCGTATTCGCAGCCGAGCGCGGTGACGTGAAGAAGCTCCGGACGTGGTTCATCATCACGTTCATCATGGGTGCGATCTTCATTGGCGGCCAGGTGTTCGAGTACACCGAGCTGGTCAAGAAGGATGGCCTGAGTCTCTCGTCAGACCCGTACGGCTCGGTGTTCTACCTGACCACCGGCTTCCACGGGCTGCACGTGACGGGCGGCCTCATCGCCTTCCTCCTGGTCCTCGGCCGGACGTACGCGGCCAAGAGGTTCACCCACGAACAGGCCACGTCGGCCATCGTCGTGTCCTACTACTGGCACTTCGTCGATGTCGTCTGGATCGGCCTCTTCGCCACGATCTACCTGATCAAGTAGCGAACACGTCGCCGGGCCCGACCCGGCACTCCATCCAGACACACCGACGCAGAAGATCCTGACACCGGGGTAATCCGTGAAAAAGCTCTCCGCACGACGACGCCATCCGCTGGCGGCGGTCGTCGTTCTACTCTTCGCCCTGGCGGTCACTGGGGGGCTGTACGCCGCCTTCGCGCCCGCGGGCAATGCGCAGGCCGACGAAACCTCCCAGTCCCTCGCCATCGAGGAGGGCAAGAAGCTCTACGCCGTGGGCTGCGCAAGCTGCCACGGGACCGGCGGCCAGGGTTCCTCTGACGGCCCGAGCCTGGTGGGTGTCGGCTCCGCGGCCGTCGACTTCCAGGTGAGCTCGGGCCGTATGCCCGCCCAGCAGCCCGGCGCTCAGGTGCCGAAGAAGCCCGTCATCTACACCCAGGCGCAGACCGACCAGCTGGCCGCGTTCATCGCGTCCCTCGGTGCCGGTCCGATCACGCCGACCGGGAAGCAGTACGACCCGGCGGGCGCGGACATCGCCGCGGGTGGCGAACTGTTCCGCAACAACTGCGCGCAGTGCCACAACTTCACCGGTGAGGGCGGCGCGCTGACGCACGGCAAGTACGCCCCCAACCTTGAGGGCGTCGAGCCGAAGCACATCTACGAGGCCATGCTCACCGGCCCGCAGAACATGCCCTCCTTCCCCGACAGCACCATGCCGGAGAAGCAGAAGAAGGACATCATCGCGTACCTCCAGAACGTGAACGGCGAGAAGTCGAACAGCCCCGGCGGCCTCAAGCTCGGTGGCCTCGGCCCCGTGTCCGAGGGCCTCTTCGGCTGGATCTTCGGACTGGGTGCGCTGATCGCTGTCGCCGTCTGGGTCGCGGCCCACACCGCTAAGGCCAAGAAGTCATGAGTAGCCAAGACATTCCCGAAGAGAAGCACCTGCCGAGCGAGCAGGGCGACGCGCACCACGGTGGCGTGGCAGTGGCGGACGACCCGTTCGCCGACCCGGGCCTGCCGGCCCACAAGCCCCGTATCCAGGACATCGACGAGCGGGCGGCCAAGCGCTCCGAGCGCACGGTCGCGATGCTGTTCACGCTGTCGATGCTGGCCACGGTCGGCTTCATCGCCTCGTACGTGACCCTGCCGGTCGACAAGATCGTGTTCATCTTCCCCATCGGGAAGGTGAGCGCGCTCAACTTCGCCCTCGGCATGACCCTGGGCACGGCGCTCTTCTGCATCGGCGCGGGCGCGGTCCACTGGGCCCGCACCCTGATGTCCGACGTCGAGGTCGCCGCCGAGCGGCACGAGATCGCCGCTCCGCCGGAGGTCAAGGCGCAGGTCCTCAAGGACTTCGCCGACGGCGCCAGCGAGTCGGCCATCGGCCGGCGTCCCCTGATCCGCAACACGATGCTGGGCGCGCTGGCCATGCTGCCGCTGTCCGCCGTCGTGATCCTGCGCGACCTGGGCCCGCTGCCCGAGGACAAGCTCCGCAAGACCCTGTGGGCCAAGGGCAAGCTGCTCATCAACTCCAACACGATGGAGCCGCTGCGTCCCGAGGACATCATCGTCGGGTCGCTCACCTTCGCCATGCCCGAGGGCCTGGAGGAGGACCAGCACGACTTCCAGACGCAGATCGCCAAGGCTGCCCTGATGATCGTCCGCATCAAGCCGGAGGACATCAAGGACAAGCAGGAACTGGAGTGGTCCCACGAGGGCATCGTGGCCTACTCGAAGATCTGCACCCACGTCGGCTGCCCGATCAGCCTGTACGAGCAGCAGACGCACCACGTGCTCTGCCCGTGCCACCAGTCCACCTTCGACCTCTCCGACGGCGCCCGCGTCATCTTCGGTCCCGCTGGTCACGCGCTTCCGCAGCTGCGCATCGGCGTGAACAGCGATGGCTTCCTCGAAGCGCACGGCGACTTCGAAGAGCCCGTCGGTCCTGCATTCTGGGAGCGCGGATGAGCACTGCCACTGAAACGACGGAGCGCAAAGCGCCTGCCGGCGAGCGCGTAGCGGACTGGGCGGACGGCCGCCTGGGCATCTACGGCCTCGCCAAGGCCAACATGCGCAAGATCTTCCCGGACCACTGGTCCTTCATGCTCGGTGAGATCTGCCTCTACAGCTTCATCATCATCATCCTCACGGGTGTGTACCTGACGCTGTTCTTCCACCCGAGCATGAACGAGGTCGTGTACCACGGCTCGTACGTGCCGATGCAGGGCGTCCAGATGTCCGAGGCCTTCGCCTCGACCCTGGACATCAGCTTCGACGTGCGCGGCGGTCTGCTGATCCGCCAGATCCACCACTGGGCGGCGCTGATCTTCGTCGCCGCGATGGTCGTGCACATGATGCGCGTGTTCTTCACCGGTGCGTTCCGCAAGCCGCGTGAGGTCAACTGGGTCTTCGGCTTCCTGCTGCTGTTCCTCGGCATGTTCACCGGTTTCACCGGTTACTCGCTGCCGGACGACCTGCTGTCGGGTACCGGTGTCCGCTTCATGCAGGGCGCCATCCTGTCCGTCCCGGTCGTCGGCACGTACCTGTCGATGTTCCTGTTCGGCGGGGAGTTCCCGGGCGGCGACTTCGTCTCCCGGTTCTACTCGGTGCACATCCTGCTGCTGCCCGGCATCATGATGGGCCTGCTGGTGGCCCACCTGATCCTGGTCTTCTACCACAAGCACACCCAGTTCGCGGGCCCCGGCAAGACGAACAACAACGTCGTCGGCATGCCGCTGCTGCCGGTCTACATGGCCAAGGCCGGAGGCTTCTTCTTCCTGGTCTTCGGTGTCATCGCGGCCATCGCGGCGATCGCCTCGATCAACCCGATCTGGGCCATCGGCCCGTACCGCCCGGACCACGTGTCCACCGGTGCGCAGCCCGACTGGTACATGGGCATGCCGGAAGGCCTCATCCGCGCGATGCCGGGCTGGGAGATCAACCTCTGGGGCCACACGCTGGTCCTGGGCGTGTTCATCCCGCTGCTGCTCTTCCCGCTGGTGCTCTCCTCGATCGCCATCTACCCGTTCATCGAGTCCTGGGTCACCGGGGACAAGCGCGAGCACCACATCCTGGACCGCCCGCGCAACGTCCCGACCCGCACGGCGTTCGGTGTCGCCTGGATCGCGGAGTACATCGTGCTCCTCATCGGCGGCGGCAACGACATGTTCGCCCAGTACTTCCACCTGTCGATCAACTCGATCACCTGGTTCGTCCGGATCGGCTTCTTCGCCGTCCCGGTCCTCGCCTTCATCGCCACCAAGCGGATCTGCCTCGGCCTCCAGCGCCGGGACCGGGACAAGGTGCTGCACGGTCGCGAGACCGGCATCATCAAGCGCCTGCCGCACGGTGAGTTCGTCGAGGTCCACGAGCCGCTCTCGCAGGGCAAGCTGCACACGCTCACCTCGTACGAGCAGTACAAGCCGATCGAGATCGGCCCGACGGTCGACGAGAACGGTGTCGAGCGCAAGGTGAAGGCCCTGGAGAAGCTCCGTGCGAAGCTCAGCAAGGGCTTCTACGGCGAGAACAACCAGATTCCGAAGCCCACGGCGGAGGAGTACAAGGAGATCCAGAGCGGCCACGGCCACCACTGACTCCGCATGACCGACTGATTTCGGTCAGTCTTCGCGTCGCCACGGCAAGAGCCCCGTCCAGTCACTGGACGGGGCTCTTTGCCGTCCGCTCCGCCTGGATAGGCTGGGGCCTCACCCATCGACTGTGGACCATCAGGAGCGGACCATGAACGTTGTGACCCCGGCAGGCGGCGACAGCGTGGCGGCCCGTACCTGGCCGGCCGTACTGGACGCCCTTCTCGACGGCCGCGACCTCGGCGCGGACGACACGGCGTGGGCGATGGACCGGATCATGCGCGGCGAGGCCACCAACGCCCAGATCGCGGGCTTCGTGGTCGCGCTGCGGGCCAAGGGCGAGACCGTGGCGGAGATCAACGGCCTCGTGCGGACCATGTACGAACACGCCAACCTGATCGAGGTCCCGGGCCGCACGGTCGACATCGTCGGCACCGGCGGCGACGGCGCCAAGACGGTCAACATCTCGACGATGTCCGCCATCGTCGTCGCCGGTACGGGCGCCAAGGTCGTCAAGCACGGCAACCGCGCCGCCTCCTCCTCCAGCGGCGCCTCGGACGTCCTGGAGAAGCTCGGCGTCAACCTCGACCTGAGCCCCGCCCGGGTGGTCGAGGTCGCGGAGGAGGCGGGCATCACCTTCTGCTTCGCCGTCAAGTTCCACCCGGCGCTGCGGTACGCGGCCACCGCCCGTAAGGAACTGGGCATCCGCACCACCTTCAACGTGCTGGGCCCGCTGACCAACCCCGCGCGGGTACGGTCCCAGGCGACCGGGGTCGCCGACCCCCGGATGGCCCCCATCGTGGCGGGAGTCCTCGCCGAGCGCGGCTCCTCCGCGCTGGTGTTCCGGGGCGACGACGGCTTCGACGAACTGACCACCACGGCGACCTCCCGGGTGTGGTGGGTGCGCGACGGCAAGGTCGCCGAGCAGGCCTTCGACCCACGCGACATCGGCATCCCGCTGGTCGACGTCTCCGCGCTGCGGGGCGCGGACCCCGCCTACAACGCGGACGTGGCCCGCCGCCTGCTGGCGGGGGAGACCGGACCGGTCCGCGACGCCGTCCTGCTCAACTCCGCGGCCGCCCTGGTGGCCCTGGACCCGGGCACCGGCACCCTGGAGGAGCAACTGGCCGCCGGCATCGTCCGCGCGGCCGAGTCGGTGGACTCGGGCGCGGCCCTGGCGGCGCTGGACCGCTGGGTGAAGGCCAGCAACGCGTAACCCTGCGAGGTGGTTTTGCGTCAGGCCCCGGTTCCGACATGCGGACCGGGGCTTGTGCGTGCCGGATCTTGTGGCAGGATGCTGACCAGGTCACGAGTGACAGCGTTTAGGCCCCGGCTTGCTGTCCGGCAACCCTCCTTCCGTGGCGGGGTGCCCCGGGTGATGACCAGGCCGTAGGCAGCGAGGCTTACGGCAAGCGCGGATCCCTCGATTCCAGGGGTCCTGGTCTCTAGAGGAGCGTTTTTCCGTGAGCAAGCGAATGCGATAGGGCGACTCGCCCCTTCTTCACCCCCGGAAACAGGGTCCTGTCCGCGTACCCCTCGGTACCTTCGACGCACCCCACCGTCTCCCGGGGCTTTCCCGTACCCCGCCGCACCCGGCCGCGTACGGGCCACTTGAAGCCATTCACCCCTGCCTGCCGGGAGATACCGCCATGTCCGCATCCCTGAACGCCGCTGCCACCACCACCGCCGACGCCGCTTGTGACGCGGCCTGTGCCGAGCCGCTCCAGGTGCTCGGCCGGGACGTCACCGTGCCGCTCGTCACCGGCGGCGAAGTCACCTACGCGGCCCTCGACTACGCGGCCAGCGCCCCGGCCCTGCAGCGCGTCTGGGACGACGTGGCCGCCTACGCCCCGTACTACGGCAGCGTGCACCGCGGAGCCGGATACCTCTCGCAGCTCTCCACCGACCTCTTCGAGCAGAGCCGGGCCACGGTCGCCGAGTTCCTCGACTGCCGCCCCACCGACCAGGTGGTCTTCACCCGGTCCACCACCGACTCGCTGAACCTCCTCGGCCAGGTCCTCCCCGCCGACTGCCAGGTCTTCGTCTTCGAGACCGAGCACCACGCCTCGCTGCTGCCGTGGCGGGGCGCGGAGGTCACCTACCTCAACGCGCCCCGCACCCCGGGCCAGGCCGTCGCCACGCTGGAGCGGGCGCTCGCCGACCGCGACCCCTACGGTCCCGCGCTGGTCTGCGTGACCGGCGCGTCCAACGTCACCGGTGAACTGTGGCCGGTCAAGGAACTCGCCGCCGCCGCGCACGCCCACGGCGCGCGGATCGTCCTGGACGCCGCCCAGCTCGCCCCGCACCACCCCGTGTCCGTCCAGGACCTCGACGTCGACTGGGTCGCCTTCTCCGGCCACAAGCTGTACGCGCCCTTCGGCTCCGGCGTGCTCGCCGGGCGGGCCGACTGGCTCCAGGAGGCCGAGCCGTACCTCGCGGGCGGCGGGGCCTCCCGCAAGGTCGCCCGGCGCGAGGACGGCGGCGTGGACGTCGAGTGGCACACCACCGCGGCCCGCCACGAGGCCGGCTCCCCGAACGTCATCGGCGTCTACTCCATCGCCTCCGCCTGCCGGGCGCTGACCGAGGCCGGGTTCGACACGCTGGTCGCCCGCGAGCGGCACCTGATCGCGAAGGTCCGCGAAGGCCTGGCCGAGGTCCCCGCGGTGCGGATCCTGTCCCTCTTCGGTGACGACGCGCCGCGCGTCGGCGTCATCTCCTTCGTCGTGGACGGCTGGAACAGCTCCCACTTCGCCGCCGCGCTGTCCGCCGAATACGGCATCGGTGTCCGCGACGGCCTGTTCTGCGCCCACCCGCTGGTGCGGACCCTGCTCGGCAGCGAGCCGCAGGCCCAGGGCGAGTGCGGGGCGCCGGATTCGGAGCCGGGGGAGCGCTCGCTGAACGCGATCCGCGTCAGCTTCGGGGCGGGGACGCCGGACGAGCACGTCGCGCGGTTCGTCGGGGCCGTCCGGGAGCTGGTGGCCCAGGGCGCGCAGTGGACGTACCGCACGGAAGAAGGCCGCTGCGTCCCGGCCGTGTGACGTTCCGCCTCAATCGCCGGCGGGGCTCGGGGTGTGTCCCCGTACCCAGGGTCGGGTGGGCGGGCCGTGTCCGTGCCGGTGCCCCGCACGAGTGTCTCCTCGGCTCGCGGGCGCGGGCCGGTCGGACAGTGCACCCGGTGGTGACCGCTCGTCCTGCGGGGACACTCCTGCGTGTCCCCGTCCCGGCCACGACCCGCCGCGCGGGGCCCATCCCAGCCCCGCCGGCGTTTGAGGCGCCCCCGGAGGGACAGCGGCTACGCGTCGAGGCCGATGGCGAAGGCCGCTTCCAGGTCGTGCTGGGAGTACGTGCGGAACGCCACGTGCGTGTCCGTGGCCTCCACGCCCGGGATCTTGCTGATGCGGCCCGGGATGATGTCCGCCAGGTCGTCGTGGCGGGGCACCCGGACGAGGGCGATCAGGTCGTAGGTACCCGTGACGGAGTACACCTCGCTGACGTTCTCCAGCGCGGCGATCGACTCGGCGATCTCGGGGATGCGGTCCACGCTGGTCTTGATGAGCACGATCGCGGTGATCACGGCTGGCTGTCTCCCTCGGTGGCCGTCGCTGGTCGCCTCACTCTAGTCGTACGCCGATATCGGACCCACGCGTAGAGGAACCCGACCGAGAAGCCCACCACGTGGGCCAGGTACGCCACTCCGGGCCCGCTCCCGGCGCGCTGGGCCGCCAGCCACTGCAGGCCGAACCAGAACAGCAGCACGATCCAGGCCGGGAAGCGCAGCGGCACGAAGAAGAGGAACGGGAAGAGGCTGGTCACCCGCGCCTTGGGGAAGAGGCAGAGGAAGGCCCCCAGGACGGCCGAGATGGCCCCGGAGGCGCCGACCAGGGTCTGGTCGGAGGAGGCGTTGGCCGCCGCGTAGGCGGCCAGGGCGAGGTAGCCGGTGGTGACGTAGAAGACGAGGAACCGGGCCCGCCCCATCCGCTCCTCGGTCATCGCGCCGAAGACGTAGAGGAAGAGGCAGTTCCCCAGCAGGTGCAGCCAGCCGCCGTGCACGAAGAGCGCGGTCAGCGGGGTGAGCGCCGCGCGGCGGCCGCCGGCGAAGAGTTCGTCCGGTACGACGCCCCAGTGCCGGAAGTACGCCGTCCCGGCGGCGACGAGCCGCTCGCCCGTGCCGTAGACCGGGTTGAGCCCGGAGGCCGGGCTCAGGACGAAGACGGCCGCGCAGGCCGCGATCAGCGCGTACGTCACCACGGGGCCGCGGCTTGGGGTCATGGGACAGAGCATGGCGTAAGGGGAGGGACCGGGGCAGCTCGCCCCGCCGCGTCTCGCATGGGGGACAGGGCCCGGCGCGAGGGTGACGTCAGGCCGTAGGGTTACGAGCTACGGTCCCGCCGAGAGGCGCGGACCGCTTTAATTGAAAGAGCGACCAAGGAGTGAGCGGCCTGATGACGGTTCCCCTGCCGACCGAGACGACCCGGTGGCGCTGCACGCTGTGCGGCAACCTCACGCGGTTCGACGTCACCCGTTCGTCGAAGGTCGTGGAGTACGTCCACCTGGACCTCGCCGGGGAGCCCAAGGTCGAGGAGCGCGAGGTGGTCAATGAGACCATCGAGTCGGTCCGCTGCCGCTGGTGCAACGCGGTGGACCAGATCGAACTCGTGGACCGGCCGGGTTCGGACTCCTGAGGGAGTCGGAACCCGCGGTCGAGAAGTAACGGTAGGGGTGACGGATTGTGGAGCCAGCAAGCGGCGCTGAGCCGGCCGACGCGGCCGGTGACGCCGCGGAGGTGCTCGACCGCCCGCTGCCCGAGGGCGTGCGGCGCAAAGTGGTCGCGCTGGTCTCGGACGCCTTCGGCGGGCTGACGGTCGCCGACCTTCCGGGCCAGTTGCGCCAGTACGCCCGGTTCACCCCCACCCGGCGGGCCAAGTTCGCGGGCAACGCGATGGCGGCGGCCGTGGAGACGGACGCCGTCTTCCGCGGCCGGGTCGCCGAGAAGCTGCGCGAGGCCCAGCCGGAGCTGTCGGCCGCGCTGGAGTCCGGCGCGCCGCCCGCCGCCGCGGATCCGCTGGACGTCGCGGCCGCCGCGTACGTCCTGCGGCCCGCGGGCTGGGTCAAGCTCGTGGCCGCGGCCGGCGAGGAGGCGCAGCGCGCCGACGCCGAGCGGGTCGGCGAGGAGACCCAGCGCGAGCTGGAGCGGCTGCGCGAGGAGCTGGCGCACCTGCGCGAGCAGCAGCGCACCGGCGGCGAGCAGGTGCGTACGGAGCTGGAAGCGGCCCGCAAGGAAGCCGAATCGCTTCAGCGCAAGCTGCGCAGCGCCCTCAACGACGTCAAGCGGGGCGAGGCGGCCCTGCGCAAGGTGATGGCCGAGGTCGACGGGATCCGCAGCGAGACCGGTGCGCGGGTGGTGGCGGCCGAGAGCGAGTCGCGGCGGCTCAAGTCCCGGCTGGCGGAGGTGGAGTCGGCGCTGGAGACCTCGCGCCGGGCCACCCGCGAGGGCCGCAGCATCGAGGACATGCGGCTGCGGCTGCTGCTGGACACGGTGCTCGACGCGGCCCAGGGGCTGCGCCGGGAGCTGGCGCTGCCGCCGGTCTCGACGCGTCCCGCGGACACGGTGGAGGCGGTGGAGCCGGGCCGGATGACCCCGAAGGACATCGCGGCGCGGGCGCTGTCGGAGACCGATCCGGCGCTGCTGGACCAGTTGCTGGCGCTGCCCCAGGCCCATCTGGTGGTGGACGGCTACAACGTCACCAAGACCGGCTATCCGACGATGCCGCTGGAGAAGCAGCGGCTGCGGCTGCTGGGCGGGCTGTCGATGCTGGCCGCCCAGAGCGGGGCCGAGATGACCTGTGTCTTCGACGGGGCCGAGCTGGCCGCGCCGGTGCTGCTGGCGCCGCCGCGCGGGGTGCGGGTGCTGTTCTCCAAGGCGGGCGTCACGGCGGACGAGTTGATCCGTCAGCTGGTGCGCGCGGAGCCGCCCGGGCGGCCGGTGGTCGTGGTCTCCACGGACCGGGAGGTGGCGGACGGCGTGGCCAAGGCGGGGGCGCGGCCGGTCACGTCCGCCTTGTTGCTGAAGCGGCTTTCGCGCGTTTCGTAACTCCTGGGCGCGATCGCCGGATTGCCGGGATTTTCGGAACGTACCGTCAAGTGACCGCTACGGGGCGTGGGGTGAAGGTAAAGAAGCTGGTCGGTGACCGATTTTTTTGTCGTCAGGATTTGAACTGATCACAGGAAGGTCACTAGGGTCGGCCCAAACCTTCGTGCGATGGATCACTCATTCGGGGTGCCGGGCGAAGGGGCTGCCGAGTGTGCGTGCTCCGGCGGCTCTAGGAAGAAGGAGCTCGCCCCCGTGGCGTCCCACCGTCGACCCAAGCAGCCGAGCCGCCTTCGCGTGACCGTCCTGACGGCCACCGCGACCGCGGCCGTCGTCCTCTCCGCCAATGGCGCCTCCGCCGCCCCGCAGCCGAGCAAGGACGAGGCCAAGGCCAAGGTCGACGCGCTCTACGAGGAGTCCGAGCAGGCCACCGAGAAGTTCAACGGGGCCAAGGAGCGCCAGGAGAAGCTGGAGAAGGAGATCGGCCAGCTCCAGGACCAGGTCGCCAAGGGGCAGGACGAACTCAACACCCTGCGCAGCGCGCTGGGTTCGATGGCGAGCGCCCAGTACCGCACCGGCGGCATCGACAACTCGCTGGCGCTCTTCCTCTCCGCGAACCCGGACGAATACCTCGACAAGGCCTCCACGCTGGATCAGCTGAGCGGCCAGCAGGTCGAAGCCGTCAAGAAGATCCAGGCCAAGCAGCGGAGCATGGCGCAGAAGCGTCAGGAGGCCTCGGGCAAGCTCGCCGACCTCGACGCCACCCGCAAGGAACTCGCCGAGAAGAAGAAGACCTCCCAGGACAAGCTCGCCGCGGCCCGGGAGGTCCTCAACTCCCTGAGTGAGCAGGACCGCGCGAAGATCAGCTCCGACGAGAAGAAGGCCAGCAGCGGAGCCGCCGACACGGCGAACTCCGGCGGCGGCGCCAAGGGCTCGGGGCGGGCCGGAGCGGCCCTCGAATACGCCAAGCAGCAGCTCGGCGACGCCTACAACATGGGCGACACGGGCCCCGACTCCTGGGACTGCTCGGGCCTGACCCAGTGGGCCTACGCCCAGGCCGGCGTGGACATCCCGCGCGTCACCTACGACCAGGCGAACGCGGGCCGCCACCTGAGCCAGAGCGAACTGCAGCCCGGCGACCTGATCCTGTTCTACGACGACCTGCACCACGTCGGCCTGTACGCGGGCAACGGGATGACGCTGCACGCCTCCAACCCGCGCGGCGGCGTGAAGTACGAGGCCGTCGCCAACATGCCCTTCCAGTTCGGCGTCCGCGTCGGCGGCTGAGCCCGCCCCCTTCCGTAAGGGGCGCGCCGTACACCGCCCATCCGGGCGAATTGCACACGCGCGCTCCGCCCCCTCGCCCCGTCGGTGACCTGCGTCTCCGGCGGGGCGTCACTGTGCGTGCCCCTCGGAGGTCGTTGGCCGGTGCGTGCTCGCGCCGCTACTGTCTGCCAGCGCGGAACCCGGCACACGGCCGTCCAAGAGGGCGGACCCGGGCCCCGCGCCAGCGGAAGGGAGCGGCTCAACGTGGCATCCCATCGCCGGACCGCGCCTACGGGGCACGACCGGAGCACCAGGGTCACCGTCCTGACCGCCGCCGCGGCCACCGCCGCGGTCGCCCTGACGGGCGTACCGGCCAGCGCGGCCCCCGCGGACCCGCCCGCCGGGACCCGGGCCCAGGTGGACCAGCTGTTCGAGGAGGCCGAGCAGGCCACCGAGCGGTTCAACGCGGCGGGGGAGCGCAGCGCGAAGCTGCGCGCCGAAGTCCTGCGCGCCCAGGACGCCGTGGCCCGCGGCCAGGACCGGATCAACACCATGCGCGGGGTGCTCGGCAGCTTCGCCGGGGCCCAGTACAAGTCCGGCGGACTCGACCCGGCCGTCGAGCTGATGCTCTCCGAGGACCCCGACGAGTACCTCGACAAGGCCAGCGCCCTCGACCGGCTGACCGGCCGCCAGACCCGGCAGCTCGACGAACTGCGCGAGGAGCAGCGCAAGCTGGACCAGGAACGCCGCGAGGCCTCCCACAAGCTCGCCGAACTCGACGAGCTGCGCGCCGACACCGCCCGCCAGAAGCGCTCCGTCACCGCCAAGCTCGCCGCCGCCCAGCGGCTGCTCAACGCGATGCCGACGGAGGAGCGGGCGTCCTACGAGCGGTCCTCGCGCTCCGGCGGCCGCGCCGACGCGCTGCCCGAGGGTCCGGAGGCGTTCGGGTCCGGGGGCGCGTCCTCGGGGCGCGCCGCGACCGCCGTGATGGCGGCCAGGGCCGCGGTCGGGCGCCCGTACGTGTGGGGGGCCACCGGGCCCTCCGGATTCGACTGTTCCGGGCTGATGGTGTGGTCCTACCGGCAGGCGGGCGTCTCCCTGCCGCGCACCTCGCAGGAGCAGCGGCACGCGGGCCGCCGGGTGTCCCTCTCCGAGGCGCGGCCCGGTGACCTGGTGACCTACCGCTCGGACGCCAGCCACGTGGGCATGTACGTCGGCAACGGCCAGGTGGTGCACGCCCCCTACCCGGGGGCCGCCGTGCGCTACGACCCCGTCGGGATGATGCCGGTGTCCTCGGTGACCCGGCCGTGAGCTGCCCAGCCGTGCGCTGACCCGGGTGTGCCGCGCGCGTACGATCGCCGGATGGTCCGGGGTCCCGTACGCGCGCTGCTCCTGCTGCTGGCCGTCCTGCTGGCCTGGGGGTCGGCCGGCTGCGGTGGTGGGGCCGTGGCGCGCCCCGACGGCGCCGAGCGGGCCGTCCGGGCGGCGGTCTCCGCGTGGTCGGCCAAGCCCCCCGCGGCGCTCGCCGCGGTCCCGCTGGAGGGCTGGACGTACGAGGTCACCTCGGTGCGCCGGGACGGCGCCCGGGCCTCCGCCCGCGCGGAGCTGCGCTACAGGCTCACCGGGTACGACGCCGCCCCGGCGGGTTCGGCCCGGGCACTGACGCTCAGCGAGGACGGCGCCGGGTGGCACGTCACCGGTGACCGGCCCGCGCCGGGAGCGCTGCCGCAGCTGTGGGACCAGAGCCCGGTGAGCGTGGTGCGCGCCGAGCACGTGCTGGTGCTGGGCGCCGCCGGGCGGACCCGGGAGAGCCTGGAGGAGATCGCGGTGGTGGCCGGGCGGGCCGTGCCCGAGGTCGGCGCGGCCTGGCCGCGGCCGTGGGCGGGCCGGTTGGTGGTCCTGGTCCCCGCCGACCTGGACGCGATGGCGGCCCTGCTGGGGCGGCCCGCCGACTCCTACCGGGGGCTGGCGGCGGTCACCACCGGGCTGGTGGGCGTGTCCCCGGCCCCGGCGGACCGGATCGTGGTCAACCCGCAGGCGTACGAGGGCCTCAGCGAGCTGGGCCGCCAGGTGGTCCTCACCCACGAGAGCACCCACGTCGCCACCCGCTCCGCGACCACCGCCTCGACCCCGCTGTGGCTCTCCGAGGGCTTCGCGGACTGGGCGGCGTACCGTTCGGCGGGGCGCACCCCGGCGGAGGCCGCCCCGGCCCTGCGCCGGGCCGTGAACCGGGGTGAACTTCCGTCCGCGCTCCCCCCGAACGAGGCGTTCACCTTCGGGGGTGACGCGCAGGCGATGGCCCGGGCCTACGAGGGGGCCTGGCTGGCCTGCCGGCTGATCGCCGACCGCTGGGGCGAGGCGGCCCTGGTCAGGCTCTATGCCGAAGCAGGCCGGAATCCGCTGCCGACGGCCCTGCGGAGCACCCTCGACACCGACCTCCCAAACCTCACCCAAACGTGGCAATCGGCCCTGCGGGAGGAGCTGCGCTGAGCGGTAGCCTCGCCGCCTGATGCACAAGACGCTGATCGTGACCAACGATTTCCCGCCACGTCCGGGCGGCATCCAGGCCTTCCTGCACAACATGGCGCTGCGCCTGGATCCCGGCCGGGTCGTCGTCTACGCCTCCACCTGGAAGCGGGGCGCGGAAGGCGCCGCGGCCACCGCCGCCTTCGACGCGGCGCAGCCCTTCCCCGTCGTCCGGGACCCCGCGACGATGCTGCTGCCCAGCCCCCGGGTGACCCGCCGGGCCACCGAGCTGCTGCGCGAACACGGCTGCGAGGCGGTCTGGTTCGGGGCCGCCGCCCCGCTCGCCCTGATGGGCCCGGCGCTGCGCCGGGCGGGGGCCCGCCGGGTGGTGGCGACCACGCACGGGCACGAGGCGGGCTGGGCCCAGCTGCCCGGCGCCCGCGCCCTGCTGCACCGGATCGGCGAGGGCACGGACACGGTCACCTACCTGGGCGAGTACACCCGGTCGCGGATCGCGGGAGCGCTCGGCGAGGCGGCGGCGGCCCGGATGACGCGGCTGCCGCCCGGGGTGGACGAGAAGACCTTCCACCCGGGGTCGGGCGGTGACCTGATCCGGGCCCGGCTCGGGCTGACGGACCGGCCGGTGGTGGTGTGCGTGTCCCGGCTGGTGCCGCGCAAGGGCCAGGACACCCTGATCCGGGCGCTGCCGCTGATCCACGCCGAGGTCCCGGGCACGGTGCTGCTGATCGTGGGCGGCGGGCCGTACGAGGGGGCGCTGCGGGCGCTGGCCGCGTCGGCGGGGGTCACGGACGCGGTGCGGTTCACCGGGGCCCTGCCGTGGGGGGAGCTGCCCGCGCACTTCGGGGCGGGGGACGTCTTCGCTATGCCGTGCCGGACCCGGCGCGGCGGGCTGGACGTGGAGGGGCTCGGGATCGTCTACCTGGAGGCTTCGGCCACGGGCCTGCCGGTGGTGGCGGGGGACTCGGGGGGCGCGCCGGACGCGGTCCTGGACGGGGAGACGGGGTGGGTGGTCCGCGGCGGCTCCGCCACGGACACCGCGGACCGGATCGTCACGCTGCTGCGGGATCCGCAGCTGGCCCGGGCGATGGGGGAGCGGGGCCGGGCCTGGGTGGAGGAGCGGTGGCGCTGGGACCTGCTGGCGGACCGGCTGCGTGCGCTGCTGTGACAGGGTGGGCCGCTCCCGGTCGCGGCGTCGGGGCTGCGGTGATCACGTACCGGCCGTAACAAGGCTGCTATCGGCCATATCTGACTGTCACTCAGATGTCTGGCAGTACGACATCTGGGTGGACGATAGGATTCCGCCCATGATGCGAGCATGACATCACAGCTGACGCGCCGTCACCTTCTGGGGGTCGGCGCCCTCCAGACCGCCGCGGCCCTCGGGTTCACCCGGATCGGCCTGTCCTCCGCGGCCGCCGCCGAGCCCGCCGCCGCGCAGTACGCCCCCGCCATCGTCGTCGGCTCCGGCTACGGCTCAGCCGTCGCCGCCCTGCGGCTCGGGCAGGCGGGCGTACGGACCGTCGTCCTCGAAATGGGACGGCTCTGGGACACCCCCGGCCCCGACGGGAAGGTCTTCCCCTCCACCTCCGCGCCCGACCAGCGCTCCATGTGGTACCGCACGCGCACCGAGGCCCCGCTCGCCCAGTTCCTCTGGCTCGACGTGGTCAACCGCGACATCAGCCCCTACCCCGGCGTCCTCGACCGGGTGAACTACGGAGACATGTCCGTCTACGTCGGCCGGGGCGTCGGCGGCGGCTCCCTCGTCAACGGCGGCATGGCGCCCACCCCCAAGCGCTCGTACTTCACCGAGGTGCTGCCCCGGGTCGACGCCGACGAGATGTACGGGACCTACTACCCGCGGGCCCGCCAGATGCTCGGCGTCAACGACATCGACCCGTCCTGGTTCGAGTCCACCGAGTGGTACCGCTTCGCCCGGATCTCCCGCAAGCACGCCCAGAACACCGGCCTGAAGACCACCTTCGTGCCCAACGTCTACGACTTCGAGTACATGAAGCGCGAAGCGGCCGGCACCGCCACCAAGTCCGCGCTCGCGGGCGAGGTCATCTACGGCAACAACCACGGCAAGAAGAGCGTCGACAAGACCTACCTCGCCGCCGCCCTCGGCACCGGCAACGTCACCATCGAGACCATGCAGCGCGTGGTCGCCGTACGCCCGGACCCGGCCGGGGGCTACGTCCTCACCGTCCAGACCAGCGACCTGACCGGACGGGTCACCCAGACCCGCGAACTCGGCTGCAAACAGCTCTTCCTGGGCGCGGGCAGCCTCGGCACCACCGAGATCCTGCTGCGCGCCCGCGAGACCGGCGCGCTCCCCGCGCTCAGCGACGAGGTCGGCCGCGGCTGGGGCCACAACGGCAATGTGATGACCGCCCGGGCCAACCACCTCTGGGACACCGTCGGCGCCAACCAGGCCACCATGCCCGCCCTGGGCATCGACGACTGGGACAACGCCTCGAACCCGGTCTTCGCCGAGATCGCCCCGCTGCCGATGGGGATCGAGCACTGGATCTCGATGTACCTGGCGATCACCAAGAACCCCGAGCGCGGCCACTTCACCTACGACGCGGCCACCGACTCGGCGAAGCTCCAGTGGACCCGGGACCAGAACACCCCGTCCGTGAACGCGGCGAAGAGCCTCTTCGACCGGATCAACCGGGCCAACTTCACGATCTACCGCTACGACCTGTTCGGCGGCAACAGGAACTTCGCCGACAACTTCACCTACCACCCGCTCGGCGGCTGCGTGCTGGGCGCCGCCACCGACGACTACGGCCGCGCCAAGGGCTACCAGGGGCTGTACGTCGTCGACGGCTCGCTCGTCCCGGGCTCGCTCGGGGTGAACCCCTTCGTCACGATCACCGCGCTCGCCGAGCGGAACATGGCGCGGATCCTCGCCCAGGACCCGCGCTAGGCCCCTCTTGGCACTCAGCCCCGGTAGAGGGCCTCGACCTCGTCCGCGAAGTCCTTCGCCACCACATTGCGCTTCAGCTTCAGCGAGGGCGTCAGGTGGCCCGACTCCTCCGTGAACTGGGAGGGCAGAATGCGGAATTTCCGCACCGATTCCGCCTTGGAAACCGCCGCGTTGCCGTCGTCCACGGCCTGCTGGACGGCGGCGTTGAGGTCCGCGTCCTCGCGCAGCGAAGCCGCCGTCGAGCCCGCGGGCTTGCCGTTCTCCGCCGCCCACCGGCCGAGGAACTCCTCGTCGATGGTCACCAGCGCGGCCACGAACGGCCTCGCGTCACCGACCACCATGCACTCGGCGACCAGCGCGTGGGCGCGGATCCGGTCCTCGATCACCGCGGGAGCGACGTTCTTGCCGCCCGCGGTGACGATGAGTTCCTTCTTGCGCCCGGTGATCGTGAGGTAGCCGTCCTCGTCGAGGGTGCCGACATCGCCCGTACGGAACCAGCCGTCGGCCAGCGCCTCGGCGGTCGCCGTCTCGTTCTTCCAGTACTCCTTGAAGATGTGCTCGCCGTGCAGCAGCACCTCGCCGTCGTCCGCGATGCGCACGACCGATCCCGGGAGCGGCTGGCCGACCGTACCGATCTTCGTGCGGTCCCACGGGTTGAAGGCGGTCGCCGCGCACGACTCGGTCAGGCCGTAGCCCTCCAGCACGGTGAAGCCGATCCCGCGGAAGAAGTGGCCGAGCCGCTCGCCCAGCGGGGCGCCGCCGGAGATCGCGTACTCGCCGCGGCCGCCGAGGACCGTGTGCAGCTTGCTGTAGACGAGCTTCGAGAACACCTTGTGCTTCAGCTTGAGGCCGAAGGACGGGCCGCCCGGGGTGTCCAGCGCGCGGCTGTAGGCGATCGCCGTCTCGGCGGCCGCGTCGAAGATCTTGCCCTTGCCGTCGGCCTGCGCCTTGGCGCGCGCCGAGTTGTAGACCTTCTCGAAGACCCGCGGCACACCGAGGATCAGGGTGGGGCGGAAGGACTGGAGCTCGTCGGTCAGGTTCTTGATGTCCGGTACGCAGCCCAGCCGGATGGGGGCCAGTACGGCCGCCACCTCGACCAGGCGGCCGAACACGTGGGCCGCCGGGAGGAAGAGCAGGACCGAGCACTCGCCGGTGCGGAAGAGCGGGCTGAGCCGCTCCACCACGTTGCCGCACTCGGCGAAGAAGTTGCGGTGGGTCAGCACGCAGCCCTTGGGGCGGCCGGTGGTGCCCGAGGTGTAGACGATGGTGGCCGGGTCGTCGGCGTTGGCGAGGCCGCTGCGCTCGTCGACCTCGGCGTCGGTGACCGAGGCGCCCGCGGCGCGCAGGGTCTCCAGGGCGCCCGCCTCGATCTCCCAGACCTCGCGCAGCTCCGGGAGCCGGTCGCGCAGGGCGGCGACGGTCGCGCCGTGCCCGGGGCTCTCCACGATCACGGCGGCGGCGCCGGAGTCGCCGAGGATCCACTGGATCTGCTCGGGCGAGCTGGTCTCGTACACGGGGACGGTGACGGCGCCCGCGCTCCAGATCGCGAAGTCGATCAGGACCCACTCGTAGCGGGTCCGCGAGATGAGGGCGACCCGGTCGCCGGGCCGGACGCCGGCCGCGATGAGGCCCTTGGCCGTGGCCCGGACCTCGGCCAGGAACTCGGTGGCCGTCACGTCCTGCCAGGCATCGCCGACCTTGCGTGCCATGACGGCGGTGGCCGGATGCTGAGCTGCGTTGCGGCGGATGAGATCCGTCAGGTTCCCGTCCGACGGGACCTCGTACAGGGCCGGAAGGCTGAACTCGCGCAAGACTGCTGCTCCTCTGGGCGCCATCGCCACCATGTGGACCGACCGGACGTTACCCACGAGTAGTGGGTTCCCGATAGGGGGAACCGGCCAGATGTTCCGTGCGTCACACGACGCGGCCATACCCGCCCGACAGTAGTCGACCCCGCTGGAGACTCGGAAGTAACCGCAGGTCCGGGCAGCTGTACGAGATCCTCCGCACCCCGCCTATGCCCCGTTCCCGTACGCCCCTAGGGTGACGGCATGGGTGGCAAAGGAACCAAGAGCGGCACGCGGGTCCACGTGGTCAGCGACGTGCACGGGAACACCGACGCGCTGGCCCGGGCCGGGGAGGGCGCGGACGCCCTGATCTGCCTGGGCGACCTGGTCCTCTTCCTGGACTACGCCGACCATTCGCGCGGCATCTTCCCGGACCTCTTCGGCGTCGAGAACGCCGACCGGATCGTGGCCCTGCGCACCGAGCGGCGCTTCGACGAGGCCCGCGCGCTGGGCCGCGAGCTGTGGGCGGGCCTGGACCGCGAGCGGGTCATCGAGGGCGCGGTGCGCCGGCAGTACGAGGAGATGTTCGCCGCGTTCCCCACGCCCACCTACGCCACCTACGGCAATGTCGACATCCCGTCGCTCTGGCCCCAGTACGCCCGCCCCGGCACCACCGTCCTCGACGGCGAGCGCGTGGAGATCGGCGGCCGGGTCTTCGGCTTCGTCGGCGGCGGCCTGCCCACCCCGATGCGCACCCCGTACGAGGTGGACCCGGAGGAGTACGCGGCCAAGATCGAGGCGCTCGGCGAGGTCGACGTCCTGTGCTCGCACATCCCGCCCGAGGTCCCCGAACTCTGCTACGACACCGTGGCCCGCCGCTTCGAGCGCGGCAGCGCGGCCCTGCTCGCCGCCATCCGCCGGACCCGCCCCCGGTACGCACTGTTCGGCCACGTCCACCAGCCGCTGGCCCGCCGGATGCGGATCGGCGCCACCGAGTGCGTGAACGTCGGGCACTTCGCCTCGACGGGAAGGCCCTGGGCCCTGGAGTGGTGAGGTCCACCCGCGCGGTAGCCTTCACGCGGCGGCCGCAGGCCGCGACACTTCCTGAACTTCCCCAGCTGCCGCTGGGAGGTGCCACCAGCCCGGAGGAGCGACCGCGATGGCGGAACACACCAGCTCGAGCATCACGATCGAAGCGGCGCCGGCTGACGTCATGGCCGTGATCGCCGACTTCGGACGCTACCCCGAGTGGACCGGCGAGGTGAAGGAGGCCGAGGTGCTGGCCTCCGACGCCGAAGGCCGCGCCGAGAAGGTGCGCCTGCTGCTCGATGCCGGGGCGATCAAGGACGACCACACCCTCAACTACACCTGGAAGGGTGCGGACGAGGTCAGCTGGACCCTGGACAAGTCGCAGATGCTGCGCCAGCTCGACGGGTCCTACCGGCTGGCCCCGCTGGACGGGGGCAAGCGCACCGAGGTCACCTACCAGCTGACCGTGGACGTCAAGATCCCGATGCTCGGCATGATCAAGCGCAAGGCCGAGAAGGTCATCATCGACCGCGCGCTGGCGGGCCTGAAGAAGCGCGTCGAGGCCGTCGAGGGCTGAGGCCGGCCCCTTCGGACCACCGCACCTGACGGACTCGCCAGCCGGGTCCGGGTGCGTGCTCACCCCGCCCCGCCGTACCCGTCGTACCCGACCCGGAGCCGTCGCACGTGCACACCTTGCTGATCACCGGCCCCGGCGGCGCGGGACGGACCACCGTCGCCGCCGCCACCGCCCTCGCGGCGGCCCGGCGCGGGCGGCGGGTGCTGGTCCTCTCCGGCGATCCCGGCGACCCGCTGGGCACGCTCCTGGGCCCGGCCCTCGGCGAAGCCGCCGAGGTGGCGCCCGGGCTCACCGCCGTACCGGTCGCGGCCGACGGGCTGTGGGCCGCCCGGATCGACTCCGCGGACGAGTTCCGCGCCGAACTGGTCACCCTCCAGGAGCGCGGCTCCACCGTCCTCGGGATGCTCGGCGCGCGGCCCCTGGGCGCCGAGGAACTCACCGAACTCCCGGGCGCCGAACAGTTCGCCCTGCTGCGCGCCCTGCGCCGGGCGGCCGGGGCGGCCCGGGCCGGCGCCTTCGACCTGGTCGTCGTCGACATGCCGCCCGTCCACCAGGCCATCGCCACCCTCGCGCTCCCGGCCCAGCTGCGCCGCTACCTCGCCCGGCTGCTGCCCGCCCAGCGGCAGGCCGCCCGCGCGCTGCGGCCCGTACTGGCCCAGCTGGCGGGCGTACCGATGCCCGCGCAGTGGCTGTACGAGGCCGCCGCGCGCTGGGACGAGGAGCTGGCCGGGGTGCAGGCCGTGGTGGAGGCGGACACCACCTCCGTACGGATGGTCGCCGAGCCGGGACCGGGCGCCGACGGCGTGCTGCGGCTCGGGATGCTCGGCCTGGCCCTGCACGAGCTGCCCGTCGGGTCGGTCGTGGCCAACCGGCTCGTCCCCCGCGACGCCGCGGACCCCTGGCTCGCCGGGCTGGCCGCGCAGCAGGACAAGTACGTCACCACCTGGGCCGGGGCCCACCCCGATGTCGCCCGGCCCGGCCTGGACCACCTGGGCGCGGACCCGCGCGGCCCGCGGGACCTGGCCGCGCTGGACGCGCAGGGTGAGCTGGCGGACGTACCCTCCGGGCCGCGCCGGGCGTGGGCGATCGAGGACCGGCTGGCCGAGGACGGGGTCCTCGTCTGGGCGGTGCCGCTGCCCGGTGCGACCAAGGGGGACCTGGATCTGGTCCGGCGCGGGGACGAGCTGCTGCTGACGGCGGGCCCGTTCCGCAGGATCGTTTCGCTGCCCTCGGCGCTGCGCCGGTGCACCGTCTCGGGCGCGGGGCTGCACGAGGGGACCCTGCGCATCCGCTTCACCCCGGACCCCGGCCAGTGGCCGCTCACCCCCTGAACGAGGCGCCGCCGTTCGGGTAACGTCGAGGGTGTTCCCACCGCCCCGCAGCCTGTCCAGGAGAGTCCGCCATGAGCGAGGCCACCGACCGTCCCGCAGACGACGACGCCTGGGCCAGGGCGTGCGCCGAGGACCTGGCCGCCGAGCGGGAACGCCGCCGCGCGCAGGGCGGGGACGGCTCCGCCACCGGGAGCCCCGCCGAGGAACTGTTCAAGCTCTTCGAGGCCGTCGCCGACAAGGTCGCGGGCCTCAACAACCCCTTGATGGGCATGGCCGCGCAGGGCGCCGCCCGGCAGTTCGTCAGCCAGGCCAAGAGCGCCGTCAAGCCCGTGATCGAGCGCAACCCCGAGGTCTTCGACCACCTCGCGGCCGCCGGCTCCGAACTGCTCGCCGCCTACCGCTCGGCCGTCGAGGGCCACGAGCGCCGCTGGACCCGGGACGAGCCCTCGCCCCGCACGCACCCCGCGCCCGGCCCCCGGGCCGACGGCAAGGACGACCAGGACGGACCCGGGTCCGCCGAGCGCATCGATCTCGACTGAATCCCGTCCAGTGCTCGGGTACCGTGGGCCCCGGCGGGGTTTGACCGGAAACCGAGGGACTAATGGGACTCACCATCGGCGTCGACATCGGCGGCACGAAGATCGCGGCCGGCGTGGTCGACGAAGAGGGCACCATCCTTGAGACGTACAAGGTGCCCACCCCGCCGACCGCGGACGGCGTGACCGACGCGATCTGCGCCGCAGTGTCCGAAGTCGGCAGCAGCCACACCATCGAGGCCGTCGGCATCGGCGCCGCCGGATACGTCGACGACAAGCGCGCGACCGTGCTCTTCGCGCCCAACATCGACTGGCGGCACGAACCGCTCAAGGACAAGGTCGAGCAGCGCATCGGGCTGCCGGTCGTCGTCGAGAACGACGCCAACTGCGCGGCCTGGGGCGAATACCGCTTCGGCGCCGGCCAGGGCCACGACGACGTCATCTGCATCACCCTCGGCACGGGCCTCGGCGGCGGCATCATCATCGGCAACAAGCTGCGCCGCGGACGCTTCGGCGTCGCCGCCGAATTCGGGCACATCCGGGTCGTCCCCGACGGCCTGCTGTGCGGCTGCGGCAGCCAGGGCTGCTGGGAGCAGTACGCCTCCGGGCGCGCGCTCGTCCGGTACGCCCGGCAGCGGGCCAACGCCACCCCCGAGAACGCGGTGACCCTGCTCGCGCTCGGCGACGGCACCCCCGAGGGCATCGAGGGCAAGCACATCAGCGAGGCCGCGCGCGCGGGCGACCTGGTGGCCATCGACTCCTTCCGCGAACTGGCCCGCTGGGCCGGTGCGGGCCTGGCCGACCTGGCCTCGCTCTTCGACCCGTCGGCGTTCATCGTCGGCGGCGGGGTCTCCGACGAGGGCGACCTCGTCCTCGACCCGATCCGCAAGTCCTTCAAGCGCTGGCTGATCGGCGGCGCGTGGCGGCCGCACGCGCAGGTCCTCGCCGCGCAGCTCGGCGGCAAGGCCGGGCTCGTCGGCGCGGCCGACCTGGCCCGCCAGGGCTGAGTCCGCGCCCTCTCGCACCCTGCCCGTCGCGCCCCTTGGGGGAGCGGCGGGCGGCTGCGTAGGTTGGCCCGTATGGACCTGCCACCGCTGCCGCCCTCGCTCACCGAGCCCGATGGTTCCGCCGTGATCCGGGTGCTGAGCTACAACGTGCGCTCCCTGCGCGACGACGAGGAAGCCCTGGTCCGGGTCATCCGGGCCTGCGCCCCCGACCTGGTGTTCATCCAGGAAGCCCCGCGGTTCTTCCGCTGGCGCAAACACGCGGCGCGGCTCGCGTCGAAGACGGACCTCGTGGTGCTGAGCGGCGGTGCGACGGCCGCCGGGCCGCTGCTGCTGTGCTCGCTGCGGGCCTTCGTGGAACGCACCGAGGACGTGCTGCTGCCGCTGACCCCCGGGGAGCACCGGCGGGGCTTCGCGACGGCGGTGGTCCGGATCGGCGGGGTCCGGCTCGGGGTGCTCAGCGCGCACCTGTCGCTGCGGGCGGCGGAGCGGTACGAGCAGGCGGGCATGCTGCTGGAACGGCTGGCCGGGATGGACGTCCCGTACGTGGTGGCCGCCGGTGACATCAACGAACGGCCCGAGGGGCCCGCGTTCCGGCGGCTTGCGGCCGAGCTGCAGGACGGCTGGGCGGTGGCGCCGTGGGGGGCCGAGCACACCTCGGAACACACGGATCCCGCGCAGCGGATCGATGCCGTGTTCGCTTCTCGGGGGGTGGAGGTGCTGGCCTGCGGGGTCCCCGTGGGACTTCCGGGGGTCTCCGCGGCCGACCTCCGCGCGGCGACCGACCACTACCCGGTCCTGGCCGCCCTCCGCCTTCCGCTCCCGTAGGGGCCGGGCTTGACGGTGCCGGGCCGGGGTAGCCGGGATAGCCGGGGTGCCGTGTCCGTCCGCGGGCCGGTGGCGCCTCCGGCGGGCCCTCAAACGCCGGGCGGGCTGGAAGTGCCCCCTGGCGGGGGCTGGCCCTGCGGGCAGAGTGCGCCTCTCGGCGGGGCTGGCCCTGGGGCCGGTGCGAGGGGTGCGGCCGCGGGCCGGTGGTGCCTCCGGCGGGCCCTCAATCGCCGGGCGGGCTGGGAGTGCCCCCTGGAGGGGGCTGGCCCTGCGGGCAGAGTGCGCCTCTCGGCGGGGCTGGCCCTGGGGCCGGTGCGAGGGGTGCGCCCGCGGGCCGGTGGTGCCTCCGGCGGGCCCTCAATCGCCGGGCGGGCTGGGAGTGCCCCCTGGAGGGGCTGGCCTTGGGTGGTACGGGTGGGCCGGTGGGGGCCGATTTAGCCTCGCCGGCGTTTGAGGCGCCCCCGGAGGGTCGAGCCGCGCGGCGCTTGAGCGGGCGCCGGGGCAGGGCCGGGGTGCCGGAGGTCCGGGCGCCGACGGGGCCGCGGCGGCTTCCAGCCCGCCCGGCGTTTGAGGGCCCGCCGGAGGCGAAGGGGGCGGGGGCGGACGACCGCGCCGCGGCCCGGGTCAGGCGAAGGGGGCCGGGCCGGAGGTCAGGAGGAGATGGCCGGGCTGCGGCCCGGGGGCCGGGCCGGTTCAGCCCGCCCGGCGTTTGAGGGGCCGCCGGGGGCTAAAGGGGGCGGGTCAGACGACCGCGCCGCGGCCCGGGTGGTCGTCTTCGTCGTCGTCGCCACGCGTCATACGGGCCACCAGCGTCGCGAACCCGCCCAGGAAGCCGCCGATGCCCAGCGTCGTCAGCCACCAGGTCATCTCCCACTGGAGCAGCACCGCCACCAGCAGCAGCAGCGGCCCGCCCACCACCGCCAGCCAGGCGAAGCGCGACGTGACGTCGCCGGAGGGGAGCGGCGGGGGCTCCGGCGGGACGAAGTGTCCTTCGTCCGAGGAGTCCCCGGAGTTGGCGGGGTCCGAAGACGGGTCCGCCGGCGCGTGGTCGCGCGGGCCGACGCCGACGCCCGGGGCGAAGACCACCGAGCTGCCCAGGACCGGCGGCCCGGCCGGCCCCGCCTTCTCCGGCGGCACGCCCGGCTCCGGCTGGACGTCCTCCTCCGGCAGCATCAGGTTCTCGATGGGTCTGAAGGGCCGCGCACCCGGCGGGTCCGCCGGCTCCTGCCCGTACCCGGCGACGATCGCCGCCCACGCCGCTTCCTCGTCCAGCGGCGGTACGCCTCCTGACGACTCCTCGTGCTCAGCCACCGCTGGCCGCCCCCTCCCTGCCGATGCTCTCCGCGAGCCGCCCGATGAACGCATAGCTGTCCGCGAAGATCCGCTCCGCGTCATGGTCCAACGTCGCGACGTGGTAGCTCTGTTCCAGCAGGGTCTCGGTGACATCGGTGGACGACACCCGGGCGAGCACCCGCGCCGAGTCCACGGGCGGGACGACGTGGTCCTGCGGGCTGTGCAGGAGCAGCAGCGGCTGGGTCACCTGGGGCAGCTCGGTGTCCACGATCCGCAGGAACTGGCGCAGCGAGTGCGCGGCCCGGGTCGGGACCCGGTCGTACCCGACCTCCGCCGAGCCGCCCTTGGCGATGTCGCTGGCGATGCCCGGGGTGGAGCGGATGAAGTGCCGGGCGACGGGCAGGGCGAAGGCCAGCGGGTCGTGCACCTTGTTGGCCGGGTTGACGAGGACCACACCGCTGATCGCGTCCCCGTGCTTGGCGGCGAGGCGCAGCGTGAGCGCACCGCCCATCGACAGCCCGAACACGAAGACCTGTTCGCACCGCTCCAGCAGCTCCCGCAGCGCCCGGTCGACCTCGGCGTACCAGTCCTGCCAGCCGGTGAGCTGCATGTCCTGCCACCGCGTCCCGTGCCCGGGGAGCAGCGGCAGCGACACCGTCAGCCCGCGCTCGGCCAGATAGTCGGCCCAGGGGCGCATCGACTGCGGGGAACCGGTGAAGCCGTGGCAGAGAAGGACACCGACCTCTCCGCCCTCGTGGCGGAACGGCTCGGCTCCAGGGAGGACGGGCACCTGAGTCTCCTTGATCATCACGTTCTGGGGGCGGGTGCGCTGTGTGACTTCACCGTACGCGACCGGGCTGACACCGACCAGGGTCGTCGGGCCGTCACGGGGCCGGTCACGGGTTAAGGTCTGTTCGACAGACAAAGGAAGGCTTTCGAGTTGATCTACGGCGCAATGAAGTTCTCGATCGGCGGTTCCCTGAAGCTCGCCTTCAGGCCGTGGGTGGAGGGCCTCGAAAACATTCCCGCCGAGGGGCCGGCGATCCTCGCGAGCAACCATTTGTCCTTCTCCGATTCCTTCTTCCTGCCCGCGGTGCTGGACCGGAAGGTCACCTTCATCGCCAAGGCGGAGTACTTCACTTCGCCCGGCGTCAAGGGCAAGCTGACGGCCGCCTTCTTCAAGGGCGTCGGCCAGCTCCCGGTGGACCGCTCCGGCGCGCGCGGCGCGGGCGAGGCCGCGATCAAGAGCGGCATCGATGTCATCGAACGCGGGGAGCTGTTCGGTATTTACCCCGAGGGGACGCGTTCACCCGACGGCCGTCTGTACCGGGGCAAGCCCGGCGGGCTGGCCCGGGTCGCGCTGGCCACCGGCGCCCCGGTGATCCCCGTCGCGATGATCGACACGGAGAAGATCCAGCCGCCCGGCAAGGTCATGCCGAAGCTGATGCGCCCGGGCATCCGGATCGGCAAGCCGCTGGACTTCAGCCGCTACCACGGCATGGACGGCGACCGCTTCATCCTGCGCTCGGTGACCGACGAGGTCATGTACGAGATCATGAAGCTCTCCGGCCAGGAGTACGTCGACATCTACGCGACCGCCGCCAAGCGGCAGATCGCCGACGCCGAGAAGGCCGCCAAGGCGGACCTCGCGGCGGAGGCCAAGGCGGACGCCAAGGAAACGGACGCCGAGCCGAAGTAGGGCTCCGGGCGGGGCGGGGCGGGGCACGAGCGGGCGGGCGGATCAGGCGTGGCCGCCGCCCGTAGGGGGTGGGGGAGATGGCGAAGCGCGAACGCGTCGTACGCATGTCGGTCGAGCAGCCGCTGTGGCGGGCGCTGACCGCCTACCGGCTGCTCACCGCCGTCTACGCGGTGCTGCTCTTCGCCTTCGCGCACCGCGAGTTCGACCGCCCGTGGGTGGCCGCCTGCTACCTCGGCTTCCTCGTGCTGTGGACCCTGGTCACCTTCTCCAGGGTGGCGACCGCGGCGAGTTGTACGAAGCCCTTCCTCTGCGCCGACCTCACCGTCGCGGTCGTCGGGATCCTGCTGACCCCGCTCGCCGACACCCAGGCGCGGATCGCCGCGGGCGGTCCGACCCTCCCGTCGATATGGAGCGCGGGCGCGGTCCTCGCCTTCGCCATCAAGGGCGGCTGGCGCTGGGCGGGTTTCGCCTCCTCCTTCGTGGCCGTCGCCAACATCGTGATCCAGCGCGGCGAGCCGACCCGGGACACCTTCCACAACGTGCTGCTGGTGTGGGTCGCCTCCATCGCCATCGGGTACGTCGTCGAGGTCGCCCGGGCCAGTGAGGCGACGCTCGCCCGCGCCCTGGAGATCGAGGCGGCGACCCGCGAACGCGAGCGCCTCGCCCGGGACATCCACGACGGGGTCCTCCAGGTCCTCGCCATGGTCCAGCGGCGGGGCGCGGAAGTCGGCGGCGAGGCCGCCGAGCTGGGCCGGATGGCGGGCGAGCAGGAGGTGGCGCTGCGCACCCTGGTCTCCAGCGGTCTCGTGCCGCCCTCCCGGATCTCCCGCGACGAGTCGCGGGGCGCGTTCGTGGACAGCGTGGACGTGGAGGAACCCGGCGCCGACGACGGGGAGCTGGACCTGCGTTCCCTGCTCGCCCCGCACGCCGGATCGCTGGTGAGCTTCGCGGAACCGGGCGCCCCGGTCCCGCTCCCGGCGCCCGCCGCGCGGGAACTGGCGGCCGCCGTCGGCGCCGCCCTCGACAACGTGCGCAAGCACGCGGGGGAGAAGGCCCGGGCCTGGATCCTGGTGGAGGACTGGGGCGACGAGGTGATCGTCACGGTCCGGGACGACGGGCCGGGCATCGCGGCGGGCCGGCTCGACCAGGCCGCGGGCGAGGGCCGGCTGGGCGTGGCCCAGTCGATCCGGGGGCGGCTGCGGGACCTGGGCGGCACGGCCGAGCTGGTCTCCGTACCGGGGCAGGGCACCGAAGTGGAACTGAAAGTACCGAGGGGGAGGACGGGTTCGTGATGAACACCGAACGCACTGGAGCGGCTGACATCAAGGTGATGGTCGTCGACGACCACCCGATGTGGCGGGACGCGGTCGCCCGCGACCTCGCCGCCGCGGGCTTCGACGTGGTCGCCACGGCGGGCGACGGCCCCGAGGCGGTCCGCCGGGCCCGCGCCGCCGCGCCCCACGTCCTGGTCCTCGACCTCAACCTGCCGGGCATGCCCGGCGTGCAGGTCTGCAAGGAACTGGTCGGCGCCGATCCCGCCCTGCGGGTGCTGGTCCTGTCGGCCAGCGGGGAGCACGCCGACGTGCTGGAGGCGGTCAAGTCCGGCGCCACCGGCTACCTGCTGAAGTCCGCGGGCGCCGGTGAACTCATCGACGCCGTGCACCGCACCGCGGTCGGCGACCCGGTCTTCACCCCGGGCCTGGCCGGTCTGGTCCTCGGCGAGTACCGCCGCCTCGCCGGTGACTCCGCCCCGGCCGCCGCCCACGAACCGAAGGCGCCGCAGCTGACCGACCGGGAGACCGAGGTGCTGCGCCTGGTGGCCAAGGGGCTGTCGTACAAACAGATCGCGGAACGCCTGGTCATCTCGCACCGCACGGTGCAGAACCACGTCCAGAACACCCTGGGCAAGCTCCAGTTGCACAACCGGGTGGAGCTGGTCCGGTACGCGATCGAGCGCGGCCTCGACGACGCCTAGGGCCGCGTGCCCGGCGCGCTCCCGGCCGCGTGTAGATCGTACGAATTCCCGTACGAGTGAACGGGAGTGCGCAACCACCCTTGAATTCACCGGAATTGACCCTTCAGGCGCGGGGCGGGTGACCTGCGTCACCACTAGCGTGGCCGCCGTGCGGGCTCAGCGGGCCCCTTGGCGAAGGGAAGATTCCATGAAGGTCGGAGTGCTGACCGGCGGCGGCGACTGCCCCGGGCTCAACGCGGTGATCCGCGCGGCGGTGCGCAAGGGCGTCCAGGAGTACGCGTACGACTTCATCGGGTTCAAGGACGGCTGGCGCGGCGCGGTCGAGGGCGACACCGTACCGCTCGGCATCCGTGAGGTCCGCGGGATCCTCCCCCGCGGCGGCACGATCCTCGGCTCCTCGCGCACCAACCCCTTCAAGGTGGAGCACGGGGTGCGCCGGATCAAGGAGAACCTCGCCAAGTACGAGGTCGACGCGCTGATCGCGATCGGCGGCGAGGACACCCTCGGGGTCGCGGCGAAGCTGTACGAGGAGTTCGGCATCCCCTGCGTCGGCGTCCCGAAGACCATCGACAACGACCTGTCGGCGACCGACTACACCTTCGGCTTCGACACCGCCGTCGGCATCGCCACCGAGGCCATCGACCGGCTGCACACCACCGCCGAATCGCACATGCGGGTGCTGGTCGTCGAGGTCATGGGACGGCACGCGGGCTGGATCGCCCTGCACTCGGGGCTGGCCGGCGGCGCCAACGTCATCCTCATCCCGGAGCAGCGCTTCGACGTGGACCAGGTCTGCGCGTGGGTGACCTCCCGGTTCAAGGCGAGCTACGCGCCGATCGTGGTCATCGCCGAGGGCGCCATGCCCAAGGACGGCGAGATGGTGCTCAAGGACGCCACGAAGGACTCCTTCGGACACGTCCGGCTGTCGGGCGTCGGCGAGTGGCTCGGGCGGGAGATCGAGGCGCGGACCGGCAAGGAGGCCCGTACGACGGTACTGGGCCACGTGCAGCGCGGCGGCACGCCGAGCGCCTTCGACCGCTGGCTCGCCACCCGCTTCGGGCTGCACGCGATCGACGCGGTGCGGGAGCGGGACTTCGGGAAGATGGTCGCGCTCCAGGGGACGGACATCGTCCGGGTGCCGATCGCCGAGGCCACGGCGAAGCTGAAGACGGTGGACCCGGCGCTGTACGCGGAGGCCGGGGTCTTCTTCGGCTGAGCCGACGGGCGTGGCCCCACCATGGGCCGTATCGTGACGAACGGTGCGCATACGGCCCATGGCCCATGGTCTACGGACGGGAGCAGGCGTGGAGATCCTGGCATTCGGTGTGACGGCCGACGAGAAGCCGCTCCTGGAGCGGGCCTTCGCGGGACAGCACGAGGTCCGCTGTCTGGACGTCTTCCTGAGCGAGGACACCGCGCCGATCGCGGCGGGCTACGAGATCGTGTCCTCCAGCGTGAACGCCGATCTGAACGGGCGGGTGCTGCGGACCCTGGCCGCGGGCGGGACGAAGATGATCGCCCAGCGCTCCACCGGCTTCAACAACATCGACCTGGAGATCGCGGGCCAACTGGGCCTCACCGTCGGCCGCGTCTCCTACTACTCGCCGTACTCGGTGGCCGAATTCGCCTGGACCCTGGCGATGGCGGTCAACCGGCGGATCGTGCGGGCCTCCAACCGCACCCGCGACTTCGACTTCCGGCTGAACGGCCTGATGGGCCGGGACCTGCGGGGCCGCACGGCGGGCGTGCTGGGCACCGGGAAGATCGGCGAGGCGTTCACCCGGATCGCCCACGGGTTCGGCATGAACCTGCTGGGCTGGGACGTCGCGCAGAACCCGGCGTGCGTGGACCTGGGCATGAAGTACGTCGAGAAGGAGGAGCTGTTCGCGGCGGCGGACCTGATCAGCCTGCACGTGCCGCTGCTGGACTCGACGCACCACATCATCGACTCGGCGGCGCTGCGGACGATGAAGGACGACGCGATGCTCGTGAACACCAGCCGGGGCGGGCTGGTGGACACCGACGCCCTCGTCAGCGAGCTGCGGGCCGGGCGGTTCTCGGGCGTGGGGCTGGACGTGTACGAGGCGGAGGCCGGGGTGTTCTTCCTGGACAAGTCGCTGGACGCGGTCGAGGACGACACGCTGGCGCGGCTGGTGACCTTCCCGCACGTGGTGGTGACCTCGCACCAGGCGTACTACACGCGGGACGCGGTGGAGCAGATCATCGCCACGACCGTCTCCAACGTGACGGACTATCTGGCGGGCCGCCGCTCGGAGAACACCCTGGTCCCGCCCGCCTGACCGGGCCGGCCCCCGGGGAAGGTGTGTCCCCGGGGGCCGGATCCGGCCGTACGGTCAGTGCCCGGGCCCGGTCGGCACCGGCCGCATGCTCGCCAGCAGGCCGCGGACCAGGTCCGCGCCCCGCAGGGTCAGCACCGACTCCGGGTGGAACTGGACCCCCGCGAACCCGCCGGTGCTGCCGGTCGTGCCGGTCGCGCCCGCCGTCGAGCGCAGCGCGTGCACCTCGTACGTCGCCGGGTCCCGGGAGACCTCGACGCCCGCCGCGGCCAGCCGGGCCGCCGCCGCGTCGTCGCAGCGCGCGGTGTAGGTGTTGTAGAAGCCCACGACCTCCCGCGCCCCGAACAGGTCGACCGGGACCTGCGCCCCCTGCGCGGGCTCGGCCTTGCGGACCAGCGGCAGGCCCAGCTCGGCGGCCAGCAGTTCGTGGCCCAGGCAGACGCCCAGGATCCCGCCCCGGTGCGTGGCCAGCAGGTCCCGGGCCAGCGCGCGCAGCAGCCGCATCCGGGGATCGGCGGGGTCCGCCGGGTTCCCCGGGCCGGGGCCCAGCACGACCGGGCCCGTCCACGCGAGGGCGGCCGCGCGCAGCCCCGGATCGTCGTAGCGGCGTACGGTCACGTCCAGCCCGCACACCCGCAGCACATGGGCCAGCATCGCGGTGAAGGTGTCCTCCGCGTCGATGACCAGGGCGTGCCCCTCGGCCGCGGCGGGCCGGTCCTGCATCCGCAGCCAGAACGGCGCCAGGTCCCGGCGGCGGTCCGCCAGGGCCGCCTGCACCCGGGGATCGTCACCGAGCCGGGCCGTCCCCGCGGCGGGCCGGGGCGCGGCCGGGCGGACCCCCAGGGCGGCCAGCACCCCGGCGGCCTTGGCGTGCGTCTCGGCGACCTCGCCCGCCGGGTCGGAGTGCCGCACCAGCGTCGCGCCGACCGGAACGCGCAGCGTCCCGTCGGGGGAGATGTCGGCGGTGCGGATCAGGATGGGGGAGTCCAGGGTCTGGGCGCCCTCGGCGTCCCGGCCGAGCAGGGCGAGCGCCCCCGCGTAGTAGCCGCGGCCACCGGATTCGTACCGCTCGATGACCCGGCAGGCGTTCTGCACCGGGGAGCCGGTGACGGTCGCCGCGAACATCGTCTCGCGCAGCACCTCCCGCGCGTCCAGCGTCGAGCGTCCGCGCAGCTCGTACTCGGTGTGCGCGAGGTGGGACATCTCCTTCAGCCGCGGTCCGACGACGACCCCGCCCCGGTCGGCGACCGTGCACATCATCTTGAGTTCCTCGTCGACGACCATCGACAGCTCCTCGGTCTCCTTGCGGTCGCCGAGGAAGGCGAGGAGGGACTCGGCCGTGGGGCCCCCGGCGGGATAGCGGTAGGTGCCGCTGATCGGGTTCATCACGACCGTGCCGCCGGTCATCCGGACGTGCACCTCGGGGCTCGCGCCGACCAGCGTCCTCTCGCCCGTGTGCACGACGTACGTCCAGTACGCGCCCCGCTCGGCCACCAGCAGCCGCCGGAACAGGGCGAGCGCGTCGGCCCGGCCGAAGCCCGGGATGCTGCCCTCGTAGGTGCGCCGGATGACGAAGTTCGCGCCCTCGCCGCGGCCGATCTCGTCCTCGATGACCCGCTCCACGGTCGCCGCGTACTGCTCGTCGGGGACGTCGAAGCCGCCGCCCTCGACCCGCACCGCGTGGTCCGGGAGCGCCGCCAGGGCTTCGGCGAGCGGGACGGCGTACGCCCGCTCGGCGGCCAGCACGCTCAGCGGGGTGCCGTCGTCGCGCACGTCGAAACCGCGCTCGCGGATCTGCCGGAACGGGACCAGGGCGAGCGTGGGCAGGTCCCCGAGCGGCAGGTCGGCCAGCCGCTGCGCCTCGTGGACCGGACCGGTCAGCACCTCGACGGTGTCGTGGTCCAGGCCGGGGGTGCGCCGGCGCAGCAGGGCAAAGGGCGGCGCGCTGTCGTCGAGCAGTGCGGCGACGTCCAGGGAGTGCTTCGTGTGCTTCGTGTGCTTCGTGTGCTTCATGGGACGGGCTGTCCTTCCAAGTGGGGTGCGTGGAGAGGAGCGGCCCGGAAACACCGAAGGCCGCCCCCGGGGGCGGCCTTCGCGTCTGTTCGGTGGGTACGCGAGTCAGTGGGCCGCCAACGGAGCGGTCCACCACCAGTTCTGGTTCGAGTGCGCGTACATGCCGGGAACCCTAGCCCATACGCGATCACGGCCGCGGACACCTGTCTCACGATTTGATCGCCGGGCTGGACGGGGCGTGTGACGACGTAATGTGTACGAGGTGACCGTGAACGCTGAAAACCAAGCCCCCGCCGCCAAGGCGACCTGGCGCGACCTTCCCGCGGCGCAGCAGCCTTCGTACCCCGATGCCGAGGCTCTGCGCGCTGTCGTCGCGGACCTCGAGTCGTATCCTCCGCTCGTCTTCGCGGGCGAGTGCGACCAGCTGCGCGCCCGACTGGGAGCCGTCGCCAAGGGCGAGGCGTTCCTGCTCCAGGGCGGCGACTGCGCCGAGGCATTCGACGGTGTCTCCGCCGACCACATCCGGGCCAAGCTGAAGACGCTGCTCCAGATGAGCGCCGTACTGACCTACGCGGCCTCCGTGCCCGTGGTGAAGATCGGCCGCATCGCGGGCCAGTACTCCAAGCCGCGCTCCAAGGACACCGAGACCCGCGACGGCATCACCCTGCCGACCTACCGCGGCGACTCGGTCAACGGCTTCGCCTTCACCGAAGAGGCCCGGATCCCGGACCCCGAGCGGCTGAAGCGGATGTACCACGCCTCCGCGTCGACCCTGAACCTGGTGCGCGCCTTCACCACCGGTGGTTACGCGGACCTGCGCCAGGTGCACGCCTGGAACCAGGACTTCGTGAAGGCCTCCCCCTCCGGGCAGCGCTACGAGCAGCTCGCGCGGGAGATCGACAACGCGCTGAACTTCATGAAGGCCTGTGGCACCGACCCGGCCGAGTTCAAGGCCGTGGAGTTCTACGCCTCCCACGAGGCGCTGCTCCTCGACTACGAAGGCGCGCTGACCCGCACCGACTCGCGCACCGGCAAGCTCTACGACACCTCGGGCCACATGGTCTGGGTCGGCGAGCGCACCCGCCAGCTCGACCACGCGCACATCGAGTTCTGCTCGCAGATCTCCAACCCGCTCGGCATCAAGCTCGGCCCCACGACCACCGTGGACGAGGCGCTGACGTACATCGACCGCCTCGACCCCGACCGCGAGCCGGGCCGGCTGACCTTCATCGTCCGCATGGGCGCCGACAAGGTCCGCGACAGGCTCCCCGAGCTGGTCGAGAAGGTCACCGCTTCGGGCGCGACCGTCGCGTGGATCACCGACCCGATGCACGGCAACACCTTCGAGGCGGCTTCCGGCCACAAGACGCGGCGTTTCGACGACGTGCTCGACGAGGTCAAGGGCTTCTTCGAGGTGCACAAGGCGCTCGGCACCCACCCGGGCGGCATCCACGTCGAGCTGACCGGTGACGACGTCACCGAGTGCGTCGGCGGCGGCGACGAGATCTTCGTCGACGACCTGCACCAGCGCTACGAGACGGCCTGCGACCCGCGGCTCAACCGCAGCCAGTCGCTGGACCTGGCGTTCCTGGTCGCCGAGATGTACCGCGACCAGTAAGTGGCTTTGCGTGACGGCGTGTGACGGTGGGGCGCGGATCGATGTGATCCGCGCCCCACCGTCGTATCCAGGCCTTTTAGGGAACCCTAAGTTTGGGTAGGGTTAGGTAAGCCTCACCAAGCGGGGGGCGGTCCGGTCCGGGAGGTGAACCGCGTGTACGTCTGCTCTTGCTTCGGCATCACGGACAAGCAGGTCAAGGCACACGCGGACGCGGGAGCGTGCACGCCGCGCCAGATCGCCTCGGCCACCAAGGCCGGCACCGACTGCGGCTCGTGCGTACGGACCATCCAGGGCATCCTCGGCCGGGGCGCGTGCCCCCGCCGCGAGCTGCTGGAGAAGGGCGACGCCGCCGCCGTGCTGGCCGCCGACCCGGTGCTCGCCGTCGCCGTCGCCGTCCCCGACGAAGCGCTCGCCCCGGCCGCGTAAGCCGCGCAACCACCCGTTCGGGCTAGCTCTCCGGCTGCTCCAGCAGCTGCGCGATGTACAGCGGCTCACCGATCTGCTTGATGATCTCCAGCTGGGTGTCGAGGTAGTCGATGTGGTGCTCCTCGTCCTCCAGGATCTCCTCGAACAGCCGCGCCGAGGTGACGTCACCCTTGCCGCGCATCACCTCGATGCCGCGCTTGAGGCGGTCGATCGCCTCGACCTCGACCTGGCGGTCCGCCTGGAACATCTCCGTCAGGGTCTGGCCGACCCGGACGTGGAAGAGTCGCTGGTAGTTCGGCAGACCGTCGAGCATCAGGATGCGCTCGGTGATCTTGTCCGCGTGCTTCATCTCGTCGATGGACTCGGCACGGGTGTACTTGGCGAGCTTGGTCCAGCCCTTGTTGTCCTGGATGCGGTAGTGCAGCCAGTACTGGTTGATCGCGGTCAGTTCGCCGGTCAGCTGCTCGTTGAGAAATTCAAGAACCTCGGGGTCGCCCTGCATGGCAGCGGGCTCCTTCCAAGTGGTGTGACGGGGCAGGTGCGCGCATCCTTGCACCGCCGCTCAGAGGCGTCCAGTAAGTGCCTCCTTAGTGGGAGTTACCCGGACTTGCCCGAATCGGCCCCGGGCCTGGTCATGACCACCCCGGTCCGTCTGTCACCATGGAGTCATGGGTCAGCCGGAAAGCCGCGAAACTGCGGAAGCAGCGCAGCCGGAGCTTCCTCCGGGACAGCGCTTGCAGCGGGGCTGGCCGGTCACCCACTACGGTCCCGTGCCCAAGTTCAAGCCGGACCGCTGGGAGTTCAGGGTCTTCGGCGCCACCGCCGACGGTGACAAGCACTGCTGGAACCACGAGGAGTTCTCGGCGCTGCCGTTCTCCACCGTGACCGCGGACCTGCACTGCGTGACGAAATTCAGCATGGCGGGGGCCGAATGGGGTGGTGTCCTCACCCGCGGCCTGCTGGAGCTGGCCCCGCCCGCGCCGACGGTCACCCACGTCATGGTCTGGGCCGAGTACGGCTTCAGCTCGAACCTGCGGCTCGCCGACTTCGCCTCGGAACGGGCCGTCTTCGCCACCCACCAGGGCGGTGAACCCCTGACCGCCGAACACGGCTTCCCGCTGCGGCTGGTGGTCCCGCACCTGTACGCCTGGAAGGGCCCCAAGTGGGTCCGCGGCATCGAGTACATGACCGCCGACCGGCGCGGGTTCTGGGAAGAGCGCGGCTACCACAACATCGGCGACCCCTGGCGCGAACAGCGCTACTCCTACCAGGAGGAACCGGGCGACGGCCCGGAACTCTGACCCGTCGCGGCCCCCTTTTCGCCGCCGGTCAGTGCAGTTCGCGCAGCTCCTTGAGCAGGGCCACGTCCGCCGCGTGCCCCTCCTTGCCGCCCGGCGTCTCGATGATCAGCGGTACGCCGTCCATCGCCGGGTGCGAGAACAGCTCGGCGAAGGCGTCGCGCCCGATGTGGCCCTGCCCGATGTTGGCGTGCCGGTCCTTGTGGGCGCCCACGCCCTCCTTGGAGTCGTTCGCGTGGACCAGCTTGAGGCGTCCCTCGCCCACCGTGTCCACCAGCAGGTCCAGCGTCTGCTTCGTCCCGCCCGGCTCCGCCAGATCGTGCCCCGCCGCGAAGATGTGGCAGGTGTCGAGGCAGATCCCGAGCTTGGGATGGGAGTCGAGGGCCTCGAAGTAGGGGCCGAAGTCCCAGGTCCGCGAGCACAGCGAGAAGCCCTGCCCGGCCGTCGACTCCAGCAGCAGGAACGGGTCGTCGTCATGCGTCAGTTCATCCAGCAGCGGCAGCATGTGCTCCCTGACCTGCGCGTACGCCAGCTCGCGCGGGCGGCCGCCGGTCGCCGAACCGGTGTGGACGACCACCCCGCGCGCGCCGATCTCACGGCCCCGGCGCAGCGAGTGGCGCAGTGACTCCACCGACTTCTCCACCGTCGCCTCGGTGTGCGAGCCGAAGTTGATCAAGTACGGGGCGTGCACGTAGACCGGAATCGACTCCTGCGCGCACTGCTCGCGGAACAGCTCGTCCTGCGCCGGGTTGCCCACCGGGGTCGCCCAGCCGCGCGGATTGGCGACGAAGACCTGTACGGCCTCGGCGCCCATCTCCCGGGCGTACGTCAGCCCCACCGAGGCGAGCCCGCCCGCGACGGGCACGTGCCCGCCCACCGGATTGCGCACCGGATTGCCCACGGGACCGCCCACCGGATTGCGCTTCACAGCCGCTTGCATCACAGCCCCCTGGTCTTGAGGGTGATCGTGCTGCCCTCCGGGGCGCTCTGGCCGGCCGGCACCGACTGGGTGTCGACGGTGTTGCTGAAGGAGAGGAACGGCCGTTCCACCTTCACCTTGAAGCCCGCGCCCTCCAGCGCCCGCTTCGCGGCGTCCACGTCCTGGCCCGCGACGTTCGGCACCGGGATCTGGCGCGGCCCCTTGGAGACCGTCAGCGTCACCGTGTCACCCGCCGCCGCCTGGGCGCCCGCGCTCAGCGACTGATTGGCGACCGAGCCCGCCGGGCTCGCCGAATTGACCTGCTCGGGCGCGACCTCGACCTTCAGGCCGAGCCCTTCCAGGCCCGCCCGGGCCTGCTCGACGCCCGCGCCGACCACGCTCGGCACCTGTACCGGGCGGCCCTTGCTGACCACCAGCGCCACGGCTGCGTCGGGGGCCCGCTGGGCGCCGCCCTCGGGGTCGGTCCTGACCACCGCGCCCTGGGGGAGGTCCTGGCTGAACTCCTGGGTGACGATGCCGGGCGCGAGCCCCGCCTTTGTCAGTTCGCCCTTGGCGGCGTCCAGCGGCTTGCCCTTGAGATTGGGCACGAGGACGACCTGCGGGCCGCGCGAGATGACGAGCGTCACCGCGCCGTTGCCGCGGATCCGCTTGCCGCTCTCCGGGTCGCTGTTCATCACGGTGCCGCGCTCGAAGGTGTCACTGAACTTCCGGTCGACCCCCTTCACCCCGAGGCCCGCCGCCGACAGCTGGTCGCGGGCCTGCTCCTCGGTCTTGCCGAGCAGGTGCGGGACCTGGGTGAACTGCCCCGAGCTTATGTACCAGACCCCGGTGCCGAGGCCCAGGGCGAGCAGGATCCCGGCGATGGTCAGGTACGTGCCGCGCCGGGGGCGGGGGCGGCGTACCGCGCGCGAGCGCTCCGGCCGGTCCGCCGGACCGGGGGGCGGGCCGGGGTGCGCCAGCCGGGAAGTGTGCTCCACCGGAGGCGCCGCGGGGGCCGTGCGCGGGATCACGCTCGTGCGGTCCTCGGCCGCCGTCCGCTCCTCGGCGCGCGCCTGCGGCGGTACGGCGTCCAGCTCGCCGTCGGTCAGCGCGGCGCGGGCCTCGCGGGCCAGCGCCAGCAGGGCCACCGCGTCGTACGGGCGCAGCTCCGGGTTGCGGGCGGCGGCCGCGGCGACCAGCCCGTCCAGCGCGGAGGGCAGCCCGGGGACGGCGGCCGACGGAGGCGGCACGTCCTCGTTGAGGTGCCGGTAGATCACCTGGGCGGGCGTGCCGCCGGTGTGCGGCTTGGAGCCGGTGAGCATCTCGTACAGCACCACACCACAGGCGTAGACATCGACACGGGTGTCGGTGAGACCGTTCTCGATCTGCTCGGGGGCGAGGTAGGAGACCGTGCCGAGGACGGAGCCGGTGGTGTCCGTGACGGAGTCGACACTGCGCACGAGGCCGAAGTCGGCGACCTTCACCCGGCCGTCGTCGCCGATCAGTACGTTCTCGGGCTTCATGTCCCGGTGCACGAACCCGGCACGGTGCGCGGCGCCGAGCGCGGCGAGCATCGGCTCCAGGATGTCGAGCGCGGCCCGCGGCCGCAGGGCGCCGCGCTCGCGGAGCACGTCGCGCAGGGTGCAGCCGGAGACGTACTCCATGGCGAGGAAGACGAAGGGGCCGTCCGTGCCCTGGTCGAAGACGCCGACGACATTGGGGTGCGCGAGCCGGGCCACGGACTTGGCCTCGCGGATGAACCGCTCGACGAAGGCGCCGTCGGCGGCGAGCGCCGGGTGCATCACCTTGAGCGCGAGCACACGGTCGAGGCGGGTGTCGACGGCCCGGTAGACCGTGGCCATCCCGCCGACCGCGATACGGGCGTCGATGCGGTAGCGGCCGTCGAGCACGCGCCCGACGAGGGGGTCGTCCAGGGTCGTATCCACCCGGCGATTCTACGAGTGCCGGGCGAGGTGCGGTCCCGGGGCCCCGGGGGTTGCAGCGCAGCTGTGACGCGGCGGCGGTACGGGCTCCCGCGCACCCGGCGCTTCCACCCCCTCGGGCCCCTGCCTCCGGCCCGGCGGCTGCCCACCCACCCCCTCGTCGCGCGCCCGGGGTCGGGGGGCGGCGGGGTCCGGGCGGGCCGCATCGGAGAGGGTTTGGGGATTCCCCGGCAGTCCCATCGTCCTTCCGTGGCGGGACGGCCTGTCAAGAGCGCTCCCTGCGGTCGCGTCGCTCCGCGATTTCGCTGCGCTCAACCCTTGACAGACCGCCCCGCCACGGAAAAACGAAGACCACCGGGAAACCCCCAAAGAACGGGCCGGACAGAAGGACACAGACGGGCCCGTCAGAGATGCGAGCCCACTCGGGAAGAGGCAACCCCAAAGGCCTCCTGGGAGCGGATGAGGATCACGTCATCCGGCTGACCGTTTCGATGTTGTGGATCGCGGTGGTGAACTCGCGGCCGGACGCGCCGCGGATGTAGGCCAACTCCATCCAACGCGCGTAGGTGGCGGAATCTGAGACGTTCTCGTTGATCACGGCCATCAACTCCCCTTCGGCGCCGGATGCGATGTCGCGGACTCGGCGACGCAGAAGCGGGTGGGGCACGTACTCGTAGCGCTCACTCATCGGACCCACCCTCGAAGGTGCCAAGGAAGCGCTCCCAGCCGACCAACGCCCGGTCGAGCAGGTCCGCACTGGGTTCGACCGCTGCAGTCACCCGATCCGAGGGTGTGTCCGAGGTGCTTGCTGTCTCGGTGGCTGAGGTGCCTACGGGGATCTGACGCATGTCCGCGTCTCCTTCGCGCAGCAGGGGAGCAGCAGCCCCCGATCACACCGGGTAGTAGCTCGACTACGAAGCCACTCGCAGCATTTCTGCGAGTCAAGAAGATCTGCTACTCGTAGAAACTCTGCGCATCAGAGAGACTGGCCGCGACTCGAAAGGAGCACTTATGAGCGAGGGATTCGGCCTGGTCGTGCGCTTCTCGTTGCGCGACGAGGAAGCCGCGACGGCATTCGACGAGCTGTGTGCAACCACCCTGGAGGGCATCAAGAGTGCAGAGCCGGGCACGCTGGCCTATGTGGTGCACGTACCGGAGGGCGAGCCGCTGGTGCGGGTGTTCTACGAGCTGTACGCGGACCGTGCGGCGTTCGGCGTCCATGAGGCGCAGCCGCACACGAAGTACTTCCTTGCTGAGCGGGAGCAGTACCTTGCCGGTGTCGAGGTCACGTTCCTCGATGTGACCGGCGGGAAGGTGGCAGCGCAGCAGTGAGTTCCGAGGAGCGGCGCGCCTTTGGCGCGCGAGTGGCCGGTCTGCGCAAGCAGAAGGGCATGACGCAGGGGGAACTCGCCACGGCCATCGGCCGTACGGCGAGCTGGCTGTCCCAGGTCGAGCGGGGCATCCAGCCGGTGAACCGCCTGGACGTGCTGCGGCTGCTCGCTGACGGCCTTGGCGTGCCGCTCCAGGTGCTGCAGCCCGATGCTCCCGCCCCGGCAGAGGTCGAGACGGCGTCCGAACCGGACACGAACGATCTCGATCAGGCTCGTCTTGTGCTCTCCGGGCACTCCGCGCTCGATGTCCTCCTGAGTCCCCGCCAGGACTTCAGTCCGGATTCCCTTACCGAACTTCGAGCATCGGTCGACAGGATCTGGGAGCTCACGCACGGCGGTCGGTTCGCCGAACTGAGCGCGGTCGTGAGCTCGTCTGTTCCGCTGCTGGAACGGGCCGTACGAACGGCTCCGGCTGCATACCTACCCAAACTGCACGATCTGCTGGCCAGGGTGTACCAAGCCCTGTCTGCGGCTTTCGTTCGCCAGAACGAGGCGGATGCCGCATGGGTTGCGGCGGACCGGGCGATCCGCGAGGCGGAGCTTTCCGGTAGTGCCCTCGGCGTCTTCGCCGGGATCTACCGCCTCTGCCACGCCTTCGTTCGGCTGAAGCGCCTCGACCAGGCCGAGCACACTGCCGCCCAGGCGGTCGGCGTCCTCCTGCAGCATGTCGAGACCAACGAGCCCACACCTGAGCACCTCTCCGTGCTGGGATCGCTGCACCTGATGCTGGCGCTCGTGCACGCCCGAGCGGGCGAGAGGACGTCGGCACGGCAGCAGATCGACGCCGCGCGAAGCGTCGCCAGTCTGCTGGGCGAGAACCGCAACGACTTCAATCTTGAATTCGGTCCCACGAACGTGGAGATCCAGGCCGTCTCGACCGCAGTCGAGCTCGGCGATGCCGGCGAGGCGCTCGACATCGCCAAGGGACTCCGCACGGACGGCCTTTCGTCCGAGCGGCAGGCGCGCCTGCTGATGGACCTGGGCCGAGCCCATGCGCAACGCCGCCAGTACGCCGACTCGCTGGACTGCCTTCTGCGCGCCGAGGAACTGGCACCCGAGGTGATCCACACCCATGCGGCGGCCCGGGCAGTCGTGCGAGACCTCGTACTCATCTCGGGCCGGTCCGCGTCAGACGAACTCCGCGCACTAGCCGAGCGCACGGACAGCCTCGCGTGAGCGCCACGACGCGGCGGAGCTGCCGGGCGGAGTGCCGGTAGCCGGCAGGGGCACCGGAGGACGGGCACAGGCGGTCGCCGGACGCTGAGGGGTGAGGAGCGTGTAGCGATCTGATGCGCCCGTCGTCCGCCCGCGCCGGATCCATGCCCTGGGAGGGTCCAGGGCATGGGGTTGGCCCTCCCGGAGCAGGGGCGCGGATCGCTGATGTGCCCGTCTGTGTCCTTCTGTCCGGCCCGTTCTTTGGGGGTTTCCCGGTGGTCTTCGTTTTTCCGTGGCGGGGCGGTCTGTCAAGGGTTGAGCGCAGCGAAATCGCGGAGCGACGCGACCGCAGGGAGCGCTCTTGACAGGCCGTCCCGCCACGGAAGGACGATGGGACTGCCGGGAAACCCCCGAACCCTCTCCGATGCTGGCCGGCCCGGACCCCGCCATCCCCCCGCCCCGGACCCCGCCGCGCAGAGCCGTCCGGGCCCGCCCCGGTCCCGAAGGGGGTGGGTGGGCAACCGCCGGGCCCGGGGCAGGGGGCCGCGGGGGTGGGGGCGCCGGGCGCGCGGGAACCCGTACCGCCCCCTCAGAACGCCGGGCGTTCCGGGTCCAGGGTGGCTCGGCCTTCCGCCGGGGAGGAGGCTTCCGCGAAGTGGCGGCGGGGGATGCGGCCGGCGCGGTGGGCGAGGCGGCCCGCTGATACCGCGTCTCGCATGGCTGCCGCCATCAGGACCGGGACCTGTGCACGGGTCACCGCCGAGGCCAGCATCACCGCGGCGCAGCCGAGTTCCATGGCCAGGGCCGCGTCGGAGGCGGTTCCGGCTCCCGCGTCGAGGATCACCGGCACCCCGGCCCGCTCCACGATGAGTTCGAAGTTGTGCGGGTTGCGGATGCCGAGCCCGGACCCGATCGGTGACCCGAGCGGCATGATCGCCGCGCAGCCCACGTCCTCCAGCTTCCGCGCGAGCACCGGGTCGTCGTTCGTGTACGGGAGGACGGTGAAGCCCTCGTCGACCAGGGTCTCGGCGGCGTCGAGCAGTTCGACCCCGTCGGGCAGGAGGGTCCGCTCGTCGGCGACCACCTCCAGCTTGATCCAGTCCGTGCCCAGCGCCTCCCGTGCGAGCCGCGCGGTCAGCACGGCCTCGCCCGCGGTGAAGCAGCCCGCGGTGTTCGGCAGGACGGCGATGCCGAGCCGGTTCAGGACGGAGAGGACGGATCCCTGGACGGTGGGGTCCAGGCGCCGCATGGCCACGGTGGTGAGCTGGGTGCCGGAGGCGGTCAGCGCCCGTTCCAGGACGTCGAGGCTGGGCGCGCCGCCCGTACCCATGATCAGGCGGGAGGAGAAGGTCCGGCCGCCGAGGGTGAACAGGTCGTTGGGGTCGTTGGCCATGCTGTCAGCCTCCCTGGACCGCGGTGAGGACTTCGACGCGGTCGCCGTGGGCCACCGCGGTGGCGGGCCACTGGCCGCGCGGGACCACGGTTTCGTTGAGTGCGGCGGCGACCCCCTTGGGCGCGGCGGTCAGCGTGGCGACGACCGCGTCCAGGGTGGTGCCCGCGGGGATCTCGCGCGGTTCGCCGTTGACGGAGATGACGGAGGTGTCGGAGGTGTCGGAGACGGTCATGCGGGGGACTCCTCGCGTACGGCGGAGAAACGGCGCGGGCTGAAGGGGCGGGCCACCTCGGGCAGCTCGCCGCTGGTCAGGACGTCGGCCAGCACCTCGCCGGTGACCGGGGTCAGCAGGACGCCGTTGCGGTAGTGCCCGGTGGCCAGGTGCAGCCCGGGCAGTTCGGTCGGGCCGAGCAGCGGGGCGTTGTCGGGGGAGGCGGGGCGCAGGCCCGCGCGGGTCTCGGTGAGCGGCAGCTCGGTGATCCCGGGCACCAGTTCGTGGGCGTCGCGCAGCAGCTCGTACACCCCGCCCGCGGTGACGGTGGTGTCCCAGCCGAGTTCCTCGCTGGTGGCGCCGACGACGAGTTCGCCGTTCTCGCGCGGAACCAGGTAGACGTGGCTGCCGCGGACCACCGCACGGACGGTCCTGGACAGGAACGGCGCGTACGCGGGCGGCACGGTGAGCCGCAGCACCTGCCCCTTGACCGGCCGTACGGGCGGCAGCGCGCGCGGCGGTACGCCGGCCAGCCTGCCGCTGAGGCTGCCCGCGGCCAGGACCACCTGATCGGCGGCCTGCTCGGTGCCGTCGTCGAGCAGTGCTCCGGCGGCCCGGTCGGCGGTGACGGTGAGCCGGGCCGCGTTCGCCCGGCGGATGACCACCCCGGCCCGTTCGCAGGCGGCCAGCAGGGCGGCGGCGAGCCGCCGGGGGTCGACCTGGTGGTCGCCGTCCACGCGCAGCCCGCCGCGTACGCCGGGGGCCAGCATCGGCTCCAGGCGGCGGCATTCGCGGCCGGTCAGCCACTCGGACTCCAGGCCGCAGCGGCGCTGGAGGGCGTGCAGTTCGCGCAGGTGGACCCGGTCGTCGGCGTCGAGGGCGACGGCGAGGGTGCCGCAGGCGCGGTAGCCGATGTCCAGGCCGCCGCTCGCTTCGGCGAGGTCCGCGGCGAAGGCGGGGTAGCGCTCGGCGGAGGCGAGGTTCAGGCCCAGCAGGGTCTCCTCGCCGTAGTGCAGCTCGGTGACGGCGGCGAGCATGCCGGCCGCGACCTGGGCCGCGCCGCCGCCGGGGGCGGGGTCGGCCAGTACGGTGCGCAGTCCGCGCCGGGCGGCCTGCCAGGCGGTGACCAGGCCGATGATGCCGCCCCCGATGACGAGGACATCACATCCCCGGCCGGAGTTTCCGGAAGAATGCATGGGCGTCCAGCCCCTCCCTTCGCCGGCATGACCCGGATCAGGTTCGTACGGTCGGAGGCCGTCCAGCCTCCCTCTCAGCCCGGTCCGCCGGACTCCCGCGATAGGTACGGTGGCCAGACTAACCCCGCCGCCGGGGCCGGGTAAGGCTGCCTCCCCCGCCTCCCTATTCCTGACGGATCGTCAGATGATTAGGGTGGGTGCCGTGAACGAGCAGACCGAGCAGACGGCCGAGCAGCCGCACGGGCAGACGCCCACGACACCGCCCGCCGCGACCCCGCCCGCCGTGGTGATCGTCGGCGCCGGAATGGCCGGGGTGCAGACCGCGGTGGCCCTGCGGGAACAGGGCTTCACCGGCCCCGTGATCCTGCTGGGCGCCGAACCCCACCAGCCCTACGACCGGCCCCCGCTCTCCAAGGCCGTCCTCCTCGGCAAGGCCGAGGGCGCCGCCTTCGACGTGGACTTCGCCGGCCTGGACATCGACCTGCGGCTCGGCGTCGAGGTCACCGCGCTCCGCGCCGCCGACCACGCGCTCGACACCACCTCGGGCCCGGTCGCCTACGGGGTCCTGGTCCTGGCCACCGGAGCCGAACCGCTCACCCTGCCCGGCACCGAGGGCGTCCCCGGCGTCCACCTGCTGCGCACCCTCGACGACGCCGAACGGCTGCGGCCGGTGCTGGCCACCGCCCCCGAGGCCGTGGTGGTCGGCGCGGGCTGGATCGGCGCCGAGTTCGCCACCGCCGCCCGCGAGGCGGGCTGCGCCGTCACCGTGGTCGAGGCCGCCGACCGGGTCCTCGCGGGCGCCCTGCCCGCCGAGGTCGCCGCCCCCATGGCCGACTGGTACGCCCAGGCCGGGGCCCGCCTGATCACCGGGGCCAGGGTCGCCGGGATCGAAGCGGCCCGGGACGGGGCCCCGGGCCGGGTGCTGCTCGCCGACGGCAGCGCGCTGCCCGCCGGCGCCGTGGTCGTCGGGATCGGCGCCCGCCCCGCCACCGGCTGGCTCGCCGGGACCGGGGTGGCGCGCGGGAGCGACGGCTCGGTCACCGCCGACGCCCACCTGCTGACCTCGCTGCCCGACGTGTACGCGGTCGGCGACTGCGCGTCCTTCCCGTCCGCGCGCTACGGCGCCCGGCTCCTCGTCCACCACTGGGACAACGCCCTCCAGGGCCCGCGCACGGTCGCCGCCAACATCCTGGCGGCCCTCGCCGGGGAGCCCGCCACCGTCTACGACCCCGTCCCGTACTTCTGGTCCGAGCAGTTCGGCCGCTTCGTCCAGTACGCCGGGCACCACGCCGGGGCCGACACCCTGCTGTGGCGCGGCGACCCGGCCGACGCCACCTGGTCCGTGTGCTGGCTGCGCGCCGGGGCGCTGGTGGCGGTGCTCGCCGTGGGCCGCCCGCGCGACCTCGCGCAGGGCCGCAAGCTGATCGAGTCCGGCGCGGCGGTGGATCCCGCGAAGGTCACGGACCCGTCCGTTCCACTGAAATCCACCACCCTGTAGCCGGGCTTCGGCCGGGTGGGGGACCCCCGCCCGGACGGCCCGACTACCGGCTGTCAGTCCCGGATGGCACGCTTGTCCTCGTGACCGAGATTGACGCAAAGATCGAAACCCTCGTCCCTGCCTGGCTCTACCTCCCCGACATCGCGGAGATGCTCGGCATCGAGGTGACCAAAGTCCGGCAGATGGTGAAGGAAGGCCAGCTCATCGCGGTGCGCCGCGGCGAGAACCGCTCCCTCCAGGTGCCGGCCGCCTTCATCGACGGCGACAAGGTGGTCAAGGGCCTCGTCGGCCTGCTGACCGTGCTGCGGGACGACCGCTTCTCCGACGACGAGATCCTGGAGTGGCTGTTCACCGCCGACCCCACCCTGCCGGGCACCCCCGTGCAGGCCCTGAGCGAGAATCGCGGCACGGAGGTGAAGCGTCGCGCTCAGGCGCTCGCCGTCTGACCTGATCCGCTCCACGTGGTGTGCGGGCCCCCAGTGGCCCGTACACCACGACCACCACGGGGGTTCTCCCAATGCGGCCCACGCAGCCCATGCAGCAGCTGTCCGACGCCCGGCTCTACCTGTGCACGGACGCCCGCAAGCGACAGGGAGACCTCCCCGAGTTCCTCGATGCCGTCCTCGCGGGCGGGGTCGACATCGTCCAGCTGCGCGACAAGGGCATGGAAGCGGGCGAGGAACTGGAACACCTCCAGGTCTTCGCCGAGGCCGCCCGGCGCCACGGCAAGCTCCTCGCCGTCAATGACCGCGCCGATGTGGCCCACGCCATCGGCTCCGACGTCCTGCACCTGGGCCAGGGCGACATCCCCGTGCCCGCCGCCCGCGCCATCCTCGGCGCGGGGGTGCTGATCGGCCGCTCCTGCCACGCCGAGTCCGAGGTGGACGCCGCCGTCGCCGAACCGGGCGTCGACTACTTCTGCACCGGCCCCTGCTGGCCCACCCCGACCAAGCCCGGCCGCTTCGCCCCCGGGCTCGGCCTGGTCCGCCACACCGCCTCGCTCGCCCAGGACCGCCCCTGGTTCGCCATCGGCGGGATCGACGCCGGGAACCTGGACGAGGTGCTGGACGCGGGCGCCGAGCGGGTGGTGGTCGTCCGCGCGATCACCGCGGCCACGGACCCGGGCGCGGCCGCCGCGGACCTCGCCAAGCGGGTCCGCGAGCGCCTGGGCTGACCAGCCCGCCGACCTGACCGGCGCCGACCGGTGCCGCCGTTCGCATGCGCTGCCGGGTGTCCGGCCGACTCTGTCCAAAAACGTGTCCAATCCATGGACAACACTTCGGTCAGCGGGAGGCCGCGTCTAACCTGCGCCTATGGCCCTTGGTACCGCTTCCACCCGCCCGGACCGCGCTCGCACCGTCCGCGACATCCTCGCGTCCGGCAAGGCGTCGTACTCCTTCGAGTTCTACGCGCCCCGGACCGAGCAGGGTGAGCGCAGCCTCTGGAACGCCCTGCGCCGGATCGAGGCCGTCGCGCCGAGCTTCGTCTCCGTGACCTACGGAGCGGGCGGTTCCACCCGCGGCGGCACGGTCAAGGCCACCGAGCGGATCGCCGCCGACACCACCCTCACCCCGGTCGCGCACCTCACGGCCGTCGACCACTCGGTCGCCGAGCTGCGCAACGTGCTGGGCCAGTACGCCGACGCCGGGATCCGGAACATGCTCGCGCTGCGCGGCGACCCGCCCGGCGACCCGCTGGGCGAGTGGATCGAGCACCCCGAGGGCGTGCTCTACGCCGCGGACCTGGTCCGGCTGATCAAGGAGTCCGGCGACTTCTGCGTCGGCGTCGCGGCCTTCCCCGAGATGCACCCGCGCTCCCTCGACTGGGACACGGACATCCGGCACTTCGTGGACAAGTGCCGTGCGGGCGCCGACTATGCGATCACACAGATGTTCTTCGATCCGGAGAACTACCTGCGGCTGCGCGACCGGGTCGAGAAGGCGGGCTGCGAGACCCCGATCATCCCTGAAGTCATGCCTGTTGTGAATGTGAAGACCCTGGACCGGTTGCCGGAACTGAGCAACGCAGTCTTCCCCGCGGAGTTGAAAGAGCGCATGCTCGCCGTCAAGGACGATCGCGCCGCTGTACGCTCCATGGGCATCGAGTTCGCCACGGAGTTCTGCGCGAGGCTGCTGTCCGAGGGTGTCCCGGGACTGCACTTCATCACGCACAACTCCACGGCGACACTGGAGATCTACGAGAACCTGGGCCTGCATCAGCGGGCCTGAACGGCCGTACCCGTGGGCGGCCTACCCGAGAGGGGCCATGCATGGGAATGACGGTCCTCTACATCGCGTTCGGCTTCGTCGCGCTGTGGCTGCTTGCCGAGGTACTGCTCCAGTACAAGGCCAGGCTGCGCTGGAGGCTGCTCGCCTTCACCGGCTTCGTGGGCGTGGTCGTCGGCGTGGTGCTGCCGTCGGTGCTGGTCATCGCGGCCGGCGCGGCCGCCTTCGCGGTCGGCCAGGCCCTGGTGACGCTGTCCTTCCGCAAGGGCTTCGTGGCCGGCTGGGCGCTGCGCCGGGGCGGGGCGCCCGTACGGACCGCCTCCAAGCGGCGCCGGGGGGCGGGCGGCGCACAGCGCGAGCCCGCGCTCCGGGTGAGCGGGCTGGAGTACGGCTCCGAGGACGCGGCCGAGGCCGCGGCCGGTCCGCACGGTGGCGCGGACACCGCCACGGACCATGACCAGGTCGGCGGCGCGCAGCGGGACCCCGCGGGTCCGGCAGCGGACGAGATGGCGCCGTACGGCTCCGAGCAGGCCCAGCCGACCCAGGCCTTCGCCTCCCCGTTCGGGGCGGCCGAGCAGGACGGCCACCAGTACGCGGCCTACTACGACCCGCAGTTCCCCCAGGCGCAGCCCCAGGGTGACGGGTACGACTACCACACCGGCTATGCGGTGCCGGGGGAGCAGCAGGTGTACGCGGCCTACTCCGACCCCTACATCGGCACGGGCGGCACCGCCCAGCCCGCGTCGTACGGGGACTACGCGGCCTACGCCGACCCGTACGCCGCGCAGCACCAGGCGGCGCAGCAGCAGTACTCCATGGACACCCCGCCCGGCGGCGTGTGGGTACCGCAGCAGCGCTACACGGACCAGGACGCCCAGCAGCCCCCGCAGCAGCCCCAGCCGCAGCCGGGCGACCCGGCGAACCCGCAGCAGCCCTACCCGTACCCCTATCAGGGCACGGGGGACTACGAGCCGTACCGCTACTGAGGCCTCAGGCGCCCGCGGCCTACTGGGAGCCGCGGAAGCCGGCCCCCTCCACGATCAGGCCCGCCACCAGGGCCCCCGTCATCCCGGCGTGCGCCAGTCCGCCGCCGGGGTGGGCCCAGCCGCCCGCCAGGTACAGGCCCGGCAGGGCGGTCGCGTTCGCGGGATAGAGCAGCCGCCCGCCGCCGCCCGCCAGGGCGGGCGGCGGAACCGCGCCGTCCACCGCGCCCGTGTCCCGCGCGATGTCCGCCGGGGTGCGCGCCTCCTGCCACAGCAGCCGCTCCCGCAGCCCCGGAACCGCCCGCTCGGCCGCCGCCAGCAGCTCCCCCTCCCGGGCCCCGTCGGTCCCGCACACGGCGCTCACGGTGACCGCCTCGTGCTCCGCGTCGGGGCGGGTGGCCGGGTCGTCGGGGCGCAGCACCGTGACGGGCCCGGCCCCGGGGGAGTGCACCACGGTGCGGTGGACGGTGGCCTCGGGACGCGGGCCGCGCAGCGCGAGGAAGAGGGTGGTGCGGCTCAGCGCCCCGGTGCGCGGGGGCACCGCGTCCGCGGGCCAGGGCAGGGCGCCCGGCAGCAGCGGGACGAGCAGGCTCCGGGGATCGGCCCCGCAGACCACCGCGTCGGCCTCGGCCCGGGTCCCGTCGTCCAGCAGCACCCCGGCCGCCCGGCCGTCCCGCTCCAGCACCTCCCGTACGGGGGCGCCGAAACAGAACTCCACCTTCCGCTCCCGGCAGCGCTCGTACACGGCGGTGGCCAGCTCGCGCAGGCCGCCGCGGACGTACCAGCTGCCGAAGGTCTGCTCCATGTACGGGAGCGCCACGGCGGCGGCGGGGGCGGTGCGCGGGTCGATCCCGTGCCCGAGCACCATGGCCTCCAGCAGGGCCGCCAGCGGCCCGCCCAGCTCCCGCCCGGCCATCTCGGCCAGGGTCGGCGGGCGGCGGCGCAGCAGGCCGCTGCCGCGCAGCGTGGGGTAGGGGTCGCGGCCCAGCACCTGCCAGTCGGGCCACAGGGGCTCCTCCAGCAGGGGGCGGCGGGTGGCGTTCCAGGCGTCGCGGGCCCGGCCGAGCACCCCGTTCCAGCGGTCCCCGGAGCCCGCGCCGAAGGCCTCGTCGAGGACGGCGGCGACGCCGCCGCGCGAGGCATTGGGCAGGGTGACCTCGGCGCCGTCGGCCATCAGGTGGCGGGCCGCCGGATCCACCTGGGTCAGCTCGGCGCACTCCTCCAGGGGGCGCTTGCCGGTCTTGACGAAGAGGTCGCGGTAGACGGCGGGCAGGTGCAGCAGACCCGGTCCGGTGTCGAAGGCGAAACCGTCGCGCTCGAAGCGCCCCACGGCTCCGCCGTAGGTCGCCGAGCGCTCGTACACCGTCACCCGGTGGCCCGCCACCGCCAGCCGGGCGGCCGTCGCCATCGCGCCCATCCCGGCGCCGATCACCGCAATTCGTGCCATGGGCCCGACCCTACCGAGTCACCCCGGCGGCCCCGTCGCCGAGGCCTGGGCCAGGCGCTTCTCCTCGCGGCGCTGGGCGCGGCGGCGCAGGAAGCGGCGGATCCGGGTCCACAGGTAGAGCAGCAGGGCCAGCCCGATCAGCAGCAGCACCCCCGCGATGACGGCGGCGGCCTGCGGATTGAACATGGCGAAGGTGACGATCCCGCCGACCCCGAGGTCCTCGGCCGTGCTCATCGCGATGTTCGTGAAGGGCTCGGGGGAGGTGTTGATCGCCATCCGGGTGCCGGCCTTGACGAAATGGCTGGCCAGCGCGGTGGAACCGCCGACGGCCCCGGCGGTGATGTCGGACAGCGAACCGCTCTGCCCGGCCAGCAGTGCCCCGATGACGGCCCCGGAGACGGGCCGGATGACGGTGTGCACGGTGTCCCAGAGCGAGTCCACGTACGGGATCTTGTCGGCGACGGCCTCGCAGAGGAACAGGATGCCCGCGACCACGAGGACGTCGGTGCGCTGGAGCGAAGCGGGCACCTCGTCGGTGAGCCCGGTCGCGCCGAAGATGCCGAGCAGCAGGACCACGGCGTACGCGTTGATCCCGCTGGCCCAGCCGCTGGTGAAGACCAGGGGGAGGACACTCACCCGGTCATCATGCAGCACGCCCGCCGGTCAGGCGGGCAAACCCGCAGGGCGGGGCGCAGGGCGGGCGGCAAGGGGCGGGCGCGACGGCGGGACGAGTGAGGGGACGGACATCGGCCGATGTCCGTCCCCTCACCACAGGTCCTGCGGGGGCCTACTGCCCCTGCTCGTCGCGGCGGCGCTGCCAGCGCTGCTCGATCCGGTTCATCATGGTCCGGCGCTGCCGGCTCTGGCCGTGGCCCGCGGCACCGGCACGGCCGGTCACGGACTGCTCGCCAGGTTTGGGTGCTTTGCGCCATCCGGTGACCGCGAGAACCGCACAGCCCAGCATGACGAGGAATCCCACCACACTGACCCAGATCAGGTTCTGCGCGACCATTCCGGTCATGAGGAGCGCGATACCCACCAGAAAGCCTGCGACCGCCTGGTAGACCCGTCGCCGGGTGTACGTACGCAGCCCGCTTCCCTCAAGCGCTGTCGCGAACTTGGGATCTTCGGCGTACAGCGCTCGCTCCATCTGCTCGAGCATTCGCTGCTCGTGCTCCGAGAGCGGCACGGGAGTCCTCCTCATCCGTCGGTCGCGCGGGGTAGCGACCGGGGGTCCCCTCCAGGATAGGCAGGGAATCGCCCCCGTGAAACCCGCCCCTCTACGCCATTTCGCCAAACCGTACCGTCGTAAGGCCGGTCGTTGAGGCGCTTATTCCCCAATGGCCCGTCCACCATGCCCGCCGGTGTCCCCCGATCATACGGGGCCGACCGGCTGAACGGGGTGTCCGCACGCTACTCCGTTCACGACAGCGTCGCAGTTCAGACCCGCTTCTCGCCCAGGACGTGCAGCTGCGTGGCGACCGCGTGGAAGGCGGGCAGCTCGGCCGCCGCCTCCTCCAGGCGCAGCAGTGCTTCGACGGCCCCCGGCTCGGTGTCCACCAGGACTCCGGGCACGAGATCGGCGAAGATCCGCACCCCGTGCACGGAGCCGACTTCGAGGCCCGCTCCACCGACCAGCTCGGCGAGCTGCTCGGCGGTGAACCGGCGCGGCACCGGGTCCCCGGCGCCCCAGCGGCCCGCGGGGTCCGTCAGGGCCGTCCGGGCCTCGGTGAAGTGCCCGGCCAGCGCGCGGGCCAGGACGGCTCCGCCCAGACCGGCGCCGAGCAGGCTGAGGATGCCGCCGGGGCGCAGCGCGGCGACCGCGTTGGCCACGCCCTCGGCCGGGTCGTCGACGTACTCCAGCACGCCGTGGCACAGCACCACGTCATAGGCCTCGCGGTCGACGACGTCGAGCAGGCCCTGGGCGTCGCCCTGGACCCCGCGCACCAGATCGGCGACCCCCTCTTCGGCGACCCGGCGCTCCAGCCCGAACAGCGCGTTCGGGCTGGGGTCGACGACGGTCACGCGGTGGCCGAGCCGGGCCACCGGGACGGCGAACTTGCCGGTGCCGCCGCCGGTGTCCAGTACGTCGAGGACGTCCCGCCCGGTCGCCTTGACCCGGCGCTCCAGCGCGTCCTTGAGGACCTCCCACACCACAGCGGTGCGAAGGGAGGCGCGGGGGCGGGAAGTGTCCGACACGGCTGATGACTCCTCGGCACGGAACGGGTGAGCGGTCAGTGCCCCACCCTATTGCCTCCGTAGCGCGTTGCCCTCGCCGGTCGGCCGGGTCATCCCCGCCGGTGCGGTGACCTAGGGACGGTCCGGCCGGGGTGCGGGCAGGGTCGGCTGGAGCGCCAGCATCCGGTCCACCAGGCGCAGGAACATCGCCGTGGCACGCACCAGGTCGTCCGCGTCGCGGTTGCTCGCCGCGTCCGCTATGCCCGCCTCGGCCCGGGCCCGGCGGGCGGCGCCCGAGGCGAAGAGGGCGCTCCACTCGGTCAGTTCCGGGGCGACCTGGGGGAGCACCTCCCAGGCGCTGCGTATCCGGGGCCGACGGCGCGGGTGCACGGGCTCGGGCCGTCCGCGCGCGGCGAGCACGGCCGCGGCGGCGCGCAGGGCGGCGAGGTGGGCGGTGGCGTACCGCTCATTGGCCCGCGGCAGCAGGGCCGCCTCCGCGAGCCCGCGCCGGGCCTTGTCGAGCAGCTCGACGGCGGCCGGAGGGGCAGCCGACTTGCGCGGGACGGGGTGGACAGGGGACGGGGACGGTGTGGCCATGACGAACCTCCTGTCGTTGCGTGGAGCGTTGCGTGGTGCGTGGTGCGTGGTGCGTGTCCGTGTGCGTGGTGCTTGGTTCTGCTCCCCATCGTGAAGGCACCCACTGACAATCGCTCTGACCAGCAGTTTTCCTACCAACACGTGCATAACGCCCCCCGGGTGTGCGGTCGGTGGGGCGATGCTGCTAGTTTTTGAACTGACCAGTCAGTTCAAAAAGAGGGGGGCGGTGTGGACAGCCCGCACGGAGCGGCCGTCACGGCCGGGAACTTCGGACTCAAGGGCCCGCGCGGCTGGGTCTTCCGAGGGGTGTCGCTCGACGCCCCGGCCGGATCGCTGATCGCCGTCGAGGGGCCCTCCGGCAGCGGCCGGACCTGCCTGCTCCTGGCGCTCACCGGCCGGATGAAGCCCACCGAGGGAACCGCCGAGGTCGCCCGCCACCAGCTGCCGAAGAAGATGGCCGCGGTCCGCCGCATCACCGCCCTCGGCCCGGTCCCCGGGGTCACCGACCTCGACCCCGCGCTCACCGTGGCCGAGCAGCTGCGCGAAGGCGCCCTGCTCCAGCGCCGCTACGACGGCCCGGTCCGCGCCCTGCTGCGCCCCCGCGCCCAGCGCACCTCGGGCACCGAGGCCCGGATCGAGGCCGCCCTGGCCGCGGTCGGGCTCCGCCTGGACACCCTGCCCAAGGGTCCGCGCACCTCCGTCCGCGACCTGGAACGGCTGGAGGCCCTGCGCCTCTCCGTGGCCATCGCCCTGCTCGGCGGCCCCCGGCTGCTCGCGGTCGACGACACCGACCTCAAGCTCTCCGCCGCCGAACGGGCCGAGGCCTGGACGCTGCTGCGGCACATCGCCGACTCCGGCACCACGGTCCTCGCGGTGTGCAGCGAGGCGCCCGCCGACGCGGTGGTCCTGCGCACGGGCCCCGCCGCCCGCACCCAGGCCCCCGGCGCGGAAGCGGAACCGGCGCCGGTGGCGGAACCGGAACCGGAACCGGAAGCCAGGAACACCGAAGCCAAGAACACCGAAGCCGAAGCCGACACCGACACCGACAGCGGCACCGAAGCCGAAGACGGCACCGACACGAAGGGAGCGGCGGATGCGCTCGCCGAAGCTCGCCGCGCTTGAGCTGAAGCGGTTCGGCCGGGGGAAGCTGCCCGCCGCCGCGCTCGTGGCCCTCCTCCTGCTCCCGCTGCTCTACGGCGCGCTCTACCTCTGCTCGTTCTGGGACCCGTACAGCCGCCTCGACAAGATCCCGGTCGCGCTCGTCAACGCCGACAAGGGCGCCGACGCGGCGGGCAAGCACATCGCCGCGGGCGACCAGATCAGCAAGAAGCTGCGCGACAGCAAGACCTTCCAGTGGCACGAGGTGGACGCCGACGAGGCGGCCAAGGGCCTGGAGAAGGGGAAGTACTACCTCTCCCTCACCATGCCCGCCGACTTCAGCCAGAAGATCGCCTCCAGCTCCGGTGAGGACCCCACCACCAGCGCGCTGCAGGTCCGCACCAACGACGCGAACAACTACATCGTCGGGTCGATCTCGCGCACCGTCTTCGCCGAGGTCCGTTCCGCCGCGTCCACCAATGCCTCCCGCGGTTTCCTCGACAAGATCTTCGTCTCCTTCTCCGACCTGCACGACAAGACGGCCGAGGCCGCCGACGGCGCCCAGAAGCTCAAGGACGGCGCCGGCAAGGCCAAGCAGGGCGCCCAGGACCTCGCCGACGGTCTCGACACCGCCAAGGAGAAGACCGGCGAGCTGGCGGGAGGGATCAAGAAGCTCGACACCGCCGCCGGACAGCTGGAGAGCGGTACGAAGGACATCGCGTCCGGCACCCAGACCCTCGCGGACAAGGTGCACGGCGCCGCCGACACGGCGCGCCCGCTGATCAAGGACCCCAAGACGCTCTCGGACACGGCCGTACTGGTCGCCGACACCGCGCAGACGGTCAACAAGCACCTCGACACCTTCACCAAGAAGGCGCCGGACGCCCTGCGCGTCAGCCAGCGGGTCTCCACCGGCGCGGCCTCCGTCTACGAGGACATGTGCACCAAGGCCACCGGCCCGCAGCCCGCCTCCTGCCCCACGCTCAAGCGGGTCAAGGACGACGCGGCCGAGGCCGTCGGGCTGACCTCCGACGTCAACACCCTGGTCAAGGATTCGAGCGGTGACCTCGGCAAGCTCAAGGGCCAGCTGTCCACCCTGGAGACGCAGGCCCGTGACCTCGCCGCGAAGGCCCCGGCGCTCTCTTCCGACCTCGACGCGGCCGTGGCCAAGGTCGACGCCCTGAACGGCGGGGCCCACAAGGTCGCCAAGGGCATGGCCCAGCTGCACACCGGCCTCGGCACCGCCGCCACCGGCTCCTCCGGCCTGGAGAGCGGCGTCGGCAAGCTCGGCGACGGCGCCCACAGCCTCGACGGCGGCATGTTCAAGCTGGTCGACGGCACGGGCGACCTCGCCACCGGCCTGCACGACGGCGTGAGCAAGATCCCCGACTACGACCAGCCGCAGCGCGACGCCCGCACCGAGGTCATGGCCGACCCGGTCAAGCTCGCCAACCAGTCCCTGCACAAGGCGCCCAACTACGGCACCGGTTTCGCCCCGTACTTCATCCCGCTCTCCCTCTGGGTCGGCGCGATGGTCGCGTACATGCTGATCGCCCCGCTCAACAAGCGGGCGCTGGCCGCGGGCGCCTCGCCCTGGCGGATCGCCCTCGCGGGCTGGCTGCCGGTGGCCGGGCTCGGCATCCTGCAGGTGGGCGCGCTGATGTCCGTACTGCACTGGGGACTCGGCCTGGAGATGGCCCGGCCGGCCCTCACCATCGGTTTCCTCGCCGTCGTCACCGGCTGCTTCGCGGCGATGGTGCAGTGGCTGAACGCCAAGTTCGGGGCGGCCGGGCGGATCCTCGTCCTCGTCGTCCTGATGCTCCAGCTGACCTCGGCGGGCGGCACCTACCCCGTCCAGACCAGCCCCGGGTTCTTCAACTGGATCCACCCCTACCTGCCGATGTCCTACGTCGTCGAGGGCCTGCGCCGCCTCATCACCGGCGGCGACCTCACCCCGGTGTGGACGGGCCTCGGCGTCCTGGCCGCCTTCACCGCGGGCGCCCTCGCCCTCACCGCGCTCGCGGCCCGCGGCAAGCAGGTGTGGTCGATGTCCCGGCTGCACCCCGACCTGAGCCTTTAGGGGGCAGGGGACCTGTGAGAATCAGCGCCATGGACAGCAGCAGCACCGGTACCGGCACGGGCCGACGCCAGGCCACGCGGCAGAAGCTCTACGAAGCGGCCGTCACGCTCATCGCCGAACAGGGTTTCTCCGCGACCACGGTCGACGAGATCGCCGAACGGGCGGGAGTCGCGAAGGGCACCGTCTACTACAACTTCGCGAGCAAGACCGACCTCTTCGAGGAGCTGCTGCGGCACGGCGTGGGGCTGCTGACCGTCTCCCTGCGGACCGCCGCCGAGGAGACCGAAGCGCGCGGCGGCACCCGGGTCGAGGCGCTCGACCAGATGATTCGGGCCGGGCTCGTCTTCATCGACCGCTACCCGGCCTTCACCCAGCTCTACGTCGCCGAACTCTGGCGCACCAACCGGGCCTGGCAGTCCACCCTCATGGTGGTCCGCCGGGAGGCGGTGGCCGTGGTCGAGACCGTGCTGCGGGAAGGGGTCGAGCGGGGGGAACTCAGCGAGGAGATCGATGTGCCGCTGACGGCGGCCGCGCTCGTGGGGATGGTGCTGGTGGCCGCGCTGGACTGGCAGTCGTTCCAGAGCGAGCGGTCGATCGACGACGTGCACTCGGCGCTGTCGCTGCTGCTGCGGGGGCGGGTGAGCGGGTCCCGGTGACCCCGTCGGTGACCCGGTCGGCGGTGTCCGTGGGCCGGACCGGCCGCGTAGAACTGAGTATCCGTACCTAGGCGTGGAAATGAGTACGCGCACGGATGGGCCCCCACCTGCGGTGACAGCAGAATGGGGGACGACGGACGGGCCCTCGGCCCGCACCGCGGACACGGGGCCGCGGAGCGGGCCGGGCATCCCGCGCCGCCGAGTGCGGGGCGGGGGGCCCAGCAGTCGGAACGGAACGCCGGTGGGGTGGGCTCGGGGGGATCGAGCCGGACCGCACCGGCGTTCCGCGTTTCCCCGCCCTGGCCCCGGCCCTGGCGGGCCGCCGCCTCCGGCGGGTCCTCAATCGCCGGACGGGCTTGATGCGGGCATGTTCAGCCTGCCCGGCGTTTGAGGGCCCCCGCTGGAGGCGTCGACGGGGGACGGGGTTCCGGGTTGCTCAGCCCCTGCCGGGTGCGTGTTGCCTCCGGCGGGTCCTCAAACGCCGGACGGGCTGGATGTGGCCGGGGTCGGCTGTCGGCTCGGCATCCCGCCTGCCCGGGCACATTTAGCCCGCCCGGCGATTGAGGGCGGACCCCCCCCGCCAGGGGGCTAGCCGCGGCGGGGGATGAGGCGGTGGGTGAGGGTGGTGGCGCGCTGGGTCAGGGTGGACCAGCGGGCCGCGGCCGTCCAGCGGACGCGGGCCGCCGAGCGGGGGGCCAGCAGGGCCCGTAGGCGGGTCGGGCGGGAGGCCGTCGAGAGGAGGGCGGCGCGCGCCGCCAGGACGTCCGGGGAGAGGGCGGGCGCGGCGGGCGTCGCGGACGGGGGCGCGTACAGGGCGCGTTCCACCGCCCCCGCGACCCGCCGCACGGCCTCGGCGGGATCCCCTTCCAGACGGCCCCGCGCCACGATCCGTGCCGCCGCCGCCCGCGGCGACAGCGCCTCGTCGGGGGTGATGCCGACGTCCCACGCCGCGTCCCCCAGCTCCCGCCAGGCCTCCAGCGGATCCCCGGAGCGCAGCCGCCGGGAACGAACCCGGCGCCGCCACAGGAGCGGGACGAGGGGGAGGAGGGCCACAGCGACCGCCGGCGCGGTCCAGGCGAGGATCGCGCCGACCGGGACGCCGCCGCTCCCGCCGCCCGCGCTCGCCGCCGCGGCCCCGCATTCGCCGAGCCGCCGCTGCTCCTGCGGGCAGTCCTGGGACTGGGAGGGGGCGGGGGCCGGATCGGTGGCCGAGGCCGAGGGGAGCACCGGGGCCGAGGCGGACGGCTGCGCGACCGGGGTGTCCGGCCGGGTGTACGAGGGCGCCGAGCCCCGCTGCGGGGTCGGTTCGAAGCGGGTCCAGCCCACGCCCTCGAAGTACAGCTCGGGCCAGGCGTGCGCGTCCCGCATGGTCACGACCACGCTGCCGTCGCCCTGCTTGGTGCCCGGCGCGAAGCCGACGGCGACCCGGGCCGGGATCCCGAGCGAGCGGGCCATCGTCGCCATCGAGAAGGAGAAGTGGATGCAGAAGCCCCGCTTGTCCGCGAGGAACTTCGCGATGGCCTGCGAGCCGCTGCCCGAGGCGACCTTGGTGTCGTAGGTGAAGCCGCCGTTGACGGCGAAGTAGTCCTGGAGCTTGACCGCCTTCGCGTAGTCGCCCCGCGTGCCCTGGGTGACCTTGCGGGCCGTGTCCGCGACCACCGACGGCAGGTTGTCCGGCAGCCGGGTGTTCTCGCCGAGGACCTCGGGCGCGGCGGGCGGGGCCGCCGCGAGCTGGTCGGCCGTGGGCCGCAGCTCGACGCTGCGCACGGTGTACTGCGCGCCCTGGGCGTTCTGGTACTTGTCCTTGCCCAGCTGCTCGCCGACCAGGGTCCGCCCGACCGGCTCGAACCGCCAGCGCCCGCGGACGTCCACGGTGGTCGCCGGATAGGGCATCGGCAGGTAGCGCTGGGCGTAGGTGCCCGACGCCGAGATGCTGGTGCGGATCTCGGCGGAGCCCGCCAGGAGGTCCCGGCTCAGCCCGGGCGGGTTCGGCAGCCGCTGCGGGACGTCGCTCAGCGGGCGCGCGGAGGCCTCCCACTTGACCCCGTCGAACTGGTCGAGGGAGAGGATCCGCAGGTACTGGTCGGAGAGTTCCTTGCTGTCCGTGCGGTACTTCAGCACCTCGCGGTTGTCCTGCGTGTTGAGGCTGTCCTGGAGGGCCACCAGCGGGTTGACCGCCTGCGCGACCCCGGTGCCCAGGCCCCCGCCGCCGCCGGAGCCGCCCTGGGAGTCCAGCAGTCCGCTGCTGAGCGCGGGCAGGGCCGCCGGGACCGCGAGGGCGAGCCCGAGGGCGACCGCGCCGATCCGCCGGCCGGTGCGGACGGGGGCCAGCGGACGGCTTCCGGCGCTCAGGCCCGTACGCGCCGGGCGCCCGCCCGGGGCCGCGCCGCCGAAGACCCGGCCCCACTGGGTGAGGCGGTCCCGGCTCTCGGCCAGGAGCAGCAGCAGGTAGCCGCAGCCGGACAGGACGAACCACAGCCAGGACGCGCCCCCGCCGCCGCCCAGTCCGGCGGCCACCGAGTACAGCGCGAGCAGCGGCAGCCCGGCCGCCGCGGCGGCCCGTACGGTCACCGCCAGCATGTCCACGAGCAGCCCGATCAGCAGCACCCCGGAGATCAGCAGCAGCCGGATGCCGTCGGTCAGCGGCGCGGGCATCGCGAACTCGCCGACGTCCCGCATCCCCTGCCCGTACAGCCCGCCGAAGTCCGTCACCAGGTACGACAGCGGCCCCGAGCCCGTGGAGGCGCCCTTTCCGGCGAAGAGCAGCATGAGCAGGAGCAGCGTCACCACCAGCTGCGCGGCCACCGTCAGCGGGCGCGCCAGCGGTATCCGCCGGGCGCCGGCGCCGACCGCGCTCTGTACGGCGGCCAGCGCCGCCGCCTGCACGATCCAGGTCGCCGGATGCACCAGGGGCAGCAGGGCGCCCGAGGTGAGCAGGGTCGCCAGCAGCGCGAAGAGGGTCAGTCTCGCCCGGCCGCTCATGGCCTGCCTCCGGAGGTGTTCACAGCATGGTCCTGGCCCTGGCCGGCGCCCGCCTGCCGCCACAGATCGGCGAAGGAGGTCCCGGGCGGTACGGCGACCGCGGTCCAGCCCGCGTCGCGCAGCTGCCGCAGCCGCTCGGCCAGCGCGGACGGCGGCCCGCTCGGGACCACCGCCGGGTCGGCCCAGGCGTCGGTGTCCACCACGAAGGCGACCGCCCCGCCGGACCGGCCGCGCATCTTCGCGGCCATCGAGGTCTGTACGTCGTCCAGCTCGCCGAAGAAGGCGACGAGCAGCCCGTCGTGGCCGCCGCGCACCGCGTCGTGGGCCCGGGAGAGCCCGGCCCCGTCGGAGTGCCCGACGATCGCGAGGGTGTCCATCATCAGCCCGGCCGCCTCGGCGGACTCCTGGCCGCCGGAGGAGAAGCCGCCCGCGCCCTCGCTGGGCACCGAGTTCCCGGTGTCGGTCAGCAGCCGGACGGAGAAGCCCCGCTCCAGCAGGTGGACCAGGGTGGAGGCGGCGCCGGAGACGGCCCATTCGAAGGCCGAGTCGGGCCCCGCGCCCTCGTAGGCGAGGCGCCGGGTGTCCAGGAGCACGGTCGCCCGGCTGCGCTGCGGCTGTTCCTCGCGGCGCACCATCAGTTCGCCGTAGCGGGCGGTGGAGCGCCAGTGGACGCGGCGCAGGTCGTCGCCCTGCCGGTAGCCGCGCGGGATCACGTCGTCGTCCCCGGCGAGGGCGAGCGCGCGCAGGCTGCCGTCGCCGTAGCCGGAGGACTCCCCGGCCAGGCGCACGGGCGGCAGCGGTTCGGTGCGGGGGATCACGGTGAGGGTGTCGTAGGTGCTGAACGAGCGGGTCAGCTCGACCAGCCCGAAGGGGTCGGCCAGGCGCAGCTGGAGCGGGCCGAGCGGGTAGCGCCCGCGCAGGTCGGAGCGGACCCGGTAGGACACCTCGCGGCGGCCGCCCGGCTCCACCCGGTCCAGCACGAAGCGGGGCCGGGGCCCGAGCACGTAGGGCACCCGGTCCTGGAGCATCAGCAGGCCGGTGGGCAGCCGCGAGACGTTGTCCATCCGCAGCTGTACGCGGGCCTCGGCGCCCGCGGGCACCCGCATCGGGGTCAGCCGACGGCTGCCGGAGACCCGGTAGCGGGTCCGGTGGAGGGCGTAGACGCAGATCAGCGGCAGGACGGTGAGCAGCAGTCCGACGCGCAGCAGCTCGGCCTGGCCCAGCACGTAGGCGCAGAGGGCGGCGGCGACCCCCGCGGCCAGGAAGGACCGGCCGCGGGTGGTGAGACCGGAGAGCGCCGCGCGCACTCCGGCGCCCTCGCCGGCACCGCCAGGGGTACCGGCGCTCATCAGAAGCTCCGGACGCCCGCGCCGGGCGGCTGCTCGCCGCGGGCGCCGGCGGCCGGGACCGGGGTGCGCTGGAGGATCTCGGCGATCACCTGTTCGGAGGTCCGGCGGCTGAGCTGGGCCTGCGCGGTGGGCAGCAGCCGGTGCGCGAGCACCGGGGCGGCCAGGGCCTGGACGTCGTCGGGCAGGACGTAGTCGCGCCCGGACAGCGCGGCGGAGGCCTTGACGGCGCGCAGCAGGTGCAGGGTGGCCCGGGGCGAGGCGCCGAGGCGCAGCTCCGGGTGGCTGCGGGTGGCCGAGACGAGGTCCACGATGTAGCGCCGGACGGGCTGGGCGACGTACACCTCGCGGACGGCCTCGATCAGCTTGAGGATGTCGTGCGCGTGGGCGACGGCGGTGAGGTCGTCGAGCGGGGAGAGCCCGCCGTGGACGTCGAGCATCTCCAGCTCGGCCTCGGGGCTGGGGTAGCCGACGGAGACGCGGGCCATGAAGCGGTCGCGCTGGGCCTCGGGGAGGGGGTAGGTGCCCTCCATCTCCACCGGGTTCTGGGTGGCGACGACCATGAACGGCGAGGGCAGCCGGTAGGTCTGCCCGTCGCTGGTGACCTGGCGTTCCTCCATGGACTCCAGCAGGGCCGACTGCGTCTTGGGCGAGGCGCGGTTGATCTCGTCGCCGATGACGATCTGCGCGAAGATCGCGCCGGGCTTGAACTCGAACTCGTGGCGCTGCTGGTCGTAGATGCTCACGCCAGTGATGTCGGAGGGCAGCAGGTCCGGGGTGAACTGGATCCGCTGCACCGAGCAGTCGATGGACTTGGCGAGGGTCTTGGCGAGCATGGTCTTGCCGACGCCGGGCACGTCCTCGATGAGGAGGTGCCCCTCCGCGAGCAGGACGGTCAGCGCGAGGCGGACGACCTCGGGCTTGCCCTCGATCACGCTCTCGACCGAACGGCGGATGCGTTCCGCCGTCGTCGTCAGATCAGCGAGGTTCGCTCGGTCGTCATACGTGGTCACCTGGTTCTCCTGGCCCTTTTTCCCGGGCCGACGCCCATTGCGCGTGTCCGGCCCACCCCGAAAGACACATTGTTGACGGCGTTACGGCCTTGTGTCACTCAAGAGGCGGGATTGATCTCGCGCAGGAGCCCGGTGTGCACGTCGAAGACGAACCCTCGCACATCGTCGCGGTGCGGCAGGAAGGGGTTGGTCCGCACGCGCTGCATGGACTGGCGGACGTCCTGGTCCACGTCGCGGAAGGCCTCGACGGCCCACGCGGGGCGCTGTCCGACCTCGTCCTCCAGCTCGTGCCGGAAGTCCTCGGTCAGGTTTTCGAGGCCACAGCCGGTGTGGTGGATGAGTATCACGCTGCGGGTGCCCAGGGCGCGCTGGCTGATCGTGAGCGAGCGGATGGTGTCGTCGGTGACCACGCCGCCGGCGTTGCGGATGGTGTGGCAGTCGCCCAGCTCCAGGCCCAGGGCGGCGTGCAGGTCGAGACGGGCGTCCATGCAGGCCACCACGGCGACCTTCAGGACGGGACGGGCGTCCATGCCCGGATCGGTGAATTCCGCGGCGTAGCGGGCGTTCGCGAGCACCAGGCGGTCGGTGACGGTCTCGCGCTCCGGGGACGCGGGCGCGGACTCGGCGGGCAGGTGTGCGGAGGTCGTCATAGCTACGACGTTAAGGGGCACCGCTGGTATGAGCAGGGAGTGAGGATGGACAAAGAACGTCAATGGACCTTGTTGTGAGCTAACCCACAAGGGTGGGGTGGGGGCGGCCGACCGGGTGATTCGGGGCATTTGCCGGTTCACCGGGAGAGGGGCGCACGGCGCGCGGGGCGGTTCGTTGACCGCGGCGACCGTTGGACTAAAGTGGCGCGAACCGGCCGGGGCCCGGCCCTCACCGGCCTCCCGGCCCCCGATGAAACTCCGCGTGCGCGGCGCGTACGCACGGCCCGGCCTCCTCCGGCTCTCCGGCCGGCCCGGTGGTGCGTGCGCCTGCCGCGCCGTTAACTGAGAGGGCGCTTTGACTAGCGAGTCCCGACACGTCCCGGTGATGCTCCAGCGGTGCCTGGACCTGTTGGCCCCGGCGCTGGAGAGGCCCGGGGCCGTCGTCGTCGACTGCACCCTCGGTCTCGGCGGCCACAGCGAGGCCCTGCTGACCCGGTTCCCCGAAGCGCGCCTGATCGCGCTCGACCGCGACAAGGAGGCGCTGCGGCTCTCCGCGGAGCGGCTCGCGCCGTTCGGCGACCGCGCGACCCTCGTGCACGCGATCTACGCCGACCTCGCCGAGGTGCTCGACAGCCTCGGCACGCCCACCGTCCAGGGCATCCTCTTCGACCTCGGCGTCTCCTCCATGCAGCTCGACGAGGCCGACCGCGGCTTCGCCTACGCGCAGGACGCGCCCCTGGACATGCGGATGGACCAGACGACCGGCATGAGCGCCGCCGAGGTCCTCAACACCTACCCGCCGGGCGAGCTGGTGCGGATCCTGCGCCAGTACGGCGAGGAGAAGCAGGCCAAGCGGATTGTCTCCGCGGTGGTGCGCGAGCGCGTGAAGGAACCCTTCAGCAACAGCGCCCGGCTGGTCGAACTGATCCGCGACGCGCTGCCCCAGGCCGCCAAGCGGACCGGCGGCAACCCGGCCAAGCGGACCTTCCAGGCCCTGCGCATCGAGGTCAACGGAGAGCTGTCGGGGCTGGAGCGGGCGATCCCGGCGGCCGTGGAACGGATCGCGGTCGGCGGCCGGATCGCCGTGCTCTCCTACCACTCGCTGGAGGACCGGCTGGTCAAGCAGGTGTTCGCGGCGGGCGCCGCGAACACCGCGCCGCCCGGACTGCCCGTCGTACCGGAGAAGTACCAGCCCAAGCTGAAACTGCTCACCCGCGGCGCGGAACTGCCGACGGAGGAGGAGATCGCGGAGAACCGCCGCGCGGCCCCCGCCCGCTGCCGGGGCGTCGAGCGGATCCGGGCGGAGAACCTGTGACCGGCGGGGGTGGAGCGCCCGCGGCCCGCGGCGCGCGGGCTCCGCGGGCGCACCGGGAGGAGACCGGGTGAGCAAGGCCGGGCGGACGCCCTTCGTGCTGCTGGTCGTCGTACTGCTCGGCGGCGGGCTGATCAGCCTGCTGCTGCTGAACTCGGCGCTCAACCAGGGCTCCTTCCAGCTCAGCAAGCTGAAGAAGGAGACCACCTCGCTCACCGACGAGCAGCAGGCCCTCCAGCGCGACGTGGACGCCCAGTCGGCGCCCGACGCGCTGGAGCGCCGGGCCCGCGAACTGGGGCTGGTGCCCGGCGGCAGCCCGGTCTTCCTCGGGCCCGACGGCAAGGTCAGCGGCACACCGACCGCCGCCGAGGTCCCCGCCCCGCCCTCCCCGCCGCCCGCGGCCCCGCCGGGCGCGCAGCCGCCCGCGCAGCAGCCCGGCCCGGCCTCCCCGGCCGCCCCGGCCCCCGCCGGCCCGGCGGGCGCACCGCCCGCCGCGGCCCCGGGCGCCGTCCCGCCCCCGCCCCCCGCGGGCAAGCCCACCCCGACCCCCGGCAGGTGACCGAGTGAGCCCCAAGGAACCTCCGCGGCGGCGGATCCCCGGGCCGCCCAGGCCCCGTACGACCGCGCGGCCCGCCACCCGGCCGGCGTCCCGCCCCGCCACCCGCCGCCCCACCGCGCCCCGGCCGCCGCACACGATCCGGCTCGGCGCGCCCAAGCCCCGGCTGCGCCTGGTCGGCCTCGGCCTGACGCTGGTCATGGCGGCCTTCGTCATCCGGCTGCTCCAGGTCCAGGCGGTCGACGCCTCCGCCTTCTCCGCCGTGGCCTCCAAGAACCGTTTCGCCAGCTACACCCTGGCCGCCGAACGCGGGAACATCACCGACCGCAAGGGCGTGGCTCTGGCCACCAGCGTCGACGCGCACGACATCACCGCCGACCCCTCGATGTTCACCCCGCAGGAGAGCAAGGCCCCGGATGCCCCGGCGCAGGCCGCCGCCCTCCTCGCCCCCATCCTCGGCAAGGACGCCAAGGAGCTGACCGAGCGGCTCGCGACGAAGAACACCCGCTACGTCGTGCTCGCCCGCCGCCAGACCCCCCAGGTCTGGAACCAGATCAAGGACCTCAAGCGGGTCTTCGCCGAGAAGGCCGCGGCCGACAAGAAGAACAACGGCCCCGGCGCGAACGTCCTCGCGGGCGTCTTCCAGGAGCCCAGCAGCAAGCGGGTGTACCCCAACGGGGACCTGGCCGCCGGGATACTGGGTTACGTCAACGCCGAGGGCAAGGGCGCGGGCGGACTGGAGTCCTCCCTCGACAAGAAGCTCTCCGGCAAGGACGGCGAACTGACCTACGCCCAGTCCGGCGGACGGCGCGTCCCCACCGCCGGATCCAGCGAGAAGCCCGCCGTGCCCGGCGCTGACATCGAACTGACCATCGACCGCGACATCCAGTGGGCGGCCCAGAGCGCCATCACCGAGCAGGTCCAGAAGTCCGAGGCGGACCGCGGGTACGTCATCGTCCAGGACACCCGCACCGGCGAGGTCCTGGCCATGGCCAACGCCCCCGGCTTCGACCCCAACGACCTCACCAAGGCCCGTTCCGCCGCCATGGGCAACGCGGCCCTCCAGGACGTCTACGAGCCCGGCTCCACCGCCAAGGTGATGTCGATGGCCGCCGTCCTGGAGGAGAAGAAGGCCACCCCCGCCACCCACGTCACCGTCCCCAACCGGCTGCACCGCGGCGACCGGCTCTTCAAGGACGACATCGACCACCCGACCTGGAACCTGACCCTGAACGGGGTCCTCGCCAAGTCCAGCAACATCGGCACCATCCTGGCCACCGGCCAGCTCGGCGCCACCCAGCCCGAGGCCAACAAGGTCCTGTACTCCTACCTGGACAAATTCGGCATCGGGCAGCCCACCGGGCTCGGCTACCCGGGCGAGTCCCGCGGCATCCTCGCCAAGCCCGAGGCCTGGTCCACCTCCCAGCAGTACACGATCCCCTTCGGCCAGGGCCTCTCCCTCAACGCCATGCAGGCGGCCTCCGTGTACTCGACGATCGCCAACGGCGGTGTCCGGATCACGCCCACCCTGGTCCGCGGCACCAAGGGCCCCGACGGCCGGTTCACCCCGTCCGCCGCGCCCGCGAAGAGCCGCGTGGTGAGCGCCGAGACCGCCAAGACCCTCGCCGAAATGCTCGAATCGGTCGTCGACGACCAGGAGGGCACCGGCACCAAGGCCCGCATCCCGGGCTACCGGGTCGGCGGCAAGACCGGAACGTCCAACCGGGTGGATCCCGCCACGGGCCACTACAAGGGCTACACCGCGTCGTTCGCGGGTTTCGCCCCCGCGGACGCTCCGCGCGTCACCGTGTACTGCGCCATCCAGAACCCCACCAAGGGCAGCTACTTCGGCGGACAGATCTGCGGGCCCATCTACAAGAAGGTCATGGAGTTCGCCCTCAAGACCCTCCAAGTCGCCCCCAGCGGCACCGCCCCCGCCGGACTGCCGGTCACCTTCGAACCCGGCCAGTGAGCAGACCGCCGAGCCACCAGACCGTGAGGCACCATCAGTGACAACGATCACCCCGAAACCCGGGAACCGGCCCGTCGAAGGCCCCACGACCGGGCCCTCGCTTCGCAACCGGCCCACTGCGCCCGGTACGCTCACCGCCGTGCCCCACGCTGATCAGCCCAGAACCACCCAGAAAGACGCCCCGGCAGCGCTGCCAGGAGCGCCCCGGCCGCTGGCCGTCCGACCGACCCCGCTCGGCGATCTGGCCGCGCTGCTCGGCATCGAGACGCCCGTGCCCGCCGAGGTGCCCGACAGCCCAGGCCAGCACGGCCGTCACGGCCGTCCCACGGGCATCACCGGCATCACGCACGACTCGCGCGCGGTCCGCCCGGGCGATGTCTACGCGGCCCTGCCCGGAGCGCGCCTGCACGGCGCCGACTTCGCGCCGCAGGCCGCCGAGCTGGGCGCCGCCGCGGTCCTGACGGACCCGGCGGGCGCCGCGCGCGCCGCCGCCACCGGACTGCCCGTCCTCACGGTCGACGACCCGCGCGGACGGATGGGCGAGCTGGCCGCCGCGATCTACGGACGCCCCGGCGAGGACCTGCTCCAGATCGGCATCACCGGGACCTCCGGCAAGACCACCACCGCCTACCTCATCGAGGGCGGGCTGCGGCAGGCCGGGCGGATGACCGGACTCGTCGGCACCGTCGAGATGCGGATCGGCGACCAGGCCGTCAAGTCGGAGCGCACCACCCCCGAGGCCACCGACCTCCAGGCGCTCTTCGCGGTCATGCGCGAACGCGGCGTCCAGGCCGTCGCCATGGAGGTCTCCAGCCACGCCCTGATGCTCGGCCGGGTGGACGGCTGCGTCTTCGACGTCGCCGTCTTCAACAACCTGAGCCCCGAGCACATGGAGTTCCACTCCGACATGGAGGACTACTTCCAGGCCAAGGCGCGGCTCTTCACCGAGCGCCGCAGCCGCCTGGGCGTGGTCAACCTCGACGACGAGTACGGGCGCCGGCTCGCGAAGGAGGCCACGATCCCGCTGGTGACCTTCTCGGCCACCGGCGACCCGGCCGCCGACTGGCGCGCCGAGGACGTCGTCTCCGGCCCCGTCGGCTCCACCCTGACCCTGGTGGGCCCGGACGGGGAGCGGGTCTCGGCCACCGCCCCGCTGCCCGGCCCGTTCAACGTGGCCAACACGGTCGCCGCGGTCGTCACCCTGGCCGCCGCCGGGATCGACCCGCAGACCGCCGCCGACGGCGTCGCCGCCGTCCCCGGGGTCCCGGGCCGCCTGGAGCGCGTGGACGCGGGCCAGCCGTACCTCGCCGTCGTCGACTACGCGCACAAGACCGACGCCGTCGAATCGGTGCTGCGGGCGCTGCGCGAGGTCACCGAGGGCAAGCTGCACATCGTGCTCGGCTGCGGCGGCGACCGCGACACCACCAAGCGGGCCCCGATGGGCGCCGCGGCCGCCCGGTTCGCCGACACCGCGCTGCTGACCTCCGACAACCCGCGCTCCGAGGACCCGCTCGCGATCCTCGCCGCGATGCTCGGGGGCGCCGTGTCCGTACCGGCCGCCGAGCGGGCCACCGTCCTCGTCGACGCCGACCGGGCGGCGGCCATCGCCGCCGCCGTCGCGCGCGCCGAACCCGGTGACACCGTCCTCGTCGCGGGCAAGGGCCACGAACAGGGCCAGGACACGGGGGGCGTCGTACGGCCCTTCGACGACCGCGCCGTGCTCCGCGCCGCCATCGAGGCGCACCGCGGCGCACCGGACCGGACCCAGCCGGACCAGACCACGCCCGCCCGACAGGCCGAGGTGAACCAGTGATCGACCTCTCCCTCGCCGAGATCGCCGGCATCACCGGCGGGCTTGCGCACGACATACCGGATCCGTCCGTACGCGTCACCGGGCCCGTCGTCATCGACTCCCGCCAGGTCGAGCCGGGCAGCCTGTTCGCCGCCTTCGACGGCGAGCACGTCGACGGCCACGACTACGCGGAGCGCGCGGTCGCCGCGGGCGCCGCGGCCGTCCTGGCCGCCCGGCCCGTCGGCGTACCCGCGATCGTCGTCCCCGACGTCGAGAAGGCGCTCGGCGCCCTCGCCCGGGCCGTCGTCGAGCGCCTGGGCACCGACGTGGTGGCGCTGACCGGCTCCGCCGGGAAGACCTCCACCAAGGACCTCATCGCCCAGGTGCTCCAGCACCACGCGCCCACCGTGTGGACGCCCGGCTCCCTCAACAACGAGATCGGCCTGCCGCTCACCGCGCTCAAGGCCACCGCCGACACCCGGCACCTGGTCCTGGAGATGGGCGCCCGCGGCATCGGCCACATCGCCTACCTCACCGGCCTCACCCCGCCGCGGATCGGCCTGGTCCTCAACGTCGGCACCGCCCACATCGGCGAGTTCGGCGGCCGCGAGCAGATCGCGCGGGCCAAGGGCGAGCTGGTCGAGGCCCTGCCGGAAGAGGCCGCGGGCGGAGTCGCCGTCCTCAACGCCGACGACCCCCTCGTGCGCGCCATGACGGCCCGTACGAAGGCCCGTACGGTCCTCTTCGGAGAGGCCGAGGACGCCGACGTACGCGCCACCGAGGTGCGGATGACACCGGCGGGACAGCCCTCCTTCACACTCCACACACCCACCGGGTGCGGCGAAGTGACCTTGCGGCTGTACGGTGAGCACCACGTGTCGAACGCGCTCGCCGCGGCCGCCGTCGCCCATGTACTGGGCATGTCCGTCGCCGAGATCGCCACCGCGCTCTCCGGGGCGGGCACGCTGTCCCGGTGGCGGATGGAGGTCACCGAGCGGGCGGACGGCGTGACAGTCGTCAACGACGCCTACAACGCGAACCCGGAGTCCATGCGGGCCGCCCTGCGCGCACTTGCCGCGATGGGCGGCGGCGCGCGGGCGAACGGGGGCCGCACGTGGGCGGTGCTCGGTCCCATGGCCGAGCTGGGCGACGAGTCGCTCGCCGAGCACGACGCGATCGGACGGCTCGCCGTCCGGCTCAACGTGAGCAAGCTCATCGCAGTCGGGGGCAGGGAAGCGTCCTGGCTGCAACTGGGCGCATATAACGAGGGTTCGTGGGGTGAGGAGTCGGTGCTCGTGTCCGACGCGCAGGCGGCGGTCGACCTGTTGCGCAGTGAACTGCGCCCGGGAGACGTCGTGCTGGTGAAGGCTTCCAGGTCCATCGGCCTGGAGCGGGTCGCGCTGGCGCTCCTTGAGCGCGAGGGCGAGGTCACCGGCCGATGAGGCAGATCCTGTTCGCGGGAGTCATCGGGCTCTTCCTGACTCTCGTCGGCACCCCGCTGCTGATCAAGGGGCTGGCCCGCAAGGGTTACGGCCAGTTCATCCGGGACGACGGGCCGCGCGGCCACGCCGGGAAGAAGGGCACGCCCACCATGGGCGGCATCTCCTTCATCCTGGCCACGCTGGTCGCGTACGCCCTGACGAAGGTGATCACCTCCAGCCAGCCGACCTTCTCCGGTCTGCTGGTGCTCTTCCTGATGGCGGGGATGGGCGTGGTCGGCTTCCTGGACGACTACATCAAGATCGTCAAGCAGCGTTCGCTGGGTCTGCGGGCCAAGGCCAAGATGGCCGGCCAGCTGATCGTCGGCATCGCCTTCGCGGTCCTCGCCCTGCAGTTCTCGGACGGGCGCGGGCTCACGCCCGCCTCCAAGAGGCTCTCCTTCGTGACCGACTTCGGCTGGTCCATCGGGCCGGTGCTGTTCGTGGTCTGGGCGCTGTTCATGATCCTGGCGATGTCGAACGGCGTGAACCTCACCGACGGCCTCGACGGACTGGCCACCGGCGCGGCCGTGATGGTCTTCGGCGCCTACACCTTCATCGGTGTCTGGCAGTACCAGGAGTCCTGCGCCAACGCGCAGACCCTGCCGAACCCGTCCGCCTGCTTCGAGGTCCGAGACCCGCTCGACCTCGCGGTCGTCGCCTCCGCCCTCATGGGCGCCTGCTTCGGCTTCCTGTGGTGGAACACCTCGCCCGCCAAGATCTTCATGGGTGACACCGGTTCGCTGGCCCTCGGCGGCGCGCTCGCCGGTCTCGCGATCTGCTCCCGCACGGAGTTCCTGATCGCCCTGCTCGGCGGCCTCTTCGTCCTGATCACCATGTCCGTGGTGATCCAGGTCGGTTCCTTCAAGATGACCGGCAAGCGGGTCTTCCGGATGGCGCCGCTCCAGCACCACTTCGAACTCAAGGGGTGGTCCGAAGTCCTTGTGGTGGTCCGCTTCTGGATCATCCAGGGCGTGTGCGTGATCGTCGGCCTCGGACTCTTCTACGCGGGATGGGCAGCGGACAAGTGACCGCCTGGAACGGCAAGAACATCACCGTCGCCGGTCTCGGCGTGAGCGGCATCAGCGCCGCCCGCGCCCTGGCCGGCCTCGGTGCGGTGGTGACCGTCGTCGACGGCGGCGACAGCGAGGGCCACCGCGCGCGGGCCGCCGAACTCGGCGAACTGGGCATCTCCGTACGCCTCGGCGACGCGGAGACCCTCCCCGAGGGCACCGACCTCGTCGTGACCTCGCCCGGCTGGAAGCCCGACAGCCCGCTGTTCGCCGCAGCCGCGGCGGCCGGTGTGGACGTCGTCGGCGACGTCGAGATCGCCTGGCAGCTGCGCGGCGAGAACGCCGCGCCCTGGCTGGCCATCACCGGGACCAACGGCAAGACCACCACCACCCAGATGCTCGCGTCGATCCTGCGCGCCGCCGGTCTGCGGACCGCCGCCGTCGGCAACATCGGCACCCCGATCATCGACGTGGTCACCGGCGCCGAACAGTACGACGTGCTCGCCGTCGAACTCTCCAGCTACCAGCTGCACTGGGCGCCCTCCGTACGCGCCCACTCGGCGGCCGTCCTGAACCTGGCCCCCGACCACCTCGACTGGCACGGCACCATGGAGGCGTACGCCGCCGACAAGGGCCGCATCTACGAGGGCAACACCGTCGCCTGCGTCTACAACGTCGGCGACAAGGCCACCGAGGACCTCGTCGTCGAAGCAGACGTCGAAGAGGGCTGCCGCGCCATCGGCTTCACCCTCGGCGCCCCCGGCCCCTCCATGCTCGGCGTCGTCGACGGCATCCTGATCGACCGCGCCTTCGTGGAGAACCGGCAGAAGAACGCCCAGGAGCTGGCCGAGGTCTCCGACGTGGACCCGCCGGCCCCGCACAACATCGCCAACGCCCTCGCGGCGGCGGCCCTGGCCCGCGCCTTCGGCGTCGAGCCGCGCGCCGTCCGCGACGGCCTGCGCAACTTCCGCCCCGACGCCCACCGGATCGCGTACGTCGCCGAGGTCGAGGGGGTCACCTACATCGACGACTCCAAGGCGACCAACACGCACGCCGCGGAAGCCTCCCTGGCGGCCTACGAGCCGGTCGTGTGGATCGCGGGCGGCCTGGCCAAGGGCGCGACCTTCGACGAGCTGGTGACCCGCTCCGCGAAGCGGCTGCGCGGCGCCGTCCTGATCGGCGCCGACCGGGCCCTGATCCGCGACGCGCTGGCGCGACACGCGCCCGAGGTCCCGGTGGTCGAGCTGGAACGGACCGACACTGGGGCGATGCTCGCGGCGGTCCGGGAAGCGGCCCGGCTGGCCGAGCCCGGCGACACGGTCCTGCTGGCACCCGCGTGTGCCTCGATGGACATGTTCGCGAACTACAACAAGCGCGGGGACGCGTTCGCCGACGCCGTCCGCGAACTCGCCGCGGCGGGCGCCTAGCGAGGCAGGGGTCGGACCCCTCCGGTCGGCTGCTCGTACGAGTGGAGGGGAAGATCACACATGCCGGCCAAGCAACTGCTCCCGGGGCGGCGGCCGTCCGCCCCGAAGCCGAAGGCGCAGGGCCGCAAACGGCCCGCGCCGAGCGCCAAGCGGACCCCCGGGCGCGGTTCGCTGGACGGGCTGCGGCGCACGCAGCGGCAGGTGCGCCGGGCCTGGGACCGTCCGCTCACCGCGTATTACCTGATCTTCGGCAGCGCCCTGCTGCTCACCGGGCTCGGTCTGGTGATGGTCTACTCGGCCTCCATGATCAAGGGCCTCCAGCTGGGCCTGGGCGCCTCGTACTTCTTCAAGAAGCAGTTCCTGGCCGCCTCCATCGGTGCCGTCCTGCTGCTGGCCGCCTCGCGGATGCCCGTCAAACTGCACCGGGCGCTGTCCTACCCGGTCCTCGCCGGAACCCTCTTCCTGATGGCCCTGGTCCAGATCCCGGGGATGGGCGTGTCGATCAACGGGAACCAGAATTGGATTTCCCTTGGTGGTCCGTTCATGCTCCAGCCCAGTGAGTTCGGCAAGCTGGCACTGATCCTGTGGGGCGCCGACCTGCTGGCCCGCAAGGGCGACAAGGAGCTGCTGAGCCAGTGGAAGCACCTCCTGGTGCCGCTGGTGCCGGTGACCTTCCTGCTGCTCGGGCTGATCATGCTGGGCGGGGACATGGGCACCGCGATGATCCTGGGCGCGATCCTCTTCGGCCTGTTGTGGCTGGCCGGGGCTCCGACCAGGATGTTCGCCGGCGTACTCGCCTTCGCGGGTGTGATCGTCGCCGTACTGATCAAGACCAGCCCGCACCGGATGGACCGCCTCGAGTGCCTGGGGGCGACAGATCCGGGCAAGAACGACTTGTGCTGGCAGGCCGTCCACGGAATCTACGCCCTGGCGTCCGGTGGATGGTTCGGTTCCGGACTCGGTGCGAGCGTGGAAAAATGGGGGCAACTGCCCGAAGCCCACACGGACTTCATCTTTGCCATCACCGGTGAGGAACTGGGGCTGGCGGGGACGCTGTCGGTACTCGCCCTGTTCGCGGCTCTAGGCTATGCGGGTATCCGCGTGGCCGGACGTACGGAGGACTCCTTCGTCAGGTTTGCCGCGGGAGGCGTGACCACCTGGATCACGGCGCAAGCCGTGATCAACATCGGTGCGGTGCTCGGTCTGCTGCCGATCGCCGGGGTCCCGCTCCCGCTGTTCTCCTACGGGGGGTCCGCCCTGCTGCCGACGATGTTCGCCGTGGGACTGCTCATCGCGTTCGCGCGGGAGGAGCCCGGGGCGCGCGCGGCGCTCGCGATGCGACAGCCGAAGTTCGGCTGGAAGCGGGCCGGGCTGAGATGGAAGACGATGAGACGGCGCGTCAAGAAGCGTCCGTCCGGAGAGCGGTGAATTTCGGTGCATGTCGTACTCGCCGGTGGGGGGACCGCCGGCCACATCGAGCCGGCGCTCGCCCTCGCGGACGCCCTGCGCAGGCAGGACCCCTCCGTGGGCATCACCGCCCTCGGAACGGAACGGGGCCTTGAGACCCGCCTGGTGCCGGAGCGCGGCTACGAGCTGGGACTGATCCCCGCCGTACCGCTGCCCCGCAAGCCCACCCCGGAGCTGATCACCGTCCCGGGACGGCTGCGCGGCACCATCAAGGCGGCCGAGCAGATCCTGGAGCGCACCAAGGCCGACTGTGTCGTCGGCTTCGGCGGCTACGTGGCGCTGCCCGGCTACCTGGCCGCCAAGCGGCTCGGGGTCCCGATCATCGTCCACGAGGCCAATGCCCGGCCGGGCCTCGCCAACAAGATCGGTTCGCGCTACGCGGCCGCCGTCGCGGTCTCCACGCCCGACAGCAAGCTCCGTAACGCCCGCTACATCGGGATCCCGCTGCGGCGTTCCATCTCGACCCTGGACCGGGCCATGGTCCGGCCCGAGGCGCGGGCCGCCTTCGGGCTCGACCCCAACCTGCCGACGCTGCTGGTCTCCGGCGGCTCGCAGGGCGCGCGCCGGCTCAACGAGGTCGTCCAGGCGGTCGCGCCGACCCTCCAGCGCTCCGGGATCCAGATCCTGCACGCGGTCGGCCCGAAGAACGAACTGCCGCGCGTCGACAACATGCCCGGGATGCCGCCGTACGTACCGGTACCGTACGTGGACCGGATGGATCTCGCGTACGCCGCCGCCGACATGATGCTGTGCCGCGCGGGTGCGATGACCGTCGCCGAACTGTCCGCCGTCGGGCTGCCCGCCGCCTACGTCCCGTTGCCGATCGGCAACGGTGAACAGCGGCTCAACGCCCAGCCGGTGGTCAAGGCCGGCGGCGGCCTGCTCGTCGACGACGCGGAACTGACGCCCGAGTGGATCCTCAGCCAGGTCCTCCCGGTTCTCGCCGATCCGCACCGTCTGTACGAGATGTCGCGCGCCGCGGCCGAGTTCGGCCGCCGGGATGCGGATGATCTGCTGGTCGGCATGGTCTACGAGGCGATCGCCGCACACAGAGCCCGCTGAGCCGGGAAGGCACGGACGCAGGAGGCACCGCAGTGGCCGGAGCGACGACCGCACGCAAGGGCGGCGAACCACCGAAGCCCGCCAAGGCGTCCAGGCCACCCCGACCGCCCAAGCCGGGCAGGACGGCGAAAGCGGCGAAGAAAGCAGCGGCACCGGGCCCCCGCGGCCCCCGGCCCGGCCGGGGGCGCCTGCGCCGGGGCCCGGTGCTGCTCGCGGCCGCCCTCACCGCCGTCCTGCTCGGCGCGGGCGGCACGTGGGCCCTGTACGGGTCCGGCTGGCTGCGGGTCGAGAAGGTCACTGCGGGCGGCACCGAGGTGCTCACCCCGGCACAGGTGCTCGCGGCGGCGGCCGTTCCGGTCGGGGCCCCGCTCGTCACCGTGGACACCGGCGAGATCGAGAGCCGGGTCCGCGCGAAGCTGCCGCGGGTCGACACCGTCACGGCCACCCGGTCGTGGCCGCACGGAATCGGGCTGAAAGTGACGGAGCGCAAACCCGTCCTGCTCATCAAAAAGGGCACGGACTTCGTGGAAGTGGACGCTTCGGGTGTGCGATTCGACACGGTTCCGAAAGCACCCGCGGGCGTTCCGCTCCTCGAACTGGCCGCCGGACAGTCGCCGAGCGCCCGCCGCTTCGACGAGGAACGGCTGCTGCGCGAGGCGGTGGCGATCGCGGGCGACCTCCCCGCGCCCGTGGCCAGGGAGACCCTGACGGTCAAGGTGGGCTCGTACGACGCGGTCGTACTGGAGCTGACGCGGGGCCGGAAGGTCGTCTGGGGGAGCGGGGAGCAGGGTGAGGCGAAGGCCCGCGCGCTGACCGCGCTGCTCAAGGCCGTGCCCAAGGCTGACCACTTCGACGTGAGCGCCCCCACGGCCCCTGCGGTGTCCGGGAGTTGACGCCGGGTCGAACAGCGACGCACCCTGGTTGGCCAGCGATATGGGTGATCACATAGGGTGAAAAGAAAAACGGGAGGTTCGGCGTGTTCGTTGAACGCGCACCACTTGTCGACTTAGTGTCCTGTTCGGAGAGTCCAGGGAACAGACACACTCTTAACCCTAAACTTCAGGGTTAGGGTTCGGGTCGGCGTGTTGGACCGTCCCACTTTCGGCATCAGTCGTCGCACCGCAGGCCCGCGAGGCGGCGACACGTAACTCGAGGCGAGAGGCCTTCGACGTGGCAGCACCGCAGAACTACCTCGCAGTCATCAAGGTCATCGGTGTCGGCGGCGGTGGTGTCAATGCCATCAACCGAATGATCGAGGTCGGTCTCAAGGGCGTCGAGTTCATCGCCATCAACACCGACGCCCAGGCGCTGTTGATGAGCGACGCCGACGTCAAGCTCGACGTCGGTCGTGAACTCACCCGGGGCCTCGGCGCCGGAGCCAACCCGGCCGTCGGCCGCAAGGCGGCAGAGGACCACCGTGAGGAGATCGAGGAGGTCCTCAAGGGGGCCGACATGGTCTTCGTCACCGCCGGCGAAGGCGGTGGCACCGGAACCGGTGGCGCCCCCGTGGTCGCCAACATCGCGCGCTCGCTCGGCGCCCTGACGATCGGCGTGGTCACCCGGCCCTTCACCTTCGAAGGCCGCCGGCGCGCCAACCAGGCGGAGGACGGCATCGCCGAACTCCGCGAAGAGGTCGACACCCTCATCGTCATCCCCAACGACCGGCTGCTGTCCATCTCGGACCGCCAGGTCAGCGTGCTGGACGCCTTCAAGTCGGCGGACCAGGTCCTGCTGTCGGGCGTCCAGGGCATCACCGATCTCATCACCACCCCGGGTCTGATCAACCTCGACTTCGCGGACGTCAAGTCCGTGATGTCCGAGGCGGGCTCGGCGCTCATGGGCATCGGCTCCGCCCGCGGCGACGACCGCGCCGTGGCCGCCGCCGAGATGGCGATCTCCTCCCCGCTGCTGGAAGCGTCCATCGACGGAGCCCGCGGCGTGCTGCTCTCCATCTCCGGTGGATCCGACCTCGGTCTCTTCGAGATCAACGAGGCGGCCCAGCTGGTCAGCGAGGCCGCGCACCCCGAGGCGAACATCATCTTCGGCGCCGTGATCGACGACGCGCTCGGCGACGAGGTACGGGTCACCGTCATCGCGGCCGGGTTCGACGGCGGACAGCCCCCGGCCCGCCGGGACAACGTCGTCGGTGCCGCGTCCACCAAGCGCGAGGAGCCGGCCCCGCCGGTCCGCGCCGCGGAGCCGGTCCGTCCGGCCTTCGGCGGACTCGGCTCGGTCACCCCGCGCGAGGACGTCCAGATCCCGGTCGAGAAGGCTCCGGCCGAGGCCGCGATCCCGGCGGCCCCGCAGGTCCCGACGGCCCGGCCGTACCAGGACAGCCCGGCCGAAGAGCTGGATGTCCCGGATTTCTTGAAGTGACGATAGAGCAGCACACCGTGAGCGGCGCCCACTTCGCTTTCACCGACAGGTGGGGCGGGGGGAGCGCCGTTCCGTATGAGGAGCTGAACCTCGGCGGTGCGGTGGGGGACGACCCGGACGTCGTCCGCGCCAACCGGGCGACGGCCGCGCGGACCCTGGGCCTGGCCCCGGACCGGGTGGTCTGGATGAACCAGGTGCACGGGCGGGACGTCGCCGTGGTCGACGGCCCCTGGGCCGCGGACCAGGAGGTTCCCGCCGTGGACGCGGTGGTGACCGCCCGTCGGGGGCTCGCCCTCGCGGTCCTCACCGCAGACTGCACCCCCGTCCTGCTGGCCGACCCCGTCGCCGGGGTGGTGGCCGCCGCCCACGCCGGGCGGCCCGGACTGGTCGCCGGGGTGGTGCCCGCCGCCGTGGCGGCGATGGTCTCCCTCGGCGCGGAACCCGGGCGGATGGTGGCCCGTACCGGACCCGCCGTCTGCGGGCGGTGCTACGAAGTGCCCGCCGCGATGCGGGACGAGGTCGCGGCGGTCGTACCGGCCGCCTTCGCCGAGACCAGCTGGGGGACACCGGCCGTCGACGTGGTCGCCGGGGTGCACGCGCAGCTCGCCGCGGCGGGGGTGGTGGATCTCCACCGTTCCCCGGTCTGCACACTGGAGTCGCGGGACCACTTCTCGTACCGCCGCGACCGGGTGACCGGGCGGCTTGCCGGATACATCTGGTGGGATTGAAAGATGACTGACCGTAGCTCGGAGCTGGCCGCCAACCTGGAGCGGGTGGAGGAACGCATCTCCACCGCCTGTGCGGCGGCCGGGCGGGGGCGGGACGAGGTGACCCTCATCGTGGTCACCAAGACGTACCCCGCGAGCGACGTACGACTGCTGGCGGAGCTGGGTGTCCGTCATGTGGCGGAGAATCGCGACCAGGACGCCGCTCCCAAGGCCGCGGCCTGCGCGGATCTGCCGCTCAGCTGGCACTTCGTCGGTCAGTTGCAGACGAACAAAGTCCGTTCGGTGGCGGGTTACGCACACGTCGTGCAGTCCGTCGACCGGGCCCGGCTGGTGCCCGCGCTCTCGGCGGCCGCGGTCAAGGCCGGACGCGAACTCGGCTGCCTCGTACAGATCGCGCTCGACGCCGGGTCGGGGGAGCGCGGGGAGCGGGGCGGCGCGGCGCCGGACCTGCTGCCGGAACTGGCGGACCTCCTCGCCGCGGCGCCGGGACTGCGGATCGACGGTCTGATGACGGTCGCGCCGCTGGCCGGTCCCTACGCGGGACGCGAACAGGCCGCCTTCGAGCGGTTGCTGGAATTGTCATCCCAGCTGCGCGCGGACCATCCGGCTGCCACGATGGTCTCGGCCGGGATGAGCGCCGACCTGGAACAGGCCGTCATGGCCGGTGCGACACATGTACGCGTCGGCACTGCGGTACTCGGCGCGAGGGCCCGGCTCGGGTAACGTCGCGAAGAAAGTCGGACCACAGCAGAAAATATGGTCATTTCCGCAGATGAGCGGACAGACCACGTGGATCGCAGGCAGTTGGTGACTTTGGTGACAATGCGACACGACACCTGCGACACCTGCGACAGGGCGATCCACCACAGAGCGGAGGACTCAGAGAATGGCCGGCGCGATGCGCAAGATGGCGGTCTACCTCGGCCTCGTGGAGGACGACCGGTACGACAACCCGGGGTACGACCCCGACGACGAGTTCGAACCCGAGCCGGAACCGGAACGAGCCCGCGACAGGGACCGCCGGCAGCAGGCCGTATCGCACCAACCGCCCGTACAGGACGAACCGGTACGAGTCGTACAGCCCCCGGCGCAGCGCGAACCCATCGCAATCCCGGTAGAAAACGGACGATCGCCGCGAATTGCACCCGTGGCATCCATCACACCTGAACGCCCCACCATGGAGAAGAACGCCCCCGTGATCATGCCCAAGGTCGTCTCCGAGCGGGAGCCCTACCGCATCACCACACTGCACCCCCGGACGTACAACGAGGCCCGTACCATCGGGGAACACTTCCGTGAGGGCACCCCGGTGATCATGAATCTCACGGAGATGGACGACACCGACGCGAAGCGTCTCGTCGACTTCGCGGCCGGTCTCGTGTTCGGTCTGCACGGCAGCATTGAACGCGTGACACAGAAGGTGTTCCTGCTGTCGCCTGCTAACGTCGATGTCACGGCGGAGGACAAGGCCCGCATTGCGGAGGGCGGGTTCTTCAACCAAAGCTAGACCGACGAGTTAAGACACGGGACCGTCAAAGACCGGCCCGGCCGGGAGGCCGGACAGCGACAGCAAGGGGAGAGGGAAGCGCGGGATGGGCGTGGCTCTGGAGGTTGTCTACATCGCGCTGATGTGCTTCCTCATCGTGCTGATCTTTCGACTGGTCATGGACTACGTCTTCCAGTTCGCGCCCTCGTGGGTGCCTGGCAAGGCGATGGTGGTCGTTCTTGAGGCCACCTACACTGTCACCGATCCACCGCTCAAGCTCCTTCGGCGGTTCATCCCGCCGTTGCGTCTCGGGGGCGTGGCACTCGACCTGTCCTTCTTCGTTCTGATGATCATCGTTTACATCCTCATCAGTTTCGTGAGCACCGCAGCGAGAAGCGTGTGAACGATACGGTCTTGCCGACTGCCGACGACTACGTAGAGGTGAAGAAGAGATGCCGCTGACCCCCGAGGACGTGCGGAACAAGCAGTTCACGACCGTTCGCCTCCGAGAAGGCTACGACGAGGACGAGGTTGACGCCTTCCTCGACGAGGTCGAAGGCGAACTGACGCGCCTGCTCCGCGAGAACGAGGATCTGCGCGCCAAGCTGGCGGCCGCCACGCGTGCCGCCGCGCAGAACCAGCAGCAGCAGGGCATGCGCAAGCCGGAGCCGCAGGACCAGCGAGGCCCGGGCGCCCCGGTCCCCGCGGCCATATCCGGCCCGCCGCAGCAGCAGCAGCCCCAGCAGATGGGTCCGCCCCAGCTGCAGGGCGGCCAGCCGCAGCTGCCGGCCGGTCCCGGCGGACACGGACCGCAGGGTCCGGGCCCGATGGGCGGCCCCATGCAGCAGCACCCCATGGCCGGACAGCAGTCCATGGGCGGCCAGAACCAGCTCGGCCAGCCGATGCAGCAGCAGCAGATGCAGCAGCAGATGGGCCAGCAGATGCAGCCCATGCAGCAGCAGCAGATGGGCCAGCCGATGGGGCAGCAGATGCAGCCCATGGGCCAGCAGATGCAGCCGATGCACCAGCAGCAGCAGCCGCCGCAGCTCCCGCAGCAGGGTCCCGGTGGCGACAGCGCCGCCCGTGTCCTGTCCCTGGCGCAGCAGACCGCCGACCAGGCGATCGCGGAGGCCCGTTCCGAGGCCAACAAGATCGTCGGCGAGGCCCGTTCGCGCGCCGAAGGCCTGGAGCGGGACGCCCGTGCCAAGGCCGACGCGCTGGAGCGGGACGCGCAGGAGAAGCACCGCGTCGCGATGGGCTCCCTGGAGTCCGCCCGCGCCACGCTGGAGCGCAAGGTCGAGGACCTGCGTGGCTTCGAGCGCGAGTACCGCACGCGTCTGAAGTCCTACCTGGAGAGCCAGCTGCGTCAGCTGGAGACCCAGGCCGACGACTCCCTCGCGCCGCCGCGCACCCCGGCCACCGCCTCGCTGCCGCCGTCGCCGGCGCCGTCGATGGCACCGGCCGGAGCGATGGGGCACTCCATGGGCGGCCCGTCCCCCATGGGCGGTCCCTCCCCGATGGGCGGCCCGTCCCCGATGGGTGGCCCCTCCTACGGTGGCCAGCAGCAGATGACTCCCGCGATGACGCAGCCGATGGCTCCGGTGCGGCCGGTTGCGCCGCAGCCGATGCAGCAGGCGCCGTCGCCGATGCGGGGCTTTCTGATCGACGAGGACGACAACTAAGCGCGCGCCTCACCCGTCGGCAGACGGTCGGGCCGGGCCCGGGTTCCCTTTGGAACCCGGGCCCGGCCCGTTTGCGTTCCCCCTCGCCTCAAACGCCGGCGGGGCTGGGTTTGGCCCGGGCGGGGCTGGAGCTGGCCCGCGGGCGGGGCCGATGGGGCGCCGGGCGGGGGGTGAGGGTGTTTGTCCGGCTGGTGCCGGGGTGCCTCCGGCGGCGCCTCAAACGCCGGCGGGGCTGGGTTTGGCTCGGGCGGGGCTGGAGCTGGCTCGCGGGCGGGGCTGGTGCTGGCTCGGTGGGGCTCGATCTGGGCTGGAGGGGGGTATTTCAGCCTGCCCGGCGTTTGAGGGCCCGCCGGAGGCACGAGCCCGCCCGGCGATTGAGGGCCTGCTGGGCGGTGAGGGCCCGCCCGGCGATTGAGGGGCCGCTGGGCGGTGGCAGCCTGCCCGGCGATTGAGGGTGGACGGGGGACGGGGGCGCCCCCGTGGTGGACATGCCGGTGGCCCGGACCCCCGGGGTGGGGGCCGGGCCACTGGTGGGGGAGGTCAGGCCTTGCGGAGGTGGAAGGTCAGGGACAGGGGCTCGTCCTCGAAGGCGGGGCCGTAGGTGGGGTCCGGGGAGCCGGAGGCGTAGTCCGTGGAGAGGACCTCGTCCGCGATCAGGGCGGCGTGGTCCGTCAGGGCCGTCACGACCTCCGGGTCCGTCGAGGACCAGCGCAGCGCGATGCGGTCGGCCACGTCGAGGCCGGAGTTCTTCCGGGCCTCCTGGATCAGCCGGATCGCGTCACGGGCCAGGCCCGCCAGCCGCAGCTCCGGGGTGATCTCCAGGTCCAGCGCGACCGTCGCGCCGGAGTCGGAGGCCACCGACCAGCCCTCGCGCGGGGTCTCCGTGATGATGACCTCCTCCGGGGTGAGGGACACCGGGGAGCCGTTCACCTCGACCTCGGCGGAGCCGGCCCGCAGGGCCAGGGACAGGGCCGCCGCGTCCGCCGCGGCCACGGCCTTCGCGACGTCCTGGACGCCCTTGCCGAACCGCTTGCCCAGCGCCCGGAAGTTCGCCTTGGCCGTGGTGTCGACCAGCGAGCCGCCGACCTCCGACAGGGAGGCCAGGGAGGAGACGTTCAGCTCCTCCGTGATCTGGGCGTGGAGGTCGGGGGAGAGGGCCTCGAAGCCCGCCACGCCGACCAGCGCGCGGGACAGCGGCTGGCGGGTCTTGACGCCCGACTCGGCGCGCGTCGCCCGGCCCAGCTCGACGAGGCGGCGTACCAGCAGCATCTGCTGGGACAGGGTGGCGTCGATCTGCGCGGCGTCCGACTCCGGCCAGGTGGACAGGTGCACCGACTCCGGGGCGCCCGGGGTCACCGGCACGACCATGTCCTGCCACACCCGCTCCGTGATGAAGGGGGTCAGCGGGGCCATCAGCCGGGTGACCGTCTCGATCACGTCGTGCAGGGTCCGCAGCGCGGCCGCGTCGCCCTGCCAGAACCGGCGGCGCGAGCGGCGCACGTACCAGTTGGAGAGGTCGTCGACGAAGGAGGAGAGCAGCTTGCCCGCCCGCTGCGTGTCGTACGCCTCCAGCGCCTCGGTGACCTCGCGGGTCATCGTGTGCAGCTCCGACAGCAGCCAGCGGTCCAGCACCGTGCGGTCGGCCGGGGCCGGGTCGGCGGCGCTGGGCGCCCAGCTCGACGTACGGGCGTACAGGGCCTGGAAGGCCACCGTGTTCCAGTACGTGAGGAGGGTCTTGCGCACGACCTCCTGGATCGTGCCGTGGCCGACGCGGCGCGCCGCCCAGGGCGAGCCGCCCGCCGCCATGAACCAGCGCACGGCGTCGGCGCCGTGCTGGTCCATGAGCGGGACCGGCTGGAGGGTGTTGCCCAGGTGCTTGGACATCTTGCGGCCGTCCTCGGCGAGGATGTGGCCCAGGCAGACCACGTTCTCGTAGGAGGACTTGTCGAAGACGAGGGTGCCGACCGCCATCAGCGTGTAGAACCACCCGCGCGTCTGGTCGATGGCCTCCGAGATGAACTGCGCCGGGTAGCGCTTCTCGAAGATCTCCTTGTTCTTGTGCGGGTAGCCCCACTGCGCGAACGGCATCGAACCCGAGTCGTACCAGGCGTCGATCACCTCCGGCACGCGGACGGCCTCCAGCGAGCAGCCCTCGTGGGTGCACGGGAAGGTGACGTCGTCGATGTACGGGCGGTGCGGGTCCAGGTCGGAGAGGTCCGTGCCCGTCAGCTCGCTCAGCTCGGCGCGGGAGCCGATGCAGGTGAGGTGGTTCTCCTCGCAGCGCCAGATGGGCAGCGGGGTGCCCCAGTAGCGGTTGCGGGACAGCGCCCAGTCGATGTTGTTGTTCAGCCAGTCGCCGAAGCGGCCCTGCTTGACCGTGTCCGGGAACCAGTTCGTCTTCTCGTTCTCCCGCAGCATCGCGTCCTTGACGGCGGTGGTGCGGACGTACCAGGACGGCTGCGCGTAGTAGAGGAGCGCGGTGTGGCAGCGCCAGCAGTGCGGGTAGCTGTGCTCGTAGGCGATGTGCTTGAAGAGCAGGCCGCGCGCGTCGAGGTCGGCGGTCAGCTTCTCGTCGGCCTTCTTGAAGAAGACGCCGCCGACCAGCGGGACGTCTTCCTCGAAGGTGCCGTCGGGGCGGACCGGGTTCACGACCGGCAGGCCGTACGCGCGGCAGACCGCGAGGTCGTCGGCGCCGAAGGCGGGGGACTGGTGGACCAGACCGGTGCCGTCCTCGGTCGTGACGTACTCGGCGTTCACGACGTAGTGGGCCTCGGCCGGGAACTCCACGAGGTCGAAGGGGCGCTGGTAGGTCCAGCGCTCCATCTCCTTGCCGGTGAAGGACTCGCCGGTGGTGACCCAGTCCTCGCCGAGCGCCTTTTCCAGCAGCGGTTCGGCGACGACGAGCCGCTCGTCGCCGTTGGAGGCGACGACGTAGGTGACCTCGGGGTGCGCGGCCACGGCGGTGTTCGACACCAGGGTCCACGGGGTGGTCGTCCAGACCAGCAGGGCGGCCTGTCCGGCGAGGGGGCCGCTGGTCAGCGGGAAGCGGACGAAGACGGAGGGGTCGACGACCGTCTCGTAGCCCTGGGCCAGCTCGTGGTCGGAGAGACCGGTGCCGCAGCGGGGGCACCAGGGGGCGACCCGGTGGTCCTGGGTCAGCAGCCCCTTGTTGAAGATCTCCTTCAGCGACCACCACACGGACTCGATGTACTCGGGGTCCATGGTCCGGTAGGCGTCGTCGAGGTCGACCCAGTAGCCCATGCGGGTCGTCAGCTCGGCGAAGGCGTCGGTGTGGCGGGTCACCGAGTCACGGCACTTGTCGTTGAACTCGGCGATGCCGTACGCCTCGATGTCCTTCTTGCCGTTGAAGCCGAGTTCCTTCTCGACGGCGAGCTCGACGGGCAGGCCGTGGCAGTCCCAGCCGGCCTTGCGGGCCACGTGGTAGCCGCGCATGGTGCGGAAGCGGGGGAAGACGTCCTTGAAGACGCGGGCCTCGATGTGGTGCGCGCCGGGCATGCCGTTGGCGGTGGGCGGGCCCTCGTAGAAGACCCACTCGGGGCGGCCCTCGGACTGTGCCAGGCTCTTGGCGAAGGTGTCGCTCTCGCGCCAGAACTCCAGGACGGCGTGTTCCAGGGCGGGCAGGTCGACCTGCGCGGGCACCTGACGGTATTGCGGCGGGGTGGTCATGAGGCGTTCTTCCTCCGGCGGCGTGAGATCTCCGTCGGAGGGACGAGAGCAGTGCTCCCGCGGTACCACCCTCCTTGGCCGTCGGACGGATCCGATGACCCCCTCATTGGGGCGCGAGCCGGTTCTACGGGCCGTACGGGCGCCCAGGGGGCCCGTACGGACTTTCTTCCGGCGGCTCCGGGGTGATCCTTCGCATCGCGCTCGCCCCCGGGCTCTCACCGTCCCCGGGTCGCTCCTGGCTGCGTCCGACGCTACTCGTCCCCATCCATGCCTTTCGCTGGGCCCAGTGTACGGGCCGGGGGGCCGCTCGGCAGACCGGTTTACGGGGGGTGCGGCGAGGGCGGCGGCGGGGGGTGGGGCAGGGGGTGTGGCAGGGGGCGCGAAAGGGGCGCGGGATTGACCCGAACGGTCTGACGCGCCCGTCCGGGCTCCGGCGCGCCGGTAGGACCGGATTATCGGGCCCTGAGCTGGGCACAACGGATGCAGTCGGCCTCGGCGGACGCGTGCCCCGTTGCCGCGGGGCCGAAGTCGATTTATCGTCCCACCACGATTCGCGTGCAATATCACAGTATGTGAAGGGGCCGCGGCCATGGTGGCGAAGAAGACCGCCGCGAAGAAGACGGCGTCAGTGAACGAGGCGTCGGCGGAACCGGTGAAGCAGGTCGCGAAGAAGGCCGTGAAGACCGCGGCCGCCAAGAGAACGGTCAACAGCACGGCCAAGAGCAGCCCTGCCGAGAGCAAGCGCACCGCCAAGACGTCCGCGAAGAAAGCCACGGCCGCTCCGGCCGCGGAAGAGACGGGAGCCGGGAAAGTGGTTGCCAAGAAGAGCACGGGCACGGCGAGGAAGACGGCCACGGCCGCGACGAGCGGGCTGCCCAAGACACGTGCCGCGGCCGGCCGGGCCGCCGCGGCCGCGACCGAGCCGGGCGGGCTCGCCGTACGGCCCGGCGAGGAACCCTGGACCCCGGAGGAGGCCGCCGAGGCCCGTACGGAGCTGACCTCGGAGGTGCTGCGGCTGCGCGGCGAGCTGACCGCCTCCGAGCAGGCCATCTCGGGCCTGATGCGGGACTCCGGCGACGGCGCGGGCGACGACCAGGCCGACACGGGCACCAAGAACATCACCCGCGAGTCGGAGATGGCCCTCGCGGCCAACGCCCACGACATGCTGGAACAGACCGAGCGGGCCCTGGAACGCCTGGAGGCGGGCACCTACGGGCTCTGCGAGAACTGCGGGAAGGCCATCGGCAAGGCCAGGATGCAGGCGTTCCCGAGGGCCACGCTGTGCGTCGAGTGCAAGCAGAAGCAGGAGCGCCGCCACTAGCGCCGCCGGCGCGGTGGCGGGCGCGGTGGCGGGCGCCGCGACGGGCGCCGCGAACGGTGCCGTGGCCGGTGCCGTGACCGGGAAGAGCCGCCTGACGTACCCTCGTGTTCTGTTCAGGGCCTCCGGGAGCCTGACAGCTTCCTGATCGGGCTAGTTCGAGGGACTCACGTGGCAGAGGCGGAGCGCATCATCGGTACGCCCGAGGTCGGGGACGACACCCCCCAGCCGGAGTCCGAGCGGCCCAAGGGGCACCGCCGGATCGCGGCGCTGCTCATCGTGGCGGTGCTCGCGTACCTCCTCGACCTCGGCAGCAAGATGCTGGTGGTGGCGAAGCTGGAGCACCAGGCGCCGATCCGCCTCGTCGGCGACCTGCTCAAGCTCGACGCGATCCGCAACCCCGGCGCCGCCTTCGGCTTCGGCGAGGCCTTCACGATCATCTTCACCTGCATCGCCGCCGGCGTGATCGTGGTGATCGTGCGGCTCGCCCGCAAGCTGTACAGCCTGCCCTGGGCCATCGCCCTCGGCCTGCTGCTGGGCGGTGCGCTCGGCAACCTCACCGACCGGATCTTCCGGTCCCCGGGGGTCTTCCGGGGCGCCGTGGTCGACTTCATCGCGCCCGCGCACTTCGCCGTCTTCAACCTCGCGGACTCGGCGATCGTGTGCGGCGGGATCCTGATCGTGCTGCTCTCCTTCAAGGGCCTGGACCCGGACGGCACCGTCCACAAGGACTGATCGGGGCCGCCCGGAGCATGATCGCGGATCGGCGGGGCGGTCTTGTCCGGCATACTCGACAGGTGAGTACGATTCCCGAGATCCGAACCCTGCCTGTTCCCGACGGCCTCGAAGGCGAGCGCATCGACGCTGCGATCGCCCGTATGTTCGGGTTTTCCCGGACGAAGGCGGCCGAACTGGCCTCGGCCGGGAAGGTGTCGGTCGACGGCAGTGTCGTCGGGAAGTCCGAGCGGGTGCACGGCGGCGCCTGGCTCGAAGTCGAGATGCCCGCCCCGCCGCGCCCGGTCGAGCTGGTGGCCGAGCCCGTCGAGGGCATGGAGATCGTCCACGACGACGACGACATCGTGGTGGTCATGAAGCCCGTGGGCGTCGCCGCCCACCCCAGCCCCGGCTGGACCGGCACCACCGTCATCGGCGGCCTCGCCGCCGCCGGATACCGGATCTCCACCTCCGGCGCCTCCGAGCGCCAGGGCGTGGTGCACCGCCTCGACGTCGGCACGTCCGGCCTGATGGCCGTCGCCAAGTCCGAGCGGGCCTACACCTCCCTCAAGCAGCAGTTCCGCGAGCGCGTCGTGGACAAGCGCTACCACGCGCTGGTCCAGGGCCACCCGGACCCGATGAGCGGCACCATCGACGCCCCCATCGGCCGCCACCCCAGCTCGGACTGGAAGTGGGCCGTGACCCAGGAGGGCAAGCCCTCGGTCACCCACTACGACCTGATCGAGGCGTTCCGCGCGGCCTCGCTGCTGGACATCAAGCTGGAGACCGGCCGTACGCACCAGATCCGCGTGCACATGTCGGCGCACCGGCACCCCTGCGTGGGCGACCTCACCTACGGCGCCGACCCGACCATCGCCAAGCGCCTCGGCCTGACCCGGCAGTGGCTGCACGCGGTGCGGCTCGGCTTCGAGCACCCGTCGGACGGCCAGTGGGTCGAGTTCGAGAGCACCTACCCGGCCGACCTGCAGCACGCGCTGGACGTGATCCGCGCCGAGAGCGAGTGACGGTGGGCGCGGCGACTGCCGGACCGGCCGGACCCGTCGGCTACGAGGTCCGCGTCGCGGAGTCGGAGGCCGATCGCGCGGCCTGCTTCGCCGTGCGGACCGAGGTCTTCGTGATCGAGCAGTCCGTGCCGGAATCGCTGGAGTACGACGCCTACGACGCGGACGCGGTGCACGTCCTGGCGGTGGGCCCCGGCGGACCGCTGGGCACCGGGCGGCTGCTGCACGGTGCGGCCGCGCTCGGCAAGACCGGCTCCCCGGACGTGGGCTCGCTCGGCCGCCTCGCCGTGACCAAGGCCGCGCGCGGGCTCGGGGTCGGGGCCGCGCTGGTCCGGGCCATCGAGGGCGAGGCCGTGCGGATGGGGCTGGCCGCGGTGGATCTCGGGGCGCAGACCCATGCGCTCGGGTTCTACGAGCGGCTCGGGTACGTGGCGTACGGGCCGGAGTTCGACGATGCGGGGATGCCGCACCGGGCGATGCGGCGTCCGCTGCGCTAGCCGTTCGTCGTTCTGCCCTCAGGCGCCGGGCGGGCTGATCCCGACTCCGGCGGGGCGCGCTGCCGCCTGCGGCGGGCTGGTGTTGCCTCCGGCGGCGCCTCAAACGCCGGCGGGGCTGGATTTGGCTCGGGTCGTGCCGACTCCGGCGGCGCCGGGGGGTGCCTCCGGCGGCGCCTCAAACGCCGGCGGGGCTGGATCGGGTGGCCGCTGGATATCCGGTGCGCGTGTGCCTGTGGGCCGAGTGCCAGCGGATGCGGCAGGGTGTGGGAGTGGATCAGCTCGCGCTCCTCTTCGTCCTGCTGCTCGGGGCCGTCGTTTCCGTTCCGCTCGGTGACCGGCTCGGGTTGCCCGCGCCGGTGCTGATGACCATCGGCGGGGTGGTGCTGGCCCTCGTGCCCGCCGTGCCGAACGTCGACATCCCGCCCGAGTTCATCCTGCCGCTCGTCCTGCCGCCGCTGCTGTACGCCTCCGTGCAGCGGACCTCGTGGCGGCAGTTCGCGGCCAACATCCGGCCCATCTTCCTGCTCGCCGTGGCGCTCGTCTTCGTGACCACCGCCGCCGTGGCCGCCGTCGCGCACGCGGTCGTGCCCGGGCTGCCGGTCGCGGCCGCCGTCGCGCTCGGCGCGCTCGTGGCCCCGCCCGACCCGGTCGCGGCCACCGCAGTCGCCGGAACGCTCAGACTGCCCCGCCGGATGGTGTCGATCCTGGAGGGCGAGGGCCTCTTCAACGACGTGACCGCCATCGTGCTCTACCACGTGGCCATCGCCGCGGCCGTCAGCGGAAGCTTCTCCTGGCCCGGCGCGCTCGGCGAGTTCGTGCTCTCCGCGGTCGTCGCCGTGGCCGTCGGGCTGGCCCTCGGCTGGGCCGCGAACCGGCTCATGGGGCGGCTCGGCGACGCCACGCTGCAGATCGGCCTGACCCTGCTCGTGCCGTTCGTCGCCTACGTGCTCGCCGAGGAGTTCGATGGGTCGGGCGTGCTGGCGGTGCTCACCACCGCGCTGTTCCTGGCCGAGTACGCCACCGACGCCGACGACGTGCTCGGCCGGCTCGCCGGGCACACCTTCTGGGAAGTCGTCGACATGCTCGTCACCGGCGTCGCCTTCGGGCTGATCGGGCTGGAGCTGCACCACGTCTTCGGCACGGCGAGCGGCCGCGAGTGGGCCATGGCCGGGTGGGCGGCGGCCGTCACCGCGGTGGTGATCGGGGTCCGGCTGGTGTGGCTGATGCCCGCGTCCTGGCTGGCGCAGAAACTGCACGACCGGCGCGACGTCGACGAGGAGATCCCGCTCAGCTGGCGGGAGAGCGTCGTCATGTGGTGGGCCGGGATGCGCGGGGTGGCCTCGGTGGCTCTGGCCCTGGCCATCCCGTACCGGACGGACGACGGGCGGCCCTTCCCGGTCCGCGACGAGATCGTCTTCATCGCCTTCGCCGTGATCATGGTGACGCTGGTGCTCCAGGGGCTGACCCTGCCGTGGCTGGTCCGGCGCCTGGGCGTGGAGGCGGACCAGGACGCGGAGCGCGACTACGAACGCGCGCTCGCGATCCGCGCCGCGAAGGCCGCGAAGCGCAGGCTGAAGGAGATCGAGGAGGCGGAGGAACTGCCGGAGGACCTGGTCGAGCAGCTGCACCGGCGCGCGTACGACGTCGGCGCCAGGATCAGCCCCGACATGGTCGACGAGGAACGGCGCGAGGCATACGCGAAGCGGGTGGAGCGGATCCGGGACGTCCAGCGCATCCAGCGCGAGATGATGTCCGCCGCCCGCCACGAGGTGCTCGCGGCGCGCAGCGAACCCGGCGCCGATCCGGAGATCGTCGACCGGGTGCTGCGTCACCTGGACGTCCGCAGCCTGCGCAGCCCGTAGCGGCGGGGCGTACCGGGCCGGTCCGTCGCCGGACGGAGTCCGGCGCAGCGACGCGAAGCCCGTGAGGCGCCCTGGCGCCGAGCGGTGCGAGTGGCGCGTGGAGAGGAGGGGCTCGTCGACCGGGTGCTGCGTCACCTGGATGTCAGGAGCCTCCGGAGTCCCTGAGGCGTGCTCACACCTGGTAGCGGTCCGGGGCGAAGAGGTCCAGGTGGGCCGCGATCCAGTCCGAGGTCAGGGACAGGCCTTCCGCGAGGGAGACCCGCGGCTGCCAGCCCGCCCAGTCGCGGGCCCGCGTGTTGTCCGAGAGGAGGCGCTGGACCTCGCTGCCCGAGGGGCGCAGCCGGGCGGGGTCGACGACGACCTCCGCGTCCCGGCCCGAGGCCTTGATCAGGGCCGCGGCCAGTTCGCCGATGGAGATCTCCTGGCCGGAGCCGAGGTTGACCACCTGGCCCAGGGCCCGGTCGCACTCCGCGACCGCCAGGAACCCCTCGGCCGTGTCCGTCACGTACGTGAAGTCCCGGGTCGGGGTCAGCGAGCCGAGGCGGACCTCCCGGGCCCCGGAGTGCAGCTGGGCCAGGATCGCCGGGATCACGGCCCGCGCCGACTGCCGTGCGCCGTAGGTGTTGAACGGCCGGACCACCGTCACCGGCAGCTCGAAGGCGTGGTGGAAGGAGAGCGCCATCATGTCCGCGCCGATCTTCGACGCGGAGTACGGCGACTGCGGCTGGAGCGGGTGGCTCTCGGAGATCGGCGCCGTCAGCGCGGTGCCGTACACCTCGCTGGTCGAGGTGTGCACGAAGCGGCGCACCGCGTGCCGGCGGCAGGCCTCGGCGACGTTCTCGGTACCGGTCACGTTCGTCTGGACGTAGGCGCCGGGCGAGACGTAGCTGTACGGGATCCCGATCAGCGCGGCCAGGTGGAACACGGTGTCGCACCCGGCCACCGCGTCGCTGACCCGGCCCGCGTCCCGGACGTCGCCCGCCCACATCTCCACCGGGCCGTCCGGGTCGGCCAGGTAGCGCGCCAGGTGGCCCTTCTCCGCGTACGGCTTGTAGTGCACGAAGGCCCGCACCCGGGCGCCGCGCGCCACCAGCAGGTCGACCAGGGTGGACCCGATGAACCCCTCCGCCCCGGTGACGAGGACGGTACGGCCGGTCCAGTTGAAGGGAGTGGTGCCGGTGTGTGCCGCGGTGCTCATGCGTGCTCCAGGGAGGGGAAGGTGAAGGGGGAGGGCAGGGGGTGGCCGGAGATCCGCAGGACCTCCGCGGCCAGGAGTTCGGCGGCCCGCGCGTGCGGGCCCGGGTCGGCGGCCCCGGCCATGGCGGCCAGCCGCGCGGGGTCGGCCAGCAGCGGCCCGGCCAGCTGGGCGAGGGCGGCCGCGGTGGTGTCGCCGTCCGCGAGGAGCAGGCCCGCTCCCGCGTCCGACAGCACCCGGGCGTTGTGCGTCTGGTGGTCGCCGGGCGCGTGCGGGTAGGGCACCAGCACGGCCGGGACCCCGGTCGCGGCGAGTTCCGCGACGGTCGCCGAACCCGCCCGGCACACCACCAGGTCCGCCGCCGCGTAGACCAGGTCCATCCGGTCCAGGTACGGCACGGCCCGCGCGATCCGGTGCCCGCCGTTCGCCGCCAGCTCGGTGACCGCCGTGGCCAGTGCCTTCGGCCCGGTCTTGATCAGCAGCTGTACGTCGTCACGCTCCTGCCAGAGCCCGGCCAGCGCGGCCGCCGCCCCGGTGAGCCGTACGGCGCCCAGGCTGCCGCCGTTGAACACCACCAGCCGCCGCCCGGCGGGCACCCGCAGGGCCCGCCGCGCCTCGTACCGCAGCGCGTCCCGCGCCGGGCGGTCCAGCTCCGCGAGCCCGGCCAGCGCCGCGGAGATCGGCATTCCGGTGGTCAGCGCCCGCTCTCCGCCCGCCAGGTGCGCGCGGCTGCGGTCGAAGGCGACCGCGATGTGCGGGGTGAGCCGGGCCGCGAACTGGTTGGCCCGGCCCGGTACCGCGTTGGACTCGTGGATCACCGCGGGCAGCCCGGCCATCCGGGCCCCCAGCACGGCGGGCGCGCTCGGGTAGCCGCCCATGCCGACGACGACCCGTGCGCCCTGGGCGCGGATGACCGTACGGGCCTGGGCCGCCGACCGCAGCAGGGCCGCGGGCAGCAGATAGCGCTTCGCGCCGAGCGCGGGGTCGAAGGGGATCATGTCGACGGTGTGCAGCCGGTAGCCCGCGCCGGGGATCAGCTCGGTCTCCAGGCCGCGTTCGGTCCCGATGAACGAGATGACCGCCCCGGGGACGGCGGCGCGCAGCGCCTCGGCGAGCGCGAGCCCCGGATAGATGTGGCCGCCGGTGCCGCCCGCACCGATCACGACGGAGAGTGGTGTGGTCATGGCCGCACACTCCCGGTGCGCCCTAAGAACGTTCTAAGAGGTTCTCTCACCCGCCTTTGGCACTCTTTGTCCCATGAGCAGTCAGGTGGGCGGTCAGGTGGGCAGCCAAGCGGGCGGTCAGCGGATTCTGGTGGTCGATGACGAGCCGGAGGTACGGGCCGCCGTCGAGGACGGGCTCGCGGTCGAGGGGTACGAGGTGCGCGGGGCCGCCGACGGGCTGGCCGCCCTGAGCGAGGTCGCGGGCTGGCAGCCCGACGCGCTCGTGCTGGACGTGATGATGCCGGTGCTCGACGGGCTCGGGGTGTGCCGTCAGCTGCGGGCGCTGGGCGACCGTACGCCCGTACTCGTCCTCACCGCGCTCGGGTCGGTCAGCGAGCGGGTCGACGGGCTGGAGGCGGGGGCGGACGACTACCTCGTCAAACCCTTCGCCCTGGACGAGCTGGTGGCCCGGGTCCGGGCGCTGCTGCGGCGCGCCGCGCCGGAGGCGGGCGGCGCCCCCGCGGAACTCGGCTTCGCCGATCTCGTCCTGGACCCCGCGACCCGGACCGGGCGCCGGGGCGGCCGGAACCTGGAATTCAGCCGGACCGAAGCCGCCCTGCTCGAACTGCTGCTGCGCCACCCCGGGCAGGTGCTGCCGCGCGAGGTGATTCTGGAGCTGGTGTGGGGCCGCGACTTCGGGCCGGACTCCAACTCGCTCGCCGTGTACGTCGGTTACCTGCGCCGGAAGCTGGAGGCGGCGGGCGAACCGCGCCTCGTCCACACCGTGCACGGGGTCGGCTACCGGCTGGACGCGGCGTGAGCGGGCACGGTCGCCGCGGACTCGGCGCGCCCTGGCGGCGGCGCCGCCCGCTGCGGACCCGGCTCGCGCTCGCCGTCACCGCCGCCGTGGCGTTCGTCGCGCTCGGGGTGTGCGTGGCCGCGTACCTCGTCGTACGGTCCGCGCTCTACCAGCAGCTCGACGACAGCCTCACCCAGTCCGCCCGGCTCGCCGCGCAGCGCGGCGCGGGGGCGGGGCCCGGGACGCTGGCCGGGGAGTGCCGGTTCAAGGCGGCGCCCGCCTGTGCGGAGGTGGTGCCGACGGATCCCGGACAGGACCCGGCGAAGGGGTTCCTGCTGCCGGTCGGCGCGCGGACCCGGGAGGTCGCCGCGGGCGAGCGCAGGCCGTACTACACGAACATCGAGGTCTCCGGGTTCCACGCCCGGATGCTGACCACCGACTTCGCGGACGGACGGGCCCTGCAGGTCGCGCTGCGCGCCGACACCGTCGAGGCGGGCATCGCGGAGGCCACCTGGCAGCTGGTCCTGACCGGCGCGGCCGGCGTGCCGCTCGCCGCCTGGCTCGGCTACTGGGTCTCGCGCACCGGACTGGCGCCGGTCACCCGGCTCACCGCCACCGCGGAACGGATCGCCGCGACCCGCGACCCCCGGCACCGGATCGAACTGCCGCCGCCGGGGCGGGAGGACGAGATCACCCGGCTCGCGGACAGCTTCAACACCATGCTGGGCGAGCTGGAACAGTCCGTCACCGCCCAGCGCCGACTGGTCGCCGACGCCTCGCACGAGCTGCGCACCCCGCTCACCGCGCTGCGCACCAACGCCGAACTGCTGGCCCGGGCCGACCGGCTGACCCCCGAACAGCGCGCCCGGGCGAGCGGTGCGCTGGGGCGGCAGCTGCGGGAGGTGACCGGGCTGGTCAACGACCTGATCGAGCTGGCCCGGGACGAGGAGCCGCAGCCGCTGGTGGAACAGGTGCGGCTCGCCGCGCTGCTGGAACACGGGGTGGCGGCGGCCCGTACGCACTGGCCCGCCGTGCCGTTCGCCCTCCGGGTGGCCGAGGACCTCCGCGCGGGCGGGGAAGCGGCCGGGGGCACGGTCCCCGGCGTGCCCGCCCGGCTCAGCAGGCTGCTGGCCAACCTGCTCGACAACGCCGCCAAGTTCAGCCCGCCGGGGCTCCCGGTGGAGGTCGAGCTGACCGCTCCCGGCGGCCGCCCCGAGCTGACCGTCCGCGACCACGGCCCGGGCATCGCGGACGAGGACCTGCCGTACGTCTTCGACCGCTTCTACCGCGCGAACACCTCCCGCGCCCTCCCCGGCTCCGGCCTCGGCCTGGCGATGGCCCGCCAGATCGCGCGGGCCCACGGGGCCGAGCTGACCGCCGAGCGGGCTCCCGGGGGCGGGGCGCTGTTCCGGCTAGCTTTCGGGGGGAACCTCGGTGGGGCGCACGGCGGCGGGTGAGGTGGCGATGCGGGGGAGGGCGTACGGGTGTTCCGCGGCCAGCCAGGCGATCAGTTCCTCGCGGACCGCGCACCGCAGGGTCCAGATGTCGTCCGCGTCCTTCGCGGTGACCACGGCCCGGACCTGGATGGTGTGCGGGGTGGTGTCGGTGACGACCAGGCCGCTGGATCGGCCGTCCCACTCGGTGTGCTCCTTCAGGATGTCCTGGAGCTTCTCCCGCATCAGGGCGACCGGAGCGCGGTGGTCCAGGTGCAGGAAGACCGTCCCGGTCATCTCGGCGCCGCCGCGCGACCAGTTCTCGTACGGCTTCCCGGTGAAGTACGACACCGGCATCGTGATCCGCCGCTCGTCCCAGGTCCGTACGACGAGGAAGGTCAGGGTGATCTCCTCGACCTTCCCCCACTCCTTGTCCACGACGACCGTGTCACCGATCCGGACGGTGTCGCCGAAGGCGATCTGCAGCCCGGCGAAGAGGTTCCCGAGCGTGGACTGGGCGGCGATGCCCGCCACGATGCCGACGAGACCGGCCGAGGCCAGCATCGAGGCGCCGACCGCCCGCATCGCCGGGAAGGTCAGCAGCATCGCGGCCACGGCCAGCACCACGACCATCGCCGTGACGGCCCGCTGGATGAGCGTGACCTGCGTACGGACCCGGCGGACCCGGGCCTGGTCGGCGGCCCCGGCGGCGTAGCGCGCGTACACCGATTCGACGGCCGCGGTCGCGATCCGCACCAGCAGCCAGGCCGCCGCCCCGATCAGCACGAGGTCGAGGGCGCGGCCGACCGGCACCCGGTACGTCTGGAGCACCCCGGCCTGGAGGTACGAGCCCCGCAGCAGGGCCGCGCCCAGCAGCAGCAGGAACGGCGGGCGGCAGCGGCGCAGCAGACCCCACAGCGGGGTCTCGCGGTGCCGGGCGTCGGCGCGGCGCAGCAGCAGGTCGAGCAGCCACCCGGCGAACAGGGTGAGTACGACCGAGCCGCCGACGACGATCAGCGGGCGCAGTACGGTCTCCATGACCCGACCGTAGCGGAATGCCCCGGCCGTGGCGGCGGGGGTCGGCCTCCCGTGGGCGGGAGTGCGCCGAGCTGGCACGATTGACCCATGAACATCATGCTTTTCCACTCGACGTACGGACTGCGGCCCGCGGTGCACGCCGCCGCCGAGCGGCTGCGGGCCGCCGGGCACGAGGTGCAGGTCCCGGATCTCTTCGAGGGGCGTACGTTCGGGACGGTCGAGGAGGGCATGGCCCACCAGGAGGAGATCGGCCGCGACGAGCTGCTGAAGCGCGCGGTGCTCGCGGCCGCCCCCCATTCGGACGGCGGCCTGGTCTACGCCGGTTTCTCCTTCGGCGGCTCCATCGCCCAGCACCTCGCCTTCGCCGACGCCAAGGCGCGCGGGCTGCTGCTCCTGCACGGCACCTCGGACATCGCGGACGACGCGGCGGTCGACGAGCTGCCGGTGCAGCTGCACATCGCGGACCCGGACCCCTTCGAGCCGCACGACTGGCTGACCGCCTGGTACCTGCGCATGCGGCGCGCGGGCGCGGACGTCGAGGTCCACCGGTACCCGGGCGCGGGCCACCTCTACACGGACCCGGAACTGCCGGACTACGACGAGGAGGCCGCCGAGCAGACCTGGAAGGTGGCCCTGGCCTTCCTCGACAGCCTGTAGGACCGGCCTCTCAGCCGCGCCCCCGGGGCGCGGGCGCCGCGGGGAAGCGAGGGCTCCGGGGCCCGGGCGGCGGCTGTGGCGCCGGGTCCTGGCGCGCGCCGCCCACGGCCTCCGGGCGCGCGCCGCCCGCCGCCCCGCCACGCACCGCCCCTCCGCCCACCGATGTGACGCGGGCCAGCAGGGCGTCCAGCCGGGCGCCGTCCGGGCGTGCGGCCGGGTCGCGGACCAGGAGTTCGGCGAGTACGGGCCCCAGCGCCCCGGCCCTGCGCGCGGCCGGGACCGGTTCCTCCAGCACGGCGGCCAGCGTGGCCATGTGCGTGGGCCGGCGCATCGGGTTGACCCCTTCGACCGCCACGTACAGCAGGATGCCCAGCGACCACAGGTCACCGGCGGGCAGGCCGGTGCCCCGGATCCGCTCGGGCGCCATGTACTCGGGGGTGCCGATGACCTCGCCGGGCAGGGTGAGCGGGGTGGCGTCGGCCAGGGCGGCGATGCCGAAGTCGGTGAGGACGGCCGAACCGTCCTGGCGCAGCAGGACGTTGGCGGGTTTCACGTCCCGGTGGTGGATCCCGGCGGCGTGCGCGGCGCGCAGGCCGGAGAGGATCTCGCGGCCGAGGCGGGCGGCCTCGGCGGGGGCCAGCGGGCCGCGTTCCAGCAACTGCTGGAGGGAGCCGCCGGGCAGCAGCTCCATCACCAGCCAGGGGTGCGGGTCCCCGTCCACGATGTGGTGCAGGGTGACCACGTGCGGGTGGCTGATCCGGGCCTGGGCCCGGGCCTCGCGCAGCACCCGCTCGCGCAGGATCCGGGCGGGCTCCCCGGCCTCGTGTCCGGGCGGGGGCCGCACCTCCTTCATGGCCACATCGCGGTGGAGGGCACGGTCCAGCGCGTGCCAGACCGTGCCCATGCCACCGCTGCCGAGCCGCTCCAGCAGCTCGAACCGTCCGTCGACCACGTCCCCCGGCGTACTCATGGCGCCAGGGTAGGCGGGGCCGGACGGGAACGGCACCGCTTAGGCGCGGTAGGCCGTCCAGGAGCTCTTCATGCGGGCCACCTGGCCGGCGGTGAACTGGTACATGCACGAGTCGTACGTGTAGTCCATGAAGTTGTGGATCGGGTCCGCACCGGGCGCGGTGCAGGTGTCGCGGCCGGTCGGGCACTCGAAGGCCGCGCTCGACTCGGCCGGGGTGTCGGAGACCGAGTCACCGCTGCCCGTGCAGCCGCCCTGGAAGGTGTGGTAGAGCCCCATCCAGTGGCCGACCTCGTGGGTGGCGGTGTCGCCCTGGTTGTAGTTGGTGGCGGAGCCGCCGGGGATGGAGCTGTTGAGGATGACCACGCCGTCCATCTTGGGCTGCGAGGCGTAGGAGCTGGGGAAGGTGGCCCAGCCGAGCAGCCCGCCGCCGAGGTTGGCGGTGTAGAGGTTCAGCGCGTTCTTGCCGCCCTTGCGCAGGGCGGTCTTCATGTCCTTCTCGGCCTTGGTGCCGTCGGAGACGGTGTACCAGGTGGCGTTGTTGGTGGTGTCGGTGCCGGCCAGCGAGAACTGGAAGCCGGAGTCGACGTTGCCGGTGCCCTGGCCCGCGTAGGCGGCGTTCAGGACGTCGATCTGGCCCTTGATCTGGGCGGCCGTCAGCTGACCGGCGCTGCCGTTGGTGATCACGTGGACGTAGACCGGGATGGTCGTCGTCGCGGCGACGGCCGCGCCGCTGGCGCGCAGGCCGTCGAGCTGCTGCGCCTTGGCGGTGGCGGCGGCCAGGCCGAGCTTCGACTTGAGGTCCGCGTCCATGGCCTTGACCTGGGCGTCCGTCAGCTCGTTGGAGTCGGAGGCGTGCTTGGCCTGGGGGCGGGCCACACGGGCGTTCGCGGAGGCGCCGGCTCCGGCGGCCTGGTCGGCGCAGACCTCGGCGGGGGTCTTGACGGCGGAGGCGGCGGCGACCGAGGTGGGGGCGGTCAGCGGTGCCAGGGCCAGGGTTCCTGCGAGGACGGCCGTGCCCATGAGGCGGCGGCGGAGAAGGGGGGATATGCGGGCAGCAGCGCGCACGTTGGCTCCTCGTAGCGTGGTGGGGGCGGAGGGATTTCCTCACGCTGGCGCGAAGCTTATGTGTTCATGACATCTTCAAGTCAATGCTTGAAAGTAAAAGATTTGTTGCTTCGGGGGAGTGGGGGCCTCCGGAAAATGTCCGAAAACCCCCACCCGCAGGAAATTTGACGGCGCGTCAGCGAACCGGTCGGTCTGCCCGCTCCACCTTCTGGGTACCGTTCAAGGTCCGGTACGAACGCTCCCAGGACGTCGTCGCGTTCTGCTTCGTCTTGTCCGAGATGGTGTAGTAGTCCATCTGCGACCGCTCGGCCGTCACGTCCAGGACTCCGTACCCGTGGGCGTCCATGTCCAGCCATTTCACATGGCGGTTGGCGGCCTTCACGGCCGTCTCGGCCACCAGCGAGACCGTGTCCGCCGGGACGTGCAGGAAGTCGTCCAGGTTGTCCGAGGTCACCGAGGTCACCACGAACTCGACCGCCGCCGACTTCGAGAAGGGGTACGTCGCCGCCGTCACCGGCACGTCGTTGGCCCACGCCATGTGGATGTCACCGGTCAGGAACACCGTGTTCTTGATGTTGTGGCCGCTCAAGTGGCCCAGCAGCTCCGCCCGGTCGTCCGTGTAGCCGTCCCACTGGTCCACATTGACCGCGAGCCCGCCCTTCGGCAGCCCCAGCAGGCCGGCCAGCGGCTCCAGCAGGTGCGCCGGGAGCGCGCCGAAGGCCACGGGCGAGATCATCACCGAGGTGCCGACCAGCCGCCAGGCCGCCTGCGAGGAGGACAGCCCGGACTTCAGCCAGTCGAGCTGGGTCCGGCCGGTGATCGTGCGCTCCGGGTCGTCGACCTTGCCGCTGCCGACGCCTGCCTGCTGTGAACGGAAGCTGCGCAGGTCCAGCAGGAGCAGGTCGACCAGGTTGCCGAAGCGCAGCTCGCGGTAGACGGTCCCCGCGGTGGACGGGCGGACCGGCATCCACTCGAAGTAGGCCTGCTTCGCGGCGGCGGCGCGGGCCGCCCAGTCGCCCTCGGCGCCCGGGGTGTGGTTCTCGGCCCCGCCCGACCAGGCGTCGTTGGCGAACTCGTGGTCGTCCCAGATCGCGATCATCGGGTGGACCGCGTGCAGGGCCTGCAGGTCGGCGTCCGTCTTGTACTTGCCGTGCCGGGTGCGGTAGTCGGCGAGGGTGATGATCTCGTGCAGCGGCGCGTGCTGGCGCACCACGTACTTCGGCTCCGGGAAGCCGCCCGTCTTGTACTCGTAGATGTAGTCGCCGAGGTGCAGCACCGCGTCCAGGTCGGTGCGGGCGGCCAGGTGCCGGTAGGCGGAGAAGTACCCGCCCTCCCAGTTCGCGCAGGTGACCACGCCGAAGCGGACGCCGGGCACCTGGGCGCCGGCCGCCGGGGCGGTGCGGGTCCGCCCGGCCGGGGAGACGGTGGCCCCGGCGGTGAACCGGTACCAGTACGCCGTCTGCGGGCGCAGCCCCCGCACGTCGGCCTTGACGGTGTGGTCGGCGGCCGCGGTCGCGGTGACGGAGCCGCGCGTGGTGATCCGGGTGAAGGCCTGGTCCTCGGCCACCTCCCAGTCCACCCGGGTGTCGGGGCCGAGGCCGGAACCGGGGACGGCGTCGGCGGTGGGGGTGACGCGGGTCCAGAGCAACATGCCGTCGGGCAGCGGGTCGCCCGAGGCGACTCCGTGCAGGAAGGCGGGGGCGTTCTCATCGGCGTGGGCGGCGCTTCCCAGGGCGGCCGTCGCGGCGAAGGGGGCGAGCGCGGCGACACCGGCGGCGGCCTTGACGACCGTACGGCGGCGCGGCGCGGCGGAGGAAGAGGGGAGAAGACTGGTCACGGCCGGTCAGATTACTGGCCAGTAAGTCCGGAAGACAGCCCTCCCAAAGCAAAGGGCGGGCGAACTCTGGGAGTTCGCCCGCCCGGTGCGTCATGCGTCGTGCGTCACGCGTTGTGCGTCAGCCCTTCAGCGCCGCGTCGATCGCCGTGTTGAACGCATCGACCGTCTGCGGGGTCTCGATCTTCTTGCCGTCCATCTTCAGCGTCGGGGTGCCCGTCACGCCCGACTTGGTGAAGGCCTTCGACATCTCCAGCGCCCACCGGTCGTAGGTGCCGTCCTCGACCGCCTTCTTGAAGGCGGCGTTGCCCTTCAGGGCCGGGACCTGGTCCGCGATCTTCAGCAGGGCCGCGTCCTTGGCGAAGGCGTCGTCGCGCTCGTCCGGGTGGTTCGCCGTCGAGTACAGCGCCCCCTTGTACTCCAGGAACGCCTCCGGGCTGACGTCGAGCGCCGCGCCCAGCGCGCTCAGCGCGTTCTTCGAGCCCACGCCGGAGGACATGGTGTCGATGAAGGTCGCGCCGAAGTACTGGAGCTTGTACTTGCCCGCGTCGACGTCCTTCTTGACCTGGGCGCCGGAGGTCTGCTCGAACTGCGCGCAGGCCGGGCAGCGCGAGTCCTCGTACAGCTCCAGGGTCTTCTTCGCGTCCGCCTTGCCGATGACCACGGTCGTGCCGTTGTCACCGGTGGTGTTCTTCGGCTTGACCAGGGTGGCCGTGGCCGCGGCCTCCCAGGCGGTGGGCTTGGTCTTCTGGACGACCGCGTAACCTATGCCGCCCGCCAGCGCGAGGGCTGCGACGACCGCGCCCGCGACGATGACCTGGCGGCGGGCCTTGTCCTTCTTCGCCTGGCGCTCGCGCTCGGCGCGCAGCTTCTCGCGGGCGGCTGCCTTGTTGGCGTGGCTGTTGCGGGAACTCATGGGGTACTCCGTGGGGTGAAGCGGTTCGGATGGGGGACTGCGGTGCGTCAGACGCCGAGGAGCGGCGCCGGACGCGGCGGTCCCCTCCGTCCCACGGAGTGCGCGGGGAAGCGCGTACGAGCCCCCACGCCCGGGAGCACCGCCCGCAGCGCGGGCCGCCGGGGCCCCGGGGCGGCGGCCCGCGAGGCCACCGCCAGCAGCAGCGGCCGGAAGGCGCGCACCGCGATCACCCGCAGCAGCCGGCCCAATGCCCGCTCCCCGCGGCGCAGCCACAGCGCGGCCAGCAGCCCGACCGAGACGTGCGCCCCGAGCAGCAGCCAGGGCGTCCAGGGGCCGGGCGAGGTGAGCAGCAGGGCGGGATCCGCGGCGGGCCCGGCGACCTCGGCCAGCGGCCCGCCCACCGGGGCGCCCCCGCACAGCTCTGCCAGCCCCAGCGCGCGCAGCGGGCCGTCGACCGGGCCGCCCGCGGGGCCGTAGCAGAAGTGCTGGGCGGCGGTGAAGGCCGTGTCGGCGGCCAGCTCCAGCGGGACCAGCAGTCCGGCGATCGGGCCGAAGCCGCGCTCGCGCCCGGCGAGCGCGAAGGACAGGCCGAAGACGGCGGCGAAGGCCCCGGCCAGCAGGGCGGGCGGCAGCGGCACCCGGGACATCAGGACGTGCGAGCCGGCCGAGAGCAGCACGACGAGCGCGCTGAACAGCGCCGCCCGCAGCCCTCGGAGCCCTGCCTCTGATATGTCCATTGCGGCCGAGTGTGCCATGGGTCCCTGTGAGAGGGGGACCTTGGCCCCGGCCACATAAGCGGATTTTTACGGCGTGATCCGGCCATTGCGGAACAGATCCACGAAGATCTGGTGATCGGCCCGCGCCCGCGCCCCGTAGGCGTGCGCGAAATCGACCAGCAGCGGGGCGAAACCCTCCTCGTCGGCCGCGATCGCCGCGTCGATGGCCCGCTCGGTGGAGAACGGCACCAGCGACTGCCCGCTCTCGGCCGCGTCGGCCGCCGCGTGCATGGTCGCCGTCGCCCGCCCCAGGTCGGCGACCACGGCCGTGATCCGCTCCGGGTCGTCTATGTCCGACCAGTCCAGGTCCACCGCGTACGGCGAGACCTCCGCGACCAGCTGCCCGGCCCCGTCCAGCTCGGTCCAGCCCAGCCACGGATCCGCGTGCGCCTGGAGCGCCCGCTGGGAGATCACCGTGCGGTGGCCCTCGTGCAGGAAGTAGTCCCGCACCGACCGGTCGGTCACGTGCCGGGACACGGCCGGGGTCTGCGCCTGCTTGAGGTAGATCACGACGTCGTTCTCCAGGGCGTCGCTGTGGCCCTCCAGCAGGATGTTGTAGGAGGGCAGCCCCGCCGACCCGATGCCCACGCCCCGGCGGCCGACCACGTCCTTGACCCGGTAGGAGTCCGGACGGACCAGGGACTCCTCCGGCAGGGTCTCCAGATAGCCGTCGAAGGCGGCCAGCACCTTGTACCGGGTCGCCGCGTCCAGCTCGATCGCCCCGTCACCCTCGGTGAAGCGGCGCTCGAAGTCCCGGATCTCGGTCATCGAGTCCAGCAGCGAGAACCGGGTCCGCGCACGGGCGGCGCGCAGCGCCCCCAGCAGCGGGCCGTCGGCCGTGTCCAGGGTGAAGGAGGGCACCTCGTCGTTCTTGGCGCCGGTGGCCAGGGCGTGGATCCGCTCCCGGTAGGCGTCGGCGTACGTCCGCACCAGGCCGCTGATCTGCTCGTCGCTGAGCGCCTTGGTGTAGCCGATCAGGGCGACGGAGGCGGCGAAGCGCTTGAGGTCCCAGGTGAAGGGGCCGACGTAGGCCTCGTCGAAGTCGTTGACGTTGAAGACCAGCCGGCCGTTGGAGTCCATGTAGGTGCCGAAGTTCTCGGCGTGCAGATCGCCGTGGATCCAGACCCGGCCGGTCTGCTCGTCCAGGAACGGGCCACCGTGCCGCTCCCGCTCCAGGTCGGCGTAGAACAGGCAGGCCGTGCCCCGGTAGAAGGCGAAGGCGGAGGCCGCCATCTTGCGGAACTTGACCTGGAAGGCGGCGGGGTCGGCGCTGATCAGCTCGCCGAAGGCGATGTCGAACACATCGAGTATCTGCTCGGCGCGCTGCTCGTCGGTCGTCTCGGGAACCGCCATGGCGGGTGCCTCCAGGTGGCGCGGTGGTTCGGCGTTTTGATCAAGAGGGGCCGGACGGATGCCCTCGGCCCTGCAACGGACGAAGGTACCCGTCGGTGCCCGGGAACTGTCACTCGGGAGACGTAGGATTCATAGCTGCCGCCCCTCTCGCCCCGCCCGGAGGCCCCCACCGTGACCAAAACGCCGTTCACGCACCTGCACGTCCACACCCAGTACTCGCTGCTGGACGGTGCCGCGCGGCTGAAGGACATGTTCAACGCGTGCAACGAGATGGGCATGACGCACATCGCGATGTCCGACCACGGCAACCTGCACGGCGCCTATGACTTCTTCCACACGGCGAAGAAGGCGGGGGTCACGCCGATCATCGGGATCGAGGCCTACGTCGCCCCCGAGTCCCGGCGCAACAAGCGCAGGATCCAGTGGGGGCAGCCGCACCAGAAGCGCGACGACGTCTCCGGTTCCGGTGGCTACACGCACAAGACGATCTGGGCGGCGAACGCCACCGGACTGCACAACCTCTTCCGGCTGTCCTCCGACGCGTATGCCGAGGGCTGGCTCACCAAGTGGCCGCGCATGGACAAGGAGACCATCAGCCAGTGGTCCGAGGGGCTCATCGCCTCCACCGGCTGCCCCTCCGGCGAGCTCCAGACCCGGCTGCGCCTCGGCCAGTTCGACGAGGCCCTCAAGGCCGCCTCCGAATACCAGGACATCTTCGGCAAGGACCGCTACTTCCTTGAGCTGATGGACCACGGCATCGAGATCGAGCGCCGGGTCCGCGACGGGCTGCTGGAGGTCGGCAAGAAGCTCGGCATCCCGCCGCTGGTGACGAACGACTCGCACTACACCTACGCGCACGAGGCCGGCGCCCACGACGCGCTGCTCTGCATCCAGACCGGCAAGAACCTCTCGGACCCGGACCGCTTCCGCTTCGACGGCACCGGCTACTACCTGAAGTCCACGGACGAGATGTATGCCGTCGACTCCTCGGACGCCTGGCAGGAGGGCTGCCGCAACACCCTCCTGGTGGCCGAGCAGGTCGACACCACCGGCATGTTCGAGGCCAAGAACCTCATGCCGAAGTTCGAGATCCCCGAAGCGGGCTACACCGAGATCACCTGGTTCAAGGAGGAGGTCCGGCGCGGCATGAACCGCCGCTACCCGGGCGGTGTCCCCGACGACCGGCAGAAGCAGGCCGACTACGAGCTGGACGTCATCATCCAGATGGGGTTCCCGGGCTACTTCCTGGTCGTCGCCGACTTCATCATGTGGGCGAAGAAGAACGGCATCGCGGTGGGCCCCGGCCGCGGCTCCGCCGCCGGTTCGATCGTCGCCTACGCCATGGGCATCACGGACCTCGACCCGATCACCCACGGCCTGATCTTCGAGCGCTTCCTCAACCCCGAGCGCGTCTCCATGCCCGATGTCGACATCGACTTCGACGAGCGCAGGCGCGTCGAGGTGATCCGGTACGTGACCGAGAAGTACGGCGACGACAAGGTCGCCATGATCGGTACGTACGGAAAGATCAAGGCGAAGAACGCGATCAAGGACTCGGCCCGGGTCCTCGGGTACCCCTACGCCATGGGCGACCGGCTCACCAAGGCGATGCCCGCCGACGTCCTCGGCAAGGGCATCGACCTCAACGGCATCACCGACCCCTCGCACCCGCGCTACGGCGAGGCCGGCGAGATCCGGGCGATGTACGAGAACGAGCCGGACGTGAAGAAGGTCATCGACACCGCCAGGGGTGTGGAGGGACTCGTCCGCCAGATGGGCGTGCACGCGGCCGGCGTGATCATGTCCAGCGAGCCCATCGTCGACCACGCCCCGATCTGGGTACGGCACACGGACGGCGTCACCATCACGCAGTGGGACTACCCGCAGTGCGAGTCGCTCGGCCTGATCAAGATGGACTTCCTGGGCCTGCGCAACCTCACGATCATGGACGACGCCGTCAAGATGGTGAAGGCCAACAAGGGGATCGACCTCGATCTCCTCGGCCTGCCGCTCGACGATCCCAAGACGTACGAACTGCTCTGCCGCGGTGACACCCTCGGCGTCTTCCAGTTCGACGGCGGGCCCATGCGCTCCCTGCTGCGCCTGATGAAGCCCGACAACTTCGAAGACATCTCCGCCGTGTCCGCCCTGTACCGGCCGGGCCCGATGGGCATGAACTCCCACACGAACTACGCCCTGCGCAAGAACCTCCAGCAGGAGATCACCCCGATCCACCCGGAGCTGGAAGAGCCCCTCCGGGAGATCCTCGGCGTCACCTACGGCCTCATCGTCTACCAGGAGCAGGTCCAGAAGGCCGCCCAGATCATCGCCGGGTACTCGCTCGGCGAGGCCGACATCCTGCGCCGCGTGATGGGCAAGAAGAAGCCCGAGGAGCTGGCGAAGAACTTCGTCATCTTCGAGGGGGGAGCCAAGAAGAAGGGCTTCAGCGACGCGGCGATCAAGGCGCTGTGGGACGTCCTGGTGCCCTTCGCCGGATACGCATTCAACAAGGCCCACTCGGCCGCGTACGGTCTGGTCTCCTACTGGACCGCCTACCTCAAGGCGAACTTCCCGGCCGAGTACATGGCGGGCCTGCTCACCTCGGTCAAGGACGACAAGGACAAGTCCGCGATCTACCTGAACGAGTGCCGGCGCATGGGCATCAAGGTGCTCCCGCCGAACGTGAACGAGTCCGAGCCGAACTTCGCCGCCCAGGGCGACGACGTGATCCTCTTCGGGCTCACCGCCATCCGCAACGTCGGCACCAACGTCGTCGACTCGATCATCAAGACCAGGAAGGCCAAGGGGAAGTACTCGACCTTCCCGGACTTCCTCGACAAGGTCGAGGCCGTCGTCTGCAACAAGCGGACCGTCGAATCCCTGATCAAGGCCGGGGCCTTCGACGAGATGGGCCACACCCGCAAGGGCCTGGTCGCCCACCACGAACCGATGATCGACAACGTGGTGGCGGTCAAGCGCAAGGAGGCCGAGGGGCAGTTCGACCTCTTCGGCGGCATGGGCGACGAGGACGCGAGCGACGAGCCCGGCTTCGGCCTCGACGTCGAGTTCTCCGACGTGGAGTGGGAGAAGTCCTACCTGCTCGCCCAGGAGCGCGAGATGCTCGGCCTGTACGTCTCCGACCACCCGCTCTTCGGCCTGGAACACGTGCTGTCCGACAAGACGGACGCGGGCATCTCCCAGCTCACCGGCGGCGAGCACGGTGACGGCGCGGTCGTCACCATCGGCGGCATCATCTCCGGCCTCCAGCGCAAGATGACCAAGCAGGGCAACGCCTGGGCCATCGCCACCGTCGAGGACCTCGCCGGTTCCATCGAGTGCATGTTCTTCCCGGCGACCTACCAGCTCGTCTCGACCCAGCTGGTCGAGGACACCGTCGTCTTCGTCAAGGGCCGCCTCGACAAGCGCGAGGACGTCCCCCGCCTGGTCGCCATGGAGATGATGGTCCCCGACCTCTCCTCCGCCGGAACCAACGCACCCGTCGTCCTGACCATCCCGACCGTCAAGGTGACCCCTCCGATGGTCACCCGTCTCGGCGAGATCCTCCGCCACCACCAGGGCAACAGCGAGGTCCGGATCAAGCTCCAGGGGCCGCGCACCACCACCGTGCTGCGCCTCGACAAGCACCGGGTCAAGCCCGACCCGGCCCTCTTCGGCGACCTGAAGGTCCTCCTCGGACCGTCCTGCCTGGCCGGATAGCGCCCCCGGCGCAGGTCGCGTTACGTGAGGAAAGGGCGCGCCCGGGAGGAGTCCCGGACGCGCCCTTTCACATGCCGCACACGGAGGCGTCAGTTGTGGCCGAAGCGCTTCTCGCGGCCCTTGCGCGCCATGTCGGCGGGGGTCGCCTGCTGCATTCGCTGCTCGGCCTGATCCGTGGGCGACGAACTCTTGGCCTGATCGGCTCCACGTTCCGGAGCCGAGGACTTCGACTGGTCGCGGTTCTGCTTCTTGTTCTTGGCCATGGTGGAACCTCCGTGAGGGTCTAGGGGCCAGGACCGCCTTCACCCTCACATACCGCCGGAACCACCGCATTTTGGATCATTACTGCGCGTAGTCGGCACCCCACCGCCGCACGCCGTGAGATCCGCCACGCCGATGATCGAGTTCCGGCCGTCAACCTCCTTGCGTTCGGGCAGACTCGGGGAAAACCCAGACCGTCCCCCCGCTCGTCCGGGCGGGACCCCCAGGGAAGAGGGTGGAAGCGTGGACCGCTGCGTCGTCCTGGTGGACGCCGGCTATCTGCTGGGCGCTGCCGCGAGTCTTCTCGCAGGGGAGCCCTCGCGCTCCCGCATCACCGTCGACCATGCCGCCCTCATCCAGGGCCTGCGCGAGCGGGCCGAGGCCGACACCGAGCAGCCCCTGCTGCGGATCTACTGGTTCGACGGCGCGCCCGACCGGGTGCCGCAGCCCGAACACCGGCGGCTGCGCGTCATGCCCCGGGTCACCGTCCGCCTCGGCGCCCTGACCCGCAGCGACGGCCGCTGGGCGCAGAAGGGCGTCGACGCCGCCATGCACGCGGAGCTGACCGAACTCGCCCGCAACCGGGCCTGCTCGGACGTCGTCCTCGTCACCGGCGACGGAGACCTCCTCCCCGGCCTGATGTCCGCCAAGGAACACGGCGTCGCCGTCCACCTGTGGGCCGTCCAGGCCGCCGACGGGGACTACAACCAGTCCGAGGACCTCGTCGCCGAAGCCGACGAACGCCGCGTCCTCGACCGGGTCTGGATCACCCGGGCCGTCCGCGCCCGCGACCTCGCCGGACTGTGCGCCCCGCCGCCCGCCCCGCGCCCCGAGATCGCCGCCATCCTCTCCGCCCCGCTGCCCGAAGCGGCCCTCGCCGAAGCCACCCGCAACGGCTCCGCCCCGGGCGCCCAGGCCCGCGGCGAGGAGCGGGAGGCCCCCCGCGCCGACCAGACGGGGGCGACCCAGCCGGTGGCCCCCGGCCGGGCCGTGCCCACGCCCAAGGACCTCGCCGTCCTGCGCGCACCCGTCCAGAGCACCGGCCCCGCCCACGGCCCGGGCGCCCAGCAGGTCTCACCCGGCGCCCAGGCCCCCAGCGCCCTGCGCTGGTCCTCCGACAAGGGCTGGATCGACCGGGCCGGACCGCTCGGCGAACCCGCCGAGACCGCCTCGCTGCCCACCCTCGCCCAGCTCACCAGCGCCGAGCAGCGCTGGGCCGACCGGGAGGAGGACATCACCACCGTCGGCGGCGACCCCTTCGAGGTCGGCCAGGTCTTCGCCCGCCGCTGGATGGAACGGCTCCCCGAAACCGTCCACCTGCACAAGCTGTCCACCATGTACCCGCGCATCCCGCACCGCATCGACGGCGAGCTGCTGCGCTACGCCGCCCGCTTCGGCCTGCTCGCGCACAAGGACGACCAGATCGACGAACACGACCGCTACGCCATCCGGGCCGGGTTCTGGCGGGAGATCGACGTCCGCGCCGCCGCCGAGCAGGCCACCGCCACCGCCCCGGCCGCCACCCCGAGCGCCGCGGCGCTCTCCCCGGGCGGCGAGTGAGATCCACCGGACACCCCCTGGGCGCGTGGCGCGGCCGCCGCGCCCCGGGGGCGGCGGCCGCGCGGGAACCCCGTAGGCTGCTGCCTCGTGAATACGGGCACAGCACAGGCAGGACGGACACGTTCCGCGGCAGCAGGACCGGGGGATGTCGTCTGCGCCGTGCGTGACCTGGTCAAGACGTACGCGGCCGTCCGCGGCGGGCGCGGGGCCCCGGCCCTGCCCGCCACCCGCGCGAACGACGGCATCAGCCTGGACGTCCGCCGCGGTGAGATCTTCGGGCTGCTCGGACCCAACGGCGCGGGCAAGTCCACCCTCGTACGCCAGCTCACCGGACTGCTGCGGCCCGACTCCGGCTGCGTCACCCTGCTCGGCCACGACCTCGTCCGGCACCCCGAACGGGCCTCCCGGCTGCTGGCCTACCTGGGCCAGGAATCCACCGCCCTCGACGAGCTGACCGTCTCCTTGGCCGCCGAGACCACCGGACGGCTGCGCGGGCTCGGCCTGCGCGAGGCGCGGGCCGCGCGGGACGCCGTACTCGACGAACTCGGTCTGACCGCGATCGCCGCCCGGCCCCTGAAGAAGCTCTCCGGCGGCCAGCGGCGCCTCGCCTGCTTCGCCGCCGCCCTGGTGGGGGAGCGGCCCGTGCTCGTCCTCGACGAACCCACCACCGGCATGGACCCGGTCGCCCGGCGGGCCGTCTGGAGCGCCGTCGACCGGCGGCGCGCCGAACACGGCGCGACGGTCCTCCTGGTCACCCACAACGTCATCGAGGCGGAAACGGTCCTGGACCGGGTCGCCGTCATCGACCAGGGCCGGGTCATCGCCTGCGACACCCCGGCCGGACTCAAGGCCGAGGTCTCCGACGAGGTCCGGCTCGACCTGGTGTGGCGCGAGAGCGCCCCGCTGCACGTCCCCGAGGTCGCGGCGCTGCGCGCGCACGCCGAGGAATCCGGGCGGCGCTGGACCCTGCGCCTGGGCGCCGACGCGGCACGGGCGGCGGTGGCCGCCGTCACCGGCGGGCCCGCCTTCGCCGCGCTCGACGACTTCACCCTGGCCACGCCCAGCCTGGAAGACGTCTACCTCGCCCTGGGCGGCCGTACGAAGGGCCTGGTGAAATCGTGACCACCGCCGCCGCGGACATCCCCGCGAGCACCACCGTCTGCGCGGAGGGCGCCGCGCCCGGGCCGCTGGCCCCCCGGGCCCGGTTCTTCCCGTCCCTGGCCGCCGTGTACAAGGCACAGCTCTCCCGGGCCCGGGTCTCCCGGATCCCGCTGCTGTTCGTCGCGACCTTCCAGTCCGTCGGCATCATGATCCTCATGCGGGGCGTGGTCGACGGCGGCGGCGGCTCCGAGGCGCGCGCCGTCGTCGCCGGATCGTCGGTCCTCGTCGTCGCCTTCGTCGCGCTGAACCTGCTGGCCCAGTACTTCGGCCAGCTGCGCGCCGGCGGCGGGCTCGACCACTACGCCACCCTGCCCGTGCCGCCCGCCTCCGTGGTGCTGGGCGCGGCGGCCGCGTACGCCTCCTTCACCCTGCCCGGGACACTGGTCACCGCCGTCTTCGGGTGCGTGCTGTTCGGGCTGCCGATGAGCGGGCTGTGGATCCTGGTCGCCGTGGTGCCGCTGGCCGGGGCCGCGCTGGCCGGGCTCGGCGCCGCGCTGGGCCTGCTCGCCCCCCGGCAGGAGCTGGCCACGCTGGCCGGGCAGCTCGGCATGTCCGCGGCCCTGCTGCTGGGCGTGCTGCCGCCCGAGCGGATGCCCGACGTCATCGTGTGGGCGCGGGACCTGCTGCCGTCGACCTACGGCGTGGAGGCCTTCGCCCGTACGTTCGCCCCGCACCCGGACTGGGCCGCCGTCGCCGGTGACCTCGCCGTGTGCGCGGCGGTCGGCGTGCTCTCGCTGACCGTCGCGACCAAGGCCTACCGCCGGGCGGCGGTCCGCTGACGCCGGTCCGGCATCCACCTGGCACGATGTGGGGGTGACCGAAGCCGTGACCCCGCCGCCGTCCCGAGAGCCCGTCGAGCCGCCTGTGCTCGACGAGCGCGTGCTCGACCAGCCCGCAGCCACCGGTGCCCCGGCGGTGACCGCCGCCGAGATCCGTGACGGCGCCGCCGTCGCCCTCCTGGTGGGGGTGGCCGGAGTGCTGCTCGGGCTGCTGTGGGTGTGGCTCTCGCCCCGGCTCCAGTACGTGTCCAACGGGCAGGCGGTCTTCCTCAAGGACACCGAGAGCGAGGCGCGGATCGGGTCCGACGGCACGTTCCTGCTGCTGTCCGCGGGACTGGGTGCGCTGAGTGCGGCCGCGACGTTCCTGTGGCGGCGCGCGGGGGGCGTACCGCTGGTCATCGGGCTGGCCCTCGGATCCGTCTTCGCCGCGCTGGTCGGCTGGCGGCTCGGGCTGTGGCTCGGGCCCTCCAGCGATCTGGTCGCGCGGGCGAAGGCGGCGGGTGAGGGCGTCCCCTTCGACGCGCCGCTGCAGCTCCTCGCCTACGGCGTGCTGCTGGTGTGGCCGATGGCCGCGGTGGCCGTGCACTTGGCCCTGACGGCCCTGTTCACGCCCCGGGATCCGGCCCCCGTCGCGCCCTGGGCCGCCGCCTACCCCCCGCCCCACGTCCACGCCGACCCCACCCCTGACCCCCGCCCCTGACCCCACCGGCGGCCCGGGCTGTGCGCTGACGCCCGTGCCTGTGCCCGCGGGTGCGTGCGCCCTCCGGGGGCGCCTCAAACGCCGGCGAGGCTGGATGTGTCCGCCCTGCTGGGCTGGCTGTGCTCGCCTGGCGGAGCCGGGTGTGTGCCGACACGTGTGTTTGTGCCCGCGGGTGGGTGTGCCCTCCGGGGGCGCCTCAATCGCCGGCGGGGCTGGGTGTGTCCGCCCTGCTGGGCTGGCTGTGCTCGCCTGGCTGGGCTGGGGTGTGCCCGCCTGGCGGGGCTTGCATTGGCCCAGCCTGAGCGGGCACACCAGGCCCTCCCGGCGGGCAGTCGGGTCGCCGCCGAGGGGGGCAAACCCAGCCTCGCCGGCGTTTGAGGCGCCCCCGGAGGGCGGACGGGGCCGCGGGCGGCAGTGCGCCGGGCGGGACACCCAACTCTCGCTGCCGAGGGGTGGCGAACCTAGCCTCGCCGGCGTTTGAGGCGCCCCCGGAGGGGGTGGTTACGGGCGGGCGATGGGGGCGAGGGTGGCTGCGGTCAGGGTGGCCAGGGCGGTCGGGGGGAGCTCGACCTCCAGGCCGCGGCGGCCCGCCGAGACGCAGATCGTGGCGTGCGCCGAAGCCGACGCGTCCAGGACCGTGCGGAGCCGTTTGCGCTGGCCGAGGGGGGAGATCCCGCCAAGGACGTAGCCCGTGGTGCGCTCCGCCAGCGCCGGATCCGCCATCGCGGCCCGCTTGCCGCCGACGGCCGTCGCCAGGGCCTTGAGGTCGAGGCTTCCGGCCACCGGGACCACGGCCACCGTCAGCTGCCCGTCCACCTCCGCGACCAGCGTCTTGAAGACCCGGTCCGGGGAGACCCCCAGCGCCTGCGCGGCCTCCTCGCCGTACGACGGGTGCGCGGGGTCGTGCTCGTAGGCGTGCGTACGGAACTCCACGCCCGCGGCGGTCAGTGCCACTACCGCCGGGGTGCCCGAGGACTGCGCGGACTGTTTCGTCTTCTTCGCCATGCGCCTGCCTGCCCTCAGTTCAGGTTCGTGGGCGTGCGGGTCAGGTCGATCATCGGCAGGGAGGGGAGATGGCGGATGACGGCCGTCTCCGAGCGCAGCAGGGTCAGTTCCTCGGCCAGCCGCGTCGCCGTGTCGGGGGCCTGGAGCAGCCGCTGCTTGGACGGGATGTCCAGTACGGCGGCCGCCGCCACCAGGTACGACACCACCGAGGGGTCGTCTGGCAGCTCGGCCCCGGTCAGGGACCGCTCCCGGGCCCCGGCGAGCCGCTTCTGGTACGAGCGGAACGCCCGCAGCACCCCTTCGGCGAGCGCGCCCGCGCTGTCGCCCGCGTCCTCGGGGAGTTCCTCCAGCTCGGCCACCAGGAAGGGGCCGCTCGCGTCCACGGACAGCAGCCGGACCCGGGTGGTCCCGGTGGCCAGCACCTCGAAGCTGCCGTCCTCGCGTTCGCGGATCGTGGCCGCGTCCGCGACGCAGCCCACGCGGTGGAAGGCCTGGATCGGGTCGGTGCCGAAGCCCGCGGCCGGGCCGCGTTCGGGCAGGGCCGTCTGGTCGGGCAGGCCGGGCGCGGTGGGCGCCACCTCACGGCCGTCGCGGATCGCCACGACGGCGAAGCGGCGCGGTTCCTCCTCGCCCGTCTTCAGCAGGTCGCGCATCATGGCGCGATAACGCTCCTCGAAGATGTTCAGCGGGAGGACGAGTCCCGGGAACAGCACCGTGTTGAGGGGGAAGAGGGGCAGGCGAACGGTGGTCACGAGGCTCAGGGTAGTGGCCGGGCGGCCACCCCCGTCACCCTGTCCGCCCACCGCGTAGCACCGGAATCCGCCAGGCGGGATCCGGAAGAGACGACCTAGCCCCGCCGCAGCAGCCGGGACGCCCCCGTCGCCACCGTGGTCGCCAGTACCCACCCCAGCAGTACCAGCGCGGACGCTCCCCACTGCCAGCCGCCCTTGAGCAGCCACTGCCCCTGCTGGCCGAGGTCGATCACCGGCAGCAGCAGGTCCAGGGCGTACAGCGCGGCGCTCCACTGCGGGTGCTCGTCCGCCTTGATCGGCTGCGGATCGTGCAGCGAGAACAGCACCGTTCCCGCCGCCCACAGCACCGCCATCCACAGCGCGGCCCGCCCCGGCCGGTACCCGTAGGCCATCGTCCAGTCCTGCAGGTGCCCCCACGCCTTCGCCGCCGGCGGCAGCGTCGCCCGGCGCCTGCGCATCTTCGCGAGCAGCACCTCCCGCGCGTCCGCGTCCTCCCCGCTGGCCCGCAGGACGGCCGCGAGGCGCTCGTACGGCTCCGGGGAGTACTCGGCGCAGGACGCCTCCGCCCACGCCAGGCGGCGGGCGAGCGGGAAGTGGCCGCGGGGCGCGAGGTTCTCGTAGACGAACCCCTCCATCGACACCGCGCCCGGCGCCGCGGGCCAGCTGGTGGACTGGTCGACCAGCTTGACCACCTTCGCCCCGGACACCACCACCCGCCCGCGCTCCGGCTGCTCGCCCACGAAGCGCAGCTCGGGGGTCTGGATCCGGCGCAGCGATATCTCCTGGTCCTCCGTGAGGTGGAAGCGCGCGCCGAAGAAGTCCACCGCGTCCCCGAAGCGCCCGTCGTCCAGCCGCAGCCCGCCCCGGCACTCGAAGCGCCGGGCGCGGCCGCCGCGGGTGGGGGTCTGCCCCCAGCCGTAGGGCGGCGTCGCGCCGGGGTCGCCGCTCCCGGTCGTCAGGGCGATCGAGGTCAGGTAGAGGGTGCGCTCGACGGTGAGGGTGGGTGCGTTCAGCGCGAGCCGCCCGTACGGGTTGCTGAGCCGGGCCCCGCGCAGGCTCATCGACACCCCGATCTTGGCCCCGCGCAGGCTGACCTCCCCGTAGGTCTCCAGGAGGTCGGCCTGGAAGTCCTGGGCCACCGACATGCCGTCGGCGGCGATCGCCCGCCCCCGGTTGTCCCGCTGCACGACCAGCTCGCTGATCAGCAGGTCGGTGCCGATCTGCGCGTCGGTCAGCCGGATCCCGCGGGCCACCCGGCAGCGCAGCAGGTGCAGGTCACCGGCGGTGTGCAGGCGGGCCGCGTCGAGCCGGGGCACCGCGCAGTTGACCACGCGCAGGGTGCCCAGCCGGGTCTCGGACAGCTGGACCTCGCTGTCGAAGCGGCAGGACTGGAGCTCGACGTACGGGTCCACCGTGCCGCCGGACAGGTCGAGCCGCCCGGTGATCCGCGCGCCCCGCAGTTTCAGCGAGGACACCCGGCCCGGCACCGGCGGCGGCCCGTGGAGCAGCAGCAGTGCCACCACCCGCGCCCGGACGCTGCGCGCGGGCCCCCAGGTGTGGTCGCCGTGCGGATCGTCCTCGTCGGCGGTCCGCGTGCTCAGGTCGCACACGTTGCCGGTGCGGAAAGCGCTCCACATCCGGCGTTCGGGCCCCGTCAGGTCCTCCGGCTCCTCGCCGGGACGTGGCTCGGCCATGACAACCCCCCTTCCCCTTCGTTCCCCCGTCATCACCCGCACCAGAACGCTAGGGGACGGGGGTGACAGCCGGGGCTCGTATCAGCCAGTGATACGGACGAACGGTGGCGAGAACGTGTCTGAGAGAATTGCAAGGTGATCTCTCGTATCGACCTGCGCGGCGACTCCCTCCCCGAGGGTGGCGCCCTGCGCGATCTGCTGCCCCGTGCCGAGTTCGACGTAGCGGCCGCCCTGGACAAGGTGCGGCCCATCTGCGAGGACGTCCATCATCGCGGCACGGCGGCGCTGATCGAGTACGCGCAGAAGTTCGACGGGGTGACGCTGGAGCGGATCAGGGTTCCCGGGGAGGCCCTCAAGGCCGCCCTGGAAGAGCTGGATCCGGCCGTCCGCGCGGCCCTGGAGGAGTCGATCCGGCGCGCCCGGATCGTGCACGCGCAGCAGCGCCGCACCGAGCACACCACCCAGGTGGTCCCCGGCGGCACCGTCACCGAGAAGTGGGTCCCGGTCGAGCGCGTGGGTCTCTACGCGCCCGGCGGCCGCTCGGTGTACCCGTCCTCCGTGATCATGAACGTGGTCCCGGCACAGGAGGCGGGCGTCGAGTCGATCGCGCTCGCGTCCCCGCCGCAGGCCGACTTCGGCGGTCTGCCGCACCCCACGATCCTGGCCGCCTGCGCGCTCCTCGGCATCGACGAGGTGTACGCGGCCGGCGGCGCCCAGGCCGTCGCGATGTTCGCGTACGGCACGGAGGAGTGCGCCCCGGCGAACATGGTGACCGGCCCCGGCAACATCTGGGTCGCCGCCGCCAAGCGCTACTTCACCGGCAAGATCGGCATCGACACCGAGGCCGGCCCCACCGAGATCGCGGTCCTCGCGGACTCCACGGCCGACCCCGTGCACGTCGCCGCCGACCTGATCAGCCAGGCCGAGCACGACCCGCTGGCCGCGGCCGTCCTCGTCACGGACTCCGCCGAGCTGGCGGCCGCCGTGGAAGCCGAGCTGGAGCCGCAGGTCGCGGCCTCCAAGCACATCGAGGACCGGATCAGGCCCGCCCTCGCGGGCCGCCAGTCCGCGATCGTCCTGGTCGACAGCCTGGAGGACGGCCTCAAGGTGGTCGACGCGTACGGCGCCGAACACCTGGAGATCCAGACCGCCGACGCGGCCGCCTGGGCCGCCCGGGTCCGCAACGCGGGCGCCATCTTCGTCGGCCCCTGGTCCCCGGTCTCCCTCGGCGACTACTGCGCGGGCTCCAACCACGTGCTGCCCACCGGCGGCTGCGCCTGCCACTCCTCGGGCCTGTCCGTGCAGTCCTTCCTGCGCGGCATCCACATCGTCGACTACACCCGCGACGCCCTCGCCGAGGTCACCCACCACGTGGTCACCCTCGCCGAGGCCGAGGACCTCCCCGCGCACGGCGCGGCCCTCAAGGCGAGGTTCGGATGGAAGGTACCCCAGCAGTGAGCGCCGACATCGGAATCGACGACCTCCCCATCCGCGACGAGCTCCGCGGCAAGACCCCCTACGGCGCCCCGCAGCTCGACGTACCCGTCCAGCTCAACACCAACGAGAACCCCTACGGCCTGCCCGAGGAACTCGTCGCCCGGATCGCCGAGCGCGTCGCCGACGCCGCCCGCACCCTCAACCGCTACCCCGACCGGGACGCGGTCGAGCTGCGCACCGAGCTGGCCGCCTACCTCACCCGCACGGGCAAGCACCCGGTCGCGCGGGAGAACGTATGGGCCGCCAACGGCTCCAACGAGATCCTCCAGCAGCTGCTCCAGGCCTTCGGCGGCCCCGGCCGCACCGCGATCGGCTTCGAGCCCTCCTACTCGATGCACGCCCTGATCGCCCGCGGCACCGGCACCGACTGGATCTCCGGGCCGCGCCGCGACGATTTCACCATCGAGGTGGACGCGGCCGTCCGGGCGATCGCGGAGCACGCCCCGCACGTCGTCTTCATCACCTCGCCCAACAACCCCACCGGCACCGCCGTCGGGGCCGAGACGGTCCTCGCGCTCTACGAGGCCGCGCAGGAAGCCCGCCCGTCCCTGGTGATCGTGGACGAGGCGTACGTCGAGTTCAGCCACCGGGACTCGCTCCTGCCGCTGCTCGAAGGCCGCCCGAACCTCGTGGTCTCCCGGACCATGTCCAAGGCCTTCGGCGCCGCCGGACTGCGCCTGGGCTACCTCGCCGCACACCCCGCCGTCGTGGACGCCGTACAGCTGGTGCGCCTGCCGTACCACCTGTCCGCCGTCACCCAGGCGACCGCGCTGGCCGCCCTGGAACACACCGACACCCTGCTCGGCTACGTCGAACAGCTCAAGGCCGAACGCGACCGGCTGGTCACCGAACTGCTCGCCATCGGCTACGAGGTCACCGCGTCCGACGCGAACTTCGTGCAGTTCGGGACGTTCGCGGACTCCCACACCGCATGGCAGCAGATCCTCGACCAGGGTGTCCTGGTCAGGGACAACGGAGTACCCGGATGGCTGCGGGTCACCGCGGGCACCCCGGCCGAGAACGACGCGTTCCTGGAAGCGGTTCGCGCACTGAAGAAGGAGCAGCAGGCATGAGCCGCATCGGACGGGTCGAACGGACCACGAAGGAGACCTCCGTCGTCGTCGAGATAAACCTCGACGGCACGGGCAAGGTCGACGTCTCGACGGGTGTGGGCTTCTACGACCACATGCTCGACCAGCTCGGCCGCCACGGACTCTTCGACCTCACCGTCAAGACCGAGGGCGACCTGCACATCGACAGCCACCACACCATCGAGGACAGCGCGCTGGCGCTGGGCGCCGCCTTCAAGCAGGCCCTCGGCGACAAGGTCGGCATCTACCGCTTCGGCAACTGCACGGTCCCCCTGGACGAGTCCCTCGCCCAGGTCACCGTCGACCTGTCGGGCCGCCCCTACCTGGTGCACACCGAGCCCGAGAACATGGCGCCGATGATCGGGTCGTACGACACGACCATGACCCGGCACATCTTCGAGTCGTTCGTCGCCCAGGCCCAGATCGCCCTGCACATCCACGTCCCGTACGGGCGCAACGCCCACCACATCGTGGAGTGCCAGTTCAAGGCGCTCGCCCGCGCCCTGCGCTACGCCGCCGAATTCGACCCGCGCGCCGCGGGCATCCTTCCCTCCACGAAGGGCGCCCTCTAACCGTGAACGGCCTCAACACCATCCTGATCGTCCTCGGCCTCTTCCTGGCCGGCGGCGTCTACTCCTTCCAGAAGCAGAAGATGCCCCTGTCGGTCGTCATCCTGCTCGCCCTCGCCTCCGCGCTGTCCCTCGCGGCCGGAGTCCTGCGGATCCAAGGAATCTGGTAATGACCCCCACCAAGAAGGTCGTCGTCTTCGACTACGGCTTCGGCAACGTCCGCTCCGCCGAGCGCGCCCTCGCCCGCGTCGGCGCCGAGGTCGAGATCACCCGCGACTATGACAAGGCCATGGACGCCGACGGGCTGCTGGTCCCCGGCGTCGGCGCCTTCGATGCCTGCATGCGCGGCCTCAAGGGAGTCCGCGGCGACTGGATCATCGGCCGCAGGCTCTCCGGCGGCCGCCCGGTCATGGGCATCTGCGTCGGCATGCAGATCCTCTTCGAACGCGGCATCGAGCACGGCGTGGAAACCGAAGGCCTCGACGAATGGCCCGGCACGGTCGGCCCGCTCAAGGCCCCGGTCGTCCCCCACATGGGCTGGAACACCGTCGACGCCCCGGCCGACAGCCAGGCCTTCAAGGGCCTGGACGAGGACGCCCGGTTCTACTTCGTGCACTCCTACGCGGCCCACGACTGGACCCTGGAAGTCACCAACCCGCTGATCCGCGCCCCCAAGGTCACCTGGGCCACGCACGGCGAGCGGTTCGTCGCGGCGGTGGAGAACGGCGCCCTGTGGGCCACCCAGTTCCACCCCGAGAAGTCCGGCGACGCCGGTGCCCAGCTCCTCACCAACTGGATCGAGACCCTCTGATGACCGTCAGCACGCTGGAACTGCTGCCCGCCGTCGACGTCCGCGACGGCCAGGCGGTCCGCCTGGTGCACGGCGAATCCGGCAGTGAGACCTCCTACGGTTCCCCGCTCCAGGCCGCCCTTGCCTGGCAGGCCTCCGGCGCCGAATGGCTGCACCTGGTCGACCTCGACGCCGCCTTCGGCACCGGCGACAACCGCGCCCTGGTCGCCGAGATCACCGGCGTCATGGACATCAAGGTCGAGCTCTCCGGCGGCATCCGCGACGACGCCACGCTCGCCGCGGCCCTCGCCACCGGCTGCACCCGGGTCAACCTCGGCACCGCCGCCCTGGAAACCCCCGACTGGGTGGCCAAGGTCATCGCCGAGCACGGCGACAAGATCGCGGTCGGCCTCGACGTCCGCGGGACGACCCTCAAGGGCCGTGGCTGGACCAGCGAGGGCGGGGACCTCTACGAGGCCCTCGCGCGCCTGGATTCCGAGGGCTGCGCCCGCTACGTCGTCACCGACATCGGCAAGGACGGCACCCTGACCGGCCCCAACCTGGAGCTGCTGAAGAACGTCTGCGCCGCGACCGACCAGCCGGTCGTCGCCTCCGGCGGCATCTCCTCGCTGGAGGACCTGCGGGCGCTGGCCGCGCTGGTCCCGCTGGGCGTCGAGGGCGCGATCGTCGGCAAGGCCCTGTACGCGAAGGCCTTCACCCTCGAAGAGGCGCTGAAGGCGGTGGCCCTGTGAGCGACGTGCGCAAGATCTCCTCGGGCGGCCCCTGGGAGGAAGCCGTCGGCTACTCCCGCGCCGTCGCCCTGCCCAACGGCCTGGTCCTCGTCTCCGGCTGCACCTCCGTGGTGGGCGGCCAGATCGCCGCGGGCGGCCCGTACGACCAGACCATGAACTCCTTCAAGGTCGCCTTCGACGCCCTCGCCCAGGCGGGCCTGGGCCCCGAGCACGTCGTCCGCACCCGGATGTACATCACGCACGCCCGGGACGTGGACGAGGTGGGCCGCGCCCACAAGGAGCTGTTCGACTCCGTCCGCCCCGCCGCCTCCATGATCATCGTGTCCGGCTTCATCGACCCCAGCCTGGTCGTCGAGGTCGAGGTCGAGGCCTACCGAGGAGAGACCGCATGACCCTGGCCGTACGGGTGATCCCCTGCCTGGACGTGGACAACGGCCGGGTCGTCAAGGGCGTCAACTTCCAGAACCTGCGCGACGCGGGCGACCCCGTCGAGATGGCCAAGCTCTACGACGCCGAAGGCGCCGACGAGCTGACCTTCCTCGACATCACCGCCTCCTCCGGCAACCGCGAGACCACCTACGACGTGGTGCGCCGCACCGCCGAACAGGTCTTCATCCCGCTCACCGTCGGCGGCGGCGTGCGCACCGCGGACGACGTGGACAAGCTGCTGCGCGCGGGCGCGGACAAGGTCGGCGTCAACACCGCCGCCATCGCCCGCCCCGAACTCATCCAGGAGATCGCCGAACGCTTCGGCCGCCAGGTCCTCGTCCTGTCCGTCGACGCGCGGCGCACCGAGGCCGGCACCTTCGAGGTCACCACCCACGGCGGCCGCCGCGGCACCGGCATCGACGCCGTCGAATGGGCCCACCGGGCCGCCGAACTCGGCGCCGGGGAAATCCTGTTGAACTCGATGGACGCCGACGGTACCAAGGACGGGTACGACACCGAGATGATCGCGGCGGTACGGAAACACGTCAGCGTTCCCGTGATCGCCTCCGGCGGCGCGGGCAAGCTGTCCGACTTCGCCCCGGCGGTCGCGGCGGGCGCCGACGCGGTGCTCGCGGCCTCGGTGTTCCACTTCGGGGACCTGCGCATCGGCCAGGTCAAGGACGCCCTGCGGGAGGCCGGTCACCCGGTCCGCTAGGGGCGGGTCTGGGGGGACCGACTGAACCGGAACGTCTGGCGCTGGCTCGCCGCCTACGCCGCCTCGCTCGTCGGGGACGGGATCTACTTCCTCGCCCTCGGCTGGGCGGCGGCGCAGACCGCCGGGCCCGCGCAGGTCGGCCTGGTCATGGCGGCCGGGGCGGTGCCGCGCGCCCTGCTCATGCTCGGCGGGGGAGTGGTCGCCGACCGCTTCGGACCCCGCCTCGTCGTCATCTCCTCCGACGCCGTGCGCTGCGCGGTGATCCTCGCCCTGGCTGCGGTGGTCGCCCTCACCTCGCCCGGGCTGTGGGTGCTCGTCGCCGTCGCCCTGCTGTTCGGCGCCGTCGACGCGCTGTTCATGCCGGCCGTGGGGGCGCTGCCGCCGCGGATCGCCGGGCCCGGGCAGCTGGTCCGGGTCCAGGGGCTGCGCAGCCTCGTCGAACGCGTGGGCAACACCGCGGGGCCGCCGGTGGCCGGGCTGGCCATGGGCCTGGGCGGGCCCGCCGCCGCCTTCGCGGTGGCCGCGGGGCTCTTCGGGCTCTCCCTGATCCTGCTGCTGGCGGTCCGCCTGGGCCCGCTGCCGAAGGGTTCCGGGGCGGGCGGTGCCGTGGCCGTGCGCGTGGCCGGGGAATCCCCCTGGCAGCAGCTGCGCTCCGGGCTGGCCTACATCCGCCACCACGGCCTGATCGGCCCGCTGATCCTCTCCGGCACGCTCAGCCAGCTCGGTACGTCCGCCCCGCTCACCGTCGGGCTGCTGCTGCTGGCCGAGGAGCGGGGCTGGGGGCCGTCGGGGATCGGCTGGGTCGTCGGGGCCTTCGGGGCGGGGGCGGCCTCCAGTGCCCTCCTCCTGACCCTGGTCCCCCGCGTGCCGCGGGCGGGGGCGGTCCAGAACCTCACCCTGATCGTCGGCTCGGCCGCGATAGGGGCCCTGGCCCTGGCCCCGACCCTGCCGGTCGCCGTCGGGCTGGCGGTGGCCGGGGGGCTGGTGTGCGGGATCTGCGGAGGCCTGGCCGTCGCCCTGATCCAGACCGCCACGGATCCCTCGTACCTGGGGCGGGTCAGCTCGGTGATGGCCTTCACCGCCGTCGGCCTGGCCCCCCTGGCCTACCCCGCCTTCGGCGTGGCCGTCCAGCTCTGGGGCATCGCCCCCGTCTTCCTCGCGGGCGGCGCGCTGAGCATGGCGGGCGCCATAGTCGGCACCTCCGCGCCCTTGGTCCGCCGCGCGGAACTCACCTTCGCCTGACCCCCCTCCCTCCGGGGGCGCCTCAAACGCCGGCGGGGCTGGATTCGCTCCGGCCAGACCGGATCGTTCCGGCGGGGTGGGTGTGCGTGCCGCGTCCGCGGCCGTCCCTCCGGGGGCGCCTCAAACGCCGGCGGGGCTGGGGGTGCCCCGGGCCATCCCAGCCTGCCCGGCGTTTGAGGGCCCGCCGGAGGCGACACCAGCCCCGGGCAACGGGTGCGCCTCAATCGCCGGGCGGCTCTGCCCTCCGGGGGCGCCTCAATCGCCGGCGAGGCTGGATTCGCTCCGGTCAGACCGGATGGTTCCGGCGGGGTGGGTGTGCGTGCCGCGTCCGCGGCCGTCCCTCCGGGGGCGCCTCAAACGCCGGCGGGGCTGGATTCGCTCCGGTCAGACCGGATGGTTCCGGCGGGTCGGGATTGGGCACGGCGAGACCGGATCGTTCCGGCGGGGCGGGATTGGTTCGGCTCCGGTCAGGGTGGGGTTTGGTCGGCTCGGGGGGTCTCCCGGTGGGGGAGTGGGGGCGGTGTGGGGTGTCCCCGCAGGCCGAGCAGAAGCAGCACAGGGTCCGGTCTCCGACAGGGCTCGGCTTCTGCGAGCCGAGGAGACACCCCACACCGACCCCGCTCCCCCGCCCCGTTCAGCGCCCCCGTCCACCGCCCCGGGGCCCGCCGCGAGGCGTGCCGTTACAGACCCAGCCGCGCCGTCGTCAGTTTGGCCACCGCGTCCTTCTCGCCCTCCAGCTCGACCCGCGCAGCGGACTGGCGGCCGAAGCAGAACAGGGTCAGTTCGCCCGGCTCGCCGGTCACCGTGACGACCGGGGTGCCCTTGTGGGCCACCGCCGTCTGGCCGTTCGGGCGGCGCAGGACCAGGCCGACCGGCGCGCGGCGGCCCGTCAGGCGGGCCAGTTTCTCCAGGCGCGACCACAGGGAGTCTGAGAACACCGGGTCCAGCTCGCGCGGCGACCAGTCCGGCCGGGCCCGCCGCACGTCCTCGGCGTGGACGTAGAACTCCACCGCGTTGGCCGCCTCGTCGATCTGCTTCAGCGAGTACACCGACATCTTCGGCGGCCCCGTCCTGATCAGCTGGATCAGTTCCTCGTACGGCTTGGCCGTGTATTCGGCCATCGCCTTGTCCAGCCGGGCCTTCAGGACGTTCAGCAGGATCCCGCCCGCCGCGTCCGGCCGCCGCTCCCGCACCACCACGTGCGCCGCCAGCTCCCGCGCCGTCCAGCCGTCGCACAGGGTGGGCGCTTCCGGTCCCGCCGACTCCAACAGGTCCGCCAGCAGCAGTCGTTCACGCTTCGCATGGGTAGACATGCGGGCCAGCCTACGGCCGGAACCCGCCCCATGCCTGCTCATCAGGCGGACAGCTTGCCGTAACCACCCGCCCCGCGCGGCACAATGGCCGCATGAGTACGTCCTCCCTCGACCCCGCCATCGCCGCCCGCCTCAAGCGCTCCGCGGACGGTCTGGTGCCCGCCATCGCCCAGCAGTACGACACCGGTGAGGTGCTCATGCTCGGCTGGATGGACGACGAGGCCCTGCACCGCACCCTGACCACCGGCCGGTGCACGTACTGGTCCCGCAGCCGCCAGGAGTACTGGGTCAAGGGAGACACTTCCGGCCACTTCCAGCACGTGAAGTCCGTCGCCCTCGACTGCGACGCCGACACCGTGCTCGTCCGGGTCGACCAGGTCGGCGCGGCCTGCCACACCGGCACCCGCACCTGCTTCGACACCGATGTCCTGCTCCGTAAAGCCGAAGCCGAAGCCGAATAGGTAAGGTCCCACCCCATGGATCTTGAGACGTTCCGCAAGCTCGCGGGCGACCGCCGGGTCATTCCCGTCACCCGCCGACTCCTCGCCGACGGCGACACCCCGGTGGCCCTCTACCGCAAGCTGGCCGCCGAGCGCCCGGGCACCTTCCTGCTGGAGTCGGCCGAGAACGGCCGCTCCTGGTCCCGGTACTCCTTCGTCGGCGTCCGCAGCGACGCGACCCTGACGGTCAAGGACGGCGAGGCGCACTGGATCGGCACCCCGCCCGTCGGCGTGCCCACCACCGGCGACCCCCTCGACGCGCTGCGCGCCACCGTCGAGGCCCTGCACACCCCGCACGACCGGTCGGGCGGCCTGCCGCCCTTCACCGGCGGCATGGTCGGCTACCTCGGCTACGACATCGTGCGCCGCCTGGAGCGGATCGGCGACCACACCCGCGACGACCTCGAACTCCCCGAGCTGACGATGCTGCTCACCTCGGACATCGCGGTCCTCGACCACTGGGACGGCACGGTCCTGCTGATCGCCAACGCGATCAACCACAACGACCTCGACACGGGCGTCGACGAGGCCTACGCCGACGCCGTCGCCCGGCTCGACGCGATGGAGGCCGACCTCGCCCGCCCGGCGCCGTACACGCCCGCGCCGCTGCCCGTCTCCGAACTGCCGGAGTACTCGGCTCTGTGGGGCGGCGAGAAGTACCAGGCGGCCGTCGAGGACGTCAAGGAACGCATCCGTGCGGGCGAGGCCTTCCAGGTCGTGCCCTCGCAGCGGTTCGAGACCCCCTGCACCGCCTCGGCCCTGGACGTCTACCGGGTGCTGCGCGCCACCAACCCGTCCCCGTACATGTACCTCTTCCGCTTCGAGAACGGCTTCGACGTCGTCGGGTCCAGCCCCGAGGCCCTGGTCAAGGTCGAGGACGGGCGGGCCATGGTCCACCCCATCGCCGGCACCCGGCACCGCGGCGTCACCCCGCAGCAGGACCACGACCTCGCCGAGGAACTGCTCGCCGACCCCAAGGAGCGCGCCGAGCACCTCATGCTCGTCGACCTGGGCCGCAACGACCTGGGCCGGGTCTGCGAACCCGGCAGCGTCGAGGTCGTCGACTTCATGAGCATCGAGAAGTACTCGCACGTCATGCACATCGTCTCGACCGTCACCGGCCGGGTCGCCGAGGGCCGCACCGCCTTCGACGTGCTGACCGCCTGCTTCCCGGCCGGCACCCTCTCCGGTGCGCCCAAGCCGCGCGCCATGCAGATCATCGAGGAGCTGGAGCCCTCCCGCCGCGGGCTGTACGGCGGCTGCGTCGGCTACCTCGACTTCGCCGGGGACGCCGACACGGCCATCGCGATCCGCACCGCGCTGCTGCGCGACGGCACGGCGTACGTGCAGGCCGGGGCCGGGGTCGTCGCCGATTCCGTGCCCGAGCTGGAGGACGCGGAGTGCCGGAACAAGGCCGCCGCGGTGCTGCGCGCGGTCGGAGCGGCGAACCGGCTCCACTCCGCCTGAAGCGGTAGGGGATAGTGGGGTGCGTGAGCGCCGTACCCCAGCCCCGAACCGATACCGGTCCCGAGCCCGATTCCGATCCCGCCGCGCGTGGCGGCGGCAGCCGCCGCAGCGTCGCCGCGGCCCTGCTGCTCGGCGCGCTCGGCGCCACCGTCGTCCTGCTGGCCTCCGGCCGGATCTGGGCGCGCGGCACCGCCGCCGCGGCCGGGGGCGGCGCACTGCCGCTGTCGGCCGACGGACGCGCGGTGACCGGGGTCCCCGCGGCCCTGGCCATCGTGGCCCTCGCGGCCCTGGTCGCGGTCTTCGCCGTACGCGGCCGCAGCCGCCTGCTGGTCTCCGGGCTGCTCGCGCTGAGCGGGCTCGGCGCGGGCCTCGCCGCGCTGGCGGGGGCGGGCGACCGGGCGGCCCTGGACGACGCGGCGGCCCGTTCGACCGCGGACACCGCCGCCCACGCGGCCGCGCTCACGCACACGACCTGGCCGATGGTCTCGGCGGCGGGCGCGCTGCTGATCCTGGCCGCCGGGCTGCTGGCCCTGCGCTTCGGCCGGAGCTGGCCCGCGATGGGCGGCCGCTACGAACGCGACGGGACGCCCCGGCCCCGCAAGGCGGCGGTGGTGGACCCGGACCGGCCCGAGGACCTGTGGAAGGCGCTGGACCGGGGCGAGGACCCCACGAGCGGGCACTGAAAGCCTGGTCACCCCCCGGGCGCGAAGGGCGTCCGGGGTGCGGGACAATAATCTCCGAGCGTCCGACACAGACGCGTTCGATTGAGCAACGAGGAGCAACTCATGGCGGGCACAGACCACGGACACACCCCGGCCGCCTGGACCGGTGTCATCATCGCCTTCGTCGGTTTCTGCGTATCCGGCGCGTTCATGGTGGTGGCCAGCCCGATCGGCTTCATCGCCGGCCTGGTCATCGTGGCGCTCGGCGGGGTCGTCGGCATGGCGATGAAGGCGGCGGGCATGGGCGCGCCGAAGCCCGAGCACAAGGACCTCGCGACGGTCATCGCCGCGGCCAAGGCCGCGAAGGCCTGATGTCCGCGAGCGGAGTCGGAAGGCGCGGCCCTGTCGGGCTGCGCCTTTTGTCATGACCGGCGACAATCAGCGGGTGGACGCCTCACGCACCCCCCTGGCGACGCCCGCCGTCCCCGCTCCCGCTCCGGCCCCCACCCGGGCCCGGCGGCTGGCCGCCCCGGCGCTCACCCTGGCCGTGGCCGCCTCGGCCCTCGGCTACGTCGCCGCCGTGGACCCGTACGAACCCGGCCACTACCCGGTCTGCCCGCTGTTCCGGCTGACCGGGATCCTGTGCCCCGGCTGCGGCGGTCTGCGCAGCGCCCACGCGTTCGCCCACGGCGATCTCCCGGCCGCTTTCGGGGCAAATGCCATGGCGGTCATCGGCTACTTCGTCTTCGCGGGATTCATGAGCCTGTGGCTGATTCGGGCCTATCGCGGCGGGCCGACCCCGCGCCTGGCGCTCAAGCCGCTGTACTGGTGGGGGATCGGGACCGTGGCGCTGATTTTCGCCGTTGTCCGGAACTTGCCCTTCGGATCGGCACTGGCCCCCTGAGGCCCGTACCTGCACTGATACCCGCACCGAGGGAAGATCAGATTCCGAATGTCCAGTCAATGGGACGCCGTCAACCGCGTGCAGAGGCCGGGGCCTCCTGCGGATACCATTTGATTGCTGACCTTGAACCAGTCGACCGACCCGGAAGGGGGCCGCTCGCGTGAGTGTGCTCGACGAGATCATCGAAGGGGTCCGCGCCGACCTTGCCGAACGGCAATCGCGCGTCAGCCTCGACGAGCTCAAGGAGCGTGCCGCCAAGGCGCCCCAGGCCAAGGACGGCGTCGCCGCCCTTCGTGGCGAAGGCGTCAAGGTGATCTGTGAGGTGAAGCGCTCCAGCCCCTCCAAGGGCGCGCTCGCCGCGATCGCAGACCCGGCCGGCCTGGCCGCCGATTACGAGGCGGGCGGCGCCGCCGTCATCTCCGTCCTCACCGAGGAGCGCCGCTTCGGCGGTTCCCTCGCGGACCTGGAAGCCGTCCGCGCACGGGTGGACGTTCCCATCCTGCGCAAGGACTTCATCGTCACGGCGTACCAGCTGTGGGAGGCCCGCGCCTACGGCGCCGACCTCGTGCTGCTGATCGTCGCGGCCCTGGAGCAGGAGGCCCTCGTCTCCCTCATCGAGCGGGCCGAGTCCATCGGTCTCACCCCGCTCGTCGAGGTCCACGACGAGGAGGAAGCCGAGCGCGCGGTCGCCGCGGGCGCCAAGATCATCGGCGTCAACGCGCGCAACCTCAAGGACCTCAAGGTGGACCGCTCGACCTTCGAGCGCGTCGTCCCCGAGATCCCGGCCCACATCGTGAAGGTCGCCGAGTCCGGAATCCGCGGACCGCACGACCTCATCGCCTACGCGAACGAGGGCGCGGACGCCGTCCTCGTGGGCGAATCCCTGGTGACCGGCCGTGACCCGAAGGCCGCCGTGGCCGACCTGGTCGCCGCCGGCGCCCACCCCGCCCTGCGCCACGGGCGGAGCTGACCCACACCGTGACCCCGTCCGCCCGTGCCGCCCGCACCCGACCCGGCCTTCCCGGCCGGGGCGGTGTGCCGTCGACCCACGCGCCCCTGGCGCGCGGCTGCCGCCCGCGCGGCTGCCGCGCCCCGGCCCGGCGCGTGCGGGGGCGGCGGGTCCGGTACGTGATCGGGTCGGAGCCCGGCCAGGTCAACGGCATGCGATGGCGTGGCGGACACGCGCCGTAGTCCTCCCATGCCCCGATCCGCGCTCCGCTGCCGCTCTCGCAGTGGTGGAGACGGACGTCCTTGGGACCTTCGGCGCAATACGGTGAATCCCACCCGATTGCTTCCGTAGGAGTACTGGCATGCCGTCCAGTGAGTTCTTCATTCCGGACCCCGAGGGTTCCGTCCCCAACGCCGAGGGCTATTTCGGCGATTTCGGTGGCAAGTTCATTCCGGAGGCGCTCGTCGCCGCGGTGGACGAGGTCGCCGCCGAGTACGAGAAGGCGAAGGTCGATCCGGCGTTCGCGGCCGAGCTGAACGACCTGCTCGTGAACTACACGGGGCGCCCGAGCGCGCTGACCGAGGTGCCGCGCTTCGCGGAGCACGCCGGTGGCGCGACGGTCTACCTCAAGCGCGAGGACCTGAACCACACGGGTTCGCACAAGATCAACAATGTGCTGGGCCAGGCGCTGCTGACCAAGCGCATGGGCAAGACGCGGGTCATCGCGGAGACCGGCGCGGGCCAGCACGGTGTCGCCACGGCGACGGCGTGCGCCCTGTTCGGCCTCGAATGCACGATCTACATGGGTGAGATCGACACCGAGCGGCAGGCGCTGAACGTGGCGCGGATGCGGATGCTGGGTGCCGAGGTCATCGCGGTGAAGTCGGGTTCGCGGACCCTGAAGGACGCGATCAACGAGGCGTTCCGCGACTGGGTCGCGAACGTGGACCGTACGCACTACCTGTTCGGCACCGTCGCGGGTCCGCACCCCTTCCCGGCGATGGTCCGTGACTTCCACCGGGTGATCGGTGTCGAGGCGCGCCGCCAGATCCTGGAGCGCGCGGGGCGTCTGCCGGACGCGGTCGCGGCCTGCGTCGGCGGCGGGTCGAACGCCATCGGCCTGTTCCACGCCTTCATCCCGGACTCCGAGGTCCGTCTGGTGGGCTTCGAGCCCGCGGGACACGGCATCGAGACGGGCGAGCACGCGGCCACGCTGAGCGCCGGCGAGCCGGGCATCCTGCACGGTTCGCGCTCGTACGTCCTCCAGGACGAGGAGGGCCAGATCACCGAGCCGTACTCGATCTCGGCGGGCCTGGACTACCCGGGCATCGGCCCGGAGCACGCGTACCTGAAGGACTCGGGCCGCGGCGAATACCGCGCGGTGACCGACGACCAGGCCATGCAGGCCCTGCGCCTCCTCTCCCGTACCGAGGGGATCATCCCGGCGATCGAGTCGGCGCACGCCCTGGCGGGCGCCCTCGACCTGGGCAAGGAGCTGGGCAAGGACGGGCTGATCATCGTCAACCTCTCCGGGCGCGGCGACAAGGACATGGACACGGCGGCCCGCTACTTCGGCCTCTACGACGGCACCGAGGGGGAGAGCAAGTGAGCACCAGTTCTGTGGGGCAGGGCAACATCCGGCTGCTGAGCGACACCCTCGCGAAGGCGAAGGCGGAGGACCGGGCGGCGCTCGTCGCCTACCTCCCGGCGGGCTTCCCGACCGTCGACGGCGGGATCGAGGCGGTCAAGGCGGTCATCGCGGGCGGCGCGGACATCGTCGAGGTCGGCCTGCCGCACAGCGACCCCGTCCTGGACGGCCCGGTCATCCAGACCGCCGACGACATCGCGCTGCGCGGCGGCGTGAAGATCGCCGACGTGCTGCGCACGGTCCGCGAGGCGCACGCGGCGACCGGCGCCCCGGTCCTGGTCATGACGTACTGGAACCCCATCGACCGGTACGGCGTGGAGCGGTTCACCGCCGAGCTGGCGGCGGCGGGCGGCGCGGGCTGCATCCTGCCGGACCTGCCGGTCCAGGAGTCCGCGCTGTGGCGCGAGCACGCCGACAAGCACGGCCTGGCCACGGTGTTCGTCGTCGCCCCCTCCAGCAAGGACGAGCGCCTCGCCACGATCACGGCGGCGGGTTCCGGTTTCGTCTACGCCGCCTCCCTGATGGGCGTCACGGGCACCCGGGTCTCGGTCGGCGAACAGGCACAGGACCTGGTGGCCCGTACCCGCAAGACCACCGAACTCCCGGTCTGCGTGGGCCTGGGCGTCTCCAACGCCGCACAGGCGAAGGAAGTCGCGGTCTTCGCGGACGGCGTGATCGTCGGCTCGGCCTTCGTCAAGCTCCTCCTGGACGCCCCGGACCTCCCGGCCGGCCTGGCCGCCGTGCGCTCGCTGGCGGCCGAGCTTGCGGAAGGCGTACGCAGGAGCTGATGCACGGCTGATCCGGAACGGGGTTCTGTAGCCCGTTCGAGTGGATGTGGGAGCGGGGAGGCACGAGAGTGCCTCCCCGCTTCGTTTGGCGGGTCGTGAGCGACAAGAACGACGGTGCGAACCGCGATGCGAAGAGAACGGCCCGCGAGCGACTCCTGGTGGAGCGCGAGCGGCAGAAGAGCAAGGACAAGCGGCGCCGGAGCCTGGTGGTGGCGGCCGCGGTCGTCGGCGTCCTCGGCCTGGCGGCCGTGGTGGGTCTGCTCGCGGCCAACTCCGGCAAGAGCGGCACGGCCAAGGACGGGTCCGGCCCGGTCGTGGCCCCCTCGGGAGCCACCGGCAAGGACGCCCTCGCGGTCCAGAACGGCAAGGACTCCGCGAAGTCGACCCTGACGGTCTGGGAGGACTTCCGCTGCCCGGCGTGCAAGTCCTTCGAGGACGCCTACCGCACCACGGTCCACGACCTGGTCGCGAAGGGGCAGCTCAAGGTCGAGTACCACCTGGTGACGCTGATCGACGGCAACATGAGCGGCAGCGGCTCCCAGCGGGCGGCCAATGCCGCGGCCTGCGCCCAGGACGCGGGGAAGTTCCCGGCGTACCACGACGTCCTCTTCGAGAACCAGCCGAAGGAGGTCGACGACGCCTACGGCAAGAACGCCCGGCTGCTCGAACTGGCGGGCAAGGTGGACGGCCTCGACACCCCCGCCTTCCGCCAGTGCGTCGAGGGCGGGACCCACGACAGCTGGGTCGCGAAATCGTATGCCGCGTTCAAGGCGGGCAAATTCCGCGGGACGCCCACGATCCTGCTCGACGGCAAGGACATCTTCGCGGACCAGGCCAATCCGCTCACCCCGGAGAAGCTGAAGGCCAAGGTCACGGCTGCGGCGGGGGCGGGAGCGCCGGCCGAGGAGTCGGGCCAGGTGTCACCGGAGGCCTCGGCGCGGCCGTCGGCGTCCCCTTCCCCTTCCGCTTCCGCGTCGGGACGGTCTTCCGCGCGGAGTTCCGCGAGTACGTCGGCGGGTACGTCGGCCGGTACCTCGACGGGCCGGTCGGCGGGTGCGGCGGCGGGTACGACGGGTGGCGCTCCGGCGGGTGCTCCGGCGGGCGGTGACGACTGACGCGGCGGACAGCGCGGACGGCGCGGCCACCGCGACCGTGCCCGCCGGATGGTCGGCAGGTGTCGATTTGATGGCAGCTTGCCGGGCGGGTTGCGGTGCCCACCGCCCGGCAAGGTAGCGTCTGGGTTGCCATGGAACTTGCTTACATCCCCAGCCCGTCGACCGGTGTGGTCCATCTCGGACCGATCCCGCTGCGCGGCTACGCGTTCTGCATCATCATCGGCGTCTTCGTCGCCGTCTGGCTCGGCAACAAGCGCTGGGTCGCGCGCGGTGGCCAGCCGGGCACGGTGGCCGACATCGCCGTGTGGGCGGTTCCGTTCGGCCTGGTCGGCGGACGCCTCTACCACGTGATCACCGACTACCAGCTCTACTTCGTCGAGGGCCGCAACTGGGTCGACGCCTTCAAGATCTGGGAGGGCGGCCTCGGCATCTGGGGCGCGATCGCGCTGGGCGCGGTCGGCGCCTGGATCGGCTGCCGCGTGCGCGGCATCCCGCTGCCCGCGTGGGCGGACGCGCTGGCGCCCGGCATCGCGGTGGCCCAGGCCTTCGGCCGCTGGGGCAACTGGTTCAACCAGGAGCTGTACGGCCGCGCCACGGACGTGCCGTGGGCGCTGGAGATCAGCGAGGGCCCGAACCGGGTCGCGGGCACCTATCACCCGACCTTCCTGTACGAGTCGCTGTGGTGCCTCGGCGTCGCGGCCCTGGTGCTCTGGGCCGACCGGCGCTTCAAGCTGGGCCACGGCCGGGCGTTCGCGCTCTACGTCGCCGCGTACTGCGTGGGTCGCAGCTGGATCGAATACATGCGGGTCGACGAGGCGCACCACGTGCTGGGCCTGCGGCTCAACGTGTGGACGGCCATCGTGGTCTTCATCGCGGCCGTGACCTACTTCATCCTGTCGGCGCGGCTGCGGCCGGGCCGCGAGGAGATCGTCGAGCCGGTCCGCCCCGCCCCGGAGGGCAAGGACGGCAAGGGCGGCAAGGACGCGCCTGCGAAGGACGCTCCCGAGGGCGATGCGAAGGTGGAGGACGGCGCGAAGGCTCCGGCCGAGGACGCCGCGAAGCCCGACGCCGAGCAGCCCGGAGAGGCGAAGGCCGACCTCACGAAGGCGGATCTCACGAAGCCCGGGGCCACGAAGCCCGAGGCCAAAAAGCTCTGACCCGACCCGTACGCGAGCCGCAGGCTCACCGCGTCACCGTGCTCCGCCGGATCCGATCCGGCGGAGCACGCGCATGTGTGCCCGGGCAGGCTCAGGACAGGCTGCTCAGGACAAGACCCGGGACTCCCGCCGGGACAGCGCCATGATCTGCTCCGCGCCCGCCAGTACCGCCGCGTCCACGAAGCGGCCGTCCGGGAGGGCCTGGGCGCCCGGGGTGCGGCGGGCCGCCGCGACGATCTGCTCGGCGGCCGCGACCTCCGCCGACCCGGGGAGGTAGGCCCTTTCGATCACGGGGAGCTGGCGCGGGTGGATCGCGGCCCGGCCCAGGAAGCCCAGGGCCCGGCCCCGGGCGCAGGACTCCGCCAGCGCCTCCAGATCGCGGATGTCCGGGAAGACGGACTGCGGCGGGGGCGCGAGCCCGGCCGCCCGGGCCGCCACCACCACCCGCGAGCGCGGCCAGTCGAGCCCCGCGTCGGCGCTCACCCCGAGGTCCGCCCGCAGGTCCGACTCGCCGAGGGAGAGCCCGCGCAGGGCCGGGTGGGCGCGGGCGATCTCGTACGCGCGCTCCACGCCCAGCGCCGATTCCAGCAGCGCGTACAGCGCCACCCCGCCGGTCCGGTCCGCGACCGCGCCGATCTGTTCCGGCGCGGTGATCTTGGGCAGCCGCAGCCCCGAGAGGCCGTGCAGCCCGGACAGCGCGGTGAGGTCGGCCAGCGCCCAGGGCGTGTCCAGGGCGTTCACCCGGACGTACACCGGAGTGGGGGGCCGGTGCCGGAGCAGCTCCGCCGTGGCCGCGCGGGCGTACTCCTTGCGGGAGACCGGTACCGCGTCCTCCAGGTCCACGATCACCGCGTCGGCGCCGGCGCCGAGCGCCTTCGCGACCACCTCCGGGCGGTCCCCGGGTACGTACAGCCAGGTCAGGATCACAGTGCTCCTTCGGTCCGCAGGACGTCGATCTCCGCCCCGGACAAGCCCAGTTCGGCCAGCACCGCCTCGGTGTCCGCGCCGTGCGCGCGGCCCGCCCAGCGGATCGACCCCGGCGTCTCGGAGAGCCGGAAGAGGACGTTCTGCATCCGCAGCGGGCCGAGGTCCGGGTCGTCGACCTCGGTGACCGTGTCCAGGGCCGCGAACTGCGGATCGGCCATCACGTCGCGCACGTCGTAGACCGGCGCGACCGCCGCCTGCGCCTCCTCGAAGGCGGCGATCACCTCGTCCGCCTTGTGCCGGGCGATCCAGGAGCCGACCGCCTCGTCCAGGACGGCCGCGTGCGCGGCCCGCCCCGAGCCCGTCGCGAACCACGGCTCGCCGGTCAGCTCCGGCCGCCCGACCAGCCGCACCACCCGCTCCGCGATCGACTGGGCCGAGGTGGAGACGGCCAGCCAGCGCCCGTCCGCGCTGCGGTAGGTGTTGCGCGGCGCGTTGTTCGTGGACCGGTTGCCGGTGCGCGGCTGTACGTAGCCGAGCTGGTCGTACCAGAGGGGGTGCGGGCCGAGGACCGTCAGGATCGGCTCGATGATCGCGAGGTCCACGACCTGCCCGGCCCCGGTGCGGTCGCGGCCCGCGAGCGCGGCCATCACGGCGTACGCGGTGGCCAGCGCCGCGATCGAGTCCGCGAGCCCGAACGGCGGCAGGGTCGGCGGCCCGTCGGGCTCCCCGGTCATCGCGGCGAAGCCGCTCATCGCCTCGGCGAGGGTGCCGAAGCCCGGGCGGTGGGCGTACGGGCCGAACTGGCCGAAGCCGGTCACCCGGGTCAGTACCAGCCGGGGATTGACGGCGGACAGCTCCGCCCAGCCCAGCCCCCACTTCTCCAGGGTGCCGGGCCGGAAGTTCTCGATGACCACGTCCGACTCCGCGGCCAGGCGCAGCAGCACCGCGCGGCCGCCGGGCGTGGACAGGTCGAGGGTCATGGTCCGCTTGTTGCGGCCCAGCAGCTTCCACCACAGGCCGATGCCGTCCTTGGCCGGGCCGTGGCCGCGGGACGGGTCGGGGCGCCGGGGGTGTTCGACCTTGACGACCTCGGCGCCGAAGTCGCCGAGCAGGGTGGCGGCCAGCGGTCCGGCGAAGAGGGTGGCCAGGTCGAGGACGCGCAGCCCGGCAAGCGGGCCGGTACCCGGCGGCGTGTTCTCGCTTTCGTTCACGGCCGGGGTCCGGTGCCCGCGAAGGCGTCGGTCTCGGCGCGCGACGGCATCGAGTCCTGGGCACCGGCCCGCTGTACGGACAGCGCGGCCGCCGCCGAGGCCCAGGCCAGGGCCGCACGCATGGTGCGTCCCTCGCCGAGTGCCACGGCGAGCGCGCCGACGAAGGTGTCCCCTGCCGCGGTGGTGTCCACGGGCCGGACCCGGGGCGCGGGCACGGTGTACGGAGCCTGCCCGCGCGCCGCGTGCAGGGCCCCGGCCGCGCCGAGCGTGATCACCACCTCCGGCACGTCGTGCAGCAGGGCCTCGGCCGCCTGCCCGGGATCGGTGAACCCGGTGAGGGCGGCCGCCTCGTGCTCGTTGGGCACCAACAGGTCGATGGTGGCCAGGAGTTCGGCGGGCAGCGGCTGCGCGGGGGCCGGCGTGAGGACCGTACGCACCCCGTGGGCGCGGGCGGTGCGGGCGCCCGACAGGACGGCGGACAGCGGCAGTTCGAGCTGGAGGAGCAGGGAGTCGCAGGCGGCGATCCGGGACGCGTCGCCGTCCTCCAGGCCGGTGACGCGGGCGTTCGCGCCCGGGATCACGATGATCGAGTTGCCGCCCTCGTCGTCCACGGTGATGTGCGCGGTCCCGCTGGAACCCTCGACGGTGCGCAGCGCCGCCGTCTCGACCCCGGACGCGGAGAGCGCGGCGCGCAGCCGTACGCCGAAGGAGTCCGCGCCGACCGCCCCGATCATCGTCACCTCCCCGCCGCTGAGGGCCGCGGCGACGGCCTGGTTGGCGCCCTTGCCGCCGGGGACGGTGCGGAACTCGCGGCCGGTGACGGTCTCTCCGAGGCGGGGGGCCTTGGGGACGTAGGCGACGAGGTCCATGTTGGTGCTGCCGAGCACGGCGATGGCCGTCATGAGCGTGCTGCCTCCTGTGCGGTGAGGTGGGCGAGGGTGTCGAACCCGACGCCGTCGAAGCCGGGGACGCTGGTCGCGAGCCGGTTCTTGAGGGGGCCGGTCCAGCGGTGCGGGAGCCGGTCGGGGGAGCCGGCCAGCAGACCGGCGAGGGCGCCCGCCGTCGCGCCGTTGGAATCGGTGTCCCAGCCGCCGGACACGGCGCGGCAGACGGAGTGCGTGAAGTCGCCGTCGGCGTGCGTGAGGGCGGCCGCGATCAGGGCGGTGTTGGGGACGGCGTGCACCCAGTGGTAGTGGCCGTAGCGCTGGTGCAGCCGGTCGACCACGTCGTCGAAGCGGGCGTGCGCGTGCGCGTGGGCGCGGGCCTCCCGGACGGCGAACCGGACCGCCTCGGCGAGGCGCGAGCGCGGCGGTACGACGGCCAGTCCGGCGGCGATCGCGCCGTGCACGTCGGCTCCGGGGGAGGCCGCGGCGGCCGTGGCGGCGGCGATGAAGAGGGCGGCGTAGACGCCGTTCCCGGTGTGCGTGAGGACCGCGTCCCGGTGGGCCTGGGCCGCGGCGGCGACCGGATCGCCGGGGTTCGTCCAGCCGTGGACGTCGGCCCGGATGAGGGCGCCGATCCACTCGCGGAACGGATTGTGGTGGGTGGCCGTGGCGGGAGGCTCCAGGCCGAGCAGCAGATTGCGGTACGCGGCCCGCTCGGCGGTGAAGGTCCGCCCGGCGGGCAGCTCGTCGAGCCAGAGCCGGGCCACGTCGGCGGTGGTGAACCGCTTGCCGTGGCGCTGGAGCAGGAGCAGGTTCAGGAGGGGGTAGTTGAGGTCGTCGTCCTCGGGGGTCCCGTCGATGTTCTCGGCGAGGGAGGTGGGCGCGGAGCGGCGGTTCCAGGGGTACGCGGCGAGCAGCTCCGCGGGGACCCCGCGGGCGGTGAACCAGTCGTCCAGCGGCCAGTTCCCGGCGGCCCGGCCCAGCGCGCGGATCCCGGCGAGCGGCAGCTTCTCGACGGGCTTCCCGAGCACGCACCCCACGGCCCGCCCCAGCCAGGCGGCCTCCAGCCGAGCCGCCTCCGGCGAGGTGGCCGGGGTGCGGGCGCGGGGCGCGGCCGTGCGCTTGCCCCCGGGCCCGGCCCCGGCCCGAGGCTCGGCCTCGGGTGCGTCCTCGGGCCCGGCCCCGGCCCGAGACACCGCCCTGGGCACGTGCATGGCCCCGGCCTCGGGTGCGGCGCCGTACCGGAGTGCGGGGGCGGTCTCCGGCGGGGTTCCGGGGCGGGAGGCCGGGGGCCAGGTGGTGGTGATGGCGGGCCAGGGGTCCGGTTCGGCTGCCGAGGCGGGGCGGGGGAGGGCGGCCAGGTCGGCCAGGAGGCGGTCGGCCAGGGCGCGCAGCTCAGGGGTGGCGGGGGTGGGCGAGGCGCCCGCCCGGGTGGGCGCCGGGTGGCCGCCCGCCGCCAGCCAGGCCCGCCGCAGGGGCTCCGCGGCCGGGCCCCGCCCGTCCTCGGCGGCCTGGCGCAACTCGTGCCCGACCAGGTCCTCGGGCTGCGCCCAGCTCAGCCGGATGGCCCCGGCCGCGGCCCCGGCCCGGTGTACGGGCGCGGACTCCGGGGGCGTACCGATGGCCCGGGGCGGGGCCGTACCCGTACCCATACCCATACCCGTACCCGTACCCGCGCTCGTGCCCGGGGTCTGCCGTGGGGTCACTGGAGGGGGGCGATCGTGGTGAAGGCGGATTCGTGGGCGCGGCGGCGGGTGAGGTCGAGGGCGAAGACCTCGCGGGCCACCCGGGCCAGGGCTGCCGCGGGGGCGTGCAGGTCCAGTCGGCTCGCCTCCGCGACCTCCTTCGCCCAGGCCCGCGGTACCACCGCCGCACCGCCCATCGCTCCGGCCAGCGCCCCCGCCATCGTGGCGATCGAGTCGCAGTCCCGCCCGTAGTTGACCGCCCCGAGCACGGCGGGCTCGTACCGCCCGTCCGCGACCAGCAGCATGCCCAGCGCGACCGGGAGTTCCTCGATCGCGTGCAGCCGGGACGGCCGCCGGGCGCCGAGCGAGGGCGTGCGGTAGTCCGGGCCGACCGAGTCGTACGGGGCCACCGCGGCCCGCAGCGGCCCGAGCGCCGACTCGACGTCCCGGTGCGGGGACGCGGCTTCGGCGACCGCCGCGATCGCGGACCGGGTGCCGTCCTTGGACAGGGAGAGCGCCGCAGCGACCACCGAGGCAGCCGTCGCCCCCGGCGCGCACGCCGCCGCCACCGCCGCCGCGAACACCCCGGCGGCCTCCCGCCCGTACGACGACTGGTGGGCGCCCGCGATGTCCAGCGCCTCCGCGTAGGCACCCGCCGGATTGCCCGCGTTGACGATGCCGACCGGCGCCATGTACATCGCGGCCCCGCAGTTGACGATGTTGCCGCTGCCCGCCTCGCGCGGGTCCACGTGCCCGTAGTGGAGCCGGGTCACGATCCACTTCTCGGCGAGGAAGATCCGTTGCAGGGGCAGGGCCTCGGCCTCCAGTTCCGGGATCCAGCGCGGCCGCGTCATCAGGTCGGGGACGAGGTGGTCGGCGACCGCGTAGGCGTCCAGGTGGTCGCGTACCGCCTCGTAGACGCGTACCAGCGCGTGCGCCATCAAGGTGTCGTCCGTGACGTGGCCGTCGCCCTTGTGATACGGCGCGATCGGGCGCGCGGTGCGCCAGTCCTCGTACCAGGGGCCGACGATGCCGTGCACCCGGCCGCCGTGCCGTTCCACGATCTGGTCCGGGGACCAGCCCTCCACCGGGCCGCCGAGCGCGTCCCCGACGGCCGCGCCGACCAGGCAGCCGGCCGCCCGGTCCTCAAGAGTGAGGGTCATGTCCGAATCATCCCCTGGGGTGGTGGGTGCTGTGGGTCTTGGGTGAGGTGAGTTCCGTACGCGCGAGCAGGGCGGCGAGTGCCACGAGGTCGGTACCGGCGAGGCGGGGCAGCGCGCAGCCCGACAGGATGCGGCAGGCGTCGCGCCAGGCCGGCGCGATCGAGTCGCCGCCGCCGAGGGCGCCGGTCAGCGCCCCGGCGAGGGCGGGGGCCGAGTCCGCGACCCGGGACAGGCAGGCCGCCGCCGGTACCGCTTCGGCGACCCGGCCGCGGGCGGCGGTGGTCAGGGCCAGGGCGACGGGGACGGTCTCGGCGGCGGCGATGCCGTAGCTGTAGACGTGGTCCACGATCTGGTGCTCCAGCAGCGGCACGATGGCGAAGGCGCCGCCGTCGGGGTTCGCGCGGGCGAGCGCGACGGCGTGCCGGGCGTTGCGGCCGATCTCGGTTCCGGCGGGGAGCCGGCCGAGCGCGGCGTCCACGGCGGCGTCCGTACCCGCCCCCGCCAGGGCGGTGGCGATGGCGGCGGCCATCGCGCGGGCGCCGTGCACGCCGTCGCCGTCCTGGGTGTAGCGGGCGTCGAACTCGGCGAGGTCGGCGGCCGCCTCCGGGTCCCCGGGGTGGACGACCGCGAGGACGCAGGCCCGGACGCAGGCGGCGTCGTCGAAGTAGTGCGGGTTGTCGTGGCCCGTGGCGGGCGGGCGCAGTCCGGCGGCGAGATTGCCGAGGCCCGCGCGTACGGAGATCCGCGCGCGCAGCGGCAGCACCGCCGACTCGACCTCGGGGGCCCGGTCGGCGGCCGCCGCGACCTCGCTGGCCAGGGCGTTCCAGGCCAGGTCGATGGCGGCCCGCATCCGGCGGGAGCGGCTCAGATCGCTCAGCAGCGCGCCGGCGGCGGTGAGCACGGACTCGGCGGCGAAGGCCGCCCACTCGGCGTCGTCGCTCGGGCCGAGGCGCAGGGGTTCGGGGGGCTGGTTGAGGGCGATGGGGACGGGGAGGGTGGTGGTGGCGTTCTGCTCGGCGAAGGTGTCCAGCTCGCGGGTGAGGCGGCGGGTCCACTCGGGCATCCGGCTGGCCCGGTGCCGGGCGGCGGGCCACCCGGCCGCGTCCCCCGCGGCGAGCCCGAGCAGCAACCCCTCGATCCGCCGCCCCCCATCACCCCCGCCGTCCGGCCCGGCCCCGGCCGGGGCCTGCGGCCCGGTCGTGGCCCCGGGTCCGTCCTCGGCCGTACGGTCCTCCGCGCGGGCCCCGGCCGTGAGACCGTCCGGGGTGGCCGCCCGGGGATGCCCGACGACCGTGCCCGGCTCGCCGGAGCGGGCGCCCGCGGGGCAGACGTCCGCCTGGGCCTGATCCGTGCCCGCGAGACGGGCGTCCGCCGGGGCCGGTACCGGGCCCGCGCCCCGTTCCGGGCCCGCGCCCGGGTCCGTACCGGGGAGCCGTTCCAGGTCTGGGCGCGGGGGGTCGGTGGGTGGGGGCGGGGAGAGCGGGGTGGTCATCTGGGGGGCTCGGTTTCCGGGGTGAGGAGGTCCGCGATGTCCAGGACGTGGTAGCCCCGCATCGAGGGCAGGCAGCTGCCCCGGACCGGGCCGATCACCGAGGACCACGCGGCGGGGATGGCGGCGGCTCCGGACAGCGCGCCGGCCAGGGCGCCCGCGACGGCCGCCGTGGTGTCGGCGTCGCGGCCCATGTTGACGGCGGTCAGGACGGAGCCCGCGAAGTCCCCGCCGCACGAGGCGAAGGCGCCGAAGGCCAGGCCCACCGCCTCCGGCGCCAGGTCCGTCCACGGGTAGCCGCCGATGACCACCGCGGAGCGCACCGCCCGTTCGCCGCGCGGGGCGGCGGTCACGGCCCGGCGCAGGGAGCGGGCGGTCCAGGAGTCCGAGGGGATGACGGACAGGGCCGCGGAGACCACCGAGGCCGGGGATCCGCCCGCCATGGCCGCGGCCACGCCCGCCGCGACGGCCTGGCCGCCGTAGATGCCCTCGCCGTCGTGGCTGACGGAGCCGTCGATCGCGACGAGCCGGGCGGCCTCGGCGGGGCGTCCGGCCGCGAAGACCCCGAACGGGGCGGCCCGCATGGCCAGTCCGTCCGACCACGCGTGCCGGTGCTGCGCGGAGATCGGCGCGGCGAGCCCCCGCCGCAGGTTCTCCAGGGTGCCGCGCTCCGAGAAGCCCGCGCCCCGGAAGGGGCCTTCGTCCAGGTCCGCGATCCAGTGGTGCCAGGCCCGTTCGACGTGCGCGACGGTGAGCGCCGACCCGTGCCGGGCCAGCAGCAGGCCGGAGAAGATCGCGTACTCGGTGTCGTCCGTACCGGCCGGGTCGTCCGACACGAAGCCTTCGATACGGCCCCACTTGGCCCGGATCTCGGACGGCTTCATGTTCTCCGCCGGAGCGCCCAGCGCGTCGCCCACCGCGAGACCGAGCAGGGCACCCCGCGCCCGGTCCAGTACGACCCGTAGGCCCGGCTCCGGACCTGCCTGCGGATGCGACTCCGGATGCGACCGCGGATTGGATGCAATCAGCTCCATGGGCGCGCCTCTCCACTTGGTGGAACTCATGATGAGCCCATGGGGGATTTGTGCCATGGCATCGGGTTTGTCGGTTGCCGCGAAACACCCGTCGAACCCTCCCGTCACCCGGTCGCCGAGGGACGAAAGCCCTGGTAAGTACGGCCTACCTTGCTGGCGGAGCCCAGAAATCGTGCGTAGTTTCGAGGTGTTCAGGGGGAGTGGGTGCCTGCACATGGCCCGGGCATTCCCGTGCCGTACTCACGCGCGCCCATTCACACGCAATTGGGGAGTTACGCCACATGTCCATTATCGACACCGAAGCGCCGCTGCACGGGGCCCACCGCGACAACCACACCCACCGTGACGTCAACGGTGGCTGGCTGCGCCCGGCCGTCTTCGGTGCCATGGACGGACTGGTCTCCAACCTCGCCCTGATGACCGGTGTGGCGGGCGGTGCGGTCGCGACGCAGACCATCGTCATCACCGGGCTCGCGGGCCTGGCCGCGGGCGCGTTCTCGATGGCGGCCGGTGAGTACACCTCGGTCGCCTCCCAGCGGGAGCTGGTCCTCGCCGAGCTGGACATCGAGCGCCAGCAGCTGAAGAAGCACCCCGTCGACGAGATGGAGGAGCTGGCCGAGCTGTACGTCTCGCGCGGGGTCGACCCGTCCCTCGCCCGCGAGGTCGCGATGCAGCTGTCCCGCGACCCCGAGCAGGCGCTGGAGATCCACGCCCGCGAGGAGCTGGGCATCGACCCGGACGACCTGCCCTCGCCGCTGGTCGCCGCGGTCTCGTCGTTCGGCGCCTTCGCGCTGGGCGCGCTGCTGCCCGTACTGCCGTACCTGCTCGGCGCGACCGCGCTGTGGCCCGCGGTGCTGCTGGCGCTGGTGGGTCTGTTCCTGTGCGGTGCGGTCGTTTCCCGGGTCACCGCCCGGTCGTGGTGGTACAGCGGCCTGCGCCAGCTGCTCCTGGGTGGCGCGGCGGCGGGTGTGACGTACATCCTGGGCACGTGGATCGGTGGCGTCGTAGGCTGACCACCCCCCGAAGGGTGAGACACTATGCAGTAAGCAGCATAAGTAGTTCATGGCTGGTTCATTACTCGCCGGTTTCGATCGGTTTCGATCGCATGTCCGGCGGGCATGAGGTGTAGGGCGGTTGGGCAATGATGCCCGGCCCGCACGGGACTTCCGCCTCCGCGCAGGGACTTCCGCCTCGCGTATTCGCCCGCGTAGGTCCCCTCTTTCCGTTTCGCGCAGTGTCCGCATGCTGGAACGCGATATCCGGTTCCCGGGATTGCCGCCATCATGTAACCTGCACGAAATTTCGCAGAGGGCCAACGTCGTCCCTCGGCTATGCATATGCCACGACGACGACGGGAGTCCCGATGCGTTCCGCATCCACGCACTCCGCGACCGGCCCCAGCACCACCGCCTGGTCGCCCATGGACGGTCGCCCCGCCCAGCAGGGCATGTACGACCCGCGCAACGAGCACGACGCCTGCGGCGTCGGTTTCGTGGCCAACCTCACCGGCGAGGCCAGCCACACGCTGGTCGAGCAGGCGCTGACCGTACTGCGGAACCTCGAGCACCGCGGCGCCACCGGCTCCGAGCCCGATTCGGGCGACGGCGCCGGAATCCTCTGCCAGGTCCCCGACGCGTTCCTGCGCGAGGTGGCCGGATTCGAGCTTCCCGAGGCCGGCGCCTACGCCGTCGGCATCGCATTCCTCCCCGCCGACGGCCCCGCACAGGCCGTCGCCGTGGAGCAGATCGAGGCCATCGCCGCCGAGGAGCACCTCACCGTGCTCGGCTGGCGCGAGGTGCCGGTCGCCCCCGACCTGCTCGGCAACGGCGCCCGCGCCACCATGCCGGCGTTCTCGCAGCTCTTCGTGAGCAACGGCAGCACCGGCATCGAGCTGGACCGCAAGGCGTTCGTGCTGCGCAAGCGCGCCGAGCGCGAGGCGGGCGTCTACTTCCCGTCGCTGTCCGCCCGCACCATCGTCTACAAGGGCATGCTGACCACCGGCCAGCTGGAGCCCTTCTTCCCGGACCTCTCCGACCGTCGCTTCGCCTCGACGCTCGCCCTGGTCCACTCGCGGTTCTCGACGAACACCTTCCCGTCCTGGCCGCTCGCCCACCCGTACCGCTTCGTCGCGCACAACGGCGAGATCAACACGGTCAAGGGCAACCGCAACTGGATGAAGGCCCGCGAGTCCCAGCTGGCTTCAGAGGCCTTCGGAGAGGGCGCGCTGGAGCGGATCTTCCCGATCTGCACCCCCGACGCCTCCGACTCGGCGTCCTTCGACGAGGTCCTGGAGCTGCTCCACCTCGGCGGCCGTTCGCTCCCGCACAGCGTGCTGATGATGATCCCCGAGGCGTGGGAGAACCACACCTCGATGGACCCCGACCGCCGCGCCTTCTACCAGTACCACTCCACGCTGATGGAGCCCTGGGACGGCCCGGCCTGCGTCACCTTCACCGACGGCACCCAGGTCGGCGCGGTCCTCGACCGCAACGGTCTGCGCCCCGGCCGCTACTGGGTCACCGACGACGGCCTCGTCGTCCTGGGCTCCGAGGTCGGCGTCCTCGACATCGACCCGGCCAAGGTCGTCCGCAAGGGCCGCCTGCAGCCCGGCAAGATGTTCCTCGTCGACACCGCCCAGAAGCGGATCATCGAAGACGACGAGATCAAGGCAGACCTCGCGGGCGCGGCGCCGTACGCCGAGTGGCTCGAAGCCGGTGAGATCGAGCTGGAGGACCTCCCCGAGCGCGAGCACATCGTGCACACCCACGCCTCGGTCACCCGCCGCCAGCAGACCTTCGGGTACACCGAGGAAGAGCTGAAGGTCATCCTGGCGCCGATGGCCCGGACCGGCGGCGAGCCGCTCGGTTCCATGGGCACGGACTCGCCGATCGCGGCCTTGTCCGAGCGCCCCCGGCTGCTCTTCGACTACTTCACCCAGCTCTTCGCGCAGGTCACCAACCCGCCGCTGGACGCCATCCGCGAGGAGCTCGTCACCTCGCTGCTGTCCTCCCTGGGCCCCGAGGGCAACCTGCTGGAGCCGACCTCCGCGTCGTGCCGCAGCGTCACCCTGCCCTTCCCGGTGATCGACAACGACGAGCTGGCCAAGCTCGTCCACATCAACGCCGACGGCGACATGTCCGGCATGAAGGCCGCCACCCTCTCGGGCCTCTACCGGGTCTCGGGCGGCGGCGAGGCGCTCGCCGCGCGGATCGCGGAGATCCGCGCCGAGGCCGACGCCGCCATCGAGAACGGTGCCCGCCTGATCGTCCTGTCGGACCGGCACTCCGACGCCGAGCACGCGCCGATCCCCTCGCTGCTGCTCACCTCCGCGGTCCACCACCACCTCATCGCCACCAAGCAGCGCACCCAGGTGGGGCTGCTGATAGAGGCCGGTGACGTCCGCGAGGTCCACCACGTCGCCCTGCTCATCGGCTACGGCGCGGCCGCGGTCAACCCGTACCTGGCGATGGAGTCCGTCGAGGACCTGCTGCGCGCGGGCACCTTCCTGTCGGACCTGGAGCCCGAGCAGGCCATCAAGAACCTGATCTACGCGCTCGGCAAGGGCGTCCTGAAGGTCATGTCCAAGATGGGTATCTCCACGGTCGCCTCCTACCGCGGCGCCCAGGTCTTCGAGGCCATCGGCCTCAACGACGACTTCGTGGGTACGTACTTCAGCGGCACCGCCACCAAGATCGGCGGCGCCGGCCTGGACGTCATCGCCAAGGAGGTGGCCGCGCGCCACGCCAAGGCGTACCCGGCCTCCGGCATCGCCCCGGCGCACCGCGCGCTGGACATCGGCGGCGAGTACCAGTGGCGCCGCGAGGGCGAGCCGCACCTGTTCGACCCGGACACGGTGTTCCGCCTCCAGCACGCCACCCGCAACCGCCGGTACGACATCTTCAAGCAGTACACGGACCGGGTGAACGAGCAGTCCGAGCGGCTGATGACGCTCCGCGGGCTCTTCGGCTTCAAGACGGGTGAGAACGGCGGCGAGGGCTCCGGCGCCCGCCCGTCCATCTCGATCGACGAGGTCGAGTCGGTCGCCGACATCGTCAAGCGCTTCTCCACCGGCGCCATGTCGTACGGATCCATCTCCAGCGAGGCTCACGAGACCCTCGCCATCGCCATGAACCAGCTGGGCGCCAAGTCCAACACCGGTGAGGGCGGCGAGGACCCGGACCGCCTGTACGACCCGGCCCGCCGCTCGGCGATCAAGCAGGTCGCCTCCGGCCGCTTCGGCGTCACCAGCGAGTACCTGGTCAACGCGGACGACATCCAGATCAAGATGGCGCAGGGCGCCAAGCCCGGCGAGGGCGGCCAGCTGCCCGGCCACAAGGTCTACCCGTGGGTCGCCAAGACCCGGCACTCCACCCCGGGCGTCGGTCTGATCTCCCCGCCGCCGCACCACGACATCTACTCCATCGAGGACCTGGCTCAGCTGATCCACGACCTCAAGAACGCCAACCCGGCGGCCCGCATCCACGTGAAGCTGGTCTCCGAGGTCGGTGTCGGCACCGTCGCCGCCGGTGTCTCCAAGGCGCACGCGGACGTCGTCCTCATCTCCGGCCACGACGGCGGTACGGGCGCCTCCCCGCTCACCTCCCTCAAGCACGCGGGCGGTCCCTGGGAGCTCGGCCTCGCCGAGACCCAGCAGACGCTGCTGCTCAACGGCCTGCGCGACCGTATCGTCGTCCAGACCGACGGACAGCTGAAGACCGGCCGCGACGTCATCATCGCCGCGCTCCTCGGCGCCGAGGAGTTCGGTTTCGCGACCGCGCCGCTCGTCGTCTCCGGCTGCGTCATGATGCGCGTCTGCCACCTCGACACCTGCCCCGTCGGCATCGCCACGCAGAACCCGGTGCTGCGCGAGCGGTTCTCCGGCAAGCCCGAATTCGTCGTGAACTTCTTCGAGTTCATCGCGGAGGAGGTGCGCGAGCTGCTCGCCGAGCTGGGCTTCCGTACGATCGAGGAGGCCGTCGGCCACGCCGAACTCCTCGACACCACCAAGGCCGTCGCGCACTGGAAGGCCCAGGGCCTCGACCTGGACCCGCTCTTCCACGTGCCCGAGCTGGCCGAGGGCGCGGTCCGCCACGCCGTCATCGAGCAGGACCACGGTCTGGCCAAGGCCCTCGACAACGAGCTGATCCGGCTGGCCGCCGACGCGCTGAACGCCCCGAGCGCCGAGGCCGCCCTGCCGGTCCGCGCACGGGTCGCGATCCGCAACATCAACCGGACCGTCGGCACCATGCTCGGCCACGAGGTCACCAAGCGGTTCGGCGGCGCGGGCCTGCCCGACGACACCATCGACCTCACCTTCACGGGTTCGGCCGGCCAGTCCTTCGGCGCCTTCCTGCCGAGCGGTGTCACGCTGCGGCTGGAGGGCGACGCCAACGACTACGTCGGCAAGGGCCTCTCCGGCGGCCGGATCGTGGTCCGCCCGGACCGCGGCGCCGACCACCTGGCCGAGTACTCGACCATCGCGGGCAACACCATCGGCTACGGCGCGACCGGCGGCGAGATGTTCCTGCGCGGCCGCACCGGCGAGCGCTTCTGCGTCCGCAACTCCGGTGCCCTGGTCGTCTCGGAGGGCGTGGGCGACCACGGCTGCGAGTACATGACCGGTGGCCAGGCCGTGGTGCTCGGCGAGACGGGCCGTAACTTCGCGGCCGGCATGTCGGGCGGCGTCGCGTACGTCATCGACCTCGACCCCTGCAACGTCAACGTCGGCAACGCGGGCGCGGTCGAGACCGACCTGTCCGACACCGACAAGCAGTGGCTGCACGATGTGGTGCGCCGCCACGAGGAGGAGACCGGCTCGACCGTGGCCGCCAAGCTCCTCGCTGACTGGTCCGTCTCGGTGGACCGCTTCAGCAAGATCATCCCCACCACGTACAAGGCAGTGCTCGCCGCCAAGGACGCCGCTGAGCGGGCCGGACTCTCCGAGTCCGAGACCACCGAGAAGATGATGGAGGCGGCGACCCATGGCTGACCCGAAGGGCTTCCTCACCACCCCCCGCGAGACCGCCTGTTCCCGTCCCGTCGCCGAGCGGCTGAAGGACTGGAACGAGGTCTACGTCCCGGGCTCGCTGCTGCCGATCATCAGCAAGCAGGCCGGGCGCTGCATGGACTGCGGCATCCCGTTCTGCCACAACGGCTGCCCGCTCGGGAACCTGATCCCCGAGTGGAACGACTTCGCGTACCGCGAGGACTGGACCGCCGCGTCCGAGCGCCTGCACGCCACGAACAACTTCCCGGAGTTCACCGGGCGGCTGTGCCCGGCTCCCTGCGAGTCGGCGTGCGTGCTCGGCATCAACCAGCCCGCCGTCACCATCAAGAACGTCGAAGTCTCGATCATCGACAAGGCGTGGGACAACGGCGACGTCACCCCGCAGCCCCCGGACCGCCTCTCCGGCAAGACCGTCGCCGTCATCGGCTCGGGCCCGGCGGGACTCGCCGCCGCCCAGCAGCTGACGCGGGCCGGTCACACGGTCGCCGTGTACGAGCGCGCCGACCGCATCGGCGGCCTGCTGCGGTACGGCATCCCCGAGTTCAAGATGGAGAAGGTGCACATCAACCGCCGCATCGAGCAGATGCGCGCGGAGGGCACCAAGTTCCGTACGGGCGTCGAGATCGGCCGGGACATCCCGGCCGACGGGCTGCGCCGCCGCTACGACGCGGTCGTCATCGCGGCCGGTGCCACGGTCTCCCGCGACCTCCCGGTCCCGGGCCGCGACCTGAACGGCATCCACTTCGCGATGGAGTACCTGCCGCTCTCGAACAAGGTGCAGGAGGGCGACTTCGTGGCGCCCCCCATCACCGCCGCGGGCAAGCACGTCGTCGTCATCGGCGGCGGCGACACCGGCGCGGACTGCGTGGGCACCGCCCACCGCCAGGGCGCGGCCTCGGTCACCCAGCTGGAGATCATGCCGCGTCCCTCCGAGGACCGGCCCGCCGGCCAGCCGTGGCCGACCTTCCCCATGCTGTACAAGGTCACCTCGGCCCACGAGGAGGGCGGCGAGCGGATCTACTCCGTCTCCACCACCCACTTCGAGGGCGACGAGGACGGCAACGTCCAGTCGCTGCACCTGGTCGAGGTGGCCTTCGAGGACGGCAAGCTCGTCCAGAAGGAGGGCACCGAGCGCGTCCTCCCGGCCCAGCTGGTCACCCTCGCGATGGGCTTCACCGGCACGGACCAGGCCAACGGCCTGGTGGAGCAGTTCGGCCTGGAGCTGGACGCGCGCGGCAACGTGGCGCGGGACGCCTCCTACGCGACCAACGTGGACGGCGTCTTCGTCGCCGGCGACGCGGGCCGCGGCCAGTCCCTGATCGTGTGGGCCATCGCCGAGGGCCGCTCCGCGGCCCGCGGCGTGGACCGCTTCCTGACCGGCGCGAGCACCCTCCCGTACCCGGTCAAGCCGACGGACCGCTCGCTGATGGTGTAACCACCGGCCCCTCCCTCCGGGGAGGGACCACCGGTCCGTCATTACCCCTCCCTCCGCGGGAGGCCCTCACACGGTCCGTACAACGGCGTACGGAACTCTGACACGGCGCCCGCCAGTCTCCGACCAGGGAAGGCGGGCGCTGTGGCATGCCCGGGGGCGGGCGGCGTCAGGCGGGCGAGAACTCGTACCGCAGCTCGTACAGGTGGCCCGACTTGACCATGACGGTCACCTCGACCGGGCGCCGGTCGTCGCTGAAGACCGTCCTCAGGGTGCGGAGCACCGGCAGGTCGCTCGTCAGCCCCAGCGCGCGGTGCTCCTCCTGGGTGGGGATGCGGGCCGATACCCGGTCGACGCTCAGTCGGGGCGGAAAGCCGAGTCCGGTCAGGAGAGTGGGTGTGCCGCCCTTGATCTTGCGGGCCTCGGCGAGCGCGGTGCCGAGTGCGATGCCCAAGGGGTAGTAGGAGCAGACCAGTTCGGCCGGTTCGCCGTCGATCCGCAGCACCTGGCGTCGCAGCACCGCGTGCTCGCCGTCCCGGAGCCCGAGCGCTGCGGCGACATCGGCGGGCGGCGTCACCTCGCGCACCTCCACGAGCGTGCTGACCGCGTGGGCGCCGGGTCCCGCGGCGTCGGTGAGCCAGGGGTAGGGGTCGTCGCCGGATGACAGCGCGAGGGAGGCCGCGGGGCGGATCGTCCGCTGCTGGTGCTCCCGTACCGTCACCCCCGAACCCGCGCGTCCGATGACGAGCCGCTCGTCCTTGAGGAGTCCCAACGCCTTCTGGACGGTCGCGCTCGAAGCGTCGAACCGGGCCTTCAGGTGGACCGTGGACGGCAGCTTCGCGCCGGGAGCCAGGTCGCCGTTCAGGATCTCGTCCCGGAGGTCGGCGGCGATGCGGACGTGGAGCGGGCGCTGGTCGAGCGGCTGTTCCTCGGGGCTGGGCAACGTCATCCGATCCTGGTCTCGTAGCGCAGCTGTGCGCGGTCCGCGGGCATGACCATCACGTCGGCCTGGAGGGGGCGGTCGGCCGCGTCCAGGGTGACCCGGGAGACGAGGAGCACCGGTTCGCCCGGCGCGCTGCGCAGGTGGCCGCGCTCCTCTTCCGTCGGCAGCCGCGCCGTGACCTCCTCCACCACCCGTACGCCGACGTGCCCCAGCGCGGCGAGCAGGGTGACCGCTCCGCCGCGGATCTTCGCGGTGGACGCGAGCGGGGTCCCGGCCGCGATCGCGGCGGGGTAGTAGGTGTCCGTCAACTCGCGGGGGACACCGTCCAGTTCGATGATCCGCCGACGCCGTACGACCCTCCCCGCGACGGGGACGCCCAGCATCCGCGCGACCTCGTCCGACGCGGGCTCCTCCTCGGCGTACAGGATGCGCTGCCCGCCCACGCGCCCCCGGGCCGCGGCCTCGGCGGTCCAGGCATCCGGCTCGCCTTCGGCACGGGGCGTCAGATATGGCGCCGACGCACTGGTCCACTGGCCTTCGCTCATGCTGCCCTCCGCTGCCCCTGTCCGGCTTTGCGGGTCCCACGCTATGCGACGAGTGGGCGTAGACTCAGGGGCGCAACCTTGCTGGAGTTCGCAAATAGCGCACGGCCTGTGTGGCCTTGAAGGCTCAGCGTCAAGACGGTGGGGTGGGCATGTCCTTTTCTCGGCAGCAGACCTTTCCCGGGAGGGGTTCCGGCGCTCCGGAGCGCCGCCCCTGACGCGCTGTCCGGCCGGGGGCTGTGGATCGCTTCGGTACTTGCCGACGAGTTCACCGTGGAGGACGAATCGGTCGGCAAGACTGTTCGCGTGGCCTTCCGAGTTCCGGCCGGTCCGGGTGTTTCCCAGGGATCGCCTGATGCTGCATACCACGTTGCGCACTGGGCCGACCCGTCCGAACGGTGAGCCGGCGGCCTACGCGAGGCCGGGCTGTCCCGTGTCGTTGAATCGGTGGACCGAGCGTCGCAGGAGGTCAAGGAACTCGGCGAGGCCGTTCGTCAGGCTCGGGAGGGATGGATCGCATTCTCCCCTGGGGCGTAGCCGTGCTTCTCCTCGAATCCGCGGGTCAGGGCGGAGAGGGCCGCCGACACCTCCTCGCGCCAAGCCGCGAGTGAGGTGGGTGTGAGACGGGTGGAGTGGTGCGGACCGCGCATGGCTCCATTTTCGCACCGGCCCTACTCGGGCCTGTTGCGAAAGTGGATCAGGAGTCGTGGTCGACTGGGGCGGCCGTCTGGTCTGACCAGCCCCGCGACAGGGGGAGGCGGCCGGATCGGAGCGTGTCGCGCTGTTCGGTCACCCAGTGCTCAACCTGATCTACGGATTCCGCGACAGGCTGGTCCGTGGTGTCGAGCAGGTGGGTGCACCATCGCGGATCGTCGGCGGTCCACCCGGTCCAGCGGTGCCAGGCCATGCGGGGCCAGCTGTCGTCGATGATGACGTCGGGTCGGGATCGGGGATCCTCGGCGTGCTTGCGGTGCCAGGCGGCCCAGCCGAGGAAGGCGTCGACGGCCGGAGCGTCCCATCGGTCCGAGTCGCGCTTGGTGAGCCTGTCGCGCCGGGCCTCGTCGGACACGTCGACCAGACAGACCGCGATGCCATCCAGCAACGGGGCGGAGGGGCTGGCCAGGACCTCTCCCAGCGGGGACTGCCCGGTCAGCAGGAGGTCGACTCCGCGGGCCTGGTATTCCAGCGCGCGACGCACCCACATCTCGGTCATGCGGTTTCGCCACTGGCGATCGGCGCCTTCCGGTACGCCGAGCTCGTCGAAGTCGTGCACGGCAATCCGCCCCAGCCGCTCGCCCACGGAGTAGGCGAGCGTGGTCTTGCCCGAACAGCTGGAGCCGGTCAGTTTGAGCAGCATCTCACCAGGGTGGCAGGTCAGTAGCGATGTCCCCGAAGGGTTTTCCCGGAACCTTCCGCCCCGCTCTGGTGCTTGTCACGACCACTCATTGATGGCAGCGACCAGTACGGTCGCTTCGTAGCGGACAGCCGGCTTGTCGTATGCCGTCGCCACCGCGCGGTGCCTCTTCAGCTGCCAGGCGGTGACGAGGAGCTAGAGCGGCTTCTGACCCTGCTCGACCGCCAGGTGCAACTTGGTGGTCAATCCGCCGCGCGAACGCCGGAACGTCCCGCCACGGCGCACCAGTCCTGGTCCGCCGGCGTATGCCGTCGATCAACTGCCGACGCGTCCACGTCGGCGGCCACCCCGGCTTCTTGCCCAGCGGCAGCAACGCAACAGACCCTCGTGCGGGGTGCCGGGGCCGTGGGCGAGGTTGCGGTTCGGCGGCCTCCGTACGGGCGCTACCCGCGAGTATTGACTATTAGTCAAAGCGGGATCAGGCTCGGGGGTGAGCCGTTGTCGTGGTGTCGCCGTCGTGGGAGGTCGTCCCGTGGGTGCTGAGGAATTCGCCAGGCTGGGTGCGGAGTTGCGGGGGGACGGGCCGCCCGGGGTGTTTGCCGGGCTGAGTGGTGGGGAGTTGGGGCGGCTCGCCGACGCGGTGCGGGGGGAGCGGGAGCGGCGGGCCGCCGGGTTGGGGGAGGCGGCCGAGGAGGCGCTGAAGCTGGTGCCCGCGCTCGCTCGGGGCGCCGTGCGCAAGGTGCTGTTCCGGTGAGCCGCGCCGAGGTGGAGAAGGTCGCGCGGCTGCTGGGGGAGGGGGATCCCGGGGCGCTGCGGTTCCTGGAGGCGCTGCCCGCCGGGGACGTGCGCCGGTTCCGGGAGCAGGTCACCGCCGTGCTCTATGACGGGGCGCCCGAGATGCTCGACCGGATCGCCGCCGCGACCAAGCTGGTGCCCGCCGCGGTGGCCGCCGCCATCTCGCAGAAGGCGCTCGGCCCCCGGCTCGCCGCGGCGGTCGCGGGCCGGCTGGATCCCGGGCGGGCCGCCGACATCATCGAGAAGCTCCCGGTGGCCTTCACCGCCGAGTCCTGCGCCCACCTGGACCCCCGGCGGATCGCGGGGGTGGTCGACCGGCTCGACGAGGGGCTCGTCGTCCGCATCGCCGTCACGCTCGCCGAGTCGGCCGACTTCCTCACCATGGGCCGCTTCGTCGGCCACCTGCGCGACCGGGCGCTTTCCCGGATCCTCGAACAGGTCGACGACGAGGCGGTCCTGCGGACCGGGTTCTACGTCGACCTGCCCGAGCGGCTGCCGCAGATCCTGCGGCTGATCGGTGACGAGCGGCTCGCGGGCGTGGTCCGGGCGGCCGCGGCGGGCGGGCTGTGGGAGGAGGCCCTCGGCGTCGCCGCGATGGTCAGCGGCGAACAGCGCGAACGGATCGCCCAGCTGACGGCCCGGCTGGACGCCCCGGCCCTGGATTCGCTGGTCCGGGCGACCCACGAGCGCGGGCTGTGGGAGGCGCTGCTGCCGCTCGTCGCGCTGCTGGGGGAGGAGGACCGTACGGCGGTCGCCCGGCTGGAGGCGCTGCGCGCGCCCGAAGTGTTGCGCGGAGTGGTCCGGGCCGTGGTGGGGACGGGCCTGTGGGGGGAGTTTCTGCCGCTGGTCGGCGTACTGCCCGAGGACGGGCGCCAGGTGGTCGCCGACACCGCCGCCCTGCTGGGCGACGGCGAACTGGACGCGCTCGTGCGCGAGGTCGACAAGCGGGACCTGTGGGAACTGGTCCTGCCCCTGGTCGAGCTGATGGACGACGCGGGCAGGACTCGGGTCTTCGAGCTGCCCGCGTTCCAGGACCAGGAGCAGGACGAGGACCGGGACCAGGAGTAGGACCAGGAGTAGGACCGGGACCGGGAGCAGGACCAGGCGGGTAGTTAGCCGGGCGGTCGCGGCCTCGCCGGATCTCCGGGAGGCCGCGGCACCTGTATACACAGCGTCATGTCGCGAGTCATGTCGAATGTCATGGTCATGCGCCGGCTGCTGGCCTCCGCCTGCGGGGTCGCCCTCGCGCTGACCCCGCTCGGGCCGGTCGCCGCCGCCGACGAGGGGCCCGGTCCCGGGCCCGGCCGCTCCTACGACTACCGCGGGCTGCGCTTCACCTTCCCCGCGACCTGGCGGGTCGTCGACCTCGAGCGCCACCCCGACGCCTGCGTGCGCCTGGACCTGCCCACGCTGTACGTCGGCCACGCCGGGCCGCAGGGCGAATGCGCGGGCCGGGCGGTCGTGGACCGCGCCGACACCCTGCACCTGGAGCCCGTACAGGACGCCCCGCAGCGGGCCGACATCCCCACCGTGGAGGTACCGGTGGGCACCGCGCTGCCCGCCGCCGCGCCCCGCACGCCCAGCAACGAACTCCGCTACTCCTTCGCCCAGTCCGGGGTGATGGCCACCGCCTCCTACGGCGACACGGCCGCCACGGTCCGCGCGGTGATCGAGAGCGCGCGCGTGGTCGGGAGCCAGGGCGACGACCCGGGCCCCCCGGGCCACCCCGGCCACCCCGGTCCGCCCGCCGTCCGGCCCGTGCCCCGGCCGGGGGCCTCGGTCACCCCGGGCGCTTACACCGGGGAGGGCTTCGACGCCTGTACGGCCCCCCGCCAGGCCACCATGGACGGCTGGCGCGACGAATCCCCGTTCGGGGCCGTCGGCATCTACATCGGCGGCGGCTCCCGCGCCTGCGCCCAGCCGCAGCTGACCGCCGCCTGGGTGAAGCGGCAGGGCGCCCGGTGGCACCTGATGCCGATCTGGGTGGGCCGCCAGCCCTGGCACAGCGCCTCCACCGGGCTGTCCACCGACCCGGACAGCGCGGCCGCGCAGGGCCGGGCGGCCGCCGACGGCGCCGCCTCGGCCGCCCGCTCGCTGGGCCTGGGCGCGGGCACCGTCCTCTACAACGACCTGGAGAACTACACCGACCGGGCCACCTGGGACCGGCCGGTGGTCGCCTACATCGGCGCCTGGACCGAACGGCTGCACGCCCTCGGCTACCGCGCCGCCGCCTACCTCGCGGCCGGTTCGGGGATGAAGGCGCTCAGCGCCGAATACGCGCGCACCGGGCGCGCCGTCCCCGACGTCGTGTGGGCCGCGGCCTGGAACGGCCGCGCCTCGGTCTCGGACTCCGACCTGGGCCTGCCCGCGCGCAGCGGGCAGTGGAGCGGGCGCCGCCGCGCCCACCAGTACCAGGGCGACCACGACGAGACCTACGACGGCGTGACCATCAACATCGACCGCAACCGGGTCGACGTGAACCCGGCCGCGATCACCCTCCCCGGGACCGGAACCGCCCCCGAGACGGTCCCGGTCCCGGTCCCGGCCCCGGTCACCGCCCCGGCCCCGGTCACCGCCCCGGCCCCGGTCACCGCCCCGGACAGTGACGACGCCGACGACGAGGCCGATGACCCCGACGGCGACCGGTCCTCACGCCTCCCGGGCGGGCTCGTCGTCGTTCCCCCGGCGGATCGTGCGCAGCCCGTCGGCCGGGGTCCAGACGCGGACCACCAGGTCGTCGCCGTCGATCCCGGTGTGGACCACCTCGGCCAGCTCCACGCGGAACAGGTGCGAGGGGTGCGGCGGCTCGCCTGACTCCTCGGCGAACCGGTGCAGCTCGGGCGGGTCGAGGATCTCCACGGCCCGCCCGGAGATCCGTACGTCCCCGTCGGGCATAGCCTCGTCCGCGCCCGGATTGGTGTGCAGCGCGAACCGCGGGTCGCGCCGCAGGTCCAGGGCCTTCATGGACCCCGGCATCATCCCGAGCCACAGCTCACCGCCCCGGAAGGTGGTGTTGAGCCCGCTGACCCGCGGTGAGCCGTCCTTGCGCAGGGTCGCCAGGACGTGGTGCGCGTACTGCCCGAAGCGGGTCCGGACCGCCTCGGCGAGTTCCGGCTCGGCCTGTTCGAAGTGCGCCCAGTTGTTCGTCGTCATACCGCCATGAAAGCGCCTGCCGGCGATGACACCGGCTCAGGCGCGCGACGCGGGCGCCACGATGCCCGCCGTACGGGCCGCCGCCAGCCACGACGGGAACTCCGCCACCAGCCGGTCGTACAACTGCCCGTCCGGCACCGCGCGCGGGTCCTCCCCGGCGTGGAAGTAGCCCGCGTTGTCGACGACGCGGGCCTGCGGCACCGGCAGCTCGTCCAGCTTGCGCAGGAAGTCGAACTGGGTGCTGTGGGTGTTCCCGAAGCCGACGAACTGCCAGAACAGCGGCAGCCGGGCCGCCTTGCACAGGTAGCGCTCCGCCGCCGTCTTGTTCAGCGGGCCGCCGTCCGTCTGGAAGACCACCAGGGCGGGGGCTGTGGACCCGCTCTCCAGGTAGTGGTCGATGACCGCGTCCATCGCCGCGTGGTAGGCCGTCTTGCCCATGTGCCCGAGGCCCGCGACGATCCGGTCCACCTCGCCCGCGTGCCGCTCCAGTGAGATCTCCGCGACGGCGTCGATGTCCGTGGAGAAGAAGACCACCGGGACCCGGCCGTCGTCGTCCAGGTGCGCGGACAGCCCGAGCACCCGGTCCGCGAAGGCCTGCACCGTGCCGTCGGCGTAGTACGGGCGCATCGAGCCGGAGTAATCCAGTACCAGGTAGACCGCCGCCCGCTGACCGTCCAGGCCGTGCTTGCGCAGCGAGACCCCGGCGCTCTTGTACAGGCTGACGAGCGCCGGAGCGGTTTCTTCCATCTTGCGCAGATCGATCGCACTGCCGGTCATGGCCCCGAGGGTACTTCAGCCGCCGGAGCGGGGCGCGGCGTCCGCCCTGGCGGCCGCCCGGGCCGCCTCCAGTGCCTCGATGTCCTCCAGCATGGCGGCGGCGAGGTCGCGCTCGGAGGCGTAGTACCGCTCGGCCCACTTGAGGGTGAGCGCGGGGTGGGCCCACGCCGCCTCGTCCTTGGCGACCTCGACGTCGGCGACCGCCCGCAGGCGCATCTGCTCCGCGAACTCCTGGTGCCGCGCCAGCACTTCGCGCATCTGCTCCGGCTCCAGCAGGTGCCCCAGCCACAGCCGCAGCATCGGCCCGTGCTTGAGGACGGGCGGGTCGACGGGGGCCTCGCGGGCCCAGGTGCGCACGGCCTCCATGCCCTCGTCCGTGATCCGGTACACCCGCTTGTCGCGGGTGCCGGTCTCCTGCGCGACCAGGCGCGAGGTGGCGTAACCCGCCTTCTCCAGGCGCTTCAGCTCGCTGTAGATCTGGCTGAAGGACGGGCTCCAGTAGAAGAACGTGAGCGACCGGTCCGACCACTTCTTCAGGTCGTAGCCGGACAGCTCCTCCCCGAAGGAGAGCAGCCCGAGCACCGCCCAGCTGGTCGCGGGAAGCGCGCGCCTGTTCGTCTCGTCTGCCACGGTCCGCAGTCTATGACCGCACGGAATGCGACCGGTCCCGGCGCCGCTCTTCCCCCTGTCATGTATGCCTGCTAGAAATATTCCTAATCAGAATAGTTGTGATGCGCACTGGAGGGCTGAGCCGTGGGAGCGCTGATCGCACTGGACGGAAAGGTCGTCGTCATCACCGGCGCCGGACGCGGCCAGGGCGCGGCCGAGGCCCGGCTGTGCGCGGAGGCGGGCGCGCGGGTCGTCGTCACCGACATTCGCGAGGACGAGGGCCGCGAGGTCGCCGCGTCGCTGGGCGGCCAAGGCCTGTACGTACGCCACGACGTGGCCGACGCCGAGAGCTGGGCCGGGGTGACGCGGGCCGCGGTGGCCGCGTACGGAACCGTCTCGGCCCTGGTCAACAACGCGGCCCTGTGGCGCACCGCCCACGTGGAACAGCAGAGCGCCGAAGGCTTCGAAGAGTTGCTCCGGGTCAACCTCCTGGGCCCCTTCCTCGGCATCCAGGCGGTGGCCCCGCTGCTGCGCGCGGCCGGGGGCGGGTCCATCGTGAACATCTCCTCCACCGCCGGCCTGGTCGGGATACCCGGCCACGCGGCTTACGGCTCCACCAAGTTCGCCCTGCGCGGGCTGACCCGGTCGGCCGCCCTCGACCTGGCCGGGGACGGGATCCGGGTCAACTCCGTGCACCCGGGCGCGATCGACACGCCGATGGTCGCCCGGGCGGTGGAGGGCCGGGACTGGTCACACCTGCCGCTGGGGCGGATGGGGCGCCCGGAGGAGGTCGGCGAGCTGGTGCGGTTCCTGTGCTCGGACGCCTCCGCCTACATCACGGGCGCGGAGTTCACCGTCGACGGCGGGATGACCACCCAGTGAGCGGCGCGGGCGCGGGGCTCGCGGGGGCGGCCGAGTGGCTGGCCCGGACCCCTTCTATCGTCGCGGGATGACGACTACGACAACCTTGTGGCGGCCGACCGGGCCGGTCGAGCTGGAGCTGGTGGCCGCGGCCGACTGGCGGGCCTGGCCGCCGCGGCTGCCCGAACAGCCGATCTTCTACCCGGTCCTGAACGAGGACTACGCGATCCGGATCGCCCGCGACTGGAACGTCAAGCACGACGGGGCGGGCTTCGTGACCCGCTTCGAGGTGGACACGGAGTTCCTCGCCCGGTACCCGGTCCAGCAGGCGGGCGGGGAGACGATCCTGGAGCTGTGGGTCCCGGCCGAGGAGCTGCCCGAGTTCAACGCCCACCTCGTGGGGAAGATCGAGGTCGTGCACGCGTTCCGCGAATAATGGGGCGATGACCACCTCACCGAGCGATGACCACGTCCGGGCCCGGGCCCGTTCCTTCGATGCCGCCGCCGTGCTCTACGGGGCCAACCGGCCCGGGTATCCGGCGGAGTTGTTCGACGCCGTCGAGGAGCTGGCCGGGCGGCCGCTGGACGGGGCGCGGGTCGCCGACGTGGGCGCCGGGACCGGGATCGCCAGCGCGCTGCTGGAGGCGCGCGGGGCGCGGGTCGTCGGCGTCGAGCCGGGTGACGGGATGGCGGCCGAATTCCGCCGGGCGCGTCCCGGGATACCGCTGGTCCGGGGGGACGGGGACCGGCTGCCGCTGGCCGACGGCTCCGTCGACCTCCTCACCTACGCCCAGGCCTGGCACTGGACCGACCCCGCCCGGTCCGTCCCCGAGGCGCGGCGGGTGCTGAGGCCCGGCGGGGCGCTCGCCCTGTGGTGGAACGACCTGGACGTGTCCGTCCCCTGGATCGACGCCCAGGACCGGCGGGTGGCGGCCCTCTTCTCCGCGGAGCCGGGCATCGCCCCGCGTGGCCTCCCTGCCGAACTCCCCTTCACCACCCGGGAGGTCCGCTGGTCGCGCCGGATCCCCCTCGATACGCACCTCGCCAACCTGGCCAGTCACTCCGCCTTCCTGGTCCTGGGCCCCGGGGTCGCCGGGGAGTTCTTCGACGCGGAGCGTGCCCTGCTGCTCGGCCGCTTCCCCGACGGGACGGTGACGGAGGAATACGTGACCACCCTGTGCCTTGCCCGGACCTGAACCAGGGGTCATCGTGGCCGCATGTCCTCGACCGCCCGCCGCCGGGCCCGCCCGCTCTTCCTCGTCAACGAGGGCCTCGCCTTCCTGCTGGAGGTCGTGGCCCTCGTCCTGCTCGGCTGGTGGGGCGCGACGCGTGACCTGCCGGTCGGCGGAGCCGTGGCCCTGGCGGTGGTCGCTCCGCTCGGGGCCGCCGTGCTGTGGGGCGCCTTCGCGGCGCCCAAGGCCCGGTGGTCCGTACCGCTGGCCGCGCAACTCGGCGTCAAGGCGGTGGTGTTCGGGGCGGGGGCCGCTGCGCTGCTCGCGCTGGCGGGTGGGGTGGCGGCCGGTTGCTTCGCCGGGGTCGTCGTCCTCAACACGGCGGCCGCGACGTACCACCGCCGGGCCGCTGCCTGAGGCCGTGTCCTGGCGGAGCCCTGGGGTGCCCGGCCGCGGGCCGTCGTCCTGGGCTCTGCCCAGACCCGCGCCTCAAACGCCGGCGGGGCTGGGGTGGCCGCTGCCGTTCCTCCGGCGGGGCTGGAGGTGGGCATTTTCAGCCCGTCCGGCGTTTGAGGACCGGGTCCGGGCGGAGCCCGGGACGCCCAGCCGCAGGCGACGTTGGTGCTCGGCCGCGGGCCGTCGTCCTGGGCTCCGCCCAGACCCGCGCCTCAAACGCCGGCGAGGCTGGGTATGCCGGGCATTTTCAGCCCGTCCGGCGATTGAGGGCCGGGGTCAGGACCTCCGCTCGGCAGGTTGACGGGGAGCCCCAGGCGTCGCGGAGGGGGCGGGCTTTGCGGAGCCAGAGGGAGAGGTCGAGTTCCTCGGTGTAGCCGACCGCGCCGTGGAGTTGGAGGGCCGACAGGGCCGCCCGGTAGCCCGCCTCCCCGGCGGAGACCTTCGCGGCGGCGATCTCCCAGGGGGCCAGGCTCAGGGCCGCGGCCCACACCAGCGGCCGGGCGAACTCCAGGGCGAGGAGGGTGTCCGCCAGGCGGTGCTTCACCGCCTGGAAGGACCCGATCGGCACCCCGAACTGCGTGCGCTGCTTCGCGTACTCCACGGTCCGGGCGAGCAGCGCCTCACCCACGCCCAGGCTCTGCGCCGCAGTCATGAGCCGGGCCCAGTGGAGGGCCACAGCGGCCGCCGCCGTCACCCGGGGGCCCGTGGCCAGGAGTTCGCCTCCGGGGGCGGGGCGCGAGAGGTGCCGGGCGGGGTCCAGGGAGGCCAGTTCCGACACCGGCCCGGGTGCCGCGAGGCGTAGTTCGCCGGTCGCCGACACCGTGAAGGTGTGGTCGGTGGCCGAGGCGTCCACCGCGTACGGGCCGCCGTCCGCCAGGACCACCGTGGCCAGTGCCTCGCCCGAGAGGAGGGCCGGGAGGAAGCGTTTGGCCAGGGCCCCGTCCCCCAGCTCCGACAGCAGCACCACCGCCCCCACCGTCTCCGCCAGCGGCCCCGGCACCGCCGCGCGGCCCAGTTCCACGAAGCCCAGGGCCAGTTCCACCGGGAGGGCGCCGAGGCCTTCGTACTCCTGCGGCGCGGCCAGCGCGAACAGTCCGGTGTCCGCGAGCCGGGTCCACAGGGCCCGGCCGGGCCCGTACGCCCCGGCGGACCAGGACCGTACGACGGCGGGGACGGCCGCGGCGGCCAGCAGACCGCGCAGGGTGCGGGTGAAGTCCGACTGCTCGTCGGTCGGCAGGAAGCGCATCAGCGGCGGCCCTTCGGGAGGCCGAGCAGCCGCTCGGCGATGATGTCGCGCTGGATCTCGTTGGTGCCCGCGTAGACCGGCCCGGCCAGCGAGAAGATCCACGGCTCCGCCCACGGCCCGTCGGCGAGTTCCCCGTCCGCGCCGAGCAGGTCCAGCGCGCTCTCGTGCAGGGCGATGTCGTATTCGCTCCAGAACACCTTGTTCAGGCTGGACTCGGCGCCGATCGTCTGGCCCGCCGCGAACCGGGAGGCGTTGGTCCAGGTGAACAGTTCGTAGGCGCGCGCCCCGATCACGGCGTCGGCGACCCGGTCGCGCAGCGCCGTGTCGGCCGGGTCGGCCCGCTCCCGCCACAACCGGGTGAGACGGTCCGCCGCGGCCAGGAAGCGGCCGGGGGAGCGCAGGGTGAGCCCGCGCTCGTTGCCCGTCGTGGACATCGCGATCCGCCAGCCCTGCCCCGGCTCGCCGATCACGTCCTCGTCGGGGACGAACACCCGGTCCAGGAACAGTTCGGCGAAGGCGGGCTTCCCGTCGAGGCGCCCGATGGGCCGTACGGTCACCCCCGGCGCCCGCAGCCCGAACATCAGGTAGGTCAGCCCCTGGTGGGGTTTCGCGGCCTCCGGGTCCGTGCGGAAGATGCCGAAGGCGCGGTCCGCGAAGGCGGCCCGCGAGGACCAGGTCTTCTGCCCCGACAGCAGCCAGCCGCCGTCCGTGCGCTCCGCGCGGGACGTCAGGGAGGCGAGGTCGGAGCCGGACTCGGGCTCCGACCAGGCCTGCGCCCAGATCACCTCGCCGCTCGCCATCGGGGGCAGGACGCGGGCCCGCTGCTCGGGGCTCGCGTGGTCGAAGAGGGTGGGGGCGAGGAGGTTGATGCCGTTCTGCGAGACCCGGCCGGGCGCCCCGGCGGCGAAGTACTCCTCCTCGAAGACCAGCCACTTCACGATGTCCGCGCCCCGGCCGCCGTACTCCTCGGGCCAGGACACCACCGACCAGCGGTCGGCGGCCAGGCGCGCCTCCCATTCCCGGTGCGCGGCGAAGCCCTCGGCGGTCTCCAGCGAGGGGAGCGGCGCGTCGGGGACGTTGGCGCGCAGCCAGGCGCGGGCCTTGGCCCGGAACGCGGTCACTTCGGGTGTGTGGGTCAGGTCCATCCCGGAACATCCTTCCCTAACAAGTGTTTGGTAGGTTAACGTACGCCCATGAGCAGCGTCGAGGAGTTCCGCAAGGAGGTCCGTGCATGAACGCCACCGCTCCCCGGTACGTCGCCGGGCACGGGCTGCTGACGGACCGCGCGGCCGTGATCACCGCGGCGGCCGGGGCCGGGATCGGCGGGGCCACCGCCCGCCGCTTCCTGGAGGAGGGGGCCCGTATCGTCATCGGCGACGCGCACGCCCGCCGCCTCAAGGAGACCGAGGAGGCGCTCGCCGCCGAGTTCGGCGCCGACCGGGTCACCTCCCTGCCCTGCGACGTCACCGACGAGGAGCAGGTCACGGCCCTGTTCACGCTCGCCGAACGCACCCACGGCGGCCTGGACATCGTCGTCAACAACGCCGGTCTGGGCGGTACCGCCGCCCTCGTCGACATGACCGACGAGCAGTGGACCAGGGTCCTCGACGTCACCCTGAACGGCACCTTCCGCTGCACCCGCGCCGCCCTGCGCTCGCTCCGGGCGGCGGGCAACGGCGGGGTGATCGTCAACAACGCCTCCGTCATCGGCTGGCGCGCCCAGAGCGGCCAGGCCCACTACGCCGCCGCCAAGGCCGGGGTGATGGCGCTGACCCGCTGCGCGGCCCTGGAGGCCGCGGAGTTCGGCGTACGGATCAACGCGGTCGCCCCCAGCCTCGCCATGCACCCGCACCTGGTGAAGGTCACCAGCGCGGAACTCCTGGACGAGCTGACGGCGCGGGAGGCCTACGGGCGCTACGCCGAGCCGTGGGAGGTCGCCAACGTCATCGTGTTCCTGGCCAGCGGCTACGCGTCGTACATGACCGGCGAGACCGTATCGGTCAGCAGCCAGCACGCGTAGGACGGCGTAGGGCGGCAAGGGACGGCAAGGGGCGGCTCAGGACGGCGTAGGACCACGGGAACCACGGGGACCACAATGGGCGCGTGCCAACGAACCAGAAGAAGCAGCAGGTGACGGCCTCGCCGGAACGCCGGCGGGAACTCCTCGCCGTAGCCGCCGAGGTCTTCGCCGCCCAGGGCTACAACGCCACCACCGTCCGCAAGATCGCCGACGCCGCCGGGATGCTCGCCGGCAGCCTCTACTACCACTTCGATTCCAAGGAATCGATGCTGGACGAGATCCTCTCGACCTTCCTGAACGAGCTGTGGCAGGGCTACGACACCGTGCTCGACGCCGGGCTCGGCCCCAGGGAGACCATCGAGGCCCTCGTCACCGAATCCTTCCGGGAGATCGACCGGCACCGCGCCGCCGTCGCGATCTACCAGAAGGAGGCCCGGCACCTGTCCGCGCAGCCCCGCTTCCACTACCTCTCGGACTCGCAGGTCAAATTCGAGAAGGCGTGGCTGGGGACGCTGGAGCGGGGGGTCGCCGCCGAGGTCTTCCGCGCCGACCTGGACATCCGCCTCACCTACCGCTTCGTGCGCGACACGGTGTGGGTGGCGGCGTCCTGGTACCGGCCGGGCGGCCAGCACAGCCCCGAGGAGATCGCCCGCCAGTACCTCTCGATGGTCCTGGACGGGATCGCGCTCCGTACCTGAACCCTCACCAAGGAGTCCCGATGCCCGAGGCCTACATAGTCGACGCGGTACGCACCCCCGTGGGCCGCCGCAAGGGAGGCCTGTCCGGGGTCCACCCGGCGGACCTCGGCGCCCATGTCCTCAAGGCCCTCATGGAGCGGTCCGGGGTGGACCCGGCCGCCGTCGAGGACGTGGTCTTCGGCTGCCTCGACACGGTGGGCCCGCAGGCCGGTGACATCGCCCGGACCGCGTGGCTGGCCGCGGGGCTGCCCGAGGAGGTCCCCGGCGTCACCGTCGACCGCCAGTGCGGCTCCTCCCAGCAGGCCGTCCACTTCGCGGCGCAGGGCGTCCTGTCCGGCACCCAGGACCTGGTGGTCGCGGGCGGCACCCAGAACATGTCGATGATCCCGATCGCCTTCGCCTCCCGGCAGGCCGCCGAACCGCTCGGCCTCACCGAGGGCCCCTACGCGGGCTCCGCGGGCTGGCGCGCCCGCTACGGCGACGCCCCCGTCAACCAGTTCCACGGCGCCCAGCTGATCGCCGAGAAGTGGGGGATCTCCCGCCTCGACATGGAGGAGTTCGCCCTGCGCTCGCACCAGCGGGCGCTGCGCGCCATCGACGAGGGCCGTTTCGCGCGCGAGACCGTCGCCTACGGGGACGTCCGCACCGACGAGGGCCCGCGCCGGGACACCACCCTGGAGAAGATGGCGGGCCTGAAGCCCGTCGTGGAGGGCGGCACCATCACCGCGGCCGTCTCCTCCCAGGTCTCCGACGGCGCCGCCGCGATGCTCATCGCCTCGGAGCGGGCCGTCGCCGAACACGGCCTCACCCCGCGCGCCCGCATCCACCACCTCTCGGTCCGCGGCGAGGACCCCATCCGGATGCTGTCCGCACCGATCCCCGCGACGGCGTACGCACTGAAGAAGACCGGGATGTCGCTGGCCGACATCGACCTGGTGGAGATCAACGAGGCCTTCGCGCCGGTGGTCCTCGCCTGGCTGAAGGCGACCGGAGCGGATCCCGAACGGGTGAACGTCAACGGCGGAGCGATCGCCCTGGGGCACCCGCTGGGGGCCACCGGGGTCAAGCTGATGACGACGCTGCTGCACGAGCTGGAGCGCACCGGGGGCCGCTACGGACTCCAGACGATGTGCGAAGGCGGAGGTCAGGCCAACGTGACCATCATCGAACGGCTCTGACCGCGCTCCGACCGCCCGCGCGCCCCGGCGGCCCGCCGGGGCGCGACACAGCGATGTTGGTCACACACTCGCGGCGAAGATCCCCGGCCTTCCTGTGGTACGTTGGAGACGTTGCAGTTGTGGTACCCATGAACTTTATGTGCGCCTGACGGGATTGCTCCTCAGGCGCTTTTATTGTTTCCGGCATTCTCCGGATGGGGCCCTTGCCACCTATTCAGGAGATTTAAAAATGGCACTTGGCACCGTGAAGTGGTTCAACTCGGAAAAGGGCTTCGGCTTCATCGAGCAGGACGGCGGCGGCCCGGACGTCTTCGCGCACTACTCGAACATCGCCACCCAGGGCTTCCGTGAGCTCCAGGAGGGCCAGCGCGTGTCCTTCGAGGTCACCCAGGGCCAGAAGGGCCCGCAGGCCGAGAACATCCTGCCTGCCTGACGCTCTTCGCACGGCCGGGGTCCGCACCGTGAGGTGCGGGCCCCGGCCTGTGTGTTGTTACGTCGCTTGTTTCTGCCGGTTCCAGGAGGGCTTTCCCGCATGACCAGCTCCAGCTCCGCACGTCCCAGCCGCCGTCCCGTCAGGGGTCGGGGTGCTGCTCAGGGACGTCCGAAGGCTGGCGGCGGCCGGCCCAAGGGCGGTTCCGCCCAGCCTGCCCGGCCGCAGGAATTCACCATGCCGGACCCGATCGCTCCGGCCCTCCCCCCGGTGGCCGCCTTCGCGGACCTCGACATGCCCGCCGCGCTGCTGAAGACCCTCGCCGCGCAGGGTGTCACCGAGCCGTTCCCGATCCAGGCCTCCACCCTCCCGAACTCCCTCGCGGGCCGTGACCTCCTCGGCCGCGGGCGCACCGGCTCCGGCAAGACCCTCGCCTTCGGCCTGGCCCTGCTGGCCCGTACGGCCGGCCGCCGCGCCCAGCCGAAGGCGCCGCTCGCGCTGGTCCTCGTACCGACCCGTGAGCTGGCCCAGCAGGTGACGGACGCGCTGACGCCGTACGCCACCGCCGTGAACCTGCGCATCACCACCGTCGTCGGCGGCATGTCGATCAACCGGCAGTCCGGCGCCCTGCGCCGCGGCGCCGAGGTCCTCGTCGCCACCCCCGGCCGCCTGAAGGACCTCATCGAGCGCGGCGACGCGACCCTCGACCAGGTCTCGATCACGGTCCTCGACGAAGCCGACCAGATGACCGACATGGGCTTCATGCCGCAGGTCACCGCGCTGCTCAAGCAGGTCGAGCCCGGCGGTCAGCGGATGCTCTTCTCCGCGACCCTGGACAAGAACGTCGACAAACTGGTCAAGATGTTCCTGGACGACCCGGTCTCGCACTCCGTGGACCCGTCGGCCGGCGCCGTCACCACGATGGAGCACCACGTCCTGTACGTCATGGACGAGACCGACAAGAAGGCCGTGGCGACGCGTATAGCCGCTCGCGACGGCCGGGTGATCATGTTCGTCGACACCAAGCGCGGGGTCGACCGCATGGTCAAGAAGCTCCTCGCGGACGGCGTCCGCGCCTCCGGCCTGCACGGCGGCCGCTCGCAGCCGCAGCGCAACCGCACCCTCGACTGGTTCAAGACGGGCGAGGTGACCGCCCTGGTCGCCACCAACGTCGCGGCCCGCGGCATCCACATCGACGACCTCGACCTCGTCGTCAACGTGGACCCGCCGACCGACCACAAGGACTACCTGCACCGCGGCGGCCGTACCGCCCGCGCCGGTGAGTCCGGCAGCGTGATCACGCTGGTCCTGCCCGAGCAGAAGCGCGAGATGACCCGGCTCATGTCGGACGCGGGCATCAACCCCCGCACCGCGCAGATCCGCTCCTCGGACGAGGAACTGGTCCGCCTCACCGGCGCCCGCGTGCCCTCCGGCATCCCCGTCGTGATGGAGGTGCCGCAGCCCACCCCGGCCAAGCCCCGCACCGGCACCAAGAGCGGTGGCGGCCAGGGCGCGCGCCGTCGCTCCGGCGGCCCGCAGGGCGCCGGCTCCGGTTCCGCGTCGGGCTCGGGCGAGCGTCCGCGCCGCGCCCGCGGCACGGCCGGCGTCTCCGCGCCCTCCGGCGGCTCCGCCGCCGGTGGCCAGGGCCGCCGCAGCGGTGGCTCCGGCGCGGCGGGCGGCGCGTCCGCCCGCACCCGCACCGGTGGCGGCGCCCAGGGCGCGAGCCAGGGCTTCGGCCAGGGCCGTCGCCGCGCGACCGGCGGCGGCGCCGGTTCGGGCCGTCCCAGCGCCTGACGATCCAGTACCTGTACGACGAGAACGCCGGGCAGCGCATGATGCGCTGCCCGGCGTTCTCGCGTTCCCGGCCGGGTCCTACGACCGGACCAGCTTCGTCTGGAGCTTCGCCAGGGTCTTCAGGTCCAGCCCGAGGCCGTCCGTCAGATAGCCGTAGAAGCTCCCGTAGTCGGCCTCCAGCTGCGCCGTCGCCGAGTCCAGGTAGTCCTGGCGGACCTCCTGGAGCGGGATCAGCAGGTCCGGGTTCTGCATCCGGCCGGACTGTTTGAGCCCCGCCCGGACCTGGGCGTCGTACGCCGCGCGGAAGGTGTTCGAGGCCAGGTAGTCGCGCTCGGCCGTGGGCTGCGGCACGGCCAGGGCCCGCAGGAGGACGTAGCTCATCCAGCCCGTCCGGTCCTTGCCGGAGGTGCAGTGGTAGAGCAGCGGTCCCTGCGCGCCGTCCGCGATCTCCCGCAGGGTCGCCGCGAACTGCGCCCGGCTGTCGGGGCTGGTGACGAAGGTGCGGTAGATGTCGCGCATGTAGGCCTCGGCGCGGCCGCCGCCGAGGATCTGCTCCTGCTTGACCGGGTCGCCGGTGGCGATGGCGCCGACCAGGGTCCCGTACAGGCCCAGGTCGCTGACCTGGCGCGACGTGGGGGTCAGCCCGGCGGGCAGCCGGTCGGCGCCGTCGTACTGGAGTTCCATGGGGATGCGGAAATCGACGACCTTCGTGAGGCCGAGACCGGAGACCGTGGTGAGGTCCGCGTCGGTCAGCTTGCTCAGCGCGTCGGAACGGTAGACGAGGCCCTGGCGGACCTGGCCGCCGAGGAGGGTGCGGTACCCGCCGATGTCACGGACGTTGACCGCGCCCTGGAGGGGGATCTGGCGGATCGTTTCCGCCAGCTGCTGCTGGTACGGGTACGGGTACGGGTACGGGTGCTGCTGGTGCCGGGCGGTGGCCGTCGGCGCGGCGTACGCGGCGCCGACGGGCAGGGTGCCGACGGCGAGCGCGGAGAGAAGCACTCCGGTCGCCGCCAGGCGGATTCGGGCACGGCTCATCGATGCGACTCCTGAGGGGGAGAAGGGGGATCACCCTGCCGGAGGCAGGGCGCGGAGCACTGCGTGTGCCTCGGCCATGACGCGGGCGACGAGTTCCGCACAGGACGGAAGGTCCTCGATCACGCCCGCGACCTGGCCGGATGCCATGACGCCGAGGTCCGTACGGCCCTCGACCATGGACGCCTTGAGGAGCATGGGGGTGTTGGCGGCGAGCAGGACCTGGCTCCAGGACAGGTCCTTGCCGTGTTTCATCGCGAGCCCGTCGCGGACCATCTGCGGCCAGCTCAGCCCCGAGATCCGGCGGAAGGCCGCCGCGTGCCGGACCGCCTTGGCCAGCGCCCGGGTACGGCCCGCCCGCTCCAGGGAGATGACCAGCTCGCTGCGCAGCATCCGGTGCGGCAGCCCGTCCACGGCCGTCGTCACCGTGACGTCCTTGACGCCCGCCGCGAGGTAGCGCGCCTTGACCGGGTCCGGGACGGTCGAATCGGAGGTCAGCAGGAACCGGGTGCCCATCGCGATGCCCGCCGCCCCGAAGGCGAGGGCGGCGACCAGACCGCGCCCGTCGCGGAAGCCGCCCGCGGCGATCACCGGGATGTCCACCGCGTCCACGACCTGCGGCAGCAGTACGGTCGTGGCCACGTCCCCGGTGTGCCCGCCGCCCTCCCCGCCCTGCACGATCACGGCGTCCGCGCCCCAGGCCGCGACCTTCTCCGCGTGCCGGCGCGCCCCGATGGACGGGATGACCACCACGCCCGCGTCCTTGAGCCGCGCGATCAGCTCCCTGGACGGCGCGAGCGCGAAGGACGCGACGCGCACCCCCTCGTCGATGATCAGCTGCGCCCGCTCGGCCGCGTCCCCGGCGTCCGCGCGCAGATTGACCCCGAAGGGTGCCTGCGTACGGGACTTGACCTCCTGCACCGCGCTGCGCAGCTGGTCGACGGTCATCGTGGCGGAGGCCAGGATGCCGAGCGCGCCGGCGTTGGCGGCGGCGGACACCAGGCGCGGGCCCGCGACCCAGCCCATGCCGGTCTGGACGATGGGGTGCTCGATGCCGACGAGCTTGGTGAGGGCGGTCTCCATCACGGTCTCCATCCGGTCTCCGTCACGGTGTCCATCGAGGCCTCCATCGCGGCCTCCATTACGCGGGCACCTCGCGCAGGCGGGTGGCGCGCGGGTCGAGTTCCTCGTGGATCAGGCGCAGTTCGGCGGCGGTCGGCTCGCGGGTGTACGCGCATTCCCCCTCGCTGATCCCCGTGAGGTCGAAGCCGGTGGCCGCGCGGACCTCCTCGACCGTCACCCCCGGGTGCAGGGAGGCGATCCGCATCGAGCGGTCCGGGGTCTCGAAGTCGAACACGCCGAGGTTGGTCACCACGCGCGGGATGCGGTGGAAGCGGGTCGCGGAGGGGCCCGCCGCGGCGGCGCGGTCGTAGCCCACGCCCGAGACCATGTCCACGCGCTCCACGAACACCCGCGAGGAGTGCTTGGGGATCCAGTAACTCACCGGATTGTTCAGGGTGTTGACGGGGGCCCCGCGCACGCCGAGCAGCTGCCGGGCGGGCTGCTCCCAGTCGCCGATGCAGGAGATGTTCTGGTTCCCGAACCGGTCGATCTGGCTCGCGCCCATCATCACGTGCCGCTTGCCGCCGGTGACCATGGCCAGGTGCTGGCGGTAGGGCAGCCAGCCCTCGATGGCCCCGTCCGGGCCGACCAGGAACGCCTCGCCGTTGGTCAGCAGCAGGTCGGGGGAGAAGGTGCGGCGGGCGAGCCGGGCGCCGATGGAGGGGATCAGGCCCATGGGGCTCGCGAGCACCTCGCCGTTGTCCCGCCAGGCCTCGGCGCAGGCGATCACGCAGTGGTCGGCGCGGGTGGCCGCGGAAGTCGCTGCTGTCGCTGGGGTCGTCACTGCTGCTCCTCGTGCCAGGCCTGGACGGCGGACTGGTAGGCCTTCTCGTTGCCGGACAGGAAGCGGGCGGTGAACTCCGCCCAGGCGGCCGGATCGGCGGCCGCGGCGGCGTACGCCTTCTGGAAGGGCTCGTCGCGCTCGTAGTCGGGGGCGCAGGTGGTGAAGTGCGCGCCGTGCGGGGTCTCGACGACCCCGGTGACCGAGTGCCGCTTGATCAGCAGGGTCTGCGGGGCGGCCGCGCGGGTCAGCTCGGCGGTCTCGACGAGGCGTTCGCAGGAGACGTACGCCGTGTCGGCTGCCTCGCAGAAGAGGTCGTCGAAGTACGGGTCGGGGCCCAGGTACTGGCCGTTGCCCGCGCGGTCGGCGCGGTTCACGTGGACCAGGGCCGCGTCCATGCGCAGGGCGGGTACGGCGACGAACTCCTCGCCGTCGGCGTAGGGGGAGGTGACCGTGCGCAGCTCGGGGTTGACCCGCATCACGTCGGAGCCGAGGCCGGCCCGGACGGGGAGGAAGGGCAGCCGGTTCGCGGCGGCGGTCAGGCCCCACATGAACATGGCCTCGTCGATCTCGGTGAGGTCGAAGGCGCCGCGTTCGCGGGCGGCCCGGAAGTGGGGTTCGAGGGGGATGGAGTCGAGGGTGGTGAAGGCGGCCACCAGCTTGCGGATCTTCCCGGCCGCGGCCAGCAGGCCGACGTCGGGCCCGCCGTAGGAGATCACGGTGAGATCGGTGATCTCGGACCGGAGCAGTGCTCTGACCAGGGCCATCGGCTTGCGGCGCGAACCCCAGCCGCCGATCCCGACCGTCATTCCGCTGCGCAGCCGCCCGACCACCTCTTCGGGGGACATGATCTTGTCGGTCTTGTCGCTCATCAGCGCTCCTCGCCTCCGAAGGTGTCGCGGACCCGGTCGGCGACCCCGCTGAGATTGGCCTCGAAGGTGAAGCCCTGCTCGAAGCGGTAGCTGCGCCGCACGTCCACGGGGTCGATGCCGTTGATCGCCGCCTTGGCCAGGCGGATCAGATAGCCGTCCTTGAGCGCGATCTCGGCGGCCAGCTCCAGGGCCGCCGCGCGCAGGGCGCCCGGCGGAACCACCTTCCACACCGAGCCGTGCGCGTGCAGTTCGGCGGCCGTCGCGGTGCGCGAGGTGTAGTACAGGGCGCGCATCAGGTGCTGGGGGACCAGCCGGGACAGGTGGGTGGCCGCGCCGAGCGCGCCCCGGTCCAGCTCCGGCAGCCCGAAGGTGGCGTCGTCGCCGGCGACGATCGCGTCCGCGTTGCCGACCAGGCCGATGCCGCCGCCCAGGCAGAAGCCGTGCACGGCGGCGACCACCGGGACCTCGCATTCGTACACGGCCGCGAAGGCCTCGTAGCAGCCGCGGTTGGCGCCGATGAGCGCGCCGTGCCCGGTGTCGCGCTGCATCTCCTTGATGTCGACGCCCGCGTTGAAGCCGCGGCCCTCGGCGGCCAGGACCACGCAGCGGACCTCGGGGTCGCGGCCCGCGGCGCGCAGGGCGTCGGCGAGGTCGTACCAGCCTTGTACGGGCAGGGCGTTGACCGGTGGGTAGTCGACTGTGACGAGTGCGATGCCCTTGCCGGGGCTTGAGGTGGAGACACCCATGAGCGGATCAGCTACCTTTCCACCAAACGTTTGTTAGGGGAGGAAGGTAGCAGCCCATGGAGCTGGACGGGAGGGTCGTCGTCGTCACCGGCGGCACCCGGGGCGTCGGCGCCGGGATCGCCCGGTCGTTCCTCGCGGCGGGCGCGCGGGTCGTCGTATGCGCCCGCCGCCCCCCGGACGAGCCGGTGGTGGCGGACGGTCGCGAGGCCCTCTTCCAGGCCCTCGACCTGCGCGATCCGGCGGCGGTGGGGGAGTTCTTCGCGGCCGTCGCCGAGCGGTACGGGCGCCTCGACTGCCTGGTCAACAACGCGGGCGGCACCCCCTACCGGCTGCTCGGCGAGGGCGAGGCGGAACGGCACGCGCGGGTCCTCGCCCTCAACCTGACCGCCCCGATGACCGCCTCGCTCGCCGCGTACCCGTTCCTGCGGGAGGCGGGCGGCCCGGCGGGCGGCTCGGCAGGCGGCTCGGTGGTCATGATCGGCAGCGTCAGCGGCACCCGCCCCTCGCCGGGCACCGCCGCCTACGGGGCCGCGAAGGCCGGGCTGGAGAACCTGGCCCGCTCGATGGCCGTCGAATGGGCCCCCGACGTACGCGTCAACACCCTGGTGCTGGGCATGGTCCGCACCGAACTGTCCCACCTGCACTACGGGGACGAGAGCGGGATCGCGGCCGTCGGCGCCACCGTCCCGCTCGGCCGCCTCGCCGAACCCTCCGACGTGGGCGCGGCGGCCGTCTTCCTGGCCTCCGACCGAGCCGCGTACGTGAGCGGCGCGAGCCTGCTGCTGCACGGCGGCGGCGAACGCCCCGCCTTCCTGGACGCCGCCACCGCAAACAAGGACACGAACACGGACACCAAGGAGAACTGACATGGGCATTGCCGCTGACCGGGTAGTGATCGTGACGGGCGCGGGGCGGGGGCTGGGCCGGGCCCACGCGCTGGCCTTCGCGGCGGAGGGGGCGCGGGTCGTCGTCAACGACCTCGGGGTCGGCCTCGACGGCCTGCCGGGGCCGGACAGCCCGGCCGCGCTGGTGGTGGCGGAGATCCGCGCGCTGGGCGGCGAGGCGGTGGCCCACGGCGGGGACATCGCGACGGCCGGGGGCGCGGCCTCGCTGGTCGAGTGCGCGCTCGACGCCTTCGGGCGGCTCGACACGCTGGTCAACAACGCCGGGTTCCTGCGGGACCGGATGCTCGTGAACCTGGACGAGGACGACTGGGACGCGGTCATGCGGGTCCACGTGAAGGGGCACTTCCTGCCGCTCAAGCACGCGGCGGCGCACTGGCGGGCCGAGTCCAAGGCGGGCCGCGAGGTGGCGGCCCGGGTCGTCAACACCTCGTCCGGGGCCGGGCTGCTGGGCTCCGTCGGCCAGGGCAACTACAGCGCGGCCAAGGCGGGGATCCTCGGCCTGACCCTGGTCGCGGCGGCGGAGATGGGGCGGTACGGGGTCCAGGTCAACGCGATAGCCCCGGCGGCGCGGACGAGGATGACGGAGGCGGCCTTCGCGGACACCATGGCGGCCCCTCTCCCCGGAGCCTTCGACGCGATGGCCCCGGAGAACGTCTCCCCGCTGGTGGTGTGGCTCGGCTCCGACGCCTCGGCGGGGGTCACGGGCCGAGTCTTCGAATCAGAAGGCGGCCGTATCACCGTAATGGAGGGCTGGCGCCCGGGCCCCACCGCCGACCGCGGGTCCCGCTGGACCCCCGCGGAAGCGGGCGAGGCGGCCGCGAAACTCCTCTCCGCCTCCGAGCCCCCGCACCCGGTGTACGGGGCCCGGTAGCGCACGGCCGCGCCAGCCCCGCCAGGCCACCCCCAGCCTCGCCGGCGTTTGAGGCGCCCCCGGAGGGCAGAGCCGCCCGGCGTTTGAGGCGCACCCGTTGTACGGGGCTGGCGTCGCCTCCGGCGGGCCCTCAAACGCCGGGCAGGCTGGAATCGGCCCCCGGGCCGGGGCCCTCAAACGCCGGGCGGGCTGATGAGGCGGCCCTCAAACACCGGGCAGGCTGGTTTGGCGTCGGCTCAGCCGTCCACGTGGATGTGCCGGAGCGGGTAGAACTTGCCCGTCAGGGTCTGGTTCTTGCTGAACGGCTGCACCCGCACGTCACCCTTGGTGGGCGCGTAGCTGAACCACCCCGAGTGGTTGCCGGTGCCCAGGGATGTGACGTTCGCCGAAGACGTTGCGGACCGGCACCGCACCTCGCGCAATGGCCACCTGGCGCAACCTCGCCATCGGCGCCCTCCGCCTGGCCGGCAGAACGAACATGGCCGCCGACTCCGGCACACCGCCCGCGACTACGCCGAAGCCCCGCGTCGGGGCTACAGCGCCGCGAGGTTGTCGACCAGATCGTCGAGGCCCAGGGAACCCTGGGAGAGCGCCTTCATGTGCCAGGTCTTGAGGTCGAAGGAGGCCCCCTGGCGCCGCTGGGCGGCTTCTCGACCCGCCAGCCAGGCGCGTTCGCCGAGCTTGTATCCGATGGCCTGGCCCGGCCAGCCCAGGTAACGGTCGATCTGGCCGATCCGCTCCTCGGCGGGGGTGCCGTTGTAGGTGGCCATGAACTCCGTGGCCAGCGCCGGAGTCCAGCGCTCGCCGGGGTGGAAGCCGGAGTCGGCGGGGATGGTGAGGCGCAGGTGCATGCCGATGTCGATGATCACCCGGATGGTCCGCAGCATCTGCTCGTCCAGGAAGCCCATGCGATAGCCCGGGTCGGCGAAGTACCCCAGGTCGTCCATGAGCCGCTCGGCGTACAGTGCCCAGCCCTCGATGTTGGCGCTGACGATGCCCAGCGTGGCCTGGTAGCGGCTCAGCCGGTCGGCCATGGCGACCCACTGGGCGAGCTGCAGGTGGTGGCCGGGCACGCCCTCGTGGTACCAGGTGCTGACGAGCTGCCAGGTCGGGAAGGACTCCCGGCCGAGGGTGGGCAGGTAGGTCCGGCCGGGGCGGCTGAAGTCGAGGCTGGGGCCCGAGTAGTAGGGCCCCCCGACGCTCCCTGCAGGTGCGATCAGGGACTCGACCTTGCGTATCGGGTCGGCGAAGTCGAAGTGGTGGCCGTCGAGGGCGTCGATCGCCTCGTCCATGATCCGCTGCAGCCAGTCGCGGATGCCCTCCTCGCCCTTGACCGCGTGGCCGTGCTGCTCAAGGTGGTGCATGGCTTCCAGAGGAGTCGAGCCGGGCAGGACGCGGTCGGCCTCGATCCGCATCTCGGCAAGCGTCCCGTGGAACTCGCTCCAGGCCCACTCGTAGGCCTCGTCCAGGTCGAGGTCGGCACCGGTGCAGTAGCGGACGGCGCGCAGGTAGCGCTCGCGGCCGACGGCGTCCGGCGTGCGGGCGGCGGCGGGGGCGTAGGTATCCCGCATCCAATCCCGGAACTCCGCGACTGCGGCGGTGGCTCGTAGGGCGGCGGTGTCCAGTTCGGTGCGCAGCGACTCGGGGCCGTCCGCGACGAAGTCGGCGAACCAACCGGCGCCGCCGCCGCCCGCCTGCCGTCCAGCCGTCTGTCCGGTCCAGGCGGTGAGCTGGCTGATGACCACGGCCACCTGCCGAGGAGCGGCGAGCAAATCGCGGGAGATCCCCTCGGTGATGGTCGTCCGGTAGCCGTCGAGCGCACCGGGGAGATTGCGCAGCCTTCCGGCCACGGCGGCCCAGTCCTCGTCGGTGGCGGTGGGCATGAAGGTGAAGATGTCGCGCACCTGGTGGACGTGTGCACCGATCGCGCGCAGCTGGCGGAAGTTGTCACCGGAGTCCTGCACGGCGAGCTCGGCGGTGAGACGCTCCCGCAGCAGCCGGGCACAGGCCTGCTCGGCGGGGTCGACCGTCACCGGGGCGGCATCGAGGGCGGCGAGGGCACGGCGGGCGATTTCGGCGTGGGCCTCGAAGCCCTCCGGCGAGAGGTCCGGCTGCCGCTCGTCGCCCGGGTGCAGGCCCAGCCACGCGGCTTCCAGCGGGTCGTGCGCCGCAACCTGGTTGAGGTAGCTGTCGGCGATGGCGCGCGGGCCGATCGATTCGTCTGTCATGCAGTCATCATGACGTGCCGTCATCCGGACTGGTCACACTGCTCGCCTCGGCCGGCTTCTGGCTCTGCTCGACGCGGTCGTACGGTCTCCGCTCGTAGGCGGCGGTGGGGTCTTGGGCGAAAGTCGGAGCCACCCCCCATCGCATCAAGAGCCACTCCGTTTGGCGGAGTTGGGGGACCGCTCCTTGGTTCCGGACATTCCCGGGGGAGGGGCGGACCCGGGCTCGGGGTGGTGCGCTGATGGGGAGGTCCGGGCGGGGAGCGGAGGCGTGGGTTCGGGCCAGGGGGGCGGGGATGGGCCGGGGGCGGGGGCGTTGTCCGTATCCCGTCCTTACCGGGCCGACCCCGCCGTGGTGGCATGTGCATGCCCAAGGCGGATCCGCATTCCGGATCCGTACGCGCACCCACCGGACGGAGTACCGGACATGCCCCTGCGCAGACTGGCCCTCGGGGCCGCGGCCCTGACCCTGACGGCCGTGGCCGTCCCCAGCGCCACCGCCCAGGCCGACGACACCGCCTACGTGCCACCCGGCCGGGTCACCGTGGAGGTGGTCGGGGCGAACGGCTCCGGCTGCCCCCTGGGTACGGCCGATGTCGCCGCCTCGCCCGACAACACCGCCTTCACCGTCACCTACAGCGACTACCTCGCCCAGACCGGAGCGGGCGCGGGCGGCACGGAATTCCGCAAGAACTGCCAGCTCGCCCTACGGGTCCACGTCCCCCAGGGCTTCACCTACGCCATCGCCCGCGCCGACTACCGCGGCTTCGCCAGCCTCCAGCGCGGCGCCTACGGGCAGGAGCGCGCCGGGTACTACTTCCAGGGCGCCTCACAGACGGCCCGTACGACCCACCAGTTCGGGGGCCCGTACTCGGACAACTGGCAGTCCAGCGACCAGACCGGTTACGCCGACCTCGTCTGGGCCGCCTGCGGCGAGGACCGCATCCTCAACGTCAACACCGAACTCCGCGTCTACGCGGGCACGTCCAGCCCGCAGACCCTGAACTTCATGAGCATGGATTCGACGGACGGCAGCGTCAACACCGTCTACCACTTCGAGTGGAAGCAGTGTCCGGCCGCCTGAAACCCGCCCGTACCACCACCTCACGGCCAGGAGTGACATCGATGTCTCCTTCCCTGTCCCGAACCCTGCTCGCCGCCGCGGCGACCGCCGCGCTGCTCGTCACCGCGGCCCCGGCCCACGCGACACCGATCACCGTCCCGCCCGACAAGATCGTGATCGAACTCGCCACCGTCAACGGCTCCGGCTGCCGCGAAGGCACCGCGCAGGTCGCCGTCGCGCCGGACAACACGGCCTTCACGGTCACCTACAGCGAGTACCTCGCCCAGGTCGGCCCTGGCGCCCCGCCCACCGCCTTCCGCAAGAACTGCCAGCTCAACCTGCGCGTGCACGTGCCGTCCGGCTTCACCTACGCGATCGTCCAGGCCGACTACCGCGGCTTCGCCTCCCTCCAGCGCGGCGCGTCGGGGCAGGAACGCGCGGGCTACTACTTCCAGGGCATGCCGCAGACGACCCAGCGCAGCCACCAGTTCACGGGCCCGCTGGACGACAACTGGCAGTCGACCGACAAGACCGAGTACTCCGACCTGGTCTGGGCCCCCTGTGGCGAGCAGCGCAACTTCAACATCAACACGGAGCTGCGCGTGAACGCCGGGACGTCCAGCCCGACCTCGACCAATTTCATGGCCATGGACTCCACGGACGCGAGCGTGAACACGCTCTACCACCTGGCCTGGCAGGTCTGCCCGGCGCCGAGGGCGTAACCCGTTGGTGGGCGGTTGCCCGGTTTCCGGTACCGGGGTGCGGTGGGGTCGTTACGCTCGGTCGCTGACCGGAACGTACGCCGCACGGCGTGTACTTGGGGGTGACCGCCCATGGTCTGTATTCGCGAACTCGATCCCGACGCCTCTCCGCTGGACTACTACGGCGCAGAGCTACGGCGTCTGCGGGAGGCTGCCGGGCTGAAGCAGACGGAACTCGGCGACATCATCTACTGCACCGGGTCCCTGGTCGGGCAGATCGAGACCACCCGGAGGATCCCGACCCGGGAATTCTCGGACCGGGTGGATGTGGCGCTGGGCACGGATGGGCAGTTCGGCCGCCTGGTGGGGCTGGTATTGAGGAGCCAGCTGCCGTCCTGGTTCCAGGCGTACGCCAAGCTGGAGGCGAGGGCGGCGTACATCTCCACCTACCAGGCTCAGGTGGTGTACGGGCTGCTGCAGACGGAGGCCTACGCGCGCGCGGTGCTGGGCGCCGACCGGCCCAAGAACCTCGACGACCTCGTCGCGGCCCGGTTGGACCGGCAGCGCATCCTGGATCAGGAGTGCCCGCCTGCGGTCTGGGTCGTGCTGGACGAGGCGACGCTGCTCCGGGAGGTCGGAGGCCGGGACGTGATGCGAGAGCAACTCCGCCACCTGTTGACCTTCCGTGACCGGCAGTGGCTGCAGATCCAGGTGCTTCCCTTCTCGACCGGCCAACACAGCGCAACTCGTGGGTCGTTCAACCTCCTGCGCTTCGATAGTGACCCTGACCTCTTCTACGCCGAGAGCTACGACATCGGGCACATGACCGCCAACCCGCAAGTGATCAAGGAGCGTTCGGTCGGTTACGCTCGCTTGCAGGCCGACGCGCTCTCAGTGGAGGACTCGGCGGCACTTATTGCCCGAGTAGTGGAGGAGCGCTATGGATACCACCCTGAACCTGGCGGGTGCGCAATGGCGTAAGGCGTCGTACAGCGGCTCCGGTGGCGGCGACTGCGTCGAATGCGCCCCGCTCGGCCCCGCCGCCTGGCGCAAGGCTTCGTACAGCGGCAACACTGGCGGCGACTGCGTCGAGGTCGCCCCCCAGCCACACCTCGTGGCCGTTCGGGACTCCAAGGTCCCGAACGGCCCCGTGTTCACCGTCGGCCGCACCGCCTTCGCGGCCTTCGTCGAGGCTCTCTAGCCGCGCTGGCGCAGGGAGATGCGGTTGCCGTCGGGGTCCACGGCCTCGATGCGGACGCCGTACGGGTACGACTCCGGTTCAGCCCGGTCGAAGGTGACCCCGCGGTCGCGGAGCACCTTGAAGTCCTCCAGCAGGTCGTCCGATTCGAGGATGACCGGGCCGGGCGTGGTGTTCGGCACCACCTCGGCCGGCTGGCCCGCGGCCGCCGCGTGGGACCACAGGATGAGTTCCACCGGGCTGCCCGGGACGGCCACGGTGAGGAAGCGGCCGTCGGGTCCCGGGTAGTCGATGCGCTTCTCCAGGCCGAGCTGCTCCGTGTAGAAGCTCAGCGCGCGGTCCTGGTCGGTGACGTAGAGCGTGACGTACATGATGTTGGTCAGCATGGTGATGTCCTTCCGTCGGTCCACCGGTGGGTCGGTGCCACCTCACTGACGGATCCCGGCGGCCGAATGTGACGGCCCGGGCAAACGGACCGGACCCGGCCCCCTGGCGGGAGGTCGGGTCCGGTGTCCACTCATGCGACGGGGTATCACTACCCACTACACCCACTCGCTGAACCGCAGCCGGCCCATCATGTTGTCCATCGCCCGAGCTTTTTTTGGACGTCAGCCCATGGCGCCTCGCAGGCTGTGCGCGCCGTGCAGGGGGCCGCGCAGGCCGGTTGGGGTGGGAACCCCGCTCGCGCCGAGGAACTGGCGCACCGAGATGATGTTCGCGGCGCTGGTGACGGTGGCCTCGGACGGGACGGTCCGGTGCTCGAAGCCGTTGGTGACCTGCACGGTGAACCGGTACGCCGTACGGGGCCGCAGCGGCTGGTCCGTGGTGAACGTCCCCGAGTAGTTCGCCCCGTGCGGAACGATGTTGTGGGTGTGGAGCCGGGGCTGGTCCACCGGCCCCCAGAAAATGTTGCCACGGAGCCGCCCAGCACGGTGCCGGCGTACCGCTGGACCACGTTCGCGGGCAGGTCGACTTCCCGGACCGCGCGGCCGTCCATGGGGCCGGTGACGGGGCCGGTCGGGAACTCGATCCAGACTTCGTCGGGGTCCTCGGGGTCGGGGACGAGGTGAGGAGGTCGCCCACCTCGATCGCCCCGAAGGAGGCGTCGACCCGGCAGTAGGTCTTGCCCACCATGGCGATGGGCCGGGCGCCCTCACCGCATCCGGAGTCGAGGATCATCCCCGGCCGGTAGGTGCCGGCTCCGGCGACGATCCCGATGGCCCTCTTGTCGTAGGCGCGGTCGCTCGGTGCGATCCGGCCGTCCTCGTCGAGGCTCATGAGGGTGCCCGGTTCGCAGGCGGCCGCGGGCCGCGTCTCGAAGAGCTCGGCGAGGTCGCCGCCGACGAGCCGGATGTCCCCGGTGACTTCGAGGTCGCCGTTGACCGCCACCCTCCCCTGGAACACTCCTGCGGGACCGTGCTTGCTGGTGCCGAACACGCCCGCGCCGTTGAGGCTCTGCCCGACGACTCCCGAGCCGTCGGCCTTGTTCTCGCCCCGGTGTTGCTGCCGTGGACCCCGGCGCCTCCGGTCGTGCTCGAACTGATGCCGGCGACGCCGTGCCACGTGCCGCCGTCTCCGCGGACGCCTACGGATCCGCCCTGGCCGAAGACCGCGATGCTGTCGCCGTCGGACAATCCGTGGAAAGCCGGTTCACCAGTGGTTCTGTTCTCGACAGTCGCCATGGACCCTCCCTGCGCTACTGCGGGGCTGCGCTGTTGGGGGGTGCGATGTTGAAGGAGCCGTGGCCGGACCAGGCGCCTGCTGCGCTGGCGCCGTCCCACCAGTCGGTTCCGATGGATCCGTCGGTGCCGATCCAGAAGACGTCGAGGTGGCCTTCTTTCTGGGATACGGCGCTGATCGCTGAGTTGGGGGTGGCGCTGTTGGGGGGTGCGATGTTGAAGGAGCCGTGGCCGGACCAGGCGCCTGCTGCGCTGCCGCCGTCCCACCAGTGGGTTCTGACGGAGCCGTCGGGGCCGATCCAGAAGACGTCCAGGTGGCCGTTTTTCTGGGACACGGTGGTGATTCCTGATGTGGGGGCCGCGCTATTGGCCGGTGCGATGTTGAAGGAGCCATGGCCTGCCCAGGCGCCGGCTGCATTGGCGCCGTCCCACCAGTGGGTTCTGACGGAGCCGTCGGGGCCGATCCAGAAGACGTCGAGGTGGCCGGCTTTCTGGGACACGGTGGTTATCGCTGAATTGGGGGCCGCGCTGTTGGCGGGGGCGATGTTGAAGGAGCCATGTCCGCCCCAGGCGCCTGCTGCGCTGCCGCCGTCCCACCAGTCGGTTCTCACGGAGCCGTCGGGGCCGACCCAGAACACATCCAGATGACCATCCCGCTGCGACACGGTGGTGATTCCTGATGTGGGGGCTGCGCTGTTGGCCGGTGCGATGTTGAAGGAGCCGTGGCCAGCCCAGGCGCCGGCTGCATTGCCGCCGTCCCACCAGTCGGTTCTGATCGAGCCGTCGGGGCCGATCCAGAAGACGTCGAGGTGGCCGTCCTTCTGGGACACGGCGCTGATGGCTGAGTTGGGGGCCGCGCTGTTGGGGGGTGCGATGTTGAAGGAGGTGTGGCCGGACCAGGCGCCTGCTGCGTTGGCGCCGTCCCACCAGTCGGTTCTGACGGAGCCGTCGGGGCCGATCCAGAAGACGTCCAGGTGGCCGGCTTTCTGGGACACGGTGGTAATCGCTGAGTTGGGGGCTGCGCTGTTGGGGGGTGCGATGTTGAAGGAGGTGTGGCCGGACCAGGCGCCTGCTGCGTTGGCGCCGTCCCACCAGTCGGTTCTGACGGAGCCGTCGGGGCCGATCCAGAAGACGTCCAGATGACCATCCCGCTGCGACACAGCGCTGGTGCCACGGAAGGGCGCTTTGGATGACGGTGCCGGTGGAACCGGGCCGCCGCCGGTCGGAATGGCCCGCTGCGTGTTGATGTTGCCTGCGGCGCTGTACCGGCAGACCAGAATCCACCCCGTGCTGTTCGCCACGGGTACGTCTTCCTTCACGCCACAACCGACCGTGGTGGTGGGCGACTCGGGGGCCATCCACACCATCTGGGAGTAATGACCCCATGCGTGGAAATTGGTTCCGGAGGCCGAGTTGCTGTTGACCGGGGCGTTAGTGTCGGCGTCGAACTTGGCTTTCTCGGATATCCAGCTGAAGCCCACTGAGGGGTCCAGTGCCATCATGGGCTGCGCCGGCCCGGGGAAAGCGTTGAAAAGGTTCTCGCCCTCGTTGCCATTCGTGGCACGGCTGCTGTGGTGGAGCCCGCCGCCCTGGCTGGATGCGGGGTCATCGGCCCAAGCCTGCGCGTCACAGGCGAGCTTGGCATCCCATGTCACAGAAACCAGCGGAAGGCCGGGATGGAATTTTTGGATGGCCTCGCGGCGTGCGTCGTTGTGCGCACGGACGATATTGGCGGCGTCGGCGTCGCTTATCTGCGAGCCCGTGCCGGGCGGAGCGTTCTGTGAAGGGCATGTGGGTGACTTCTCGGGGGATTTCACATCTGAAGCAGGCCCTGAAGCCGTGAGTGCGTATGCGGAAACGGCCGAGGTCGGGCCCGTCATGAAAAGGCCACAGAGAAGCGCAACCGCCGTCGCGAAAGAGTTCGGTTTCATCGAACACCTCGACGTGGATTTTCACCGAAGGTCAGAGGGGCGATGAGATCATTGTCGCCCCTTCGGGGAGGATCCGCTCGGCGGAAGCCGCGGAGGGGGGTGTTCCGGGGCGGGCGGCCGGGCACACCCCGCACATGAGCACGAACGCCATCATCATGTGGGGTGTCCTGGCGTCGTTCGTCGCCTTCTTCGTGCTCGGCTGGCTGGCGAGCCGGAGCCGGGGCAGCCCTCCGCTGCGCGGGCCGGGCGATGAGGACGGCGACGGCTGCGGGGGCGGGGGTGACGGGTGCGGATGCGGGTGCTCGGACGCGTGAGCCGGGTGCGGCGGGGGCTGCGGGGGAGGCTGCGGAGGCATGTGGCCCCGGCCGGGCCGGGGTTGCGGCTCAGGTGTCGCACTCCAGCACCGTGTGGCACACCCCGCAGCGCGCCCGCAGCCGCCCGCGCACCGGGACGCGCAGCCGCTGCCCGCACACCGGGCAGGGGAAACTGACCGGCTGCCCGGCCCGCTTGTCCCTCGCATAGCGCCGCCGCTCCAGCAGGCCCGCCCCGGCCAGCGGGGCCCGGCGCCAGTCCCGGCGGGCCTCCTCGCGTCCGCGTACGTAAGCCTCGTACGCCTGGGGGCTGGTGAACCAGGTTGAGAGGTCCTCACCCAGCAACTCCCCGCGCTTGGCGAGTACGTACCCGAACTCCTCCGGGGTCAGATAGCCGAGCTTCTGGTGGGTGAGCGCGTCCTCGCGGTAGGCGTCCAGCAGCAGCCAGCCCGCCCCGAGGTAGGCGGCGGCGGTGTCGGTGAGGATCTCGTTGTCGGCGGTGTCGGGAAAACCGAGGCCGAGGCGGTGCAGCAGGACGTGCGTGACCTCGTGCGAGAGGGCGGCGGCCAGATCGCGCCGGTGCGTGCGGAAGCGGTCGTTGACCTCGATGAAGTACTCGGGCCCGGCGGTGAGTTCGACGGTGGCCGCGTGCTCCATCTCCCGGAAGCTGATGATCATCCGGGCGTCGGGGAGCCGGAAGTGGCGGACCATGGCGGAGGCCACGCGGTGGGCGCCGAGGTGCAGGTCGTCGGTGTCGGGGAAGGCGGCGTCGGTGGGGGCGAAGGCCGTTGCGTACGCGTGGATGCCGGTGGTCGACAGGCGGCGGTGCAGGGCGCTCAGCGCGCTGCGGATGGTGGTGAGGTGCGGGAAGCCGTGCCTGATGGGGCTGTTCCGGCTGCCGCCCCCGCTGCTCTTCGTCATCCGTCCTCCTCGGACAGCCTGTCCTGCCTGAGCCGTCTCGGCCTCGCCGGTGAACTGGGCCACTTCAGCCTCGCCGGCGTTTGAGGCGCGGGTCTGGGCGGGGCCCGGGTGCTGCCGCCACCCTCAGCCTCGCCGGCGTTTGAGGCGCCGGTCCGGGCAGAGCCCGGGTGCTGCCGCAACCCCCAGCCTCGCCGGCGTTTGAGGCGTGGGGTCTGGGGCGGAGCCCCAGGGGCCCCGCAGGGGACGACGGCCCTTGCGGGCCGCCCCGGGCTCTGCCCGGACCCGCGCCTCAAACGCCGGCGGGGCTGAGGGTGGCCCGGCGGGGGTGGGGGTGGCCCGGCGGGGCTGAGGTGGCCGGGGCCCGCAGGGGGCCGGGTCGGAGCTTGGCCGGAATGGGGGTCTTGTGGGGGCGCCGGGTGGGATGTGACATGGACCCGTCATGTTCGCCGTCCTCGCGGCGGCTTGCGCGACGCAAACACGCACCGCCCCACCCCCACGAAAGGCAGCGTGCCGACTGTGTTGCAGACCCAGACCCAGACCCAGACCCGGACCCGGAAGAGCCTCAGCCTGCTCCGCCGTACCCTCGCCATCGCGGCGGTCGCCCTCGCGGCCGTCAGTCTCCAGCCCGGTTCCGCCACCGCCGCCCCGACCCCCGTCGTCGGCGGCACCCGCGCGGCCCAGGGTGAGTTCCCCTTCATGGTCCGCCTCTCCATGGGCTGTGGCGGCGCCCTCTACAGCTCGCAGATCGTGCTGACCGCCGCCCACTGCGTCGACGGCTCCGGCAACAACACCTCCATCACCGCCACCGCCGGGTCCGTCGACCTCAACAGCTCCAGCGCCGTCAAGGTCAGGTCCACCAAGGTGCTCCAGGCCCCCGGCTACAACGGCAAGGGCAAGGACTGGGCCCTGATCAAGCTCGCCAAGCCCATCAACCAGCCCACCCTCAAGATCGCCGACACCACCGCCTTCAACAACGGCACCTTCACCGTCGCGGGCTGGGGAGCCACCCGCGAGGGCGGCGGCCAGCAGCGCTACCTGATGAAGGCCACCGTCCCCTTCGTCTCGGACGCCGCCTGCCAGGCGGCCTACGGCAGCGACCTGGTCCCCGGTGACGAGATATGCGCCGGCCTCGACCAGGGCGGCGTGGACACCTGCCAGGGCGACTCCGGCGGCCCGATGTTCCGGCGCGACGACGCCGGGGCCTGGATCCAGGTCGGCATCGTGAGCTGGGGCGAGGGCTGCGCCCGGCCCGGCTTCCCCGGTGTCTACAGCGAGGTGTCCACCTTCGCCAGCGCGATCCGCGCCGCGGCCGCCACGCTCTGATCCAGATCCAGATCCAGATCCAGATCCAGATCCAGACCAGCACCGACTCTCGTCCTTCCGGCCGTGCGGGATGCGGCCGGAAGGACGAGGCCCTTCGCCCCATATGTACGTAAGGTCGAGCGCAGTACCGCGAGGCCGGCACAGCGCCGTCCCCGCCCCGCGGTCGCCTCCCCGCGGTCCGCTGTGCGGTTGCGGTCCGACACGCGCCCCGGTCCCATGGGAAGGGTCCAGCGGCGACGGGCGACAGTGGGGCAGGCACGGCATGGCGATCAGTGTGGTCATCGCGGACGACCAGGAGATGGTCAGAACCGGATTCCGGATGATCCTGGAGAGCCAGCCCGACATCGAGGTGCTCGCCGATGTGGTCGACGGCGAGGCCGCGCTCCTCGCGGTCGAGGAACACCGGCCCGACGTGCTCCTCCTCGACATCCGCATGCCCCGCCTCGACGGCCTCGAAGTCACCCGGCGACTCGCCGGACGCGACAAACCGCGCATCGTCATCGTCACCACCTTCGACCTCGACGAGTACGTCCACGCGGCGCTCCACGGCGGCGCCTCGGGCTTCCTCCTCAAAGACGCGAGTCCGGCCATGCTGGTTGAAGCGGTCCGCGCGGCGGCCGTCGGAGACTCCCTCGTCTCGCCCGCCATCACCGTGCGGCTGCTGCGCGAAATGGCCCCCCGCACCCCCGCCGCCGTGGCCGCCCGGCGCCCCGCCGAACCGCTCACCGAGCGCGAGGTGGACGTCGTACGCTGCCTCGCCCGCGGTATGACGAACGCCGAGATCGCCGCCGAGCTGTACGTGTCCCTCTCCACCGTGAAGACCCATCTGGCCAACGTCCAGGCCAAGCTCGACGCCCGCAACCGGGTCGAGATCGCGGCCTGGGCCTGGGAGAGCGGCCTGGCGGCGAGCACGGCGTGAGCCCGCTCGCCAGCTGGTCGCGGCGGCATCCGCAGGCCGCGGCCCGGATCCGGGTCGGGCTCACCCTGCTGCTCCTCGGGCTCGTCAGCTTCGAGGCCGCCGTCCTGACCCGCCAGCCCACCGTCCCGCACGCCGTGATCCTGGCCTCCGGGGTCCTCGTCTGCCTCAGCGCGGCGCCCTGGCCCGGGATCGGCCTCGTCCCGCGCGCCTCGTTCGCCGCCGCCGTGACCTGGTCCGCCACCGGCTTCCTCATCTTCGTCAACGACCCCATCAAGGTCTGGGGCGCGGGCGAGGCCATAGCGCTCCTGGTCCTGCTCAGCGGCGTACTCCTGCGCACTCCCGCCCGTACCGCGGCCGTCCTCGGGCCGGTCCTCGGCCTCGGCTGCATGGCCGTGCCCGTCCGGGACTCCGACCCCGGCCGCTTCACCCTCCTCTTCTCCGTCCTCGCGGTCGTCGTCACCGCCTACTCCCTGCTGCTGCGCCTCCAGGCCGTCCAGCGCCGCCGCGAGGTGCGCGCCGTCCGAACCGCCGAACGTCTGGAACTCGCCCGCGAACTCCACGACCTGGTCGCCCACCACGTCACCGGCATCGTCGTCGAGGCCCGCGCCGCCCGCTTCACCAACGTCTCCGCCGAACGCGCCGCCGAGATCCTCGGCCGCATCGAAACCGCCGGTGACGAGGCCCTCGGCTCCATGCGCCGCCTCGTCACCGTGCTCCGCGAGGACGACGGGGGACCCGGCACCGCCCCCGTCGCGGGCCTCGACGACATCCGCGAACTCGCCACCCGGTTCTCCGTCACCGGCCCGCCCGTCGTCCTCTACATCGAACAGGGCCTCGCCGATACCCTCCCCGGCGATGTCGCCGCCACCGCCCACCGCATCGTCCTCGAAGCCCTCACCAACATCGGCAAGCACGCGGCCACCGCCACCGCCGTCCGGATCGGCCTGCGCACCGTCCGTACCGGCCTCGAAGTCCGCGTCGCGGACGACGGCGGCCGCCCCGCCAGGCTCTCCGAACAGGCCCGCGGCGGCGGTTACGGCCTCGCGGGCATGACCGAACGCGCCGAGGCCATGGGCGGCACCCTCAGCGCGGGCCGCGCCCCCGAAGGCGGCTGGCTGGTCACCGCGATCCTCCCCTTCACCAGCCGTCTCACTGGCCGAGCGGCCGAAGACCCCGTCCCACCAGCCACGTAAGCTCGGGAACCATGACGAACAGCGACATCGACAGCGGCATCGACGAGAACGTCCGTGAGGAACTGGCGCGGCTGCGGGACAGCATCGACAACATCGACGCGGCCGTGGTGCACATGCTCGCCGAACGTTTCAAGTGCACCCAGCAGGTCGGCCACCTCAAGGCCAAGCACCAGCTGCCGCCGGCCGACCCGAACCGCGAGGCCAGCCAGATCGCCCGGCTCCGCCAGCTCGCCGAGAACGCCAAACTCGACCCGGCCTTCGCCGAGAAGCTCCTCAACTTCATCATCGCCGAGGTCATCCGGCACCACGAGACGATCGCCGCGGGCGAGGACACCGACGCGTAGCCGACGCCCCGTCGCCGCGTCGCGCGCGCCCGGGCCCCTCGGCCCTGTGGCGCGCGCCGTCGTTTTGGCAGCATGGGGCGCATGTCCGCACTGACGCGCAACGAAGCGCAGACCCGAGCCGCCCTCCTCGACGTCCACCACTACGCCGTCGCCCTCGACCTCACCCGGGGAGACGACACCTTCGACTCCACCACCGTCATCCGGTTCAGCGCCCGCGCCGCCGGTGACACCTTCGTGGAGCTGAAGCCGGAGGAACTGCGCTCCGCCGTGCTCGACGGCAGCCCGCTCGACCCCGCCGCACTGACCGGCAACCGGCTCCCGCTCACCGGGCTCGCCGAGGGCCCCCACGAGCTGCGCGTCGAGGCGGCGATGCGGTACTCCCGCACCGGCGAAGGCCTCCACCGCTTCACCGACCCGGCGGACGGGGAGACGTACGTCTACAGCCAGATGTTCCTGGACGACGTGCAGCGCGTGCTGCCCGCCTTCGACCAGCCCGACCTCAAGGCCGTCTTCGAATTCACCGTCACCGCGCCCGCCCACTGGAGCGTCATCGCCAACGGGACCACCGAGCGGACCGGGCAGCGCGACGCGGACGGCGCCGGAATCTGGAAGTCCGCGCCCACCCCCGTCATCTCCACCTACCTCGCCGCGGTCGCCGCGGGCCCCTGGCACACCATCCGCACCGAACACGCCGGGCTGCCCTTCGCCGTGCACTGCCGGCAGTCCCTCGCGCCCCACCTCGACGCCGATGCCGAGGAGATCCTCGGCATCACCACGGACTGCTACGACCGCTACCACGAGAAGTTCACCGAGCCCTACCCCTTCGACTCCTACGACCAGGCCTTCGTCCCCGAGTTCAACGCGGGCGCCATGGAGAACCCCGGCCTGGTCACCTTCCGCGACGAGTACATCTACCGCTCCGCCGTCACCGACACCGAACGCCAGTGGCGCGCCGTGGTCATCGCCCACGAAATGGCCCACATGTGGTTCGGTGACCTCGTCACCCTGCGCTGGTGGGACGACATCTGGCTGAACGAGTCCTTCGCCGAATACATGGGCTACCAGATCCTCACCGAGGCCACCCGCTTCACCGGCGCCTGGACCGACTTCGGCCTCGCCCGCAAGGCCTGGGGCTACGACGCCGACCAGCGGCCCTCCACCCACCCCGTCGCCCCCGACCCCGAGGCCGTCCCCGACACCGCCTCCGCCCTCCTCAACTTCGACGGCATCTCCTACGCCAAGGGCGCCTCCGCCCTGCGCCAGCTCGTCGCCTGGCTCGGCGAGAAGGACTTCCTCGCCGGGATCAACACCCACTTCCAGCGGCACAAGTTCGCCAACGCCTCCCTCGCCGACTTCGTGGACTCCCTCGCCGCCCACACCGGACGCGACGTCCACACCTGGGCCGACACCTGGCTGCGCACCACCGGCACCGACACCCTCGTCCCGCGCGTCGAGGACGGCGCCGACGGCTGGACCCTCACCGTCGACCGGCAGGGCAGCCGCCCCCACCACATCGCCATCGGCGCCTACGACGACGTACCCGGCGAGGACGGCGTCCTCGAACAGCGCGTCCTGCTCGACCTCGACCTCCCCACCGGCGAGGTCATCTCCGGCGTCGGCCCCCGCCCCGCCCTGCTCCTCCTCAACGACGGCGACCTCAGCTACGCCAAGGTCCGCCTCGACCCCGGCTCCTGGGACACCGCGCTGCGCGCCCTCTCCGGCATCCCCGACGCCCTCACCCGCAGCATCATCTGGAACGCCGCCCGCGACATGGTCCGCGACGGCGAACTCCCGCCCGCCGCCTACCTCGCGGCCGCCGCCGCCCACCTCCCGCGCGAAGGCGACCTCGCCATCGTGCAGAGCGTCCTCGGCTTCGCCCGCGCCCACATCGCCGACCGCTACCTGCCCGCCGCCGAGCGCACCGCGGCGCTCGCCACCCTCACCTCCCTCACCCGCGCCCTCATCCGGCGCACCGAGGACGGCGCCGAACCCGGACTGCGCCTCGCCGCCGTCCGCACCTTCATCGACAGCGCCACCCAGCCCGACACCATCGCCGCCTGGCTCGCCGACGGCACCGTCCCCGGCGGACCCGAACTCGACCCCGAACTGCGCTGGCGCGTCCTCGGCCGGCTCGCCGCCCTCGGCGCCGTCGGCGAGGGCGCCATCGACGCCGCGCTCGCCGCCGACCCCAGCGCCACCGGCGAGGAAGGCGCCGCCCGCTGCCGCGCGGCCCTCCCCGACGCCGACACCAAGCAGGCCGCCTGGGACCGGATGTTCCACGACGACACGCTGTCCAACTACCTGTTCTCCGCCACCGCCCAGGGCTTCTGGCAGCCCGAACAGGCCGAACTCCTGCACGCCTACGTGCCCCGCTTCTACCCCGAGGCCCTCGGCCTCACCGCCCGCCGCGGCCCCGCCATCGCCGAAGCCGTCGGCCGCTACGCCTTCCCCGTCCACGCCATCGACCAGGACAACCTCCGCGCCGGACAGGACTGCCTCGACCAGGGCGAGCCCATCCCGCTGCTCCGCCGCAAGCTCATCGACCAGCTCGACGACCTCGCGCGCGCCCTGCGCGTACGGAGCGGACCGGCGGCCGACTGACGGGCGTCCAACGGGCCGGCGGCTGACCGGCGGCTGACCGGCGGGTGAAAAACAACCACCGGACAAACCCCGGCGGTTACCCCATTCGGGTCGGATCGTTGTACCGGGCGGGGCCCGGCGGGGCCGCGCCCCGCGCCCCGCCCAGCTTCCGTGAGGACCCGCGTGACGACCCGCACGACTCCACCGCACGGCACCCCGCCCCCGCTGCCCCCGCTCGCGGGCGGCAGCGGGGGCGCCGACGCGCTGCGGCCCCTCCTCGACACCGTCCTCGACGCCCTCACCACCGGCGCCGCCGCCCGCGGCGGCCCCCTCCCCGCGGGCGGCCCCGACGCCGTCGCGGCCAGGGTCAGCGCCGCGCTGGGCGACGTACTGCCCGCGCACGGCCACGGTGACCACGAAGCCCTGCGCACCCTCGTCCACACCCTCGCCGCGGGCGCCGCCGACCCCGCCGACCCGCTGTGCGCGGCCCACCTGCACGGACCGCCGCTCGCCGTCGCCGCCGCGGCCGACCTCGCCGCCAGCGCCCTGAACCCGTCGCTGGACTCCTGGGACCAGGCCCCCGCCGCCTCCGTGATCGAAGCGCTCCTCACCCGCGCCCTCGCCGCAGAGCTGTACGACACCCCGCGCCCCGACGCCCTCGTCACCACCGGCGGCACCGAAGCCAACCAGCTCGCCCTGCTGCTGGCCCGCGAACGCCACCGGGACGAGGGCCCGCTCACCGTCCTGCACGGCGCCAACGCCCACCACTCCGTCCCCCGCTCCGCCTGGCTCCTCGGCCTCCCCCCGGCCACCGCGATCCCCACCCCCAGCGGCACCCTGCACCCCGCCGACCTCGATGCCGCCCTCACCCGGGCCGCCCGCACCCGGCCCGGACCGGTCCTGGTCACCGCCACCGCGGGCACCACCGACGCCGGACTCATCGACCCCCTCGACGCCCTCGCCGACGTCTGTGAGCGCCGTGGCGCCGACCTCCACGTCGACGCCGCGTACGGCGGCACGCTCGCCCTCAGCCCCCGCCACCGCCCCCTCCTGCACGGCCTCGGCCGCGCCCGGTCCATCACCCTCGACCTGCACAAACTCGGCTGGCAGCCGGTCGCCGCCGGGCTCCTCGCCGTCCCCGACAGCGCCCTGCTGGCCCCCCTCGCGCACCAGGCCGACTACCTCAACGCCACCGACGACACCGAAGCGGGCCTGCCCGACCTGCTCGGCCGCTCCCTGCGCACCACCCGCCGCCCCGACATCCTCAAGATCGCCGTCACCCTGCGCTCACTCGGCCGCGACGGCCTCGCCCGGCTCATCGACGGCACCTGCGACGCCGCCCGGCAGCTCGCCCGCCTCATCGACGCCCACCCCGGCTTCGAGCTCCACGCACCCCCCACCATCAGCACCGTCCTCTTCCGGCCCGTCCCCACCGACGACGCCCGGCTCGCCGGGATCCGCCGCACCCTCCTCCTCGAAGGCCGCGCCGTCCTCGGCCGCGCCACCGCCGACGGCCGCTTCTGGCTCAAAGCCACCCTGCTCAACCCCCACACCACCACAGGGGACCTCGCCACCCTCCTGACCCTCCTGGAAGGCAGCACCCACCGATGACCGCCCCACTCGAAGCACCCCATGACCTCGTCGGAATCGGCATCGGCCCCTTCAACCTCTCCCTCGCCGCCCTCGCGCACGGCCTCCAGCAGCAGGAGTTCTCCGACGGCGGCCTCGCCACCGCCTTCTACGACCAGCGCCGCGACTTCACCTGGCACCCCGGCCTCCTCATCGACGGCGCCACCCTCCAGGTCCCCTTCCTCGCGGACCTCGTCACCCTCGCCGACCCGGCCAGCCCCTGGACGTTCCTGAACTACCTCAAGCACAAGGAACGGCTCTTCCCCTTCTACTTCGCCGAGCGCTTCCACATCCAGCGCGCCGAGTACGACGCCTACTGCCGCTGGGTCGCGGGCCAGCTCCCCGGCCTGCACTTCGGCCACCAGGTCGACGCCGTCCGCTGGAACCCCGAACGCAGCCTCTTCGAAGTCGACTTCACCCAGCTCGACGCCGACGGCGAGGCCGAAGCCCTCGGCCGCACCTACACCCGCAACCTCGCGCTGGGCATCGGTACCGCCCCCTACGTCCCCGAACCCCTGCGCCCCCTCGCCGACGCCCCCACCGTCCCCGTGATCCACTCCGCCGACTACCTCGACAACCGGCAGCGGATCCTCGGCGCGGAACACGTCACCGTCATCGGCTCGGGCCAGTCCGGCGCCGAGGTCTTCCTCGACCTGCTGCGCGCCCGCCCCGCCGGCCGCGAACGCCTCACCTGGCTCGCCCGCACCCCCTCCTTCGCCCCCATGGAGTACTCCAAACTGGGCCTGGAGCACTTCACCCCCGACTACACCCGCTACTTCCACGACCTCCCCGAGCCCGTACGGGACAAGCTGCTGCCCGCGCAGTGGCAGCTCCACAAGGGCATCGACGCCGACACCATCGCCGCGATCCACGACGAGCTGTACCGGCGCACCCTGCACGGCGGCTGGCCCGACGCCGTCCTCACCCCCGGGGTCAGCGTCCGCACCGCGGGCCGGGTCGCGACCACCAAGGTCGAACTCCACCTCGAACACCTGGAGCAGGGCACCCGCTCCCGGCTCACCACCGACGCCGTCGTCCTCGCCACCGGCTACCGCGAACGCCCCCTCGGGCAGCTCCTGGCCGGCCTCGACCCGTACATGCGCAAGGACTCCTCGGGCCGTCCGCGCATCGACGACCGGTACCGGATGAAGCTCGACCCGACCGTCACCGGGACCGTCTACGTCCAGAACGGCGAACGGCACACCCACGGCGTCGGCGCCCCCGACCTCGGGCTGGCCGCCCACCGCAGCGCCACGATCCTCAACACCCTGACGGGCAAGGACCCCTACCCGCAGCCCGCCCGTACCGCCTTCACCTCCTTCGGCCTCGAACAGCGCGAAGCCGCCCGCCCGAGGGTCCCCGGCGCGCTGCTGCCGCTGGTCGAACACCCCTGAGGCGGGGCGGGGGAGGGGGCGCGGTATCCGCGCCCCCTCCCGGGCCACAGCACTAGAACACCGGCACCCCGGCCCGCGTCAGCTTCCAGTCCACCGACGCGAACTGCGCCGGGTCGACGGTGCCCTTCGCCTTCACCCACTGGATGATGGTGTTGCGTATCTCCTCCGAGTTGGCCCACAGCTGCTTGGCCTTCGGCACGTGCGGGAAGTTGCCGCCGCCCGAGGCCCGGTAGTTGTTGACCGCCAGGACGAACTGCGCCGCCGGGTCCACGGGCTTGCCCTGGAAGGACAGCCCGGTGATCCGCGAGCCGGCGGGCTGCGCGATGTCGATGTCGTAGGTCACGCCGTACACCGCGTCGTAGTTGTAGTCCGGGATGTTCTCCGCGTTCGTCAGCTTCGCCGGGTCCACCGGGTCACCCGGCGCCGTCCGCGCGTAGTACTTCGCCGAGAACTCCAGGTAGTCCTTCAGCTGCGCGCCGGTCAGCAGCCGCGCTTCGAGGGTGTTCTCGAACGGGTACAGGCCCGCCGCGTCCTTGATCGTCACCTGGCCCGCCGGGATCGCCGCCGTCCGCGAGAAGCACGAGGCCTGCGAGAGGACCGGCAGCGCCGCCCACTCCGTCGCCGCCAGCGCCGTCTTCACCGTCTCCACCTGCACGTGGCTGATCAGGTCGATGATCGCGACGTCCTTGAACGGGCCGTCCGCCGAGGACATCGCCTGCGTCGAGGTGCCGATCACCTGGTTGACGTACGCCACCACCTTGCGGTGCTCGTCCGACAACAGCCGGACGATCTTCGGGTCCTCCGCCGCGGTGTTGGAGTTCAGCACCCGCGCCGCGACCTTGGCCACCGACCAGCGGCCCTTCGCCCAGGTCAGCTCGAAGTCGAACAGGGTCAGGCGCTGGCCCCACTTGAGCGGCTCGGACAGCACCACGTCCTTGCCGGTCGCCTTGTTCTTCACCCGGTACTCCGGGATCTCCGTGTGCGCGTGGCCCACCAGGATCGCGTCGATCCCCGGCACCTGCTCGGCCACCAGGGCGGCCGCGTTCTCGATGTAGGGCAGCTGGTCCCCGTAGCTCGACGTACCGCTCGACCCCGAGTGCGCCGAGACGATCACCACGTCGGCGCCCAGCGAACGCAGCCGCGGCACGTACTTCGCCGCCTGCTCCTCCAGACCGGGGAAGGTCATCTTCCCCTGCACGTTGGCCTTGTCCCAGATCGCGATCCCCGGATTCGTCAGACCCAGCACCGCCACCTTCACGTCCGGACCGTGCGGCGTGCACAACCGGTGCATGCTGTACGGCGGGAAGGCCGGGCGCAGCGTCTTCGCGTCCAGCGCGTTCGCCCCGAGCAGCGGGAAGTCGCACTGCTCCTCGAACTTCCGCAGCACCGGAATGCCGTAATTGAATTCGTGATTGCCCAGCGCCGCCGCGTCGTAACCGATCGCGTTCATCGCCTGCGCCATCGGGTGCACCGGACCGCGGCGCGCCGTGATCGGGTCCACCTTGGCGTAGTAGTACGACAGTTGTGTGCCCTGGATCGTGTCGCCCGCGTCGATCATCAGGGTGTTGCCGCGGCCCTTCTCCTCGCGGACCTGGTTCACCAGCGTGGAGATCTTCGCCAGGCCGACGTCATTGTGCGCCTTGTCGTCGAACTCCTTGTCCGTGAAGTAGTCCCAGTTGAAGACATTTCCGTGCAGGTCGGTGGTCCCCATCACCGTGAACGCGTACGTCCGCGGCGGCCGGGACTGCTGCGCGGCGGCGGCCGGGGTGGTCGTGGCCCCCGTCAACGCCACCGCGGCTCCCGTCGCCGCCGTGGTCCCCAGAAACGTCCTGCGGTCGAACGCCATGCCATCTCCCCTTGTGAGGCGTGCCCTGTTGCCCTGTGAGGCGCCAACAATGCGCGCGGTAACGCGCGTAGATAACGCGCGTAGATTCTGACCGGTCGGCGGCGACGGCAACACCCCTGTCAGGTTTCGATCCGATGACCAGCCCCGAACGGGCGACAGTGCGAGAGTGAAACCATGACCGACGACGCAACGCCCCAGCCCGACGGAACCCACCAGCCCTACGGCACCCCCGACGTCCCCCGGGTCGCCGTGCGCGGCGAAGCCCGCATTGAGGTCGACCCCGAGATCGCCCGCATCGGCATCACGGTCAGCGCCCGGGGCGTCGACCGCCGGGCCGCCCTCGAAGACCTCACCCGGCGCAACAATGCGGTCCTGGACCTGGTCAAGAGCTACGGCGACCCCGTGGAGAAGCTCGAAACCGGAGCCTTCTCGATCACCCCCGAACTCACCCGCCAGGGGCGCGGCGAACGCGTCCGCGCTTACCACGGCCGGGTCGTCATCACCGCCGAACTCTGCGACTTCACCGCCCTGGGTGAACTCACCACCCGCCTCGCCGACCTCGAACTCACCCGTGTGGACGGACCCTGGTGGGCGCTGCGCCCGGACTCGCCCGCCCACGGCCAGGCCCGTCGGCAGGCCGTGCTCGAAGCCGTCAAGCGGGCCCGCGAATACGCCGAAGCCCTCGGCGCCCGCCTCGCCGCCCTGGTCGAACTCGCCGACCTCGGGGCCGAGGACGCCGGACCGCGCATGATGGCCGCCCCCGGCAGCGCCATGCGCTCCATGGCCTATGGCGGCGCCCCCGAGGAACACGCGCCCGCCCTCGATCTCGAACCCCAGCGGCAGACCGTCTACGCCCAGGTGAACGCCCGCTTCACGATGACCCCTCCGCGGCTCTGACGCACTCGTCCGCCGGTTTCCCGGCGGCCTCCGGGGGTGCTCATCGGAGCACCCCCGCGCACATTCAATAAATGTCAACAAGGTTTTGCCCAACGGTTGTTGAGTGGACACCCGGAACCAATTCTCTACTCCCCGGTAGGGGCATACGCTCAGCCCATGCGCCGAGCGAAAATCGTATGTACCCTGGGCCCCGCAACCGACTCATACGACCAGATCAAAGCCCTGGTCGAAGCCGGAATGGACATCGCCCGCTTCAACCTCAGCCACGGCACCTACGCCGAACACGAGGAGCGTTACCACCGGGTGCGCAAGGCCTCCGACGAAACCGGCCGCAGCGTCGGAATCCTCGCCGACCTTCAAGGTCCGAAGATTCGCCTCGGCCGCTTCCGTGAAGGCCCCGTACTCCTTGAACGCGGCGACGAGTTCACCATCACCGTCGAGGACCACGAGGGCGACCGCCACACCTGCGGCACCACCTACAAGGGCCTCTCCCACGACGTCACCACCGGCGAGCGCATCCTCGTCGACGATGGCCGCGTCACCCTCGAAGTCACCGGGGTCGACGGCCCGCGCGTGCGCACCCTCGTCGTCGAGGGCGGCATGGTCTCCGACCACAAGGGACTCAACCTCCCCGGCGTCGCCGTCTCCGTACCCGCCCTGTCGGAAAAGGACATCGACGACCTCCGCTGGGCCCTGCGCACCGGCGCCGACGTCATCGCGCTCTCCTTCGTACGCAGCGGCCGCGACATCGAGGACGTCCACCGCATCATGGACGAGGAAGGCCGGCGCCTCCCCGTCATCGCCAAGATCGAGAAGCCGCAGGCCGTCGAGAACATCGACGACATCGTCGCGGCCTTCGACGGCATCATGGTGGCGCGCGGCGACCTCGGCGTCGAAATGCCCCTGGAGCAGGTCCCGATCGTGCAGAAGCGCGCGGTGAAGCTCGCCAAGCGCAACGCGAAGCCCGTCATCGTGGCCACGCAGATGCTCGACTCGATGATCGACAACTCCCGCCCCACGCGCGCCGAAGCGTCCGACGTCGCCAATGCCGTCATCGACGGGACCGACGCCGTCATGCTCTCCGGCGAGACCAGCGTCGGGAAGTACCCGGTCGAGACGGTCCGCACCATGGCCCGCATCGTCGAGGCCGCCGAAGAGGACATCCTCGCCAAGGGCCTGCCGCCGCTCACCGAGCGGAACAAGCCGCGCACCCAGGGCGGGGCCGTCGCGCGCGCCGCCGCCGAGATGGGCGACTTCCTCGGCGCCAAGTTCCTCGTCGCCTTCACCCAGAGCGGGGACACCGTCCGCCGCCTCTCCCGCTACCGCTCGCCCATCCCGCTCCTCGCCTTCACCCCGGACCCGGCCACCCGCTCCCAGCTCAACCTCACCTGGGGCGTGGAGACCTTCCTCGGCCCGCACGTCGACTCCACCGACGCGATGGTCGCCCAGGTCGAGGAAGAACTCCTGCGCATCGGCCGCTGCGAACCCGGCGACGTGGTCGTGATCACCGCGGGCTCGCCCCCCGGTGTCACCGGCTCGACCAACCTCGTGCGGATCCACCACATCGGCGACGCGGTGCGCTAGCGCGGTGCGGTACGTGGTGCGATAAGGGGAGGGTCCGCCTGTCCGGTGGGGCGCCGAGGTGCGTCAATCACCGGACGGGCCTTGTCCCGTTGGAGAGTTGGACTATCTTTCTCCCGTGGACCAGCTGATCGCCGAAGACCCGACCCGTATAGGGCCCTACCGCCTGATCGCCCGACTGGGCGCGGGCGGCATGGGCCTGGTCTATCTGGGCCGCTCCGAGGGCGGACGCACCGTGGCCGTGAAGGTGGTGCAGGCCGAGTTCGCCGGGAACCCCGAATTCCGCAAGCGCTTCGCGCGCGAAGTGGCCGCCGCGCGGCGGGTGGGCGGCAGCTGGACGGCGGCCGTGCTCGACGCCGACCCCGAGGCCGCCATCCCGTGGGTGGCGACCCAGTACATCCCGGGCCCCGACCTGCAGACCGTGGTCGCCCAGGACTTCGGCCCACTGCCCGAGCACTCGGTCCGCACCCTCGCCAACCGGCTCGCCCTCGCCCTGCGCGCCGTGCACGACGCCGGTCTGATCCACCGGGACCTCAAGCCCTCCAACGTCCTCGTCACCGTCGACGCCCCGCGCGTCATCGACTTCGGGATCGCGCGGGCGATGGACAGCCTGGCCGGGGACAGCCTGCACACCCACACCGGCATGCTGATCGGATCCCCGGGCTTCATGTCGCCGGAACAGGTCCGCGGCCTCGAACTCACCCCCGCCAGCGATGTCTTCTGCCTGGGCGCCGTCCTCGTCTACGCGTCCACCGGGCGGCTGCTCTTCGGCGCGACCGGCACCGGGCTGAACGCCCACCTCTTCCGGATCGCGGAGGAGGAGGCCGACCTGACCGGCGTACCGGAGTCGCTCGTCGAGCTCGTCCGCTCCTGCCTGCACAAGGACCCCGCCCAGCGGCCCACCCCCGAGGAGGTGGCCGCGCGCACGGCGACCGACCAGGCCGGGGAATGGCTGCCCGGCGCGGTCCTGGCCCAGCTCGGGCGGCACGCCGCCGAACTGCTGGACTTCGCGCCCGCCGCAGCCGTGGGAGAAGCGCCCGCCGGAGCCGTGGCCGAAGCGCCCGCCGCGCGGCCCGACCCCCGCGTCGCGTCGGCCCAGCCGTACGCGCCCCCGCTGCCCCCGCCGCCCGCCTACGCCCCCACGGCCCCCTCGCCGCTGATCCCCGGGCAGGGCTTCGGCCCGCCGCCGGGCCCGGTCCCCGGCGCCTGGTCCGCCACCGCCTCCCCGGGCTCCCTCCAGGAGCCGGGACCCCCGCACCCCCGGCGCTGGTGGGGCCTGGCCGTCATCGCCCTGGCCCAGCTGATGGTGCTGCTCCAGGTGTCGGGCCTCGGCATCATCCTCCCCACCCTCCAGGTCCAACTGCACCTGGCCGCCAAGGACCTGAGCGGAATGGGCAACGCCTACGCCCTCGCCTTCGGCGCGCTGCTGCTGCTCGGCGGCCACCTCGCCGACCTGGTGGGCCGCAAGCGGATGCTGATCGCCGGTGTCGTCGGCTTCGCGGCGGCCTGCGCCCTCGGCGGCGCGGCCGGTGACGTGGGCACGCTGGAGTGGGCCCGTGCCCTGCAGGGCGTCTTCGGCGCGCTGCTGTCCGCCTCCGCACTGTCCCTGGTGGCCGGCGGCTTCACCGACCCGAAGGAACGCGGCCGGGCCTTCGGCGTGTACGCCACGGTCGTCGGCAGCGGTTCGGTCCTCGGCCTGTGCACGAGCGGCTGGCTCGTCGAGAGCATGAGCTGGCGCTGGACCTTCTACTCCGGCGTCGTCCTCGCCGTGATCGCCCTGGTCGGCGTGCTCACCCTGGTGCACGACCGCCCGGGCACCACCGGGGCCCGCCCCGACCCGGTCGGCGCCGTCCTCGGCTCCGCGGGCCTGACCGCCCTGACCTTCGGCCTGGTCGGCGCCCAGCCGAGCGGCTGGTCCCTCACCCCGCTGCTCCTGCTCCAGTTCGGCGGCGGCGTCCTGCTGCTCGTGGCCTTCGCCTGGTGGCAGAGCAGCACGTCCCACCCGGTGCTCCCGGTGGACCGCAACCGCGTCGGCGCCTTCCTCGCCATGGCTCTGGGCGGTGTCGGCCTCTTCACCTTCCTCGCGGCCATGACCTTCTACCTGCAATTCGTCCACGGCGCCTCCCCGCTCGACGCCGGGCTGAACCTGCTGCCCATGGTCGCGGCGACCGCCCTCACCGCCACCCTGATCACCCCCCGGCTGATGCGCCGTGCGGCGCCGCGCGTCCTGATCGTGGCGGGCCTGGTGCTCACGGCCCTCGGCCTGGCGCTGCTGGCCGGTCTCGCGATCGACAGCGGCTACATGACGCTGGCCCTGTCCGGCAGCCTCATCGCCGGCCTCGGCTCCGGCCTGGCCGTCCCCTCGCTCCTCGCCGTCACGACCGGTACCGCCGTACAGCACTCCGGAGGCGCCTCGGGAGTCATCACAGCCGCCCAGCAACTCGGCGGGTCGATCGGTGCGGCCGTGCTCAGCACCACGATCGCGTCCCGCGTGACCGGCGCGCGCGCCGCGTCCGTGCTGCCCTCACAGCTCGCCCGGGAACTGCAGCACGGCTACGCCACCACCCTCTGGTGGTCCTGCGGCGCCACCCTGCTCGCAGCCCTCCTGGCCGCCCTCCTGATCACGACCAGGCCCACCGACCAGGCCTAGGCCGTGTCCGGCGGGGCGAGTGCCCGGAGCGCATGCCACGCGACCGCGGCGGCCGAGGACACCTCGATGACCGAGTCCAGGCCGAAACCGATCAGCGCGGTGGAGGAGGTGATCGTCCCGGCGGTGATCGCGACGATTGCCTCGATGGCGTTGTAGGTGATGGCGGCCGCGACCAGCAGCCGTATTCGGCGGGCCAGCGCCGACCAGGCCGTGGCCGTCTCGCGTGTCCTGCCCGTGTACGGACCGCGGGCCGGCGGTCGCCGGACGGTCGGCGGCCAGCGGCGGCCTCTGGCCGAGATGGGCGGGAATCCGGCCACGAACCGCCGAACACCCTCCGCGAACGATCGTGCTTCGGCACGCTCGTCGACGGGACGCACTCCCGCACTCACCGGGCCACTCTGGGGGCCGGGGGCCCACTGCGTCCGCATGGCACAACCATGGCCAGGTGAACGCTGATGCAGAGGGCCGGATCGAACGGTCTACCGGCGCCGCAATGAGGTCGAGCGCACCATCAACCGGCTCAAGACGTTCCGTGCGGTCGCCATCCGCTACGACAAGCGGGCCCGCGTCTTCCATGGGGCGGTCACGGTCGCGGCGATCCGACTGCGGCTCCGCCCGTGACCACCGCGTCCTCGGCTATAGCTCTTCCGGGACCAGGACTCCGAGCTCGACTTCCTCGAAAACGCGTGACCACCAGGCCTCTTCATCCTCGAACACCTTCGGATCGCTCTGCCGGGCCCGCTCCATCACGTCTTCGACGTAGTCCTCGTAGTCGTCGTCCGCATCGCTCTTTCCCGAGGAGGCGAACGCCTCCCACACCTCCAGGACGTTCTGCAGACCAGCAACCGAAGAGTTGACCAGCCCGTACTGCTGATCCCCATCGCCTTCATGGCCGCGGACCATCCACACTTCACCGCTGTCGATCAGCAGCCAGTACGTGCTGACGCCGTCCTCGAACACACCGAGGAACGCAGCCCGACCGGGCGGAAGGTCGCGGACCTCCAGCTCCCGACCCGAGTCCCGTACGAACATGCGATTGCAGTCGGCCGGCAACCCCCGCTCGACCAGCCCGGACACGGCCTCGCCGCCCACACCCAGGCGCGCGAGAGAACTCGCGTCATATGGCAGCCACAGCGCGCTCGGCAACCGGCACCCGGCCCCGGTCACTTCGGTCATCAGCGCGTCGAAGCCGGCGGGCCGGGTGGTCATGAGGACACCTCGGTCAGGGCTTGCAGGGCGGCGCGCAGCGCGGCGATCGCCTCGGCCGGCTGGCCCTGGAGCGCGCGGCGCTCCAGACCGGTGACGGCCTCGCGGATCGTGGCCGCGGCCACCCGCCCGGAGGCGGTGAGCTCGATGAGCACCGCGCGGCGGTCTCCCGGGCGGGTGCCGCGGGTGATGTGGCCGCGCCGTTCCAGGCGGTCCAGGATGCTGGTCAGCGTGGTGGGGCGGGTGCCCACGGCAGCGCCGAGCTCGGACACGGTCCGGCCCTGGCCGTCGGCGAGGTTGTCGTTCTATCTGGAGTGAGCCGCCCCGGCCGCCGGGGGGTCGATCAGGAGCGCGGCGAATGCGCTCAGGTCGGCGGACCGGTGCAGATCGCTGACCTGGCCGTCGCCGACTTCGACGACCCGCCACACCCCGTCCGAGCGCAGGGCCACGTCGGTCGTGACGAACCTGCACCCCAGGCGCCGCACCGCCGGCCCGATGTGATCGAGGTCGGGCACCAGCCCGCGCCCGAACGGGCTGTCCGGATGGGGCGTCAGCAGCCCGGGTTCACCATCCAGCCACCACACGCGCACTTCGGCCGCGACGGACTCCAGCTTCGGGAACGTCTCGAAGGCGCGGACGACGACCCCACCGGTCAGGGACTCCTCTTGTAGCTCCACGAAGCGCTGCACCACGCGTGTCAGCTCCCCGGCACGGGCGAGATCGGGAATGAAGCACGCCTGCTCCCACTCGTGCTTGCGGGATTTGACGTAGTCCTTCACGATCCCCGCACCCGGCGGCAGCGGCTCGGTGAGAGCCGTCAGGTCGTCGGCGGTCAGCACCTCACCGGGCTCGGTGGGGCGCCACACGCTGGCGGGTGTGATCTCGGCGAACGTCGCATACCAGCCCGGCAGTTCGTGGGCGGTCCGGTACTGCTCGGGTGAGACGAGCAACTCGGTGCCACGCCGGCTCAGCGCCGCAGCCAACGCGGCATATCGGTCGCCGGGAATCATCCAGCCCCGGTACCAGACGTTTCCCAGTCCGGCCGGTACGAGTGCCACGGCCTGCTGCGCGTCGCCCCGCAGCAGCGTGTCGTGGTCGATCAGCCCCACCGTTCCGCCCCGGGCGCGCACCTCCCGCGCTTCCGGCGCGAAGTGCGCGTCCACGCTTCGCGGTTTCAATGCGTCACGGCAGTACAGGACAGGCGTCGGCATGATCGAGACGCTACGGAACCTTCAGCCCTCGGGCCACTGGTTTCGGGCCGGTATGCCGGGCAAGGCCCCCGCCGCGGATTTCGCGCTCCGGCCCGCGCGCAGCTCCGGTGCGAAGAACGGCCCGAGCGTCCCGCCTCCCGTGCCGGCGAAGACCTTCTCGGCCGCCGTGTCATGCCGGGGCAGCCCGCGCAGTCGTGGTGCTGCCCGCACGCTCCCCAGCCAGGCCTCCGCCTCGGGGAAGTTGGGGATGCGCACCTCGTGGCCCGCCGTGGCGAACTCCTCGCCCGTGGCCTCGTACCAGTGCTGCCGCCAGTGCTCCTGCCCGTGTTCCTGCCAGTGCTCCTGTGTGATCACGAATCCGTTCATGGCTGAGCCCCCGCCCTCTGTCGCCTATCGAAACGCTACGCAGCGTTTCGATAAACGGTAGCGGCTATCGTGAAGTCGTGTCAACCAACATCACCCCCCGCACCGGCGGCCGCCTCCGCAATGAGGAAGCCCGTCAATCCGTCCTGGAGGCCACCGCCGCCCTCCTCCTGGAGAACGGCTACGGCGCCCTCACCATCGAGGGGGTCGCCAAGCGGGCGAACGTCGCCAAGAGCACGGTCTACCGCTGGTGGAAGGGCAAGCCCGAACTGGTCATGGACGCCTCCGTCCACACCCCCGAGGCGGACACCGAAAGCGGACCCGAACCCGACACCGGCACGCTCGCGGGCGACCTCACCGCGTTCCTCGCCGACCTCTACGCCACCGCCGGCGATCCCGTCCGGGCCCGCGCACTCACCGGGCTCGCGGCCGAAGCCCAGCTCGACCCCGGATCCGCCGCGCCCTTCCGGGCCTGGGCCCGGACCCGCCGTGATCTGGTCCGCGCCCTCTTCGCCCGGGCCGTCGCCCGCGAGGAGATCGACGCGGCCACCGATCCCGACCGCGCCGCCGACCTGGTCCTCGGCCCCTTCTGGTACCGGCTCCTCGTGGAGGGCGCCGCCCCGGATCCCGCGGATGCCGGAACGCACGTCGCCTCGGTGCTCCAGCGGCGCGTGGTCAGCCCAGAGTGACCGACAGCTCGGCCCGATTCGCTCATCAGAGCTAAGGTTCGCGGCATTCGCGCGACCATGGAATGTAAGGAAAGTGCCCCAGGTGGGATTCGAACCCACACTGTCCGCTGTTTGAGAGCGGCCTCTCTGACCAGTTGGAGTACTGGGGCCTACGAAACGAAGGACTCAACGAACCCTGCGCGAGACCACCTTACAGGAGCTAGGTAGGCTCAGGGGAGCTGTTATGCCCCGCAACGAGGAGCCCTCCGTGACCGCCGAGCACGAGTCGTCGCCCACGCCCGTCGACGCCGACCAGTCGCATGTCCCGCCGCTGACGACCCGCGTCGTCATCGCCGAGGACGAGGCGCTCATCCGGCTCGACCTGAAAGAGATGCTGGAGGAGGAGGGCTACGCGGTCGTCGGCGAGGCCGGCGACGGTCAGCGCGCCGTGGAGCTCGCCCGCGAGCACCGCCCCGACCTCGTCATCCTGGACGTGAAGATGCCCGTCCTGGACGGGATCTCCGCCGCCGAGATGATCGCCGAGGAGTCCATCGCCCCGGTGCTGATGCTCACCGCGTTCTCGCAGCGCGACCTCGTCGAGCGGGCCCGGGACGCGGGGGCCATGGCGTACCTGGTCAAGCCGTTCTCCAAGAGCGACGTGGTCCCGGCCATCGAGATGGCCGTGTCCCGCTTCGCCGAGCTGCGCGCGCTGGAGAAGGAGGTCGCCGACCTCTCCCTGCGCCTGGAGACCCGCAAGCTCGTGGACCGCGCCAAGAGCATCCTGCAGACGCAGTACGGCCTGACCGAGCCCGCCGCCTTCCGCTGGATCCAGAAGACCTCCATGGACCGCCGCATGTCGATGCAGCAGGTCGCCGAGGCGGTCATCGAGGACGCCGAGGAGAAGAAGAACGCGGCCGCGGCCGCCGGCGAGTAGCCCCAGGCGGCTCGTCCGAGTCCACCCGAGCCCGTCAACGCAGGTGGCCCGCCCCGGAAATCCGGGGCGGGCCACCTGCGTTGTATGTCAGGTCGGGCGGTATGCCAGGTCGGGCGGTCAGTCCTCGCCGAGGTACGCCTTGCGGACGTCCTCGTTGACGAGCAGTTCGCGGCCCGGGCCGGACAGGACGATCTTGCCGATCTCCATGACGTGACCCTGGTCGGCGAGCGAGAGCGCGGCCTGCGCGTTCTGCTCGACCAGCAGGATCGTGGTGCCCGCCGCCTTGAGCTCGGAGATCGTCGCCATGATCTTCTGCATCATGATCGGCGAGAGACCCATGGACGGCTCGTCCAGCATCAGCAGCTTCGGGCGGCACATGAGCGCGCGGCCCATCGCCAGCATCTGCTGCTCGCCGCCCGAGAGGGTGCCCGCGGCCTGCTTGCGGCGCTCTCCCAGGATCGGGAACAGCTCGTAGGCGCGCTGGACGTCCTTCTGGATGCCTTCCTTGTCCTTGCTGAGGAAGGCACCGAGGAGGAGGTTGTCCTCGATCGTCATGCGCGGGAAGATGTGCCGCCCCTCGGGGGAGTGGGCGAGCCCGAGCGCGACGATGTCGTGCGCGGGGGTCTTCTTCAGCGACTTGCCGTTGAACCGGATCTGGCCGCCGCGCGGCTTGATCAGGCCGGACAGGGTCCGCAGGGTGGTCGTCTTGCCCGCACCGTTGGTGCCGATGAGGGTGACGATCTGGCCGGCCTCGACGCTGAACGAGATGCCCTTGACGGCTTCGATCTTGCCGTAGGCGACCCGGAGGTCCTCGACCTCGAGGAGTGCGGTCACTTGGCTTCTCCGTCCGTGCTGGTGGTGCTGTGCGCCTCGGCGGCCTCGACCTCCGCGACCTCATCGGCGCCGGGGGCGCCTTCGAAGGGTTCACCGAGGTAGGCGGCGACGACGCGCTCGTCGCCCTGGACCTCGGCCGCGGTGCCCTCGATGAGCTTCTCGCCCTGGACGAGACAGGCGACCCGGTCGCAGAGGTTGAAGATGAAGCGCATGTCGTGCTCGATGACGAGTACGGCGATGCCCTGGTCCCGGATGGCGAAGATCAGCTCTTCGGCGGCGCGGGTCTCCTGCGGGTTCATGCCCGCGGTGGGCTCGTCCAGCAGGATGAGCCCGGGGTCGCTCGCGAGGGCGCGGGCGATCTCCAGCTTGCGCTGCTCGCCGTAGGGCAGGTTGCGCGCGAGGTGCTCGGCCTTGTGGGCCAGGCCGATGAACTCCAGGAGTTCGATGGCCCTCGCGCGGCTCGCGGCCTCTTCGCGGTGGAAGACGGGCAGCCGCAGCAGCGAGGACCACAGTCCCTGCTTGGTGCGGGTGTGCCGGCCGACCAGTACGTTCTCCAGCACCGTCATGTTGTTGAAGAGCCGGATGTTCTGGAAGGTACGGGCGATCCCGGCCGCGGTGACCTTGTACGACTTGGGCGGCAGGACCGTGCCCTTGTACCGGACTTCACCCTCGGTGGGGATGTAGAGGCCGGTCAGGCAGTTGAAGAAGGTGGTCTTGCCCGCGCCGTTGGGGCCGATGAGGCCGACGATCTCGCCGCTCTTGACGGTGAGGTCGACGTTCTTGACGGCCGTGAGGCCGCCGAAGCGCATCGTGACGCCCCGCGCGTCGAGGACGGTCTCCGCCGTGGTGGCGGCGGGGGTGTCGGTGGTGGTCGTCATGGGTTCAGACCCCTGCCTTGCCGAGGACCGTGGGCGCTTCCATGTCCTCGTGGAGTTCGAGCTGGTTGCGCCGGTTGGGGATGATGCCTTCGGGGCGCAGGCGCATCAGGACGATGAGGGCGATGCCGAAGATGAGGAGCTGCTTGTCGCCCATGATCTGGAGCTTGTTGGGCAGCAGGAAGAGCAGCGAACCACCGATGAGGGGTCCGGCGATCGTTCCCATGCCGCCCAGGACCACGGCGGCGAGGAGGAACGCGGAGTTCGGCGGGACGGTGTTGGCGAAGACGTACTGCTCGGGCGTCACGGTGTACTGGACGTGAGCCTGTACGGCGCCGGCCAGACCGGCCAGGGTGGCGCCGAGGGCGAAGGCGATGAGCTTGACGCGGAAGCCGTTGATGCCCATGGCCTCGGCGGCGGTCTCGTCCTCGCGGATGGCGACCCAGGCGCGCCCGATGCGGGACTCCGAGCTGCGGCGGAAGACCATCACCACGATGAAGGTGATGAGCAGCATCAGCAGGAAGTAGTTGGCGAAACGGCCGATGGTGAATCCGGCGATGGTGTGTTCGGCGCCGAAGTCGAAGCCGAACATGTCCACGTTCGGGATCGAGGAGATGCCGTTGGGACCGTTCGTGACGTCCGGGCCGGAGATGCCGTCGAGGTTGTTCATGGAGATCCGGAAGATCTCACCGAAGCCGAGCGTCACGATGGCGAGGTAGTCGCCGCGCAGCCGCAGGGTGGGGGCACCGATCAGCACACCGAAGACCATGGACGCGGCGGCGCCGATGAGGAGCGCGGCCCAGAAGGGGAGGTGCACGCCGAACGGGGAGTTGGGCGAACCGGAGACCAGGGCCGCGGTGTAGGCGCCGACGCCGAGGAAGGCGACGTAACCGAGGTCGAGGAGACCGGTGAGGCCGACGACGATGTTCAGGCCGAGCGCGACGGTGGCGAAGATGAGGATGTTGACGCCGAGGGTCGCGTACTGGTCGTCGGTCTGGGTGAAGGGGAAGGCCGCGGCGGCGACGAACGCTCCGATGAGGGCGACGTTGCGGTGCCGGCCGGTGATGGCCGAGAAGCGGGCGATGAGGCCGGCCTGGTGGAGGGCCGCGAACCCGAAGGCCGCGGTGAGCAGGAACCCGAAGAAGAGTTCCGAGTACGGCGTGCCGATGCCGAAGGTGAAGACGCCCAGGCTGACGCCGAGGAGGACCGCGATGAGCAGGATCTCCAGGTAGGCGGGCAGCGCCTTGGCGGGGCGGACGGCGCCCTTGGTGAAGGCCGCCTTGACGGTGGTCCACTTGTTGCGGCTGTCCAGCTTGAAGTTGTCCCAGCCGCTGTCCTCGGGGTCGGGCGTCTCGGGGACCGGGTGCTCGAAGGGGAGCGCGAGGGCGCCGACGAGGGCGAGGAGGCTGACGGCCGCGAGGAAGAAGCCGCCGGGCTCGAGGTTCACGATGCCGCCGAGTTCGTTGACGATCGCGATGATCGTGAACCAGGCGGTGGTGAAGACGGCGAGGGCGGACAGCTTGATCGCCGCGTCGGCGCCGGCCGGGGTGAGCCAGCCGAGGCCCTTGACGCCGTACGACGCGAGGCCGAAGAGGGCGGTCATCAGGCCGCCGACGAGGACCAGCCACTGCAGGCCCGCGGGGGAGCCGTAGTAGGTGAGGTCCCCGGGGAACTTGGCGGTCCAGGTCCAGGAGAGGAAGGCGGAGAGGGCGGTGAGCGCGCCGCCGACGGTGGCGAGGGCGCGGCCGGCCTTCTCCGGGAGGGGAACGAAGCCCCGGACGGCGGTGGCGGTGGCGGTCTGCGGGGTGTCCGCGGTGTTGTTCGTCATGGTTGTCACGCCCTGTCGGCCACGCGCTGGCCCAGCAGGCCCTGGGGCCGGAAGAGGAGCACGAGGATGAGGAGTACGAACGCCCAGGTGTTGCCCCAGGTCTGACCGCCCAGCTGGTGGAAGCCGGGGATGTCGGCGATGTAGGCGGTGGCCATGGTCTCGGCGAGGCCGAGGACGAGGCCGCCGATCATGGCGCCGTAGATGTTGCCGATGCCGCCGAGGACGGCAGCGGTGAACGCCTTGAGGCCGAGCAGGAAGCCCATCTTGTAGTTGATCTCGCCGTACTTGAGGCCGTACGCGACGGCTCCGACGGCGGCGAACACGGCGCCGAGGGCGAACGCGACCGTGATGATGCGGTCGGTGTTGATGCCCATGAGCTTGGCGGTGTCCGGGTCCTGCGCGGTCGCCTGCATGCCGCGGCCGGTGCGGGTCTTCATGACGAAGTAGCCGAGGAAGGCCATGGAGATGGGGGCGGCGATCAGCAGGAAGATGTCACCGGTCTGGATGGTGACACTGCCGATGTTGAAGGGGCCGCCGGAGATCTCGGGGAAGACGATGGAGGACTTCGCGTTGGGGTACCAGGCCCAGACCGCCTGCTGGAGGGCGAGCGAGAGGCCGATGGCGGTGATGAGAGGGGCGAGCCGGGGAGCGTTCCGCAGCGGCCGGTAGGCGAAGCGTTCCGCTCCGACGGCGAAGAGGGTCGCCACGATGACGGCGCCTATGAGCATGAGGGGCAGCGCGATCCACATGGTGGTGCCCTTGGGGAGGATCGACCAGACCGAGAAGGCGCCGAAGCCTCCGGTCATGAAGATCTCGCCGTGCGCGAAGTTGATGAGCTGGACAATGCCATAAACCATCGTGTAGCCGATGGCGACGAGCCCGTACATGGATCCCAGTAGCAGGCCGTTGACCAGCTGTTGCGGCAGTTCGTGCACCGCAGGTCCTCCGAGTCTTTCGACGGATGTGACACCGCGCGGGGCGCTGTGTGCGCGCCCCGCGCGGCAGAGGTGAGGTGGTGCGGGCCGGTTACTTGGCGGGGTAGGTACCCGACTCGACGGTCTTGAAGTCCGGGCCGTCGACCTTGTAGACGGTCAGCTGCTTGTTGGTGGCGTCACCGAACTCGTCGAAGGAGACCTTGCCGGTCACACCGTCGAAGGAGACGCCCTGGACGGCGTCGAGCACCTTGGCGCGGGCGCCGTCGGGGAGCTTGCCGTTGTTGGCGTCGACGGCCTTCTTGACGGCCTCGATGATGGCCCAGGCGGAGTCGTACGAGTAGCCGCCGTAGGCGGAGTAGTCGTCCTTGTAGCCGGCCTTCTTGTAGTTCGCGATGAACTCCGTGGCGGACGGCAGGGTCTCGACGGGGGCGCCGACCGAGGTGCAGAGGTCGCCCGCGGCGGCGGGGCCGGCCAGGTCGACGTACTTCTTGTCCTTCATGCCGTCACCGCCGACGAGCGGGATGTTGGCACCGGCGGCCTTGATCTGCTTGCTGAGCGGGCCGCCCGCGGGGTACTCGCCGCCGTAGTAGACGACGTCGGCGCCGGAGGTCTTGACCTGGGTCACGATCGCCGAGAAGTCCTTGGACTCCGGGTCGATGTGGCCCTCGCCGACGACGGCGCCGCCGAGCTTGGTGAACTCGCCCTTGAAGGTACCGGCGAGGCCGGCGCCGTAGGTCTTCTTGTCATCAATGATGAAGACCTTCTTCTTGCCCGCCTTGTTGAAGAGGTACTGCGCCGCGTACGGGCCCTGGATGGCGTCCGTGGTGGCGGTGCGGAAGTAGCTCTTGTAGGTGCGGACCTTCTGGCCGCTCGCCCAGTTCGGACCCTGGGTCAGGGACGGGCTGGTGTTGGCCGGGGAGATCTGGGTGAGCTTGGCGTCGTCGAAGACCTTCTGCATCGACTCGGACACCGAGGAGTTCAGCGGGCCGACGACACCGAGGACGTTCTTGTCCGCGACGAGCTTGGTGGCGTTCTGCTGTCCGGAGGACGGCTGGGCCTGGTCGTCGAGGGCCTCGATCTTGAAGGTGACGCCCTTGACGTACTTCTTGTCGTTGGCCGTCTTGACGGCGAGGTCCACCGAGTTCTTGATGCCGAGGCCCAGGGCGGACAGGTCGCCGGTCAGCGGCGCGTCGACGCCGATGGTGACCGTGACGTCTCCGCCGCCGGAGGTGTCCGCCTTGTTGTCGCGAGAGCCACAGGCGGTGAGAGTGAGAGCGCCCGCGGCGAGGGCGGCCGTCACGGCGATGAGCGAACGATGACGCACGATCAGTCCTTTCCTGGCGCCGCGTCCCCCCTGGGACGCGCCGAGTCGAACGCGGGGAACCGAACTGAATGGCATCCGGCGGTCGCGGTAACTGGCCGTGACTCTAAGCCGGTCTCAGGACGATATGGAGGGCTCAGGCCAATGATGTGACTCTCTTGTTATGCCACGGCGTAATACATAGCGGATCTCTGGGGGTGGAACGGGGGAATTCCGGCCGGTTCGTCTTGTCCGCATGCTGAGATCCGGCAGGACTGTCGAGCGGTTTGAGTCCTGACAAGCCAGGCCTCTCAAGGGTTTTGGTCATGACCCCGGCGTGGAGCCCGCATCTCGGTCTACGGGACAGGCCCTGGTCAGAGCGGTGGAAAGATCCCTGGCATATCGGTCACCGAGGATGTAAGCGTGATCCTCTTTCCGGAATCCATTACTCAGGGTTACTTCCAGAAAAGGGAGTCCCGCATTCCGTGCAACATGCACACAGTCCGCCACGTGAATCTGCACGACAACCTCACGGACCTCACCCGCAGCCACGACGACGGGTGAGGGTGGCCGTACGGTCACCGTCAGTGCCCGGGACGGCTGGCCGATCCGCTCGATCGTCACCGGGGGTCCGGAGGAGGTCCGGGCACGCACAGTGAACTCGAAGGCGATGCCCTCCGGAGTCGTCTCCGGCGGCTCGGGCTCCCCGTAGTCCAGGGCGAGGGTCTGTGAGGGCGCGGCCGGCGGCGGCGCCGGTACGGGCGCGGGCGGCCGGGGCCGGACGGCGTAGAGGTAGCCGCCGCCGAGGCCGAGGGCGGCCGCCAGAGCCGCCGCGGCCAGCGCGAGGCGGTGGCGGGCGCAGCGGGCGCGGACGCGCTCCAGGAGGGCGCGGGGGGCGCTGGCGGGCCCGCCGGGGAGCGTGCCGGGGGGATCGCCGGGGAGGTCGCCGGGCTCGTGGCCCGCGGTGCCCTCGCCCGGTTCGACCGGGCCGATGCCGCTCATCCCGCTCATCCCGGTCATCCCCAGGGGCCGCCGGTCGGGACGGCCGAGCGGTGGCGCTCGGCGCAGCGGGCGCGCGCCTCGCGGGCGACGAGCTGCCGGGCGGCCGTATCGGCGGCGGCGGGGGTGCCGGGGGTGCCGGGACCCCCGCCCGTCGCCCGGAGTGCGGCGCGGGCGTCGGCGAGCACCGCGCGCAGGATCTCGTTCTGGTCCCCGGACAGGCCCATGGACTGGTAGTCGAGGCCGCCGGGGCCGGGGGAGCCGCGGGTCTCGCCGTCGAGGACGATCCCGGCCCAGTGGGTGATCAGCGCGGTGCAGAGGTCCTCGGGCGAGGCGGCCCGGGGGGTGGGGTCCGCGGTGGAAGCCGGGCCGGACCCCGTAGGGGAACCTGCGCCGGAACCGGGGCCCGGTCCGGAGCAGCCGGTGACGGCGGCGGCGAGGAGCGCCGCGGCACACGCCGCGAGGACGCCGCGCGGCGCCGGTCCGGATCCCATGCGGGAACGCTAGACCGGCGCCGGGGTGAGGGCAACTGGTCAGTCGTTACGGGGCTGTTGCGGGTTGGCGTCGCGCAGCAGGCAGGTGAGGCGGGCGGTGCAGATCCGCCGCTCCTCCTCGTCCGTGATGACGATCTCGAACGTCGTGGTGGAACGGCCCTTGTGCACGGGGGTGGCGGTGCCGGTGACCAGGCCGGACCGGGCGCCGCGGTGGTGCGTGCAGTTGAGGTCCACGCCGACGGCGACCTTGCTGATGCCGCCGTGCATCATCGCGCCGATGGACCCGAGGGTCTCGGCGAGCACCGCGGAGGCCCCGCCGTGCAGCAGCCCGTACGGCTGGGTGTTGCCCTCGACGGGCATGGTGCCCACGACCTTGTCGGCCGAGGCCTCCAGGATGCGGATGTCCATGCGCTCGCCGAGGTGCCCGGCGGAGAACAGCGAGGGCAGGTCGATGCCCAGCGCCGCGTACTCGTCGAGGACTTCCTGCGGGAACTTCACGGCCTGCTGCTCGCCCATGGGCCTGCTCCGTTCGTCAACGTTCGTTAACCATCTTGTCCGAAGGGCCGTTCTATCAGGTCGATCGGACCGGTTCGAAGCGCACGACGACGGACTTGCTCGCCGGGGTGTTGCTGGTGTCCGCCGTCGAGTCGAGGGGGACCAGCACATTGGTCTCCGGGTAGTACGCGGCGGCGCAGCCCCGCGCCGTCGGGTAGTGCACGACGCGGAAGCCGGGCGCGCGGCGCTCCACGCCGTCCCGCCACTCGCTCACGATGTCGGTGTACGCGCCGTCGGCGAGCCCCAGCTCGGCGGCGTCCTCGGGGTTGACCATGACCACGCGACGGCCGCCGGTGATGCCGCGGTAACGGTCGTCGAGGCCGTAGATCGTGGTGTTGTACTGGTCGTGGCTGCGCAGGGTCTGGAGCAGCAGCCGGCCCGCGGGGACGCGCGGGTACTCCACCGGGGCGGCGGTGAAGTTCGCCTTGCCGGTCTTGGTGGGGAAGCGGCGCTCGTCGCGGGGCCCGTGCGGCAGCTGGAACCCTCCGGGACGGGCGACCCGCGCGTTGAAGTCCGCGAAACCGGGGACCACGCGGGAGATCCGGTCCCGGATGGCCGCGTAGTCCTTCTCGAACTCCTCCCACGGCGTGCGGGAGGCCGCGCCGAGCACGGCGCGGGCCAGCCGGGCGACGATCGCGGGCTCGGAGAGCAGATGGGGACTGGCGGGAGCGAGGTTGCCGCGCGAGGAGTGGACCATGCCCATCGAGTCCTCGACGGTCACGAACTGTTTGCCCCGCGCCTGGACGTCCTTGTCGGTACGTCCCAGCGTGGGCAGGATCAGGGCGCGCCGCCCGGTCACCGCGTGCGAGCGGTTCAGCTTGGTCGACACGTGCACCGTCAGGGCGGCGCGGCGGATCGCGGCCTCCGTGACCTGCGTGTCGGGGGTCGCGCCGACGAAGTTGCCGCCCATGGCGAAGAGGACCTTGGCCTTGCCGTCGCGCAGCGCCTCGATGGAGCGGACCACGTCGTAGCCGTGCGAGCGCGGCGAGGTGATGCCGAATTCCTTGTCGAGGGCGTCGAGGAAGGCGGGCGCCGGGCGTTCGAAGATGCCCATGGTCCGGTCGCCCTGGACGTTCGAGTGGCCGCGGACGGGGCACACGCCGGCGCCGGGGCGGCCGATGTTGCCGCGCAGCAGCAGGAGGTTGACGACCTCGCGGATGGTGGCGACGGAGTGCTTGTGCTGGGTGAGGCCCATCGCCCAGCAGACGATGGTCCGCTCCGAGGCCAGGATCATGGCCAGGGCTTCCTCGATCTCGGGGCGGGTCAGGCCCGTCGCGGTGAGGGTGTCGGCCCAGTCGGTGTCCTTGGCGGCGGCCCGGAACTCCTCGTACCCGTGCGTGTGTTCACGGATGAAGGCCTCGTCGGTGGCGCCCTCCGTCGCCAGGACCAGCTTGTTGAGCAGGCGGAACAGGGCCTGGTCGCCGCCGATCCGGATCTGCAGGAAGAGGTCGTTGAGGGCGGTGCCCTTGAGCATGCCGAGCGGGGTCTGCGGGTTCTTGAACCGCTCCATCCCGGCCTCGGGCAGCGGGTTCACCGAGATGATCTTCGCCCCGGCGGACTTGGCCTTCTCCAGCGCGGAGAGCATGCGCGGATGGTTCGTGCCCGGATTCTGCCCGGCGACGATGATCAGATCGGCCTGGTGCAGGTCCTCCAGCGAGACGCTGCCCTTGCCGATGCCGATCGTCTCCGTCAGCGCGGAGCCCGAGGACTCGTGGCACATGTTGGAGCAGTCCGGCAGGTTGTTGGTGCCGAACTCGCGGGCGAAGAGCTGGAAGAGGAACGCCGCCTCGTTGCTGGTGCGGCCCGAGGTGTAGAAGAGCGCCTCGTCCGGGGAACCGAGCGCGGTCAGCTCCTCGGCGATGATCTCGAAGGCCCGCTCCCAGCTGACCGGCTCGTACCGCTCGCCGCCCTCGGGCAGCAGCATCGGCTGGGTGATCCGGCCCTGCTGGCCGAGCCAGTAGCCGCTGCGCTCCGCCAGGTCGGCCAGCGGGTGGGCGGCGAAGAACTCCGGGGTCACCCGGCGCAGGGTGGCCTCCTCGGCCACGGCCTTCGCGCCGTTCTCGCAGAACTCCGCGGTGTGCCGCTTGTCGCCCTCGGGCCAGGCGCAGCCCGGGCAGTCGAAGCCGTTCTTCTGGTTGACCTTGAGCAGGGTCCGCGCGGTGCGCGCGACGCCCATCTGCTGCTGGGCGATCTTGAGGGTGTGGCCGATCGCGGGCAGGCCCGCGGCCGCGTGCTTCGGGGGCGCGACCTGCGGCGCGTCCTGCACCGGGTCACCTGTGGGCGGTCTGGTGGCCATGTCGCTCCCCTTCGAGCATCGCAGCGGCTCTGCTGCGGATAGCGCGTACACCTCCGATCCTGTCACGGCCCGCCGACAACGCCGACGCCGCGATCGCCGTCCGGAATTGTCGGTGGGGCGGCCTAGGATCGAGGCGTGGCAGATTCAGCATCGAAGAAGACCGACCAGCCGACCGCAGCGGACCGCCCCCGCCTGATGCTCATGGACGGGCACTCCCTGGCCTACCGGGCGTTCTTCGCGCTGCCCGCGGAGAATTTCACGACCGCGAGCGGACAGCCGACCAACGCCGTCTACGGCTTCGCGTCGATGCTGGCGAACACGCTGCGCGACGAGGCGCCCACGCACTTCGCGGTGGCCTTCGACGTCTCGCGCAAGACCTGGCGCTCGACGGAGTTCCCCGAGTACAAGGCGAACCGCTCCAAGACCCCCGACGAGTTCAAGGGGCAGGTCGAGCTGATCGGCGAACTCCTCGACACGATGAGCGTGCCGCGGTTCGCGGTCGACGGCTTCGAGGCCGATGACGTGATCGCCACGCTCGCGACCCAGGCCGAGGCCCTCGGTTTCGACGTGCTGATCGTCACCGGCGACCGGGACTCCTTCCAGTTGGTGTCCGAGCGGACCACCGTCCTCTACCCGACCAAGGGCGTCTCGGAGCTGACCCGCTTCACGCCCGAGAAGGTCGAGGAGAAGTACGGGCTCACCCCGCAGCAGTACCCCGACTTCGCGGCGCTGCGCGGCGACCCGTCCGACAACCTCCCCGGCATCCCGGGCGTCGGCGAGAAGACCGCCGCGAAGTGGATCAACCAGTTCGGTTCCTTCGCGGAGCTGGTCGAGCGCGCCGACGAGGTCAAGGGCAAGGCCGGGCAGAACTTCCGCGACCACCTGGACGCGGTCAAGCTGAACCGGGTCCTCACCGAGATGGTCCGCGACGTCGAGCTGCCCAAGACCCCCGCCGATCTGGCCCGCGCGCCCTACGACCGCACCGCCATGACCGGCGTCCTCGACGTCCTGGAGATCCGCAACGCCTCGCTGCGCGAGCGGCTCCTCGCCGTCGACCCCGGCGCGGCCGAGGAAGAGGCCCCCGCACCGGCCGCCGGGATCGAGCTGGACGCCTCCGTGCTGGACACCGGCGAGCTGGCGCCCTGGCTGGAGAACCACGCGGGCGGCCCGCTGGGCATCGCCACCGTCGACAGCTGGGTGCTCGGCGCCGGCAAGATCACCGAGGTGGCGCTGGCCGCCGCCGGCGGCGCCGCGGCCTGGTTCGAGCCGTCCGCGCTGGACGAGGCCGATGAGCGCGCCTTCGTCGCCTGGGCCGCGGACCCGGCGCGCCCCAAGACCGTCCACAACGCCAAGGCCCTGATGCGGGTCTTCCCCGAGCACGGCTGGAGCCTCGCGGGCGTCGCCATGGACACCGCCCTCGCCGCCTACCTGGTCAAGCCGGGCCGCCGGTCCTTCGACCTGGACGTGCTGTCCCAGGAGTACCTGCACCGCGAGCTGGCCCCCGCCGCGGCCGACGGGCAGCTCGCCTTCGGCGCCGACGACACCGCCGAGGCCGAAGCGCTGATGGCGCAGGCCCGCGCGGTCCTCGACCTGGGCGGGGCCTTCACGGGCCGGCTCGCCGAGGTCGGCGCGACCGAGCTGCTCCACGACATGGAGCTGCCCACCTCCGAGCTGCTCGCCCGGATGGAGCGGTACGGCATCGCCGCCGACCGCGACCACCTCGAAGCGATGGAGCAGCAGTTCGCGGGCGCGGTGCAGCAGGCCGTGAAGGAGGCGCACGCCGCGGTGGGCCACGAGTTCAACCTCGGCTCGCCCAAGCAGCTCCAGGAAGTGTTCTTCGGCGAGCTGGACCTCCCCAAGACGAAGAAGACCAAGACCGGCTACACGACGGACGCGGACGCGCTGGCCTGGCTGGCCACCCAGACCGAGCACGAACTGCCCGTGATCATGCTGCGCCACCGCGAGCAGGCCAAGCTGCGGGTCACCGTCGAGGGCCTGGTCAAGTGCATCGCCGCCGACGGCCGCGTGCACACCAGCTTCAGCCAGACTGTCGCCGCGACCGGACGCCTGTCCTCCACCGACCCGAACCTGCAGAACGTGCCGGTGCGCACCGACGAGGGCCGGGCCATCCGCCGCGGCTTCGTCGTCGGCGAGGGCTTCGCATCGCTGATGACGGCCGACTACAGCCAGATCGAGCTGCGCGTCATGGCGCACCTCTCCGAGGACGAGGGCCTGATCGAGGCCTTCGCCACCGGCGAGGACCTGCACACCACCGTCGCCTCCCAGGTGTTCGGCGTGGAGCGCTCCGAGGTCGACGCGGAGATGCGCCGCAAGATCAAGGCCATGTCCTACGGCCTGGCCTACGGGCTGTCCGCCTTCGGCCTCGCCCAGCAGCTGAACATCGAGCCCGCCGAGGCGCGCGGCCTGATGGACACCTTCTTCGAGCGCTTCGGCGGGGTGCGGGACTACCTCCAGCGCGTGGTGGAGGAGGCCAGGGCCACCGGGTACACGGAGACGGTCCTGGGCCGCCGCCGCTATCTGCCCGACCTCAACAGCGACAACCGTCAGCGCCGTGAGGCCGCCGAGCGGATGGCGCTGAACGCCCCGATCCAGGGCACGGCCGCCGACATCGTCAAGGTCGCGATGCTGCGCGTGGACCGGGCGCTCACCGAAGCGGGGCTCACCTCGCGGATGCTGCTCCAGGTCCACGACGAAATCGTGCTGGAGATCGCCCCCGGCGAGCGCGAGGCCGTCGAGGAACTGGTCCGCCGCGAGATGGCCGCCGCCGTCGACCTGCGGGCCCCGCTGGACGTGTCCGTGGGCGTGGGCACCGACTGGGAGTCGGCCGCGCACTGACACCGCGGCCGACCGGCACCGCCGCCGACCGGCACCGCCGCGCGGCCCGCCGAGTCCGTACGCCCGTCCCCGCTATGCGGTGGGGACGGGCGTACGCGTTTCCTCGGGGTGGCTGCTGCTGTCGCGGTGGCGGTGGCGCAGGCGCACCAGGACCCCGTACAGCAGCAGGGCCACGGCGAGCCCGCCACCGGTTCCGAAACAGACGGTCGGGATGATGTCGAGCGGGCTGCGGACCCGGTCGTGGTACGTGAAGAAGCGGGCGACCCGCAGCCCCACCCCGGCGCCCACGCAAGCCCCGGCCAGGACGGCCGCGCCCCAGCGGTCCACCCGCCCCAGCACCGGTACGCAATCCGGTGCGGGGCGCCGCGGCAGCCGCCGCAGCGCGCTCACCGTGAACCAGCCGAGCGCGACCGCGGCCAGTGCCGAACTTCCGTACTGCAGCCAGGTGTAGAGCGGCAGCCCCAGGGCGAGCGGGCGGCCCAGGTCGGGCAGCATCCGCATGCCCACCGGTCCATGTGCGTGAAGCTGTCCCACACGATGTGCGTGAGCGAGCCGAGCACCGCGGAGAGGTAGAAGCGGAGCGCCAGCACCGGCGGCCGGATCCCGCGCCAGTGCTCACCGCGGACCAGGGCGTGCACCCGGCCGCGGGCCCGCCGCGGGAGCAGCGCGACGAGCGGCTCGCGCAGCAGCAGCCAGCATCCGGCGAGGGCCGCGGTCAGGACAGCGTCGAGGGTGAGCACGCCCGGCACGGAGTGCGCGAAGTCGCCGTAGCCCATCACCCCTTGGACGACGGCGTCCGCGAAGTAGAAGGTGTCGGGCGCGAACGAGCCCAGTACCAGGGCGGAGGCGATCAGCGGCCCCCGCGCGCGGCCGGTCCGGCGGATCACCGGAAGGACGGCGGCCGCATGGCTGAGTGTGAACGGCATGGCACCTCTCGTCGGTCTCTCGCGGCCGCGGTCCGGCGGTGGTCCCACCGCGGTCCGCGCTGCGGTCTTTACTTCGGTCCAATGCGCCCCGAACGGTCGGGACAGTATGCGTGACCTGCCCAAGACGTGCGGAAGTGGTGAATTCCGCAGCCAGGTTGATGCAGTGTGAAGCGAGTTGACGTACCGTCGCGCGGACGTCGAGGGGGAGGAGTCCGCACATGTCGGCTCGGTCAACAGTCCGGTCATCGGTCAGGTCATCGAGCCGGTCAACGGCTCGCTCCAGCCACGGGTGGCTGCGGGGCGGTCTCGCGATCGTCGTCTCCGCCCTGGTCGCGGGCGCCGTGACCGGTTCGCAGGCGCCGGGCGCGCTGGTCCTCGCCGATGCCGGGAGCGGCACGCGCAGCGAGCAGCCGACGACGGCGCCGGGCGGAGCCACCGCCTCCGGCAACTCCGCCTACATCACCGAACTCCCGCCCCTCACCAGCCCCGAGCCGCCCGCCGTGCTGCAGGCCGCCGACACCCCCGGGCCGGCACCGGCCCCGGCGGCCACGCCCACGCCCACGGGTGAGGCGGCGGCCACGGGTCCGGCGGAGGGCGCGCAGGGGATACCGGCGTCCGTGCTGGCGGCGTACCGGGGTGCGGAGCAGAAGATCGCGGCGAGCGACCCGAGGTGCGGGCTGCGCTGGCAACTGCTCGCGGCGATAGGCAAGGTCGAGTCCGGGCAGGCCCGCGGCGGCCGGGTGGACGCCGCGGGCACGACGCTGCGGCCGATCCTGGGGCCCGTACTCGACGGCAACGGTTTCGCGAACATCCCGGACACGGACGGCGGGGCGTACGACGGGGACGCGGCCCACGACCGGGCGGTGGGGCCGATGCAGTTCATCCCGTCCACCTGGGCGGCCTGGGGCCAGGACGCGAACGGCGACGGGCGGCGCGACCCGAACAACGTGCACGACGCGGCCCTCGCCGCCGGGCGCTACCTGTGCGCGGGCACGCGGGACCTGCGGGTGGGCGCGGACCTGGACCGGGCGGTCCTCTCCTACAACTACTCGACGGAGTACCTGGCGACGGTGCGGTCCTGGTACGCCTACTACCTGAAGGGCGCGCACGAGGTGCCGGACGGATCCGGCGCCGGTGCGGGCGCGGGTACGGGTACGGGCGCCGGTACGGACCCGGGCGCGGGCACGGTGGTGACGGCGCCGACCGTGAAGCCGACGCCCAAGCCGACACCGGTCCCGACGCCGAAGCCGACTCCCACCCCGACCCCGAGCCCGACTCCCACGCCGAGTCCGACCCCGAGCCCGAAGCCGAGTCCGAGTCCGACGCCGACACCCACGCCCATGCCCACGCCGAGCCCCACGACCACCCCCACCCCGGAGCCGTCGGCGAGCCCGACGCCCACCCCCACGCCGGAGCCGTCGGCCAGCACGTCCCCCGCTCCGAAGCCGAGCGCGAGCCCGAGCGTGAGCGTGAGCCCGTCCCCGTCCCCGTCGCCCAAGGCGTCCGCGAAGGCCTCCCCGAGCGCCTCGCCCGCGGCCCCGGAAAGCCCGTAGCCAGACGGTTCTCATCTCGACCCCGCGTTGCTACGGTGCGCCAGACCTGACGACACATCAGATCTCGGAGATCCCGGAGGCACCGGCATGCGCGCACTCGTCGCCGCCGCCATCGGGCTGGCCGCCGCGCTGGCCCTCGTCCTCACCGTCACGGCGATCGGAGTGCCGGAAGGCAGGACCTCGCCCAGGCCCCTGCTGACCACGATCCCCTCCGCCCCCGGAAAGTAAGAGGAGGCCCGGCCATGCGACGCAGAGCGAGCCTCGTCCTGCTTGCCCTAGCCGTGTTCTGCACCGCCCTCGCGCCCCTGCTGCGCTGGTACGCGTACCCCCGGCTCGCGAAGATCCCGCCGAGCCAGTACCAGGAGATGGTCCTGGAGGCGAAGAACGCGACCCTCCTCGACTACAACAACGGCATGGAGCCCAAGAAGGTCGACAAGGTCACGATCATCCAGACCCTCAAGGGCAACGTCGAGGCGTCCAAGGAGATCGAGGCGAGCGCGGGCAAGGACGTCGTCGTCTGGGACACCCTCACCTACATCGCCGGGCCGGACGGCAAGATGGTCTCCCAGATCCCCGAGCGCTACATCTTCGACGCGCACACCCAGGACCCGGTGCACGCCACCGGCGAGATGGTCGACGGGGACGCGGTCAAGCGCGAGGGCATCGAGTTCAAGTGGCCGTTCTTCACCGAGCCGCGCGACTACCTGTACTTCGACGCGCAGACGCGCACCTCCTCGCCGATCCACTACGTCGGCCCGCGGACGTTCCGCGGCCTGGACGTCTACTACTTCGAGATGACCGTCCCCTGGTCCAAGGTCCCCATGCCGAAGAAGATGCCGATCCCCGGCATCGACCCGGCGAAGATCGAGGAGCAGACCGGCACCTCCCTCTGGTACTCGGCCACCATGAAGTTCTGGGTCGACCCGGTCACCGGAGCGCCCGTCAACGCCGAGCAGAGCATCCAGCAGGAGATGCGCGGCGGGATCGCGGCCGCGCGGCCCGACGGCAAGCTGACCGCCTTCGCCGGGGACGTCAAGATCCGGCCGGACTACCTCGACTACACCGTCGACCTGGTCAAGTCGAACCGCACCAAGGTGCTCGCCCTGCACACCTACGGGCCCGAGGGGCTGCTGGTCGCCGGCCTCGGCCTCTTCGGGCTCGCCCTGTGGCTGGAGGCGCGCGGCCGCCGCCTGCGCGGATCCGACGGCGGCGGACCGGGCGACGACCCGGCCGAGTCGGCGGCGCCGGTGCCCGCGGCGGCCTGACGCGCCTACCTGACGTGCCTAAGGCGAGCGGCGCAGCCGGTTCGTGGTGTGGCGGGTGGGCTCGGCGGCCGCCGGGTCCTCCGGCCAGGGGTGGCGGGGGTAGCGGCCGCGCAGCTCGGCGCGCACGGCGCGGTAGCCGTCCCGCCAGAACGACGCCAGGTCGGCCGTGACCGCCGCCGGGCGCCCGGCGGGCGACAGCAGGTGCACGAGTACGGGCACCCCCGCGACCAGCGGGGTCCGCGCGAGGCCGAACAGCTCCTGGAGCTTGACCGCCAGGACGGGCTGGCCGTCGCCGTCGCCGTAATCCACCCGGATCCGGGAACCGCTGGGGACCGTGATCCGTTCGGGAGCCAGCTCGTCCAGCCGGGCGGCCTGCCCGGTGGCCCACGGCAGCAGCCGGTTCAGGGCCTGGCCCGCCTCGATCCGGCCGAGATCGGCGCGGCGCCGGGCCCGGGACAGCTCCGGCTCCAGCCAGTCGTCCGCGCGCGACAGGAGTACGTCGTCCCGCGCGACGTCCGGCCAGGGCGCGCCGAGGGTGCGGTGCAGGAACGCGAGGCGGGCCCGCAGCGTGCGGGCGTCGGCGGACCAGCGCAGCAGGCTGAGGCCCTCGGCGCGGAGCCCCTCCAGCAGGGCGGCCCGGACCCGGTCCGGGGCGGGTGCGCGCAGCGGGCGCACGGTCAGCTCGATCGCGCCGAGGCGCTCCACGTGGCGGGCGCTGACGTCACCGCCCGCCCAGCGGACCTCCTCGCCGGAGGACAGCAGGTGCGCGGCGGCCGCGCGGGCCGTGTCCTCGTCGACGAGGGCGGCGAGCCGGATCCTGGCCGAGGGGGAGTGCGGGGGGCGGTCCGCGACGGCGACGGCCAGCCAGGGCGCGCTGCGCAGCCGCGACCCGTCGCCCAGCTCGGCCCCCGTCCCGGAGGCCATGAGATAGGCCCCCTCCCCCTTCCGCTGCGCGACCCGCTCAGGAAACGCGAGCGCCACGATCAGCCCAACGACAGCATCGTCCCCAAGCCCCCCGCCCCGACGCGGGCCCGCTTCCAGCTCCGACGGCGGAGCATTCCGGTGCCCGGTGCCCGGGGCAGCCTCCGGCGGCGCCTCAAACGCCGGCGAGGCTGGGGTGTGTGGCCGGGCCGACTCCTCTGCCGGGCACGCCGGTATGGCCTCCGGCGGCGCCTCAAACGCCGGCGGGGCTGTTTTTGCGCCCGCCTCGGATCCCCGTGCGGCTGCACCGACTCCTGCCGACGTCCCGGACGCGCCCGATTCCAGCCTCGCCGGCGTTTGAGGCGCCCCCGGAGGGCGCGCCGGAGGCGTCGGTGGAGCGTCTGCCTCAGCCACAGGCGTCCCGGGCCCGGTGCGCGGGGTGGGGAGGGCGCGGGTGAGGCGGTGGGATTCGGTGCGCCAGCGGGGGGCGTAGGCGTCGGTGGCGCGGCGGGCCTGGCGCCAGGCGGCGGCCAGGTCGTCGCCGTACTCCCGCGGCGGCTCCTCGCTCAGGAGGGCCACCACCTCCGCCGCCCGCCGCGCGCCGACCTCCGCCGCGCCGTCCAGCAGCGCGCGGGCCAGGCGCGGGTGCAGGCCGAGGCGGGCCATCGCGTGGCCCCGCGCGCTCACCCGCCCGGCCGGGGACACGGCGTCCACGGCCGCCAGTACCTCCCGCGCCGCCGCCATCGCACCGGCCGGGGGCGGGTCCAGCAGCGCCAGGCCGGTCGCGTCCGGGTCACCCCAGCAGGCGGCCTGGAGCGCGAACTGGGCCAGGTCGGCGATCCGGATCTCGGGGGAGGGGAACGCGGCGAGCTGTCTGTGCTCCGCTTCGGGCCAGCAGCGGTACACCGCGCCCGGCGCCTCGCGCCCGGCCCGCCCCGCCCGCTGGCGCGCCGACGCGCGGGACGCCCGTACGGTCGCCAGCGCGCCCAGGCCCCGCGCGTGGTCCACCCGCGGCTCGCGGGCCAGCCCCGCGTCCACCACGATCCGCACCCCCGGCACGGTCAGGCTGGACTCCGCCACGGCCGTCGCCAGGATCACCCGGCGCCGCCCGGTGCCGCCCGCGAGGACGGCGTCCTGCACCGCCGCCGGGGCCCGCCCGTGCACCTGGAGCACCTCGGCGTCCACCGCGCCCAGCTGCCCGGCGACCCGGGAGATCTCCCCGACGCCGGGCAGGAAGCACAGCACGTCCCCCGCGCGCTCCGCCAGCGCCCGCCGCACCACCGCCGCGACGTGGGTCAGCAGCGCCGGGTCGACGCGCATGCCGTGCGGCGGGCGCACCGGACGTACCGGCGGGGCCCACACCACCTCGACCGGGTGCGCGACCCCGGCCGCCTCCACGACCGGCGCGTCCCCCAGCAGCCGCGCCCACCCGGCGGCGTCGGTGGTCGCGGAGGCGGCGAGCAGCCGCAGCTCCGGGCGCAGTGCCGCCCGTACGTCGAGGAGGAAGGCGGCGACGGTGTCGGCGTCCAGGTGCCGCTCGTGGCACTCGTCCAGGATCACCACGTCGGTGCCGGCCAGCTCCTGGTCCCGCTGGAGGCGCTGGAGCAGCACTCCGGTGGTCACCACCTCGACCCGGGCGTCCGGCCCCACGACCCGCTCGCCGCGCACCGTGAAGCCGACCGAGGCCCCGGCCGGCTCGCCCAGCAGCCAGGCCATCCGCCGCGCCGCCGCCCGGGCCGCGATCCGCCGGGGTTCGGCGACGATCACCTTCCGCGCGGGGCCGCCGCCCACCAGACCGGCCAGGACCAGCGGGACCAGCGTGGTCTTGCCGGTGCCGGGCGGCGCGCACAGCACCGCCGTGCCGTGCGCGTCGAGCGCCGCGACCAGCTCGGGCACGGCCGCGGCGACGGGGAGGGATTCCAGGGCGGAGGTACGGACGGCGGAGGCGCGGGTGACGGGTGCCATGGGTCAGCCGCGCTCGCAGACGAAGATCGCGGTGCCGGGGATCAGGTTGCCGCGCAGCGGGGACCAGCCGCCCCACTCCTGGCTGTTCCAGGCGGGCCACTCGGGCTCGACGAGGTCGAGGAGACGGAACCCGCCCGCGACCACGTCCCGGACCCGGTCGCCGAGGGTGCGGTGGTGCTCCACGTAGACGGCGCGGCCCTGCTCGTCCTGTTCGACGTAAGGGGTCCGGTCGAAGTAGGAGGCGGCGACGGAGAGGCCCTCGGGCCCGGGCTCGTCGGGGAAGGCCCACCGGATGGGGTGGGTGACGGAGAAGACCCAGCGGCCGCCGGGCCGCAGCACGCGGTGCACCTCGCGCATCACGTTCACCGGGTCGGCGACGAAGGGGACCGCGCCGTAGGCGGAGCAGGCGAGGTCGAAGGAACCGTCGCGGAAGGGCAGGTTCCCGGCGTCGGCCTCGACGAGGGGGACGTCATCGCCGATCCGCAGGGCGTGCTGGAGCTGGCGGTGGGAGAGGTCGAGGGCGACCGGCCGGGCGCCCTGCGCGGCCAGCCAGCGCGAGCACTGGGCGGCGCCCGCGCCGATCTCCAGGACGTCGAGCCCCTTCAGGGAGGCGGCCGGCCCGAGCAGGGCGGCCTCGGCCTCGTCCAGGCCCTCGGGACCCCAGACGAAGCGGTCGTCGCCGAGGAAGGCGCCGTGGTCGCTCTGGTACTCGTCGGCGTTGCGGTCCCACCAGCCACGGCTCGCGCGACTGCTCTCCGCTTCCCCGGCGGCACGGCGCGTGGCCTCGGCGTCGTCGTCGCCGGCGGCCGCTTCCGCTTCGTACGCTTCTTCGGGGTCGTAGTCCTCTTGGTTCATGGGGCCCGTCGTCGTAGTCTTCGAAAATAAGGCAGGGAGCCGGTCATCACGGGTTCCCCGCCTACGAATTGTGCCGGGTAAATGGCGTTCTGCCCCGGGTGTCCGCCTTCGCGCATTGACCCTGTCCGGCTGCCCCCGTATGCTACAAGTTGCGCTGCGAGCCTGTGCTCCTCAGACCTAGCAGGCTGCGCTCGCATCTGTTGCAGTCCCCTCGGTTTTCGAGGCTCCCGCCGCTCTTCGAGCGTTCTGGAGACCTCCTTGGCTGTCCGGTCATAGGCAGATGGCGATAAGGGCTCCCGGCGTAGCAGTACCTACGACTTTCTGTCCGTAACCGGAGCCCTTTCCCACATGACGAGCAGCACCGAGACCACCGCCACCACTCCTCCGCAGGTAGCGGTCAACGACATCGGCGACGCGGAAGCTTTCCTCGCGGCGATCGACGAGACGATCAAGTACTTCAACGACGGCGACATCGTCGACGGCGTCATCGTCAAGGTCGACCGGGACGAGGTTCTCCTCGACATCGGTTACAAGACGGAAGGCGTGATCCCGAGCCGCGAGCTCTCGATCAAGCACGATGTCGACCCGAACGATGTCGTCAAGGTCGGCGACGAGATCGAGGCCCTGGTTCTCCAGAAGGAGGACAAGGAAGGCCGTCTCATCCTGTCCAAGAAGCGCGCTCAGTACGAGCGTGCCTGGGGCACGATCGAGAAGATCAAGGAAGAAGACGGCATCGTCACCGGTACCGTCATCGAGGTCGTCAAGGGTGGTCTCATCCTCGACATCGGCCTCCGCGGCTTCCTGCCGGCCTCTCTCGTCGAGATGCGTCGCGTCCGCGACCTCCAGCCCTACGTGGGCAAGGAGCTCGAGGCGAAGATCATCGAGCTGGACAAGAACCGCAACAACGTGGTCCTGTCCCGCCGCGCCTGGCTCGAGCAGACCCAGTCCGAGGTTCGCCAGACGTTCCTCACCACCCTGCAGAAGGGTCAGGTCCGCTCCGGCGTCGTTTCCTCGATCGTCAACTTCGGTGCCTTCGTGGACCTGGGTGGCGTCGACGGTCTCGTCCACGTCTCCGAGCTGTCCTGGAAGCACATCGACCACCCGTCCGAGGTTGTCGAGGTCGGCCAGGAAGTCACCGTCGAGGTCCTCGACGTCGACATGGACCGCGAGCGCGTCTCCCTGTCGCTGAAGGCGACGCAGGAAGACCCGTGGCAGCAGTTCGCCCGGACGCACCAGATCGGTCAGGTCGTCCCGGGTAAGGTCACCAAGCTGGTTCCGTTCGGTGCGTTCGTCCGTGTGGACGAGGGCATCGAGGGTCTGGTCCACATCTCCGAGCTGGCCGAGCGCCACGTGGAGATCCCGGAGCAGGTCGTCCAGGTCAACGACGAGATCTTCGTCAAGGTCATCGACATCGACCTTGAGCGTCGCCGGATCTCGCTGTCGCTGAAGCAGGCCAACGAGTCCTTCGGTGCCGACCCGGCCTCGGTCGAGTTCGACCCGACGCTGTACGGCATGGCTGCCTCGTACGACGACCAGGGCAACTACATCTACCCCGAGGGCTTCGACCCCGAGACCAACGACTGGCTCGAGGGCTTCGACTCCCAGCGCGAGACGTGGGAGCGCCAGTACGCCGAGGCGCAGGTCCGCTTCGAGCAGCACCAGGCGCAGGTCATCAAGAGCCGCGAGGCCGACGAGGCCGCCGCTGCCGAGGGCGCTGCAGCCCCGGCCGCCGGTGGCAGCACCGGTGGCGGCACGAGCAGCCTGTCCGGTGGTTCGTACTCCTCCGAGGGTGCGGACGAGACCTCCGGCGCCCTGGCGTCGGACGAGGCCCTGGCGGCGCTGCGCGAGAAGCTGGCCGGCGGCCAGAGCTGATCGCAGCGCATGGCAGTGCGCTCCGGCGCACGGCTGAGCTGAGCTGAACGACGAGGCCCGTCCCCTTCGGGGGGCGGGCCTCATCGCGTTTCTCCCCGATCAGCGGCCAACTGGTCAACTGGGGAATGGCGGCGCTTCCTTGAACGTTCTTGGCAGAGAACGAGACGAAGGGGAGTGGTGACGGTGCTTGATCCGCAAGGGCTGTACGAGTGGGATGCGAAGGGTCTGGCCGTGGTGGACCTGGCGCTCGCCCAGGAGTCCGCCGGGCTGGTCATGCTCTACCACTTCGAGGGGTACATCGACGCGGGAGAGGCCGGCGAGCAGATCGTTGAGCGGCTCCTGGACGCGCTGCCCCACCAGGTGGTGGCCCGTTTCGACGCGGACCGGCTCGTGGACTACCGGGCCCGGCGTCCGCTGCTGACCTTCCAGCGGGACCGCTGGAGCGACTTCGAGGCCCCCGCGCTGGAGGTCCGGCTCGTCCAGGACGCCACCGGCGCGCCGTTCCTGCTGCTGTCCGGTCCCGAACCGGACGTGGAGTGGGAGCGCTTCGCCGCCGCGGTGCAGCAGATCGTGGAACGTCTCGGCGTCCGCCTCTCGGTGAACTTCCACGGCATCCCGATGGGCGTCCCGCACACCCGCCCCGTCGGCATCACCCCGCACGGCAACCGCACCGACCTGATGCCGGGCCACCGCAGCCCCTTCGACGAGGCGCAGGTGCCGGGCAGCGCGGAGTCCCTGGTGGAGTTCCGGCTCGGCCAGGCCGGACACGACGTCCTGGGTGTCGCCGCGCACGTCCCGCACTACGTCGCCCGCTCCTCGTACCCGGACGCCGCGCTGACCGCCCTGGAGGCGATCACGGGCGCGACCGGCCTGGTGCTGCCGAGCGTGGCGCACGCGCTGCGCACCGAGGCGCACCGGACGCAGACGGAGATCGACCGGCAGATCCGGGAGGGCGACGAGGAGCTGGTCAACCTCGTGCAGGGCCTTGAGCACCAGTTCGACGCGGCGGCCGGGGCCGAGACCCGGGGCAACATGATCGCGGAGCCCGCCGAGATCCCCTCGGCGGACGAGATCGGCCGCGAGTTCGAGCGGTTCCTCGCGGAGCGCGAGGGCGAGGCGTAGGACCCGGGGGGCGGGCCGTACGTCGGCGCTCCAGGGGCGGGGGCTAGGCTGCGGGCCATGTTGAAGGTGGGCCTGACGGGCGGAATCGGTGCCGGTAAGAGCGCGGTCTCACGACTGCTGGCGGGGTACGGGGCGGTGATCGTGGATGCCGACCGGATCGCGCGGGAGGTCGTGGAGCCCGGTACGCCCGGACTCGCCGCGGTCGTGGCCGCCTTCGGGGAGTCCGTACTGGCCCCCGACGGCACCCTCGACCGGCCGAGGCTCGGCTCGATCGTCTTCGCCGACCCGGAACTCCTGAGCACCCTGAACGCGATCGTGCACCCGCTGGTGGGCGCCCGTTCGGCCGAGCTGGAAGCGGCCGCGGGGCCCGACGCGATCGTCGTGCACGACGTACCGCTGCTCACGGAGAACGGTCTGGCACCGCTGTACGACCTGGTCGTCGTCGTGGACGCGGCGCCGCGGACCCAGCTGGCCCGGCTGACCTCGCTGCGGGGTATGGCCGAGGACGAGGCGCGGGCCCGGATGGCGGCGCAGGCGACCCGGGAACAGCGACTGGCGGTGGCCACGCTGGTCATCGACAACGACGGGCCGCTCGCGGCGCTGGAACCGCAGGTGCGCAAGGTGTGGGAGGAACTCACCGCGCGCGCGGCGCAGCCCCGCGCCTGAACGGCCTCCTGAGCGGCCTCCTGAACGGCATCCTGAACGGGCTTGGAACCGCGGTGCGTTGAAGGCGCCCGGAGAGGGAAGGAAACACATCGTGTCCGACACCACGCCGCCGTCCCCGTCCGCCCCGGAGCCCGCACCGGAGCCGGTGCCCGGGCCCGGCTCCGTCAGCCCGGAGACCCATGTCATCGACTTCCGGGCCGCCGAGCAGCTGCTCGCCGCCCGGGACCCGAGGGGCGCCGTGAAGCTGCTCGACTCGGTGATAGCCGCCCACCCGGAGAACACCGCCGCCCGGCTGCTGCGCGCCCGGGCCTTCTTCGCGGCCGCCCAACTGAGGCCGGCGGCACTGGAGTTCGAGCTGGTCCTGGAGCGGGAGCCGGACAACGCCTTCGCGCACTTCGCGCTGGCCCGTACGCACCAGCGGGCCGGTCAGCCGGAGCGGGCCCGCCGACACTTCCGGCTCGCCGCGGCCCTGGACCCGCAGCCGGAGTACCTCCAGGCGGCGGGGTTCGAGGAGTAGGTCCGAGGGCTCGGTTCGAGGACTGGGTTCGAGGACTCGGTCCGAGGAGCAGGTCCTACCCGCGCTCGTACCAGCGGTGCGGCGGTTCGTACGGCGGTACGTCCGGGCCCGGCTGGTAGTGCGGGCCCTGGTGGATGTGGTGCACGATCATCGCCATGTCGACGCCGACCAGGAGCAGCAGCGCCCCGCAGGCCGCGGCCCAGGCGGGCTGCCCGGCCACCGCGAAGGCGGCCGTGCCGGCGGCGGCCCAGACCAGCCCCCACACGCTGAGCCAGAACCGCAGCCGCAGCGGACTGCGCGCGGTCACCGGCTCGTTCCCGGAACGCATGGCCATCGCCTCGGCTCTGTCGCCCGACCGACGTTCCTCCCGTCCGTCCATGGTCCCACGCGCGGCCCGTCAGGGGTTGAGCTTGTTCACCGCCGTGGTGGTGGTCTTCTTGAAGGCGGGGACGGGGGCGTCGGCGAGGACCCCCATCTGCCCCCACTTCACGACGGTCACGGTGGAGCCGTCACGCCCGATGCCGTAGAGGTGGACACCGGGCTCGGAGTCCGGGACCGAGGTGTGCACACCGTAGACGTGCGCCCCCTCCTCGACGGGGAGCGTGCCGTAGTCCTGCCAGGAGGCCGTCCCGCCCGGGTTCGCGCGCCGCCAGTCGGCCGCGCAGGCCGCCACCTCGCGCTCCAGGGCGGCGGCCAGCCTCTCGGCCGCCGCGTCGGAGGCGGTGCGCACCGAGACCTGGACCGCGCTGGTGTCGAGGTCGGTGCCGAAGGCGCGGTGCGCGCTGCCTGCGGCGGGCAGTGCGGCCTCCAGGCAGAACGGGGCGGGGTCGGGGAGGCCCTGGGTGACCTTGCCCTGGGTCCACGGGGAGGTGGGGTGCGGGGGCATGTCGCGGCTGGTGAGGAAGCCGGGGGCGGGGGCGGTGGGTGCGGGTGCGGTGGCGGCCGAGGCGGACGCGGCCGCGGACGCGGTGAGCGCGAAGGTGAGTGTGAGTGCGGCTGTCGCGGTGAGGGCGGTGGCTGAGGCGGTGACGCGTCGGAACATGGGCGGACTCCCTCTGCAACGGTCTGTGCGGACAGCCATACCCCGGTCGCGCACCGGTGATGCGAAGGTCAATCCCGCAGGTCAACGGCATTGTCAGTGCCCCCACCTAGACTCGTTGGCAGTGACATCCCGCAGTCGTGGGTTCGCAGGAGTGAGGGAGGGGGGAAGGCAGTGGAACATTCGCCGCGTGACCGCGCGCTCGCCGCGCGGGCGCTCCGGGCGGCCGCCGCGGTCCGTGCCGCGTCGGCCGCGACCGCCGAGCGAGCAGCGGGCTCCCGTGGCGTCCCCCCGGGCTCCCCTGGCTTCCCCCCGGGCGCCGCGGATTCCCCGGGCTCTGCGGGCCCCTCGGGTGCTTCCGGCTCCGTGGGTTCCTTGGGCTCTGCGGGCTCGCCGGGCTCCGTGGGGTCCCGGGGCTCTGCGGAGTCTGCGGGGTCTGCGGGTCCCTCGGGCGCCTCCGGCTCCGTGGGTTCCTTGGGCCCTGCGGGCTCGCCGGGCTCCCGTGGCTCCGTGGGCTCCCCGGGCTCCGTAGGGTCCGGCGGGACCGGGCGGGGCCGTCCTGTGGCGTCCACGCAGCGGCAGCGGCAGCCGCAGCTGCGGTCGCAGACCGGGGGGCGGGCTCGGCCGGGTGCTGCGCTGCTGTGTCACGCCGCACTCTTTCTGCCCGCCGCCGTGCCCCGGCAGGGGCGGATCGCCTTCTGGTCGCCGTCGGGCGATGAGCTGCCGGATCCCGCGGACCTCCTCGGCCTTCCCGGCGCGGTCCGCGAACCGCTCGGCGCCGTCCGCCCCGCGGGAGCCACCCTGCGGACGCGGACCGTCCCCGCGCTCGTCCTCCCGCTCAGCGCCGCGCTCCCGCTGCTCGCCGTGGCCCCGCGGCATCCCGCCGCCCACCCGGCCACCCGGGCCTGGGGCACCGCCGCCCGGCAGGCCCTCGCGCTCGCCGCGCGGGGCCGGCTGCTCCCCGGCCTGACCCCGGACGGCTTCGACGCCTGGCGCGTGGGCCCCCTGGACACCGAGGACATCGCCTACCTCCGCGCGGTCGCCGCCGCCCTGCCCTACGAGGGGTACGCCGCTCCGCTGCCCGGGCGCCGCCCGCTGTCCCTGCCCGAGCCGGAAGCCCTGGTCCGCGCCTTCCTCGACGCCGTCGCGGACACCCTGCCGCGGACCCCGGCCGCGCCGGTCGCCGCCGGTCGCCCCTTCGCCTCGGCCGAGCCGCAGCAGGTGTCCGGCCTGCGGGAGTGGGCCGCGCAGGTGGCCGCCGGGGCCGACGCGGGGGTGGGGATCTCGCTGCGGCTCGACCTCTCCTCGTACCGCCTCTTCGACGCCGAGGAGGGCGCCGCCCAGGACACCGACCAGGTGCGCCGGGCGGGGGCGGCCGTGGTCCAGGTGCACAGCCTGGCCGATCCGACGCTGGTGACCGACGCGGGCGCGCTGTGGGCGGGGGTGGCCACCGACCGGTTCGGCCCCCGGGCCCGGGTCGAGGCCGTGCTCGCGCTGCGCCGGGCCGCCCGGGTGTGGCCGCCGCTGCTGCGGCTGCTGGACCAGCCCGTGCCCGATGTGCTGGCCCTGTCGGACCCCGAGCTGGAGGACCTGCTGGGCGCCGCCGCGACCCGGCTCGGCGCGGCCGGGGTGAGCGTCCACTGGCCGCGGGACCTGGCTCGTACGCTGAGCGCGAGTGCCGTCGTACGGTCGACCGCGCCCGGTTCGGCCACCGACGGGACGGCGTTCTTCGACGCGGCCGGGCTGTTCGCCTTCTCCTGGGAGCTGGCGCTCGGCGGGGACCGGCTGACCCCCGGCGAGATGGACGCCCTCGCCCAGGCCCACCGGCCGGTGGTGCGGCTGCGCGACCAGTGGGTGCGGGTCGATCCGGAGCTGGTGCGCAAGGCCCGCAAGCGGGATCTGGGGCTGCTGGATCCGGTGGACGCGCTGGCGGCCGTACTGACCGGCGAGGCCGAGGCCGAAGGGGAGACCGTGCCCGCCGTCGCCGTGGGCGCGCTGGCCGAGCTGCGGGACCGGCTGACCGGGGAGCTGGTACCCCTGCCGCAGCCGCCCGGGCTCCACGCCACCCTGCGCGACTACCAGGCGCGCGGGCTGGCCTGGCTGGACCTGATGACCTCCCTCGGCCTCGGCGGCTGCCTCGCCGACGACATGGGACTGGGCAAGACCGTCACGCTGATCGCGCTCCACCTGCACCGGGCGCGCCCCGAGCCGACCCTGGTGATCTGCCCCGCGTCCCTGCTGGGCAACTGGCAGCGGGAGATCGAGCGGTTCGCCCCCGGTGTTCCGGTGCGCCGGTTCCACGGGGCCGGCCGCAGCCTGGAGGGCCTGGCGGACGGCTTCGTCCTCACCACCTACGGGACGATGCGGGCGAGCGCGTCCCGGCTGGCCGGCCAGGACTGGGGGATGGTCGTCGCCGATGAGGCGCAGCACATCAAGAACCCCCATTCGGCGACCGCGCGGGCCCTGCGCACCATCGGTGCGCCGGCCCGGGTCGCGCTGACCGGCACCCCCGTCGAGAACAACCTGTCCGAGCTGTGGGCCCTCCTCGACTGGACCACCCCCGGGCTGCTCGGCCCGCTGACCGCCTTCCGGGCCCGGCACGCCCGGCCCGTGGAACACCAGCAGGAGGAGGACGGCGGAAACGAGGAGGCGGTGGCCCGGCTGGCCGCGCTGGTGCGGCCGTTCCTGCTGCGCCGCAAGAAGTCGGACCCGGGGATCGCGCCGGAGCTGCCGCCCAAGACGGAGACCGACCACCCCGTCTCGCTGACCCGGGAGCAGGCCTCCCTCTACCAGGCCGCGGTGGACGAGGCGATGGCCGTGATCGAGGCGAGCGAGGGCATCGAACGCCGCGGCATGATCATGAAGCTGCTGGCCTCGCTCAAGCAGATCTGCAACCACCCGGCGCAGTACCTCAAGGAGGAGCGGCCCCGGATCCCGCACCGCTCCGGCAAACTCGCCCTGCTGGACGAGCTGTTGGACACGATCGTGTCCGAAGGCGGTTCGGTGCTGGTCTTCACTCAGTACGTGACGATGGCCCGGATCCTGGAGCAGCACCTGACGGCCCGCGGGATCCCGGTCCAGCTGCTGCACGGCGGCACCCCGGTGCCCCGCCGCGAGGAGCTGGTCGACCGCTTCCAGGACGGTGAAGTCCCGGTGTTCCTGCTGTCGTTGAAGGCGGCGGGCACCGGCCTGAACCTCACCCGCGCCGGTCACGTCATCCACTACGACCGCTGGTGGAACCCGGCCGTGGAGGAACAGGCCACCGACCGGGCCTACCGCATCGGGCAGACCCAGCCCGTCCAGGTCCACCGGATCATCGCGGAAGGCACCGTCGAGGACCGCATCGCCGAGATGCTGGAGGCCAAGCGCGCGCTGGCCGACGCGGTCCTCGGGTCGGGCGAGACCGCGCTGACCGAGCTGACCGACCGTGAACTCGCCGACCTCGTCTCCCTGCGCAGGCGCTCGTGATCACCGCACGCGACGATCTGCGCCGCACCTTCGACTCCCTGCCCGCCGGGGCCGAGGCCGTGAGCTGGTGGGGGCGGGCCTGGGTGGCCGCGCTGGAGGGGCTCTCCCGGGACTCCGCACGCCTCGGGCGCGGGCGGACGTACGCCTATGACGGGCACGTCGATGCGGTGACGGTCACCCCCGGGCGGATCGTGGCGTACGTGCGGGGCAGCCGGGCCCGGCCGTACCGCACGGAACTGGCCCTGACCGCCTTCACGGAGGAGGAGTGGGACGACCTGCTGGAGGACACGGCCGCGCAGCCCGCCGCCCTGGCCGCCCTGCTGGAGCGCGAGATCCCGCAGTCCCTGGCCGGGCGGCTACTGCCGCGCGCCGGGGACCTCGTACCGCACTGCTCCTGCCCGGACGCCGGACTCCCGCCGTGCAAGCACGCCGCCGCGCTCTGTTACCGCGCGGCCCGGCTGCTCGATGAGGACCCGTTCGTCCTGATGCTGCTGCGCGGGCGGGGCGAGCGGGACCTCCTCGACGAGCTGACCCGCCGCAACGCCGCCCACGCCGCCCGCGAACAGCCGGAAGCCGCGAGCGACTTCCCCGGCGTCCCCGCGCGCGGAGCCGTGCACCGCACCGCCCTCCCGCCGCTGCCCGCCCCGCTCGACGCGCCGCCCGTGGGCGCCGCCCCCGCCTACCCGGGGGAGCCGGGCGCGCCCGATCCGCTGGCCCTGGACCAGCTCGCCGCCGACGCCTCGGCGCGCGCCCACGCACTCCTGGCCACCGGCGAGGACCCGATCGCGGGGCTGACGCTCTGGCAGGACGCGGTCCGCCTCGCCACGGCCCAGCCGGCGACCTCGGGTCTGGCGGCCTCGACCCGCGCCCTGTACCGCGATCTGGCCGCCGCCACCGGCCGCTCCCCGGGCGACCTGGCCCGCGCGGTCGCGGCCTGGCGCCAGGGCGGCCGCGCCGGGCTGCTGGTGCTGGAGGAGGAATGGGATCCGCCCGCGGGGCCCTTCGACCGCGCCCGCCCGGCGCTGCTGGCGGCCGAGCAGGGTTCCTTCCGGCCCCGCCGCAACCACCTCAGCAGTCGTGCCTCCCAGCTCCGCCTCGGCCGCGACGGCCTCTGGTACGCCTACGAGTCCGACCCGGGCCAGGAGGACTGGTGGCCCTGTGGCCTCCCGTCCCCCGACCCCCTCGCGGCCTTGGCCTCCGCCCGCCGCTGACGGCGGCGGCGGGAGACGGGCGGTCGTGGCCGGGCGGCGCCGGGGGCTCAGGCCGTGGGCAGTGAGGCCGCCCAGCGGGTGAGGGTGGCGAAGTCGCGTTCGCGCAGGCCGCGGCGGGGGTGGATCCGCAGGAGGAGGGACGGGGCCGGGTGGTGGGCGCGGGCCCAGGCGCGGTCCCGTGCGGTGATCATGTCGTCGACCCAGGCGAAGGGCCGCCCGGCGGCCCAGTCGAGGAGCGGCCGGGTCTTCCAGTAGAGCCCGTCGGGGTCGTGGGCGAACAGTTCCGGCCATTCGATGACGGGAAGATCACTGGGTAGTCCGATGTGCGGGGCGATCATCGTGTTGGCCTGGTGCATCCAGGTGGTGGCCCAGGCGAGTTCGAAGGGCAGGGCCTGGAGCCGCGGGCCGTGCGTGGGGTGCAGGCGGACCCGCAGTCCCCGCCGGGCGCTCGCCGAATCCGGGTCGCGGCGGGCCATCCAGAGGGCTGGGCGCATCCGGTGCGTGGTGTATCCACGCAGCCCGGCGAGGCGCGACCGGAACGGGTTGAGCGGGCCGTCCACATCGAGGAGCAGCAGCGGTCTGTCCATCATGAAGTACGGACTACCCAGTACACGATGGAGTGAAATGCCTACCGGCGCTATAACCCGAATGGGTTTGGCGCGTTGTTCCCGGTACGGGTGCAACGCCCGTGAACTCTTCCGGAAGGCAGGGAAACTGATGCGACGCAGTCGTCGAAATGGCTTGATCGCGGCGGTGGTTGCGGGAGGTGGACTGGCTGCCGTGAGCGCGGGTGGCTTCGCCTACGCCGACGCGGACGCGGGCGGGTCGGCGCAGCGCTCGCCGGGGCTGCTGTCGGGGAACCTGGTGCAGCTGCCGGTGCACGCCCCGGTGAATGTGTGCGGGAACACCGTGAGCGTGGTGGGCGTGCTCAACTCCGCCGCGGGGAACCGGTGTACCAACGCGGGACCCGGCGAACATCCTGATCCGCGGCCCTCGCATCCGTCGGGCCCGTCGTCCTCGACGGGCCCCTCCCGGCAGGGTGCCGGGCACGGCGGGGGAGCGGTCGCGGAAGGGCGCGGAAAGGATTCGCCTGGCCTGCTGTCCGGCAACGGGATCCAACTGCCGGTCGATCTCCCGGTGAACATCAGTGGCAACGCGGTGAGCGTGGTCGGAGCCGGGAACTCCGCCGCGGGCAACACCTCGGTCAACGGGACCCCGCCCAGCGGCGCCAAGCCCGTCCAGCCGCCCGCGGCGGTACGCCCGGTCACCCCGCCCGCGCCGCCCCGGGCGACGGGTCCCGCGCTGGCCCACACCGGCGCCGACGGGCTCGGCTACCTCCTGCCGGGCAGCGCCGCCCTGCTCCTCGGCGGGGCCCTGCTCTACCGCCGGTCCCGCACGAGCTGAGGCGGGCCGGCCGGGCCGGGGCGCCAGGAGGCCAGGACCGCCTCGATCCGCGGAGCCAGCCGCGCGCGGGCCTCGAACCGCGGGACGCCCGCCATCAGCAGGGCGTCGTACTCCGTGTCCTCGTGCCGCACCGCGGCGCGCACCGCGACCGAGACGGCCTGCTCGGACAGGGCCCGGCCCGCCGCGCTACGGCCCACCCGCCCGCTGCCCCGGACCGAGGCGTGCGCCGCGATCGCCAGGGCGCGGTCGGGCGGGCAGCCGGGGAACAGCCGCGCGATCTCGGCGGCGAAGAGCGCCGTGAACCGGGTGTCCTCGGCGGCCCGGCGCACCCGGTCGCGGGCCCGGCGCCGGGCCCGCGCCTCGGCGTCCACGAGGCAGGCGGCCTCGGCCCGGGCGAGCGCGTGCTCCTCGACCAGCAGGCCCTGGCGCTCGTGCCGGCGCCGGCGCTTGTTGAACCGGACCACCACCGCGCACAGCGAACTGCCCGTCCTGGCCCGGCGGGTGAGGGCGGCGTCCCCGCGCGGGAGATAGACGAGGTGCCCGAGATCGGCGCAGTCCAGGCAGCGGGGAACACCGGACTCGCGGACGAGGTGCGGGAGCGGGCCGTGCCCGCACTCCGCGCAGCTGATCCGCTTGAGTGGCTCGAACACGACGAGGTCCATACAGAGGTGATACCGCCCCCGCGTCCCTCTATCACCTTGGAGCGCCCGGCAGTTGCCGTTCCGGGAATCCTTTCCGGTCAACCTGACGCCGTCATACCGTGGAGGGCTCGAAAGGCGCTCGTCCGTGCCTGGAGGGGGAGCGCGGAGGGGGAGCACATGGTGGGTGGCCTGAAGCCGGTCGTCAGGGGCACGGAGGCGGCGTTCAGAGCGAGGGTCCCGGCCCCCGCCCCGCCGAGAGATCCGGTGCGGATACGTCCGGCGGCCGTGCCGCCGACCCTGGCCGGATCACCAGCCCTGACCGGATCACCAGCCCTGGCCGAATCACCGACCCTGGCCGGATCGCCGGCTCTGGCCGAACTCGTGGAGCGGGAGATAGTCATAGCGCCGGGCGGTTCCACCGGCTGGCACTTCCACCACGTCCCGCTGCACGCCGTCGTCCGGTCCGGGACGCTCACCCGGTTCCTGCACGACGGCACGGTCGAGGTCAACGAGGCCGGGGCGCGCTTCATAGAGCGCGGTGGCGCCGAACACGTCCACCTCGGCCGCAACTTCGGCGACGATCCCGTCGTCCTCCGCGTCACCTACGCCCTTCCCGAAGGCCTGCCCCTCTCGGTCGACGCCCCCGCGCCCCGCACGCGCCCCGCTCAGACCAGGCGGCGTATCTCCCCGCGCACCCGGTAGAAGCCTCCAGGAGCCGGATGCAGCCCGTCCACCACATACCGGGCCCCCGCCTCCCGGATGCCCCGCGGGAACTGCACGTTCCACGAGGGCTCGAAGCCGCCCGACACCACCTGCACCCGCATGCGGCCGCCCTGCTGGACGCACTCGACCACTACACCGCCCGCGGGCGCCACCGTCACCGTCGCCACCGCGGCGGGCGACGCCGCCGGGGTGAACACGGGCAGGGCCGCCGCCGACTTCACGTCCATCGCGGTCGGCACCGAGCCCTGCTGGGCCGCCGCGATCGCCGCCTCGCTCGCGTCCACGCACACCAGCGACCCGTCGGTGGTCACCAGGTACAGCCGCTCGTCCAGGTACTGCATGGAGAGCGCCGAGCCGCTGCCGGTCCCCAGCTTCCACAGCCGCCGCCCGTCGGCGTCGAAGCAGTACACCGACGAGGACGAGTCGCCCGCGAAGACATGCCGGCCGTCGGGCGAGGTCGCGCAGGAGTACACCGATCCGTCGCACCGGTAGGTGGCCTCGACGGCCCCGGTCGCTTTCGACAGCCGCTCCACGGTGTACCGCGAGGTCCCCGCGAACACCGCGCGGTCCTCCTGCCAGCCGAAGAGCACCTGGCCGTTGGTCGGGGTGTGCCACAACTCCCCGGTCCCGTCCGGCGCATACGCCGTCACGCCCGCGCTGTGCCCGTGGTAGACCGCGTCCCCGTCCGCCCGGACCATCCAGCCGTTGGACCCCGAGGACTTGCGCGACCACTGGAACTCGTCCTCGTGGTCGATGACGGTCAGGCCGCCGTTGCGGTCGGACACGGTGAGCACGCCCTCGCGGATGTCCAGCCAGAAGATGTCCACGTCCGCCGCGATGTCGTAGGCCCCGAACGGGACCTTCGACGACAGGTCGTACACCGTGCCGTCATCGCAGCCCGCATAGATCCAGAACTCGTCCGCCACCAGGCACTTGACCCCGTCCGGCAGCGAATAGCGGGCCAGCACCTCGCCGCCGTGGCTCAGCGTGTAGACGTCCCCCGCCTGGTTGCCGACCCAGCAGCGGTCCTCGTCCACATGGATCCCGAACGCCGAGGCCCCCGTACGGAACCGCCACAGCACCGGCGCCACCGCCCGCGCGGTCGAGGGCGCCGAGGTCACCTGGCGGCGCGAGACCGCACGCGCCGTCCGCTGCCCGCGCACGGCCGGGGCGTACCCCTTGCGGACCTTCTCCCCGACCTTCTTCGCGGCCGCCGCCCGCGCCTTCTCGACGGTCGGGAAGGAGGAGTTCTGCAGCTGTCCGTCCGCCCCGATCCGGCCGTAACGCACCGAGACGGCCGTCCCGTCGACGGTCACCTCATAGAACTTGTGCGCGCCGCCACCGTCCTGCGACAGCTCCAGATACGTCGTCTCGCGAGCCATGACAGACCCCTCCCCAAGGCCGGGCCGACGGCACTTCCGCGTCGGTGATCCCTTGTTGAGAAACGCTACGGGCGACCACTGACAATGGGACCGTGCAGCTGGAAGCGATCACATGGGAGGGGATGGCCGAGCGGCTCGCGGGCCATCTCGACGACGCGCGGCAGGCGGCGGGCGGCGACATCGGCCGCAGTGCCGGCGGCGGCCCGGACTCCGGCGCGCCCTGGCTGCGGCTGGCCGTGGACGGCGCACCCGCCGCCGGTACCGGCACGCTCGCCGGGCACCTCGCGGACGCCCTGCGCCTGCGCGGCCGTTCGGTCCTCGTCGTGCCCACCGGCGGTTTCCTGCGGCCCGCCTCGCTGCGCTTCGAGTACGGCCGCCGGGACGTGGACGCGTACCTCGGCGGCTGGTACGACACGGCCGCCCTCTGGCGCGAAGTCGTCGGACCGCTGGACCCCGGCGGCAGCGGCCGGGTGCTGCCGGACCTGTGGGACCCGGTCACGGACCGCGCGACCCGCAGTCCCTACGTGACCCTGCCGCCGGGCGGGGTGGTGATCCTGCACGGACCGTTCCTGATGGGTCATTGGTTCCCCTTCGACCTCAGCGTCCACATCCGGCTCTCCGCCGGGGCACTGGCCCGCCGCACGCCGGAGGCCGAACGCTGGACCCTGCCCGCTTTCGCGCGCTACGACGCCGAGACGGATCCGGGGTCGGCCGCCGACGTCGTGGTCCGCGCCGACGACCCCCGCCACCCGGCCTGGACCGGCCTCCCGCACTGAGCCGCGCGAGGTGCCGTGCCGGGCGCCGTGACCTGGTGAACCTTCACGGTCAATGCGCTACGGGCGGAGCATCTCCGTCATGGGTGATTGCGGCGGGATCAGGCCCGGCAGCAGCCAGGGCTGGAAGAGGCTCAGGACCGCGAGAGCGAGGAAGGCGGCCCCGACGACCCGCGAGAACACGGGGCCCAGCCGCCAGAGCTTCTCCACGAAGATCACCACGGCCACCGCGGCCATCGCCAGGACGTTCATGACGCCCAGCGGGACGAGCACGACCATCAGTCCCCAGCAGCAGCCCACGCAGTACGCCCCGTGGTGCGCCCCGACCCGCAGATCGCGGGCCCGGGGCCGGAAGCCCGCGTAGCGCACGAGCTGGCCCATCGGGCTCCGGCAGTGCCGCAGGCAGAGGTCCTTCCAGCGGCCGAACTGGTACAGCCCGGCGACCAGGAAGGCCCCGGCGCCGACCCAGCGCCCGGCTCCCGGGTGCTGGTCCACCAGGGCCCCGGTCCCGGCGAGGAGCCCGTAGGCGATCAGGCCGAAGGCCGTCCAGGCCAGCAGGTACCCGCCGGCGAACTGGGCGGTACGAGCCACCCGCACGGCTCCCGTGGGCGACTGGCGCCCGATGGTCCGCGCCCAGGTGAGGGCCACCGGGGCCACCGACGGGAACATCATGGCGGTCATCATGACCAGCCACAGCAGCAGGAACAGCGGGACGCCCATGCCCATGGTTCCCGGCTCGACCCCCATGTCACGGGCCTGGTCGACCACCAGCACCCAGGCGAGGAGGGCGATCGACGCCATCACGGACCAGGCGAAGGCGAGCTGCCGGGCCGAGAGCAGATTCGCCGGACGCAGAGGGGGTGACAGGGCCTTCCGGTCGAGGCGCACACCTCCAGCACATCACGGCGGACGTGGGCGTGCGCGCGGGAACGCGTGTACGCGGAACGCACCACCTCCGGGTGACCCCCGCGGTGGGACAATCGGGATGGATGCCCGGTCACGAGGAGGCAGGGAGATGTCCGAGACGGCGACCATTCCCCGGTGGCACGCGGCGGGCGACTGGTTCGACACCTGCAAGTGCAACGTGCCCTGCCCCTGCTCGTTCGCACAGCTGCCCACCCACGGCGATTGCGACGGCATCCTGGCCTGGCACATCCGCGAGGGCCGTTACGGTGACGTGCGGCTGGACGGCCTGAACGTGCTGATGGTGGCCTCGTTCGTCGGCAACATCTGGGCCGAGCACACGGACGCGTACGCCGCGGTCTTCGTCGACGAGCGCGCCGACGACCCCCAGCGCGGGGCGCTTCAGATGATCTTCGGCGGGCAGGCAGGCAGCTGGCCCGCCGAGATGGTGGGCATGATGGGCGCCGAAATGCGCGGCATGGAGTTCGCCCCCATCGAGATCGAGGTCGCCGACGACCTCGCGAGCTGGCGAGCCGTCGTACCGGGCCGGGTCGAGGCGAGCGCGGTCGCGCTCACGGGGCCCACGACCCCGGAGGGCGCGCGCGTCCAGTCGACGAACCTGCCGGGTGCGGAGACCGGACCGGGCCAGGTCGCGACCTGGGGCCGCTCGACGGTGGACCGCGCCGATGCCCACGGCTTCCTCTGGAACCGCGAAGGCCGGTCCAGCAAGCACATCACCTTCGACTGGACCGGGCCCGAGTAGTACGACCGGTGCGAACGGTACGACGACAGGACCTACGGCCGTCCGCCCAGCCGGGTCACCGCGACCGCCCCCGCCCGGCAGCCCGCCCGCGCCGCCTCCACCGGGTCCGCGCCCGCGAGCCGGGCGGCCAGGAACCCGCCGGTGAACGCGTCGCCCGCGCCCGTGGAATCCACCGCCAGCGCGGGCTCCGCCGTGACCTCGGCGGTCACCCGGCCGCCCTCGGCGACCAGCGCCCCGGAGCACCCGCGGGTCACCACGACCAGCGGCACCCGCAGGCTCAGCTCGGCCGCCGCCCGCGCGGAAGGGGCCGGTCCGGGCAAACCGGCCAGCAGCCGCGCCTCGTCCTCGTTGGGCAGGAGCACATCGGCCCCGGCCACCGCGTCGAGGAAACGGTCCACCCCCAGCGCGGCCAGGAACCCCGCCGAGGCGGGGTCCACGCTCACCGCGATCCCGCGCTCGCGGGCCGAGCGCAGCGCGAGCCGGGCCAGCTCCCGGCTGGTGTCCCCGAAGAACAGGTAGCCGGACAGGTGCAGATGGGCCACGCCGTCCAGCAGGCCCGGGGTCCAGTCGGCCCGGGAGAGCCGCAGCACGGCCCCGCTGTCGGTCAGGAAGGTCCGCTCCGCGTCCTTGCCGACCAGCGCCACCACCGTCCCGGTGGGCTCGACCGGGTCGATCACCAGCAGCGGCCGCACCCCGGCGGCCCGCAGCGCGTGTTCGTGCCACTGCGCCGACTCCGCGCCGACCCGCGCGAGCAGCGCGACGTCGGCGGCGCCCTCGTGGGCCGCCCAGCAGGCCGCGTTGGCCCCCGCGCCGCCCGGCATCGTACGGATCCGGGCCGCCGTGTCGGTGGCCGGAGCCAGCGGTTCCAGGTGCACGGCCACCACGTCCGTGACCACGTCACCGACCACCAGCAGGCTCCCCGCGAATTCCGCGCCCGCCGCGCCGGCCGTGCCGGACCGCACGGCGGGCGCGGGTCCGGGTGTTCCCCCCGGCCCGGTCACCACGCCGCCCAGGCCGCCGCGATCCGCGCGCCGAGGCGCACGTTGCCGCGCACCGCCGCCAGATTGGCCTCCAGCGAGGCCCCGCCGGTCGCCCGCACCAGGAAGCCGAGCAGGAACGGGGTCACCGCCTGCCCGGTGATGCCGCGCTCCCGGCACTCCGCGAGGGCCTGGGCCAGGACCCGGTCGTGCAGGTCCGGATCCAGCTGCTCCGCCTCCGGTACCGGGTTGGCGACCAGCAGCGCGGATCCGGGCCCGCCCAGGGCGTCCTGAGCGGCCATCACCCCGGCCACCTCCTCCGGCCGGTGCACGGTCCAGTCGACGGGCTCGCCGGAACTGGTCAGGTAGAACCCGGGGAAACGATCCGTCCCGAAGCCCAGCACCCCCACCCCCAGGGTCTCCAGCCGCTGCAGCGTGGCCGGGACGTCCAGGACCGACTTCACCCCGGCGCACACCACCGTGATCCGGGTCCGTGCGAGCAGCGACAGGTCCGCCGACTCGTCCTGCGCCCGGGCCCAGTCTCGGTGTACGCCGCCCAGCCCGCCGGTGGCGAAGACCCGCAGCCCGGCCCGCGCGGCCAGGAAGGCGGTCGCCGAGACCGTCGTCGCCCCGGTGGCGCCCGCCGCCATCGCGGGGGCCAGGTCCCGGTGCCCGAGCTTGCGCACCCCGTCGCCGGTGGCGATCCGCTCCAGCTGCGCCTTGTCGAGCCCGGCGTGCGGCACCCCGTCGAGCACCGCGACGGTGGCCGGAACCGCGCCCTCCGACCGGACGATCTCCTCCAGTTCACCGCCCACCTGGAGGTTGCGGGGCCGGGGCAGGCCGTGCGCGAGGATCGTCGATTCGAGGGCGACGACCGGCCGCCGCTGCGCGAGCGCGTCGCGTACCTCTTCCGACAGGACCGGAACCGCTGAGTGCTGTGACATGTCCCCATCCATGGCACGGGATCCACGCCCCCAAACGCGCCCCCGGCGCAACTGTCCGAGATACGCGGGGTGCGCGGGGCGTGCGGGCCGGGCCAACGCCGTTGAGGGGCTGGACAGGGTGACTCGTCCGCCCCGCCGATCCTGGACGACCTGGTCACCGCGCGCGGCCGCCGGGCCGGGCTAGGGTTTCGCCGCATGAGCACCGAAGACCCCGCCGCGACGCCCGCTTCCGCTTCCGCCCCCGCCTCGTTCGCCGTGTCCGTGCCCGACGTACCGGACGCCGACCTGGAGACGGAGGAGCTCGACCCGGGCCAGATCGTCTCCGGTGACCCCGTCGTGACGGGCAAGGTGCTGTGGGAGTCCGAGGACGGCAAGCAGCTGCGGGGCATCTGGCAGATCACCCCCGGCGTGGTCACCGACACCGAGGCGAACGAGCTGTTCGTCGTCGTCAGCGGCCGGGCCACCATCGAGATCGAGGGCGGCGGGCGCCTGGAGGTGGGCCCCGGCACCGCCTGCGTGCTCCGGGAGGGCGACAAGACCACCTGGACCGTGCACGAGACGCTGCGCAAGGCCTACCACATCAGTCTCTGACGACCCCGGCCCAAGCCCCGGCCCAAGCCCCGGCCCAAGCCCCGGCCCCGGATCAGGCCCGGGGGGTGTCCGCGGGCACGGGGTGGCGGCGCGCGGTGAACAGGGCGAGCCCCGCCATCGGCAGCAGCAGCGCCGCCCCGACGGCGTTGAGCCAGCCGTAGCCCGCCTGCGAGACGATCAGCCCGGACAGCGCGCCGCCGACGCCCGCGCAGGTGTTCATGGTCAGGTCGGACAGGCCCTGCACGGCGGCCCGCGCGGCCTGCGGCACCGAGTCCGTCAGCAGTGCCGAACCGGAGACCAGCCCGGCCGACCAGCCCAGCCCCAGCAGGAACAGGCCCGCCGCGGTCTGCGCGTGGTTCGCCCCGGCGGTGCCCGCGAGCAGTGCGGCGATCGAGAGCAGCCCGGCCGCCAGGCCGATCACGGACAGCCGGCCGAGCCGGTCCGCGAGCCAGCCCATCACCGGCGAGAAGGCGAACATCCCGGCGATGTGGCCGCTGATCACCAGACCGATGAGCTGGAGGCCCGCGCCGTGGTGCCCCAGGTCGACCGGGGTCATCACCATGATCGAGACCATGGCGGTGTGCGTGACGGCGACCGTCACCAGGGCGAGCCGGGCCCGCGGGGAGGCCCGTACGGCGGCGAACCCGGCCCGCAGCGAGCGGCCCCCGGCCGCCTGCTCGGCCGGACCGGCCAGGGCCCGGGCGGTCAGCAGCGGATCCGGCCGCAGGAGTACGCCGATCAGCAGCGCGGTGAGCAGGAAGATCACGGCGGCCCACAGGAACGGGCCCGCCTTCTCGGGTATGGACGTCCCCGCGAAGCTCCGGCTGGCCGGGGCCGAGAGGTTGGGTCCCAGGACCGCGCCGATGGTCGTGGCCCACACCACCGTCGAGATGGCCCGGGCCCGCCGGTCGGGGGCCGCCAGGTCGGCCGCGGCGAACCGGCACTGGAGGTTGGCGGAGGAGGCGGCGCCGAAGGCGGCCATGCCGAGCAGCAGCAGCGGGAAGTTCCCCAGCACGGCGGCCAGCACCACCAGGACCGCGCCGCCCGCACCGATCAGATAGGCCAGGACCAGCCCCGGGCGGCGCCCGCGCGCGGTCATCAGCGCCGCGAGCGGCAGCGAGACCAGGGCGGTCCCCACGACGGAGGCGGTCGAGGCCAGCCCCGACATGGCTTCGGTACCGCTGACCTCGGTGGCCAGCACCGGGGCCAGCGCGATGCTGATCGGTATGCCGAGCCCGCCCAGGATCTGGCTGGCTATGAGCACGCCGGAGGTGCGCCTGCGCAGCCCGGGCAGGTCGGCTTCGGTCACGGCCCGGACATCCCGGGGCGTCCGGGCCGTGCCGGCCACCGGATCCGGTCGACGGGGCCCGCCGGGCTCCACGGGTCCGGCGGACCGGTCCGTACCGCCGTGCGGGGCGGTCACGACGTACACCCCCGTTCCGGCGGACCGGAGCGGACGGGCCGTGCGGGGCGGGGAACGGCGGGCGGGGCCGCGGCAGCAGTCACCGGCGCAGTGTCGCACCGCCCGCCCCGCGGGGGAACCGGATAGTTCCTGGTCAGCCGCAGCGGACCGGCGGGTCCGCCCTCCGGGGGCGCCTCAAACTCCCCCAGCTACCGCTGGGAGGTGCCCCCGGGCGAGGCTGAATTGGCCCCCTCGGCGGCACATCCCTAGCCCCGCCGGACCGGTGGCTCCGGTCAGAACAGCGGCTCCGGGAGGACGCCCTCCAGGGACAGCAGGGTCCGCTTGGTCTCCACCCCGCCGCCGAAGCCGCCGATCCCGCCGCCGTTCTCCACGACCCGGTGGCAGGCCACGACCAGCGGCAGCGGATTGGAACCCATTGCCGCGCCCACGGCCTGGGCCGCGCCGGGCCGGCCGACCCGGGCGGCCAGCTCCCCGTACCCGATGACCGACCCGTACGGCACGGACCGGTCCAGCTCCTGGAGCACCTGGCGGTTGAAGCCGGAGCTGAGGCGCCAGTCCAGCGGCAGCTCGAAGCGCCGCAGGTCACCCGCGAAGTAGGCGGCGAGCTGGCGTATGGGCTCGGCCAGCAGCACCTCTTCGCCCGGGGCGGGGCGGACGGCCGCCGCGCCGAGCCGGGCGATCAGCGGCCCGGCCGTCTCCGGCGACGCATGGAAGGCGACCTTCACCAGACCCTCGGGGGTCGCGGCAAGGAGGAGCGGACCGATGGCGCTCGCGACCACGGTCCATTCGAGGTGCGGCCCCCGGGGCCGCTCGGTGCTGTCCACCCGACCACCGTACGGCGCCCCACCGACAATGCCCCCGGACCCGGGATCCGGGGGCATCGCCGCCGGTCAGTACCCGTACACCGTCCGCCGGACCACGTCGGGGGCGTTGGTGATGATGCCGTCCACGCCCATCTCCACGACCCGCCGGGTCGTCTCCGGGTCGTCCACGATCCAGGTGTCCACCTCCATGGGCCGCCCGTGCGGACCCCGGAGGGCGTGCACGTCGGCCACCCACTCGGCCGAGATCTCCCGGAACCACGGGTTGATCCGGTCGGAGAACGCGGCGTACCGCTCCAGGTCTTCCTCCGGTGGCGCGCCGAGGAAGGCCGTCACCACGTCCGGCCGGAGCTTGTGGACCAGGGCCACGGAGTCGGCGCTGAAGCTCTGGACGACGAGGCGGGAGGCGACGTGCCGCTGGTCGAGCCAGCCGGTCCGGTCGAGGAGGTCCAGGATCTGGCGCTCGATCCCGGGGTACAGCTCCGGCTTCTTGACCTCCAGCAGCAGGCGGCCCTGGTTGCGTTCCACCCGGTCCATGTACTGCCGCAGGGTCGGGATCCGCGCGCCCGCGAACTCGGGACGGAACCAGCTGCCCGCGTCGAGCCGGGCGATCTCCGCCGCCGTGAAGTCCTTCACCCGCCAGGGGCTGCGGTTCGGGAAGACCTTCCGGACGTCGGTGGTCCGCTTGAGGGTGTCGTCGTGGACCACGACGAGGACGCCGTCCTTGGTGCGCTGGACGTCGTTCTCCACCCAGTCGATGCCGAGGTGGGCCGCGAGGTCGATGGAGGCCAGCGTGTTCTCCGGGGCGTACGCCGAGGCCCCCCGGTGCGCGTACACGACGGGCAGCCCGAGCAGCCCGGTCAGCGGCCCCGCCTTCGGCCCGGCGAGGGGCGCCGGGGCCCGCACCGCGGCCGGTACGGCCTTCGGACCGGCCGCCCGGTGGGACGGCGCGGTGGCGGAGGCCGGCCCGGCCAGCGCGGAGAGGGTGATGCCCAGCACGGCGGCAGCCGCGGCAACGGTTCGGACGTACATGTGCGGTCTCCTCGGGTCACGGGTCAGTCGCGGGTCACAGGTCATGAACACGAGCGGAGGAGGGGGCGCGGGCGGCGGTCATGGGCTGGATCCCGCCCCTCTTGGCGTATTTGACGGTCTGTCGCGGAATGTGACGGTCTTATCGCGATGATGCCGTTCACGATCAGGACGTCGCCACCGAACTACGACAAACGGACCACTGTCACCCTGTGTCCCGGGGCGTCACCGACGCGTGTCACGCCCGGTCGCGGCCCCTCCGCGTCCCTGCCGCGTCCCCATCGGCGGCCCGCGGGGCGCGCGGATGCGTGAGTGTCAGTGGGGGGCCGTACGGTTGACTCATGCGGCCCGTATCGAAGATCGAACGCACGGTGGCGCCTTTCGAGGTCGTCAGTCCCTACCAGCCCAGCGGCGACCAGCCGGCGGCCATCGCCGAGCTGGAGAAGCGCATCCGCGCGGGTGAGAAGGACGTCGTCCTGCTGGGCGCGACCGGCACCGGAAAGTCGGCCACCACGGCCTGGATGATCGAGAAGCTCCAGCGTCCGACGCTGGTCATGGCACCGAACAAGACGCTGGCCGCCCAGCTGGCGAACGAGTTCCGGGAACTGCTGCCGAACAATGCCGTCGAGTACTTCGTCTCGTACTACGACTACTACCAGCCCGAGGCGTACGTCCCGCAGTCGGACACCTACATCGAGAAGGACTCCTCCATCAACGAGGAGGTCGAGCGGCTGCGCCACTCCGCGACCAACTCGCTGCTGACCCGCCGCGACGTGATCGTCGTCGCGTCGGTCTCCTGCATCTACGGCCTCGGTACCCCGCAGGAGTACGTCGACCGGATGGTCTCCCTCAAGGTCGGCGAGGAATTCGACCGGGACCAGCTGCTGCGCCGCTTCGTCGACATCCAGTACACCCGCAATGACGTCGCCTTCACCCGCGGCACCTTCCGGGTGCGCGGCGACACCATCGAGATCTTCCCGGTGTACGAGGAACTCGCGGTCCGCATCGAGATGTTCGGCGACGAGATCGAGGCCCTCTCCACCCTGCACCCGCTGACGGGCGAGGTCATCAGCGAGGACCGCGAGCTGTACGTGTTCCCCGCGAGCCACTACGTCGCCGGGCCCGAGCGCATGGAGAAGGCGGTCGCGGGCATCGAGGCGGAGCTGACCGCGCGCCTCGCGGAGCTGGAGAAGCAGGGCAAGATGCTGGAGGCCCAGCGCCTGCGCATGCGCACCACCTACGACCTCGAAATGATGCGGCAGATCGGTTCCTGCTCCGGCATCGAGAACTACTCGCTGCACATGGACGACCGCGAGCGCGGCTCCGCGCCCAACACCCTCATCGACTACTTCCCCGAGGACTTCCTCCTCGTCATCGACGAGTCGCACGTCACCGTGCCCCAGATCGGCGCGATGTACGAGGGCGATGCCTCGCGCAAGCGGACCCTGGTCGACCACGGCTTCCGGCTGCCCTCCGCGCTGGACAACCGCCCGCTGAAGTGGGAGGAGTTCCAGGAGCGGATCGGCCAGACCGTCTACCTGTCGGCCACCCCGGGGAAGTACGAGCTGTCGCGCGGCGACGGCTTCGTCGAGCAGGTCATCCGCCCCACCGGGCTCATCGACCCCGAGGTCGTCGTCAAGCCCACCGAGGGTCAGATCGACGATCTGGTGCACGAGATCCGCCAGCGCGTCGAGAAGGACGAGCGGGTCCTGGTCACCACCCTCACCAAGAAGATGGCCGAAGACCTCACGGACTACTTCCTGGAGCTCGGCATCCAGGTCCGCTACCTGCACAGCGACGTGGACACGCTGCGCCGGATCGAGCTGCTGCGCGAGCTGCGGGCCGGCGAGTACGACGTCCTGGTCGGCATCAACCTGCTGCGCGAGGGCCTGGACCTGCCCGAGGTGTCGCTGGTGGCGATCCTCGACGCCGACAAGCAGGGCTTCCTGCGCTCCGGCACCTCGCTGATCCAGACCATCGGCCGCGCGGCGCGCAACGTCTCCGGCCAGGTCCACATGTACGCGGACAGCATCACCCCGGCGATGGCGCAGGCGATCGACGAGACCAACCGCCGCCGGGAGAAGCAGGTCGCCTACAACACCGCCAACGGGATCGACCCGCAGCCGCTGCGCAAGAAGATCAACGACATCGTCGCCACCATCGCCCGCGAGGAGCTCGACACCGAGGAGCTGCTCGGCACCGGCTACCGCCAGCAGAAGGGCGGCAAGGACGCGAAGGCTCCCGTGCCCGCGCTGGGCGGCCGGGCGGCCAAGGGCGGCAAGGGCGCGAAGGGCGGCGCCAAGGCCGAGGTGCTGACCGACCGGCCCGCGGCCGAACTGGCCTCGCTGATCGAGCAGATGACGGAGCGGATGCGGGCGGCCGCGGCCGAGCTGCAGTTCGAGGTCGCGGCCCGGATCCGGGACGAGGTCGGGGAACTGAAGAAGGAGCTGCGGCAGATGAAGGAAGCGGGCCTCGCCTGAGCCGGGGCCGGTCAGTAGTGTTCGGGCGTGGAACAGCCACAGGTACTCGCTGCCTGGGGGTGGCTATGGAGAGGGGACAGCGCGTGACGGTCAACATGACCAAGGGTCAGGCCATCAGTCTGCAGAAGTCGGACGGAGGCACGCTGACCGCGGTCCGCATGGGCCTCGGCTGGCAGGCGGCCAAGCGCCGCGGCCTGTTCGGCGGCCGTACCAGGGAGATCGACCTGGACGCCTCGGCGGTGTTGTTCGCCGGCAAGGAGCCCGTGGACGTGGTCTTCTTCCGGCACCTGCAGAGCGATGACGGTTCGGTCCGGCACACCGGTGACAACCTGGTCGGCGGCGCCGGTCAGGGCGGGGACGACGAGTCGATCCTCGTCGACCTCCAGCGCGTGCCGGTGCACATCGACCAGATCGTCTTCACGGTGAACTCGTTCACCGGACAGACCTTCCAGGAGGTGCAGAACGCCTTCTGCCGCATCGTCGACGAGACCAACGGGCAGGAACTGGCCCGCTACACGCTCGACGGCGGCGGCCAGTACACCGCGCAGGTCATGGCGAAGGTGCACCGCGCGGGCACCGGCTGGAAGATGACGGCCCTGGGCAACCCGGCCAACGGCCGGACCTTCCAGGACCTGATGCCGGCGATCCTGCCGCACCTGTAGGCACACGGCGGGCCGGGGGTCGCGGCCCGCGCACAAGAGAACACGTACGACGGGGGAGGGGCTGCACGATGACGGCCGAACTGGTCCGGGGGCAGAACCACCCCCTGTCCCGGCACCGGGTGGAGATCAGGGTCTCGGCGGGCACACCCGTGCTCGCCGGGGCCGCGCTGGGCGACGACCAGGGGCGGCTGCCAGGCCCCGGGTCCCTGGCCCATCCGGGGTCGCCGCGGGTGCCCGGCCTGGAGGTGCCCGTGGCGACCGCCGCGCGGCACGCCTTCCCGGTCGACCTGGACGCGGTGCCCGCCGCCGTGCACCGGGTCGCGGTCGTGCTGGCGCTGCCGCCGGGCGGCCCGCTCCGGTTCGGCGCGGTCGCCGCTCCGTACGTCGCCGTCGCCGACCCCGGCGGCGCCGAGCTGGCCGGGTTCACCCTGACCGGGCTGGACGCGGAGACGGCCGTCGTCGCGGTCGAGCTGTACCGCCGCCAGGGCGCCTGGAAGGTCCGCGCGGTCGGCCAGGGGTACGCCGACGGGCTCCCCGGCCTCCTCGCCGACCACGGCCTGAGCGTCCCGGCCGCCGCGGAGCTGGCCGCCGGGGCCCACGCGGCCGCCCACGGCTCCGCCCCGGCACCGGGGACCGCCCCGGCACAGGACCCCGCTCCCGCCGACGCGGTTCCGGTGGACGCGGCGCCCGCCGATGCCGTCCCGGCCCCGGGCTCGCCGTACTCCGCCTCCCCCTCCGCCTCTGCCGCGCCGGGGACCGGGCCCGTACCCCTGGCGCCGCCCGTGGCGTCCGGCACCCCGACCCCGCCGGGCACCCCGGTCGTACCGCAGGCGCCGGTCCCCGGGCCGGTGCCCCCGTCGCCGCCCGCTGACCCCGGGCCCGGGGCCGGAGCGGACGGTCCGCCCACCATCAGCTACGCCCACCCGCGCCGGGGCCGCACCGATGCGCCTCCGCCGCCCCCGCCGCAGGCCCCGCCCGCGCTGCCCGGCGAACCGCCCCGCCCGGTCGCCGGTGACGCCACCGGCTGGTCCATGGACGAGCGGCTCTACAACCAGGTCTGGGGCATGTTCGAGGACCTGGCCCGCTCGGTCTCCGCCTACCGCAGTGCGGCCGACTTCGCCGAGTCCCGGATGGACCGCGAGCTGGACGAGGCCCTCGCCGACCCCCGGAACCGACTCGGTGGCTCCGGCGACGGCGCCCGCGAGCGCGCCAGGGCCCGCCGCGACGACCTCGTCGGCCAGGCCCGGGCCGTGCTCGACCGTGACCTCGCCCAGCTCATGGCCGAGGTGGAGGTGGTCGAGCCCGCGCTTCCCGCCGCCTTCGCCCGCTGGGACAACCCCGTCTGGCACGCCCACCGGATCCCCGCCGAGGCCCCGCTGGCCCTGCGCCTGGGCGATCTGCACCTGCCCGAGGCCCCGGGCCTGCGCATCCCCATGCTGGTGCGGTTCCCGCTGGAGCGCGGCCTGTGGATCGACAACGGCCGTACGGGCTCCGAGGCGGCGATGATGGCGGACACCGCCCCGCTGCGCCGGGCCGCCCTGGACATGGCCGTCGCGCACGCCGTGCGGCTGCTCGCCGTGCACCCCGCGGGCCGGTTCTCGGTGCACGTCATCGACGCCGCCGGGGCCGGGGCCGACGCGCTGGCCCCGCTCGTGCGCGCGGGCGTCCTCGCGGCGCCGCCCGCCGCCGGGGCCGCGGGGGTCACCGCGACCCTCGCGGGACTGACCCGCCGGGTGGACCTCGTACAGATGGCGGTGCGGGCGGGCGCGCCCGAGGACCTGCCGCCGGACCTGGACACCGCCGAGCAGCTGCTGATCGTCCATGACTTCCCGCACGGCTTCGACGACCGGGCCGTCACGCAGTTGCGGTACCTGGCCGACGAGGGCCCGGCGGTCGGCGTCCACCTGCTGATGGTGGCGGACCGTGACGAGGCGTCGGCCTACGGACCGCTGCTGGACCCGCTGTGGCGCTCGCTGATGCGGCTGTCGCCCGTTCCGGACGACCATCTCGCCGATCCGTGGGTCGGTCATGCCTGGACCTTCGAAGCGGCCTTCCCGCCGCCCGGCAGCCGGGTGCTGGACCAGGCGCTGGACCGGATCGCGGAGGGCCGCCGGATGGGCAACGCCTGACCTTCTTTTGGCCTTCCCTTTACCTTGTGTGGTTGACACGGGTACCCTGGTGAACGCGGAGGGGAGTATTCCTGCTTTCCTGCTACGGCGTACCCGTCAATACGGACCACTTCGTTCACATGAACGCGGTCGGTCCCGGGGCGTCGGCCCACGGCCTCCAGGCCGCCCGGGTGGAAGAGACCTCCGGCAGCGATGACGCTGACGAAGTGCTGAGCCATCCGCCGGAGGCGTGTTCGACGTGGACGTTTCGTGGACTCTCTGGGTGCTGACCATTCTCGGTCTGGGCATCCTCATCGGAGCCGATTTCTTCATCGGCCGTAAACCGCACGACGTATCGATCAAGGAAGCGGGCACCTGGACGGTCGTCTGGGTCGCCCTCGCCGCGCTCTTCGGCCTCGGCCTGCTGTTCTTCGGCAACGGCCAGGCCTCGCAGGAGTTCTTCGCGGGCTTCATCACCGAGAAATCGCTGAGCGTCGACAACCTCTTCGTCTTCGTCCTGATCATGGCGAAGTTCTCGGTGCCCTCCCACCTCCAGCAGCGGGTGCTGCTCGTGGGCGTCCTGATCGCCCTGGTGCTGCGCGCGATCTTCATCGCGGCCGGCGCCGCGATCATCACCAGCTTCTCCTGGGTCTTCTACATCTTCGGCGCGTTCCTGATCTACACCGCGTGGAAGCTCATCCAGGAAGCCCGCAAGGACGAGGAAGAAGAGGAATTCGAGGAGAACCGTCTCCTCAAGTCCGTCGAGAAGAAGTTCGGCGTCGCCGACCGCTACCACGGCACCAAGCTCTTCATCCGGAACAACGGCAAGCGCGTCCTGACGCCGCTCATGGTCGTCATGCTCGCCATCGGCACCACGGACATCCTCTTCGCCCTGGACTCCATCCCCGCGATCTTCGGCCTGACCCAGGACCCGTACATCGTCTTCACGGCCAACGCCTTCGCCCTCATGGGCCTGCGCCAGCTGTACTTCCTCATCGGCGGGCTGCTCAAGAAGCTGGTCCACCTCAGCTACGGCCTGTCGGTCATCCTGGGCTTCATCGGCGTCAAGCTCGTGCTGCACGCCCTGCACGAGTCCGGCGTGCACGTCCCGCAGATCTCCATCCCGGTCTCGCTCGGGGTCATCTGCGGCGTCCTGGTGATCACCACGATCACCAGCCTGATGGCCTCGAAGAAGCAGGCGGCGGCCGAAGCCGCCGCCCGTGAGGCCGAGCCGCAGGACCGCATCGGGGCCTGAGGCGCCGGGGATCCGCCGGATCCCCGGGGAGATCCGCTCAGGCGGGGGCGGCCGCTTCGGCCGCCCCCGCCGTGCGTGCGGCGAGCACCGGATTCGTCTCCGGCAGCAGGGCGAAGCAGGCCAGGCTGACCAGGGCGATCCCGGTCAGGTACGCGCCCACGCCCCAGGGCGGCCCCGAGCCGTCGGCCAGCGCCGTCGCCACGACCGGGGTCAGCGCCCCGCCGAGCACCCCGCCCAGGTTGTAGCCGACGGCCGCCCCCGTGCACCGCACGCGCGGCGGGTACAGCTCCGGCAGGTACGCGCCCACCACGGCGAACATCGTCACCATGCCCAGCAGCGCGCCCAGGCAGCCCAGGGTCATCAGCAGGGGATCGGCGGTCCGCAGCAGGGCCACGAACGGGAACATCCACACCGCGCAGAGCGCGCTCCCGGCCAGGCAGAGCGGCCGCCGCCCGTACCGGTCGCCCAGCACCGCGATCAGCGGGGTGAGCGAGCCCTTGATCGCGACGGCCACCATGACGCAGGCGAGCATGACGCTGCGGCCGACCCCCAGGTGCTCGGTCGCGTAGGCCAGGGACCAGGTGGTCACGGCGTAGAAGACGGCGTAGCCGACGGCGAGCGCGCCGCCGGTGAGCAGGAGCAGCCGCCAGTGTCCGCGGAAGACCTCGGCGACCGGCGCGGTCGCCCGCCGGCCATCGGCGGCCAGCCTGCGGAACTCCGGGGTCTCCTCGACCGATCGGCGCAGCCACAGGCCCGACAGGGCGAGCAGACCGGCCGCCCAGAAGGGCACCCGCCAGCCCCAGGACGTGAACTGGCCGTCGGTGAGCGTCGCCGACAGCCCCAGCATCAGCCCGTTCGCCAGCAGGAACCCGACGGCCGGGCCCATCTGCGGGAAGCTCGACCAGAGCCCGCGCCGGTTCTCCGGGGCGTGCTCGGCGGTCAGGAGCACCGCCCCGCCCCACTCGCCGCCGAGGCCGAGGCCCTGGAGGAAGCGCAGCAGGAGCAGCAGCAGCGGGGCGCCGACGCCGATCGAGGAGTACGCCGGTACGCAGCCCACCGCCACCGTGGCCAGCCCGGTCAGCAGCAGGGACGCGAGCAGCACCGGCCGCCGGCCGTACCGGTCGCCGATGTGGCCGAAGAGCACGGAGCCGAGGGGGCGGGCGAGGAAGCCGATGCCGAAGGTGCCGAAGGCCGCGAGGGTTCCGGCCAGGTGCGAGAACGTGGGGAAGAAGAGGGGGCCGAGGACCAGGGCCGCGGCGGTTCCGTAGACGAAGAAGTCGTAGAACTCGATGGCGGTGCCGATGAGCGAGGCCGAGGCGAGGCGCAGCATCGAGGGGGAGCGATCTTGGTGCATGGTGCAGCAATTACCCCGGGCCGCCGGGCCGGGGAAGCGGATCGCGCATCCATCACCGGAAGGAGTGCACCGGCCCGCTGGCATTGACGCGGACGCCCGCCCCACCTCCCCTGAAGGGGCGGGACGGGCGGTCCGGTCGTGGTCAGGCCGTCCTACCAGCCGCGCTCGCGCCACTCCGCGAGGTGCGGGCGCTCGGCGCCGATCGTGGTGTCGTTGCCGTGGCCCGGGTAGACCCAGGCCTCGTCCGGGAGCTGCCCGAAGAGCTTCTCCTGGACGTCGTCGACCAGCTGGACGAACGCCTTCGGGTCGCCCCAGGTGTTGCCGACGCCGCCCGGGAAGAGGCAGTCGCCGGTGAACACGTGCGGGTGCCCGTGCGGGTCGTCGTAGACCAGGGCGATCGAGCCCGGGGTGTGGCCGACCAGGTGGCGGGCGGTCAGCCCGATCCGGCCGAAGGTGATCGTGTCCCCGTCCTCGACCGCGACGTCGGTCGGCACCGGGATGCCCTCGGCGTCGTACCGGCCCGCGTAGGTCCGGGCCCCGGTCGCGTCGACCACCTCGCGCAGCGCGCCCCAGTGGTCGCCGTGCTGGTGGGTGGTGACGACGGACGTGATGCCGTCGTCGCCGATCAGGCTGAGCAGGGTCCCGGCCTCGGCGGCCGCGTCGATCAGCAGCTGCTCGCCGGTCGCCCGGCAGCGCAGCAGGTAGGCGTTGTTGTTCATGCCGCCCACGGCGACTTTGGAAATCATCAGGTCCGCGAGTTCATGCACGTCGGCCGGACCGCCGACCTTCACCGCTCCGCTGTAGGTCATGACCTGATCCTAAAGCGGGGGGAGGAGGGGCAGGGGGCCGCCCGTCGTGGTGAGGGCGTCGCCCTTGTCGCCGCGGCCCGCCAGCCAGGCCAGGAGCTGGGCCGGGGTGCCGGACAGGGTGACGGGAGTGCCGTCGGGGCCGCCGGTGTGCCAGGTGCGGCCGTCCCCGGGGGACAGCGTCACCGGGGGCACCTCGGGGTGCCCGGACCAGCGGTCGGCGAGGAACTCGATCTCGCGGGTGGTGAACTCCTCCGGGAGGTCGGCCAGCTCGTAGCCGATCCCGAGGTCCACGTGGTGCAGCTCGATCTCGACGAGGCGGCGGAAGGGGATCCGGGACGCGCTGTCGGTGACCCCGCCCCGCAGCTCGACCGTGCGGGACCAGTCCTGGGGGGCGTCGGCGACGGCGTCGAAGGCGGCGGCGGAATTCCGCACGTCCTCCAGCTGTTCCACCAGGGGCCGTGAAGCGTCGCGCTCGATGTCCGCGTCGCGGGCGGAGGCGCTCTCGTACATCGGCCGCCCTTCGAACACGTTCACGAGGGCGTCCGCGTTGCGGGCGAGGTGGGCGAGGACGTGACCCCGGGACCAGCCGGGCAGGCGTGACGCCTCGGCCACGGCCGCGTTGTCCATCTTCGCGGCCGCGGTCAGCAGTCGGTCCGTGGCTTCGCGCAGGGATCGCAGGTCGTGCTCATGATCAATCATGTGGCGACCCTAGCGCCGCCACACGATCGGGTGAAGCACTCTTCGGAGTGCCGTAAATCGAATGCACGTGCTATACGCTCGGAGAACAAGACACACCACCCCAGCGGCGCCTCCCCGGCCCCCATACTCTGGATCGCCGGGGCCCGTCCCCCGCTCTCTCAAGAAAGGTGCGGACCGGCGTGACCGACCGTCTCATCGTTCGTGGCGCTCGCGAGCACAACCTCAAGAACGTCTCGCTCGACCTGCCCCGCGACTCACTCATCGTCTTCACCGGACTCTCCGGGTCGGGCAAGTCCTCCCTGGCCTTCGACACGATCTTCGCCGAGGGCCAGCGCCGCTACGTCGAGTCGCTGTCGTCCTACGCCCGCCAGTTCCTGGGGCAGATGGACAAGCCCGACGTCGACTTCATCGAGGGCCTCTCCCCGGCCGTCTCCATCGACCAGAAGTCGACCTCCCGCAACCCGCGCTCCACCGTCGGCACCATCACCGAGGTCTACGACTACCTCCGACTCCTCTTCGCCCGCATCGGCAAGCCGCACTGCCCCGAGTGCAGCCGCCCGATCGCCCGGCAGTCGCCGCAGGCGATCGTCGACCGGGTGCTCGCGCTGCCCGAGGGCAGCCGCTTCCAGGTGCTCTCGCCGCTGGTGCGCGAGCGCAAGGGGGAGTTCGTCGACCTCTTCGCCGACCTCCAGACCAAGGGCTACAGCCGGGCCCGGGTGGACGGGGAGACGATCCAGCTCTCCGAACCGCCCACGCTGAAGAAGCAGGAGAAGCACACCATCGAGGTGGTCGTCGACCGCCTCACCGTCAAGGACGGCGCCAAGCGGCGGCTCACCGACTCGGTGGAGACCGCCCTGGGCCTCTCCGGCGGCATGGTGATCCTCGACTTCGTCGACCTCGCCGAGGACGACCCCGAGCGTGAGCGGATGTTCTCCGAGCACCTCTACTGCCCGTACGACGACCTGTCCTTCGAGGAGCTGGAGCCGCGCTCCTTCTCCTTCAACTCGCCCTTCGGCGCCTGCCCCGAGTGCACCGGCATCGGTACGCGCATGGAGGTCGACCCCGAGCTGATCATCCCCGACGAGGACAAGTCCCTCGACGAGGGCGCGATCTCCCCGTGGTCGCTCGGCCACACCAAGGAGTACTTCCAGCGGCTGGTCGGCGCGCTCGCGGGCGAGCTGGGCTTCCGTACGGACATTCCCTGGGCCGGGCTGCCGCAGCGGGCCAAGAAGGCCCTGCTGTACGGCCACAAGACGCAGATCGAGGTCCGCTACCGCAACCGCTACGGGCGCGAGCGGGCGTACACCACGGCCTTCGAAGGCGCAGTGCCCTTCGTCAAGCGGCGGCACTCGGAGGCGGAGAGCGACACCAGCCGCGAACGCTTCGAGGGCTACATGCGCGAGGTGCCCTGCCCGACCTGTGAGGGCACCCGGCTCAAGCCGATCGTGCTCGCGGTGACGGTGATGGAGAAGTCCATCGCCGCCGTGTCCGCGATGTCGATCAGCGAGTGCGCCGAGTTCCTGGGCGAACTCCGCCTCGACGCGCGCGACAAGAAGATCGCCGAGCGGGTGCTCAAGGAGGTCAACGAGCGGCTCCGCTTCCTCGTGGACGTCGGCCTGGACTACCTCTCGCTCAACCGCGCCGCGGGCACCCTGTCCGGCGGCGAGGCCCAGCGCATCCGGCTGGCCACGCAGATCGGCTCCGGCCTGGTCGGCGTGCTGTACGTACTGGACGAGCCGTCCATCGGCCTGCACCAGCGCGACAACCACCGGCTGATCGAAACGCTGGTGCGGCTGCGGGACATGGGCAACACGCTGATCGTCGTCGAACACGACGAGGACACCATCAAGGTGGCCGACTGGGTCGTGGACATCGGCCCCGGCGCCGGTGAGCACGGCGGCAAGGTCGTGCACAGCGGTTCGCTCAAGGACCTGCTGAAGAACACCGAGTCGATGACCGGGCAGTACCTGTCGGGGAAGAAGTCCATCGAACTCCCCGACGTGCGGCGGCCGGTGGACGAGAGCCGCAAGCTCACCGTCCACGGCGCGCGGGAGAACAACCTCCGCGACATCGACGTGTCGTTCCCGCTGGGCGTGCTCACCGCCGTCACCGGTGTCTCCGGCTCCGGCAAGTCCACGCTGGTCAACGACATCCTCTACACGCACCTGGCGCGCGAACTGAACGGCGCCCGGACGGTTCCCGGGCGGCACACCCGGGTCGAGGGCGACGACCTCGTCGACAAGGTCGTCCATGTCGACCAGTCGCCGATCGGCCGCACGCCGCGCTCCAACCCGGCGACGTACACCGGTGTCTTCGACCACGTGCGCAAGCTGTTCGCCGAGACGATGGAGGCGAAGGTGCGCGGCTATCTGCCGGGCCGCTTCTCCTTCAACGTGAAGGGCGGCCGGTGCGAGAACTGCTCCGGTGACGGCACGATCAAGATCGAGATGAACTTCCTGCCGGACGTCTACGTCCCGTGCGAGGTCTGCCACGGCGACCGGTACAACCGGGAGACGCTGGAGGTCCACTACAAGGGCAAGTCCATCGCCGAGGTGCTCAACATGCCGATCGAGGAGGCCCTCGGCTTCTTCGAGGCGGTCCCGACGATCGCCCGGCACCTGCGCACGCTGAACGAGGTCGGGCTCGGCTACGTCCGGCTCGGCCAGTCCGCGCCGACCCTGTCGGGCGGCGAGGCGCAGCGCGTGAAGCTCGCGTCGGAACTGCAGAAGCGGTCGACGGGCCGGACGGTGTACGTGCTGGACGAGCCGACGACGGGTCTGCACTTCGAGGACATCTCGAAGCTGATCAAGGTGCTGTCGGGGCTGGTCGACAAGGGGAACTCGGTGATCGTCATCGAGCACAACCTCGACGTCGTCAAGACCGCGGACTGGGTCATCGACATGGGCCCCGAGGGCGGGTACGGCGGCGGCCTCGTGGTCGCGGAGGGCACGCCGGAACAGGTGGCCTCCGTGGGGGCCAGCCACACCGGCAAGTTCCTGCGGGACATCCTGGGCGCGGAGCGGGTCTCCGATGCGGGGGTGCCTGTGGCGCGGGCCGTGGCGAAGAAGCGGGCCCCGGCGAAGAAGGCGGTGGGTGCGGCCGCGGCCAAGAAGACGACGGCCGCCGCGAAGAAGGCCGCGGCCCCGGCCCCGGCGAAGAAGGCGACCCGGGCCCGCAAGGCCTAGGGCTGCGCCCGGCATGCCGGTGGGGCAGATTCAGCCCCGCCCGGGGGCACCTCCCAGCGTTAGCTGGGGGAGCTTGAGGCGCCGCCGGAGGCACCGGTCCGGACACCTGGCCCTGACGGCTGGGGCCGGGGACGGCAGTGCCTGCGGCACCCCGGGGCTCCGCCCCGGACCCCGCGCCTCAAACGCCGGCGGGGCTGGAGTTGCCTCCGGCAACCCGGCCGCCGCCGGTGCGTGGGGGCTCGGCTGGGGTTTGCCTGCGGCGATCTGGCCGCCGCTGGCAATCCCAGCCCGCCCGGCGATTGAGGGCTCCCGGCGCGGCCGGGGCAAGCTGAGCCCGCCCGGCGATTGAGGGCGCTTGGGGGGCAGTGGCCCCCCGTCCAGGGATCAGGTGGCTACGCCCAGGGTGTGGTGGGTGGTGGCCGTGTCCGTCAGGGCGGACAGGAGGGCGTCCGCGACGTCGGCGCGGGCGATGGTGCGGCCGCCGGGGAGGTTCGTGTCCACGGCCCGCCGGTAGGTACCGGTCCGGGGCTTGTTCGTGAGCTTCGGCGGGCGGATCACTGTCCATTCCGTGCCGCTGGCGCTGATCGCCGCCTCCATTACCGCCAGGTCGGCGTACACGTCCCGCAGGGCCCGCCGGAGCAGCGGCATGAACACCGCGCGGGCGAGCACCCCGTCGTCCTCGTGTTCCGGACCCAGCGGCGCCGCGCTCACGGCGGAGAGCCGCCGCACCCCGGCCCGGTCCATCGCCGAGACGATGGCTCTGAGCGCGGGTCCGGCCACGGGCGACAGCCGGGCCTGCTTGTTGCTGTTCGAGCCGAGCGCGGAGACCACCGCGTCCTGCCCGCGCAGCACCGGGGCCAGCGCGTCCTCGTCGGTGACATCGGCCACGGTGGCGACCCGGAGCCGTTCGTGCGCGGGCACCGGCAGCCGTGCCGGGTCCCGCACGACGGCGGTGACCTCGTGGCCCGCGTCGAGCGCCTGGCGCACCACCTCGCGGCCGACGCCGCCGGTCGCTCCGAACACTGTGATCTTCATCGTTCGTCCGTCCCCTCTGCTCCGCATCAAGGGTGGGTGAGCATTCACTCACCCGTCCCTTCAGCTAGGGTGAGTGAATGCTCACCCCGAAGTCAAGCGGCCCCGCCCGGCCCACCCCGCAGCGTCTGCTGGACGCGGCCGAGACCCTGATGCGCACGACCGGGCTCGCCAACGCCACGACCAAGGCCATCGCGCGCGAGGCGGGCTGCTCGGAGGCCGCGCTCTACAAGCACTTCGCGAACAAGGAAGAGCTGTTCGTGCGGGTGCTGCTCGAACGCACGCCCAATGCCGGCGCCCTGATGGCCGCGCTCACCGCCGACCCGGGCGAACGGGTTGTGGCGGAGCGGCTGGCCGACATCGCGGGGCATGCCGCGCGCTTCTACGCGGACACCATGCCCATCGCGGGCTCGCTCTTCGCCGAACCCGCCCTGCTGAGCCGGCACCGCGAAGGCCTCCGGGAGATCGGCATGGGCCCGCACGTGGTGCTCGACGCCCTCGTCGACTGCCTGCGCCGCGAGCGCGAGCACGGCCGGATCCGCGCCGACGCCGATCCGCGCGCGGCTGCCTCGCTGCTGCTCGGCGCCTGCTTCCAGCGGGCGTTCTTCCTGCACTTCTCCGGCCCCGCGAGCGTCCAGCCGGTGGCGGAGTTCGCTCCGGCCGTCGCCGGTACCGTGTGGGCCGCCATCCGCTGACCACCCGCCGACTCCCCGCTGACTATCCGCTCAGCTCGGCGGCGTACGGCGGCTCCGCGCCGGCCCGGGTGCAGGTCAGGGCGGCCGCGTGGGCGGCGTACGCGAGCACCTCGGGCCAGTCCACCGGCGCGCCCGGGGCGTTCCCGGGGCGCGTGAGGCGGTGCAGGAGCGCCGCGTTCACGGTGTCGCCCGCGCCGATCGTGTCCGCCACCTCGACCCGCCGCGCGGGCACGGAGTACCGCTCGCCCTCCCGGGTCCACACCGCGAGCCCCGCCGCGCCCCGGGTCAGCACCACCGCCGACGGGCCCGCCGCCAGCCATTGCCCGGGCCCGCCGCCGAGCCAGGCGGCGTCCTCCTCGGAGAGCTTGAGGACGCTGACGTACGGCAGCCAGGACCGGAACCGGGCGCGGTACGCCGCCGGGTCCGCGATCAGCGCCGGGCGGATGTTGGGGTCGAGCAGGGTCAGCAGCCCGCGCGCCGACTCCCGGCGCAGCAGGGCCTCGTAGGCACTCGCGCCCGGTTCCAGGGCGAGCGAACAGGTGCCCAGGGCCAGCGCCCGGGCCGACGGCGGGAGCGCGTCGGGCAGGGTGAACAGCCGGTCGGCGGTGCCTTCGACGTAGAACCCGTAGGCGGCCGAGCCGTCCGGGGCCAGCGAGGGCACGGCCAGCGTGGTCGGCTCCGGCCCGCGCTGGACCGCCGACAGGTCCACCCCGGCCGCCCGCAGCCCGGCGAGCAGGGTCTCCCCGAAGCCGTCCGTCGACACCCGGGAGCAGAAGGCCACTTCGGCGCCGAGCCGGCCCAGCGCCAGCGCCGTGTTGTACGGGCCCCCGCCCGCCCGGGGCACCAGCGCGCCCGGCGGCCGGGCGACGGGCACCAGGTCGATCAGGGCTTCTCCACCGACGACGATCACGCGGGGGAAGCTACCCCATCGGGCGGCGGTATCGTCGGGTGGGCCGCCGGTGCCGCCTCGGCCGTCCCGGCCGCACCACCGGTGACCGTCCGTACCACCCACCGGTGACCGTCCGTACCGCCCACCGGTGTCCGTCCCGCCACCACCGGGCCCCATGGCCCGTACCGCCAGGAGAGCCTCATGTCCGCGCCGCAGTCAGCCGCCGCCCGCCGCACCGTGCTCAAGGGCGCCGCCGCCCTCGCCGGGTCCGCCGGAGCCGCGGTCGCGCTCGGCGCCTGCTCGCCCGGGACCGGCAGCGGCGGCAACGCCCCCGCGACCCCCACCGCCCCCGTGGACCTGGGCGCGGCGGCCGACGTGCCGGTGGGCGGCTCCAAGCTCTACCGGGAGCACAAGCTCCTCGTGCACTGCCCGGCCGCGGGCCAGTACGCGGCGTTCAGCGCCCAGTGCACCCACGCGGGCTGCGTCCTGGACAAGATCGTCGAGGGGCACGGCAACTGCCCCTGCCACGGCAGCCGGTTCGACGCGGCCACCGGCAAGGTGGTGCAGGGCCCGGCGACCGACCCGCTGCCGTCCGTCCCCGTGCGCGCCGAGGGCGGCAAGCTCATCGCGGGCTGAGCCCGCCGGGTCCCGCCCCGCAGAGTCCCGTCCCGCTCAGTCCCACTCCCAGCCGATGCCCAGGATGCCGCGCCGGACCCCCTGTTCCACCAGGTGGACGGCGCGGTGGCCGCCGCTCGGGGTGAGCTGCGACAGCTCGCTGCGCGGGGCGCCCGGCCCCGACTGGCGGAAGCGGCGGCAGGTCACCGGCAGGGCGGCCGCGTCGAAGCGGACCTGGAGCACGTACTGCCCGCCCGCATAGCTGAAGCCCCGGATGTACTCGCTGCTGCGGCTGCCGGTGCCGTCCTCGAAGCCGTAGCCGAAGACGTGGGTGTCCCCGCTGCGCAGCCGCGCGTCGAAGAGCAGCTCGGCCACCACCAGCCCCGCCTCGGCGTCGTGCCGGATCCGCCCGGTCCGGCAGTTCTCGTGGGCCAGGACCCGCACCGCGCCCGGATCGCAGCCGGGGTCGCCGTGGTGGATGGCGAGGTAGCGGTCGACGCCGTCCCGGTGGGCCCGTACGACGTGCTGCGAATCGCGGCCGAGCAGTTCGCGGCGGGCCCCGATCCGGACCCGTTCGTGGTGGCCGACGGTGTGCAGTCCCCCGTCCGCCGGAAGGCCCATGCCGGCCAGTAACACCTCGACGGCCGCGCCCGCGCTGGCCAGTGTCCGGTAGGACCGCGCGGCCGGGCGGACGGTGTCGCCGCCGGTGCCTCCCGGCCCGCCGAGGAGCCGTACGAGCGTGCCCGCGGGCAGTTCCAGGATCTGCTCCAGGGCCCGCACGGCGCGCAGGGATTCGGCGCGCCGGGGCCGCCGGGCGCCCTGCTGCCAGTAACTGAGGCTGGTGACGCCGACCTTGATGCCGCGGGCGGCCAGCCGGTGCTGGACCCGGTGCAGGGGGAGGCCGCGGGCGGCGAGGGCGGCGCGCAGTGCGAGGTGGAAGGGCCCGGCGCGCAACAGCAGCGCGAACTCCTCGGGGTTCAGGGTCTCCGGGGCCGGGGGGCCGCCCGTGCCGCCGCACCCGCTGCTCCGCACGGTCGGCAGCATGGCGACTCCTCTGCGAACGTCCTTCGCGAACGTCCTGTGTGAACGTTCACGCTCGATGGGGCGGGGGACCGCGCCGGTGGCGCCCGGGGTCCAGGTGGCAGGGCGGCAGCCGTTCACACCCTGGCCTCCCCATTCACATTGCAATGTCACCGCGTATTGAAGCGTGTTGACCTGGTCGCGACAACACCCCGATGCTCCTCCACAGCGTCCGGACGCGCTCCTCCACCCCCACTCTCCCCACCTCGGGAGGAACGCGATGCGCAACCGAAACCGGCGGCTTTCCCTGGCCGCCTTCATCACCGCTCTCCTGTTCGCACTGCCCACCGGCACGGCAACCGCCGCCGACGCCGGAACGGGCGGCGCGACACTCGCCGCCAACCGCCTGAACATCACCATGCAGGCACAGCAGAAGACCAACTGGTGCTGGGCCGCCAGCGGCAACACCATCGCCACCTGGTTCGGCCGCAACTACAGCCAGAACCAGTTCTGCAACGCCGCCTTCAACCGCCAGCAGGGCTACGACTGCCCCAACAGCCAGGCCAGCCTCGACAACGTCCAGACCGCCCTGAACTGGGCCGGCATCAACTCCGGCTCCTACGTCACCGGCTGGCTGCGCTACACCACCGTGCAGACCGAGATCAATGCCAACCGGCCGGTCGAGACCCGCATCCAGTGGTCCAACGGCGGCGGCCACATGCACGTCATCTACGGCTACGACACCGCCAACAGCTGGGTGTACTGGGGCGACCCCTGGCCCTCCAGCGACCGCTACAACTGGGCCTCCCACGCCTGGTACGTCGACAACAGCACCTTCTCCTGGACCCACTCGCTCTACCGGATAGGGGCGTGAGCGCCATGAACCGACGCGCAGCCGCCCTGGTCACCGGCGCCCTCGCCGCCACCCTGCTGAGCCTGGCCCCGCAGGCCTCGGCCGCCCCCGTCCCGCAGCCCCAGTCCGCCACCGCCGAGACCAGGGCCGCCGCCCACCAGGCGGCCGCCGCACCCGACACCCTGGCCACCCTCTCCCGGTTCTTCTCCCGGGAGGGCAAGGTCTCGCTGACCGCCGCCCAGCCGCGCATCGAGGGCGACGCGATCCCCGTCAGCTACCTCTCCCCGGACTTCGTCGCGGGCAAGGCGGGCGCACCCGTCGCCCGGCTGGAGTTCCTGGCCAGCAAGGCGGTGGCCTCCGACGGCCAGCAGGCCGCGCTGTGGACCGCCAAGACCGAAGCGGGCTGGCAGGTGGTGAACATCGCCACCGGCGACGACGAATTCCGCTATGCGCAGCTGGGGGCCGCCAAACTCCCCGGCGGGACCGTCTTCCGCGAACCGCAGATCGATGCCTGGTACGTCGCCCAGGGGGCCAGGGTGCTGCCGCTGGACGAGGACGCGACGCGGGCCGTGGGCGCGCAGGGCACGAGCCTTGCCGCGTATCGGGCACGGGTGATCAAGGCGTACGGCGACAAACTTCCCGGCTCCGCCTATGCCAAGGGCGGGAAGGCGGGCGGCTTCGGCCCCACGGAAGCCGATGCTGCCGGGCCGGGCGCCGCCGGGTCCACCGGGCCCGGGGTGCTGCCTCTGGTCGGCGGGGCCGTGGCGGGGGCGCTCGTCCTCGGGGGCGTCGGTGTGCTGACCGTGCGCCGCGCTCGTCGCCGGGAGGTGCGGGTGTAGCCGCCCGGCGGGGGTGGGGTCCGGTCGTCGGGCAGACGGCCGGGCCCCGTCCGGGTGCCGGGTGCGGCGCCGCCGCCGGGGCTCCGCCCCGGACCCCGCGCCTCAAACGCCGGCGGGGCTGGAATTCGCTGCCGTGGTCCGCCCGGCGGGGCTGGATGGGGTCGGGCCCGGACCCCGCGCCTCAAACGCCGGCGGGGCTGGAGTGGGCCGGGGTGGGCTGGAATTCGCTGCCGTGGTCCGCCCGGCGGGGCTGGGGTGGGTCGGGCCCGGTGGGTAGGCCCCTGTTGTCACACCCCGCAAGTAGGCTGATGCCATGGCCGACCCTTCCAGCTACCGCCCCAGACCGGGACAGATCCCCGACTCCCCGGGGGTCTACAAATTCCGCGACGAGCACCATCGGGTGATCTACGTCGGGAAGGCCAAGAGCCTGCGCCAGCGCCTGGCCAACTACTTCCAGGACGTGGCGGGCCTGCACCCGCGCACCGCCACGATGGTGACCACGGCCGCCTCCGTGGAGTGGACGGTGGTCTCCACCGAGGTCGAGGCGCTCCAGCTGGAGTACTCCTGGATCAAGGAGTTCGACCCCCGGTTCAACGTCAAGTACCGGGACGACAAGAGCTACCCCTCGCTCGCCGTCACCCTCAATGAGCAGTACCCCCGGGTCCAGGTCATGCGCGGCCCGAAGAAGAAGGGCGTGCGCTACTTCGGTCCGTACGGACACGCCTGGGCCATCCGCGAGACCGTCGACCTGATGCTCCGGGTGTTTCCGGTACGGACCTGCTCCGCGGGCGTGTTCAAGCGCTCCGCCCAGATCGGCCGCCCCTGCCTGCTCGGCTACATCGGCAAGTGCTCCGCGCCCTGCGTGGGCCGGGTCACCCCCGAGGAGCACCGGGAACTGGCCGAGGACTTCTGCGACTTCATGGCCGGGCGCACCGGCACCTACCTCACCCGCCTCGAAGCCGATATGCGCGAGGCCGCCGAGGAGATGGAGTACGAGAAGGCCGCCCGGCTCCGCGACGACATCGGGGCGCTGCGCCGCGCCATGGAGAAGAGCGCGGTGGTGCTCGCCGACGCCACCGACGCCGATCTGATCGCGGTCGCCGAGGACGAGCTGGAGGCCGCCGTCCAGATCTTCCACGTCCGCGGCGGACGGGTGCGCGGCCAGCGCGGCTGGATCACCGACAAGGTCGAGGCCGTCGACACGGCCGGCCTGGTCGAGCACGCCCTCCAGCAGCTCTACGGGGAGGAGCAGGGCGAGGCCGTGCCCAAGGAGGTGCTGGTCCCGGCCCTGCCCGAGGACGCGCCCGCCGTGGCCGAGTGGCTCGGCGGCCGCCGCGGGTCCCAGGTCAGCCTGCGCATCCCGCAGCGCGGCGACAAGAAGTCCCTGATGGAGACCGTCCACCGCAACGCCCAGCAGTCCCTGGCCCTGCACAAGACCAAGCGCGCGGGCGACCTGACCACCCGCTCCCGGGCGCTGGAGGAGATCGCCGAGGCGCTGGAGCTGGACACCGCCCCGCTGCGCATCGAGTGCTTCGACATCTCGCACCTCCAGGGCGACGACGTGGTGGCCTCGATGGTGGTCTTCGAGGACGGCCTGCCCCGCAAGAGCGAGTACCGCCGCTTCGAGATCAAGGGCTTCGAGGGCCAGGACGACGTCCGCTCCATGCACGAGGTGGTCTCCCGCCGCTTCCGCCGCTACCTGCGCGAGAAGCTCAAGACGGGGGAGTGGTCCCCGGAGGAGAGCGAGGACGCGGCGGGCGGCGAGGTCCCGGCCGAAACGGACGACGGGCGTCCCAGGCGTTTCGCCTACCCGCCCCAGCTCGTTGTGGTCGACGGCGGCCGGCCGCAGGTCGCCGCCGCCCAGCGGGCCCTGGCCGAGCTGGGCATCGACGACGTCGCCGTGTGCGGTCTCGCCAAACGGCTGGAGGAGGTCTGGCTGCCCGGCGAGAGCGACCCGGTGGTGCTGCCGCGCACCAGCGAGGGGCTGTACCTGCTCCAGCGGGTGCGTGACGAAGCCCACCGCTTCGCCATCCAGTACCAGCGCGGCAAGCGGGCCAAGCGGCTGAAATCCGGCCCGCTGGACGACGTACCCGGCCTCGGCGAGAGCCGCAGACTGGCGCTGATCAAGCACTTCGGTTCGGTGAAAAAGCTGAGACAGGCGACAATCGACCAGATCTGCGAGGTCCCGGGCATAGGCCGCAAGACGGCCGAGACCGTGGCCGTGGCCCTCGCCCAGGCGGCTCCCGCCGCTCCGGCCGTCAACACGGCCACAGGAGAGATCATTGAGGACGAAGCCCCCGCGCCCGCGGGAGCATCGTCCGAACGGGGGAGCGAGCAATGACCGAGCACGAATCAGAGCGCGACCGAGACGGAGCACAGGTGAGTACGGGCACGACAGTGGAGCCCGGCGATACCGCCGAGGCGGCCATCCCCGAGCTGGTGATCATCTCCGGCATGTCCGGAGCCGGCCGCAGTACGGCGGCCAAGTGCCTGGAGGACCTGGGCTGGTTCGTCGTCGACAACCTGCCCCCGGCGCTGATCCCCACCATGGTGGAGCTGGGCGCCCGCTCCCAGGGCAATGTGGCGCGGATCGCCGTCGTCGTCGACGTCCGCGGCCGCCAGTTCTTCGACGCGCTGCGCGAATCGCTCTCCGACCTCGAAGCCCGCGGGGTGACCCGCCGCATCGTCTTCCTGGAGTCCTCCGACGACGCGCTGGTGCGCCGGTTCGAATCGGTCCGCCGCCCGCACCCGCTCCAGGGCGACGGCCGGATCGTCGACGGCATCGCCGCCGAGCGCGACCTGCTGCGCGAGCTGCGCGGTGACGCCGACCTCGTCATCGACACCTCCAGCCTCAATGTGCACGAGCTGCGCGCCAAGATGGACGCCCAGTTCGCGGGCGACGAGGAGCCCGAGCTGCGGGCCACCGTCATGTCCTTCGGCTACAAGTACGGCCTGCCCGTCGACGCCGACCTCGTCGTGGACTGCCGCTTCATCCCGAACCCGCACTGGGTGCCGGAGCTGCGCCCCTTCACCGGCCTCAACGAAGAGGTCTCGGGCTACGTCTTCAGCCAGCCCGGCGCCAAGGAGTTCCTGGACCGCTACACCGAGCTGCTCCAGCTCATCGCCACCGGCTACCGCCGCGAGGGCAAGCGGTACGTGACCATCGCGGTCGGCTGCACCGGCGGCAAGCACCGCAGCGTGGCCATGTCCGAGAAGCTCGCCGCCCGCCTCGCCTCCGAGGGAGTCGAGACCGTCGTCGTCCACCGGGACATGGGGCGCGAGTGACCGGACGGAGCCTGCGGCTGCGCCGCCTGCGCCGGCTCACGGCGGGCCGGGGCGGCAACGGCGCCCCGGCCGCCGAGCTGCGGCGCGGCAGCGCGCCCAAGGCGGCCACGCCCAAGGTCGTCGCCCTCGGCGGCGGCATGGGCCTGTCCGCCTCCCTCACCGCGCTGCGCCGGATCACCGGCGACCTCACGGCCGTGGTCACCGTCGCCGACGACGGGGGCTCCAGCGGCCGGCTGCGCGAGGAGCTGGGCGTCCTGCCGCCCGGTGACCTGCGCAAGGCGCTGGCCGCGCTGTGCGGTGACGACGACTGGGGCCAGACCTGGTCCGGGGTCATCCAGCACCGCTTCGAGTCCCGCGGCGATCTGCACGGGCACGCGGTCGGCAATCTGCTGATCGTCGCCCTGTGGGAGAAGCTCGGCGACCCGGTGCAGGCCCTGGACCTGGTCGGCAAGCTGCTCGGCGCGCACGGCCGGGTGCTGCCGATGTCCGCGGTGCCGCTGGAGCTGCAAGCGCTCGTACGGGGCCACGACCCGGCCCGTCCGGATGACGTGGACACCGTCCGCGGGCAGGCCACGGTGGCGCTGACGCCGGGCGAGGTGCAGTCCGTACAGCTGGTTCCGAACGACCCGCCGGCCGTGCCGGAGGCCGTCGCAGCGGTGCTGGACGCCGACTGGGTGGTGCTCGGCCCGGGCTCCTGGTTCTCCTCCGTGATCCCGCACCTGCTGGTGCCGGAACTGCTCGACGCGCTGGTCGAGACGAAGGCCCGGCGGGTCCTCTCGCTGAACCTCGCTCCGCAACCCGGTGAAACAGAGGGCTTCTCTCCGCAGCGTCATTTGGAGGTTTTGGCCCGACACGCCCCTAAACTCGCCCTGGACGTGGTGCTGGCCGACGAGGCCGCCGTGCCCGACCGCGAGTCCCTCGCCGATGCCGCAAAACGGTTCGGCGCCGCGGTCGAGCTGGCGCCGGTGGCCAGGCCCGACGGGGCTCCGAAGCACGATCCGGAGCTGTTGGCCGCCGCGTACGACCGTATTTTTCGGATGCATGGAAGGATCGGCCCATGGCGATGACGCCCGCGGTGAAGGATGAGATCGCCCGGCTGCCCGTCACCCGTACCTGCTGCCGGAAGGCGGAGGTCTCGGCCATTCTGCGGTTCGCGGGCGGGTTGCACCTGGTGAGCGGCCGCATCGTCATCGAGGCGGAGCTGGACGCGGGGATCGCCGCCCGGCGGCTGCGCAAGGACATCCTGGAGATCTTCGGACACTCCTCGGACCTGGTGATCATGGCCCCCGGCGGGCTGCGCCGCGGCAACCGGTACGTCGTCCGGGTCGTCGCCGGAGGCGACCAGCTGGCGCGCCAGACCGGGCTCGTGGACGGCCGCGGCCGCCCGATCCGGGGTCTGCCCCCGCAGGTGGTCTCCGGGGCCACCTGTGACGCGGAGGCGGCCTGGCGCGGTGCCTTCCTGGCCCACGGCTCGCTCACCGAACCGGGCAGGTCCTCCTCCCTGGAGGTCACCTGCCCCGGTCCGGAGGCCGCCCTGGCCCTGGTGGGCGCCGCCCGCAGGCTCTCCATCGCGGCCAAGGCGCGCGAGGTGCGCGGGGTGGACCGGGTCGTGGTCCGCGACGGCGACGCGATCGGCGCCCTGCTGACCCGCCTCGGCGCCCACGATTCGGTGCTGGCCTGGGAGGAGCGCCGGATGCGGCGCGAGGTCCGCGCCACCGCCAACCGGCTCGCCAACTTCGACGACGCCAACCTGCGCCGCTCGGCCCGGGCCGCGGTGGCCGCGGGAGCCCGCGTCCAGCGCGCCCTGGAGATCCTCGCCGACGAGGTCCCCGAGCACCTGGCGGCGGCCGGCCGGCTGCGCATGGAGCACAAGCAGGCCTCCCTGGAGGAGCTGGGCGCGCTCGCCGACCCGCCGCTGACCAAGGACGCGGTCGCGGGCCGGATCCGGCGGCTGCTGGCGATGGCCGACAAGCGGGCCCAGGACCTGGGCATCCCGGGCACCGAGTCCAACCTCACCGAGGCCGAGGAGATGGCCGACAACCTGGTCGGCTGACGCGGCCGGCGGAGCCGACGCGTCCGAAAGGGGCCCGCACGGGATGCCGTGCGGGCCCCTTTCGGCGTTTTCCATTGACATGGGCATGTGGGGGTCGTGAGCCTGTCGTGCGAACTCTTTCGTGGCAGACGACGCCCAGGGGGGCACATGAGGCACCGCGCGAGATCGATCCTCGCCGCTAGCGCACTCGTCTTCGGTTCACTCGCCGCCGTACCGGTGGCCGCACAGGCCCAGAACGGACCGGCGGCCGGACCCGCCGCCGACGAGGTCAGGGTCTACGACGCCGACATCACCAAGGAACAGGTCCCGCTGGTCCTCGCCGCGGGCCAGGACGCCCACGAGCTGACCGAGCAGGCGCCGGAGCACGGCACCGCCAAGGTGGAGCTGTTCCTCACCACCGCCCAGGCGAAGAAGCTCGGCGCCCAGGGCCTGAAGCTCGCCGAGCGCAAGGTCCCGGCCAAGGCCACCGCGCGCGTCAAGGCGGCGGGCGACGGCGTCTTCCGCCCCTACAGCGGCAAGGGCGGTCTCCAGGAGGAGATCGTCAAGACCGGCCAGACCAACCCCGGCCTCGCCAAAGTCGTCTCCATCGGCAAGACCGTCCAGGGCAAGGACATCCTCGCCGTCAAGGTCACCAAGAACGCCCGGCAGGCCAGGGACGGCTCCAAGCCCTCGGTCCTGTACATGTCCAACCAGCACGCCCGCGAGTGGATCACCCCGGAGATGACCCGGCGGCTGATGCACTACTACCTCGACAACTACGGCAAGGACCAGCGGGTCACCCAGCTGGTCGACTCCACCGAGATGTGGTTCGTCCTCTCCGCGAACCCGGACGGCTACGACTTCACGCACACCCCCGACGGCGACCGGCTGTGGCGCAAGAACATGCGCGACAACAACGGCGACGGCAAGCACACCGCCCTCGACGGAGTCGACCTCAACCGGAACTTCCCCTACAAGTGGGGCTACGACAACGAGGGTTCCTCCGCCGACCTCTCCAGCGAGACCTACCGCGGCCCCACGCCGGAGTCCGAGCCCGAGACCGTGGCCCTCGACACCTTCGAGAAGCGCATCGGCTTCGACTACGCCGTCAACTACCACTCCGCCGCCGAGCTGCTGCTCTACGGCGTGGGCTGGCAGGTCGCCACCCCGACCCCCGACGACGTGACCTACAAGGCGCTCGCGGGCACCCCGGAGCACTCCGCGATCCCCGGCTACTACCCGCAGGTCTCCTCGGAGCTGTACACCACCAACGGCGAGGCGGACGGCCACGCGGCCAACGTCAACGGCGTCATGATGTTCACGCCGGAGATGACCACCTGCCAGACCGCCTCCGACAGCGACCCGAACGACCAGTGGAAGTCCGAGGACTGCGCCTCCGGCTTCAACTTCCCGGACGACGAGAAGCTCATCCAGGCGGAGTTCCTGAAGAACGTCCCCTTCGCCCTCTCGGTCGCCCAGTCCGCCGAGCACCCGGACAAGCCGGTCTCCTCGGTGGGCCTGAACGCCGCCGACTTCACGACCGACCCCTTCACCACCTCCTACGCCGCCCGCGGTGAGGACCAGAAGGTCTCCGTCACCGCCCGCAAGGCGCTGAAGGACAAGCGGCTCAACTACCGGATCAACGGCGGCCGCGCCCACGACGAGGACCTCAAGGCCTGGAAGGGCGGCGAGACCTACGGCGGCGACGACAACAACTGGTTCGACGAGTACCGCGCCTCCGTGGAGGGGACGAAGCCCGGGGACAAGGTCGAGGTCTGGTTCACCGGCCGCGACGGCTCCCGGCAGGTCTCCAGCGAGCACTTCACCTACAGCGTGGCCGAGCGGCCCCGCGCGGACGTCCTGGTGATCGCGGAGGAAGGCGCCAAGGCCCAGCAGGCCCAGACCTACGTGGACGCGCTGCGCGCCAACGGCCGCACCGCGGCCGTCTGGGACGTCGCCACCCAGGGCGTCCCGCACCACCTCGGAGTGCTCTCGCACTTCGCCGCCGCCGTCCACTACACCGGCGCCCAGGCCCCCGGCGGGGCCACCCAGCTGGCCGTGCGCGACTTCCTCAACGAGGGCGGCAAGCTGATCGAGGCCGGCGAGCTGGCGGGCGGCAACGCCAAGGTCGGCCGCGCCGTCACCAACGACTTCAGCCAGTACTACCTCGGCGCCTACGACCGCAGCACCGCCACCGGAGCGACCGGCTTCACCGGTGCGGGCCCGCTCGCCGGGGCCAAGGGGAAGCTCGGTGACGCCCCGGGCGCCCCCGGCAACCCGCTGGACCGCCCCGGCGCCTACAGCGTCACCTCCGACAGCCTGCCCGCCGCACGGTTCCCGCAGTTCAAGAGCGCCCAGGCGGGCCTGTACGACGGTGTCGTCAACCCGTACGCCCCCTACGCCGGATCCGGGATGGCCGCGGCCGTCCACAACGACAACGACTGGAAGCGCCTGGTCCGTACGGTCGACCTGACCGGGGTCAGCGCCGCGGACAAGCCGCAGCTCAAGATGGCCCTGAACTGGGACACCGAGCCGGGCTACGACCACGCCGTCCTGGAGGCCCACACCACGGGCGCCGAGGACTGGACCACCCTGCCCGAGGCGGGCGGCCAGAGCAGTGCCACCGTTCCGGCCGAATGCGCGGGCGGCTTCTTCATCAACGGCCACCCCTTCCTGCGCCACTACCTCACCCTCGGCTCCGGCGGCTGCACCGCGCAGGGCAGCAGCGGTGCCTGGAACAGCTTCACCGGATCCTCCGGCGGCTGGAAGCAGGTCTCCTTCGACCTGAGCGCCTACGCGGGCAAGACCGTCGAGGTCTCGCTCTCCTCCATCACGGACCCGGGCAGCGGCGGCCGCGGGGTCTTCGCGGACGAGGCGCGGGTGTCGGTCGGCGGCGTCGACCAGGCGGCCGAGGGCTTCGAGACCTCGCTCGGGGTCTGGACCGCTCAGGGCGCACCTGCCGGAAGTCCCGAAGTTCCGGGAGATTGGTCCCGCTCCGGAGAGCTGTTCAAGTCCTACGCGGCGGTGACTACGCGTAACACGGTGCTCCTCGGCTTCGGCCTGGAGCACCTGCCGGCCGCGAAGGACCGAGCGGTACTCGTCGGTAAGGCGCTCCGCTCGCTGAACCACTGACCTGCGGACCCTCCCGTGCTCACGCTGAGTGAGGGGGGAGAAAGTCCCCGACGGCCCGTACCGGAGCGCGTGGTACGGGCCGCCGGGGCGTGTCAGGCCCCCGTCGATGTCACCCCGAAGCTCACGGAGAGGTAGGGTCATAAGCGGTCGGGGACATCCCATACAGCTCGCCGGCGGACAGGCCGGCGCACCAACGAGGAGATCGGTTCGTGACGATCCGCGTAGGCATCAATGGTTTTGGCCGAATTGGCCGTAACTACTTCCGGGCGCTCCTGGAGCAGGGAGCGGACATCGAGATCGTCGGTGTCAACGACCTGACTGACAACGCGACCCTGGTGCATCTGCTCAAGTACGACACCATCCTGGGCCGCCTCAAGCACGAGGTCTCCCACACGGCCGACACCATCACCGTCGGCGGCAACACCTTCAAGACCTTCGCCGAGCGCGACCCCGCGAACCTCCCCTGGGGCGAGCTGGGCGCCGACATCGTCATCGAGTCGACCGGCATCTTCACCAAGAAGGCCGACGCCGCGAAGCACATCGCCGCGGGCGCGAAGAAGGTCCTCATCTCGGCTCCGGCCAAGGACGAGGACATCACGATCGTGATGGGCGTCAACCAGGAGAAGTACGACGCGGCCAACCACCACGTCATCTCCAACGCCTCCTGCACCACCAACTGCGTGGCGCCGATGGCCAAGGTCCTCCTGGAGAACTTCGGCATCGTCAAGGGCATGATGACGACGGTCCACGCGTACACGAACGACCAGCGCATCCTGGACTTCCCGCACTCGGACCTGCGCCGCGCCCGCGCCGCCGCCGAGAACATCATCCCGACCACCACGGGTGCCGCCAAGGCCACCGCGCTGGTCATCCCGGAGCTGGCGGGCAAGCTCGACGGCATCGCGATGCGCGTCCCGGTCCCGACCGGTTCCGTGACCGACCTGGTCATCGAGCTGGAGCGCGAGGTGACCAAGGACGAGGTCAACGCCGCGTTCCTGAAGGCCTCCCAGGGCCAGCTGAAGGGCATCCTCGACTACACCGAGGACGCGATCGTCTCCTCCGACATCGTGAACTGGCCGTTCTCCTGCACCTTCGACTCTTCCCTGACCATGGTCCAGGGCAAGAGCGTCAAGGTCATCGGCTGGTACGACAACGAGTGGGGTTACTCCAACCGTCTCGTCGACCTCACCGTCTTCGTCGGCGGCCAGCTCTAATCTTCAGGGCAGGCACCGCGATGTGAAGCACCAGGGCTCGGACAGCGCGATGAAGCGCTGTACGGGCCCTGTTGTTTGCCTCGTACCTCTCGCTCCGCACAGGCGAAAGCCATGTATGGGGATAAGGAGTAGAAATACACATGAAGACGATCGACGAACTTCTCGCCGAGGGCGTCTCCGGCAAGCGGGTCTTCGTCCGCGCCGACCTGAACGTGCCGCTCGCGGGCACGGCCATCACGGACGACGGCCGCATCCGCGCCGTCCAGCCGACGATCGCGAAGCTCGCCGCCGCTGGCGCCCGCGTCATCGTCGCGTCCCACCTGGGCCGCCCCAAGGGCGCCCCGGACCCGGCCTTCTCGCTGGCCCCCGCCGCCGCCCGGCTCGGTGAGCTGCTCGGCCAGGACGTGGCCTTCGCCACCGACACCGTCGGCGCCTCCGCCAAGGAGACGGTCGCCGCCCTCGCCGACGGCCAGGTCGCCGTCATCGAGAACCTGCGCTTCAACGCCGGTGAGACCGCGAAGGACGACGCCGAGCGCGGCGCCTTCGCGGACCAGCTCGCGGAGCTGGCCGACGTCTACGTCGGCGACGGCTTCGGTGCCGTCCACCGCAAGCACGCCTCGGTCTTCGACCTGCCCGCGCGCCTCCCGCACGCGGCCGGTTACCTGATCGCCACCGAGGTCGCCGTCCTGAAGAAGCTGACCGACGAGGTCAAGCGCCCCTACGTCGTGATCCTCGGCGGCGCCAAGGTCTCCGACAAGCTCGCCGTCATCGACCAGCTGCTCGGCAAGGCCGACCGCATCCTCATCGGCGGCGGCATGGCGTACACCTTCCTCTACGCCAAGGGCTACGAGGTCGGCATCTCCCTGCTCCAGAAGGACCAGGTCGACGTCGTCAAGGAGTACATGGAGCGCGCCGCGAAGAACGGTGTCGAGCTGGTCCTGCCGGTCGACATCCTCACCTCCACGGACTTCCCCGACCTCAAGGGCAAGACCCCGGCGACCTTCGTCACCGTCGACGCGGACAAGATCCCCGCCGACCAGGAGGGTCTGGACATCGGTCCCAAGACCCGTGAGCTGTACGCCTCGAAGATCGCCGACGCCGAGACCGTGTTCTGGAACGGTCCCGTGGGCGTCTTCGAACACCCCGACTACGCCGGCGGCACCCGCGCGATCGCGCAGGCCCTCGTCGACAGCGACGCGTTCACCGTCGTCGGAGGCGGCGACTCCGCCGCCGCCGTGCGCACGCTCGGCTTCGACGAGAACGCTTTCGGCCACATCTCGACCGGTGGCGGCGCCTCCCTCGAATACCTCGAGGGCAAGACGCTCCCCGGCATCGCCGCTCTGGAGGTCTGACCCCGTATGACCACGCGCACCCCTCTCATGGCCGGCAACTGGAAGATGAACCTCAACCACCTCGAGGCCATCGCACACACCCAGAAGCTCGCCTTCGCGCTCGCCGACAAGGACTACGACGCGGTCGAGGTCGCGGTCCTGCCGCCCTTCGTGGACCTGCGGTCGGTCCAGACCCTGGTCGACGGCGACAAGCTGAAGATCAAGTACGGCGCCCAGGACATCTCGGCGCACGAGTCCGGCGCGTACACCGGTGAGATCTCCGGCGCGATGCTCGCGAAGCTGAAGTGCACCTTCGTGGCCGTCGGTCACAGCGAGCGCCGCCAGTACCACGGCGAGAGCGACGAGCTCTGCAACGCCAAGGTCAAGGCCGCCTACGCGAACGGGATCACCCCGATCCTCTGCGTCGGCGAGGGTCTGGACATCCGCAAGGCCGGCGAGCAGGTCCCGTACACGCTCGCGCAGCTCGACGGCGGCCTCAAGGACATCCCGGCCGAGCAGGTCGAGTCCATCGTGATCGCCTACGAGCCCGTCTGGGCCATCGGCACCGGTGAGGTCGCCACCCCCGAGGACGCGCAGGAGGTCTGCGGGGCGATCCGCACCCGCCTCGCGGAGCTGTACTCGCAGGAGCTGGCCGACAAGGTCCGCATCCAGTACGGCGGCTCGGTCAAGTCCGGCAACATCGCCGCGATCATGGCGCAGCCCGATGTCGACGGCGCCCTGATCGGCGGCGCGGCCCTGGACGCCGACGAGTTCGTCAAGATCGTCCGCTTCCGCGACCAGTGAGTATGCGGTAGGACGGATCCGTCGTACCCTTGCGGGGGCCAGGAGGCTGAATCAACAGCCACTGGCCCCCGCCGGGGTTCCACAGCACGCCAGGGAAAGTCAGAAAGTAGGAATCAGCCGTGATTATGGGGTTCTCGATCGCCCTGATCGTCTTCAGCCTGCTGCTGATGCTCCTGGTGCTGATGCACAAGGGCAAGGGCGGCGGCCTCTCCGACATGTTCGGAGGCGGCATGCAGTCGTCCGTCGGCGGCTCCTCGGTCGCCGAGCGCAACCTCGACCGCATCACGATGGTGATCGGACTGCTCTGGTTCGGGTGCATCGTCGCGCTCGGTCTGCTGATGAAGTCGAACGGCAACTGAACGATCCGGCCATTTCGGCGGTCCGGCAGGCTCCGCCCGATCTATCATGAGGTCCGCGTCAGTGGTCCGGAAGTAGTAACTCCGGTCACTGGACGCGCGTTGGGCCTTACGTAGACTGGGGCGCCCGCGGCGGAATTCCATTTCACGCTTCGCGGCACCATCACGCAGGGAGTTACGACCGTGGCAAGTGGCAACGCGATCCGTGGAAGCCGGGTCGGAGCGGGGCCGATGGGCGAGGCCGAGCGCGGCGAGTCCGCGCCCCGCCTGCGCATCTCCTTCTGGTGCTCGAACGGGCACGAGACGCAGCCCAGCTTCGCCAGCGACGCACAGGTGCCGGACACCTGGGACTGCCCGCGCTGCGGGTTCCCCGCAGGCCAGGACCGGGACAGCCCCCCGGCGCCGCCGCGCACCGAGCCGTACAAGACGCACCTGGCGTACGTACGGGAGCGGCGCACGGACGCGGACGGCGAGGCGATCCTCGCCGAAGCCCTCGCCAAGCTCCGCGGCGAGATCTGACCCAAGACTTCGGGCCCGGCCCGCGGAAGAGCTTCTTCCGCGGGCCGGGTCTCTTTGTGTGTGTTGTCCGGCTTCCGATCCCTTAGGTTGGAGTCCGGCGGGGCACAACAGGACGGAAGAAGTGGGTTGATGTCCGAGATGAACGCAGACGGACGCACGAGGCTCAACCGGACGCCGGAGTGGCTGGCACTCGGCAAGCACCGGGAAGAGCTGGGACAGACGCATCTGCGGGAGCTGTTCGAAGCCGACCCGGGCCGGGGCACCGGGTACACCCTGCGGGCCGGCGACCTGCACATCGACTACTCGAAGCACCTCGTGACCGACGAGACGCTCCGGCTGCTGCGCGAACTCGCCGCCGCGACGGGCGTGGAGCGGCTGCGCGAGCGGATGTTCAGCGGCGAGAAGATCAACAAGACCGAGGACCGGGCGGTCCTGCACACCGCGCTGCGGGCCTCGCAGGACACCGTGGTCGAGGTGGACGGCGAGAACGTCGTCCCCGGCGTGTACGCGGTCCTGGACAAGATGGGGACCTTCGCCGACCGGATCCGGTCGGGGGAGTGGCTCGGCTTCACCGGCGAGCGGATCAAGAACGTCGTCAACATCGGCATCGGCGGCTCCGACCTCGGTCCGGCGATGGCGTACGAGGCGCTGCGCGCCTTCACCGACCGGGAGCTGAGCCTGCGCTTCGTCTCCAACGTGGACGGCGCGGACCTGCACGAGGCCCTGCTGGGCCTGGACCCGGCCGAGACCCTCTTCATCATCGCCTCGAAGACCTTCACCACCATCGAGACGATCACCAACGCCACCTCGGCGCGGGAGTGGCTGCTGGCGGGCCTCGGCGGGGACAAGGCGGCCGTGGCACGGCACTTCGTCGCCCTGTCGACCAATGCCGAGAAGGTCACCGACTTCGGCATCGATCCGGCCAACATGTTCGAGTTCTGGGACTGGGTCGGCGGGCGCTACTCCCTCGACTCGGCCATCGGGCTCTCCCTCATGGTGGCGATCGGCCCCGAGGCCTTCGAGCAGATGCTCCAGGGCTTCCTGGAGATGGACCGGCACTTCCGCACCGCGCCCCCCGAGGAGAACGCCCCTCTCCTGCTGGGCCTGTTGGGGATCTGGTACGGCGGCTTCCACGACGCGCAGGCGCACGCGGTCCTCCCGTACAGCCACTACCTGTCCCGGTTCACCGCCTACTTGCAGCAGCTGGACATGGAGTCCAACGGCAAGTCCGTGGACCGCGAGGGCAATCCGGTGGACTGGCAGACCGGACCCGTCGTGTGGGGCACGCCCGGCACCAACGGGCAGCACGCCTACTACCAGTTGCTCCACCAGGGCACGAAGCTGATCCCCGCGGATTTCATCGGCTTCGCCCGCCCGGTCGAGGCGCTCTCCCCGGCCCTCGCCGCCCAGCACGACCTGCTGATGGCGAACTTCTTCGCGCAGACCCAGGCGCTGGCCTTCGGCAAGACGCCCGACGAGGTCCGCGCGGAGGGCGTGCCCGAGGAACTCGTCCCGCACAAGACCTTCCAGGGCAACCACCCGACGACCACGATCCTGGCGAAGGACCTGACCCCGGCGGTCCTGGGCCAGCTCATCGCGCTCTACGAGCACAAGGTGTTCGTCCAGGGCGCGGTGTGGAACATCGACTCCTTCGACCAGTGGGGCGTCGAGCTGGGCAAGGTCCTGGCCAGGCGGGTCGAGCCCGCGCTCACGGAGGGCGCCGAGGTGCCGGGCCTGGACGCCTCCACGCGGGCCCTGGTGGCCACGTACCGCGAGCTGCGCGGCCGCTGATCCCTCGGGGAGACCCGAGACCGTACGGACGCCAGAGCGCCCCGCACCGGACGGTGCGGGGCGCTCTCGCGTGCGGAGCCGGGCGTCTCAGGCGGAGGCCGGCGGGTACAGCGCGGGCGGCAGCTTCGCGGCGGCCGCGCGGTCCAGCAGCCACAGGGTGCGCGAGCGCCCGTACGCGGCGGCGGCCGGGGCCTGGACCGCGCCCGCCCCGCCGAGCGCCACGGCCACCGCGCCCGCCTTGTCCTCACCGGCGGCCAGCAGCCACACCTCGCGCGCGGCCCGGATGGCCGGGAGGGTGAGGGAGATCCGGGTGGGCGGCGGCTTGGGCGCGCCGTGCACGCCGACCACCGTGCGCTCGGTCTCCCGGGCGGCGGGGTGCTCGGGGAACAGGGACGCCACGTGGGTGTCCGGGCCCACGCCCAGCATCAGCACGTCGAAGCGGGGCACCGGGCCGTGGTCCTCGGGCGCGGAGGCCCTGCGCAGCTCCTCGGCGTAGCCCGCGGCGGCCGCGTCCACGTCCGAGCCGTACGGGCCGTCGGAGGCGGGCATGACGTGCACGCGCGCCGGGTCGACGGGGACGGAGTCCAGCAGGGCGGCGCGGGCCTGGGTGTGGTTGCGCTCGGGGTCGTCGGCGGGGACGTAGCGCTCGTCGCCCCACCACAGGTCGATGCGGGACCAGTCGATCGCGTCCCGGGCGGGGGCGGCGGCGAGGGCGGCCAGCAGGCCGTTGCCGTTGCGGCCGCCCGTGAGGACGACGGAGGCGCTGCCACGGGCGGCCTGGGCGTCGACGATCTTCGTGATCAGCCGGGCCGCGGCGGCCTGCGCCATCAGTTCCTTGTCCCGGTGGACGACGACCTGAGGAGTCGTCATGCCCATGATGGTGCCGCCTTCTTGATCAGAGGTCAGGGGTCAGGGGTGCGGGGAGAACGGGCGTGCCGCCGCACCCGCCCCCGTGTGGGGGCGCGTACGGCGGCACGCCGTGCTCACTTGGCCGCGGTCTTCTTCGCCGCGGCCGGTTTGGCGGCGGGCTTCGCCGCCGGGGCCTTCTTCGCCGCGGGGGCTTCGGCCGCGGGCGCCGCCGGGGCGGCGACCGGGGCGTCCGCCGGACCGGCCAGGCCTTCCACGCCGAACTTCAGCGAGGCCTCGTACGTGTTGTCCGGGTCCAGCCGGCGGAGTTCCTCCGCCAGCAGCTCGGCCGTGTCGCGGCGCTTGAGCGCCACCGCGCGGTCGGGCTGACCCGGCATGCACAGGGTGGCCAGCGCCCCGTCCGCCCGGTCCAGGACGATCGCGCCGTCCTTGGTCTCCAGGCGTACGGCCGTCAGACCCGGGCCGTTGGAGTGGGTGCGCTTGACGGGGACCTCCAGGCGGTCCGCCAGCCACATGGCCAGCAGCTCGCAGCTCGGGTTCTCGTCCTCGCCCTCGACCGTGGCGGAGACGATCCGCAGCGCCTTCTGCTGGTCGAGCGCGGCCGCCAGCATCGAACGCCACGGTGTGATCCGGGTCCAGGACAGGTCCGTGTCGCCGGGCGCGTAGGCGGCCGCCCGGCCGGCGAGGGCCCCGACGGGCTCTTCGGACGCGTAGGTGTCCGTGATCCGGCGCTGGCCCAGGGCCCCCAGCGGGTCGCCCGCCAGGTTTGCCGGCGCGCCCTGCGGCCACCACACGACCACCGGGGCGTCCGGCAGCAGCAGCGGGAGGACCACCGACTGCGCGTGGTCCACCAGCTCCCCGTGCAGCCGCAGCACAACCGTTTCGCCAGAGCCGGAGTCCGCCCCGACGCGGATTTCCGCGTCGAGCCGGGCATCACGGCGACTGCGGGGCGAGCGGCTGACCCGCTTGATCACGACGAGGATCCGCGAGGGGTGCTCGTGGGCCGCGTCGGTGGCCGACTTGAGCGCGTCGTACGCGTTCTCCTCGTCGGTCACGATCACCAGCGTGAGGACCATGCCGATGGCCGGCGTGCCGATGTCCCGGCGCGCCTGCACCAACGCGGCGTTGATCTTGCTGGAGGTGGTCTCCGTGAGGTCGATCTTCATGGCCGGCGCCAGCTCCGTCCGTCTCGTGCGAGCATCTCGTCCGCCTCGACCGGTCCCCAGGTGCCCGAGGGGTACTGCGCGGGCTTGCCGTGCGTGTCCCAGTACTTCTCGATCGGGTCGAGGATGTTCCAGGACAGCTCGACCTCCTGGTGGCGCGGGAAGAGGTTCGCGTCGCCCAGGAGGACGTCCAGGATCAGCCGCTCGTACGCCTCGGGGCTCGACTCCGTGAAGGACTCGCCGTAGGCGAAGTCCATCGTGACGTCCCGGACCTCCATGGAGGTGCCCGGAACCTTGGAGCCGAAGCGGACCGTCACGCCTTCGTCCGGCTGGACCCGGATGACCAGGGCGTTCTGCCCCAGCTCCTCGGTCGCGCCCGACTCGAACGGCAGGTACGGAGCCCGCTTGAAGACCACCGCGATCTCCGTCACCCGGCGGCCCAGGCGCTTGCCCGTCCGCAGGTAGAACGGCACGCCCGCCCAGCGGCGGTTGTTGATCTCCAGGCGGATCGCGGCGTAGGTGTCGGTCTTCGACTTGGGGTCGATGCCGTCCTCTTCGAGGTAGCCGACGACCTTCTCGCCGCCCTGCCACGCCGCCGAGTACTGGCCGCGCACCGTGTGCTTGCCCAGGTCCTCGGGAAGCTCCACGGCCGTGAGGACCTTGAGCTTCTCTGCCACGAGCGCCTTCGGGTGGAAGGAGCCGGGCTCCTCCATCGCGGTCAGCGCGAGCAGCTGGAGCAGGTGGTTCTGGATGACGTCGCGCGCGGCGCCGATGCCGTCGTAGTACCCGGCCCGGCCGCCGATGCCGATGTCCTCGGCCATGGTGATCTGCACGTGGTCGACGTACGACCGGTTCCAGATCGGCTCGAACATCGTGTTCGCGAAGCGGAGCGCCAGGATGTTCTGGACGGTCTCCTTGCCGAGGTAGTGGTCGATCCGGAAGACCTCGTTGGGCGGGAAGACGTCGTGGACCAGCTGGTTGAGCTCCTGGGCACTGGTCAGGTCGTGACCGAACGGCTTCTCGATGACGGCGCGCCGCCAGGAACCCTCCTTCTGGTCCGCCAGCCCGTGCTTCTTGAGCTGGGCGACGACCTTGGGGAAGAACTTCGGCGGGACGGACAGGTAGAAGGCGAAGTTGCCGCCCGTGCCCTGCGCCTTGTCCAGTTCCTCGATCGTCGACTTCAGCGTCTCGAACGCCTCGTCGTCGTCGAAGTCGCCCTGGACGAACCGGCAGCCCTGCACCAGCTGCTGCCAGACCTCCTCACGGAAGGGCGTGCGGGCGTGCTGCTTGACCGCGTCGTGCACCTCCTGTGCGAAATCCTCGTCCTGCCACTCGCGCCGGGCGAAACCGATCAGCGAGAAGCCCGGAGGCAGCAGGCCGCGGTTCGCCAGGTCGTAGACGGCGGGCATCAGCTTCTTGCGCGACAGGTCACCCGTAACGCCGAAAATGACCAGGCCGGACGGCCCCGCGATGCGCGGGAGCCGCCGGTCCTGTGCGTCACGAAGCGGGTTCGCTCCGTTCACAGACAAAATTCTCAGGCCTCCGTGGGGGCGAGGCGCTCAAGCTCCGCCTCGGTGGACTTCAGCAGGTCGTTCCAGGACGCCTCGAACTTCTCGACGCCTTCGTCCTCCAGCAGCTGCACCACATCGTCGTACGAGATGCCCAGCTTCGCGACCGCGTCCAGCTCGGCACGAGCCTGGCCGTAGGTGCCGCGAATGGTGTCGCCGGTGACCTCGCCGTGGTCGGCGGTGGCCTCCATGGTGGCCTCCGGCATGGTGTTCACCGTGCCGGGGGCGACCAGGTCCACCACGTACAGGGTGTCCTTGTACGCCGGGTCCTTGACGCCGGTCGAGGCCCACAGCGGACGCTGCTTGTTGGCCTGCGCCTTGTCCAGGGCCGCCCAGCGCTCGGTGCCGAACACCTCTTCGTAGGCCTCGTAGGCCAGACGGGCGTTCGCGAGCGCCGCCTTGCCCTTGAGGGCCTTGGCCTCGTCGGTGCCGATGCCGTCGAGGCGCTTGTCGATCTCCGAGTCCACGCGGGACACGAAGAAGGAGGCGACCGAGTGGATCTTGGACAGGTCCAGGCCGGCGGCCTTCGCCTTCTCCAGGCCCGCCAGGTAGGCGTCCATGACCTCGCGGTAGCGCTCCAGCGAGAAGATCAGCGTGACGTTGACGCTGATGCCCTTGCCGATGACCTCGGTGATCGCCGGCAGGCCGGCCTTGGTCGCCGGGATCTTGATGAGCGTGTTCGGACGGTCCACCAGCCAGGCGAGCTGCTTGGCCTCGGCGATGGTCGCCGTGGTCTCGTGCGCCAGACGCGGGTCGACCTCGATCGACACGCGGCCGTCCTGGCCCTCGGTGGAGTCGTAGACCGGACGCAGGATGTCGGCGGCGTCACGGACGTCCGCCGTCGTGATCATGCGGATGGCCTCGTCGACGGTGACCTTGCGGGCGGCGAGGTCGGCGAGCTGCTGCTCGTAACCGTCACCGCTGCTGATCGCCTTCTGGAAGATCGACGGGTTGGTGGTGACACCGACCACGTGCTGCTGGTCGATCAGTTCCGCCAGGTTGCCGGACGTGATGCGCTTGCGGGACAGGTCGTCCAGCCAGATCGCCACGCCCTCGTCGGAGAGGCGCTTGAGTGCGTCTGTCATGGGAATTGCATCTCCTACTTGTGTTGTACGGGCGTCAGCGCGCGGCGGCAGCGGCGAGCGAGTCCTTCGCGGCCGCGGTCACGGCCTCCGGGGTGAAGCCGAACTCGCGGAACAGCACCTTCGCGTCGGCCGAGGCACCGAAGTGCTCCAGCGAGACGATCCGGCCCGCGTCGCCCACGTAACGGTGCCAGGTCAGGCCGATGCCCGCCTCGACGGCGACGCGCGCCTTCACCGACGGCGGCAGGACGCTGTCCTTGTACTCCTGGTCCTGCTCCTCGAACCACTCGACGGACGGCATCGAGACCACGCGGGCCGGGACGCCCTCGGCCTGCAGCGCCTCGCGCGCGGCGACGGCGAGCTGGACCTCGGAACCGGTGCCGATGAGGACCACCTGCGCGTCGCCCCCTTCGGCCTCGAAGAGCACGTACCCGCCCTTGGCGGCGTCCTCGTTGCGCTCGTAGGTCGGCACGCCCTGGCGGGTCAGCGCCAGACCGTGCGGCGCGCCCTTGCCGAACACCTTGGTGTGGCGGCGCAGGATCTCGCGCCAGGCGATGGCCGTCTCGTTCGCGTCGGCCGGACGGACCACGTTCAGGCCCGGGATGGCGCGCAGCGAGGCGACGTGCTCGACCGGCTGGTGCGTCGGACCGTCCTCGCCGAGACCGATGGAGTCGTGCGTCCACACGTACGTCACCGGCAGGTGCATCAGCGCGGACAGGCGCACGGCGTTGCGCATGTAGTCGGAGAACACCAGGAAGGTGCCGCCGTAGACGCGCGTGTGGCCGTGCAGGGTGATGCCGTTCATGGCCGCGGCCATGGCGTGCTCACGGATGCCGAAGTGGATGGTGCGGCCGTACGGGTCGGCCTCCGGCAGCGGGTTGCCCACCGGCAGGAACGAGGAGTCCTTGTCGATGGTGGTGTTGTTCGAGCCCGCGAGGTCGGCGGAGCCGCCCCACAGCTCGGGGATGACCGCGCCGAGCGCCGCGAGCACCTTGCCGGAGGCGGCGCGGGTGGCGACGCCCTTGCCGGGCTCGAAGACCGGGATCTGCTCTTCCCAGCCGGCGGGCAGCTCGTTGGCCTGGATCCGGTCGAACTCGGCGGCGCGCTCCGGGTTGGCGGTGCGCCAGGCGGAGAAGTCCTTCTCCCACGCGGCCTTGGCCTCGCGGCCGCGGTCCAGCGCCTTGCGGGTGTGCGTGATGACCGCGTCCGACACCTCGAAGGTCTGCGCCGGGTCGAAGCCGAGGACCGCCTTGGTGGCCGCGATCTCGTCGTCGCCGAGGGCCGAGCCGTGCGAGGCCTCGGTGCCCTGCGCGTGCGGCGCGGGCCAGGCGATGATCGAGCGGGCGGCGATGAAGGACGGGCGCTCCGTCTCGGCCTTGGCGGCCTCCAGGGCGGCGTACAGGGCCTTCGGGTCGAGGTCGCCGTTCGCCTGCTGGGCGACGCGCTGGACGTGCCAGCCGTACGCCTCGTAGCGCGCGATGGTGTCCTCGGAGACGGCCGTCTCCGTGTCGCCCTCGATGGAGATGTGGTTGTCGTCCCACAGCAGGACGAGGTTGCCGAGCTTCTGGTGGCCGGCCAGCGCGGACGCCTCGTGGGAGATGCCCTCCTGGAGGCAGCCGTCGCCCGCGATCGCGTAGATCATGTGGTCGAACGGGGAGGTGCCCGTGGCGGCCTCCGGGTCGAACAGGCCGCGCTCGTAGCGGGCCGACATGGCCATGCCCACGGCGTTCGCCACGCCCTGGCCCAGCGGGCCGGTCGTGGTCTCGACGCCCGCGGTGTGCCCGTACTCGGGGTGACCGGGGGTCTTGGAACCCCAGGTGCGGAACGCCTTGAGGTCGTCCAGCTCCAGGCCGAAACCGCCCAGGTAGAGCTGGGTGTACAGGGTGAGGGACGAGTGCCCCGCGGAGAGCACGAAACGGTCCCGGCCGACCCATTCGGGGTCCGACGGGTCGTGCCGCATCACCTTCTGGAAAAGGGTGTACGCGGCGGGGGCCAGGCTCATGGCCGTACCGGGGTGGCCGTTTCCGACCTTCTGCACCGCGTCGGCGGCGAGAATGCGGGCCGTGTCAACGGCGCGCTGGTCCAGTTCGGTCCACTCGAGCTCTGTGGTCGTCGGCTTGGTGCTCACCGTGGGTCAGGGCTCCTCTCCACATGTCGAATCCCGGTGACGTACCGTGCACCGGCGCGATTCCGAGCCTACCCTCGACAGGGCGTGCAGCTATTCGAGTGCCTCCAGCCCGTCACCACCTTGCCACGTCCGGTTCACCGCCCGGCGCTCGGCGCGATCGGCCCAACACGGGGCGACCCCCGCGCGGGGCGACACAAGGGCAACGTCTACAGTGGCGTGGTACGCGCAAGTCTTTACCGGGCCTTCATGCCCGGAGCTTGCTGGGAGTCTCTGTCAGGGGTGTGCGTGACGGCCGTCGAATCCCGTCCAGCGGGGGTGCTCGGTACCCCTTCCGGTCACCGGCCGTTCGGGGCCCGGGCCATGGCCTTCGTGGCGTTGACGAAGCCGCGGATCATCGAGCTGCTGCTCATCACGACCGTGCCGGTGATGTTCCTCGCCGAGCAGGGCGTGCCGTCTTTGTGGCTGGTCCTCGTGACCTGCTTCGGCGGTTACCTGTCCGCGGGCGGCGCGAACGCGCTGAACATGTACATCGACCGCGACATCGACGCGCTGATGGACCGGACCTCGCAGCGCCCGCTGGTGACCGGCATGGTCAGCCCGCGCGAATGCCTGGTCTTCGGCATCTCGCTCGGGGTGGTCTCCACCCTCTTCTTCGGGCTGCTCGTCAACTGGCTGTCCGCCGCGCTCTCGCTCGGCGCGCTCCTCTTCTACGTCGTGGTCTACACGATGCTGCTGAAGCGGCGCACCTCGCAGAACATCGTGTGGGGCGGGATCGCGGGCTGCATGCCGGTGCTCATCGGCTGGTCGGCGGTCAAGAACGAGGTCTCCTGGGCCGCGGTCATCCTCTTCCTCGTCATCTTCTTCTGGACGCCGCCGCACTACTGGCCGCTGTCGATGAAGGTGAAGGACGACTACGCGCGGGTCGGCGTGCCGATGCTGCCGGTGGTCGCGGGCAACCGGGTCGTGGCGCGGCAGATCGTCCTCTACAGCTGGGTGATGGTGGCGGTCTCGCTGCTGCTGACCCCGCTGGGCTACACGGGGTGGTTCTACACCTCGGTGGCGCTGCTGGCCGGTGGCTGGTGGCTGTGGGAGGCGCACGCGCTGCACGCCCGGGCCAAGTCCGGGGTGACGGGCGCGAAGCTCAAGGAGATGCGGCTGTTCCACTGGTCGATCACCTATGTGTCCTTGTTGTTCGTGGCGGTCGCCGTGGATCCCTTCCTCCGCTGATTACTCGCCGGTAGCATGCCGTCCATGGCAGAAACCGCAGCAGTCACTCCCGACAAGAAGCAGGACCGCACCGCGGCGAAGCTGGCCAAGCAGATCGACGCCTTCGCCAAGTTGCACGGCGGCGCCGAGGGCCAGCTCGCGTACATCGGGCAGGCGGGCACCCGGATCGTGCTCGTCGGCGCCGACGGCGGCTGGGGCGACCTGGTGGCCCCGGCGTACGAGGTCGCGCAGCTCGCGGCGGCGAAGGCGGGCCTGACGCTCCACGAGGCCTTCGACGGCGAGATGGCGGCGAAGGTACGGACCGGCCCGTACGAGTGGACCCGGATGGCGGGCATCCAAGTGGGCGGCCCGGCGAACCCTCCGCTTGCCGCTGTGGCTGTCGCCGAGCCGGAGCCTGAGCCGGTGGCGGCACCGGAGCCGGTGGCTGCCGCCGAGCCCGCACCGAAGCCGGTGGCTGCCGCCAAGCCCGCGGCGAAGCCGGAGGCTGCCGCCCCGGCCCCCGTTGCGGCGAAGCCCGCCGCGGCTGCGCCTGCGGAGGCCGCTGCCTCTGCTGAGGCGAAGCCCGCCGCTGCCGTGGCGAAGGCGGAGGCTGCCGCTCCCGCCGCCGCTGAGGCGAAGCCGGTGGCTGCTGCCGAGCCCGCGGCGAAGCCGGAGGCTGCCGCCCCGGCCTCCGTTGCGGCTAAGCCCGCCGCCGCGGCTGCGCCTGCGGCGCCGGAGGCCGCTGCCGCTGCCTCTGCTGAGGCGAAGCCCGCCGCTGCTGAGGCGAAGCCGGAGGCTGCCGCCCCTTCCGCCGTTGAGGCGAAGCCCGCGGCCGCGGCCCCGAAGCCGGAGGCTGACGCCCCCGCCCCCGTTGCGGCGAAGCCCGCCGCTGCCGTGGCGGAGGTGGAGGCCGTGGCCGCTGCTGAGGCTGAGCCCGCCACCCCGGCTGCTGAGCCCAAGCCGGAGGCTGTCGTGGAGTCCGATGAGGGGACTGGCCCGGCGGCTGGGTAGCCGCGCCACTCCCGGGGGGGGCGTACTCGGGGTCGGGTGGGCGGGCCGTGTCCGTGCCGGTGCCCCGCACGAGTGTCTCCTCGGCTCGCGGGCGCGGGCCGGTCGGACAGTGCGTCCGGTGGTGACCGCTCGTCCTGCGGGGACACTCCTGCGTGTCCCCGTCCCGGCCACGACCCGCCGCGGCGTCAGGGCGGTGGGGTCGGGCCGCGAAGGAGGGTCCCCGCAGGACGAGCGGACAGCACAGCTGCGCTTCTCCGACCCGCCGAGTTCCGCGAGCCGAGGAGACACTCCGTAGGGGGCCGGCGCCACCGCCCTGACACCCCACCGACCCCGGGTGCGGGGGCACCCCTCAAGCCTCGCCGGCGTTTGAGGCGCCCCCGGAGGGCGGGGCGGACTGCTCGGTCAACAGCGCGAGCAACACCTCACACCCCGCTCACCCGTTAGGACATGTGGAAGCGCACCCACACGTTCGCCCACGTCCGCAACGGGATGCCCGGATGATCGAAACGCCGCCCCTGGTGGACCAGTACTGCCACGGAGTGCTCCGTACGGAGCTCGGCCTCGGCACCTTCGAGGCCCGGCTGGGCCGGTCGGTGGGGCCGGCCGCCGCCGGGACCACCTTCTTCGACACGCAGGCCGGATTCGCCGTGCGCCGCTGGTGCCCGCCGCTGCTCGGGCTGGAGCCGCACTGTCCGCCCGCCCACTACCTGGCCCGGCGCCGCGAGCTGGGCGTCGTGGAGTCGGGGCGGCGGCTGCTCCGCGGTGCGGGGACCGGTACCTACCTCGTCGACACCGGCGCGCCGGGGGACCTGACCGGCCCCAAGGAACTCGCGCTGGCCGGGGACGCCGAGGCGTACGAGAGCGTCCGGCTGGAGTTACTGGCCGAGAACGTCGCCGACACTTCCGGCACCGCCGAGGGGTTCCTCGCCAACCTCGCCGAGGCGGTCCAGCACGCGGCCGCCGGAGCCGTGGCCTTCACCGCGGGCGCGGGCGAGGGCACCGGCGCGGGGGCCGGTTACGGCGCGGTGCTGGCGTTCGCGCCCGCGCCCCCCGGCCCCGACGAGGTGCGCGACGCGGCGGCGCGGTGGCTGGCCCGGCGGGCCAAGGGCGGGCCGGTGCGGGACCCCGTACTCGTACGGCACCTGCTGTGGAGCGCCGTCGAGTCGGGGCTGCCGCTCCAGCTGCACACCGGCGCGGGGGACCCGCGGGAGCGGCCGGACCGGGGCGATCCGGCCCTGCTGACGGACTTCGTCCGGGCGACGGCGGGCGTGGGCGGCGACCTGGTCCTGCTGCACGGGTACCCGTACCACCGGCAGGCCGCGCAGCTGGCGGCCGCCTTCCCGCACGTGTACGCCGACCTCGGCCCGGCCCTCGCCCGGACCGGGGCGCGCGCCGACGCGGTGCTGGCGGAACTGCTGGAACTGGCACCGTTCGGCAAGCTGCTGTTCTCCAGCGGCGGCCACGAGCTGCCGGAGCTGCACGTGGTCGCGGCCAGGGTGTTCCGGGAGGCGCTGGGCCGGGTGCTGGGCGGCTGGGTCGCCGACGGGGCCTGGTCCTGGCGGGACGCGGAGCGGGTGGCGGCCCTGCTCGCGGCGGGCAACGCCCGCCGCGTCTACCGGCTGGACGAGCCTTAGCCCGTCAGACCGCAGCCGAGAGCGCCGGGTCCGGCTGGGACGGGATCTCCGCCCGCTCGGCGGGGCGTTCGCGCAGGCTCAGGGCGACCCGCAGGACGGCGATCCACACCAGGCAGGAGCCGAGCATGTGGGCGGCGACCAGGGCCTCCGGCACCTTGGTGAAGAACTGGACGTACCCGATGGCGCCCTGGGCGAGCAGCACGATCAGCAGGTCGCGGGCGCGCGCCCGGGTGTCGTCCGGGGCGTCCACCACCCGCAGCACCAGCCACATCGCGACGGCCAGCGCGCACACGAGCCAGGCCGCGACGGCGTGCACGTGCGCGGTGGTGGACCAGTCGAACGGCATCCGCTTGATGTCGCTGCTGTCCCCCGCGTGCGGACCGGTACCGGTGACCACCGTGCCCGCCGCGATCAGCACCAGCGTCGCCGCGAGCATCGCCCATGACAGCTTGCGCACCGGCGCGGGAACGCGCGGCCGCGGCGCCGTGTCGCCCTCGCGGGTGCGCTGCCAGGTGACGGTGGTGACGGTGATCAGCGAGGTGGCGAGCAGGAAGTGGCCCGCCACGCTGTAGGGGTTGAGGCCCGTCATCACGGTGATGCCGCCGAGTACCGCGTTCCCCATCACGATGGCGAACTGCAGCCATCCGAGCTTCGTCAGCGACCGGCGCCACGGCGCGGCCGAGCGGGCCGCGATGATGCCCCAGCCGACGGCCGCGCACAGGACGTACGTCAGCATGCGGTTGCTGAACTCGATCGCACCGTGGAAGCCCTGGGCCGGCGTCGCGAACAGGCTGTCGTCGGTGCACTTGGGCCAGGTGTCGCAGCCCAGCCCGGAGCCGGTCAGGCGGACCGCGCCGCCGGTGACGACGATGACCACACTCATCAGGACCGCGGTCAGCGCGGCCCGCTGGACGGTGCGCGGTGACGGCGTCCAGCGGCTGGCGATATAAGCGAGGGGGGAGAACACGCCCCCTATCGTAGGCGGCGCCTTGTGCAAACTTTCACGAGGGGGTGCCGTCAGGTGTGTCAGGCGCGTCACTTGGCGACTCGGGCGCGATCACCAGTCGGAACCGGGCCCCCGCCGGGTCGCCTTCCTGCTGCCACCACACCCGGATCCGCCAATGAGCGCCGGGGCCGGGGTAGTCCGGGGACTCGGTGAAGCCGCGGAACAGTTCCTGCGCCACCTCCTCCGCCGTCCGGTTCGTCACTTCTGCGGAGCTGTGCCAGGGATGTCCCTGTACGTTCCACAGGCCGTCAGCACCCCGCACGTCGAACCGCCACACCGCGAGCCAGGGCAGGGCGGCCAGCGTCTCGGCCACCCGGTCCCCGTCCAGCCGCAGCCCCGCCGCGATCCGCTCCGGCGGCACCCCCTGGATCCGGGCGGCCACCACGGCCTGGGGGAGCAGCCGTTCGGGCAGCAGCCCGTCCGCGCGCAGACCCACCAGGGACTCGAAGTCGAGGAAGCGCAGCCGCAGTTCCAGCTGCCGCTCGATGTGCGCCAGGGCGTCCTCGGCCTCCTGGGCCTCCTCCGGGCCCGGGCCCACCTGGAGCAGCCGCCGGAAGTCCCGCTCGGCGTCGACCGCCCACGCCACCGAGTCCTCGGCCAGCCCCAGCTCGGCGAGCCGGTCCCCGAGGAACACCTTGGCCTGCGCCAGGCCCCGCTGGTTGACCGGATCGTGCGGGTCCAGCCCGGCCAGGACGTCCACCGCCGAGCGGGTCACGTCCAGCGCGCGCTCCCCGGCCGCCCGCTCCATCGGGCTCGGACCCTCCTCGGCCGCCGCGCCCAGCGGGTGCCGGGGCAGCCGGTCCCCGTCGCTCAGCGGCCAGGCCAGCCAGACCCCTTGGTTGATCAGGCCGCGGGCGTACCAGCGGGCGTATTCGGGGGCGTGCCCGGCGGCCTGCTGCGCGTGCCGCAGCCCCTCTTCAAGGGCGGACAGCGCCCCGGCCCGGTCCCCGTCCGCGAACCGGCGGGCCGCCAGGTCACCCAGGCGCAGGCCGAGCCGGGCCGCGCACTCGGGGTCGCTGCGGGCGGGCTCCCGCAGTACGGAGATCAGCTCGGCCAGCAGCCGCTCGCGCTCCCCGGGTTCCGCGTGTGCGGCGCCCGACCGGATCCGCGCCCACTGTTCGTCCAGCCGCAGTGCGGCCTCTCGCTGCGCCATGCCCGCCCCCCGGCTTCGTGTCGTGTGGAGGCGTCCATCCTCGCGGGAAGGCCGCGGCAGGGGGAAGGCCTTCTCTCCCGGCGCAATACGGAACCGGTCACTCCCGCGCCGGCCCGCTTACGGTGCCTCCGCGCGGCCGCTCCACTGCTCGGCTGCTCCGCTACTCCCAGCGGAAGAAGCGGGCCGCCGCGCCCAGGCCCAGCGCCGACCAGACCGCCAGCACGGCCGCGTCCCCCCACGGCAGCGCGGACCCCTGCTGGAGCACCGCGCGCAGCCCGTCGGAGAGGGCCGTGATCGGCAGCAGCTCCAGGACCGAGCGCACCGCCTCCGGGAACTTTTCCATCGGCACGATCACCCCGCCGCCGACCAGCAGCAGCAGGAACACCAGGTTGGCGGCCGCCAGCGTCATCTCGGCCTTGAGGGTGCCCGCCATCAGGAGCCCGAGTCCGGAGAAGGCGGCGGTGCCGAGCAGCAGCAGCGCGGCCACGGACAGGGGGTTCCCCTGCGGGGACCAGCCGAGGCCGAGCGCGATCACCGACAGCAGGGCGATCTGGAGCACCTCGGTGACCAGGACCGACAGGGTCTTGGCGGTCAGCAGGGCCCGGCGCGGCAGCGGCGAGGCGCCGAGCCGCTTGAGGACCCCGTAGCGGCGGTCGAAACCGGTGGCGATGGCCTGGCCGGTGAAGGCGGTGGACATCACCGCGAGGGCGAGGACGCCGGGGGCGAGGAAGTCCACCGACTTCGCGGCACCGCCCTCTTTCGCGGGCACGGTGATGATGTCCACCGTCGAGAACAGGACCAGCAGCAGCGCCGGGATGATCACGGTCAGCAGCAGCTGTTCGCCGTTGCGCAGCAGCATCCGGGTCTCCAGCGCGGTCTGCGCGAAGATCATGCGGGACACGGGCGCGGCCCCCGGCCCGGGGGTGAACGTACCGGCGCTCATGCGCGCAGCTCCTTGCCCGTGAGTTCCAGACTGTGTCTTCCCGGGGGACAACCCCCGGACCCCCGGCGAGGGTCTGTGCTGACCGGCGTCATGCGCGCAGCTCCTTGCCCGTGAGTTCCAGGAAGACGTCTTCGAGGGTGTGCCGCTCCACCGTGAGGCTGTCCGGCATGACCCCGTGCTGGGCGCACCAGGAGGCGACCGTGGCCAGCAGCCGCGGGTCGATGTCGCCGGTGAGGCGGTAGACGCCGGAGCTGGTCTCGGCGGCCTGGGTGCCGTCGGGCAGTGCCTTGAGCAGCGAGGCGAGGTCGAGCGCGGGGCGCCCGGTGAAGCGCAGGGTGTTCTCGGCGCCGCCGCGGCACAGCCGCTCGGGGCTGCCGTGGACGATGACCCGGCCCGCGTCGACGATGGCGACCTCGTCGGCGAGCTGCTCGGCCTCGTCCATGTGGTGGGTGGTGAGCACGACGGTGACCCCGTCGGAGCGCAGTTCCCGTACGAGGTCCCAGGTCGCGCGGCGGGCCTGCGGGTCCAGGCCAGCGGTCGGCTCGTCGAGGAAGACCAGCTCGGGGCGGCCGACGACGGCCATGGCGAGGGCCAGGCGCTGCTGCTGGCCGCCGGAGAGGCGGCGGTAGGGGGTGCGGCCGCAGCCGCCCAGCCCGAGCCGCTCCACGAGCATGCCGACGTCGAGCGGGTCGGCGTACAGGGCGGCCATGTGGCGCAGCATCTCGACGGCGCGGGCGCCGGAGTAGACCCCGCCGGACTGGAGCATCACGCCGATCCGCGGGCGCAGTGCCGGGGCGTCGGCGACCGGGTCGAGCCCGAGGACGCGGACGGATCCGGCGTCGGGTCGGTGGTAGCCCTCGCAGATTTCCACAGTGGTCGTCTTGCCCGCGCCGTTGGGACCAAGGACTGCGGTCACCGAGGCCCTCGGGACGGTGAGGTCGAGGCCGTCCACCGCCGTTTTGGGGCCGTACCGCTTCACCAGTCCGCGGATCTCCACGGCGGGGTCGTTGCTCATGCCGGTGAGTCTACGGAGGGGCGCAGGGGGTCCTAGGTCCCGGGTCCCGAAGGTCACGGGTCCGCCCTTTCGTGACTTTTTCATACCGAATGGAGCATGGGGGAGGGCCTAACTTCGAAAGGTGAACAGCATCGCGCAGAACGTTGAAGCCACCTCGGGGCAGGCCGAGCACAAGGCGCACGATCTCGGGCATCCGACGCGCTATTTCGTCTCGGCGATGCTTGCCGGCGCTTACATCGGGATCGGGGAGATCCTGCTGCTGGTCGCCGTTTCCCCGTTCGTGGCCAAGGGCTCGGCGGCGGTGAAACTGCTGGAGGGCGGGGTTTTCCCGATCGCCCTGACCATCGTGATGTTCGCCGGTGCCCAGCTCTTCACCAGCAATGTGATGGTCATGCTGGTCGGCGCGCTGTCGGGCCGGACCGGGATGAGGGACCTGCTCTCGTCCTGGGGGCTCTCGCTGAGCGGGAATCTGGTGGGAGCCTTCGGTTTCGGCGCCATGGTGCACGCCTCGGGCGTGACCTCCTCGCCGTCCGCGCGGACCATGCTGGCGGAGATGGTGCACGGGAAGACGGCGCTCGGCGGCGGTCAGCTGTTCTGGCGCGCGGTGCTCTGCAACATGCTGGTGTGCCTGGCGATCTGGATGTTCACCCGGGCGCGCGGGGACGCGGCCAAGATTTTCGTCCTGTGGCTGCCCGTGGCGGTGTTCGTGGCGGTCGGATTCGAACACTGTGTAGCAAACATGGCCGTTTTCAGTCTGGCGATCCTGGACGGTCAGGCCGGATTCGGTGACCTTTTTCGGAACCTGATGTTCACCGTGCCCGGAAACATCGTGGGCGGAGGTCTGCTGGTGGGGGCCGTGTACTGGTTCACGGGCGGCGCACGGCGCGAGCGCGGAGTAATCGCTTCCGGTTGACCGGCGTCACGCTGCGTCGACAAATAAGGTAACCCTTAGTGATGGAGGCCACCAGGGGTGGCCTCCATCACGGCTTGTCGGGCCCCGGGTAATTACGCAACAATGGCGTTGTGAAATACGGCGAACGGCTGACCGAGGCTCCCCACGGGGAACTCGCGACCGGAGAGCGGTCCACCCGCAACCGGGTCGCGCGGTCGATCCTGGACCACGGTCCGTCGACCGTCGCCGACCTGGCCCAGCGGCTCGGCCTCACCCAGGCCGCCGTCCGGCGCCACCTGGACGCCCTCGTCGCCGACGACGTGGTCGCCTCCCGGGAACAGCGGGTGTACGGCGCCCGGACCCGGGGCAGGCCCGCCAAGGTCTTCGCGCTCACCGACTGCGGCCGGGACGCCTTCGACCAGTCCTACGACGCCCTCGCCACCGAGGCCCTGCGCTGGATCGCGCAGTCCGCGGGCGGCGGGGAGCAGGGCGAGGCGGCGGTGGCCGCCTTCGCCAGGGCGAGGCTGGACGCGCAAGCGGTGGCCTACCGGGCAGCGGTCGAAGCGGCGGATCCCGCGGACCGCACCGAGGCCCTTGCCAGGGCGTTGACCGTGGACGGGTACGCTGCTACGGCGAAGAGCGCCCCGGGGCCGCACAGTGGAGAGCAGCTCTGCCAGCACCACTGCCCGGTCGCCCACGTGGCCGAGCAGTTCCCACAGCTGTGCGAGGCGGAGACCGAGGTCTTCTCCCGCCTGCTCGGGACGCACGTGCAACGGCTCGCCACCATCGCGCACGGCGACGGGGTGTGCACGACCTTCATTCCAGGAAGCGCCGGGCCCGCCGCGCACGCCCCACAGACCGACACATCAGCATCAGCTTCTGTACGCACCGCCGGGAGGAACCCCGCATGACCACGGAGATTGCTCACCCTGAGCTGGATGGCCTGGGCACCTACGAATACGGCTGGGCCGACTCCGACGCGGCCGGCGAGGCTGCCAAGCGAGGCCTGTCCGAAGAGGTCGTCCGCGACATCTCGGGGAAGAAGTCCGAGCCCGAGTGGATGCTGAAGCTCCGCCTCAAGGGCCTGAAGCTCTTCGACAAGAAGCCCATGCCGAACTGGGGCTCCGACCTCTCCGGCATCGACTTCCAGAACATCAAGTACTTCGTGCGTTCGACCGAGAAGCAGGCCGCTTCCTGGGAGGACCTGCCCGAGGACATCAAGAACACGTACGACAAGCTCGGCATCCCGGAGGCGGAGAAGCAGCGCCTCGTCGCCGGTGTCGCGGCCCAGTACGAGTCCGAGGTCGTCTACCACCAGATCCGTGAGGACCTGGAGGAGCAGGGCGTGATCTTCCTCGACACGGACACCGCGCTCAAGGAGCACCCGGAGCTCTTCCAGGAGTACTTCGGCACGGTCATCCCGGTCGGCGACAACAAGTTCGCCTCGCTGAACACCGCCGTGTGGTCGGGCGGCTCGTTCATCTACGTCCCCAAGGGCGTCAAGGTCGACATCCCGCTCCAGGCCTACTTCCGCATCAACACGGAGAACATGGGCCAGTTCGAGCGGACGCTGATCATCGTCGACGAGGACGCCTACGTCCACTACGTCGAGGGCTGCACCGCGCCGATCTACTCCTCGGACTCGCTGCACAGCGCCGTCGTCGAGATCATCGTGAAGAAGGGCGGCCGCTGCCGCTACACGACGATCCAGAACTGGTCGAACAACGTCTACAACCTGGTCACCAAGCGCGCCGTGGCGTACGAGGGCGCGACCATGGAGTGGATCGACGGCAACATCGGTTCCAAGGTCACCATGAAGTACCCGGCCGTCTACCTGATGGGCGAGCACGCCAAGGGCGAGACCCTCTCCATCGCCTTCGCGGGCGAGGGCCAGCACCAGGACGCCGGCTCCAAGATGGTCCACATGGCGCCGAACACCTCCTCGAACATCGTCTCCAAGTCGGTGGCGCGGGGCGGTGGCCGCACCTCGTACCGCGGTCTGGTCGAGATCGGCGAGGGCGCGCACGGCTCCAAGTCCAACGTGCTGTGTGACGCGCTCCTCGTCGACACGATCTCCCGCTCGGACACGTACCCGTACGTGGACGTCCGCGAGGACGACGTGTCCATGGGCCACGAGGCCACCGTCTCCAAGGTCTCCGACGACCAGCTCTTCTACCTGATGAGCCGCGGTCTGACGGAGTTCGAGGCGATGGCCATGATCGTGCGCGGCTTCGTCGAGCCGATCGCGCGCGAGCTGCCCATGGAGTACGCGCTGGAGCTGAACCGGCTGATCGAGCTGCAGATGGAGGGTTCGGTCGGCTAATCCGGCCGCCGCCCACCCCGCAGCGCAGATCCCTTTGACGCACGACGCAGGAAGAGAGCAAGACGACAGCCATGGCAGAGGCTCAGAACGCTCCCCAGGACCAGACGGTCCAGGGAGGTACCCCCGCGGCGGGTTCGACCACCGCCGGCGCGATCGCGGTGGCCGCCGAATCCACCGTCGCCACCCGGATGAGCGCGCCCCCGTCCTTCGACGTGGCGGACTTCCCCGTGCCCCACGGCCGTGAGGAGGAGTGGCGCTTCACCCCGCTGGCCCGCCTGCGCGGTCTCCACGACGGCACCGCGGTCGCCAACGGCACCATGAAGGCGCAGATCGATGCGCCCGAAGGCGTCACCATCGAGTCGGTGGACCGCGACGACGCCCGCGTCGGCAAGGCCGGTACGCCGGTCGACCGCGTCGCGGCCCAGGCGTTCTCGTCGTTCGCCAAGGCCACGGTCGTCACCGTGCCCAAGGAGGCGGTGCTCACCGAGCCGGTGCGCGTCTCCCTCCACGGCGAGGGCGGCACCACCTTCGGTCACACCGTCTTCGACGTGCAGGCCTTCGCCGAGGCGATCATCGTCATCGACCACACCGGTGACGGCGTGCGCGCCGCCAACGTCGACTTCCTGGTCGGCGACGGCGCCAAGCTCACCGTGGTCTCGGTCCAGGACTGGGACGACACCGCCGTCCACTGCTCCCAGCACAACGCGCTGGTCGGCCGTGACGCCACCTTCAAGTCGATCGTGATCACCTTCGGCGGCGACCTCGTCCGGCTGCACCCGCGCGTGAACTACGCCGGTCCCGGCGGCGAGGCCGAGCTGCTCGGCCTGTACTTCACCGACCAGGGCCAGCACCAGGAGCACCGCCTCCTGGTCGACCACGGTGCCCCGCACTGCAAGTCCCACGTGGTCTACAAGGGCGCGCTGCAGGGCCAGGACGCGCACGCGGTCTGGATCGGCGACGTCCTGATCGAGAAGACCGCCGAGGGCACCGACACCTACGAGATGAACCGCAACCTCGTCCTCACGGACGGCGCGCGGGTCGACTCGGTGCCGAACCTGGAGATCGAGACCGGCGAGATCGTCGGCGCCGGCCACGCCTCCGCGACCGGCCGCTTCGACGACGAGCAGCTCTTCTACCTGCAGTCCCGCGGCATCCCGGCCGACGAAGCCCGCCGCCTGGTCGTGCGCGGCTTCTTCGCCGAGCTGGTCCAGCAGATCGGTGTCGACGACATCGAGGAGCGCCTGCTGGCGAAGATCGACGCCGAGCTGCAGGCGTCCGTCTGATGACGTACGTCAAGGCCTGTGCGCTGAGCGAGCTGGAGAAGGACACCCCCAAGCGGGTGGAACTCGACGGCACGCCGGTGTCCGTCGTCCTCACCGAGGGGGAGGTGTTCGCGATCAACGACATCTGCTCGCACGCGAACGTCTCCCTCTCGGAGGGCGAGGTCGACGACTGCATGATCGAATGCTGGCTGCACGGCTCGGCGTTCGATCTGCGGACCGGCAAGCCGTCCGGCCTTCCGGCGACGCGTCCCGTCCCCGTATACCCCGTAAAGATCGAAGGGGACGACGTGCTCGTCTCCCTCACCCAGGAGTCCTGAGGTATCCATGGCAACGCTTGAAATCCACGACCTGCACGTCTCCGTCGAGGCCGAAAACGGCGCCCGCGAGATCCTCAAGGGCGTCGACCTCACCGTCAAGCAGGGTGAGACGCACGCCATCATGGGTCCGAACGGCTCCGGCAAGTCCACCCTCGCGTACTCGCTCGCCGGTCACCCGAAGTACACCATCACCGGTGGCACCGTGACCCTCGACGGCGAAGACGTCCTGGAGATGTCCGTCGACGAGCGTGCCCGCGCGGGCGTCTTCCTCGCCATGCAGTACCCGGTCGAGGTCCCCGGCGTCTCGGTCTCCAACTTCCTGCGTACGTCGGCCACGGCGATCCGCGGCGAGGCCCCCAAGCTGCGCACCTGGGTGAAGGAGGTCAAGTCCGCGATGGAGCAGCTCCAGATGGACCCGGCCTTCGCCGAGCGCAACGTCAACGAGGGCTTCTCCGGCGGTGAGAAGAAGCGCCACGAGATCCTCCAGCTGGAGCTCCTCAAGCCGAAGATCGCGATCCTCGACGAGACCGACTCCGGCCTCGACGTCGACGCGCTGCGCCAGGTCTCCGAGGGCGTCAACCGCGTCCGCGAGACCGGCGAGGTCGGCACCCTGCTGATCACGCACTACACGCGGATCCTCCGTTACATCAAGCCCGACTTCGTCCACGTCTTCTCCGAGGGCCGCATCGTCGAGTCCGGCGGCGCCGAACTCGCCGACAAGCTGGAGGCCGAAGGCTACGAGGCGTACAGCACGAAGGGTGGCGCTACCGCGTGACACAGCTGCCTGGCCTCCTCGACATCGAGGCGATCCGCAAGGACTTCCCCCTGCTGGATCGTGTGGTCCACGACGGGAAGAAGATCGTTTATCTGGACAACGCGGCGACTTCGCAGAAGCCGCGCCAGGTGCTCGACGCGCTGAACGAGTACTACGAGCAGCACAACGCCAACGTCCACCGCGGCGTGCACGTGCTCGCCGAGGAGGCCACGGCGCTGTACGAGGGCGCCCGCGACAAGGTCGCCGCCTTCATCAACGCGCCGAGCCGCGACGAGGTGATCTTCACCAAGAACGCCTCGGAGTCGCTCAACCTGGTCGCGAACATGCTCGGCTGGGCGGACGAGCCCTACCGGGTCGACCGCGAGACCGAGATCGCCATCACGGAGATGGAGCACCACTCCAACATCGTGCCGTGGCAGCTGCTCTCGCAGCGCACCGGCGCGAAGCTGAAGTGGTTCGGCCTCACCGACGACGGCCGCCTCGACCTGTCCAACATCGAAGAGGTCATCACGGAGAAGACGAAGATCGTCTCCTTCACGCTGGTCTCCAACATCATGGGCACGGTCAACCCGGTCGAGCAGATCGTCCGGCGCGCGCAGGAGGTCGGCGCCCTGGTGCTGATCGACGCCTCGCAGGCCGCTCCGCACATGCCGCTCGACGTACAGGCGCTCGGCGCCGACTTCGTGGCCTTCACCGGCCACAAGATGTGCGGCCCGACCGGCATCGGCGTCCTGTGGGGACGCCAGGAGCTGCTGGAGGACCTGCCGCCGTTCCTCGGTGGCGGCGAGATGATCGAGACCGTGTCGATGCACGCCTCGACCTACGCCCCCGCACCGCACAAGTTCGAGGCGGGTACGCCCCCGATCGCCCAGGCCGTCGGCCTCGGCGCGGCCGTGGACTACCTGACCGCGATCGGCATGGACAAGATCGCCGCGCACGAGCACGCGATCACCGAGTACGCGGTCAAGCGCCTGCTCGAAGTCCCCGACCTGCGGATCATCGGCCCCACCACGGCCGAGGACCGCGGCGCGGCCATCTCCTTCGTGCTCGGCGACATCCACCCGCACGACGTCGGCCAGGTCCTGGACGAGCAGGGCATCGCGGTCCGCGTGGGACACCACTGCGCGCGCCCCGTCTGCCTGCGCTACGGAATTCCCGCGACCACGCGAGCGTCGTTCTACCTGTACTCCTCTCCTGCCGAGGTCGACGCACTGATCGACGGGCTGGAGCACGTACGGAACTTCTTCGGCTGACGAGGACGAGGACGACGAGGACGCTGTGAAGCTGGATTCGATGTACCAGGAACTGATCCTGGACCACTACAAGCACCCGCACGGGCGTGGCCTGCGCGACGGCGACGCCGAGGTGCACCACGTCAACCCGACGTGCGGTGACGAGATCACGCTGCGCGTGAAGTACGACGGCGAGACGCTGACCGACGTCTCCTACGAGGGCCAGGGCTGCTCCATCAGCCAGGCCAGCGCGTCCGTACTGAACGAGCTGCTGGTCGGCAAGGACCTCGCCGACGCGCGCCGGATCCAGGAGACCTTCCTGGAGCTGATGCAGTCGAAGGGCAAGATCGAGCCCGACGAGGCCATGGAAGAGGTACTGGAGGACGCGGTCGCGTTCGCCGGTGTCGCCAAGTTTCCCGCGCGGGTCAAGTGTGCTCTGCTGAGCTGGATGGCGTGGAAGGACGCGACCGCCCAGGTGCTGGGCGACGCGGAGAGGAAGACGGCATGACCGAGAACGCGACGCCCGAGGCGTCGATCACGCCGGCCAGTGAGGAAGAGGTCCGCGAGGCCCTCTACGACGTGGTCGACCCCGAGCTGGGCATCGACGTCGTCAACCTGGGGCTGATCTACGGCATCCACGTCGACGACGCGAACATCGCCACCCTCGACATGACGCTGACGTCCGCGGCCTGCCCGCTGACCGACGTGATCGAGGACCAGGCGAAGTCGGCGACGGAGGGCATCGTCAACGAGCTGCGCATCAACTGGGTGTGGATGCCGCCGTGGGGCCCGGACAAGATCACCGACGACGGCCGCGAGCAGCTGCGCGCGCTCGGCTTCAACGTCTGACCGGTCTGATCGCAGATTTTTGACACGGGACCCCCCGCACGCGAGTGCGGGGGGTCCCGTGCTTTCCGGGGGCCGCTGTTCTCCCGGCGGACGGGCCGCGTGCACCGGGAGTTGGCCACGGTGGCCGAATCTTCTCGACGGCCGTCATGTCCTGGCGGCGCAGCAGTCGAGAGGACCCCCCGTGAACCTTCGTCCCGCACCGGCACGCCGCCTGGGCGCCGTGGGAGCCGCCGGGGCCGCGGCCCTGCTCGTCGCCGGGCTCACCGCGCCCGCCTTCGCGGCGGAGGCGCCCGCGCCGACCATCGCGCTCTCCGCCGGGTACCTGTCGGGCGCCGTCGGCGCGGTCGGAGACCCGGGGGTCGGCGTGGACGTCACGCAGGCCGGGGCGCCCGGAGCACAGCTCAAGGTCAGCGTCATCGCCTCCAGCAATCCGGCGGTCGCCGCGCCCGGCGACGTACGCATCGACCGCACCCGGGGCGGGCGCGAGCTGACCGTGCGCCCGCGCGGGCGGGGCTACACCGAGCTGACGGTCCAGGTCACCGGGCGCGGCGGGAAGACGGCCACCGCCACCCTCGGCTACGCCGCCTCGGCGCGGGTGAGCGGCGGCGCGGCGGGCACGCGCTACCTCACCGGCTCCTCGGACGCCTCGGCGGCCGTGGACGCGGGCGGCGGGTACGCGCTGGTGGCCGACGACGAGACCAACGTGCTGCGGCTGTACGACCGTTCCCGGTCCGGCGCGCCGGTCAAGACCTGGGACCTCGGCGCCGCGCTCGGCGTGAAGAAGGAAGTCGACATCGAGGCCGCCGCCCGGGTCGGCGACACCGTCTACTGGACGGGTTCGCTCGGCAACAACAAGGACGGCAAGTACAAGGCGGACCGCAACACGCTCTTCACCACGAAGATCACCGGCAGCGGCGCCGCCACCGAGGTCACCTTCACCGCCGCGTACAAGGGTCTGCGCGAGGACCTGATCGCCTGGGACACGGCGAACGGGAACCGCTACGGCTTCGCCGCGGGCACCGCCGCCGGGCAGGTCCCCAAGCGGATCGACGGGTTCAACGTGGAGGGCCTGGAGTTCGCGCCCGGCTCCACCACCACCGCCTACCTGGGCTTCCGCGCGCCGCTGGCGCCCGCCGTCCCCGGCGGCAAGGCCCTGATCGTGCCCGTCACGAACATCGACCAGGTGGTGGCGAAGGGGGCGAAGGCCGTCTTCGGGCCGGCCATCGAGCTGGACCTGGGCGGGCTCGCCATCCGTGACATCCGCAAGAACGCGGCGGACCAGTACCTGATCCTGGCGGGCTCCTGGGCCGCCGACGACAACACCGACCCCTACGCCCTCTACTCCTGGGACGGGGTCCCCGGCCACGCGCCGAAGAAGCGGCTCGACCTGCCCACCACCGACCCCGGTGGCTGGGAAGCGGTGGTCGCCGTGCCCGACCTGCGGGCGCCCGGCGCCCGCGTCCAGCTGATCACCGACAGCGGCTCCGCCGACCTGTACGGCGACGGCACCGAGGCCAAGGACCTCGGCCACCCGGAGTGGAAGAAGTCCCGGTCCGCATGGTTCACGCTCAATTCCGTCCGTGGGGGAACTCGATGAAGAAGCAGACGCAGAAGCGGCTGGGTACCGCGGGGATCGCCGCGCTGATGCTGGCCGGCCTGATGAACATGCCCGCGCAGGCGGCGACGTACGGCACGCCGACCATCGCGCTGTCCGCCGGATACCTCTCCGGCGCCGTCGGCGGGGTCGGCGACCCGCTGGTCAACGTCACCGTCGCGCAGAGCGGCGCCGACGTCTCGGCGCTCACCGTCAGCGCGTCCGCATCGAGCACGTCCTCGGTGGCCGGGACCGGCGACGTGACCGTCACCGGGGCCGGAGCGGTCCGGCAGCTCGCCGTCACCGCGCGCGGCCGCGGCTACACCAACCTCACCGTCAAGGTGACCGGTCTGGGCGGCAAGAGCGCCACCAAGACCCTGTCCTACGCGGCCTCGGCGGCCGTGCAGAACCCGGCCGACGCCCGCTATCTGACCGGATCCTCGGACGCCTCGGCCGCCGTGGACGTCGGCGGCGGCTACACCGTCGTCGCCGACGACGAGTCCAACGTGCTGCGGATGTACGACCGTTCCGCGTCCGGGGCGCCCGTCAGGACCTGGGACTTCAGCGCGCAGCTCGGGGTCACCAAGGAGGTGGACATCGAGGGCGCCACGCGCATCGGCGACACCATCTACTGGACCGGTTCGCTCGGCAACAACAAGGACGGCGAGTACAAGGCCCCCCGGAACACGGTGTTCACCACGACCGTGAGCGGGTCCGGCTCCACCACGCAGCTCGCCTACGGGCGTTCGTACGCGAAGCTCCGCGACGACCTGGTCGCCTGGGACACGGCGAACGGCAACCGCTACGGCTTCGCCGCGGGCACCGCCGCGGGTCAGGCGCCCAAGCAGATCGACGGGTTCAACGTGGAGGGCCTGGAGTTCGCGCCCGGCTCCACCACCACCGCCTACCTGGGCTTCCGCGCGCCGCTGGCGCCCGCCGTCCCCGGCGGCAAGGCCCTGATCGTGCCGGTGACCAACTTCGACAGGGTGCTCGCGAGCGGCGCCAAGGCCGTCTTCGGGCCGGGCATCGAGCTGGACCTGGGCGGGCTCGCGATCCGTGACATCCGCAAGAACGCGGCGGACCAGTACCTGATCCTGGCGGGCTCCTGGGCCGCCGATGACAACACCGACCCCTACGCCCTCTACTCCTGGGACGGGGTTCCCGGGCACGCCCCGGTGAAGCGGACCGACCTGCCGACCAGTGACGCGGGCGGCTGGGAGGCCATCGTCGACGTGCCGGACCTGAACGTGCCCGGGGCGCGGGTGCAGCTGATCACCGACTGCGGTTCGGCGGACCTGTACGGGGACGGGATCGCGGCCAAGGACCTGACGCACCCGGAGTGGAAGAAGTCACGCTCGGGCTGGTTCACGGTCGGCTAGCCGACCCGGCTGGGCATGGATGTGTACGGGGGTACACAACGATGTGTACCCTTGTACGCATGCCGTACGTACTGCTCGCCGCAGCCATCGCCGCCGAGGTGGCCGGGACCACCGCCATGAAGTTCAGCGACGGGTTCACCCGGCTGTGGCCCTCGCTCGGGACCCTGCTCGGCTACGTCATCGCCTTCACCCTGCTCGCGCAGACGCTGAAGACCCTGTCGGTCGGCACGGCGTACGCGATCTGGGCCGGGGTCGGCACCGCCGCCATCGCCGCGATCGGCATGGTCTTCATGGGCGAACCGGCCACCGCCGCGAAGATCGCCGGGATAGCGCTGGTCATCGGTGGTGTGGTCCTGCTGAACGTGGGCGGGGCGCACTGATGGGCCCGGGCGCCGGGGGCGTGCGCCGGTACGACCCCGAGCGGCGGCAGCGGATCATCGACGCGGCGATCCGGATCGTCGGCGACAAGGGGATCGCGGGGCTGACGCACCGCAGCGTGGCCGCCGCCGCGGACGTACCGCTCGGCTCGACGACCTACCACTTCAAGACCCTGGACGAACTCCTGGTCGCGGCCCTGCGCCAGGCCAACGAGGGCTTCGCCCGGGCGCTGGCGCAGAGCCCCGATCTGGCGGACCCGGCGGGCGACCTGGCGGCCGCGCTGGCCCGGGTGCTGGGCGGGACGCTGGCGGCGGACCGGGGGCGGGTGGAGCTGGAGTACGAGCTGTACCTGGCCGCCCTGCGCCGCCCCGCGCTGCGGCCGGTGGCCGCGGAGTGGGGCGAGGCGGTGGCCGCCATCCTCGCGGAACGCACCGATCCGGTGACGGCGCGGGCGCTGGTGGCGGTGCTGGACGGGATCGGCCTCCAGGTGCTGCTGACGGGGGCCGACTACGACGAGGCCTACGCCCGCGAGGTCCTGTCCCGGGTGCTCCGGCCGGCCGCCGGCTGAGGGCGCCTCGGTGTTCCAGCCGCCCGGAGGGCAATTCCAGCGGTGCTCCGGCCCGTCGCCGGCTGAGCGCACCCCGGTGTTCCAGTCGCCCGGAGGGCAATTCCAGCCTGCCCGGCGTTTGAGGGCCCGCCGGAGGCGACATCAGCCCGCGCGGCGTTTGAGCGCGATCGATCCTGGTGCGGTGCGGCCGGTTTGGCTCTCCGGGGGCGCCTCAAACGCCGGCGGGGCTGGGTTGCGCGGAGGCCGCCCGGACGGCCGCGAGCGCGGCCGTGACGCTCGCCTCGATGTCCGTAACCGGATAGATCGTCTCGACGACGGTCCGGTCCCGCGCCACCACCAGGGTGAGCCTCTTGAGCCGGCTCACCCCCGCCGCCCGGAAGGTCGGCAGCCGCAGCGCCGCCACCAGCGAGAGCCCCGCGTCCGAGAGCAGCGGGAAGCGCAGCCCCTCGGCCCGGGCGAACTCCCGCTGCTCGTCCGGGCGCTGGGTCGAGACGCCGTGCACCGTCGCCCCCGCCGCCGTGAACTCGGCCAGCTGGTCGCGGTAGGTGCAGGATTCCAGCGTGCAGCCCTTGGCCCCCGGGATCCCGGCCCAGCCGGGCGGGTAGGACTCGGCGCGGGCGTAGGCGCCGGGGAAGCAGTACAGAACGGTGTACGGGCTGTCCGCGACCGGGTCGCGCAGCGCCCCGGAACCGTCCGGCAGCAGCAGCTCCGGTACCCGCGTGCCCTTGAGTGCGTGCACGCGCGCCGCCTCCCGCGAGGCCTCGTCGGCGGTCGCCGTCATCTCTCCCTCTCCCAGGATCCAGGCGTCCCCCCAGTCCTGGAGGGCCACCAGCACCGGCAGCAGCGCCCGCCCCCGCGGGGTCAGCCGGTATTCGTGCCGCACCGGACGTTCCTGGTACGGCTCGCGCGTGAGCACGCCCGCTTCGACGAGCAGCCGCAGCCGCTCGCTCAGCACCTTGCGTGACATGCCCAGCTCGCGCTGCAACTCCTCGAACCGGTGCAGACCGCGCGCGCTGTCGCGCACGATCAGCAGCGTCCACCAGTCGCCCACGACGTCGAGGGCCTGGGCGATGGCGCAGTCGGCGTCGCCGAGCTGGGTGCGCTGGGCCATGGGCACTCCTTTGTCCGTTGACCCGAGGCTGTCATGCTGACATAGTCCGTTCCCAAAAGGAACTGACTCGGAGTGACTCAGAACGAAAGCCGGGGGCGGACATGCTGCGGGGATTCAAGGACGTGCCACGTGTGGTGTGGCTGCTGGCGGCGGGGGTGTTCGTCAACGCCGTCGTCAGCTTCACCTTCGTCTTCGTCTTCCTGTACCTGACCGGACCGCGCGGCCTCGCGGTCACCGAGGCCGGGCTGGTCACCGGCCTCGGCGGCATCGGCATGGTCGCCGGGAACTTCACCGGCGGCTGGTACGGCGACCGCTTCGGCCACCGCCGGGTGCTGCTGACCGCCTCCGGCCTCGGCGGGCTCGTCCTGATGGCCTTCCCGCTGCTGCCCACGCCGCTGCTGTTCGCCGCCCTGCCGCTGGCCCAGTACGCCGCCGGGGTGATCCGCGCCGCCAACGGGGCGCTGGTCGCCGTGACCGTCCCCGAAGGCTCCCGCCGCCAGGCCTACGCCGTCGTGCGCAGCGCCTCCAACGGCGGCTTCATCATCGGCCCGCCGCTCGGCGCCCTGGTCGCCACCGCCGTCTCGTACGACTGGCTCTTCGTCTGCGACGGCATCGGCACCCTCGGCTTCGCCCTGTGGACCGCCCGGGCCGTCCCGGCCCGCGGCGCCGCACGCTCCGCCGCGGCCCGGGACGGGGGTCCGGGCCGCGGCGGCCTCTGGTCCGAACTGCGCGCGCGGCCCGCCGTACTCCTGCTGCTCGGCGCGATCCTGGCCGTCGACTTCGTCTACCGCCAGCAGTACTCCGCCTTCCCCGTCTTCCTCGCCGACCACGGCCTCGACGCCCGCGTCTTCGGCTTCGCCATCGCCCTGAACGGCGCCGTCGTCATGCTGCTGGAACTCCCCGCCGCCGTCGCCCTGCGCGCCCGCCCGCCGCTGCGCGTCATCGGCGCCGGACTGGTCCTGGTGGGGGCGGGGTACGCGGCCCTGCTCCTCGGGGCCTCAGTGGCGAGCACGGCCGCGATGATGCTGCTGGTGAGCCTCGGCGAGATCCTCTACAAGACCACCGCCACCGCCTACATGGCGGACCAGGCCCCCGAGCACGCCATCGGCCGCTTCCAGAGTCTGTACGCCGGAGTCTCGGTCAGCGGGGTGGTGCTCGCCCCGCCGCTCGGCGGGGCCCTGTACGCCGCCGCGCCCGGCCTGCTCTGGCCGCTGTGCGCCCTGCTCGCGGGCGGCGCCGGGGTGGCCGTCCTGTGCGCGTCCGCGCAGATCAGGGTGGGTCGCGCGGCGCGCGCGGCGACCGGCACATGAGACCGGTTCGCTCCGGCGGGCCGTCGCCGGTTAGGTTTCGGGCATGACTGCTACGCGTACCACCGGCGCCGTCGCCGCCGGACTTGCCACCCTCGCCGCCGACGGCACCGTCCTCGACACCTGGTTCCCCGCCCCCCAGCTGGTCGCCGAGCCCGGCCCGGCCGGCACCGAGCGCCTCACGGCCGAGCAGGCCGTCGAGCTGCTCGGCGCCGCGGCGCCGAAGGCGGTCCGCCAGGACGCGGTCCGCGGCGTCGAGGTCGTAGCGGTCCGCACGGTGATCTCCTCCCTGGACGACAAGCCGCTGGACGCGCACGACGCGTACCTGCGCCTGCACCTGCTCAGCCACCGCCTGGTCCAGCCGCACGGCCAGAACCTCGACGGCCTCTTCGGCCTGCTCGCCAACGTCGCCTGGACCTCGCTGGGCCCGGTCGCCGTCGACCAGGTCGAGACCGTCCGGCTCAACGCGCGCGCCGAGGGCCTGCACCTCCAGGTCACCTCGATCGACAAGTTCCCGCGCATGACCGACTACGTCGCCCCCAAGGGCGTGCGCATCGCCGACGCCGACCGCGTCCGCCTCGGCGCGCACCTCGCCGAGGGCACCACCGTCATGCACGAGGGCTTCGTCAACTTCAACGCGGGCACCCTCGGCACCTCCATGGTCGAGGGCCGGATCTCCGCGGGCGTCGTCGTCGGCGACGGCTCCGACATCGGCGGCGGCGCGTCCACCATGGGCACCCTCTCGGGCGGCGGCAAGCAGCGCATCTCGATCGGTGAGCGCTCCCTGGTCGGCGCCGAGGCGGGCGTCGGCATCGCCCTGGGCGACGAGTGCGTCGTCGAGGCCGGCCTGTACGTGACCGCGGGCACCCGCGTCACCCTCCCGGACGGCCAGATCGTCAAGGCCCTGGAGCTGTCCGGCGCGGACAACATTCTCTTCCGCCGCAACTCGGTCACCGGCGCCGTCGAGGCCCGCCCGAACAACGCGGTCTGGGGCGGCCTGAACGAGATCCTGCACAGCCACAACTGATCTGCACACGCTGTACACGACGAAAAGCCCGTCGGCCGGATCTCCGGCCGACGGGCTTTTCGTCGTTCGTGCGTCAGTGCAGCGGGATCGTGCGCACCAGGCCCGCGAAGGCCTGCTGTTCCGCCTCGGTCAGTTCCACGCGTTCCAGGGGGTGGGCACTGGAGTCGCGCTGGGCCGGGATCACCGAGAGGCCCTCGAAGGAGCCTGGCTCGGGGTGGTGGAAGCGGCTGTCCCACATCATGTGGCCGAGGCCGAGGATCCAGATGAAGGCGGCCACCAGCAGCACGGCGAGGCCGATTTCCTGGGCCAGGGAAATGGAGGGGAACACGCGGTCCTCCCGGGGAGTGCGGGCGGTACAAGATCGGGCGTGTGGATACTCAACACCACAAAACGCGGAATGAGTAGGGGTGTGGCGAGGATCACGCCAGGGCCGAAAGTCCCGATCTCGGGGCGGAACGGGCCCGTCCGGGGACGTGGCAGGGGGCCCGGCCGGGACGGCGGCCGGGCCCCCTGCGGATCACGGGGTGCGATCACGGGATGGCGATCACGGGATGAGGATCACGGGCGGAAGCGCAGCACCTGCGGGTCGTGGTCGCTGTTCTGCGCCGCGAACTCGGCGTTGATGTGCACGCTGTCGTACGTGTACTTCTTGACCGCCGGGCTGGTCAGGATCTGGTCCAGCACCTGGGCGTTGCCCTGGTAGACGTACGAGTAGCGCTCCGCCTTCGGCAGCGACTGGATCGCCGGGTACAGCACCCCGCCGTCGCGCAGCGCGGTCGTGGTGCCCGAGAAGTCGAAGTCGTTGATGTCGCCGACCGCGAGGACCTTCGCGTCCTTCTGCGTGGCCAGCAGGCTCTTGACGAAGCCGTTCACGGCCTGCGCCTGGAGCAGCCGCTTGGTCTCCGAGGAGCGCGCCGGGGGCTGGTGGACCGAGGTCAGGCCCTCGTCGCCGCCCTTCGAGGCGAAGTGGTTGGCGATCACGAAGACCGTCTTGCCCTTGAAGACGAACTCGCCGGCGAGCGGCTTGCGGCTGTCGGTCCACGCCGGGTTCGCCGGGTCGATCCGGCCGGGGGAGTGGGTCAGGGCCGCCTGGCCCTTGTCGCCCGTGGTCACGCCGGTCGCGGTGAAGGAGTCACCGGGGGCGCGGTCGGTGAAGGAGACGCGCAGCGGGTTGAAGAGGAAGACCTGGCGGATGTTGCCGCCGGGCTCGCCGCCGTCCTTGTTGTTCTCCGGGTTGATGTAGCGCCACTGGTACGCCGGACCGCCCGCGGCGGTGACGGCCGCGGTGAACTTCGTCAGCGTCTGGTCGGCGGAGACGGTGCCGTCGTTCTTGGCGCCGTTGTCGTCCTGGATCTCCTCCAGGGCCACGATGTCGGGCGAGGCGAGGTTCTCCACGACGGCCTTCGCCAGGTTGTCGAACTTCGTCTGCGGGTCGGTCGGGTCGAGGTTCTCGACGTTGTACGTCGCCACCGCCAGCTCGTCGGCCTCCTGGGCCTTGGTCTTCTCGGGGGCGAGGGTGCCCGCCTTGACCGTGCCGAGGGTGCGGGCCGCCAGGGTGTAGCCGCCGAACTGGTTGAAGTCCAGGGGGCCTTCGGTGGTGCCGGTCAGCTTGTCGCCGACGTTCGCCACGGGGAAGGGCTGGGTGGCGAGCGGGGCGAGCTGCTGGACCTGGATCCGGCCGGTGTTCTGGGACTCGTACGAACCGTAGAGCGTGCCGCCGCGCTTGACGGGGTTCTCCCAGCCCTTCACCGTGACCCACAGCTCCGCGTACGGGTCGGTGGCGCCGACCACGCGGGAGGTGCCGATCTTTACGTTCATGCCCTCCAGCGACTCGTAGTAGTCCAGGGCGTAGCGCGCGGGGTCCAGGGTCAGCCCGTTGATGCTGCCGGCCGCGGCCGGGTCGCCCGCCGGGGCGTACTCGGCCGGGACCGAGTACTCGTTGACCGAGACGGCCTCGGGGAGCGCGTTGCCGGAGGAGACCACGGTCACGACCGGCTTGGTGATCTGGGTGACCGACTGGTTGCCGGAGTTCGCGCCACCGGGGATGTACTCGCCGACCGTGCCCGAGACCGTCACCGCGTCGCCGACGGCGACGGTCGGCGCGGAGCCGGTGAAGACGAAGATGCCTTCGCTCGTCGCGTCGTTGTCGTCCGCGTCGGGGTCCTGGAACCAGAAGCCGCGCGAGCCGTAGGTGCGGACGCCCGTGACGATTCCGGCGACATCGGCGACCGGCTTGCCGTTCAGCGGCGATATGCGGGTGGTGCCCTGGATGTCGTGGATGTGTATCGCGTCGGCGGTCGCGGCGCCTTCGGCGGCATCGGCGGAGCCGGCGAGCAGACCGGTGGCCAGAGCGGTGGCCACGAGGGCCGCGACGGCGGCGGAACGGGGATGCGAGGAGCGCATGGGCAGGAACTCCGGTGTGTGGGTGGGTGGAGCGGAGCGGGCACGCGATCCGTTCGGGCTCCAGGGGGACGCCCTACAGGTCTGCGCACATATCTACGCGCGTCAATTTCCTTTGTGGCCAGCGACATTGTCAAGGCCTCCAGGGAATACGGCAGCTGACTGTGGGATGAACCAAAGGCGATGACCCGCGGGGAGCGGCCCCGATGCGTCTACGCTGGTGGGCGCTGTCACACAGTTCACGCGAGGAGAACCACCCCATGTCCGCTGAGGCGCACCCCACGTTGCCGCCGGTCCGGCTGCACTCCGAGGCGGAACTGGCGCGCGACGCCCTGGCCGCCCCGCTGTTCGCCCGCGCCGTGCGACTGGCCCGCTGGGCCACCCCCGGCACCCCGGTCGGCTCCGGCGGCGAACTCCTCGCCGACCGGCTGCCCGAGGCGGTGCGGCTGCTCGGCTTCGAGGACGACGCGGACGGGGCGGCGTACGCGAGCGAGGCCTGGCGGGTGGCCGTCGACACCGGTCTGGTGGAAGTGACCGACGTCGAGGACCTCGCGGAGGACGCAGCCGACGCGGCGCAGCCCCCCGCCGCGGAACTCGCCGAGGAATCCGGTGCCTTCGGGGTCGCCGGACCGGGCGAGGACCTGGCCCTGGTGACCGGCGGCGCGCCCGGCGACGTACTGGACCTGTGGCTCGCCGCGCTCGACGCGGTCCTCGCGGACGCGGCCGTGCCCGACCTCGACGACCTCGTCGAGGCCCTGGACGCGGGCGGCGAGATCGACTTCACCCGGCTCGACTGGAACCCGCAGCGCGAGGCCGACTTCCTCGACGGGGTGCTCGCCAACCTGTACCTGCTGACCGTCGCGGAGGGCGGCGCCGCCGACACCCCGGTGCCGCTGCCCGTCCTGGCCGCTTCGATGGTCGTGCCCGACGGGATGGCCGAGCCCACGAACGAGGTGCTGGAACAGGTCTCGGACGCGATGATGCGCCTGGACGACCAGTTCCGGCAGCTGGAGCCGATCGGGCTGGTCGAGTTCCGGCCGGTCGACGAGGAGCTGATGGCCGAAGCCGAAGCCGACGACGATGACGGGCTGCTCCCGGCGGCCGACGGCCTCGACGACGAGGACGTCTCCCGGTACGGCATGGTCCGGCTGACCCCGCTCGGCCTGTACGGGATCCGTGCCCGGATGCGCGAGGCCGGGGTCGAGGCGCCCGCCATCGGTGACCTCGCCGACAAGGGCGCGGACGCGCTGCTCGACGCGGTCTCCGGCTACCCCGAGGGCGCCGCGCAGGCCGAGATCGAGCAGTGGATCGAGGGCCGCGAACTGCCGGAGGCCGTCACCGAACTGCTCGCCGCCGCACGCGGCGGGGACGCGGGCGGGCCGCTGCGGCGGCTGCGCTGCCAGCAGGCCCTCGCCCCGGCCGGACCGGCCGCGGAACCCCTGATCAGGGCGGTCCTGGACGACGCCGAACTCGGCGGACTCGCCCGGGTCTGGCTCGCCGAGCACGGCGCGGCCGACATCCCCGCGCCCTCCGAGGCCATGGTGTTCTGGCTGACCGTCGACACGATCGCCGCCCAGCTCGGCGAGGAGGCGGAATCCGATGAACTGCCCGGACTGATGGCGAGCCTGACAGCTCATCACACCGGATTCTTTGACGCGGTGTGGCGGGTCGAGCACCCGTACACGGCGCAGGTGCTGGAGGCCATGGGACGGCTGCACCCGGACCGCAAGTCCGCGAAGGAGGCCCGCAAGGCCGCCTTCAAGGCCCGTTCGCGGCAGCCGTCCGGCGCGTAACGCGCCGCTCACGGGCCGGGAGCCCGACAATCGGTGGCGGACCGTCAGCCGCGGGCCCGGCGGCGGACACGCGGCGGGCGGGCAAGGGGACCACTCCCCCTGAGGGGGACCACTCCTCTTGAGGGGACCACTCCTCTTGAGGGGACCACTCCTCCTCACGGGGATGTCAGCCTCCGTTCACGTGGAGGCGGGACTCTGACCCCGCCGACCGCAGATCCGCGCCCGCTCCCCACCCAGGAGACCCGATGCCGCTCAGCCGCAGAGACTTCACCGCCCGCACCGTCCTCGCCGGAGCGGGTGTCGCGCTCACCGGGACGGTCGGCGCCCTCGCCACCGCCCCCGGCGCCCTCGCCGCCGACGACACGACCCGCCACGACGAGCACGGCCGCCCGGCGCAGCCCGGGTACGGCCCGCTCGTCCCGGACCCGGCCGGACTGCTCGCCCTCCCGGCCGGGTTCTCGTACCGCGTGATCACCCACAGCGGGGTCACCACGCTGGACTCCGGCGAGAGCACCCCGTCCAACCACGACGGGACGGCCGCCTTCGAGGGCCACCGCGGGGTCACCCTCCTGGTCAACAACCACGAGCTGAAGGGCGCGCGGGCCGCCTGGGCGCACCCCGTCCCGCTGGCCGAGGGCCTCGTCTACGACCCCGCCGCGGCCGGCGGCTGCACGGTCGTCGAGGTCCGGCGCGGCGGCGAGGTCGCCGAATGGGTCGGCATCGCCGGTACGTCGACCAACTGCGCGGGCGGGGCCACCCCCTGGGACACCTGGCTGACCTGTGAGGAGACCGAGGACCTGGCCGGCAAGAACGGGATGACCAAGGACCACGGCTACGTCTTCGAGGTCGACCCGAACGACCGCCGGGCCAACCGCGACCCGCGGCCGGTGAAAGCCTTCGGCCGGTACGCCCACGAGGCCGTGGTGATCGACCCGCACAGCGGCCACGCCTACCTGACCGAGGACGCCTCGAACCCCAACGGGCTGCTGTACCGCTGGACCCCGCCGCAGGGCTTCCGGCACGGGCGCGGCAAGCTGCGTACGCTCGCCCCCGACGCGGGTGTGCTGGCGGCGGCCAAGTGCTTCGACAAGGCCGGGCAGTTCGTGGACGACCTCTCCCGTGCCACCAAGGTCGGGACCGTCTACGGGGTCGACTGGGCGGAGGTCACCGACCGGGACGCGCGCACGCTGTCGGTGCGCAAGCAGTTCGCGGCGGGCGCGGTGACCCGGGCCCGCAAGCTGGAGGGCATGTGGTGGGCCGACGGGGGGACGTACTTCGTCTCCTCCTACGCCCGTGAGGAGAGCCCGGGCGCGGCGCACGACGGGCAGGTGTGGTTCTACGACCCGAAGCGGCGCACGATCCGGCTGATGGTGATCTTCGGCGTGAACGCCACCCCGTCGGCGGAGGGCGGCTTCGACGGCCCCGACAACATCACGGTCTCCCCGTACGGCGGTCTGATCATCGCGGAGGACGGCAGCGGGCTCCAGCACCTCTTCGGAGCCACGGAGGACGGGCGCACCTACCCGCTGGCGCGCAACGAGTTGAACAACGGGACCGCGGCGGAGCCCGACTACTCGGAATTCACCGGTGTCTGCTTCTCCCCGGACGGGCGGACCCTCTTCGCCAACATCCAGGAACCGGGCATCATGCTGGCCATCACCGGCCCGTGGCGGCGGGGGCGCTGACGCACGCCCGCCGGGACCGGGGGAGCGGCGGGGGCCTACAGGGCCGCGGAGCCGACTTCCTCGCGGCTGCCCGCGGCCCATTCGCCGAGGAGGAACTCATACGCCTCGGAAGGCCACTCGCTGTCCACCCCGGTCTCGACGAGGTGCCGTATCGCCTCGTTCGCCTCGGAGGCGGACGGGCGGGCGGGACCCGCGGTCGGGAGTGTCTTGTACATGGGGTCAAGGCTACGGGCGGGCACTGACAGCGACCTCCTGTTTAACTGCGGCCCGGGGTGGCCTGGGTCACCCCGGGCTCTCCGCGGGGGGCGGTCAGTCCCCGCCCACCTGCGTCAGAGCGCCTGAGCGGCGGGTTTGACCATGCCGCGCACTGTGCGGGACTTCACAAAATCTCCGATGGCCGTCATCTCCCATTCGCCGGAGAACTGCTTGATCAGCTTGGCCATCATCACGCCGGTCTGCGGTTCGGCGCCGGTGAGGTCGAAGCGGACCAGCTCCTCGCCGCTGGCCGCGTCGATGAGCCGGCAGTAGGCCTTGGCGACCTCGGTGAACTTCTGGCCCGAGAAGGAATTGACCGTGAAGACGAGGCCGGTGGCCTCGGCGGGGATGCGGCCGAGGTCCACGACGATGACCTCGTCGTCCCCGGCGCCCTCGCCGGTCAGATTGTCACCGGAGTGCTTGATGGCGCCGCCCAGGATCGACAGCTTGCCGAAGTAGCAGCTGTCGATGTGGTTGCGCTGCGGGCCGTAGGCGATGACCGAGGCGTCGAGGTCGATGTCCCGGCCGCCGTACGCGGGCTCCCAGCCGAGGCCCATCTTGACCTGGGAGAGCAGCGGGCGGCCGCCCTTGACCAGGGAGACGGTCTGGTTCTTCTGGAGGCTGACCCGGCCCTTGTCGAGGTTGATCTTCCCGGCGCCGGGGGCGGGCGGGGCCGCCGGGGCGACGGGCGGTGCCTGCGGCGGCGGGGGGAACGCGGCCGCGACGGGGGCGGGGGGCGGGGTGTGGACGGCGGCGGGGACGGGCGCGGGCGCCGCGGCCGCGGGCTCGTCGTCCACCGAGACGCCGAAGTCGGTGGCGATCCCGGCGAGTCCGTTCGCGTACCCCTGGCCGACGGCGCGGACCTTCCACACACCGCCGCGCAGGTAGACCTCGACGACGACCAGCGCGGTCTCGGTGCCCAGCCGCGGCGGGGTGAAGCTGGCGATCACCCTGCCGCCGTCGGCGTCGCGCACGGTGGCGGTGGGCTCGACGCCCTGGAAGCTCTGCCCGGCGGCGTCGGGGCTGGCCGTCACCACGATGCGCTCGATGCCGGGCGGGACCGCGGAGGTGTCCACGGTGATCGAGTCCGGCGCCGCACCGCCACCGGACCGGTAGCTGACACCGGGGCCGGCGGGCTGGTTGTAGAAGATGAAGTCGGCGTCGGAGCGCACCTTGCCGTCCGCGGCGAGCAGGAGCCCGGATACATCCAGCCGTACCGGAGCAGCCACATCCACCGTCACGCGGACGGCATTGAGCGGCAGGTTCGAACCAGGGGTCATAGCGGTCATGCCCGGAGAACGACCGAAGGCCCTTTGCCGTTCCCTTACCCGCGGGTCCGTCGCCCGAGTGCCGGGCGAGTGCCGGGCCGAGGGGCGGTGGGCTGCCGTCTACCGCCGGTTGCGGGGGTGGTTCTTCGCCATCCGCTCGTTGCCGAACTTGTAGGCGCCGGTCCAGCGGGCCATGACCAGCTGGGCGTCCCCCGACCCCACCTCGGCCAGGAACTTCTCCGCCCGGGCGCCGCGCAGGGTGCTCGCCTCGCGGCCCTGGTGGGTGATGACGACACTGCCGTCGCGGCGCTGCTCGTACGTGAATCCGTGGGGTCTCGGCATGGCGGCAGCCTGCCCCGCGCCGCGCGGGGCGGGCAACCGCATTTCTCCGTCGGAGCCGGTGGAGGCGCCCGTCAGGCGGCGGGTCCGCCGGTCACCAGGCGGGGCAGTCCCAGCGGGTTGGCCTCGCGCAGCTCCGGCGGCAGCAGCGGGTCCGGCACCGACTGGTAGGCCACCGGGCGCAGCCACCGCTCGATCGCCGTCCCGCCGACGGAGGTGGAGTGCGAGGTCGCGGCCGGGTAGGGGCCGCCGTGGTGCTGGGCCGGGGCCACGGCGACACCGGTCGGCCAGCCGTTCACCACGACCCGCCCGGCCAGCCGCGTGACCTGCCCGATCAGCTCCGCCGCGCCGGTGGGGTCCGGGCCCGCGCACTCCGCCGCCGACAGCTGGAGGGTGGCGGTGAGGTTGCCGGGGAGCAGGTCCAGTACGTCGGCGGCCTCGCCCTGGTCGGCGTACCGCACGACGACGGTGACCGGGCCGAAGCACTCCTCCAGCAGCGCCCCGTACGTCCGCGGCCCGTCCAGCAGGCCGCGCGCGGCGATGGTCAGGTAGCCCGCGCCGACCGTGTGCGCGCCGCCGGAGCCGGGCCTGACCGGGGCGCCGACTCCGGGCAGCACGGCCCGCTCGCCGACCCCCGTGATGAAGTTCTCCCGCATCCGGTGGTCGAGCAGCACCCCCGGCCCGCTCTCCCCGAGGGCCTTGGTGAGCGCGCCGGTGAGCCGGTCGCCGTCCGCTCCTTCGGGTACGAGCACCAGCCCGGGCTTGACGCAGAACTGGCCGACGCCGAGCGTGACCGAGCCGGCCAGCCCCGCGCCGATCTCCTCGGCGCGCTCGGCCGCGGCGGCGGGCGTGACCACGACGGGGTTGAGGGAGCCGAGTTCGCCGTGGAAGGGAATGGGGACGGGCCGGGCGGCGGCCGCGTCGAACAGCGCCCGGCCGCCCCGGATGGAACCGGTGAACCCGGCCGCCGTGACGAGCGGGTGACGGATCAGCTCCAGGCCGGCGTCGAAGCCGTGGACGACGCTCACGACGTCCGCCGGCAGCCCGGATTCCGCCGCGGCCCGGCGCAGCAGCGAGGCGCACAGCTCGGAGGTGGCCGGGTGGTCGGGGTGGGCCTTGACCACGACGGGGCAGCCCGCGCCGAGCGCGCTGGCGGTGTCGCCGCCCGGCACGGAGAAGGCGAGCGGGAAGTTGGAGGCGGCGTAGACCGCGACCACGCCGAGCGGCACCTTGTAGCGGCGCAGTTCGGGCCGGGGCGGGGTGAGCGCGGGGTCGGCGCGGTCGATCCGGACGTCGAGGTACGCGCCGTCCGCGACGGCGTCGGCGACCGCGCGCAGCTGGTAGGTCGTACGGGCCAGCTCGCCGGTGAGGCGGCCCGGGCCCAGCGCCGTCTCGGCGTCGGCGGTCTCGACGACCCGCGCGGCCGAGCCGTCCAGTAGGTCGGCGGCGGCGCGCAGGAAGGCGATGCGGGTGGTGCGGTCGGCGAGCGCGCCGCGGGCCGCGTGGGCCGCCCGTACGGCCCGGTCCACCTCACGGGCCGTGGCCTCGGCCGCGACCTGCTCGCGCTGCTTCCCGGTACGGGGGTCCACACTCCAGACTGGGGTTCCTGTCATGGCGCACTTCCTCCTGGGTCTGGAGATGAATCGTTCAGTATTCTGAACGCCGTTCCGATGGATGAATGATCACATCCGTCGTGGACTCTATTTCCGTGTCTTCGGGGTTGACAAGGCAAAGGGGCGAGAACGCGCATGACGACAGCCGAGTCGGAGGCTTCAGAGGTCTCAGGGGTCTCAGGGGTTACGGCGGTGGGCGCGCCGGTGAAGTCCGCGGTGCGGACCGTGCAGTTGCTGGAGCACTTCGCGGCGCGGCCCGGACTGCACAGCCTGGCGGACATCCAGCACGACCTCGGACTGCCCAAATCCAGCCTCTACATGCTGCTGCGCACGCTCGTGGGACTGGGCTGGGTGGAGACGGACGCGCAGGGGACCCGGTACGGGATCGGCGTACGGGCGCTGCTCGTCGGCAGTTCGTACATCGACGGGGACGAGGTGGTCGCGGCGGCCCGGCCCACCCTGGACCGGCTCTCGGACGGGACCACCGAGACCATCCACCTGGCCCGGCTCGACGGCACGAGCGTGGTCTACCTGGCCACCCGCCAGTCGCAGCACTACCTCCGGCCCTTCACCCGGGTCGGGCGGCGGCTGCCCGTGCACTCGACCGCGCTCGGCAAGGCGCTGCTGGCCACGCACACGGACGAGGAGGTGCGCCGGCTGCTGCCGGAGCGGCTGGAGGCGGTCACGCAGCACACGATCACGGACCGGGAGGTGCTGATCGAGGAGCTGGCGCTGGTGCGCGAACAGGGGTACGCGGTGGACCGCGAGGAGAACACGCTGGGGCTGCGCTGCTTCGGGGTGGCGGTGCCGTACCGCACTCCGGCGCGGGACGCGGTGAGCTGCTCGGTGCCGGTGGCGCGGCTGACGGCGGGGCACGAGCGGCTGATCAAGGAGGCGCTGTTCGAGGCGCGGGACCGGCTGACGGTCGTGACGCGCCGGATGTGACGGGCCGGATGTGACGGCTCTGCCGGGGGGGGTCTCCCCCGGGCGGGGGAGGCGGATCACCTTCGCGGGGGAGGTGCTGGGGCGGCGGAGGCGGGACCGTTGACCCATGAACACGCGAGCGGTGGAGACGGCGCGGTCGTCGGCAGCGCGCGAGCCCTTCCTCGATGCGTGGGTGTTCGTCCAAGTACTCGCCCTCGCCGGACTGTTCGTCCCCTCCGCGCGTCAGCGCCGGGGGCACCGGTGGCAGGGCGTGCCGGGCCGGCGGTTCCCGTCATCCACGGGGGTGGTGGCGGGAGCCGCGGCGGTGGCGGGACCGGCGGTGGGCGCGACGTACCGGGACCACGGTCGGCATGTACCTGACCTACGCTGGCCAGATGATCACCGGATTGCTGGCGGCCGCCGTGCTCACGAGGTTCCTCGCCGCGCGCCGCGCGGACCGGCCACGGAGCGGGTGAACGGGATGGGGCGGACCGGGGTGGGGCGGAGCGGGACGGGGCTGCGCGGGACGCGGTTGGGCAGGGCGGGGCTGAGCAGGGCCGGTCTCAGCAGGCTCGGTCTCAGCAGGGCCGGGCTGGCGACGGCCGGGTTGCGCTGGGTGCACCTGGTGCTCGGCGGGGCGCTGCTGATGCCGTACTTCCTCCTGGCCCAGGTGGTGGTGGGGGTGGTCGCGGGCGGGGTCAATGCCCTCGCCTCGTTCCCGCTGACGCTCATCGCCTATGCGGCGGCGCTGCCGCTGGTGGCCGTCACCGCGGTGTTTCCCCTGGTCAGGCCGATGTCGGTGGTCGTGGTCCGGGCCTTGTGCGGGGTGCCGGGGGAGCGGCTGGCGCAGGGGCCCGGCCGGTCCTGGGCGGCGCGGGGCCGGACCGCGGCGTGGTGGACCCTGCACCTGGGGACCGGCGCGGTCGTGAGCGGGATGACCCTGGCGGTGCCGCCGATGGGGGTGGTGCTGCTCCTCCTGCCGTTCGTGGGGGCGCTGCGGAACAGCCGGTCGGGGCTCGACTGGTTCAGCACCTCGGCCGGGCCCTACCTCGCTCCCCTGCTCGGGGCCGGGCTGCTCGGCGGGCTGGCGCTCTGCGCGGCGGGGGCGGGGGCGCTGCTGGCCCGGCTGGCGCCCGTACTGCTCGGGCCGACCCCGGCGGACCGGCTGGCCGCCGCCGAGGAGCGGGCCGCCGACCTGGCGGTGCGCAACCGGCTGGCCCGGGAGCTGCACGACGCGGTGGGGCACGCGCTGAGCGCCGTCACCCTCCAGGCGGGGGCGGCCCGGCGGGTGCTGGACACGGATCCGGAGTTCGTCCGGGAGGCGCTGGCCGCGATCGAGGACACCACGCGGCGCACGGTCGGCGAGCTGGACGCGGTCCTGGGCCTGCTGCGGGAAGGGGACGGGGTGGACGGGGCGGGTCGGCCGGGCGCTGCGCCCGCGCCGACCCTGGCCGCCGACCTGGACGGGCTGCTGGCCCGCAGCCGGGCCGGGGGCGTCCGGATCACGGCCCGGCAGGATCCGGGACCCGTCGGCGACTGGGGGCAACTGCCCGCGATCGTGTCCCGGGAGGCGTACCGGATCGTCCAGGAGGGCCTGAGCAACGCGATGCGGCACGGCGCGGGCCCCGTCGACCTGCGGATCCTCGTACGGGACGGCGGCAAGAGCAACGACCACGGCGACCACGGCGGACATCGGGAACTGGAGTTGATCATGAGTAATCCCCCGGGCACGGGCACGGGCACGGCCGAAGGGCGGGAGTCCCGCGGCGGCGGGGGCCGCGGGCTGCGCGGGGCCGCCGAGCGGGCCGCCCTGCTCGGCGGCCGGGTGGAGGCGGGGGAGCAGGGCGGGCACTGGCGGCTGCGCGCCGTCCTCCCGCTGGGCGGGGGCGCCCGGTGAGCGGGCCGCCGCTGCGCATCGTGATCGCCGACGACGAGCGGATGGTCCGTACCGCCCTGCGGGTCATCCTCGACGCCGAGCCGGACATGGAGGTGGTCGGCGAGGCGGCCTCCGGCGCCGAGGCGGTCTCCCTGGTCCGGTCCGTGGCTCCCGACGTGGTCCTCATGGACGTCCGGATGCCGGAGACCGACGGGATCCGGGCCACCGGGCAGATCCTCGCCACCATGGCGGAGCCGCCCCGGATCGTGGTGGTCACCACCTTCGAGAACGACTCGTATGTGTACGACGCCCTGCGCGCGGGCGCCGCCGGGTTCCTCCTCAAGCGCGCCCACCCGGAGGAGCTGACCGGCGCGGTCCGGCTGGTCGCCCGCGGCGATTCGCTGCTCTTCCCGGCGGCGGTGCGTTCGCTGGCCGCCGCCCACGGCACGGGGCGGTCCTCCGCCCCGGCCTGGGCGGCCCGGCTGACCGAGCGGGAGGCCGACGTACTGGGGCTGATGGCGACCGGGCTGTCGAACCACGAGATCAGCGAGCGGCTCGGGGTCGGCCCGCAGACGGTGAAGACCCACGTGGCGGCGGTCCTGGCCAAGACCGGCTCCCGCGACCGGACCCAGGCGGTCATCGCCGCCTACGAAGGGGGCTTCCGTATGAAGAAAAGCTGAGAACCCCGCCACAATCGGGGCAGAGTGGAACGCCCGGGACCGCTGGCGCGTCTTTCCCGGAGATGAACAAGACGATCAGGCGCGCGTCGGTCTTCTGTCTGCTTCTGGTGCTTGCCCTGCTGGTGCGGGTGACCTGGGTGCAGGCGTACCAAGGCCAGGCCCTCGCAGACGACACGCACAACCAGCGGAACATCATCGGGCAGTACGCGAACCCGCTGGGCAACATCATCGTGGGCGGAGAGGCGATCACCGGCTCGACGAAGACCGAGGGGAGCAAGACCTACGCCTACAAGCGGACCTACACCGACGGCCCGCTGTACGCGCCGATCACCGGACACACCTCACAGGCGTACACCTCCACGATGCTGGAGGGGATCTACAAGAACATCCTGAACGGTTCGGACAACCGGCTGAAGTCGTTCATGGACGTCCTCACGAACAAGCGGGCCGACCCGGGCAACGTCCTGACGACGATCGACAAGGACGTCCAGAAGGCCGGGTACGACGCGCTCCAGGGCAAGCAGGGCGCCGCCGTCGCGATCGACCCGGTCTCCGGCGAGATCCTCGGCATCGTGAACAACCCGTCCTACGACCCGGGCAGCATCACGGGCAACACCAAGGCGGACGAGGCGGCCTGGGTGAAGCTCTCCGAGAACCAGGGCGCGCCCATGCTGAACACCGCGCTGCGCAAGCCGCAGGCCCCCGGGTCCACCTTCAAGCTGGTCACCCTGGCGGCGGCGCTGGAGAACGGGCTGTTCAGCTCGATCGACACGCCCACCGGGATCCCGGACCCGTACACGATCCCCGGCACCACGACCGTGCTGAAGAGCGAGGTCTCGACGCCCGGCTGCAACAACGTGACCCTGCGCGACGGTCTCAAGAAGTCCTGCAACAACGTCTTCGCGGAGCTGGCCCACCGGCTCGGCCAGGACAAGATGCGCGCCATGGCGGAGAAGCTCGGCTTCAACGCGGACGCCAAGATCCCGATCGGGACCACTCCGACGAGCAAGTACCCGTCGAAGAAGATGTCCAAGGACCAGGTGGCCCAGACGGGCATCGGCCAGTTCGACGTCCAGGCCACCCCGCTCCAGATGGCGATGGTGACGGCGGCGATCGAGAACGGCGGCAAGCTCGTCGCCCCGCACGTGGTCTCCGAGGTCACCGACTCCAGCGGCAATGTCCTGGAGAGCTTCAAGGACCCGAAGTCCCAGCAGGTCATGAGCGAGAAGACGGCCTCGATGATCCGCGACGCGATGCGGACGGTGGTCTCCGAGGGCGGCGGCAGGCCCGCGCAGGTCTCCGGAGCCGAGGTCGGCGGCAAGACCGGCACCGCCCAGCGCGGTGTCAACAACAGCCTCAATCCGCTCGCCTGGTTCACCTCGTACGGCAAGACGAACGGCAAGCAGATCGTGGTGGCCGTGGTCATCGAGAACTCGGACACGGACCGGTCCGAGATCGGCGGCGGGAAGCTGGCCGCGCCCGTGGCCCAGAAGATGATGGACGCGTGGCTCAAGAAGTAGCCTCAAGAAGTAGCCGACGTACGCAAGTACGAACGCGCCGGGAACCCGCGAGGTCCCCGGCGCGTTCTCTTTCCCATGATCAGGACCGCACTCCCCGCCGATCTCGACGCGATCGCCGCCCTGCACACCCGCGCCCGCGCCACCTACTACCGGGGCCGGATCCCCGAGGACGCCTACGCGGGCGAGGGCGAGCTGGCCCGTACCCGCGAGGGCTGGTCGCGCGCCGTCGCCCGCGGCGACGGGACGGCCGGCGGGGTGCTCTGCGCGGAACAGGACGGTGAGCTGACCGGCGTCGCCGCCTTCCGGACCGAGGCCGGTGAGACCACGCTCACCCAGCTGCACGTGGACCCCGCCCACTGGCGGCGCGGCACCGGCGCCGCCCTGCACGCCGCCTGCCTCGACCGCTGGCGCCGGGCGGGCGTGCCCCGGGTCCGGCTGGAGGTCTACGAGCACAACCTGCGCGCCCAGGCCTTCTACGCCGCCCACGGCTGGCGCTCCGACCCGGACGCCCCGCACGCGGGCTCCCACCACACGCTCTGGCTGACGGTCGGGGAATGAGGGCCGCGGGGGAATGAGGGCCGGGGGGTGGGTGTTGTGCTCGCTGGGACGGCGGAGGGGACCCCTCCGCGCCCCGAGAGCCCACCCCGGACCCGGAGAGAAGAAGGATCATGCGCGTCGAGATCTGGAGCGACATCGCCTGCCCCTGGTGCTACATAGGCAAGGCCCGTTTCGAGAAGGGGCTGGCCGCCTTCGCGCACCGCGACGAGGTCGAGGTGGTCTTCCGCTCCTTCGAACTCGACCCGAACAGCCCCAAGGGCAGTGTCGCGCCGGTCGTGGAGATGCTGGCCAAGAAGTACGGCCGCACCGTCGAGGAGGCGCGCGGCATGGAGGAGCACGTCGCGGCGAGCGCCCGCGCCGAGGGGCTGACGTACCGCACCGAGGGCCGTGACCACGGCAACACCTTCGACATCCACCGCCTCCTGCACCTGGCCGCCGCCCGTGGCCGCCAGGAGGAGCTGCTGGACCTCGCCTACCGGGCGAACTTCGCCGAGGAGCGGTCCGTCTTCGACTCCGCGACCCTCCTCGTCCTCGCCGTCGAGGCCGGTCTGGACGAAGCGGAGGCGGCCGCGGTGCTCGCCGATGCCACCGCCTACGCCGACGCGGTGCGCGCGGATGAGCGCGAGGCGGCCGAACTGGGCGCGAACGCGGTGCCGTTCTTCGTCCTGGACCGCCGCTTCGGGGTCTCCGGCGGGCAGCCGGCCGAGGTGTTCACCCAGGCGCTGGAGCAGGCGTGGGCCGGCCGCGAGAGCGTCCCGACCTCGCCCGACGCGGAAGTCTGCGAACCGGACGGCGCGTGCGCCGTGCCCGGCCAGGCCTGATTACCCCTCCGCCGGGCCGCCCGTCCGGGCGAACCGGCCATGGACGGTGGGCTGTTGCTGCAGCAGAGTGGGATCCATGGATCATCGCGATGCCGAAGCGACCGCTGCCGATGTGCACTCCGACGACGTGAACCTGGCCGAGGCGGTCCGGGCCGAATTCGGGCACACCACCGCCTACCTGAACACCGCCACCTGCGGCGTCCTCCCGCGGGCGGCGGTGGCGGCCGTGCACGCCATGGCCGACGCGGCCGGGGCGGGGCTTCCCGAGGGGTTCGGGGACCTCGCGGTCGTCGGCCGGGTGCGCGAGGGCTTCGCGCGCCTGGCCGGGGTCGCGCCGTCGCGGGTGGCCATCGGTTCGGCGGTGGCCACCCATGTCGGGCTGATCGCCGCCGCGCTGCCCGCCGGGTCCGAAGTCCTGTGCGTCGAGGGCGACTTCGCCTCCGTCATGAATCCCTTCGTGGCGTGGGGCGACCTCAAGACGCGGTTCGTCCCCCTGGAGTCGGTCGCCGGAGCCGTCCGTGAGCGGACGGCCCTGGTCGCGCTGAGCGCCGTACAGTCCGCGGACGGGCGGGTGGCCGACCTCGCGGCGATCCGCGAGGCGAGCGCCGGGTACGGGGCGCGGATGCTGGTGGACGCGACGCAGGCGGTCGGCTGGCTGCCGTTCGACGCGGCGCCCTACGACTACACCGTGACCGCCGGTTTCAAGTGGCTGCTGGCCTCGCGCGGGGTCTCGTACCTGACCGTCTCCGAGGAGGCGCAGGAGGGCCTGGTACCGCTGCACGCCGGGTGGATGGCGGCCGGACCGGGGCGGGACCCCTTCTACGGGCCGATGGCCGAACCGGCCCGTGACGCGCGCCGGTTCGACGAATCCCCGGCCTTCCTCGCCTACCACGCGGCCGAGCCGTCGCTGGCCCTGCTGGAGCGGGTCGGCATCGCGGCGGTGCACGCCCACGACACGGCGCTGGCCGACCGGTTCCGGGCCGGGCTCGCGACCCTCGGCCACGAGCCCGTCCCGGGCCGCGCCCCGATCGTCGCGGTCCCGGGCCTGGCCGACCGCCAGCCGGCCCTGCTGGCGGCGGGCATCCCGACGGCGGCCCGCGCGGGCGCCCTGCGCGCCTCCTTCCACCTGTACAACACGGAGGCGGAGGTGGACCGGGCGCTCGACGCGCTGTCCTAGACGTCGGACGTCTAGACGGAAGCGGTCTCCCAGGCCGCGGTGGCCGCGTCCAGGGCGGGGGCCGACGGGACGGACAGGGCCGTGGCCAGGGCCGTCAGCGAGGCGTGCACCACGGGGAGCGCGGCCGCCGGGCCGAAGTGGTTGACCCGGATCATCTCCTGGGCCAGCGCGCCGCCGCCCGCGGCCAGCGGCGCCGAGGGGTCGGCGCCGAGGGCCTTCGCGACCACCAGCGAGGCCTCGGCCACCCGCAGGGTGGTGGCCACCGGCGCCGCGTCCGCCGCGTCGATGACGTACGGCGCCACGCCCAGCGCCGCCGCGCCCGCCCGGGTCGCCGCCGCGGCCGCCGCGTGGCGGGCCATCAGGGCCGCCGGGCCCTCCTCGGCGATCCGGGCCAGGCAGGCCTCCAGCGCGAGCATCTCCAGCTGGGCGGGGGCGTGCAGCAGCGTCGTGCGCCCGCCGTCGATCCAGCGCTCCTTCCAGTCCAGGAGGGAGAGGTACGAGCGGCGCGGCGCCGAAGGGTTGCCCGCGAAGCGGTCCCACGCGCGCTCCGAGACCGACACGGCCGACACCCCGGCCGGTCCGCCCATCGCCTTCTGCGCGCCGATCACGCACAGGTCCACGCCCCACGCGTCCGGCAGCAGCGGTTCCGCGCCCACGGAGGCCACCGCGTCGAGCATGAAGAGCGCGCCGTGCGCCCGCACGACCTCACCGATCTCCGCGACCGGGTTCGTGTTCCCGGTCGCCGCCTCCGCGTGCACCAGCGAGACGAAGTCGATCTCCGGGTGCGCGGCGAGGGCGCGCGCGACCTGCGCCGCGCTCACGGCGGTGTCGAAGGGCACGGTCAGGTCCACCACCGTCGCGCCGCAGTCCCGCAGCCAGTTGCCGAAGGTGGTCCCGTACGGCCCCGTCACGATGTTCAGCGCCGTCGAACCGGGCCGCGCGCCCGAGCGGATGCAGCCCTCCAGCGGGAGCAGCGCCTCGCCCTGGGTGATCACCACGTCCTGGCGGGTGGAGAGGAGTTCCGCGACCCCCCGTTCGATCGACGCGAAGCGCTCCGCGGTCAGCGGCGGCAGGTCAAGGAGGGGGTGGGGCACGGTGCTGGTCACGGTGGTGCTCTCTTCGTTCGAGGTTACGGGCAGAGCGTACCGAGCGGGTGGCTACAGTGCGGCCATGAGCGAAGTGCTGCACGTGAAGGGGCGGATTCTCGTCGGTCCGGACGAGGTCCGCGACGAGTTGTGGGTCATCGGTGGCCGGATCTCGTACGAGCCCCCGCGCGGCGCGCCGGGTACGGGGCCGGGCGCCGGGGCCGGGGGACACGAGGTGACCACCGTGAGCGGCTGGGTGCTGCCGGGCCTGGTCGACGCGCACTGTCACGTGGGACTGGACGCCCACGGTCCGGTCGACGACGCGACCAGCGAGAAGCAGGCGCTGACGGACCGGGAGGCGGGCACCCTGCTGATCCGGGACGCCGGTTCGCCCTCCGACACCCGGTGGATCGACGCGCGCGAGGACCTCCCGAAGGTGATCCGGGCCGGCCGTCACATCGCCCGCACCCGGCGCTACATCCGCAACTACGCCCATGAGATCGAGCCCGCAGACCTGGTCGAGTACGTCGGCCGCGAGGCCCGGCGCGGCGACGGCTGGGTGAAGCTGGTCGGCGACTGGATCGACCGCGAGGTGGGCGATCTGACGGCTTGCTGGCCGCGCGCCGAGGTCGAGGCGGCGATCGCCGAGGCGCACCGGCTCGGCGCCCGGGTCACCGCCCACTGCTTCGCCGAGGACTCGCTGCGCGACCTGGTCGAGGCGGGCATCGACTGCGTCGAGCACGCCACCGGCCTGACCGAGGACACCATTCCGCTCTTCGCCGAGCGCGGGGTCGCGATCGTGCCGACGCTGGTGAACATCGCGACGTTCCCGAAGCTGGCGACGGGCGGCGAGGCCAAGTTCCCCCGCTGGTCGGCCCACTTGCGGCGGCTGCACGAGCGGCGCTACGACACGGTGCGCTCGGCGTACGACGCGGGCGTCCCGGTCTACGTCGGTACGGACGCGGGCGGTTCGCTGCCCCACGGACTGGTCGCCGCGGAGGTCGCCGAGCTGGTGAAGGCCGGGATCCCGGCCTCGGCCGCGCTGTCGGCGACGGCGTGGGGAGCCCGCGCGTGGCTGGGCCGGCCCGGACTGGAGGAGGGCGCTCCGGCGGACCTGGTGGTCTACGGGGAGGACCCGCGGGCGGACGTGTCCGTGCTGGCGGACCCGCGCCGGGTGGTGCTGGCGGGCCGGATCCGCGGCTGAGCGCGCGTGGTTGACGGGGCGTGTTGACGGGGCGTGTTGACGGGGTGTGACGTTGCCCCGCGCCTGGTCGTTGAGTGTGGCTGAAACCCGTGGTCCCGTGTGTGCTCGCGGGGTTTCGGCACACTCCTGTGCCCACTGATTCGAATATGTGCGTGGAAACCACCCTTTGGGGTGAACTCACGCCAGGTCGTCACCCATTCACTCTCAGTGCGTAAAACTTCCGGGGTCCAGGCCGTCGGCGCGCGATGTCCCCCATTGGCGGCGCGACGGCTCCCACCTCCCTGGGGGTTCCACCACCTTGAACAGCAACACCTTCCGCATGCCCGCGGCCGCCCTGCTCGCCGCGGGCGCGGTCGCCCTGCTCACCGCACCCGCCGCCCACGCCACGGGCGGCTCCGGAGCCGGGAGCACGGGCAGCACGGGCGCCGTGGGCACGGCCGGCGCCGTCGTCCTGCGCGCCGGGCTCGACGTGGGCCTGCTCAACAAGACCGTCGACGTACCGCTGACCGCCACCCTCAACGAGGTCAGCGCTCCCGCCGACGCGGCGAAGACCGCCCTGACCGTCACCCTCGACGGGGTCGACCAGGGGAACCCGGTGAGCGTCCTGCGCGCCGACGTCGCCACCTCGAAGGCGACCGCGGACAAGACCGGGGCGCGGGCCGAGGCGAACCTCGCTCACGCCAGGGTCCACGTCCCCGGACTGCCCGCGCTCTCCCTGATCGAGGTGGAGAAGGTCACCTCGAAGGCCGTGTGCGAGCCGGGCAGGAAGCCGGTGGCCATGTCCAACGTGCTCGGCACGGTGACCGCGCTCGGCAAGAAGATCACCCTGTCCGCGGGCGGCCCGACCCGGGTCGCGGTCCCGGGCGTCGGCGAGGTCAGCCTGGAGCTGTCCGGTACGCAGACCACCTCCACCACCGCCGCGGCCGCCGCCCTGCGGCTCAAGGTGTCGGTGAACCCCGGCAACCTGAACGTCGCCCAGGTGACGGGCGAGGTGGTCCTGGCCGAGGCGCACTGCGAACGGGCGGGCGGCATCGCGCCCTCCCTCGCCCCGTCCACCGCGCCCTCGGCGCAGGCCCCCGCGAAGCCCGCCGTCGCGGACGTCAAGCCCCAGTCCGCCGGGACGGAGGCCAACCTGGCCGAGACCGGGGCCGGTTCGGTCACCCCGTACGTGGCGGGCGGCGCGCTGCTCCTGCTGGGGAGCGGCGTCGTCGCCCTCGTCGTGACCCGCAGCCGGGGCCGCGGCCGGATCCAGTAAAGCCCCCTGGCGGGGGGTACGGGCGGGGCTGGAGGGTTTCAGCCCCGCCGGCGATTGAGGCGCGGGGTCTGGGGCAGAGCCCCAGTCCCCCGAGGCCGCTCAGGCCGGGCCGCGGCACACCGGCTCAGGAGGACGTCAGCGTCAGCGCGTGGTCCAGGGCCTGCAGCAGCCGCCCCGTCGTCGCCCGGTCGCGCACGGCCAGCCGGAGCCAGGACCTGTCCAGCCCGGGGAAGGTGTCCCCGCGCCGGACGGCGAAGCCCAGGGCCCGCAGCCGGGCGCGGACCTCCGGCGCCCGCTCCACCCGGATCAGGACGAAGGGACCCGCCGCCACCCCCGCCACCGTGACCTCATCGAACTCGGCCAGCCCGGCCAGCAGATGGGCCCGGTCCACCTCGATCCGGCGCGCCGCCTCCGCCGCCTCCGCCAGCGCCGCCGGGGACACACACGCCTCGGCCGCCACGAGCGCCGGACTCGACACCGGCCACAGCGGCTGCGCGGCCGCCAGCGCCGCGATCACCGCGGGCTCGGCCAGCACGTAGCCGATCCGCAGCCCGGCCAGCCCCCACGTCTTGGTCAGGCTCCGCAGCACCACCAGCCCGGGCACGTCCACCCGCCCGGCCAGCGCTTCGCGTTCCCCCGGAACCGCGTCCATGAAGGCCTCGTCGACCACCAGCGTCCGCCCCGGCCGGGCCAGCGCCGCGATCGCCGCCGCCGGGTGCAGCACCGAGGTCGGGTTGGTGGGATTGCCGATGACCACGAGGTCCGCGTCCTCGGGGATCACCGCCGGGTCCAGCCGGAACCCGTCCTCGGGCCGCAGCAGCACCCGCTCCACCCGGTGCCCGGCATCGCGCAGGGCCGCCTCCGGCTCGGTGAACTGCGGGTGCACCACCACCGGCCGTACGGCGCCCAGCGCCCGCGCGATCAGTACGAACGCCTCCGCCGCCCCGGCCGTCAGCAGCACCCGCTCCACCGGCAGCCCGTGCCGCGCGGCCACCGCCGCCCGGGCCGCCCGCCCGTCCGGATAGGCCGAAAGGGTGTCCAGCGAGGCGGCGATCCGCTCCTTGAGCCAGGCCGGGGGCGTGTCGGACCGTACGTTGACGGCCAGGTCGACCAGCCGCCCCGGCGCGTCCAGCACCTCGGCGTCCCCGTGGTGGCGCAGGTCGTGCGCCTCCGCCCGGGCCACCGCGCAGGTGGCCGCCGCCGACTTCCGCTTGGGCACGAGCAGCTCGCCGCCCCCGGCCAGCGCCGCCGCCTCCGCCACCGAGGGGGTGCCGGCCGCCGCCCGGGCGGCCTCGCTCGGATGCGGGACCGCGATCCGCTCCAGCTCCTGGGGCCCGTATGTCAGCAGCGGTACGCCGAAACGTTCCGCGGCGCCCGAGATCCCGGCCTCGGCCGCCTTCGACTCCACCGTGGCCAGGGCCGTGACCGCGGCCACCGCCAGCCCGGCGTCCCGCAGCGTCTCCTCGACCAAGGCGCAGACCTCCGCCACCGAGACCCCCGAACGGCCGCCGACGCCGACGACCACCCGCTCGTACCCGCTGTAACCGCCCTGCTCGCCCACCCGGGGTCCTCGCTCCCTCGTCATCGTCAGCCGTCAACATCGTGTCGTCCGCCACCCCGCGCGCGAAGGTGCGCGCGGGCCCGGCAGTCGGTATTCAGGGGCCTATGGCCGTGATCGTGGCGTTGGGCGCGTTCCTGATGACGCTGGCGGGCGGATGGACGGCGCAACGCGTCACCGACCGCCGCCACCTCGTGCTGGGCCTCGCCGGCGGGCTGATGCTCGGCGTGGTGGGCCTGGACCTGCTGCCGGAGGCGATGCGGGCGGCCGGGCACGAGGTGTTCGGCGTCCCGCTGGCCCTGCTGCTCTTCGTGTCCGGGTTCCTCGTCGCGCACGTGGTGGAGCGGGTCCTGGCGGTCCGCCAGGCCTCGCACGGCGGCGAGAACGGCTCCGGGCACGGCGGCGAGAACGGCTCCGGGCACGGCTCCGGGAACGGTTCCGGGCACGGGGAGCACGGGGGCAGGGTCCCGCAGGTCGGGCTGACGGCCGCGGGCGCCATGGTCGGCCACAGCCTCGCCGACGGGGTGGCGCTGGGCGCCGCGTTCCAGGTCGGCGGCGGGATGGGGGTGGCCGTCGCGCTGGCCGTGATCACCCACGACTTCGCCGACGGCTTCAACACCTACACGCTCACCAGCCTGTACGGGAACGCCCGCCGCAAGGCCCTGATGATGCTCTTCGCGGACGCCGTGGCCCCCGTCGTCGGAGCGGCGTCCACCTTGCTGTTCACCCTTCCGGAGGAACCGCTCGGGGGATACCTCGGCTTCTTCGCCGGAGTCCTGCTCTACCTCGCGTCGGCCGAGATCCTGCCCGAGGCGCACCACCGGCACCCCGCCCTGTCCACACTGATGTGCACGGTGGGCGGGGTGGCGGGCATCTGGCTGGTCGTCGGCCTCGCGGACTGACCTCACGGGGCGTCCGCTGCCCCGGCCGGTGTCGCCCCCGCCGGGGCCGCCCCGGCGTCCGCCGCGCGCGCGTGGCCGACGAAGCGCCACGCCACCGACGGCTGCGCGGCCCAGTGCGTGTGCAGGTAACTGGCGTGCACACCCCCCTGCACGAAGCCCTCGACCCGGCGCTCGGGATGCGTGAACCCCCACGCGGGCGCGGCCCCGGCGCCCGGCTCGATCACCGTGCGGTGGAACTCGTGCCCGCGCAGCCGGGTCCCGGCCCGCGCCAGCGGGCTGTCCGAGACCGCCACCGCCTCGCGGTAGCCGAGGGTGAGCCGGTCCGACATCCGCGCGTCGGCGTTCAGTACCCCGCACATCGGCTTGCCGTCCAGCGAACCCGCCAGGTAGAGCAGCCCGGCGCACTCGGCGGCGACCGGGGCCCCCGACGCGGCGAACGCGGACACCGCGGCGCGCAGCGGGGCGTTCGCCGACAGCTCCGGCGCGTACATCTCGGGGAAACCGCCGCCGATGACCAGTCCTGCGGTGCCCGCGGGCAGCGCCTCGTCCCGCAGCGGGTCGAAGGTGACGACCTCCGCCCCGGCGGCGGTCAGCAGCTCCGCGTGTTCGGCGTAGGAGAAGGTGAAGGCGGGCCCGCCCGCCACGGCGACGACCGGCCGCCGCCCGGTGGCGGCCCCGGTCGGCTCCTCCGGGTCCCGGGCCGGGTTCCGCGCCGGGTCCCACGGCTCGACCTCCAGCGGCGGCGCGGTCCGGGCCAGCGCCATCAGCGCCTCCAGATCGCAGCCCGCCCGCACCTGATCGGCCAGCGCCGCCACCGAGGCCAGCGCGTCCGCCCGGCGCTCGGCGACCGGGACCAGCCCCAGGTGCCGCGAGGGCGCCGCGACCTGCGGCACCCGGCGCAGCACGCCGAGCACCGGCATCCCGGCCTCCTCCAGCGCCTCCCGGAGCATCACCTCGTGCCGGTCGGAGCCCACCTTGTTCAGGATCACGCCCCCGATCCGCACCTGCGGATCGAAGGACGCGAAGCCGTGCGCGAGCGCCGCGACCGACCGGGACTGCGAGGACGCGTCCACCACGAGCACCACCGGCGCCCGCAGCAGCTTCGCGACCTGCGCGGTCGAGGCGAGTTCGCCCCGCCCGGCGGCCCCGTCGTAGAGGCCCATCACGCCCTCGACCACGGCGAGGTCACAGCCCGCCGAGCCGTGCGCGAACAGCGGGCCGATCAGGTCCGTCCCGGACATGAAGGAGTCCAGGTTGCGCCCCGGGCGGCCGGTGGCCAGGGCGTGGTAGCCCGGGTCGATGTAGTCGGGCCCGGCCTTGTGCGGGGACACGGCGAGACCGCGCTGCGTGAAGGCCGCCATCAGGCCCGTCGCGACGGTGGTCTTGCCGCTGCCGGAGGACGGCGCGGCGATCACCAGGCGCGGGACGGTCACGGACGTCACCACTCGATGCCTCTCTGGCCCTTCTGGCCGGTGTCCATGGGGTGCTTGACCTTGGTCATCTCGGTGACCAGGTCGGCGAACTCCACGAGCTTCTCGGGGGCGTTGCGGCCGGTGATGACCACGTGCTGGGTTCCGGGACGGCCGCGCAGCACCTCGATCACCTCGTCCACATCGATCCATCCCCAGTGCAGCGCGTACGTGAACTCGTCCAGGACGTACAGAGTGTGCGTCTGCGCGGCCAGGTCGCGCTTGACTTGCTCCCAACCCTCCTTGGCCGCCTGCTCGTTGTCGAGCTGCGCGTCGCGCTGGACCCAGGACCAGCCCTCGCCCATCTTGTGCCAGACGACCGGGCCGCCCTTGCCGGTCTCGCCGAGGGCCTTGAGCGCGTTCTCCTCGCCGACCTTCCACTTCGCCGACTTGACGAACTGGAACACCCCGACCGGCCAGCCCTGGTTCCAGGCGCGCAGCGCCAGCCCGAAGGCGGCCGTCGACTTGCCCTTGCCGGGGCCGGTGTGGACGAAGACCAGCGGGCGGTTGCGGCGCTGACGCGTGGTGAGTCCGTCGTCGGGGACGACGGACGGCTGTCCTTGGGGCATTAGGCGGCCTTCCTGAGAGTCGCGGATGAGGTACGTACGTTCTTCACGAGCCCGGCCAGCGAATCGGCCCGCAGCCCGTCGAGGGTCACGGCGGGCCCGCCCAGGTCGGCGGCCAGCACCCCGGCCAGGCCCAGCCGGACCGGACCCGACTCGCAGTCCACGACCACCGAGGCGACGTGCTCGCCCTGGAGCAGCAGCGCGGCCCGGCGCGCGAGCGCCCGGGCGTCACCGCCCGCCGGACCCGCCGAGGTGGCGCGGCCGTCGGTGACGACCACCAGCAGCGGGCGGCGCGACGGATCGCGCAGCCGCTCGATCCGCAGCACCTCGTGGGCCTTGAGCAGCCCCGCGGCCAGCGGGGTGCGCCCGCCGGTCGGCAGCTGCTCCAGCCGGGCCGCCGCCGCGTCCACCGAGGAGGTGGGCGGCAGCGCCAGCTCGGCGCCGGTGCCGCGGAAGGTGATCAGGCCGACCTTGTCGCGCCGCTGGTAGGCGTCCAGGAGCAGGGACAGGACCGCGCCCTTGACCGCGCCCATCCGCTTGCGGGCCGCCATCGAGCCCGAGGCGTCGACGACGAACAGCACGAGGTTGCCCTCGCGGCCCTCCCGGGTCGCCTGGCGCAGGTCGTCCCCGCGCACGACCAGGCCGCGGCCGGTGCGCCCGCGGGCCAGCTGGTGCGGGGCGGCCGCCTGGATGGTCGCCGCGAGGTGCAGCTTGGTCAGCTGGCCCCGGGGGCGCTGCGCGCCGGTCGTGCGCCCGTGCGCGGTACGGGCCCGCGAGCGCCGTCCGGACGCGCCCTCGCCGAGCCCCGGGACGCTGAGCATCTTGGTCCGGAACGGGTCGGCGGCCCGCACGGCGGCCTGGGTGGGAGCCTCGGCCGCGTCGGCGCGGGCCGGGGCGGGCTCGGGAGCCCCCTCGGCCTCCGCCGGGTCTGGGGTGCCGCCGTCCGGCTCCGGAGCGGACTCCGGCGCCGGATCCTGGCCGTGCCCCTGCGGCGGCAGCCCGCCGCCGTCCGGTCCGCCGTCGGGCCCGCCGTCCGGTCCGCCCTCAGGTCCGCCGTCGTCCGGACCCTCCGGCTCCGGTTCGGGCTCCGGGTCGGGCTCGGGCTCCTCGTCCGGGAAGGAGTCGAGGATCTCGTCCAGCTTGTCCTCGTCCAGCCCCGGCGCGTCGAAGGGGTTGCGCCGCCGCCGGTGCGGCAGCGCCAGCAGAGCGGCCTGCCGCACGTCCTCCTTGCGGACGTCCGTCCGCCCGGCCCAGGCCGCCAGTGCGGTGGCGGTGCGCGCCATCACGATGTCGGCCCGCATCCCGTCCACCTCGAAGGCGGCGCAGGTCGCGGCGATCTGCATCAGCGCGCCGTCCCCGAGCACCACCCGGCCCAGCAGGGCACGTGCCGCGACCACGCGGTCCCGTACGTCCGCCTCGTCGACGGCCCAGCGCGCGGCGAAGGCCGCGGAGTCGTCCTCGTACGCGAGCCGGCGGCGCACCACCTCGACGCGCTGCGCGGGCTCGCGGGAGGCGGCGACCTCGACGGTCAGCCCGAACCGGTCCAGCAGCTGCGGCCGCAGCTCGCCCTCCTCCGGGTTCATCGTGCCGACGAGCAGGAAACGGGCCGCGTGCCGGACGGAGACGCCCTCGCGCTCGACGTAGGAGGCGCCCATCGCGGCGGCGTCGAGGAGCAGGTCGATGAGGTGGTCGTGCAGCAGGTTGACCTCGTCGACGTAGAGGATCCCGCGGTGCGCGTCGGCCAGCAGGCCCGGCTCGAAGGCCTTCACGCCCTCGGACAGGGCGCGTTCGATGTCGAGCGCCCCCACGAGGCGGTCCTCGGAGGCGCCGACCGGCAGCTCCACCATCCGCGCGGGCCGCGCGGCCCGGCCGCCCGCCTCGTGCGGGCCGTCGGGGCAGGCCGGGTCCGGGGCGGTGGGCGCGCAGCTGAACCGGCAGCCGGGGACGACGTCCACCTGCGGCAGCAGCGCGGACAGCGCGCGCACGGCGGTGGACTTGGCGGTCCCCTTCTCGCCGCGCACGAGCACGCCGCCGACCGCGGGGCTCACCGCGTTGAGCAGCAGCGCGAGGCGCAGGTCGGCCTGGCCGACCAGTGCGGTGAACGGGTAGGGCGTGCTCATGCGTTGCTCACTCCTTCGAAGGTGCGGACCATTGCCGGGGCTCCGCCCCGGACCCCGCGCCTCAAACGCCGGCGGGGCTGGAGGATTTCAGCCCGTCCGGCGTTTGAGGACCGGGTCTGGGCAGAGCCCAGTTTCGGGAACGCCCGGGCCGCGGTCACGGCGCACCCGGGGGGAGGAACGGGAGCCCCGCCGGAGCCCCGCCCTCGATCAGCCGCAGCAGCGCCCCGGTATCCGCGTGCTCCTCGATCAGATCGCCCAGCAGATCCAGCTGTTCCTCCCGCAGCGCCCCGAACGACGTGTCCGCCGCCGGAACGAACCGCCGCCCCGCCGCCGCCGCGACCTCCCGCAGGAAGGCCCGCCGGAAGCCGTCGCTCTCCAGCGACCCGTGCCAGTGCGTGCCCCACACCTCACCGACGCGGCAGCCGTCCAGGAAGGGGATCCCGCCCCGCACGTCGGCCACCCCGTGGTGGATCTCGTACCCCTCGACGCTCTCGCCGAGCGCGTGCCCGCTCGGCCGCGCGAGGGTCTTCTCCCGCGCGAAGCGGACGCGCACGGGCAGCAGCCCCAGCCCGTCGACGACCCCGGCCCGGGATTCGACGTCGTCCTCGATGGTCTCGCCCAGCACCTGGAAGCCGCCGCAGATGCCCAGCACCGGGCGTCCCTCGGCGGCCCGCCGCGCCAGCGCGTCGGCGAGCCCGCGCTCGCGCAGCCAGGCCAGCGCCTTCACGGTGCCGCGGGTGCCGGGTACGACGACCAGGTCGGCGTCGGCCAGTTCCTCGGCCCGGTCCACGAACCGGACCACGACGCCCGGTTCGGCGGCCAGCGCGTCGACGTCGGTGAAGTTCGACATGAGCGGCACCGCGCACACCGCGACCCGCAGCACGTCCTCCCCGACGGGCGGGGCGACCACGGATTCCCGTACGGCGCCGCGCAGCGAGACGCGCAGGCCGTCCTCCTCGTCGATGCCGAGCCCGTGCTGGAAGGGCAGCACCCCGTACGTCGCGCGCCCCGTCAGGCCCCGCAGCATCTCCATGCCGGGTTCCAGCAGGGACACGTCACCGCGGAACTTGTTGACCAGGTAGCCCGCGATCAGCGACTGGTCCTCGGGGGACAGCAGCGCCGTCGTACCGAAGAAGGAGGCGAAGACCCCGCCGCGGTCGATGTCGCCGACCACGACCACCGGGAAGCGCGCGGCCCGCGCGATGCCCATGTTCACGATGTCCGTACGCCGCAGGTTGATCTCGGCCGGACTGCCCGCCCCCTCGCAGATCACGGCGTCATACGTGCCCCGCAGCTGCTCCAGACAGTCCGTGACGATGCCGAGCAACTGCTCCTGCCTGCCCCCGTGGTAGCCACGGGCGCTCATCTCGCCCACCGGCTTGCCCAGCAGCACCACCTGGCTGCTCTGGTCACTGCCGGGCTTGAGCAGCACCGGGTTCATCAGCGCGGTCGGTTCGACCTTCGCCGCCTGGGCCTGCATCGCCTGGGCGCGGCCGATCTCGGCGCCCTCCAGGGTGACGAAGGAGTTCAGGGACATGTTCTGGGCCTTGAAGGGGGCCACCTTCACGCCCTGGCGGGCCAGCCAGCGGCAGATGCCCGCCGTGACCACGCTCTTGCCCGCGTCGGAGGTGGTGCCGGCGACCAGGAGTCCGCCGCCGCGCCGTGCGCCGCTCATGCGCGTCCCTTCGTAGTACGACCTGACGTGCGACGACCTGACGTGCACTGTGACAACAGGAACCGCAGCGACACACACGCCCCGAGGGAGATCCAGGTGACCCGGCGCGACAGCCGGACGGCCCGCTCGATGTCCGCGACCTCGACCGGGCGGCCCGCGGCCCCGTTCAGCACGGCCCGGTGCTCCACGCGCCCGGCGTACGCCAGGGTGCCGCCGAGGCGGACCCCGAGCGCCCCCGCGAAGGAGGCCTCCACCGGTCCGGCGTTCGGGCTGGGGTGGGCGGCCGCGTCCGCGCGCCAGGCCCGTACGGCGCCCCACCGGTCGGGTCCGGCCAGTACGGCGGCCAGCGCGGTCAGCCGCGCGCCCGGCCAGCCCGCGACGTCGTCGAGCCGGGCCGAGGCCCAGCCGTAGCGCAGGTGGCGGGGGGACTTGTGGCCGACCATCGCGTCCAGGGTGTTCACGGCGCGGAAGCCCAGCAGCCCGGGCACCCCCGCCAGCGCGCCCCAGACCAGGGCGCCGACGACGGCGTCGGAGGTGTTCTCGGCGACGGACTCCACGACGGCGCGGGCGATCTGCTGTTCGTCCAGGGCCTGCGGGTCGCGCCCGCACAGGTGGGGCAGCCGCTCGCGGGCCACCTCGGTGTCCCCGGCGGCCAGCGCGCCCCCGATGGCCCGGGCCTCCCGGCCCAGCGAGGTGCCGCCGACCACCGCCCAGGTGGCGGCCGCGGTCAGGGCGATACGGGCGGCGGCGGGCCGGGAGCGCACGGCGCGGGCGCCGAGCGCGCCGATGGCGGCCGCGCCCCCGGCGCACACCAGGGCGTGCACGGCTCCCCGGGCCCGGCTGTCGCCCCACAGGGCTCGTTCGACGGCGGCGGCGGTCTTTCCGAAGGCGGCGACGGGATGGCCGCGGCGCGGATCACCGAGGATCCGGTCGCCGATCAGGCCGGCCGTCGCGCCGTACGCGAAAACGCGATCGGCACGCATGGGGCAGGTGGGTCCTCACTCAGGGTCCGCGCCCTGGTTCGACGTGTCCGGTGGCGAGAGTTCCTGGCTTCCGGGAGCCTGTGGCTCCCGGTGACAGTGGCGGGACCGCGCCGGATTCGCACCGGACTTCCTCTTCATGCCGCCGTATTGGCTCCGGCAGTCCACCACGCACCGCGAACGCCCGTCAACTTGCCGTTGACCTGCGAAAGCTCCCCCCGGCATTGGGCCGGAGGGAGCTTTCGGACGTGCGGTGCCGCTGAGGTGCCGGTGGGGCGCGCGGGCGCGCCCCCGTGCCGTCAGCTGACGATCAGGTAGATCGCGTAGCCGACGGCCACCGCGCACAGTGCGAAGCAGGCGTAGGCGCCGGTGCGCGCCAGGTGGGCGGCGCCGCCCTGGCCCGTCGCGGTCTCGTGCTTCGACAGGCCCACGATGCCCAGGGTGAACAGGGTCACGAGGGCGACGGTCGCGGAGAGGCTGACGCCGAACACGGAGCCGAGTGCTGCCCAGTCGATCTTCATACTGCCGATTCCTCTGTGGGTCAGACCGCGGCGGCGGGAGCCGCCGGTGCCGGGGGAGCGGCCGGGGTCGGGGTCGGGATGGTCGCCTTGAAGGCCTCGTCCGTGACCGCGGCGGTGCTGCCCGCGACCGGCGGGACGGCGACGGCGGCGATCGCGGTGGTGACCACGCCCGGCGCCTCGGCGGCGGTGTCCGCCACCTCGTTCACGTTGGTGTGGTCGACGACCTGGCGGCGCGAGATCAGCCAGATGGCGACGATCGAGCCGACGAGGAAGAGCGCGACGGCGGCCACGCCGACGTCACCGGTGCGCATGACCAGCTCGGCGCCCGCGGACACCAGTGCGGCGGCCGGCAGGGTCAGGCCCCAGGCGATGAACATCCGGGAGGCGGTGGACCAGCGGACCACGCCGCCCTTGCGGCCCAGACCCGCGCCCATCACCGCGCCGGAGCAGGCGTGGGTGGTGGAGAGGGAGAAGCCGAGGCTGGAGGAGGCCAGGATGACGCTCGCGGCCGAGGTCTGGGCGGCGAAGCCCTGCTGCGGCTGGAGGTCGGTCAGGCCGCTGCCCATGGTGCGGATGATGCGCCAGCCGCCGAGGTAGGTGCCCATCGCGATCGCCATGCCGGCGGAGACGATGACCCAGACCGGCGGGTTGGAGCCGGGCGCGAGGGCGCCGCCGGCGACCAGCGCCAGGGTGATGATGCCCATGGTCTTCTGCGCGTCGTTGGTGCCGTGCGCGAGGGAGACGAGTCCGGCCGAGGCGATCTGACCGGCCTTGTAGCCCTTGGCCGAGGTCTTCGCGTCGACGTTCGCGCCCAGCTTGTACGTGAGCCTGGAGGCGAGCATCGCGGCCACACCGGCCACGATCGGCGCGGCGACCGCGGGGAGCAGCACCTTGGTGACGAGCGTGCCGCCGTTGACGGCGCCGAGGCCGGCAGAGGCGACGGCCGCGCCGACCAGGCCGCCCATCAGGGCGTGCGAGGAGCTGGACGGCAGGCCGACCAGCCAGGTGACGAGGTTCCAGAGGATCGCGCCGACGAGCGCGGCGAAGATGACCTCCGGCTGGATGCCTTCCTCGTTGACCAGGCCCTTGGAGATCGTCTTGGCGACCTCCACGGACATGAACGCGCCGACGAGGTTCAGCACGGCGGACATGGCCACCGCCGTCTTGGGCTTGAGTGCGCCGGTCGAGATGGTGGTGGCCATCGCGTTGGCCGTGTCGTGGAAACCGTTCGTGAAGTCGAACACGAGAGCGGTGATGATCACGATCCCGAGGAGAAGCGTTACGTGCTCCATTTACCCAGGCTTCTGTTTGACGTCAGTGGCACGCCGACCGTAGGCAACCTGGGTGAACGGAAGATGAACTGAAACGGGCGGAGCGGTGTACCAGGTCAGGGCTGGTTTGGGACCCTCGTCCCCATTGATTCATGGATATATCGATTCGCGCACGTCAGGGGCTGGTCGACAACCGGCCGAACGGGGGTCTTTCGGCCCACCGAACCGCCCGCCGGGACCCCCGGAGGAGACCCAGATCACCCTCTCCTGCCGTCTTTTGCCGCCGCCGGAGCGATCCGCTCCGCTGGCCGGGGCGACCCGGCCGTCCGACACTGGAGCGGTGCGCTCCGCAACGACGACGGCCAGGACCGTCACCGCCACCCTCACCGCCGCCGCAGGCCTGGCCGCGGCCGCCGGAGTGGCCGCGGTCGCCGCCGCCCGGTACGCCGCCGACGGCGCCCTGCGGGGCGAGCCCGGCCGCCCGCTGCCCGGCGGCCCCCGGCTCAGCGTCCACTCCACCGCCGAGGACCGGATCACCCTCACCCGGTCGCTGGCCTCCCTGTGGCCCGGCACCTACGCGCTGGCCGCGCCCGGGGTGCACGCGGTCGTCGGCGCGGTCCTGCCCGACGCCCCGCACGACCCCGACACCGTCGTCCGGCGCCTCGTCGGGGTCACCCACGGCGCCCTGGAGCACGGCACCCGGGTCCGGCTGACCCCGCAGATCCACCTGGGCAACCCGCGCACCGCCCTCGGGCTCGACCACGCCGACGTGGACGTCCCGGGCGAGCTGGGCGCGCTGCCGGCCTGGTTCGTGCCGGCCGCCCGCGACACCTGGGTGATCACCGTGCACGGGCTCGGCGCCACCCGGGAACACCCGATGGTGGTCATGCCCTTCCTGAACCACCACCGCCTCCCGGTCCTCGACCTCGCCTACCGCGGCGACCTCGGCGCCCCCGCCCCGCCCGACGGCCTCGGTCACCTCGGCGCCTCCGAGTGGCGCGACCTGGACGCGGCCATCCGCTACGCGCTCCGCTTCGGTGCCCGCCGGGTCGTCCTCCACGGGTGGTCCACCGGCGCCACCATGGCCCTGCACGCCGCCGAACGCTCCGCGCTCGCCGACCGCATCTGCGGCCTCGTCCTCGACTCCCCGGTGCTGGACTGGCGCACCACCCTCGGGCGGCTCGCCGCCGCCCGGGGCACCCCCGCCGCGCTGCTTCCGCTCGCCGTCCGGGCCGCCGAGGGGCGCACCGGGCTCCGGGCCGACCGGCAGCCCCCGGGCGTCGATCCGGCGGCGGTGCGCGTGCCCGTACTGATCTTCCACGGGCCCGACGACACCCTCGCCCCCTGGGAACCCTCGCGCCGCCTCGCCGAGGCCCGGCCCGACCTCGTCACCCTGCGGACCGTCCGCGACGCCCCGCACGGGGCGATGTGGAACGCGGATCCGGCCGGCTACGAGGAAGCCCTGCGCAGGTTCCTGACCCCTCTTATGTAGCCACCGTGACGTGAAGGCCGGTTCGTCCCGTTATCACCCACCGGCCTTCGGCGGCAACGGCCGGTTCCGTTTGGGCTTTCGGGCGGTGACGAGCGAGACTGCTTCCGTGACGTCCCGAAAGCCTGATGAGCAGTTGGCTCGCGACTCCAGACTCCGACTCGTCTCTCCGCGCTCCGTCGCCACGGCCCGCAAGGCAGTGACGGACCGGAGCACCCGGCCGGCCCCCCGGCCCCCGGCGGGCACCCCCGCCGCGCCCGACCTCGCGAACCGGGCCCGCGCCTCGCTGGCCGACGCCGTACGCCTGGCCCGCTGGGCCGAGCACCACCTCGGCGTCGCGGACGGGTCCCGGCCCGCCCCGGCGGGCGCGCTGGCCGCCGCCGACGTCGAACGGGCCGCCCGGCAGCTGGGTCTGACGCACGGCCAGATCCAGGTCGGCTGGGACCGCGCCCGGCTCGCCGGCCTCGTCGAGGTGCACGGCGGCCACGCCCGCCCCGGCTGGCGGCTGCGCGCCTGGGACCGCGACGACACCGCCGTCCTGCGCGGCTGGGTCGCCCTCTTCGACGCCTGGTCGCTCGTCCACCCGGCCCCCGCCGACATCGCCCCCTCGGCCGTCGCCGAAGTGGTCGAGTCGATGCCCCAGGTGCTGTCCCTGCTCCAGCTCTCCGCCGGTCCGGTCACCGTCCCCGCACTGCTGGACCTGCTCGGCCAGCGCGTCGTCGAACTGCGCGACGAACGCTGCGAAGTCCCCTACGACGCCCCCGCGTCCGACCCCGGCGCGACCGTGTCCGACGCTGGCGTCGCCCCGGCCGCCGCCGAGCGGCCCGTCCCGCTGGCCCGCCTGCTGCGCTGGGCCCTCGGCGGCCTGGCCGCCGTGGACGCCGTCACCCTCGGCCCCGCCATGGCCGCGCTCACCCCGCTCGGCAGCTGGGCGGTCTGGGTCAAGCTGGAGCAGATCTGCGTGGCCGCCCAGAGCCCCGCGGGGAACATCGAGCAGTCCGCCGCGGCCATGCTGCACGGCTGCGCCCGGCTCACCCCCGGCCCGGCCCGCGCCGAATACCAGGCCTGGCTCGCCGCCCGGCCCGTCGGCCACGCCGTCAGCGAGCTGCTGCACGCCGCCCGCGGGGAGGACGCCCTGCTGCGCGGCCTGGCCTTCGAAGCGCTGCGCGTCGTCGGAGCCCCGGCCGAGCCCGAGGTCCGCGCCGCGGCCCGCGAGGCCGCGCTGCGGCCCTACGCCCTGCTCTGGCTCGCCGAGCACGACGGGGTGGACCCCGACGAGGCCCAGGACGTGCTCACCCGCGAGGAGTCGACCTGGCTGTGGGTCGACACCGCGGCCGCCATCGCCGACCACGGCGAGGCGGAGCTGCTGGCCCGCCACCTCGACTCGGCCGTGCGCACCACCGTGCCCCGGCTGCTGGACGAGGTCCGCGCGGTCGGCCACCCGCGCACCGTGCAGGTGCTCGTGGCCCTGGCCGCCGCGCACCCCGACCCGGCCCTGGCCAAGGCGATGCGCCGGGCCGCCTTCCAGGTGCACACCGGCGGGGTCTGAGCCGGCACACGCACGGGCGGACGCGCCGCAGGGTCAGGGGGTGTCTTGTGGATCAGGCCGGATCAGGGAGCGGCGTCTGGTGCCGTGCATCGCAAGGCGGAGGAGGGAGTCAATGCGGAGCATTGGCGACCGACGACAACGCGGCGAGGTGCGGTGCCAGGCGCCGCGAGCCCGGCGTGATCCACAAGACACCCCCTAAACCTGCGGCGCGTACGTCCCGAAGCTCCAGATGTTGCCCTCGCCGTCGCGCGCCATGTAGTCCCGCGACCCGTAGTCCTGGTCGGTCGGCGGCATCAGGACCTCCACCCCGTGCTCCACGGCCCGGCGGTGGTGCGCGTCCACGTCCTCGACCACGATGTACACCCCGCTCGGACCGGCCTCGGCCATGGCCGAGTCGAAGACCCCGCCCCGGCCCTTGCTGCCCAGCATCACCATGCCGTTGCCGTACGCCAGCTCGGCGTGCATGACCGCGCCGTCCTCACCCTCGTACACCGCGGCCTGGGTGAAGCCGAAGGCCTCCGTCAGCTGCTTGATGGCGGCCTGGGCATCGCGGTAGAGCAGCGTCGGAAAGATGGTCGGAACGCCTGCCATGGCGATCACTCCCTCTCGTGAAGATGACCCGTGTGACCCGGACCACAAGTCTCGCAGGCGGGTGTGACAGTCAGGGGGTCTGACATTCAAGGGGTTCGGCAGTCAGCGGAAGGTGTTGCACTGGGCCATGTCGCCCGTCCGGTAGCCCTGGTAGAACCACTGCTGGCGCTGCTCGGCGCTGCCGTGCGTCCAGGACTCCGGGGTCACCCGGCTCTGGAACTTCTCCTGGATCCGGTCGTCGCCGACCGCCGCCGCCGCGTCGAGCCCGTCCTTGATGTCCTGCTCGGTCAGGCTGGTGATCAGCGGCCGCCCGGTGGCCTTGTCCGGGGTCCGGGTGGCGTTGTGCGCCCACACCCCGGCGTAGCAGTCGGCCTGCAGCTCCACCTTGACCGCGTTGCTGTTCGCGCCCTGCCGTCCGTCCTGGGCCTTCTGCAGGGTGCCGGTCAGGTTCTGGATGTGGTGCCCGTACTCGTGGGCGACCACATAGGCCTGGGCGAACGGACCCCCGCTCGCCCCGAACTTCGTCCGCAGTTCGTTGAAGAACCCCAGGTCCAGATAGACCTGCCGGTCACCGGGGCAGTAGAACGGGCCCACCGCCGAGGTGGCCGTCCCGCAGGCGGTGCCCACCTTGCCGGTGAAGAAGACCGTCTGCGCCGGGGTGTACTGCCCGCCGCGGCGGGTGAACTCCTGCTTCCAGAAGTCCTGCGTGCTGTTGACCACCGCGACCAGCCGGCAGTCCTCCCGCGCGTTCGCGTCCCGCCCCGTCTTGCAGGTCTGCTGCACCTGCGCGGCCGACGAGGAGGTCGCGGCGGGCGTCGGACTGCCGTCGGACAGCCCCAGCTGCTCGGGGCCCACGCCGAAGAGCAGCCCCAGGACCAGCGCGATGAAGCCCACGATGCCGCCGCCGACGGTGGCCCGGCCCCCCGGGATGCGACTGCCCCGGACGTCCTTGACCTCGGAAGTGTCCAGATTGGCGTCGTCGTCGAACTGCATCCCGCACGCCCTCTCCTCGTGAAGTGGGGGAGATCACGCCTCCGCCCTGCGGCGAGTATCAACCCCTTCATCCTGGTACGCCCGGTCCCACACCGGCGCCGTACGGGGGCCGAACGGGGGACCCCGGCCGGCGCCCGCCCGAGGGCGGGCGCCCCGCAAAGTGGTTGCGCGCCCCCGGTAGAATGTCTTCTATGGCAAATCTCCTCGCGGATTAGCGGCGTCGAAGCATCGCGTCCCTGCCCCCCTTCCGCCGTCCCCACCGCCCTGGAGTATTTCCGTGATCACCGCCACCGGCGTCGAGCTGCGCGCCGGCGCCCGCGTCCTCATCGAGTCCGCCTCCTTCCGCATCGCCAAGGGCGACCGCATCGGCCTGGTCGGCCGCAACGGAGCGGGCAAGACCACCCTGACCAAGTGCCTGGCCGGGGAGGGCACGCCCGCCGCGGGCTCCATCACCCGCTCCGGCGAGGTCGGCTACCTCCCGCAGGACCCGCGCACCGGCGACCTCGACGTCCTCGCCAGCGACCGGATCCTCTCCGCGCGCGGCCTCGACGTCCTGCTCAAGAAGATGCGCATGAACGAGGAGCGCATCTCCTCCGGCGCCGGCGCCACCCGCGAGAAGGCGATGCGGCAGTACGAGCGCCAGGAGACGGAGTTCCTCACCAAGGGCGGGTACGCCGCCGAGTCCGAGGCCGCGACCATCTCCGCCGCCCTCGGCCTGCCCGACCGGGTGCTCGGCCAGCCCCTGCACACCCTCTCCGGTGGTCAGCGCCGCCGCGTCGAGCTGGCCCGGATCCTCTTCTCGGACGCCGACACCCTGCTCCTCGACGAGCCGACCAACCACCTCGACGCCGACTCCATCGTCTGGCTGCGCGACTACCTCAAGAACTACCGCGGCGGCTTCGTCGTGATCTCCCACGACGTCGACCTGGTCGAGACCGTCGTCAACAAGGTCTTCTACCTGGACGCCAACCGCGCCCAGATCGACGTCTACAACATGGGCTGGAAGCTCTACCAGCAGCAGCGCGAGGCCGACGAGAAGCGCCGCAAGCGCGAGCGCCAGAACGCCGAGAAGAAGGCCGCGGCCCTCAACTCCCAGGCCGACAAGATGCGCGCCAAGGCGACCAAGACCGTCGCCGCGCAGAACATGGCCAAGCGCGCCGACCGGCTGCTCGCCGGCCTGGAGGCCGTCCGCGTCTCCGACAAGGTCGCCAAGCTGCGCTTCCCCGACCCGGCGCCCTGCGGCAAGACCCCGCTGACCGCCGAGGGCCTGTCCAAGTCGTACGGCTCGCTGGAGATCTTCACCGACGTCGACCTCGCCATCGACAAGGGCTCGCGCGTGGTCATCCTCGGCCTCAACGGCGCCGGCAAGACCACCCTGCTGCGCCTGCTGTCGGGCACCGAGAAGCCCGACACCGGCACGGTCGTCCCCGGCCACGGCCTCAAGCTCGGCTACTACGCCCAGGAGCACGAGACCCTGGACCCGGAGCGCACCGTCCTGGAGAACATGCGCTCCTCCGCGCCCGACCTGGACCTGGTCGCCGTCCGCAAGACGCTCGGCTCCTTCCTCTTCTCCGGCGACGACGTCGACAAGCCCGCCGGGGTCCTCTCCGGCGGCGAGAAGACCCGCCTCGCCCTGGCCACCCTGGTCGTGTCCTCGGCGAACGTGCTGCTCCTCGACGAGCCCACCAACAACCTCGACCCGGCCAGCCGCGAGGAGATCCTCGGCGCGCTGCGCACGTACAAGGGCGCCGTCATCCTCGTGACGCACGACGAGGGCGCCGTCGAGGCGCTGGAACCGGAGCGGATCATCCTGCTCCCGGACGGCGTCGAGGACCTGTGGGGCCCGGACTACCGGGACCTGGTCGCGCTGGCCTGACCCGGTCCGGACCGGCCCGGAGCCCGCTCCGGAGCCCGGTCCGGCGCGTTGATCCAGTTCCTTATGGATCATTCGGCCCACGAGTGATCCATCATCTGAGTGAGAACGTCTCGTACCCCCGCACCCTGTACAACGGCCCCGGCCCCGCACTCACCCGAGTGCGGCCGGGGCCCGTTGTTTTTCCCGTGTGGCCCCTGACCTGGAGATTCCCACCCTGGGTCGCCGGGCGTGACGGAGGGCAAGGGGCGGAAGAGAAGATTCCGTTCTGCTCGGGTGTCCACTCCTCGGGAAAAGCGCTCGCGCCGACCTTGCTGAATGGGTGGCCAGGAAGCCCAGGAGGGGTGATCATGAGAAGTCCAGAGCGCACTTCCCATGAGGAGGCACGGGTGGCCGAGACTCTGAAGAAGGGCAGCCGGGTAACCGGCGCCGCGCGCGACAAGCTCGCGGCAGACCTGAAGAAGCAGTACGACTCCGGTGCGAGCATCCGGGCGCTGGCCGAATCAACCGGCCGGTCCTACGGATTCGTCCACCGGATGCTCAGCGAGTCCGGAGTCACACTGCGCGGACGCGGTGGCGCGACGCGCGGAAAGAAGGCGGCTTCGGCCTGAGGCCCCGGCCGCAGGCTTCGGTCCGATCCAGGCCATCCGGCCGGGTTCGAAATCGCTCCTAGAGTTCCTTCGGTGACCCCCGGTCGGCCATCCGGTCGGCTGGGTGGTTACTGTGCAGTCACTTAAGGCCGAGTCCGCGGCCGACTGCACACCGGAGGCATACAGATGGCTCTGCTCGACAAGGACGGCGTACGGCTCACCGTCGACGACACGGTCGCCTCGGTGACACTGACCAATCCGGCCAAGCGAAACGCTCAGTCCCCCGCGCTCTGGCGGGCGTTGGCAGAGGCCGGCCGGTTGTTGCCGGGCACCGTCCGGGTCGTCGTGCTGCGCGGCGAAGGCAAGTCCTTCTCCGCCGGACTCGACCGACAGGCGTTCACGCCCGAAGGCTTCGAGGGCGAGCCGTCCTTCCTGGACCTGGCGCGTGGCTCCGACGAACTGCTGGACGCCACCATCGCCGAGTACCAGGAGGCCTTCACCTGGTGGAGGCGCAACGACATCATTTCCGTCGCCGCGGTGCAAGGTCATGCCATCGGCGCCGGCTTCCAGCTCGCGCTCGGCTGTGACCTGCGCGTCGTCGCGGACGACGTGCAGTTCGCCATGCGCGAGACCAGCCTGGGTCTGGTGCCGGACCTGGCCGGTACGCGGCCGCTGACCGAACTCGTCGGCTACGCCCGCGCGCTGGAGATCTGCGCCACCGGGCGCTTCGTCCACGCGGAGGAAGCCGAGCGGATCGGCCTGGCCAACCTCGTGGTGCCCGGGTCCGAGCTGGACGCCGCCGTGCAGGACCTGGTGGCGGCGCTGGTGGCTCCGCCGCGGGATGCGGTGATCGAGACGAAGGCGCTCCTGCGGGGGGCCTCCGCCCGTACGTACGACGACCAGCGCACCGCCGAACGCGCCGCCCAGTCCCGCCGCCTCCGCGACCTGGCAGGCCTCTCCGACTGAGCCCTTGCCGCTGGCCCATCCCAGCCTGCCCGGCGTTTGAGGGCCCGCCGGAGGCACGAGTACGGCGGACAGTCGCCCTTCGTCCGTCGGCCGGTTGGGCCTCCGGCGGGCCCTCAATCGCCGGGCAGGCTGACTTTGCCGCCCCGGGCGGGCTGCACTTGCCTTGCCGCCGGCCCACCCGGACCATCCCAGCCTGCCCGGCGTTTGAGGGCCCGCCGGAGGCACGAGTGCGGCGGAAAGCCGCCCTTCGTCCGTCGGCCGGTTGGGCCTCCGGCGGGCCCTCAATCGCCGGGCAGGCTGATTTTGCCGCCCCGGGCTGAAGCGGTTGCCCCGGGATCCGGTGGGGGGCTCTTTCGGGGCGACCGGCGTAGTGCCGGCGCGGCGGGGGCGGGGCGCGCTTACCGTGGTCGCAAGTCCGTACGCGCGAAGGGACACGGCGATGAGCGAATCGGCATCCGGATCCGGATCCGCCTCGGGAGGCCCCACCCGGGCTCCGGCCGACCGGGGCCGTACCACCATCGCGGACGGCGTGGTCGAGAAGATCGCGGGGCTGGCCGCCCGCGAGGTGGTCGGCGTCCACGCGATGGGCAGCGGCAGCGGGCTGTCCCGCACCTTCGGCGCGGTCCGCGACCGGGTCCCGGGCGGGGCGAAGGCCTCGGTCAGCCGGGGCGTCAAGGCCGAGGTCGGCGAGGTGCAGACGGCCCTCGACGTGGAGATCGTCGTGGACTACGGCGTGTCGATCCGCGAGGTGGCCCGGGCGGTGCGGGAGAACGTGATCTCGGCCGTGGAGCGGATGACCGGCCTGGAGGTCGTCGAGGTCAACGTCGCGGTCAGCGACGTGAAGCTGCCCGACGAAGAGGACGACGAGCCCGAGTCCCGGCTCCAGTAGGCCCCGGCAGCGAGAGGAACCCGCATGAGCATGGCGGTCGTCGGCCTGGTGGCCGGCATGGCACTGGGGTTCGCCGGGTACTTCGGCGGCTTCGGGGCCTTCCTGCTGGTGGCGGCGCTCGGCGCCGTCGGATTCTTCGTGGGCCGGTTCCTGGACGGGGACCTGGACCCCGGGGACTTCTTCCGCCCCCGTGACCGGGGTTCCCCGCGCGACGGCGACCACGGCGGCGGCCGCCGTGACGACCGGCGCCGGTGAGGCCGCGGTGAACGGCCGAGAGACCGGCGCCGCCCCGCGCCGCACCCCGCCCAAGGTGGCCCCGGCGGACCGGGGCGCCACCCGGATCGCCGACCGGGTCGTGGCCAAGATCGCGGCGCAGGCCGCCCGCGAGGCCCTGGCGGCGCTCCCCGCGTCGCCGCCCGCCGACGCCGCGCCCCCGCACGCCACCGTCACCGTGCACCACGACATCGCCCGGGTCCGGATCAGCCTGGAACTCGGCTACCCCGCCGACCTCGCCACCCAGTGCGCGGCCGTACGCCGCCAGGTCGCCCACCGGGTAGAGGAATGCGCCGGGATGACCGTCCCCGAGGTCGACATCGACGTGGAGCGGCTGCACCCCGCCCAGGTCGGCCCCGCCCGGCGGGACCGGCTGCGGTGACGGCGCCCGCCGACCTCCGGAAAGAACCGGCTGGAGCCAACGCGTCCCCCCGCTTCCGCTCGGCCCGCCGGATCCCCGCCGCGCTCACCGCCCTCGTGGTGCTGGGCGCCGCCGGGCTCTTCCTCTACGACCTCGCCGCCGTACGGGCCCACCGCCCCGGCATGCGCTGGCGCCGCGAACTGGCCGGGCTGCTGGAGCGGCACACCCCGGCCGACACCGGCGTGGCCATCGGCGGCGCGGTACTGGTGGCCGCCGGGGCGGCCCTGCTGTACCTCGCGCTGGCCCCCGGGCTGCGCTCGGTGCTGCCCCTGCGTTCCCCGGGGCCCGCGCGGTCCACCGGCCGGGGCGCCGAGGTGCGCGCCGGGATCGGACGCAAGGCCGCCGCGCTGGTGCTGCGGGACCGGGCCATGGAGGTGTCCGGGGTCCGGTCGGCCCGGGTCAGGGTGGCCCGCTCCCACGTCACCGTGCGCGCCGCGTCGCACTTCCGCGAACTGGACGACGTACGGGCGGACCTGGAGGCGGTCCTCGCGGTCGGGCTGGCCGAACTGGGCCTGGCCCACGATCCGCAGCCACGCGTCCGGGTCGGCCCGGCCGGAAAGGGGTGAGCGCGCACATGACCGGGCTGGTCAACCGGATCCTGCTCGCCCTCGCCGGGCTGGTGCTGCTGGCGGGCGGCGCCGCCGTGCTCACCGGCGCCCGGCCGCTCGAAGGCCGCCACGCGCCGCTGCTGAGCGCCGCCCGGCGGCGGCACTGGCACACCGAGGGCTGGTGGTGGTGGGCCGCCGTCGCGGTCCTCACGCTGTGCGTGCTGCTCGCCCTGTGGTGGCTGCTGGCCCAGCTGCGCCGCGCCCGGCTCGCGGCCGTCGTGGTCGACACCGGGGACGGCGCCTTCGCCCTGCTGCGCGGCCGGGCCCTGGAGGAGGCGGTGGCCGTCGAGGCGGGCGCGCTCGACGGGGTCGCCCAGTGCCGGGTGGCCCTGCGCGGCCGCCGCACGGCCCCCGTACTGCGGCTCGCGCTGCGCCTGGAGCCGCACGCCGTGCCCGCGGACGTCCTCGCCGCGCTGGCCGGCCCGGTCCTCGACCACGCCCGCGCCTCGGCGGGCCTGGCCGAACTCCCCACGGAGGTCCGCTTCCAGGTCGCGGACCACCGGGCGCAGCGTGTCAGCTAAGGGTGGCGCGACCTCAGAACCCGTGCCGGGCGCCGCCGTCGACCGGGAGCATGACGCCCGTCAGGTACGAGGCCGCGGGGGAGAGCAGGAAGGCCGCGGCCCGGCCGAACTCCCGGTCCGTGCCGTACCGGCGCAGCGGAATGCGGGACTCGCTCGCCGCCCGCGAGGCCGCCGCGTCGCCCGAGAGGGCGTCCAGCTCCCGCACCCGGTCGGTGTCGATCCGCCCGGGCAGCAGGCCGACCACCCGGATCCCGCGCGGCCCGAGGTCGTCGGAGAGGGATTTGGCGAAGCCCGCGAGCCCGGGGCGCAGCCCGTTGGAGATGGCCAGCCCGGGGATCGGCTCGTACACCGAGCCGGAGAGCACGAAGCCGATGACCCCGCCCTCGCCCAGTTCGGCGGCGGCCGTGCGGGCGAGCCGTACCGCGCCCAGGAAGACCGACTCGAAGGCCGCCTGCCACTGTTCGTCGGTGTTGTCGGCGCCCAGGCCGGGGGCGGGACCGCCGACGCTGACGAGGATGCCGTCGAAGCGGCCGAACCGCTCGCGGGCGGTGGCGATGAGCCGGGCGGCGGCGGCCGGGTCGGAGTTGTCGGCGACGGCGCCGACCGCGTTCGGGCCGAGCGCGGCGGCGGCGTCCGCCACCCGCTTGCCGTCCCGGCCGGTGATGACCACCCGGGCGCCGTCGGCGGTCAGTTCGCGGGCGCTGGCGAAGCCGAGGCCGCGGGTGGCCCCGGTGACGACGTAGACACGGTCCTTCAGTCCAAGATCCATGCGGACACGCTACGCCGTCGCCGGACGCGCTACGCCGTCGCGGGCTCGGGCTCCTCGGTGGCCGCGGCCTTGGCCGCCGCCTCCTCGCGGTCGCGCTTCTCGCGCCGGACCAGGATCACCCAGCCCACCGGCACGGCGGCGGTGAACAGCCACCACTGCACGGCGTAGGCCATGTGCGGGCCGATCGAGTCGTGGTCGGGCTCGGCGACCGGCTCGGGGCTGCCGCCCGGCGGGACCGGAGCGGTCAGCTCCAGATAGCCGCCGAGCACCGGCTTCTTGAGGTACTCCGCCTGCTGAGCGCTGTTGATGAGCATCACCTGGCGGTCCGGCAGGCCCTTGCGGTCCCGGATGCCGCCGTCGCCGTTGACCTCGTCGGCCTTCAGCCGGCCGGTCACCGTCACCTCGCCCGCGGGCGCGGTGGGCACCGGGGGATAGGCGCGCGGATCGTCGCCGCCCGGAATCCAGCCGCGGTTGACCAGGACCACCCGGCCGTCGCCCAGCACCAGCGGGGTGACGACCTGGAAGCCGACCTTGTCACTGTTGGAGGTCCGCATCCGGACGACGACCTCGTGCGCGGGGTCGTAGGTGCCCGTGGCGGTGACCGCGCGCCAGAAATCGGCGCGCGGAACCTCGTGACCGGGAGCCGTCAGCTCGGTCATCGGAGCCGGTTTCGCGGCCAGGTTCGCCGCGATCAGCTCGTTCTGGGCGACCCGGTGCTCATGGCGGTGGAACTGCCAGAACCCCAGCTGGATCATGGAGGGGATCAGGACGAGGGCCAGGAGGTGCAGGCCCAGCCACTGCCGGGTCAGTACAAAGCGGTACACGCCCATGACGGTACCCCTCGGGGTACGGGCCCCGGCGGCCGGGTGACCCGCCCGCCGGGAACGGCCGGTCAGGTGCGGTGGCCGCCCGCGGGCGGCGGCCGGTCAGCTGTGGTCGACGACGCCCACCTTCCCCTCCGCGCGGGCGCAGTGCGCCCCGCAGAACCACTGCTTGTCGACCTCGACGCCCTGTCCGATGATTTGGACCCGGCAGTGCTCGCAGATGGGCGCCATGCGGTGGATGGCGCAGGAGAAGCAGTCGAAGACGTGCACCGCGCCCTGCGCGTGCACCTCGAAGGACATGCCGTAATCGTTTCCGCAAACCTCACAACGTGCCATGCGCCACAGAGTGGGACCGGACGGGCCGGACGGGAAAGCGGTCGCCGGGCGAGTCGCCCGACGCTCACCCGTCTGCCGCAGCCACGTCCCGCAGCAGCTGGGTGAAGGCGGCCTCGTCGACGACGGGGGTCCCGAAGGACTTCGCCTTGACCGTCTTCGAGGTCGCCGAGTCCGGGTCGTTGGTCACCAGCAGGCTGGTGAGCCGCGACACGCTCGTCGCGATGTGCAGCCCCGCCTCGACCGCGCGGTCCTCCAGCAGCTCGCGGTCCACCGAGGTGTCACCGGAGAACGCGATGCGCATGCCCTGTTTGAGCGGCGCGCCGTCCGTGTACCGCCCGGGGTTGGGGTGGGGGCACGCCGGCCGCTTGCGCGACTGGCGCCAGCTGCCCGCGCCCGCTCCCGCGCCCCGGTAGGAGGCCTGGTAGCCGACGCGCGGCGTGGCCGGGGTGTCCGACCACTCGGTCAGCGGGCGGCACTCCAGCAGCGGCAGCCGTACGCCGCCCCGCGCGGCCGCGTGCAGGGAGGGCCGGAAGGCCTCGGCCAGCACCCGGGCGTCGTCGAGCGCGTGGTGGGCGCGCTGCTGGACCACGCCGAAGTGCGCGGCGAGCGACTCCAGCTTGTGGTTGGGCAGCGGCAGGTCCAGTTCCTTCGACAGGGCGATGGTGCACAGGCGCTGGCGGACCGGCGCGGTCGCCGCGGCCCGCGCGTACTCCCGGGCGATCATCTGCCAGTCGAAGATGGCGTTGTGCGCGACGAGCACCCGGTCCGCGAGGCGCCCGGCGAACTCCTCGGCGATCTCGCCGAAGAGCGGCGCGTCCTGGAGCATCTCGCTGGTCAGCCCGTGGATCCAGACCGGTCCGGGGTCGCGCTGCGGGTTGACCAGGGTGTACCAGTGGTCCTCCACATTGCCCCGCGCGTCCAGCCGGTAGACGGCGGCGGAGACTATCCGGTCGTCGCGCGCGAGCCCGGTGGTCTCCACGTCGACGACCGCGTATCCCTGGGGGTACGCGGTCGGCCACATCGTCTCTGCGGTCGTACGGTCGTCGAGCATGGTCACAGAGGATATCGGCCCGGACCGACAGCCGGGTCCAGAAGGCCGGAGACCAGGGTCCGCACCGACAGCAGGAACAGCCGTTCCGGGTCCGCCGGGCGGGCCAGGGCGCGGGACAGGGCCGGGTCGTCGGGGGCGGCGGCCGGGTCCCAGACCTCGCCCTCGGCGGGGGACTGGGCGGGGGAGCGTTCGCGGTTGCGCTCGATCAGGACGAAGCCGACGATCTGGAACTGGACCACGCGGACGGCGTCCGCCGCGCGCGCCCCGCGCAGTCCCGCCGCGTGCACCTCGTGCACGAGCGCCTGCTGGGCGGGCAGGAACATCCGCTCGGTCAGTCCGCGTTCGTGCACCATCGCGATCAGGTGCGGGCGCCCGCGCAGCTCGCGGCGCAGGATCCGGGCCACCGAGACGATCCGGTCGGCCGGGGTGCGGCCGGTGGGGCGGACCGCGCCCATGTCCCGGACGGTCCGCTCCACGAGCGCGTCGAGCAGCGATTCGCGGTTGCCGACGTGCCAGTAGATGGAGGTCACCGCGGTGCCGAGTTCGGCGGCCAGTTTGCGCATGGTGAGGGCCGCGGGGCCGTGCTGTTTGACCAGGGACGCGGCGGCCTCCAGCACCTCCTCGCGGGTGAGCGAACTCCTGGCCATCACGGCCCCAACTCCCTCCGGTTGATCTGTCGGTCCGTCAGTTCTCGTGCGTGCAGCCCTCTTTACCCTTCATCGTCGGCGGTGTAACTGTGTTACAGAACCGACCGACCGAAGGGTGGTGCTTCCCATGGCACGCGTACGGTACGGCGCGCGGACCGAAGCCGAGATCTCGGCCTCGCGCGAGAAGAGTTCCAAGCTCCCCGACATCTGGTCCACCGGTGTGGTGGCCGTCTGGGAGAGCGATCCCGACGTGGTGGCCGCCGTGCTCCCGCCGCCGCTCAAGCCCGCCGAACGGCCGCTCGTACGGGCCAACATCAGCAAGGTCGACCTGCCCGGCTATCCGCTCGGCGCGGGCTCCGTGGCCGTCGCGGCCCGGCACGGCGCGGTCGAGGGCTGGTACCCGCTGGTCATGCCGATGACCCACGAGCGCGCCCTCATCGGCGGCCGCGAGGTCTTCGGCGAGCCGAAGAAGCTGGGCGAGGTCGCCGTCGAACGCGACGGGCTCGTCGTACGGGCCTCCCTCGCCCGGCACGGGATCGCCTTCGTCGAGGTGCGCGGGGCGGTGGACCGCGAGCTTCCGGTGCCCGAACCCACCACGAAGACCGACTTCTACTTCAAGTTCCTGCCCGCCGTGGACGGTGAGGGCTTCGACGCCGACCCCGTCCTCGTGCACTGCACGCGCAACGAGAAGGTCCGCAAGCTGGAGCACGTCACCGGTGACATCGTCCTGCGGGAGTCGATGTTCGACCCGGTCGCCGACCTGCCGGTGCGCCGGATCGTGGAGATCACCATCGGGGAGAAGACCACCGACCAGAAGGGCAAGGTGGTCGAGCGGGTCAGCGCCCGGGCCCTCCTCCCGTACATCCACCAGCGCTACGACGACCCGATGCAGATCCTCGACGCGCCCCCCGAGGGATCGACGGCGGGACCGTCAGCGGGATCGTCGGCGGGGAGCGTCTGAGATGCGGCTCGAAACAGGACAGGTGGCGGTCGTCACCGGCGCGGCCGGCGGCATCGGGCTCGCCATGGCCCGCCGTTTCGCCGCGGAAGGACTGAAGGTGGTCCTCGCCGACGTCGAGGAGGGCGCCCTGCGCAAGGCCGCCGACGAACTCGCCGCCGACGGGGCCGAGGTGCTCGCCCGGATCGTCGACGTCAGCGACCGCGACTCGGTGCTCTCCCTCGCCGACGCCGCCTACGACACCTTCGGCGCGGTCCACGTGCTCTGCAACAACGCGGGCGTCGGCTCCGGCGCCGAGGGCCGCATGTGGGAGCACGAGCCCAACGACTGGAAGTGGGCCTTCTCCGTCAACGTCTGGGGCGTCTTCCACGGCATCCAGGCCTTCGTCCCCCGCATGATCGCGGGCGGCGCCGCGGGCCACGTCGTCAACACCTCCTCCGGCGACGGCGGGATCGCCCCGCTGCCCACCGCCTCCGTCTACGCCGTCACCAAAGCGGCCGTGGTCACCATGACCGAGTCGCTGTACGCCCACCTCAAGGCGGAGGGCGCGACGGTCGGCGCCTCCGTCCTCTTCCCCGGACCGCACATGCTGCGCACCGGACTGTGGGAGTCCCACCGCAACCGGCCCGTCCGGTACGCCAAGGAACGCCCGCGCAAGGCGCCGTACCGCACCCTCGACCAGTACGAGGAGGCCATGAGGCGGGCCGGGCACGAGGTGGACTTCACGCCGGTCGAGGAGGTCGCCGAGCACGTGGTCGACGGCATCCGCGCCGACCGCTTCTGGATGCTCCCGGCGAGCGAGCACAGCGACCGGCAGATCCGCGCCCGGTCGCAGTCGATGCTCGACCGCGCCAACCCCGCCTACCTGGAGAGCTTCATCCTCGACTGAGGAGTCGTGCAGTGAACGCGTACGAAGCGCACGAAGACCCGTACCTGATCATCTCCTCCGACTGCCACGCGGGCCTGCCCACCGAGCGGTACCGCCCCTATCTCGACTCCCGCTTCCACCCCCAGTTCGACGAGTTCCTCGGCCAGCGCGACGCCCGCCGCGAGGAGGCCACCCGGCTGGGCGTGCGCAACGAGGCCTTCGCCGAGAAGTGGTTCCACGACCACGAGGAGGGCCTCAAGGGCGGCTGGGACGCCGGTCAGCGCCTCAAGGAACTCGACGGCGACGGGGTGGCCGCCGAGGTCGTCTTCCCCGACGCCGACGCGGTCGACAGCCAGACCGCCGCACCCTTCGGCGTGGGCCTCGGCCTCTCCGGCGACCAGGACCCCGAGCTGGGCATGGCGGGCGCGCAGGCGCACAACCGCTGGCTGGCCGAGTTCGTGTCCCAGAACCCCGAACGGCACTGCGGGGTCGCCCTGCTCCCCATCACGGGCGAGCCGGACCGGGTCGTGGCCGAGATCCACCGGGCCAAGGAGTCCGGGCTCGGCGCGCTCATGATCCCGTCCATGTGGGTGGACAAGGCGCCCTACCACGACCGCCGTTACGACCCCGTGTGGGCGGCGGCCGCCGAGACCGGGATGCCGGTCGTGACCCACTCGGGGGCCGCGCCGCGCCACGAGTACGGCGACCACCTCGGGATCTACGTCTCCGAGGTCACCTGGTGGCCCGCCCGCCCCCTGTGGTTCCTCCTGTGGTCGGGCGTCTTCGAACGCCACCCGGGCCTGAAGTTCGGGGTCGCCGAGTCCGGCTGCTGGTGGCTGCCCAACCAGCTGTGGTTCATGGACCGGCTCTACCTCGGCGCGCACGGCGGCAAGAAGCTCTCGCCCTTCGCGGAGCTGAAGCGCCCGCCCAGCGAGTACCTGGACCGGCAGGTCTTCGTCTGCGCGACCAACACCAAGCGCCGCGAGCTGGCGCAGCGCTATGAGATCGGCGTGGACAACATCCTGTGGGGCTCGGACTTCCCGCACCCCGAGGGCACCTGGCCGAACACCCGGAGCTGGCTGAAGAAGACCTTCCACGACATCCCGGTCGGCGAGAGCCGCCGGATGCTGGGCCTGGCCGCCGCCGAGGTCTTCGGCTTCGACACCGAGGCCCTCGCCCCGCTGGCCCGCCGGATCGGCCCGACCCCGGCCGAGCTGGGCCAGAGCGCCGACCAGGCGGCCGTGGAGGCCTCCTGGTCCCGCTCCCGCGAGGTCGGCCGGCACTGGCTGACCGACAACGAGTTCCCGGTGCTGGGGGTGAACGGATGAGCGGCGGGGAGGGCGGCGGGGAGGACCGCTACACGGTCATCTCGGCGGACTGCCACGCGGGCGCCGACCTGCTGGACTACAAGCCGTACCTGGAGAAGCGGTACCACGACGAGTTCGACGCATGGGCCGCCGGCTACGTCAACCCGTACGAGGACCTCCTCGCCGACACCGCCGACCGCAACTGGAACTCGGGGCGCCGGCTGGCCGAGCTGGAGGCGGACGGGATCGTGGCGGAAGTGCTCTTCCCCAACACGATCCCGCCCTTCTTCCCCAAGGCCTCCCTGATGGCCCAGCCGCCCACCGCCGCCGAATACGCGCTGCGCTGGGCCGGGCTCCAGGCGCACAACCGCTGGCTGGCCGACTTCTGCGCGGACGCGCCGGGGCGGCGGGCCGGGGTGGTCCAGATCCTCCTCAACGACGTCGACGCGGCGGTGGCGGAGATCCGGCGCACCAAGGCGGCGGGCCTGACCGGCGGGATCCTGCTGCCGGGCGTCCCGCCGGGCTCGCCGGTCCCCGAGCTGTACTCGGCGGCGTACGACCCGATCTGGGCGGTCTGCGACGAGCTGGACGTCCCGGTCAACCACCACGGCGGCTCGGCCTCGCCGCCGCTGGGGGACGAACCGGCGGCCCGCGCCGTCTTCATGGTGGAGACCACCTGGTTCTCCCACCGCGCCCTGTGGCACCTCGTGTTCGGCGGGGCCTTCCGCCGCCACCCGGGCCTCAAGCTGGTCCTGACGGAGCAGGGTTCCGGCTGGATCCCGGGCGTCCTGGACATGCTGGACTATTACCACGGCCGGCTGGTGAACGCGGCGACCAGGGCCGCCACCGCCGAGTCCAAGTTCGGCGCGGGCCTGGCGGAATCCATGGGCAAGGGCCCCAGCGAGGTCTGGCGGGACAACTGCTTCGTGGGCGCGAGCTTCATGCGCCCCCACGAGGTCCCGCTACGGCACCGGATCGGCCTCGACAAGATCATGTGGGGCAGCGACTACCCCCACGACGAGGGCACCACCCCCTTCTCCCGCGAGGGCCTGCGCATCGCCTACGCGGGCCTCCCGCGGGCCGAGGTGGCGGCCATGGCCGGGGGCAACGCGGCCCGGGTGTACGGCTTCGACCTGACCCTCCTGGACAAGCTGGCCGCCGAGCACGGCCCGCTCGTCTCGGAGATCGCCGAGCCCCTCACGGAGATCCCGCCGCAGGCCACCAGCCCGGCCTTCGCGCGCGGCGCGTCGGTGCGCGTCTGGTAGCCCGTAGCCCGCAGTCGGCGGCTCAGGTGCCGATGTACTTGAGCCGCTCGGGCGGGACCCGGTCCGCCCCGGTGAAGCTGGTCCGCCGGTCCACCTCGACGGTCAGCCCGTCCAGGGCGGCGAGCGGGGCGAGGTCGACCACGCCGGAGCACTCGGTCAGCACCAGCCGCCGCAGCGCCGGGAATTCGGCCACGGCCTCCAGCGTCCCCTCGATCCCGCACCGGGACAGGTGCAGTTCGGTCAGCCACCGGTAGGGCACGAGGGCGCCGACCGACACCGGCCCGGTGTGCCGGATCTGCAGGCTCCGCAGGCCCCCGAGCGGCTGGCGGTCGACCAGCTGCCGGTACTGCCAGGGCCCGGCGATGGTCAGGCTCTCCACCCCCGGCCAGCGGTCGATCCCGTCGAGGGTCAGCCCGCGCGCCCCCTGCCACAGGGACAGCGAGGTCAGGGTTCCGGCGGCCGGGACGTCCCCGATCCGCCGCTCCTGGGGCTCGTACCCGATCACCAGCGAGCGCAGCCCGGGGACCCCGGCCAGTGGGGCGAGCGGGAGGCCGTCGCGCAGGTACCCGAAGGCGAGGCTGTCCGCCGGGAGTTCGGCGACCGCCTCGATGTCGGTGAGGTTCGGGCAGTCGTAGACCCCCAGGTGGCGCAGGGCCGGGAGGTCCGTCAGCTCCGCCAGGCCGGTCAGCCCGGGGTTGCGCTGGAGGACCAGCCATTCCAGGTCCCGGCGCCGGGTGAGCGCCGGGGGCACCCCCTGGTCCCAGGTGAGGTGCACGCGCCGGATGTGCGGGAGCCGGTCGAAGGCGGCCAGCTGACCGGGGGTGCTGATGTGCAGGTGCGCCGTGCGGACGGGGGCGTCGGCGAGCACCGCGTCCGCGAAGTCGTCGGTGGGGAACAGGCTCCACGATCCGCAGATCTCGTGGCTCACCTCGAAGCGGTCGTCCCGCCGGAACCCGGCGATCACCTGGAGCGCCCGGTCCCCGCCGACCAGCGCGGCGGTGCGGATCGTCGCGGCCGCCTCGTCCTCGGTGAGGTCGGCGGGCTCCGGCAGCAGCTCCAGGACCAGCTCACCGGCCTTGGCCAGCTCCTCGGCCTGGCGCACCGAATGGGGCGGCAGCAGGTGGGCGGTGCGGGTCTCCACCTCCCGCCACACCTCCGGATCCAGCTCCGGGGCGTGCTCCAGGCAGGCCGCGGCGAGCAGCACGAGTCTGCTGCGGTCCCGTTTGACCCGGTCGGCCCGGCGCAGCAACTGCAGGAGGATCCGGGCCCGTTCGTCGGGCCGGGCGTGGCCGACCGCCATCCGGATGACGTCGTACCAGTCGTCCTCGTGCGCGTTGCGGACCAGGACGCCGAAGTCCCGGGCCTCGACGGCCGCCTTGGCGCCCAGGTAGTCGCGGAAGGTGCGGTGGACGAAGTGCACCGAGCCCGGGACCGGTTCGCGCAGCAGCCCGCTGCGGATCAGCAGGTGCCGGAAGACCTGCCGGGCGCTGCCCTGGGCGCGGGCCTGCGGCATGGCGTCCAGCCACTCGTCGACCATCTCCACGGCCTCGTCGCAGTCCGCCTCGACCTGGCCGTTGCGGATCAGCCAGTAGGCGAGCCGCTGGAGCAGCAGGGTCTGTTCGTCCCGGGTGAGGTAGACCCCCTCGACGCCGATGATCTCCCGCTCGCTGTCCCGCCGGACGAGCAGCATGTCGAGCGCGGCGTCGTACAACTCCTTGCGGGCGCGCGGCAGGTGCATGTGCCGGTCCCGGTTGAGCGCGCACAGCAGTGCGCACATCAGCGGGTTGGTGGCGAGCCGGCCGAGGTCCCGGCGCAGGCGCACGGCCTGGCCGAGGGATGCCTCGTAGCGGTCCAGTTCGGCCCGGCCCTCGACGGAGGCGCATTCGGCGCGCGCCGCGTCGTGCCAGTGCGTCAGGAACGCCTGGATGTCGGCGCGTTCCATGGGCAGCAGGGTCATCGGGGTGAAGGCGTGGCCCGAGAGCCAGTCGTCGCGGACGGCGGAGGGGCGGGTGGTGACGATGAAGCGGGACTCGGGGTAGGCGTCGATCAACGACCAGATCCAGGCCTCGGTGCGGTTGCGCAGCCGCTGCGGGACCTCGTCGACCCCGTCGATCAGGACCAGGGCCCGTCCGGCGCGCAGCACCGAGCTGGCCCATCCGGGCGGCGCCTCCCCGTGGACGGGGACCCCGCAGGCGCGCAGGAACTCCTCCGGCATCGGGAGCGCGTCCCGGGAGGTGAAGGAGCGCAGCCGCAGCACGAAGGGGACGTGGGTGTTGAGTTCGCGCAGTTCCGGGCCGAAGCTGCGGCGCGCCGCGTTCAGCGCCAGCCACTGCACCAGGGTGCTCTTGCCGGATCCCGCCGGTCCGCGCAGCAGCACCCGCCCGCTGGTGCTCAGGGCCGTCTCGACGGTGGTCACGGCCTGCCGTCCCAGCTCCTCGTACGGCTGGTCGCCGCTGACCGAGAGGCTGATGTAGGCCAGGTCCAGCGGCCATTCCTGGCGGGCCTGGCTGAAGGTCAGCCCGTACAGCTCCAGGCGGCCGTGCGCCGTCGCGAGGTAGGCCGCGTACCGCTCCTCGAAGTCGGCCGTCACTGATCCGGGCGCGGGCCCGAGCCGGTCCCGTACGGATTCCAGGGCGCGCCCGAGGCCGCCCGCGCGCCGGATCAGCTCCAGGTCGGCGCGGGCGGCGAAGGAGGGCAGGGTGGTCATGTACTCGACCGCGTGGCGGCAGCAGAGGTCGAGCAGCTCCCCGTAGAGCGCCCGCGCGGCGTCGCCGAGGTACGGCGGCGGTCCGGGCAGGGCGGCGGCGAGCCGGACCGGGTCGAGGTCGAGGGCGAAGAGGGCGTCCGGGTCCAGCGGGCCGAGTCCGCCGAAGGCGTCGCGTACGGCGTCCAGCGCGGCCAGCCGCTCGTGCGCGGGGAGCCGGGCGCCGGGGGTGTGCAGGCGCTCGGCGAGGGTGGTGGTGAGGTGGGCCAGTTCCGCCTCGCCCAGTTCCTCCGGGCGGCGCCAGCGCGGCGCCGGGCGGGCCGGACCGCCGGTGGTGCCCGCCCCCGGCGCCTGCGCCAGGAGCGATTTCACGAGCGCTCCGACCGCCGTGCCCGCGACTTTGAACAGAACCGCCTCTAACCCGCTCACATGGCCTCCCCGCCCCGGTCGGACAGTATCTCCGGTACCGCCGGTAACACCGATGGATACCGATCGGTAACAACATCTAGCGGCCGGCGGAACGCGCCTCTATGGTGCGGGCATGCCGAACCTGCCCGATGTCGTGCTGTGGTCCATACCTGCCTTCGTGCTGCTCACCGTGGTCGAGCTGGTGAGCTACCGGCTCCATCCCGACGAGGACGCCGCCGGGTACGAGACCAAGGACGCCGTCACCAGCCTCGGCATGGGGATCGGCAGCCTCGCCTTCGACTTCGCGTGGAAGATCCCGATCGCCCTGATCTACGCCGCGGTCTACGAGCTGACCCCGCTGCGCGTCCCCGTCCTGTGGTGGACCCTGCCGCTCATGCTGCTCGCGCAGGACTTCCTGTACTACTGGCAGCACCGCGGCCACCACGTCATCCGCGTCCTGTGGGCCTGCCACGTGGTGCACCACAGCAGCCGCAAGTTCAACCTCACCACCGCGCTGCGCCAGCCCTGGACCAGCTGGACCTCCTGGCCGTTCTACCTGCCGATGATCGCCCTCGGCGTGCACCCGGCCGCCGTCGCCTTCTGCTACTCCGTCAACCTCGTCTACCAGTTCTGGATCCACACCGAGCGCATCGACAAGCTGCCCCGGCCCGTCGAGTATGTCTTCAACACCCCCTCCCACCACCGCGTCCACCACGCCTCGCAGGGCGGCTACCTCGACCGCAACTTCGCCGGGATCCTGATCGTCTGGGACCGGATCTTCGGTTCCTGGGTGGGGGAGACCGAGCGCCCCGCATTCGGCCTCACCAAGAACATCGCGACCTACAACCCGCTGCGGGTGGCCACGCACGAGTACGCCGCCATCGCCCGGGACGTACGGGCCGCCACCAGCTGGCGCGAGCGCGCCGGGCGGGTCTTCCGCGGCCCGGGCTGGCAGCCGGAACCGGCGGCCGCTCCCACCGCTGTCACCGCCCCGGCCGCCGCTTCCGCGCCCGCGTCCTCCGCCCCGACGGCCGCGCCCGCCTCCGCCGAGCCCGCCGCGTGAGCGCCCCGCGCACCGGCCCCGCCGCCCTCGGCCCGGCCGCCCTCGTCTGCTTCGCCGTCGCCACCGCCGCCGACCTCGGGTCCCTGCTCGCCGGCTGGCACACCGGGCACCTGATCTTCAAGCCCCTGCTGATGCCCCTGCTCATCGCCCACGTCCTCACCCGCGGCGCGCCCCGGGCGCTGTTCGCCGCGCTGCTCTTCGGGTGGGGCGGGGACCTCGCGCTGCTCTCCGACGCCGCCCCCGCCTTCCTCGTCGGCATGGGCTCCTTCGCCGCCGGGCACATCTGCTACCTGGTGCTCTTCGGGCGGCGTACGGCCTCCCCGCTCGCCGGGGCGGCGTACGGCCTCGCGCTCGTGGGGACCGTGTCGCTGCTCTGGGGGGACCTCCCGGAGGGCCTGCGGATCCCGGTCGCCGGATACAGCCTGCTGCTGACCGCGATGGCCTGGCGGTCCGGGGCGCTGGGGCGCCGGGCCGGGCTCGGCGGGGCGCTGTTCCTGCTCTCCGACACGCTGATCGCCACCGGGGTCGCCGAGTGGCCGCAGCCGCCCCGGCCCGACTTCTGGATCATGGCGACCTACGCTGCGGCCCAGTGCCTGCTGGCCGAGGGGGCCCTCGCCGCCGACCGGGCGTACCGTAGGGAAGTAGTACCGGTCTGAACTATCCGACCGGTACCACCACCCCGCTCCCCTGAAGCCACAGAAGGACCGCACCATGCGCGCCACCGTCATCCATGCCCCGCACGACATCCGCGTGGAGGAGGTGCCCGACGCAGCGGTCCAGCGGCCCGAAGACGCCGTCGTGCGCGTGCTGCGCGCCTGTATCTGCGGCAGCGACCTGTGGGCCTACCGCGGCGAGGCCAAGCGCCAGCCGGGCCAGCGCATCGGGCACGAGTTCCTCGGCATCGTCGAGGAGACCGGCTCCGCGGTCTCCGGCCTGCGCGCGGGCGACCTCGTCGTGGCCCCCTTCATGTGGTCCGACGGCACCTGCGACTACTGCGTCGAGGGCCTGCACACCTCCTGCGTGCACGGCGGCTTCTGGGGCTCGGTCGGCTTCGACGGCGGCCAGGGCGAGGCCGTCCGCGTCCCGTACGCCGACGGCACCCTGGTGAAGCTGCCCGCCGCGGCCGCCTCCGACGAGCACCTGCTCACCGGGCTCCTCGCGCTCTCCGACGTCATGGGCACCGGCCACCACGCGGCCCTGGGCGCGGGCGTCCGCAAGGGCTCCACGGTCGCCGTCGTCGGCGACGGCGCGGTCGGCCTGTGCGGCGTCCTGGCCGCCAAGCGGCTCGGCGCCGAGCGGATCATCGCGCTCGGCCGCCACACGGCCCGTACCGACATCGCGAAGCTCTTCGGCGCCACCGACGTGGTGGCCGAGCGCGGCGAGGCCGCCGAGGCGGCCGTGCGGGAGCTGACCGGCGGCCAGGGCGCGCACGCGGTCATCGAGGCGGTCGGCACCGAGCAGTCCATGCGGACCGCCGTGAACATCACCCGCGACGGCGGGGCCATCGGCTACGTCGGCGTGCCGCACGGCAGCGGTACGGGCCTGGACCTCGGGGTCATGTTCGACCGGAACATCACCCTGCGCGGCGGTGTGGCCCCGGTCCGCGCCTACATCCCGGAGCTGCTGGCGGACGTGCTGAACGGCACGATCGACCCGGCGCCCGTCTTCGACCGGACCGTGGCCCTGGACGAGGTGCCGGACGGCTACCGCGCGATGGACGACCGCAGCGCCCTCAAGGTCATGATCAAGGCCTGACGGACCTGGAACGGGGAGGGGCCGGGCGGGAACCTTCCCGCCCGGCCCCTCCTTCGTTCGGCTCGGCTACTTCACCGCGTCGAGGGCGTTGACCATGCCCGCGCCGTAGTAACTCGTCTGGCCCCACTTGCTGGTGCAGGTGGCCGCGTCCACGAGGGCGCCGGTCGCGTCGTAGATCTTCTCCGGGCAGGCCTTCTTGTCCGCCTGCACCTTCAGCAGCGCCTGGAGCTGCGCCGGCGAGGCCCACGGGTGCCTGCTCTTGAGCAGCGCGAGGACGCCCACCACGTGCGGGGTCGCCATCGAGGTGCCCTGCTTGTAGCCGTAGCCGCCGCCCGGCAGGGTCGACAGGACCCGCCCGTTGGCGTCCGGGGTGGCCGGGATCTGCCACTTGTCGCCGCCCGGCGCGGTCACATCGGCCACGCCCAGCCCGTAGCTGGAGTAGTACGAGCGCAGGCCCTGGTCACCGGTGGCCGTCACCGTGACCACGCCCGGCAGCTGCGCGGGCAGGGAGGGGCAGGCCTTGGGGTCGACGGTGCGCGGCACGGGGGTCGCGTCGTCGGGGCTGGTCCCGTCCAGGATCGAGGGCGCGGCCAGGTCCCAGTTCTCGTTGCCCGCCGCGGCCACGGTCAGGGTGCCCTTGCGCTCGGCGTAGCGGCTCGCCCGGGTGAGGGACTCGACCAGTGCCTTCTGGTCGTCGTCCGTCGTGCAGTTGAAGTACCAGGGGTCCATGTAATAGCTGTTGTTCGTCACCGCGATGTGGTGGTCGGCGGCGAACACGAACCCGCAGATGACCGCCTCGGCGAAGAACAGGTTGGTGCCGGGCTCGGCCACCTTGATCGCGGCGACCTTCACCCCGGGGGCCACTCCGGTGATGCCGATGCCGTTGCGGGCGGCCGCGATGGTCCCGGCCACGTGGGTGCCGTGGTCGCTGCCGTCGGCGTACGGGCGCCAGGCGCCGTCGGTGGTGTCGGCGGTGCCGCCGACACAGTTGGCGGACTGTCCCTTGGAGAAGTTGGCCGCCAGATCGGGGTGGGTGTCGTCCACACCCGTGTCGATGACGCCCACCGTGACGTCCGGGCTGCCATCGTTGATCTTGTGAGCCTGGTCGGCCTTGATCGCCCGCAGGTCCCACTGGTTGGGCTCCAGCGGTTCCTCGCCCGGCGCCGCTGCCGCCGCCGCCTTGGCGGCGTCCGCCGCGCTGAGCTTCTGGGTGGTGCCCTCCTCGTCGGTCTGCACCGCCTTGAGCGGGGCCGTACGGGTGGCGCCCGCCGAGACCACGAGACCGCGCTGGGCCCGCAGCGTCTTGGCGAAGTCGGGGTTCTGGGAGTGCGCGACGACGACCCCGATCTGCTCATAGGCCGTCACCACCGTGCCACCGGCCCGCTCGACGGCCTTCTGCCCCTCCTTGGCCGAGGCGTAGGTGGTCAGGTTCACCACATACGACAGGTCCGGTCCGGTGGTGGCGGGCGTGGCCGCGGCCGCCTGCTCCAGCGGCGCGGCGGAGGCCGCGACCGACGGGAGGAAGGCGAGCGATGCCGTGAGCACCAGGCCGACCGGCACGGCGAGCGCGCGCCGGCGGGCGGTTCCCAGATGAGCCATGGGTTCTCCACATCATCCGTGAAAAAGCCGTCGTGACGCGGATTGCGTCACGACGGGTTCATGACAGGTGAAGCTAGCGCCGGTGTTCTGCTCCGCGCCATCAGTTCGACAAATCAGTCCCCCGGGAAACCGATCCGGAAGCCCACTCTCCGAAGATTCAGCGGGTGTTGAACCGTCCCGACGCGCCGGCCGTGCCGTTGACAGGGGGGCTCGGCACCACCACCCCCCTCATGGAGGTCGTCTTGTCCGTCGTCCCCACCGCGCACACGTCCCAAGGAGAGCCGCCCGTGACCTCGCAGACAGCGCCGCCCCCCGACGGCGCGGATCCCGGACCGGCCGGCTTCCCGAGCCCGGCGGGCCCCACGGCCCAGGCGTTCGTCCAGGTGCAGCAGAGCGCCGAGTTCGCCGCCCTGCGCCGCTCCCACCGCTCCTTCGCCTTCCCGCTCACCATCGGCTTCATCGCCTGGTACCTGCTGTTCGTGTTCCTGTCGAACTACGCGGGCGGCTTCATGGGGACCAAGCTCTTCGGCAACGTCAACGTCGCCCTGGTCTTCGGCCTCGCCCAGTTCCTCAGCACCTTCCTCATCGCCTGGTTCTACTCGCGGCACGCCTCGGCGAAGCTCGACCCCAAGGCCGAGGCCATCAAGTCCCGCATGGAGGCCGACGCATGAGCAGCCACGCCGTGATCCAGCTCGCCGTCGGCTCGACCACCGAGCACCGGCCGCTGATCATCACCCTCTTCGCGGTCTTCGTCGCCGCGACCCTCGGCATCACCGTCTGGGCCGGACGCCAGACCAAGAGCGCCTCCGACTTCTATGCGGGCGGCCGCCAGTTCACCGCCTTCCAGAACGGGCTCGCGGTCTCCGGCGACTACATGTCCGCCGCGTCCTTCCTCGGCATCGCCGGAGCCATCGCGCTCTTCGGCTACGACGGCTTCCTCTACTCCATCGGCTTCCTCGTCGCCTGGCTGGTGGCCCTGCTCCTGGTCGCCGAGCCGCTGCGCAACGCCGGCCGCTACACGATGGGCGACGTGCTCGCCTTCCGGATGCGCCAGCGCCCGGTGCGCACCGCCGCGGGCGCCTCCACCATCGTCGTCTCGATCTTCTACCTGCTCGCGCAGATGGCGGGAGCGGGCGTCCTGGTCTCCCTGCTCCTCGGCATCACCAGCGACGCGGGCAAGATCCTCATCGTCGCGCTGGTCGGCGTCCTGATGATCGTGTACGTCACGGTCGGCGGCATGAAGGGCACCACCTGGGTGCAGATGGTCAAGGCCGTGCTGCTCATCGCGGGCGCGCTGCTCATGACCTTCCTGGTGCTGCTGAAGTTCCACTTCAACATCTCCGACCTGCTCGGCACCGCCGCGGAGAAGAGCGGCAAGGGCGGCAAGTTCCTGGAGCCCGGGCTGAAGTACGGCGCGACCGGCACCTCCAAGCTGGACTTCATCTCGCTCGGCCTCGCCCTGGTCCTCGGCACCGCGGGCCTGCCGCACATCCTGATCCGCTTCTACACCGTGCCCACCGCGAAGGCCGCCCGTAAGTCCGTGAACTGGGCCATCGGCATCATCGGCGCCTTCTACCTGATGACGATCGCGCTGGGCTTCGGCGCGGCGGCCCTCATCGGACCGAAGGAGATCAAGGCGAAGAACCCGGCGGGCAACGCGGCCGCCCCGCAGCTCGCCGAGTACCTGGGCGGCGGCGTCGGCACCACCGGCGGCGCGGTGCTGCTCGCCGTCATCTCGGCGGTCGCCTTCGCCACCATCCTCGCCGTGGTCGCGGGCCTCACCCTCGCCTCCTCCTCGTCCTTTGCGCACGACATCTACGCGAACGTGATCCGCAAGGGGAAGGCCACGGAGCAGGAGGAGATGAAGGCCGCCCGCTGGTCCACGGTCTTCATCGGAGCGGCCGCCATCCTGCTCGGCGCCTTCGCCCGCGACATGAACGTGGCCGGCCTGGTCGCCCTCGCCTTCGCGGTCGCGGCCTCCGCCAACCTCCCGACGATCCTCTACAGCCTCTTCTGGAAGCGCTTCACCACCCAGGGCGCGCTGTGGTCCATCTACGGTGGCCTGATCTCGTCGGTCGTCCTGGTGCTGTTCTCCCCGGTCGTGTCCGGAAAGCCCACCTCGATGTTCAAGAACGCCGACTTCTACTGGTTCCCGATGGAGAACCCGGGCCTGATCTCCATCCCGCTCGGCTTCCTCCTCGGCTGGCTCGGCACCCTGCTGTCCAAGGAGCCCGCCGACGCGGAAAAGTTCGCGGAGCTGGAGGTACGGTCCCTCACCGGCACGGGCGCACACTGACCCCGTGATCACGTGAGATGGACCGAACACCCAGCGTGGCCGTGTCGTAGTTCCCTACGACACGGCCACGCCGCGTCTCGTTCCTTTGGGCAGCCCTACGGGGCACGGGTGTCGCGTAGGCTCGAAGACAACGCTTGCACCCATCCAATGCAGAGCGAACCTCTATAAAACCGGACAGGGGAGGGGGCCCACAGTGCTCATCGACACCTTCGGCCGCGTGGCTACTGACCTGCGCGTCTCACTCACCGACCGGTGCAACCTGCGGTGCACGTACTGCATGCCCGAAGAGGGACTGCAGTGGCTCGGCAAGCCGGACCTGCTCACCGACGACGAGATCGTCCGGCTGATCCGCATAGCCGTCACCAGCCTCGGCATCACCGAGGTCCGCTTCACCGGCGGGGAACCGCTGCTCCGCCCCGGCATCGTCGGGATCGTCGAGCAGTGCGCGGCCCTGGAGCCGCGCCCCCGGATGTCCCTCACCACCAACGGCATCGGCCTCAAGCGCACCGCCGCCGCCCTCAAGGCCGCCGGCCTGGACCGAGTGAACGTTTCACTCGACACCCTGCGGCCCGAGGTCTTCAAGACCCTCACCCGCCGCGACCGGCACAAGGACGTCATCGAGGGCATGGCCGCGGCCCGCGAGGCCGGGCTCACCCCGGTCAAGGTCAATGCCGTCCTGATGCCCGGACTGAACGACGACGAGGCCCCCGACCTGCTCGCCTGGGCCGTGGAGAACGCGTACGAACTGCGCTTCATCGAGCAGATGCCGCTCGACGCCCAGCACGGCTGGAAGCGCGACGGCATGATCACCGCCGGTGACATCCTCGCGTCCCTGCGCACCCGCTTCACGCTCACCGAGGAGGGCGCCGACGAACGCGGCTCCGCCCCGGCCGAGCGCTGGGTCGTCGACGGCGGCCCGGCCACCGTCGGCGTCATCGCCTCCGTCACCCGGCCGTTCTGCGGCGCCTGCGACCGCACCCGGCTCACCGCCGACGGCCAGGTCCGTACGTGCCTGTTCGCCACCGAGGAGTCGGACCTGCGGGCCGCGCTGCGCTCGGGCGCCCCGGACGAGGAGATCGCCCGGCTGTGGAAGGTGGCGATGTGGGGCAAGAAGGCCGGTTCCGGCCTCGACGACCCCTCCTTCCTCCAGCCCGACCGCCCCATGTCGGCGATCGGCGGCTGACGGCCGGCACACAGGCGGACGGAGGGCTCGGAACGGCGTCGTCAGGACGGCCGTTCCGAGCCCTCCGGCTGTACCCACTCGTCGAGCTTCACGACGTCCTTGAGGAATCCGCGGATGCTCAGGAACTGGGTCAGGTGCTCCCGGTGCTCCTCGCAGGAGAGCCAGGTCTTGAGCCGCTCCGGAGTGTGCAGCTTCGGGTTGTTCCACGCCAGGACCCACACGGCGGCGTCGCGGCAGCCCTTGCCGGAGCAGAGGGGGGTTTCGTTCGAGGGGGAGGCGCTGGGGGAGGCATCAGGGGAGTTCACAGCCTCAACCCTACAAACCATGTGAACGGAAGGGCGACGCCGAGCAGCCACGGGGGGAGCTGCCCGGCGTCGGTCCGTCGCTCCGACGGGGGATGCGGAGCGCGTAGGCAGTATGTCACGCAGGACCCGGTGCGGTGCACCGGAACTTCATGATTGATCTGAGCTTTTCTTGAGGTTTCCCGGCTCCAGTGCGGGGTGCACAGGTGCGGGGATGAAGTGCGAGGGCAGCGAGGGCGCCGACTCGCGCCCCGCGTTCGCGATGACCACGGCGACGTACGGCAGCAGGGCGCCCAGCACCAGCGTCACGATCGCCACAGGCCGTTCCACGTTCCACAGGATCACGGTCAGGATGACCGACACCGTCCTGATCCCCATCGAAATCACATACCGGCGCTCCCGGCCCCGCACGTCTTCCGCGAGGCCCTTGCGCGCCCCGGTGATCCGGAAGACCTCGGCTCCGTTCCGCTTCTTCCGCAGCACGTTCCACCACCCGATCCGCCCGCCGGACACTCCCCGGTCCGGACCCTTCCACCGTACGCGGCCCCCTTCGCGTGGGGGAGGGCGGGTATCGCCCGAATGGAGTCACCCGACATGCGGGCCGGTGGGACCGGCCCGAGACTGGGCTGACATGCGCACATCGCGCCACGAGGAGGCGACATGCATTGGTTGTGGGCGATCATCGTCGGGTTCGTGCTGGGCCTCATAGCCCGGGCGATCCTGCCCGGCAAGCAGCACCAGCCCCTCTGGCTGACCACCGTCTTCGGCATCATCGGCGGCGTCCTCGGCAACGCCGTCGCGGGCTGGATCGGTGTGCACGACACCCGGGGCATCGACTGGGTCCGCCATCTGCTCCAACTGGCCGGAGCCGTCGTGGTGGTCGGGCTCGGCGACATGATCTACATGGCGGTCCGGGGCAACAAGCGGCAGGTGACCTGAGCGGCGGCGGCCACCGGGTCATGACGGAGGGGCCGGCCGGACATCGCGTCCGTACCGGCCCCTCCGCCGTGTCACCTCAAGCCGTCGTACGAGCGGTCAGCCCGTGACGGTCAGCCCGTGACCTCGACCGCGGCCAGGTTCTTCTTGCCGCGGCGCAGCACGAGCCAGCGCCCGTGCAGCAGGTCCGCCCCGTCGGGCACCGCGTCCTCCGCGGTGACCTTGACGTTGTTCACGTACGCCCCGCCCTCCTTGACCGTGCGCCGGCCGGCCGACTTGCTCGCGACCAGACCGGTCTCCACGAGCAGGTCGACGACCTGCGCCAGTCCGGCGACCTTGGCGTGCGGCAGTTCGGACAGGGCCGCGGCGAGCGTGGCCTCGTCCAGGTCCGTCAGCTCGCCCTGCCCGAACAGCGCCTTCGACGCGGCGATCACACCGGCGCACTGGTCCGCGCCGTGCACCAGGGTCGTCAGCTCCTCGGCCAGCGCGCGCTGCGCGGCGCGCGCCTGCGGCCGCTCGGCGGTCTGCGCCTCCAGCTCCTCCAGCTCCGCACGGGTCCGGAAGGAAAGGATCCGCATGTACGTGGAGATGTCGCGGTCGTCCACGTTCAGCCAGAACTGGTAGAACGCGTACGGCGTGGTCATCTCCGGGTCGAGCCAGACGGCGCCGCTCTCGGACTTGCCGAACTTGGTCCCGTCCGCCTTCACCATCAGCGGCGTGGCCAGCGCGTGGACGTGCGCGTCCGGCTCCAGCCGGTGGATCAGGTCGAGACCGGCCGTGAGGTTGCCCCACTGGTCGGAGCCGCCCTGCTGGAGGGTGCAGCCGTAGCGCCGGTACAGCTCCAGGAAGTCCATGCCCTGGAGCAGCTGGTAGCTGAACTCGGTGTAGCTGATGCCCTGGTCGGACTCCAGCCGCCGGGCGACCGAGTCCTTCGTCAGCATCTTGTTGACGCGGAAGTGCTTGCCGATGTCCCGCAGGAACTCGATGGCGGACAGGCCCGCCGTCCAGTCCAGGTTGTTCACCATGACCGCGGCGTTCTCGCCCTCGAAGGACAGGAACGGCTCGATCTGCGTGCGCAGCCGGTTCACCCAGTTCGCGACCGTCTCGGGGTCGTTCAGGGTGCGCTCGGCCGTGGGGCGGGGGTCACCGATCTGACCGGTGGCCCCGCCGACCAGCGCCAGCGGCCGGTGACCGGCTAGCTGGAGCCTGCGTACGGTCAGCACCTGCACCAGGTGTCCCACGTGCAGCGAGGCCGCGGTCGGGTCGAAACCGCAATAGAAGGTGACCGGACCGTCCGCGAACGCCTTGCTCAGCGCTTCTTCGTCGGTGGACTGGGCGAAGAGCCCGCGCCACTTCAGTTCGTCGACGATGTCCGTCACGGTTCCGTGTCTCCCTGCCTGGTGCATCAGCGTTCTGATTGTTTCGTTCAGTCTAGGTGGGTCAGACTCCCTGGCTGACCGAGCTCATGTTGAAGTCCGGGATCCGCAGCGCGGGCATCGCGGTCCGGGTGAAGTAGTCGTTCCACTCGCGCGGCAGGGTCTTCTCGGTCCGCCCCGCCTCGCTGGCCCGCGAGAGCAGGTCCACCGGCGACTCGTTGAACCGGAAGTTGTTGACCGCGCCCACGACCTGCCCGTTCTCCACCAGGTAGACCCCGTCCCGGGTCAGCCCGGTGAGCAGCAGCGTCGCCGGATCCACCTCCCGGATGTACCAGAGGCAGGTCAGCAGCAGGCCGCGCTCGGTGGCGGCGACCATCTCCTCCAGGGACTTCTCGCCGCCCGCGTCCAGGATCAGGTTCCCGAAGCCCGGCGCCGTCGGCAGCCCGGTCAGGGCCGCGCTGTGCCGGGTCGTGGTCAGCCGGGCCAGCTCGCCCCCGCTGATCCACTCGGTCGCGGGCACCGGCAGGCCGTTGTCGAAGGCCGAGGCGTCGTCGCCCGAGCTGTGGGCGATCACGAACGGCGCGGACTCCAGGCCCGGCGCGGCCGGGTCGCTGCGCAGGGTCAGCGGCAGCCCGGAGAGCCGCTCGCCGACCCGGGTGCCGCCACCGGGCTTGGAGAAGACGGTGCGCCCCTCCGCCGCGTCCCGGGCCGCCGCCGACCACATCTGGTAGATCAGCAGGTCCGCCACGGCGGTGGGCGGGAGGATGGTCTCGTACCGCCCGGCGGGCAGATCGATCTTCCGCTCGGCCCAGCCGAGGCGTACGGCGAGTTCCGCGTCCAGCGCGGTCGGGTCGACGTCCTTGAAGTCCCGGGTGTAGCGGCCGGCCCAGGCGGAACGGCTCCGGTCCGGGGACTTCGCGTTCACCTCCAGGGTGCCGGTGGGCTGGTCGTGCCGCAGCCGCAGGCCCGTCGAGGTGCCGACGTAGGTCGAGACCATCGTGTGGTGGGCGAAGCCGTACAGCTCGCGGCCGCCCGCGCGGGCCCGGGCGAAGGCCTCGCCCAGGGCCGGGGCGAAGTCGGTGAAGACCGCCGAGGAGGTCTCGGCCGGCCCGTCGGTGAAGCCGGGGGAGGCCGGGGTGCCGGTCACCAGCGGCTGGGCGTCCTCGGCCGGGCCCGCGCCGCGGGCCGCCGCCTCGGCCGCCCGCACCAGCGGCTCCAGTTCCTCGGCGGTGACGGCGGAGCGCGAGACGACCCCCGAGGCCGTGCCCTCCTTGCCGTTCACCGTGGCGATGACGGTGAGGGTGCGGCCGCGGGTGACGCCGTTCGTGGTCAGGGCGTTGCCCGCCCAGCGCAGGTTGGCGCTCGATTCCTCGTCGGCGATGACGACGCAGCCGTCGGCGGTGGACAGCTCCAGCGCGCGCTCGACGATCTCGTGGGGCTTGGTACGGATCCGCATCAGCGTCCGGCCTCCTGCGTGGTGTTGAGGATGTTCACGTCGCGGAACAGCGCGGAGGGGCAGCCGTGCGAGACGGCCGCGACCTGGCCCGGCTGGGCCTTGCCGCAGTTGAAGGCGCCGCCCAGGACGTAGGTCTGCGGACCGCCGACCTTCTCCATGGAGCCCCAGAAATCGGTGGTCGTGGCCTGGTAGGCGACATCGCGCAGCTGCCCGGCCAGCTTGCCGTTCTCGATCCGGAAGAACCGCTGCCCGGTGAACTGGAAGTTGTAGCGCTGCATGTCGATCGACCAGGACCGGTCGCCCACCACGTAGATCCCGCGTTCCACCCCGCCGATCAGGTCCTCGGTGGAGAGCCCGCCCGGATCCGGCTGGAGCGACACGTTCGCCATCCGCTGCACCGGCACGTGCCCGGGGGAGTCCGCGTAGGCGCAGCCGTTGGAGCGGCCCAGCCCGGTCAGCTTCGCGATCCGCCGGTCCAGCTGGTAGCCGACCAGGGTGCCGTCCTTGACCAGGTCCCAGCTCTGCGCCTCGACGCCCTCGTCGTCGTAGCCGATCGTGGCCAGCCCGTGGGGCGCGGTGCGGTCACCCGTCACGTTCATGACCGAGGAGCCGTAGGTCAGTTTGTTCAGCTGGTCGAAGGTGGCGAAGGAAGTCCCCGCGTACGCCGCCTCGTAGCCCAGCGCCCGGTCCAGCTCGGTGGCGTGGCCGATGGACTCGTGGATGGTCAGCCACAGGTTCGACGGGTCGACCACCAGGTCGTAGCGCCCGGCGCGCACGCTCGGCGCGCGCATCTTCTCGGCCAGCAGCTCCGGGATCCGCTCCAGCTCGGAGTCCCAGTCCCAGCCGGTGCCCGTCAGGTACTCCCAGCCGCGCCCGGCCGGCGGGGCGATCGTCCGCATGGAGTCGAACTCGCCGGTCGTGCCGTCCACGGCCACCGCGGTGAGCTCCGGATGGATCCGGACCCGCTGCTGCGTGGTGACCGTCCCGGCCGTATCGGCGTAGAACTTGTTCTCGTGCACGGCGAGCAGCGAGGCGTCGACGTGCGCCACGCCGTCGGCGCGCAGCAGCCGGGCGCTGAAGTCGGCGAGCAGCGCCGCCTTCTCCTCGTCCGCGACCTCGAAGGGGTTCACCTCGTAGGCCGAGACCCAGGTCCGGTCCTCGTGCACCGGCTCGTCGGCGAGTTCCACCCGCTCGTCGGAACCGGCCGCCTTGATCACCTTGGCCGAGAGCTGCGCCATGGCCACGGCCTGCGAGGCCACCTTGGCGGCGCCGTCCATCGTGAGGTCCACGCCGGAGGCGAACCCCCAGCTGCCCCCGTGCACGACCCGGACCGCGTAGCCGAGGTCGGTGGTGTCGGATCCGCCCGACGGCCTGGCGTCCCGCTGGCGCCAGCTGGCGCTGCGGATCCGCTCCAGCCGGAAGTCCGCGTGGTCGGAGCCCAGCGCGCGGGCCCGGGCGAGGGCCGCGTCGGCCAGCGCCCGCAAGGGCAGCGCGGCGAAGGCCGCGTCGATGGAATGGGGCACGGATGTCCTCCCGTGGTGTGGATCGGTTGCCACGATCATGTCGCGCCGGGGCCCCCGGTGCCTACCGCTTTCTGTAGGGACTCGACAGACCCCGTCCCGAGGCCCTGTGGGAGCCCGATTCTTTGGAAACCACCTGCGACCGATAGGTTTTCAGGTATCCAGACTGCTAGCGAAAGGGTGATCCGTTGAGCCGCTCGGTTCTCGTCACCGGAGGAAACCGGGGCATCGGCCTCGCCATCGCCCGAGCCTTCGCCGAGGCCGGCGACAAGGTCGCCATCACATACCGCTCCGGCGAGCCGCCGGAGGTCCTGGCGGAGCTGGGCGTCCTGGCGGTCCGCTGCGACATCACCGACTCGGAGCAGGTGGAGCAGGCCTACAAGGAGATCGAGGACAAGCACGGCGCCGTCGAGGTGCTCGTGGCCAACGCGGGCATCACCAAGGACACGCTGCTGATGCGGATGTCCGAGGAGGACTTCGCCTCCGTCGTGGACACCAACCTCACCGGCACCTTCCGTGTGGTGAAGCGGGCCAACCGCGGCATGCTGCGCGCCAAGAAGGGCCGCGTCGTCCTGATCTCCTCGGTCGTCGGCCTGCTCGGTTCGGCGGGCCAGGCCAATTACGCCGCCTCCAAGGCGGCACTGGTCGGCTTCGCCCGCTCCCTCGCCCGCGAACTGGGCTCCCGCAACATCACCTTCAACGTGGTGGCCCCCGGCTTCGTGGACACCGACATGACGAAGGTGCTCACCGACGAACAGCGCGCCGGCATCGTCGCGCAGGTCCCCCTGGGCCGCTACGCGCAGCCCGAGGAGATCGCGGCGGCCGTGAGCTTCCTCGCCTCGGACGACGCCGCGTACATCACTGGAGCCGTCATTCCCGTTGACGGCGGATTGGGCATGGGTCACTGATCACCATGAGTGGAATTCTCGACGGCAAGCGCATCCTCATCACCGGGGTGCTGATGGAGTCGTCCATCGCCTTCCACGCCGCCCGGCTGGCCCAGGAGCAGGGCGCCGAGGTCATCCTCACCGCGTGGCCGCGCCCGACGCTGACCGAGCGCATCGCCAAGAAGCTGCCCAAGCCGGTCAAGGTGATCGAGCTCGACGTCACCAACGATGAGCACCTGGCCCGCCTCGAAGGCCTCGTCCGCGACGAGTTCGGCGGCCTCGACGGCGTCCTCCACTCGATCGGTTTCGCCCCGCAGGACGCCCTCGGCGGCAACTTCCTGAACACGCCGTTCGAGTCGGTCGCCACCGCGATGCACGTCTCGGCGTTCTCGCTGAAGTCCCTCGCCATGGCCTGCAAGCCGCTGTTCCCGGCGGAGGGCGCGGCCATCGTCGGCCTCACCTTCGACGCGCAGTTCGCCTGGCCGCAGTACGACTGGATGGGCCCGGCCAAGGCCGCGCTGGAGGCCACCAGCCGCTACCTCGCCCGTGACCTGGGCAAGGAGAACATCCGCTGCAACCTGGTCTCGGCCGGTCCGCTCGGCTCGATGGCCGCGAAGTCCATCCCGGGCTTCTCGGACCTGGCCGACGTCTGGAACACCCGTTCGATGCTGGAGTGGGACATGAGCGACCCGGAGCCGACCGGCAAGGCCATCGTGGCCCTGCTGTCGGACTGGTTCCCGAAGACCACCGGCGAGATCGTCCACGTGGACGGCGGCCTGCACGCGATGGGTGCCTGACCCTTCCGGCCACACCCGCACCGCGTCCGTACGGCGGCGGCCGCGCTCCCCTTTCCGGGGGGCGCGGCCGCCGCCGTTTTGCGTGGTCAGGGCGCGGTCCGCGGCCCGGGAAGCGGGTTCTTCGATCGGATGTACGCCGTCCGACGGGATCTTCCCGAGTCGAAAAGGCGGACATATGCCTGCAAACTGACCGAGCCGGGATCTTCCCGAGCGGGACGGGGAGGAGGTACGGAGTGCGCACGAGGCGGAGCCGGGCGGTAACGCTGCTGGTCACCTCGGTCGTCCTGACCGGCCTCCTTATCCCGGCCACGGCCGCTTCTCGGACCGGTTCGGCCGACCCGGTCACGGCGGCGGCCGCCGCCATGGGCGGCGATGCGTTCGCGGGTACGGGTACGGGCATGGGCACGGGTGCGGATTCCGGGGCCGCGGGCTCCGGAGCCGGGGGGCGGGGTGCCCCGGTCGGCCCCGCGGATCCGGCGGGCCGCCGGGCGGCGCCGGACGCGGCCACCGTGAACGTGGCCGACCTGGCCGTCGAACCCCCGGTGCGCACCGCGCGCACCCCCGAGGAGCTGTTCGGCGCCGACTGTGCCACCCGCATCGAGGGCTCCCAGGTCAAGGCCTACTGCCACAACCGCTTCCCGGAGACCGACCTGGTCCGGCTGCACGTCGAGTGCGACCGCTGGTGGGACGTGGACGGGGACGGCGCCCCGCTCGCCATCGGCCCGGCGGGCCGGGCGGAGCTGAGCGGCCGCTGCTGGAAGGAAGTCCGCTCGGCCTGGGTCAGCCACCACCGCCAGTAGTCCGCGGAAGCGGTGGGAGAGGAACCGGCGGGAGGGGAACCGGCGGGAAGGGGCGGCTCAGCCGCGGCCCAGGCAGACGAACGGGTAGCCCGCGGCCTCGGAGGCCGCCGTGTCCGCGTCCCCGCGCCGGATCGCCTCGATCAGCCGCCCGTGGTCCAGATGCGATTCGGGCGCCAGCTCGGTGCCCACGTCCCCGCGCAGCCAGTCCGCCACCAGGTCGCCCAGGTCGGCGTACAGCTCGATCAGCACCTCGTTGTGCGAGGCCGTCACCACCGCCATGTGCAGGCTCACGTCCGCCGCCACGAACAGCTCCGCGTCCCCGCTCGCCCAGGCCTGCTCCCGGCGCGCCAGCAGCGCGTCCAGCTGGGCCAGGTCCCGCTCGGTCCGCCGCTCCGCCGCCAGCCGGGCCGCCGAGGACTCCAGGGTCGAGCGCAGCTCCGCGATGTGCCGGGGGTCGGCCCCCGCGAAGCGCCGGTGCATCACCCCGGCCAGCTCGCTCGTCGCGAGGACGTACGTCCCCGAGCCCTGGCGGATGTCGAGGAGCCCGTTGTGCGCGAGCGCCCGCACCGCCTCGCGCACCGTGTTGCGCGCCACCCCGAGCAGCTCCACCAGCTCCGGCTCGGTGGGGATGCGCGAGCCCACCGGCCACTCACCGGAGGTGATCTGGTTGCGCAGCTGGGCGATCACCTGGTCGACGAGCGCCGAGCGGCGGGGAGACGTCAGCGGCATGGTGCCCTCTCGGGAAGTCGGTGCAGCGGGTGGAGTGAGTGGAGCCCGTGGCCGGAAACCATCGTGTGAGATGACCGGGGTGGACAACCAATCATCCCATGATTCTATGATGGTTCAATGTCCGACGAAGAAATCCAGACCCTGAACCGGCCCACGGCCGCGCGCACGGCCCCCGAGCAGATCCACCCGACGGCCCCGGAACCCGCCGTCGCGCCCGCCCCCACCTGGCTCGGCCCGGTGCTCCTCGTCGGAATCGTGCTGGCCGCCCTCAACCTGCGGCCCGCCATCACCAGCCTCGGCGCGCTCTTCGAGGAGACCCGCACCGGCCTCGGCATGAGCGGCACGGTCGCCGGACTCATCACCTCCGTCCCCGCCCTCTGCTTCGCCGTCTTCGGCGTCACCGCGCCCCGGCTCTCCCGCCGCTTCGGCCCGGCCGCCGTCGTCTGCGCGGGCATGGCCGCCGTCGCGGCCGGCCTGCTGATCCGCCCCTTCGCCTCCAACGCCGCCGGGTTCCTCGCCGCCAGCGCCCTCTCCCTCGCGGGCATAGCGCTCACCAACGTGCTGCTGCCCGTCATCGTGAAGCGGTACTTCCCCGACCGGGTCGGCACCATGACCGGCCTGTACTCCATGGCCCTGGCCGCCGGCACCTCGCTGGCCGCCGCCGCCACCGTGCCGATGACCGACGCCCTCGGCGGCAACTGGCGCACCGGGCTGCTCGTCTGGGCCCTGCTCGCGCTCCTCGCCGTACTGCCCTGGCTGGCCATCGCCGCGGCCGCCCGCCGCGAGAAGCGGGCGCTGCGGGCCGCACCGGCCACTGCCGAGGCCGCCCCCGCGGCCCGGCCCGACGCCGGCCCCGGCGTCCTGCGCAGCCGCACCGCCTGGGCCCTGGGCTGCTACTTCGGCCTCCAGGCCACCAGCGCCTACGTCACCATGGGCTGGCTCCCGCAGATCTTCCGCGACGCCGGGGTCTCGGCGGGCACCGCGGGCGTCCTGCTCGCCGTCACCATGGTCATGGGCGTACCGCTGGCCTTCGTCATCCCGCGCCTCGCCGGGCGGATGAAGAACCAGGGCCCCATCGCCGTCACCCTCTGCCTCTTCGGCATCGCCGGATACCTCGGGCTCTACCTCGCCCCCGCCGCCGGAGCCTGGGCCTGGGCCCTCCTGCTCGGCGTCTCCAACTGCGCCTTCCCGCTCGTCATCACGATGATCGGACTGCGCGCCAAGTCCCCGGCCGGAGTCGTCAAGCTCTCCGCCTTCGCCCAGAGCACCGGCTACCTCATCTCCATCCCCGGACCGCTCGTCATCGGCACCCTCTACCAGCACAGCGGCGGCTGGGACCTGCCGCTGGCCGTGATGGCCTGCCTGACCGTGCCCCAGCTCATCCTCGGCGTCCTCGCGGGCCGGGACCGCACGATCGAGGACGAATGCGGCATGCGAGACTGACCGGCATGCCAGTCCTCGAACCGAACCCCCAGAACGGCCACAAGAAGCTCGGCGTCGTGCTCGGCGCGATGCTCGGCGTGACCGTGATCATCGCCATCATCGCGAGCATCGCCTCCCGCTGAGCCCGTACCCCGGGGCGGTGGTGGGGATAACCCCACCACCCCCTAGGGGGTCAGGCTCAGGGTGAAGTGGGGTGTGCCCCGGATGGGAAGCGCGCCTTCGGATCCATAGATTCGAAGGGAGCGAGCCACTCCCGGCCGAACACCCCAGCACCCCGGAGGCGGTCATGTCGGCCCCCCTGTACACCCGTCCGGTCCGTCCCGTCCGTCCCGTCCGCCCCGCCCACCGCGGCACCGGCGGCGTCGCGGACGCGCGCCTGCACTGGTGGGTGCTGGCCCTGCCCGCGCTCGCCTTCGGCCTCCTGCTGCTGCTCCTCGCCGGATCCGGCGAAGCCCAGGCCGCTCCGGCCCACAGCTCGCCCCTCGCCCAGGTCACCCAGCAGATCCTGCGCGTCGTCGGCTGACCGCGCCGGGGGCCCCGCACCCCGCACGGGTGATGCGCCCAACACCCTGCGCCCCGTGGCTCATTTCATGCGAAGCTGGGAGCCATGAGCGCCGAATCACCCCGCAGGATCGTCCTCCTCCGGCACGCCAAGGCCGAGTGGTCGGACGGCACCGACCACGACCGTCCGCTGGCCGAGCGCGGCCGCGCCGACGCGCCCGCCGTCGGCCTGAAGCTGGCCGAGACCGGCATCGCCTTCGACCTGGCCCTCTGTTCCACCGCCGCCCGGACCCGCGAGACCTGGAAGCTCGCCGTCCACGCCCTGCCGCACCGGCCGAAGACCCTCTACGAGGACCGGCTGTACGAGGCCTCCCTCGGCGAACTCATCGCCCTGCTCAACGAGACCCCCGACGAGGTCGCCGACCTCCTCGTCATCGGGCACAACCCCGGCATGCACGCCCTCGCCGACGGCCTCGCCGGCCGCTCCGAAGGCGACACCCGCACCCGGATGGCCCGCACCGGCTTCCCGACCGCCGCCCTGGCCGTGGTCTCCTTCACCGGCTCGTGGAAGTCCCTGGAACTGGGCGTCGGCACGCTGCTGGACTTCTGGACGCCCAAGGACCACTGACCCGTACCTCCGTACTCCCGTACTTCCTACGACGCGACGGGCCCCGGCATGGTGCCGGGGCCCGTCGCCGTCGTTGCGGGGGAGCGGAGTGCTCACGCCAGGTCGGCGGCCTCGACCTCTTCCCGGGTGATCCCGAGCAGGTAGAGCACCGCGTCGAGGAACGGCACGTTCACCGCGGTGTGCGCGGCCTCCCGGACCACCGGCTTCGCACAGAAGGCCACGCCCAGCCCGGCCGCGTTCAGCATGTCCAGGTCGTTCGCGCCGTCACCGATGGCCACCGTCTGGGCCAGCGGCACCCCGGCCTCCGCGGCGAAGCGGCGCAGCAGCCGCGCCTTGCCCGCGCGGTCCACGATCTCGCCGGTGACCCGGCCGGTCAGCTTGCCGTCCTCGATCTCCAGCGTGTTCGCGGCGGCGAAGTCCAGGCCGAGGCGCTCGCGCAGGTCGTCGGTCACCTGGGTGAACCCGCCGGAGACCACGCCCACCTGGTAGCCCAGCCGCTTCAGGGTGCGGATCAGGGTGCGGGCGCCCGGGGTGAGCCGGACCTCCGCGCGGACCTTGTCCACGACCGAGGCGTCGAGCCCGGCCAGCAGCGCCACCCGGGCGTGCAGCGACTGCTCGAAGTCCAGCTCACCGCGCATCGCCTGCTCGGTGACCGCGGCGACCTTGTCCTCGCAGCCCGCGTGCGCGGCGAAGAGCTCGATCACCTCGTCCTGGATGAGGGTCGAGTCCACGTCCATCACGACCAGGCGCTGCGCCCGGCGGTGCAGGCCGGCCGAGACGACGGCCACGTCCACCCCGATGTGCTTGGCGGCCAGGGCCAGCGAGGTGCGCAGCGGCTCGGTCTCGGTGCCGGAGACGGCGAATTCGACGGCGGTCACGGGGTACTTGGCGAGCCGGAAGATACGGTCGATGTTGCCGCCGATCGCGGTGATCCGGGCGGCGATGGCCGCCGTGGCCTCCGAGGTCAGCGGGTTGCCGAGGACGGTGACGTGGGAACGGCCGCTGCCGCGCGGGCGGTTGTCGCCCGTACCGGAGATGATCTCGGCCTGCAGCTTGAGCGACTCGGCCCAGCTGTGCACGGTGGCCCGCAGCTCGCCCTCGCCGCCCACCTCGGGCTTGGTGACGAGGGCGCACAGGACGATGCGGCCACGGGTGACGACCTGTTCGATGTCGACGACATCGACGGAGTAGGCGGCGAGGGTGTCGAACAGCCCGGCGGTGATCCCGGGACGGTCCTTGCCGAAGATCTTGACGAGGAGGGTGGGGACGTCGGAGGTCTGCGAAGCGCTCATGGTGACCTCACCGTATCTTCCCTCGTCGCACGGGTGACCCCCCGTCCCGCCCAGCGGACGCGGTGTCGCTCGGCGCGGTGGGTGTGGGGGAGGGGGTGGGCCCGGGGCGGGCGGGGTCCGGCCGGGCCGGTGCCCCGCACGAGTGTCTCCTCGGCTCGCGGCCGCGGGCCGGTCGGGGAATGCGGCCAGTGGTGACCGCTCGTCCTGCGGGGACACTCCTGCGTGTCCCCGTCCCGGCCGGACCCGGCGGGCCGGGAGCGCGCCTGCGGCCCCTGCCGCGGACAGGGCCGCCTCGCCCCAGCGCATCCGGTGGCCCCCCCAGATTTCTGTCCCCTATGTGGGGTCCTGTCACTCTCGGGCGGATTTCCGACCCCGTCAACGGGCCTCCGCAGGCGGGCGCTACAGCCGTGTAGACGGTTTTGGCCCGGCCCGGATTCCCCTTGTGGCCCCGGGCCTGAAATAGTTCCCCCGGATGTTCGCCATCCCTAGACTCCCTGACGTCAGGGGGATCCTCGGGGGACAAAAAGTGGGGCTGGAGTGCCGGAACACGTACTGGAATTGAATGGCAGGACCTGGACGCTCGATCCGTCCAGGTCGTACTCCCTGGGGCGCGACCCCCAGGGTGACGTGGCGATCGATGACGCCCGGGTGTCGTGGCGTCATGCCACCATCAGCTGGAACGGGCAGGGTTGGGGGATCGAGGACCACGGCAGCACCAACGGCACCTATGTGCACGGTGCCAGGGTCCAGCAGACCGAACTGGTGCCGGGAACGCCGGTGCACCTCGGCAACGCGCAGGACGGTCCGCGGCTGAATCTGACCGTCACCGCTCCGGTGATGGCCGATCACCCGCATGCCAACTGGCAGGAGGCGCCGCCGGAGCAGCACCAGCCGGCCTACCAGCAGGCGCCGTACCAGGCGCCGCAGCAGCCGCACGTGCCGCAGCAGCAGGGCGCCGCGCAGCAGCAGCCGCAGCAGGCCGGGCCGGGGTACAGCGACCGCAGCCCGACCACGTTCCACCAGCTCGCGCTCGGCCACGTCATGCGCATCGGCCGTGCCCTGGAGAACGAGCTGGTCGTCTCCGACCTGCAGGTCTCGCGCCTGCACGCGGAGTTCCGTTCGATGCCGGGCGGCCGTTTCGAGATCCACGACCTCGGCAGTCACAACGGTACGTATGTGAACGGCCAGCCGCTGGCCAAGTCCGGCACCGCGCTGCTCGGCCCGAACGACATCGTCGGCGTCGGCCACTCCACCTTCCGGATCGTCGGCGACCGGCTGGAAGAGTTCGTCGACACCGGTGACGTCTCCTTCTCGGCCCGCCACCTCACGGTCACGGTCGACGGCGGCAAGCAGATCCTCAAGGACGTCACCTTCGGCGTTCCGGAGAAGTCGCTGATCGGTGTCATCGGCCCCTCCGGTTCCGGCAAGTCGACGCTGCTCAAGGCGCTGACCGGCTACCGGCCCGCCGACCAGGGCGATGTCCTCTACGACAACCGCAACCTCTACAAGCAGTTCGCGGAGCTCCGCCAGCGCATCGGCCTGGTCCCGCAGGACGACATCCTGCACAAGGAGCTGCGCGTCCGCACCGCACTGAGCTACGCGGCCAAGCTCCGCTTCCCCGGCGACACCGCCGAGTCCGAGCGCGCCGCCCGCATCGACGAGGTGCTGCGCGAGCTCAAGCTCGACATCCACAAGGACAAGAAGATCACCGCGCTCTCGGGTGGTCAGCGCAAGCGCGTGTCCGTGGCCCTGGAGCTGCTCACCAAGCCGTCGCTGATCTTCCTGGACGAGCCGACCTCCGGCCTCGACCCGGGCATGGACCGCGATGTCATGCAGCTGCTGCGCGGCCTCGCCGACGACGGCCGTACCGTCCTCGTCGTCACCCACTCGGTCGCCGAGCTGGCCATCTGCGACAAGCTGCTGGTCATGGCCCCGGGCGGATCGGTCGCGTACTTCGGTCCGCCGGACGAGGCGCTGAACTTCTTCGGCTACTCGACCTGGGCCGATGTGTTCTCCGCCTTCGAGAACTACCGCGACTACGACTGGGCGGGCCGCTGGAAGGGCTCGCAGCACTACCAGCTCTACGCCGCCGACATCGACGCCGTCGCCCCGCAGTCGGTCGCGATGCCGCCCGCGCAGCAGATGCGCCCGCCGAAGCCGCAGGGCTACGGCTCCCAGCTGTGGACGCTGATCCGCCGCTACGTGTCGGTCATCGCCTCCGACAAGGGCTTCATCGGGCTGATGCTGATCCTGCCGGCGGTCCTGGGCGTGGTCTCCACGGTCATCCCGGCGACCTTCGGCCTGGCCGCGCCGACGCCGCCGTCGCACTTCAACGGCGACGCGGGCACGATCATGCTGATCCTCTGCGTCGGCATGTGCTTCTCGGGCGCCGCGAACTCGGTCCGTGAGCTGATCAAGGAACGGGTGATCTACGAGCGCGAGCGCGCCACCGGCCTGTCCCGGTCGGCGTACCTGATGTCCAAGGTGATCGTCCTCGGCTTCATCACGGCCATCCAGGGCGTCGTCATCTGCGCGATCGGCTTCTTCCCGCGCGACCTGCCCACCGAGGGCCTGATCATGCCGCCCGCCATCGAGCTGTGCCTGTCCGTCACGGCGCTGGGCTTCACCTCGATGATGTTCGGCCTGGTGATCTCCTCGCTGGTGAAGACCGCCGAGAAGACCATGCCGCTGCTGGTCATGTTCGCGATCGTCCAGGTCGTGTTCACCGGCATCCTCTTCAAGATCTACGACTCGGTCGGCCTGGAGCAGTTCGCCTGGCTGATGCCGTCCCGCTGGGCCGTCGGCGCCGCGGGCACCACGCTGAACCTCGGCCAGCTCATGCCGCCGTGGGACCGCGACAACCCCACCAACACCGACCCGCTGTGGGACCACACGATCGGCCAGTGGAGCCTGGACATCACGGTCCTGCTGCTCCTCGGCATCGCGTGCGGCTTCGCGGTGGCGCGCCTGCTGCGCCGCCACGAGCCGGAGGTCATGCGCAAGTGACCCGTGCGCCCGTCGGTACGGGCGCCGGTACGCGGATACGCCACAGGGCGGCACCCGGAACTCCGGGGGCCGCCCTGTGGCGCATGGGGGCTTGGGGTGACGTCAATGGCCGAGCAGGGCTCAGTAGGCGCTGTTGACGTTGTCGATCGAGCCGTAACGGTCGGCGGCGTAGTTGGCCGCGGCGACGATGTTGGCGACCGGGTGGTACTGGTCGAGGGGGGTGCCGGCGATGTGGTAGGCCAGGAAGGTCGGACGGATGACCTGGAGCAGACCCATCGAGGGGATGCCGTTCTTGGCGTTGATGTCCCAGTTGTTGATCGCCCGCGGGTTGCCGCTGGACTCGCGCATGATGTTCTTGTACAGGCCGTTGTACGTGCCCGGAATGTTGTGCGCCTTCATGATCGCGAGCGACTCCTTGATCCATCCGTCAAGGTTGTTCGCGTACATCGGTGCGCGGGCGGCCGACCGGCTGGCGGCTTCCTTGTCCGCGCGGTCCTTCTTCGCGGCGGCGTCGGCCTTGGCCTTCGCGGCGTCCTTGGCCTGCTTGTCCGCGACGACCTGCTGCGCGGTGAGGTGCTGCTGCAGCGTCTTCGCCTGCGCGCCGTCCACGGCCTGGGTCCACGCCACGGGAGCGGCGGTGACCGTCGTGGCGGCCTCACCGGTCTGGGCCGGGACGAGGGAGAAGGCCAGGGCGGCGGCGCCGAGGGTGGCGACACCGGCGATGGACAGCTTGTGGCCCTTGGTCATACGACTGTGGCCGGGGGTGCTGGTCTCGGACATGCGTAAGCAACCTCTTCGAATAGCGGGAGCCGCAGGAAAGCGCCACGGCGGTGTTGATCCGCGGCGCTGTGCGACGAGAGCCATTCTTAGCGGCGGCAAAATCCTGTGGCAAAGGTGTGACGTACGAAGCGCGATAGTGGATCACGGGCCCCCGAGGTGACCCCGCGCCGGACCCCCTGGCCAACTCCCAGCAGCCCTGACAGGGTCTTTATCCGTCCACTAGGCAGCTTCGTAAGTGATCTGCGTCCTATGTGCGGGCTCACATCGGGCGGGTAACGGTCTCACCGTGCGTTGCGGTCGCAATGCTCACGGTGAGCCTTCTCCTCCTTGAGTAGCAGTTCGGTACCAGCGGCCCTCGTACGAAAGGCAGACCTGCCCCCGCCGCCCCCCTACTCCGGACGTACGGCGCCTCCGCCCAGGACCCGACCGCACCCGGGCTGCGGACCTAGGCCGCAGGCCCGATTCCGCAGGTCACGGCCACGAGTACGGTGATCCCATGCGCAACGGAGCCGACGGAACCCGGACCGGGCTGGCCGCGGTGAGCACCGCACTGCTCGCCATGAGCCGGCACCTGGAGGTCCGTGACGTCCTCAAGACCATCGTCGTCTCGGCCCGCGAGCTGCTCGACGCCGAGTACGCCGCCCTCGGCGTCCCGGACGACCACGGCGGCTTCGCCCAGTTCGTCGTGGACGGAATCAGCGAGGAGCAGTGGCGCCGCATCGGCCCGCTGCCCCGCCAGCACGGCATCCTCGCGGCGATGCTCCACCAGGACACCCCCGAGCGCCTCGCCGACGTACGCCGCGACCCGCGCTTCGGCGGCTGGCCCGCCGCCCACCCCGACATGTCCGACTTCCTCGGCCTGCCGATCCGCGACGGCGAGGAGACCCTCGGCGCCCTCTTCCTCGCCAACAAGCGGGTCGGCGGCGGCTTCACGGAGGAGGACGAGGCCCTGCTCGGCATCCTCGCCCAGCACGCGGCCATCGCCCTGACCAATGCCCGCCTCTACGAACGCAGCCGCGAGCTGACCATCGCCGAGGAGCGCTCCCGGCTCGCCCACGAGCTGCACGACGCCGTCAGCCAGAAGCTCTTCTCCCTCCGGCTCACCGCCCAGGCCGCCGCCGCCCTGGTGGACCGCGACCCCGCCCGGGCCAAGGGCGAACTGCACCAGGTCGCCGCGCTGGCCGCGGAGGCCGCCGACGAGCTGCGGGCCGCCGTCGTGGAGCTGCGGCCCACCGCCCTCGACGAGGACGGCCTCGTCGCGACCCTGCGCAACCAGATCAAGGTCCTGGACCGCGCGCACGGCGCCCACGTCACCTTCCTCTGTGACGGCGTACGCGCCCTGCCCGCCTCCCAGGAGGAAGCCCTCCTGCGGGTCTCCCAGGAGGCCCTCCACAACGCCCTGCGCCACTCCGGCGCCGACCGGGTCGAGGTCACCCTGACCCGCACCCCCGGCGGCGGAGCGCTGCTGCGCGTGGCCGACTCCGGCAGCGGCTTCGACCCGCTGACCGTCCGCGCGGCCGGCCGCCACCTCGGCCTGGTCTCCATGCGGGACCGGGCGAGCGGGGCCGGCGGCCGCCTCACCGTGCAATCGGAGCCCGGAGCGGGCACCACGATCGAGATGGAGGTCCCCGGTGGCTGACACGCCCGCCCGGATCAAGGTCCTGCTCGTCGACGACCACCAGGTCGTCCGGCGCGGCCTGCGCACGTTCCTGGAGGTACAGGACGACATCGAGGTGGTCGGGGAGGCCTCCGACGGCGCGGAGGGCGCCGCCCGCGCCGAGGAGCTGCGACCCGACGTGATCCTCATGGACATCAAGATGCCGGGCACCGACGGCCTCGACGCGCTGCGCCGGCTGCGCGAGCTGGCGAACCCCGCCCGGGTGCTGATCGTCACCAGCTTCACCGAGCAGCGCACCGTGGTGCCCGCCCTGCGCGCGGGCGCCGCCGGATACGTCTACAAGGACATCGACCCCGACGCGCTGGCCGGAGCCATCCGCTCCGTCCACGCCGGGCACGTCCTGCTCCAGCCGGAGGTCGCCGAGGCGCTGCTCTCCCAGGACGAGCACGGCCCGGCCCCGGGCCGCGGCGGATCGCTGACGGACCGCGAGCGCGAGGTCCTCGGCCACATCGCGGACGGGCGCTCGAACCGGGAGATCGCGCGGGCCCTCGTCCTGTCCGAGAAGACGGTCAAGACGCACGTCTCGAACATCCTGATGAAGCTGGACCTCGCCGACCGCACCCAGGCGGCATTGTGGGCGGTCAGGCACGGAATCGCGGACTGAAGGGACCGGATCCGACCGTCTCGTTCCCGGACTGAGATTCATACGGTCGGGTGTATGTAGCCCACATGGCGCATCCCGAGCGCCCGTGCGGCCGTTCTTCAGGGCGTGCCGCGGCGGCTGGCCGCGGCAGACGTACTGGAGGACGAGAACGTGAAGAACATCAAGAAGGCCGCTGCCGTCACCATGATCGCGGGCGGCCTCGTCGCCGTCGGCGCCGGTGTCTCCTCGGCGCACGGCGGTGCGTCCGCGGAGGGCGAGGCCCTGAACTCGCCCGGCGTGGCCTCCGGGAACCTGCTCCAGGTCCCCGTGCACGTCCCCGTGAACGCGGTCGGCAACACGGTCAACGTGATCGGCCTGCTCAACGGAGCCTTCGGCAACACCGGCATCAACAACTGACGCCACGCCCGTACCGCGGCCCCGCTTCCCCCACTCTCCCTGGGGAAGCGGGGCCGCGGTCCGTGCCGGTGCCGGTGCCGTGACCGGCCCCCACGGGGGGCTCACCCCCGCTCGCGCTCCTCCACGTACGCGTTGTACGCCGCCACCTGGGCCCGCCGGGCCACGCGCTCGACCGGCCGCAAGGCCTCGGCCCGCGCCGCCATCTCCGAGGCGGCCACCGCCCCGCCGTGCCCGCGCTCGTACGCCAGCGACACCAGCAGCCCGACCCGCTGTGCCAGCGACAGCACCCGCACCGCCCGCGGCGGATACCCCGGGGCCAGCACCTCCCGCCCCGCCTCCGCTCGCGCCCGGTACGCGGACATCGCCGCCTCCGCCACCGGACCCGAGGCCGCCACGTCCAGCCGGGTCAGGACGGCCGTCGCCTCCCGCAGCGCCTCCGCCAGCTCCCGCTCCGCCTCGCCGAGCGAGGGCACGTCCGCGGGCGGCGCCTCCCGGACCGGCAGGCAGTCCCACACCACCTCCACATGTACGTCGCCCGTGGGACCCGCCTGCGACACCTGCGGTACGAGCCCCAGCGCCGCCCCGACCGCGACCACGGCCTCCTCCGCGTCCAGCGCCCGCGCGTTGAACTCCGGCGGACCGCTCAGGCCCAGCGGATGCCCCGGCGCGGGCAGCGCCACGCGCAGACCGGTGACCCCCATGGCCCGCAGCCGCCCGAGCGCGAGCGTCAGCCCGACCGGCCCGCTCTCGCCCGGCAGCCCCGCCACCCGGTGCACGGCGTCCGCGCCGACGATCGACAAGGCGGCGTCGTCGGGGGAGACGAGGCCGGCCAACAACGAGTTCCCCCAGGCGGCCAGCCGCCCTGAACGTGGTTCCACAAGCATTCCCCCACCTTAGTAACCCGCCCCCGGAGCCCGCCCCACCCGTCCTGGCGACGGGAGCCCCCCGGGAGTGGCGTAGGTTTTCCCCTGGGGCTGCGCCCACAGGCGCACAGAGAACCGACGAACCGACACTGCAAACACTGCAAGGGGAGACAACACGCTCATGAGCGATGTTCTGGAGCTGGTGGACGTATCCGTGGTCCGCGAGGGCCGCGCTCTGGTGGACCAGGTCTCCTGGTCGGTCAAGGAGGGGGAGCGCTGGGTGATCCTCGGCCCCAACGGCGCCGGGAAGACCACCCTGCTCAATGTCGCCTCCAGCTACCTCTTCCCGAGCAGCGGCAACGCCACCATCCTCGGCAGCACCCTCGGCCGGGTCAACGTCTTCGACCTGCGCCCCCGCATCGGCGTCGCCGGCATCGCGATGGCCGACAAGCTCCCCAAGCGCCAGACCGTCCTGGAGACCGTGCTCACCGCCGCCTACGGCATGACCGCGACCTGGCAGGAGGAGTACGAGGACATCGACGAGCAGCGCGCCCGCGCGTTCCTCGACCGCCTCGGGATGACGGACTACCTCGACCGGAAGTTCGGCACCCTCTCCGAGGGCGAGCGCAAGCGCACCCTGATCGCCCGCGCCCTGATGACCGACCCCGAGCTGCTCCTCCTCGACGAGCCCGCCGCCGGCCTCGACCTCGGTGGCCGCGAGGACCTCGTACGCCGCCTCGGCCGCCTCGCGCGCGACCCGCTGGCCCCCTCGATGATCATGGTCACGCACCACGTCGAGGAGATCGCCCCCGGTTTCACGCACGTCCTCATGATCCGCCAGGGCAAGGTCGTCACCGCCGGTCCCATCGACCTCGAACTGACCTCCCGCAACCTCTCCCTCTGCTTCGGCCTCCCGCTGGTCGTCGAACGCAACGAGAACGACCGCTGGACGGCCCAGGGCCTGCCCCTCCGCTAGACCCTCTCTTCACGAGACGACCCGGGCCCCGCTCCGGAGCGCCGCCCCGCGCACCCTGTCCGGACCGCGCCCGCCGGACCTACCATGACCATGTGACCAACATCGACGCATGGGTGTGGTGGCTCGTCGGCGCGGTCGGACTGGGCATCCCCCTGGTCGTCACCGCGATGCCGGAGTTCGGCATGTTCGCGGTCGGCGCGATCGCCGCCGCGGTCACCGCCGCCCTCGGCGGGGGAGTCCCGGTACAGCTCCTGGTCTTCGCCGTCGTCTCGGTGGCGCTGATCGCCGTGGTCCGCCCGATCGCCAACAGGCACCGCGACCAGCGGCCCCAACACCGCAGCGGCATCGACGCGTTGAGGGGCAGAAGCGCCGTCGTCACGGAACGGGTCGACGGCAGCGGCGGCCGCATCAAGCTCGCCGGGGAGATCTGGTCCGCCCGCACACTGGACGCGGACAGCAGTTTCGAACCCGGACAGCGGGTCGATGTCGTGGAGATCGACGGGGCGACCGCCGTCGTCATGTGACGTCATGTGACCAAGCACCCGACTCGCGGGCCCCCGGTCTGCGAGACTCCGCTCAACGGGGCAGCACAGACAGCCGGAAGGGCACGGGGAACCGCATGCAACCGATCATCATCGTTCTGATCATTCTGGTGATCCTCGTCTTCATCGCACTGGTCAAGACGATCCAGGTGATCCCGCAGGCCAGCGCGGCCATCGTCGAACGGTTCGGGCGCTACACCCGCACTCTCAACGCGGGCCTGAACATCGTCGTCCCGTTCATCGACTCGATCCGCAACCGGATCGACCTCCGCGAGCAGGTCGTCCCCTTCCCGCCGCAGCCGGTGATCACCCAGGACAACCTGGTCGTCAACATCGACACGGTCATCTACTACCAGGTGACCGACGCCCGGGCCGCGACGTACGAGGTGGCCAGCTACATCCAGGCCATCGAGCAGCTCACCGTCACCACCCTGCGCAACATCATCGGCGGCATGGACCTGGAGCGGACCCTCACCTCCCGCGAGGAGATCAACGCGGCCCTGCGCGGGGTCCTCGACGAGGCCACCGGCAAGTGGGGCATCCGCGTCAACCGCGTCGAGCTGAAGGCGATCGAGCCGCCGACCTCCATCCAGGACTCGATGGAGAAGCAGATGCGCGCCGACCGCGACAAGCGCGCCGCGATCCTCCAGGCCGAGGGTGTCCGCCAGTCCGAGATCCTGCGCGCCGAGGGCGAGAAGCAGTCCTCCATCCTGCGCGCCGAAGGTGACGCCAAGGCCGCCGCACTGCGCGCCGAGGGCGAGGCCCAGGCGATCCGTACGGTCTTCGAGTCCATCCACGCCGGAGACGCCGACCAGAAGCTCCTCGCCTACCAGTACCTCCAGATGCTCCCGAAGATCGCCGAGGGCGACGCCAACAAGCTCTGGATCGTGCCCAGCGAGATCGGCGATGCCCTCAAGGGCCTCTCCGGCGCCATGGGCAACTTCGGCCCCATGGGCGGCGGCTCGGGCTTCAACCCGCAGAACACCGGCAAGGACGGCGGCAACCCGGGCGGCAAGGACGCCCAGGACCGCCGCGAACAGCCCCCGATCGACTAGGACTCACGTCCCCTCGTGCATGATCAGTGAGGCCCCTCGACCTTGATGGCGGGGAGGCGACTCACTCTTGCAAGGGGGATGGCCTTGTCCATCTGGGAAGCACTCGCGGTCTTCGCGGCCGGCATCGGCGCCGGCACCATCAACACCATCGTCGGCTCCGGCACCCTGATCACCTTCCCGGTGCTCCTGGCCACCGGCCTGTCACCGGTCACCGCCAACGTGTCCAACACCCTCGGCCTGGTGCCCGGTTCGATCAGCGGAGCCATCGGCTACCGCAAGGAACTGAAGGGACAGGGCGCCCGGATCCTGCGTCTGGGCGCCGTGTCCCTCGTCGGCGGCCTCGCGGGAGCCGTCCTGCTGCTCAACCTGCCGTCCGACTCGTTCAACATGATCGTGCCGGTCCTGATCGGAATCGCCCTCGTGCTCGTCGTCCTCCAGCCGCGGATCGCCGCTTCCGTGCGCCGACGCCAGGAGGCCGCCGGGGGCGACGGCCCGCACCCCGACGGCGGTCCGGTCCTGCTGACCGGAATGACGCTCGCCAGTGCCTACGGCGGCTATTTCGGAGCCGCCCAGGGCGTGATCTACCTCGGCCTGATGGGCTCGCTGCTCCGCGAGGACATGCAGCGGCTCAACGCCGTCAAGAACATCCTCGCGGCGTTGGTCAACGGCGTCGCGGCGGTGTTCTTCCTCTTCGTCGCCGACTTCGACTGGACGGCCGTCCTGCTCATCGCCGTCGGCTCCACGCTCGGCGGCCAGATCGGCGCCAAGGTCGGCCGGCGTCTGCCGCCGGCCGCCCTGCGCGCACTGATCGTCGTGGTCGGCCTCGTGGCCATCGTCCAGCTGCTGCTCCGCTGAGCGACGTAGAAAAACTACGCCCCCGTGCGTACGCCACGTACGCCCAGCGAGCAGCGGACGTCATCCGGCTACGCGATCCGCTCCAGCCACTGGGGCAGCTCCTCCCGGACACCCGCCCCCATGGCCAGCAGCATCGCGTCCGCCGGAGACGGCACGAACGGCCTGCGGAGCAATGGCATCCCCGCCTCCTCCGGAGTCCGCGCCGCCTTGCGGTGGTTGTCCACGGCACAGGACGCCACCGTGTTCAACCAGGTGTCGCCACCCCCCTGCGCCCTTGGCACCACGTGGTCCACGGTGGTCGCGCGCTTCCCGCAGTAAGCGCACCGGTGCTGGTCACGAGCCAGCACACCCCGCCGTGACCAGGGAGCATGTCTTCGGAAGGGCACCCTGACATACCTGCACAGCCGGATCACCCGGGGCATCGGAAGGTCCATGGTGGCCCCGCGCACACGGAGTTCGGGATGCGACTGTTCGACGACGGCCTTGTCCTGGAGCACCAGGACCACCGCCCGGTTCAGCGTCACTGTCGACAGCGGCTCGAAGCTCGCATTCAGCACCAGCGTGTCCCGCATCTCGCCCACCTCCCGTGTGCAGGCCCGCGACCACCCTGGCGGCGGGGCCCGCAACCACTCTGGCCGCGCCCGCCACCGGGGACAACGCAATAAAAATGCCCGGTCCTGGCCGCCTTTAGACCAGGACCGGGCAAACGCTCGGAGAACTCAGCTCGCCGGGGCCTCGAATTCACCGATCAGCTGCGCACGGCCCAGCGTGTGGAACCGCAGATTGAACCCGACCACCGCGGGCGAGACGTCCGCGTCCGGACCCAGCTTCTCCGTGTCCACCGCATAGACGGTGAACACGTACCGGTGACGCTCCCCGGCCGGAGGAGCCGCCCCGCCGAAGTCACGGGTGCCGTAGTCGTTCCGTACGTGCACCGCCCCGGCCGGAAGCCCGGGGAACGAGCCGCTGCCCGCCCCGGCCGGCAGCTCCGTGACCGAAGCCGGCAGATCGAAGAGCACCCAGTGCCAGAACCCGCTGCCCGTCGGGGCGTCGGGGTCGAAACAGGTCACGGCGAAGCTCTTCGTCCCCGCCGGGAACCCCTCCCACCGCAGCTGCGGCGAACGGTTCCCGCCCGCCAGCACCTGCGCGTCACCCAGGTCCGCCCCCGGCGCGAGATCGTCGCTCTCGACGGTGAAGGCGTGCACCTCGGGGTGGAACGCGTGCGGAAGGGGCGCTCTGCTCTGGTCGGTCACTGCTCAACCTCCGTTGACGGGAACCCGTACGCCGACCTGTGCGCCGTCGTACGGACAGGAGCCTAGAACCAGTCGCCCTAGAACCAGTTGCGCTGCGAACCGACGGAAGCGATCCACTGGTTCAGATAGCCCGCCCAGTCGGTCCCCTGGTAGGACTGCAGCCCGACCTGGAAGCACCGGTAGGTGTCGCTGCCCTCGGAGAACAGACCCGGCTTCTTGTCCATCTCCAGGACGACGTCCATCTCACGGCCGTCGGCGATGAAGGTCAGCTCGACCTGGTTCAGCCCCCGGTACTGCGACGGCGGCAGGAACTCGATCTCCTGGTAGAAGGGCAGCGTCTGCCGCGTCCCCCGGATGTGCCCGCGCTCCATGTCCGCGCTGCGGAAACGGAAGCCGAGCTGCCCGAAGGCATCCAGCAGCGCCTGCTGCGCCGGGAGCGGGTGCACGTTGATCGGGTCCAGGTCACCCGCGTCCACCGCCCGCGCGATCTCCAGCTCGGTGCTCACCCCGAGGTTCATCCCGTGCAGGTGCTGACCCCCGAAGTGGGTGACCGGCGTCTCCCACGGGATCTCCAGGCTGAACGGCACCACGTGCAGCGCGCCCGGCTGCACCTGGAAGGCGCCACCGAGCCGCTGCTTGGCGAAGACGATGTCCTGCTTGTGCTCCTGGTCGCCGCCCTCCACCTCGACCCGGGCCTGGAGACCGATGTTCAGCCCCTGGATCTGCTGCTCCACGGATCCGCCCTGGAGGCGGACCTCGCCCTGGACGATCCCGCCCGGCACCACGTTCGGCTCGGTGATGATCGTGTCCACCGAAGCACCACCGGCACCCAGGCTCGCGAACAGCTTCCTGAACCCCATGTTCCTGACTCCCCTTGAACGACGTGCACTGTCACTGACGGACGTGCTGACAGAAGTACTGACCGACGTACCCCTACAAACGCGGAACCCTAAGCCCCGGTTGCACCGGCGGACGGTCCACTACGCTCGGCCGGATGAGCGCGCGCCCCGACCGTACGCCCCTGACCCGGGCATTCTTCGACCGCCCGGCCCTCACCGTGGCCCCGGACCTGCTCGGCCGCACCCTGGTCCGGCGCGGCCCGGAAGGACCGATCGAGCTCCGCATCACGGAGGTGGAGGCGTACGAAGGGGAGAGCGACCCGGGCTCCCACGCCTACCGCGGGCGCACGGCGCGCAACGCGTCGATGTTCGGCCCGCCCGGACACGCGTACGTCTACTTCATCTACGGCATGTGGTTCAGCCTCAACCTGGTGTGCGGCCCCCCGGACCACGCGAGCGGTGTCCTGCTCCGGGCCGGCGAGATCACCCTGGGCGCCGATCTGGCCCGCAAACGTCGACTCTCGGCCAGAACGGACAAGGAACTGGCCAAAGGCCCGGCCCGCCTCGCGACCGCCCTCGCCGTGGACCGTTCCCTCGACGGCGCCGACCTCTGCGCCGGCCCGGATGCCCCCTTGTCCGTCCTTACGGGCATCCCCACCCATTCCGACCTGGTCAGTACGGGCCCCCGCACCGGAGTGGGCGGCGCAGGCGCGGATCATCCGTACCGGTTCTGGATCACCAGGGACCCCACCGTGAGCCCGTACCGGGCCCATGCGCCACGCCGCCGCTCAACTTGACTCGCCCCCGGCCGACGCCTAACGTAGCCCGAGCCGCTTGAACCGGAGCACTGCTTCTGCAGCCCTCCGGAGGCGGCCAACCCACTACTGCGATCACCCTGACGGGGATGAATTCGGCATGCCCGAATTCAGCGCCGGTGGCTCGATTATGAGCCGCAAGGGAAAACCGCTAACGTAGTGAACACGCCGAAAGGCAAGGCCCCCAACGGCCACCAAATGCGAATTCCACTCCGGTTAAACGGAACGGAATGAGCATGGTAGAGTTGGAAACGAAGAACGAAGCCCGGAGGAAAGCCCCAGTAGTGATACTGCGGGTGAGTACAAAGGAAGCGTCCGTTCCTTGAGAACTCAACAGCGTGCCAAAAATCAACGCCAGAAGTTGATACCCCGTCCACTTCGGTGGATGAGGTTCCTTTGAAAAAGACCTGTGAGGCCTTCGGGTGCTTGCAGGCAACCACAACAGCGAGGACGCAGTGGACGGTCGGCCATATTCCGGCATGACTGTCCCGCTCAACGCGAGTGGGCACCCGATTACGGGTAAACATTCACGGAGAGTTTGATCCTGGCTCAGGACGAACGCTGGCGGCGTGCTTAACACATGCAAGTCGAACGATGAAGCCCTTCGGGGTGGATTAGTGGCGAACGGGTGAGTAACACGTGGGCAATCTGCCCTTCACTCTGGGACAAGCCCTGGAAACGGGGTCTAATACCGGATAACACTCCTGCCTGCATGGGCGGGGGTTAAAAGCTCCGGCGGTGAAGGATGAGCCCGCGGCCTATCAGCTTGTTGGTGGGGTAATGGCCTACCAAGGCGACGACGGGTAGCCGGCCTGAGAGGGCGACCGGCCACACTGGGACTGAGACACGGCCCAGACTCCTACGGGAGGCAGCAGTGGGGAATATTGCACAATGGGCGAAAGCCTGATGCAGCGACGCCGCGTGAGGGATGACGGCCTTCGGGTTGTAAACCTCTTTCAGCAGGGAAGAAGCGAAAGTGACGGTACCTGCAGAAGAAGCGCCGGCTAACTACGTGCCAGCAGCCGCGGTAATACGTAGGGCGCAAGCGTTGTCCGGAATTATTGGGCGTAAAGAGCTCGTAGGCGGCTTGTCGCGTCGGATGTGAAAGCCCGGGGCTTAACCCCGGGTCTGCATTCGATACGGGCAGGCTAGAGTGTGGTAGGGGAGATCGGAATTCCTGGTGTAGCGGTGAAATGCGCAGATATCAGGAGGAACACCGGTGGCGAAGGCGGATCTCTGGGCCATTACTGACGCTGAGGAGCGAAAGCGTGGGGAGCGAACAGGATTAGATACCCTGGTAGTCCACGCCGTAAACGTTGGGAACTAGGTGTTGGCGACATTCCACGTCGTCGGTGCCGCAGCTAACGCATTAAGTTCCCCGCCTGGGGAGTACGGCCGCAAGGCTAAAACTCAAAGGAATTGACGGGGGCCCGCACAAGCAGCGGAGCATGTGGCTTAATTCGACGCAACGCGAAGAACCTTACCAAGGCTTGACATATACCGGAAACGGCCAGAGATGGTCGCCCCCTTGTGGTCGGTATACAGGTGGTGCATGGCTGTCGTCAGCTCGTGTCGTGAGATGTTGGGTTAAGTCCCGCAACGAGCGCAACCCTTGTTCTGTGTTGCCAGCATGCCCTTCGGGGTGATGGGGACTCACAGGAGACTGCCGGGGTCAACTCGGAGGAAGGTGGGGACGACGTCAAGTCATCATGCCCCTTATGTCTTGGGCTGCACACGTGCTACAATGGCCGGTACAATGAGCTGCGATGCCGCGAGGCGGAGCGAATCTCAAAAAGCCGGTCTCAGTTCGGATTGGGGTCTGCAACTCGACCCCATGAAGTCGGAGTTGCTAGTAATCGCAGATCAGCATTGCTGCGGTGAATACGTTCCCGGGCCTTGTACACACCGCCCGTCACGTCACGAAAGTCGGTAACACCCGAAGCCGGTGGCCCAACCCGTAAGGGAGGGAGCTGTCGAAGGTGGGACTGGCGATTGGGACGAAGTCGTAACAAGGTAGCCGTACCGGAAGGTGCGGCTGGATCACCTCCTTTCTAAGGAGCATATAGCCGACTGCGAGCGAATGACTCGCACGGTTGCTCATGGGTGGAACGTTGATTATTTGGCGCGGTTCTCAAAGCATCCTGCAAGTACTGCCTTAGGGCGTGGAAAGCATGGATTGCGGCGGGGATCGTGCCTGGCACGTTGTTGGGTATCTGAAGGTACGGCCGTGAGGTTGTGCTTTCTGCGATGCCGGCCCCAGTGAACTCGCCAGATTGTCTGGTGGGGTGATGGGTGGCTGGTCGTTGCTTGAGAACTACACAGTGGACGCGAGCATCTGTGGCCAAGTTTTTAAGGGCGCACGGTGGATGCCTTGGCACCAGGAACCGATGAAGGACGTGAGAGGCCGCGATAGGCCCCGGGGAGCTGCCAACTGAGCTTTGATCCGGGGGTGTCCGAATGGGGAAACCCGGCAGTCGTCATGGGCTGTCACCCACTGCTGAACACATAGGCAGTGTGGAGGGAACGCGGGGAAGTGAAACATCTCAGTACCCGCAGGAAGAGAAAACAACCGTGATTCCGGGAGTAGTGGCGAGCGAAACCGGATCAGGCCAAACCGTATGCGTGTGATACCCGGCAGGGGTTGCGCATGCGGGGTTGTGGGAATTCTTTTGATCGGTCTGCCGGCCGGTCGGCGAGTCAGAAACCGTTGATGTAGTCGAAGGACATGCGAAAGGTCCGGCGTAGAGGGTAAGACCCCCGTAGACGAAACATCAGCGGCTTGCTTAAGAATCTCCCAAGTAGCACGGGGCCCGAGAAATCCCGTGTGAATCTGGCGGGACCACCCGCTAAGCCTAAATATTCCCTGGTGACCGATAGCGGATAGTACCGTGAGGGAATGGTGAAAAGTACCGCGGGAGCGGAGTGAAATAGTACCTGAAACCGTGTGCCTACAAGCCGTGGGAGCGTCGCTCATTGAGTTTACTCAATGGGTCGTGACTGCGTGCCTTTTGAAGAATGAGCCTGCGAGTTAGCGGTGTGTAGCGAGGTTAACCCGTGTGGGGAAGCCGTAGCGAAAGCGAGTCCGAATAGGGCGATTGAGTTGCACGCTCTAGACCCGAAGCGGAGTGATCTAGCCATGGGCAGGTTGAAGCGGAGGTAAGACTTCGTGGAGGACCGAACCCACCAGGGTTGAAAACCTGGGGGATGACCTGTGGTTAGGGGTGAAAGGCCAATCAAACTCCGTGATAGCTGGTTCTCCCCGAAATGCATTTAGGTGCAGCGTCACGTGTTTCTTGCCGGAGGTAGAGCACTGGATAGGCGATGGGCCCTACCGGGTTACTGACCTTAGCCAAACTCCGAATGCCGGTAAGTGAGAGCGTGGCAGTGAGACTGTGGGGGATAAGCTCCATGGTCGAGAGGGAAACAGCCCAGAGCATCGACTAAGGCCCCTAAGCGTACGCTAAGTGGGAAAGGATGTGGAGTCGCAGAGACAACCAGGAGGTTGGCTTAGAAGCAGCCACCCTTGAAAGAGTGCGTAATAGCTCACTGGTCAAGTGATTCCGCGCCGACAATGTAGCGGGGCTCAAGCGTACCGCCGAAGTCGTGTCATTGCAGCAATAGGGCCAACGCCCGCTGTGATGGGTAGGGGAGCGTCGTGTGCCGGGTGAAGCAGCAGCGGAAGCTAGTTGTGGACGGTTCACGAGTGAGAATGCAGGCATGAGTAGCGATACACACGTGAGAAACGTGTGCGCCGATTGACTAAGGGTTCCTGGGTCAAGCTGATCTGCCCAGGGTAAGTCGGGACCTAAGGCGAGGCCGACAGGCGTAGTCGATGGACAACCGGTTGATATTCCGGTACCCGCTTTGAAACGCCCAATATCGAATCCATTAATGCTAAGGCCGTGAAGCCGTTCCGGACCCTTCGGGGAAAGGAAAGTGGTGGAGCCGCTGATCCAAGGTGGTAGTAGGTAAGCGATGGGGTGACGCAGGAAGGTAGTCCAGCCCGGGCGGTGGTAGTCCCGGGGTAAGGGTGTAGGCCGTGTGATAGGCAAATCCGTCACACATTAAGGCTGAGACCTGATGCCGAGCCGATTGTGGTGAAGTGGATGATCCTATGCTGTCGAGAAAAGCCTCTAGCGAGTTTCATGGCGGCCCGTACCCTAAACCGACTCAGGTAGTCAGGTAGAGAATACCGAGGCGTTCGGGTGAACTATGGTTAAGGAACTCGGCAAAATGCCCCCGTAACTTCGGGAGAAGGGGGGCCATCACTGGTGATCGGATTTACTCCGTGAGCTGGGGGTGGCCGCAGAGACCAGCGAGAAGCGACTGTTTACTAAAAACACAGGTCCGTGCGAAGCCGTAAGGCGATGTATACGGACTGACGCCTGCCCGGTGCTGGAACGTTAAGGGGACCGGTTAGTCACATTTCGGTGTGGCGAAGCTGAGAACTTAAGCGCCAGTAAACGGCGGTGGTAACTATAACCATCCTAAGGTAGCGAAATTCCTTGTCGGGTAAGTTCCGACCTGCACGAATGGCGTAACGACTTCTCGACTGTCTCAACCATAGGCCCGGTGAAATTGCACTACGAGTAAAGATGCTCGTTTCGCGCAGCAGGACGGAAAGACCCCGGGACCTTTACTATAGTTTGATATTGGTGTTCGGTTCGGCTTGTGTAGGATAGGTGGGAGACTTTGAAGCAGCCACGCCAGTGGTTGTGGAGTCGCCGTTGAAATACCACTCTGGTCGTGCTGGATGTCTAACCTCGGTCCGTGATCCGGATCAGGGACAGTGTCTGATGGGTAGTTTAACTGGGGCGGTTGCCTCCTAAAGAGTAACGGAGGCGCCCAAAGGTTCCCTCAGCCTGGTTGGCAATCAGGTGTTGAGTGTAAGTGCACAAGGGAGCTTGACTGTGAGACCGACGGGTCGAGCAGGGACGAAAGTCGGGACTAGTGATCCGGCAGTGGCTTGTGGAAGCGCTGTCGCTCAACGGATAAAAGGTACCCCGGGGATAACAGGCTGATCTTCCCCAAGAGTCCATATCGACGGGATGGTTTGGCACCTCGATGTCGGCTCGTCGCATCCTGGGGCTGGAGTCGGTCCCAAGGGTTGGGCTGTTCGCCCATTAAAGCGGTACGCGAGCTGGGTTTAGAACGTCGTGAGACAGTTCGGTCCCTATCCGCTGTGCGCGTAGGAATATTGAGAAGGGCTGTCCCTAGTACGAGAGGACCGGGACGGACGAACCTCTGGTGTGCCAGTTGTCCTGCCAAGGGCATGGCTGGTTGGCTACGTTCGGGAGGGATAACCGCTGAAAGCATCTAAGCGGGAAGCCTGCTTCAAGATGAGTATTCCCACCTCCTTGAGAGGGTAAGGCTCCCAGTAGACGACTGGGTTGATAGGCCAGATGTGGAAGCCCGGTAACGGGTGGAGCTGACTGGTACTAATAGGCCGAGGGCTTGTCCTCAGTTGCTCGCGTCCACTGTGTTAGTTCTGAAGCAACGAACGGTTGCTGGTTTCTAGAGCTAGAACATAATTACAAAGTGTGCTTGTTCGCTCGAAACCGATAGGGTTTCGGTGGTCATAGCGTTAGGGAAACGCCCGGTTACATTTCGAACCCGGAAGCTAAGCCTTTCAGCGCCGATGGTACTGCAGGGGGGACCCTGTGGGAGAGTAGGACGCCGCCGAACAATCTTTCAAAGGACCCTTGGTCCAGCGTTCAACGCTGGGCCAAGGGTCCTTTTTTTGTTTTATTCGATTTGCGCCGAAGCGCGGCCATGGGTTGGTTGCGCGAGAATGACTAGCGGTACCCCGAAGACAGGAGTCACACCCATGTCCAACTCTCCCGACGATCGTCCGGAGCGCGAGCCTCGTCGTAACGACGGCGGTGACAGGGGCGGCTACCGCGGGGGCCGTGACGACCGCGGCGGTGACCGCGGTGGCGACCGTGGCGGCTTCCGCCGTGACGACCGCGGCGGGCGTCCCGCCGGCGGCGGCACCGGTGGCGGCTTCCGCCGCGATGACCGCGGTGGCCGTCCCACCGGTGGTGGCGACCGCCCGCAGAGCGGTGGTTTCCGTGGTGGAGACCGTCCGAGTTACCCGCGTCGTGATGACGACCGTGGTGGGCGTCCGCAGGGTGGTGGCGGCGGCTTCCGCCGTGACGACCGCGGCGGCGACCGTCCGAGCTTCCCGCGTCGTGATGACCGTGGTGGCGACCGTCCGCAGAGCGGCGGCTTCCGTCGTGATGACCGTGGTGGCGACCGTCCCCAGGGCGGCGGCTTCCGTGGTGGCGACCGCCCCAGCTTCCCGCGTCGTGATGACGACCGTGGCAGCCGTCCGAGCTTCCCGCGTCGTGATGACGACCGTGGTGGGTTCCGTGGCGGCCGTGACGACCGTGGTGGCGACCGTCCGAGCTTCCCGCGTCGTGATGACCGTGGTGGCGACCGCCCGCAGAGCGGCGGCTTCCGCCGTGACGACCGTGGTGGCGACCGTCCCCAGGGCGGCGGCTTCCGTGGTGGCGACCGTCCGAGCTTCCCGCGTCGTGATGACCGTGGTGGCGACCGCCCGCAGAGCGGCGGCTTCCGCCGTGACGACCGTGGTGGCGACCGTCCCCAGGGCGGCGGCTTCCGTGGTGGCGACCGCCCCAGCTTCCCCCGTCGCGATGACCGTGGTGGCGACCGTCCGAGCTTCCCGCGCCGTGATGACGACCGTGGTGGGCGTCCGCAGGGTGGTGGCGGCGGCTTCCGCCGTGACGACCGTGGTGGCGACCGCCCGAGCTACCCCCGTCGCGATGACGACCGTGGCAGCCGTCCGAGCTTCCCGCGCCGCGATGACGACCGTGGTGGGTTCCGCGGCGGCCGCGATGACCGTGGTGGGGACCGCCCGAGCTACCCGCGCCGTGACGACCGCGGTGGCGACCGCCCCAGCTTCCCGCGTCGTGATGACCGCGGAGGCGAGCGTCCGAGCTTCCCGCGCCGCGATGACGACCGTGGTGGGTTCCGCGGCGGCCGTGACGACCGTGGTGGCGACCGCCCGAGCTACCCGCGCCGTGACGACCGCGGTGGCGACCGCCCCAGCTTCCCGCGTCGTGATGACCGCGGAGGCGAGCGTCCGAGCTACCCCCGTCGTGATGACGACCGTGGTGGGTTCCGTGGCGGCCGCGATGACCGTGGTGGCGACCGTCCCAGCTACCCGCGTCGTGATGACCGAGGTGGGGACCGCCCGCAGGGTGGTGGCTTCCGTGGCCGCGACGACCGTGGTGGCGACCGTCCGAGCTACCCCCGTCGTGACGACCGGGGTGACCGTGGCGGCGACCGTGGCGGCGACCGCGGTGGGTTCCGTGGCGGCCGTGACGGCCGCGACAGCGACTACCGCGACCGCGAGCCGATCAAGCGCCTCCCGATCGACGACGACGTCACCGGTCACGAGATCGACCCGGACGTTCGCCAGGAGCTGCTGAGCCTGCCGAAGGGTCTCGCCGAGGAGGTCTCGCGCAACCTGGTCATGGTGGCCCGGCTGATCGACGAGGACCCGGAGCAGGCCTACGCCTACGCCCGTATCGCCCTGCGTCTCGCTTCCCGCGTCGCCGCGGTCCGCGAGGCCGCCGGCTTCGCGGCGTACGCCACGCAGAAGTACAGCGAGGCGCTCGCCGAGTTCCGTGCCGCCAAGCGGATGACCGGTTCGGTCGAGCTGTGGCCCGTCATGGCCGACTGCGAGCGCGGCCTCGGCCGTCCGGAGCGGGCGCTGGCGATGGCAGGCGAGCCCGAGGTGCAGAAGCTGGACAAGGCCGGCCAGGTCGAGATGCGTCTGGTCGCGGCCGGTGCCCGGCGGGACATGGGGCAGCTCGACGCCGCCATCGTGACCCTGCAGAGCCCGGAGCTGGCCTCGGCCAGCGTGCAGCCGTGGACCGCGCGCCTGCGCTACGCCTACGCCGACGCCCTGCTGGCCAACGGTCGCGAGGACGAGGCACGCGAGTGGTTCGCCAAGACGATCGAGTCCGACAAGGACGGTTCGACCGACGCCTCCGACCGGCTCGCCGAGCTGGACGGTGTCGAGTTCGTCGACGCGATGAGCGATGAGGACCGCGAGGCCCTCAGCGACGAGGACCGCCGGGTCCAGGACGCCGACGACTCGGGTGTCGCCGAGTACTACGACGAGGACGACGACGAGTACGAGGCGTCCGAAGCCCGCGAGATCGACGACGAGGACGACGAGGACGAGCTGATGGCCCGCGCCGAGGCGGACGCCGACGTCGACGTCACCGACGAGATCCCGGTCGAGGACGAGGTCGAGGACGAGGACGAGGTCGCGATCGCCGACGAGATCGGCCGCGAGTTCGAGGACAAGGGCCGCGACAAGGCCTGACGCACGGCATGACACGAAGGGCGGTACCCCACCGGGGGTACCGCCCTTCGTCGTATCCGGAGCTTGGTATCCGGGGCGGGCCGTCAGTCCAGGCTGCGCAGGACCAGCCCGGTGGCCGGCTTCGGGCCGAAGGACGTGGACTTCCGGGGCATCGTGACGCCCTGGCGGGCCAGCTCCCGGACCACGTCCTCCCGTACCGGATGCATCAGCACCGCCGTGCCGCCGCTGCGCTCGGCCATGTCGACGGTGGCCTCGGTGTCGTGGATGTACACGATGTGCTCGGCCGAGTCGGGGACCTGCCACAGGGTGTCCAGCAGGGTCGCGTGCAGCACGGTCGCGTCCAGCCGGCGCCAGGCCTCCGGGCGGTCGTGGCGGACCGTGCGGTCGATCAGCGCCGGGTCGGGATCGCTGACCAGGTGGAAGCCGCCGTCTCCGGTGAGCAGGAAGGCGTTGCCCCGGGCGGAGGCCTCGCCGAGGGCGGTCAGCGCGGCCGACAGCGGGCCGTCGACCGGGCGGACCCGGAACGAGCCGTCCAGCGCGGCCAGAGCGTCGGCCACCGGCAGGCGGCGCAGCATCCGGTGGATGGCGCGGACCTGGAGCGGGTAGCGGGCGGTGTCCACCAGCAGGACCAGGCCGAAGTCCCACGGGGTGGGGCTCTGGTGTTCCTCCTGGAGGCGCAGGTACGTCGCCCAGCGGTGGTGGCCGTCGGCGATGAGCGCCTGGCGGTGGCCCAGGTCGGCGGTGACGGCGGCCAGCTCGGCGGGGTCGGTTATGGCCCACAGCCGGTGGCAGAAGCCGTCCTCGGTGGTGGTGCGCAGCAGCGGCGGCCGGGCGGCGGTGGCCTCGACGATCTCCGCCGCGCCGGGGGCCGCCGCCGGGTCGTCGTCGCTGCGGTAGGTGAGCAGCAGCGGTTCGAGGTTGGCCGAGGTGGCGCGCATCAGACCGGCGCGGTCGGTGACCACATGCGGCATGACGTCCTCGTGCGGCAGCACGATCCCGGCGTCGGCCGTGGAGAGGGCGAGCGCGCCGATGATCCCGCGCTGGAGCATGTCGCCCTTGCGCTGCTCGTACACGTACAGGCCGGGCTCCGGGTCGGCGCTGAGGATGCCCTCGGCGAGCCAGTCGTGCAGGGTCCGGGCGGCCTGTTCGTTGCGCGCGTCGGGGGTGTCGGCCTGCGGGAGGATCAGCCGGACGATGTTGTGGGGATCCGCGGACTCCAGGTGGTGGAGTCCGTCAGGTCGGACGACCACGTCGTAGGGGGGCGAGGTGACGGCGGCGAGGCTGCCGACGCGCTCCGGGACGTAGCGCAGCCCGTGGAAGGGCATCAGGCGCAGTCCGTCGCGCACTCCGTGTTCCTCGGTACCAGGTGTGGTCATTGGTGCATGGTAAGTCCCGTCTCGCGATGCGGGATGATCAGGGGGAGTACGTAATTGGCCAGATGGGACGAAGGGGCGGTCACGATGACCCGGCAGAGCAGGACCAGGCCCGCGGGCAGCGAGCGCAGTCTGCACCAGGCGTACGACACGGCTCTGCTGGACCTCGACGGGGTGGTGTACGCGGGGGGCGAGGCGATCGTGCACGCCGTGGATTCGCTGCTGGCGGCCCGGGCCGACGGGATGCACCTCGCGTACGTGACGAACAACGCGCTGCGGACCCCCGACGCCGTCGCCGGGCACCTCACCGAGCTGGGCATCCCGTCGGAGGCGGCCGAGGTGATCACCTCGGCGCAGGCGGTGGCCCGGCTGATCGCCGACCAGGTGCCGGCGGGTTCGAAGGTGCTGGTCATCGGTGGCGAGGGGCTGCGGGTGGCGCTGCGCGAGCGCGGGCTGGAGCCGGTGGAGTCGGCGGACGAGGAGGACCTGGCCGCGGTGGTCCAGGGCTTCGGCGGGCCCGACCTGCCGTGGAGCCGGTTCGCCGAGGCGTCCTTCGCGATCGCGCGCGGGGTGCCGTGGTTCGCGTCGAACACCGACCTGACGATCCCGAGCGCGCGCGGGATCGCGCCGGGCAACGGCGCGGCGGTGGAGGTCGTACGGATCGCCACGGGCGCCGAGCCGCAGGTGGCGGGGAAGCCGCTGCCCCCGATGCACCGCGAAACGATCCTGCGGACCGGGGCCGAGCGGCCGCTGGTGGTCGGGGACCGGCTGGACACCGACATCGAGGGCGCCTTCCACGGGGAGGTGGACTCGCTGCTCGTGCTGACCGGGGTGACGGACGGGGCCCAGCTGCTGCGGGCGGAGCCGAAGTACCGGCCGACGTACGTGGACCGGGACCTGCGGGGTCTGCTGACCGGGCAGCCCGAGGTGACGGACGCCGGGGAGGGCTTCCGCTGCGGGGCGTGGACCGCGGCCGCGCGGGACGGCGTACTGGAGCTGCGCGCGGCGGACGGCGACGGCGACGGCGCGGGCGCGGACTCCGGTGGTGACGGCGATCCGCTGGACGGGCTGAGGGCGCTGTGCGCGGCGGCCTGGACGCACGCCGGGGACGGGTCCTGCACGCTGGACGCGGGCAAGGCGCTGGCCCGGCTGGGGCTGTAGCGCGGGCGCGGTGGCCGGGGGCGTCGAGTGGGGGACCCTCCAAGTGGAGGGTAGGCTAACCTAACCTTCGTGTTGGTCGAGAGTCCCCCCGAACAGAGCGCGGCCCCGGCGGCCGCCCCCCGCCCGCGCCATGCCGCGCGCGCCGCCGGTCTGCTGGCCGCCCTCGCGGCGCTGGTGCTGATCGCGCTGGCGAGCATCGCCGTGGGCGCCAAGCAGATCCCGCTCGACCAGGTCTGGCACGGCCTGTTCCATTACTCGGGCACGCCCGCCGACGTGGTGGTCAAGGACCTGCGGGTGCCACGGACCGTCCTCGGCCTGCTGGTCGGCCTTGGCCTCGGCCTCTCCGGCGCGGTGATGCAGGCGCTGACCCGCAACCCGCTGGCCGAACCCGGCATCCTCGGCGTCAACGCGGGCGCCGCGGCGGCCGTGGTCTCCGCGATCAGCTTCTTCGGCGCGTCCAGCCTGAGCGCGTACGTCTGGTGGGCCTTCCTCGGCGCCGCCGTCGTCTCCGTCGTCGTCTACGTCCTGGGCGGCAGCCGCAGCGCGACGCCGGTGCGGCTCGCCCTCGCCGGTACGGCCGCCAGCGCCGCGCTCGTCGGCTACATCAACGCCGTACAGCTCATGGACGACAAGGCGCTGGAGAAGCTGCGCTTCTGGACCGTCGGCTCGCTGGCCTCCGCCAACATGGAGACCGTCCGGCAGGTGGCGCCGTTCCTCCTCGTCGGCGCGGTCCTCGCGCTGTGCCTGGGGCGGCCGCTCAACGCCATGGCGATGGGCGACGACACCGCGCGGGCGCTCGGCGCGAACCTCACCCTGACCCGGATCACCGCCATGGTGGCGATCACCCTGCTCTGCGGCGCGGCGACCGCAGCATGCGGCCCCATCGTCTTCATCGGGCTGATGATCCCGCACCTGGTCCGCTTCTTCACCGGGCCCGACATGCGCTGGGTGCTCGCCTACTCGGCGGTGCTCTCGCCGGCCCTGCTGCTCGGCGCGGACGTCATCGGCCGGGTCGTCACCCGCCCGGCGGAGCTGCAGGTCGGCATCGTGACCGCGCTCATCGGCGGGCCCGTCTTCATCTACCTCGTCCGGCGCAAGAGGATGGCCCAGCTGTGAACGCGAAGACCGTGGCGAAGGAGACCGTGACCACAGGGAAGGGAGCGCGGTCCCGGGGGCTGCGCACGCCCGGCGGGATCTCCCTGCGGGTGGAGCCGCGCGCCGTGGCCGTCGGCCTGCTGCTGCTCGCCGCCACGCTGGTGCTGGCCGTCCTGCTCATCGGGACCGGCGACTTCGAGATCGCCCCGCTGGACGTAGTCAGGACCCTGGCCGGAAACGGCACCCCCGCCCACGACTTCGTCATCAACGACCTGCGGCTGCCGCGCGTGCTCGTCGCCGTCCTGGTCGGCGCGGCCCTCGGCATGGCCGGGGGGATCTTCCAGTCGGTGTCCCGCAATCCGCTCGGCTCCCCGGACCTGCTCGGCTTCGGCTACGGGTCCGCCGTCGGCGCGCTCGTCGTGATCATCGTGCTGAAGGGCGACGCCGGTGAGGTGGCGGCGGGCGCGGTCATCGGCGGTGTGCTGACCGGCGTCGTCGTCTACCTGCTCGCCTACAAGCGCGGCATCCAGGGCTACCGCCTCGTCCTCGTCGGCATCGGCGCCTCCGCGATGCTGGTCGCCGTCATCCAGTACCTGCTGACGAAGGCCCAACTGGTCGACGCCGCCCGGGCCATGGTCTGGCTGACCGGGTCGCTGGCCGGACGGGACTGGGGGCAGGTGTGGCCGCTGCTGGCGACCTGCCTGGTGCTCTTCCCGCTGGTCCTGGGCCAGGGCAGGGCGCTGCGGATGATGGAGATGGGCGACGACGCCGCGTACGCCCTGGGCGTGCGCGTGGAGCGCACCCGGATCCTGCTCATGCTCGCGGCCATCGTGCTGACCACGGCGGCGAGCGCGGCCGCGGGCCCCATCAGTTTCGTCGCGCTGGCCGCGCCCCAGCTGGCGCGCCGGCTGACCCGCTCGCCCGGCGCGAACCTGCTGTCCGGCGCGCTCATGGGCGCCGTCCTGCTGCTGGCCTCCGACTGGGCCTCGCAGCGCGCCTTCGGCTCCGACCAGTTGCCCGTGGGCGTGGTGACGGGCCTCGTCGGCGGTGTCTACCTGCTGTGGCTGCTCGTCACGGAACGCAAGGCCGGGCGGATATGACCCGTCCCGATGACAGGAACCCAAGGAGTACTCCCATGCAGCGGCTGACCGCGCGGAACGTGACCCTCGGCTACGACCAGCGGGTCATCGCCGAGAACCTGTCCGTGGAGATCCCCGACCACTCCTTCACGGTGATCGTCGGACCCAACGCCTGCGGCAAGTCCACGCTGCTGCGCGCCCTGTCCCGGATGCTGAAGCCGACGGCCGGGCAGGTGCTGCTGGACGGGCACGCGATCGGCTCGCTGCCCGCGAAGAAGGTGGCGAAGACGCTGGGTCTGCTCCCGCAGTCCTCGATCGCCCCCGACGGCATCACCGTCGCCGACCTCGTCTCGCGCGGCCGCTACCCGCACCAGGGCCTGCTGCGCCAGTGGTCGCCCGAGGACGAGCGGATCGTCGCGGAGTCGATGGCCTCGACCGGGGTCGCCGAACTCGCCGACCGGGCCGTGGACGAACTGTCGGGCGGGCAGCGCCAGCGCGTCTGGATCGCGATGGCCCTGGCCCAGCAGACCCCGCTGCTGCTGCTGGACGAGCCGACGACGTACCTGGACATCCAGCACCAGATCGACGTGCTCGACCTGTGCGCGGACCTCCACGAGGAGCAGGGGCGGACGCTGGTCGCGGTGCTGCACGACCTCAACCACGCCGCCCGCTACGCCACGCACCTGATCGCGATGCGCGACGGCGCGGTCGTCGCCGAGGGGCCGCCCGCCGAGGTCGTCACCGCCGAGCTGGTGGAGCGGGTGTTCGGGCTGCGCTGCCAGGTCATCGACGACCCGGAGACGGGGACGCCGCTGGTGATCCCGGCCGCGCGCACGGCCCGTACGAAGTCCCCCGCGGCCCCGGTTCCGAAGGCGGCGGCCCGGGTCTAGAGCATGGTGCGCAGCCGCAGCAGGTCGCGGAAGCCGGCCTCCAGCCCGACCCGGCCGGAGGCCCAGGCCTTCGCGAACCTCAGCTCGCCCGCGACCATCGCCAGCAGGTCGTCGCCGCTCATCGACAGGCGGATCTCCGCCTTGGCGCGGGGCGGACCGGGGTGCGGGGAGGCCGCGTCCACCAGGATCCGGCCGCCGTCGAGGCGGCCCGTGAACGTCTGGTCCAGATCGGTGATGTGACAGCTCAGGGAGCGGTCGAGCGCGGCCGCGCCGCGCACGTCCCCATTGGATCCGGCCAGGTTGTCGGAGAGTTTGTCGAGTGCTCCGCGGCACTCTTCGATCGTCGCCATGGTGATCCCGACCGTACCGCAGAGCCATGCGTGGCGGTGGCCCGCTTCGGGGTAGCGTCGGGGCATGACCGACGAAGTGCCCGAGGCCGTGCCCCAGGCCCCGCCCGAGGCCCCGCCCGAGCCCGGCGGTCCCGCGCCGCTGGGCGTCGTACGCACCCCCACCGGCCACGCCCCGGTGGACGCGGGGCTCGAACGGCTGGCGGACGCCGACCACCTCCCGGCGGACGGGCACGTCGAGGTGTACGAGGATGTACACCGGGCACTGCGCGACGAGCTGACCGCGCTCGACGCACCGTCCCCCGCATCCGCAACGCCGTACGACCTCAGGAGCTGAACCGAACGTGGCTGGAGTGGCACGCCGCCGACTGGACGCCGAACTGGTGCGCCGCAAGATGGCCCGCTCGCGCGAGCACGCCGCGCAGCTGATCGCCGCGGGCCGGGTCACCGTGGGCGGCGCGACCGCGACGAAGGCCGCCACCCAGGTCGAGACCGCCGCGGCGCTCGTGGTCCGCGAGGACGACAGCGACCCCGACTACGTCTCGCGCGGCGGCCACAAGCTGTCCGGCGCGCTGGACGCCTTCCGGCCGCTCGGGCTGGTCGTCGAGGGTCGCCGGGCGCTGGACGCGGGGGCCTCCACCGGCGGGTTCACCGACGTACTGCTGCGCTCCGGCGTCGCGCACGTCGTCGCCGTCGACGTCGGCTACGGGCAGCTCGCCTGGTCGCTGCAGAGCGACGACCGGGTCACGGTGAAGGACCGGACCAACGTCCGGGAGCTGACCCTGGAGCAGATCGACGGGATCCCCGCCGACCTGGTCGTGAGCGACCTCTCCTTCATCTCCATCGGCCTGGTGCTGCCCGCGCTGGTGCGGTGCACGGCGCCGGACGCCGACCTCGTGCTCATGGTCAAGCCGCAGTTCGAGGTCGGCAAGGACCGCCTGGGCAGCGGCGGGGTCGTGCGCAGCGCCGAACTGCGCGCGGAGGCCGTGCGCGAGGTCGCCCGGCAGGCGGGGAAGCTGGGACTGGGCGTGCTGGGCGTGACCGCGAGTCCGCTTCCGGGCCCCTCCGGCAACGTCGAGTATTTTCTGTGGCTGCGGGCGGGGGCACCGGCACTCGACCCGGCGGATGTTGACCGTGCAGTGGCGGAGGGGCCGCAGTGACAGATTCAGCTTCAGGTTCGGGTTCGGCAGTACGCAAGGTCTTCCTGCTCGCGCACACCGGCAGGCCCGCGGCGATCCGCAGCGCCGAGCTGGTCGTCCAGGGGCTGCTGCGCTGCGGGCTGGGCGTACGGGTGCTGCGGCACGAGGCGGCGGACCTGCCGCTGCCGCCCGAGGTGGAACTCGTCACCGAGTCCACCCCCGGCGTGCTCGACGGCTGTGAACTGCTGATCGTGCTGGGCGGGGACGGGACGCTGCTGCGCGGCGCGGAGTTCGCGCGCGGCTCCGGGGTGCCGATGCTGGGCGTCAACCTGGGCCGGGTGGGCTTCCTCGCCGAGGCCGAGCGCGACGACCTGGACAAGGTCGTCGACCGGGTGGTCACCAAGGCGTACGAGGTCGAGGAGCGGATGACCCTCGACGTGAGCGTCCACACCAACGGCGACGTCGTGCACCGGGACTGGGCGCTCAACGAGGCGGCCGTCCAGAAGGTGTCCCCCGAGCGGATGCTCGAAGTGGTCCTGGAGATCGACGGGCGGCCGGTGACCGGCTTCGGCTGCGACGGGATCGTCTGCGCCACCCCGACCGGTTCCACGGCCTACGCCTTCTCCGCGGGCGGACCGGTGGTCTGGCCGGAGGTCGAGGCCCTGCTGATGGTGCCGATCAGCGCGCACGCGCTGTTCGCGAAGCCGCTGGTCACCTCGCCGGACTCGGTGCTCGCGGTGGAGGTCCAGCCCGGCACCCCGCACGGTGTCCTGTGGTGCGACGGCCGCCGCACGCTGGAGCTGCCCGCCGGGGCCCGGGTGGAGGTCCGCCGGGGCGCCGTCCCGGTGCGGCTCGCCCGGCTGCACCACGCGTCCTTCACGGACCGCCTCGTCGCGAAGTTCGCCCTCCCGGTCTCGGGCTGGCGCGGGGCGCCGCACTGAGTGCTTGACGGCGCCGGGCATGGCGGGCGGGGACCGCCGGCTTGAGCGGTATCGTCTGGGGCGTGCTTGAGGAGATGCGGATACGGTCGCTCGGGGTCATCGACGACGCGGTGGTCGAGCTGTCGCCCGGTTTCACCGCGGTGACGGGCGAGACCGGCGCGGGCAAGACGATGGTCGTCACGAGCCTCGGGCTGCTGCTCGGTGGCCGGGCCGACCCGGCGCTCGTACGGATCGGGGCCAAGGCCGCGGTCGTCGAGGGCCGGATCGTGCTGCGCCCGGGCGCCCCCGCCGCGCTGCGGGCCGAGGAGGCCGGGGCCGAGCTGGACGACGGCGCCCTGCTGATCAGCCGCACGGTGTCCGCGGAGGGACGTTCCCGCGCCCACGTGGGCGGCCGCTCGGTGCCCGTGGGGCTGCTCGCCGAACTGGCGGACGATCTGGTCGCCGTCCACGGGCAGACCGACCAGCAGGGCCTGATGCGGCCCGCGCGCCAGCGCCAGGCCCTCGACCGGTACGCCGGGGACTCCGTCGCCGTCCCGCTGGAGAAGTACGCGGCCGCCCACCGGCGGCTGCGGGCCGTGGCCGGCGAACTGGAGACCATCACCACCCGGGCCCGGGAGCGGGCCCAGGAGGCGGACCTGCTGCGCTTCGGCCTCGACGAGATCGCGGCCGTGGAGCCCCTGCCCGGCGAGGACACCGAACTGGCGGCGGAGGCCGAGCGGCTCGGCCATGCCGAGTCCCTGGCCTCGGCGGCGGCCGCCGCGCACGCCGCGCTCGCGGGCAATCCGGAGGACCCGGAGGGCGTCGACGCGAACACCATGGTCGCGGGCGCCCACCGGGCGCTGGAGTCCGTACGCGCCCACGACCCGGCGCTCGGCGTGCTCGCCGAACGGATCGGGGAGCTGGGGATCCTGCTCGCCGACGTGGCGGGGGAGCTGGCCGGGTACGCCGACGGCCTCGACGCCGATCCGCTGCGGCTGGCCGCCGTGGAGGAACGGCGCGCCGCGCTCACCCAGCTCACCCGCAAGTACGGGTACGGGGGCACCTCCGGAGCCACCGTGGACTCCGTGCTGGAGTGGGCCGAGCGGGGCGCGGAGCGGCTGCTGGAACTCGACGGGGACGACGACCGGATCGAGGAGCTGACCGCCGAGCGGGACGCGCTGCGGTCCGAACTGTCGGGCCTGGCCCAGGCGTTGACGGACGCGCGGACCGAGGCGGCCGCGCTCTTCGCCTCCGCCGTCACCGCCGAGCTGGCCTCCCTGGCGATGCCGCACGCCCGCGTGAGCATCGACATCCGGCAGACCGAGGACCCCTCGGGCGAAGGCGTCGAGGTCGGCGGCCGCGTGGTGACCCACGGGCCTTCGGGCGCCGACGAGGTGGAGCTGCTGCTGGCCCCGCACCCGGGCGCGCAGCCGCGGCCGATCGCCAAGGGCGCCTCCGGCGGTGAACTCTCCCGGGTGATGCTCGCGGTCGAGGTGGTCTTCGCCGGCTCGGACCCGGTGCCGACGTACCTCTTCGACGAGGTCGACGCGGGCGTCGGCGGCAAGGCGGCCGTCGAGGTCGGCCGCCGCCTCGCGAAGCTGGCGAAGACCGCGCAGGTCGTCGTCGTCACGCACCTCCCGCAGGTGGCGGCCTTCGCGGACCGGCAGCTGCTGGTGGAGAAGACGAACGACGGGTCCGTCACCCGCAGCGGTGTCACCGTCCTGGAGGGCGAGGACCGGATCCGCGAGCTGTCGCGGATGCTGGCCGGCCAGGAGGACTCGGAGACGGCCCGGGCACACGCCGAGGAACTGCTGGCCACGGCGCGCGCGGACGCCTGATCCCTCCTTTCCGGGTGCCCGCCGGACCCCTGACCCGCACCCATGTGGGTGATGGTCGGGGGAATGTGACGGGCTCTCGTACGGGATCCGCACCCGTATGGTCCCGGAACGCGCGTGCGGGCTGGCATCCTGGGCGACGTCTCTGACGTCCCTCCTCCAGGAGCCCGGCCCGTGAGCAGCTCCGCGGTACCTGTCCCGGCCCAGCCGTACGGGCGACCACCCCTGCGCACCGTCCAAGTCCTCGGCGGCGCCGGCGCGGGCAGCAGCGCGCACGTGCGCTCGCTCGCCACCGGGCTCGCCGCGCGCGGGCTGCGGGTGACGGTGTGCGCGCCCGCCGAAGCGGAGGGGGAGTACGACTTCACCGGCGCCGGGGCGCAGTTCGCCCCCGACGCGGTGAGCGCGCTCCGGGCCGCCTGCGCCGGGGCCGACGTGGTCCACGCGCACGGCGTACGCGCCGGGATGCGCGCCGCGCTCGCCCTGCGCGGGCACCGGGTGCCCCTGGTGGTGACCTGGCACGGCGGCGGCCCCGGGGCCAGGGGCGCCCTCGGGCGGCTCGCCCGGCTGATGGAACGCCGGGTCGCGCGCGCGGCCGCGGTGGTCCTCGGCACCTCCTCGGACCAGGTGGACCTGGCCCGGCTGCGCGGGGCCCGGGACGCGCGGCTCGCCCCGGTGACGGTGCCGGGGGCGCGGGCGCGCGGCGACCTGGACAAGGTGCGGGCGGAACTGGGCGTGGTGGAACGGCCGTTACTGATCGCCGTCGGCAGCCTGGTCGCGCACCGCGGGTACGGGGTGCTGCTGGACGCGGCACGGGCCTGGCGGGCGCTGGACCCCGTACCGCTGCTGGTGATCGCGGGGGAAGGGCCGCTGCGGGCCGAGCTGACGCGGCGGATCCTGGACGAGGACCTGCCCGTACGGCTGCTCGGGCGGCGCTCCGACGCGGCCGAACTGCTGGCCGCGGCCGACGTGGCGGTCCTGCCGAGCCGCTGGGAGGCCCGCTCCCTGCTGGCCCAGGAGGCCCTGCGGGCCGGGGTGGCGCTGGTGGCCACGGAGGTCGGCGGCGTACCGGAACTCGTGGGCGAGGCGGCGGTCCTGGTCCCCTACGGGGACGCGGAGGCGCTGGCCGCCGGGGTGAGCGCCCTGCTGTCGTCCCCGGCCCGGCGGGCCGCGCTCGCCGATGCCGGGCGGGTCCAGGCCGCGACGTGGCCTTCCGAGGACGACACGGTGGCGCAGGTGCTGTCCGTGTACGACGAGCTGATGGAACGCTGGGGGCGCTGAACGGGGCGTCCCGGCCCACCGGTTAGGCTGCGCCGCATGTCACAGCCGGTGCAACTCGTCATCCACATCACCACCCTGCCGGGCCGCGGCGCCGAACAGACCGCCGCCTTCGAGCGCCTCGCGCCGCTCGTGCGGGCCGAAACGGGGTGCCTCCAGTACGACCTCCACCGGGTCAGCGGTGACCCCGACCGGTTCGTCCTGATCGAGCGCTGGTCGTCGAAGGCGGCCCTCGCAGCGCACGACGCCACCCCGCACATGATCGAGGCGGACGCGGCGAGCCCGGCCTTCCGGGCGGGCCCGGCCGAGGTCATCGAACTGGTCGCCGAGCCGGTGGCCTGACGGCCGGTCCGGTCCGGAACGAGCGCTGCCGGAGCCGGTGCCGGGGTGCGGTGTCCGGTGCGGTGCACGTGCCTCCGGCGGGCCCTCAATCGCCGGGTGGGCTGGCCTTGCGCCCGAGCTGGCCACCTCCAGCCTCGCCGGCGTTTGAGGCGCCCCCGGAGGGGAGTCCGGGCGGGAGGCCGCATTTCGGCCCGCGGCCGCTCTTCGCCTCCGGCGGGCCCTCAATCGCCGGGCAGGCTGGTGGTGGCGGGCCGTCGGTACCGGGCGGGCTGGTGGTGGCGCGGGCGGGCCCGGCCCCGCCGGACGGAGTCCGGCGCAGCGGCGCGAGCCGCGCGTTAAGAGGAAACGTGCCTGCGGGCGCGCAGGGCCAGGCTCAGGGACAGGACCGTTTCCGGGTCGTCCAGGTCCGTGCCCAGCAGTTCCGAGATGCGGGCCAGCCGGTTGTACAGGGTCTGCCGGTTCAGGTGCAGCTCCCGCGCCGTCTCCGCCTTGCGGCCCGCGTGCGCGAGGTACGTCTCCAGGGTGGGCAGCAGCGGCGGCTTGGAGGTCAGGTCGTGGGTGCGCAGCGCCCCGATCGCCCGCTCCACGAACGCGGCCAGGTCCGGCTGTTCCCGCAGCCGCCACAGCAGCAGGTCGATGTCCAGGCGCCGCGCGTCGTACCAGGGCCTGGCGGGCAGGCCCTGCGCGGCCGTCGCGGTCTCGGCCGCGTGCCGCAGCCCCGCGGAGGCCGCCGCCCAGCCGCCCGCGACGCCCACGACCACGGCGGGCGGGGCGCCCGCCCGGTCCAGACCGGCCCGTTCCACCCCGGCCCGCAGCGCCGCCGCGACCCGGTCGGCGACCGCTGTACGCTCCGACTCGGCCCGCAGCGAGACCAGCAGCGGCACCCGCCCCTCCACCGGCCGCACGCCCAGCAGTACGGGCACGCCGACCGCGGCGAGTTCCTCCAGCACGGCGCGGGCGAGCACCGCCCAGTTCCCCGACGGGCCGAGGTCGGAGGCCAGCCGCATGACGATCGGCAGCAGCGGCCCGGCGCCCGGCTTGAAGCCGAGGACGCGGGCCTGCGCCGGGGCGTCCTCGGCGCTGATCCGGCCCTCCGCCAGGTCGGTCAGGAAGTCCCCGCGCCCGCGCGCCGCCAGCTCGTCCTCCTGGCGGGCCTGCATCAGGACCACCGCGAGCACCCCCGCGGTCCGTTCGGCCGCCATCCGGTGCACGGGCAGCAACGGCGCGGTGACCCCGAGCAGGACCAGGCGCGCCCGGACCGATCCGGTGCCGTGCCCGCCGCCGGGTACGTCGACGACGACGGCGTTCGCGGACGGCTCGGCCTCGCCCCGCTGGCCGCGCAGGCCCTCCCAGACCTGGAGCGGGTCGGCCGCGGCCTCGCCCGCCGTGCTGGCGGCCGCGTACAGCAGCTGTCCGTCGGGGGTCTCCAGGAACACCGGGTTGGCGGTGAAGTCGGCGAGGATGCGCAGCACCTGCGGGATCCCGCCGCCGCCGAGCAGGGCCTGCGTACAGCGCCGGTGGACCTCCTCGGCGCGCTGGAGCAGGGCGTAGTGGCCGTTGACGATCTCGGTGTGGACCTCCTCCGTCACCGTGACGAAGGGCACCTCGCGGTGCAGCTGGACCAGCGGCAGCCCGGCCGCGCGGGCCGTCTCCACGATCGTGGCGGGCAGCTTGGTGAAGCGCGGGCCCAGCTCGACGACGAGCGCGGCGATCCCCCGGTCGGCGAGGCGGCGTACGAAGGCGCGCTGCTCGCTCGGCCGGGTGCCCAGCCCGAGCCCCGTGGTCAGCAGCAGCTCACCGCCCTTGAGCAGGGAGGCGATGTTGGGGACCTCGCCCGCGTGCACCCAGCGCACGGTGCGGCCGAGCCGGTCGGCGCCCGCCATGACCTCCGGCAGCCCGCTGCGCAGTCCCGGCAGCTCCAGTGCCCGCTGAACGGTGATCCCGCCCTGGTTGTCCATATCGCGGGACGCTATCAGGGGTCCGTAGGGTCGTGATCAGGCCGGTTTGATGTTGTGGTTGAAGCGGAAGACGTTGTCGGGGTCGTACCGCGCCTTCACCGCGGCCAGCCGCTGCAGGTTCTCGGCGCCGAGCCCGGCGGCGACCCGTTCGGGGCCCTCGTCGCCGGTGAAGTTGAGGTACACGGCGCCCGTGCTCCACGGCTCGGAGTCCGCCCGTACGTCCTTGACCCACTGCCGGCAGCGCTCGTCGTCCGCCGGGTCCTCCCAGGCGGCGAAGGGGTGGATCGCCCAGGGCGCGTTCCGGTAGGGCACCGGGTAGTCGGCCGGGCCGTCGGCGATCGCGCCGCCCAGCGGGAGCAGCAGGTGCTGGGTGGCGGTGGGGACCGGCATCGAGGCGGCGCGGGCGCAGAACGCGTCGAGCAGCCCGTCCGGGGCGCCGGTCAGGTACTCCGCCGACCAGTAGTTGCGCAGCCCCGGCGGGTCGTCGAGCATGCACTGGAAATCGGCGTACGGCAGGGCCGTGACCAGTTCCGCCACCGGCGCGAGCGCCAGCAGCGGTGCGGCCACCTTCCGCATCTCCTCCTCGGTGCCCGCGTACGTCACCAGCGCCCCGCACAGCAGGGTGCCGACCAGCTCGGGCGGGATGAACGGGGCGGGCGGCCCGGTCATGAAGACCAGCCCGCCGCCGGCCTCGGGCGGAGCCGCCTCGATCATGTCCCGGTAGACGCGGCTCACCTCGGGCCCGGACTCGGGCGGATAGAACAGCATGGCGACCGCGAAGGCGGGCAGCGGGTGGGCGCGCAGGGTTAGGGCGGTCGCGACGCCGAAGTTCCCGCCGCCGCCGTGCAGGGCCCAGAACAGCTCGGCGTTGTCCTCGGCGGTCGCGGTCAGGGCCTCGCCGTCGGCGGTCACCAGGTCCACGCCGAGGAGGTTGTCCACGGCCAGGCCGAAGGCGCGTTCCAGCCAGCCGGAGCCGCCGCCGAGTGTGAACCCGCCGACGCCGGTGGTGGAGACGCGGCCACCGGTGGTGGCCAGGGAGTGCGGGGCGCAGGCCCGGTCGAGGTCGCCCATGAGGGCGCCGCCGCCGACCCGGACCGCCTGGGCGGCGGGATGGACCGTCACCTCGTTCATCCGGCGCAGGTCGACGACGAGGGCGCCGTCGCCCAGCGCGTTGCCCGCGACGCTGTGGCCGCCGCCGCGGACCGCGACGGGCAGGTCCAGGTCACGGGCGAAGCGGACGGCGGTGATGACATCGGCCTCGCTCTCGCACTGGGCGATGGCGGCGGGGCGCCGGTCGACCATGGCGTTGTGCACCGTGCGGGCGTCGTCGTAGCCCGGATCCTCCGGGGCGAAGACCTCGCCGGACAGATCCTCGCGGAGCGCGGCGAGAGCCGCGCCCGCCTTCGAGAGGGAAGCCATGGCTGCCCCCTTCCGCGGAGGGACACAGGTCCCTTCCAGCGTAGGGGGACGGCCTCCGCCCTGCGCGCCGGGCGGAGGACCGCTGGAGGCCTAGCCCCCGTACGCTCCGCTCGCCGTCAGCCGCAGGGCGGTGTCGATCAGGGGGACGTGGCTGAACGCCTGCGGGAAGTTGCCCACCTGGCGCTGGAGGCGCGGGTCCCACTCCTCGGCCAGCAGACCCAGGTCGTTGCGCAGCGACAGGAGCCGCTCGAAGAGGCGGCGGGCCTCGTCGACCCGGCCGATCATCGCCAGGTCGTCGGCCATCCAGAACGAACACGCCAGGAACGCGCCCTCGTCGCCCTCCAGGCCGTCCACGCCCGCTTCCTCACCGGCCGTGGGGTAGCGCAGGATGAAGCCGTCCGGAGTGGACAGTTCGCGCTGGATCGCCTCGATGGTCCCGATGACCCGCTTGTCGTCCGGCGGCAGGAAGCCCATCTGCGGGATCAGCAGCAGGGAGGCGTCCAGTTCCTTCGACCCGTACGACTGGGTGAAGGTGTTGCGCTCCTTGTCGTAGCCCTTCTCGCACACGTCCTGGTGGATCTCGTCGCGCAGCTCGCGCCAGCGCTCCAGCGGGCCGTCCGCGTCACCGCTCTCGATCAGCTTGATCGTGCGGTCCACGGCCACCCACGCCATCACCTTCGAGTGCACGAAGTGGCGGCGCGGGCCGCGCACCTCCCAGATGCCCTCGTCCGGCTCGTTCCAGTGGGTTTCCAGGTAGCGGATCAGTTTGAGCTGGAGCAGCGACGCATAGTCATTGCGGGCCAGACCGGTCATGTGGCCCAGGTGCAGAGCCTCGGTGACCTCGCCGTACACATCGAGCTGGAGCTGGTGGGCCGCACCGTTGCCGACGCGCACGGGCGTGGAGTTCTCGTAGCCGGGCAGCCAGTCCAGCTCGGTCTCGCCCAGTTCCCGCTCGCCCGCGATCCCGTACATGATCTGCAGGTTCTCCGGGTCGCCCGCCACCGCCCGCAGCAGCCACTCGCGCCAGGCGGCGGCCTCCGCGCGGTAGCCGGTGCGCAGCAGCGAGGACAGGGTGATCGCGGCGTCGCGCAGCCAGGTGTAGCGGTAGTCCCAGTTCCGGACGCCGCCGATCTCCTCCGGCAGGGAGGTGGTCGGCGCGGCCACGATGCCGCCGGTGGGGCCGTACGTCAGGGCCTTGAGGGTGATCAGGGAGCGGATCACGGCCTCCCGGTAGGGGCCGTGGTACGTGCACTGCTCGACCCATTCGCGCCAGAACCCGGTGGTGGCCTCCAGCGCGGCCTCGGCGTCGGGCGCCTCCGGGGGCTCCTTGTGCGAGGGCTGCCAGCTGATGCAGAAGGCGATCCGTTCGCCGGGCGCCACCGTGAAGTCGGCGTACGTCGTCAGGTCCTTGCCGTACGTCTCCGCGTCGGTGTCCAGCCAGACCGAGTCCGGGCCGGCGACGGCGACCGTACGGGCGTCCACCTTGTGCACCCAGGGCACCACCCGGCCGTAGCTGAACCGCATCCGCAGCGCGGAGCGCATCGGCACCCGGCCGCTGACGCCCTCGACGATCCGGATCAGCTGCGGGGCGTGGTCCTCACGCGGTGGCATGAAGTCGGTCACGCGCACCGTGCCGCGCGGGGTGTCCCACTCCGACTCCAGGACCAGGGAGTCGCCGTTGTACCGGCGGCGGTCGGCCCGCGGCGCCGCGGCGCCCGGGGCGAAGGCCGGGCCGATGCGCCAGAAACCGTGGTCCTCGGTCCCGAGGAGAGCCGCGAAGACGGCATGGGAATCGAAACGTGGCAGACACAACCAGTCCACCGAGCCGTCCCGGCAGACCAGTGCGGCGGTCTGCATGTCCCCGATCAGTGCGTAATCCTCGATGCGCCCGGACACGTTGGATCTCCAGTCGAACGGCCACGTCCGCCCCGAAGGGCGCTTGCGTTGTGCGATTCCCGCTGAGTGATATCCGAGCAGGATATGACGGCACCCTAGTGATCTCCTTAAGTCTTGGAAGAATATGTCTACGCCAAACGGGTGACGGGTGTTGGCGTTGCCAACGGGCACGGGGGTGGCGGACGGGGGCCGTGTGGCGAAGGCGCCCGGGGCGCGGCGCGCGCGTGGCCGGAGGCGGACTGTCCGGGTCGCTGATAGGCTGGTACCCCGTGGACCGGTGGTCTGCCTGTGCGAATCAGGAACCCCGAAACCGCAGCTTCGACGCCCCCGGATACTCCGTCACGGACCCGGGGAAGGTGTCGGACTCACTCACCTCGCGACCACGGGAGCCCCCTCTTGGCGACGCCGCCCGCTGCTTTTCGAAACAGCACAGCCATGACGACCAAGCACATCTTCGTCACCGGGGGTGTCGCTTCGTCCCTCGGCAAGGGCCTCACGGCCTCCAGCCTGGGTGCGCTGCTGAAGGCGCGCGGCCTGCGGGTCACGATGCAGAAGCTCGACCCCTACCTCAACGTCGACCCCGGCACGATGAACCCGTTCCAGCACGGTGAGGTGTTCGTCACCAACGACGGCGCCGAGACCGACCTGGACATCGGTCACTACGAGCGCTTCCTCGACGTCGACCTCGACGGCTCGGCCAACGTCACCACCGGCCAGGTCTACTCGCAGGTGATCGCCAAGGAGCGGCGCGGCGAGTACCTCGGCGACACCGTGCAGGTCATCCCGCACATCACCAACGAGATCAAGCACCGCATCCGGCGGATGGCGACCGACGACGTCGACGTCGTCATCACCGAGGTCGGCGGCACCGTCGGCGACATCGAGTCGCTGCCGTTCCTGGAGACCGTCCGCCAGGTCCGCCACGAGGTCGGCCGCGACAACGTCTTCGTCGTGCACATCTCGCTGCTGCCCTACATCGGCCCCTCCGGCGAGCTGAAGACCAAGCCGACCCAGCACTCGGTCGCGGCCCTGCGCAACATCGGCATCCAGCCCGACGCGATCGTGCTGCGCGCCGACCGCGAGGTCCCGACCTCCATCAAGCGCAAGATCTCGCTGATGTGCGACGTCGACGAGGCCGCGGTGGTCGCCGCGATCGACGCCAAGTCGATCTACGACATCCCGAAGGTCCTGCACACCGAAGGCCTCGACGCCTACGTCGTGCGCAAGCTCGACCTGCCGTTCCGCGACGTGGACTGGCGCGTCTGGGAGGACCTGCTGGACCGGGTCCACAACCCCGACCACGAGGTCAAGGTCGCGCTCGTCGGCAAGTACATCGACCTGCCCGACGCCTACCTGTCGGTGACCGAGGCGCTGCGCGCCGGCGGTTTCGCCAACAGGGCCCGCGTCGAGATCAAGTGGGTCACCTCCGACGACTGCAAGACCCCGGCGGGCGCGGCGGCGCAGCTGGCCGACGTGGACGCGATCTGCGTGCCCGGCGGCTTCGGCGACCGCGGCGTCAACGGCAAGGTCGGCGCGATCACCTACGCCCGCGAGAACAAGGTCCCGCTGCTCGGCCTGTGCCTGGGCCTGCAGTGCGTGGTCATCGAGGCCGCGCGCAACCTGGCCGGCATCGAGGACGCGAACTCCACCGAGTTCGACGCCTCGACCCCGAACCCGGTGATCTCCACGATGGAGGAGCAGCTGGCCTTCGTCGAGGGCGCGGGCGACCTGGGCGGCACCATGCGCCTGGGCATGTACCCGGCGAAGCTCGCCGAGGGCTCGATCGTGCGCGAGGTCTACGACGACCAGCCGTACGTCGAGGAGCGCCACCGTCACCGCTACGAGGTGAACAACTCCTACCGCGGCGAGCTGGAGAAGAAGGCGGGCCTCGTCTTCTCCGGTACCTCCCCGGACAACAAGCTCGTCGAGTACGTCGAGTACCCGCGCGAGGTGCACCCCTACCTGGTGGCCACCCAGGCCCACCCGGAGCTGCGCTCGCGCCCGACCCGCCCGCACCCGCTGTTCGCGGGCCTGGTCAAGGCCGCCGTGGCGCGCCAGCAGGGCAAGTGAGCGTGATGCCGACCGCGTAACGGTCGATAACGTAGGCAGCCGGGGCACGGGATCGTGCCCCGGCTGTCGCGTTTCCCGGGAGGGTATGGCCATGGGCATCACTGACACGGCGGAGTCGTGGGAGGTCGTCGCCGCGCGCACCCCGTTCGAGGGCGCGAAGACGGCGGTCCGGTCGGACCAGGTCCGGATGCCGGACGGCGCCGTCGTACGGCGCGACTACCAGGTGCACCCCGGCTCCGTGTGCGTGCTGGCGCTGGACGAGGAGGACCGGGTGCTCGTGCTGCGGCAGTACCGGCACCCCGTGCGGCACCGGCTCTGGGAGCTGCCGGCCGGGCTGCTCGACGTGGTCGGGGAGAACCCGCTGCACGCGGCGCAGCGGGAGCTGTACGAGGAGGCCCACGTCAAGGCGGAGACCTGGTCGGTGCTGGCCGACTTCTTCGCCTCGCCCGGCGGGTCCGACGAAGCGATCCGGATCTTCCTGGCGCGGGACCTCGCGGAGGCGGAGGGGGACCGGTACGCCGTCTCGGACGAGGAGGCGGACATGGAGCTGGCGCGGGTGCCGGTGGGGGAGCTGGTGCGGGGGGTGCTGGCGGGGGAGCTGTCCAACCCCGGGCTGGTGACGGGGGTGCTGGCGCTTTCGGCCGCGCTCGCCGGTGACGCGGTGTCGTCCCTCCGGCCGGCCGACGCCCCCTGGCGTGCCCGCCCGTACGAGTCCTGACGGGCCCCGGCCCATCCCGGACCCCCGGTGCCGAGGTGCCGGGGGCCCGCCTGGGGTCCGCCCCGCCCGGCCGCCGGGTGCGCCCCGTGCGGGGCTGATGCCGCCTCCGGCGGCGCCTCAAACGCCGGCGGGGCTGGTTTTGGCCGGGCTGTGATGGCCCCCAGGGCCGGGTGCGCCTCAAACGCCGGCGGGGCTGGTTTTGGCTGCGGTTCGGCCGTCGGTGCCGGTCGCCGGCGGGCTGGGTTTTGGCCGGGCTGCGATGGCCTTGCGTTCGACGACGCCGCGCGAGGGGGCATACCCAGCCTCGCCGGCGTTTGAGGCGCCGCCGGAGCCCGGGCCCGGGCCCGGGGGTGGGGCCGGCCGTGCTTCGGTGGCTTGCGCAGCCCATTCCAGCCTCGCCGGCGTTTGAGGCGCCGCCGGAGGCAGCGCTGGGCGCGGGGGCGTCCTGGTTTCGGGGGTCGCTCGGGGGGTGGGTTCAGCCTCGCCGGCGATTGAGGCGCCGACGGGGGCGGGCCCCGGTCGGCTCGGCACCCCCCCCGGGAGGGAGGTCGTGTGACCATCCGCTGATCCGATCGGGCGATTTGTCCGCCGCGCTCCACCCGGATCGTCGCTCTGCGTGAACTACGCTCGTGATCCCCGAGGGCAGGGAGAGGAGCGGATCCGTGACGGATTTCGTCGGGCGGAGGCGCGAGCTCAAGGAGCTGCGCGAGGACATCGCCAGGACCGGGCTCGACACCCTCTCCGGCCGCAAGGCCAAGGCGCCCCGGGCGCGGGTGCTGCTCGTCGCCGGGCGCCCCGGCTCCGGCCGCACCGCGCTGGCCGAGGCGTTCGTACGCGAGGTGGCCGAGGAGTACCCGGACGGGGTCATCCGGACCCGGCTCACCGCCCCCGGCGGAGAGGCCGTCGCCACCGACCGGGCGGTCAGGGGCCTGCTGGAGGCGCTCGGCCGGACCACCCCGCCCGGCGCCGCCGAGGACGAGCTGAGTTCCGCGCTGCGCGAGGCGCTGGCGGGCCGGCGGGTGATCCTCCTCGTCGACGACGCCGCCGACCCGCACCAGGTCGACGCCCTGCTGCCGGACACCCCCGAGTGCCTGGTCGTGGTGACCGCCGAGGGCCCCCTCACCGGGATCCCGGACGTCCGCCCCTGCACCCTCGGCGGGCTCGACACCCCCTCCGCCGTCGAACTGCTCGCCCAGCGCATGGGCACCACCCGCGTCACCGCCGACCCCCGCGCCGCCGAGGCGCTCGCCGAGGCCTGCGGGGGCCAGCCCGCCGCGCTCGCCCTGGCCGGTGGCTATCTCGCCGCCCATCCCAAGGCCGCCGTCTCGGACGTGGCCAAGCAGCTCCACGACATGCCCGCCCAGGCCGCCGGGCCGCTGTCCCGCGCCTTCCGGCTGGTCTACGAATCCCTGCCGCAGCCCGCCCAGCGCAGCCTGCGGCTGCTTCCGCTCGCCCCGGCCGGGGTGGTCGACTCGCACATCGCCTCGGCCCTCGCGGGCTGCTCCGTGGCGGCGGCCCAGTCCACGCTGGAGGACTTCGCCGGGCTGGCGCTGCTGCGCCCGGCGGCCGACGGCCAGTACCTGCTGCCCGGCTGCCTCGCCCCGCTGCTCCAGGCGCTCCTGGAGGCGAAGGAGCGTACGGCCGAGGTCCAGCTGGCCCGGGCCCGGATGCTGGAGCGCACGGTCCGGCTGCTGCACTCCTGCCGGGCCATGGCCGAGGAGGACGGGGAGGTCGTGCGCGAGCTGCTCGACGGCCTGCCCCGCACCCTGCGCTTCCCGGACCGCCGGGCCGCCGCCCGCTGGCTGGACGGCAGGCTGCCCGCGCTGTCCGCCGCCGCCGCGCTGGCGGTCGCGGACGGCGAGCTGGACACCCTGGCCCGCCGGCTGGTCGCCGCGCTCGTCCGGGCGCTGGCCGACCACCGCGGCACGGCGGAGGCCGCGCCCGAGCTGTACGGGCTGCACCGCCTCGTGCTGGACGTCGCCGAGCGCCGGGGACTGCACCGTGAGCAGGCCGCGGCCCTGCTGAACCTGGCCGACCTGGACGCCGAAACAGGACGTACGCACGACGCCCTGGAGCGCTACCGGGCCGCGCTGGACGCGGGAAGGGCGGCGAACGACCCGTACGCGACCGGCCGCGCGATGGAATCCGTAGGCGGTGCCTACCAGGAGCTGGGGGACTGGCACCGGGCCGCGGACTGGTTCGGTCGAGCGCTGTCCCAGGCCCTCGCGAGGGGGGAGCGAGCGGACGAGGCGAGGCTGTACGGGCGGCTCGGCAACGTGCACACCTACGCGGGCCGCTACGGGGACGCGCTGCGCAGCTGGCGGGCGGCCTCGGCGGGCTACCGCAAGCTGGCCGATGTCCCGGGCCAGGCAAAGGCGTTGAGTGAAATGGCACGGGTGCGCGAGTACGCCGGGCGGCCGGAGGAATCGCTGCACACCTGCCGGGAGGCGGTCGAGCTGGCGCGCAAGGCCGGTGATCTGCGGCTGCAGGCCGCGCTGCAGGTGCGTCTGGCCGACACGCTGGACCGGCTCGGCGACCCCGCGGCCGCCAGGCTGCACCGGGCCGCGGCCGACAGATTGCTGGGAGACGACCCCGCAGCCTGCGAAATCCGTAGTGGTTCCGACTGAGATTATTCGTTTGCAAGGCTAGACAGCGACTCATCCTTCATTAGACTGGGTTCACCGCGGCACTCCGTGGTGCATCCCGTTGCGCGTTCTTGTGGGCGGGTATGTATGGAAGTACCCAGTAATTTCCCCTGAGCCAAGGACCGTGATCGACGATGAAGGTCGGCATCCCCCGCGAGGTCAAGAACAACGAGTTCCGGGTCGCCATCACGCCCGCCGGCGTGCATGAGCTGGTCCGGGGCGGCCACCAGGTCTTCGTCGAGCAGAACGCCGGTGTCGGCTCCTCGATCACGGACGCCGAGTACGTCTCGGCCGGTGCCGAGATCCTCGGCACCGCCGACGAGGTGTGGGCCACCGCCGACCTGCTGCTGAAGGTCAAGGAGCCCATCGCGGAGGAGTACCACCGCCTCCGCAAGGACCAGACCCTCTTCACGTACCTGCACCTCGCGGCCTCCCGCGAGTGCACGGACGCGCTGCTGGAGTCCGGCACCACCGCGATCGCGTACGAGACGGTCGAGCTGGCCAACCGCGCGCTCCCGCTGCTCGCCCCGATGTCCGAGGTCGCGGGCCGCCTGGCCCCGCAGGTCGGCGCGTACCACCTGATGCGCTCCGTCGGCGGCCGCGGCATCCTCCCGGGCGGCGTCCCCGGCACCCAGGCCGCGAAGGCCGTCGTCATCGGCGGCGGCGTCTCCGGCTGGAACGCCGCGCAGATCGCCATCGGCATGGGCTTCCACGTGACCCTGCTCGACCGCGACATCAACAAGCTGCGCGAGGCCGACAAGATCTTCGGCACGAAGATCCAGACGATCGTCTCCAACGCCTTCGAGCTGGAGAAGGCGGTCCTGGAGGCCGACCTCGTCATCGGCGCGGTGCTCATCCCGGGTGCGAAGGCCCCGAAGCTGGTCACCAACGAGCTGGTCTCCCGGATGAAGCCCGGAAGTGTCCTTGTCGACATCGCGATCGACCAGGGCGGCTGCTTCGAGGACTCCCGTCCGACCACCCACGCCGAGCCGACCTTCGAGGTCCACAACTCGGTCTTCTACTGCGTCGCCAACATGCCGGGCGCGGTGCCGAACACCTCCACCTACGCCCTCACCAACGCCACGCTGCCCTACATCGTGTCGCTGGCGAACAACGGCTGGGTCGAGGCGCTGCGCCGCGACGCCGCGCTCGCGCTGGGTCTCAACACCCATGACGGACAGGTCGTTTACGGCCCGGTCGCCGAGGCGCACGGCCTGCCGACCCTCGAGCTGAGCACGCTCCTCGGCTGATCCGACACGCGCGGTCGACATCGGTCGACGGCTTCGTCGTCAACGACTGACGTCAATCTCACGTATCCGGCCGGACCTTGTCAGCAAGGTCCGGCCGGAGGCGTTTCGAGGCCCGCGGAGACCCCGCTCAACTCGCCTCGAACGTAACCCTTTAACCGTTTCGCGCACCCGTGAAACTTCGCAGCGACAGCTCGTACGCCCTTGACAGAGTGGTGTTCGGTTGCCGACACAACGCGGCGGGTCCGGCGGATTGTGTTGCTGCGGAGCGGTGACACGCCATAGAGTCGCCAACCGTCGGCATGGTGCCACGCTGACCTATCGATAAGTGTCCTGGTCACGTCCAAGGAGGTAAGACGACTTGTGAATGAGTCGACATTTGCTCCTGGAGGTGGTCAAGCAGGGATGCCTGCGCGGGGCCAGGGTCCTGTCGGACTCGAAGCAGTCGGCTCCGTCGCGGTACGCACCTTCGCAAACCACCAGCACCTGACGACGCCCCAAAAGAGCATGGACGGCCTAGACGTGAACTCCAGGGCCGGCGACCTGAGCGGCGAAAAGCCCACTGGTTTCGCCGACTATGACGTGGTGCCCGAAGGGCACTTCTACGACCCCGACGCCGAGTACGAGCCCGACCCCGAGTACGCGGCCACCCTCGCGCCCGACGCCGCACGCCAGCGCCGGGAGCGGATCGGCCCGACCGGACGGCCGCTGCCGTACTTCCCGATCCCGGGTCCGCTGACCGACCACGGTCCGGCGAAGATCATCGCGATGTGCAACCAGAAGGGCGGCGTGGGCAAGACCACGTCGACCATCAACCTGGGTGCCGCCCTCGCCGAGTACGGGCGCCGCGTGCTGCTCGTCGACTTCGACCCGCAGGGCGCGCTGTCCGTGGGTCTCGGCGTGAATCCGATGGAACTCGACCTGACGGTCTACAACCTGCTCATGGAGCGGGGGATGTCGGCCGACGAGGTGCTGCTGAAGACGGCGGTCCCGAACATGGACCTGCTGCCGAGCAACATCGACCTGTCCGCCGCCGAAGTGCAGTTGGTCAGCGAGGTCGCGCGCGAGTCGACGCTGCAGCGGGCGCTCAAGCCGCTGATGGCCGACTACGACTACATCGTGATCGACTGTCAGCCCTCGCTCGGTCTGCTGACCGTGAACGCCCTGACGGCGGCTCACAAGGTCATCGTCCCGCTGGAGTGCGAGTTCTTCGCACTGCGCGGCGTGGCGCTGCTGACCGAGACCATCGAGAAGGTGCAGGAGCGGCTCAACCCCGAGCTGGAGCTCGACGGCATCCTCGCCACGATGTACGACTCCCGTACGGTGCACAGCCGCGAGGTGCTGGCGCGGGTCGTCGAGGCCTTCGACGACCACGTCTACCACACCGTCATCGGCCGTACGGTGCGCTTCCCGGAGACCACGGTCGCCGGTGAGCCGATCACCACGTACGCCTCCAACTCCGTCGGCGCCGCCGCCTACCGCCAGCTGGCCAGGGAGGTGCTCGCCCGGTGTCCCGCCGAGTGAGTCTGCCCGGAGCCGACGAACTGTTCCGTACGACCGGGGGGATGGCCCTCCAGTCGTCCTCGCCGCGGCGCTCGGGTGAGGACGCGGCCACGGCCGCGGGCGGTGTGTCGGCCCGGTCGGAGCACACCGCCGCCGCGGAGGACGCGGGGGCGGAGGGGCGCAGCCGGGAGGCGGAGCCGGTGGTCGGCGCCGTGGGCGCTCCGCGCAGGCCGCAGGAAGGTTCTGTCAGCTCCGTCGGCTCCGTGAACGGCGGCGGCGAGCCCCGGCGGGGCAAGGGCCGCGGGGCGAACCGGCGGCCGAGCGGGCGCGAGCGGCACGACGAGAAGATCACGGTCTACGTCTCCGCCGAGGAACTGATGGACCTGGAGCACGCGCGGCTGGTGCTGCGCGGGGAGCACGGGCTCGCGGTGGACCGCGGCCGGATCGTGCGGGAGGCCGTGGCGGTCGTCCTGGCCGACCTGGAGTCCCGCGGCGACGCGAGCATCCTGGTCCGCCGCCTCCGCGGCCGCTGACCGCCCCTCGCGGCGGTCCGCGCCGCCCGCCCCCGCGGCCCCGCGCGGCCGCCTGCGCCCACCGGCCCGCCCGGCCACCACGGTCGGCCACGGCCTGGCCGCATGGTTGCCGCCGTCGGCCGCCGACCGGCCGCCGCCTCCGCGGGTCTGCCTCCGGCGGCGCCTCAAACGCCGGCGAGGCTGGGGGTGCCGTCCAGCCGGGCCACATCCGCCCCGCCGACGTGGGTGTGTCGCCCGGACCGGCCGCCGCCTCCGCGGGTCTGCCTCCGGCGGCGCCTCAAACGCCGGCGAGGCTGGGGGTGCCGCCCAGCCGGGCCACATCCGCCCCGCCGACGTGGGTGTGCCGTCCAGTCGGACCGCATCTGCCCTGTCGGTGTGGGTGTGCCGCCCGGCCGGGCTACGTCCAGCCTCTTTGGCGTCGGTGTGCAGCCCAGGCGGGCTACGTCCAGCTTCGGTGGCGTGGGTGTGCCGCCCGGCTGGGCCGCGTCCAGCTTCGGTGGCGTGGGTGTGCCGCCCGGCTGGGCCGCGTCCGGCCTCGGTGGCGTGGGCGTGCCGTCCAGCCGGGCCAAATTCAGCCTCGCCGGCGTTTGAGGCGCCGCCGGAGGCAGCACCAGCCACGCACGGGGCGCACCCGGCGGCCGGGCGGTGGTGGACCCCCGGCGGAATGCCCGCCGGCCGGTGCGGGAGCCGATCCCGCTGGCCGGGCGGGCGCCGACCGCGACCGTGGCGGCAGCCGACCCGTGGCGGGTGCTGACCCCGGCCGGCCGTGCCGGCGCTGAACCGCGGCCGCGGCGGGCGCTGACCCGCCGTACGGCGCCGCGTCCCGGGAGCCCGGGGCGCAGACGGCAGCATGGGGGACGCACGTAGCTCTCCTTTCGTATTTCGTACCCCCTGGACCCCCGATGCCTTCCTCGACCGCCGATCCCGGCCGTCCCGCCCGCCGCACCCTGGGCCGCGGCCCGGGCCGCGCCGCCCCCGAACCGTCGGAAGGCGCCCTGGAGGGTGCTCTGGAGCCCGTGGAGCCCTCGGTGGCCCCGGGTGAGCCCGAGCCGCCGGAAGGCCCTCAGGGCCCCACGGAGGGCGTTGGCGGCGGGTCCGGGGGCGCCGAGGGCCTCGTAGGTCCCGCAGACCCAGGGAGCGCGCCGCCCGAGGAGCTGGCAGGCCCCGAGGCTCCCGGGGATTCCGCGGCTCCCGAGACGGCCGTAGGTCGCGGGCCCGCCAGTGTGCCCGAGGGGCCCGCGGGCCCGGGTGTCCCCGATGCTCCCGGCGCGGCCGGCCATCCCGGGACAGCCGGAGGTCCCGCGATGGCCGGGGATCCCGAGGCTGTCGACGTTCCCGGCACGGCCGGAGGTTCCGGCACGGGCGGAGGGCCCGGGGTGGGCGGGGGCCGCGGGGGCGGGGTGGACGGGGGTTCCGGCGGGCTGCCGCGGGCGGTGGGCGGTGACGGGCGGTTCACGCTTCGGCTGGCGAATTTCGAGGGGCCCTTCGATCTGCTGCTGCAGCTCATCTCGCGGCACAAGCTGGACGTCACCGAGGTCGCCCTCTCGCGGGTCACCGATGAGTTCATGGCGCACATCCGGGCGATGGGGCCCGACTGGGACCTCGACCAGACCACCGAGTTCCTCGTCGTCGCCGCCACCCTGCTCGACCTCAAGGCCGCCCGGCTGCTGCCGGTCGCCGAGGTGGAGGACGAGGCCGACCTGGCGCTGCTGGAGGCGCGGGACCTGCTCTTCGCGCGGCTGCTCCAGTACCGCGCGTACAAACGCATCGCCACGATCTTCGAGGAGCGGGCCGAGAGCGAGGGCAGGCGCTATCCGCGGACCGTCGGGCTGGAGCCCCACCACGCCGAGCTGCTGCCCGACGTGGTCATCAGCATCGGCGCCGAGGGCTTCGCCCGGATCGCCGTCAACGCCATGCAGCCCCGGGCCAGGCCCGAGGTGTACGTCGACCACATCCACGCACCTCTGGTCAGCGTCCGGGAGCAGGCGGAGGTCGTCGTACGGATCCTGCGGGCCCGCGGCGAGGCCACCTTCCAGGAGCTGACCGAGGACACCGCGGACACCCTCACCGTGGTGGCGCGGTTCCTGGCGCTGCTGGAGCTCTACCGGGAGAAGGCGGTCGTCCTGGACCAGGAGGAGGCCCTGAAGACGCTCACCGTCCGCTGGAGTGGTGGCGCCCATGGCACGGACACGGTGGTGGCGGTGAGTGACGAGTTCGACGGGATCGACCGGAGCGGGGAAGGTGCGCGGGATGAGTGACGTGGGAGAGCTGGCGCTGGGGCCCGCGCTGGAGGCCGTACTCATGGTCGTGGACGAGCCCGCGACCGAGGCGCACCTCGCCAAGGTGCTGGAGCGCACCCCCCGGGAGGTGGCGGCCGCCCTGCGGGAACTGGCGGACGAGTACACCCGCCAGGGCCGCGGCTTCGAGCTGCGCCTGATCGCCGGGGGCTGGCGGTTCTACACCCGGCCGCAGTACGCGGCGGCCGTGGAGGCCTTCGTCCTGGACGGCCAGCAGGCCCGGCTGACGCAGGCCGCGCTGGAGACGCTGGCCGTGGTCGCCTACCGCCAGCCGGTGAGCCGGTCACGGGTCTCGGCGGTGCGCGGAGTCAACTGCGACGGGGTCATGCGGACCCTCCTGCAGCGCGGTCTGGTGGCCGAGGCGGGGACGGAACCCGAAACAGGTGCGATCCTGTACAGGACGACGAACTACTTTCTGGAGCGGATGGGCCTGCGCGGCCTGGACGAGCTCCCGGAGCTCGCGCCCTTCCTCCCCGAGGCGGACGCGATCGAAGCCGAGACGCTGGAGGGTGTGCCGTCGTTCGATCCGGACGCACCGTATGCGCCGGATACTCCTGAATGACGACAAGACGACGGAACTTTGATGCGAAGCAGCGGTAACGGCAACGGCGGCGGCAACAGGAACAGCGGCGGCGGTGGAGGCGGACGCGGTGGCTCCCGCGGCGGCTCCTCCTCCGGCGGCGGCTACCAGGGCGGCGGCTCCCGCGGGGGCTCGTCCGGCGGCGGCTCGCGCGGCGGCTCCTCCGGCTCCTCCGGCGGCTCGCGCGGGGGCTCCTCCGGCGGCGGCTACCAGGGTGGCGGCAACTCCCGGGGTGGTTCCTCGTCCGGTGGCGGCTACCAGGGCGGCGGCTCCCGCGGCGGCTCCTCGGGCGGCGGCTACCAGGGCGGCGGCTCCCGCGGCGGCAGCTCCGGTGGCGGCTCCCGCGGCGGCTCGTCCGGCGGCGGCTACCAGGGTGGTGGCTACCAGGGCGGTGGCGGCTACCAGGGCGGCTCCGACTCCCGCGACCGCGACCGCGACCAGGCCCCGGCCCCGCGGATCCGCAACCCCCGCCCCGAGGAGCGCCGCTACGACGTCGGCCCCGAGGGCGAGCGCAACGGCCGCGGCGGTGCCAAGGCGGGCGGCGGCGGTGCCCGTGGCGCGGCCGACGGCAACCGCGGTGGCGGCGCCCGTGGCGCGGCGGCCCGCGGTGGCGCCAAGGGCGGCCCCAAGACCTCCCGCACCCCCGGCATCGGCGGCGCGGGCGGCCCCCGCATCGGCCCCGGCTCCCGCAGCGGCCAGTCCAAGCCGCGCGAGCTGGAGGCGCGGATCGAGGAGCGCGTGCGCGACCGGTACGCCGACAAGCCCGTGATCAAGACCCCGAAGACCTTCCCGGGTGCCGAGGAGGAGGGTGAGCGCCTGCAGAAGGTGCTCGCCCGCGCCGGCATGGGTTCGCGCCGCGCGTGCGAGGAGCTGATCCAGCAGTCCCGCGTCGAGGTCAACGGCGAGATCGTGCTGGAGCAGGGCAAGCGCGTCCAGCCGTCGGACGAGATCAAGGTGGACGGCCTGACCGTCGCCACCCAGTCGTACCTGTTCTTCGCGCTGAACAAGCCGGCCGGCGTCGTCTCCACGATGGAGGACCCGGACGGCCGTCAGTGCCTCGGCGACTACGTCACCAACCGCGAGACGCGCCTCTTCCACGTCGGCCGGCTCGACACCGAGACCGAGGGCATCATCCTGCTCACCAACCACGGTGAGCTGGCCCACCGCCTCACGCACCCGAAGTACGGCGTGAAGAAGACGTACGTCGCGGCCATCACCGGCCCGCTGCCGCGCGAGATCGGCAAGCGCCTCAAGGACGGCATCGAGCTGGAGGACGGGTACGCCCGCGCCGACCACTTCCGCGTCGTCGACCAGCTCGGCAAGAACTACCTGGTCGAGGTGACCCTCCACGAGGGCCGCAAGCACATCGTGCGCCGCATGATGGCCGAGGCGGGCTTCCCGGTGGACAAGCTCGTGCGGACCGCCTTCGGCCCGATCGAGCTGGGCGACCAGAAGTCCGGCTGGCTGCGCCGCCTGACCAACACCGAGGTCGGCATGCTCATGCGCGAGGTCGGTCTGTAAGGCCCACCCCCGCTCCCGGAAAACCCGCGGTGCCTTCGGGCGCCGCGGGTTTTCTCTTGCCCCGACCGGCCGGCCTCTTGCCCGGACGGGCCCGTCCCTTTTATAGTCAGGATGACTATTAAAGGGAGTGGGGACCGCCATGAGCATGAGCTGGACCGAGGTGCTCGGCTTCGCCACGGGCGCCCTGTGCGTCTGGCTGGTGGCCCGGCAGCACATCGCCAACTGGCCGATCGGCATCGCGAACAACGTCTTCTTCATCGTGCTCTTCGCCCAGGCCGGCCTCTACGCCGACGCCGGGCTGCAGATCGTCTTCATCGCCCTCGCCGCGTACGGCTGGTGGTCCTGGACCCACGGGGGTGGCCCGGGAACCGCCGAGGCCCTGCCGGTGCGCGCCACCACGCGCACCGAATGGGTCTGGCTGGCCGCGGCGGGGGCGGTGGGGGTCCTCGCCCTCACCCTGCTCCTCGGGCGGGTCAGCGACTCCACCGTCCCCTTCTGGGACGCGCTCACCACCGGGCTCTCGCTCGCGGCCACCTACGGGCAGTGCCGCAAGCTCGTCGAATCCTGGTGGCTGTGGATCGCGGCCGACCTCGTGTACATCCCGCTGTACGCCTACAAGGGGTTGTGGCTGACCTCCGTGCTCTACGCCGGGTTCCTCGCCCTGTGCCTGATCGGCCTGCGCAACTGGCGGCGCGAGCTGCGGTCCGCGCCCGGCGCCCGTACCGCGGCACTGGGAGCGGGCGCGTGAGCGCGCACGGGCGGCGGTACGGGCACGGGCTGGTGCTCGGGAAGTTCTATCCGCCGCACGCCGGGCACCACCACCTCGTGGACACCGCCCTCGACCGGTGCGAGCGGCTGACCGTCCTGGTCTGCGCCGCCTCCGTGGAATCGGTGCCGCTCGCCGACCGGGTCGCCTGGATGCGCGAGGCGCACCCGCGGGCCCGGGTCGTCGGCGCGGTGGACGACATCCCGGTCGACGTCCACGACCCGGCCGTGTGGGACGCCCACATGGCCGTCTTCCGGGGCGCCGTCGGCGAACCGGTGGACGCCGTCTTCACCTCCGAGGCGTACGGGACCGAGCTGGCCCGGCGCTTCGGCGCCGAGGAGGTCAGCGTCGACCCCGCCCGCTCCCGCCACCCCGTCTCCGGGACGGCCGTGCGCGCGGACCCCGTCGCCTGCTGGGACTTCCTCGGCCCGGGCGTACGGGCCGCGCTCACCCGGCGGGTCGTCGTCCTCGGCGCCGAGTCCACCGGCACCACCACCCTCTCCCGGGCGCTCGCCGCGCACTACCGCGGCCGGGGCGGGGTCTGGGCCGGGACCGGCTGGGTCGCCGAGTACGGGCGCCGGTACAGCGAGGAGAAACTGGCCGCCCTGCGCGCCGCGGATCCGGCGGCCGACTGGGCGGACGCGGAGTTCGGCTCCGCCGAGTTCCCGGTGATCGCCCGCCGCCAGGACGCCGACGAGGAGGCGGCGGCCCGGGCCGGCTCGCCGGTGCTCTTCTGCGACACCGACTCCTTCGCCACCGGCGTCTGGCACGAGCGGTACCTGGGCACCCGCAGTGCGGAGGTCGAGGAGATCGCCGCGTCCGGGCCCCGGCGGGACCTGTACCTGCTCACCGACCACGAGGGCGTCCCCTTCGAGGACGACGGGCTGCGCGACGGGCCGCAGCTGCGGCCCTGGATGACCGGCCGGTTCCGCGAGGAACTCAACGCGACCGGGAGGCGTTTCCTCGTCATCGGGGGGAGCCGTGAGGAGCGGCTGGCGAAGGCCATCCGGGCGGTGGACGCGCTGCTCGCGGAGGGCTGGCACTTCGCCGACCCGCTCCCCGAGGCAGGCCCGCTCCCGGCGAAGAGGGCCGTCCCGGTGGAGGGCCCGTGAGCGCTCCGTACGACCCGGCGGCCTTCGAGCCGTTCGCGGTCACCGTCGACCTCGCCGTGTTCACCGTGCGGGACGGACGGCTGCACGTCCTGCTGATCCGGCGCGGCCAGGACCCGTACGCCGGGGCGTGGGCGCTGCCCGGCGGGTTCGTGCTGCCCCGGGAGTCCGCCGAGGCCGCCGCCCGCCGTGAACTCGCCGAGGAGACCGGGCTGCCCGGGCCGGTGGTCGCGGACCTCCACCTGGAACAGCTGCGCACCTACAGCGAACCCGGCCGGGACCCCCGGATGCGGGTCGTCTCGGTCGCCTTCACCGCGCTGGTCCCCGACATGCCGGAACCGGCCCCGGCTGGCGGCGGCGACGCCGAACACGCGCGCTGGATGCCGGTGGGAGAGGCCCGCGGCGGCCCCGGCTCCGGCCTGAGCGGCCTCGGTGGCCTCGCCTTCGACCACGCGGTGATCCTGGCCGACGCGCGGGAGCGGATCGGCGGGAAGCTCGAATACACCTGCCTGGCCACCGCGTTCTGCCCGCCCGAATTCACCCTCGGGGAACTCCAGGGCGTCTACGAGACCGTCTGGGACACCGTCCTGGACCGGCCCAACTTCCGCCGCAAGGTCCTCGCCACCCCCGGCTTCGTCGAAGCGGTGCCGGGAGCCGCCCGGCTGACCGGCGGCCGCGGCAAACCGGCCGCCCTCTACCGGGCCGGCCCGGCCACCACCCTGCACCCGCCCCTGCTCCGGCCCTCGGAAGGACCCACACGATGACCACGACCACCAAACGGGCGGCGACCGGCGCCATGATCGGCCTGGCCCTGGGCGACGCGCTCGGCTTCCCGACGGAGTTCAACGACGTCCCGTCGATCCTGGCCAAGACCGGGCCCTGGCGTGAGATGCGGCTGCCGCGCCCGGCGATCGTCACCGACGACACCCAGATGACCCTGGCCCTGGCCCGCGGGATACGGTCCGCCGCCGAGCGGGGCCCGGTCGGCCCGCAGTGGCTCGCCCACCCGGTCCGCGAGGAGTTCGTCGAGTGGTGGCGCTCACCCGAGAACAACCGGGCCCCCGGCCGCACCTGCATGGTCGCCTGCTCGCTGCTCAAGGACCCCGAGCGCGACTGGCGCGACGCCAGCCAGATCGGCTCGAAGGGCTGCGGGGCGAACATGCGGGTGGCGCCGGTGGGGCTCGTACCGGGCTGGACCGAGGAGGAACGGGCGGGCGCGGCCCAGCTCCAGTCCGCCCTCACCCACGGGCACCCGACCGCGCTCGCGGCCTCCGACCTCACCGCGCGGGCCGTGCACCTGCTGGCCGAGGGCACCGAAGTGACCGGGCTGGTCGGTCAGCTGCGCTCGTACGCCCTCGACAACCGCACCGGCTACCACGAGCGGTGGCTCGGCGACCTGTGGCGGCGCGCCACCTCCGACGCCTCGCCCGAGGCGTTCATCGCACGCGGCTGGGACGACTGCCTGGCCGTCCTGGACCGGCTCGCGGCCGCCCTGCGCGACCCGTCCCCGGAGACGGACCCCTGTCTGGCCACCGGGGACGGCTGGATCGCCGAGGAGGCCCTGGCCACCGCCCTGCACTGCTTCCTGCTGTTCCCCGAGGACCCGCTGACCGCCCTGCGCCGGGCCGCCTGCACGGCGGGCGACTCCGACTCCATCGCCTGCCTCGCGGGCGCCTTCGCGGGCGCGCACCTCGGCGCGGACGTCTGGCCCCGCGACTGGGAGGGCCGCATCGAGTACCGCGAGGAACTCCTGTCCTTCGGCGCGCTCTGGGACGAGTGAGCCGAGGGCCGTCGCCGGGCCGAGTGGTCGTGCCTCCGGCGGCGCCTCCATCGCCGGCGGGGCTGGAGGTGGCGGGCCCCGGGGGTTCGGTGAGGGGGATGGCGCCCCGGGCGGTCGGTCCGGCCGGTGCGGTCAGCGGGCCGAGGCGCGGCGGGCGCGCAGGAGGAAGTCCTCGACGCGGGGGAGGTCCGGGTCGGCGGGGAGCGGGGTGGTCGACAGGGCCGCCTCGCACTCCTGCGCCAGGCGGGTCATCCGGGCCTCCACCTCGGCCCACGGGACCTCGCCGCGCTTGACGGCGAGCAGGTTCTCGCGGTGTTCGCCGACATCGACCGTCAGGCGGCCGGTGCGCAGCAGGTCCCGGCAGGACCCCAGCAGGCGGAGCAGGTGCATCGCGTGCTTCCAGCGCGGGGCGCCGTGGATCCGGACGTCCGCGTCGAGTTTGCCGCGCTGTGAGACCGCATAGCGGGTGAAGGTGGTGTGGGCGCGCCGGGACAGGAACGCCCCGCGGAGCGAGAGGAGTTCCTCGCCGACCGGGGTCAGCCGCTCCACCAGCGGGGAGTGCAGGCACTCCAGGATGTTGGGGTTGGCGCGCAGGGCCAGTTCGCAGAAGCGCTCCAGCTCCCAGGAGAACTCCTCCTCCCGGGGCCCCTCCACATGCGTGGGCGGCTTCTCGAAGCGCCAGTACAGCGGGGTGGGGGCGAGGTAGACACCGCGCCGGTCGGTGTCGCTCGCCTCCGTCGCCAGACCGAACGCCCGCGAGCCCATCACGCACGCGAAGACCGTGTGCTCGCGCACCAGCGCCAGATCGCCGCTCCTGTCCGTGCTGTCCGCCCTGTCCGTCATGTCCGCCGTCCTGTCCATCGCCGCAGCGTAGGCGGGTGGCGGCCCGCCACGCGAAGCGATTTCCGGGACGGGACAGGACGGGACGGGGCGTCAGGCGAGGGTGATCTCGCCCGCCGGGGAGACCACGATCTTCTTCTCCGCGAGCGGGCGGGTGGCCGGGCCGTGGGCCACGGCGCCGTCCGCGACCTGGTACTTGCTGCCGTGGCACGGGCAGTCGATGGTGCCGTTCTCCACCTTGGCCACGATGCAGCCCTGGTGGGTGCAGACCGCGGTGAAGCAGCGGTAGGAGCCGGCCGTGGGCTGGGTGATGACGAGCTTCTCGTCCTTGAGGATCGTGCCCCCGCCCACCGGTACGGCCGAGGTCTTCGCCAGGGCCTTGCCCGCCGCCTCGCCCTCGGCCGGGGCCGAGGCCGAGGGCGCCGCGGACGAGGCGCCCGGCTGGCTCGGGGCGGTGCTGGGGGTGGTGGCGGCGTCGGAGCCGTTCGCGGGCTTCTCGCCGTCTCCGCCTCCGCACGCGGTGAGCGCGCCGCCCGCCAGGGCCACCGCTCCCGCCGCCAGTACCGTGCGCCGGGCAGTGCGCGTGGGCTCGCTCATGACATCTCCTCGCTGGGGCTACCGGTGGGGCAGCAGCATCCTGGCGTGCCGTGAGCTCCGTGAGAAGCCCGCCGCGCCGCCGTCCGCCCCACCCGGCCGGTCCCCGGTCAGTGGCCGGGTGCCCGCGGAGCCAGTTCCGCCGGGTGCCCCGGTGTCCGTACGACTTCCCACACGCGGATCACCGCGTCCCGGTTCAACGGGCCGTGGACGTGCGGGTAGCGGCCGCCGGATTCACCCTCCCGGCGGACCGGCGAGGTCAGGGCCGCTTCGTCGAGTTCCAGCGCCAGCAGCGGCCCGGCCACCCCCGCGTAGTGCGCGTCCGCGATGGCGAGTGCGGTGGCCGCGTCCCCCGAACAGTGCACGAATCCCTCCGAGTCGAGCGAGGGCGGGGCGTACGGGCGGTCCGGGGCGGCGGACCAGTCGGCGAGCGCGACGATGTGGAAGATCATGCCGTTCGTTCTACCGCAGCCCGGAGCGAGGCCCTCCGCCCAGTGGCAGCCACGCCCGGTTCGGGTGACATTGTCCGTGTCTCGACGCCGGGCGCGCCGTGTGCCGTGCGCCCCGGTCCCTCTGCGAAAGGCATGACGATGGCGGGTAACGACCTCGGCTCCCTTCTGGGCAGTCTCCTCGGCGGCGGTGGCCAGGGCGGCCAGGGCGGGGGCGCGGGCGGCATCCTCGGCGCCCTGCTCGGCGCGCTCGGCGGCGCTGGCGCGGGCGGCGCACAGGCGTCCGGCAACGGGAGCAACCCGCTCGGCGGGCTGCTGGACATGCTCACGAAGTCCGGTCTCGCCGACCAGGCCCAGTCCTGGGTCGGTACGGGCGACAACAAGGCCGTCAGCGGCGCGGAGATCGCCCAGGCGCTGCCGGACGAGGCCCTGCAGCAGGCCGCCGCGCAGGCGGGCGTCAGCCCGCAGGAGGCGGCGGACCAGATCGCCCAGGCACTGCCCCAGGCCGTGGACAAGCTGAGCCCGAGCGGCGCCCTGCCCACCGGCTCGCTGGAGGACATCATCAAGCAGCAGAACCTCTGAGCGGACGGCCGATGCGCGCGGGGCCCGGCGGCCCGTCCCACGGGACGGACCGCCGGGCCCCGCGCTGTGCGGGCTGACTACCCTGGGAGCGCACCGCACAGCGCACGCCCCAGGCCCGCGCCCCGACCGCGATCCACCCGAGGAGCCCCCAGTGAGAACCGCCGTCGTCATCGGAACCGGACTGATCGGCACCTCCGCGGCCCTCGCCCTGACCGCCCGCGGGATCACCGTCCACCTCACCGACCACGACCCGGCCCAGGCCCGTACGGCCGCCTCCTTCGGCGCCGGCACGGACGAACCCGCCGACGGCAGGGTCGACCTGGTGATCGTCGCCGTACCGCCCGCGCACGTGGCCGCGACGCTGGCCGACGCGATCGGGCGGGGCCTGGGCCGGGCCTACGTGGACGTGGCGAGCGTCAAGGGCGGGCCGCGGCGCGAGCTGGAGGCCCTGGGCGCGGACCTGACGACGTACATCGGCACGCACCCGATGGCCGGGAAGGAGCGCTCCGGACCGCTCGCCGGCACGGCCGACCTGTTCGAGGGGCGGCCCTGGGTGCTGACCCCGACCCGGGACACCGACCACGAGGTGCTGAACCTGGCGCTGGAGCTGGTCGCGCTCTGCCGGGCCGTGCCCGTCGTGATGGACGCCGACGCCCACGACCGGGCCGTCGCGCTGGTCTCGCACACCCCGCAGCTGGTGTCCAGCATGGTCGCCGCGCGGCTGGAGGAGGCCGACGAGAGCGCCGTACGGCTGTGCGGACAGGGCATCCGCGATGTCACCCGGATCGCCGCGTCCGATCCGCGGATGTGGGTGGAGATCCTCTCCGCCAACCCCGGACCGGTCGCCGACGTGCTCAGCGGGATCGCCGCCGACCTGGAGGAGACCGTGCAGGCGCTGCGCGGGCTCCAGTCGGCGGACGAGGACAAGCGGCGCGGCGGCGCGGAGGGCATCGAGGACGTGCTGCGGCGCGGGAACGCCGGGCGGGTGCGGGTCCCGGGCAAGCACGGCGCCGCGCCGACCGTGTACGAGACCGTGACCGTGCTGATCAGCGACCAGCCGGGCGAGCTGGCGCGGATCTTCGCCGACGCCGGGCGGGCCGGGGTCAACATCGAGGACGTACGGATCGAGCACGCCAACGGGCAGCAGGCGGGCCTGGTCCAGCTGAGCGTGGAACCGAGGGCGGCGGCGGGACTCACGGCCGAGCTGCGCGAGCGGGGCTGGGCCCTGCGCCAGTAGGGAAGGGCTCCCACCCAGCCCGCCGGCGTTTGAGGCGCGGCACCGGGGCCGCATGTCCAGCCCCGCCGGCGATTGAGGCGCGGGGCCGGGCAGGGCCCGGTGGGGCCTCCGGCGGGCCCTCAAACGCCGGGCAGGCTGGATTTCCGGGCCAGTGCCACCCGCTCGGACCGGCCCCCGCACCGACCGGCGTCGGGGGCCCCGCCGAGTCGGTAACCTTAAGGAGGGGCGTTTTCGCGCGCCCGGACACGTACGCGCAACCAGGAAGGTGCTCGCCCCGTGGAAACCGCCGCTCAGTCCGCCGTGATCGTCGCCATCGACGGTCCCTCCGGCACGGGCAAGTCCAGCACCTCCAAGGCCGTCGCCGCCAAGCTCGGGCTGCGGTACCTGGACACCGGTGCGCAGTACCGGGCCATCACCTGGTGGATGATCACCAACGGGATCGACCTCGACGACCCGCAGGCCATCGCGCTCGCGGCGGGCAAGCCCGTCATCGTCTCCGGTACGGACCCCTCCGCGCCCACCATCAGCGTGGACGGCCTCGACGCCGCCGGGCCGATCCGCACCCAGGAGGTCACCTCCAAGGTCAGCGCGGTCAGCGCGGTGCCCGAGGTGCGCACCCTGATCACCGACCTGCAGCGCGCCATCGCCGCCGAGGCGGCCCAGGCCGCCGCCGGGATCGTCGTCGAGGGCCGGGACATCGGCACCACCGTGCTGCCCGACGCCGACGTCAAGGTGTTCCTCACCGCATCGGCCGAGGCGCGCGCCGCCCGCCGCAGCGGCGAGCTGAAGGGCGCACAGGCCCAGGACCTCGCGGCCACGAAGGCGGCGCTGATCAAGCGCGACGCCGCCGACTCGGGCCGCAAGACCTCCCCGCTGGCCAAGGCCGGGAACGCCGTCGAGGTCGACACCACGGACCTCACCCTCGACCAGGTCATCGAGTGCGTGGTGACCCTCGTGGAGGACAAGAGGGCGGGCGGCCAGTGAGCGAAACGCCCTCCCTCAGGGGTGCGGCGGTCGGCCGGCGGATCGGGATCGGGCTCATGTACGGGCTCTGGAAGCCCCGGGTGCTCGGCGCGTGGAAGGTACCGGCCTCCGGGCCGCTCATCCTGGCCGTCAACCACTCCCACAACGTCGACGGACCCATGGTCATGGGCACCGCGCCGCGGCCCGTGCACTTCCTGATCAAGAAGGAAGCGTTCGTCGGCCCGCTCGGCCCCTTCCTGGAAGGGATCGGGCAGGTCAAGGTCGACCGCTCCGGCACCGACCGGGCCGCCGTGACCCGGGCCCTGGGCGTCCTCGACGACGGCGGAGTCCTCGGGATCTTCCCGGAGGGCACCCGCGGCGAGGGGAACTTCGCCTCGCTGCGCGCGGGCCTCGCCTACTTCGCCCTCCGCGGCGGCGCGCGCATAGTGCCCGTCGCGGTGCTGGGCAGCACCGAACGCCGTGGCAGGCTGGTCAAGGGACTGCCGCCCTTCAAGGGCCGCGTCGACGTCGTCTTCGGTGACGCCTTCGACGCGGGCGACGGCAGTGGCCGCCGGACCCGCACCGCGCTCGACGAGGCCACCGTACGCATCCAGGACCGGCTGACCTGCCACCTGGCCGACGCCAAGCGGCTCACCGGCCGCTAGGCGAGACTTGAACTCAGTAGTGGATCCGCACGCTGCGGATGCCACCGATCACCACGAACGACGAGGAACGGACTTCATGAACGACCAGCACGACCACGGAGCACTCGGAGATGCCGAGTACGCGGAGTTCATGGAGCTCGCCGCGGAAGAAGGCTTCGACATCGAGGACGTCGAAGGCGCGATCGAGGAGGCCGGCGCAGGCCCGCTTCCCGTCCTCGCCGTCGTCGGCCGCCCGAACGTCGGCAAGTCGACCCTGGTGAACCGCATCATCGGCCGCCGCGAAGCGGTGGTCGAGGACAAGCCGGGCGTCACCCGCGACCGCGTCTCGTACGACGCCGAATGGGCCGGCCGCCGCTTCAAGGTCATGGACACCGGCGGCTGGGAGCAGGACGTCCTCGGCATCGACGCGTCCGTCGCCGCCCAGGCCGAGTACGCGATCGAGACCGCCGACGCGGTCGTCTTCGTCGTGGACGCCAAGGTCGGCGCCACCGACACCGACGAGGCCGTCGTCCGGCTGCTGCGCAAGGCGGGCAAGCCCGTCGTGCTCTGCGCCAACAAGGTGGACGGCCAGAGCGGCGAAGCCGACGCGAGCGCCCTGTGGTCGCTCGGCCTCGGCATGCCGCACCCGGTCTCCTCGCTGCACGGCCGCGGTACGGGCGACATGCTCGACGCCGTCCTGGAGGCGCTCCCCGAGGCCCCGCCGCAGACCTTCGGCGCCGCCGCCCCCGGCGGCCCGCGCCGGATCGCGCTCATCGGCCGCCCGAACGTCGGCAAGTCCTCGCTGCTGAACAAGGTCGCGAGGGAGGACCGCGTCGTCGTCAACGAGCTGGCCGGCACCACCCGCGACCCGGTCGACGAGCTGATCGTGCTCGGCGGCATCACCTGGAAGTTCGTGGACACCGCGGGCATCCGCAAGAAGGTCCACCTGCAGCAGGGCGCCGACTACTACGCCTCCCTGCGCACCGCCGCCGCCGTCGAGAAGGCGGAGGTCGCGGTCATCCTGATCGACACCACCGAGTCGATCAGCGTCCAGGACCAGCGCATCATCACCATGGCCGTCGAGTCCGGCCGCGCCATCGTCATCGCCTACAACAAGTGGGACGAGCTGGACGAGGAGCGCCGCTACTACCTCGAGCGCGAGATCGAGACCGAGATGCAGCAGGTGGCCTGGGCCCCCCGCGTCAACGTCTCCGCCCTCACCGGCCGCCACATGGAGAAGCTGGTCCCGGCGATCGAGACCGCCCTCGCGGGCTGGGAGACGCGCGTCCCGACGGGCCGCCTGAACGCGTTCCTCGGCGAGATCGTCGCCTCCCACCCGCACCCGGTGCGCGGCGGCAAGCAGCCCCGCATCCTCTTCGGCACCCAGGCGGGCACCAAGCCGCCGCGGTTCGTGCTCTTCGCCTCCGGCTTCCTGGAGCACGGCTACCGCCGCTTCATCGAGCGCCGCCTGCGCGAGGAGTTCGGCTTCGAGGGCACCCCGATCCACATCTCGGTGCGGGTGCGCGAGAAGCGCGGCTTCAACAAGAGCAAGGCCAAGAAGTAACGGTGACCGGACGGTCCGCCGGGGGTCAGTAGCCCCGGCGCGGAGCGGGCGGCAGGGCCGCCGGGATGTGCTGCATCCCGGTCTGGTGCTGCCGCCCGTTCGCGTGTCCGGAGGCGGTGCCCGCGGTGGCGTAACCGTGCGCGCCCTGGGCGGCGTAGGAGGGCTGGGGGACGTACGCGGGCTGCGGGGCGTACGAGGCCTGCCACGGGTCGGTCTGCCACGCGGAGCCGTTCCAGCCGCTGGTGCTGGTCTGCCCGCTGTTGTACGGGCCCGGGTACCCGGTGGTGGCCAGCGCGCCGCCGTGACCGGCCGGGCCCGCCCCGAAGGCCGTGAACCCGAGGTCCTCCTCGCCGCTGCGGTCGCCCGGCAGGGCCCGGAAGGAGCGCAGGTACTCCGAGTACAGCGCGTCGAAGATCGGGGTGTGCGAGACGGTGTGCGCCGCGGCGTGCGCCCCCTCCCGCGTCCATGCGGGGCGCATCGGGGGAACGGTGCTCGGATAGGACGGGGCGCGGGAGGGATCGTATGAATGCACGTATCTGCCAACGAAACCGGCGCCCTGCGGATGCGGGGCGCCGGGGAGAAATCGCAGATCGCCGGGGGTGTGCGGGACGGACCGCGCACCCCCGGCGCACGCCACCGCGCGGCCCCGCCCCGGACGGATCCGGGGCCGGGACCGGACGACGGCAGTCCGGTGGGGGTGGGGGTTAGGGGGTGTCTTGTGGATCAGGCCGGATCAGGGAGCGGCGTCTGGTGCCGTGCATCGCAAGGCGGAGGAGGGAGTCAATGCGGAGCATTGGCGACCGACGACAACGCGGCGAGGCGCGGCACCAGACGCCGCGAGCCCGGCGTGATCCACAAGACACCCCCTAAGACTCAGGTGCCCGCGAGCGGCATGGAGGCCGCCACGAGCTTCCCGCCCGCCGCCGCCTTGTCGAGCGCGTCGCGCAGCAGGTCCTCGCGGGGCTGCTGGCCGATCGAGCCGACGGGGGCGGCGTAGACGAGCACGCGCTGGTTCTTGTTGACGGCGGCGCGCCAGCCGTCCGTGACGGAGAGCGCCTTGTGGGCCTGCCACCAGGAGGTGGGGGCGCCGCCGTCGATGCCGGGCTGGAGCACCGCGTGCAGCAGGCCCGCCGCGAGCAGCACCGACCAGCCGGGCAGCTGCGAGGGCAGCGCGGAGGTGTCGCTGACCGGAATGAAGCCCTGCTCGATGAGGAGCGGCAGGAAGTCGTCGCCGGGGCCGTCGGTGCCGGGCCGGGCGATCGGCGCGGTCGGCTCGACCACCAGGGCGGGGTGCAGCTCGCCGCCGATCAGGACCAGCCCGCTGGTGATGCCGAGGACGGCCTGGCCGCCGGGCACGGCCTGCGGGACCTCGGGGTCGGCGAAGGAGTCGTGCGGCGCCTCGGCGGCCGGGTCGTTGCCGGTGATGCTGCGGACGGCGCCCTGGAGCTGGGCCTCCGAGACGTTCACCACCTGGGAGGGGATGCACAGGGCGTGGGCGAAGGCGAGCACCGCCGTCTCCTCGCCGACGAACAGCACGGTGCTGGTCTGTTCGCGCTCCGAGTCTCCCGGGGTACGGCACGAGGTGCAGTCGTAACTGCTCGGGGCCTGGTCACCGGCGAGCAGCCGGTTGGCTTCTTCGTCGCCGATCTCGGCGCGTACGTCATCACTGACCTCGAGCATGCGCGGCACGGAGTGACTCCTCGGACTACGACGGACCGGTGGGCCGTTCCGTCTCGGCGTGCGGGACCGGGCGGTTCCCGGCTCGCCGGGATCAACGGGGGAGCGGTGGCCGGGGTCACGCCGGATGAGGGAACGGATTCGAACCTGACCCCCGGACGAGTGAACGGGGTGAACGGAGCTTTGTATTCATGCCAACTCTTTTCGTTTTGTGCCCAGTTGGCGGCGTGGAATGCGCGATTCGGGAGAGCGGGACGCATCGGCCTTCCGGGTGGCGGCAGGGGGGCGGCCGCGTGGCGGGGCGGGGGCGTCGGCGGGGCCGCCTAGCGTGAGCCGATGCCCACCTACCGGATCCGGGCGGCCGTGCTGGTGGCCGCCGTGCTGGTGTTCGTCCCGTCGGCGGCGTCGCGCGGGTACGCCTCGGCGCCCCCACCGCCCGCGCCCGGGCCCGGCGGGGTCTCCGCCGTCGGCGCGCCGGGGGTGATCGGGAAGGGGCCCGGGGACTGCGGGCCCGGTGGCCAGTGGCCCTGGGACTGCGTCGCCGACTGCGAGAGCGGCGGCCGCTGGAGCGTCAACACCGGCAACGGTTTCTACGGCGGGCTCCAGTTCTGGCAGCCGACCTGGGAGGAACACGGCGGGCTCGGCTACGCGCCGCGCGCGGACCTGGCGGCGCGGGAGGCGCAGATCCGCGTGGCGGAGGACCTGCTGGGGACGCAGGGGTGGGAGGCGTGGCCGGTCTGCTCGAAGCGGTACGGGCTGGCGGGGCGGATGCATGTGGTGCGGGCCGGGGATTCGCTCGACTCGATTGCCCGTCGGCATCGTGTGCCGGGTGGGTGGCGGGCGCTGTATGAAGCGAACCGGCCCGCCCTCGGCCCCCACCCCGACTCCCTCCCGGTAGGCACCCTCCTACTCCTCCCGGGCCCCGCCCCGGCCCCCGTCCCACCCGCGGCGCCGGCCCGGCCCCCTGCCCCGACTCCGACTCCGACTCCGACTCCGACACCGACTCCGACTCCGACTCCGACCCCCGTCCCGGTCCCGGCCCGGCCCCCTGCTCCGGTCCCGAGTCCGGTCCCGAGTCCGGTCCCGAGTCCGAGTCCGACATCGACCCCGGTCCTGGTTCCCGCGCCGACCCCGGCCCCAGCGGAGCCGAAGGCCCCGGCCCACTGACGCCCCGGACGCCGGGCAGCCGGGGGCGCGCCCCGGTGGAGCCCTCAATCGCCGGCCAGGCTGCCCTTGCCTCCGGCGGCGCCTCAAACGCCGGCGGGGCTGGGGGTGGCGGGCCCCGTGCGTCGGCGCAAGCTGGGGGTGGCGGGCCCCGTGCGTGGGCGAGAGCTGGGGGTGGCGGGCCTCGTGCGTCGGCGCGAGCCCGGAGGGCAAATTCAGCCTGCCCGGCGTTTGAGGGCCCGCCGGAGGCGCGACCGGCGTGTGCGGCGATGGACGGCATGGCCGGGGACAATCCAGCCCGCCCGGCGATTGAGGGCATGGGGCGGGGGAGGGCGGAGCCGTGGGCTGGGAGACTCGGGGGATGGTGGAGACTTCCGCACGGTTGTTGCGTCTGTTGTCGCTGCTCCAGGCGCACCGGGAGTGGACCGGGGCCGGGCTGGCGGAGCGGCTCGGGGTGACGCCCCGGACCGTCCGGCGGGACGTGGAGCGGCTCCGGGAGCTGGGGTATCCCGTCAACGCCAGCCCCGGCACCGGCGGCGGCTACCAGCTCGGCGCCGGTGCCGAGCTGCCCCCGCTGCTGCTCGACGACGACGAGGCGGTGGCCGTCGTGGTCGGGCTGCGGACCGCCGCCGGGAACGGTGTCGAGGGGATCGGGGAGGCCTCCGTACGCGCCCTGGCCAAGCTGGAGCAGGTGCTTCCGGCACGGCTGCGGCGCCGGGTCTCGGCCCTCAACGACTTCACCGTGCCGATGCTGCGCGGCCCCGGGGGCCCCGCCGTGGACCCCTCCGTGCTGGCGGAACTGGCGGCCCTGTGCCGGGACGGCGAGCGGCTGCGCTTCGCCTACCGCGACCACGTGGGCGCGAGCACCCGCCGCACCGTGGAGCCGCACCGGCTGGTGTGCACCGAGCGCCGCTGGTACCTGGTCGCCTGGGACCTGGAGCGCGCCGCCTGGCGCACCTTCCGCGCCGACCGGATCGAGCCGAGGCCCCCGCACGGCCCCCGGTTCACCCCGCGCCCGCCACCCGCCGAGGACTTGGCGGCGTACGTCTCGGAGGGCGTGTCCCAGCGGGTGTACGCGGCCCGCGCCGTGGTGCGGCTGCGGGTGTCGGCCGAGGAGGCGGCGCGCACGGTCGGCCCGTCGGACGGCGTGCTGGAGCCGCTGGACGCGCACAGCTGCCTGCTGCGCACCGGGGCGGTCAGTCCGGACGTGCTGGTGATTCACCTCCTGCTGCTCGGGTGCGAGTTCGAGGTGGTGGAGCCGCCGGAGCTGACGGACCGGATCCGGGCGGCGCGGGACCTGCTCGCGCGTGCGGTGGAGAAAGGGTGAAGGGGTGAAGGGGTGTCAGACAATGCGGACACGGGAATTCCGGGGCTTCGGGCAGGAATTGCAATGCGGGTTCGCGGAGGGCGCCTCGCGAGCCGGTAAACAATTGCCCGGAGGAAGTCGGGACGCGCGGCGGCTGTCGGCAATCCGTGACACAAGCGTGACCCGGTTTGGACGAACACCTGGGCGTGTGGCTGACGCACGACTGCCGCGGTCCGGAGGATGATCCGGCTCGCGGCAGTCGGGTGGAGCGTGGAGACGCCCGTGTGGCGGGGCGGAGGCGGGGTCGGGCGTGCGTACCGGGTCCCCGCCTGGGGGGAAGGTCAGCCTCCGGTCACGGGGCGGGCCGCCGGGTTGCGGCCGGTCCGGTCGCGGTCGGTGTGCGGCGGCCGACGGCTGCCGACCGGGGTCACCGGGGTCCGTTCGGAGCGGATGACGTGCGGCCGGGCGCCCACGTGCGGCGCGGCCGTACGGGCCGCGGTGGCGTGACCGGCGGCGGCGCCCGCGCCGGCGGGCACCGGGGTGACCTCCTCGGCCACGGGCAGTGCCTCGGCCGCCCGCTGGACGAACACCTTGGCCTGCGTGGACAGCGGAACGGTCGGCACCGGGACGGCGCTCCCGCCGCTCTGGCGGCGCAGGCGCCAGGCCACGCGCTGTTCCATGATGAAGGCTTCGGCCCGGGCGATGAAGGGCTCGAACCAGGGCAGGGCCAGCAGCACCAGCAGGCCGGCGGCCCAGCCGAGCAGCACATCGCTGACCCAGTGCGTACCGAGGTAGACGGTGGTGGCGCCGACGCTGAGCGCGACGATCGCGGAGGCCGTCGACAGCACCCGCCGGGTGACTCCGGTGGAGGCCAGGTAGGCCAGGATCCCCCAGGTCACGACGGCATTGGCGGTGTGGCCGGAAGGAAATATATCGCCGCCGCCGAACATCTCGGCGGAGCCGATCTGGGTCGCGTAGTGCGGCCCGAGGCGGCCGAGGCCCAGCTTCACCGAGCCCACGGTGACGTTCAGCGCGAGCAGCGCCACGCCGAGGGTGATCAGCGGGCGCAGGGTGTGCTGGCGCCAGCAGCGCCAGCCGAGCCAGGCCATGACCATCATCGAAGTGGGGCCGCGCTGGCCCAGGACCACGAGGTAGTCGAGGAAGGCGTGCACCTGCGGCCACTGCTCGTACGGCCGGAAGAACATGAGCTGCCAGTCGAGCCGCACCAGCCACGAGGTGGTCAGTACACCGATCACGATCGCCAGGTAGAACACGAGCGTCGCGCCGAAGAGCACGACACGGTGCCGGCTCATCTGCGGCACTTGCAGATGAGCCGGTCGTTCGGGTTCCCGGTCAAGGCGGGCGAACACCCGCTCCAGACGGGTGAAAATTTGGTCAGTACGCACCCAATCGACGTTACCGCGCGCCGATGGGCCGCCCGGTCGAATCCCGGGCTTTGTGATGACCATGTGATGTGGAGTTGGTCTCGTTCGGGACTTTATTCCCCGGAATGCGGCAATGTCCCGTGGGGCGGTGGCCGGAGCGTGATCCACCTGTGTCCTGAATAAGGTGACACACTTATCGAGATTTTATGGGGGCGGGCTCAATTCCTTTGCACAAACATGGATCGGAATTCCCCCTTCCGTTGCGGCGGGCCCGTTACGGCGGCCCCGACCCGTTCAGCCACCAGGCGCCGTACACCGCCGAGACCAGCGCCAGCGCCCCCAGGGCCGCCACCGCCCGCCCGGGCCGCCGCCGCGCCAGGGCCACCGCGACCGGCAGCAGCAGCGGGAAGGCGGGCAGCAGCAGCCGCGGCTTGGACCCGAAGTACCCCGAGGCGCACAGGGCCAGGGCCACCACGATCCCGCCGTAGACCAGCAGCGCCACGGGCTGCCGCTGCCGTACGCACAGCACGCACAGCCACAGCACCAGCGCGACCCCCGCGATCAGCCCCGCCCCGGCCAGGACCCCGGGGACGGCGGCCGAGCCGAGCCGGCCCGCGATGAAACGGGCGAAGGCCCAGCCCCCGTCGAAGCCGTTGCCCCAGCCGCCCTGCACGTCCAGGTACCCGAACAGGCCGCCGCCGGTCCGCGCGCCGACCCACAGCACGTACGCCGCCGCCCCCAGCGGGGCCAGCGCCACCCCGGCCGCCGTCCGCCACGAGCGCTCCCCGCGCCGCCAGGCCAGTACGGCCGCCACCCAGACCGCCGCGACCACCGCGGCCCCGACCGGCCGGGTCAGCCCCGCCAGCGCGGCCAGCGCGCCCGCCCAGAGCCAGTGGCCGCGCAGCACCCCGTACAGCGCCCAGGCGGCCAGCGCCGTGAAGAGGGCCTCGCTGTAGGCCATGGACTGCACGATCCCGACCGGCAGCGCGGCCCAGAGCGCCACGGCCGCCACCCCGGCCCGGCGCCCGTACAAGAGGTCGGCGACCGCGAAGATCCCCCAGGCCGCGGCCAGGGACGCGGTCCACGCCACCACCAGGCCCGCGTCCCCGTACGCCAGCCCGGTCGGCGCCGCCACCGCCCGCTCCAGCCACGGCAGCAGCGGGAAGAACGCCAGGTTCGAGTGGACGTCGCCGTTCGCGAGCACCACCTCGTACCCGTACCCCTCGGCCGCGACCCGCGCGTACCAGAGGGAGTCCCAGCGGGCGGAGAGCAGCGTGTGCGCGCTGCTGCCCGCCGCCAGCCCCCACACCCAGAGCGCGAGCAGGCCCAGCGCCCGGACCGCGGCGAAGGCGGCGAGCGCGGGCGCGGCCCGGCGCAGGGCGGTGGCCGGGAAGCGGCCCGGAGGCCGGTTCCCGGGGTGCGGCGGCGCGGTCGGGGCGGGCGGAGCGTGATCGTTCACGGGAACGATTATCGGGGCCCGCGGAGCGGACCACGGCCCGTGACCTGGCGCGTACCCCGGTGGCGGAGGGGGAAGGAGGGCGCTGGGCGAGGGTGCACCGCACCGGAAAGACCGTGACCGGGATGAGAGCTTGGCCACGTGAGCGATGGCTCGAACTCGCGTACGCTGTCCGTTCACTCGCGCGTCGATGCCGGACCCCGTGGGACGCCGCCATCCGTGGCCGTCGGACGCTGGTCCGCCGAGGCGAGGGATCACCTGGGAGGTAGATGCATGTCGGGGACGAACACCCTCCGGCAGCGGCTCGGCGCGCTCGCGGGCGGCGCCAACCGCTGGGCCGTACTGGCCGTCCTCTGCGTCAGCCTGCTCCTCGTCGCGCTCGACTCGACGATCCTGCACGTGGCCGTCCCCTCGGTCACCGAGGACCTGCGCCCCGGCGCGGTCGAGCTGCTGTGGATCGTCGACGCCTACCCCCTGGTCTGCGCCTCGCTGCTGATCCTCTTCGGCACGCTCGGCGACCGGGTCGGCCGCCGCCGGATCCTGCTGCTCGGCTACGGGCTCTTCGGCCTCGCCTCCGCGATCGCCGCCCTCGCCGACAACGCCCAGCTGCTCATCGCCGCGCGCGCCCTGCTCGGCACCGGCGGTGCGATGATCATGCCCGCCACCCTGTCGATCCTGCGCACCGTCTTCCCCGACCGCCGCGAGCGGGCCCTCGCCATCGGCATCTGGACCGCGGTCGCCGCCGTGGGCGCGGCCGGCGGTCCCGTCATCGGCGGCTTCCTCGTCCAGCACTTCTGGTGGGGCTCCGTCTTCCTCATCAACATCCCGCTGATGGCGCTCATCCTGCCGCTGGGCCGCTGGCTGCTGCCCGAGTCCAAGGGGACGGGCGGCGGGCCGTGGGACGTGCTCGGCGCGCTCATGGCCGCCGGGGGCGTGCTCGCCACGGTGTTCGGGGTCAAGCGCGCGGGCGCCGACCGGACCTTCCTCGAAGCCGGGGCGCTGGCGCCGCTGCTGATCGGCGCGGTGCTGCTGGTGCTGTTCGTACGCCGCCAGAAGCGGCGCAAGCACCCCCTCGTCGACATCGGGATGTTCTCCCGCGCCGCCTTCACCACCTCCGTGGCCTGCATCGTGCTCGCCATGCTGGCGCTGGTCGGCCTCGAACTGATCGCCGTCCAGTACCTCCAGCTCGTGCTGCACCTGACCCCGCTGCAGACCGGTCTGCGGCTGCTGCCGCTCACCTTCGCGGCGATGGCGGCGGGCGCCACCGGCTCGTACACCCTCCAGCGGGTCGGCCCGCGCACGATGGTCTCGCTCGGCTTCACCCTCACCGCGTGCGCCGTGCTGCTGCTCACGCTGATGGGCCTGGACGACCGGCCCTGGCTGCTCACCTTCGGCTTCGTGCTGCTGGGCTTCGGACTCCAGACCACGCTCTTCGGGGCGTACGAGTCCATGCTGAGCGAGGCTCCGGCCAGCAAGGCGGGGGGTGCGGCGGCCATCGGCGAGACCTCCTACCAGCTCGGTGCGGGCATGGGCATCGCGCTGCTCGGCAGCGTCATGAACGCGGCGTACATGCCGGGGCTGCGGGAGGTGCCGGGGGTTTCGGCGGCCGATTCGGGGCGGGCCGCGCATTCGCTCGGCGAGGCGTATCAGATCGCGCGGCGCCTGGGCGGGCCCGCGGGGGAGTCGCTCTACTCCGCCGCCCGGCACTCCTTTGTGCACGGGCTGCACGTGACGCTCGGGGTGAGTGCGGTGCTGTTGCTCGCGGGGGCGGCGATGGCGTTGAAGCTGCCGCGGGGGCTGGAGGCCGAGCCGGGTCCCGCCGAGCCGGTACGGATCCCCGGGCAGTCGGGCCCCTGCCCGGACCCGGTCGCGGGTCCCGCCGCCCGACGCTCCTCCTGACCCCGGGCCGGGGGGTTCCGCTGCGCGGGGCCTGCCCCTCCCCGCCCTTCCACCGTTCCCCGGGGCTCCGCCCCGGACCCCGCGCCTCAAACGCCGGCGGGGCTTGGGGTGGGCAATTTCAGCCTGCCCGGCGTTTGAGGGCCCGCCGGAGGCAACACCAGCCCGCCCGGCGATTGAGGGCACACCTCAGCCCGCCCGGCGATTGAGGGCGGGGTCACGGGGGTGGGGGTGGACCCGGGGGGTGAACGGTGGCTAACTTGCAGCGCTAGGTTTCGTCCTCAGGCCCGCCGGGAGGCCCTCGTGTCCGCGTCGAAAACCCCCTTCGTCCCCACCGACCCCCTCGGGCTCGACGAGCTGCTCGGCCCCGAGGACCTCGCGGTCCGGGACACCGTCCGGGACTGGGCGGCCGACCGCGTGCTGCCGTACGTCGCCGAGTGGTACGAGAGCGGCGAGCTGCCCGGGATCCGGGAGCTGGCCCGGGAGCTGGGGGCCATCGGCGCGCTCGGGATGTCCCTGACCGGGTACGGCTGCGCGGGCGCCAGCGCCGTCCAGTACGGGCTGGCCTGCCTGGAGCTGGAGGCCGCCGACTCAGGGATCCGCTCCCTCGTCTCCGTACAGGGTTCGCTCGCCATGTACGCGATCTGGAAGTACGGCTCCGAGGAGCAGAAGCAGCGCTGGCTGCCCGGGATGGCGGCCGGTGAGCTGATCGGCTGCTTCGGGCTGACCGAGCCCGACGTGGGCTCGGACCCTGCTGCCATGAGGACCCACGCCAAGCGTGACGGCACCGACTGGGTGCTGAACGGCCGCAAGATGTGGATCACCAACGGCAGCGTCGCGGCCGTCGCCGTGGTGTGGGCGCAGACCGAAGAGGGGATCCGGGGGTTCGTCGTTCCGACGGACAGTGCGGGCTTCTCCGCGCCCGAGATCAAGCACAAGTGGTCGCTGCGCGCCTCGGTGACCAGCGAGCTGGTCATGGACGACGTACGGCTGCCCGCGGACGCGGTGCTTCCGGAGGTGACCGGGCTCAAGGGGCCGCTGGGCTGCCTCAGTCACGCGCGGTACGGGATCATCTGGGGATCCATGGGCGCGGCGCGCGCCAGCTTCGAGTCCGCGCTCGGTTACGCGAAGACGCGCGAGCAGTTCGGGAAGCCGATCGGCGGCTTCCAGCTCACCCAGGCCAAGCTCGCGGACATGGCCCTGGAACTGCACAAGGGCATCCTGCTCGCCCACCACCTGGGCCGCCGCATGGACGCGGGCACCCTGCGGCCGGAGCAGATCAGCTTCGGCAAGCTCAACAACGTCCGCGAGGCGATCGACATCTGCCGCACCGCGCGGACGATCCTCGGCGCGAACGGGATCTCCCTGGAGTACCCCGTCATGCGGCACGCCACGAACCTCGAATCGGTGCTCACCTACGAGGGCACCGTCGAGATGCACCAGCTGGTCCTGGGCAAGGCACTCACCGGCCTCGACGCCTTCCGGTGAGCGCCCCCCTCAGCTCTGGTTGAAGAAGTCGCGCGTGCGCCCACCGGGCTCGCCGCTGACGATCTGGGTGTCGGCCGGGGTCAGCAGGAAGACTCTGGTCGCCACCCGCTCGATCGAGCCGCGCAGGCCGAAGGTCAGGCCGGCCGCGAAGTCGACCACGCGCTTCGCGTCGCCCGGGTCCATCGACGACAGGTTCACGATGACGGGCACGCCCTCGCGGAACAGCTCGCCGATGCCCCGCGCGTCGCGGAAGCCGTCGGGGGTCACCGTGGCGATCCGCCGGCCCTGCTCGACGGCCGACTCGGACGCCACCTTGACCCGCGGGTCGGTGACCCACTGCTCGCGCTCGACACCGCCCGTGTGGTTGCTCTGCGCCGCGGCCTCCGCGTACTCGTCGTCGTAGTAACGCTCGTCGCTGCTGTCCTCAACGAGACCCAGCCAGGCACTCGCCTTGCGTACCGAACCCATGGACGCCTCCTTTCACCGGGGTCTGTCTGTCTTCTCTCCGCGTCCCTATGGTCGACCATGATGCTGACAACGCGCCAAGTGGATAGTCGCCGCGCAGGGGTTTCGTGACGGTACTGGTGCAGAACATCCGGTGCGCGGCCAAGGTTCCCGGCGCTTACCGCTGCTGACTGAGTGAAAATACGACCGCTGCATCCGTCCGGGTGACCGCAGGGGACGTACGGGTGAAGGGCCCGGCTCGATACGATGCCCCGCACGCACGCGCTTGACACCACGGGGGAACCACTTGTTCGGCATTGTCAGACCCTGCACGCACCGGCTCGGAGACCGGTTCAAAACGGAATGGATGGCCCATCTCTGCGGCCTGTGCCTGGCACTTCGTGGGGACCACGGACAGTTCGCGAGGGTCGTCACCAACTACGACGGGCTGCTCGTCTCCGTTCTGACGGAGGCTCAGTCCGGGCCGGCCCCGGGCGCACGGCGCACGGCGGGCCCCTGTCCACTGCGCGGGATGCGCACCGCTCCGGTGGCCAACGGCGAGGGCGCGCGGCTCGCCGCGGCCGTCTCCCTGGTGCTCGCCTCGGCGAAGGTACGGGACCACGTGGCCGACCGGGACGGCCTGTTGGCACGCGCTCCGCTGGCCGCCGCCGCGCGCACCGTGGCCCGGCGCTGGGACCGGGCCGGAGCCCGCACCGGGGCCTCCCTCGGCTTCGACACCGCGGTGCTCGTGGACGCGGTGGACCGCCAGGGCGGCATCGAGGCGCTGGCCGGACCGGGCACGCCGGTGCTGCGGGTGACCGAGCCGACCGAGACCGCCACGGCCGCCGCCTTCGCGCATACCGCGACCTTGGCCGGGCGGCCCGGCAACGCCCCCGCGCTCGCCGAGGCGGGCCGGTACTTCGGGCGGCTCGCGCACCTGCTGGACGCGGTCGAGGATCAGGCCGCGGACGCCGCGGCGGGGGCCTGGAACCCGCTGACGGCCACCGGGACCCCGCTCAGCGAGGCCCGGCGGCTGTGCGACGACGCGCTGCACGGGATCCGGCTGGCGCTGCGGGAGGCCGAGTTCGTGGACGCGGGGCTCGCGCACCGGCTGCTGGTCCACGAGCTGCGCACCTCGGTGGACCGCGCCTTCGGCATGAGCTCCTGCGGGCACACGGGCACCGCCTCCGCCGGTCACGGCCCGGAGCAGGGGTTCGGTACGGCGCCGCCCTCCTGGGACCCGGGGCACGGGGGCGGCGGCTTCGGCGCTCCGCCGCCGCCGCAGAAGCCGCGCCGCGGCCTGCTCGCGGGCTGCGCGGTGTCCATAGGCCTGTTCTGCACCTGCCAGCTGTGCTGCACCGACTTCGAAGGGCCCTGGTCCCGGAAGAAGCGGGACGCGTGGTGCGACGACTGCGACTGTGACTGCGGCGGCTGCGACGGGTGCGGCTGTGACGGCGGTTGCTGCGATGGGTGCGACTGCTGTGACTGCGGGTGCGACTGCGGCTGCTGAGGTCGCGTCAGGGCAGGTCCGTACGGCGTACCTTGCGACGCCGGTGGCCTCGGTACGGGGTGCCGGTGTGGAAATGTGACCGCATATGGTTACCGACACTGCCGATACGGCCGACGCCCCCGCCGCCTGGAAGCGCTGGCACGCCCACCGGGTGGACACGGTGTCCGCCCCCTACGGCCCGCTGGCCCTCACCGGCACCCACTGGCTCGCCGATTACCCGGAGGGTCGAATTCCGGACGTTCCCGGGGTGTGGCGCGAGACGGACGGCGGAGTCGTCCTCACCGCCGCCCCCGCGGACGGGCTCACCCTCGACGGCGAGCCCTTCGCGGGGGAGGCGGTGCTCGCCGCCGACGACGGCCCGGTCTCCGGCTCCCGGATCGCGGCGGCCGCCGTACGGCTCGCGGTGATCCGGCGCGAAGGGGCCTGGGCGGTCCGCGTCCACGACCCGGACTCCCCGGCCCGCGGCGCCTTCGAGACGGTCGAAGCCACCCCGTACGACCCGGCGTACGCGCTCCCGGGCCGCTTCCGCGCGTACGGCGAGGACCGGACCGTACAGGTCGAGAACGCCGACGGGCGCACCCGCGGCCTCGGCCTCGGCGGCGAGCTGGCCTTCGCGTTCCAGGGCGTCCCGCACACCCTCCAGGTCGCCGTGGACGAGGACGACGGCAGTCTGTGGGCGGTCTTCGGCGATGCCACCAGTGGCCGGAGCAGCTACCGCTTCCGGTTCCTGCGGCCCGGCACGCCGGCCGCCGACGGCTCGGTCGCGGTCGACCTCAACCGGGCGCTGCTGCCGCCCTGCGCCTTCGCGGACCACTTCATCTGTCCCTTCCCGCCGCCCGGGAACACCCTGCCGTTCGAGGTCGCGGCAGGCGAACGGCGGCTGAAATCAGCCCTTGCTACCGGTATCTGACGCCACCACACTCCCGGTCAGTGCTTGTCAGGTGCACGGCCAGGCCCACGCGTCCGCCGCGCCCCGATTCCCTCCGGGAGGACGAGAAATGAGCTTCAAGCACATCCCCCACACCCCCCACACCCCCACATCCACCTCCACCCGCGGACGCTCCCGCGCCCGCACCCGGCTCGCGGCGCTCGCGGCGGGACTCGCCGCCGTCGCCGCCTTCACCGTCCCCGCGACGGCCAGCGCCAGCTCCGACAGTGCCGCGGGCTCCGGTGGCCTGAGCGCCGACCGGCTCGCCGCCGTCGGCGCCTCGGTGCAGCGCGCCGACGTCGCGGGCACCGCCTGGTACACCGACCCCGCCACCGGCACCCTCGTGGTGACCGCCGACTCCACCGTCTCGGCCACCGACCTCGCCAGAATCAAGCACGAGGCCGGGGCCGACGCCGGGGCCCTGCGCGTCGAGCGCACCTCCGGCAAGCTGAGCAAGCTGATCTCGGGCGGCGACGCGATCTACGCCTCCGGCTGGCGCTGCTCGCTCGGCTTCAACGTCCGCAGCGGAACCACGTACTACATGCTCACCGCCGGGCACTGCACCGACGGCGCGGGCACCTGGTGGACGAGCACCGCGCACACCACCACGATCGGCGCGACCGTCGGATCCAGCTTCCCCGGCAACGACTACGGCCTGGTCCGCTACGACAACACCTCGCTGGCCCACGCGGGCACCGTCGGCAGCCAGGACATCACCAGCGCCGCCAACGCCACCGTCGGCATGTCCGTGACCCGGCGCGGCTCCACCACCGGCATCCACAGCGGCACGGTGCAGGCCCTCAACGCCACCGTCAACTACGGCAACGGCGACATCGTCTCCGGCCTGATCCGCACCAACGTCTGCGCCGAGCCCGGCGACAGCGGCGGCCCGCTCTACTCCGGGACCAAGGCCATCGGCCTGACCTCCGGCGGCAGCGGCAACTGCTCCAGCGGCGGCACCACGTTCTTCCAGCCGGTGACCGAGGCCCTGGCGGCCTACGGGGTCAGCGTCTACTGACGGACACCGCCCGCGGCCCGCTCCGCGTGCGCCCCCGCTCGCACCCTGGACGTCCCCCCGCCTTCTGGGAGGATGTCCAGGGTGTCCGGCTGCCACGGGGAGGCGCGTGCATGAAACGCATCGGAGTGACCGGCCACCGGTCCCTTCCCGGCGAGGTGCTCGCCCACGTCGAGGACGGGCTGCGGGCCGTCCTCGACGGCCACGACGGCCCGCTGGAGGCGCTGTCCAGCCTCGCGGAGGGAGCAGACCAGCTCTTCGCCGACATCGCGCTCCAGTGCGGGGCCGACCTCACCGTGGTGATCCCCAGCGCGGACTACGAGGCCACCTTCGGCGGCGGCGCGCCGCTCGCCGGGTACCACCGGCTGCGCCGGCTGGCCACCCAGGAGATCAGGCTGGACTTCGCCCGCTCCACGGACGAGGCGTACTACGCGGCGGGCACCTTCATCGCCGACAGCTGCGACCGGCTCGTCGCCGTCTGGGACGGCCTCCCGGCCCGCGGGCACGGCGGCACGGCCGAGATCGTCGCCTACGCCCGCTCGCTCGGCAAGCCGGTCACCGTCCTGTGGCGGGCGGGCGTCGTACGGGACTGAGACGGGACTGAGTCCGGCCGCCGTACGACGCCCCTCCCGACGTCCGCCTCAACTGCTGTGGCGGGCCAGCCAGTCCGTGTGCTGCGGGGAGACGTACCGCTCGGTCTCATAGACCGCGGACGGCCACTGCGACTCCGTGATCGTCGTCTGCATCACCACCATCATCGCGGACAGGTCCTGCTCGATCAGCGTGTGCGCCTCGATCAGCGGATGGTGGCGGCGCACCTCGTTCCAGGCGATCCCGGCCGCCGCGGCGGCGCTCAGCAGTCCGGTCAGCCGCGTGCCCGGACCCGAGCCGAAGGCCCCCAGCAGCGCGAACAGCAGCGCCGCACAGGTCAGGAGCACGATCGACCACGACCACACGGCGGTGGCCCGCCGCGACACCTCCGTCTTGCGCTGGTACCACTTGCGCTGCTCGATCAGCCGGTCCCTGACGTACGTCTCGCGCCGCACCTGGTAGCCGAGCCCCCGCAGCCGGTGCATGGCCCCGGTGATCTCCCCGCCCGCCGGCACCATCCCGGCCGTGCGCGGATCCTCCCAGCCCATCTTGCGCAACTCGTCCAGACCCGCCTCCAGCCGGGTCCCGTACACCTGCGGGGCATCGGGCACCTCGCTGCCGAACGGCGCCCCGTGGACGGCGTACCGCCAGGCCAGCGACTTGATGAACTCCGCCGCGCTGCGGTTGAGCTGCCACTGCGGGCGGGCCCGGCGCCGGGTGGCCCGTACCCCCACGCCGAGCACCCCCGCGTACGCCAGCGCGCTCAGCATCCCGAACACGTGCAGCGACCCGACGCGGGCCGAGGACGGCAGCGCCCCGGCCGCCGCGGCCGTCACGAGCAGCAGCAACTGGGCGCGGGTGGCCTGAGTGGACTCCCGCTGCCGGGAGATCGCCGCCTGGTCGGTGTGGTGGAAGAGGGCCGGCAGGTCTTCGTTTCGAAAGGTCGTGCTGTCGTTCACAGCGAACCCCCCAGTCTGCTGTCCAGTGGTGCGCGGGGCGGCCGCCGGGACCTGCCCGGTCCCCGGCCGCCGCCCCGCCCGCGGGCGGTCACACCGCCAGCGGCTCCAGGTCGCGGTGGACCCGGCGCTCGTCGCGTGCGTAGCGGGTCAGGCCGTGTTCCTCGCCCAGGAGCCTGGTCAGCTCGTTCACCGCCTCCGTGCGGACCCGCGTGGCTTCCTCCTTGCGGCCCATCGAATCGAGGCTGACCGCCATGTTGGAGGCGCTCGCCAGGGTTTCGGGGTGGTGCGCGCCGAGCGCCTCGCGCAGCCGCATCACCGCCATCCGCTCCAGTTCCAGCGCGCCCTCCGGATCGCCCAGGTCGGCCAGGGTGTTCGCCAGGTTCAGGTGCGCGAAGATCGTGTGCGGGTGGTTGTCGCCGAGGACCTCGCGCATGTGCCGGATCACCTGGCGCAGCATGGTCTCGGCCGTCTCCGCCGCCCCCGAACCCCAGTGGAACACCGCGAGGTTGTTCAGCGCGGCCAGGGTGTACGGGTGCCGCTCGCCCGGCACCTTCATGTACTCGTCGACGACCTCCTGCGCCAGGTCCCGCGCCCCCGCCGCGTCTCCGATGGCGAACATGTCGGCGGCCAGGTTCAGTTCGCAGGCCAGCAGGTCCGGGTTGACCGAGGTGTACTTGGCCCGGTAGCGGTTGCGGGTGGCGGTGGTCAGCCGCCGCGCGTCCTCCAGCTCGCCCGCCCGGCGCAGCGAGACGGCGAGGGACTTGGCGGCGGCGAGGGTGCCCGGGAAGGCGCGCCCCAGTTGCCGCTTGTAGATCTCGTACGTCCGGCTCAGCAGCTGCACCGAGTCGTCGTAGCGGCCGACCTCCCGCAGGTCGCGGGCCAGGCTCTGGGCCGAGGACAGGGTGTACGGGTGGTCCGGGCCGAGCACCTCGGTGCGCCGGTCGAAGACCTCCTGGTCGATCTCGCGGGCCCGGGCGTACTGCCCGACCATGCGCAGGTTCAGCGCCAGGTTGTTCGCGGCCGCCAGGGTCCGCGGGTGCGACTCGTGGAAGATCTGGCTGAAGCCCTCGTGCGCGGCCGTCGCCAGCTCCATCGCCTCGCCGTACCGGCCGAGGGTGCCCAGGTCCATCGCCAGGCCGCTGGTGGTCATGTAGGTGTGCGGGTGCGAGGGGCCCAGCGCCGTGCGCTGGCGCTCCAGGGTGACCTCGTCCAGCTCCTTGGCCTCCACGAACCGCCCCTGCGAGCGCAGGATGTTGGACAGGTGGAAGCGCAGGTACAGGTACTGGAGGTCGTCGCCGCCCAGGGTCTCCTTCCAGGTCTCGCGCAGCTCCTCGCCGAGCTGGTACGCCGCCTTGAAGTCACCGCGCTTCCACAGGTAGCGGACCCGGTCGATCAGCAGCCGCCGGGTCTCCGGCTCCTTGCAGTACCGGGCCTCGGACGGGGTCAGGTGCGGCCAGATGGTGTTGAACCGCGGCCAGGTCGCCGGGTTGTCTATCGGCTCGTCGTCGTCCGGCCGGGCACCCGCCAGGATCCGGTGCACGGCGTGCCGGGCCTCGCGCTGCTCCTCCTCGGTCAACTGCGCCCGGATCACGGCCTGGACCAGGCGGTGCACCTGGATGCTGTTGCTGACCTGGTCGACCTTGGCCATCGCGAACCGGCCGATCTCCCGGATCACCCGGCCCAGTACCAGCTTCTCCTGGAGCGAGGAGTCGTACGGCTTGAGGGCGTCGATCATCTCCTTGCTGTAGAGCAGGTTCGCCGAGATCGGCTCGGGCGCGAAGAAGGCGCAGAGCTGGAGCAGCCGCACCGCGGCGGGGGAGCGGCTCTGCAGCCGTTCTATGGAGACGTTCCAGGTGGCCGCGACCGGCTCCGGGTAGCCGGGCGGCTGGTTGAGCGCCAGCACCCGGGCCGCCTGCTGGGCGAGCTGCTCCAGATAGGCGGAGACGGGCGTCGCGGTCTCCGCGATCCACGCACCGGCCTGCTCGACCGCGAGCGGCAGGTCGCCGACCGCGATCGCGACCTGTTCGGCATCGTCCTTGGTGAGCCCGGGAGCCCGCCGCTGGAGGTGCTCGATGGACTCCTCGCGCAGGAACACGTCGACCGGCAGCGCGTCCCCGTACTGCGACCAGCTCTGGTTGCGGGAGGTCACCAGCACGTGCCCGGGGCCGCCCGGCGGGAAGAACCGCTTGAGGGCCTCGGGATCGTCCGCGTTGTCGAAGACGAGCAGCCAGCGCGAGGAGGGCACCCCGCGCCGCAGCAGGTCGATCGCCTCCTGCGAGGCGGCCGACATGTCCTCGCCGGTCTGCGCGCCGAGCCGGACGGCCAGCTCCGCGAGGGCCGCGACCACGTCGTCCGTCTGCTCGGAGGAGATCCACCACACCAGGTCGTAGTCCGCCATGAACCGGTGGACGTACTCCAGCGCGACCTGCGTCTTGCCCACCCCGCCCAGCCCGTACAGGGTCTGCGGCTGCGGCAGGACCACCGCCATGCCCCCGCCGAGCTGGTCGCGCATCCGCTCCAGCACGATGGAGCGCCCGGTGAAGCCGGGGTTGCGCGGCGGTGCGTTCCAGATCTTCGGAACGGTCCCCGGGAAGCGCGGCCCGGGCGCCGTGGCGCTGCTCATCCCGTCGTTGAGGGGCGCCGGCCGTTCCACCGCGCGCAGCAGGGCGGTGGTGGCGTGCACCTCGTCGAGGCGGAAGAGGTCCACCGGATTGCGGTCGATGTACGGGGTGCTCAGGCGTACGTCGCCCACGCGCAGCGGCACCAGCTGGCGCCGCCCGCCGGTCGGGTCCTCGGCGGCGGCCCGCTCCCAGACGTCCACGGCCCGGGCGGACTTGAGGTAGGCGCTGGAGAGCAGCACCACGGTCCGGGCGGCCGTGTCGATGCTGAGCCCCGAGCCGCCGAGGGTGTCCCCGGGGGTGGCGGTGGGCGGGCGCTCGGCGGAGACGTCCTTGGGCACGACCCGGAACCCGGCCCGGGTGAGGACCGATTCGATCCAGTCGGCCCACATCCGGTTCTCGGCGACGTAGGACAGGAACAGGTCGGCGGGCAGGGCGGGGCGGCGGCGGGTGAAGGCGTCGCGGATCCGCAGCCGGACCTCCTCGCCGATGGCGGGCATGGAGGTGATCTCGCCTTCGGTGACCACGGTGGTGAGCCGTTCGAAGGCGGAGAGCAGGGAGTTGGTGAGCCCGGCCTCGTCGCCGAAGGTGGCCAGGGTCTCCTCGTAGGCGTAGTAGGGCCGGTAGGGGATCTCCACCGCGCCCCAGTAGGCGGTGAGTTCGTCGCCGCCCAGTCCGCTGGGGAAGCGGTCGAACTTGATCCGGGCCAGTGCGCGGCCCGCGTCGGCCTTCTCCTTCTCGCCCTCGTCGATGCGCATCGGGACCGGGTAGATCTTGATGCCGCGGTCGTTGAACCGCTCGTCGATCTGCCGGGCGACGGAGGCGGCGCCGTCGATGGACTGGTCGGAGAGGGTGAAGCAGTCCACCAGCACGTCGGGCAGGTGGACCGTGCAGATGTCGGCGATGTCGCTGAGCCCGGTCCGGCTGTCGATCAGGACGTAGTCGTAGTTGCGCTTCATGTCGTCGCGCAGGGCGTCGAAGAAGTGGCCGCCGCCGAGCCGGTCGTAGAAGTTGTCCCAGTCGAAGGTGGAGACGGTGGCCGAGTACTCGCGGTTCTGCCGGCCCGCGGAGACGAAGTCGAGGGTGCCGCCGTCGGGGAACTCCCAGCCGAGGGTCTCGGGCGTGAGGGAGACGGCGTGCGGCTGGATCCGCGCGTAGTCCTTGTGCCAGTCGTCGGAGCGCTGCGCCGGGCTGGTGGCGGCCCACGCGTACTCGCTGATCAGGTCGATGATCCCGGTGGTGGCCCCGAGCGTGGAGGGGTCCAGGAACGGGTGGAAGAAGCGGTGCAGGCCCGGGGCCTCCAGGTCCCAGTCCACGGCGAGGACCCGCTTGCCGTTGGCGGCGAGGATCCAGGCGGTGTTGGCCAGCGCCATGGTGCGGCCGGTGCCGCCCTTGTACGAGTAGAAGGTGACGATCCGTCCGTCACGACTGGCTGTCATCCGCGTCCCCCGCTTGGTTGGTCGGTCCGTCGGCGTCCGGGTGCGGCCCGGTGGTGCGGGCCTGGTGCTCTTCGGTGTCGGGCGGGAACGGCGCGGGCGGCGCGGCCGGTGGCCCGTTCATGCCCATCGGCCCGAGCAGCCGGGGCCGTTCGGTGTGCGTCCCGCCCGCGGGCGGATAGACCTGGGCGTGTCTGAGGAACTGCTGGGCGGCCGCCTCGACCACCTGCGGCAGGATCTGCCCGAGGGTCTCCATGTTGGCCACCCCGTTGGCGGCGGCCCGGCAGGCGATCCGGCCCTGGCTCATCTTCACGGGCATCGTGTCTTCGAGCTGATCGGTCAACTCGGTTTCCCTGGCGCGGCTCTGGTGGTCGTACCGGTTCCACGGCACGACCACGCTCACCCAGGGCCGCGGGTCCTGGTCGAAGGCGGCCAGGCGCTGGCGGCGCAGGTCGTCGGCGACGGCCCAGCGGTCGACGATCAGGATCTCGGGGCGGGTCGGCGGCTGCTTGGTGTCGAAGTGTCCGGCCTCGTCGTCGAAGGAGGCCAGGGTGGTCTGGTAGTTGAGGGAGCGCACCAGGTCCTCGGCGACGTAGGCCACGGGCCGCTGGGCGACCGGGTGGTACGGGTTCCAGTCCAGCGCGGTGTCCCCGTAGTACTCGGGGCTGCGGCCCTCCGGGAGGTCGTGCCGGGTGGCGGCGGCGACGGTGACGTGCAGGCTGCGGGCCGAGTTGCCGGGGCCGCCCGCGGCCCCGGGACTGCCGAACGCGCTGGGCACCACCCGGTAGTCCATGGGCCGGCTGATGTCGAGGCGCACGGACTCGGCGACCCGCACGATGCGCTTGGCCAGTTCGTAGACGGCCCGTTCGTACTGCTCGGCGTAGCCGCGGAGTTTGATCAGGCCGTAGAGCCCGTCGGTGACGTAGCGCTCGCCGAAGGTGTTGTGGTTGAACTGGAGCCGCTCGGCGGGGCCGGGCAGCTGCGCGGGCGGCACGGGGACCCACAGCGCGGGCACGATGGCCTCGGCGGGCTCGCCGCTGACGGCGGTCCGCTGGATGGTGCGGTGCGCGAAGGCGAACCATTCCTTTCCGCACATCTCGCTGGCGAAGTAGCGCGGCGAGAACAGCGGGACGAAGACCCGGCAGGTGGCCAGTGCCGTGCCGAGCCGTTCCGACCAGCCCTCGCCGCTGCGTATCTCCCGGTCCATGAATCCGGCGTCGGATCCGGCGGGCAGATCAGTGAGCGCCATGACATGGCTGGAGAGGTCACGGAAAAGCCGCTCCACCCACATGTCGGGGTCGGGCCCCCCGGCCCCGAACCTCGGCGTATGCGCATAACTGAGAAAAAAGTACGGCTGCACTGATGCGGGCACACGACCCCCGTCCCGAAGATGTGGAGCGAAGAAACATCATTCCGGAGCTGCTTCGCCACATCGCCTCATGGTTCAGTCAATCAGCGTCTGTTTTCGGTCATCCAGGTAACGGCGTGATCGACGGCATCAGGAATCCCGAAGATCATGGCCGACGCGCCCCCCAGCCGCCCCTCGCGCACCTTGGACGGGGGAAAGGCCCGGCCGATCTCCGCGAAATCACTGTCGTCGAGCGCGACGTCCTCGTATGCCGTCCACTCCTCCCCCTGCCGCCGCCCCGGAAGGTTCACCTTCACCACACACGCGTACATGCGCAAGGGGGGCTTCGGAATTCGATACTCCGCGAGATGGAAAGCAGTGCAGACGGCAAATCCCACATTGATCATGAGTACCTGGCCCCCCTCCCGGCACAGCGTTCCCAGCGGCGAATCCTCCCCCACATGGGAGGTCAGCGGGTGACCGGCGGCGAACCGTCCGGCCTCCCCGCCCAGCACCGCGAAAGAGGTCTGCGGGTGACCGCTGCGCACCGCCCCGGGCGCCGTGCGCACCGCCTCCGCGAAGACGCCCATGCCCTCGCTCGGGGTGCGCGCCGGATCGAAGGCGGGCATCCGCTCCCGGAACGCCGCCGCCTCGGACTCGCCCATGCCCGCGGTGCGGGCCAGATGGGCCCTGGAGGTGAGGGAGTTGGCCGGGGTGAAGGCGGGCACCACCAGGGTGCCCCGGGGGCCGAGCACCTCCCGCAGCGCCTCCAGCAGCCGCTCGGCGCGCAGACCGGTGCCGCCCAGCGAGGCGTGCACCAGCAGCCGCGCCCCGGACCGCACCCCGAGCAGGCGCAGCCGCGCGGCGAGCGCGGGCGCATCCAGCGGGGCGCGCGTATCCAGCAGAGCTGATGCCGCGGCGGCTCCGCGGCCGCTCACGCGTCGACCGCCTTGGCTTCCCAGCGCAGCTCCTCGACCAGCCGCTTGCCCGTGCTGGTCAGCTCGGCCGCCCCGGCGAGCCGGTCCAGGGCCCGGTGGATCCGGTCCGTGCCCGCCGGGTGGTGCGGCTCGGTGGCCCGCCGGTACGCCTCCACCGCGACCCGCTCGTGGACGTCCGCCAGCAGCCGGGACACCGGAACCGGCCGCTCCCGCCAGGGCGAGGGGTGCTCCCAGGCCCCGTCCAGCGCGTACAGGTCGGCCACCTCGGTCAGCGCCCGCAGCCGCGCCCTCCGCTGCCCGGTGAGCAGCGCCAGGGCGGTCTCCCCGACCCCGGCCGCATACGGCAGGCCCAGGGCGCCGGGGCCGTGCCGGCCCGCCTCGCCCCAGCCACCTGCCCGGGGGCCGCCCGCCAGCGGGGTCAGGGTGGTCAGCCCGCCCGCCGCCGCCCGGGCGAACTCCGGCACCGCCCGGTGCAGCAGCGCCCAGGCCGCGCCGAGCCGCTCCCGCCACTCCTCGGCCTCCCCGGCGCCCAGGCGCAGCCGCGGGGGGCGGGCGAAGCAGGTGCGGTACGGGTCGAGGTCGTCCAGCGCCACCGCCGGGCCCCGCGGTCCCGGGGACCAGGGCCGTACGGGCTCCCAGCGCGCGTCCCCGGCGGCCGGGCCGAAGCGGTGCAGGGAGCGGCCGTCGTGGGCCGTCCAGCCGTCGTCGGCGGCCCGCAGTGAGGCCCGGCCGTCGGTGCCGGGTTCCCCGAGCCGCAGCAGCCCCAGCGTCGGCAGGTACACCTCGCCGTCCCGGTAGCCCACCTCGGCGGGCATGTCCAGACCGCCCCGCAGCACGGCGGCGGCGGCCAGCGCGGCGAGGCGCAGCGCGGCCTCCGGCCCGTCGGGGCGCCCCTCCTGGGCCGCGTCGAGGGCGGCCAGCACCCAGGTCCGGGTGTAGGGGTGCGCCAGTACGGCGTCCAGCGCGTCCGCGCCCGCCTCGCCCGCGCCCTCCACCGCCCCCAGCAGTTCCCAGGCCCGCGCCCAGGCGGCCCCGCCGCCCGCGCGGGGGGCGAACTCGGTCAGCTCCGCGTGCAGCCGGGCGAGCAGCACCCGGGTCAACTGGTGCTGGGAGGCCGCCAGTTCCGCCGGGTCGGCGAGTTCGGCGGCAGTCGCCTCGGTGGCGGTGCGGCCCTCGACCCCGTCGACCAGTTCGCGCAGGTCGGCGCAGTAGACGGAGGGGTTGGCGAAGCCGGTTCCGGCGCGGTAGCGGTGGGTGTAGAGCCCGCCCCCGCACGAACGTACGACGGGGCAGCGGCGGCATTCGTCGCTGACGCCCGCGAGGCCGAGCTGCCGGGCGCGGACCCCCGGATGGGCCGCGACCTGGTCGAAGGTGTGGGAGAAGACGTCGAAACCGGTGGCGGCGGCGCCCTCGTAGGCGCTCTTGAGGGAGTCGACTTGCTCCAGGGTCCCGTCCGTCTCCACGACCACCAGGTCGGTCGGGGCCAGGCCCAGGGACTCGGTCATGCTGGGGCCGCCGCGCAGGGTGCTGGCGAGCGATTCGAAGATGCGTACGGGCACGGGCCGGCCGAGCCGGTCCCAGTGGTCGAAGACGCGAAGCAGCCAGCGGGCGTAGGCGTCGGGCACGCCGTCGGGGCGGGGCGGGGGCGTTTCCCAGGTGGCGTGCGGGAGCAGGAAGTCCACGCGCGGGGGTTCGAGGGCGACGAGGGCGTCGAGCACGGCGACCGGGTCGTTGGCGATGTCCACCGTGCAGAGCAGGCCCTGGTAGAGGTGGCGGTAGGGCGCCGAGCGGAGCAGCGCCACGGCGGCGAGGACCAGGGGGTGGCTGGTGCGGCCGTCCGCGAACCGGCGGTGGCGGTCGTTGGCCGTGCGGTCGCCGTCGAGGGAGACGCCGACCCGGACGCCGAATTCGGCGAAGAGGTCGAGGAAACGCGGGCTCAGCTGGAGGCCATTGGTGTGAATGCGCAGGTCCAGCGCGGCGGTTCCGGCGAGGGCCCGGGAGAATTCCTCGCACACCAGCCGCAGCCGGTCCGGCCCCGCCAGCAGGGGTTCCCCTCCGTGGAGAATCACCGTGACGGAGGGGAGTGCATGATCACGGGCATGTTCGGCGAGCCGCGACGCGGTATGCGAAATGACCTCGGGGGAGATCACTTTCGGCCGGGCTCGCCAGCTCTGATCTGCGTGTTCATAGACATAGCAATGATCACAAGCAAGATCGCATCTGCTGTGAACCTTGAGGACGATCTCGCGAAAAGCGATCAGGCCGGTCATTCCACCAGTCTAGAGCGCCTACTTCTCGGTCAGAGCGCAGAGTTGAAGATCGGTGCCTGAGCCGTGCGACCGGATTCTTCGCGCAGCACTCGTCCGAGTGCGACGGCCGAAGACGCGCTGCGGGCGTCGATCTGGGCGAGCGGGACCCGGCGGGCCTTGACCGTGCTGGTCGGGGGGGTTGCGGAAGTGTTCACGACACCGTCCTTGAGGGGGCCATGTGAAATGGGCGGGGGATTGACAAGAGCGTCCGCTCGTGTCAAGCGTGGACTTTACTCGTCCACGTCCTATTGGCAACCGAGACATGACGCCAGGTCAAGCGTTCTATAGAAAGAGTGACGCAATTCCTTTTCCCGCCGCCCGCGGGCCCCCTCCCGTTCGCCGTCAGGCCGGCCGCTGGTGCTGTTCGGGCGGGCCGGGGAGGTCGCGCAGCAGCCAGGTGAGGATCTCGGGCAGGGCGCGCAGGGCCGCGAAGTGGGCCGCCCCCGGGTCGATGGTGGCGGTGGCGCCGGGGATCCGCTCGGCCAGCCAGCGTGAGTGGCCGACCGGGGAGAACACGTCCTGTTCGCCGTGCCAGATCATCACCGGGCAGCGGATGTCGGCGGGTTCGAACCCCCAGGGGCTGCACAGGGCGAGGGCGTCGTCGATCCAGCCGTCCGCCGAATTGCGCAGTCCCTCGCGGAAGTTGCGCAGCAGCATCGAGCGCAGACCGGCGTCCGCGACGATCATCCGGTCGTTGTCGGTGAGTTCGATGCGCAGTTCGTCCAGCAGCCGCCCCGGGTCCTTGCCGATGGCGGCGGCCCGCGGGGTCAGCCGGGCGGCCAGTTCCTCGGGGTCCACCGAGGCGGTGGTGTACTCGCGCACGTTCGAGGCGGTCATGCCGTCGAACCAGTCGAGCCCGTCCGCGTCCCAGGGCGCGAGGCCGACCAGGGCCGCCGTCCGGGTGACCCGCTCGGGCAGCAGGGCCGCGCAGGCCAGTGCGTGCGGGGCGCCGCCGGAGCGGCCGGCGACGGCGAACTTCTCCAGGCCGAGGGCGTCGGCGATGGTGGCCACGTCCTGGACGGCGTCGGCGACCGAGCGGCCGCGCAGCCGGTCGGAGTCCCCGTAGCCGGGACGGTCGTAGGCGATGACCTGCATGCGGCGCTGGTAGAGGACCATGCCGCGGGGGGCCGGGCCCAGTCTGCTGCCCGGGGTGCCGTGCAGCAGGAAGACCGGTCTGCCGCGGGGGTCGCCGAAACGCTCCACCATCAGTTGCCGTCCGTCCGCGGTGCGCACCCGATTGTGCACGCGTCCCCTCCTTCGCGGTCGACTTCCCGGTTGGCTTCCCGGCCGACTTCCCGGTCGGCGGTGAGCCGCCTTGGTGATTGTGCTCGCTGGGGGAGGAGCGCGGTAGGGCGCACTCTCTCCCAAATTCTTGTGAAAGTTTTCACAAGCACACAGGGGTCTTTGGTCCCCTGGCATATCTGCAGGTCAGGTGCCGGATCGTGGGGGCGTGAACGGGGGTGAACGGCCCTTCGGCCCCCGCTGAAAGGGCTTTTTCGGCACGGCGGCTTCCGCTTTTGGGTGTCGAATTGAGTCATCAGGAAAACGGCTCGCAATGAAGGAGTTCCTGCCATGCAGGCCAACGAGATGGTGGACGCGCTCGTCCAGGGAGCGCTCACGGCGCTCGGCCGGTTCGAGGGTTTCGACCAGGAGCAGGTCGACCACATAGTCAAGAAGGCCTCCCTGGCGGCCCTGAGCAGCCACGGAGAGCTGGCCCGGCTGGCGGTCGAGGAGACCGGCCGCGGCATCTTCGAGGACAAGGCCGTCAAGAACCTCTTCGCCTGCGAGCACGTCGTGAACTCGATGCGCGGCCTGAAGACCGCCGGCGTCATCCGCCGCGACGAGCTGAACGGCATCACCGAGATCGCCGAACCCGTCGGCGTCGTCTGCGCGATGACCCCGGTCACCAACCCGACCTCCACCACGATCTTCAAGGCGCTGATCGCGCTGAAGACCCGCAACCCGATCATCTTCGCCTTCCACCCCTCCGCGCAGAACTGCTCCGCCGAGGCCGCCCGCATCGTGCGGGACGCCGCCGTCGCCGCGGGCGCCCCGGAGAACTGCGTCCAGTGGGTCACCGCCCCCTCCATGGAGGCCACCGGCGCCCTCATGAACCACCCGGGCGTCTCCACCATCCTCGCCACCGGCGGGAACGCGATGGTCAAGGCCGCCTACTCGTGCGGCAAGCCCGCCCTGGGCGTCGGCGCGGGCAACGTCCCGGCGTACGTCCACAAGAGCGCCAAGCTGGCCCGCGCGATCCACGACATCGTGCTCTCCAAGGCCTTCGACAACGGCATGATCTGCGCCTCCGAGCAGGCCGTCATCCTCGACCAGGAGATCTACGAGAAGGGCCTGGCCGAGTTCAAGCGGCTCGGCGCCCACGTGGTCTCGGCCGCCGAGAAGACGAAGCTGGAGCAGTTCGTCTTCGGTACGACCGCCTACGCCGCCGACGCCTCCGGCGCCAAGCTGAACCCCGCGGTCGTCGGCAAGTCACCGCAGTGGATCGCCGAGCAGGCCGGGTTCGAGGTCTCCGCCGAGACCTCCATCCTGCTCGCCGAGTGCAACGAGGTCGGCGAGAACGAGCCGCTGACCCGCGAGAAGCTCTCCCCGGTGCTGGCCGCCCTCAAGGCCTCCGACACCGAGCACGGCCTCGAACTCGCCGCCGCCATGGTCGAGTTCCACGGCCTGGGCCACAGCGCCGCCATCCACGCCGAGGACGAGGGGCTCGTCGAGGAGTTCGGGAAGAAGGTCAAGGCGATCCGTGTCATCGCCAACTCCCCTTCCACCTTCGGCGGCATCGGCGACGTCTACAACGCCTTCCTGCCCTCCCTGACCCTCGGCTGCGGCTCCTACGGCCACAACTCGGTGTCCAACAACGTCACCGCGGTCAACCTGATCAACGTCAAGCGGATCGGACGGCGCAACAACAACATGCAGTGGTTCAAGGTCCCGCCGAAGATCTACTTCGAGCGCAACTCCATCCGCTACCTCGGTGAGATGGACGGCATCAGCCGCGTCTCGATCGTCACCGACAAGACGATGGTCGCCCTCGGCTTCGTGCAGCGGATCACCGACATCCTGCAGGGCCGCGAGGGCTCCGTCGCCATCCAGGTCATCGACAGCGTCGAGCCCAACCCGGAGCTGTCGACCGTCCAGGCCGGCGCCGCGATGATGCGCGACTTCAAGCCCGACACGATCATCGGCCTCGGCGGCGGTTCGCCGATGGACGCCGCGAAGATCATGTGGCTGATGTACGAGCGCCCCGAGGTCGAGTTCGCCGACACGAAGGAGAAGTTCTTCGACGTCCGCAAGCGCGCCTACACGTTCCCCTCGCTCGGCGAGAAGGCCAGGATGGTCGCCATTCCGACCACCTCCGGCACCGGCTCCGAGGTCACCCCCTTCGCCGTCATCTCCGACCCGGCCGCGGCCCAGAAGTACCCGCTCGCCGACTACGCGCTGACCCCGAACGTCGCCATCGTCGACCCGGTCCTGCCGATGGGCCTCCCGGCCACGGTGACCGCCGACTCCGGCTTCGACGCCCTGACGCACGCCACCGAGGCCTACGTCTCCGCCTACGCGAACGACTACACCGACGGCCTGTGCCTCCAGGCCATCAAGCTCATCTTCGAAAACCTCGAACGCTGCGTCCTGGACGGGCCGAACGACCCCGAGGCCCGCGAGAAGATGCACAACGCCTCCACCGTCGCGGGCATGGCCTTCGCCAACGCCTTCCTCGGCCTGGTCCACGCCATGGCGCACACCCTGGGCAACACCTTCCACGTCGCCCACGGCCGCACCAACGCGCTGCTCCTGCCGCACGTGATCCGGCACAACGGCACGGTCTCGCACAAGGCCACCCCGTGGCCGAAGGCCGAGGTCTACCGCGCCCCGGAGCGGTTCCAGGAGATCGCGAAGCTGCTGGGCCTGCCGGCCGCCACCCCGGCCGAGGGCGTCGAGTCCTACGCCCGCGCCGTCGAGGAACTGCGCGCCAAGTGCGGCATCCCGGCCTCCTTCGCGGAGGAGGGCGTCGACGAGCAGGCCTTCATCGAGGCCCTGCCGACCCAGGCCATGAACGCCTACGCCGACCAGTGCGCCCCCGCCAACCCGCGGATGCCGATGATCGACGACATGAAGCAGCTCATGCGCCAGGCGTACTACGGCAACGTCGAGGGCGCCCCGGCCGCCCGGGCCGAGAAGGCCGCAAAGAAGTAGTGACCCCCTGAACGTCCACAGGAAAAGCCCGCCCGGGCCGCCAAGGCCCGGGCGGGCTTTCTGTGTTGGCCTTCAGATCCGCCGCAGGTGCTCCGTGAACAGGGCGCGGGCCCGGTCGATGTCCTCGGGGGAGGCCGCCCCGCGCTTGGGCAGGACGAAGAAGTGCTCCATGCTGCCCGTGAGGACGAACAGCTCGGGGGTCTCGAACCACCAGGGGTAGCCGCGCCAGTCGGAGGTGTCGTCCGTGCCGGCCTCGCCGGTGGCGATCAGGCCGGTGGCGGTCAGGCCGTCCTCGGTGAGCGTGGTGCGCAAGGCGCCGCGGGCCGCGTCGGCCGCGTACAGCCCGCGCATCCGGGACCTGCGGTGCAGCTGGCGTATGACGGGCACGGCGATGACGGCGGTCACGCCGGCGGCGATGTACCCGATTTCCCCGAGGCCCCACAGCACGACCCGCACGATCCCCGCCGCGGCCCCGAGCAGGGCGGGGAGCAGCAGGTAGCGGGTGCGTCCCGGCCAGGTGCCGAGGGTGTACCGCCACAGCGCCTTGTCGTAGTCCTCGGCGTCCGGGGCGTACTCGAACCGGGCGGTGCGCAAGGCGGTTTTTCCGGCCTGTGCGGCTTGATTCATGTCCATGACAGCGGAGGGTACGACACCCTCCGCGATCATGTCTCGGGGTGTTCCTCGGGGGCCAGGAAGCGGCCCATGGGCAGCACCGGGCGGCCCCAGGTGCTGGCGAGGATCTGCCCGGCGAGCAGGTACAGGGCGCCGAGCGCGGCCAGCAGCCCCGCCCAGCCGGTGATCCGGTTCCAGATCAGCTCCCCGGTGAACCCGTTCACCGTCATGGCGACGAAGACGACGAGCACACAGGTGAAGGTCGACAGCAGCACCAGGTGGATCCGCCAGCTGCCCAGCCACAGGACGAACACCACGAACACCCACGGCAGGGTGAACAGCCCGCTGACGTCCCCGCGCAGCGCGGGGTCGGTGGCGGGCAGCACCCACTGGAGCAGGCAGGCCTTGGCCATCCAGAAGAGCCCGAAGCCGCCGAAGACGGTGGCGTGCCAGGTGTCACCGCGCTGCGCCTGGAACAGCCCGGCCAGCAGCTGGGCGAGCCCGCCGATGAAGAACCCGACCAGGGGCAGCACGGAGTGGCCGAGCTTCTCGGGGAAGACGCCCGCGTCGATGCCGGTGGCGATGGTGGTGACCACGATGAAGCCGGTGAGGCCGAGCGCGCCCAGCTGCGCCTGGGCGCTGGGCTCCATCCGCTTGACGGAGGCGGACTGGGCCACGGGTCCCTGACGGTTCCACAGGGCCCGGCCGGCCGGGTCGTGCGGCGGGTCGTGCTGCGGGCCGTGCGACGGTGTGCCCACGGGGGTGTTCACGGGGCGGCCTCCTCGGCGGGCTCGGGCAGTCCGCTGCCGACGGCCGCTCCCGCGCGCCCCTTGTGGAGGACCGCGCAGGCCAGGGTCACCGCGGAGCCGAGTACGGCCCAGCCCGCCAGGATCAGCATCGAGGGGGCGGTGTCATTGCCCTTGAAGTACGCGATGGAACGGGCCGCGTAGGTGCCCGCGCCCGGTGGCAGGGCGGGGCCGATGGCCTTCCAGAACGGCGGCAGCAGCGGGTACGGATAGGCGCCGCCCGCGCTCGGATTGCCAAAGACGACCACCAGCAGGATCGCCAGGCCGATGCCGACGACTCCCGCCAGCCCCTGGAAGGCCAGGGTGATCGCGCCGACCGCGAAGACGACCAGGGTGCCCAGGCCCCACAGGCCGAAGATGCTGCCGGGCAGCGCGTCCAGGACCGGGCCCGCGATCACCGCGCCGAGCAGTCCGGCGGCGATGGAGTACAGCAGCAGCGCGCCCAGCCGGATGACCGCGCGGGCGGCGTTGGCGGGCCGGGCCCCGGCGCTGATCGCGAGGATCGCGGCGCACAGGTAGCCGCCCACGCACCAGCCGACGACGAGGTAGAAGGAGCTGAGCCCGCGCGCGTCGCCCGCGGCGGCGGGGGCCACGTCGGTGACCTTCACCGTGCGGCCCTGGGCCTTCTCGGCCAGGCCGACGACCTGTTCCAGGGCCTGGCCGAGCGAGGCCCCGGCGCCGCCCGCGACGAGCAGCCGGTCGGTCGTGCCGCGGGGGTCGACGATCAGGGCGCCGTCCACCTCCCGGTTCCTGATCTGGCGCAGGGCGGTGGCCTCGTCCTTGACCGCGCGGGGATCGAGGGGATCACCGGGCAGCTCGCCGAGCTGTTTCACGGACCGCTCGGTGAGCTGGGCGACGGGGGTGGTCACCGCCAGCGGGATCTCGCTCGGCTCGGGGTGGTGGAAGGCGCCGATGTACGAGGTGATGAAGGCGAGCTGGAGCGCCAGCACCCCCAGGACCAGCAGGGCTGCCCGGGTGGTCACGGCGTCCTTGACCTCGGCGAGGAAGCCGCCGGAGGGGCCGGTGGCACTGCCCGAGGGGCCTGCTGCGGTGTTGGTGGGCCGGTTCATGCCTTCACGCTCGACCGGGCGGGGACCGGGCGCAGCAGGGGTGGGCCGAATGGATGACCGGGCCACGACTGGGCCACCGATGGGTGATCGAACATGTGTTTCGCACGGACATTCGAATTGCTCTATGGTGGAGACGGGGGAGGCGAAGGAGTGTCGGGCGCATCGAGAAAAGCAGGAGGCCGCGGATGCCTGGTTTTACGCATCTGCACACCGTTTCGGGGTTCTCCGCGCGCTACGGCGCCTCGCACCCGCAGCGGCTGGCGGAGCGCGCCGCGGAGCGGGGCATGGACGCCCTCGCGCTCACCGACCGCGACACCCTCGCGGGCGCGGTGCGGTTCCTGAAGGCGTGCGAGAAGGCCGGCATCCGGCCCCTGTTCGGCGTCGGACTGGCGGTGGCCCCGGCCCCCGCACATGCTTCCGGTCCCGCCTCCGGTCCCGCCTCCGGCCGCGGCGGGACCTCGCACCGGCTCCGCGCCCCCGTCACCCCCGTCAAAGGGGGCGCCTTCATCGACGAATCCGCCACCCGGGCGCTCTTCCTCGCCCGGGACGGAGCCGCGGGCTGGGCCGAACTGTGCCGGATGGTCACCGCCGCCCACGCCCACGCCCAGGACGGCGGGGGTTCCCCGCTGCTGCCCTGGGACGCCCTGCGCGGCGCGAGCGGCGTGTACGTCCTGCTCGGCCCCGACTCGGAGGTCGGCCGGGCGCTCGCCGCGGGCCGCCCCGACCGGGCCGCCCGGCTGCTCGCCCCCTGGCGCGAGGTCTACGGCGACGCCCTGCGCCTGGAGGCCGTGGACCACGGCCGGACCGGCGCCCGGGCGGGCACCGGCCCCGGCTCGCTGCGCCTGGCCGCCCGCACCGTCGGCTTCGCCGCCGACCAGGGCGTACGGGCCGTGCTCAGCAATGCCGTGCGGTACGCCGACCAGGGCCAGGGCCCGGTCGCCGACGTCCTGGACGCGGCCCGCCGGCTCGTCCCCATCGACCCCCGGCGCGGCCTCGACAGCGGGGAGCGCTGGCTCAAGGGCCCCGCCGCCATGGCCGAGGCCGCCGACCGCATCGCGCTCGCGGCCGGGCTGGGCCCCTCCGGCGCCCGCGCCCTGCTGGCCGAGACCCGCGCCACCGCCGAGGCCTGCGTGGTCGACCCCGCGGACGACCTCGGCATCGGCGAAGTGCACTTCCCCGAGCCCCGGCTCGTCGGCGCCGCCCACCGCACCGCCCAGCGGGTGCTCGCCTCCCGCTGCGCGGCGGGCATGGTGCTGCGCGGGCACGCGGACGACCCGGTGTACTGGGAGCGGATGCGGCGCGAGCTGGACATCATCTCCTACCACGGCTTCGCCTCGTACTTCCTGACGGTGGCTCAAGTGGTGGACGACGTCCGGGACATGGGCATCCGGGTGGCCGCGCGCGGCTCCGGCGCGGGCTCCCTGGTCAACCACCTCCTCGGCATCGCGCACGCCGACCCGGTCGAGCACGGGCTGCTGATGGAACGCTTCCTGTCCAAGCGCCGCCGGGTGCTGCCCGACATCGACATCGACGTGGAGTCCGCGCGCCGCCTGGAGGTCTACCGCCGGATCATCGGCCGCTTCGGCACCGAACGGGTCGCCACCGTCTCCATGCCCGAGACCTACCGGGTCCGCCACGCCATCCGTGACGTGGGCGCCGCCCTGTCACTGGACCCCGCCGAGACCGACCGGCTCGCCAAAGCCTTCCCGCACATCCGGGCCCGCGACGCCCGCGCGGCCCTCGCCGAACTGCCCGAGCTGCGCGACGTACGCGAACGCCAGGAGCGGGGCGAGGTGCACGGGCGGCTCTGGGAACTGGTCGAGGCGCTGGACGCGCTGCCGCGCGGGGTCGCCATGCACCCGTGCGGGGTGCTGCTCTCCGACGCCTCGCTGCTCGCCCGTACGCCGGTGGTCCCCACCAGTGGCGAAGGCTTCCCCATGTCCCAGTTCGACAAGGAGGACGTGGAGGACCTCGGGCTGCTCAAGCTCGACGTGCTCGGGGTGCGGATGCAGTCGGCGATGGCGCACGCCGTCGCCGAGATCCGGCGCGGTACGGGGCGGGAGCTGGACCTGGACGACCCGGCGCAGGTGCCGCCGGACGACGGGGCGACGTACGAACTGATCCGCTCCGCCGAGACGCTGGGCTGCTTCCAGATCGAATCGCCCGGCCAGCGCGACCTGGTGGGGCGGCTCCAGCCCGCCACCTTCCACGACTTGGTCGTGGACATCTCGCTCTTCCGTCCGGGCCCGGTCGCCGCCGACATGGTGCGGCCCTTCATCGAGGCCCGGCACGGGCGGGCGCCGGTCCGCTTCCCGCACGAGGACCTGGCGGAGCCGCTGCGCGAGACCTACGGGGTCGTCGTCTTCCACGAACAGATCATCGAGATCGTCGACATCATGACCCGCTGCGGGCGGGACGAGGCCGACCGGGTGCGGCGCGGGCTGTCCGACCCGGACTCGCAGACCCGGATCAAGGTCTGGTTCGCGGCCCGGGCCGCCGGGCACGGCTATGCGCCCGAAGTGATCGCCCGTACCTGGGAGATCGTCGAGGCCTTCGGCTCGTACGGCTTCTGCAAGGCGCACGCGGTGGCCTTCGCGGTGCCCACCTACCAGTCCGCCTGGCTCAAGGCGCACCACCCGGCCGCCTTCTACGCCGGGCTGCTCACCCACGACCCCGGCATGTACCCCAAGCGGCTGCTGCTCGCGGACGCGCGGCGGCGCGGGGTGCCGGTGCTGCCGCTGGACGTGAACCGGTCGGCGGTCACCCACCGCATCGAACTGGTGTCCGATGCGGGGAGCGGCGCGGCGCGCTGGGGGCTGCGGCTCGCGCTCTCCGACGTCCACGGCATCAGCGCCGCCGAAGCCGCGCGGATCGAGACCGGACAGCCCTACGGCTCGCTGCGCGACTTCTGGGACCGGGCCCGGCCGGGCCGGCCGGTGGCCGAACGGCTCGCCCAGGTCGGCGCGTTGGACGCCTTCGGCGCCAACCGCCGCGACCTGCTGCTGCACCTGTCCGAACTGCACGGCGCACAGCGGGCGGTGGGCGCGCGCGGACCGCAACTCCCGCTGGACGGCGGCCGGTCCACCGCCTCCGCCGGGCTGCCCGACCTGGACGAGGCCGAACGGCTCAGCGCCGAACTCGGCGTCCTCGGCATGGACGCCTCCCGGCACCTGATGGGCGACCACCACGCCTTCCTGGCCGAGCTGGGCGTGATCCCGGCCCGCGCCCTGCGCACGGCCGCCCACGGCCGGACCGTCCTGGTCGCGGGGGCCAAGGCGGCCACCCAGACCCCGCCGGTCCGCTCCGGCAAGCGGGTCATCTTCACCACCCTCGACGACGGCAGCGGCCTGGTCGACCTCGCCTTCTTCGACGACAGCCACGCGGCGTGCGCCCACACCGTCTTCCACTCCTTCCTGCTGCTGGTGCGCGGAGTGGTCCAGCGGCGCGGCCCGCAGAGCCTGAGCGTGGTCGGCGCGGCCGCCTGGAACCTGGCCGAACTGGCCGAACTGCGGGCCACGGGCGGCCTGGAGGCGGTCGCGGCCCGACTGGCGGAGCCGGTGGCCGTACCGACGGCCGGGCCGACCGCCGGGCCGACCGCGGAGCCGGGCGATCCCGCCGGTCCGGGCCGGACGATCCACCTGCCGACGGGGTACGAGCTGAACCCCTGGGCCGATCTCCAGCCCCCCGGCACCGGCCCCGCCACGGGCCGCAAGCTCTGGCACTCCAGCCCCGGGAGCGCGGGATGACCCCGGCGGCGGGCGCCGCGGGCGGGGCGTCCGTGCTGTGCCTGCGCTTCCACCGCGCCGACGGCGCCCCGCTGAGCGCGGACACCCACGCCGGTCTGCTCGCCCTGCTCGGCGCCCTCACCCCGGTGGTCCAGCCGCTGCCGCCCGACGGGGCGCTCGCCGATGTCCGGGGCGCGCTGCGCTACTTCGGGCGGGACGCGGCGGACCTGGCCGCGGTGATCCGGGTGCGCGCCCTCGCCCTGTACGGCGCCGAGTGCGCCATCGGCGCCGCCGGGAACCCGATGCTGGCCACGATGGCGGCCCGCGCGGCCGGGCCCGGGCGCACCCTGCTGGTCCCGGACGAGCCCGCCGCCGTACGGGAGTTCCTGGCCGCCCGGCCCGTCGTGGCCCTGGCCGGGGTGGGCCGGGGGGCCGCCCGGGTGCTCTGCTCCTACGGCCTCGACACCGTCGGCCGGGTCGCCGCCGCCCCGCCCGCGACCCTGCGGCGGATCCTGGGGCCCCGGGCCGGGCGCGAGGTGCACGAGCGGGCCCACGGCATCGACCGCACCCCGGTGCTGCCCGGCGCGGCCGCGCGGTCACTGGCCGCCGAGCGCCCCTTCGGCCGGGACGAGCTGGACCCCGTACGCCACCGCAGGGCCCTGCTCTCCCTCGCCGAGGAACTCGGCGCCCGGCTGCGCGCCGGGGACCAGGTCTGCCGCGCCCTCTCCCTCACCGTGCGCTGCGCCGACCGGACGACCCTGACCCGGACCCGGGTGCTGCCCGAACCCACCGCCCACTCGGCCGCCTTGACCGCCACGGCCTACGCCGTCCACGCGGCCCTGGGCCTCCAGCGGGCCCGGGTCCGCGCGCTCTCCCTGCGCGCCGAGGAGCTGACCCCGGCCGACCGGGCCGCCCGCCAGCTGACCTTCGACCCCGAGGACGAGAAGGCCCGGCGGCTGGAGGCGGTCACGGACCGGATCCGGGCCCGGTTCGGCCCGGGCGCCATCGCCCGGGGCAGCCTGGCGGCGTGAGCGGGCGCTGAGCGGGCGCTGAGCGGGCGCTGACCGGGGCGCCGCCGGCCGCTGCGGCCGCGCGAAAGACCACCCGTTTGCCGCACGACACGCAGACTTTACTGACGCGTAACTTCCAACTCTTGCTACTCGCCCGTAATTTGGCGACAGCAGCACCTCCATGTGATCCGGATCACGGGACTCCCCACGTTCCATCCCCCTGCTCCTTCCCCTTGACCAGCAAGGAGATCACTCGATGCTGCCCTGGAGACGACGCCTGCTCCGCCCGCTGGCCGTCCTCGCCCTCGCCGCCGCGGCCCTGGTGCCCACCGGGTCCGCGCAAGCGGCCTCCGCCCCCCACAGTGGATGGAACGACTGGTCCTGCAAGCCCTCCGCCACGCACCCGCGGCCCGTGGTCCTGGTCCACGGAACCTTCGGCAACTCCGTCGACAACTGGCTCGGGTTCGCCCCGTACCTCGTGAACCGCGGGTACTGCGTCTACTCCCTCGACTACGGCCAGCTGCCCGGCGTACCCCTCTTCAACGGACTCGGCCCGATCGACAAGTCCGCCGGTCAGCTCGACGTCTTCGTCGACAAGGTGCTCGCCTCCACCGGAGCCGCCAAGACCGACATCGTCGGGCACTCGCAGGGCGGCATGATGCCGAACTACTACCTGAAGTTCCTCGGCGGCGCGGCCAAGACCAACGCGCTGGTCGGGATCGCTCCCGACAACCACGGGACCACCCTGCTCGGACTCACCAGACTGCTGCCCTACTTCCCGGGCGCCGGGGACCTGCTCAACTCGGCGACCCCGGGGCTGGCCGACCAGATCGCGGGCTCGCCGTTCATCACCAAGCTGAACGCGGGCGGCGACACCGTGCCGGGGGTGAAGTACACCGTCATCACGAGCCGGTTCGACGAGGTGGTCACCCCGTACCGCAGCCAGTTCCTCGACGGGCCGAACGTACACAACGTGCTGCTCCAGGACCTGTGCGGGCTCGACCTCTCCGAGCACGTCGCGATCGCCCTGACCGACCGGATCGCCTGGCACGAGGCGGCCAACGCGCTCGACCCGCAGAACGCGCGGCAGACCACCTGCGCGTCGGTCTTCGACTGACGCGCGGGCGGTCCGTGGTCGCCGACGCGTGCGCGTCAGCGGCCGTGACGACCGGTGGTGGCCCGGCGACGGGCCACCGCGAAGAGCACGGCCGCGCCCATGGCGAGGGTGGCCGCCCCGGCGATCGCGATCATCGGGGTGGTGCTGTCGCCGCCGGTCTGGGCGAGGTTGCCGTCCGCCGGGGACGGGGCCGGGGACTGCGCGGGGGACTGGGCGGGTGACTTCGCCGCGACCGGCGCGGGCGAAGAGCCGTTGGTCTTGGGGTCGTTGTCCCCGTGGCCGCTGTGCTCGACCGTGGACTGGCCCGCGCCGTCCGCGATCTGCTGGTCCGTGGGCGCCTTGGGCCCGGTCGCCTGCCCGGTGGCCGGGCCCGCGGTCGGGCCGGTGGCCGGCTCGGAGGCGGCCGGGTCCGCCGGCTTGGTGCCGGCCCCGCCGCTGTCCTTGCCGAACACCACGTCGGAGCAGGTGTAGAAGGCCTCGGGGCTGTCCGAGCGCTGCCACACGCTGTAGATGAGGTGGCGGCCGGTCTTCTTCGGGACGGTGCCGGAGAACACGTAGTCACCGTTCTGCATGCCCGGGTCGCTGACCTTCAGGAACGGCGAGGCCTCCAGGTCGGACCACTTCAGCGGCTTCGACGGGTCGTACGAGTCCTTCGTGACGTACAGCTCGAAGGAACCCTTGTGCGGGGCGGTGCCCTTGTAGCGGAAGGTGTGCGCACCGGCCGTCATCGGGCTGGCCGGCCAGTCCGCGCGGGGCAGGTCCAGCCCCTTGTACTTGCTGTTGCCCGCCGAGCACAGCTGCCCGTCCGGGATCAGCGCCTTGCTCTGGCCCGCCGCGTTGGCGATGTTCACCGCGTTCCAGTCGTAGAAGGCCTGCGCGCCGCTCGCCGCGACGGCCGCCTTGCAGGCCGCCGACTCGGGTGACTCTGGTCCCTCCGCGTAGCACGCGGCCACCCGGCTGACCGGGTCCGTCATCGAGCCGTGCGCGGCGGCCGGCCCGACGGCGTACGCGGCCACCGCGAGCGGGGCGATCCCCAGGATGGAGGCACGGACGGCGGCACGGACGGCGGCACGGACGGCGGTGCGCGAGGTGGCGGGGTGGCGGCGTGCGGGCATGGGTGGAACTCCTCTGGAGCGGGGCGTACGGGCGTACGGGCCGGTGCGGCGGGCTGTGCGGCGCCGTCCCCGTACGGGTGCGACGCCGCCTCCGGCCCTCCCTGGCTCGCCCAAGCTAGCCATCGGAAGCCCCCGTTCCGAGGCCGTGAGGCCCCCGGAGCCGATCCTTAGGGTCCCTTTAAGGCACCGGTAAGAGCCCCCTCAGGAACGGGGCTCCCCGGTACCGCCCCTCAGTAGCTCCAGCACCTGCACCGGAGTCCAGTTCCCGGCCGCGCCGGGGCGAGAGGCGAGGTAGTCGGCGATGTCCGGCTCTTCCCACGGTCCGGACTCCAGCAGGCCACCGGCGAGGTACCGAAGGTACGCGGCGGACGGCATGAGGGGTTCGACGTCCTGAAGGGTCCACGGCGCGGTGAACGTCAGCAACGGGATGCCCTCGATCGTCCCGGGGCAGATCAGCGTCTCGTAGCGCCCCGGCCCCAACTCGTCGCGCCCCAGGCGCAGGACGGTGGTCAGGTCCAGGTCCGTCCCCGGCTCCCTGTACATTTCCTGCGCGGCGATGTCCGACATCTGGCTCACCGTCACGAGGTGAGCGCGACCTCGCATACGGCCGGGTGCCGTCGGGTCGTAGAAGCCCCTGCCCCCCGTCCACACGGGGGACTCGGTCGCGAAGTGCAGGCATCCCTCCAGCTCGACGGCGATCGACCGTTCCGGCGCGCGGTGGTCCCGGCAGCCGGGATACGTGCGCGCGGCCCCCGGAGGCGTCCCGCCCGCGATGTAGGCGGTCAGCCGGTCCATGTGCATGTTGGAGCCGTAGGACGCGTACCAGACACGCTCGGGGACGACGGGATCTTCGGCGGCGAGAGGAACCGCGGTGTGGACGGTCATGCTCTGCTCCTCGCGTGCGGGGGTGGGAGTCGGCATGGGGCCGCACCTACGGGGTAGCGAATCACGTGCGGGTCGTCCGGCAAGGCCGTGACCCGACCCGAAGCGGCTTCCCGCCCTTCCGTGAGGAGGGGCGGAGCGGCCCCGGGCCCCCGTGCCGGGGCCCGGGAACGCGTGCCTCAGGCGAGCAGCGCGGGCAGGCCCGGCGCCGAACGGGCCTGGTGCTCCAGCGCGTCGAGGGCCTCCACGGCCCGCGCCGCGGCCTCCGGGTCGCGCTCGGCGAGGCCGCTGGCCGCGAACTCGTCTTCGTCCAGCCGCCGTACGTCCGACCCGTCCGCCGAGACCCACAGGTCGAGGTCGAGGTCCTCCACCACCACCTCACCGCCGCGGACCACCGCGGGCCGGGTGATGTCGCAGTACCAGCCCTTGAGGACGCCCGCACCGCTGCGGACCTCCTTGACCGCGTACCAGCGGTCCCGCCAGAAGTGCTCGGTGAACACGTCCCCCGGCTCGAATTGGACGAAGCCGAAGTCGCGCACGCCCGGGGCCGCCCAGGGGGCGCGTACGGAGATCCGCGTGCCGGTGTCGGCGAGCAGATCGGCCGGATAGCTGATCTTGGTCACGCCGGCCTTGACGAGGGTCACGGTGAGCGTCTTCATGGCGGGCCTCTTCGTGGTGGGCTGCTGCGGGGCGAGTGTTTTCGTGTATCTGACCTCGGAGGCGCAGATCGCGTATCCGAAGCCCTTGTTGACGGCGAGCATCGGGGCGTTCCCGCTGTCGTTGCCCGTGAAGGCCTCCGTGTAGCCCGCCGCCCGCGCCCGGTGCAGGGAGACGGTCTTGGCGAGCTTGGCCAGCCCCCGGCCCCGGAAGGCGCGCCGGGTGCCCGTCATCGCCGAGGCGTAGCGGGTGGCGCCGTCGGTGTGGGCCGCGGTGAAGGCGGCCACCCGGCCGTCGACGAGGACGGCCGTGCTCAGCTCCCGGTCCAGGGCCGGGGCGTGCCAGACGTGCCGCAGCCAGTCGTCGTAGTCGTCCAAGTCGGTGGGCACGTCGCCCGGTTCGTCGGAGGAGGCCTCCGCGTCGGCCTCGAACAGCGGGCGCGGGTCGGCCTCGAAGGCGCTGACCGGGCGCAGTTCGACCCCGGCGGGCAGCACGGCGGGCGGCTCCGGCAGGGCCGCGGCGGTCAGGTCCAGGCGCAGGAAGTGGGCGGAGCGGCTGGCCCGGTAGCCGCGCCGCTCGGCGAAGGCCCGGTGCGCGGGCTCGTCCAGGACCCAGGCGAACACATCGGTGGCCCCCCGCTCCGCGAGGTGCCGCTCCGCCGCGCGCACGAGGGGGCCGCCCGCTCCGAGACCCCGGTGCGCGGGGTCGACGTAGGCGTTCAGGAAGGCCTGGCCCGGCTCGGGGCTGTCATGGGCGATGCCCACCTGGGCGCTGCCCACCACCGTCCCGTCGGGCGTCTCGGCGACCAGCAGGCGGTAGTGCCGGTCGGGATGGGCCGAGGAGAGTTCGAAGGCGACGCCCTCGACGGTCGTGATCATGTAGGGGAGTGCGGCCCGGCGGACACGGACGACGGCTTCGGCATCCGCCGCGTCACCGGGGCGGAGGTCACGGATCAGAACGGTCATGCGCCGACGCTACGGGCGCCGTCACCGCAGCCGCCTCCGATTTTTCCGGCCGATCGCCGACGGCCGGAGCATGGGCGACAATCGGGCCCGTGACCTCGACGAACCTGAAGCTCGCCCTTGACGGCTCGGCCGGTGCGGCCGCCCCCTACGAACAGCTGCGCGCGCAGATCGCCGGGCAGGCGCGCTCGGGACGGCTCCCGGCCGGTTTCAGACTGCCGACGGTGCGCGGGCTGGCGGAGGAGCTGGGCCTGGCCGCGAACACGGTCGCCAAGGCCTACCGGGCCCTGGAGGCGGACGGGGTGATCGAGACGCGCGGCCGCAACGGCACCTTCATCGCCGCCGGGGGCGACGCGGCGGACCGCGAGGCCTCGGCCGCCGCCCAGACCTACGCCGAGCGCGCCCACCGGCTGGGCCTGACCCGCGAGGCGGCCGAAGCCGCCGCCGTGGCCGCCCTGCGGGCCCGCTACAGCGCCTGACGCCCTCTCTCTAGAGGTACAGCCCCGCGTCCGCCCCGTGCCCCTGGGGCGGCAGCAGGGACGCCGGGCCCGCGCCGCGCCGGAGCGCGAACAGCTCGGCCAGGGTCGCCCCTTCGCGCGGCACCCCCTCGTCCGTGCCGAGCCAGTCGACGGCCTCCCGGTGCGTCAGCCGGTCGACCTCGATCCGGGCCAGGCAGCGCCCGGGCCGGACCACGGCGGGGTGCAGCCGCTCCAGGTCCTCGTTGGTGGTGACCCCGACCAGCACGTTGCGGCCCTGGCCCAGCAGACCGTCCGTCAGGTTCAGCAGCCGGGACAGCGCCTGCCCGGCGGTGTGCCGGGCCTCGCCGCGGATCAGCTCGTCGCAGTCCTCCAGCAGCAGCAGCCGCCAGCGGCCCTTGGCCGTGCCCTCGTCCTCGCCGATGGCGATGTCCATCAGATAGCCGACGTCGTTGAACAGCCGCTCGGGGTCCAGGACGCAGTCCACCTGGCACCAGTCGCGCCAGGACCGGGCGAGCGTGCGCAGCGCGGAGGTCTTGCCGGTCCCGGGCGGCCCGTGGAGCAGCAGCAGCCGCCCCGCGATGTCGTCCGGGGTCACCTTCATCAGCCGGTCCAGCGCCCCGGCCACCGGCGCCGTGTAGTTGGGCCGCACCTCGGGCCAGGTGCCGGCGGCGATCTGCCGGGTCGTGCGGTACGGGCCGCGGCGCGGGGAGACGTACCAGAACCCCATGGTGACGTTCTCGGGCTGCGGTTCGGGCTCGTCCTGGACGCCCTCGGTGGCCTCGCCGAGCACGCTGGCGGCCAGGTCGTCGCTGACCGCGGTCACGGTGACGTCCGCGCCCCGGCTCCAGCGCGAGACGAGCATGGTCCACCCCTCGCCCTCGGCGAGGGTGGCACTTCGGTCGGAGTCGCGGGCCGAGCGCAGCACGGTGGCCGCGGGCGGGACCAGGGTGGCCCCCGCCTTCACCCGCTCGATGGAGACGCTGTGCGAGTACGGCTGCTCGCCCGACGCGAACCGGCCGAGGAACAGTGCGTCGACGACGTCCGACGGGGAGTCGCTGTCGTCGACGTTGAGCCGGATCGGCAGCGCGTCATGAGGGTTGGCTGGCATGGCGCCCATGATCCGGCACGAAGTGCCCTTGTGCACACGTGTTTCGCCGGAACGGGTGCGTGAGTTCCCTCTTCAAACGCATCGGTGGTGAAGATTCGGACCGGAACTCCACCCCGAACATTCTTGGCATGAACACTCCCAGTGGACCCCTGCTCGCTGTACCACGGAACCGACAGGAATCCCCCACAAGGAGCCGTACATGAGATTGTCACGGTTTGCCGCTTTAACCTCGTCACTCCTCCTCGCCGCGGGCGCCGCGCTGTTCGGCGCCGGACAGGCCTCCGCCGCCCAGGCGGACTTCGGCTACGTCGCGCTCGGGGACTCGTACTCCTCCGGTGTCGGATCCGGGAACTACGACAGCTCCAGCGGCGATTGCAAGCGCACCAGCCGGGCCTACCCAGCCCTCTGGGCCGCCGCGCACACGCCCCAGTCCTTCGCCTTCACCGCCTGCTCGGGCGCCCGGACGGACGACGTCCTCGCGAACCAGCTCGCGCCGCTCAACACCGGGACCGACCTCGTCAGCCTCACCGTCGGGGGCAACGACGCCGGATTCTCCGACGTCATGACGACCTGTGTGCTCCAGTCCGACTCCAGCTGCATCAACCGGGTCAACCAGGCCAAGGCCTACGTCGACTCCACCCTCCCCGGCAAACTCGACTCCGTGTACAACGCGGTGGGATCGCGCGCGCCGAACGCGCACGTGGTGATCATCGGCTACCCCCGCTTCTACAAGCTCGGCGGCAGCTGCATCGCCGGGCTGTCCGAGGCCAAGCGGTCCGCGATCGACGGCGCGGCCGACTACCTGAACGCCGCGCTCGCCAAGCGCGCCGCCAACCACGGCTTCACCTTCGCCTCGGTCACCAGCGCCTTCACCGGGCACGAGATCTGCTCCGGCAACGAGTGGCTGCACAGCCTCAACTGGGCCAACATCGGCGAGTCGTACCACCCGACCGCGACCGGACAGTCCAGCGGCTACCTGCCGGTCTTCACCAACGCGGCCTGATTCGGGGGGTCCTGAATTCAGGGCGTCGGGCCCGGGCTGGACGACGGGCCCGGCGTACCGGATGTACCAGGGGAGGAGGCCCCGCCCGTCGGGGTCTCCTTCTCGCACCTGACGGAGAAGTTCACCCAATCGGAAGCGGTCGTCACCGGTCTGCGCACCTCCAGCCGGACCGCGTCGTCGAGCGTCGCGCCCGGACGGTGGCTCAGTTCGGTGAAGGACAGCTCCCGGACGGCCGGCCCGCCCGCCTCGTAGCTGACGGCCTGCCAGTCCGGCGCGGAGCTCACCCCGCTGCGCGTGGTCCAGCGGTACTCCACCACCGCGGGCGTACGTACCACCTCCAGCGAAGCCGTGAAGGCGGGCGCGGACGCCTCGGGCGGCGGACAAGAGCCCGCGTAGCGGTCGCGCACCGCACGCACGGACACCGTGACGTTCTGGGCGGCCGTCGCCGAGCCGCTCGGTGAAGGGCTGGGCGACGGGGTGGCCGAGGGCCGCGGGGCGGAGGTGGCGGGGGAGGCGCTCGGCGAAGCGGCCGGGCCGGCGCCCGTCGGGCCGCTGCCGCCCGCGGGGCCGCCGGTGCGGTCCTTGAGCAGCAGCCAGCCCAGCACGCCCAGGGCCAGCAGCAGGACCACGATCCCGACGGTGAGGACCAGACCGGCCCGGCCGGTGCGGGGCGATTCGGCGGCGGGACCGTAACCGGGGCGCGGCGCGGGCCCGTACCCGGGTTCGTCTCCGTACGCGTCCCCGTACGGGGCGGGCGGTGGGGGAGTGGGCGGTCCGTACACACCGGCGCCGGGTCCTCGGCCCTGTCCCTGACCCTGCCCCTGGCCTTGCCCCTGCCCGTGCCCGTGGTGCGCGGTCGAGGTCGGCGAGTCGGGGCCCGACACCGGCCCGCCCTCCGCCCGTACGGTGCCGCCCGCGCCCACGACCCGCAGCATCCGCGCCGCTTCCGGCGCGGTCAGCCGCAGGGCCGGGTCCTTGCGCAGCAGACCCTCCAGTACGGGCTCCAGCGCCCCCGCGCGGCGCGGTGGCGGCAGCTCCTGGTCCACCACGGCCTGCAGGGTGTCGACCGGGCTGTCCCGGCGGAACGGGGTGTGCCCCTCGACCGCCGCGTAGAGCATCACGCCCAGCGACCACAGGTCCGAGGCGGGTCCGGGCGCGGTGCCCAGCGCGGCCTCCGGCGCCAGGTACTCGGGGGAGCCGATCACCTCCCCGGTCATCGTGATGGCCGAAGAGCCCTCCAGCCGGGCGATCCCGAAATCGCTGAGCAGCACCCGGCCGTCGTTGGCGACCAGGACGTTGCCGGGCTTCACATCGCGGTGCAGCACCCCCGCCTCGTGCGCGGAGCGCAGCGCCGACAGCACCTGCTCGCCGATGTGCGCGGCCCGCTGCGGGGGCAGCGGTCCGTCGGCCTCCAGCACCTCCGCGAGCGAGAGCCCGCGCACCAGCTCCATCACGATCCACGGCCGCCCGCCGTCGGTGACCACGTCGTAGACGGTGACCACCCCGCGGTGCGTGACCCGGGCCGAGGCCCACGCCTCGCGTTCCAGGCGCGCGTACATCCGCTGCACGTCGGCCCCGTCCAGACCGGCCGGGGCCCGGACCTCCTTCACGGCGACCTCGCGGCCCAGGACCTCGTCCCGGGCCCGCCAGACGATGCCCATGCCGCCCCGGCCCAGTGGGCCCAGCAGCCGGTACCGTCCCGCGACCACGCGTTCGTCGCCGCTCGGCTCTCCGCTCACGCGAGCCCCCTCATCCGGGTAACGGGGTGATCACTCCAAGTTAGCCGATCGGTCCCGGTGTGACTCCTGTCGCGCCGCAACTCTCCGCAACTCGTCGCATCTCCGCACCGGGCGGCCGCGGGCGAGCCCGTGACGCCCGGTCACTTCGGAGAGTGACGGTCAACTGCGCTGAGTAATCGTCAACTACCGCTCACCACAGGGGTAATTCACACGACCGGGATACCCTGCTGCCGCGCGAGGGCGATAGGGTTACCCTGCCCGGGCCGGGTGCCCTCGTACGGGTGGGGAGAGACATGGAACAGATAGCAATGCGCAGCAGGCCGCCTCGCGTGCCTGCCATCACCTGCGGAAGCAGCGCGACCAGTTCGCGCCTCGACCGTCACCTCTCAGTGCTGGGCGGACCCGCCGTCCCGCACGGTGACGCCGCCGAGGCGACGCTGCTGATGCGTGAGCTGACGTCGCGCGACCACACGCACGTACAGCGGAGCCGGAGCGCGCGCGTCTCGCTCTTCGCACCGCTGCGACGGCTGCGTCGCACGCTCTTCGGCAGCCGCCGCTCGTAACTGTCCCCGGATCCAGGGCTGCCCAGGCGGCCGCCGGGTCCGCGCCCGCGTCCCGATGTCTCGCTGTCCCGAATCCGTTGTCGTCTTCTCGTCGTCTTCATCCCCGGCCTCAGGCGATCACACCGTCCCGGCGCAGTGCCGTGATCTGCGCGTCCGTCATCCCCAGGGCGCGCAGCAAGGCGTCGGTGTGCTCGCCGAGCGCGGGAACCGCACCCATCCGCGGTTCCGCGCCACCCGGCAGTCCGATCGGCGGCAGCAGTGCCCGCAGCGGACCCGCCGGTGAACCGATCTCCCGCCAGCGGTCCCGGGCCGCCAGCTGGGGATGCCCGGCGAGCTGGGCCACCGAATTCAGCCGCGCGCAGGCGATCCCGGCCGCCTCCAGCCGCGCGAGCGCCTCGGCCGCCCCGGACCGGCCCAGCGCCTCGGCGACCACCGCGTCGGTCTTCTCCCGGTTCGCGGTGCGCGCCGCGTTCGTCGCGTACGCCGGGTCATCAGCCAACTCGGGCCGCTCCAGGACCTGTTCGGCGAGCCGCCGCCACTCGCGGTCGTTCTGCACCGACAGCAGGACCCGGTCCCCGTCGGCCGTCGGATAGGCGTCGTAGGGCGCGATCACGGCATGCGCCAGACCGGTCCGGGCGGGCTCCTCGCCGCCGTGCAGGGTCAGGTTCAGCGGGTGGCCCATCCACTCGGCGAGCGCGTCCAGCATCGAGACCTCGACCGGACCCCCGCGCCCGGTGGTGCCACGCCGCAGCAGGGCCGCGAGGACCCCGGAGAAGGCGTACATGGCCGCCGCGATGTCGGCGGCCGGGATGCCCGCCTTGACCGGCCGGCCGGCGGTGCCGGTCACCGAGACCAGGCCCGCCTCGCACTGCACGAGCATGTCGTAGGCCCGCTTGTGCGCGTACGGTCCCTGCGCGCCGTAACCCGAGATGTCCACGGCGACCAGCCGCGGGTAGCGCGCGCACAGCGCGGCGGCGTCCAGCCCGAGCCGGGCCGCGGCCCCCTGGGCGAGGTTCTGCACGAAGACGTCCGCGTCGGCCAGCAGCCCGTGCAGGGCCTCCCGGCCGCGCGGGTCCTTCAGGTCGAGGGCGATGGACTCCTTGCCGCGGTTGGCCCACACGAAATGCGAGGCCAGCCCGTGCGCGGCGGTGTCGTACCCGCGCGCGAAGTCCCCGCCGTCGGGCCGCTCGACCTTGATCACCCGGGCCCCGAGGTCGGCGAGCTGCCGGGTGGCGAAGGGCGCGGAGACGGCCTGCTCGACGGCGACGACGGTGATCCCGTCGAGGGGGAGGGGGAGGGGAGCGGATGCCGGCAGGGGCGCGGGTGTGGGTGTGGGCGCGGAGTTCATTCCACGGTCCTACCGTCCCGCTCCGGGTCTGTCACCCCTGGGACTCCTGGAATCGGTCACACCGGACCCGGCATGACTCAGAACGGCAGCGCGAACTGCCCGTCCGGGCCCTCCTCCTGGTGGCTCAGGACCGAGGCCGGGCGGCGGGACCAGCGGGGCGGCGGGAGCACCCCGGCCGCGCGCAGCCGCTCCGCCGGGAGCGCGGGCCCCGGCTCGAACGCGGCCCGGGCCGGGGCCAGACCGGCCAGCAGGCTCACGGTGGTGACCAGGGCCAGCAGCTCCGAGGTCCAGGCCTGCGGCCACTCGGCGGGGCCCAGTGCGGCCAGACCCTGTGCGCCGGGCTCCCGGTGCGCGCGGCGGGCGGCGAACCACCGCTCCAGCACGCGCACGCCGTTCACCTCGTACGTCCATGCCTCCGCCGGGACCGGCGCGATGCACCCGGCTCCCAGCAGCAGGCTCTCGCCCTCCTCGTCCCAGGACAGCGCGGGCGGCCACCCCGTGACCGCGGAGCGGACGTACGGGCGGCGCCCGCCCGGCAGCCGGGGCGCCTCCCCGCCGCGGGCCCCGCGCAGCTGGACGGTCAGCAGCCGCTGCCCGAGCTCCAGCCCGGCCCGCCAGCGTTCCGGACCGGCCGGGAGCGGGACCTCGTACCCCCGCGGGCCGGGGCGGGCCGCCGCGAGGATCCAGCACAGGACGTCCTCCGGGGTCACCCAGCCGCGGAAGTGCTCGCCCAGCAGTGCCGGCAGCCCCGGCGCCAGATTAGGCTCGGCGCCACCGGGGCGGCGGTGCAGCGGCCGGATCCGGCCGAGCCGCCCCGCCGGCAGGTGCGCGGTGACCAGCGGGGCCCCGAGCCCCGGTGGTTCCACGAGGAACAGCTGATGCTCGTCCAGCACCCGCCACAGCTCCGGGCGGGCCAGATCGATCAGCCGCTGGTCGGGCAGCAGCCACTGCTCGTCGAAGGGCTCGACCAGCACCCGGACGGGGTCGGGGCAGGCGCCGGGCTCCCGCCCGAACCGGCCGGTGGCCGACCGCTGGCCGGGCAGCGCGGCCGCACCGGCGGCGGGCCCGCGCGAGCGGCTCGGCCGGAACAGCCGCTCCCGCTCGGCCCCCTCGGCCCCGGTCAGCGCCGCCCAACGAGCCCGCAGCGAGCCGGGCTCGGGCGCGACCACCCAGTCCCGCCCGAGCCGCAGCCCACCCACGGACCACGGCATCAACTCGTCCAGCAGAGGTGCGACCGGCTGAAGTACGTCTTCGCTCACAACCCCCGATGCTAGTGCTGCGGCCGGGGAGGTTCACCGTGTCACGGCGCCCGGCACGGCACCTCGCCGCGTTGTCGGACCACGACGGTACGTCCAGTACGAGTCGCGGCCCTCCGCCTTGCGATGCGTCCCCTCGGCCCTTCGGGCCTGGGGAGACCCCAGGGCACCGGACACCGCGACCCGGCAAACCTCCCCGGCCGCAGCACTAGGGCGACAGCACCGTCTAGTGCGCGTCCATCGTCACCGTGAACGAGAAACGGTCACCGCGATAGCGGATCCGGGCCACGTCCACCACCTGGCCGTCCTCGTCGTAGGTCACCCCGGTGTAGTGCAGGATCGGGCTGAGCAGCGGCACCTGGAGCAGCTCGGCGGTGGCCGGGTCCGCGAGCCGCGCCTCGACGGTGTCCGTGATCCGGCTGATCCGTACGCCCACCACGTCACGCAGCACCTTGGTCATCGGCCACCGCTCCAGATCGGCCAGATCCACCGCATCGGCCAGCTCCGGGCGGACCGCGTTCTCGGCCCAGTTCGTCGGCTCGCCGCTCTCCCCGTCGTGCCGCAGCCGCCGGTACGTCACCACCTCCGCGAGGCCGGGGAAGTACTCCAGCAGCTCCCCCGGCACCGGCGTCCGCGTGTGGCCGAGGATCGTCGTACGTTCACCCGACTGCTGGGCCACGATCGCGTCGACCGAGCCCAGCAGCCGCACCGGCGCCCCGCGCCGCGCCCCCGGCTCGATGAACGTGCCGCGCCGCCGGTGCCTGCTGATCAGGCCCTCCTGCTCCAGCTCCTTGAGGGCCTGGCGCATGGTCAGCACGCTCACCCCGTAGTGCTCCGCGAGCTGCTCCTCGGTGGGCAGGCGCAGGGTCGCGTCCGGGGTACGGCCGAGTATCGAGGCGCGCAGCGACTGCGACACCTGGTACCAGAGCGGGAGTTTCCGGTTCAGTACCAGGGAGTCGGGGGCGAAGGCGGTCACGGGCGGGTCTCCGTACGGGTGGACAAGGCGGGGTGCTGCGATGTTAGGCGCGGAAGTGCCGTTCGAGCCCCTGCCAGACGTCGTCGTAGCCGGGCTGGAGGTGGTCCGCGCCGGCCGCCTGGGCGGTCGCGGTGACCGGCCAGCGGGTCTCGAACATGAAGGCCAGGCCGTCCTCGATCTTCTGCGGTTTCAGCTCGGCGGCGCTCGCACGGTCGAAGGTCTCCCGGTCCGGGCCGTGCGCGGACATCATGTTGTGCAGGGAGCCGCCGCCCGGGACGAACCCCTCCGCCTTGGCGTCGTAGGCCCCTTCGATCAGGCCCATGTACTCGCTCATCACGTTGCGGTGGAAGTAGGGCGGCCGGAAGGTGTCCTCGCCGACCAGCCAGCGCGGTGCGAAGACCACGAAGTCGACGCCCGCGAGGCCCGGGGTGTCGGAGGGCGCCGTGAGGACGGTGAAGATCGAGGGGTCGGGGTGGTCGTAGCTGATGCTGCCCAGGACGTTGAAACGCCGCAGGTCGTAGACGTACGGGACGTGCGAGCCGTGCCAGGCGACCACGTCGAGCGGGGAGTGGTCGTAGGTGGCGGACCAGAGGTTGCCGCAGAACTTGTTGACCACCTCGACCGGCCGGTCGTCGTCCTCGTACGCCGCCACCGGCGCCTGGAAGTCCCGCGCCGCCGCCAGGCCGTTGGCTCCGATCGGGCCGAGGTGGGGCAGCTCGAAGGGGCGGCCGTAGTTCTCGCACACATAGCCGCGGGCGGTGGCGTCGAGCAGCTCCACCCGGAAGCGGACCCCGCGCGGGATCAGCGCGATCTCGCCCGGGCGGGCGCTGAGCAGGCCGAACTCGGTGCGCAGCAGGAGCCCGCCCTGCTCCGGGACGATCAGCAGCTCGCCGTCGGAGTCGCTGAACGCCCGGTCGGTCATCGAGGTGTCGGCGGCGTAGAGGTGGATGGCCATGCCGGTGCGCTGCGTGACATCGCCGTTGCCGCCGAGGGTCCACAGGCCGGCCACGAAGTCGGTGCCGGGGGCCGGCGCGGGCAGCGGGTTCCAGCGCAGCCGGTTGGGGTCCGGGACGGACTCGGTGAAGGGGGCGCTGCGCAGGGCGCCGTTGCCGATGCGGGTGAAGGGCGGGTGCGCGGCGGAGGGGCGGATGCGGTAGAGCCAGGAGCGGTGGTTGTGGGGGCGCGGCTCGGTGAAGGCGCTCCCGCTGAGCTGCTCGGCGTAGAGGCCGAGCCCGGCGCGCTGGGGCGAGTTCCGGCCGACCGGCAGGGCCCCGGGAACCGCCTCCGAGCTGTGCTCGTTGCCGAAGCCGGTGAGGTACTCCAGCCCCTCCGCCGTCTTCCTGGCCTGCTCGCTCATCGCTGCTCCCGCTCCGTCGAAGGAATCCTATGGTCGACAGTAGGATTCCGCGGCTCCGACGTCAACGGGCACCCCGGGCCAACGATTCGTGCGAGCGGGGATCCCAAAACATGAACATTGCTCTACTCTCACGCGCATGTCGTGGATCCGCAGGTTCCCTGCCGTGCCGGCGGCTCTCCTCGCCGCCCTCCTCTCCCTTCTCGCCCTCTTCGCCGCCGCGCCCGCCGCGCAGGCCCACGAGGAGCGCCCGGTCACCCTCCCCGACGGCTCCGGAAGCGTGCCGGAGTACCGCACGGGCGAACCCGATCTCCTCGTCTGCAAGACCGGCCGCCCCGACTTCGAACGCCGGACCGCCGGATTCCCCGAAGCGCTCAGGCAGCGCAACCTCGCCCTGTACGACCGCTGCGAGAAGTCCGGCTACCGCGATCTCCAGGCCGCCGTCGACGCCGTCGACCGCCCCGGGATGAACATCGCGATCCTGCCCGGCCTGTACGAGGAAGAGCCCTCGCTGCCCAAGCCGACGGGCGAGTGCGCGGCGCTGAAAGCCCCCAACTCCGCGCTCGGCTACCAGATCCTGTCCTACGAGCAGCAGGTGGAGTGCCGCCACAACCAGAACCTCGTGGCCATCCTCGGCAAGAAGAACCTCCAGATCGAGGGCACCGGAGCATCCCGGCAGGACGTCGTGATCGACGCCAAGTACCAGAAGCTGAACGCCATCCGGGCCGACAAGTCCGACGGGATCTACTTCCGGAACTTCACCGCACAGCGCACGACCTTCAACTCGCTGTACGTGCTGGCGGGCGACGGCTTCGTCATCGATGACGTCCTGACCCGCTGGAACGACGAATACGGCTTCCTGACCTTCGCCAGCGACCACGGCCTCTACAAGAACTGCGAGTCCTACGGCAACGGGGACTCCGGCATCTACCCCGGCAGCGCCTCCGACATCAACGACGGCCGCGGCTACGACGTCCCGCGCCACTCCATCGAGATCACCGGCTGCCGGAGCCACCACAACATGGTCGGATACTCGGGAACCGCGGGCGACTCGGTGTGGGTGCACGACAACGAGTTCGACGGCAACATGGGCGGCGCCTCGATGGACAGCGCCTTCCCCGGCCACCCCGGACTCCCGCAGAACCACGCCCTGTTCGAGCGGAACCTGATCCACGACAACAACGAGGACTTCTACCCGTACGTCGCCGACGGCACCTGTGCCAAGGCGCCCGTCGACCGGGGCTACGAACAGGGCGTGGTCTGCCCGCAGATCTCCATGCCGCCGGGCACCGGCATCATCACCGCGGGCGGCAACTGGAACGTGTACGAGAACAACTGGGTCTACGGACACCGGCGCGCCGGATTCTTCCTGAGCGCGGTCCCCGCCTTCATCCGGGGCGAATCGGCCTGGAGCAAGCAGGCCGACACCTCGCACCACAACCGCTACGCGGGCAACGTCCTGGGCAAGGACAAGTCCGGGGCCTCCCGGCCCAACGGCGCGGACGTGTGGTGGGACGGCCAGGGCAAGGGCAACTGCTGGCAGGACGGACCCGACGGCTCCACCCCCGGCACGCTCCCGCAGTGCGGTGCGGCGCGCGGCGAGGTGTCGGGCGGCTCGGCCCGGCTCGCGGGAGAACCGGTCAAGCTGGCCCAGCTGCTCGTCTGCGCCGACTACAACGTCCAGGCACGCAAGCTCCCGGCCGGGTGCGACTGGTACGGCGCCCGGGGCCTGGAGCGGGTGGAGACCCAGATCGCGCTGGCCGTCGCGGTGGTACTGGCCCTGGTCGGCGGGGTGCTGTGGTGGCGACGGCTGCGCGGCTCCCGGCTGGGCACGCTCGCCGCGCTGCTCGGCCTGGCCGGGCTCGCCCTGGACGTCGCCGGGTCCACGATGGCACTGACCACCACCTTCGTCCCGGCTCTCGCGTTGCTCCTCCTCGGGTTGTGGTGGACGGGGACGGGTGTCGCACTGCGGCCCGGCCGCCCCTGGCTGGCGCGGCTGACCCTGCTGCTCGGCGCACTGACCCTGCTCGACGCCTTCGACAAGGCCGTGCTGATGATTCCGTGGATCCCGCTCAGCCCCGCGTGGATCCGCGCTCTGGTGGCCGTCATCTGGGTGCTGTGGGCCGTGATCGCCTCCGCCCGCCCCGGCCCGCCCCGCACCGCCGCCCCCACCACCGGTGACGGCGGCGGTACGAGCGACGGCGGTACGAGCGACGGCGGCGACGGCGGCGCCGACCGCGCCCCCATCCCGGCGCACCCGGCCCCCACCCCGGCCCCCACCCCGGACGGCGCCCCGACCTCCGCCCCGGGCGGTGCCGCGTGAGCGCCGGGGAGCGGCCGACGCCGCCCGGGCCGCCGTACTCCCGCCCGCACCCCGGCCCCGGCCCCCGGACCCGCACCCGCCCCCGGACCGGGCGGGCCCGCCGGACGGTGGCCTGCGCGGCGCTGTTCCTGCTCGCCGTGGCCGGTACGGCCGGCTGCGGCGGGCGGGCCACCACCCACCACAAGCCCGGAACCACCCACCAGCAGGCCTCCGGCAGCGTCGGCACCCTGCTGGACACCCAGGACGAGGCGGGCCACCGGCTGCGCCAGGTCCCGGCGAAGGGCGCGCCCGAGGTGAAGCTCGCCCTCCGCCCCGACAGCGAGGACGGCTGGAACCTCCAGCTGGAGGTGGGCAACTTCCGCTTCACCCCCGACAGCGTGGGCGGCGCAGCCCTCGCCGGTGGTGGCCACGCCCACCTCCTGCTCGACGGCCGCAAACTGGCCCGGCTGTACGGCCCCTGGTACCACCTGTCCGCCACCCAGGTGCCCGAAGGCGCGCACACCCTGACCGTCCGCCTCTACGCGGACGACCACACCGCCTGGGCGGTCGAGGGCAAGCCGGTGGAGGCCACGGCCCAGCTCACCGCGCCCGCCCCGGGCCCGGCGGGCCACGACCACGCCACCCCCGGAGCCCCGGCCCCGTCACCCTCCCCGCCGCCGGTCCGGGCACCGGCCCCGGACCCGGCCGCCGCGGCCGACCGGACCGTCACCATCGCCGTTCGCGCGGGCAAGGTCACCCCCGCCCCCGGCCGGACGGAACTGAAGCGCGGTGAGCGGGTCGCGCTGCGGGTCACCAGCGATCGCGCGGACACCCTGCACGTCCACGGCTACGACAAGGAACTGCCGCTCCCCGCGGGCCAGGAGGCCACCCTGGTCCTCACGGTCGACCGCACGGGCCTCTTCGAGGTCGAGACCCACGAGTCCGGCCTCGTCCTGACCCAGCTCCTCGTCCGGTGACCCCGGCACCGGCCGCGCTGTTCCCGGGTGCGGCACCGGCCCTGTTCACCGGCGCGGCCCCGGCCCCGCTCCCGGGCGGGACACCGGTGCCGGGCCCGACACCGCTATCCGCCCCGAACGGGCTCCGGAGTGCTCACGCCGATGACCTGGCCGGTCACCTCACCGGTCACGTCGCCGATCGCCTCACCGGCCACCTCGGTGATCCGCTCACCACCCTCGCCCACGGCATCGGCTCCCAGCACGATCTCCCGATCTCGCCGTTCTACGCCTTCGCCGGTGCCTTCACCGCGCTCTTCGTCTCCTTTCTCGCACTGGGCCTGCTCTGGTCCACCTCCCGTTTTCAGGGCAACCGCTCCGGGCGCCCGCTGCCCGCCGCCGTCCAGCGGGTGGCCGACGCGCCGGCCACCCGGACCGCAGTGCGCGTCCTCGGACTCGCCGCTGCCCTCTTCGTCCTGCTGCACCTCCTCTTCGGTCCCGATGACCCCGCCCGCAATCCCGCCCCGGGCGCCGTCTACGTCCTGCTCTGGGTCGGGCTCGTCCCGGCCTCCCTCCTCCTCGGCCCCGTCTGGAGCCTGCTCAACCCACTGCGCACCCTGCACCGGCTGCTGCACCGGCCGCTGCGTCCCTCGCTCCGCCGCGTCCTGCCCGCCCGCCGTGGTCCGCAGCGGCCCTCACACCCCCTTCCGTCCCGTCTCGGCCTCTGGCCCGCCGCCCTCGGCCTCTTCGGATTCACCTGGCTCGAACTCGTCTCCCCGGACCCCGCTTCGCGCACCACCCTCCTCACCGCCTTCGCCGTCTTCGTCACCGCCCAACTCGGCCTCGCGGCCCGCTTCGGCGAATCGTGGTTCGCCGAAGGCGACCCCTTCGAGGCCTACTCCACCCTCCTGGCCCGCTTCTCCCCCCTCGGCCGACGTGACGACGGCCGCCTTGTCCTCCGCAACCCCTTCCACGGACTCGACGGGACACCCGAGCGGCCCGGACTCGTCGCCACCGTCTGCGTCCTGCTCGGATCGACCGCCTACGACGGCTTTTCCGACAGCCCTTGGTGGATCAACACCATTCAGACCTCCCCTCTCGGCCGCACCCCCGCGGCCACGCTCGGACTCCTCGGCTCCGTCACCCTCGTCGCCACGCTCTACGGCCTCTGCGCCGCGGCCACCCGCCTGGTCTCCGGCCCGCTGCCGGGCCCCCTGACCGCATTCGCCCATTCCCTCCTTCCGATCGCTCTCGGTTACCTCGTGGCCCACTATTTCTCGTTGTTCGTCACGGAAGCGTCACGCACAGTAATCATTGCGGGGGGTGGTGACGACGTGCCCGCTCCCGCCCCGCCCCTGGATCCCGGCGGTCTCGCCGCCCTCCAGGTCATCGCCGTCGTCACGGGCCACGTCCTCGGGGTCATCGCCGCGCACGACCGCTCGGTGCGCCTCTTCCCGCCGGCCCGGGCCGTCGCCGGTCAACTGCCCCTGCTCGCGCTGATGATCACGTACACCGTCGGGGGGCTGAGCCTCCTGCTGAACTGAGAACCGAGGACCGGCATGATGGACCCCGTGCCTCCAGCCCACCCCCTGCGCCGCGCCCCGATCCAGCAGCGCAGCGCCGACCGGCTCGCCCGGATCCTCGACGCCTGCGCCGAACTCCTCGACGAGACCGGGTACGAGAACCTGAGCACCCGGGCCGTCGCCGTCCGCGCGGGCGTCCCGATCGGCTCGGTCTACCGTTTCTTCGGCAACAAACGGGCCATGGCCTACGCCCTCGCCGAGCGCAACCTCGACCGGTACGCCGAGGGCATCACCGCGCGGCTCGCCGCGCTCCCGGCCGTGGACTGGCGGCCCGCCGTCGACGCGGTCCTCGACGAGTACCTCGCGATGAAGCGCAGCGTCCCCGGCTTCGCGCTGGTCGATTTCGGCGTGCCCCCGCCGCCGTCGAGCGAGGCGGCCGACCCCGCCGACCCCAACGACCTGGTCGCCGCCCGCCTCACCGAGCTCCTCTGCCTCCACCTGGGCCGCACCCCCGACCGGGCCCTGCGGCGCGTGGTCCTGGTCGCCGTCGAAGCCACCGACGCCCTCGTCCAACTCGCCTTCCGGACCGCCCCGTCCGGAGACCCCGACATCATCGACGAGATCCGCGCGATGATGCACGCCTATCTCGCCCGCGTCCTGGACTGACCGCTCGGCGCCCCCGGTCCGTGCCCACTCGGCGCCCCGGTCCGTGCCCGGCGCGTCTCCCGTGCGGGTTCGTGTGCGCGAGGGTCTCCCCAACCTCCGTACCGGTCGGTATGCTCGGGCCGCCCGCGTGCCGCCGCAGCCTGCCGTCCCAGGAGGGCCCATGCCCCGTACCGCCCTGCGCATCTGCCCCCTGTGCGAAGCCACCTGCGGCCTCACCCTGACCATCGAGGGCACCGCCGTCACCGGGGCCCGCGGCGACCGGGAGGACATCTTCAGCCGCGGGTTCATCTGCCCCAAGGGCGCGGCATTCGGCGCCCTCGACGCCGACCCCGACCGGCTGCGCACCCCGCTCGTCCGCCGCGACGGCAGGCTCCAGGAGGCCACCTGGGACGAGGCCTTCGACGCCATCGCCGCCGCCGTTCCCACGCTCACCGCGCGCTACGGACCCCAGTGCGCCGGAGTCGTCCTGGGCAACCCCAACACCCACACCATGGCCGGCGCCCTCTACCCGCCCCTGCTGCTCAAGGCCCTCGCCACCCGCAACCTCTTCACCGCCAGCACCCTCGACCAGATGCCCAAGCACGTCTCCAGCGGCCTGCTCTTCGGCGACCCCTTCGCGATCCCGGTGCCCGACCTCGACCGCACCGACTTCCTGCTGCTCATCGGCGCCAACCCGGTCGACTCCAACGGCTCCCTGTGCACCGCCCCCGACTTCCCCGGGCGGCTGAAGGCGCTGCGCGCCCGCGGCGGCACCCTCGTCGTCGTCGACCCGCGCCGCACCCGCACCGCGCGCCTCGCGGACCGCCACCTCGCACCGCGCCCGGGCAGCGACGCCCTGCTGCTCGCGGCCCTCGCGCACACCCTGCTCGCCGAGAAGCTCACCGACCCCGGAAGGCTCACGGAACACACCGAAGGGATCGGGGAACTCTCCGAAGCCCTCCGCGCGTTCACCCCGGAAGAGGTCGCACCCGCCTGCGACCTCGGCGCCGACGAGATCCGGCAGCTCGCCCGCGACCTGGCCGCCGCCCCGACCGCCGCCGTCTATGCCCGCATCGGCAGCTGCACCGTCGCCCACGGAACCCTGGCCAGCTGGCTGGTCGACGTACTGAACATCCTCACGGGCAATCTGGACCGCCCCGGCGGCGCGCTGTTCCCGCTCTCCGCGACCGCCCCGGCACCCAGGCCCGCCGCGCCCGGCCGGGGGTTCGCGCTCGGCCGCTGGGCGAGCCGGGTCTCCGGCCACCCCGAGGTCAAGGGCGAACTGCCCATGGCCGCCCTCGCCGAGGAGATCGAAACCCCGGGGGAGGGGCAGATCCGGGTGGTGATCGCCGTCGCCGCCAACCCGGTGCTGTCCGCGCCCGACGGGGACCGGCTCGACCGGGCGCTGTCCGGTCTCGACTTCATGATCTCGGTCGACCCCTACCTCAACGAGACCTCGCGTCACGCCCATGTCGTCCTGCCCCCGCCGCCGCCCGCGCAGAGCGCCCACTTCGACTTCGCCTTCAACGGCTTCGCCGTCCGCAACCAGGCTCGCTATTCGCCCCCCGCCATCCCGCTGGAGGAGGGGCGGATGGACGAGTGCGAGATCCACGCCCGGTTGATCCTCGCCGTCTCCGGGCGGCACGGCGGCGATCCCCGGGCCGTGGATGAAGCCGTCATCGCGGACACCCTGGCGCGGGCCGCCGCCGATCCGCGCTCGCCGCTCTCCGGCACCGACCCCCAGACGTGGGCCCGGATGCTGGCGGGCCGCAACGGCCCCGAGCGGCGGCTCGACATGATGCTCCGCCTGGGCCCGTACGACCTCATCCTCGAAGACCTGCGCCACGATCCGCACGGCGTGGACCTCGGCCCGCTCGCCTCCCGGCTGCCAGGGCTGCTCAAGACCCGCAGCGGCAGGATCGAGCTGCTGCCGGAGCCGATCGCCGCCGACCTGCCCAGACTGCGGGGCGCGCTCGCCGACCGCCCCGCCGCCCTCGTCCTCGTGGGCCGCCGCCACCTGCGGTCCAACAACAGCTGGCTGCACAACGTCCCGTCCCTGACCGGCGGTTCCAACCGCTGCACCCTGCACGTCCACCCGGACGACGCCGGACGCCTCGGCCTCGCCGACGGCGGCCGGGCCAGGATCACGGCCGACGGCGGCAGCCTGGAGGTCCCGGTCGAGGTCACCGACACCATCCGCGCCGGGGTGGTCAGCCTTCCGCACGGCTGGGGTCACGACCGGCCCGGCACCCGTCTGGGCGCCGCCGCGGTGGTGCCCGGAGCCAATGTCAATCAGCTCCTCGACGGCTCCCGGCTGGACCCGCTGTCCGGGACCGCCGTGCTCAACGGGTTCCCCGTGGAGCTGGCGCCCCTGCCCTGAGCTGGGGTTTTGCTCGTATTGCTCACGCGCCGACGTCTTGTTGGGGTTACCGGGGGACACCTACCTTCCGAGCATGCTGACCTTCCTCGGCTTCGCCATGATCGCGACCTTCCTGGTCCTGATCATGATGAAGAAAATGTCGCCGATCGCGGCGCTCGTCCTCATTCCCGCGCTCTTCTGCGTGTTCGCCGGCAAGGGCGCGCACCTGGGCGACTACGTCATCGACGGCGTCGGCAAACTCGCGCCGACCGCCGCCATGCTGATGTTCGCCATCGTCTACTTCGGTGTGATGATCGACGTCGGCCTCTTCGACCCGGTCGTCCGGGGCATCCTGCGCTTCTGCAAGGCCGACCCGATGCGGGTGGTGGTCGGTACGGCGGTGCTGGCCGCGATCGTCTCGCTCGACGGGGACGGCTCGACCACCTTCATGATCACCGTGTCGGCGATGTACCCGCTCTACAAACGGCTCGGCCTCAGCCTGGTGGTCATGACCGGCGTCGCCGCCACCGCCAACGGCGTCATGAACACGCTGCCGTGGGGCGGCCCGACCGCCCGCGCCGCGACCGCGCTCAAGCTCGACGCCGCCGACATCTTCGTGCCCATGATCCCGGCCCTGGCCGTCGGTCTGCTGTGCGTCTTCGTCCTGGCCTACGTGCTCGGGCTGCGCGAGCGTCGCCGGGTGGGCGCGCTGTCCCTGCCCGGCACGGCCGACGACGCGCCGGCGGCCGACGCGGAAGCCGAGCGCCTGGTTGTGGCCGGTACGGGCGCCACCGCGTCCGGGGCCGACACCGCCGGGTCCGCCGCCGGAGCCACGGCTGGACCCGCTTCCCCCGGGTCCGCGTCCCCCGCCCCCGCCGGGGCCGCTGCTCAGGCCGGCACGGATCCCGCCGACCCTGAGGGTGACGGGTTCCAGGGGCTGGACCCGGACCGGGTCACGCTGCGGCCGCGGCTGTACTGGTTCAACGCGGGCCTCACCGCCGTCCTCCTGACCGCGATGATCATGGAGTTGCTCCCCATCCCGGTGCTGTTCCTGCTCGGCGCCGCCCTCGCGCTCACCGTGAACTACCCGAAGATGGCCGACCAGAAGGCCCGCATCGCCGCGCACGCCGACAACGTCCTCAACGTCGCCGGCATGGTCTTCGCCGCGGCCGTCTTCACCGGAGTCCTCACCGGCACCGGCATGGTCAAGGACATGGCGGGCTGGCTGGTCGGCGCCATCCCGGACGGGATGGGCCCGCACATGGCGCTGGTCACGGGCCTGCTCAGCCTGCCGCTCACCTACTTCATGTCCAACGACGGCTTCTACTTCGGCGTCCTGCCCGTCCTCGCCGAGGCGGGCGCCGCGCACGGGGTCTCGCCGCTCGCGATCGCCCGCGCCTCCCTGGTCGGACAGGCCCTGCACATGTCCAGCCCGCTGGTCCCGGCCGTCTACGTCCTCGTCGGCATGGCCAAGGTGGAATTCGGCGACCACACCCGCTTCACCGTGAAGTGGGCCGCGCTCACCTCGCTCGTGGTGCTGGGTGCGGGGATGCTTTTCGGCATCATCTGACCCTGGCGCCCAGAAAACTACCGACGCTAGTTTGTAGGGTGGCCGCGAGGTCCATGCGGTCCATGCGGTTCACGCGCTCGTGCTCGGGAGGAATGCGATGAAGGCCCACGACGGGATGTACATCGGCGGGGAATGGCGGCCCGCCGCCGGACGGGACCGGATCGAGGTCGTCAACCCGGCCGACGAGCAGGTCATCGCCAGTGTCCCGGCCGGGACCGAGGAGGACGTGGACGCGGCCGTCCGGGCCGCCCGCGCCGCCTTCCCCGGCTGGGCGGCCACCCCGCCCGCCGAGCGGGCGGCCCGGATAGCCGCCCTGCGGGACGTCCTGGTCGCCCGCAAGAGCGAGATCGCCGAGACCATCACGGCGGAACTCGGCTCCCCGATCGGCTTCTCCGAGAGGGTCCACGTCGGGGCGCCCGTCGCGGTGGCCCACTCGTTCGCCGAGATCGGCGCGACGTACGCCTTTGAGGAACGCCTGGGCAACTCCACAGTCCTGCTCGAACCGGTCGGTGTCGTCGGGGCCATCACCCCCTGGAACTATCCCCTGCACCAGATCGTTGCCAAGGTGGCACCCGCTCTCGCCGCCGGCTGCACCATCGTCCTCAAGCCCGCCGAGGACACCCCGCTGACCGCGCAGCTCTTCGCCGAAGCCGTGCACGAGGCGGGCATACCCGCCGGAGTGTTCAACCTGGTGACCGGCACCGGCCCGGTCGCCGGACAGGCCGTGGCCGCCCACCCGGGGGTCGACCTGGTCTCCTTCACCGGCTCGACCGCCGTCGGCAAGCAGATCGGCGCCACCGCGGGCGCCGCCGTCAAGCGGGTCGCCCTCGAACTGGGCGGCAAATCGGCCAATGTCATCCTGCCCGGGGCCGACCTCGCCAAGGCGGTCGCGGCCGGCGTCGGCCACGTCATGAACAACGCGGGCCAGAGCTGCAACGCCCTGACCCGGATGCTGGTCCACCGCGACGACTACGAGGAAGCCGTCTCCCTCGCCGCCGCCGCGGTCGCCAAGTACCCCACCGGCGACCCGCGCGACCCGGCCACCCGCCTCGGCCCGGTCGTCAACGCCAAGCAGCACGACCGCGTCCGCGGCTACATCGCCAAGGGCATCGCGGAGGGCGCCCGCCTGGTCGCGGGCGGGGCGGACGCGCCCGCGGAGCGCGGCTACTTCGTCGCGCCCACCGTCTTCGCGGACGTCACCCCCGACATGACCATCGCGCAGGAGGAGATCTTCGGCCCCGTCCTGTCGATCCTCGCCTACGCCGACGAGGACGAGGCCCTGAGCATCGCCAACGGCACCGTCTACGGGCTCGGCGGCGCCGTGTGGGCGGCCGACGAGGCGAGCGCCGTCGCCTTCGCGCGCCGCATGGACACCGGCCAGGTGGACATCAACGGCGGCCGGTTCAACCCGCTCGCCCCCTTCGGCGGCTACAAGCAGTCCGGCGTCGGCCGCGAACTGGGCCCGCACGGCCTGGCCGAGTACCTCCAGACCAAGTCCCTGCAGTTCTGAGCCCCGGAAACACGGAGACGACGACCATGGTCCGCGCCGCCATCCTGCCCGCCATCGGAGCCCCCCTGGAGATCCGGGAGATCGTGCTCCCCGATCCCGGACCCGGGCAGGTCCGGGTCAAGCTCACCGCCGCCGGGGTCTGCCACTCGGACCTCTCCCTCACCGACGGCACCATGCGGGTCCCCGTGCCCGCGGTCCTCGGCCACGAGGGCTCCGGCACGGTCCTCGCCGTCGGCGAGGGCGTCACCCACGTCGCCCCCGGCGACGGGGTGGTCCTCAACTGGGCCCCGTCCTGCGGGCAGTGCCACCACTGCTCGATCGGCGAGGTCTGGCTCTGCGTCAACGCCCTCGCGGGCGTCGGCGCCGTCTACGCCCACGACGCCCAGGGCGCGGAGCTGCACCCCGGGCTCAATGTGGCCGCCTTCGCCGAGGAGACCGTCGTCGCGGCCAGCTGCGTGCTGCCCGCACCGGCCGGGGTCCCGCTCGCCGAGGCGGCGCTTCTCGGCTGCGCCGTCCTCACCGGCTACGGCGCCGTCCACCACAGCGCCCAGGTGCGCCCCGGCGAGTCCGTCGCCGTCTTCGGTGTCGGCGGGGTCGGCCTGGCCGCGCTCCAGGCGGCGCGGATCGCGATGGCGGGCCCGGTCGTGGCCGTGGACGTCTCCCCGGCCAAGGAGGAGCTGGCCCGCGCGGCCGGGGCCACCGAATTCGTCCTCGCCTCCGACACCACCGCCAAGGAGATCCGCGCCCTCACCGGCGGGCGGGGCGTGGACGTCGCCATCGAGTGCGTCGGGCGTGCCGAGACGATCCGCGGGGCCTGGGAGTCCACGCGGCGTGGTGGCCGTACGACGGTCGTGGGGATCGGGGGCAAGGAGCAGCAAGTCACCTTCCACGCCCTGGAGATCTTCCACTTCGCCCGTACGCTGACCGGCTGCGTCTACGGCAACAGTGACCCGGCGCGGGACCTGCCGGTGCTGGCGGCGCATGTCCGGGCCGGGCGGCTCGACCTCGGTGCGATGGTGACCGACCGGATCGGGCTCGATGGCATTCCGGCTGCCTTCGATGCGATGCTCGCGGGCAAGGGGGGCCGCTCCCTGGTCGTGTTCTAGCCCGCCCGGCCCCTGACCCCGGCCGCCAGCCAGGACCCCGGCCCTGGGCGGCCGGCCCGGCCCGGCCCCGGCGTACGCGTGCGCGCGTCCGTGCGGGGCCGGTGCTGCCTCCGGCGGCGCCTCAATCGCCGGCGGGGCTGGTTTTGGCTGGCCCTCATGTCTTTGGCGGTGCCGTGATGGGCGGCCGGGGTGGTTTGGTCGGCCTCTGGCCTCTGGTGGTGCCGTGATCGGCGGTCGGGGTGGTGTGGTCGGCCTCTTGCCTCCGGCGGCGCCTCAAACGCCGGCGGGGCTGGGTGTGGCTGGGCCGCTTGCCGTCGATGGGGCTGGGTGTGGCTGGGCCGCTTGCCGTCGGCGGGGCTGGGTATGGCTGGCCGCTTGCCGTCGGCGGAGCTGGGTGTGGCTGGGCTCCTTGCCGTCGGCGGGGCTGGTTTTGGCGGGGCCTCTTGCCGTCGGGGCGGGGCTGGGGGCGGGGCTCAGGTGTTACGCGCTCCGCAAGGCCTCGTATTGGAGGGTCAGGCCGTCCAGTAGGGCGGTCAGGCCCGTTTCGAAGGCTCCCTGGTCCACTTCGCGCTGGCGTTCGGCCAGGAGGTGGGCCTGGCCGAGGTGGGGGTAGTCCGCGGGGTCATAGGCGGCCTCGTCGTCCACGAAACCCCGGGCGAACGAAGCCACCGCCGACCCCAGGATGAAGTACCGCATCAGCGCGCCGATCCGGGTCGCCTGGGCGGGCGGCCAGCCCGCCGCCGTCATCGCTCCGAACACCGCGTCGGCCACCCGCAGCCCGGCCGGGCGGCGCCCCGGGCCCCGGGCCAGGACCGGCACGATGTGGGGGTGGTCGGCCAGCGCGTCCCGGTAGGAGTGCGCCCAGTCGGCCAGCGCCGTGCGCCAGTCCCGCGGATCCCCGTCCTCGAACATCGACAGGTCCACCCGCGCGCTCACCGCGTCCGCGACCGCCTCCAGGATCTGGTCCTTGGTGCGGAAGTGGTTGTAGAGGGACGGCCCGCTGACCCCCAGGGCCGCCGCCAGCCGCCGGGTCGAGACCGCTTCCAGCCCTTCCGCGTCCACGAGCGCGCCCGCCGCCGCGACGATGCGTTCTCTGCTCAGGAGGGGCTTGCGCGGTCTGGCCATGCGCCACATAGTAGGGCCTGCCCCACTTAAACTACCGGTGCTAATTTAAAGGGTCCGTCGTCGAGGAGTGGCCGTGAACCTGGAACTCAGCGAGGAGCAGACCGCGGTCCGCCGGCTCGCCCGTGACTTCGCGGACCGCGAGATCACGCCGTACGCCGCCGAATGGGACCGCGCCGAGAGCGTGGACCGGGCCATCGTCAAGAAGCTCGGCGCCGTCGGCTTCCTCGGCCTGACCGTCCCCGAGGAGTACGGCGGCTCCGGCGGCGACCACCTCTCCTACGTCCTGGTCACCGAGGAACTGGGCCGCGCCGACTCCGCCGTGCGCGGCATCGTCTCCGTATCCCTCGGCCTGGTCGCCAAGACCATCGCCGCCTGGGGCGACGAGGAGCAGAAGCGGGCCTGGCTGCCGCGCCTGTGCTCCGGTGACGCCCTCGGCTGCTTCGGCCTGACCGAGCCCGGCACCGGTTCCGACGCCGGGAACCTCACCACCCGCGCCGTCCACGACCCCGACACCGGCACGTACACCGTCAACGGCGCCAAGATGTTCATCACCAACGGCACCTGGGCCGACGTCGTCCTCCTCTTCGCCCGCACCAACGACGAGCCCGGCCACCGCGGCGTGTCCGCCTTCCTCGTCCCCACCGACACTCCCGGCCTGACCCGCCGCGAGGTCCACGGCAAGCTCGGTCTGCGCGGCCAGGCCACCGCCGAACTCGCCTTCGCGGACGTACGGGTTCCGGCCTCCGCGATGCTCGGCCCCGAGGGCAAGGGGTTCTCGGTCGCGATGTCCGCGCTGGCCAAGGGCCGGATGTCGGTCGCCGCGGGCTGCGTCGGCATCGCCCAGGCGGCGCTGGACGCCGCCCTCGCGTACGCGGCCCAGCGCGAGCAGTTCGGCAAACCGATCGCCGGCCACCAGCTGGTCCAGGAGCTGATCGCCGACATCTCCGTGGACGTGGACGCCGCCCGGCTGCTGACCTGGCGGGTCGCCGACCTGATCGACCGCGGACTGCCCTTCGCCGCCGAGTCCTCCACCGCCAAGCTCTTCGCCTCGGAGGCGGCGGTCCGCGCGGCGGGCAACGCCCTCCAGGTGCACGGCGGTTACGGCTACATCGACGAGTACCCGGCGGGCAAACTCCTGCGCGACGCCCGCGTGATGACCCTCTACGAAGGCACGAGCCAGATCCAGAAGCTGCTCATCGGCCGCGCCCTCACCGGCGTGTCGGCCTTCTGAAGGCGCCGGGTGCCAGGCGGCTGGACCCCCGAACTCCCGGCTCTGAGTACGCACATGAGTACGTGAGCGGATTACCCCCGCCGCGCCCGCTCGCGATGCTGGAGCCATGAACGAGACACCGGTCAAGCAGCAGAACACGGGGGCCTACTACGGCCAGGCCGTCGCCTCCTTCGGCGTCGCGATGGGCGCCGTCGCCCTGGGGATCTACAACCTGGAGGCGAACGCGTGGGTCCGGGCCTTCCTCGGCATCGCGGTGCTCTACCTCACCACCTCCGCCTTCACGCTCGCCAAGGTGGTCCGGGACCGCCAGGAGGTGACCCAGATCGTCACCCGGGTCGACCAGGCCCGGATGGAGAAGATCATGACGGAGTACGACCCCTTCTCGCCGCGGCCGCAGCCCAAGCCCGCGCAGGACCGCTGAGCGCTTATCGCTAAGCGCTAAGCGCTTGCTCACCCTCCGGTAAGCTGTTCATTTCCACACGGGACGAGCACGGCGAAGAGGGTGAGCGGGCGATGGACATCTCGGACGAGGCGACCGAGGCGACGACCGGCGGCTACCAGCCGTGGTCGGAGGTCACCCCCGACGCCGCGCGCCGGCTGCTGCTGGCCGCCGTCGAGGCCTTCGCCGAGCGCGGGTACCACGCCACCACCACGCGTGACATCGCGGGGCGGGCCGGGATGAGCCCGGCCGCGCTCTACATCCACTACAAGACCAAGGAAGAACTCCTCCACCGGATCAGCCGGATCGGCCACGACAAGGCCCTGGAGATCCTGGAGACCGCCGCGGACGGGCCCGGCACCGCCGCCGAGCGGCTCGACGCCGCCGTCCGGTCCTTCGTGCTGTGGCACGCAGCGCACCACACCACCGCGCGGGTGGTCCAGTACGAGCTCGATGCTCTCGCTCCGGAGCACCGCTCCGAAATCGTGGCACTGCGCCGCCGCAGCGACGCGGCCGTCCGCCGGATCCTCGCCGACGGGGTCGGCGCGGGGGAGTTCGACGTACCGGACGTCCCCGGCACCACCCTCGCCGTGCTGTCGCTGTGCATCGACGTGGCCCGCTGGTTCAGCGCGTCCGGGCAGCGCACGCCCGACGAGGTCGGCGCGCTGTACGCCGGCCTCGTGCTCCGCATGGTCGGGGCGCGTCAGAAGTAGTAGCGGGACACCGTCTGCGCCACGCAGACCGGCTTGTCGCCGCCCTCGCGCTCGACCGTCACCGTCGCCGCCACCTGCACCCCGTCGCCCACCTCCGTCACCGCGGTGATCACCGCGGTGGACCGCAGCCGCGACCCGACCGGCACCGGAGCGGGGAAACGGACCTTGTCCGTCCCGTAGTTGATGCCCATCCTCATGCCCTCGACCCGCATCGTCTGCGGTACCAGACTCGGCAGCAGCGCCAGCGTCAGATAGCCGTGCGCGATGGTCGTCCCGAAGGGTCCGGACGCCGCCCGCTCGGGGTCCACGTGGATCCACTGGTGGTCGCCGGTGGCGTCCGCGAAGAGATCGATCCGCTTCTGGTCGATCTCCAGCCACTCGCTCGGCCCGAGCGGCTCACCGACCCCCGCTCGCAGTTCCTCGGCGGACGTGAAGATCCTCGGCTCGGCCATGCCTGTGCCCCTGCCTCTCAACGACTCAACGATCAAAACGAGCGAATAAGCGCTTGCTCAGCATGCTGGGGCGACATGGGTCTGTCAACGGACGGAAACACGCACCGACTACGCTCGGCCCGGTGCCGCAGATTCCCGAAAAAGTCCACGAGCTCACCGTCGGCCAGCTGTCCGCGCGCAGCGGCGCGGCGGTCTCCGCGCTCCACTTCTACGAGACCAAGGGCCTGATCAGCAGCCGCCGCACCGCGGGCAACCAGCGCCGCTACACCCGTGACGCGCTGCGCCGGGTCGCCTTCGTCCGCGCCGCCCAGCGCGTCGGCATCCCCCTGGTCACCATCCGCGAGGCGCTGGCCCAGCTCCCGGAGGAGCGCACCCCCACGCACGAGGACTGGGCCCGGCTGTCCGAGAACTGGCGCGCCGAACTCGACCAGCGGATCAAGCAACTCGGCCGTCTGCGCGATCACTTGAGCGACTGCATCGGCTGCGGCTGTCTCTCGCTGGAGACCTGCGTCCTGTCCAACCCGGACGACGTCTTCGGCGACCGGATCACCGGCTCCCGCCTCTACGTCACGCCCCGGTAGTCCCGGTGGCGAGCAGGGCCAGCGCCACCGTCACGAGTTCTTCGTTGGACCGGGCCGGGCGACCGTCCGGCAGGTGGAGTACGTCGCCCAGCCCGGTCCGCACCCATCGGCGCGGCCCTGTTCCCGCACCGCGGAGCAACACCTCCCAGGCGGCGGCATCACGGCCGTACACCAGCACCTCGCGCACCCCCTCCACCCCGCCCCACGCACCGGACCAAGCCGCGACGCCCAGGTCGGCACCCGCTCCCGCACCCACACCCACCTCCACCACCAGCCGCGCCACCGGAACCCCCGGGAGCCCGGCACCCACCCCACAGCCCGGCACCCACCCCACAGCCCGACACCACCCCACCCCCCGCCACCACCGCGTCCACCGCCACCCCCCGCTCCGCCAGGGCCGCCGCCAGCTCCACCGCACCCGGCTCGGCGAACCGCACCTCCGCCCGGTCGGGCAGTACCTCCCAGGACCGCACCCGGGCCACCCGCGCCCCGGGATCCGGCTCCGCGGCCACGCTCGCGCACACCACCAGCGGCGCCGCGACCCCGCCCTCCCGCAGCGCCCGGAGCGCCGGCCCGACCACCCGCGGCGACAGGCTCTCGCGCCCGCACGGGGTCCGCGGGTGCACCAGCACCTCACCGGCCCCGGCGGCCACCGACCGCAGCGCCGACTCCACCAGCGCCTGCGGGGACATCGGCACCGCCGCCCCGTCGGCCGCGCTCCGCGCCCCGTTCAGCGACACCTGCAGCACCACCCCTGAGCCCGTCGCCCGCGTCACGCCGAGTCCGCGAGCGCCGGTCTGGGCACCACGATCCCGCAGCCCGCGCACACCGGCCCGACCCAGTGGCCGGGCCCGGCCGGGGCGGGCCAGCGCAGTTCCTCGTCCCCGCACACCGGGCATCCCGTGCCCGGCTCCGATTCCAGCGCCTTCACCAGCCGCCGCAGCACCTCGCCCAGCGCGCCCTCCGGGCGGACGTCCGGATCGGCGCACCGCACCACCGCCTCGCCGCTCCACGCCCACTCCGGGCGCCGCAGCCCGTCGTGCTTCTCCCGCCGCCTGCGCTCGGCGAAGTGGCGCTCGTACTCCAGCCACACCGCCCGCGCGTCCTCCAGTTCCTCCAGCGCCGCGACCAGCCTGAGCGGGTCCGCGCCCCGGTCGTCGGGGCCGATCCCGTGCCGGTCGCACAGGTGCCACCAGGTCGCCCGGTGGCCGTACGGGGCGAAACGCTCCAGGCAGCGGCGCAGTGAATGGCGCCGCAGGGCCCGGTCGTTGCCCGCGTCGCGCACCTGGTACGCCAGACTACGGAAACCCGCCATCACACCTGCACCTCCGTCGCGCTCGTGCTCGCATACGGCAACGAGTGACGTCACATGTCTTCACATGTCTTCGATGTGCCCAACATGCCCGCCCGGGTGTGGGCGCATGCGGGGGCGGTCGAGGCGTGCGGGTGGCACATGGCCGGAAGTCAGCGCCCCACGCGCCCCGCCAGAGTGACCAGACGGGCCAGTTCTTCGTGGCAGATGTCGCTGTGCGCCCCGGAAGGCGCCCCTCCGCGCCGCACCACCGACGCCGCGTCCACGCTGACGCACCCGGCGGCCGGGAGCCCGCCGCGCAGCGCCGCGTCCAGGGTCAGCCGCGGCGCGCCCGCCACCTCCTGGATGCCGTCGTGTCCGACCGCGCCCCACCGGCTGTCGAAACCCGCGAAACCGGTCGCGTCCCCGGCCAGCCGGGAGGCCAGCGGGTAGAGCACCTTCAGGGCCGTGTCGAAGTCCGAATGGCAGGCCACCACCGGTCCGTCCACCCGCGACGGGAGACCGTGCAGGTCACCGGCGCCAAGGCCGAAGGGCAGCCGGGCGGCGAACGCGTAGTGGGAGAAGGCCCCTTGGAGCAGGGTGACCGAGCGGACGCCGCGCGGTCCGGCCTCCGGCAGCCCGCGCAGCGCGAACGACACCACCCGCGCCCCGAAGCTGTGCCCGATCAGGTGGACCCGCGGGCCGCTCCCACCGCCCGACGGCCGTGCCAGCCCCGCCAGGACCGGGCCCAGGCCGTGCTCGCCGATGACTCCGGCGCGCTTCTTCATCCGGTAGTAAGTGGCCTGCCGCAGCAGCTCCTTGGCCCCGTTCCAGAGCGAGTGCGCGGCGGACCCGACCGAGAAGCCCTGCGCCCCGGGCACCGGCGGCGCGCCGTCCAGGGCGCCGCCCAGCGCGCCGGTCTCCGCGAGCGCGTCCGTGAAGGCCCGGCACACCTCCAGCACGTCCTCGGTGAACATGAGCGGCACCCGGCCCGGCGCGGCGGCCCCGGCCCCCACGGCGGTGTCCGTGCCACTCAACTCCCGGATCAACGCCCCGAATTCGACGAGGGCGGCCGCCGATTCCGGCTGCTGTTCCAGGAGTTCCGCGACGCGGTCCAGCTCGGCCTCCCGCCCCGGCCAGAACTCCCCGAGCGCCTGCCGCGTCCGCGCGTCCAGCCGCACCGCATAGCCGGTCTCCGCGACAGCGTCCCCGACCCCCACCGCGCCCTGGTGCCCGAAGTCCGGTATCGGTTCGTCGGAGAAGATCATCGACGGCCAGACGACCCCCACGTACCCGGGCCGCACGCCCGGCGCGAGCAGTCCGGGGAAGGGCGCGAAGAAGCTGTCGTAGAGCTGGGTCGCCGCCGTCCGGTCGCTGTTCCAGCCGTGCGCGAAGACCAGCAGGTCCGTCACGTCCAGCCGGGCCACCGCGTCCCGGGTCGCCGGGTCCACGTCCCCGTCCGCGTCGAAGGTCAGCTCCACGTACGGCCGTACGCGCACCCCCGCGGCCCCCGCGCCCGACACGCCCGCGTCCGACATCCCCGCACCCGCCATGACGTCCCCCTCCGCGTCGCACCGCCGGGCCGCGGCGCGGCCGGTGCCGACAGCATCCTGCGGGCGCCCCCGCCCGGCCAGCCCCCGGACGGCACCGGTATCCGCCACCGGTATCCGGCACCGCGACGGAGGCCCCAAGAGGCTCGGTCGACGCGAGCCCCGCGAGCCTCAGCTGTAGAGCAGGTACTTCTCCCGCACCGCCGCGAACCGCGCCAGCCCCGCCTCCCAGTCGGCCGCGATCTCCGCGACCCCCGCCCCCGCGTCCACCATCCGCCGGACCCGGTCCGAGCCGGTCAGCCGGTCGATCCAGTGGTCCTCCCGCCACGCGAACCCGCTCCAGGCGCGCCGCGCGCTCACCAGCAGCCCGATCCCGGTCCGCACCGGGTCGAAGGCCTCCGGGTCGTGCACCAGCAGCCGCACCCCGCCGCACACCCGCCCGGCGTGTTTGGAGAAGGAGGGCGTGAAGTACGCCTCCCGGAACCACACCCCGGGCAGCCCCAGCGCGTCGGCCTCCCGCGCCCAGCTCCGGTCGACGCCCTCGGCGCCCAGCACCTGGAAGGGGGTGGTGGTGCCCCGCCCCTCGGACAGGTTGGTCCCCTCGAACAGGCAGGTCCCCGCGTACGCGAGCGCCGTGTCCGGGGTCGGCACGTTGGGACTCGGCGGCACCCAGGGCAGACCCGTCGACCCGAACCGGTCCCGGCGCCGCCACCCCGACATCCGGACCGTGCGCAGCCGCGCCGGCAGCGCGGCCAGGAACTCGCCGTTGAACAGCAGGGCCAGCTCGGCCGCGGTCATCCCGTGCGCGAGCGCGATCGGCTCCCGGCCCACGCCGCTCGCGTACGCCCGCTCCAGCACGGGACCGGCGGCCCGGGCGCCCCCGGCCGGGTTGGGCCGGTCCAGCACCACCACGGCCTTGTCCGCCAGCGCCGCCGCCCGCATGCAGTCGTACAGCGTCCAGATGTAGGTGTAGAACCGCGCCCCGATGTCCTGGACGTCGAACACCACCGTGTCCACCCCGGCCGCCGTGAACACGTCCGCGAGCGCCTGCCCGCTCTTGTCGTAGACGTCGTACACGGGCAGTCCGGTCGCCGGATCGCGCGCGGTGCCCTCCGAGCCGCCCGCCTGCGCCGTCCCGCGGAATCCGTGCTCCGGCCCGAACACCGCGACCAGGCGCACCCGTTCGTCGGCGTGGAGCACATCGACCAGGTGGCGCGCGTCGGCGGTGATCCCGGTGGGGTTGGTGACCACCCCGACCCGCTGCCCGGCGAGGTCCCCGTAGCCGTCGGCGATCAGCCGCTCCAGCCCGGTCACCACCCGTTCCGGCGTCCGCCCCCGCCCCCGCCCCCGCCCCGGCCCCGGCCCGGGCCCCGGCGCGGCGGCGCCCACCGCGCCCACGGCGCCCGCCGCCCCCAGTGCCCCGGCCGCTCCCAGCAGTCCCCGTCGCGACAGATCCATCGCCCCAAACTAGGTGTCGGCACTCTTCCATCCCGGCATACCGACTGGTTAGTCTGCCGTCGACCGGCGCGATCCGGCGCGGGCCGCGGCAGGCGACGAGGAGCGATCCAGTGGGCACGGACCAGCACGTGGACCAGCACGGCAAGGGCGAGGGCGACGGTCGGTTCGGCCACGGCGGCGGGCACGGCCACCAGGGCGCGCGCGTCGTCGTCACGGGCGCGGGCGGCGGGATCGGCGCCGCCCTCGCGCGCCGCTTCGCCGCCGAGGGGGCGACCGTCGTGGTCAACGACCTCGACCCCGCCCGGGCCGCGGCCGTGGCGGCGGAGATCGGCCCCCGGGCGATCGCGCTGCCCGGCGACGCCTCGGCCGTCGTGGCGGAGGCCCGCGAGGCCCTGGGCGGGGTGGTGGACGTCTACTGCGCCAACGCCGGGCTCGCCTCGGGCGGTGACGCCTTCGCCGACGAGGCCGTCTGGGACGCCGCCTGGCAGACGAACGTGATGGCCCACGTCCGCGCCGCCCGCACGCTGCTGCCGCAGTGGCTGGAGCGGGGGAGCGGCCGGTTCGTCTCCACCGTCTCGGCCGCCGGGCTCCTGACCATGATCGGAGCCGCGCCGTACAGTGTCACCAAGCACGGTGCACTCGCCTTCGCCGAATGGCTGTCGCTGACCTACCGCCACCGCGGGATCCAGGTCCACGCCATCTGTCCGCAGGGAGTACGCACCGACATGCTGACCGCTGCGGGTTCCGCCGGTGAGCTGGTGCTCGCGCCGACCGCCATCGAACCGGAAGACGTCGCCGACGCCCTCTTCGAGGGTATGGCCTGGGGCCGCTTCCTGATCCTCCCGCACCCCGAGGTCGCCGGGTTCGCGGCCGCCCGCGCCACCGATCCCGACCGCTGGCTCAGCGGGATGAACCACCTCCAGCAGAAGTGGGAGACGGAGTGACCCCGACCCCGGACCCGCAGCCGACCGCCTCGCCGTACGCCGCGCGTCCCTGGCTCGGCCGGCTGACCGCGGCCCAGCGGGCCCCGGTCAGCCCGCCGCCCACCGTGCTGCACGCCTTCCGCGACGCCGTGGCCCGGGCCCCGGGCCGGACCGCGCTCGCCTACTTCGACGGGCGGATCGCCTACGCCGAGGCCGACGCGCTCTCCGGCTCCGTCGCGGGGTACCTCGCCGGGCGCGGGGTGCGGGCGGGGGACCGGGTCGCCGTCATGCTCCAGAACACCCCGCACTTCGCGCTCGCCGTCCTCGCCGTCTGGAAGGCCGGGGCCGTCGTGGTCCCGCTCAACCCCATGTACAAGTCGGCCGAGGTGGCCCACATCCTGCGCGACTGCGGCGCCGCCGCGCTGGTCTGCGAACGCGGCGCCTGGGCGGCGTACCTCGCCGACGCGGTCGCGGGTACGGACGTACGCACCGCCCTCACCACCAGCGACCTGGACTTCCAGAGCCGGGGCGACACCCGCGTGCTGGACCCGGACCGCGAACTGCCGCCCCCGGGCGCCCCCGCCGAGGACTTCCTGACCGTGGCCCGCGCCGGTCACCGCGCCCCCGGCTTCCCGGCGGCCGGACCCGCCGACACCGCGCTGATCAGCTACACCTCCGGCACCAGCGGCACCCCCAAGGGCGCCCTGAACCCGCACGGCGCGGTCACCTACAACGCGGAACGGCAGGTGACCGGGCACCCGGTCCCCGAGGGCGCCACCTACTTCGCCCTCGCCCCGCTCTTCCACATCACCGGCCTGGTCTGCGAACTCGCCGCCTGCTTCCGCAACGCGGGCACCCTCGCCCTCGCCCACCGCTTCGAGGCCGGGGTGGTCCTCGACGCCTTCCTCGAACACCGCCCGGCCTACACCGTCGGCCCCGCGACCGCCTTCATGGCCCTGGCCGCCCACCCGGGCGCCACCCGTGACCACTTCGCCTCGTTCCAGGTGATCTCCTCCGGCGGGGCCCCGCTGCCGCCCGCACTGGTCGAGCGGCTGCGCGCCTCCTTCGGCTTCTACCTCCGCAACGGCTACGGGCTCACCGAATGCACGGCCCCCTGCGCCTCCGTCCCCCCGCACCTGGAAGCCCCGGTCGACCCCGCCTCGGGCACCCTGTCCGTCGGCGTCCCGGGCGCGGAGACGCTCGTACGCGTCCTCGACGAGCGCGGCGCCGAGGTGCCGCTCGGGGAGAGCGGGGAGATCGCGGTGCGCGGGCCGCAGGTGGTGCCCGGCTACTGGCGGCTGCCCGCCGATACCGCCAAGGCCTTCCCGGACGGCGAACTGCGCACCGGGGACGTCGGGTTCATGGACGCGAATGGCTGGCTCTATGTGGTCGACCGCAAGAAGGACATGATCAACGCGTCCGGTTTCAAGGTCTGGCCGCGCGAGGTCGAGGACCTCCTCTACACGCACCCGGCCGTCCGTGAAGCCGCCGTCGTGGGCGTTCCGGACCCGTACCGGGGGGAGAGTGTGAAGGCGTACGTCAGTCTTCGTCCCGGTATGTCGGTGGAGCCCGCCGAACTGTCCGCGTACTGCGCCGCGCGCATCGCCGCGTACAAATACCCGCGCCAGGTCGAGATACTGCCTGTTCTCCCGAAGACGACCAGTGGCAAGATCCTGCGACGGGAACTGCGCGAGCGCGGCTGAAAACCAGCGGTGGGCGTGACGCGTTCGATGGTGAAGGCGAAGGGAAGGCGAAGGCCATGGAGACCAAGGAGCCCGCGCGGCCGCACGAGGCCGCACGCCCGGCGGAGTCCACACGGCCGCCGAAGGGGTCCGCGCGGCCCAAGGAATCCGCCGCCGCGCAGGACACGCCGGTCCCGCAGCGGCTGCTGGCCGTCGCCACCCGGCTCTTCGCCGAGCGGGGCTACGACCGCACCTCGGTCCAGGAGATCGTCGAGGCGGCCGGGGTCACCAAGGGCGCGCTCTACCACTACTTCGGGTCCAAGGACGACCTGCTGCACGAGGTGTACGCACGGATGCTGCGCCTCCAGCAGCAGCGACTCGACGCGATCGCCGACTCGGCGGCCCCGGTCGAGGAACGGCTGCGCGCGGCCGCGGCCGACGTGGTGGTCACCACGATCGAGAACCTCGACGACGCGATGATCTTCTTCCGCTCGATGCACCAGCTCAGCCCGGAGAAGTACAAGCAGGTACGGGCCGAGCGGCGGCGCTACCACGAGCGCTTCCGGGCCCTGGTCGAAGAGGGGCAGCGGACCGGGGTCTTCGCCTCCGCCACCCCCGCCGACCTGATCGTGGACTACCACTTCGGGTCCGTCCACCACCTGTCCACCTGGTACCGCGAGGACGGCCCGCTCACGCCGCAGCAGGTCGCCGATCACCTCGCCGACCTGCTGCTGCGCGCCCTGCGTCCCTAGACGTCCCGCGGGTGCCCGGGGCGGGGCTCAGCCGAGCGGGAGGACCTTGCGGCCCCACGTGTCCTCGGCCACCACGGCCAAGGAGATGTACCAGGCGATCCCCGCGGTGAGCAGGCCGAGGAAGCCGCCGGTGTGACCGAGTGCGGTGACCTCGGTGAGGTCGCCCAGCGCGAGGAAGAGGAAGGTCAGCGCCAGCGAGACGAACAGCAGGCGGTGCGCCACGTCCAGCTTCATCGCGGCGATGGACATGGAGGCGGTGAAGACGAACCAGGCCACGAGGAACCAGCCGGTGGCGATGTGCGCCTGATCGGCGGGCAGCGTGGGGACGACGAACTTCACGTAGCCCGCGAAGGACATCCAGAAGGCGCCGTACGAGACGAACGCGGTGGTCCCGAAGGTGTTGCCGCGGCGGAATTCCATGATGCCCGCGACGAACTGCGCGAGGCCGCCGTAGAACAGGGCCAGCGGCAGCACGACGGCGCTGAGGGCCGCGTTCGGGATCAGGCCCGAGTTGAAGAGGCTGAGCACGAAGGTGGTCAGCGCGAACGCGGCCAGGCCGAGGGGGCCGGGGTTGGCGACCCGGCCCGCCACGGCGGCGGACGCGGCGGCGGACGCGGTGACGGATGCGGTGACGGGAGGGGTCACCGGCGCCGGGGCCAGAGTGGAGCTAGGCATGACGAGAGGCACTTTCGATGGGGGATCTATCGAATATATCGGACCTTCGTGATGGTCCAGACCAGTCGGAAGTCCCCCTCGGAGCCCGAACGGCCGCCGGGCGGCGGGCCGGAAGGCCCGGTCCGCGCCACCCCCGGCCTCCGCCCGCGCGTCAGCGGTACCGCTTCAGCTCCCGCCGGGCCAGCGACCGCTGGTGCACCTCGTCCGGGCCGTCCGCCAGCCGCAGCGTCCGCGCCGCCGCCCACAGCTCCGCGAGCGGGAAGTCCTGACTGACCCCGCCCGCCCCGTGCAACTGCACCGCCTGGTCCAGGATCCCCACCACCGCGCGCGGGGTGGCGATCTTGATGGCCTGGATCTCGGTGTGCGCACCGCGGTTGCCGACCGTGTCCATCAGCCAGGCCGTCTTGAGCACCAGCAGCCGCAGCTGCTCCACGGTCACCCGGGCGTCCGCGATCCAGTTCTGCACCACCCCCTGCGCGGCCAGCTCCTTGCCGAAGGCGGTCCGCCCGATGGCGCGCCGGCACATCAGCTCGATGGCCCGCTCCGCCATCCCGATCAGCCGCATGCAGTGGTGGATGCGGCCCGGGCCCAGCCGGGCCTGGGCGATCGCGAAGCCGCTGCCCTCGTCACCGATCAGGTGGGAGGCCGGGACCCGTACGCCGTCGAAGACCACCTCGGCATGACCGCCGTGGTCGTGGTCCTGGTAGCCGTACACGCTCATCGCCCGCCGCACCTCGACGCCCGGGGTGTCCCGCGGCACCAGGATCATCGACTGCTGGCGGCGCGGATCGGCGTGGTCCGGGTCCGTCTTGCCCATTACGATGAAGACCTTGCAGTCCGGGTTCATCGCCCCGGAGATGAACCACTTGCGCCCGGTGACCACGTAGCTCCCGCCGTCGGCGGACCGCTCGATGCGCGTCTCGACGTTGGTGGCGTCCGAGGAGGCCACCTCGGGCTCGGTCATCGCGAACGCGGACCGGATCTCCCCGGCCAGCAGCGGCTCCAGCCACCGCTTCTTCTGCTCGTCGTCCCCGAACTGGGCCAGCAGCTCCATGTTCCCGGTGTCCGGGGCGGCGCAGTTGGTGGCCATCGGCGCCAGGTGCGGGCTGCGGCCGGTGATCTCGGCGAGCGGCGCGTACTGGAGGTTGGTCAGCCCGGCGCCGTACCGCTCGCCGGGCGAGCCGTGCCCGTCGTGCCCGTCCCTGCCCTGCCCGTCCACGAAGAAGAGGTTCCACAGGCCCTGGCGGCGGGCCTCGGCCTTGAGTTCGCCGAAGACCGCCGGAGTGTCCCAGGGGGAGGGCAGCAGCGCCCGCTGCCCGGCCGCCACCGCCTCCGCCGGATAGACGTACTCGTGCATGAACGCGAGCAGCCGCTCGCGGAGTTCCTCGGTCCGGGCGTCGAATGCGAAGTCCATGAGCGCGTGCCTCAGCCTTCCTGGAGGGTGGTCAGACCGTGTTCGATGAAGACCGGAACCAGCTCGCCGATCCGGTCGAAACCCGCTCCCACGGTCTGCCCGAGCGTGAAGCGGTAGTGGATGCCTTCGAGGATGACCGCGAGTTTGAACCAGGCGAAGGCGGTGTACCAGGAGATCGCCCCGGTGTCCCGGCCCGAGCGGGCGGCGTACCGCTCGATCAGCTCGGCGGGCGCCGGATGGCCGGGCGCGCCGCTCGTCGTGCTCACCGGGGACTCGGTCAGCCCCAGGTCGGAGCTGTACATCACCAGCAGCCCGAGGTCGGTCAGCGGATCGCCGAGGGTGGACATCTCCCAGTCCAGCACCGCCCGGATGGTGTCGTCCGGGCCGCCGATCAGCACGTTGTCGAGCCGGAAGTCACCGTGGACCACCGTGGGGGCCGGGGAGTCGGGCAGCGCCCGGCCGAGCGCGCCGTGCAGCTCGTCGATCCCGGCCAGCTCCCGGCCCCGGGAGGCCGCCAGCTGCTTGCCCCAGCGCCGCAGCTGCCGGTCGAGGAAGCCCTCGGGGCGGCCGAAGTCGCCCAGGCCCACCGCCTCGGGATCCACCGCGTGCAGGTCGACCAGGGTGTCCACCAGGCCGAGCACCGCCCGCCGGGTCCGCTCGGGGCCCAGGGCGGCCAGCTGCCCGGCCGTCCGGTACGGCACTCCCTCCACGAACTCCATGACGTAGAAGGGGGCGCCGAGCACCGACTCGTCCTCGCAGAGCAGCAGCGTCCCGGGCACCGGAACCGCGGTGCCGGCCAGCGCGGCGATCACCCGGTGCTCGCGGCGCATGTCGTGCGCGGTGGCCAGCACGTGGCCGAGCGGCGGGCGCCGGACCACCCAGCGGCCGGCGCCGTCGGTGATCTCGTAGGTCAGGTTGGAGCGGCCGCCCTCGATCAGCCGGCCGCCGAGCGCCCCGGTCACCAGCCCCGGCCGCACGCGGTCGAGGTGGGCGCGCAGCCGCTCCAGATCGAGACCGCGGGGACCGGCCGGTGGTGTGGTCATGGTGCGGACCTCCGTATGACGAGGGGCGGGCGGTGCCCGGTCGGGTGTGCCAGATGTCTCGGAGCCATCATGCCGACCGGTCGGTATGCCGTCCAGAGTGCGCACCGAAACTTCGCCCCGGAGGCGGAGCCGACCCCGCGGCCGGCCCCCGCCCCCGCCCCCCTCACGCGTGGCAGGCGATCGGCACTCCGCCGTTCATCACCGTCATGTCCCGCAGCACCACCATGATGTCCAGCGGCTCCCCGAGGGCGCCCCCGGCCAGCTCCGCGTAGGCCCGGTGCAGGTTGGCCACCAGCCGCTCGCTCTCCCGCCACCCCGCGAACTCCCCGAGGTCCGCCCGGCGCGCCGTCTCCAGCGGGGTGTCCCCGCGCTCCCGGCCCTCCCGGGCGAGCTGGTCGACGTAGCGCAGGTAGCGCTCGGTGGCGTCGTAGGCCGACGGGTCCGTCAGCGGCCCGTGTCCCGGTACGACGGTCTCCGCGTCCAGCGCGCGCAACAGCTCCAGCGCCCGCAGCGAACCGGCCAGCGACCCCATGGCCAGGAACGGCGTGCCCTCGGCGAACACCAGGTCCCCGGTGAAGACGGTCCGCTGCCCCGGCAGCCACACCACCGAGTCCCCGACGGTGTGCGCCACGCCCGGGTGGATCACCTCCACCTCGGTGTCGCCCACGTGCACGGTGGCGCGCTCGCTGTAGGTCAGGTCGGGCGCGGTGACCGGCAGGGTGCCGAAATCGGTATCCGGCCAGATCAGTTCCAGCTGACGCCCCGCGTCCAGCTGCTCCGAGCGGCACCGGTCGTGGCCGAGGACCAGCGCCTCGGGGGTGAACACGGCGTTGCCGTAGGTGTGGTCGCCGTGGTGGTGGGTGTTGACCACGGTGCGCGGCAGCGGCGACCCGGTCGAGGTGATGGCGTCCCGCAGGGCCAGGGCCCGGCGTTCGGTCGCTGCGGTGTCGACGAGCAGGCTGCGCCCGCCGCCGGTGACGAACCCGGCGTTGTTCAGGCACCAGCCGCCGTCCGGCTGTATGTAGGCGAAGACGCCGGGCGCCGGCTGGACGAGGTAGGGCTTCTCTGCGGTCATCTGCGCTCTCCCCGGGTCGCGTTGAATGGCGGGCAGCATCCTGCCAGCCGACGCGGACCCGGGGGAGGGCGGGGTCACCGCCGCGGCGCGCGGACCTCGGGGAATGTCAGGGGAGCGTCAGTGGTCGTCGTAGTGGCCGTCGTGCTCGGCGTGCCGGTGGCCGTCGTGTACGTAGTCCACGTGATCGCCGTGCCGGACCGCCTCGTGGCCGCAGTCCGAGCCGTGCGCGTGGTCGTGCTCCGCGTGCGGCACATGGCCCGCGGGCTCGCACTCGTCCCAGTGTCCGGAGTGCTCCCGGTGCAGGTGGCCGTCGTGGGCGTAGTCCACGTGGTCGCCGTGGTCGACCTGGGGGTGCCCGCAGTCGGGGCCGTGGGCGTGCTCGTGGGTGGCGTGCTCGTGGTGCAGGGTCGTCATGGCGCCGAGGCTAGTGGGGTGGGGGCGGTATCGCCCGTTGTGCACCCCGCGGCACGCGGAAGCCCGATCATCGCACCGGCACGGTCCGTTGACCGCCGCAGGCGACGGCCGCCCCGGCCGGTTGCCGCCTCAGACGATCACCGCCATCGCGAACACCGCCAGGGCCACCGTCCACAGCGTGGCCGCGAGCGCCACGCGCGGGGCCAGCCGCGGCGGCCGCCCGGCCGCCAGCTCCGTCATCCTGCGGTGCGCCACCCCCAGGAACGCGAGCCAGACCACCACGATCAGCACGGTCGCGGCCACCGCCACCGGCGTGCCGGGCCCGCGCAGCGCCTGCCGCAGCCCCAGCACGGCGGCCACCGACGCGCTCAGCGTCGTACGCCGCCACGCCATCCGGGTGCGTTCGGGCTGCAGCCCGGGATCCCGCACGGGCGCGGGCACCCCGGATCCGCTCGCCGACCCGCCCTCGGGCCCGCTCACCGCCCGGTCGTCCAGCCCATCAGCATGACCACCACCATCGCCACCGCGACCAGCCCCACCCCCAGGCTCAGCACCACCGGGAACGGCGACAGCGGCAGGTCCTCACCGCGCCGCATCGCCCGCTCGCACCGCACCCAGTGGTTCACCGCCCGCAGCGCACAGGCGGCGCCCACCACGAGCAGCGCGAGGGCCAGCCCGACGCGCACCGCCCAGCGCAGGTCCGGCAGGAACTGGTCCACCGCGAACCCGCCGCCCACCAGGGCCAGCGCGGTCCGGATCCAGGCGAGGAAGGTCCGCTCGTTGGCGAGGGAGAACCGGTAGTCGGGGGTCGCGCCCTCGTCCCGGACCCGCCGCGGCGCGAACCAGAGGCGCACGTCCTTGACGAAGTCGATCATCTCCCCAATCTAGTGGCCGAAGTCGGATGATCGGTGGAACGCCCCCACCCGTTCGCTACCCCTCCACCCGCCGGTGCTCCTCCAGCCTCCGGTACGCCTCCAGCCCGTCCGGCACCCACGGCCAGGACCCGTCGGCCGCCCGCCGCGCCACCTCGGCCTCGTCCACGAAGGCGTACCAGTCCACCTCGGAGACCTGCGGACGCACCGGCAGGTCGCACCGCACCTCGTGCACGTACGACCACCAGGCCCCGCCCTCGCCCTCGTACAGGAACTTCAGCACGGGCACCGGCTGCGCCAGCCCGCTCACCCCCAGCTCCTCCTCGGCCTCCCGCAGCGCGGCCGACGCGTAGTCCTCGCCCGCGCCCAGCACCCCGCCGACGAACATGTCGTAGCGGGACGGGAACACCAGCTTCGACGCGGTCCGCCGGTGCACGAAGATCCGCCCCTCGGGGTCCCTGACCCGCACGAACACGCAGCGGTGCAGCAGCCCGCGGGCGTACACCTCGCCCCGCCGCGCCCGCCCGGTCACCCGGTCCTCGCGGTCCACCACGTCCAGTACCTCGTCCGCCGGATCCATCGCGCTCATACGGTCCATCCAAGCACCGGTGTTGACTGGTTACCGCGAGGTAGCCAGGATCTGTCCCATCCACCGAGGTCAGGACGGAAAACGCATGGGGTACGACGCAGACGTCATCGTGATCGGCGCAGGGCTGGCGGGCCTCGTGGCCACCGCCGAGCTGGTGGACGCGGGCCGGAAGGTCATCCTGCTCGACCAGGAGCCCGAGGCGTCGATCGGCGGCCAGGCCCACTGGTCCTTCGGCGGCCTCTTCTTCGTGAACTCCCCCGAACAGCGCCGCATGCGCATCAAGGACAGCCACGCCCTGGCCCTCCAGGACTGGTTCGGCACCGCCGGGTTCGACCGCCCCGAGGACGCCTGGCCGCGCCGCTGGGCCGAGGCGTACGTCGACTTCGCCGCGGGGGAGAAGCGGCCCTGGCTGCACCAGCGGGGCGTCCGCTTCTTCCCCGTGGTCGGCTGGGCCGAGCGCGGCGGCTACGACGCCACCGGGCACGGGAACTCCGTACCCCGCTTCCACATCACCTGGGGCACCGGCCCCGGGCTGGTCGAACCCTTCGAGCGGCGGGTCCGGGCCGGGGTGGCCCGCGGGCTGGTCCAGCTGCGCTTCCGCCACCGGGTCACCGGTCTCTCCCGGACCGCCGGGACCCTGGACACCGTCACCGGCGAGGTCCTGGAACCGTCCGACGCCGTACGGGGCACCGCGAGCAGCCGCGAGGCCACCGGCGCCTTCTCGCTGCGCGCCCAGGCGGTCATCGTCACCTCCGGCGGCATCGGCGGCAACCACGACCTGGTCCGCGCCCAGTGGCCCGAGCGGCTCGGCACCCCGCCCGAACGGCTGCTGTCCGGGGTCCCCGCCCACGTCGACGGCCTGATGCTCGGCATCGCGGAACGGGCGGGCGCCAGCCACATCAACAAGGACCGGATGTGGCACTACACCGAGGGCATCGAGAACTGGAACCCGATCTGGGCCCGGCACGGCATCCGGATCCTCCCCGGACCCTCCTCGCTGTGGCTGGACGCCACCGGCAAGCGGCTGCCCGTACCGCTCTTCCCCGGCTTCGACACGCTCGGCACCCTCGACCACATCATGAAGACCGGCCACGACCACACCTGGTTCGTCCTCAACCAGCGCATCATCGGCAAGGAGTTCGGCCTCTCCGGCTCCGAACAGAACCCCGACCTCACCGGCAAGTCCGTCCGCGAGGTGATCAACCGGGCCCGGCAGGACGTCCCCGGGCCGGTCAAGGCCTTCATGGACAACGGCGCCGACTTCGTCGTCGAACGCGACCTCGGCGCCCTGGTCCGCGGCATGAACGCGATCACCAAGGAGGGCCTGATCGACGAGGACGCCCTGCGCCGCGAGATCACCGCCCGCGACCGGGAGATCGCCAACCCCTTCACCAAGGACCTCCAGGTCATGTCCATCCACGGGGCCCGCAAGTACCTCGGCGACAAGCTGATCCGTACGGCCGCCCCGCACCGGATCCTGGACCCCAAGGCGGGCCCGCTGATCGCCGTCCGGCTCTCCATCCTGACCCGCAAGTCCCTCGGCGGCCTGGAGACCGACCTCTCCTCCCGCGTCCTCGACGCGAGCGGCGAACCGCTGCCCGGGCTCTACGCGGCGGGTGAGGCCGCGGGCTTCGGCGGCGGCGGCGTCCACGGCTACCGCGCCCTGGAGGGCACCTTCCTCGGCGGCTGCATCTTCTCAGCCCGAGCCGCGGGCCGCGCGGCGGCGCAATCGGTGTCCTGACCCGGCCCCGCCCCGCCCTCAATCGCCGGGCAGGCTGGGGTGTGCCGGGCCCGTAGCCGCGGGGCAGGCTGGGGTGTGCCCCGCCCTCCGCCGCCGGGCGGGCCCAATCCAGCCCCGCCGGCGTTTGAGGCGCCCCCGGAGGGCCCGCGACCGCAGGACGCAACCCGCCGTCGTCCCCTCCGCGGGTCGCCGTCGCCTCCGGCGGGCCCTCAGCCGCCGGGCGGGCTTGGGTGTGCCGGGCCCTCAGCCGCCGGGCGGGCTTGGGTGTGCCGGGCCCTCAGCCGCCGGGCAGGCCGGGTGTGCCGGGCCCTCCGCCGCCGGGCGGGCTGGGTGTGCCGGGCCCGCAGCCGCCGGGCAGGCTGGGTGCGCCCGTCCGGCCCGGAACTCCGCCCGCAAGGAGCACCATTCAGCCACACAGGCGCACCCTCGGCCCCGCCCGCCGCCGGGCCGGAGAACCCGCCCGCATGCCGTGGCGCCCGTACGGCCGCCCCCTCCACCACCGCCACCGCACGGACCCCCGCCCGGCCCGGGCACACCCACCCGCCACCGAACCGGCACAAGCGGCCCAACTCCACCACACCCCCTACCAGTTGAAACCCGCCACCCGGTGGCTTGGACCTTGACGCGGAGCTGTGAGTACCGGTTTGCTGTGCGTGATCATCCACCGCTCGTCGACCCGCGCTCGCGTTCTGGAGGGAAACCGCGGATGTCTCCGCCTCCGCCGCCCCTCGGCCGCGCCCGCAAGCGGGACGCCCAGCTCTTCGACCCGGCGCTGTGCGACACCGAACTCGTCGACGTGCGCGCGCAGTTCACCCAGGGCCGGTGGGCCACCGCGCGGAGCCTGCTCGCAGCCACCGCCGACGACTGGGACCGCCGCGGCCACCGCGTCGTCGTCCTCGCCGAGACCCCGGCCGCCACCGCCTGGGCCCGGGAATGGCTCCTCGCCGAACCCGAGAGCGCCGACGCCGCCACCCTCCTCGCCTGCGCCGCCGTCTTCACCGCCCTGCGCCGCAAGGGCACCCCCGAGGCCGCCGACGAGGCCTGCCGCCGCGCCGCCGCACTGCTGCCCGCCGACCCCACCCCCTGGCTCGGCCTGCTGCTGCTCTCCCGCGCCTTCGGCACCGAGGAGGAGTTCAGCAGGCACTTCGACCAGGTCCGCGCCCGGCACCGGGAACACCACCACGCCCACCACGTGATGGTCGCCCGGCTCGCCGAACGCCTCCCCGGCACCGGCCACGACCCGCTCCACGAGGTCTACGACTTCGCCGCCTGGGCCGCCGAGGAGTCCCCGGCCGATTCACCGCTCGCCGTCCTCCCCGTCATCGCCCACGCCGAGCGCTACCGCGTCCTCGCCGCCGCCCACGGCGGATCCGGCCCCGGAGCCACCGCGGCCGCCGAGCACTGGTCCGGCCGCCGCGCCCGTCAGGTCCTGCGCTCCGCCTTCGACTGGTGGCTCGAATGGGAACGCGAGGACCACCCCCGCAACCGCGTCGACCTCAACTTCCTCGCCCACGCCAAGCTCTGCGAGGGCCGCCCCGCCGAGGCCGCCGCACTCTTCCACCGCATCGGGAGCCATGCCACCCGGGCCCCCTGGTCCTATCCGGACCTCGACCCGCACAAGGCCTTCCTCGCCGCGCGCAGTGCCGCGCTCGGCTCCGCCTGAACTTTCCTTCCCGAAAGGACCACCCGCCATGGCGACGGGCAGTTCCACCACGTCCCCGCGCGGCAGCGCGGCCGAGATCCGCACGTACAAGGGGCAGGACCGGGCCCTGCGCGCCGACCGCCTCGGCACCGCGGGACTGCTGCTCTCCGTACTGGCGGCCAGCGCGCCCCTGATGGTGGTGGCCGGCGTGATGCCGACCACCTTCGGCGTCATGGGCATCGTCGGCCAGCCGCTGCTGTTCGTCATCCTCGGCGTCGTCCTCGCGCTGTTCAGCATCGGCTACGCCGAGATGAGCCGGCACGTCCACAACGCGGGCGCCTTCTACGCCTACATCGCGCGCGGCCTCGGCGCCACCGCCGGCGCGGGCGCCTCGATGGTCGCCCTCGTCGCGTACAGCGCCATGCAGGTCGGCGTGTACGGCATCCTCGGCTTCGAGGTCTCCGGCCTCCTCACCACCTACCTCGACGTCCAGGTGGCCTGGTGGATACCGGCCCTCCTCGCGGTCGCCGCCACCGGCGCCCTCGGCTGGCTCAAGATCGACCTCAACGCCAAGGTCATCGGCGTCCTCATCCTCATCGAGTGCGCCCTCGTCGTCATCTTCGACCTCGCCGCCCTCGGCAAGCCCGGCGCCGAAGGCCTCTCGCTGCACGCCTTCAACCCGGCCACCCTCAGCGGCCCGGGCCTCGGCACCGCCCTGTGCTTCTGCATCGCCGCCTTCGTCGGCTTCGAGCAGTCCCCGGTCTACGCCGAGGAGACCAGCAAGCCGCACATCGTGGTCTCCCGCGTCATGTTCCTCGCCGTCGGCTTCGTCGCCCTCTTCTTCGCGCTGAGCGCCTGGGCCCTCACCGTCGCCACCGGCCCGAGCGAGGTCGTCAAGGCCTCCGCCGACGCCGGTCCCGGACTGCTCTTCCAGCTCACCGAGGACCGCCTCGGCACCGCCTTCACCGACGTCCTGCACGTGCTCTTCGTCACCGGCATGTTCGCGGCCATGCTCAGCTTCCACAATGTCGTCGCCCGCTACGCCTTCGCGATGGGCCGCGAGGGCCTGCTCCCGGCCGCCTTCGGCCGTACCAACGCGGGCACCGGCGCCCCCGGTACCGGCTCCCTGCTGCAGACCGGCGTCTCGGCCGTCATCGTCCTCGGCTTCGCCCTCACCGACGACAACCCGGCCGGTGACCCCACCGCGCCCATCCTGCACCTGTTCACCTGGATGGGCAGCGTCGGCGCCCTCGGCATCACCCTCCTGATGGCCACCGCCTCCTTCGCCGTCATCGCCTTCTTCGTCCGCCGCGGCACCGCCTCCGCCCAGGTCTGGCGCCTCGCCGCGGCGGGCGCCGCCGGCCTCGCACTGCTCGGCATCGCCGTCTACACCGTCAAGGACTTCGCCGTCCTGGTCGGCGCCGACAAGGGCTCCGCGCTCAGCTGGGCGCTGCCCGCCATCATCGCCGTCGCCGCCGCGGGCGGCCTCGCGTACGGATCGGTCCTGCGCTCCCGGCGCCCCGAGGTGCACGCCCGGATCGGCCTGGGCAACGAGGCCTTCCGCCTCGACCAGGCCGCCGAAGCCACCCCGCGCGCCTGAGCCCCGTACGCCCGCGCCCGTACGCCCGACAACCGCCGCAGAGGCCCCCGGCACCCCTTTCGAGGGGAGCCGGGGGCCTCTGCGGGTAAAGGGACGGTTTTGGCCCGAGCGCGGCACGCATGGTCTCCTGGGGCGATCAAATTCCGGACCGCGGGCACAGGCGATACCACCCAGCTCTCCTGCGCGGCGGCCCGGACCTGCCCGTCCACCCCACGAAGGCGAAGTCATAGATGAGTGACCGCACCCTGAAAGAGGCCGCGTCCCGGGCCCCTGCCGCACCGGAACCGTCCGTCCGGACCGTTCATGTGGACGCCGGTGACGAGGGTTACAGCAAGGACCTGAAGTCCCGCCACATCAACATGATCGCGATCGGCGGAGCGATAGGCACCGGCCTGTTCCTCGGCGCGGGCGGCCGCCTGGCCAATGCCGGGCCCTCCCTCGCGATCGCCTACGCGGTGTGCGGCGTCTTCGCCTTCTTCGTAGTGCGGGCGCTGGGCGAGCTGGTCCTCTACCGGCCGTCCTCCGGCGCCTTCGTCTCCTACGCGCGCGAGTTCATGGGGGAGAAGGGCGCCTACACGGCGGGCTGGCTGTACTTCCTCAACTGGTCCACCACCACCGTCGCCGACATCACGGCGGCCGCGACCTACGCCCACTTCTGGTCGATGTTCAGCGACATCCCGTCGTGGATCCTCGCGCTCATCGCCCTCTCCGTGGTCCTCGCCGTGAACCTGATCTCGGTGAAGTACTTCGGCGAGATGGAGTTCTGGTTCTCGATCGTCAAGGTCGGCGCCCTCGTCGCCTTCCTCCTGGTCGGCATCTACCTGGTCGCCACCAGCCACCCGATCGACGGCCACACCCCCGGCCTCGGCTCCATCACCGACAACGGCGGCATCTTCCCCGCGGGCATGCTCCCCATGCTCCTGGTGGTCCAGGGCGTCGTCTTCGCCTACGCCTCCGTCGAGCTGTGCGGCGTCGCCGCGGGCGAGACCGAGAACCCCGAGAAGATCATGCCCAAGGCGATCAACTCGATCATGTGGCGCGTCGGCGTCTTCTACGTCGGCTCCGTGGTCCTGCTGGCGCTGCTCCTGCCGTACACCGAGTACTCCGCCGACCAGAGCCCCTTCGTCACGGTCTTCGACAAGCTCGGCGTCCCCGGCGCCGCGGGCATCATGAACCTGGTCGTCCTCACCGCGGCCCTCTCCAGCCTGAACTCCGGCCTCTACTCCACCGGCCGGATCCTGCGCTCGATGGCCACCGCCGGCTCCGCCCCCAAGTTCACCGCCCGGATGAACCGGGGCAAGGTCCCCTACGGCGGGGTCCTCTTCACGGCCGCCTTCGGCGTCATGGGCGTGGGCCTGAACTACTTCATGCCCGACGACGCCTTCGAGATCGTCCTGAACTTCGCCTCCATCGGCATCCTGGGCACCTGGGCGATGGTCATGCTCTGCTCCCTGCACTTCTGGCGCCGGGCCCGCGAGGGCCGCGTGGAGCGCCCCTCCTACCGGCTGCCCTGGGCCCCGTACACGCAGATCGTGACCCTGGTCTTCCTGGCCGTCGTGCTGGTCCTGATGGGGAGCGACGACGGCGTGGGCCGCCGCACGATCCTCTTCCTCCCGGTCATCGCCGCCGCCCTGGTCGGCGGCTGGTTCCTGGTCCGCCGCCGGGTCGCCGAACTCGCCGCGGCGCGGGAAGCCGCCGCGGAAACCCGCGACTGACCTCGACGCCCACTCCGGTACGGGCCCCCGTCACCCGGCGGGGGCCCGTACGCGCGTCTCCTGCCGACCGGCGGACAACGAAAAAGGACCCCGCCGAAGCGGGGTCCTTCTCTTGTGTCCGAGGGGGGACTTGAACCCCCACGCCCGATAAAGGGCACTAGCACCTCAAGCTAGCGCGTCTGCCATTCCGCCACCCGGACAAGGTGTCTGTCTCGCGTCCCTCGCGGGCCGTTCCGACAGGGAAAACATTACCAAACATTCCGGGGTCCCCGATCACACCCCCCGGTGACCGGGGATCGCCCTTGGGTGCGGGCGCCCGGAGCGGGAGGATGGGGGGAGTTCGGTACCGATCAGTGGGAGGAAGCAGCGTGAGCGAGTCGAGCGCGGGCAGGACCGTCTCCGGCGAGGACGAGGTCGTCGACCTCTGCCGGGACCTCATCCGGATCGACACCAGCAACTACGGCGACCACTCGGGTCCCGGCGAGCGCAAGGCGGCCGAGTGGGTCGCCGAGCAGCTCGCCGAGGTGGGCCTGGAGCCGCAGATCTTCGAGTCGCACAAGGGCAGGGCCTCCACCGTGGCGCGGATCGAGGGCGAGGACCCCTCGCGGCCCGCGCTGCTGATCCACGGCCACACCGACGTCGTCCCGGCCAACGCCGCGGACTGGACGTACGACCCCTTCGCGGGCGAGATCGCCGACGGCTGCCTGTGGGGCCGCGGGGCGGTCGACATGAAGGACATGGACGCGATGACCCTCGCGGTCGTGCGCGACCGGATGCGCAGCGGCCGCAAGCCTCCCCGGGACATCGTGCTGGCCTTCCTGGCCGACGAGGAGGCGGGCGGCACCTACGGGGCCCGGCACCTCGTGGACAAGCACCCCGGGCTCTTCGACGGGGTCACCGAGGCGATCGGCGAGGTCGGCGGCTTCTCCTTCACCGTCAACGAGAACCTGCGGCTGTACCTGGTGGAGACCGCCCAGAAGGGCATGCACTGGATGCGCCTGACCGTGGACGGCACCGCCGGCCACGGCTCGATGACGAACAACGACAACGCCATCACCGAGCTGTGCGAGGCCGTGGGCCGCCTCGGCCGCCACACGTGGCCGGTGCGCGTGACCAAGACCGTACGGTCGTTCCTGGACGAACTCTCGGACGCGCTCGGCACCCCGCTCGACCCCGAGGACATGGACGCGACGCTCGCCAAGCTCGGCGGCATCGCCAAGATGGTCGGCGCCACCCTGCGCAACTCGGCGGCCCCGACCATGCTCGGCGCGGGCTACAAGGTCAACGTCATCCCCGGCCAGGCCACCGCGCACGTGGACGGCCGCTTCCTGCCGGGCTACGAGGACGAGTTCTTCGCCGACCTCGACCGGATCCTCGGCCCGCGCGTCAAGCGGGAGGACGTCCACGGGGACAAGGCGCTGGAGACGGACTTCGACGGGAAGCTCGTCGACGCCATGCAGGGCGCCCTGCGGGCCGAGGACCCGATCGCCCGCGCGGTCCCGTACATGCTCTCCGGCGGTACGGACGCCAAGTCCTTCGACGACCTGGGCATCCGCTGCTTCGGCTTCGCGCCGCTCCAGCTGCCGCCCGAGCTGGACTTCGCCGGGATGTTCCACGGAGTGGACGAGCGGGTTCCGGTCGACGGCCTCAAGTTCGGCGTGCGCGTCCTGGACCGGTTCATCGACAACGCCTGACCGACAACGCCCGACCCGGCGAAGGGAATCGGGAGCGTGTGCGGAATCCACTGAGAAGAGTGAATGCGCTCATACGCTCGTAGCCCCGGTGGGAACTCCTCGTTACAGGTGGTGCGGTCCGCGGCTGGTACCGCATTGCCAACTAGGAGGAACAATGATCAAGAAGGTTGTCGCCGCTGCGGCTGCCACGGGTGGCCTCGTACTCGCTGGTGCGGGTCTGGCCGTCGCCGACGCCGGTGCCCAGGGTGCGGCCATCGGTTCCCCCGGTGTTGCCTCGGGCAACGTCATCCAGGTCCCCGTCCACGTTCCGGTGAACGTGTGCGGCAACACGATCTCCGTGATCGGCCTGCTGAACCCGGCCTTCGGCACTGTCTGCGTCAACAACTGACGCTCTGAAGTGCCAGCCCCGGAGCGCGTTTCCCGCGCTCCGGGGCGCCGGGCTTTCCAGACGCGTTTTCGGCGTACGAGGCGGGGGAGCCGGTACGGCCGGTACGTCGATCCGTAACGAACGTACAGAGCGGCGCCGCGCACAGCGGACCGGGGTTGGGGACACGGACACATGCGACACGCACGACACGGACGAGGGCGGCAGACCGCCACCAGGAAGACCCTGATCACCATGGCGGCGGCGGGCGGGATGCTCGCACTGGGCGGCGGATACGCCCATGCCGACAGCGGCGGCGGAGGCGGGGCCACGGCCTCCGGGCACGCGGCGGACTCACCGGGGCTGCTGTCCGGGAACGCCCTCCAGGCTCCCCTGGACGTGCCGGTGAACCTCTGCGGGAACACCGTGACGGTCATCGGCCTGCTGAACCCGGCCTTCGGCAACCACTGCGCGAACGACTCCGGCAGGCCGCCGGGCGGCCACCAGGGCCAAGAACACCCGGGCGGTCACGACCACCCCGACGAGCCGTGCGAACCGGGCGGCCACGACGGACCCGGCGACCACGGCGGCAACCCGGGCACCCCGGGCGGCCACGACGGCCACGAGGGCAACGGCGACCACGGCGGCAACCCCGGCACCCCGGGCGACCACGGCGGGAACCCCGGCACGCCGGGCGGCAACCCGGGTACGCCGGGCGGTCACGGCGGCAACCCGGGCACCCCGGGCGGGAACCCGGGTACCCCGGGCGGGAACCCGGGCACGCCCGGCGGGCACCCCGGTACCCCCGGCGGGCACCCCGGTACTCCCGGAACCCCGAGCGGGAGCGGCCACGGCACCGGGACCCCGGTGAGCCTCCCCGGAACCCCGGGCGGGGGCGATTCCGGTTCCGGTTCGGGTTCGGGCGGCGGTGACATGCTCGCCGCCACCGGAACCGGCGGGGCCGTCGGCGCGGCCGTACCGCTCGCCGGTGGCATGCTGCTGGCCGGCGCCCTGCTCTACCGGCGTTCCCGCAACGCCGCCTGACGCGGGCTCACGACAGGGGTCCACGGCGCGGGTCCGGCTCCCGGGCCCGCGCCGTACCTCACCAGGTCGCGCGTATCTGACGGATGATCCGGCGCCGCAGTCTCACCCGGCGACTCCCGTCCCGGTGCAGCGTGAGCCGGTCCAGCTCCCAGTTCCCGTATTCCGCATGATCGGTCAGCAGCCGGGTCGCCTCCTTGCGAGGCACCCCGCGCGGCACGTACACGTCGACAAATTCGTATTCCGGCATCGCATCTATTGTGCAGACGGAGCCCTGCTACGGATAGCGTCTGCTCTATGTCTGATGCCGCTCTGCCCACTGTTGCCGAGGTACGCGCCGCCGCCGAGGCCGTCAAGACCGCGCTGGACCGTCACCTTGCGGCGGTCGAGGGCAGGTCCGGAGACGATGATCCGGCCGTCTACGCCGCGTTCAACGAACTCGCCGCCGCCGCCGAGGAGTACGACGAACTCCTCTACGACCGCTACGACGAAGTCACTCCCTTCGAGATCCCCGCGACCGAGGACGGTGTCCCGTACACCGGTCCCGCCGAACCCACCGCGTTCAGCGTGCTGATCCGCCGCGACTACGTGGTCGCCGAACCGCAGCGGCTGATCGCCCAGGCCGAGCGGGTGGCCGCGCACGACCGTGACGCCGAACGCGTCCACGACGGCGGCACCGGGGGCGCCCTCGGCGTCCTCTTCGGCGAGTACGAACCGGACGAGATCGCCTCCCGCTACAAGGAGTTCGGTCTCGAAGAGGGCGACTCCACGCTCTGGCTCGCGGCGACCGAGGAGCCCGCGGAACCGGGGGAGTGGCTGGGCTCGCCCTTCGACCACGCCGATCCGGAGCACGTGCTGCACCGGTTCGACGTGAGTTCCGTCTTCGACGACGAGTTCGACGAGGACGAGGCCGAAGACGCCGAGCCGGGCCCGACCCCGGCCGCCGCCCAGGAGGCCGACCACTAGGACCCGTCCGAGGCTCGGCCTCCAGCCCTTCCGGCGGCTTGAGGCGCCGCCAAACTCGGCCTGGCCGACTGCCTGACGCGCCGCCAAGCTCAGCCTGGCCGCCGGCCTGAGGCGCAGCCAAACTCAGCCTCGCCAGCGGCCTGACGCGCAGCCAAACTCAGCTTCACCGACGGCCTGACGCGCAGCCAAACTCAGCCTCGCCGGCGTTTGAGGCGCCGCCGGAGGCAACCCCGGGCACCGGACGGTTGCGGCTGGGGTGAGCCCCCTTCGGCGGCGCCTTCGGCGTTCCCTCCGGGGGCGCCTCAAACTCCCCCAGCTACCGCTGGGAGGTGCCCCCGGGCGAGGCTGAAACGGGCCCCGCCTCCCGCACCACGGCGCGGGAGGCGGGACCCCGGGCTCAGGCCTGGGCATCCCCGGCCGCGGCGGCGGCCAAGGCACGCAGCAGGCCCGTCAGACGCGTCGTGCGCGGCTTCGGCAGGACCTCCGCCACCGCGCGCGGCAGCGCCTGGTCCACGCCGTGGACCACGGACAGGTGGCGCCCGGCCCGCCCGAAGGCCGTGTACACCCAGTCCCGCGACAGCGCGTCCGCCGCGTCACCGGGGAGTACGACGACCACGGCGGCCCAGCGCGAGCCCACGGCCTGGTGCGCGGTCACGGCCCAGCCGTGCCGCACCGCCGTCTCCACCCGCTCCTTCGGTACGACGACGCGCCCGCCCGCGCCGGGGCAGTCCAGGTGGAGCCCCTCGGCGTCGGCCGTGACCACCCGGCCCGGCAGCGCGCGGCCCGCGGAGGGGACGTGGACGATCCGGTCACCGGGGTCGAAACCGCCGAACCGGCCGGGGCCCGGGTTCAGCCGTTCCTTGAGCGCGGCGTTCAGCGCCCGGGTGCCCGCCGAGCCGCCGTGGCCCGGGGTGATGACCTGCACCCCCTCGGCCGGCAGGCCGAAGGCGCGCGGTACGGACTCGGCCACCAGCTGCACCGTGCGGTGGACGGCCTCCCCGGCATCGCGCACGGGGACGATGACGACCTCCTTGCCGGGGGCGTCGACCGCGAGCAGCTCCCCGGCGCCGATCCCGGAGACCAGCTCGCCGAGCGGGCCGGGGTCCGGGACGCGGGAGGTGATCCGCGGGCAGGCGCCGGACGCCAGCAGGTCCGCGAACACCCGCCCGGGGCCCGCGGATCCGAGCACCCCGGGATCCCCGGACAGCACCAGCCGGGCCCCGTCGGGGACGGATTCGACGAGCGCGGCGGCGCTTTCCACATCGAGCTGCGGGGCGTCGGTGACGACGAGCAGGTCCAGGGCGAGCTGGCCGTCCTGGTCCCGGCCCGGGCCCTCGGTACCGGCCAGCAGTCCCGCGACGGTCGCGGCGCCCTCGCCCGCGCGCTCACGGGCGTCGGGGGCGTGGCAGGCGAGCCAGGCGCGCAGCCCGAGCGCGCGGGCGGCGGCCAGCAGGGCCAGGGGCTCCGCGCGGGCCGCCTCGCCGCCGGTGTGGGCGACCAGCCCGTGGCCCGCGACGGCGCGGACCAGCCCGGCGGCGACGGCCGCGCCGCCGTCACCGGAGGCGGCCTTCGCCCACTGCTCCGGGTCGGCGGCTCCGCCGAAGGTGTTCACCAGGCGGGCCAGGCCGTCGGCGAGGCTCTCCTCGGCCAGGGCGCAGCCCTCCAGGCCGACCAGGACCTTGACGGGCTGTTCCTCGCCCTCCGCGACGGGCTCGCCGACGGGTTCCTCGAAGACGAGGACGGCCCCCTCGCCGATGGCGTGTTCCAGGGCCTCGGCCGGGTCGGGCACGGCGTACTGGCCGAGGGCGCCGGTCAGCACGGAGGCCTCCAGCGCGGTGTGGCCCTTGAGGGCCGCCTGGGCCAGCAGCCAGGCCACCAGGGCGGCCGTGCGGCGCTCGTCCCCGGGGCCGCAGTCCGCGCCCAGCAGGGCGCGGGCGAAGCCGTCGGCCTGGGTCGGGCGGACACCGGGGACGGCCAGCAGCTGCCAGGGGTCCTCGGTGAGCCGCTCGGCGGCGTCCTCGCCCAGGGCCTCGGCGGCCTTGGCGGCGACGGCCTCGGGGCCGCCGGTACGGGCGAGCAGCGCGCGTACGGCTTCGACGGCCCCGGCGGGGACGGTCGCCTGCGGCGCGGTCAGGGGGCGGTCGACGACGGGGGCCTGCGCCGGTGCCGGTGCCGGTGCCGGGGTGCGGCGGGGGGTGGCCGGGGCGTCGTCGAAGTACCGGGAGGGCGGCTTCTCCCCGCCCTCCACGGCGCGTACGGCGGCCAGCAGGTCGGCCGCGGTGCCGCTGAGCTTGGCCCCGGCCTCGACCGGCGCGGTCCGCTCGGCCTTGCGGCGCGCGATCCGCTCCCGCTCGACCTTCTGCGCGGCCAGCTCGGCCGCGGCCTCGCTGATCCCGGGCGCGGGCACTTCGGCCCCACCGGCCTGCCCGGGAACCGCCCCGGCGCCGCCGTCGCCCCGCACGCCGGAGCGTGCGCCGTCCACCACGACGCCAGCCTCCGAGCCAGCGCCCGCCTCCGCCTCCGCGTCAGCGTCCGCCTCAGCGCCACCCTCCGCGCCCGCCTCCGCGTCAGCAGCCGCCTCAGCACCCGCGTCCGCCTCAGCACCCGCGTCAGCGTCCGCGTCCTGCTCCGCCTCCGCGCCGGGCTCCGTGTCCCCGACCGGCTCCGCCTCAGCGTCCGGTTCGGCGCCAGCCTCCGCGCCCGGCTCCGCGTCAGCAGCCAGCTCAGCGCCAGCATCAGCGTCCTGCTCCGCCTCCGAGCCGGGCTCCGCCTCAGCAATCGCCTCCGCCTCAGCGACCGGTTCCGCCTCGGCGTCCGGCACAGCGTCAGCATCCGGCTCAGCGCCCGCCGCAGCGCCCGCGTCCGCCTCCGCGACGGCCTCCGAGTCAGCGACCGGCTCCGAGCCCGCCTCCGCCTCCGCAACCGGCTCCGCGCCAGCGCCCGCATCCGCCTCCGGGGCCGGACGGGACGGGGTCCCGGGCGCGGGGGTGTCCGCCCCGGCTTCCTCGGGGGCGGTGGGGGTGGCCTCCGGGGGCGGGTCCGTGCGGTCCGTACTCACAGCGTGCTCCAGTCAGGATCGGGATAGCGGTGCACGGGCGCCGAGACGTCGTCCAGCGCGCGGCAGATCTCCTTGGGAAGACTAAGCGCCTCCACCGACAGGGCCGCCGCGAGCTGGGCCGACGTACGGGCCCCCACGATCGGGGCGGCGACCCCCGGGCGGTCGCGGATCCAGGCCAGGGCCACCTGGAGCGGGGTCACGGCCAGCCCGTGCGCGGCCGTCGCCACCGCGTCCACGATCCGGCTCGCGGCGTCGTCCAGGTAGGGCTCCACGAAGGCGGCCAGGGTTTCCGAGGCACCCCGGGAGTCCGCGGGGATGCCCTCGCGGTACTTGCCGGTCAGCACCCCGCGCCCCAGCGGGGACGACGGCAGCAGCCCCACGCCGAGGTCCAGCGCCGCCGGCAGCACCTCCCGCTCCACGCCGCGCTGGAGCAGGGAGTACTCCATCTGGGTGCAGGCGAGCGGAGTCCTGACGCCCGGCGCGGCCCGCTGCCAGGTCGCCGCCTTCGCCAGCTGCCAGCCGGAGAAGTCCGTCACCCCCACGTACCGCGCCCGCCCGCTGCCGACCGCGAGGTCCAGCGCGTGCAGGGTCTCCTCCAGCGGGGTCCACGGATCGAAGGCCTGGACCTGCCAGAGGTCGACGTGGTCGGTGCCCAGGCGTGCCAGCGAGTCGTCCAGCGCCGCCAGCAGGTGCCCGCGCGAGCAGTCGACGCGGCGCCGCGGATCCGGCACCCCGCCCGCCTTGGTGGCGATCACCAGGTCCCGCCGCGGCACCAGCCCGTCCAGCAGCCGCCCCAGCAGGTATTCCGCCTCGCCGTCCCCGTACACGTCGGCGGTGTCGACCAGCGTGCCGCCCGCCTCCCAGAAGGTCTTCAGCTGTTCGGCGGCGGCTTCCTCGCTCTGCCCCCCGGCGGAGCGGCCCCACGTCAGGGTGCCGAGGCCGATCCGGGACACGCGCAGGCCGGTGCGGCCGAGATGCCTCTGCTCCATGAGCGCTGAGCGTACTGCGGGACGCGTGAGGCACTGACGGATGGTGCCCCGGCGCGCTAGAGTCCCCGGGACAGCGACGTTACTCATCAGTACAGACGTCAGTACAGACGTGTACCGGCTTAAAAGGGGACGACATGCGGCTCGGCATCAATCTCGGCTACTGGGGCGCGGGCATGGACGCCGACAACCTGGCCGTCGCCCAGGAGGCGGACCGCCTCGGCTACGACGTGTGCTGGGCCGCCGAGGCCTACGGCTCCGACGCCCCCACGGTCCTGGCCTGGGTCGCCGCCCAGACCGAGCGCATCGACATCGGCTCCGCGATCCTCCAGATCCCGGCCCGCCAGCCCGCGATGACCGCGATGACCGCCGCCACCCTCGACTCCCTCTCCGGCGGCCGCTTCCGCCTGGGCCTCGGCGTCTCCGGACCGCAGGTCTCCGAGGGCTGGTACGGCGTGAAGTTCGACAAGCCGCTGGCCCGCACCCGCGAGTACGTGGAGATCGTCCGCAAGGCCATGAGCCGCGAACGCCTCACGCACGACGGCGAGCACTGGACCCTGCCGCTGCCCGGCGGCCCCGGCAAGCCCCTCAAGCTCACCGTGCACCCCGAGCGCGAGCACATCCCGCTCTACATCGCGGCCATCGGCCCCAAGAACCTGGAGCAGACCGGCGAGATCGCCGACGGCGCGCTCCTCATCTTCCCGGCCGCCGAGCACCTGGAGGCCACCGCGCTCACCCACATCCGGGCGGGCCGCGAGAAGGCCGGACTGACCATGGACGGCTTCGACGTCTGCCCGACCGTCCCGCTCGCCGTCGGCGACGACGTGAACGCCCTCGCCGACATGTTCCGCCCCTACACCGCCCTGTACGTCGGCGGCATGGGCAGCCGGAAGCAGAACTTCTACAACCAGCTCGCCCAGCGCATGGGCTACGAGAAGGAAGCCGCCGAGATCCAGGACAAGTACCTGGCGGGCGACAAGCCGGGCGCGGCCGCCGCGATCCCGCACTCCCTGATCGACTCGACCACCCTGCTGGGCTCGGTGGAGCGGATCGCGGACAAGATGACGGCCTACGCGGAGGCCGGGGTCACCACGCTGACCCTGGCCCCGGCCGGTTTCACCCTGGAGGAGCGGGTCACCGCCCTGCGCACCGGAACCGAGGCCCTGGAGCGCGCCGGACTCGCCTGATGCCGTGACCGCAAGCCTGCGGCCGTGGTGGGGGCTCGGGGTGTCTTCCCCGCCACGGCCGGCACAGCGAACAACGCGCCGGGGGCCCGGCGGGTTACGCCCCGGGCCCTACCTACCCCTTCGGGCTACCTACGGTTGCCCGCCCCCGGGATCGGGACTTGAGTGAAGTCCCGCTTCCCCGGAGGTGCCGCGCCCCATGCTCTCTGCCCGCAGCCTGTTCACGGAGATCCTCGACCACGACGACTCCTTCCAGCTGTTCTGCTCCATCGCCGCCAGCGGGGAGTCACAGGGCGGCTGGGAGAACGCGCGGATCGCGGCGCTGGTGCCCGACGGCATGCGCACCCTCGCGCCCAAGATCGTCCGGCACGGAGCCGACGAGGACAAGCACGGCCGGATCTTCCACGCCCTGCTGCGCCACCGCGGACTGCACGCCGTCACCGTCCCCGCCGACACCGACTACACGATGAAGCTGGAGCGGCTCGGCATCGGCCTCGCCCACGAGAAGCTGCGCCGCGCCGAACCGCTGACCGAGCGGGACATCGTCGTCTACCTCGCCCACAGCCGGGTCACCGAACAGCGCGCCGCCGACCAGATGGACCTGCTCGTACGGTACTTCGGGGACCACCCCGAGATCGGCCGGGCAGTGCGCATGATCAGCGCCGACGAGGACAACCACCTCGCCTACTGCCACGAGGAACTGCTGCGCCTCGCCGCCCGCGGTCACGGCCGCACCATCCAGCGGGTGCTGCGGCAGAGCGCGCTGGCCGAGATCGCGGTCCACCGCGACGTCAGCCTCGCCGTGATGGCGCACATGGGCCGGCTGCTGCGCTGGCCCGCCCCGAAGTCCGCCGCGCTCGCCGCCGGGATCCGCTCCGTGTACGCGTACGAGCGCTTCGCGGGCTGGCACCGCATGGTGGGCCTGCGGATGCCCGAGCGGCGCGGCGCGCTCGGCGGCGGCAGCGGCCCCGGCGGCGCGGGCCGTCCCCGCGCGGGGACGGCCGTCGCTACAGCCAGCCCCGCCGCTTGAACATCCGGTGCAGGCCCACGCACAGCACCGCCATCAGGATCACCACGCCCGGGTAGCCCCACCCCTGCTTCAGCTCCGGCATGTGCTCGAAGTTCATGCCGTAGATCCCCGCGACCATCGTGGGCACGGCCGCCATCGCCGCCCACGCCGAGATCTTGCGCATGTCGTCGTTCTGCCGCACCCCCATCTGGGCCAGGTGCGCGGCCAGGGCGTCCGACAGCAGCCGGTCCAGGCCCTCGATGTACTCGTTCGCCTTCGTCAAGTGGTCGGACACGTCACGGAAGAACGGCCGAGAGTGCTCGTGCACGAACGGCACGTTCCCCGAGGCCAGCCGGTCCATCGGCTGGAGCAGCGGGCTCGTCGCCCGCCGGAACTCCAGCACCTGCCGCTTGAAGCCGTAGATCCGCGCCGCGGTGTTCTTCGCGTCCGAGGGGTTCGGCGCGAACACCTCCGCCTCCAGCTCCTCCAGATCCGCCTGCAGCTCCGCCGCCACGTCGATGTAGTGGTCCACCACCGCGTCGGCCACCGCGTACAGCACCGCCGTGGGCCCGTGCTTGAGCACGTCAGGCTCCTGCTCCAGCCGGTGGCGCACCGCGGACAGCGCGGCCCCCTCGCCGTGCCGCACCGTCACCACGAACGAGTCCCCGATGAAGACCATCAGCTCGCCCGTGGTCACCGTGTCCGTGGCGTCGTCGTACAGGACCGGCTTGAGGACGACGAACAGCGAATCGTCGTACACCTCCAGCTTCGGCCGCTGGTGCGCCGTGAGGGCGTCCTCGACGGCGAGCGCGTGCAGCCCGAACTCCTGGCTGACGTGCTCGAATTCCTTCTCCGACGGCTCGTGCATACCGACCCAGAGGAAGGCGTCGCCGGTGGCCCGGGCCTCGGCCAGGGCGTCCGAGAAGTCATCGGGCCCGTCCGTCCGGCGGCCGTCCCGGTAAATCGCGCAGTCGACAATCACCCGGGGCATTCTTCCCTGACCCGGCCCCGGCCGCACACCACGCCGAGCGCTTACCCTGTCCGCATGGCCACGCTGATCCTCGTACGACACGGGCGGTCCACCGCCAACACCGCAGGGCTGCTCGCCGGATGGACCCCCGGGGTCGAGCTGGACGAGCGCGGCGCCGAACAGGCCGCCGCCCTGCCCGGCCGGCTCGCGGACCTGCCGCTCGCCGCCGCCGTCACCAGCCCGCTGGAGCGCTGCCGCCAGACCCTCGCCCCGCTGCTCGCCGCCCGGCCGGAGCTGCCCCTGCATCCGGACGAGCGGATCGGCGAGTGCCACTACGGCGAGTGGTCCGGCCGCAAACTCTCCGAACTCTCCGACGAACCCCTGATGCGGATCGTCCAGCAGCACCCCTCCGCCGCCGCGTTCCCCGGCGGGGAATCGATGCGCGCCATGCAGGCCCGCGCCGTGGACGCCGTACGCGAGTGGAACGCCCGCATCGACGAGGAGCACGGCGCCGACGCCGCGTACCTGATGTGCTCGCACGGCGACATCATCAAGTCGCTGGTCGCCGACGCCCTCGGGATGCACCTCGACCTGTTCCAGCGCCTCCACGTCGACCCCTGTTCGGTCACCGTGATCCGCTACACGCCGACCCGCCCCTTCCTGCTCCGGCTCGGCGACACCGGGGAGTTCGGCGGCCTCGGCGCCCGGCCCGCGGCGCAGAGTGGCGCGGCGAGCGCGGACAAAGCCGCCGAAGACGCCGGGAACGCCGTCGTGGGAGGCGGTGCGGGCGCAGTGTGATCGAACGGCGCAGTAGGGTGGACTGGCCCCGATACTTGAGCACAGCCCACGTGCGCAGAGCTCCCCCTGCCGCAGAGACTGGAGACTGGACGTGCCCCGTCAGGTGTTCCTCTACGACCCGCCGGACCGCTTCGTGGCCGGTACGGTCGGCCTGCCCGGACGCCGTACCTTCTTCCTCCAGGCTTCCACCGGCCCCCGCGTGACCAGCGTGTCCCTGGAGAAGACCCAGGTCGCGGCGCTCGCGGAGCGGATGGACGAGCTGCTGGACGAAGTCGTACGGCGCACCGGGGGCAATGCCCCGGTACCCGCCGTCGCCCCCGCCGAGGCGGCGGACACGGCCCCGCTCGACGCTCCCGTCGAGGAGGAGTTCCGCGTCGGCACCATGGCCCTGGCCTGGGACGGCGAGGAACAGCGCATGATCGTCGAGGCGCAGGCCCTGGTCGAACTCGACGCGGACTCGGACGAGGACCTCGCCGAGGCCGAGGAGCGGCTGCTCCAGGACGAGGAGAACGGCCCGCCGATGCTGCGGGTGCGCCTGTCCGGAGCACAGGCCCGCGCCTTCGCCAAGCGGGCCCTGGACGTCGTCAACGCGGGCCGCCCGCCGTGCCCGCTGTGCAGCCTGCCCCTGGACCCCGAGGGGCACGTCTGTCCGCGCCAGAACGGCTACCGGCGCGGGGCGTGAGCGCGATGGGGGACGAGGACGTGACGCAAGAGGACCACGAAGGCCGGGGGGACCGGGACTCGCAGACCGAGGGACTCCTCGACGTGCTCACCCGGGGCGAGCTGACCGTCCAGGGCCGGATCCGCGAGGCCTCCAACGCCGTCCTGCTGTGCACCGTCACCCACGACGGCGTGAGCGTGGACTGCGTCTACAAGCCCGTGAAGGGCGAGCGCCCGCTGTGGGACTTCCCCGACGGCAACCTCGCCCAGCGCGAGCGCGCCGCCTTCCTGGTCTCCGAGGCCACCGGCTGGGGCCTGATCCCGGCCACCGTGCTGCGCGACGGCCCCTACGGCGAGGGCATGGTCCAGCAGTGGATCGAGGCCGCGGAAGGGGAGGAACCGGAAGGCAACCTCCTCGCCCTGGTCGAAGGAGAGGAAGCGGGGGAGGGATGGAAGCCCGTCGCCCTCGCCGAGGTCGGCGAAGGCCGCACCGCGCTCCTTGTGCACGCCGACGACCCCCGGCTGCGCCGCCTCGCCGTCCTCGACGCCGTGATCAACAACGGCGACCGCAAGGGCGGCCACCTGCTGCCCGCCCCCGACGGCCGGCTCTACGGCATCGACCACGGAGTGAGCTTCCACACCGAGGACAAACTGCGCACCCTGCTCTGGGGCTGGGCGGGGGAGCCGCTGACCGCCGAGGCGCGCGCGGTACTCGCCTCCCTGGCGCTCCTGCTGGCCGACGGAGCGCCGCTCGCCACCCGACTGGCGGAACTGATCACACCGGTCGAGCTGGACGCCGTACGGGGCCGGGTGGCGGATCTGCTGCGGACCGGGGAGCACCCCCGGCCCTCCGGGGAATGGCCCTCGATCCCCTGGCCGCCCGTCTGACCACGGACCCCGGCCGCGTACGCACGTACGCACACAACCGGCCGGACCGCAAGGGTGTCGATCACGCCAAGAGCGCAGGTCCGGTTCGTTTGAGGAACACCCGTCCGGTTAGGCTCCAGACATGCATGCCTGGCCCGCTTCTGAGGTCCCCGCCCTGCCTGGCAAGGGCCGCGACCTCCAGATCCACGACACTTCGACTCAGGGGAAGGTCACCCTTTCCCCCGGTCCCGTCGCCCGTATCTACGTCTGCGGAATCACCCCGTACGACGCGACCCACATGGGTCACGCGGCGACCTACAACGCGTTCGACCTCGTGCAGCGCGTGTGGCTCGACACCAAGCGGCAGGTGCACTACGTCCAGAACGTGACCGACGTGGACGATCCGCTCCTGGAGCGGGCCCTGCGCGACGGCCACGACTGGACCGAACTCGCCGAGCGCGAGACCGCCCTGTTCCGCGAGGACATGACCGCGCTGCGGATGCTCCCGCCGCAGCACTACATCGGCGCCGTCGAAGCCATACCCGGCATCGTCCCGCTCGTCGAGCGGCTCCGGGACGCGGGCGCCGCCTACGAGCTCGACGGTGACACCTACTTCTCGGTCGAGTCCGACCCCCACTTCGGCGGGGTCTCGCACCTCGACGCCGAGGCGATGCGGCTGCTCTCCGCCGAGCGCGGCGGCGACCCCGAGCGCCCCGGCAAGAAGAACCCGCTCGACCCGATGCTGTGGATGGCCGCCCGCCCGGGCGAGCCCAGCTGGGACGGCGCCTCGCTGGGCCGCGGCCGGCCCGGCTGGCACATCGAGTGCGTCGCCATCGCCCTGGACCACCTGGGCATGGGCTTCGACATCCAGGGCGGCGGATCCGACCTGGCCTTCCCGCACCACGAGATGGGCGCCTCGCACGCGCAGGCCCTGACGGGCGAGTTCCCGATGGCCAAGGCCTATGTGCACGCGGGCATGGTCGGGCTGAACGGCGCGAAGATGTCGAAGTCCAAGGGCAACCTGGTCTTCGTCTCCGCGCTGCGGCGCTCCGGGGTCGACCCGGCGGCGATCCGCCTCGCGCTGCTCTCGCACCACTACCGGTCCGACTGGGAGTGGACCGACCAGGTGCTCGCCGACGCGGTGGCCCGGCTGGAGCGGTGGCGTGCCGCCGTGTCCCGGCCGGACGGGATCGCGGCCGACGCGCTCGTCGAGGAGGTCCGTGAGGCCCTCGCCGACGACCTCGACGCGCCTGCCGCGCTGGCGGCCGTGGACCGGTGGGCCGACGCGCAGATCGCCACCGGTGGCTCCGACGAATCCGCGCCCGGCCTCGTCTCGCGCACGGTGGACGCCCTCCTGGGCGTAGCCCTCTGACCCTGGCCCTCCGGGCCCGAACCCACGGCCCCTCGCCCACCGGGCGGGGGGCCGCGGTCTTTGCGCGGCGCGCGGGCTCGTATGCCCTCCGGGGGCGCCTCAAACGCCGACGAGGCTTGATTTTGCCCGGCTCAGGTATGCAGCTGAGCCGGGCAAATCAAGCCTGCCCGGCGATTGAGGGCAAAGACAGCCCGCCCGGCGATTGAGGGCTACGTGTCCGGGGTGTCCTCGCCGGAGGCGTCCGGCGGGGGGTCGGCCGGGTCCTCGCCGGAGGCGTCCGGTTTGCGGCGCGGGCCTTTCGGCCGACCGCTCGACGGATCGCGGAGGTAGGAGCCGTCCCCCGGGTCACCCGCCACCGCCGGGCCGGGACCGCCGTCCCGCCGCCGCAGGTACCGCTCGAACTCCCGGGCGATGGCCTCCCCGGAGGCCTCCGGCAGGTCCGCCGTGTCCCGCGCCTCCTCCAGCGTCTGGACGTACTCCGCCACCTCGCTGTCCTCGGCGGCGAGTTGGTCCACGCCCACCTGCCACGCCCGCGCGTCCTCCGGCAGTTCGCCGAGCGGGATGCGGATGTCGATCAGGTCTTCCAGCCGGTTCAGGAGGGCCAGCGTCGCCTTCGGGTTCGGCGGCTGCGACACGTAGTGCGGCACCGCCGCCCACAGCGACACCGCCGGAACACCCGCGTGCGTGCACGCCTCCTGGAGGATGCCGACGATCCCGGTGGGGCCCTCGTACCGGGTCTCCTCCAGGTCCATCGTCCGCGCCAGGTCCGGATCGGACGTCACCCCGCTGACCGGCACCGGCCGGGTGTGCGGGGTGTCCCCGAGCAGCGCGCCCAGGATGACCACCATCTCCACGCCCAGTTCATGGGCGAAACCGAGGATCTCGTTGCAGAACGACCGCCACCGCATGGACGGTTCGATGCCCCGGACCAGGACCAGGTCGCGCGGCTTGGCGCCGCCCACCCGGACCACGGACAGCCGGGTGGTCGGCCAGGTGACCTTCCGTACCCCGTTGTCCAGCCACACCGTCGGACGGTTGACCTGGAAGTCGTAGTAGTCCTCGGCGTCGAGCGCCGCGAACACCTCGCCCTTCCACTCCCGGTCCAGGTGCGTGACCGCACCGGAGGCGGCGTCACCCGCGTCGTTCCAGCCCTCGAACGCGGCCACCATGACCGGGTCGATCAGCTCGGGCACGCCCTCAAGCTCGATCACCCAGGTCTCCTTCCGAAGTTCCCCTTGTGTACGGGGGCCAGCCTAAGCCTTGGCGGTGTGCCTTCCACAGCCCATGGAAAAGGGGCGGTCCCCGGGACCACCCCTCTTCCCCACCTGCGCGGAAGCTATGCCTTGCGGCTCAGCATCTCCTCGACCCGGCCGCGTACCGCGTCGGTGTCGAGACCGCGCACGGTGACCGTCGTACGGCGGCGCAGGACGTCGTCGACCGTCTCCGCCCACTCGTGGTCACGGGCGTAGGCGACCTGCGCCCAGATCTCCGGGCCGTCCTCGTGGATCCGCTCGGCCAGCGCCGGGTCCTCATTGGCGAGGCGGGCGATGTCGAAGGCCAGCGAGCCGTAGTGCGAGGCGAGGTGGCGGGCGGTCAGCGGGTCCATCCGCGAGCCCGGGTCACGGTCGATCAGCAGCCGGTGCGCGACCGCGTTCGGGTTGGCGACACCGGGCAGCGCGATCCGGCGGACCAGGGACTTCACCGGCTCCATGTCGTCGGTGAGCGGGCTGCCGGGGAGCTTCGCCAGCTTGTCCATGACCACGCGGCCGATGTGCCGGTACGTCGTCCACTTGCCGCCGGCCACCGACAGCATGCCCGCGCGGCCCTCGGAGACCACCGTCTCGCGCTTGGCCTTCTCGACCCCGCCGGGGCCGCCGGGCAGCACCCGCAGGCCCGCGAAGGCGTACGTCATCAGGGAGCGGTCGAGGTCGGCGTCCTTCACGGAGAAGGCCGCCTCGTCGAGGATCTGGTCGATGTCGGACTCGGTGGCGCGGACGTCCGCCGGGTCGCCCTCGTAGACCTCGTCGGTCGTGCCGAGCAGCAGCTGGTCCTCCCAGGGGAGGGCGAAGGTGATGCGGTACTTGTCGATCGGGGTGGCCATGGCGGCCTTCCACGGCGACTTGCGCTTCATCACGATGTGCGCGCCCTTGGAGAGGCGGATCGACGGCATCGAGTGCTTGTCTTCCATGCGCCGCAGGTGGTCCACCCACGGGCCGGTGGCGTTGAGCACGACGCGCGCGTCGACCCCGAACTCGGTGCCGTCGAGACGGTCCTTGAGCTCGGCACCGGAGACCCGGCCCTGCGTCATGCGCAGGCCGGTGACCTCGGCGTGGTTCAGGACGACCGCACCCGACTCGACGGCCGCGCGGACCGTCATGACGGCGACCCGCGAGTCGTTCATCTGGTGGTCGTAGTAGACCGCGACGGCCTTCAGGTTGTCGGTCTTCAGACCCGGGTTGTCGGCGGCGGCGCGGGCCGGGGATATGACCTTGCCCATGCCGTCGCCGAAGGCGGACAGCGCCGAGTAGGCGAAGACGCCCGCGCCGAGCTTCGCGGCGCCGACCGGACCGCCCTTGTACACGGGGAGGTAGAAGGTGAGCGGGTTGACCAGGTGCGGGGCCACGTCCTTGGCCAGCACCCGGCGCTCGTGGTGGTTCTCGGCGACCAGCTTGACCGCGCCGGTCTGCAGGTAGCGCAGGCCGCCGTGGACGAGCTTGGAGGAGGCGGAGGAGGTGGCGCCGGCGAAGTCGCCGGCGTCCACCATGGCGACCCGCAGACCCGACTGCGCGGCGTGCCAGGCCACCGAGGTGCCCAGGATTCCACCGCCGATGACGAGCAGGTCGTACGTGGCCTTGGCCAGCTGCTCGCGGGTCTCGGCTCGGCTCGCGTTCGAACCGGCGGTCGGGTGCGATCCCAGTGAGGGAACGCTCTGCAGGCTGCTCATATCTCTCTTAGCTCCTCGTCGATGCGACAGCTGGTGCGGTCAGCTGGCGTCTTCGTCGTCGATCCAGCCCATGGACCGCTCGACGGCCTTGAGCCAGTTCTTGTACTCGCGGTCCCGCTGTTCGGCGGGCATGCGCGGGGTCCACTCCGCCGCGCGGCGCCAGTTGGCGCGCAGGGCGTCGGTGTCGGGCCAGAAGCCGACGGCCAGGCCGGCGGCGTAGGCGGCGCCGAGGCAGGTGGTCTCGGCGACCATCGGGCGCACCACGGGGGCGTCCACGAAGTCGGAGAGGGTCTGCATCAGCAGGTTGTTGGAGGTCATGCCGCCGTCGACCTTGAGGGCCGCCAGCTCGACGCCGGAGTCCTTGGTCATGGCGTCGGTGATCTCACGGGTCTGCCAGGCGGTGGCCTCCAGGACGGCACGGGCGATGTGCGCCTTGGTGACGTACCGGGTGAGGCCGGCGATCACACCGCGGGCGTCGGAGCGCCAGTACGGGGCGAAGAGGCCGGAGAAGGCGGGCACGAAGTACGCGCCGCCGTTGTCCTCGACCGAAGACGCGAGGGTTTCGATCTCGGCCGCGGTCTTGATCATGCCCATCTGGTCGCGCATCCACTGGACGAGCGAGCCGGTGACGGCGATGGAGCCCTCCAGCGCGTAGACCGGCTTCTGGTCGCCGATCTGGTAGCCGACCGTGGTCAGCAGGCCGCTGTAGGAGTTGATGATCTTGTCGCCGGTGTTCATCAGCATGAAGGTGCCGGTGCCGTACGTCGACTTCGCCTCGCCCTCGGCGAAACAGGTCTGGCCGAACAGCGCGGCCTGCTGGTCACCGAGCGCCGAGGCGACCGGGACACCGGCGAGGACGCCGTCCTTGACGTGGCCGTAGACCTCGGCGGAGGACTTGATCTCGGGGAGGACGTTGAGCGGAACGCCCATCGACTCCGCGATCTTCTCGTCCCACGCCAGGGTGTGCAGGTTCATCAGCATGGTGCGCGAGGCGTTGGTGACGTCGGTGACGTGCACGCCGCCCTGGGCGCCGCCGGTGAGGTTCCAGATGACCCAGGAGTCCATGGTGCCGAAGAGGATGTCCCCGGCCTCGGCGCGCTCGCGCAGGCCCTCGACGTTGTCGAGCAGCCAGCGGACCTTGGGACCGGCGAAGTAGCTCGCCAGCGGCAGGCCGGTCTCGCGGCGGAAGCGATCCTGGCCGACGTTGCGGCCGAGCTCCTTGCACAGGGAGTCGGTGCGGGTGTCCTGCCACACCAGCGCGTTGTGGACCGGCTCGCCGGTGTGGCGGTCCCACAGCAGGGTGGTCTCGCGCTGGTTGGTGATGCCGACGGCCTTGACGTCGGCGGAGGTGATCTCCGCCTTGGCGATGGCCCCGGCGACGACCTCCTGGACGTTGGTCCAGATCTCGGCGGCGTCGTGCTCGACCCAGCCCGGCTTCGGGAAGATCTGCTCGTGCTCCTTCTGGTCGACGGCGACGATGCGCCCGTCGCGGTCGAAGACGATGCAGCGGGAAGAGGTGGTGCCCTGGTCGATCGCGGCGATGAAGGGGCCGGTGCTGCTGGTCATGGTGGCTGCTCCTGGCAGGTCTGTGAGTAGGCGGAATCAGAGGGCGGTGCGGATCTTGCGAAACGTGCCGGTGCTGATCAGGCGAACGCGAGGTTGTACAGACCGCCGGCGAGTGCGGCACCGGCGAGCGGTCCGACCACCGGGATCCAGGAGTATCCCCAGTCCGAGCCGCCCTTGTTGGGCAGCGGAAGCAGGGCGTGCACGATGCGCGGACCGAGGTCGCGCACCGGGTTGATGGCGTAGCCGGTCGGCCCGCCCAGCGAGAGGCCGATGCCGACGACGACGAACGAGGTGATCAGGACGCCGATGACGCCGAGGCCCTTGCCGTCGGCCTGGAGGCCCTGGGTCAGGATGGCCAGGACCAGGACGGCCGTGCCGATGATCTCGGTGGTGAGGTTCTGGACGACATTACGGATCTCGGGACCCGTGGAGAAGACACCGAGCACCGGACCGGCCTGGTCGTGCGGGTGCGGGTCCTCGGGGCCGAGCTTGGCGTCGCGGATGTGCTCCGGGTCGGACAGGTGCACGCGGAACTGGCCGTAGTACGTCGCCCACATCAGGACGGCGCCGAGCATCGCACCGAGCAGCTGGCCGGCGAAGTACACCGGTACGTCGTTCCACTCGCCGGTCTTGACGGCGAGGCCGACGGTGACCGCCGGGTTCAGGTGGGCACCCGAGAGCGGCGCGGACACGTAGGCGGCGATCAGGACGGCGAATCCCCAGCCGAACGTGATCGCCAGCCAGCCCGCGTTCCGGGCCTTGGAGCTCTTGAGGGTCACGGCGGCGCAGACGCCACCGCCGAGCAAGGTGAGCAGGGCGGTACCGATGGTCTCGCCAATGAAGATGTCGGAGCTGGACACCCGCGACTCCTTTGTCAAACGTCCAGGGGGTGGGCGGAACACCGGGTCCCTCCGGTGGTCCCACGCACTCGGTGAGTGCTGCACCGGTCCTTGGCCTCGCCACACCTTAACGCGTATTGCCGTTAGGTGTTCGACAATGCCGACCGGTGAACGGCAGTTTTCCGCCTGGGTGGAGAACGCGTCAAGGGTTGGCCAGGCCAAAGTGCCGGATCGTTACCGGTAGGTACGATCGCCCAAATCCAGCCGTCCGAAGGTCAGGAACAGGCCGAAATGGGCATGGAACGGCCAGGGAACGGCCCCTGGCCGGAAAAGAAAGGTCAGAACCGGCCCGCGCCAAGGTCGCGCGAAACCGCCCGCGCACAGTCCCGCACGGCCGCCACCAGCGCCGGACGGGGATCCCCCGACTCGCCGCAGACCCGCTCCACGGCCCCCGAGACCGCCACAGCGCCCACCGGCATCCGACGCCGGTCGTGGATCGGCGCCGCCACCGAGGCCAGCCCCTCCCACGTCTCCTCGACGTCCGAACCCCAGCCCCGCGCCCGGGTCAGGTCCAGCACCTCTTCGAAGCCGACCGGGTCCGTGACCGTACGCGGTGTGAACGACTCCCGCTCGGCCTCCACGGCCTGGCTGTGCGCCACCGGGTCATAGGCGGAGATGACCTTGCCCAGGGCCGTGGAATGCAGCGGCTGCATGGCCCCCACCTCCAGCACCTGGCGGCTGTCGTCGGGCCGGAAGACGTGGTGCATGATCAGCACCCCGCTCTTGTGCAGCACCCCCACGTACACGCTCTCGCCGCTCGCGCGGGCCAGATCGTCCGTCCAGACCAGCGCGCGGGCGCGCAGCTCGTGGACGTCCAGATAACTGTTGCCCAGGCGCAGCAGCTCCGCGCCCAGCTGATAGCGGCCCGAGGCGGGATCCTGCTCCACGAAACCCTCGGCCTGCAGCGTGCGCAGGATGCCGTGGGCCGTGCCCTTGGCCAGCCCCAGCGAGGAGGCCACGTCCGACAGGCCCAGCCGGCGCTCACCGCCCGCCAGGAGCCGCAGCATCGCAGCGGCTCGTTCGAGCGACTGGATGTTCCGTGCCATCGGACTGCCTCCTGCTGACGTGGTTCGACAATGCTGAACAGTATCGGTCGATGCCGACTCCTCGCATGGTGGGGAAAAACTTCGAGCCACGGCGAACCGGCCAGACCCGGCAGACCCCCGCGCACAGAATGCAGTCCGCCACGTGGGACACCCTCACCGGGGCCGGTTCCACGCGGTTACCCTGACCGCGTGCACCCTTGACACAGAGGGGGTGCAAAGCCGACAGCCGTCGCATCCCAGGGAGCACACCGTGGCCTCGTTGCCGAACCCGCCCGCAGACACCCAGACCCGGGCCGATGCCCTCCGCCAGGCACTGGCCACCCGCGTGGTGGTCGCCGACGGAGCCATGGGAACGATGCTCCAGGCCCAGGACCCCACCCTGGAAGACTTCCAGGACCTCGAAGGCTGCAACGAGGTCCTGAACGTGACGCGCCCCGACATCGTGCGCACGGTCCACGAGGCCTACTTCTCCGTCGGCGTGGACTGCGTCGAGACCAACACCTTCGGCGCCAACCTCTCGGCCCTCGCCGAGTACGACATCCCGGACCGCAACTTCGAGCTGTCGGAGTCCGGCGCCCGGATCGCCCGCGAGGTCGCGGACGAGTTCACGGCATCGACCGGTCAGCAGCGCTGGGTGCTGGGTTCCATGGGCCCGGGCACCAAGCTCCCCACCCTGGGCCACATCCGCTACGAAGCGATCCGCGACGCCTACCAGATCAATGCCGAGGGTCTGATCACGGGTGGTGCGGACGCGCTGCTGGTGGAGACGACGCAGGATCTGCTGCAGACGAAGTCCTCGATCATTGGTGCGCGGCGGGCGATGGACGCGCTGGGTGTGTCGGTGCCGCTGATCTGCTCGGTGACGGTGGAGACCACGGGCACGATGCTGCTGGGCTCGGAGATCGGCGCGGCCCTGACCTCGCTGGAACCGCTCGGTATCGACATGATCGGGCTGAACTGCGCGACCGGTCCGGCGGAGATGAGCGAGCACCTGCGCTACCTCGCGCGCAACGCCCGTATCCCGATCTCCTGCATGCCCAACGCCGGCCTGCCCGTCCTGACCAAGGACGGCGCCCACTACCCGCTCTCCGCGAGCGAGCTGGCCGACGCGCAGGAGACCTTCGTCCGCGAGTACGGGCTCTCCCTGGTCGGCGGCTGCTGCGGCACCACCCCCGAGCACCTGCGCCAGGTCGTCGAGCGGGTCCGCGGGCTGGCCCCGCAGGTCCGCGAGCCCCGCCCCGAGCCGGGCGCGTCCTCGCTGTACCAGACGGTTCCGTTCCGTCAGGACCTCGCGTTCATGGCGATCGGTGAGCGGACGAACGCGAACGGGTCGAAGAAGTTCCGGGACGCGATGCTGGAGGCGCGTTGGGACGACTGTGTGGAGATGGTCCGGGACCAGATCCGTGAGGGTGCGCACATGCTGGACCTGTGTGTGGACTATGTCGGCCGGGATGGTGTGGCGGACATGGATGAGCTGGCGGGCAGGTTCGCGACGGCGTCGACGCTGCCGATCGTTCTGGACTCGACCGAGGTTCCCGTGATCAAGGCGGGGCTGGAGCGTCTGGGCGGGCGTGCGGTGATCAACTCGGTGAACTATGAGGACGGTGATGGGCCGGAGTCGCGGTTCGCGCAGGTGACGCGGCTGGCGCAGGAGCATGGTGCGGCGTTGATCGCGTTGACGATCGATGAGCAGGGTCAGGCGCGGACGGTCGAGCACAAGGTGGCGATCGCGCAGCGGCTGATCGCGGATCTGACGGGGAACTGGGGGATCCGGGAGTCGGACATCCTCATCGACACCCTGACGTTCACGATCTGCACGGGTCAGGAGGAGTCGCGGGGTGACGGTATCGCGACGATCGAGGCGATCCGTGAGCTGAAGCGCCGCCACCCCGACGTCCAGACCACCCTCGGCCTGTCGAACATTTCCTTCGGTCTGAACCCGGCGGCCCGTGTGCTGCTGAACTCCGTCTTCCTGGACGAGTGCGTGAAGGCGGGCCTGGATTCGGCGATCGTGCACGCGTCGAAGATCCTGCCGATCGCGCGGTTCGATGAGGAGCAGGTCACCACGGCGCTGGATCTGATTTATGACCGGCGTGCGGAGGGTTATGACCCGCTGCAGAAGCTGATGGCTCTGTTCGAGGGTGTGAACACGAAGTCGTTGAAGGCGGGGCGGGCGGAGGAGCTGCTGGCGCTGCCGTTGGACGAGCGGTTGCAGCGGCGGATCATCGACGGCGAGAAGAACGGCCTGGAGAGGGACCTGGACGAGGCTCTCGCTTCCCGTCCGGCGCTGGACATCGTCAATGACACCCTGCTGGAGGGCATGAAGGTCGTTGGTGAGCTGTTCGGCTCCGGTCAGATGCAGCTCCCGTTCGTGCTGCAGTCGGCGGAGGTGATGAAGACGGCGGTGGCGTATCTGGAGCCGCACATGGAGAAGACCGACGCGGATGGGAAGGGCACGATCGTGCTGGCCACGGTCCGCGGGGATGTTCATGACATCGGGAAGAACCTGGTCGACATCATTTTGTCGAACAACGGCTACAACGTGGTCAACATCGGGATCAAGCAGCCGGTCTCGGCGATTTTGGAGGCGGCGGTCGAGCACCGCGCGGACGTGATCGGGATGTCGGGGCTGCTGGTGAAGTCCACGGTGATCATGAAGGAGAACCTCCAGGAACTGAACCAGCGCAAGCTGGCCGCCGACTATCCCGTCATCCTCGGCGGCGCCGCCCTGACCCGCGCCTACGTCGAACAGGACCTCCACGAAATCTACGAAGGCGAAGTCCGCTACGCCCGCGACGCCTTCGAAGGCCTGCGCCTCATGGACGCCCTGATCGCCGTGAAGCGCGGCGTCCCCGGCGCCACCCTGCCCGAGCTGAAGCAGCGCCGCGTCGCCAAGCGCGACACGCCCGTGGTCGTGGAGGAGGAGCAGGACAGCGGCCCGGCCCGCTCCGACGTCTCCGTCACCAATCCCGTGCCGACCCCGCCGTTCTGGGGGACTCGGGTGGTCAAGGGGATCCCGCTGAAGGACTACGCGTCCTGGCTGGACGAGGGCGCCCTGTTCAAGGGCCAGTGGGGGCTCAAGCAGGCCCGGGCGGGCGGGGCGACGTACGAGGAACTCGTCGAGAGCGAGGGCCGCCCGCGGCTGCGCGGACTGCTCGACAAACTGCACACCGAGAACCTCCTCGAAGCGGCCGTGGTCTACGGCTACTTCCCGTGCGTGTCCAAGGGCGACGACCTGATCATCCTGGACGACCAGGGCAACGAGCGGACCCGGTTCACCTTCCCCCGCCAGCGCCGCGGCCGCCGCCTGTGCCTCGCCGACTTCTTCCGCCCCGAAGAGTCCGGCGAGACCGATGTGATCGGCCTCCAGGTCGTCACGGTCGGATCCAAGATCGGTGAGGCCACCGCCAAGCTGTTCGCCGCCGACGCCTACCGCGACTACCTGGAACTGCACGGCCTGTCCGTCCAGCTCGCCGAGGCCATGGCCGAGTACTGGCACGCCCGGGTCCGCGCCGAACTCGGCTACGCGGGCGAGGACCCCGCCCGCGTGGAGGACATGTTCGACCTGAAGTACCGGGGCGCGCGCTTCTCCCTCGGGTACGGGGCCTGCCCCGACCTGGAGGACCGGGCCAAGATCGCCGAGCTGCTCCAGCCCGAGCGGATCGGGGTCCACCTCTCCGAGGAGTTCCAGCTCCACCCCGAACAGTCCACCGACGCGATCGTCATCCACCACCCCGAAGCGAAGTATTTCAACGCACGCTGACACGGACCGACGTACACTTGTCGGTCCCATACAGGCCGGTCGCCTGTTCCCCCGGGGCGCGCCCCGCGGGGAAGAGGTGACCGGCCTTCTCGTCCCTTCAGAGAGGTGTGCCGGATGACCAGCACCGTTCCCGCGCCCGTCGCCCGTACGGCCGACGGACATGCCCTCCAGGCGGTGCTGCTCGACATGGACGGCACCCTCGTCGACACCGAGGGGTTCTGGTGGGACGTCGAGGTCGACATCTTCGGCGAACTCGGCCACCGACTTGACGAATCCTGGCGTGACATCGTCGTCGGCGGCCCCATGAGCCGCAGCGCCGCCTTCCTCATCGAGTCCACCGGCGCGGCCATCACCCTGGCCGAACTGTCCGTCCTCCTCAACGAGCGCTTCGAGGCCCGGATCGCCGACGCCGTGCCCCTGATGCCCGGCGCCGAGCGGCTGCTGTCCGAGCTGGCCCGGCACAACGTCCCCACCGCCCTCGTGTCCGCCTCGCACCGCCGGGTCATCGACCGCGTGCTGCGCTCGCTCGGCCCCGACCGCTTCGCGATCAGCGTCGCCGGTGACGAGGTACCGCGGACCAAGCCCCACCCCGACCCGTACCTGATCGCCGCCCGCGCGCTCGGCGCCCACCCCTCGCGGTGCGCCGTCGTCGAGGACACCGCGACCGGGGTCGCCTCCGCCGAGGCCGCGGGCTGCCGGGTGGTCGCCGTACCGTCCGTGGGCCAGATCCCGGCCGCCCCGGGCCGTACCGTCGTCCGCTCGCTGGAAGACGTGGACCTGACCTTCCTGCGCTCCCTCATCACTCCGATGAACTGACCGCGCACTCAGGGTTCCGAACCGGGTTCCGAACGAAATGGGGTTGGGGCGAAGGTCCCACCGCAGACCGTCCGGTACGGAGCCCCGGAGGCCGAAATTCCATCCTTGCCGGGGCAGTTGTCCGGGTGACCTTTGTCACCGGGGCGGCTGCCCCCAGCCATGCCCAGAGCACCCAACGGCTTCCCTTGTGTCCCGATTGATCAGCTCCTGACCGAATCCGCGCGGACTTCGGTGTGAGCAGGCGTACTCGTCCCATCACGGTGCGATTACACCCCCGCTCCCACCAGTTCAAGCCATCCCTTCCGGGCCCACTAATGTCGACGCGGGCACTGCGCCGCACCTCAGCCGCCCCGCGCACACACCCCTGTGCCGGGGTCGCGTGGACCGATCGTCACACCACCGGCCCGATCGTTCCGCCCTGAACGGGCGACGCCACGCAGTGCCCTTTTCACCGCTGTGAACAAGTGCCGGGTTGAGGGAGTTTTTCGAGGATGAACCGCAAGACCATGGTGCTGACGGCCGCGGCCGGCCTGCTCACCCCCGCGCTGACCGCATGCGGCAGCACCAGCGGAACCGGAGCGGGCACAGGAGCGATCGTCGTCGGCACCACCGACCGGTTCGAGGCCGCCGACACGGTCCCCGCCCCGTTCGACCCGGCGTACGCCTACGACGCCGGGACCTGGAACGTACTGCGCCAGACCGTCCAGACCCTGATGCACACCCCGCGCGGCGGCGGCCAGCCCGTCCCCGAAGCGGCCTCCGACTGCCGCTTCACCGACGCGGGCAACGAAAGCTACCGCTGCACCCTGCGCCCCGGGATGAAGTTCGCCAACGGCGACCCGCTCACCGCGAAGGACGTCAAGTTCTCCATCGAGCGCGTCCTCGCCATCAAGGACGAGAACGGCCCGGTCTCCCTGCTCTCCACCCTCGACACCGTCGAGACCAAGGGCGCGGACACCGTCGTCTTCCACCTGAAGACCCCGGACGCCACCTTCCCGTACAAGCTGTCGACGCCCGCCACGGGCATCGTCAACCAGAAGATGTACGACGGCAAGAAGCTCCGCGAAGGCTTCGCCGTCGACGGCTCCGGCCCGTACACGATGAAGGCCGAAGTCAAGGACAACCACCTCGTCCGCGCCGTCTTCACCAAGAACCCGAACTACAAGGGCGACATCAAGCTGCAGAACGACAAGGTCGAACTGCGCACCTTCACCGACTCCGCCGCGATGGGCAAGGCCCTCACCGACGGCTCGGTCCACATGGTCTCGCGCACCCTGTCGCCCGCCCAGATCCAGGACTTCGCCGCCAAGCCGCCCAAGGGCGTCAAGCTGGTCCCGATGCCCGGCCTGGAAATCCGCTACCTCGCCTTCAACACCGAGGCACCGGTCGTCAAGGACAAGGCCGTACGCCAGGCCCTCGCCGCCGCCGTCGACCGCAACGCCGTCATCTCCAAGGTGTACGGAAAGTCCGCGCAGCCGCTCTACTCGCTGGTCCCCACCACGGTCAACGGCCACGTCAACTCCTTCTTCAACAAGTACGGCGAGGCCAACACCGCCAAGGCCGCCGCCATCCTGAAGGAAGCCGGGATCAAGACCCCGGTCAAGCTGACCCTGAACTACACCAACGACCACTACGGCGACGGCACCGCCGGGGAGTTCGCCGCCCTCAAGGCCCAGCTGAACTCCACCCAGCTCTTCGACGTCACCGTCCAGGGCAGCGACTGGGCCGCCTTCCGCCCCGCGCAGAAGAAGGGCGACTTCGCCGCCTACGGGCTCGGCTGGTTCCCCGACTACTCCGACGCCGACAACTTCCTCGCCCCGTTCCTGGAGCAGGACAACTTCCTCGGCACGCCGTACGCCAACAGCACGGTGCGCTCCAAGCTCATCCCCGAATCGCGCCGCGCCGTCGACCGCAGTGTCGCCGCCCCCGCGATCGCGGAGATGCAGGACATCGTCGCCGACGACGTCCCCGTCCTGCCCCTGTGGCAGGGCAAGCAGTACGTCGCCGCGCGCGACGGCATCACCGGAGTGGAATGGTCCGTCAACTCCATCTCCGACCTCCAGCTGTGGGAACTCGGCCGGGGCGTCAGCGGCTGACACCCCACAGCGACCGGCCCGCGGAACCCGCGGGCCGGGGCCAACGCAACAGTTCGACTGTGAAGGACGTTCGTGTGATGAGACGTAACCAGTGGCTGGTCGCCCCGCTCGGGGCGGTCACCGCCGCCGCGCTGCTCAGCGGTTGCGGCGCACAGGACGGCGCCGCCGCCGGCAACGGCAAGGGCGTGGTCATGGGCATATCCGCCGATGTGCGCTCGACGGACCCGGCGGCGGGCTACGACCCCGGCTCCTGGCTGCTCTTCAACAACGTCTTCCAGTCGCTGCTGGCCTTCCCCAAGGGCGGCACCACCCCCGAACCGGACGCCGCCCGGACCTGCGCCTTCGAAGGCAGCGACAGCAAGCTCTACAAGTGCACCCTGCGCGACGGGCTCAAGTTCAGCAACGGCAACAGCCTCACCGCCCAGGACGTCAAGTACTCCTTCGAGCGCACGCTGAAGATCAACGACCCGAACGGCCCCGCCGTCATGTTCGCGTCCGTCGCACGCATCGACACCCCGGACGACAAGACCGTCGTCTTCCACCTCAAGACGTCCGACGCGACCTTCCCCAGCAAGATCGCGTCGGGCGCGGGGTCCATCGTCGACCACCGCGAGTACCCGGCCGACAAGCTCCGCACCGACGGCAAGGCCATCGGCTCCGGCGTCTACAAAATGGACTCCTTCACCACCAAGAGCGCCGCCTTCTCCGTCAACAGCGCCTACACCGGCCAGGCCAAGGCGAAGAACACCGGCGTCACCATGAAGTTCTTCCACGAGGACGAAGGCGCCCTCAAGTCCGCCCTCGAAGCGGGCGACGTCGACTTCGCCTTCCGCGGCCTCGCCGCCAAGGACATCGCCGGCATGGCCGCCAAGACCGGAGACCAGAAGGTCCTCGTCGTCCAGGGCGCGGGCGCCGAAGTCGAACACCTCGTCTTCAACATGAACGACCCGGTCGTCGGCAAGCTCCCCGTCCGCAAGGCCATCGCCTACCTCGTCGACCGCGACGCCCTCGTCAAGGACGTCTACGACGGCACCGCGACCCCGCTCTACTCGATCGTCCCGGCCGGCATCGGCGGCCACAGCACCGCGTTCTTCGACCGCTACGGCGGCAGCCCCCAGCCCGAGAAGGCCAAGGCCGTCCTCAAGGCCGCCGGGTACACGGACAAGGTCAAGCTGACCCTGTGGTCCACCCCGTCCCGCTACGGACCCTCCACCGACCAGCAGTTCCAGGCGATCGCCAAGCAGCTCAACGCGAGCGGGCTCTTCGACGCCACGGTCAAGTCCGTCGAATTCGGGCAGTACGAGAAGGACATCCAGGCCGGCAAGTACGGCGTCTACGTCAAGGGCTGGGTCCCCGACTACCCCGACGCCGACAACTTCACACAGCCCTTCTTCGGCCCCGACAACGTCCTCGTCAACAACTACGAGAACAAGGAGATCACCGGGACCATCATCCCCGCGACCTCCGCCAAGGCCGACCGCACCGCCACCACCACCGACTTCACGCGCCTCCAGGACATCGTGGCCGAGGAAGTCCCCATCCTCCCGCTGTGGCAGGGCAAGCAGTACGCCGTCGCCCGCCCCAACATCGCAGGCCTCCAGTGGTCCCTGGACGCCTCCACCGTCTTCCGCTTCTGGGAGATCAGCAAGGGCTGAGCATCCCCGGAGCTACTGCGCTCCGGGCCGGACCAGGCCGCTCTCGTACGCGTACACCGCGGCCTGGACCCGGTCCCGCAGACCCAGCTTCGTCAGCACATGACCCACATGCGTCTTCACCGTGGTCTCGCTCACGAACAGGTCCGCCGCGATCTCCGCATTCGACAGACCCCGCGACACCAGCTTCAACACCTCCACCTCACGCTCGGTGAGCGTGCCCAGCGTGCTCGGCGCGGCCGCCTCACCGGACGGAAGGTGCCCCGCGTACTTGTCCAGCAACCGCCGCGTGATGCTCGGCGCGAGCATCGCCTCGCCCGCCGCCACCACCCGGATCGCCTGGATCAGCTCCACCGCCGGCGCGTCCTTCAACAGGAACCCACTGGCCCCCGCGCGCAGCGCCTCCACCACGTACTCGTCCAGATCGAACGTGGTCAGCACCAGCACCTTCGCCGGACCGTCCCGCCCCGGACCCGTGATCTGCCGGGTCGCCTCCACCCCGTCCATCCGCGGCATCCGGATGTCCATCAGCACCACATCGGGCTGCAACGCCCTGACCTGGTCGATCGCCTGCAGACCGTCCCCGGCCTCACCCACGATCGCGAGATCCCCCTCGGCCTCCAGGATCATCCGGAAACCGGTGCGCAGCAGTGGCTGGTCATCGACCAGCAGGACGCGGATCGCCACAGGGTCTCCCTCGTAATCGCTCGATCAGTGGACAGCAGCCAGGCGGGACGGCTCGTCAGGACCCCGCCCATTCTGCCCTGACCCGCCCCTCACGATTCCTCCGGCCGCTCCACCGCCACCCGCGGAGTGATCACCAGCGGATACACCGGGGGAGTGCCACCGAACTCCGGACACACCGCCTGATGATCACACCACCCGCACAGCTTCGTCGGCCGCGGACGCCAGTCACCCGTCTCCGTCGCCTCCTTGATCGCGTCCCACAGCGCCAGCAGCTTGCGCTCCATCCGCTCCAGGTCCTCGATCACCGGGTCATACGTGATCACATCACCACTGCCCAGATACACCAGCTGCAGCCGCCGCGGCACCACCCGCTTCAACCGCCACACCACCAGTGCGTAGAACTTCATCTGGAACAGCGCACCCTCCGCATACTCCGGCCGCGGCGCCTTCCCCGTCTTGTAATCGACGATCCGCACCTCACCCGTCGGCGCCACATCCACCCGGTCGATGATCCCGCGCAGCCGCAACCCCGAATCCAGCTCCGTCTCGACGAAGAACTCCCGCTCCACCGGCTCCAGCCGCGTCGGATCCTCCAACGTGAACCACCGGTCCACCAACGACTCGGCCTCCGTCAGCCACCCCGCCAGACCCACGCCCCCGTCATCCACCGGAAACAGCTCCGTCAGCTCCGGCTTCGACTCCAGCAACCGCTCCCACTGCCCCGGAATCAACGCCTTCGCCCGCGGCGCCGTCCGCTCCTCCGCGGGATGATCGAAAAGCCGCTCCAGCACCGCATGCACCAGCGTCCCCCGCGTCGCCGCCGCACTCGGCTTCTCCGGCAGCTTGTCGATCACCCGGAACCGGTACAACAACGGGCACCGCATGAAATCGCTCGCCCGCGAAGGAGAAAGCGAAGAAGGCCGCGCTGCTTCAGCCGGACCGGAACCGGGACTCGTCGTCATACCAAGACCCTACGACCCGCCACCGACAGCACGGGCATACCATCGACGCCGAGCCCCCTCGCACTGCATGATCGGAGCATCACACCGCGCGACCGCCCGGCCCCACCCACCACCCAGGGCCCGCCGGCACGGACCGCACCCACAGCACGGACAGCACCGATCGACCGAAGGACACCCGTGGCAGACACCGACGAAACCGGCGAGCGCACAGGCCGTCGCTCCGGACCGGGCGGCGGAATCCTCATGGGACGCCCCTTCGGCGTGCCCGTCTACGTATCCCCCAGCTGGTTCCTCGTCGCCGCCCTCATCACCTGGATCTTCGGCAACCAGCTCGAACGCGTCCTCCCCGACCTCGGACCCGCCCGCTACCTCGTCGCCCTCTTCTTCGCCGTCGCCTTCTACGCCTCCGTCCTCGTCCACGAACTCGCCCACACCATCGCCGCCCTCCGCTTCAAACTCCCCGTCCGCCGCATCCAGCTCCAGTTCTTCGGCGGCGTCTCCGAAATCGAGAAGGAATCCGAGAGCCCCGGCCGCGAATTCGTCCTCGCCTTCGTCGGCCCCCTCCTCTCCCTCGCCCTCACCGGCGCCTTCTACCTCGGCATGAAAGCCGTCGAACCCTCCACCGTCCCCGGCGTCCTCCTCGCCGGCCTGATGATCTCCAACCTCCTCGTCGCCGCCTTCAACCTGCTCCCCGGCCTCCCCCTCGACGGCGGCCGCATGCTCCGCGCCGTCATCTGGGCCCTCACCAAAAACCCCATGACCGGCACCATCGCCGCCGCCTGGGTCGGCCGCGCCATCGCCGTCGCCGTCCTCTTCGGCCTCCCCCTGCTCACCAGCAACGGAACCCTCGACGGCGCCGCCACCCGCGACCTCGGCGGCATGGACACCGTCATGAACGCCCTCCTCGCCGCGATCCTCGCCGGCATCATGTGGACCGGCGCCGGCAACAGCCTCCGCATGGCCCGCCTCCGCCAGCACCTCCCCGAACTCCGCGCCCGCACCCTCACCCGACGCGCCATCCCCGTCGAATCCGCCACCCCCCTCTCCGAAGCCCTCCGCCGCGCCAACGACGCCGGAGCCCGCGCCCTCGTCATCGTCGACGGCCACGGCGACCCCACCGCCCTCGTCCGCGAAACCGCCATCGCCTCCGTCCCCGAACACCGCCGCCCCTGGGTCGCCGTCAGCGGCCTCGCCCAGGACCTCACCGACGGCATGAAGGTCTCCGCCGAACTCTCCGGCGAAGACCTCCTCGACGCCCTGCGCGCCCACCCCGCCAGCGAATACCTCGTCCTCGAACCCGGCGGCGAGATCTACGGCGTCCTCTCCACCCTCGACGTCGAAAAGGCCTTCGTGAAGGCCATGGCGCGGCCCCAGTCCTAGAGCCAATACACTGGTCACATGTCCGAACCGACCGGTGCCGCCCGCCGACGCGGGCCCTTCAAGGTCGGGGACCAGGTTCAGCTCACCGACCCCAAGGGCCGCCACTACACGTTCACGCTCGAAGCAGGGAAGAATTTCCACACCCACAAGGGTTCCTTCCCGCACGACGAGCTGATCGGTGCTCCCGAGGGCAGTGTTGTCCGCACCACGGGGAACGTCGCGTACCTCGCGCTGCGCCCCCTGCTCCCCGACTACGTCCTGTCCATGCCCCGCGGCGCCGCCGTGGTCTACCCCAAGGACGCGGGCCAGATCCTGGCCTTCGCCGACATCTTCCCCGGCGCCCGCGTCGTCGAAGCGGGTGTGGGCTCCGGATCGCTGAGCAGCTTCCTGCTCCGCGCGATCGGCGACCAGGGCATGCTCCACAGCTACGAACGACGCCCGGACTTCGCCGAGATCGCCACCGCGAACGTGGAACGCTACTTCGGCGGCCCCCACCCCGCATGGCAGCTCACCGTCGGCGACCTCCAGGACAACCTGTCCGACACCGACGTCGACCGCGTGATCCTCGACATGCTCGCCCCCTGGGAATGCCTGGAGGCCGTCTCCAAGGCACTCGTCCCCGGCGGCATCCTCTGCTGCTACGTGGCCACCACCACCCAGCTCTCGCGCACCGTCGAATCCATCCGCGAGTTCGGCTGCTACGCCGAACCGCAGCCGTGGGAATCGATGATCCGCAACTGGCACGTCGAAGGCCTCGCCGTCCGCCCGGACCACCGCATGATCGGCCACACCGGCTTCCTCGTCACCGCCCGCCGCCTCGCGGACGGCGTCGAAGCCCCCCTCCGCCGCCGCCGCCCCTCCAAGGGCGCCTACGGCGAGGACTACGAAGGCCCCGGCAGCCGCTCCGCGGAGCGCACCGCCGAAACCGAGCGCGGCTGACCCCACCGGGCAGCCATCGGGCAGCCCCCGCGGCCCCGCACAACGCACCGGCGCCTTTTCGTTACGCCTCGTGATGCCTCTCAGCGAGCGTCCCGCCCACCGGCCCGCCCACCGGCCCGCCAGGACGGACCCGCCCGTTCCACCCCCGTGTGAGGTGTGGCACGATGCTGGCTCCCCGTCAGCGCCGCCCACAGGAGACGCCCCGCGTGCCGCACACCCCCGCCGCCCCGGACCCGGCCCACACCCGCACCCGACCGGTGCACTGGATGGCCACCGCGGTGGCGCTGGCCGCCGTCGTGGCCGCAGCCGCCTTCCTCCAGCCCGACCACGCCGTCGCATCCGCCCCCCAGGGCGCCGACGGACCCACGGCCACCCCCGCACCCGACCCGGCACAGGTGACCTTCCCCCTGGACTGCCACGGCCTGCCACAGAGCGTCACCGCCACCGCCCAAGGCGACCTCGACGGTGACGACCGCCCCGAAACCATCGCGGCCGTCCGCTGCGACGCGGGCTCCGGAAACCCCCCGCACGGCCTGTACGTCCTGACCGCCGGCCCGGCGCCGGGCGCGGCCCCCCGGATCGTCGCCACCCTCCTCGACCCCGGCGCGCGCAAGACCGTCACCGACCTCGCGGTGCGTGACCACACGGTCACCGCCACCCTCACCGGATACTCCTCGCCCCAGATACCGCGTTACGCACCCGACGTGAAGCAGCAGTCCAAGTGGCGCTGGACCGGCGGAAAATTCAGCCAGGAGCTTACGGACTCGGCCGCGAAACGCGTTTGATTCCGGGACCGCCGCTATTCCGCGTCGGGACCGTACACCTCGACCCTGTCCGAAACGCGACGCACGTGGATGCAGTCCCCCGGACATTCCTTGGCCGAATCGACCACGTCCTGGAGCAGCGGCAGCGGAACCGGAGTGGTCGCCCCCGCGTCCTGGAGGAGTTCGTCCTCACCACTCTTCACATACGCCAGACCATCGATGTCCAGCTCGAAGACCTCGGGCGCGTACTGGACGCAGATCCCGTCCCCGGTGCAGAGGTCCTGGTCGATCCAGACCTCCAACAGCTCCCCGCCCTCGCCGGCACCGCCAGTGTGAGCCTCGTGCTGCACGGTCATATCTCCTGCCGTTCCCTGTCCTCGGTGATCCACTCCGGTCACAAGTCGCAGCAAGTCGCGCGAGCCCTGACGGGTGTTGAACAGTTCGACCTTACAACCGGCTGCTTTCCGATGTTGAAGGGTGGGTATTTCCCTGGCGTGAGGGAGTACGCAAGGGTGAAGATCGGACACACCCCTACCGTCTTTGTGATCTAGGGGTTTCAATCACCACCAGCCCAGGTAGGGTCAGGAAGCGTCCAGCTCCCCTTGGAGGAGGTGAGGACCGTGGCAGCCCACGACGATGACATCACCCGCGGCATCCGGCCGGGGCGAGGGTCTGATGACCCCGCCGGTCAGGTTGCCTATCTCGAGCAGGAAATCGCCGTCCTGCGACGTAAGCTCGCCGACTCTCCGCGACACACGAGGATTCTCGAAGAGCGGATCGTCGAGCTCCAGACAAATCTGGCCGGAGTATCCGCGCAGAACGAGCGACTCGCCAATACGCTCCGTGAGGCACGCGACCAGATCGTGGCCCTCAAGGAGGAAGTCGACCGGCTCGCACAGCCGCCGGCCGGCTTCGGAGTCTTCCTTCAGTCGAACGAGGACGGCACGGTCGACATCTTCACGGGGGGCCGCAAGCTCCGCGTGAACGTCAGCCCCAGCGTCGAACCCGAGGACCTCAGGCGTGGCCAGGAGGTCATGCTCAACGAAGCCCTCAACGTGGTCGAGGCCATGGAGTTCGAAAGGGCCGGGGACATCGTCACCCTCAAGGAGATCCTTGAGGACGGCGAGCGCGCCCTGGTGGTCGGGCACACCGACGAGGAAAGGGTGGTGAGGCTCGCCGAGCCGCTCCTGGACGTCATCATCCGCCCCGGCGACTCCCTGCTGCTCGAACCCCGCTCCGGCTACGTCTACGAGATCGTCCCCAAGAGCGAGGTCGAGGACCTCGTCCTCGAAGAGGTCCCGGACATCGACTACGACAAGATCGGCGGCCTGGGCGACCAGATCGAGCTGATCCGCGACGCCGTCGAGCTCCCGTACCTCCACCCCGACCTCTTCAAGGAACACGAACTGCGCCCGCCGAAGGGCATCCTGCTCTACGGTCCGCCCGGCTGCGGAAAGACGCTGATCGCGAAGGCGGTCGCCAATTCCCTGGCCAAGAAGGTCGCCGAGGTGACCGGCCAGCCCGCGGGGAAGTCCTACTTCCTCAACATCAAGGGCCCCGAACTCCTCAACAAGTACGTCGGCGAGACCGAGCGGCACATCCGCCTCGTCTTCCAGCGTGCCCGGGAGAAGGCGAGCGAGGGCACCCCCGTCATCGTCTTCTTCGACGAGATGGAATCGCTCTTCCGCACCCGCGGATCCGGTGTCAGCTCGGACGTGGAGAACACCATCGTCCCCCAGCTGCTCGCCGAGATCGACGGTGTGGAGGGCCTGGAGAACGTCATCGTCATCGGCGCCTCCAACCGCGAGGACATGATCGACCCGGCCATCCTGCGCCCCGGCCGACTCGATGTGAAGATCAAGATCGAGCGTCCGGACGCCGAGGCCGCGAAGGACATCTTCGCGAAGTACCTCAAGGCCAGCCTGCCCCTGCACACGGACGACCTGTCCGAGCACCAGGACTCGCGCGCCGGCACCGTCCACAGCATGATCCAGACCGTCGTCGAGCAGATGTACGCCGAGACCGAGGAGAACCGCTTCCTCGAGGTCACGTACGCCAACGGCGACAAGGAAGTCCTCTACTTCAAGGACTTCAACTCGGGCGCGATGATCCAGAACATCGTGGACCGTGCGAAGAAGATGGCGATCAAGGCCTTCCTCGAGCACAACCAGAAGGGCCTCCGGGTCTCCCACCTCCTCCAGGCTTGCGTGGACGAGTTCAAGGAGAACGAGGACCTGCCCAACACCACGAACCCGGACGACTGGGCCCGCATCTCCGGAAAGAAGGGCGAACGGATCGTATTCATCCGCACGCTCGTCACCGGAAAGCAGGGCGCGGACACCGGACGCTCCATCGACACGGTGGCCAACACCGGTCAGTACCTCTGACAGAGCGGGGCGGCTGCGGGTGCCCTCACCGGGCACCCGCAGCCGACTGCTTTTCAGCCGCGGCCGGGTCAAGGCAATGATTGAAATGATCTCCCCACCAGCGCGGAGCCGCTCTAGGCTCTTCCGTACCGCCGCATCCGCAGTGCGGGGACGGGCACCGCACACGCACCGGAGCACCAGCGGTACTTGAGCGCCGCTTCCGATCGGAAGCGCCGCCGGGCAAGGAGGGCCGCATGACCGTACGGCGAGTAATGGGGATCGAGACGGAGTACGGGATCTCCGTCCCCGGTCACCCGAACGCCAATGCCATGCTCACCTCGTCCCAGATCGTCAACGCCTACGCGGCGGCGATGCACCGGGCGCGACGCGCCCGCTGGGACTTCGAGGAGGAGAACCCGCTGCGGGACGCCCGCGGCTTCGACCTCGCCCGCGAGGCCGCCGACAACAGCCAGCTCACCGACGAGGACATCGGCCTCGCCAACGTCATCCTCACCAACGGCGCACGGCTCTACGTCGACCACGCGCACCCCGAATACAGCTCGCCGGAGATCACCAACCCGCGCGACGCCGTCCTCTGGGACAAGGCCGGCGAACGGATCATGGCCGAAGCGGCCGAGCGGGCCGCCCAGCTCCCCGGCGCCCAGCCGATCCACCTCTACAAGAACAACACCGACAACAAGGGCGCCTCCTACGGCACGCACGAGAACTACCTGATGAAGCGGGAGACCCCCTTCTCGGACATCGTGCGCCACCTGACCCCCTTCTTCGTCTCCCGCCAGGTCGTCACCGGGGCCGGCCGCGTCGGCATCGGCCAGGACGGCCGCGAACACGGCTTCCAGATCAGCCAGCGCGCGGACTACTTCGAGGTCGAGGTCGGCCTGGAGACCACCCTCAAGCGCCCCATCATCAACACCCGCGACGAGCCGCACTCCGACGCCGAGAAATACCGCCGCCTGCACGTGATCATCGGCGACGCGAACCTCTCCGAGATCTCCACCTACCTGAAACTGGGCACCACCGCCCTGGTCCTCTCCATGATCGAGGACGGGTTCATCAACGTCGACCTGGCCGTGGACCAGCCGGTGCGCACCCTGCACCAGGTCTCCCACGACCCGGACCTGCACCAGCTCATCACCCTGCGCAGCGGGCGCACGCTGACCGCCGTACAACTCCAGATGGAGTACTTCGAGCTGGCCCGCAAGTACGTCGACGAGCGGTTCGGCTCCGACGCGGACGACCAGACCAAGGACGTGCTGGCCCGCTGGGAGGACGTACTGGGCCGGCTGGAGACCGACCCGATGAGCCTCGCGGGGGAGCTGGACTGGATCGCCAAACGGGAGATCCTGGAGGGCTACCGCAGGCGCGACGGACTGGACTGGGACGCGGCCCGGCTCGGACTGGTGGACCTCCAGTACTCGGACGTCCGCCCCGACAAGGGCCTCTACAACCGCCTGGTGGCCCGCGGGAAGATCAAGCGGCTGCTGGACGAGCCCGCCGTCGAGCGGGCCGAGAGCAAGCCCCCCGAGGACACCCGGGCCTACTTCCGCGGCCGCTGCCTGGAGCAGTACGCCGACGACGTGGCCGCGGCCTCGTGGGACTCGGTGATCTTCGACCTGCCGGGCCACGACTCGCTCCAGCGGGTCCCCACGCTGGAACCCCTGCGGGGCACCCGTGCGCACGTCAAGGAGCTCCTGGACCGCTGCCGCACGGCGGAAGACCTGGTCCGGGTCCTTTCGGGGCGCTGAACGGGGCTGAAAGGCCTCCGGTCCGGGAATCATGAGAAAGACCGGACGTTAGTGAAAGTGCGGGGACGAATGCCGGACCCTCCTTGTAGGGTCCGACGTAGGGTCTGATCTTGAGGGATCCCGAATTCCCGGGGTCTCTCGACGTGAGCGTGCGAACCGAGCGGGGTGAGGTAGACATGGCGACCAAGGACACCGGCGGCGGACAGCAGAAGGCGACGCGCTCGACCGAGGAGGTCGAGGAGACGACCGCCGAGGCGAGTTCGGACGTCCAGGAGCGGCACGAGAAGCTCTCGGACGACGTCGACTCCGTACTTGACGAGATTGACGATGTCCTAGAGGAGAACGCCGAGGATTTCGTGCGGTCGTTCGTTCAGAAGGGTGGCCAGTGATGGCCGAAGGCGCGGTTTGACCTTCGAATCGAAGGCGGGGCGGGTGGAGCTGAAAAGGTGCGTGCGGTGCGGCGAGACCAAGCCGCGCGCGGCCTTCAGTGTTAAGCGGTCGAACATGGATGGCCTCCAGAAGCACTGCCGGGACTGCGGTACGAGGTACCACCTCAAGGCACCCTTGGTGGAGGCCAGGACGGGCCTTCCGCGTGTGGACGTGCCAGAGGGGCACAAGCTCTGCACACGCTGCGTGGAGGTCAAGCCGCACTCCGAGTACCACCGCAAGGCATCCGCCTCCGATGGTCTCAATACGCGCTGCAAGGCGTGCCGGGCCGCCGAGGGTCGGGCAGGTCACCTCAAGCGCAAGTACGGGATCACCGAGGCCGAGCGTGACCAGATGGTCGCGGATCAAGGTGGTCTCTGCTGCCTCTGTCTCCGTGCTCCGGCCGTGCATGTGGATCACTGCCACAAGACGGGTAGGGTCCGTGGCGTACTTTGCTTCAACTGCAATGCGGGCCTTGGCCTGTTGAAAGAAAATCCCGACCGCATTCTTCGGGCGGCCGAATATCTGGAGGGACACGCGTGGAAGCCAACAATCACGGCACAGGGCGTCTACCGGCAGCCTTCCTGACGCCGGGGTCCTCCTCCTTCATGGACTTCCTGGGCGCGCACTCGCCCGAGATGCTGCCGGGGAACCGGACGCTGCCGGAGGGGATCGTGCAGGCGCCGCACGGGACGACGATCGTCGCGGCGACCTTCCCCGGCGGGGTCGTGCTCGCCGGTGACCGGCGGGCGACCATGGGGAACATGATCGCCCAGCGGGACATCGAGAAGGTGTTCCCGGCCGACGAGTACTCCGCGGTGGGCATCGCGGGTACGGCCGGTCTGGCCGTGGAGATGGTCAAGCTGTTCCAGCTGGAGCTGGAGCACTTCGAGAAGGTCGAGGGCGCGACCCTCTCCCTGGAGGGCAAGGCGAACCGCCTCTCCACCATGATCCGCAGCAATCTCGGCATGGCCATGCAGGGCCTCGCCGTCGTCCCGCTGTTCGCCGGCTGGGACGAGGCCAAGGAGCGGGGCCGGATCTTCACCTACGACGTGACCGGCGGGCGCTCCGAGGAGCACGGCTACGCCGCGACCGGTTCGGGTTCGATCTTCGCCCGGGGTTCGATGAAGAAGCTGTACCGCGAGGACCTGACGGAGCAGCAGGCGACGACCCTGGTCGTCCAGGCGTTGTACGACGCCGCTGACGACGACTCGGCGACCGGTGGTCCGGACATGGCCCGCCGGATCTTCCCGATCGTCACCGTGATGACCGACGAGGGGTTCCGCAGGCTCACCGACGACGAGTCGGCGGAGCTGGCCCGCGCGGTCACCGAGCACCGCCTGACGCAGCCCGACGGGCCGCGCGCCGCCCTGCTCTGACCATCCGTAGCCCTGTAGAAGACCGGAAGAAAGGGACGGACAGCCGGTGTCGACTCCGTTCTATGTGTCACCCCAGCAGGCCATGGCGGACCGTGCGGAGTACGCGCGCAAGGGCATCGCCCGCGGTCGCAGCCTCGTCGTGCTGCAGTACGCCGACGGCATTGTGTTCGTCGGTGAGAACCCGTCCCGCGCGCTGCACAAGTTCAGCGAGATCTATGACCGCATCGGTTTCGCGGCGGCGGGGAAGTACAACGAGTACGAGAACCTGCGGATCGGTGGTGTGCGCTACGCGGATCTGCGCGGGTACACCTATGACCGTGAGGACGTGACGGCCCGTGGGCTGGCGAACGTCTACGCGCAGACGCTGGGCACGATCTTCTCCAGTGCGGGTGAGAAGCCGTACGAGGTGGAGCTGGTGGTCGCGGAGGTGGGTGCGACGGCGTCCGGTGACCAGATCTACCGGCTGCCGCACGACGGTTCGATCGTGGATGAGCACGGTTCGGTCGCGGTCGGTGGCAATGCCGAGCAGATCAGTACGTTCCTGGATCAGCGTCACCAGGACGGGATGACGCTGGCGGAGGCGTTGAAGCTGGCGGTGCAGGCGTTGTCGAGCCAGGCCAACGGGACGGACCGGGAGATTCCGGCGGACCGGCTGGAGGTGGCGGTGCTGGACCGGACGCGGGCGCAGCAGCGGAAGTTCAAGCGGATCCGTGGCCGTCAGCTGTCGCGTCTGCTGGAGGCGGATGTTCCGGCGGCGGCGCAGGTGGATGCCGTGTCGAATGATGAGGAGCCGGAGGACGCCGAGTAGGCGTTCGCGGTCGTCCGGCCGGTGCCCCGGTCCGCCTCTGGTGAGGTGGGCCGGGGCACCGGTGCGTTCAGGTGCCGTGGGGCGGGGGTGCGGTGGAGTCGCGTACGACGAGGGTGACGGGGAGGTCGGGGGCGTTCCAGGGGGTGCCGTCGAGGACGGCGAGGAGGGCGCTCATGCCGTGTTCGCCGACGCGTTCGGCGGGGAGGCTGATGGTGGTGAGTTCGGGTTCGACGGCGGTGGCGAGGGCGAGGTCGTCGAAGCCGGTGACGGAGAGGTCGTCGGGGACGCGCAGGCCGAGGCGGCGGGCGGCTTTGCAGGCGCCGGCGGCGAGGATGTCGTCGTCGCAGATGATGGCGGTGGGCCGGTCCTGGGGGGTGGCCAGGGCGGCTTCGGTGGCGGCTCTGGCGGCGTCGACGCTGAGGGCGGAGCGTACGGTGCGCAGCTGGGCGCGGGGGCCCAGGTGGCGGCTGAGGGCTTCGGCGCGGACGTGGAAGGTCCAGGAGTCGATGGCGGAGGCGAGGTGGAGGTAGCGGTGGTGGCCGAGGGCGTGGAGGTGTTCGGTGACCTGGCGCATGCCGTCGGCGATGGCGAGGTTGACGTGGGCGGCGGCGTGGCCTGAGGTGGGGTCGCTGTCGAGCATGACGAGGGGGAGGCCGTCGCCGCCGAGGGCTTCGAGGGCGTGGGCGGCCATGGAGGAGGCGATGACTCCGTCGAGGGCGGCGCGGGCGGAGGCGAAGGGGTCGCGGGCGGGGCCGGTGCCGTCGGGGGAGGGGTAGAGGACGACGCCGAAGCCGTGTTCGGCGGCGATGCGGGCGGCTCCGGTGTAGACGCGGGCGAAGAATTCGTTGGTGAGGGCGGGGACGACGAGGAGGGCGGTGCGGGTGCTGCCGAGGCGGAGGTTGCGGGCGGCGAGGTTGGGGCGGTAGCCGAGGTGGGCGGCGCTTTCGCGGACGTGGGCGGCGGTGCGTTCGGAGACGCGGCCGCGCCATTTGTCGCCGAGGACGAGGGAGACGGTGGCCTGGGAGACCCCGGCGGCGTGGGCGACGTCGCGGCTGGTGGGTCTCGTCACGCGGGGCTCCTGTGGTGGGTGGCCGGGTGGGCCTCGGGCGGGCTGCCGTGGGGTGGCCGTCGCGGGTCGTGGGGTGGACCCCTGGACTGTGGTCATGGTACGTATTACCCGTCACGTTATACGTATTACCCCGGCTGGATCCGGGCGGAAAGGGGCGGACATGGCCGCGGGATACGCGGAGCTGCTCAGGACCCGGCATGCGGCGAGGCTGCTGGTGGGGACCCTGATAGGCAGGCTGCCCAACGGCACCGCTCCGATCGCGATCGTGCTGTTCACCCGGGCCGAGGGTGGCAGCTACAGCCTCGCGGGGGCCCTGGCGGCGGTGTACGGGGTGGCGAACGCGGTGGGTCAGCCATTGCTGGGGCGGGCGGTGGACCTGTTCGGGCAGCCGCGGATCCAGCTGCCGGCCGCGCTGGTCTCGGCGCTGGGCATGGTGTGGCTGGCTCTGGCGGGCACGGGGTCGGCGTTCTCGGCGTACGCGGCCGTGGTGGTGGCGGGGCTCTTCACGCCGCCGCTGGAGGGCGGGTTGCGGGCGCTGTGGCCGGGGGTGCTGGGCGGCAAGGAGGAGCGGGTGCACGCCGCGTACGCGATGGACGCGGTGGCGCAGGAGGTGATGTTCACGGTCGGTCCGCTGCTGGTGACGCTGTTCGTCGCGCTGTGGGATCCGGCGGTGGCGCTGCTGGTGATCAATGCGATCGGGGTGCTGGGCGCGCTGTCCGTGGTGGTGAGCGAGCCTTCTCGTGCCTGGCGTTCCGCGCCGCGCGAGGCGCACTGGCTGGGGGCGCTGCGTTCGCGCGGGCTGCTGGCGTTGCTGGGTGCTTTCTTCTTCGTGGGGACGGCGCTGGGTTCGATCACGGTGGCGGGGGTCGCGTACGCCGACGGGCACGGTGGTCAGGCGGTGTACGGGTGGCTGATGGCGGCGCTGGGGCTGGGTGCGCTGGTGGGTGGTGTGCTCTACGGCGCCCGGCACTGGCCGGGTGCGCCCGAGCGGCGGCTGCGGGTGCTGGTGGCGTTGCTGGCGGTGTGTTATCTGCCGCTGATGCTGGTTCCGGGTGCGGTGGCGATGACGGCGCTGGCGGCGTTGGCCGGGGTGTTCCTGGCGCCGGCGATCGCGTGTGCGTTCATCGTGGTGGACCGGCACGCTCCGACGGGGACGGTGACGGAGGCGTTCTCCTGGCTGGTGACGTTCTTCGGGGTGGGCGCCGCGATCGGTACGGCGGTGGCGGGTCCGGCGGTGGAGCTGGGGGGTACGGCGTCCGGTTTCGCGGTGGCGAGCGTGGCGGGGGCGGCGGCGCTGCTGGTGCTGATGACCACTCAGCGGGTGCTGGCCGCGCCCGCGTCCGGGGCTGGTGGGAGTGCTTCCGGCGGGGCCTCCGGTGGGGCCTCCGGCGGGGTGCCTGACGGGGCCTCGGATGAAAATGATCGGAACGCCGCTCTCGAACTCGGTTTCAGAACACAGCAGAAGGCGTAATGTTCAGTCATGGACCGCCGCATTTTCGGGCTGGAGAACGAGTACGGCGTCACGTGCACGTTCAGGGGACAGCGCCGACTGTCTCCTGACGAAGTGGCGCGCTACCTCTTCCGCCGTGTCGTCTCATGGGGCCGCAGCAGCAATGTCTTCCTGCGGAACGGCGCCCGCCTGTACCTCGATGTGGGTTCGCATCCGGAATATGCAACTCCCGAATGCGACAACGTGACCGAACTGGTCACCCACGACAAGGCCGGCGAGCGCATTCTCGAAGGTCTGCTCGTCGACGCCGAACGCCGCCTGCACGAGGAGGGAATCGCGGGCGACGTCTACCTCTTCAAGAACAACACCGACTCGGCGGGCAATTCGTACGGCTGCCACGAGAACTACCTGGTGGCCCGGCACGGAGAATTCTCCCGCCTGGCGGACATCCTCATTCCGTTCCTCGTCACGCGCCAGCTGATCTGTGGTGCGGGCAAGGTACTGCAGACCCCCCGGGGCGCGGTCTACTGCGTGAGTCAGCGGGCCGAGCACATCTGGGAGGGCGTCAGTTCCGCGACGACCCGGTCGCGGCCCATCATCAACACCAGGGACGAGCCGCACGCGGACGCCGAGCGTTACCGGCGCCTGCATGTGATCGTCGGCGACTCGAACATGTCCGAGACGACGATGCTGCTGAAGGTCGGCGCGACCGATCTGGTGCTGCGCATGATCGAGGCGGGCACGGTGATGCGTGACCTGACGCTGGAGAACCCGATCCGGGCGATCCGGGAGGTCAGCCACGACATCACGGGGCAGCGCAAGGTGCGTCTGGCCAGTGGCCGGGAGGCCTCGGCGCTGGAGATCCAGCGGGAGTACTACGACAAGGCCGTGGACTTCGCCGAGCGGCGGGGCATCCGCACCGGGGTGGTCGACCAGGTCCTGGAGCTGTGGGGCCGTACGCTCGACGCGATCGACGCGGAGGATCTGGACCGGATCGGCACGGAGATCGACTGGGTCATGAAGTACCAGCTGATCGAGCGGTACCGGGCCAAGCACAACATGACCATGTCGAACCCGCGGGTCGCTCAGATAGACCTCGCGTATCACGACATCCACCGGCGGCGCGGTCTGTACTACCTGCTGGAGCGCAAGGGGCAGGCGGCGCGGATCTGCAACGACCTCAAGATCTTCGAGGGGAAGTCGGTGCCGCCGCAGACGACGCGGGCGCGGTTGCGCGGTGACTTCATCCGGCGGGCGCAGGAGCAGCGGCGGGACTTCACCGTCGACTGGGTGCACCTGAAGCTGAACGACCAGGCGCAGCGCACGGTGCTGTGCAAGGACCCGTTCCGGTCGGTGGACGACCGGGTGGAGAAGCTGATCGCCGGGATGTGATCCCGGTATGTGATCCGGGTGTCGTCGTGGGGGTGACCGCGCGGCGGGATCTTGCAGTGTGACATCTCACGGGCCCCGTACGTCTCTCGTACGGGGCCCGGTGCACGCCTTAGAGTTGGCGGCGACCGATGTGCCGTCTGAGATCTGAGGAACACGTGCGCCGAATTGCCGGCCTGCTTGTCGTCCCCCTTCTGCTGCTGTCGACAGCGGCCTGTGGCAGCGACGACAAGGGCTCCGACTCCGCCGAGATGAAGAACGGGGTGCCCGCGATCACGAAGGGCGCCAAGTTCGGGGAAGAACCCACCCTCTCGAAGGGCAAGGGAACCCCGCCCAAGGAACTGAAGGCGGAGGTGCTCAGCGAGGGCAAGGGCCCGGCGCTGAAGAAGGGTGACGCGGCGCAGGTGAACTACCTGGGCCAGGTCTGGGACAGTGCGGAGCCGTTCGACAAGAGCTTCGGCCGCCCGGCCCCCTTCGACCTGACCATCGGTGCGGGCGGCGTCATCAAGGGCTGGGACCAGGGTCTCGAAGGCAAGAAGGTCGGCAGCCGTGTCGAGCTGGTGATCCCGCCCGCGCTCGGTTACGGCGAGACGGGTTCCGGCGACAAGATCAAGCCGAACGCGACGCTGGTCTTCGTCGTCGACATCGTCAAGGGGATCAGCATCCCGGCTTCGGCCACGGGCAAGGAAGTCCCCCAGGACAACAAGGACCTGCCCAAGATCGGTACGAACACGGACGGCAAGGAGGTGTCGGTCGCGGTTCCCAAGGACGTGACCCCGCCCGCCAAGCTGGTCTCGGAGTACGTGCTGGAGGGTGACGGCGCGGTCGTGAAGGACAGCGACAGCGTGGCGGTCCGGTTCAACGGCAAGACGTGGAAGGACGACAAGACCTTCGAAAGCACGTACACCACCGGCACGTCGGTGACCTGGCCGATGGCCCAGATGTCGGTGAAGGGCCTCAAGGACGGCATCGTCGGCAAGAAGGTCGGCAGCCGCCTCCTGCTGGTGATCCCGCCGGGCGACGGCTTCGGTGACAAGGAGCAGGGCACCATCCCGGCGAACTCGACGCTGGTCTTCAGCCTCGACATCGTCGCCGTGACCTGAGACGTGATGTAAGACTTGTCCGGTTGCCCCCCGGCCTCCGCCGGGAGGTGCCCCCCTTGTTCGTACGTATGAGGAGCAGTTCCGTGAGCGACAAGCTCGAGAAGCCCGAGATCGATTTCCCCGGCGGCGATGTCCCCACCGACCTCGTGATCGAGGACATCTGGCTGGGCGACGGAGCCGAGGCCAAGGCTGGCTCCAACATCAAGGTCCACTACGTGGGCGTCGCGTTCTCCACCGGCGAGGAGTTCGACGCCTCGTGGAACCGTGGTGAGCCGCTTCCGTTCACCCTCGGTGTCGGTCAGGTCATCAAGGGCTGGGACCAGGGTGTCCAGGGCATGAAGGTCGGCGGCCGTCGCAAGCTGACGATCCCGGCCCACCTCGCCTACGGCGACCGTGGCGCGGGCCGGGCGATCAAGCCGGGCGAGACGCTGATCTTCGTGTGCGACCTGATGGCCGCCTGATCCACCGGCAGTCACGTGTGAGGGGCCCCCGCCGTTCGGCGGGGGCCCCTCACACGTGTCCGCACTGATGCCCTCACTTTTGCCGACGGGGCCCAGGGCGGTACGGTCAACGGTCACGAGTGTGTCGTGGGAGATCGGGGGAAGGGCGTCGATGGCGATTGCCAAGGCCGAGCGGCTGATGAACCTGGCGCTGTGTCTGCTGGGGACGCGCCGGCCGCTCAGCAAGCGCGAGTTGCGGGGGTCCATCGAGGCCTATCTGGAAGCCGGCAACGACGAATCCTTCAACCGGATGTTCGAGCGGGACAAGGACGATCTGCGCGAGCTGGGTCTGGTCATCGAGACCGTCGAGAGCCTCGACGGGGACATCGGTTACCTGGCCCGCCGTGACAGCAACCGGCTGCCCGCCGTGTCCCTGGACGCGGAGGAGGCGGCCGCGCTGGGCGTGGCCGCCAAGGTGTGGCAGCAGGCCCGTCTCGCGGGTGCGGCCAGTGGCGCGCTGCAGAAGCTGCGGGCCGGGGGCATGCCGGAGGCGGGGGACCCGTACGACGGCCAGCACAGTGCGATCGAGCCGCGCATCCCGGTCCACGAGGCGGCCTTCGAGCCGCTGATGCTGGCCTGCCGGGACCGGCGGCCGGTGGTCTTCGACTACCGCAAGTCCAATGCGGCGCACCCGGCGACCCGCCAGGTGGAGCCGTGGGCGCTGGAGTGCTGGCGCGGTCACTGGTACCTCGCCGGGTTCGACCGGGACCGCGGGGCGGAGCGGGTGTTCCGGCTCTCCCGGATCACCGGCAAGGTGCGTTCGCGGGCCGGGAAGTACACGGCCGAGGTGCCGGACGTGGTGACGGTGCGGGAGACCGTGGCGAGCTGGGCCGGGGACACCGCGGACCGCTCGGCGCTGATCCGGCTGCGGGCGGGCGCGGGTTACCCGCTGCGGGCCCGGGCCACTGCCGTGCGCGAGGGCGCCGACGGCTGGGACGAGCTGGAGATCCCGTACGGTCACGGGCTGGACGCCTGGCTCGTGGAGTTCGGGCCGGACGTGGTGGTGGTGGAGCCCGCGGACCTGCGGGCCGATGTGGTGGACCGGCTGCGCGCCGTGGCCAAAGGCTGAGGGGGACACGTACCAGCATGGCTGCCAACGCCATTGACCAGACCCGACGGATGCTGTCGCTGGTGACCTATCTGCGCGAGCGCCCCGGGGCGCACGTCGCGGACGTCGCGCGCGCCTTCGGGATCACGGAGGACGAGCTGATCTCGGACCTCGACGTGCTGCCCATGTGCGGTACGAGCTTCCGCGGCGGGGACCTGCTCGACATCGACACCGACGGCGAGCGCATCTGGTGGCGCAACCCGGACGCGTCGGGGGAGTCGACCGCCGAGCCGCTGCGGCTGGCCGCCGACGAGGCCACGGCGCTGCTGGTGGCCGCGCGCGCGGTCGCCACCCTGCCGGGGCTGCGGGAGAGCGACCGGGACGCGCTGCTGCGGGCCACCGCGAAGCTGGAGGCCGCGGCGGGCGAGGTGGCCGGGGCCAGCTCGCGGCTGTCGGTGACCTTCGAATCGGAGGGCGGGGTCTTCGCGGACGTCGACCGGGCGATCGCGGAGCGCCGCCGGGTGTGGCTGCGGTACTACTCGCCGGCCCGGGACGAGCTGACCGAGCGGACCGTGGACCCGATCCGGCTGTTCGCGGTGGGGCACACCTACATGGAGGGGTGGTGCCACCTCTCGGAGGCCCGGCGCACCTTCCGGCTCGACCGGGTCGCCGAGATCCGGCTGCTGGACGAGCGGGCGGAGCCGCCGGCGATCGAGCCGCGCGACCTGTCCGTGGGTCTCGTACAGCCCGCGGCGGGGGATCCCGAGGTCGTGATCGAGGTGGGGCCCGGTGGCCGCTGGGTCGCCGAGTACTACCCGCACGACAGCGCGGAGGAGCTGGCGGACGGGGGGCTGCGGATCACCCTGCGCACCCCCGATCCGGCGTCGCTGCGCCGGCTGGGCCTGCGGCTCGGCGGGGACGGGCGGATCGTGTCGCCCGCCGCCGTGTCGGACAGTGCGCGCCGGGCGGCGCGCGAGGCACTGGCCGGGTACGGAGAAGAGGTCTGAGGACCGCGACCGAGGGGGATCGCCGCACGATGTCAGTCACCTCCACGCCCGGCACCGCCGTGCCCGCCGCGCCGACGGCGTCCGCCGACGGTCCGGTCAGCTTCAAGGCGGCCTGTCCCGAGTGCCGGGGCCGCTTCGAGCTGACGGCGGGCGCGCTGCGCCTGGCCATCGGCGCCAGCCGTCGCACCACCTTCTACTCCTTCACCTGCCCCGACTGCGGGGCGGCGGTGCGCAAGCACGCCGGTGAGCGGATCATCGAGCTGCTGACCGGTGGTGGCGTGAGCACCCTGCGCAGCGTGTAGCGCGGGGGCGGGGCGTACCGGGGCGGGGGCCGGGGCTCCGCTCGACGGCCGGTGGACGGCGTGTCGCTCGTGGCCGGGCGCCGCGCCCTGCCGGAGTCCGTGGGCGGGGTACGCGCTAGGCTCGGCCCCATGCTGTGGCCGATGCTCGCAATTGCCCTGGGTTTCCTCGGGGTCGCCGTCCTCGCCGTGCTCGCCGTGCGGGTGTTCGCCGAGGTCCGCAGGCTCTCGGGGCAGGTCGCCGAGGCCAGCCGGAGGATCGCGGACGCATCGGGCGAACTGGAGCGCGCGAGCACCGATCTGGCCCGTGCGGGCCGGTCCGTGCCCTAGACGCGCGTAATCACAGGGGCCCCGGGGGATTGCCGGGCGTTAACCCCTGGGGGTTACGATCCTTGTCAGAGCGGTTTCCGGATTCCTGTCCCGGACCGCCGCCTCCTTACGACCAGCCGATTCGGTGAGAAGGAAGTCAGACGTTATGGGCAATCTGAAGCCTCTTGAGATCCTCCTGATCATCGCCGTGATCTTCCTGCTGTTCGGTGCGAAGAAGCTGCCGGACATGGCCCGCTCGCTGGGCAAGTCCGCCCGCATCCTCAAGAGCGAGGCCAAGGCGATGAAGAAGGAGGGCGAGGCCGAGGACGCCGCCGCGGCTGCCGCCGCCGCGCCCGCGGCCCCCGCCGACCAGGCCCCGCAGACGGCTCCGCGCACCATCCAGGCCGCGCCCGGTGACGTCACCAGCGCCCGTCCGGTCAGCGAGCCGAACCGCTCCACCCAGGCCTGACCCCCACGGGTCGCGTCAGTCATCTGCAACGAGCCAAGGGACCTGGGTTGCTCAAGTCTGCCCGAAAGCAGGAGAAGAGGGAGAAGGACGCCGAAGGGCGGATGCCTCTCATCGAGCACCTGCGTGAGCTGAGAAACCGCCTGCTGAAGGCGGTCGTGGCGATCCTCGTGATCACCATTGTGGCGGCCTTCTACTACAAGCATCTGATCGACTTCATGCTGAAGCCGATGCTGGATTCTGTGGGCTGTACCAACGGGGTGGTCTCGCAGCGAAACGGCCGGCCCTGCGCCGACATGACCGTGAACGGTCTCATCGCGCCGTTCTCGATCGCCTTGAAGGTCTCCCTCACCGCGGGCGTGGTGCTCTCCGCCCCGGTCTGGCTCTACCAGCTCTGGGCCTTCGTGGCTCCGGGCCTGCACAACCACGAGAAGCGGTACGCGATCGGGTTCGTGGCGGTCGGCGCGCCGCTCTTCGGCACCGGCGCGGTGCTCGCGTACAAGATCCTGCCGCAGACCGCGCAGATCCTGCTGGAGTTCACGCCCGACAACGCGCGCAACCTGCTGCCCGTCGACGACTACCTCGACCTGGTCACGCGCATGGTCGTCGTCTTCGGTCTGGCCTTCGAGCTGCCGCTGCTGCTGATCCTGCTGAACGTCACCGGGGTGCTCACCGCGAAGCGGCTGGCGAGCTGGTGGCGGATCATGGTCCTCGGCATCACGATCTTCGCGGCGTTCGCGACGCCCACCGGCGATCCGCTCACGATGATGTCGCTCGCCTCGCCGATCATCGGCCTCTACTTCATCGCGCTGGGCATCTGCATGCTGAACGACCGCAGGCGCAAGCGCAGGAACCCCGACGCGGACCTCGACGACGACGAGGCCTCGCGGCTGGACCTGACCCCGGCGCCCGTCGGCGAGATCGAGCAGGTCGCACCGCCCGCCGCACTGCCCGGCCAGGACGACGGCGGACGCCAGCGGATCAACGGTTACGACGACGCCACCTGACGGGTAGATTCCGCGGGGTGATGGCAGAGATCACCCTCTTCGTCAATCCCACCGCCGGACGCGGCCGGGGCGCGCACGCCGCGCAGCCGGCCGCTTCCGCGCTCCGGGAGGCAGGTTTCTCGGTGCGGACGGTCGTCGGCACCGATGCCGCGGACGCCCTGGTCCGGCTGCGCGCGGCCGTCCGCGAGGGGACCGGTGCGGTGATCGCGGTCGGCGGGGACGGGATGGTCTCGCTGGCCCTGCAGGCCGTGGCGGGCACGCTGGTGCCCCTCGGGGTGGTCGCGGTGGGCACCGGCAACGATTTCGCGCGGGCGACGGGGCTGCCCGTACGGGCGCCCGCCGAGGCCGGCCGGCTGGCGGCGCGGGTCCTCAAGGAGGGCCGGTTCCGGGAGATCGACCTGGGGCGGGTGGCCGGGCGCTGGTACGGGACGGTGCTGTGCTCCGGCTTCGACTCGCGGGTCAACGACCGGGGCAACCGGATGCGCTGGCCGGTGGGGCGCTTCAAGTACGACCTGGCGATGCTCGCCGAGCTGGCGGCCTTCCGGCCCTTCCCCTACCGGATCACCCTGGACGACGGCCCGGTCATCGAGACCGAGGCCACGCTGGTGGCCGTCGGCAACGGGTCCTCGTACGGCGGCGGGATGCGGATCTGCCCGGACGCGCGGCCCGACGACGGGCTCTTCGACGTCACCGTGGTCGGCGACTGCTCCCGGTCCACCCTGCTGAAGGTCTTCCCGAGGGTCTACAAGGGAACGCACACCGGTCACCCGAAGGTGAGCGTCCACCGGGCCGCGAAGGTGACCGTGGAGTCCGCGGGGATCACCGCCTACGCGGACGGGGAGCCGGTGGGGCCGCTGCCCGTGACCGCGGAGTGCGTGCCCGCTGCGGTGCGGCTCCTGTCATAAAGATCGCGCTTGTTGTCAGAGGGGGCGGGTAGGCTCGATGACAAGATGACCGAGGAACTCTCACCCGCCGACGCGTACGCCGCGTTCCGCCGCCGCGCCGCCGAAGAAGCCACGGCCCTGCACCCCTTCCGGGAGATGTACGAGTTCGGTCTGGATCCCTTCCAGATCGAGGCGTGCAAGGCCCTGGAGGCCGGAAAGGGCGTGCTCGTGGCCGCCCCGACCGGGTCGGGCAAGACCATCGTCGGCGAGTTCGCCGTCCACCTGGCGCTGCTCCAGGGCAAGAAGTGCTTCTACACCACGCCGATCAAGGCCCTGTCGAACCAGAAGTACGCCGACCTCGTCAAGCGCTACGGCGCGGCCAAGGTGGGCCTGCTGACCGGTGACAACAGTGTCAATGCCGATGCGCCGGTGGTCGTGATGACCACCGAGGTGCTGCGCAACATGCTGTATGCGAAGTCCCCCGCGCTGACCGGTCTCGGCTACGTCGTCATGGACGAGGTGCACTACCTTTCCGACCGGTTCCGCGGAGCCGTCTGGGAGGAAGTGATCATCCACCTCCCCGAGTCGGTCACCCTCGTCTCGCTCTCGGCGACCGTGTCCAACGCGGAGGAGTTCGGCGACTGGCTGGACACCGTGCGCGGCGACACCGAGGTGATCGTCTCCGAGGAGCGGCCCGTTCCGCTGTGGCAGCACGTCATGGCCGGCCGCCGGATCTACGACCTCTTCGAAGAGGAGAGCGACCACGGCGGCCGCGGCAGCGCGCGCCGCGAGGTCAACCCCGACTTGCTGCGCCTGGCGCGGGAGGAGAACAGCCGCACCTACAGCCCCAAGGACCGGCGGCGCGGCAAGATGGTCCGCGAGGCCGACCGCGAGCGCGAGCGGCGTTCCCGCAACCGGATCTGGACCCCGGGCCGCCCCGAGGTCATCGAGCGCCTCGACAACGAGGGGCTCCTTCCGGCCATCACCTTCATCTTCAGCCGTGCGGGCTGCGAGGCCGCCGTACAGCAGTGCCTGTATGCGGGGCTGCGGCTCAACGACGACGCCAAGCGGGCCCGGGTCCGGGAGATCGTCGAGGAGCGGACCGCCTCGATCCCCTCCGAAGACCTGCACGTCCTCGGCTACTTCGAGTGGCTGGAAGGCCTGGAGCGGGGCATCGCCGCGCACCACGCCGGAATGCTGCCGACCTTCAAGGAGGTCGTGGAGGAGCTGTTCGTCCGCGGCCTGGTCAAGGCCGTCTTCGCCACCGAGACCCTGGCGCTGGGCATCAACATGCCCGCGCGCACGGTGATCCTGGAGAAGCTGGTCAAGTGGAACGGCGAGCAGCACGCCGACATCACCCCCGGCGAGTACACGCAGCTCACCGGCCGGGCCGGGCGCCGCGGCATCGACGTCGAGGGTCACGCGGTGGTGCTGTGGCAGCGCGCGATGGACCCGGTGGCCCTGGCGGGGCTGGCCGGTACCCGCACGTATCCGCTGCGGTCCAGCTTCAAGCCCTCGTACAACATGGCCGTGAACCTGGTCCAGATGTTCGGGCGGCACCGCTCGCGCGAGCTGCTGGAGACCTCCTTCGCGCAGTTCCAGGCGGACCGCTCGGTCGTCGGCATCTCCAAGCAGGTGCAGCGCAACGAGGAGGGCCTGTCGGGCTACACCGAGGGGATGACCTGCCACCTCGGGGACTTCGAGGAGTACGCGCAGCTGCGCCGTGACCTCAAGGACCGTGAGACGGACCTGGCCAAGCAGGGCGCGGCCCAGCGCCGGGCCCAGGCGGCCGGTTCGCTGGAGAAGCTCAAGGCCGGCGACGTCATCCACGTGCCGACGGGCAAGTTCGCCGGGCTCGCGCTGGTCCTGGACCCGGGGGTGCCCGCGGGGCGTTCCAACGGGCACCGCGGCCAGGAGTACACCGAGGGCCCGCGCCCGCTGGTGCTCACCGCCGAGCGGCAGGTCAAGCGGCTCGCCGCGATCGACTTCCCGGTGCCGGTCGAGCCCATCGAGCGGATGCGGATCCCGAAGTCCTTCAACGCGCGCTCCCCGCAGTCCCGTCGGGACCTCGCCTCCCAGCTGCGCGTCAAGGCCGGGCACATCACGCCGGAGCGCGGCCGGCGCGGCCGGGCCGAGGCGGCGGACGACCGGGAGATCGCGCGGCTGCGCGCCGCGCTGCGCGCCCACCCGTGCCACGGGTGCGACGAGCGCGAGGACCACGCGCGGTGGGCGGAGCGCTACCACCGGCTCAAGCGGGACACCCAGCAGCTGGAGCGGCGGATCGAGGGCCGGACGAACACCATCGCCCGCACCTTCGACCGGATCCACGCGCTGCTGACCGAGCTGGACTACCTGCGCGAGGACGAGGTCACCGAGCACGGCAGGCGTCTGGCCCGGCTGTACGGGGAGCTGGACCTGCTGGCGTCGGAGTGTCTGCGGGCCGGGATCTGGGAGGGTCTGAGCCCTGCCGAACTGGCGGCCTGTGTCTCGGCGTTGGTGTTCGAGGCGCGGCAGTCCGACGATGCGGTGGCGCCGAAGGTGCCGCCGGGCGCGGCGACGGTCGCGCTCGCGGAGATGGTGCGGATCTGGGGGCGGCTCGACGCGCTGGAGGAGGAGCACCGGATCAACCAGGCGGAGGGCGTGGGCCAGCGCGAGCCGGACCTCGGCTTCGCGTGGGCGGTGTTCCAGTGGGCTTCGGACAAGAGCCTCGACGAGGTGCTGCGCGAGGCGGGGATGCCCGCGGGTGACTTCGTGCGCTGGTGCAAGCAGGTCATCGACGTGCTCGGGCAGGTCGCCGCGGCCGCGCCGTCGCACTCCGGTGGCGGGACGAGCACGGTGGCGCGAAACGCCCGTAAGGCCGTGGACGCCCTGTTGCGGGGTGTAGTGGCCTACAGCTCGGTCGGCTAGCCGCTTTTGGGGCTTCCTCCTAAAGGGGGCATGGCTTGATCTGATCTCTTGCCATGATCCTTTCCTCGTGCGCTGTGCGACGATCTGCGCATGAGTGGGGCAGCGGGCGAAGGAGCGAGACGGGTCGGGCGGCCGCGTGCCGATCAGCGAAGACCGGACAGTGGGCGGCCGCCGCGCGAGGAACTCCTCGGTGCGGCGGCGCAGCTGTTCACGGTCCGCGGGTACGCGGCCACCACCACGCGGGCGGTGGCCGAACTGGCCGGTATGCGCCAGGCGACGATGTACCACTATTTCGGCGGCAAGGAAGAACTCCTCGCCGAACTCCTGGAGTCCACGGTGGCTCCGTCCCTGGTGCTGGCCCGGCGGCTGCTCGCCGCCGCCGACCCGAGCCCGGAGCGCAGGCTGTGGGAGCTGTGCCGCTCCGACGTCATGCTGCTGTGCGGCGGACCGTACAACCTGGGTGCGCTCTACCTGCTGCCCGAGGTCGGCGGCAGTGACCGGCTGGAGCGGTTCCGCCGGATGCGCACCGAACTGCGCGATGCCTACCGGGCGTTGCTGCGGGCCACGGCCGCGGGCGCCGCGCTGGGCCGGGACGCGGCGGGCCTGGCCCTGCGCAACGACCTGGTCTTCGGCCTCATAGAAGGGGTCACGCTGGTGCACCGCTCGGATCCGGGGCGGCCCGTCGAGGCCTTCGCGAAGGCCACGGCGGACGCGGCCCTGCGGATCGCGGGCGTGCCGCTCGGCCCTCAGACCTCCGGCTCGGGCGGGATCCCGGCCGCCCACGCCTCGTAGTCCGTCCACGCCCCCAGGGTGCGGGTGCTCTCGAAGCGGTGCGCGAGGCCGGTGACCGGGTCGGTGAACGACAGGACCCGGGCCAGGAGTTGCAGGGGGCGCCGGTAGTCGTCCGGGGCCGGGTCGCCGACCTCCGGGTAGACCGGGTCGCCGAGGATCGGCGCGCCGAGGCTGTTCATGTGGACGCGGAGCTGGTGGGTGCGGCCGGTGTGCGGGGTCAGCCGGTAGTGGCCCAGGGCGCCCCGGTGGCCGATGAGTTCGACCCGGCTCTCCGCGTTGGGCTCGGCGCCCGGGATCTCGGTGGCGGCCATCACCCCGCGGGTCTTCTCGATCCGGCTGCGCACGGTGCGGGGCAGGGTGAGCCGCGGATCGTGGGGCGCGACGGCCTCGTACTCCTTGTGCACCAGCCGGTTCTGGAAGAGGAGCTGGTAGGCGCCGCGGTCCTCGGGGCGGACGCTGAACATCACCAGGCCCGCGGTCAGCCGGTCGAGGCGGTGCGCCGGGCTGAGCGCGGGCAGCTCCAGGCGGTGGCGCAGCAGGGCGAGGGCGGTCTGGGTGACGTGGCTGCCGCGCGGGGTGGTGGCCAGGAAGTGCGGTTTGTCCGCGACGAGCAGGTGCGCGTCCCGGTACAGGACGCGGGGCGCGTAGGGCACCGGGGTCTCGGCGGGCAGGTCGCGGTGGAACCACAGGAAGGCGTCCGGCTCGTACGGGTCGTGCGCCTGGCGGGCCCGCCCGTCGGCCCCGAAGACCCGGCCCGCGCGCAGCAGCCGCGCCATCGGCTCGGCTCCGGAGGTGCCCGCGTAGTGCGCTTGGAGGAAGGTGCCGATGTCGGCGTACGGGGTGTCCCGGTGCATCCGGAGCCGGACCGGGTCGATGCCGTCGATCTGGGGCAGCGGGGCGGCGGCGGGGGTCTGGGCTCTGCGTTTCATCGGGGCCAGCGTATGCGGCCCGCCGGCCGTCACCGGCCGCGCGTGAACACCCCGTGGTGCCCGGGCCCGCGGGTACGGGCCCCCGCGCGCGGGGGACCCGTACCGGGGCCGGGCGCCCGTGCTCGGGGGGCAGGCGCCCGTACCCCGTGGGGTGTCAGGCGCGCACGGGCTCCTGCTCGGCTTCGACCTGGGCGTTCCAGTCGCGCTTGATCGCGCGCCAGCCCTCGTCGGTCTCGCCCAGGCGCCAGTAGCCCGAGATCGAGAGCTGCTTGGCCGGGATGCCGCGCTCGGTGCGCAGGTGGCGGCGGAGTTCCTTGACGAAGCCCGCCTCGCCGTGCACGAAGGCCTGGACCCGGCCCGCCGGGAACTGCAGGGAGGTGACGGCCTCGACCAGGGCCTCGCCCACCGGGCGCTCGCCCCGGTGGATCCAGATCGGGGTGATCCCGCACGGGGTGGCGATCTTTTGCTCGTCGTCCGGGCCGGAGACCTCCACCAGCGCGATCACCTCGGCGCCCACCGGCATGTGCTCCATCGTGGCGCCGATCGCGGGAAGGGCGGCCTCGTCACCGGCCAGCAGGTGCCAGTCGGCCGTCGGGTCGGGGCCGTAGGCGCCGCCGGGGCCCAGGAAGCGGACCGTTTCGCCGGGCTGGACCCGCGCCGCCCACGGGCCGGCCAGGCCCTCGTCGCCGTGGACGACGAAGTCGATGGTCAGCTCGTGGTGCGCCGGGTCCCAGGCGCGCACCGTGTAGGCGCGCTGCCGGGGCCACTGGTCGCGGGGGTGGGTGGCTCTGATGCCCTCCAGGTCCCAGGGTTCGGCGTAGGTGACGCCCTCGGGGGCGAAGAGCAGTTTCACGTAGTGGTCGGTGAAGTCCCCGACCGTGAACCGCGCGGCAAGGCCTTCTCCGCCGAGGATGACGCGCACCATGTGGGCGCCCAGTCGCTCGGTCCGAACCACCTCGGCGGTGGCAATCCTGCGAGCACGTCCTTCTGCCACGGCGTCTCCCCGGTGTCCCGTGATGCTTCCCCTGAAACTTAGGATTACCTAAGTTACCACCTCAGGGTCGAAGTGCGGTGGTGAGCCGCGCAACTGCGCCGCCCAGGCCCCATCGGTGACCAAGTGCGTCCACCACGTCCTGGTGCGCCGGGGCGGCCGGAAGCGCCGGGTCGAAGGCGGGAAGCGGCACGTCACGGGCCACCTGGACCACCTTGGGGGCCACCGCGAGGTACGGCCGGGCCTCATCCAGCCGCTTGCGCTGCGTGGGGGTCAGTTTCGACGTCGGATCGGCCACCGCTGCGAGGATTCCGGCCAGGTCACCGTAGGCGTCGAGCAGTTTCGCGGCGGTCTTCTCACCCACTCCGGGGACCCCCGGAAGGCCGTCGCTCGGATCGCCGCGCAACAATGCCAAGTCGGCGTAACCGGGGCCGTCCACTCCGTACTTTTCGCGCAGCCACGCCTCGTCGGTCACCTGGAGGGTGCCGACGCCCTTCAGCGGGTACAGCACGCGCCGTGCCTTCGCGTCGTCCACCAGCTGGTAGAGGTCCCGGTCGCCGGTGACGATGTCCACCGGGCCGGTGGCCCGCGCGGTCAGGGTGCCGATCACGTCATCCGCCTCGTAGCCCGCGACGCCCACCCGGGCGATGCCGAAGGCGTCGAGCGCGGCCTCGATGATGGGGACCTGCGGGGCCAGGGTGTCCGGGGTCTCCTCCTCGTCGGGACCGGTCTCCGTCTCCACGGCGACGCGGTGCGCCTTGTACGAGGGGATCAGCTCCACCCGCCAGTGCGGCCGCCAGTCCGCGTCCATGCAGGCCACCAGATCGTCCGGCCGGTGGTCCTGGACCAGGCGTCCGATGAAGTCGAGGAGCCCGCGCACGGCGTTGACGGGGGTCCCGTCGGGCGCCCGGACGGAGTCCGGAACGCCGAAGTAGGCGCGGTAGTACAGGGAAGCGGTGTCGAGGAGCATCAGGCGTCGGGTCACGCTGACGATGATGCCGCAGTCCACTGACAGCCACCGGTACCCACGGGCGCCCACGGGCACCCTGCGCCACTTCCGTCACCCACCGCGACCGGCCACGGCCGGAACGCGACCATCCGTCACTGGAATACCGCTCGGAATTCGCCGGTGCCCCGGTACGGTCGGGTCGTGCGAGCGGTGCGCGAGGCCGATGCTGCGTAAGGTGCTTACAGCACACCTATGTGCGACGGACAAGGGGAGGGCAGCCCCGCCATGGACGACAAGGAAAAGGAAAGGGACACCAAGGAACCGCTCCGGGTGGGCGTGGCCGTGCGCAAGCGGCGCCGCGCGCTGCGGCTCACCCTCGCCGCCGTCTCGGCGCGCAGCGGACTTTCGGTGCCCTTCCTGAGCCAGATAGAGAACGAACGGGCCCGGCCCAGCATGCGCTCCCTGGAACGGGTCGCGGACGCGCTGGAGACCACGGCCGTCGAACTGCTGGCCGCGTCCGACACGGCGCGCACGGTCGACCTCGTCAGCGCCGCCGATGACGACGGCCTGGACCCGGCGCCGGGCGTACGCCCCCTGGTGCGCGGACACCACCAGCTGCACGCCCTGGAGTTCACCGGGGACCGGGACGCGGGCCGCGAGTACCAGCACCGCAACGACGAGTTGATGTACGTGGTCTCCGGGTCCTGCCAGGTCGAGGCCGAGGGGCGGGCGTACCGGCTGGAGTGCGGCGACGCGCTGTTCCTCTCCGGCGGGGTGCGGCACCGCTGGCGGGCCATGACCGAGGACACCAAGCTCCTCGTCGTCGCCGTCGGCGACCACATCCACGCCACCTCCGAACCCCCCTCGCCGGAACACTGACCGGCGTCCGGGGCCCCCGCGTCGTCTCCCTGGTGCCCTCCCTGACCGAGGCGGTCGCGGTGAGCGCGCCGGGGCTGCTGGTGGGCGTCACCGACTGGTGCACGCACCCCGCGGACCTCGGTGCGGCGGTGCGGATCGGCGGCACGAAGAACCCGGACGTGCCCGCCGTCGTGGCGCTGCGCCCGGATCTCGTCCTCGCCAACGAGGAGGAGAACCGGGCCCCGGACCTCGACGCCCTGCGCGCCGCCGGGCTACGGGTCCTGGTCACCGAGATCCGCGACCTGCCCGGCGCGCTGCGGGAGCTGGAAGGCCTCTTCACCGACGGCCTCGGGCTGGCCCGGCCCGGCTGGCTGGCGGACGCCGGGGCCGCGTGGGCGCGGGCGCAGCCGGTGGGCGCGTGGAGCGCGTTCGTACCGGTGTGGCGGCGGCCCTGGATGGTGCTGGGCCGGGACACCTTCGCGGGCGATCTGCTGGCCCGCCTCGGGGTGCGCAACGCGTACGCCGATCACGCCGAGCGGTATCCGCGGGTGCCGGCGGAGGAGCTGCGCGCCGCGGGCTGCGACCTGGTGGTGCTGCCGGACGAGCCTTACCGGTTCGGCGCCGGGGACGGCCCGGAGGCCTTCCCCGGTCTGCCCGCCGCCCTCGTCAGCGGCCGGCACCTGACCTGGTACGGGCCCTCCCTGGCGGAGGCTCCGGTGGTGCTGGGGGAGGCGTTGCGGGCGGCGCGCCGGTTCTAGTACGCCGCTTCTAGCGGGGGGCGGCCAGCAGGCGGCCGGCGGCGAGGCCGCGCAGGGTGTGGAACGCGGCGGTCAGCCAGGCACCGACCAGCAGGACGAACAGGGCAGCGGCCAGCCAGGCGAAGGCGTCCAGCCCGGTGTGCCGGGCCAGGCCCGCCGCGCCGGTGACACAGGTGCCGATGGGGAAGGTCAGGGCCCACCAGGTCATCGCGAAGCCCATGCCGCGCCGGGCCGCCCGGACCAGCATGGCGACGGCGAGCGCGAGCCACAGCAGGGCGAATCCCATGACGGGGACCCCGTAGACGACGGCGAAGGCGCCGAGGCCCTCGGCGTAGGGCGCCCCGATCGACCGGGGAGCCATGTCGGCGAGCTGGTTCACGGCGGTGGTGGACTGCCCCAGGGGACCCAGGACCAGGAACAGGGTGGGGGTGAGCGCGAGGGGCAGGGGCCCCTGCATGATCAGCCGGCCGAAGACCAGGGGGAGCATCAGCAGGGTGGCGAGCAGGCTGACGCCGAACATCGCGTAGCAGGCCAGCAGCATCGCCTCACGGGGCTGCCCCTCGGGCAGGTGGGGTATCAGCAGGGGGCCGAGCGCGGCCGAGACCATGGGGGAGACCAGGGGCAGCAGCCAGACGGGGGAGGCCTGGGAGGGCTCCACCTTGTGCCGGACCACCATCAGGTAGGGCACGGTCACGGCCATCGCCAGGCCGATCGCGGTACCGGCGGTGAAGAGCACGGTGTCCGCGGCGATCGCGGCGGGCATCCCGATGAGGTCCTTGCCGACGATCAGGGTGCCGCCGCCGACCGCGAGCAGGGCCATCGACAGGCAGCCGTAGAAGGGGGCCATGGCGGGGTCCAGCAGGTGGGCGCGGGCCTGGTCGCGGTGGTGCAGCCAGTGGCCGCCGCGGGCGGTGAGCAGGACGAGCAGGAGGGCCGCGGACAGGGCCCAGACGGCCTGGCAGGCCACCCGCTGGCCGGGGAGCTGGTAGGGGAGGGTCGCACCGGCGTTGGCGATGATCGCCGTGCCCATGACGGAGGCGTACCAGTTCGGGCCGAGGTGACGCAGGGCGGAGAACGGGCGCCGGGGGGTGGTGGCGGTTCCGGGGGCCTGGGGTGCCTGGTGGGCGGTGGGGCGGGGGTGCGAGATGGTGGCCATGAATCCAGAGTGCGCCCGGGTCGGGGTGGACGGCAGGGGTCGCCTTGCTATGAGGTCATAAACTGACCTTATGACTGGAGACGAGGGCGTCAGCGGCGGACATGGCGAACGCGTGGTGGTTCCGCTCTCGCACCGGGTGCCGGACCTGGGCGCGCTGGAACTGCTGATCGCGGTGGCGCGCGTCGGCAGCCTGGGCGCCGCCGCGCGGGAAGTGGGCATCACCCAGCCCGCCGCGAGCAGCCGGATCCGGGCGATGGAGGCCCGGCTGGGGGTGGCGCTGGTGGACCGTACGCCGCGCGGCTCCACGCTCACCGCGCAGGGCGCGCTCGTCACCGACTGGGCGCGCCGGATCGTGGAGGCGGCGGAAGCCTTCGACGCGGGGGCCCAGGCGCTACGGGGGGCACGGGACTCGCGGCTGCGGGTGGCGGCCAGCATGACCATCGCCGAATACCTGCTGCCCGGCTGGCTGATCGCCCTGCGGGCGGCCCGGCCCGGCACGGCGGTGTCCCTCCAGGCCGACAACTCGGCGCTGGTCGCGGAACGGGTGCTCGCGCGCGAGGCGGACCTCGGCTTCGTCGAAGGGCTGGCCGTGCCGGACGGGCTGGACGCGGTGGTCATCGCCCAGGACCGGCTGGTGGTGGCGGTCGCCCCCACCCACCCGTGGGCACGGCGGCGGTCCGGTGAGGTGACGGCCGCCGAACTGGCCGCGACCCCGCTGATCCTGCGGGAACGCGGGTCGGGCACGCGGCAGGTGCTGGACGCGGCGCTGGCCGGGAGCGGGGGGCTGGCGCGGCCGCTGCTCGAACTCGCCTCGACCACGGCGGTCAAGGCGGCGGCCGTCAGCGGGGCGGGGCCGTGCGTGCTCTCCGAGCTGGCGGTGCGGGAGGAACTGGCCGGGCGGCGGCTGGTGGCGGTCTCGGTCACCGGGCAGCCGCTGGGGCGGTCGCTGCGGGCCGTCTGGCCCGCCGGCACCCGACCCGCGGGCCCGGCCCGCGACCTCCTCTCCCTGACCCGCGGCACCCCGTCCTGACCCCGCGCCCGTCCCGCCCCCTGGCCCGCCTCAATCGCCGGCGGGGCTGGGGGTGCCCCTGGTGGGGCGGGTGCCGCTTCGGGCCCGCTGGGGCTTGTTGCCTCCGGCGGCGCCTCAAACGCCGGCGGGGCTGGAATTGGCTGCTGTCGGCCGTCGGCGGCCGGGCCGGGCGGGCGATTCAGCCCGCCCGGCGTTTGAGGGCCTGCCAGGGGCGCAACGGCCGGTGCTGCGGATCTTGGCCTTCGGGGCGGCCGCCCCGGGTGATGCCGGGCAAATTCAGCCTGCCCGGCGTTTGAGGGCCCGCCGGAGGCGCAGCGGGTGGTGCCGGCCGTCATGGAGGGGCGAAGCAGCCTCGTCGGCGTTTGAGGCGCGCCCGGAGGGGGCCGGGGTCAGGGGAGGGTGGCCGGGATGCGGGTGGCGGCGGTGATCAGGGCGGACATGACGCGGGTGTCCTTGTCGCGTTCGGGGTGCCACTGGACGCCCAGGGCCCAGGCGGCGTCGTCGGCCGGGAGCTCGATGGCCTCCACCGTCCCGTCCATCGCGTGCGCGGAGGCGATCAGGCCCGCCCCCAGCCGGTCCACGCACTGGTGGTGGTACGTCGGCACCTCGGCCACCTCCGGCACCAGCCCCCCGTACCGCGTCCCCGGCACCGGCCGCACCGCGTGCCAGGCCACCGGCCCCGGAACCCCCGCGTGCCCGTCGATGTGCTGGACGAGCGTCCCGCCCAGGGCCACGTTCAGCGCCTGCATGCCCCGGCAGATCCCGAGCAGCGGGGTGCCCTCGGCCAGGGCGGCCCGGATCAGGGCGAGTTCCCAGGCGTCGCGCACGGTCGCGGGGGCGCCCGTACGGGGGTCGCGGGGGGCTCCGTAGTGGACCGGGTCCACATCGGGGCCGCCCGCGACGACCAGGCCGTCCAGTCGGCTCAGGACCGCGGCCGCCTCCCCGGGTTCGTCCGGCGGGAGCAGCACCGCGGTGCCGCCGGACGCCTGGACGAGCTCGTAGTACCCGGTGGGTACGAGGGCGGTCGGGAGGTCCCACGCGCCGTAACGGGTGGACGCCTCCACATAGGTGGTGATGCCGATGAGCGGCCTGGGCACGGTGCCTACCTCCAGAGAAGAGCAACGGATGGGACGAGCGTGTCAGTCCCGGGTCAGTTCCGCCTCGGCTGCCGCCAGAGCCGCGAACTCCTCCTCGGGCGCCGAGGCCACCAGGTGGTGCCGACTGTAGAACGCGAAGTAGGCGAGGGCGACGGCGTACACGGCGAGTGCGATGAATGCCGCGTCCTTGTCCACCAGGAAGGTGGCGACCAGGGCCGACAGGGCGAGTACGAAGGCCACCGTCGAGGTGACCACTCCGCCCGGCGTGCGGTACGGGCGTTCCAGGTCCGGCTCCCGGCGGCGCAGCACGATGTGCGAGAGCGCCATCAGGGCGTACGAGATGGTCGCGCCGAAGACGGCGATGTTGAGCATCCGGGCCCCGTCGCCGGTGGCCGCGGCGAGCGCGAAGCCGATCGCGCCGGGGATGACCAGGCCGAGGTAGGGGGCCTTGCGGCTGCTGGTCAGGGAGAGGAAGCGGGGCAGGTAGCCCGCGCGGGAGAGGGCGAAGAGCTGGCGCGAACCGGCGTAGATGAGGGAGAAGAAGGAGGCCACCAGCCCGGCCAGGCCCGCGTAGTTGACGAACCGGCTCAGGGGGGTCGGGCCGCCCGTCCCCTCCAGCGCCACGACGAGCGGGTTGCCCGCGTCCTTGACCGCGTCCGCACCCTGCGCGCCGGTCGCGGCGAAGAAGGTGATCAGGGCGAGCAGGGCCAGGATGCCCATGGAGATGGCGAGGGCCTTCGGCATGGAGCGGACCGGGTCCTTGGCCTCCTCGGCCGCGAGCGGTACGCCTTCGACGCCGAGGAAGAACCACATGCCGAAGGGGAACGCGGCCCAGATGCCCAGGACTCCGTAGGGCAGCCAGGAGCTGGAGCCGGCCGCGGCCGTGTCGACGGCGATGTCGTCGAGGCCGCTCACGGAGAAGTCGGTGAGGGCGCCGAAGGCGAAGATCAGCAGGGCGGCGACGGCTATCGCGGTGACGACGAGGCTGAAGCGCAGCGCCTCGCCCACGCCCCACAGGTGCACGCCGATGAAGATCACGAAGCAGCCGAGGTAGACGGGCCAGCTGGAGGTGAGTCCGAACAGGCCGAGGGATTCGACGTAGTCGCCGATGAAGATGACGATCGCGGCCGGGGCGAGGATGTACTCGATGAGGATGGCGGTACCGGTGAGGAAGCCGCCCCAGGGGCCCAGCGCGCGCCGGGCGAAGCCGTAGCCGCCGCCCGCGGTGGGCAGGATGGTGGAGAGTTCGGCGAGGGAGAAGACCAGGCAGGCGTACATGGCGCCCATGAGGACGGTGGCGATGGCGAGGCCGCCGAAGCCGCCCTTGCTCAGGCCGACGTTCCAGCCGGAGAAGTCTCCGGAGACGACGTAGGCGACGCCGAGACCGGTGAGCAGCAGCCAGCCGGCGCTGCCGCGGCGCAGGGTGCGGCGTTCCAGGTAGTCGTCCCCGGCGCCGTCCCCGCCATCGGGGGACGGAGTGGGTCCGGGTCCGGCTTTGGTCAGCCGGGCATCGAGGTCGTCGGCCATGTGCGCTCCTGCCTAGGGCAATGGTTGTGGGGCGTACCTTTGCGGTAAGCGGGTGGAGCGCGCAAGACCCCTGCGTTAAACGGCGGTTACGAAACCCTCTCCCGGCCCTCCTCAGGCCAGGAACCCCCGCAGCAGCGCCGCCGTGCCCCCGCAGTGCTCCCGCATCACCTCGCGCGCCGCCTCCGCGTCCCCCTCCAGGACCGACTCCACCAGCGCGGTGTGCTGCTGCTGCGAGTGTTCGAGGTTGCGCACCAGCAGCGGGATGCAGTCCAGCAGGTCGTTGACGGTGGCCCGGACGGCCGCGTACTGGGCCGTCAGGGTGGCCGAGCCCGCCAGTTCGCACAGGGTCAGGTGGAAGAGGGTGTCGCGCCGCCGGTAGTCCGCGAGCGGGGCGTCGTGGGTCGCGGCGAGCGCGCCGCGCAGCCGGTCCGCCTGGGCGTCGTCCAGGCCCTGCGCCGCGCACAGCCCGGCCGCACCGGTCTCCAGCACCTCGCGGAAGCGCAGCGCGTCCTCGATGTCCACGCCCGCGACGCGGCGGCGCAGCTCCTCCTCGGTGCCGCCGGCGGGGGTGTCGGGGCGGTGGAGCACAAACGTTCCGCCGTACCGCCCGCGCCGCGCCTCCACCAGCCCCTGGTCCTGGAGTACCTTCAGGACTTCGCGCAGGGTGACCCGGCTGATCCCCATCCGCTCGGCCAACTCGCGCTCCGGCGGCAGCCGTTCGCCGCCGGGCACCAGGCCCAGCCGGACCACCTGGAGGATCTGCTCCAGGGCCTCCTCGAAACCGTTGCCCGCCCGCACCTGACGCAGTACGGGATTCAGCCGCGCGATCGCGCCACCGTCGCCCGCACCGTCCGCCACGTTGTTCGTCATGTCGGCTCCTCCCCTTCCCAAGCAATGGTTCTATTCAATACCTTAGGCCTCCTCGGCTCACCGAAGGAGAGATTCCCGTGGTAGACCGCATGCCGCCGCTCGCGCCCGAGGAGCTTCGCGCCCTTGTCGCCGACGGCGAGATCGACACAGTGGTCCTGGCCTTCCCCGACATGCAGGGGCGGCTCCAGGGCAAGCGGTTCGCCGCACAGTTCTTCCTCGACGAGGTCATGTCCCACGGCACCGAGGGCTGCAACTACCTGCTCGCCGTCGACACCGACATGAACACGGTCGACGGGTACGAGATGTCCTCCTGGGACCGGGGCTACGGCGACTTCGCCATGCACCCCGACCTGGCCACCCTGCGCCGCATCCCCTGGAACCCGGGCAGCGCGCTGGTCCTCGCGGACCTCGCCTGGAACGACGGCTCGCCCGTCGTCGCCGCGCCCCGCCAGATCCTGCGGCGCCAGCTGGAGCGCCTCGCCGGGCACGGGTACACCGCGATGGTGGGCACCGAGCTGGAGTTCATGGTCTTCCAGGACACCTACGAGCAGGCCTGGGACGCCAACTACCGCCACCTGACCCCGGCCAACCAGTACAACATCGACTACTCCGTCCTCGGCACCGGCCGGATCGAGCCGCTGCTGCGCCGGATCCGCAACGAGATGCAGGCCGCGGGCCTGGTCGTCGAGTCGGCCAAGGGCGAGTGCAACCTCGGGCAGCACGAGATCGCCTTCCGCTACGACGAAGCCGTGGTCACCTGTGACCAGCACGCGGTCTACAAGACCGGGGCCAAGGAGATCGCCTCCCAGGAAGGTGTCTCGCTCACCTTCATGGCCAAGTACGACGAGCGCGAGGGCAACTCCTGTCACATCCACCTCTCGCTCAACGACGCCGACGGACGCAACGTGATGGCGGGCGAGGGCGAGGGGGATGACGCACACGGCGGAATGTCACCGGTGATGCGTCACTTCCTGGCCGGTCAGCTGGCCGCGCTGCGGGACTTCTCCCTTCTCTACGCCCCCAACATCAACTCGTACAAGCGTTTCCGGCCGGGATCCTTCGCGCCGACCGCCGTCGCCTGGGGCGTGGACAACCGGACCTGCGCCCTCCGGGTGGTCGGCCACGGCCGCTCCATGCGCTTCGAGAACCGCCTCCCGGGCGGCGACGTCAACCAGTACCTGGCCGTCGCCGGTCTGGTCGCGGCCGGCCTCTACGGCATCGAGAACCGCCTGGAACTCCCTGAGGCCTGCGCGGGCAACGCCTACACCGCCGACTACGCGCACGTCCCCACCACCCTGCGCGAGGCCGCCGAGCTGTGGGAGAACAGCGAGATCGCCAAGGCCGCCTTCGGCCCCGAAGTGGTCGCCCACTACCGGAACATGGCCCGGGTCGAACTCGACGCCTACGACTCCGCCGTGACCGACTGGGAGCTGCGCCGCTCCTTCGAACGCCTGTAGGTCCCGGTAAGAGCAGGTGAACCACCCAGGTCAACCACCACTGAGAGGGCACCACGTGTCATCCGATGCGCTGGACGTACTGAACCCGGCCACCGAGGAGGTCGTCGCCACCGTCCCGGCCGCCACACGGGACGATGTCGACGCCGCCGTCGTACGGGCCACCGCGGCCCAGCGCGGCTGGGCCGCCGCCGCGCCCGCCGACCGGGCCCGGCTGCTGCGCCGCTTCGCCGCCGCGGTGGACGAGCACCGCGAGGAGCTCGCCTGGCTGGAGGTCCGCGAGGCCGGCCACACCATCGGCAACGCCCGCTGGGAAGCGGGCAACGTGCGCGACCTGCTCGAATTCGCGGCCGGGGGAGTGGAGCGGCTCTCCGGGCGGCAGATCCCGGTGGCCGGCGGCCTCGACGTCACCTTCCTCGAACCCCTCGGCGTCATCGGCGTGATCGCCCCCTGGAACTTCCCCATGCCGATCGCGGCCTGGGGCCTGGCGCCCGCCCTCGCCGCGGGCAACGCCGTCATCCTCAAGCCCGCCGAGACCACCCCGCTCACCGCGCTGCGACTGGCCGAACTCGCCCTGGAGGCCGGTCTGCCCGAACACCTCTTCCAGGTGCTGCCCGGCCGGGGACCGGTCGCGGGCAACGCGCTCGTCGAACACCCCGGGGTCGCGAAGATCGTCTTCACCGGCTCCACCGGAGTCGGCAAGCAGATCATGGCCAAGTGCGCCGAACGGGTGAAGCGCGTCACCCTCGAACTCGGCGGCAAGAGCCCCAACATCGTCTTCGCCGACGCCGACCTCGAAGCCGCCGCGGCCGCCGCCCCGATGGCCTTCCTCGACAACACCGGCCAGGACTGCTGCGCCCGCACCCGCATCCTGGTCCAGCGCTCCGTGTACGACCGCTTCCTCGACCTGATCGCCCCCGGGATCGAGGGCGTCGTCGTCGGCGACCCGGCCGACGAGAAGACCCAGATGGGCCCGCTGATCTCCCGGGCCCAGCTGGAGCGCGTACGGTCCTACGTCACCGACGACCTCACCGCGGTCCGCGGCGCCGCCCCCGAAGGCCCCGGCTTCTGGTACCCGCCCACCCTGGTGACCGGGGTCGACCCCACCGCCCCCGTCGCCGCCGAAGAGGTCTTCGGCCCGGTCGCCGTCGTCCTGCCCTTCGAGGACGAGGAGGACGCCGTACGGCTGGCCAACGCCACCGAATACGGGCTCTCCGGCTCCCTCTGGACCCGCGACGTGGGCCGCGCCCTGCGCGTCTCGCGCGCCGTCGCCGCGGGCAACCTCTCCGTCAACTCCCACAGCAGCGTCCGCTACTGGACCCCCTTCGGCGGGTACAAGCAGTCCGGCCTCGGCCGCGAACTCGGACCCGACGCCCTCACCGCATTCACCGAGACCAAGAACGTCTTCATCAGCACGGAGGCCTGACCAGCATGTCCAACGAAGAGATCATCTGCCGCCGCCTCGTCGGCCGCACCGCCGTCATCACCGGAGCCGGCAGCGGCATCGGCCTCGCCACCGCCCGCCGCCTCGCCTCCGAGGGCGCCAACGTCGTCTGCGGCGACATCGACGAGAGCGCCGGGAAGGCCGCCGCCGAAGAGGTCGGCGGCACCTTCGTGAAGGTCGACGTCACCAGCCCCGAGGAGGTCGAGGCCCTCTTCAAGACCGCCTTCGACACCTACGGCTCCGTCGACATCGCCTTCAACAACGCGGGCATCTCGCCCCCGGACGACGACTCGATCCTCACCACCGGCCTGGAAGCCTGGAAGCGGGTCCAGGACGTCAACCTGACCTCCGTCTACCTGTGCTGCAAGGCCGCCCTGCCCTACATGCAGCGCCAGGGCCGCGGATCCATCATCAACACGGCCTCCTTCGTGGCCATCATGGGCGCCGCCACCTCCCAGATCTCCTACACCGCCTCCAAGGGCGGCGTGCTGGCCATGTCCCGCGAACTGGGCGTGCAGTTCGCCCGCGAGGGCATCCGGGTCAACGCCCTGTGCCCGGGACCGGTCAACACCCCGCTGCTCCAGGAGCTGTTCGCCAAGGACCCGGAGCGCGCCGCGCGCCGCCTCGTGCACATCCCGGTCGGCCGCTTCGCCGAACCCACCGAGATCGCCGCCGCCGTCGCCTTCCTCGCCAGCGACGACTCCTCCTTCGTCAACGCCACCGACTTCCTGGTCGACGGCGGCATCGCGGGCGCGTACGTCACCCCGCTGTAGGCCCGGTCAGCGCCCCGGGGAGCCACCGCCCCCGAGCGTTCACCTGGACAGCACCCTCCCGACAGCCGGGCGTCGCGCGACGCCCGGCTGTCGTGCTCTATCGTCCGCGACGATCTTCGTAAGAATCAGGAGCGTTCACCTCAGTGACCCAGCCCAGCACCGCACGACGGCTCCAGGCCGTCGGCGCCGCCGTCGCGATAGCCGCCGGCACCCTCGTGGCCGCCGCGCCCGCCGCCCAGGCGGCCCGCCCCGGCACCCACTGCACCACCCCGAAGGTCGGCGCCGGCTGGTACGGCGACAACCAGGCCCGCCTCCAGCAGCTGATCGACCAGTACGGCCGGTGCAACCCGTACCGCCCCAGCCGCGACAAGCCCGTCGCCGTCTTCGACTGGGACAACACCGTCGTCAAGAACGACGTCGGCGACGCCACCATGTTCTGGATGCTGCGCAACGGCAAGATCCGCCAGCCCGCGCGCGGCGACTGGAGCACCACCAGCCGCTACCTCACCCCGGCCGCCACCGCGGCCCTCGCCGACGCCTGCGGCGCGCTCGCCCGCCCCGGGGCCCCGCTGCCCACCGGCGACGGCACCCCCCGGGGCATCCGCTGCGCCGACGAGATCAACGCCGTCTACGGCACCGCCGCCACCAAGGCCGGCGCCGCCGCCTTCGCGGGCTGGGACCGCCGGACCATCGAGCCCGCGTACGCCTGGCTGCCCCAGCTGACCCAGGGCTACACCGCCCGCGAGGTCCGCTCCTTCGCCACCGCCGCGCGCACCGAGAACCTCGCCGCGCCCGTCGGCACCACCCAGCAGGTGGGCAGCGCCACCGCCACCGGCTGGGTGCGCTACTACGACCAGCAGAAGGACCTGATCGACGGCCTGCGGAAGGCCGGATTCGACGTCTGGATCAGCTCGGCCTCGCCGCAGCCGGTCGTCGAGGTGTGGGCCAAGGGCGTCGGCGTGGCCGCCGACCACGTCATCGGCATCCGCAACACCACCGCGCACGACGGCACCTTCACCCCGCACCTCCAGGGCTGCGGCTCGGTGCGCGACGGCGACGACACGATGATCACCTACGTCGACGGCAAGCGCTGCTGGATCAACAAGGAGATCTTCGGGGTGCGCGGCGCGGCCGCCGAGAAGGTCCAGCCCGCCAACCGCCGCCAGGTCTTCGCCGCCGGGGACTCCGACACCGACGTCTCGTTCCTGCGCGACGCGACCGGCCTGCGGCTGGTCCTGAACCGCAACAAGAACGAGCTGATGTGCCGGGCCTACGACAACAGCGACGGCCGCTGGATCGTCAACCCGATGTTCATCGAGCCGAAGAAGCAGAAGGCCGCCCAGTACCCGTGCGCGACCACGGGCTTCACCGGACACGACGGAACGCCCGGTCCGGTGCTGCGCGGTGACACCAGCGTCATCCCGAACCAGACGGACTCCGTCTTCTAGACCCCTCCTCGTCGGGTCAGAGGAAGGTACGGCCCTCGCCCCGGTACGTCGGGGCGGTGGCCGTCACCCGGTCGCCCTCGACCAGGTGCAGCGCGTCGAAGCGCTCGCACAGCTCCCCGGCCTTCGCGTGCCGGAACCACACCCGGTCACCGATCCGCAGGTCGTCCGCGGGCGCGCCGAGCAGCGGGGTCTGCACCTCACCGGCCCCCTCCTGCGCGTCGTAGCGCAGGCCCTGCGGCAGGTACGGCTGCGGCAGCCGGTCGGCGCCCGCCGCGCCCGAGGCCGGATAGCCCCCGCCCAGGACGGTGATCACCCCGACGCCCGGGCGCCGGACCACCGGCTGCGCGAACAGGGCCGCCGGACGGCCGCGGAACGACGTGTAGTTGTCGAACAGGCGCGGTACGTAGAGACCCGACCCGGCGGCGATCTCCGTCACCGCGTGCTCGGCGGCCGTCTGCTGCACGCTGCCCGTGCCGCCGCCGTTGACGAACTCCAGCTCGCCGACGACCGCGCGCACCGCCCGTACGGTCTCCGCGCGCCGCTCCGCCAGCTCCTTGCGGGCCGTGGCCTGCATCAGCCGGATCGCGCGCGAGCGCAACGGACGGCCCGTCAGGGAGTCGCCCACGCCCGCCACATGGCCCTCGTACCCCATCAGCCCGACCACCCGGAAACCCGGGCGCGCGGTGACGGCGCGGGCCAGTGCCGCCAGCTGGGCCGGTTCGCGCAACGGGGAGCGGCGGGCGCCGACCCGGACCAGGCCGCCCAACAGGTGCAGGGCGGTGTCCAGTTCGAGGCAGACCCGGATCTCCTCGGTCCCGTCGCCGCGGGAATGGTCGATCAGCTCCAGCTGCGCCGGGTCGTCGATCATCACGGTGACGGTGGCGGCGAGCTTGGGGTCGGAGGCGAGTTCGGCGAAGCCGGTGCGGTCGGCGGACGGGTAGGCGAGGAGCACGTCCTCGAAACCGGAGCGGGCCAGCCACAGGGACTCGGCGAGGGTGTACGACATGATCCCGGCGAACCCCGGGCGGGCCAGCACCCGTTCGAGCAGGGCCCGGCACCGGACCGACTTGCTCGCCACCCGGATCGGCTTCCCGCCGGCCCGGCGCACGAGGTCGTCGGCGTTGGCGTCGAACGCGTCGAGATCCACGATGGCCAGCGGCGCGTCGAGGTGGGCGGTGGCCCGGTCGTAACGGGCCCGGTCGGCGGCGGGGGAAGTCATGGGCGCAGCTTGCCATGCCGGTCTACCAGTGGGTAGGGCCCCGGGCGCGCCTCAATCGCCGGCGGGCTGGGGGCGGCTGCTGTGCCCGTGCCCCGGCCCGTCCGGTGTGCCCTCCGGGGGCGCCTCAATCGCCGGCGGGGCTGGGGTGGCCGGTGTGGGTTGGCTCGGCCCGGTTCGGCCCGGTCCGGCCCCGGGGCGGGCTGGGGGTGGCTGGTGTGCCCGTGCCCCGGCCCGTCCGGTGTGCCCTCCGGGGGCGCCTCAATCGCCGGCGGGGCTGGGGTGGCTGGTGTGGGTTGGCCCGGCTCGGCCCGGTCCGGCCCCGGGGCGCTCTGGGGGTGGCTGGTGTGCCTGTGCTCCGGTCCGTCCGGCGTGCCCTCCGGGGGCGCCTCAATCGCCGGCGGGGCTGGGGGTGGCTGGTGTGGGTTGGCCCGGCTCGGCCCGGTCCGGCCCCGGGGCGGGCTGGGGGTGGCTGGTGTGCCTGTGCTCCGGTCCGTCCGGTGTGCCCTCTGGGGGCGCCTCAATCGCCGGCGGGGCTGGAGTGGCCGGTGTGGCCCGGACCGGCTCGGCTCGGCTCGGCCCTGGGGCCCCCTCTGGGGGGCTGGTGGGGGCTTACCCGCGCTTGTGGGGCGGGCTGGGGTGCGTCATTCAGCCTGCCCGGCGTTTGAGGGCCCGCCGGAGGCTGCGTCGGCCGACTCGGCCCGAGCCCGACCGGCATGTGGTGGTTCCGGCCCGCCCCGGGGTCCAGCCCGCCCGGCGTTTGAGGGCCTGCCCGGGGGGCCGGCCTGCTCGGTGGGGCGGCCCTGGTCCGCCCGGGGGGTGAGGGGACGTCGGGGGTGGGGGACGGGCGGGGCGTCGTAGAGTACGGGCAGGCAACCGCAGGCACGGTACGGGATGGAACGGGGGCGGAGCCGCCGGATGACCATGTCCGACCGGGACACCGTCCCGCCCGCGGGCCCGGGAGGGGCCAGGGACACCGGCGAGCCGGGCGCACCCGGCGGCGAAGCCGCCCCGGCACGCCACGGGTTGGCCCGCCGGACGGCCGCCACGGTCGCCGCCACCGCCGGCCTCGCCCTGATCGGCGCCGCCGCCTTCGGCGTCTGGTCCGACCACCATGCACGGCAGCGCCCCGTGACCCCCGCCGCCGCCTACCGCTCGGCGGGCTCCCTCTGGCGGGACACCCCCGTCGACACCCTCTTCCCGCCGGTCCTCGACGGCCGCGGCGCCGGACCTGGCGGGTCCGACCGGACCTGGACCCGGGTCGCCCTCGCCCCCGACGCCGGGTGCGACGCCGCGCTGCCCGCCGACTGGCGGGCCGTGCTCGCGCCCACCGGCTGCACCCGCGTGCTGCGCGCCACCTACACCGACGCCACCCGCAGCGCCCTGGTCTCGGTCGGCCTGGTCTTCACCCCGGCGGACGGGCCCGCGATGGCGACGCTGCGGGGGCGGCTGCCGGTCCCGCCCGGGTACGGGTTCGCCGACGGGCAGCGCGGTGCCTGGACGGTGTCGGTCCTGCCCGAGGCGCCCGTCCTCGTCTACGCCGTCTCCGCCTTCGCGGACGGCCGCCCGGTCGCCGCGCCGCGCCCGGCGGGGGACGCGGTGCGGAAGGACGACACCAGCGCCGTCGCCCAGGCGGGCCTCGGCTACGAGGCCAAGGGCGTCGCGGACCGGATCGAGCGCGCCCTGCGCACCCTGGCCGCCCCGCCCACGGCCACCCCGCGCGCGACCCCGGAGCCGCCCCGATGACCCCCCGGCCCCGCGCCTCGGCCACCCGCACCTCGGCCACCCGCTCCGCCGCCGTCTGCGCCGTGCTCGCCCTCGGCTGCGCGGCCCTCACCGCACCGCCCGCCGCCGCCGACACCATCCGCGACCGCCAGTGGGGCCTGACCGCGCTGCGCGCGGAGGAGGCCTGGGGCACCACTCAGGGCGCCGGGATCACGGTCGCGGTCCTCGACACCGGAGTCGACTCCACCCACCCCGACCTGGCCGGCCAGGTCCTGGAGGGCGCCGACCTCATCGGCATGGGCGCCTCCCGCGGCGACCGGGCCTGGGCCCGGCACGGCACCGCCATGGCCGGGGTGATCGCCGGGCACGGCCACGGCCCCAACCGGCAGCAGGGCGTCATCGGCATCGCACCGCAGGCGAAGATCCTGCCGGTCCGGGTGATCCTGGAGGAGGGCGACCCGGGCCGGGCGAAGGCCCGCGAGAGCAAGGGCGGCGCCCTCGCCGAGGGCATCCGCTGGGCCGCCGACCACGGCGCCGACGTCATCAACATGTCCCTGGGCGACGACAGCCAGGCCGCCCACCACGAGGCCGCCGAGGACGAGGCCGTCCAGTACGCCCTGGCCAAGGGCGTGGTCGTGGTCGCCTCGGCGGGCAACGGCGGCGAGCAGGGCGACCACACCTCCTACCCGGCCGCCTACCCCGGCGTGATCGCCGTCACCGCCGTGGACCGCAAGGGCGCCAAGGCCCCCTTCTCCACCCGCAACTGGTACGCCACCGTCAGCGCCCCCGGCGTCGACATCGTCATCGCCGACCCGGACCGCGGCTACTACGAGGGCTGGGGCACCAGCGCGGCCGCGGCCTCCGTCTCGGGCGTCGTGGCGCTCGTACGCTCCGCGCACCCGGAACTCTCCCCGGCCCAGATCAAGAAGCTGCTGGAGGACACCGCCTCCGACGCGCCCCGCGGCGGCCGCGACGACGCGCGCGGGCACGGCATGGCCGACCCGGTCGCCGCCCTCCAGGCCGCCGACGGGCTGAAGGCGCAACCGGTCACCCCGGCCCCGGTCCCGGCCCCGAGCCGCTACTTCGGTCCCGGACCCGAGCCGGTACGTCCCCCCGCGCGCCGCGCCCGGTACGCGGCGCCGGTCGCGGCGGGCGCCGGGGCGGCGCTGCTCGTGCTGGCGGCCGTACTGCTCCGGCGGCGTCGGCCGGAGGAAGCGCCCCGCACCGCGATATAGGGTCGGGCAAGTGGCCCAGAAGAACATTCCAGACCCCGGTTTCTCCGACGACGACGGCTCCGCCGATCCCCGGCTGAGCGCGGCCCTCGCCGCGTGGGCCCAGGACAGGACCCAGGAGTCGCAGGTACTGGCGGCCCTCGCGGACGCCCGCCTGCTCGTCCCGGTCGTCGCGGTGCTCGGCGAGACCGAGACCGACCCGGAGACGGGTCTGAAGCGCGAGAAGAGCAGCGACATGGCCGTCCCCACCCTCAAGGCGGGCAACCGGCGCGCGCTGCCCGCCTTCACCTCGACCGCCGCACTGGCCCTGTGGGACCCGGCGGCCCGGCCCGTGGCCGTCCCGCTGCACCAGGCCCTCGCGGCGCTCGCGCACGAGAAGGCCGACACCCTCGTGCTGGACCTGGCCGGCCCGGTGCCCTACCAGCTGACCGGCTCGGCGCTGCTCGCGGCGGCCGAAGGCCGTACGGACGCCGGTCCGCTCGCCGATCCGGCCGTCACCGGGGCCGTACGGGCGGCGGTGGCCGCGACGGACGCCGTCCTGCGGTCCTACCTCGGCCCGGGCGGCGCCGACGCGGACGGCACCCTCGCCGTCGTGCTGGCCGACGGCGCGGACCCGGCGCGCAGCGCGCAGGCGCTCGCCCGGGCGCTGGCCGCCGACGAGACCCTGCGGGCCCGGCTGGTGCGCGGGCTGGACCTGGCCCTGCTGCCCGCGGACGCGCCCGCTCCCGGAGAGCCCCTCTTCGTCCGCGGCTGACCGCTGAAAACGCGAGATCCCGGTGGGTTCCCGGAAAACCGGGTAACCCACCGGGATCTTTTCGCGGCACTCAGGCCGCGGACGGGCTCAGCCGAAGACCGGACCCGTGAACTTCTCGCCCGGCCCCTGGCCCGGCTCGTCCGGGACCAGCGAGGCCTCGCGGAAGGCCAGCTGGAGCGACTTCAGGCCGTCGCGCAGCGGGGCCGCGTGGAAGGAGCTGATCTCGGTGGCGCTCGCCGTGACCAGCCCGGCCAGGGCGGTGATCAGCTTGCGGGCCTCGTCGAGGTCCTTGTGCTCGGAGTCCGGCTTGTCCAGGCCCAGGTTGACCGCGGCGGCGCTCAGCAGGTGCACGGCCACCGTGGTGATCACCTCGACCGCGGGCACGTCCGCGATGTCGCGGGTCATGGCGTCGTAGTCGGGAGCCTGGTCGGCTTCGGTGGTGTCGGGGGGCGTCGCGTCAGTCATGTCTTCACGATAAGCCGGGGCCGGAGGGGGTACGGACCGGGGTACGGACCGGGGTGCGGTGCGCGGCCCGCGGGGCCGCCCCGCAGCCGCCCCGCGGCCGGGCCGATGGCCGGATTCACGGCCGGGTTAGCGTCCGGGAAGACCCCTTGCTATATTGGGGTCACCAGACCGGCTGGATGCGCATGCGTCCGGCCCACAAGTGGAGGCTCCGTACTCCCACCTAGTCGTCCCCCGGGATGGCAGGTCACCGGTCAAGGCAGTATCCATCGTTCCGTACGGACGATGGAAAGCCGCCTGATGCTGCGCCCCGCGATGTTGTGATGCGGTGGTGTTCCGGTATTTCCAAGGAGCCCCGCCTGTGTCCCGTCCCGGGGCATTTTTCATGTTCCGGATCGGTTGGTCTCACGTCAGAGACGTTACGCGGCTGTCTGCCAGGCGGCCGTGTGGTGGTGCAACCGAGGAGGATCCATCAGCACCGAGCCCCGCATCAACGACCGGATTCGCGTTCCCGAGGTACGACTTGTCGGTCCGAGCGGCGAGCAGGTCGGCATCGTGCCGCTCGCGAAGGCGCTCGAGCTTGCGCAGGAGTACGACCTCGACCTGGTCGAGGTAGCGGCGTCCGCCAGGCCGCCGGTCTGCAAGCTCATGGACTACGGCAAGTTCAAGTACGAGTCGGCCATGAAGGCCCGTGAGGCGCGCAAGAACCAGGCGCACACGGTCATCAAGGAGATGAAGCTCCGGCCGAAGATCGACCCGCACGACTACGACACCAAAAAGGGTCACGTCGTCCGGTTCCTCAAGCAGGGCGACAAGGTCAAGATCACGATCATGTTCCGTGGTCGCGAGCAGTCCCGCCCGGAACTGGGCTACCGACTGCTGCAGCGTCTGGCTTCGGACGTCGAGGACCTCGGGTTCATCGAGTCGAACCCGAAGCAGGACGGCCGAAACATGATCATGGTTCTCGGTCCGCACAAGAAGAAGACCGAGGCGATGGCCGAGGCCCGTGAGGCGCAGGCCGCCCGCAAGGCCGAGCGCCAGGGTCTCTCCGCCACGGACGAGGGTTCCGAGGACGAGTTCCTCGCGGACGAGGCCGATGAGGCCGTAGCCGACGAGGTCGTCGCCGACGACGCCCCCGCCGCCGAGGCCGCTCCGGCCGAGGACGCCTCCACCGAGGCCCCTGCCGAGGCCTGAGTCCGGAGCAGTCCGCTCCGGATTCAACCGACACAATTGACGCTCCCGCCAGCCTGGTTCATCCGGACCGGTGGGAGCGCCACCGACGAGGAGATAACGGCGCTATGCCGAAGAACAAGACGCACAGCGGTTCCAAGAAGCGCTTCAAGATCACCGGCTCCGGCAAGGTGCTCCGTGAGCGCGCCGGCAAGCGCCACCTGCTCGAGCACAAGTCGTCCCGTGTCACCCGCCGCCTGACCGGCACCGCGGAGATGGCCCCCGGCGACGCCGCGAAGATCAAGAAGCTTCTCGGCAAGTGACGTCCCTCCGCTCCCCGTTCGGGGGAGCGGGACGTCAGGACCGGGACCCCATCGAATTCGGGCCGTGTGAAGACATCCACGGCCCCGCTACAAGGAGTACACAGTGGCACGCGTCAAGCGGGCAGTAAACGCGCACAAGAAGCGTCGGGCGATCCTCGAGGCCGCCAAGGGCTACCGCGGTCAGCGCTCGCGCCTGTACCGCAAGGCCAAGGAGCAGGTCACCCACTCCCTGGTCTACAACTTCAACGACCGCAAGAAGCGCAAGGGCGACTTCCGTCGGCTGTGGATCCAGCGCATCAACGCTGCGGCCCGCCAGAACGGCATGACGTACAACCGCCTCATCCAGGGTCTGAACGCCGCCAACATCGAGGTGGACCGCAAGATCCTCGCCGAGCTGGCCGTCAACGACGCCAACGCGTTCGCCGCGCTGGTCGAGGTCGCCCAGAAGGCGCTTCCGGCCGACGTCAACGCCCCGAAGGCCGCTGCCTAAGCAGTCCGTCCTTCCCGAGCCCCCACCGGCTCACCGGCCCTCACCGGCCACAGCCCGGACCCGCAGGCCTCGTGCCTGCGGGTCCGGTGCGTTTGACCGGCCTTCCCGGCCGGTCAGAGCTGTTCCGAGCTGTTCTGATCTGATGCGACCCGCAGTACGTACGGAAGCGAGCCGACCGCCATGGGCACCCCCGTCCCCGCCGAGCCGATCTCCCCGCGATCCCCCCGGGTGGCCGCCGCCCGGCGGCTCGCGCGCCGGAACTTCCGCACCAAGGAGCGACGCTTCATCGCCGAGGGCCCGCAGGCCGTCCGCGAGGCCGCCGAGCACCGCGGCGAGGCGGGCGCGACCCTGATCGAGCTGTTCGCGACCGTCGAGGCCGCCGAGCGCTACGCCGACATCGTCGAGGCGGCCCTGGCCGCCGGCGCGCGCGTGCACTACGCCTCCGACGAGGTGCTCGCCGAGGTCTCCCAGACGGTCACCCCGCAGGGTCTGGTCGGCGTCTGCCACTTCCTCGACACCTCTTTCGAGTCGGTCCTCAAGGCCGGTCCGAAGCTGGTCGCCGTCCTGGCGCACGTCCGCGACCCCGGGAACGCGGGCACCGTGCTGCGCTGCGCGGACGCCGCCGGAGCGGACGCGGTGATCCTGACGGACGCCTCCGTGGACCTCTACAACCCCAAGTCCGTACGGGCCTCCGTGGGCTCCCTCTTCCACCTGCCGGTGGCCGTGGGCGTCCCCGTCGAGCAGGCCGTTGAAGGGCTGCGCGCCGCGGGCGTACGGATCCTGGCCGCCGACGGCGCGGGCGAGGACGACCTCGACGCCGAGCTGGACGCGGGCACCATGGGCGGCCCCTCGGCATGGGTGTTCGGCAACGAGGCCTGGGGCCTGCCGGAGGAGACCCGCGCACTCGCGGACGCCGTCGTGCGCGTCCCGATCCACGGCAAGGCCGAGAGCCTCAACCTCGCCACGGCCGCCGCAGTGTGCCTCTACGCCTCCGCGCGTGCACAGCGGGCGCCCGGAGGGTGCCGCTCCGTGACCCCCAGCTAGTAATGTGGCGGCCCGGGGGGCGCCCACTGTGCCGACCGGAGATGTGGGGTACGGGGACATGACCGTCGGTACGGACAGTGCCGGGCCGGGCGACCTGCTCGGCGCGGGCTTCGGGATGGACCCCGACGACCTGCCCGACGGGCTGGTCGTCGCCGACCACGCGGGCCGGGTCATCTGCTTCAACCGGGCCGCCGCGCGGATCACCGCCGTGGACCCGGGCAAGGCCCTCGGCGACCGGATCGAGCAGGCGCTGCCCCTGGAGGACCTCGAAGGCCGCCGCTGGTGGGCGCTGACCGATCCGTACGGCGGCCTCGCCACCCGGCGCGGCCAGCCCGAGCGCAATCTGCTGCTCCCCGGCGGGCGCGAGGTGCTGGTCTCCGCCCGCTACGTCCGTACGCACCCCACCGGGCCGCTCAGCCGCCTCGTGGTGAGCCTGCGCGGCACCGAGGCCCGGCGCCGCACCGAGCGCAGCCACGCCGAGCTGATCGCCACCGTCGCGCACGAGCTGCGCTCCCCGCTCACCTCGGTCAAGGGCTTCACCGCGACCCTGCTGGCGAAGTGGGAGCGGTTCACCGACGACCAGAAGCGGCTGATGCTGGAGACCGTCGACGCCGACGCCAACCGGGTCACCCGGCTGATCGCCGAGCTGCTCGACATCTCCCGGATCGACTCGGGACGGCTGGAGGTGCGGCGGCAGCCCGTGGACATCGCCACCGCCGTGGCGCGGCACGTCCAGGCGCTCACCGCGAACGGCCAGGCACCGGACCGGTTCCTCGTACGGGTCGCGAGCCCGCTGCCCGATCTGTGGGCAGACCCCGACAAAATCGATCAGATCCTCGGCAATCTTCTCGAAAATGCGGTGCGGCACGGTGAGGGAACGGTCACCATCGAGGTGGCACCCGCCCCTGCCGGTGCCACCGCGACCAAGAACGACAACGAGATGGGTACGGCCGTCACCGTGACCGACGAAGGCCCCGGCATCCCCGAGGACTCCATGCGCCGCGTCTTCACCCGCTTCTGGCGGGGCAGCAAGCGCGGCGGCACCGGTCTGGGCCTGTACATCGTCAAGGGCATCGTGGAAGCCCACGGCGGCACCATCACGGTCGGGCGCGGCCCCGGCGGCGGCGCCGAATTCCGATTTATCCTGCCCGTCGCCGCGCCGGCGTACCTCACGCAGTAACCCTGCGGAGCGTCTCGCCAGGCGGCCCACGGGCTCCCTCCACCCCCAGCGACCTTTAGACTCGTCCTTTGGCACCTTTGTGTCCTTGTGCCGAGCGCGCCCTGCGTGTCGCGCGGGGGACCCACCAGCCAGCCATCGGAAGTACGGGAAGAGATGTCGGCACCGAACAAGTCGTACGACCCTGTTGAGGTCGAGGCACTGAAACCGGATGAGATCGAGCGCATGCGGGACGAGGCGCTCGCCGCCTTCGCCTCCGCCGGTGACCTCGACGCGCTGCGGGAGGCGAAGACCGCGCACATGGGCGACCGCTCGCCCCTGGCGCTCGCCAACCGCGAGATCGGCGCCCTGCCACCACAGGCGAAGGCAGAGGCCGGCAAGCGCGTCGGCCAGGCCCGCGGCGCCGTGAACAAGGCCTTCGGCGCGCGCACCGTCGAGCTGGAGGCCGAGCGCGACGAGCGCGTGCTCGTCGAGGAGGCCGTGGACGTCACGCTGCCTTACGACCGCGTCCCGGCCGGCGCCCGCCACCCCCTGACCACGCTGATGGACCGCATCGCGGACATCTTCGTGGCCATGGGCTACGAGGTGGCCGAGGGCCCGGAGGTGGAGGCGGAGTGGTTCAACTTCGACGCCCTCAACTTCACCCCCGACCACCCCGCGCGCCAGATGCAGGACACCTTCTTCGTCCAGGGGCCCGAGGGCACCGTCGGCGACGAGTCCGGTGTCGTCCTGCGCACCCACACCTCCCCGGTGCAGGCGCGCACGCTGCTGGAGCGCAAGCCCCCCGTCTACGTCGTCTGCCCCGGCCGGGTGTTCCGCACCGACGAGCTGGACGCGACGCACACCCCGGTCTTCCACCAGGTCGAGCTGCTCGCCGTGGACGAGGGCCTGACCATGGCCGACCTCAAGGGCACCCTGGACCACATGGTCCAGGCGCTCTTCGGTTCGGACATGACCACCCGGCTGCGCCCGAACTTCTTCCCGTTCACCGAGCCGTCCGCCGAGATGGACATGCAGTGCTACGTGTGCCGCGGCGAATCGGTGGGCAACCCCGACCGCCCCTGCCGCACCTGCTCCAGCGAGGGCTGGATCGAGCTGGGCGGCTGCGGCATGGTCAACCCCAAGGTGCTCGTCGCCTGCGGCGTGGACCCCGAGAAGTACAGCGGATTCGCCTTCGGGTTCGGCATCGAACGGATGCTGATGTTCCGCCACAACGTCGAAGACATGCGAGACATGGTCGAGGGTGACGTTCGTTTCACCCGGCCGTTCGGGATGGAGATCTGATGCGGGTCCCGCTTTCTTGGCTGCGGGAGTACGTCGACCTGCCCGCGGGCGAGACCGGTCGTGACGTACAGGCGCGGCTCGTCGACGCCGGCCTGGAGGTCGAGCGCGTCGAGCAGCTCGGCGCCGGTCTGCAGGGTCCCCTGGTCGTCGGCCAGGTCCTGACCATCGAGGAGCTGGACGGCTTCCGCAAGCCGATCCGCTTCTGCACGGTCGACGTCGGCCAGGCCAACGGCACCGGCGAGCCCCAGGAGATCGTCTGCGGCGCGCGGAACTTCGCCGTCGGCGACAAGGTCGTCGTGGTGCTCCCCGGCGCGGTGCTGCCCGGCGACTTCGCGATCGCCTCGCGCAAGACGTACGGCCGTACCTCCCACGGCATGATCTGCTCCGGCGACGAGCTGGGCATGGGCGACGACGGCACGCACGGCATCATCGTGCTGCCGCACGAGCACGAGGTCGGCACCGACGCGATCAAGCTCCTGGAGCTGACCGACGAGGTCCTCGACATCGCCGTCACCCCGGACCGCGGGTACTGCCTGTCGATGCGCGGCGTGGCCCGTGAGACGGCGACGGCCTACGGGCTGCCGCTGCGCGACCCGGCGCTGCTGGACGTCCCCGGCCCGAACTCGTACGGCTACCCGGTGCAGATCTCCGACCCGCAGGGCTGCGACCGCTTCACCGCCCGCACGGTCAGCGGCCTCGACCCCGAGGCCCGCTCGCCGATCTGGCTGAGCCGCCGCCTGCAGAAGGCCGGCATGCGGCCGATCTCGCTCGCGGTCGACGTCACCAACTACGTGATGCTCGAACTCGGCCAGCCGCTGCACGCCTACGACCGCTCCCGCGTGGACGGTCCCATCGGCGTCCGCCGCGCCGAGCAGGGCGAGAAGTTCACCACCCTCGACGGCGTCAAGCGCACGCTGGACGCCGAGGACCTGGTGATCACCGACAACAGCGGGCCGATCGGCCTCGCCGGTGTCATGGGCGGCGCCAACACCGAGATCGCCGACTCCGTCACCGACCCCGAGACCCTCCTGGTCTCGGGCACCACCGACGTGGTCATCGAGGCGGCGCACTTCGACGCGCTGTCGATCTCGCGCACCGCCCGCCGCCACAAGCTCGCCTCCGAGGCGTCCAAGCGCTTCGAGCGCGGGGTCGACCCGCAGGCCGCGGCCGCCGCCGCGCAGCGCACCGTCGACCTGCTGGTGCTGCTCGCGGGCGGTACCGCCGAGGCGGGCGTCACCGAGCTGTCCGCGCCCTCCGCCCCGCGCACCATCGCGATGCGCGCGGACCACCCGGACCGGGTCGCGGGCGTGGACTACGGCCGCGAGACCGTCGTACGCCGCCTCCAGGAGGTGGGCTGCGACGTCTACGGCCAGGACGAGCTGGTCGTCACCGTGCCCTCGTGGCGCCCCGACCTCGCCGAGCCCAACGACCTCGCCGAAGAGGTCATCCGGCTGGAGGGCTACGCGAACCTGCCCTCCACGCTGCCGCAGCCCCCGTCGGGCCGCGGGCTCACCGGCCGCCAGCAGCTGCACCGCCGGATCGGCCGCACGCTGGCCGGAGCCGGTTATGTCGAGGCGCTGAACTACCCGTTCCTCGGCGCCCAGGTCTTCGACCAGCTCCAGCTGCCCGCGCACGACGCGGCCCGCCAGGTCGTCACGCTCGTCAACCCGATCTCCGACGAGGAGCCCGCCCTGCGCAGCACGCTGCTGCCGGGTCTGCTGGGCGCCCTGCGCCGCAACGACAGCCGCGGCAGCCACGACCTCGCGCTCTTCGAGACGGGCTCGGTCTTCCGCGCCGGTCCCGAGGCGGGCGTCGCGGTGCGGCTGCCCGTCGACCGCCGCCCGACGGCGGAGGAGATCGCGACCCTGAACGCGGCCCTGCCCGCGCAGCCGCGGTACGCCGCGGTCGTGCTGGCCGGTGCGCGCGAGCAGGCCGGCTGGTGGGGCAAGGGCCACCCGGCCGACTGGGCGGACGCGGTCGAGGCCGCCCGCTCGCTGGCCGTCGAAGCCGGTACGGAACTGGTCGTGCGCCAGGGCCAGTACGGCCCCTGGCACCCGGGCCGCTGCGCCGAGCTCGTCGTCACCCTCGACGGGGTGGAGCAGGTCATCGGCCACGCCGGTGAGCTGCACCCGCGCGTCGTCAAGGCGCTGGGCCTGCCCGCCCGCACCAGTGCGATGGAGATCGACCTCGACCGCCTCGCGGCGGCCGGCGGCGAGACCCTCCAGGCGCCCCGGATCTCCACCTTCCCGGTGGCGACCCAGGACGTCGCGCTGATCGTGGACGCCGCCGTCCCGGCCGCCGAGGTCGAGACCGCGCTGCGCAAGGGCGCGGGTGAACTCCTCGAATCGCTGCGGCTGTTCGACGTCTTCACCGGCGAGCAGGTCGGCGAGGGGAAGAAGTCCCTCGCCTACGCGCTGCGCTTCCGCGCGGCGGACCGCACCCTGACGGCCGAGGAATCCACGGCCGCCCGTGACGCGGCGGTGGCGCTGGCCACCGAGCGGACGGGGGCGGTGCTGCGCGGCGCGTAGCACCTGGTAGCAGGTATGTGAGGGGCGCACCGGATCACCCGGGGCGCCCCTCACTCATTTGGGTGAGAACCCCGGCGACCCGTGTCCCGCGCACCGGGTGGTGGACACAATCGTTCCGGCCGAGGGGAGGCCCTAGGGATGATCACGCGCGGGGAGATGCCCCACGTGCGCCGGGCGTGCGTCCTCGCCTGGGGCGGCGTCGCGGTGTCCTGGGAGCTGTCCACCCCCGGCCCGCTCGGGGCGAGCCTGGCCAGCTGCGCCGCCTTCCTGCTGCTGGCCACCGGATGCGCGCTGCACATCCGCAGACAGCTGCTCGCGGAGCTGCGGCGCAGCCAGGAGATCGCGGGCGCGGTGCAGCGGGCCCTGCTGCGGCCGCTCCCGGCCCGGATCGACGGGCTGACGCTGGCCGCGGCCCAGCTGTCGGTGGGCGGGGACCTGTACGAGGCGCTGCCGACGCGGTTCGGGGTGCGGGTGGTCATCGGTGACGTCCGCGGGCACGGGCCGGGGGCGCTGGGCGTGGCCGCGGCGGTCCTGGGTTCCTTCCGCGAAGCGGCGTACGACGAGCCGACGCTCGGCGGGGTGCTGCGGCGGATGGAGCGGGCTCTGGCGAGGCATGCGCGGGGGGATGCGGAGGAGTTCGTCACGGTGCTGCTGCTGCAGGTCGCGCCGGACGGCAGCCTGCTGGGGCTGAATTGTGGGCATCCGTGGCCGATCGTGCTGCGGTGGCTGCCGGTGGCCGAGCCGTGCTGCGCAGGCTTCCGGGGCTCCGCCCCGGACCCCGCGCCTCAAACGCCGGCGGGGCTGGGGTATGCGGGGCTGAGGCACGCGGGTCCGAGGCACGCTGGCGCGCAGCGCGTCGAGGCCGAGGTGCTCGGTGGGGAGACGTTGCCGCCGCTCGGGGTGGTGCCGCTGCCCGGGGGGCTGGTGGCGCGGCCGTGCGGGCGGGTCGCGCCCGGGGAGGCCCTCTTCCTGCACACCGACGGGGTCGCCGACGCGCGGGACCGGGCGGGCCGGTTCTTCCCGCTCAGCGGCGCCGTCACCGAGGCGGCGGCCGCCGCCGCGCTCACGCCCGCGCGGCTGGTCGCGGGCGTGCACGCGGCGCTGCTGCGGCACACCGGCGGGCGGCTCGCCGACGACGTGGCCCTGCTGGTGCTGCGCAACGATCGGGCCGGGGCGGTCTGAGGGTGGTGCGCCGCCCGTCTGCCATGGAGTGTCGGGCAGACAGCAGAACGGGCGGCGCCAGTACGGGTCGTCGCACTGTTCGAGGGGGAGCCGACGACCCGGGCTACCTCTTGGCGAGGCTCTTCAGTGAACCGCCCCGGGGCCCCTTCGCGGCAGGGTGCGCGGCGCATTTATGCGCGCATCCGGTTCACACCCCGTGTGAACCGCGCACCCACTAGCCTGAGACCGACGAGCCCTTGGAGCGGCCCATGCAGCCCAACGCACTGCTCGATGCCCTCCTTGCCGAGGCGGGCATGTCCCACGCAGGATTCGCCGCACACGTCAACCAGGCCGGGCGCAGCCGAGGGTTGGCCCTGCGCTACGAACACACCGCCGTCGCCCGCTGGCTCAAGGGCCAGCGCCCCCGCGGCCAAGTGCCGGACCTGCTCTGCGAGGTGCTCGGCAGCAGGCTGCGCCGGCCGCTCTCGCTGGACGACATCGGGCTCGGCCTGCCCGGTTCGCCCGTCGCCGGGGCCGCCGCGCACGGCTCACCGCCGGGCTCCCCGCTGGGCGGGTTCGTCGACCGGGCCACCGCCCTGTGGCGGGCCGACGGGCAGGCCCGTCCGCAGCTGCTGACCGCCGGTGCGGTGTGCGGCACCCCGGCCGTCATCCCGGTCTGGGAGTGGGAGAACCCGCCCGAGGACGCCGACGTCTCGCGCTCGGGGCCCACTCCGGTCGGCCCCGAGCACATCGAGATCCTGCGGGCCGCCCGCGCGCACTACGAGCTGATGTACCGCCGGGCGGGCGGCGTGGCCACCAGGGACCGGATCGTCCGCTTCCTGGGCAGCGAGACCGCGCCGCTGCTGCGCGGGAGTTACCCCGACGCGCTGGGCCGGGGGCTCTACCGGGCCACCGGGTCGCTGGTGGCGGTGGCCGGGATCTGCGCGTACGACTCGGACGCCCACGGGCTCGCCCAGCGCTACTTCCACCAGGCCCTGCGGCTCGCGAAGGCCAGCGGGGACCGCGGGCTCGGGGCCTATGTGATCGCACTGCTGGTCAACCAGTCCCTGCACCTGCGGGAGTTCCGCCAGGCGGTGGCCTTCGCGGAGGCCGCGCTGCGGGCCGCGGGACGGCACACCACCCCGGCGCTGTCGGCCGACCTCTACGCGATGCAGGCCAAGGCGTACGCCCAACTCGGCGACAGCGCGGCCGCCTTGGCCTGCATCCGGCGCGCGGAGACGGCGGCCGAGCGGATCCGGCCGGGCACCGAACCGGACGAGACCGGGTACGTCCAGCCCGGCCTGGTCAATGTGCAGGTGGCCGAGGCGCTGCTAGGGCTCGGTGAACTCGACGCCGCGCACGAGCAGGCGACGGCCGCCGTCGGCACCCCGGCGCACGACCGGGGCCGGGTGCACCGGCTGGCGATGCTCTGCGAGATCCAGTTGCGCCAGGGGGAGGCGGACCGGGCGGTGGCGGCCGCGGCCGAAATGGCCGAACGGGCCAGGGGGATGGAATCACTGCGGCTGCGCGACCGGCTGCGTACGGTCCGCGAACAGCTGCTGACCAGCGGATGTTCGGGTGCGGAGGAGACCGCGCAGCTCATCGACGGGGCGCTGCGCGTTCCGCTGTGACGCTCGGAACTGCTGCCATGTTGCCACCTACTCGAACGAAAGGTGGCACAACCGTGCAGTGGATGAACCTGAGTGAGCAGACCGTGTACAAGAACCGCTGGTTCGACGTGAACCTCGCCGACGTCGAACTCCCCGACGGCCGGCACCTGGACCACTTCGTGATCCGGCTGCGCCCGGTCGCCGTCGCCACGGCCGTCAACGAGGCCAACGAGGTGCTGCTGCTGTGGCGCCACCGCTTCATCACCGACAGCTGGGGCTGGGAACTGCCGGCCGGGGTGGTTGAGGACGGCGAGGACATCGCCGCCGCGGCGGCCCGCGAGATGGAGGAGGAGTCGGGCTGGCGCCCGGGCCCCCTCCACCACCTGATGACCGTCGAGCCCTCCAACGGGCTGACCGACGCCCGCCACCACCTCTACTGGGCGGACGGGGCGACGTACACCGGGCATCCCGAGGACGACTTCGAGTCCTCGCACCGCGCCTGGGTGCCCCTCAAGCTGGTGCCGGACATGATCGCGCGCGGCGAGGTCCCGGCCGCCAACATGGCGGCCGGGCTCCTGCTGCTGCACCACCTGCGGCTGGGCTGACACCGGGCCGACGGGGCGCGGTGGATCAGCCGTACGGGTAGAAGCCCGAGCCCGTCTTGCGGCCCAGGCGGCCCGCGTCCACCATGCGCTGGAGCAGCGGGGGAGCGGCGTACAGCGGCTCCTTGAACTCGTAGTACATCGAGTCGGCCACCGAGGCCACGGTGTCCAGGCCGATCAGGTCCGCCAGCTTCAGCGGGCCCATCGGGTGGGCGCAGCCCAGCTCCATGCCGTTGTCGATGTCCTCGCGGCTCGCGATGCCCGACTCGAACATCCGGATCGCGGACAGCAGGTACGGGATCAGCAGCGCGTTGACCACGAAGCCCGAGCGGTCCTGGGCGCGGATCGCGTGCTTGCCGAGCACGTCCCGGACCAGGGCCTCGGCCCGCTTGACCGTCTCTTCGCCCGTGGTCAGCGCGGGGATCAGCTCGACGAGCTGCTGCACCGGCGCCGGGTTGAAGAAGTGGATGCCGATGACCTGGTCCGGGCGCGAGGTGGCGACGGCCAGCTTCACCAGCGGAATGGAGGAGGTGTTCGAGGCGAGGATCGCGTCCGGGCGGGTCACCACCTGGTCGAGCACCTGGAAGATCTCGGTCTTGACCTGCTCGTTCTCGACGACGGCCTCGATGACCAGGTCACGGTCGGCGAATTCGCCGAGGTCCGTGGTGAAGGTCAGGCGGGCCAGGGTGGCGTCCCGCTCCTCCTCCGTGATCTTGCCGCGTTCGGCGGCCTTCATCAGGGAGTTGTGCAGCCGGGTACGGCCGATCTCCAGGGCCTCGCCGGTGGTCTCGGCGACCTTCACCTCAAGACCGCTACGGGCGCACACTTCCGCGATGCCCGCGCCCATCTGGCCACAGCCCACTACGCCGACCCGTGCGATGTCGGTCGGGAGGGTAGAGAGGTCCGTCACATCGTGCCTTTCGCTGCTCATCCATCGCGGGTCCCCCGTCGTTGACAGTGGTCACTGCAGTCCGGCGCCCGCCACGCCCCCCGACGTTACTCCCGCCCCCGGGCCTGATGACGGCCCGGGGCGGGCATGCTGTGCGCACCGAGATCAATATCACTGTGCGGAACGGAGCGGACACATGGCGCACATCGGCCGACGGGGACTGCTGGCGGGGGCGGCCGGGGTACTGGCCGCGGTTTCGGCGGCGGCTCCGGCGCGGGCCTTTCACGGCCAGGGCGCGCGGGGGAGTGCGCCGGTGCCCGCCTTCCGGGGGATGTGGGTGGCCTCCGTGGAGAACGTGGACTGGCCCTCGGCGGCCGGGCTGAGCGCCGGGGACCAGGAGGCGGAGCTGGTCGAGCTGCTCGACACCGCGGTCCGGCGGCGGCTGAACGCGGTGGTCCTCCAGGTCCGGCCGACCGCCGACGCGATGTGGCCCTCGGCGCTGGAGCCCTGGTCGCAGTGGCTGACCGGGCGTCAGGGCGTGGACCCGGGCTGGGACCCGCTGGGCACGGCCGTGGCCCGGGCGCACGAGCGGGGGCTGGAGCTGCACGCCTGGTTCAACCCGTACCGGGTGGCCAACCACGCGAACCCGTCCCTGCTGGTCCCCGAGCACCCGGCGCGGCTCCATCCGGAGTGGGTGGTCCCGTACGGCGGGAAGCTCTACTACAACCCGGGGCTGCCGGAGGTCCGCGACTTCGTGCAGCGCGCGATGCTCGACGCGGTGCGGCGCTATCCGCTGGACGCGGTGCACTGGGACGACTACTTCTACCCCTACCCCGTGGACGGCCAGTACTTCGACGACGACCGGGCCTTCGAGGAGCACGGCTCCGGCTTCGGCTCGCGCGCCGACTGGCGGCGGTACAACATCGACACCCTGGTACGGGAGATGGCCGCGGGCATCGAGGCGGCGCGGCCGGGGGTCCGGTTCGGGGTCAGCCCCTTCGCGGTCTGGCGCAACGAGGCGAAGGACCCGCTCGGCTCGGCGACGCAGGCGGGCGTGGCGACGTACGACGACCTGTACGCCGACACCCGCCGCTGGGTCCGGGAGGGCTGGATCCACTACATCGCACCGCAGCTCTACTGGCAGATCGGCCACCCGCAGTGCGACTACGAGACCCTCGTGGACTGGTGGTCGGGGACCGTCCGGGGCACCGGAGTCGACCTCCTGATCGGCGAGGCGCTCTACCGCTGCGACGCCGACAGCGCCACGGAGGCCTGGCGGGATCCGGCCGAACTGTCACGGCACCTGAGCGTCGCCGCCCGGTACCCGGAGGTCCGCGGCCACGTCTACTTCTCCGCGAAGCAGGTGGTCGCGGACCGCAACGGGGCGATGGCACGGGTCGTCGACGATCACTATCCGACGCGGGTGCCGCCGCGCTGATCCACTTCCGGTGTGTGAGGTGTCCCTGGTGTGCGCAGTATCCGCCGTCAGTGCTGGGGCGCGTCCGGGTGCCGTACGACGCAGTCGGGCCCGGGGGCCATCAGCGCTTCGTGGCCGTCCTGGAAACGCACCCGGTAGGGCGGGGTTCCGTTGTCCCCCAGGACCTGGAGGATCTCGCCGACCTTGTCGTTCTGGCCGACGATCCTGCCGTGCTGTACCAGCTGGTCACCCTCGGTCGCGTGCATGCTGACCTCCCTCGGGCCGGGTCCGGTCGGTGACGCCAGTTTACGGCGTTCCGGGGCTATTTGACCCGTTGAGTGAGGGCGATGCAGACGAGCACCGCGGCCGCCGCCACCGGCGCGGCCGGGGTGAGGCGCTCACCCAGCAGGGCCACCGCCCACACCAGCGTCAGCAGCGGCTGGGCGAGCTGGAGCTGGCTGGCCCGGGCGGGCCCGATCTCGGCCATCCCGCGGTACCAGACGTACAGCCCGAGGAAGCTGGAGCCCGCCGCGGCCCACAGCAGACCGATGATCCCGTGACCGGTGAGGTGTACGGGCTCTCCGGTCAGCCCCAGCACCGACCCGGCCAGGGTCAGCGGCAGGCACAGCACCAGCGCCCAGCCGATGACCTGCCAGCCCGGCATCACCCGGGCCAGCCGGGCCCCCTCGGTGTAACCGGCCGCGCACACCAGCAGGGAGGCGAAGAGGTAGGCGTCGCCCGCCGAGAAGGAGCCGCCGCTCTGCGCGAGGGTGAAGCCGAGGACCACCACGGCCCCCGCGACGGCGGCGGCCCAGAACGCGCGCGAGGGACGCACGCCGGTGCGCAGCGCGGCGAGCACGGCGGTGGTCAGCGGCAACAGGCCGACCACCACGGCGGAGTGCGAGGTGGTGGAGGTGCGCAGGGCCAGCGTGGTCAGCATCGGGAAGCCGACGACCACCCCGGCGGCGACCACCGCGAGGCCCGCCCAGTGCGCGCGGCCCGGCAGCGGAACCCGCAGGGCGAGCAGGAAGACGCCCGCGATCGCGGCGGCGAGAACGCTGCGCAGGGACACGAAGGTCCAGGGGCCGAAGCTCTCCATGCCCCACACGGTGGCGGGGAAGGTGAGGGAGAAGGCGACGACGCCGAGGGCGGCGAGGAGCGTGCCGCTCGCCCGGCCGGTCGCTGCCCGCTGTCCGCTCTGGTGCCCGGTCAGCTGTTCGCTCTGCTGCTGAACCGCTATCGCGATGGACCCGGTAGCGCTATTCTGTGCTCTCATGTATGAGCGTAGCAGTGTGGCTGAACTGGTGGAATCCCTCAGGTCCGAACTGAACCGCTACTCAGTGGGTGGAAAGCTCCCGTCGAGCCGCTCCCTGGTCGAGAGGTTCCGGGTGAGCCCGGTGACGGTGTCCCGGGCCCTCGCCCAGCTCGCCGCCGAAGGCCTCGTCGTGACCCGGCCCGGCGCCGGGGTGTTCCGCTGCGCGCCGCGCGAGAGCGCCCCGGCCGCCGCGGACACCTCCTGGCAGGAGGTCGCCCTCAGCGCCGAGGACGGCGGCGAGATCGTGCCGCGCTCCGTGGACGCCTCCGGAGTGCTGGTCTCCCTCGCGACCCCGCCGCCCGGGGTGACCGAGCTCAACGGCGGCTACCTGCACTCCTCCCTCCAGCCCGAACGGGCCCTGGCCGCCGCCCTGGCCCGGGCCGGACGGCGGCCCGGCGCCTGGTCCCGGCCGCCCGTGGAGGGGCTGACCGAACTGCGCGACTGGTTCGCCCGGGAGATCGGCGGCCCGCTCACCGCCGCCGACGTGCTGGTCACCGCGGGCGGCCAGAGCGCGCTCACCACCGCCCTGCGGGCGCTGGCCCCGCCCGGGGCGCCGATCCTCGTCGAGTCCCCGACCTACCCCGGCATGCTGGCGATCGCCCGCGCCGCCGGATGCCGGCCCGTGCCGGTGCCCTGCGACGCGGAGGGAGTGCGTACGGACCTCCTCGCCGCGGCCTTCGAAGCCACCGGCGCGCGGGTCTTCGTATGCCAGCCGCTGTTCCAGAACCCGAGCGGGTCGGTGCTGGCCGACGCGCGGCGGGCCGAGGTGCGGCGGATCGCGCGGGCCGCCGGGGCCTTCGTCGTCGAGGACGACTACGCGCGGGCGCTGGCCCACGAGGACGCCGGGCCACTGCCCGCGACCCTGGCCGCCGAGGACCCCGACGGGGTGGTGGTGCACGTGCGCTCGCTGACCAAGGCGACCTCGCCCAGCCTGCGCGTGGGCGCGCTCGCCGCCCGCGGGCCGGTCCTGGACCGGCTGCGCGCCATCCAGGTCGTGGACAGCTTCTTCGTGCCGCGGCCCTTCCAGGAGGCCGCGCTGGAACTGGTCGGCGCCCCCGCCTGGCCGCGCCACCTGCGCGCCGTCGCCGCCGAACTGCGCCACCGGCGGGACGTGCTCGCCGGCGCCCTGCGCCGGGAACTGCCCGGTCTGACGCTGCCCCACCTGCCCAGCGGCGGCTACCAGCTGTGGGTGCGGCTGCCCGACGGGGCGGACGAGACCGCTTTCGTGGCGGGCGCGCTGCGGGCCGGTGTGGCCGTCACCCCGGGCCGCCCGTACTTCTGCGCGGAACCGCCGGGTCCGTACGTCCGCATGAGCTTCGCCGGGGTCGCGAGCGCCGGGGAACTGGCCGCGGCCGTCGGCAGACTGCGCGGCGCGGCCGCTACGGACGCCTGACGTCACCTAGGCACCTTTCGCCGCGGACGTCCGTTTGACGTCTGACGGCGCCTCACCGGCAGGCGCCCCGTGTCCCTTTGGCGAAGGAGAAGAAGCGTGACGATCCGGCTCGGGCTCAGCCTGCCCCAGATGAAGCACTACGAGATCGGCCGCGACGTCCCGGCGGTGGCGCGCGCGGCCGAGGCGGCCGGGTACGAGAGCCTGTGGGTCTTCGAGCGGATCCTCTTCCCCGAGAACCCCCTGGAGGGGATGTACGGGATCCCCGGCCTGCCCTGGATGGACAAGTACCACGGGGTCGCCGACCCGCTCATCACGCTGACCCTCGCGGCCGCCGTCACCGAACGGGCCCGGTTGGGGACCAGCGTGCTGATCGCCCCGCTGCACATACCCGTCCAGCTGGCCCGGGCCCTCGCCTCCCTGGACGCGGCGAGCGGGGGCCGGGTGCTGGCGGGGCTGGGCACCGGCTGGTCGCGCGACGAGTTCAACGCCGCGGCCGTGGCGCCCTTCGAGGAGCGCGGCGCGGTCCTGGACGAGCTGCTCGACGTGTGCGCGGCGGTCTGGGGCCCCGACCCGGTCGCGTACAAGGGCGGGCTGACGCACATCGCGCCCGCCGGGATCGGCCCCAAGCCCGCCCGGCCGGTCCCCGTCTACCTCCCCGCCACCAGCCCGCGCGCCGCCCGCCGTCTGGTGGACCGGGCGGACGGCTGGATGCCGGTGGCCCACGGCCCGGGCGCGCTGGCCGAAGCCTGGGAGCGGCTGCGGGACCTGGCCGCCGAGCGCGGACGTACGCGGGGGATCGCCGTGTGCGTACGGGTCAACACGGCCTACACCCCCGAGCCGTTCGAGGGGGCGGACCGGCGGCCCTTCCAGGGCAGCGTGGCCCAGATCGCCGAGGACATCGCCGCGCACGCGGCGGCCGTCCCCCTCGACGACGTGCTCGTCGACCTCCAGGGCAGCGTGCGGGACGCGGCGGAGCTGTCGGACGTCGCCGCCGAGCTGCACGCGGCGGTGCGGGCGACCGGGGTCTGACCGTCAGCGGCGGCACCGGGCCGGCGGCCGGGTGCGGCTACCGCCCGCGCGGCTTGCCGCGCTTGGCGCCGCCCTTGCCCGCGCCGCCCTTGGCGCCGCCGCTCCTGGCTCCGCCGCTCTTCGCCGCGCCGCCCTTCGCGCCGCCACCGGAGGCGCCGCGCGGGTTCTTGCCGGATCCCGGCTTGCCCCCGGCCTGCCCGCGGCGCGCCGCCGCGTCGGGGCGCTTGTCCTTCTTCGGCTGCGGCGGGGTCGGCGTACGCCCCCGCGAACTGTTGACCGTACGACCGCGCACGATCCCGATGAACTCCTCCACCAGCTCGGGAGTCTCGTCGGCCTCCGGCCACGACAGCGCGACCCGCGACTCGGGCGCACCCGTCAGCGGGCGGTAGGTGAGGTCCTTGCGGTGGTGCAGGCGGGCCAGCGACTGCGGCACGGCGAGCACGCCGATCCCCGCCGCCACCAGCTCGATCGCGTCCGCCGTCGTCTCGGGGCGCGCCAGCGCGGGCTTGCCCGGCAGCTGCTCCCAGTCGAGGGTGTCGTCGAGGGGGTGCAGCACGATCTCGTCGGCCAGATCGGCCGTGGCCACCTCTTCGGCCGTCGTGATCAGGTGGTCCTTGGGGATCACGACCACGGTGGTCTCGGTGTAGAGGGGGATCGCGCTGAGGTCCGTGCGGTCGATCGGGAGCCGTACGAAGCCCGCGTCGGCGCCGCCGTCGCGGAGCAGGGCGGGCGCCTCGCCGGGGGTCACCTGGACCAGGGTCAGCGGGACGTCGGGCAGCCGCTCGTTCCAGATCCGCACCCACTTGGTGGGCGTCACTCCCGGGACGTACGCGAGCCGGAACGAAGGGGGTGTTTCCGAGCCTGTCACCCGGCCAGGTTACCGGTCGTGGTCGGAGGTAGCGCACACGCTCGATACTCTTGACCCCATGACGTCGCACCAGAACACCCAGACCATGAAGCCCGCGACCGCGGCGAAGAAACTGGGTGTGTACCTCGAGGCCACACCCGCCGAGTTCCAGGAGGGTGTCGTCTCCCGGGCCGAGCTGGTTGCGCTCCAGGCCGATCCGCCCCAGTGGCTCCAGGACCTGCGCCTCAACGGTCCGCACCCGCGCCCCGTCGTCGCGAACAAGCTCGGCATCTCCATCGCCGGTCTCGCGCGCGGGGGCGTCACGGACGCCCTGACCACCGAGCAGATCGAAGCCATCAAGGCCGAGCTGCCCGAGTGGCTGGAGAAGGAGCGCAGCACGCAGGCCGAGGTCCGCAAGGAGACGGTCCGCATCAAGGAGCGCAACGCGGAGCGTGCGGCGAAGTCCGGGGACCAGCGCTCCTGACCGCCCCGCTCACCGCTCACCACCGGTGCCCCTGGCCCGCGGCCGATGCCGTCGGGTCAGGGGCACCGGTGCGTGGGGGCCCGTACGCGTGCGGCGCGGGTCAGTGTGCGCGCGACTGGTTGAAGCGGAGCATGTTGCCCGACGGGTCGCGGAAGGCGCAGTCGCGGACGCCGTACGGCTGGTCGGCCGGTTCCTGCAGCACCTCGGCGCCCGCCGCGCGGATGCGTTCGAAGGTGGCGTCGACATCGTCGGTCGTGAAGATCACCCCGCGGAGCATGCCCTTGGCGAGCAGCTCCGCCATCGCCTGTTTGTCGGCGGGCGAGGCGTTGGGGTTGGCGAGCGGCGGTTCGAGGACGACCTCCACGTCGAGCTGCTCGGGCGAGCCGACGGTGACCCAGCGCATTCCCTCGAAGCCGACGTCGTTGCGCACTTCCAGGCCGAGGGTGTCGCGGTAGAAGGCGAGGGCCTTGTCGTGATCGTCGACCGCGATGAAACACGTCGAAAGCTTGATGGTCATGACTGCGACGCTACGACGCGGGGCGCGATTCCGCCTCCGGTCCCGGTCCTGGCCCCGGCACCGTCACCGCGCCGGCGGGCCGCTCCTGGCCGGGCGCGTGAGGATCTTGGCCACGCACGCCGGGATCGCGGCGCCGTCCTCGTGCCGGCGGGCCCGGTAGGCGCTGGGGCTCTCGCCGACCAGCTCGGTGAAGCGGGAGCTGAACGAGCCCAGCGAGGTGCATCCGACCGCGAAGCAGACCTCGGTCACGCTCAGGTCGCCCCGGCGCAGCAGCGCCTTCGCGCGCTCGACTCGGCGGGTCATGAGATAGCTGTACGGCGTCTCGCCGAAGGCCGCGCGGAAGCTGCGCGAGAAGTGCCCCGGGGACATCAGGGCGATGTCCGCCAGTGCGGGAACGTCCAGCGGCTGCGCGTAGTCGCGGTCCATCGCGTCCCGGGCGCGACGCAGCCGCACGAGATCCTCGATCGTCACGGACACCAGCATCGCACGGGGGCCGGGCCCGCCCCGTGGAGCAGAACAGAGCTTTGCATAAACGTGCATCGAAACGTATAGTCATGCCATCGACGAGGAGGGTCCGATGGTGGTTCGTGTTGCGGTGGCCGGAGCGAGTGGGTATGCGGGCGGAGAACTGCTGCGCCTGCTGCTGGCCCACCCCGAGGTCGAGATCGGCGCGCTGACCGGCAACGCCAACGCCGGACAGCTCCTGGGTTCCCTCCAGCCGCACCTCGTGCCGCTGGCCGGACGCACCCTCGAAGCGACCACCCCCGAGGTGCTCGCCGGGCAGGACGCCCCGCACGACGTGGTCTTCCTCGCCCTGCCGCACGGCCAGTCGGCCGCCGTCGCCGCCCAGCTCGGCGAGGACGTCCTCGTCGTCGACATGGGCGCCGACCACCGGCTGGAGTCCGCCGCCGACTGGGACGCCTTCTACGGCGCCCCGCACGCCGGGACCTGGCCCTACGGCCTCCCCGAGCTGCCCGGCGGCCGCGCCGCGCTCGCGGGGGCCAAGCGCATCGCCGTTCCCGGCTGCTACCCGACCGCCGTTTCCCTGGCCCTCTTCCCCGCCTACGGGGAGGGGCTCGCCGAGCCCGAGGCGGTGATCGTCGCCGCCACCGGCACCTCCGGCGCGGGCAAGGCGCTCAAGCCCCACCTGCTCGGCTCCGAGGTGATGGGCTCCATGAGCCCGTACGGCGTCGGCGGCGGCCACCGGCACACCCCCGAGATGGTCCAGAACCTCTCGGCCGTCGCCGGGACCCGGGTCTCGGTGTCCTTCACCCCGACCCTCGCCCCGATGTCCCGCGGCATCCTGGCCACCTGTTCCGCCAAGGCCGTGCCCGGAACCACCGCGGCATCGGTGCGCGCGGCCTACGAGAAGGCCTACGCGGACGAGCCGTTCGTCCACCTGCTCCCCGAGGGGCAGTGGCCCGCGACCTCGTCCGTCCACGGTTCCAACGCCGTTCAGATCCAGGTCGCGTACGACGCCTCCGCCCAGCGGATCATCGCGATCAGCGCCATCGACAACCTGACCAAGGGCACCGCCGGTGGCGCGGTGCAGAGCATGAACATCGCCCTCGGGCTCCACGAGAGCCTGGGTCTTTCATCGATCGGAGTCGCTCCGTGAGCGTCGCACGCGCAGCCACCCGGCTGAGGACGACGATGATGCCCGCACCGGCGCGCTGCGCGGGCGGAGAAGCGAACAAGGAGATGCAGTGAGTGTCACGGCAGCACAGGGATTCAGCGGGGCGGGCATCGCCGCCGGGATCAAGGCAAACGGCAATCCGGACCTCGCCCTCGTGGTCAACAACGGACCGCGTCTGGCCGCAGCGGGCGTCTTCACCTCCAACCGCGTCAAGGCCGCCCCGGTCCTCTGGTCCGAGCAGGTCCTGCGCGGCGGCACGGTCAGCGCCGTGGTCCTCAACTCCGGTGGCGCCAACGCCTGCACCGGCCCCCGCGGCTTCCAGGACACCCACGCCACCGCCGAGAAGGCCGCCGCCGTCCTCGGCGGCGCGCACAACGCCGGGGAGATCGCGGTGGCCTCCACCGGGCTGATCGGCGTACTCCTGCCCATGGACAAGCTGCTGCCCGGCATCGAGAGCGCCGCCGGGGCGCTCAGCGAGGACGGCGGCGAGGCCGCGGCCATCGCCATCAAGACCACCGACACCGTCCACAAGACCGCCACCGTCAGCCACGCCGCGGGCTGGACCGTCGGCGGCATGGCCAAGGGCGCGGGCATGCTCGCCCCGGGCCTGGCCACCATGCTCGTCGTCCTCACCACCGACGCGGACCTGGACAGCGCCACCCTCGACAAGGCGCTGCGGGACGCGACCCGCACCACCTTCGACCGGGTCGACTCCGACGGCTGCATGTCCACCAACGACACCGTGCTGCTGCTCGCCTCCGGCGCCTCCGGGGTGGACCCGGCGTACGAGGAGTTCGCCGAGGCCGTCCGGACCGTCTGCGACGACCTGGCCCGCCAGCTGATCGGCGACGCCGAGGGCGCCAGCAAGGACATCCGGATCGAGGTCGTGAACGCGGCCAGCGAGGACGACGCCGTCGAGGTGGGCCGGTCCATCGCCCGGAACAACCTCCTCAAGTGCGCCATCCACGGCGAGGACCCGAACTGGGGCCGGGTGCTCTCCGCGATCGGCACCACCAAGGCCGCCTTCGACCCGGACCGGCTGAACGTCGCCATCAACGGGATCTGGGTCTGCAAGAACGGCTCCGTCGGCGAGGACCGCGACCTGGTCTCGATGAAGGACCGCGAGGTCCGCATCACCGCCGACCTGGCCACCGGCACCGAGTCCGCGGTCATCTGGGCCAACGACCTGACCGCCGACTACGTCCACGAGAACAGCGCGTACTCGTCATGAGCGGCGCCCCCGGCAGTGCCCGCAAGCACACCGCGCTCCCCAAGGCAGAGATCCTCATCGAGGCGCTGCCCTGGCTGACCCGCCACAACGGCAAGGTCGTCGTCATCAAGTTCGGCGGCAACGCCATGATCGACGAGGACCTGAAGGCCGCCTTCGCGCAGGACGTCGTCTTCCTGCGCCAGGCCGGCCTCAAGCCGGTCGTCGTGCACGGCGGCGGCCCGCAGATCAACGCCCAGCTCGACCGGCACGGCCTGGTCAGCGAGTTCAAGGCGGGCCTGCGCGTCACCACCCCGGAAGCGATGGACGTCGTACGGATGGTGCTCGCCGGGCAGGTCCAGCGCCAGCTGGTCGGACTGCTCAACCAGCACGGGCCGCTCGCCGTCGGCATGACCGGCGAGGACGCCCACACCATCACCGCCGTCCGGCACCGGCCCGAGATCGACGGGGAACTCGTCGACATCGGCCGGGTCGGCGAGATCACCGCCATCGACACCGGCGCGATCGAGGCGCTGCTGGCGGACGGCCGGATCCCGGTCATCTCCTCCATCGCGCGCAGCGCCGACGACGACCACGTCTACAACGTGAACGCCGACACCGCGGCCGCCGCGCTCGCCGCCGCCCTGGGCGCGGAGACCCTGATGGTCCTCACCGACGTCGAGGGGCTCTACGCGGACTGGCCCAACAGCGACGAGGTCATCAGCCGGCTCACCGTCAGCGAGCTGGAGAAACTGCTGCCCGAGCTGTCGAGCGGGATGGTCCCCAAGATGCAGGGCTGCCTGCACGCGGTCCGCGGGGGCGTGAGCAACGCCCGGGTGATCGACGGGCGGGTCCAGCACTCGATCCTGCTGGAGATCTTCACGGACGAGGGCATCGGCACGATGGTCGTGCCCGACGCAGAGGGAGGGGAATCCGCGTGAGCGGCAACAGCTCGAAGCAGTCCGAGCAGTCGGAGCAGTCCAACGAGACGTACGGGGCCCGCTGGAAGGCGGCGCTCACCGACAACTACGGCACCCCCGCCCTCGCGCTCGTCCGTGGCGCGGGCGCCCAGGTCTGGGACGCCGACGGCAAGCAGTACACCGACTTCGTCGGCGGCATCGCGGTCAACGCGCTGGGCCACGCCCACCCGGCGATCGTCGGGGCCGTCTCCGCGCAGATCGCCACGCTGGGCCACGTCTCCAACCTCTACGCCTCCGAGCCCGTCCTCGCGCTCGGTGAACGGCTGCTCCAGCTCTTCGGCCGCAGCGGCCGGATTTTCTTCTGCAACTCCGGCGCCGAAGCGGTCGAGGCGGCCTTCAAGGTCGGCCGGCTGACCGGGCGCACGCACATGGTCGCCACCACCGGCGGCTTCCACGGCCGCACCATGGGCGCCCTCGCCCTGACCGGCCAGCCCGCCAAGCAGACCCCCTTCCTGCCGCTGCCCGGCGACGTCACCCACGTGCCGTACGGCGATGTGGAGGCCCTGCGGGCCGCCGTCACCGAGGACACCGCCCTCGTCCTGATCGAGCCGATCCAGGGCGAGAACGGCGTGGTCGTCCCCCCGGCCGGATATCTGACCGCCGCCCGCGAGATCACCCGCGCCACCGGCACGCTGCTCGCCCTCGACGAGGTGCAGACCGGCATCGGCCGCTGCGGCCAGTGGTTCGAACACCAGGCGCACGAAGGCGTCGAACCCGACCTCGTCACGCTCGCGAAGGGTCTGGGCGGCGGTCTGCCGATCGGCGCCCTCGCCGCCTTCGGCCCGGCCGCCGACCTGCTCCGGCCCGGCCAGCACGGCACCACCTTCGGCGGGAACCCGGTCGCCTGCGCCGCCGGGCTCGCCGTCCTCGACACCATCGCGGCCGACGGACTGCTCGACCGGGTCAAGGAAAGGGGCGAGCGGCTGCGCTCCGGAATCGAGAACAGCGGGCACCCGCTGGTCGCCCGTGTCCGCGGTGCGGGCCTTCTGCTGGGTATCGTGCTGACCGAGCCCCTCGCAGCGAAGGTGCAGCAGGCGGCTCAGGATGCCGGTTTCCTGGTCAACGCGCCCGCCCCCGACGTCGTACGGCTGATGCCGCCGTTCGTACTCACCGAGGCCGAGGCGGACGCGTTCGTCCGGGCCCTGCCGGGCATCCTCGACGCGGCCCACGGGGACGGATCCGGAGAATGAGACGACGATGAGCCAGGCGCAGGAACACGAGCAGAGCGGGCAATCCGTTCCGCAGACCCGAACCGCCCGCCACCGCCGGATCGTGGACATCCTCAACCGGCAGCCGGTCCGCTCCCAGAGCCAGCTGGCGAAGCTGCTCGCCGACGACGGGCTGAGCGTCACCCAGGCGACGCTCTCCCGGGACCTCGACGAGCTGGGCGCGGTGAAGATCCGCAACACCAACGGCGAGCTGATCTACGCGGTACCGAGCGAGGGCGGATTCCGCACCCCGCAGGCCCCGCTGGGCGAGTCCGCGAAGGAGGAGCGCATGCGGCGCCTCTCCGGTGAGCTGCTGATCTCGGCGGAGGCCTCCGCGAACCTCGTGGTCCTGCGCACCCCGCCGGGTGCCGCCCAGTTCCTCGCCTCGGCGATCGACCAGGCCGAACTCCAGGCCATCCTCGGCACGATCGCGGGCGACGACACCCTGATGCTGATCAGCCGCGACCCGGTCGGCGGTCAGGCCCTCGCCGATCACCTCCTGCGTCTGGCGCAGAAGGAGGGCTGAGGGCGACCCTGGGGGAATGAGCCAACACCCCCTCTGGGCAGCGGTGTTCGAGGCCGCTGCCGTCGCTCTCGCCTGTTACGCCGTGCTCGGAGCGCTGTGGCGGCTGCGGGACCGGGCCGACCGGGCCGCCGCCGCGCTGCTCGCCCCCGCCCCGCCCGATCCGTACCACGCGGTGGCGCTGGCGGGGCGCCCCGAGGACATCCACCGTCCGGCGGTCGCCCGGCTGCTGCTCGACGGCTCCGTGCGGATCGACGAGCGGGGCCTGCTGACCCTGGCGCCGGGGGGCCCGCACCAGGGTCCGGAACCGGGGCCCGCCCCGGTGCACCCGCTGCCCGCCGCCGTCCTTGCCGCGCTGGTCCGCCGGGACCGGCCCACCAGCGTGCCCGACCTGTCGGGGGACACGGCGCTGCGGGTGGCCCGCGGGGCCTTCCTCGCCGCCGAGGACGCGAAGTACCCGCGTCTCGCCGAGGTCCGTGACCGGGACCGGCTCGCCGACCTCGCGATACTGCTGATCATGGCGGTCGTCGCCTGGTACAGCTTCCAACTGGTGGTGCTGTCACGCCCGGACACCCTGCGGGGGATCGTGCTGATGGGTACGTTCGTCCTCGCGGTGGCGGTCGGGTGCTGCGGCGCGCTGCTCGCGGCGATGGTGATGGTCCGGGTGTGGCCGAAGCGGCGCGACCCGTTCCGCGCGTACTGCGCCGCGCTGCCCCCGCACCCGGACGTCGTCGCCCTGGACCCGGAGCTGCTGGCCCGCCTCGACCACCGGGAGCCGCGCCCGGTGGAGTACGACACCTGGGTGGACAGCGGCGGCGCGTTCTGACGGCACGTTGACGCCAGGCTCTAGTAGCGGGTCACGTCCAGCGGCCCCGACTCCGTGCCCACCGCGATGTGCGGACGCCGCTCCGGCCGGGCCCAGCGCAGGATCGCCCGCATGGACTCCTCCGGCACCGACACGCAGCCCGCCGTCGCCCCCTTGCCGTTGACGTGCAGGAAGATCCCGGCGCCACGCCCGTGCACCGGCCGGTCGTAGTTGAAGCCGATGACCAGGGCGTGCGCGTACTGCTTCGCGTAGCCCACCAGGTGCTCCGCCTCGCCCGGCGCGCAGTCGGCGGGCAGCGGGTCCACCCAGCGGTTGTAGTGGACCGAGGCGTTGTCCTGGCACCACCAGGCGCCCTCGCGGACCGGCCGGTAGGTGTACGCCGTCCCCACGGGCGCGGGCCGGATCCCGAAGGCGTACGGCAGGTCGTACAGCCCGGTGGGCGTGGTGTTCGTGCCCTGGACGCGGGTGGCGCCCTCGGTGAGGCCCTTCGCGCCGAACCGGGCGGGCGCCCTGCCCATCGCGACCCACCGCCCCGACCGGCGCTCCCACCAGGTGAGGCGGCCGGTGGTGGAACCGGCGGCGGGGGCTACGGCGGTGATCAGCTGACTTCCGCCTCCGGTGTCGGCGAGCCGGTCGGGCAGCGGGGTGCCCGGGGGCGTCCCCGGGCTCAGGAGCAGGGAGGTGACGAGCAGTGAGCCGAGGGCGACGGCGGTTCGCAGCACACGTCAGACGGTACGCGGCGGGAGGGGCAGCGGCAGTGCGGGCAGGCCGTCGACGCTCGTCTCGATGAATTCCTTCTTCGCGCAGTACTCCGCGAACTCCTCGTCCGTCTTGCGGCCGAAGTACTCCGCGTGGAGCGTGCGGTCGCCCTGGTACTCCATGAGGGGGACGGCGTACCCGCACACGTCGGCGATCCGCCGGGTCCGTACGACGATCACGGCGCGGGCGGACGGCCCGTCGGCGTCGCCGAACAGGGCGATCAGCTCGCCCCAGCGCGGGTCGTCGCGGAAGACCGCCTCGCCCTCGCCGTGGATCCGGACGATGTTCGGGGGACCGGAGAACGCGCACCACATCAGGGTGATCCGGCCGTTCTCCCGGACGTGCGCGATGGTCTCGGCGCCGCTGCCGCCGAAGTCCAGGTAGGCGAGGGTGTGCTCGTCGATGACGACGAGGGTCCCCGACCGGCCCTTGGGGGAGAGGTTGATGTGACCGTCACCGTCCAGCGGGGCCGTTGCGGTGAAGAAGATCGGCTGGTCTTCGATGAACTTGCGCAGTCGGCCGTCTATGCGTTCGTAGAGCTTTCCCATGATCGGATTATGCTCCGGGTGTCGGGGTCGGGTTGGACGATTTCAGTCGGTGAGACCGAGCCGGGACCGGCGCAGCCGCACGTCGAGGGCGTGGAAGAGGTGCTCCGGCCGCGCGAGCAGCCCGGCCGGGGCGGCGGCCCGCACCGGGCCGGAGGGTGGTGCTCGTACGGGTCCCCGCCGCCCTGTCGGACCAGCCGGCGCGCGCAGGCGCGTACGAGGTCGGACCGGTCGGTGAGGTACCGCTCGGCCTCGGCCGCCCGCCCGGCCCCGCGCAGGGCGGTGACCCCGCAGGCGCGGACCATCGGGAGATCCCCCGCCAGCAGGGCGTCGACCGCCGCGTCGTCGGGCCCGTCGGCGGCCATGGCCCGTAGCGCGGCATCGGTCCACAGCCGGGCCGTGGCCGGATCCCGTTCGCAGGAGGCCCGCAGCGCGAGCTCCCGTACGCCCAGCCGGCCGGCCTCCACCGACAGCCGGGCGGCGAACCGCCGGGTCGGCAGGTCGGCCCGCTCGCACAGGCGGTCCAGCATGTCCTCGCGCTGCGCCCCGGTCAGCGAGTTCCAGCTCCAGGTCGTCGAGGGCCGCCCGGGGCGCCACCACGCGGCGAGGAGCGAGTACCGGCCGGTCAGGGCGGCCTCCAACTGCTCCACCCCCCAGGCTCCGTGCGCGCGCGAGCCCAGCCGCAGGACCAGCGGGGTGAGGTGGATCAACCACTCGACGGGGTCTTTGGCCACCATCCGGCCGAGCACCCGCCGGGCGCGCCGGCGTACCGGCGGGGCCCAGTCGGCGCACCGGATCAGGACGAGTTCGAGCGGCGGGTACGCGGCCGAGGCCCGGTCGAGCGCCCGCCGGACGCGCCTGCGCACCGGCGGGATCCAGGCGACCCACTGGAGCAGGAGGAGTTCGAGCGGCGGGAGCCACCACGCGTGGAGGGCGGACGCGCGGACCCGCCCGTCGGGGTGGCACAGCCGGGCCTCGGTCCGCTTGCCGCGCAGCGGCTCGCGGGAGCGCCGGGCGATGCGGCGCACCTCCTCGTCGAAGGCCGTCCAGGCCTCGGGCCCGCTCCGGGCGAGCACGCGGGCGACGGGGGCGCCCCCCCGCCCCGCCAGCAGGTCCGCCGCGGCCCGCTGCCCGATCGGCACGTCCCGCTGTACACCGGCTCCCATCGCGCCCTCCCCTGGTCGTCCACCGATGGTAGGCGGCCGCTTGTGGCCGGTTCCTCCGATATACGCGCTGGTCAGAGGGTGCGACGGGGCACGATTGACGAAACATACGGAGTGGTGCATAGTTATGCCTGTCGTCAGATGCACCCTGTAAGGAGAAACCCGTGACCGAGCGCGTCGTACTCGCCTACTCGGGCGGCCTGGACACCTCCGTCGCCATCGGCTGGATCGCCGAGGAGACGGGCGCCGAGGTCATCGCCGTCGCCGTGGACGTCGGCCAGGGCGGCGAGGACCTGGACGTCATCCGCAAGCGCGCGCTCGCCTGTGGCGCCGTCGAGGCCGAGGTCGCGGACGCCTCGGACGAGTTCGCCAACGAGTACTGCCTCCCGGCGATCAAGGCGAACGCCCTCTACATGGACCGCTACCCGCTGGTCTCGGCCCTCTCCCGGCCGGCCATCGTCAAGCACCTGGTCGCCGCCGCCAAGAAGCACGGCGCCACGACCGTCGCCCACGGCTGCACCGGCAAGGGCAACGACCAGGTCCGCTTCGAGGCGGGCATCGTCGCCCTCGCCCCCGACCTCAAGTGCATCGCCCCGGTCCGTGACTACGCGATGACCCGTGACAAGGCGATCGCCTTCGCCGAGAAGGCCGACCTCCCGATCGCGACCACCAAGAAGTCCCCGTACTCCATCGACCAGAACGTCTTCGGGCGCGCCGTCGAGACGGGCTTCCTGGAGGACATCTGGAACGCGCCGATCGAGGACATCTACGAGTACACCTCGAACCCGGCCATCCCGCGGGAGGCCGACGAGGTCGTCATCTCCTTCAAGGAGGGCGTCCCGGTCGCCATCGACGGCAAGCCCGTCACCGTGCTCCAGGCCATCCAGCAGCTCAACGAGCGGGCCGGCGCCCAGGGCATCGGCCGGATCGACATCGTCGAGGACCGCCTCGTCGGCATCAAGTCCCGCGAGGTCTACGAGGCCCCGGGCGCGATCGCGCTGATCACCGCCCACCAGGAGCTGGAGAACGTCACCGTCGAGCGCGAGCTGGCCCGCTACAAGCGGCAGGTCGAGCAGCGCTGGGGCGAGATGGTCTACGACGGCCTGTGGTTCTCCCCGCTCAAGCGCGCCCTGGACGGCTTCATCAACGAGGCCAACCAGCACGTCACCGGTGACATCCGGATGACCCTGCACGGCGGCCGCGCCGTCGTCACCGGCCGGAAGTCGGACGAGTCGCTCTACGACTTCAACCTCGCGACCTACGACTCGGGCGACACCTTCGACCAGTCCAAGGCCCAGGGCTTCATCGAGATCTTCGGTCTGTCCTCGAAGATCGCCGCACGCCGCGACCTCGCCTGAGGTCCAGTCGTTGGGCGGTATGCCCGCGCAGTGCTTTGACGGCCTCCCCGGTTACCTCCGCGACGGGGAGGCCGTCGTACACCCACCCTTTGAGGAGCAGTAGCTGTGAGCAGCAACAACGGTGACGTCCGGCTCTGGGGCGGCCGGTTCGCCGACGGACCGGCCGAGGCCCTCGCGAAGCTGTCCGCGTCGGTCCACTTCGACTGGCGCCTCGCGCCGTACGACATCGCCGGTTCGCGCGCCCACGCCCGCGTCCTGCACAAGGCGGGCCTGCTCACGGCCGACGAACTCCAGCGCATGTCGGACGGGCTGGACCGGCTCGCGGCCGACGTCGAGTCCGGCGCGCTGGTCGGCACCATCGCCGACGAGGACGTGCACACCGCGCTGGAGCGCGGCCTGCTGGAACTCCTCGGCCCCGACCTCGGCGGCAAGCTGCGGGCGGGCCGCTCGCGCAACGACCAGGTCGCCACGCTCTTCCGGATGTACCTGCGCGACCACGCCCGGATCATCGGCTCGCTGATCGCCGGCCTCCAGGACGCGCTCGTCGGTCTCGCCGAGGCGCACGCCGATGTGGCGATGCCCGGCCGGACCCACCTCCAGCACGCGCAGCCGGTGCTCTTCGCGCACCACGTGCTGGCGCACGTGCAGTCCCTGTCGCGGGACGCGGAGCGGCTGCGCCAGTGGGACACCCGGACCGCGGTCTCCCCGTACGGCTCGGGCGCGCTCGCGGGCTCCTCGCTCGGCCTGGACCCGGAGCAGGTCGCGGCCGACCTCGGGTTCGAGCGGGGTTCGGTCGGCAACTCCATCGACGGCACGGCCTCGCGGGACTTCGTCGCCGAGTTCGCGTTCATCACGGCGATGATCGGGATCAACCTGTCCCGGATCGCCGAGGAGATCATCATCTGGAACACGAAGGAGTTCTCCTTCGTCACCCTGCACGACGCGTTCTCCACCGGCTCCTCGATCATGCCGCAGAAGAAGAACCCGGACATCGCGGAGCTGGCGCGCGGCAAGTCGGGCCGTCTCATCGGCAATCTGACCGGCTTGCTCGCCACCCTCAAGGCGCTTCCCCTGGCCTACAACCGGGACCTCCAGGAGGACAAGGAGCCGGTCTTCGACTCCTGCGACACCCTGGAAGTGCTGCTGCCCGCCTTCACCGGCATGATGGCGACCCTCACGGTCAACCGGGCGCGGATGGAGGAGCTGGCTCCGGCCGGGTTCTCGCTCGCCACCGACATCGCCGAGTGGCTGGTCCGCCAGGGCGTGCCCTTCCGGGTCGCGCACGAGGTCGCGGGCGAGTGCGTCAAGGAGTGCGAGGGCCTCGGCATCGAGCTGGACGAGCTGACGGACGAGCAGTTCGCGAAGATCTCCGAGCACCTCACCCCCGAGGTCCGTACGGTCCTCAACGTGCCCGGCGCCCTGGCCTCCCGCAACGGCCGCGGCGGCACCGCCCCGAGCGCGGTCGCCGTCCAGCTCAACGAACTGAAGGCGGACCTGGTCATCCAGCACGCCTGGGCGAACCACAAGAACTGAGCGCGAGCGCACCGAGGGGGCGGCCGGGGCCCCGCCCCGTCCGCCCCCTCCGGCATGCCCGCTCTACGCCGCCCACGCGGCCAGCCGCGCGAAGTCCCCCCGGACCAGCCCGATCTGCTCGTCGATGCGCAGCAACAGGGCGTGGGCCGGGTGGCGTTGGCCGACGTACTCCCGGTCCATCGGCGTGATGTCGTCGTCGACCCACGCGAACGGCCGCTCCCCGGCGTACTCCAGGACGTACTGCGTCTTCCAGAACGTCCCCCGCGGCGCCCGCCCGTGCATCTGCGGCCAGTCGATGAACGGCAGCCGCGGCAGCCCCAGGTGCGGCCCTATCCAGTCGTTGGCCTCGTCCTTCCAGGTGGTCGCCCAGACCAGCTCGTAGGCGTCCGCCAGCGCCAGCAGCTCCGCGCCGTGCCCCGGGTTCAGCCAGACCCGCAGCGGCTTCGCGCTCTCGGCCGGCGACCAGCCGGTGGGCCGCATCCGGTGGGTGGTGTAGCCCTCGGGGCGGCGCTGGGGCTTGGCCGCGTAGGGGTTCAGCGGGCCGTCCACATCGATCAGCAGCAGCGGCTTCTTCGTCATCACGGCAGGATTCCTTCCGTGCCCCGTGGGGGCATCTGAATATTCAATGAGACAGTGACGTCTCATTCGGGTTATGGTTGTCTCATGGCCATGGATCGTGACCAGGTGCTCCGCGCTGCGGCGGCCCTGCTCTCCCGCAAATCGACCGCGACGATGGACGAGGTCGCCCGTGCGGCCGGCATCGGCCGCGCGACCCTGCACCGGCACTTCGCCGGGCGCGACGCCCTCGTACGGGCCCTCGAAGAACTCGGCATCCGGGAGTTCGAGGTCGCCTTCGACAAGGCCCGCCTGGACCAGGGGAGCGCCGTCGACGCCCTAGGCCGCCTCGTCGCCGAGGCCGAGCCGAACGCCCTGCTGCTGGCCTTCCTCGTCACCGAGAACCAGCTCTTCGAGGGCGACGAGGTCCACGAGGGCTGGGCCCGGCTCGACGCGCGGGTCTCCGCGCTCTTCCGGCGCGGCCAGCAGGAGGGCGACATCCGGATCGACCTCAGCCCCGCCTGGCTCACCGAGGCCCTGTACGGCCTCATCGGCACCTGCGCCTGGGCCGTCATGGACGGCCGGGTCGCCGCCAAGGACTTTCAGTACATGATCACCGAGTTGCTGCTCGGTGGCGCACGACGGAGTGTGGAGAAATGAGCAGAACCGAAGAGCTGAGCAGGCGGAAGGGGACGGAGGACGGCAAGAGCCCCGGGCGCTGGATCGCGCTCTCGGTCCTCGTCCTGGCCGTCCTGCTGGTCGCGGTCGACGCCACCGTCCTCGGTCTCGCCACTCCCTCCCTGAGCGAGGACCTCAAGCCGTCCGGTACCCAGCTGCTGTGGATCGGCGACGTCTACTCCTTCGTCATCGCCGGCCTGCTCGTCTCCATGGGCTCCCTCGGCGACCGCATCGGCCGCAAGAAACTGCTGCTGATCGGCGCCACCGCCTTCGGCCTCGTCTCGGTCCTGAACGCCTACGCGACCAGCCCCGAGATGATGATCGTGGCCCGCGCCCTGCTCGGCGTCGCCGGTGCGACCCTGATGCCGTCCACGCTCGCGCTGATCCGCAACATCTTCCACGACCCCAAGGAGCGCAGCCTCGCCATCGGGATCTGGGGCGCCACCGCCTCGGCGGGCGCGGCCATCGGCCCGGTGGTCGGGGGAGCCCTGCTCCAGCACTTCTACTGGGGCTCGGTCTTCCTCATCAACCTGCCCGTGATGATCGTCCTGGTCGTCGTCGGCATCAAGCTGCTGCCCGAGTCGAAGAACCCCGCGAAGGGCCCCTGGGACCTGCTCAGCGTCGCCCTCTCGCTCATCGGCATCATCGGTGTCGTCTACGCCGTCAAGCAGGTCGCCACCCACGGGCTCAGCTGGGAGGTCTGGGCCGCCGCCGTCCTCGGCGCCGCCATGCTCTACGCCTTCGTGCGCCGCCAGCACACGCTGGCCGCGCCCTTGCTCGACATGAAGCTCTTCAAGCACCGCGGCTTCTCCGGCGCGGTCCTCGCCGACCTGCTGACCGTCTTCGGGCTCTCCGGACTGGTCTTCTTCCTCTCCCAGTTCCTCCAGCTCGTCCAGGGCCGCGAGCCGCTGGAAGCGGGCCTGGCCGAACTGCCCGCCGCCGTCGGCGCGGTGGTCACCGGCCTGCTCGCGGGGCAGTTCGCGCGCAAGTACTCCGTACGCGTCATCGTGACCGGCGGTCTCGCCGCGATCGGCCTGGCGCTGGCCGCCCTCACCGTCATCAGCAAGGAGACCGGCTACCCGCTGCTCGGCGCCGCCCTGCTCGTCGTCGGCCTCGGCGCGGGCTTCTCCTTCACCGTCACCGCCGACGTGATCCTCTCCAGCGTGCCCAAGGAGCAGGCCGGTTCGGCCTCGGCCGTCTCCGAGACGGCGTACGAACTCGGCGCGGCCCTCGGCATCGCCCTGCTCGGCTCCATCGTCACCGGGGTCTACCAGAGCTTCACGGCCCCCGCCTCGGTCTCCGGACCGGTCGCCGACGCCGCGCACGAATCCCTCGGCGGCGCCGTCGACGCGGCCAGGAGCCTCGACCCGCACACCGCCCAGGTGATGGTGGGCGCGGCCCAGGACGCCTTCGTGGACGGGCTGCGGCTCGCCTCGGGCGTCGGCGCGGCCGTCCTGCTCGCCACGGCCGCCGCCGCGTGGTTCCTGCTCAAGGGCCAGGAACTGCAGGACGGCATCGAGCACTGACCACACATCAGAGGGTGGTGTCCCGCACGGAGTTGACAGTCCGTGGAACCCCGGGACACCATCCCGGCGATGGAGATCACCGATCTGACCCCGGCCGAACGCCGCGTATGGGACGCCTTCCCGCGCGGTGAAGGCGTCGACTTCCGTGAGCACCCCGACGCGACCGGAGCGGGCGGGGAGACCTGGGGTCCGGAGCGGACCGTACGCGCCGAGGTGCTCAGCGCGCTGCTGCTCGGTGGCCCCACCGCCGAGGGACAGGTCGCCGGCCTCAACATCCGGGGCGCCCGGATCACCGGCAAGCTGAACCTCAAGTACGCCGTCGTCGAGCACCCGATCCGGCTGCGCGCCTGCTGGTTCGAACGCAAGCCCTTGCTCTACGGAGCCCGGTTGCGGGTCTTCGTGGCCAACGACTCGACCCTTCCCGGCCTGACCGCGGACACCGTCCGGGTCGACACCACGCTCAGGCTGTCCTGCTGCACGATCACCGGACCCGTCCGGCTCGCCGGGGCCCGGATAGCCGGCGGCCTCTTCATCCGCCGTGCGGTCATCGGCACTCCCGCGACCGGTGGGGAGGACCGGGAGGACCAGGAAGCCGACCAGGAGCCCCAGCTCCAGGTCAACCACGCCGACATCGGCACCGACGTCATCGCCATGGAACTCACCGTCCACGGCCAGACCAAGATCAACGGAACCACGGTCGGCGGCCAGATCAACCTCGACGACGCCCGGCTCCTCGCCCCCGGCGGGACCGCCCTGCACGCCGAGACCCTGACGGTCGGCACCGACCTGCGCGCCATGCGGATGGAGACCCACGGCCGGGTCAACCTCACCGGGTCCCGCATACCGGGTCAGCTCAACCTCGCCTACGCCCGGCTCGTGAACCCCGGCGGCGTCGCCCTGCGCGCCTCCAGCTGCGTGGCGGGCGAGGTCTGGCTGCGCTCCTGCCCGACCATCCAGGGCGCGGTCAACCTGCGTCGCTCCCAGTTCGACATGCTGCACGTCACGCCCGCCACCTTGCCGGAGCAGATCCGCTTCGACGGCCTCACCTATCGCACCCTCGTCCCGCACCTGCCCGCCGAGGAGCGGCTGCCCGCCCTGGAGCGCGAGGCTGCGGGCTACCTCCCGTACGCCTACGAGCAGCTGGCCGCCGCCTACCGCTCGGCGGGGGACGAGGGGGCCGCGCGCAGCGTGCAGCTCGCCAAGCTCCGCAGGCACCGGCGCACCCTGCCCCGGCACGCCCGGGTGTGGGGGCTGCTCCAGGACGTGACGGTGGGGTACGGCTTCCGGCCGCTGCGCGCGGCGGGCTGGCTCATGGCCCTGCTGTGCACGGGAGCCGTCGCCTACGGGCTCCGGCCCCCGGCCCCGCTCAAACCCGGCGAGGCACCCGAGTTCAACCCGGTCTTCTACACCCTCGACCTGATGCTGCCGATCATCGGCTTCGGGCAGGAGGAGGCCTTCGGTCCGCGCGGGTGGTACCAGTGGCTGTCGTACCTGCTGATCGTGACGGGCTGGGTGCTGGCGACGACCACCGCGGCGGGCGTCAGCCGGTCACTGAGCAGGCAGTAGGGCGGGTGGCCGCCCTCGGACCCGGGCTCGGGGCCCAGGGCTCAGGCGGCCTTGGCCTTGGTCGCGTACATGTCGACGTACTCCTGGCCCGAGAGCCGCATGACCTCGGCCATCACCGAGTCGGTGACCGCGCGCAGCACGTACCGGTCGCGGTCCATGCCCTCGTACCGGGAGAACTCCATCGGCTCGCCGAAGCGGATGGTGACCCGGCCCGGGCGCGGCATGCCCTTGCCGCCGGGCTGGAGCTTGTCGGTGCCGATCACCGCGAACGGGACCACCGGGGCGCCGGTCATCAGCGTGAGCCGGGCGATGCCGGTGCGGCCGCGGTAGAGGCGGCCGTCGGGGGAGCGGGTGCCCTCCGGGTAGATGCCGAAGATCTTGCCCTCTTCGAGGATCCTGCGACCGGTCATCAAGGCCGCGACCCCGCCGTTGGCGCCGTCGCGGTCCACCGGCACCATGCCGGAGCCGGTGAAGAACCAGGCCATCGCCCGGCCCTTGAGGCCCTTGCCCGTGACGTACTCGTCCTTGCCGATGAAGTGCACCTGGCGGTCGCACACCAGGGGCAGGATCATCGAATCGATGAAGGTCAGGTGGTTGCCCGCGAGGATGACCGGCCCGCTGCCCGGAATGTTCTCGACGCCCTCCACACGGGTGCGGAACATCATCCGCATGACCGGTCCGACAGTGGCTTTGATGAGCGCAAGACGGGACAACGTGGGCCCTCCGGTATCGAATGCGTCTTCAGCACCGTGCGTGCTCAGTGCAGGTGAGGACGATACTCGCGGGTCCGCTCTGATCGCACATCGGGTTCACGAGGCCGATACGCAATGTTGACGCACGTTTCCGCCATGTTTTCCGCCCGTCCCGCCCCACACCCCCCGCCCGCCACCGGTCGCTGCCTACCATCGGTCCGCCGACCGGGGGCGACAGGCCCCGGGCGGCCCGAACGGGATGAGGGGCAGACATGGCGCAGGGCGGGGCAGGCAGGCGCGCGGTTCTGGGGGCGGCCGTACTGGCGGCGGGCGGCGGAGCGCTCGGGCTCGGCGCGGGCCCGGCGGCGGCCGCGGAGGCGAACGGTACCCAGCCTTCGGACGCGCAGGCGTACGGCGACGGCGGGGGCTACCGGACGCTGCCGTACCCGACGGTCATCGGACACCGGGGGGCCAGCGGCTACCGGCCCGAGCACACCCTCGGCTCCTACCAGCTGGCCCTCGACCTGGGCGCGGACGTCATCGAGCAGGACCTGGTGCCCACCCGCGACGGCCACCTCGTCTGCCGGCACGAGAACGAGATCGGCGGCACCACGGACGTCGCCGACCACCCCGAGTTCGCCTCCCGGCGCACCACCAAGTCGGTGGACGGGGTCTCGATCACGGGCTGGTTCACCGAGGACTTCACCCTGGCCGAGCTGAAGACCCTGCGGGCGAAGGAACGTCTCCCCGCGGTCCGCCAGCGCAACACGCTCTACGACGGCCGCTGGGAGGTCCCCACCTTCGAAGAGGTGCTGCGCTGGGCCGACCGCGAGGGGAAGCGGCGCGGCAAGCGGGTCTGGCTGCACGCGGAGACCAAGCACCCCAGCTACTTCCGGGCCCTGGGCCTCGGCCTGGAGGAGCCGCTCGCGAAACTGCTCCGCCGCTACGGCCGCGACCGGCGGAACTCGGCCATGTTCCTGGAGTCCTTCGAACCCTCCAGCATCCAGCGGCTCGCCAAGCTGGTCTCGGCGCCCGGCGTGGTGCTGCTGGGCGCCGCGAACACCCGCCCCTGGGACTTCGAACTGGCCAAGGACCCGCGCACGGTCGCCGACCTGGTCACGCCCGAGGGCCTGAAGTGGATCGCCGGGTACGCGCAGGCCATCGGCCCGACCATGGACCTGATCGTGCCGCGCGACGCCGCGGGCAAGCTGGGGACGCCGACCACCCTGGTGCGCGACGCCCACGCGCGCGGGCTGATCCTGCACCCCTACACCGCGCGCAACGAGAACACCTTCCTGCCCGCCGACTTCCGCAAGGGCACCGACCCGAACGCCTACGGGGACGCCTTCGGCGCCTTCCGCGCCTACTTCGGCCTCGGGATCGACGCGATCTTCACGGACAACGCCGACACCGCGCTCCTCGCCGCCGAGGACTTCCGCCCGGGGCGCCGCCCGCGCTGACCCGTCAGCTGAACCGCCGCTGACCCGTCAACGGGGCAGCGCGAGGACTCGTACGAGTGTGCCGCGTCCGGTGGGGAAACCACCGGGCGCGGCATTCGCGTCCCGCCCGGCATGGACCTGCTCAAGGAACTCGGACCCCTGCTCTCGGCGGAGGCCGCCGCCGAAGCACCGCTCGCCGGGATGGATCCGGCCGATCTGGAACAGGCGGTATGGGTGCGGCTGCTGGAGCGGGACCGGCAGGGGCCCGCGCCCGCCGAACCCGCCCGCTGGCTGCGCCGGGCGGTGCGCGCCGAGGCCCGCCTCGCCCGGCGCCGGACCCAGCGCGAAGTCCCGTACGCCGGACCCGCGGGCTGCGCCGACGAGGCACCCGAACACGGGCCCGAGGGCGAGCTGCTCCACCGCGAACAGGACCGGGCCGTCCGGTCGGCGGTCGCCCGGCTGCCCGGACGCTGCCCGGAACTCATGACTGCTTTTCTATCGCCCAGGGACCTCACCTACCGTGAAATCGCAGGAGAGTTGGGTATCTCACAAGGAAGTTTGGGGCCGGTGCGTTCCCGTTGCCTGGGATGTCTGCGCAGAATGCTGGCTGCAGAGGTTGAGGCTCCTGGCCTGCGGGGAAAGGAGCGGTAGACCAACGGGCTACCAGGTGAGCGGGAGGCATGCGCACATGGGCATGAGCGTGACCATTTCGGCAGCGACGGCCGAGGACGCGGAGCAGATCTTCAAGCTGCAGTACCTGTGCTTCCAGAGCGAGGCCGAGCTGTACGGCAACTACCTGATCCAGCCCCTCACCCAGTCCCTGGACTCCCTCAAGGGCGAGCTGGCCAGCGACACCGTGCTGGTCGCCCGGCTCGGCGACGAGGTCGTCGGCGCGGTGCGCGGCAGCACCGACGACGACGGCACCGGCAAGATCGCCAAACTGTGCGTCCACCCGCGGCTCCAGGGCCACGGCCTCGGCGCCCGTCTGCTGCGCGGCGTGGAGGAGGCGCTGGCCGACGGCTCCAAGGCCGCCCGCTTCCGCCTCTTCACCGGCCGCAAGAGCGAGTCGAACCTGCGCATGTACCGCAAGGCGGGCTACGTCGCCGTCGGCGGCCGGACCGCATCGGACGGCGTGGAGCTGGTCATGCTGGAGAAGGAAACCACCGACTACGCCGTCAGCGCCTGAGCCACCGACCGAGCGGTCAGCGCTTGGCGCGCAGCCAGAGCATCCCGGTGACCGGCAGGATCACCGGGATGAACAGGTAGCCCATCCCGAACTGCGACCACACCGTCGCGTCGGGGAAGGAATCGGGCCGCACCAGGGTCCAGGTCCCGACGGTGAGCACGCCGGTCAGCTCGGCGGCGCAGCACAGCCGCGCCGCCTTGCGGGCCGTCTCCCCGCCGCGCACCAGTGAATAGGTGATGAAGGCGTAGACGAGCGCGGCCACCGCGCTCAGCGCGTACGGCAGCGGAGCCCGGTCGAATTCGGTGGAGATCTGGTAGGCCGAGCGCGAGACCGCGCCGACGGTGATCACCCCGTACAGCCAGACGAGCAGCACCCCCGGCCCCGAGACCAGCTTCGTGCGCCCCGCGGGCGCCGCGGCGTCTCCCGCGTCCTTGGCCGTGTCAGCGTCCGTGTCAGGCACCGGTGCCACCCCAGATGTCGTAGAGCCGTACTTCGAGCACCGCGAGGACGACCGCGCCCGCGGCCACCGTCACCGAACCCCACTTGCTGCGTTCGGTCAGCGAGAGGAACCCGGCGGCCGGAACCGCCGCGAAGGAACCGACGAGGTATGCCACGAAGAGCACCGTCCCGTCGTGCGCCTGCGCGCCCTGGCCGAGCTTGACCAGCCCGACCACCAGCTGGGCCAGGACCAGCAGGGTGACCACGGCCATGCCGGCGAAGTGCCAGTCCTTGGTCGGCTGGTCCCGCCAGGCGGCGTATCCGCACCAGGCGGCGAGGGCGAGTGCGGCCACGCCGATGGCGACCGTCAGGGCGTCGAGCATGCAGCGAGGGTATTACGGGTCCAAAGACCCGATGCGCCCACCCCGGTGCCGGGGCTTTCATGGAAGGGATGCCGCCGCCCTGCGGCGTCCGGATGGCGGTCGCAATCTGTCCGCTATCCGGACAGCGTTGATCGGTGAAGGGATGTGTCTGGTTTACTGGGTCCATGACCACGACGAGCAGCCGCACCCTTGCGACCGAGGCGACGATGACGCCCGGTGCTCGTTGTATGTGTCGAATGCGCGCCTTCTGAGGGCCCCCTTTCCTGAGCCTCGCGCCCCGAAGCGAGATCGGCCGAGTCCGTCCGGACCGTGCCGGCTGTAGAGCCTCCACGCTGTAGAGCCGCCCAGAGTCACCCCGGATCACTCCTGCCCCACGCCCGGCGTCGAACCGCCGATTCATCCCGGTTCGTCCCGTATCGCGTCCCCAGATGATTGCCCCGTGCCCGGTCTGCCATGCCGTGCACTCGACAGCGACGGAATTCCTGTGATCACCACATCGGGCCTCACGAAGGTCTACCAGTCCCGTGGCCGCGAGGTCACCGCCCTGGACGGCGTCGACCTCCATGTCCGCGAGGGCGAGGTCTACGGAGTCATCGGCCAGAGCGGCGCCGGAAAGTCCTCCCTGATCCGCTGCGTGAACCTGCTGGAACGCCCCACCACCGGCAGCGTCACCGTCGACGGCGTCGACCTCACGGCGCTGGCCGGCCGCGGCCGCCGCGCGGGCAGGGAACTCCGCGAGGCCCGCAGCCGCATCGGCATGGTCTTCCAGCACTTCAACCTGCTGTCCTCGCGCACCGTCCAGGGCAACATCGAGCTGCCCCTGGAGATCCTCGGGATCTCCGGCCGCGAGCGCTCCCGCAAGGCCCTGGAACTCCTCGACCTCGTCGGCCTCGCCGACAAGGCCAAGTCCTACCCCGGCCAGCTCTCCGGCGGCCAGAAGCAGCGCGTCGGCATCGCCCGCGCCCTGGCCGGCGACCCCAAGGTGCTGCTCTCCGACGAGGCCACCAGCGCCCTCGACCCCGAGACCACCCGCTCGATCCTCCAGCTGCTGCGCGACCTCAACCGGCAGCTCGGCCTGACCGTCCTGCTCATCACGCACGAGATGGACGTGGTCAAGGCCGTCTGCGACTCCGCCGCCCTGATGAAGCGCGGCCGGATCGTCGAGTCCGGGACCGTCTCCGAACTGCTGGCCACCCCCGGCTCCGAACTCGCCGACGAACTCTTCCCGGTCAGCGGCGCCGCCACCGGCATCGACCGCACCGTGGTCGACGTCACCTTCCACGGCGAGGCCGCCGCCCAGCCGGTCATCTCCCAGCTGGCGCGCACCTACAACGTCGACATCTCGATCCTCGGCGCCGCGATGGACACCGTCGCTGGCCGCCAGGTCGGCCGGATGCGCATCGAACTCCCCGGCCGCTACGAGGACAACGTCGTCCCGGTCGGCTTCCTGCGCGAGCGGGGCCTCCAGGTCGACAGGGTCGACGCTGAAGCCCCCGAAGGCGCTGAAGCCCCCGAAGCTTCCGCAGTCGCCGGCACCGTCCCGGCCCAGCTGGTCAAGGATGGTGCCAAGTGACCTGGTCCGAGATGCAGCCCCTGCTCACGCAGGGCACGTACGACACCCTCTACATGGTCCTGTGGTCCACCCTGGTGACCGTCCTCGGCGGCCTGCCCATCGGCATCCTGCTCGTCCTCACCGACACCGGCGGCCTGCTGCAGAACCGGGTGGTCAACAAGGTCCTCGGGGCGATCGTGAACGTCGGCCGCTCGATGCCGTTCATCATCCTGCTGATCTTCCTGATCCCGGTGACCACCGCCGTCGTCGGCACCTTCATCGGCCCCACCGCGATGATCGTCCCGCTCGCCATCGGCGCCATCCCCTTCTTCGCCCGGCTCGTCGAGACCTCCGTCCGCGGCGTGGACCACGGACTGGTCGAGGCCGTCGAGTCCATGGGCGGCGGCGTCCCCACCCTCGTCGGCAAGGTGCTCCTCCCGCAGGCGCTGCCCTCGCTGATCGCGGCCGTCACCACCACCGTGATCACCCTCGTCGGCTACTCCGCCATGGCGGGCGCGGTCGGCGGCGAAGGCCTCGGCTCCAAGGCGATCACCTACGGCTTCCAGCGCTTCGAGACCGGCTTCATGGTCGCCACGGTGGTCGTACTGATCCTGCTCGTCACGGTGATCCAGCTGCTCGGCGACGGCGTGGTCCGCCTCCTCGCCCGCCGCGGCCGGACAGCCTGACCGGGGCACGGCGCCCCCCCACAGACTTTCTCTCCTCCCACAGCCCGCACTCGTCGTGCTCGGGCGTTATCCGCACCACCAGGAAAGAGGCACTCTTCGTGCGCAGCTCCATCAAGTTCACCGCCCTCGCCGCCACCACCGCGGCCCTCGCCCTCGGCCTCACCGCCTGCGGCACCTCCTCGGACCCGTCCTCCACGAAGTCCGACGGCGGCAAGACCGACGAGAGCAAGCCCCTCGTCATCGCGGCCTCCCCGAGCCCGCACGCCGACATCCTGAACTTCGTCAAGGACAAGCTGGCGGCCAAGGACGGCCTCAAGATCGAGGTCAAGGAGTTCACCGACTACGTCCTGCCCAACACCGCCACCGAGCAGGGCCAGGTCGACGCGAACTTCTTCCAGCACAAGCCGTACCTGGACGACTTCAACAAGAAGAACGGCACCCACATCGTCCCGGTGGTCAACGTCCACCTGGAGCCGCTCGGCCTCTACTCCAAGAAGGTCAAGTCCCTCACGGAGATCAAGGCCGGCCAGACCGTCGCCGTCCCGAACGACCCCACCAACGAGGGCCGCGCGCTCCAGCTGCTCGCCGCGAACAAGCTCATCACCCTCAAGGAGGGTGTCGGCACCGCCGCCAAGCTGGCCGACATCACCGACAAGAAGGGCCTGGAGTTCAAGGAGCTGGAGGCCGCCACGGTCCCGCGCGCCCTGAACGACGTCGACGCCGCCGTCATCAACGGCAACTACGCCATCGAGGCGAAGCTCGTGCCCGCCAAGGACGCGCTGGTCCTGGAGAAGGCCGAGGGCAACCCCTACGCCAACCTCCTCGCGGTGAAGGACGGCAAGCAGAACGACCCCCGGATCCAGAAGCTCGCCAAGCTCCTGAACTCCGACGAGGTCAAGAAGTTCATCGAGGAGAAGTACCAGGGCTCGGTCATCCCGGCCTTCGGTGCCCCGGCCTCCTGACCCCGGTCACGTCCTGACCCTCGTCCAGGTCCGGCAACGCCGCCCCGGCCCCGCACGCCCTCCCCGGGCGGGCGGGGCCGCGCGCGCTGCGCCCGCACCGCCACGGCCTGCCCGCATCCGGGCAGCCCGGCCCTGCACACCACAGGACCGATACTGCATGCTGTGGCTCTACGGCCACGGTCTCAGGCATGGAGCTGCGCATGACAACCACCTTCCCGGACGTCTCCATCAGCACGGACCGGCTGGTGCTGCGCCCCTTCGAGGAAGAGGACGTCGCCGCGCTCATCGAGATGATGAACGACGAACTCATCACGGCCTGGACCGAGGTCCCGCACCCCTACACCCGCGCCGACGCCCACCGCTGGGCCACCGGCGGCGCCGACCGCGAGCGCACCGAGGGCCGCGGCATCATCTTCGCCGTCACCGAGTTCCTCACCCACCGGCTGGTCGGCACCGTCCACGTCCGCCACACCGACTGGCGCTGCCTCAGCGCCGAGGTGGGCTACGCCACCGCCCCCTGGGCCCGCGGCGAGGGCTACGCCTGCGAGTCCGTACTCGCCGTCGCCCAATGGCTCTTCCGCGACCACGGCTTCGAGCGCCTCGAACTGCGCACCGCCGCCGACAACGCCGCTTCCCAGCAGGTCGCCCAGAAGATCGGCTGCATCAGCGAGGGCGTCCTGCGCAACGCCTGGATAGTGCGCACCCAGACGGCCGACGGCAGATGGGCCGACACCCGCACCGATCTGCTCGTCTGGGGCCTGGTCCCCGAGGACCTCGACGACCTCGATGTGCTCGACGGCTACGGCGAGTTCCACGCCGTGCCCGAACAGCGAACCGCCCCCGCGCCGGCACAGCGCAGCGCCCCCGAGCCCGAGCCGCGAACCGCCCCCGCGCCCGAACGCCGCACCGCCGCCGGGGCGGACCGGAACTGATCCGGCACCGGGGCAGACCGGAACCCGCCCGCGCCGCCCGGCGACCCCCGGCCCCCCGCTCAGCAGGTAGTCTCACCGTGCCCGCCCACACCGCCGGGCCGCCCCCGCACCACCCACACCAGGGAGACCGACGACGATGGCCGACCGGGTCACGGTGATCGGCTGGGACGGCTCGCCCCTGACCGCGGCCGCCCGGTCAGCGCTCTCCGCCGCCACCCTCGTGGCCGGAGCCGCCCACCACCTCGCGCTCCCCGAGATCCCGCCCGCCGCCGAACGCATCCGCCTCGGCAGCCTCGGCCTCGCCGCCCGCCGCATCGCGGGCCACCGCGGCACCGCCGTGGTCCTCGCCGACGGCGACCCCGGCTTCTTCGGCGTCGTACGGGCCCTGCGCGCCCCCGAGCACGGCCTCGAAGTGGAAGTGGTCCCGGCCGTCTCCTCCGTGGCCGCCGCCTTCGCCCGCGCCGGCATGCCCTGGGACGACGCCCAGGTCGTCGTGGCCCAGCGCCGCACCCTGCGCCGCGCGGTCAACGTCTGCCGCGCCCACACCAAGGTCGCCGTCCTCACCTCGCCCGGCGCCGGCCCCGCCGAACTCGCCCTGCTGCTCGAAGGAGTCCACCGGACCTTCGTCATCTGCGAGGAACTGGGCACCGACAAGGAACGCGTCACCGTCCTCACCTCCGACCGGGCCGCCGACCACAGCTGGCGCGACCCCAACGTCGTGATCGTCGTCGGCGGCGGCGGACCCGTCTCCGCCGACCCCGGCTGGCTCATGGGCCAGCCCACCGCCGTCGCCGTGGCCGCCGCGGGCGCCCGCGGCTGGGCCCACCCCGGCCACCCGGGCGAGCACCACCGGGGAACCCCGGGCGGGGAAGGGGAATCGGCGCTGCTGCGCGCCGCCCAACTGGCCCGGCTCGGCCCCCGCACCGGCGACCTCGTCTGGGACATCGGCGCCGGAACCGGCGCGCTCGCCGTGGACGCGGCCGCCTTCGGCGCGGCCGTCATCGCCGTCGACGCCGACCCCCGCGCCTGCGACCGGATCGAAGTCGCCGCCCGCCGCCGCGGCGTGCTCCTCCAGGCCGTCGCGGGCCGCGCACCGCACGTACTGGAGAACCTCCCCGAACCCGACGTCATCCGCATCGGCGGCGGGGGAGTCCCGGTCGTCGAGGCCTGCGCCGACCGCCGTCCCGAACGGATCGTCACCCACGCCTCCACCCGCGACGAAGCGGAGGCGATCGGCCGCGCCCTGACCGAACGCGGGTACGCCGTCGACTGCGCGCTCCTGCAGTCCGTGGGCATGGACACCCGGACCTGGCGCGAACAGGAACGCTCCGTCGTCTTCCTCATCGCCGCCGAACGCCCCCCTAAGACCTAGGACAAGCCCCGGGGTAGGCTGGCCGATCGTCGTACTGCCCTGTCACTCCGGGCACAGCGGCACCACAGGACGCCCGACGTGGCGCAGTCCACAGCAGTCCGTGGCAGTTATGGCCGCCATGGTGGCGAACGGGCGCGACAATGCTTAGTGGTTGTCGGCGGCGGCGTGCCCGAGGGGCTCGTGCCGCACGGCGGCCACGCTCGTTGGTCATACGGGCGCCGGGCGATCGAAGCAGCAACACCGATGGGCGAGGGGTACGCATGACTGACACCGGCCAGGTTCCGGGCGAGGGCCTCCCGGACAGCGCGGGCATGGTGGATCAGCACGGCATCCCCGCGCCGGTCCCGCAGCCGCTCCAGACTCCGCAGGTCCCGCAGACTCCGCAGGTTCCGCCGCACGGCACCGGCGGGTACGCGTTCCAGGACCTGATGGACAACCCCGCCGAGGACGACGAGCTGCTGCTGATGCCCAGCGGCCAGGGCGCGTGGAGCGACCCGCAGGTGGTGCCCCCGGCCCCCGTCTTCCCCGTCGAGGGCGGCTACTCCGACGGGTTCTACGAGCCCGCGCCCGCGCCCGGCTTCGCGGAGCCCGGCCCCACCGACACCGGGTCCTACACGCACGGCGCGCACGAGGCGGGCGGCCGCGACTCCGGCGCCCTCGACCTCGGCGGCCTGCTGCCGCCCCCGGCCGCCCCGGTGACGGCGCCCGCCGCCGCCCCGGTGACCCCGGCCCGGCGCCCGCTGCACATGGGCCCGCCGGTCCCCGACGCCTCGGGTGGCGTCGTACGGTCCCTCGCCGACCGCGGCCCGGCGGCGCCCGTGGCCCCCGTCGCCCCGGCCCCGCTCGCCCCGGTCGTGACCGCCCCGGCGGCCCCGGCCCCGGCCGCGCCCGTGGCCCCCGCCGAAGCCGTGGTGGCAGAAGCGGTGGAAGCCGTGGAAGCGCCGGCAGAGGCCCCGCTTCCTGTTGCTGTTCCTGTTCCTGTTCCGGTTCCGGCCGAGGTCCCGGCCCCCGAGGCCGCCGCCGAGGTCCCGGCGCCGGTCGAGGCTCCTGTCGAGCCCCCGGCGGAGACCCCGGCGCAGGCTCCGGCCGAGGTCGTGGTCGAGGTCCCGGCACCGGCCGAAGCCCCCCTCGAAGTCCCCGCCGAAGCGCTCGTGGTGGCGCCCGTCGAGGTGCCGGTCGAGGTACCGGCGGACGCGCCCGTCGAGGTTCCCGTGGCCGTGGCCGTGGCCCCCGCAGCGGTGCCGGTGCCGGTCGTCCAGACCGCTCCGGCGACCCTCGGCGGCGTCGAATACCTGGACGTCCCGCGTCCGGAGACCGGTGCGCTGCCCGGCCCCCAGCTGGGCGAGATCCCGCTCCAGGCGGGCACCCCGTGGACGGCGGAGCCGGTCGTCCCGGCCGCCCCGCAGCCCGAACCGGTCGCCGTGGCCGAGCCCGTGGCCGTCGTGGAGCCCGCCCCGGTGGCCCCCGCGCCCGTCGCGGAACCCGTTGCCGAGCCGGTCGCGGAGCCCGTCCTGGCCGTGGTGCCCGAGCCGGTGGCCGTGCCGGAGCCCGAGCAGGCCCCCGCCCCGGCCCCCGTGGCCGCACCCGTCGAGGTCATCGAGGTCATCGAGGCCGCCGCTTCCGTCGAGGCGCTCCCCGAGCCGGTGGCCGTGCCCGCCGCCGAGGCCCCGGCCGAGCCGGAACCGGCGCCGCAGCCCGAGCAGGAGCCCGTGGCCGCGGAAGCGGCCGAACCGGCGCCGCAGCCCGAACACGAGCCCGTGGCCACGGAAGAGGCCGAACCCGCTGAGCGCGGCGCAGCCGCCCCGGCGTACGACGACGCCGAGCGCGAAGCCGTGCTGCGCGTCATGCGCGAGCGCCGCGACATCCGCAACGGCTTCCGCACCGACCCGATCCCGCACGAGGTGCTGCTCCGCGTCCTGGAGGCGGCCCACACCGCGCCCAGCGTCGGGCACTCCCAGCCCTGGGACTTCGTCGTCATCCGCTCCGCCGAGACCCGCCGGACGATGCACGAACTGGCCCAGCGGCAGCGCGAGGCGTACGCCAAGTCGCTGCCCAAGGGCCGGGCGAAGCAGTTCAAGGAACTGAAGATCGAGTCGATCCTCGACACCCCGGTGAACATCGTCGTCACCGCCGACCCCACCCGCGGCGGCCGCCACACCCTCGGCCGGCACACCCAGCCGCAGATGGCCCCGTACTCCTCCGCGCTCGCCGTCGAGAACCTCTGGCTCGCCGCCCGTGCCGAAGGCCTCGGCGTCGGCTGGGTCAGCTTCTTCGACGAGCGCGAGATGGTCCGTACGCTCGGCCTGCCCGAGCACCTGGAGGTCGTGGCCTACCTGTGCGTCGGGTACGTCGACGAGTTCCCCGAAGAGCCCGAACTGATGCAGGCCGGCTGGTCCAAGCGGCGCCCGCTGTCCTGGGTGGTCCACGAGGAGACGTACGGCCGCCGCGCGCTGCCCGGCGAGGAGCCGCACGACCTGCTCTCCGAGACGGTCGCGAGCATCCGCCCGCTCGACGCGAAGGCGCTCGGCGAGGCCTGGGAGCGGCAGAAGCGCATGACCAAGCCCGCCGGGGCCCTGGGCATGCTCGAAATCATCTCCGCCCAGCTCAGCGGTCTCTCCCGGGTCTGCCCGCCGCCGATCCCGGAGCCCGCCGCCGTCGCGATCTTCGCCGGTGACCACGGCGTGCACGCCCAGGGCGTCACGCCGTGGCCGCAGGAGGTGACCATGCAGATGGTCGCCAACTTCCTCGGCGGCGGCGCGGTCTGCAACGCCTTCGCCAACCAGGTCGGCGCCGAGGTCTGCGTCATCGACGTGGGCGTCGCGGGCGACCTGCCCGCGACCCCGGGACTGCTCCCGCGCAAGGTCCGTCCGGGCACCGCCGACCTGTCGGTCGAGCCCGCGATGACCCGCGAGGAGGCCGTGGCCGCCATCGAGGTGGGCATCGAGACCGCCCGCGACCTCATCGCGGCGGGCAACAAGGCGCTGCTCACCGGTGAGATGGGCATCGCGAACACCACCGTGTCCGCGGCCCTCATCTCGGTGTTCACCGGGGTCGACCCGGCCGAGGTCACCGGGCGCGGCACCGGCATCAACGACGAGACGCACGCCCGCAAGGTCGAGGTCGTCCGCCGGGCGCTGGAACTCCACCAGCCGGACCCGACGGACCCGGTCGGCGTCCTCGCGGCCATCGGCGGCCTGGAGCACGCGGCGATCGTCGGCCTGCTCCTCGGCGGGGCCTCCCTCCGCACCCCCGTGATCCTGGACGGCGTGAGCGCGGGCGCGGCGGCGCTGGTCGCCCGGGCGATCGCTCCGGAGTCCCTCTCGGCCTGCATCGCGGGCCACCGCAGTGCGGAGCCGGGGCATGTCGCGGCCCTGAACACCCTCGGCCTGCGCCCGCTCGTCGACCTCGACCTCCGCCTCGGCGAAGGCACCGGTGCGCTGCTGGCCCTCCCGCTGGTCCAGAGCGCGGCCCGCGCGATGCACGAGGTCGCCACCTTCGACTCGGCAGGCGTCACCGAAAAGTAGCCCCGGCCCACCGGTCCGCCCCTCCGGGGGCGGGGGCGCCTCAATCGCCGACGAGGCTGAAATGGCCCCCGCCCGCGGACACGCCCCGTCCGAACGCCGCCGCGGCTCGAGTCCCCTCCGGGGGCGCCTCAATCGCCGGCGGGGCTGAGGTTGCCCGCTGCGGGGCTGGAATCGCCCTGCGGTGGGGTGGTCCCTCCGGGGGCGCCTCAAACGCCGGCGGGGCTGAGATTGCCCGCTGCGGGGCTGAAATTGCCCCGCTGCGGCTGGGGTGCCCTCCGGGGGCGCCTCAATCGCCGGCGGGGCTGAGGTTGCCCGCTGCGGGGCTGGAATCGCCCTGCGGTGGGGTGGTCCCTCCGGGGGCGCCTCAAACGCCGGCGAGGCTGGAATTGCCCGCGGCGGGGCTGAGGTTGCCCGCTGGCGGGGCTGGAATTGCCCGCAGCGGGGCCGATATCGCCCCGCTGCGGGGGGTGGCGCATCAAGCTTCTCCGGCTACCGCCGGGGGCGGTCATTTCAGCCTCGCCGGCGATTGAGGCGCCCCCGGAGGGCGAACCGGGCCGCGCCCGGGCGACGGCGCTCGCCCGCCGCCGGGGCGACCGGCCCGCCCGGAGGGCGGAGGGCGGGGGAGGGGGCGGCAAATCCCGCCCCCGGACCGGCACCGGCCCGCCCCGGCCCGTAACGTTGACCCCGCGATTCGCGCCACCGCCGCCGCGAGATCCGCCCGCACCGGAACCCCCCGCACGAGGAGCCCCGCATGGCCGCACACCCCGCCTATCCCGTAGGCCTCCGTCTGGCGGGCCGCCGGGTCGTCGTCATCGGCGGCGGCCAGGTCGCACAGCGCCGGCTGCCCGCGCTGGTCGCGGCCGGTGCCGACGTGCTGCTGATCTCCCCGTCGGCCACCCCCTCCGTGGACGTCATGGCCGAGACCGGGGAGATCCGCTGGGAGCGCCGCCGCTACCAGGACGGCGACCTCGCGAACACCTGGTACGCCCTGATCGCCACCCGTGACAAGGCCGCCAACGACGCCGCCTCCGCCGAGGCCGAGCGCGAGCGGGTCTGGTGCGTGCGCGCCGACGACGCCGACGCGGCCACCGCCTGGACCCCGGCCACCGGCCGCAGCGAGGGCGTCACCGTCGCCGTGCTCACCGGCAACGACCCGCGCCGTTCCGCCGCCGTGCGCGACGCGATCGTCGAGGGGCTGCGCGACGGCACCCTCGCCGCTCCGGCCCACGGCCGCGCGAAGCGCAACCCGGGCGTGGCCCTGGTCGGCGGCGGCCCCGGCGACCCGGACCTGATCACGGTCCGCGGCCGCCGGCTGCTGGCCGAGGCCGATGTGGTGATCGCCGACCGGCTCGGCCCCCGGGGCCTGCTGGACGAGCTGGCCCCGCACGTCGAGGTCATCGACGCCGCGAAGATCCCGTACGGCCGGTTCATGGCCCAGGAGGCCATCAACAACGCGCTGATCGAGCACGCGAGGGCGGGCAAGTCGGTGGTCCGGCTCAAGGGCGGGGACCCGTACGTCTTCGGCCGCGGCATGGAGGAGCTCCAGGCGCTCGCCGAGGCGGGCATCCCCTGCACCGTGGTCCCCGGCATCTCCAGCTCCATCTCGGTGCCGGGCGCGGCGGGCATCCCGGTGACGCACCGCGGGGTGGCGCACGAGTTCACGGTCGTCAGCGGTCACGTCGGGCCGGACGACCCGCGGTCGCTGGTCGACTGGGCCTCGCTCGCCAAGCTGACCGGCACCCTGGTGATCCTCATGGGCGTCGACAAGATCGGGCTGATCGCCGAGGCCCTGGTCCGGCACGGCCGCTCCGCCGACACCCCGGTCGCGGTGGTCCAGGAGGGCACGACCGCCGCCCAGCGCCGGGTGGACGCCACCCTCGCCACGGTCGGCGAGACGGTCCGCGCCCAGGAGGTCCGGCCGCCCGCGGTGATCGTCATCGGTGACGTCGTGAACGTCGGCCCCCCGGCCGCCTGACCCGCTCGGGCCGCACGATCCCCGCACAGGCCCCGCACGCCCCCCGTACGGCCAAGCCGTTGGCACCACACCCAGGACAAGGCAGTATCACCCTGTGGCTGATCTCATCACCATCGAAGACCCCGACGACCCGCGCCTGCGCGACTACACGGGCCTGACCGACGTCGAGCTGCGCCGACGGCGCGAGCCCGCCGAGGGACTCTTCATCGCGGAAGGCGAGAAGGTCATCCGGCGGGCCAAGGACGCCGGGTACGAGATGCGCTCGATGCTGCTCTCCGCGAAGTGGGTCGACGTCATGCGCGACGTCATCGACGAGCTTCCGGCACCGGTGTACGCCGTCAGCCCCGAGCTGGCCGAACGGGTCACCGGCTACCACGTGCACCGGGGCGCGCTCGCCTCCATGCAGCGCAAGCCCCTGCCGACCGCCGAGGAGCTGCTGGGCGGCGAGCCCGGTGGCCGCCGGATCGCGATCTTCGAGGGCTTCGTCGACCACGCCAACCTCGGCGCCGCCTTCCGCAGCGCGGCGGCCCTCGGCATCAGCGCGATCCTGCTGTCCCCGGACTGCGCCGACCCGCTGTACCGGCGGGCCATCAAGGTCTCGATGGGGTCCGTCTTCTCCGTCCCCTACGGGCGGCTGACGGACTGGCCCGCCGACCTCGAACAGGTCCGCGAGGCCGGGTACCGGATCCTCGCCATGACGCCGAGCGAGAAGGCCACCCCGCTGGACCAGGTCCCGCCGGAGCGCTTCGAGCAGTCCGCGATCATGCTCGGTTCCGAGGGCCACGGCCTCTCCACCTACGCGCTGCGCGCCGCGGACGAGTGGGTGCGCATCCCGATGGCGGAGGGGATCGACTCGCTGAACGTGGCGGCGGCCTCGGCCGTGGCCTTCTACGCGACCCGTCCCCGGGGCTGATCCCGGGCCGACCCTGACCCCCCGGCTGAGGCCGGGGGGTCAGGGTCGTGGTTCAGAGCTTCTGGGCGACCGCGATCCCCAGCGCCACGATCAGCGTGACCAGCACGAACACGATCAGCCGCTGCCGCATCAGCCGCGGGTCCGGCCGGGAGGGCCTGCGGCCCGTGCCCGTCGTGCGCGGTCCCGTGCGCCCGCCGTCGGTACGCCGTCCGGCCGTGCGCTCGCCCGTGCGTCCCGCCGTGGGCCGGGAGGACGGGCCGCCGGGCTCGCGCGGGCCCGAGGGGCGTGCATGCGGACCACTGTGCGAGCCGTGCGCGCCGTGCGCTCCGTCCTGTGCGCCGTGCGAGCCGCTCGCGGACGGCGCACCGGGGGAGCCGTGGGGCCGCAGCGCCGGGGTGCCCGCCGTACGCCGCTCGGTGCGCTGGTCGACGTAATCGTCCGCGAGCCGTCCCGTCGGCCGCTCGGGCCGGGCGCGCTGGGCGGGGGGCCGCCCGTCCGTGATCCCCTGCGCCTCGCGCGCCGCGATCTCCTTGAGCCGCATCGACAGCTGGAGCGTGCTCGGCCGGTCCTCCGGGTCCTTGGCCAGGCAGGCCTGTACGAGCGGGGCGAGGGCGTCCGGTACGCCGAGCAGGTGCGCCTCCTCGTGCACCACGCGGTAGAGCATCACCTCGGAACTGCCGTGCCCGAAGGGCGAGTCGGCGGTCGCGGCGTAGGCGAGGGTGGCGCCCAGCGCGAAGACGTCGGTGGCGGGCGTGACGGCGGCGCCGCGCACCTGCTCAGGGGCGAGGAAGCCGGGGGAGCCGACGGCCGTGCCGACGTGCGTGAGCGTGCTGGCGCCGGTCGCCCAGGCGATCCCGAAGTCGATGATCCGGGGGCCCTTCGGCGACAGCAGGATGTTCGACGGCTTGAGGTCGCGGTGGACCACCCCCGCCTCGTGGACCGCGACGAGCCCTTCGGAGAGCGCGGCGCCGATCGCGGCGATCTGGGCGGCGGTGAGCGGACCCTCCTCGGCCACCTTGTCGTGCAGCGAGGGCCCGGGGACGTACTGCGTGGCGAACCACGGCCGCTCGGCCTCCAGGTCCGCGGCCACCAGCCGGGCCGTGCACCCGCCGCGGATCCGCCGGGCGGCGGACACCTCGCGGGCGAAGCGCGAGCGGAACTCCTGGTCTTCGGCGAGGTCGGGGCGGATCACCTTGAGCGCCACGCGCTGACCGCGCCGGTCCGAGCCGAGGTAGACCACGCCCATGCCGCCGGCACCGAGCCGCCGGTGCAGCCTGAACGAACCGACGACACGCGGGTCCTCCCGCCGGAGCCGCATCATCGCCATGTCCACCCCGCTGACCGGTCGTCCTGTTGACCTGCCACAGCTTACGGACCATCCGGCGTGTCCGCTCAGAGGCCGCGCCCTCGCCGGGAGATTCGATTGTCTGTGCGGGGAAGGCCACTTGAGGGAGAATCAGGGGTACGAGCGTCAGGGGTCCGGGGTAACGGCCGTTCCCCCAAACGGCCCTTGAGCCAAGGGGATTGGCAGCACCCCCGCCCGGACCGGGCCCGGAACGCCGAGCGGCACGGGCCCGGCGTACGCGCGGCGCGCGACCGGGCACCGGAAGCGGCGGACGTGAGAGAAGTCACCCCGGGTGACGACCCCGGCCGCCCTCCCCGCCCACCCCCTCAGGGATGACCCCCAGACCGGGGGAGCGGTCTCCACCCAGGGGTGTACACGGGGCTCCCCGCAGTCATCCTCCTGGAGGCCCGTCATGGGTACGAGGGCATGAGGCCAGGAGCCGCCCGCCCCCCTAGTGTTGAAGACAAGCGGCGGGTGGCGCACTCGTCCCCCGAGGTCACAAGCCTGCCGCTGCCAACCACAGGGAGAGGGCCATGGCGGGCTTCGCACGGCAGGGACGCAAGGCATTCGCGTTCAACGGCCACGAGTCCGGTACGCGGCACCCGCTGGTCGCCGCGGCGATGGTCCTCCCCCTGGCCGCCGTCCTGTTCTTCCTCTTCGGAGGATGGGACCAGGTGGCGGCACAAGCGTCGTCCGTGGGCGCGATGCTGGGGCGCTGAGCGGCGCCCCCAGGCCCGGGAGAGCGGCCCGGGCCGGGACATCGGCCTTCAGCCCCGTGGGGACGGGGGTGCGGCGGACGGCAGGAGAAGGGTGCTGCCCGTACGACGGAGACGTCGTACGGGCAGCACCCTTTTCGCGTTCCGTTCCGTTCGCGTTCCGTTCCGTTCCGTTGGGGAACGCGAAAGCCCCGGCCGTCGAAACGGCCGGGGCTTTCGGGCGGTGCGCGATACTGGGATTGAACCAGTGACCTCTTCCGTGTCAGGGAAGCGCTCTCCCGCTGAGCTAATCGCGCGGGGACTGCGGCAGAACCACAGCTTGTAACTGTACAGCGTGCGCGATACTGGGATTGAACCAGTGACCTCTTCCGTGTCAGGGAAGCGCTCTCCCGCTGAGCTAATCGCGCGGGTGATCCTTGCGGATCAAGTGGACGATACTGGGATTGAACCAGTGACCTCTTCCGTGTCAGGGAAGCGCTCTCCCGCTGAGCTAATCGTCCTTGGAGGTGGAGACGGGATTTGAACCCGTGTAGACGGCTTTGCAGGCCGTTGCCTCGCCTCTCGGCCACTCCACCATGGAGCTGAGCAAGGGTTCTCGGGAAGATCCCCCACTTCGAGCGGACGACGAGACTCGAACTCGCGACATCCACCTTGGCAAGGTGGTGCTCTACCAACTGAGCTACGTCCGCAGGTCACCGTGTTCGCGGCTGGGGTTTCCCCCGGCGCTCCCTGGCGACGTGTTGAACTCTAGCGGATTCCCGAGCCAGCTCAAAAACGCGTTTCCGCAGCGTGCTGCCGCCCGATCACCACAGGTCACCCCACCGGCGCCGACCCGTCACCGGTCATAGACTCGCAGCCGTGCACGACCTGGCTCCCATGGCCCGCTTCGGCGGCCTCCTCGCAACCGACCTCCGCGATGTCACCAGCGATCCCTCGGCCCTGGACTCCACCGGCTTCTGGGCGGTGTCCGCGGATTTCGAGGGGCGGCTGACCTGCGCGCGCTTCGGGGACATACGCCCCGACCCCGTTCCCGCGCCCGTTCCCGGCGCCTGGCGCGGGCCCGCCGCGGGGGACTGGTCCTCTTCGCTCGACCGGGCCGCGTACGTCGCGGGCGTACGGCGCATCCGCGAGCACATCGCCGCCGGTGAGGTCTACCAGGCCAATCTCTGCCGGGTGATGTCCGCGCCGCTGCCGGTCGCGGCCGGCAGCGGCGCGGCCGATGTGGACGCGCTCACCGCGCTGCTCGCCCGGGGCAACCCGGCCCCCTATGCCGGAACGATTCGCCTCCCCGCGCACGGCGTCGAGATCGCCACTGCCTCCCCCGAGCTGTACCTGCGCCGCACCGGCCGCCGGATCGAGTCCGGCCCCATCAAGGGCACCGGCCGCACCGCCGCCGACCTGCTGGAGAAGGACCACGCCGAGAACGTGATGATCGTGGACCTGGTGCGCAACGACCTCGGCCGGGTCTGCGCCACCGGCTCCGTCACCGTCCCCGAGCTGTGCGCCGTCGAGGAGCACCCGGGCCTGGTCCACCTCGTCTCCACCGTCAGCGGGGACCTCGCCGACGGCGCGGGCTGGCCCGAACTGCTCGCCGCGACCTTCCCGCCCGGCTCCGTCACCGGCGCCCCCAAGTCCTCCGCCCTGCGGATCATCGAGGCCCTGGAGACCGCCCGGCGCGGCCCCTACTGCGGCGGCATCGGCTGGGTCGACGCCGACCGCGGCACCGCCGAGCTGGCCGTCGGCATCCGCACCTTCTGGATCGACCGCGAGGCCGCGGGCGGCCCCCGCCTGTGCTTCGGCACCGGCGCGGGCATCACCTGGGGCTCCGACCCCCACCGCGAGTGGGCGGAGACCGAACTCAAGGCGGCCCGGCTGCTCGCGGTAGCGTCGGGCACGTACCAGCACAGTGACAGTGCAAGTGGAGGGACCGTTCAGTGACGATGCCGACTGCGACGCCGATCTGGCTCGATGGAGCGCTGCGCGACGCCGACAGCGCCAAGGTGTCCGTGTTCGACCACGGGCTGACCGTCGGCGACGGCGTCTTCGAGACGCTCAAGGCCGAGGGCGGCCGTACGTTCGCCCTCACCCGCCACCTCGACCGGCTGACCCGCTCCGCCCGGGGCCTCGGACTGCCCGACCCCGATCTCGACGAGGTCCGGCGCGCCTGCGCCGCCGTACTGGAGGCGGGCTCCGCGGCCACCCCGTTCGGGCGGCTGCGGATCACCTACACCGGAGGGCTCTCGCCCCTCGGCTCCGACCGCGGCGAGGCCGGACCCACCCTGATCGTCGCGCTGGCCCCGGCCACCCGGCGCCCCGACGCCACCGCCGTGATCACCGTCCCCTGGGTGCGCAACGAGCGCAGCGCCGTCGCGGGCCTGAAGACCACCTCCTACGCGGAGAACGTCGTCGCGCTGGCCGCCGCCCACCGGGCCGGAGCCTCCGAGGCCCTCTTCGCCAACACCGTCGGCCGGCTCTGCGAGGGCACCGGATCCAATGTCTTCGTCGTCCTCGACGGGGAACTGCACACCCCGCCGCTCGCCTCCGGCTGCCTGGCGGGCATCACCCGCGACCTCGTCGTCGCATGGACGGGCGCCAAGGAGACCGACCTGCCCTTCGAGGCCCTGGAGCGGGCCGAGGAGATCTTCGTGACCTCCTCGCTGCGCGACGTCCAGGCCGTCCACCGGATCGACGGGCGGACGCTGGGCGCGGTGCCCGGTCCCGTCACCGCGAAGGCCCTGCGGATCTTCGACGAGCGGTCCGGGGCCGACCTCGATCCGTGATCGGTCCGGCGGTCCGCTGCCGCGGCGGCGAAAACCGGGCTGACTGGGGCCCGTACGGCGGGTAGAAAGACCCTGATGACCACCACCCTGCGGCCGTCCGCGCCGCTCCAGCACAGTCCGTCGGGGGCGCGTTCGCGTCCGTACGAGATCCGGGTCAACAGCAGACGGGTCGGCGCCCTGCTGCTGACCGCGGCGGAACCGCTGGGATCCCTCGTCGTCGGGAAGATCCAGGACCTGTCCGTCGACGAACCCGACCGCCGCCGCGGCCGCGCCACGGTGGCGGGGCTCGCCGCGGAGGAAGTGCTGCGTTCCTGGGGCTGTCGGCGGGTGACGGTCTCCGTCCCGGCGGATTCCGACGGCGGCCTGCGGCTGGCCGCGGTCCTCGGGTACGCGCGGACCGGCCGCAACATGGTCAAGGACCTCGCCCGCGAACCGGTCCCGCTGCCCGCGGGGATCACCGGCCGTCCGATCACGGCCGAGGAGTACGGACCCTGGCTGGCCGCCGCCACCGACCGGTACGCCGGCAACTGGGAGGACCGGGGCCTGTCACCGGAGGCCGCCCACGCCAAATCGGTCGCCGACCACGCGGGCCAGCTGCCCCAGGGGCCGGACACCCCCGGCGTGGACATCCTCGTCCTCGAAGCGGCCGGGATACGCGCCGGGCACATCTGGATCGGACGGTCCGCCGGGCAGGCCTACGTCTTCGACGTCGAGGTCGCCGAGGACATGCGCGGCCGGGGCCACGGCCGCTCCCTCATGCTGCTCGCCGAGGGCGCCGCCCGCGCGGCCGGGCTGGACACCCTCGGCCTGCACGTCTTCGCGGGCAACACCCCGGCGGAGCGCCTGTACGAGTCCCTCGGCTACCGCACCACCCTGGTCAACTTCGCCAAGGAGCTGGTGTGACCGACGGCCGGAGATGACCTGATGACCCAGGGGGTGTCCGGTGCTCAGGCGGGGTGCGCGAGGAGCCGGTCGGCGATCTCCTCGATCCGCTCGCGCAGCCCCTCCTGGCTCTTGCCGCCGTCCAGCCGCTCGCCGCCGATCACGTACGTCGGCGTACCGGTCACGCCGATCGCCTTGCCCTCGGCCTGGTCGGCGTCGACGATCAGGATGTGCCGCCCGTCGATCAGCGCCACGTCGAACTCCTCGACGTCCAGCGACAGTTCGCGCGCGACATCGAGCAGCAGCGCCTCGCCGCGGGTGGCCAGCTCCGCGGTGCGGGCCAGCACGGCCTCCACGTACGGCCAGCCCTGGCCCTGGGCCACGGCCTCCTCGGCGGCCTGCGCGGCGGCGAAGGCGTGCTTGTGCTTCTCCAGCGGGAAGTGGCGCAGCACGATGTCCAGCCGGTCGCCGTACCGGGCCCGCAGGGCGCGCACGTCGTCGAGGGCGCTGGTGCAGTCCGGACACTGCAGTTCGCACCAGACCTCAAGGGTCACGGGGGAGGGGGAGTCCGGGGAGGGGGAGCCTGCGGGCTGGGAATCGGTCATGCGGACAGTCTCCCAGCCCCGGCGCCCGGCCCCGACCGCGACCTGGGGAGGAGGGACGACCCGGAGATCTCCCGGAGATCGGCCCCGTTCCGCTCCGGCGCATGGCCCCCGCGGCCGTCCCCGGTGCACGATGGAGGGGACGGATCGCCCAGGGCTGGAGGAACCCATGCTTGCCGAGACCATATGCTCCGCGGTGTCCGCGGCGGGCCTGGGCATCGCCGCGCTCACGGCCTACCGCAGACGCTTCCTGGCGGCGGCGCGCATCACCGCGTACGCGCTGGTCCCGGTGGCCCTGGCGATGACGGGCCTGGTGAAGTGGGCGGCCGGGACCGCCTTCAGCCTGACGGCCTGGATCGGCTTCGGGGTGCTGGGCTTCGCGTGGCTGCTCTTCACGGCCACCCGGGCCGTCGAGCGCCGACGCCTGGGTGCGGCGGGCGAGGAGCCCGCGACGGTGGAGAAGGCGGGACGCAAGGGCCGGTCCGGCCGGTCCGAACAGCAGGCCGCGGTCGCGCCGACCGCCTCGGCGCCCTCGCTCGGCGCCGGTACGGGCCAGCGGGCCGCGCCGCAGCGGGCCGCCGCCGCGCCCACGGAGGACTTCTCCGACATCGAAGCGATCTTGAAGAAGCACGGGATCTGACCGGCCGGAAACACGGGATCTGACGAACTGCCGCGTCGTCATTGGCGTGTTGAGGGGCGAACCGCGGCGCACTGCGTCATCATCGCCCCGACATGCCCGACACTTCGCCGGGTGAGCCGCCGGTTCCGGTCCCGGCCCTCGTCCCCGCCGCCGCTCCCGCGCCCGTTCCGGTTCCCGCCCCCGCCCGGTCCGGCATGCCGTCAGAGGCGCCCGTACCGGCCGCACGGTCCGCACCGCCCCCATCGCCGGGATCCGCACCGCCGGGATCCCCGTCGCCGCCGTCGCCGCCCGAAGAGGCGCGCGGCTGTCTCTTCGCGCTCTCCCAGCCGCCGCTGATGATCTTCCTAACGGTGATCGGCGTCCTGCTGCTGCTCGCCGCCGTGCACGACCTCTTCCTGCTCTGACACCTGCCCTGGCACCGGATCCGCCGCCGCGTCCTTGCGGCGGGCCCGGTACGCCGCCACGTGCAGCCGGTTCCCGCAGGTCCGGCTGTCGCAGTAGCGCCGCGACCGGTTGCGCGAGAGGTCGACGAAGGCGCGCCGGCAGTCCGGGGCCTCGCAGCGGCGCAGCCGCTCCTGCTCGCCGGAGACCACGATGAAGGCGAGCGCCATCCCGCCGTCCGCCGCCAGGTGGTCGCCGACCGAGGCGCCCGGGGCGAAGTAGTGCACGTGCCAGTCGTAGCCGTCGTGGTCGGTCAGCTGGGGCGTGGTGCCCGCCGTCGCGACCAGCTCGTTGATCAGTACGGAGGCCGCACGGGAGTTCGGTGCCGCGAAGATCTGCGCGAACTTGGCGCGGACGGCGCGCACGCCGGAGAGGTCGCGGGCACTCAGCTCGCCGACGTCGCTGATGGCGAACTCGTGCACGAAGGCGCGCAGCGAGCCGACGTCCGCCAGCCCGTCGGGCTGGCCGGCCTCGGCCGCGGTGTTCACGACGGCGACGACGACGTCCAGTGCGCGCCGGGTGTCGTGGGGGATCTGCAACGGGTGCTCCCTGGTGGCCGGTCTTGCGGCGGCGCTGAACTGGGCCGCCGCGCTGGTCGCCGACTTTAGCCGAGAGGTCCCCACGCGCACCGGCGCCGTCCCCGCGGGTGGCTTCCGCGGGAACAGCGCCGGTACATGCGTATGTGGTTGTTCCGCCCGCACCGTCGCCCCGAGTCGGACGGTGTCGAGCGGTGGTAGGCCTGGCTCAGCTTTCGGCCAGGATGTGGGAGAGCTCCTTGTCGAGGTCGAAGTGCCGGTGTTCGGTCCCGGGTGGGACCGCGGCGTCCGTCCGCTTGAGGAACGACTCGAGTGCTCGTGCGGGTGCTTCGAGCAGTGCTTCTCCCTCCGGTGAGCTCAGGGCGATGCATACGACGCCCTGACCGTGGCTGCGGGACGGCCAGACGCGGACGTCGCCGGTACCGGTGGGCCGGTGAAGGCCCTCCGCGAGGAGGTCGCGGGCGAATACCCATTCGACCGTCTCCTCGGCGCCGGTGTGGAAGGTGGCGTGCACGGCGTAGGGGTCGGCCGTGTCATACCGCAGGCCCGCGGGTACAGGCAGTGAGGACTCGCTCGACACAACGAGGCGCAGGTGCAGCTCGCAGCTGACCGTGGTGTTCATAAGCGCCAGGGCCTTTCGCTCAGTGTGCGCTCGGGGATTCGCACGTCGGCGAAATCGACATGCCACCTACGGTGCCGTTGTAAACCCCTCTGACCGTTTTGCGGACCTCTGGGTCCCTCGGACGGCGGATCCAAACGACGATTCGTGTGTGCTTCAGACGGGCATCGGGCTCCGGTAGATTCGACCCCATGAATACGGGGAGTAACCGCGAGACCGATGAGTCCGCGACCAGCGCATCGCCGGAATCCGCCGAATCCACTCCATCGGACGCGGCTCCGGACGAAGAGCGTCACGTGTCGAAGGCGCCCGCCTTCATCCGGGCCCGCCGCGGCCTGCACCTCAGCTGGCAGGTCGGCGTCTTCATCGTCGGTCTGGCCGTCATCGCCGCGGGCATCGCGATGCTCGTCCTGCCCGGCCCGGGCTGGGTCGCGATCTTCGCGGGCCTGGTCATCTGGGCCACCGAGTTCGCCTGGGCCCAGGTCGTGCTGCGCTGGACCAAGCGCAAGGTGTCCGAGGCGGCCCAGAAGGCCCTCGACCCGAAGGTCCGCCGCCGCAACATCATCCTGACCAGCGTCGGCCTCGTCATCGCGGGCGTGCTGATCGGCTTCTACCTGTGGAAGTACGGGCTGACCCTGCCCTGGAACGCCAAGAAGTAGCGGCCGCCCGACGCTGGTCGGGAGCACCGCTGACATGCGGTAATGTTTGCGGTGCGTCCGGGCGATTAGCTCAGTGGGAGAGCACTTCGTTCACACCGAAGGGGTCACTGGTTCGAACCCAGTATCGCCCACCCGGACCAGAGGCCCGGAGACTTTCACAGTCTCCGGGCCTCTGGCGTTTCCGGACCGTTCAGCGCAGCTTCCCGAGGGCCGCCCGCAGCCGCCGCGCGTCCCGCAGCCGCTTCTCGTACGTCGCCCCCACCGCCAGCAGCAGCGCCCCCGCCAGGGCCGGCGGCAGCCAGCGCGGCAGCGCGCCGACCACCTGCAGGACGTACGGCGCCAGCTCGTGCAGCGCCACCAGCCCCAGCGTGACCCCGCCCAGCACCAGCGGGGCCTGCAGCCGCCACCGCGCCCCGGCCAGCGTCACCGCGAGGCAGCCCAGCCCCAGCAGCAGCGGGCGGGTCCAGTGCGGATCGGCCCAGACCGCGATCAGGCTCGGCAGCAGGGTCGCCGCCAGCCCCGGGCCGTACGTCGCCCAGGACGCCGCGGCCGGATCCCGGCGCCGCCGCAGCCACGCCACCACCAGCGCGGGCACCGTCACCGGCAGCGTGTACGCCTCCGGCACGCTCACCCCCGACGCCGCCAGCCGGACCCAGGCGGCCGCCAGGAACAGCGCCCCCGCCGCCCAGCCCACCGGACGCCGGTCCGCCCGTACGGCCGTGGCCGCGCACACCACGCCCGCCAGGCCCAGCACCAGCGCGAGCATCGGCGCGTGCCCCGCCCCCAGGGCCAGGACCAGCGCCAGAGCGCCGACGGCCGCCCCCGACACCTCCACCGGGACCCGCAGCGCCCCCGCCCGGGGCCCGGGGGCCGCGGCCACGGCCGGGACCGCCAGGAGCAGCAGCGGCCACTGCCGCACCGGCAGCTCCAGCACCGCGCCCAGGGCGAGCAGCAGCCCCGCCGCGTACCCGGTGGCCACCACGACGGCCACCGTCCGCAGCACCAGCGGACCGCGCCCGTACGCCGCCCCCGCGCCGCACAGGGCGCCCAGCGCCGCCCACACCGCGAAGGTCGCCGTACGCGCGTCCAGCGCGGCCACGGACACGCTCGCGGCGCCCGCCACCCCGCACGCCCCCGCCGCGATCCGGACCCCTGCGGCGGAAGGCGCCCGTACCAACCCGAGGGCGACCACCAGCGCGGCCGCCGTCACCGCGAGCTGGGCCGCGAGCACCGCCGCCACCGGCAGCGCGAAGGCCACCGGGGCCGCGAACAGGGCGCTCCACAGCAGCGGCACCGCGACCACCCGCGCCTCGCGCTTCGCGGACACCCCGTCCAGCCAGAGCGCCACCCCGGCCGCGACCAGTGCCACCGTCACGGTCTGCGGCCCGCTCCAGTCGATCTCCGCCCGCGGGCTCGACGCGGTCCACACCGCGTCCAGCACCGGAGCGGGCGCCGGCAGCACCCGCAGCGCCAGCAGGAACGCGATCAGCCCGCCGAGCCCGGCCACCGCCACCCCGGCCCCCGCCAGCCCGTGCCGCACCCGCACCGGCAGCCCGCTCACCCGCAGGGCCGCCAGCAGCGGCAGCGACAGCAGCACGAAGAGCACCTGGGCCCACGCCGAGCCCCGGGGGACCACCAGCGTCTGCGCGGCCGGCGTCCACACCAGGCCGCCCGCCCCGGCGAGCAGCGCCGCGAGCTGCTCCTGGCGGATCCGGCACGCCACCGCCACGCAGGCGGCCCCCACCGTGACCAGCAGCGCCGCGGCGGACAGCCGGCCGGTCCCGGTGTCCGCGTCGGCGGCCAGCGCCAGGCCGACGCCGACGGCGCCCATGGCCGTCAGGCCGCCGAACACCCCGGCCAGGATCCGCACCGCGGGCCAGACGCGCGGCCGCAGCGCGGCCGGGGGACCGTCCCACAGCCCGAACCCCGCGTTCAGCACCGCCAGCGCCAGCAGGGTCCAGCCGCCCGCCGTACGGCCGACGTGCAGGGAGAAGGCGAGGCAGGGCAGGATCCACTGGGCCGCGAACAGGGCGCCCGGAAGCGGCAGCCACAGCTTCCGCAGGGTCATCCCGTACCCCGCCCACAGCGCGGCCAGTGCGGCGGACGCGCCCGCCGCGTACCAGGCGCGCGGGACGTCCCCGAAGGCCACCTCGTGCAGCGCGTAGACGTCCAGCACGGTCAGCAGCAGCCCCACCGCCGCCACCGACTCCGCGGTCGAGGCCAGCCCCCGGCGCAGCAGGGCCGCGGGCACCGCCAGCGCCGTCCCGGTCAGCACGGCCAGCACCACCGCCCGCCCGCCGATCCCCAGGGACCCCCAGCTGACCAGCGTGAAGGCGAGCGCGGCCACCGCGAGCAGCACCGCGCCCAGCACCAGCAGCACGTTCTGCGCACCGGGCGCCGAGGCTTCCCGCGCGACCGGAGCGGGCGGCGGGGGCGTCCAGGACGGCCCGGGCCCCCAGACCCCCGCGGCCGGCGCCACCGGCGCGCTCAGCAGCCGCACCAGCCACTCCCGGCGGCCGAGCAACTGCAGCCGCCGCGCGTCGAGGTGGGCCAGCTCCCGGTCGATGAGCGCCAGCTCCGTGGCGGGCGTCAGCGGATTCTCCATACCGCGCAGTGTGGCGCCGCTCACGCCCCGGGAACATGGGTGCGCGTACTCAGAGGTGTGCTCACGCCCGTGCTCATTCCCCGAGTGAGTACCCGCGCGGGCCCCGGCAGTTCACACTGGACGCATGGACTGGAGCCACTACCGCTTCCGCAGCGTGTGGGACCTCGCGGCCCCGCCCGCGCGGGTGTACGCCGTGCTCGAACAGGCCGAGGAGTACCCGCGCTGGTGGCCGCAGGTCCGGGCCGTCGAGTCGCTCGGGCCGCGCACCGGCGCCGGGTACTTCCGCTCGTTCCTGCCCTACGAGATCAAGGTCACCGCCACCGAGCTGCTGCGCGACCCGGCCGGGGGAGTCCTGGAGGTGGCCCTGCACGGCGACCTCGAAGGGTGGGCGCGCTGGACCGTACGCCCGCGCGGGCGCGGCACGCGGGCCGTGTACGAGCAGGAGGTCGAGGTGCGCCGGGCCCTGATGCGGCGGCTCGCGGTGCCCGGGCGGCCGTTCTTCCGCCTCAACCACGCGCTGATGATGCGGGCCGGTCGGCGCGGTCTGGCCGCCCATCTGGCGGGCCGGCCGGAGGCGGTTTGAACGCACGGCCCCCGGGCCTGTATTGTTCGATCCGTTCCCGGGCGATTAGCTCAGCGGGAGAGCACTTCGTTCACACCGAAGGGGTCACTGGTTCGATCCCAGTATCGCCCACCGGGACAGGCCGGTCCGTCGAAAGACGGACCGGCCTTCCGCATGTCGGGGCCCGCGCGCGGGCCCGGGTCACGCGGCGGCGGAAATCTCCGGGCGCAGCGGCCAGTGCGGATCCACCGGCTCCGGGGTGCCGTTGCGCGCGAACCAGGCCTGCAGCCCGCGCGCCTGTGCCGCGTGCCACACCGCCTGCAAGGTGTGCAGCTCGGCCGGGGACAGCCGCTCCAGCCGCCCCGCGAACCGGCGGCCCACCGCGCGGACCAGCTCCAGGGAGGCCATCGCGTCCGCCGCCGCGTCGTGCGCCGTCTCCAGCTCTATCCCGTAGTGCGCGCACAGGTCCGTCAGCGTCCGGCGGCCCTTGCGGTAGCGGTCCAGATGCTTGTCCAGCACCCGCGGATCCAGCACGGTCAGCGGCCGGTCGTCCAGGTAGCGGCTCAGCGGCGACGCCCGGTGGCGGCGCAACTCCCGGTCCAGCAGGGTCAGGTCGAACGGCGCGTTCATCACCACCACCGGCCGGCCCGCGGCCTGCTGCTCCGACAGCGCCTGCGCTATCTCGTCCACGACCGGCGCCGGCCAGCGTCCGTTGCGCTGGAGGTGGTCATCGGTCAGTCCGTGCACTTCCGTGGCGCCGGGGGGTACCGGAATCCCCGGGTTGACCAGCCACCGGGTGGAACGGGCCCGGCCGCCCGCACACTCCTGCACGACGAGCGCGGCGGACACGATCCGGTCCCGCTCGACGTCCACCCCGGTGGTCTCGGTGTCAAATGCGGCCAGCGGGCCCTCGTACCAGCGCGTCATGGCGAACTCCTCGTCCCCGATCGGCAGATGGGCGCCGACGCCTGTGGCGCGCGACCCCTGCCCGCATCGGTGATACCCGTGCTGTTTGCCGTGTACGCCGTTTGCGGGGTGCCGGGTGCGGAGACAACTTCCTTGGGGGACCGCACGGGTGAGCGATCGTCACCGCCATGTCACCGCTGTCGCGGCGCGGTACCCCCGCCCTCATGAGCACAACGCCTCACGCAGAGCCCGAAAGGCATGGGGAGCCATGGCGCTCGCGCATCCCGAACCGGGTGGGGCGCTGCGCGGGCGGACCGAACCGGGAACCGTGACCGGACCGCTGCGCGGCACACTCGCCACCACCGCCTGCATGGAGACCCTCCAGGTGGGCTACCTGCACGCCGTCGCGGCCGCGGCCGGCTGCTCCCTCTCCCAGCCCTTTCCGGACAACGGCATCGACTGGCACGTCAGCCACGGCTCGCCCGACCACGTCATCGACGACGAGGTCACCGTCAAGGTGCAGTTGAAGGCCACCTACCAGACCCCGCCGAACCCGCCGGGACCCACCTTTTCCTTCACCCTCGACAACGAGCACCTGGTCAAGCTCGCCCGGACACCGGCCGCGGTGCCCAAGATCCTCGTGGTGATGCTCGTACCGCGGGACCGCGCGCAGTGGCTGAGCGCCGGGCACGACCGGCTCGACCTGCGGCACTGCTGCTACTGGACCAACCTGGCCGGCCACCCCGTGACCGGGCGGCGCCGGACCACCGTACGGATACCGACCGCGCGGATCTTCGACGACCGGGCGCTGTGCGAGATCATGACCCGGGTCGGGTCGGGAGGGACGCCTTGATGAACTGGCCGAACCTGGAACCGGCGCCGTCGCCGGACGTCGTCGACCTCGACCGGGCGCAGACGCCCGACCCCGCGCAGGTGGACCCCGCCGTGCTCGGCGCGCTGCTGCGCAGGCACGGCTGGCTGCGCCGCGGCGGGCCCGCCGGGCGGTACGGCCGCTGGACCCCGCCCGGGTCGGCCGCGGCCAGCCTGCTCGTCCCCGAGGACCGGGCCTTCCCCGACTGCGCCGACCTGGTCGAGGAGGCCCTCACCGCCCTCTCGCGCTGCGGGCTGTCCTCGGCGCGCGAGGTGCTCTACGGGCTGAGCGTGCCCAGCGACGAGGTCCGCTGGACCCGCGAGATCCCCGAGGCCGAGGGGCTGTACGGGCCCGGGGGCGAGGCCTCGTGGTCGGCGCAGGAGCAGCTGCGCACCGCGGCCCGCCAGCTGCTGCTGGCCGGTGCCCTGGCCGACCGGGCCCGCGCCGGGTACCACGGCGCCCGGCACCGGCGGCAGGCCGAACGGGCCCTGGACGGGGTGCTGGTGGGACCCGCGCCCGGCGGCCGCAGGCTCACCGCGTACGTACCCGTCGACGGGGGCCGGGGGCCGGTGACCCGCCTCCACCACGCGCTGCACGCGGCCCGCGAGGCCGTGGACTACCGGCGGGCCACCGGGGGCATGGAAGCGTTCGACGCCGCCGTCGAGGCCGGGGTCAGCCGGGAACTGGCGGACGCGCTGATCGCCCTGGTGCGGGGCTCGGGGGGCGCCCGCATCGCGCTGGCCTGGGCGCCCGCCGCCGGGGTCCCGGCGGGCTGCGCGGCCCGCCCGGAGCCGGTGGAGTTCTCCCCGGGCGACCTGCCGGTGCTGCGCGAGGCGGCGGCCCGCTACACCCGGGACGAGCCCGCCGTACCGGTGCGGATCGCCGGGGCGGTGGTGCGGATGCGGCGCTCGGAGCCGGGCGGCGGGGGCACGGTCCGGCTGCGCGTCCTGTCGGGCGCGGAGGTCCCGTACGTCCGGGCCGTGCTCGACGAGGAGGCGTACCGGGTGGCGGGCCACGCCCACCTCGCCGGGCTGCCGGTCCGGCTCAGCGGCCGGCTCCAGCGGCGCGGCGGCTTCCGGCGGCTGACCGACGCGGCGGACATCACCCCGGTCCCGCTCGACGAGGTCGAGCGGGACCGGCTGATGAAGTCCCTGTACGCGGACTTCCCGGCCTCGGACGACCTGCCCCCCTTCGGCGATGCGGAAGGGGACCGGGACCTCAACGACGGGTGAAGGAGGCCATCACCAGTCCGGGGACGGGGGAGAAGTCCGCGCCCCGGACGAAGCCCAGGCGCTCGTAGAGGGTGACGGCGGGCGCGTTCGCGGCTCCCGTGGTGACCTCGACCGCGCGGCCGGGGTCCACCTCCCGGAGCAGGTGGCGCAGCAGCAGCGAGCCGATCCCGCGGCGGAACCAGGCCGGATCGACGCAGAGCCGGTCGATGGAGACCGCCCCGCGCCCGTCCTCCGCTTGCGGTGCGTCCTGCGCCTTCCAGGCGAGGAAACCGGCGACCTCACCGGCCGCCGACACCGCGCCGAGCCAGTTCAGTGGCTGGACCCGCAGCTCCGCCAGGCTCTCGCGCAGCGCCGGTATGCCGTCGAAGCCGATCAGTTCCACTTCCACGGTGTAGGCGGCCCGGCCGATCCGGTGCACGGCGGCGGCGGTGGCGTCGTCGCCGAGGTCCAGCGGGCGGACGGTCAGAGAGGTGTCGCTCATCCGTCATACGGTACGTCCGCCCCGCGGCCGGGGGCCGCGCGGTAACCGTTTAGCGGCTGAGCGGTCCGGCTCGGTACGATTCAGGCGCGCAGTGTTCGCTCGCGCACCCCCTGAGTCAGGAGAGACCGGTGTCAGACGTCCGTGTGATCATCCAACGCGATTCCGAGCGGGACGAGCGCGTGGTGGCCACGGGCACTACGGCGGCCGACCTCTTCCCCGGTGAACGCACCGTCGTCGCGGCGCGCGTCGCGGGCGAGCTGAAGGACCTCGCCTACGAGGTCAAGGACGGCGAGACCGTCGAGCCGGTGGAGATCTCCTCCGAGGACGGGCTCAACATCCTGCGCCACTCGACCGCGCACGTCATGGCGCAGGCCGTGCAGGAGCTGTTCCCCGAGGCCAAGCTGGGCATCGGCCCGCCGGTCCGGGACGGCTTCTACTACGACTTCGACGTCGCGAAGCCCTTCACCCCCGACGACCTCAAGGCCGTCGAGAAGAAGATGCAGGAGATCCAGAAGCGCGGTCAGCGCTTCTCCCGCCGCGTCGTCACCGACGAGGCGGCCCGCGAGGAGCTGGCGCACGAGCCGTACAAGCTGGAGCTGATCGGGCTCAAGGGCTCGGCGGCGACCTCGGACGACGGCGCGGACGTCGAGGTGGGCGGCGGCGAGCTGACCATCTACGACAACATCGACGCCAAGACCGGCGACCTGTGCTGGTCGGACCTGTGCCGCGGCCCGCACCTGCCGACCACCCGCAACATCCCGGCGTTCAAGCTGATGCGCAACGCGGCCGCCTACTGGCGCGGCAGCGAGAAGAACCCGATGCTCCAGCGCATCTACGGCACCGCGTGGCCGTCGAAGGACGAGCTGAAGGCCCACCTCGACTTCCTCGCCGAGGCCGAGAAGCGCGACCACCGCAAGCTCGGCGTCGAGCTGGACCTCTTCTCCGTCCAGGACGAGATCGGCTCCGGCCTCGCCGTCTTCCACCCGCGCGGCGGCACCATCCGCCGGGTCATGGAGGACTACTCGCGCAAGCGGCACGAGGAAGAGGGCTACGAGTTCGTCTACACCCCGCACGCCACCAAGGGCGCCCTCTTCGAGAAGAGCGGCCACCTGGACTGGTACGCGGACGGCATGTACCCCCCCATGCAGCTCGACGGTGGTACCGACTACTACCTCAAGCCCATGAACTGCCCGATGCACAACCTGATCTTCGACGCGCGCGGCCGGTCCTACCGCGAACTGCCGCTGCGCCTCTTCGAGTTCGGCACCGTGTACCGGTACGAGAAGTCGGGCGTCGTGCACGGCCTGACCCGCTCGCGCGGCTTCACCCAGGACGACGCGCACATCTACTGCACCAAGGAGCAGATGGCGGAGGAGCTCGACCGCACCCTGACCTTCGTGCTGAACCTGCTCCGCGACTACGGTCTGACCGACTTCTACCTGGAGCTGTCGACCAAGGACCCGGAGAAGTTCGTCGGCTCGGACGAGGTCTGGGAAGAGGCCACCGAGACCCTGCGCCAGGTCGCCGAGAAGCAGGGCCTGCCGCTGGTCCCGGACCCGGGCGGCGCCGCGTTCTACGGCCCGAAGATCTCGGTCCAGTGCCGTGACGCCATCGGCCGCACCTGGCAGATGTCGACCGTGCAGCTCGACTTCAACCTGCCGGAGCGCTTCAACCTGGAGTACACCGGCCCCGACGGCACCAAGCAGCGTCCGGTCATGATCCACCGCGCGCTGTTCGGTTCCATCGAGCGGTTCTTCGCGGTGCTGCTGGAGCACTACGCGGGTGTCATGCCGCCGTGGCTCGCCCCGGTGCAGGCGGTCGGCATCCCGATCGGCGACGCGCACATCGAGTACCTCCAGGAGTTCGCCGCCGAGGCGAAGAAGAAGGGCCTGCGGGTCGAGGTGGACGCCTCGTCCGACCGGATGCAGAAGAAGATCCGCAACCAGCAGAAGCTCAAGGTCCCGTTCATGATCATCGTCGGTGACGAGGACATGGCGGCCGGCACGGTCTCCTTCCGCTACCGCGACGGCTCGCAGGAGAACGGCGTACCCAAGGCCGATGCCCTGGCGAAGCTGGTCCAGGTCGTCCAGGACCGCGTCCAGGTCTGATCCGTACGCACCGCAGCGCGGGGTCCGCCCCCCCGGGAAGTGATCACTTCCCGGGGGCCTTCCTCGTCCGCCACGGCAAGGTCATATGCTGCATCCCATGACGAGTGAGCCGGAGCAGCAGATCGGTGTGGGCACGCAGGACGCGTTCCAGCGGCTGTGGACGCCCCACCGGATGGCGTACATCCAGGGGGAGAACAAGCCGACCGGCCCGGAGGCCGGGGACGGCTGTCCCTTCTGCGGGATTCCGGAGATGTCCGACGCGGACGGGCTGATCGTGGCCCGGGGCAAGCACGTCTACGCCGTGCTCAACCTCTACCCGTACAACGGCGGACACCTCATGGTCGTCCCCTACCGGCACGTCGCCGACTACACCGAGCTGGACTCCCTGGAGACGGCGGAGCTCGCCGACCTCACCAAGCGGGCCATGGTCGCGCTCCGCAAGGCCTCCGGCGCGCACGGCTTCAACATCGGGATGAACCAGGGCGCCGCCGCCGGAGCCGGGATCGCCGCGCACCTGCACCAGCACATCGTGCCCCGCTGGGGCGGGGACACGAACTTCATGCCGGTGGTCGGACACACCAAGGTGCTGCCCCAACTCCTCGCCGACACCCGGCAGATGCTCGCCGACTCCTGGCCCGTCGGCTAGCTAGCCCTCCGATCGTCCGGCGCTCGTCAGGACGACGAGCTGCCGGGTCGCGCGGGTCATCGCGACATAGCGGTCGACGGCTCCTTCGATGCCCCCTCCGAAGGAGTCCGGGTCGATGAGGACGACCAGGTCGAATTCGAGGCCCTTCGACAGTTCCGGGGTGAGCGACCGGACGCGGGCGGTCTCCTGCCGCGCGGCGAGGCCGGCTCCGCCCGCGCCGATGACGCACGCGGTGCCCTCGGCGTGCTCGGCGAGCCAGCCGTCGAGGACGGCGTCCAGGTCCGTGACCGGTCCGTGGACGACGGGGATGCCGCTGCTGCGGATGGACGTCGGCACGTTGGCGTCGGGGAGCGCGGCCCGGATGGCCGGTTCGGCCTGCGCCATGACCTCTTCCGGTGTCCGGTAGTTGACGCTCAGGGACGCCACGGTGATCCGGTCGAGCCCGGCCCGCTCCAGCCGCTCTCCCCAGGACTCCGTGAACCCGTGCCGGGCCTGGGCGCGGTCCCCGACGATGGTGAAGCTGCGGGACGGGCAGCGCAGCAGCAGCATCTGCCATTCCGCGTCGGTCAGTTCCTGGGCCTCGTCCACGACGACGTGCGCGAACGGTCCGGCGAGCGGATCGGACGCGGCGCCGTCCAGCGCACTGTCGTCGATCAGGGTGTCCTGGAGGTCGCGTCCGTGCAGCATGCCGAGCGCGCCCTCGCTCTCGTCGATCACGGTGTTCTGCAGCAGGCTGTCGATGGCGTCGGCCCGGCGCGCGCGTTCGGCGGCGACGGCCGCTTCGTTGCGGCGCTTGCGGCGGGAGGCCTCCGGGTCACCGAGCCGCTGCCGCGCCGCGTCGAGGAAGGGCAGGTCGGACACGGTCCAGGCCTGGCCGTCCGGGCGCCGCAGCCTGCGTACGTCCTCGGGGGCGAGCCACGGCGCGCACTTGCGCAGGTACGCGGGCACCGACCACAGGTCCGCGACCAGCTCGGCCGCGTCGAGCATCGGCCAGGCACGGTGGAGGGTGCGGATCAGGTCCTGGTCCTGGAGGAGCGAGCGCCGGACCAGGTGGGGGGCGGCCTCGCTGTCGTCCTTGTCCATCAGGAGGGTCAGCAGCTCCTCCAGGATCTGCTCACGGGCCTCGTTGTGCGGGGTGCCGGGCTCGACCGCCTCGAAGGCGGCCGCCCAGTCGTCGGCGCTCAGCCAGAGGTCGGACCAGTGGGTCGACACCGTCATGCCCTCGGTGGGCGGCTCCTCATAGAGGCGGACGGCCGGTTCGATCGCCTTCACCAGCTCCGCGGATGCCTTCAGCCGGGCCACCTCCGGGTCGGTCTCGGCCACCGCCGCGGCTCCCTCGGCGACGAGGTCGCGCAGGGTGCAGGTCCGTACGCCCTCCTCGCCGAGGCTGGGCAGGACGTCGGCGACGTAGGACAGGTAGGGCTGGTGCGGACCGACGAACAGGACCCCGCCCCGACGGTGCCCGAGGCGGGGGTCGGAGTAGAGCAGGTAGGCGGAGCGGTGCAGGGCGACGACGGTCTTGCCCGTGCCCGGGCCGCCGTCGACGACGAGGGCGCCGCGGGATCCGGCCCGGATGATCTCGTCCTGGTCGGCCTGGATGGTGGCGAGCACGTCGCGCATGCGGGCCGAGCGGTTGCTGCCGAGGCTGGCGATGAAGGCGGACTGGTCGTCGAGGGCGGCGCGCCCTTCGAGGCCGTCGGCGGTGAACACCTCGTCCCAGTAGTCGCTGATCCGGCCGCGGGTCCAGCGGTAGCGGCGGCGGCTCGCCAGCCCCATCGGGTTGCCGTGGGTGGCCGCGAAGAACGGCTCGGCCGCGGGGGAGCGCCAGTCGAGGAGCAGCCGGCGCCCGGTGGCATCGGTGAGGCCGAGACGTCCGACGTAGACGGGCCCGGAACCGTCCGCGGGGACGATGTGACCCAGGCACAGGTCCAGGCCGAAGCGGCGCAGGGTGCGCAGGCGGGCGGTCAGGCGGTGGATCTCCGCGTCCCGGTCCATGGCTCCGCGGCCGATGCCGCCGGGTGCCTTGCGCGTGACCGCGAGCTGGTCGGACAGCTCGGCGATCGTCTGTTCCAGGCTGGCCGAGAGGTCGGCGAAGTGCCTCTCGTCGCCGTCGGTCAGCGCCGGGTCGGCCTTGGGGTCGAGGGCGGCGGGCAGGTCGAACGCGGAGGTGGACAGGGGCGAAAGCAGACGCACGTGGTGAATCTCCCAATTCGGCAGGATCTGGCCTCGGTCCGCGATTCTGCCCCAGGGCGGGGGCCTTGCCGCAAGACCCCCCGTGCGCTATAAGTTGGGAGTGGCAAGGAGAGCTTTTCCCTCCTTGCCTTTCCTGTTTTCCGGGGCCCTTCCTGTTTTCCGGGCCTACGGGCCCACGGGCCTACGGGAGTTACGCGTCGTAGGCGTCGGCCTTGCGCGGCGAGGCGTCCTGGACCATGCCGCTGACGATCATCGAGCGGTTGGCGAAGCGCTCCGTGTCGACGCCGTTCTCGTCCAGCACGCGCATGGCGGCCGCGTGCACGGCCCGCAGCACCGGGGTGGCCGTGCGCATCGCGTCGTCGGCCATGAAGCGGTGCCGCCACATCGAACCGGCCCACACGTGGCGGACGCCGAACGGCTCGGGGAGCACCAGCTTGCCGCCCAGGAAGTCGAGCAGCGGCGGGTACCAGGTGAAGGGGGCGCGGACGGCGAGGCGCACCACCTCGGAGGCGTCCACGAGGGCGTGGGTGCGTTCCACGGTCTCCCAGAACCGTACGGTCTTGGCGACCTCGGTGGTCTTCGGCGCGGACTTGGTGGTGAACAGGCCGTGCACCGGGCCCAGCGAGTGGGCGGTGACGTCCACGCGCAGGGTCTTGTAGAGCACGGTCACGGTGACCATCATCGTGATCACCAACTGGCCGTCCCACAGCGGCCACTGGACCCCGAGGTAGTGCCGGTTGCCCGCGCCGAACTGCTGCTCGTTGCAGATCCGGGTGATCTCGTGCTGCTTGATGAGGAAGGTGTCCACGTCCGCGCCGGAGGGGCGGGCCACCTCCTTGGCGCCCTCGCCGACCGGGGTGACGATCCAGTGGGTGATGGAGGGCGGCGGGAAGCCGCCGGTGTGCAGGGGGCCGCGTTCCAGCATGCGCAGCTGGTCCTGGATCGCGCGGATCACGTCCCAGCTGCGGAAGGGGTGGATCTCGGTGCCCGCGGTCTTCGGGGCGAGGTCCTCGGCCAGCTGCCAGCTGCCCCACCGGGTGCCCATGCCGAGGATGCCCTTGGGGCCGGCGTAGAAGACGGAGTTGCTGCGGCCCTCGGCGGTGAGTTTCGCCAGCTGGTGGCGCAGGTCCTCGCGGGCGGTCTCGTCCGGGTTGCCGGGGACCGCCTCGGGGATCTTGGCGCCGACGGAGGCGCCGCCGAGCAGGCCGTCCCAGCGGGCGCGCATGTCCTTGGCGGCGGCCTCGGCGATGCGGGAGGCCAGCAGCCAGCCCGCGGCGGGCGCGATCACCATCGCGCGCAGGTAGAGGCCCCAGAAGCCGGTGAGGGGCAGCCGGAACATCAGTACGGCCACCACCAGCGCGATGCCGACGAGCAGGGCGGTGCCCATCCAGGAGGCGCGCTTGCCCGCGTCCTTGGCGAGGGTCTTGCGCAGCTGGAACAGGCCCAGCCACAACAGGAGTCCGGGAAGGAAGACCAGTCCGCAGACCAGCATGATCAGCCGGAGCTTGCGGTCGCGCTCCTTGCGCAGGCGCGTGGCGGCGAGGCAGTGCTCGACGACGGTCTGCGGGTCGGCGCCGAAGGACTGGATCAGGGGTTTGCGGCCCGCGCCGAGCATGCGGGCCTCGACGGCCCGGCAGAAGGCCTCGCCGAAATTGGGCTCGAAGAGGGAGAGCTTTCCCTTCTTCACGGTGGATTCGTAGTGCTCGTTGTTGGCTTTGAGTATCTCGTCCGGCTTGCCGTCGCGGTACGCGGCGGAGGCCAGCGCGTTGGTCGCCGCGGTCTGGCCGCCGCCGCCCTGGAGGGGGATCTGCGCCCCCGGCCTGAAGTCGAAACCGTCGTCCGCCACCGCTGCCCCCATCGCTGTGCCCTTTGTGCCGTGCCCGGCGTCCCGCCACCTGTGGTGCGCCACCTGTGTTCTGCCCCGCCCCGCCGAGCCTGAAAGAGCCTAGCGAGGGTCGCCCCCCGATGGTCATGGGACAGGGAAATACCGCCCACCGCAAGCCGGTTGGGTGGGCGGCATCCCGGTCGCTATGTCAACTGGCTTCCCTTCTCTGCCTGTTCGCGCATCTTGTCCGCCAGCTGCGGCGGCATGGGCTCGTGGCGGGCGTAGCTGCGGCTGAAGCCGCCGGTTCCGTGGGAGACCGAGCGCAGTTCGACGGCGTAGCGGCCGATCTCGATCTCGGGGATCTCGGCGCGGACCACGGAGCGTCCGGGGCCCGCCGGTTCGGTGCCGACGACCCGGCCGCGACGGCCGGCGAGGTCGTTCATGACGGGGCCGACGTAGGCGTCGGGGACCAGGACGACGAGTTCGGCGACGGGTTCGAGGAGCTGGATGGCGGCCTCGGCGGCGGCCTCGCGCAGGGCGAGGGCGCCCGCGGTCTGGAAGGCCGCGTCGGAGGAGTCCACGGAGTGCGCCTTGCCGTCGCGCAGCGTGATCCGTACGTCGACCAGCGGGTACCCGGCGGCCACGCCGCGGGCGGCCTGGGCCCGTACGCCCTTCTCGACGGACGGGATGAACTGGCGCGGGACGGCGCCGCCGACCACCTTGTCCACGAACTCGATGCCGCTGCCCGCCGGGAGCGGCTCGACGTCGATCTCGCAGATGGCGAACTGGCCGTGGCCGCCGGACTGTTTGACGTGGCGGCCGCGGCCGGTGGCGCTCGCGCCGAAGGTCTCGCGCAGGCTCACCCGGTGCGGGACGGCGTCGACCCGGACGCCGTAGCGGCTGCGCAGGCGTTCGAGGGCGACTTCCTGGTGGGCCTCGCCCAGGCACCACAGGACCAGCTGGTGGGTGTGCGGATTCTGCTCCAGGCGCATGGTCGGGTCCTCGGCGACGAGCCGGGCGAGGCCCTGCGAGAGCTTGTCCTCATCGGCCTTGCTGTGGGCCTCGATCGCGAGGGGGAGCAGCGGGTCGGGCATCGCCCAGGGCTCCATGAGCAGGGGGTCGGCCTTCGCGGAGAGGGTGTCGCCGGTCTCGGCGTGCGTGAGTTTGGCCACGCAGGCGAGGTCGCCCGCGATGCACCGGGTGAGGGTGCGCTGCTGCTTGCCGAAGGGGGCGGTGAGGGTGCCGACGCGTTCGTCGGCCTCGTGCAGGTCGCGGGGCGCGGCCCCGTCGGCGCCGGGGAAGTGGCCGCAGACGTGCAGGGTCTCCTCGGGGCGCAGGGTGCCGGAGAAGACGCGGACGAGGGAGACCCGGCCGACGTAGGGGTCGGAGGAGGTCTTGACGACCTCGGCGAGGAGCGGGCCGTCGGGATCGCAGGTGAGCGCGGGGCGGGGGGCGCCGCCCGGGTCGGTGACGGCGAGGGCGGGGCGCTCCAGGGGGGTGGGGAAGCCGCCGGTGATCAGTTCGAGGAGTTCGACCGTGCCGAGGCCCTGGCGGGCGCCGTCGGCGGCGGGCGCGGCCATCAGCACGGGGTGGAAGGTGCCCCGGGCGACGGCGCGCTCCAGGTCGTCGACGAGGGTCTTGACGTCGATCTCCTCGCCGCCGAGGTAGCGGTCCATGAGGGTCTCGTCCTCGCTCTCGGCGATGATCCCCTCGATCAGCCGGGCCCGGGCGCCGGTGATCAGGGCCAGCTCGGCGGGGTCGGGGTCGCGCTCGACGCGCTCGCCGGAGGTGTAGTCGTACACGCGCCGGGAGAGCAGCCCGAGCAGGCCGGCGACGGGGGCGTGGCCGTCGGGCCCGGCGGGTCCGTGCAGCGGCAGGTACAGGGGGAGGACGGCGTCGGGGTCGTCGGCGCCGAAGGTCTCCCCGCAGACGGCGGCCATCCGGCCGTAGTCGGCGCGGGCGGCCTCCAGGTGGGTCACGACGATGGCGCGGGGCATCCCGACGGCCGCGCACTCGTCCCAGACCATCCGGGTCGCGCCGGAGAGCCCGACGCCGTCCTCGCCGTCCGTGGCGCCCCCGGCGGCCGAGACGACGAAGAGGGCCGCGTCCGCGGCGCGCAGACCGGCCCTGAGTTCTCCGACGAAGTCGGCGTATCCGGGGGTGTCCAGGATGTTGATCTTGATGTCGCCCCAGGCGACGGGGACGAGCGAGAGCTGGACCGAGCGCTGGCGCCGGTGCTCGATCTCGTCGTAGTCGGAGACGGTCGCGCCGTCCTCGACCCGGCCGGCCCGGCCGACCGCTCCGGCGGTCAGGGCGAGGGCTTCGACCAGGGTGGTCTTTCCGGCTCCACTGTGGCCGACCAGCACCACATTGCGTATCGAAGCGGGGCGGTCGGCCGTCAGTGCCCTGCCGGCGGCCCCGGATTGCTGCGTCTTGTCACCCATGATTCTCGTTCCTCCCGGTGCAACGGTGAGGTGGGATCCTTCGAGCTTTGCACTGGCGTCACACTGCGTCCATACGTCGTACCCGGCCACCCCCGGCGAAGGGCCCGTGTGGCGCGATCCGGGTATTGCCGGGGCCCCACGGTGGGTGCGCGGCGGTACGGGCCCCGGGCGCTGGCTACGATGGGCCAGCCGGTGGCCGTGGTGGCCGTGCGGCCCAGCGACCCCCTGGGAAGGCCATGCTGAACAAGTACGCGCGTGCATTCTTTACGCGTGTCCTCACACCGTTCGCCGCGTTTCTGCTCCGTCGGGGGGTGAGCCCGGACGCGGTCACCCTGATCGGCACGGCCGGAGTGATGGCCGGAGCGCTGGTCTTCTTCCCACGGGGAGAGTTCTTCTGGGGCACGATCACGATCACCCTCTTCGTGTTCTCCGACCTGGTCGACGGGAACATGGCGCGGCAGGCCGGAGTCTCCAGCCGGTGGGGCGCGTTCCTGGACTCGACGCTGGACCGGGTGGCGGACGCCGCGATCTTCGGCGGCCTGGCGCTCTGGTACGCCGGATCGGGCCACGACAACATGTTGTGCGCCGTGGCCATCTTCTGCCTGGCGAGCGGCCAGGTGGTCTCGTACACCAAGGCCCGCGGCGAGGCGATCGGACTGCCGGTGGCCGTCAACGGGCTCATCGAGCGCGCCGAACGCCTGGTGATCACGCTGGTCGCGGCCGGTCTGTCGGGCCTGGAGACCTTCGGCGTGCCCTCGTGGATCGGGGTGCTGCTGCCGGTCGCGCTCTGGGTGGTGGCGGTCGGTTCGCTGGTCACGCTGATCCAGCGCGTGGTGACCGTGCGCCGCGAGGCCGCCGAGGCCGACGCGGCCGCGGCAGCCGCCGAAGGCGGCGCCGCCTGATGGGCGCCCTGACGGACCGGCTCACGGACGGCGTCTTCGGGCTCGGCTGGGCCGGCGTGAAGAAGCTGCCGGAGCCGGTGGCGGTCGCCCTCGGACGCACCATCGCGGACCGTGCCTGGAAGCGGCGCGGCAAGAGCGTGCTGCGGCTGGAGGCGAACCTGGCCCGGGTGGTGCCGGACGCGGGGCCGCAGCGGCTGCGGGAGCTGTCCCGGGCGGGCATGCGCTCGTACATGCGCTACTGGATGGAATCCTTCCGGCTGCCCGCGATGGACAAGGAACGCTTCGGCCGGGAGGTCGGCCTGGCCGACGAGCAGATCCTGCTCGACGGCATGGCGGCCGGCAACGGTGTGATCATCGCCCTGCCGCACCTGGCCAACTGGGACCTCGCCGGGGCCTGGGTCACCAGCCACCACGGCATCCCGTTCACCACGGTCGCCGAGCGCCTCAAGCCCGAGAGCCTCTACGACCGGTTCGTCGCCTACCGCGAGAGCCTCGGCATGGAGGTGCTGCCGCACAGCGGCGGCGCCGCCTTCGGCACCCTCGCCCGCCGGCTGCGCTCGGGCGGACTGATCTGCCTGGTCGCCGACCGCGACCTGTCCTCCTCCGGCGTCGAGGTGGACTTCTTCGGCTCCACGGCCCGGATGCCCGCCGGTCCCGCGCTGCTCGCGCAGCAGACCGGCGCGCTGCTGGTGCCGGTGACGCTCTGGTACGAGGAGGCGCCCGTGATGCGGGGCCGCTTCCACCCGCCCGTCCAGGTGCCCGGGACCGGCACCAGGGACGAGAAGACGACGGCGATGACCCAGGCCGTGGCCGACGCCTTCGCCGCCGGGATCGCCGAGCACCCCGAGGACTGGCACATGCTGCAGCGCCTGTGGCTGGACGACCTCGAACCCCGGGAACCCCACCGGGCGGCGGACCGCGGGGAGGGGGCCGGATGAAGATCGGCATCGTGTGCCCGTACTCCTGGGACGTCCCCGGCGGCGTCCAGTTCCACATCCGCGACCTGGCCGAACACCTGATCGACCGCGGCCACCAGGTGTCCGTGCTCGCCCCTGCGGACGAGGACACCCCGCTGCCGCCCTACGTGGTCTCGGCGGGACGCGCGGTGCCGGTGCCCTACAACGGTTCCGTGGCCCGGCTGAACTTCGGCTTCATCTCGGCCGCCCGGGTGCGCCGCTGGCTGCACGAGGGCACCTTCGACGTCATCCACATCCACGAACCGACCTCGCCCTCGCTCGGCCTGCTCTCCTGCTGGGCGGCCCAGGGCCCGATCGTGGCCACCTTCCACACCTCGAACCCGCGCTCGCGAGCCATGATCGCCGCGTACCCCATCCTGCAGCCCGCGCTGGAGAAGATCAGCGCGCGGATCGCGGTGAGCGAGTACGCCCGGCGCACGCTGGTGGAACACCTCGGCGGAGACGCCGTCGTCATCCCCAACGGCGTCGACGTCGGCTTCTTCGCCCGCGCCGAGCCGAAGCCCGAGTGGCAGGGCGCCACCCTCGGCTTCATCGGCCGCATCGACGAACCGCGCAAGGGCATGCCGGTGCTGATGGCCGCCTTCCCGAAGATCGTGGAGGCCTGCCCGGACGTACGGCTGCTGGTCGCCGGCCGCGGCGACGAGGAAGAGGCGGTGGCCTCGCTGCCGCCGGCCCTGCGCGCGCGGGTGGAGTTCCTCGGCATGGTCTCCGACGAGGACAAGGCGCGGCTGCTGCGGAGCGTCGACGTGTACGTCGCCCCCAACACCGGCGGCGAGAGCTTCGGCATCATCCTGGTCGAGGCGCTCTCGGCCGGGGCCCCGGTGCTCGCCTCCGACCTCGACGCCTTCGCCCAGGTCCTGGACAAGGGCGCGGCGGGCGAACTGTTCGCCAACGAGGACGCCGACGCGCTCGCGGCGGGCGCGATCGCCCTGCTCCGGGACCCCGCGCGGCGGGCCGCCCTGAGCGCCCGCGGCTCCGCCCACGTACGCCGCTTCGACTGGTCGACGGTCGGGGCGGACATCCTGGCCGTGTACGAGACGGTGACGGACGGCGCGGCCTCCGTGGCCACGGACGAACGCGTCGGCCTGCGCGCCCGCTTCGGCCTGACCCGCGGCGCCACCCCGTCGTCGTTCTCCTGATCCCCGCTCTCCGCCCCCGCCCGGATTCGGGCGGGGGGACGGCGCAGGCCGGGTAAAGTCGCCGCCCGTGATCGAAACCCTCGTATGGATCGCCCTGGCGCTCGGCGTCATCGGGGTCTACCTCAGCTGGACCGCCGGCCGTCTCGACCGGCTCCACTCGCGGATGGACGCCGCCCGGGCCGCCCTCGACGCACAGCTCGTCCGGCGGGCCTCGGTGGTCCTGGAGGTGGCCACCTCCGGCGTACTGGACCCCGCGTCCTCCCTCGTGCTGTACGAGGCCGCGCACGGCGCCCGCCAGGCGGAGGAGGAGCACCGCGAGGTGGCCGAAAGCGAGCTGTCCCAGGCGCTGCGGGCGGTCTTCGAGGACGCCGATCAGGTTGAGGAACTCAAGCGGGCCCCCGGCGGCGAGGTCGCCGCGGAGGAGCTGGCGGCCGCCGTACGCAGGGTTCCGATGGCCCGGCGCTTCCACAACGACGCCGTCCGCGCGGCGCGCGCCCTGCGCCGCCACCGCAAGGTCCGCTGGTTCCGGCTGGCCGGTCATGCCCCCTTCCCGCTCGCCTTCGAGATGGACGACGAGCCCCCGGTCTTCCTCGCGGACCGCCCCTAGAGGCCCCCTGGGCCACCCCTGAACCGCGGTGGCCGATCCCGTGCGGCCACTGGGCCGAGCGGGCGGGACAGGCCACCGGCTGTGCATTGGCCCTTGCAGTGGACTGGTCGGAAGGGTTTGCTCAGTGCAGTAGCCCGTCTTTCTCCGAGTGAGGTCACCGCCGTGAGCACGCTTTCCCACACCCCGCAGAACCCCGAGACCGGCACCGCGCGCGTCAAGCGGGGCATGGCCGAGCAGCTCAAGGGCGGCGTGATCATGGACGTGGTCAACGCCGAGCAGGCGAAGATCGCCGAGGACGCGGGCGCCGTGGCCGTCATGGCCCTGGAGCGGGTTCCGGCCGACATCCGCAAGGACGGCGGGGTCGCCCGCATGTCCGACCCGAACATGATCGAAGAGATCATCGAGGCCGTCTCCATCCCGGTCATGGCGAAGTCCCGCATCGGCCACTTCGTCGAGGCCCAGGTGCTCCAGTCCCTCGGCGTCGACTACATCGACGAGTCCGAGGTCCTGACCCCGGCCGACGAGGTCAACCACAGCGACAAGTTCGCCTTCACCACCCCCTTCGTCTGCGGCGCCACCAACCTGGGCGAGGCCCTGCGCCGCATCGCCGAGGGTGCGGCCATGATCCGCTCGAAGGGCGAGGCCGGCACCGGCAACGTCGTCGAGGCCGTCCGCCACCTGCGCCAGATCAAGAACGAGATCGCCCGCCTGCGCGGCTTCGACAACAACGAGCTGTACGCCGCCGCCAAGGACCTGCGCGCCCCGTACGAGCTGGTCAAGGAGGTCGCCGAGCTCGGCAAGCTCCCCGTGGTGCTGTTCTCCGCCGGTGGCGTCGCCACCCCCGCGGACGCCGCGCTGATGCGCCAGCTCGGTGCCGAGGGCGTCTTCGTCGGCTCCGGCATCTTCAAGTCGGGCGACCCGGCCAAGCGCGCCGCCGCCATCGTGAAGGCCACCACCTTCTACGACGACCCGAAGATCATCGCGGACGCGTCCCGCAACCTGGGCGAGGCCATGGTCGGCATCAACTGCGACACCCTCCCCGAGTCCGAGCGCTACGCCAACCGCGGCTGGTAAGGCACTCCACCCATGAACAATCCCCCGGTCATCGGCGTCCTGGCACTCCAGGGCGACGTACGGGAGCACCTGATCGCCCTGGCCTCGGCGGACGCCGTGGCCAGGCCGGTCCGGCGCCCCGAGGAGCTCGCCGAGGTCGACGCCCTGGTGATCCCCGGCGGCGAGTCGACGACCATGTCGAAGCTCGCTGTTCTGTTCGGCATGCTGGAGCCGCTGCGCGAGCGCGTGCGGGCCGGGATGCCGGTCTACGGCACCTGTGCCGGCATGATCATGCTCGCGGACAAGCTGCTCGGCGGCCGTGACGACCAGGAGACGCTGGGCGGGATCGACATGATCGTCCGCCGCAACGCCTTCGGCCGTCAGAACGAGTCCTTCGAGGCCTCCATCGACTTCGCCGGCATAGCGGGCGGCCCGGTCGAGGGCGTCTTCATCCGCGCACCCTGGGTCGAATCGGTCGGCGCCGCCGCCGAGGTCCTCGCGACGTACGACGGCCACACCGTCGCCGTACGCCAGGGCAATGTGCTGGCCACGTCCTTCCATCCGGAGCTGACCGGCGACCACCGGGTGCACGCGTACTTCGTGGACATGGTGCGCGCGGGGTCCTGATCCGCTCCCGGGAGGAGTCCCGGTAGGATCTGTGGCGAACACCGTTGGTTACGCGAAGGAGACAGGCAGATGTCCGGCCACTCTAAATGGGCTACGACGAAGCACAAGAAGGCCGTGATCGATGCCAAGCGCGGCAAGCTCTTCGCGAAGCTGATCAAGAACATCGAGGTCGCGGCGCGTACCGGCGGCGCCGACCTCGACGGCAACCCGACGCTCTTCGACGCCGTTCAGAAGGCCAAGAAGAGCTCCGTCCCGAACAAGAACATCGACTCCGCGCTCAAGCGCGGTGCCGGTCTCGAAGCGGGCGGCGCCGATTATGAAACGATCATGTACGAAGGCTACGGCCCGAACGGTGTCGCGGTGCTCATCGAGTGCCTCACCGACAACCGCAACCGTGCCGCCTCGGACGTGCGCGTCGCCATGACCCGCAACGGCGGCTCCATGGCCGACCCGGGTTCGGTCTCGTACCTGTTCAACCGCAAGGGCGTCGTCCTGCTGCCCAAGGGCGAGCTGAGCGAGGACGACGTCCTCGACGCGGTCCTCGACGCGGGTGCCGAAGAGGTCAACGACCTCGGCGAGCAGTTCGAGATCATCAGCGAGGCCACCGACCTGGTCGCGGTCCGTACCGCCCTCCAGACGGCCGGCATCGACTACGACTCGGCCGACTCGAACTTCCTGCCGACCATGCAGGTCGAGCTGGACGAAGAGGGCGCGCGCAAGATCTTCAAGCTGATCGACGCGCTGGAGGACAGCGACGACGTGCAGAACGTCTTCGCCAACTTCGACGTCAGCGACGAGGTCATGGAGGCGGTCGACGCCTGAGAGGCGTAGACCGCTCACAGTGTGGAGCAGCGGGCCGACGGGGGACACACCCCGTCGGCCCGCTGCGTTGTCAGAGGCAGCGATTAGTCTGACGACCGCAACCATCAATTGAGCAGCCACGACGGCGAGGTACCACCTCCGCGAGAGCGGCGGCGGTTTAGCCGCAAAGGGGGAGGGGGCCAGGTGCGTGTGCTTGGGGTGGACCCCGGCTTGACCCGGTGCGGTGTCGGCGTCGTCGAAGGGGTGGCGGGGCGGCCCCTGACGATGCTCGGCGTCGGCGTCGTACGGACCCCGGCGGACGCCGACATCGGCCACCGGCTGGTCGCCATCGAGGCCGGACTGGAGGCCTGGCTCGACGAACACCGGCCCGAGGTGGTCGCCGTCGAACGCGTCTTCAGCCAGCACAACGTCAGCACCGTCATGGGCACCGCCCAGGCCAGCGCGGTGGCCATGCTCTGCGCCGCCCGCCGCGGACTGCCCGTCGTCCTGCACACCCCCAGTGAGGTCAAGGCCGCCGTCACCGGCAGCGGCCGCGCCGACAAGGCGCAGGTCGGGGCCATGGTGACCCGGCTGCTACGGCTCGACGCGCCCCCCAAGCCCGCCGACGCGGCCGACGCGCTCGCCCTCGCCATCTGCCACATCTGGCGCGCCCCCGCCCAGAACCGGCTCCAGCAGGCCGTGGCCCTGCACGCCGCGGCCCATGCCGCCAACGCTCCGAACGCCCTGAAAGGCCGTACCCGATGATCGCCTTCGTCAGCGGCGCCGTCGCCGCGCTCGCCCCCACCACGGCCGTCATCGAGGTCGGCGGCGTGGGCATGGCCGTGCACTGCACGCCCGGCACCATCGCCGGACTGCGCCTGGGCAAGGAAGCGAAGCTCGCGACCTCCCTGGTCGTCCGGGAGGACTCGCTGACCCTGTACGGCTTCGCGGACGACGACGAGCGGCAGGTCTTCGAGCTGCTCCAGACCGCGAGCGGGGTCGGTCCGCGCCTCGCCCAGGCCATGCTCGGCGTGCACAGCCCGGACGCGCTGCGCCTCGCCGTCTCCACCGGGGACGAGAAATCCCTGATGGCGGTGCCCGGCATCGGCAAGAAGGGCGCCCAGAAGCTGCTGCTGGAGCTCAAGGACAAGCTGGGCCAGCCGCTGGGCACCGGCGCCCTGGTCGGGGCGCAGCGGGCCGCGGCGGCCGCCGGACCCGCGCCGTGGACGGAGCAGCTCCAGGCCGCCCTGATCGGTCTGGGCTATGCCTCCCGCGAGGCGGAAGAGGCGGTGTCCGCGGTGACCCCGCAGGCCGAGGAAGCCCTCGCCGCCGGTGGCCCGGCCCCCGTCCCGCAGCTGCTGCGCGCCGCCCTGCAGACCCTGAACCGCGCCCGCTGACACCCCGGGCGAGGCCCCCGACCACGTACGCGCCGCGCGCACCGCACAGACCGAGAAGGCAGACAGACACCGTGAACGGGTACGACGAGAGCGACTTCCGCGAGGACGACGACTTCCGCACGGACGACGAGCCGGACCGGATCGTCGCGGCCGCCGCCGACGGCGAGGACAGCGCGGTCGAGGCGGCCCTGCGCCCCAAGGACCTCGGGGAGTTCGTCGGCCAGGAGAAGGTGCGCCAGCAGCTCGACCTGGTCCTCAAGGCGGCCCGTCAGCGCGGGGCCACCGCCGATCACGTGCTGCTCTCCGGCGCGCCCGGCCTCGGCAAGACCACCCTGTCGATGATCATCGCGGCCGAGATGGGCGCCCCGATCCGGATCACCTCCGGCCCCGCCATCCAGCACGCGGGCGACCTCGCCGCGATCCTCTCCTCCCTCCAGGAGGGCGAGGTCCTCTTCCTCGACGAGATCCACCGGATGTCGCGGCCCGCCGAGGAAATGCTCTACATGGCCATGGAGGACTTCCGCGTCGACGTCATCGTCGGCAAGGGGCCGGGCGCGACCGCCATCCCGCTGGAACTGCCGCCCTTCACCCTCGTCGGCGCGACCACCCGGGCCGGGCTGCTGCCGCCGCCGCTGCGCGACCGCTTCGGTTTCACCGGGCACATGGAGTTCTACGCGCCCGAGGAGCTGGAACGGGTCATCCACCGCTCCGCGCGCCTGCTCGACGTGGAGATCGACACCGCGGGCGCCGCCGAGATCGCCGGCCGCTCCCGGGGCACGCCGCGCATCGCGAACCGGCTGCTGCGCCGGGTCCGCGACTACGCCCAGGTCCGCGCGGACGGGGTGATCAACCGCGAGGTGTCCGCGACCGCCCTGAAGGTGTACGAGGTGGACGAGCGCGGACTGGACCGGCTGGACCGGGCCGTGCTGGAGGCGCTGCTCAAGCTGTTCGGCGGCGGTCCGGTGGGACTGTCGACCCTCGCGGTCGCGGTGGGGGAGGAGCGGGAGACCGTCGAGGAGGTCGCCGAGCCCTTCCTGGTGCGGGAGGGCCTGCTCGCGCGGACGCCCCGGGGACGCGTGGCGACGCCCGCCGCATGGGCTCACCTGGGGCTCGTACCGCCGGCCCGGCCCGGGACCGGATCGGCCGGACAGGGTGGCTTGTTCGGGGCCTGACGGCGCGGAGGTTCGCCGGGTCAGGAACTGCGGTGCCATGCTGGGCGTTGTTCCATCGGTGTGGACTCGCCTAGACTCCGCCGATGCTGGCCGTAACGGCCGGCTGCCCACCCCCCGTAGAAAAAGGCCGCTTCCCGTGCGGTCGTGCGAAGGATCTTCGTCCCGTGAACAGTAGCCTCTTGACCTTCCTCCCGTTCGTCGTGCTCATCGGGGCGATGTTCCTGATGACGCGTTCCGCCAAGAAGAAGCAGCAGGCGGCGGCGTCCATGCGCGACCAGCTGGGCCCCGGCTCCGGCGTGCGCACCATCGGTGGCATGTACGCCACGGTGAAGGAGATCGGTGACGACACCGTCACCCTGGAAGTGGCCCCGGGCGTCCACGCGGTCTACGCGAAGAACGCCATCGGCGCCGTCCTGGAGGACGACGAGTACAACCGCATCGTCCACGGCACCGCCGATGATCTGAACATCGACACGCCGGTCGTCCCGGACGACGCGTCCTCGCTGCTCAAGGACGAGCCCGCCGACGCCGACCAGGCGGAAGCCCCCAAGCTCGACCTGGGCAAGAAGGACGAGAAGGCGGCCGAGGACACCGACGGCAAGACCGACGGCGAGGCCGGCGCCAAGTAGCGCTCGGCGGGGGACCGCACGACGCCTGACCGGCGGCCGCGGCGGTCCCCTTCAGTGACCCGATTCTGCGGGGGGCAGGGGTCCCCACACACATTTCGTGGCCGTCTGCGCGCTGACCCGGCGCGGGGCGGTTGGACAGGGAGATACGACAAGGTGGCAGCACCGAAGAAGGGCCGGCGGCCCACGGGGGCTCAGGGGAGGCCGGGGCGTGCCCTGGCCATCATCCTGATCGCGATGGTGGCGCTCACCGCGGGGATGTTCCTGACCGGTCAGACGACTCCCCGGCTTGGCATCGACCTCGCGGGCGGTACGAGCATCACGCTCAAGGCCAAGAGCGAACCCGGCAAGCCGGGCGCGATCAACGAGACCAACATGAACACGGCGGTCGGCATCATCGAGCGCCGCGTCAACGGTCTCGGTGTGTCGGAGGCCGAGGTCCAGACCCAGGGCCGCGACCACATCATCGTGAACATCCCCAAGGGGACGAACGAGAAGCAGGCGCGCGACCAGGTCGGCACGACGGCGCAGCTGTACTTCCGCCCCGTGCTCGCCTTCGCGGACGGCAAGCCGATCGCCCCCCAGCCCACTCCGTCCACGGGCGCCTCCGGCAGCCCGTCGCCCTCGCCGAGCACCTCCGGTGCCCCGAAGGCCAGTGGCGACAAGAGCGCCTCGCCCACCCCGTCGTCCAGCGCCACTTCCCAGGGCCGCGCCGTACCCGAGGCCCTGATGGCCACCGGCAGCCCCACTCCCACGCCTTCGGCGAGCGAGTCGAAGAAGGCAGACGACAAGGCGCCGACCCCGTCGGCTCCCGCCCCCTCGGGCGCGGACGCGGCGGTCGCCGACCTGCAGGCGAAGTTCATCGCGCTCGACTGCACCGACGAGAAGCAGCGCGCGAACGTCGGCCTGGGCGTCAAGCCCACTGACGCCACGCTCGCCTGCGGCAAGCGCGGCGGCACCTGGGGCAAGTGGCTGCTGGGTCCGGCCGGTGTCGACGGCAAGGACGTCAAGGACGCGAAGGGTGTCGTCGACACCCAGCGCGGCCAGTGGATCGTCACCATGCAGTTCACCGACAAGGGCGCCAGCAAGTTCGCCAAGATCACCGGTGAGCTGGCGACCAAGCAGTCCCCGCAGAACCAGTTCGCGATCGTCCTCGACAACGAGGTCGTCTCGGACCCGTACGTCAGCCAGGCACTGACCGGCGGCAGCGCCGAGATCTCCGGCGGCTTCACCCAGCAGACCGCGCAGGACCTGGGCAACATGCTCTCGTACGGCGCCCTGCCGTTGTCCTTCCAGGAGGACAACGTCACCACCGTGACCGCCGCGCTCGGCGGCGAGCAGCTGAAGGCCGGCCTCATCGCCGGAGCCATCGGCCTCGCCCTCGTCGTGATCTACCTGCTGGCCTACTACCGGGGTCTGGCGTTCATCGCGATCATCAGCCTCATGGTGTCCGGCGTCCTCACCTACACGATCATGGCGCTGCTCGGGAAGGCCATCGGCTTCGCGCTGAACCTGCCCGCCGTCTGCGGTGCGATCGTCGCCATCGGCATCACCGCGGACTCGTTCATCGTCTACTTCGAACGCATCCGCGACGAGATCCGCGAGGGCCGCACCCTGCGTCCGGCCGTCGAGCGCGCCTGGCCGCGCGCCCGGCGCACCATCCTGGTCTCCGACTTCGTGTCGTTCCTGGCCGCCGCGGTGCTGTTCATCGTCACCGTCGGCAAGGTGCAGGGCTTCGCCTTCACCCTGGGTCTGACCACCCTGCTCGACGTGGTCGTGGTGTTCCTCTTCACCAAGCCGGTCATGACCCTGCTGGCGCGCACGAAGTTCTTCTCCAGCGGCCACCCGTGGTCCGGCCTGGACCCGAAGCGGCTCGGCGCCAAGCCGCCGCTGCGCCGGACCCGTCGTACCGGCACCGGCACCGGCACCGGTTCCGCTTCCGGTTCCGGCGCGAACGCCGCCGCAGTCTCCGCCCCCATCGACGCAAAGGAGGCGTGAGAGATGTCGAAGCTGGGAGATCTCGGCGCCAGGCTGTACCGCGGTGAGGTCGGATACGACTTCGTCGGCAAGCGTTTCCTCTGGTACGGCGTTTCCATCCTGATCACCATCACGGCGATCGTTGCCCTGGCCGTACAGGGCCTCAACATGGGCATCGAGTTCCGCGGCGGTGCCGTCTTCACCACCCCGAAGACGTCCGCCTCGGTCGCCAAGGCCACCGATTCCGCCGCGAAGGCCTCCGGCCACGAGGCGCTCGTGCAGAAGCTGGGCACCGGCGGCCTGCGGATCCAGATCTCCGACCTGGACCCCGACGCCTCCACCGCGGTGAAGAAGCAGCTCGCCACCGACCTCAAGGTCAACGCGGCGGACATCAACTCGGACCAGGTCGGCGCGAGCTGGGGCGAGGAGATCGCCAACAAGGCCTGGACCGGCCTCGGCGTCTTCATGATCCTCGTGGTGATCTACCTCGCGATCGCCTTTGAGTGGCGGATGGCCGTCGCCGCGCTCGTCGCCCTGATCCACGACCTCACCATCACCGTCGGCGTGTACGCGCTCGTCGGCTTCGAGGTCACCCCGGGCACCGTGATCGGTCTGCTGACCATCCTCGGTTACTCCCTCTACGACACCGTCGTCGTCTTCGACGGTCTCAAGGAGGGCTCGAAGGACATCACCAAGCAGACCCGCTGGACCTTCAGCGAGATCGCCAACCGCAGCATCAACGGCACCCTGGTCCGCTCGATCAACACCACCGTCGTGGCGCTGCTCCCGGTCGGCGCGCTGCTGTTCATCGGCGGCGGCTTCCTGGGCGCGGGCATGCTCAACGACATCTCGCTGTCGCTGTTCGTCGGCCTCGCGGCCGGTGCGTACTCCTCGATCTTCATCGCGACCCCGCTGGTCGTCGACCTCAAGGAGCGCGAGCCGGCGATGAAGGCCCTCAAGAAGCGGGTGCTCGCCAAGCGGGCGGCCGCCGAGGCCAAGGGGGAGTCGCCTGACGACTTCACCGAGGAGCCGGGCGACGGCACCGAGGTCGTGGCCCAGGGCCGCGGCGGGCGAGCGTCGGGGCGGCGCCGATGAGCGTCCAGCCCGTGGTCCTGCCCGACGGCGTGTACGAGCTGCTGCTCAGCCGGATCAAGGACGTACCGGACTACCCGAAGCCGGGCGTGATGTTCAAGGACATCACCCCGCTGCTGGCGGACCCCAAGGCGTTCTCCGCGCTGACGGAGGCGCTGGCCGGGCTGTGCGAGGCCCGTGGCGCGACGAAGATCGTCGGGCTGGAGGCGCGCGGGTTCATCCTGGCGGCTCCGGCCGCCGTCCGGTCCGGCATCGGCTTCGTGCCGGTCCGCAAGGCCGGCAAGCTGCCCGGGGCGACCCTGGCGCAGTCGTACGAGCTGGAGTACGGCACCGCGGAGATCGAGGTCCACGCGGAGGATCTGGCGCCGGGGGACCGGGTCATGGTCATCGACGACGTGCTGGCCACCGGTGGTACGGCCGAAGCCTCGCTGGAACTGATCCGGCGGGCCGGGGCCGAGGTGGCCGGGGTCGCGGTCCTGATGGAGCTGTCGTTCCTCCCGGGCCGCGCCCGCCTGGAACCGTCCCTCGCCGGGGCGCCGCTGGACGCCCTGATCGTGGTCTGAGCCCTTCCCCACGCCGGAGCGGCGGGTCCCCTTCACCGGGGGCCCGCCGCTCCGGCGTTCCCGGGGCGACTCCGCCGGTACGGCTGCCGGTGCGTGTGCGGCCCGGCGGGCCTGCTGGTTGCCTCCGGCGGCGCCTCAAACGCCGGCGGGGCTGATTTTGCCCGGGGTCGGCACCCCGGCCCGCGGGCCCGTGCCGGTGCGTGTGCGGCCGGGCCTGCCGGTTGCCTCCGGCGGCGCCTCAAACGCCGGCGGGGCTGATTTTGCCCGGCGAGGCTGGTCTTGACCGGCGTGGGGGCAGGGGGCCAATCCAGCCTCGCCGGCGTTTGAGGCGCCGCCGGAGGCACAGGCCCGCCGGGCCGCACCCGCACTCCCGCACTCCCGCACCCCCACCCGTACTCGTACTCGCGCCGGGGCGGGCGGGTTCGGGCGGGGTCCGGAGGGTGGGCGGGGCGGACGAGGGGGCGCAAGCCTCGCTACCATGGGTTATCCGGACCTGACCGGGCCCCGGATCCGCATGAGGAGCGCTCTTGCCAGACGAGGTCCAGCCACTCTCCGCCGCGCAGCCCGACCCGCAGGGCCAGCCCGAGCAGCCCGCGGCGGCCGCCGCACCCACGCCGCCCCCGGCCCCCGCACCGGCACCCGCACCGGCCCCGGCGGCCCCGGCCCGCCCCGCGCCCGCGAAGCCCGGCGGCGGATCCTCCAACCGGGTGCGCGCCCGGCTCGCCCGGCTGGGCGTGCAGCGTTCCAACCCGTACAACCCGGTCCTGGAACCCCTGCTGCGCATAGTCCGCAGCAACGACCCGAAGATCGAGACGGCCACCCTCCGCCAGATCGAGCAGGCCTACCAGGTCGCCGAGCGCTGGCACCGCGGCCAGAAGCGCAAGAGCGGCGACCCGTACATCACCCACCCGCTCGCGGTGACGACCATCCTCGCCGAGCTGGGCATGGACCCCGCCACCCTGATGGCCGGTCTCCTCCACGACACCGTGGAGGACACGGAGTACGGCCTGGAGCAGCTCAGACGCGACTTCGGCGACGCCGTCGCGCTCCTCGTGGACGGCGTCACCAAGCTCGACCGGGTCAAGTTCGGCGAGGCGGCGCAGGCCGAGACCGTCCGCAAGATGGTCGTGGCCATGGCCAAGGACCCCCGCGTCCTGGTCATCAAGCTCGCCGACCGCCTGCACAACATGCGCACCATGCGCTACCTCAAGCGGGAAAAGCAGGAGAAGAAGGCCCGCGAGACGCTGGAGATCTACGCTCCGCTGGCCCACCGCCTGGGCATGAACACCATCAAGTGGGAACTGGAGGACCTCGCCTTCGCGATCCTCTACCCCAAGATGTACGACGAGATCGTCCGCCTCGTCGCCGAGCGCGCGCCCAAGCGGGACGAGTACCTCACCATCGTCACCGACGAGGTGCAGAGCGACCTGCGCGCCGCCCGTATCAAGGCCACCGTCACCGGCCGCCCCAAGCACTACTACAGCGTCTACCAGAAGATGATCGTGCGCGGGCGCGACTTCGCGGAGATCTACGACCTGGTCGGCATCCGGGTCCTCGTGGACACCGTCCGGGACTGTTACGCCGCCCTCGGCACCGTGCACGCGCGATGGAACCCGGTCCCCGGCCGGTTCAAGGACTACATCGCGATGCCCAAGTTCAACATGTACCAGTCGCTGCACACGACGGTCATCGGCCCCAGCGGCAAGCCCGTCGAGCTGCAGATCCGTACGTTCGACATGCACCGCCGCGCCGAGTACGGAATCGCCGCGCACTGGAAGTACAAGCAGCAGACCGTCGCCGGCACCTCGAAGGTCCGCACCGACGTCCCGCAGGCCGCCAAGGGCAGCGCCGGCCACGACACGGTCAACGACATGGCCTGGCTGCGCCAGCTGCTCGACTGGCAGAAGGAGACCGAGGACCCGGGCGAGTTCCTCGACTCGCTGCGCTTCGACCTCTCGCGCAACGAGGTCTTCGTCTTCACGCCCAAGGGCGATGTCATCGCCCTGCCCGCGGGCGCCACTTCGGTGGACTTCGCGTACGCCGTCCACACCGAGGTCGGTCACCGCACCATAGGAGCACGGGTCAACGGACGGCTCGTGCCGCTCGAATCGACCCTCGACAACGGCGACCTGGTCGAGGTCTTCACCTCCAAGGCCGAAGGCGCGGGCCCGTCCCGCGACTGGCTGGGCTTCGTCAAGTCCCCGCGCGCCCGCAACAAGATCCGCGCCTGGTTCTCCAAGGAGCGCCGGGACGAGGCCATCGAGCAGGGCAAGGACGCCATCGCGCGGGCCATGCGCAAGCAGAACCTGCCGATCCAGCGCATCCTCACCGGTGACTCGCTCGTCACCCTCGCCCACGAGATGCGCTACCCCGACATCTCCTCCCTGTACGCGGCGATCGGCGAGGGCCACGTGGCCGCGCAGGGCGTCGTACAGAAGCTGGTCCAGGCCCTCGGCGGCGAGGACGCGGCCAACGAGGACATCGAGGAGAGCGTCCCGCCCTCGCGCAGCCGCGGCACGCGCCGCAAGAACGCCGACCCGGGCGTGGTCGTCAAGGGCGTCGACGACGTCTGGGTGAAGCTGGCGCGCTGCTGCACGCCGGTGCCCGGCGACCCGATCATCGGATTCGTCACGCGCGGCAGCGGCGTATCGGTTCACCGGGCCGACTGCGTCAACGTCGACTCGCTCTCGCAGCAGCCCGAGCGGATCCTCGCGGTCGAATGGGCGCCCACCCAGTCCTCCGTCTTCCTGGTCGCCATCCAGGTCGAGGCGCTGGACCGGTCCCGGCTGCTCTCGGACGTCACCCGGGTCCTCTCGGACCAGCACGTGAACATCCTGTCGGCCGCCGTCCAGACCTCCCGCGACCGCGTCGCCACCTCGCGCTTCACCTTCGAGATGGGCGACCCGAAGCACCTGGGCCACGTCCTGAAGGCCGTACGTGGCGTGGAGGGCGTCTACGACGTCTACCGCGTGACCTCGGCCCGCCGCCCGTAGCCGCGGGCACGGACACGCGAAGGGCCCCGGTACGCACGACGCGTACCGGGGCCCTCTTCATGCCGAGGGTGCATCCTCAGCCGCCGAACTCCTCCAGGCCCTTGAGCGCCTGGTCCAGCAGGGCCTGACGGCCCTCCAGCTCACGCGCCAGCTTGTCGGCCTTCGCGTTGTTGCCCGCGGCGCGCGCCGCGTCGATCTGGCCGCGCAGCTTGTCCACGGCCGCCTGCAGCTGACCGGTCAGACCCGCGGCGCGCGCACGCGCCTCCGGGTTCGTCCGGCGCCACTCGGTCTCCTCGGACTCCTGCAGGGCCCGCTCGACCGTGTGCATCCGGCCCTCGACCTTCGGCCGGGCGTCACGCGGTACGTGGCCGATGGCCTCCCAGCGCTCGTTCAGGGAACGGAACGCGGCCCGCGCCGCCTTCAGGTCCGTGATCGGAAGGAGCTTCTCGGCCTCGTCGGCCAGCTCCTCCTTGAGCTTGAGGTTCTCGTCCTGCTCGGCGTCGCGCTCCGCGAACACCTCGCCGCGCGCCGCGAAGAAAACGTCCTGCGCCCCGCGGAAACGGTTCCACAGGTCGTCCTCGGACTCGCGCTGCGCCCGCCCGACGGCCTTCCAGTCGGACATCAGCTCGCGGTAGCGGGCGGCCGTCGGACCCCAGTCGGTCGACTTCGACAGCGACTCCGCCTCGGCGACCAGCTTCTCCTTGGCCTTGCGCGCGTCCTCGCGCTGCGCGTCCAGGGACGCGAAGTGCGCCTTGCGCCGCTTGGAGAAGGCGGAGCGGGCGTGCGAGAAGCGGTGCCACAGCTCGTCGTCCGACTTGCGGTCCAGGCGCGGCAGCGCCTTCCAGGTGTCCACGAGCGCCCGCAGCCGCTCGCCGGCGCTGCGCCACTGGTCGCTCTGCGCCAGCTCCTCGGCCTCGGCGACCAGCTTGTCCTTGGCGACGCGGGCCTCGTCGGTCTGCTTCGCCTTCTGGGCCTTGCGCTCCTCGCGACGCGAGTCCACGGTCGCGACCAGCTTGTCGAGGCGCACCCGCAGCGCGGCGAGGTCGCCCACCGCGTGGTGCTCGTCGACCTGCGTACGCAGGTGGCCGATCGCCGTCGTCGCGTCCTTGGAGGACAGATCGGTGGTCCGTACCCGCCGTTCGAGCAGGCCGATCTCGACCACCAGGCCCTCGTACTTGCGCTCGAAGTAGGCCAGGGCCTCCTCAGGGGTGCCCGCCTGCCAGGAGCCGACGACCTGTTCGCCATCGGCAGTACGCACGTACACGGTGCCCGTCTCGTCGACGCGGCCCCACGGGTCGCTGCTCACAGCGCCTCCTCCACATGATGCCTGCGGGGGTGTTCGCCCCCTGGCATCGTCCACAGTTTCCAAGGGCGGGCAGCGCCCGCCCCGCACAACGCCAACATAGGCGACCGCCGCCCCGGCTGTCCGCATCCAGCACGACGGAATCTCGCCGGTCGCGGACGTCCGTTCCCGCTAGTTCTGGGTGACCGCGGCCTTCTCGATCGTCACCGGCTTCTTCGGCGCGGGAGCCTTGTCGCCGTCGGCGACACCCTCCTTGGCCACGTCTTCGACGATCTTCAGACCGGCGGCGTCCATCTTCCCGAAGGGGGTGTAAGTGGGCGCCAGCGGGCTGTCCTTGTAGACCAGGAAGAACTGGCTGCCGCCGGAGCCGGGCTGGCCGGTGTTGGCCATCGCGACCGTGCCGGCCGGGTAGACGACCTGGCCGTTCTGGTCCGCCTTGCCGAGCGCGTCCAGGTTCTCGTCCGCGATCGTGTAGCCGGGGCCGCCCTTGCCGGTGCCCTCGGGGTCACCGCACTGGAGGACGAAGATCCCCTCGGTGGTCAGACGGTGGCACTTGGTGTTGTCGAAGAAGCCCTTGTCCGCGAGCGACTTGAACGAGTTCACGGTCTGCGGGGTCTTCGCCGCGTCCATGTCGATCTTGATCTCGCCCTCGCCGGTCTTGAGGGAGAAGGTGTACTTCGCCTTGGCGTCGATGGCCATGGCCGGCGACGGGGACGACTTCGGCGCGGGGGGCGTCGGCGAGGCCGACGGCTGCGCGGCGGCGTCCTTCGTGTCCTTCTTGGAGTCGAACACGCCTCCCACCGTCAGGCCGACCAGCACCGCGATCACCACGGCCGCGGCCGCGCCGACCACCGCGGTGCGTCTGCGGGCCTTCTGCCGGGCCTTGGCCCTGCGCTCCTGCTGACGTTCGAACTTCTCCCTGGCGAGCTGGCGCCGCCGCTGATCGCTCGTGACCACCGGGTCTGTCTCCTCGTTGCAGTGGGGCTGTGGGCTGTAAGGCTGTAGGAACCGCTAGGAACCGCTGAGGCCGTACCGTATATGGGTTCGCTGTGCGATGAGCGTCGCCGGTAGGCTCTGATCTGCATCAACCCCACCTGACGATTGAGGACGAACGTGCTGATTGCCGGGTTCCCCGCCGGGGCCTGGGGGACCAACTGCTACTTGGTCGCCCCCGCCGTGGGTGAGGAGTGCGTCATCATCGACCCGGGCCACCAGGCCGCCCAGGGTGTCGAGGAGACGCTGAAGAAGCATCGGCTCAAGCCCGTCGCGGTCGTCCTCACCCACGGCCACATCGACCACGTGGCCTCGGTGGTCCCCGTGTGCGGAGCGCACGACGTCCCCGCCTGGATCCACCCGCGGGACCGCTACATGATGAGCGACCCGGAGAAGGCCCTCGGCCGCTCCATCGGGATGCCGCTCATGGGCGAGATCACCGTGGGCGAGCCGGACGACGTCCGCGAGCTGACCGACGGCGCCAAGCTGAGCCTGGCCGGTCTGGAGTTCACCGTCGCGCACGCGCCGGGGCATACGAAGGGGTCGGTGACCTTCCAGGTCCCGGAAGCCGCGGACATTCCGTCGGTGTTCTTCTCGGGCGACCTGCTCTTCGCCGGCTCCGTCGGACGCACCGACCTGCCCGGCGGCTCCCACGCCGAGATGCTCGAATCGCTGGCCCGCGTGTGCCTGCCGCTCGACGACTCGACGGTGGTGCTGTCCGGCCACGGTCCCCAGACCAGCATCGGCCGCGAGCGCGCGACCAACCCCTACCTGAGGGAAGTCGCCGCCGGCCACGGAGCGGGCCCCGCTCCACGACGAGGAATGTGACGAGTTTCGTGAGTACTTTTCAGGCCCCCAAGGGCACGTACGACCTGCTGCCCCCCCGCTCCGCCAGCTTCCTGGCGGTGCGCGAGGCGATCGCCGCGCCGCTGAAGAACTCGGGCTACGGGTACGTCGAGACCCCCGGCTTCGAGAACGTCGAGCTGTTCTCGCGCGGCGTCGGCGAGTCCACCGACATCGTCAGCAAGGAGATGTACACCCTCACGACGAAGGGCGGCGACGAGCTCGCCCTGCGCCCCGAGGGCACCGCCTCCGTGCTGCGCGCGGCCCTCCAGGGCAGCCTGCACAAGGCCGGCCTGCTGCCCGTCAAGCTCTGGTACTCCGGCTCGTACTACCGCTACGAGCGGTCCCAGAAGGGCCGCTACCGCCACTTCTCGCAGGTCGGCGCCGAGGCGATCGGCGCCGAGGACCCGGCGCTGGACGCCGAGCTGATCATCCTCGCCGACCAGGCGTACCGCTCGCTGGGCCTGCGCAACTTCCGGATCCTGCTGAATTCACTGGGCGACAAGGAGTGCCGCCCGGTGTACCGGGAGGCGCTTCAGGCCTTCCTCGGCGGGCTCGACCTGGACGAGGAGACCGTCCGCCGGGCCGAGATCAACCCGCTGCGCGTGCTCGATGACAAGCGGGCCGATGTCCAGAAGCAGCTCGTCGGCGCGCCGGTACTGCGCGACTACCTGTGCGACGCCTGCAAGGCGTACCACGAGGAAGTACGGGCGCTGGTGACGGCGGCCGGAGTGGTCTTCGAGGACGACGAGAAGCTCGTCCGCGGTCTGGACTACTACACCCGGACCACCTTCGAGTTCGTCCACGACGGTCTGGGCTCCCAGTCCGCGGTGGGCGGCGGCGGCCGCTACGACGGCCTCTCCGAGATGATCGGCGGCCCCGCGCTGCCCTCCGTGGGCTGGGCGCTCGGCGTGGACCGTACGGTGCTGGCCCTGGAGGCCGAGGGCGTCGCGCTGGACCTCCCGGCGGCCACCTCGGTCTTCGCGGTGGCCCTGGGCGAAGAAGCGCGCCGCGCCCTCTTCGCCACCGTGACCGAGCTGCGCCGGGCCGGGATCGCGGCGGACTTCTCCTACGGGGGCAAGGGCCTCAAGGGTGCGATGAAGGACGCCAACCGGTCCGGGGCGCGCTTCACCGTGGTCGCGGGCGACCGTGACCTCGCCGAGGGCATCGTCCAGCTCAAGGACATGGAGTCCGGGGAGCAGACCCCGGTCGCCCTGGCCGACGTGGTCGACGCGGTGCGCGCGAAGCTGGCCTGACGCCGGTACGCCCCGCCCGAAGCCTCCGGCTTCGGGCGGGGCGTACTTATGTCCATCGAACGGTGGGCAAGGGGCCCCGTACGGCACAATGGCCCCTGCTTGTCGACCTTGCTTGCGCACACGTGGGAGAGCGGCCGTATGACGACCACCACCGGTAGTGACGTTCCGCGGACCGTCGGCGGCAGCAGGGCGCTGGCCTGGCTGCTGGTGATCACGGGAGCCGCGGGCCTGCTCGCCGCCTGGGTGATCACCATCGACAAGTTCAAGCTGCTGGAAGACCCGAACTTCAAGCCGGGCTGCAGCCTGAACCCGATCGTCTCCTGCGGCAACATCATGACCAGCGACCAGGCGTCCGCCTTCGGGTTCCCGAACCCGATGCTCGGACTGGTCGCCTACGGGATCGTCATCTGCGTCGGCATGAGCCTGCTGGCCGGTGCCCGCTTCCGCCCCTGGTACTGGCTCACCCTCAACGCGGGCGCCCTCTTCGGCGTCGGCTTCTGCACCTGGCTGATGTACCAGTCGCTCTACCGCATCAACTCGCTGTGCCTGTGGTGCTGCCTCGCCTGGGTCGCGACGATCTTCCTCTTCTGGTACGTCACCGCGCACAACGTCCGCGAGCGCCTGCTGCCCGCGCCGGGCTGGCTGCGGAGCTTCCTCGGCGAGTTCGCCTGGGTGCTGCCCGTGATGCACGTCGGGATCATCGGCATGCTGGTCCTGACGCGCTGGTGGGACTTCTGGACCTCCTGACCGCGGGCCGGGCTGTCGGTGGGCTCGCATAGGCTTCCGGTGTGGAACCAGACCTCTTCACCGCAGCCGCCGAGGACCGCCAGGAGAAAGACCCGTCGAGTTCTCCGCTCGCCGTCCGGATGCGCCCGCGCGTCCTGGACGAGGTCGTCGGCCAGCAGCACCTGCTGAAGCCCGGCTCACCGCTGCGCCGCCTGGTCGGCGAAGGGGCGGGCGGTCCGGCCGGTGCCTCCTCGGTGATCCTGTGGGGGCCGCCCGGCATCGGGAAGACCACCCTGGCGTACGTCGTCAGCCAGGCCACCCAGAAGCGGTTCGTGGAACTCTCCGCGATCACCGCCGGGGTCAAGGAGGTCCGCGCGGTCATCGAGGGCGCCCGCCGCGCCGCCGGGGGATACGGCAAGGAGACCGTCCTCTTCCTCGACGAGATCCACCGGTTCAGCAAGGCCCAGCAGGACTCCCTGCTCCCCGCCGTCGAGAACCGCTGGGTCACCCTCATCGCCGCGACCACCGAGAACCCGTACTTCTCGATCATCTCCCCGCTGCTCTCCCGGTCCCTGCTGCTCACCCTCGAACCGCTCACCGACGACGATCTCAGCGCCCTGATGCGGCGGGCCCTCACCGAGGAGCGCGGCCTGGGCGGGGCGGTCACCCTGCCCGCCGACGCCGAGGCGCACCTGCTGCGGATCGCGGGCGGTGACGCGCGGCGCGCGCTGACCGCGCTGGAGGCGGGGGCCGGATCGGCCATCGCCAAGGGCGAGGCCGAGATCACCCTCCAGACGGTGGAGGAGGCCGTCGACCGGGCGGCCGTCAAGTACGACCGGGACGGCGACCAGCACTACGACGTGGCCAGCGCCCTCATCAAGTCGATCCGGGGCTCGGACGTCGACGCGGCCCTGCACTACCTGGCCCGGATGATCGAGGCGGGCGAGGACCCGCGGTTCATCGCCCGCCGCCTGATGATCTCGGCGAGCGAGGACATCGGCCTCGCCGACCCGACGGCCCTGCCGACCGCCGTCGCGGCCGCCCAGGCGGTGGCGATGATCGGCTTCCCGGAGGCGGCGCTGACCCTGTCGCACGCGACGATCGCGCTGGCGCTGGCGCCGAAGTCGAACACGGCGACCACCGCGATCGGGGCCGCGCTGGCCGACGTACGGGCGGGGCTGACGGGGGCGGTGCCGGCGCACCTGCGGGACGGGCACTACAAGGGGGCGGCGAAGCTGGGGCACGCGGTGGGGTACGTGTACCCGCACGACGTGCCGGGGGGGATCGCGGCGCAGCAGTATGCGCCGGACGAGATTCATGGGAAGCGGTATTACGAGCCGACGCGGTATGGGGCGGAGGCGCGTTACGCGGATGTGGTGGAGAAGGTGCGGGAGCGGCTGCGGGGGGTCTGAGCGGTTGTGGGCTCGGGGCTCCGCCCCGGACCCCGCCCTCCGGGGGCGCCTCAAACGCCGGCGGGGCTGGTTTTGCTCGCGGTGCGCTGGAAGTGCACGTGGTGGGGGTGCGGCCTACGGTCGTCCCATGAGGCTGCGTTCCGGGGGTGTGCTCGCGGTCGCCGCGGTGCTGCTGGTCGGGGGGTGTCAGCACGCCCGGCAGGAGCAGGTCGCGCGGGTGCCGCTCGTCGGGGTGGGGTTTCCGCCCGGGGCGGTCGAGGCCAGGGCGCAGTTGGCGGGGCTCGCCGTCGAGTGGGGCAGGAACTGGGAGACGTACAAGCGCGAGAGCTTCGGCAAGGACTGGTCGGACGAGACCGATGCCGTCGGCGGGCGCAACGGCTGTGACACCCGGGACGACGTGCTGCGCCGGGATCTGAGCGAGCTGCGCGAGGGTGACCGTGATCCCTGTGTCGTGGTGTCCGGGGAGCTGCACGATCCGTATACGGGGAAGGTCCTGCCCTATTACTACCGGCGGGCCTCGCAGATCCAGACGGACCATGTCGTCGCGCTCGGCGCGGCCTGGCGTGCGGGGGCGTACGCCTGGACCCCGCAGCGCAGGCTGGAGTACGCCAACGACCTGGACGTGCTGCTCGCGGTGGACAAGCAGACGAATCAGGAGAAGGGCAGCAGGACCGCGGACAAGTGGCGGCCGCCGCGGCGGGAGTACTGGTGTGAGTACGCGCGCCGCTACACCGGCATCAAGCACAAGTACCGGCTGTCCGTCACGGCCCCCGAGAAGCTCGCGCTCCAGGAGCTGCTGGGCACCTGCCCGCCGGGTCAGTGACCGGCCGCGGCGAACAGGGTGTGCATCGCCCGGCGCAGTCCGCGGATGTCGCGGACCGGCGTGGGGAAGTCGAAGCGGGCGTCGAACGGGCCGCCGGTGCCCCCGGTGAAGCGGACCCGCAGGCCGAGCCGGTCCAGCGCGAGCGGTACCGCGTCCAGGCCGTCGCCGTCGCCGCCGCGCGGGCCCAGCAGGCCGCACAGTTCGCGGACCCGGTCCGCGTGGTCGGCGTACAGGTGCTGGAGCAGCTCGGTCTCGTGGGCCACCATCGGGTCCGGCTCGGCGCCGGCCAGCTCGTCGGGGTCCACGTGTCCCGCGCCCCACAGGTCGTCGACGGTGATCTCGCCGACCTCCAGCCGCAGCAGCATCCAGGCGGGGCGGCCGAAGCGGCCGGGCTCGGGATCGGGTTCGAGCGCTTCGCCCATGCCCAGCAGCTCGCCCACCGGATGGCGCTCGGCGAGCAGTGCGGCGCAGGCGGCGCGGTCGGCCCCGCGCACCGGAGTGAGCCAGCCCGCCAGCCACGCGCGCCCTCGGATACGATGGGGCACGGACACCGGCGCCACATCCGTGATCTCGATCACGGCGGTGAGGTCGTCGTCCTGGGCGTGAGCGGCTGCCCTGGCAGCCGCGGATTCCCCTGACACAAGGAGAATCACGTCCCCGTCCGGAGTGACGGTCCGTGCGGCCGGCATTCCTGTCCCGAACCTGTCGGGCTCGTGCGTGTCGTGAGCACCCGGCAGAGTGAGGGATACTGAGGCGTTGGACTCTACGAGGGTTCGTACGCGCTCGGCTCCGGTGAGCTGTCGAGCGCCTTCCCTGGGACGCGGTTGACTCTGCCAATCGTCGTCGAAAGCAGATCCTGTTTCGTCTGGACCTGAACTTCGACGCGCACTGGGCAGAGGGATCCCATGTGGTCGAGACATTACGTCCTCCTCGCTAAGGTAAGCCTCACCTAACTTACATGGAGGTAGGTTCCACGTGAACCAGAAGCGACCCAAGGTCAAGAAGTCGCGTGCCCTCGGCATTGCGCTGACCCCGAAGGCCGTCAAGTACTTTGAGGCCCGCCCCTACCCGCCGGGCGAGCACGGCCGTGGCCGCAAGCAGAACTCGGACTACAAGGTGCGTCTGCTCGAGAAGCAGCGTCTGCGCGCCCAGTACGACATCTCCGAGCGCCAGATGGCCCGCGCGTACGACCGCGCGAAGAAGGCCGAAGGCAAGACGGGCGAGGCGCTTGTCGTCGAGCTCGAGCGTCGCCTCGACGCCCTGGTCCTGCGTTCGGGCATCGCCCGCACCATCTACCAGGCGCGCCAGATGGTCGTTCACGGCCACATCGAGGTCAACGGTGGCAAGGTCGACAAGCCGTCGTTCCGTGTCCGCCCGGACGACGTCATCACGGTCCGCGAGCGCAGCCGCGACAAGCACCCCTTCCAGGTTGCTCGTGAGGGTGGCTACGCCGGCGAGGGTGAGGCCCCCCGCTACCTGCAGATCAACCTGAAGGCCCTGGCCTTCCGCCTCGACCGTGACCCGAACCGCAAGGAAATCCCGGTCATCTGCGACGAGCAGCTCGTCGTCGAGTACTACGCCCGCTGATTTTTCTCAGCGAGCGCGGTCCTCACAGGCTGTTCGTCTCGACGGAAGCCCGTCCGCTCCCCTTCGGGGGAGGGGGCGGGCTTTCCGCCGTTCTCCGGCCCCCGCAGGGCCCGCTCCACCACCGCGTCGAGGTCCAGGCCGCTGCCGTGCCGGGCCCCGGCCGCGTACCGCTCCGCGCCCAGCAGCTCGCCCGCCCGCTCCTGGCACATCAGCCGCGGCGCGTTGAAGTAGCCCGAGCCGAAGAGCCGTAGCCCCACCGCACCCCACATCGGCTCCGCCGCGCCCTGGAGCACCGCGGCCTCCGCCGGTTCCCCCTCGGTCACCGTCACCAGCGCCAGCAGTTCGAGGGCCAGCACCAGCCCCAGCAGGTCGTGGAAGGCGTGGTTGATCGTCACGCACTCGTTCAGCAGCCGCCGCGCCTCGGCCGCGGAGCCCGCGTCCAGTGCCGCGAAGGCGAGGACGTACAGCGCGTACGCCTTCGCCCAGCGTTCCCCGCGGTCCTCGCAGATGTCCCGGGCGTCCTCGCACAGCGCCAGCGCGCCCGCCAGATCGCCCTGGAACGCCATCGTCATCGCCAGCTCCACCTGGCACATCAGCACGTTGCTGTTCAGCTCCCCGGCCTCCCGGTAGTGCTCCAGCGCCGCCCCCAGCAGCTCCCCGGCCCGCACCATGTCGTCCGAGAGCAGCGCCAGGCAGCCGAGGCGGTGCACCGCGTAGGCCGTGGCCACCGGGTTCCCGGCGGCCACGGCCGCGTCCCGGCACTCGTGCAGGGCGCTCATCGAGCCCACCGCGTCGCCCTGGAGCGCCGCGACGTACCCCAGCACCCACAGGGCCTTCAGCCGTGCCGGTTCGTGCTCGGTCCCCGGGCGTCCGGGCTGCTCCAGCGAGCGGTCCAGCCAGAGCCGCCCCTCGGTGAGCCGCCCGCAGCCCGCCCAGTAGAACCACAGGGTCCCCGCCAGGTACTGGCCCAGGTGCGGCTCGTCCGGATCCTCCAGGCAGCACTCCAGTGCGAGCCGCAGGTTCGCCAGCTCCGTATCCACCAGGGCCGCCACCTCGTGCTGGCGCGGACTGAACCAGTCCAGCTCGCACCAGGTCGCCAGGCCCACGTACCAGTCGCGGTGGCGCCGCCGCAGCCGCCCGGCGTCGCCCAGCGACTCCAGCCAGCCCGCGCCGTACATCCGTACGGTCTCCAGCATCCGGTAGCGGACCCCCGCCGCAGTCCGCTCGCGCACCAGCAGTGACTGTGCGAGCAGCTCGCCGACCAGGTCCAGCACGCTCTCCACCGGCAGGTCCGGGCCCGTGCACACGTATTCGGCGGCCTCCAGGTCGAACCGGCCCGCGAAGACCGACAGCCGCGCCCACAGCAGCCGCTCCTGAGCCGTGCACAGCTCGTGGCTCCAGCCGATCGCCGTCCGCAGCGCCCGGTGGCGGGGGAGCGCCCCGCGTCCCCCGCCGGTCAGCAGTGCGAACCGGTCCTCCAGCCGGACCAGCACCTGCGCCGGGGTCAGCGTCCGCAGCCGTCCCGCCGCCAGCTCCAGGGCCAGCGGGATCCCGTCGAGACGGGCGCACAGCTCGGCGACGGCGGCCCGGTTCTCCCCGGTGACCGCGAAGTCCGGGTCGGCCGCGGCCGCCCGGTCGGCCAGCAGTTCCATCGCGTCCGCGGGATCCAGCGGGGCCAGCGGGAAGGACCGCTCCCCGTCGAGCGCGAGCGGCCGCCGCCCGGCGGCCAGCACCCGCAGGCCGGGGGAGCGGCGCAGCAGCTCGTGGACCAGCTCCGCGCACTCGTCGACCAGCTGTTCGAAGCCGTCCAGGATCAGCAGCAGCCGGCGGGGCGCGAGGTGCTCGGCCAGCACGGTCCGGGGCGGGCGGGTGGTGTGGTCGGTCAGCCCGAGGGCCTCGGCGAGCGTCAGCTCCAGCAGGGCGGGATCGCGTACGGCCGACAGCTCGGCCAGCCAGACGCCATCGCAGTAGCGTTCCTGCGCCGGTGTCCGTGTCTGCCCGGATGCCTGCTCCTGTGCCCGCCGGGCTGCGGCGAGCGCCAGCCGGGACTTGCCCACCCCGCCCACACCGGTCACCGTCACCAGGCGCGCGGCGTCCAGCAGGCGCTCCAGCTCGCCCAGTTCCGGGCCCCGGCCGACGAAGCCGTTCAGCTCCGAGGGAAGATTGCCGTACGGCGCCGGGGCGGGGGCGCGGTCTTGGGGTGCTCGCATGGGACACGGAGGGTACTGGTCCGGATGCGCCGCGTACAAAGCGCCTGCGGGAACGCCCGAATTCCGGTAGGGCCGTGGATCTCCGGCGCGATAGGGTCGGGGGACGAGTTTTCAACACGCAGAGAGCGGTGCAAAGTGTCCGGTGGAGAGGTGGCCGGGATCCTCGTGGCCGTCTTCTGGGCGATCCTGGTCTCGTTCCTCGCGCTCGCGCTGGCGCGACTGGCCCAGACGCTGAGGGCGACCACCAGACTGGTGGCCGAGGTGACCGAGCAGGCCGTCCCGCTGCTGGCGGAGGCCTCCACGACCGTACGCTCCGCGCGCACCCAGCTCGACCGGGTCGACGCCATCGCCAGCGACGTCCAGGAAGTCACCTCCAACGCCTCCGCGCTCGCCGGCACCGTGGCCTCCGCCTTCGGCGGCCCGCTGGTCAAGGTCGCGGCCTTCGGCTACGGAGTGCGCAAGGCGCTCGGGCGCAAGGAGGCGGCAGCGGCCGCGAACGGCGTGCCCGCGCGGACACCCAGGCGTACCGTGATCGTCGGACGGACCGTGCCGGCGGCCCGGCGCCGGAAGCAGAAGGACTGAGACCGCGATGTTCCGCCGTACCTTCTGGTTCACCGCAGGCGCAGCCGCCGGCGTGTGGGCCACCACCAAGGTCAACCGCAAGCTCAAGCAGCTCACGCCGGAGAGCCTCGCCGCGCAGGCCGCCGACAAGGCGCTCGAAGCGGGCCACCGGCTCAAGGACTTCGCCCTCGACGTCAAAGCGGGAATGACGCAGCGCGAGGACGAGCTGAACGACGCACTGGGTCTGCACCAGGACCCCGACCGGCCCGACAACGTCACCGCCCTCCCCGGGCCGCGGCGGCTGCGGGCCATCGGGACCGACCCGGGCACCACGAAGAACCCCAAGACCAACCCACTGAAGTTTTCGTACAACCGGAATGAGGACCACTGATGGAGTCGGCTGAAATCCGCCGCCGCTGGCTGAGCTTCTTCGAGGAGCGCGGTCACGCCGTTGTCCCTTCGGCGTCGCTCATCGCGGACGACCCGACTCTGCTGCTGGTCAACGCGGGCATGGTCCCGTTCAAGCCGTACTTCCTGGGTGAAGTCAAGCCGCCCGCCCAGACGCTGACCAGCGTCCAGAAGTGCGTGCGTACGCCGGACATCGAAGAGGTCGGCAAGACCACCCGCCACGGCACGTTCTTCCAGATGTGCGGCAACTTCTCCTTCGGCGACTACTTCAAGGAAGGCGCCATCACCTACGCCTGGGAGCTGCTCACCAGCTCCGTGGCGGACGGTGGCTACGGCCTGGAGCCCGAGAAGCTCTGGATCACGGTCTACCTCGACGACGACGAGGCCGAGCAGATCTGGCGCGAGAAGATCGGCGTCCCCGCCGAGCGCATCCAGCGCCTGGGCAAGAAGGACAACTTCTGGTCCATGGGCGTCCCGGGTCCCTGCGGCCCGTGTTCCGAGATCAACTACGACCGCGGCCCCGAGTTCGGCGTCGAGGGCGGCCCGGCCGTCAACGACGAGCGGTACGTGGAGATCTGGAACCTGGTCTTCATGCAGTTCGAGCGCGGCGCGGGCGAGAACAAGGAAGACTTCCCGATCCTCGGGGACCTGCCGTCGAAGAACATCGACACGGGCCTCGGTCTCGAACGCCTCGCCATGATCCTGCAGGGCGTACAGAACATGTACGAGACCGACACCCTGCGCGTGGTCATGGACAAGGCCACCGAGCTGACCGGTGTGCAGTACGGCGCCGCGAAGGACAGCGACGTCTCGATGCGCGTGGTCGCCGACCACATCCGCACCTCCGCCATGCTCATCGGCGACGGCGTCACCCCCGGCAACGAGGGCCGCGGCTACGTGCTGCGCCGCATCATGCGCCGCGCCATCCGCAACATGCGCCTCATGGGCGCCACCGGCCCGGTCGTCCTCGACCTCATCGGCGTCGTCATCGACACGATGGGCCTCCAGTACCCGGAGCTGGTCACCGACCGCAAGCGGATCGAGACCGTCGCCCTCGCCGAAGAGGCCGCCTTCCTGAAGGCGCTCAAGGGCGGCACGAACATCCTCGACACCGCCATCAGCGAGACCAAGGCCGCCGGCGGCTCGGTCCTGGCCGGCGACAAGGCGTTCCTGCTCCACGACACCTGGGGCTTCCCGATCGACCTCACCCTGGAGATGGCCTCCGAGCAGGGCCTCTCCGTGGACGAGCCGGGCTTCCGCCGCCTGATGCAGGAGCAGCGCGACAAGGCCAAGGCCGACGCCCGCGCCAAGAAGACCGGTCACGCCGACCTGTCCGCCTACCGCGAGGTCGCCGACAACTCCGGCGAGACCGAGTTCACCGGCTACGGCTCCACCGAGGGCGAGTCCACCATCGTCGGCCTCCTCGTCGACGGGGTCTCCTCGCCCGCCGCCTCCGAGGGCGACGAGGTCGAGATCGTCCTCGACCGCAGCCCGTTCTACGCCGAGGGCGGCGGCCAGCTCGCCGACCAGGGCCGGATCAAGCTGCACTCCGGCGCGGTCGTCGAGATCCGCGACGTACAGAAGCCCGTCCCGGGCGTGCACGTGCACAAGGGTGTCGTCCAGGTCGGCGAGGTGACGGTGGGCGCCTCCGCGTACGCCGTCATCGACGTCAAGCGCCGCCGGGCCATCGCCCGCGCCCACTCGGCCACCCACCTGACCCACCAGGCGCTGCGCGACGCCCTCGGCCCGACGGCCGCCCAGGCCGGTTCCGAGAACTCGCCCGGCCGCTTCCGCTTCGACTTCGGTTCGCCGAACGCCGTCCCCGGCACGGTCCTCACCGACGTCGAGCAGAAGATCAACGACGTGCTGTCGCGCGAGCTGGACGTCACCGCCGAGGTCATGAGCATCGACGAGGCGAAGAAGCAGGGCGCCATCGCCGAATTCGGCGAGAAGTACGGCGAGCGCGTGCGCGTCGTCACCATCGGCGACTTCTCCAAGGAGCTGTGCGGCGGCACCCACGTCGGCAACACCGCGCAGCTCGGCCTGGTCAAGCTGCTCGGCGAGTCCTCCATCGGCTCCGGCGTGCGCCGCGTCGAGGCCCTGGTCGGCGTGGACGCCTACAACTTCCTCGCCAAGGAGCACACGGTCGTCGCCCAGCTCCAGGAGCTGGTCAAGGGCCGTCCCGAGGAGCTGCCGGAGAAGATCGCCTCCATGCTCGGCAAGCTGAAGGACGCCGAGAAGGAGATCGAGAAGTTCCGCGCGGAGAAGGTGCTCCAGGCCGCCGCCGGTCTGGTCGCCGGGGCCCAGGACGTCCGCGGCGTCGCCGTGGTCACCGGCCAGGTGCCGGACGGCACCGGCGCCGACGACCTGCGCAAGCTGGTCCTCGACGTCCGCGGTCGCATCCAGGGCGACCGCCCGGTCGTCGTGGCCCTCTTCACGGTCGCGGGCGGCCGCCCGCTCACCGTCATCGCCACCAACGAGGCCGCCCGCGAGCGCGGACTCAAGGCCGGTGACCTGGTGCGTACGGCCGCCAAGACCCTCGGCGGCGGTGGCGGCGGCAAGCCGGACGTCGCCCAGGGCGGCGGGCAGAACCCGGACGCCATCGGCGACGCCATCGCCGCGGTCGAGCGCCTCGTCGGCGAAACGGCCTGACGATGACGCTGCGCCGCGGCCGACGCCTCGCGATCGATGTCGGTGACGCCCGGATCGGGGTCGCCTCGTGCGACCCCGACGGGGTGCTGGCCACACCGGTCGAAACCGTGCCGGGACGTGACATCCCGGCCGCGCACAAGCGGCTGCGGCAGCTCGTGGCGGAGTACGAGCCCCTCGAAGTCGTGGTCGGTCTCCCCCGCTCGCTCAGCGGGCGGGAGGGGCCGGCCGCGGCCAAGTGCCGGGCCTTCGCCATGGAGCTGGCCAAGGGCATCAAGCCCGTGGGCGTGCGCCTGGTGGACGAGCGGATGACCACGGTCACCGCGGCCCAGGGGCTGCGGGCCTCGGGGCGCAATGCCAAGAAGGGCCGGTCGGTGATCGACCAGGCAGCCGCTGTGGTCATCCTCCAGAACGCTCTGGAGACCGAACGGGTATCAGGTAATCCGCCCGGTGAGTGCGTCGAAGTGGTTGTCTGATCGCGATACGGTAACGTTCCGCGCGATGTGACGGCATTCGAACAGCCGTCGCCCACCACTTCAGAGGCGGAACCGGGTGCCGCGGCCCACCAAGCAGCCGCTGCCTCCGTCTCGCGGCTCTAGGGGACCGATGACCGAGTATGGACGGGGCTCCGGCCCCGAACCGTGGCACCCAGAGGACCCTCTCTACGGGGACCCGGCGTGGGCGTACCAGACCCAGACCCAGCAGGGTCAGGTGCCCCACGCCGTCGGCCAGCAGCAGTATCCGCAGGAGCCGCAGTACCAGGGACAGCCGCAGCCGCAGCAGTACCAGCAGCAGCCGCAGCCGCAGTACGTCCAGCACCCGCAGCACCTCCAGCACCCCCAGCAGCAGTACCCCGCGGAGTACCAGGGCTACGCGCCCGAACACCCGCAGCAGCCGCAGCACCCCCAGCAGCCGCACCCCCAGCAGCACCCGTACCCGCAGCAACAACAGCAGCAGCCCCAGCCGCAGCCCGTGTACGACGGCGGGACGGGCCAGCTCGGCCAGGTCTGGGACACCGGCCAGGGTCAGCAGGCCGTCCCCTACGGTGTGGACGCCTACGCCCAGCAGCCCGTGGCCTATCCGGGGGAGACCCCCGACGACTACGGCACTGACGGGGCCTACCCCCCGCCGCAGCCCCCCGGCCGCCGTCACCTCGTCCCCGAGCCCTCCACCGAGTGGCAGGACGAGAGCGCCGAACCGCAGGACGCGGAGGACGAGTCGCTCCTCGCGGCCGGTGGCCGCGGTGACGACGACGAGCCGCCGTCCGGCGGGCGCCGCGGCGGCCGCGGCAAGGGCAAGGGGGGCAAGAGCAAGGGCACCAAGCGGGCCGGTTCGGCCTGCCTGGTCGCCGCCGTGATCATCGTGGGCGCGGTCGGCGGCGTCGGCTACTTCGGGCTCTCGTACGTCAAGGCGAAGCTCGGCATGGCCGCGGACTACTCGGGCGAGGGCACCACCGCGGTCGACGTGGAGATCCCCAAGGGCGCGACCCTCGGCCAGATGGGCGCCATCCTGGAGAAGGCCGGCGTGGTCGCCAGCGCCGAGGCCTTCGTGAGCGCGGCGGCGCAGCACCCCAACGGCAAGGGGATCCAGCCCGGCCTCTACCCGCTGCGCAAGCAGATGTCGGCGAAGTCCGTGGTCGAGGTCATGTCCGACCCCTCCAAGCTGAACGTGATCATCGTCGCCGAGGGCCTGCGCAACGTGCAGGTCTACGGCGCGATCGACAAGAAGCTCAAGCTCCAGGAAGGCACCACGGCGGAGCTGGCCAAACGGGAGGTCAAGACGCTGGGCCTGCCCGCCTGGGCCGAGGGCGCCCAGAACGTCAAGGACCCGCTGGAAGGGTTCCTCTACCCGGCGCGCTACGACCTGACCACCGGGATCACCCCGCAGGACCTGCTCAAGAAGATGGTCAAGAACGCGACGGAGAAGTACGCGGCGCTCGGCATCGAGGGCAAGGCCAAGGACCTCGGTCTCAAGTCCCCGCTGGAAGTGGTCACGGTCGCGAGCCTGGTCCAGGCCGAGGGCAACAAGCACGAGGACTACCGCAAGATGGCGGCCGTCATCTACAACCGTCTCAAGCCGACCAACAACATCACCAACCAGAAGCTCGAATTCGACTCGACGATCAACTACATCAAGGGCACGAGCAACATCAACGTCTCCCGCGAGGAGACGCGGTCCATCGAGGACCCGTACAACACGTACAAGAACCGGGGCCTGCCGCCCGGAGCCATCGGCAACCCCGGCGCCGACGCCTTCAACGCGGTCCTGAACCCGGACAAGGACGGGTGGATGTTCTTCGTCTCGGTCGACGGGGACAAGACCACCTTCAGCAAGACCCTCGCCGAGCACAACAAGCTCGTCGAGGAGTTCAACGCACGCCAGGCACAGAAGAAGCAACAGCAGAGCGGTGGGTAGCGGGAACATGTCACGGATAAGGGCCGCGGTGCTGGGTTCGCCCATCGAGCACTCCCTCTCACCGGTGCTGCACCGCGCCGCCTACCAGGAGCTCGGCCTCGTCGACTGGTCCTATGACCGGTTCGAGATCGACGAGGCCGCGCTCCCCGCCTTCGTCGCCGGACTCGGCGCCGAGTGGGCGGGCCTGTCGCTGACCATGCCGCTCAAGCGGGCGGTGATGCCGTTGCTCGACGAGGTCAGCGCGACCGCCGCCTCCGTGGAAGCGGTCAACACGGTCGTCCTCACCGGGGACGGCCGCCGGGTCGGCGACAACACCGACATCCCCGGGATCGTCGCCGCGCTGCGCGAACGGGGCGTGGAGAAGGTCCCGGCCGCCGCCGTCCTGGGCGCCGGGGCCACCGCCTCCTCCGCGCTGGCCGCCCTCTCCCGGATCTGCTCCGGCGAGGTCACGGCGTACGTCCGCTCCGCCGAACGGGCGGACGAGATGCGCATGTGGGGCGAGCGCCTCGGCGTGCCCGTCCGCACCGCCGACTGGTCCGCCGCGGCCGAGGCGCTGCACGCGCCGCTGGTGATCGCGACCACCCCGGCCGGGGCCACCGACGCCCTCGCCGCGGCCGTCCCCGAGCGGCCGGGCACCCTGTTCGACGTGCTCTACGACCCCTGGCCGACGGCGCTGGCCGCGGCCTGGACCGGGCGCGGCGGGCAGCTGGTCGGCGGTCTCGACCTGCTCGTCCACCAGGCCGTCCTCCAGGTCGAGCAGATGACCGGACGCTCTCCCGGCCCGCTCGCCGCGATGCGCGCCGCCGGGGAACGGGCCCTCGCCGCGCGGTAGATCACCCGGCGTGATCCGTCCGTACCCGCACGAACCCCTCCCGACCTCCCACAGTGGCGTCCGATAGCTGGACCGGAGGCCTGGACATCGGCCCGGACATGGGAGGATCGGGGGTGGCGAGCCCGGACGGCGCACCCGGTCACGCCGTAGCTGTGCCAGGCGCGAGCATGAGGAGCATCGTTGAGCAGGTTGCGTTGGCTGACCGCCGGGGAGTCGCACGGACCGGCGCTGGTAGCGACGCTGGAGGGTCTTCCCGCCGGCGTTCCGGTCACCACCGAACTGGTGGCCGACCACCTGGCGCGCCGCCGGCTCGGATACGGCCGCGGTGCCCGGATGAAGTTCGAACAGGACGAGGTGACCTTCCTCGGCGGCGTCCGCCACGGCCTGTCCCTCGGCTCCCCGGTCGCGGTCATGGTGGGCAACTCCGAATGGCCCAAGTGGGAGAAGGTCATGTCGGCCGACCCGGTCGACCCGGCCGAGCTGGAGGGCTCCGGGCGCAACGCCCCGCTGACCCGCCCCCGCCCGGGCCACGCCGACCTCGCCGGCATGCAGAAGTACGGCTTCGACGAGGCCCGCCCGATCCTGGAGCGCGCCAGCGCCCGCGAGACGGCCGCCCGCGTCGCCCTCGGTGCCATCGCCCGGTCCTTCATCAAGGAGACCGCGGGCATCGAGATCGTCTCCCACGTGGTGGAGCTGGCCTCCGCCAAGGCCCCCTACGGCGTCTACCCGACCCCCGCCGACGTCGACAGGCTCGACGCCGACCCGGTGCGCTGCCTCGACGCCGACGCGTCGAAGGCGATGGTCGCGGAGATCGACCAGGCCCACAAGGACGGAGACACCCTCGGCGGCGTCGTCGAGGTGCTCGCCTACGGCGTCCCCGTGGGCCTCGGCTCGCACGTGCACTGGGACCGCCGCCTCGACGCACGGCTCGCCGCCGCGCTCATGGGCATCCAGGCGATCAAGGGCGTCGAGGTCGGCGACGGCTTCGAGCTGGCCCGCGTCCCGGGCTCCAAGGCCCACGACGAGATCGTCTCCACCCCCGAGGGCATCAAGCGCACCTCCGGCCGCTCCGGCGGCACCGAGGGCGGACTGACCACCGGCGAGCTGCTGCGCGTACGGGCCGCCATGAAGCCGATCGCGACCGTGCCCCGCGCGCTCGCCACCGTCGACGTCGCCACCGGCGAGGCCACGGTCGCCCACCACCAGCGCTCCGACGTGTGTGCCGTCCCCGCGGCGGGCATCGTCGCCGAGGCGATGGTCGCCCTCGTGCTGGCCGACGCCGTCGTGGAGAAGTTCGGCGGCGACTCGGTGATCGAGACCCGGCGCAACGTCCGCTCGTTCCTCGACCACCTGCAGATCCGGTGACGGGCGGCCCCCTGGTCGTCCTCGTCGGACCCATGGGCTCCGGCAAGTCCACGGTGGGGGAGCTGCTCGCCGAGCGGCTCGGCGTGCCCTACCGGGACACGGACGCCGACATCGTCGCCGCGCAGGGCCGGCCCATCGCCGACCTGTTCGTCGACGAGGGCGAGCCGTACTTCCGTGACCTGGAGCGCAAGGCAGTCGCCGACGCGCTCTCCGGGCACACCGGGATCCTCGCCCTCGGCGGCGGCGCGATCCTCGACGACGGCACCCGGGCGCTGCTCGCCGGGCTGCCCGTCGTCTACCTGTCGATGGACATCGACGAGGCGGTCCGCCGGGTCGGCCTCGGCGCGGCCCGCCCGCTGCTCGCGGTCAACCCGCGCCGCCAGTGGCGCGAGCTGATGGACGCCCGCCGCCACCTGTACACCGAAGTCGCGCGCGTCGTGGTGGCCACCGACGACCGCACCCCCGAAGAGGTCGCCCAGGCGGTCCTCGACGCTCTGGAGTTGAAGGACGTATGACAGACCAGGTGACGCGCATCCAGGTCGGCGCGAGTGCCGGACACGACGCGTACGACGTGCTGGTCGGCCGGCAGCTGCTCGGCGAGCTGGGCACCCTGATCGGCACCAAGGCGCAGCGCGTCGCCGTGATCCACCCCGAGGCGCTGGCCTCCACGGGTGAGGCGCTGCGCGACGACCTCGCGGCCCAGGGCTACGAGGCCGTCGCCATCCAGGTGCCGAACGCCGAGGAGGCCAAGACCGTCGAGGTCGCGGCGTACTGCTGGAAGGCGCTCGGCCAGTCCGGCTTCACCCGCACCGACGTGATCGTCGGCGTCGGCGGCGGCGCCACCACCGACCTCGCGGGCTTCGTCGCGGCCTCCTGGCTGCGCGGGGTGCGCTGGATCGCCGTACCGACGACCGTCCTCGCGATGGTCGACGCGGCCGTGGGCGGCAAGACGGGCATCAACACCGCCGAGGGCAAGAACCTCGTCGGCGCCTTCCACCCGCCCGCCGGGGTCCTCTGCGACCTGGCGGCCCTCGACTCGCTGCCGGTCAATGACTACGTCAGCGGGCTCGCCGAGATCATCAAGGCCGGATTCATCTCCGACCCGGTGATCCTCGACCTGATCGAGGGCGACCCGCAGGCGGCCCGGACCCCCGAGGGCCCGCACACCGCCGAGCTGATCGTGCGCTCCATCCAGGTCAAGGCCGACGTGGTCTCCAGCGACCTCAAGGAGTCGGGCCTGCGGGAGATCCTCAACTACGGCCACACCCTCGCCCACGCGATCGAGAAGAACGAGCGCTACAAGTGGCGCCACGGCGCCGCCGTGTCCATCGGCATGGTCTTCGCCGCCGAACTGGGCCGGCTCGCCGGCCGGCTCGACGACGCGACCGCCGAACGGCACAAGAGCGTCCTCGCCTCGGTGGGCCTGCCGCTGACCTACCGCGGCGACCAGTGGCCCAAGCTGCTGGAGACCATGAAGGTCGACAAGAAGTCCCGCGGCGACCTGCTGCGCTTCATCGTCCTGGACGGGCTGGCCAAGCCGACCGTCCTGGAAGGCCCGGACCCGGCCGTGCTGATGGCGGCCTACGGCGAGGTGTCCGCGTGAGCCGCAAGGTGCTCGTGCTGAACGGCCCGAACCTGGGCCGCCTCGGCTCGCGCGAGCCCGACGTGTACGGGGCCACCTCGTACGCCGGGCTGGTCGAGAGCTGCCAGAGCCTCGGCCGCACGCTCGGCTTCGACGTCGAGGTCCGCGAGACCAACGACGAGGGCCAGCTGGTGCGCTGGCTGCACGAGGCCGCCGACGGGAAGATCCCGGTGGTCATCAACCCCGGCGCCTTCACGCACTACTCGTACGCGATGCGGGACGCGGCGGCCCAGCGCACCGCGCCGCTGATCGAGGTGCACATCTCGAACCCGTACGCCCGCGAGGAATTCCGGCACACTTCGGTCATCGCCTCGGTGGCGACCGGGACCGTGGCGGGCTTCGGGCTCGGCTCCTACCGGCTCGCGCTGCACGCGCTGGCGGAGGAACTGCCCGCCGCCTGAGATAACGTTCTCGCATCAGTCCTCGCCTGAACGAGACGGAGTGGCAGCGGATGCAGCACGGAGTGGGGGGATGGGGCGAGCCGGGACAGCACCCGGCCGCCCCCGCGCAGCCGCCGATAGCCCCCGTGCCCGGCTGGGCGCCGCCCGCCGGTCCGCCGCACGCGTCGCACCCGGGGGGGCTGCCGCGCCACCACGCCGGTCCGCCGCACCCCGCACAGCGCCCGGCCGCTCCGCCGCACCCGGCGGGCCCCCCTCCGCTTCCCGCCGGACCGCCGCACTCCGCCCCGGTGCCCCCGCCGCACGGGGTGCCGCGGCCGCCCGCCCACGTACCCGGGACGGGCGGACAGCCCACGGGCCCGGTGGTGCCCGTACCCGAACCCACCGGGCACATCCCGCTCCCGGCGGCGGCCCCGCCCGCCCCCGGCACCGGCGTCGCCACCCTCGCCGTGCTGCTCATCGGCCCCGCGGGCGCCGGCAAGACCACCGTGGCCCGGCACTGGGCGGGCTCCCGGCAGGTGCCGACCGCGCACATCAGCCTGGACGACGTCCGCGAGTGGGTCTGCTCCGGCTTCGCCGACCCGCAGTCGGGCTGGAACGACCACTCCGAGGCCCAGTACCGGCTCGCCCGCCGCACCTGCGGCTTCGCCGCCCGCAACTTCCTGGCCAACGGGATCTCCTGCATCCTCGACGACGCCGTCTTCCCCGACCGGCCCGTGGTGGGCCTCGGCGGCTGGAAGCGGCACGTGGGCCCCGGGCTGCTCCCCGTGGTCCTGCTGCCCGGCCTGGAGATCGTCCTGGAGCGCAACGCGGCCCGCTCCGGCAACCGCCGCCTCTCCGACGAGGAAGTCGCCCGGATCCACGGCCGGATGGCGGGCTGGTACGGCTCCGGCCTGCCCATCATCGACAACTCCCACCTGGACGTGGAGGGCACCGCCCGGGCCCTCGACGAGGTCCTCGCCCGCGCCATCGCGGCCCCCGGCGGCTGGTGACCGTAGAAGGAAGCTCCGGCCCGCCCCCCGTCCGGACGCGCTCACCAGGCCGGATGCGCGCGCCGCTCGTACGCTCGAAGACATGTCAGACGTGTACGCGGCCCGTCGGGGCCTGCTTCGCGACCGCTGTGCCGCAGCGGGCAACTCCGCCGCACTGATCACGCGTCCGGCCAACGTCCGCTATCTCGCCGGGGCCTTCCCCGAGGGCGCGGTACTGCTGATCGGGCCCGCCGAGGACGTGCTCTTCTGCGCCGCCTCGCCCACGGGCGAAGCGGACGAGGGCCGGCTCGACGAACACCTGCGGCTGTCCGTGCTCTCCGGCCCGGGCGGTGATCCGGCCGTCGCGGCGGCCGACCACGCCTCGGGCCAGGACGTCCGCGCGGACGCGCTCGCCGTCGAGGAACACCACCTCACCGTCGCCCGGCACCGCGCCCTGCGCTCGGTGGCGCCCCGGCTGCGGCTGGCCGACCTCGGACCCGCCGTCGAACAGCAGCGGCTGATCAAGGACGAGGAGGAGATCGCCTGTCTGCGGATCGCCGCCGAGATCGCCGACCAGGCCCTCGGCGAACTCCTGGAGTCCATCCTCGTCGGCCGCACCGAACGCCACCTCGCCCTGGAGCTGGAACGGCGCCTGGTGGACCACGGCGCCGACGGCCCGGCCTTCCCCACCTCCGTCGGCACCGGCCCGCACTCCGGCCGCTCCCGGCACCGGCCCTCCGACCGCCGGGTGGAGGAAGGGGATTTCCTCTCCGTCTGCCTGGGCGCGAACTACCGCGGCTACCGGTGTGAGATCGGCCGTACCTTCGTGATCGGCACCACTCCCGCGGACTGGCAGATCGAGCTGTACGACCTCGTCTTCGCCGCTCAGCGGGCGGGCCGCGAGGCCCTGCTGCCCGGGGCCGCGTACCGCGACGTGGACCACGCGGCGCGCTCCGTACTGGACTCCGCGGGCCATGGTGAAGCCCTCGCTCCGTGGACCGGACACGGCGTCGGCCTCGAAATCGACGAGGACCCGCAGCTTGCACCTACAGCAATGGGTAAACTGGACGCTTGCGTGCCGGTCACCGTCGAACCGGGGGTTCACCTCCCGGGCCGGGGCGGCGTCCGGATCGATGACACGCTCGTCGTACGCCCTGAGGCGGACGGCGGACCCGAGCTACTCACCATCACGACCAAGGAGCTGCTCGCGCTCTAGCTTTGCTGTGCGCGCCACCCGTGGTCCACCAGTCCAGGAGATTTCGCAACCGTGGCTTCCACGAACGACCTCAAGAACGGCATGGTGCTCAAGCTCGACGGGGGCCAGCTCTGGTCCGTCGTCGAGTTCCAGCACGTCAAGCCCGGCAAGGGCCCGGCCTTCGTGCGCACCAAGCTCAAGAGCGTGATGTCCGGCAAGGTCGTCGACAAGACGTTCAACGCCGGCACCAAGGTCGAGACGGCCACCATTGACCGCCGTGACATGCAGTTCTCGTACATGGACGGCGACTACTTCGTCTTCATGGACATGGACACCTTCGACCAGCTGATGGTCGACAAGAAGGCCGTCGGCAACGCCGCCAACTTCCTGATCGAGGGCTTCACCGCCTCCGTCGCGCAGCACGAGGGCGAGGTGCTCTACGTCGAGCTGCCGGCCGCCGTCGAGCTCGTGATCGAGCACACGGACCCGGGCGTCCAGGGCGACCGTTCCACCGGTGGCACCAAGCCCGCGACCCTGCAGACCGGTCACGAGATCCAGGTCCCGCTCTTCGTCACCACCGGCGAGAAGGTCAAGGTCGACACCCGTACCAGCGACTACCTCGGCCGGGTGAACAGCTAACCGTGGGAGCCCGGAGCAACGCCCGCAAGCGTGCTTTCCAGATCCTCTTCGAGGCCGATCAGCGCGGCGTGCCCGTGCGTGAGGTCCTCGCGGACTGGGTCCGTCACTCACGGAACGACACCGACGGCCGTCAGCCGGCGGTCAGCGAGTTCACGATGAACCTCGTCGAGGGGTACGCCGACAAGGTGGACCGCATCGACGACCTGATCGTCACCTACGCCGTGGACTGGGACCTCGACCGCATGCCGGTCGCGGACCGGAACATCGTGCGGCTGGGTGCCTACGAGCTGATCTGGGTTGACGAGACCCCGGACGCCGTGGCGATCGACGAGGCCGTCCAGCTCGCCAAGGAGTTCTCCACCGACGAGTCCCCGGGGTTCGTGAACGGCCTGCTGGGCCGTTTCAAGGACCTCAAGCCGAAGCTCCGGCGGGACGAGAGCCAGTAGCGTCCCGGACCGGCGGTCCGGTACACGCAGGGCCCGCAGCGCACCACGCGCTGCGGGCCCTGCGTGTACCCGGTGCGCGGCGTGCACCCGGTACGCGAGAAACCGGTGGGGGCCGGGAAGCACATGGCTTCCCGGCCCCCACCGGTAACGTTTCTGCTGGGCCTGGGCCCGGAGATCAGAGGGGGACTCAGATCTCCTCGTGGGTCACGGCACGACGGGCGTCCGCGTCCAGCACGCCCCAGCTGATGAGCTGCTCGGTCAGGACCGAGGGCGACTGGTCGTAGATGACCGCGAGGGTGCGCAGGTCGTCCTGGCGGATCGACAGCACCTTGCCGTTGTAGTCGCCGCGCTGGCTCTGGATCGTCGCCGCGTAGCGCTGGAGCGGACCGGCCTTCTCCGCGGGCACGTGGGCCAGGCGCTCCAGGTCCAGACGGAGCTTCGGCGGCGGCTCGGCCGCTCCGCCCGGAGTGGTGCCCGGCAGGAGCTCCTGCACCGGCACACCGTAGAAGTCCGCCAGCTCGGCGAGGCGCTGGACGGTCACGGCGCGGTCCCCGCGCTCGTACGACCCGACCACCACGGCCTTCCACCGGCCCTGGGACTTCTCCTCGACACCGTGGAGGGAAAGGCCCTGCTGGGTGCGGATGGCACGGAGCTTGGCCCCGAGCTGCTTGGCGTATTCGCTGGACATAACGCTCCCGGACGCTGTGACGCTGTGATGATATGGACAACGTGCGGCTGCGCCGCGCGGCTGGTAACTCACTGTGAGGTTACGCAGCGTTACTTGGATGCGTCAAGCCGAATGCTCTCCATCGCCCCTTGAAGGGGATCCCGCCGGGCCCCGGTCCGGCGGCCCCGCACGGCCCTGGTACCGTTGAATCCGTACGACCCGGTTGCCTCGGGCAGCCGGTCCAGACGTCCTTTAAGGTCCGTCCCGTGAGGCGGAGAAGGAGGTCCTTTTCATGGACGCTCAGCATGACCGGCACACCGCCGATGGTGCCCGCCCCGTACTCGAGGCGCAGGACATCGCACGGGTGCTGACCCGCATCGCCCACGAGATCGTCGAACGCGCCAAGGGTGCCGACGACGTGGTGCTCCTCGGCATTCCGACCCGCGGTGTCTTCCTCGCCCGCCGGCTCGCCGCCAAACTCGAAGAGATCACCGGCACCAAGGTCCCGGTCGGCTCCCTCGACATCACCATGTACCGCGACGACCTGCGGATGAAGCCCGCCCGGGCCATCGGCCGCACCGAGATCCCCGGCGACGGCATCGACGGCAGGCTCGTGGTCCTCGTCGACGACGTGCTCTTCTCCGGCCGCACCATCCGCGCGGCCCTCGACGCCCTCGGCGACATCGGCCGCCCCCGCGCCGTCCAGCTCGCGGTCCTCGTCGACCGGGGCCACCGCGAACTGCCGATCCGCGCCGACTACGTCGGGAAGAACCTCCCCACCTCGCTGCGGGAGACCGTCATGGTCCAGCTCCAGGAGGAGGACGGCCGCGACGCCGTACTGCTCGGCCAGCGGACCGCCCCGGCAGGCGGGCACTAGCCCGAACGAGTGAGGGCCCTCTCTCCAGGGGCCCGCGCCCCGGGGCCCCGCGCCCCGGGAGCCCGCGCCGACGCCTGCCCGGACAGACCCCTGCCCGCGCGGACATCGCCACGCCGGCGCCTGCCCGCACGCCAGCACGCCCGCCCGACCTCCCCGCAGACCCACGGACCCACGGAGCACCCAGATGAAGCGTCACCTCATCTCGGCCGCCGATCTCTCGCGCGACGACGCCGTCCTCATCCTCGACACCGCCGAGGAGATGGCCCGGGTCGCCGACCGGCCGATAAAGAAGCTGCCCACCCTGCGCGGCCTGACCATCTGCAACCTCTTCTTCGAGGACTCGACCCGCACCCGGATCTCCTTCGAGGCCGCCGAGAAGCGCCTCTCCGCCGACGTGATCAACTTCGTCGCCAAGGGATCCAGCGTCTCCAAGGGCGAGTCCCTCAAGGACACCGCCCAGACCCTCGACGCCATGGGCATCGACGCCGTGGTCATCCGGCACAGCGCCTCCGGCGCCCCGTACCGGCTCGCCACCTCGGGCTGGATCGACGTACCGGTCATCAACGCCGGTGACGGCACCCACCAGCACCCGACCCAGGCCCTGCTGGACGCCTTCACCATGCGCCGCCGCCTGGTCGGCCCCGACGCGCTCGGCCAGGACCTCTCCGGCAAGCGGATCACCCTCGTCGGCGACGTCCTGCACAGCCGGGTCGCCCGCTCCAACGTCGACCTGCTGCACACCCTCGGCGCCCACGTCACCCTGGTGGCCCCGCCCACCCTGGTCCCGATCGGCGTGGAGACCTGGCCCTGCGAGGTCTCGTACGACCTCGACGAGGTGCTGCCGAAGTCCGACGCGGTCATGATGCTGCGTGTGCAGCGAGAGCGGATGAACGCCGCCTTCTTCCCGACCGAGCGCGAGTACTCGCGGCGCTACGGCCTGAACGGCGAGCGCATGGCCAAGATGCCCGCGCACGGCATCGTGATGCACCCCGGCCCGATGGTCCGGGGCATGGAGATCACCGCCGAGGTCGCCGACTCCGACCGCTGCACCGTCGTCGAGCAGGTCGCCAACGGCGTGTCCATCCGCATGGCGGTCCTGTACCTGCTTCTGGGCGGCAACGAGTCCGCCGTCAGCCACGCCCGCCCCGTCGAATCGGAGAGCAAGTAAAGATGAGCAAGATCCTTATTCGTGGCGCGAAGGTGCTCGGCGGCGACGTCCAGGACGTCCTGATCGACGGCGAGACCATCGCCCAGGTCGGTACCGGCATCGACGCGGGCGACGCGACCGTGATCGAGGCCGCCGGCCAGGTCCTGCTCCCCGGCCTGGTCGACCTGCACACCCACCTGCGCGAGCCGGGCCGCGAGGACTCCGAGACCGTCCTCACCGGCACCCGCGCCGCCGCCAGCGGCGGCTACACCGCCGTCTTCGCCATGGCGAACACCTTCCCGGTCGCCGACACCGCCGGCGTCGTCGAGCAGGTCTGGCGCCTGGGCAAGGAATCCGGCTACTGCGACGTGCAGCCCATCGGCGCCGTCACCGTCGGCCTGGAGGGCAAGCAGCTCTCCGAGCTGGGCGCCATGCACGAGTCCGCCGCCCGCGTCACCGTCTTCTCCGACGACGGCAAGTGCGTCGACGACGCGGTCATCATGCGGCGCGCGCTGGAGTACGTGAAGGCCTTCGGCGGCGTCGTCGCCCAGCACGCCCAGGAGCCCCGCCTCACCGAGGGCGCCCAGATGAACGAGGGCATCGTCTCCGCCGAGCTGGGCCTCGGCGGCTGGCCCGCCGTCGCCGAGGAGTCGATCATCGCCCGTGACGTGCTCCTCGCCGAGCACGTCGGTTCCCGGGTGCACATCTGCCACCTCTCCACCGCCGGCTCCGTCGAGATCGTCCGCTGGGCCAAGTCCCGCGGCATCGACGTGACGGCCGAGGTCACCCCGCACCACCTGCTCCTCACCGACGAGCTCGTGCGCTCGTACAACCCGGTCTACAAGGTCAACCCGCCGCTGCGCACCGAGCGCGACGTCATGGCCCTGCGCGAGGCGCTCGCCGACGGCACGATCGACATCGTCGCCACCGACCACGCCCCGCACCCGCACGAGGACAAGGACTGCGAGTGGGCCGCCGCCGCCATGGGCATGGTGGGCCTGGAGACCGCGCTCTCCGTCGTCCAGCAGACGATGGTCGAGACCGGCCTGCTCGACTGGGCGGGCGTCGCCGACCGCATGTCCTTCCGTCCGGCGCGCATCGGCGGCCTGGAGAACCACGGCCGCGCCGTCTCGGCAGGTGAACCCGCGAACCTGACCTTGGTCGACACCTCGTACCGTGGTGTCGTGGACCCCGCACACTTCGCCTCCCGCAGCCGCAACACGCCCTACCAGGGCCGTGAGCTTCCGGGACGCGTCACTCACACCTTCCTGCGGGGCCGGGCAACGGTCGTGGACGGGAAACTGGCGTGACACCTGCAGTAATCCAACTGGCCGCCGAGGCCGCCGAACGACAGTCGGCGGAGGTGACGGACTGGGACGCGCGCATCGCGTGGGTCCTCGGTCTGCTCGTCTTCATCGCGTTCGTGTACTGGCTGATGCGGCAGGGCTGGAAGTGGCGCGGCGCACTGCAGAACGATCTGCCGGCGCTGCCCACGGCACCGAGCGGTCTCCCCGCGCACCGGCTGGCCCTGACCGGCCGGTACCACGGCTCCACGACCGCCGGCCAGTGGCTCGACCGGATCGTGGCCCACGGCCTGGGCATCCGCAGCCGGGTCGAGCTGACGCTCACCGACACGGGCCTCGACGTGGTCCGTCCGGGTGCCACCGACTTCTTCGTACCGGCCGCGCGGCTGCGCGGCGCCCGCCTCGACAAGGGAATCGCGGGCAAGGTACTGACCGAGGGCGGTCTGCTCGTCGTCACCTGGGCGCACGGCGACAAGCTGATCGACTCCGGATTCCGCTCCGACCGGGCGGCCGAACACGCCGCCTGGGTCGAAGCAATCAACTCCATGAACCACTCGCACACGACGGAAGGCGCCGAACGATGACGACCTCCACCAGGGGAGCAGCCAAAGCTCCCGCCGTACTCGTCCTGGAGGACGGCCGCATCTTCCGCGGGCGCGCCTACGGGGCCGTGGGGGAGACCTTCGGCGAAGCCGTGTTCTCCACCGGTATGACCGGCTACCAGGAGACGCTGACCGACCCGTCGTACCACCGCCAGGTCGTCGTGATGACGGCCCCGCACGTGGGCAACACCGGCGTCAACGACGAGGACCCCGAGTCGGCCCGCATCTGGGTCGCCGGATACGTCGTCCGCGACCCCGCCCGCGTCCCCTCCAACTGGCGCTCGCAGCGCTCGCTGGACGAGGAGCTGGTCAAGCAGGGCGTCGTCGGCATCAGCGGCATCGACACCCGGGCCCTGACCCGCCACCTGCGCGAGCGCGGCGCCATGCGCGTCGGCATCTTCTCGGGCGCCTCCATCGCGGACGACGCCGCGCTGCTGGCCCGCGTCCTGGACGCCCCGCAGATGAAGGGCGCGAACCTCTCCGCCGAGGTCGCCACCAAGGAGACCTACGTCGTCCCCGCGATCGGTGAGAAGAAGTTCACCGTCGCCGCCGTGGACCTCGGCATCAAGGGCATGACCCCGCACCGGATGGCCGAACGCGGCATCGAGGTGCACGTGCTGCCCGCGACCGCCACCGTCGAGGACGTCTACGCCGTCAACCCCGACGGCGTGTTCTTCTCCAACGGCCCGGGCGACCCGGCCACCGCCGACGGCCCCGTCGCCGTCATGCAGGGCGTCCTGGAGCGCAAGACCCCGCTCTTCGGCATCTGCTTCGGCAACCAGATCCTGGGCCGCGCGCTCGGCTTCGGCACCTACAAGCTGAAGTACGGCCACCGCGGCATCAACCAGCCGGTGCAGGACCGCACCACCGGCAAGGTCGAGATCACCGCGCACAACCACGGCTTCGCCGTGGACGCGCCCCTCGACAAGGTCTCGGACACGGCCTACGGCCGCGCCGAGGTCTCCCACGTCTGCCTGAACGACCAGGTCGTCGAGGGCCTCCAGCTGCTCGACCAGCCGGCCTTCAGCGTCCAGTACCACCCCGAAGCAGCTGCCGGCCCGCACGACGCCGCGTACCTCTTCGACCGCTTCGTGAATCTGATGGAGGCCGAGCGTGCCTAAGCGCACCGATATCCAGTCCGTCCTGGTCATCGGCTCCGGCCCGATCGTCATCGGCCAGGCCGCCGAGTTCGACTACTCCGGCACCCAGGCCTGCCGCATCCTCAAGGCCGAGGGCCTGCGGGTCATCCTGGTGAACTCCAACCCGGCGACGATCATGACCGACCCGGAGATCGCCGACGCCACGTACGTCGAGCCGATCACCCCCGAGTTCGTCGAGAAGATCATCGCGAAGGAGCGCCCCGACGCGCTCCTGCCGACCCTCGGCGGCCAGACCGCGCTCAACACCGCGATCTCCATGCACGAGCAGGGTGTGCTGGAGAAGTACGGCGTCGAGCTGATCGGCGCCAACGTCGAGGCCATCAACAAGGGCGAGGACCGCGACCTCTTCAAGGGCGTCGTCGAAGCCGTCAAGGCCAAGATCGGCTACGGCGAGTCCGCCCGCTCGGTCATCTGCCACACGATGGACGACGTCATCGCGGGCGTCGACACCCTCGGCGGCTACCCCGTCGTCGTCCGCCCGTCCTTCACCATGGGCGGCGCCGGTTCCGGCTTCGCCCACAACGAGGACGAGCTGCGCCGCATCGCCGGCCAGGGCCTCACGCTCTCCCCGACCACCGAGGTGCTCCTGGAGGAGTCCATTCTCGGCTGGAAGGAGTACGAGCTGGAGCTGATGCGCGACACCAAGGACAACGTCGTCGTCGTCTGCTCCATCGAGAACTTCGACCCGATGGGCGTCCACACCGGTGACTCGATCACCGTCGCCCCGGCGATGACCCTCACCGACCGCGAGTACCAGCGGCTGCGCGACATCGGCATCGCGATCATCCGCGAGGTCGGCGTCGACACCGGCGGCTGCAACATCCAGTTCGCGATCGACCCCACCGACGGCCGGGTCATCGTCATCGAGATGAACCCGCGCGTCTCGCGCTCCTCGGCGCTCGCGTCGAAGGCCACCGGCTTCCCGATCGCCAAGATCGCCGCCAAGCTGGCCATCGGCTACACGCTCGACGAGGTCCCCAACGACATCACCGAGAAGACGCCGGCCTCCTTCGAGCCGTCCCTCGACTACGTCGTCGTCAAGGCCCCGCGCTTCGCCTTCGAGAAGTTCCCGAACGCCGACTCCACCCTCACCACCACCATGAAGTCGGTGGGCGAGGCCATGGCCATCGGCCGCAACTTCACCGAGGCGCTCCAGAAGGCCCTGCGCTCCCTGGAGAAGAAGGGCAGCCAGTTCACCTTCGTCGGCCCCGTCGGCGACAAGGACGAGCTGCTCGCCACCGCGGTGCGCCCCACCGACGGCCGCATCAACACCGTCATGGAGGCCATCCGGGCCGGCGCCACCCAGGAAGAGGTCTTCGAGTACACGAAGATCGACCCCTGGTTCGTCGACCAGATGTTCCTCATCAAGGAGATCGCCGACGACCTGGCCGCCGCCGAGAAGCTCGACCCCGAGCTGCTCGCCGAGGCCAAGCGCCACGGCTTCTCCGACGCCCAGATCGCCGAGATCCGCGGCCTGCGCGAGGACGTCGTCCGCGAGGTCCGCCACGCGCTCGGTGTCCGCCCGGTCTACAAGACGGTCGACACCTGCGCCGCCGAGTTCGCCGCGAAGACCCCGTACTTCTACTCGTCCTACGACGAGGAGTCCGAGGTCGCCCCGCGCGAGAAGCCCGCGGTGATCATCCTGGGCTCCGGCCCGAACCGCATCGGCCAGGGCATCGAGTTCGACTACTCCTGCGTCCACGCCTCCTTCGCGCTCAGCGACGCGGGCTACGAGACCGTGATGGTCAACTGCAACCCCGAGACCGTCTCGACGGACTACGACACCTCCGACCGCCTGTACTTCGAGCCGCTGACGCTCGAAGACGTGCTGGAGATCGTGCACGCCGAGTCCCTCGCGGGCCCGATCGCCGGCGTCATCGTCCAGCTCGGCGGCCAGACCCCCCTCGGTCTCGCCCAGGCCCTCAAGGACAACGGCGTCCCCGTCGTCGGCACCCCGCCCGAGGCCATTCACGCCGCCGAGGACCGCGGCGCCTTCGGCCAGGTCCTCGCCGACGCCGGCCTGCCCGCCCCCAAGCACGGCACCGCCACCACCTTCAAGGGCGCCAAGGCCATCGCCGACGAGATCGGCTACCCCGTCCTCGTACGCCCCTCGTACGTGCTCGGCGGCCGCGGCATGGAGATCGTCTACGACGAGACCCGCCTGGAGTCGTACATCGCCGAGTCCACCGAGATCAGCCCCACCCGGCCGGTCCTGGTCGACCGCTTCCTCGACGACGCCATCGAGATCGACGTCGACGCCCTCTACGACGGCACCGAGCTGTACCTCGGCGGCGTCATGGAGCACATCGAGGAAGCCGGCATCCACTCCGGCGACTCCGCCTGCGCCCTGCCCCCGATCACCCTCGGCGGCTACGACATCAAGCGGCTGCGCGCCTCCACCGAGGCCATCGCCAAGGGCGTCGGCGTCCGCGGTCTGATCAACATCCAGTTCGCGATGGCGGGTGACATCCTCTACGTCCTGGAGGCCAACCCGCGCGCCTCGCGCACCGTCCCCTTCACCTCGAAGGCGACCGCGGTCCCGCTCGCGAAGGCCGCCGCGCGCATCTCGCTCGGCACCACCATCGCCGAGCTGCGCGCCGAGGGCCTGCTGCCGAAGACCGGCGACGGCGGCACCCTGCCGCTCGACGCGCCGATCTCCGTCAAGGAGGCCGTGATGCCGTGGAGCCGCTTCCGCGACATCCACGGCGCGGGCGTGGACACCGTCCTCGGCCCGGAGATGCGCTCCACCGGCGAGGTCATGGGCATCGACTCGGTCTTCGGCACGGCGTACGCCAAGTCGCAGGCCGGTGCCTACGGCCCGCTGCCCACCAAGGGCCGCGCGTTCATCTCCGTCGCCAACCGCGACAAGCGCTCGATGATCTTCCCGGCGCGCGAGCTGGTCGCCCACGGCTTCGAGCTGCTGGCCACCTCCGGCACCGCCGAGGTGCTGCGCCGCAACGGCATCAACGCCACCGTGGTGCGCAAGCTCAGCGAGGGCGAGGGCCCGGACGGCGAGCGGACCATCGTCCAGCTCATCCACGACGGTGAGGTCGACCTGATCGTCAACACCCCGTACGGCACCGGCGGCCGCCTCGACGGCTACGAGATCCGCACGGCGGCCGTGGCGCGCAGCGTCCCCTGCCTGACCACGGTCCAGGCGCTCGCCGCCGCCGTCCAGGGCATCGACGCGCTCAACCGCGGCGACGTGGGCGTCCGCTCGCTGCAGGAGCACGCGGAGCACCTGACCGCGGCCCGCGACTAGCAGCCCGTAGCTCGTAGCCCGTACAGGAGAGGGGGACACCGGACGCGCCGAGGCGCGCCGGGTGTCCCCCTCTTCATGAGCGCAGAAGGATCCTCAGCCCATGTACAAACTCTTCTTCAACCTGGTCTTCAAGCGGATGGACCCCGAGAAGGCCCACTACACGGCCTTCCGGTGGATCCGCCTCGCGGCCCGCACCCCGGTCCTGCGGACCTTCGCCGCGGCCGCCCTCGCCCCCCGCCACGAGGAACTGCGCACCGAGGCCCTCGGCCTGCGGATGCACGGCCCCTTCGGCCTCGCCGCGGGCTTCGACAAGAACGCCGTGGCCATCGACGGCATGTCCATGCTCGGCTTCGACCACATCGAGATCGGCACCGTCACCGCCGAGCCGCAGCCCGGCAACCCCAAGAAGCGGCTGTTCCGGCTCGTCGCCGACCGGGCGCTGATCAACCGCATGGGCTTCAACAACGAGGGCTCCGCGGCCGTCGCCGAGCGCCTCGCGCACCGCCGTCCGGTCTTCAACACGGTCGTCGGCGTCAACATCGGCAAGACGAAGGTCGTGCCCGAGGAAGAGGCCGTCGCCGACTACGTCGCCTCCACCGAGCGCCTCGCCCGGCACGCCGACTACCTCGTCGTCAACGTCTCCTCGCCCAACACCCCCGGCCTGCGCAACCTCCAGGCCACGGAGTCGCTGCGGCCGCTGCTGACGGCCGTACGGGAAGCCGCGGACCGCACGGTCACCGGCCGCCGGGTCCCCCTCCTCGTCAAGATCGCCCCCGACCTCGCCGACGAGGACGTCGACGCGGTCGCCGACCTCGCCCTGGAACTGGGCCTGGACGGCATCATCGCGACGAACACCACGATCGCCCGCGAGGGCCTCGGCCTGAAGTCGGCGCCCGAACTGGTCAAGGAGACCGGCGGACTCTCCGGCGCGCCCGTCAAGGCCCGCTCCCTGGAGGTCCTGCGCCGCCTGTACGCCCGCGTGGGCGACCGGATCGTCCTCGTGGGCGTCGGGGGCATCGAGAACGCCGAGGACGCCTGGCAGCGCATCCTGGCCGGGGCCACCCTGGTCCAGGGCTACAGCGCCTTCATCTACGAGGGCCCGTTCTACGCCCGCGCCATCCACAAGGGCCTGGCCGCACGCCTGGCCACCAGTCCGTACGCGACCCTCGCCGAAGCGGTGGGCGCCGAAACCCGAAAGGCCGCGTGACCGCTGTGACCTCCGCCCCTGTGATCCCCTTCGGCAAGCGCCTGCGCGAGGCCATGGACACCCGCGGCCCGCTGTGCGTCGGCATCGACCCGCACGCCGCCCTGCTGGCCTCCTGGGGCCTGAACGACGACATCGCGGGCCTGGAGCGCTTCTCGCGGACCGTCGTCGAGGCGCTGGCCGACCAGGTGGCCGTCTTCAAGCCGCAGGCCGCCTTCTTCGAGCGCTTCGGCTCCCGGGGCATCGCGGTGCTGGAACGGACCGTCGCGGACGCCCGGGCCGCGGGCACGCTGGTCGTCATGGACGCCAAGCGCGGTGACATCGGCTCGACGATGGCCGCCTACGCCCAGACCTTCCTCGACCCGGCCTCGCCGCTCTTCTCCGACGCGCTGACCGTCTCCCCGTACCTCGGCTACGGGTCGCTCGCCCCCGCCGTGGCGCTGGCGCGCGAGTCGGGTGCCGGGCTCTTCGTCCTGGCCCTCACCTCCAACCCCGAGGGCGCGGAGGTCCAGCGGGCGGTGCGCGAGGACGGGCGGACCATCGGTGCGACGATGCTGGCGCACCTGGCCGCGGAGAACACCGGCGCGGAGCCGATGGGCTCCTTCGGAGCGGTCGTGGGTGCGACCCTCGGGGACCTGTCCTCCTTCGACCTGGACATCAACGGGCCGCTGCTGGCCCCGGGCATCGGTGCGCAGGGCGCCACCGCGGCCGACCTCCCGGCGGTCTTCGGCGCGGCCGTCCGCAACGTCGTCCCGAACGTGTCGCGCGGCGTCCTGAGCCACGGCCCCGACGCGGCCGCGCTCCGCGCCTCGGCCCTCGAATTCGCCGACGCCATCCGCAAGGCCATCGCGTCGGCCTGACGCACCCCCCTGGCGGGGGCCAACCTCAGCCCCGCCGGCGTGCCGATGAGGCTGGATGTGGCGGGGCCAACCTCAGCCTCGCCGGCGTTTGAGGCGCCCCAGGAGGGCCCCGCCGGCGTCAGCGGCCCCTCAGGCGTAGTTGAGCGGACGGTGGCCGCCCGTGTGCCTCCGGCGGCGCCTCAATCGCCGGCGGGGCTGGATGCGGCCGGGCGGTGGCCGCCCGTGTGCCTCCGGCGGCGCCTCAATCGCCGGCGGGGCTGGATGCGGCGGGGCGGCGCCGTCCGACCGCGGGATCGGGTCGTTCACGTCCGCCGTGGGGCCGGCCCATCGGTCCACATGACGAATTCGTACGTCCTCCGCCGGACAAAACCGGGGTATTTTGTCCGTGATGTACGGTTCAGTGGAGGCTGACCAGGACTTTTCGTCCGTTCTCGCTGACTGGAGCGGCCGCGGCCGCTAGTCTCCGACCAGAGTGAACGAACGGCGGACCTGCGGGACCGTCGTTCGTGGGGCTCGCCTGGTGAGGTGCCTTGTGTTCCCCACCGGTCCGTATCCGACAGTTCGACATCCGAGGTGACGTAGGCGTGGCTCTTCCGCCCCTTACCCCTGAACAGCGCGCAGCCGCGCTCGAAAAGGCCGCCGCGGCTCGCCGGGAGCGGGCCGAGGTGAAGAATCGACTCAAGCACTCCGGTGCATCCCTGCACGAGGTCATCAAGCAGGGACAGGAGAACGATGTCATCGGCAAGATGAAGGTGTCCGCTCTCCTGGAGTCTCTGCCGGGCGTGGGCAAGGTCCGCGCCAAGCAGCTCATGGAGCGCCTCGGCATTTCCGAGTCCCGGCGTGTCCGAGGTCTCGGTTCCAACCAGATCGCTTCCCTGGAGCGCGAGTTCGGCGGCAGCGGCGCCTGACGCGTCACCCGAAGTTCTCCCGGTGTTCTCAGGCAGTCCTGGGAGCCTGGATAATCGCTCTATGGCAGCAGAGGTACGTCCGCGGCTGACCGTGCTCTCCGGCCCCTCAGGGGTCGGCAAGAGCACGGTCGTCGCGCATATGCGCAAGGTCCACCCCGAGGTATGGCTTTCGGTCTCGGCCACCACCCGCAAGCCGCGGCCCGGTGAGCGTCACGGAGTCCACTACTTCTTCGTCACAGACGACGAGTTCGACAAGCTGATCGCCAATGGCGAGCTGCTGGAGTGGGCCGAGTTCGCGGGCAACCGCTACGGCACACCGCGCGGCGCGGTGCTGGAACGCCTGGACAACGGCGAGCCGGTGCTGCTGGAGATCGACCTGCAGGGCGCCCGGCTCGTCCGCGAGTCGATGGCCGAGGCCCAGCTGGTCTTCCTCGCTCCGCCCAGCTGGGAGGAGCTGGTCCGCCGGCTGACCGGCCGCGGCACGGAATCGGCCGAGGTCATCGAGCGCCGACTGGCGGCCGCGAAGATCGAACTCGCCGCCGAAGAGGAGTTCGACACCACCCTTGTCAATACCTCCGTCGAGGACGTGGCCCGCGAGCTGCTAGCCTTGGTGGCAGTTGTTTGATCGTTGTTCGATCATTACCCATCTTCGGAAGGTAGAGCGTGTCCTCTTCCATGTCTGCGCCCGAGGGCATCATCAACCCGCCGATCGACGAGCTGCTCGAGGCCACCGACTCGAAGTACAGCCTCGTGATCTACGCGGCCAAGCGTGCCCGTCAGATCAATGCGTACTACTCGCAGCTCGGTGAGGGCCTGCTGGAGTACGTCGGGCCCCTGGTGGACACCCACGTCCACGAGAAGCCGCTTTCGATCGCGCTGCGCGAGATCAACGCGGGTCTGCTGACCTCCGAGGCCATCGAGGCCCCGGCCACCTAAGCAGCACGCGACACCCGATTTTTGTCACCTCAGGCCCGGTAGACCGACTGCCGGGCCTGAGGTGTGTCATGTCTTAGGGTCGGTGTCGGTGTCGGTGTCATGTCGTCCCGGTGGGGCGGCGCGTGAGGTGACGAGGGAGTCGCAGTGGACAAGCCGAAGGTCGTGCTCGGGGTCAGCGGCGGGATCGCCGCCTACAAGGCCTGCGAGCTGCTGCGCCGGCTGACCGAGTCCGGACACGAGGTCCGCGTGGTGCCGACCGAGGCGTCGCTGAACTTCGTGGGCGAGGCCACCTGGGCCGCACTCTCCGGGAACCCCGCCTCCACCCGGGTCTGGGAGAGCGTCCACGAGGTGCCCCACGTGCGGATCGGCCAGGGCGCCGACCTCGTCGTGGTCGCCCCGGCCACCGCCGACATGCTGGCCAAGGCCGCCCACGGCCTCGCCGACGACCTGCTCACGAACACCCTGCTCACCGCCCGCTGCCCGGTGGTCTTCGCCCCCGCCATGCACACCGAGATGTGGGAGCACCCCGCCACCCAGGAGAACGTGGCCACGCTGCGCCGCCGGGGCGCCGTGGTGATCGAGCCCGCCGTCGGGCGGCTCACCGGCAAGGACACCGGCAAGGGGCGGCTGCCCGACCCCGAGGAGATCTTCGAGGTGTGCCGCGGGATCCTGCGGCGGGGCGCGGAGGCCGGGCCCGACCTCGCCGGACGGCACGTCGTGATCAGCGCGGGCGGTACGCGCGAGCCGCTGGACCCGGTCCGGTTCCTCGGCAACCGCTCCTCCGGCAAGCAGGGCTACGCCCTCGCCCGGACCGCCGTGGCCCGCGGGGCCCGGGTCACCCTCGTCGCCGCCAACGCCGCGCTCGCCGACCCCGCCGGGGTGGACGTCGTACGCGTGGGGACGGCCCTGCAGCTGCGGGAGGCGGTGCTCAAGGCGGCCGCCGACGCCGACGCGGTGGTGATGGCCGCCGCGGTCGCCGACTTCCGGCCCGCCGCCTATGCCGAGGGCAAGATCAAGAAGCAGGACGGGCAGGAGCCCGCGCCCGTCGCCCTGGTCCGCAATCCTGACGTACTCGCGGAGCTTTCCGCCGGGCGCTCCGTGCCGGGCCAGGTCGTGGTCGGCTTCGCCGCCGAGACCGACGACGTACTGGCCAACGGGCGGGCGAAGCTGCTCCGCAAGGGCTGCGACCTCCTCGTCGTCAATGAGGTGGGCGAGGCCAAGACCTTCGGTTCCGAGGAGAACGAGGCTGTGATCCTGGCCTCTGACGGGGCCGAGACGCCTGTGCCCTACGGACCCAAGGAAGCCCTCGCCGATGTCATCTGGGACCAGGTGGTGACCCGGCTGGCGCCGCCGGTCACCCTCCGACGCGCCTGAAAGACGGCCCTTTTCTCCGGCTGTCCGATGAGACAAGATGGAGTGCCGCAGGTCACACGGCTCCCACAAGGCGAGACGGGTGGTCCGGCAGACGGTGGCGACCGATAAACTGCACAAGGAACACGGCCAGGCGCAGCTCCCGGTAGTGTTCCGCCAATTGATCAGCCAGCAGCCGCTGCAACCCCAGGGAGCGATGTGTCCCGCCGCCTCTTCACCTCGGAGTCCGTTACCGAGGGCCACCCCGACAAGATCGCTGACCAGATCAGCGACACCATCCTCGACGCCCTGCTCAGGGAAGACCCCACCTCGCGCGTCGCGGTGGAGACCCTGATCACCACCGGTCTCGTGCACATCGCCGGCGAGGTGACGACGAAGGCCTACGCCCCGATCGCCCAGCTCGTCCGCGACAAGATCCTCGAGATCGGCTACGACTCCTCGAAGAAGGGCTTCGACGGCGCCTCCTGCGGCGTCTCGGTGTCCATCGGCGCGCAGTCCCCGGACATCGCGCAGGGTGTCGACACGGCGTACGAGAGCCGGGTCGAGGGCGATGAGGACGAGCTGGACAAGCAGGGCGCCGGCGACCAGGGCCTGATGTTCGGCTACGCCTGCGACGAGACGCCCGAGCTGATGCCGCTGCCGATCCACATCGCGCACAAGCTCTCGCGCCGCCTGTCCGAGGTCCGCAAGAACGGGACCATCCCGTACCTGCGCCCCGACGGCAAGACCCAGGTCACCATCGAGTACGACGGCGACAAGGCCGTCCGCCTCGACACCGTCGTCGTGTCCTCGCAGCACGCCTCGGACATCGACCTCGACTCGCTGCTCGCTCCCGACATCCGCGAGTTCGTCGTCGAGTACGTCCTCAAGCAGCTCGTCGACGACGGCATCAAGCTGGACACCGAGGGCTACCGGCTGCTGGTCAACCCGACCGGGCGCTTCGAGATCGGCGGCCCGATGGGCGACGCCGGCCTCACCGGCCGCAAGATCATCATCGACACCTACGGCGGCATGGCCCGTCACGGTGGCGGCGCCTTCTCCGGCAAGGACCCGTCCAAGGTCGACCGCTCGGCCGCCTACGCCATGCGCTGGGTCGCCAAGAACGTCGTCGCCGCCGGTCTGGCCTCGCGCTGCGAGGTCCAGGTCGCCTACGCGATCGGCAAGGCCGAGCCCGTCGGTCTCTTCGTCGAGACCTTCGGCACCGCCAAGGTCGACGTGCAGAAGATCGAGGACGCGATCGCCCAGGTCTTCGACCTGCGTCCGGCCGCGATCATCCGCGACCTCGACCTGCTGCGCCCGATCTACGCCCAGACCGCCGCCTACGGCCACTTCGGCCGCGAGCTGCCGGACTTCACCTGGGAGCGCACCGACCGCGTCGACGCGCTGCGCGCCGCCGCCGGTCTGTAAGCACAGCCGGATCACGCTTCACGAACGGCCCCGGACCTCACGGTCCGGGGCCGTTCGCCGTCCCGCGCGTCGTTCGCCGTGCCGTGACTGTCGGTGGCATGGGTGAGAATTCCGGTGTGAGCAGCCAGAACGAAGACGGGACCGGCGGGGCGCCGGAACAGCTCGCGCTGATGCGGGAGATGGTCGCCGAGGCGAAGGCCAAGGCGCCCAAGGCCAAGCCGCGCACCTGGCGCGGTGCCTCGCTGGCCCGGGAACTGCCCGTCGCGCGGATCCTCGTGAACAAGGGCGTGCTCCACCTCGACCAGCTCTGGGACTACGCCGTCCCCGAGGACCTGTCGGAGGCCGCGCAGCCCGGGGTCCGGGTCCGGGTCCGCTTCGGCGCGGGCTCCCACCAGGTGCACGGGGGCCGCCGCGAGGGCGGCGGCCTCATCGACGGCTTCGTCGTCGAGCGGCGCGCCGACACCGACTACAACGGCCCGCTCGCGGCCCTCGCCCAGGTCGTCTCGCCCGAAGCCGTCCTCGGCCCGCGCATGCTCGCCCTCGCCCGGGCCGTCGCCGACCGGTACGCGGGCAGCCTGGCCGATGTCCTCCAGCTCGCCCTCCCGCCCCGCAACGCCCGCGCCGAGGCCAAGCCCTCGCCGGAGCCGCTGCCCGTGCCCGCCGCGCCGGACCCCGGAGGCTGGGAGCGCTATCCGGCCGGGCCCGGCTTCCTGCGGGCCCTGGCGGCCGGAGCCGACCCGCGCGCGGTGTGGACCGCGCTGCCCGGGCCGGGCTGGGCCGACGAGCTGGCCCGGGCCATGGCCGCCACCCTCGCCTCCGGCCGCGGCGCCCTGGCCGTCCTGCCCGACGGGCGCACCGCGTCCCGGGTGGACGCCGCCCTGACCGCGCTGCTGGGGGAGGGGCGGCACGCGCTGCTGACCGCCGAATCCGGTCCCGAGAAGCGCTACCGGCAGTGGCTCGCCGTCCACCGCGGCTCGGTGAAGGCCGTGATCGGCACCCGGGCCGCGATGTTCGCACCCGTCAAGGACCTCGGCCTGGTGGCCGTCTGGGACGACGGCGACTCCAGCCACAGCGATGACCACGCCCCCTTCCCGCACGTGCGGGAGGTGCTCGAACTGCGCGCGGTCACCGACGGCTGCGCCTTCCTCGTCGGCAGCACCAGCTGCACCGTGGAGGCCGCCCAGCTCGTCGAGTCCGGCTGGGCCCGGCCGCTGGCCGCCGACCGGGAGCGGGTACGGGAGTGCGCGCCCCGGATCCGGACCGTGGGCGACGAACTGCTGGCCCGGGACGAGGCCGCGCGCGCCGCCCGGCTGCCGAGCCTGGCCTGGGAGACCGTACGGGAGGGACTCAAGGCCGGTCCGGTCCTGGTCCAGGTGCCCCGGCGCGGGTACGTGCCGCGGCTCGCGTGCGAGCGGTGCCGGACCCCGGCCCGCTGCCGCCACTGCGCGGGGCCGCTGGAGGCCCCCGACGAACGGGAGCTGCACTGCGGGTGGTGCGGGCGCGGGGAGGCCGCCTGGCGCTGCGAGGAGTGCGGCTCCGTCCGGCTGCGGGCCCAGGTGGTCGGCGCCCGGCGGACCGCGGAGGAGCTGGGGCGGGCGTTCCCGGCGGTCCCGGTGCGGACCTCCGGGCGGGACCACGTGCTGGACTCGGTGCCCGACCGGCCCGCGCTGATCGTGTGCACGCCGGGCGCGGAACCGGTGGCCGAGGGCGCCGGGTACGCCGCCGGGCTGCTGCTGGACGGCTGGGCGATGCTGTCGCGGCCCGACCTGCGGGCCGGGGAGGAGGCGCTGCGGCGCTGGATCGCCGCCGCCTCGCTGGTCCGGGGGGACGGCTCGGTGGTCGTCGTCGCCGAACCGACGCTGCGGCCGGTCCAGGCCCTGGTGCGCTGGGATCCCGTGGGGCACGCCGTACGGGAACTGGCCGAGCGCGCGCAGCTGGGCTTCCCCCCGGTCTCCCGGATGGCCGCGGTGGCGGGGCGGCGCGAGGCGCTGGACGCGTTCCTGGCGGGGGCCGGGCTGCCGGGCGATGCGGAGATCCTGGGCCCGGTGCCCTTGCACGGCCGCCGGGGCGAGCCGTCGCCCGGCGAGCGGGCCCTGGTCCGGGTGCCCCCGGGCAGCGGCGCCGCGCTGGCCGCGGCCCTCAAGACGGCCCAGGCCGCCAGGATGGCCCGCGGGGTCGCGGTGGCGGACACGATCCGGGTGCGGATCGACCCGCCGGACATCGGCTGACGCCCACGGGACCCTCCGGGGGCGCCTCAATCTCCCCCAGCTACCGCTGGGAGGTGCCCCCGGGCGAGGCTGAAATTGGCTCCGCCAACCCGCCCCCCGGCCGGGGCGACATCCAGCCGCGCCAGCGTTTGAGGCGCCTCCGGGCCGGGTTTGAAATTGGCTCCGGCAACCCGCCCCGGGCCGGGGCCATACCCAGCCCCGCCGGCGTTTGAGGCGCCTCCGGGCGGGGCTGAAACGGGCTCCGCCAACCCACCCCCACCCCCGGGGCCACATCCAGCCACGCCGGCGATCGAGGCGCCGCCGGAGGCACGGGAGCGGGCGCTGCCCGCTCTGCTCACGCCCCGGAAGGGGGGTCGGCCGTCGCCGGTCAGCCGTTGCGGGGGCCGGGGAAGGCCGAGGGACGCGCGGACGCGGCCCCCGCGGCGGACTCCTCGCGCTGCGGCTGCGGCGGCACCGACCGGGCGGCCGGGATCGTGGGCATCGGTGACATCGGGGGGATCCCCAGGGTCCGCGTGGTCGTTCCCTCGGCCAGCGGCTCGGCCGCCTCGGAGGCCTGCGCGCGCCGGGCCCCGTACCGCCGGTGCACGGCCTGCTTGGTGACCCCGAGGGCGGATCCGACCGCGTCCCACGAGAAACCGAGTGAGCGGTCGAAGTCCACCGCGGCGGTGACCAGCGTCTCGACGCTGTCCCGCAGTTCCTGCGCCAGGCGGACGGTGGGGGCGGGCGCGCGCCCGTAGACGACGAACCCCGTGGAGGGGCCGGAGCGGCGCGGGCGGTACACATTGCCCAGCTGGGCGGTGAGCGTACGCAGCGCATCCACCTGCCGGCGGACCCGCTCGATGTCCCGCACCAGAAGGTGCAGGCTGGCCCGCGCTTGGGCGTCGTGGGTGGCGTGGTCGGCCATGAAGAAGCCTCTCGAACCGGTGCTGAGGAGCGGATCGGGCCGCACACACCGTTCACACGCGGCCCGCTTCGGGTCAATCTCTCTTGACCAACGCGTCATGTGGCGCGTTGGTCACGCTGTGGGGGCGTGTCGGCATATGCGAGAGGCGCGCGCGTGTGCGTACGCCCCCCGTGTGGGTGGTGCGGGCGGGGGCCGGTGGGGCGGATGACCGTAGCTGGGGAGGAGGTGGCCGCCGGTGGGGCGCGGCCCGGGCGCCGCATAGACTGGTGCGCTGCTGACAGCCGAGATTAGCGAGGTAGACACCGGTGAAGCTCGTCTTCGCAGGCACCCCCGAGGTCGCCGTACCCGCCCTGGACGCCCTCCTCGCCTCCGGGCGCCATGAGGTCGCCGCCGTCATCACCCGCCCGGACGCGCCCGCGGGCCGCGGCCGGCGGCTGGTCGCGAGCCCGGTGGCCGAACGCGCCGAGGAAGCCGGGATCGAGGTCCTCAAGCCCGCGCGGCCGCGCGACGAGGCGTTCCAGGCCCGGCTCCGGGAGATCGGCCCGGACTGCTGCCCGGTCGTCGCCTACGGCGCCCTGATCCCCAAGAGCGCCATCGAGATCCCCTGCCACGGGTGGGTCAACCTGCACTTCTCGCTGCTGCCCGCCTGGCGCGGAGCGGCGCCCGTGCAGCACTCGATCATGGCCGGGGACGAGGTCACGGGCGCGTCCACCTTCCAGATCGAGGAAGGGCTGGACTCCGGCCCGGTCTACGGCATCCTCACCGAGGAGATCCGCCCCACCGACACCAGCGGCGACCTGCTGACCCGCCTGGCCTTCGCCGGGGCCGGTCTGCTGGCCGCCACCATGGACGGCATCGAGGACGGCACCCTGCGCGCCGTCGACCAGCACCCCGAGGGCATCTCGCTCGCGCCCAAGATCTCCGTCGAGGACGCCCGCGTGGACTGGACGGCCCCGGCGCTGCGCGCCGACCGGGTCGTGCGCGGCTGCACGCCCGCGCCGGGCGCGTGGACGGTGTTCCGCGGGGAGCGGCTCAAGCTCATCTCGATGGCCCTGGTGACGGACCGGACGGACCTGACGCCCGGCGAGCTGGCGCCCGCCAAGAACAACGTCTTCGTCGGAACCGGCTCCCACGCCGTGGAACTGCTCTGGGTCCAGCCGCAGGGCAAGAAGCCGATGAAGGCGGCCGACTGGGCGCGCGGGGTGCGGATCGCTCCCGGCGAGCGCCTGGGCGGGGCCGACGTAGGCTGAACCGAAGGACGAAGGCCGAAACCGGCCACCCGAACCGCACACCGCTAGATCTCACCTCCATCTCGTCTCGTAATCCCGGAGCACCTTTCACGTGAGCGAACAGCCCCGCCGTCCCGCCGCCGCGGGCGGCAAGAAGGCCAACCCCTACCGTCGGCCCAAGAAGGACCCCGTCCGGATCCTGGCCTTCGAGGCGCTGCGGGCGGTGGACGAGCGGGCCGCGTACGCGAACCTCGTGCTGCCACCGCTGCTGCGCAAGGCCCGTAAGGACGAGAGCTTCGACGCGCGGGACGCGGCGCTCGCGACCGAGCTGGTCTACGGGACGCTGCGCCGCCAGGGCACCTACGACGCCATCATCGGCGCGTGCATCGACCGGCCGCTGCGCGAGGTCGACCCGCCGGTACTGGACGTGCTCTCGCTCGGCGCGCACCAGCTGCTCGGCACCCGGATCCCCTCGCACGCCGCGGTCTCCGCGAGCGTGGAGCTGGCCCGGGTGGTGCTCGGCGACGGCCGTGCCAAGTTCGTGAACGCCGTCCTGCGCAAGATCGCCGCGAAGGACATGGAGGCCTGGCTGGAGCAGGTCGCCCCGCCGTACGACGTGGACGCCGAGGACCACCTCGCGATCGTGCACTCGCACCCGCGCTGGGTCGTCTCCGCGCTGTGGGACTCCCTCGGCGGCGGGCGGGCCGGCATCGAGGACCTCCTCGAAGCCGACAACGAGCGCCCCGAGGTCACCCTCGTCGCCCGGCCCGGCCGGTCCACGCCGCAGGAACTCCTCGAAGCGGTGGGCGAGGACTCCGCGCTGCCGGGCCGCTGGTCGCCGTACGCCGTCCGGATGGCCGAAGGCGGCGAGCCGGGCGCGCTGGAGGCGGTCCGCGAGGGCCGCGCGGGCGTCCAGGACGAGGGCAGCCAGCTGGTGGCCATGGCGCTCGCGAACGTACCGGTCGAGGGCCGCGACGCCCGCTGGCTGGACGGCTGCGCCGGTCCGGGCGGCAAGGCGGCGCTGCTCGCCGCGCTCGCCGCGGAGCGCGGCGCCTTCCTGCTGGCCTCCGAGAAGCAGCCGCACCGGGCGCGCCTGGTGGAGAAGGCGCTGGCGGGCAACCCCGGCCCGTACCAGGTGATCACGGCGGACGGCACCCGCCCGCCGTGGCTGCCGGGCTCCTTCGACCGGGTCCTGATGGACGTGCCGTGTACGGGCCTCGGCGCGCTGCGCCGCCGCCCGGAGGCCCGTTGGCGGCGCCGCCCGGAGGACCTGGAGGGCTTCGCGCCGCTCCAGCGCGGGCTGCTGCGCGAAGCGCTGTCCGCGGTGCGGGTGGGCGGGGTGGTCGGGTACGCGACGTGCTCGCCGCACCTGGCGGAGACCCGGATCGTGGTGGAGGACGTCCTCAAGGGCCGCGGCGCGGGCCACGAGCCGATCGCGGCCGAACTCATCGACGCCAGGCCCTACATGGAGGGCGTCCCGGCCCTCGGCGACGGCCCGGACGTCCAGCTGTGGCCGCACCTGCACGGGACGGACGCGATGTACCTGGCCCTGCTGCGGCGCACGGCCTGACGCCTTACCCGCCCTCCATGCCCTCCATGCCCTAGTCCAGGAGGGCGAGCAGTCGCGCCACCGCGTCGGCGACGGGCTGGCCCACCGTGCCGACGGCGGCCGCGATCTGCGCGACGCGGGCCAGGACGAGCCCGCGCTCGCGCAGGGCGCCGGGGTCGGGCGACAGCTCGGGCAGCGCCCGTTCGACGGTCCGGTCCTGCTCCGGGGTGAGGTGCTCGCGCAGCTCGCCGAGGAGGCGGGTGAGTTCCGCGACGGCGGCGCCGAGCCCGGTCTCCTGGACGCCGCCGCCGACGGTGCCGTAGTTGATGCCGACGTTGTCGTGGCCGTCGTTCATGTTGACCACGGGTCCGTAGTAGTTCGAGCTCGACGTCTCGCTCACAGCCTCATCCCCGTGTTCCCCCTGCCGCCGTTCATGTTGACGACGGGACCGAAGTGGTTCGTCTGGTTGCTGTGGTACTGGTGCACGACCGTGGTGAATTCGGCTTCCGGGTGGTCGATCGCGTACACGATCTGTGCCGCGATGTGCCGCAGCTCGTCCATGTTCGGCAGGGTCAGCAGGATCATGGAGCCGCCGGCCGTCTCGACGGCCAGCACCGGTTTCGGCCTCTTGAACAGGGCCGCGAGCGCGAGGACGACCAGAACGATCAGGGCCAGCGGGAGCAGGGTGTTGCTGTTCCCGCCGCTGATCGCGTCGCCCTGGCTCACGTAGGCGAGCGCGGCGAGCAGCAGGGCGGCGCCGATCAGCCACTTGACTGAGCTGACGAAGGCCTCCCACCGCGAGGGCTGGAACCTGAAGGCGTCGACGAGGGTGATGTTGCGCAGCGGCACGGCCGCCGAGCCGACCCACAGCATCCGGCCACTGACCCGGAGCACCAGCCGACCCCGCCCGACGGACGCCGACGGCTCCCGGGGCGGTGGGGGTGGTGGAGATGGTTGGGGTGGTGGGGATGCTGGGGGCGGCGGGGCCCCGACGTTTCCTGTGGAATCCATCTGCTCCCCCGTGGTGGTCGCGCCAGCCCACACAGTGCGGAGCACCATTAAGCGACCGCGGCTCGGTGAGGGGCAGACGGAATACGGCCATTTTCGGCATGCTGGCTGGAAGGGGGGCCCGGCTGGCGCCGGGTGCGGCTTCGCCGCAGAGGGTGCGTTGTGCGCGTCCGGGGTCGGGGAGGTTCCGGGGGCTGCCCGCCAGTTCAACTGTCTCTTCGTGCCGGGTCACGCTGTCAAGGGCGCTCCTTCGTCGCGTCGCTTCGCGATGGCCTTCGGCCACCCTTGACAGCGCGCCCCGTCACGAAAAGCCAAGAACTGTCGGGCGGCCCCCGGGGGAAGGCATGGGGGACAGGAGCCACTTATCGGGGTTCCGGGCGGGTGGCCCAGGGGCCAGGTGCGGCCAAGCCGCGCCCTCCGGGCGGACAAGCGACAAGCCGCACCCAAATCGCTACGCGCTCCTCCGGGAGCGGCGTCTGCGGCCCCGTTGGGGCTGGTGAGTGGTGCGGGAAGGCCGAAAGCTCGGCTGGACGAGCATGGAGTCGAGTCAAGCCGCTCCCACCACTCAACACCCCTCCAATACGCCCCTTTTGTGATGCTTTGGACCCACAGCCTTGGGGCGGACGGCCGGCTGACCCGTCTCCACTTCGGCTGACGGAAGTCCGGGCCACAAACAGCCCGCAGACGCCTCCCCAAGCGCAACTGTGTAGCGATCTGTGTGCGGGTCTGTTGCTTGTCGCCTGTCCGCCCGAAGGGCGCGGCATGGCCGCACCCGGACCCCGGGCCGGTGACCAAGGCACTGGAGCATGGACCAGGTCCCCCATGCCTTCCCCCGGGGGCCGCCCGACAGTTCTTGGCTTTTCGTGGTGCCGTGACCTGTCAAGGGTGGCCGAAGGCCATCGCGTAGCGACGCGACGAAGGAGCGCCCTTGACAGGTCACGGCACCACGAAGAGACAGTTGAACTGGCGGGCAGCCCCCGGAACCTCCCCGACCCCGCCCGCACAACGCCACCGCCCCCCCGCGGCGAAGCCGCGCCCCGCCCCCGGGCACCCGAAGCCACCGCCCCCCGCGGCGGAGTCGCGGCCCTCCGGGGTCGTGTCCGGAACTGGTTGCGGGCATGGCACGCTTGGGGGCATGGCCGTTCAGATCAATCCCAGCATCCTGTCCGCGGATTTCTCCCGTCTCGCCGAAGAGGCGAAGGCCGTCGAGGGCGCCGACTGGCTGCACGTCGACGTCATGGACAACCATTTCGTGCCGAACCTCACCCTCGGCGTGCCGATCGTGGAGTCCCTCAGCCGTGCCACGGACATCCCGCTGGACCTGCACCTGATGATCGAGGACCCGGACCGCTGGGCCCCGCAGTACGTGGAGGCCGGTGCCGGATCGGTCACTTTCCACGCCGAGGCGGCCGCCGCGCCCGTACGTCTGGCCCGGGAGATCCGCGCCAAGGGCGCACGCGCGTCCATGGCGCTCAAGCCCGCGACGCCGATCGAGCCGTACGAGGACCTGCTGCCCGAACTGGACATGCTGTTGATCATGACGGTGGAACCCGGCTTCGGCGGGCAGCCGTTCCTCGACATCATGCTGCCCAAGATCCGCCGCACCCGGGAGCTGATCGGCAAGCACGGCCTGGAGCTGTGGCTGCAGGTGGACGGCGGGGTGTCGGCCACGACCATCGAGCGCTGTGCCGAGGCGGGCGCGGACGTCTTCGTGGCCGGCAGCGCGGTCTACGGAGCGGTCGACCCGGCCGCCGCGGTCCGCACCCTGCGCGAGCAGGCGGACCTGGCGATCTCCGCGGCCCCCTGGGCGTGCGGCCACTGAGCCAAGGTGAGCGAAGGCTTGGTGAACAGCTCGGTGAACGCTGGCTGTCCAGGCTGATCAACGGCCGTCGGATCTGACAGGATGAACGGCGAGTCGAGAATGTGAACAGCAGTGAGGAGAACGCGGTGTCTGCAATGTCGGCGGGACGGTCAGCCCTGCGGATGGGACCCGCGGAGCTGGTGCAGGCGGCGGCCATGGCGCGCCGCTTCTACCTGGAGGGCAAGTCCAAGATCCAGATCGCCGAGGAGTTCGGCGTGAGCCGCTTCAAGGTGGCCCGGGTCCTGGAGACCGCCCTGGAGCGCGACCTCGTGCGCATCGAGATCCGGGTGCCCGCCGAACTGGACGCGGAGCGCTCCGACGCGCTGCGCGCCCGGTACGGCCTGCGGCACGCGGTCGTCGTGGAGTCCCCGGCCGATGCGACCGAGGACGCTCCCGACCCGGAGAACCTCGGCGCCGTGGCGGCGGACCTGCTCGGCGAGCTGGTCAACGAGGGCGACGTGCTGGGCCTGGCGTGGGGCCGCTCCACCATCCACATGGCCGCGTCCCTGCACCGGCTGCCGCCGTGCACCGTGGTCCAGCTGACCGGTGTGTACGACGCCGGGACGGCCGAGCGCGGTTCGGTGGAGGCCGTCCGGCGCGCCGCCCAGGTCTCGGGCGGGGACGCCCACCCCATCTACGCGCCGATGCTGCTGCCCGATCCGGCGACGGCGGCCGCGCTGCGCGGCCAGACCGGCATCGCGCGCGCCTTCGAGTACTTCGACAAGGTGACCGTCGCGGCGGTGTCCATCGGGTCGTGGGAGCCGGGCATCTCGACCGTCCACGACATGCTGACGGACGAGGAGCGGGCGCACTACGCCTCGCTCGGCGTCGCCGCCGAGATGTCCGCGCACCTCTTCGACTCCGAGGGCCGCCGGGTCGGGCGGGACCTCGGCGAACGCTGCATCACGGTCGAGGCGGACCGGCTGCGGCGGATCCCGGAGGTCGTGGCGATCGCGGGCGGGCTGCGCAAGGCCTCGGCGATCGGGGCGGTGCTGCGCTCGGGGCTGGTCACCAGCCTGGTGACGGACACCGCGGTGGCGGACTTCCTGCTGACCGAGTCCCAGCCGGGGCTGCGGCCCGCGCTGGAGCGCGCCGACCCCGACGACCTGGTGCAGTAGTAGGCGTAGTAGGCCCTCCGTGGGCGAATTCCAGGGGCCCTCGGCCATCTGACCTCCGCGATTCGCGGGCGAAACGGATATTTGGCACCATCAGCGCATGATCTTCCGGAGCGTGCCCCGCCAGCTGCCCCGTCGGCTGCTGCGTCTGCTGGGGGCTGTGTTCCTCTGCGTGGCCCTGGTGGGTGCGGCGGGCTGTGCGGGGAAGAAGGACCCCGCGCCGCCGGGCTCCGCCGCGTCGAGCGGTTCCGCCGCCGGCGGCTCACCGGCCCCCCGCTCCAGCGCCGCTCCCGGGTGGGCGAAGGGGGTGAAGACCGTCCGGGCCGCGGAGCTGCCCGAGCAGGCGCGGGACACGCTCGCACTGATCGACAAGGGCGGACCGTACCCGTACCGGCAGGACGACACCGTCTTCGGGAACTTCGAGAAGGTGCTGCCGCAGCAGAAGCGCGGCTACTACCACGAGTTCACGGTGAAGACCCCGGGCTCCCGGGACCGCGGTGCGCGGCGGATCATCACCGGTCAGGGCAGCGAGTTCTTCTACACGGACGACCACTACAAGACCTTCAAGGCGGTTCTCCGATGACCCTGGACCCCCGCGCCCTCGCCCCCGCCCTGGCCGCCGCCGAGGAGGCCGGCTGGACGACCGTACGGCTCGATCTGGACGGCGTGCGCAGCAAGGACGAGCTGATGCGCAGGTGCGGGGAGGCGCTGCGGCTGCCGGAGCACTTCGGCGGGAACTGGGACGCGCTGGCGGACTGTCTGATCGACCTGTCCTGGCTGCCCGAGGCGCCGGGGCGGCTGCTGGCCGTCACTTCCTGGCGCGGCTACGCGGTGGCCCGGCCGGGGGACTGGGAGACCTTCCGGGACGTGCTGGAGCAGGCCGTGGACTTCTGGCGGAACTCCACCGAGGGCGCGCTGACCGTGCTGCTGGCGGAACCGGGCGACAAGCCCCGGCCGAAGCCGGGGCCGCCGCCGCGCCGGGGCTGACGGCTACGGACCCGTGGCTGCTGCCACGGGTCCGTGGTCCTGCCGGGATCAGTCCGCCTTCGGTACCCACGGCGGGGTCTGGCCCCAGGACCAGACCGGGATCTTGGCCGCGTCCACCGGGGGCGGGTTGGGCCCGGAGTAGATCAGTGCCATCCGGGTGCCCCACTCGATGTAGTAGACGAACACCGCCCGGAACTCGGGGTCGGTCGGCAGGCCGACCTCGTCGGCCGTGTCGAGCAGCAGGTCCACCCAGCGGCGGCGCTGCTTCTCGGTGATCGCGCGCCCGAGGTGCTTGGTGGCCATGTGCTGGTGGCCGCCGTGGTGGGCGGAGTACTCGGCCGGGCCGCCGAACACCTCGGACAGCCAGGCCGCGACGTGCTGGGGGTGCTCGGCGTCCATGCCCGCGAAGACCGGGGCGAGGATGTCGTCCTGCAGGGCGTACGAGTAGAAGACGTCGGTGAGGCGGTTCATCGCCTCGGCCCCGCCCATCCACTCGTAGATCGTCGGCGTGCTCATGACCTTCAGGAAGCCTTTCCCGTGCCCACGACATCGGTGACGAGGTAGTGCTGCATCTCCTCGATGGCGGTCACGTACGGGCGGATCGCGGTGAAGAACGCCGGGAAGTGCTCGCCCTTGCGGAAGCCGTTCAGGTGGGCGTCGACCGAGGTCCAGCGGATCCGCAGGATGTAGCGCTCGCGCTCCTCCTCGCAGTGCGCCAGTTCGTAGTCGACGCACTCCGGTGAGGCGGCCAGGGCCTCGGCCGCCCGCCGGTACGCGTCCTCGAAGGCCGGCTGGTCGTCCAATGCGATCCGGTAGCGGATGTATTCGACGGTCGTCGTCATGGTGTGCGTGCCTCTCCCTGGGTTCGGGTGTTCGCGGCTACCCTTCCGCGATCATTGGTCCCTGGACGCGCTTTTCCGCTATTCGGACCCGGACTTCCTGGAGTCGTCGGATACGGGGGTCTCGGCGCCGGGCTTCTCGGCCCCGGCCTGGTCGGGGCCCTGCGCGCGGACCTGCTGGACCTTCTCCAGCGAGCCCCGCAGGTCGGCGAGCCAGGCGTCCGTGTTCGTCCCGACGAGGCGCACGCACCAGGCGAGCGCGTCGGCCCGGCTGCGGGCGACCCCGCCCGCGACCAGGGTGTCGAGCACCGCGCGCTCGGACTGGCGCAGCCGGGTCATCACGGGCACGGCGAGGTGGGTGAAGAGGGTCCGCTCGCCCTCGGCCTCCACCCCCCAGGCCACCTTGCGCTGGTAGAGCTCCTCGGCCTCGCGGGCGACCTCGATGCGCTGCTCGCGGGTGCGCTCGCGGAAGCCCCGTACCGACTCGGCGGCCGGGATGCGGCCGACGACGGTGATCTCCTCGCGGTCGACCACCACCTCGACCAGCTCTTCGTAGACGTCGATGGGCAGGCGCTCCGCGAACCAGCCGCGGAGCTGTTCACGCTGTTCGGCTGTAATCATGTAATCAACGTTGCATCCGGTGCTTCGTTGATCGCAAGGGTTCGGGTCCCGTTCCCGCCGGATTTCGCTCTCAGCCCATCGAGCGGTAGCGGTGGATCAGGGACACCGCCATCGCGCCCTCGCCCACTCCCGAGGCGACCCGCTTGACGGAGTGGGCCCGGACGTCGCCCGCCGCGAAGACCCCGGGAACGCTGGTCTCCAGCGGGTACGGGGCCCGCTCCAGGCTCCACTCGGCGGGCAGCTCGCCGCCGTTGGAGATCAGGTCCGAGCCGGTCAGCACGAAGCCGTACTCGTCCCGCTCGACCACCCCGGCCAGCCAGCCGGTGTGCGGGCGGGCACCGATGAAGGTGAACATGAAGCGGGCCGGGACCTCGGTGTCCTCCCCGGTGTCCGCGTGGTGCAGGACGATCCGCTCCAGGTGCCCGTCCCCGTCCAGCGAGACCACCGTGGTGCGGACCCTGACCTCGATGTTGGGGGTCCGCGCGATCTCGTCGATCAGGTACTGGGACATGCTGTCGTCGAGCGAGGCCGCCCGGACCAGGATCGTCACCCGCGCCGCGTACTTGGCGAAGTGGACCGCCGCCTGACCGGCCGAGTTCGCCCCGCCCACGATGAACACGTGCTGCGAGATGCAGGCTGAACTCTCCGTCGTGGCCGCCCCGTAGTACAGCCCCGCGCCCTCGAAGCGGTCCGCGCCCGGAGCCTGGAGCTTGTTGTACGCGACCCCGGTCGCCAGCAGCACCGTCTCCGCGCTGATCTCCGTACCGTCCGCCAGGGTCAGGATCTTCGCCGGATCGTCGCGGGTCAGCGAGACCACCTCGACCGGGTGCAGGATCTCGGCGCCGAACCGGGAGGCCTGGATGGTGGCCCGGCGGGTCAGGTCGCCGCCGGAGAGGCCCGAGGGGAAGCCCAGGTAGTTCTCGATCAGGCTGGAGGTGCCCGCCTGGCCGCCCGGCGCCCGGGAGTCCAGCATCAGCGTGGTCAGGCCCTCGGAGGCGGAGTACACCCCGGCGGCCAGGCCCGCCGGGCCCGCGCCCACGATCACGCACTCGTAGTGCGGGCGCGAGGCGGTGGTGGCCAGGCCCAGGCGCCCGGCGAGTTCGGTGTCCGACGGCGCGGAGAGCACCGCTCCGTCCGGGAAGCGGACGAGGGGCAGCGCGGCGCCCGGCTGCGCGGCGAGCAGGGTCAGCGCCTCGGGATCACGCTCGACGTTCAGGAAGCGGAACGGCTGCCCGTTGCGGGTGAAGAAGTCCCGGACGGCGTGGGTGCCGGGGGACACCAGGTGACCCGCGACGATGATCCCGTCGTAGGCGGGCCGGTAGGTGGCCAGCCAGTCCGACAGCAGGTCGTCGAGGACGGGGAAGAGCCGCTCGTGCGGCGGGTCCCACGGCTTGAGCAGGTAGTAGTCCAGGCGGACCCGGTTGATCGCGGTGATCGCCGCGTCCGTCTCGGCGTAGGCGGTCAGCAGGACGCGCCGGGCGTCCGGGAAGCGGGAGACCGCTTCGAGCAGGAACTCCACGCCCGTGACGTCCGGCATCCGCTGGTCCACCAGGAACAGCGCCGGGTCGTGGCCGCGTTCGTCGAGGGAGTCGAGGATCTTCAGGGCGTCGGCGGCGGAGGACGCGCCCAGCACCCGGTAGCGGTCCCCGTAGGCGCTGCGCAGGTCGCGGCGCACGGCCCGCAGCACCTGCGGGTCGTCGTCCACGGCCAGGATGACCGGCTTGCGGTTCTCCGCGCGGGCGGCGGTCGCCGCGGTCGCGGCGGCGGTGGACGTGGGACCACCGGACGCGGCTCCGGCGGGGGCCGTGCCGGGCGTGGTTCCGGGGGCCGCCGGGCTCCCGGGGGCCGCGCTCACGCCGGGTCCAGCATGAGCTGGTCGGCGTAGCACCAGGCCCAGTACTCGCCCGGCTCGTGCGAGGCCGCGATGGGATGGCCGGAGGCCCGGTAGTGGCGGGTGGCGTGCCGGTTCTTCGAGGAATCGCAGCACCCCACGTGGCCGCAGCCGAGGCACATCCGCAGGTGGACCCAGCCCTCGCCCAGCGCGAGGCATTCCTCGCAGCCCTCCGCGGAGGGCTTCACCGGACGTATCTGATCGATGTGCGCGCAACTACTTTCCATCGGCCCCGTCCTTCTCCTCGACCTTGATGCTGACCTCGATCGTGACCTCGGCTCCGATGTCGCCCCGACTCCGGCCTCGGCGTCCAGACCATAGGACGGGACCCGGGAAGTGGTTCATGGATTCGGCCGAAGTCAGGAAGTCCTGCGGGTACTTCATGAACTCCCCGCACGACTTCGTGAGGTGCCCGCATGACCTGGGCCGCTACCTCACGTAGTCGCACACCGGCGCTTTGACGCAGGCCCGGGACGGAAGCAGTGTGGGTCACGCCAACGACAACAGGCGGCGCCTGGAGGAATCTGTGAGCAGAAAGATTCTGGTCATTGTCTCCGAACACGGTTACTGGGCCGAGGAACTGATAGGGCCCGTATCGAAGTTCGACGAGCGGGGCTACGAAGTCGTATTCGCCACCCCGACCGGAAAGCGCGCGCACGCCCTTCCGCCGAGCCTCGACGCGAACTACATCGACCCCCCGCTGGGGCGCTCGGTCACCACCGAGGAGAACGCCCGGCTGGGCCGCGAGTTCGAGCAGTCGAGCCGGCTGGACTCGCCGCTCGACATCGAGGCATGGGCGCCGGAGCGCCCGTACACGAGCGACGAGGGCTATCTGCGCAAGCTGGAGCAGTACCACCGCGACCTGGACAAGCTGCAGGCCGACATCGACGGCTACGACGCCGTGCTCATCGTGGGCGGCAGCGGACCCATCGCCGACCTCGCCAACAACGAGCGCGTCCACGCCCTGATCCTGGCCTTCCGGAAGGCCGGCAAGGTCGTGGCCGCCGAGTGCTACGGCGTGGCCTGCCTGGCCTTCGCCCGCGACTGGGGCGACCGCCGCAGCATCATCTGGGGCAAGCACGTCACCGGCCACTGCAAGGAGTACGACTACAAGGACGGCACCGGATTCCTCGGTACCGACTTCAACATGGGCCCGCCGCCGTACCCGCTGGAATACATCCTGCGCGATGCCACGGGCCCGCGCGGGGCGTACCACGGGAACTTCGGGAAGCCGGTCTCGGTGATCGTCGATTACCCCTTCGTGACCGGCCGTTCGACCCCGGATTCCTATCTGACGGGTCAGAAGATCGTGGAAGTCCTGGAGGACGGTCTCACCCGGTACGGATGGTAGCCGTCTCCGGAAGTCCGAGTCCGAGTCCGACCTGACGGTCCGGCAACCCGTGTGAATCGAGGGGGAATTCATGGAAGCCACTCCCGGACGGGAAAGGCTGATCGAGCAGTTCAAGGCCGACGGCCTGAATGTCATGTTCGGGAATCCCGGGACCGTGGAACAGGGATTCCTCGATGCGGCCGACGCGGCGGACGATTTCCATTACGTCCTCGCCCTCCAGGAAACGGTGGCCGCGGGCATCGCCGACGGCTATGCCCGCGCCACCGGCGGTCCGGCGCTGCTCCAGCTGCACTCCGGTGTGGGTCTGGGCAACGGCATCGGCATGCTGTACCAGTCCCTGCGCGGCCACACCCCGCTCGTCGTGATCGCCGGTGACGCCGGGGTCCGCTACGACGCGATGGACGCGCAGATGGCCGCCGACCTGGTCGCCATGGCCCGGCCGGTCACCAAGTACGCGACCCGGGTCACCGATCCGCGCTCCGTCCTGCGCACGGTCCGGCGGGCCGTGAAGATCGCCCTGACCCCGCCGCGCGGGCCGGTGTTCGTGGCGCTGCCGATGGACGTCCTGGACGAGCTGAACTCCGAGCCCGTCCTGCCGGCCACCGTGCCGCTGACCGATGTGGCGCCCTCGCCCGCCTCGGTGGGGCGGGCGGCCCAGCTGCTCGCCGCCGCCGAGCGGCCCGTCGTCCTCATCGGCGACGGGGTCGCGCTCTCCGGGGCGCAGGCCGAACTCGCGGCCGTCGCCGAGCTGCTGGGCGCGGACGTGTACGAGGTCGACTCCTCGGAGGTCAACATCGCGGCCTCGCACCCCCTGCGCCGGGGCCAGAGCGGCCACATGTTCGGCCCGCACAGCAAGGAGCTGATCGCCGGGGCGGACGGGGTGCTGATCGTCGGCACCTATGTCTTCCCGGAGGTCTTCCCGGAGCTGGAGAGCCCCTTCCGGGCGGGCGCCAAGGTCGTCCACATCGACCTCAACGCCTACGAGATCGCCAAGAACCACCCGGTGGACCTCGGGCTCGCCGCCGACCCGAAACAGGCGCTGCGCGCGCTGGCGGGCGTACTGGAACGCCTGCTGACCCCGCAGCGGCGGGCGGCGGCCGCCGCCCGGCTGGACGCCCGCACGCGGGAGCGGGCCCTCGCGGCCCGCGACACCGGGCCGGGGGACGGCACGCCGATGGCCGTCTTCCTGCGGACGCTGGCCGAGCGGACCGGCGGCGACCTGATCGTCGTCGACGAGGCGCTGACCACCTCCCCGCTGGTCACCCGTTACCTGCCCGCCGAGCGGCCCGGGGACTACCACCTCACCCGGGGCGGTTCCCTCGGGGTCGGCTTCCCGGGCGCGGTCGGCGCCAAGCTGGCCCGGCCCGACCGGACCGTGGTCGGTTTCGCGGGGGACGGCGGGTCGATGTACACCTACCAGGCGCTGTGGACCGCCGCCCGGCACGGCATCGAGGCGAAGTTCGTCGTCTGCAACAACCGCAAGTACCGGCTGCTGGACGACAACATCGCCCAGTACTGGCGGGAGCGGGACATCCCCGAGCACGGGTTCCCCGGTTCCTTCGACCTCTCCCGTCCCGAGATCGACTTCGCCGGGCTGGCCCGGGCGCTGGGCGCGGGCGGGATGCGGGTGGAGAAGCCGGACGAGGCGGCCGCGGCCGTCGGCCGGATGCTGGAGCACCCGGGCCCGTTCCTCGTCGACATCCAGATCTGAATCCGGATCTGATGCGACACCCCTCACCGGCAAGACCGACAAGGAGGAGACCGGCATGCCCGTCGAGCGGCTGACCGAGGAAGCGATCCGCGAGTTCACCGACAAGTGGTACGTGGCGCTGGACCAGCACCTTCCGCTGGAGCAGGTGCTCGCCTTCATCACCGCGGACCTGGAGTTCAAGGTCCCCGAGGACACCTTCCTCGGCCACCAGGGCTTCGGCCGCTGGTACGCGGCCGTCACCGGCCGCTTCTTCGACGAGGTGCACACCGTCACCAAGGTGGAGCCCGTCATCGAGGGCGACCGGGCGGTGGTGCGCGTCCTCGTCAACTGGCAGGCGAAGATCTGGGACCCGCCGGGCGCCCGCAGCCAGTGGCTCGGCTTCGACGCCGACCAGACCTGGACGGTCGTGGCCTCTGCGGCCGGCCCGCTGATCAAGACGTACACCGTCAACGAGCTGGCCCCGATGCCCGGTTCGGGCTCGCTCTGAGACCCGGGCCCGGACCCGAGGAAGGACACGAGCGATGACCGAAGTGACACGGGAGCGGGTCGAGTCGGCCTACCGGGCGCTCGGCTCCGGAGACCGCGCGCGGATCCTGGAGTACTACGCCGAGGACCTGCGCTGGCTGGTGCCGGGCAACCACCCGCTGGCCGGGTGGTACGAGAGCCTGGACGCCTTCCTGGAGCTGATGGGCCAGACCCACAAGCTCACCGGCGGCACCTTCCGCATGGACATCGAGGCCGTGCTCGTCGGCGAGGACTGCAGCGCCGACCTGTGCCGCAACGTCGCCCTGCGCGAGGGAGCGGATCCCGCGAGCGGGTCGCCGTACGAGCGGATGGACTACCCGGTCTTCCACTTCATGCGCTGGCGGGACGGCCGGATCGTCGAGGGCCGCGACGGCCTCTTCGGCGACTCGGCGAGCGCCTTCAGCCAGTTCTGGGCGCCCTTCGCGCCGGACGGAACCCGCAGGGACCGATAGGGGGATGAGCCCGATGGACGCACGGCAGATCCTGACGAAGTACTACGAGTACGCCAACGCCGGTGACTGGGACCGCTGGTGCGACCTCTTCGCCGACGACCAGGTGATGGACGAGCAGCTCGCCGGACACATCGAGGGCCTGGACACCCTGCGCTCGATGATGAAGGGCATGGGGGACCTGTACCGGGTCTTCCGCAACGAGCCCGTGCACTTCGTCATCGACGGTGACGGGGAGAAGGCCGCGGCCGTGTCCCACCTGACCGCCGTGAGCGCCTCGGGCGAGGGCATCGAGGCCGAGGTCATGAACTTCTTCCGGATCGCGGACGGAAAGATCGCCTACATGGCGAACTTCCACGACACGGTCCCCTTCCAGGCGCCGGGTACCCGGTGAGCGCCGCCGGCACCGGAACCGAAGCCGAGTACGACTACGTCATCGTCGGCGCGGGCACCGCGGGCAGCGTCCTGGCGGGCCGCCTTTCCGAGGACCCGGACGTCACCGTCCTCGTCCTGGAGGCGGGCGGCCCCCGGATCCCGCCCGAGGTCGACGACCCGTCCTCCTGGTACAAGCTGCTGGGCGGACCGGTCGACTGGGGCTACACCAGCGTCCCGCAGCCCGGCCTGGACGGCCGCCGCACCTACGAACCGCGCGGCAAGGCCCCCGGCGGCAGCAGCAACCTCTACATCATGATGCACATCCGGGGCCACGCCTCGGACTTCGACAACTGGGCCTACCAGGGCGCCGCGGGCTGGTCGTACGAGGACGTCCTGCCCTACTTCGCGCTGCTGGAGGCCCAGGAGGACCCGACCGCCGCCACCACCGGCACGACGGGCCCGCAGCGCGTCACGCACGCCGGGCGGCACGACCCCAACCCGGTCTCCCGCGCCTTCATCGACGCGGCCGTGGAGATCGGCCACGAGGAGATCGCCGACTTCAACACCGACGGGCCCCGGCGCGGTCTCTTCGGCGCCGGCTGGCACCACATCGACGTCGCCGACGGCCGTCGCCAGGGCGTGCTCGCCGCCTACCTGGAACCCGCCCTGGACCGCTCCAACCTCACCCTGCGCACGGGGGCCCAGACCACCCGGCTGCTCTTCGACGGGGACACCTGCACCGGCGTCGAGTACGTCCAGAACGCCCCCGCGGCGGACTTCCCGGGCCGCGACGTGCGGGACGCGCACGCCACCACCGGTGCGCCGGGCACGTACACGGTCCGGGCCCGGCGCGAGGTGATCGTGGCGGCCGGGGCGATCGAGTCCCCGAAGCTGCTGCTGCTCTCCGGGATCGGGCATCCGGACCAGCTGCGCCCGCACGGCATCGCGGTGACCGCCGCGCTGCCCGGGGTGGGCGAGAACTTCCACAACCACGTCCTGACGGGCCTGATGGCCGAGGTCACCCAGGAACTGCCCGCGCCCGCGCAGAACCTCTCCGAAAGCGCGCTCTTCCTGTCCTCCCGGCCGGGGCTGCCCGCGCCGGACCTGCAGATCGCCTTCGTCCACGTCCCGTTCGACGTGATCGTCGGCCAGGACCACCCGCACACCGTGTCCATCCTGCCCGGGGTGGTCCGTCCCGCCTCCCGCGGCTGGATCCGGCTGGCGAGCCCCGACCCGCTGGCCCACCCGCTGATCAACCCGAACTACCTGGGCGACCGCTGGGACCTGGAGCGGATGGTGCAGGGCGTGCGCGTGGCCCGGGAGATCTTCGCGACCTCCGCCTTCTCGCCCTGGTACAAGCAGGAACTCCAGCCGGGCCCGGGCGCCGTCACCGACGAGGACCTGCGCCGCTTCGTGAAGCGGAAGGCGGAGAGCTACCACCACCAGGCCGGCTCCTGCCGGATGGGCGTCGACGACCTCTCCGTGGTCGACCCCGAGCTGCGGGTGCACGGCGTACGGGGCCTGCGCGTCGTCGACGCGAGCGTGATGCCCGCCGTGCCCTCGGGCAACTGCCACACCGCCATCGCGATGATCGCCGAGCGCGCGGCGGACTTCCTGAAGGGGGCCTCCCGTGTCTGACGCCGTACTGCGCGAGGGAGCGCTGTCCGGGACCCGGATCGCGGTCCTGGTCGAGAGCGACTTCTACGAGCCGGAGATCTTCTACTACGGCCGCCGCTTCGCCGAGGAGGGCGCCGAGGTCGATTTCCTGACCCGGCTGTGGGGCAACGACTCCATCACCTTCACCGGCCACGAGTACCGGGCGCCGTTCACCGCCGACCAGAGCCTCGAAGGGCTCAGCGACGAGCAGCTGCGCCGCTACTCGGCCCTGATCGTGCCCTCGGGCATGGTCGCCGACCGGCTGCGCTACACCGAGGACGTCGACCAACTGGCGCCTGCCACCGAGCTGTTGCGCCGGGCCTTCGAGGAACCGACGGTCCTCAAGGGGATCATCTGCCACGGCATGTGGCTGGCCGCCTCGATCCCCGGCAAGGTGCGCGGCCGCAAGGTGGTGTGCCACAACAACCTGATCGGCGACGTGCGCAACATGGGCGCGCAGTACGTCGACGAGGACGTGGTGGTCGACGGCGACCTGGTCACCGGCCGCACCGGCGCCCACCACCACCTCTTCGCCCGCCGGATCATCGAACTGCTCGCCGCCGGGCGGGGCCGGGGGGCCGGCTGATGGGGTCGATGGTCTGGTCGCACGTGGGTCTCAACTGCACGGACCAGAAGACCACCGAGGAGTTCTACACCCGGTACTTCGGCTTCGCCCGGGCCCGGGTCGTCGACCTCGGGGACGCCCGCATCGTGTTCCTGCGCAAGGGGGACGCGTACCTGGAGCTCTTCGCGGCCGGCGCCGAGCCGGCCCGGCCGGCGCACGACGACGGGCCGCAGGCGCCCGGCCGGATGCGCCACCTGGCCTTCCAGACCGACAGCGTGGACGCGTTCCTGGCATCGCTCGGTGACGCGGCAGAAGTGACCCTGGGACCGCTGGACTTCGACGACTTCATCTGCGGCTGGCGGACCGTGTGGGTCCGCGATCCCGACGGGGTCATCGTCGAGGTCAGCCAGGGATTCGAGGACGACCGCTCTCACGACAAGGACGGTGCATGACATGGCGGATGCCGTGAGCTTCTCCTTCTCCGACACCATCGCGGGCTACGTCGGCCGCTTCGACTCCACCACCCGCGCCCTGCGCCTGAAGACCGCCGACGGACGCGAGTTCGAGGTCTCGCTCGCCGGGGACCCCAGCGCCGAGCTGGTCCGCAACCTGGACGAGCCCTACGTCGACGCCTCCGGGCACATCGACGAGATGCTCTCGCCGGGCCGCTTCCTCTACGTCTACGGGGTGCACTACCCGGAGCACGGGGGCCGGTTCGAGGCCAAGCGGCTGGTGTTCCTGGGCCGCGGGGCCGAGGACTACCGCTTCGAGGAGCCGAGCTGGTGGGTCAAGCAGATCGAGTCGCTGGCCTCCTTCTACCGGCGCGCCCAGTTCGGCGACGGCCCGGTCGACTTCACGCAGTACCGCACCGAGGTCCGCCTCGGCGGCGACAAGACCGCCAGTCACGTCCAGGAGACGGACACCATCTCCCGGCTGGTCTACGGCATGGCCTCGGCCTACCTGCTGACCGGCAAGGACGAGTACCTGGAGGTCGCCGAGCGCGGCACCGAGTACCTGCGCAAGCACATGCGGGTCGTGGACAGCGAGGAGGACGTGGTCTTCTGGTACCACGGCATCAGCGTCGACGGGGACAGCGAGCGCAAGCTCTTCACCTCTGAGTTCTCCGACGACTACGACGCGATCCCGATGTACGAGCAGATCTACGCGCTGGCCGGGCCGGTCCAGACGTACCGGGTGACCGGCGACGTACGGATCAAGAACGACGCGGACGCCACCATCCGGCTGTTCGACAAGTTCTTCCACGACGCCGAACTCGGCGGCTACTACTCGCACATCGACCCGATCCTCTTCAGCGCCGACCACGAGTCGCTGGGCGAGAACCGCGAGCGCAAGAACTGGAACTCGGTCGGGGACCACGCGCCCGCCTACCTGATCAACCTGTACCTGGCGACCGGCGAGCAGAAGTACGCCGACTTCCTGGAGTACACCTTCGACACCATCGCGGACCGCTTCCCGGACTACAAGAACAGCCCGTTCGTCCAGGAACGCTTCCACCGCGACTGGTCCCACGACACCACGCACAGCTGGCAGCAGAACCGCGCGGTCGTCGGCCACAACCTCAAGATCGCCTGGAACCTGATGCGGATGAACTCCCTGAAGGCGAAGCCCGCCTACGAGGAGCTGGCCCGCCGGATCGGCGAGATCATGCCGGAGGCCGGCAGCGACCTCCAGCGCGGCGGCTGGTACGACGTCGTGGAGCGCCTGAAGAGCGGCGACGCCCAGACGTATCGTTTCGCCTGGCACGACCGCAAGGCGTGGTGGCAGCAGGAACAGGCGATCCTCGCCTACCTCATCCTGCACGGCACCCTCGGCGACGAGGACTTCCTGCGCGAGGGACGCCAGGCCGAAGCCTTCTACAACACCTTCTTCCTCGACCACGACGAGGGAGCGGTCTACTTCAACGTGCTGGCCAGCGGCACGCCGTACCTGCTCGGCACCGAGCGGCTCAAGGGCAGCCACTCGATGTCCATGTACCACTCGGCGGAGCTGTGCTACCTCTCCGCCGTCTACAACAACCTGCTGATCAACGGCCAGGAGATGGACTTCCACTTCCAGCCCGACCCGGCGGGCCTGCCCGACCGCGTGCTGCGCGTCTCGCCCGACCTGCTCCCCGCCGGCTCGGTCCAGGTCGCGTCCGTCGAGATCGACGAGAAGCCGTGGACGGACTTCGACGCGGACGGCCTCACCGTGCGGCTGCCCGACGTCCAGGGGCGGGTGAAGGTCAAGGTCCGGCTGCGGCCGGTGAACAAGTAGCGCTCAACGGGGGGCGCCCCAACACGAGGGGAAGACCATGACACTCAGTGTGAAGGAACGCCGGAACAAGACGGGCACCGTGCTCGTCGTCACCGGCGAGATCAACAGCGAGACCTCCGGGTCCCTGCTCCAGTCGCTGCTGCCGCTGGTCCGCGAGGGCCGACCGCTGCGCATCGACCTCACCGCCGTCACCTACGTCTCCAGCGCGGGCCTGCGGACCCTGCTCGTCGTCTACCGCGAGGCCCAGCACGCCGGCGTCGCCGTCACCCTGCACGGGGTGAGCGAGGAAGTCCGGTTCGTCATGTCGGCCACCGGCTTCCTCGACTTCTTCGAGACCGGCGAGGCCGCCGCGGCCGCCAGAAAACCGGCCGTGCGATGAGCGAGAGCCGCTCCGAACAGGTGCTGCGCGTCGACGCCTACCCGACTCACGAGGTGAGCGGGTACGGCGTCCGCGCCGGCAAACCGTTCCCCTTCGGGGCCAACGTGGTCCCCGGCGGGGTCAACTTCTCCGTCTTCTCCGACCAGGCCACCTCCATGTCCCTGGTCCTCTTCAAGCGCGGAGCGCCCGAGCCGATGGCCGAGCTGGACTTCCCCCAGGAATTCCGCACCGGCAGCGTCTTCTCCATGACCGTCTTCGGCCTCGACCACGAGAACATCGAATACGGCTACCGGGCCGACGGACCCTTCGACCCGGTCACCGGCCACCGCTTCGACGCCCGCCAGATCCTCTCCGACCCCTACGCCCGGCTGATCAGCGGCCGCGACGTGTGGGGCGTGGAGCCGGACCGGGACCGGGCCTACCAGTACCGCTCGCGGGTCTGCCTCCAGGACTTCGACTGGGGCGACGACACACCGCTGCAGATCCCCGCCACCGACCTCGTCGTCTACGAGACCCACGTGCGCGGATTCACCCGGCACCCCTCCTCGGGCGTGACGGCCCCCGGCACCTTCGCGGGCCTGCGCGAGAAGATCCCGTACCTCAAGGAACTCGGCGTCAACTGCATAGAGCTGCTGCCCGTGTTCGAGTTCGACGAGAGCGACAACCCGCGCTCCAACCCGGAGACCGGCGAGAAGCTCTTCGACTACTGGGGCTACAACACCGTCTCGTTCTTCGCACCGAAGGCCGGATACGCGGCCACCGGACGCTACGGGATGCAGGGCGACGAGTTCCGCACCCTCATCAAGGACCTGCACGCGGCGGGCATCGAGGTCATCCTCGACGTCGTCTTCAACCACACCGCCGAGGGCAACGAGTTCGGCCCGACCATCTCCTTCAAGGGCCTCGACAACGCCACGTACTACATGCTCACGCCGGAGGGGTACTACTTCAACTTCAGCGGCACGGGCAACACGGTCAACTGCAACCACCCGGTCGTGCGCAACTACGTGCTCGACTGCCTGCGCCACTGGGTCGCCGACTACCACATCGACGGCTTCCGCTTCGACCTCGCGGCCATCCTCGGCCGGGACCTGGACGGCACCCCGCTGCCCAACCCGCCGCTGCTGGAACTGCTCGCCTACGACCCCGTCCTGCGCCACACCAAGCTCATCGCCGAGGCCTGGGACGCGGGCGGCCTCTACGAGGTCGGCAACTTCCCGGCCTACGGCCGCTGGGCGGAGTGGAACGGCAAGTACCGCGACACCGTCCGCAGCTTCCTCAAGGGCGACCCCGGAGTCACCGGGGAACTCGCCACCCGCATCGCCGGCTCGCCCGACCTGTACGCCGGGCGCGGCACCGCGGCCTCCGTCAACTTCCTGACGGCGCACGACGGTTTCACCCTGGCCGACCTGGTCTCGTACAACGAGAAGCACAACGAGGCCAACGGCGAGTACAACAACGACGGCGGGAACGACAACGCCAGCTGGAACTGCGGCGCCGAGGGGCCGACCGACGACCCCGAAGTCAACGCGCTCCGGCTGCGCCAGATGAAGAACGCCCTCGCCATCCTCTTCACCAGCCAGGGCATCCCCATGCTGCTGGCCGGCGATGAGGTCGGCCGCACCCAGCAGGGCAACAACAACACCTACTGCCAGGACAACGAACTCTCCTGGTTCGACTGGAACCAGGTCGACGACAACGCCGAACTGCTCCGCTTCGCGCGGCAGTTGATCGCCTTCCGCAAACACCACCGCGAACTGCGCTCCACCGCCCACCCCACCGGCCAGGTCCGCGACCACGTCGGCCTCCCGGACATCAGCTGGCACGGCGAGCGGGCCTGGCAGCCCGACTGGTCGCCCGACAGCCGCCTGCTGGCGGTCGCCCGGTGCGGACCCGCCGACGACGACGTCGTGTACGTCGCCATGAACGCGCACTGGGAACCGCACGACCTGGAACTGCCCGCCCTCCCGGGGCACCGCAGCTGGCACCTCTTCGCCGACACCGGCGCCACCGCCCCGCACGACATCCGCTCCCCGGGCGGCGAGGCCGAACTGGAGAACTCCGGCAAGTACCTGATCGGTCCGCGCTCGGTCGTCATCCTCGTCGGCCGCGCACCGGATCCCGAGACGTCCTGACCGCACGGCCGAAGGAGACCTGACATGCCGCTTTCCGTGTCCCTGAGCATCGAGGGCGACACCACCGTGATCGAGCTGGCGGGCGAACTGGACGCCAACACCGCGCCCGACTTCCACCAGACCATCGAAAAGGCCGCCGGGCACGGCACCAGCACCGTCGAGATCCGCATGGCCGGTGTCGGCTACATGGCCAGCGCCGGGCTGCGCTCGCTGGTCTTCGCGCAGCAGAAGGTCGCCGCCCACGTCACCATCAAGGTCGTCGGCGCGATCGAGCCGGTCTCCCGGACCATCCGGACGGCCGGGCTGGACCGCAGCATCGTCCTCTCCGATGAGTGAGCGCCTGAGCGAGCGGATCCATGGGCGCTAGCCCGCAGCACGGGGCCCGCCTGAGCGACCCGGCCACGACCGAGCTGCACGTCCCGGCCGTCCTCGGCTCGCTCACCGCCATCGCCCACTTCGTGCGGGCGGTGGCGGTGGCCGCCGGACTCGACCGGGGGGCCGCCTACCGGCTCCGGCTCGCGGTGGACGAACTGGCGACGAACATCGTGACGCACGGCTACCGGGGCGGCGAGGGACGGATCACCGTCCTGGGCCGCGCCGGGGCCGGGCGGGCGAGGATCGTCCTGGAGGACGCCGCCCCGGAGTTCGACCCGGTGGCCGGCTGCCTGCCGCCCGCCACCGACCTGCCGCCCGAACGGCGGCGGATCGGGGGCCTCGGCATCCACCTCGCGCTCACCAGCGTGGACGAGTTCGGCTACGTACGCAGGGAAGGCCGCAACATCAGCACGCTGACCGTCCTCGCGGGCCCGCGGCCGCAGCGATGACACCCGCGCAGGCAGAGGGGAACGGCCCATGCCCTCCACAACCGTGATCGTCCTCGACGCGAACCCGCCCCCGCCCAGGGAACTGCTCGCCGCCCTGGAGGCGATGGACGCCGCCGTGGTCGCCCGTACGCTCTCGGAGCTGCTCACCGGCCCGGTGGACGTGCTGCCCGTCGCCGACGTGCTGCTCGCCCCCGCCGAGGTGCCGGGCGACTCCGTGCGCACGGTCGTGCGCAGGCTGCGCCGCTGGGCCGGAGCCCCGATCGTGGTCGTCTGGACCGTGGACGGATTCGCCGCCCTGGAGGAACACGTACGCATCGGCCACGACTACCTCGTACCCCCCTTCCTGCCCGCCCTGGTGCAGGCCCGGCTGCACACCTGCTCGGAGCGCGCCGAACTCGGCCGCACCCTGCGCGAAGCCGACGCCCGCGCCGAACTCATGAGCTACGAGAAGGAACTGGAGATCGGCCGCGAGATCCAGGCCGGATTCCTGCCCGAGTCCCTGCCCGTGCCCGACGGCTGGGAGATCGACGTCCGCTTCCGGCCCGCCCGCCAGGTCGCCGGGGACTTCTACGACGTCTTCGAGATCTCCCATCGCCGCCGCCTCGCCGTGGTCGTCGCCGACGTCTGCGACAAGGGCGTCGGCTCGGCCCTCTTCATGGCCCTGATCCGCTCGCTGCTGCGGCACACCGCCGAGAACAGCGGGCTGCAGAACCTGGTGGCCGCCGGACGCACCGGAAGCAGCAGACGCATCCCGGTCGTCGGCGCCACCCCGCTGCTCAACGCGGTCACCGCGACCAACGGCTACCTCACCCGCAACCACCTGCGGCAGGGCTACTTCGCCACCCTCTTCTTCGGCGTCCTCGACCCGCTCACCGGCAGCCTCGTCTACATCAACGGCGGCCACAACCCGCCCCTGCTGCTCAGCGCCGACGGCTCCGGCCCCAGACCGCTGGACGTCACCGGCCCGGCCGTCGGGGTGCTGCCCGACTGCGTCTACACCCTCGGATACGCCCAGCTCGACCCCGGGGACACCCTCTTCATCTTCACCGACGGGGTGCCCGAGGCCCGGTGCCCGGACGGCACCTTCCTCGGCGACGAGCGGATGCTCGACCTGCTCGCCCGGACACCGCTGCGCGGCCGGGACCTGCTCGACCGGATGGACACCGCGGTACGGGAACACACCGGGGCCGCGGAACAGCACGACGACGTCACCATGCTGGCCCTGCACCGGCCACCTGCGGCGCGGGGGCCGCACGTGGGCGGCGACGGGCCCGGCGGCGGGCATCCCGGACCGGCCGCGCGTCCCGGACCGGCGACGCATCCCGGACCGGCCGCGCGGGCGGTGGCCTGATGGCCCGGACCATCGTGGTGCACTCGCACCGCGGCGGCACCGGCAAGTCCACCGTGCTGGCCAACCTGGCGCTGCTGCTCGCCGCCGCGGGTCGCCGGGTCGGGGTGGTCGACACCGACATCCAGTCACCCACCCTCGACCTGCTCTTCCGGCTCGGACCGGGCCCGTCGCTGGCCGACTACCTGCTCGGCCGCTGCGAGATCGAAGCCGCGGCCCAGCCGGCCGGCGTCCCCGGGCTCTACGTCGTACCCGCCAGGACCGGCAGCGCGGCCCTGCGGGAGATCATGACCACGGGCTACGACGTCGGGCTGCTCCCGGAGGGCTTCGACCGGCTGGCCTCCTACTTCGCCCTGGACGTGCTGCTGCTCGACACCCACGCCGGACTCAGCAACGAATCGGTGACCGCCATGGCGAGCGCCGACGTCCTGCTGATCCTCGCGCGGGCCGACCGGATCGACCTCTCCGGGGTCGAGGAGACGATCGCCCTGGCCGGGCGGCTCTCCTGCCGGCGCGCCCTGGTGATGAGCATGGCCCCGCAGGGCGTGGACCCGGCCCGCTTCCGGCGCTGCGCGGAGGAGGTCTACGGCGCGCCGCTGGCCGGAATCCTGCCGTACGCCCCGGAATTGGCCGCACTGTACGGCGAACGCATATTCGCCGAAGCCCATCCCGACCACCCCATGGTCGATGAATTCCGCACCATCATCACGGTGCTCGACGCACGTGACGAAGTATCACGTGCCTGAGGTCACCCCCTTACGCCCCTTGCGGGGGGCGTGTTGAATCGGCAGCGAATCGGAAACAAGGAGAACAGTCATGAAGATTCTCGTCGTCATGACGGCCAAGGCCACGCTCCACCTGCTGGACGGTGAACAGCACCCCTCGGGATTCTGGGCCGAGGAATTCGTGGTGCCCTGGTCGCTGTTCAAGGCCGCGGGCCACACCGTGGACCTCGCCACGATCGGCGGCCGGGCCCCCACGGTCGACCAGACCAGCGTCGACGCGGCGTTCCTGCAGTGGGTCCGGCCGCAGGGGTCCGAGGACAACGACGCGGCCAACGCCGCCGAGTACCTGCGGGTCATCGCGGACACCCCGCAGCTGCGGTCGCCCCTCGCCCTGGAGTCCCTCGGCGAGAAGGACATCGCCGACTACGACGGGATCTACATCAGCGGCGGCCACGGAGCCATCGGCGACCTGCCCAAGTCCGATGAACTGGCGCAGATCCTGCGCTGGGCCATCGCCCAGGACAAGCCGCTCGCGACGGTCTGCCACGGCCACACCTCGCTGCTCGCGCTGCGCGACGGCGAGGGGCGCTGGCCCTTCGAGGGCTACCGGATGACGGCCTTCTCGCACGGCGAGGAGCTGGTCACCAACATGGCGGGCCGGCTCCCGCTGATCCTCGAAGCCGAACTCACCCGGCTCGGCGCCCGCTACGAGAAGGCCGAGGCGATCTGGGACTCGCACGTGGTCGTGGACCGCAGGCTCACCACGGGCCAGAACCCCTACTCCTCCAAGGCCCTTGCCGAGACGTTCCTGCGTCAGCTCCCGCAGGGGTAGCACACCGCCCGCACCCGATACCGGAAGGCAGCCATGACGAAGCGTCTGCTCAAGGGCCAGCCCCTGGCCAACCCCGGGAAACTGTTCATCGGCGGCACCTGGGTAGAGCCCCGGGACGGCCGGACCGAACCGGACATCAGCCCCGTGGACGGCCAGGAGATCGTGCCGGTGGCCCAGGCCGCCGCAGCCGACGCGGACGCGGCCGTGGCCGCCGCCCGCACGGCGTACGAGGAAGGCCCCTGGAGCAGACTCTCGGCACAGGAGCGCGCGCTCAGGCTGAACCGGGTCGGCGAGCTGATCGAGCGGGACCTGGAGGAGATCGCGCTGCTGGAAACCGTGGACATGGGCAAGCCGTTCGCGTTCTCCAGCACCGTGGACGCGCCCATGGCCGCCCAGCTCATGCACTACTACGCCGGGGCCGTGACCCGGGTGGAGGGCTCCTCTCGGGCCCCGGCGGGCGGGCAGCTCGCCTACACGCTGCGCGAACCCGTCGGGGTGGTCTGCGCCATCACCCCCTTCAACTTCCCGCTGCTGCTGTCGATGACGAAGATCGCGCCCGCCCTCGCGGCGGGCAACGTGGTCGTCCACAAACCCTCCCCGGCGACCCCGCTCACCGCCCTGAAGATCGCCGAACTCTTCCAGGAGGCGGAGATCCCGGACGGGGTGCTGAACGTGATCACCGGGCCCGGAGTGGAGCTGGGCGAGACCCTCACCGGCCACCCGGGCATCGACAAGATCGCCTTCACCGGCTCCACCGTCGTCGGCCAGTCCATCATCCGCAGGGCCGCCGGCACCCTGAAGAAGGTCACGATGGAACTCGGCGGAAAGTCCGCCAACATCGTCTTCGCCGACGCCGACCTCGACGCCGCCGAGGAACTCGCCTTCTTCGGCATCTACTACAACAAGGGCGAGATCTGCACCGCGGGCTCGCGGCTGCTGCTCCAGCGCCCCATCCACGACGAGATGGTCGAGCGCCTGGTGCGCCGGGCCGCCGCCCTCAAACCCGGGGACCCGCGCGATCCGGCCACCCTGTTCGGGCCGCTGGCCCACCAGGGACAGTTCGACAAGGTCAGTTCGTACATCGAGACCGGCCAGAAGGAAGGCGCCGTGCTGCGCGTCGGCGGCACCGGCTGGACCCCCGAAGGGGCCTCGGCCGAAGGACTGTACTTCCTGCCGACGATCTTCACCGGCGTGGACAACGGGATGCGGATCGCCCAGGAGGAGATCTTCGGGCCGGTCCTGTCGGTCATCCCCTTCGACACCGAGGAGGACGCCGTACGCATCGCCAACGACAGCGCGTACGGCCTCGCCGCCGGGGTGCACACCAAGGACCTGCGCCGCGCCCACCGGGTCGCCTCGCAGATCAAGGCCGGGACGGTCTGGGTCAATTGCTACAACCAGTACGACCCCTCGGTGCCCTACGGCGGCTACAAGGCCTCCGGTTTCGGCCGCGAGTGCGGCCCCGAATCCCTGGAGAGCTACACCCAGACCAAGTCGGTCTGGATCGGCATGGACTGACGGACCGACAGATTGGTGTGAGGCCCATGAACACCGGCATCATCGGCACCGGACGGATCGGCGCGACCCTCGCGCGGATCCTCGTCGCGGCCGGCCACCAGGTCGTCCTCGCCAATGCGCGCGGCCCGCGCTCCCTCGGCCCGCTCCTCGCCGAACTCGGCCCGGACGCACAGGCCGCGACCGCCGCCCAGGCCGCGGAGCGCGCCGAACTCCTGGTGCTGATGATGCCCTTCGACAGCGCCGCCGGGCTGCTGCCCGCCTCCGCCGTCGACGGCACGGTGCTCGTGGACGCGATGAACGCCTTCGACGGACGGGGCACGCCCCGGGACTTCGGCCCGAAGGCCTCCAGCGAACTGGTCGCCGAATGGTATCCGGGCGCCCGGATCGTGAAATCGCTGAACACCATGCATTTCGAAACGCTCGCGGTCGCGGGATCCGCCGGGGCCGCGACCGCGGCGGAGCGCCTCGCGCATTACACGGCGGGCGACGACCCGAAAGCCAAGGAAATCGTCGCGGGAATCATCAACGATCTCGGATTCGCCGCAGTCGACACCGGTCCGCTGCATTCCGGAGGAATTCTCCAGCAGCCCGGCGGTCCCCTCTTCAACCGGCCGCTCACGGAAGCGCAGGCCCTTGCATGGATATCACACTGAAAGTGAACGGAGCCGAGGAGCGGTTCGCGGCCGAGCCGAACGAACTGCTCGTCGAACGGCTCCGCGACGGACTGGGCCTCACCGGCACCAAGGTCGGCTGTGACACCGGCCAGTGCGGGTCCTGCGTGGTCCGGCTCGACGGGAAGTCCGTCAAGAGCTGCCTCGTCATCACCGTCGCCGCGGCCGGATCCGAGGTGTCCACCATCGAGGGCGTGGCCGGCCCCGGCGGCGAACTGACCGGACTCCAGGAGGCCCTGCGCCAGGAGCACGGCACCCAGTGCGGCTTCTGCACCCCCGGCATGGTCATGGCGCTCGGCGAACTCGTCGACTCCACCGCCGGGGGCGCCGCCCCCACCGAGCCCGAGATCCGCGAATGGCTCACCGGCAACCTCTGCCGCTGCACCGGCTACCACAGTGTCGTCCGGGGCGTACAGCGCGCCTGCGCGACGTCGAGACAGGAGGGGTGAACGCCATGACCGCAGTGACGGGGGAGAGCGCCCTCCAGGGACCGGGCCTGCTCGGGCAGCCGATCGACAGCCGCGAGGACCCGCAACTGCTGCGCGGGGAGGCCGTGTACGTCGCCGACGTGAACCTGCCCGGCACCGCCCACATGGCGATCCTCGGCAGCGAGGTCGCGCACGCGAAGATCCTCGGGATCGACACCAAGGCCGCCGAGCAGCTGCCCGGCGTCCTGAAAGTGGCCACCGCGGCCGACTTCCCCGATCTGATGCCGCTGCCTTGCATCTGGATCCCCGGCGGGGTGGAGAGCCACTTCCCGCCCCACCCCTACGGACTTCCGGGCGCCCGCCCGGTGCTCACCGGCGACGCCGTGCGCCACGTCGGCGACCCCATCGCCGTGGTCGTCGCCGAGACCGAGCGCCAGGCCGTGGCCGCGCTCGCCGCGATCAGCGTGGAGTACGAGGCGCTGCCCGTGGTCACCCGGGCCGACGACGCGCTCGCCGAGGGCGCCCCGCAGCTCCACGAAGCCGTCCCCGGCAACCTCAACGCGTACTGGACCTGCGGCGACAAGGACCGCACCGACGCGGCCATCGCCGCCGCCGAGGTCACGGTAGAGCTGGACCTGGTCAACCAGCGCACCATCAACAGCCCCATCGAACCGCGCGGCGCGGTCGGCGACTACAACAAGGCCACCGGCGAATACACCCTCTACGCCTCCACCCAGGGCCCGCACAACCACCGTTTCCTGCTCTCCGCGCTGGTCCTCGGCATCCCCTTCAACAAGCTCCGGGTGATCGCCCCGACCGTCGGCGGCAGCTTCGGCACCAAGGGGTACCTGTACCCCGACATGGCACTGGTCCTGGTGCTCGCCAAGGCGCTCGGGCGGCCCGTGAAATGGGTGGACACCCGCACCGGCCTGATGAACTCCACCGTCCAGGGCCGCGACCACCGCCAGCACGTCACCCTGGCCGGCACCCGCGACGGCCGGATCACCGCCGTGCGCTGCACCAGCTACGCCAACCTCGGCGCGTACCCCTCCACCATCGGCCCCGGTGTGGCCACTGCCCTGATGGGGCGATCCATCACCGGCATGTACGCCATCGACGCCGCGTTCTGCGAGGTCTACGCCGCCTTCACCAACACCGTCTCGCTCGGCGCCCAGCGCGGCAGCGGCCGCGCCGAGGCCGCCTTCCTGATGGAACGCCTGGTGGACCGGTACGCCGGGGAGATCGGCATGGACCCGGCCGCCGTCCGGCGCAGGAACCTGGTCCCGGCCGAGAAGTTCCCGTACGACAACGGCCTCGGCTGGACCTACGACTCGGGGAACTACCAGGAGAACTTCGAACGGTCCCTGGAACTCTCCGGATACGCCGACATGCCCGCCCGCAAGGCCGAGGCCCGCACCCGCGGCAAGCGCCTGGGCGTCGGCCTCGCGACCTACGTCGCGATCTGCGGGGTCGGCCCCTCCACCCGGATGTCCAAGGAGGGCATGCTCGGCGGGACCTGGGAGAGCGCGAACATCCGGGTCCACCCGACCGGCGAGGTCAGCGTCACCGTCGGCTCCGCCTCCACCGGCCAGAGCCACGGCACGGTCTTCGCCCAGGTCGCCGCCGATGAATTCGGCATCGACGTGAACACCGTCAACGTCTACGAGGGCGACACCCTCAAGGCGCCCTACGGGCAGGGCACTTACGGCAGCCGCTCCTACAGCATGGCCGCCCCCGCCATCGCGCTCACCGCCCGCAAGATCAAGAGCAAGCTGGTCCGGGCCGGAGCCGTCTTCCTCGGCATCCCCGAGGACCGGGCCGTCTACGCGAACGGCAAGGTCTTCGAAGAGGGCAACGAGGAGAACGCGAAGACCTTCGCCGAACTGGCCATGGCCATGTGGTACGGCTGGGGACTGCCCCCCGAGATCGAACCCGCGCTCGACGAGACCACCCACTTCGACCCGCCGGACTTCAACTATCCCTTCGGCAGCCACGTCGCCGTCGTCGAAGTGGACGAACTCACCGGCGAGACCGAGGTGGTGGCCTACACCGCCGTCGACGACGCGGGCAACATCGGCAACCCGAAGGTGGTCCTCGGCCAGATCGAGGGCAGCATCGTGCACGGCCTCGGCCAGGCCCTGATGGAGGCCGCCGAATACGACGACCAGGGCCTCCTGGTCAGCGCCGACCTGCGCGACTACGCCCTGCCCCGCGCCGCCGACGTTCCCTTCTTCGCCCTGGACAAGACCTGCACCCCCAGCCCGCACAACCCGCTGGGCGCCAAGGGAGCCGGGGAGATCGCCACCGTGCCGCCCGCGGCCGCCGTGGTCAACGCGGTCGTCGACGCCCTCTCCGACCTGGGCGTCCGGCACATCGACATGCCCCTCACCCCGGAGAAGGTCTGGCGCCGCCTGCGCGGAGAAGGAGCGGAGCAGTGATCCTCACCGCATTCGACTACGTCCGGCCCGTCGGCGTGGACGAGGCCCTGACCCTCCTCGCGGGCACCCCGGGCGCCCGGATCCTGGCCGGCGGCCAGAGCCTGCTCCCGGGACTGCGCACCGGGGAGGCCGACCCCGGCGGGACCGGGACCCGGCTGCTGGTCGACGTACGCCGCCTCGACGAGCTGCGCGGGACCGAGCGCACCCCCGGGGGGCTGCGGATCGGCGCGCTCACCACCCTCGCCGAACTCGCCGCCGACCCGCTGGTGCTGACCGAGGCCCCCGAACTGGCCGCCGCCGCCCGCGCCAACGGGGATCCGCAGGTCCGCAACCTCGGCACCGTCGGCGGCAACCTCGCCGCGCCCGGCCGGGCCACCGACCTGCCGGTGGCCGCCCTGGCCGCCGACGCCCTGGTCGAACTCGCCGCCCCCGGCGGCCGGTCCACCCTGACCGCCGAGGAGTTCACGGCCGGCGGCGCACCTCCCGGCGCCCTGATCACGGCGCTGCTGGTGCCCGCCGCCGGGCCCGCCGCCGCCTTCGAGAAGACCGCCGACCGGGCCACCCGCTACCCGGTCTGCGCGGTCGCCGTACGCATCACCCCGGACGGGCCGCGGATCGCGGTCACCGGAGCCACCGCCAGAGCGCTGCGGCCGCACGGCATCGAGGAGCGGCTGCGCGGCCGGGACGCCTACCCGACACCGGTGGTCCTGGCGGCCTTCCGCGCCGAACCGCGGGAACTCTTCGTCCCCGGGCGCGGCACCTCGGCCGAGTACCTCGGCCACCTCGCGGGAGTACTGACCGCCCGGGCCCTCGCACGGGCCCAGGCCGCATGGACCGCGCTCGGCTGAGCGTGGCCCGGGAACCACGGACCACGGGGGAGTGAGAGCAGTGGCCCACCTGCCCAAGACGACCACGGGAGTGACGGTGCACCCTGCCGGCGGGGCGGCCGTGTCCTCCAGAGGCTCCGGCTTCTGGGTGATCGGCGCGGTCCTCGTGCTCCTGATGCTCTCCTCCTCCGTCCCCTCCGCCCTCTACGTGCTCTACCAGGAGAAGTGGGACCTCTCCTCCGGCATGATCACCGTGGTCTTCGCCCTGTACGCCGTCACCGTGCTCGGCGGACTGCTGCTCTTCGGCTCCCTCTCCGACACCGTCGGACGGCGCCCGGTGCTCGGCGCCGGGCTGCTCCTCGCGATCGTCTCCATGGGCCTCTTCGCCGGGGCCCAGGGCCTCGGCTGGCTGCTCGCCGCCCGCGCCGTGCAGGGGCTCGCCGTCGGACTGGCCACCGGAGCCATGGGCGCCGGACTCCTCGAACTGGCCCCCCGCTCCCGCCCCGCGCTCGGCGCCCAGGTCAACAGCGCCGGACCCACCGTCGGGATCGGGCTCGGCGGGCTCGGCGCGGGACTGCTGGTGCAGTACGGGCCCGCGCCCACCGCGCTCAGCTACCTCCTGCTCATCGGCGCCTTCGCGCTCACCCTGATCGGGGTGGCGCGGATGCGGGAGAGCGCCCCCGGCGCCGCCCGGCCGCGCCGCGGCTTCGCGCTGAGCCCGCACCGGATCGGCGTACCGGCCCCGGTCCGGCGCCGCTTCGCCGTCCTCGTCCTGACCATCGTCGCCGTCTGGTCGGTCGGCGGCTTCTACCTCTCGCTGGGCCCGCACCTGGCGCTCTCCCTGCTCCAGAGCACCAACTACCTCGTCGGCGGCGCCACCGTGGCCCTCCTCGCGGGCGCCGCCACCACCGCCCAGCTGCTCCTCGGCCGCACCGAGGCCCTGCGGACCGCCGTGATCGGCCTGTGCGGGCTGCTCGCCGGACTCGGCCTGGTCCTGCTGGCCCTGGGACTGCGCTCGGCCGCCGTCTTCCTGATCGGCACCGCCGTCCTGGGGGCCGGCTGGGGCGCCGCCTTCCTCGGCTCCTTCCGGGCCCTCGCCGCCCTGGCGGACCCGGCGCACCGCGGCGAACTGACCGCCGCCGTCTACGTGTTCGCGTACCTCGCCATGAGCGTCCCGGCCGTCCTCGCCGGGCTGCTCACCAACATCCACGGGCTGCACCGCACCTCGGTCGGCTTCATGACCGCCGTCGCCGCCGTCTGCGCGCTGGCCCTGCTGGTGACCCTGCGACTGGCCGCCCGCACCCGGGCCGATGGGAGCACGGCATGAACCCGGAGGGGAGCACGACATGAACCTGCCCGAGCTGCGCACCGCCCTGGCCCAGCTGGAGATCTTCGCCGCGCTCACCGGGGACCAGCTCGACTGGCTGGCCTCCGTCTCCGCACCCCGGGTGCTCGCCGACGGCGAAGTGCTCTTCCGCGACGGCGAGGAGGCCACCGCCTTCCACGTGCTGCTCTCCGGCGGGCTGGTCGTCACCAAGGTCGTCGACGGCCGCGAGGAGGTGCTCACCCGGCACTCCACCGAGGAGGAGAGCGCCGCCGCCGAGGAACACGACGGCAAGCCCTCCGCGGCCCACCGGTTCACCGGCGAACTGCCCCTGCTCACCGAAGGGGCGTACGTGGCCACCGCGGCCGCCAGCGGGCCCGCCACCACCGTCGTCGCCTACCCCCGGCCGGTCTTCTTCGAGATGCTGACCCGCTGCCACGGGGTGGCCGCCGTCCTGCTGCCGGTCCTGGCCTGGCGGATCAAGTCCTCCGAGATCCAGGCCCGCAAACGGGCCACCGTGGAAGCGCTCGGCACCCTCGCGGCGGGCCTGGCGCACGAGCTGAACAACCCGGCGGCGGCCGTCGCCCGGGCCGCCCAGGAACTGGCCCCCGCGCTGGACCGGCTCACCGCGACCGCGCAGTCCTGGGGCGCCGCCGCCACCGGCGCCGAGCGCGCCGTACTCGACCGGATCGCCGACGAGCTGGACAAGGTCCCGCCGCCCGCCACCACCGACCCCCTGGCCCAGGCGGACGCCGAGGAGGAGATCAGCGACTGGGCCGAGGAGACGGGGGTGGAACGCCCCGGGCTGCTCGGCGCCGGGGTCTCCGACCTCGGGCTGGAACTGGGCTGGCTGCTGGAACGGCTTGAGGGGATCGGCGAACCGGCGCTGCCCGCCGCCCTCGACCACCTGGCGGCCCTGCTCGAAATCCGGTCCCTGGCAGCCGAGTTGCGGGCCGCCGGACCCCGGATCTCGCACCTCGTCTCGGCCACCCGGGATTACGCCAATCTGGACCGCGCCCCCGAGCAGCGGTTCGCGGTGACCGACGGACTGGAGAACACGCTGGTCGTGCTGCGGTCCAAGCTCTCCGGGATCAGCATCGTGCGCGCGTACGAACCCGGTCTGCCCGAACTGACGGGCTACCCCAGCGAGCTGAACCAGGTGTGGACCAACCTGGTCGACAACGCGGCCGAGGCCATGGAGGGCTCCGGAGTGCTCACGCTGCGTGCCCGCGCCGAGGGGGTGTGCATGGTCGTGGAGATCTCCGACACCGGCCGCGGCATCCCCGAAAGCTCCCTGCCCCGGATCTTCGAGCCGTTCTACACCACCAAGGACGTCGGCAAGGGCACCGGCCTCGGACTGCACCTGAGCTACCGCATCGTCACCCAGCGCCACCACGGGTCGATCGTGGCCCGGTCCCGGCCGGGCGAGACGCGCATGGTGGTCCGGCTCCCGCTGGCCCCGGCCCCGCTCGCCGATCCCGCCGCCACCTGACCGTCCGGCCGCCCCGCGCACCAACCCACCCCAGTTGAGAGGGAGTCGACATGGCCACATACGACATCGCCAAGCTGCACCCGGTCTTCGTCCGCCAGATGGAGGCGCTGGCCGCCCTGGACATCGAGGCGGTCATGAAGAACTACACCGACGACGCCGTGCTCCTTCGATTCGAAGGCGTCTCGGTCGGAATCGACGCGGTACGGGAGACCTTCACCGGCTATCTCACGGTGAAGCCCACACTGGTCGAACTCCAGGAGTACATCGAGACGGAAGACACGATCTTCTACCGGGCGATCATGAACCTCAACGGTGAACCGGAGCACGCGTTCGGGACACTCGTCGTCCGCGATGGCCGGATCTGGCGCCAGACCGCCGGGTTCGGCGGCTGACACCCGATATCTGGGTAGCGTGTGCGGGGAGGGTGGGGGAAGCGCCCCTCCCCGCACACGCGGAGCAGTGGGGCGAAGGGGAGGTCATGGAATCGGAAACCGGGCGCGTCGAGGCGTTCAGCGACGGCGTGTTCGCCATTGTCATCACGATTCTCGTGCTGGAGATCAAGGTCCCGGAAGAAACCGGATCCGCACTCTGGCACGGATTGTGGGCGCAGTGGCCGCATTACGCGGCGTACGTCGTGAGTTTCCTCATCATCGGCGTCATGTGGGTCAACCACCACACCATCTTCATTCACCTCAGGAAGGTGGACCGGCCCCTGCTGTTCCTGAATCTCTTGGTGCTGATGGTGGTTTCGGTGATCCCGTGGACCACCTCCGTGCTCGCCGAGCACCTGGACGACGGGGATTCGGCCAACGCGGCCGCCATCCTCTACAGCTCGTGGACCGTCGTGTACGCCCTCGCCTATCTCGGCTTCTGGTGGTACGTCACGCGCGTGGGCCACCTCTTCCACGAACACGTCGACCGCGAAGGCGCCCGGGCCACCCGGATGCGCTTCGGTCTGGGAGCCATCGCCTACCCCTGCACCGTGCTCCTGTCCTTCTTCTCCGCACCTCTCACTCTCGTCGCACACTTCGTGATCGCGCTCTACTATGCGGCGAACCAGATCCCCATCCCCCTCGTGGTACAGGAAGAGCGGCTCGAAAGTGGCAGCGACCTCATGAAGTAGCCGCAGGGGCCTACGGCCGATCTCACCGGTCAAGTAGGGTATTGGATCTAGCTGGTCGCGGGGGAGGCCCGGATGGCTCGCGTAGTCCTGCCGGAGGAATCCGCCAAGGATATCTCCGAATTGATCGATGTTCTGATCTCACTGTTCTTCGAGTCGTTACCCCGGCGGGACCAGCGGAACTGGGCCCGCGTATATCTGAACGGCCTCGTACGGACCAGCGGCAAGAAGACCATCCGGAATATCGCGGGAACCGGCGCGAGTTCCGTGGAGCAGAGCCTCCAGCAATTCATCAGCAAGTCCCCCTGGGACTGGACCCCGGTACGCCGGTCCCTCGCCCAGCACCTCGAACGCACCGCCCAGCGCCCGCTGGCCTGGGTGGTGCAGCCCATGGTCATCGAGAAGGCCGGCGACCGCTCGGTCGGGGTCGGCCGCCAGTTCGTCCCCCAGCTCGGCCGGACCGCCAACTGCCAGCAGGCGGGCGGCATCTGGCTCGCCTCCAGCGAAGCGAGCTTCCCCGTCGAATGGACCCTCACCCTCCCCGGGCCCTGGACCAGCGAACTCCTGCACCGCCGCCGCGCCGGCATCCCCGACACCGCCCGCTCGCTCACCCCCGCGCAGGACGCCGTGGGCGCCGTCCAGCGGATGGCCGCCACCTGGCAGCTCCAGCGCAGGCCGGTGGTGATGGAGGTCGCCAACACCGACATCGCGCACACCATCGAGTCCTTCTCCCTCCAGGACATCCCCTTCGTTCTGAAGGTGGACGGCTCCCTGCCGGTGTCCTTCGGGGGCGCGGGCCGCCACAAACCCGGACCGCACACCGCGCCCGCCCGCGAGCTCATCGACTCCCTGCGCTCGCAGCGCCGGGTCGTCGAGTGGACCCGGCACGGCCGCGGCGAGGGCGCCGTCACCCTGCTGACCGCCGCCGCCGTCCTCGGCACGCCCCTGGACGAACGCACCCCACCGGCCGCGCCGGCCCCGCTGCTGCTCGTCGGGGCCTGGACCGAGGCCGCCCTGCTGCCCTCCGAATTCTGGATCACCAACATCGGCGACCGGCCGCTCGCCCAGCTCTTCCTGCTGGCCAAGCTCACCGACCGGGTCTCCCTCGACTTCGCCGGGATCTGCGAACCCGTCGGCATCCGCGATTTCGAAGGCCGCTCCTTCCGGGGCTGGCACCACCACGCCACCCTCGCCAGCGTCGCCCACGCCGCGACCCTGCTGGGCGCGCGCGGGCGCGCCGCGTCCGATCCGTACCCCGGCCCGGTCCGGCCCCCCGGCCCCTCCCGCCCCACCCCGGCGGTGCTGCCGCCCCGGCCGCTGATCCCGGGCCAGAGCGCCCACCGGGAGTTCATCCGCTGACCCCGGGCCACTCCGCGACCGCACGCTACGCGCGTGGCGCGGAGTGGAGCAGGGTGGTCCGTTTTGGTGTGGATCACGCCTCTGGGGTGCATTCGTGCGGGAAAAGGCGGCCGACATCCTTTCCGTACCCCCCGGCCGGGACTAAAGTCCCGTAGGAAACAACCACTCGGCCCACCCCGTCCTGGACGATCGGCCCTGCCCGCGCCAACGCCAGGACATGGGAGAATGAAGTACGTGCGTTTCCTCGGCTGCCCCGCCAGGGCAGGCGGCCCCTCCGATCGACTGGGATGTTCAGCACGTGCGTTTCCTCAATGACCTGAAGCCGCCGTACGACCTCACGTACGACGATGTGTTCATGGTGCCCAGCCGTTCCTCGGTGGGCTCCCGTCAGGCCGTCGACCTCTCCTCGCCCGACGGGACCGGCACCACCATTCCCCTCGTGGTCGCCAACATGACCGCGATCGCGGGCCGCCGGATGGCCGAGACCGTCGCCCGCCGCGGCGGCATCGTCGTCATCCCGCAGGACATCCCGATCGAGGTCGTCACCGACGTCATCTCGTGGGTCAAGACCCGCCACCACGTGCTCGACACCCCGATCACGCTGGCCCCCACGCAGACCGTCGCCGACGCGCTGTCCCTGCTGCCCAAGCGGGCGCATGGCGCCGGTGTCGTCGTCGACGCCGACAACCGCCCGATCGGCGTCGTCACCGAGCACGACCTGTCCGGCGTGGACCGTTTCACCCAGCTCTCCGAGGTCATGTCGAAGGAGCTGCTGCTCATCGACGCCGACATCGACCCCCGCGAGGCCTTCAACCAGCTCGACGCGGGCCACCGCAAGCTGGCCCCCGCCGTCGACAAGGACGGCCGCCTCGTCGGCATCCTGACCCGCAAGGGCGCGCTGCGCGCGACGCTCTACACCCCCGCCACCGACGCCAACGGCAAGCTGCGCATCGCGGCCGCCGTCGGCATCAACGGCGACTTCGCCGTCAAGGCCAAGCAGCTGCTCGACGCGGGCGTCGACACCATCGTCATCGACACGGCCCACGGCCACCAGGAGTCGATGATCCACGCGATCAAGACCGTACGGGCGCTCGACCCGCAGGTCCCGATCGTCGCGGGCAACATCGTCGCCGCCGAGGGCGTCAAGGACCTCATCGAGGCCGGCGCGGACATCATCAAGGTCGGTGTGGGCCCCGGCGCCATGTGCACCACCCGCATGATGACCGGCGTGGGCCGCCCGCAGTTCTCCGCGGTCCTGGAGTGCGCGGCCGAGGCGAAGAAGCACGGCAAGCACGTCTGGGCCGACGGCGGCGTCCGGCACCCGCGCGACGTGGCCATGGCGCTCGCCGCCGGTGCGTCCAACGTGATGATCGGCTCCTGGTTCGCCGGTACGTACGAGTCCCCGGGCGACCTCCAGCAGGCGGCCGACGGCCGTCTGTACAAGGAGTCCTTCGGCATGGCCTCCGCGCGCGCCGTGCGCAACCGCACCTCCGAGGAGTCCGCCTACGACCGCGCCCGCAAGGCGCTGTTCGAAGAGGGCATCTCCACCTCCCGCATGTTCCTCGACCCGGCCCGCCCGGGCGTCGAGGACCTGATCGACTCGATCATTGCGGGCGTCCGCTCCTCCTGCACCTACGCCGGTGCGGGCTCGCTCGCCGAGTTCGAGGAGAAGGCCGTCGTGGGCATCCAGTCCGCCGCCGGTTACGCCGAGGGCAAGCCGCTGCACGCCAGCTGGAGCTAGTACCTCCCCGATCTCCACCCCACGGCCCCCGGCCCGTCCGCTCCAGGACGGGCCGGGGGCCGCGGTCGTTCCCGCTGCCCCGCCGCGCCCTGCCCCGCGCCGCCCCGCCGGGTCGCGCCTGCGCACCGCCCGTCGCGCGGCGCGGACCGTTCGTCGCGCCGAACGGCCGTCCACCGGCCTTCCGCCCCCGGTCCGCCATCCGGCGGATAACTCCCCGCCGCTCCTCGGTCACGCTCGGATCACCGGCGCCCACGAAGGAGTGACGATGACGACCACCACCCTGGCCCGCCCCCGCCCGTACCCCCGCACCGAAGACGGCGCGCTCGAACGGCTCCAGCGGGAACACGGCCGCGCCCTCTACGGCTTCCTCCTCGCCCTCACCCACGGGGACCGCCAGCGCGCCGAGGACCTCGTACAGGAAACCCTGTTCCGGGTCTGGACCCACCCCGAGGCGCTCGCCAACGACGCCCACCCCTCGCCGCGCCCCTGGCTCTTCACCGTCGGCCGCCGGCTCGCCATCGACGCGCGCCGGGCCCGCCTGGTGCGGCCCACCGAGGTCGCCGCCGACGCGCTGGAGCAGCTCCCGTACGCCGACGACACGGCCGAGCGGGCCGTCGCGGCGCTCGACCTGCGCCTCGCCCTGCGCTCGCTCAGCCGCGAACACCGCGCCGTCCTCGTCCAGATCTACTTCCGGGGCGCCTCCGTCACCGAGACCGCCGAGGCGCTCGGGATACCCGCCGGGACCGTCAAGTCCCGTACGCACTACGCCCTGCGCGCCCTCAGGAGCGCACTGCCCGGCTACGGACCCGGCCGGGTTCAGTCATCGGCGGCGCTGCGGCCCGCCGCGTGAGCGGCGACCTCGGCCCGCGAGCGGACCTGCAACTTCCCCAGGATGTGCGACACATGGGTCTGCACCGTCCGCCGGGACAGGAACAGCGCCCGCGCGATCTCCGGGTTCGACCGCCCCCGCGCCACCAGCAGCGCCACCTTCAGCTCGGCGGGCGTCAGCGCCTCCCACCCGCTGGCCGCCGTGCGCCGTGGCCCCCGGCTGCCCCGGCGCACCCCCAGTCTGCGCAGCCGGGCGTCCGCCCGCGTGATGTCCCACCGCGCGCCCAGCCCCTCGTACACCGCCACCGACCGCGTCAGCGCGTCCCGGGACCCGGCCAGATCGCCCCGCCAGGCCAGCGCCACCGCGAGGTCCTCCAGGGCCCGGCCCGGCAGCAGCGGCCAGCAGCCCCGCTCGCCCCGTGCCACCACCTCCCGCAGCAGCCCCGGGTCCTGCCCGAACAGCCCCCGGCAGCGCAGCAGGGCGGTCGCCGCGCCCGGGTGCTCCGGCTGGGCCCGCACCGCGTCCACGCACGCGGCCACCGCCGCCCGCGCCGTGCCCGGATCCCCGCTCTCCAGGGCCAGCCGGACGATCTCCGACAGCGTCCAGGGGTGCTCGTGGGCCGTCGCCGCGGGCCCGTCCCGCTCCAGTACGGGCACCAGCGCGGCCAGCGCCGCACCCGTCCGGCCGTCCCGCTCCGCCAGCAGTGCCCGGGCCAGCAGCAGGTGCCCGCAGTAGCGCAGGGCCGGGTCCGTCGCCGTCGCCCCGTCGGGCAGCGCGGCCAGCTCCGCCCGCGCCGCCTCCGGCTCGTCGCGGTGGCCCAGCACCAGCGCCCGCAGCCCGTGCAGGGCGGCGGGCAGCCACCCGTCGGACGCGGGCAGCCGGCGCGCCCGGGCCACCCCGGCCAGGGCCGCGTCCCAGTCCCCGAGCCGGTAGCGGAACTCCGCCAGCCGGGTCTCGGTCACCGCGAGCCGCCCGGTCGAGCGGGTCTCCGCCGCCAGCTGCCGCGCCTCGCGCAGCGCCCCCGCCACGGCCTCCGGCTCCTCCAGCCGGGTGTGCCCCTCGGCCAGGTTCGCGAGCAGCAGCAACCGCATGTCGTTGGCGGCCGGGGTGCGCCGCGCGCAGGCGATCCCCTCGGCGACATGGCGCAGCGAGGCCCGGGCGCGGCCCAGGTGGAACAGGGCGTAGGCCATGGCGTGATGGGCCTCCGCGCCGCACAGCGGATCGCCCAGCCGGTCCGCCCGCTCCACCACCGCCGCCGCCAGCTCGTGCGCCCGCCCGGCCCGCCCGAGGTCCGCGAGGGCCAGCACCCGGCAGGCGTCCAGCCGCAGCCGCCACGCGACCGAGGGGAACGGCTCGGCCAGGGCCCGCTCCGTGACCGCCAGCGCCCGGTCCATGTCCCCCTGGATCATCAGCGCCGACACCAGCTTGAACTCCAGGGCCGCCAGCCGGTCCGGATCCCCGGCGCGCGCCCGCAGCGCCTCCAGCAACGCCACCGACTCCGGCCTGCGCAGCAGCAGCGCCGCATCCGCGAGCCGCTCCTCCAGCTCATCCAATTCCGCGGGGGCGCCGGGGGCGGCGTGGGCGGCCGTGCGGGTCTGGGTGACGGCGCGCTGGATCAGTTCCGCGGCGGGGCCCGGGGCCGCGGCGATCAGGGGCTGGGCCGCGCCGGCCAGCCAGCGCAGCGCCCAGGGGGCGAGCGGCCCGCCGTCCAGGAGCTGCTCGGCGATCCGCGCGGGGGCGGACCCGGCGTCCGGGCCGTCCGTGGCCGCGGCCTCGGCGAAGGCCCGCGCCGCCGCCTGGTGCAGGGCCGCGCGCACCGCCCCCGGCAGCGTCCCGTACAGCGCCTCCCGCAGCGCGGGCTGGCGGAACCGCAGCCGCGCGCCCGCGTCCTCCAGTACCCCGGCCAGCACCGGCTCCTCCAGCTCCGCCGCCAACTCCCGCACGGGCCGCGCCCGTACGAGCCCCAGCTCCGCGACGGTGAACTCCGCGCCCAGCAGCGTCGCGTGCCGCAGGGTGGCGTGCGCGCCGGGGGAGAGGCAGTCCAGCCCCTGGGCGATGGCGGCCGGGGCCGCCGGTAACTCGTCCTCGGCGACGGTGAGTTCGGCCTGGTCCGCGGAGCCCGCGCGCCGCACCCGTAGCAGCCCCGCCCCCGACCACTGGGCCAGCAGCTCCCGCAGCAGCCGTGGATTGCCGCCCGCGCGGGCCGCCGCCTCCCGCAGTCGAGGCCCGGGCGGGGCCCCGAGCAGCTCCCGGACCAGCGCCGCCGACTCATCGCCGGTCAGCGGCTCCAGCCGCACCGCGCAGCCGCCGCCCACCGCGAGCAGCGCCGCCCACAGGTGGTCGACCTCGGGCCGCCGGGGCAGTGGCCGCCGGGTCACGGCGAGGCGAACCGGCAGCCCGTCGGCCCCCGCCCGGGCGAGGCGCCGCCACACCAGCAGAGACGCCGGGTCCGCGGCGTGCACGTCGTCCAGGGCCAGCAGCAGCGGACCCCCGGCGCACTCCTCCCGGACCCCCGTCACCAGCAGGTCCATGGCCGCCAGCAGCGCGCCCCCGGATCCGGTGGACCCCGGGGCGGGCCCCGCCTCCCGCAGCAGAGCGATGACGGCCGCCCGCTGCGCGGAGCCCGCCGCCCCGCAGCCGTCGGGGTACAGGCAGTCCAGGGCCGCGCGCAGCGGCAGCCCCGGCCCCTCGGCCGCCGCGAACCGCACCCGGAAGCCGCCGCGCGCGGCCTCCGCGAGGGCGGCCCGGAGCAGGGTGGTGCGGCCCGCGCCCGGCTCGCCCTCCACGGTCAGGGCGCCGCCGCCCGGCCCGGCGGCCCCGCGCGCCCAGGCCCGTACCGCCTCCGCGCACCCTGCCCGCCCGGCGGCGGCCGACCGCACGCTCAGCGCCCGGAGGGTCGGTCCGCCGGGGCCGAACTGTGCACCCCGGCACGGTACTTGGGGATCCTCACGGTGATCTTCATGCCCTCGCCGACCGCCGTCTCGAAGAGCATCCCGTAGTCGTCGCCGAAGACCTGGCGCATCCGCTGGTCCACATTGGGCAGCCCGATGCCGGTCCCGCAGCCGGGCTGTTCCTCAGCCAGGACCCGGCGCAGCACGGCGGGTTCCATCCCCACCCCGTTGTCCTCGATGGTCAGCACCGCCTCCGGACCCGCGTCCCGGGCCGTGATGGTGATCCGGCACTCCCTGGCCGAGTCCTCCAGGCCGTGCTTGACCGCGTTCTCGACCAGGGGCTGCAGGCACAGGAACGGCAGCGCCACCGGCAGCACTTCGGGGGCGACCCGCAGGGTCACCTTCAGCCGGTCCCCGAACCGGGCCCCGGCCAGGGCCAGGTACTGCTCGATCGAGCGCAACTCGTCCGCGAGGGTGGTGAAGTCACCGTGCCGCCGGAACGAGTAGCGGGTGAAGTCGGCGAACTCCAGCAGCAGTTCGCGGGCCCGCTCCGGATCGGTCCGGACGAAGGAGGCGATCGCGGCCAGCGAGTTGAAGATGAAGTGCGGTGAGATCTGCGCCCGCAGCGCCCTGATCTCGGCCTCCATCAGCCGGGTCCGTGAGCGGTCCAGTTCCGAGAGCTCCAGCTGTACGGAGACCCAGCGGGCCACCTCGGTCGCGGCCCGCACCAGGACCGCCGACTCCTGGGACCCGTACGCCACCAGCGTGCCCAGCACCCCGTCCTCCCCGGTGAGCGGGGCGATGACCTCCCACTTCAGGGTGCAGCCGGGCTCGCGGCAGTCCGTGCGGCCGCTGCGGCTGCGCCCCGAGTCGAGGAGTTCGGCGGCCCGTTCCATCGCCCGCCGTTCGTGGTGTCCGGCCCCCGGACCGTCCCAGGCCAGCACCTTCTCCCGGTCGGTCAGGCACAGCGCCTCGGTGCCGAGGAGCGAGCGCAGCCGCCGGGCGGCCTTGCGGGCGGTGTCCTCGGTGAGCCCGGCGCGCAGCGGGGGCGCGGCCAGCGAGGCGGTGTGCAGGGTGTGGAAGGTGGCCCGCTCCACCGGGGTGCCGAGGCCGGACGCGGTCCGCCCGGCCCGGCGCGCGTGCAGCCGCCCCAGTCCGTAGCCCAGCGCCAGGACCACGGCGGCCGCGGCGGACAGCGCGAAGAGCGCGGCCCCGGTCACCGGCCGTCCCCGAGCCGCTCGGCGGGGCGTTCGGCGGGGCGGCTCCCGGAGCGGCCGCGCACCAGCTGCTCGGGCAGGTGCAGCCGGGCCAGGGTGGCCGCCGTCCCCTTCGGCACCCGCGCCGGGGTGGCCAGCGACACCAGCACCATCGTCAGGAATCCGAGCGGCACCGACCAGGCGGCCGGCCAGGCGAGCAGGGTGGTCGCCCAGCCCGCGGGGGCCAGTCCGGCCCGGGTCGCCAGCACCGCGCCGAGCGCCGCCCCGCCCCCGGCCACCAGCCCGGCGACCGCGCCGGGCGGGGTCAGCCGGGGCCACCAGATCCCCAGCACCAGCAGCGGGCAGAAGGAGGAGGCCGACACCGCGAAGGCCAGCCCCACCGCGTCCGCGACCGGCACGTGCGAGGCGAGCACCCCGCCCGCCAGCGGCACCGCCATCGCCACCAGCACCGAGAGCCGGAAGGCCCCCGCCCCCCGCGGGACGCCCAGGCGCCGGGCGGGCAGCACGTCCTGGTGCAGCACCCCGGCCACGGCCATCGTCAGCCCGGAGGCGGTGGACAGGAACGCGGCGAAGGCGCCCGCGGCGAGCAGTGCGCCCAGCAGGTCACCGGTCATCCCGCCGACCATCCGTGCGGGCAGCACCAGGACCGCCGCGTCGGTGTCCCCGGTGAGGGCGAGTTCGGGAGCGTAGATCCGGCCGAGCGCCCCGTAGACCGGCGGCAGCAGGTAGAACGCGCCGACCAGGCCGAGCACGACCAGGGTGGTGCGCCGGGCGGCCCGCCCGTCGGGGCTGGTGTAGAAGCGCACCGCGACGTGGGGGAGGCCCATGGTGCCGAGGAAGGTGGCGAGAATGAGTCCGTACGTCGCGTACAGCCGGTACTCCTCCCGGTCCCCGGCGAGCGGCTGCGACCAGGAGGGCCGGGCGGGCCCGGCGCCCGCGCGCGCCTTGGGCAGCGCGCTGCCCGCCGCGAACTCCAGCCGGGTCCGGGCGGCCACGGTGTGCTCCCCGGTGCCCAGCGGCACCGGGTCCCCCGTGTACGTCCGGCCGTCGACCCTGCCGGTGACGCGCAGGACGAGCGGCGCGTCCAGGGTGATGCGCACCTCCTGCGCGAGGGTCACCGAGGTGTGCTCCCGCAGCACCGCGGGGGCGTCGAAGGTCGCGCGGGGCGCGCCGTCCCCGGCCCAGGCGGCGATCAGGAAGAAGGCCGGGACCAGCAGCGCGGTGAGCTTGAGCCAGTACTGGAAGGCCTGCACGAAGGTGATGCTGCGCATGCCGCCCGCGCCCACCGCCACCGTGACCACCACGGCCACCACCAGCCCGCCCGCCCAGTGCGGGGCGCCGGTGAGGATCTGCAGGGTCAGGCCGGCGCCCTGGAGCTGCGGCAGCAGGTACAGCCAGCCGACGCCGAGGACGAAGACCACCGCGATCCGGCGCACCGCCCTCGACTCCAGCCGCGCCTCCGCGAAGTCGGGCAGGGTGTAGGCCCCCGAGCGGCGCAGCGGCGCGGCCACCAGGACCAGCAGCACCAGGTACCCGGCCGTGTACCCGACCGGGTACCAGAGCATCTCCGGCCCCTGGAGCAGCACCAGCCCGGCGATCCCGAGGAAGGAGGCGGCGGAGAGGTACTCCCCGCTGATGGCCGCCGCGTTGAGCCGCGGGCCGACGGTGCGCGAGGCGACGTAGAAGTCGGAGGTGGTGCGCGATATCCGCAGGCCGAGCCCGCCGAGCAGCACCGTCGCCAGGACGACGACGGCGACCGCGCTCAGCGCGTACGTCTGGTTCACCGTGCGGCCTCGGAGGGGGAAGGGGGTGGGGGAACAGGATTCTAGGCACGGCGGCGCGGCGGGCGACAGGCGTGTTCCGGCGAATGACGGGAGGTGGATCCCTCCGGAGTCAGCGGATGCGGTCGTGGGTGTGCGGCCGCGCGCAGTCGCGGTGCTCGGCGCAGTCGCGGCGGGCGATCTCCAGCTCCACGTACGACTCTTCGGCCCGCCGGAAGGCCAGGGTCAGCGCGGCCTCCGCGCGCGGCGGCAGGTGCTGGCGGCAGCCCTCGTCGGCCTCCGACAGGACATCGGCCCAGCGCGCGGCCGCGCTGCGCAGCCGGGCCAGCAGTGCCTCGGCCTCGGCCGGACCGGACGGCCGGGTGCGGGGCAGTCCGCTCAGCGCGTCGAGCAGCGCCTGGATCTCGGACATCTGGCTCCTCCCGCCCGGAAGATCCACGATAGGGGCGGGCGGACCGGCGGCGGGCCGAACGGGCGGGTCCTGCGGCCGACGGGCCCGGCGGATCGCCGTACGCGCGGTGCGGCGCGACGAACGGTGCCCGCGCAGCGCCCGGCGGTCGTGGCCGGGGATCAGCCGGTGGCCTTGCGCATCAGAAGATCGCGCAGCTCACGGGCGTGCCGACGGCTCACCTGGAGTTCCGCGGCGCCGATCCGGACGCTGGTCGTGCCCGCGTCCAGGCGCAGTTCGTCGATCCGGTCGAGCGCCACCAGGTGGCGCCGGTGTATCCGTACGAAGCCCCGCGCGGCCCAGCGTTCCTCCAGCGTGGACAGCGGGATCCGGACCAGGTGGCTGCCCTCGCCGGTGTGCAGCCGGGCGTAGTCCCCCTGGGCCTCGACGTACGCGATGTCCGCGATGGCCACGAACCGGGTCACCCCGCCCAGTTCGACCGCGATCTGTTCGGCGGCGCGGTCCGCGACGGTGACGGGGGTGGTGCCGGGGCCGGTGGGGGCGGTGGCGGAGGCCGGGCCGCCCGGGACGACGGGTGCGGGCGCCGGGTACGGGGCGAACGCCGGGGCGGCGGGAGCGGCGGCCGGCTCCCGGCCCTGGCCCAGCAGCGCGCAGGCCCGGCGCACGGCCTCGGCCAGCCGCTCCGGCCGGACCGGCTTCAGGACGTAGTCCACCGCCTTGAGGTCGAAGGCCTGGACGGCGAAGCCCTCGTGGGCGGTGACGAAGACGATCAGCGGCGGCGAGCTGAACCCGGCGAGCAGTCGGGCGATGTCCAGTCCGGTCAGCCCCGCCATGTGGATGTCGAGGAACACCACGTCGAGGCCGTCAGCCCCGTCCGGGCCGGACTCCACGGCCAGGGTGATGCGGCGCAGCGCCTCGGTGGCGTCCGAGGCCCCGGCCGCCGTGCTGATCCGCGGGTCGGAGCGCAGCAGGTAGAGCAGCTCCTCCAGGAGCGGCTTCTCGTCGTCGACGGCCAGTACGCGCAGCATGGGGGCAGTCTAGGGAGGCTCACCCGGGGGCGGAACGGGGTGCGCCGAGGGCGTCGGCGAATCCGGCCCGGCGCAGGGCCGCGGCCACCGCGAGCCCCAGCACCCGGTGCCCCTCGTCGTTGGGGTGCAGTCCGTCGGCGAGGTGGCCGGGGCCCAGCAGATCGCGGCCCGGGAGCAGCGCGAGGCGGCCATCCCCGGCCGCGATCCGCTCCAGTACCGCCCGTTCCATCGCGTCGCGCAGGGCGCCCAGGGTGGCGCCGAGCCGGTTCGGGGTGCGTTCGGCGTCGGGGCGCAGGACGGGGGAGAGGAGCAGCAGCGGGGTCCGGGGGTGCCCCTGGCGCACGATCTCGACGAAGGCGCGGGTGGTCTCGTACAGCAGGGGGACGGAGAACGGCACCCGGGACCAGCAGTTGGTGCCGAAGGCCAGGGTCAGGGCGTCGGCGGGCAGGGTGGCGAGCTGTTCGGCGGTGGCCAGCTCGCCGCGGGCGGCCCCCGCGTAGCCGAGGTTGACCGTGTCCCAGCCGAGCGCCCGGCCGGTCACGGCGGGCCAGCCGTGGGCGGGGCGGGTGGACCACCAGCCCTCGGTGATGGAGTCCCCGTGCACCACCCAGCGCGGCGCGGCGGGCGCCGGGGCGAGCGGCCCGCCCACCCCGCGCAGGCCGAGCACCAGCGGGGCCTGCGCCTCGGGCGGGTGGAGGGTGAAGGGGCCGCCGCCGGGCGGCAGCCCCATGCGTACGACGGCCTCCGCGGCCGGGTCGGTGAACACCTCGGCCCGCCGCCCGGACCGGTCCCACAGGGCGAAGCCGTGCGCGAGGTCGCGCAGCGCGTCGGTGGGCCCGGGCACGGTGGCCCGGTAGCGGATCTCCACGGCGTGCGCCCCGGGCCCGGCGGTGAACTCCAGCCGCACCCCGATCGGCAGGGTGGCCCGCTCGCCGGTGTCCCAGGGCAGCCGGTCCGTGTCGGCGGGATCGGCGCGCACCGCCCGGCCCCGTTCCCGCCAGGCCACCCCGCGCAGGAAGGGGCCGGGGTCCAGCCAGCGCTCGTCGACGTCCATGGCGGCACGCTCCGGCAGATCTGACGAAGTGTCAAGAAAGGGGGTCCGATGGCGTCCGCGCATTGATCGATCATCTGCGCGCAACAAAGGACCATTCCGGCCAGATCCGCGCAATGATCGTGCGGCAATGTGCAAGGATGATGCATTACGGGCGCCTTATCCCAGCTCGTAGGCTCACTCGCTGTACGTGGAGTGGTGCGACTGCCTGCTCGGCGGTCCCCCATGCCCAGGCTCTGCCTGTCCCTGCTCAGGATCGCCGCGGTCGACGCCGTTTTCTCCGATCCCGCAGTGTCAGAAGGAGTCCCCTCGTGCTCGACCACGGCCAGGCGCCACCGCTCGCGTCCCCGCCCCGCAGGCCCTCCCACCCGCTGCTGCGCCGCAAGCCGGTCGACCAGCTGGTCGCCGAGGGCGGTCAGGGCGAGGGCGGCACCCTGCGCCGCTCGCTCACCATGTGGCAGCTGACCATGATCAGCATCGGCGCCACCCTGGGCACCGGCATCTTCGTCGTTCTCGGCGAGGCCGTCCCCAAGGCCGGACCCGCCGTCACGATTTCCTTCATCGTCGCGGGCCTGACCGCGCTCTTCTCCGCCCTCTCCTACGCGGAGCTGGCCGGATCGGTCCCGGTCTCCGGATCCTCGTACTCGTACGCCTACGCCACCATGGGCGAGCTCGTCGCCTGGGTCTGCGGCTGGTGTCTGATCCTGGAGTACGGGGTCTCCGTCGCGGCGGTCGCCGTCGGCTGGGGCGAGTACCTCAACGAATTCCTCGACGGGACGATAGGCGTCAAGATCCCCGGGAGCATCTCCGCCCCGCTGGGCGAAGGCGGCTTCATCAACCTGCCGGCGCTCGTCGTGGTCCTGCTCGCCATGGTCTTCCTCATGCGCGGAGCCAAGGAGAGCGCCCGGATCAACTCGATCATGGTCGGCGTGAAGATCGTCACCCTGCTGCTCTTCATCGGCGTCGGCGTCGTGGGCATCAAGTCCGGCAACTACGCGAACTTCAACCCGCTCGGCAGGGACGGCATCACCGCCGCGGCCGGCACGCTCTTCTTCTCCTACATCGGCTTCGACGCCGCCTCCACCGCCGGTGAGGAAGCCAAGAACCCCAAGCGCGACCTGCCCCGCGCGATCATGCTCTCGCTGCTGATCGTCACCGTCCTCTACGTCCTCGTCGCCTTTGTCGCCGTCGGCGCCATGCCCTGGCAGGACTTCGAGGGCACCGAGGCGGCGCTCGCCCAGATCATGACCGACGTCACGGGCCACACCTTCTGGGGCGTTGTCCTCGCCGCCGGCGCCGTCGTCGCCATCGCCTCGGTGGTCTTCGCCGTGCTCTACGGCCAGACCCGCATCCTCTTCGCGATGTCCCGCGACGGCCTCGTCCCCAAGGCCTTCGGCAAGGTCAACGCGCGCACCGGCGTGCCCCGCGCGAACGTCGCGATCGTCGGCCTCTTCTGCGGACTCCTCGCCGCCACCATCCCGCTGGGCAAGCTGGCCGACGCCACCAGCATCGGCACGCTCTTCGCCTTCGGCCTGGTCAACGTGGCCGTCATCATCCTGCGCTTCACCCGCCCGGACCTGCCGCGCACCTTCAAGGTGGCCCTGTTCCCGCTCACGCCGATCCTCGGCTTCCTCGCCTGCGGCTGGGTCATGCTCAGCCTCGACGCCGTCACCTGGCAGGTCTTCGGTGGCTGGATGGCCGTGGGCCTCGTGGTCTACTTCCTCTACGGCATCCGCCGCTCCCGACTGGCCGCAGCAGAACCGGCCGCAGCAGAGAAGTGATCCACGCGCAGTGCGACTGAACGATCTCGACGAACGCATCGTGCACGCCCTCGCCGAGGACGCCCGGCGTTCCTACGCGGACATCGGCTCCGAGGTCGGGCTCTCCGCCCCGGCGGTCAAGCGCCGCGTGGACCGGCTGCGGGCCGAAGGAGCCATCACCGGCTTCACGGTCCGCGTCGACCCGGCCGCCATGGGCTGGGAGACCGAGGGCTTCATCGAGATCTACTGCCGCCACAACACCTCGCCGGACGACATCCGGCGCGGCCTGGAGCGGTACCCCGAGGTGGTGTCCGCGTCGACCGTGACGGGCGACGCGGACGCGCTGGTGCAGGTCTTCGCCTCGGACATGCGGCACTTCGAACGGGTGCTGGAGCGGATCGCGGGCGAGCCGTTCGTGGAGCGGACGAAGTCCGTCCTGGTCCTCTCCCCGCTCCTGCGCCGCTTCACCTCCGGCGCCCCGGCGTAGGGCCTCCGGCCTCCGGCCCGGTTCGGGGGCCAGGTCTCCGGTGGCTTCCGGCCCGGCGGTGGCCGGGGCTGCCTCCGGCGGGCCCTCAAACGCCGGGCGGGCTGGGTTTGGCTGCGCCGGCTGGATGTGGCTGCGCCGGCTGGGTTTGGCTGGGCCGGAGGCGGACCGCGGGCCCTCCAACGCCGGGCGGGCTGGATGTGGCTGCGCCGGCTGGATGTGGCTGCGCCGGCTGGGTTTGGCTGGGCCGGAGGCGGACCGCGGGCCCTCCAACGCCGGGCGGGCTGGATGTGGCTCCGCCGGAGGCGAAAGGCTGCGTACACCCGAGGGATGACGCAACGAATCGCCGCCGCGTGAGCAAAAGACGCAACGAATCGTTCGGTTACGCGCAACGGACACCCCTTGTCGACCGTTCGCGCCCGCCCGTACCGTCTATAGGACCCCGCCCCTCCTGCCCCAGAGGACGTCCATGCCCACGCTGCGCACCGCTCTCCTCCAGAGTTCCGGACGGCTCGGCGATGTCGCCGGGAACCTGAAGGCCCTCGACGAGGCCGCCGCCCGCGCCGCGCAGAGCGGGGCCGGGCTCCTCGTGAGCTCCGAGATGTTCCTCACCGGGTACGCCCTGGAGGTCCAGGAGATCGCGGCGCTCGCCGAGCCCAGCGACGGCCCGTCCGCCGTCGCCGTCGGCGAGATCGCCCGCCGCCACGGGGTGGCCGTGCTGTACGCCTACCCCGAGCGGGACGGCGCGGCCGTCTACAACTCCGCCCAGCTCATCGGCCGCGACGGCGCCCCGCTCGCGAACTACCGCAAGACCCACCTCTTCGGCTGCTTCGAGCAGGACGCCTTCACCCCCGGCGACACCCCCGTCGTCCAGGCCGATCTGGACGGCCTCCGCGTCGGCATCATGATCTGCTACGACGTCGAGTTCCCGGAGAACGTCCGTGCCCACGCCCTGGCCGGCACGGACCTGCTCCTCGTGCCGACGGCGCAGATGCACCCCTTCCAGTTCGTCGCCGAGCAGCTCGTGCCGGTACGGGCCTTCGAGAACCAGATGTACATCGCGTACGTCAACCGCACGGGCCCCGAGGGCGAGTTCGAGTTCGTCGGCCTCAGCTCGCTGGCCGCCCCCGACGGCGCGACCCGCGCCCGTGCGGGCCGCGGCGAGGAGCTGGTGTTCGGCGAGGTCGACCCCGAGCTGCTCCAGGCCTCGCGCGCGAACAATCCGTACCTGCGCGACCGCCGCCCCGGGCTCTACGCCTCCCTGATCTGACCCCTTCCCCCCAGCTCTGCCGCAAGGAGACGTGCCCCATGACGTCCACGGTGCCCACCACCGCCGTCCCGCACAGCGACGGACAGCCGCCGATCACCATGTTCGGCCCGGACTTTCCGTACGCCTACGACGACTTCCTCGCCCACCCGGCGGGCCTGGGTCAGATACCGGCGACCGAGCACGGCACGGAGGTCGCCGTCATCGGCGGCGGGCTCTCCGGCATCATCTCCGCCTACGAGCTGATGAAGATGGGCCTCAAGCCCGTCGTCTACGAGGCCGACCAGATCGGCGGCCGGCTGCGCACCGTCGGCTTCGAGGGCACCGGCACGGAGGGGCTGACCGCGGAGATGGGCGCCATGCGCTTCCCGCCGTCCTCCACCGCGCTCCAGCACTACATCGACCTGGTGGGCCTGGTCACCGAGCCGTTCCCGAACCCGCTCTCCCCGGCCACCCCCTCCACGGTCGTGGACCTCAAGGGCGAGTCGCACTACGCCGAGACCATCGCCGACCTCCCGCAGATCTACCGCGACGTCGCCGCCGCGTGGAACGACTGCCTCGACGAGGGCGCCGACTTCTCCGACATGAACACCGCGATGCGCGAGCGGGACGTCCCGCGCATCCGCGAGATCTGGGCCAAGCTCGTCGAGAAGCTCGACAACCAGACCTTCTACGGCTTCCTGTGCGAGTCGAAGGCCTTCCAGTCCTTCCGCAAGCGGGAGATCTTCGGCCAGGTCGGCTTCGGCACCGGCGGCTGGGACACCGACTTCCCGAACTCCATCCTGGAGATCCTCCGCGTCGTCTACACCGAGGCGGACGACCACCACCAGGGCATCGTCGGCGGCTCGCAGCAGCTGCCGCTGCGGATGTGGGACCGCGCCCCCGAGAAGATCGTCCACTGGGCCCAGGGCACCTCGCTGTCCACCCTGCACGAGGGCACCCCGCGCCCGGCCGTGACCCGGCTGCACCGTACGGCGGGCAACCGGATCACCGTCACCGACGCGTCCGGGGACATCCGTACGTACCGCGCCGCGATCTTCACGGCCCAGTCGTGGATGCTGCTGTCCAAGATCGAGTGCGATGACACGCTCTTCCCGATCGACCACTGGACGGCGATCGAGCGCACCCACTACATGGAGTCGAGCAAGCTCTTCATCCCCGTGGACCGGCCGTTCTGGCTGGACAAGGACGAGGACACCGGCCGCGACGTCATGTCGATGACGCTGACCGACCGGATGACGCGCGGCACGTACCTGCTGGACAACGGCCCGGACCAGCCCGCCACCATCTGCCTCTCGTACACCTGGTGCGACGACAGCCTGAAGTGGCTGCCGCTGTCCGCGAACGAGCGGATGGAGGTCATGCTGAAGTCCCTCGGCGAGATCTACCCCAAGGTCGACATCCGCCGCCACATCATCGGCAACCCCGTCACCGTGTCGTGGGAGAACGAGCCCTACTTCATGGGCGCGTTCAAGGCGAACCTGCCGGGCCACTACCGCTACCAGCGGCGCCTGTTCACCCACTTCATGCAGGACCGCCTCCCTGAGGACAAGCGCGGCATCTTCCTCGCGGGCGACGACATCTCCTGGACGGCGGGCTGGGCCGAGGGCGCCGTGCAGACCGCGCTGAACGCGGTGTGGGGCGTCATGCACCACCTCGGCGGCGGGACCGACGCCACCAACCCGGGCCCCGGCGACCTCTACGACGCCATCGCCCCGGTAGAGCTGCCCGAGGACTGACCGTCCCCGGCACCTCCCCCTGACAACGGGCCGCCCCCGCGCCACGAGCGCGACGGCGGCCCGTTTCCATGCGCGCCCTGCTACGCCTCCCGCCGCCATATCGCCCTGGCCGGCCAAGCCAGCCCCGCCGGCGTTTGAGGCGCCGCCGGAGGCGACACCGGCCACAGCCGGGCAGCACACGGGGACCTCTCGGCGGCTCCGCGGGATCGGGGGATCCGCACCCCGGCGTGCTTCTGGGCCGTGCGCCGTTCCCGCCAGGGGGCGAACTCGGTGAGGCAGGTGCGCAGGGCGCTCAGGCGACGGTGCGGTGGATGGGTCCGGTCGTGGACCCGGAAGCGGTGGGTGGCGAAGCTGGTCACGGACCGAGGTTAGAACCGCACCGGCCAGGTCGCGCCGGATTTCTGCCGCACCGGGGTGAGCAGGCAGCGGCCGACCAGGCCGACGCCCGCGTCCAGGGACTCCTCGAACTCCTCGGCCAGGTCGGGGGAGCGGCGCAGGGTCCACAGCAGGCGGGCCGAGGCCCAGGCGCCGTCGCGGGCGCGCTGCAGGCTCCACGAGCCGATCAGGTGGGTCAGCGGGTCGGCGATCTCCAGCAGGTCCGGGCCGGGCATCAGGTCTTCCCGGATGCGTTCCTCCAGGGCGACCAGGGTGTCGCCGACGCGGTCGAAGTCGGCCTCCAGGGCGGCCGGTTCGCAGTCCAGGGCGCGGCAGGTGGTGACCACGGCGAGGGCCAGGTCGTGCCCGATGTGCGCGTTGATCCCGGCGAGAGCGTGCTGGAGCGGCCGTACGCCGGGGTGGCGCCGGTACTGGAAGAGCGGCCGCCAGCAGGAGGGCGTACGGTCCCCCTCGGCGGCCGCGTCGACGGCCATGAGGTACCGCTCGGCGAACCGCACGCTCAGCACCGCCGCCCGGCGCGGCCCGGGGAAACCCCCGTGCTCGATGCGGCGGTGCAGGTTCTCGGTCACCGTCAGGTACACCCGGTTGAAGACGGCGACGCCGTCGTGTTCGGGCAGTCGCTCGTCCAGGGCGCGCATCCGCGCGAGCACCGCTTCCATGGGAGGCAGGTTCGCAGGTGGCGGCGGTTACCGGGAGACTTGGCCCGGTACTTCGCCGGTTCGGGCGAACCTGCCCGCACCGGGTGGGTCAGGAAGGCCTTGCCGAGGAGCCCGGGGCGTCGGGGGCGTCGGGGGCGTCGTACGTCGACGTCCCCGAGTCGAGCAGCGGCTCCTGCTCCTTCATGTGCGCCGGGGCGAAGTAGCGCAGCACGTGGTAGCCGGTGATGACCACGATCGTGCCCAGCGCGATGCCGCCCAGCTGGAAGTTGTCGCTGATCTTCAGACTGACCCCGCCGACGCCGATGATGATGCCCGCCGCGGCCGGCACCAGGTTCAGCGGATTGCGCAGGTCCACCCCGCCGTTGATCCAGATCTGGGCGCCGAGCAGGCCGATCATGCCGTAGAGGATGACGGTGATCCCGCCGAGCACCCCGCCCGGGATGGCCGCGACGACCGCGCCGAACTTGGGGCACAGGCCGAAGAGCAGCGCGAATCCGGCGGCCGCCCAGTAGGCGGCGGTGGAGTAGACGCGGGTGGCGGCCATGACGCCGATGTTCTCGGAGTACGTGGTGTTCGGCGGACCGCCGAGCGCGGTGGAGAGCATCGAGGCGGCGCCGTCGGCGGCGATCGCGGTGCCGAGCTGGTCGTCCAGCGGGTCGCCGGTCATCTCGCCGACGGCCTTGATGTGCCCGGCGTTCTCGGCGATCAGGGCGATGACCACGGGCAGGGCGATCAGGATCGCCGACCACTCGAACTGCGGGGCGTGGAAGGAGGGCAGGCCGATCCAGTCGGCCTTGCCCACCCCGGAGAGGTCCAGGCGCCAGTGGTCGACGGCGGCGCCGCCGCCCATGGTGGAGTGGATCTTGCCGAAGAGCAGGTCGAAGAGGGCGGAGATCCCGTAGCCGAAGAGCAGCCCGAGGAAGATCGCGATCCGCGACCAGAACCCGCGCAGGCACACCACCGCGAGCCCGGTGAAGGCCATCACCAGCAGCGCGGTCCACTGGTCCTGGGGCCAGTACGTCGAGGCGGTGACCGGCGCGAGGTTGAAGCCGATCAGCATCACGACGGCGCCGGTGACCACGGGCGGCATCGCCGCGTGGATGATCCGCGCGCCGAAGTACCGTACGGCGAGCCCGGCGAGGAAGAGGGCCGCGCCGACGACGAGGACGGCGCCGGTGACGGTCGCGCTGCTGCCGCCGCCCGCCCGGATCGCCGCGGCGACGCCGACGAAGGAGAGGGAGCAGCCGAGGTAGGACGGGATCCGGCCGCGGGTCGCGAGCAGGAAGATCACCGTCGCGACACCGGACATCATGATGGCCAGGTTCGGATCCAGGCCCATGAGGACCGGCGCGACGAAGCTCGCACCGAACATGGCGACGACGTGCTGGGCGCCGAGCCCCGCGGTGCGCGGCCACGAGAGCCGCTCGTCCGGCCGGACGACCGCGCCGGGGGCGGGTGTCCGTCCGTCGCCGTGCAGGGTCCAGCGCACGCCGAGGCCCATGGTGAAACTCCGTTTCGCGGTGCGGGCCGCAGGCGCCGACCGGGTGTGGGGGGATCGAAGACCGGCCGGAGGACGGCCGAGGTCATATCGAGGTCATATTACGGCCGGATAGCGGCAGGTTCGTCCTGATTGCCTGTCGCGGGGTCGGCCGCGGGAGAGGTTACGGGGTCGGTCTCGGGGTCCGCCGGGCCCGGTTCGGCGCCGGGCCGGGCGCGCAGTACGGTCGCCCCCGCGACCAGGGCCAGCGCCAGCAGCGTGACCAGCCCGAAGGACACCACCAGCGAGGTCGCGTCGGCCACCGCGCCGATCGCGGAGGGCGCGATCAGCCCGGAGGTGTAGGTGATCGTCGCGACTCCGGCGATGGCCTGGGCCGGGGCCGGACCGCTGCGCGCGGCGGCCGCGAAGGCCAGCGGGACCACCACCGCGATGCCGAGCCCGATCAGGCCGAAGCCCGCGAGCGATCCCGCGGGCTGCCGGACGAAGACCACCAGCAGGCCGCCCGCCGTGGCCAGCGCCCCGCCGGCCCGGACGGTGCGCACCGCGCCGAAACGGTCCACCACCTTGTCGCCCGCGAGCCGGGCCGCGGCCATGGTGAGCGCGAACATCGTGGTGGAGGCGGCGGCGAGACCGGCGTCGGTGTGCAGCACGTCCCGGAAGTAGACCGCCGACCAGTCCATGCTCGCGCCCTCCGCGAAGACCGCGCAGAAGCCGATCGCGCCGATGACCAGCGCCGATTTCGGCGGCAGCGCGAAGTGCGCGGGCGCCTCCTCGTCCTGGCCGCCGCGCAGGTCGAGCACCCCGCGCACGGCGACCAGCCCGACGGCGGTCAGCGCGAGCGCGGCGATCAGGTGGTGCAGCCGGGCGTCGGCTCCGGCGTGCGCGGCGACCGTACCGGCGGCCGAGCCGAGCAGGGCGCCCACGCTCCACATGCCGTGCAGCGAGGACATGATCGAGCGGCCGAGCCGGTTCTCGGTCTCGACGCCGAGCGCGTTCATCGCGACGTCCGACATGCCCGCGGTCGCGCCGTAGACGAAGAGCAGGAAGCAGAGGGCGGGGAGGTTCGGGGCGAGGCTCGGCAGGATGAGGGAGAGGGTCCACATCGCGAGCAGGCCGCGCAGCGCGTTGCGGGCGCCGAAGCGGTGGTTGATGCGCCCGGCCAGCGGCATCGCGAGCGCCGCGCCGACCGCGGGGAAGGCGAGGGCCATGCCCAGGGTGCCCGCGCTGAGCTGGGCGTGTTCCTGGATCCAGGGGATCCGGGTGGCGAAGCTGCCGGTGACCGCGCCGTGGGCGCAGAAGACGGCGGCTATGGCGAAGCGTGCGCGGCGCAGGCGGCGCGGTGTGAGATCCGTTTCCCCGGTCATGGGATCCAAACTATCAGGGACCCTGCCTGATAATAACTCTTCCGTCCCTCCTAGGATGGCCTGGTGACCTCCGCACCCGCATCCGCCGCTCCCTCGCCCGCCTCGCCGAGCACGGCCCGGGCGATGAACGACCGGCTCGCGCTCCGGCTCCTCCAGGAAGAAGGGCCGCTCACCGCACCCCAACTCAAGCAGCTGACCGGACTCTCCCGCCCCTCCGTCGCCGATCTCGTCGAACGCCTCACCGGCGCCGGACTGATCGAGGTCGTCGGCGCGTCGGGCGAACAGCGGCGCGGACCGAACGCCCGGCTCTACGGGATCGTCGCCCGCCTCGCCCACCTCGCCGCCCTGGACGTACGGACCGACGGCGCGACCGCGGTGATCACCGACCTGCTCGGCCGCCCGCTCGCCGAGGCCCGGCTCCCCGCCGACGCCGTCGAGGAGGCCGTGACCCGGCTGGAGGAACTCACCCGGGAAGCGGGCGCGACGCCCCTGCACACCGTCGTCATAGGCGCGCCCGGCCTGGTCGCCCCCGCCAGCGGCGAACTGCGCGACCTGCGCGGACTGCCCGCCTGGCACCGGGACCTGGTCGCCGCGCTCCAGCGGCGTCTGCCCGCCGTGGTCGTCGTCGAGAACGAGACCAACCTCGCCGCCCTGGCCGAACAGCGCATGGGCGCGGCCCGCGACGTCGACTCCTTCGTCCTGCTGTGGCTGGGTGCCGGGGTCGGCGCCGCCGTGGTCCTGGACGGGCGGCTGCGCCGCGGCGCGTCCGGGGGAGCGGGCGAGATCGGCTTCCTGCCGGTGCCGGGCACGGTGGGGCTGCCCTCCGCCACCGACTGCGGCGGCGGCTTCCACGGGCTGGTCGGGCGCGGGGCGGTGGCCGCGCTGGCGGCCGCGCACGGATTCACCGGGCCGGTGGAGGAAGCGGCCGCCGGAGCCGCCGGGGAGGAGTTCCTCGACGCCTATGCCGAGCGGCTCGCCCTGGGGGTGGCCGCGGTGACGGCTGTACTCGACCCCGGCTGCGTGGTCCTCGGGGGCGAGCTGGGCCGTGCGGGCGGCCCGGCCCTCGCCGCCAGGGTCGCGGGCCGGCTCGCGCTCCTGACCCCGGTGCCGACCGAGGTCCGCGCGACCACCCTCGGGGATCCGGCGGTCTTGGAGGGCGCCCGGCTGGCCGCCCGGGAATCCGCCCAGGACGCCCTGTTCGGGGCGCCGTAACCGGTGCGGTGACCGGTGCACCCTCAGCCTGCCCGGCGATTGAGGGCCCGCCGGAGGCACGTGCGCCGCACCGGACACCCGCCGCCCGGGCTCGCGTGGCCGCTCGGTGGGCCCTCCGGGGGCGCCTCAAACGCCGGCGGGGCTGGATTAGGCCCGCCTCGGGCCTGCGTGGCTGCTCGGTGGGCCCTCCGGGGGCGCCTCAAACGCCGGCGAGGCTGGATTCGCCCCGTTCAGCGGTGTGCGGAGGCGGCCAGGAAGTCGGCGAAGGTGACTCGGCCCACCGCGTGCTCCGGGGTCAGGTGGCCGCCGCGGCGGAAGGCGGCGTAGGCCCGGCCCGCCAGCGGGAAGGTGACGACGCGGCGGCGGCTGCCGCGTGCGGCCAGATACGCGCGGCCCAGGTCGGCCAGGGTCCGCACCTCGGGGCCGCCCATGTCCTCCACCCGGCCCGCCGGGGGCGCCACGGCCAGCTCCGCGAGCCGGTCCGCGACCTCGTCGACCGCGATCGGCTGCACCTGGACCCCCTTCGGCAGCGGCACCACCGGCACCACCGGCAGCTTCGCCGCCGTGCCCACCGCCTGGGCCACCAGGTCGTGGAACTGGGTGGTCCGCAGGATCGTCACGCCGAGCCCCGACGCCTCCAGCATCCGCTCCACCTTCAGCTTCATCGTGTAGTAGCCGAAGGGGACCACGTCCACGCCGACGATCGAGATGTAGACGAGGTGCGCGGTCCCGGCCCGCCGGGCCGCGTCGATCAGGTGCCGGGCGGCCACGTCGTCGCCCCCGCGCGGGCTGCTCGCGCAGTGCACGACCACGTCCGCACCCGCCATCGCCGCGTCCAGCCCGCCGCCGTCGCGCAGGTCGACGGGGTACTGCGGGGAGTGGCGGCTCAGCACGCGGACCTCGTGGCCCGCGGCCCGCAGCCGCTCGCTGACCAGCGAGCCGAGGGTTCCGGTGCCCCCGGTGACGAGGATGGTGCTCATGGTGTCCGCCTTTCGCCGCTGCCGACGGGGCACACGGCGCGCCCCTCGTCAGCATTGACTGAACGGCGCAGGGAAATGTGACATGCACGTACGAGGACCCGGTGGCCGCCGGGCCACCGGGTCCTCGTGTCCTACGGGTGCACCGGATCCACCGGGTGCACCGGGTCAGCAGGCGCCCTGGTCCTTCCAGACGCCCCAGTCACCGGTGGTGCCGGGCTCCTCGTTCTGCGTCCACCACTGGGCCTTCCAGTTGTGGCCCTTGTGCGAGACGACCGAGCCGCCGGTGTAGGTGTTGCCCGCCACGTACGCCGGGCTGGTGCAGGTCCCGCCCGGAGGCGTGGTGGGCGGCGTGGTCGGCGGGGTGGTGGGCGGAGTCGTCGGAGGCGTGGTCGGGGGAGTCGTCGGCGGGGTGGTGGGCGGGGTGGTCGGGCCCCCCGGCTCGACCACCGTGGTGCCGCGCGCCAGGTCACCGGCGATGCCGTAGGTCTTGCCGCCGAAGGTCACCGTCCAGTTGGACGGGGTGGAGGTCGGCAGGTAGTAGACGAAGTCCAGCTCCACCGAGGCCCCCGGGGCCAGCGTCTGCCAGCTCGGCAGCTTCAGCGAGACCCGGTTGTAGTCGCCCTTGAGGCCGCCCACGTTGGTGCCCGTGTGGTCGCTGCGGATCACCGTGGTGCCCCAGCCGGACTGGTCCTTGGCGTTGTTCGGCGCGGAGGAGGAGTAGTCGAACTGGAACTCCGTGCCGCCGGGCAGGGTGGCCGTGGTGTTGTTGGTGATCTTCAGCTTGGGACTGATCGGGTAGTTCGAGTCGCCCAGCGGGAACTGGCCGAACTCGGTGTCCACCTTGATCGACTCGGTCGGCATGGTGATCGTGGCCCGCTTGGCGCCGTACGGGGCGGCCGCCTTGAACTTGTCGTACATCGCCGTGGTGAGCGTGCTGCCCATCTCGTACTGGCCCTTGGCGGAGTTGTAGGCGTAGTCGCCCGCCAGCTCCCACACCATCGTGCCGCCGATGCCCTTGTTGACCACGTAGTCGGCCTTGGCGCCCACCGACTGCTCGTCCTCGGTGGAGAGGAAGACCTTCTTCTGGTCGTTCCACAGCCACGGCGCGACCAGCGTGGAGTCGTACTTGCGGACGTAGGTGCCGGTCAGGGTGGTGTTCGCCGGGAAGCCGTACTTGGTGACGTAGTCGCCGACGACCCCCTTCTCCAGGTTCTTGGCGTGCCACATCGGGTTGGAGCCGGCCGGGGCCTCGACCCCGTTGGTGTCCAGGTCGTGCCACAGGTTGTCGATGCCGACCGCGCCGTCACCGCACTTGGTCAGACCCGCGCCCGCCGGGCAGTTGGTGGCCGGGGCCTTGCCCCACAGGCCGTCCGTGCCGCCCTGTACGTTCTTGAACCCGCGGGTGTAGTAGGGCAGGCCCATGTTGATGCGGCCCGCCGGCATCGAGCCGCGGAAGTAGTGGTAGGCCCAGTCGGAGTTCAGGTACCCGATGCCGCCGTACTGGGAGGTCGAGTAGACGCCCGCGGAGGCCAGTTCGGCGTCCTTGCCGTCGTCGAAGAGGGAGGCGTTGGGGCCGACGTACTCGTTCCAGGCGCCGTGCAGGTCGTAGGACATGATGTTGACGTAGTCCAGGTACTTCTGCATCTGGAACGTCTCCATGCCCCGCAGCAGGTAGCCGGAGGAGGGGGCGGCGACGGAGAGCAGGTAGTGCTTGCCGTCGGCGGCGCCCGCGCGGTCGAGCTTCTCGCGCAGCGACTTCATCAGCGCGGCGTAGCCCTTGACCAGGCCCGCGCGGCGGGCGTTGGAGAGCTGCCAGTCGAGCGGGTTGCCCGCGTCCTTCATCGTGGTCGGGTACTCGTAGTCGATGTCGACGCCGTTGAACCCGTACGTGCGGATGAAGTCGACGGAGGAGTTCGCGAAGGTGTCGATGCCGGCCTGGTTGACCGAGCCGTCGGCGTTGGTGGCCATGGAGTAGAAGCCGCCGGAGTTCACCCGGTTGCCGTCGTCGCCGAAGTAGCCGCCGGTCTCCGCCCAGCCGCCGACCGAGATCAGCGTCTTGACGTTGGGGTACTGCTTCTTGAACTTGTTCAGCAGGTTGAAGTGGCCCTTGTAGGGGAGCGAGGGGTCCATCTCCGCGCCCGCGACGCCCGGCCAGGTCATCCCGGTGGCCGCGTTGTTCGGGCCGTCCGCGCCGACCGACAGTTTGTTGTCGGAGCCGACGTGGCCGAAGGCGTAGTTGAGGTGGGTGACCTTGTCCCACGGGATGTTGTTGGCCAGGTAGGCGGGGGTGCCGTCCTTGCCGGTGCGCCAGCCGGTGAAGTAGCCGATGACCCGTCGCTGGTGGTCGGGGCCCATCTTCTCGCGGCCCTCGGCGTCGTAGACCGAGCAGTAGGGGACGTCGACGCCCGGGGTCTTGTACAGCCCGTCGGGACGACAGCTCTCGTTGTCGGCCGCGTGCGACACGCCCGCGGAGAGGCCGCCGATCAGCAGGCCTGCGATGGCGGCACCGGAGGCCAGGAGCATGGCCCGGGTGCGCGTGGGGGACGGCATTGTGCCTCCTGGGGAGGGGAGGTAATCGGACACAACGTGCGTAAAAGTGGCGCTGGTTGGCCCGTGACGTGCGCACATCGGAGGGCCGGCTCCCGGGGAAGATGAAGGGAACGTTAAGAGGACTAGACCAGACCGTCAATAGGTCTGGACCAAAGCTGAACCCTCGGGATGCCGCGCCGGATGTCGCACGGAAATTGCGCCGAACGTGTGAGCCAGGCCACAAGTACTTGCGGGCATGGCTTCCGATCACTCGTGGCACACTGGCCCTAGTACCAGTAGCAGCGCACTCCGGGGTCGGTGTAATTCCGAACCGGCGGTTATAGTCCGCGACCCGTCCGCAGCCAGCGGCCGGTTGACCAGGTGAAATTCCTGGACCGACGGTTAAAGTCCGGATGGGAGGCAGTGCGCGGCGGGCCAGTCACCGGTACGCCGCCGTCGGCGGTTCGTCGGCGTAACCCCCAGGGGATACGTCTCGGACGGACCGGAATCCCGGCCCCGGCGTCCCCGCGTGTGCTACCCGCTTCATCTGTCGTATCCCGACAGGCCCCGGAGTCCGTGCCCGATGAGGCAGGAGGACCCGGTGGCGACACGCGCCGACGCGAACGACACGCACGCCATGCGGCGTGCCATCGAGCTGGCCGCCCGCGGCCTCGGCTTCACCAGCCCCAACCCCGTCGTCGGCTGCGTCATCACCGATGCCGAAGGCCGGACCGTCGGCGAGGGCTGGCACCAGCGGGCCGGCGGCCCGCACGCCGAGGTGCACGCCCTGCGTGCCGCAGGGGACGCCGCCCGCGGCGCCACCGCCTACGTCACCCTCGAACCCTGCAACCACACCGGCCGTACGGGCCCCTGCGCCGAGGCCCTGCGCGACGCCGGGATCACCCGTGTCGTCTACGCCGTCCCCGACCCGAACCCGCAGGCCAGCGGCGGCGCCGCCACCCTGCAGGGCGCCGGGATCGAGGTCCTGGGCGGGCTGCTGCGCGGCGAGGCCGAGGCGGGGAACCTGCCCTGGCTGACCTCCGTACGCCTGGGCCGCCCCTACGTCCTCTGGAAGTACGCCGCCACCCTGGACGGCCGGGTCGCCGCCGCCGACGGGACCAGCCGCTGGATCAGCGGCCCCGAGTCCCGCGCCGACGTCCACCGGCTGCGCGCCGAGGCCGACGCGGTCGTCGTCGGCTCGGGCACCCTGCGCGCCGACGACCCGCACCTCGCGGTCCGCGGCGTCGAGGGCGCCCGCCAGCCCCTGCGCGTCGTCCTCGACACCCGCGCCACCATCCGGCCCACCGCCCGGATCCTCGACGAGGCCGCCCCCACCCTGGTGGCCGTCGCCGAGGACGCCGACACCCGCCACCTGGCGGGCGTCGAGGTGGCCCGGCTGCCCCACGACAAGCACGGCATCTCCGTGGACGCGCTCCTCGCCGAGCTGTCCGCCCGCGGGGTGCGCTCCGTCCTCGTCGAAGGCGGGCCGACCCTGGCCGGCGCCTTCGTCGCCGCGGGAGCCGTCGACCGGGTCGTCGGCTACCTCGCCCCGGTCCTCCTCGGCGCGGGCCCCAACGCCCTCGCCGACGCCGGGATCACCACGCTCGGCCAGGCCCTGCGCCTGGAGATCACCGAGGTGGTCCGCCTCGGTCCCGATCTGCGCGTCACCGCCGTTCCCGCGGCCGACGCCGTCCCCACCGCCCTCACCGCCCTCAAGGAGCACTGAGTGTTCACCGGAATCGTCGAAGAACTGGGCGAGGTCACCGCCGTCGAGCAGCTCACGGAGGCCTCCCGCTTCCGGCTGCGCGGACCCGTCGTCACCGAAGGCGCCAAGCACGGGGATTCGATCGCCGTCAACGGCGTCTGTCTGACGGTCGTGGAGACCGGGGACGGCGAGTTCACCGCCGACGTCATGCAGGAGACCCTCGACCGCTCCAGCCTCGGCGCCCTGGCCAAGGGATCCCGGGTCAACCTGGAGCGCCCGATGGCCCTCGGCGGCCGCCTCGGCGGACACCTGGTCCAGGGCCACGTGGACGGCACCGGCCGGATCCTCTCCCGCACCCCCTCCGAGCACTGGGAACTCGTCAAGGTCTCGCTGCCGGCCCGGCTGGCCCGGTACGTGGTCGAGAAGGGCTCCATCACGGTCGACGGCGTCAGCCTCACCGTGGTCGAGGCCGCCGCCGACTTCTTCACCATCAGCCTCATCCCCACCACGCTGAACCTGACCACGCTCGGCATCAAGCAGCCCGGCGACCCGGTCAACCTGGAGGTCGACGTCCTCGCGAAGTACGTCGAGCGCCTCCTGGCCGCCGGGGTCGACCCGCTGACCGCCGCCGCGTCCGCGGCCGACGGGACCACGAAGGAGACGGACCGGTGAGCGCGCTCTCCTGGCTCAACACCGAGGCCTTCGCCGTCTTCGGCCAGAAGGTCATCTGGTCGGACATGATCGGCAACCTGATGGGCCTGGCGGCCCTCGCCCTCGGCTGGCGCCGCTCCATATGGACCTGGCCCGCCCAGCTGCTCTCCGGCCTCATCCTGGTCGGCGCCTACGCCACCGCCCACCTCGCGGGCGGCGTCGGCAAGCAGCTCCTGGTCATCGCCGTGGCCCTCTGGGGCTGGCGCGCCTGGCAGCGCGGCAAGCAGCAGGCCCAGGACGGCTCCATCGCCGTGCGCACCGCCACCTGGACCGAGCGCGGCCTGCTGCTGGCGGGCGCGGCGCTGGGCACCGCCGCGGTCGGCGGCCTCTTCACCCTCGTCCCCTCGCTCTCCTGGAGCCCGTGGGCGGACGCCTACATCTTCGTCGGCACCATCGTGGCGATGGTGGCCCAGGCCCGCGGTCTCGTCGAGTTCTGGTTCGCGTGGCTGCTGGTCGACCTCGTCGGCGTTCCGCTCGCATTCCAGAGCGGTCTGGTCTTCTCGGGCCTCGTCTACGTCGTCTACTTCGCCCTCGTGCTGTGGGGCGCCTACGACTGGTACCAGCGCTCGCGCACCACCACCGACGCACCGGCCCTGGAAGGAGCAACGGCATGACCCTCAAGCCCGTGCCCAACGAGAGCGACACCGAGTCCTTCCTGCTCGACCCGGTCGAGCAGGCGATCCGCGACATCGCGGCGGGCCGCCCGGTCGTCGTGGTGGACGACGAGAACCGCGAGAACGAGGGCGACCTCGTCATCGCGGCCGAGATGGCCACCCCCGAGATCATCGCGTTCATGATGAGCGAGTGCCGCGGCCTGATCTGCGCGCCCATGGAGGGTCCCGAGCTGGACCGCCTGGAACTGCCGCAGATGGTGGCGCGCAACACCGAGTCGATGCAGACCGCCTTCACCGTCTCCGTCGACGCGAGCGCCGCGCACGGCGTCTCCACCGGCATCTCCGCCGCCGACCGCGCCACCACCCTGCGGCTGCTGGCGAGCGGCGCGTCCACCGCGGACGACTTCGTCCGCCCGGGCCACGTCTTCCCGCTGCGCGCCAAGCCCGGCGGCGTCCTGGTCCGCAACGGCCACACCGAGGCCGCCGTCGACCTCGCCCGCCTCGCGGGCCTGCGCCCGGCGGGCGCGATCGTCGAGATCGCCGGTGAGGACGGGGTCATGCTCCGGCTGCCCGAGCTGATCCCCTTCGCCCGCAAGCACGGCCTGACGATCATCTCCATCGAGGACCTGGTCGCCTACCGCCGCTCCGCCGAGCCGACCGTGCGCCGCGAGGCCGAGGTCAGCCTGCCGACCGCCTTCGGGCACTTCACGGCGTACGGCTACCGCTCCACCGTCGACGGGGTCGAGCACATCGCCCTGGTCCACGGGGACATCGGGGACGGCCGCGACGTCCTGACCCGGATGCACTCCGAGTGCCTGACCGGCGACATCTTCCAGTCCCAGCGCTGCGACTGCGGCCCCCAGCTGCACGCCTCCATGGAGCGGATCAAGGCCGAGGGCCGCGGGGTCGTCGTCTACCTGCGCGGCCACGAGGGCCGCGGCATCGGCCTGCTGGCCAAGCTGCGCGCGTACGAACTCCAGGAGCGCGGCCGCGACACCCTGGACGCCAACCTGGAGCTGGGCCTGCCCGCCGACGCCCGCGACTACGGGGCGGGCGCCCAGATGCTCGCCGACCTGGGGGTGCGCAGCACCCGCCTGATGACGAACAACCCCCAGAAGGCCGAGGCCCTGGTCCGGCACGGCATCGAGGTCGTCAGCCGCGAGGCCATGCCGACCGAGACGGGCGAGCACAACCTGCGGTACCTGCGCACCAAGCGGGACCGGATGGGGCACGACCTGCCCTGGCTCGACGGCGTGGCGTCCGTCTCGGCCTGCGGCAACCAGTAACACCTGAACCAGCAACACCAGCAACACCAGCAGCACCCGACATCTGACAGACAACGCAAGCGAAAAAGAACCAACGCACCGAGGAGAGCTGTGAGCGGCAAGGGCGCACCCGAACTGAGTGTCAAGAACTGCGGAGACCTGCGGGTGGCCGTGATCGCGGCCCAGTGGCACGAGAAGGTCATGGACGGCCTCGTCGACGGCGCCCTGCGCGCCCTGCACGAGCTGGGCATCGACGAGCCCACCCTGCTGCGCGTCCCGGGCAGCTTCGAGCTGCCGGTGGTGGCGAAGGTACTGGCCGGTCGCGGCTACGATGCCATCGTCGCCCTCGGAGTGGTCATCCGCGGCGGCACCCCGCACTTCGAGTACGTGTGCCAAGGCGTCACCCAGGGCCTGGTGCAGGTATCGCTCGACACCGGAGTCCCCGTCGGCTTCGGCGTACTGACCTGCGACAACGACGAGCAGGCGCTGGACCGCGCCGGCCTCGAAGGGTCGAACGAGGACAAGGGGCACGAAGCGGTCACCGCCGCCGTCGCCACCGCCATGACCCTGCGCACCGTCAGCGAACCCTGGCGCTAACCGGCAGGGGCGGACCCTCTATTCTGAGGACCATCATGGCGAACACACCCAAGACCTTCGAGGCGCTCTTCACCGAGCTCCAGCTCAAGGCAGCCAACGGCGACCCGAGCACCTCCCGCACCGCCGAGCTGGTCGGCAAGGGAGTCCATGCCATCGGCAAGAAGGTCGTCGAGGAGGCCGCCGAAGTCTGGATGGCCGCCGAGTACGAGGGCAAGGAAGCCGCCGCCGAGGAGATCTCGCAGCTGCTCTACCACGTCCAGGTGATGATGGTCGCGCGCGGGATCTCCCTCGACGACGTCTACGCCCACCTCTAGACCGGCCCGCACGCACACACCCCTTTTTCGCACCCACGCACCAAAGGAAGCCCCATGCTGCGCATCGCCGTCCCCAACAAGGGTTCCCTCTCCGGACCGGCGTCGGCGATGCTCCATGAGGCCGGCTACCGGATGCGCAAGGAGTCCAAGGAGCTCGTGGTCGTCGACCCCGAGAACGAGGTGGAGTTCTTCTACCTCCGCCCCAAGGACATCGCGATCTACGTGTCCTCCGGCAAGCTCGACATCGGCATCACCGGCCGCGACCTGCTGCTCGACTCCGGCGCCAGCGCCGAGGAGATCCTGCCGCTGAACTTCGGCCGGTCCACCTTCCGCTACGCCACCATCCCCGGCACGGCGAAGGGCCCCGAGGACTTCACCGGCATGACGATCGCCACCTCCTACGAGGGCATCGTCGCCAAGCACCTCGCCGAGAAGGGCATCGACGCCTCCGTCGTGCACCTCGACGGCGCGGTCGAGACCGCCATCCAGCTCGGCGTCGCCCAGATCATCGCGGACGTCGTCGAGACCGGCACCAGCCTGCGCAACGCCGGCCTGGAGGTCATCGGCGAGCCGATCATGACCTCCGAGGCCGTGGTCATCCGGGGCAGCACCACCGACCCGGACGACCCGCAGGCCCAGCAGTTCCTGCGCCGCCTCCAGGGCGTCCTGGTGGCCCGCAGCTACGTGATGATGGACTACGACTGCCGCGCCGAGCACCTGGAGCGCGCGGTGGCCCTCACCCCGGGCCTGGAGTCGCCGACGGTCTCCCCGCTGCACAACGAGGGCTGGGTCGCCGTCCGTGCCATGGTCCCGGCCAAGGAGGCCCAGCGGATCATGGACGACCTGTACGAGCTGGGCGCGCGCGCGATCCTCACCACCTCGATCCACGCCTGCCGGCTCTGATCCGTCCGCGAACCGGCCCCGCCGGATCGCCCGGTACGCCCATCCGTACGCCGTACGTCCTTTCGTAGAACCGAGCACCCCATGAGCGAGTCCGCCGCCCAGCCCGTACTGCCCGCCCTGCCGGTCACCTTCCGGCCGACCCGCACCCGGGTGGTCCTGCTGGGCGTCGGGCTCGTCATGTTCGTCACCATCTCGGTGATCGGCATGATCCTGCCGGACCTCGGCGGCGGCGAACGGCTCAGCTTCGTCATCACCGCCGCCCTGTTCGCCTCCGTCCTGGTCCTGCTCAGCCGCCCCAAGGTGGTCGCGGACGACAGCGGCGTCACGGTCGTCAACCTCACCACCACCCGACGGCTGGAATGGGCGCAGATCCTGCGCGTCAACCTCCGGCCCGGCGACCCGTGGGTGTTCCTCGACCTCAGCGACGGCACCAGCCTGCCCGCCCTCGGGATCCAGCCCGGAGTGGCCAAGGAGCAGGCGATCGGCGACGCGCGGGCGCTGCGCGCGCTGGCCGAGAACCACGGCAGCGGCCCGCTCGGCGGCTGAGTGCCATTGCGGCCGGGATCTCAATGACTACCCTGGTGGCGGGGCGCACGCACGCGCCCTCCCACCGGCCCCGGGACAACGCGGCCCGTGGGTACCTGCGACTTGAGGAGTGACTCCCTCCAGCAATGGACGGATCGTCCGGTAGTACCCGCGCCGCCCTCCCCCCGGAGGCGGCGGCATGACCACCCCGCTACTCCTGCTCGTGGCGGCATTCGCCCTGATCCTCGCCAACGGTTTCTTCGTGGCGGCCGAATTCGGCCTCGTCACGGTGGAGAGACCCGAGGCCGAACGCGCCGCCGCCGACGGCGACAAACGCGCCCGTACGGTCGTCAAGGCCCTGCGGGAGCTGTCGTTCCAGCTCTCCGGAACCCAGCTCGGCATCACCCTCACCTCCCTCGTGGTCGGCATGCTCGCCGAACCCGCCCTCGCCGGGCTGTTCACCGGGCCGCTCACCGCGACCGGACTGCCCCGCGGGGCGGTCACCGGGATCGCCGTCCTCACCGGCATGCTGCTCGCCTCCGCCGTCCAGATGGTCGTCGGCGAGCTGGTCCCCAAGAACTGGGCGGTCTCCCGGCCGCTCCAGGTGGCCCGCATCGTGGCCGGTCCCCAGGACGTCTTCTCCCGCGCCTTCCGGCCGGTCATCGCCGGCCTCAACGCCGTCGCCAACCGGCTCGTCCGGGCGCTGGGCGTGGAACCCGCCGACGAGATGGCCTCCGCCCGCACCCCGGGCGAACTGGTCTCCCTGGTCCGTCATTCGGCCCAGGCGGGCGCCCTGGAACAGGACACCGCCGACCTCTTCGTACGGACCCTCTCGCTCGGCGACCTGACCGCCCAGCACGTCATGACCCCCCGGGTGAAGGTCAGTGCCCTCCAGCACACCGCCACCGCGGCCGACGTGCTCAACCTGACCCGGGCCACCGGCCTGTCCCGCTTCCCGGTCTACCGCGAGCGCATCGACGAGATCACCGGCGTGGTCCACCTCAAGGACGCCCTCGCCGTGCCCGAGTCCGAGCGCGCCCGCACCACCGTGGGCCGGATCTGCGTCGCCCCGCTGCTGGTGCCCGGCTCCCTGCCGGTGCAGCCGCTGCTGGAGCGGCTGCGCAGCGAACAGCCGATGGCCGTCGTCGTCGACGAATACGGCGGCACCGCCGGCGTCGTCACCCTGGAGGACATCGTGGAGGAACTCGTCGGCGAGGTCCGCGACGAGCACGACCTCGCCGAGGACGACACCCCGGAGCTGGCCGCCGTGCCCGCCGAGGACGGCCGTCCCTCCTGGGAGGCGGACGGCAGCTGCCGGGTCCACACCCTGCGCCGGATAGGCCTCGAAGTGCCCGAAGGGCCCTACGAGACCGTCGCCGGGCTCGTCGCCGACCTGCTCGGCCGGATCCCCGCTCCCGGGGACCGGGCCGAACTGCCCGGCTGGAAGCTCTCCGTCCGCCAGGTCGGCCGCTACCGCGCCGAACGGGTCCGCCTCGTCCGTACGGCCGAGGGCGCCACGGACGACAGCGCCACCGGCGCCGACGGACGGCGCGAGATGGCGGTCCTGCGGTGATCGCGCTCCAACTGCTCTTCGCCCTGCTCCTCGTCCTGGCCAACGGCTTCTTCGTCGGCGCCGAGTTCGCGCTCGTCTCCGTCCGCCGCAGCCAGATCGAGCCCCTCGCGGCCTCCTCCAAGCGGGCCCGCCAGGTGCTGCACGGGCTGGAGAACCTGCCCCGGATGATGGCCGCGGCCCAGTTCGGCATCACCGTCTGCTCCCTCACCCTGGGAGCGGTCGCCGAACCCACCGTGGCCCGGCTGCTGGAGCCGCTCTTCGAGGCCGCGCGGGTGCCGCACGGCCTGGTCCACCCCCTCGGGTACGCCTTCGCGCTGGCCGCGGTGGTCTTCCTGCACCTGGTCATCGGCGAGATGGTCCCCAAGAACCTCGCCATGGCCGCCCCCGAGAAGACCGCCCTGTGGTTCAGCCCCGGCCTGGTGGCCTTCGCCCGGCTCTGCGGGCCGGTCACCACGGCGCTCGGCGCCTGCGCGACCCTGGTTCTGCGCCTGTTCAAGGTGGAGCCCAAGGACGAGGTCGAGGCCGTCTACACCAGGGCCCAGCTCGGCCGGCTCGTCGAGGACTCCCGGCAGGCCGGGCTCCTCGCGCCCGGCGAGCACGAGCGCCTGGAGGACGCCCTGGAACTGGGCAGCCGCCCCGTCACCGACGTGCTCCTCGGCCGCGACGGGCTGGTCACCGTCACCCCTTCGGTGACCCCGCGCCAGATCGAGCAGCTGACCGTGCGCACCGGCTACTCGCGCTTCCCGGTCCGCTCCGACACCGGCACCTTCATGGGCTACGTCCACGTCAAGGACGTGCTCGACCTGGAACACCGGGAAGGGGCCGTCCCCCAGCGGGTCTGGAGGCGGATGACCACCCTGTGCTCCACCCTCCCGCTGGACGACGCGCTGAGCGTCATGCGGCGGGACGCCACCCATCTGGCGCAGGTCGCGGACCCTGCCGGGCGCGTGCTCGGTCTGGTCGCGCTGGAGGACGTACTGGAGAAACTGGTCGGCGAGGTACGCGACCCCGCGCACCGGGGGTACGCGCGGAGCCTTTAGCTCTCCAGCCCGTCCGGCGTTTGAGGCGCGGGGTCTGGGGCGGAGCCCCAGCGGGCTCCGCCCGGACCCGGTCCTCAAACGCCGGACGGGCTGAAAGATGCCGCTGCGCGGGAAGGCCCCGCGCAGCGGACTACGGCGGCGGGGGCTCCGGCCGTTCCTGGGGGCCCCGGCCCGAGAGGACCTCCCCGTAGGCCTGCATCAGGTCCGCCAGCCGCAACGTGGCGAGATCGTCCCGCGAGGGCTCACCGGCGAAACCCGTCAGCCGCAGGTCCCGGTAGGCGCAGCTCTTCTCGTACAGGGTGCGCAGGAAGCGGCCGTTGCCCAGCTCGTCGATCCAGCCCTGCTCCACCACGTGCCCGCTGATGCTGCGCAGCTCCTCCAGCGCCTCCTCGTCCCAGCGGTCCCCGTTCGCGTCCGCCAGCACCCCGCCGATCGCGGTCAGTTCCAGCGGGCGGTAGCTCGGGAAGTCCACCCGGGTGGTGAACCGCGAGGACAGCCCCGGATTCGTCGCGAGCAGCCGGTCCATGCCCGCCGGGTAGCCCGCCAGGATCACCACCAGGTGGCCCCGGTTGTCCTCGGCCCGCTTGAGCAGCACCTGGAGCGCCTCGTCGCCGTACGCGTCGCCCTTGCTGTAGCCCGAGTTGGACAGGCTGTAGGCCTCGTCCACGAACAGCACCCCGCCGATCGCCGAATCGATCAGCTCGTTGGCCTTCACGGCGGTCTGCCCGAGGAACTCGCCGACCAGGTCCGCCCGCTGGGCCTCCACCAGGTGGTCGCCGCCGAGCAGCCCGAGGGCGTAGAAGACCCGGCCCAGGATCCGGGCCACGGTCGTCTTGCCCGTACCGGACGGCCCGGAGAAGACGAAGTGCCGTTTCGGCGGCTGCACCGGCAGCCCCTGACCGGCCCGCAGCCGGGCCATGTGCAGCTGCGCCGAGAGCGCCTTGACCTGCCGCTTGACCGGCTCCAGCCCGACCATCCGCTCCAGTTCGTCGAGCGCCTCGGCGAGCAGCGCCGGATCCGCCGGTCCGGCCGGCAGCCCCTGCGGCCCGCCTTGCGCCGGTACGCCGGTCCTGCGCCGTACGCCGTCCGCGCGCCCGGTGGCGTCGGGCCCCGGCCCCACCGGACCGTTCGGCGCGCCCGCACCCGGGGCGAAGCGGGTCTCCGGCGGCTCGGACGGCAGCGGCGGGTCCGGTTCGGCCTGCCCGTCCGCCGCGATGTCCTGCCCGAGCCCGCCGCCCAGTGCCACGGCCGCGAAGTCCCCGCCCGCCGCGGCGAGTCCGTACCCGTCCGGCCCGCTCAGCCCGTCGAGCCCGTCGAGGCCATCGCTCTCCGAGATCGCGGTCAGCCGGGCCGCGGTGTCCATGAAGGCCGGGTCCACCCGGTGCACCGCCCGGTACAGCGGCAGCGCCGCCGCGCTGCGCCCGGTGCCCTCGTGCGCCCGGGCCAGCCAGTAGCGCAGCTCCTTGCGCTGTGGCTGCTCGCTGCGGCAGCGCATCAGCGCGGCCGACAGCATCGGCTCCGCCTGCCCGTACATCTCCAGCCGGACCCGGGCCATCCCGCCGAACAGGCCCGCCTCGATGCCGAGCAGCGGATCGTCCACGAGCGGCTCGGTGTGGCGCACCAACTGGTCCCAGTCCTTGACCAGATAGGACCGGCAGGCGTGCAGGAAGCGCACCTGAGGGTCGGTGTCGACCGGCGGCAGCGCGGCCAGCGCCCGGTCCAGTTCGGGCACGTGGCGGCCGTCCAGCCAGTGCGAGGCGTGCGCGAGCAGCAGATCGCGCTTGCTCTCCAGCACGGGCTGGACCCACCAGCCAAGCCAGTACCAGGAGTTGAGCGTCCGCCGGTGCCGTGCGCGCTGCTCCCCGAAGCGGTCCCGGTGGGCGTACATGCGCAATAAGGCGTTGGTGGTGTCCACCCGCAGCGCGTGCAGCCCCAGCCAGGCGTCGGCCATCGAGGGATCGAGCAGCACGGCCGCCCGGAACTCCTCCTCGGCCTGCGGATAGGCGCCCATCGTGCAGGCGTCCACTCCGCGCAGCCAGGCGAGTTCGGCCGGGGCGTAGGCGCTGCCCGGCATGCCGAAGTCCATCACATCCCCCACAAGCCTGCCCCCGTGGTGCGCGGCAACCCCCGTGTCGTGCACGCGAGTTGCCCCATGCGCCGATGAAATCAGGGTGGCATCGTACCTGCGGTCCCGGGCCATACCCAGGGTGCGGTGGACACGTGTCGGTGGTGCGCCCCGGGCGCGAGTGCTGACGGAAAGTGAAGGTTTGCGAGGGGGTCGGCGGCCTGGAGGGCCACCAGGGAGGGGCCCGGGGGCAGAACGAAGCCCCCGGTCACGGGGGAACAACCGGGGGCTTCGCGTCTGCGGCGGCCCTGAAAAACCGCTCATTCAGAACGTAAGGCCGCTGCGGGGGCCAGGTCAAGCGGCCCGGGACGGCGCCCGGGACGGCGAACGGACGGCCCCGTCGGGCTCGGGTCAGGACCGGGGGAGTTCGTCACTCCGGGTGACGAAACCGGCTCGCTGGGCGGTCGCACCCGTCCCGGAAGACCACTCGTATCCCGTACCGCTCTGGCGCACCACAGTGTCCGCGAAGGGGCGCGAAGGGTCGTCCGCGAAGTGCGCGCGCTCCGCGCGCTCCCACCCGTCCCAGAAGAGCGACAGTTCGCGCCCGTCCCGGTCCCGCCCGCGCCCCCACGACTGCTCCCGGGGCATTTCCATCCACACCAGGCGCGCCAGGTACGGCCGCAGCGCCCGGCGGCCCGCGCCGACACCCTCGACGAGCAGCACCGGAGCCGGTTCCAGCACCCGCTCGGGCCCGAAGCGGCGCGCCACCCAGTCGTACGGCGCCCAGTGCGCCGCCCGCCCGGCCGCGAGGGGGCCGAGGACCTGGGCGCGCAGCCGCTCCGTCCAGCCGAACAGCTCCTCGTGCGTGGCCACGTCGTCGAGGTGCAGGACCGGGGCGCCGCCCAGGGCCTCGGCCAGCCGCCCGGCGAAGGTGCTCTTCCCGGATCCGGCGTGCCCGTCGATGCCGATCACCCGTACGGGCCCCAGTGACGGCGCCAGGGTGACGAGTTCACGGGCGAGCGGGGCCAGGGAGGCGTGCGGGGCGGGGGGCGCGTGCGAGGTGAGCGGGCTGTGCGGGATCTGTGGTTCCACTCCGCCAGCCTAGTGCCGGCCCGCGACACGGCCCCGGCACCCTGGCCCCGGCCGCCCGCGAACTGGGAGGCTGAGCCGTCCGGCCGGGCCGCCGCGCGCGACCTCGGCAGACCGTGCGCCACCGCCGCCGACCCGCCCGCTCACCCGTACGTACGCCCGCCCGCACCACTGGGGGTTCCGCCCATGACCGCATTCACCCCGCGCCGGGCCGTCCTCGCGGCGGCCCTCGCCGCCGCCACGGCCGCCACCGTCTCCGCCACCCCGTCCGCGGCCGCGCCCGCCCCGAAGGGCGCCGGGGGAGCCCCGGCCCCGGGCAAGACGGTGGACAACCGGTTCTGGTACTCGTACGGCCACTGGCAGGCCGGGACGCACCAGGGGACCGCCGCGGCCGCGGGCCCGCTCCCCGGGCTGGGCATCGCCACCCCCGCCGGGCGCACCGAGTACGCCGACCCGCACACCGGGAAGAAGAGCACCTGGGAGTACGCGACCTGGACCTCCCCGGTGCACCGCAGCGCCGTACCCGCCACCGAGGCCATCGCCTCCTGGAACGCCCTCACCCCCGCCGGGACCTGGATCCAGACCGAGCTGCGCGCCACCTACACCAGCGGGGTCACCGGCCCCTGGTACGTGATGGGCCGCTGGGCCTCCGGCGACGGCGACATCCGGCGCACCTCGGTGGACGGCCAGACCGACGGCACCTCCACCGTCTGGACCGACACCCTCGCCCTCGACGGCTCCGCGAGCGCGAGCGGCCTGCGGATCGCCGCGTGGCAGCTGCGCCTGACCCTGCACCGCCGCCCCGGCGCCCCGCTCGGGCCGGTGGTCCGGCTGGCGGGCGCGATGGCCTCGGGCGTCCCCGACCGCTTCACGGTGCCCGCCTCGGTGCCCGGCGCGGGTGGCGGCACGGGCCGCGAGCTGCGCGTTCCGCGCTATTCGCAGGAGATCCACGCGGGCCAGTACCCCGAGTACGACAACGGCGGCGAGGCCTGGTGCAGCCCCACCTCCTCGCAGATGATCATCGAGTACTGGGGTCGCGGGCCCAGCCCCGCCGCCCTGGCCTGGGTCAGGAAGGAGTACGCCGACCCGCAGGTCTGCCACGCGGCCCGCGCCACCTACGACGCCGCCTACAAGGGCTGCGGCAACTGGCCGTTCAACGCCGCCTACGCCGCCTCCTACCCCGGCCTGGCGGCCGTGGTGACCCGGCTCGGCTCCCTCACCGATGTGGAGACCCTGACCGGGGCGGGCATCCCGGTCATCACCTCACAGTCCTTCCTCAAGGGGGAACTCGACGGGGCGGGCTACGGCACGGCGGGCCACCTGATGACGGCGATCGGCTTCACCCGCGAGGGGGACGTCGTCGCCAACGACCCCAACTCGCCCACGAATCCGGCCGTGCGCCGGGTCTACAAGCGCCGCCAGTGGGAGAACATCTGGCTGCGCACCAAGCGCTACAACGCCTCCGGCAAGGTCGTCTCGGGCAGCGGCGGGATCTGCTACCTCTACGCGCCGTCCGCCCCGAGCGCGGCGCAACTGCGGGCGCTGCGCGCGGTCGGAGTGCTCTGAGGACCGTGCCCTCCATGCGTTTCCGGCGCACGGAAGCGGGCACATACTGGGTTAAAGGGTACATAAAGGCTCCCGTAGGAGGCGGCCCGCCATGACCACCCACCCGAACATCGAACTGCACCCCGACCTGGCCGAGATGCGCACCCGCTTCGAGCGGGTCACCACCACCCCGCTCGCACAGGCCGTGGAAGCCCTCGCGCTCGTCACCGGCCTGTACATCGCCGCCTCGCCCTGGATCGCGGGGTTCAGCGGACTCTCCTCGCTGGCGATCACGAACCTGATCGCGGGCCTGGCGTACTGCCTGTGCATGGGCGGCCTCGGCTCCGCCTACGAACGCACGCACGCGATGGCCTGGACGGCCGTCGCCATCTCCGCCTGGACGATCGTCGCCCCCTGGGTGATCTCCGGCGACGTCTCCACCACGCGGACCGTGGTCAGCAACGTCATCGCGGGCGGCGTCGGCCTGGTGCTGGCCCTCGCCATGGCGGGCATGGCCGGCCGGGAGCGCACGACGCGCGCGGGCTGACCGCCCGTACGCCCCGAGGACCCCGGGTCCCGGCCGCACGGGCGGCCGGGACCCGGTGGCGTGCCCGGCCGGACAGGGGCTGTGACCGGCGCCACCAGTGACCATCGTCTCTACCGCGAAGGCGCGGAACGCTGTCACATTGGACGGTATGACCGCACACACCGCCGCTCTGACCGCCCGTGCCCGCGACCTCGTCCGCACCGGTGGCCCCAAGGACGATTCCGCCTGGCTGGAGCACGTGCTCGGCTGGACCCTGGTGGTCGTCCTCGCGATGCTCGTCACCCAGATCGGCTGGCTCTGACCGTCCCCCCGGAGGGCTGATCGCCGTCCGGCTCCGGCTCCACCCGCCAGTGCCGGTGCGGGACGCCCACCAGGCCGTAGAGCCCGCGCACCGGTGACCACCGCGGCAGCAGCACCACCCCGGCGAGCCCCGCGAAGAGGACGCCTCCCGGGGCCCAGCCCAGCAGCCGTACGAGGACGCTCGCGCCCAGCGCCCCGGCGAGCGGCAGCCCGTACACCCCGGCCCCCGCGATCATCACGGCCAGCGGCCGGGACACCCTGAGGTCCGCCGCCGCCCCTGGCAGCCGCCAGCCCTCCACCAGCCAGCCGATCTGGATCAGCAGCATCACCCCGAGCACCGCCGCGCCCAGGACCACCAGGGCCAGGAAGGTCCCGGAGGTGGCGAAGCGCAGGCAGTGGTTGACGAACGCCCGGCCGCCCGCGCCGCCCGCGCCGTCTGTCCCGCCCGCGGACCAGTCGGCGTAGCTCCCCGCGCCGGTGCTCAGCACCCGCCGGTAGCCCGTGCCGTCCCACCCGTGGATCAGGGTGAAGAACATCAGGAAGTACCCGGCGACGGCCTGCAGGTACCCCCAGTACCCGGCCCCCACCAGCACGAACAGCCGGGCCGCCAGGAATCCGAGCAGGGCGCCGACCACCACCGAGCCGGTCTGGAAGAGGGCGAACCCGGCCCACACCCCGCGGTGGTCGTGCGCCACCTGCATCGTCGCCCAGGCCGGGTTCTGCCACAGCAGGTAGGCCCCGCTCGGCGCGAGCAGCAGCGCCGCGTACAGCACGGTCAGCGCCAGGTAGGGCTGCGCCGCGCGGCTGCGCGTACGGACCCCCTCGCCCCGCACCGACCGCTCCCACCACTGGAGCTGGCGCCCGGCGGCGACCGCGAAGGTCGCGCCGATCCCGTAGGCCCACAGCGGCGCGGCCTGGACGGGGATCACGTCGCCTCCAGCCGGAGCCCGTCGGTGACGATCAGGTCGGAGGTGACCAGGGCCTGTTCGGCGCTGACGTTCGTCATGAAGACGAAGGGCGGGATGACGGGCGGCGCGGGCAGTCCGTCGGGGGAGAAGGTGACGCACAGCAGTCCCTCGATGCAGCCGCTGAACCTGGTGAGGTACAAGGTCACGTCACCGCTCAGGTCGAGGGTCCGGGCGGCGAGCCCGTACTCGTCGCGGCCGTCCCGGGTGCGCAGCCGGTAGTCGGTCAGCGTGGCCGCCCGCATCTTCAGCACCAGCACCCGCAGCGGCCCGTCCACCGTGGGCACCTGGGTGACCCCGGCGAGGGTGAAGCCCTGCGGGGCGAAGAGCGAGGTGGTGACCGTCGGGGGAACGCGCGGGGCCATCGGCGGACCGCCGCCCGCCGCCGCCCGGGCCGGGGGCGCGCCGCCCGCCAGCGCGGCGAGCAGCACCACCGGCAGCGCGGCGGCCAGCGTGCGCGGCCCGCTGCCGTCCAGGCTGGGTCGGTAGGGACTCTCCTCGCCGCGCTCCGGATCCGGCAGCGGGGTCCAGCCGAAGGCGAGGGCGCTGCCCGTGACGCCGAGCAGCATGCCGAGCAGGAAGCCGCCCAGGTTGGTCGCGACGAAGGACAGCACCGAGAGCAGCAGGGCGTGGATGCTGACGTACGTACGGGCCTGCGGCAGGAACCACAGGAAGAGGCCCGCGGCGATCAGGGCGAGCCCGATGCCGATCGCCGCGATCCCGCCGAGGCCCAGGCTGACCAGGATGGTCAGCGGGGAGAGCGGGACCAGCAGCAGCTCGGCCCCGCCCAGCACCAGCAGCAGCCCGCCCCAGAACGGCCGGGTCCGGCGCCAGGCCCGCAGCCGGGCCCGGCGCGCGGGCCAGGGCAGCCGCCGCTCCAGCCATCCCGTGGGCGGGCCGTCCCCCGCGGCGCGGCGGCCTAGAAGCACTGCTTGCCGTCCAGGGCCACGTCCAGCTTGAGCCCCCTGAGCCGGAAATCGCCGCCGGTCGCCGACCAGGCGTGCGAGCGCACGCCCGCGACCTCGATGTCCCCGGCCTGCAGGCCGAACTTCCCGGCGTCGCCCTTGACCCCCTCCACCTGGTCCAGGGTCGAGGCGTCGCGGCCGATCTGGGCGGTGCCGAAGCGGGCGTCACCGGTCAGGTCCTCGCCGTCGATGACCAGGTTGGTCGCGGTGACGTTCCCGGCGGGTCCGCCCGCGGTCAGTTTGAAGACCACCTTGCCGACCGGGGTGTCGACCACCGCGGACTGGCAGATGTCGGAGAGCGTCGCCTGCCCGATGCCGAGCAGGGCGACGGGGTGCCCCTTGCCGTCGACGGAGCGGTCCGTCTGCACGTAGGAGGCCAGGCCCTTGCTGCTGAGGTTGGAGGAGGAGACCTGGAAGCTCGTGCCGGAGACGGCGAAGGAGGCGGCGAGCGCGCCCTGGGCCATCACCATCGCCATCGCGCCGACCGCGACGAACGCGGGCAGTGCGGCGACGGCCGTCCTCTTCCAGTTGACCCGGCCCTCGGCCGGATTTCGGTCTGCGGTGCTCTTGGCGGCTGTGCTCATGGCGGTGGGGCTCATGGCGGTGGGGCCTCCCGTACGTCGTCCGGTGCGCAGGGGAAGTGCGAAGGAGCGGGGCCAGACAGGTCTGCCATACTGCGGGCATCCTGTGGCAGTTCGAGGCTAGGGCTGAATTTGAATAATAGTCAACAGCGCGGCAAGACCGAGCGATCGCAGGTCCGCCGGGCCGAACTCATGGCGACCGGCCGGAAGTTGTTCGCCGACACCTCGTACGACGCCTTGTCGATGGACGACATCGCCAAGCAGGCCGGGGTCGCCAAAGGGCTGATCTACTACTACTTCACGAGCAAGCGCGGCTACTACCTCGCCATCGTCGAGGACTCCGTCAACGAACTCGTCGCCCGGGCCGGCGGGGACACCGACCTGCCCTCCGCCGAGCGGGTCCGCCGCACCATCGACGGCTACCTCCACTACGCCGAGCAGCACCACGCCGCCTACCGCACCATCGTCACCGGCGGCGTCGGCTCCGACGCCGAGGTCCTCGCCATCCGCGACGCGGTCCGCGCGGAGCTGGTCGCCACCATCGCCGAGGGCGCCTGGGGGCACCGCGCCGTGCCCCCGCTCGCCCGGCTCGCCCTCGTCGGCTGGCTCTCCGGGGTCGAGGGCACCACCCTCGACTGGATCGGCACCGAGGGCGAACCGGACCGGCCCGACCGCCCCGCACTCGGCGCCCTGCTGGTGCGGCAGTTGCGCGCGACGCTGACCGTGATCGAGGAGTTCGTCCCGCAGTGCCCGGCCCCGCCGCAGGCGGAAGAGCTCGCCGGATCCGGCCCTGACCTGGGCAGCGATCAAGTGCACCCGTGACGGAACGCCCCCGATCGGGCATACTCAAGCCGCCGCAGCCGCTGGTCAGGCCCTTCTGTGATCCGGGAAGGCCCCATCGGCTGTAAGAGCACCGAGACCCGGCGGCGCGTCCCACCCCCTGTAGCGCGCCGCCGCCGTGCCCGATGAGGGAGGAGAGCGCCGCCATGACCGACCGCGCCCCGCAGCCGGTGGACCGTCAGCTGCCCACCGAGGAGTCCCGCGACCTGATCGCGCTCGTGCGCGAGATCGCGCAGCGGGAGATCCGCCCCCGGGCCGCCGAGGAGGAGGACTCCGGCCGGTTCCCCCGCGAGGTGTTCACCCTCCTCTCCGAGGCCGGGCTGCTGGGCCTCCCGTACGCGGGCGAGTTCGGCGGCGGCGAGCAGCCGTACGAGGTCTACCTCCAGGTACTGGAGGAACTGGCCGCGGCCCGGCTGACCGTCGGCCTCGGCGTCAGCGTGCACTCGCTGGCCTGCCACGGCCTGGCCGGGTACGGCACCAAGGAACAGCAGGGCGAGCACCTGCCCGCGATGCTCGGCGGCGGGCTCCTCGGCGCCTACTGCCTCTCCGAACCGGCCGCCGGTTCGGACGCCGCCTCGCTGTCCACCAAGGCCGTCCGCGACGGCGACGACTGGATACTGACCGGCACCAAGGCGTGGATCACCCACGGCGGGATCGCCGACTTCTACACGGTCCTCGCACGCACCGGCGCGCCCGGCCCCAAGGGCATCACCGCCTTCCTGGTCCCCGGAGACGCGCCGGGCCTGACGGCCGCCGTCCCCGAGAAGAAGATGGGCATGAAGGGCTCGCCCACCGCCCAGCTGCACTTCGACGGGGTACGGGTCTCCGACGCCCGCCGCCTCGGCGAGGAGGGCCAGGGCTTCAGCATCGCCCTGGCCGCCCTGGACGCGGGCCGCCTCGGCATCGCCGCCTGCGCGATCGGCGTGGCCCAGGCAGCGCTGGACGAGGCCCTGGCGTACGCCCTGGACCGCAAGCAGTTCGGGCACCCCATCGCGGACTTCCAGGGGCTGCGCTTCATGCTGGCCGACATGGCCACCCAGATCGAGGCGGGCCGCTCCCTGTACCTGGCGGCGGCCCGGCTGCGCGACGCGGGCAAGCCGTTCTCCCGCCAGGCGGCCATGGCGAAGCTCTTCTGCACCGACGCGGCCATGGCCGTCACCACCGACGCCGTCCAGGTCCTCGGCGGCTACGGCTACACCGCCGACTTCCCGGTCGAGCGCCTGATGCGCGAGGCGAAGGTGCTGCAGATCGTCGAGGGCACCAACCAGATCCAGCGGATGGTCATCGCCCGCCACCTCGCGGGGCCCGAGTCCCGCTGAGCGGGCGGCGTCCTGGCCGCCGGACCGTACCCGCGGGCAATATCCGGGTGCGGTCCGCGCGGCCGCTCTGATAGCCATCGGGTCATGGACGACCTTGTGACCGATGACCTTGTGCCCGTGCCCGGTGCGCCCGCGGCCGGTGAGCCCGCCGCCGGCGACCTCGTGACGGAGCGGCTCGTGCTCCATCCCTTCAGTCCCGCCGAGGCCGAGCGGATACTCGCCGGGGAGCGGGACGCCGCGGTGCCGTGGGCGCCGGGATACCCCTCCGAAGGCGACCTGGGCGTCCTGCGCCGGTTCCTGCGGACCTGCGCGGAGGCCGGGGACCCCCGGCCCTTCGGCCCGTACGAGATCCGGCTGCGCGGCGACGGCTCCGGGGCGGGCGGCGCGGCCGTGGGCGGGGTGGGCTTCCACGGGGTCCCGGACGCGGCCGGTGAGGTGCGGATCGGCTACGGCCTCGCGCCCTGTGCCCGGGGCCGCGGCCTCGCCACCGAGGCGCTGCGCGCCGTGCTCGCCCTGGCGCGCTCCCTGGGAGTCGCGGCCGTGGCGGGCGACGCCGACCTGGACAACACCGCCTCGCGCCGGGTGATGACCGCCGCCGGGATGCGGCCGACCGGGCAGGACGAGCGCCTGGCCCACCACCGGACCGACTGGGACGCGGTGGACCCCGCCGCCCCGGCCGGGCAGCCGCCGCGGGAGTGGGAGATCTCCACGGACCCCGCGCGCCTCGACGCCGCCCGGATCCACCGCTGGCTCTCCGAGGACGCCTACTGGGCGCTCGGCCGCCCGCGCGAAAAGCAGGACCTGGCCATCGCTAACTCCCTCAACTTCGGCGCATACGACCGCACTTCGGGCGACCAGCTGGCGTACGCGCGGGTGCTGACCGACCGGGCCACCTTCGCCTGGCTCTGCGACGTCTACGTCGACCCGGCCGCCCGCGGCGAGGGCCTGGGCACCGCCCTGGTCACGGCCGTCCGCGACCACCTCGCCCCGTACGGGCTGCGCCGCATCCTGCTGGCCACCGAGGACGCCCACGGGGTCTACGAGAAGATCGGGTTCGCCCCGCTGGCGGAGCCCCGGAAGTGGATGGCCCTCGGCGCCCAGTAGGGTCCGCGGCCCCGCCCTACCCGCCGTAGAGCGGTCCGCCGGGCCAGACCGGGGAGGAGGCGATCCGGGACCACTCCGGGTCGCGGCGGCCCGGCAGGGTGCGTCCGTCGTCCGCCCAGCGGGCCAGCATCGCCCGGTAGATGGGCGGGTCCGCGGGGCGATGAACCGATTCTTCGAAACCGGGCGGCGTGGGTCGCCGCCGCCGTCCCGTGGAAGCCTCAAGCGTGTCCATGCCCGGCCAACGCGGCGCGCGCGGACCGGGTAATCGCCCCCGCCGTACGCGTATCCGTTCGAGGTGTCCCCTGCGCGGCCTCGGTCCGGGCGGCCTCACCGCGCCACCCCCGCCGCTGATCTGTCAGCCAATGACACGACTCTGGCCCCGGGCCCGGTATCTGACGTACCGTCATATCCGCCGAGCCGACCCGTGCCCAGGAGGTTTGCCATGCCCGCGGACCGACCCATCCCCCTTGACGAATACCCCATCCACCAGGCCCCGTTGTCCATGAAGCACGTCGCCACCGGCGACCGGAACGCCTACGACCGGTGCATCTTCCACGTCTTCGACCACGCGGGCCGGGCCGTCCTCATCCTCGGCCTCGGCGTCTACCCCAACACCGGGGTCATCGACGCCTACGCCACCCTGCGCCTCGGCGACGAACTCCTCGCCGTCCGCGCCTCCGACGCCCTCACCGACGACCGGATGAACCTGTCCGTCGGCCCGCTGCGGATCACCGTGGACGTACCGCTGTCCACCCTGCGCCTGCACTGCGACGCCGACCCCGACGACCCGGACGGGCTCTCCTACGACATCACCTGGACCGCGGCCTTCCCCGCCGTCTGGGAGCCGCACCACGTCCAGCGGCGCGGCGACCGGCTGATGCTCGAAGGCCGCCGCTTCGTCCAGGCGGGCACGGTCACCGGCACCCTCCGCGCCAAGGGCGAGGAGATCCGCCTCACCGAAGGCGAGTGGACGGGCACCCGGGACCGCAGCTGGGGGGTGCGGCCGATCCCCGGCGAAGAGGGCGGCCGCGCGGCCGAGGAGCACCGCACCGAGGGCTTCCACTGGCTCTGGGTCCCGGTCCGCTTCGAGGACCGCTTCCTCATGGTCATCGTCCAGGAGGACGCCGACGGCCACCGCGCCCTGAACGAAGCCGTCCAGGTCTTCCCCGACGCCGCCGGGCGCGGCGACGTACAACTCGGCTGGCCCCAGGCCGACATCCGCTACCGGCCCGGCAGCAGGCACCCCGAGAGCGCGGTCGTCCACCTCACCGATCCGGCGCGCAAACCGCTCGAACTGGGCGTGGAGATCCTGAACTCCTCGCCGCTCGCCGTCGGCGCCGGATACCCGCCCGCCGCCGACTGGCAGCACGGCACCTGGCAGGGCCGTGGCTGGACCGACCGCCGGACCTACGACCTCTCCGACCCCGCCGCCCACCCGATGGCGGCCTACGGGGTCACCGACCACTCCGCCCGTTTCACCCTGGAGGGGCGGACCGGTTTCGGCATCTTCGAACACGGCAGCTTCGGCCGGCACGACCCGAGCGGCTTCACGGACTACGGCTCCGTGGCGCCGTAGCGCCGTAGCGCCGTAGGAACAGGACAGACAGGACAGGCAGGACAGGCAGGACACGAAAGGGGTGGCCATGGCCACGGCACCACGTCCCCGCACCTCCACCCGGGAACCCGGGGAGCTGGGCCGCCGCCTCGCGGCCTGGCTCGGTACCCGCCTCCCCGGAGCGGAGGTCACCAACATCTCCGTCCCCGGCTCCAACGGCATGTCCAGCGAGACCCTGCTCTTCGACATCGAGCACCCCGACACCCCGGTACGGGCCTGCGCGCTGCGCCTGGCCGCGGACCCGGCGGCCTACACCGTCTTCCCCGCCTACGACATGCCCCGCCAGCACCGGGTGATGAGCCTGGTCGCCGAGCACACCGACCTGCCCGTCCCGCGCGTGCAGTGGCTGGAGACGGACCCCGGGCCGCTCGGCGCGCCGTTCTTCGTGATGGCCCGGGCCGAGGGCCGGGTGCCGCCCGACGTCATGCCGTACACCTACGAGGGCAACTGGCTGCACGCGGCGAGCGACGCCGAACGCGCCGGGCTCCAGGAGGCGAGCATCTCGCTGCTCGCCCGGCTGCACGACCAGTTTCCCGCGAAGGAGGCCGAGTTCCTGCTCCCGGAGGGCGTCGGCAGCCCGCTGCGGCGGCACGTCGACGCCCAGCGCGCCTACTACGAGTGGGTGGTGGCCGGACTGGCCCGGTCACCGCTGCTGGAGCGGGCCTTCGACCGGCTGGAGGACATCTGGCCCGCCGACGAGGGGCCCGCCGTCCTCAACTGGGGCGACGCCCGGATCGGGAACGTCATCTACGACGGCTTCCGGCCGGCCGCGGTCCTGGACTGGGAGATGGCGGCGTACGCCCCGCGAGAGGTGGACCTCGGGTGGACCGTCTACCTCCACCGGTTCTTCCAGGACCTCACCGTCGGCTTCGGTCAGGCCGGGCTGCCGGACTTCCTGCGCCGGGACGACCTGGAGCGCCGCTACGCGGAACTGACCGGGCACACCCCGCGCGACATGGACTTCCACACCCTCTACGCGGCCCTGCGGCACGGGATCGTGATGCTGCGGATCGCCTACCGCCAGGCCCACTTCGGCGAGGTGGAGATACCCGCCGACCCGGACGGCCTGATCCTGCACCACGCCAGCATCGCCGCCATGGTGCAGGGAACCTACTGGAACCGGGACTGACCCGGAACGGCGTCGGGCTCAGGCCGCCTGGACGTGCTGGACGGGGCGCGAGCCCGGACCGCCGACGTGCGAGAAGGGCTGCGTCCGCCAGTCGAGGCCCTGGGGGAGCGTCAGGACCGTGAACTGCTCGGCCTCCCGCTCCGCGACGGCGGCCTCGGCGGCCTCCCGCGCGTCCGTGGCGGGCCGCCCGGTGCCCGCGCACACGGTCAGGCCGAACGGGTTCCACGGGCTCAGGCAGAGCCCGTGCTCCGGCAGGAACTCCTCGTCCGCGACCAGCGCGATCGACTGGCTGCAGTCGGGGCAGACGGCGTGGTGGATGTCGAAGGCCTCGGCGCTCGCGTCGAAGTCGGCGAAGTCGGCGAAATCGGCGTCCTGGTCGAAGTCGCCGTACTCGCCGCCCTGCGGTTCGGGCCGTTCGTGTGGCGCAGGTGCGGTGCGGCCCGCGCGCTTGGTGTTCTGCATGGATGTACTCCCCCTTGGGTGGGCCGGGCGACACGTTCGGCCACGGCCACAGCAAGCACTTCCCGTCGCGCGGCACGAGTAACCACAACCACACCGCGTACGCCTGCATACCCCTGTGGCCTTGGTCACATGCCCGCCGCAGGTGCCACTTGTCCGTGGACACCACTGGGCCTGGAGCGCCCTGGGGCAATAGGTTGGGCGGCTATGAGCGCAATGGAGGAGCTGGACCGTCAGATCGTGGATCTGCTCGTGCGGGACGGGCGGATGAGCTACACCGACCTGGGCAAGGCCACGGGACTGTCCACGTCCGCGGTGCACCAGCGGGTACGCCGTCTGGAGCAGCGCGGGGTGATCCGCGGCTACGCGGCCGTGGTCGACCCCGAGGCCGTCGGGCTGCCCCTGACCGCATTCATCTCGGCGAAGCCGTTCGACCCGAGCGCGCCCGACGACATCGCGGACCGGCTCGCCGGAGTCCCCGAGATCGAGGCGTGCCACAGCGTGGCGGGCGACGAGAACTACATCCTCAAGGTCCGGGTGGCGACCCCGCTGGAGCTGGAGGACCTGCTGGGCCGGGTCCGCGCCCTGGCCCACGTCTCGACCCGCACGACGGTGGTCCTGTCCACCCCGTACGAAGCCAGGCCGCCCAGAGTGTGAACCGCCCCGCCGGGGTGCGGTCCGAGCGGGGCGGCCGGGCATGGCCGAAACTGGGCTCCGCCCAGACCCGGTCCTCAATCGCCGGACGGGCTGAAATTGCCCTGCGGGCAATCCAGCCCCGCCCGCCGGGGCGCGGTCCGGCCGGGCCCCGGTCGGACCGCGCCCCGCGGACCCGCGAGACTGGTCCCATGACCGACCGCGCCGCCGCTTCCGCCGCCGACCTGCCCACCGTCCTGCTCCGCCGGGGTGAGGTGCACAGCCCCGCCGACCCCTTCGCCACCGCGATGGTCGTCGAGCGCGGCCACATCGCCTGGGTGGGCTCCGAAGGCGCCGCCGACGCCTTCGCGCAGGGCGTCGACGAGGTCGTCGACCTGGACGGCGCGCTCGTCACCCCCGCCTTCACCGACGCCCACGTGCACACCACCGCCACCGGCCTCGCCCTCACCGGCCTGGACCTGACCGGCGCCCGCTCGCTGCCGGACGCGCTGGCGCTCGTACGGGCGTACGCCGCGCGGCGGCCCGCCGACCGGGTGCTCCTCGGACACGGCTGGGACGCGGCCCGCTGGCCCGAGCGGCGCGCCCCGCGCCGGGCCGAGCTGGACGAGGCGGCCGGCGGCCGCCCGCTCTACCTCAGCCGGATCGACGTGCACTCGGCCGTGGTCAGCACCGCCCTGCTGGACCTGGTTCCGGGCGTACGGCAGCCCGCGGAGTCCGATGAGCCGCTGACCCGCGAGGACCACCACGTGGTGCGCGCCGCGGCGCTCGCCGCCGTCACCCCCGTCCAGCGCGCGGAGGCCCAGCGGGCCGCCCTCGACCACGCGCTCTCGCTCGGCATCGGGTCCGTCCACGAGTGCGGCGGCCCCGGCATCTCCTCGCCCGAGGACTTCCACGACCTGCTGAACCTCGCGCGCGAGCGGTCCGGCCCGCGGGTCTTCGGCTACTGGGCCGACCGCGACCTCGAACTGGCCCGGGAACTCGGCGCGGTCGGCGCCGCGGGCGACCTCTTCGTCGACGGCGCCCTCGGCTCGCACACCGCCTGCCTGCACACCCCCTACGCCGACGCCGCCCACACGGGCACCGGGTACCTCGACGCGGCCGAGATCGCCGCGCACGTGGCCGCCTGCACCGAGGCGGGCCTCCAGGCCGGCTTCCACGCCATCGGGGACGCCGCCCTCACCGCGGTCGTCGACGGCGTCCGCGCGGCGGCCGAGAAGGTCGGCCTGGCCCGCGTGCGCGCCGCCCGGCACCGGGTCGAGCACGCCGAGATGATGACCCCGGCCACCATCGCCGCCTTCGCCGAACTGGGCCTCACCGCCTCCGTCCAGCCCGCCTTCGACGCCGCGTGGGGCGGCGCGGAGGGGATGTACGCCGACCGGCTGGGCGCCGGGCGCGCCGCCACCCTGAACCCCTTCGCCGCGATGCTCAAGGCGGGCGTCCCGCTCGCCTTCGGCTCGGACGCCCCGGTCACCCCGCTCGACCCCTGGGGCACCGTCCGGGCCGCCGCCTTCCACCGGACCCCGGAGCACCGGATCTCCGTACGGGCCGCCTTCACCGCGCACACCCGGGGCGGCTGGCGCGCCCTGGGCCGCGACGACGCGGGCGTCCTGGTGCCCGGCGCCCCGGCCGACTACGTCCTGTGGCAGACCGACGAGCTGGTGGTCCAGGCCCCCGACGACCGGGTCTCGCGCTGGTCCACCGACCCCCGCTCGGGCACGCCCGGACTGCCCCGGCTGGACCCCGGCGCCGATCTGCCGGTGTGCCTGGCCACCGTGGTCGGCGGCCGGGAGGTATTCGTACGCCCACAGGGGTGATCCGCCCGGCCTCGGTTCGGCAGCGGCGCCCGGACCCGGATAGGTTCGGCCGGGTCCACCACAGGACGACCGTGCCGGACGGATCCGTCTGCTCAGCGCGCCCGCGCCTCGGGGGCGAGGGAAGGTTTCGCCGGACGGGGGTCCCCCCTGCTCCGAAAGGGTCCGGGGGAGGGTGGACCTGATCGGGGCCCGGAGCCCAGTAGACAACGGTCACGGCGGCCCGCAGCCAGTGGGAGCCGGGCCGGCCCGAAGGACCCCGGGCCCCGATTCTCCGCCGCACCCCTCCCGCTGTTCTAAAATCGGTTCGCAGTGACGGGACGGGGAGAAGCGAAAAGGGGAATCAGTGAGTGACGGCGGTGAGCGGCGCCACGGCCCGCTGGGCACGGTGCTGGTGATCATTCCGACCTACAACGAGGCGGAGAACATCGGCCCGATCGTCTCCCGCGTACGCGCGGCGGTTCCCCGGGCGCACGTCCTGGTGGCGGACGACAACAGCCCCGACGGCACCGGGAAGCTCGCCGACGAGCTGGCCGCCGCCGACGACCAGGTGCACGTCCTGCACCGCAAGGGCAAGGAAGGCCTCGGCGCCGCCTACCTGGCGGGCTTCGCCTGGGGCCTGGAGCGCGACTACGGCGTCCTGGTCGAGATGGACGCCGACGGCTCCCACCAGCCCGAGGAACTGCCCCGGCTGCTCACCGCCCTGGGGGGCGCCGATCTGGTGCTGGGCTCGCGCTGGGTGCCCGGCGGCCGGGTGGTCAACTGGCCGCGGCACCGGGTGCTGCTCTCGCGCGGCGGTTCGACCTACTCCCGGCTGATGCTGGACGTGCCGATCCGCGATGTCACCGGCGGCTACCGGGCGTTCCGCCGGGAGACCCTGGAGGGGCTGGGTCTGGAACAGGTCGCCTCGGCCGGGTACTGCTTCCAGGTCGACCTGGCCCGGCGCGCGGTCGGCGCGGGCTTCCGCGTGGTGGAGGTGCCCATCACCTTCGTCGAGCGCGAGTTCGGCGACAGCAAGATGAGCCGCGACATCGTGGTGGAGGCGCTGTGGCGGGTCACCCAGTGGGGTGTCTCGGCCCGCGCCGCGAAGCTGTCGCCCCGGCGGCGCTGACGTCCCTTAGGGGGATGTCCCGTACTTCCGATTGAGGCGGCTTTTACGGGGGCCCAGGCACACTGGTGGTATGACGACCGGCGTTCCCACCTCGACGGCCCCCCGGCGGCGCTCGCCCGCCCGCACCTTCCTCCCCCTGGCGGTCGCCGCCTGGCTCATCCTGGAGATCTGGCTGCTGAGCCTGCTCGCCGGGGTGGGCGGCGGCCTCGCCGTGGCCCTGGTGATCGCGGGCGGCCTGCTGCTCGGCGTGGTGGTCATCAAGCGCGCCGGACGGCGCGCCTTCCAGAACCTCACGCAGACCTTCCAGCAGGCTCAGGCGGGGGAGCGGCCGACCCCGCAGCAGCCCGGTTCGGGCAACGGCCTGATCATGCTCGGCGGCCTGCTGCTGATCCTTCCGGGCCTGATCTCCGACGTGGCGGGCCTGCTGCTCCTGCTGCCGCCCGTGCGCGCCTGGATCGGCCGCCGCGCGGCCGGGTCCCTGGAGCGCAAGATGGCCGCGGCGCCCGCCGGCTCCTTCGGCGACGCCTTCCAGCAGGCGCGGATCCACCAGCCCGACGGCATGGTGGTCCAGGGCGAGGTGATCCGCGAGGACGCGGCGCCCCGCGAGAGCGGCCCCCGCCCGCCGCTGGCCCCCTGAACGACGCAACGGCGTACGGAACGACGTAACGACGCACGGCATGAAGAAGCCGAGGGCCCCCGCCACACGGAATGTGGCGGGGGCCCTCGGCTTGTTCGTGTCCGGGTGTCAGGCGGACTTGCGGCTGTCCCGCGGATGCACGGCAATGTTCATGGCGCCGGAACGAAGGACCGCCAGCCTCTCGGCCAGCACTTCCTCCAGCTCCTCGCGGGTGCGTCGCTCCATGAGCATGTCCCAGTGCGTTCGCGCAGGCTTGCCCTTCTTCTCTTCGGGCCCGTCGCCGTCCACCAGAAGTGCCATGGCGCCGCACGCCTTGCACTCCCACTCCGGCGGAATTTCGGCCTCAACCGAGAACGGCATCTCAAATCGATGTCCGTTCTGGCATGCGTACTCCACCGCCTGGCGCGGGGCCAGATCGATGCCGCGGTCCGTCTCGTAGCTGGTAACCACGAGGCGCGTACCGCGGAGAGCTCGCTCACTCATGAATCGTGCCTCCCGGGCTTGTCGCCCACAGGACAGGTGTCGCTGTCGTCGTCATCCGGTCAACGTCCGGTCGGCGGTATTGATTCCCGCTCCGGGTCATGCGTCGCCCGTCGTACCGCCCCTTGTTGTACCCACCAATGCCCGTTTTGTCACATCTGGCAGCAGATGTCACCCAGCGTCTCCAATGATTGAGTACGCAGTAACGGTCCGCCTGGCAGGCCAAAGGCGTACACTACCGGCCCTTCGCTTCAACGTCTAAATTTGTTCGGAACTCGTTCGCCAGATCGGCTGGACGGGCCACTCGGTGGCCGCTCAGATCCTTTCCGGAACAGGATTCCCCGCGGCCTCCACCGCGCGCCGCACCGGCACCCGCGCGAGCAGCACGAATCCCAGTGCGAAGAAGACCACGAGCGAGATGATCGCCGTCCGGTAGCTGCCCGTGACCTGGTACGTCAGGCCGAAGACCAGGGGCCCCACCCAGCTCAGGCCGCGGTCGCTCATCTCGTACGCGGAGAAGTACTCGGCCTCCTTGCCCGCCGGAACCAGGTGCGAGAACAGCGAGCGCGAGAGCGCCTGGCTGCCGCCCAGCACCAGTCCGATCATGGACGCGAGTGCGAAGAACCACACCGGCGTCCGGGCCGGGAGGAAGTACCCGGCGGCCAGGGTGAGCCCCCATGCGGCCAGCGAACCGAGGATCGTCCGCTTGGCTCCGTACGACCGGGCCAGACGGCCCATCCCCAGCGCACCCGCCACCGCGAGCACCTGGACCAGCAGCACCGCCACGATCAGCGTGGACTGCTCCAGCTCCAGCTCCTCCGAGCCGTAGATCGAGGCCTGCGAGATCACCGTCTGCACGCCGTCGTTGTAGATCAGGTACGCGAGCAGGAACGACAGGGTCAGCGGATAGCGCCGCATGTCCCGCAGGGTCGCGATCAGCTGCCGCCAGCCGCTCACGGCCGGTCCCGTGCCCGCCCCCGCCTCCCGGACCACCTTCCGGTCCCGCAGCCGGCGCAGCGGGATGATCGCGAAGGCGCCCCACCACAGGCCGGCCGAGGCCAGGCAGATCCGCACCGCCATGCTCTCGGAGAGGCCGAAGGAGTCGTGGCCCTGGAACAGGACCAGGTTCAGCACCAGGACGAAGGCGCCCGAGGTGTAGCCGAAGGCCCAGCCCCGCGAGGAGACGGTGTCCCGCTCGTCCGGCTCCGCGATCTGCGGCAGATAGGCGTTGTACAGCACCATCGAGACCGCCAGCGCGGCGTTCGCGACGATCAGCAGCAGCCCGCCCAGCAGGTAGCGGTCGCCGCCGAGGAAGAACATTCCGGCCGTGGCCGCCGCCCCCGTGTACGCCGCCGCCGCGAGCAGCGGCTTCTTGCGCCCGCTACGGTCCGCGACCGCGCCCACGATCGGCATGATCAGGACGGCCACGATCACCGAGGCCGACACCGAGTAGGCGAAGAACGACCCGGCCCGCAGGGGTATCCCCAGCGGATGGACATAGCCGTGGGCGTCCGCGGCGGCCTTGGCCACCGCCGTCAGGTACGGCCCGAGGAACACGGTGAGCACGCTCGTCGAATACACCGAGCAGGCGAAGTCGTAGAAGTACCAGCCGTGCTGCTCGCGCTTGCGCGCGGCCTTGCGCGCGGCGGCCGAGGCCTGCTCGCCCGCCACCGCTCTGCCGCCGTCGGCCGCCTCGCCGCCGCTGTCGCCGTCCCCCGCACCGGGTTCCGTTTCCGCTGTGGTCCGCGCACTCATCAGTGCCCCCTCGCTGGTCCCCGTACCGCACGGTCCGCCGCGCGCCGCGCGGCGGCATGCGGGCCTGTCAGGCCCAGGCCCCGCGGCGCTCCAGCACCGTGCGCAAGATGTCGATCCGGTCGGTCATGATGCCATCGACACCCAGGTCCAGAAGAGAGTCCATGCGTTCCGGTTCGTTCACGGTCCACACGTGCACCTGGAGCCCCCGCGCGTGCGCGGTCTCCACGAAGCGCCGGTCGACCACGCGGATGCCCGACTGGACCTCCGGAACCTGCGCCGCCACCGCGCCCACGCGCAGCGCCGCCGGGATCGCGTACGAGCGCAGCCGCAGCCCCAGCACGCCCCGCACCCCGTACGAGGTGGCCAGCCGGGGCCCCGCGATCCGCTGCGCCCGGGCCACCCGGCCCTCCGAGAACGAACCGACGCACACCCGGTCCCACGCCCCGGTCCGCGCGATCAGGTCGAGCAGCGGGAAGAGCGCGGTCTCCGCCTTGACGTCGACGTTCCAGCGGGCCTCCGGGAACTCCTCCAGCAGCTCCTCGAACAGCGGCAGCGGCTCGCTGCCCGCCACCCGGGCCGCGCGCACCGCGCTCCACGGCAGCTCGCCGATCCGGCCCCGGGCGTCGGTCACCCGGTCCAGGGTCGCGTCGTGGAAGGCGACGAGCCGCCCGTCGGCGGTGGCGTGGACATCGGTCTCGAAGTACCGGTAGCCCGCGGCCGCGGCCCGCCGGAAGGCGGCGGCGGTGTTCTCCAGCCCGTCCGCGGCCCCGCCGCGGTGCGCGAAGGGAAGCGGAGCCGGGTGGTCCAGGTAGGGGTGCCGAAGGCGTACGTGCGTCACGGCGGCAGTATGCACCGGCCGGCCCCGGTCCGCCTCGGGCGGGCGGGTGCCCCCTGGCCGCGGTGGCCCCCGGCGTGACACCCTGGAGTCGAAGAACCAAGCCAATCCCGGCCATGGCACCGCCATACCGGGGCCAATCCTTCGAAGGTGGACCGGACAGCATGGCTCAGTGGACCTCCGCGGTCGGCGCCGCACAGCTCGCCCGGCTCATCACCTCCCAGCAGCCGCAGCCCGCGGCGCCGGGCACCCGCAAGCCGCCCGCCTACCGCGCGCTCGCCGACGGGATCCGGCTGCTCGTCCTGGAGGGCCGGGTGCCCGTCGCGGCCCGGCTGCCCGCCGAGCGCGAGCTGGCCGTCTCCCTCGCGCTCAGCCGCACCACGGTCGCCGCCGCCTACGAGGCCCTGCGCGCCGAGGGGTTCCTGGAGTCCCGGCGCGGCGCCGGGAGCTGGACCTCCGTCCCGGCCGGGAACCCGCTGCCCGCCCGCGGCCTGGAACCGCTGCCGCCCGAAGCCCTCGGCTCCATGATCGACCTCGGCTGCGCGGCCCTCCCCGCCCCCGAACCCTGGCTGACCAAGGCCGTCCAGGGGGCCCTGGAGGAGCTGCCGCCGTACGCGCACACCCACGGGGACTACCCGGCGGGCCTGCCCGCGCTGCGCCGGATGCTCGCCGACCGCTACACCGAGCGCGGCATCCCGACCATGCCCGAACAGATCATGGTCACCACCGGGGCGATGGGCGCGATCGACGCCATCTGCAGCCTCTTCGCGGGCCGCGGCGAGCGGATCGCGGTGGAATCCCCCTCCTACGCCAACATCCTCCAGCTCATGCGCGCCGCCGGGGTCCGGCTGGTGCCCGTCGCCATGGCGGACGGCCTCGGCGGCTGGGACATGGCGACCTGGCGCCAGGTGCTGCGCGACGCCGCGCCGCGCCTCGCGTACGTCGTCGCGGACTTCCACAACCCCACGGGGGCGCTGGCCACCGAGGAGCAGCGCCGCGAGATGGTCGAGGCCGCCCGCTCGGCGGGCACCGTCCTCGTCGTGGACGAGACCATGGCCGAACTGCGCCTGGACCCCGGCCTGGCGATGCCCCGCCCGGTCTGTTCCTTCGACCCCGCGGGCAGCACCGTCGTCACCGTCGGCTCGGCCAGCAAGGCGTTCTGGGCGGGCATGCGGATCGGCTGGGTCCGGGCCGCCCCCGACGTCATCCGCAGCCTGGTCGCCGCCCGCGCCTACGCCGACCTGGGCACCCCCGTGCTGGAGCAGCTGGCGGTGAACTGGCTGATGCGCACCGGGGGCTGGGAGGAGGCCGTGGAGATCCGCCGCACCCAGGCCCGGGAGAACCGGGACGCGCTCGTCGCGGCCGTGCGCCGGGAGCTGCCGGACTGGGAGTTCGTGGTGCCGGGCGGCGGGCTGACCCTGTGGGCCCGGGCGGGCGGGCTGTCCGGATCCCGGCTGGCGGAGGTGGGCGAGCGGGTCGGCGTCCGCGTCCCCTCGGGCCCCCGGTTCGGGGTGGACGGCGCCTTCGAGGGCTACGTACGCCTGCCGTTCACGGTGGGCGGCCCCCTGGCCGACGAAGCCGCGTCCCGCCTGGCCGCGGCGGCCCGCCTGGTCGGCACAGGCGCAGGCGGCAGCGGCGCGGAGCCGCCCCGCACGTTCGTCGCGTAACGCCGACCCGAGCCCAACTCAGCCCGCCCGGCGTTTGAGGGCCCGCCGGGGGCACGTGCACCGCACCCCGAGACCCGGCCACACGGCTACCCCTGGGCGGTGCCTTCGCCCGGGCTGAGATGCCGGATGCCGGCCCGAGCCACATCAGCCTGCCCGGCGATTGAGGGCCCGCCGGAGGCAGGTGCACCGCACCGCACCCCGCGACCCTGCACGCGCACCACTACGGCGCGTCCGCCGCGACCTCAGGGATCTCAGAGGCGTCGATCGCCTCGATGGCGTCGACCGAGTGGCCCTGGGCCGGGGCCCGGTCCGGGTGCGGGCGCGGCGCCTTCGTCAGCGTGGTGTGCGTCCGCTCGGGCAGCAGCTCCCGGACGGCCTGGCGGTGCACCGGATGCGCCGCGTCGTCGTACGGGTCCGGGGTCGCAGGCACCTGGAGCCGGTGCACCGGCCCCGCCCCGAGCCGGGCGTATCCGCGCCCCGGCGGGACCTGCGCGGTCGGGGTGGTGTGCGGCGGCAGCCCCAGCACCTCGGCGATCTGCGGGATCGTGGCCGGCCCGAGCACGGCCCGCGCCCGGGTGTGCTGCCACACCGCGTCGCTGAGCAGCTCCAGGTGGTCGAACTGCTCGGCCACCACCACCGTGACGTTCGCGGCCCGCCCGTGCCGCAGCGGGACCTGGAGCAGGCCCAGCGGATCGGCCCGCCCCTCGGCCGCCGCCAGGTGCCCGAGCACGCTGGGCCGGTCCAGCAGGATCCACAGCGGCCGCCGGACGTCCTCGGGCGCGGGCTGCCCCGCCTCGCGGGCCCGGTGCCCGGCGATCAGCCGCCGTTCGGTCTCGTGGGCGGCCCACTCCAGGATCGCGAGGGCCCCGGCGGGCCCGCTCTCCACGGCGAGCACGCCCGTACGCCCCGAGAGGCAGGAGTACTCGCCGCTGCCGCCGCCCTCGACCACCAGGACGTCACCGCCGTGCCGGAGGGCCTGGAGGGCGATGGAGCGCAGCAGGGTGGAGGTGCCGCTGCCGGGCTGGCCGACCGCGAGCAGGTGGGGCTCGGCGGAGCGGGGGCCGGTCCGCCAGATCACCGGCGGCGCGTCCCGGGTCTCCTCGCCGTCGGCCACCGGCAGGGTGCGCTGCACCGAGCCCGCGTCCGTGAAGCCGAGGACGGTCTCGCCGGGCGAGGTCACGAAGGGCTGGGCGGCGATGCTCGTCGGCAGCGCGGTCAGCACGCTCAGGTCGAGCTGGTTGCCCTCCTCGTCCCAGTCGAAGAGGTACTCCCGCCCGCGCCCGGACTTGGCGTGCAGCAGGGACTCGATCCGGGCCCGGGAGGAGGGTTCGCCGTCGGTGAAGTAGGCCGGGTAGCGGATCCGCAGCCGGGTGATCCGGCCCGCTCCGTCGAACTCGTAGTCGCTGAAGGCCTTGTCCCACTCGCCGCCGTGGGCGAAGAGCGGGGTGGGGTCCTCGGGGATGGAGAAGTACGGGACGAGGGCCTCGTAGAGGGAGGTGAGCCGTTCGGTCTCGGCGTCGCCGGGCCCGGTCGGCGCCGGGGTGCGGTCCCGCCCGTGCCAGGCGGCCGCCGCCATGAGGGCGATCAGGGCGGTCAGCGGCCCGTACGGCGCGAGGACGATCACGAGCACGCAGGCCGCGGCCAGGAACAGCGCAGGACCACGCTTGTCCTTGGGGGTCCCGGCCCACCTGCGGCGCCCCGCCGTGGCCAGGACGCGTAGGCCCCGCCCGATGGTCAGCAGCGGATGGAGGACGTCCGTGGCGTTGTCGGCGGCCGTGCGAGCGAGGTCGCGGCCCCTGCTCAGCGACGCGTTGCCGCTGATGAGGATGCGGGGAAGTGGGCGCCGGGCCACGGGCGTCTCCTGGGTTCTTCGTGTGCTGCCGGTACGGGCGGGGTGCGGGGCGGTCAGAGCTTGATGCCGCCGAGGAGGCTCGCGAGGCTGGCCGTACTGGCCGTGATGCTCGGAGCGATGGCCGATCCGGCGAGGAAGAAGCCGAACAGCGCGCAGACGAACGCGTGGGACAGCTTCATCCCGTCCTTCTTGAAGAAGAGGAAGCAGATGATGCCGAGCAGGACGACACCTGAGATGGACAGGACCATAAGAAGCTCTCCAAGCTCTCCTGGTGGGTGGGGACAGTCACCATCAGTTGTTCCAGGCTCACAGGAAGTATCAATGCGATAAAAGGTGCAGATGGGTGATTTCTGTAATTTTTCACCGATCCGGCTCAACCGGACCCGCTCCCGCCCCCGGGGGTGATCTTTGCCTCGGTCCGGCCCCGCCATGTCCCGGCCCGGGCAGTACTCTGTCGATTCACCCGTACGGACGTAGTGCCGTGCGTTCCCCTGCCCTCCCGGCCTGGGGAAACTTCACGCCAGGCATCGCATGAGAGGCGGTACGACCCGATGAGCGAGCACGCCGAGCACGGCCACCCGGACGTCCCCGAGAACGCCGGGAACCCCGGGGTTCCCGACGAGGACGTCATCGAGCTGGCCACCAAGATCTTCGACCTCGCCCGCCAGGGCGACACCGAGACGCTCACCGCGTACCTCGACGCGGGCGTCCCGGCGAACCTCACCAACGACCGCGGCGACACCCTGGTCATGCTCGCCGCCTACCACGGCCACGCCGAGGCCGTCACGGCCCTGCTCGCCCGCGGCGCCGAAGGCGACCGCGCCAACGACCGCGGCCAGACCCCGCTCGCCGGCGCCGTCTTCAAGGGCGAGGAACCGGTGATCCGCGCGCTGCTCGCCGGGGGAGCCGACCCGAACGCGGGCACGCCGTCGGCCGTGGACACCGCGCGCATGTTCGGGAAGGACGATTTGCTCGAACTCTTCGGAGCCAAGTAGTCCGTTTTCACGGGGGCGTACATCCCGGGTTGGTCACGGCGGCCTTAAATGTGGTCGCGGTGCACAAACCGGCTGGGTCATCATGGCGACGGATTCGATTCGCGAACCAGGCGGACGGGCAGGAACGGGCAGGACAAGACAGGTCCCCGCCCGGTCCGGCCGCCGGCCGCGACGCACCGAGAGAGTGAGAAGGCAATGGTCTACATCGAGCGGAACAAGACGGCGAACGTCCTCACATGCTGTTACGCGGCCCTGTGAATCCCGATTCCCGGTCGCGTCCCCAGCTTGATTTGAGGCCCTTCCCATGTTCGAACCAGTCATAGCGCCGAGCGGGACCCTGCTCGGTCTCCTCCAGCGCGGCCGCGGCGACGGCACGCTGCACGCGCTCGCCGCGCCCCGGGCGGAGGCCCTCGCGGCCCTCAACCAGTGCGTACTGCGCGATCCGCGCCAGGACTGGCAGGTCGAGAACCGCTCGCTGTACTACGCCCGCCTGTACCTGGACCTCAGCGGTCCGCTCGGCGAGATCGAGGCGCACCTCTTCAGCGCCGACGACCTCCTCGACGACAGCGACAGCCGCACCGGCCTCGCCCTGTCCGTCCTCGGCCACCTGGCCTCGTACGGCCGCGACGACGCGCTGATGCTGCTGCGCCGCTACGCCGCCGCCGGATCGAACTGGGCCTGGGCCCTCGACGAACTCGCGCTGCGCGACGACGACGCCGGGCTCCGCGCCCTGGCCAGGCCCGTGCTCGCCCGGTTCCCCGGCACCGCCGAGGGCGCGGCGCTGCTCGCCGCCGCCGTCCGCGACGCCTACGAACCGCGCCCGTGGCGCCTGTGGGAAGAGGGACCCGAGTTCGGCGAGCGGCTGCGCGCCGCCCGCCAGCAGGGCTCCTTCGACCGCTGGCAGCGGCAGCTGACCCCCTCCGGGCCCCGCCCGGGCTGGGGCGTCCAGGCCGTCTTCGACTGGGCCGACGACGGGCTGCGCCGCGGTACGCCGCTGCACGTGCCCGCCGCCCGCTGCCTGGCCGCCGTCGCGACCCCCGAGGACCGGCCGGCGATCCTGGCCGCCGCCGCGGGCGCGTCCGGCGAGGCCGCCCGGGCCACCGCGCTGCACCACCTCGTCCTGGCCGAGCCGGAGAACCCGGCCGTCCTCGACCTGATCGAGGCCGCAGGCGACGAACCCGCCGTGGCCGCCTACGAGCGCATGGGCGGCCCCGCCGCCATCGACCGGGCCCGGAGCTGGGTGCACCGCCCCGACGCCCTGGGGGCGGCCGCGGCGGCCCTGCTGGCCGCCCGTGGCGGCGCCGAGGACGCGACCCTGGTGCTCGGCGCGCTGCGCACGACGGTCCGCGCCGCCGGACCCGACACCGTACGGCTCTTCACCCTGGTGGACGGGGCGGGACGGCTCGCCATCGGCTGCGCCGCGCCCGTACTGCGCCACATCTACCGCGAGACCGCCTCCTCCCACCTGCGCGGCCGCGCGGCCCGTGCCCTGGCCAGCACCGACCCGTCCTTCGCGGCGGGCTTCGCGGTCGAGTGCCTGTGGGACTGCGAGGAGACCACCCGCGAGGTGGCCGCCCACCACGCCGAAACCGCCGACGCCCGCGTGGCCCCCCGCCTGCGCCGCCTCGCCACGGACCCGGCGGAAGAGGAAGATGTCCAGTCGGCGGTCCGCAACCGAATCACCCCGGAATCGGCGGTGTAGCCGACCGAGGGGCGGGGCCGAGGGACCGCATACCGCCCCGCCCGCCCCCGCCCCGGCCGCCAGGCGGCACGGCAGCCGGGCAGGCGGACACATCCAGCCCGCCCGGCGTTTGAGGGCCCGCCGGAGGCGCATCGGGCGGGCGGACGGCGTCCTGGCTCGGTACCGCGCCCGGCGGCCGCGCGGGCGGCTCATTGGCCTTGGGCCCCCGCCGGGACCTGGTGTGCAGCTTCAGCCCGCCCGGCGTTTGAGGGCCCGCCGGAGGCGCATCGGGCGGGCGGACGGCGTCCTGGCTCGGTACCGCGCCCGGCGGCCGCGCGGGCGGCTCATTGGCCTTGGGCCCCCGCCGGGACCTGGTGTGCAGCTTCAGCCCGCCCGGCGTTTGAGGGCCCGCCGGAGGCCCATCCGGCGGACGGGCGGCGTCCCGGCTAGGCACAGCACCCGGCGGCCGCGGCCATGCCCCCTCACCCCCGCGGGACGAACCGCACGGGCGTCCCCGGCCGGGCCTGCGCGGCAAGGTGGAGGGCCGCCACCGGAACCACCCCCAGCACCGGATACCCACCCGTGACCGGGTGATCGGCCAGGAACACCACCGGCATCCCGTCCGGCGGCACCTGCACCGCCCCCCGCACCATCCCCTCGCTCGGCAGCTCGCCGCCCCGGGCACGCACCAGCGGCGGGCCGCCCTCGGTGCGCAGCCCGATCCGGTTGCCCGCCGACGAGACCCGGTAGCGCGCCCGCCCGAGCGCGGCGACGGACGCGGCGGTGAACCAGTCGTCCCGGGGCCCCAGCAGCACCGGAAGGACCAGTTCCACCGGAGGCGCGGGCAACCGGAGCACGTCCGCCCCGCAGACCGGCCCCCCGGGCGGCGGCCCCACCGGCAGGACCGTGCCCGCCGTCAGCACCGCCGGTCCCAGCCCCGACAACAGGTCCGTCGAGCGGCTGCCCAGCACCGGCTCCACCGCGAACCCGCCCCGCACGGCGACGTAGCCGCGCACACCGCGCAGCGCGGGCCCGACCTCCAGCACCGCCCCGGCCGCGAGCCGTACCGGCGCCCCCCACGCCGCCGGGCGCCCCGCCGCCCGTACCGCACAGGGCGCTCCCGTGACCGCCACGGTGACCGGGGCCAGGGCACGCAGCGCGACCCCGTCGAGGGTGGTCTCCAGCGTCGCGGCGCCGGGCGGGTTGCCCAGCAGGCGATTGGCGAGGGCGTGCGCGGGCACGTCGAGTGCGCCGGAGTGCGGGACCCCCAGGTGCGCGAACCCGGGCCGCCCGAGGTCCTGCACGGTGCTCAGCGCCCCGGCCCGCACCACTTCGACCCCCGTCGCGGGGCAGTGGCCGTGGGGCGGCGCGACCGTACGGCCCTCTGCCCGCGTCACGCGGCCGCCTCCACGAACCGGACCCGCACGCCGGGCGCGAACAGCGCCGCCGGTTCGCGCGCCGGGTCCCACAGCACCGCGTCGGTGGAACCGATCAGCTGCCAGCCTCCGGGGGAGGAACGCGGGTACACCCCCGCGTACTCGCCCGCCAGCGCGAGCGAGCCCGCCGGGACGGCCGTACGGGGGCTGGCCCGGCGGGGCGGGTGGAACCGTTCAGGGAGCCCCGTGAGGTAGCCGAAGCCGGGCGCGAACCCGCAGAAGGCCACCCGGAACTCCGTCCCCCCGACGATCTCCGGCACCCGCGCGGGCGGTACGTCCCACAGCGCGGCCACCTCGGCCAGATCCGGCCCGTCGTAGCGCACCGGCACCCGCACCAGCGGCCCCTCGGCGGGCGCGAGCGGCGGCACCCGCCAGCCGCCGATCCGGGCGGCGAGCACGGCGGGCTCCCGCACCCCGTCCAGCAGCACGGTCCGCGCGGCGGGCACGATCTCCCGTACGCCGCCCAGCTCGCCGAGGTCGCGGCGGCGCAGCAGCTCCGCGTGCAGGGCGGCCACCCCGGCCGCCGAATCCAGCTCGCACAACAGCGCCTCACCGCCGACGCGCAGCACCCGCGGCCCCCCGCGCCCACCACCGTCACCAGACCCGCCGCCCCCGGCGCGCCCCCGCGCCGACCCGGCGGTCGGGCCACCCCTGCGGCCGCCCGAGCGCCCGGCGTCACCGCTCTCGCCCGGGCTCACGCGAAGGCCTCCACGTGGATCCCGGCGTCGTCCAGGGAGTCCCGTACCCGCCGGGCCAGGTCCGCCGCGCCCGGCGTGTCTCCGTGCAGGCACAGGGAGCGGGCCGTCACCGCGACCCGGGTGCCGTCGACGGCCGTCACCGCGCCCCCGGCGGCCAGTGCCAGGGCCTGTGCGACCACCGCCGCGGGGGTGCCCAGCACCGCCCCCGGCCGGTCCCGCGGCACCAGGGTCCCGGTCGGCGTGTACGCGCGGTCGGCGAAGGCCTCCGGGACCGCGGTCAGCCCCGCGTCCGCGGCGGCCGCGAGCAGCAGCGAACCGGGCAGGCCGAGCACCGGCAGGTCCGCCCCGGGCCCGGCCGCCAGCCGCACCCCCGCGACCACCGCCTCCGCCTGCGCCGCGTCGTGCACGGTCCGGTTGTAGAGCGCACCGTGCGGCTTCACGTACGAGACCCGGGACCCGGCCGCCCGCGCGAACACCTCCAGCGCCCCGATCTGGTAGGCCACCTCGGCCGCCAGCTCGCCCGGCGGCACGTCCATCGCCCGCCGCCCGAAGCCCGCCAGGTCGCGGTAGGACACCTGGGCCCCGATCCGTACGCCCCGCTCGGCCGCCAGCTCGCACACCCGCCGCATGATGGACGGGTCCCCGGCGTGGAAACCGCAGGCCACGTTGGCGCTCGTCACCACCGACAGCAGCGCCTCGTCGTCGGTGAGCGTCCAGCGGCCGAATCCCTCGCCCAGATCCGCGTTGAGGTCGATGACGGGTCCGGCCGCGTCGGTGCGAGGGCCCGGCGCCGCCCCGGCGGACGTGATCGCCGACGTGCTCGCCGAGGGGACCGCAGGTGGGACCGCGGGTGTGATCATGGATGCCATGCGGCGAGCGTAGAACGCGGCGGGCCCGCCCGTCCGGTCCGGCGGACGATCCGGCGGACGATCCGGCCGAACCATGCCGTTTGGGATGTTGTCCGTGTCAGCGCCTAGTCTTTCCGTCGTGACTTTCCCTGCCCCGGCGAAGACCCATCCCTCCCCGGCGCCGGGCCCGGCCGCCGACGAGGGCCTGGCCAGGCGCCTGCGCGCGCTCGCCTGCACCGCCCCGCTGCACGACCTCGACGTGCGCAAGGCCAATCTCGCCGGCGAGTACGGCGGCTACGCCATGGCCGAGGTCGCGCTCGCCGCGATCGACCTGGTCACGCTCAACATGGACTTCGACACGGGCGCGGACCACGAGCAGATAGTGGCCAGGCTGCTGCCCCGCGTCGCCGCCCAGGCCCCCGGCCGCCCGGCCGCCGAGCACGAGCGCGTCGCCCGCTGGGTCCTGGAGAACCTGATCAACGTCGGCAGCGTCGACCGCGGCTTCCGCGCGATCTACGGCACCTTCGGACCCGACGGGGTCTACGTCCGCCGCGACTACGACTTCAAGCTCATCGAGGAAGTCCCCGGCTACGGCGGCGCGGTCTACCTGCGCACCACCGACGAAGCCGTCAACGTCCTCGTCGGCGCCCTCGACACCGATGTCACCAGCGCCCAGATCGCCGCCGAGGTGAAGCTGGAGGTGCTCATCAGCCGGGGACGGCTCGCCGACGCCCAGCTCGCCGCCGAACAGGCCCGCTACCGCACCGTGCAGTACGCCGAGACGCTGCGCCGGACCCTGGACGCGACCCGGCGCAACGTGCGCGCCGTGGACTGGCTCCAGGCCGTCCCGGACATGATCGCGGAGGCGCTGGACCACGTCGCCGACCGCTACCGGCACGAGAACGCGATCCTCACCAACATCCGCAAGGCCCGCGACGAGGCCGAGGACCCCGAGAACAAGCGGCGCGCCGCCGAACTCGTCGACATCGTCAAGGACTGCATCCGCCGCCACACCCAGCTCCAGTCCCGGCTGCTCGACGCCGGGCCGCTCTTCCGCGCCGAACAGGACCGCCAGGCCTTCGCGGCGCCCGCGCCGCGCTCCGGCATCGACCTGTACGGGCAGCTCGTCGCCCCCGTCCTGCCGCTGCCCGTGTCGCACGCGTGCCGGGTCACCGACGCGTTCTTCGCCGCCGGGACCGGACTGCGCACCCCCGTCTCGGTACGGGTCGCCGACCTCGTGGAGATCCTGCTGACCCCGCCCGTCGAGCGCGAGCACCTCGGCATCGAGATGCCCGAGCCGGACCTGATCGCCACCCCCGACGACAGCAGGTTCAGCGAGGAACAACTGGCCCGCGCCATGGGCCTGCTGGACCTCCCGCACGACGCCCCGCGCCGGCTCTCCGGCCTGCTGGCCGAGGCCCGGCTGCACGACCCGGACCTGCCGTACCTCGTCGCGCTGCTCGCCGTACACGCCGCGAGCCCGGCGGTCGGCACCGCTTACCGCCAGGGCGAGGAGCGGCTGCTGTTCGCGGTGGACGACGGTACGGAACTGGACGACCCGGAGTTCGGCGGCGCCGACCTCATCGTCGGCACGGCCCTCCTCGACTCGGCAGCCATGACCGCGGACCGCACGGAAGCCGCATGACCCCGCCGTCCCGTCCCGTCCCCCTGCCCTCTGGTCCCGGCCTCCCGGCCCCGGCGGCCCGGGTGGCAGCGGCCGCGCGGCCGGGCCCGCTGCCCCCGGCCGTTCCGACTGCGCGGCACCGTCTCCCGGCCCCGGCGGCCCCGGCCGGTCCGCCCGTGCGGCACGGCGTCCGGACGCCGACCCCCCGCACCATCCCCGCCCGCCCCGCGAGCATCCGCATCCGCACCGCCCCCGAGGAGACGTACCCGTGAGCGACCACCACGCCGAGCACCCCGCGTGGAGCGAGCCCGACGCGGCGTCGGCCCCGGCCCACGTCCAGGCCGCCGCCGTCACCCCGGCCGACGCCGCCGACGCGGCCCGGCTCGTCGCCTTCGGGCTCCAGCCCAAGCTGCTGCCCGCCCGGGACGCCGAATACGCCGAACTGCTGCGCCGCTACCGCGAGGACCCCGCCTTCGCGCGGCTCGCCGACGCCGTCGCCACCGGCCTCGGCCTGGTCGTCCTGGAGGTGTCCACCCGGGCCGGGATGGCCGTCGCCGCGGGCGAGGACTCCGTCTTCGCCGTCCGCATGGGCGACTACGCCCGCCGCACCACCGCCGACTCCGCCGACCGGTTCCTGCACGGCCTGGCCCACCTCGCCGTCGCCGCCCTCGCGTTCCCCCGTCCCGAGGACCTCGCCGACGACGGCTACATCGGCCGGATCACGGTCAACGGCGTGGACGCCTTCGTCCGCCAGACCTGCCGCCGCCTGGAGGAGCGCGCCGACGAGCAGGGCGAGAACACCGACCCCGCCACCGACGCCCCCGGCCTGGAGGCCGCCTGGCGGGTCTACTCCCGGCGCAGCGCCACCGGAGCCACCAAGGACGCCCGCCGCCTCGCCGGTTCCACCACCGGCATCGTCGGCAAGGCCGCCGCCTTCCTCACCGATTCCGGTTTCCTCCAGCGCACCGGGGACGACTCCGGAGGCACCTACCGGACCACCCCCCGCTACCAGCTCCAGGTCCGGGACATGGCCGGCAGCGCCGCGATGGCCGAACTGCTCGAACTCGGCGTGGTCGCCGTCAGCGACGGCTCCGCCACCCTGCTGCCGCCCCCCGAGGGCGACGACCTGGAACTCGCCGCCGACGCGGGCCTCCCCTTCCACACCTGAGCCCCTTCCACGCCTGAGCCCCTCCCGGCAGCGCCCCGCCCGCCGCGCCGACCCCGCCACCCGCCCTCCGTACCAAGCCATCACGAGAGTCCGCCATGTACGAGCTGTCCCGGATCCGCCTCTACTCCATCGGACCCGCCGGTGCGCGCTACGCCGACACCGTGCTCGACCTGCGCGGAGTCGGCGAGCCGGTGCCCCACCCGGCGCCCACCCAGGCGGAGTTCTTCGAGGACGAGCCGTCCGGCCCGCCGCGGCGCCCCGCGCCCGCCGGGGTGCTGTTCCTGGAGAACGGCGGCGGCAAGTCCGTCCTGCTCAAGCTGATCTTCTCGGTGATGCTGCCCGGCCACCGCAACACCCTGGGCGGCGCCAGCTCCGGCGTCCTGCGCAAGTTCCTGCTCGCCGACGACTGCGGTCACGTCGCCCTGGAGTGGCAGCACACCCGCACCGGCGAATGCGTGGTCGTCGGCAAGGTCAGCGAATGGCGCGGCCGCCAGGTGTCCAACGACCCGCGCAAGTTCGCCGAGGCCTGGTACTCCTTCCGGCCCGGCCCCGGGCTGAGCCTGGACAACCTCCCGGTCGCCGAATCCACCGCCGTGCGCCCCGTCGCCGAAGGCGTCTCGGGCGCCCAGGGCCGCCGCCGCACCATGAAGGGCTTCCGCGACGCGATCACGGAGGCGGGCAAGGCGTACCCGCACCTGGAGGTCTCCTGGGAGGAGATCCACGACCGCTGGAACGAACACCTCACCGACCTCGGCCTCGACCCCGAACTCTTCCGCTACCAGCGCGAGATGAATGCCGACGAGGGCGAGGCGGCCGGCCTCTTCGCGGTCAAGAAGGACTCCGACTTCACCGACCTGCTGCTGCGCGCCGTCACCGACACCCGCGACACCGACGGCCTCGCCGACCTGGTCCACGGCTTCGGCAACAAGCTCGGCCGCCGCGCCGAGCTGATGGCCGAACGGGACTTCACCGCGGGCTCGGTGGACCTCCTCGGCCGGATCGTGGACGCCGCCGAAGCGCGCTCCCGCGCCCGCGACGTCCACGCGGGCGCGGAACGCCGTACGCGCACCCTGGCCCGGCGGCTGTCCGCCCGCGCCGGTGAGGAGCGCGGCCGCGCCGCCGACCTCGCCCAGCGGGTCACCGACGCCGCGCACCAGGTCACCGCCGCCGAAGCCGCCCGCGACCGCAGCGCCGCCGTGTCCGCCGAACTCGCCTACCGGCACGCCTCGCTGGCCCTCGCCGTGGCCGACAAGGCCGCCACCGCCCAGCGCCGCGAACTCCTCGAAGCACGCACCCTGCACTCCGCCTGGCAGGCCGCCGAGTCCGTCCTGCGCCACCGCGCCGCCGCCGACCGCTCCGCCCGCGTCGCCGCCGCCATCCTCGAAGCGGAACGGGACGCCGCCCCGGCCCTCGCCGCCCGCGCCACCGCCGCCGCCGCGCTCGTACGGGCCCTGCACACGGCCGCCGAAGCGGGCGAGGAGGTCGCCAACGAGGGCGAGGAACGCAGCGCCGCCCTCCAGGAGCTGGGGGAGAGCGCCCACCGCGACGCGACCGCCGCCGCCACCGCCGCCCAGCGCGCCCGCAGCGAGGCCGAACACCTGCGCGCCCGGCTCGCCGAGGTCGAGCAGGAGACCGCCGAGGCCGTCCGCGCGGGCTGGCTCGACGACACCGCCCCCGACGCCGACCCCGCCCGCGCCGCCCTCGCCGCCAGCGACGCCGAGAAGAGCGCCGTGGCCGGCTGGGACGAGGCCCGCGAGGCCGCCCGCGCCGCCGCCGACACCGCCCGCGAGGCCGCCGCCGCACAGTCCCGCGCCGAACTGACCGCCGCCCGCGCCGCCGACGCCGCCGACGCCGCGGAGGCCGCCCACGACGCGGAGCACCGCGCCGCCGCCTCCCTCGCCGCCGCCCCGCGCCTCGCCGATCTCCTCGGCCTCCCGGCCGCCGACGCGAGCGCCGACGCCGCCCCCGGCCTCACCCCCGAGGACCTCGACCGCGGCGCGGACGAGCTGCGCGAACTCCTCGACACGGGCGTGGCCACCGCCGAACGCCAGCTCTTCGACCTGCGGACCGCCGCCGCCGACGACGCCCGCATCCTCGGCGCCCTCGGCGACGGTGGCCTGCTGCCGCCCGGCCCCGACGTCCTGGCCACCGTCGAATACCTCGGCGAACACGGCATCCCGGCCCTTCCCGGCTGGCGCTACCTCGCCCAGGCCGTGGACCCGGCCGACCACGCCGCGGTCCTCGCCGCCCGCCCGGAACTCGTGGACGGCGTGGTCATCACCGACCCCGACACCCACTCCCGGGCCCGCGAGGTCCTCTCCGCCGCCGCCCTGCTGCCCCGCTCCGCCGTCGCCGTCGGCACCGCCGCCGCCCTCCTGGCCCCGGTGCCCCCCGCCGGGTCCGACGACGGCGCCGGCGTGTTCCTCGTACCGCCGAACCCGGCCATGCACGACGAGCACGCCGCCGACGAGGAGCGCCAGGCGCTGCGCGCCCGCGCCACCGCCCGCGACACCGAGATCCGGGAACTGGCCGCCCGCCTCGGCGCGGACCGCGCCCTCGCCGCCCGGCTCGGCTCCTGGCGCACCGGCTGCCCGCCCGGCCGCCTCACCGAACTGGCCGGCCAGGCCGCCGCCGCCCGTACGTTCGCCCAGGAAGCCGAAGCCGAACTCGCCGAGGCCCGCACCGCCCGCGCCGAAGCCGACGAGAGCGCCGCCGACGCCGCCCGGGTCCGCGAGGAGCGCCAGGACACCGCCCAGCGCGCCCGCCGCGCCGCCGACGCCCTCGCCGGGCTCGCCTACCGGCTGCGCGAGCGGGCCGGCTGGCAGGCCAGGCTGCGCGAACTCGCCGACGAGGCCGCCGAGTCCGAGGCCCGCGCCGAGGCCTGCCTCGACCGCGCCCGGTCAGCCGACGAGGACCGGCGCGCCGCCCAGCGCGCCGCCGACGACGCCCGCCGCACCGCCCGCGCGCTGCGCGCCGAACGCACCGAGATCGCCGGCGCCCCCGAACACCTCCCCGCCGACGAGGGCGCGGCCAGGACCCCGCTGCCCGACCTGCGCGAGGCCTACCGGGCCGCCTCCCAGCTGTACGAGAAGGTCGGCGTCGGCGCCGACCTGCGCGCCGAACAGGCCCGCGCCGAGACCAACGAGAGCGCCGCCCTCGCCGACGTCGACCGGCTCACCAACAAGGTCCGCACCCGCGCCGCCCAGCTCCTCGAAGGCACCGACGGCTCCGACGGCCCCTCCCGGCAGGCCGCCGCCGCCCGCGCGGAGGAACTCGTCCAGATGCTGGAGACCCGCGCCTCCACCGCCAGCGAGCACCTCGGCCGCCTGCGCGGCGAAGCCGAGCGGCACGCCCCCGCCGAGGGGACCGCGCACGCCGACCTCCCCGAGGAACTCGTCCCCGACGACGTCGAACGCGCCCAGGCCCTGCTGCGCACCGCCACCGCCCAGCTCGCCGCCCACAGCTCCGCCGTCGAGGGCGCCCGCGCCGCCCACGCCGACCTGCTGCGCGCCCACCGCGCGGCCGAGGACGGAGCGGGCGGCTTCGACGAGACCGCCGCCCTGCTGCGGGACCTGATGCGCGACCAGAGCCCGCAGGAGGAAGCCGACGAGCAGGGCTCGGGCGCCTTCCCGGGCAGCCTGGAGGAGGCGCGCCAGAGCGCCGCCGAGGCCCGCCGCTCCCTGCGCGGTTTCGCCGGCGACCTCTCGGCCGCCGAAGCCGCGGTCCGCGAGGCGAGCGACATCCTGGTCCGGCAGGCCAACGCCACCCGCTACGAGGCCGTACGGACCCCCGCGCGCCAGCAGATCCGCGAACTCCCGGCGGCTTCGCTGCCCGAGCACGCGGCCTCCTGGGCCACCGCCTTCGCCCCGCGCCTGCGCGTCCTGACGGACGAGCTGGAGCAGCTGGAACGCAACCGCGACAGCATCGTGGACCGGCTGCGCGGACTGGTCGAATCCGCCCTGGCCACCCTCCGCTCGGCCCAGCGCCTCTCCCAGCTCCCCGAAGGCCTGGGGGAGTGGTCGGGCCAGGAGTTCCTGCGGATCCGCTTCGAGGAGCCCGACCAGGCGACCCTCGCGGAGCGCCTCGGCGAGGTCATCGACGAGGCCACCCGAGCGGCCGTGAAGAAGAACAGCACCGCCTCCTTCGGCGAGGGCCGCCGCGACGGCATGTCCCTGCTGCTGCGCGGGGTCCAGGCCGCCCTCGAACCCAAGGGCATCGCGGTGGAGATCCTCAAGCCCGACGCCGTACTGCGCGCCGAGCGGGTGCCCGTCGGACAGATGGGCGACGTCTTCTCCGGCGGCCAGCTGCTCACCGCGGCCATCGCGCTCTACTGCACGATGGCGGCCCTGCGCAGCAACGACCGCGGCCGCGACAAGCAGCGCCACGCGGGCACCTTGTTCCTCGACAACCCCATCGGGCGCGCGAACGCCACCTACCTGCTGGAACTCCAGCGGGCCGTCTCCGACGCCCTCGGGGTCCAGCTGCTCTACACGACGGGCCTGTTCGACACCACGGCCCTGGCGGAGTTCCCGCTGGTCATCCGGCTGCGCAACGACGCCGACCTGCGGGCCGGGCTGAAGTACATCAGCGTCGAGGAGCACCTGCGCCCCGGCCTGCCGCAGCAGCGCCCGGAGGGCGAGGCGATCCACGGCGAGATCACCGCGACCCGCATGTTCCGCCGCAGCTGAGCCCGACCGAGCCCGCCCGGGCCGGCCCGGCCCGGCTGTCAGCGCATGCCGCCCGAGGCGACGGGTATGTGCCCGGACCGGGCGGCGCGCCGGGCCCTCCTCCGGTCCCGGCGCAGCTCGCGCGCCGTGCTGCTCGGCACCGACACCACGCCGTACCGCTGGTTCCACGTCTGACGGGTGATCCAGACGTCCAGCACCCCCCAGGTGGCCACCACGGTCCCGGCTATCGCGCCCAGCGCCATCGGGAAGGAAAGCCAGGACCCGGCCACGGCCAGCAGGAACGCGACCGTGGCCTGCGTCAGCGTCACGGCCACGATCAGGACCGCCCGCACGGCGGCCGTACGCACGGGATCGGGCATCCGGCGGCGCCGCGCCGGTTCCTCCACCCACAGGGGCCGCGCCCGGGGGACCGCCCCTCGCCTGTTCTCGTTCTCGTACACACCGCTGCCCATGCTCCGCTACTCCCCACCAGACGGCTCGCCATGCCGCCTCGAACAGATAGACGCTCGAAGGGGGTTGGAGATTCCCGGATCAGTACGATTTCACTGCCGGTCCACGATGATCCGGCCGCACGCCCCCCGCTCCCCGGAACGAAGAATTCCAGCCATCCCTGTGAAACGGAGAACTGACACCCCACCAGGTGTCATCTGTCACATATCGGGCCGCACTTGACCGGAAGTACCGGACAACTCGTGATCTTCATCCGGGAGTCCGGCCGAAAACGTCCGGACACTCCTTCGATGGGTGCCCCTGGCAGTAGTAGGCTCACGCCGTTTAATTGACGGAACACCGACCCCCCGGCAGCGGGGTTGAGCTGGGGGAGGCTGGGGAGGCCATGCGCTTTCGCGGGAAATCCATCCGCCGGAAGATCGTGGCGTTGCTCCTCGTGCCGCTCATCTCCCTGACCGCCCTCTGGGGCTTCTCGACCGTCATCACCGGTCGGCAGGCCGTCGAACTGCTCGATGTGAAGTATGTGATCGACAAGGTCGGCTACCCCATCGAGGACGTCGTCCGCGTCCTCCAGAAGGAGCGCCGCCAGACCCTCGTGGTCCTCGGCGACCCGCGCTCGGCCACCGCCACCGCCGAGCTGGCCCAGCGCCGCGTCGCCACCGACGCGATGGTCGCGGACATCACCCGCAACGCCACCGACCCGGACGTCGTCGGGGAACTCACCCCCACCGCCGCCCAGCGGCTGCGCTCGATCCTCGACGCCTTCCACGGCATCGGCGCCCTGCGCCACTCCGTCGACCAGACGACCCTGGACCCGACCCAGGCGCTGGACCTCTACAGCCGCCTCGTCGACCCCTGCTACGACTTCCTCGTGAACCTCCACGCGCTCGAAAACGTGGAGATGGACAAGGAGGGCAGGGCCCTGGTCGGCATCACCCGGGCCCGCGAGGCGCTCTCCCGCGAGGACGCCGTCGTCGCCGCCGCCCTGGCCGCGCACAACATCAGCGCCAAGGACACCCGCACGATCAGCGACCTCATGGCCAACCGGAAGCTGCTCTACGACATCAACCTCGCGATCCTCCCCTCCGACGACCGCGAGCTGTTCGAGCAGTACTGGAGCGGCCCCGAGACCAGGGCCCTGCGCGACGCCGAAGAGCGGATCGTGGTGGCCGGTCCGATCAGGAACCCGCGCATGGCCGGGGAGAAGTGGGACGAGGCGGCGGTCAAGGTCCTCGAAGACCTCGCCACCATGGGCACCGCCGCGGGCGACCGCTACCAGAAGCGCGTCGAGCCCGTGGCCATGGACGTCCTGGTCAAGGCGGCCGTCGCCGGTGTCCTCGGCTTCGTCGCCCTGATCGTCTCCCTGGTGCTGTCCATACGCATCGGCCGCGACCTGATCCGCGACCTCTCCCGGCTCCGCAAGGAGGCCCACGAGGTCTCCGGCGTCCGGCTGCCCGGCGTGATGCGCCGCCTCGCCGCCGGAGAACACGTGGACGTGGACACCGAGGCACCGCGCCTGGAGTACGAGAAGGACGAGGTCGGCCAGGTCGGCATGGCCCTCAACCTGCTCCAGCGGGCCGCCGTCGAGGCCGCCGTCAAGCAGGCCGAACTGCGCCGCGGGGTCTCCGAGGTGTTCGTCAATCTCGCCCGCCGCAACCAGGTCCTGCTGCACCGCCAGCTCACCCTCCTCGACACCATGGAGCGGCGCACCGAGGACTCCGACGAGCTGGCCGACCTCTTCCGCCTCGACCACATGACCACCCGCATGCGCCGCCACGCCGAGGGCCTGGTGATCCTCTCCGGCGCCGCGCCCTCCCGCCAGTGGCGCAAGCCCGTCCAGCTGATGGACGTCGTACGGGCGGCCGTCGCCGAGGTCGAGGACTACGAGCGGATCGAGGTGCGCAGGCTGCCGAGGCTCGGCATCACCGGCCCCGCCGTCGCCGACGTCACCCACCTCGTCGCCGAACTCCTGGAGAACGCCACGGTGTTCTCGCCCCCGCACACCGCCGTCCAGGTGCACGGCGAGCGCGTGGCCAACGGCTTCACCCTGGAGATCCACGACCGCGGCCTCGGCATGCACCCGGACGCGCTGCTCGACGCGAACCTCCGGCTCGCCGAGACCCCCGAGTTCGAACTGTCCGACACCGACCGCCTCGGCCTCTTCGTCGTCAGCCGGCTCGCCCAGCGCCACAGCGTGAAGATCTCCCTCCAGCCCAGTCCGTACGGCGGCACGACCGCGGTCGTGTTCCTCCCCGTGGCCCTGCTCACCGAGGCCCCCGAGACCAACGGCGCCGGCCTGCGCCTGGAAGGCGCCGGACGGGCCGCGGTGGGCCGCGGCCCGTCCCCGCGCGCCCACGGACTCGGCGCGGGTGCCGGAGCCGCGAACGGGAACGCGAACGGGAACGGGAACGGGAGCGGAAACGGTACGCCGCTCAGGCGTCCGGTGTCCGCCGCCCTGCTCGACGGTCCGGTCGAGCTGGAGGCGCCCCTCGGCGTCCTCGGCCTGGACGCACCCGCCCCGGGCAACGCAACGGGCAACGGCAGCGGCGGCGCCACCGGCACCGGCGCGGGCCTCGGCACCGGCCCCGCCCGCCCCGCCATGGCCACCCTGGACGACGAGACCCCGCCGAACGGCACCTCCCGCAGCAGCCTGCTGGGCCTGCGCCACGCGGACCGCGACCGCGGCCACGCCCGGAACCCCGCCCACGACCCCGCTCACGACCCGGCCCACGACCCCGCCAGGGACGCCCGCCGCGAGCAGCAGGCCCCCACCGGCCCCGTCCGGCTGGGCAGCGCCCCGGACACCGCCGCCCGCCCCGCCTCCGGCGCCGTCCCGCTCCCGCGCCGCCACCGCGCCCCCACCCTGGTCGCCGAACACGGCCGCCGGGTGGACACACCCCGGGCCGCCGCGGCCCCGCAGCCCGCGTCCGCCGCCCCCGTGCCCCCGCCCGCCTCCGCTCCCGCGCCCGGCGCCGGTCCCGGCGGGCCCGCTCCGACCGGCCCCGGCGGCCTGCCCCGCCGGGTCCGCCAGGCCAGCCTCGCGCCCCAGCTGAAGAACGCCCCGGCCCCCATGTCCGCCGACGCCACCGTCGACCCGGCCGCGGACCGCGACGCGGAGACCGTACGCACCCGTATGTCCGCACTCCAGCGCGGCTGGACCGCGGCCCGCGACCAGCACGCAGAGCAGTCCGGGACCGGTGCCGACAGCGCTGCCGGGACCGGTCCCGAGCACGAGAACGAGGGGGACGGTCGATGACCGCACCGCAGACCGCAGGCAACGACTCCCGGGGCCGTGGCCCCGGACAGCTGAACTGGCTGCTGGACGAACTGGTCGACCGCGTGGCCAGCATCCGCAAGGCGGTCGTCCTTTCCGGCGACGGCCTGCCCACCGGCACCTCCAAGGACCTGACCCGCGAGGACAGCGAGCACCTGGCCGCCGTGGCCTCCGGTTTCCACAGCCTCGCCAAGGGCGTGGGACGCCACTTCGAATCCGGCCAGGTCCGCCAGACCGTGGTGGAGCTGGACGAGGCGTTCCTGTTCGTGATGGCCGCGGGCGACGGCAGCTGCCTCGCGGTGCTGTCCGACGCCGACTCGGACGTCGGACAGGTCGCGTACGAGATGACCCTGATGGTCAAGCGAGTGGGCGTCCACCTGGCGACCGCACCGCGCACCGGGCTGCCAGCCGGAGGGTGAGCCGGACGGCATGAGGGATCCAGGCCACGAACCCGACCACCGCGCGCCCGCATTCGACGCCGAACCCGCCCACCCCGGCTATCCCGCCCACCCCGGCCATCCCGCCCACCAGGCCGCCTGGTTCGACGCCGACGCCGGTCCCGTGGTCCGTCCGTACGCGATGACCCGCGGCCGGACGAGCCACGCGGGCCAGCACCGTCTCGACCTGATCGCCCTCGTCGTCGCCGAAGCGGCGGCCGACGATCCGGTCTGGGACATGACCCTGTCCCCCGAACACGCCCACATCCTCGGGCTCTGCAAGGAACGCCCCCAGTCGGTGGCCGAACTCGCGGCCGACCTCGACCTCGCGGTCGGCGTCGTCCGCGTCCTGATCGGCGACCTCGTCGACGACGAACTGGTCCACGTGACCCGGCCGGTCCCGCCCGCGGAACTTCCGGACGAGTCCATTCTGCGTGAGGTGATAGATGGCCTTCGGGCGCTCTAGCCGCACCGGTGCCATGCACGCGGTGTCGCCGGTCGAACCGCTGACCTTGAAGATCCTGGTCGCGGGCGGCTTCGGGGTGGGCAAGACCACCCTCGTCAGCGCGGTCAGCGAGATCCGCCCGCTGCGCACCGAGGAACAGCTCTCCGAGCCGGGCCGCAGCGTGGACGACCTCGGGGGAGTGGAGGGCAAGAGCACCACCACCGTCGCGATGGACTTCGGCCGGATCACCCTGCGCGACGACCTGGTCCTCTACCTGTTCGGCACGCCCGGCCAGGACCGCTTCTGGTTCCTGTGGGACGAACTGGCCACGGGCGCCCTGGGCGCGGTGGTCCTCGCCGACACCCGCCGGCTCGCGGACTGCTTCGCCGCCGTCGACTACTTCGAGCGGCGCGAACTGCCCTTCGTGGTCGCGGTGAACTGCTTCGACGGAGCCGACCGGCATCCGGTGGTGACCGTACGGGAGGCCCTCGACCTCGACCCCGAGGTGCCGGTGCTGATCTGCGACGCGCGCGACCGGGAATCGGTCAAGGACGTACTGGTCGGGGTGGTGGAACACGCCATGTCCCTGGCCCGCGCCCGCCGCAGCCCCACCCGGGCCTGACGGGGGAGACCGGCCCGGCATGGAGGCGGTCCGTACCCCCGCCGACTGGGGTACGGACCGCGGCTCACATGGGGGGTCCGCCGGGCGCGCCCTGGGGCCGACCGTGCAGGAAGTGTGAACCCGCCACCGGGGGCCGTCAAGCGTTCGTGCAACAGGCCCTGTTCACGCCGTACGTCCGCCGTACGTCCGCGCTGCTTCCGCTCTGCGTCCGCCGCGCGCCCGGTGGCTCACCGCACGGCGACGACCGCCGAACCGTGGCCGAACAGCCCCTGGTTCGCGGTGATCCCGGCCCGCGCCCCCGGCACCTGGCGCTCCCCGGCGGCGCCGCGCAGCTGCCAGGTCAGCTCGCAGACCTGGGCGATGGCCTGGGCCGGCACCGCCTCCCCGAAGGAGGCCAGACCGCCGCTCGCGTTGACCGGTATCCGCCCGCCGAGCGCGGTCGCGCCCTCCCGGACCAGCTTCGCGCCCTCGCCCTCCCCGCACAGGCCGATGTCCTCGTACCACTCCAGTTCGAGCGCGGTCGACAGGTCGTAGACCTCGGCGAGCGAGAGGTCCTCGGGCCCGAGCCCGGCCTCCTCGTACGCCGCCCGCGCGATCGAGGACCGGAACGACCCGGTGTCCGGCGGGACGGAGGTCCCCACCGCGGAATCGGTGGCGATGTCCGGCAGGTCGAGCACCGTCCGCGGATAGGTCGGCGTCACCGTCGACACCGCCCTGATCCGCACCGGATCGGCGGCCCCGCGCGCCCGCGCGAAGTCCATGCTGGACAGCACCAGCGCCGCGGCCCCGTCCGAGGTCGCGCAGATGTCCAGCAGCCGCAGCGGATCGGCCACGACCGCGGAGGCGGCGACCTCCTCCGCGGTGACGGCCTTGCGGTAGCGGGCGTTCGGATTGAGCAGCCCCGCCGCCGCGTTCTTCACTTTGACCAGTGCGAAGTCCTCGCCGGTGTCCCCGTACAGGGCCATGCGCCGACGCGCGTACAGCGCGAAGTACGCCGGATTCGTCGCCCCCAGTACCCGGAAGCGCAGCCAGTCCGGATCGTCGGGCCGGTCCCCGCCCGCCGGGGCGAAGAACCCCTTGGGCGCCGCGTCCGCGCCCACCACGAGCACCACGTCCGCCAGCCCCGCCAGGATCTGCGCGCGGGCCGCCCCGATCGCCTGCGCCCCGGAGGCGCACGCCGCGTACACGCTGGTGACCCGCGCGCCCTGCCAGCCGAGCGCCCGGGCGAAGGTCGCCCCGGCCACGTACCCGGGATACCCCGAACGCACCGTGTCGGCGCCGACGATCGACCCGACGTCGGTCCAGTCGAGGCCCGCGTCGGCGAGCGCGGCCCGCGCCGCGACGCGCCCGTATTCGACGAAGCTGCGCCCCCACTTGCCCCACGGATGCATCCCGGCCCCGAGGACCGCCACGTCACCGCCGCTCATGCCCGCACCCCGCTGCCACCGTCGTCCGCGACCGGCCGGAAGTGCCAGGTCGTCCAGGTCGTGGAGGTGTCCGGGTCCTCGTTCAGCACCCCCGGCACCACCTCGACCGCCATCCCCACGGCCAGATCGGCCACGGTCACCCCGGGCGCCGCCTGCCCCAGGACGACCATCCGCTCGGCCTCCAGCTCCACCGCCACCAGCGTGTACGGAGCCCAGGGCAGGTCCGGGTCGGAGACGTACGGGGCGGGCGGCCGGTAGCGCCCGTCGGTGTAGGACCAGACCCGGCCGTACCGCGAGAGCGGCACCTCGGCCAGCTCGCCGCCGCCCGCGCAGCCGGGATTGCGGCAGAAGGCGTCCTCCCGCGGGAAGTACACCGCGGCGCAGGCGGAACACCGGGTTCCGAGCAGCCGGAAGTCCGCTCCGGTACTGGTATCGGTGTCGGTGAACCACCCGCTCACGACGGGTGTGCGTGTCCGTTCCAAGACCCCTCCTGACAACGACTCACTGATCTGACTGACCGTCAGGAGTCTGTCACGAGCGGCCCGTCCGGGTCACCGGTTGTCGGCGAGCCACTTCCCGGCGAGCGGGAAGTCGAAGTACGTGTCGGGGAAGGCCTCCGGCCGGAAGGTGAAGTGCCACCACTCCTCCGGCAGGTTCACGAACCCCTGCTCCCCGAGCACCCGCCCCAGGAACCGCCGGTTCTCCCGCGCCGCCCCGGTCACCTCCGGACTGTCCGTGTGCGACAGCGGATCGAAGAAGTCGAAGGGCGTCCCGCAATCCACCGGACGCCCCAGCGGCAGCCGCAGCAGGCCCACATCGACCGTACTGCCCCGGCTGTGCCCGGACCGCGCCGCGATGTAGCCCTCCGGGATCAGCCGGTCCTTCGCCACCCGCGGGTAGTACGCCGCCTTCGTCCGCTGGTCGGCCGCGTCCCCCGCCCACCGCACGAACCGGTCCACCGCCCGCTGCGGCCGGTAGCAGTCGTACACCGTCAGCGTGTACCCGCGCGCCAGCACCGCGCGCTGCGCCCGCGCCAGCGCCTCGGCGGCCGGCCGGGCGAGCAGGCACACGGGCTCCTCGTACCCGTCGACCACGGCGCCCGTGAAATTGTCCGCCCCCGCGTACCGCATCTCCTGCCGGACCGTCGGGTCCACCGAGGCGAGCGCCACGAACCCGTCCGGCACGGGCCCCGTGACGGGGGGAGCCGGGATTCCGCCCCAGGCGAGCATCACCAGGGCAACAACAGCCAGCGTTCTCATACCCCTTCGTCTACCATCGCGGGATGCCCGCGCCGCTGATGAACTCGCACTGTTCCGCCTGCGGAACTCCGTTCGCCACCGCCGACTGGCCGCGTAGGTGCGCCGACTGCGGGACGACCGCGTACCGCAACCCCACCCCCGTGGCGGTGACCCTGCTCCCCGTCCGGGACGACCGGGGCACCGGCCTCGTGGTCATCACCCGCACCATCGAACCGGCCCTGGGCGGCGTCGCCCTCCCCGGCGGCTTCATCGACCACGGCGAGGACTGGCGCGACGCGGTGGTCCGCGAACTCCGCGAGGAAACCGGCATCCACGCCCCGGCCTCGGACGTCACGCTCGCCGACGTCCTCAGCTCCCCGGCGGGCCACCTGCTGGTCTTCGGCCTCCTCCCCGTCCGCCCGGCCACCACCCTCCCCCCGTCCACCCCCACGAACGAAACGACAGGCTGGCACCTCCTGCACACCCCGGAGCCGCTGGCCTTCCCCCTCCACACGCAAGCAGCCGCCGCCTGGTTCGCGGGCCACTACGCCAATCCCAGCCCCACCCAGGGCAAATCCAGCCCCGCCCAGGGAAACTCCAGCCCCGCCGGCGTTTGAGGCGCGGGGCCCGGGGCGGAGCCCCGATCAGGAACCCGCACCCACCCGCGTCCCTCCGCGACCCAAATCCAGCCCCGCCCGGGGCAAATTCCAGCCCCGCCGGCGTTTGAGGCGCGGGGCCCGGGGCGGAGCCCCGATCAGGAACCCGCACCCGCCCCCGCCCCCTAAAGCCCCCGCACCGTCACCCCCGCGACACGGTCACCACCCTCCGCCAAAACCACCACCTCATCCCCGGCCCACCGCGAGGTGTACCGCTCGACCACCCCCACCTCGAACCCCACCCCCGGTTCCCGGATGACCACCCCACCCCCCGTACGCCCCCGGGCCGGAGCCCACACCTCCAGCGCGACCGAGGAGCCGTCCGCCGCAAGGACGGGAATCACCGAACCGGCCCGCGCCAGCACCGGAATCCGCCCCAGCGGCGCGTCGATCAGCACCTGACCGGGCCCCTCGTACGCCACCCCCGTCACCGTGTCGTACCACCGCCCCCGAGGCAGCCGCACCGCCCGCCGGTCCGCCCCGCACTCCAGCACCGGCGCCACCAGCAGCGCGTCCCCCAGCAGGAACGCGTCCTCGCAGTCCCGCAGCCCCCGCTCCTCCGGCGACCCCCACCACAGCGGCCGCACGTACGGCGCCCCCGTCCGCCGCGCCAGGTGCGCCAGCGTCACGAAGTACGGCCGCAGCCGCTCCCGTTCGGCCAGCGCGGCCCGCGCGTGCTCCTCCACCTCGGCCCCGAACTCCCACGGCTCCCGCCGCCCCGCCCAGATCGCCGCATGCGTCCGGAACAACGGCAGGTACGAGCCCAGCTGGAGCCACCGCAGGTACAGCTCCGGCGACGGCGACCCGCCGAAGCCGCCCACGTCCGGCCCCGAGTACGGCACCCCGCACAGACCGAGCCCCAGCACCAGCGCCAGTGACGCCCGCAGCCCCGGCCAGCTCGTCTCCACGTCACCGGACCACGTGCCGCCGTACCGCTGCATCCCCGCCCATCCCGACCGGGAGAACAGGAACGGCCGTTCGTCCGGCCGCAGCCGCACCAGCCCCTCGTACCCGGCCCGCGCCATCCCGAGCGCGTACACGTTGTGCGCGGCCCGGTGGTCGCCGCCCGCCCCGTCCAGCGCGTGCCGCGCGGACCTCGGCAGCGTCGTGTCACCGAGCGGGGCGAAGGACACCGGCTCGTTCATGTCGTGCCAGACACCGGCGAAGCCGTTCGCGAGCCGCTCCTCGTACAGCCCGCCCCACCACTCCCGCACCGCCGGATCGGTGAAGTCCGGATAGGCGCAGCTCCCCGGCCACACCTCGCCCCGCACCTCCCGCCCGCGCGCGTCCCGTACGAACGCCCCCGCGTCCCCCACCGCACCCCCGGCCTCGTACACCGCCTCACCCGGCCCCGCCTTCACCGCCGGGTCCACGATCGACACCAGCCGCACCCCGCCCCGTGGCAGCTCCCGCAACTCCCGCGCCAGCCCCGGCAGATCCGGGAACCGCTCCGGATCCACCGTGAACACCCGGTGCCCGTCGTAGTGGTCGATGTCCAGGTGTACGGCCGCCAGCGCGATCCCCCGCGAGACGTACCCCCGCACCACGCGCCGCACCTCCGCCGCGCTCCCGAACCCCCACCGCGCGTGCTGGTACCCCAGCGCCCACTCCGGCGGCACCGCCGCCGCCCCGGTCAGCCCCGACCAGCCCTGGAGCACCCGGGCCGGCGTCCCCACCAGCACCCAGCACCGCAACGGCCCGCCGTCCATGCGCAGTTCGCTCACCCCCGGCCGGTCCGCACCCGAACCGGCGCCCTCCTCGCCCTCGCGCAGCGACACCCGCCCGTCCCAGCTGTCGTCGTAGAACACCAGGTGCGTCCCCGCGTCGGCGACGACCAGCTGCACCGGCATCGTGATGTACAGCGGATCGTCGCCCGGCCCGAAACCGCCCCGCGGATCGGTGTTCCACAGCCGGTACACCCCGTCCCGCAGCCGCGGCCCCGAGGCCCGGCCGCCCAGCCCGAAGAAGCGCGCGTCGGCCGGCACTTCGGACCGCAGCAGCCAGCGCGCCCCGGCGCCCCCCTCCGCACCCTCCACCGGCTGGACCGGCTCCCACCAGCGCGGCGGCCGCTCCCGCCGCAGCACCGCGCCGCCGGGCGTGCGCACCTCCACCTGACCGTGCCGGGACACCGCCACCGTCACCCGCTCCGACACCACCCGCCAGCCGCCCCCGGTGTCGGGCTCCAGCACCGCCCGCGGATCCGGCTCCGGCCCCCCGCCCAGCACGGCGCACGAAGGCGTCGGCCCGGCCCCGTCCCAGCCCCAGAAGACGGCGCCGCCCAGCGTCACCCGCACCAGCAGCTCCGAGCGCGCGAAACGCAGCACGCCACCGCCCGGCCGGGGCTCCGTACCCGTCAGCAGACCCGGCACCCGCGCCCGCTCCGCGCCCCGGCGCGGGAGCCCCTCCGCGTCCGCGCGCCGGTGGCGCCAGGCCGAGCGCCAGGCGCGCCGCCCGCGCGCCGTACCGATGTCCTTGACCGCACGCACCAGATCCTGACCGTTCATGCCGCGCACTCTGCCACCGGCCCCGGGCCGAGCGGGCTCCGTTCAGCTGCCGTTCACCCTTGAACCGATCACACCGGGCCGCCACCGGCGGCTCTGGTGCGGATGTCGATCACATGGCATGGTCCCTGTGAGCCGCCGCGCACACACCCCCCGCGCGATGGCACCGTACGCACACGGGCGCACCACGGGCCCGACGCGCACCACCAGCACCACCAGCACGACCCGCACCACCGCGCCATCCACGCACGAGCACGGGCACACGCACACGACGCGCGCGCCGCAGACCGACCGGGAGCCGACCCATGACCTCAGCCACTTCACCGGAACCCCTGTGGGCCCCGGGCCCCGACCGGATCGCGGCGGCCCGGATCACTGCCTTCCAGGCCTGGGCCGCCGAATACCACGGCGCCCCCGCCACCGGCGGGTACCCGGCCCTGCACAGCTGGTCCGTGGATGAGCTGGACACCTTCTGGCAGGCCGTCGCCGAGTGGTTCGACGTCCGCTTCACCACCCCCTACACCTCGGTCCTCGCCGACCGGACCATGCCCGGCGCACGCTGGTTCACCGGCGCGACCCTCAACTACGCCGAGCACGCCCTGCGCGCCGGCGAGGACCCGGCGCGCGCCGGTGAGGCCGCCCTCCTCCACGTCGACGAGACCCACGAGCCGGTCCCCGTCACCTGGGCCGAGCTGCGCCGCCAGGTCGGCGCGCTCGCCACCGAACTGCGCGCCCTCGGCGTGCGCCCCGGCGACCGGATCAGCGGCTACCTGCCCAACATCCCCGAAGCCGTCGTGGCCCTCCTCGCCACGGCCGCCGTCGGCGGCGTCTGGACCTCCTGCGCCCCCGACTTCGGCGCCCGCAGCGTCCTCGACCGCTTCCAGCAGGTCGAACCCGTCGTCCTGTTCACCGTCGACGGCTACCGCTACGGCGGCAAGGAGCACGACCGCCGCGACACCGTCGCCGAACTCCGCGCCGACCTCCCCTCGCTGCGCGCCGTCGTCCACATCCCGCTGCTCGGCACGCCCGCCCCCGAGGGCACCCTTGAGTGGTCCGCCCTCACCGCGGGCGACGCGGAGCCCGTCTTCGAACCGGTGCCCTTCGACCACCCGCTGTGGGTCCTGTACTCCTCCGGTACGACCGGCCTCCCGAAGGCGATCGTCCAGTCGCAGGGCGGCATCCTGCTCGAACACCTCAAGCAGCTCGGCCTGCACTGCGACCTCGGCCCGGAGGACCGGTTCTTCTGGTACACCTCCACCGGCTGGATGATGTGGAACTTCCTCGTCTCCGGCCTGCTCACCGGCACCACCGTCGTCCTCTACGACGGCAGCCCCGGCTACCCGGACACCGGCGCCCAGTGGCGGATCGCCGAGCGCACGAAGGCCACGCTGTACGGCACCTCCGCCGCCTACGTCATGGCCTGCCGCAAGGCGGAGGTCCACCCGTCGCGCGACTTCGACCTCTCCGCCGTGAAGTGCGTGGCCACCACCGGCTCCCCGCTGCCGCCCGACGGCTTCCGCTGGCTCCACGACGAGGTCGCCGAGGACCTCTGGATCGCCTCGGTCAGCGGCGGCACCGACGTGTGCAGCTGCTTCGCCGGAGCCGTCCCCACCCTCCCCGTCCACATCGGCGAACTGCAGGCCGCCTGCCTGGGCACCGACCTCCAGGCCTGGGACCCGGCGGGCAAGCCCGTCATCGGCGAGGTCGGCGAGCTGATCGTCACCAACCCCATGCCGTCCATGCCGATCCGGTTCTGGAACGACCCCGACGGCAGCCGCTACCGGGACAGTTACTTCGACATGTTCCCGGGCGTCTGGCGGCACGGGGACTGGATCACGATCACCGACCACGGCTCGGTCGTCATCCACGGCCGCTCCGACTCCACGCTCAACCGCCAGGGCGTCCGGATGGGTTCCGCCGACATCTACGAGGCCGTCGAACGCCTGCCGGAGATCAAGGAATCCCTGGTCATCGGCCTGGAGGAGGCGGACGGCGGGTACTGGATGCCGCTCTTCGTCCACCTCGTGCCCGGCGCCGTCCTCGACGAGGACCTGCGGGGCCGGATCAAGGCGACGATCCGCGAGGAACTCTCCCCGCGCCACGTCCCCGACGAGATCATCGAGGTCCCCGGCGTCCCGCACACCCTCACGGGCAAGCGCATCGAGGTCCCCGTCAAGCGCCTCCTGCAGGGAGCGCCCCTGGACAAGGCCGTGAACCCGGGCTCCGTCGACAACCTCGACCTCCTCCACTTCTACGAGGAGCTGGCCCGCAGCCGCCGCAAGGGGTGACTGTCAGTGCCCGTGGTTACGCTGAGTGAGCATCGATCGGTGTCACTCAGGGGGAGCCATGGCAGACACGAAGAACACGGGCACGACCAGCACCAGCACCAGCAGTAGCACCAGCAGTAGCACCCGGGCCCGCGGCAGCACCCGCACCCGCACCCGCCGCGCCCTGCGCCGCGAAATCCCCGGCACCGTCGGCGTCATCGCCGACCCCGGGGACTTCGCGGCCATGCGCGGCTACCGGAGCTTCGCCTTCGACGACCACGAGGACTACCTCACCCAGGTCGACGGACTGCTCCGGTCCCGCGCCCTCCAGGGCATCCACACCACCGTCGTCCTCTTCGACCCCGAGGAGTACGCCGACCACTGCGCGGACCGGGGCACCGACCCCGACACCCCCACCGCCCGCACCCGCTTCACCGCGGAGCTGGCCGGCACCGCCGCCGGACTGCCCTACGGGGAGGGACCACTGCGCGCACTCCTACCGCGCCTCGTGGACGAGGCCGTCCGCCAGGCCACCTGGGAGTACGCCACCGTGCTGCTCTCCGGCGTCGGCAGCTGCGCGGACTGCGGGGAGGACATCGGCCACGCCTGCTTCGACCGGGCGGGCCAGATCCTGCGGCGCCTGCTCGACCGGGCCGGCCCCGGCCACCACCACCTGGTGTGCAGCGTCCCCACCGACGACGAGCAGCTCGTCGCAGTCCTGCATGCCGACACCGCCGCCGACCCGACCGCACCACCCCGCGTCGAGGGCCGCGAAAGCCTCGACTTCGTGACCGTACTGGCCACCGGCCTCGCCCTCGGCGGCACCGGGGGACTGGTCCTGCGCACCACCACCGGAGGCCCCGGCGACCGGGTCCACGGCTGGCGCCTGGACCGCGGCCGCCTGGTCACCCTCTCGGCCGCCGCCGTCTTCAACGCGTACTGCACCGACGCCGACACCGGAGAGCCCGTACCGCCGGAACCGGGCGTCGAGTACTGCCCCGGCTACGAGGTGGACGAACCGGGCCCGCCCCACTGAGCCGAACGGGCCGGGAACGGCCGAGGGGCCCCCGCCACCGGCGAAGGCCCCTCGTACCGACCACCGGCTATTCGCCGGACAGCACCGCCTGGGCGGCCACGCGGGCCTCCTCGGCGCTGTCCGCGGCGCGCGCGGCAGCGGCGGCGCGCTCGCACTGGGCGAGCGTGTACTTCGCGAGCGTCGAGCGCACGTACGGGATCGACGCGGCACCCATCGACAGCGAGGTGACACCCAGACCCGTCAGCACACAGGCCAGCAGCGGGTCCGAAGCGGCCTCGCCACAGACGCCACAGCTCTTGCCCTCGGCCCTGGCGGCATCGGCCGACATGGCGATCAGGTCGAGCAGCGCGGGCTGCCACGGGTCCTGGAGGCGGGAGACCGCACCGACCTGACGGTCGGCGGCGAAGGCGTACTGGGCCAGGTCGTTCGTGCCCAGCGACAGGAACTCGACCTCCTGCAGGATCGAGCGCGCCCGGAGCGCGGCGGAGGGGATCTCCACCATCGCGCCGAACTTCGCCTGCAGCCCGGCCGCGCGGCAGGCGTCCGCGAACGCCTTGGCGTCGGCGCGGTCGGCCACCATCGGGGCCATGACCTCCAGATAGACCGGAAGGCCCTCGGCCGCCTTGGCCAGCGCGGTGAGCTGCGTGCGCAGCACCTCCGGGTGGTCCAGCAGCGACCGCAGCCCGCGCACGCCCAGCGCCGGGTTCGGCTCATCGGCCGGCGTCAGGAACTCCAGCGGCTTGTCGGCGCCCGCGTCCAGGACGCGCACGACGACCCGGCCCTCGGGGAAGGCCTCCAGCACGCCGCGGTACGCCTCGATCTGCTTCTCTTCGGTCGGCGCCTTCTTGCTGTCGTCCAGGAACAGGAACTCGGTGCGGAACAGGCCCACACCCTCCGCGCCCGCCTCGACGGCCGCCGGCACGTCCGCCGGACCACCGACGTTGGCCAGCAGCGGCACCTTGTGACCGTCCGACGTGGCGCCCGGACCGGACGACGCGGACAGCGCGGCCTTGCGCGCGGCGGCCGCGGCCTCCAGCTCCGCACGCTTCTCCGGAGTCGGGTCCACGAACAGGTCACCGGTGCTGCCGTCCACGGCGATCACAGTGCCCTCGGGGATCTCACCGGCACCCGGCAGGGCGACGATGGCCGGCACGCCCAGCGCCCGCGCGAGGATCGCGCTGTGGCTGGTCGGGCCGCCTTCCTCGGTCACGAAACCGAGCACGAGCGCCGGGTCGAGCAGAGCGGTGTCGGCGGGAGCGAGGTCCCGCGCGATCAGCACGTACGGCTCGTCACTGTCCGGCACGCCCGGCATCGGTACGCCCAGCAGGCGGGCCACGATGCGGTTCCGTACGTCGTCCAGGTCGGCCACGCGGCCGGCCATGTACTCGCCGGCCCCCGCGAGCAGCTCGCGGTAGGCGGCGAACGCGTCGTACACACCGCGCTCGGCGGTGCTCCCGACAGCGATCCGGCGGTCGACGTCGGCCATCAGCTCAGGGTCCTGAGCGATCATGGCCTGAGCCTCGAGCACGTGCTGGGCCTCGCCACCGGCCAGCTGGCCGCGCGCGATCAGGTCGGCCGCCACAGCGTCCACGGCCTGACGGGCGCGCCCCTGTTCGCGCTCCGCCTCCTCCGCGGCGATCTGCTTGGCCGGCGGTTCGAGAACCGCCGTACCCATGTGCCGAACCTCGCCGATCGCCACACCGTGGCTCACGCCGACGCCTCGCAGCGTTGTCTCCATTTCACCCGTCTCCGATTGAGCGGCGGGACCACCCGCCGCGTTGGATGTCCGATCCGCCCGAGCAGGCGGATACGTCACTGCCAGTACGTCACTGCCAGCCGAAGAGGACGTCTCCGGCCTTGATGTCTCCGGCCTCGACGACGTCGGTGAGGGAGTCGGGAGTCGCTTCCAGCGCCACGATCGGGCAGATGGCGGACTTGCCGGCGGCCTCGACCGCGGCGGGGTTCCAACGGATGACGGCCTGACCGCGGGCCACGGTGTCGCCCTTGTTCACGAGCAGCTCGAAGCCCTCGCCATTGAGCTGAACGGTGTCGATCCCGAGGTGCGTGAGCACGCCGTGGCCTTCGGCGTCGACGACGACGTAGGCGTGCGGGTGCAGGGAGACGACCACACCGTCGACGGGGGACACCGCCTCCGAGGGCTCGCGCACGGGATCAATAGCGGTGCCCGGTCCCACCATCGCGCCGGAGAACACCGGATCGGGCACTGCCGCGAGTCCGATGGCGTTCCCGGCAAGTGGTGACGTCACGCTGGTCATGGGGGCCTCCCAGGGGTGGGGCTTCTACGTGTCGCCGTCACAACCTGTCCTGGACGGCGTACTTTGAGAAGGGTAAGTCATGAGACGTCCCGGTTCCGCACGAAGTGCGCCTCCTGACGGAGGCCCTACGCGCTCCCGCGACGACCTAGTGGACTAGACCATACGCCTGAATCGATTTGCCTGGGCATCGGCAGAGCTGTACTGTCGTGACTCCCGCCAGAACGCGTCGTGTGAACTTCTCACGAACCGCCGATGGACGGGATCCCTCCTCTTGAGTTGCTGATCTTCAGCCCGCCTTCCTTTCGCCTGCCTGTCGGCAGCCGGAGCGAGTGGTCGGGAAGCGGGAAAAGCGCTGATAGAGTGGGAATCGCCGGAAAGGAAAACGCGAAAGCGAAAACCTGGAAAGCGAAACCCGCTTCGACCGGGAATTCGGACACGAGAGAGTCTGATAGAGTCGGAAACGAAGAACGAAGCCCGGAGGAAAGCCCGAGAGGGTGAGTACAAAGGAAGCGTCCGTTCCTTGAGAACTCAACAGCGTGCCAAAAATCAACGCCAGAAGTTGATACCCCGTCCACTTCGGTGGATGAGGTTCCTTTGAAAAAGACCTGTGAGGCCTTCGGGTGCTTGCAGGCAACCACAACAGCGAGGACGCAGTGGACGGTCGGCCATATTCCGGCATGACTGTCCCGCTCAACGCGAGTGGGCACCCGATTACGGGTAAACATTCACGGAGAGTTTGATCCTGGCTCAGGACGAACGCTGGCGGCGTGCTTAACACATGCAAGTCGAACGATGAAGCCCTTCGGGGTGGATTAGTGGCGAACGGGTGAGTAACACGTGGGCAATCTGCCCTTCACTCTGGGACAAGCCCTGGAAACGGGGTCTAATACCGGATAACACTCCTGCCTGCATGGGCGGGAGTTAAAAGCTCCGGCGGTGAAGGATGAGCCCGCGGCCTATCAGCTTGTTGGTGGGGTAATGGCCTACCAAGGCGACGACGGGTAGCCGGCCTGAGAGGGCGACCGGCCACACTGGGACTGAGACACGGCCCAGACTCCTACGGGAGGCAGCAGTGGGGAATATTGCACAATGGGCGAAAGCCTGATGCAGCGACGCCGCGTGAGGGATGACGGCCTTCGGGTTGTAAACCTCTTTCAGCAGGGAAGAAGCGAAAGTGACGGTACCTGCAGAAGAAGCGCCGGCTAACTACGTGCCAGCAGCCGCGGTAATACGTAGGGCGCAAGCGTTGTCCGGAATTATTGGGCGTAAAGAGCTCGTAGGCGGCTTGTCGCGTCGGATGTGAAAGCCCGGGGCTTAACCCCGGGTCTGCATTCGATACGGGCAGGCTAGAGTGTGGTAGGGGAGATCGGAATTCCTGGTGTAGCGGTGAAATGCGCAGATATCAGGAGGAACACCGGTGGCGAAGGCGGATCTCTGGGCCATTACTGACGCTGAGGAGCGAAAGCGTGGGGAGCGAACAGGATTAGATACCCTGGTAGTCCACGCCGTAAACGTTGGGAACTAGGTGTTGGCGACATTCCACGTCGTCGGTGCCGCAGCTAACGCATTAAGTTCCCCGCCTGGGGAGTACGGCCGCAAGGCTAAAACTCAAAGGAATTGACGGGGGCCCGCACAAGCAGCGGAGCATGTGGCTTAATTCGACGCAACGCGAAGAACCTTACCAAGGCTTGACATATACCGGAAACGGCCAGAGATGGTCGCCCCCTTGTGGTCGGTATACAGGTGGTGCATGGCTGTCGTCAGCTCGTGTCGTGAGATGTTGGGTTAAGTCCCGCAACGAGCGCAACCCTTGTTCTGTGTTGCCAGCATGCCCTTCGGGGTGATGGGGACTCACAGGAGACTGCCGGGGTCAACTCGGAGGAAGGTGGGGACGACGTCAAGTCATCATGCCCCTTATGTCTTGGGCTGCACACGTGCTACAATGGCCGGTACAATGAGCTGCGATGCCGCGAGGCGGAGCGAATCTCAAAAAGCCGGTCTCAGTTCGGATTGGGGTCTGCAACTCGACCCCATGAAGTCGGAGTTGCTAGTAATCGCAGATCAGCATTGCTGCGGTGAATACGTTCCCGGGCCTTGTACACACCGCCCGTCACGTCACGAAAGTCGGTAACACCCGAAGCCGGTGGCCCAACCCGTAAGGGAGGGAGCTGTCGAAGGTGGGACTGGCGATTGGGACGAAGTCGTAACAAGGTAGCCGTACCGGAAGGTGCGGCTGGATCACCTCCTTTCTAAGGAGCATATAGCCGACTGCGAGCGAATGACTCGCACGGTTGCTCATGGGTGGAACGTTGATTATTTGGCGCGGTTCTCAAAGCATCCTGCAAGTACTGCCTTAGGGCGTGGAAAGCATGGATTGCGGCGGGGATCGTGCCTGGCACGTTGTTGGGTATCTGAAGGTACGGCCGTGAGGTTGTGCTTTCTGCGATGCCGGCCCCAGTGAACTCGCCAGATTGTCTGGTGGGGTGATGGGTGGCTGGTCGTTGCTTGAGAACTACACAGTGGACGCGAGCATCTGTGGCCAAGTTTTTAAGGGCGCACGGTGGATGCCTTGGCACCAGGAACCGATGAAGGACGTGAGAGGCCGCGATAGGCCCCGGGGAGCTGCCAACTGAGCTTTGATCCGGGGGTGTCCGAATGGGGAAACCCGGCAGTCGTCATGGGCTGTCACCCACTGCTGAACACATAGGCAGTGTGGAGGGAACGCGGGGAAGTGAAACATCTCAGTACCCGCAGGAAGAGAAAACAACCGTGATTCCGGGAGTAGTGGCGAGCGAAACCGGATCAGGCCAAACCGTATGCGTGTGATACCCGGCAGGGGTTGCGCATGCGGGGTTGTGGGAATTCTTTTGATCGGTCTGCCGGCCGGTCGGCGAGTCAGAAACCGTTGATGTAGTCGAAGGACATGCGAAAGGTCCGGCGTAGAGGGTAAGACCCCCGTAGACGAAACATCAGCGGCTTGCTTAAGAATCTCCCAAGTAGCACGGGGCCCGAGAAATCCCGTGTGAATCTGGCGGGACCACCCGCTAAGCCTAAATATTCCCTGGTGACCGATAGCGGATAGTACCGTGAGGGAATGGTGAAAAGTACCGCGGGAGCGGAGTGAAATAGTACCTGAAACCGTGTGCCTACAAGCCGTGGGAGCGTCGCTCATTGAGTTTACTCAATGGGTCGTGACTGCGTGCCTTTTGAAGAATGAGCCTGCGAGTTAGCGGTGTGTAGCGAGGTTAACCCGTGTGGGGAAGCCGTAGCGAAAGCGAGTCCGAATAGGGCGATTGAGTTGCACGCTCTAGACCCGAAGCGGAGTGATCTAGCCATGGGCAGGTTGAAGCGGAGGTAAGACTTCGTGGAGGACCGAACCCACCAGGGTTGAAAACCTGGGGGATGACCTGTGGTTAGGGGTGAAAGGCCAATCAAACTCCGTGATAGCTGGTTCTCCCCGAAATGCATTTAGGTGCAGCGTCACGTGTTTCTTGCCGGAGGTAGAGCACTGGATAGGCGATGGGCCCTACCGGGTTACTGACCTTAGCCAAACTCCGAATGCCGGTAAGTGAGAGCGTGGCAGTGAGACTGTGGGGGATAAGCTCCATGGTCGAGAGGGAAACAGCCCAGAGCATCGACTAAGGCCCCTAAGCGTACGCTAAGTGGGAAAGGATGTGGAGTCGCAGAGACAACCAGGAGGTTGGCTTAGAAGCAGCCACCCTTGAAAGAGTGCGTAATAGCTCACTGGTCAAGTGATTCCGCGCCGACAATGTAGCGGGGCTCAAGCGTACCGCCGAAGTCGTGTCATTGCAGCAATAGGGCCAACGCCCGCTGTGATGGGTAGGGGAGCGTCGTGTGCCGGGTGAAGCAGCAGCGGAAGCTAGTTGTGGACGGTTCACGAGTGAGAATGCAGGCATGAGTAGCGATACACACGTGAGAAACGTGTGCGCCGATTGACTAAGGGTTCCTGGGTCAAGCTGATCTGCCCAGGGTAAGTCGGGACCTAAGGCGAGGCCGACAGGCGTAGTCGATGGACAACCGGTTGATATTCCGGTACCCGCTTTGAAACGCCCAATATCGAATCCATTAATGCTAAGGCCGTGAAGCCGTTCCGGACCCTTCGGGGAAAGGAAAGTGGTGGAGCCGCTGATCCAAGGTGGTAGTAGGTAAGCGATGGGGTGACGCAGGAAGGTAGTCCAGCCCGGGCGGTGGTAGTCCCGGGGTAAGGGTGTAGGCCGTGTGATAGGCAAATCCGTCACACATTAAGGCTGAGACCTGATGCCGAGCCGATTGTGGTGAAGTGGATGATCCTATGCTGTCGAGAAAAGCCTCTAGCGAGTTTCATGGCGGCCCGTACCCTAAACCGACTCAGGTAGTCAGGTAGAGAATACCGAGGCGTTCGGGTGAACTATGGTTAAGGAACTCGGCAAAATGCCCCCGTAACTTCGGGAGAAGGGGGGCCATCACTGGTGATCGGATTTACTCCGTGAGCTGGGGGTGGCCGCAGAGACCAGCGAGAAGCGACTGTTTACTAAAAACACAGGTCCGTGCGAAGCCGTAAGGCGATGTATACGGACTGACGCCTGCCCGGTGCTGGAACGTTAAGGGGACCGGTTAGTCACATTTCGGTGTGGCGAAGCTGAGAACTTAAGCGCCAGTAAACGGCGGTGGTAACTATAACCATCCTAAGGTAGCGAAATTCCTTGTCGGGTAAGTTCCGACCTGCACGAATGGCGTAACGACTTCTCGACTGTCTCAACCATAGGCCCGGTGAAATTGCACTACGAGTAAAGATGCTCGTTTCGCGCAGCAGGACGGAAAGACCCCGGGACCTTTACTATAGTTTGATATTGGTGTTCGGTTCGGCTTGTGTAGGATAGGTGGGAGACTTTGAAGCAGCCACGCCAGTGGTTGTGGAGTCGCCGTTGAAATACCACTCTGGTCGTGCTGGATGTCTAACCTCGGTCCGTGATCCGGATCAGGGACAGTGTCTGATGGGTAGTTTAACTGGGGCGGTTGCCTCCTAAAGAGTAACGGAGGCGCCCAAAGGTTCCCTCAGCCTGGTTGGCAATCAGGTGTTGAGTGTAAGTGCACAAGGGAGCTTGACTGTGAGACCGACGGGTCGAGCAGGGACGAAAGTCGGGACTAGTGATCCGGCAGTGGCTTGTGGAAGCGCTGTCGCTCAACGGATAAAAGGTACCCCGGGGATAACAGGCTGATCTTCCCCAAGAGTCCATATCGACGGGATGGTTTGGCACCTCGATGTCGGCTCGTCGCATCCTGGGGCTGGAGTCGGTCCCAAGGGTTGGGCTGTTCGCCCATTAAAGCGGTACGCGAGCTGGGTTTAGAACGTCGTGAGACAGTTCGGTCCCTATCCGCTGTGCGCGTAGGAATATTGAGAAGGGCTGTCCCTAGTACGAGAGGACCGGGACGGACGAACCTCTGGTGTGCCAGTTGTCCTGCCAAGGGCATGGCTGGTTGGCTACGTTCGGGAGGGATAACCGCTGAAAGCATCTAAGCGGGAAGCCTGCTTCAAGATGAGTATTCCCACCTCCTTGAGAGGGTAAGGCTCCCAGTAGACGACTGGGTTGATAGGCCAGATGTGGAAGCCCGGTAACGGGTGGAGCTGACTGGTACTAATAGGCCGAGGGCTTGTCCTCAGTTGCTCGCGTCCACTGTGTAGTTCTGAAGTAACGAACCGTGCCCATATCCGGTTTGGTTAACTTCATAGTGTTTCGGTGGTCATAGCGTTAGGGAAACGCCCGGTTACATTTCGAACCCGGAAGCTAAGCCTTTCAGCGCCGATGGTACTGCAGGGGGGACCCTGTGGGAGAGTAGGACGCCGCCGAACAATTTTTCCGGGAAAGCCCCGCACCTTATGGTGCGGGGCTTTTCTGCGTTCCGGACCAGGAATCGGCACAGCCGGATGGCCGGGACGTTCTCCTGTAGGGTCAAGAGGCATCGTTCGTACGTTTCACAGTGGAGGCCCCCGGGTGGAGGTCCAGGAGACTCGGGTTCAGACGGACCGAATCCTCACCATCCCGAACATTTTGAGCATGGCTCGCCTCGTCGGCGTACCCGTGTTCCTCTGGCTCATCCTGATGCCGGTGTTCGGCGGCCCCAAGGCCGATGGCTGGGCGCTGCTGGTGCTCATGTTCAGCGGGGTCAGCGATTATCTGGACGGGAAGCTCGCGCGGCGCTGGAACCAGATCAGCAGCCTCGGCCGGCTGCTGGACCCGGCGGCCGACCGGCTGTACATCCTGTCCACGCTCGTCGGGCTCACCTGGCGCGAGATCCTGCCGCTGTGGCTGACGGGCGCCCTCGTGGCCCGTGAGCTGATGCTGCTGGTCATGGTGTGGATCCTGCGCCGGCACGGCTATCCGCCGCCGCAGGTGAACTTCCTCGGGAAGGCCGCGACCTTCAACCTGATGTACGCGTTCCCCTTGCTGCTTCTCAGTGACGGGACGGGCGCGCTCGCCTGGTTGGGTTCAGTTTTCGGATGGGCGTTCGCTGTTTGGGGTACAACGCTGTATTGGTGGGCAGGAGTCCTGTACGTGGTGCAGGTCCGTCGTCTCGTGAAGGCGGACGCCACGGCCGACTGAGTTCGGCTCGCCGGAGTAGTCACGCGGAAGAGTTGCGTAGCCACCGTCCGAGACGGGCGAGGTCGGCGCGAAAACGCCGTCTCTCAAGGAGGACTCTTCCGACATGAAGGCCGTCGTGATGGCCGGTGGTGAGGGCACACGCCTTCGCCCCATGACCTCAAGCATGCCCAAGCCGCTCCTGCCGGTGGTTAACCGGCCGATCATGGAGCACGTGCTCAGGCTGCTCAAGCGGCATGGTCTCAGCGAGACCGTGGTCACCGTGCAGTTCCTGGCTTCACTCGTCAGGAACTATTTCGGTGACGGCGAGGAACTGGGCATGGAGCTGACCTATGCCAATGAGGAGAAGCCACTCGGGACCGCCGGCAGCGTGAAGAACGCCGAGGAGGCACTCAAGGACGATGCCTTCGTGGTGATCTCCGGCGATGCGCTCACCGACTTCAACCTCACCGATCTCATCAACTTCCACAAGGAGAAGGGCGCACTCGTCACGGTGTGCCTGACCCGGGTGCCGAATCCGCTGGAATTCGGCATCACCATCGTGGACGAGGAAGGGAAGGTCGAGCGCTTCCTGGAGAAGCCGACCTGGGGGCAGGTGTTCTCGGACACCGTCAACACCGGTATCTACGTGATGGAGCCCGAAGTCTTCGACTACGTGGCCCCGGACGTTCCGGTCGACTGGTCCGGCGATGTCTTCCCGCAGCTGATGAAGGAAGGCCGGCCCATCTACGGCTACATCGCCGAGGGCTACTGGGAGGACGTCGGCACCCACGAGAGTTACGTCAAGGCCCAGGCCGATGTCCTGGAGGGCAAGGTCCAGGTCGAGATGGACGGCTTCGAGATCTCGCCCGGAGTGTGGATCGCCGAAGGCGCCGAGGTGAGCCCGGACGCGGTGCTGCGCGGGCCGCTGTACATCGGGGACTACGCCAAGGTCGAGGCCGGGGTCGAGATCCGTGAGCACACGGTCATCGGCTCGAACGTGGTCGTCAAGACCGGTGCCTTCCTGCACAAGGCCGTGATCCACGACAACGTGTACATCGGGCCGCACAGCAACCTCCGCGGCTGTGTCATCGGCAAGAACACGGACATCATGCGGGCCGCCCGGATCGAGGACGGCGCGGTCATCGGCGACGAGTGCCTGATCGGCGAGGAATCGATCGTCCAGGGCAATGTGCGGGTCTACCCGTTCAAGACGATCGAAGCGGGCGCCTTCGTCAACACCTCGGTCATCTGGGAGTCGCGCGGCCAGGCGCACCTCTTCGGCGCGCGCGGCGTCTCCGGGATCCTGAACGTGGAGATCACCCCCGAGCTCTGCGTCCGGCTCGCCGGTGCCTATGCGACCACGCTGAAGAAGGGGGCGATGGTCACCACCGCCCGTGACCACTCCCGTGGCGCGCGTGCGCTGAAACGGGCGATGATCTCCGCGCTGCAAGCCAGCGCCATCGACGTACGGGACCTGGAGAACGTACCGCTGCCGGTCGCGCGGCAGCAGACCGCGCGCGGCAGTGCGGGCGGGATCATGCTGCGGACCTCGCCCGGCGTGCCGGACTCCGTGGACATCATCTTCCTCGACGAGCGGGGCGCGGACCTCTCGCAGGGCCAGCAGCGCAAGCTCGACCGGGTCTACGCGCGCCAGGAGTACCGGCGTGCGTTCCCCGGCGAGATCGGTGACCTGCAGTTCCCGTCGAGCGTCTTCGACTCCTACACCGGCTCCCTGCTCCGGCACGTGGACACCTCCGGGGTCGCGGACTCCGGGCTCAAGGTGGTCGTGGACGCGGCCAACGGCAGTGCCGGGCTCGTGCTGCCCAGCCTGCTGGGCCGGCTGGGCGTGGACGCGCTCACCGTCAATCCCGGGCTCGACGAATCCCGGCCGACCGAGACCACGGAGTCCCGGCGGGCCGGGCTGGTGCGGCTCGGGGAGATCGTGGCCTCGTCGCGGGCGGCCTTCGGGGTGCGGTTCGACCCGGTCGGCGAGCGGATCTCGCTCGTGGACGAGCGGGGCCGGATCATCGAGGATGACCGGGCGCTGCTGGTGCTGCTGGACCTGGTCGCCGCGGAGCGGCGCAGTGGCCGGGTGGCGCTGCCGGTGACCACGACCCGGATCGCCGAGCAGGTGGCGGCGTACCACGGCACGCAGGTGGAGTGGACGACGACCTCGCCGGACGACCTGACCCGGGTGGGCCGGGCGGAGACCACCATCTTCGGCGGGGACGGCCGGGGCGGGTACATCGTCCCGGAGTTCAGCAGCGTCTTCGACGGGTCGGCGGCCTTCGTCCGGCTGATCGGGCTGGTGGCGCGGACGCAGCTCACGCTGAGCCAGATCGACGCGCGGATCCCGCGGGCGCACGTCCTCAAGCGGGACGTGCCCACGCCGTGGGCGGTCAAGGGCCTGGTCATGCGGCGGGTCGTGGAAGCCGCCGGGGACCGGCAGGTGGACACGACCGACGGGGTGCGCGTGGTCGAGGCGGACGGGCGCTGGGCGCTCGTACTGCCGGACCCCGCGGAGGCCGTGACGCACCTGTGGGCCGAAGGTCCCGACGACGCGTCCGCGCAGGCCCTGCTGGAGGAGTGGGCGGGCGTCCTGGACGGCGCCGGGAACTGACCGAAGTCCCCCGGGCCGGGGCCACGGAGCGTGGTTCCCGGCCCGGCGGGCGGCAGCATTCGGTGTCGGCCGGTGCGACATGCGACGATGTGCGGCATGTCGCAGCCGCCCAACAACCGGAGTTCGGCGAAACCGCCGGTGCGCCCGGACGCCTCCATGTCGCTGCTGACGCACGTGATGGACCACAGTCTCGACGAGGGCTATGCGGAAGCGGCGGCCCGGCGCGAGACGGAGGGCACGTCGGGTCTGCCGCGCACCCTCAAGGCCAAACTGGCGCTGGCCGCCGGGCTCGTGCTCGCCGCCATGGTCGTCACGCTGGGTGCCGCGCAGGCACGCATAGCGGCTCCGGTACTGGCCAAGGAGCGGGAAGAGCTGATCTCCCGCGTCCAGCGGGCCGACGACCACGCGGGCGGCCTGGAGAAGGACATCGAGCGGCTGCGCGCCGACGTCGCGGGCCGCCAGCGCGCGGCCCTCAAGCAGCACGGTGGTGACCAGGGCGAGCTGTTGGCGCTGCTGTCCGGCGCGACCGAGGTCCGCGGGCCCGGCATCAAGCTGACGGTGGACGATGCCAAGGGTGCCTCCACGGGCAACGGCAACGGGCCGCGGGAGAGCGCGGGCTTCTCGGACACCGGCCGGTTGCGCGACCGGGACATGCAGCGGATCGTCAACGGCCTCTGGCAGGCCGGAGCCGAGGCCGTGTCGATCAACGGGCAGCGGCTGACGGCGCTGTCGGCGATCCGGGCCGCGGGTGACGCGATACTGGTCGACAACAAGCCGCTGGTGCCGCCGTACGAGGTCCTCGCGGTGGGCGACAAGAAGCGGCTGAACACGGAATTCCAGGACAGCGTGGACGGACAGTACCTGCACGTGCTCCAGCAGAGCTACGGGATCCGGTACACCCTGTCCGCCGAGAACGAGGTACGGCTGCCGGCCGCGTCGAGCCTGACCGTACGCACAGCCACAGCAGCAGATACGAAGAAGGGTGCATCGTGATCGCGGTACTGGGCCTGGTGGCCGGAGTGGTGGCCGGACTTCTGGTCCGGCCCGAGGTGCCGGCCGTCGTCGAGCCGTATCTGCCGATCGCCGTGGTGGCGGCGCTCGACGCCGTGTTCGGCGGTCTGCGCGCGATGCTGGACGGCATCTTCGTGGACAAGGTCTTCGTGGTGTCGTTCCTGTCCAACGTGGTGGTCGCGGCGCTCATCGTCTTCCTCGGCGACAAGCTGGGCGTCGGCGCGCAGCTGTCCACCGGCGTCGTCGTGGTGCTCGGCATCCGGATCTTCTCCAACGCCGCGGCCATCCGCCGGCACGTCTTCCGGGCGTGAGGCGATGAGTACGGACGAGAACACTCCGAGCGAGCCCGTGGAACCGGCGAAGGCCGAACCGGCGTCTGAGGGACAGACGGGGCGCCAGCGGCTCGCCGCGGGGCTCTGGCCGCCGCGGGTGAGCCGGGCCCAACTGATCGTCGCGCTGCTGCTGTTCGTCCTCGGGCTGGGGCTCGCCATCCAGGTGCGCCACAACAGCGACTCCAGTGCACTGCGCGGGGCGCGCCAGGAGGACCTGGTGCGCATCCTCGACGAGCTGGACGGGCGCACCAAGCGCCTGGAGGACGAGAAGCAGAAGCTGGTGGACCAGCGCAAGGAGCTGGAGTCCAGCTCCAACCAGGCGGACGAGGCACGCAAGCAGACGGTGGAGAAGGAACGTCAACTGGGCATTCTGGCGGGTACCGTGGCAGCGCAGGGGCCGGGCATCACGCTCAAGGTCACCGACGCCAAGGGCCAGGTGCAGTCGGACAAGCTGCTGGACACCATCCAGGAGTTGCGGGCGGCCGGGGCCGAGGCCATCCAGATCAACGGCGTGCGCGTCGTGGCGAGCACGTACTTCTCGGACGAGGGCGGCGGGGTCGCGATCGACGGCAAGAAGATCACACAACCCTATGAATTCAGGGTGATCGGCAAGCCGCAGGACCTGGAGCCGGCCCTCAACATCCCCGGTGGCGTCATCCAGACGCTGGAGAAGGAACAGGCCACCGCCGGCGTCGTCCGATCGACGAAGATCGTTGTGGACGCCTTGCGGGTGGCGAAGCAGCCTGACTACGCTCGGTCGTCATCGTCATGAGACCGGGCGGGATGTGGAGCGGCTCACGTGGGCGGATGCCTGCGGGGGGTCGGCGCACCGAAGAAGCGGTGCGTGGTGGAAACTGTCTGGTGGTGACGGACGTTGTGAGAATGTCCGGGTCGGCAGGTGTGAGTATTCGGAGTTCGTCCTGCCCCACGGGCGGGTCTGTTTCGGTCAAGGGGAATCGCCCGTGAAGTTGTTTGAGAAGTTGTTCGGCAAGAAGAACCGCGAGGAAAGCGGTGCGCCCAAGCACCGTGCGGGGCACGGTGACACGGAGGTGCAGGGCGACCGGCCGCTCTTCCGCGACGAGGTTGCCGGAGCGGGTGACAATTCGGGCGCGTACGGCGCGTCGGCTGTTGACCCTGCCGGTTCCGGACGCATAGGTTTCGGTGAACCATCAACCTCAAGTACGGGTGGAGGGTTTAACCCCGACCCGTATGCCACCAATGCCTCCGCGGGGCACCCGCGGCGCGAGGAGCCGTCCATGTCGGCCGAGCAGGTTTGCAGCAGGTGTGGCCACCGCAGCGATGCGGCCAGCCGGTTCTGCTCCAACTGCGGGGCGCCGCTGCGGCCGGGTCTGACGCCGGAGCGTGCTTCGGAGACCACGTCCACCATCTCGATCTCGGGCCTTGAGGCCTATGAGGCCGAGGTGTCCGGACAGCACGTGTCGTCCTCGCTGTCCCCCGAGGCCCAGGCCGCGGTGGAAGCACTGCCTCCGGGCTCCGCGCTGCTCATCGTGCGGCGCGGTCCGAACTCGGGCAGCCGCTTCCTGCTGGACGGCGAACTGACCACGGCGGGCCGCCACCCGCAGAGCGACATCTTCCTGGACGACGTCACCGTCTCCCGGCGGCACGTCGACTTCCGCAGGGGCCAGGACGGTCTCTTCACCGTCTCCGACGTGGGCAGTCTCAACGGCACGTACGTCAACCGTGAGCCGATCGACTCGGTCGTCCTGCACAACGGCGACGAGGTCCAGATCGGCAAGTACCGGCTGGTCTTCTACGCGAGCCAGCGGGGCATCTGACCGTTCCCCCCGGGCGCCGCCCCGGGGGGACCACAGGGAAGGTCCATGCTGCGTACCTCGACGGGCGGTGCCGGTCACGGCACCGCCGGCTCGGGCGGGCGGCTGGTGAGCATCGGCACGGTGCTCACCTTGCTGCGCGACGAGTTTCCCGAAGTCACGATTTCCAAGATCCGGTTCCTTGAGGCGGAGGGGCTGGTCGAGCCCCGGCGCACACCTTCCGGGTACCGCAAGTTCAGTCCCGACGACGTCGAGCGCCTCGCCCGCGTCCTGCGGCTGCAGCGCGATCACTACCTGCCGCTGAAGGTCATCAAGGACCAGCTCGACGCGCTGGAGCGCGGCGAGCAGATCCACATCCCCGCGCCCGCCGCGCCCGCTGACGGGGACACGGCCGGGGCGGCCGTGGTCGCCGCCGTCCTGGGCGAGATCGGCCGCAGCCGCCCCACCGTGGCGCGGATCGGCCGGGCCGAGCTGCTGGCCGCCGCCGAGGTGGACGAGGTACAGCTGGTGGAGTGGGAGTCGTACGGGCTGCTCGCGCAGGCCCCGGACGGCGGATACGACGCCGAGGCGGTCACCGTGGCCAGGCTGGTGGCGGAACTGGGCCGGTTCGGCCTGGAGCCGCGGCACCTGCGGGCCATGAAGGCCGCCGCCGACCGGGAGGCCGGGCTGGTCGAGCAGGTGGTCGCACCGCTGCGCCGGCACCGCAATCCGCAGACCCGGGCCCATGCCGAGGCCACCCTGAAGGAGCTCGCGGGCATCTCCGTACGGCTCCACGAGGCGCTCGTACAGACCGCTCTCGGGGTCCGTCTGCACTGATCCGAGGGGCCCCGACTACCCAAACCGGCCGGGCAGGTCCTAGGGTTGCTGTGTGAACGAGCTCGACGTTGTGGGTGTCCGGGTTGAAATGCCCTCCAACCAACCGATCGTGCTCCTGCGTGAAGTGGGAGGCGATCGGTACCTCCCCATCTGGATCGGTCCTGGGGAGGCTACCGCCATTGCCTTCGCCCAGCAGGGGATGGCCCCTGCCCGGCCGCTGACGCACGACCTGTTCAAGGACGTGCTGGAGGCGATCGGTGAGGAACTCACCGAGGTCCGGATCACGGATCTGCGGGAGGGTGTCTTTTACGCGGAGCTCGTCTTCGCCAGCGGGGTCGAGGTGAGCGCGAGGCCGTCCGACGCCATAGCGCTGGCCCTGCGCACCGGGACGCCGATCTACGGGAGCGACGGGGTGCTGGACGATGCCGGAATCGCGATTCCGGACGAGCAGGAGGACGAGGTGGAGAAGTTCCGCGAGTTCCTCGACCAGATCTCGCCGGAGGACTTCGGCAGCAGCAATCAGTGAGGTGTCGGCCGAGTCGTCCTCAAGGGATTGTCAGCCCATTCGAGTAGCCTTTCCCCGCAAAGGGATACGGGAAACCACTCTCAGGGTGATTATCACTCGGCGTGCCGAGTGTGGCGATCGTTGACGCACCCCGGGTGACTGCCTACCTTCAAGGTGGCAGGTCAAGGACGGAGGGTCGGCGTGAGGATCACGGGCGACGGTACGACCGGGGGCATCCCCGCACGGAGTGAGGGCGGACCGTACCCGCTGCACGGCGGTGCGGTGGGTCCCGCGCGCCGTCAGCCGGAAGCCGTGCAACGCGGCCCGGAAGGCGGCGGCGAGCCGACGGCCGGGGAGATCGGCTACCGCGGGCCCACGGCGTGCGCCGCCGCGGGCATCACCTACCGGCAGCTCGACTACTGGGCGCGGACCGGGCTCGTCGAGCCCAGCGTGCGCGCGGCGGGCGGGTCCGGCACACAGCGGCTGTACAGCTTCCGGGACGTGGTGGTCCTGAAGATCGTCAAGCGCTTCCTGGACACCGGGGTGGCGCTCCAGAACATCCGCACCACCGTCCAGCACCTGCGTGACCGGGGCTTTCGCGACCTGGAGCGGATGACGCTCATGAGCGACGGCGCGACCGTCTACGAGTGCACCTCCCCGGACGAGGTCGTGGGCCTGCTCCAGGGGGGTCAGGGCATCTTCGGGATCGCCGTCGGCGTCGTCTGGCGGGACGTGGAGAAGGCGCTGTCCCAGCTGCACGGCGAGCGGGTCGAGACCGGCGAGACGCTGGTCGGGCACAACCCGGCCGACGAACTGGCCGCGCGCCGCAACCGGGCCGGCTGACCGCCGCACGACCGGCCGCGCCACCAGGACCGCCCCCGGGCGCTCCGGACGTCCCGACGGGGCGCGCCGGACGCGCTCCGGGGGCGTTGTCAGTGGCGTAGGGCAGCATCGGGGGCGTGAGAGCCGCGCCGACCATCCTGCATCTGGACATGGACGCCTTCTACGCCTCCGTGGAGCAGGCGGCGAAGCCGAGCCTGCGCGGGAAAGCGGTGATCGTCGGCGGGCTCGGTCCGCGCGGGGTGGTCGCGACCGCCTCGTACGAGGCGCGCCGGTTCGGGGTGCATTCGGCGATGCCCACCGCCCAGGCCCGGCGGCTCTGCCCGAACGGCGCCTATCTGATTCCGCGCTTCACCCTGTACCGGGCGGTCAGCGACCTCGTGATGGCGCGGCTGCGCGCGCTGTCGCCGCTGGTGGAGCCGCTCAGCCTGGACGAGGCCTTCGTGGACCTGGAGGCCGGTGAGGCCGCCTTCGACTCGGCCGGAGCGCGCGCGGCGGGGGAGCGGCTGCGGGAGGAGATCCGGGCGGCGACGGGGCTCAGCGCCTCCGTGGGGCTGGCCGGGTCCAAGATGCTGGCCAAGGTGGCCTCGGAGGCCGCCAAGCCGGACGGGCTGCTGCTGATCGAGCCCGGGACCGAGCGGGAGCTGCTGGCGCCCATGTCGGTGCGGACCCTGCCCGGGGTGGGGCCCGCCACGGGGGAGCACCTGCGCCGGGCCGGGATCACCACCGTGGGCGAGCTGGCCGAGGCCGGTGAGGACGAGCTGGTCCGGATGACCGGGCGGGCGCACGGGGTGGCGCTGTACCGGATGGCGCTGGGGCTGGACGACCGGCCGGTGGTGGCGGAGCGGGACGCGAAGTCCGTGTCGGTCGAGGACACCTTCGACGTGGACCTGCACGACCGGGTCCGGATCCGGGGCGAGGTGCAGCGGCTCGCGGAGCGGTGCGTGGGGCGGCTGCGGGCGTCCGGGCACTCCGGGCGGACGATCGTGCTCAAGGTGCGCCGCTACGACTTCTCCACGCTGACCCGCTCGGAGACCCTGCGGGGGCCGACGGACGATCCCGCGGTGGTGCGGGAGGCGGCGGCGCGGCTGCTGGAGGGGGTCGACACCACGGGCGGGGTGCGGCTGCTGGGCGTGGGGGTGTCGGGGCTGGCGGACTACACGCAGGAGGACCTGTTCGCCCAGGCCGAAGCCGAGGCCCGGGCCGAGGCGGCGGAGGGTCTGGACGAGGGGGGCGGGGCCGAGGGGGCCGACGGGGCCGCGGGGGAGCCCGTACCGGCCGAGCCGGAGGGGATGGCGGAGTCATCGGCCGGGGCCGAACCCGCGCAGGAGCGGAGATGGCCGGCGGGGACCGACGTACGGCACGGGGAGTACGGGCCGGGCTGGGTCCAGGGCAGCGGGGTGGGGAGGGTCACCGTCCGCTTCGAGCGGCCCGGATCGGCTCCGGGCCGGGTGCGCACCTTCCGGGTGGACGACCCCGAGCTGGAGCCGTCCGATCCGCTGCCGCTGGTCGGGGAACATGCCGAAGATGACGCGGGAGGAGGGACGGACTAGGTCTCCTCGCCGGCGAGGCGGCCGAAGTCGCGGTCGCGGTCCCGGTCGCGGCCGAGGTCACCGTGGTGGAAGTCACTCGGCAAGGTCACGTCGAGGCCGTAGTGGTGGTAGAGCTGGAGCTCCTGTTCCGGTGAGAGGTGGCGGCCGACCCCGAAGTCGGGGGCGTCTTTGATCAGGGAGCGTTCGAAGGGAACCCGCAGGGTGTCGCCCACCATCTCGCTGGGTTCCAGGGGGACGAACGCGTCCCGGCTGAAGAGTCCGGTCCGTACGGCGGCCCATTCCGGGACGCCCGTGGCATCGTCGAGGTAGACCTCGTCCACGGTGCCGATCTTGGTTCCATTGCGGTCGAACGCCTTGCGGCCGATCAGGCTGCGCGGATCGATCTCGGTCTGCACGGTCGCCTCCTTATGGTCGCAACTCCTCCGTAATGACTACAAAAGTGCATTTCCGGAGAGGGGGCCACTCGAGGGAGGGCCCAGATCCTCGCTGGTAGGCTGGGGAACGGCTGTTGACCCTGTGCGGGAGAGTCCTCCGAGTGAGTTCGACGGAGGCGCCGAAGGAGCAAATCCTCCCCGGAATCTCTCAGGCATACGTACCGCACGTGGTGAGGCCACTCTGGAAAGCAGGGGCGGGTACCGGGCGCACAGTGCCGGTCCCCCTCCTCACCGACGGTGAAAGCCGGACCTCGCGAGCGATCCTCGGGCGGCCCGGTGAAGCTCTCAGGTTGTGATGACAGAGGGGGAGGCCGTCCGGGTGCCCGCGCCGTGGTACCCCTCGCAGGTCGTACGACCAGGAGGCCTCCGTACATGACCGCCAACCGCATTCCGCTCCACCAGCTGGAGCGAGGCATCCCCTTCGAGCAGCGCCACATCGGCCCGGATGCCGAGGCGCAGGCGAAGATGCTGGCCCAGGTGGGCTACGGCTCCCTGGACGACCTGACCGCCGCCGCGGTGCCGGACGTCATCAAGAGCGCCGAAGCGCTGAACCTCCCCGGGGCCCGCACCGAGGCCGAGGTCCTCGCCGAGCTGCGCCAGCTCGCGGACCGCAACCAGGTCCTGACCCCGATGATCGGCCTCGGTTACTACGGCACCTTCACGCCGCCGGTGATCCTGCGCAACGTCATGGAGAACCCGGCCTGGTACACGGCGTACACGCCGTACCAGCCGGAGATCTCGCAGGGGCGCCTCGAAGCCCTGCTGAACTTCCAGACGGTCGTCGCCGACCTGACCGGACTGCCGACCTCCGGCGCCTCCCTCCTCGACGAGGGGACCGCGGCTGCCGAGGCCATGCAGCTCGCCCGCCGCGTGGGCAAGGTCAAGGGCGGGGTCTTCCTCATCGACGCGGACACGCTGCCGCAGACGATCGCGGTGATCCAGACGCGCGCCGAGCCCACCGGGGTCGAGGTCGTGGTCGCCGACCTGTCCGGGGGCATCCCGGCCGAGATCGCCGAGCGCGGCGTCTTCGGCGTGCTCCTCCAGTACCCGGGCGCCTCCGGCGCGGTCCGCGAGATCAAGCCGGTCATCGACCAGGCGCACGGCCTGGGCGCGATCGTCACCGTCGCCGCCGACCTGCTGGCCCTGACCCTGCTCACCTCCCCGGGCGCCCTCGGCGCGGACATCGCCATCGGCACCACCCAGCGCTTCGGCGTCCCGATGGGCTTCGGCGGTCCGCACGCCGGTTACATGGCGGTCCAGGAGAAGCACGCCCGCTCGCTGCCCGGCCGCCTGGTCGGCGTCTCCGTCGACGCCGACGGGAACAAGGCCTACCGCCTCGCCCTGCAGACCCGCGAGCAGCACATCCGCCGCGAGAAGGCCACCAGCAACATCTGTACCGCGCAGGTGCTGCTCGCCGTCATGGCCGCGATGTACGCGGTCTACCACGGCCCCGACGGCCTGCGGACGATCGCCCGCCGCACCCACCGCTACGCCGCCCTGCTCGCCGCGGGCCTGACGGCCGGCGGGGTCGAGCTGGTCCACGGCTCGTACTTCGACACCGTCACCGCGCGGGTGCCCGGCAAGGCCGACGGGGTCGTGGCCGCCGCCCGCGCGGCCGGGGTCAACCTCTACCGGGTCGACGCCGACCACGTCTCCGTCTCCTGCGACGAGACGACGCTGCGCGCCGACATCGATGCCGTGTGGGCCGCCTTCGGCGTCACCGCGGACATCGAGGCGCTGGACGAGGTCACCGCCGACGCGCTGCCCGAGGGGCTGCTGCGCTCGGACGCCTACCTGAGCCACCCGGTCTTCCACCAGCACCGCTCCGAGACCGCGATGCTGCGCTACCTGCGCAAGCTCTCGGACAAGGACTACGCGCTGGACCGCGGCATGATCCCGCTGGGCTCCTGCACCATGAAGCTCAACGCGACCACCGAGATGGAGTCGGTCACCTGGCCCGAGTTCGGCCAGTTGCACCCCTTCGCTCCGGTCGAGCAGGCCGCGGGCTACCTCACGCTCATCACCGAGCTGGAGGAACGTCTCTGCGAGGTCACCGGCTACGACAAGGTGTCCATCCAGCCCAACGCCGGATCCCAGGGCGAGCTGGCCGGACTCCTCGCCGTACGGGCGTACCACCGGGCGAACGGCAACGAGCAGCGCACCATCTGCCTGATCCCGTCCTCCGCGCACGGCACCAACGCGGCCAGCGCCGTGATGGCCGGCATGAAGGTCGTCGTCGTGAAGACGGCGGACGACGGCGAGGTCGACGCCGCCGACCTGCGCGCCAAGATCGAGCAGTACCGCGACGAACTCGCCGTGCTGATGATCACCTACCCGTCCACGCACGGTGTGTTCGAAGAGCACGTCGCCGACATCTGCGCACAGGTGCACGACGCGGGCGGCCAGGTCTACGTGGACGGCGCCAACCTCAACGCCCTGGTGGGCCTGGCCAAGCCGGGTCACTTCGGCGGCGACGTCTCGCACCTGAACCTGCACAAGACCTTCTGCATCCCGCACGGCGGCGGCGGCCCGGGCGTCGGCCCGGTCGGTGTCCGGGCGCACCTGGCCCCGTACCTGCCCAACCACCCGCTGCAGCCGACCGCCGGTCCGGCGACGGGCGTCGGCCCGATCTCGGCCGCCCCGTGGGGATCGGCCGGCATCCTGCCGATCTCGTGGTCGTACGTGCGCCTGATGGGCGGCGAGGGCCTCAAGCGCGCCACCCAGGTGGCGGTGCTCGGCGCCAACTACATCGCCAAGCGCCTGGAGCCGCACTACCCGGTGCTCTACACCGGCCCGGGCAACCTGGTCGCGCACGAGTGCATCATCGACATGCGCCCGCTGTCCAAGGCCACGGGTGTCAGCATCGACGACATCGCCAAGCGCCTGATCGACTACGGGTTCCACGCGCCGACGATGTCCTTCCCGGTGGCCGGCACGCTGATGATCGAGCCGACCGAGTCCGAGGACCTCGCCGAGATCGACCGGTTCTGCGACGCGATGATCGCGATCCGCGCCGAGATCGAGCGGGTCGCGGGCGGCGAGTGGCCGGTGGACGACAACCCGCTGGCCAACGCCCCGCACACGGCGGCGGCACTGGGCGGCGAGTGGAACCACCCGTACACCCGTGACGAGGCCGTCTTCCCGGGCGGGCTCACGGCCGCCGAGAAGTACTGGCCGCCGGTCCGCCGGATCGACGGCGCCTTCGGCGACCGCAACCTGGTCTGCTCCTGCCCGCCGCTGGACGAGTACGACAACTGACACGGCTGAGATGTGAAAGGGGCCGGTCCGGGAGTGCGTCTCCCGGACCGGCCCCTTTCACGTTCCCGTTCCTTTTCGCGTGCCCTGCGACGGTTCCCTAGGCCGCCTTCATCACCTGCGCCGCCGCGAGCGGGCGGTGCGGAGCGATGATCTGGCCGTCCGGCAGCAGCTCACCGGTGTCCTCGAAGAGCAGGACGCCGTTGCACAGCAGGCTCCAGCCCTGCTCCGGGTGGTTGGCCACGGGATGTGCGGCCTCCCGGTCGGCTGACTCGGCTGACGGGCAGGCTGGCTGGTGCTGGCACATGGATACGTTCTTTCGCTGCGGTGTGGTCTGTGTGCTGCGGCTCGATGCGTGGTTCATGGCCGCCCCCCGTATCAATCTCGGTGTGGTCAGGGTCCAGTGTTGCCCTACGGACTGGCGTCCGCAGGGATTTCCGGCAGCTGTCCTCATAGATTGATGACGCATCACCCGTGCGGGCGGTTCAGGTCAACTCCCCTGTCATTTCGGGTGGTTCGGAACTGGTCCGAGCGGGCTAGGCCGAATGGGCAGATCCGGCCAGGTGGCCGTCCGGGGTAGTACCGGGGTGGTACCGGGGCCCTTTTCAGGCCGCGGGCGCCGCCATCGACGGCGGCACCGGCGGACCCTGGGGGCTCGGCCGGTTCTGCGGAGTGAGCCGGTGGGTCAGCACCGGCAGCAGCTCCGACACGGGGTGCGGGCGGTAGGCGGCGATGCCGGGCGGGGCGGGTGCCAGCGGCACCAGCAGGTCCGCGGCCGCGGGCAGTCCGGCGGAGGGGTCGGCGCCGACCCCCTCGTGCAGCCACAGGGTCAGCATGTACAGCTCCGGTACGGACAGCAGCCGGGGCTGGTAGTTCTTGCCGAGGGATTCCGCCTGGCGCAGGGCGCGTTCGGTGGCGGCGACGTAAGGTCCCTCGAAGAAGTGGGAGAAGACCCAGCCGTCCGCCGTCAGCCGGGTGTCCGCCGCGGCCACGAAGCGGTCGCCGCCGCGGATCAGGAACCGCCAGCCGGTGAGCCGGGTGCGGGGCGGCCGGCCCGCCGCCGAGGGAAGGAACTGCAGCCGGTCCAGCACGTGGACGGGCAGGGGGAGTTCGGCGGTCAGTGGCCCCTGGAGGGCGCGCAGCGCCGGAGTGAGCACCTCGCGGACGGCGGTGGGGGAACCGAGTGCCGCGAGGACGCTGCGCAGGGCGGGCGCGGGAGCCGGAGGGACATGCAGCGGCATGGTGGGTCGCCTCTCATGTGGGAGACCTGGGAGAACGGGGGCAGGTGCGGACGGCGCTGTCGCATTCTGGGGCCAGAGGGGGGCTGAGGGGCAATGGCCGCGCGCCAACTCTCTGCCTCGTTTGCGGAGTTTATACGACATGTGTTCACGCAGTGTTTCGGCTACCTGTCCCGGCCATTGCCGGCAAGGCGCATACCGGTCCGACTGCGGAGGATTTGGAGCTGCGCGTACGCGAACATGTCGCGCTGACCTCGGAGGCTACCCGAAGGGTGCTCGGCTGGAAAGCGCCGGTATTGCGTACAGGGAAAAGTCGACGCGGACATTGCAGGACGTCCCTTGCCAGATGAATGTGCCATGGCGCCTGTCGGCCAAACCGGCGCGCGCTGTCCGCCAGTCGTGCCCCCGCCGCGTTATCGATCACCCGGCCGGGGCATCATCGACCGTAACGCGCGCCTGGGTGGACCGGGCCAGGCCCACTCGTGGAGGGACGCTTCGATGGGGGAGAAGGTCGTGGCAGGCGGATTCGACCTGTCCGATCGGCAACGGTATCGGAGGAAGCTTCACGAGTGCCTGGAGGGACTGGAGCGACTTCTGGCGGAGAAGAGGTTCGATCGCCCCAAGAACATGATGGGGCTGGAGATCGAGCTGAATCTCGCGGGTTCCGACGGGTTGCCGAGAATGGTGAATGCACAGGTACTGGAGCGTATTGCGAGCCCCGATTTCCAGACCGAACTCGGAATGTTCAACCTGGAGGTCAACATACTTCCGCACCGGCTCGACGGCCGGGTATTCGACCAGCTCGCGGAGGAACTCAGCGCGAGCCTCGCCTATGCCAACCGGCAGGCCGCCGAGATCGATGCCGGGGTGGTGATGATCGGCATCCTGCCGACGATCTCCCGCCGCGACCTCGTCGCCGCGAACCTCTCCGCGGTGGACCGTTACTCGCTGCTGAACGAGCAGATCCTGATGATGCGGGGGGAGGACTTCGCCCTCGACATCGACGGGGTGGAGCGGCTGACCTGGACCGCCGGGTCGATCGTCCCGGAGGCGGCCTGCACCTCGGTGCAGCTGCACCTCCAGGTGACCCCGGCCCGGTTCGGAGACGTGTGGAACGCGGCGCAGGCGGTGGCGGCGGTCCAGATAGCCGTCGGCGCCAACTCCCCGTTCCTCTTCGGCCGTGAGCTGTGGCGGGAATCGCGGCCCCCGCTCTTCCAGCAGGCCACCGACACCCGGCCGCCCGAACTCCAGGCGCAGGGGGTGCGCCCGCGGACCTGGTTCGGGGAGCGCTGGGTCGATTCGGCGTACGAGCTGTTCGCCGAGAACGTCCGCTACTTCCCGGCCCTGCTGCCGATCTGCGACGAGGAGGAGCCGCTGCGGGTGCTCGATGAGGGCGGGGTGCCCAGCCTCCAGGAACTCGTCCTGCACAACGGCACCGTCTACCGCTGGAACCGGCCCGTCTACGGGGTGGCCGACGGGGTGCCGCACCTGCGGGTGGAGAACCGGGTGCTGCCCGCCGGGCCCACCGTCACCGATGTCGTGGCCAACGCGGCCTTCTACTACGGGCTCGTGCGCACCCTCGCCGACGAACAGCGCCCGGTGTGGAGCCGGCTGCCGTTCGCGGAGGCGGAGGCCAACTTCGACGCGGCCTGCCGGTACGGGATCGACGCGCGGCTGCGCTGGCCGCGCCGCGGCCGGGGCGGGGGACTGGCGAGCGTACCGGCGGTCCGGCTGGTGCTCGAAGAGCTGCTGCCGATGGCAGCGGCCGGACTGGACGCCTGGGGGATCGAGCCCGCGGACCGGGACCACTACCTCGGGATCATCGAGGAGCGATGCCGCCGGCGCGCCAACGGGTCCACCTGGCAGGTGGAGACCTACCACCGGGCCCTGGCGGCCGGGCTGGAGCGGGAGGCGGCGCTCGCGGCGACCACCCGCCGCTACACCGAGCTGATGCACAAGGGGGACCCTGTGCACACCTGGCCCGCCGGGCTGCCGGAGGAGGAGGTGAGCGCCGCGCTGACCGCCGGGCGCTGAGGGCCGCCCGGTGATCCCGTTCCTCCGCCGAGCGGGCAGTATGGGGTGGTCGGAGCGGGATGGCGGGTTGGCGGAACGGAGTCAGGCGTGCGGGCGGATCCGGAGCCGGTGGTCAAGGCCTCGCGCGAGGACGGGCGGCGGGTCCTCGGGACCGAGACGCTGCTGGTCCTCGCCCTGTCGCTGGGCGCGAGCGGGGTCTCGGCGCTGATCAGCTTCATCGGCTCGCTCACCAAACCGGGCGGGCTGAAGGACCAGGCCGCCACGCTCAACGGCTCCTACGCGCCCGGCCGCCCCTGGCTCGACCTGGCCTGGCAGCTCTTCGGGATCGCGACCGCGCTGGTCCCCGTACTCCTCGTGGCGCATCTGCTCACCCGTGAGGGCGCGCCCGGGCTGCGGGTGCTCGGCTTCGACCGCACCCGGCCGGGCTGGGACCTGGGGCGCGGGGTGCTCGTCGCGGCCGGGATCGGCAGCGCGGGACTCGCCTTCTACCTGGCGGCCCGCGCCTCCGGCTTCAACCTGACGGTGGTGCCGGAGGCGCTGCCCGCGGTGTGGTGGAAGTTCCCCGTACTGATCCTCTCCGCGGTGCAGAACTCCGTGGTGGAGGAGGTCATCGTGCTGGCCTACCTGCTGCGCAGGCTGGACGGGCTGGGCTGGTCGCCGATGGCCGCGCTGGCGGCCAGTTCGCTGCTGCGCGGCTCCTACCACCTCTACCAGGGCATCGGCGGCTTCCTCGGCAACGTGGTGATGGGCGTCGTCTTCGTCCTGCTCTACCGGCGCTGGGGCCGGGTCGGACCGCTGGTGGCCGCGCACGCCCTGCTCGACATCGTGGCCTTCGGCGGATACGCGCTGCTCGCGGGCAAGGTCGGCTGGCTGCCCACGCCCTGACGGCCGGGGCGGCCCGGTCAGGGGGCGGAGGTGAGGAGTTCGCCGTCGATGACCGTGACGGCGTACCCGGTCAGGAACGTACGGTCCCCCGCGAGCCGGACCGTGACCCGGCCGGTGCGCGCCGAGCCCTGGAGGCCGGTCAGCTCGGTGCGGCCCAGCCGCGCGGCCCAGAACGGGGCGAGCGCGGTGTGCGCGCTGCCGGTGACCGGATCCTCGGGCACGCCCACGGCGGGGAAGAAGCCGCGGGAGACGAAGTCGTACCCCCGGGCGGGGTCCTCGGCGGCCGCGGTGACGATCAGCCCGCGCTTGGCGTAGGCGGCGAGCACCGCCAGGTCCGGCCGCAGCTCGCGCACCGCGCGCTCGTCGGCCAGCTCGACCACCAGATCGCCGATGTGCTCGGCGGTGTCGTGGACGGAGCGGATCTCCACCCCGCCCAGGGCCAGGGCGAGGGCGTCCGGCAGCTCGTACGGGGTGAGCGAGGAGGTCGGGAAGTCCATGGTCACCGCCCCGTCGGCGGCGGCCTCGGTGGTGAGGATCCCGCAGCGCGCGGCGAACCGGACCGGGCCCGCGGCCAGGCCGGTGCCCGCCAGGACGTGCGCGGTGGCGAGGGTGGCGTGGCCGCACATGTCGACCTCGGCGGTCGGGGTGAACCAGCGCAGCGCCCAGTCGGCCTCACCGCCGGGCGGCAGCGGGTGCGCGAAGGCGGTCTCGGAGAGGTTGACCTCCGCGGCCACGCGCTGGAGCCACGCGTCGGGCGGGAAGCCCGTGGCGCCGTCCAGGAGCAGGACTCCGGCGGGGTTGCCCTGGAAGGGCCGGTCGGTGAAGGCGTCGACGATTCGGATGCGCATGCCCGTGACCGTAGGCCGGTCCGCCGCGCGCGGACAAAGGCCAATCCGCGATCACTGGACCCCGGGCATCCGGGCGCCTACGCGTCCAGCATCCGCAGTGCGTCGGCCAGGGTGGCCGGGCCGTCGTCCCAGGAGCAGACCTCGAGCCAGGACAGGTATCCGTTCCGGGCGAAGGCCAGGACCTCCCCGACGCAGGCCTCGTCGGCGTCGTAGACCTGGGCCTCGGCCGCCACCACGGTGCCGGCGGGGGACGGCGCCGCCATCACGGTGTCCGTGTCCAGGTCGAAGTACGTGGTACCGCAGCCGCAGGTGCAGCGCCCGGCCACCCGCAGGTGCGGTACCTGCCGGCGGAGCGCGAGGTGCGTCGCGTCCTGCGTGCCGAGGAGAAGGGTGAGCGCGTCGGCGACGTCGGAGGGCAGTGCCGGGATCATGCCCGCACCGTATCCCGGCATCGGCGGGCCCCCATCGGCGACAGTCGTAAGAACACTCCCGATATATCGTTGACAGGTCGCGAACGATCAGCGATGGTTGTGATGTCGGACAACGACAGCAAGAAACCAGCGGAAGCAATGACGAAAGGAGCGCGGTCATGCGTTCACATGGACATGAGCACGGGCACGGACACGAGCACGGTCGTGGGCACGGACACTGCGGGCCGGACCGTCAGGGTGACTTCGAAGGCCGGCGCGCCGCCTTCGGTCCGTTCGGGCCGCCGTTCGGCGGGCCCTTCGGCGGACGGGGCGGGCGCGGCGGGCCGCACCGGCGGGCTCGGCGGGGTGATGTCAGGGCGTCGATCCTGGCGCTGCTCGTGGACCGGCCGATGCACGGCTACGAGATGATCCAGGAGATCGGCGAGCGCAGCGGCGGGGCCTGGAAGCCCAGCCCCGGCTCGGTCTACCCGACCCTGCAGATGCTTGAGGACGAGGGGCTCATCACCAGCGTGAGCGAGGGCGGCAAGAAGCTGTTCACGCTCACCGACGCCGGGCGCACCGAGGCCGAGGCGGGCTCTTCGGCCCCCTGGGACGAGGCCGGGCGCGGGTTCGACCGCGAGGCGATGAACGAGATCCGTACGGCCGGGTTCGGCCTGATGGAAGCCTTCGGCCAGGTCTGGAAGACCGGCTCGTCCGAGCAGCGGGAGAAGGCCGTCGCGGTCATCAACGAGGCCCGTAAGAAGCTCTACCTGATCCTCGCCGACGAGCACTGACCCGTCCGGCGGGCGGCACGGCCGAGCGCCCCGCACGTCACGACTCGCATGAGTCGGGGCGTGCGGGGCGCTCCGGCGTGTGCGGGCGGGGGCTCAGGCGACCAGGGCGGCCAGTTTGCGCAGGGACTCGTTCAGGGCGGCGCTCGCCGAGTCCTTCAGTTTGCCCGCCATGAGGGAGACGGCCGCGCCCTGGAAGTCTCCGTCGATGCGCACGGTCGTCGCCCCGCCGTCGGGGATCAGGGTGTAGCGGGTGCCGACGATCACGCCCATCGGGCCCTTGCCGCGGATGGCGAAGACCCGCTCGGTCTCCAGTTCCTCGATGGTCCACACGACCTCGGCCGGGAAGCCCATCATCTTCATGTTCTCGGCGAAGGTGGATCCGACGGCCAGGGTCTCCGGGCCGCCCTTGGGGAAGCCGGTGTGGGTCATGCTCCACTCGCCGTACGCGTCCCAGTCGGTGAGTTGCGACCAGAGCGCGGAGGCGGAGGCCTCGATGCGTGATTCCGCGGTGACTTCGGCCATGGGACCGCCCCTTCTCGTCGGCTGTGTCCGGCGGAACGTAGTCCCGGCGGGCGGAACATTCAAGACTGACGACCTGTCAGGAAATCTCAACAGGCGTCATGCCCGTGACGGTCCTGACGAGGGCTGTCATGATGTGCCGATGCAAGCGTCAGGGAGAAATGCCGGACTGGGCCTCGCCCTCGTCTCGGCGTGCGCGTTCGGTGGTTCGGGGGTCGCGGCGAAGCCGCTGATCGAGGCGGGTCTCGACCCGCTGCACGTGGTCTGGCTGAGGGTGGCCGGGGCGGCGCTCGTGCTGTCCCCGCTGGCCTGGCGCCACCGCGGACTGCTGCTCCGCAAACCCGCGCTGCTCGCCGGCTTCGGTCTGGTCGCCGTCGCCGGGGTGCAGGCCTTCTACTTCGCCTCCCTGTCCCGGATCCCGGTCGGGGTCGCCCTGCTGCTGGAGTACCTCGGCCCCGCGCTGCTGCTCGGCTGGATCCGCTTCGTCCAGCGCAAGCCCGTGACCCGGGCGGCCGCCGCCGGGGCCGCGGTGGCCGTGGTCGGCCTGGCCTGCGTGGTCGAGATCTGGGCCGGGCTGCGGCTGGACCCGCTCGGGGTGCTGCTCGGCGTGGCCGCCGCGTGCTGCCAGGCCTTCTACTTCGTGCTGGCCGACCAGGGGGCGGACCGCGAGGACGCGCCCGACCCGTTCGGGGTGATCGCGTACGGGATGATCATCGGCGCCCTGCTGATGACCGTGATCGCCCGGCCCTGGCAGATGGAGTGGGCGGTCCTGGGCCGGGAGGCCGCCGTGGGGGATCTGCACGTGCCCGCGCTGGTGCTCGTCGGCTGGGTGGTGCTGATCGCCACCGTCGCCGCCTATCTGACCGGCGTGGTGTCGGTGCGGATGCTGTCGCCGCAGGTGGCGGGCGTGGTGGCCTGCCTGGAGGCGGTCGTCGCCACCGTGCTGGCCTGGGTGCTCCTCGGGGAACACCTCTCGACCCCGCAGATCATCGGCGGTGCGCTGGTGCTGGGCGGTGCCTTCATCGCGCAGACCTCGCGGCCCGCGGCGCCGGGTCCGCAGACGCCGGACTCGCAGGCCCCGGGTTCGCAGGCTCCCGACCAGGAGGTCCCGGACCCGGCGGTGGCCGGCCGACAGATGACCGGGATCCCCGGCACCCCGGACCCCGGTGCTCTGGACCGGACCGCCGCGACGGCTTGGGCCGGCGACGGCGTGGGACCGCGGTGCTAGGCTCGCGATCATGCTGACGACCGTGCTTCCGCCTCCCGCCGCCTGACGCGGGCGGCCACGCCTCTGCGCCACCGAATTCCGCCCGGAGTCACCGGGCGGGTCCGTGCTGCCCGCGAAGCGATGACCTTTTCCCTCATCCTTCACGTCACGCGGAGCACACGTGCCGAAGCATCTGCTGTATCTCGTCGTCGCCGGAGCCGCCTGGGGCACCGCCGGGGCGGCCGCCTCACTCCTCTTCCTGGCCAGTGACCTCGGTCCGCTGGCCCTGTCCTTCTGGCGCTGCGCGGGCGCCCTGGTGCTGCTGCTCGGGGCCCTGGCCGTACGCCGCCCCCGGCGCCGCACCGCGCGGTCCGCGCCGTCCGCGCCGCGGCCCCGGGCGGGCTCGCTGATCGGCACCGGTCTGCTCTTCACCCTGTTCCAGGCCGCCTACTTCGAGGCCGTGCGCGAGACCGGGCTCGCGGTCGGGACGGTGGTCACGCTGGGCGCCGGGCCGGTGCTGATCGCGCTCGGGGCGCGGTACTGGATGGGCGAGCGGCTCGGCCGGGGCGGGGTGGCCGCCGTCTGCGGTGCGCTGGCCGGGCTGGCCGCCCTGACGCTGGGCGGCGGGGGCGCCGAGGTGCGGCCCGCCGGGGTGGGCTGGGCGCTGGCGTCGGCGGCCGGGTACGCGGCGATGACCCTGCGGACGCGTGCGCTGGGGCGGCGCGGGGCGGGCGGGGATCCGCTCGTCACCACCGCGTGGTCCCTGCTGGTGGGAGCCGTGTGCCTGCTGCCGCTCGCGGCACTGGAGGGGCTGGTTCCGCACACCGCGCAGCCGGTCCGGGTGCTCTGGCTGCTGGTGTACGTCGCGACGGTGCCCACGGCGCTCGCGTACGTCCTCTACTTCACCGGTGCGGCCGCGGTACGGGCCGCCACCGTGTCCGTGATCATGCTGATCGAACCGGTGAGCGCGGCCGTGATCGCCGTGCTGGTGCTGGGGGAGCGGCTGACCGGGCCGGTGGTGCTCGGCACCGTGCTCCTGCTGACGGCGGTCCTCGCGCTGATCGTCGCGGAGGGCCGCCGTCCGGCGGGGGTGGACGGCGCCTCCGGGGCCGGGGCCCCGGGAGGCGGTGGCGAGGGGCCCGGTGGGGGGCCCGTACCGGCTCAGAGCGCGGTGATGTAGTCCGGTACGTCGATCCCGGGGGCCAGGTCGGCCGCCGGGACGGGGGCGCCGTAGGTCCGCGCGACCGGGACCACGCCGGACCAGAACGGCAGGTCCAGGTCGCGGGCCTCGTCGTTCGGGCCGCCGGTGCGCAGCTTCGCCGAGACCTGTTCGAGGTCGAGGCGGATGACGGCGGTGGCCGCCAGCTCCTTGGCGTCGGCCGGGCGGGAGTCCGCCGCGCGGCCCGCCACCACCTGGTCGACGAGGGCGTCGAGGGCCGCGCGGCGCTCGGCCTCGTCGGTGACCTCGTACGCCGTGCCGTGCACCACGACCGAGCGGTAGTTCATCGAGTGGTGGAAGGCCGACTTGGCGAGCACCAGCCCGTCGAGGTGGGTGACCGTGACGCACACGGGCAGGCCCGGGTCGGCCTTGCCCGCGGCGAGCAGCGGGCGCGAACCGGTGGAACCGTGGATGTAGAGGGCCTCGCCGATCCGGCCGTAGAGGGTCGGCAGGACCACCGGAGCGCCGTCGCGGATGAACCCGAGGTGGCAGAGGTAGCCCTCGTCGAGTATCGCGTGCACCGTCTCGCGGTCGTAGCGCGCGCGGTCGCGCGAGCGGGACGGGACGGTGAGGTCGGTGGGCTCGTATGCGTCGGTCGCGGGGGTCTGGGAAGCGGCGGGCGCGGCGGTCATGATGCGGACTCCATTGCACTAGTGCATACTGTTCTTTGTGCTAGGAGAATACATGATCGTCGGAAGTCGCGCATCGGAGATCGCCGCCAGCGTCGAAGCGGGCGTGGGCTCGGGGGAGCTGGCGCCCGGCGCCCTGCTGCCGCCGATGCGGGAACTGGCGGGCGCGCTCGGGGTCAACCCGAACACCGTGGCCGCCGCCTACCGCACCCTGCGCGAGCGCGGGGTCATCGAGACCGACGGGCGGCGCGGCAGCCGGGTGCGGGCCCGCCCCGCCAGCACCCCGCGGGACGGCCTGCGGGTGGCGGTGCCGCCCGGCGGCCGGGACGTGGCCAGCGGCAACCCCGATCCCGCCGTGCTGCCCGAGCTGACGGGCGCGCTGGCGGCGGCCGCCCTGCGGTACGCGCAGGCGCCCACCCGGTACGGGGACGACCCCGTCGTGCCCGAACTGGCCCGGCTCGCCCGGGCCGGGCTCGACGCCGACGGGGTGCCGGCCGGGCCCGTCGGACTGACCTCGGGCGCGCTGGACGCGATCGAACGGGTGCTGTCGGCCCACCTGCGCCCCGGCGACGCGGTGGCGGTCGAGGACCCGGGCTGGGGCAGCGTGCTGGACCTCGTCCCCGCGCTCGGGCTGCGGATCGCACCGGTCGCGGTCGATGACGAAGGGCCGCTGCCGGGGGCCGTCGAACGGGCCCTCGCGGAGGGGGCCCGGGCGCTGGTGGTGACGGCGCGGGCGCAGAACCCCACCGGTGCGGCGGTCAGTTCAGGGCGGGCGGCCGCGCTCCGGGCGCTGCTGGCCCGCCACCCGCACGTCCTCGTCATCGACGACGACCACGGCCACGGCATCGTCGACCTGCCGCTCGAATCCCTGGGCGGGGTCACCCGGCACTGGGCGCTGGTGCGCTCCACCGCCAAGGCGTACGGGCCGGACCTGCGGCTCGCGGTGCTGACGGGGGACGCGGTGACCGTGGACCGGGTGCTGGGCCGCCAGCGGCTGGGCCCGGGCTGGGTGAGCCGGCTGCTCCAGTACGCCGTCATCGACCTGTGGACCTCGGGGGCCGTGGACCCGGCCGCGACCGCCCGGGCCTACGGGGAGCGGCGGGACGCGCTGGTGGCGGCGCTGCGCGAGCGGGGCGTACGGGCGTACGGCCGCAGCGGGATGAACGTGTGGGTGCCGGTGACGGACGAGACCGGGGCGGTGACCCGGCTCCTCGCGGCGGGCTGGGCGGTGGCCCCGGGGGCGCGCTTCCGGGTGGACAGCGGACCCGGCGTGCGGATCACCGTGTCGCCGGTGTCCCCGGCGGAGATCCCGGCGCTGGCGGACGCGGTGGCGGCGGCGGTCCGCCCGGCGCCGGGGGCCCGCTACGACTGACGGGCCGGGGCCCGGTGGTACGGGCCCCGGCCGGTCGGCGGGCGATGAGGTGCGGGCGGGGCGGGGCGGGTCTGGCCGTCAGGCCGGCTTCCGTGCGCCCGGCCGGGTCTGGCTCAGGGCGGCGCCCGCGAGGACGATCGCCGCGCCCACCGGGGTGTTCCAGTGCAGTTGCTCGCCGAGCACCAGGACGCCCGCCGTGGTGGCGATGACGGGGATGAAGTACGTGACCATCTGGGCCGTGGTCGGGCCGATCTCGGCGACCAGGCGGTACTGCATCTGCAGGGCCATCCCCGTCCCGAGCGCCCCCAGTGCGAGGACCGAGAGCGTCGGCCACAGCGGGAAGGAGGTCGGCGCGCTGGTGAACGCGGCGCTCACCGCCGCCAGTTGGAGGGTGGAGAGGATCAGCTGGGCGGCGGTCAGGGCGACCGGGGAGCCCGGGGTGCCGGCCAGGGTGCGGCGTACGTAGATCCAGCCGATCGGGTAGCAGAGCGCGGCCAGCAGGGCGAGCGCGGTGCCCTTCGCGTCGACTCCCGCGAAGCCCTGCCAGGTGCCGAGGACGGTCAGCACCCCGAGGAAACCGAGGCCGAGGCCCGCGAAGCGGCGGCGGGTCGGCCGGTCCTCGGACAGGGCGACCAGGGAGAGCGCCATGCCCCACAGGGGGGAGGTCGCGTTGCAGATGCCCGCGAGGCTGGACGGGATGGTCAGCTCGGCGTAGGCGAAGAGGGAGAAGGGGACGCTGTTGAGCAGCAGCGCCGCCACCGACAGGTGGGCCCAGGTCCGCAGGCCGCGGGGGAGCGGCTCGCGCCGCACGAGCAGCACGGTGACGAGGGTGAGCGCGCCGAAGAAGACCCGGCCCAGGGAGACGTGTAAGGGGGCGTACGCCTCGGTGCCCACCTTGACGAACAGGAAGCTGAACCCCCAGACCACGGAGAGCACCGCGAAGCGGATCCGCCAGTCGAGGGCGGGGCGGGCGGTGCCGGGGGCGGAAGGGGCGGGTGCGGTGGTGGCGGGTGCGGTGGTGGCGAGGGCCGGGCGGGCGGGTGCTGATGTGCTCATGAGGATCACTGTGCTGCGTACGACGTCGTAGGACAAGCGAGAGTTATTTGGGGTGACGCCGTAGCATCACTTACATGTTGAACTTGGAGCGCCTGCGTACGCTCGATGCCCTCGCCCGGCACGGCTCGGTCAGCGGCGCGGCCGACGGGCTGCACGTCACCACCTCCGCCGTCTCCCAGCAGATGGCCAAGCTGGAGCGCGAGGTCGGCCAGCCGCTGCTCTCCAAGAACGGCCGCGGCGTCCGGCTCACCGACGCGGGGCGGCTGCTCGCCGACCACGCGGCGCGGATCATCTCCCAGGTGGAGCTGGCCCAGTCCGATGTGGAGGCCCAGCGCGGCTGCGTCGTCGGCGACCTGCGGATCGGCGCCTTCCCCACCGCGATGCGCGGGCTGCTGCCGGGCACCCTGAAGGCGCTGCGGGCCGAACACCCCGAACTGCGGGTGCGGGTGACGGAGCAGGAGCCGGAGCAGAGCATGCGCGCCGTGGTGCGCGGGGACCTCGACCTCGCGGTGGCCATCGACTGGCACAACCGGCGGATGCCGGTGCCCGCCGAGCTCTCCCGGGCCCATCTGCTCGACGACTCCGTCGACATCGCCATGCCCGCGGGGCATCCGATGGCCGACCGGAGCCGGATCTCCCTCGCCGACTTCGCCGACGACGACTGGATCTCCTGGAACGAGGGCCAGTTCTGCCACGAATGGCTGGTCTTCACCCTGCGCGGCCTGGGCGTCGAGCCGCGCATCACGCACATCGCCGAGGAGCACCACACCCAGCTGGCCTTCGTCGAGGCCGGGCTCGGGGTGTGCGTGGCGCCCCGGCTGGGGCGCGGGCCGGTGCCGCCCGGGGTGCGGCTGCTGCCGGTCTGCGACAGCCTGCGCCGACACGTGTACGTCGTCTGGCGGGCGGACGCCGACCGGCGGCCCTCGGTCCGGGCGGCCGTGTCTGCGCTGCGGGAGACCGCGGGCCTGCACTGAACCGGCTCCCGCGAAGGGCGCAGCCTGCAACGCCCTTTAGAGCTTGCGGAAGTCCCAGGACACCACCGAGTCCGGGGTGAGGCGGATCCAGGCGTGCCGCCCGTCGTGCGGCATCTCGGTGATCCCGAAGTTCTTCACCGGGAAGATCCGCTCGGGCTCCGCCAGTTCCGGACACGGCTCGCCGGTGCGCGGGGCCTCGCCCACGAAGACCGCGCTGCCCGACAGCTCGACGCCGCGCAGCTCGTCGTACGCCACGCCCGCGTCCACCACGACCGAGATCCGCGGGTCTTTGCGCAGCTCCGCCCAGCGGCGGCTGCGGGTGATCGAGTACAGCCACAGCGAGGTGCCGTCCCAGGCGAACCAGAGGGCACCCACGTGCGGGCGGCCGTCGGCGGAGACGGTGGCGACCCGGCAGGTGCGCTCGGTGCGCAGGAACTCGTCCACCTCTTCCCCGGTCATCATGATCCGGCGGCCGCGCCGCTGTGCGCCGTCCATCTGCCCCACGCCCCTTCACATCTGACTGTGCGTCAGGAACTATGAGGGAATCATGAGGGCTCTTCGGTCATCACGCCAGGGGGATGCATGTCCCAGGACGCCGCCCGACGCGACCGGCTCGGGGCGCAACTCGACCCCGCCACCACCGCGCTGCTGACCGTCGAGTGCCAGAACGGGGTCGTCGGCGCGGACAGCGCCCTGCCCGAACTGGCCAAGGAGGCACAGGCGTCGGGGATGCTGGGGCGGGTCGCCGCACTGGTGGACGCCGCGCACCTGGCGGGCGTACAGGTCCTGCACGCGGTGGCCGAGCGGCGGCCGGACGGGCGCGGGGCCAACTCCAACGCGCGGCTGTTCCGGGCGGCCGGGAAGCTCCCGGTGCAGCAGCTGTCGGGCACCCGGGCGGTCGGTGTCGCCGAGCCCATCGAGGTCGCCCCGCAGGACATCGTCGTACGCCGCCTGCACGGGCTGTCCCCGATGGCCGGGACCGACCTGGACGCCCTGCTGCGCAATCTCGGCTGCCGCACCCTCGTGGTCACCGGGGTCTCCGCCAACGTCGCGATCCCGAACACCGTCTTCGACGCGGTCAACCTCGGCTACACCGTCGTGGTCCCGGCCGACGCCATCGCGGGGGTGCCCGCCGAGTACGCCCCGCAGCTGATCCGCAATTCGCTGGCCCTCGTGGCCACCGTCACCACGACCGAGGACGTCATCGGGGCGTGGGCGCGGGGCTGACCTCTACATCACGCGCGGCGGCCCGCGGCGTGGGTCCGGAGGGCGTCGCCGACGAGGCGGACCCCCCGGGACAGCCGGCCCAGTTGCTGGAGTTCGACCGCGTACATCCGGATGGAGTTCTCGATCACGGACGCGGCCACGCCCATCGCGGGCAGCTCCGCCCGGCTGGTCTCCAGCGCGATCCGCATCGTTCGTACCTCGTGCCGCAGCTGGAGTTCCGCGTGCCGGGCGAGCAGTACGGGATGGCGGGTCAGCGTCGGGTAGGTGCCGTACCGGGCCGGGAGCAGGTCCCGCAGCCAGCGCGTCGCCGTGCGGTCCCAGTCCTGGGTGCCGGGCGCCGTGACCTGGCAGGGCCAGTCGGGGCTGAGCGTGATGGAGGGAGTCTGGCGCATTCTCGTCGCTTCCGAGTGGTGTCGAACTCTGATCGAGACGTTGCTGCGGCGGCCCCGGCCCAGGGGTTGACCGGGGCCGCCGTGCGCGCTCCGGTGGATCCGAAAGCCGGGACCGGACACGGGCGGGACGTGAGGAGGAGGCGTCACACCGCGTGTCTGTTTCCGGGAGGGCTTGGGGTCGCTCTCCTTGGCGTCTGGTGGATCCGGGGCGCTGGGCAAGTAAACATATATACCGTGGAGTACGCAAGCGAATGAAAAATTACATGCGCTGGCATGGCTGAAAATGCCCGGCCCGGGACGCGGGTGACGGACGGGCGGCGAACAGGTGACGGACCGGGCGGGGGAGACGCCTACAGGAAGAAACCGTGCTGGTCGGCGACCTGCTCGTAGTCTTCGAGGCGCGCCTGCGTCCGCTCGGGGTTCGCGTCCGCCATCGCCTGCAACAGGGCCGCGGACAGCATGCCGGGCGCCGCGTACGAGTCGAAGACGAGCCGGGATCCGGTGCCCGCGGTCAGCGTCACGTCCGCCGCGTCCGCCAGCGGCCCCAAGGTGGGATCGGTGATCAGCGCGGTACGGAGCCCCACGCTCCGCGCGGCCCGGAGCGCGCCCAGGGTCTCCTTGGCGTGCCGGGGCATGGCGTAGGCCAGTACCCAGGTCCCGCCCGCCGCCCGGGACTGCAGCAGGGCGTCGTAGGCCACGCTGCCGCCGCGGGTCACCAGGCGCACGTCGGGGTGGATGCGCCGGGCCGCGTAGGCGAAGTACTCCGCCAGGGACACCGAGATCCGCAGGCCGAGCACCGTCAGCGGCACGGAAGCGGCCAGCTCGCGGCCGATCTCCAGCACCTGGTCGGTGTCGGCGAGCAGGCCGCGCAGGTTCTGCAGGTTCTCGATCTCGGCGTCCACCGCCGCCTGCAGTTCGTTGTGCCGGAACTGCCCGCCGCCCCCCGGGGAGCCCGCGACCGCGCTCAGGGCGATCGGCTGGAGCGTGTCCCGCAGCGCGGGATAACCGCTGAACCCGAGGGCGACGGCGAAGCGGGTCACGGACGGCTGGCTGACACCGACCCGCTCCGCCAGCTCGGTGATCGAGAGGAACGCGGCCTCGGTGAGGTGGTCGATCAGGTACTGGGCGATGCGCCGCTGCCCCGGGGACAGCCGGTGCCCGTCGAACAGCGCGCGGACCCGCTCGCCGGGGGCGCGCTCGTGGTCCGTCGACTGGCCACCCGGCGTGATGGCGGCCGCCTGGGCGCGTGCCTGCTGCCCGGATGACACCGGCGGGCCTCCCTCTCATGTCACTCGTCACCCAACATAGCTCACACCCTGTGCCCGCCCCTCCAGCCGCCCACCGCCGCCGGTGTCGGTGCGCCGGGCCGCCCGAGGGCTCGGAAACGGAGTCCGTCACACAGTGGGCCCCGCGCCGAGCCAGTCGGCGGCGCGCCGCAGCTCCTCCGGGGTGACCGGGGCGAGTGCCAGGAGGCGTTCGGGGCGGGGCGGGAGGCGTCGGCGGGCGGGGGAGACCCCGGCCCGGGCGAGCAGCCAGCCGCTGAGGGCGTGCGGATCGGCGGGGGCGCCGCACAGGAGCTCGGCGTAGCGGCGCAGGGCCGTGTGCGGATCACCGGCGGCGAGGTGGGCGTCGGCGGAGACGGGCGCCCGGGGCGGGACGCGGTAGAGGGCGGCGCGCGGGTCGCTCCAGCGGCTGGTGCCGCGGACGAGGACGGACTCGTGGGCGGCGGCCGACGGGGGAGCGGCGCCCGCACGGAACGCCGTGGTCAGCAGGGCCCGTTCCGCCTCGCCGCAGCGCAGATTGCGCAGCCGCCATTCGACGCGGTGGCTGAGGGCGGCCGCGCGGGCCCGTGCCGCGACACCGGGGGCGACGTCTTCGCGGAGCCAGCCGTCGAGGGTGGCCGCCAGGCCGTGCAGGAGGCGGGTGCCGGGACCGGTGAGCGCGGCCCGGGTCAGCAGGGTGCGTACGACGAGCCTGGTCTGGAGGCGGCGCAGGGCGAAATGGAAGGCCGCGAGGTCGGGGGCGGCGGTTTCGCCGGTGGTCTTGTCGGTCATGCGGTCGCGCCAGAACCCGGTGACGCCGGTGAAGGCGTACGCACCCTGGAGCAGGCCGGTGGCATGGCGGGGGTCGGATCGCCAGGGCGCGTAGTGGATCTCGCCGTCGTCGTCGTCGAGGAGCGGGAAGAGGAGGAGCAGGGCGCCGAGTTTGCTGTGCTGGAACTCGTGCACCATGGCCTCGGCCAGGTCGAGCCCGTCAGCGGGCCGGGAGATGACCATCGAACCGAAGGCGTCCGCGGTGGTCGCGCTCAGCAGGTGGGTGTCCTCCGGGTCCGGCCCCGCGGAGGTCCCGGTCCAGGGCACGATGCGGCGTACGTCCTGGACGCGCAGGCGCCCGGGCCCGCTCCCCGAGGGGCTCAGGATGGAGGCCGCCTCGGAGAACAGGCGCTGCCAGTACGCCGCCTCCGCGCCGCCGAGCGGCTGCGGGGCCACCGGCTCGCCGAGTTCGCGGTACGGGTCGAGGTCGTCCAGCCAGGTCGACGTACCGGCGAAGGTGCGTGACGGCGTCCAGTGCGCGCTCCGGGCCCCGTCGGTGTCACACAGGCGGACCGTGATCCCCTCCCCGTCGGAGTCGGAGTCGGACGTCAGGTGGAGATCACCGCCGCGGAGCCGTGCCGAGGCCGTACCGAAACCGGGGGGTCCGCCGATCCGGGCGAGCCCCAGGGTGGGCAGCGACAGCCCGCCGTCCCGTACGGGCACGACGACATCGGCGTCCAGTCCCGCGCGCATCCGGGCGACGAGAGCGATCGCGAACAGGTGCCCGGCGTCCGACCAGAGCGGCGGGCCGTCCTCCGTCCCGTGCAGACGGCGCAGCATGTGCGCGGTCCAGCAGCCGATCTGAGGACTCATCAGCAACTGCTCGGCGGCCTCGGGCCGTACCTCCGCCGCTTCCGCGATGAGCTGCCAGGCCGTGGTGGCGGAGCCCAGTCCGCGCAGCGCGTCCGGGTGCTCGTCGAGCCGGTCGAGCACCTCACCCAGCAGCATCATCCGGCGGGTGCGTTCGACCCCGGCCAGGAAGCCGACTGCCCCGGCCGAGCCGCCCCCCGAGGCGAGTTCGTCGAACCAGTCGACGGGCATGCGCAAGCGCCCGCCGTGCCGAGGCGAGGTCATGTCAAGCGGTCCTGCCGCCACCCGGCGGATTTCCCCCGCCGACGGCGTTGCTCCGGCCCCGCCTCGCCTGGGCCAGTAGCCGCTCGCTGCGCAGTGGCGCGGGAACGGCGCGCAGTGCGGCGAAGCTCACTCCGGTCAGATCCGCCAGATCGGATTCGACGTGCTCCGGGTGGTCCGGACACCCGGGATGCTTCGTGCCGGCCGGCTTATGCAACGTGCTTCCCCCTTAGTGTTCCCCGTTCACGCGCCCCGTTCGTGTGCCCTGCTCGCGATGCCGGAGTCCTTCCATCATGGCGAACCGAAGGCATCTCGGAAAGCCCATGTGATCAAGCCAGTTGAAGATTCGTCAGCCCGCCGGCCGCGGGCCGCCCGCGCAGGCCTGAACGGCCGCCCGTAGGTCCGCCGCCCGCTCCTCGTCGTCGTCCAGCAGGGTGACCGCGTCGTAGAGCAGCCACAGTTCGCCGGGCTGTCCGAGCAGGGCACGGGTGATGCCGATGAGGTCGGTGCGGGGCTTGGCGTTCCGGCGCATCCGCTCCACGGTCCTGGTCCCGAGCTCCGCGACGACGGTCTGGCGCTCCTCGGGGTCGATCATCATCGGATAGGCGAGCAGGGCCGTGACCAGCTGCTCCATCGGGGGGCGGGGCCGGGCCGCGGCGGCGGGCGGCGCCGGGTGCTCCTCGCGTTGAGGGCTGTAGAGGGTGAGCACGGGCAGTTGCCGGATGCCGCGCTCGGTCCCGACCCGCTCGACCCGCTCCCGTACGTTCCGGAAGAGGGCCTCCGGGTCCGTCCACGGCCCGGGCAACCCGTCCAGTACGTCGAGCACGCTGTCGGAGAACAGTCCGGTGCCCCGGGCGGGGTCGTTGGCGGCCCGCTGGCCCCGGGTCGCGGCCAGCAGCACCGTCTGCTGGTGGACCTGGACGCGCTGTCCCACGGGGAGGGTCTCGGCGGGCAGGCTGTGGTGGAAGCCGAGCTGTTCCTCGAAGGTCTGGCAGGCGTCGACGATCCAGGTCTGCCGGGTGGAGCCGGGCAGGATGTCGCTGGCCAGGGTTCTGCGCATGGACTGGAGGTCGAGGTTGCGCTTGTCGGCGGTGGTGGCGTCCCCGCTGAACAGCCGCAGCCGCTCGTCCTGGTCCAGCACGCCGTGGCCGCCCCACCACACCCACAGCATCTCGCCCTGGGCCGCGGTGAGTTCGGAGAGGATCAGCCGGCGCAGCGTGCCGAGGTCACCGGGGTGGTGCGCGACGGCGGGCTCGGTGAGCGGGTCGAGGCAGAGCAGGATGTTGCGCTCCGGTACGCCGCTGCGGAGCAGCCAGTCGCGGAAGCGCAGCGCGTCCCGGGCCGGGCCGGGCAGGTCCCAGGAGGGCCCGGTGGCGTAGCGCTCGATGCCCACGATGAGCGCGAAGGTCCGTTCGGGAGCGGCGGGAGCGGCGGGAGCGGCGGAAGTGGGGGCGTCGTTCACGGCAGTCGCTTGGCGATGGCCCGGTAGACGGCCGGGTTGGTCCAGTAAGCGCTGTGCGAGGCGGGGAACGGCTGCCGGTTGTCGACCTCGATGTCGGTGACCCGGTGGGGGAACAGCGGGGCGCCTATGTATCCGAGCAGATCCCGGGGATCGTACAGATTGAGCCATTCGGGCACATGCTCCGGCAGCGGCTCGGGGTACGCGAGTCCGGGCAGCGCACCGCTCTCGTAGAGGAAGGGCCCCTGGGATCCCACGGTGACCAGCAGCGCGACCTGGGGCAGGGGCGCCGCGATCAGCGTGTCCAGGGCGATGATCCCGCCGAGGCTGTGGCCTATGACGACGACGGGCGGTTCCAGCCCCTCGATCGTCTCGCGCAGGCGTCGGCGCAGGCGCTCGCCCCGGGCCAGGTACAGCATGACGTCCGCGGCCGCCGGGTGCGCGGCCTCGGTCAACGCCCGCCTGCGGCGGACCGCCTGGCGGGAGGCGAGCCGCAGCGCCGGGCGGGCGAGCAGGGTGCCGATGCCGCGCTCCGATCCCCGGGGGCGGGCGCCCATGCGCTCGGCCAGGGCGGCCGCGACCGCGTCCCTGGCGGCGCCGTCGGGGATGAGCGGCGCGTCCTCGGCGAAGACCGCGGAGAGGGCCGCGGCCACCAGGGCCCGGGCGAGCAGCCGGGCGAGTTCCTCGTCGTCGGGCAGGGTCGTGGCGGCCGGGCCCAGCAGCCCGCTGCGGGAGAGTTCGGTGACGGCCGTGGCGAGGTGCGGACCCATCGGGCCGCCCGCCGCGCTGCCCGCGATGTCGCTCAGGTGCCCGTCGAGGGCGGCGAGCAGCGCACGGGGGCGTTCGGCGGGCAGCGGGGCGCCGGGCGACAACTCCGTGCCGTGGCCGCCGGCGGCGGCGGCGAGCTCCAGTTCCGCGAGGGGGTTGTGGTAGAGCTCGGCCCAGAGTTCCGTCTCGTCCACCTGGGCCGCGGCCTCGCCGGGACCGCCGCGACTCCTTCCGTCCGTGAAGGGCACGGAGAGGCCGCCGGCTCCCAAAGTGGCGCCGAGTTCGCCTCCCCAGTAGCACGGGGCCGGACGAACGGCAGGAGCGCATGCGCGGAGCTCGGCCGAAAAGTGTCCGTACAGTTCCGAGAATCCGGGTTCCCGCACACCAGTACCGTGAACGAACAATGCTGTGGTCATCAGGCCCGCCCCGTGGGTCACTTGACGTGTTCGCGGCACATAACGTGCCGTCAACTTGGCAGTATGCTGGAGGAGTGCCCCTTGATCCGGGTGCGCAACCACTCTCGCGCTTGGTCGTGCCCCTGCCGCGGCTTCCGGCCCGGCACCGGATTACACAGGGGGATCGCATGAGTTCTGATGCGATGATCACTCATCTCGTTGGTGTCACCGCGCTCATCCTGATCATCGCCCACACAGCCGGCTGGCTCGCCCGGCGGCTGGGCCAGCCGACGATCATCGGGCAGCTGATCGCCGGCATCGCACTGGGGCCGAGCGCACTGACGGCGGCCTTCCCGAATCTGTCCGAAATGCTGTTCCCCGCGGCGCTCACCCCGGTTCTGACCGGGCTGGCCCAGATCGCCCTCGTCCTCTTCCTCTTCGCGGTCGGGTACGAGCTGGACCTCGGGGTGCTCAAGGGCCGGGCCCGCTCGGTGCTCAGCGTCTCCGTCGCCGCGTTCCTGCTTCCCATGGCGGTCGGGTCGGGCGTGGCGCTGCTCTTTCACGACCGGTTGGCCCGGTTGGGCGCGCCCAAGGAGATGACGGTCTCCTCGGTGCTGTTCTTCGGCGTCGCGCTGTCCATCACGGCGGTTCCGGTGCTCACCGCCATAGTGCGGGAGAACGGGCTGGCCGGGACCGTGCCCGGGATCGTCGCCGTCTCGGCGGCAGGACTGATCGACGTGATGGGCTGGACGGTGCTGGTCGGCACGCTGCTGGATTCCGGCGGTCACGAGGGGCCCTCCCTGCGGGTGCGGCTGCTGCTGCTGGTGCTGTTCACCGTGGCGATGCTGCTCGGCGCACGGCGGGTGCTGCGCCGCGTGCTGTGGCGCACGGCGGTCGATCCCTCGGTGCGCCTGGCGGTGCTGGTGGGCTTCGCCTTCGCGTCGGCTTGGGTGACCAATGCCCTGGGGCTGCACGTCATCTTCGGAGCGCTGCTCGCCGGGGTCGTGACGCCCCGGGAGCGGGGAGCCACACTGGACCCGGATCTGCTCCGGCCCTTGCACGACATCGGTCTGCTCCTGCTGCCGTTCTTCTTCGTGGTCTCCGGCAGGAACGTCGCGATCGGCGGACTCGACTCCGCGGGGGTGATCGCGCTGGCGGGGGTGACCGTCCTCGCCGTCGTCACCAAGGTGGTCAGCGGGACGGTCGCGGCCCGTTTCTCGGGCCTGGACCGCCATGACGCGCGGACCGTCGGCGTGCTGTTGAACACCCGCGGTCTGACCGAGCTGATCGCCTTGAACGCGGGGCTCCAGGCGGGACTGGTGAGCGGTCCGCTCTACACGGCGCTCGTCCTGATGGCCCTGGTGACGACCGTACTCACCCAGCCCTTCCTGGTCGTGGTCCGCCGCCTGCGGGAACGGGCGGCCCGCTCGGCGCCGGCGGCCGACGCCCCGCCAGCCGGTCCCGGTGGCTCTGATGGTCCCGGTGGCACCGACGACAGCCCGCTGCCGTCGACGGCACCGGGCACCCTCTGACCCCGGTCCCCTCGCGGCCGCTGTGGGTCCGGGACCCGGTACGCGGGTCCCGGAGCCACGGCGACTCCGTTACAGCGGCATCGGTGCGATGTCGCACTCGATCCGCTGGTGCAGCCGGGCCGCCGTCAGCCAGGGGTGATCGCCTCCGAGGACCCTCGTGAAGCCCTGGACGGCTTCCGCGTTGAGGCCGTCGGCCTCCTGGATCCGGCCGAGCCCGCGCAGGTCGAGGGCCAGGTTCGCGCGGCACGAGAGGGTCAGCGGGTGGTCGGGGCCGCAGGTCAGCACGAGCTTCGGCAGGTTGGCCTCGTCGACGCTCCTGGCCGCGGCGAAGTCCAGCCTGGCGTAGTGGTTGTTCGCCAGCCCCAGCGCCGCGGTGAGCGTGAAGGGGTGCATGTCGCCCAGCGTCGCGTCGAAGGCTTCCGAGGCCTCGCCGTCCAGGGCTTCCGCCTTCTCGACGTCCCCGAGGCCGCGCAGGGTCGCCGCGAGGTTGGTCAGGGTGATCAGCGTGTACGCGTGCCGGCGGCCCAGTGACGACCGGTAGCGCGCCAGGGTCTTCTCCCCGAGGTCGCGGGAGGCGACGAAGTCACCGCGCAGCCGCCGGTCGACGGTGGCGTTCACCGCGCAGGCCAGGGTGTCCGGGTACTCCGCGCCGTAGCGCACGGTGAAGCGTTCGAGCGTCGCCTCGGTGAGTTCCGCGGCCTCCTGGAGCGCGCCGTCGCGGCGTCGGCAGACGGCCAGGTTGCGGGCGGCGCGGATGGTGGACGCGTTGTCCTCGCCGAAGACCGTGCGGTAGATCCGGTAGGTCTCCTCCTGCATGACGCGGGCGGCCGGGTAGTCGCCGCTCTCGCGGATGTCGATGGCGAGGCCGTTCATCGTGTTGAGCGTGAGCCCGTTGCTCGACCCGTACAGCGTGTCCCACTGCCGGGCCGTCTCCTCGTCCAGCACGCGGGCCGCCGCGAACTGGCCGCACGCGCGCAGGGTCACGCCGTAGCCGTGGGCGGCCAGCAGGGTGGGCGGTTCCTCGGGCCCGAACAGGTCGCGGGCGCGGCTGTCGGCCTCCTCGTCCAGGGCGCGGGCCGCGTAGAAGTCGCCCCGGTAGCGCAGGGCGCCGGCCATCTGGGTCATGGAGTCGATGAGCTCCTCCTCGGGGATGGAGTCCCGCCGGGAGATGTCGAGGACGGTCTGGTTGATCTCCGAGGCCTCGGCGACCTCGCCGGTCTGCAGCAGCAGGAAGGCGAGGTGCTTGCCCATCTGGAGGACCTGGGGGTTCTCCTCGCCCGACTGGGCGTTCCAGGCGGTCCAGGCCTCCCGGGCCATCTCGGCGCCCGCGGTGTGGGCGCCCCAGAAGTAGAGGTAGAGCACGACGGACGTGATGAGTTCACGGACCCAGGGGTCGGAACTGCGGACCGCTCCACTGGTCATCACGTGCGGCAGCAGGGTCTGGTACGCGGGCCACTGGTCGGGCGAGCCGGGGGCGCCGGGCTTGGCGGTGGCGAGCAGGATGTGCGCGGCGCGGCGCAGCTCCTGGGACTGCGCCTCGCTCAGGCCCGCGGTGAGCACGGCCTGCATCAGGCGGTGCATGTGCAGGGTGCGGTTCTTGTGGTCGAGCTTGATCAGCGACAGCTTGCTCAGGTCGCGGGTGGCCCGGGCGAGCAGGACCGGGTCGCGCAGGACCGGGTCGAGGTCCGGGGCGATGTCGACGTTGCGGGTGCCGCGCAGCATGCTCAGCGGAATCGGCTCGGGGGCCATGCAGGCACAGATCTCCAGCAGCTGCCGGGCCGCGGGATTGGTCTCGGCCAGCTGGTCGAGGGAGATGTTCCAGGCGGCGGCGACGGAGAGGGGGTAGTCCGGTGAGGGATCCAGCTCCAGGATGCCGGGCTTGCGCTGTTCCAGCAGCGCCAGGTACTCGGTGACGGGCATACCGGTGGCGGCGTGCCAGGCCCCGGCCTGCTCGATTGCGAGCGGCAGGTCTCCGAGGGCCTCGGCGAGGCGGTTGGCGTCCTCGGCGCTCAGTTCCCTCGCCCTGCGCTGCAGCAGGGAGATGCTCTCCTCGCGTTCGAAGACGTTGACGGTCAGCGGCGTGGCGACGCGCTCCCACTCCCGGTTGCGGGAGGTGACGATGATCTTCCCGGGGCCGCCGGTGGGGAAGTAGGCGCGGACCGCTTCGATGTCTTCCGCGTTGTCGAAGACCAGCAGCCAGTTGTCGTACGGATTCCCGGTGCGCAGTGCCTCGCGGACAGCGGGCACGGCGGTGTTGGCCTGCGGGCCGACCTCCAGGTTCAGGGCGCGGGCGAGGTCCACGAGGGCGCCGAGGACGAGGCTGTCCCGCTCGGCGGGGATCCACCAGATGACGTTGTACTCGTGGCTGTGCCGGTAGATGTACTCGATGGCGAGCTGGGACTTTCCGACGCCGCCCATGCCGTGCAGGGCGTGCGGGAGCACGGCCGCGGTCTCCTCCGACCGAAGTTGTTCCTCGACCGCCGCCAGCAGGCTTTCCCGACCGGTGAAGTTGGGGTTCTTCGGTGGGACGTTCCCCATGACCCTCGGCTGGCCGGTTCGGACGAAGAGGGGTTGGGAAGCTTTGAGCTCCATGGTCTGGTCAGCCTTCCGGACTACAGCGTCAGAGGGGTTCGGGGTGGTCGTCGGCACTAGTTCTCCAGGCGGTATGGCGTCGTTCCGGGGGCCCTCGGTCTCGCGTGCACCTATGCCCCCCTTTGGCCGCGGGTCCGCCTCGACACCCGCGGAGCCACTCGGTCCGGTGACAAGCGTCGTGGTGCCGCTGACACCGGCCGGCCCGGCGCCGACGCCCGCCGACACCCGGGCCGCCCGGCGGGCGTACGGACCCGCGAGCGCGTTGAGCACGGCCAGTTCGACGCGCAACCAGGGCTGGTTCGCGGGAGTTCTCTCCGGGAGTGCGGCGCCTTCCGGGTCCTGGAGCGCGGCCTGCAGGCGCACACCGCGGTCGCGTGCACTGGGGAGATCGGCGAAGAGGTTCACGATCCTGGCGAGCTGGCTGCGCGTCCCGGTGGCGAGCAGCGCCTCGCGGATGCCCTCGGCGAAATCGGGTCGGCCGTCGTCGGCCGGGCCGCGCCAGTCGATGAGCCCGCCCATCAGGATCTCGGCCACGTGTTCGATGCCCGCCTCGGGCATCGCCCGGTTCCGGAGCTCCTCGATCAGCTGGAACTCGAAGGGCAGTGCGGCCAGATGGGCGGCCAGCCGGCGCGCGGTCGGGGTGGCCAGCGAGGTGAACCGGCGGACGGCCGCGTCGGCGGAACCGGCCCCGGCCGTCTGCGGCGTCCGCAGCCCGGGGGTCGGCCTGCTTCTGGCCAGGGTGCCCGCGAGGAGGAACGGCAGGGTCCGCCGTACGCCGCGCTCTCCGGCGACCAGCTCCGCCCAGGCGGTGAAGGACTCGGGCTTCAGGCTCAGCACCGGGATGGGGATCAGGGCGGCGGCGGTCCCCTCGGGTGGCTGCGCTGCCGTCTCCTCCTTCGGGAAGCCGTGGCCGATGCGCGTGTTGGGCGCGCCGAAGCCACCCGAGTCCAGTTCGGCGCGGTACGGGTGCGCCGAGGAGCGGTGCCAGAGGTAGGTGGGCAGCAGATGGACCAGGGCGGTGGGGCCGCTGCGGGCGAGGCGCAGCAGCAGGTCGTCCGCCGCCGGGCTCGCCCAGCCGTGCGTCATCCCGTCGGTGACCAGGAGGTGGACGCGCGTCCCCCGGGAGTCGATCAGTTCCGCGGGGTCGCCGGGCCGGTCCCCGGGCCAGCGCAGCCGCGCTTTCCCGCGCTGGGGTAACTCCAGCCGCACCGTGCGTACATCGCGGAAGGCTCCACTCCGGGCGGCCTCCAGCGAGATCGAGGCGACCCGGTCCTGCCAGATCGTCATGGTGGGCGCGGAGTCGATCAGCAGAACGAGGTCCAGGGCCTTCTCGGTGGCGGGCCGCACGTACGGAATCCAGAGGTCGTCGGAGATGCCGTGCCGCGCGGTCCGCTCCTCGTCCAGCACCTCGCGGCCCCGCGAGGGCACGCTGCGGCGCAGCCGGTGCAGTGCCTTGGCGAGCCGCGGTGGCGGCGCCGGTGGCCGCACGAGCCGTGGCCCCGGGGGGACTTCGGCCGCGCCCGGGGCCGCGGCGGGCGGGGTGGACCGGGTGGTCTCGGTTGTCCGGGTGCGGTCGTCGTCCCCGGCGGGCGTGAGCACGAAGGAGGAGCCGTCGGCGTCAGCGAGGGGAGCCGGTGGCCGGGTGGACTCTTCGGCGCGCGGGGACGCTTCGGGTTCCTCCGGCGGCAAGGGCTCGCTGTCCGGGGCTTCCTGGCGCGGGGAGCGGGGCTCCCGGGTCACCGGGGGAGGCGGGGCGGCCGAGGCCGCCCGGGCAGCCGCCAGCCACACGGCGTCGGCGATCTCCTGCCAGGTCGGACCGTCGGCGGAAGTCCCCTCCGCCCCCTCGTCGTGGGCATCGGGTGCGCGCTCCCTGGGAGTGCCGTCCATCAGCGGCCTTTCGCGAGGTCGCGCAGCAGCAGTTCCATGAGTTTACGCCCGTGGGCGTCCGCCTGAAAACCACCCGCCGTAGTCATGTGGACGGCATTGAGCAACTGATCGACCGACTGTGTGCCCCCCTCGCGCACCCGGCGCTCGAAGTCGTCGACGAGGGTGTCCACCCCTTCCGGCCTGCTCCGGAGGTGGCTCAGCACGATGGAGACGAGCTGCTCGCGGGTGGGCGGACGCATCTCCAGGGGCAGACAGCGGCGGCGGAACGCGGCCGGAAATTCCCGTTCGCCATTGCTGGTGATCACCACCAGGGGGAACTCGCGGCACTCGACGCGGCCACCGATGATCTCGGCGCGGCCGCCCGGGTCGTCCGTGAAGACACTGACCGTCGGCAGCGCACTGCGCACCAGCTCGGGCACGTCGTAACTGCCGTTCTCCAGGACGTGCAGCAGGTCGTTGGGCAGGTCGATGTCGCTCTTGTCGAGTTCGTCGATCAGCAGGACACGCGGCCGTTCGTAGGCGAGCAGGGCGCTGCCCAGTGGGCCGAGGGTGACGAAGTCGCCCAGGTACGGGGCCTGTTCGGCCGCCTGCTCGGCGGCTTCGGGGGCGGCGCCGGCCCGCCAGGCGGCGATGGCCTGGGCCCGGCCGATGGAGTCGTACTCGTAGAGCCCGTCGCGCAGTGCCGTACGGCTGACGATGCTCCACTGGAGGACCCGTCCGAGGCCCAGTTCGCGGGCGACCAGATGGGCCAGGGTCGATTTGCCCACCCCGGGCGGCCCGGTGACCAGCAGCGGGCGCCGCAGCAACAGTGCGGCGTTGACGGTGTCGATCTCCTCGTCGCGCAGGCTGGGCCGGGGGCCGTTCGAGCCCAGGCGGCGGCGGACCGCCCGGTCGTCGGCGGCGAGGGCGGTCTGGAGCGGTTCGCCCGCGAACTCGCGCCAGGGCGGGGCGGGCGGCAGGACCGGGGGATCCCCGGCCGGTGCCGTCCCGGTCGCGTGGAAGACCCGCCAGGATCGGTGGGCGCCGTCTCCGTCGACCGCGGCGTCATCCTGTTCCAGCCCGGTCATGCCGGTACCTCCTCGCAGTCGATGAGCCTGAATGGGTCGTCGTAGAAGAACGCCACATGCCTGCCCGGAAGTTGGAAGCCGTTCAGGTCGGTCTCGGCCTTCATGCGCAGCCGGTGGATCGTCTCGGGCAGCTGGTCCCGGGGGTAGCCGACGAGCATGTCCAGCGGTGCCACGAAAGACTGTTGTGAGGGATCTCGGCGGTCCCACAGGGCCACTCCGACACCCTCGGCTATCGCCGCCTTCAGGGGCTCCAGTGCCTGCCCCTCCAGCGCGGGTGAGCCCAGGGTCACGGCGGTGAGCTGCGCGTTCGTGGCGAGCTTGTTGCGCCAGATCGGAAGCCCGGTCATCCGGTCCTCGCTCGTCCAGCCGTGCGGCCGGGCCGCGGTGGCCGCCCTGAGCGTCTGCCAGCGCAGCCGCCAGCGGCGCAGCTGGGCCGGGTCGCGCGTGCGCATCCGCTCAAGGCTGCGCAGATGGACGTAGTAGCGCAGTCCGATGGGGACCGTATCGTCGGTGTCCGCGGCCCCGCCCAGGCCGGCCACGTCATGGTTGAGCATCGTGTAGGGCAGGACGAACTCGACGTGGATCGGGCTGGAGTCCTCACCGGCGCTGTCCGCGTCCGCCCAGGATTCCTCGCCGCGGCGGATGGCCCGCTCCACGGCTGCGCCCAGCGTCCCCAGCGTGGTCCTCTCCGTGCCCTCGGACGAGGGGGACCAGAATCCCGCGGTCCGGTTGACCCAGTGCCGTACGTAGATGTCGGGCGAGCCGTCCTCGGCGGGATCCACCATGATGATCAGACAGCGGGGGATGTCCCGGTCCGGCGGGCCCGACGTCTCGATCCGCTCACGCCGTCGCATCAGGATGTCCCGGGATCCGGCGCTCGTCGACCAGTTGTCGCACCAGTCGTGCAGCCGCCGCCGGTCGCTCTCGCGGGGCGTGAGCACGGCGGTGAACTCCATCATGACCACGGCGGCCGGCAGCCCGTCGGCCTGGGCATTGACGTCCAGCAGGTGGTCGAAGAGCTGGACGGGAGTGAGGCGGGACGGCAGGTCCAGCCGCAACTCGTGGGCCAGCCGGTCGAGCAGTCTGTTCCGGTCGACCCCGATGGGCCCGGCGAGCAGGGCCCGGGCGGCGTTCACGTCCTTGTCCTCGAACGTCTCGAACAGCGGCACCACGGCACTCGGCCCGGGAGTCCGGAAGCTGGGAAGCCGCTCGCGCAACCCTCCCGCCACATCACTGCCTTCGTGCAGCCCCACGGCGTAGAGCAGCGCCTCGACGCCCGACTCCACGTCCTGCGGCTGCCGTAACACCGCGTGTACGAGGACCACCGCATCGCTGCGCGCGTCCCGGCCCGGCAGATCCAGGACCCGTCCGAGGTATTCGCCGACGCTCTGCCCGAACATGACCCGCTGGCCCGGGTCCCGGACACAGTCCAGTTCGCAGAGCTCGTTCACGAGCGGCAGGAGCAACTGCACCTTCTGCGGCGGCGGATGCCGCGGCGTGTTCATCATCACCGACCATCCCCCAGAAGTCGGTCGATTCCCCTTCTCGGTCCGCGAAGTTATCACGGCGGTTTCATTGCCACCAGGTGATCTGATCAATCGTGTCCGGCCGCCGCGGCGCGGGCGGGGGCTGGTGACTAGCCTGGGAAAATGCTCACAGAAGTGATCGCGACCCGCTACGTCACGCCCCTGCGTGAGGGCGGCTCGCTCCCGGGGATCGTCGAGGCCGACGACCTCGGGACCTACGTCATGAAATTCACCGGCGCCGGCCAGGGGCGCAAGACCCTGGTCGCCGAAGTCATCTGCGGGCGACTGGCCCAGCGGCTCGGGCTGCGCGTCCCGCCGCTGGTCCAGATGCAGCTCGACCCCGTCATCGGGCTCGGCGAGCCCGACCAGGAGGTCCAGGAGCTGCTCAAGGCCAGCGGCGGGCTCAACCTCGGCATGGACTACCTGCCCGGGTCGATCGGCTTCGACCCGCTCGCCTACCAGGTGGATCCGGCCGAGGCGGGCCGCGTGGTCTGGTTCGACGCCCTGATCAACAACGTGGACCGGTCCTGGCGGAACCCGAACATGCTCGTCTGGCACGGGGACCTCTGGCTCATCGACCACGGCGCCACCATGATCTGGCACCACAACTGGCCCACCGCCGCGGCCGCGGCCGCCAAGCCCTACAACGCCTCCGACCACGTGCTGGCCCCGGTCGGCCCGGACATCGCGGCGGCCGCGGCCGAGCTGGCACCGCTGGTCACCAGGGCGCTGCTCACCGAGGTCGCCGCCGACGTCCCGGACGAGTGGCTGGTCGACGAGCCCGGTTTCGACTCCACGGACGCGCTGCGCCGCGCCTATGTGGAAGCGCTGCTGCCGCGCGCCGCGACGATCCACGAGCGGATCACCATGGAGGCCGAGGTGAAGGCCCGCAGCGGCCCTCCCGGCTGGCTCGCCGAGCGTCTGACCCCCCTGCCCCAGAAGAAGAAGAGCGACAGCCGGTGACCAAGCGGGACGTGTTCGAATACGCGCTGGTGCGCGTGGTGCCCCGGATGGAACGCGGGGAGTGTTTCAACGCCGGGGTGATCCTCTACTGCCGGGCGCACGCGTACGTCGCCGCGCGCGTCCACCTGGGCGAGGCCAAGCTCCTGGCGCTGGACCCGAAGGCCGACGTGGCCGGGGTACGGGCGGCGCTGCGCGGGGTCGAGGGCCTGTGCGCGGGCGGCGCGGCCGCCGGACAGGCGGCGGGCGACGACGCGGGGCGGCGCTTCCGCTGGCTGATCGCGCCGCGCAGCACCGTCGTACAGCCGGGGCCGGTGCACACCGGGCTGACGGCCGACCCGGAGGCGGAGCTGGCCCGGCTGCTGGAGCTGCTGGTGTACTGACGTACGCGGACCCGGAGCCCTGGGACCCGGTGCCGTTGACACCGGGTGCCAGGGCTCCTAGCGTCTCTTCAGCCGAAGCTACTAAGCGGTTGCTCACCCACCGGAGCCGCCGCCGTCAGGGCATTCCCAGCGCGAGGAGAACCAGCATGTCCACCACCGAGCAGCGCGTCGCCATCGTCACCGGGGCGGCCCGGGGCATCGGCGCGGCCACCGCCGTGCGCCTGGCCGCCGAGGGCCGCGCCGTCGCCGTCCTCGACCTCGACGAGGCCTCCTGCAAGGACACCGTGGAGGCGATCACGGCAGCGGGCGGCACCGCCCTCGCGGTCGGCTGCGACGTGTCGGACAGCGCCCAGGTCGAGGCGGCGGTGGAGCGGGTGGCGAGCACGCTCGGCGCGCCGACGGTCCTGGTCAACAACGCGGGCGTGCTCCGTGACAACCTGCTCTTCAAGATGAGCGACACCGACTGGGACACGGTCATGAACGTGCACCTGCGCGGTGCGTTCCTGATGGCCCGGGCCTGTCAGAAGTACATGGTGGAGGCGAAGTTCGGCCGCATCGTGAACCTCTCCAGCAGCTCCGCGCTGGGCAACCGCGGCCAGGCCAACTACGCGGCCGCCAAGGCGGGCCTGCAGGGCTTCACCAAGACCCTCGCCTTCGAGCTGGGCAAGTTCGGCGTCACGGCCAACGCCGTGGCCCCCGGGTTCATCGTCACCGAGATGACCGCGCAGACGGCCGCCCGCATCGGCATGGGCTTCGAGGAGTTCCAGGCCGCCGCCGCGACCCAGATCCCCGTGCAGCGCGTCGGCCGTCCGGAGGACATCGCCAACGCCATCGCCTTCTTCACCGGCGAGGCCGCGGGCTTCGTCTCGGGCCAGGTCATGTACGTGGCCGGCGGCCCCCTCAACTGACGAGAGGCAGGGCGTACGTCATGACGTACAACGGCATCGACAGCGGCAAGACCGCGCTGATCACCGGAGCCAGCCGGGGCATCGGCTACGGCATCGCGGAGGCCCTGGTCGCCCGCGGCGACCGGGTCTGCATCACCGGCCGCAACGAGGACGCCCTCAAGGAGGCCGTGGAGCGGCTCGGCGCGGACCGGGTGATCGGGGTCGCGGGCAAGGCGCACGACGAGGCGCACCAGGCGGTCGCCGTCGAGCGGACGATGGAGGCCTTCGGCCGGGTCGACTTCCTGGTCAACAACGCGGGAACCAATCCGGTCTTCGGGCCGATGGCGGACCTGGACCTCGGGGTCGCCCGCAAGGTCTTCGAGACGAACGTGATCTCGGCGCTCGGCTTCGCCCAGCGGACCTGGCACGCCTGGCAGAAGGACCACGGCGGCGCCATCGTGAACATCGCCTCCATCGCGGGCGTCTCGGCCTCGCCCTTCATCGGGGCGTACGGGATGAGCAAGGCCGCGATGATCAACCTGACCCTCCAGCTCGCCCACGAGATGGCCCCCGGGGTCCGGGTCAACGCCATCGCGCCCGCGGTGGTCAAGACGAAGTTCGCGCAGTCCCTGTACGAGGGGCGCGAGCAGGAGGCGGCAGCGGCTTATCCGCTGGGCCGGCTCGGGGTGCCCGCCGACATCGGCGGCGCCGCCGCATTCCTCACTTCGGCACAAGCGGAATGGATTACCGGGCAGACGCTGGTGGTCGACGGGGGGATTTTTCTGAATGCCGGAGTCGGCTGACCGATAACCGGACGGATTGCCTTCCGGCCGGGTGGTAAATGCATATCGAATATGCACGGAACCGGTCAAGTGCCCCACGGAACCTCCCCATCGGATCCGTGGGGCACTGCGGTAGGGTCTGCCGCACCCCTGGCCGATCGAGGAGCGTGCACGTGTTCAACCGGACCAGATGCCTGCAGATCACTGCGGCCCTTGCGTCCATATCCCTGCTCGCCGGCTGCGGGCTGATTTCGGATTCGAGCGCAGATCAGACAAAAAGAATCGTCGTGGGTACGACGAGTGCGCCGAGCACCCTTGATCCCGCGGCGGCCTGGGACGGTTCCTGGGAGCTTTACCGGAACGTCTATCAGACACTCCTGGCATTTCCCACGGGAAGCACCAAACCGCAGCCGGACGCCGCGCAGAGCTGTGAGTTCACGGACTCCGCGAACGAGGCCTACCGTTGCACCCTGCGCAAGGGGCTGAAGTTCTCCGACGGCGAGACCCTCGACTCCAAGGCCGTCAAGCACTCCCTCGACCGGATCCGGAAGATCGGCTCCAAGGTCGGCCCCAAGGACCTCTTCGGCAGCCTGGAGCGCATCGAGACCCCGGACCCGCTGACGGTCGTCTTCCAGCTGAAGACACCCGACGCGACCTTCCCCTTCGTGCTCGGCTCGCCCGCCGCCTCGCTCGTGGCGCCCAACGAATACCCGGCCGACAAGATCCGCAAGGACGGCAAGGTCACCGGCTCCGGCCCGTACGTGCTCGACTCCTACAAGGACGGCGTCGAGGCGGTCCTCACGAACTACGGCAACTACCAGGGCTTCGCGCAGAACCACAACAACGGCGTGACCATCCGCTACTACACGGACTCCAAGAAGATGTCCGCGGACCTCAAGAGCAAGGACATCGACGCGATCTACCGCGGTCTCTCCGCGCCCGAGATCAAGGACCTGCAGAGCCCCGCCTCGCACAACGCGGGCGTCCAGGTCGTCGACAACGTCGGCGCCGAGATCCGCTACCTGGTCTTCAACCCCAGCGACCCGGCGGTCGCCAAGCCCGCCGTCCGCCAGGCCGTCGCCCAGGTGGTCGACCGCGGAGCGCTGGTCGCGAAGGTCTACCAGGGCACCGCGGAGCCGCTGTACTCGATGGTCCCCAAGGGCGTCGTGGGCCACAAGACGCCCTTCTACGACGTCTTCGGCCAGCCGGACGTCGACAAGGCGAAGAAGATCCTCCAGAAGGCGGACGTCAAGACGCCCGTGGACCTGACGTTCTGGTACACCACGGACCGCTACGGCTCCTCCACCGCGCCGGAGTTCGAGGAGCTCAAGCGCCAGCTGGACGCGAGCGGACTGTTCCGGATCACCCTGCGCAACAAGCCCTGGAAGGCCTACCAGGAGGGCTACAAGAACGGCGAGTACCCGGTCTTCGGCCGCGGCTGGTTCCCCGACTTCCCGGACCCCGACAACTTCATCGCGCCGTTCGTCGGCAAGGAGAACGCGGTCGGCACCCCCTACGAGAACCCCGAGATCCTCACCGACCTGCTGCCCAAGTCCCGGCGCGAGAGCGACCGCTCGGCGGTGACCCCGGAGTTCGAGCGGGCCCAGAAGATCTTCGCCGACGACGTCCGGCTGCTGCCCCTGTGGCAGGGCAAGCTGTACGTCGCCACGCGCGACGACATCGCCGGCGGGGAGCGGGCGCTGGACCCGCAGACCGCCATGCAGATGTGGGAGCTGTACCGCAAGACCAGCTGGTAGCCGGGGGAGCGGGGCGGCCGGGGCCGTTGTCAGTGGGTGCCGGTAGGTTCTGGAGCAATTGCACGAACGCGTACCGGAGGTTGTCGACGTGACCCAGCTGCTGCCCGAATCCTGGCTGCCCGTCCTCGGTGAGGAACTGGACAAGCCCTACTTCAGCGAACTCCTGGAGTTCGTGGAGAAGGAACGGGCCGACGGACCGGTCTACCCGCCCCGCGAGCAGGTCTTCGCGGCCCTGGAGGCCACTCCGTTCGACCGGGTGAAGGTGCTGGTCCTCGGCCAGGACCCCTACCACGGCGCGGGCCAGGGCCACGGGCTGTGCTTCTCGGTGCAGCCGGGCGTGCGGACCCCTCCCTCCCTGCGCAACATCTACAAGGAGATGAAGGAGGAGCTGGGCCTGCCCGTCCCGGACAACGGCTATCTGATGCCGTGGGCCGAACAGGGCGTCCTGCTGCTCAACGCGGTGCTGACCGTCCGTGAGGGCGAGCCCAACTCGCACAAGGGCAAGGGCTGGGAGAAGTTCACGGACGCGGTGATCCGCGCGGTCGCCGCCCGCCCGGACCCGGCCGTCTTCGTCCTGTGGGGGGCGTACGCGCAGAAGAAGCTCCCGCTGATCGACGAGGAGCGCCACGTCGTCGTCAAGGGCGCCCACCCCTCGCCGCTGTCCGCCAAGAAGTTCTTCGGCTCCCGCCCCTTCACCCAGATCGACGCGGCCGTCGCCGCCCAGGGTCATGAGCCGATCGACTGGCGGATCCCGGACCTGGGCTGACCTCCGACCGCGCCTCGGCGCCAATGCGGGCGGCTCCGGCTAGCGTCTGGACGATCAGACCGCAGCGGGTCTGACCCAGAAAGCCGGAGGCCGCTTTGACCGAGCAGCAACAGGAGGCGTCGGAGGACGCCGTCATGACCAGGATCGGCCAGGCGATCATCCTGCTGCACGCCGGAGACCGGGAAGAGGCCCGCAACCGCCTCGGAGACATCTGGAACGAGATCGGCGAGGAGGGCCCCGCCCTCCACCGCTGCACCCTCGCGCACTACATGGCCGACGCCCAGGACGACCCGGCCGACGAACTCGCCTGGGACCTGCGGGCGCTGAACGCCGCCGACGGGCTGCGGCAGGAACCCATCACGCTGCCCCTGCCCCAGCCGCACGCCGCCGTGCGCGTCTTCTACCCGTCCCTGCACCTGAACCTGGCCGCCGACTACGTCAAGCTGCGCCGCCCCGAGGCGGCCCGGATCCATCTGGCCCGGGCCCGGGCGGCCACCGGGGCGCTCGCCGACGACGGCTACGGGGACGGCGTACGCGCGGCCATCTCGCGGCTCGAACTGCGGCTCGGGGCGGGATCGGGGGAAGGGGGCCGCCCGGCACCCTTCCCCGGCCAGCCGTAGCGCGCGGGGCCCGTACCGGATCTGTCCCCGCGTGCCCGGTCAGCCGCCCTGGACGCCCGCGCAGATCCGTGCCTCCGGACTGTCCGGCTGCCAGCGGCCGTGCTTGCGCCCCAGCGCGCACACATCGGCGGGCCGCACCGGCAGCGCGGGCACCAGCTGCCGCTCCAGCTCCGCCTGCGGGCCCCCGGCGCCGCCGTCGTGCCCGCGCCCGTGATGGCGCACGGCGGGCCCGGAGGGCGGACGGGGCGGCTCCGGAATGTCCGGCACCGGCGGCGCCGCCTGCCCGGGCCCGGACTCCGGCCGGGCCGCTCCGGTCGGCGCGCCGCGGTGCGCCGCGCCGCCCTGCGGCTGCCCGCGGCCCGCCGGTACGGCCTTCAGCGCCTCCAGGGCGGGGGCCATCACCACCACCGGTGTGGCCCCCGGGCCGCCCTGCGGATCGTGCTGCCCCTGCGGCGGCGGCTCGGCGGACGCGGCCCCGGCGGGCTGCGGGGCATGAGGGCTCACGCTCACGCAGCCGGAGACGGCAGAGACCGCGCAAGCGACTCCGAGCAGCAGTTTTGTCGTGGTTCGGGTTGGATGCACCCGCGCAACTCTGCTGTGCGAACACCCGGTTGCGAAAACCCGCGGACGATATTCACCCCGCACGGGTGACACCTACTGGCCGGTTGCCGCCCGGTGTTGTCACGTGTTGTCACCTGTTGTTGCCGCCCGCGCTACTCTCCCGTCGCCCCGTCGATGTGCTCCCGCAGCAGGTCGGCGTGGCCGTTGTGGCGCGCGTACTCCTCGATCATGTGCGTGTAGACCCAGCGCAGATTGAACTGCTCGCCGCTGCGGCTGCTGCGCCCGATGGACACCTCGTCGAGCGAACGGCCCGCCGAGGCCTGCCGCGCGCGCTCGATCTCCTCGCGCCACACCTGCTCCGCCTCGGCCCAGGTGTCCTGCTCCGTGAGGTGGAACTCGGCGTCCGGGTCGTCCTCCGTGCAGTACAGGTCGTCCAGGTCCTCGCCCAGGGTGATCTCCCGGAACCAGTACCGCTCCACCTCCGACATGTGCCGTACGAGCCCCAGCAGGCTCAGTTCGGAGGGCGCCAGCGGCGTGCGGCGCAGCTGTTCGTCGCTCAGCCCCTCGCACTTCCAGGCCAGGGTGGCGCGGTGGAAGTCGAGCCACCCGTCGAGCATGTCGCGTTCGTTGGCGGTGGTGGACGGTTCGTGGCGGTCGGTCGCAGGAGTGCTCATGATCCGAATACTGGTCGAAGAGGGCCCCTCCCACCAGGCATTAAGCTGCGAGCAGTACCACGAGCAGTACCACGAGCCACGAACGAGGAGGATCCCCGTGAAGGTCGGATGCATCGGACTCGGTGACATCGCCCAGAAGGCGTACCTGCCCGTGCTCACCGCCCGCCCGGGGGTCGAACTCCACCTCCAGACCCGGACCCCGGCCACCCTCGACCGGATCGGCGCGCTGCACCACATCCCCGCGGAGCGCCGCCACACCGACCTCGACGACCTGCTCGCCCAGGGCCTCGACGCCGCTTTCGTGCACGCCCCGACCGGTGTTCACCCGGAGATCGTCGCGCGGCTGCTGGAGGCCGGGGTGGCGACCTACGTGGACAAGCCGCTCGCCTACGAACTCGCCGCCTCCCGGCACCTGGTCGAACTGGCCGAGGAACGCGGGGTGTCGCTGGCCGTCGGCTTCAACCGCCGCCACGCGCCCGGCTACACGCAGTGCGCCGACCACCCGCGCGAGCTGATCATCCTGCAGAAGAACCGGGTCGGCCTGCCCGAGGACCCCCGCACCCTGGTCCTCGACGACTTCATCCACGTCGTGGACACCCTGCGCTTCCTGCTGCCCGGCGAAGCCGACCACGTCGACGTACGGGCCGTGGTCAAGGGCGGCCTCATGCACCAGGTGGTGCTCCAGCTCTCCGGCGCCGGTTTCACCGCGCTCGGCATCATGAACCGCCGCTCCGGGTCCACCGAGGAGATCCTGGAGGTCTCCGGGCAGGACACCAAGCGGCAGGTGGTCAACCTGGCCGAGATCATCGACCACAAGGGCCAGCCCACCACACGGCGGCGCGGGGACTGGGTGCCGGTCGCCCGCCAGCGCGGCATCGAACAGGTCGTGGACACCTTCCTGGAGGCCGTCGCGGCGGGCACCACGCTCAGCGCCCGGGACGCGCTGCTCACCCACGAGCTGTGTGAGCGGGTGGTCCTGTCGGCTCTGGAGCAGGCCTCCTGAGCGGACCGCCGCGCAGCCCGCGCACGCCCTCGCCCGCGCAGTACACCGCGAGCGCGCCGAGGGCGACGGCCACCGGCCAGGCACCGAAGCGGACGTAGAGGGTGGTGCCCCGGGCGAGCGGGACGGCGTACACCCGCGCCGCGGAGGCGGAGCCCGGCAGGGGCGCGCCGATCCGCTCGCCCGACGGGCCGTACACCGCGCTGATGCCGGTGAGGGTGGCGTGCACCACGGGCCGCCCGGTCTCGGCGGCGCGCAGCGCCCCCAGCGAGGCGTGCTGCGCCGGTGCCCAACTGCCCTGGAAGGTCGCCGTCGAGGACTGGTCGACCAGCAGCGCCGCGCCCTCCCGGGTCAGGTGCCGGGTCATGTCGGGGAACGCCGACTCGAAGCAGACCAGCGGCCCGATCCGGACCCCCGCCCCGCCCGCGGCGCCGGGCAGGTCCATCACCACCGGAGCGGTGCCCGGACGCCGGTCCTCCGCGGCGGCCTTGCCCGCCGAGGTGACCCAGCCGAGCACCGCGCGCGCCGGTATGTACTCCCCGAAGGGGACCAGCCGCATCTTGTCGTACCGGTCCCCCGTGGGTCCCTCCGGGCCGACCAGCACCGCGCTCTTGTAGATGCCGGGCGCGCCACCGGTCTCGGCGGAGCCGCGCCGGGCGTCCACATTGACCAGCAGCGGAGCACCGACCCGCGCGGAGAGGTCCGCGAGCCGCCGGGCCAGGTCCGGCCGCGCCCCCAGACCGGCGCCGACGCTGCTCTCGCCCCACACCACCAGGTCGAGCCGCTGCCCGGCCAGTTGCCGGGTCAGCTGCTCACCGGTGTCGAACCGCTGCTCCACGCTCTCCGAGACCCCCCGCGGACCGATCTGTACGACGGCCACCCGCAGCTCACCGGCGGGCGCGGGCCCCGGCAGCCACAGCCACACCGCCCCGGTGAGCACCGCGCAGCCCGTCACCCCGGCCGCCGCCGGGATCCGCGCGGAGGGCGCCGCGACCAGCAGCACCAGCGCGCAGTTCACCGCGACGATCAGGAGGCTCAGCAGCCACACCCCGCCCACCGACGCGAGCCGCAGCGCGGGCGGCACCTGCCACTGGCTGGCTCCCAGCAGCCCCCACGGCCCGCCGAGCCCCTGCCACGACCGGACGAGTTCCGACAACAGCCAGCCCGCCGGTACGAGGACCAGCGCGGCGCTCGCCCGCCCCGCGGCCACGGCCCCGCCGAGCAGGCGCCGCACCAGCAGCCCCCAGGGGATCCACAGCGCCCCGAGCAGCGCGGCCAGCGGGAAGAGGAACAGGCGCAGGCTGGGCAGCAGCCAGTGATGGACCGCCAGGATGAACCCCGCGCCCCCGAGCCAGCCCTCCAGGGCGGCCCGCCGCCCGGTCGGCGCCGTGCGCAGCAACAGCATCCAGGGCACCAGGGCGACGTACGCGAACCACCAGAGCGCGGGCGCGGGGAAGGACAGCGCGGGCAGCGCCCCGGCCGGTACGGCGGCCGCCGCGCGCCACCACCGGTACCGGCCGGTCCGCGGGGTGGTCTGCATGGCGCGCCTCCGCTTCCAGTGTGCGGCCACGGTCCTGCGACGGACAGCCGTGGGGAAACGGCTCCTCAGGCGGACAGGTGGCGCCACTTCTCGTGCACGGTGACGCCGGACAGGCGCCACCCGTCGCGGGTGCGGGCGAGTACGAAGGTGTAGCGCCCGGCCGCGACGAAGTTGGGCGCGGTGACGCTCCCGTCGAAGTCTTCCCCGGCCAGCCGCATCGGATTCAGGAAGTCCGCTTTCACCTCGGCCCGGTCACCGGCGGAGCCGTCCAGGGTCTCCAGGTCGATCCGCCGGTTGACGATCAGGTGCTGGCGTACGGGGAAGAGCTTCATCGTCTCCTCCAGCCACCGCGCGACCTCGTGGGCCGGGCCCTCGATCCCGCCCGCCGAGCTGTAGTCGGCCCGGCCCGCGGCGGTGAACAGGGCCCGGTACGCCGCCCAGTCGCCGTCGTCCACGGCGACCGCGTACCCGGTCACCACGGAATCGATCGCCAGCCGGTCCATCACCGTCGCGAGTTCCACACGCTGCGTCATCGGGTCAGTGTGGGTCAGCGGACCCGCGAGTCCAAGGGGCGTGCGGCCCCCGGATCTGCTCGCGGGCCGCTCAGTGACCGGATTGCGCCTCCCGCTGCCTGACCACGACGAGGAACGCGTCGCTGGCGAGATCCATGACGACCTCGGCCGGCACCCCCTCGCGCGTGCGCTGGGCGGCGTACTCCTCGGCCGGCCAGCTCCCCCTCGGACTTCCGGCCGGAAAACGCTCCAGTACCACTCGCCTCATGGGACCGCACCCCCTGCTGTGCCGTTGTTCTCGCCGTGCCGCTGTTCTCTCAGGCACAACGACGCGGGGGCCGCCCGGGAACGTTCCCGGGCGGCCCCCGCATGTGTCCGTCATGTCTGCGCGAACCGCGTCAGCCCGCGGACTCGCCCGCGTGCGGGCTCAGCACGCCCATGCTGATCAGCACGATCAGCACGATGCCCAGCAGGATCCGGTAGATCACGAACGGCATGAAACTCTTCGTGGTGATGAACTTCATGAACCATGCGATCACGGCATAGCCGACCACGAAGGCGATGACCGTCGCGAAGATCGTCGGACCCCAGGAGAGGTGCCCCGAAGTCTCACCGAGGTCCTTCAACTCCATGCCGCCCGAGGCCAGTACGGCCGGGATGGCGAGGAGGAAGGAGTAACGGGCCGCCGCCTCACGGGTGTAGCCCATCAGCAGACCGCCGGAGATCGTCGCGCCCGACCGGGAGACGCCCGGGATCAGCGCCATCGCCTGGGCGACACCGAAGATCAGACCGTCCTTGACGCCCAGCTCCTTGAGCGACTTGCGCTGCTTGACCACCCGGTGCTTGCCGCCCGACTCGTCCCGCGAGGCCAGCCAGTCGGCGAAGCCGAGGACGATGCCCATCACGATCAGGGTGGTGGCGATCAGCCGCAGATCACGGAACGGGCCCTCGATCTGGTCCTTCAGCGTGATGCCGAGGACACCGATCGGGATCGACCCCACGATGACCAGCCAGCCCATCTGGGCGTCGTGGTCCGAACGCATCGCCTTGTTCGTCAGCGACCGGAACCAGGCGGAGACGATCCGCGCGATGTCCTTGCGGAAGTAGATCAGCACCGCGGTCTCGGTGCCGATCTGGGTGATGGCGGTGAAGGCCGCTCCGGGGTCGTGCCAGCCGGCGAACGCCGCGGTCAGCCGCAGGTGGGCGCTGGAGGAGATCGGGAGGAACTCCGTGAGCCCCTGGACGAGACCGAGGATTAGGGATTCGAACCAGCTCATGTCGGGGTGCGGCGTCCTTGTGATCGTCGGGAAGGTCGCGTCCGATGCTAGGGCGTACGGGTGACGCCGCCGACCACTGGGGTCTGCTGGGGCGTCAGCCCGTTCGCCGCGGGCGCCGCCAGCCGGTGGCGCCTGCGCCACGCGACGGCCGCCGCGAGCACCCCGGACACGGCGATGAACCCGAACGAGGCCAGGAAGGCGGGCGAGGTCGGCGAGGAGGCGCTGCCCCCGGCGATCACGTACGCCGCCGTGTTCGGGATCGTGCCCAGCGCCGTCGCCAGCAGGAACGGCACCCAGCGGCACCGCGAGACCGCCGCGAGGTAATTGGCGGCCGCGAAGGGCACCCCGGGGAAGATCCGCACCGCCAGCATCGACCGGAACCCGTGCCGGCTCAGCTGCCCGTCCGCCGCCAGCAGCCACCGCCCGCGCAGCAGCGGCCGCAGCGCCTGCTGCCCCAGGGCCCGGCCCAGCCCGAAGGAGACGGCGGCGCCGAGCACCGTACCGGCGACCGCCGCCACCAGACCGAACTGCGCGCCGAAGACCGCCCCCGCGCCCAGGTTCAGCAGCGGGCGCGGCACGAACGCCGCCGTGCACAGCCCGTACGCCACCGCGAACAGCAACACCGCCGTGCCCAGCGGAAGCGAACCGGTCCAGCCCCGCGACAGCATCCGCTGGGGCTCGTACAGCAGCACGCACACACCGGCCGACACCAGCAGCACGACGAGCAGGGCCAGCCGGAACCAGGGCGACAGAAGGAGGGGGGACATCCGCCGAGTGTAATTCGTTCGACGCGGCGGGGACCGGTCGGCAAGGATCGGGTCCATGTTCCGGCACCCCTTCCCCGCAGCGCCGTCCGCAGTCGCGGACGCGCCGAAGGCTGCCGCCGCGGACATCGCACCCGTGCACCCGGCGCCCCTCGGCGGCGCCCGAAGCTGACCCTTCCCGGATCGTCCGGCGGACCCCGCAGGGGGAGGGTCGGCAGGATCCAGGGGTCCCGTTCAGGCTTCCGGTCACCGCAACGCCCGTGACCGGAACACACGGGAAAGCGAACACCAGTCATGGCCAAGACGGCCTTCGTGCGGACCAAGCCGCACCTCAACATCGGCACCATGGGTCACGTCGACCACGGCAAGACCACCCTCACCGCCGCCATCACCAAGGTCCTCGCCGAGCGCGGCGGAGCCTCCTACGTGCCCTTCGACCGGATCGACCGGGCGCCTGAGGAGGCGCGGCGCGGGATCACCATCAACCTCTCGCACGTGGAGTACGAGACGGACACCCGCCACTACGCCCACGTCGACATGCCCGGCCACGCCGACTACGTGAAGAACATGGTGACCGGCGCGGCCCAGCTCGACGGGGCGATCCTCGTCGTCTCCGCGCTCGACGGGGTCATGCCGCAGACCGCTGAGCACGTGCTGCTCGCCCGGCAGGTCGGCGTCGACCACATCGTCGTCGCCCTCAACAAGGCCGACGCCGGGGACCCCGAGCTGACCGACCTGGTCGAGCTGGAGGTCCGCGAGCTGCTCAGTTCCCACGGGTACGGGGGCGACAGTGCCCCCGTGGTCCGGGTCTCCGGGCTGGGGGCGCTGGAGGGCGACCCGCGCTGGACGGAGGCGGTCCTGGCGCTGCTGGACGCGGTGGACACGTACGTACCGATGCCGGTGCGCTACACGGACGCGCCGTTCCTGCTGCCGGTGGAGAACGTGCTGACCATCACCGGGCGCGGGACGGTCGTCACCGGCGCCGTCGAGCGCGGCACCGTCCGCATGGGCGACCGGGTCGCGCTGCTCGGAGCGGCCGGGGAGCCCACCCTGACGGTGGTCACCGGCCTGGAGACCTTCGGCAAGCCCATGGACCGCGCCGAGGCCGGGGACAACGTCGCGATCCTGCTGCGCGGGGTGCCCCGCGAGGGGATCCGGCGCGGGGACGTGGTCGCCGCGCCGGGCAGCGTCGTGCCGCGCCGCCGGTTCACGGCGCAGGTGTACGTCCTGTCCGCCCGGGAGGGCGGCCGGACCACGCCACTGGCCAGCGGTTACCGGCCACAGTTCTACGTCCGCACCGCCGATGTCGTCGGGGACGTGGACCTGGGGGAGGCGGGGCTCGCCCGCCCCGGGGAGACGGTCGCCATGACCGTCGAGCTGGGCCGGGACGTGCCCCTGGAGGCGGGGCTCGGCTTCGCGATCCGTGAGGGCGGGCGGACGGTGGGCGCCGGAACGGTGACGTCCGTTCTCGGCTGACCCGATGGCCCCCGTGGTGACGGCGGCCCGCCTGCGGCAGACTGCCGTCACCACAATCGGGAAGAGCGGGGGCTGCGATGAGCGGCGAGACGGCGCTGGTGCTCGGCGGCGGAGGCCTGACCGGGGTCGGCTGGGAAGCCGGGATCATCTACGGGCTCGCCGAGGCGGGCATCGACCTGTCCGCCGCGGAACTCGTCGTCGGCACCTCCGCGGGTTCTGTCGTCGGCGCCCAGCTCACCTCCGGCCTGCTCACCCCGCGCGAGCTGTACGAGCGCCAGCTCGCCGGAGCGGGCGGGGAGATCCCGGCCAAGCTGGGCGCCGGGCTCGTCGCCCGCTACGCCGTCGCGATGATGCGGGCCAAGGACGCCACGGCCTACCGGCGGCGGGTCGGCGAGATCGCGCTGGCCGCGGACACCGGGGACGAACACGCCCGGCGCAAGGTGCTGGAGGGGCGGCTCGTCTCCCACCAGTGGCCCGAGCGCCGGTTCGTGGTAACCGCCGTGGACGCGCGGACCGGGGCCGCCGCCGACTTCGACCGGCACAGCGGGGTCGGCCTGGTCGACGCCGTCTCGGCGAGCTGCGCGGTACCGGGGGTGTGGCCCCCGGTGACCCTCGGGGAACGCCGCTACGTCGACGGAGGCGTCCGTTCCGCCGCCAACGCGGACGTCGCGACGGGCTACCGGCGGGTGGTGGTCCTCGCGCCGATGGCCCTGGGATCCGGGGTCGCGCCCTCGCCCGCCACCCAGACCGAACGGCTGCGGGCGGACGGGTCCAAGGTGCTGCTGATCACCCCCTCCGCCGAGGCCCGCAAGGTCTTCGGGCGCAATGTGCTGGACCCGGCCCGGCGGGCCCCGGCGGCCCGGGCGGGCCTCGCGCAGGCCGCCGCGCACGCGGCCGAGGCGGCGGCCGTCTGGTCGGGCTGACCACTGCCCGACAATGGTGGCGTGAGCGACGAGCAGCACGACGATCAGTACGACGAGCAGATCCCGGTGATCCGGGAGGTGGGCCAGGGCACCGCCAAGCTGATGCCGGACGTCGACCGGCGGCGGGCCTGGCTGCTGACGGTGGACGGGGCCCCGCAGTCGTATGTGGACCTCGACGATCCGCGCCACCTGGAGTTCGAGTACGTACGCCGGCTCGCGCACGTCCTGGACTGCGCGGCCGAACCGGGCGCGCCGCTGGACCTGCTGCACCTCGGCGGCGGCGCGCTGACCCTGCCCCGCTACGCCGCCGCCACCCGGCCCGGGTCCCGGCAGCGGGTCGTCGAGTTCGACCGGGGGCTGCTGGAGCTGGTGGCCGAGCGGCTGCCGCTGCCCGCGGACGCCGGGATCGAGCTGCACGCGGCGGACGCGCGGGCCTGGCTGGAGGCGGCGCCCGGGAGAAGCGCGGACGTGCTGGTGGCCGATGTGTTCGGGGGCTCGCGGGTCCCGGCCCAGCTGACCTCGGTGGAGTACGCGCGCCAGGCGGCCCGGGTGCTGCGGCCCGGCGGTGTCTACGTGGCCAACCTGGCCGACGGGGCGCCCTTCGCGTTCCTGCGGGGACAGTTGGCGAACTTCGCCACCGTGTTCCCGGAGCTGGCGCTGATCGCGGAGCCGGGAGTGCTGCGGGGGCGCCGGTTCGGGAACGCGGTGCTGGTGGGATCGGACCGGGAGCTGCCGGTGGCGGCCCTGGCGCGGGCCTGCGCGGGCGACGCGTTCCCGGCGCGGGTGGAGTACGGGGCGGGGGTGGCGAAGCTGACCGGGCGGGCCGCGGTCGTGGCCGACGCCGAGGCGGTGGCCTCGCCGGAACCGCCCGAGGGAGCCTTCAGCATCGGCTGAACCGCGCGAGCGGAGCCCTCAGGCCGACGAGGCGGGGGCGCTGGACGCGGTCACGGTGGCGGCCTCACCCGCGACGACCGGCGCCGTGGGCTTGCGGGTCAGGTGGCGGACGTCGGGGACGGCGAGGACGGCCGCCGTGACGATGACGACGAGGGCCGCGCAGCCCCACAGGGCGTTGGTGCGGCCGAAGACCGATTCGGCCGGGCCCGCGAGGGCCGTGGCGACCGGAAGCATCGAGATCGAGCCGAACCAGTCGTAGGCGGAGACCCGGGAGAACTTCTCCTCCGGGATCTCCTGGTGCATCGTGGTCATCCAGTTCACGCCGAACACCTCGATGGCCACGCCGCTGAGCAGCATGACCCCGCACAGCCCCCACGTCGGCAGGGGGATCGCCAGCCCCGCCGACGGCAGCGCCAGCGGGAACACGCAGAGCGTGCCGACCAGCAGCAGCCTGCGCGGCTTCCAGGCCATCATCAGAACCGACCCGCCCAGCGTGCCGACCCCGAAGGCGGCCAGCGCCAGGCCCCAGGGGGCCGGCCCGCCGAGTTGCTCCCGGGCGACCAGCGGACCGTAGACCGCCTCGGCCGCGCCGACGACGGCGACCACCACGGAGAACTGGAGCACGATGCTCCACAGCCAGGGGCGGCTGCGGAACTCCACCCAGCCCTCGCGGAGATCGGCGAGCAGGCTGCCGCCCTTCTCGCGCGGCGCGATGTGGCCGACGTCGAGGAAGGAGCGCAGCGCGCCCGCCAGCGCGAAGGCGACCGCGTCGACGGCGAGCACCCAGCCGGGGCCGATCGCGGCGATCATGGCCCCGCCGAGCGCGGCGCCGCCGATGCCCGCGCCGTTGACCGCCATCCGGAAGAGGGCGAAGGCGCGGTTGGCGTGTTCACCGGAGACGCTGGAGAGCAGCATGCCCTCGGCGGCCGGGCTGAAGAAGGCGGTGCCGGTGCCGCACAGCGCGGTGAGCAGCATCATCTGCCACAGCTGTGGATCCCCGGCGAGGACGAGCACGGCGAAGGCCGCCTGCGAGAGGCAGTTGAGGGCGTTGGCCGCGACCATCACGTGGTGGCGCGGTATCCGGTCCGCGAGCGCGCCGCCGACGAGCAGGAAGAGGACGAGGGGGAGCGTACGGGCCGCGGCGACGAGGCCGACGTCCCCGCCCGAGCCGCCCGCCTCCAGCACCGCGAACGAGGCCGCGATGAGCGCCCCGTTGCTGCCGAGGTGGGTCACCACCGCGGCGCCGGTCAGCAACGAGTAGTTGCGGCCCGCCCACGCGGGGCGGCGACGGCGTGCGGACGGAAGACCGGGGGCGGTGCGGATGTTCACCCCCGGACTATCCCCGTCCGGGGCCGGGAATCCAAACGGATTACCGGCCCCGGGGCGGGGTGGCGGAGATCATCCGGTGGTGAGCCGGACCGAGCTGAGGATCTTCTCGTAGACCTCGGGCTTGACCTCGTCGGGGACGTTGGCCGGGCCGTAGAGCACCCAGCTGGAGAAGTCGCCGTTGGTGGTCTTGAAGCTGAAGGCGATGGACTTGCCGTCGGTGTCGCACTTGTTCTTCTTGGGCAGGCCGGTGACGCTCGCGGTGGCCATGTGGCCCTTGAGGCCGGAGAGGGTGGTGTACTCCTTGGCCGCGACCACCTTGGTGGTGCCCTTCGGCGCCTTCTGCGCGTAGGCGGCGAACACCCAGTTGCCGGCCTCGTTGTAGGCCGCCTCGGCGGTGTCCTTGGCGCCCTGGCCGCCCTTGGTGCCGGTGGTGGCCAGTGCGGTCGACTCCTCCTTGCCGTTCTTGTCGGAGTCGACCTTGCACCACTCACCCTTGTACTCCGCGGGTGCGGACATGCTGATGAGGGGGGAGCCGTCGTTCTTGGAATCGTCGGTGATGCCGTACGTCATGCCCGAGCCGTCGACCTTCCAGTCCGCCGGGACGTCGAAGGCGGTCCCGTACTTCGGGTTGACGACCACCTTCCAGCCGGGGATCACGGGGGCGACGTCGCCGCCCGCGCGCGGGTTGCCGGTCGGCGGGGCCGGTGCCGGAGCGGAGGGTGAGCTGGCGGCGGGCTTCGGGTCGGCCACGTCCTTCTTGTTGTCGTCCCTGGTCAGGACGAAGGCGCCGGTGACGGCGGCCGCCACCACGACCGCGGAGGCGGCCACGATGGCGACGGTCTTCGTCGCGAAGGGACTCGAACCCCCGCCGCCCTGCGGGGGCTGCGGAGGCTGTCCCGGGTGGGACGGTGTCTGGCCCCACGGCTGAACCGGAGGGGGCTGCTGGTAGTCCGGCTGCGGGTACCCATAGCCGGGCTGCTGCTCGCCGTACCCCGGCTGCTGGTACGGATTCGGCTGTCCCGGCTGCTGCTGGTACGGGTTGTTCTGCGCGTCCTGCGGGTTCTGCTCGCCCCCGGGCGGCTGCTGCTGTCCTGGCCACATGGCCGGTAACGATAGTGGGAGCGGGGCGCGGGAACCACGGCCGGTCCCGTTACGGCTCTGGTCAAGCTCATCTACTCACGGGTAACATCGCTTTTCATGAGCGCAGAACAGATGGCAGATCCGATGAACAACGTGGGCGAACTGCTCGCCGCGACGGTGCCGATGGCCCGGACCCTGAACCTCCAGTTCCTGGAGACCACCCCCGAGCGCGCGGTCGTCCGCCTGCCGGACCAGCCCGACTTCCACAACCACGTCGGCGGCCCGCACGCGGGCGCCATGTTCACCCTCGCCGAGTCCGCGAGCGGCGCGATCGTGCTGGCCGCCTTCGGCGAGCAGCTCTCCCGCGCCGTCCCGCTCGCCGTCAGGGCCGAGATCGGCTACAAGAAGCTCGCCAAGGGCGTCGTCACCGCCACCGCCACCCTCGGCCGCCCGGCCGCCGACGTGATCGCCGAACTCGACGCGGGCGGCCGCCCCGAGTTCCCGGTCACCGTCGCCATCCAGCGCGAGGACGAGGCCGTGACGGGCGAGATGACCGTCGTCTGGACGCTGCGCCCCAACGCGTAACCCCCACGGTGGACTTGCGACGCCCCTACAGTCGTCCGTGAGTCGTCCGCGACGGACGAGCACGAGGGACACGAGGGGGAAGCCGTGGCCAAGGTCAACATCAGCCTCGATGCCGAACTGGTGGTGGAGGTGATGGTCCTCGCGGGGGTCGGGTCCCCGCAGGACGCCGTCGAGGCGGTCGTCCGCGACTACATCGCCCGCGGACACCGTACGGAGGCCCGCGTCGTGCGCCGTGACGACGAGCGGCGGGACGCGGACGCCGCGGTGGTGCGGCCGCCCCAGGGCTGAGGGCGGGTCCCCGGAGCCGCCGGACGCGTCGCATCGGACGCGTCCCGTCCATCGGGTGCGTCCCATCAGTGGAAGGGCGTGCCCGCGAGGGCGCGCCCCGGCGGGGCCCGGCGCCCGGTGGCGCACAGTGGGCCGGGGCGGTCCGGCGCGGGCCGCCCCGGCCCACCGCCGCTTCCAGGGAGCCCCCATGAGCGAAGCCGTGTCCCGCCGCGACGCCATCAGGCTGCTGGGCGCGGCGGGCGCCGCCCTCGGCGCGGGCGGCTGCGTCCCCCAGGTGCCGACGGGGGCGCGGGCACCCGCGGCGGTCCGCGCGAGCGGGGCCGGGGCAGCCGCCCGGCCCGGTGGCGGCGCCCGGGTGGACGCGCTGCTGGAACGGCTGACCCTGGACGAGAAGACCGCACTGTTGCACGGCGCCGTGGATCCGGCCCCGCTCGGTCAGGCGGGCTACGTGCCGGGCGTACCGCGCCTGGGGATCCCGCCGCTCCGGCTCGCCGACGGACCGGCCGGGGTGCGGGTGGGCCGGCCGGCGACCGCGCTGCCCGCGCCCGTCATGCTGGCCTCCGCCTTCGACCCGGCCCTCGCCCGCGCCTACGGCCGGACCCTAGGCCGCGAGGGCCGCGCACTCGGCCAGGACGTGCTGCTCTCGCCCATGGCCAACCTCATCCGCGCCCCCTACGCGGGCCGCAACTTCGAGACCTTCGCCGAGGATCCGAAGCTGACCGCCGACGTGGTCGCGGAGGTGGTCCGCGGCATCCAGGACGAGGGCCTGATCGCCACCGTCAAGCACTTCGCGCTCAACAACCAGGAACAGGGCCGCGACACGATCGATGTGATCGCCGCCGAACAGACCCTCCACGAGACGGAACTGCGCGGTTTCGAGGCCGCCGTCGCCGCCGGGGCGGGCTCGGTGATGGGCGCCTACAACAAGGTCAACGGCACCCACGCCTGCGAGAGCAAGCCGCTGCTGGACGAACTGCTGCGCGGCCGCTGGGGGTTCGACGGCTGGGTGGTGTCCGACTGGCAGGCCACCCACAGCACCGTCGCCGCCATCACCGCGGGCCTCGACATGGAAATGCCCGGCGGCACCCACTTCGGCGGCCCGCTGCGCGAGGCGGTGCGCGCCGGATCCGTCCCGGAGCGCGCCGTGGACCTCGCCGTCCGCCGGGTGCTGAGCACCATGGACCGCTTCGGCCTGCTGGAGGCGTCACCCACGCCCCGCCCGGCCCGCGACCCCGTCGCCGGGGCCCGGCTCGCCCGGCGGGTGGCGGTGGCCGGCGCGGTCCTGCTGCGCAACGAGAAGGGCGCCCTGCCGCTGTCCGGGGCCGCCGCCCGCTCCCTCGCCGTCATCGGGCCCACCGGCCAGGTGCCCTTCGTCAGCGGCGGCGGCAGCGCCCACGTCGTGCCCGACCGGGACCGGGCCGCGAGCCCGCTGGCCGCGATCCGCACCCGGGCCGGGAAGGGCGCCGAGGTCCGCTACGCCCTCGGCGAGGACCTGTACGGCCGCCCGCTCCCCGGGAACCTGCTCACACCCCCCGCCGCCCTGGACGACCAGCCCGTGGACGCGGGCAAGGAGCACCGCTACGAGGGCGCCTTCACCCTCCCCGAGGCCGACGAGTGGACCCTGCTCGTCCACTACACCGGCAAGCGGCCCGACGTCCGCCTCGACGGCGAGGAGGTCTTCCCCGTCCGCCCGGGCGTGGCCGAGTACTTCGTGGGCGGGCTGCTCGGCACGGCCCCCGACGGACTCGCCGTGCGCCGCCGTACGCTCGCCCTCGCGGCCGGGGCCCACAAGCTGACCGTCGCCGCCCAGGGCGGCGACCGGGGTGCGCGGTTCCGCTTGCGCCACACCACCCGGGCGACCCGGGCCGCCGATGTCGCCGAGGCGGTACGGACGGCCGCGGCGGCCCACAGCGTGGTGCTCTTCGCCTACGAGGACGCCACCGAGGGCAGCGACCGGACCGGCCTGGCGCTGCCCGGCGGCCAGGAGCGGCTGATCGAGGCGGTCGCCGCCGCCAACCCGCGCACCACCGTGGTCCTCAACACGTCCTCGTCCACCACCATGCCCTGGCTGGCCCGGACCGCGGCCGTGCTCCAGATGTACTACCCCGGCCAGGAGGGTGCGGGAGCCACCGCCGACGTGCTGTTCGGCGACGCGGACCCGGGCGGGAGGCTCACGCAGACCTTCCCGGCCGACGAGCGGGCCACCCCGGTCGGCGGCGATCCGGTGCGCTACCCGGGGGTCGGCGGCCGCCAGGAGTACAGCGAGGGCGTCCACGTGGGCCACCGCTGGTACGACGCGCAGCGGGTGGCCCCGCTCTTCCCCTTCGGGCACGGGCTCTCGTACACCACCTGGCAGTACGACAAGCTGACCGTGCGGCCCCAGGGCGGCGGCCTTCGCGTGGAGTTCACCGTGCGCAACACCGGCCGCCGCGCGGGCACCGACGTGGCGCAGGTGTACGTCGGCCCCTCGCCGGACCTGCGGCTCGACCAGCCCGTAAGGGCCCTGGCCGGATACCGGCGGATCACCCTCGCCCCCGGCCGCTCCGAGCGGATCACCGTGGACCTCGACGCGCGCACGCTGTCCTCCTGGGACCCCGGCCCGCATGCCTGGGCGCTGGGCACCGGACGGCGGGAGGTGTGGGTGGGGCGCTCCTCGCGGGAACTCCCGCTGCGGGCGGCCGTGATGGTGCGCGCGGTGGCCCGGTAGTCTGGCCGGTCGGGGCGTCACAGGGGGCGCGCCGCGACCACGTTGCGGAAGGACGTACCGGTGCACATCCAGGAATGGCTGGAGACCATCCCGGCGGTGAGTGTCTATCTGCTGGTGGCGGTGGTCATCGGGCTGGAGAGCGTGGGCATTCCGCTGCCGGGCGAGATCGTCCTCGTCAGCGCCGCCCTGCTCGCCTCGCAGAACGGCGGCATCGACCCGCTGGTGCTCGGCGCCTGCGCGAGCGCGGGCGCGGTCGTCGGGGACTCCATCGGCTACGCGATCGGGCGCAAGGGCGGCAAACCGCTGCTGGCACGGCTCGGCCGGCGCTTCCCCCGGCACTTCGGGGAACACCACGTCGCGATGGCGGAACGGTCCTTCGAGAAGTGGGGCATGTGGGCCGTCTTCTTCGGGCGGTTCGTGGCGCTGCTGCGGATCTTCGCCGGGCCCCTGGCGGGCGTGCTGCGGATGCCGTACTGGAAGTTCCTGATCGCCAACGTGCTCGGCGGGATCATCTGGGCGGGCGGCACGACGGCGGCTGTCTACTACATCGGGAAGGTCGCGGAGGCCTGGCTGAAGCGGTTCTCCTGGCTGGGACTGGTGGCGGCCGTACTGATCGGGCTCACCTCGATGCTGGTGCTGCGCAGCCGGGCGAAGAAGGCCGAGGCGGCCGCGGTCGCGACGGCCCCGGCCGACGCGGCGGTGGCGGCCGACTAGGGGTGTCCGGGGCGGGCGGGAGTCTCCGGAACCTTCGCCCGCCCGGGCCCGGCCCGTCGCTACGCGGGGTCCTCGACCGCCGCGCGGTGCTGCTTCGCCAGCTCGACGTACATCGTCGCGTTCAGGCTGATGCCCGCCCGCTCCTCCTCCGTCAGCGGACGCCGGACCTTCGCCGGGACGCCCGCGACCAGGGAGCCCGGCGGGACGACCATGCCCTGCGGCACCAGCGCCTGGGCGGCCACCAGGGAGCCCGCGCCGATCACCGCGCCGTTGAGGACGGTCGCGCCCATGCCGATCAGGCAGTCGTCCTCGACGGTGCAGCCGTGCACCACCGCGTTGTGGCCGATGGAGACGCGGTCGCCGATGGTCACCGGGAAGCCGGGGTCGACGTGGAGCGTGCAGTTGTCCTGGACGTTGCTGTCCGCGCCGAGCGTGATCCGCCCGCAGTCGGCCCGCAGCACCGCCGAGTACCAGATGCTCGCTCCGGCGGCGAGGCTGACGTCGCCGACGACGACGGACGTCGGCGCGGTGAACGCCTCGGGGTGGATGGCCGGCTTCTTCCCGCCGACGCCGGCGACGAACGCGCCGGATCCCTGGTCCGCCTGAAACGTCATGATCTCTTCCTCTGCTTGTGATGTCGCGCTCCTCGCACCGTAGGGCACGCGCCCGGCCGCCTCCCCGATGGGGTGAAGATCACAGGAGGGCCGTCCGGGCGCCCGGGGCGGGGCCCACTACCGTGGCCGGGTGCCGAAGAACAGAAACACGTTCTCATCCGTCTCGCCCGCGGAGCTGCGCGCGGCCCTGACCGCCCTGCGCCGCCGGGCCGCGAGCCGGGTCGTCCACGCGGGCTGGCGCTGGGCGCAGCAGGCGGGCGCGGTCACCGCGCGGACCCCCGGGCGGCTGCGCTTCGGCGCCATCGGCCCCAGCACCCGCCTCGCCTTCCCGCAGGGCACCGTCTTCGGCGAGCGCTGGATCCACCTGGGCGACCACTGCATCATCGCCGAGCAGGTCACGCTGACCGCCGGGATGATGCCCGACCTCGACCTCGGCCGCGATCCGGTGCTGGTCCTCGGCAACGGCGTGGTGCTCGGCCGGGGCAGCCACGTCATCGCGGACACCCGGATCACCATCGGATCGGACACCTTCTGCGGGCCCGGTGTCTACATCACGTCCACGAACCACAGTTACGACGACCCGCACGAGCCCGTCGGCAAGCAGTGGCCGCGCAGCGCGCCGGTGGAGATCGGCCCCGGCTGCTGGCTCGGCACGGGCGCGGTGATCCTCCCCGGGGCCCGGCTCGGCCGCAACGTGGTGGTGGCCGCGGGAGCCGTCGTCCGCGGCGAGGTGCCCGACCACGCCGTGGTCGCCGGGGCGCCCGCGCGGATCGTCCGCCGCTGGGAGCCGGAGACGGGCTGGCAGCCGCCGCTGCGCACCCCGGCCCCGGTGCCGATACCGGAAGGGGTGACTCCGGCGCAACTGCGGGCACTGGAAGAGGCCGAACGTATCGCCGAGTCCCGCCGGATTCCGTAGTACCGCGCCCTCGGATCCCGCGCGGTGCGCGCGGAACGGGTGAGTCCGATACCGAACGTCAGCCCAGTGAACGGCCAAATCCTCCCCACGGGTCACCGATGACCGAACGCGCCCCGGCGGCGCGTGTCGGGGCGCGATCCCGCCCGCGGCAAGGCTCTTGACGTGCCGTTGGGGTTCCGGGCGGCCTGTTCGATTTACGGAACCATGGCTTCCGGACGGTGAACCGGAGCGCGCCGGACGGTATCTGTGGATGCGTGCGGCGGACGCCGGAGCCAGGCATCCGACCGTGCAGAATACGCACGTCACACAGCCGAACAGAGGCGCACCGATGCCAACTCACCCGTCCGGCCCCCTGCACCGCCCGGCGCCCGCCGAAGCGGCGCGGGGCGCGTGTCACTTCGGTGCGCCCTCCGCCCCCGCGCGCACGCTCCTGGACGTCCTCGACGCCACCGCCGCCGCGCACCCCCGGGCCACCGCCCTCGACACCGGCGCCGAACGGCTCGACTACCGGACGCTGACCGCCGAAGTCGCCGCCCGGGCCGAACTGCTGCGCCGGGCCGGAGCCGGGGTGGGGGACCGGATCGGGATCCGCGTCCCCTCCGGCAGCGCCGAGCTGTACCTGGCGGTCCTGGCCGTGCTGCGCTGCGGCGCCGCCTACGTCCCGGTGGACGCGGACGACCCCGACGAGCGGGCCGCGACCGTCTTCCGGGAGGCGGGCGTCTGCCTGGTGCTCGGCGCGGACGGCGCGATGGCGCCGGGCGCGGTACCGCCCGCCGGGGCAGGTGGCGCCGCCCGCCGCGCCCCCGGCCCGCAGGACGACGCGTGGATCATCTTCACCTCCGGCTCCACGGGCGCCCCCAAGGGCGTGGCCGTCACCCACCGCAGCGCCGCCGCGTTCGTCGACGCCGAAGCCGGGCTGTTCCTGCCGGAACGCCCGCTGGGCCCCGGCGACCGGGTGCTCGCCGGACTGTCGGTGGCCTTCGACGCCTCCTGCGAGGAGATGTGGCTGGCCTGGCGCCACGGCGCCTGCCTGGTCCCGGCCCCGCGGGCGCTCGTACGGGCCGGGCACGAGCTGGGTCCCTGGCTCGTCGAGCGGGGCATCACCGTCGTCTCGACCGTGCCCACGCTCGCCGCACTGTGGCCCGCCGACTGCCTGGACCGGGTCCGGCTGCTCATCGTCGGCGGCGAGGCCTGCCCCGCCGAACTCGTCGACCGGTTCGCGGTCGGCGGGCGCGAGATGTGGAACACCTACGGCCCCACCGAGACCACCGTCGTGGCCTGCGCCGCCCAGCTGCGGCCCGGCGACCCCGTGCGCATCGGACTGCCCCTGGACGGCTGGGACCTGGCCGTCGTCGACGAGGCCGGGGAGCCGGTCGCCCGCGGCGCCGAGGGCGAACTGGTCATCGCCGGGGCCGGCGTCGCCCGCTACCTCGACCCCGTCAAGGACGCGGACCGCTTCCGGCCCTGCCCCGCGCTGGGCGCAGCCCGCGCCTACCGGACCGGTGACCTGGTGCTGGCCGACCCCGACGGCCTGATCTTCACCGGGCGGGCCGACGACCAGATCAAACTCGGCGGCCGCCGGGTGGAACTCGGCGAGATCGACGCCGCGCTCAGCGCCCTGCCCGGGGTCCTGGGGGCCGCCGCGGCCGTGCACACCACCCCGGCGGGCGGTCAGGTGCTCGCCGGGTACGTCGTCCCCGCGCCCGGATACGACCGTGCGCGGGCCAGGGAGGCACTGGCCCGGGGGCTGCCCGCGGCGCTGGTCCCGGTGCTCGCCGAGATCGCCGAACTGCCCACCCGAACCTCCGGCAAGGTCGACCGGGACGCCCTGCCGTGGCCGCTCCCGGGCGCCGCGGAGCCGGAGCCGTCCGGGCTGCCGGACGCCACCGGCCGGGAGCCGCTCGGTCCGGCCGAGGCGCGGCTGGCCGACGTCTGGGCGGAACTGCTCGGCACCCGCCCCGGGCCCGGATCCGACTTCGTCGCGCTGGGCGGCACCAGCCTGACCGCCGCCCGGATGGCCTCCGTGCTGCGCGAGCGCCACCCCGGGGTCTCGGTCGCGGACCTCTACCGGCACCCCGTGCTGCGGGACATGGCCGCGCATCTGGCGGGCCTCGCCCCGGCGGCGGACCCGTCGCGGTCGGGGTCGGCCTCGTCGGCTTCGTCGTCCGCCCCGTCGTTCTCGGGGGAGCCGGTCCCGCGGACGGCGCCGCCGCTGCGCCGCCGGACCGGCGCGGCCCAGATCCTCGTCCAGTGCGCCCTGTTCGGGGTGACCGGGCTGCGCGGGCTGGTCGGCCTGGCGGCCATCGACAACGTCCTCGCCGTGCTGGCCCCCAAGGCCTGGACCCCGTACACCTCGTGGTGGCTGGTGCTGGCGGGGTGGGTGGTGCTGTTCAGCGCCCCGTCCCGGTTCGCCCTGGGCGCGGCCGCCGCGCGGCTGCTGACCCGGGGGATCACCCCCGGGGCCCACCCGCGCGGGGGCAGGGTGCACCTGCGGCTGTGGGCCGCGGAGCGGACCGTGGCCGCCTTCGGAGTCCCCGCGCTGCTCGGCACCCCGTGGGCCGCCTGGTACGCGCGCTCGCTCGGCTGCACGACGGGGCGCGACGTGGCCCTGCACGCCATGCCGCCGGTGACCGGGCTCGCCGAGCTGGGCGACGGCTGCGCGGTCGAGCCCGAGGCGGACCTGTCCGGGTGGTGGATCGACGGCGCGACCCTGCGGGTGGGGGCGGTACGGGTGGGCGCCGGGGCCCGGGTGGGGCACCGGTCGATGCTGATGCCGGGTGCCGTGGTCGGACCCGGCGCCGAACTCGCCGGGGGCGCCTGCCTGGACGGCGAGATCCCCGCGGGCGCCGACTGGGAGGGCTCCCCGGCCCGCCCGGCCGCACATCAGCGGCCGCGGCCGTTCGCTCCGGAACCGTTCGCTCCGGAAGCGTACGAGCCGTACGAGCCGTTCGCGCCGGAGCCGACCGCGCGGGTGCGCGGCGGGCGCTGGAAGACCGCCTACGCCGTGTCCCTCGGCGTGCTCCCGCTGCTGCCGCTCGTCGCCGCCGCGCCCGCGCTCGTCGGGACGTACTACCTGATCAAGGAGTGTGTGACCCTCGGGGCGGTCGCCTGGTGGCTGCTGCTCACCGTGCCCGTCTCGACCTGCGTCACCACCCTCGGCTGGATCCTCACCGTGGCCGCCGTCGTCCGGCTCCTCGGCCGTGGCATCACCCCCGGTGACCACCCCGCCGACGGCGGCGTCGCCTGGCGGGTCTGGCTGGTGCACCGGCTGCTCGGCGGCGCCCGGGCGTCCCTCTTCCCGCTGTACGCGGGCCTCGCCACCCCCCTGTGGCTGCGGCTGCTCGGAGCCAGGGTCGGCCGCCGGACGGAGATCTCCACGGTCCTGACCCTGCCCTCGCTCCTCACGGTCGAGGACGGGGCCTTCCTGGCCGATGACGTGCTGGCCGCCCCCTACGAACTGCGCGGCGGCCGGATGCGGCTGGGCGCGGTCCGGATCGGGCGTCGCGCCTTCGTCGGCAACTCCGGCATCGTCGGGCCCGGCCGCACCGTCCCCGACCACGCGCTGATCGGGGTGCTCTCCGACGCCCCCCGCCGCAGCGAGCCCGGCACCTCCTGGCTCGGGCGTCCGACGATGCCGCTGCCGAGGGTGGCGGACACCCCGGACGCGGGACGCACCTTCGAGCCCGCCGCGCCGCTGGTCCTGGCCCGCGGGCTCGTCGAACTGTGCCGGCTGGTCCCGCTGATGTGCGGACTGGCGCTGGCGGAGGGTGTCCTGCTCGCCCAGCAGAACGCCCTCGACTCGGGCGGCCTCTGGCTCGCGGCCCTGGTCGGCGCGCCCCTGCTGCTGGCCGCGGGGGTGGCGGCCGCGCTGACGGCGACCGCCGCGAAGTGGATGCTCGTAGGCCGCTTCCGGGTGACCGAACGCCCCCTGTGGAGTTCCTTCGTCTGGCGCAACGAGCTGTACGACACCTTCGTGGAGTCCCTGGCCGTGCCGTGGCTGGCCGGGCCCTTCACCGGGACGCCCGTGCTCAACTGGTGGCTGCGCAGCCTGGGGGCCCGGATCGGCCGGGGCGTGTGGTGCGACACGCACTGGCTGCCGGAGACGGATCTGATCGCGCTCGGGGCGGGGGCGACCGTCAACCGCGGCTGTGTGCTCCAGACACACCTGTTCCACGACCGGATCATGCGGATGGACACGGTCGATCTCGCCGAGGGCGCCTCGCTCGGCCCGCACAGCATCGTGCTGCCGGGCAGCGCGGTCGGCGCCCACGCTTCGGTCGGTGCCTCCTCCCTCGTGATGCGCGGCGAGACGGTCCCGCCGGCGACCCACTGGGCGGGCAACCCGATCGCCGGGGCCGCCGCCCCCGCCATCGAATGACCCCCACCGGCCATCCCCTGGCCGGCCCTCCCTGGTCCGGACTGCTACCCCGCGGCCAGCAGGACGGTGCCGGCCAGGGCGAGGCCGGCGCCCGCCGCCTGGACCGTGCGCAGCCGTTCCTTCAGGAGGGCGAAGGCGGCGAACGCGGTGATGACGGGGTACAGCGAGGACAGTACGGCGGCCACCGTCACCGGACCGTTCTGCGCGGCGACCGAATAGGTGCCGTTGGCCGCGACGTCCGCGAGCCCGACGAAGGCCAGCGCGGGCAGCATGGACCACAGCGTCGAGCGGCCGCCCGCCGGGAGCACCGGGTTCCCGCGGCGCGCCGAGGCCCAGAGCGCGGCCCCGCCCGCCGCCACATTGGTCACGCGCTGCACGAACAGGGCGAGGAACAGGCTCGTGAGCCCGCTGGAGGCCTCCGAGATGAGGGCCATGACCGCGCCGAAGCCGAAGGCCGCGCCGAGGGTGAGCAGCAGCGCCTGCCGCTGTACGGGCGCCCCGCGCAGCTCGGGCCCGCCCGCCAGCAGGATGCCCACCAGGGCCACCGCGATCCCCGCGATCTGGCCGAGCCCCGGCCGCTCGCCGAGCATCAGCCCGACCCCGACCGGTACGACGACCCCGAGCGAACCGAGCGGCGAGACCACGCCCATCGGACCGAGCGCGAGCGCCTTGTAGAAACTCAGCATGGCGAGGGGCCCCACCAGGCCCGCGGCGACCGCGAACCACAGCTGCGGTCCGGCCTCGCGCCACGCGCCGGTGCCGAGCACGATCGAGCCGAGCACGACGACGGCGACGGCCTGGGAGGCGACGACCACGGTGAGCGCCGGGATCCTGCGCGTCAGCAATCCGCCCCCGAAATCGGCGAGACCCCACAGAATGGCTGTGGCCAGGGCGAACAGGGCGGTCATGGCAGGACCTCGCAGTACAGTGCATTGAACCAGTGAGTGCAATGCACGATAGTTCAACCCATTGAACTCTGTCATCCAGAATATTGGACGGTATGGTGTCGGATCTCGAACAGCTCACCCAGGCGCTCGCCCGGAACCTCAAGAAGTGCCGCGGCGAGCGGGGTTTCACCCTGGACGCGCTGGCGGCCCGCGCGGGGGTGAGCCGGGGGATGATCATCCAGATCGAGCAGGCCCGTACGAACCCCAGCGTCGGCACCACCGTCAAACTGGCCGACGCCCTCGGCGTCAGCATCACCACCCTCCTCGACCACGAGCCCACCCCCCGGGTGCACGTGGTGCTCCCGGGACAAGCGGTGCGGATGTGGTCGACCGAGGGCGGCAGCGGCAGCGACATGCTGCTCGGCGACGACCGGCGCGGGCCGCTGGAGATGTGGGCGTACCGGCTGGAGCCCGGCGAAGGCACCGCCTCGGACCCGCACCCGGCCGGCACCGTCGAGATGATGCACGTCACGGCCGGGGCCCTCACGCTCCTGGTCGACGGCCAGGAGTACGCCGTACCGGCGGGCGGAGCCGTGTCCTTCGAGGCGAACGCACCGCACGCCTACCGCAACGACGGCCCCGTCCCGATGGAGATGACCATGGCGGTGTCCATCCCGCCGCTGGGGCGCCCGTAGGCAGTCCTTGCCGTTACAGGGCCGGGATCTCGATCGCCGGGCATCGGTCCATGACCATGTCCAGCCCGGCGGCGGTCGTCCGGGCGAAGGCTTCCTCGTCGACCACGCCGAGCTGGAACCAGACGGCCCGGGCACCGGCCGCGACGGCCTCGTCCGCGACCGGACCGGCCAGCGCGCTGTTCACGAAGACGTCCACCACGTCCACCGGGAACGGGATCGCGGCCAGCGAGGGGTACCCCTGCTCGCCGTGGACCGTTTCCGCCTTCGGGTGCACCGGGACCACCCGCTTCCCGAACCGCTGGAGCACCCGGGCCACGCCGTAGGCGGCGCGGTCGCTGTTGTTGGACAGCCCCACCACCGCCCAGGTGTCGCCGTGCTCGGTGAGGATCCTGCGGATGGTTGCCGGGTCGCCGTACACGCGCGCCGCCTCCTGCTCTCGCGGGCCGGCCGGGTGCCGCCCGCACCCGGCTTCAACAGGGAGGACACCTGTCCGATTCCCCTTAGGGTGGAGCGGGTGAAGGCAGACCAGTACGTCACGGTGGCCCGCGAGGGCGTCCACGAGTCCGAGATCAACCGCTCGCGCTTCCTCTGCGCGCTCGCGCCCGCCGCGACCGAGCGCGAGGCCCAGGACTTCGTCGCCCGCATCCGCAAGGAGCACCCCACCGCCTCGCACAACTGCTACGCCTACGTCGTCGGAGCCGACGCCTCCGTCCAGAAGGCCAGCGACGACGGCGAACCCGGCGGCACCGCCGGAGTGCCCATGCTGCAGATGCTGATGCGGCGCGACATCCGCTACGCCGTGGCCGTGGTCACCCGCTACTACGGCGGCGTGAAGCTCGGCGCGGGCGGGCTGATCCGGGCCTACGGCGGCGTGGTCGGCGAGGCCCTCGACACCCTGGGCACCGTCACCCGCCGCCGCTACCGCCTCGTCACCGTCACCGTCGACCACCAGCGGGCCGGCAAGACCCAGAACGACCTGCGCTCGACCGGCCGGACCGTGGTCGACCTGCGCTACGGCGCCGCCGTGGAGATCGAGATCGCCCTGCCCGAGGCCGATCTGCCCGCCTTCGAGGCGTGGCTCGCCGACAGTACGGCGGGCAGCGCGACCCTCACCCTGGGCGGCGAGACGTACGCCCCCTGAGGTGGGACCAGCGCCCCTTGAACGGAGCGGTGGGCGGCGGGGTCACTTCCCGGCGGACTCGCCCTGCGCCGCCTCGATGCCCGCGTGCAGGTCCCGCGCCGCGTCCAGGGCCGCGGCGCCGGACAGGACCAGGCAGGCCAGCAGGGCGGCGGCGGTGAGCCGCCGGGCCGTACGGGTACGCGGCGCGGGCGCGGCCTCCACCGGACGGCCGAGCAGGGCCGCCACCCGGCGCGGTACCGGACCGGCCGTCGCGGCCAGCGCGAAGGCGGGCCGGGCCGGGCCGGGCGTCCCGGCGGCGCGCGCGGCCAGCGCGGCCCGGCCGATCGCCCGGGCCGTCAGACCCCGGTCGCCGGTGGCGCGCGCGGCCGCCTCGTCGGCGCTGCGCTCCAGGGCGTAGGCGAGCGGTTCGCGCAGCGCGCGCAGCGCCGGATGGCACAGCGCCGCCAGGTCGACCACGGCCGCGAAGAGGTGGTGCCGCTCGCGCAGGTGCGCGCGTTCGTGGGCGAACAGCGCCTCGCGCTCGGCGGCCGACAGCGCGTGCAGCATGCCGGTGGTCACCACGATCCGGCCCGGGCTTCCGGGCAGCGCGTAGGCGTCCGGCCCCGGCTCGTCCAGGACCACCAGCTCGCCGTGGGCGTGCGCCGCCAGCCGCCCGGCGCGGCGCACCTGGGCCCACCGCCGGTTCGCGCCCCGCACCAGCCGCGCGACGGACCAGGCCAGCAGGGCCGCGGCCACGACGGCCACCGCCACCACGGCGTCGGGCGAACCCGTCCGCAGGGGGGTGAGCAGCCTGCCCAGGACCGCCACGACGCGCAGGTGCGTGGCGCCGGGGACGACGAGCAGGGCGAGCGCCACCGAACTGCCGAGGGCCAGACCGGCCGCGGCGACGGTCAGCAGCCACGCGGCCTGCCGGGGCGGCAGACAGGCCGCCAGCCGGTGGCCCACGGGTCCGGCGAGGAAGGGGACGAGGAGCGGCAGCCAGACCGCGTAGATCATGCGGTGCCCCCGTCGGTGCCTCCGTCGCCGCCTCCGTCGAGCAGGGACCGCAGCAGCTGTTCGTCGTCGTCGCTCAGCTGGGAGACGAAACGGGTCAGCACCGCGCCGCGGTCCTCGGTCTTCTGCAGCTCCGAGTGCATGCGCCGAGCCGTGAGCCCGGAGGCGTCCTCGGTCGGGAGGTAGGCGAAACCGCGCCCGGAGCGGGTGCGGGACACCGCGCCCTTCTCGTGGAGCCGGGACAGGATCGTCGTGACGGTCGTCCGCGCGTGCGAGGTGCCCAGCGCCCCCTGGACCTGGCCGGGGGTCAGCGGCGCGGCGGCCGCCCACAGGACGGCGAGCACCGAGGACTCCAGCTCGCCGGCCGGTAGCCGTTCCGGGTTGGCCTCACCCATCGGGACGCTCCTCGCTTCTGCCGTCTACGGTGATGTAGACCGTCTACGGCAGTGTAGTGCGGCGGTGCTCCGCCGTCCGTAACGGTTCCGGTCCCGTCCGCCGGTGCACCGGCATTAGAGTGGAAGCCGCCGACCGCCGCACACCCTGCCGGTCCGAGCGGGTTCCGCGGGTCGAGGAGGATCGGTACACGTGCAGGTCGGGGACGCGTCATGAGACTCCTGCACACCTCCGACCTCCACCTCGGCCGGGCCTTCCACCGGGTGAACCTGCTCGGGGCCCAGGCCGCCTTCGTCGACCACCTCGTCGAGACCGTCCGCGCGCGCGAGGTGGACGCCGTGCTCGTCGCGGGCGACATCTACGACCGGGCCGTGCCGCCCCTGCCCGCCGTCGAGCTGTTCGATCAGGTACTGCACCGCCTCGCCGACCTCGGTGTGCCCACCGTGATGATCTCCGGCAACCACGACTCCGCCCGGCGGCTCGGCGTGGGGGCCGGGCTGATCGGCCGGGCCGGGATCCACCTGCGGACCGACCCCGCCGGGTGCGCCGACCCCGTCGTACTGGGCGACGTACACGGCGAGGTCGCGCTCTACGGGTTGCCGTACCTCGAACCGGCCCTGGTCAAGGACGCCCTCGACGCACCGAAGGTGAGCCACGAGGCGGTGCTCGGCGCCGCCATGGACCGGATCCGCGACGACCTCGCCACCCGCGGCCCCGGCACCCGGTCCGTCGTCCTCGCGCACGCCTTCGTCACCGGCGGCCAGGCCAGCGACAGCGAACGCGACATCGCCGTCGGCGGGGTCGAATCGGTGCCCGCCTCCCTCTTCGACGGCATCGACTACACCGCACTCGGCCATCTGCACGGCTGCCAGACGATCAACGAACGGGTCCGCTACTCCGGTTCCCCGCTCGCCTATTCCTTCTCCGAGGTCCACCACCGCAAGACCATGTGGCTGATCGAACTGGGCGCCCCCGGCACGGACGTGGTGGCCGAGCGGATCGACACCCCCGTGCCGCGCCCGCTCGCCCGCATCCGCGGCCCCCTGGAGGAACTCCTGGAGGACCCCGCGCTCGCCGGACACGAGCAGGCGTGGGTCGAGGCCACCCTCACCGACCCGGTCCGCCCCGAGGACCCGATGGCCCGGCTCACCGTCCGCTTCCCGCACACCCTCAGCCTCGCCTTCGACCCCCAGGGCCGCGAGGAGGACGACGGCGCCTCCTACGCGCAGCGCCTCAAGGGCCGCAGCGACCAGGAGATCGCCGAGGACTTCGTCACCCACGTCCGCGGCGGGGGCGCGGCCGACGAGGGCGAACGGGCCGTGCTGCGGGCCGCCTTCGACGGCGTGCGCGTGGACGGCGCGCTGCTCGACAACGGACACCGGGAGCGGGAGCGATGAGGCTGCACCGGCTCAAGGTCACCGCCTTCGGGCCCTTCGCCGAACCCCAGGAGATCGATTTCGACGCGCTCTCCGGCGCCGGGATCTTCCTCCTGCACGGGCCCACCGGCGCGGGCAAGACCTCCGTGCTCGACGCGGTCTGCTACGCCCTGTACGGCTCCGTCCCCGGCCCGCGCCAGGCACCCGGCACCAGCCTGCGCAGCGACCACGCCGCCCCCGAGACGGCCACCGAGGTCACCCTCGAACTCACCGCCGGCGGCCGCCGCCTGGAGATCACCCGGCGCCCCGAACAGCCCCGCCCCAAGAAGCGCGGCACCGGCACCACCAAGGACAAGGCCCAGAGCCGGCTCCGCGAACACCTCGGCGAGCCGGGCTGGCAGGGACTCAGCCGCTCCCACCAGGAGATCGGCGAGGAGATCGAGCAGCTGCTCGGCATGAGCCGGGAACAGTTCTGCCAGGTGGTGCTGCTGCCCCAGGGCGAGTTCGCGCGGTTCCTGCGCGCCGACGCCGAAGCCCGTGGCCGACTGCTGGGACGGCTCTTCGACACCCGCCGCTTCGCCGCCGTCGAAACCCTGCTCGCCGAACAGCGCCGGGCCGCCGAGGCCAAGGTGCGCGCGGGCGACGAGAAGGTCCTCGGCACGGCCCAGCGCCTCGCCCAGGCCGCCGGGGACAGCGCCGACCTGCGCGCCTGGCCGCATCCCGCGCACCAGCCCGGCGACCCCGGGCTCGCCGAGGCGGTACGGGCCTGGGCGGCCGTGGCCCGCTGCTCGGCCCGCGAACGGCTGACCGTACGCACCCACGCCCTCACCGCCGTCGAACACCGGCACGCGGCGGCCCGCCGGGCCGCCGAGGACGCCCGCGAACTCGACCGGCTCCAGCGGCGCCACGCCGAAGCCGTGCACCGCGCCGAGGTCCTCGCCGAGGCCGCACCCGAGCGGGAACGGGTCCGCACACTCCTCGACCGGGCCCGCCGGGGCGCCCTGGTGGCCCCCGCCCTCGACCTGCGTGAAGCGGCGGCCGCGGCCCACCGGGCCGCCGCGCACGCCGTCGACGACGCGCGGCGACGGCTGCACCCCGACCTCGCCGAGGCGGGCGCCGAGCAGCTCGCGGCCCTCGAACAGCGACTGCGCGGGGAACTCGGCGCGCTCGGCGCCGCCCAGCGCGCCGAACAGCGCAGCGCCGACATCTCCCGCGAACGCGCCGCCCTGGACCGCGAGTCCCGCGCCGCCGAGGAACAGCAGCAGGAGTCGGCCGACTGGCTCGCCCGCTGGGAACCCCTGCGGGCCGCCTTGCGCGAACGCGTGGACACCGCCCAGCAGGCCGCGACCCAGGCCGAACACCTGGCGGGCCGGCTGGAGCCCGCCCGGCAGCACCTGGCCGCGGCCCGGCGCCGGGACGCGCTCGCCGCCGAGGCGCGGGCCACCTCCGGCGAGCTGCTCTCCGTACGCGAGGAGTCCGCGGCGGCCCGGGAGCGCTGGCTGGAGCTGAAGGAGACCCGGCTGCGCGGGATCGCCGCCGAACTCGCCGAGGCACTCGTCGCGGGGGAACCGTGCACCGTCTGCGGCTCGGCCGACCACCCCGCACCGGCCCGCCCGGCCCCCGGCCATGTGGACCGCGCCGCGGAGGACGCCGCCCACGCCCGCTTCGAACGGGCCGAGGAACGGCGCGCGCGGACCGAACGCGAACTGGCCGCGGTGCGGCAGGCCCACACCGACGCGGCGGCCGCCGCCGGGGACGCCACCACGGCCGAACTGCTCGACCGCGCCCAGGAGCTGACCGCTCTGCACGCGGCCGCCCACTCCGCGGCGGCGGGACTGCACGGAGCCCGAGAGCGGCTGGCCCATGCCGAACGCGAACACGCCTCCCGCAGCGCCGACCGGCTCGACGCCGAACGCCGCATCGCCGCCCGCTCCTCGCGCCGCGAGGCCCTGGACGAGGAACAGCAGGCGCTGGAGGAGGAACTGGCCCGCGTCCGGGCCGGCTCGGCCAGCGTCGGCGACCGCGCCCGGCTGCTGGAGACCCGGGTCCGGCTGGTGGCGGACGCCGCCGCCGCACTGCACCGCGCCGAAGCAGCCGCGGAACGCCTGAAGGAAGCCGACGGACGGCTCGCCGACGCCGCCTTCCGGGCGGGCTTCGACACCACCGAGGCGGCCGCCGACGCGGTGCTCAGCGCCTACGAACACAGCGCCCTGCAACGCCGGATGGACGCCTGGCAGGCCGAAGAGGCGCTGCTGGCCGACCGGTTCGCCGAGGCCGACGCGGCCCGGGCGGCCACGCAGCCCCCTGCCGACCCGCGCGCCGCCGAGGAACGGGCCGAACGGACAGCGGCCCGGCTGCGCACCGCCGGTTCGGCCGCGGACGCCGCGCGGCAGCGCTGCGCCGAACTGGACCGGCTGTCCCGGCAGGCCGAGAGCGAACTGCGCGCGCTCGGCCCGCTCCGCGAGAGCTACGACCGGGTGGCCGGCCTGGCCGGTCTCACCGCGGGCACCTCCGCCGACAACGAGCGCAAGATGCGCCTGGAGGCCTACGTACTGGCCGCCCGGCTGGAACAGGTCGCGGCGGCCGCGACGGTACGGCTGCTGCGCATGTCCGGCGGCCGGTACACGCTGGTCCACTCCGACGCCAGGGCGGGCGGCCGGGGCCGCTCCGGACTCGGCCTGCACGTGGTCGATGCCTGGACCGGCAGTGAGCGGGACACCGCCACCCTGTCCGGCGGCGAGACCTTCTTCGCCTCGCTCGCCCTGGCGCTCGGGCTCGCCGACGTGGTGACCGACGAGGCGGGCGGGATGCGCCTGGACACCCTCTTCATCGACGAGGGCTTCGGCAGCCTGGACGAACAGGCCCTGGACGAGGTGCTCGACGTACTCGACTCGCTGCGGGAGCGGGACCGCAGTGTCGGGATCGTCAGTCACGTCGCGGACCTGCGCACGCGGGTCCAGACCCAGTTGGAGATTGTCAAGCAGCGAGGTGGTTCGGTGGTGCGCCACCACACGGGCGACGCCCCGTCGTAGTCAAGGGTGCCCGCGCGGGCGTCACCCGACCGTCACGGAGGGTGAGTATCCATTGCTTTCCGTCAGGGACTGAGCGGGCGCCGGGACAGTGGCGAGGAGTAGATGACGCTGGTCGTCACCGAGCCGAGCCCGGCGATCCTGCCGGTGACCTCTTCGAGGTGGGACATCGAGCGGGACACGACCTTGAGGACGAAGCAGTCGTCACCCGTGACGTGGTGGGCCTCCAGGATCTCCGGCGTGGCCTCCAGGAGATCGTGGAACGGCTTGTAGTTCCCGTGCGGATAGCGCAGCCGCACCAGCGCCATGATGGACTTCCCGAGCTTCTGCGGATCGACCGTCGCGGTGTACCCGGTGATCACGCCCGCCTCCTCCAGCCGCCGCACCCGCTCGGTGACGGCGCTCGGGGACATCGCGACCGCGCGGGCCAGCTCGGCGAAGGTGGCGCGGCCGTCGGCCTGGAGCGCCTCCAGGATGCGCCAGTCGGTGGCGTCAGGGGAATAGTCGGTCATGTGCCAGGTCTAGCAGGGGAAATCCCGGCGGAGCAAGCGGAAGCCAGTGGAATTCCACTTCCAAAGATGATCACGCGATCGTAGATTTTGAGCCATGACGACGACGCAGCAGCCCACCGCCACCGGCACCGCCCACACCGCCACCACCAACTCCGTGCTCCGGGTGCCCCCGGCCACCCCCGCGGCGGCCGCCGCGTACTTCGCCGCCAGCCTCGCCTTCCACGCGGACGTCTCCGACGTCGCCGGCGCCCTCAAGGCCCACCGTGAGCACGGCGCCGAACTCGGCTTCCAGATCATCGACTCGCGCTCCACCCCCTCCTGGGACCAGGCCCACATCCCCGGCGCGGTCCACCTGCCCACGGCCCTCATCCCCGAGCAGGCCGAGCGGCTCCTCGACAAGAATGTCCCCGTGGTCACGTACTGCTGGGGCCCCGGCTGCAACGGCGCCACCCGCTCCGCCCTCGCCCTCGCGCAGCTCGGCTTCCAGGTCAAGGAGATGCTCGGCGGCATCGAGTACTGGATCCGCGAGGGCTTCGAGGTCGAGACCTGGCAGGGCCGGGAGCAGCGTCCCGAGGCCGACCCGCTGACCGCCCCCACCGACTCCGACGACTGCGGCTGCTGACACCGGGGCACACCTGGCCCCTGACTTCTGGCCGCAAGACGACGGGCCGTTCACTCCCCGAGGGGAGCGAACGGCCCGTCGCGGTGTGCGGCGGTCAGAGCTTGGACAGCTCGTCCACCAGGTCGTCCAGGCCCAGCGAACCCTGCGAGAGGGCCGCCATGTGCCAGGCCTTCAGGTCGAAGGACTCGCCGTGCGCGGCGCGGGCGTTCTCCCGGCCCAGCAGCCACGCGCGCTCGCCCAGCTTGTAGCCGATCGCCTGGCCGGGCATCGAGACGTAGCGGGTCAGCTCGCTCTCGATGAAGTCCGCGGGGCGGCCGCTGTGCAGCCCGAAGAACTCCTGCGCCAGGTCCACGGTCCAGGTCTCGCCCGGGTGGAACGGCGAGTCCGCCGGGATCTCCAGACCCAGGTGCATGCCGATGTCGACGATGACCCGCGCGGCGCGCATCATCTGGCAGTCCAGGTAGCCCAGGCGCTGCTCGGCGTCCGTGAGGTAGCCCAGCTCGTCCATCAGGCGCTCGGCGTACAGGGCCCAGCCCTCGCAGTTGGCACTGACCCAGCCGACCGTGGCCTGGTAGCGGGAGAGCTGGTCCGCCACGTGCGTCCACTGCGCGAGCTGGAGGTGGTGACCCGGGACGCCCTCGTGGTACCAGGTCGAGACCAGGTCGTAGACGGGGAAGCGGGTCTGGCCCATGGTCGGCAGCCAGGTGCGGCCCGGACGCGAGAAGTCCTCCGAGGGGGAGGTGTAGTACGGGGCCGCGGCGCCGCCCGCCGGGGCGATCCGGGACTCCACCTTGCGCACGCGCTCGGCGAGTTCGAAGTGGGTGCCGTCGAGGTTCTGGATGGCCTCGTCCATGATGCCCTGCAGCCACGCCTGGACCTCGTCGACGCCCTCGATGTGGGTGCCGTGCTCGTCGAGGTGGCGCAGCGCGTCCCAGGGGCTCGCGTCGGGCAGGATCTTGGCCGCCTCGGTCTTCATCTCGGCGAGCAGCCGGTGGTACTCCGACCAGCCGTAGGCGTAGGCCTCGTCCAGGTCCAGGTCCGTGCCGTTGAAGTAGCGCGACCAGCGGGCGTAGCGCTCGCGGCCCACCGGGTCCGGGGCGCCCTTGACCGCCGGGGCGTACACGTCGCGCATCCAGTCGCGGAGCGCGACGACGGCCTCGTTCGCCCCCTCGACGGCGGCGTCGAGTTCGGCCCGCAGGGCCTCGGGACCGGCCGCGGCGAAGTCGGCGAAGAAGCCGGGGCCCTCGCCGTCCTCGCCGGCCCAGGTGCCGAGCTGGCCGATGAAGGTGGCGGTGGGGCGCGGGCTGCCGAGCAGGCCGCGGTCCAGACCGAGCTGGAGGCACTCGCGGTATCCGGCGAAGGCGGTGGGAACCGCGCGCAGCCGTTCGGCGATCGCGGCCCAGTCCTCGTCCGTGTCGGCGGGGGTCAGCGTGAAGACCTCGCGGACGCTGTGCGCCGGGGAGTGGATGTTGCTGACGGCGCGCAGGTCCTCGTCGGCCTCGTGCACGGCGAGTTCGGCGGTCAGGCGCTCGCGCAGCAGACGGGCGCAGCGGCGCTCGGCGTCGCTGTCGCCGCCGGGGAGCAGTTCGGCGGCGTCGAGCTTGGCGAGGGTGGTGCGGGCGAGTTCGGCGGAGGCCTCGCGCCCGGCGGGGGAGAAGTCCGGGAGTTTGGCGGAACTCGCGGCGACACCGAGGTAGGTGCCGGTGATCGGGTCGAGTGCGATGAGGTCGTCGACGTACGCGTCCGCGACCTGGCGGGGCAGCTGGTTGCCGCTGTGGAGGGTGTCTGACATTCGGACATCTTCATACGGGAGACCCGTCCGCGTCACTACCGTTCGCTCTCGGCAGCCTGACGTGCGCGAAAGCGCCGGGACACGGCGGCTCGCCGCCGCTTTCCGGTGGCGTGGGGGGCGGGTGCGCCACCCGGAAAGCGGCGGGCCGGACGCCCGGAGTGCGTGTCAGTTCTGGTGGCGCGGGCTCTCGTACGGGCGCTGCTCGCCCTGGCCGTGCGCCGGCCGGGAGCCGGCCGTGACGGCGTCCAGGCGGGCCGTGATCACCAGGGTGCCCTCCTCGATCTGGTAGTCGAGCGGGAGGCCGAGGCCGCGCATGGCGGCCACCATGCCGGTGTTCGAGGCCTGGGTGACGGCGTACACGCTGTCGCAGCGGGCCTCGACCGCCATCGAGATCAGCCTGCCGAGCAGTTCGGAACCGATGCCCCGGCGCTGCCAGTCGTCCTCGATCAGCAGGGCCACCTCGGTCTCGTCGCCGTCCCAGAGCAGGTGCCCGAGGGCCACCAGCTTCCCGGAGGCGGTGGTGGCGGCCAGGGTACGGCCGAAGCGCGGGCTCAGCAGGTGGCCGAGGTAGCGGTCGGCGTCGGCGACCGGCCCGTGGTAGCGCAGGCCCAGCGTCCGCTCGGAGCAGCGGTCGTGCATGGCGCGGGCCGCCGGGAGGTCGGATCCGTCCGCGCGGCGCACGGTGATCTCATTGCCCTCGGGCAGGGTCAGCACGTCCTGGCTGCGCGGGACGCGCGGGCCGAGCCGGGCGTCCAGCTCGACCAGGGCGCGGGCCCGCGCGAACTCGGTCGGGGTGAAGGGAAGGTAGGGGCGCTCCACGGTGATCGCACCGCCCGAGGGGTCGCGCAGCCGCATCGTGGTGGACTCCAGCACGCCCTCGACGGGAGCGTGGGCCGCCGCGTTGGGGCGGCCGGTGAGGGTGGTGGCCGGGATCGAGTGGATCGTGCAGCGGCCGAGCAGCTGGCGCAGCGCGAGCGGCAGTTCGGCGGCGTCCAGGGCGGTCCGGGTGGCCAGCCCCAGCATCCGGGTCGGGGTGTCGACCAGGTCGTGGGCGTCGGCGCGCTCGATCCAGGTGCTGTGGCCGCCCGCCTGGGCGACGGCGCGGGTCAGCTCGGCGGAGGGCAGGTCCTGCGGGGCGCGCAGCAGGAACTCGTCGACCGTGCCCCCCTCGGGGAGCGGGTGGGTCTGCAGGGTCAGGATGTCGACGCGGTGGCGGGCCAGCGCGGTGCAGAGCGAGGCGAGGCTGCCGGGCTCGTCCCGTACGGTCGTGCGCATCCGCCACAGGGCGGTGGAGCCCGCGGTCACCGGGTCGGCCACGGCGTCCGCCGCACTCGCACCGGTACGTGCGTGCGCGGACCCCGTCACCTCGGCCCCGGCCGGGGCGCCGGTATCGGAGGGGGCGGTCGGACCCGGCGGCGGCGCGTGGCTGTGGCGGCGGGCCCACCAGGTGTGGAAACCGGCGGTGACCAGGAGCGCGACCGCCGAGGCGACCAGCATCAGGGGCCCGCTCGGACCGTGCACCACGAGATTGGCCAGGGCGTCGGCGACGGACACGGCGCAGAACAGCGCGGCCAGCTCGACGAGGTCGTGGCGCCAGTGGTGGGTGCGCTGGGGGCGGTGGGAACGGTGGGCGGCGGCGGGGCTGCGGTCAGTCATGCACACCACTGTGACGCGGGGGTGTTGCGTGATCACGAACGGTTTGTGACCGACTGGTTAAGTGTCGATCCGCTCGATTTCGCCCTGTTTTCCGGGCTCTCGGCAGCGTCGACGGCACGGCTACTGGCCCACCTGTCCCGGCCGGAGCGACTTGGTGAACAGTACGCCGCCACCCTGGCGGCGCAGCCGCACGGTCAGCTCACCGCTTGCCCCGTCGATCTCGACCTCCCCGTAGTACGGCGGGTTCTCGGCCGGCGACATGTTGCCCACCGGCGCCGACTGTACGTAGGCCCGCTCGGGCCCGAAGGTCGCGTCGAGCGCGCCGTGCGGGAAGCCGCCCGCGCCGATGGGCCCGGACACGAACTCCCAGAACGGCGCGAAGTCCTGGAAGGCCGCCCGCTCGGGGGCGTAGTGGTTGGCCGCCGTGTAGTGGACGTCGGCCGTCAGCCAGAGGGTGCCGGTGATCCGCTGGTGCTTGATGTGGCGCAGCAGTTCCGCGATCTGGAGTTCCCGGCCGAGCGGGGCGCCCGGGTCGCCCTGGGCGACCGCCTCGAAATTGGCCGTACCGTCGGCGACGACGATGCCGAGCGGCATGTCGGCGGCGATCACCTTCCAGGTGGCGCGGGAACGGGACAGCTCCCGCTTCAGCCAGGCCAGCTGCTCGGCGCCCAGGATGCCGACGGGGTCGGCGGCCTGGCGGTCCGGGGAGTTGGCGTTGCGGTAGGTGCGCATGTCGAGGACGAAGACGTCGAGCAGCGGGCCGTGGCGGACGACGCGGTGGACCCGGCCCTCGGCGCGCTCGCCGGGGTCGATCGCCCGGCCCGGGAAGTACTCGCCGAAGGCGCGGCGGGCGCGTTCGGCCAGGACGTCGACCTCCTTGACCGTGTAGCGCGGGTCCTCCAGCAGCTGGCCGGGGTACCAGTTGTTGCGCACCTCGTGGTCGTCCCACTGGGCGATCACGGGGACCTGCGCGTTGAAGGCGGTGAGGTTGCGATCGAGCAGGTTGTAGCGGAAGTTCCCGCGGAACTCGGCGAGGGTCTCGGCGACCTTCGACTTCTCCTCGGTGGTCACATTGCGCCAGGTCCGGCCGTCGGGCAGGGTCACGCTCGGCTGGAGCGGCCCGTCCGCGTAGATGGTGTCCCCGCTGAAGAGGAAGAAGTCCGGGTCGCGCAGGCGCATCTCGTCGAAGACCCGGTAGCCACCGAGGTCCGGATTGATGCCCCAGCCCTGGCCGGCGAGGTCCCCGGACCACAGGAAACGGACCCCGGAGCGGCGCGAGACGGGCGTGGTGCGGAAGGTGCCGTACACGGGTTCCCCGGTGCGCCGGGGGTCGTCCGGATCGGCCACCACCACGCGGTAGTGGACCTGCTGGCCCGGCGGGAGGCCGCGCAGGGGGGTGGTGCCGGTGAAGTCGGTGGCCGGGCCGAGCAGCGGGCCCGGGTGGCGGCGTACCCCGTGGCGGAACGATTCGGTGGGCGAGGTTTCCACGTACATCCGCGCGGGGCGGTCCGAACGGGTCCAGATCAGCGCGGACCGCTCGGTGACCTCACCGGACTGGGTGCCCCAGGAGGCACTCGGGCGGCCGGACCGGGCGAACGCCGGAGCGGCCAGGCCCAGCGGGAGGGCGAGCGCGGCGGACGCGGCGAGCGAACCGGTGAGCAGGGTCCGGCGGGTGTGCGGCATCGGTGCGGCTCCAGGGTTCCGGTCGGTCTCGCACGGGCCGGACCAGTGTGCCGCCGGCACACCGGCCCGCCCGCGTCGCGCACGCGAACCGTGGATGAACAGCCGTCAGCCGGACGGCTGCCCTTGGGTGAGTGCCCGTCAGGCGGTGGCCCGTCAGGCGGCGGCCGGGGCCGGGAGTCCGGCGCGGGCCGTGTCGAGGATGACCCGTGCCACCAGAGCGGGTGCGTCAGACATGGGAACGTGCCCGCAGCCGGGCAGCCGGACCAGCCGCGCGCCCGGGATGGTGTGCTTGGCGCGTACGCCCTGACGGCGCAGCAGCAGCCGGTCGCGTTCGCCCCAGGCGATGGTGACCGGCACCCCGGGCACGTCGTGAGTGAACCGTACGGAGCCCCCCGCGGCCAGGGTCGGCTCGAAACCGGCCGCCCCGCGCAGGGCCAGGGTCTCGGCGACCACGGCCTCGGGGGACCGGCGGGCGGGGCGGGCGTAGATGGTGCCGGTGAGGGCGGCCCGGCCCACGGCGCTGCGGGCGAGCCGCTCCACGGCGGGGCGCGGCAGGGCGTGGGCCCCGGCCCGCATGGCGCGCAGCGCACCGAAGGCGTAGCGGCGCTCGGCCTCGCTCCAGAACCCGGCGGGCGAGAGGGCGGTCACCGAGCGGGCCAGACCGGCGCGGCCCATTTCGAGCGCGAGCAGTCCGCCGAGGGAGTTGCCCGCGACGTGCGGACGCTCGACGCCGAGGGCCGCGCAGAAGGCACCGAGGGCGGGGGCGACGGTGGCGAGGTCATAGGGGACCCCCTCCGGCAGCGGCGCGGAGGCCCCGAAACCGGGCAGGTCGACGGCGATGACGTCGTGGTCCGCGGCCAGGATGTCGGTGACCGGCCGCCAGGCCTGGAAGTGGTGGCCGATGCCGTGGAGCAGCAGGAGGGGTTCTCCCGCGCCCTTGCGCTCGTAGGTGACGGTCGTGGTGCGGGGGCCGAGCGGGGAGTCGACGGCGAAGGAGGCGGTGCTGGTCATGCTGCTCCTCGGGTGCGGCGCGGACGGGTGTCGCGTGGACGGGTGGCCGGGTGTGGCCGGGACAGCTGTGAGACTCGCTGTCAGTAATGATTACCGCCCGGTAGCACCCGACTACAAGCCTCCGGAGCCGTCGAGAACATCCTGTGAACGGCTTGATGCGAATACCCGTTATGCCCGGCATAGGGATGAGGATTGGTCTTGACCAAGTCCAAGTGCCGTCCTATCGTCGCAGGGATAGTGCAAGGACCTTTAATAAACAAAGGCGCGGAACTGCCGCTGGAACACGGCGATTGCAGCGATGGCAGGAGGAGTCAGGGTGGGGACCACGCAGCTCGAATCGGTGCCGGAGCCGAAGTACTGGCATCTCAAGACCGTGCTCAGCGAGGCGCTCGACCAGGACTTCGCCGTGGGCGAGGTGCTGCCCAACGAGCGTGATCTGGCCGCCCGTTTCGGCGTGGCCCGCGCGACCCTGCGCCAGGCCCTCGAACAGCTGGAACTCGAAGGCAGGCTCCAGCGCCGCCGCGGCGTCGGCACCACCGTGGCCCCGCCGCGGGTCGGCGTCGCCGTCGGCAGCGCCCAGCACTCCTGGCCCGGCGAGGCCGTCGACGGGTGGCAGCTCGTGGACGCCGCCGAGACCCTGCCGAGCGCCGCCGTCGCCAAGCTCCTCGGCACCGCGTCCGCCGTCCCCTTCGGGACCGACCAGACCGTGCACACGGTGCGCCGGACCCGCGTCACCCAGGGCCAGGCCGTCGCCGCCGAGCTGCTGTACGTCCCCGGCTCCTCGGTGCCCGGCCTCTCCGGCATAGACGCCCCGGCCGGCCCCGCCCGCGCCCGCGCCGTACTGCGCGAGCTGCAGCGCCTGGTGCTCGAAGGCCAGGACCGCTCCGTGGAACTCGGCTCGGCCCGCGCCGACGACGCCAAGGAACTCGACCGGCTGCCCGGAGCCCCGGTCCTGCTGGTCACCACCCGCTACTTCACGGCCGAGGGCACCGCGGCGGTCTCGGTCGCGACCTACCGCGCGGACACCTGCCGGCTGACCTTCGGGGACTCGGGCGACGTCCAGATAAGCCACCACCCGGAAACCCGCGTCGCCTCCTGACGCCCCGTCCCGCCCCCTGGCTGCTCATTCCCCCCTCGCACCACCCCGAGGCGGCCCCCTTCCGGGGGGCCGCCTCGCGGTCAGCCGCGGCCGCGGGCCGTGACCGTCTTCTCGACCTTCTCCACCGCGAAGAGTTCTTCCTCCGCCTGGTCCAGCGCAAGGCGCAGCGCTCCGGTCGCCACCGCCGCCTCCCCGAGGTGGGACAGCGTCACGCGGGGCGGGCGCAGGCAGTACCGCTCCAGCTCCCGGCGCAGCGGGTCCAGGACCCCGTCCAGCCCGGCCGCCCAGCCGCCGACGACCACCAGCTCCGGGTCCATCGCCAGGACCAGGGCGGCCACGTCGTGCACCAGGCGCTGGATGAACCGCTCCACCGCGGCCACCGCCCCCTCGTCACCCCGCTTGGCCAGCGCGAACACCGCGGCGACGGCCTGCTCGTCCAGCGGGTGCAACGGCTCGCCGGTGGTCGACAACAGCTTCTCCGGCGTCACGTCACGGCCCAGCAGGTGCAGCGCGCCGATCTCGCCCGCCGCGCCGCCGAAGCCCCGGTGCAGCCGTCCGTTGATCAGCGAACCGGCACCCGGGCTGAGGCCCGCCATGACGAACACCAGGTCGTCGGTGTCCCGCCCCGCGCCCTTCCAGTGCTCGGCGACCGCCGCCGCGTTGGCGTCGTTCTCCACCTGGACCGGGCAGCGGAACGACCGCTGCAGCCGCTCACCGAGCGGGAGACCGGTCCAGCCCGGCAGGGCGGTGCACAGGCGCACGGTGCCGTTCGCCTCCACGATCCCGGGGCTGCCGACGCCGACCGCGCGCAGCGAGTCCCGCGGGACCCCGGCGCGCCGCAGCAGGTCGGCGACCGTGCTCCGGACCCGGTCGAGCCGCTCGTCGGCCGTGGCCGACTCGGCGACCTCCTTGGTACCGGCCCCGATCACCCGCCCGTCCAGACCCGACAGCAGTGCCGCGACACGGTGCGAGCCGATCTCGATCCCGAGGAGGTGGCCCGCCTCGGCGCGGAACCGGAACCGCCTGGCCGGCCGCCCCTGTCTGCGAGCGCCCTCCTCCGCCTCGGCCTCCATGACGAGCCCGGTGCCGATGAGCCCCTCGACGACTCCCTCGACCGTGGGCCGGGAGAGCCCGGTGAGCCGGGTCAGATCCGTGAGCGTCGGTGAATCGGCCGCGCGAAGCGCCCGCAAGACCACGGCGGAATTGATCCGCCGGAGCAGCGAGGGGTCCCCGCCGGTCAGCTGCCCCAACGTGTGTCCTCCCAGCTAGCGCGCTTGTTCAGCCGGATCGTACTGCGCGCCTGGGGTGACGGCGAGAAGCGACCCCCCATCGGCCGGAACCCGCCCCTCCTCCCCGCACCCCCAGGGCGGGGCCACCAACCCCGATACGGTGGCCGGGAGCGGCGTCAGACGCGTTCGCGCGCGAACAGTTCGAGGTGTCCGCACCGCGGGCAGCGGAAGGCGTCGATCTGCCAGCGCGGCCGCCCCATCCGCTTCGCGCCGCCGAAGACCCCGCGCTCCAACGCCCCGGCTATCCAGCGCGCGTACCCCCGTGAGTTCTCTCCGGAGTCCTCGACGAAGCCCTGTTCGAGGCCGACGGCACCGCACTGGGTGCACTTGATGGTGTTCACGCGGCGAGTGTAGGCAGGCACGGGTTTCTCCCCCGCGCTGGGGAGGAGTTCCCCCCGGACGGGGGAGGAACAGGGAGGGGTCCGCCGGGACACGTGACGCCAGGCCAGTTGTCAGTGGTCCTGGGGATACTGACGGCATGACGACGGCAGCGCACCTCGTGGCAATCGACCGGCTCCGGACTCGCGGGTTCCCCGCGGCGCGGAGCAGATCGGTGACCGAGCGGAGCGGTCCGGGCTACCACCTCGTCGAGCTGGGCGAGAGCCATTGGTACGGCGATGAGGACGCGGCCGACCGGATAGCCGGGGCCGACCAGATCTCGGCCGAGTACGGGGCGCTCACCCAGGGGTTGACGGAGCGCTGGGGGGAACCGCAGGTGTTCTCCCTGGGGAGTCTGCTGGACCGGGTGGTCTCGGGGGAGGAGGTGCCGGAGCCCTGGGGGGAGATGAGCGGCACCACCGACCACGTGCACGTGTGGCGGGCCGGTGAGCACTGGGTGGTCGTGTACGCGGCCGAGTGGGGGGCCGACCACTCACCGCAGCTGATGGCCGCGGTGACCGTGATCGATCCGCCCTAGCGCGGTGCCGGATCCCCGGGGGACGGTTGGCCGGAGAGGGCGCGGAGCCAGTCGGTGAGGGCGGCGTAGTCCGGGCCGGTGAGGCCGCGCCGGGGGTCGACCCGATGGAGCAGGGCGAGGCCCGGGTGGTGTGCGCGGACCCAGGCCCGGTCAGCGTCCGTGATCTCGTCATCGACCCAGATGAACGGCCGGCCCGCGGCACGGGAGACCAGCCCACGGGTCTTCCAGTGGAGGCCCATCCGCAGGTCCTGCGCCTCCTGTGCCACCTGTGCTTCCCGGTCCGCTCCCTCGTCCGCGTCGGACGGGTCCGGCCAGGAGAGCACTTCCAGGGGTGGCAGGCCGAGTCGTGGTGCGAGCTGGGTGTTGGCGTCGGCCATCCAGGTCGTGGCCCAGATCAGGGTGCAGGGCAGTGCCGACAGGCGGGGGCCGTGACCGGGGTCCAGACGGGAGAGGAGCGGGTTCGTCCCGGCGGTTGCCGGAGGGAGCGGGGGATCCGGGGGCGGGTACTCGGGCGACGGCCCGCCGAAGGGGATCAGCGGGCCGTCCACGTCGAGGAAGAGGAGGGGGCGGGGGCCCTCCGGGGTGGTCAGTGGTCCGCCTCGGCGGCGAGGCGGAGGCGGGCGTACTCCTCGGCCATGGTGTCGGCGGTCCAGTGGGCGTTGAGGCCGCTCGGGTTGGGCAGGGCCCAGATCCGGGTGGGGCCGATGGTCCGTTCCTGGGGGCCGATCTGGGCCTTCCGCTCGCCGAAGGCGGTGCGGTAGGCGGTGACGCCGACCACGGCCAGCCACTGGGGGCGCAGGAGTTCCACCTTGGCCGTCAGGAGGCGGCCGCCCTCGCGGAATTCCTCGGCGCTCAGCTCGTCGGCGCGGGCGGTGGCGCGGGCCACGACGTTGGTGATGCCCAGACGGTGGGTCAGCAGCTCTTCCTGCTCCGCCGGAGCCAGGCGGCGCGGGGTGAAGCCCGACAGGTGCAGGACCGGCCAGAAGCGGTTGCCGGGGCGGGCGAAGTGGTGGCCCGTCGCGGCGGACAGCAGGCCGGGGTTGATCCCGCAGAACAGGACGCGCAAACCGCCCGCGACCACATCCGGGAGGATGCGGTCGCGGGCGGCGGCCAGCTCTTCGGGGGTCAGAGGATCGACCCCGGGGTGTAGCCGGCGGCCTCCGGGTGCTGCTTGGTGATCTCCTCGATGCGGGAGACGACCACGGCGACCTGGTCGCCCGCCGCGCCGGTGAAGGACAGCTTGTCGGCCATCAGCGCGTCGAGCTGTGCGCGGTCCAGCGGCATGCGCTCGTCGGCGGCCAGCTTGTCGAGCAGCTCGTTGCGCTCGGCGCCCTGCTCGCGCATCGCGAGCGCGGAGGCCACCGCGTGCTCCTTGATGACCTCGTGGGCGGCCTCGCGGCCGACCCCGGCCCGTACCGCGCCCATGAGGACCTTGGTGGTGGCGAGGAAGGGGAGGTAGCGGTCCAGCTCGCGGGCGACGACCGCCGGGAACGCGCCGAACTCGTCCAGGACGGTCAGGAAGGTCTCCAGCAGACCGTCGAAGGCGAAGAACGCGTCCGGCAGGGCGATCCGGCGGACGACGGAGCAGGAGACGTCACCCTCGTTCCAGGTGTCGCCCGCCAGCTCACCGGTCATCGAGGCGTAGCCGCGCAGGATGACCATCAGGCCGTTCACGCGCTCGCAGGAGCGGGTGTTCATCTTGTGCGGCATCGCCGAGGAGCCGACCTGGCCGGGCTTGAAGCCTTCGGTGACCAGCTCGTGTCCGGCCATCAGGCGGATGGTCTTGGCGATCGAGGACGGGGCGGCGGCGAGCTGCACCAGCGCGGTGACCACGTCGTAGTCGAGCGAGCGCGGGTAGACCTGGCCGACCGAGGTGAAGGCGTGCGCGAAGCCGAGGTGGCCCGCGATGCGCTGCTCCAGGTCGGCGAGCTTGGCGGTGTCGCCGCCGAGCAGGTCGAGCATGTCCTGGGAGGTGCCGACCGGGCCCTTGATCCCGCGCAGCGGGTAGCGCTCCAGCAGGTCCTCCAGGCGGCCGTAGGCGACGAGCAGCTCGTCGGCGGCGGTCGCGAAGCGCTTGCCCAGGGTCGTGGCCTGCGCCGCGACGTTGTGGGAGCGCCCGGCCATGACCAGCTCGGCGTGCTCGGCGGCCAGCTTGCCGAGGCGGGCCAGCACGGCGACCGTGCGGTCACGGGCCAGTTCCAGGGAGAGCCGGATCTGGAGCTGCTCGACGTTCTCGGTGAGGTCGCGCGAGGTCATGCCCTTGTGCACGTGCTCGTGGCCGGCGAGGGCGTTGAACTCCTCGATCCGGGCCTTCACATCGTGCCGGGTGACCTTCTCGCGCTCGGCGATGGAGGCCAGGTCGACCTGTTCCAGGACGCGCTCGTAGTCGGCGAGGGCCGCGTCGGGCACCTCGATACCGAGGTCCTTCTGGGCGCGCAGCACGGCGAGCCACAGCCGCCGCTCCAGCGTCACCTTGTACTCGGGGGACCACAGGACGGCGAGCTCCGCGGAGGCGTAGCGGCCGGCCAGGACATTGGGGATGCGGGGCTTGGCAGTCACGTGTAGGGATTCTACTTGCGCTTCGGCTGTGCGTTTACGCAGGTCGGTGCCCCGCCCCCGGTTGTGGTTTGCTACGAGGCCCCGGGGGCGTACGGCAGCAGCTCCGGCCGCTTCGCCGGGCGGCCGTCCCCGGAGGAGCGGCCCGTCAGGCGGCGGCCGATCCACGGGAGCAGGTGCTCGCGGGCGAAGCGCGCGTCGTGGACGCGGCGGACGCCCCAGCCCGGCGGCGGGGAGGCGGGCAGCGGGCTGCGCCAGTCGTCTTCCGCGGGCAGGCCCAGGGCCTGCCACACGGCCTCGGCGACCCGGCGGTGGCCCTCGCCGGTCAGGTGCAGCCGGTCGGCGTGCCAGAGCCGCTGGTCGCCGAGGACGGGGGCGCCGTAGAGGTCGACGACCAGCGCTCCGTGCCGCGCCGCCAGTTCCTCGATGATGACGAACAGCTCTTCCATGCGCGGGCGGAAACGTTCCATCACCGGTCCCCGGCGGCCGGGCGAGCGCATCAGGACGAGCTGTCCGCAGGCGGGGGCCAGCGTTTCCACGGCGGCCTCCAGGTGGCCGCGTACCCGCCCCATGTCGACCTTGGGGCGCAGGGTGTCGTTCAGCCCGCCCACCAGGGTGACCACGTCCGCGCCCATCGAGGCGGCGAGGGGGGCCTGCTCCTCGGCGATCTGGCCGATCAGCTTCCCGCGGACCGCGAGGTTCGCGTAGCGGAACCCGGGTTCGCGGGCCGCGAGACGGGCGGCGAGCAGATCGGCCCAGCCCCGGTAGGAGCCGTCCGGCAGCTCGTCGGACATGCCCTCGGTGAAGGAGTCGCCGACCGCGACCAGACTCGTGTAAGACGCATTCATCTCCATGGCGGAGCGATGTTACCGCGCGGTTCCCCGGTCCTGCGAGCGGACCGGGGCACCGCCCGGCGTCCCGGGCCGCTACGCCGCGGGCTGGTTCCCGAACAGCTCGCGCAGCACGTCCTCCATCGTGACCAGGCCGGTCATGACCCCGTCCGCCCCGAGGACCGCCGCCAGGTGCGTGCGGCTGCGCCGCATGGCGGTCAGGACGTCGTCCAGCGGGGTCTCGGCCCGTACCTGGGCGATCGGCCGCAGCGCGGAGACCGGGAAGGCCTCGTCGCGCGCGGTCACCTCCAGGGCGTCCTTGACGTGCAGGTAGCCGAGGATCTTCTGCTGCGCGTCGAGCACGGGGAACCGCGAGTACCGGGAGGCGGCGGAGAGCCGCTCCAGCCCCTCGGGCGTGATGCCCTCCCCGGCCGAGACCACCCGGTCCACGGGCAGCGCCACGTCTATGACGGGCCGGCGGCCCAGTTCCAGGGCGTCGTGCAGCCGCTCGCTCGCCCGGCCGTCGATCAGCCCCGCCGCGCTGGAGTCCTTGACGATCCGGGCCAGCTCGTCGTCCGAGAAGGTCGCGGCGACCTCGTCCTTCACCTCGACGCGCAGCATCCGCAGCAGTGCGTTGGCGAAGGCGTTGATCGCGAAGATCACCGGCCGCAGCCCCCGCGTCAGGGTCACCAGCGGCGGACCGAGGAGCAGCGCCGTACGGACCGGCTCGGCCAGCGCCACGTTCTTCGGCAGCATCTCGCCGAAGAGCATGTGCAGGTACGTCGCCAGTGCCAGCGCCACCACGAAGGAGATCGCGTGGGTCACCCCGGACGGCACCCCGATCAGGTCGAAGAGCGGGGTGAGCAGGTGGGCGATGGCCGGCTCGGCGACCACACCGAGCACCAGGGTGCACAGGGTGATGCCCAGCTGGGCCGCCGCCATCAGGGCCGACACGTGCTCCAGGCCCCACAGCACGGCCCGGGCCCGCCGGTCGCCCTGCTCGGCGTACGGCTCGATCTGGCTGCGCCGGACCGAGATCAGCGCGAACTCCGCGCCGACGAAGAAGGCGTTGACGACCAGGGTCGCCAGGCCGATCAGCAGTTGGATCGCGGTCATCGGCCCTCCTCCGGGTGCGTGTCGCCGCTCTTCTTGCCGTGTCTCCTGCGGGTGGCGCCGCGGGATTCTTCCGCGGGCTCCTCGACCGGAACGTGCAGCAGCACGCGCGCGGCCCGCCGCCCGCTGGCGTCCACGACCTCCAGTTGCCAGCCGCCGAGGTGCACGCTGTCGCCGACCACCGGTATGCGGCCCAGCTCGGTCGCCAGCAGTCCGGCCAGGGTCTCGTACGGGCCGTCCGGCACCCGCAGCCCGATCCGCTCCAGCTGGTCGGTACGGGCCGCGCCGTCGGCGGAGTAGAGCAGGCGGCCGGAGGCGTCCGTACCGGCCGGGGCCAGGTCCGGGGTCTCGTGCGGGTCGTGCTCGTCGCGGACCTCGCCCACGACCTCCTCGACGATGTCCTCCAGCGTGGCCACGCCGGCCGTGCCGCCGTATTCGTCGATCACCACGGCCATCGTCTGCTTGCCGGACAGCCGGTCCAGCAGCCGGTCCACGGTCAGCGACTCGGGGACGAGCAGCGGCTCGCGCAGCAGCTGCGACACCGGGTAGCGGTGGCGTTCGGCGGCGGGCAGCGCCAGTACGTCCTTGATGTGGACGGTGCCGACGACGCTGTCGAGGCTGCCCCGGTAGACGGGGAAGCGGGACAGGCCGGTGGCCATGGTCGCGTTCGCCACGTCCTCCGCCGTCGTCTGCACGTCCAGGGCGGTGACCTGGACCCGCGGGGTCATCACGTTCTCCGCGGTCAGATCGGCCAGGTTCAGGGTCCGCACGAACAGTTCGGCGGTGTCCTTCTCCAGCGCTCCCGCCTTCGCCGAGTGCCGCGCGAGCGCCACCAGCTCCTGCGGGCTGCGCGCGGAGGCCAGCTCCTCGGCGGGCTCCATGCCGAAGCGGCGCACCATGTGGTTGGCCGTGGTGTTGAGGTGGCTGATCAGGGGCCGGAAGGCCCGGCTGAACATCCGCTGCATGGTCGCCACGCGCTTGGCGACGGCCAGCGGGGAGGAGATCGCCCAGTTCTTGGGCACCAGCTCGCCGACGACCATCAGGACGACGGTGGACACGGCGGTGCCCAGGACCAGGGCGGTGGAGGACGCGGCTCCGGCCGACAGTCCCATGGCCTCGAACGGACCCTTGAGAAGGGCGGAGATCGAGGGCTTGGAGATCATGCCGATGACCAGGCCGGTCACGGTGATGCCGAGCTGGGCGCCGGAGAGCTGGAACGTCAGGCTCCGGACGGCGGCGAGGGCGCTGTCGGCCCCGCGCTCGCCGCGCTCGACGGCCCGTTCGAGCTCACTGCGCTCGATGGTCGTCAGCGAGAATTCGGCCGCGACGAAGGCCCCGCACGCGAGACAGAGCAGCAGCGCGACGACGAGCAGAAGCACTTCGGTCATCGGTTCACCTCCGTCCCATGGTCAGACAGGAGGAGGGGTATCGCGCGATGTCGCCGAAATGGAGGAAGAGGAAGGGGACTGGGAGGCTCGCCCATGGGCGGACGCTCACACCTTTCGTTTGAGGGAACGGCTCGAGGGGAACCGTCCCCCACAGGGTAAAGGATCAGCAAAGTATCCGCATCGTGCTACCCCAGGCCGAACGGCTTGACCCAGCGCCGCCAGCGCTCCTCGCGGTGGTACCCGGCCGCGGCCCACGCCCGCTGCGCCCGCTCGTTCGCCTCCAGCACCATGGCGTCCCCGCGCCGCCCGCCCACGTCCAGGAAGCGCCGCTCGGCGGCGTCCAGGAGCGCGGTGGCGATCCCCTGCCGCCGGTGCGAGGGAAGCACCGCCAGCCGGTAGAGCGAGCAGCGCCAGCCGTCGTAGCCCGCGATGACGGATCCCACCAGGACCCCGTCGGCCTCGGCGAGGATCAGGGCGTCCGGATCGCGCCGGATGAGCCGGGTCACTCCGTCCACGTCGTCCGTGATGGAGGTGCCTTCCGCCGCTTCCTTCCAGAAGGCGAGGACGTCCTGGGCCTCGGCCGGGTCGGCGGCCCGTATGCGCAGATCGATCATGGCCGAGAGCCAAACACGGGCACCCGTCCCCGCGCAATGGCCGACCGTTCAGTCGTCGGAGCGCCGGGCCGATCCGATCACGCAGTACGAGGTCGGCAGCGCGGGTCCGCGTTCCGGCACCCGCACCCCGCGCTGCTCGACGATCCGGAACCCGGCGGCCTCGATCGCGGCCAGCGTGTCCCGCGCGGTGTGGCAGCCGCCGAACAGCCGGGGCCACACGGTCCGGTCCAGCGCGCGCTGGAACCCGGCCATCGTGGGCCCGGGTGCCAGCCCGTGCTCGAAGAAGCGCAGCTCACCGCCCGGCCGGATGACCCGGTGCAGTTCGGCGAGCGAGCGCGGCAGGTCCCGTACGGTGCACAGCACCAGCGAGGCCACGGCCGCGTCGAAGGCCTCGCTCTTGACCGGGAGGGCCTCGGCGGCGCCCGGTACGACGTCCACGGGGACCTCGGCGCGCAGCGCGGCGGAGGCCGCGAGGCGGCGCAGGGTCCGCTCGGGTTCGACGGCGACGACCTCGCTCACGGCGCGCGGGTAGTGGGCGAAGTTCAGCCCGTTCCCCGCGCCGATCTCGATGATCCGGCCGGAGAGGCCGTGCAGCAGCTCCGCGCGCAGCGCGGCGAGTCCGCCGCGGACATCGGCCTGGACACTCATCCGGGCGTAGAAGCGGGCGAAAACGGGGTGGTGGACGGCGTCCCGGGGCAAGGCCTGCGGGGGGCGCGGTGACATGACGAACCTCCTACGACGGACGTACGCATGTCTTCAGTCTCCCCCCGTCGGGGGCCGCCACCCCCTCCGGCGCGGGGTTCACCACGACGCGCCGCAGGGGGTGGTGCTCAGGCCCAGGTCTCAGGCCTGGGTCTCAGGCCCAGGTCCGCAGGAACTCCGTCGCGGACCAGCCGCCGCCGAGGGCCGGGGCCAGCCAGCCGGGCGCGGCCGTACGGAACGCCGTCGGCGCGAGGGTGCCCGAGGCTTCCGGGACCGCCCCGAGCAGGGGCATCGCGGAGACCGTCGGGAGGTCGGCCAGATTGCAGCGGGAGGCGAGGTCGGGTGCGGTGGGCCAGCTGCCCACCACGAGCCCGAGGCCCGTCAGCTCACGGGCCCGCAGCGCCTCGCCGGTCAGCGCGGCCGAATTGAGGGTGCCGAGTCCGGCGGGGACCACGAGCAGCACCGGGGCCCGCAGCAGCCGGGCCGCGTCGGCGAGGGTGTTGCCGGCCTCGTCGAAGCGCACGAGCAGCCCGCCCGCGCCCTCGACGAGGACCAGGTCGTGCTCCGTGGCCAGCTTCGCGGCGGCCTCCGCCACCTCGGCGGGCCCGACCGTCGCCAGCCCGGACCGCCGGGCCGCGGTGTCCGGAGCCAAGGGCTCCGGGTAGCGCGCCAGCTCCAGCGTGGTCACCCCGGCGCCCGCGAGCCGCCGCACCTCGGCCGTGTCACCGTCCTCACCCGGCCCGACCCCGGTCTGCGCGGGCTTGAGCACGGCCACCGAGCGCCCGGCGGCGACGGCCGCCGCCGCGATCGCCGAGGTGACGACGGTCTTCCCGATCTCGGTGCCCGTACCGGACACCACCACCACACCCGCGGGAAGCGGCCCCGTACCCATCGCACCCTCACTCATCGCACCCGTACCCATCGCACCCGTACCCATCGAACCGGTCAGCCTTCCCGCGCCGCCGCGCACACCGCACGGCAGATCCGTGCGACATCACCGTCGCCCGTCACGAACGGCGGCATCGTGTAGATCAGGTCCCGGAAGGGACGCAGCCACACACCCTCCCGGACGGCCGCCCGGGTCGCCGCCGCCATGTCGACGTCGTGGTCCAGCTGCACCACGCCGATCGCGCCGAGCACCCGTACGTCCTTCACCCCGGGCAGGCCGGCCGCCGGAGCCAGTCCCTCCAGCAGCCCGGCCCCGATCCGCTTGACCTCCCGCGCCCAGTCCTGCGACAGCAGCAGGTCGAGCGAGGCCAGCGCCACCGAGGCGGCCAGCGGATTGCCCATGAACGTCGGCCCGTGGGCCAGCACCGGCACCTCGCCCCGCGAGATCCCGTCCGCCACCCGTGGGGTGCAGAGCGTCGCCGAGAGCGTCAGGTACCCGCCGGTCAGCGCCTTGCCGAGGCACATCACGTCCGGGGTGATCCCCGCGTGGTCGGCGGCGAACAGGGCACCGGTGCGCCCGAATCCGGTCGCGATCTCGTCCAGGATCAGGAGCACGTCGTACTCGTCGCACAGCTCGCGCAGCACCCGCAGGTAGCCGGGGGAGTGGAAGCGCATGCCGCCCGCGCCCTGGACCACCGGCTCCACGATCACCGCGGCCAGTTCGTCCGCGTGCGCGGAGATCAGGCCGCGCAGGTGCTCGACGTACGCCGGATCCACGGGTGCGTCGAAGCCGCCGGGCGGCTCCTGCGCGAAGAGCTGACGCGGCAGCATGCCCTGCCACAGCTCGTGCATCCCGCCCTCGGGGTCACACACGGACATCGGCTGCCAGGTGTCCCCGTGGTAGCCGCCGCGCCAGGTGAGCAGGCGGTGCTTGCCCGGGCGGCCCACCGAAGTCCAGTACTGGAGGCACATCTTGACCGCGACCTCGACCGAGACCGAGCCGGAGTCGGCGAGGAAGACGTGCTCCAGGCCGTCCGGGGTGATCTCGACCAGCTTCGCCGCGAGCCGGACGGCGGGCTCATGGGTGAGCCCGCCGAACATCACGTGTGACATCCGGCCGAGCTGGTCCCGTACGGCCTCGTTGAGCACCGGGTGGTTGTAGCCGTGGATGGCGGACCACCAGGAGGACATGCCGTCGACCAGCTCGTCATGGCCCTCCGAGGCCTGGGCGAGCCGCAGCCGGACGCCCGAGGCGGAGGAGACGATCAGCGGCTCCTGGCGCCCGGGCATGGGTCCGTACGGATGCCAGACGTGCTGCCGGTCCAGCGCGAGGAGATCGGCGGCCGGCAGCGGGTCGTGCGGGTGGTGCGGATCAGGCATTGGGCGCGAGTTCCGTTCCCGCGCCGCGGCGGCGCACGGCCACCAGGTCCGGGCGCACCTCACCGGCCGCGGCCTGCCCCGACGGGGACTGAGGCGCCGCGGCCTGGGCCGGTACGGCAGCGTCGGCCGGCTCCGCGGAGTGGCCGGAGCAGCCGCCGCACGCCGAGCCGCAGCCCGCGCCGCCCGTCCCCGCGTCGGCGGAGGAAGCCGGGGCCGAACCGCATACGGAAGCGCCCCCGCCGTGCGAGCCGCAGCCACCGGCCGCCGCCGAGACGTCCGAGCGGTGCGCGGGGAGGGTCGAGGTACCCGCGCCCTCCACCTCGAAACCGGCGTCCGCGATCATGTCGAGGTCGGCCTGACCGGCCTGGCCCTCACTGGTGAGGTAGTCGCCGAGGAAGATCGAGTTGACCAGGTGCAGCGCGAGCGGCTGCATCGTGCGCAGGTGCACCTCGCGCCCGCCCGCGAGGCGGACCTCGACGTCGGGGCACACGAAGCGGACCATCGCGAGGATGCGCAGCGCGCGCTGCGGGGTGAGGTTCCACTCCTTGGCGAGCGGGGTGCCCTCGAACGGGATCAGGAAGTTGACCGGCACCGAGTCCGGGTCCAGCTCGCGCAGCGAGTAGACGACGTCGACGAGGTCCTCGTCGCTCTCGCCCATGCCCGCGATCAGGCCCGAACAGGCGGAGAGGCCCGCCGCGTGCGCCTTCTGCACGGTGTCCACGCGGTCCGCGTAGGTGTGGGTCTTGGTGATCGCCCCGTACGTCGCCTCGGACGTGTTGAGGTTGTGGTTGTAGGCGTCGGCGCCCGCGTCGCGCAGCCGCTCCGCCTGACCGTCCGACAGCAGACCCAGGCAGGCGCAGACCTCGACGTCCTCGTTCTGCTCCTTGATCGCGGCGATGGTCTTGCCGACCCGCTCCACGTCCCGGTCGGTCGGCCCGCGGCCGCTCGCCACCAGGCACACGCGCTTCGCGCCGCCCGCGACCCCGGCCGCGGCGGCCTGCGAGGCCTCCTCCGGCTTCAGCCACGTGTACTTCAGGATCTCCGCCTTCGAACCCAGACGCTGGGAACAGTAGGAGCAGTCCTCCGGGCACAGGCCCGACTTCAGGTTGACCAGGTAGTTCAGCTTGACCCGGCGCCCGAACCACTGGCGGCGCACCTTGCCGGCAGCGGCCACCACGTCGAGCAGTTCGTCGTCCGAGGTCGCCAGTACGGCAAGTGCCTCTTCGCGGGTCGGCAGCTCGCGCCGCAGCCCCTTGTCCACCAGGGTGTTCAGCAGGTCCATGACGCCGATCCTGGACCACACGACCACTCCCGGCCAAGGAGAGATCGCACAACATGGCCGGATCGGAGTGTGTGTATCACCACACCTGGCGCTGGAGTCACGGCGGCTAGGGTCGGGCAGGTCTGTCGACTGCCGACAAAAACGAGGATCCGCCGATGCCCCAGCACATCCCCGACCCCGCCGATGTCTTCGCCTGGACCGATGACGCGGAGCGGTCCCGGGAGCGCGCCGGGCTGGTCCGGACGCTGCGCCCGCGCCCTGCCTCCTCGCCCCTCCTCGACCTCGCGAGCAACGACTACCTCGGACTGACCCGGCACCCCGAGACCGTCGAGGGCGCGCGGGCGGCGGCCGCACGCTGGGGCGCCGGAGCCACCGGGTCGCGGCTGGTCACCGGGACCACCGAACTGCACGCCGAGCTGGAGCGGGAGCTGGCCGCCTTCTGCGGGTTCGAGGCGGCGCTCGTGCTGTCCTCCGGGTACGCCGCCAACCTCGCCGCCGTCACGGCGCTCAGCGACCGGGACACCATGGTCGTCTCCGACGCCGGGAACCACGCCTCGATCGTCGACGGCTGCCGGCTCTCGCGGGCCCGGACCGAGGTGATCCCGCACGCGGATCCGGCCACCGCGCGCAAGGCGCTGGCCGGGCACCAGGGGCGGGCGCTGCTCGTCAGCGACTCGGTGTTCTCCGTGGACGGGGACGCCGCGCCGCTCGCGGAGTACGCCGCCGTGTGCCGGGAGTCCGGCGCGGCCCTGGTCGTGGACGACGCGCACGGGCTCGGGGTGCTGGGCGAGGGCGGCCGCGGCGCGCTGCACGCCGCCGGGCTCGCGGGCGCCCCCGACGTGGTGGCGACGCTGACCCTCTCGAAGTCCCTGGGCAGCCAGGGCGGGGCGGTCCTGGGGCCGGCCCGGGTGATCCGGCACCTGGTCAACACCGCCCGGACCTTCATCTTCGACACCGGGCTGGCGCCGGCCGCCGCGGGCGCGGCCCTCGCGAGCCTGCGCCTGCTCCGGCGCGAACCGGAACGGGCGGCGCGGGCCCGTGAGGTGGCCGACCGGCTGTACAGGCGGCTCACCGCGTCCGGCCTGACCGCGGCCCGGCCGGACGCGGCCGTGGTGTCGGTACGGGCCCCGTCGGCCGCGGCGGCACTGCGCTGGGCCGCCGACTGCCGCGAGGCAGGTCTTTCCGTGGGCTGTTTCCGGCCACCGTCCGTGCCGGACGGCATCTCCCGGCTGCGGCTGACCGCCCGGGGGGATCTCACGGGGGAGGAGATCACCCGGGCCGTGGACACGATCCTCGCGACCGCGCCGGCCGGAGCCACGGACCACTAGTCACGGACCACTGGTTACGGGGCGAGGTCCGCCCGTACCAGCGTGAGGAAACCGTCCCAGGCCGGCCCGGTGAAGAGCACGGCCGGGCCGTCCGCCCGCTTGGAGTCGCGGACGGCCAGCAGGCCGCCGCTGAGGGCGGCGGTTTCCACACAGTTGTTCATTCCGGTGCTGCGGCTGCTGCGCCGCCACCGCGCGCTGTTCAGAAGTCCGCTGGTGGATAAGGGGGTTGCGGACACGGGGGTGCCTCCTTACGCGTCGTCAGCGAGTGCGCTGATCAGATCCGACGAGTCATGGGGCGGGAGGGCGTGCGCCTGGATGGTGCGGAACGCGGCGCTGTACGCCTCAAGGTCTTCCTTCCGCTCCAGATAGAGGCTACTCGTCAAATGGTCGAGTACCACCACATCCAGATCGGCGATGTTCGGAAATGAGAAAATTACGAACGGTCCGGTCAGGCCGAGATGACCCCCCACGCTGAACGGCAGTACCTGGAGCCGGACTTGGGGCAGCCGGGCCACCTCCACCAGGAACCGGAGCTGCTCCGCCATCACCCCCGGACCGCCGATCTGCCGCCGCAGCACCGCCTCGTCGAGCACCGCGCTCAGCTCCAGCGGCGGATCCGTCCGCAGCACCGACTGCCGGGCGAGGCGTACGTCGACCAGCGCGTCCACCTTCGGTTCCGGCAGCCCGCCCAGCGCGGCGCGGGTCACGGCCCGGGCGTACGCGGGGGTCTGCAGCAGACCGGGAACCACCGACAGCTCGACCGTGCGCGCGGAGCGGGCCCCCGCCTCCAGGCTGATGAAGTCCCGGTACTCCTGCGGCAGCAGGCCGCGGTAGTCGTGCCACCACTGGGGTCCGCGGCCGATCTCGGTGCCGGGGCCCGCGGCCGAGACCGAGAGCGCCTCCAGCAGGGCGCGCTGCTGGGCACCCACGCCGCCGTAGGCGTCGAGGAGCAGCCGCACGTCCTCGGGCTTGACGCCGCTGCGGCCGGTCTCGATCCGGCTGATCTTCGATTGGTGCCACCCCACGATCCGGGCCGCCTCACCACTGGTGAGTCCGGACCGGTCGCGGAGCGCACGCAGTTCCTCGCCGAGCTTGCGCCGGCGCACCGCGGGACCGTGCTGCACACCCGCCTCCTTCCACCGGCACAGCTCGCACCAGTCTGCCGTCCAAATACGGTCTTCCGTAGCAGAGTTCACCGCAACGAGGGACAGATATATGCAGATCTTGGGTGAACGGCAGCCGGGCCGGGACAATGAGTGGCACTCTGGCGCTCAGCACAGATCCGGGGCATTGCGCTCCGGTGGGAAAGGGACCGCGCCATGGCAGACCACCAGGAAGCATCCGTCACTCTGCCGAGCGATCCCGCCTCGGTCTCCACTGCCCGCCGCTATGTGGCGGACGTGCTCAGCGGATGGGGACTTCCCGATGACGCCGACACCGCGGACACCGTCCGGCTGATCGTCTCGGAACTCGCCACCAACGCGGTGCAGCACACCTTCGGGCAGTCGCCCACCTTCACCGTCGACATCCGCCTGGAGCGCGAGGAACTGCTCCGGGTCGGGGTGACCGACAGTCACCCGCGCTGGCCCAAGCGGCTCCCGGCCGCGGTCCAGCAGGACAACGGCCGGGGTATGGTCATCATCCGCTGGCTCACGGCGGAATCGGGCGGGCGGCTCTCGGTGAGCCCCACCGAGGACGGCGGCAAGACCGTGTGGATCGCCCTGCCCTGGACCGCCCCCGCGGCCCGCCCCGCCTGTCAGAACTGACCGCGCCCAGACGTGGCCGCGCCCAGACCTGACCGCTGTCAGCCCTGACCGCGCTCCGGGCCGCTGCGCTCTATGCACAGCTCGTTGCCCTCGGGGTCGGCCAGGACCACCCAGCCGGTGCCGTCCGCGCGGCGCTGGTCGTCCACGACCCGCGCGCCGAGGCCCAGCAGGCGCTCGACCATTTCGTCACGGGTGCCCGTGGGCGGCGAAATGTCCAGGTGTACCCGGTTCTTCACGCTTTTGGCGTCGGGCACCCGGATGAAGAGCAGTCCCGGCACCCCGGGCTGGTCGGTGGTCAGCAGGATCTCGGGGTCTCCCTCGAAATCGTCCGCCTGCATCGAGTAGCCGGTCACCGCGGCCCAGAACCCGGCCACCTTGTAGGGGTCGAGTGCGTCGAAGGTGATGTGGCGTACGGGGTTGTAGTACACATTTCTCCCTTGTCGGGGGCGGGTCGCCCGGGGTCAAGCTACCGCCGTATACGACGCGGAGCCCGGGAATAAGGGGCCGCTGAACCCGGTCCCCGGTGGAAACGTGAGTTAACGAGACGGAAAACCCGGCGCCCTAGCGTGACGTCGGCCTGGCATCGGACAGAGGGCCGGGCCGGGGCTCCAACCGTCTGTATTCAGCCAAGACATGGCAAAGCCAGGGTGTGCGCTCCGGAAAGTCTTGTCCCTCGTTGGACAAGAACTGCTTGAGCGGCATATGGGCAGGTCAACAAAGTGTTGAAGGCGGATAGGGTCTCGCACGGCGCGCAGTCGAAGATGTCGAGAAACCGGGTGATACGGGTGCAACTCACACCGCACGAGCAGGAAAGACTCCTGATCCATGTGGCAGCCGATGTGGCTGAGAAGCGAAGGGCGCGCGGGGTCCTCCTCAACCACCCCGAGGTGATCGCGCTGATCACCACCCACATCCTCGAAGGGGCCCGCGACGGCCGGACGGTGGCCGAACTGATGGCCTCCGGGCGGACCGTGCTGACCAGGGCGGAGGTCATGGAGGGCATCCCCGAGATGATCCACGACGTCCAGGTCGAAGCGACCTTCCCCGACGGCACCAAGCTCGTCACCGTTCACGACCCCATCGTCTGAGAGGCAGTACCCGTCATGATCCCCGGCGAAATCCGCTTCGGGGACGGGCCGGTGCGCCTCAACGAGGGCCGCGCCGTCACCCGTCTCACCGTGCTCAACGCTGCCGACCGGCCCGTCCAGGTCGGCTCCCACTACCACTTCGCCGAGGTCAACCCCGGCCTGGACTTCGACCGGCCGGCCGCCCACGGGCTCCGGCTGAACATCGCGGCCGGTACGGCCGTCCGCTTCGAGCCGGGCATCCCGGTCGCGGTGGAACTCGTACCGCTCGCCGGGCTGCGGGTCGTGCCCGGGCTGCGCGGGGAGACCGGAGGGCCGCTCGATGGCTGAGCTGACGCGGCAGGAGTACGCCGACCTCTTCGGGCCGACCGCGGGTGACCGGATCCGGCTGGCCGACACCGACCTCTTCGTCGAGATCGAGCAGGACCTCAGCGGCGGTCCCGGACGTTCCGGCGACGAAGCGGTCTTCGGCGGCGGCAAGGTGATCCGCGAGTCGATGGGCCAGGCCCGCACCACCCGCGCCGAGGGCGCGCCCGACACCGTGATCACCGGCGCGGTCGTGCTGGACCACTGGGGCATCGTGAAGGCCGATATCGGCATCCGCGACGGCCGGATCTGCGGCATCGGCAAGGCGGGCAACCCGGACACCATGGACGGGGTTGAGCCGACACTCGTCATCGGCCCCGAGACCGAGATCATCGCGGGCAACGGGAAGATCGTCACCGCGGGCGGCATCGACACCCACGTCCACTTCATCTCGCCGACCATCATCGACGAGGCCCTCGCCTCCGGCATCACCACGCTCGTCGGCGGCGGCACCGGCCCCGCCGAAGGCTCCAAGGCGACCACGGTCACCCCCGGTCCCTGGCACCTCGCCCGGATGTTCGCCGCGCTGGAGAACTCCCCGGTCAACATCGGCCTGCTGGGCAAGGGCACCACCATGTCCCGCGACGCCATGTACTCCCAGCTGCGCGGCGGCGCCCTCGGCTTCAAGATCCACGAGGACTGGGGGGCCACCCCCGCCGTCATCGACGCCTGCCTGAGCGTCTGCGACGAGACCGGGGCGCAGGTCGCCATCCACACGGACACCCTCAACGAGGCCGGGTTCGTCGCCGACACCCTCGCGGCCATCGGCGGGCGGACCATCCACTCGTACCACACCGAGGGCGCGGGCGGCGGGCACGCACCCGACATCATCACCGTGGTCTCCGAGCCGAACATCCTGCCCAGTTCGACCAACCCGACCCGGCCGCACACCGTCAACACCATCGAGGAACACCTCGACATGCTGATGGTCTGCCACCACCTCAACCCCGCCGTGCCCGAGGACCTCGCCTTCGCCGAGTCCCGGATCCGGCCCTCCACCATCGCGGCCGAGGACGTCCTGCACGACCTCGGCGCCATCTCGATCATCTCCTCCGACGCCCAGGCGATGGGCCGGATCGGCGAGGTCGTCATGCGGACCTGGCAGACCGCGCACGTGATGAAGAAGCGGCGCGGCTTCCTGCCGGGCGACGGACCCGCCGACAACCACCGGGTGCGGCGCTACGTCGCCAAGTACACGATCAACCCGGCCGTGGCCCAGGGCCTCGCCCGCGAGATCGGCTCGGTCGAGACCGGCAAGCTCGCCGACCTGGTGATGTGGAACCCCGCCTTCTTCGGGGTCAAGCCCGACGTGGTGGTCAAGGGCGGCCAGATCGCCTACGCGCAGATGGGCGACGCCAACGGCTCCATCCCCACCCCGCAGCCCGTGCTGCCCCGGCCCATGTTCGGCGCCACCGGCCGGTCGGCCGCCTACAACTCGCTCAACTTCACTTCCCAGCCCGCCATCGAGGACGGCCTGCCCGAACGCCTGGAGCTGGGCAAGTCGTTCGTGGCGATCGAGAGCACCCGCAAGGTCACCAAGGAGGACATGCGCAACAACGACGCGCGCCCGCGCGTCGAGGTGGACGCGGACACCTTCACCGTGACCATCGACGGCGAGGTCGTGGAACCCGCCCCCGCGGCGGAACTCCCCATGGCCCAGCGTTACTTCTTGTTCTGATGGGCCTGTTCTGATGAGCCTCGCAGCCCTGCTCGTCCTCGCCGACGGCCGCTTCCCCGCCGGAGGCCACGCGCACTCCGGCGGGGCCGAGGCCGCCGTCAAGGCGGGCCGCATCCATGACGACGTCACGCTCGAAGCGTTCTGCCGGGGACGGCTGCACACCGCGGGACTGGTCGCGGCCGCGCTGGCCGCCGCGGCCGCCCTCGGCATGGACCCCGCCGTCCTGGACGCCGCCGCCGACGCCCGTACGCCGTCGCCCGCGCTGCGGGCCGCCGCCCGGCGGCTCGGCCGCCAGCTGCTCCGGGCCGCCCGGGCCACCTGGCCCTCGGCGGAACTCGAAGCGCTGGCCGCCGCCTTCCCGCGCGGGGCCCACCAGCCCGTGGTGCTCGGCGTCACCGCCCGGGCCGCCGGGCTCGGGCCGCTCGACGCCGCGCACGTGGCGGCGTACGAGGCCGTCGGGGGACCGGCCACCGCGACCGTGCGGCTGCTGGGCCTGGACCCCTTCGAGGCGAGCGGGGTGCTCGCCCGGCTCGCTCCGGCCCTGGACGAGGTGGCCGCCCGGGCGGCGGACGCCGCCCGGCTCGCCCTCTCCGCCGGGCCGGAGGCGCTGCCCGCCGCCTCCTCCCCGCTGCTGGAGATCGCCGCCGAGGCGCACGCGGCCTGGCCCGTACGCCTCTTCGCCTCCTGAAAGCACCCGACTCACCCGACCCGCCCCGCCCCCAAGGAGCCCCCATGCACCTCGACCACGCCGGGACCTTCCCGCACCGGCACTCCCACAGCGCCGCGCCGCTGCGCGCCGACGGCTCCCGCCGCGCCCTGCGCATCGGCCTCGGCGGACCGGTCGGCTCCGGCAAGACCGCCACCGTCGCCGCGCTGTGCCGGGCGCTGCGCGCGGAGTTCTCGATGGCCGTCGTCACCAACGACATCTACACCCGCGAGGACGCCGAGTTCCTGCTCCGCGAGGCGGTGCTGCCGCCCGAGCGGATCGCCGCCGTGGAGACCGGCGCCTGCCCGCACACCGCGATCCGCGACGACATCTCCGCCAACCTGGAGGCGGTGGAGGAGCTGGAGGACGCGATCGGTCCGCTGGACCTGGTGCTCGTCGAATCCGGCGGCGACAACCTGACCGCCACCTTTTCGCGCGGTCTGGTCGACGCGCAGATCTTCGTGATCGACGTGGCGGGCGGCGACGACATCCCGCGCAAGGGCGGACCCGGTGTGACCACCGCCGACCTGCTCATCGTCAACAAGACCGACCTGGCCCCCTACGTCGGCTCCGACCTGGACCGGATGGCCCGCGACGCCGCCGAGCAGCGCGGTGAACTCCCCGTCGCCTTCCAGTCGCTGCGCGGCCCGGACGGGGTGGCCCCGGTCGCCGAGTGGGTGCGCGGACACATCGCCGCCTGGGCGGCCCGGTGACCACCGCCGCGGCCCCGGCCGGGGCCCCCGCTCCGGCCGTACCGGCCGCGGGGCTGCGGGCCACCGCCCGCATCCGCGCCGTCGCCGACGGCCGCGGCGGCACCGCCCTGCCCCTGCTCCACGGGGAGGGTCCCTTCGCGCTGCGCCGCACCCGGGGGAGCGACCCGGGGGAGGCGCGGGTCACCCTCGTCGGGGCGATGAGCGCACCGCTCGGCGGGGACCACCTCACCGTCGAGGCGAGCGCGGGCCCCGGCGCCCGGCTCGCCCTCGGGACGGCCGCCGCCACCCTCGCCCTGCCCGGCCGGGGCGGCGCGCCCGCGCTGTACGAGACCACGCTGACCCTGGACGAGGGCGCGGCGGTGCGCTGGCTGCCCGAGCAGCTGGTCTCGGTCCAGGGCAGTGACCTGTGGGTGCGCACCCGGGTCGAACTGGCCGCCACCGCACGGCTGGTGCTGCGCGAGGAGCAGGTGCTGGGCCGGGCCGGCGAGCCGTCGGGCCTGCTGCGCAGCCGGCTCACCGTCCACCGGGACGGCTCGCCGCTGCTGGACCAGGAACTCGCCTGCGGTCCGGGCGCCCCCGGTGGCTGGGACGGCCCGGCCGGACTCGCCGGACACCGGGCGCTGGGTCAACTGCTCATCGTCGACCCGGCCTTCGACGGGCGGCCGCCCGCCGCCGCGATGCTGGGCGAGCTGGCGGCCGTCACCCCGCTGGCCGGGCCCGCCGTGCTGGTCACGGCGCTGGCCGCGGACGCGCTGGCGCTGCGCGCGGTGTTGGACGAGGCGTTGCGCACGTACAGCTAGCGTTCGCCGTGTCGCGGCCGCCTGGCGGCCCTTCTGCCCTCCGGGGGCGCCTCAAACGCCGGCGGGGCTGATTTTGCTGATCCCGGGACGAACCGGGACACCGCTCAGCGGTACACCTCAATCCGGATATCGGGTTGGCAAAAAACATGACCGCGCTCTGTTGTCGCGTATAGGTCAGGCGCGAAGATCCCCCTGCACGTCATATGCACGTGTCCGAAGTCGGCCGCCCACGGCGGCACCTGACGCAGGGGGAACAACCACGTGATACGCAACGCAGCGCTGGGGAGCGCTGCCACTCTCATCACCGGCACGCTGGCGGCGAGCCTGCTGCTGGCGCCGTCCGCCTCGGCGGCCCCGGCGAGCTACGACAACGGCGCCGCCGAGTCGGTGGGCGTCCAGATCGCCGCCGCCCGCGCGGCGCGCAGCGGGATCGAGTGGAAGGACTGCCCGGCCGACTGGGGCTTCGCGGCCCCCATCCAGTGCGGCTGGGTCAAGGTCCCGCTCGACTACCGCAAGCCGTTCGGCAAGACCATCGACCTCGCGGTCGACCGTGCCGTCAGCACGGGCACCAAGGACGAGCGCCAGGGCGCGCTCGTCTACAACCCCGGCGGCCCCGGTGGCTCCGGCATGCGCTTCCCGAAGCGGACCACCACCAACAGCCCGCTGTGGGTCAACACCGCCAAGGCGTACGACTTCGTGGGCTTCGACCCCCGCGGCGTCGGCCACTCGGCGCCGATCTCCTGCATTGACCCCCAGGAGTTCGTCAAGGCCCCCAAGGCCGACCCGGTCCCCGACTCGGTGGCCGACAAGAACGCCCAGCGCAAGCTCGCCGCCGACTACGCGGACGGCTGCAAGGCGCGCAGCGGCGAGATGCTGCCGTTCATGACCACGCCGAACGCGGCGCGCGACCTGGACGTCATCCGCGCCGCCCTCGGCGAGAAGAAGCTGAACTTCCTCGGCGTCTCCTACGGCACCTACATGGGCGGGGTCTACGCGACCCTCTTCCCGACCCACGTGCGCCGCATGATCGTCGACTCCGTGGTCAACCCGGACCAGTCCAACATCTGGTACGAGGCCAACCTCGGCCAGGACGTGGCCTTCCAGATGCGCTGGAACGACTGGGAGGACTGGGTCGCCAAGAACGACAACGTCTTCCACATCGGCGACACCCGCGCCAAGGTCGAGGCGAAGTGGCTGCAGCTGCGCGCCCAGGCCAAGGCCAAGCCGCTCGGCGGAACGGTCGGCCCGAACGAGCTGCTCGGCTTCTTCCAGAAGGCCCCGTACTACGACTCCTCGTGGGTGCCCACCGCCCAGGCCTTCGCCGCGTGGGTGGCCGGTGACGAGAAGCCGCTGATCGAGGCCAACACCCCGGACATGAGCGACATCCAGGGGAACATCTCCGCGGAGAACGGCAACGCCGTCTACACCGCGGTCGAGTGCGCCGACGCCAAGTGGCCCACCAGCTGGACCAAGTGGGACCGGGACAACACCAAGCTGAACGAGAAGTACCCGTTCCTGACCTGGTCCAACGCGTGGATGAACCTGCCCTGCGCGACCTGGAAGTCCAAGCAGTACAACCCGATCGAGGTCGGCGCCAAGCGCGGCACCATCGCTCCGGTGCTGATCGTCCAGTCCGAGCGCGACGCGGCCACGCCGTACGAGGGTGGCGTCGAGCTGCACCGCCGCCTCGCCGGTTCGCGTCTGATCACCGAGCAGAACGCGGGCTCGCACGGTGTCACCAGCCTGGTGAACCCCTGCATCAACACCCGGGTGGACACCTACCTGCTCACCGGCAAGGTCGACGCGCAGGACGTGAAGTGCGGTCCGCACGCCACTCCGGTCGCCCCGGCCCCGGCCGCCGCGAAGTCGCTCACCAAGAGCGCGGCGTCCGACCTGCCGGCCCGCGAGGAGCTTCCGGCCGTCCGTTGAGGACGACCGGCTCCTCGTAGCCGAGCGGGACAGCCGTAGGGAGAAATCTCAGCGGGAGAAGGCTCAGCGCCCCGTGCGCCGGGCCTTCTTCCGCGTCTCCTCCTCCTCGGCCTTGACCTCGGCGGCGTACCGGTCGACGTACTCCTGCCCGGACAGGCCGAGGACGGCGTACATGATCTCGTCGGTGACGGCGCGCAGCACGGCGCGCTCGTTCTCCAGCCCTTCGTAGCGGCTGAACTCCAGCGGCGCACCGAAGCGGATCGTCACCCGCCGGATCTTCGGGATCTTCTGTCCCGGCGGCTGGATCTCGAAGGTGCCGACCATCGCGCAGGGCACGACGGGCACCCGGGCGCCGAGCGCCATCGCGGCCACCCCGACCTTCCCCTTGTACAGCCGCCCGTCGTGCGAGCGGGTGCCCTCCGGGTAGATGCCCAGCAGCTCGCCCCGGGCCAGTACCCCGAGCCCCTCGCGCAGGGCCGCCTGACCCGCGTCCTTGCCGGTGCGGTCGACCGGGATCTGTCCCGCGCTGCGGAAGAAGGCGGCGGTGAGCCGCCCCTTGAGCCCGGGCCCGGTGAAGTACTCGGCCTTCGCGAGGAAGGTGATCCGCCGCCGCAGGATCGCGGGCATCAGGAAGTGGTCCGAGAAGGACAGGTGATTGCCCGCGACGATGGCGGCACCCTCGGACGGAACGTGCTCGATGCCCTCGATCCGCGGCCGGAACAGCAGCCGCAGCAGCGGTCCGAGGAGTACGTGCTTGAGCAGGTGGTAGAACATCCGGCCGCTCCCGTCGACGCCCCGTGGTGACCGCCATCCTACGGACGGTCAGCTGCTGCGGGAGGCGGCCATCCCCGCGGTGAGCAGACCCAGTACGACCCACCCGAACCACAGCCAGCCGTTACTGCCGAGGGCCACCGAATACGCGGCCACCGCCACCAGCGCGGCACAGGTGAGCACGGCCATCGCCTTCACAGATCCGGTCATGCCCCATGGTGGCGCGCCCGGGTGCCCCGGCGCTACTGTCCACGCGCTTGGAGCGAGGCCAGATATGCGTTGTATTCCGCCAGCTCCTTGTCGCCGTCCCGGTCGGCGGCGCGGTCGGAGCGCTTCGCCGCCCGCTGTTCGGAGTGGTACCACTGGTAGACCAGCGCGATCAGGACGAGCACCGAGGGGATCTCGCTGAAGGCCCAGGCGATACCGCCGCCCCACTGCTGGTCGAGCAGCGGGTCGACGCCGAGGCTCGCGGCCGGGTGGTCGTACGTCTTGATCATCGGCTCGCTCGCCATCATCAGCGCGATGCCGAAGAAGGCGTGGAAGGGCATGCCCGCGAAGAGTTCCAGCATCCGCATCACATAGCCGGGGCGGTGCGGCCCCGGGTCCACGCCCATGATCGGCCAGAAGAAGATCAGGCCGACGGCGAGGAAGTGCACCATCATCGCGATGTGCCCGGTCCTGGACTCCATCAGGAAGTCGAAGAGCGGGGTGAAGTACAGGCCGTAGAGGCTGGCGATGAACATGGGGATGGTGAACACCGGGTGGGTGATCACCTTCATGTAGCGGCTGTGCAGGAGCATCAGCAGCAGCTCGCGCGGCCCCTTGTGGCCGCGGGCGGCCGGGGGCAGGGCGCGCAGGGCCAGCGTCACCGGCGCCCCGAGCAGCAGCAGGATCGGGGTCAGCATGCTGATGACCATGTGCTGGATCATGTGCACGCTGAACATGACCATGCCGTAGTCGTTCAGCTTGGTGCACATCACCAGCATCACGGTGAGCACGCCGATGGTGAAGGCGATGCTCCGGCCCACGGGCCAGGAGTCGCCGCGCCCGCGCAGCCGCAGGACGCCCCAGAGGTAGAGGCCGAGCCCGAGCAGCGAGCCGATGAGGAAGAAGGCGTCGAACGAGAACTCCAGCCCGCGCCCGAGGGTGAACGGCGGCAGGTCGCCCATATCCATGCCGTCGTGCGCGAGATGGTTCATGCGTGTACTCCCTTGACTGCGGTGCCCCACCACAGTAGTGCCGCCCCCGGACGCCGATGCGTCCGGGGGCGGTGTCAGAAGGGGGGAAACATCACAGAACGGTCTCCGCCTCCGCGTACCGCTCGGCCGGGACCGTCTTCAGCGTCTGGGTGGCCTCGCCCAGCGGGACCATCACGATGTCCGTGCCGCGCAGGGCGGTCAGCATGCCGAACTCGCCCCGGTGGGCGGCCTCCACCGCGTGCCAGCCGAAGCGGGTGGCGAGCACCCGGTCGTACGCGGTCGGCGTGCCGCCGCGCTGGACGTGACCCAGGATCACCGGACGAGCCTCCTTGCCGAGGCGGTCCTCCAGCTCGACCGCGAGCCGGTTGCCGATGCCGGCGAACCGCTCGTGGCCGTAGATGTCGGTGCCGCCCTGCTCGAAGGACATGGAGGAGCCCTCCGCGGGCTTGGCGCCCTCCGCGACCACGACGATCGCGAACCGCTTGCCCGCCGAGAACCGCTCGCCGACGATGGCCGTCAGCTCCTCGATGTCGAAGGGGCGCTCCGGGACGACGATCGCGTGGGCGCCCGCGGCCATGCCCGAGTGCAGGGCGATCCAGCCGGTGTGCCGGCCCATCACCTCGACCACCATCACGCGCTGGTGCGACTCGGCGGTGGTCTTCAGCCGGTCGAGGGCCTCGGTGGCCACGCCCACGGCCGTGTCGAACCCGAAGGTGACGTCGGTCGAGGCGATGTCGTTGTCGATGGTCTTCGGTACGCCGACGATCGGCAGCCCGGCCTCGGACAGCAGGTGCGCCGCCTTGAGCGTGCCCTCGCCGCCGATCGGGATGATCGCGTCGAGCCCGAGGTCCGCGACGTGGCCGCGGGCCGTCTCGACGCCGCCGCGCAGGTGCGCGGGCTGTACCCGGGAGGAGCCCAGGATGGTGCCGCCGCGGGCCAGGATGCCGCTGACGGCGTCCAGGTCCAGCTTGCGGTAGTCGCCCTCCAGCAGGCCCTTCCAGCCGTCCAGGAACCCGATGACCTCGTCACCGTGGTCGACGACGGCGCGGTGTACGACGGAGCGGATGACGGCATTCAGGCCGGGGCAGTCGCCTCCGGAAGTGAGCACACCAATGCGCATGGCAGGCAGGACCTTTGCAACGTGGGCCGACGACCGGACCACGTCGTCCGGTTGGAACTACGGCCACCCTACAAGTCGATGCCCGCCGGACTGAACCATCCTCCACATGCTGGTCAGATCAGTCGTACGAACGCACGTCGGCCCGGATCTCCCAAGGGAAATCCGGGCCAACGCGTGGTGTCCGGGGTCGCTACGCGGGCTGCGTCGCCGACGCGATGCGCTCCGCGCGCAGCGCCTCGTACCACCGGTCGTCGACCGGCGGCAGCGCGTTCACGTCGAGGGCCAGCTTCAGCAGCAGGTCCGCGATGAGCGGGTTGCGGGCCATGACCGGGCCGTGCATGTACGTACCGAAGACGGTGTCGTTGTACGCGCCCTCCGTGCCGTCTCCCGTGCCGTTGCCGCGGCCCATGCTGACCCGGGCGAACGGGCGGGCGGTCGGGCCGAGGTGGGTGACGCCCTGGTGGTTCTCGAAGCCCGTCAGCTGCGGCAGACCGAGCCGCGGGTCGATGTCCCCGAGGACGTCGCCCACGCAGCGCTCGCCCTCACCGCGCACGGTGACCACGTCCAGCAGGCCGAGGCCCTGCTGGCGCTCGCCCATGTCGTTGACGAACTCCTGGCCGAGGATCTGGTAGCCGGCGCAGACGGAGAAGACGATCGCCCCGTTCGAGACGGCACGCTCCAGACCGCCGTCGCGCAGCAGCCGGTCCGCGGCCAGCCGCTGGGGCCGGTCCTCGCCGCCGCCGATGAGGTAGATGTCACCGGAGGTCGGGATCGGCTGGTCGCTGCGCACGTCCACGCGCTGGACGTCCAGTCCGCGCAGGCGCGCCCGGCGCTCCACCACGAGGGCGTTGCCCTGGTCTCCGTACGTGCTCAGCAGGTCGGGGTAGACCCACACCAGACGCAGGCTGTTGTCGCTCATGCTCTTGTCCTTTATGGGTACTAGTTGCCGACGCGGCGGCGCACGTCCTGGAAGGCGGTGTAGTTGGCGATCAGCTCGATCTGGCCCGGCGGCGCCAGCTGCACGGCCTCGTCGAGGGTCTCGCAGACGCGGAAGTCCAGACCCGCGACCTCCAGACGGACCGCGAGGTCGAGCTTGCGGTCGCCGATCACGAAGATCGGGTGACCGGCCAGACGCGGGTAGTCCACGTCCCACAGCCAGGAGGTGTCGGTGCCGTCGGCGCCGCGCGCATTGACCGAAAGGATCACCGGCGTGGGCGGCGGGTCGATCAGGGAAAACGTTTCGAGCCAGCCCGCCGGGTTCTTCGCGAGCAGCAGGCGCAGCTCACGGCCCTGGAAGGAGACCACGTCGTAGCGGCCGGCCACCGCCTGCACCTGGTACATGCGCTCCAGGGCGACCTGCGGGGGCACCCCGAAGACGGCGGCGACCGCGGCCGAGGTGGCGGCGTTCGCCTTGTTGGCGCGGCCCGGCAGCTGGAGGTGGATCGGCCAGGCGCTGCCGTGCGGGTCGAGCACGTGGTCGCCGCTGAGCACCCAGGTGGGGGTGGGACGGCGGAAGCCGCACTCGCCGCAGTACCAGTCGTCGCCCGGGCGCTGCATCACGCCGCCGCAGGCGGGGCACGACCAGGCGTCGTCCTTCCACTCCTGGCCGGCCGCGACCCACACCACGTTCTGCGAGGAGGACGCGGACCACACGATCAGGGGGTCGTCGCAGTTCGCGACGATGACCGCCTTGGACCCCGAGAGGCCCTCGCGCCACTTCTCCGCGAGCATGCGGGTCTCGGCGGCGCGGTCCAGCTGGTCGCGGCTGAGGTTCAGGAGCGCGATCACCTTCGGCGTCACGTCCCGGGCCACGCCCGCGAGGTACTTCTCGTCGACCTCGATGACGCCGTACTTGGCGTCGCTGCCGCCCGCCAGCGCCGAGGTGATGCCCGCGGGCATGTTGGCGCCCAGCGCGTTGGACACCACGGGGCCGCTGGCGCGCAGGGCCTCCGCGATCAGCCGGGTCGTCGTCGTCTTGCCGTTCGTTGCCGACACGAGGACGACATCGAGATGCTGTGCCAGCGCGCCGAGAAGATCGGGGTCGAGCCTGAGCGCGACCTTGCCTCCGATCACCGATCCGCTTCCGCGTCCCGCGGCCCGCGACACCGCCGCCGCGGCCTTGCCCGCCGTCACGGCCAGCTTGGCCCGCGGCGAAAGCGGCTCTGTGTTGCCTGCCATCGTCCCTCGTCCTCCTTGCGTCGGTCGGCCCCAGCCTATCCAGAACCGGTGGGAGCCCTGACCGCGGCGCCCGGTGAATCGCTCATATAGTCGCTCCGCGTACCCTTATCGGCATGCGACAGCGCCCCATCCCCGGCAATTCAGGCCTCATCCGCACCATGAGCCTGCTCGGCGATCCGGTGCTCCACTCCGCCTGCGCGGAGGTCACCGACTTCGGTCCGGCCCTCGGCCGGCTGGTCGAGGACATGTTCGCCACCATGTACGCCGCGGAGGGCGTGGGCCTGGCCGCGAACCAGATCGGTGTGAACCAGCGGGTCTTCGTCTACGACTGCCCCGACGACGAGGACGTCCGCCACGTCGGCCACGTCGTGAACCCGCGCCTCGTCGAGGCCGACGGCCTGGAGCTGATCGGCCCCGAGGGCTGCCTGTCGCTGCCCGGCCTGGAGGCCGGGACGGTCCGCTTCGACCACGCCGTGGTCGAAGGGGTCACCTCGGACGGCGCTCCGGTGAGGATCTCCGGCACCGGGTTCTTCGCCCGCTGCCTCCAGCACGAGTGCGACCACCTCGACGGCGGGGTCTACGCGGACCGGGTGACCGGGCTGCGGCTGCGCCGCCTGCGCCGCGCGATCCGCCGGGCGCCCTGGTCGGCGTAGGGCTCCGTACGCTCGTACGCCCGCCCAGGGGTCAGAAGCCGGGACCGTCCGGGCGGTTGCCCGCGGTCGCCAGCCGGCCCCACAGCAGGTCGACCAGATCGCTGACCAACTCGGCCCGCTCGCAGGGCCGTTCGCCGAGCCACCAGTCCCCGGCCGCGTGCATCATGCCGACGATCCCGTGGCCCCAGACCCGGGCCAGGCGCTCCCCGCCGGGACCGAGGTCCACGCGCTCCGCGATCACCTCGGCCAGTTCCTCGCCGAGGCGGCGCAGCAGGGGCGCCGAGTGCAGGCCGACGTCGAAGCCGCGCTCGGCGGAGTGCGTGTCCTCGGCCGGGTGCATCAGGAAGCGGTAGACCTGCGGGCGCGCCTCGATGGCGGCGAGGTAGGTGTCGAGGGTGGCCTCGACCCGGCGGCGCCGCTCGGCGGGGGCGTCGAGCGCGGCGCGCAGGGAGTCGAGGAGCGCGTCGGTGTGCCGGACGGCGAGCGCCTGGTAGAGGCCCGCCTTGTCGCCGAAGTGCCGGTAGAGGATCGGCTTGGTGATGCCCGCCTCGGCCGCGATGGCGTTCATGGAGGCCCGGGGGCCGTCCCTGAGGACGACGCGGTCGGCCGCTTCGAGCAGCTCCCGCCGCCGGTGTTCGGACGATCCCTGCTGGCCGCCCGCCGGGCCGGCCTGCCGCGTGGTCTCCATGATGTGTTTCTCTCCCCGCCCTTGCGATGTGCGTGACGCCCACGCAACGTAACACTCCGCACACCCGGTCGACCGAATCGGCGGCGGCCGCGGGCGGGGCCGTGGGGCGGAAGCGGCGGTCGGCGGCGGCGGTTGACAGTGGCTACCCGCCGGTAACACACTGTGCTCACTGTTCGATGTTACCGCGAGTAACGTCTGTGTTCGACAAGCACAGCTGGAGGGGACGACATGGCGGAGTTCACCATGGACCTGAGCGACGACCAGAAGCAGGTGCGGGACTGGATCCACGGCTTCGCCGCCGACGTGATCCGCCCCGCCGCCGCGGAATGGGACGAGCGCGAAGAGACTCCCTGGCCCGTCATCCAGGAGGCCGCCAAGGTCGGCATCTACTCCCTCGACTTCTACGCCCAGCAGTTCTTCGACCCGACCGGCCTCGGCATCCCGATGGCCATGGAGGAGCTGTTCTGGGGCGACGCGGGCATCGCCCTGTCGATCGTCGGCACCGGGCTCGCCGCCATCGGCGTCGTGGCCAACGGCACCGAGGAGCAGATCGGCACCTGGATACCCCAGATGTACGGCACCCCGGACGACGTGAAGGTCGCCGCCTTCTGCTCCTCCGAGCCCGACGCGGGCTCCGACGTCGGCTCGATGCGCACCCGCGCCGTCTACGACCAGGCCAAGGACGAGTGGGTGCTCAACGGCACCAAGACCTGGGCGACCAACGGCGGCATCGCCAACGTCCACATCGTGGTCGCCGTGGTCGACCCGGAACTCGGCACCAAGGGGCACGCCTCCTTCATCGTGCCCCCGAACACCCCCGGGCTGTCCCAGGGCCAGAAGTTCAAGAAGCACGGCATCCGCGCCTCGCACACCGCCGAGGTGGTCCTGGAGGACGTCCGGATCCCCGGCTCCTGCCTGCTCGGCGGCAAGGAGAAGCTGGACGAGCGGCTCGCCAGGGCCCACGAGCGGGCGCGCAGCGGCGGCGGTGAGCGGGTGAAGAACGCGGCCATGGCCACCTTCGAGGCCTCCCGCCCCGCCGTCGGCGCCATGGCGGTCGGCACCGCGCGGGCGGCGTACGAGGTGGCCCTGGACTACGCGAAGACCCGCACCCAGTTCGGCCGCCCGATCATCGACAACCAGGGCGTGGCCTTCCAGCTCGCGGACATGCGCACCTCGATCGACGCGGCCCGGCTGCTGGTGTGGCGGGCGTCGTGGATGGCGGTCGCGGGCAAGCCGTTCACCTCCGCGGAGGGCTCGATGTCGAAGCTCTTCGCGAGCGAGGTCGCCAAGAAGGTCACCGCGCAGGCCGTGCAGATCCTCGGCGGGAACGGGTTCACCCGCGAGTACCCGGTGGAGCGGATGCACCGGGACAGCGCGATCTACACGATCTTCGAGGGCACCAGCGAGATCCAGCGCCTGGTGATCGCCCGCACCCTCTCGGACATGCCGATCCGCTAGCGCGGCGCCGCGTTCAAGAAGTGGAGCCGGACGGCGCCCGGCGCGCCGTCCGGTGGGCGCCGCCAGAGGGCCGCTTCCGTCGGATCGCCGAGTGTGACCCCCGCCACACCCGTGCGGGCCGTGAAAGCGGGTTCCGGCGCCCGTCGGCGGCGCCGCCGTGATCACCGTCCGGGTCGGCGGCACCCGCGCACCATGGCGTTCCCGGTCGGTCGGCCCGCGCCACGCCTCCGCGGCGGGCGGCGACGTCCGTCACAGGATCCGGACAACGGGCATGAGCGCATCGTAATCGGGCATACACATCCTGAACTGGACCTCGAATATGGGTTCCATCCGGGGGTGGTGATCGGTAATACTCCTCGCCACCGTGGATCGCGGAATCGACCGGTTGACCATCGGCCCTCCCGCCCCACCCTGCGATGAGGTGCGCCATGTGCTCCCACCAGCCCCCCTGCCCGACCGCTGACAGCGCCGATCACGACGCCGCCCGCACGGTCGCCTTCCACCCCGAACAGGGCTGGAGCCTGCTGTGCAACGGCGCCGTGGTCTTCGACGACACCGGTGAACTGCTCCCCGACGGCCGCACGGTGGCTCCCCGCCGGCCGGCCCTGGTCTGAGCGAGGAGGCAGCATGCGCCAGCAGCTGATCCGCAAGCCCGTCCCGAAGCCCGCCCCCCGCGACCTCGATCTGCGCACCCCGTCCGGCCGGCCACTGCCGTACTGACGCCCGCACGGGCCGTCGGCGCCCGCCGCTCGGCCGCCGATGCCCGCCCGGGGGGCATCGGCGCTCAGCCGGTGGGCGCCGCCGCGCCGCCGCGGAAGGCGTCCTCGTAGGCCTCGTCGCCGATCGCCTCCCGCGCGCGCCGCTCGCCCTCGTCCCGCAGGGCCAGCAGCGAGGGCGAGCCGCCCATCTGCGGCTGGCCGACCGTACGCCACCACGCCTGGCCGGTGCCCAGCAGCCGGGCCGCGAGTTCCCCGTCGCCCAGCCCCGCCACCGCGGCCGCCAGCACGTCCAGGCCCAGCGCGATCCCGAGCCGGTCGCCCAGCAGCCGCTTGCCCGAGAGCATCGACCGGACATGCCGGGCCGCCTCCCCGTGGTGCCCGAGCCCGAGGGCGGCCACTCCCAGGACGTAGTCGGCGTAGGCGCGCAGCCAGCGGTCGCCCAGCTCCGCGCAGGCCTCGCGCAGCCCCCGGGCCTCCTCGGCCGCCTCCTCGTACCTGCCCTGGTCGCACAGGGCGTACGAGGCCGACAGCCGGCACAGCAGCCAGCCCGGGCCGCTGGTGCGCCCGCCGTGCCCCACCCGGGCCCGCGGCCCGGCCAGCTCCAGCGCCCGCCGCGCGTCCCCGGGCATCAGCACCGACACCGAGAGCAGGTACGCGGCCCGCAGCTCCGGCTCCGGGTCCGCCAGCCGGGCCGCCGCCTCCACGCACCGCGCGCCCAGCGCCTGGGCCGTGGGCATCTCCCCCTGGAGCATCGCCGTCAGCCCGAGCGCCCAGAGCGCCTGGAAGTGGGCGGCCCCGGTGCTCGGCGCCGCCCGCAGCGCCCGCTCCAGGAAGCCGCGGCCTTCGCGGGTGTGCCCGCAGGAGAACCAGAAGAACCACAGCGACCCGGCCATCTCCAGGGCCGTCGCCCGGTCGGTGCCCAGCAGGTGCTCCAGCGCGGTGCGCAGCTGCGCGTGCTCGGCGGTCATCCTGCGGTACCAGTCGACCTGGCCGGGACCGAGCCAGCCCGCGTCGGCGGCCCGTGCGAGGGCCGCGTACCAGTGGGCGTGCCGGTCGGCGAGCGTGCGCACCTCGTCCAGCTCGGTCAGCCAGTCGTGCCCGTACTCGCGGATCGTGTCCAGCATCCGGTAGCGGGCCCCGCTGCCCCGCTCCTCGGTGCGCCGTACGACCGACTTCGCGACCAGCCCGCCCAGCACCCGCTCCACCCGGGACGGCGGCAGCGGACCGCCCGAGCACACCGCCCGGGCGGCCGTCAGGTCGAAGTCCCCCGAGAAGACCGACAATCGCGCCCACAGCAGCCGTTCCACCGGCGCGCACAGTTCGTGGCTCCAGCCGATCGCCGTCCGCATGGTCCGGTGCCGGGGCTGGAGCGCCGCCCGGGTGTCGCAGAGCACGTCGAACCGCTCGTCCAGGCGCTGCGCCATCTCCTCCAGGCTCCACAACCGCAGCCGGGCCCCGGCGAGTTCGAGCGCGAGCGGGATCCCGTCCAGGCGGCGGCAGATCTCGGCGGCGATGGTGGCCCGGCGGGGATCGGCGAAAGCCGCGGCGGTGTCCGGGGCGGCGGCCAGGGCGTGCGTGCGCAAGAGCGTGAGGGCGTCGCTGTCGGGTCCGTCGACGGGCAGCGGGCGGACCTCGACCAGCATCTCGCCGGGGGAGCCCAGCGGTTCGCGGGAGGTGACGAGCACGGTGAGGCCGGGGGCGGACTGGAGGAGTTCGCCGACGAGGTGGCGGCAGGCGGCGACCAGGTGTTCCGCGGTGTCGAGGACGAGGAGGAGCTCCTTGTCCGCCATCCACGCGCAGAGTTCCTCGTCGGGGGAGCGCGCGGAGTGGTCGCTGAGCCCGAGGGCGTGGGCGACCGTCGAGGTGAGCAGGTCCGGGTCGCGCAGCGGTGACAGCTCCACCCACCAGACGCCGTCGCGGTGCCGCGGGGGCAGGGCGCGGGCGGCGCGCAGGGCGAGGCGGGACTTGCCGACGCCGCCGACGCCGGTCAGGGTGGTCAGTCTCCGCTCGTGTAACAAGGCGCTCAGGAGCCCGAGTTCACGCTCCCGGCCGACTAAGACCGCCGTCTCCGGCGGCAGGTTGCCCAGCACGGAGGCAGAGTCTGGCCGAGGGTCGCCATCCGGCGGACCGGACTGACCGCTGTTGATCGAGTACTCACCGAACACGGATGTATTGTGCGCGATCCGCGTTCGCGGCAGAGCCGTTCGGTGAAGATCGGCCCAACGGATCGGCCGAGCGGGTCGACCTAACCGAGGGGCACCCGGCGTTCCGCGGAGAAGGAACCCCAGTTGCCGTCGGGCAGCCGGGCGCGCAGTTTCAAGGCCCAGACGGTACCGGCCGGTTCGCTGACGGCGAGCTGGTACGCGGCCCGGCCGACGGGCACCGCTCCGGCGCCGAACTGGATGACGGTCGTGGGCTGTCCGTTGACGTACAGCTGGTATTCGGCGGTCGGTTTCCCGGTGTCGGGCGGGGTCCAGGACAGCGCGACGGCCCCGGGGGAGGCGGTCGCGGTGAAGTCGGCGGGGGAGGTGACCGGGCCCTTGCCCGTGGCGGTCGCGGTGGTGACGTCCACCGGCGGGCTGTCGGGCGAGGAGTTGTCGGCCCCGTCGCGGGCGCGCACCGTGAAGGTGTAGACGGTGTCCGGCTGGAGGCCCGTCAGCCGGGTGCCGGTCTCCGTGGCACCGGCCGTGTGGATCCGTACGCCGCCCTGGTAGACGTCGTACGCCGTCACGCCCGTGTCGTCGGTGGCGGGAGCCCAGGTCAGGACGGCCGCGCGGGCCCCGTCCGGGTGGCCGGCGGCGGTCGCCGGGGCGGTCGGCGGCCGGTGGTCCTCGGCCTTGGCGGCCGGGGTGGTGACGGCGGCCGCGGCGCTGGGCGCGGAGAGGTTCCCGGCGGCGTCCTCGGCCCGCACGGTGAAGGAGTACGCGGTCAGCGGGGCGAGGCCGGTGAGGTCCACCATCGTCTTGTCGGCCGGGACCTCCCGGACCGGGGCGCCGCCCTGGAGGATCTGATACCGGGTCACCCCCTCGCGCGGGTCGGCGGATTGCCACATCACGTGCACGGAGGTGGCGCTCCCGGCCTGCGCGGTGAGCCCGGCGGGCGGTCCGGGGGGCCGGGTGTCGGGGGAGGCGCAGGCACCGAGGGCGAGGAGGGCGGCGGCGACGGCCAGGCGGCGGGCGGCCGCGGCGGTGGGGGTGACGGGGCGGCGCAAGGGGGGCGTCCTCACGGGGTGTCGGTGCGGGACCGTCCGGGTGGGGCCGGGGCGGGTGGGGGCCGCCATCGGAACCGCAAAGGTCTAGACATATATGGCACGCCCTCGGCCGGCCGGACAAGACCCCGGACACCGCGAATTGGTGGAGATCCACCGCCGTCACGCACGGTCAACACCCGTACGGCGGACACCCGTTTCACCCGGAGGCACCCCCCGCTGCGCCACCATGGCGCCGCGCACAAGGAGGTGCCCGATGGTGATTTCGCTTTCCGTGGTCGTCCTGCTCCTCGTCCTCGCGTGGATCTTCGTACGCAGCGGCGGCCTCAAGTTCTCGCACGCGCTGGTCTGTGTCCTGCTCGGCTTCTACCTGGCGAGCAGCAGCATGGCCGCGACCATCCACAACGGTCTCGCGGCCACCGCGCAGGTGGTGGCCGACCTCAAGCCCTGACAGGGCGAGGCTTGATCGACTGTTGCGCCTTCGTGAATCATCCCGCTCTGCCATGGACTCCTCGGGTCGCCCGATCTAGCGTCTGGCCGCGGCGCGATGTCAGACGAACCGTCAACAAGACCGAAGAGAACGGAGGAAGCCCGGATGTTCCGAAGAGCGCTGCACTGCGCGGTGATGCCCGTCATCGCCGTCGCCGTGGCGATGTACGGGATCTCCCCGGCCCAGGCCGACGCGATACCCCAGGCCCCCGGCCACCGCCTGGTCAGCCAGTACGACGGCAGCCCCGCGGCCGCCGTCCCGGTGCCCGGCGAAGCCCCGCCCCAGCACCCCTTCCTCGCGCCCAACGGCCGCAGCGGAATGCACGCCGACGCGGCGGGCAGCGCCACCTACCCCTGGTCCGGTCCGCTCGGCAGGAACCCGAAGGTCACCAGCGAGAAGATCGCCGCCCTCGGCGGCGAGTGCGCCACCGCCACCTTCGACTCGGGCGGCCGCCTGGTCACGGTGTGCGGCACCTTCACCGGGTTCAAGGTCAAACTGCTCGACCCCCGCACCCTGGTCACGCTTGCGGAATACCAGCTCCCGCAGCGCTCCTCGACCGTCGAGGCGATCACCTCGCTCGACTTCTCGAAGATCTTCAAGGACACCTCGGGCGGCGCGTACTTCTACCTGGACGACCAGGACCGGGCGGTGCTGGCCGACTCCCGCCAGCACATCCTGCGCCTCGCCCACGGCCAGAACCCCGACGGCAGCTGGAAGTTCACCGTCGCCGACGACTGGGACCTCACCGGACAGGTCCCGCACGACTGCGTGAGCTGGACCAACCTGTGGCCCAGCGGCACCTGCGACCCCGTCACCTCGGTGATGCCCGACTGGGACGGCCGCATCTGGTGGGTCACCCGACAGGGCCGCGTCGGCACCGTGGACCCGGCCACCGGAGCGCTGCGCTCCGTCCGGCTGGAGGGGGAGGAGATCCAGAACTCCTTCTCCGTCGCCGAGGACGGCGTCTCCATCGTCTCGGACCACGCGCTCTACAGCTTCCGCGCCACGGCCGACGGCACCCCGCAGGTGCTGTGGCGCCAGACCTACGACCGCGGTACGGGCACCAAACCCGGTTCCGTGAACCAGGGTTCGGGCACCACCCCGGACCTCTTCGGCAACGGCTACGTCGCGATCACCGACAACGCCGACGACCGGATGAACATCCTCGTCTACCGGCGCGGCGCCGACGTCCCGGCGGACCGGCGGCTCGTCTGCAAGGTCCCGGTCTTCCGCTCCGGGGCGTCCACCACCGACAACTCCCTGATCAGCTGGGGCAACAGCCTCGTCGTCGAGAACAACTACGGCTACGAGAACCTCACCACCCTGCTGTTCGGCAAGAGCGTGGTCGGCGGCGTCAGCCGGGTCGACGTCCGGCCCGACGGCAGCGGCTGCGACACGGTGTGGGAGAGCGGGATCCGCTCGCCCTCGACCGTGCCCAAGCTCTCGACGGCCAACGGGCTGCTCTACTTCTACGAGAAGGAGCCCAACATCTGGGGGATCGACGCCTGGTACCTCAGCGCCGTCGACTTCCGCACCGGCGAGCGCCGCTGGCGGCAGCTGACCGGCACCGGACCGCTCTACGACAACAACTGGGCGCCGATCACCATCGGCCCCGACGGCACGGCGTACGTCGGCGTCTTCAACGGCATCGTGGCCGTCCGGGACGGCGGCTGAGCCGGCGGCAGGGCCCGATGGGCCCGGCGGGGCGGCCCGGCGCGCGATCCGCGCCGGTCCGCCCGTCCGCCCGGTCCGCCCGTCCCCCCGGTCCGCCCGTCCGCCCGGTCCGCCCGTCTCCCCGGTCCGCCCGTCTCCCCGGTCCGCCCGTCCGCTCAGTCCTCCCGGCCGCCCGGGAGGTGCCACAGCGGGTGCTCCCGCTCGGCCCAGTACCGGTCCACGGAGCCCGTCCGCATGCCGCGCCGGGACTCCGGATCGGCCAGCGCCTTGCCCACGTGCGCGGCGAGCACCACCCCCAGGGCCAGGGCCAGCCAGTCGTGCACGAAGGTGGCCGCCGTCCGCCAGCGCAGCGGCGCGAAACCCGTCACCCACATCAGCAGCCCGGTCCCCACCATCACCAGGACCGCCCCGGCCAGCCAGCTCGCGTACACCTTCTGCCCGGCGTTGAACTTCCCGGCGGGCCGGGGGCCCAGGCGGTCCCGGCGCAGCGCCGAGCGCAGCCACACCGCGTCGTGCGGACCGAACCGGTTCAGGCGGCGCAGATCGCCCCGGAAGGCCCGCGAGAGCAGCCCCAGCAGGAACGGAGCCGCGAGCAGCAGCCCGGACCACTCGTGCACGGTGACGACGAGGCGGCGGCGGCCGACCAGTTCGGCGAGCGGGGAGAGGTAGAGGCAGGCGGCCGAGGCCACGCACAGGCCCATGAGGGCGCCCGTGGCCCGGTGCACCCAGCGCTGGGAGCGGCTGAACCGGCGTACCCGCGCGGTGGCCGCCGCCGTGGCCGTCCCCGTGGCAGGCTCGGACGGTGGGGGCTCAGACGGTAGGGGCATCGTCGCGTCCGTTCGATTTTCCGACCCAGGCGTCGACGTCGTAGCCGAGGCGTTCCCAGTACCCGGGCTCGACGTCCCGGGTCAGGGTGATGCCGGAGAGCCACTTCGCCGACTTGTAGAAGTACATGGGGGCGGCGTACAGCCGGACCGGCCCTCCGTGGCTGTGGCCCAGCGGCTGGTCCTGCATGCGCAGCGCCACCATCACGTCGTCGCGCCGGGCCTGCGGGAGGGTCAGGCTCTCGGTGTACGCGCCGTCGAAGCAGGTGAACCGGATGGCGCGGGCCTGCGGGCTGACCCCGGCCGCGTCCAGCAGCCGGTACAGCGGCACGCCCTCGAAGGGGGTGTTCGGGACCCGCCAGCCCGTCACGCACTGGACGTCGCGCACGACCCGGGTCTGCGGGAGCCTCCCGAGGTCGTCCAGGGTGTACGTGGCGGGACGCTCGACCAGGCCGTCGACGGTGAGCCGGTAGTCCTGCGGGCCTCTCTTGGGGACGGAGGAGGCCACCGAGTAGTAGCGGAACCCGCCGCCGTTGGGCAGCAGCGAGGTGATCCCGGTGGGGTCCTTGTCCGCGGTGGCCCCGAGGACGGATTCGAAGCCGCGCTGCAGGGCCGGGGCGGCGGCCAGACCCACGGCGCCCAGGCCGACCATGCCCAGGACCAGGCGGCGGCCGACGGGGGCGCCCCGGCCGTCCGGATCCGGGCGCTGCGGGGCCGGCCGCTCCGGGTCCCGTGCGTGCTGTTCTGTGCTCACCCGCCGATTCGACCACCGTCACGGGCCCGGCACCAGGGTCCGCGGCCCGCCGTCAGACTTCCGTCACACCTGGGCGCGGACCCGGCCGCGCTGCCGGGCGCTGCGCGGGCCCGCTCGTACGATGCGGTGATGATCACCGCCGCTCCGCGCCGCAGACCGGGCTACCTCGCCGCCGCGGCCGTCTTCGCGGTCGGCATGATGGGCACCACCCTGCCGACTCCGCTCTACGGGCTCTACCGCGAGGAGATCGGGTTCTCCACCTTCGTGGTGACCATCGTCTTCGCCGTCTACGCCGTCGGGGTGCTGGCGGTGCTGCTGCTCGCCGGGGACTACTCCGACCGGGCCGGGCGGCGGCCCGTGCTGCTGGCCGCGCTCGCGCTCTCGGCGGGCAGCGCCGTCTGCTTCCTGTGCGAGAACGGGCTGCCGCTGCTCTTCGCGGGGCGGCTGCTGTCCGGCTTCGCCGCCGGGCTGTTCAGCGGCACCGCGACCGCCGCCGTCATCGAACTCGCCCCGCCCGAACGCCGGGCCCGGGCCGCCTTCGCCGCCACCGCCGCCAACATGGGGGGTCTCGGCTGTGGTCCGCTGCTGGCCGGGCTGCTCGCCCAGTACGCTCCGCACCCGCTGGCGCTGCCCTTCCTGGCCCACCTCGCCCTGCTGGTGCCCGCGACGGTGGTCGTTCTGCTGCTGCCCGAGACGGTGGAGCGGCGCGAGCGCCGGGCCCGGCCGCGGCCCCAGGGCGTGCGCGTGCCGCCCGGGGCGCGGGCGGCGTTCGCGCTCTGCGCTCCGGCCGCGTTCGCGGGCTTCGCGCTGCTGGGACTGTTCACGGCGGTGGCGCCGACCTTCGTCGCGCAGACCCTGGAGGTCACCAACCACGCGGTCGCGGGCGCGATCGTCTTCTCGGTGTTCCTGGCCTCCACCCTCGGGCAACTCGCCGCGGGCCGGCTGGAAGCGGACCGCGCGCTGCCGCGCGGACGGCTGCTGCTGGTGAGCGGCCTGGTGCTGGTCGCCACCTCACTGGGCGTGGAATCGCTGCCGCTGCTCGTCGCGGGCGGCGCCGTCGCGGGGTTCGGCCAGGGCATGGCCTTCCGGGCGGCGGTGGCGACCGTATCGGCCGCGGCCCCCGCGGAGCAGCGGGGGGCCACGATCTCCGCGCTGTTCGTCATCGCCTACTGCGGGATCTCCCTGCCGGTGGTGGGCGTCGGCGCGCTCACCCTGTGGCTGGGCCTGCGCGGCGCGGGCCTGGTGTTCGCGGTCTGCGTCGCGCTCACGGCGGCGGCCGGCCGCCGCGGGGGCGACCGGCCCGCATCCGGCCCATCAGGCCCGAACTGATCCCGTCCGGCTGGAGGTCCGGCCTCAGCTGAAGTCGAGACCGCCGGTCCGGGTGCGCTTGAGCTCGAAGAAGTCGGAGTACCCGGCGAGCAGCCGGACCCCGTCGAAGACCCGTACGGCGTCCTCGCCGCGCGGGATCGAGGTCAGGACGGGACCGAAGAAGGCGGTGCCGTCGATGTGGATGGTCGGCGTGCCGACCTCCTCGCCGACCGGGTCCATGCCCTCGTGGTGGCTCTTGCGCAGGGCGTCGTCGTATTCGGTGCGCCCGGCGGCCTCGGCCAGTTCGACCGGCAGGCCGGCCTCGGCCAGCGCCTCCCGGATCAGCTCGTCCGTGGCGGACCGGTCCTGGTTGTGCAGCCGGGTGCCGAGGGCGGTGTACAGGTCGCGCAGTACGTGTTCGCCGTGCTCCTGGGCGGCGGCGATGCAGACCCGCACGGGTCCCCAGCCGGAATCCAGCAGCCTGCGGTAGCGCTCGGGCAGGTCTTCCTTGCCCTCGTTGAGCACCGACAGGCTCATGACACGGAAATTGAGGTCCAGGTCGCGCTGCTTCTCCACCTCCAGGATCCAGCGGGAGGTGATCCAGGCGAAGGGGCAGATGGGATCGAAGTAGAAATCAACTTTGTTGGTCACCCGTCCGAGACTAGAAGGCCGATGTCCCGTCCAGAAGGGCCATTGTGCCGCCGGAAGACTGGGCCAATGGCCCGTTGGTGGCCCGGACCGGACCGGGAGGGCCCCGCAGGGCACGTTTTGACGCGCGTGGTGCGCAGAAATCCGGCGACAAATCACAGCAAGTCGGGGTGAATTGGTCAGTACTTGGTGCATTTCTCACCACCGGTTGTCTCAATCGATCACCAACTCTCCTATAGTTGCCTCTCGTTGCCACAGGAACCCTCTCTTCCATTTCTGCCCGGTTTGAGGCTTTGATTGATGACGGCGTCGCCCTCCCCCCTTCGCCCCTCCGCGCTGGCCCTGCTGCTGACCGCAGCGGTCGCCGGTGCGCTCTGCACGGCGGCGGTGGCCGCGGCCCCGTCGACCGTCCGTACCCCGCTCGCCTGGTTCTCCGTCGCGGGGGTCCTGCTGCTCGGGATCGCCGCGTTCGCGGTCACCTGGACCACGCGCGCCGCCCGGCTGCTGCGCGCCCGGGTGTCCGGCCTCACCGGTGAGGTGTCCGCGCGGGACGCCGAGATCTCCCGGCTCACCGCACAGAGCGCGCGGGACGCGGCCGCCCGCACCGCCGAGCGGCAGCGGCTCACCGGTGAACACGCCGCCGAGCTGGAACGTTTCGCCAGTGCCGGAGCCGCCGAGGCGGACCGGCTGACGGCCTCTCACCTCAGCGCGCGCGAACACCTCGGCGAGCAGCTGCGCCGGGCCGAATCCGGCCGGGCCGCCGCCATGGCCGCCGCCGCCAACGCGGCGGGCCGGATGCAGGCGCTGGCCACCGGCATGCTCGCCGACCTGCGGGAGATGGAACACCGGCACGCCGACGAGGACGTGCTCGGCGACCTCCTGCACCTGGACCACCGCACCGCCCAGGCGGGCCGCCTCGCCGACTCGATCGCGGTGCTCACCGGCGCCCGGTCGGGCCGCCGTTGGGCCAAGCCGATCGTCATGGAATCGATCCTGCGCGGTGCGATGGGCCGGATCGGCAGCTACCAGCGGGTGCGGCTGCACTCCACCAGTGAGGCCGCCATCGCCGGGCACGCCGCCGAGGGCGTCATGCACGCGCTCGCCGAACTGCTCGACAACGCCGCGAACTTCTCGCCGCCGACCGCCGAGGTCCACGTGTACGTGGAAGAGGTGCCGGCCGGGATCATCATCACCGTCGAGGACAGCGGGCTGGTGATGAGCGAGGTCCAGCTGCGCCGCGCCGAACAGGCCGTCACCGCCGAATCGCTGGACCTGGCCGGGCTCTCCGGCACCCGGCTCGGCCTGGCCGTGGTGGGCCGGCTGGCCCGCAAGCACGGGCTGACGGTGTCCTTCCGCCCGTCGGCGCGCGGCGGCACCGGCGCGCTGATGATGCTCCCGCAGGAACTGATCAGCCAGGGTCCCGCGGCGAACCCGGCCGCCGAGGGCGGGGACCCGCTTCCCATCGACGCCGCCGCCACGGTCACGGCCGCCGAGGCCGCCGTGGTGACCCCGGCGGCCCCTTCCCCCGCGGAGCACGGCGGCGCCCGTACCGGCGACAGCGCCGACGCCGGGCGCGCGGGCGCCCGTACCGACCCGGAGCGCGCGGGCGACCGTACCGCCGAGGACACCGGAGACCACCCCGCCCCCGGCGAGAGCGGACTCCCGCAGCGCCGCCGCGGCCGGACCCTGGCCGCCGCCCACCCCGAGGGAGCCGGGGCCGCCGACCGGGCGGCCGCGCGCACCTCCGCCCCCGCGGACGCCTCCCGCTCGGCCGCCCGCTTCGGCAGCTTCCGCCAGGCCGTGCGCGGCGCCGCGGCCGAGCAGCCCACAGGGCCCACGCACACCCCGCACCCCCCGCACCCGGAAGGCAACACGCGATGACCACCGCCACCACCGACGAGAAGCTCGGCTGGCTCCTTGAGGGCCTCCTGGAACGCACCCCCGGCGCCCGCCACGCCCTGGTGCTCTCCCGGGACGGCCTCAAGCTCTGCCGCACCCCGGAGCTGTCCGTCGACCAGGCCGACCAGCTCGCGGCGATCGCCGCCGGGATCCAGAGCCTGTCGCACGGGGCGTCCATCGAGTTCGGCGACGGCAGCGGCGGTGTGCGCTCCGCCATGGCCGAGTTCTACGGCGGGATCCTCTTCATCGTCGAGGCGGGCGAAGGCGCGCACCTGGCGCTGGTCGCCGCCGAGGACGCGGACGCGGGCCTCGTCGGCCACAACATGTCGGAACTGGTCGAACAGCTCGGTGAGCACCTGATCGCCAGGCCGCGGGGATGAGCCGGAGCAGGCCGGGCCGGGACGACTCCCCGGACCGGCTCTACACCCTCACGGGCGGCCGCAGCCGCTCCGGCTCGGACGCCTTCGACCTGGTGACCCTGGTCATCGCCGAATGCGATCCGGTCGTGGGCATGCAGTCGGAACACGCGGCCATCCTGCGGATGTGCCAGTACCCGACGGCGGTCGTCGAGATCGCCGCCGAACTGGGCCTGCCGGTGTCGATCGTGCGGATCCTGCTCGCCGACCTGCTCGGCACCGGCAAGATCAGCGCCCGGCACCCGCGTACGGCGAACTCGGCGTACAGCCTTCCCGACCCCGACATCCTGGAGCAGGTGCTCGTTGGACTCCGCAATCTCTGACCAGCCGGTGGATCAGCGCGCACCGCGCCCGGCCCGGCAGGCCCTCGGCAGCACCGCGGACAACGGTCTCAAGATCGTCGTCGTGGGCGGCTTCGGCGTCGGGAAGACCACCATGGTCCGTTCGGTCAGCGAGATCCGTCCGCTGAACACCGAGGAGACGATGACCAAGGCGGGCGAGTCGGTCGACGACACCGGCGCGGTCGCCGCCAAGACCTCCACCACCGTCGCCTTCGACTTCGGCCGGATCACCCTCGACGCCCACAACGTGCTCTACCTGTTCGGCGCCCCCGGCCAGGAACGGTTCTGGTTCCTGTGGGACCGGCTGTTCTCCGGCACCCTCGGGGCGGTCGTCCTGGTCGACACCCGGCGGCTCGCCGACTCCTGGTACGCCATCGACCGGCTCGAACACCACGGCACCCCCTTCGTCGTGGCCTGCAACGACTTCGGCGGTCCCGCGCACACCGCGGAGCAGATCCGCGGCGCCCTCGACCTGCCGCCGCACATCCCGCTGGTGTTCTGCGACGCCCGGTCCCGCGAGTCCAGCAAGCAGGTGCTCATCACCCTCGTCCAGCACGTCCAGCACACCCACCGGCTTCACCAGCCTCAGCACGCCCAGCACCTTCAGACGGCCGACCGGCCGACGACCCCGGAGCCCACCCCGTGACCACCCCCGAGCCCCGCCCCGTCCCCCTGGGCGGCCCCCGGTTCCAGACCGACCCCACCGAGCTGTACCGGGAGATGCGCCGTGACCACGGCGCCGTCGCCCCGGTCGTCCTCGACGGAGACGTACCGGCCTGGCTGGTCCTCGGCTACCGCGAACTGCACCAGGTCACCAGCGACCCGGTGCTCTTCTCCCGCGACTCCGACCTGTGGAACCAGTGGGACCGGATCCCCGCCGACTGGCCGCTGCTCCCGATGATCGGCCGCAAGCAGCCCTCGATCCTCTACACCGTCGGCGAACGCCACCGCGAGCGGGCGGGGGTGATCTCCGACGCGCTGGAGGCCATCGACCCCTTCGAACTCAAGGGCCACGCCGAGCGGTTCGCGGACGAGCTGATCGACCGGCTCTGCGGCAAGGGCGCGTGCGACATCGTCGGCGAATACGCCATGCTGCTGCCGCTGCGCGTCCTCGCCCGGATCTACGGCTTCTCCGACGAGGAGGGCCCCGGCCTCGTCACCGCCATGAACGACATGATCAACGGGCGCGAGGGCGCCCTCGCCGGACAGCAGCACCTCGGCGGGTCCATGTACGCGCTGCTCGCCGCCAAGTCGGCGGCGCCCGGCCCCGACGTGGCCTCCCGGATGCTCGCCAACCGGGCCGGTTTCACCCTCGACGAGGTGGCCCAGGACCTCATGGTCATGATGGCCGCCGGGCACCAGCCCACCGCCGACTGGATCGGCAACACGCTGCGCCTCATGCTCACCGACGACCGGTTCGCGGCCTCCCTCGCGGGCGGCCGCCACAGCGTCGGCGAAGCCATGAACGAGGTGCTCTGGGAGGACACCCCCACCCAGAACGTGGCGGGCCGCTGGACCTCCCGGGACACCACCCTCGGCGGGTGCCGGATCGCCCGCGGCGACCTCCTCGTGCTGGGCCTGGCCGCCGCCAACTCCGACCCGCACGTGCGCACCGACGCGGGCGCGCTGACCGGCGGCAACAACGCCTTCTTCTCCTTCGGGCACGGCGAACACCGCTGCCCGTTCCCCGCGCAGGAGGTCGCCGAGGTCATCGCGCGGACCGGGATCGAGGTCCTCCTCGACCGGCTCCCCGACGTCGACCTCGCCGTCCCCGCCTCCTCGCTGGCCCGCCGCCCCTCGCCCTGGCTGCGCGGCCTGTCCGAACTGCCCGTCTCCTACACCCCTACCCCCGCCCTGGGAGCCACCCGATGACGTGCCCGATCGACCACACCGGCGCCGACGCCGCCGCGCTCAGCCTGGACCCCTTCGTGGCCGACCTCGACGCCGAGAGCGCGGCCCTGCGCGCGGCCGGGCCGCTGGTGCGCGTCGTGCTGCCGGGCGGGGTGGCCTGCTACGCGGTCACCCACCACGCCGAGGCCCGGGCGCTCCTGACGGACCCGCGGATCGTCAAGGACATCAACGCGTGGGGTGCCTGGCAGCGCGGTGAGATACCCCTGGACTGGCCGCTGATCGGGCTCGCCAACCCGGGGCGCTCGATGCTGACCGTCGACGGCGACGAGCACCGCCGGCTGCGCACCCTGGTCGCGCAGGCGCTGACCGTACGCCGGGTGGAGCGGCTGCGGACCGGCATCGAGGCGCTGACCAAGGGGATGCTGGACGAGCTCGCCGGGGTGCCGGCGGGGGAGACCGTGGACCTCAAGGCGCGCTTCGCGTACCCGCTGCCGATGAACGTGATCAGCGAACTGATGGGCGTGGACGCCGCCGATCACCCCCGGATGAAGGAGCTGTTCGAGAAGTTCTTCTCGACGCAGACCCTGCCCGAGGAGGTCCCGCAGATGATGGCGGACCTCGCCGCGCTGTTCGGCCGGATCGTGGAGTCCAAGCGGCAGAGCCCCGGCGACGACCTGACCAGCGCGCTCATCGCGGCCTCGGAGGACGGTGACCACCTCACCACCGAGGAGATCACCAACACCCTCCAGCTGATGGTCGCGGCAGGGCACGAGACCACGATCAGCCTGATCGTCAACGCGGTCGTCGCCCTGGAGACCCACCCCGAGCAGCGCGCCCTGGTGCTGGCGGGCGAGGTGCCCTGGGAGAACGTCATCGAGGAGACCCTGCGCTGGTCGACCCCGACCTCGCACGTCCTGATCCGGTTCGCCGCCGAGGACGTCGAGGTCGGGAGCGCCGTCCTGCCCAAGGGCGAGGGCCTGATCGTCTCCTTCGGCGCCATCGGCCGCGACGAGGGCCGGCACGGGGAGACGGCGGGCGTCTTCGACGTCACCCGCACCCCGAACCGGCACATCTCCTTCGGCCACGGCCCGCACGTCTGCCCCGGCGCCGCGCTCTCCCGGCTGGAGGCGGCGGTGGCCCTCCCGGCCCTGTACACGCGCTTCCCCGGGCTGCGCCTCGCCGTCGGCCGCGAGGAACTGCGCAACAAGCCGGTCGTGACCCAGAACGACCTGTTCGACCTGCCCGTCGTCCTGGGCTGACGCCGTCGCGCGTGGGCCCCCGCGAACGGGGCCCACGCGCCGTGCTCAGTGCTCAATCCGTCGCGCGTACGCTGATCCGCAGCCGCTCCGCCAGGAACTTCAGGGCGTCCTCGCGCGCGGCGGGCGAGTCGGCCTTCACCAGGATGTGGCCGAGGCGCTGGGACGAGGAGGTCAGCGGACCCACCACGTCCCCCACCCCCTTGCGCAGCCCGACCCGGACCACCGCCGGATGCGCGGCGATCTCCGGCAGGCCGTCGACCGCCGTGATCGTGCCGGGCGGGCAGGTGGGGAAGTACGTCGCCGCATACGCCTCCGGGCGCCCGCGCAGCAGATCGCCGAGCGGTTCCCCGAGCGCGAGCCGCACCACCGCCTCGTGCAGGTCGAAGCCGTACGTCAGGCTGACCGCCTCGGCCAGGAAGTCCCCGGGGGTACGGACGGCCACCTCCATCAGCACCGGACCGTCCAGCCCCACCCGGAACTCCAGGTGCACCAGCCCCGTCCGCATCCCCAGCCCCCGCAGCACTCCCGCGGTCAGCTCGTCCACCCGCGCCGCGAGCGCCGGGTCGGTGAACTCGTACCCGCAGCGGTGCGACAGCTCCACGAAGTACGGCGGGGCGGTGGTCTCCTTCTCCGTCACGTTGGCGAAGAGCACCTCGCCCTCGTGGACGAGCGCCTCCCAGCTGTACTCCGGGCCCGGCACGGCCGCCTCGACGAGGATCTTGCCCTCGCCGCCCCGGCGCACGACGATCTCCTCCGCCTCCGCGGCGCCGGTGACCAGCTCGACGCCCTCACTGCCGCCCAGGGACAGCGGCTTGACCACCACCGGCAGCCGCTCCAGCATCCACTCCCGGGCCGCGCGCAGGTCCGGGGCGAGCAGGAAGTCGGGCTGCGCGACCCCGTACGCCCCGAAACCGGTGCGCTGCAGGGCCTTGTTGCGGGAGATCACCGCGGCGTGCAGGGACGGGCCCGGCAGCCCGAGCCGCTCCTGCGCCAGCGCGCCCGCGGTCACGTTGGCCTCCGCGAAGGCGAGCACCCCGTCGGGGGCGCGGTCGGCGAGCGCCGCCGTGACCCCGGCGAACCAGGACTCGTCCAGGGAGCCCGTCACCGGGTAGTAGGTGACGTCCTCCTCGGCCGGGCCGCCCCGCATCAGCGCGGCGTTCTCCACCGCGCGGACCCGGTGCCCGAGCCGCCTCGCCGCGTCGACGTACGGCCGCCCCATCGTGCCGACGCCGACCACCAGCAGATCCTTCACGCGACTGCCCCTTCACTCGTTGCCCGGGAGATCCGGACCTCGGCCTGCTTCCGTTCCTCTTGCTGCCGTTCCTCTTGCCGGCGTTCCAGGGCCCGGGTCACCGGCGGTACGAGGACCGAGGCCAGGCAGAACACCACGCCCAGGGCGGCCCATCCGGCCGCTCCCGTCGCGATCACCACCCCGGTCACCAGCGCCGGGCCCACGATCCGCTGCCCCGAGTTGCCGAGGCTGAACACGGAGAGGTAGATCCCCCGGCGGTCCTCCGGGGCGAAGGCGTAGCTCAGGTCCCAGCCGCCCACCGCCTGCCACATCTCGCCGAAGGTCAGCGCCACACAGCCGAGCAGCAGCAGCGCCCCGGCCAGGAGCGGGGACAGTCCGTGCGCGGCCGCCAGGGCCGCACAGCACGCGGCGAGCGCGAATCCGCTCAGCCGCAGCGCCCGGGCCGCCCCGCCGGGCCGTTCCGCCCCGCGCGACACCGGCACCTGGAGGGTGATCGACAGCGCCGTGTTCACCAGGATCAGCACCGGCACGAACCCGGCGGGCACCCCGGTCGCCGTCATCGCCCACAGCGGGAGCCCCACCGACAGCAGCGTCGTGTGCAGGTTGAGCACCCCGCCCAGCCCGGCCAGGCCCAGGTAGCGCCAGTCCCGGAAGCCCCGGATCGCCGTCAGCGGCCCCACCTTGCGCTGCGCCGCGCTGGAGCGCACCAGCCGCAGCCGGCCCAGCATGACCGCCGAGGCGAGGAACGCCGCCGCGTTGCCGAGCACGATGCCCCGGTACGCCCACATGCTGTCGGCCGCGAGCAACGGCGCCGCCAGCAGCGCGCCGACCGAGAAGCCGATGTTGCGCACGGTGCGGACGATCGCCATCGTCCGCGTACGGTCGGACTCCTCGGTGGTGTCGGAGGCCACCGCCTGCGTCATCGGCTGGGTCGCCCCCTCCGCCGCGGCGAGGCAGGAGGACACCACCAGGAACCCGGCGAAGCCGTGCACGTACGCCAGTGCCACGAACCACAGGGCCCGCCACACCTGGAGCGCGATCAGCGTGCGCCGGGCCCCGATCCGGTCGCTCAGCGCCCCGATCGGGACGGTGGCCAGGAAGCCCACGAACCCGGAGACGGCCAGTCCGGCGCCGATCTGGGTGGGGGACAGGCCGACCGAGCGGATGAAGAAGACCGTGGAACCGGCGAGGAACAGGCCGGTGCCGATCGCGTTGATCAGCGAGGTCAGGGCGAAGGTCCGCCCGGCCGCCGTGGCGGGCACGTAGTCCGAGAGCGAGATCCGCCTCATCGCGCACCGCCGCCCCGCGGCGCGGTGCGCACCGAGACCAGTGCCGCGGCCCGCTCGGCGTTGCGGGCCGCGGCCGCCGCGTCCGTACCGCTCGCGATGACGTAACCCGCCCGCTCCCACGAGCTGGTGACGGCCGGGACCACGTCACCGGGCGCCACCGCGACGTGCACCTCCTCCACCCCGAAGGCGCGCCGGGCGGCCTCCACGCCCTCCACCGCCCCGACCGGGCCGACGGGCGCGATCAGGAACCGTACGGCCGCGCCCAGCACGGGCGGGCGCTGCGGGGTCGGCGCGCTGCCGTCCAGTACGCCGAGCAGCGCGGACAGGATGTCCATCCCGTAGGCGAGGTCGATGAGCGCGGTGATCCCGCCGCCGGGCAGCCGGGCCGCGCACTCCACCAGGTGCGGGCGGCCGCCGTCGAGGATCCACTCCGAGTGCAGCACGCCCGAGCGGAAGCCCGTGGCCGACACCAGGACCGCGACCGCTCCGCGCAGCGCGTCGGCCTGCGCCGCGGGCAGCGCGGCGGGCACGGTGTGCCCGGTCTCCACGGGGTGGCGGGAGTCCTGGACCATCTTGGCGGTGATGTTGGTGAAGCCGACGATGCCCTCGTGGACCACCGCCTCGACGCTCACCTCCGGCCCGTACAGGCGCTGTTCCACCAGGTAGCGGGCGGCGTCCCGGTATCCGGCGCGCAGCGAGGGCTCGTCGGCGGTGGTGGTGTGGGCCCAGGCCGCCGCGGTGTCGTCGTCCGGTCCCAGCAGGCGCACGCCGAGACTGGCCTGGCGGCCCGCGGGTTTGAGCACGCACGCCCCGCCGTACCGGGCGCGGAAGGCGTTCACGTCCTCGGGGCTCCGGGCCAGCTGCCAGGCGGGCTGGTCCAGGTCCGTACCGTCCACCGCGGCCCGCAGCCGGGCCTTGTCCCGCAGCACGCGCGCGGCCTTGGGGCCCGCGCCGGGCAGCCCCCAGGCCTCGGCGAGCGCCGCCGCGCCCACCACGCCGTACTCCACGACCGGGACGACCGCGCGCACTCCCGGGGGCCGCGGGACGGCCGCGACGATCCGGTGCGGATGCTCCTCGTCCTGGCTGGGGGCGCCGAGCAGCGCCCCCACACAGCGGTGTGTCCCGGCCAGTCCGTCGATGCCGCGCGCGGCGATCACGGAGGGCTCCTCGACAACCAGGACGGAGTTCTCGGGGAGCAGGACGTCCAGCTTGCCGAGCATCACCGGGCTGTACCCCACCAGCACGTGGGTGATGAGGGCGGAGCCGGACGGATCGGGCAGTGTCATGGGTGCCTCGCTGCGTGACGGAGGGCGCGGGACGGGGAGGGGCCGGGGCGGGTGCGTGTACATGTGCCCGGCCTGCCCGACGACTGTGCCTTTCCGGCCACTTGACGGCATAGGCCCGTCAAGGTTCGGGTCCGCGCACCTCGGTGACCTCCTCATCCGGACCGTGCGGGTCCGTGCCGGAGAACCATTTCGGCCCGCGCGGCGTCCTTCCTGGTGAGCGCGCACACCGACGGACGGGTGCGGGCAGGCGGGATAGAGGAGTGAGCGGGTATGGGGTTCGTCAGCTGGATCATTCTGGGGCTGCTGGCCGGAGGCATCGCCAAGGTCCTGCTGCCCGGGCGCGACCCGGGCGGTCTGATCGGGACCACCCTGATCGGCGTCGCCGGCGCCTTCATAGGCGGCTGGCTGTCGGCCAAGTTCCTCGACCGGCCGGTCCAGAACAATTTCTTCGACCTGGCCACCTGGGGCGCCGCGATCGCGGGCTCGCTGGTCCTGCTCATCGCCTACCGCATCCTCTTCGGCAACTCGCGCGATGCACGCAGGTAACCGGGCCGTACGGGCCGTACCCACGGCGAAGGGCTTCAGATGAGGCTGTACTGCACCGCGCAGGCCACCGCGTGCGAGCGGTTGCGGGCGTGCAGGCGGGACATCAGCTCGTAGATGACGTTCTTGACGGTGTGCTCCGAGCAGGACAGGGTGCGGGCGATCACCGCGTTGCCGTGACCCTCCGCCATCAGGGCCAGCACCGAGGTCTGGCGGGCCGTCAAATGCGGGGCGTGCGCGGGGAGTACGGGCCGGGCCGGCGGCAGCGAGGGGTGGCCGCCGAGCAGTCGGACCAGGTCCGGATAGGGCATCTCGACCGTGTCCGGGGCCGGTTCGGGGGCAGGGGCCAGGCCGGTGGCGACCTGGGCCAGCATCCGGCTCAGCCGGCCCGCCTCCAGGGCGGGCTCGCGGGCCGGGGTGCGCGTCAGTGCGGCGACGGGGCTCACAGCATGCCCGCCCGCAGCGCGTAGGCCACCGCGTGGGCGCGGTTGCGCAGCCGGAACCGCTGGGTGATGTCGTGCACGACGGTGGTCACCGTCCGCGGCGAATAGCACAGCCGTCTCGCGATCTCGCTGGTCTCGTGCCCGTCCGCGACCATCCGCAGCACGGAGCGCTCCCGGTCGCTGAGCCCGGCCGCGTCCCAGGGACCGGCCACCCCGTCGGCCGCCGCCCCCCGGGCGCCGGAGTGTTCCAGCAGCAGGTCCAGCAGGTCCGGCGGCAGCGTGCAGTCACCGCGGGAGGCGGCCCGTACGGCCCGGGCCAGGCGGACGGGGTCCGCCTCGCGGCGGCGCAGCAGCCCCCGGGCTCCGGCGGCGATCGCGTGCAGGGCGTCGGCGGGCTCCAGCTCGCCCGCCACCAGCACCACGTCCGGCCGGGACGGGGTCTCCCGGATCGAGCGCAGTACGTCGAGTTCCGTACGGCCGACCCGGTCCACGGTCATGACGACGACGCGGGGGTCGCCGCCCGGAGCGGTCAGGGACACCTCCGGACAGGCGAGCAGGGCGCTCTTGGTACCGGCTTCGAGCACCGGATCGAGTGCGACGACGTTGACAGGGACGGGTTCTCCCACCGGGTCCTCCGAAAGTCATCCGCCTACCGGGGTGTCGGACCGGCGGAAAGGGCGCTGGTCCCCAGAGTGCGGGCGGCCGCCGGGCGGGGCATCGGGCCCGGGCCCCCACATTTGTGAAGGCGCGGCGGCGCGTGTGGCGGATCTTGTGAAGGTCCCTGCCCGGATCCCCCCGCAGGGCGTGCGCGGCGGTGCGCACGAGGCCGGCGCGGGGTGCGCCCCGGGTCCACGGGGTGTCCGTACGGGGTGTGTGGGGTGTGTGTACACGGTGTGCGCGGCGGCTCTGGGGGCCGCCGCGCGGAATATGGGGGACGTGCCCCCATGTGCGGGGCGCGCGCCTCTGCGAGTTTTCTCTTGTGACTGACACCGCCACCGCCGCAGGAACCGAGGTCGGCGGCCTGACCCACTCCTGGTGGGCGCAGGCCCTGAACCTGCGGGAGCGGCTCGCCGCACCGGGTGCCCCCGCACCCGCGCGGACCGCCGCCCCCCACGCCCGGCCCGCCTCCTGGGCCCTGGGGGACCCCGAGGCCTTCGCGGCCCGGCTGGCGAGCCTGGGGGCCACCGAGGAGACCGGGTACGCCCTCGCGGCGGAGCGGTCCTGGCGGCTGGCCGCCCGCGCCGAGAAGCCGGAGTGGGCGTCGTACATCGAGCGGATCGTGGCGGCGGCGCCCGTCGGGGGGACCGGAGAGCGGACCGCGACGGCCGGGACGGCGGACGGGACCGGCGAAGAAGCGCGGGGCGCCGCGGTGTTCCTGCCCGCGCTGCGCCCGCTGACCGCGGCGGCCTGGGCGGAGACGGCCGCGCGGATCGAGCTGCCCGAGAACGAACGGGACGCGGTCCGCACCGCGTTCGAGAGCTGGCTGGGCGACCGGCTGGTCCGGCAGTCCGCCCGCACCCTGGTCAGGGAACTGCACGCGGCCCGCACCGCCGGGCAGCTGGCCGGGGAGACCTCACGGGACCGGTTCGCCGACTTCCTGGCCCGGCTCGGCACCCGCGAAGGCCTGGCCGCGCTGTTCACCGGCTACCCGGTGCTGGCCCGGATGCTGGCCCAGTCCTGCGCCCACGCCGCCGACGCGACCGCCGAACTGGTCCACCGCTACACCGCCGACCGCGCCGCGATCGTACGGAACCTGCTCGGCGGCACCGACCCGGGCCCGCTGGTCCGGATCGACCTCGGCCGCGGCGACGTCCACCAGGGCAACCGCGCCGTCGCCCTGCTGCGCTTCGCCGACGGCGCCACCGTCGTGCACAAGCCCCGCCCGCTCGACCAGCACGCCCTCCTCGACCAGGCCGTCGCCTGGACCAACGGCAAGGTGCCCGGCCTCGGACTGCGGACCCCCCGCTCGGTGCGCCGCCCCGGATACGGCTGGCTGGAGTTCATCGAGCACGGCTGGTGCGCCTCGCCCACCGAACTGGACCGCTTCTACCGCCGCCAGGGCGCGCTGCTCGCCCTGCTGTACGCGGTGGACGGCGTGGACATGCACTACGAGAACGTCATCGCCTGCCGGGACCAGCCGGTCCTGGTGGACGCCGAGACCCTGCTCCACTCCGGCCTGCCCGCCGCGGTGACCTGCGGATCCGACCCCGCGGCGACCGCCCTGTCCGCCTCCGTTTATCGCACCTGCCTGCTGCCGAGCCTGCTCATCGGCGAACACGGCGCCATGGACATCTCCGCGCTCGGCGGCGGGGACGGCGGCGCCTACCCGAGCGACGGGATGAGCTGGGAAGCCGCCGGAACCGACGAGATGCGCGTGCTGCGGGGCCGGGTCGAGACCCCGGCCGGGCAGAACCGGCCCGCGCCCCGGGACCCGGCCGCCGGCCACGGCGACCACCGGGCCGCGCTGCTCGAAGGCTTCCGCGCGGGCTACGACGCCATCGCCGGGCACCGCCACGAACTCCTCGGCGAGGACGGGCTGCTGGCCCGGTGGGCCACCAGCGCGGGCCGGCTCATCGCCCGCGCCACCCGGCTCTACACCACCCTGCTGGAGGAGTCCACGCACCCCGGCGTGCTGCGCGACGCGCTGACCCGGGACGCGCTGTTCGCCGTGCTGTGGGCCGAATCCGAGAACGACCCGGCCCGCCGGCGGCTGATCGAGGACGAGACCGCCGACCTGTGGGCCGGAGACGTGCCGATCTTCTACCACCACCCCGCGCACACCTCGGTGCGCACCTCGCGGGGCACGCACATCGAGGGGGTGCTGCCCGCGCCCAGCCTGCGGGCCGCCCTCGACAAGATCGCCGCGATGGGCGAGGTGGACCGGCACGACCAGGAGTGGATCATCTCCGCGACGCTGGCGGTGACCGGCGCCAACCTCACCGGCGGCGGCCCCCGTTCGGCGCTCGCCGGGCACCTCGCCCCCGCCGTCGTCCCCGAGCCGTCCCGGCTGCTCACCGCCGCCTGCGGGATCGCCGACGAGATCGCGGCCCGCGCGGTGCACGGCGACGGCCGGGTCAACTGGCTCGGCCTGGAACAGGTCGCCGGTGCGCACTGGGCGGTCCTGCCGATGGGCGGCGGCCTGGCCCAGGGCTACTGCGGAGTCGCCCTCTTCCTGGCCCAGCTCGGCGCCCTGACCGGCGCCGGACGCTACACCGCGCTGGCCCGGCAGGCCGCGGCCCCGCTGCCGCGGCTGCTGGCCACCCTCGCCGCCAGCCCCGCGCTGAGCGCCGCCGTGGGACCGGGCGCCCTGCACGGACTCAGCGGCATCGTCTACACGGTGGCCCGGCTGGCCGCCCTGCTGGGCGACGGTGCGGGCGACGCGGCGGGCGCCGGGGCCGACGACGGTGCGAGCGCCGGGGGCGACCCCCTCCGCGCCTGCCTGCCCGACGCGCTCACCGCCCTCGCCCTCGCCGTCGAAGCCGACCCCGACGGCCCGGCCGATCTGGCCGACGGGCTCGCCGGAGCGCTGGCCGCCACCGTCGCCGTGCACCGCCTCACCGGGATGCCCGGCGCCGCCGTCCTCGCCGGAGCCTTCGCCGACCGGCTGCTCGCCCGTGCCGAGCCGCGCCTCGCCCGGCCCGCCGGTCACGTCCCCGCGGCCCCCGGCTTCGCCCAGGGCGACGCGGGCATCGGCTGGGCCCTGCTGCGCTACGCCGCCGCCGAGACCGAGCGGGGCCCGGCGGCCGGGGCGGCGGAGCGGGCCGAGGTGTGCGCCCGTACCGGCTCCGCCCTGCTGCGCCCCGCGCTGGACGTCGCGCTGAGCCACCCCGCCGACCTCGGCTGGCACTCCGGTCTGGCGGGCACCGCGCTCGCCGCCGCCGACGCCTTCGCCCGGGCCGGGCAGCCCGTGCCGGAGGCCGAACTGACCTGGTGCGCGGCCCTGCTGAGCGATCCCGCCGAGGCGGGGGAGTCCACCGAGTCCGCCGAGTTCGGCGATCTCAGCCTGGGCCACGGCACCCTCGGCTCACTGGAGCTGCTCAGCGTCCTCGCCGGGCAGGGCCACCGCCGGGCCGCCACCGCCCTCACCCACCGCGCCGGTCAGATCCTCGGCCGCCTCGAATGCCACGGCCACCGCTGCGGCACCCCCGACCACGTTCCCTCACCCGGACTCCTCACCGGTCTCTCCGGCATCGGGTACGCCCTGCTCAGGCTGGGCTTCCCGGAGGCGGTCCCGTCCGTGTTACTCCTCGACTGATCAACTGCTGTACCGAGCACCACACTCCACGTCAGGTTCCGAGAAAGGTACTCACCACCATGCAGGAGTTCCAGGTCAACGCCACCGCCACGGACGCCACCACCGACGCGGTCGCCGAGGTCCCCGCCGGGGACCCCGCGGGCGGCATCACCCTGTCGGGCCGCAACACGGCGTGCGCGCGCGCCCGGGCGCTGGCCGGTCTCGTCCTCACCAGCGGACTCGTGGTCGCGCTGAGCCAGATCGACACCAGCGTCTCGGCCCCCAACGTCACCTGGTAGCGCCCGGAATCCGGAGGAAGGCACGGATGAAAGGCCGACTTTCGGTGCACTGCGGACCGCACACATGAACTAGATTTGCGCTCATGCGTTCCCGTACGCGGTACATCATCGGTCGTGACTCTCAACTCTTAGAGATCAAGCAGGCATTGACCGAGGCGAGGGACGGACGCGGCGGGGTCGTCTTCCTGGTCGGCGAGGCGGGGATCGGCAAGTCCCGGCTCGCCGCCGAGGCCGTGGGAATGGCCTTCACCGCCGGTATGCGGGCACTGCGGGGCCGGAGCAGCACCACCGGCCCCACAGTGCCTTTCCGGCCATTGACCGAGGCCCTGATGGCGCTGTTCCGCGGCGGTCCGCCGGGCGGCCCGTCCCTGGACGACCTGCCGCTCGGTCCCTACCGGCCCGCGCTGGGCCGGATCATCCCGGACTGGAGCAGCGACGCCCAGGACAACAGCTCGATGGTGATCCTCGGCGAGGCCGTGCTGCGGCTGCTGATCGCCACCGGCCGGGAACACGGCCAGCTCCTGCTGCTGGAGGACCTGCACGACGCGGATCCCGAGACCCTCGCGGTCGTCGAGTACCTCGTGGACAACCTCGAATACACCAATGTGGTCCTGCTGGCCACGATCCGCACCGAATCCTGCGACGCCCTCGACATGGCCGAATCGGCCCGGCGCCGCGGCGTGGGGACCGTACTCCAACTGGCCCCGCTGACCCGGCCCGAGGTCCGCTCGGTGATCGCCGCGCAGCTGGACACCGAACCGGAACTGGTCCCGGAAGCGGCCCTCGAACGCCTCTGGGACGACAGTGCGGGCAGCCCCTTCCTCGTCGAGGAACTCCTCCAGGGCATGATCGGCAGCGGCGCGCTGGTCCGCGCCGAGGACGGCTGGCGGGTCGTCGGCGACCTGCGCAGCGACGTCTCCACCGCCCTCGCGCGCGGCATCCTGCGGCGCGTCGACCGGCTGGCCCCCCAAGGGCTGACCCTGCTGTCCGCGGCCGCCGTGATCGGCCGCCGCTTCCCGCTGACCGTGCTCCAGCGGATGACCGGCATCGACGACCGCAGCCTGCTCAGCCACCTGCACGCGGGGGTCGCGGCGCAGCTCGTCGTGCACGACGAACCCGCCCCCGACTGGTACGCGTTCCGCCATTCGCTCACCGCCGAAGCCCTGCTGACCCAGCTCACGCCCACCAACCGGGCGCAGATGTCGGGCCTGGCGGCCGACGCGGTCCAGGCGCTCTACCCCGAGCTGGAAGGCGAATGGTGCCCGCTGGTCGCGGAGTTGCGCTCCCACGCGGGTGACGAGGGCGAAGCCGGGCGGCTGTTCACCGTGGCGGGGGTACGGGCCCTGTCGGCCGGTGCCATCGGCTCGGCCGTCACCCTGCTGGGCCGGGCCGAACGGCTGCTGGCGGCCAGCGGGGACGCGGCGGGCCGCACCGCCGCCCTGGAGGCCCTGCTGCCCGCGCTCGCCGAAGCCGGCGACTTCGCGCAGGCCTTCGGCTTCGCCGAGAACCTGCACACCCTCGGCGGCAGCGGCCTGAGCGCCGAGCGCCTGGCCGCGCTGCACACCCGGCTCGCCAAGGTGGCCCACACCGCCGGGCGCTGGGAGGACGGCAACCGGCAGATAGCGCAGGCCAGAGCCCTCCTCGGGGCGCACCCCGACGAGCGCAGCACCGCCTCCATCGACGTCACCGCCGCCTACCTGGCCCTGGACACCCCCGGCCCCGACCGCACCCAACTCGCCGAGAAACTCGCCTACTCGGCGCTCCAGGCCGCCGAACGGCACGGTCTGCCCACCGTGGTCTGCCAGGCCTGGGAACTGCTCGCCACCCTGGCCCGCGAGCGGGACTTCGACGAGGCCACGGCCCTGCTGGAATCGGCCCTGCACACCGCCGAACAGCACCAGCTGCCGCTCCAGCGGATGTACGCCCTCACCCGCATCGGCGGCAACAACTGGCTGACCGAGGGCAACACGGTCCCCCTGCTCGCCGCCCGCGGCGAGGCCCAGCGGCTCGGCTCCGCCACCATCGTCTACACCATCGACGGCATCATGATCCTGGACGCGGTGCTGCGCGCCGAGTTCACCGCCGCCGCGGGGGCCGCCGAGGAATGCCTGGCCGTCGTCCAGCGGCTGCGCCTCGCCCCGGCCACCCGCTACGTGCTGATGGCCCGGGCGACCCTCGCGGCCCACCAGGGCGAGCGGGCCGAGATGGAACGGGCGCTCACCGCCTTCGCCGAATGGGACGGCAGCGGCTCCCAGGAAGAGCCGCTGACCCGGGGCCTGGCCCGCGCGTTCTGCGCGCTGCTGGAGGAGGACCGGCCCGCCGCGGTCAGCGAACTGCACACCGTGGCCGACCTGGAGAGCACCAACCCCAGCACCTACTACCTCAGCGGCCGCTACGGCATCGGGCTGCTCCTGGACGTGCTCTCCGGCGCGGCCGGCCGCGGCCCGTACGAGGAGATCGCCGCCACCGCCCCCGGCCGGATGCGCTGGAACCGGCAGTTCGTGCACTTCGCGGGCGCCGTCCTGCTCGGCCGGGAGGGAAGACCCGACCTGGCGGCCGCCGCCGTCAACGAGGCCCTGCGCACCGCGGAGCCGTATGCCACCGCCCTCCACCTGGGCCTGCGGCTGATCGCCGAGGCGGCCCACGCGGACGGCTGGGGCGAGCCGGTGGCCTGGCTGCGCCGGGCCGAACTCCACTTCCACCAGCACTCCGTGGCCCCCGTCGCCAACGCCTGCCGGGCCGCGCTGCGCCGCATGGGCGCCCCCGTGGCCCAGCGGCGCACCGGCTCGGGCAACATCCCGGACGTGCTGCGCACCCAGGGGGTCACCGTCCGCGAGTACGAGGTGTTCCGGCTGCTCGCGGAGCGGCTGGGGAACAAGGACATCGCCGACCGCCTCTACATCTCGCCCCGCACCGTGGAGAAGCACATCGCCAGCCTCGGCACCAAGACGGGCCGCACCAACCGGTCGGCCCTGTGCGAACTCTCCGCGTCGTTGCGGGCCCAGGCGGTCTGAGGCCGGCCCGGGCCGGGGCGCGGACCGCCCCGGCCGTACGGTGTTCAGCGCATCCCGCGCACCGCCCTGGAGCTGAGCACACCGAGCGCCGTCAGCGCGAGGACCGCGCCCGACACCGCGAACATCGGGCCGCTGCCGTGCTGGGCCAGGGCCCCGCACAGGATCAGCGAGAGCGGGGCCATGGCGTAACCGAGGACCATGTCGATCGAGATCACCCGGCTGAGGACCGAGGGGTCGATGGTGCGCTGGATCCAGCTGAGGCCGAAGACGCCCTGGAAGCCGATGCCGAAGCCCATGACCAGTACGGTCACGAACGCGGTCACCGTACTGTCCACCAGCCCCAGCACCCCCATGCCCACCGCGAGCCACCCGGCCAGCGCGGAGATCAGCAGGCCCACCCGGGGGAGGCCGCTGAGCGAGCCACCGACCAGGGTGCCGAGCATCGCGCCGCCCGCCAGGGCGCCGTTGAGCAGGCCCAGGGTCATCGAGCCGCCGTGCAGGTCGACCTTGGCGAGGGTGGCGAAGCCGACCGTGAAGGTACCGGCGTAACAGAAGGTCATCACCGTGTCGACGACCAGGATGGAGCGGATCCGCGGGTCCTCCAGGGCGTAGCGCAGTCCGGCGCGCATCCGGGTGAGCAGCGAGTCCCCGGCCTCGGGAGCGACGTCGGCACTGGAGTCCTCATCGGCCGCGCGCGGCACCGTCCGGATCCGGGAGACGCACAGCCCGCAGAGCGCGAAGCACACCCCGTCCACCAGGAAGGCGACGGGCGCGTCCGAGAGGGCCACCACCATGCCCCCGACGGCCGGGCCCAGGATGGAGGACACCTTGGTGCCCACCGCGAGCAGCGCGTTGGCCGGGGCCAGCAGCTCCTTGTCCACCACGGAGGGCAGGATCGAGGCCCTGGCGGGCTGGAAGAACGCGTCGACGGCGCCGAAGGCGGCGGCCGCGCAGCACAGCATCACCACGGTCAGCGACCCGGTCATCCCGATCAGCCCGACGCTCACCATCAGCGCGGCGCGCGCCCAGCTGGAGAGCGTCATCAGGGTGCGGGAGGACCACTTGTCGCTGAGCGAGCCGCCAACCATCGTCAGCAGTGCCCGCGGCACCGCCTGGAAGGCGAGGACGTAGCCGAGGGTCAGCGTGGACTGGGTCAGGCTCAGCGTGATCCAGGAGAAGGCGATGTAGCTGAAGCCGTCCCCGAGCAGGGAGAGGGACTGCCCGAGCCACAGCAGCCGGAAGGAGGGCAGTCGGGCGGGGGCGCGCAGCCGCGAGCCCGCGCTCGTCAGGGTGGAGGCCATGATCGGACCCTTCGTCGGGCCGCCGGGGCGGCCGCGGGTTCAGTGGCGGACGGACACGGGTCAGTAGCGGACGGGCAGCGCGGTCAGGGCGCGGTTGAGCAGGGACAGCTGCCAGGTGTGCCGCTCGCCGTCCAGGGCGAGGTCCGGGTAGTCGCGTACGAGCACGCCGACCACCGCGCAGGCCACCAGCCGGGCCAGCGCGGCCCCGATGCAGAAGTGCGCGCCGAAGCCGAAGCCGAGGTGCGAGGCGTTGCCCCGGGCGATGTCGAAGGCGTCGGGGTCGGCGAACCGCCCGGGGTCCCGGTTGGCGGCGGCGGTGACCAGGAACAGCCGGTCCCCGCCGCGCACCGCGCGGCCGTCGAGGTCGAAGTCCCGGGCGGCGCTGCGGATCGACATCTTCGAGGGGCCGTCGTAGCGCATCGCCTCCTCGACGGCGAGCGGCACCAGGTCCGGGTTGGCGCGGACCGCGGCCAGCTGCTCGGGGTGGCTGAGCAGGGCGAGGAGGGTGTTGACGATCAGATTGCTGGTGGTCTCGCCGCCCGCGAAGGCCATCTGGGTCAGCATCCCGACGAACTCCTCCTCACTGACCGACTTCCCGATCTGGCCGCCCGCCAGCACGGAGCTGATCAGGTCGTCCTTCGGTTCGGCGCGGCGGTCGTGGACCAGACCGGCGAGGTAGTCGTCCAGCTTCACCAGGGACTGCAGGGAGGTGCGGTACTCGCGTTCCTCCTGGGCCGCCCCGAGCACCAGGTCGCCCACGCGGGCGTTCCAGTACCAGAAGGAGGGGCCGTGCGCCTGGGGCACGCCCAGCCAGCGGGCGAAGACCAGCGCGGGCAGCGGCCGGGCGATGTCGGCGAGCAGGTCACCCCTGGTCCCGGGGACCGAACGGCGGGCCAGCATGGCCCGGGTGGCCCGCTCGACGAACGTACGGTAGCGGCCGATGCCGCGCGCCGAGAACTGCTCCTGGAACACCTGGCGCAGCCGGCGGTGCTGCGGCGGATCGTTGAAGACCATCCAGCGGGACAGGATGGAGAAGGCCCGTTCGGTGTCCTCCCGGGCGCCCTCGGGGACGGCGTCCATCAGCGGACCCACCCGCTCGGCGGAGACCGCCGGGTCGCGCAGGCAGTGCATCAGCTGGCCGTGGCCGGTGACCAGCCAGGCCCGGTGCATGGCGCTCCAGTGGACCGGGTCGTGGTCGCGCAGCGAGTTGAGGTAGCCGTAGGGCTCGGCGTTGATCTCGGGGTCGAGGAGGTAGCGCTCGGCGAAGGCGGTCCGCGGGGCGGCGGTCCGCGGCGCGGTCGGCGCGGTGGCGGGTGCGGTCAGCAGGGCGGCCGGGCCGCCCGCGGGAATCATCGTGGTCATGCCCGGGTCTCCGTCCGGATGGCGTGCAGCAGGGAAGCGGTCCGGCCCAGCAGGGGCTCGGACATCAGCGACATGTGGTCGCCGTCGGTGATGTGCAGGGTCAGCCCGCCCAGGGCCTGCTCCCGCCAGCGTTCGACGTAGGCGCGGAAGCCCACGTCGAGGCCGGGCATCGGCTCGTCCTCGGGCAGGTCGGCGGCGTGCGAGCCCACCACCAGGTGGACGTGGCCCGGGTAGGGCCGCACCTCGTAGTCGGCCAGGGCGGTGAGCAGCGAGTGCCACACCTCGATCGGGGCGTTCTCCACCAGGGCCGCCTCGCTCGGGCTCATGTCCGCGCTCAGCAGCAGGCCGGTCAGCTCGGCGGTCACGGCCTCGCGCTCCGCGCCGGGGGCCAGTGTCCGCAGCCGGTCCCGGAGCAGCTTGCCGGTGACCATCTTGGCGCTCACGGCCTCCAGTTGGCCGCGGGCCACCGCGCTGGGCAGATAGGGCTCGATCAGGGTCAGCGGTGCGACCCGGTGGCCGGCCTCGTGCAGCTGGGTGGCCATCTCCATGGCCAGGTTGGCGCCCATGGACCAGCCCAGCAGGTCGTACGGGCCGTCCCCGCCGCCGGGCCGCCCGCCGGGCGCGGTCATCTCGGCGACGTAGTTGGCCGCGATCCCGGCCACCGTGGTCGGGTCCACCCCGCCGAGCAGGCCGCGGGCCTGGAAGGCCCGGACCGGGATCCCCGGCGGCAGCGCCCGGGCCAGCCCCACGTACCAGGCGGCGCTGCCCCCGGTCGGGTGCACGCACCACAGCGGGTCGCCCGCCCCCTCGCGCAGCCGGACCTGCGAGGTCACCTCGGCGGGCGCGGTGTCCGCCGCCGCTCCTTCGGCGCGGGCGGCGAGCTGGGCGATCGTGGGCAGTTCGATCAGGTCGCGCACGGAGACGGCCAGCCCGCGGGCCGCGGCCCGGGCGGCGACCCGGACGGTGGAGAGTGAACTCCCCCCGATCCGGAAGAAGTCGTCGTGCACCCCGATCTCCGGCAGACCCAGCACCTCGCGCCACACCTCGGCGAGCAGTCGCTCGGCCGGGGTGCGCGGGGCGGTGAACTCGGCGTCCACGTCCGAGCGTTCCAGTGGCAGCGGCAGGGCCCGCCGGTCCACCTTCTTGCTGCTGTTCAGGGGCAGTTCGTCGAGGAACACGAACCGCGCGGGCACCATGTAGGCGGGCATCCGGGCGCGCAGCGCCTGGCGGATCCCCTCCGCGTCCGGCGCGGCGCCCCGCTCCGGGACGACGTAGGCGACGAGCGCCGGATCGCCCGGCAGGTCACGGCGCAGCAGCACCACGGCCTTGTTGACCTCGGGCAGGTCCCGCAACGCGCATTCCAGCTCGCCGAGTTCGATGCGGAACCCGCGCAGCTTGACCTGGGTGTCACGGCGGCCGAGGCATTCGATGCTGCCGTCGGCGTGGTAACGGCCGAGGTCGCCGGTGCGGAAGAGCCGGGCGCCGGGGACGCCGCCGTAGGGGTCGGGGACGAAGGCGGTGGCCGTCAGCGCGGGCCGGTTCAGGTAGTACAGGCCGACGGCGTCGCCGCCGAGGCAGATCTCGCCGGGGACCCCGACCGGGACCGGTTCGAGGTCCCGGTCCAGGACGTAGACCTGGCTGTTGCGGATCGGCGGGCCGATCGGCGGCAGCCCCGTCCCGGCCACGCACACCTCGGCGCAGGACCACACCGAAGTCTCCGTCAGGCCATAGGAGTTGATGAACCTCCGCCCCGGCGACCAGACGTCCGACATCTCGGCCGTGGGCGCCTCGCCGCCGGTGACGATGGTGTGCAGCAGCGGCAGCGGATCGCCCTGCTCCGCGAGCACCGCCAGGGTGCTCGGCGGCAGCGCGGCCGCGGTGATCCCGTACCCGTGCAGGGTGGCGATCAGGTCCGGGCCGGGCATCAGGGCCTCCTTGGGCGCCGTGCACAGCCGCGCCCCGTTGGCCAGGGCCCAGGTCAGCTCGCTGACGAACACGTCGAAGCTGAACGAGGCGAACTGCAGCACCCGGTCCGCGGGGCCCGGGCCGAACACGTCCCGCTGGCCGTGGATCAGGTTGGTCAGGCCGCGGTGCGGGACGGCGGCGCCCTTGGGCCGGCCGGTCGAACCCGAGGTGTAGAGCACGTACGCCGTGTTGTCCGCGTCCGTACCGGCCGTCGGCACCCCGGCGAACGCCGGGCCCGCGCACTCGGCCGGTACGTCGACCAGGACGACCGGGCCTTCGTACGGCACCAGGCCCGCCAGCGCGGACTGGGTGAGCAGCACCCGCATCCCGCTGTCCCCGGCCACGAACGCGAGGCGCTCGGTGGGGTGCTGCGGATCCAGCGGGAGGAACGCGCCGCCCGCCTTGAGCACCGCCAGCACGGAGCGCACCATGTCCGGACCCCGGTCCGCGCAGATCCCGACGATCACCTCCGGGCCCACGCCCAGCTCCCGTAGCCGGCCCGCCAGCACCCCGGCGGCCGCGTCGAGTTCGCCGTAGCCGACCTCCAGCTCCCCGTGCGCGACGGCCACCGCGTCCGGGGCGCGCAGCGCGTGCTCCGTGAACCACTCGTGGAACATCCGCGGGTCGTTGCGCATCACCGGGCCGTGTGCCCACTCCACCAGCGCCCGCTCCCGCGCGGCGCCCCGCAGCACCGGCCGGACCACCGGCCCGTCGGGGTCCCCGACCATGGACTCCAGCAGCGCGCACACCGCGTCGGCGAGCTGCTCGGCGGTGGCCGGGTCGACCCGGGTGGTGTCGGCGTCGATGGTGAAGGACTGCACGCTCACATTGATGTTGAGCGGGAACATCGTCCGGGCGATCTCCTCCGACTCGTCCCAGGTGTCCCCGGAGAGCCGGTGGAAGTTGATGTAGTTGAAGAGCACGTCGACCAGACCGGGCTCCTCGGGCCGCAGCCGCCCCAGCCGGGCCAGCGGCACCCTGCGGTGCGGCATCAGGTCCTGCTCCGCGATGAAGACCTCGCGCAGCAGGTCCATCCAGCTCTCCCCGGTCCGCCGGATCCCGAACGGAACGGTGTTGAGGAACAGTCCGCGCATCCGGTCCGCGCCCGTCTCCTCCGGGCGGCCGTTGGTGACCAGGCCGATCGAGTGCCCGGCGGACCCGCCGTCGACATCGGCCTCCGCGTCCGTGAACAGGCCCATCGTGTGGTGGAACGCGGCCAGCAGCACGGTCCGGCGCGGTACGCCCGCCCGCTGCGCGAGCCGTCCGATCGGCTCGGCCAGCGCGGCGTAGGAGCGGCGGATCTCGACGATGGCGTCCCCGTCCCCGTCCCTGTCCCCGTCCCCGGAAGGACCGGCGGCGCGGCGCCCGAAGCGCACCGGCCGCAGGTCGTCCAGCTGGGCGCTCCAGAACTTCAGGCTCTCTTCCGAGTCCACCGCGGCCCGCTCCAGGGCGACGTACTCGGCGAACCGGGGGGACGGCGGCAGGCTCGGCTCCCGCCGGCCCAGCGCCACCACCTGGCGGTGCAGGTCGAGCACGTCGGCGATGAGCGAGGTCAGGCTCCAGCCGTCCAGCACGATGTGGCAGTCGGTGACCGTGAACCGCAGCTCGTGGTCGCCGACCTGGTGCAGGTGCAGCCGGACCAGGGGAGCGCTCGCCAGGTCGAAGCGGCGGGCGAACTCCTCCTGTACGTACGCCGACACCGCGGCCCGCTGCTCGGAGCGGCCGAGGCCGCGCAGATCGGCGTACCCCACCGGCAGGTCGGCCCGCGGCCGCACCAGCTGGAGCGGCTCGGAGAAGGACACCAGGTCGACAGAGGAGCGCAGGATGTCGTGGGCGCGCACCACCGTGTCCACGGCCGTCTGGAAGGCGGCGAGGTCGAAGCCCTCGGGCACGGTGATCTTGAGGTCGGTGACGTTGTGGTACGCCCCGCGCTCCGGGTCCGCGAGCATCTCGTGCAGCATGCCGGTCTGCAGGAAGGTGAGCGGGTAGGCGTCGACGAGCCCCTCGGGCAGCCGCGCCGCGTCCGCCGGGTCCAGCTGCGAGAACGGCGCGACCGGAGGGGGACCCGCCGGGTCCTCGCCGGTGTCCGCGAGCGCGGCCAGATCGGCCAGCGTCCGGGCCCGGAACAGGTCCGCCACGCTCAGGCCCAGCCCCGCCGAACGGGCCCGGCCGATCACCCGCAGGGCCAGGATGGAGTCCCCGCCGAGGTCGAAGAAGTTCGCGGTCCTGCTGACCCGCTCGGCGCCGAGGATCTCGGACCAGATGCCCGCCAGCGCCTCCTCGACGGCGCCTTCGGGCGCGGTGAAGTCGGCCGGGGCCGAGGCACCTTCGGCCGCCACCGCGATCAGGGCCTTGCGGTCCACCTTGCCGTTCGCGGTGATCGGCAGCTTCGCGTGGCGGACGAACAGGGCGGGGACCATGTACTCGGGCAGCGTGAGGCGCAGCCGGTCGCGCAGGTCCGCCGCGTCCAGCGGCCGCCCCTCGGCCAGCACGACGTGCGCCACCAGCCGGGCCCCGCCGTGTCCGTCGGGCCGGGCCACCACCGAGGCGTCCCGGACCCCGGGCAGCACCCGCAGCGCGGTCTCGATCTCGCCCGGCTCGATCCGGAACCCGCGGATCTTCACCTGGTGGTCGGCGCGCCCCGCGTAGGCGAGCTGCCCGTCGGGGAGCACCCGGACCAGGTCGCCGGTGCGGTACATCCGGGAGTTGCCCGCGCCGTGGGCTTCGGCCGGGGCGAACGGGTCGAACGGGAAGCGTTCGGCGGTCAGTTCGGGCCGGTTGCGGTAGCCGCGGGCCACCCCGCCGCCCGCGACGTACAGCTCGCCGACCGTGCCCCGGGGCACCAGCCGGCCCGTCCGGTCCAGGACGTACCCGTGCTGCCCGGCCAGCGGGCGGCCGATCGGCGAGTACACCGCGGCGACCGTGTCCGCCTCGGTGATCAGCCGGAAGGTGACGTGCACGGTGGTCTCGGTGATGCCGTACATGTTCACCAGGGCGGGCCGCCCGGCGGCGGGAGCGGCGAACCAGTCGCGGTAGTCCCGCGCGTCGAAGGCGTCCCCGCCGAAGACCACCGTGCGCAGGGCCAGCGCGGCGAAGTCCTCGCCCTGCTGGGCCAGATGGGCCCGCAGCCCCTTGAAGGCGGCCGGGGTCTGGTTGAGCACCGTGACGCGCTCCGCGCGCAGCACGGCGTGCACCGCGGCCGGGTCGCGGACCTCGTCCTCGGTCAGCACCACCACCCGGCCGCCGGAGGTCAGCGGCGCCCACAGCTCCCAGACGGAGAAGTCGAAGGCGGGGGAGTGCAGCAGGGTCCACACGTCGTCGGCGCCGAAGTCGAAGTGGTGGTCGGCCGCGCCCAGCAGCCAGGCCAGGTTGGCGTGGGTGACCTCGACGCCCTTGGGCTGCCCGGTGGAGCCCGAGGTGTAGATGACGTACGCGAGCGAGTCCGCGTCCGGGACCACCTCTTCCGGGACCACCGCTTCGGCGGTCGTGGGTCCCGCCAGCGGGATCACCCCGACCGCCAGCCCCTCCACTGCCGCGCGCCCGGCGTCGTCGGTGACCACCCACTCCACCCCGGCGTCGGCGACGGTGAACTCCCGCCGGGCCCGCGGGTGCGCCGGGTCCAGCGGCAGGTACGCCGCCCCCGCCCGCCACACCCCGAGCAGCGCCACGGCCAGGTCCACCGACCGGCCCAGGCACACCCCGACCAGGGACTCCGGCCCGATCCCGGCGGCCCGCAGCCGCCGGGCCAGGGCCAGCGAGGCCGCGTCCAGCTCGGCGTAGGTCAGGGCGCGGCCGCCTCCGGAGACGGCCACGGCGCCGGGGGTCCGGGCGATGTGCTCCGCCAGCCGCTCCCAGGCGAGCCGGGGCGCCCGGGTCGCGGAGGCATCCCCGGCGGCCGCCACGGGCCGGTTCGCGGGGCCCTCGGGGCCGAGCAGCTCGGCGAGTTCCGGCTCCGTGAGCAGCTGCGTCCGGCTCAGCGGCACCGACGGCGTCCGGGTGAAGGCCCGCAGCACCGCCACGGTGTGCTCCGCCAGCCGGGCCATCGACTGCGCCGCGAACAGGTCGGGGCGGTAGACGAAGCGCAGGCTCAGCGCCCCCGCGTCGTCCAGGACGTCCAGCGTCAGGTCGAACTTGGCGGTGACCAGGTCGACCGGGAAGGCCGCGCCGGTGGCGCCGCCCAGGGCGTAGTGGCCCCGCTCGGCCGCCGTGTGCGTGAACAGCACCTGGAACAGCGGGTTGCGGGACAGGTCGCGGTCGGGGCTCAGCTCGTCGACGACCCGCTCGAAGGGCAGCGTCTGGTGCGAGAGCGCCCCGAGGACGCTCTCCCGGGTCCGGGCGAGCAGCTCGTCCCCGGTCGGGTCGCCCGCCAGGTCCGTCCGTACCACCAGGGTGTTCACGAAGAACCCGACCAGCTGCTCGGTCTCCGGCCGCTCCCGGTTGGCGACGACCGTGCCGATCGCGATGTCGTCCTGTCCGCTGTGGAAGCCCAGCGCGGCCTGGAAGGCGGCCATCGTGGTCATGTACGGGGTGGTGTCGGTGCGCCGGCCCGCCTGCGCCAGCGCCGCCGTCAGCTCCTCGGGCAGCCGTACGGTGTGCACGGCTCCGGCGTAGGAGCGGGTGGCCGGGCGCGGGTGGTCCAGGGGCAGTTCGAGCGGGGTCAGGCCCGCCAGCGCGGAGCGCCAGTAGGCGAGGTCGGCGCCCTCGTCGCGGCCGCGCTGCCAGATCGCGTAGTCCGCGTAGGCGATGGGCGCCGGGTCGGCGGGCGGCGCGCCGCCCGTGGAGCGGGCCTCGTGGAAGGCGCGCAGGTCACGCAGGAGGAGGTCGAGGGACCAGCCGTCCGCGACGATGTGGTGCAGGGCCAGGACCAGGACGTGGTCCTCGGCCGCGACCCGCAGCAGCGTGGCGCGGAACCCCGGCTCGACGGCCAGGTCGAAGGGGCGCAGCGCCGCCGTGCGCACGGCGTCGGCCACGGCCGCGGCGTCCGCCCCCTCGGGCAGCTCCACCAGGTGCAGACCGGTCCCGCCGGTGGGCAGCACCTCCTGGGCCGGTACGCCGTCCACGTCCGGGAAGACGACCCGCAGCTGCTCGTGGCGGTCGGCCAGGTCGCCGACGGCCGCGTCCAGCGCGGGCAGGTCCAGGGGGCCGGTGAACCGCCAGGCGGCGGGCATCAGGTACTCGGTGCCCCGCGGGTCGAGCCGGTGCAGGAAGTAGAGGCCCTGCTGGGCGGACGACAGCGGAACGCGGTCCGGGCGGGGCGAGATCCGGGGGATGCCCGCCGGGGCGGCGCCGGCCCGGCCGCGCAGTCTGCGTTCCAGCAGCTGCCGGGCCGCCGGGGAGAGCCCGCCCTGAGCGGTGGAGGGTTCGACCTGTGAAGTGGTCATGGGAATGCGGTCCTATCTCGTCTCAGAAGTCAGCCGTCAGGGACAGGTCGATCTCGTCATCGCTCATCCCGGCGATCTCCTCGAACAGCCGCTGCTCCACCAGTGCGGCGAGCAGCTCGACCGTCGGGTGCTCGAACAGGTCGCGGACCTGCACCGGGCAGTCGAAGGCGGCGCGGAGCCGGGAGGCCACCGCCACGGCGCGCAGCGAGTGCCCGCCGAGGGCGAAGAAGTCCTCCCGCACCCCGATCGAGGGCAGGTCGAGGACCTCGGCCCAGATCTGGGCCGTCACCTCTTCGGTGGGGGTCCGCGGGGCCACGGACTCGGCCGGGGCGGGCAGTTCGGGGTCGGGCAGCGCCGCGGTGTCGGTCTTGCCCTGCACGGTCAGCGGCAGGCTGTCGAGGACCACGAAGGCGGCCGGGACCATGTAGCCGGGCAGCCGCCCGCGGCACCAGGCGGCCAGGTCGTCGGCGCCGAAGCCCGTTCCGGCCACGTACCCGACGAGGGCGCGGTCCCCGCGCAGTTCGCGGACCAGGACGGCGGCGCCGCGCACGCCCTCGTGCTGTTCCAGGACGGCCTCGATCTCGCCGGGTTCGATGCGGAACCCGCGGATCTTGACCTGGTGGTCGGTCCGGCCGAGGAACTCCAGTTCCCTGGTGGGCAGTCGGCGCACGAGGTCGCCGGTGCGGTAGAGCCTGCCGCCGGTGGCGCCGTACGGGTCGGGGACGAACCGCTCGGCGGTCAGGGCGCTCTGCCCGAGGTAGCCGCGGGCCAACTCCGCTCCGCCGACCAGGAGTTCGCCCGGGACGCCGACCGGGACCAGCTCGTCGTGGGCGTCCACCACGTACAGCCGCCGTTCCCCCCAGGCCCGGCCGATCGGCACCCGGCCCGCCAGCGGTCCGGTCACCCGGTGGGAGGTGGCCGAGATGACGCTCTCGGTGGGGCCGTAGGTGTTCTCGACGGGCACGTCCGGCAGGTGGGCGAACCACTTCTCCAGGGGCGCCGAGGGCAGCGCCTCCCCGCCGGTGACGGCGAGCCGCAGGCTCTTGAGGTCCCCGGCCACCGTGTCGAGGCGGGCGGCGATCTCCTCCCAGTAGGAGGGGGTGACCTCCATGACGGTCACGCCCTCCGCCCGCACCCGCTCGGCGAGTTCCTCCACCGTCCACACCTCGTCGGGCCGGATCACCACCGTGGCGCCCGCGCCGAGGGCGGGCAGGATCTGTTCGAGGGAGGCGTCGAAGGAGTGGGAGGCGAAGTTCAGCACGCGGTCGTCCGCGGTGAGGGCGAACCGCTCGCGGGCGGCGTGGGCGTGGGCGGCCAGCGCGTGGTGCTCCACCCCGACCGCCTTGGGGCGGCCGGTGGAGCCGGAGGTGAAGATGAGATAAGCCAGCTGGCGCGGATCGGGCGTGTGCCGGGGCCCGTCCGGATCGGGCCGTACGTCCTCCACCCGGAGCACCGGCCGCCCGAGGGCCGTGGCCAGGGCGGCGCTCGGGCCGTCCGTCACGACGTACCGCACCCCGGCCCGCTCCACCATGTACCGCAGCCGCTCCTCGGGCAGGTGCGGGTCCAGCGGTACGTACGCCCCGCCCGCCCGCCAGATCGCGGCCATCGCCGCCACCGACCAGGTGCCGCGCCGCAGGCACACCCCCACCGGGGTCTCCGGACCGGCCCCGGCCCCGGCGAGCGCCCGGGCCAGGCCGCCGGTCAGGGCGTCCAGTTCGCCGTAGCGCAGGGTCTCCTCCCCGCACACCAGGGCCACCGCGCCGGCCTCGCCCCGTACCGCGAAGGGCGGCGCCGAGGCCACCGTCGGCGAGCTGCCCGCGGCCCCCGTGAGCTGGGCCCGCTCGGCGGGCGAGAGGAGTTCCAGGCGGCCGACGGGCCGCCGCGGAGCGGCCACCACCGCGGCCAGCACCCGGCCCACGTGCCCGGCGAACCGGGTCACCGTCTCCGGGTCGAAGAGGTCGCTCGCGTACTCGACGTTCAGCGCGAAGCGGTCCGGGTAGAGCAGGAAGGTGGCCGTCAGGTCGAACTTCGCCGAGCGCCACGGCAGGACGAAGTGCTCGACCTCCAGCCCCTCCACCCGCGGGCCGCCGGTCGCGCTCTCCTGGACGTCGAACATGACCTGGAAGAGCGGATTGCGCGAGGGGTCCCGCTCCGGCCGCAGCTGTTCCACCAGCCGCTCGAAGGGCACCTCCTGGTGGTCGAAGGCCCCCAGCACCGACTCCCGCACCCGGCCCAGGAACTCCTCGAAGGTGGGCTCGCCCGACAGGTCGGCCCGCAGCACCACCGTGTTCACCAGCAGCCCCACCAGCCGCTCCAGCTCCACCTGGCCGCGCCCCGCCACCGGGGTGCCCACCGCCACGTCCCGCTGCCCCGACCAGCGGGACAGCACGATCTGGGTCACCGCCAGCAGCACCATGAACCGGCTGACCCCGAACCGGCGGGTCAGCTCGCCCAGCCCGGCCGCCAGCTCCGCGGGCAGGTCCACCTCGATCGCCCCGCCCCGGCCCGACCAGCCCGCCGGACGCGGCCGGTCCGTCGCCAGCTCCAGCGCGGGCACCCCGGCGAGGGTCCGCTCCCAGTAGTCCAGCTGCCGCTCCAGCACCTCGCCGGTCAGCCGGTCGCGCTGCCAGACCGCGTAGTCCCCGTACTGCACCGGGACCGGCGCCAGCGCCGCCCGCTCCCCGGCCAGCCGGGCCCGGTAACAGGCCGACAGCTCGCCGATGATGATGTCCTTGGACCAGCCGTCGGTCGCCGCGTGGTGGAAGGAGATCACCGAGACGTGGTCCTTGGGTCCCAGCTCCCACACCCCGGCCCGCAGCAGCGGCGGGTGCTCCAGGGAGAACCGGCCGGTCGCGAAGGCGAAGGCCTCCTCGCGGACCTCCGCCAGCCGTACGGACTCCTCGCCCGCCGGGGCCCGACGCCACTGGAGCGGTACGCCGACCCCCTCCAGCACCCGCTGCACGGGCCGCCCGTCCCGCTCGGTCAGCGCCGTGCGCAGCGCCTCGTGGCGGGAGACCACCTCGTCCAGGGCGCCCTGCCAGGCCGCCCGGTCCAGGCCGCCGCGCATCCGCCAGGAGAACCACAGCACGTACGTGTCGCCCGCGTCCGACATCCGGTCCAGGAACCACATGCGCTCCTGGGCGAAGGACTGCGGCAGCGGACCCGAGCGGTCCACCGGGACCACCGCGCTCGCACCGGCCTGCCGGGCCGCCGCCACCAGCGGTCCGAAGGCCCGGATGCTGGGGTTCTCGAACAGGGTGCGCAGCTCCACCTCGCGGCCGAGCCGCTCGGCGATCCGCGAGACCGCCATCGTCGCCAGCAGCGAGTGCCCGCCCAGGTCGAAGAACCCGTCGTCGATGCCGACCCGGTCCACGCCCAGCACCTCGGCCCAGATCCCGGCGACCACCCGCTCCGTCTCATCGCGCGGGGCGATGAACTCGGCGCCGCTCACGGCCCGGTCCCGGTCCGGCCGGACGGCGGGCAGCGCGGCCCGGTCGAGCTTGCCGGACGCGTTCACGGGGAGCGCGTCGAGGGTCACGAAGTCGGCGGGCACCGCGTGGTGCGGCAGCCGCTCCGCACAGAAGGCCCGCAGGACCTGCGCGGGGACCGGGCCGTCGGCGCCCACCACATAGCCGGCCAGGGCCGTGCCGCCCTGGGCGTCCGGGCCGGCGGCCACCGCGGCCGCCACCACGCCCGGGCACTCCAGCAGGACGGCTTCGACCTCGCCGAGTTCGATGCGGAACCCGCGGATCTTGACCTGGTCGTCGGTCCGGCCGAGGAACTCCAGCTCCCCGGTGGGCAGTCGTCGTACCAGGTCACCCGTGCGGTAGAGGCGACCGCCGGCCGGGCCGAAGGGGTCGGGGACGAACCTGCCCGCGGTCAGGGCGGGCCGGCCGAGGTAGCCCCGGGCCAGCTCCGGTCCGCCGATCAGCAGCTCGCCGGGCACGCCCTCGGGAACCAGCTCGTCCCGGTCGTCCACGACGTACGCCCGGCGCCCGCCCAGCGGACGGCCGATCGGCACCCGGGACCGCTCGGCCCCGTCGGCTCCGTCGGAAGCGGGGGCCGGGATGTCGTGGACGGTCGCGGTCACCGTGGTCTCGGTCGGCCCGTAGGCGTTGACCGCCCGCACCCCCGGAACCCGGGCCTGCCAGGCGGCCAGCGCCCCTGCCGGGACGGACTCGCCGCCGAGGATCAGCAGGCGCAGGCCGGCCAGTCGGGCCGCGGAGGCGTCGGTGAGGGAGAAGGCCAGCTCGGCCCAGTAGGTCGGCGGCAGGTTCAGGACGGTGATCCCGTAGCGCTCGACGAGCGCGGGCACCCGGTCGGGCAGCCACTGCTCGTCGGGCCGCACGACCAGGCCCGCCCCGCAGCCCAGTGCCGTCAGCAGCTGGTCGAAGGAGGCGTCGAAGGAGAAGGAGGAGAAGGCGAGCACCCGGTCGGCGGCGGTGATCCCGAACTCGGCCCGGGCCGCGGCCACATGGGCGGCCATCGCGCCGTGCTCCACACCGACCGCCTTGGGGCGGCCGGTGGAGCCCGAGGTGAAGATGACGTACGCCAGCTCCCGCGGATCCGGGGTGTGCCGGGGCGCGCCGGAATCCGCCCCCTGTCCGGGCCGGACGTCCTCGACGGGCAGTACGGGCGGCCCGAGCGCATCCGCCGTCTCGCGGGACGCGGAGTCGGTCAGCACGCACCGTACGCCCGCCTCCCCGGCCATGAACCGCAGCCGCTCCAGCGGCAGCTGACGGTCCATCGGGACGAAGACCCCGCCCGCACGCCAGATCGCGGCCATCGCCGCCACGGACGGGATCCCGCGCCGCATGCACACCCCGACCGGGGTGCCGGGACGCACCCCAGCCCCGGCCAGCGCGGCGGCCAGGTCACCGGTCAGCGCGTCCAGCGCGCCGTAGGTCAGGGACTCCTCCCCGCAGACCAGGGCCACCGACCCGGGGTCGCCGGACACGGTGAACGGCGGGGCGGGCTCGGCCTCCGCGTCCGCCCGGCCCGCCAGTGCGACCAGGCGCCGGGCCTCGCCGCCGGGCAGCGGCTCCAGCTCCCGCGCGAGCGCGGCGACCGGGGCCCCGGGCGCGGCCACCACCGCGCGCAGCAGGGCGAGGTACCCGGCGGCGAACTGCTCCATCGTCGCATCGTGGAACAGTGCGGTGGAGTACTGGAGCTGGGCCGCGATGTCACCGTTGGCGCGCAGGCTCAGGTCGAGGAACACGTCCAGCCCGGTGCCGCCGAGCGGCGGGGGGACGAGCACGACGTCCAGATCCGCGAGCCGGCGCGCGGCGGGCGCGTTGTTCAGCAGGGTGAAGGAGGCCTGGGCGAGCGGGTGCCGGGACAGGTCCCGTTCGGTGACCACCTCGCCGACCACCCGGTCGAAGGGGGCGTCGGCGTGCGAGAAGTCCTTCAGCGCCCCGGTCCGCACCCGCGCCAGCAGCTCCCCGAACGCCGGGTCCCCGGTCAGATCGGTGCGCAGCACGATGGTGTTGACGAACGGGCCGATCAGCGCGTCCACCCCGGGCCGCCCCCGGTCGGCGAGGGTGGTGCACACGGCGATGTCGCCGCGCCCCGAGTAGCGGCCCAGCAGCGCCTGGTACACGGCGAGCAGCAGCATGTAGCGGGTCGCGCGGTGCGCGCGGGCCACCCGGTCGACCTCGGCGACCAGCGCGGCCGGCAGCTCGAAGCGGACCACGTCCCCCGAGCCGTCCCAGAACGCGGGCCGCGGCCGGTCGGTGGGCAGCGCCAGCGGCGCCACCCCGGCCAGCCGCTCGCGCCAGTACCCCAGCAGGCGCTCCATCCGCGGACCGTCGAGCCGCTCCGCCTCGGCGGCGGCCACATCGGTGTACTGGAGCGCGGGCGCCGCCACGGCCTCGCCGCGGTACCCGGCGTCCAGCTCGCGCAGCAGCACGTCCCAGGACCAGCCGTCGACCGCGATGTGGTGGACCACCACGAGGAGCAGGTGCTCCTCGGGGCCGAGCCGGGTGAGGGAGGCACGCAGCGGGTGCTCCGCGGCCAGGTCCAGCGGGCGGGCCAGCTCCCGCGCGAACACCTCGGCGGCGTCGGCCGCCTCCGCCGGCTCCAGGGTGATCGCCCGGGCCGGGTCCACCCGGGGTACGGGCTCCCCGTCGACCGCGGTGAACCGGGTGCGCAGCACCTCGTGCCGCGCGACGATCCCCGTCAGGGCCCGTTCCAGCGCCGGGACGTCGAGGGCGCCTCGGATCCGCAGTGCCAGGGGGAGCAGGGAGTCGGTGGAACCTCGGGTGAGCTGGTCGAGGAACCACAGCCTGTGCTGCGCGAACGATGCCTTCACTGCGGGCCTCCAAGCGGTGTTTTCCTCAACACTGCTGTCTGGAAAGGCCCGTCAGTAGGGAAGAAGACGCAGCCGCGCACGCAGCGGGCGGGGGTAGAACGCGCAACGGCGGCCCCGCCCGGACGTGTGGTGCCGTACCGGGCGTGCCGCCGTCATGCGGGGTCACCGCGCCAACCCTCGTCGCTAACCCTCGTCCACCGCCACGAAGCGCAGTTCGGAGGTGTAGGCGGCGCCCTGGTCGTCGGTCAGCCAGGCCTCCTCCGGGCTGGGCAGCATCTCCGTGATCACGGCGCGCCCGTCCGGGTCGTTGCGGGCCAGTCTGCGCAGCGCCTTGGCCAGGATGCTGAGGTACACCGGGCTGTCGAAGTCCACGTAGAACGGCCGGGTCTCGGTGGGCAGGACCACGAATACGAAGCGGGGCAGCCCGTGCCGCGCGCGCCACCGCCGGGCCCGCACGAACCGGCGGGCCTCGTCCTTCTCGTCCGCGAAGTCGATCCCGTCCTGCGGCAGCCGCCAGGTCTCCCGGGCCACCACCAGCCGGTCGACGGTCACCCGGGGGGAGTGCTCGGCGTCGTCCGGCAGGATCTGGAACAGGTCCATCGCGAGGGTGGTCAGGACGTGCGCGAACACGTCCACCGCCGCGAATTCCGCGCCGTCGGGCAGCACGGCCCGCAGCTCCCCGTCGTCGGCCCGGGTCACCGTGACGTCGGCGCTCAGGACCGTACGCGGCCGGGCCGGATCGGCGGTGAAGTCCACCAGCGCGACGTGGTAGTCCTCGGGCCGCACCAGCGCGTGCCGGGTACGGACCGACAGCCGCGAGCGGTGCTCCTTGGGCAGCAGCGGCATCAGCCGGGGCCCCGGGTGGTCGCGGTCGGTGAGCGCGGTCAGCTCCCGGGCGTCGGGGTGCTGGTGCACGAAGAGCGAGGAGCCCAGCGTGTTGGCCGCCAAGTGCAGCTCACCCAGGACGAGTTCGAAGTCCCCGCGCGCCACCGCGTCCGTACCGGTCGCGGCGATCATGATGTCGGGGCTGAGGTAGCGGGCGGCGGTCCAGCCGCCGCGCACACCGCCCCCGGTGCCCGTACTCCCTGCGCCCGCGGACCCCTCCCCGAACCGTTCGGCCACCGGACCCGCGATGTCGGCCAGTGTCAGCCGGACCCGGCGGGCATCCGGCGACGGCGACAGGACCGCGGCCCAGCGGGCCCGGAACTCCCTTTGCAGCGCCTCTGTTTCGGTGCGCGCCGCCCCGTGCAGGATCGGCATGCAGGCGAACCAGAACGCGGCCAGGTCCACCGGACCCCGCGCGGCGAGGCGCTCGTACACCTCCGTCGCCCGCGCCATGACCGCATCGGCCAGCCGGGCGGTCAGCCATCCGGCGCTGGTGAGCAGCGGCTCCAGCGGGGCCAGGGCCTCGTGCACGGCCCGGCCCAGGGTGGCCGTCGCCGAGCGCCGGCAGTCGGAGTAGACCAGGGCCCGGCAGGGCGCCGTACCGGCGGACTTCTCGCGGACGGCGGCGGTCTCGGTCAGCGCGACGAACTCGCCCTCCAGCGCGCTCATCGCCTCGACCAGGGCCTCGGGTCCCTCGGCGGCGGCCACGAGGTCCCGGCCCCGCTCCAGCACGTCCAGCGCGGCCAGGGCGCGCCCGCGCGCCCCCGGATCCGCGATCCGCTCCAGCCAGGCCCGCAGGTACCGCTCGGGGCGGGCATCGGCCGGTACCTCCAGCTTCCACACCACCCACCGGCGGGCCACCAGGGCCGCCAGCTCGGCCGGCACGTCCGTCCCCGGCAGCGCGGCCGCGATCTCCCGCGCGGTCCGCACGCCGTCGCACAGCGCCAGCACGGCCGCGGCGGCGGCCCCGGCGAGCTGCGGCGGGCGGCCCGGGACCAGCACCTCGGCGCCCTCGATGCCGGTGTCGCCCGCGGTGTCCCCGACGTCCGCGAGGCGGACGAAGGGCACCCGCCGGGGAGCCACCCCGTCGCGCAGCGCGGGGTCGGCCCCGACCGCCGCGGCGAGCGCGTCGATCGCCCAACTGGCGAAGTACACCCGGGAGTCGGCGATCAGGCCGGTCCCGGGATCGACGGCGATACCGTCCGGGCCCTCGGCGCCCAGGTCCCAGCGGCCCCAGCCGACCGGGCCGAAGAAGCCGATGGTGTCGTTCTTGACGCAGAAGCGCTGCCAGTAGTGGGCGACGAGTTCCTCGCGCTGGCGGGGCATGCTGGTGCGGCCCGCCGCGGTCGGCGTCCAGTTCAGGAACGGCGCGATCCCGGAGCTCAGCACCGGCCGGTTCTGCCAGGCCACGGCCTCCCGGAAGGCGGGCAGCCGGGCGATGTCCTGGAGGGCGTGCGCGTTCTCCACGGCCGCCTCGGCGAACAGCGCCCCGAAGGCGGCCCAGTCCTCCCCGGACAGCTGCTCGCCGTCGGGGAACTTGTCGGCCGCCGCGGCCAGCCCGGCCGGGGCCAGCCGCAGCACCCCGCGGGCCGGGAAGCCCGGACCGCGCAGCGCGAACTGCTCCCACAGCCGCCACCGGCCGCCCGGCAGATAGGTCTCGGTCATGGTCTGCCCCTCAGGCCTGGACGAGGTCGGCGTCGACGACGGACGCCAGGTCGGCGGGCGAGGGATAGGCGAAGACCAGCGCGACCGGCACCTCGACCCCGAGGGCCTCCTCGATCCGCGCGGTGATCCGGAAGGCGGTCAGCGAGTCGCCGCCCCACTCGTAGAAGTCGCTGTCCTCGTGCAGGGACTCCTCGCCCAGGGTGTCGCGGTAGATGCCGAGCACCAGCTCGGTCAGCTCGGCGCCGGTCAGGGTCGGGTTGACTGACGTGGTCATGAGATCTCCTCCAGATACGGTTCGGTGGCCGCGGCGGCGGTGAGCGCCGCGGTGGTGTTGCCGCCCGAGACGATGGCGACGGCGCGCCCGGCGCCCCGGCCCGCGCGCAGGGCCCCGGCCAGGGCGACGGCCCCGCTGGGTTCGGCCTCGATCCCGCGCCGCCGCAGGAAGGCGGCGGCGGCCAGGATCTCGGCGTCGGACACGGCGATCAGGTCGTCGACCCGGTCCCGGATCACGGGGAAGGTGACCGCCCCGGGCTGCTGCGCGCGCAGCCCGTCGGCGACGGTGTCGCTCGGCGCCAGCCGGACGGGCCGGCCCGCCGCCAGCGACCGGGCGTAGCGGGGGGTCGCGGCGGGCTCGACGCCCACCACCCGGACCCGGTGGCCGTGCGCGGACAGGCAGACCCCGGCCAGCAGCCCGCCCCCGCCGGTCGGCACGTAGAGCGTCTCGACGTCGGGCACCTCGGCCAGGATCTCCGCCCCGACCGTGCCCTGACCGGCGATCACGAGTTCGTGGTCCGAGGAGGGGACGAACACCGCGCCGCTCTCCCCGGCCAGGTCCAGCGCCCGGGCGTCCCGCTCGGCGACCCCTCCCGGCACGGAGACGATCCGCCCGCCCAGCGCCCGGATCAGCGCGGCCTTGGCCGGGCTGGCCCCGGCCGCCATGACCACGGTGACCTCCACGCCCAGCGGGGCGGCCAGCCGGGCCAGCGCGATCCCGTGGTTCCCGGAGGACCCGGTGACGATCCGGTCCGCGCCCAGCGCCAGGACCGCGTTGGCGGCCCCGCGCAGCTTGAACGAGCCGCTGTGCTGGAGGTGTTCGGCCTTCAGCAGCAGCGAACACTCCGCGCGCCGCCGCCCCGGCCCGCCCAGCCCGGGCAGCAGGGGGGTGCGCCGTACGTGCCCCGCGAGCCGTTCGGTGGCCGCGTCCACATCGGCCGGGCCCAGGGTGTCGATGGTCACGGTCATGACCGGGTGCCTCCGCTTTCGGCCAGGGCACGCCGGTCGGCCTTGCCCCCGCGGGTGGTGGGTAGTTCCGTCAGCCGGACGAACCGGCGCGGCATCAGGTGCGGCGGCAGGAGGGCCACCAGGTGCAGGCGCAGCGCCGAATCGGGCACCCCGGGGTCGCCGGTGACGTGCGCGGTCAGGAACACCCGGCCGTGGCCGTCGGTCGCGGAGGTCACCACCGCGCCCGTCACCGCCGGGTGGGCCAGCAGTGCGCCCTCCACCTCGGCCGGGTCGACGCGGTAGCCCCGGATCTTGACCTGCCGGTCCCCGCGCCCCAGATAGGCCAGGCCCCCGGGGCCGCGCCGGGCCAGGTCCCCGGTCCGGTACAACCGGGCGCCGGGCGGCCCGAGCGGGTCGGGGACGAAGCGCTCCGCGGTCCGGCCGGGCAGCCCGCGGTACCCCCGGGCCACCCCGGTCCCGCCGATGTACACCTCCCCGGCGGTCCCGTCGGGCACCGGCGCGAGCCGCTCGTCCAGCAGCCGTACGACGACCCCGTCGATCGGGGTGCCGATCACGTCGGCTTCGGTGTCCGCAGCCGCCGGCACCGCGTACCGGGTCGAGGTCATCGTGCACTCGGTCGGACCGTACTGGTTGACCAGCACGCCCGGGACCAGCGCCCGCCCGCCCGCCGCCAGGAACGGCCGCAGCGACTCCCCGCTGGACACCACCAGCCGCAGCCCCGCCAGCAGGGCGGCCGCCTCCGGCTGTCCGGCCAGGAACGACAGGAAGGACGGGGTCACGCTCAGCAGCGTGTTCACCCCCTCGGCGCGCACCACCTCCCCGAACTCCTCCGGCCGCAGCACCGCCGAGCGCGGTACGACGACGAGCCGCCCGCCCGCCAGCAGCGGCGCGAAGGTGTCGCGTACGGACGCGTCATACCCCAGCGGCGCGACCTGGAGGGCCACCGTGTCCGGCCCGAGACCGTAATCGCGGGCGACGAACCGCAGGTACCCGTCGAGACCCCTGTGCTCGACGAGCACCGCGCTCGGCTCCCCGGTGGTCCCCGAGGTGTGGCTGACGTACGCGAGTCCGCGCCCGTCGGGCCCCGTGGCCGGTCCGGCGTCCGGCGCGGCAAGAGCGCCGGGCCGGTCCAGCAGCACCCGCGGCCCCTCCACGGGCAGGTCGAGCCGCGCCGACAGCCGCGAACAGGTCAGCAGCATCCCGGCGCCGCCGCTGCGCACCAGCGCCGCCAGCCGCGGCGCGGGCTGCTCCGGGTCCAGGCTGAGGAAGGCGGCGCCGGAGCGCACCACGGCCGCCATCGCGACCACGGCGTCCACCCCGCGCTCCACGGCCACCGCGCACACCACCTCGGGGCGGGCGCCGCGCGCCCGCAGCACTCCGGCCAGCGCGTCGATGCGGGCGGCCAGCTCGGCGTACGTCAGCTCACCGGCCGGGGTGGTGAGCGCGACCCGGTCCGGGTGGCGGGCCGCGTGCGCGGCGATGTCGTCGACGAAGGTCCGCATCACGCGTCCCCGCCCGTGCCCGCGTGCACCGCGGTCTGGTCGACCGCGACGAAGCGCAGTTCGGAGGTGAAGGTGTTGCCCTGGTCGTCGGTCAGCCAGGCCTGTTCCGGGGTCGGCAGCATCTCGCTGACCTTCAGCCGCGCGTCCGGGTCTTTGCGGGCCAGCCGGCGCGCCGCCTTGGCCAGGATGGTCAGGTACACCGGGCTGTCGAAGTCGACGTAGAAGGGCCTGGGTTCGGTGGGGGAGACCACGAACACGAAGCGCGGCAGGTCGTGTTCGCGCTGCCAGTGCCGGGCCCGGACGTACCGCCTGGCCTCCGACTTCTCCTCGGCGAAGGTGAGTTCGGACGCCGGGAAGGACCAGGTCTCGCGGGCGACGATCATCTTGTCGATGCTGATCCGCGGGGTGTGGTCGCCCTCGGGCCGGATCGTGAACCGGTCCATGATCCGCTGGGTGAGGGTGTTCGCGTAGACGTCGAGCAGGGGGAAGGCGGTCCCGTCCGGCAGCACCGCCGTCAGGGCGCCCTCCCGGTCCTCCACCGCGACGTCCGCGCTGAGCACGGTGCGCGGCCGGTGCGGGTCGCCCGTGTCGTCGACCAGCGAGACGTAGTAGTCCTCCGGCCGGTCCAGCGAGGGCCTGCTGCGCGTGGACCACTTCAGCGGCAGTTCCTTGGGGAGCATCGGCAGCAGCCGGGGTCCGGGGAAGTCCCGGGTGGTCTCGGCGATCAGCTGCTCCCGGTCGGGGTGCTGGTGGACGAAGAGCGAGGCGCCCATCGTGTTGAGCGCGCTGTGCATCTCGCCGAGCACGAGCGCGAAGTCGCCGCGGGCCACCGCCGCCGCGTCCTCGGCGAGGACCAGCACGTCGGGGCTGAAGTAGCGGGCCAGCGACCAGCCCGCGCCCGGCTCCTCGAACTCCTCCCGCACCCGCTCGGCGATGTCCGCCGAGGACACCCGCACACTGCGCGCCCCCTCGCCCACCTGGAGGATGCGGGCCCACTTCGCCCTCATCTCGGCCTGGATGACGTCCAGATCGGCGCTCGCCTCGGCGTACGGCGACGGCAGACAGGCCAGCCACATCGCGCCCAGGTCCACCGGGCCGCCCGCGTGCAGGCGCTCGTACACCTCGCGCAGCCGGACGCCCACCCGCTCCGTGAAGCGGTTCGTCATCCAGCGCGCCGAGGTCAGGCACTGGGCCAGCGGGGTCAGTTCGTCGAGCAGCGCGGTGCCCAGGGTGGCCGTCGCCGAGCGCCGGCAGTCGGAGTACACCAGGCCGCGGCAGGGCGCGGTCCGGGAGCCCTTGGCCCGCTGGCCGTCGGTGTCGGTGATCCGCGCGAAGTCCGCCTCCAGCGCGCCCATCGCCTCGCCCAGCGCCTCGGCGTCCAGGCCCGCCGCCTGCACCGCGTCCCGCCCGCGCTCCAGCGTGCCGAGCCGTTCCAGGGCGGATTCCCGCAGCTCCCGGTCGCCGACGCGCTCCAGGATGGCCCGTAGCTCCCGCTCGGGGTGGGTGCTGCTCGGCACCTCCAGGCGCCAGTGCACCCAGCGCTTCGACCGGAGCCACTCGACGGTGTCGGCCGCCTCCGCCACGGTGATCCCGGCGGCCGCGGCGATCGCGGCCACCGGCCGCGTCCCGTCACACAGGTCGAGCACGGCCCGCGCGGCGTCCGTGATGGGCTGCGGCGGGCGGCCGGGCAGCCGCACCGTACGCCCCTCGGCGCGGACGAAGGACACCCGGCGCGGCGGGATCCACGCCTTCATCGCCGGGTCCGCGCCCAGCGTCTTGGCGAGCGCGTCGATGGCCCAACTGGCGAAGTACACCTGGGAGTCGGCGAGCAGACCGGTGCCGGGATCCACGGCGATGCCCTCGCTCGCGAGGTCCCAGCGGCCCCAGCCGACCGGGCCGAAGAAGCCGATGGTGTCGTTCTTGACGCAGAACCGCTGCCAGTAGTGGGCGACGAGTTCCTCGCGCTGACGGGGCATGCTGGTGCGACTCGCCGCGGTCGGCGTCCAGTTCAGGAACGGGGCGATGCCCGTGCGCAGCACGGTCCGGTTCTGCCAGGCCACCGCGGCGCGGAAGCGCGGGGCGGCGGCGATCTCCTGCAGCAGTCCGGCGGTGCGCACGGCGCCCGTGTCGAAGGTCTCGGTGAAGGCCTCCCATTCGGGCCCGGCCAGCAGGTCCCGCGGCCCGAACTTGTCGGCGGCCACGGCCAGCCCGGGAGGCGCCATCCGCAGCACCCCCGAGGCGGGGAAACCGGGCCCGCGCAGGGCGAAATGCTCCCACAAGCGCCACCCACCGGTGGGCAGGTGCACGTGGTCCGGGACGTCCGTCATGGCGGAGCTCCTTCCAGGCGGTACTGACTCCGCGCCGGGTACCGTCTCTGGCGTCACCCTGGCTGCCTGGAACCCTGCCGCCGCCGGCCGCGCGCCACCAGGGAAGGACGGGCAGCGGGAGGCACCGTCACTTCTGCGCGTTTGTCTCTGTGGCGGCGCGCCGCCGGGGGGCAGGCTGGGCGCGTCGAGGCGATCGAACGCGGGAGGGCCCAAGCGATGAGTGCCAGCGGTGAGAGCGGCTACCAGGTCGTGCGCAACGAGGAAGAGCAGTACTCCGTCTGGCGGCTGGACCGCGAACTGCCCCAGGGCTGGCGGGCCGAGGGCACGTCCGGGACGAAGCAGGAGTGCCTGGACCACATCGACGTGGTGTGGACGGACATGCGCCCGCTGAGCCTGCGCCGCCGGATGGCCGACGCGGCGGCGGCCGGCGCCTGAACCGGGACGCACGAGAAGGCGCCCGACCGGGACGGATGTCCGGTCGGGCGCCTTCCCCTGTGTGGCCCCACGGGGGGACTCAGGCGGGCGTCAGCTCACCTGGAGGGTGACGTCGTCCACCACGAAGGAGGTCTGGAGGGACTGGTCCTCGACCCCCTGGAACTGGAGGGTGACGTTCTGTCCCGCGAACCGCGAGACGTCGTAGGTCTTCAGGACGAAGCCCGCCGACGCGTCCACATTGGACAGGGTCTCCAGGGTCTGGCCGCCCACCGACACCGTGAGGGTGTCGTAGACGACGTTCTCCGTCTCGGCCGTGTCGATGTGCAGGTAGAAGGAGAGCCGGCCGGCCGAGCAGCCCGCCGGGAGGGTCAGGGACTGCGCCGCGCTGTCGGTGCGCGGGCTGCCCCAGCCGTTCAGCCACGCCATGTAGGCGCCGCTGTGCGGGGCTTCGCCCGCCTGGTTCGTGATGACGCCCGAGGTGGAGGTCCACGGGGCGGCGCCGTTCTCGAAGCCGCCGTTGGCGACGACCTGGCGCGGGGTGCAGGTCCCGCCGCCGCCCCCGACGGTCAGGGTGTAGGTGGTGCTGTGGCTGGTGGTGCCGGTGCCGGTGACCGTCAGGGTGTAGGTGCCCGGGGTGGTGCCCGCGCCGACCTGGACGGACAGGGTGGAGGAGCTGCCGGACTGCACGGAGGCCGGGCTGAGCGAGGCGGTGACGCCGGTGGGCGCGCCGGAGACCGACAGGTTCAGGGTCTGCGGACTGCCGCTCACGGTGGTGGTGTTGACGGTGGAGCTGACGCTGCCGCCGGGGTTGGCGCTGCCGGCCGCCGGTGAGGTGCTCAGCGAGAAGTCCTGCGCCGGGGTGTCGCCGCCGACGGCCTGCTTCCAGATCGTGTAGGCGACGCCGTCGGCGCTGCGGTCCAGGACCGTGGCGCTGACGTTGTTCGTGGTGTCGCAGGCGCTGTGGTAGCAGGAGTCGTAGGCGGCGTTCGCGGTGCCGCCCCACTTGGTGGCCTGCGCCGCGGTCTTGCGGGCGCTGGCCCCGGCCGCGTAGCCGGAGGTCGGGATCCCGGCCTGCTGGAAGGAGTAGTCGTCACTGCGGCCCTGGCCCTCGACGTTCTCCTCGGGGGCGAGGTTCAGCGAGGTCCAGTACGCCTTGAGGGGCGCCGCTGTCGTGGAGCCCAGGTTGTTGATGAAGTAACCGGCGTTGGGGGAGCCGACCATGTCGAAGTTGTAGTAGCCCTTGATGGCGGACTTCTGGGCGCTGCTCAGCTGGCCCACATAGAACTTCGAGCCGTTCAGGCCCTGTTCCTCGTCGGTCCACCACGCGAAGCGCACGTGCTTGGTCAGGGTCGGGTTCCGCTGGGCGAGGACGAGCGCGTTCTCCAGCAGGGTCGCGGAGCCCGAGCCGTTGTCGTTGATGCCCGGGCCCGCCGAGACGCTGTCGAGGTGCGCGCCGAACATGACGGTCTGGTCGGCGGGGCCGCCCGGCCAGTCGGCGATCAGGTTGTTCGACGGGTAGGTGCAGGAGGTGCAGCTCTGCTCGGTGACGGTGTAACCGGCCGCTTGCAGCTTGCCCTTCACATAGGCCAGCGACTGGGTGTGACCGCCGCTGCCCGCCCGGCGGTTGCCGCCGTTCTGGGAGGCGATCGTGTTGAGCTGGGAGAGGTGGGCCTGGACGTTCGCGACGTCGATGTTCGGGGCGTCGGGGCCGGGCGTGGTCCCGCCGACGGTGAGCGCGTAGTCGACGGTGTGCGACAAGCCGGATCCCTGGCCCTTGACGGTGACCGTGGAGGGCCCCGGGGCCGCGCTGGAGGAGGCGGTGAGGGTCAGCACCGAGGACTGGCCGGACGGCACGGTGGCCGGGTTGAAGGAGGCGCTCACCCCGGCCGGCAGTCCGGTCGCGGTGAGGGTGACCTGCTGGGCCGAACCGGTGGTGGTGTTCGTGGCCACGGTGGTGGTGACCGAGGCGCCCTGCTGGACGGTGCCCGCCGAGGGGTTCAGGACCATCGAGAAGTCGTCGTTCTGGCCGCTCGGGGTGCAGGTGGTGTCACCGGCCTGGGCGGGCACGCTGATCGCGTCCCACGCGGCCTTCGTCCGGTTGAACAGGTTGCAGGTGGTGGGGTCCAGCGACTTGGCCGCGCTGAGCGTCGCCGTACGGTACTTCTTGTAGCTCATGCTGCTGGTCTTGAGCAGCATGCCGCCGTAGAAGATCTTGCCGGCGTTCTGTACGCCGACACCCGTGAGGGTGCTCTGGTTGCAGGTGCTGCTGTTCGGCTTGCCGCCGCCGGGGCTGGTGCCCTCGGCCAGCAGGTAGAACCAGTGGTTCAGCGGTCCGGCCGCGGCGTGCACCTCGGTGCCGGGTATCGCGGAGCTGTAGCAGGCCGGGTCGTTGTTGACGGCGGGCGGGTTGTACATGTTCCGGATCGGGCCGCGGCCCTGGAGGTTGATCATCTCGCCGACGGTGTAGTCCGGGACGTCGTACGGCGAGGGCTCGTTGATGTACGCCTCGGTCAGCGCGCCGAAGATGTCGCCGGTGCCCTCGCCCAGTCCGGCCTCCTGGCCGCTGGTGCCGCCCGGGGTGTTGCTGTCGATGGCGTGCCCGTACTCGTGGGCCACCACGTCCACACCGGCGATCCACTCGTTGGCGCTGTTGTGCCCGATGGTGACCGAGCTGCCGTCCCAGTAGGCGTTCAGGTCGGACAGGCCCACATTGCCGGGGAAGCTGCGGCCGTTGCCGCTGACCCCGTTGCGGCCGAGCCAGGAGCCGAGCATGTCCCACTGCTTCTGGGCGGCGAACATGAGGTCCGTACAGCCGGTCTCCTTGGAGGTCGGGTTCCCGGTGCCCCAGGAGTCCGACGACTTGGTGAAGACGCTGCCGCTGCTGTAGTCCGCGCAGCTCAGGCCGCTGCGGTTCGGGTCGCGCAGGGAGTACGTGCCCCCGGACGCGGTGGTGTCGATGGTCAGCGGGTTCGGGCCGTTCCACTTGCTGGTGCCGCTGCCGGCCACCACCTCGTCGTGGCGGTCGACCACCTTGCCGGTGCGGGCGTCGACGAACACGTGCATTTTGCTCGGCGCGGTCGTGGTCCGGCCGGACAGCACGGTCTCCCAGGCCAGCACGGGCCGGTCGTCCTTGAGCCGGACCACGAGCCTGGTGTCGAGAACCTTGTCGGTCTTGGCCAGCTGCGCGCGGGAGGTGGCCTCCGCGGCCTTCGCGGAGACGGTGGGGGTCGTCGCCACGTCGATCGCGGTGGTGGAGGCCGACTGGAGGGCGCGGACCCTGCCCTCGCCGTCGGCGAGCACCACCGCGTCACCGCCGACCACCGGGAGACCGCGGTAGGTGCGCTCGTAGGCCACCGAGTACAGGTCCTGTACCCACGGGGTGACCATCCGCCGGTCGTACTGCTGCTGGGGGGAGTTGACCAGGGTGTCGAGGCCGCTGCGGACGGCCGCGTCGGCGGCGGCGACCGCGCGGGCGGCCGACCTCGCCTGTGGGGGCTGGACTTTCGGGGGCTGCTGCGCGGCCGACGCGGTACCGGCCAGTGTGCCGGCGAGGCTCGCGGTCAGCGCCATCGCTGCCACGGTCGCCATCCATCTGGTGGGCTGCAAGAGTCCACTCCGATCGTGTGTGGGGGGTCCGGTGAGGGGTCTGGCTGTGAAGGGCCTGGGCAGAGCCCGTGCGCGACCCAGGCAAAGGCCGTGCGGTTCCTGTGAGTTGACTGTGAGATTGCTGTGCGGGGGATGTGCGCCGGGCGGGCGGTTCGCCGCCGAGTATGGGCGTGGACATGGCGAGATTGGGACATCCCTGCACGCATAAGACCCGCGTTATGGTGCGGGCCGCGTCACGCTGCGTAAGCTGCCGCAATGCAGCTTGAGTTAAGACATCTGCACACCGTCTGCCAGATAGCGGAAGCCGGGAGCCTGGGCGGCGCCGCCCGGCGCCTGGGCGTGTCCCAGCCCGCGCTCTCCGCCCAGCTGCGCCGGATCGAAGGGGTCACCGGCGGTGAACTCTTCGTCCGGGGACGGCACGGCGTGGAGCCCACCGCGCTCGGCCACTTCGTCCTCGCCAAGGCGCGCCGGGTCCTCCACGAGATGGACGCGCTCGGCGCCGAGGCGCGCGCGATCGCCGGGCACACCCCGCTGCGCCTCGGCTGCATCATGCTCGTCCTGCTCGACGGCCTGCTCGCCCGCACCGACCTGGACCTGTACGGCCGCGAGATCACCGTGGACCTGGAGGACTCGGTGACCGCGCTGGTGCGGATGCTCGGCGCGGGCCGCTACGACGTCATCGTCTACGGCGAGGTCAACGACCACGAAGTCCCGCTGCCCGGTGGGGTGATGGGCCGCACCCTGGTCCCCCGGGAGCCCTTCTGCATCCGGCTCTCCGACCGGCACCCGCTGGCCGGGCGGGACGCGCTGGACCTGGCCGATCTCGCCGACGACCCCTGGATGACCCTGGTCGAGGACGACGACGGCGGCCCCGAAGCCCTCGTCGAGGCCTGCGCGAAGGCCGGGTTCGCCCCCCAGCTGCGCTACCGGATCACCGACCGGATGATGCAGTACGACCTGATCGCGGCCGGCCGCGCGGTCTCACTGTGCCAGCCCACCGCCCCGGCCGTACCCGGCACGGTGATGCGCCCGCTGACCGGCGAACCGGTGGTGGGCCGCATCCGGCTCGCCTGGAACCGGGCGGCGGTCTCCGGCCTCCAGGCCGAACTGCTCTACCGGGCTGCCGCGGGGGCGTACCTGGCCAATATGGACAACAACCCCTTCCACCGCGCCTGGTGGGACGCCCACCCGGAGGTCCATCCGGCGGAAGCTTGAAGTCGCACACACGACGGACACCGCCCGCCCCCCCGGTCGGGGGCCGGACGGTGCTGGCTCCGCAGGCGAAGCGCGCGACGCCGCTCGTTCGGCCGCGACGCACGCCGACAATGCGGCGGCCGCTGCCGAAGAAGCTGCCAGGCACGCCGGCGAGTCGGCGGCTGCAGCCGCCGAGGCCAACAAGCCGCGGCGGCTGCAAAGACAGCCGCCGATGCGGCCGGCGCGGCGGTCGCGACGGCCAAGAAGGTCTTCGAGATCGCCCGGGATACCGAGGCTGCCGACCTGGCGAACCGCACCGACGCCGCCATCGAGCGCGCCAAGTCCAACAAGGTACGGACCGATGCTTTCATCGCGGCGTCGGCTTCCCAGATGCTCGACGGTCTCAGTCTCGACGCGACCGCCGATGCCCTGAAGGTCGAGGCGGAGCGTCCCGACGTCGACGTTAAGGCGACCGCTGCCAAGGGGCGCGCGTTGGTGCTCAAGGCGCTGAAGAACACTGGCCCCTGGAGCCAGAGTGCTGCGGCGGCCGCACTGGGCGGCACCGACCAGGACGTTCTGGACTACCTGCGCACCCGGTGGAAAAAGGCCGGACAGGACGAAATCCGCGGCCGGGTCCTTGAACTGAGCGGGCAGAGCCCGTACCCCTCGGTCCGTACCGCCGCTACCGATGCCCTCAAGGGCAGTGACCAGCAGCTCGCGGAATTCTATGCCAACGGTCAGTACGCGGTCGGCACCGACGACCTGGCGGTCCGTGTCTCTCAGATCAACAACACAGGCGGCCCGAGTGTGAAGGAAGCCTCCAAGGCGGCCCTCGCCAACGGCTCTGGCAAGGCCCTCGCTGTGTTCCTGGCCAACGGCCAGTACGCTGCACGCCAGTCGGACGAAGAGGTCACTGCCTCAAAGCTTGTCACCACCGGTGGCCCAGAGGTGAAGGCCGCGGCGAAGATCGCGCTTGCCGGTCCGGCCGACCAACTGCACGAGTTCGTGACCGTCGGCCAGTACATGGCGGACCGCAAGGACCAGCTTGCCGAGAACCATATAAACCAGGTCTCGCGCCTGATCGCAGAGACCTCCGTGGTCGCGGCCAAGGCCGAGCAGAACCGCTGGAAGGCCGCCGAGGCCGCCGCGAAGGCCAACCAGGCGGCCGCCGAGGCCAGCAACGCTGCCCAGGAGGCTCAGAAGTCCGCCGAGGCGGCCGGGAAGTACGCGACGGACGCAAAGAACTCCGCCAACGCCGCGCAGGCTAGTGCCACCAAGGCAGCGAACTCGGCCGCCACCGCCCGCAACGCGGCCGCGCAAGCCGACCGTGAGGCCGACGCCGCGGCAGAGTCCGCAGCGCAGGCCGCGTTCTCGGCCCAGTACGCCCGGACCTCCGCAGCCCGCGCGGATGCGGCGTCCGTGACTGCGCGCGAGGGCGCGAAGGCCGCGGGTAAAAGTGCTGAAGAGGCCAACACACTCGCGTCGGAGGCCTGGACCGAGGTCCAGAAGAAGCGCGAGGTCGAGGTGGCCGAAGCGCGTCGACTGGCCGAGGAGCAGCGCAAGAGGCAGCAGGAGGCAACGACGAGGAAGCCGCGAGCCTGTGTACCACACCCCACCCGCGAGATCGCGGGCCTACTGCCCTGCGCGCTCGCTGGTGGTGACTTCGTCATTGAGATGCCGCCGATCGACCCCACCATGACGAAGATCGTGTGGGAGGTCACGGGGCTCAACGACATCAAGCGGTGCATCCAGGACCCGGGCCTCTTCGACTGCTCAATGGCTGCCGTCAGTGTGCTGCCGATCGGCAAGCTGAAGCTGGCCACCAAGCTGGACGACGGAGTCGAGGCTCTGGTCGACGTCTCCCACTACAGCAGCTTCGCGGCGGTCAGCCGAGACACGAAGGTGCTGGACGAGTTGGCGGCCAAGGGGACGAAGTTCAGCCGCGAGAACGTGGTCGCGGCGGCCAAAACGGCCGACGGAAAGATCGTGTTCTTGGAGACTGGTGGTCCGAGGGCCGGTCTCGAACACGTCATGAAGCACGGAGACGAGTTCGTCGACGCCGGTGTGGCGGTGAAGGACATTCCCGAGTTCATCATCAAGGCGGTCACAGAGGGCAAGGTCGTCGGTCAGCAGCGCGCCGACCTGACCCGCCCGATCTACGAGGTAACGTTCCAGGGCAAGACTCAGCGGGTCGCCGTCACCACGGGTGACAACGGCTTCAGCGTGGGAGCCAACATGAGGAGCGCGGGAAAGTGACGTCGCACGATGGGTCGAGGCGCGTCCGGGTACTCGCGGACTACCAATGCCACCCCCTCTGGCTTTCCGGCTACCCGGACGGGTACGTGGGCGACATCGCACCGGAGGACGAACTCCTGAACCTCTCGCCGGAGCTGGTCCGGGGACTCACGGCGTGGGCCGCGGAATTCGACGCGATCCTGTGTTGGGAGGACCCGGGCTCGTCCGATTTCCCGTCGCCCGAGGCCGAGCAGGCCTTCGCCGAGAAGGGTGAGGCACTCGCCCGCCAGGTCGCGCGTGAGCTCGGTCCCGAGTGGAGTGTGAAGTACCACGACCTGCGTCTCGGCGCGGATCGGAGCATCCCGGCTTCCTGATGCGCGTCGCGCCCGATGACCGGGGCGGTCCGCCGGTTCGTCCAGCGGTCCGCCCCGGTCCGGGTGGTAACCGTGTGCTCATCGGTCGTGCACGAGGTGCGCGACGTGGGCCGTGATCATGTCCAGCATCTCCGCGGCTTCCGTGTCGCCGCCGCCGAGCACCAGCAGGTTCAGCGTCACCCCGTCGGTCAGCGCGGCCAGGTACCGGGCCAGCACGGGCACGGGCACGCTCAGCTCGAACTCCATCGTCCGGCGCAGCTGTTCGAGCAACTCGGTGTAGGTGGCGCGGTACAACTCATGCTGTCGGCGGGCCAGATGCTCGAAGCCGGGCTGACGCAGCGCGTACTGGGTGAGTTCGTAGGTGAGCATGTGCTCGTCCGGGTGGGTCGCCACATGGGCCCAATAGGCCTGGAACCCCGCCCCGATGGTCTCGCCGAGCGTCCCGCGCGGGCACAGTGCTTGCCGCACCATGGTGGTGCTGTGCGCGGTGATCGCTTCGATGACGGATTCGAGCAGGGCCTGTTTGGAGTCGAAGCAGTAGTGGAAGACGCTCAGCGACACGCCCGCCTCGGCGGCGATGGAGCGGGTGGTGGTCCGGGAGACGCCGTCGCGGGTCATCGCGCGGATCGCGGCCTCGGTCAGCTGCCTGCGGCGCTCGGCCAGCGGCATCCGTGCCATGGCGGTCTCCTTCGCTCGGGTGCAGCGCGGACGCCCGCCCCCGGCAGCTGCCGGGAGCGGGCGTCCACGTGATCGCGTCAGCTGCTGTATACGCCGACTTCGTGCAGGGAGTAACCCCATTGGGTGCCGCGTCCCACCCCGTGGACGCGGACGTAGCGCGCGGAGACCCCGTTGAACAGGGCGGTGTCCAGGCCCCCGTCACCCGTCGTCGTGGACCAGGCGGTCTGCCAGTTCGCACCGTCGGTGGAGACCTCGATGCGGTAGGCCTTGCCGTAGGCGGCCTCCCAGTCCAGCGTGACCCGCTTGACCAGGCTCGCGGAGCCGAGGTCGATCTGGAGCCACTGGTCGTCGTTCCATTCGCTCGCCCAGCGGGTGCCGGTGTCGCCGTCCACGGCCCGGCCGGGCGCGAAGCTGACGAAGGGGTTCCACCATTCCGCCGAACTGGCCGAGGCGGCCGCCCCGGACGCGAGGTTCACCCCGGCCCGGTGCTGCTCGGAGGCGCCCCAGGTGCGCAGGTAGGACTCGGCGCCCCGGAACAGGTCGTCCACCACGTCCTGGCCGCCGACCTGCCGGATGTCCTCCAGCCAGTCGGGGACCATGCCGTAGTGCGCGCCGCCGTCCGTGTTGAAGTCCCAGGTGCGCTGGCCGGTGGTCAGCTTGTCGATGACGGAGCCGCCGTCGGCGCTGCGGAAGGGGTACTTCACCGGGTTGGGGACGTCGGCGCCGCGCGGGGCGGGCCAGCCGCCGACCCCGTTCATGTCGGTGCCGTAGCCGTAGCCGACGTGGTACTTCTCGCGCAGCGCGTCCTTGCTCTTGGCCTCCGCGCTGAAGGCCTCGGCGCCGCTCATGTACTGGGCGGCGAACCCGCCGAGCTTGTACAGCCGCTCGGTCCAGGCGCTGTCCATCCAGCTGTGCGAGGAGAGGACGCCGGGGTAGGAGGCGGACTCCAGGATGTCGAAGGCGCGGCCCGCGGCCTTGACGCTCATGTGGTCGACTTCGAGCATCATCTTGCGTTTCATCATGCCGCGTACGGCGTATTCGCCCAGGTCGGTCAGCCCGCGGGTGTTGCACTGCGCGTCAGCGGCGTACGAGGGCACGGCCACGCCCGCCGGAAGCTCCTTCTGCGCGGTGGGCGCGGGCGCCAGGCCGATCGGGTTGTCGCGCTGCGGACCGGCGCACTTCTCCGTCTGCCAGAAGGTCCCGGTCGACAGGAACTGGCCCACGTTGATCGCGGTGCCGAGGGCGCCCTCGTCGAAGCGGACCCCGCACAGGGCGTTGTCGAACTTGTGGCACAGGAACATGCTCCGGACACCGAGCGCGTGCAGTTCGTCCAGTCCCTTGTCGATGTCCGCCTTGCTGCACTGCGCGATGTCCAGCACCTGCTTGCAGCCGAAGGGTTCGGAGGTCTCGACGCCCAGCACCACGGCCAGCTTGCCCTGCTGGACCACGTCGCGGGCCTGGGCGGAGTCGGTGACGATCCGGAACCAGCCCTTGCCCGGGCCGCCGTACATCGCGTCGACGTACGCCTGCATCTCGTACGATTTGCGCGCCTCCAGGCGGATGGCGTCCATCTCGTCGCAGCCGCGGTCCTTGAAGAAGTAGACCGAGCAGATCACCCCGTTGGTGACCAGGTCGTTGACGAGCACCCGCTGGCCGCCGCGCCAGGCCCGCTCGATCCAGGCGTAGTAGTTCTGCTGGTGGGTCAGCGAGTCGTGGGCGGGCCAGTCCTTGAAGGTCGGCCAGCCCACCGGGTCGTGCTTGCCGTCACCGCCCTTGGTGATGTAGTCGAAGATCGCGAGCGAGCCGTCCGGGTAGTGCTCCGGACAGTCCTTGAGCGCGTCGGCCACGCCCAGGTCGGAGAACGGCTTGCCGCAGATGAGCCGCCCGCCGAAGCCCTCGTTGGCCATGATGTGGTCGTGGGCGTCGACGAAGCCGCGGACGTTGCCCTGGGCGTCGGTGCCCTTGAACGGCTCACCGGTGACGTTGATCCCGGAGTCGGGCGCCGGCCGGGCGACCGGGTTCCACCAGCCCGGGTCGGCGGCCGCGCTGGACGCCGGGCTGAGCGCCATCGCCAGCAGGGCGAGGAGCAACGACAGAACCAGGACCGGCTTGCGCCGGGTGTACGGGTGTCGGGTCAAGGCCATCACTCACGTCTCGGGATGCGGAGGGGGGTGATTGTCATGTTCCACACAAACAATGCGACGAGGGTCCCGGCTGCCGCGTGGAGAGTCAAGGGTCCGGGACAACCGACCTGATGGACCGTCCGATCCGTGGGTCCGTACGGGCGGGAGCACTCGGGCGGCCCGCCTGCGGGGCCCGTACGGGCCATGGGGCAGGATGGCAGCCCGTTCGGAATGCGTACATCCGCATCCGAACAGGACGGCACACACGACGAACTGACAGGTGACAAGTTGACGACACCCCCGACACCCCCGATACCCCGGCCGACGGCGCCCGCCGCCGCCATCCCGGTCCGCCCCGGAGCGGAGGCCCGCCGGTGACCCGGGACCTCGTCGTCCACGACTGGCTGATCGCGGGCATCGCGCTGGCCGCCGGCGCCCTCGGCGGGCTGCTCGTCCGGGCCCTCCTGCGCTGGCTGGGCAAACACGCCGAGCGGACCCGCTGGAGCGGCGACGACCTCATCGTCGACGCCCTGCGCACCCTCGCACCGGGCGCCGCCCTCATCGCGGGCGCCGCGGTGGCCACCGCCGCCCTGCCCCTCACCGCGCGGACCGCGGGATTCGTGAACCACTCCCTGACCGCGCTGCTGATCCTGCTGGCCACGCTCGGCGCCGCCCGGGTCGTCGCCGGGCTCGTCCAGTCACTGGCGAACTCGCGCACCGGCGTCGCCGGATCGGCCACCATCTTCGTCAACATCACACGGATCGTGGTCCTCGCGATGGGCGCCCTGGTCGCCCTCGAAACCATGGGCGTGTCCATCGCGCCGCTGCTCACCGCCCTCGGAGTGGGCGGCCTCGCCGTCGCCCTGGCGCTCCAGGACACCCTCGCCAACCTCTTCGCGGGTGTGCACATCCTCGCCTCGAAGACGGTGCAGCCCGGCGACTACATCCGGCTCAGCGGGGGAGAGGAGGGCTATGTCGTCGACATCAACTGGCGCAACACCGTGGTGCGCAACCTGTCCAACAACCTGGTCATCATCCCGAACGCACGGCTCGCCCGGACGAACATGACCAACTACACGCAGCCCGAGCAGAAGCTGTCCCTCCTGGTCCAGGTGGGCGTGGGCTACGAGAGCGACCTGGAGCACGTCGAGCGGGTCACCCTGGAGGTCGTCGACAGCGTGATGGCCGACATCAACGGCGCGGTGCTCGACCACGAGGGGGCCGTCCGCTTCCACACCTTCGCGGACTCCCGGATCAACTTCACGGTGATCCTCGGCGTCGGCGAGTTCAGCGACCAGTACCGGATCAAGCACGAGTTCATCAAGCGCCTGCACCACCGGTTCCGGACCGAGGGCATCTCCATCCCCGCCCCGACCCGTACGGTCTCCCTCCAGGGGGACGCCCCGCAGCCGCCGCCCGCGCCCGCGCCGGTGCCGCACCAGCGCGAGGCGCCGCGCGGGACGGTGGCCACCACCGCCCCCTGAGCGGGCCCCGCCCCCTCGCTCCCGACTATCCGGCGTGCCGCAGGAGGGACTCGGACAGCGCGACGAACTCGTCCACGGCCGGGGTGGCCAGCGGCGCCGCGTACAGCTCCTCGAACACCGCGTCCAGCAGCCGGCGCGCCTCGGTGAGCGCGTACGCACGGCCACCCGCCTCCTCGACCAGCCGCGCCGCGCTCCGCACTTCCGCCTCCCCGGCCGGTCCCTCGCCGCCCAGCAGCTCGGCCAGCCGGGGACCGGCCGCCGGGTCCTGCGATATCGCGGCCAGCACCGGGAGGGTCTTCTTGCGGCGGCGCAGATCACTGTGGGCCGGCTTGCCGGTGGCGCGCGGGTCGCCCCAGATCCCCAGCAGGTCGTCGATCCCCTGGAAGGCCACGCCCCACTGGCGCGCCGCCCGGGAGAGGGCGGCCACCTGCTCCGGCGGCGCACCCGCGAGCACCGCGCCCAGGCTCATGGCGGACCCGAGCAGGGATCCCGTCTTGCGCTCGGCCATCGCCCGGTATTCGGCGAGGTCCACGGCCCCCGGCCCGGTCCAGGGACGGTTCTCGAAGAGCAGGTCGTCCGCCTGCCCGTGCACCAGCTCGCCCAGGGTCACGGTCAGCTGCCGCAGCGCCGCGCCGCCCCGGTCGCCCGGGGCCTCGGCCAGGGTCCGGATGGCCAGCGCGAACAGCGCGTCGCCCGCCAGCACCGCGGGTCCGGTACCGAAGGCCTTCCATGAGCTGGCGCGGTGCCGCCGCCGCTCGTCGCCGTCCATGATGTCGTCGTGCATCAGCGAGAAGGCGTGCACCAGCTCGATCGCCACGGCGGCCGGAACCGCGACCTCCGCGGCCGCGCCCACCGCCTCCGCCCCCAGGACGGCGAGGGCCTGCCGGAGCCCCTTGCCGCCCTGATCGTCGGTCGGGGTGCCGTCCTCGTCGCACCAGCCGAAGGCGTGGGAGACGATCCGGCCGGGTGCCGGATGCAGCTCCAGGACGGCCTTGCGGAGGGCGGGCTCGACCAGCCGCTGGGAGCGGAGCAGGATCGCCCGGAGCGTGGTGGCGGGCGGACCGGTCTGCGCGGACATGGGCGGGGCTCCTGTCGTGGGCCGTGCGGGCGGGGTGGGCCGTGCGGGCGGGGTGGTCGGGGCGGGCTGTACGGGCTGTGCGGGCGGGGTCAGCGGACCGGGGCGGTGTCGGCGGCGGTCGTTCCCGTCCCCCCGGCGGCGATGCCCAGCTCCGCACGCGCCTTCCCGATCATGGCACGGGCGTGCTGCAGCCCGATGCCGACCAGTGCCCGCTCCAGTACGTCGAGGTCGGCCGCGGTCTCCTCCGGCGCCCGCCCCAGCCGGGCCCGCGCCTTGGCCAGCCCCAGCCCGGACAGCGCCTCCCCGCGCGGTTCGTCCATGGCGCGGAACTCCCGCAGCGCCTCGGCGTAGCACTCCTCGGCCTCCGGATAACGTCCGGCACGGTAGAACACGTTCCCGCGCATCTTCAGGTTGTACGCCAGCGCGCTGACCAGCTGGATCTCCCGGCAGATCCGCTCCGCCTCGGACAGCAGGACCAGCGCCCGCTCCGTCTCGCCCCGCGCGGACCGGACGTCGGCGATCCCGCGCAGCGCCCAGGCCCGGCCCCGGTCGTCACCCGCCGCACCCGCGATCTCATCGGCCTCCTCGAACAGGGCCAGCGCGGTGTCGAAGGAACCCGCGCCGCGGTGCATCTGCGCGATGCCCTCCAGCGCCCACACCGTGTGACGGGCCTCACCGCGGCGGCGCGCCTCGGCCAGCAGCCGCTCGTGGAGTTCGGCGACGGCCGCGTGGTCGCCCTGTATCCGGCCCGTCTCGGCGAGTCCGGCCAGCGAGTAGCCGCGGGCCACGACGTCCCCGCCGCGCTCGGCCAGCTCGGCGGCGAGGGCGAGCCGGCGCCGGGCCAGCGAGAGGTCGCCGCGCTGCCGGGCCAGGGTGCCGCCGCTCCACACCGCCCACGCCATGGCGCCCTGGTCCCCGGCCGTACGGGCCGCCCGGTAGCTCTCCTTCCACGCCCGCTCGGCCTCCTCGACCCGGCCGAGCCGCCTGCTCGCCTCGGCGACGGCGAGCCCCGCGTGCGCCGACTCGGCCCCGCCACCGCCCTCGTCGGCCCGGCGGCGCTCCTCCAGCGCCTTCGCCAGCACCTCCTCCAGGGAGGTGTTGACGGAGAGTTCGCCTAAGGAACCCCGGTATTCGGGCGCGAATGCCTTGCCGTACATGGTCGTCTCGCTTCTCGGTCGTCGCGACGGAGCGGTGAACTCCGCATTGATTCCGCGTTGATTCCGCATCGATCAAGAAGCTACGAGAAGGGCCTGCCCGGGGGAGTCCCCCTCGGAGTCGATGTACGCGTACATCTCAAGCCGGACAAGGACCGGTGTCCTCGATCCAAAGGACCATGTCCGGAAATGCACCCTACGCCTCAACTCTCCTGGAGGTAGGCGGCGATCAGGGCCAGGTCATTGGCGATCGACAGGATGCCGCTCGGGTCGGTCGTCGGCGTCGAGGCACCGGTGACCCCGGCGTAGAAGACGTCGAAGTGGCCGTCTCCCCGGGCCAGATAGCCCGCGATCGTGATGGCGCCGACGCCCAGGCGGTCGTTGAGCGCGTCCAGCCCGACGGCGGCTCCGGTCTTGGCGAAGACCTTCCCGCGCGCGGGACAGTCGCGGCAGTTGTCCGCCAGCAGGCCGTCGACGCCGAGGACGGGCAGCGACTCGCGGAAGAGCCGCGCGTCGGGCGTGCGCATCCAGTACGTCAGCATCTGCGTCACGGCCTGCGGCGTGGACCGGTCGACGGGATTGCCGCCCCGGCCGTCCAGCAGCTGCACCTGCTTGCGGTCGACGCCCGCCCCGTCGAGGAACGCGGCCAGGACCGGGAACCCGTCCATGCAGACGTGGCTGCCCGTCGTGACCGCCATCAGGCAGATGCCCAGGTTGGCGCCCAGGTTGTGGCTGACCTTGAGGATGAGCCGGGCGTACTGCGCGTACGGCGGCGAGGTGTACACGGCCACCCGCTGCCCGCCCCGGTAGTCCGCGGGCAGCCCGGCGGCCGGGTTGGGTCCCGTCGGGGCCGCGCTGACGCGCACCCCGGCCCGGCCGAGTGCTTCGATCAGCGCCGTGCGGCCGAAGGCCGCCGGGTCGGTGACGGGGGAGACGCGCAGCACCGGGGCGGAGCCCAGGGCGACCGTGCCGGACAGCTGGATCCGGGTGCCGTTGCCGGAGGCCGTCACCGTGACGGCGGACGGCTTGCCCGCGGCCACGGTCTTCACCGTCGAGGTGACCTGGTACGGGGCGACCTTCGGCCGCCAGTCCAGCCGCGCGGGCGCGTCGGCACGGTCCCCCGCGGTGCTCGTCAGGTCGATCAGGTTGTCGTTGATGATCAGCGGGGTCGGGGTGGGCACGAGCACCGGATCGGCCTGGAAGAGCCGCTGGTCGACGATCACGTTCCCGTCGACCCGGGTGATGCCGGAGCGCCGCACCTGCCGCGCGATCTGGTCGATCCCGGCGAGCGGGTCCTCCGGTGTGAGCGTCGCACCGGGCACGTCGTTGGCGTAGGTGTGGTCGAGGGAGGTGAACGCGACCGTACCGTCCGGGGCGGTCCTGCCGCCCATGGTGAGGTCGCCCTGGGCCACCAGGTCGAGGTCGCCGGTCAGGGTCGCGCCGCGCCGCTCGCCGACGGCGTAGAGCGGGGTCTCGAAGCGGTGGCCGGAGCCGAGGGTCTTCCACGGCCCGGACACGCTGAACAGCTTGGCCGTGGACCCGGGGATGAAGAACTGCCCGGGGAAGCTGCTGTGGACCACGCGCCCGGTGTCCGGTTCGATCTGCAGCAGGCCCCACTGGGCGTTGCGGTACTCCGGCTTCCGCATGATCTCCGTGATCCGCGGATCGAGCGCCGCCGAGCCGGAGGGGGTGGCCGAGCCGGAGGGGGTGGAGGTGGGAGCGGGAGTGGGGGTGGGCGTCGGGGACGGCGCGGCCGCCGCCGCGCCCGAGGTCAGCGCCACCAGCAGCAGGGCCGCGCACCCGGCCCCCGCACGGCGCCGCCGCCGTCGCGGGGACGGCGCGCTCAGTCTTCGCACCACGGCAGGCCCCGTTCGTCTCGGCGGACTCCGGCGCATGACCCGGCAGAGGTACCCCGGGCCATCCTCCAGCGTGGCACGCCCCCCTCCGGCCCGCACGTCGTCATCCCCGTCGTCACCCACGGTGTCACCCACACGGAAAACACTTGGACGGCGCGGTCGCCCCCGCGGGACACTGCGGTTCCGCGTCCGCCGCACGAGCGCACAGGGTGGCCATGGGATCGTCCGCACCAGCACGAGGGGCCCCGTCCCGCGGGGGCCCCGTGGTCCTCGCACTTCGTTACTACGGACGGGAGTTGGCGCGCCGACGGTGGCTGACGGCCCCCAGCATGCTGCTGCCCGCCCTCGGCAACATCGGCATCAACTACATCGCCCCGCTGATCGTCGCGAAGCTCGTCGGCCGCATCGCCGGGGACACCGCTCCGGCCCTCGCGTCGATGCTCCCGTACGTCCTCGCGTTCGCCGGTGTCCTGCTGCTCTCCGAAGCGTTCTGGCGCATCGGTCTGCACTGCCTGAACCGGCTCGACGCGGGCGGCATCGAGAGCCTCTATGTGATCGGCATGGACGAGCTGTTCGCGAAGGACGCCGCGTTCTTCCACGACAACTTCGCCGGATCACTGACCAAGCGCGTCCTGAGTTTCGCCTCGCGCTTCGAGGAACTCGTCGACACCCTGACCTTCTCGGTCGTCGGCAGGTTCGTCCCACTGCTCTTCGGATCGGTGGTGCTCTGGCACTACGACCCGCTGCTCGTCGTGGCCCTCCTGGCCATGATCGCGCTGACGGCCGTGTGCGTGATCCCGCTCGTCCGCCGCCGGCAGGCCCTGGTTGACCGGCGCGAGGCGGCGATCGCCCGGGTGTCGGGACACGTCGCCGACACCCTCATGAACATGGACACGATCCACGCCTTCGCCGCCGAGGAGGGCGAGGCCGCCGAGCACCGCTCCCGCGTCGCCGAATCGCGCGGGCTCATGCTCCGCTCGTGGGACTACGGCAACCTGCGCATCGACACCGTCGTCGCGCCCCTGTCCGTACTGACCAACGCCCTGGGCCTGCTGCTCGCGGTCGGGATCGCCGCGGACGGCCACGGGGTGGAGGCGGTCGTGGTGGCCTTCACGTACTACTCCAACGCCACCCGGATCATGTTCGAGTTCAACCAGATCTACCGCCGCCTGGAGAGTTCGATGACGGAGGCCGCGCAGTTCACGGAACTGCTGCTGCGGCCGCCGACCGTGGTCGATCCGGAGACTCCCGAGCCGGCGCCCACCCGGTCCGCCGACATCAGCTTCGAGCGGGTGACCTTCGCCCACGCCGGGGCGGCGCCGCTCTTCGAGGGCCTGGACCTGGCCCTGCCCAGCGGGTCGAAGACCGGTTTCGTGGGGCGGTCCGGCGGCGGCAAGACCACCCTCACGCGGCTGCTGCTGCGGATGACGGACCTCGACGCGGGCCGGATCCTGATCGGCGGCCGGGACATCAGCAGGCTGAGCCGACGGGACCTGCGCGGCCTGATGGCCTATGTGCCGCAGGATCCGGCGATGTTCCACCGCACGCTGCGGGAGAACATCGCCTTCGCCCGGCCGGACGCCACCGAGGCCGAGGTCCGCCGCGCGGCCGACGCGGCGCACGTATCGGAATTCGCGGACGCCCTGCCGTGCGGGCTCGACACCATGGTCGGCGAGCGCGGAGTCAAGCTCTCCGGCGGACAGCGCCAGCGCGTCGCGCTCGCCCGGGCGATCCTGCGCGACGCGCCGATCCTGCTGCTGGACGAGGCGACCAGCGCGCTGGACTCCGAGAGCGAGATCCTCGTCCAGGAGGCGCTGTGGCGCCTCATGGAGGGGCGGACGGCCCTCGTCGTGGCGCACCGCCTCAGCACGGTGGCCCACATGGACCGCCTGGTCGTCCTCGACCGGGGCCGGATCCTCGAACAGGGCACGCACCAGGACCTGCTCACCGCCGAGGGCGCCTACGCGAAGCTCTGGCAGCACCAGTCGGGCGGTTTCCTGGACGACAGCGCCGCCCCGACCGAGCGGCGCTGACGGCGTACGTCGTCACGCGCCGCCGGGTGTCACCGGGCGGCCCCGAAGGTCCACACGGCGTGGGCGCCCGGGCCGACGGCGAGCGTCGAGTGGCCGAGGCGCTCCTCGTGGCGGTACCCCACCGGGTGGTTGAGGGACATCTCCACCCGGCGCAGCCCGGCGTCCTCGCGGGCGACGGCATCCAGGTGGATGGCGGTGCCGCCGCCCTCGGCGACGACGCCGCCGCCCGGGAGGGTCCGGACCGTGAACCCGCCCGCCCGGAGCAGGGGAACCGTCTGGGCGAGGTCGCGCGCGGTGATCCCGAGGCGGATGGAGGTCACGTCCCGCATGAGGTGGTCGCGGTAGTCGTCGGACAGGTACCGCTCGCGGCCGACGTCACCGGGGAAGGAGGCCGGTTCGGTCTTGCCGCGCGGGTCGGCGAAGTACTCGGGCCGGTACTCCATGCCCCAGGCGCCGAAGCCGTCGTACTGCTCGGAGGTGAGGACGGCGTCGAACCACGGCACCGGGACGCCGTCACCGAAGTCGCGGGTCTGGCGGAAGGAGACGGGCTTCGGGACGCCCAGACCGGGCAGCCGACCCGTCACCGTGGCGAGGTCACCGGCGCGTTCGGCCGAGAGCCCCAGCCCACCGGCGCCGAGGAGCCCGTCCTGGCCGGGGACGTCACCGACACCGAAGAGTTCGAGGTAGGTCTCGCGGCCCGTCAGATAGCGGCCGGTCCACTTCTCCCCGCCCGCCCCGGTCGTGGTGCGGACCTGGAAGTTCGCGAAGTCCCGCAGATAGGCGGAGTGTTCGATGGCGTCCGCGGTCTCGCGGTCGAGCACCCCGTAGGCGTGGTTGTAGAAGAGCAGCTGACGGCCGGTGGACGGCCCGTCCCCGTCGGCCCAGGCGACGCTCGTGGCGCCCCCGGCCCACCCGGTGAGGGCCACGGCGAGGATCATGAAAATGTGCAGTACACGACGCAATGACATGAGGGCGATCGTAGATCGCGGGCCACGCCGCCCGCCGCTTGTTCGAAGCGTGTCGAACGGAGTGGTTCGGTACCGGAAATGGCGATTCCCAGCCATCTCGTGGCCGCGGGTGAGCGAATCAGATCCTTGCTCACTACTGTTTCGCTTCCGGCCAGCGGCGGACGGTCGAAGGATTCGAGCACGGGGTGGGGCGGGGTCGTGGCAAGGGCGTGGACGGTCAGGGGCGGGAAGCAGGGCGAGCGGGAGCAGGCAGCGCTGGACGAAGGACTGGTCCTCGCGGGCTGGGAAAGCCTGGGCGACCTCTCGGGCTGCACTTCGATCGAGGAACTGGGTGAGCAGCTCCAACGCACCTACCCGGACGAGGCTCCCCGAACTGTCCGGAGCTGGACGCACCAGTTGTGGCGATTCCTCAAGATGGACACCGGGGACCTCGTCGTCATGCCGCGCAAGTTCCGGTCGGTGATCGCGATCGGTCGGCTCAGCGGTGAGTACGAGTACCGCGGCCAGAACCCGCCCGGTTTCCGTCACGTCCGCGAGGTCATGTGGGAACGCCGCGACGTGGAGCGGGCCGCCGTCAAGGGGGACCTGCGGGACAGCATGGGGTCCTTGCTGACCATCAGCGAATTGAGCCGTGGCGACGCGGTCCGGCGCGTGGAGGCACTTGCCGCGGACGGTGTGGATCCCGGCTACCACGGCTACATCGAGCCGCCGACCGGGCCCGTTGAGCTGGAGAGCGATGTCGAGGAGTCCGGGAGCCGCCAGCTGACGGCCCGGGACCTGATCGGGCTGTGGGGTTGGTCCCGGCGGACCGTCGATGTCATCGACCTCGTCGACCGTGAACTGGGCACGCGGGGGTTGCGGGTGGATCCGCACTTCACGGACGTACGCATGGACGGGATCGTCACCGTGTCCGCCGTCGCCGCGGCGAACCCAGAGGCCGACGTGGCCGCACCGGAGGGCGGGCACACCTACCAGGACTCCGCCGTGGGCACGGCAGGCGGGTCGGACCAGGCGGACCTCGCCTGGCGCATCGGCAGTCTGCCGTTCGTACGCGATGTCGTCACCATCGAGGAACAGGCGCCCTTGAGCCGGGCCGTCACTCGCATGATCCAAGGAGACTTCTCGCAGCTGCCGGTCGTCGGGCCGCACAACCGGCTCATCGGCGCGGTGACATGGGAGGGCATAGCGCGCGCCCAGCTCGGGCGGCGCGAGGGCACCATCGCCGAGGCGATGCACCGCCATCCACGGACCGCGCGGGAATCCGAGGAACTCTTCGGGCGCATCGGGGACATCCAGCACCGCGGCTTCCTGATCATCGTGGATGCCGAAGGTGTCGTGGTGGGCGTTCTCACCGCCTCCGACCTGGCCGCCCAGTTGAAGCTGCGGGTCGAACCCTTCACCCTCCTCGAAGAGGTGGAGCGCAGACTGCGCCGTGCGGTCGGCTGCTTCACCCTTGAGGAACTGCGCGCGTCGCACAAACCTCATATGGCAGCGAAGATCCACTCGGCTGCCGATCTGACACTCGGCGCCTACCGCTTTCTGATCGACGACGACGCCCGCTGGGCGAAGCTCGACTGGCCGTACGAGCGTGAGGACATGGTCGACCGGCTCAAGACGGTCAGCGCTTACAGGAACGCCCTGGCGCACTGGGACGTTGACGCCCCCGAACAGGACGCCCCGGCACTGGATGCAACCAGGCAACTGCTCAAGCTCCTGCAGGTCATCGACCGTGACCCCACTCCCGGCGGCGCCTGACCGCAGGGGGTGGAAGGACCGCCGGCGGCTGCTGACATCAGCAGCCGCCGGGACCGCTCAGCGAACGTCACCCTGTCAGGCGCCCTCCGGGGCGGCGCGGCCCAGGGCGCGGATGGCGGGGACGCAGAGCATGACGGCCATGAGCACGAGGCCGACCGCGGAGGAGAAGAGCAGCACGCGGTCGGCGCCGAAGGATTCGGCCGCCGGGCCCGCCAGCACCCGGCCCAGCGGGATGACCATGATGGATCCGGCCACGTCGTAGGCGGAGACGCGGCTCAGCACCGCCAGCGGGATGTGCGACTGCACGCTCGTCGCCCACATGACCCCCCAGAAGGCGAATCCGCAGCCGGCCAGCACCCCGGTGAGCGCGGTGGCCGTGAAGGACCAGCCGAGGGCGGGCGCCAGCGGGTTGAGGGAGAAGAAGAACATGGCGCAGGCCCCCGCCACGAGCGGGCGGGCGGGCCGCACCCGCATGCCGAGCAGGCCGCCGATGATCGTGCCGGCGCCGTCGGCGGAGGCGATCCAGCCGTATCCGCCGGCCCCGTGCTGTTCGGTGAGCAGCGCCGCGCCGAGCGGCAGCGCCGGGCCGAAGACGAAGAGCCCGTAGACCGCCCAGACAGCGATGACCCCCCAGAGCCAGGACCGGGAACGGAACTCGTGCCAGCCCGTGACCAGCCGGCGCGACAGGGGTTCGTCGCTCTCGTCCCGGGCGGTGCCCAGCCCTCGCAGCGGCGTCAGGCCGAGGGCGCTGAGCGCGTAGAACACCGCGATGACCACGAAGGATCCCGCCACGTCCCAGTAGGCCACCAGGAGACCGGCCACACCGGGGCCGAGCAGGGTGCAGATCGCCTCGGAGATCCGCAGCAGCGCGTTGGCCCGCTGGATGTCCTCGGCGACCCGGGGGACCAGGCTCGCCAGACCGGGCTGGAACATGGCGGTCGCGGCGCCGCTGAGCGCGAGCAGCGCCATGATCTGCCACAGCCGTACGTGGTCGGTGGCCAGCAGTGCCGCGAGGGCGAGCATGGCCACCATCCGCACCACGTCGGCGCCGACCATCATCACCTGCGGGGTGAACCTGTCGGCCAGCACTCCGCCGACGAGCACGAGCAGCACGATCGGAGCCATCCACGCGGCCAGCGCGTAGCCCACTCCGCCCGCCCCGTAACCGGCCCCCAGCACGGCGGTCGTGAGCGAGACCATCAGCATGCCGTCGGCCAGCAGCGAGGTGCTGCGGGCGGTGAAGAACAGGCGGAAGCGACCCGACCGCCACGGGCTGGGGAGCGCGATCCGCTCCGGCCGGACGGTTACCTCATCCATCGTCATGTGACATCCGCCGTTCCCGGCCGTTCCCTTCCATGAGGATCTGCTGCCGCAGCCATGCGCTGCTCCGGCCGGTCTGGGCCGGCGGGTCCTGGACGATCACGTACCGCCGCGGCGCCAGGACACCGGGACGGCCCGGGAGTACGTCCATCAGCGCGGCGTGGGCCCCGGCCGGGGTGAGCGGGGCGCCGCCGGAGGCGATGTACGCGGTGAGGTGCGTCTCTTCCCGGTCCTCCGTGGTGACGTGCACGGGGAGGCCGCCCAGCGCCGCGCCGAGGGCCTCGGCCACGACGGGCGGCGAGACCCAGGAGCCGTCCACCCGCACCCAGTCCGCGTCGCGTTCGACCGGGCGGACCCCCGTCACCCCGGTGAGCGAGGCGAGGGGTACGTCCCCGGCTCCGGCCGCCTCCAGCAGCCGGACGAGACCGGTGAGGAAGCCCTCCGCCTCGTCCCGGCCGAACAGCGTGGGGTCGGCCCACATCGCGATGCGCAGCACGGGATCCGTCTGGTGGGCGAAGGCCAGCACCCGGGTCGGCAGCACCTGCTCCGGGCCCCAGGCCAGCTCCGGCTCCTGGTCCGGACCGGCGCCGTCCTCGGCGGACGGCAGCGTGGACAGGAGCGTGCTCACGTCGTTGAACACGACGTCGCGCGCGAAGTGGCTGCCGCGCTCGAAGGTGACCCGCCCGATCATGTCCCACAGCCGGACGGAGTCGAAGCGGCTGTGCCGGTAGGCGTTGAGCGCCGCCCCCCACGCCTTGCTCAGCAGCGCGTCGAAGGACGGCACGTCGACGTCGAGGGAGAGCAGCGCGTCCTGCGACACGGTGTTCACCGAGCGGGCCAGCCGGGGCAGGAACCGGTTGGAGGTCGGCGCCGCCACGACACAGGTGCGCTGGCCGGCCCGGTGGGCGATGAGCGCGCACCACGCCGTCAGCAGCACGGTCGACGGGAGGCCGCCGGTACGTTCCACCACGCGGGCCAGGGCCCGGGCGCCCCGCGCCGAGCGCAGGGTGAGCTGGGCCATCCGCGCTTCGGTGCCCGTGGCGCGGGGTTCCGCGAACATCGCCTGCGGGCCGGTGCGCAGGATCTCCTCCCAGTACCGCAGCGAGGCTTCGGACTTGCGCAGCCCGGCCGGGGTCGCCTCCTCGGCGGCGAGGTCGAGCGGGGTGAAGGCCGTCAGCGGCGGCAGTGTCCCGCCGGCCAGCAGGGTGAGCCATTCCTCCCGCAGGACGCCGAGGGCACTGCCGTCGGCCACGGCGTGGCTGGACACCAGGGCGACGAAGACCGGGGTGCCGTGCACGGCGACGAGGGAGATCCGCAGGGGGAAGTCCCGGTCGAGGGCGTAGCGTCCGGCGCGGGCCGCCTTGGCCAGGGACTCGGCGTAGTGTGCCGGTTCCGGGGGGAGTTCCTCGTGGTCGAGGACGGTGACCGTGAACTCCCCGTCGGCCGCGACCACTTGTTCGCCGGGAGCGCCGTCGTGGGCGGCGGCCGGGAAGGTGGTGCGCAGCGCCTCGTGCCGCACCACCAGCGCGCGCAGCGCGTCGAGCACCGGATCCAGCCCGGTCCCCGCGGGGACCGGCCACACGTCGTGGATGTTGATGTGCGCCGGGTCGTCCCGCAGGATGCAGCGGATCATGTTGGCCTGCCCCATGGTGACGGGGCCCCGGCGCTCCGCGCCGCCCGCGTACGCGACGGTGACGGTGCGGGTGCCCGTCGGCCCGGTGGGCCTGATTCCCTCGGCCGCGCAGGCGCGGACCAGGGGTTCCCAGGCGTCGATGAGCAGGGCGAACGCGTCCATGTCCTGCCGCGCTTCGTCCAGGAGCCGTTCGCGACGGGTGGCGAGCGCGTCCGCGACGGCGTCGTAGCGGCCGCCGAGCTTGCGGTAGGAGCGGTCCAGGACGTCGAGCCGTTCGGCGCTCTCCGACCGGTCCAGCAGGGCGCTCTCCCGTACGAACCCGGCGACGGCGGCGGCGCGGACCCGGCCCCCGGCGTCGAGGAGTTCCCCGCCGGCCGCGGCCATCCGGGCGTACACGGCGTTGAAGTACCCGGTGGAGAGCAGGTACTTCGCGAACCGCTCCTGGTAGGCGAGGAATCCCTCGTCCGAACGCCGTTCGTTGGTGTGGTAGTTGACGATGTGCCGGTTGTGCAGGACACCGGGGAGCCGTGCGTCGTCGACCAGGTGGATGAGGAAGTAGTCGCTGCCGATGGTGTCGGTGGCGGGCGGCAGGGGCACCCGGCCGTAGACCGCCCGGTCGAAGCCGATGTTGCACATGTCCACGCGCATCGGGCTGACCTGGGTGAGCGTGGTGTGGTCGGCGCTGAAGGGGGTCGTTCCGGCGCCTCGGAAGGACTGCTCGATCAGGTTCCTGCGCCAGATCTCCGCGAGCCCGGCGGGCACCGACAGGCCGATGACGTCCTCGTAGACCGCGGGGTCGAGCCGTCGTATCTCCTCGACGTCCACGGACATCTCGCCGATGAAGGAGCCGCCGACCATGGCCACCGGCCGGTCCGCGTGCGCGGGGGCCAGCCGGCTCCGGGACACCAGCCCCGCCACCTCGGCGGCGGGCCGCCCCAGGGCGGTCAGCTCGTGGTGCAGGGGGAAGACCGGTTCCCCGTCCAGGGACTGGTAGTGGCTGTCGGAGTCGCGGCGGTGCACCGACGCGCAGCCCAGGGCCTCCGCGATCAGGAAGGCGCGGTTGGTGCAGGCGCCGTAGGACACCCGGGACGGCAGCATCAGGTCGAGCAGCCGCTCCGGCCCGGCGACGCCGGAGCGGGCGATCACCCGGCGCAGGAAGCTCCGCTGCTCGTCCTCGTCGAGGTGGTGGACGACCACGCCGGGCGCCGCGGGCAGCGCGCGCACCGCCGCCCGGTGCTCGGCGAGCACCGCGGGGGCGGAGGAGTCCAGGATGAGCAGGTGCACCTCGACGCCGAAGTGCCGGGCGCCGTAGGCGGCTTCCGCGCCGATCGCCCCGATGGTTTCGGCGCAGGCGCGGTTGGTGGGGAGGGTCAGGCAGACACGGCGCACGAGGGCTCCTCGCTCTGCCCGGTGTGCGTGCTCGTGCTCGCGTCGGAATCGGAGTCGGAGTCGCTGTCCATCCACGAGGTGAGCCCGAGGAGGCGGCTGCCGAGCGGATTCAGGGTGGCCGTGGGGTAGCGCTCGGACTCGGGGCGCACCGGGTCGCCGACCAGGGTGCGGTTCCAGCGCGGGGTGCGCAGGTGGCGCCAGGATTCCACGCGGGAGCGCCGCAGCCGCTCGTGCTCCTCCAGCGCGGGCATCATCGACAGGTACTGGACCGCCCGGGCCCCGTCCTTCGAGGTGTTGCGGGCCACGCCGTGCGCGAGGAGGCCGTTCCAGATCAGCAGGTCGCCGGGGTGCAGTTCGGGCCGGACGACGGGGAATTCGGTGCGGTCCACATCGGGGCGCAGCGGGTCCCGGCCCGCGGGCTGGGCGGTCTTCCACTCCTCGAACCGCCGGAACAGTTCCGGGTTGCACTGGAATCCGCCCAGCTCGGCGCTGGTGTCGTTGAGCGCGATGATGCCCTGCACGCGCTGCGGGGGGACGCCGAGGGTGGTGTCGATGTCCCAGTGCAGCTCGATGTCGAAGCCCCGGTCGGTGGGGTCGATCAGGGCCCGGTCGCGGTTCTTGACGTTGGGCGGGTTGAGGTTGAGCCGGTCCAGGGTGACCCAGAGTTCCTCGCAGTCCCAGACGTCCACGAAGGCGTCGTACACCCGCTGGGCCTGGCGGCTGTCCCAGAGCAGCTGGTGGTGGTACGCCTCCACGAAGCCGTAGACGTGCAGCTGCTGGTCCAGCTCGGAGCGGAACGGCCGGTCCTCGTGCCAGGTGTCCGGCCGGTCCGGGTCGAGCCCCTGGAACTCCCAGGTGAAGTCCAGCAGACGGCGCGCCTCCGGGGCCGGTATCGCCTCCCGGACGATGACGTACCCGTACGTCTGCCAGTGGGCGAAGTCCGCTTCGGACAGCACCCGCAGCGGCCGCGACTTGGTCAGCTCCCGCAAGGTGGTCTGGGCCAGGTAGGACTCGCCGTCCGCGCTGAAGTAGGGGCGGTCGGACGGCGCTCTGTGCAGCGTGGGGCGGGGGCGGCGGGGGCGACTGTCTGGGGCAGGTGTCGTCATGTTCAGCAGGATTGGTTTAGACCATAGCTGCTGTCAAGTGGCGTCTCAATATGCTGATTGCGTTGCTTTCGGGCCCGAAACGCCCCTGTCGACGATGATCGCCGGTATGACAACTTTGGTCTAGACAATGCCCGAGTGGCTGGCTTAGTGTCCTGGTAACGCAGCTCCTGTCCATGACGGAGCGTCAGCCGCCCTCCTCGCTGTGCCGAGGCCAACGGCGGCCGTGTCCGCGGCCGTTCGCACCGATGCGAGCACGCCGCGACACGCCCCTTCCGCCCATTTCCGGCCGACGCCCTTGACGACTGTTCATCCACGCCCAGAGGGAGCGGATTCATGAGCACACCCAGCATCACCGCCTTGCCGGACGGCGGTCTGAAGAACCCCGGTCCGGGCCTGATCACCCTGGACCCGGTCCACACCGCCCTGCTGCGCGGTCTGGACGACCTGCTCACCGGACTGGCCGCACGGCTCGCCGCCCCCGAGGTGATGGGGCCGCCGCTGCTGGCCGCCGAGGGCCTCGCGCGACTGGACTACTTCCGCAACTTCCCCCATCTCGGCGTGTCCGCCGGGCGTTTCGCCCCGGAGGCCTTCGATGGACTGGCGGCCGGTGAGGCGCCCGGGGAACTCTCCCTGCGGCCGACCGGCCACCTGCTGCCGTCCGCCACCTGTTACGGACTGCTGCTCTCCCTGGAGGGCCGGGACGTCGGCGAGGACGGGCTCCGGCTCTCCGCGACCGGCCGTTGCTTTCGCAATGAGACCCACTACGACGGACTGCGCCGCCTGTGGGGCTTCCACATGCGCGAAGTCCTGTACCTCGGCACGAAGCAGGGGGCCGTGGAGCACCTGGACCAGGGCGCCGAGTTCATCCAGGACGTGGCCGGACGCCTCGGTCTGGAGCTGACCCGCGCCGTGGCCGACGACCCGTTCTACGACAAGGGCGGCTCCCGGGCCCGGCTGATGGCGCTGGACCCGGTCAAGCACGAGTTCAACGCCCCCGACGGCACCGCCATCGCATCCGTGAACCGCCACCGCAACTTCTTCGGCGAGCGGCTCGGCATCCGCGCGGGCTCGCACGGACCGGCGTACAGCGGCTGTGTCGCCTTCGGCGTCGAGCGCTGGGTCCACGCCATGATCCTCACCCACGGCACCCCCGAGCGGGCGCTGGAACGACTGAGCGACGCCCGGGCCTGAGCCGCCCCCACCCACCCCGTACCGGGCCCGTACAGCGCCCGCACCGAACCCGTACCCAGCAAGGAGAAGTCCCGCACCATGGAACGCATCGCCGCGTGGCTCCACGAGAAGAACCCCGGCCTCGAAGGAGCGATCGAGGCCGACGAGGACCTCATCGAGGCCCGTCTCATCGACTCGATGGACTTCTTGGAGTTCATCGACCTCCTGGAGGAGATCTCCGGCAGCACCATCGACCTCCAGGAAGTCACCATCGACGACTTCCGCACGCTCGCCCGCGTCCAGCAGCGCTTCCTGAGCGCCGCCGCACTGGCCGACGCCTCGTCGTCGGCCGGGTGAGCCGGGCGGGCCAGGAGCGCCCGGCGGGCCGGACGGTGGTGGCCGTGGTGGCCACCACCGGCGAGGTGCTGGCCCGTCCGGAGCTGCACGAGGGCCTGCTCGCACCGTGGGAGCGCGAGCGCCTGGACCGGATCCGGGTGCCGGACCGCCGCGACGACGTGGTGGCGGCCCGGCTGCTGGTGCGGCTCTGCGCCGCCCGGTTCACCGGCCTGGCACCGCAGGCGTCGTCCCCGGCGCAGTACTGCGCCGAGTGCGAGCGGCCCGGGCACGGGCGCCCGTACCTGCCCGGCCACCCCGATGTCGGCGTCAGCCTGAGCCATGCCGACGGGCTGGTCGCGGCCGCCGTCGGCCCCGGTGCGGTCGGCGTCGACGTGGAGCCCGCCGCGCGCCGTCCCGGCCCCCTGGCGGTGCTGAGCCGGATGCTGCCCGCGGCGGACCTGCGGGAGGCCGCCGGCCTGCCCGACCCCGGCCCGGCGCTGCTGCGGCTGTGGGTCCGCCGGGAGGCCCGGCTGAAGGCGGGAGGTGGCGACGTACAGCTGCTGGAGTGGACGGACGAGCGGCGCGCGGCCGTGGTCGCGGTGGCCGGCGCCGCCCCGGCCACGGCCTTCACCCTTGACGGGTGACCCCGTACCGCAGCGGGCCTACGCGCCGACGTCCCGGCCGCGGAAGTCCTCCAGCGTCTCGCGCCGGACCAGGAGCCGGGCCGTGCCCTCGTGCACGGCGACGACCGCGGGGCGCCCGACGAGGTTGTAGCCGGAGGCCATGGACAGCTGGTACGCGCCCGCCACCGGTACGGCGAGCAGGTCCCCGGGATGGACGTCCCCCGGCAGTTCCACATCGGTCGCCAGCACGTCGCCCGCCTCGCAGTGGCGGCCGACGACGGTCGCGGTGCACGGCCCGGCCGTCGAGTGGCGGCCGATCAGGCGGGGCGCGTAGCGCACCCCGTACAGGGCGGGCCGCGGGTTGTCACTCATGCCCCCGTCGACCGCCACGAACACCGTGTCTCCCGTGCGCTTGACGGCGAGCACCCGGTAGACGGCCACACCGGCCGGGCCGACGACGGCCCGCCCCGGCTCGACGGCGAGGCGCGGCACGCTCAGCCCGGCGGCCGCGCAGCCCTCGGCCAGCTCCGCGCGGAGCCCGCGCGCGAGCGCGGTGAGGTCGAGGGCGGGCTCGCCCGGCCGGTAGGCGACGGCGTGGCCGCCGCCCATGTCCAGCTCGGGCAGGATCACCCCGTGCGCGTCCCGGATCCGCGCCATCAGGCCCACCAGGCGGCGCAGCGCCACCAGATAGGGCTTCACGTCGGAGATCTGCGAGCCGATGTGGCAGTGCAGTCCGGTGAGTTCGAGCTGGGGCTGGCCGAGGACCCGGGTGATCGCGTGCTGCGCGCCCCCGTCGGTGAGGGACAGGCCGAACTTCTGGCCGTCCGTACCGGTACGGATCTTGTCGTGGGCGCCCGCCGAAACGCCGGGCACCACCCGCACCATGACCTTCTGGTGCCCGCCGGGGCCCATGGCGGCCGCGATCCGCGCGATCTCGGACGGACCGTCGATCACGATCCGCCCCACGCCGAGCCGCAGCGCCGCCTCCAGGTCGCGGGGCGACTTCGCGTTGCCGTGCAGCACGATCCGCTCGGGCGGGAAACCGGCGGTGACGGCGAGTTCCAGCTCCCCGGCCGAGCACACGTCCAGGCCGAGCCCCTCCTCGTCCACCCAGCGCACCATGGCGCGGGAGAGGAAGGCCTTCGCGGCGTACAGCACGTCGGCGTCGGGGAACGCGTCCCGGTAGGTGCGGCAGCGGGCGCGCACCTCGCCCTCGTCCAGGATGTACACCGGTGTGTCGAAGCGGTCGGCGATCTCGCCGAGCGGTACCCCGCCGACGGCCAGGCCGCCGTGCGGGAGCGGGGTCGTGGACGCGGGCCATATGGACAGCTCGCCGGCATTGGCCGGAGCATCGGCCGGGGCGGTGATGGTCATGTGCGATCCCTTTCAGGCGGTCCGGGCGGTGGTCTCGGGCGCCTGCGGAGCCGGTTCCTCCGCGGGCCCGGTGGCCGCGGGGGCGACGGACGCGACCGGGGGAGCGGTGAGCGTCGGGTCGACCGTCAGCAGGTCCGCGCCGAGCGGTGCGGCCATCGACCGCAGCGCGGCCTCGGAGAGCCGGATCCAGGGCTGGGCGGCGCCGAGGGTGGCGGCCAGCCGGTCCGGGCTGGTGAAGCCGACGGCGGTGCGCGTTCCCAGCGGGGTGCGGAACAGCCGCACCACCAGGTGTGCCCCTCCCGGCCGGGTGGGTACGTACAGGAGCCCGGCCGGGACCGGTTCCTCGGGCTCGGGATCGTCGGCGTACTGGATCAGACACATGGGGCCCTCCCGGCGCGGTACGAACGGCAGTTGACGCCCGGACCGCGGGGAGGCGGCCCGGACGTGGCTTCCGAAGCTATCCCCGCGGCCGGGCCCGCGCGCCCACCCCGTAACGCGACCCATACGGCGACCGGCCGTGTCCTGACGGATCACTGACGGTGCGCGCCGGGCGGCATCAGGAACCCGTAAGGGTTACGGATCTCCGCGTCAGGAAGGCGTCAGCGACCGCGCCCCCGCGCCGCCGCGGCCCTTCCATGGGACCGGTGGAGGCGGGGGACGGACCGCGCCGGGGCCGTGGGAGAGGGAGGACGCCGTGCGAGGAGCCGCACCGAGGGTCGTGGTCGGGGCCACCGGGAGTCCGGGGAGTCTGGCGGCCCTGCACCGGGCCGCCGCCGAGGCCCGCGTGCGCGGCGCCGAGCTGTGGGTCGTCCTGGCCTGGCGGCCGCCGGGCGGTGACCTCGGGAGCCGGGGCGGCGCCGGAACCACGGTCCTGTCGGCCTGCCGCACCGCGGCCGTCGACCGGCTGCGCGAGGTCCTCGACACCGCCTTCGGCACCGCGCCGCCGGGCGTCCCGCTCGGCGGCGTCGCGGTCCGGGGAACCCCGGGCGCGGCCCTCGTCGACGCCACCGCCCGCGACCCGGCGGACCTGCTCGTGGTGGGCACGGGATCCCGCGCCCCGCTGCGCCGCCTGGTCCGCCCGTCCGTGGCCCGCTACTGCCTGGCCCACGCCACCTGCCCCGTCCTGGCCGTGCCCCCGTCCCCGCTCCAGGCGGCCCTGGACTCCGTACACCGCCGCAACCTCTGGCACCTCCCCCTGGACCCCCGCGAACTCACCCCCTGACCGGCCGGGCGGTCCGTCTCAGCCGGAGTGGACGGTGGCGGTGGGGCGCTCGCCGTTCTGGGCCTGCTGGGCCCGCTCGGCGACGGTCCTCGCGACCGTCTCCAGCATGGTGGTGTCCACCCCGTGGCCCGTCACGCGGACGCAGACGGCGCCGACGCGGAACTTCAGGGCGAGGGCCGTGCCTTGGGCCAGCGCACTGGTGTTGTCGCCCACGGGAGGGAAGGACGTGGTCGTCCAGCCGTGACCCGGACCCGTTTCCCACGTGGTGATCGTCGTGGCGGCCTCGGCGTCCTGCGTGGGAAACACTTCGATCCCGATTCCACGGGTGCCGGCGGCGCCGCCCGTTCCGCCCGTTCCGGTCGGCGCTCCGAAATCGGCTTCCACCCGGTAGGGAGCCCGCTCGCACGCCGGGCTGGGATCGCAAGACCCGTCAAGGCGGTCGACCTTGGCGGGGGAGACGAGGGACCATCCGGCGGGCATGGCGCCGATGTCCGGGACGATCAGGGTGCCGAGCGCCTCGGGAACGAACGCCACGGCCTTCTTCCGGTCCCCGGCCGTCTCCTTCCCCGCGTCGGCGCCCGGGCCGCCGCTCCCGCCCCCCGGGCGGGCCCCGGCCACACCGCCCGGGCCCGGCGCGTCCGCGGGCGGGTCGTCCCCGGCGAACAGGTGCACGGCTCCGAAGACCGCGAACGCGATCAGTGCCAAGAGGACCACCGCCAGACCGGCCAACGACGTGCGGTTGTTGTTGTTCGTCGTGATGCTCAGCGGGCCGAGCGCGATCTGGCTGCGCTTGAGCGTGCTCCCCGTGACGTTCACTCCACCGGTGTTCTGTGTGTGCGTCACCGTCAGCGCGGTGTTCAGGCGCCCCTCGAAGGCCGGATCCGCGGCCAGCTCCGTTTCGATGGCCGAACTCAGCGCGGCGACGTCGTTGTCGGCCAGCGCCCGCGCGCCGTGCTCCGACCCGCCGAGCCGGGCCCGTACGAGAGCGGACACCGCCTCGGTGACGGCCTGCCCCACGCCGGTCGCCATGCCCGCGACGATCCGGGCCGCCAGTGCCGCCAGGTCACCCGTTTCCATGTGATCCCCCCTCGGTTCCTCGCTCTCACCCCAGTGTCGCCGTGTCCGCGTCAAAAAGAAGCGGGATCGTCCGCGCGCCCGGAGTTGTCCACAGGTTCCGGCGGGCGGAGCCGGGTGTCGGCAGGTGCGGCTAGGCTTCACGGATGGCCCTTCCGGACGCTTCCCCCGACCTCTCCGATGCCCTGCAGGTACTGCACCGCGTCTTCGGATACAGCTCCTTCCGCGGTGAGCAGCAGGAGATCATCGAGCAGGTCGTCGGCGGCGGTGACGCCCTCGTCCTGATGCCGACCGGCGGCGGCAAGTCGCTCTGCTACCAGATCCCGGCGCTCGTCAGAGAAGGCACGGGCGTCGTGATCTCGCCGCTCATCGCGCTGATGCAGGACCAGGTGAACGCGCTCACCGCGCTCGGGGTGCGGGCCGGATTCCTCAATTCCACACAGGACTTCGAGGAGCGGCTGGCCGTCGAGCGGGCCTTCCTCGCCGACGAGCTGGACCTGCTCTACCTGGCCCCCGAGCGGCTGCGCACCGAGAGCGCGCAGCGGCTGCTCGACCGCGGCAAGGTCTCGCTCTTCGCGATCGACGAGGCACACTGCGTCGCCCAGTGGGGTCACGACTTCCGGCCCGACTACCTCGCCCTGTCGATGCTGCACGAGCGCTGGCCGAAGGTCCCGCGGATCGCCCTGACCGCGACGGCCACCGCGGCCACGCACGCCGAGATCGTGACCCGGCTCGGTCTGGAAGACGCCCGGCACTTCGTCGCCAGCTTCGACCGGCCGAACATCCAGTACCGCATCGCCCCGAAGAACAACCCGCTCAAGCAGCTGCTGGAGCTGATCCGCACCGAGCACGACGGGGACGCCGGAGTCGTCTACTGCCTCTCGCGGTCCTCGGTGGAGAAGACCGCCGCGTTCCTCGTGGAGCAGGGCATCGACGCCGTGGCCTACCACGCGGGCATGGACGCCCGGGCGCGGGCGGCGAACCAGTCGCGCTTCCTGCGGGAGGACGGGATCGTGGTGGTGGCCACGATCGCCTTCGGCATGGGCATCGACAAGCCGGACGTACGGTTCGTGGCCCACCTCGACCTGCCGAAGTCCGTCGAGGGCTACTACCAGGAGACCGGCCGCGCCGGCCGCGACGGCGAGCCCGCCACGGCCTGGCTGGCGTACGGCCTGCAGGACGTGGTGCAGCAGCGCAAGCTCATCGAAGGCTCCGAGGGCGACGAGGCGCGCCGCCGCTCCCTGGGCATGCACCTGGACGCCATGCTGGCGCTGTGCGAGACGGTCGACTGCCGCCGGACCCGGCTGCTGGAGTACTTCGGGCAGTCGGGCGAGCCCTGCGGCAACTGCGATACGTGCCTGACGCCCGCCGAGTCCTGGGACGGCACGGTCGCGGCGCAGAAGCTGCTGTCCACCGTGTGGCGGCTGGCGAACGAACGGCGGCAGAAGTTCGGCGCCGGTCAGATCATCGACATCCTGCAGGGCAAGAAGACGGCCAAGGTCATCCAGTTCGACCACGACGCGCTCTCGGTGTTCGGCATCGGGGTGGACCTGAGCACCGCCGAGTGGCGCGGGGTCGTGCGCCAGCTGCTGGCGCTGCGGCTGCTGTCGGTGGAGGGCGAGTACGGCACGCTCGTGCTCTCGGAAGGCAGCGGTGAGGTGCTGGGAGGGCGCCGCAGCGTCCTGATGCGGAAGGAGAAGGCGGTCGCCGCGGCGGCCCGCAAGGAGTCCGGATCGCGCTCCGGGAAGGGCGCGCGCGTCCCGGTCGACCTGCCCGCCGCGGCCGAACCGGTCTTCCTGGCCCTGCGCACCTGGCGGGCCGCGACGGCCAAGGAGCAGGGCGTACCGGCGTACGTCGTCTTCCACGACGCCACGCTGCGCGAGATCGCGACCCGGCTGCCGGCCTCGGCGGAGGAGCTGGGCACCATCGGCGGCATCGGTGAGGCCAAGCTGACCAAGTACGCCGAGGGCGTCCTCGCCACCCTGGCGGAGTGCGCCGCGCCGGGGACGGCCGGGGCGGGCTCCATCGCCCCCGCTGCTCCTGCCGCTCCCGCCGTCCCGGCCCCTGCCGCACCGCCCTCCGCCGCACCGTCCCGGCCCGGGCGCGCGGCGGCCGAAGCGCGGCCCATGGCGTCCGACGCCGACGAACCGCCCTTCGACCTGGACGAGATGGACCCGCCGTGGGACGACTGGGAGTAGGCCGTAGCGAGCGCGTCAAGGCCGGGCGCGCCGCCGTAAGGACGTCGTCAAGGCCTGCCGCGCCTGCCGCTACCGGCTCCTTCCGCGGGGCACCGTCGTAGGCGGGGACCCCATCAGGGCTCCCGGCCATGACGACAGGAAGGCGGCACGCCGATGCCCCGGGTGCTGGTGGTGGATGACGAACCGCGGCTCGTGCGGCTGATGGTCATCAATCTGAAGGCGCGGAACTACGACGTCGACTGCGCGGGGGACGGGACCACCGCCCTGGACTCCGTGGCGGCCCGCCGCCCGGACGCGGTCGTGCTCGACCTCGGGCTGCCCGACATGGACGGGGTCGAGGTGATCAAGCGGCTGCGCCTGTGGTCGAAGGTGCCGATCCTGGTGGTCTCCGCCCGCCACGGTTCGCACGAGAAGATCCAGGCGCTCGACGCGGGCGCCGACGACTACGTCACCAAGCCCTTCAGCATGGACGAACTGATGGCCCGGCTGAGCGCCGTCACCCGCCGCGCGCCCGCCGACGGCCCGGCCGCCGCGGCGGTGTGAGACCAACGGGAACCGGGCCGACGCCCCGGGTGAGCCGTGTCTCACCGGGGCGTCGGCCCTTGTCTATGCAACGAGGTGCATAGAAGGATCGGGGTATGGCTCTCGATCACGCGATCCTCGTCTCCCTGCTGGAGATGCCGGGCTCCGGCTACGACCTCGCCCGGCGCTTCGACCGGTCCATCGGCTACTTCTGGACCGCCACCCACCAGCAGATCTACCGGGTCGTGGGGCGCATGGAGCAGGCCGGACTGCTCACCGTCCGCGAGGTGCCGCAGCAGGCCCGGCCGGACAAGAAGGAGTACTCCGTCGCCGCCCCCGGCCGCGCGCTCCTCTCCCAGTGGCTGCACCAGCCGATCGAACCCGAGAGCCTGCGCCACGACCTCGCCGTGAAGATCCGGGGCGCGGCCTTCGACGACCCGGCCGCGCTGATCCGCGAGGTCGAACGGCACCACCAGGTGCACGGCGAGCGGCTCGCGCACTACCTCGCCGGGGAGCTGCGCGACTTCACCGGACCCGAGGCCCCCGCCCCGCTCGACACCGGGCAGGAGCTCCAGCACGTCGTGCTGCGCGGCGGCATCGCCTACGAGCGGATGACGCTCGCCTGGCTGGACGACGTCCTCGCCACGCTCCACCGCCTCTCCACGACACCCCCCTCAGCCTGAACCCCTGCCCGCCCTCCCGCCCTCCCGAACCCTCCTCCGAAGGTGAACTCATGGCCGACTCACTGCTGTTCAACCCGCGCACCTACGATCCCGCGCACTTCGACCCCGAGACCCGCAGGCTGCTGCGCGCCACCGTCGACTGGTTCGAGGCGCGCGGCAAGCGCAAGCTGATCGAGGACTACCGGTCGCGGGCCTGGCTGGGGGAGTTCCTCGCCTTCTCGGCCAAGGAAGGGCTCTTCGCCACCTTCCTCACCCCGGCCGCCGCCTCCGCCGGGCCGCAGGGCCAGGGAGAACCGGGGGAGCAGGACCGGCGGTGGGACACCGCGCGGATCGCCGCCCTGAACGAGATCCTCGGGTTCTACGGCCTCGACTACTGGTACGCGTGGCAGGTCACCATCCTCGGCCTCGGCCCGGTCTGGCAGAGCGACAACGCCGCCGCCCGCGACCGCGCGGCCGAACTCCTCGCGCAGGGCGAGGTGTTCGCCTTCGGCCTGTCCGAGCGGACCCACGGCGCCGACATCTACTCCACCGACATGCTGCTGGAGCCCGACGGCAACGGCGGGTTCCTGGCCGGCGGGTCCAAGTACTACATCGGCAACGGCAACGCCGCCGGACTCGTCTCCGTCTTCGGCCGGCGCGCCGACGTCGAGGGCCCGGACGGGTACGTGTTCTTCGCCGCGGACAGCCGCCACCCGGCGTACCAGCTGGTGCAGAACGTCGTCGACTCCTCCAAGTACGTCAGCGAGTTCCGCCTCGTCGACTACCCGGTGTCCCCGGACGACGTCCTGCACACCGGCCGCGCCGCCTTCGACGCCGCCCTCAACACCGTCAACGTCGGCAAGTTCAACCTCTGCACCGCCTCGATCGGCATCTGCGAACACGCGATGTACGAGGCCGTCACCCACGCCCAGAACCGCATCCTCTACGGCCGCCCCGTCACCGCCTTCCCGCACGTGCGCCGTGAACTGGCCGACGCCTACGTCCGCCTCGTCGGCATGAAGCTGTTCAGCGACCGCGCCGTCGACTACTTCCGCTCGGCCGGCCCCGACGACCGCCGGTACCTGCTCTTCAACCCGATGACGAAGATGAAGGTGACCACGGAGGGCGAGAAGGTCATCGACCTGATGTGGGACGTCATCGCGGCCAAGGGCTTCGAGAAGGACACCTACTTCGCCGAGGCGGCCGTCGAGATCCGGAGCCTGCCCAAGCTCGAAGGCACCGTCCACGTCAACCTCGCGCTGATCCTCAAGTTCATGCGCAACCACCTGCTGGAACCGGTCGACTACCCCGCCGTGCCGACCCGCCTCGACGCGGCCGACGACGCCTTCCTCTTCCGGCAGGGACCGGCCCGGGGCCTCGGCTCCGTCCGCTTCCACGACTGGCGCACCGCCTACGACGCCTACGCGGACACCCCGAACGTCGCCCGCTTCCGCGAACAGGCCGACGCCCTCTGCGCGTTCGTCGCCACCGTCGCCCCCGACGAGGAGCAGAGCCGCGACCTGGACTTCCTGCTCTCCGTCGGCCAGCTGTTCGCGCTGGTGGTCTACGGCCAGCTGATCCTGGAGCAGGCCCGCCTGACGGACCTGGACGCATCCGTGCTCGACGAGCTGTTCTCCGTCCTCGTGCGCGACTTCTCCGGACACGCCGTCGAACTCCACGGCAAGGACTCCGCCACCGAAGCGCAGCAGGCCTGGGCGCTGGGCGCCGTACGCCGCCCGGTCGTCGACGAGGACCGCGCGGCGCGGGTCTGGGCCCGTGTCGAGGCCCTGTCCGGGACGTACGAGATGACGCCGTAGCTTTCCCCGGGATCCAGCGACCGGGGCCGGTTGTTGGTTAGGGTGACGAGCGGAGGCTGATCCCGATGCCCGTGGAAGAGCGGTTGTCCGCCGGGCAGTTGTGGTCATCGGAGGGTCGGCCGGACACAGCGGGGGGCGCCTGTGGGATCGCTCGTGCGGGGCCCGTCCGGCCAGGGCCCGTCCGGCCAGGACTCAACCGGCCAGGGCCCGACCGGACGGCGCGGGCCGGTGACCGGCCGGGCGGAGCCCGCGGTGCTGCCCCCGCCGCTGCGCGGGTGGCTCGGGCTGGTCGCGGCCCTCGCCGCGCTGCTGGTCACCGGGCTCGGGTTCGCGTACGCGGGCCGCGGCCGCCCCACCGAGGTGGACGCGCGGATCCAGTCGGTGGTGGACGGTGTGCGGCCGCCCTGGTGGCAGGTCGCCCAGGTCATGGACTTCCTGGGGGAGCCCACCGGATCGGTGCTGCTGGTCGGGGCCGTGGTGACGGGCCTGCTCCTGCTACGGCGCCCCCGTGCGGCCGTGCTCGCCGTCGCCGGAGTCGCCGTGGCCGTCGGCACGACGACGCTGCTCAAGCACGTCGTGGGACGCACCATCCACGGCGGCTACCTGTCCTACCCGAGCGGGCACACCGCCTTCCTCACCGCGCTCGCCCTCGCCCTGGCGCTGTTCGCGAGCGGCCGGTTCGGCCTCGGCCGGACGGCCGGCACGCTCCTCGTGCTCCTCGCGGGGCTGGTCGCCGGGGCCACCATGGGCTGGGCGCAGGTGGCCCTGGGAGCGCACTACCCGACCGATGTCCTCGGTGGCTGGTGCACCGCGCTGGCGGTGGTGCCGGCGACCGGATGGGCGGTCGACCGGACGGCCGACTCCACGCGCCTCGCCCGGAGTTGACGCTCCGTCACACCCGGCGGCGGAACACGGGTTTCACCGGCCGCCCGCCCAGCCAGGGCGCGGGATCACCGGCGTCCAGCGCCTTGCGGTACACCGCGCACGCCTGGGCCACCACGTCGACGGTGTGGTCGATGTCGGCGTCGTCGAGCGCACTGCTCACCACGAACGACGGGGCCAGCACCCCGCCCGCGAGGAGCCGCCGCAGGAACAGGGTGCGGTACTGCTGCGACGGCCGCCGCTCCTCGTCGAGGGTGGCGAAGACCAGGTTGCTGGCCCTGCCCGCGACGACGACGTGGTCGCCGACGCCCATGGCGGCCGCGGCCTCGCGGACACCGGCGGCCAGCCGCTCGCCGAGCGCGTGCAGCCGGGCGGTGATGCCCTCCTCGGCATAGGTGCGCTGCACGGCCATGGCGGCGGCCAGCGAGTGCGTCTCCGCACCGTGCGTGGTGGACAGCAGGAACACCCGGTCGCCGGAGTGCCGCAGCCCGCCCCGCTCCATCAGCTCGCGGCGCCCGGCCAGCGCCGAGACGGCGAACCCGTTGCCCAGCGCCTTGCCGAAGGTGGAGAGGTCGGGGACCACGCCGTACAGGCCCTGGGCCCCCGCCTCGGACCAGCGGAAACCGGTGATCATCTCATCGAAGACCAGTACGCAGCCGTGCCGGTCGGCCAGTTCGCGCAGCCCGGCGAGGTATCCGGGCGGCGGTTCGGCGTGGCCGGCGGGTTCGAGGATCAGGCAGGCGACCTCGCCCTCGTACCGGGTGAGCAGTTCCTCGGTGGCCGCCAGGTCCCCGTACGGGAACGTCACGGTGAGGTCGGTGATCGCCGCCGGTATCCCGGCGGACATCGGCGTGGTGCCGATGAACCAGTCGTCGACGGAGAGGAACGGCTGGTCACCGCAGATGGCCACCCGCGCGCGCCCGGTGACGGCGCGGGCGAGGCGCACCGCGGCGGTGGTGACGTCGGAGCCGTTCTTCGCGAACTTGACCATGTCGGCGGTCGGCACCGTGGCCAGGAAGCACTCCGCGGCCTCGACCTCCAGGATGGACGGCCGGACGAAGTTGCCGCCGCGGCCGAGTTCCCCCCGCACCGCTTCGAGCACGCGCGGATGGGCGTGCCCGAGGCTGACCGACCGCAGGCCGGAGCCGTACTCGACGTAGCGGTTGCCGTCGACGTCCCACACGTGGGCGCCGCTGCCGTGGCTGATGACCGGGGCCAGGTGTTCCGGGTACTGGTCGTCGCCCTTGGCGTAGGTGTGCGCACCCCCGGGGACCATGGCGTGCAGCCGCTCGTTCGCCATCAGCGACCGGGGCAGGGAGAACTCTTCGGTGGTCAAGCTGACTTCACCCCTCCTTCTGCCGCAGGACCTCGGCGAGGCTCGGTGCCTTGCGGTCCCGCTCCGACATCGATACCACAGGCAGCGGCCAGGGTATGGAGAGTTCCGGATCATCGAAGGCGATCGTCACGTCCTCGGCCGGATCGTGCGGGCGGTCGATGCGGTATGAGACATCGGCGGTCTCGGTCAGAGTCTGGAAGCCGTGCGCGCACCCCGCCGGGACGTACACGGTCGCCTGCGTCTCGCCGGACAGGTCGAAGAAGGCCCGGCCGAGGTAGGTCGGCGAATCGGGCCGCAGGTCCACGACCACGTCGAAGACCCTCCCGTACGAGCATCGCACCAGCTTCGCCTCGCCCGCACCCGAGCGCAGGTGCAGGCCGCGCAGCACCCCCCGGACCGAACGGGACAGGCTGTCCTGGACGAAGGCGTCCGGGTCGAGGCCCACCGAGCGGACCACCTCGGCGTCGAAGGTGCGGCAGAAGAAGCCGCGTTCGTCGGCGTACGGCGTCGGCTCGAACAGGAACGCGCCCGCGATCGCCGGGACTTCGGTCGTCTTCATGGGGTCTCCCGCAGGGCGTGGGTGGGGTCGGCCGCCGGGAAGAGGGCCGCGGTCAGGGCGGTGAACTGGCGCTCGACGAGCCGGGCGGCGGTGAGGTTGCGCTCGGCGAGGGTCCGCCGCACTTCCGCCGACCGCAGCTCCAGCGACCTGAACTGTTCGAGCAGCCGGTCGGCGTCGACCTCGCGCGCCGGGTGGGTGTAGGCGCCGAGCCCCATCGACTCCATGAGCGCGTCGCTCTTCGCCGCATAGCTGAGCGCGAGCGTGGGCGTACCGGTCTTCAGCGCGCAGATCAGATTGTGGTAGCGGACGGCCACCACCGTGTCGGCCGCCGCCATCTCCTTCATCAGGTCGGCCAGTGAGGCCGTCTCGGCGGCGGTGACCAGCGGCGAGTCCACCGCGTCGAGGATCGCGGCGACCACCGGTACGTCGACCCCGTCACCGGTGAGCAGCCGGACCGGCCTGCCGTCCCCGGCCAGGGTACGGACGAACCTGATCGTCCCGTCGAGGTAGCGCCGGTGGATCTCCTCGGCCCGGGCGCGGTCGTCGTTGCCGCCGTGGAAGGCCATGACGCCGACGCAGACCGGGCCCGGCGGGACCGGGACCTCGTCGGGTCCCCGCCCCGGCAGCGCCGGCAGGGAGAAGGCGAGGTCCGGGTAGACCTCGTCGCGCGCGGTGTCCACGCCCATCGCCCGCATCGCGTCGCGGGACGGGGCGTCCCGGTACGACCGGTAGTGGGCCAGTCGCGCCGACCAGCGCACCAGGGCCCGGGTCGGCCGGTTGCCGATCGCGGCGGCGCCGACGCTCACCAGCGCGACCCGGGTGCCGAACAGCCGGCCGGACGCGCAGAGCAGGAACAGCGCGTACGGGAAGCCCCACGGCCGCAGCGGCAGCGTGGCCTCCAGCACGCCCATGCCCGGCACGATCACCACGTCGTGCCGGCGCACCCAGGAAGCGGTGCGGACGGCGTCGATGGCCTTGCCCAGCCCCTTCGCCACGACCGAGCCGGCCCGCGAGGCGGTCCGGTACTCCCCGCGGTACCAGTGCAGCCGCGTCGCCGGGATCCCGAACCGGGCGGTGACGGCCTCGGGCCCGCCGCACAGCGCGTCCACGGCCGCGTCCGGGTGCGCGGCGCGGAGGTAGCCGAGCACGGCTTCGAGCGACCCGTCGTTGCCGAGGTTCCCGGAGCCGAGCAGGCCGAACACCCCGACGCGCACCGGAGTTCCCTTCCCGGGCGTCATCCCTGCCTCCCCTCACGGCCGGCCACGAGGGCGTCGACGGAGACGGTGAGCAGGGCCGGGTCGACCGGGGCGCGGTCCTCGACCCGCTCTCCGGCGCCCGGCCGGACCCGGCTGGCCATCCACGCGGCGAGGTGGCGGTAGCACGCGCGCCGGTCGGCCGAGGACAGCGGCGCCCGGCGGACCGCCGAGACGAAGCCCCCCACGTACTCGGCGAGCAGCCGGGGCGCCGGGTGCAGCGGACCGGCCCGGCGCGGGTCCAGGTTGACGCACCGCGACCGCAGGCTCGGATTCGCCCGCTCGGCGCGGCCCGGGTGGTCGCGGCGGAAGTACAGCAGCTCCGGCACCTGGTGGAAGGCCCCGTGCAGGGTGATCTCGGCGACGAACGTGCGGTCCGCGTGGTGGTAGCTGTCGAGCGGCTTCACCCGGCGCAGCACGTCGGCGCGCATCACCCCGTAGAAGTCGTCGCCACCCGGCTCGAACAGCAGACTGCGGAAGCGCTCCGGCGGGTGCGGGGAGCCGGTGGCGAGCGTGTACTCGTACGGGACCTTCACCTGGCCGTCGCCGTCGATGACCGCCTGGTCGGTGTGGGCGAGGATCACCTCCGGCCGCTCGTCCAGCGCTTCCACGCAGCGCCGCAGCAGGTCCCGTCCGTACAGGTCGTCGTGCGAGGCCCACTTGAACAGCTCGCCGCGGGACTCGGTGAACACGCGGTTGTGGTTCGGCGTGGCGCCGATGTTCCTGGGCAGACGGAGGTACCGGATGCGCGAGTCCTTCTCGGCGTACCGGCGGCAGATGTCCGCGGTGCCGTCGGCCGAGGCGTTGTCGGAGATGACCAGCTCGAAGTCCTCGTAGGTCTGGCCGAGGAGGGCGTCGAGCGACTCGGCCAGATATTCCTCGCCGTTGTACACGGGCAGGCCGATGCTCAGCCTGGGTTGGGCGCTCATGTCGTCCTCACTTCATGGATCGGGTCGTCGTGGTGCCGTGGTGCTCGCGCAGGGCGGAGCGCAGCTGCTGCCACCACACGGCCGAGCTGCTCAAGGTGGCGGCGGCGACGCCCCAGGAGGAGCCGACCGTGCCCGCGATGACCGCCCCGCCGACACCGCCGCCCGCGTAACAGGCGGAGGCGAACATCTGGCAGCGCAGGCTGCGCCGGGCCGCGCCGAGCGCGCGCAGCCCGGCCGCCGCGCCGGTGCCGAGGCTGGCGCCCGCGACGCCGAGCGTGGCCGGGACGATGAGCTGCGCGGCGGCGGGCCAGACACCGCCGAGCACCAGCTCGCCGAGCCGGTCCGGCACCAGCAGCAGGGCGGCGCCCCACAGCAGGGCGGCGCCGGCCTGCCCGCCGCCGAGCAGGAGGCAGAACCCGCCCAGCCGGTGCGAGGCCTGCCGCAGCACCCGGGCCGCCTCCGCGACGGTGACCAGCGACAGCCCCATCAGCACCGCGAGGAACGGGCCGAGCAGCAGCTCGGCGCCCCGGACGGCGCCCACCGAAGTGACCCCGACGAGCGCGCCGAGCCCGTACGCCCGGATCTGGTAGGCACCGCTCAGGCCGACGTTCTCGGCCAGGTACCGGTAGCCGAGGTCGCGCTGCTCGCGCAGCCACCCGCGGGCTCCGGTCATCCGGGGCCGGATGCCGGACTGCAGGCAGCCGTACAGCGCGGCCACCGCGGCCGACCCGCCCCAGGCGAGCACGAAGGCGGCCACGCTGCCCACGCGGGCCGCCACCACCATGGCCGGGACGAGCGCGACGCCCCACACCAGGTCGTTGGCGAACGCCTTCTGCCCGCTGCCGGCGGCGAAGAACGAGTACCGCCACGCGTCCTGCAGCAGCAGCCCCGGCATCACGACGCCGAGACAGGCCAACGCGGAGCCCACGCCGCCGCCGAGGCCCAGCCCGACCGCCAGACACACGGCGCCCAGGGCCCCGCCGACGCCGAGCGCGGTACCCGACGAGCGGGCCACCGCCCCGCGCCAGGAGGCCTCCGGCACGGCGCTGAAGCGGACCACGAGCGGGTCGGTGGCGAGCCCGCGGGAGACGTTGAGGACCACGCCGTAGGTCACCCAGGCCAGGCTGAACACGCCGAAGGCGGTCGCCCCCAGCGAGCGTGCGACGTAGATCCCCACCGCGAAGTTGCTGATGCTGGAGGCCGCCTGGTCGGCCAGCCCCCACGACAGCCGGCCGACCATGGCCCGCTTGGCCGTCCGCCGGGCGGGGCCGGGCGGAGCCTCCGGAACCGTCGCTTCGTCCCCCTCTGTGGTCATCGGCGTCATGCCTTGATCAGCCCGGCGCCGCACAGGGCGTCGGCCGCGGCGGCGACGGTCTCGAACGGCAGCCCGGACCGCTCGGCGACGTCCAGCAGACCGTGCTCGCCGTCGGAGAGGCTGAGCACCCAGAGCATGGCCATCTGGGCCTGCTTCGCGTCGCTGCGGCCGCCGAGCGAGTCGTACAGCCCGCGCCGCCCCAACTGCGGTTCCCCGTAGGGGCTGAGGTTGATGTAGCGCCGGTTGCGGTCGAGCACGCCGAACGCCTCGCGGCAGACGGCGAGGGTGTCCTCCATCGCCTCGGGGAAGACGAAGTCCGGGTTGTCCGCCGAGGTGTGGTATTCGGGGTAGCCCGCGTACGGGGTCCGGCTGAGCGAGCCCACGCCGAGATCGAAGCCGGGCGAGCAGAACTGCCGCTCGTCGTAGCCGTACGGAGTGAACTCCGTGACCCGGTGCGGGCGTTCGGAGGCGGAGAGCACGTGCCGCAGCACCCGGTCGATCTCCGCGTCGCCGCGCCTGCTCTGTTTGTACGTCAACTGCCCCGAGTCGCCCGCGCAGGCCAGCACCAGACCGTGCTTGACCTGGCCGATCCGCTCCTTGTTGCGGGCCAGCCAGGTGATCGCCCCGATGGTGCCGGGCGCGTAGATGAACCGGTAGGTGTAGTACGGGGTTCGCTCGGCCAGCGCCAGCGCCAGGAAGGTCGCCACCGCGATGCCCGCCAGGTTGTCGTTGGCCAGCGACGGGTGGCAGACGTGGCAGGAGACGATCACCTCCTCGGCGACCTGACCGGGCACCACGTGCTCGGCGTAGGTGAGGTGACCGTCGGAGAGGGTGGAGTCGACGCGCACCTCGTACTCGCCGTCCGGCAGCGCGTCCAGGGTCTCCTGGGCCAGACAGAACCCCCACTCCGGCGTGTAGTAGCTGGTGCGGTACGGCACCCAGGTCGGCTGCTCCGGCAGGGTGTGCAGGTGTGCGCGCAGCTCGGCCAGGGGCATGGTCGCCGACACGGGCACGCTGTAGCCGAGCACGTGCAGGCTGGACGCGGCGAAGTCGACGACCCGCTTGCCGGTGGCGTCGGCGATGTACGCGTCCCGGATGTTCCACTCCTGCGGCACCGTCCAGTCGAGCACCTGCGTCCCGGTCGGCACCTCGTGCACCTGGAGCGGAAGGTACTCGCCGACGATGTCCAGGGTGGCGCGCACCCCGTCGCCGGTGATGCTCCGGCACAGCGGGTACAGCCGTTCCACCAGCGCGTGCATCCGCGCGCCGACCGAGGTCATCGGCGCCACCGCAGGGTGTCGTCGACCGTGCCGGCCTCGGACGCCGCGCGCAGCACGGCCAGCCGGGTGAAGCGCCGCTCGAAGTCCTCCCGGGTCAGCCCGAACTTCCGGTAGGCCTCGGCGAGTTCGAGCGCTCCCCGCCGCACCGTCCACTCGCAGTCGAAGCCGGGCAGCGCGGCGCGGAACCGGGAGAAGTCCACCCGGTACGACCGCGGATCGGCGCCGTTCTCCCCGGTGATCCGCACCTTCGAGCCGTCCACCGCCTCGGCGACCTGCTCGGCGATCTCGGCGACGGTGACGTTGTTGGTCTCGCTGCCGATGTTGAACGCCCGGTCGTGCACCGCTTCCCGCGGCGCGGTCAGCGCGGCCGTGAAGGCCCGCGCGATGTCCGCGGCGTGCACCAGCGGGCGCCAGGGGGTGCCGTCGGAGAGCACCAGCACCTCGCCGGACAGCAGGGCGTGGCCCACCAGGTTGTTCAGCACGATGTCGGCGCGCAGCCGCGGCGAATAGCCGAAGGCGGTGGCGTTGCGCATGTACACCGGGGTGAAGTCGCCGTCGGCCAGTGCGTGCAGGTCGTCCTCGACCCGCACCTTGGACTCGGCGTACGGCGTCACCGGGCGCAGCGGGGCGTCCTCGGCGACCAGGTCGTCCCCGCCCGCGGCGCCGTACACCGAGCACGTCGAGGCGTACAGGAAGCGCCGCACTCCGGCGTCGCGGGCCAGCTCGGCCAGCCGTACGGAGGCGTGGTGGTTGATGTCATAGGTGAGGTCCGGCGCCAGCGATCCCAGCGGGTCGTTGGACAGCGCGGCCAGGTGGATCACGGCGTCCACCCCGGCCACGTGCTCGGCCGTGATGTCGCGCAGGTCCACCCGGTGTCCCCGCGGGTCCGCGGGCGGCGGGCCGAGGACGCAGTCCGCGAACAGGCCCGCGTCAAGACCGACGACCTCGTGCCCCGCGGCCGCGAGCACCGGGGCCATCACGGTGCCCAGATAGCCCTGGTGTCCGGTCAGCAGTACGCGCACGGTTCATTCCCCCAGATTCAGATTCAGAGTGAGTTTGGTGACGGCGAACGCCTCGGCGTAGCGGGCGTGGCATTCGATGCCGCGGATGCGCGCGAGACCGAGGAAGGCCTCGCGGTCGTACCAGGGCCGGTGCCGCTGCGAGGGATAGTGCTCCTGCAACAGCCGCACCTTCTCCTCGGCGGTCTCCGGCGCCAGCGGCTGGTACGCCACCGGGCGGCCGAGGTCGCCGTCCCATTTGACGATCTCGTAGCCGAGCACGAGGTGGTCGCGGAACGCGGTGGTGACCAGCTTCGCCAGGCCGCGGTGGTCCTGGTGCGCGTCCTCGGTGCGCGGCGCGAGCACCAGGTCCGGCTCGGTCCGCGCGCGCAGCTCCTCGACCGCGGCCTTGGCCTCGTCCCAGTGCGTCGGCATCCGGCCGTCCGGCAACTTCAGGACGGTCAGGTGTAGTTCGGCGCCCGGGCAGAAGGCGGCGAGCGCGGCCCGCTCCTCGTCCTCCCGCTCGCCGCCACCACCGGAGAGCACCAGTACGTCGACACGGATGCCCGGCCGCGCACGGCACAGCGCCAGCAGCGTGCCACCGGCGCCGATGGCGATGTCGTCGCAGTGCGCCCCCACCGCGACGAGCCGGTCCAGGGGCCCGGCCCCGAGCCGTATCACGAGGTCCCCACCCCCGAGCCGTCCCGCTCCCACACGGCCCACGGGCGGTCGCCCACGGCGTAGGCGGCGTCGAGCGCGGCACGCTCCTTCACGGTGTCGGTCGGCTTCCAGAACCCGCGGTGCTGGTACGCCAGCAGCCGTCCTTCTTTGGCCAGTTGGGCACATCCGTCCGCGACCAGGTCCCCGTTCTCCGGTATGTGGTCGAAGACCTCCTGGCGGAGCACGAAGTAGCCGCCGTTCTCCCACAGCGGCATGTCGCTCACCGCCGTGATGCCCCCGACCAGGCCGTCGTCGCCCAGGTCCACGCAGTGGAACGAGGACTGCGGCGGGACCACCATCATCGAGGCTCCGGCGTCGCGCCGGGAGAACCGGTCGATCATCTCCGGCAGCGGGGCGTCGGTCAGCACGTCCGCGTAGTTGGCGAGGAACATCTCGTCGCCCTCCAGGTGGGGCCGCACCCGGCGCAGCCGCTCCCCGATGGGCGACTCGATGCCGGTCTGCACGAAGGTGATCGTCCAGGAGGCGATGTCGGTGGAGAGCAGCTCGGTGCGCCCGCCCCGCAGTACGAAGTCGTTGGACGTGGTCTCCTCGTAGTTGAGGAAGAAGTTCTTGATGTGCTCGGCCCCGTACCCGAGACACAGGATGAACTCCGTGTGCCCGAAGGACGCGTAGTAGCGCATGACGTGCCAGATCAGCGGCCGCGGGCCGACCATCGCCATGGGCTTGGGCACGTCGTCGGAGGCTCCGCTGCGCATCCGCAGTCCGTAACCGCCGCAGAACAGTACGACCTTCATGCTCCTACCTCTTTCCCGACGTGGGCTCGACGATGCTCAGTTCCGGTATGGGAAAGACCAGGCGGCCGCCCCAGGCGTGCACGAAGGACAGCTGCTCGACCAGCTCGTCCCGCAGGTTCCACGGCAGGACGAGGACGTAGTCGGGCCGGTCGGCGGCGATCTGCTCGGGCGCCAGGATCGGGATGCGGGTGCCCGGGGTGAACATGCCATGCTTGTAGGGGTTGCGGTCGACCGTGTAAGGGAGCAGGTCGGGCCGGATGCCGCAGTGGTTGAGCAGGGTGTTGCCCTTGCCCGGGGCGCCGTAGCCGACGACCGTCTCGCCGCGCTCGGCCGCCTCGATGAGGAACCGCAGCAGGTCCCGGCGCACCTTGGCGACCCGGGCGGAGAACTCGGTGTACCCGGACAGCTCCTGGAGTCCGGCGGCCTTCTCCCGGTCCAGTACGTCGGCCACCCGCTGGCTCGGCTCGCCCGCCGCGTCGGCGGGCCTGGCCCACAGCCGGATGGATCCGCCGTGCGTGGGCAGCAACTCGACGTCCACGAGGGCGAGTCCGCCGCTGGCGAGCGCCCGGGCCGCGGACGCCACCGTGTAGTACTGGAAGTGCTCGTGGTAGATCGTGTCGTACTGGTTCTCCTCGATCAGGGTCAGCAGGTGCTGCACCTCGATGGAGACCCAGCCGTCGTCGGCGACCAGGGCGCGCAGCCCCCGGGTGAACCCGACCACGTCGGGGATGTGCGCGTACACGTTGTTCGCCACGACCAGGTCCGCCGGGCCGTGCTCGGCGCGCACGTCCGAGCCCGTCGCCGGGTCCAGGAACGCCGTGAGCGTGGGCACGCCCTTGTCCCGCGCCGCGGCGCCGACGTTCACCGACGGCTCGATGCCGAGGCAGCGGATCCCCCGGTCCACCATGTGCCGCAGCAGATAACCGTCGTTGCTCGCGACCTCGACCACGAAGGCGTCGGGGCCGAGCGCGAGGCGCTCCACGGAGTCGGCGACGAAGGTGCGGGCGTGCTCCACCCAGGACGTCGAGTAGGAGGAGAAGTACGCGTACTGCGTGAACGTCTCCTCCGGCGTGATCAGCGGCGGGATCTGCGCCAGCCAGCACTCGGTGCAGACCCGCAGGTGCAGCGGATACGTCTGCTCCGGCCGGTCCAGTTGGTCCGCGGAGAGAAAGCTCTCGCACGGCGGTGTCGCCCCCAGATCGACGACGCTCCCCAGCGCCGCCGAGCCGCAGAGTCGGCATAGTGTCATCAATGGCCCCCATCCCTGCCCGCGCGGGAACCCCGCCGCGAGCCAGCGTTTGCTTTTCCGGCCGGCGGTATACCGTCCCCGCCGCCCGACCGCACCGCGATCGCGGTGCGGTACCCCTCCACCAGGCGCTCCAGCCCGACGGACGGGCTGAACCCCTGCTCGTAACGGCGCCGGGCCGCCTGGCCCATCTCCCGGCCCCGGACCGGCCCGGCCGTGATCCGGCGCAGGCAGTCCGCGAGCGAGGCCGGTTCACCCGGCCGGTGCAGCAGGCCGGTCACCCCGTCCTCGACGAGTTCGACGAAGGCGCCGTGACCGGCGGCGACCGCCGGGACCCCCGCCGCCATCGCCTCTACCACCACCAGGCCGAACGCCTCCAGCCAGGTCGAGGGAGCCACCACGGCGACCGAGCGCGCGACGGCCTCCCGGCACTGCGCCGGGTCGTAGAGGCCGACGTAGCGCACGTCGTCCCGGCCCGCCGCCCAGGCGGTCACCTCCCGCTCCAGCGGCCCCGTCCCCGCGATCACCAGCGGTACGCCCACACCGCCACCGGCGGCCAGCTCGTCCCACGCTGCCATCAGCAGCCGCACGCCCTTGGCCTCGGCGAGCCGGCCGAGATACAGCAGGTGCTCGCCGTCGCCCGTGCGGGTCGTGCCGGGATCGGGCACGAAGTTGTGCTTCACCGCGAGCCGCTCCGCCGGCATGCCGGAGCGCACCAGGACCTCGCGCTGCGCCGCGGAGATGCAGAAGAACCGGTCCACGCCGGACCACCACCGCCGCCGGTTGACGGACAGGCTGACCGCGAGCGGTACCGTCGCCAGCCGGGAGTCGCGGTAGCAGCCGTGCCGGACGGCGGGCAGCGGCGCCGACCCGACGCACTCGGTGCACGGCCGGCCGTCCCGCTGGAGCGTGCCCGGCGGGCAGACCTGGGTGTAGTTGTGCAGCGTGGCGACGACGGGCACACCGGCGTCGGCGCAGGCGGCCAGCACCGCGGGCGACAGGAGCGGGAAGACGTTGTGGACGTGCACCACGTCCGGCCGCTCCGCGCGGAGCCGGCTCGCGAGTTCCGTGCGGACCGCCGGGTTCCACGGCACCAGGAGCGGCAGCGCCGCCTTGGCGAGCAGGGACATGGAGCCGATGTCGTCGCTGCGCCGCTCGAACACCTCGACCCGGTGTCCGGCCCCGCGCAGCAGCGCCACCTCCTGGTCGACGACGTTGTTCTCCCCGCTCGGCTGCGCCGAGGCGTAGCGGTTGTGCACCACGAGTACGCGCATGCTCAGGTCACCTCCGATGTCCGGGCCCATGCGGGCAGGCGGCGCCGGGGCGCTCCGGGCGGAGCCGGGGGAGCGGCCGCGGCGGGAACCGCCAGCAGCGAGGCGGCCACGGTCAGGTGCAGCAGATACGGAGAGGCGTCGCCCAGCCCGGCCTCGGTGTACGACGCGATCGCGCAGTAGCTGATCAGGAAGATCGCGCAGGCCCGCTGGAGCGACGGCGGGCGCAGCAGCGCGACACCGCCCAGCACGATGATGACCGCCGCCACGAGGACGACGCCGGTCACGCCCTGCTCGTTGTAGACGGCCAGCCAGCTGTTGTCGATCGGCAGCCCGCCGAACGACTTGTCGCCCAGACCCGCGCCGAACAACTGCTCCGTGGCCGTCCGGGGGGCCGCCAGCAGGGCGTCCCAGACCTTGGCACGGCCGGTGAGGTTGGAGAAGTTCTCCTGGCTCTGCCCGCGCAGGAACCACGCCTGGAGCGCGGAGTTGAAGCCCACCGCGGCCACCACCGACAACAGCACCGCCCAGGCGAAGAACCGGCGGGCGGCCGCGCTGGTCAGGACCAGCGAGCCGATCGCCAGCACCAGCCCGATGAGCAGGCCGAGCGTGGCCGTCCGGGTATGGGTCAGCGCGAGCAGGACGAGCGAGGGCACGATCACCATCGCCGCGCTGCGCCCGTCGGTGCGGCGGCCCAGTACGAGCAGCACGGCGAGCCCGATGATCACCGCGGCGTACTGCCCGATCTGCGGCGGGGTGAGCGGCCACAGCGCGCCGACGAGCCGCCCGCCGTACAGATCGGGCATGGCCGCGCCCGGCGAGATGACCAGGCCCGCGGCCACCGAGGCGAGCACCGCGAAGTAGATCCGGATGTGGTGCCGTACGAAGGTCACCTCGCCGTCCCACCAGCGGCTGAGCAGCCACAGGGAGGCGACGAAGAGGGTCAGCCGGAAGCAGCGGAACAGGGCGCCGAACCCCGACTCCAGGTGTGCGCTGGAGATCACGCTCAGCACCAGCAGCAGGGTCAGCAGGAACAGGAAGGCGCTGGCCCGCACGCGCAGCCGGAGATTGAGCGCGAGCGCCAGGACGAAGGCCGCGACCAGCGAGCCCATGGTGGCCATCTGGATGAGGGAGCGGGGCAGCGGGACGATGGTCTTCGCCCCGGCGGAGCCGAGCGTGTTGAGGATCAGCAGCCCCCAGACGATCCCCACGGTCTTCGGTGTGCCGGTGGTGTCGCCGGGCACCTCAACCACCCCACTGCGGCTGGAAGGTGCTGCCCGCGTCCTGCTGGTACGGCGCGGCCTGCCACTGCCCGAAGTCCAGCTCCCGGCTCGGGTCGTGGGCGACGAAGCTCCACGGCCCGAGGTAGACGTTGTCGTGCCAGCGGTTCTCCTGCTTCTGGGTGATCGCCTCGGCCACCGGTTCGCCCTTGTACGGCGACCAGTCCGGATAGGTGCCGTAGTTGGCCAGCACCCCCATGCGGCCGCACTTCACCGTGCACCCGACGACGGAGGTGTCCAGCACGAAGCGGTTGCCGTGGATGTCCACCCGCTGGGTCTTCCACCGGCAGTCCGCGTAGAGCGGTGCGGCGGCGATGGCCGGCTGCGCGCAGCTGCCGTGGTCCTTCACCAGCAGCGTGCAGTCACCGGAGGAGGTGTTGGCCGGGCTGTTGCAGAACCGGTCGGCGTTCTCCCACAGGGTGATCCCGGACCAGTTGTTCTCCAGCACGTTCCGGTCGATCTCGATCTTGTCCGTGCGGGCCTTGATCCGTGGTTCGCCGCCGGACTCGGACAGATAGAGGGTCGCGAAGGGGAAGTTGTCGCCGCTGTCGGCCTTCTTGCGCCCCTCGACCCAGTTGTTCCGCCGGATCGTGTTCTTCCGGATGACCGCGTTGTAGCTGGTCTCATAGATCAGCGCGGCGCCGTCGTTGGCCTCCAGCACGTTGTCCTCGATGAGGAAGTCGTTGTTGTTGGTGTCCGCCCACAACCCGGGCCCGTGGTTCTCGTGCACCCAGTTGCCGCGGATGTCGGCTCCGTTGACGGCCCAGAACTTGACGCCTCCGGTACAGCCGCAGCCCGGCTGCTTCTGCTCCCAGTCGTCCGTGTTGTTGCCCGCGATCTCGCTGCCCTCGATCACCAGGCCGCTGATCGGGTCGCCGGCCTTGTAGGCGTTCACTCCGTACTGTCCGTTGCCGCGCAGGCAGCTGGAACTGACCCGCTGACGGGCACCGGCCATCAGCCCGGCGCCGGAGTTGTTCTGGATCGTCGTGTGCTCGATCACCCACCCGTCGGCCGAATCGTGGTTGACCACGCCCTCGTTCTGCGGCGCGACGAAACCCTGCACCGTCAGATAACGGACGCTGACGTTGCGGGCGTTGCCGCCGAAGGCGTACTGGTTGGTCTTCACGCCGTCGAGCACCGCGCCCGGCGCGCCGACGTAGCTGTCCCCCTCCTTGGGGATGACCTGGGCGAAACGGTCCGATTCGAGCTTGTGCGTCCCCGGTTGAAGCCAGAACGTGGTGCTCGGCGGGCTGTTCTTGGTCTTCGCGGCCAGATCGCCGACCACCGCGGGGTCCACCGCCACCGCGCCCGCCGGTGCCTTCGCCGGCCCGGCCGCGGGCTTGGCGCACACGTGGGCCACGGACGTGGAGGGCGGAGCGGTCGGCTTCGCCGGGGCGTCCGGAGCGCTCGTGCACCCGGTCGCCACCAGCAGGACCAGCCCCAGCGGTGCCATCGGCAACGCCCAGTGCCGCCTCTTGATCACCAAGCCTCCTTCCTAGCCCTGGAACCTGAGTACGGTGATGAACTCGCCCGGCGGGACAGCCCCGTCGGCGAAGCCGGTGCCGACCAGCGTGGTGGCGGGCACCTTCCGCCCGAAGCCGGGGGAGTACCAGCCGAGCGGAGGGTCGCTCTCGCCGCGGTGGGCCCGCCAGGACAGCTGCCCGGGCAGGTCGAGCACGGCGGAGCGGTCCTCGCCGTCCCGGGTCCAGGTGAGCACCGCCCGGTGGTCCACCAGCTCCGCGGCGATCGCCGGACCGAGGTGGAACGCGAGGCGCGCGGACCGGCGCGGACCGCGCACCTCGTCCACCACCCGCAACTCACGGGTCTCGGCGGAGAGTTCCACCCGGCGGCGGTGCACGGACCCCTGGTAGCCGTCGTGTTCGGCGCACCAGCGGGCCACGCCCTCACCCGAGGTGTCCGCGACCAGGACCCGGCTGCGGGCGTGCCGCGTCCACAGGAACGGGCCGCCGGAGCCGGACTGGTCACCGCCGTCCAGCTCCAGGGTGTTGTGGCCCAGCGTGGAGCGGAAGTACCGCCGCCACTCGGGCTGCCCGTGGTAACAGAACGTCCCCGGGTCGGCGAGCACGTCGACCCCGTCGTGCCGGACCTCCACGGACAGCGCGTCCGCGTGGGCGTGCGCGGCGATGGACAGGAACCCGTGGGGACCACCGTCGCAGCGGCACCAGATCTCCGCCGGGCCGCGCAGGATCGTCATCCCCGCGTCGGCGAAATGGGCCGGCCGGTGTGCTGGGCGGGTCACGGCCGGTGCGCCGGGCCGGATCAGCGCGGCCAGCAGTGGGGTGCGCACATCGGTGCCGGTCACCGACGGCCACCAGTCGAGTCGGCCGAACACGGCGTCCCCGGTGGCCAGCAGCGAGCCCCAGCGGTCGGTGCCCGCGCCGTCCACGACGAGACCGTGCCCGTCGTCCGCGTCTCCCTGGCGCGGCGGCCGCAGCCGCCCGTCCACGATGGCCGCGAGCGCGTCGGTCATCCGCAGCAGCACCAGCCGGACCGTCGCCGGGACCGGCACGGCGGCGGCATCCGCCTCGGCCACCGCGGCCAGGCCCAGCTCCAGCACGAGTCCGTGGTACTCGGTGGCCAGCTCGCGGTTGAGGCCGGAGCCGAAGGTGTTGCTCCGCAGGTGCCGCTCCAGCGACCGCAGCGCGTCGTCCCGCCAGCGAGCCGAGCCGGGGAACCACCCGAAGGCGCAGGCCGCGGCGAACTGCCCGGCGGCCTCGGCGATGATGTGGTTGTTCGCCGAGGAGCCCCGGCTGGGGAAGGCGGCCAGCCAGCGCTGGTGGTGCCAGATCTGGTCCAGCGCCACCGGGTTGTCCTCGAACAGCCCGGCCGCGCCCGGCCAGCCCTCCAGCAGGCGGCGGACCCACACCCACGACAGCAGCCGGATCCCCAGCTCGATGCCGCTGATCCAGTGCACCCCGCGCAGCGGCGCGTTGGCCGCCCACCAGCTCCGCAGGTGCGCGGCCACGCGCTCGGCGTACCGCTCGTCCCCGGTGAGCGCGTAGGCGGCGGCGAGCACGGTGAGGTACTGGTGCCGGGACAGCTCCCAGATCTGCTTGATGTCCCCGACCGCGTCCTCGCTGCGGTACGGCACGTCGAAGGCGTAGCCCCACGGTGCCCGGCGCCCGGTCTTCGGGTCGTGGCACCAGTCCGGGTCGGCCAGGTCGTCGCGCTCCACCCCGAAGTACTCGGCGTGCCCGGCCATCAGCCGGTCCGCCTCGGCGACGAGCCGCTTCGCGGCGTCCGGCGCCACCGCGTCGAGCGCCCCGGCGGGCAGGACCGCGGTGAACCGGGCGCCGGTCACGGCCGGGCGCCCGGGCAGCCCGGAGCGCCACCGCCGCCTGCGCACCGCGTCGCCCACCCGGCCGCCGACCTCCCGCGGCCCCATCGCGGACAGCCGCCGCAGGTACCAGCCCGCGCTCGTGGTCATCGGGTCCGCTCCAGCGTGACCGGCGCGCCGCTCGCCAGGCCGGCCTGCACGGCGAGGGTGGCCGCCGTGGTGGCGACCAGCGACTCCAGCGGCACCGGCATCGGGCCACCGGTCCGCACGGCCCGGATGAACGCGGCCAGTTCGGCGTTCTGGCCCTTGTCGCGCGCCTGCGGCAGCCGCGAACTGACCCACCGCTTGGCGCTGTTGTCGTGCACGGAGGCCCGGACGAAGTCGTCGAGCTTCAGCACCTTGCCGTCCGCGATGAGGTCCAGCGTCTCCTTGGGGAAGCCGGACGCGCCGGTGGTGACGTAGCTGATGGTGGCCGTGGACCCGTCCGGATAGCGCAGCACGACCTGCAGGTCCTCGTTGCCGGGTGAGGCGAGCGCGTACACCGAGACCGGATCGGCGTCCAGCAGCCAGCTCGCCGTGTCGATGAAGTGCCCGCCCTCGCCGACGAACCGCGAGCCCTCGGTGCCCTGTTGGAGGTACCAGCTGCCGTGCTGCAACCGCCCCGCGTTGACCAGGTAGCGCAGGCTCGCCGGACCGGTCCGGGCACCGAAGCGCTTCTTCGCGTCCTGGAGCAGCGGTGCGAACCGGCGGTTGAAGCCCACCTGCAGCCGGTCGTTGCCGGACTCCTCCACCGCCGCGAGCACACCCGCCAGCTCGTCCCCGGTGAGGGCCAGCGGCTTCTCCACGAACACCGCCTTGCCCGCCAGCAGCACCTTGCGGGTCAGGTCCGCGTGCGAGCTGTGCCGGGTGGTGACGAACACCGCGTCCACGGACTTGTCGCCGAGCACGGCGTCGAGATCGGTGGTCGCCTCGGCGAAGCCGAACTTCCGCTGCGCGTTGGCCGCGGACAGCGCCGTCGTGGTGACGACCGTGGCCAGCTCGACGCCTTCGCGCTGGGCCAGGTGCGGCAGCAGCATCGACGTCGCGTAGTTCCCCGCGCCGATGAAGGCCAGCCGCACCGGCGCCCCGGCGGACCGGGCGGGGAAGGAGTCCGCGCCGCCGCGGCGCACCGCGGGCACGGCCACCGCGGGGGCGGGGGCCTGCGCCTCCGCGGTGTCCTCGGCGGGGCCGGGATAGCGGAACAGCACGGCCACGGCCTTCAGTTCGCCGTCCTTCAGGCTCCGGTACGTCTCGACGGCGTCGTCGAACGCGGCGATGTGGGAGATCAAGGGCTCCACGTCGACACGGCCGCGGGCGAGGAGATCGAGGAAGCACGCCAGATTGCGGCGCTCGGTCCAGCGCACGTAGCCGATCGGGTAGTCCCGCCCCTCCAGCTCGTACGCCGGGTCGTAGCGCCCGGGCCCGTACGAGCGCGAGAAGCGGACGTCCAGCTCCTTCTCGTAGTACGCGTTCCACGGCAGGTCCAGACGGCACTTGCCGATGTCGACGACCCGGCCGCGGTCCCGGCAGAGCTGCGCGGCCAGCTCGACGGGCTGGTTGCTGCCGCCCCCGGCGGCCAGGTACACCTGGTCCACGCCGTGACCGCCGGTGAGTTCGGCGACGGCGCCCGCCACGGTCGTGGACGCGGGATCGCCGCAGGCCGCGGCGCCCAGCCGCGCGGCCAGCTCGCAGCGCGCCGGGTCCGGATCCGCCCCGATGACCCGGACTCCCGCGGCGGTCAGCAGCTGCGCCACCAACTGCCCGATCAGCCCCAGGCCGATGACCAGCGCCACCTCGCCGAGCTGCGGCTCGCCCTGGCGGACGCCCTGCATCGCGATCGACCCGACGGTGCCGAAGGCCGCGTGCCGCGGCGCGAGACCGTCCGGCACCGGCGTGTAGAGGTTCTTCGGGACCCAGTTCAGCTCGGCGTGCAACGCGTGCTCATTGCCCGCACAGGCCACGAGGTCACCGACCGCCACGTCGTCGATCCCGGCGCCGACCTGCTCGACCACCCCGCACAGCGAATAGCCGAGCGGCGTGTACGAGTCCAGCTTGCCCATCACCTTGCGGTAGGTGGCGGGCACCCCGTTGGTGGCCACGCTCTGCATGACCTTGGCCACCTGGTCCGGACGGGAGCGGGCCTTGCCCACCATCGACATCCCGGCCTCGGACACCTTCATGAGTTCGGTCCCGGTGGAGATCAGCGAGTAGGCGGTCCTGACCAGCACACCGGCCGGCTTGCACCCTGGCACCGGCACGTCGAGCAGTGCCAGCTCGCCGCTCTTGTAGTTCTGCACAACCTGTTTCACCAGAACTCCTGTTGTTCTACGCCGTCACGTCAGTGCTCAGTGCTCAGTGCTTCAGTGGTCGGTGCTCCGGCCGGAGCCGGAGGTCGCGCCGCGGTACCAGTACTCAAGGGTCAGCACGTGCCACAGGTGCTTCGAGAAGTCCCGCTGCCCGGCGGCGTCCTCCGCGACCATGCGCGCCAGCGCGTCGCGGCGCAGGAACCCGGAGTTGACGAGCACCCCGTCGTTCACCACCTCGCGCACCAGCGGCGCCAGATCCCGGCTCATCCAGGCCCGCAGCGGGGCGCTGAACAGGCCCTTGGGCCGGTAGACGATCTCCTTGGGCAGGATCGAGGTGGCCGCCTCCTTCAGGACGGCCTTGCCCTGCCGTCCGACGATCTTGCGGTTGCCGGGTACCGCGAACGCCGCCTTGACCACCTCGACGTCCACGTACGGCACCCGCACCTCGGTCGACGCGGCCATGCTGGAGCGGTCCGTGTAGGCGAGGTTCAGGCCCGGCAGGAACATCCGGGCGTCGCCCAGGCACATGCGGTTGACGAAGTCGTCGAGGTCGTTGTCCTGGTAGACGTCCGCGTGCTCGGTCAGTACGTCGTCCACCGTCCCGGCCAGGTCCGGATCGATCAGGGCGAGCAGTTCGTCCTGGTCGTACATGGTGTAGCTGCGCCGGAACGCCGTCTCCTCCGGCAGATCCGCGAAAGAGAGGAAGCGCTTCGCGAACCGCACGGACCGGTACCCCCGGCGGGCCGTGGCGACCGGCAGCCGGTCCACGGCCGCCGACACACCGCGCCGCAGGGGCCGCGGCACGCGCTGGTAGCGCAGCGCGAGCAGGTTGGCCAGGTGCTTGCGGTACCCGGCGAACAGCTCGTCGGCGCCCATCCCCGAGAGCATCACCTTGACCCCGGCCTCCCGGGCGGCCGAGCAGATCAGGAAGGTGTTGATCGCGGCGGGATCGCCGATCGGCTCGTCCAGGTGGTAGGTCATCTGCGGCAGCAGGTCGAGGACGTTCGGAGCGATCTCGATCTCGTGCAGGTCGACCCCGAACCGCTCGGCCACCTGCCGGGCGTAGCGCAGGTCGTCCGGCATCGCCTCGAACTTGGCGTCCTCGGCGCGGAACCCGATCGTGTAGGCCGAGATCCCCGGGTGGTCGCGGGCCGCCAGCGCGGTCAGATAGCTGGAGTCGAGACCGCCGGAGAGGAAGGTCGCCACCGGCACGTCGGAGAGCAGGTGGTGCCGGGTCGACTCCTCGATGACGGCGGCGATGTCCGGCAGCTCGCCGGAGCGGGCCCGCTCCTGGCCCTCGGCGGCGACGTCCCGCAGGTTCCAGAACCGGCCGCGGTCCACTCGGCCGTCGGGCCGGCACCGCAGCCAGCTCCCGGGCGGCAGCTTCTCCGCCTCGCGCAGCGCGCAGCGCGAATCCGGCACCCAGTAGTACAGCAGGGAAGCCACCAGCGCCGCGTGGTCCACCTCCAGTGACCCGCCGGTGGCGGCGGCGAGCGCCTTCAGCTCGGAGGCGAACACCAGGCCCCCGCCGCGCCGGAGCAGGAACAGCGGCTTGATGCCGAGCTGGTCGCGGGCGAGCACCAGCTCACCGGTCCGCTCGTCGAAGATCCCGAAGGCGAACATCCCGCGCAGCCTGGGCAGGCAGTCCGTGCCCCAGCGCCGCCAGGCCTCCAGCAGCACCTCGCTGTCGGAGGTACCGCGGAAGCGCACCCCGGCGGACTCCAGTTCGGCGCGCAGTGCGGGCGCGTTGTACAGCTCGCCGTTGTAGGTGAGGACGAGTCCGTCCCTGACCATCGGCTGGGCGCCGGTCTCCGACAAGTCGATGATGGCCAGCCGGCGGTGCCCGAGGTGCACCTCGCCGTCACCGGCCGGGTGACCGTAGCGCCCCGCCCCGTCCGGACCGCGGTGGGCGAGGGTATCGGTGAGCCGGTCGGTCACGGCCTTCCCGTCCGGCCATCGGTACGTGCCTGCGATGCCACACATGTCCTACCGCGCTTCCTGGTCGATGTCCGGGACCCGTGCCCATGACGGCCGCTCCGGCCGCGGCCGTATCCCGTGCTGCCGGGCCGTCCGCTCGTTCTGGCCGTGCGGCGCGCCCTGCGGCCCGTCCCACAGCGTGCCGTCGGTCCGGTCCCGCGGATCGGGGTCGATCAGCACCACGCCGATCACCACGATGCCCAGGTCCGCGAGCTGCCGCGCCACGGTGTGCAGCCACGCGGCGCTGCCGTGCCCGGCGCGCACGACGAGCACGGTCCGTGTGCCGAGGTACTGGAGGTCGGTCCACGCCGTGCCCGGCGCCACCGAGCCGACCCCGATCCTGCGGTCCTCCGGCGCCGCGGCCGCGGCGCCCTCGCCGCTGACCACCGCCGGGTCGCCCGGCTTCGGGCGGCGGTTGGCGAGCGGCAGGCCGGGCAGGCCGTCGATGACCACCACCGGACCGTCCTGTCCCAGCGCACCGGCGAGGTCCAGGGTGATCGCACCCGTGCTGTGCGCACTGCCCAGCTCCAGCAGCGACACCGGCTCCGCGGAGCCGCGTACCGTGCGGGCCAGGGTCGCGGTGAGCCGGGTCCGTGCCGCCCGGGTCCGCCGGCGCTGCCACGGCCTGGCCGGCCGACGGGGCGTGCGCGGGAGTTCCGCGAGGACCGAGGCGCCGAGGTTCGCCGCGATCTCCCGGCGCAGTACGGGGCGGTCCGCGACCACCGCACCGACCGCGGCCACCGCGAGTCCGAGGACGAGCCCGAGGACGAGTCCGATCGCGGCATTGGTGGCAGCGGTCTTGGGCAGCGAGTGCCGCTCCGCGCGCGGCGCGTCCACGATCTGCGTCCCGGCGATGAGCTGGGGCGTACCGATCCGGGCCTCCGCGGCGCGCTGGCCGAAGTCGGTGATCCGGGAGGTGAGTTCGGCCCGGCGGGCGAACAGCGTCTCCAGGTTCGCCGAGGTCTTCGGCCCGCTCTGCGGGGACGCGTCCCCGATCGACTTGTTGACCTGGGTGAGTTCCTCCTGCATGCGGTCACGCTGTTCGAGCAGGGTCTTGGCCTCCGCGTCCGCCGCTTCCTGGATGCGCCGCACGTGGTCCGCGACGAACGCGTCGGCCAGCGCCTTGGCCCGGGCCACCGCTTCCGCGTCGCTGCCGCCCGTCACGGTGATCTGCAACAGGTTGTTGGACAGGCCGAGTCCCGAGTACTCCAGCATGAAGTCCTCCGGCTTCTGCGGGGACTTGAGGGTCTGGAGCGCCTTGCCCGCGATCCGGGTGGTCTGCAGCAGCCCGACGTCGGTGCGCATCAGCGTCCCGGGGTCGTTCGGCTGGTCCGCCTGATGCGCGACCAGCACCTTGGTCACCGCCGTCGGCGGGGGCGGCATGAGCACCGCCACCGCGGCGCCGAGGAGCAGCCCCAGCAGCGCCATGGTGCACCAGAGACGGCGGCGCCTGCGCACCGCGACCACCAGCGACTGGAGGTCCAGCAGCGGAGCGGCGGCCGACGGATCCGAAGCCGTGCTCGTCGTCACGCCGCACCTCCCGCCGCGTCGTGGCCCACCGAGACCGCCGGTACGACGGCTTCCGGGGGAGGACCGGCGGACCGCGCCGGACGGGCCCGGACCAGGCCGGCGAGGACGATCCCGACGACCTCCTGCCGGGCGTCCGCGCACGCCTCGGCGATGCCCGCGAGTTCCCCCGCGGTCCAGCTGCCCGCGCTGAGCACGACCACGACACCGGACTCGCCGTCGCGGTCCGGCACCAGGGGCCGGGACACCGACACCTCCACCACCCGCAGCACGGGGTACCCGCTGCCCGGAGAGCTTGCGGAGGGATCGGCTCCGGACCCGTTAGCGGACTCGTTCCCGGCTCCGGACTCGGCGACGAGCTGCCCCGCGGCCCGCAGGGCGGTCTCGTCCCCGTCCGGGACGACCACCAGCACCTGCCGGGTGGCCGGCAGCCGGTCCCGTAGATGGGCGCACACCCGCCGGTAGCGGATCCGCCGGTCGGCCTCGTCGCCGGAGGCCTGCGGGGCCGGCGTGTCCCACCGGACGTCGACCCCGAGCAGCCGCCGGATCCGGGCCCGCGGGCCACGGCCCTCCGGCCGGTGCGCGCGCCGCTCACCGGGTACGTCGACGGTGCCCAGCAGGGCCGAGCCCAGCGCCGCCGCGATCTCCGTTTCGGTGCGCAGCCGACGGCTCATCCGCGCGGCGGTGAGATGGCCGATGACCGCGGCCAGGAAGAACAGCAGCGCCCCGCCGCCGATGAGCTGCGTCCTCGTCGGCGGTGCCTCGCCGGGCGGCCGGGGGGCCGGCCCCATCACGACCATGTTGGCCTTGCTGGCGGCAGGGTCGACCTGGTCCAGCTTCTTGATGGCCTCCTGCAGCGCGGTACGCAGCTTCGCCAGCTCGGTACGGGTCTGCACGCTCTCCACTGTCTTCCCCGGATCGGTGGCATCGGCCAGCTCGGTGATGCGGCGGCTGGTCTGCGTCACCATCTGCCGCAGTGCCTCGGGCTGCGCCGCCGCCGCGGGATCGGTATTGGCGCCCGCGATCCGCGCGGCGAAGGTGACGAACTGCTGGGCCACCTGGTCGGAGAGCTGCTGTGCGCGCCCCGGAGTGTCCGCCGTACCCGAGATCTTGATGATGTTCCCGTCGGAGGCCGTGGCGGTCACCCGGTCCCGCAGCTCGCCGCCGCCGACCCCGCGCCAGCCGAGCGTGGCGGCCGCGCGGTCGAGCACCACAGAACTGGTCGCGACCTGAGCCTGGGTCAGCAGCTCGCGCTCCTGCCACGCCCCCGGCAGCAGCACCGATGCCGACGTCGTGTAACTCGGCGGGAACAGCAGAGAAGCGCCGTAGCCGACGAGGGCACCCACCAGGGCGAGGAGGGTGAGCAGACGCCAGCGCCGACGGATGATCCGGCCCATCGTGACCAGGCGTATCGTGTCATCGCTCAACGGTGCGGCCTCTTCCCCGCCCTGTCGGTGTCGCCCGCCGCCAGCGGAGCGCCGTCACCGCAGGCCGCGGCGTAGGCGGCGAGCAGCGACGCCTGCGAGTTCCGCCAGGAGAGCGGCCCGCTGATCCGCTCCTGGCCGATCTTGCCCATCCGGGCCCGCTGCTCCGGATCGTCCAGCAACCCCGCGACGAGCCGGGCGAATGCGGCCTCGTCGTTGGCGGGCGCGTAGACGGCGGCGTCTGCGGCCGAGACGCGCGCCTCCCGGAGGTCGAACGAGACGATCGGCCGCCCCATCACCATGTATTCCAGGACCTTGTTCATGGTCGACACGTCGTTGAGCGGATTGTGCGGGTCGGGGGACAGGCACACGTCCGCGGTGGACAGGTAGCGCGCCAGGTCGGCGTCCGGGATCCGCCCGGTGAACTGCACCTGCTCCGAGAGCCCGAGCCGCCGGGACAGTTGCACCATCGCGTTGAAGCTGTCGCCGGAGCCGATGAACACCGCGTGCCAGTCGCTCCGCCCCAGCTCGTCGCGCAGCTTCGCGAGGGCCCGCAGGGCGTAGTCGACGCCGTCCTGCGGCCCCATGACGCCGAGGTAGCACAGCAGATGGGGCTTGCCGCGCTTCAGCTCCGGCTCGGGCGGCACCGGCCGGAACCGGTCGGTGTCGGGCGCGCTGCGCACCACGAAGACGTCCTCGGGCCGCCGGCCGCCGCGGCGCAGCGCGACGTCCCGGTAGCTCTCGTTCGTGGCGAGCACGATGTCCGCGGCCCGGTAGGTCCGCCGTTCCAGCGCGCGCACGCCGCGGTACAGCAGGTCCTCGCCGCGGTTGAACCGGGAGAGGTACAGCTCGGGTACCAGGTCGTGCTGGTCGAAGACGAACCGCGCCCCGCGCCGCTTGAGCCACAGCGCCGGCAGGAACAGCAGGTCCGGCGGATTGCACGCGTGGACCACGTCGACGGGGCCGATCCTGCGGGCGAGGCGGACGGTGTGCCACAGCGCCGCCCCGTACTCCTGCAGGTAGCCGGCCGGTCCTCCGGTGGCCGCGCGCAGCGGGTAGCGGTGGATCCGCACCCCGTCGATCTCCGTCTCCAGTTCCGTGTCCCGCTTCGTCCCCCGGGGACAGATGACGTGCACCGTCCAACCCGCGTCGCGCAGCGTCGTGCACTCCTGCCACACCCGCCGGTCGAAGGGCACCGACAGGTTCTCCACCAGGATCAGCGCGCGACGGCCCCGCCCGCCGCGCCCGGCCGTGCTGCCGGACGCCGTGGCGCCCGACGCCTTGTCGTCGAACGCCGCGTCACCAGGCAAGGCCCACGTACCCCGGTTCGGCCCGGCGCGCGTCGGCGTCGGGAAGGTGGACGAGGTCGACGATCACCGGGGTGGCGCCGTGCGGCAGGGCCGCCAGCACCGCCGGGTCCCTGGTCCCGACCAGGCACACCTCGGCATGGTCGAGCACCTCCTCGACGGACTCCGCGAGCAGCTGCGCGAGGTGCGGCAGCCGGGTCTCGATGTACTCGCGGTTCGCGCCCAGAAGCCGGGAGAGGTTCACGTTGGGGTCGTAGATCCGCAGGTCGTACCCCTTGCCGAAGAGCCGCTCCGCCAGCTCGACGAGCGGGCTCTCGCGGAGGTCGTCGGTGCCCGGTTTGAAGGACAGACCGAACAGGCCCACCCGGCGCTTGCCGGTGCGCGCGACCAGCTCCACCGCGCGCTGCAAGTGGTCGGAGTTGGAGGGCAGTACGTGGGCGAGGATGGGCACCGAGACATCGGCCCGCTGCGCCGCGTGGAGCAGGCTGCGCAGGTCCTTGGGGAGGCAGGAGCCGCCGAAGGCGAAGCCGGGCCGCAGGTAGGCGGAGCTGATGTTCAGCTTGCGGTCGGCCAGGAACACGTCCACCACCTGGTGCGAGTCCACCCCGAGCGCCTGGCACACCGCGCCCAGTTCGTTCGCGAAGCCGATCTTGAGGCCGTGGAACGCGTTGTCCGCGTATTTGATCGCCTCGGCCGTCGGGATCGGCACCCGGAACACCTCGCCGGGCAGTCCGTCGTACAGCGCCGCCACCACGTCGCCGCTCGCCGGGTCCAGCTCGCCGATGACGGTCTTGGGCGGATCGAAGAAGTCCCGCACGCTCGTGCCCTCGCGGAGGAACTCCGGGTTGACCGCGACGCCGATGTCCACCCCGGCCGTGCCGCCGACGTGCTTCTCCAGGATCGGCACCAGCAGGTTCAGGCAGGTGCCGGGGAGCATGGTGCTGCGGAACACGACGGTCTGCCGACCGCCCCGCTCGGCCACCGCGGCCCCGATCTCCTCGGTGACCCGCTCCAAGTACGTCGTGCACAGGCTGCCGTTGGGCTCCGACGGCGTGCCCACGCAGACCAGCGACACATCGCTGCCCATGATCGCCTCGCGGACGTCCGTGGTGGCCCGTAACGCTCCGGTCCGCACGACCTCGGCTATGAGCTCGCCGATCCGCTCCTCGACCACCGGGGCCTTGCCGTCGTTGACCAGGTCGACCTTCACCTGGTTCACGTCCACACCGATGACCTCGTGGCCCAGGCTGGCCAGGCACGCGGCCGACACACAGCCCACGTAACCGAGCCCCAAGACGCTGACCCTCATAACCCGTTCCTCCCCCCAGGCAGGCCCTTGTGGCCTGCTGTCCGCGAGCCGACCGCGTGATGCCCCCCGCGCATCAGTAGGCCCCTTGTCCCTGCAGCACCGCACGCAGCGTCTTCCACAAGATCACCGTGTCGAGGGCGAGCGACCAGTCCTCCACGTACCGCAGGTCGAGGCGGACCGCCTCGTCCCACGGCAGGTCGCTGCGCCCGCTGATCTGCCACAGGCCGGTGAGCCCGGGCTTGACCAGCAGCCGCCGCCGGATGTCCGGACCGTAGGCGGCGGACTCCTCCGGCAGCGGAGGCCGTGGACCGACGAGTGACATCGATCCGGTGAGCACGTTGAAGAGCTGCGGGAGTTCGTCGAGCGAATACCGGCGCAGCACCGTTCCGACCCGCGTCACCCGCGGATCCCGGCGGAGTTTGAACAACAGGCCGGCGCCCTCGTTGCGGTCGGCCAGCCCGGCACGTGCCCGGTCCGCCCCGGCGACCATGGTCCGGAACTTGACGATGGTGAACTCGCGCCCGTCCTTGCCCACCCTGCGCTGGCGGTAGAACACCCCGCCACGGCTGTCGACGAGCACGAGCAGCCCGACGAGCACCATCAGCGGCGCGAACACCATCAGCAGGGCCGCCGCGCCCAGCCGGTCGACCACCTCTTTGACCGCCCGGCGCCCCCCGGTGAAGATCGGCATGCTCACCCGCAGCAGCGGGATCCCGAGCACCGCGTCCACGTGCAGCCGCGGCCCGGCCACCTCCATCAGCACGGGGGCCACGACCATCTCGGCGTCGCAGCCTTCGAGGTTCCAGGCCAGCCGCTGCAGCCGGTCCGGTGACCAGTGCGGGTCCGGAGTGAGCGCGACGACACGGTAGCCGTCGCGGCGCACGTGCAGCGCGACGTCGGCCAGTCGGCCGACGACCGGGACTCCGTCCAGCCGGTCACCGTCGAGCCAGAAACCGTCCGGCGTGCACACCGCCTCCACCCGCCACCCGAGGTGCGGGAACTTGCGGGTACGGGCGATCAGGTCGCGCACGGTGGCCAGGCTCCCGGCGGCGAGCACCGGGCGCAGGCAGCGCCCTTCCTGGCGCTGTCTGTGCAGCCAGACCCGCAGCAGATACCGCTCGGTCATGGTGACGAGCGCGATCGCCGGGATCGCGACGAAGATCCAGAGTTTGATGTTGTGCGAGGCGAGGGCCACCCCGCCGAGCGCCAGCACGACGGCCGCCGTGAACAGCGAACGTCCGAGCCGGCGGAACTCCTCGGCGCCCTGGCCGAGCACGGCCGGAGCCCACGCCCGGCTCACCGCCAGCGCTCCGAGCACCAGCAGCTCGGTGCCGAAGGCCAGGATGTTCCACTTCTCATGCCAGTTGGCCGCGTCCCGGACCCCGAAGAAGCCGCCTATGGCCGTCACCACGAAGGCGGTGGCCACGGTGTCGCTGGTGATCACCGCACGGCGGTAGCGCTGCTCCCAGTCGGTGGCGGGACGGCTGATCGCCCCGTCCACCGGAAGCCCGCGCACCGCTAAGAGCGGGTCGGCCAATTCCCCTTCCCTCTGCTTCACAATTCCCCCCCAGGTCGCCAGTGGACTCGACGTGTTCGTTCCACACGGTCACTCCCCCCGGGGGACCCGAGCCCCCCGCCCTGTTGCTCCCCTCGGGAGGCTCCGCCTCCCGCGCCGCGCTGTTCCTCACTCCGGGGGCACCCCTGTCCCCCCGCGAACGGCATGCCTGCCCGTGGCGGCGCTACGTGAACACCCCACCGGCCGACCGCGGATTCGTACGTCCTGCCCGAGTCCCGAGGAACGAGGGAACCTGACGGTTGCTCCCCACGTCCAGGGGCCCCTTCCCGGGCTCCAAGAACCGGTCACCCCCACGTTGGGCGCAGGGGCGACTACTGACTGTCCGAAAAGACGGACCTGTAGATCATGATTTGTCGCCTCGTGTCCAAGCATGCGAAGCAGGGTCAATCTAGAGCATGGGTACGGGTCTTGAGAGGGGAATGTATGCAACTTGTGCTCAGGCTTTGAAGGTTGGTGCGCCGCGTGGTGTCTGCACCTGCTTTCCGTGAAGCCGTGAAGTGCCGTGTGACCTGTGATGACGGCAGTCCTACGGGGCCACCGCACCGGCGGGAAGGAAGCGCCCCGGACCTCCCGGCCGGGCCGCCCCGGCGCACGTAGCGGAGCCACCCGGGCCGCCCCGGGCGGCGGACCGGAATGTGGCCACGTGTTGACCCTCCAGTGGGGTGGAAGCTTTACGTTCGTTACGTTCGTTACGCGAGTCCGGCGAACCCGGCGAGCGCGGCGGTCACGGCCGCGGCGGCCATGAGCGTGACGTTGAGGGCGATCCGACGGTCGCCCCGGCTCAGGTGAACCCTGGTCGCGCCGATCTGCAGGAGCACGAACCCGATGGCCGCGGCCAGGGCCGGCCAGGGTGCGATGCCGGTCAGCGGCGGGAGGACCAGCCCGGTCGCGCCGAGCACTTCGATCACCCCGATCGTCCTGATCGCCGGCATCGGCGTGGTGTCCACCCAGGCCATCATCGGACGGAGCCGCTCACGGCTCCGGACCGCCTTCACCGCGCCGCTGTAGAGGTAGAAGAGGGCGAGCGGGACCGCGACGGTCCAATAGGCGATGTTCATGATTCCCGGCCAAGGACACCGGTCGCGGGAGCGAAGTCGGTGGCGGGCTCGGTGGCGTAGCGGCTCATCGTCCGGACGGTCGCCCGCGGGGTCAGGGCCTCACCGGCGGCGATCATGTCCTGGAGGTCCCGGAAGTACTGCACGTACAGGTCCGGTGTGAACGTGCTGAGCATGACGGCCGGTTCGCCGGTCGTGTTGGCGAAGGTGTGCGGGGCTCCCGTCGGGACCATCACGAACGTGCCCGCGGTCGCCTCGTGGTCCTCCTCCCCGACCGTGAACCGCACCGTGCCGGAGATGACGTAGAAGCCCTCGTCGTGCTGGGCGTGGCGGTGCTGCGGCGGTCCGGGCGTGTGCGGCGCGAGGACGCACTCGGCGAGCCCGAGGCGGTGACCGGTGTTGCTGCCGTCCTCCAGGACGCGCAGTCGCGTGGTGCCCAGGACGATCGTCTCGCCGTCCCCCGGACCGACCACCGATACGGCGGGTCCGGCACTCGGCTCACCGGCTTCGGGTTCACTGGTTTTCGGTTCGTCAGTCATGCCTCGATTCCACCGCCGGGGCGTGCGGGCTGTCCAAGACCCATTCTGTGGCGCCGATACCGTACGGGTATCGTCGCGGCATGGAGCTACGTACGCTGCGCTATTTCGTGGCGGTCGCCGAGGAACTCCACTTCGGCCGGGCCGCTTCCCGGCTGCACATGAGCCAGCCGCCGCTGAGCCGGGCGATCAAGGGCCTGGAGACCGAGATCGGTGCCGCGCTCTTCGACCGGTCTTCCGCCGGGGTCGCGCTCACCGAGGTGGGCGCGGTCCTGCTGGAGGAGGCCCGGTCCCTGCTGGCCCGGGCCGAACGGGTACGCGTACGGGTCGCCGCGGCGGCGGGCGCCGCGACCGTCACCATCGGCATCCTCGGCGACAGCACCGACCCGGCGGCGACCCGGCTGGCCGACGCCTACCGCCTCCGGCACCCGCGCGTCGAGGTCCGCGTCCGGGAGGCCGATCTGGCCGACCCCACCTGCGGGCTGCGCGCGGGACTGGTCGACGTCGCCCTGACCCGGGCGCCGTTCGACGGGACCGGCCTCACCGTGCGGGCGCTGCGGGCCGACCCGGTGGGCGCGCTGCTGCGCGCCGACGACCCACTGGCCCGTCGCGCGGCCCTGGAACTCGCCGACCTGGCCGACCGCCGGTGGTTCCGCTTCCCGGAGGGCACCGATCCGCTCTGGCAGTCGTACTGGAACGGCGGCGAGCCCCGGGAGGGCCCGGTGGTGCGCGCCGTACAGGAATGCCGGCAAGCCGTCCTGTGGAACGGCACGGTCGGCATCACCCTCCTGGACCACGAGCCGGGGGAGGGCCTCACCGTGGTGCCACTGAGCGACATGGAACCGAGCCGTGCGGTGGTGGCATGGAACGCGACCGCCACCGATCCGCTTCTCCGCTCGTTCATCCGGCTCGCGACCGCCGCATACCGCGAGTCACCCTCCGCGGGGGCGATGGGGGCGGGTTCGGCCCGACAGCCTGGTGCCCGTTCAACACCTCCAGAACATCCCGCACCAAGGTCCGCACCGCCTCGCCGTCCAGGATCGCGAGTTCTCTGATGACCTTCGGGCCGAACGAAAGGGACACGGCCTCCGCGAGGAGCCGGGGGGAGTCCGTCGCGCGGGCGATTCCGGCGAGGGCGCGGGCCCGGTGGCCGGGGTGGGGGAGTGCACGGGCGAGGTCGAGGCCCTGACTCGGAAGACCTCCTTCGGCGAGGGCCACCGAGATCTCGGCTCGTGCCGCCTCTCCCAGCCTCGGGGCGAGGGCGAGGGCGAGAACAGGGCCGGACGCGCCTTCGCCGTGTCCGGCCCTGGCCGCGGCCACCGCGATGCCTGCCAGAGCGTCTGTCCTGTCGTCCTCGTCCGTGATGGTACGGGCGAGCTCCACCGCGTCCTGGTGGTCCCCGGCTTCCGCCACGGCGACGGCGATGCCTGCGAAGGCCTCGGCCCGCAGTTCGGCGTGCGGGATGGTACGGGCGAGGTCGAGCGCCGCGTCGCGTTCACCGAAGGCCGCCGCGAACCTGGTGATGCCCGCCAGGGTCCGAGCCTGAAGAACCGGAAGGGTGAGCGCACGGGCGGAATCGACGGCGGCCTGGAAGTCCCCGACCTCCGCCAGGGCCACGGCGATGCCCGCCCGCGCTTCCTGGCGCTGGGCCGGGTGGGGGAGAGTGCGTATGAGCTCGACCGCCGCGTCGTGTTCCCCGCCCCTGGCCATCGCCGCGACGATGGACGCGATGGTCCGCCCCTGCCATGAAGGGACGTCGATCGTGCGGGCGATCCCGATCGCGGCCTCGTGTCGCCCCGCCGCCGCCAGGGCCGTGGCGATGTCCGCGCACGCCCAAGCCCGGGGATCGCCGTAGGTGATGGACTCGGCGAGTTCGACCGCCGCGTCGTAGTCGCCGGCTCCGGCCAGCGCCCGGGCCACGTCGGCCAGCGCCCAAGCTCGCTCCTCATGGTGCGATACGGCCCGGGCCAGCCCGGGAATCGAGCGGGCCAACGCGGCGGCATCCGGTCCGAAACTGGACGCGGACCCGGCTCCCGCCACCACTGACGCCTCGATGGCGGCAGCCAGCAGTCGCATCCGGTGGGCCGTGGCACTGTCGTGGGCGAGGCGGGCCGCCCGCTCGGCCAGTTCCTTGCCGGCTGCCGCGTTTCCCGCCTCGGCCATCGACGCGGCCGTGATCCCGAGCAGGCCGAGGTCCGTGACGAGATCCGCGGCGTCACAGGCCAGTTCGACGGCCGCCTGGTGGTTACCGAGACGCGCGGCGGCCAGGGCGATGCCCTCGAACGCGCTGGCCCGGGCGTCGGCATCGGTGATGGTACGGGCCAGGGCGACCGCCGATCCGTGGTCCCCGTCCTCGGCCATCGCCCGGGATATTCCTGTGAACGCCCAGGCCTGTGTCTCGGGGTCGGTGATGGTACGGGCGAGCCCGATCGCACCGTCGGGATCCCGAGCTGCCGCCATCGCCCGCGTGATCCCCATGACCGCGCGCGCCTGCTGTTCGGGGTCGGCGATGGTACGAGCGAGGGTGACCGCCGGTCCGTGGTCCCCGTCCTCGGCTATCACCCGGGCGATCTCAGTGAACGCCCGCGCCTGTTGCTCGGGGTCGGTGATCGTACGGGCCAGTCCGATCGCGTCGCCCTCGTGGTCACATGCTTCCGCCATGGCCACCGCGATGCCCGTGAGCGCCTGGGCCCGCTGCCCGGGATGGCCGAGGTCGCCAACGAGCCCGATCGCCCGGCCGTACTGTCCTCCCTCCGCCATGGCCACCGCGATGCCCGCGAACGCCCAGCCCTGTTGCTCCGGGTCGGCGATGGTACGGGCGAGTGCGACCGCCCCGGTGTGATCGCCCGCCTCCGCCATGACCCACGCGATGCCGGTGAGTGCCAGAGCCCGCTGCTCGGGGTCGGTGATGGTACGAGCCAGCCCGACCGCATTCTTGTGCTCACCGGCCTCCACCATCGCCCTGGCCACGCTGGCGACGGCCTGGGCCCGCAGCTCAGGGACGGCGATGCTCCGCGCGGTCCGCACCGCGGCACCGAACTCGCCGGCCGCCCCCATCGCGACGGTGACGCTCGTCATGGCCTGCGCCTGCTGGTCGGGATCGGCCAGGGAGGAGGCCAGCCGGATCGCGCGCTTCCACTGGGAATCGGCGGCCAGGGCCTGGGCGATCTCCGCCAAGGCCCTGGACCGGGTCTCGGGAGTGGTGAACGCCTGGGCCGCCTCCATGACGTGCTCGCTCGCCTCCGCGGTGGTGCCGGCCGCTGTCAGGATGCTGCCCAGCAGTGTCTGCCCCGGGGTGGCAGCCAGTTGGCTCCGTTGCATGGCGGCTGTGATGGCCCGGCGCAGTAGGCCCAGTCGGGCCCAGGTGGTGATGACGGTCGTTGGCAGTGCGTCCGCGGTGTGCTGAAGGCCTTCCCGGTGATGGGCGAGCCGGGCGCAAGCGCCGAGGTCGCATGGGGCCGTGCTGGCGAGGTGGAGGCGGAAGGCGTCGGCGATCTCCGTGAAGGCCTGGCTGTCGGTGCCGGTCGTCTGCCACAGGCATTCGTGCCGGGCGCGGTCGGTGGCCAGCGCGGTGAGCCGCGCGGTGTCCCCGAGTTCGTGGAGCAGCCGGGGGTAGCCGTACAGCAGGTACTCGGATGTGGATGCCGGCCACCCGCCGCGCCGCGCGTGGTCGGCCAACGTGTGGATACGGGACCGGTAGGCGCCCAGGTCGGCAGGATCGAGGAGGCTGCGGGCACCGTGGAGGAGATCCTGGTGGGCGAACGAGTACAGGGCCTGCGCCCGGCCCTCGGCGTCGGTCACCCACTGGGCAGGCCGGTGCTCGAACGCCCTTCCTGTGCTGCCTCCGAGGACGAGTTCGATGCGCCGCTGTGCCACTCCACCGAGCTCGGCGAAGTCGGCAGGACTGAGCCCGCCCCCGGCGGCCGCGGTCAGGCCGACGAGTTCCATGCTCAGACCGCCAGAGGCGATGAGGGCTTCGAGGTTGCGTTCGGCGTCGGCGCGCACCGCCTGAGCCGCGGGCGAAGCGGCCAGCTCGTGGTCGATGGCGGTGCCGAGCAGGGGGCCGGTCAAGACATCGGCGGGGACTGGCGGATGGCGACGACCGGCGACGATGACCCTCATCCCGGCGGGTGGAGTGTGCGGCAGACAGGCGGCGATGCTGTTGCCGCCCACCGCACTGGGGACCCCGGTGTCCTCGTCCATGCCGTCTATCACGAGTACTACGCGACGCCCGGCGGCCATGGCCCGGGAGGCGGCCCGTTCCAGCCCGTCGAGGAATCCGCCGAGGTCGGTGCAGTCGATGCCGCCGTCCTGGAGGTAGGCGCGGAGTTGCCCTTCGAGCGTGCTCAGGAAAGCTGTACGGTCCGCGCGGCCGGCCATCCGCGCGGTGACGAAGAAGGCGAGGACGTCGACACCGGCAGGCGGGTTGAGCACGAACTGGGCCATCAGCGCCGTCTTCCCGGCCCAAGCGGGCCCCAGCCACCGCCAGTACCCACCGTGCCGTCCACCGCGTTCGTCGTCTTCGGCGGCCGACGCGAAGGCGGCCATGGCGGCGAGCTCCTCGTCGCGGCCCTCGAACCGGGTGGTGGCCGCGAGGTGCCGTACCTCACGCCAGTACGCCGACCGGGACTGCGGCGCCATGTGACCGAGGACGACATCACCCTCGATCCGAATCCTATTGCCGTCACCACTGACCCCGAGCCCGATCGAACCACCAGCGGCGACTGAATGCTCGACACCCACCACGGACGCCCGCTCCACGGGCCCCGAGTCGAGGACCGCGCCCGGGGGTGGGGCCGGTGGGCGTGCCTCGGCGGGGCTGGGCGGCCGCGCCTTTCCGCCTGGGTGGGGCGGGCCGGCCTGACCAGCCGGGTCGAACGAGCCGGCCGGCTCGGGCGTTGGAGCCGGCGATTCGACCGTGCGGGCGGGAGGGGCCGGCCGCGGCGCGTCCAGGACCGCACCACGGGGTCGCCACCGGCGGGATAACCGCCACCTCACCGCTGCTCGTTCCCATCGCCGGTGACTGCCTCACCGATACCGCCGGCCGCGGCGACGCCGCGCTCACCGGGAACGGGCGTGCCGGCGACCGGGGCCGAAGGCGTGCCGACGGCGGGCACCCGGGGCGCCGGCCCGGAGAACCGGTTGTTGTCACCGGTGACGGCGCGCCCGATGCCCTGCCCGGACTGCACCGAGCGACTCCCGGAAGCCGGCACACCGGCTTGTGCCTGTCGGTTCAGACCGTGCAGGGACAGAGCCAAACCAGCGACACCCGCCACCGCACCCACGACACTGGCAACTCGGTCCCCGGTGTCCAGATCCACCACGAGGGAAACGAGCACCAGGGCGACGGCCACCGCCGCTGACACGACGCAGACCGCCCACCAGACCCACCGTCCGCCCCCGAAACCGGCCATTGCCCGTCACCTCTCCCTTACGGCGCCGTCAGATCACACAGATGAGTGTCCGGCTTGCCACCGAGGTCTGCTACCCCTCCGTGGCCCACCCCTGCCTCAACCCAGTCGAGCCGAAGTGCTCGGGGAGGTCTTCTTGAGGCGGTCACCTCGGCTGTGCCACCTTGCTGAAGAAGCGGCTGAAGCGTTCGATGCCGACCGTGCCGGCCTTCGTCGCGAAGGCGCCGACGACGTCCCATTCGGGACGCGCCCTTGCCCGCGATGGCCCCGACGAACGCCCGCCCGCTCTGCCGGACGATCACGCCGGCGGCCTTGTTCGTGCGGGCCGAGGCCCACCCCGACCTCGGCGTCGGGATGGATCGCGCCCAGCGTGCGCGCCAGGCGCTCGACGGTGTGCTCGCCCGCCAGCTCGCTGGGCAGGGCGACGACCGTGAGGATCACCGAGCAGCAGGTCGGTGTTCTCCTCCGCGGAGGCGGCCAGGTCGAGGGCGGAGAACTCCTCGGGAACGGAGAACGTCAGCGGCAGGTCGACCCCGGCCCCCGCCGCGGGCACGCGCTCCAGCACCCACTGCCGGTACGGGTGGGTATCAGTGGGGTCGTCCCACACCTCGACCCGCGCACCCGCCGCGTCGTCGTGGTTGTGGACCTTGAGTCAGTGCCCTCCCGCCACCAGCTTCAGCGTCCAGGCATCCGTCCCGGGCGGTCTCCTTGACGACCTCGGTCTCCTTCAGCGCCGCAGGGGTGACGCTGACCTGCCCGCCGCCGGACCCCGGGCCCGCTCGGGCGGCATCCCTGGGCGGCCATTCGGACGCAGGCCCGTACGTCAGCGGGCGGCGCCCCGGGGGACGGCGAAGCGGGTCAGGCGGGCCGAGCCCGGCGCGAGTTCCTGCCAGGGGCCGGGGCAGGCGAGCACCGCGATCGCGGAGGTCGGGAACTTCTGGGACAGGCGGTCGATCTCCGCGGCCTCCGTGGGGTCCACGGCCTCCTGGGCGAGGCTGACGGCAAGGTCCGCCAGGCCCGGGTTGTGGCCGACGAGCAGCAGCGTCCGTACCTCCTCCGGTACCTCGGACACCACCTCCAGCAGGTCCTCCGGCTCGGCCGCGTACACCCGCTCGTCGAACCGCACCGGGACCTCGACGCCGAGCTGTCCGGCTGCCAGTGCCCAGGTCTCGCGGGCCCGCCGGGCGGTGGAACAGATGACCAGTGCGGGCAGGCAGTCGGCATCGCGCAGCCAGCGGCCCGCCGCGGGCGCGTCCCGCAGGCCGCGCGGGCCCAGTGGCCGCTCGTGGTCCGCGACGTCGGGCCAGGCGGATTTGGCGTGGCGCAGCAGCACCAGGCGGGCGGTGGCTCCCGTGCTCATGCCCCCAGCCTCGCACGGCCCACGGCTCCGGTCCACGGTCCACGGGACCGGGCGGGCTGCCGGGCCCCGGGTCACTTCACCCGCCAGATGCTCCGGTACGCCTCTTGGTAGCCCCGCGGGTCCCAGGACGTGGCCCCGCCGCTGTTCTCGGCCGTCACCACATGAGCGGGTGCGACGTAGCCGCTGGCGGGCCGGCCGGCGAAGGCGCGGTTGAACTCGTCGACGATCTGCCACCCCTGCTGGGCCAGCGGTTCCGGGACGGTGGCGGCCTGGAAACCCCGGCTGTTGATGCGCTGGAAGGCGGAAGGATCGCCGTCGCCCGCACCGATGTTGAAGGGCGGCCCCTCGCCGGGGCGCCCGGCGCCGCGCAACGCCGGGGCGGCGTCGGCGAAGTAGAGGTCGTTGATCGCGACGGAGTGGGTCCACCGGCCCCGGAAGCGGGACACCAGGGAGGAGACCTCCCGCGGGGTGCGCTGACTCGCGTCCGGGATGGGGATGTTCTCGGTCGCCAGCAGTGTCACCCCGGGGCAGGTCGCGAGCTGCCGTTTGATCAGCTCGGACTTGTCGCGGGCGAACGGGATGGAGTCGTCGGTGAAGAGGACGACCCCGGCGTCGCCCGCGGACCGGGCGATGACCCAGTCCGCGCTGACCCGCGCGACCTCCTCCACCTTCGTGGTGATGTTGGTGAACAGCCGGGGACTCGTGCTCGGCCCGGGGGAGCCGACCGCGTGCCAGCCGATCAGCGCAATGCCCGCGGCCGCTGCCAGCGCGGTCTGCTGCGCGGTGAGCAGGGGATCGAAGCCGCCGATGACGATGCCCGAGGGCTTGAGGGTGACCGCCTGGCTGAGCGCGGCCTGGATGCCCGCGGGGGTGCCGTCCCCGTCGATCACCCGGACCTGCCAGCCGATGGCCGCAGCGGCTTCCCTGACGCCCTTGGCGACTCCGGCGACACCGGGGTTGGTCATGGTCTGGGCGACATAGACGATGACCTTGTCGGGAACCGCCTCGGGGCCGGTCGTGGGGCCGTTCCAGGAGACGCCGGTGCGCTCGGCCCGCCCGACGGCCTCCTTGGCACGCACGAGAGCGGCCGGGCAGCCGGCGGCCGGGGGTGAGGCCGAGGCCGCGTCAGAGGCCCGCGACGAGTCGCCTCCGCAGCCCGCGACGAGGGTGGTGGCGGCCGCCCACAGGGCCGCGGCCGCGAGGACACTGGTGCGATTCGGGTACACGGTGCTCCTGACCGGCGTAAGTGGTTCTATCGGGCTTCGTCCGTCCGCGCCGCCGAGGGCCCGGGAGGTTCGTCGGGCGGGTGGGGGTCCGTCGCGGCCCGGGTGCGCAGCCGTCGCCTGGCCGCGTAGCCGGCCAGGCCGACCGCCAGCAGCAGGGTGCCCCCGTTGAACAGCGGCGTGGCCCAGAACTGGGCGCCGAGCTGGCCGATCCCGGCGAGCCCGATGGCGAGCACGCTGACGGCCACGAGGGTTCCGAGCGCGTTGGCGCGGCCGGGCTTGATCGTGGTGGAGCCGAGCAGCGCGCCGACGAAGGCGGGCAGCAGGTAGTCCAGGCCGACGCTCGGGTTGCCGATCTGCTGCTGCGCGGCGAGGAGGACCCCCGCGATGCCCACGACCAGGCCCGATCCGGCGAAGGCGTAGACGGAGTACCTGTGGGTGGGGATGCCGATGATGTCGGCGGCGCGGGGGTTGGAGCCGACGACGTACAGGTACCGGCCGAACGGCAGCCGTTCCAGCACCACCCAGAGGACGACGACGGTGGCGAGGACGTAGAAGGCGGGCACCGGCAGACCGAGGAACCGGGCGTCGTACAGGCTGGTGAAGGCGGCGGGCAGGCCTTCCGGGCCGGGCACGATCCTGCTGCCGTCGGTGAGCCATCCGGTGAGGGCGTACATGATGCTGCCGGTGCCGAGCGTGGCGATGAAGGAGTCGATCCGGGCGAATTCGACGACGGCGCCGTTCACGGCGCCGACCAGCGCCCCGCCGAGGACGACGGCGAGAGCGGCGAGCGGCCAGGGCGTCCCCTCCTCGACGATGAGGTGCATCACCAGTACGTGGGCCAGGCCCAGCCCATAGCCGATGGACAGGTCGAACTTGCCGGTGGCGATGGGGATCGTCGCCCCGAGTGCGAGAAGGGCGGGGACCGCCTGGTTGGAGAGGATCGAGGACACGTTGTCCCGGGTGGGGAAGGTGTCCGGCAGGACGACGGAGAAGACCAGGAAGAGCAGGGCGGCCAGGACCGGCAGACCGTGGGTTCCGATGACGTGCCCGCGCGGGGACCGGGGGGTCACGGGGCCGTCGTGCTTCCGGTGATCGCGGGCATGGCCGAGGCGGCACGGGTGAGTTCGGCGGGCGTCAGGGCGGCGCCCGCCGGCTCGGCCACCACCGATCCGCGGACGAAGACCAGAGCGCGGTGGCAGAGGTCCGCGACCTCCTCGAAGTCGGTGGACACCAGCAGGACCGCCAGGCCCTCGGCGGCCGCGTCGTCGAGCAACCGGTGGATCGCCGCCTTGGCGCCCACGTCCACGCTCGCGGTCGGCTCTTCGAGGATCAGCAGCCGCAGCCGGCCGCGCAGCGCCCGGCCGAGGACGACCTTCTGCTGATGGCCGCCGGACAGGGTGGCGAGGGGCACCTCGCTGTCGCGGGGGCGCACCGAGTAGCGCTCGATCAGGGCGGCGGCCTCGCGCCGCTCGCGCCGGGGACCGAGCCAGCGCCACGCGGGCACACCGGCCGCCCGGGGGTTGGCCAGGAAGTTCTCCCGGACCGTCAGATCGGGGGCGCAGCCCTCCTCCTGGCGGTTGGCGGCCACGATGCCGACGCCCCGGCCGAGGGCGGCGGCCACGGTGCGCGGGTGGTACGGCCGGCCGTCGAGCAGCGCCCGCCCGCCGAGCAGCGGCAGCGCGCCGGCGAGGGCGCGGCCCAGGTGCATATGGCCGGCGCCGGTCAGCCCGACCATGCCGACGATCTCCCCCGGCGCCAGATCCAGGCTGACGGGCCGGGTCCGCCGCGTCGTCACGGCGTCGAGGCTCAGGAGGGGAGGACGGCCGGCGGGCAGGACGGCGGCGGGCCCGCGCCGGGCCGGTACGCCGCCCGCGATGTCATGGACCAGGCGCGCGGGACCGTACCCGGCGAGCGGTCCGCCGCTGACGAGGCGGCCGTCGCGCAGGACGGCGAACGCGTCGGCGACCCGGTACACCTCGTCGAGCCGGTGGCTGACGTACAGGACGGCGTGCCCCCGGTCGCGCAGTGTGTGCAGCACGTCGAAGAGCCGGGCGCAGTCCGCGGCGGGGAGCGTGGCGGTCGGCTCGTCGAGGACGAAGAGTTCCGCCCGCCGCGCGAGGGCCCGGGCGATGGCCACCAGGGACCGCTCGGCGGGCGCGAGGTCCGCGATGCGGGCGTCGGCGTCCAGGTGTCCGGCGACGGTCCGCAGGGCCTCGGCGCACCGCTCCCGGGTCCGCCGCCAGGAGATCAGGCCGTGGCGGAGCGGGTAGCCCGTCCCCAGGGCGATGTTCTCGGCGACCGTCATCCACTCGACCAGGCCGAGGTCCTGATGGATGAAGGACATCCTTCCGGACGCTGCTTCGGACCCGAGCGGGTGCCCGGCCACCGTCACCTCGCCCGCGTCGGCCCGGTGGACCCCGGCGAGCACCTTGATCAGCGTGGATTTCCCGGCGCCATTGGGGCCGAGGAGGGCGAGCACGCTGCCGCCGCGGAGGTCGAGGCTGACCCCCTCCAGCGCGACGGTGCCGCCGAACCGCTTGCCGAGACCGCGTATCCGCACGAGCGGTTCCCCGCCGGAGTCCCCGGGCGGGCGGTTCGGCGAGGTGCCGGAAGTACCGGACATGTCGGAAGCGTCGTGAGCGTCATGCACGGATGTCTCCGGGGCCGACCTCGGATCCCCCTCTCGGAGGGTGGGACAGGCAGGATGCTACTGGCAGGAAAGCAGCAATTGCCCGTACAACGGCTGTTACGTCGCATCAAGGGCGCATTCGGCCCAGATGACCTTGCCGCGGGGTGTGTAGCGGGTGCCCCAGGACTGGGCCAGGTGCGCCACGAGGAACAGGCCGCGCCCGCCTTCGTCCGTGGTGGCCGCCCGCCGCAGGTGCGGGGCGGTGCTGCTGCCGTCGGAGACCTCGCAGATCAGCGCGCGGTCGTGGATCAGGCGCACCTGGATCGGCTCGGTGCCGTAGCGCAGCGCGTTGGTGACCAGCTCGCTCAGCAGCAGCTCGGCGGTGAACGAGAGTTCGTCCAGGCCCCATTGGGACAGCTTCCGGGTGGCGGCGGCGCGGATGCCGGACACCCGCGCCGGATCGGTCGGCAGGTCCCACGTCGCGATCCGGTCGGCGGGCACGGTGTGGGTACGGGCGACGAGCAGGGCGATGTCGTCGCGAGGATGCTCGGGCGCCATGGCGGCCATGACCGCCCGGCACGTTTCCTCGGGGCTCCGGCCCGCATGGGCCAGCGCCTGCCGCAGCGCGTCGAGGGCGACGTCGATGTCGCGGTGGCGGTCCTCGACGAGCCCGTCGGTGTAGAGGACGAGCGTGCTGTCCGGGGGCAGCTCCATCTCGGCCGTCTCGAAGGGCAGGCCGCCCAGACCCAGCGGGGGACCGGCGGGCAGGTCGGGGAAGGTCACGGTGCCGTCGGGACGGACCAGGGCCGGCGGAAGGTGGCCGGCCCGGGCCATGGTGCACTGCCGCGAGGTGGGGTCGTAGATGGCGTACAGGCAGGTGGCGCCGACGATGCCGGTGCTGCTGCCCGTGGTGTGGTCGTCGCCCTCCTCCCGGTCCAGCCGCACCAGGAGGTTGTCCAGGTGGGTGAGGAGCTCGTCGGGCGCGAGTTCGAGTTCGGCGAAGGTGCGCGCGGCGGTCCGCAGCCGCCCCATCGTGGCGGCCGCGTGCAGCCCGTGGCCGACGACGTCGCCCACGAGGAGGGCGACCCGGGCCCCCGACAGGGGGATGACGTCGAACCAGTCGCCCCCCACTCCCGACTCGGCGGGCAGATAGCGGTGGGCGACCTCGACGGCGCCCTGCTCGGGCAGACCGCGCGGGAGCAGGCTGCGCTGGAGCGCCAGGGCGAGGGCGTGCTCCCGGGTGTACCGGCGGGCGTTGTCGATGCACAGGGCGGCGCGGGACGCCAGCTCCTGGGCCAGCCGGGCGTCGTCGTCCCCGTAGGGGGCGGGGTCCTGCGCGCGGTAGAAGCTCGCGATGCCGAGGAGGACGCCGCGGGCCAGCAGCGGGACGGCGATCAGGGAGTGCACGCCGCGCGCCATGATCCGCCGGGCGCGATCGGGGTCCTGTGCGATCCAGCCGGCCGCGGACTTCAGCTCGGGTTCCAGGAACGTGCGGCTTTCGGTCAGGCAGCGCAGGACGGGGTTCGCGGAGCCGAGCTCCACGTGCTGTCCGGCCGGGTGGAAGGGGCAGTCGTCGCGGATGCCGTGGACCACCGTCCGGTACAGGTCGGTCCCGGGACCGGCGGGTTCGTCGCCGCGCAGCACCGCCTCGGGCAGGTCCACGGTGACGTAGTCGGCCAGGGCCGGGACTGCCGTCTCGGCGAGTTCCAGGGCGGTGCGGTTCACGTCCAGGGTGGTGCCGATGCGCGTGCTGGCCTCGGCCAGCAGCTCCAGGCGGCGCCGCGCCGCGACGGCGTACTTGCCGACCTCCGGCTCGCCCACGAGCACCAGGCCGCGGACCATGCGGGGGCGGGGCCCGACGGCGGGTGCCGATCCGGGGGGCGGCGATCCGGCGGACGGTGATCCGGTGGCCGGCGGTCCGGCAGGCGACGGTCCGGTGGCCGGTGGTCCGGCGCGGGAGGGTACGGGGCGGGGCGCGACGGAGAGGTGATGGACCGGAGCGGTGTCGCTGCTGAGCACGGCCTCGACGACCATTCCCCCCACCCCGGAACGGCTCGTGACGGGGCGGCTCAGCAAGGTGGCCTCCCGGCCGTGGGGGAGCACCACGTCGACGGCCGCCCGCCGGGACGAGGAGATCAGCTCGGTCGCCCTCTCCTTGAGGATCGCCTGATCGTGCGGGTCGAGTTCGAGATCGACCAGTTCGTCCAGGCCGTCCAGCCCGTTCAGCCCACCGGACCCGGACCCGGACCCGGACCCGGACCCGGACCCGGACCGCAGGGCCGGGGCGGTCGGCCCGGTGTGGTGCCCGTCCTGGGCGCCCCCGCCCGACAGGCCGCGCCGTTCGGCATCGAGGTACGCCCGCAGCAGCCCGCGCTCGCGCGCCGAACTCTGCTCGGTCAGCCGCCGCTCGATCGTCTCGGCCGCCCGTCGGAGCAGGACGGGGAGGGCCGGATGCTCGTAGGCGTGCGGGTACCCGAAGCAGAGCACGCCCGCGATGCGCCCGCTGAGCTGGTCACGGATGGGTATGGCGCAGCAGGCGTTGGACTGGGCGCGCTCGGCGAAGTGCTCCGCGCCGTAGACCTGGATGGGGCCCCGCTCGGCCAGGGCGAGGCCGATGCCGTTGGTCCCGCCGAACCGCTCGGCGAAGACGAAGCCGGGCACGCGCTGGATGGGGGGCAGGCTCCGGGCCAGGGAGGGATCGCCGAAGCGGCGTTGCAGCACCGTGCCGTCCGCGTCGGCGACCGAGACGTTCATCCGGCTCCCGGAGAACCGGGACTGCAACTGGTCGAGGACCGGACGGGCCGCCCGTACGAGCCGGCTGTCCGGATCGAAGTCGTCCCGGTACGGCAGCTCGGTCTGGTCCGGTGACAGCCCCAGCATCCGGCAGCGCAGCCACGAATTCAGGATCGGGCTCCGTACGCCGGTCTCGACCGACTCGCCCACCAGGAACCGCTCACGGGAGCGTGCGGGGCCTATCTGCTCTCCCGTGACCCCCATCTGCATCACTTCCCTAACCGCCCGGCGCGTCCGCGGTCGCTCCGAGCGATGATCCGCGGTCGCTCCGTGCGATGAGTCGAATCAGTCAGGTTTGAGTATATTCCTGACTACTTGCCTCCCGGCTATTTGACGCTTCACGCTTCACGCTTCACAGGAGAGCGACCGGATTGACCGGTGATCCCGTCCCGCCGGGGACGTCGAGGGGCGTCACGACGATCATGAACTCGTAGCGCCCCGCCTCCGCGCACGCGGCGGACAGCGCCTCCAGGTCCAGGTTGTCCAGCAGGGGCACCCCCATGGCCGCGACGGCGAGGGCGTGCACGGGGGAGTGGACGCCCTCGACCGGGGAGGGCCGGACGTCGCTGTCCCCGTCCGCGCCGAGCAGGCTGATCGCCCGCTCGGCCAGCAGGGGCATCGCGTCCACGTGGAAACCCGCGCTCGCCGCGTCGACGTCCCAGGGACCCAGCTCGCGGCGGCGCCGGAACCGGCCGGAGCGCAGCAGAACCGCGCACCCCTCGTCGATCGCGACGCCGAGCGCCCGCTCGGCGGAGATGACGTCACGGGCGTGGACCGCGTGTCCGGGCTCCAGCCAGTCGGTCCCGAGGACGACCGGCAGGTCGAGGAGCACGCCCCTGGTCACGAGCGGGCCCAGCGCCGCCACCGAGCCGAAGCGGGCACCGCCGGAGCCGATGACCTCGCGCGCCGGGATGCCCCCGTAGAGCAGCCCCCGGTAGGCGACGTGCGACAGCGCGTCGAGGTGGCTGACCGCCTTGCCGTGGTAGTCGACGGCGAGGAAGTCCTTGTGGGTGGCAGGTTCCGGGGGCTCCACATCGCCGAGGTCGGACATGTAGTGCAGGGCGGGCTTGGCGTTGTCCGGGCCGGGCCGGGTGTTCCAGGGCAGCCCCAGGGGCACCGCCGTACCGTCCCGGACCAGGGCGGCGGCCCGCCGCACATGATCCGGGGTGACCCGGTTCCAGGCGCCCCGGTCGGCCGCGGCCCAGCGCCCCCACGTACGGACCGAGTCGAAGAGGGCGTCGAATTCCCGCCGGGACACCCGGGGAACCCCGGCGGGGTCGGTGCTCACGGGCATGCGGCGCTCCAGTCTCGGCGGGCGGCGGGGCGACCCGCCGTTTCCGCATCCCTACCCGCTCCCGGCAGCGGCCGGACACCCGCGGGGCCGTCCGGCGGGCCTTGACCGGGTTTGCAGGCGCGCGGAGACTGGACGTAGTACGTGTGCATCGTAGGTATACGCCGCTCCGCTCCCTCTGACGGGCGCCGGCGGCGGCGAGGTCGCGGCTCCGCGACCCGAACCCTTGCCCCGAGCCGGTGCCCCGCACGGGAGACGCACCGGCACAGTCACAGAGGGGAGGCCGCGCGATGGCCCTCCACAGACTCCAGCACCACCCTGTGGGCCCGGTCCGCACGCGCTTCTGGGCGGAGACCGCCCTGGGAACCCTGTCCGGGCTGCTCTTCCTGGTCACGCTCGTCTGGCGCGACTGGATCGAGCTCCTCTTCGGCGTCGAGCCCGATTCCGGGAGCGGCGCCCTTGAGTGGCTCATCGTGGCCGTTACGGCCCTGGTCACCGTCCTGTGCGCCCTCGGCGCGCGGATGGAGTGGCGCAGAACCCACCCAGCCGGCGCGCTCGCCTCGCGGTAGCGGAGCCGGGCTGAGGCGAGAGGAGGATCGCCATGCCTGAGGACGTGAGGGAACTCATCCGGAAGACGCCGCTGAGCTTCGTCGGTACGGTCACGCGGCTCGGTGACGCGCGAGTGGCGGACGTACCGGTCGACGAACGGACCGCCGTGGTCCAGGTGGACGCGGTGCTGCACGCGCCCGACGCCTTCAAGAAGCTCGCCGGCAGCGAGGTCACCGTACAGCTGTCGGCGGAACTCGACCCGCCGGCCGTCGGCGACGCGGCCGCGTTCTTCACCGACGGAACGGTCTACGGCCGGGGACTCGCCGTCCATGAGGTCGGACGGCTGCCCGCGGACGCGGTCCAGCCGCACCTCTCCCGCGCCGCCAGAACCGCCGACGCGATGCCCTTCTCCGCGCTGGAGCGCGATATCGAGGACGAGGACATGGTCACGCACGCCGACGCAGCAGACGCGGTCGTGATCGGCGTCGTCGTGGGCCTGGAGCAGGCGGGCCCCAGCCGGGCGGGCGGCGAGCGGGCGAGCGCCGAGAACGTCTCGGAGCACGCCCCCAACTGGTGGCTCGCGCGGCTCGACGTGGGTCACGTGGAGCAGGGGGAGGTCGCCGAGGGGCCGATCACGGTGCTCTACCCGAACAGCCGGGACTTCCGCTGGTTCCAGGCGCCGAAGCCGCACGCCTCGCAGGAGGGAATGTGGTTCCTGCACGCCACCGAGGGCGCCCTGGCCGAGTGGGCCCCGTTCCAGATCCTCCACCCCGATGACTACCAGCCGGTGCAGAAGCTTGAAACGCTGCAGGCGGCACGGAGGTGAGCGGACATGCCCACGCTCAAAATCGTCAACATCACTCCCGTCGCGCTGAGCGGCGACCGCACCCAGGACGCCGAGCCCGACCTCGCCGTCAACCCTGAGCACCCCAACGAGGTGGTCGCGACCGCGTTCACCCCTGACCCGATGGGAGGCTCCCTCGCCCCGGTCTACGTATCCACCGACGGCGGCGACAGCTGGATCCTGAGGAGCATCGTCCCCGGCGGTACCCCGACGCTGGGCACCGGGGACATCTCGGTCAGCTTCGCGTCCAAGGGCGGCGCCCTCTACGCGGGCATCCTCAACGCCAAAGCCTCCCTGCAGGACATCCTGCGCATGCAGATCCTGCGCTCGCCGGGCATCTCCTCGACGGCGCCCATGGAGGTCCTCGTCTCCCGGGACAGGCCGGACCAGCCGTCCGTCGTGGCCGGGAGCTTCGAGGTCAACGGAGTCACCCGCGACCGCGTCTACGTCGCCAACAACGACCTGGGGCGGAGCCCCAGGAGCGCCGCCGTGGACGTTTCCGACGACGCCCGCACGGCGCCGGCGCCCGCCGGATTCGCGCGCAACCGCGTCGAACAGCGCACCCCGGACGGCCAGGACGGGCCGCCGGTACGGATCGCACTCCACCCCGAGGGGACGGTCTACGCGGCTTTCGAAAGCTGGCAGAACGCCACCAACGGCGGCGGCGACATCGTGAACGTCACCTTCGACGTCGTGGTCACCCGTGACGACGGCGGAGGCGTCGGGACGAACCCCTTCCAGGACCTGAAGGACGCCGACGACTCGGCCATCGGCCAGCGCGTGGCGACGGAGCGGGTCGAGAAGTTCAACGTGTTCATGGGCCAGGAGCGCCTCGGCGGCGATCTCGCGATCGCGGTGGACCCCACGGACGCGGCCCGCGTCCGGGTGGCCTGGTGCGACCGCGTCGGCGCGTCGGCGGGGGTCGGCTGCATCCTGCACGTCCGCCACTCGGCGGACTTCGGACAGGCCTGGTCGGACGACGCCCGTACCCTCACGAACGCCAAGAACCCGGCGCTGGCCGTGAACACCGACGGCTTGCTCGGACTGGCCTACCAGCAGTTCGGTCAGGGGCAGTGGGCGACGGTGCTGGAGCTGACGGCCGACGACTGGCAGACCCCGCCGGAGCGCCACGTGCTGCACCAGGCGCCGGCCAATGTGCCCGTGGCAGGCTTCCTGCCGTTCCTGGGCGACTACATCCGGCTGCTCACGGTCGGCCGCGACTTCTACGGGGTGTTCTCGGGCAACAACACGCCCGACCACGCCAACTTCCCGGAGGGCGTGACGTACCAGCGCCACGCGGACTTCGTGAGCCACCAGTTGCTCGACCTGGACAACGTGACGCGGGTACCCCCGTCCATCGACCCGTTCTTCTACCACCGGACCGCATAGGCCTGGACGTGGGCCTGGCGCGGTTGAGGCGCCCGCCTGGCGGGCGCCTCAACGTACGTCACGGCACTAGGTGCGAGCGGTCAGGCAGAACTGCACGAGCCCGGCGTCGACATCGAGGACGATCTTCTCCATCTCCGCCCACGGCGGGTGGAAGCTCTTGCCCCACTCGACCGTGAAGGCCAGGATCTTGCCCTTCTGCGGGTCGACGATGTGGCGCGCGTAGGCGTAGTCGTCGCTGGTTCCGCAGGTCGGGTACAGGTCGAAGGCGGACTGGGGGGTGTACACCTTGCCCCGGACGCCCTTCAGCGCCTTGCAGAACTGCTCGGCGAGCACGGCGGAGTCGTCGGCATCGGTCTTCGGGACGAACTCCGCGTAGAGCAGGTCCTGTTTCAGTCCGCGCTTGCCGTCGAAGGCGGGGTTCTGGAAGTTCCTGTTCGGATCGATGGACTGGTTGTTGTCGTCGCCCCACACATAGAGCATGTCCTGGGTGTAGCTGTGCACGTCGACGAACCAGCGGGTCCGCGGGAACGCGTCGAGCAGCCAGCGGACGTTGCGCGTCTCGGGCTCCGAGAAGGCGCTGGGCCCCTGGTACACCTGATCCAGGTCGCCCGGGTCGGTCGAGACCCGGACCGGGGCGTCCGGGTGGAAGGCGGTCCCGAAGTCGAAGAGGTGGTCGTAGTTGCGGTTGATGTCGACGCCGATCGCTTGCGGGTCGCCGCCGGACTGGGCCGGATCGCGGTTCCTGCGCCACATCGGATCGACGGTCTGGCTGTAGTGCCGGCCGTCCGGATTGACGAGCGGGAACACGACGACGTCGAGTCCGTCGAGGATGCCGCGCACCTGGGCGGAGCTGAAGCTCGTACCGCCGTAGGCGAGGCCCGTACCGCCGCTCCGCGCGTGCAGGAGGTCGGCCGCGAGGTTGACGAGGATTTCGCAGCTGCCCCATTCCCGGGCATGTGCGCCGCCGATCAGTACGACGGCGTCGTTGGCCCCTCGCTGGGCGGCGCCGATCCGCAGCGCGTGGGCGGCCCGGCCCTCGAAGGAGCGCTCGGGCAGGTCGATGAGGTCGCAGGTGTCGGGGAACGCGGTGGCCAGGCTGGTCACGGCCGACTCGACCTCGGTGATGTTCAGGTACGGCATGGCGTCCCTCCTAGGCGTACTTGGTGTCCTGCACCTTGAGGGCGAGTCCCTGGGGAACCGCGTCCGCGGGAGCGAACCGGTCTCCCTCGCCGACCTCGGCCTGCCGGGCGCGTCCGGTGGCGGCGGCGTCGCCGTCCAGGGTCCTGACCGTCACGCCCTCGCGGGGGAGGGCCCGGGCCTTCTCGGGGGATACGTAGGCGTCGAAACTCAGACTGCCGTCCTCATCCCGGCCGACCCGCCCGCCGACGTCGGGACGGGTATCGCGTAGGAGCGCGCGCAGGGTGTCGGCGTCCTTCACCGTGACCCGGACGCGGAGGATCGTGTACTCGTTGGACATGACGGGCCTCCTTCGGGCGCCGTCGGGCTCACATCAGCGGTACGTGTATGTCCGATGTGTATGTCCGATGTATACCTTGTACCCTCAGCCTGCGCTTCCGCCGTAGAACGAGTCAAGGGGCGCCTCGGGCACCCGGCTCAGCAGGGCGTCGAGGCCCGCGATCATTTCCTGCTCGTCGTCGTAATCGGCCAGTCGCGGGACGAGTGCGCGCAGCCGCGGGTACTCGGCGGCGGGCATCCGGTGCAGCCCCAGGCGCAGCATGAGGTCCGGCTCCTCGGGGTTGTCCACCGTCTGGCGCTTGTCGACGAGGAGGCAGCCGAGGATCCAGGCCACGAACGCGCGGTAGATCGTCAGCGTCGTGGCGTCGTCGAAGCCGGCCCGCCCGAGCACTTCGAGGATGTGCTCGGTGAGCCTGAGCACCGGCGCGGGGCGCCGGGCCACCGGCACGCTGAGCGGGCGCGTGGCCACCACGGGCAGGATCTCGGGGTGGGCGTGCACCGCGGCGGCGAAGGCGCGGGCGATCCGGCGCAGTTCGGCGCGCCAGGGCGCGTCGCCCGATGTGATCCCCCGGTCGGCGCGGATCTCTTCGGCCGAGGTCCGCAGCCGGTCGTTGACCTCGGCGAAGAAGGCCTCGACCAGGCCGTCGAGCAGGGCCTCCTTGCCGGCGGTGTACCGGTAGATGGCCATCGGCTCCACGCCCAGGTCGACGGCGAGGCGCCGCATGGTCAGCCGGGCGAGCCCTTCCCGGTCGACCAGGGCGACGGCCGCGGTGAGCACCAGCGGGCGGCTCAGGTGCCCCCGCCTCTCCGGGACGTCCTGTTCGGCCATGTCGGTACTCCCCTCACGGGCGACCTGCGCATGTAGGGATACCAACCAAATATAGTCCATAATTGTACGGAATATCCTGCCGCCGCTCGCGAGGCGCCCGTCAGGAGGGTGTGCCGCCGGAGGCGGTGTGCCAGGGCGCGAACGCGTTCTTCAGCCCGGCGAGAGACGTGCGCAGCTCCGGGTAGTGCCGTAGCAGGACGGTGATCATGCTGTTGTCGTCGATCCAGGCCATGCCGGCCTTGGAGTACACCTCGGGGGTGTAGTAGTCGGTGAAGAACCGGTCGCTGTTCAGCCGGCGCGAGGCCATCAGGATGAAGATGCGAAACGCCGTGTCGCTGAAGGCGAATCCGGCCGGGAGTTTCTCCGCGTACATCCCGACCGTCAGGTCGACCTTCTCGATGTCGCCGTCGTAGAGTCGCTTGATCTCCTTGGCCCACACGGGGTTGTCCGTCAGCTCCTCGAAGCTCGCCGCGGGCTTCAGCCGCAGCAGTCGCCGGAACGCGTTGTAGCGGGGGACGCCCAGTTCCCGGCTGCGCAGGATGTCCGTGGCAGCGAGGTCCTGCCGGTTTCCGTCGGGGCGCTCGAAGTCCTGGAGGAACGTGGGGAAGTTGTGCAGGGTCACCAGTCCCGGGTGGAGGGTGCCGAAGCTGTAGAGCAGGTTGGCCATCCCTTTGGTCTTCAGTACGTTGAGCGCCTCGGGCCCGGCGATGTCGCGGAAGGTGCACTCGCTGAGGGTGGAGTCGTCGGTGGCGGAGCGCAGGTGCCAGTCGTCGCGGATGAGCGGGTGCATGCGATAGACGGCCACGAACTCCTCCGTGAGGGAGTACGGGATGCCGTAGTGGTCCGTCTTGCTGCCGGGGATGCCGCTTACGGTCTCGCTCTCCGAGATCCGGCCGAAGAGGTCGTGGACGCGCTCGCCCGCGATGCCCCACCAGTTGGCTCGCAGGGCCTTGACGGTGGTGGGGTGGCTGATGACGGCCGGTGTCCACTCCGCCGTGTGGATCTTGGCGAGGAGCGCGGCGTTGACGAGCCGCGCCCGCTGGAACAGCTCCTCGTCATTCCAGGACGGGTAGGCGGAGTGCAGATGGTCGCAGATCGCGTTGTGCTCGTGGGCGAACAGGTTCTGCATCATGACGAGGCCCAGCCAGAAGCCGGGCATGCGCGAGGGGTCGCGGGAAGGATCGGAGGAGAGCGGGCTCGACGCGTTGTCGAAGAGGTGCAGTTTGCCCATCTTGCCGGTGCGCAGCTGGAGTTGTTCCGCCTCGTCCGTCCCGTAGATCTGGGACGCGTCCCACCAGTGGGACGAGACGTTGACATGGGTGTCGGGAGTCCCGGCGGGCGAGCGGGGGTCCCGGGTCGGGTCGTCCGGTGTCCGCATGATCAGCATCGGGCGGTCCGGCCACGGATCGTCGTCCATGAGGGGGACGTCCCAGGGCCGGTCCTTGGGGCTGGTTCCGTGACTGAACCAGTCGTGGACCATGAACTGCAGCCAGGCGGCCACCAGGGAGTTGACCGACTCGGCCGGGATCAGCTCGTGGCGGGTGAGGAGGGCGCGGCTGACCTCGCGCGGGTTCGGCCGCGACAGCACGCTCTCGGGCGTGGCCGGGACGATCTTGTCCAGCGGGATGTTCCGGCCGAAGCGGGTCCCCGCCATGCCCATGCGCGGTTCGTCGAGGTCGTTGTGGCTGCCGTCGGCGGTCCGGTTGACCCGGTGGCTCTCGGAGGGCGGCGCGGGTTCGGGGAGATTGACGGAGGGCAGTCGGGAAGTGTCGTGGAGGTTCTTCTGCCGGAGTTTGACCCGCAGCCCGAGAAGGACCAGCAGGCCGGGCGTGACCGCCAGGTTGTTCCAGCCGGTGCGCCGGTCGACGAACTCGGCGATGCGGATGATGATCCGCCAGGGCAGGGACGATCGGTATCCGGAGCCGGACCGCCCGGGGGCGGCGCGTCGTTGCGTACTCATCGTGGTGCTCCTCGGATGCTGCTGTGTGTGGGGGCCCGGTCAGGTCGGGTGTCGCGATGTGGCCACGGCGGTTCGCGTGCGCGACACGTCGCCGAGGATCACGTCGCTCGCCTTCTCGCTGATCATGTAGATCGGAAGGGCGATGAAGAATCCGGGAATGCGGGGGAAGACCGAGGCGTCGACGATCCGCAGGCGGTCCACACCGCGCACCCGGAACCGGCTGTCCACGACGGCCGAGGGATCGTCGGCCCGGCCCATCCTGCAACTGCAGGACGCGTGATGGCCCCATGCCTCGTCCTGTACGAAGCGGCGGACACTCTCGGTGCCGGCGACCTCCTCGCCGGGCCACAGCTCCTGGCGGATCACGGAGGCGGCGCCGCGGTTCATACCGCGGACGAACTGCACGGCGGAGACCATCGCTTCGAGGTCCTGGGCTTCGTCGTCCGTGCCCTCGGCGAAGGAGTGGAAGTTCACCAGCGGGGTGTCCCGGGGGTCGGCGGAGCGCAGTCGCACCCGGCCGTTGGTGTTGTGGGTCCGGCTCTTGAGGATGGCCCACGTGAAGCGGTCCCGGTGGCGGGTCAGGTCGCGTGAGTAGCCGGGGTAGTAGCCGCGGAAGTCGAAGGGGCCGCCGAAGACGAACAGGTCGGGGGCGTCCAGCGACGGGCGGGACTTGCGGGTGATGCCGACGACGGCGCCGTTGGTCGTGTACAGGCCTTCCCCGTACTGCCAGGCCCGGTAGCAGCGGTCCGGTTCGGCTCCCGGCCGCGGCGCGTGGAAGTCGCAGTCCTTGATGACCGGGAACGCGCGGTCCATCTGGCTCACCACGCCGATCTCGTACCGGTCCTGGAGGTTCGCGCCCACGCCCTGGAGCGCAACGCGTACGGGAATGCCGTGCCGTTCCAGCTCCTCAGGCGGCCCGATGCCCGAAAGCATCAGCAGTTGGGGCGTGTTGAAGGCCCCCGCGGCCAGGACCACTTCACGGCCGGCGAGCGCCCTGCGCAAGGCCGGCGGCGCGGGACCGTCATGGGCGCCGTCCTGGGCTCCGGGGTCGGCGCGGTAGGCGTGCGGCTGGTCCAGGTAGTCGACCCCGGTCGCCGCCCCGTCCTCGTCCAGCACGACCCGCGTCACCAGTGCGTTCGTCCGGACGACCAGGTTGTCCGGGTGGCCGCGCTGTACGGCCCGCACGCGTTCGCGGGCGGCGCTGCGCCGGCCGTCGGCCGTGGAGACCGGGATCTGCCACAGCCCTTGCAGGCCCTCGGTCTGCACGCTCCAGTCATTGGGATCGACGAAGGATCCGAGCCCCTCCAGAGGGGACAGCGGCCGACCGAGGAAGCCGACGAGCGTGTCCTCGGCGGCGGACAGGATGACCTTCAGCAACTCCTTGTCCTGGATGATCAGTTCGGGGTCGGCGAGATGGGTCGGCAGCCACCCGTCGAACCCGTGCCGTGAGTCGTTGCGATACCGGGCCCCGACGAAGGGGAGAAGCTCCAGGAGGGCGGCCAGCAGCCGATTGCCGGGGGGCTCCTTGGGTCGGGGGCGGTACGTACAGCGCTCCAGCCGCTCGAAGTACCGGCGCATGGCATCGCTGCGCCATGACGCGTCACCGGTCTCCCGCGCGATCTCGTCCCAGTCGCGGTTGTACGGGTAGACGGTGATCAGCGCGTGATGCGCGGTGCAGCCGCCGACGGTTCCGGCCCGCGGATAGAGGATGCCCTTGCCCGGTACGAGCTTGCTGTCGCGCAGTTGCTGCTGTTCGTCCGCGTAATGCCGTACGAAGTAGTCCCAGCGCTGGACGGGGTCCTCGGAGGCATCGGCGTGGAAGGCGGGCACCAGGTAGTTGTCGTTCTCCTCGGCGCCGCCCGCGTCGAGGAGCAGGACGCGCATGCCCGCGGCGGCGAGGTTGGCCGCCAGCGGTCCACCGCCGGCGCCCGCGCCGACGACGATGTAGTCGAAGCCCGTCTCGGCCGGCGGGGCACCGGACCCCGTGGTCACTTCCCTTTCCTCTTCCCGAAGCCGGCCGCGCTGGCGGCCAGGGTCGTATTGACCGCTGAGATGAGTGTGGTCAAGGCGGCGGTGCGGGGCGGCAGTTGGCCGCGGATACCGAGCAGAGCGGCGGTGGCGGTGTCACTGCCGTGGATCAGGACGCCCTCACGAAGGTCTTCCTGGAGCCGCTGGCCGCGGTTGGTGAGCAGATCGAGACCGAGCAGGATCGTACGGATCCCGAAGAGCCGGAATGCGTAGACGGCCGCCGGACTGAGGTCGCGGTCGGGGTCGAGGCGCCGGATGAGCACGGTGGGCGTCAGCAGTCCGGTGATGCCGTTGAAGAGCCGGATGCCGGCCAGTGCGTAAACCGAGGCCGGACGGCGGGCAGCGCGTTGGCTGGCCATGGTGTCTCCCTGGAGTGCAGCGGCTTCTGCGGCACAACTAGCCCCCGGGAATGAACTTGAATGACATGAATTACCCCATAGCGATAGTAGTGGGGTGGCTTTGCGCTTGCATGTCGAGGCCGACCGACCGGCCGGCTTCGAGGCGCACCCGTTCGGCGGCTTACCCCTGATCACCACCGGTGACCACGATGGGGCGTGTCGACCGAGTGGGAGCGCCCTTATGCCCGAGGAAGTGAAGCGGTGGCCACAGAGGATGCGGTGGTGGGTGGCGCCGGCACTGGTCCTGTTGACGGTCCTCTTCATCGCCGCGGGCCGGGTGGACGCCGGTCTCGGCCGGATCGAGGCACCGGGATCCCCGTCCGCGACCTGGGGAAGTCTGGTCTCGCTCGACCCGAGCTCCGAGGAAGCCCGTACGGAGGCGCGCACGGCCTGGTGCGTCTGGTTCAGCACCCTCCCCGACCGGCAGAAGCCGCTCATCACCCAGGACACGGACAAGGGCTCCGATCCGGGTCCGCGCGTGCAGTCCTGCCTCGACGCGTTCACGAGCGGGGGACACCGCCGGGTCTTCACCCCACCGACCGGGGGAGCGGAGGCGCGACTGCTGATCCGCTGGTACGTCGGAATCGACGCGGTTCTCGTCCTGCTGTACCTCCTGCTGCTCTCCCGGGCCCTGATCGCCCTCCGCGCCCTGATCCCCCAGCCGGTGGACCCGACGAGCGTCTCTCTGCTCTGGGCCGCCGCGCCCTCCCGGCGTCGGCTCCTGATCGGTGCTCTGCTGCTGGCGGAAGCGGTGGAGGACACAAGCCAATGGAGGCTGTCCGCGCACGGCACGACACCGGACCGGATCGATGACCTCTACCAGATCGTGGGCTGGTCGGCCGTCGCCAAGTGGGCCCTGGTGGGTCTGGCCGCGCTGCTGCTACTGGTGCTGATCGCCCGCACCAGGGTGCTGACGACGCTGCCCTGGCGGGAGAACCTCGGGGTCCTGCGCGTGCAGGTCTTCGTATCGGCCGTGCTGTTGCTGCTCATCGCCGGAGTCGGGACCGATCAGGTGCCGGACATCCAGCTGGGCCTGCTCGACCACATGTCCACCGCGGTCGCCACACCGGTCGCGGTCTTCGTCCTCTCGCTCCTGCTCTGGCGCAGCGTGCACCGTACGGCCCTCACCCAGGACAAGGCGCTGGCCCCGGTCGGACAGTGGTGGGTGCTGGGCGCGGCACTCGTCAGCGCGGCCCTGGGTTTCACCCTCGCCCGTGGCCTACTGGGACTCGCCATCGTCCTCGGCTTCGTCTTCTTCCTGTCCTGGATCGGAGGTGCGACCTTCGGGTCCGACGCGCAGCGGGTCGCCGGGGCCGCCAAGGCCAGGAGGACGACACAGAACCGCGCCGACATGATCACGGGCAGGCGGCGGAGGAGTCTGAGGACCACCGCACGGCTGCTCGCCGCGCTGCCGCTGCTGGTCCTCGGGGTGTTCGCCGTACGTTCCGCCGTGGCGCCGGCCATCGTCGGCCCCCGCCGCTGGCCGGCGGCCCTCCTCATCCTCCTCGGACTGCTCGCGGCCCTGACCGGGCTCGTCCTGCCGTACCTGTTGAAGTGGGCTCACTGGAAGCGGTGGCGCTGGGCGATGCCGCCGTCGAGGAGGCACAGCAGGTCCGGCCTCTATCTCGTACTCTCCCTCGTCTGCGGGCTGTTCGTCGCGTCCTCGGTCGCCACGCTCATCTGGGACCGGACATGGAACCTGCCGGTCTGGGCGGGCCCGATGGCCGTGCTGTCGGTGTTCCTCGGCCTGGCGCTGGTAGGGCTGAACGAACTGCAGCGGTGGTCCGAACGGGCCACACCGGTCCCGGGATTCCGGGCCCTGACGCTGGAGCGCACCCCCGTCTTCGTCCTGTTGGCGGCCTGGTTCCTGATCGCCTCGGTGGTCGACCAGCAAGGCCATCACCAGGTGCGCATCCGGAAGGCCGAGGCCGGGTCACCGGTTCTGTCCAACGGCATGGACCTGGACGCGGCGTTCGAGAGATGGGCCGCCGCCAACTGCGCGACGGCGGCGTCCCCCGCCGATGTGGCGGGTGATCCCCGGACCAACCCGTCCGTGCCCCTGGTGATCGTCGCCGCATCGGGTGGCGGTGTCCGTGCGGCCTACTGGACCAGCTCCGTGCTCGACGAGCTGTTCCCCCCGGGGCCCGTCCGGCCGGCTGCCGGGTCCGGGTGCACCCCGTCGGACGGACGGGCCCCGGTCTTCGCCGCCAGCGGCATTTCGGGCGGCAGCCTCGGAGCGATGTCCTGGATCGCACGGACCGCACCCGATGTCCCGGGCCGGACCCCGAGCCACAAGGAGGTCTTCGGGCACGATCACCTGTCCGGAGCCGTGGCCTGGCTGGCGTACGTCGACCTGCCGCGGGCGTTCATCGGCTTCGGCGGGAAGGACCGGGCAGCCGTGCTGGAGCAGTCCTGGGAGCACCGGCAGAAGGAGCTGAAGGACCCGTTCTACGCGACCTGGCAGACCCGGACCGCCACCGCTGGCTGGACACCGCTGGCGCTGCTCAACGGCACCGCGGTCGAAAGCGGATGCCGGGTGCTGACCTCCCCCGTCCAGCTCGGCGCCTTCGACCGGCCCGTCGGGGCGACCTCCTGTACGCAGCGCCCCGAGCAGCCCCGCCGGTCCGCCGCCAGTCAGGAAGAACCCCAGGTGGGCGGGCCCACCCTGATCGACCTGCGCGGCGGATTCCTGTGCGGGAAGCAGGACGTCAACCGGTCCACCGCCGCGCTGCTGTCCGCACGCTTCCCCTGGATCACCCCTTCCGGAAGGCTCGTCGACGGCACATGCGGGTACCCGGGAACCGGGCTGTCCGTGGTCGACGGAGGCTATGTCGAAGGAACCGGCAGCATGACCGCCGTCGATCTGCGTGAGCGGCTCGACCGGGTGATCGCCTGCCACAACCAACGGGTGAAGGGCGGCCCGGCCGTGGTGGGCTGCAAGGCCACCGGCGGCGCCGTCCCGGCCCGCCCGGTGGAGGTGGTGCTCGTCCAGATCGACAACGGCTACAACAGCGTGGCGACAGCCCCCTCGCCGGGCCGGCCGCGGGAGCTCCTGGTACCGGTCCAGGGCAAGGCGGCAGCGGTGAACACGACGGACGCGAACGTACGCCAGCGGGCCTACGAGGCGTTCGGCTGCGCCAACTATCTGCCGTTCGCCAACGTGCGGGGCCCCGGCACACAGGCACCCCTGGGCTGGGTGCTGTCGAAGAGCGCCCAGCAGGACCTGGACGACCAGTTGAAGAGGCTGAAGGACAAGGCATCGGGTAACAGGCTGACGTTGAGCGGTCAACGTGCCGACACCGCGGCGGCGTGCAGGACTCACGGACAGGTCACGGGCTGGAGCCCTTGAGGTGACGGGCCCGTCACGCCACGTGCTTTCGGGAAATCTGCACATCGTGTGCGTGGCGGGGTGATCGGCCTGCGCGGTTCCGCGAAATGCCGGACTTGTCCCATGCGTTTCGCTTGTGTTCGTCCCTTTGATTCCGTGTGGGTGACGGGTCGCCCGTATCTGTTACTCGATCTTGCGGAGAACTTGTCACCATTCGGTGAATGAAACGCCACACCGGTCGTCCGAGGCGGCCGTTTATGAGTGAGGGGGAGCCGGCCGGATTGGCTGGGTGGCCCGTTCGCGTGCTTTCATCTTGCCCGCTGCGGCCGTCGAAAGAATGGTGGCCAATTTTCGGTCAGCCGGGCCGCCGCTGAATCCCCCCAACAAATGAAAGGTGCGCATTATGCGTAACGACATCGAGACCCGTGAGATCGCCGACGCCGAGCTGGACGCCGTTTCCGGCGGCATCATCAGCGTGTCCGGTGGCCTGGTCGGCGCCGTGACCAGCGACGTCAGTGACGTCGTGGGCGTCGTCGGCTCCCTCCACACCGTCCAGGCCGCGACCGGTCTCGTCTCCCACGTCCCCGGCCTGGTCTCGGGCATCACCGGCGTTTCGGTGAACCCCGGTCACGCCGGTCTCTGATCGGGATAAATCCATGAACCCCGGATCATCCCCCACGGCTCCGGGGTTCATGGGCGCCCGCGTGCCCGGCCGATACGAACGCAGTTGAAGGAATAGTCCGTGCAGTTTCGCCAAAAGGCTCTTTCCCAGCTGCAATCGCCCGAGGAACTCGATCTGCCCGTACGCTTCGCGCGCCCGCAGGGGCGGCTCGTGCTGGCCGTCACCGTCATCGTCATGGCTGCCGCGAGCTTCTGGGCCCTCACCGGCACTGTGTCCTCCAAGCTGAGCGCACCCGGCATCCTCACCCACGCCGAGGGCAGTTACGTACTGCAGAGTCCGGTCGCGGGACAGGTGACCGGCGTCCTCGCCGAGGAGGGCCGACTGCTGGCCGCCGGTGCACCCCTGCTCACCGTCCGTACCGAGCAGGGGGACCGCTCCGTACGCGTGGTGACCGGCGGCCGGTTGACGACACTGGTGGCCAAGGTGGGTTCGGTCGTCGCCACCGGTGCGGACGTCGCGACCGTCGAACGGGTGAAGAACCAGGACGAGCCCCTGGTGGCCATGTTGTACGTGCCGGGCGGCGACGGCTCGACGATCGCGGTGGGCGCCCCGGTCGACCTGAGCGTCCAGTCCGTCCCGCGGCAGCGGTTCGGCGTGCTGCACGGCCGGGTCAAGGCGGTCGGCCGCGCGCCCCAGACGCCGGCACAGATCAGCGGCTTCCTCGGCGACAGCGGGCTCGCCGGACAATTCTCCCGGCACGGCAACCCCGTCGCGGTGCTCGTGCAGCTGGAACGTTCCTCCGCCACCACCTCCGGCTACGAGTGGTCCTCCGCGGACGGGCCCCCGTACGCCGTCGACTCGACGACGCCGGTCACCGGCGCCGTCCACCTCGCCGCGCAGCGCCCCGTCGACTGGCTGCTGCCGTGACCGCCCAGCGGTCAGCGGCGCCCCAGCTGCCGCCCGCCGGGCGCCGGCGCCACCGCCCCGAGCCCAGGGGCGGCACGCGCCGCAAGCCCGCCCCCGCCCCCAAGGGCATGACGCCCAGGACCGTACGCACCCCCACCGTGCTGCAGATGGAGGCGGTGGAGTGCGGTGCCGCGGCCCTGGCCATGGTGCTCGGCCACTACGGCCGCTTCGTCCCGCTGGAGGAACTGCGCATCGCCTGTGGCGTCTCCCGCGACGGCTCGCGCGCCAGCAACCTGCTCAAGGCCGCCCGCGGTTACGGGCTGAAGGCCAAGGGCATGCAGATGGACCTGGCCGCGCTCGCCGGGGTGAGCGCCCCGGCGGTCCTCTTCTGGGAGTTCAACCACTACGTCGTCTACGACGGCACGGGCCGCCGCTTCGGCCGCAGGGGCGTGTACGTCAACGACCCCGGCAAGGGGCGCCGGTTCGTCTCCATGGACGAGTTCGACACCAGCTTCACCGGTGTCGTGCTCACCTTCGAGCCCGGCGACGGCTTCCGCCGCGGCGGCCGCAGGCCGGGCGTCCTGGGCGCCATGCCGGCCCGCCTGCGCGGCACTTCGGGCACCATGGCCGCCGTCGTGATCTCCAGCCTGCTGCTGGTGGCGGTCGGCGCGTCGGTGCCCGCACTGAACCGTACGTACATCGACATGTTCCTCATGGGGGACCAGACGTCCCTGCTGGGCGTGCTGTTCGCGTCGATGGCCGTCACCCTGGTGCTCACCGCGACGCTCACCGCACTCCAGCAGGCCAATCTGCTGCGCGGGCGGATCATCTCCGCCACCCTGGGCAGCGCCCGCTTCCTGCGGCACCTGCTCAGACTTCCGGTCACCTTCTACTCCCAGCGCAGCCCGGCCGACCTGGTCCAGCGCCTCCAGTCCAACGACGCCGTCGCCGAGACCCTCGCCCGTGACCTGGCCGCTGCGGGCGTGGACGCCGTGGTGGTCCTGCTCTACGCGGTGCTGCTCTGGACGTACGACCCCCAGCTCACCGTCCTCGGCGTGCTGATCGCGCTGCTCAATGTCGTGGCCATGCGGATCGTGATCCACCTGAGGGCCACCGGCACGCAGAAGCTGCGCGCCGAGAGCGCCCGGCTGACGAACACCTCGTACAGCGGTCTCCAGCTCATCGAGACGATGAAGGCCACCGGCGGCGAGAACGCCTTCTTCCGCCGCTGGGCCGGACAGCACGCGGTCACCCTCGACGTGCAGCAGAGGCTCGGCGTGCCCAGTGCGTGGCTGGCGATCGTCGCGCCGGCACTGGCCGGCCTCAACAGCGCGCTGATCCTGATGATCGGAGGCCTGCGGGCGGTGGAGGGGCATCTCTCCGTCGGCCTGCTCGTCGCCTTCCAGGCCCTGGTGACCAGCTTCACCGCGCCCATCTCCCGCCTGGGCGGCGTCGCCGGACGCATCCAGGACTTCGCGGCCGATGTCGCCCGCCTCAAGGACGTCGAGAACTTTCCCGTCGACCCGGTCTTCTCGCGGCGCGAGCCCGCCGCGGGCACCGGCACCCGCCGCCTCAAGGGCCATGTGGAGCTGGACCGCGTCACCTTCGGCTACAGCCCGCTGGACGCCCCGCTGCTCAAGGACTTCTCGCTCTCGGTCGGCCCCGGACAGCAGGTGGCGCTCGTCGGCGGTTCCGGCAGCGGGAAGTCCACCGTCTCCCGGCTGATCTCCGGCCTCCACACCCCCTGGGAAGGGGCCATCCGCATCGACGGGATGCGGCTGGAGGACATCCCGCGCGGCGCGCTGGCCGCCTCCGTCTCCTTCGTCGACCAGGACGTCTTCCTCTTCGAAGGAACCGTCCGCGACAATGTCACGCTGTGGGACCCCTCCATCCCGGACGAGGCCGTCGTCGCCGCGCTGGAGGACGCCGCCGTCCACGACGTGGTCGCCCGCCGCCCCGGTGGCATCCACAGCCGTGTCGAGCAGGACGGCCGCAACTTCTCCGGCGGCCAGCGCCAGCGTCTGGAGGTCGCCCGGGCGCTGGTGCGCCGTCCCAGCATCATGGTCCTCGACGAAGTGACCAGCGCCCTGGACGCGGTGACCGAGCAGGTCATCATCGACAACCTGCGCCGCCGCGGCTGCGCTTGCGTGGTCATCGCCCACCGGCTGAGCACCGTACGCGACAGCGACGAGATCGTCGTCCTCGACCGGGGCACGGTCGTGGAACGCGGGCGGCACGAGGACCTGCTGGCCGCGCGGGGCCCGTACGCCCGACTGGTCGAGGAGCACTGACGTGACGTACCCGCACCACGCCACGGCCGCCCCCGCACACCCGGACCGGGCCGCGGCCCGGTCCGCGGCCAGGGACGTCGACGCGGTCGTCGCGGCCCTCGGCGGACTCGGTGCGCCGGTCGACTGCACGGGCCTGCGCAGCCTGTCGCTGGAGGGCCCGCTCGTGCTGTGGCTCGTCGTGCACGGCGAGCTGGACCTCTTCGCCGTCGACGCGGCGCAGGCCGGCCACTGGCACTTCCTGGGCCGGCTGGAGGCCGGCACGCTCCTGCTGGGCCCGGCCGAGGGCCCTGAGCACACCCTGGTCGCCCGGCCCCTCCAGGGGTGCCTGCTGCGCCGCATCGAGCTGCGGGAGCTGCCCGGCCCGGAGTACGGCGCCCCGTACCAGCAGGGGTGGGCCGACCAGGCGGCGTACGGCGCCCCCGCGCCCCGGCTGAGCCCGCTCGACGACGCCTTCGCGCGGGGCATCGGCCGCGGCTTGCGCGTGCTCTACCAGGCACCGCTGGACGGCCGCGCCACCACCGGGCAGGGCGGCGGGGCCGACGACGACATCCTGTGGATGCAGATCACCCCGGGCTCCGTCCAATACGGAGCCGCGTACGAGACGGAGGCGGTGGGCACCGTCCTCGTCGACACGGCGATGTGGCAGGGCATGGTCGAGCAGCAGTACCGGCTGCTGTACGCCCTGGACCGCTGGATCGAGCAGCTCGAACGCGCCCACGAGGACCGTACGGCGGCCGGTATCGAGGCCGGTCAGGCCGCGCGTACCCAGGCGGACCGGGCGCTGCTGGCCTCCATCGGCCGCTCCGGCGGCCGCTCCCGACGGGGCGCGGGCGCCGACGCCGACGCGACCTTCGCCGTGTGCCGCCTGGTCGCCCACGAGGCCCGCATCACGCTGTGCGAACCGGGGTCCGAACCGGGGTCCGCACCGGGCGGGGCGAGTTCCGCTTCCGATACCCCTTCCGGTACCCCTTCCGAGCGGATGGACCCCGTCGAGCGCATCGCGCTCGCCTCGCGGATCCGCACCCGTACGGTCAGGCTCGGCGGGCCCTGGTGGCGGGAGAACAGCGGCCCCCTGGTGGGCCGGCGCGAGCAGGACGGGACGCCGGTCGCCCTGCTGTGGCGGCGCGGCGGCTACGAGGCGGTCGACCCCGCCACCGGCACCCGGGAACGCATCGGCAAGGCAGACGAAGCCGCGTTCGCACCGCGCGCGGTCATGTTCTACCGCCCGCTCCCCGACGGGCGGGTGGGCTTGGCGGCGCTGCTCCGTTTCAGCGTCCGCGGCACCCTCCCGGAGTTGCGCGGCCTCATCCTGGGCGGGCTGGTCGCGCTGGTCCTGGGCGCTCTGGTGCCCATCGCCACCGGCCAGGTGCTCGGCCGGTACGTACCCGATGCCGAGAACGGCCTCATCGTGCAGACGGCCCTGGCACTCATCGCGACCGGCGTCGTCTCGGCCGCCTTCATGCTGCTGCAGAACATGTCCATCCTGCGCATGGAAGGCCGCATCGAGGCCACCTTGCAGCCCGCGGTGTGGGACCGGCTGCTGCGGCTGCCGACGAAGTTCTTCGCCGGCCGCTCCACCGGCGAGCTGGCCAGTGCGGCCATGGGCATCAGCGCCATCCGCCGCGTGCTGTCCGGTATCGGCTCGGTATCCGTACAGGCGAGCGCGGTGGGCACGACGAACCTCGTGCTGCTGCTCGTCTACAGCGTCCCGCTGGCGATGGCCGCCGTCGCCATGCTGGCCGTCATCGCCGCGGTCTTCCTGGGTCTGGGGCTGTGGCAGCTGCGCTACCAGCGTCGGCTGATCAAGCTCGGCAACCGGCTCAACAACCAGACCTTCCAGACCCTGCGCGGGTTGCCCAAGCTGCGCGTCGCCGCGGCCGAGAGCTTCGCCTACGCCGCCTGGGCCCGGGAGTTCGCCCGTACCCGCGAGCTGCACCAGCGCATAGGCCGGATACAGAACGTCATCACGGTGCTGGGCGCGGTCCACCTGCCGCTGTGCACGCTGGTGATGTTCGTACTGCTGGCCGGACCGGCGCGCGGCGCCATGTCCGCCGGCGAGTTCCTCACCTTCAGCACCGCTCTGACGATGCTGCTGTCCTCGGTCACGCAGCTGACCGGCGCGCTCATCTCGGCCGCCACGGTGCTGCCGATGTTCGAGCAGGTCAAGCCGCTTCTGTGGGAGCTCCCCGAGGTGGCCCCCTCCAGCACCCGCCCGGGCGAGCTGACCGGCGCCATCGAGGCGGAGGACCTGTCGTACCGCTACAGCGACGACGGCCCGCTGGTCCTGGACGACATCAGCTTCCACGTCCGGCAGGGCGAGTTCGTCGCGATCGTCGGGGCCAGCGGCTGCGGCAAATCCACCCTCCTGCGCCTGCTGATCGGCTTCGACAAGCCGGTCTCGGGCAGCGTGCTGTACGACGGCCAGGACCTGGCGGCGCTCGACCAGGCGGCCGTGCGCCGCCAGTGCGGCGTCGTCCTGCAGAACGCCCAGCCCTTCACCGGGTCCCTCCTCGACTGCATCCGCGGCGCCGGGACCTTCTCGCTGGAGGAGGCGTGGGAAGCCGCCGCGATGGCGGGCCTGGCCGAGGACATCAAGGCCATGCCGATGGGCATGCACACCATGCTGTCCGACGGCGGCACCACGGTCTCGGGCGGCCAGCGCCAGCGGCTGATGATCGCCCAGGCCCTCATCCGCAAGCCGCGCATCCTGTTCTTCGACGAGGCCACCAGCGCGCTGGACAACGAAGCCCAGCGCGTGGTCATCCAGTCCACCCGCGCCCTGCGCACCACCCGCATCGTGATCGCCCACCGGCTGTCCACGGTCATGGATGCGGACCGCGTGCTCGTGATGTCGGACGGCCGCATCGTCCAGCAAGGCCCGCCCACCGCCCTGCTCGCCGACACGACCGGCCTCTTCCACGACCTGGTCCGCCGCCAGCTGAGCTGACCCGCTGAGACGAAGCCGACCTTCTCCGGGGAGCAGGGCCGCATCAGCAGACGAATCGCGGACGAGCGGGCAGTCGGTCCAGTCCTCCTGGCCTGACACCGGCTATATTTCGATCCGAACGTCCGACATGCGGAGATGGCGTGCACAAGATGGCTGAGGTTGCCGGGGTCGCCGCCCCATCCGACGGCGCCTCCATCCGCGAACCGGTCCCCGGCTGGGTGTACCTGTGGGCCATGGCGATGGCCGTTTGCGGTGTCGTGATCCTGGTCGGCGCCGGATGGCTGGACGCGGCGGCGGTGCAGGCCTGGCGGACCGTCTGTCTCGCCGTCATCGTGCAGGCTCTGCCGTTCCTGCTGCTCGGCACGGCGCTGTCCGGTGCCATCAACGCCTTCGTGCCCGAGGGCGTGTTCACCCGGGTGCTGCCCAAGCGGCCGGCGCTCGCCGTCCCCGTCGCCGGCCTGGCCGGAGTGGTCCTGCCCGGCTGCGAATGCGCGTCGGTCCCGGTCGCCAACAGCCTGATCGGCCGAGGAGTCACCCCGGCCGCGGCCTTCGCCTTCCTGCTGTCCGCCCCCGCCATCAACCCCGTCGTCCTGACCGCCACGGCCATCGCCTTCCCCGGCAGTCCCGCCATGGTCCTGGCCCGGCTCCTCGCCTCGCTCGCCACCGCCGCGGTGATGGGCTGGCTCTGGCTCTGGCTGGGCCGCGAGGAGTGGCTGCGTCCTGTCGCGCGGTACGCCGGTCATCAGACGGGGCGCAGCCGCTGGAGCGAGTTCCGGCTCGGTTTCCAGCACGACTTCCTGCACGCCGGGGGATTCCTGGTCCTCGGAGCGATGGCGGCGGCCACCTTCAACGTGGCGGTCCCGCGCTCGGTCCTCGACGTGGTCTCCGGCTCGCCCTGGCTGTCCGTGCTCTTCCTTGCGGCCCTCGCCATCGTCCTCGCGGTGTGCTCCGAAGCCGACGCCTTCGTGGCGGCCTCACTCACCGGCTTCTCGCCCCTGGCGCGGCTGGCGTTCATGGTGGTCGGCCCGATGGTCGACCTGAAACTCATCGCCCTGCAGGCGGGCACCTTCGGCCGGCCCTTCGCGGTCCGCTTCTCCACCGCCACGACCGTCGTGGCGGTGCTGTCCAGCGTCCTGATCGGAGGAGTGCTGCTGTGAAACGGTCGGCACAGGCGTTCCTGCTCCTCCTCATCGGCTCCGGCCTGCTGCACGTCTCGCTGTTCACCGACCTGTGCCTGAGGTACGTCAAGCCGGGCATGCGGCCCGTACTGATCGTCTCCGGTGTCCTGCTGCTGGTGCTGGCGACGGCGGACGTCTGGTCCCACCGCGGACCGAACGCGTGGCGCAGGCCCACGAAGACCCACGAGCACGCGGCCGCCGACGGCGACGAGCCCAACGACACGGTCCAGCCCGCGCACGCACACGCCCACGGCCACGGCCACGGCCACGACCATTCCAGCGTCCCCCGGGTGGCCTGGCTGCTGTTCCTGCCCGCCCTGAGCCTGCTCGTGTACGCCCCGCCTGCCCTCGGCTCGTACACCGCCTCCCGTGAGTCCGCCAAGGTCGTCACGAAGCAGCCGAGCTTCGAGGCGCTGCCCGCCACCTCACCGCTGCCGATGACCCTCACGCAGTTCACGCGACGCGTGCAGCAGGACAGCACCCAGGCCATCAAGGGACGGACGGTCCAGATGAGCGGCCTGGTCACCCTCGGTCAAGGGCACGACGGCTGGTACCTCACCCGGATCATCATCTCGTGCTGCGCCGCGGACGCACAGTCCGTAAAGGTCCACGTCCAGGGCGCACCCTCCCTACCCGCCGACACCTGGGTCGCGGTCACCGGCACCTGGCACCCCGGCGGCACGCTCGGCACCCAGTCCGCCCCGGTCGAACTCGACCCCGCCACGGTCGAGGAGATCGACCCGCCGGTCAACGGGTACAGCGACAGCCTGCCGCTCGTCCCCTCGCGTTGACAGCCCACTGACGGCAGCCCCGAAACGAAGGCGGGCCTGAACGGACTGGGTCGCTGGGTCGCCGGGTTCCGAAGTCGCACCAGGTCTGTCGAGGCGATCGACGAACCCATCCTGCTCTCCCCTGAGCAGAGTGGCGCGCTCATTCGGTGGGTGGGTGAGCAATCCGAGTACGGGCATAAAATGCCTGCGTTCTGCCTGTCGTTGGCAGCGCCGCGCTGAGGCCGCCAGAGGCCGCCGGGCTTCGCGTCCGAGACGCGACCTTGCCGAGCTGGGCCTTGGCGAATGGGCGATCCCTCACCGGCGGCGCGAGCAGGCTGAGGGTTTGTCGGCCCGGGCCGTGGCCCGGGAGCAGAAGGCGCCTGCTGGGCAAAAGCCCAGGTCAGGCGCCTTCTTTTGTGTGCTTAGAAGAAGCCGACCTTCTTCGGGGAGTAGGAGACCAGCAGATTCTTCGTCTCCTGGTGGTACGGGAGGCACACCCATGCTGACCAGCGGAAACGTCAGTTGATGCGCCCCCTTGGTCTGGGCTGGTCCGGAGCTGGTCCGGATCTTTGCCCGGGCGCTCCTGGCGTGGGTGGGCCGGGAAGTTCTGGGCATGATTGCTGGGAGGCTTCCGTCGTCCGCCGCGCGGACAACCGCGCGGCGGACCATCGTCTCGTACCAGCCGGAGCCCCACCACTCGCCGATCGACTCGGTGTGGGAGCCGTGCAGGAGAGCAGGCGGAGGGTGGCTTCCGGGCCGAGGTTCTCGTCGACCTGCTGCCAGAGGTCGATCTCTCGGTGGACGGACGTCAGGATCGACGCCCATCCCCGATGCCACGGGCCCGCCGTGGCCGGAACTGCGGCCGCCCAACGTCCTTGCTGCCGACCCAGGTTCACGCGGCCGTCGGTGGGAAGGGGCGGCCTCCTGAGGCAGGGCAAGAAGTCGGTCGGCGTGTACGAGCAGCCTGACCCAGTGCTGTGTGACGCCGACTGTCTCGCCACACGTATGGCGCTGAGGTTCCGAACGAACGTCGCGGAGGTTCAAGTACGCGCCGCGTCCGTATTCCTAAGATTCGACGGCAGAAGGGAAACCCGGGCTGTTCCAGGACGGGTACACACCAAGGACAAGAAACGCGTGAAACAAGAGAAGTCCAGCCGGAAGGCCGTCATCGCAGGCACCGGCGCCGGCATGGACATCCCCAACGGGGTGATCGGTAATGGCCGGACCGGGCGCTCCCAGGCCCGTCGGATCAAGGTGATCGTTTGCCGCCGGGCCACCTCGGTGTCCGTCAGCACCAGCAGCGCGCGCGGCCTTCCTGCGGACAGCCCCGCTCCACTGGAGCCCGCTCGCTGCTGATCAGCCGGTTCCACGCCTTCTGCGCGCCGGGCTCGGACTTCTCGGCCCCTTTAGTACGTGCAAGCAATCAGCTCTTTGATCGTCGAGGAGCCTTTTTCTGAAACCCGGTGGCCGGACAGTGCTGCCGTGGGAAGCGGAGACATGATGGGCCAGAGTCCTTATGACTATGTCGTGGTGGGAGCGGGGACGGCGGGGTGCGTGATTGCCTCCCGGCTTTCGGAACGCCCGGGCGTGCGGGTGTTGTTGCTGGAGGCGGGAGCCCGGGACGCGACCGAGGCGATGGCATCTCCTTGGGGGTTCCTGGGGTTCGACCCGTCATCCCTCTGGCTGGGCGCCTCGACCGTGCAGGCCGGTACAGGCAGGGCCGCTGACGTGCTGCGCGGTAAGGCGCTCGGCGGATCGTCGAGCATCAACGGCCTCTACCACCTGCGGGGGCACCGGTCCGGTTACGACGAATGGCCCGGACTCGGTGCTCCGGGCTGGGGTTTCGACGATCTGCTGCCTTATTTCCGCCGCAGCGAGAGCACTCGCAGTCGTGATGCCTCCGTGCGGGGCACGGACGGGCCGGTCGCGGTCGCCCCGGTCCCGGAACCCCATCCCCTGGCCACTGCGGGCGTCGACGCCGCAGTGGAGGCTGGGTTCGCACGCGCCGATGACATCGGCAGCGGGCTGGAGACCGGGTTCGGGTGGAGTGACATGAATCTGCCCGGCGGCGCCCGCCAGAGCGCGGCCGACGCCTACATCCGTCCGTTCCTCGACCGGCCGAACCTGGACGTCGTCACGGACGCGACCGTCCAGCGGCTGCGCATCACCGCCGGCCGCTGCACCGGCGTCGAGTACACCGTGGGTGGCGAGCACCTGTTCCTCGACAGCGCCGAGGTCGTATTGACCGCGGGAGCCATCGGTTCCGCGCACCTCCTGATGCTGTCGGGGATCGGCCCGGCCCAACACCTTGAGGAACACGGTATCGACGTCGTCGCCGACCTGCCGGGAGTGGGATCCCATCTGCAGGACCATCCGATGGCGGGCGTGGTGTACGAGGCCGACCAGCCCGTACCGTTCGTTCCTGCCAACCCGCCGGCCGAAATGATGGGCCTGCTGTTCAGCGATCCCGCCGCGGCCCGGCCGGACCTTCAGGTCTACATCGTCGCCGCACCGCTCCCGTCGGCTTGGGGCCGGCCGCCGGCCAACGGCTACTCCATAGCGTTCTCCGCGATGGCTCCGCACAGCAGCGGCACCGTGCGCCTGGCGGACGCCCATCCCGCCAGTGCTCCCGTCGTCGACCCGGGCTACCTGAGCGACGACCGTGACCTGGAGGTCATGCGCAAGGGCCTGGCAGTGGCACGCCGCATCGGCGAGGCCGACGCGTTCGCCGACTGGCGCAAGCAGGAAGCGGTGCCTGGCTCCGGGACGAGCGGCGAATCCGCAGACGAGTTCATCCGCAAGGCCACCGGCCCCTACTTCCACTTCACCGGCACCTGCCGCATGGGAACCGACGCCGATGCCGTCGTCGACCCTGCGAACCTTCGCGTGCACGGAATAGCCGGACTGCGGGTCGCCGATGCCTCGGTGATGCCGTCCATCCCCTCGGCCAACACCAACGCGACCGTTTACGCCATCGCCGAACGGGCCGCCGAACTGATCGACTGAGCCGCCTTCCGCGCCCACGGCGCTTCCACAACGCGCTTCATCCCCCCGTCGTCCGTCGTCCGTCGTCCGTCGTCCGTCGTCCGTCGTCCGTCGAACGCGACCCCGACCGGCCTCATCACCCCTCCTCAGACAGGAGCACCACCATGCCCGAAACGCTTCAGACCACTGACGTCGTCACCTCCGACGCCGACCTGCTCGACCGCACCGCGACCGCCGTGCGCGCCGCCGGTGCGGCGCTGCGCGAGCGTTTCGGCGATGTGGTCCGTTACGAGACCCGTGACGAGCTGATGCGTGCGCTCGCCGTCAACGACGACACGGCCCTGGACATCCTGCGCCCCCGCCTCACGAGCCTGCGCCCGGAGGCCGGCTGGGTGGAGGACGAGCTGGACGGCGGGGCGCTGCCGCCCGGCGAGTGGTGGGTCGTGGACCCGGCCGAAGGCAACGTCAACCACCTGCACGCGCTGCCGGAGTGGGCGGTGACCGCGACCCTCGTGCGTGAGAACCAGCCGGTGCTCACCGTGGTCCACCTGCCGCTGACCGGCGAGACCTACACCGCGCTCACCGGCGCCGGCGCCTACCTCGACGGCCGGCCGCTCCACGTCTCCCCGACCGCGGACCTGGCCTTGAGCATCGTGGCCACCAGCCAGGCCCGGCCGGACGAGGACGAGAGGGTCGTACGGCGCGTCGGCTCCTCGATCACCGCGATGCTCTTCGACGCGCTCGTCGTCCGCACCGCCGTGCCCGCGACCCTGCACCTCACGAACGTGGCCGCCGGCCGCATCGACGCCTTCTGGCAGTTCGCCGGCGCCCGAGCGGACCTGCTGCCCGGCGCGCTGCTCGTCACCGAGGCCGGCGGACAGATCTCCGACGCCGAGGGCCGCCCCTGGACCCCGCAGAGCGAGAGCTTCCTGGCCGCCGCGCCCGGCGTCCACGCCGAAGCCGTCGCCACGCTCTCCCGCTGACCCCGCACACCACAACCCGCACCCAACGCAAGGACCAGAACATCATGACCACGATCGCAGTTCTCGGAAACGGCCGCGTCGGCGGCAACCTGGCGAAAGCCCTCACCCTGGCAGGGCACGAGGTGACCGTCGCGGACCGCGCGCCGGGCGCCGCCGCCGATGCCGCCCGGGCGGCCCGGATCGTCATCAACGCCACCCCGGGCGCCGGCTCCCTGGAACGTCTCGCCGCCCTGCGCGAAGAGCTGCACGGCAAGATCCTCGTGGACGTCTCCAACGCCACCGTCGACGGACCGGACGGACTGCCCGCCGCCCTGATCCACCCCGGTTCAAGCCTCGCCGAGCAACTCCAGGCAGCGCTCCCCGAAACGCACGTCGTCAAGACGCTCAACACCATGCTCTTCCCGGTGATGACCGCCCCGGCCACGCTCACCCAGACGCCAACCGCCTTCCTCTCCGGCGAGGAACCGGAGGCCAAGCGGACCGTCCTTGAACTGCTCATCGACCTCGGCTGGCGCAAGGAATGGATCACCGACCTCGGCGGGATCCAGACCGCCCGCGCCACGGAGGCCGCGATACTGTTCGTCCCGCACGTCATCCGGTCCATCGGATTCACCCCCTTCGCGATCTCGATCGCCCGCTGACCGTCGAGCCGCGCAACCTGCAGGTGACCGGAGCCGGCACAGGCACGGATGGGTTCCCGGTGGGACACGACCGCGACAGGATGATCTCGGCCGACACGGCTTGGCAGGCCGATCGGCATGGCCCGCCGGCCTGGGCGTGGCCGACGCCATCGGCCCACACGGCGAACTGCGCGCCGGCCACTCACCGTTACCTCCGGAGAAAGGTCCGACCGAGGTGGCGAAGACGTCCCCGGCACGAGCCCATGAGGGAGGACCGAGCGCGCGTGCGACCCCTGACGATCAGGCTGCGACCTGATCGTCAGGGGTCGCGTCGTTCATCTCGCCGCATCAGAAGCATCAGCTCTGCCTCCCGGCCGCTGCAATGCGAGCCGTCTATAGGAAGATTGGCACGGTGTCCACATGGGTCATGGCGCCGTCCTGCGGAACACGACCACCACAGGACGGCGTTGAAGCAATGAAGACGAGGGGATCGCAGAGGGATGCACGGTACTGGAGCGGAGGTCGACGGCGCGCGCGGGGTGTTCGCAGTGGACTCGACCGCCCCGGATTCCGCACCGCGGGGACTCGACGTTTTCCGGCGCGGGTGGCAGACGCAGGTCGGCGACGATGTCTTCCAACTGCCGGCCTTCAGCCCGGACACGATCGGTGACTTCCGGGTCAAGGGCAAGGTTGCCAAGGTGCATGGCGCGGCGATCGCCGATCTCCACGCCGCGTCGGCAACCCGGACCGCGGACGTCCCGGGCGGCGATCAGGATCTGGTTGCCATGTATGTCGTGCGGAGCGGCGCATGGACTCTGGGCGGCCCGTCCGGCTACGGCGACCAGACCGTGTCGGCCGGGCAGTTCCTCGTCCGGCACCTCGGGCGCCTGACGGCCTTCGAGACGACGGCGCACCTCACGGCGAAGTTCCTCGTCCTGCCCCCCGGCGAGCTCAAACCCCTGCTCGGGAACCGGGTCGTCACCGGGCCGGCGGACTCGGCCGAGGTGCGCTTGCTGACGGCCCTTGCAGACATGATCCACATGACCGTGGCCGACCTCGGCCCGGCCGGTGTGGCAGCTGCCCAAGGTACCCTGATCGAGCTGACCAAGGCGGTGGTGAAGGGCCGGTTCGACGACGTAGAGCCCCGGTTGGCTCCCGCGCTCACCCAGGCAGCCAAGGACCTCGCGGACCGTCGGCTCGCCGATCCCGAACTTTCTCCGGCGATGCTTGCGCGTGAACTCAACGTCTCCGTCCGCACGCTGCACCGGGCATTCGCCGCGGTGGGAGAGCAGGTGAGCACCTACATCCGCCACCGGCGACTGCATGAGGCCCGGCTCGCCCTCGTCTCGCCGTCAGGGCGCCTGAGCATTTCGGAACTCGCCGCACACTGGCAGTTCGCGGACGGCAGTCACTTCACCCGCGCCTTCAAGAAGCACTACGGTCAGACTCCCACCGAGTACGCCCGCTCGACCGGACCGGCCTCGCTCTCGCCGAACCGGCACCCGCCGGGCCACGGGTCGGCCGATAGCGCGTGACCAGAGGTACGGCCGCAGTTCAGCGGATGCCGCCGACCCGTGTCCCAAGCAAGGCAGCGGGGCGCTGTGGGCGGCCTGGGCCGCCCAGCACGGAGCGGCCTTCGCAGCCGAGACCGCCGCATTCGTCGCCACGGTCACGGGAGCCGACCCTCCACCCCGCAGCCGACCTGCCCCGGCGGGACTCTCGGGGACCTCACGCGGCACGTCGGCAGCGAGCACCGGTGGTTCAGTGAGCTGCTTCGCCGACGCATCCAGCAGCAGCCGACCAGGTTCGCAGTAACTGACTAGAACGTTTTTGGAGTGCTGGTGGTACACGCGCCACACAGTTCCTGACCAGGCAAAATGAAGGTATCGGCCTTCTGTGGGCCGGTGCTGGCCCGCAACTGGCCCGGATCTTGGTTGTGGGGGGAGCGAGGGCGCACTGTCGTTCCGTGGCCAGGGCCCGCAGCGATGGTCGTCGGTGGAGGGCCTCAGAGCTCGGGCTGCGCCGACGGCGTGCCTGCGAGTGGCGGCAAGTTATTGCCAGCCCACGCCGGCGGTGGTGGCGAACGTGCCGGGAGCCGATAGAGCCGGTCGTCCAGGTGCTTGACGACCGGTTCCAGCTGTGGCGTGGTCGTCATCCCGACGATCCGGCGTCTACGGATGAAGCCTCCAGGCAGTGTCAGTCGGACCCTCGGCGTTGACGAAGGACGGAGCGCGGCGCGAAGTGACCGCTCGAAAGCACTGTCCGGCGCCATACAGTGAGCGGCCCATCGGGCGCGCTCGACGGGCGAAGGCGCTGGAGTTGGTCGAGCGTCTGGTCGCCGAGGCGCGCGTCCGTCTCGCCGACCCCGATGACGACGAGGTTGCGGAGTGGCGGCGCGTAGTCGATTACGCCAAGCGGCACGGCCTGGAACCGAAGGGCAGACGCATCGAGAAGGCCCGCTTCGGCGCACGCGGGCTGGAGATGTTCCTCACCGAGGGCCCGCATCCCAACTCGCGGACTCAGCGGCCGAAGGCCGATGCTTCGGTGGTGCCGGTCCCCACGCGACCGAGTTCTCCCCATCCGGCTGTGGCTGCGCTCAAGGACGATGACGGACAGCCGGTCATTCCCGCTGTGCTTCGTCGCCGATCACTCTTGATGCTGCAGGCGCTGGCTTCCGAGACGGTGCGGCGAGGGTAGGAGGTCAGGCAGAGCCGGTCGTGCTATTCGCGGCGCGAGGCCGGAGTGGACGTGGTGGCCGACGGCTTCGCGTGCGCCATCACCGTCAGGCAGGAGTTTCCGCAGTCGACGAATCCAGAGCGCTCCGCGCGCCTTGTCGTCGAGCTTGACCACGGCCGGTCCGGTCGGTCGGGGCGCTGGCGAGATGGCAAGAGCAGGGTGCTTGAGGACGCCTTGGGGGTGATCCTTGGGGAGATCGAGGCGCGAGCGCTGGAGGACACTCGAAGCAGGGAGTGCGAGGAGCGGGCCAGGGCAGAGGGCGAGGTCCGCTGGCGGGCGGCCATGCAGGAGGCGAGGAGGCGAGTTGTTCGGGATCAACTCGCAGAGGTGCTGAGCGAGGAGGCCGGACGCCGGCAGGAGGCCGCCGTGCTCAGAGCGTATTGCGATGCTCTGGAACGCCGGCTTGCCGAACCGGGCAGCGGCGTGGACGAGCTGGCACTGAAATCGGCCAGAAGCTGGTTGGAGTGGGCACGTGAAATGGCCCCGGCATCGAGCAGTGGCATGTCGGCTCACTGTCAACCGCCCGGCGGCCCTCAGTGCACGTTTTCCCGATGACTCATCATGTCGAGTGCGTCGCGATCCTTGAGCCCGTTGGAAAGAGCCTCTGACCTGCAAGTTAGGGCAGTGTGCATTATGTGCGCTGTGTGCGTTACGGGCGATATCTTGACGCAGATCTGACGCACGCGACGCACGTTTGACGCACGCCGTCGGCGATGACTGATGAGTCGTCAGGTGTGGATGGGCGCCTTCAACGGCAGCCGGTCGACCGGCGGCCAGAAAATTGCGAGCATGACCTCGCACGGTCCGGCACTGGCCTCCCACTTCGGACAGCTCCACCACGTCCACCACGGCCCACAACAACAGCCGGATGTGGCACCGCACCTGGGGCAGCACCAACGGCTGGAGTTCGGATCGCCAAATGCCCTGCCCATGAGACCGTGTCGAATCCGGCACTGGTGGACTAGCGGTCGCCGGGCCCTCGGCCACCGACGGTGTTGCGGGCTGTCGGCGGCTCCCGCATGGTTGATCCGCCTACCTCGGCGGCCATTTGAGCATACTTGCGCCCCTCAGGGGTGAATCGCGTACACAATCCCTTCTTCCGTTTGGCGATCCGCGCTCTTCTAGGTCGTGCTTCCCGTACCAGGGGGGTGCACAGAGAAGGGGATCCGTCATGAACCTCAAGAACGGTGCCAGAAGGTGCGGGTTCGTAGCAGCGGCCGTGCTCAGTTCAGCCGCGCTGGTCTGCGTGCAAGTCGCTCAGGCATCTACGGTCAGAGACGAGAAGAGCCGCAGCGTCAGCCGCGTTGGATCTCAGGGCTCGGAGAGGCTTGCGAGTCGGGTCCTCTCACTGGTGCCCTATATGGCCACGGGACGGTGTCTGGAATCCCCTGGATCCGACACGGCCAACGGAACCCCGGTGGACATCTTGGACTGCAACGGCGGGAACAATCAAAAATGGAAGTTCGATCCGGGTTGGCCTAGTTCAGCAGTTCTTCAGGTCGGAATCTCCAAGTGTCTGGACGTGAATGGAGGCGTCCTGGCCCCGGGGGCACGGGTCGTCATCGCGGACTGCAACAACTTGGAGAGCCAAATCTGGGCAATGCAAACGGACGGAACGATCCACGCGGCGGTCTCGGGCCTGTGCCTGGGCTTGATGAACAGCAGCGGCAGCGGCAGCGGGGTTCGAATCTGGACCTGCGACGGATCGAACTGGCAGAAATGGGAGGCCAAGTGATCCGCTAGCAGCCTCACGCCCCTCCCGTTCGATGACGTAGCGGAGCTTGCCCAGGCTGTGGATGTCGGGTGAGCCTTTGCGGGAGATGACCGGCAGGATTCCGTGTTTCTGCAGTTCACGCCGGTTTGGGTTGCTGTCGTAGGCCTTGTCGCCCCGCAGGGCGTCCGGACGTTGCGGCGGCGGCCGGGCCGGCCGGCGACGGGTGGGATGCCGTCGACCAGATTCAGCGTCTGCGTGACATCGTTGACGTTGCCCGCGGTGGTGATCACCTTGAACGGGGTGCCTTGCCGTCGCAGATCAGGTGGTGTTTGCTGCCGGTCTTGCGGTGGTCGACCGGCGAGGGACCCGTCGCCTCGCCCCCTTTTTTCGCCCGCACATGGGAGGTATCCACGCAGACGCGTGTCCAGTCCAGCTCTCCGGCCACATTCAGCTCGGCCAGTAGAAGGTGGTGCAACGCGTCGAAGACGCCGGCCTCGTGCCAGCGGCCGAGCCTGCGCCAGCAGGTCTGGTCGGAGCCAAAACCGAGTTCCAACGGCAGCTGCTGCCAGCCGATGTTGCAGTACAGCACGTACAAGATGCCCTGCAGACACCGTCGGTCATCCACTGGCCGAGGGCCCGGCGACCGCTCTGGCCACGGCGGCAGGACCGGCTCGATCAGCGCCCACAACTCGGCATCCACGATCCACGGCCTGATGCTCACGAATCACGAGCGGCCGCATCGTCGTACCGGTCACGCTTCACCAGCCGCGCTCACCGTGATCGCGTTATGAGCTTTAAGGGCTTGCCGGGAAACAAGTCGTGGCTTCCAACGGTCGGACTCGTTGTTCTGGTATGGGGAGACCAGAGGGGATCGAGGATGTCCTGGCGGCGAAGTTCCAGTTGTTGTTGCCGCATCTCGATGAGCGTCAGCGTCGGCTGGCCATAGGAGCGGAAGCGCTATCGCTGGGGCGTGGTGGGATCAGGCTCGTCGCCGCGGCGGCCGGGGTTCGGGAGGGTACGGTCTCTCGCGGAGCGGCCGAACTGGAGTCTGGCCAGGCGTCGTTGGGGCGGATTCGTCGACCTGGTGGTGGCCGGAAGAGGGCAGCGGACCTCGATCCGGGGTTACGGCCGGCTCTGCTTGGGTTGGTCGAGCCGGACGAGCGGGGTGATCCGATGTCGCCGCTGCGCTGGACGACGAAGTCGACCCGGAAGCTGGCAGCGGAGCTGACCCGGCAGGGCCATCGGGTCTCCGCCGACACGGTCGCCGGCCTGCTGCGGGAGGAAGGCTTCAGCCTGCAGGCCAACGCCAAGACCATCGAAGGTGCTCAGCACCCCGACCGGGACACCCAGTTCCGCTACCTCAACGAGCAGGCACGAGACCACAGGGACGCCGGTGACCCGGTGATCAGCGTGGACAGCAAGAAGAAGGAACTGATCGGCGACTATAAGAACGCCGGGCACGAATGGCAGCCCGCAGGGCAGCCCGTGAGGGTCAAGACCCACGACTTCCCCGGCCAGGCCGAGAAGGCGATTCCGTACGGAATCTACGACATGACAGCGAACACCGGCTGGGTCAGCATCGGCACCGATCACGACACCGCGGCGTTCGCTGTCGCCTCGATCCGGCGCTGGTGGCAGGCCCGCGGCCGACACGACTACCCCCGTGCCCGCCGGCTGCTGATCACCGCCGACGGCGGGGGCTCCAACGGCTACCGCACCCGCGGCTGGAAGACCCACCTCGCCGACCTCGCTGCCGAGACCGGCCTTGAGATCACCGTGTGCCACCTTCCGCCCGGCACCTCGAAGTGGAACAAGATCGAGGTGCGCCACGAGGCGCCACTGTTACCGGGCAGGGGTGCAAGACCCCTGCTGCCGGACTGTCGCAGCAGTCCGGTGAAGCTGAGGGCAGCCGATCCGTGGAGACGCACGGGGAGGTAGGAGCAGCCCTGACAACGACGGAGCGCGTCGGTACTTCCAGACGGCGCGGGTCCGGCAAGCAAGACGAGACGCCGTACGAGAGGAACCAGTGCCTGACGTCCCGTAAGTGTTCCACCGGCTCCAATCTGGAGGATATGGGCCGGGTGCAGCGCACGCCGCCTGTCGGGCGGCGACTTCGAAGCCGGTCTTTCGATGCTGGTGAGGAGGCCACGTTGAATGCCTGCGGCGTAGGCGTGGCGATGCTGTCGGGGTAGAGCTGGGCGGCTCGCTCGTCGACCGGTAAGTGGTGAACGTGGGAAGCGTGCTGGAACCGCCCTTCCCGGCTGATATCCAGTCAGCCGGTGGGCAGGCCCGTTGTCGGCTGATGGCTCCAGTACGTGGCGGAGGCCCCGTAGTAGTCCGAGCGCGTTAATGGCGCGTACATGGCGAAGGGGGCCAGTAAGTCAGTGGCCGAAGTGCTGGAAGACCAGGAGGTTCTCGCCGGTGAATACCGACGAACTTGAGGCCGTCACCTATGGGGCGGAGCGACGGGTACTGGAGATCCAGACCAAGCTGCACCGTTGGGCCCGCGATGATCCTCATCGCAGGTTCGATGACCTGTTCAACCTCTGTGCCGATCCCGCGTTCCTGCTGGTCGCGTGGGATCAGGTGCGGGGTAACAAGGGTGCGAAGACCGCCGGGGTGGATGGCCGCACCGCGGCGTCCATCGCGGAGCGGACGGGCGTCGAGGAGTTCCTCGGCAGACTGCGGGAGAGCATCAAGAACCGTAGTTTCCGTCCGCTGCCGGTGCGGGAGCGGATGATCCCCAAGGCGGGCGGCAAGTTGCGCCGTCTGGGGATCGCCACGATCGCGGACCGGGTGGTGCAGGCATCCTTGAAGCTGGTGCTGGAGCCAATTTTCGAGGCGGATTTCCTGCCGTGTTCCTACGGGTTCCGTCCGAACCGCCGGGCTCATGACGCGGTGGCCGAGGTGCGGTTCTTCACGTCCAAGTCGTATGAGTGGATCGTGGAGGGCGACATCAAGGCCTGCTTCGACGAGATTTCACACTCCGCTCTGATGGACCGGGTGCGCAAGCGCGTCGGAGACAAACGTGTCCTGATCTTGGTGAAGGCATTCTTGAAGTCGGGCATCCTCGGTGAGGACCGTGTACTTCGAGAGACCACCGCCGGTACCCCACAGGGTTCGATTCTCTCGCCGTTGATGAGCAACGTGGCGCTGTCGGTCCTGGACGAGCACATCGCCCAGTCTCCGGGAGGCCCGAGGTCCACGCCTTGGGCGCGGACCAAGCGGCTTCGTCAAGGTCTCCCCAACTACCGGCTGACCCGGTACGCGGACGACTGGTGCCTAATGATCAAGGGCACCAAGGACGACGCCGAGTCTCTGCGCGAGGAGATCGCGGAGGTATTGTCCACGATGGGCTTGCGCCTGTCCGTGGAGAAGACCCTGATCACCCACATCGACGAGGGACTGGACTTCCTCGGGTGGCGCATCCAGCGCCACCGCAAACGAGGTTCCAGTCGCAGCTACGTCTACACCTACCCCTCGCGCAAGGCCCTGACGGCCGCGATGGGCAAGGTCAAGGCGGTACGCCGCAGAACGGCCACCGGCCTGCCACTGGACGAACTGCTCATCCAGATCAACCGGATGCTGTTCGGCTGGTGCATGTACTTCCGCCCCGGGGTGTCCAGCGCGACCTTCCAGTACCTGAGCTCGTACACGTGGAGCCAGGTCATGAAGTGGCTGCGTCGCAAACACCTCCGGATCAACAGGAAGGATCTCCGCCGTCTTTACTGCGGCGGGGGATGGTGGCCGGCAGGGGAGGAACGGACACTGTTCGATCCCGGCAAGGTACGCACGACGCGCTACCGATACCGGGGAACGGTCATCCCTTCCCCCTGGCCGACCATCGGATGAAGATCAACAGGGGCAGTGAGACGGGACTTGTGGAGCGCCCGGTGCCATGAGAGTGGCACGCCGGGTGCGGGAAGAGGCCCGAAGAAACGGCTCGCTCGAAAGACGAGACCGCGCTTCGGGCCTACTTCACCACAGACTGTTCTCCCACATCACCATGAACTGGCGAGGCAGGCCCCTGACCAGCCACGAAGTCATGATTCAGACCATCGCCGCAACCACCAGCCGGACCGGCCTCACCGTCCAGGCTGAACTCGACAGTGGCGAGTACCCCACCGGCATCCGCATCAGCGACGACGAGATCGCTGCCCTGCCCATCACCCGCCATCGCTTCCACGGCGACTGGAACTACACCCTCCACTCCCAGCCGGTGGACGCGGCGGCCAACGGCACCACACCGGACGAGGCCCTGGCGGACCGACCGACTCACCTCACGCGGCATGCACTCCAGGACCCGGAACTGACCGGAATGACCCGCCGGCAACTCAGTGAAGTCATCGACGCGTTGATTCCAGAGATGGAGCTTCAGCGTGAGCAAGTACTCCGTGCGCGTCGAGGCCACGAGCGCAGGGTCGCCCCTGGCGCAGGTGCCAAAGCCAAGCTCACCTCAGCTGACCGGGTCCTGGCCACCGTGCTCCACCTGCGAAAACTCGCGCCCATGGACCTCCTGGGCCAGCTCTTCAATACCACCGCCATGACCATCAGCCGCGCAGCGAAAGACGTCCGCCCGCTCCTGGAAGCCCATGATGTTCACCCCACCGCCTCAACAGCCCGTTTCCACACACCGGAAGACGTCGCCAGGTTCCTCGACACCGACAAATCCAAGATCAAACCGGCGTGTTGATTCCCGGCAAGTCCTAAGTAGGCCAGGGGGAAATGGCTGCTATGTGGAGGCCGCCCAAGAAGTCGGTGGCGGTCTTCTCATAGCGGGTGGCGACGCCCCGCCACTGCCCTGAAGGGTTGATGCATCCTCCGGCGGTGTTGCGCTGCTTGCATGTCTCACGGTCGATGGCGGGCGGCCGACCGCCGTGGCTTCTGTCACAGGCCGCCCCTTTGCGTCACCTTGTCGAGATCCAGCCGTTCCGTCGAGAGTTATTGTCCGTACACATTGGGTGCTGCGACGCTCTGACCGGGCCGGCAACGCGTTGGCCAGGAAAGGGCACTGGGCATGGCAGACGAGCAAGCGGCACCCGAAGCAGCTGACTTGGGCGAAATTCAGAGCAGCAACGGCGCGGACACCAGCGGCATTCAGCAGATCCCGGCACAGCTTCAGGTACAGGAGTCACCGACTGTTGCGGTAGCCCGTGAACGGCTCGTAGAGGCCATCGGGCGGGAAGCCGCATTCCTCGTCGACCAGCGGGCCGGGCAAGCATCCGCAGGCCTGGAATCCCTCGCTCGCGCCTTCAGCCTCGTGGTTTCCGGACCCATGGTCGGCGTGACCGCAAGCCAGGCAGAGCCCATCACGGCGGCCCTCCACGGCAGGTACCTCGAAGAGCTTTCGCCACCGAACGGGTCCCCGATCGGAGATGACTACGTCGTCACCGATGTCCCCAAGCCCATCATCAGGCCCACCACTACGCGATAGCCCCAGCAACCGGAGAACTCCAAGTTCACCACCGATCGGCGCCATGTCATGTAAGCAAAGGACGCACGCATGTCTGAGACCGAAGCAACTGACTCGGGGCCGATGCTCTCGCAGGCCACCGCGACCGGGTCACCAACCGTTGCTGTAGCCCGCGAACGGCTCGTAGAAGCCATCGGCCGCGAAGCGGCATTCCTCGCCGACCAGCGAGCCGGACAGGCATCGGCGGGACTCGAAGTACTGGCCCGAGCCTTCACGCTGGTGGCGCCAAGCCCGTCTCTGGTCAGCCCTGGTGGGCTCAACCCCTCCGCCGGAGACACAAGTGCACCGCAGAGCCGCATGATCATCAACCACAACATGAACGCGATCAACACCAACCGCGTCTACTGAACTCACCGGCCTCTCGCCCTGACGTACGTTTCCCGCCACCCTGCCGTGCGGGGGCCGCGCTGCAGGGCGAGGGCGGGAGCCGAGGTAGCGATCGGGTCTGGGAAAGCCTCAAGCCACCGACCCTGGCCTCGTGTCCCACCAGGCCGGATACCAGTTGGCGAAGTCCTCGTCGACACACACTCGTCCAGGCGGTCAGGTCAGATCGGCGGTCAGCATGCCGCGATGCCCCGCACCCACCAACCGGTGCGGGGCATCGCGTCCACAAGGGTCAGGCGGGGATGATGTTCTCCGCCTGCGGGCCCTTCTGGCCCTGGGTGACGTCGAAGGTCACCTTCTGGCCTTCTTGGAGTTCGCGGAACCCCTGGGCGTTGATGTTGGAGTAGTGGGCGAAGACGTCAGGGCCGCCGCCATCCTGCTCGATGAAACCGAAGCCCTTTTCCGCGTTGAACCACTTCACTGTTCCGCTGGCCATGTGTTGCTCCCAAGGTCGGGGGCGAGGTAGGCGCCGGTGCCTACCTCAAGGGATGAGGTGATCGCCTGGGTCCTCCGACTGCTGGTCGAGCGGTACAGCGGATCCACGACTGCCGGAGTGGACGCTACCCCCAGGGGCCCCGGATATGAGCTCTTCTGCGATCTTCGGTGGGCAGCCACGGACCGGCAACGTGCGAGGGACCGCGGGCGTTCCATGACAACTTAAGATCATTCACGGCATGGCGGCGCGACGCTCGGCCAACGGTCCCGTCTCGGCGAACCTCAATCGTTCTCTCCGATTGACTGCCTGGTGCTGGAAGCCCGGCACCGGGGCTCTGGGGCATCAGGCCGGCTTCCAGGTGATCTTGACTCGGCCATTGCTGGCTTCGTCGCGGTTGGTGGACGGCTCGATGGTCGTGTTGCCGGTGCCGCCGCCGATACTGGTGCCGCCCTTGCCGGGCTGAAGACTCTTGCCGGGAGCGCCGTCACCACCCCGTTCGATCAGCGTGGAGTTGCAGGCGGAGTTGTCCTGGCGCAGACCGCCGCCGCCGTGCCCGCCACCACCGTGGATGGTGCGGTCGAAGGAAGCGCCGCCGCCCCCGCCGCCTCCACCGGCGGTGACGTATCCGTCGAGGGACGTCGCGCCGCCCCCGCCCCCACCGGAACTGCCGGTGTAGGCGCCGCCGACGTGGGCGTTCGCCCCTTCACCGCCCTTGCCGGGGTGGTCGCTGAGCGCCTGGCCTGGCGCTGCACCTTTGCCGCCGTTGCCCCGGCCGGCGATGTTCATGAAGGCGCCCCCTTCGCCGGCGCCGCCGGTGGTCACGGGGCCGGAACCTTCCCCGCCGCGCCCTCCGGGATCGCCGACGCCCCAGGCGCCGTTGTGGCCGCCGCCGCCGACGAAGCCGGTGATGGTGCCACCCTGGAAGTTGTAGATCTCGCAGGTGACCGTGCCGCCGCCTCCGCCGCCGCCCCCCGAGGAGTCCTTGTGCTCCGTATTGATGCTCCCGCCCGCGCCGCCCCCGCCCCCGCCGGCGACAATGATGACTTTCGAACCTGCCGGGATCTGGGGGCTGTTGAACGTCCCGAAGGTCGTCGTGGTGAATGTGCCGCTCGGTGCCGGAGCTGCGGCGGGGGCGCCGGTCGCGGTGCACAGCGTCAAGACGGTGGCGCCGATGACGCAGCCCAGCGCCGAACGGCCAGTAGTGATCTCCATGGAGAAGTCAACGATCAAGCAAGCGCCGGGGCACGAGATCCGCGGTGATCGAGGCGGGCGCTCGACCTGAGCGGCGCCGATAGGTACAGCTCCGGGCGCGACCGCCGTTACTGACTTCGGCGCTTCAGGGTGAGGCTGGGTTGTCGAAGGTGAGGCTGGTGCCGGCTATGAAGCCGTCGAGTGTGTGGGGCCGGTGGGTCTGATGCAGGTTTGGGTGACAGGTTCGGTTACGCGGCCTGGAGGGCCGGTGTCGTCATGACGGTCTCGAATTCGACGGGGGTCAGCCGGCCGAGTGCGGCTTGTCTGCGGCGGCGGTGGTAGGTCCTCTCGATCCAGGTGACGATCGCGATCCGCAGTTCCTGGTGGGTGGTCCACGTCCGGCGGTCGAGGACGTTCTTCTGCAGCAGGCTGAAGAAGGACTCCATGGCCGCGTTGTCGCCGGCCGCCCCGACCCTCCCTATCGATCCGGCCATGCGGTGCCGGTCGAGCGCCCGGACGAATTTCCGGGACCGGAACTGCGATCCGCGGTCGCTGTGCAGGATGCATCCGGCGACGTGTTCACGCCGGGCCACGGCGTTGTCCAGGGCGGCGACGGCCAGGCGGGACTTCATGCGCGTGTCGATGGAGTAGCCCACGATCCGCTTGCTGAAGACGTCCTTGATCGCGCAGAGATACAGCTTCCCCTCGCCGGTGGTGTGTTCGGTGATGTCGGTGAGCCACAGCCGGTTCGGGCCGGTCGCGGTGAAGTCGCGGCGAACGAGATCGTCGTGCACCGGTGGGCCGGCCTTCTTGTTCCTGCCACGCTTCTTGCCGAACACGCTCCACCAGCGGTTGTCCCGGCAGATCCGCCACGCGGTCCGGTCGGCCATGCCGGATCCCGCGCGGCGGGCCTCGTCGGCCAGGAAGCGGTAGCCGAACTCCGGGTCCTCACGGTGGGCGTCGAACAACGCGTTCGCGCGAGCGGCCCGCTCGACCTCGGCATCGGTCACCGGCCGCTCCAGCCACCGGTAGTAGGGCGCTCTGGCGAGCTTGAGGACCCGGCACGTCACCGTGACGGGCACCCCGTCCACGGCCAGCTCTTTCACGAGCGGGTAGATCCTTTTCCCGGAAGGTTCGCCTGGGACAGGTAGGCCGCGGCCCGGCGCAAGACCTCGTTCTCCTGCTCCAGCAGCTTGATGCGCCGACGCGCTTCGCGCAGCTCCGCGCTCTCCTGGCTGGTTGTTCCGGGCTTGGCCCCGTCGTCGATGTCCGCCCGGCGCATCCACTTCCACAGCGTCATCGCATGGACTCCGAAGTCGGCGGCCACTTGCTCGACCGTCACGCCCGGGCCGCGGTTCCTCGCGACCCGCACGACATCCTGACGGAACTCTTCCGGATAAGGCTTGGGCACAGCGACATCCTTCCCACCTACCCCACAGGGCAAGCCAGATCAGATGTCACCCGATCGTGCGGCAGACCCGGTATTTTGACGGCTGCCTGGGCTGTCCCGTTCGAGCACGCTCTTCCCGTACGCGCCTCCACGTCCTACCGCCGGCAGCGCAACCTGCCGGGCCCGGTGGTGGTCGGCGACGACGGGCGGTCGCGTGGGATACGAGTCGTGGCTGGAGCGGGACCAGGTGATGCTGCTGGACTTCGATCCGGCGGTTGTCGTCGACTGCCGCCCGGCCGAGCGGCGCCGTGCCCGTGATCAAGCCGGACCGGCCAACAAATCTCTGTTTCCGGCCGCGCAAGTTGATTTCCATACTTTGCCCACCCACGGTCCAGAACACTTCGCTAGACCGGGCCAACTGCGGCCAGGGTTCCTGACGTTGCCCTGGAAAGTAGGTATGCCATGTCCTCCTGGCAAACGCTCGTCGATGACCTCGTAGCGTCCGGCAAGGTACGGGGAGCAGCCATCATCAGCGCCGCGGACGGGGCGGTCTGGGCCAACACCCCCACGCTCGTCCTCAAGGCCGGCGAGGGTGCGGCCCTCGTCGCCCTCTACAAGAACCCCACCCTGGTCTTCAGCTCTGGCGTCACCGTCTGCGGGGTGACGTACCAGGGCAACAAGGGCGACGAACGGTCCATCCGGGGTGCGAGGAGCACCGCTGGCGTCGGGCTGGCCCACACCGGACAGGCCATCGTCATCGGCTGCTACACCGCGGGCCAGATACCTGGCGAAGCCTATAACCGTGTGGAAGTCACCGCCGACTACCTGATCGAGAACGGCTACTGACCGTCGCAGCCTCGCACCTCCTGTAGCCCAGCGACGGGGTGCCTCATCGGTTCAGGAACGCGTCAGGCCCGGTCGTCAGGCGGGTTCGTGCGGCCGTCGCCTCGGGTTCCCGTGGCGACGGGGTGGGGACGTTCCAGGGCCTGGGGAGTGGGGCGTCTGGCTGGATCGCGTCCATACCGGTTCCCAGGGGCCTTCGGCCCCGCTGGTGTGTCGCGGCACGTGAGGGGGAATTTCGTCATGGTTGCAACTGGTACGTTGCGTTCTTCTGCGCGTGGGCGGTGGTGGTCACGGTGCACCGTGCTGACCCTGGTGATGATGCTGGGCCTGGGCGGGGCTCTGACCGGGGCCGGTCCGGCCCTGGCCGCCGCCGGGGAGCGGCTGTACGTGGTGGATCACATCGGCCAGGACGTAAAGGTGCTGGACGCGGCGACCCATGCGGTCTTGAACACCATCCCGGTGACCGGCTACCCCGAATCGATCGCGGTCTCCCCGAACGGCACGCGGGCCTACGTCACGAGCATCAACGACAATGACGTGGCCGTCATCGACACCACCAGCAACAGCGTGCTGACCACGATCCCGGTCGGTGGCGGGCCGGACCCGCTGACGATCAGCGCGGACGGCTCGCGGCTGTACGTCGTCAACCAGAACGACGGCACGGTCTCGGTCGTGGCCACCGCCACCAACACCGTCACCGCGACGCTGACCGGGCTGAGCACCCCATGGTGGCCGGCGCTCAGCCCGGACGACACCCGCCTGTACGTCTCCAATGTCGGCGACAACACCGTGAAGATATTCGACACCGCCACCAACACCCTGGTCTCCACCCTCACCGGGTTCAACGGACCGATCGACGTCGGATTCAGCCCCAACGGCGCCACGGCCTACGTCGCGAACAACGGCAACAACACCCTGGCCGTCGTGAACACCGCCACCGGCACGATCACCGCGACCGTCCCGGTCGCTTACGGACCCTGGAATCTGGCCGTCAACCCGGCCGGCACGGCGGTGTACGTCGTGAGCCAGAACAGCGGCGCCGTCACGGTCGTCGACACCGCCACCAACACCACTGCCGCCACCATCGCCGTCGGCAGCTACCCGCAGAACCTGGCGTTCTCCCTGGACGGCGCCACCGCCTACACCAGCAACCTCGGCAACGACACGGTGTCGGTCATCGACACCGCCACCAACACCGTCACCACGACCCTTCCCGGCTTCAACCAGCCCTACGGGATCGCGTTCGGCCCCGCCCCGCTGCCGCCGGCCCCGACGGTGACATCGGTCAGCCCGGCCTCCGGCCCGACCGCAGGCGGCACCCCCGTCACGATCACCGGCACGAACCTGACCGGGGCCACGGCGGTCACCTTCGGCGGCACGGCCGCCACCGGCATCACCTGCACTGCGACCTCCTGCACCGCCACCGCCCCCGCCCACCCGGCCGGGACCGTTGATGTGCGCGTCATCACCCCGGGCGGTACCAGCGCCGTCACAGCAGCCGACCAGTACACCTACCTGGCGCCGCCCGCCGACCTCGATGTCGACCTGAGCGCACAGCCGCACCTGGGCATCCTGGTGCCCTACCTGACCTACACCCTGACCGCCCACAACACCGGCCCCGGCGCCGTCGCCTCCGCGACCCTGACCGCCACCCTGCCGCCAGGCGCCTCCGCCACCAACCTGTCCGCCGGCTGCACCACTGCCGCCACCACCGTCACCTGTACCTACGGCGCCATCCCCAACGGTACGAGCGTGAACAAGACGTTCCGCGTCCCGCTGCACCTGCTGACCCTGGGCCCGGTCACGGTCACCGGCCTGCGCACCACCTCCGCACCCACCGACCCCAACCCCGCCAACGACGCCGCGAGCGCGACCTGCACCGTCCTCTCCATCGTCCTGGTCACCTGCCCCTGACCGCCCGGTGACCTCGCGTCCCCGGTAAGCGCGGCCCTTCACCAGCCCACAGGCCGGTGGAGGGCCGCTGCACTCCGCTGACGAACTCAGGAAGGTGCCGTTGGCCCAGCCACGGGCGCGAACCCGTCGTCGTATGCGGTGGAGTGCGGCCCCGACGTGGGCCACGCCCATCGTCGCTCCTACGAAGAGAAAGGGGTCGAAGCCAGCCCGGGAGCCTCACCCGGGCGCCGCCGGAGCGCTTACGCTCCGAGGACGTTTTCGAAGTAGCCGGGGCCCGAACTCGGTACCACCTCGGGGGCGCTGGTGTAGCGCAGGGTCTGGCTCTGCCAGGCGCTGTAGCCGCTCATCCAGGCGGTCATCACCTCGACGTACGTGTCTGCCGCGACCCGCTCCCAGGAGGTGAGGCCGAGCTGGTCGCACACGGCCGGCACCTGGCCGGCCAGCTCCTGGAAACGGGCGCAGCGCCGGTGCACTTCCTCCCCGGCAGTGGCCACCGCTGCCTGCCGGGACACCTGCCGGTCGTTTTCGAGGAACAGGACGAGGTTGTCGACGTCGCCGCGAGCCTCCTCCTTCTCCAGCGAGTACACGTCGTTGCACATCAGCGGGACGTCCACCGCCAGCTCCCGCATGATGCGCAGTTGGGGACTGTGAAACGCTGTTGCGGGGACATCGATGCCGGCGGCCCGCTCGCCCATGGACACCGTCAGAGCAGTACCGGCGATACCACGGCGGGCCTGGAGGATGGCCTCGTGGGCCTGGGACGCGAAGTAGTACTCCCACCCATGCAACCCATGCGCTGGTGCGTCCTGGCACCGACCTCGGCGCCATCCCGTCCGGCGAGGCCCAGCCGCTGGGTGATCTACCGGTCGTACGCACATGCAGGCAGGGACTCTCGGCAGGTCGGCGATGGGACTTGCACAAGGCAACATCGGGTCGTCCCCGTGTCGTTGTTGTCCGCGCCCGCGCCCGGTGAAGTCAACCCGCCTGGCCGGTCGCGCGACTGCCTCACGCACGGTTACGACAACGCGGCCGATCCGCGATCTGGACGATCAGGGCCAGGAAGGCGCGGGGGCGAGTGGCGTCGGGAGCCGTCGCCGCGGTGCTCGGGCGGGTAAGAAGCGTCAGGCCACTGCGCATGCCGCACACTCTGCACGTAACGCACACCGGCAGCCTGTCCGAATTGCGCTACACGAGCCTTTGACCTGGGGTTTCCATTCACATGTTTTTGATAGATCTTATTTCAAGGACCCACCACGTGGAGTGCGTGGCGATCCTGGAGCCTGCCGAAAAGGGCCGCTGACCGGCTGTTTCTCCGAGTGTGCATGATGGGTGTTACGTGCGTTATGTGCGATATCTTGACGCATGTTCGACGCACGTTTGACGCACGAACGGCGCGATTCCTGACGGTTCGTAGTGCGCGATTGATGGCCGCCGGGTGAAGCGCTCGCGCGGCGTGGACGAGTCGCCAAGCCTTGGTCGACCCCGTCCACTCGCCTCTCGGTGCTGACGTCCCGTGATGCTCAGTGGGGCGTCACACGAGTGGCGTGTTCGGCTGCACCGGTCTGAGGGGCTGTCGGCCTGGGCGGGGCGCGAGCTGCGGCCGGCCTGTTTTGCCGATGGATCCCGTTTCGCGGGCCTTCTGCCGGCCTTGCGGGCTCGCCCACTGGTCAACCGGAACCGGTGGCGAGGCCCCTACACCTACTCCACGGCCACGGCCGTGAGCACATGTCCGCTGTCGGCGGCCCAACGTCCGTGCACACAGGCGAGTTCGGGCGGGGCGGGGACGAGGATGCGGGCGGTGAACGTGCCGTCTGGGGCGAGTTCGAGGAACGCCTCCTGGAAGTCCAGCCGACGGCGGGTCACCGGGTACCACGCCTTGTATACGGACTCCTTGGCGCTGAACAGGAGGCGGTCCCATGCGGGCCCGGCCGCCGCGGCGGGTAAGGCGGCAAGTGAGGCCAGGGCGGAGCGTTCCTCGGGGCGGGTTACGGCTTCCAGTATCCCTTCCGGAAGCGGGGAGTTGGGCTCGGCGTCGATGCCGAGCGCGGTCATCTCATGGGCGTGGGCCACCGCGGCGGCACCGTAGCCTGCGCAGTGCGTCATGCTGCCGACGACCCCGGGCGGCCAGCCCGGGGCGCCCCGCTCGTCCGGGAGCAGCGGAACCGGAGCCAGGCCGAGCGCGGCCAGTGCCTCGTGGGCGCACGCGCGGACGGTGGTGAACTCGTTGCGCCGTTTCGGGACGGCTCTCGCGATGAGCGCCTCTTCCTGAGGGGACAGAGTGATGTCCAGCCGATGGGTGAAGGACTGAATGGCGCGGGCGGCGGGGGGCAGGAGGGAGTCGATCATGCGACGGTTTCCGTGTTCGCGTTCGTGGTGGTGTCGGGCCGGTGCGGGACCTGCTGGGCCAGGTCAGGCATGGCCCGAGGCGGCGCCACTCCCGCGGGTGGCTGAGGGGTACTTCTTCGAACGGCACGCCTCGTAGACGGTGTTGCGGGAGATGTGTAGAAGCCCGTAGACGCAGGTCCGTACATCGAAGTGGGTGTGCCAGTGCGCGGTGCGCACCATGCCGAATTGCCGGATGATCACGTCGAGGCGGAGGCGCATCGCCACCAGGGCCTTGTAGCGCCGTACTCCACGCAGTGGGCTGGTCTCCTGATTGACGGTCCACAGTTCGTGATTGAGCTTCCGATGACGATGCGGCGGGGGTTGGTCATGTCGTGGTCCTTCCTCGGCTTCAGTACGGGCTGGAGGGGATGCTTGCGCCTCCACAGTCAGGTCCGGTTCCGGTGACGGGACTTCGCACGCGGAAGGCTCCGCGGACTCCTCCAGCGGGGCGCGCGGTGGCCGTCCGGCACGGCGGTCACGAGATCGACATGCCCCCGTCGATGGACAGCACCTGACCGGTCATGTAGTCGGCGTCCAGCAGCAGTTCGATGCCACGGGCCACCTCGTCGGGCGTGCCCATGCGGCCGAACGCGGTCCGCGCCACGAGCGTGGCGCTGACCTCGGGCGGCAGGTCCTCGGTGAGCGCGGTGGCCATGAGGCCGGGTGACAGCGCGTTGACCGTCACATTGAACCGCCCGCACTCCAAGGCCAGGCTCCTGGTCATCCCCAGCACACCGGCCTTGGCCGCCGAGTACGCCGTCTGGCCCCGGCTGCCGAGGAGGCCGGCGGGCGAGACGACGTTGATGATGCGTCCCCAGCGGCCCCGCATCATGTCCGGGAGTACCGCCCGGCAGGTATGGAAGGTGCCGATCAGATTGACAGCGACGGTCCGGGTCCAGTCGTCGACGGACTGGGTGGCCATGAGACCGTCCCGGCGGATCGCACCCGCGTTGACGAGAACGCTGATGCCTCCCAGCTCAGCGCGTACCCGGTCGACCATGTCCCGGGTGGCAGCCCAGTCGGCGACATCCGCCCGCACGAGGGTGCTCGGCCCGCTGAGCGTGGCCGCTACCTTGCGGGCCCGGTCCTCACCGCTGGTGTAGTGCAACGCCAGCCGGTAGCCACGGTGGTCGAGGACCCGCGCCACAGCGGCGCCGAGTGCTCCCGAAGCGCCGGTGACGAGAGCGACACGGCCGTCGGTACTCGGCGTCGCCATCAGACGGGCGCTCCCGTACGCGCGCCGACCGGCCGGCGCGGCGCGGTCGGGTAGGCCGCCGGTGCGAGGCTTCCCATCGCGGTCTTGCGTTGACGTGCCCTCCGTAGGCGCCGAAGGCCGAATATCCGCGTCCGGTCGAAAGTCATCACACCACTCCGCATGCACGGGGTCGGGAAAGGGAGACGGGATCCGATCCTCCACGGGAGGTCCGGCCGCCATCGCACCCGCGTAGGCGGTTCACAGCGCACAGGGCGCGACGGGCCGAGTCCGGTAGGGGGTCGGAGCGGGGCGCGAGGACATCCGGGCGGGGTGTCACCTTTGACAGGCTCCACCTCGCCCGGAGCTCCCGTTCCGTAACCGTTCGGTTCCCGTGCCGTTCCCATTCCGGGAGTCCGCCACTGTTGGCCGACGTCCGCGGACGGACGCGGTCGGTTTCGCTACGAGGCGACGGACGATTCGTCGGCGGCTTCCGCCACGAAGCGCTCGGCCGCCGCCGTGTCGAGGCCCAGCGAGGCCAGGACCCCGGCGCCGTCCCCCTCCTCCAGCAGCCAGCAGCATGTGGCCGGTGCTGACGCTGTCCTGGTCGAGGCGGAAGGCCACCCGCGACGCCAGTTCCAGCGCCTTCTTCGCGTGGGCGTCGTACGGGATCAGCACCGGATCGGCGTCACTGCGCGGCGGCAGGGCGGCCACCGCCGTGTCTCGCGCCTGGGCGAGGTCGATGCCCTGCGCCCGCAGGACGCCGACCGCACTGCCCTCGGTGCCGAGCAGGCCGAGGAGGACATGCGCCGGGACGATCTCGGCGTTGCCGGCCGCCTTGGCCTCGTTCATGCCGGCGATGATCGCGCTGCGGGCGGGCTGGGAGAACTTCTCGAAGGCATTCGACGGCTTGGCGTCGGGCTTGCCGACGAACCGCTTCTGGGCTGCCTGCCGGGTGACACCCATGCTGCGGCCGATGTCGGTCCAGGACGCGCCGGAGCGACGGGCCTGGTCGACGAAGTGGCCGATGAGATGGTCGGCGACCTCGCCGATGTGGTCGGCCAGCAGGATCGCGCCGCTGAGCTGGTCGAGGGCGGTGGTGTGGTTCTCGGTGATCGCCGTGATGAGCTCGTCGAGCTCGACCGGCGGAGTGATGTGGCTCAAAGTGTCAACCGTAGGTTGTCGGTCGGGTGATGTCAGCCCGAGGTTGTCATTTCTCTCGGTCGGTCCTGGGTCCGCGTGGCCACCGCGCTCCGCGGCGGCCTTCGCCGCTACCAGGTGACCGGCATCTCGGCCGGGCCGAACGCCTGGATCGAGTGGTACTTGTACGTCAGTTCCGCCTCGGGCACGGCGAGCGCGAGCGTCGGGACCCGCTCGAAGAGCGTCGTGTAGACGATCTCGAGCAGGCTCGGGACCAGGCGGTCCGCCGGACACTTGTGCGGTCCGTGACCGAACGCCAGGTGCCGGGCGGGCTCCTCCCGCATGATGTCGAGCTGATGGGGATACGGGCACACCGACGGGTCGCGGTTGACGGGCAGCGTCGGCGCCGCCACGCCGTCACCGGCCCTGACCAGTGTGTCGCCGATGAGTATGTCCTCGGTGGCGAGCCGCATGGGGGTTCCGTCGTTGACCGAGAAGTACCGCAGCATCTCGTCCACGGCGATCGTCATCCGGTCCGGATGGGCGAGCAGCGTCGGCCGCTGCTCCGGGTGGCTGAGCAGGGTGAGCACGCCCAGCGAGATCATCGCGGACACCGAGTTGTGAATGCCCTGGGCGTTCGACAGCATCAGAGGCGCGAGTTCGTACCAGTCGACCTCGCCGTGCTTCTCGCGTTCCTGCAGGATCAGACGACTCATCATGTCGTCGCCGAGGTGCTTGGCCTTCTCCTTCAGGACCTCTTCCGCGTGCCCGTTCAGGCGGTCGGCCGCTTCTCTCTCCTCGGCCTCGGTGGTGGTGCCGAGCAGTAGCTTCCAGACGTTGTCCCGCATCGTCTGCAGCTCGGCCGCGGGGATGCCGAGGAACATCTCCTGCAGCCGCCACGCGATGGGGAACGCCAGCTCCTTCACCAAGTCGACCGGCTTCGTCGGCTGCCGCAGCATGTCGTCGATCTTCTCCTCGACGTCGACCCGCAGGCGTGGCAGCAGCCGGGCGAGTCCTTCCGGGGAGAACTCGTCCATGATGGACTTCTTCTTCTTCAGGTGTTCCGGACCGTCCAGGTTGATCATGAACGGTGCGCAGTACCGCAGCTTCATCAGCGAATTGGGTGTCAGCTTCGGAAATCGGTCATCCGTCTTGTCCGAGCTGAACCGCGGGTCGGAGAGCACGATGCGGGCGTATTCCGGCCTCACCACCATCCAGACGAGTTTGCCCGTGGGCAATTCGACCTGGCCGATGCCTCGTTCTCGCAGTGTCTCGTACTCGGCCGGTAGCACGCCGGGGAGCTGCCGACGAATGGGGTGGGTCGGGAGTTTCGTCATGCTGACACCTCTGCAGCCCAGTGGTAGAAACGGGTGGCCAGTGAATTGCCCTGCGGGTCGTACGGCGGAATGATCTCCGTGAGGTCGTCGACGAGCTGGAGGAAGCGGGGATCTCCTTCCGTCCACACCTCGCTGATCGCCTCCATGCTGTTGGCTACGGCGAAGTCCTGGATGTGCAGGTAGATTCCGCGCCACAGATAGATCTGGCGGCGCAGCGTGCCCATCTTCTGCGGGATGTCGGTCGCGTCCGACTCTGCGAACAGCCGTGACGCCTCGGGGATGTGTTCCTGCCGCTGGGTGTTGACGATCACCGCGCTGTACGTCTGCTCCAGGTCGTCCAGTCGCTCGGCCGGCCACAGGTAGAAACGCTCGGCCGTCGGCTGGTCGACCGGGCCGTCCCAGTCCTCCGTCGCGGCGTGATTGCCGAAATGGGTCGACAGGCGTTCGTTCAGCCGCGTGCACCGGGGGTCGGTGCTGATGATCCGGTATGCCTCGTCGGCGTCGGCGACGTCCCAGTCCTGCATGTGCACGTAAAGGTCGCTGTAGCTGAATACCTGGCGGCGGCGCAGCTGGGGCAGTTCGGACGCGACCTCGCCGTCGAACTCCTGAAGGATCTTGGTGACGTCGGCGACGTTACCACTGTCGAATGTGCCGACAGTGACGATGCTCGGCATAGCGTCTCCTCACGAATAGGCGGGGTGCGTTTCGGGGGTGCGCCCAGCTTGCGCCCGCGCCTTCGACGCCGGATCGACGCCCGGTCAACGGCCGGGACCGACCGCGGACGGCGAACTCGAAGGGTCCTCGAATCGAGGTCGATCGAGGACGGACATCGTCGGTCGCGACGGATCCGGATGTGACGACGCTTGTGAGGTGTCTTGTTGTGTCGAGTACACAGCGGCGAGTTGACCACGCCATCACCATCGAGGCCGACGTGGAGACGGTGTTCGACCTGATCGCGGACATCGCGCGGTGGCCGCAGTTCCACCGGTCCGCGGTGCACGCGGAGACGGTCCACGCCAACGAGAAGGGAGAGTTGGTCAGGCACTGGGCTCTGGCCGGAGACGCCGCCGTCCGCACCTGGCAGACCGTGCGCCGCACGGACCGGCCGGGGCGCCGCATCACCTTCGCGCACATGGAACCCGAACAGCCCGCCACCGACCTCCGCGGCGAGTGGGTCTTCACCGAACTGACGCCGAACCGGACCCGGGTCGAGCTGAGTCACCAGGTCGTCGCGCCGGCCGACGCTGATCTCGGCCCGTTGCCGGACAGGATCGCGCAGGAGAGCGAGGACTGCCTCGCCACGCTCCGCGACACGGCCGAGCGCCGGGCCGACCTGGACGAACTCGTCGTGTCCTTCACCGACCCGCTGTTCATCGCCGGCTCCGTCGAGGACGCCTATGACTACCTCTACCGGGCGGACCTGTGGCCCGAGCGCATCCCGCACGTGGTGGGGCTCGCCATGACCGAGGACGTGCCGAACGTCCAGTTCTTCGACATGGACACCAAGGGCCCGGACGGCAGTACGCACACCGTCCGCTCGGTGCGGATCTGCCTCCCGAACCACCTGATCGTGTACAAGCAGATCTCGCTTCCCACGATGCTGGACGCGCACACCGGCCACTGGCGGTTCACCGAGACACCGGAAGGCGTCATCGCCGAGGCCCGGCACACCAGCACGATCAAGCGCTCGGCGCTGTCCCAGCTGGGCAGCGCGACGACGGTCGCCGAGGCGCGCCGGTACCTGCGACGGCTGCTGAGCGGCAACAGCATGAGCAACCTCCGCCTCGCCAAGGCGTACGCGGAGGAGCGCGCCGGCTTCTGAGCCGGCCGCACCGGCCTCCGAGAGACCTCGCCGCAGCGCGAGGGGCGAGGAACCACCCGGCCGGACGTGAGCTGCCGCACCGGCACCGACACCGTCCCGGCCGGGTCCCACGAACAGAGAACCGTCGAGTCAGGAGAAGTCATGGCCAAGGAGACGACCCCCCGAGGCGGGGGAGTGTGGGCAGCCGCCGATCTGCTGACCCCGATGGCCGTCCGGGTGGCGGCGACATTGCGGCTGGCCGACCACATCGCCGCGGGCGCCCGGACGACCGAGGCGCTGGCCGAAGCCGTCGGCGCCGACCGGGACGCGCTGGGGCGGCTGCTGGACCACCTGGTGACCGCGGGCGTGCTGTCGGGCACCGGGCACGGCGCCTACGACCTGACGGCCATGGGCCGCCACCTGTGCGAGGGCGCGCCCGAGGACATGCGGGCCATACTCGACATCGAAGGCGCCTTGGGACACGCAGAGTTGAGCCTCGTCCACCTGTTGCACACGGTACGTACGGGTGAGGCCGCGTTCCCGCAGCAGTACGGTGTGACGTTCTGGGACGACCTGTCGTCCGACGACGGGCGCGCCGAGTCCTTCGACACCTTGATGGGCGCCAGGCTGACGGCGCACTCGCCGGCCGTGGCCGGGGCGTATCCGTGGGGAACGCTCCGTCATGTGGTCGATGTCGGCGGTGGCGACGGCACCATGCTGATCGCCATCCTGCAGTCCTACCCCGATCTGAGGGGGACGGTCGTCGACCTGCCCGGCCCGGTGCGCCGCGCCGAGAAGGCCATCGCCGCGGCCGGTCTCGATCACCGGGCCGACGTCGCGGCCGGCAGTTTCTTCGACGATCTTCCCGCCGGAGCGGACGGATATCTGCTGTCGAGCATCCTGCACAACTGGGACGACGCGGCGGCCGCCCGTATCCTGCGCCGCTGCGCCGACGCGGCGCAGACGACGGGACGTGTGCTCGTCGTGGACTACTTCGGTGACCGGACCGTGCAGACGGAGGGCGACCTGCGCATGCTGGGCTACTTCGGAGGCCGACAGCACACCCTGGAGCAACTGGCCGAACTGGCGGGAACCGTCGGCCTGCACACCACCTCGGTCACGTCGGCCGGCCGTTACTCCGTCGTCGAACTGCGTGCGGTTGGCTGACCGTTCGCGCGTCGCGCCGCCGGCGCACCGCCGCCGGTGTCGCCGACCCGCCGGCGCGATCCGTCCTTCCCGATGGCCGTCGGGAAGTGGGCTTCGATTCCGTCCAGGACGATCTCCAGGCCGTTCGCGAACCGCTCGTCCGCCTCCCCGATCTCGGAGGCCTGGACCATCCGGCTCAGGTGCGGGAACTCACCGGTCTCCAGTAGGGACTTGAGGTACGGCTCCATCCGCAGCCGCCAGGCATGGCGATCGAGGCCGGACTGATTCGCGGTCGCCCGCTCGGTCAACTCGGCCTGCACGGCGCCGCCGACCCAGGAGTGGAGCAGGTTGAGCACGTGGATCGTGTCGTCCAGGCCCAGACCACAGCCGGCGAGAACGGCGAGGTCGCGTTCCATGCCGCGCATGAAGTTGGGGCCCATGATCGGGCGGGTGGCGAGGAGCGGGGCGAGCCAGGGGTGCCGCAGGAAGATCTGCCGGCGGCGGCGTGCCAAGGTCGTCAGATCCGCACGGAGATCGCCGGTCGGCTCCTGCGGCTCGAAGCCGGTCGCCTCGTCGATCATCACCGTGTACAGGTCTTCCTTGGTCGGCAGGTAGCGGTAGAGGGTCATCGCACCGGTGCCGAGTCGCTTGGCGATGGCGCGCACCGACGCGGCTTCGATGCCTTCGGAGTCCGCGATGTCGATCGCCACCGCGGCGATCTGCCCACGACTGTGCGCCGGCGCGGGGCCTCTCGCCGGCTTCTCCGGTCGCATCCAGATGATTGGTTTCGAGTCCGACACGACAGTCATCCTACGCGTCCGCCGCAGAGTTGCGTACGACGCACTCAGTTGGCTACGCTAAAATCGCGTACGCCGTACTCGGTGAGGGGTTGATGCATGGAAGACGCGATCATGTACACCGAGGATGTGAGGAAGCAGTACGGGGACGTCGTCGCGCTGGACGGCCTGGACCTCGTGGTGCCATCGCACACCGTCTACGGCCTGCTCGGCCCGAAGGGCGCGGGGAAGACCACCACCGTGCGGATCCTGACCACCCTGACCAGGCCCAGCAGCGGGCGGGCCGTCGTCGCCGGCTTCGACGTGGCCCGGAATCCGGCTGATGTGCGGAAGGTGATCGGCCTGGCGGGTCAGGACGCCTCGTTCGACGACGGACTGACCGGCCGGGAGAACCTGCGGATCCTCGGCCGCCTCTCGCGGCTCGGCTCGCGCGGCGCCCGCCGGCGCGCCGACGAGCTGCTGGAACGGTTCGGTCTCGCCCACGCCGCTGATCGGCTGGTCGGCACGTACTCCGATGGCATGCGCCGCCGGATCCACCTGATCGCCAGTCTGTTACGGGCTCCCGCGGTGCTCTTCCTCGACGAGCCGACCACCGGGCTCGACGCCCCCAGTCGCGCCGAGATCTGGGAGAGCGTGCGGAGACTGGTGGCTGACGGCACCACGGTCCTGCTCACCACCCCGTGTCTCGAGGAGGTGGAGCGGCTCGCCACGGCGGTCGGCGTGATCGACCGCGGCCAGCTGATCGCCGAAGGCAGCCCGGCCCAGCTCAAAGCCCAGATCGGCCGTCACATCGACGTCGTGGTCGAGTCGGCGGACCATGTGCCGAGTGCCATGGCGAGGCTGGAGCGGCTGACCGGCCGGTGCCCGGAGGCCGACGGATCGCGCATCGTCGTGGCCGCGGTGGATCAGGCGCCCGCCCTACCGCTGATCGTGAGTGAACTGGACGCGTCCGGCGCGGTGATCAGGCACATCGGGATCCGCGAGCCCGGCCTGGACGACGTCTTCCTGACGATGACCGGGCAGACCGTCGAACCGGCGCAACCGGTCGAGACGCCCGAGGCGGTGTCGTGAACCTCCTGGCCGACGGCTGGACGCTGACCCAGCGAAGGCTGTTCCGGCTGCGCCACGAGCCCTCCATCCTGCTCACCATGCTGATGATGCCGAGCGTGTTCGTGGTGCTGTTCGGCTTCGTGTTCGGCGGCGCGATCGGGGTGCCGGGCACCTCGAACTACCGCGAGTTCATGATGCCCGGCCTGTTCGTGATGACGACCGGGACCGCCCTGTCCACCGCCATGGCGGAGGTGGCGACGGACCAGGCGCGCGGGGTGATGGAGCGCCTGCGTTCGCTTCCGATCCACCGGGTGTCCGTGCCGCTCGGCCAGAGCGGCGCCGAGGGGATCCTCGGGGCCTACGGCCTCGCGGTCCTGATGGTGTGCGGTCTCGTCGTCGGCTGGCGGCCGCACGACGGCGTTCCGCGGGCGCTGGCCGGCATCGGCCTGCTCCTGCTGTTCCGCTGCACGCTGGCGTGGGTCGGCACCTACCTGGGCCTTGTGGTGCGTTCGGCACGGACCGCGGCTCGGCTGGCACCGCTCACGCTGTCGCTCACCATGGTGTCCAACGCCCTCGTGCCCACCGACCGGATGCCGGTCGGCCTCCGGGCGCTGTGCGAGTGGAACCCGCTCAGCTCCGCCGCGGCCGCCGCGCGCGAGCTCTTCGGTAACCCCGGTGCTCCCGGGCCGGACGCCGCGTGGCCGCTGACCCACCCGGTGACCGCGAGCCTGCTGTGGGCCGGCCTGCTATTGCTGATCTTCGTGCCGCTCTCGGTGCGCCGCTTCGCCCGCGCCGGACTCTAGATCCGTACGCGCGTCTCCCGCCCGGGGACGCGACGGGTGAGCGGAGGCGTCTCCAGTACCGCCACGGGTGCGACGTACCCGTGAGGAAACACCGTTCTCATTCTCGGAGGGACAAGCATGCGCGTAGTGATCGTCGGAGGCGGCACGGTCGGGTTGTGCACCGCCGTCTTCCTCGCCCGTCAGGGTGTCTCGGTCCATGTGCTGGAGCGCCGGGCACAGCTCAACGACCATCCGCGGGCCTTTGGCATCACGGACCGGTCGGCGGAGATCCTCCGGGAGGCCGGCATCGACATCGAGACGGACCATCTCGTCCGGGGCCTCATGACGGGCACGAGCCTGGCCGATCTGACCACCGTCACGGCCAAGTTCGAGCCGCCGGAGATCGGCCCGGCGAAGCTGGGAAGCTGCCCGCAGGACCGGGTCGACCGGGCCGCGCTGGCACGGCTGCGGGAGTTCGGCGGCCAGGTGGACTTCGACAGCGAGGTGGTCGCGGTGACGGACGGCGGCGTCACCACCGCGGACGGCAGGACCGTCACGGCGGACTACGTGATCGCCGCCGACGGAGTCCGCAGCCGGATGCGTGACCTGCTCGGCATCGGCGTGACCGGCCCGGGACCGCTGAGCAGTTCGCACATGCTCAACGTGCTGTTCCGCGCGGAACTGCCCACCCCGCCGACGTCCATGACGTTCCTGCGCAACGAGCGGGCGTCCGGGATCCTGCTGAAGGTCGACGAGACCGCCCGCTGGGTCTTCCACATCCCGAACGGTGACCCGCAGACCCCCGTCGAGCGGATCCAGCAGCAGATCAGGGACGCCACCGGCGTCAGCGACATCGAGCCGGAGATCATCAGCCTGCTGCCCTGGTCGTCGACGGCGCGGGTCGCCGACCGCTTCCGGCAGGGCAACGTCTTCCTCGTGGGTGATGCGGCCCACGTGGTGCCGCCGGTCGGGGGTCTCGGACTCAACGTGGGTATCGCCGACGGCCACAACCTGGCGTGGAAACTGGCCGCCGGCGGTGACACCCTGCTCGACACCTACGAGGCCGAGCGCCGGCCGGTCGCGCTGTTCACCATGCGGCAGACCGTGCTCCGCGCCGAGAACCGTGACCTGCACTGGGACAACGACGCGAGCCGGGCTGCCGACCGGGCGGCCGTGGGCATGGCGGGCATCATGATCCCCGTGATCGGCTACCGGTACGACTCCGGCGCGGTGGTCGACCCGGAGCCGCTCTCCGACATGGAGAACCTCGTCCTGGACGGCGCCCCGGGCAGCCGCCTGCCGCACCGGTGGCTTCCGGACGGACGGTCCACGGTCGACCTCGTCGACGGATTCACGCTGATCACCGGGACCGCGGCCGACCACTGGCTGGACGCGGCACGGGACCTGGGCATCGCGGCGCACGCGGTCGAAGGGTGGGCCGAAGCCGCCGGCATCAAGGAGGACGGCGCCGTGCTCGTCCGCCCGGACGGGTTCGTCGGCTGGCGTACGGCCACCACACGGCATGCCGTGGAGACCAGCACGCAGCACCTGCGGGACGTCCTCGACCGGATCCTGTGCCGGCAGAAGGCCTGACGCGGATCCGTACCCCTGGCATGCGGTCGACACCGGCACGGTCGGTGTCGGCCGCATGCTGTCTCGGCGCCGGGAGGCGCCCCGGACCGCCTCCGTACGCCCCCCTCCTTGGGTCGAACCACACACGAACTCGCCTCGAACCGCTGCCGCGAGCATCGGCGCCATGTGGTCCCTCGACCACCGACCTCAAGCGAACGTGCGCTCGGCGCGCCCTGTTCGCGGATGTTCCCCGCGCGATGGTGAAGGCCGGGCCGGCAGGGATCAGGTCCGGGTGGGACGCGAGGCCGGTCAGGAACCGAACACCGAGGCAGAGGAGGCGGAGGATGGATTTCGGCGCTGATCCCTATCCCGAGTACGCGTGGTTACGTGCGGAGGAGCCGGTCCGGCAGGTCCTGGAGGGCCGCGGCCTTTACGGACTGCTGGTGACCCGGTACGAGGACGTGCGCAAGCTGCTGTCCGATCCCCGGATGAGCAAGGACCCGCGCAACGCACCGCTCGACTGGCAGGAGGCGGGCAAGGGGAGACCGCTGGAGGACCGGACCGGGCTCGGGACGCATCTGTTGACCACGGACGCGCCCGAACACACGCGGCTGCGCCGGCTGGTCTCGACCGCCTTCACCGCCCGCCGCGTCGAGGGCCTGCGCGCACAGGTGCAGCACATCACGGACGGGCTCCTCGACACGATCGTGCCCCGCGGGCAGGCCGACCTGATCGGCGACTTCGCGTTCCCGCTGGCGATCACGGTGATCTGTGAACTGCTGGGAGTGCCCAAGGCGGACCAGGACGTGTTCCGCCAGTGGACGAAGGACTTCCGGCGGTGGACGAACACCGACTCCGCCCAGGCCGACCGCGGTGACGCGCGGCCGGTCGGACTGCGCGACCTCCTCGAATATCTGACCCGACTGGTCGAGAAGCGCCGTCAGGACCCGGCCGACGGACTGGTCGACGCGCTGATCGCGGCCCGGGACGACGACGACCGGCTGAACGAGGCCGAGTTGCTGTCCATGATGTCCCTGCTGCTGGTCGGCGGCTTCGAGACGACGGTCAATCTGATCGGCAACGGCACCCTGGCTCTGCTGCGCCACCCCGACCAACTCGCCCTGCTGCGCGAGCGACCGGAACTGGTGGACTCGGCGCTGGAGGAGATGCTGCGGTACGACGGGTCGTTCGAGACGGCGACGTGGCGGTTCCCGCTCGAACCCATCGAGGTGGCGGGCACGCGCATCGAGAAGGGCCACCCGGTGCTCCTGTCCCTGGCATCGGCCAACCGGGACGGGGCGAAGTTCCCGGCACCGGATGACTTCGACGTCACCCGCGCGGACCCCGCGCATGTGGCCTTCGGGCGGGGTGCGCACTTCTGCCTCGGTGCTCCCCTGGCCCGGCTGGAGGGCCGGATCGCGTTCCACGGACTGCTGCGCCGGCTGCCCGGCCTTGCGCTGTCCGTACCGCCGGAGCAGTTGCGATGGCAGCGGAGCCTCACGGTCCGCGGACTGGATGCCCTGCCGGTCACCTTCGATGCCTGAACCCGGCATCGATGATTCCGATTTCTCGCCATGGACTGTCATCAGAAAAGAGACCCACATGCCGAATACAGCAGTCATCGCGCGAGCGGTGAGGGCACGATGACCCGCCGCATCGCCATCACGGGTATCGGAGTGCGCGCCCCGGGCGGACGAAACGCCAAGGAGTTCTGGGAGCTGATCTCCTCCGGCACCTCGGCCATACGCACCATCTCGCTCTTCGACGCGTCCGGGTTCCGCTCCCGGATCGCGGGCGAGTGCGATTTCGACCCGGTCGCGGAGGGCTTCTCCGCGCAGGAGATCCGGCGCATGGACCGGAGCGCGCAGCTCGCCGTCGCCGCGACCAGGGAAGCCGTCGCGGACGCCGGACTCGACCTGGCCGAGATGGACCCGCATCGCTGCGGGGCCAGCGTCGGCAGTGCCATCGGCGGCACGATGAGCCTGGACCGGGAGTACAACGTGCTCTCCGACGGCGGCCGCAAGTGGCTTCTCGACCACGAGTACGCGGTGCCGCACATGTACAACTATCTCGTCCCGACGTCGATCGCCGCGGACGTGGCCTGGACGGCCGGGGCGGAAGGCCCCGTGTCCCTGGTGTCCACGGGATGCACCGCGGGCATCGAGTCGGTGTCCCACGCGGCGCGGCTGATCCGCGAGGGCTCTGCCGACGTGATGCTGGCCGGCGGCTCGGACGCGTCCCTCTCACCGATCTGCGTCGCCTGCTTCGACGCGATCAAGGCGACGACGCCGCGCAACGACGAACCGGCCACCGCGTCCCGCCCGTTCGACCGCACACGGAACGGCTTCGTGCTCGCCGAAGGCAGCGCGATGCTGGTGCTGGAAGAGCTGAACCACGCCAGGGAACGCGGCGCGCGCGTCTACGCGGAGATCGGCGGATGGGACGTGCGTGCCAACGCGTACCACATGACCGGACTCAGGACCGAGGGCCCGGAACTGGCCAAGGCCATCGAGGTGTCGCTGCGGATGGCCGGGCGGGTACCCGAGCAGGTCGACTACGTGAACGCGCACGGCTCCGGTACGAAGCAGAACGACGCGCACGAGACCAACGCGTTCAAGCGCACTCTCGGCGACCACGCCTACCGGACGCCGGTCAGTTCGATCAAGTCCATGATCGGGCACTCGCTGGGCGCGATCGGCTCGATCGAGATCGCGGCATGCGCGCTGGCCATCGACGCCGGGCTCATTCCGCCGACCGCCAACCTGCACGAACCCGACCCGGAACTGGGGCTCGACTACGTGCCGCTGACGGCGCGACAGGCGGACCTGCGGACGGTGCTCAAGGTCGGCAGCGGGTTCGGCGGTTTCCAGAGCGCCATGGTGTTGACCAAGGGGGGATCCGATGAGTAGGGCAGTCCCGGAGAACGACAACGGCACGACGTCGGAGCGTCCTCGCGCGGTGATCACTGGTCTCGGGGTGGTCGCGCCGAACGGGTTCGACACCGACGAGTACTGGGACGCCGTCCTCCACGGGCGGGGCGGCATCGACCGGGTCACCCGCTTCGATCCGGAGCAGTACCCGGCCACACTGGCGGGCGAGGTGGCCGACTACGACGTGCGCGCACACATCCCCGGACGTCTGGTGCCGCAGACCGACCAGACCACCCGGCTGGTGCTGATCGCGGCGGACGCCGCTGTCCGGGACTCCTCGCTCGATCCGGCCGCGCTCCCGGAGGACCAGGTCGGCATCGTCACCGGTCTCTCCGCGGGCGGGCTCGAGTACAGCCAGCGCGAGCTGGAGAAGCTCTGGAGCCTCGGCAGCGACCATGTGAGCGCCTATCTCTCGTTCTCGTGGTTCTATGCGGTGAACACGGGTCAGATATCCATCCGGCACGGGTGGCACGGCCCCGGCAGCGTCCTGACCGGGAACACCAGCGGCCTGGACGCCATGGCGCAGGCCCGTCGGTACGTGGTCGACGGCCTGCCGGTGGTGATGTGCGGCGCCGTGGAGAGCGCGATGTGCCCGCTCGGGTGGACGATCGAGCTGACCACCGGCCGGATGAGCACGGTCGCCGACCGGACCCGGGCGTACCTGCCGTTCGACACCGCCGCGTCCGGCTACGTACCTGGAGAGGGCGGCGCCATGGTCGTAGTCGAGGAGGCCGGACACGCGCGCGGCCGAGGCGCCCGGCCATACAGCGAGATCGCCGGGTACGCCACCACCTTCGACCCGCGGCCCGGTTCGGCACGGGAGCCCGGGCTGCGCCGTGCGATCGAGTCCGCGCTGTCGGACGCCGGTGTGACGCCCGACGAGGTCGACGTCGTGTTCGCGGACGCGGCCGGGGTCGGCGAACTCGACCGCGCGGAAGCCGCCGCCGTCACCGCCGTCTTCGGTCCACGGGGTGTTCCGGTGACCGCGCCGAAGACGATGACCGGCCGGCTGTACTCCGGTGGCCCGGCGCTCGACGTGGCCACGGCGTCGTTGAGCATGCGGCACGGCGTCATCCCGCCGATGATCAATGTGACCGACCCCGTCCGGTCCGACCAGCTCGACCTGGTGCTCGACCGGCCGAGGGAGACGACCGTGTCCACCGCTCTGGTGCTGGCCCGCAGCGACGGCATCAACTCCGCAATGGTGCTGACGGCGGTATGACGAACGCCGGTGGCAGCCGTCCATGACGGCTGCCACCGGCGTCGCCCCGGACGAGGCACCCGCTGGTGACGCGGGCACCTCGACTCGGCGTCCTCCGGCTTACGGCCTGGCGATGATCTCCAGGATTCCGGCCGTCCAGGTGAAGCCGGCGCCGACGCCTGCCAGCAGGCACGTCTGCCCCGGCTCCAGTGCGCCCTCGGAGACGAGATGGGCGAGACCGGCGAACTGGTCGCCCGCGCCGAGGTGCCCGACCCGCCGGCCCCAGGACCAGGTCGAGCGCTGCGGATCGATGCCGAACGGGTCGAAGTACTGCGCCCGCATCCGGGTCCGGCCCAGGTTCGGCAGCACGTACCAGTCGATGTCGCCGAGTTTGACGTCCGCCTGGGCACAGGCCCGGTCGAACGCCGCCCGTTGCCCCGCTTCGATGCGGTTGAGCAGGGCCTCCACTCCGAGTTCGCGTACCAGGGAGTCGCTGTTCAGGTCGATCGGCGCTCGCGCGGCCAACGGCGCGTCACTGAACCGCTCGCCCCGGCTGCCGTGCTCCAGCCCGGGATCCGACACCGTGACGAGTCCGCGCAGCCGGGCGAAGCCGGTGCGGGTGGACACCACCACCGCGGTGCCGCCGTCGCCGCAGATGGTGCTCGGGTCGCTGCGCCACCGGTCGAAGCCGGGCAGGCTGAACCGGTCGGCCGTGGTGACCAGGGCGGTCGACCCGCCGTACGCGCGCAGGTGGCCGGCCGCGAGTTCCAGGGCGATCATGCCGCCGTTGGACATCTGGCGGACCTCGACGGCCGGGTAGGAGCCACCGCCGCAGAAGCGCTGGACGTACGACGCCGCCGGCCACATGTCGTGACCTTGGTGGTACGCGCAGGCGTGCAGCAGCAGCTGCAGGTCCTCCGGCCCGACCTCGGCGCGGCCGAGGGCGTCCCGTGCCGCCAGCACCGCCATCTCCGGCGCCGACTTGTCCGGGGAGACACACGCCGACTCGATGCCGGTGTTCCAGACCCGCGCCCGATCGGCGAGGCCGGCCTGCTCCGCCTCGTCGAGTGTCAGCCGCTCGGGCAGCCAGGAACTCGCGGCGGCGATGTAGAGTCCGTCGCTCATCTTCTTCCTCCCACGGATCGGATTGTCTCGGGTTTCCCCTATGCGGTCATGGTCGTCATGTCCGGCGGAGGCTCGTTCGAGGCCCAGGCCAGGCCTCGCCGTGGTGTGTACGAGAAGCCTTGCCGCGGTGCCACGCACCCCGACGGTCCCAAGGCCGAATATCGGGAGCCTCCGTCGATCGGAACTCGATTGGGTGTCGAAGCCTCCCGGCGATGTTGGTTTCGACGTCACGAGACGAAGGGATCGACAATGGCGACTTTCACTCAGGCGGACCTGGTGGGTTACATACGCCAGGCGGCCGGCGAAGACGAGGGATTTGACCTGGACGGCGATATCGCCGACATCACGTTCGCCGATATGGGCTATGACTCGGTCGCGATGGTGGAGGTGACGCTCCTGGTCGAGCGTCAACTCGGCATGAGCCTGCCCGACGACGACAGGGCGAGCAAGAACTCGACCCCGAAGCAGTTCGTCGAACTGGTCAACGAGCTGCTGCCCGCGTCGATCTAGCCGCGGGGCCGGTGGCGTGGACGGCTCACCAAGGAGAAGACCATGTACAGCACAGAGCACGAGCAACGCTTCGACAACGGCGCGCCGGAAGCACCCGAGCAGCTCGGCCTGCTCTCCGAGATCCTCAACAGGGAGACCTTCCGCACCCTGGGTGAGGAGGTACGCGTCGGGCATGGGTGGCGTTGCTGGGAGGTGGGCGCCGGGGACGGCTCCGTCGCCCGCTGGCTGGCCGCCAGAGTGGGGACGTCCGGACATGTCGTGGCCAGCGACCTCAAGCCCCAGCACGTACCCAGCCATCCGCGGATCGAGGCGATCCGCCACGACCTCGTCGAGGACCCGTGGCCGGAGCCCGCGTTCGACCTCATTCACGCGCGGCTGGTGCTGATGCACGTGGCCGACAAGGAAGCGGTCGCGGCGAGGCTGGCCGCACATCTCCGGCCGGGCGGTGCGCTGGTGCTCACCGACTGGTACTGCGGTTGTGCCGACGAGGGCATCATCAAATCCCCGGTCGACGCGTACACGGCACGCATCTTCCAGGAATACCACGACGGCGTGCACAAACTCGCCGGAGAAACCGGTATGGATTTCGAATGGGCGGCGCGTGTGCCGGACGTTCTGTCCGCCGTCGGCTATCGGGACATCACGGTGCGCGACTTCCGGGCACCGGGGGAGGGCGGGGCGCCGACCGCGCGGCTCGCCCGGCTGCACAGCAGCATGCTGGAGCCTTTCCTGCTGAGTCAGACATCTCTGACCGAAGCCGACCTCTCCGTAATCCGGGAGAAACTCCTGGACCCGGAATTCGAGATGGTGACCAACCACACGTACACGACCGTCGTGCGGGTGCCGAAGTAAAGGCGATCCGCAGGAAATAGGTGGCGTCGAAAGAGGGGCTCCCAGGAGTTCCGAAGGGGTCGGCCGCCGCGGCGCGCGTCCTGACTCCGTCCGCCGCACGTACAGGCTTCAACGGTCATTGCAGGGTAAACCGGGACAGGCCACCGTGTACCCCCGGGGTCGCGCTCTATCGCTCCCCCTCCGGGTGCCGCACGGTGGCTCCTGCCTGTTGAACAGCCGTGAACCGAAGCGGTGGGGCAACGCCTGGCATGTACTCCCGGGCTTGCCGCCCTGAACTCCTTCACCAAGAAATGTTAAAGCGGCTCGATTCGATCTTGTTGGGGAGTGGAGCCCCGGGCTACGGTATGTCGTGCGCCAGCGAATACGGGGGAGTTATGGCAGCTGTTGCGACAAAAACCTTAGCGGTAAAACGACATGCCAATTTCGCAGTCCGTAAAGTCAAGCGGAGGCTTGAATGGAAAGCGGCAGAGCCCATCAGCGCCGGCTCCGTAACGGAGCCTGCAAGATTTTCCGTACGCCGCTTGGCGGGAATTCCGGCACCGTCGTGGGAACCGCCGCCCGATCCGGGGCCGCGGCATGCAGCCTGACCGCTCCGGCCAGTTACGGATCGTACTGATCGACGACCACGCGCTGCTGCGCGAGGTGGTGTGCGAGACGCTCAACGTGGAACCGGACATGGTCGTCGTCGGCGTCGCCGCCAGCGGTGCCGCCGGCATCGCGCACTGTGAGATCGAGCAACCCGAGGTCGTGCTGCTCGACGGGAACATCTCTGACGAGTCGGTGACCGAAACAGTGCATGCCATCCGCTCGGCCTCGCCGAACGCGAGAATCCTGATCGTCAGCATGCCCGACGATCCGGCACTGGTGCGCCAATTGCTCGACTGTGGCGTCCGGGGCTATCTGAACAAGTCGGCGAGCCGGAACGATCTGGTGTCCAGCATCCGCGCGGTGTGCGCGGACAGCATCCGCATCGTGCTTCACGTATCCGTCGAAGCACTGACGCACATCGCCACGACGGCGAACTGCCAGGACAAGCTCACCCGGCGGGAGATGGAAATCCTGACCCTGGTGAGCAGGGCCATGAGCAACCGGCAGATCTCGCGGCGACTGACGATCGCCGAGGGAACCGTGAAGCGCCACCTGGGCACCATCTTCACGAAGTTGGGCGCTCGCTCCCGGCTCGAAGCGGTCAACAAGGCGGTTTCCATCGGGCTCATCGCCCGCGCCGGGTGAAACGTCGGGAGAAATGCCGTCGGCTGACAAGGCGCAAGAACCGCAGGTGCAGATCAAGGGAAGGTACGCAGACTGTGGCAAGTTTAAAGGGCAAGACCGCGCTGGTGACGGGCGGTCGGACCGGTCTCGGCTTCGGCATCGCCACCGCGTTGGTGGAGCGGGGCGCGAACGTCGTGATCACTTCACGCAATGAGGAAGAGCTGCGCAAGGCGGCCGCCGCACTCGGCGAGGAACGGGCCCTCGCGGTCGCCGGTGACGCCCGCGACCCCGAGCATCAGCGGATCGCGGTGGAGACCGCCGTCGACCGGTTCGGATCCCTCGATCTGCTGGTCAACAACGTCGGCGGTACGGAGCGGACAGCCCGCCGGTTGGTCGATGTCGATGTGGCGTCGTACCGGCGCACCGTCGAGATCAACCTGATGTCCGCCCTGACCTGGGTCCAGACGGCCTGGCATGGCTGGCTCGGCGAGCACGGCGGCGCCATCGTCAACATCTCCTCCATCGCCGGCGATCTCGCCGTCCCCGACGGCACGGCCTACGGGACGGCCAAGGCGGCGCTGAACCACTTCACCCGGCAGATGGCGAACGAGCTCGCCCCCGCGGTCCGGGTGAACGGCGTCGCGTCCGGCACGGTCCTCACCGACTTCACCCGGGCGAACGTCGAGGGCAGGGAGGACAAGGTCATCGGCTCCATCCCGCTGAGGCGCCTCGGCGAACCCGCTGACGTGGGCGCCGCCGTGGCCTTCCTGCTGTCGGACGAGGCGTCCTGGATCACCGGGCACACCCTGGTCGTCGACGGCGGTCGGCTCCTGCACAACAGGTAGGACGACACCGGTGCGGTCGAGGATCGCCGCGAGGCGATCCTCGATCCGTCCCCGTGGCCTTCCGCGCGGGGCGGTGACTACCGAGTGAGCTGCTCCGCGAGGGGCCTCCCCGAGACCCCCCAGTCCGACCAGGAGTCGCGTCCGGCCAGCACCTCCTGATGGAGTTCCCGCAGCATCCCCGAAGGTTCGAGGCCGAGTTCGGCCGACAGAATCCGGCGCAGATGCTGGTAGGCGACGAGCGATTCTTTCCGCCTGCCGCTGGAGGCCAACGCCTTGATCAGCTGCGCGTGGTACCACTCGTTGAGCGGGTCGGCCAGCAGCATCGCCTTCAGCTCCCCGACCAGTTCCCGGTGCCGTCCCAGCATTGCGTCCGCCTGGATGCGCAGTTCGACGGTGTGCGCCCGCTGCTCCGTGAGATGGACGACGTGCGCCTGGATCGACGGGCCGGCGGTCACATCGGCGAGCGCCGGCCCCGACCAGAGATGGAGGGCCTGTCGCAGTATCCGCGCGGCCGCGGCCGGATCGCCGGCGGCGAGCGCGGTCTGCCCCTGCTTGGCCAGCCGAAGAAACGCTCCCAGGTCGAGCTGCTCCGGGTCCACCCGGAGCATGTAGCCGGTGCCGCAGGTGGCGAGCACGTGCTCGACCGTACCCTCCGGCACCCACGGTTCGAACTGACGCCGCAGCTGGTAGATGTACGTCTGCGCGGTGGGGACGGCACTCTTCGGCGGTTTGTCACCCCATAGTTCATCGATGATCGCGTCGAGCATGACGATGTTGTTCGAGCACAGGAGCAGCTGCGCCAGCACCCGCCGCGCCATCGGCGCGCTCGGCGTGCAGTCGCCCAGGTCATTGGTGACGGTTAGGCGGCCGAGTACCTGAAATCGCAACACGGGCGAATGCCTCCACACAGTGATCGTCGGGTCGGGCCTCGAACCAGACTCTGCCGATCGTTTTGCCGGGCAGGCAATGGTGCGAGGCGAAGGTCCCACCCCGGTGACCGAATCGGATCGTGTCCTCTACAACCTTCGTCGCATTGCCGGGACGAGAGGTTTGCGAGCGGCGGCACCGGCCGAGCCCACCCTTCCCGAGAGCAGAGTGAGATTCCGCTGTCATGACAGAGAACTTCGTGAAAGCGAGTGGTCAGGACGTCGTCGCGGTGGTCGGTCTGTCGTGCCGCCTTCCGGGCGCGAGCTCCCCCGAGGCGTACTGGGAGCTGCTCGCGGCCGGCCGGGAGGCCGTCGGTGGGGTTCCCGCGGACCGCGCCGTCCACATCGGCACACGGGTGGCCAGGGCCGGTCTGCTCGACGGCGTCGCGGACTTCGACGCGGGCTTCTTCGGGGTGTCGCCCCGCGAGGCCGCGGGGATGGACCCACGGCAGCGGCTGATGCTGGAACTCGCGTGGGAAGCACTCGAACACGCGGGAGTCGACCCGACGGCGGTGCGGGGCAGCCGGGCCGGAGTCTTCCTCGGGGCGATGGGGGACGACTACGCCGGTCTGGTGCGCGACCAGGGCGCCGGAGCGATCGACAGCTTCACCCTGTCCTCGCTCCAGCGTGGTGTCCTCGCGAATCGGATCTCCTTCTTCCTGGGACTGTCCGGCCCGAGCGTGGTCGTGGACTCGGCACAGTCCTCCGCCCTGGTCGCCGTGCACCAGGCGTACGAGAGCGTGCGGCGCGGGGAGTCGGCGTGGGCGCTCGCGGGCGGGGTCAACCTGATCCTCTCGCCGGAGTCGACGGCGACCGCGAGCGAGTTCGGCGCGTTGTCGCCGGACGGCCGCTGCTACACGTTCGACGCACGCGCCAACGGCTACGTGCGCGGTGAGGGCGCCGGCCTGGTCGTGCTCATGCCCCTGTCGGACGCCCACGCGCACGGCCACGACGTCGTGTGCGTGATCCGCGGCGGAGCGGTGAACAACGACGGCGGCGGCGAGCAGCTCACCACGCCGAGCCGGGCGGGGCAGGAGGACGTCCTGCGGGCGGCCCTCACCGATGCCCGGACGCGGTCCGCCGAGGTCGGATACGTGGAGCTACACGGCACCGGAACCCCGGTGGGGGACCGCGTGGAGTCGGCGGCGCTGGCCGCGGTCTTCGCCGACCGGGCCCGGCCGCTGGTGGTGGGGTCGGTGAAGACCAACGTGGGGCACGCGGAGGGAGCGGCGGGGGTCGTCGGCCTCATCAAGGCGGCCCTGGCCGTCCAGCACGGCCAGGTCCCGGCGAGTCTGAACTTCGCCGCCCCGGCGGACGACATCCCGCTCGCCGAGCTGGGCATCGAGGTCGCCGCCGAGCTGCGTGCATGGCCCGGCGACGAGCCGCGGGTGGCCGGCGTGTCCTCGTTCGGGATGGGCGGCACGAACTGCCATCTGGTGCTCGCGCAGGCCCCGGATCCGTCCCCGGCCGAGGAGAACCACGGGGTGAGGACGGGCACCGTTCCCTGGCTCGTGTCCGGCGGCACCGAGCGGGCCCTGCGGGTCCAGGCCGAACGGCTGGCCGGACACCTCGCGGCACAGGACGGCCCGGACGCGCTCGACATCGGGTTCTCGCTGGCGACCACCCGTGCCGCGCTGCCGCACCGCGCCGTCGTCATCGGCGAGGACCCGGCCGAGCTGAGCGAGGGACTGGCCGCGCTGGCGGCGAACCAGCCGGCGCCGAACGTCGTGTCCGGTGCGGTCGCCGAGGGCGGGACGGCCTTCATGTTCACCGGGCAGGGCGCGCAACGAACCGGCATGGGACGGGATCTGTACGCGCGTTTCCCCGTGTTCGCCAAGTCCTTCGACGCGGTGTGCGCGGAACTGGATCCGTCGCTGGGCGGAGAGCTGCGGGAGATCGTGTGGGCCGACGCGGACCTGCTCGGCCGGACCCGGTACACGCAGGCGGCGCTGTTCGCCCTGGAGACGGCGCTGTTCAGGCTGGTGGAGTCGTTCGGAGTACGTCCGACGCACCTGATCGGCCATTCCATCGGTGAGGTCACCGCCGCGCACGTCGCGGGGGTGCTGTCGCTGTCCGACGCCTGCACGCTCGTCGCGGCACGCGGACGGCTGATGCAGGCGGCCCCGTCCGGTGGAGCGATGGTGGCCATCAACGCCGACGAGGGCGACGTGCGAGTGCTGCTGCCCGAATCAGGGGTGAGCATCGCCGCCGTCAACGGGCCCCGCTCCGTGGTGATCTCCGGCGACACCGACCTGGTGCTCGCGACCGCGGAGTCCTTCCGCGCCAAGGGAGTGAAGACCAAGCAGCTGAACGTCAGCCACGCGTTCCACTCCCACCATCTTGCAGGAGTCCTCGACGAGTTCGCCGACGCCATCCGCGGGCTGACCTTCCACGCTCCTCGGATCCCCGTCATCTCGAACCTCGCCGGACGCCCCGCCACCACGGAAGAGCTGACCGACCCCGGCTACTGGGCACGCCAGATCCGTGGCACCGTCCGCTTCGCCGACGGCATCCGCGCCCTGCACGACGCGGGCGTCTCCCGCTACCTCGAGCTCGGCCCTGACCCCGTACTCGCCGGCATGGCCCGGGAGACTCTCGCCGAGCAGGCCCCGGCGGCGGTGTCCACGATGCGCACCGGGCAGGCGGAAGTCCGTATGCTGCTCAGGGCGCTCGGCACCATGCATGCCACGGGGGCGGCAGTGGACTGGACGCCGCTGCTGGACGGCGGCCGCAGGGTCGCGCTGCCCACCTACGCCTTTCAGCGCCGCCGACACTGGATCGGCGAAGCGCGCGAGGCCGCACCCGCCGCGGAACCGGCACACATCCGAGACCGCGAGGGCCTGCTCGATCTGGTGCGCACCCACCTCGCGGCTGTCCTGGGGTACGACGCGGTCGACATGACGCCGCTGACGTCGTTCAAGGACCTCGGGTTGACGTCGCTCACCGCGGTCGAGCTGTGCGCCGGGCTTTCCTCGGAGCTGGGTCTGGCCCTGCCGGGATCGCTGGTGTTCGACCATCCCACCCCTGATCGGTTCGCGGCGTTCCTGCACACGGAGCTCACCGGGCACGGCGATGCGGATGACACGGTGAGCGTCCCGGCACCCCGGGACGGCAACGCCGACGAACCGATCGCCATCGTCGGGATGGGCTGCCGGTATCCCGGCGGCGCGTCGTCGCCGGACGAACTGTGGGAGCTGGTGCGGTCGGGTCGGGATGCTGTGTCCGCGCTGCCGCGCGATCGCGGCTGGGATCTGGACAACCTGTTCGACCCGGACCCGGAGACCTCGGGGCGGACCTACGTTCGACATGGTGGGTTCCTCAACGACGTCGCCGGTTTCGACGCCGGGTTCTTCGGGGTGTCGCCGCGCGAGGCGCTGGCGATGGATCCGCAGCAGCGGTTGCTGCTCGAGACCGCCTGGGAGACGCTGGAGGACGCCGGGATCGAGCCCGGTTCGCTGCGCGGCAGCAGGACAGGCGTGTTCATCGGTGCCATGGCGGGCGACTACGGCCCGCGGCTCGACACTCCGCACGGCGGGGTCGACGGATACGTGCTCACTGGTAACACCGGGAGCGTCACTTCTGGCCGGTTGGCGTACTTCCTCGGTCTGGAGGGGCCGGCGGTGACGGTGGACACGGCGTGTTCGTCGTCGCTGGTCGCGTTGCATCAGGCCGCTCAGGCGGTGCGAAGCGGTGAATGCTCCCTGGCGGTGGCCGGTGGCGTGACCGTGATGTCCTCGCCGGGCATGCTGGTCGAATTCTCTCGGCAGCGTGGGCTGTCTGCCGACGGGCGGTGCAAGGCGTTCGCGGAGTCGGCGGACGGTACCGGTTGGGGTGAGGGTGCGGGGCTTGTGGTGTTGGAGCGCCTGTCCGATGCCCGTGCCCGTGGGCATCGGGTGCTGGCGGTGCTGCGGGGTTCGGCGGTGAATCAGGATGGTGCTTCGAACGGGTTGACCGCGCCGAACGGTCCGTCGCAGCAGCGTGTGATTCGGCTGGCGTTGGCGGATGCGGGGCTTGGTGCTGCGGATGTCGATGTGGTCGAGGCGCATGGCACGGGGACGAGGCTGGGTGATCCGATCGAGGCGCAGGCGTTGCTGGCCACGTATGGGAAGGGGCGTTCGGAGGACCGGCCGTTGTGGCTGGGTTCGCTGAAGTCGAATATCGGTCACACGATGGCGGCGGCCGGGGTCGGTGGTGTGATCAAGATGGTGGAGGCGCTGCGTCGGGGGGTGCTGCCCGCCACGTTGCATGTGGATGAGCCGTCGTCTCATGTGAACTGGAGGGGTGGGGGAGTTCGGTTGCTCACCGAGTCGCGTGAGTGGCCTTCGGCCGGTCGGCCGCGTCGTGCTGGGGTGTCGTCGTTCGGGATCAGTGGCACCAACGCTCATGTGATCTTGGAGCAGGCGCCGGTGACGGAAGAGGAGTCCCGGTCCGAGCAGGAGCCTCGGACCGGGCAGCCGGGTCCGGTCGGGTGGGTGTTGTCGGCGCGGAGTGATGAGGCGTTGCGGGCGTATGCAGGGCGGATCGCTGCGGCCGCTGGTTCTGGGCTGTCGGTAGTGGATGTCGCTGCGACGCTGGCCGGTCGTACTGCGTTCGCGCATCGCGGTGTGGTGGTCGGGACCACGCGTGAGGAGTTGCTGGCGGGGCTGAGTTCTCTCGCGGAGGGTGTTCCTTCCGATGATGTGGTGACGGGGGTCGCCGGGGCCGGCAGGACGGTGTTGGTGTTTCCGGGGCAGGGTTCGCAGTGGGGTGCGATGGCGCGGGAGTTGTACGCGTCCGCTCCGGTGTTCAGGGCGCGTCTTGAGGAGTGCGCGAAGGCGCTGTCCGCGTTCGTGGAGTGGGACCTGCTGGAGGTGCTGCTGAGCGATGACGGTGGTGTGCTGCTGTCGCGGGTGGATGTGGTGCAGCCGGCGTTGTTCGCGGTGATGGTGTCGCTGGCCGCGTTGTGGCGTTCGCACGGGGTGCGGCCGGATGCGGTGGTGGGGCATTCGCAGGGAGAGATCGCTGCCGCGTGTGTGGCGGGGGCCCTGTCGCTGGAGGACGCGGCGCGTGTGGTGACGTTGCGCAGTCAGGCGATTCGGGCGCTGGCCGGGCGGGGTGGCATGGTCTCCGTCGCGCTGCCGGTCGATGAGGTGCGGCGGCGTCTGGAGCGGTGGGCCGGCGACATCGACGTCGCCGCGATCAATGGTCCCGCGTCCACCGTCGTGTCCGGCAGCGCGCTGGCTCTGGACGAACTGCAGGCCGCGTTCGAGGCGGAGGGCGTGCGCACCTGGCGCATCCCCGTCGACTACGCCTCACATTCCCCTCACGTGGATGAGATCCGTGATCAGGTCCTGGACCTGCTGACGCCGATCCGGCCTCGGTCCGGTGAGGTCCCCTTCTACTCCACTGTCACCGGGCAGCGGATCGACACCACCGCGCTCGACGCGGATTACTGGTTTCGCAACCTTCGCAACACCGTCGAGTTCGAAGCCGCCACCCGGCTCCTTCTCGAAGACGGCCATGACGTGTTCATCGAGTGCAGTCCGCACCCGGTTCTGGTTCCGGGTGTGCAGGAGACCATCGACATTACGAACACTCCGGCCCACAGCGTCGGGACTCTGCGTCGGTACCACGGTGATCTGACCAGCTTCCTGCGCTCCGCCGGCGAGGCCTTCACCGTCGGCGCCCCCACCCATTGCACCCCCGCACATCCGCACGATGGCCGTCATGTCGGCCTGCCCACCTATCCCTTCCAGCGAGCGCGCTACTGGCTCAAGCCCGACACCGGCCAACGTGACATCGGCGCCGTCGGACTGACCGCGGCCGGCCATCCACTGCTCGGTGCTGTCACCGAGGGTGCGACCAGCCTGGTCTTCACCGGTCGGATCTCCCTGGCCACTCACCCCTGGCTGGCCGACCACCAAGTGGCCGGCACCATCGTGTTGCCCGGCGCTGCCTTCGCCGAGCTGGCGGTGCATGCCGCCGACCGGGTCGACTGCGGCACCGTGCGTGAGCTGACCGTGCAGACTCCGCTCGTCCTGCCCGAACAAGGTGCGGTCAGGCTCCGGGTGGAGGTCGGCGAGCCGCTCACCGGCGACGGTGCGCGACCCATTCGTATCGACGCACGACCGGACGCAGGCACTGACATCTCTTGGACGTGTCACGCCACGGGTGTCCTGGACGTCGACACGCCTTCCCCGGACTGGGACCTGACCGCCTGGCCCCCTGCCGGGGCACGGCCCGTGGACGTCTCCTACGAGACCCTGGCCGCCCAGGGGTACCACTACGGTGCGGTGTTCCAGGGGCTGCACCGGATGTGGCGCCACAACGACCACGTCTACGCCGAGGTCGCCCTCCCCGCCGACCCGGACGACTACACCATCCACCCCGCCCTCCTCGACGCCACACTCCACGCCGCACTGATGAGCCAGGTCCTGCCGAACGACGGCCGGGTACGACTGCCGTACGCCTGGGAAGGTGCGACGCTGCACGCTTCCGGCGCCTCCGCGCTGCGCGTGTCGGTGACGACCGTGGGGGACAACGCGCTACGGCTGCGCGCGGCGGACGGTGCCGGCATGCCGGTGGCAGAGGTGGCGTCGCTGGCCATGCTTCCGGCCGACCTTGCCGACCTGGGATCCGCGGCCGTGAACCGGGACTCCCTGCTGCGCCTGGAATGGACACCCGCGCCGTCGGCGGACGCGGCACCGCCCACCGGGCTCTCGCTGCTCGGCCCCGACTCGTTCGGCCTGCGCTCGGCGACGGCCGGCGGCGTCGACTGGCAAGAGTTCACCGAGCTCTCCGCGATACCCGGCGACTCGTCCGACGTGGTCGTGTGCCTCGAAGGTGACGATACGACAGACATCCCGGGAGCCGCCCGCACGGCTCTGTACCGTGCGCTCGATCTGGTCCAGGCATGGGTGTCCGACGACCGGTTCGTGGACGCACGGCTGGTCGTGGTGACCCGGCGTGCGGTGATGACCGGACACACCGAGCCCGTACCGGACCTTTCCACCGCGCCCCTCTGGGGGCTGCTCCGCTCCGCGCAGAGCGAGAACCCCGGCCGGCTGATCCTGGCCGATGTGGACGACGATGACCACTCGCTCGCCGCGCTGCCGTCCGCGCTGGCCGGTGACGCCACCCAGTTCGCGCTGCGTGACGGACATGTCGTGGTGCCGAGACTGGTCAGGGCGAGTTCCAAGGACCGTCCACGGGAACCCGAGGGCACGCCGAGGCGGCCGGAGCCGCTGTCACGGTGGGACACCGACGGCACCGTGTTGCTCACCGGCGGTACCGGAACACTCGGCAGTTTGTTCGCCCGGCACTTGGTCACGAACCACGGGGTACGGAACCTGTTGCTGGTCTCCCGGCGCGGGCCGGACACTCCGGGAGCCGCGGACCTGGTCGCCGAGCTGTCCGGGCTGGGCGCCGAGGTGACGGTCGCCGCGTGCGACGTGGCCGACCGGGCCGCGCTTTCGGCACTGCTCGCGGGAATCCCGGCGAACCACCCGCTCACCGGCGTGGTGCACGCCGCCGGGACCCTGGACGACGGGCTGATCTCCGGGATGACACCGGAAAAGATCGACGCCGTGCTCACGCCGAAGCTGGACGCGGCGTGGAATCTGCACGACCTGACCCGGGACCTGGGGCTGTCCGCGTTCGTGCTGTTCTCCTCGATCATGGGCACGATCGGCAACGCGGGCCAGGCGAACTACGCCGCCGCGAACGTGTTCCTCGATGCGCTTGCCCAGTACCGCCACGCCACCGGACTGCCGGCGACCTCGCTCGCGTGGGGATTCTGGGGCGAGCGCAGCGAACTGACCCGCGATCTGAACGGCGCGGACATCGCTCGAATGGCGCGCACCGGGCTGAAGCCGCTTCCGTCGGACGAGGGCGTCGCGCTGTTCGACGCGGCGTTCGCCCGAGGTGAGGCCACCGCTGCACCGGTCGCGCTCGACCTGGACCGGCTGCGTGCGCAGGCCGCGGGGGCGACCCTGCCGGAGGTGCTGCGCGGGCTGGTCCGGGCGCGGCGCGCGGCGACCGACGTCACGGCGACCGCGTCGACGCTCGCCAACCGGCTGGCCGGCCGCCCGCCCGAGGACATCGACCGCGAGCTGCTCGATCTGGTGCGCTCCCACACCGCCACCGTGCTCGGCCACGCCGGCGCCGACTCCGTACAGCCGGCCGTTGCGTTCAGGGAGCTCGGCCTCGACTCGCTGTCCGCGGTGGAACTCCGCAAGCGGCTCAACGAGGCTACCGGACTGCGGCTGTCGGCCACCGTGGTGTTCGACCGGCCGACCCCGTCCGTGCTGGCCGCGTTCCTGCGCGAGGAGCTGCTCGGCGGGAGCACCCGGGCCGTCGGTCCGGCCGCTGCGGCCGCCACGGCGGAGGACGACGATCCGGTCGCCGTCGTCGGGATGGGCTGCCGGTTTCCCGGTGGCGTGTCGTCGCCGGACGCTCTGTGGGAGCTGGTGCGGTCGGGTCGGGACGCGGTCGGCGGGCTGCCGCGCGACCGAGGCTGGGATCTGGAGAACCTGTTCGACCCGGACCCCGGACGGACCGGCAAGAGCTACGTGGAGAAGGGCTACTTCCTCGACGACATCGCCGGTTTCGACGCAGGGTTCTTCGGGGTGTCGCCGCGCGAGGCGCTGGCGATGCACCCACAGCAGCGACTGCTTCTGGAGACCATGTGGCAGACGCTGGAGGACGCCGGGATCGAGCCCGGTTCGCTGCGCGGCAGCAACACGGGCGTGTTCATCGGTGCGATATCGCAGGACTACGGGCCGCCGATGCACGAGGGTTCCGCGGAGGCCGATGGGCTGCTGCTCACCGGTACCAGTGGGAGCGTCACATCGGGGCGGTTGGCGTACTTCCTGGGTCTGGAGGGGCCGGCGGTGACGGTGGACACGGCGTGTTCGTCGTCGCTCGTGGCGTTGCATCAGGCCGCCCGGGCGGTGCGGAGCGGTGAGTGCTCGCTCGCGGTGGCCGGTGGCGTGACCGTGATGTCCTCGCCCGGGGTGTTGGTGGAGTTCTCCCGGCAGCGTGGGTTGTCCGCTGATGGGCGGTGCAAGGCGTTCGCGGAGTCGGCCGATGGGACCGGCTGGGGTGAGGGCGCGGGGCTGGTGGTGCTGGAGCGGTTGTCCGTGGCGCGTGCGCGGGGGCATCGGGTGTTGGCGGTGCTGCGGGGTTCGGCGGTGAACCAGGATGGTGCGTCGAACGGGTTGACGGCTCCGAATGGTCCGTCGCAGCAGCGTGTGATTCGTCTGGCGCTGGCGGATGCGGGGCTGGGCGCGGGTGATGTGGATGTGGTGGAGGCGCACGGTACGGGGACGAGGCTCGGTGATCCGATCGAGGCGCAGGCGTTGCTGGCCACGTATGGGAAGGGGCGTTCGGAGGACCGGCCGTTGTGGCTGGGTTCGCTGAAGTCGAATATCGGTCACACGATGGCGGCGGCCGGGGTCGGTGGTGTGATCAAGATGGTGGAGGCGCTGCGTCGGGGGGTGCTGCCCGCCACGTTGCATGTGGATGAGCCGACGTCTCATGTGGACTGGAGTGCCGGGGGAGTTCGGCTGCTGACCAAGTCGCGTGAGTGGCGTTCGCAGGACCGGCCGCGTCGTGCGGGGGTGTCGTCGTTCGGGATCAGCGGCACCAACGCTCATGTGATCTTGGAGCAGGCGCCGCCGACCGGACAGTCGGTGGCGCCGGAGACCGTGCCGCCTACGGAACCGGTGTCTTTCACGGAGCAGGCGGGGCCGGTCGGGTGGGTGTTGTCGGCGCGGAGCGAGGAGGCGCTGCGGGTCCACGCGGGCCGGATCGCCGAGGCCGCCGCTGATACCGGGGTGCCGTTGGAGGACGTGGCGGCGACGCTGGCTGCCCGTACCGCGTTCGAGCGGCGTGGCGTGGTGGTCGGTTCCACGCGCGAGGAGTTGCTGGAGGGTCTGCGGTCACTGGCAGAGGGCGCTGCCACCAAGGGCGTGGCGACGGGGGTCGCCGGGGTCGGCAGGACGGTGTTGGTGTTTCCGGGGCAGGGTTCGCAGTGGGGTGCGATGGCGCGGGAGTTGTACGCGTCCGCTCCGGTGTTCAGGGCCCGTCTTGAGGAGTGCGCGAAGGCGCTGTCCGCGTTCGTGGAGTGGGATCTGCTGGAGGTGCTGCTGAGCGATGACGGTGGTGTGCTGCTGTCGCGGGTGGATGTGGTGCAGCCGGCGTTGTTCGCGGTGATGGTGTCGCTGGCCGCGTTGTGGGAGGCGCATGGAGTGCGCCCGGATGCGGTGGTGGGGCATTCGCAGGGAGAGATCGCTGCCGCGTGTGTGGCGGGGGCCCTGTCGCTGGAGGACGCGGCGCGTGTGGTGACGTTGCGCAGTCAGGCGATCCGGGCCTTGGCCGGGCGGGGCGGGATGGTGTCGGTCGCGCTGTCGGTGGAGGAGGTGCGGCGGCGTCTGGAGCGGTGGGGCGGCGATATCGGGATCGCCGCGATCAACGGTGCCACGTCCACTGTCGTCTCCGGCAGCGCGGGGGCTCTGGACGAGCTGCAGGCCGCGTTCGAGGCGGAGGGCGTGCGCACCTGGCGCATCCCCGTCGACTACGCCTCACATTCCCCTCACGTGGACGAGATCCGTGATCAGGTCCTGGACCTGCTGTCCCCGATCCGTCCTCGGTCCGGTGAGGTCCCCTTCTACTCCACCGTCACCGGGCAGCGGATCGACACCACCGCACTCGACGCGGACTACTGGTTCCGCAACCTGCGCAACACCGTCGAGTTCGAAGCCGTCACCCGGCTGCTCCTCGAAGACGGCTATGACGTGTTCATCGAGTGCAGTCCGCACCCGGTTCTGGCTCCGGGCGTGCAGGAGACCATCGACAGCACGCACACTCCGGCCCGCGCCATCGGGACTCTGCGTCGCCACAACGGCGACCTGGCCGCCTTCCTGTGCTCCACCGGCGAAGCCTTCACCGCGGGGGCCGTCGACCGCTGGAACCTGGCGGACCAGAACCGTGGCGGACATGTCACCCTGCCCTCCTATCCGTTCGAGCGGACGCGGTACTGGCTGACCCCGGACACCGGCCGTCGTGATGTCGGTGCGGTCGGGCTGACCGCGGCCGGTCATCCGCTGCTCGGCGCGGTCGTCGAGGGTGCGGCCGGCACGGTCTTCACCGGCCGGGTGTCTCTGGCCACTCATCCCTGGCTGGCCGACCACCAGGTGGCCGGCACCCTCGTGTTCCCCGGCGCCGCGTTCGTGGAGCTGGCGGTGTACGCGGCCGACCGGGTCGGCGCCGGCAGCATCCGTGAGCTGACCGTGCGGTCCCCGCTCGTCCTGCCCGAGCACGGCGCCGTACGGCTGCGGGTGGAGGTGAGCGAGCCGGCCGCCGGTGAGAGCGGGCGTACGGTGCGGATCGACGCACGGCCGGACGCGGGCACGGCCACGTCCTGGACGTGTCACGCGACGGGTGTCCTGGACGCCGAGACGCCGTCCCCGGACTGGGACCTCACGGCCTGGCCCCCCGCCGGGGCACGGCCCGTGGACGTCTCCTACGAGACCCTGGCCGCCCAGGGGTACCACTACGGTGCGGTGTTCCAGGGGCTGCACCGGATGTGGCGCCACAACGACCACGTCTACGCCGAGATCTCCCTCCCCACCGAGCCCGACGCCTTCGCCATTCACCCCGCCCTCCTCGACGCCACCCTCCATGCCGCGTGCACTGAGGGCCCCCGGCTGGCGACGTCGTGGCGCGGAGTCGCCGTGCACGCGGTTGGCGCGTCCGCCCTGCGGGTGCGGATCGGCCCGGACCGCGCCGGCTCGGTGTCGGTGACGCTGGCCGACACCATGGGCGATCCGGTCGCCGAGTTCACCGTCGGTACCACGCTCGTCGAACCCGGGGAGCTGCGGGCCACCGGGGTCGTACAACTCGGCGTGCTCCACCGGGAGGCATGGGTCGACCACCTCGCGAAGTCGTCGCCCCGGAAGGCGAACTGGGCCGTCGTGGGAGCGGATCCGCTCCGCGCCGCGGCGGGACTGACGGCCGCAGGCGTGTACGCCCGGGCGTACCCGGGACTCGACGCCCTGGCCGAAGCCGACGGGGACGCGCCGGACCATCTGCTGCTCACCGTGCCGGCGGGCGCGGAGGTCGCCGCCACCGTGCGGGAGACCATGAGCCGGCTGAACGCGGTGCCGTCGACCGAGAGGCTCGCCACGGCGACCGTGGTGTTCCTGACCACCGCCGCTGTGCCGGCCTTCGACCCTGCCGGCGCCGACCTTGCGGGCGCCGCGGTGTGGGGGCTTGTCCGGTCCGCGCAGGCGGAGAACCCCGGACGGTTCGTCCTCGCCGACGTGGACGCCGACGAGGCGTCCTGGCGTGCGCTGCCGAGGGCCGTCATGTCCGGCGAGCCGCAGATGGCCCTGCGCGAGGGTCGGGTCAGGGTGCCACGGCTCACCCCGGGCGCACCGGCGGACACGACGGAGCGGTTCGCCGGCCACGAGGGCACCGTGCTGATCACCGGCGGGACCACACCCATGGGCGAGCGACTGGCGCGGCACCTCGTCGCTGTGCACGGGGTACGGCATCTGCTGTTCACCGGCGCCGAAGCCCCCGAGCCGACCGCGGAACTCACCGCGCTGGGCGCCGCCGTCACCACCGCGGCGTGCGATCCGGCCGACCGCACGGCGTTGCGGGAGCTGATCGGCCGTCTGCCCGCGGAGCATCCGCTGACCATGGTCGTGCACATACTGCAGGCTCCGCCGCACGACAGGACCCTGTCTGCGCCACCGTCCCAGGCCCCGGACGCGCTCGCCGAGGTGGTGGGCGCGATGGTCGGTGCCGCGGAGGTCCTCGACCAGGAGATCGGGGAGGCCACCCTCGTCCTGTGCTCGTCGTTCGCCGGAACCGTCGGTGGTGCCGGAACCGCCGCCACGGCGGCGTCGGCGGCCGCGCTGGACGCGCTGGCCCGACGGCGCCGGGCGCGCGGCGCCCCCGCGGTGTCGCTGGCCTGGGGGCCCTGGACGGGGGGCGACGCACCGTCCCGTGGCGGGAACACGGGAGTGGGCGTGCTGGGGGTGCGGGAAGCCGTCGCGCTGTTCGACACCGCTTGCCGCGCGGACGAACCCGTGTGGATCCCGGCCAGGCTGGATCTGGCCGAGCTGACCAGGCAGGTCGAGGCCGGGGAGGCGCTGCCGCCGCTGTTCAGGTCGCTGGTCAAGACCACCGGCAAACGCACGGCGAGCGGAGGCGCGGTCTCGGTCACATCGCTGCGGCAACGGCTCGCGTCGATGGCGGAGGCCGAACAGGACCTGACGCTGTCCGGCCTGATCTCCACACAGATCTCGGCGGTGCTCGGGCTGGAGTCGGCCGACGTGGTGCGGCCGAACCAGATCCTGCTCGACTTCGGCTTCGACTCGCTGTCCATCCTGACCCTGCGGAACCGCCTCGCCTCGGCGACCGGTGTGCGTCTGGACACCACGTCGATGTTCCACCGGTCGACACCGGACGACCTGGTCCAGCACCTCAAGCAGGCACTGCTCGACAACCGATCCGGCAGAGGAGCCGATGATGCACCCACCGATGACACAGTCTGAGCGCGTCGTGGAACCGACAGGACGTGGCTATCTTCTGCTCGACGCGCATCCGGCCGGATGCTTCCGCAGCGTGGAGCTGATGCGGGCCGAGGTGCCGGTCCCGGAGAAGCCACCGGCGCGGCGGCCGACGGCGCTGGTCATCGGGTCGAGCTCGGGCTACGGTCTGGCGAGCACGATCGCCGGGCTGGTGCGGTACGGCATCGACGGCGTGGGGATCGGTCTCGAACGGCCGGCCGGGCATCGCAGCGCGAGCGCTGGGTGGTACCGCACGGTCGCCACCGACGCGATCGCCCGCGAGCTCGGGGCGGACTTCTCGTTCCGCAACGCCGACGCCTTCGCCGACACCACGAAGACCGAGACGCTGGATCTGCTGGCCGAGCGGTTCGGCGGCGTGGACTACCTGATCTACAGCGTCGCCGCGCCCCGGCGCACCGACCAGCGGAGCGGCACGACCTACCAGTCGGTGCTCAAGCCGCTCGGCGCGCCGCACACTACCTGGAACCTGGAGTTCGCCGACGACGGAGCCGCGCAGGTGCGGGAGGTCACCGTCGCCCCGGCGACCGAGGCCGAGGCCACCGCGACCGTGGGGGTCATGGGCGGCGAGGACTGGTCCCGCTGGATCGCGGCGCTGGCCGAGCGCGGGCTGCTGCGGAGCGGCTTTCGCACGGTCGCCCTCACGTACATCGGCTCGCCGCTGACCTCGGCGATCTACCGCGGGGGCACGATCGGCGCCGCCAAGGCCGACCTGGAGTCCACCGCGCGCGCCCTGACCGAGCGGCTGGCCGCGGTGGACGGCCGCGCCTTCACCTCGGTGAACGGCGCCCTGGTCACCCAGGCGCTGACCGCCATCCCGGGCATCCCGCTCTACGTGAGTCTGCTCCGTGGCGTTCTCGGCGACCGTTTCCCGTCTCCCGTGGCGCAGTCGCTTGACCTGTGGCACCAGCTCACCGCGCGCCGGCCTGACGTGGACGACTCCGGCCGCATCCGCCTCGATCGCTGGGAGCTGTCCGAGCCGGTCCAGGCGGCGGTGGCCGAACGCTGGCGGTCGATCACTCCCGGGACCGTCACCGCGCTGGCCGACACCGCGTGGTTCCGGGCCCAGTGCCGTGCCCTGTACGGCTTCGACGTCCCCGGCGTCGACTACACCGTCCCGGTCGAGACCGACCTGCCCTGGCCCGAGTCGTAGACATGGGAGCCCACCCATGGGCGTCTCGTTTCTCCTCGGCCGACCACCGCACGGCGGTCAGCCGAGGAGGACGGCTCAGCGGAAGTCGTCGGCGTGATCGGCGGCCCACTGCGCGAACGTGTGCGCGGGCCTGCCGGTGATCCTGTCGACGATGACCGAGACCGGGGCCGGAACGCCGTCGGCGGCGGCCCACATGCGCAGTAGCGCTTCGGCCACATTCGACGGCGCCCTCTCGGCGAATTCCTCCCGCGCCTGCTTGGCAGAGACCGTCTCCACCCGGATCGGGCGCCCGAGGGCCTCACCGATGTGCTCCACCTGGCGCCGCAGCGTCAGCGACTCGGATCCGTGGACGGTGTACGCCTGGTGGGAGTGACCGGGCTCGGTCAGAGCGGTCACGGCGAGCGCGGCCATGTCCTTCTCATGGACGGGTGCGTTCTGCGCTTCCGGGTACGGAAGGCGCACGAGGCCCTCCCCGCGGATCGATTCCCCCCACCACCAACGGGCGTTGGTGGCGAACATGCCCGGCCTGATGAACGTCCAGTCCAGCCCCGACCGCTCTATGGCCAGCTCGACCGTCCGGTGCATCCGGGCTATCGGGTTCTGTTCGGAGGTGGCCATCACGACCGACACCGACGACAGCAGGACCACCTGCCGGACGCCGGCGGACTGCGCCGCTGTCACGAAGGCCTCGATCTCCTCCGGTTTGGCGTACAGGAACACCTTGTCGGCACCGGCCAGCACCGCGGGCAGCGTCTCGGGGCGCTCCAGGTCGGCCTGGACGACCTCCAGCGTGGACGGGAAGCCGCCCGCTTCCGGGTTTCTGCTGGTGCCCCTGACCTTCTCGCCGGCGGCCAGCAGGCCGGCAGCGACATTGCGGCCGACGTTTCCACGTGCGCCGAAGACAACGGTAACCAATGATCCGACCTCCGCGTGGTTGATGGCACGGGTGGAGCATGCATCGACCGTTCAGGTCTGCGAGCGGACTGGAAGGGCACGTTCCGTGAGCTCGGGGTCCGCTCGTCGGCCTCCGCCCGGTGACCGAGGCTCGCACGGGTCGCTGAAAAAAACAAACTGCGTACGTTGTACCTTCTTTTGCTATCCTGAATCCGTGGGGCCCACACATGGACCATCGAACACACGCTGCTCCATGTGCAGTTGATGCTGCTTTGAGCAGGCCGAGTGGGTCGCCCGCGAGGGCGTGCACAGAGAGGAATCAGGTGAACGAGACGTATCCGCCGCCCGGCGCGGCGATCGACCCCGACCCGAGCAGGTCCTGGTTACGGCGAGCGTGGCCGCTGGTCCGGGCACACCGGTCGATGTTCAGCGCGGCCCTGGTGATGTCCGGGGCCAGCATGCTGGTGGCCGTACAGGTGCCGAGGCTGATCCAGGATGCGGTGGACAACTCGATCGTGTCGGACAAGGTGCCGCTGTCGCACTACATGTGGTGGCTGGTCGGGATGACGGTGATCATGCTGGTCGTCGGCTACCTGTCCAAGCAACTGCTCTTCCGCGCCGCGGCCAGGATCGAGTACGACCTGCGCAACATCGTGTACGAGCACCTGACCGCCATGTCGTTCCCGTTCTACGATCGGATGCAGAGCGGGCAACTCATCTCTCGTGCCAACTCCGACATCCGCGCGGTGCAGATGTATCTGGCGTTCGCGCCGTACCTGCTGGTGCAGTCCGGTATCTCGCTGGTGTCGTTCGCGTACATGCTGGCGATCGACGTGCCGCTGGCCATCCTGGCCATGCTGCCGATGCCGCTGATGTTCGTGGCCAGTCGGCGCATGCAACGGTCCCTGTTCCCGGTGTCCTGGCTGATCCAGGCCCGGCTGGCCGATGTCGCGACCGTGGTGGACGAGAACGTCAACGGCGTGCGCGTGGTCAAGTCGTTCGCGGCCGAGCGGAGCCAGCTCGCCTCGCTGCAGAAGGCCGCGACGAGCGTCGCCTGGGCGAATGTGAAGGATGCCGATCTGCGCGCGCGGTGGACGCCCCTGGTGCAGAACCTGCCCCGCGTCGGCATGGCGATCGTGCTGCTGTACGGCGGATACCTGGTCATTCACGGCGAGCTGGGCGTCGGCGCGATCCTGGCCTTCAACGCCTATCTCATGATGCTCCAGGTTCCGTTCCAGGTGATCGGCAACCTGATCATGCTGGGGCAGCGGTCGTCGGCCGCGGCCAAGCGGCTGTACGAGGTACTGGACGAGAAGCCGGAGATCGCGGACGCCCCCGACGCGCGGGAGATCACCGGGCCGCGCGGTGACGTCCGGTTCGACGATGTCACCTTCGGCTACGGCGACGGCCTCGACGTGCTGAAGGGGTTCTCGCTGCGGCTCCGCGCCGGCGAGACCGTGGCGCTGGTCGGCCGGACCGGCACCGGAAAGTCCACCGCGGCCAGACTGCTGCCGCGTTTCTACGACGTGCGCGCCGGCTCCGTCAGCGTGGACGGGCACGATGTGCGGGACCTGACCCTGCACAGCCTGCGGGACGCCGTCGGCGTCGTACTGGACGAGCCGTTCCTGTTCTCGGCGTCGGTCCGCGACAACATCGCCTACGGGCGGCTGGACGCGGACATCACCGACATCGAGCGGGTGGCCCGGCTGGCCGGGGCCCACGAGTTCATCACCGAACTGTCCGAGGGCTACGACACTGTCATCGGCGAACGCGGCTACACGCTGTCCGGCGGGCAGCGGCAGCGCATCGCGATCGCCCGGACGCTGCTGGTGAATCCGCCGGTGCTGGTGCTCGACGACGCCACCAGCGCCATCGACGTCCAGGTCGAGCAGGAGATCCACGCCGGGCTGCGGTCCCTGTTCGCCGGTCGGACGACGCTGATCGTCGCCCACCGGCTGTCCACGATCAGCCTGGCCGACCGCGTGGTGCTGCTGGACGGCGGCCGGATCGTCGCGGACGGCACGCACAAGGAACTGCTTGCGAGCACGCCGCTGTACGCGGAAGTGCTGGCGCAGGCGGACGAGAGCATCGAGGAACGGGGGGGTGTGGGCCGATGACGTCTCCCACGGGAGGTGGCGCCGCGTTCAACGGAGGCGGCAGGGCCACCGCGCCAGGTCTGCCCTTCGCCGGAGTGCCGCCGGAGATGCAGGCGAGCGTCGACACGTTGCTGAAGACCGAGCCGGAACATCCCGAGCCCGAGGTCGTGTTCGAGCACGGCCGGCCCGATCCCGACGGCGCCGAGCTGAGTCTGCGGCGGCTGATCCGCCCGTACTGGCCGGTCGCGCTGCTGGCCGGCGTGTTCGTGGCCCTGGAGGCGCTGACGCTCCAGGCCGGTCCGAAGCTGACCCAGATCGGCATCGACGACGGCATCACGGCGAAGGACACCGGCACACTGGTGCTGGTCGCGATCGCGTACCTGGTCAGTCTGGTGGTCACCGGTGCCGCGCAGGCCGCGCGGGTCAAGGTGACCGGGCGGATCGCCGCGTGGGTGATGAACGACCTGCGGGTACGGGTCTTCACCCAGTTGCAGCGGCTCTCGCTGAACTTCTACACCGGCGAGAAGTCCGGCGTGATCATGACCCGGATGACCAGCGACATCGAGAACCTCCAGGCGTTGCTGCAGGACGGTCTGGCACAGTTCGCCGTCCAGGGCCTGACCATGGTCGTTGTCACGGTGGTGCTGTTCACCTTCGACGTGCGGCTGGCGCTGATCACCATCGTACTGGTCGTGCCCGTCCTGACCGTGCTGTCCGTGTGGTTCCACCGGGCGTCCGGCAAGGGCTACGTGCGGGTGAGGGACACCATCGCCGCCGTCATCGCCGATCTCTCCGAGAGCCTCCAGGGAGTGCGCATCGTCACGGCGCACAACCGGCAGCGGCACAACATCGAGCAACACCGACAGGTCACGGGCTCGTACTACGACGCCAATGTCCGCACCGGACGGATCAACTCGATCTACACGCCGAGCACCCAGGTCATCGGTGTCGCGGGGCAGCTCGCGCTGCTGGCCATCGGCGCCGGCATGGTCGCCGACGGGGAGCTTACCATCGGCGAGCTGGTGGCGTTCCTGCTCTCCCTGGGCGCCTTCTTCCAGCCCATCCAGCAACTGGTGCAGCTCTACAACACGTACCAGCAGGGGCAGTCGTCGATCGTGAAGCTCAGGGAGCTCCTGAGCACGCGGGCGGAGGTCGAGGAGGCTCCCGGAGCCGTCGACCTGCCGAAGGTCGAGGGCGAGATCGTCTTCGAGGACGTCACGTTCGGCTATGTCCCCGACCGGCCGGTGATCTCCGAGGTGTCGCTGGACATCCGGGCCGGTGAGACCGTGGCGTTCGTCGGCCCCACCGGTGCCGGCAAGTCCACCCTCGCCAAACTGGTCACCCGGTTCTACGACCCGACGTCCGGCCGGATCCTCATCGACGGGCGCGACCTCCAGGACGTGCGGATAGAGTCCCTCCGACGGCAGATCGGCGTCGTTCCGCAGGAACCCTTCCTGTTCGCCGGGCCGCTCCGGGACAACATCCGTTTCGCCGTCCCGGACGCCTCCGACGACCAGGTCCGGGAGGCGTTGCGGGTGGTCGGCCTGGTCGACGTGGTCGAGCGGCTGCCCGACGGCCTCGACACCGTCGTCCAGGAGCGGGGCCAGTCGCTGTCCTCCGGTGAACGGCAACTCGTCGCCCTGGCACGGGCCTTCCTGGCCCAGCCCCGGGTACTGGTCCTGGACGAGGCCACGTCCAACCTGGACCTCCAGTCCGAGACCAAGATCGAGCAGGCCCTGGACGTGCTGCTGGAGGGCCGCACCGCGATCCTGATCGCACACCGGCTCTCCACCGCGATGAAGGCGGACCGCATCGTCGTCGTCGACGAGGGCCGCATCGTCGAGGTCGGTGCGCACGACCAGCTCCTCGCCGCCGACGGCAAGTACACCCAGATGTACGCCGTCTGGACCAATCAGGCCGCCGAGGCCCACTGAGGAACCTCGCGAGTCCCGCTCCCGGCCGCGGAGCGGGCCGCGAGCGTCCGGGCCACGGGCACGAGGACATGGTCCGGCGACCCTCTGCGCAGTTGAGGAATGTCGACCGGCGGCTGTCGTCGCGATGGGCGCTGCCCGCTTCCGGCCCCGCACGACACCCTCCGGGTCGTTGTCTTCAGTGCCGTCGGTCGTTCTCGGGTTGACCGCGCTCGCCAGATGCCGTCGGTACGTGCCGCAAAGGAGCCCCGGACGCGAGGAGGAGTGGAAGAACGACTGCATCTACTCCCAGCTCAAGAGCTGTTCCTCCTCCGAGGGCGCAGCGATGACCGAGGGCCTGCTGCGACACTGCACGGACGCAGAGGCCGGGTCCGACTGCGTCGACACCCGCGGCGCGCCAGTGGTCGGGTTCGCCCACCGAGTTGCTCGACTTCCGGCCGCTGCCCCGGCTGAAGAACATCGGCAGCATCCGCCTGTACCGGCCTGACGGCGACCCGCCCGGCCGGCAGGCTCGGCGGCTCCCTGGCCCGGGCGATCCGCTGGGGCCTGATCGTCGAGCAGTACCACCAGATGGTCAAGTATGCCGCCGCCTGCGACTGGGCACCGCCGAGGCGGAACAGGTGCTGCGGCGCTGGCTGACGCACTGGCTACCATCACGCCTGCGTTGGTGCGACCGGGGGTGGCCCATCCCGAACCAAGAGTTCTCCGGCGCGCGTTGTATTCGTGGGCGTTCAACAAGAAGGCGTGGGTGGGCGAGCCGCCGGACGAGTGGAAGCATGCCCTGGATTGGATAAAGCGGCATTCCCTCCCCGTCAGTGAGCTGCTGGAACCGGACACGGTGCGACGTGCGTTGGAGGCCCTCAGTCGCAAGATCGACGGCAAGCCCGCCGCAGCAAAGACTGCGGTGCGTAAGCGATCGGCCTTCAGCGAGGTCCTCGGAACCGCCGTTGACAAGGGGTACTTCACGGAGAATCCGCTCGCCAGGGTCAAGTGGAATCCCCCGGCAGTCGCGCCGGCGGAGGTCATTCACCTTCAGCTTTCCCAGTGCCACCTGCCGACGTCAGGTTGGGGCATGCTCAACCTGACGGGCGGGATTGTAGCGGCGGGCAAGGGGTGGACGGACGACGGGTCGGTCCACGAGGTGCACTCACTGAAGCGGCGAGCCCTCAAGGCCACACGACCTGTGCCGATACCACCGTCGTTCGTGGCCGTGCTGCGCGAACACATCGACCGTTTCGGAGTGGCGCCAGACGGCCGACTCTTCCGTAACGCAGCTGGCAACTACGTCGAGGCGGGGGCTTACGGAATCACGTGGGCGCGGGCGCGCAGGAAGGCCCTGGCGGACCATGAGCAGTCGTCATCGCTCGCCAAAAGACCCTACGACCTGCGCCACGCTGGCATCTCGTTCTGGCTGTACTCCGGCGTGGACCCCGCGGAATGTGCGCGCCGGGCCGGCCAGAGCATCCAAGTGCGGAGGCTGCGGACTGATCCCGGATCTGGCCCGTGTATGGCCCGGAACAGCTGGTCAGGGGTGGGAAACGGGTGGGAGGAACTGGGATTAGTGATCGAGGAAGGCGCCTGCCGGGCAAAAGCCCAGGTCAGGCGCCTTCTTTTGTGGGCTTAGAAGAAGCCCAGCTTCTTCGGCGAGTAGGACACCAGTAGATTTTTGGTCTGCTGGTAGTGGTCCAGCATCATCTTGTGGGTCTCGCGGCCCACCCCGGACTGCTTGTAGCCGCCGAAGGCCGCGTGTGCCGGGTACGCGTGGTAGGAGTTCTGCCAGACCCGGCCCGCCTGGATCGCGCGGCCCGCGCGGTAGGCGGTGTTGACGTCGCGCGTCCACACCCCGGCGCCCAGGCCGTACGGGGTGTCGTTGGCGATCCGGATCGCGTCCTCGAAGTCCTGGAACGAGGTCACCGACACCACCGGGCCGAAGATCTCCTCCTGGAAGACCCGCATCCGGTTGTTCCCCTCGAAGATGGTCGGCTGTACGTAGTACCCGCCCGCCAACTCGCCGCCGGGATCGATGCGCTGACCGCCCGTCAGGATCTTGGCGCCTTCCTGCTGGCCGATCTCCAGGTACGACAGGACCTTCTTCAGCTGTTCCTCCGAGGCCTGCGCGCCGATCATCGTGTCCGTGTCCAACGGGTGGCCCGGCACGATGAGTTCGGTACGGGCGATGGCCGCGTCCAGGAAGTCCCCGTACCGGCCCCGCTCGATCAGCGCGCGCGACGGGCACGTACAGACCTCGCCCTGGTTGAGGGCGAACATCGCGAAGCCCTCCAGCGCCTTGTCGCGCAGCTCGTCGTCGACCGCCCAGATGTCGTCGAAGAAGATGTTCGGGCTCTTGCCGCCCAGCTCCAGCGAGACCGGCTTGAGATTCTCGGCCGCGTACCGCATGATCAGCCGGCCCGTGGCGGTCTCGCCGGTGAAGGCGATCTTCGCCACGCGGGGGCTGGACGCGAGCGGCTTGCCCGCCTCCTCGCCGTAACCGTTGACGATGTTGATGACGCCCGGCGGGAGCAGGTCCGCGACCAGGCTCATCCAGTAGTGCACCGACGCCGGGGTCTGTTCGGCGGGCTTGAGGACGACCGTGTTCCCGGCGGCCAGTGCGGGCGCCAGCTTCCACACCGCCATGAGGATCGGAAAGTTCCAGGGAATGATCTGTGCGATCACTCCGAGCGGCTCGTGGAAGTGGTAGGCCACGGTGTCGTCGTCGAGTTCGCTGAGGGTGCCCTCCTGGGCCCGTACCGCGCCCGCGAAGTACCGGAAGTGGTCGATGGCCAGCGGGATGTCCGCCGCCAGGGTCTCCCGTACCGGCTTGCCGTTCTCCCAGGTCTCCGCGACCGCCAGCGCCTGGAGGTTCTGCTCCATCCGGTCCGCGATGCGCAGCAGGACCAGCGAGCGCTCCGCGGGGGAGGTGCGGCCCCATGCGGGCGCCGCCGCGTGCGCCGCGTCCAGGGCCCGCTCCACGTCCGCCGCCGTACCGCGCGCGACCTCCGTAAACGGCTGCCCGTTGACCGGGGAGGGGTTGGCGAAGTACTGGCCGAGCGCGGGCTCGACGTACTCGCCGCCGATGAAGTGGTCGTAGCGGGACGCGTACGACATGAGCGCCCCCTCGGTACCGGGCGCAGCGTAACGGGCCATGGATGTCCTCCCCTTGCCGGGCGCCGTGCCGGACCGGACGGCGCTCGGGAGGAGGCTAGGAGCGCGCAGGTTGCGGATACGTTGCATCCGCCTGGGGGCGTACGCCGGGGCGCGCGGTTACGTCGGTACGCGGGCGTACGCCGCCCAGCTCGGCATCGAGCGCGCGCAGCCGGGCCAGCGCCACCGGGCGCCCCTCCCGCGGCAGCGCGGCGGCCAGCGCCCGCCACACCGCCGGATCGTCCTCGCCCCACGGACTGCACACCCAGTCGGCCAGCAGCCCCGCGTCGGCGCGGGCGATCACCGCCGCCCGCGCCTGGTCCTCGATCCGGCGGCGCAGCCGGACGATGCCGGGTGCCCGCGAGGCGGGCAGCAGGGGCCCGGGGTACCCGGAGAGCGCGGCCGAGACGGCGCCCGCGGCCAGGTGCCGGATCGCGGTGGTGAAGTCCGCCTCCAGCGGCGCGGCCGTCCGGTAGGGCCGCGAGAGCAGGACGCGCGGACCCAACAGGGCGCGCAGCCGTGACATTTCGGCGCGCAGCGTCACCGGTGACACCGCTTCGTCCTCGTACAGGGCGATCAGCAGCTCCTCGCCCGACAGCCCCTCGGGGTGATGGGCGAGCAGCGCCACGATCTCGCTGTGCCGGTGCCCCAGGCGCACCGTGCGTCCGCCCGTCACCAGCAGCGCCTCGTCCTGCCCCAGCGCCGTCAACGTGTCCGCCGCCCCGGCCGCCGGCCGCCCCGCGAAACGCCCGGCCCGCGGGCCGCCGGGCCCGTCAGCCTCCCCTTGCACCCCTTGCGCCCCTTCAGCGTCCCGGGGATCCAGCAGCGCGAGCTGCGACTCGGCCGCCCGGGCCACCGCCTGTACGAAGGCCAGCGAGTGCGGATGGGCCAGCCCGTCCCCGCCCGTGATGTCCACCGCGCCCAGCAGCCGTCCGGTCCGCGGATGGCGCACCGGAGCCGCCGCACACGTCCAGGGGTGCACGTGCCGGCTGAAGTGCTCCGCCCCGAAGACCTGCACGGGCTGCCCGACCGCCACCGCCGTCCCCGGGGCGTTCGTCCCCATGGCCGACTCCGACCAGCGCGCGCCGGGCACGAAGCCCAGCCCGCGCGCCCGGTCCAGGGTCCCGGTCTCACCCTCCACCCACAGCAGCGTCCCCCGGGCGTCGCACACCGCCAGCAGGTGCGCCTCGTGCGCCGCGAACGCCCCCACCAGCTCCCGGAACACCGGCATCACCCGCGCCAGCGGATGCCGCTCCCGGTACGCGCGCAGCTCCGGCTCCGCCAGCTCGACCCGGGCCGTGCACTCCGGGCTGACCCGGGCCCGCGCGCAGCGCCGCCAGGACTTCGCTATCACCGCCCGCACCGGAGCCTCGACCCGCCCGTCCAGCGTGAACGCCTCGTGCGCGCGCCGCAGCACCCGCCCCCGCTCGACCGGATCGGCCCCGCCCGGTAACGCCACCGAAGGGCCGCCCGGCTCGCCCAGTCCGCCCAGCCCACCCGATTCGCCCGGAGCCCCCGGATCACCCAGGTCGCCCGGATCGCCGAGATCGCCCATGTGTCAGCCTCCCCGGTGCAGCGGTACCTGGCGCGCCCCATCGTCGTACCGGCCCGGACCCCCGGCAAGCCGTGCGTCGGCCACTCCCCGGAACGTCAGGGACCCCCGCGGCCGGGAACGAGTGGCCGGACAGCCGCGTTGTAGAGGGAGAAGCAGTCGGAGCACGCGAAGAGAGGGGTCCAGATGTCGACGAGTGGAAAGATCGCCGCTGCCGGAGTCGTGGCAGCGATCATCCTGTTCTTCACGGCCGGATTCTGGGTCGGCCTGCTGGTCCTGGTCGGGGTACCGGCCGCCGCCTATCTGATGCTCGATCCCTCTCAGCGGCGCCGGCTGCGCGGCGTTTCGAAGAACAGGAAGCGAATAGGGCGCTGAAGGCGCCCGAGGGGGGAAGTCCTGATGGGTCACGGCCTGGTCATGGCGGTCAGCAGCAATGACGTCTACTCGTTCACCAAGCCCACGCGCGAGAGCATCACGCTGCTCGCCGGACTCGGTGTCGAGGGGGACGTGCACGCGGGGGTCACCGTCAAACACCGCTCCCGGGTCGCCCAGGACCCGACGCGGCCCAACCTGCGACAGGTCCACCTGATCCACCGCGAACTCTTCGACGAGGTCGCGGAGGAGGGCTTCGAGGTCGCACCGGGCCAGCTCGGGGAGAACGTGACCACCGAGGGCATCGACCTGCTCGGCCTGCCCACCGGCGCGGTCCTGCGCTTCGGCGAGGACGCGGTCGTCGAGGTCACCGGCCTGCGCAACCCCTGCCTGCAGATCGACGGGTTCCAGCAGGGTCTGCTCAAGCAGCTGGTGAGCCGGGACGCGTCGGGGAAGCTGCTGCTCAAGGGCGGCATCATGGGTGTGGTCCGCCAGGGCGGCACGATCCGTCCCGGCGATGCCATCAGTGTCACCCTTCCCCCGGAACCGCACGTCCCGCTCGAACGGGTCTGACGCCGGGGCCGGGGGCCGGCCCGGGCCCGCCCGCTCACACGGGCCCGCTCACACGGGCCGGGTCATCCGGGCCGCGTCACGCGGGCCTGACGGCGACCTCGTCCAGAGCCGCCAGCAGTCCGGGCAGGTCCCTGTCCCCGTCCCCACCTGCGGCCCCGTCCCCGTCCCGGGGCACCGGAATGACCTCGCTCGGCCCCTCGTCCAGCAGGACGAAGGCCATGTCGTCGGTGCGGGCCACCAGCGACCACCCGGGTCCGTCGACCCGCAGGGTCCTGGCGCCGTCGCCCGCGAAGGCGGACCGCACCCGTCCCGGCGGCGGCGGAGCGGCGGTGTAGGCCCGAGCCTCCTCCAGCACCCGGGCCAGTCCGGGATGCAGGACCGGCTGACCGCCGCCGTCGGACGCGAACCGCTCGCGCCACTCGGCCCACTGGCGGGCGATCTGGTCCGCGCCCATCCGCCGCTGCACCGGCCCCCACGCCTCGGCGGACGGCGGAGCGAGCGGTACCCGCCCCGTGCCGTCGGCGCCCTGCTCGGGATCGTGCGGCTCGGGGATGCCGGGCGCGGCGACCGACAGGGCCAGGGGCCAGCCCGCCAGGGAGACCACGATGCTGCGCTCGTCCGGCGAGAGGTCGTACTCCATGCCGCAGTCCCAGGAGGCGATGGCCGTCGCGACGAGCGCGACGTCGTCGACGACCACCGTCCAGCGCGCGCCGTCCTCGTCCTGGCCGAGCACCAGCCCGTACCCCTCCCGGGCGGCGGGCACGCCGAGCAGCGAGCAGGCCTCCGGGTAGTCGTCTCCCAGGATGCTCGGGAACTGGGCCGGGGTCAGCAGTACGGCGGACAGCACGTACAGCGAACCGTCGCCCTCCTCGTCGGACACGTACCCTCCCGGTGGCTCATCTGTCGGCGCACCCTAACCAGCTGGTAACCCGCGCGTCGAGAGCGGGAGTGCACCGATTTCCAAGGCCACTGCCTGCACGTAGAGTTGGGAGCCCGCCACAGAAAGGGTTCCTCGGTGCAGCGTTACGACCGGCTGAAGGAGATCCTCCGGCTCGATCCGGAGCAGGATTTCCTGGCCATCTACCGGCTCACCGCCACCTTCGAGTTCCCCTGGGACTTCGCCCGGGCGCTGGAACTCGCGCTCTACCGGACGTATGCCGTACCCAGCATCGGCCGGCTGCTCGCCGAGACCGGCGAGTTCACCGAGCGCACCCAGAAGCGCTACGACGACACCGCGCTGCTCCTCGACGCGGTGGTCGAGCACGGCTTCGAGAGCGACACCGCGCGCACCGCGATCCGCCGGGTGAACCAGATGCACCGCGCCTACGACATCTCCAACGAGGACATGCGCTATGTCCTGTGCACCTTCGTGGTGATCCCGAAGCGCTGGCTGGACGTCTACGGCTGGCGCTCGATGACCCACCACGAACAGCGGGCGATCGCGCGGTACTACGCCACCCTCGGCCGGCACATGGGCATCACGGACATCCCGGACTCATTCGAGGAGTTCGAGGCCACGCTGAACGCTTACGAGGAAGCCCACTTCGGCTGGGACGAGGGCGGTCGCAAGGTCGCCGACGCCACCCTCGACCTGATGGCCTCCTGGTACCCGGCCCCGATCGCCCCGCTGGTGCGCGGCGCCGGGCGGGCGCTGCTCGACGAGCCGCTGCTGCGGGCGTTCCGGTACGGGCGCCCGCACCCCCGCGTGCGCGGGCTGGTCCGGGGCGCGCTGCGGCTGCGCGGACGCGCGGTCCGGCTGCTGCCGCCCCGCGCGCAGCCGCACTACACCCGGCAGAACCCGGAGATCAAGGGCTACCGCGGGGGCTACGACGTGGGGGAGCTGGGCACCTTCCCGCTGCCGGGCGCGGGTGGCTGCCCCGTCCCGCACCCCCGCCGGCCGCAGGGCGCCGACGTGCCGCCCCCCGGGTAAGGGCGCTCCCGCGGGCTCAGGGGCGGCGTACCGCCAGGGCCAGGAAGCGGGCCTCTTCGTCGGCGTACGAGGTCATGTCCCACCCGGAACCGGCGAGGAGCGGGCCGAGATTGTGCTCGGCCCGCATGTCCCCGGGGGTCAGCTCCCGGCCCTGGCGCGCCGCGAGGGCGGCGCGGCCGATCGGATGGAACAGGGCGAGGCGCCCGCCGGGGCGCACCACGCGGGCGAGTTCGCACAGGTTCGCCCCGGGGTCGGGCAGGTGGGCGATCAGCCCGGCCGCGAACACCGCGTCGAGGCAGGCGTCGCGCAGTGGCAGCCGGGCCACGTCCGCCAGCAGCAGCGCGCCCGCCGACCGGCGCCCGGCCCGCGCGGCCTCGGCGAGCATCTGCGGGGTGAGGTCGGCGCCGAGCACCGTCCCCGAGGGGCCGACGGCCGCACGCAGTTCGGTCAGCGCCCGCCCGGTCCCGCAGCCCGCGTCGAGCACCCGGTCCCCGGGCCGCAGACCGAATTCGGCCACGGCGGTGGCGAAGGCGGGCCCGTCCCCGGGGAACTTCCGGTCCCAGTCGGCCGCTCGCGCTCCGAAGAACTCCTGCACGTGTGTGTGGTCTTCGCTCATGCGCCCATGATCCCCCACCGGCCCATGCCTGCGGACAGTGCGCAGGATGACACCCGGTGTGATCGAAGATGAACGTCTCTCTGTCATATTCCAGCAGTTCCAGCGGCTTTCGAAATGCTCCCCCTGTTCGTGGCCTCACCCGGACTAGCGTCCGGTGGCCATGGGACACCTCGACCACGCGGCCTACGGCTGGCTGACACCCGTACTGTCGTATGTGATGGCATGCATCGGCTCGGCCCTCGGGCTGCGCTGCACCGTCCAGGCGCTCGCCGCCACCGGACGCTCCCGCCGCAACTGGCTGCTCACCGGCGCCTCCGCGATCGCCACCGGCATCTGGACGATGCACTTCGTCGCGATGCTCGGATTCGGCGTCACCGGCACCGAGATCCACTTCAACGTGCCGCTCACCCTCCTCAGCCTGCTCGGCGCCCTCCTGGTCGTCGGCGCCGGGGTCTTCGCCGTCGGCTACGGCCGGGACCGCGGCCGCGCCCTCGTGCTCGGCGGCCTCACCACCGGGCTCGGCGTCGCGAGCATGCACTACCTCGGCATGGCGGCGCTGCGCATGCACGGACGCGTCTCGTACGACCCGCTGACCGTCGGCCTCTCCATCGCCATCGCGGTCGTCGCGGCCACGGCGGCGCTCTGGGCGGCGGTCAACATCAAGTCCCCGGTGGCGGTGGCCGTCGCCTCCCTGGTCATGGGGGCCGCCGTCAGCAGCATGCACTACACCGGGATGCTCGCCGTCTCCGTCCATGTGACCCCCTCGGACGCGCCCCTGCCCGGGGCCCCGCTCCTGCAGTTCGTCTTCCCGCTCGCCGTCGGCCTCGGCTCCTACCTGTTCATCACCTCCGCGTTCGTCGCCCTGTCCCCGACCGCCGATGAGCGCGCGGCATCGGCCTCCGCGCAGAGCCTGGGCGCCCACGCCCCCGCCCACTGACCGGCCCTCCGTACGCCCGTACGTACGCCTGTACGCGCCCCCAGGCACCGCACCGCACCGCACTCACGCACCGCCCCGTCGCACCGCACCATCGCACCGCACCGGAACGAGGACCCCATGCGCAGACCCCGCAGGAAACCGGACGCAGCGGCGCCGCGGCACCCCGCGCCCCCGGCGCGCGGCCGCCGGGCGCACGCCGGGCCTCCGGCCGATGAGCCCCGCCCCGGGCCCCGGGACACGCCACCCGCCCGGAGGCAGGGACGTGCACCGGGCCCGGCGCCCGCCCCGGGGCAGGCGTACGCCCCCGGCGCCCGCTCCTCCCTTCCCCGCCCTGAGCACGCGCCCGCGCAGGGCCCCGCGCCCGCCGCCTTCGCGGTCGGACCCGCCTTCGCCGGAGCCCCCGCACCAGGAGGTCCGGGGCCCACCGCCTACGGCCACGGCACCTCCGGATTCGCCGCCGCGGCCGCGGCCACCACGGGTCCCGCGCCGTTCGTCCGGCGCGGATCGCGGTCCGCGCGCGCCGGCACGGTGCGCGCGAAGGTCGTCTCGCTGCTGATGGTCCCGGTCGTCTCCCTGCTGGCCCTGTGGGCCTTCGCGACGGTCAGCACCGCCCAGGACATCGCCCGGATCGCCCGCGCCCAGCAGCTCGACGACCGGATACGCACCCCCGTCGATCGCGCGATCGCCGCGCTCCAGGCCGAACGGGCCACCGCGGTCCGCTTCCTCGCCGACCCGGCCGCCGCCGACCAGGCGGCGGCCCTGCAGGAACAGGGCCGCAAGACCGGCGCCGCCATCGACGGACTCCGCCTCGGGGACGCGCACACCGTCGCCGACTCGGGCGGCTATCCGGCCGAACTCGCGGGCCGGATGCGGGCCTTCGTGGCCGCCGCCGACGCGCTCGGCACCGCCCGTACCGGGCTCACCGACCGGAAGACCGCCCCGGACGCGGCCTACGCGTCCTACACCCGGGTCGTCGACTCGGCCCTCGCCGTCGGGGGTGCGCTCAGCGGCGGCCAGGACGCCGAACCGGGCGCCGACGCCCGTGTCCTGCTGGAGTTCGGGCGGGCCGCCGAACTCCTCTCCCGGGAGGACGCGCTGCTCGCGCTGCCGGGGCCGCGCAGCGCGGAAACGCTTCGCCAGCTGACCGGCGGGATCGAGACACGCCGGATCCTCACCGATGCCGCCGCCCGGGATCTGCCCGCGGCGCAGCGGGCCGCCTGGCAGACGGTCGCCAAGAGCGCCGTCTACGCCGACCTCACCGCGGCGGAGGACCGGGCGCTCGCCGCCGGGACCGGACGCGACGCGCACGGCGCCCCCACAGGCTGGGAGCCCGCGTACGCCGGAGTGAGCGACTCGATGCGCGCCATCGCGAGCGCCGCGCACGCCGGGTCCACCGACCACACGGCTCCGCTGGCCCAGGGTCTGCTCAGCCCCTCCGGAGCGGCCGTCCTGCTGGGCTTGGCCGCCGTGGCCGCCGCCCTCGTCATCTCCGTGCGCATCGGGCGCGGCCTCGTCGTCGAACTGGTCTCGCTCCGCAACGGCGCCCTGGAGATCGCCCACCGCAAACTCCCGCACGCCATGGACCGGTTGCGCGCCGGAGAGGACATCGACGTCCTCGCCGAGGCGCCGCCCGGGCGCCCGGCGGAGGATGAGATCGCGCAGGTCGGCGAGGCCCTGTCCACCGTCCACCGGGCCGCGCTGAGCGCCGCGGTGGAGCGTGCCGAACTGGCGAGCGGGATCTCCGGGGTGTTCGTCAACCTCGCCCGCCGCAGCCAGGTCCTGGTCCACAAGCAGCTCACGCTGCTCGACTCGATGGAACGGCGCGCCGACGACCCGGGCGAGCTGGGAGACCTCTTCCGCCTCGACCACCTGACCACCCGGATGCGGCGCCACGCGGAAAGCCTGATCATCCTGTCGGGGGCGGCCCCGGGGCGCGCCTGGCGGATGCCGGTCCCGCTGACCAACGTCGTACGGGCCGCCGTCTCCGAGATCGAGGACTACCCGCGCGTGGAGGTGCGCGGGCTCGCGGAGGCCGGCGTCATCGGCGGCGCCGTCGCCGACCTCACGCACCTGCTGGCCGAACTCATCGAGAACGCCGCCCAGTTCTCCCCGCCGCACACCAAGGTCCGGGTCAGCGGCGAACCCGTGGGCGCCGGTTACGTACTGGAGATCGAGGACCGGGGCCTCGGCATGGGCCGGGGGTCCCTCGCCGACGCCAACCGGCGGATCGAACAGTCCGAGTCGCTCGACCTCTTCGACAGCGACCGCCTCGGCCTCTTCGTGGTCAGCCGCCTCTCGGCCCGCCACGGGGTCAAGGTCCATCTGCGGACCTCGCCCTACGGCGGCACCACCGCGGTCGTCCTGATGCCCAACGCGCTGCTCCAGGGGGCGCTCACCGCGGGCGACGACACGGACGGCGGTTCCATCGAGCGCGCGGGCGAGGACGCGGGAACTCCGGGCGAGGAAGCGGGCACCCCGGCCGGGGGTGAGGGCACGCCGGGCGGGGGAGTGGCCGTCTCATCGGCCGCCGCGCAGGCGGACCAGCCCGAGGCCGCGGCGGTTCCCCCGGCCTTGCCGGGCTTCCCGGCTTTCCCGGCCTCCCCGTCGCCCCGGCCGGAACCCGCCGCACCCGCCGCGCCCGCCGTGGAGCGGGACCCCCGCCCCGCGCCGGTGGCCACGCTCCGGCCCGCCCGCGACCCTGCCCGCGAGCCCGTCCACGGGCCCGAGCCCGTCCTGGCCGGGGTGACCGAACTGCCCCGCCGGGTCCGCCAGGCCAGCCTCGTCCCGCAGCTGCGCGAGGCTCCCGCCGCCAAGGCCCCGCCCGGGCCCGGCACCCCGCAGGACCCGCCGGGGCGGAGCCCCGAGGAGGCCCGGGACCGGATGGCGGCGTACCGGGACGGATGGGCCCGCGGCGCCCAAGACATCACCTCCACAGCCAACGAAGGAGCAGAGTGATGATCGAACACCAGCGGATCGACCTCGAGGGCGTCCGCCGGTCCGGCGAGCTGGACTGGCTGCTGGACGACCTCGTGGTCCGGGTCCGGGAGGTCCGGCACGTGGTGGTCCTGTCCAACGACGGCCTGGCGGTGGGTGTTTCCAGTGCGCTCGGCAGGGAGGACGCCGAACACCTGGCGGCGGTGGCCTCCGGCTTCCACAGTCTTGCCAAGGGCGCGGGGCGGCATTTCCACGCCGGGGGCGTGCGCCAGACGATGGTGGAGATGGACGAGGGTTTCCTCTTCGTCGCGGCGGCCGGGGACGGTTCCTGTCTGGCCGTGCTCAGCGGCGCGGGCGCGGACATCGGGCTGATCGCTTACGAGATGGCCCGGCTGGTCAAGCGGGTCGGCGAGCACCTGTACACACCGGCCCGGTTCGCGGCGCACCCGCCGGCCGCGGGTTGAGAGCGGCGGCCCAACGGTGAACGGCCAAAGAGCGAACGGCCAGACGGTGAAAGGCCAGTGGTACGACGCCGAAGCGGGCCCGCTGGTGCGCCCGTACGCCATGACGGGCGGGCGCACCAAACCCGGCCCGCACGGGGTGCGCTTCGACCTGATCGCGCTGGTGGTCGTCGAGCCGGGCGCCGTGGACGCGGCGGAGGAATCGCTGCTCGGACCGGAGCACCGGGCCCTGCTCGGCCTCTGCCGGTCGGAGACCCAGTCGGTCGCGGAACTCGCCGCCGACGCGGACCTGCCGGTCGGCGTGGTCCGGGTGTTGCTGGGGGACCTGCTGGAGGCGGGCCACGTCCGCGTGAGCAGGCCCGTACCGCCTGCCCGGCTGCCGGACGAGCGGATCCTGCGCGAGGTCATCGAAGGACTGCGGGCGCTGTGACGGAACGAGCCGTGACGGCACGAGCCGTGACCGCACTAGCCGTGACGGCACGAGCTGTGACGGCACGAGACTGAGGGGACGACTGTGATGGGACAACACGTCCAGGGGCCGGAAGCGGAAGAGGAACTGGCCGCGCTCGCCCTGAAGATACTCGTGGCCGGTGGCTTCGGGGTCGGCAAGACCACGCTGGTGGGCGCGGTCAGCGAGATCCGTCCGCTGCGGACCGAGGAACTGCTCAGCGAGGCGGGCGAACTGGTCGACGACACGGGAGGGGTGGACCAGAAGACCACCACCACGGTGGCCATGGACTTCGGCCGGATCACCATCCGCGAGGGCCTGGCGCTGTACCTGTTCGGCACGCCGGGGCAGGACCGGTTCTGGTTCCTGTGGGACGAGCTGTCGCAGGGCGCGCTGGGGGCCGTCGTGCTCGCCGACACCCGGCGGCTGCAGGACTGCTTCCCGGCAGTGGACTACTTCGAGCACCGGCGCATCCCGTTCGTGGTGGCCGTGAACTGCTTCTCCGGTGCGCGGGGTTACGGCGCGCACGAGGTGTCACGGGCGCTGGACCTGGAGGCGGGGACCCCGGTGGTGCTGTGCGATGCGCGGGACAAGGACTCGGGGAAGGAAGTGCTGATCAGGCTGGTCGAGTACGCCGGGCGGATGCACACCGCCCGGCTCCTGGACTCGGTGGAGCCGCAGGCGGATTCCGTGTGAGGCCGCGGTGATCCTCGGCCGGTGATGCCGACCGCACCCCGTTCCTCTTGAGTCATCTTGCTCGCCACGGGGACATCCTCCTTGCCGGAAAGCCCCTGGTGGGGAAGGCTGGCGAGACGACGGTGCGGGGGTGGGCGCGGCCGGGTCGGCCGGGTCAACGGGGAGGGGCGGAATATGGCACTGGACAAGCAGCTCGACTGGCTGCTGGATGACCTGACGCGCAGGGTGCAGCAGGTCCGGCACGCGGTGGTGCTCTCCAACGACGGCCTGGTGACGAGCGCCAGTGCGGGTCTGGCGCGGGAGGACGCGGAGCACCTGGCGGCGGTTTCGGCCGGACTGCAGAGCCTGGCGAAGGGCTCAGGGCGGCACTTCCGGGCCGGGGAGGTGCGTCAGACCGTCGTCGAGTACGACGAAGGGGTCCTGCTGGTGATGGCGGCCGGCGCGGGCAGCTCGCTGTGCGTCCTGACCGCGACCGAGGCGGACTACGTGCAGGTCGCGTACGAGATGACCCTGCTGGTCAACCGGGTGGGCGAGCACCTGGGCGTCGCGGAGCGGCGGATCACCGGCGGCTAGACCATGATTCCGTGCGGCGACGACGGCGACGGCGACGGCGACGACGGCGTGGCCGCGGTGGTGGCGGCGGTGGTGGCGGCGGTGGTGGTCCACCGCCGTCCACGGAGACCTCAGCGGGCGCCATCCGACGGCTCGTACCAGAGGCTCGCCATCGGGGAGCGCGTGGTCCAGCCCATCGAGGAGTAGAGCGCCCGGCCGTCGGGCGTGCCGACCAGGAGTCCGGTCCGCGCACCGGCCTCGTACGCGGTGCCCTGGAGCGTGCGCATCACCAGGCCGCCGAGGCCCTTGCGCCGGTGCTCGGGGGCCGTCTCGACCTGGTCGACCACGGCGTGGTCGCCCACCTGGGCGATCTGTCCGCGGGCGGCGAAGTGTCCGTCATGGGTGCGGACCAGCACGCGCCTGACACCGCCGCGGGTCCACTGGGTGAGTGTGTAACCGGCCGGCACCTCAGGGCGCTCGGACGTCAGCCGGCAGGTCATCAGGAAACCGGGGATGTCGCACCGCCAGCCCGGCCCGACCCAGGGCAGGACTTCCTGGTCCTCGGCGAACAGCTTGAGCCACGTCCCGGGCGCGCTCGTCGCAGCGACGATCTTGCGCACATCGCCCTCGGAGGGCTCCGGCAGCACGTGGCGGGCGACGTGTTTGGCCTGCCCGACGTCGATCGTCCACCCCCACGGCTCGTCGATCGGGTCGGAGCCGCCGCGCGAGACGACCCAGCCGTCGATCCACATCCGCACGAGTTCGCTGATCCTGCTGTCGTCCGGGGTCCTGCTGTCGTCCGGCATCGTTGTCCGCCCCCTGGGTGGTAATGGCTGATAGTGCGAAAGGAACCTTACGTGACGGGGGTGTGGTGTGGCCATAGGGCTGATGGGGGTGGGGGGAGAGGGGAGGGGGTGACGGCCGGTCGGACGAACCCGCCAGCCGCCGCCCAAGCCGGTCCGGGTGTCCCGCGCGGATGGCTGCACGGATGGCCGCACGGCGCTTGTGTGCGAGGAGGTGCGGTGCCTCACGCCCCGTCATACAACGGTCGTGGCGGGCGAGGTCCGCAGCGAGTGCAACCGTGAGGAGTTCCATGGCGCGCAAGAGATGGTCCGGCAGGCTCACGTCGTGCGCCGTGGCCGTGGTGCTGGCGGCGGCCGCGCCGGCCGCCGCCCACGAGGGGTCCGAACGGCCGGAGGAGTCGGCGGCCCTCGGCCAGGAGCACGCCCACGAGCATGCGCGCCTCCGTGAGTCGATGGCGGCGTTGAGCGGGTACTCGCAGCTGACCCGGATCGACAGCCTCAAGGACCTCACGAGGTCCCAGCGCCTGGCGAACGCGAAGTTCGGCCCGAAGGAGTACGGGCGGTTCGCCGAGTACTTCCCGTCGCCCGATTTCGCCGCGCACATCGCGATGCTGCCCACCGGGAAGGTGCTGCTGTTCTCCTTCGAACGGATGGAGGACAACCCGACCCAGGAGCCCGCCCCGACCGGGACCATCGGCAAGGCCAACGCGGGGCGGGCGTACCTGTGGGATCCGTCGAAGGGCACCACGGCCCTGGCCTTCAAGAAGGTCACCCCGCCCACGGTCTTCGTCCCGGACGGTACGTACCAGGCGCGCCCGGCGCCCTTCTTCTGTTCCGGGCACGCCTTCCTGCCCAACGGGATGCTCGGCGTGTTCGGCGGCAACCTCGGCTTCGGCGGCGGCGCCGGCGCCAGACTGTCCCTGGTGTTCGACCCGTGGACGGAGACCTGGGCACTCAACAAGGACATGGCGGTGGGCCGCTGGTACCCCTCCGTGGCGACCGCCCCCGACGGTCGGCTGCTGATCATGTCCGGGCACTCCGCCACGGGCTGGGGAACCGCCACCTCCCTCATCGAGCGGTTCCCCGCCAAGACCCACCCCGTCCCCTTCGAGAAGACCGCCATCCCGCGCGGCGTGCCGACGGACAGCCTCCGCGTCGACGCGCCCTTCGGTGCGGAGAGCGACTATCCACACCTGTTCACCTTGCGCGACGGCAAGGTCTACGGGCTCGGCCGCGACTCGGCCAAGCAGTTCGCCTTCGACCCGGTCGCCGAAACCCGCACCGGCCTGCCCGCCCGCCCCGACGGCATCGACCGCGGCTACGGCTCCGCCGTGCCCCTGCCCGCGGGGCTGCACGGCCCGGACTCGGTCCTCGTACTCGGTGGCGACCGCGACGATCCGGACACCTACGAGCTCGCGAACGGCGCGTGGGAGAAGCAGCAGCCGCGCGCTTTCGGCCGGACCCAGGACGACACCCTGCTGATGCCCGACGCGACCCTGCTCACGGTCAACGGCGCCTACGCGATCCGGGACTACGGCAACGGCCCGTACAACCCCGAGGCCGACCTCAAGTACCGGCAGACCGAGACCCGGGACGCGGCCGGCCAGTGGCGGCTCGGCCCGGTCCAGCGGCTGCCGCGCGGCTACCACTCCAACGCCGTCGTCCTGCCCGACGGCCGGATCCTGGTCACCGGCGACGAACTCCAGCAGCTCGCCAACGACCCGAACATCTCCGACAGCATGAACGGCAGCATCGAGATCTTCGAACCCGCCTACCTCCATCAGGGCGGCAGCCGTCCCCAGCTCGGCACGGTGCCCGACAAGGCTGTCGGCTACGCCTCCCCCTTCAGGGTGACGACCTCGACCCCGGAGCAGGTCAAGAAGGCCGTGCTCCTGGCGCCGACGACCGCGACGCACTCCGTGAACACAAGCCAGCGCCACATCGAGCTGTCCATCGTCAAACGCGACGGGGTCACGCTGGACCTCCAGGCCCCGCCCACGTCCGCGGACGCACCGCCCGGCTTCTACATGCTCTTCCTGCTCGATGAGCGAGGCGTGCCCAGCACGGCGAAGTTCGTACAGCTGCGATAGGCGTGTCCGATGGCTCCTGCCTCGGCCGCTGCCCGCCGCCTGCCGCCTGCCGCCTGCCGCCGGAGGGTGGTCGCGGGAGTTATCCACAGGCTTTGCGGGGCCCTGTCGCACCGAGTTACGGTCTTCACGCAGAGTAATCAACGCGTGCGGGGGAGGACCGTCATGGAGGTCAAGAGCAGGGTCGTGACAGCGGTGCCGGGCATGAGGCCGGAGCCCGGGTCGAGGTCGGGGTCGGAGCCCGGGTCGAGGTCGCGGTCGGGGCACGGAGGGGTGTCGGGGGCTGTCGGCGGCGGCCGGGCCGCCGAGGAACTGGGGCTGCGGCGGAGCGAGTTGGCCCGGGCCGTGCAGCTGGGCATGGTCCGGGCCGGGCCGTGCGCGCCGAGCGGGGCCGCGCGGTTCGCGCGGGCCGAGCTGGACCGGGTCAGGGCGGCGGAGGGGTTCCCGGACGCCCTGCGCGAGCGGGTCCGGACGGTGGGCGCCGCGGATGCGGCCGAGCTGCTGGGCATCAGCCCCGGCCGGTTCACCCGGCTCGCGCGCTGCGGGCGGGTCACACCGGTCGGCTACCGGATCAACCGCTACCGGGCCGTCGTCTGGCTCTACCTCGCCGCGGAGCTGGCCGCGTTCGCCGAACGGGAACCGGGGTTGCTGCGCGGGAGCGCGCCCCCGGAGGACCGCGCGCTGGTCGAGGCTCGCGCGGACCTGCGGCCCCGGCGCTGGCGCGGCCGGCATGTGGGGCTCCTGCTGAGACGTACCGCGGATCCCTGGGAGCGGGCGGCGGTACTGGCTTCCGTGCTGCCGGAGGAGGAGCTGGAGCGGGCGGTGCCCGACCGGGCCGAGCGGATCCTGCTCACCGGGCTCGCGCCGCCGCCGCCCTACGGGCACCCGCAGATCCCGGCCGCCGCGGCCGTGGCGAGCGGGTTGCTGTTGGCGGAGCCCCCGGACGAGCTGCGCTGGTACCGGACCAGTCTGGAGTTCGCGCTCGCCGGGGCGCGGGATCAGTCGAAGACGACGGGGGAGAGGGGGCCGACGTAGACCCAGGCACCGCCCTCGCGGGAGAAGGTGCTGTGCTCCAGCAGCGACCCGGTGTGCCCGCCCTCGCGGTAGTGCGCCCGGAACTCGACGGTGCCCTCCGTCTCGAACATCCCGCCGCGCTCGGTACGCAGGATCTCCAGCCGTTCCCAGCGCTGGCCGGGATCCAGGTCGAGCCGCCCCGGGCGGGTCGAAGGATGCCAGGAGCGCAGCAGATAGGCGGTGTCGCCAACGGCGAAGGCGCTGAACCGGGACCGCATCAGCAGCTCCGCCGTGGGGGCCTGCCGTGTGCCGGAGTGGAAGCGCCCACAGCAGTCGGGGTAGGCGGCGGGCAGCCCGCAGGGGCAGGGGAGGGCCGGGGTCGGCATGGGCGCACTCAGCTCTTCGGTGACGGTTCGGAAGGCCGGGGGTAGGGACGGAACAGTCCCTCCTGCACGACGGAGACCAGCAGGCGGCCCTCCACATCGTAGATCCGGCCACGGGCCAGCCCCCGGCCACCGTGGGCGATGGGGGACTCCTGGTCGTAGAGGAACCACTCGTCCGCCCGGAACGGGCGGTGGAACCACATGGCGTGGTCCAGGCTCGCCATGTCGAAACCGCGCATGCCCCACAGCGGCTCCACGGGAATGCGCACGGCATCGAGGAGGGTCATGTCGCTGGCGTAGGTCAGGGCGCAGGTGTGCACGAGGGGGTCGTCGCCCAGCGGGCCGACCGCGCGCATCCACACGGCGCTGCGGGGATCGGCGTCCTTGAGGTCCTCGGGGGTCCAGCGGAGCCGGTCCACGTACCGGATGTCGAAGGGCTGGCGGCGGGCCATCCGCTCCAGGGCCTCGGGCAGCGCCCCCAGGTGCGCGCGGATCTCGTCCGCGACCTTCGGCAGCGTGTCGGGGTGCGGAAAGTCCAGACGAGGAGGCAGCTGGTGCTCGATGCTGCCGTCCTCCGGCTGATGGAAGGAGGCGGTGAGGTTGAAGATCGTCTTGCCCTGCTGGACCGCGGTGACGCGGCGGGTGGTGAAGGAGCGCCCGTCCCGCACCCGCTCCACCTGGTACACGATCGGCACTCCGGGGATACCGGGGCGCAGGAAGTACGCGTGCAGCGAGTGGACCGGGCGGCCGCCCTCAGTGGTCCGGCCGGCCGCCACCAGCGCCTGGCCGGCCACCTGGCCGCCGAAGACCCGCTGGAGGGACTCCTGCGGACTGCGGCCGCGGAAGATGTTGACCTCGATCTGCTCCAGGTCGAGCAGGTCGACCAGTCTCTCGGCGGGGTTCGTCATCAGGGGTTCTCCACTGAGGTCGGGGGCGGCGGTGCCGGTGGCGTCGAGGGCGCCGGACGGATACGGGCCGGACGGATGCGGGCTGAACCCATACGGGCCGGACGGGTGCGCGGCCGGACGGGGCCGGGGACGGTCAGAGTTCGCCGACGGCGGTGACCCGGACGACCGCCCGGCCCTCCTCGTCGGAGGCGGCGAGGTCGACCTCGGCGCTGATGCCCCAGCCATGGTCGCCGTTCGGGTCGGCGAAGGCCTGGCGGACGCGCCACAGGCCGTGCTCCGCGTCCTCCTCGATCATCAGCAGCTTGGGGCCGCGCGCGTCCGGGCCGGTGCCGAGGTCGTCGTACTCGTCCCAGTACGCGTCCATCGCATCGCCCCACGCGTCGGCGTTCCAGCCGGACTCGGAGTCCAGCTCGCCCAGCTCGTGCAGGTTGTCCAGGGCGGCCAGTTCCACCCGGCGGAACATGGCGTTGCGGACGAGGACGCGGAAGGCGCGGGCGTTCGCCGTGACCGGCTTGACCTGGTCGGCCTTCTCCTGGGCCTGCTCCGCCGTCTCCACCTCCGGGTTCGCCAGCTGCTCCCACTCGTCGAGGAGGCTGGAGTCGACCTGGCGGACCAGTTCGCCGAGCCAGGCGATGAGGTCCTGGAGGTCCTCGGACTTCAGGTCGTCCGGGATGGTGTGGTCGAGCGCCTTGTACGCGCCCGCCAGATAGCGCAGCACGATGCCCTCGGTGCGGGCCAGCTCGTAGAAGGAGGTGAATTCGGTGAAGGTCATCGCGCGCTCGTACATGTCGCGGATGATCGACTTCGGGGAGACCGGGTGGTCACGGACCCACGGGTGGCTCTTGCTGTACACGTCGTAGGCGTGCAGGAGCAGCTCTTCGAGCGGCTTGGGATAGGTGACGTCCTGGAGCCGCTCCATCCGCTCCTCGTACTCGATCCCGTCGGCCTTCATCGCGCCCACGGCGATGCCGCGCTCCTTGTTCTGCTGCGCGGCGAGGATCTGGCGCGGGTCGTCCAGCGTGGACTCCACCACCGAGACCATGTCCAGCGCGTAGGAGGGCGACTCCGGGTCCAGCAGGTCGAAGGAAGCCAGCGCGAAGGTGGACAGCGGCTGGTTCAGCGCGAAGTCCTGCTGGAGGTCGACGGTGAGCCGGATGGTGCGGCCCTCGGCGTCGGGGGTGTCGAGCTTCTCGACCACGCCGCCGTCCAGCAGCGAGCGGTAGATCGCGATGGCCCGGCGGATGTGGCGCAGCTGGTTCTTGCGCGGCTCGTGGTTGTCCTCAAGGAGGTGGCGCATCGCCTTGAAGGCATCCCCGGGCCGGGCGATGACCGACAGCAGCATGATGTTGGTGACCTTGAAGCGCGAGGTCAGCGGCTCCGGGTCGGCGCCGATCAGCTTCTCGAAGGTGATGTCGGACCAGGCGACGAAGCCCTCGGGGGCCTTCTTGCGGACCACCTTGCGGCGCTTCTTCGGGTCGTCGCCCGCCTTCGCGAGCGCCTTCTCGTTCTCGATCACGTGCTCGGGCGCCTGGGCGACCACATAGCCCGCGGTGTCGAAGCCCGCGCGCCCCGCGCGGCCGGCGATCTGGTGGAACTCGCGGGCGCGCAGCGTGCGGACCCGGTTGCCGTCGTATTTGGTGAGGGCGGTGAAGAGCACGGTGCGGATCGGGACGTTCACGCCGACGCCGAGGGTGTCGGTACCGCAGATGACCTTGAGCAGACCGGCCTGGGCCAGCTTCTCGACCAGGCGCCGGTACTTCGGCAGCATGCCCGCGTGGTGGACGCCGATGCCGTGGCGGACGTAGCGCGAGAGGTTCTGGCCGAACTTGGTGGTGAAGCGGAAGTGGCCGATCAGCTCGGCGATCTTGTCCTTCTCCTCGCGCGTGCACATGTTGATGCTCATCAGCGACTGCGCCCGCTCGACCGCCTGCGCCTGCGTGAAGTGCACCACGTACACCGGTGCCTGCCGGGTCTCCAGCAGCTCGGTGATGGTGTCGGTGATCGGCGTGGTGACGTATTCGTACGACAGCGGGACGGGCCGGGTCGCGGAGCGGACCACCGAGGTCGGGCGCCCGGTGCGCCGGGTCAGGTCCTCCTCGAACCGCTTCATGTCACCGAGGGTGGCCGACATCAGGACGAACTGGGCCTGGGGGAGTTCCAGCAGCGGGATCTGCCAGGCCCAGCCGCGGTCCGGCTCGGCATAGAAGTGGAACTCGTCCATCACGACCTGGCCGATGTCGGCGTTCCGGCCGTCGCGCAGGGCGATGGAGGCCAGCACCTCGGCCGTGCAGCAGATCACGGGGGCGTCCGAGTTCACCGAGGCGTCGCCGGTCAGCATGCCGACGTTCTCGGTGCCGAAGAGCTTGCACAGCTCGAAGAACTTCTCCGACACCAGGGCCTTGATCGGCGCGGTGTAGAAGGTGACCTTGTCCTGGGCCAGCGCGGTGAAGTGCGCTCCGGCGGCCACCAGGCTCTTGCCGGAGCCGGTCGGGGTCGAGAGGACCACGTTCGCCCCGGAGACGACCTCGATCAGAGCCTCCTCCTGCGCCGGGTACAGGGTGATGCCCTGGTCCTCCGCCCACGAGGAGAAAGCCTCGAAGAGGGCGTCGGGGTCGGCGTTCGGCGGGAGCTGATCAATGAGGGTCACACCCCCCATCTTGCCTGGCTTCGCGCCGGATGAGGGAACCGGCGGCGGGAAAGAAGATCATCGACGGTACGCTGTGCCGTCGACCGGGTCCGAACGAAACCGTCAACTGGGCCCGACTTCCACAGCACTGGGGCGAGAACGAGCATGATGGGTCCGGCGCACTCACTCTCCGGGGCAGCGGCCTGGCTGGGGGTGGGCGCGGCGACCGCGGCCGCCGGTTACCCCATGCCCTGGCCCGTCCTCGTCGTCGGGGCGCTCATCTGCGCGGGCGCGGCCCTGGCCCCCGACCTCGACCACAAGTCGGCGACGATCTCGCGCGCCTTCGGACCGCTCTCCCGCGGCCTGTGCGAGGTGGTCGACAAGATCTCCTACGCCGTATACAAGGCGACCCGCGCCCCGCGCGACGCCCGCCGGACCGGGGGGCACCGCACCCTCACCCACACCTGGCTGTGGGCCGTCCTGATCGGCGGCGGTTCCTCGGCGCTGGCGGTCACCACCGACCGCTGGGGCGTCCTCGTCCTGCTCTTCGTCCACCTGGTGCTCGCCGTCGAAGGCCTGCTCTGGCGGGCCGCCCGGATGTCCAGCGACGTCCTCGTCTGGCTGCTCGGCGCCACCAGCGCCTGGATACTGGCCGGGGTGCTGGACCAGCCCGGCAACGGAGCGAACTGGCTGTTCACCGGCCCCGGCCAGGAGTACCTGTGGCTGGGCCTGCCGATCGTGCTCGGCGCGCTGGTCCACGACATCGGGGACGCGCTGACCGTGTCGGGCTGCCCCGTCCTGTGGCCCATTCCGATCGCGGGCAAGCGTTGGTACCCGATCGGCCCGCCCAAGATGATGCGCTTCCGCGCGGGCAGCTGGGTCGAGCTGAAGGTCCTCATGCCGGTGTTCATGCTGCTCGGCGGCGTGGGTGGCGCCGCGGCCATGGGCTTCATCTAGCCAGTCGGTCGGCTACGCGGTCGGCTACGCGGTCCGTCGCGTATCGCCTCCCTTTCCCTCCCGGCGTCACGTCAGCCGACGGGCCGCCGCAGCGATCGGACGTGCCGTCCGGTCGGACAGTCTCACGGCGACTCCCGGCCATTGCGGCCGCATCCGATCCCCGAACTCCGTTACGCCTGGGTAACGTCGGCTGGGGCGCCGCCCGCTGACGCGGCGGCGGGAACAGGGGGGACCGTGAGCGGGATCGTCATCTATCTGCCGCAGGGGAGCGACGGCGTCGGCGAGGAGCCGTTCGGCGACGCGGTGACGCTGCGGCTCGGGCCGGGCGAGGCGGCCCGCTTCGGACGGGGCTGCCCGACGGCTCCGGTCGAACTCCGGCTCAACGACCCGGCGATCTCCCGGCTGGCGGGGGAGATCCGGGTGACCGACGACCACTGGCAGCTCAGCAACCACAGTACGGACCAGAGCTATCTGGTGGAGAACCCGGAAGGTGCGGGGGAGTACCTGCGGGTACCGCCCCGCCGGGCCGGGGCGCCCATCCCCTTCGAGTTCTCCCGGGTGGTGCTGCCGACGCGCGGCACCGCCACTGTCTCCTTCCAGGTGTTCGCGCCCGACCACGTCTACCTGGATCCGGACGTCATGGGAGCCATGGCGGGCCGGGGCGGCCACGGAGGGAGCCGTACCGTCACCGCCTACTCCCTGGACGAGACGGCCACGTACTTCCTCGTACTGGTCGCGCTCTGCGAACCGCGCCTGCGGGACGAGTCCCCGGTCGCGGTGCCGACCACCCCGGAGATCGTCGAGCGGCTGGGCGGGCACGCGGCCTGCGCACCGTTGACGGCCCGGGCGGTCAGCTCCCACATCGACTACCTCGCCGAGGAGAAGATGAGGATCAGCGTTCCGGCCGAGTCGGACCCCCGCAGGAGTGCCCGGCGCAACGGCAAGCGGGAGGCGATCGTCGGACTCGCGCTGCGGTTCGGGCTCGTACGCGAGGAGCACCTCGCCCTGCTGCCGCCCCGGTTCGCCGCGGGTGCGCGCAAGCGGGAGGCGGTGCGATGACGGGCCTGCCCACGGCGGGCGGCGGTTCCCCGGACGGCGGACCGTCAGATGGCCACACGGACCGACAGGGCCCCCGGGCCGGAGGAGCCGACGGTGCGCGTCTCGGCCGACACACCCGGAAGTGAGTACGCGCAGGTCCTCCCGCGCGGCTACCGCGTCGGCGGCTGGGAGGTCACCGAGCCGATCGCGACGGGCGGCCGGGCGACCGTCTACGCGGGACGGCGGGTCGGCGGGAGCCCGGGCGCCCCGGGCATCACCGGCACGCCGGGCACCCCGGGCATCCCGGGCGAAGGAGGCGGCGGCCGGATCGGCCCCGACGACGTCGCGCTCAAGTTCCTGCCCACCGCCGGGCTGTCCCCGCGCCAGGCCCGCGACTTCGCGGACGCCGCGCGCCGCGAGGCCGAACTCTGCGGCAGGTTCCACCATCCGAGGCTGATCCGGCTCCTGGACACCGTCGTGCTCAGCGAACCGGACCGGCCGTTGCTGGACGGCGCGATCGTCCTGGTGATGGAACGGGCCCGGTGCAGCCTGCGCGACCTGCTCGACGGTCCGGTGAGCGAGGCCGAGGGAGCCAGGCTGATCGCCGAGGTCTGCGAGGGCCTGGCCCATCTGCACCGCACGGGCTGGGTGCACGGGGACCTCAAACCGGACAACGTGCTGATCATGGCGGACGGTTCGGTCAAGCTCGCGGACTTCGGGATCGCCACGGAACTGACCGACGACGACGGCACCTGCGGCTACGCGCCCCCGATGGGCACCTTCGACTACCTTCCGCCCGAACGGTGGAAGGCCCCGCTCGGCGAGCACGGAGTGGAGGTCCGCCCGAGCGCCGACATCTGGGCCCTGGGCATCGTGATCCACGAGGTGTTCGCCTCCGGCTCCTCGCCCTTCCCCGGTGCCACGCCGATGGCGCGCGGCGCCGGAGCGCAGGAATACGCCGACGGGCGCATGCCGTTGCGCCTGGACACCGCGGTGCCGGCGTTCTGGCGGGCGCTCGCCGTCGACTGCCTGGCCCCGACCCATGCCGCGCGCGCCGCGCACACCGCGGGGAGCCTGCACACGCGCATCGCGGCCCGGACGGTCGCCGATCACGTTGTGGTCGAGCCTGCCGCGCCGCGGCGGCGCGGCAGGGCCCTCGCCGTCCTCGCGGCCTTCGCCGTGTGCGGGACGGTCGCGGCCGGCTGGGCGTACGCCGTGCACGGGGACGCCGGGCCCGCGGCGCCCGGCGGATCCGGCACGCCGACGACCGCCCGGGTGACCGATGTCGCCGACCGGGTGCGGGTGTTCAACGCCGAGCAGGGCTGCCGGGCGCGGACGGACCGCGACGCGCAGTGCAGCCTCGGCCTGGCGATCGACCCGCTGCGGCCCTACACCGCCGAGAACGTCGTGGCGACACGGGTCTGGCACGGGGACGTCCTCGACGCCGACTGCCAGCTCCCCGAAGGGATGCCCATCATCGACGAGTCGGGTGAGCTGTCCACCCGGTGGTTCCACGTCCGGCTCGCCCCCGGCTCGGCGCGCCCCGACGCCTGGCTGCCCGCCGTACGCACCCAGGACCGCCCCGCGCTGCCGCCGTGCCCGCGGCCCGCGCCCACGAGCTGATCCGGCACCCGGCTCCGACTCCCGGCTCCGGCACCCGGATTCGGCCGCGGGCCGTCGGTCCACCCGGCGGCCCGGCCCGCCCCGGCCGCCCCGGTAGCGGAGCCCGTCGGGCGCTGTCACTCCGGATCGTTCCGGATGAGGAACCGCCCCGCCCCGGCCGTACGTTGTGGCCCGTCGGTCCGCGGACCGCACTCATCCCCCACACGACCGCCGCCGCGAGGCGGAGCGGAACGAAGGAGCAGGCTGGTGCGTGGCGTAACGGCACGACGCACGAGAACGACGACCATGGCCGTGCTGGTCTTGACGGCCGTGTCCGCCCTGGGCTTCCCGGCCCGGGCCCAAGGGGTGAAGGACGTTCCCGGTCCCCTCGGCCACACCGCGACCGCCGAGTTGTACTGCGACATACCCGCGCAGCGGGACATCGCGGTGACCCGCAAGGTGTACGAGGTCGGCCAGCGCATGAACGTGTCCGCGAAGGTGATGCTCGCCGGTTTCGAGACGGGCTGGGTCGAGTCCCGCATGAACAACCTCAATTGCGGGGACCGGGACTCGCTCGGCGTCTTCCAGCAGCGGCCCTCGCAGGGGTGGGGCTCGCCGGAGCAGATCCTCGACGTCGACTACGCGGCGGGCAAGTTCTTCGAGGTGGCCCTGCAGATGGAGCCCGGCATGGAGGGCAGCAGCGCCGGTCAGCTCGCGCAGGCCGTCCAGCGCTCCGCCTATCCGGACCGCTATGACGCGGCGGAGGGCACCGCCCGGGCGCAGCGGGACGAGGCCTTCCAGCCGTACGGGGCGATCGGGGCGAAGTACGACGGCACGGGCGGCCACGACGGCCCGCTGGGCTGGCCGGTACGCGCCGAGGAGGCGGCCCTGATGGGCGGCCGCTTCCAGGGGTTCCAGAACGGGATCATCCTCTGGCACCCGGACGCGGCCTACGCGGTCTACGGCGACATCCTGGCCAAGTTCTGGGCGACCGACGCGGAACGGCGCTGGGGCTTCCCGACGATGGACGAGGCGGCCGCGGCCGCGGCACCCGACGGGACGCGCGGCCGGTACCAGTTCTTCGAGCAGGGGCTGTTCATGTGGTCCCCGCAGACCGGCGCGCACGTGGTGCACGGCGCGATCTACCAGGCCTTCCACACGGGCGGCCACGAGGCCGCGCTGGGCTACCCGGTGACCGACGAGGTGGACGAAGCGGGCGGCAAGGCCCAGCGGTTCCAGAAGGTCACGATCCACTGGAACCCCGACCGGGGCACCTGGACCACCGCCAACTGACCGGCGGACAGCGGGCAGAGCACACATCTGACATCTGACGGGAGACAGCCATGAGACCGCTGATCCTTCGACGTGCTATCGGGGCGCTGACGCTGGTGCTGGCGGCCACCGCGGTCACGTTCACCACGGCGCCGGCCGCGACCGCCTCGGACCGGGGCGGGTCGATCGGGCGCGGTGAGGCGATGGACCGCGCGTGGTCGTGGATCGCCGAACAGGTGCCGTACAGCCAGAGCGGCTGCCACGAGAACCAGTTCGGGTGCTACCGCCCCGACTGCTCGGGCTTCGTCTCGATGGCCTGGCACCTGGACTCGTCCCTGACCACCTGGTCCCTGTGGAACGTGACCTTCGACATTCCGGCGGGCGATCTGCAGCCCGGGGACATCCTGCTCAAGGACTCGGGCGGCACCGACCACGTGGCGCTGTTCGTCCGCTGGGCGGACCCGGGGCACACCCAGCCGGTGGTCCGCGAGGAGTACGACTTCGGGCACGTGGCCGAGGAGCGGGTGTGGGGCGACGGGCTGCGCGGGTTCACGCCCCGCCGCTACAACCTGCTGGACGACCTGATGCCGTACGGCGCGATCGGCGCGAAGTACGACGGCTTGGGCGGTCCCGGCGGCGCGCTGGGCCGGCCGACCACGGGGGAGCGGGACTCCATGATGGGCGGCCGTTTCCAGGCCTTCCAGAACGGGATCATCCTCTGGCACCCGGACGCGGCCTTCGCGGTCTACGGCGACATCCGGGACAAGTTCTGGGCGACGGACGCCGAGCGGCGCTGGGGCTTCCCGACGATGGACGAGGCGGACGGCGCGCAGGCACCGGGCGGGACGCGCGGCCGTTACCAGTTCTTCGAGCAGGGGTTGTTCATGTGGTCCCCGCAGACGGGAACGCACACGGTCCACGGCGCGATCTACCAGGCCTTCCACGCGGGCGGCCACGAGGCCGCGTTCGGCTATCCCGTGAACGACGAGGTGGACGAGGCGGGCGGCAAGGCCCAGCGGTTCCAGAAGGTCACGATCCACTGGAGCCCCGACCGGGGCACCTGGATCACCAACAACTGACGATTCCCCCTTGCTATGTGATCAGGAGATCATGGTGAACGAGCACCGTCCCACCCGCAGGAACGTCCTCAAGACCGTCGGCGGTCTCTCCGCCGCGGTGGCCCTGGGCGCCGGAGGCGTCCTCGCGTCGGCCTCGGCGGCCGCCGCCGTCGGCGACGCGGGCGGCCTGCACATCGTGGACCGTGGCGAGGGCGACCCCCGCATGTGGTACTACCGCTTCCAGACCGACGCGATCGGCTGGCAGCCCGCCGTCAACGTGCTGCTCCCGGACGACTACCACTGGAGCGGGCGCACCTACCCCGTCCTCTACCTGTTCCACGGCGGCGGCACCGACCAGGACTTCATCACCTTCGACCGCCTCCGCATCCGCGAATTGACCCAGGGCAAGCCGATCATCGTCGTCATGCCCGACGGCGGGCACGCGGGCTGGTACTCCAACCCCGTCACCTCCAACGTCGGCCCCCGCAACTGGGAGACCTTCCACATCGGGCAGTTGATCCCCTGGGTCGAGGCGAACTTCCGGACCTTCGCCGAATACGACGGCCGCGCCGTCGGCGGGTTCTCGATGGGCGGCTTCGGCGCCCTGAAGTACGCCGCAAAGTACTGGGGCCACTTCGCCTCGGTGAGCTCCCACTCCGGCCCGGCCAGCGTGCGCCGCGACGGCGGCGCCGTCGTGCACTGGGCCAACCTGTCCTCCGCGGCCCTGGACCTGGGCGGGGGCACCGTCTACGGCGTGCCGTGGGACGAGGCCAGGGTCACCGCGGACAACCCGATGGAACGCATCGAGAGCTACCGCAACAAGCGGGTCTTCCTCGTCGCGGGCACCAGCCCCGACCGGACGAACGCCTTCGACACCTTCAACGAGACCCAGGTGCTCGCCGGTCAGCGCGAGTTCCGCGGGGCGCTCGACCGGGCCGGGATCCCGCACGAGTGGCACGAGGAGCCGGGCGGCCACTTCGTCCGCGACTACATGTTGACCCGCGACCTCGACGGGATCATCGACCGGCTCCGCAAGGCCTGAACCAACCGTTCGTGACGAACCGTGCCCCCACCGCCCGTGAAGGCGGTGGGGGCACGGCCGCGCTCAACCGTTCGGTCGTCCGGTCCCGGCTCAGCCGTGCCAGGAGCGCCACAGCGCCGCGTACGCGCCGTCCGCCGCGACCAGTTCGTCGTGCGAGCCCAGCTCACTGATCCGGCCCGCCTCGACCACCGCGATCACGTCCGCGTCGTGCGCGGTGTGCAGCCGGTGGGCGATCGCCACGACCGTACGGCCCTCCAGCACCCGGGCCAGCGAACGCTCCAGGTGCCGGGCCGCCCGCGGATCGAGCAGCGAGGTCGCCTCGTCCAGGACCAGCGTGTGCGGATCGGCCAGCACCAGCCGGGCCAGCGCGATCTGCTGCGCCTGCGCCGGGGTGAGCGCCGCGGCGCCCGAGCCGACCTCGGTGTCCAGCCCGCTCTCCAGCGCCCTGGCCCAGCCGTCCGCGTCCACCGCGCCCAGCGCCGCCCACAGCTCCGCGTCCTCGGCGCCCGAGCGGGCGAGCCGCAGGTTGTCGCGCAGGCTCCCCACGAACACGTGGTGTTCCTGGTTGACCAGCGCCACGTGTTCGCGCACCCGCTCCGCGGGCATCCGTGACAGCCGCGCCCCGCCGAGCGTGATCTCGCCCGACCGTGGTGCGTAGATGCCCGCGAGGAGCCTGCCCAGCGTGGACTTGCCCGCTCCCGAGGGCCCGACCAGCGCCATCCGGGTGCCCGGCGGCACCGACAGGGACACCTGGTGCAGTACGTCGACCCCCTCGCGGTAGCCGAACCGGACCCCGTCGGCCCGTACGTCGCGGCCGTCGGGCACCACGTGCTCGTCGCCCGCGTCGGGCTCGATCTCCCGCACCCCGACCAGCCGGGCCAGGGAGACCTGGGCGATCTGGAGTTCGTCGTACCAGCGCAGGATCAGCCCGATCGGGTCGACCATCATCTGTGCCAGCAGTGCGCCGGTGGTCATCTGGCCCACCGACATCCAGCCCTGGAGGACGCAGTAGCCGCCGATCAGCAGCACCGAGCCGAGGATCGTCACGTAGGTGACGTTGATGACCGGGAAGAGGACCGACCGCAGGAACAGCGTGTAGCGCTCCCAGGCGGTCCACTCCTTGATGCGCTGCTCGGACAGGGCGATCCGGCGCCCGCCGAGGCGGTGCGCCTCGACCGTGCGGCCCGCGTCCACCGTCTCGGTGAGCGCTGCGGCGACGGCCGCGTAGCCCGCCGCCTCCGACCGGTACGCCGAGGGCGCCCGCTTGAAGTACCAGCGGCAGCCGAGCACCAGTACCGGCAGCGCCACCAGGGCGGCCAGCGCCAGCGGCGGCGCGGTCACGGCGAGCGCTCCGAAGAGCAGCCCCGCCCACACCACCCCGATCGCCAGCTGGGGCACGGCCTCGCGCATCGCGTTGGCGAGCCGGTCGATGTCGGTGGTGATCCGGGACAGCAGGTCACCGGTGCCCGCGCGTTCCAGCACGCCCGGCGGCAGACCCACCGACCGGACCAGGAAGTCCTCGCGCAGGTCGGCCAGCATCTCCTCGCCGAGCATGGCCCCGCGCAGCCGGACCATCCGCACGAAGAGCGTCTGGACGAGCAGGGCCAGCGCGAAGAGCAGCGCGACGCGCCCCAGGTGCAGTTCGCGCGCCCCCGCCGAGAGATCGTCCACCACCCGGCCGAGCAGGTAGGGGCCGATCATGGAGGCGACCACCGCGACCGCATTGACCGTGATCAGGACGACGAACGCCCGTCGGTGCCGCCGCAGCAGCCCGCGCACATAGCCCCGTACCGTCGTCGACGTGCCCACCGGAAGGGTGGCGACGGTCTCGGGGGCGGCCGGATCGTACTCCGGCGCCGCCACGCCGATCATGCCGATTCCTCGATCTCTGTGAGTTCCCGCAACGTGTCGAGCCCCCGGGCCGCCCCGAGCAGCTGTTCCTCTTCCGTGTCGCGCGTGACGACCGCGCGGTAGCGCGGTTCGCCGTGCAGCAGTTCGCGGTGTGTACCGACCGCCGCGACGGTGCCCCCGACGACCAGGACGACCCGGTCGGCGCGGTCCAGCAGCAGCGGCGACGAGGCCAGGACGACCGTCGTGCGCCCCGCGCGCAGCGCCGCGACGCCCTGCGCGATGCGGTCCTCGGTGTGCGAGTCGACCGCCGAGGTCGGCTCGTCCAGCACCAGCACCTCCGGGTCGGTGACCAGCGAGCGCGCGAGCGCGAGCCGCTGGCGCTGGCCGCCCGACAGCGAGCGTCCGCGCTCGGTGATCCGCGCGTCCATCGGGTCGTCCACTCCGTCCGGCGCGGACTGCGTCAGCGCGTCCAGTACGTCCGCGCACTGGGCCGCCGCCAGGGCCGCCGGGGCCTCGACCGCGGCGGACGCCGGTACGTCGAGCAGCTCGCGCAGCGTGCCGGACAGCAGCACCGGGTCCTTGTCCTGGACGAGCACCAGCGTGCGTGCCGTGTCCAGTTCCAGTTCGTCGAGCGCGACCCCGCCCAGCAGCACCGACGGGCCGCCGACGGCGTCGGCCGGATGCCCGCCGAGCCGCTCCGCCAGCCGCCCCGCCAGGTCCGGGTCACCGCAGACCACGGCCGTGAACAGGCCCGCGGGGGCAAGCAGTCCGGTCTCCGGGTCGTACAGGTCGCCGCCGGGGGTCGGAGCCGTGGGCGGCTCCTTCACCGCCGCTTCCGGTTCCGATTCCGGTTCTGGCTCCGTTCCCGGTCCGGCGCCCGGTCCGGCTTCGGCGCCGGGGTCCGTGCGGGTCAGCGACAGCACCCGGGCGGCCCGCTTGGCCGAGGGCCGCGAGAAGGAGTACGCCATGGCGATCTCCTCGAAGTGCCGCAGCGGGTACAGCATCAGGGCCACCGCGCTGAACACGGCGACGAGTTCACCCACCGTGATCCGCGCGTCCAGGACGAGCATGGCGCCGTACCAGACCACCGTGATCAGCAGCAGACCCGGCAGCAGTACCTGGATCGCCGAGATCAGGGCCCACATCCGGGCGCTGCGCACGGCCGCCTTGCGGACCTCCTGCGAGGCCTCGCGGTAGCGGCCGAGGAAGAGTTCCTCGCCGCCGATCCCGCGCAGCACGCGCAGTCCGGCGACCGTGTCCGAGGCCAGTTCGGTGGCCTTGCCCGCCTTCTCGCGCTGGATGTCGGCACGTTTGGTGGCGCGCGGAAGCAACGGCAGGACGGCCAGGGCCAGTACGGGTACCCCGACGGCCACGACCACGCCGAGCGCGGGCGCGTAGAGGACGAGGCCCACACAGATCACGACGACGGCGAAGGCGGCGGCGAGGAAGCGGGAGACCGCCTCGACGAACCAGCCGATCTTCTCGACGTCCCCGGTGGAGACGGCCACCACCTCGCCGGCCGCGACCCGCCGGGTGAGGGCGGCGCCCAGCTCGGCGGTCTTGCGGGCGAGCAGTTGCTGGACGCGGGCGGCGGCGGTGATCCAGTTGGTCACGGCCGTCCGGTGCAGCATGGTGTCACCGAGCGAGATGGCGATGCCGAGCAGCAGGACGAGCCCGCCGACCAGGATCAGCCGGGTGCCGTCGCGGTCCACGACCGCTTCGACGCCGAGGCCGACGGCGAAGGGCAGGCCCGCGATGCCGCAGTGGTGCAGCAGCCCCCAGCACAGGCTCTTGAACTGTCCGGCGAGCTGATTGCGCCCCAGCCACCACAGGAACCGGGGACCTGACCGAGCGTCGGGTACCCCTGGGTCCGGATACGGAAGATCGCTGATCTGCATGACGCCCCATGACTCGGTAGTGGTTCAAACCGGGTGCAAGGTTCGCCTTTGAACAGCATGCGGGGCAATCGGTTTTCCGTTGTTCCGACGAGAACCGGCCATGGTCGGCTTGGGCCTGCCGGGTCGTGTCAGGGGCGCGTGGCCCGTTCCAGTTCGAGCAGCGCCGAGTGGTACTCCTGTCCGGTGGCCCGGTCCATGCCCACCTCGCACATCCGGTTCGCGGACAGGTGGACGTCGTAGGACCGGGCGGTGACCTCCGCCGCCTCGCGCGCCGTCGCGGAGTCCGTCAGCTTCGGATGCAGCATCCCGCGGTCGCCCGCGAAGGCGCAGCACCCCGCGTCGTCCGGCACGACCACCTCCCGTGCGCAGGCCTCGGCCACCGCACGCAGTTGCGCTTCATCACCCAGATGGCGCATCGAGCAGGTCGGATGCAACACCGCCGAACCGACCGTGCGCAGCACCTCCAGCCGCGGCAGCAGTTCCTCCGCCGCCCAGACGACGGAGTCGACCACGGTCAGTTCGGCGTGCAGTTCGCGGTTGTCCGGGGTCAGGTACGGGACCACCTCGTGCGCGATGCCGAGGGTGCAGGAGGAGGCGTCGACGACCAGGGGCAGCCGCCCGCCCGCCGTCCAGCCCCAGGCGGCCGCCACGATCCGGTTGGCCATCAGCCGGTTCCCCGCGTCGTAGCCCTTGGAGTGCCAGATCGTCGCGCAGCAGGTCCCCGTCACGTCCTTCGGGATCCACACCGGCCTGCCCGCCCGCTCGGACAGCGCGACGACGGCCTCGGGCAGCGACGGGCCGTACGGACCGCCCGCACCCTTGGTGTCCTTCGGGCCGCTCGGGCCGCCGAAGATCCGGTTGACGCAGGCCGGGTAGTACACGGCCGAGGCCCCCACCCGTCGGGTGACGGGCAGGGCGCGGGCGGCCGCGCCCGGGATCTGGGGCAGCCACTCCGGGACCAGGTCCGGCCGTACGGCCTTGCGCGCGACCCCCGTGACCAGCCGCAGCGGACCGTCCCCGAGCCGGCCGGTGATCCGGTCGGCGGCGGCGACCGCGAGCCGGGCCGCCGCCTCCACCGCGCCGAACCGTTTCGCGACGACCGCGGCCGTCCGCTCCTCGCGCGGGCTGTGCCGTCGGTGGCGGAAGTCCTTCATCAGGGCCCCGGTGTCGATCCCGACGGGACAGGCGAGCTTGCAGGTGGCATCGCCCGCGCAGGTGTCCACCGCGTCGTAGCCGTAGGCGTCGAGCAGCCCGTCCAGCACCGGGGAACCGGGCTGCTGGCGCATCATCTCGCGGCGCAGCACGATCCGCTGGCGGGGCGTGGTCGTCAGGTCCTTGCTCGGGCAGGTCGGCTCGCAGAACCCGCATTCGATGCAGGGGTCGGCGACCGCCTCCACCCGGGGGATCGTCTTGAGTCCGCGCAGGTGGGCCCGCGGATCGCGGTCGAGCAGGATCCGCGGCGCGAGCACCAGGTCGGGGTCGACGACCCGCTTGGTGCGCCACATCAGCTCGGTGGCCGCGGTGCCCCATTCGAGTTCCAGGAAGGGGGCCATGTTGCGGCCCGTGGAGTGCTCGGCCTTCAGCGATCCGTCGAACCGTTCGACGGTCAGCCGGCAGAAGGCGTCCATGAACGCCCCGTACCGCTCGACGTCGGCGGGCAGCGCCGCGTCGAAGGCCAGCAGGAAGTGCAGGTTGCCGTGGGCCGCGTGACCGGCGACGGCGGCGTCGAAGCCGTGCTCCGCCTGGAGTTCCAGCAGCGCCTCGCAGGCCTCGGCGAGGCGGGAGGGCGGGACGGCGAAGTCCTCGGTGATCAGTGTGGTGCCCGACGCGCGGGCTCCGCCGACGGCGGTGACGAAGGCCTTGCGGGCCTTCCAGTACCCGGCGATGGTCCCCGCGTCGGTGGTGAAGGCGTTCGTCACCGAGGCCACCGGCGCGACCAGGTCCAGCCCCGCGACCACCTCGGCCGCGAGCCGCTCGTACGCCTCCCGGCCCGCGGCGTCCGGCGCGCGGAACTCCACGAGCAGGGCGGTCGTGTGCCTGGGCAGCGCGGCCCAGTCGGCGGGTACGCCCGCCACGCTGACCGAGGCGCGCAGCGTGTTGCCGTCCATCAGCTCGACGGCGATCGCGCCCGCCGCGTTGAAGAGCGGCACGGCGGCCGCGGCGGCGGGCAGCGAGGGGAAGAAGAGCAGGGCGCTGGACAGCTCGCGGTCCAGCGGCAGGGTGTCGAACACCACCTCGGAGATGAAGCCGAGGGTGCCCTCGGACCCGACCATCAGCCCGCGCAGGATCTCCACCGGGGTGTTGCCGTCGAGGTAGGCGTCCAGCCGGTACCCGGTGGTGTTCTTGATCTCGTACTTGGCACGGATCCGGGCGGTCAGCCGGTGATCGGCCTCGATCTCCCGCTTGATCTCCATCAGCCCGTGGCACAGGGCCGGCTCGGCGCGCGCCAGCTCCTCGTCGGCCAGCGGGTCGGCGGTGTCCACGACGGTCCCGCCGGGCAGCACGAAGGTGAGCGAGGACAGGGTGCGGTACGAGTTCCTCGTGGTCCCCGCGGTCATCCCCGAGGCGTTGTTCGCGACCACCCCGCCGAGCGTGCAGGCGATCGCGCTGGCCGGGTCGGGGCCGAGCACCCGGCCGTGCCGGGCGAGCGCGGCATTGGCGCGCAGGACCGTGGTGCCGGGGCGGATCCGGGCGCGCAGCCCCTCCTCCAGCACCTCGATCCCGGCCCAGTGGCGGCGTACGTCGACGAGGATGTCCTCGCCCTGCGACTGGCCGTTGAGCGAGGTCCCGGCGGCCCGGAAGACCACCTCGCGCTGCTTCCCGTGGGCGTAGGACAGCACGGCGGAGACGTCGTCGATGTCCTCGGCGACCACGACGACCTGCGGCACGAAGCGGTAGGGGGAGGCGTCCGAGGCGTAGCGGACCAGGTCGGAGACCTTCCACAGCACCTTCTCGGCGCCCAGCAGGGCGATCAGCTCGGAACGCAACGGCTCGGGGGTCCCGGCCGCCAGCCGCTCGGGCACCCGGTCGGGGGCCGGACCGCTGACGGTGCGCGGGCGCAGGGCCCCCGGTTTCGGCTCCAGCAGCGGCATGGGTGCCCCCTCGGCTGGGCGGAACCGTTCAGCAGCCGCGCCGCGCCGTACCGTCGGCCGGTCCGTCCGCCGGTCCGTCGGCCAGGGCGTTGAGCAGCCCGCCGAGCAGTCCGCGCTGATCGGTGGTCAATGGAGCCAGGATCTCCTCTGCGGCGCCCGTTCGCGCGTTGCGCAGCCTGCGCAGCGTGGCGCGGCCGGTCTCGGTCAGCTCGATCCGGATGACCCGGCGGTTGGCGGTGTCCGGCACCCGCCGCACGCACTCGGCCGCCTCCAGGCCGTCGACCAGGGTGGTCACCGCCCGGGGCACGACCTCCAGGCGGGCGGCGAGATCCGCCATTCGGGGGGGCTCCACCTCGGGATAGTGGGCGACCGTGCGCAGCAGCCGCGACTGGGCCGGGGTGATCCCGAGCGGCTCCAGATGGCGCTTCTGGATGCGGTGCAGCCGACGGGTCAGGCGCAGCAGCTGCTCGGCAAGGACGCCGTCCGAACTGTCCGGGCTGTCGGTCTCGGAAGCGGTGCTCATACTGGGAAGGGTATCAGGACCAGATTCATTGTGAGTATAGGTAACAATGAGCTATGCTCATTCGAGTCTGTCAGGGTTGTCCTGTCAGGAGTCTTCAAAAGTCTTCGAAGGAGGCGCATGCGCCCCGAAGGAAAAGAACCGAACTGGACGCCATCGAAGGAAGCCCTCGACCCCAGTCGTCCCGCCCCCGCCGACCAGCCGCGTGAGCTGCGCCGGATCGCCCGCCTGTTCCGCCCCTACCGAGGCCGGCTCGGCGTTGTCGGCCTGCTCGTCGGCGCCTCGTCGCTGGTCGGCGTCGCCTCGCCGTTCCTGCTGAAGGAGATCCTGGACGTCGCGATCCCCCAGGGACGCACGGGGCTGCTCAGCCTGCTCGCGCTCGGCATGATCCTCACCGCGGTCGTGACCAGCGTCTTCGGCGTGCTCCAGACCCTGATCTCCACCACGGTCGGACAGCGTGTCATGCACGACCTGCGCACCGCCGTCTACGCGCAGCTCCAGCGGATGCCGCTGGCGTTCTTCACCCGGACCCGCACCGGAGAGGTGCAGTCCCGGATAGCCAACGACATCGGCGGGATGCAGGCCACCGTCACCTCGACGGCGACCTCCCTCGTCTCCAACCTGACGGCCGTGGTCGCCTCCGTGGTCGCCATGCTCGCCCTCGACTGGCGGCTCACCCTCGTCTCGCTGCTCCTGCTGCCGGTGTTCGTGTGGATCAGCCGCCGGGTCGGCCGCGAGCGCAAGAAGATCACCACCCAGCGCCAGAAGCAGATGGCGGCGATGGCCGCCACGGTCACCGAATCGCTGTCCGTCAGCGGCATCCTGCTGGGCCGCACCATGGGCCGGGCCGACTCGCTCACCCGCTCGTTCTCCGAGGAGTCCGAGAAGCTCGTCGGGCTCGAAGTCCGCTCCAGCATGGCCGGCCGCTGGCGCATGTCGACCATCGGCATCGTCATGGCCGCGATGCCCGCGCTGATCTACTGGGCGGCGGGCATAGCCCTGCAGTCCGGCGCACCCTCCCTCTCCGTCGGCACCCTCGTCGCCTTCGTCACCCTCCAGCAGGGCCTGTTCCGGCCGGCCGTGAGCCTGCTGTCGACCGGTGTGCAGATGCAGACCTCGCTCGCCCTGTTCGCCCGCGTCTTCGAGTACCTCGACCTGCCGGTGGACATCACCGAGCGCGAGGACGCCGTCCGGCTGGAGCAGGCCAAGGGCGAAATCCGTCTGGAGGGCGTGGACTTCGCCTACGACGCCAAGCACGGCCCCACCCTGACCGGCATCGACATCACGGTCCCCGCGGGCGGATCCCTCGCGGTGGTCGGCCCGACCGGCTCCGGCAAGAGCACGCTGAGCTATCTGGTGCCCCGGCTGTACGACGTCACGGGCGGCCGCGTCGCGCTGGACGGCATCGATGTCCGCGACCTGGACTTCGACTCCCTGGCCCGCTCGATCGGAGTGGTCAGCCAGGAGACCTACCTCTTCCACGCCTCGGTGGCCGACAACCTCCGCTTCGCCAAGCCGGACGCCACCGACGAGGAGATAGCCCAGGCGGCCAGGGCGGCGCAGATCCACGACCACATCGAGTCCCTGCCCGATGGGTACGACACCCTGGTCGGCGAGCGCGGCTACCGGTTCTCCGGCGGCGAGAAGCAGCGCCTGGCCATCGCCCGCACCATCCTGCGCGACCCGCCGGTGCTGATCCTGGACGAGGCCACCAGCGCACTGGACACGCGCACCGAACACGCCGTGCAGAAGGCCATCGACGCGCTCTCCGAAGGCCGCACCACCATCACCATCGCGCACCGGCTCTCCACCGTCCGCGATGCCGATCAGATCGTGGTCCTCGACGGAGGAACGATCGCCGAGCGGGGTACGCACGAGGAGCTGCTGGAGGCTGACGGGCGGTATGCGGCCCTGGTCCGCAGGGACAGTGAGCTGGCTCCGGCCGCCGTGGCGGTGGAGACACCGACCGTGCCCGTCAGCGTGTGATCGTATGACCGCAACACGGGTCGGGTGCCCGGATTACGACAGTTTGCGGGTTAGCGTTTCTTCATGCGTCAAGAGCACCGGCCGCCGAAGCGGCCCGGGACCCGCGTCACCCGCCGGGGCCGACTGGCGATCTTCATTGGTCTGCTGGTCGCGACCGGAGCGGCGGCCCTCGTCCCGTTACTGCTGAACGGCGGCGCCCCGGAAGCGCCCCCGAAGCCGCGCCGACTGGTGATTCCCGAAGGCTGGCGGGCCGCACAGGTGTACACGGCGGTCGACCGTGAGCTGAAGCTCCCCGCGGGCTCGGCCAAAGCGGCGGTCGCCGGAGCGGGACTGGCCCTGCCCGCCGAGGCCAAGGGCAACCCGGAGGGCTTCCTCTTCCCGGCGACGTACCCCGTGTCCCAAGGGACCACCCCTGCCTCGCTCCTCGCGTACATGGTGCAGACGGCCAATCAGAAACTGGCCGCCAAGCCGGTCGCCACCGCGGCCAGGGCCCAGGGCATGACCCCCTACCAGACGGCCACCCTGGCGAGCATCATCCAGGCGGAGGCCGACACCCCGGCCGACATGGGCAAGGTCGCGCGGGTGGTCTACAACCGCCTCGCCAAGTCGATGCCGCTCCAGATGGACTCGACGATCAACTACGCGCTGAACCGCGCCACCGTGGACACCGCCCTGCGCGACACCCGGATCGACAGCCCCTTCAACACCTACGAACGCCAGGGCCTGCCCCCGACCCCGATCGACAGCCCGGGCGCGGCGGCCGTGGCGGCCGCGGTGGCCCCGACGCCGGGTGACTGGCTGTTCTTCGTCACGGTGAAGCCGGGAGACACCCGCTTCTCGGCGACCTACGAGGAACACAAGCGTCATGTGGCCGAGTTCAACAAACACCGCGCAGTCGCCCGCAAGGCCTGACGCCGGTCCTGCTGCCCCCGCTCCGGCCCGGCCCTACCCGACGGCGACCGGGGCCGGCCGGAGCAGGCGGCGCAGTTCGCGGGTGGCGGCGGCGCCCGCGCGGTTGGCGCCTATGGTGCTGGCGGAGGGGCCGTAGCCGACGAGGTGGACGCGCGGGTCCCGGGCCGCCCTGGTGCCCTCCAGGCGGATCCCGCCGCCCGGTTCGCGCAGCCGCAGCGGGGCCAGGTGGTCGATCGCGGGCCGGAAGCCGGTGGCCCACAGGATCACATCGGCGTCCACGCGCCGGCCGTCGTCCCAGGCCACGCCCGAGGGGGTGATCCGGTCGAACACGGGCAGGCGGTCCAGGACCCCGGAGGCCAGCCCGGCCCGCACGGCCTCGTTCAGCGGCAGGCCGGTCACGCTGACCACGCTCTGCGGGGGCAGCCCCCGGCGGACCCGCTGCTCCACCAGCGCCACCGCGGCCCGCCCCTCGGCCTCGCCGAAGGAGCCGTCGCGGAACACCGGGGGCCGCCGGGTCACCCAGGTGGTCCCGGCGGCGACCTCGGCGATCTCCAGCAGGTGCTGCACCCCGGAGGCGCCGCCGCCGACGACGATCACCCGGGCTCCGGCGAACTCCCGCGGCCCCGGGTAGTCCGCCGTGTGCAACTGGCGCCCCCGGAAGGTCTCCTGGCCGGGGTAGCGCGGCCAGAACGGCCGGTCCCAGGTCCCGGTGGCGTTGATCAGGGCCCGCGCCGACCAGTTTCCGGACGGGGACTCCACCAGCAGCCGCCCGGCGGCCCCCTCGCGCACCGCCGTCACGTCCACGGGGCGCCGTACGCGCAGCGCGAAACGCTCCTCGTAGGTGGCGAAGTACTCCCCGACCACCTCGGAGGACGGGCGCCGCGGGTCGGCGCCGGTCAGTTCCATCCCCGGCAGCGCGTACATGCCGTGCACTTTCCCGTAGGTCAGCGAGGGCCAGCGGAACTGCCAGGCGCCGCCGGGCCGGGGCGCGTGGTCCAGGACCACGTGGTCCAGTCCCGCCCGCCCCAGGTGGTAGGCGCTGGACAGGCCCGCCTGCCCGGCACCGATGACCACCACGTCCACGTTCACGGCCGCGTCCACGGCATTCAGCGAATCGTTCACGGTTGTACCAACTGGCGGAGGGTCCGGGATCTTCCCGCCCGTAGCCCGTAGCCCGTAGCCCGTAGCCCGTAGTCCGCCGTCCGCCGTCCGCCGTGAGCCGGACCGTCGGGTCCCTCAGCTTCCGGCCGCGCGCAGCACCCCCGGGACCGGCCCGGTCGGCTGGAGGGTGAGCCCGGGGAACACCTTCGCCCGCTCGCCCCCGGTGTCCAGATGGAACCGCTGCCCCAGCACCGCCAGCACCAGCGCCGCCTCGACCAGCGCGAACCGGGCGCCCAGACAAGCCCGCGGGCCACCGCCGAAGGGGAACCAGGCGTGTTCCGCCACCGCGGGCACCGCCCCCGCGTCCCACCGCTCCGGGCGGAAGGCCGTCGGTTCGGGGAACCACCGCGGGTCACGGTGCACGGACCACGGGCTCGCCCACACCAGCGTTCCGGCGGGCACCTCGCGCCCGCCGATCGTCGCGCCCCGCGTCGCCACCGCGGAGATCAGCCAGATCGGCGGGTAGATCCGCAGCGCCTCCTTCACGATCTGCTGCGTCCACACCAGCCGCGGATAGTCGTCGTGGGTCGGCAGCCGCCCGCCGAGCACCCGGTCCAGCTCCTCCGACAGCCGGGCGCGCGCCTCCGGCGCCTCCGACAGCAGCTGCCACGCCCAGGTCAAGGTGGTCGAGGTGGTCTCGTGCCCGCCGATGTACAGCGTGATCGACTCGTCCCGCAGCTCCTCGCGCGAGAGCGGCCCGCCGTTCTCGTCACGGGCCGCGAGCAGCCGGCTGAGCAGGTCGTCCCGCTCCTCGCCCGCCGCCGAGGCCGCCTCGTGCTCCCGTATGACGTGCGCGATCTCCCGGTCGAGGACCGCCACGGCCGCCCGCATCCGGCGTCGCCCGGGCGTCCGTACCCAGGGTGGCAGGAACAGGGTCAATCCACGGAATTCCGCCCCCAGTTCCCGCTGGGCCGTGGCCATCGCCGCACTGATGGGCGCCTCGCGCCCCGCGGCGTCGCCGCCGAACAGGGTCCGCACCGCGATCCGCTGGGTCAGCCCGGCCATCTCCCGGTGCACGTCGATCCGCTCGCCCTCCCGCCAGCCGCGGGCCAGCGCGTCCGCGCACTCCACCATCGTGGCGGCGTACGTACGGACCTGGCGCGGCCGGACGGCGGGCTGCACCAGCGCGCGCTTGCGCCGCCAGTCCTCGCCGGTGGCCACCACCACGCCGTTGCCCAGCAACTGGCGGAACGCCCAGCCCAGTTCGGAGGGCTTGAAGCTGCCCTCAACGGCACCGAGCAGCTCACCGGCGTGCTCGGGGCGGGAGACCAGCACATTGCGCTGCGGCCCCAGCGTCCAGGGCGCCCAGTCGCCGTAGTCGTCCCGCAGGGACTCGAAGAAGGCCAGCGGATCGCGTGCGAAGGCGGGAAGGTTCCCGAGCAGGGGCCACCGGCGCGGTCCGCGCTCGGCTCCCACGGGCGGCAGGGTGGCGGTCACGCGGGCATGGTGGCAGCGCCCCCGCCAAGGCGCCAGAGCCGGGAACAGTGGACGCCGTCGTTCCGGCCCCGCGTACGCCGTCGTTCAGGCCGCGCGGCGGGCGCTGAGCCAGTCGTGCGCCGCGTCCGCCGAGAATTCCGCCTGCCCGGACGGGAACAGCAGCGCCGCCGTCGCGAAGGCCGGGTCACCGGCCGTCTCCGCCACGTACGGGATCGCCACACAGGCCATCCCGGCAGCGTGCGCGGCCCGCGCGCCCGGGGCGGCGTCCTCCATCACCACACAGTCGGCCGGCGGTGCGCCGAGCTGCCGCGCCGCCTCCAGGAAGACGTCCGGCGCGGGCTTGCCGTGCGGTACCTCTTCGGCGGAGACGACGGTGGTGAGCAAGGTGTCGAGCCCGGTCCCGGCGAGGACGGCGTCGATCGCCTCGCGCGAGGAGCCGGAGGCCACCGCCATCGGAATGCCCTCGCCGTGCAGCCGTTCCACGAACGTCCGCATCTGGGGGAAGGCCTCGGTCCGGGCGCGGGCCAGCTCCAGGTAGGCCGCGTTCTGCTCGGCGAGCAGCTGCTCCACCGGGGCCCGCAGGGCGTACCGCTCGCGCAGGATCTCCAGCGTCTCCAGGGTGCCGATGCCGATGAAACGCGCGTGCTCGTCCCAGGTGAAATCGGGGACGCCGTGCCGCTCCAGGGTGAGGCGGCCGGACTCGTAGTAGTTCGGCTCGCTGTCCACGAGGGTGCCGTCGAGATCGAATATGACGGAAATCATCCGTTGTGCCCGTCCTGCCGGTCGTGTGCGTATCCCTTCCATCCTGTCAGGGTTTGCGCGCGGACCGGCCCACGGCCTCGACCAGCGGCAGCAGCCGGTGCGGCACCCGCTCGCGCAGTGCCACCTCGGTACGGGTGCGCACCACGCCCGGCAGCCGGATCAGGCCCTGGATCACGTCCTCCAGGTGCGCGTTGTCCCGGGCCGCCACCCGGGTCAGCAGGTCCCCGCCACCGGTGATGGAGAAGGCCTCGATGATCTCCGGCACGGCGGCCAGCGCCTCGCCCACCTCGTCCAGGTGCCCCTGCGTGACCTCGATGTGCACGAACGCCAGCACCGGGTGCCCGAGCGCCGCGGGGGAGAGCACGGGACCCGTGCCGGTGATCACCCCGGTCCGCTCCAGCCGGTCGAGGCGCGCCTGCAGGGTGCCGCGCGCCACGCCGAGGCGGCGCGCGTACTCGCGCAGGCTGGTGCGCGGCTCCTCGATCAGCAGCCGCAGGATCCGGGTGTCCAGCTCGTCCACGGCCATGGTCCACGGGCCTTCCGTCGGCAGTCAGGAGTGCCCCCGGACTGTACCAATGGCCCACAAACCGACCCTTCATCGGACAGGGCCGCCCACGTCGCATCCGTCCTCCCCCTGCGCCGCGAATTACCGTGAGAGGGTCCGACCGACAGGGGATCCGGGGCGGGGGCCGGAAGGGAGAGAGCCATGGACGACCACGCGACCACGACCGGCGGCGCGGCGGCCGCACCCACCACCGGCGGGCTGACCTGCCTGGTCACCGGCGCCACCGGATACATCGGCGGCCGCCTGGTGCCCGAACTCCTCGACGCGGGCCACCGGGTCCGCTGCCTGGCCCGCTCGCCCGAGCGACTGCGCGACCACCCCTGGGCCGACCGGGCCGAGGTGATGCGCGGGGACGTCACCGACCCGGACGCGGTGGCGGCCGCCCTGCGCGGAACCGACGTCGCCTACTACCTCGTGCACGCGCTCGGCACCGGCGCGGGATTCGAGGAACGCGACCGGTCCGCCGCCCGGATCTTCGCCGGACGGGCCCGCGCGGCCGGGGTCCGCCGGATCGTCTACCTCGGCGGCCTGACCCCGGCCGGGGTCCCGCCACAGGACCTCTCCCCGCACCTGCGCTCGCGGGCCGAGGTCGGCGAGATCCTCCTCGGTTCGGGCGTGCCCACCGCCGTACTGCGCGCCGCGGTCATCATCGGTTCCGGTTCCGCGTCCTTCGAGATGCTGCGCTACCTCACCGAACGGCTCCCGGTCATGGTCACCCCGAGCTGGGTCGGCACCCGCATCCAGCCGATCGCCGTCCGCGACGTGCTGCGCTACCTCGTCGGCGCCGCCACCCTGCCCGCCGGGGTCAGCCGCGCCTTCGACATCGGCGGGCCGGACGTGGTCACCTACGAGCAGATGATGCGCCGCTACGCCGCCGTCGCCGCCCTGCCGCACCGGCTGATCCTGCGCGTCCCGATGCTCACCCCGCGCCTGTCCAGCCACTGGATCGGCCTGGTCACGCCCGTACCACGGGCGCTGGCCCGGCCGCTGGCCGAGTCCCTGCGCCACGAGGTGGTCTGCCACGAGCACGACATCGCGCGGTACGTGCCCGATCCCCCGGGCGCCCCGATCGGCTTCGACCGGGCCCTGGAACTGGCCCTGCGGCGAGTGCGCGAGGCGGACGTCAGCACCCGCTGGTCCTCGGCCTCGCTGCCCGGCGCCCCCAGTGACCCGCTGCCCACCGACCCCGACTGGGCGGGCGGCAGCCTCTACACCGACTCCCGGGAGCGGGCGGTGGACGCCTCGCCGCAGGCGCTCTGGCGGGTGGTGGAGGGGATCGGCGGGGCGAACGGCTGGTACTCCTTCCCGCTCGCCTGGGCGGTACGGGGCTGGCTCGACCGGCTCGTCGGCGGAGCCGGGATCCGGCGCGGCCGGCGCGACGCGGCCCTGCTGCGGGTGGGGGACTCCCTCGACTTCTGGCGCGTGGAGGAGATCGAACCGGGGCGGCTGCTCCGGCTGCGAGCCGAGATGCGGCTGCCGGGGCTCGCCTGGCTGGAGATGTACGTCGAGCCGGGCACCGGCGGGGCCCGCGGGTCCGGAGCCCGGTACCGCCAGCGCGCCCTGTTCCATCCGCACGGGCTGCTCGGACACCTCTACTGGTGGAGCGTGTCCCCCTTCCACGCGGTGGTCTTCGGCGGCATGGCCCGCAACATCGCCCGCGCGGCCGCCGCCCTGCCGGCAGCCCCGGACCCCGCGCGGGATGCCACTCCCTGAGCCGTGACCCGGGCCGGACGCTGGACCCCGGCCGGACGCCGGGACTCGGACCGGACGCCGGGCCCGGAGCCGGGGGCGCCCCCGCATCCGAACCGCGGGTCCGGGGCGAAGTACCGCACGACAGCAGTCCCCGCCCCCCACCCTGACACGGAGCCCGTCCATGAACGTCGCGGTCGTCCTCTACACCTCGGACCTGCGCCTGCACGACCATCCGCCGATGCGGGCCGCGCTCTCCTCCTCCACCGAGGTGGTGCCGCTGTTCGTCCGCGACCGGGGCGTCGAAGCGGCCGGCTTCGCCGCCCCCAACCGGCTGGCCTTCCTCGCCGACTGCCTGGCCGCCCTCGACACCGGGCTGCGCGAGCGCGGCGGCCGCCTCGTCGTCCGCTCCGGGGACACCGTCGCGCAGGTGTGCGCGGTGGTCCGGGAGGCCGACGCCGACGAGGTACACATGGCGGCCGGGGTCAGTGCCTACGCCCACGGACGCGAGGAGCGGCTGCGCGCCGCGCTGGAGCGGGAGGGGCGGCGGCTCCACGTGCACGACGCGGTGGTGACGGTCCTCGCCCCCGGCGCCGTGGCCCCGGCGGGATCGGACCACTTCGCGGTCTTCACCCCGTACTTCCGCCGCTGGTCCGAGCAGCCCCCGCGGACCCCGGCGGTCGCCCCACGCGCGGTCCGGGTGCCCGCGGCCGTCGGCTCGGAGCCGCTGCCCGACCGGGGCGCCGTACGGGGACTCTCGCCGGGCCTCGCGCGCGGCGGCGAGCCCGAGGCCCGGGCCCGGCTCACCGGCTGGCTGCGCGACGGCGTCGCGCGCTACGAGGACACCCACGACGACCTGGCCGGGGACGCCACCTCCCGGCTCTCCCCCCACCTGCACTTCGGCACCCTCTCGCCCGCCGAATGCGTCCACCGGGCGCGGGCGGCGGGCGGTCCCGGCGCGGCGGCCTTCGTCCGGCAGCTGTGCTGGCGGGACTTCCACCACCAGGTGCTCGCCGCCCGCCCCGCCACGGCGCACGAGGACTACCGGGCCCGCCACGATCTCTGGCGCACCGACGCGGCGGCCGCCGAGGAGACCGAGGCGTGGAAGGCGGGCCGCACCGGCTATCCGCTGGTCGACGCGGCGATGCGCCAGCTGCGGCACGAGGGCTGGATGCACAACCGGGGACGGCTGCTCGCCGCGAGCTTCCTCACCAAGACCCTCTACGTCGACTGGCGGACCGGCGCCCGGCACTTCCTGGACCTTCTCGTCGACGGGGACCTCGCGAACAACCAGCTCAACTGGCAATGGGCGGCCGGGACCGGCACCGACACCCGGCCCAACCGGGTCCTCAACCCGGTCCGGCAGGCCCGGCGGTACGACCCGCACGGCCACTACGTCCACCGGTGGGTGCCGGAGCTGGCCGGCTTGCCCGCGCCGGACGTCTTCGAGCCCTGGCGGCTGTCCGGGCTGGAGCGGGCCCGGTACGACTATCCGGATCCGGTGGTGGACCTCGCCGACGCGCTGGGCCGGTTCAAGCGGGCCCGCGACGCATCGTGACCGGCCGCGCGGCGACGGGCCGCATCGTGACCGGCCGCCCCGCGCGGGGTGCTCCGCTCCGGGTGCTCCGGGTCCCGCCGCGTCGGCCCGTATCGTGACGGGGGTGGACCGTGCGCATTCCGCCCCGGAGCCGCCGGCCGCGGCTACGGCGTGGCCGCTGAGCACCGGCGCCGTCGCCCGGCGCGTCTCGCCCACCACCCTGCGCTCCTGGGAACGCCGTTACGCCATCGGCCCGGCCCGCCGCGAGGACGGCAGGCACCGCCGCTGGACCCCGGACGACGTCGCCCGCCTGGAACTGATGTGCCGGCTCACGTCCCAGGGGGTGCCCCCCGCCGGATCGGCCCGCGCGCCGTCGTGCTCTGGTCCCAGGTCCGGACGACCGCGGACCGTGCGCTGGTCCGGTCGGTCTCGGGCATCGAATGGTGGCTGCGCGGGGCCCGCGCCCACCCCCGGGTGCTGCTCGCGGGCCCCGGCTGGGGCGCGGCCGGCGCGCCCGCGCCGCGCGCGGAACGGCTGTACGCGCTGCGTTCGGCGGTCGACGTCATCGAGTCGCTGACAGCGGCTGGCCCTGCGGCTGGGCCTGCGCCCGCAGGGAGTACCGCAGGCGGTACAGGGCGCGCCGCATGTGGCTCTTGACGGTCCCCAGCGGCATCCCCGTGCACGCCGCGATCTGGGTCTGGGTCAGGTCCCCGTAGTACGCCAGCCGCAGGATCCGCTGCTGCGCCGACGGCAGCCGGGCCAGCTCGCCGAGGACGAGCACCCGGTCCAGGGCGCACTCCGGTTCCGCCGTGGCCCCGGGCGGCCACGTGACGTCGTACTGCGCTCCGGCGGCGGCCACCGCGCGGGCCCGCCGGGCGCGCGCGGCCAGCGCGTCCGCCACCTTGTGACGGGTGATGCCGACCAGCCAGCCGCCCAGGTCACCGCTGCCGGGCCGGTAGCCGCGGCGGCCCCGCCAGGCGGCGAGGAACACCTGCTGGGTGACGTCCTCGGCCTCCCGGTCGTCGCCCAGCCGGCGGCGGGCGAAGGTGTGCACGAGGGGCCGCCAGCGGAGGTAGACGGCCGTCATGCCGTCCTCGTCGCCGCCCAGGAAGAGCGCCACGACGCGTGCGTCGGCCATTCCGTCACCGCCGGCGGTGTCTGCCGGGCCGGGGTCCACAGGGTCCGTGAGGTCCATGGCCCCAGCCTCGTGAGCACCACCGCCCCACTCAACGCGCAGCGTTTCCGCATCGAATTCCCGGGTTCCGGACGGCGGAGGTCAGCCCGACCGTCCCGGTGTCACCACCGCATGAGCGAGCTCGCGCTCTCCGGCCGCCCGCAGGCCGTCGTCCTCGCCCACGCGCACGGCCCCGCCGCCCGGACCGGCTGATCCGTCCTGCGGCGTACGGTCCGCCACGGGCCGGGGGACCACCAGCAGGGCGACGCCGAGCAGCGCGGTCGCGACGGCGGCGTCGAGCCAGTAGTGGTTGGCCGTGCCGACTATCACGGTCAGGGTCAGCAGCGGGTGCAGCAGCCACAGGTACCGCAGGCGCCCGCGGGTGGCCGCGATCATGCCGATCGCCAGCATGAGCGCCCAGCCGAAGTGGAGCGAGGGCATCGCCGCGAACTGGTTGGCCATGGTGTCCGCCGCGGGCGCCGCGCCGTAGACCGTGGGCCCGTAGACCTGCCCGGTGTCGACCAGGTGCGCGGCCCCGAGCAGCCGCGGCGGGGCCAGCGGGAAGCCGAGGTGCACGACCAGCCCGACGGCGGTGAGCGCCGCGAGGACCCGGCGGGCCCACAGGTAGTGGCCGGGGCGGCGCAGGTACAGCCAGATCAGGAAGGCCGCGGTGGCCGGGAAGTGCACGGCCGCGTAGTAGGTGTTCGCGAGGTGGACGACGGTGTCGCTGTGCAGGAGCAGGTCCTGGACCAGGCCCTCGCCCGGCAGGTGCAGGGCGCGCTCGGCGTCCCAGACGCGGCCCGCGTTGCGGAAGGCGTCGTCGGTGTGGCCCGCCGTCAGCATCCGGCCGCCCTTGTACACGGCGAAGAGGACCGCGACGAGCAGCAGCTCGGGTATCGCCCGGGGCCGCCCGACGGCCGTGGTGCGCTGGGTCATGCCGCGGTTCTCTTTCCTCTGCGACTACCGATACGACAATGTATCGATACGAGAGTGTACCGATACGCCTGCGTTCCGGTACGCTTCCGTATCGAGAACCACTCGAAGACCGCCACCGCCGGAGGGGAGAGCCGCCCATGACGACATCGGCATCGCCGTCGCCGGCCGCCGCCGCGCGCCGCTCCAAGATCACCCCGGAGCGGGAGCAGGAGTTCTACGACGCGGTCCTCGAACAGCTCCGCGAACACGGCTACGAGGCCCTGACCATGGAGGGCGTCGCGGCCCGCGCCAACTGCGGGAAGTCCACGCTCTACCGGCAGTGGAAGACCAAGCCCCAGCTGGTCGCCGCGGCCCTGCGCTCGGCCCGGAGCGGCCGCACCCTCGCCGCCGTCGACACCGGCACCCTCGCCGGAGACCTCCGCGCGGCCGCCCGGATCGCGGCCGGCACCTCGGGCCGCGACACCCGCCTCACCCAGGCCCTCGGTCACGCCGTCATGAACGACGAGGAACTCCAGGGGGCCCTGCGCGAGGCGCTGGTCGAACCCGAACTGGCCGCCTTCGACGCGATGGTCGCGCGGGGCGTCGCGCGGGGCGAGATCGCCGCGGGCCACCCCGCCGTGGAATTCCTCCCGGCGCAGCTGATGGGCGTCCTGCGGATCCGGCCCGTTCTGGAGGGCCGCTACGCCGACGCCGACTACCTGGTCCGCTTCGTCGACGCCGCGCTGCTGCCCGCACTGGGCCTGGCTCCGGGCCCGGCTCCGGGCCCCTGAAGACCGGCGGGCGGCCGTCTCCGATGACCGGACGGACCGCCTGCCCGCGCTGCCTCGTGGGGACGGTGGCAGCGCACCCCCGCGGACCGGGTGGCGGACGCTCCAGCAGGAGCGGCCGCCATCCGGTCCGCGTCTTTTCAGGAGGGGCCGGCGGCGGGGGTGTCGCCCATGATCCGGAGGTATTCCTCCGGTCCGGCGTCCACACCGTGCACGGCCGGGTCCAGGGACCACGCGCCCGCGGCGTCCCGCGTGAACACCGCGACCGTGGCCGCCGCGACGCCCGCCACGCCCGCGACCGGACCCTCGGCCACGAGGTCGGTGTACCCCTCGCGGATCCGCAGGGCCATGCCGCCGATGTCACCGAAGGTCCGCGTGCCGTCGTCGCTCTGGACGACCACGCCCACGACCACCCGCCGCAGCCGCTCCGACATCCGGTCGAGTTCGAGGGTCATCACCTCGTCGAAGCCGAACCCCTGACCGGTGCGGCTGTCCCGGTTCAGGGTGATGGTGCCGTCGGGAGCCCGATGGTCGAAGTACACGACATATTCGGGCGTTCCCCGCACATCACCCTCCGCGTACACCGCCGCGATGATGTCGAGGTCATTGGCGGGCGAACCGGGCGCGCTGGGATCCCATTTCAGCGCCACCTCCACCCGGGCCAGGCTCTTGCGTACTCCGCTCACCGAACTCCCCCTCCAGGTCACGTGCGTTGCCCCCGTACCCCGTCATGCTGCCATGAGGATCTTCGGGCCCGCCCGGATCGTTATCCTCAATTTTTCCTCAGATGTAGTGACGCTGCGCTCATGGCTTTCTAGCTTCTCCAAGCAAGCCGTTTCCATCGGAGAGAGTCCAGCATGAAGGTTTCCCAGGCCGGTGCGGTCGCCGCAACGATCGCTCTAGCCCTGACCACCTCCGGGTGCGGCGCGAACGATGACGCCAAGCACACGATCCCGATCGGGATCAAGTTCGACCAGCCCGGCCTCGGGTACCGGGCGGCGGACGGCACGTTCTCCGGGTTCGACGTGGACGTCGCCCGCTACGTGGCCAAGGAGCTGGGCTACAAGCCCAGCGAGATCGAGTTCAAGCAGGTCTACAGCGCCGACCGGGAACTGCTCATCCAGTTCAACGAGGTCAAGTTCGTCGCCGCGAGCTACTCGATCAACGACAAGCGCAAGACCAAGGTCGACTTCGCCGGACCGTACTTCCTGGCCCACCAGGACCTGCTGCTCCGCGCCTCCCAGACCGACATCACCAAGCCCGAGGACCTCAACAGCAAGCGGCTGTGCTCGGTGACCGGCTCGACCTCGGCCGAGAACATCAAGAAGAGCCTCGCCCCCAAGGCGGACCTGCTGGAGCTCCCGGGCTACTCGGAGTGCCTCATCGCCCTCCAGGACAGCCAGCTCGACGCGCTGACCACGGACAACACGATCCTCGCCGGGTACGCCGCCCAGGAGGGCAACCAGGGCAAGTTCAAGCTCGCCGGGCTGAACCTGAGCAAGGAGAACTACGGCATCGGGCTCAAGAAGGGCGACAAGGCCCTTCAGAAGAAGATCAACGACGCCCTGCGCAAGATGGTCCAGGACGGTTCCTGGGCGAAGTTCGTCAAGAGCAACTTCGGCGCGGCGAACTACAAGAACGAGCCGGCCCCGGCGATCACCGAGGGTGGCTGACCCGCGGCGCACCGGCCGGTCGGCTCCCCCCGGCCCGACCGACCCGGCCCCCGGTCCCGCCGCCGTTACGCGGTCGGGACCGGTCCCCGCATGTGCCGGCTGATCCACTGGATCAGTCCGCCGTTGTACATGCCGGGGACGTAGCTGTAGGCGTCGTGGCCGCCGCCCTGGTCGACCTGGAACCTCGTCTTGACGGGCCCCTTCCCGTACTCCTTGATGAAGTTCTCGATGGGCGGCCGGTTCTTGACGTCGCTGCCCTTGGTGCCGACCTGGAAGCCCAGGTAGACCTCGGGGCCGTTGCGGTCGAGCAGTTTCCGCGCGAGTTCCGGCGGGCTGTTCTCGGCCTTCTCCCTGGGGTGCCCGTTCCACAGCCGTGAGTCGGGAACGATGTCGGGTCCTCCGGCGATCACGGCCTTGAACTGGTCCGGCTTCTGCAGCACCGCCTTCAGTCCGGCGAAGCCCCCGGAGGAACTGCCCATGAAGGCCCATCCGTCGCGCGAGCCGATGGTCCGGAAGGTGGAGCGGACGAGGTCGGGGACGTCTTCGGTCAGCCAGGTGCCCATCTTGGGCTGGCCGGGGATGTCGCTCCCGTCCCAGTACAGCCCGCCCTTGTCGGTGTCGGGGTTCAGGACCGGCATGGCGAGGATGAAGGGCAGGCTGCTGCCCTCCCGGGACCACTTGGAGATGCTGGACTCCAGCTTGAGGTGCGGGTCCATCCAGTAGTTGTTGGGGTACCCCGGGCCGCCGGGCAGGGCGATCATGACGGGGAACCCGCTGTGCGCGTACCGGGGGTCCTTGTACTGCGGCGGCACCCAGAGCCAGACCTTGCCGGTGAACCCGGACTTCTTCCCCACCAGGGTCGTGACCATGACCTTGGTGCCGTCCTCGGGGACGGTGGAGGCGATCCGCAGCTCGGGCTGCGGGCCGGTCGGCATCCGGGTCAGCGGATCGGCCGGGGCCTTGCCCGGGGTGCCCGCCTGGGCCGGTGACTGCTCCTGGTCGAAGCGTACGACGTCACCCGTGTCCGAGAAGACGTCGTAGTAGGAGAGCGCGCACCCGGTCGCGACCCCGGCCACCACGACGGCGGCCACGGCCCCCGTCCAGCGGCGCCGGGACGCCCCGCGCCGTGCCTGCCCGGGCTCCGCGGGCTCCTGCCGTCGCTCTGTGCGGTGCTTCATCCTGTGCCACTCCCGATACCCGCCATACCCGCTGTTCCGAGCCGACCGGTCAGGCCGTCACGGTCCTCAGGGTCGTCACGGTAGGAGAGTGACGGCCGAATGCCGTGGTTCGCCACCAAGAGGTATGTACAGGGCGAACGGTGAGTCAGATTCCGGCCAGGGGTGACGTGCTCGAAGCTGCGCGATAACACGTCACTTCGAGCAGCTTCCTTCACGTGAACCCTGTGAGCGCGCTATGTTGCCGGGTGCATGCCAAAGAGCTGTGTCCGTGTCCCGGACCGCAGAGGAGCTGCCCCATGAGACTCACCCCCCACCTCCTGCCACCGCTCCCACCCCTCTTCCGGCGCTCCCCGCGCCCCCGGCGCCCCGGCCGCCGCACCCCGCTCGCCGCGCTGCTGGCCGGCGCCCTCGCCGTGGCGGGCCTGGCCGCCGCCGGACCGGCGGCCTCCCTGGCCGAGGCCGCGTCCGCCGCCGTGCCCGCCGCCGCGGCGGCTTCCACGGCGGGCAACGCCACCGGGCTGAGCCAGTCCGGGAACACCTTCACCGTGACCTCGACCAGCGGCGCCAAGGTCCGCGTGGTGGTCGCGCGGGCCGACGTCTTCCGGCTCTGGCTCTCCCCGGACGGGGCCTTCACCAATGACCCGGCGGGCTCCGACCTGGCCCCCACCACCGACTTCGGCCCGGTGAGCACCGGATACACCGACGCGGGCAGCTACTACAAGATCACCACCGGCTCCGTGTCGATCCGGGTCAACAAGGCGCCGTTGCAGTTCTCCGTCTACCGCGCCGACGACTCCACCCTCGTCTGGCAGGAGACCCAGCCGACCAGCTGGACCGGCAGCCAGACCACCCAGTACCTGGCCCGCGGCGCCGACGAACAGTTCTACGGAACCGGCCTGCGGCTGGGGGAGTGGGCGCTGCGCGGCAAGACCGTACCCGTCGCGGTCGACAACAAGTGGCGGGAGAACAACAACGCCAGCCCCGCGCCCTTCTACATGTCGACCAACAACTACGGCGTCATGCGCAACACCTGGGCCCCGGGCTCGTACTCCTTCAACGCCCCCAGCACCCTGACCCACAACGAGAACCGCTTCGACGCCTGGTACTTCACCGGTGACTCCCTCAAGTCCGTGCTCGACGCCTACACCGATGTCAGCGGCAAACCGTTCATGGCACCGATGTGGGGCTTCGAACTCGGCAACGCCGACTGTTTCAACGCCTCCAACCCCGCATACCAGGGCGACCACAACCGGCTGCGCCACCAGACCACCCCGGACGTCGTCGGCTACGCGACCGACGCCCGCGCCGCCGACATGCCCTCCGGCTGGTTCCTGCCCAACGACGGCTACGGCTGCGGCTACACCGCGCCGCTGAAGTCCACCGTCGACGCGCTGAAGGCCAAGGGCTTCCAGACCGGCCTGTGGACCTCCACCGGACTCGGCTCCATCACCGACGAGGTGTCCGTGGCCGGAACCCGCGGGGTCAAGACGGACGTCGCCTGGATCGGCGGCGGCTACAAAACGGCCTTCTCCGGCGTCCAGCAGGCCGTGGACGGCATCGAGAAGAACTCCGACGCCCGCCGCTACGTGTGGACCGTCGACGGCTGGGCGGGCACCCAGCGCAACGCCGTCGTCTGGACCGGCGACACCAACGGCACCTGGGACGACATGCGCTGGCACGTCCCCGCCATCGCGGGCGCGGGCCTCTCCGGCCTGAACTACGCCTCGGGCGACATCGACGGCATCTTCGGCGGCAGCCCCAAGACCTACGTCCGCGACCTCCAGTGGAAGGCCTTCACCCCGGCCTTCATGACCATGTCCGGCTGGGGCGCGACCAACCCGGCCGCGGGCTACCAGGACAAGCAGCCCTGGCGGTTCGCCGAGCCCTACCTGTCCATCAACCGCAAGTACCTCCAGCTCAAGATGCGGCTGATGCCGTACCTCTACACGATGAGCTCCATCGCCCACGACACCGGCGTGCCCAGCACCCGCGCCATGGTCCTGGACTACCCGGACGACCCGGTGGCGCGCGGCAACCTCACCAGCGGCCAGTTCATGGCCGGGGACTCCTTCCTCGTCGCCCCGGTCGTCTCCGACACCGCCGTCCGTGACGGGATATACCTCCCCGCCGGCACCTGGACCGACTACTGGACCGGAAAGACCTACGCCGGGCCGGGCTGGCTGAACAACTACGCCGCCCCCCTCGACACCCTGCCCCTGTTCGTCAAGGGCGGCGCCATCGTGCCCATGTGGCCCCAGATGAACTACGCGGGCGAGAAGCCGCTCTCCACCCTTACCTACGACATCACCCCGCGCGGCGACTCCGCCTTCTCCCTCTACGAGGACGACGGCCTCACCCGCGCCTACCAGAACGGCGCCTCCGCCCACCAGCAGGTCAATGTCAGCGCCCCCACCACCGGTTCGGGCAAGGTCACCGTCTCCGTCGGGGCCTCCACGGGCGACTACACCGGCAAACCCGCCTCCCGCGGCTACGAGTTCACCCTCCACGTCGCCTCGGCCCCCGCCGCCGTCACGGTGGACGGCGCCGCCCTCACCCGGCTCGGTTCCAAGAGCGCCTACGACACGGCCGCCACCGGCTGGTTCTTCGACCCGGCCGACCGCGCGGGCGTGCTGTGGGTCAAGACCAGTGCGAAGTCCGGCGCGTTCACCGTCTCCGCCACCGGTACGACGATCCCCGCGGCCCAGCCGATCCCGTCCTCCGGCGCCCCGATCCCGCAGACCGGCTGGTCCCTGGTCTCCGCGGACAGCCAGGAGACGAGCGCCGAGAACGGCGCCGCCACCAACGCCTTCGACGGCAACCCGGCCACCCTCTGGCACACCGCCTGGTCCTCCGGCACCCCGGCGGCCCTGCCGCACGAGATCAGCATCGACCTCGGCGCCCGGTACGCGGTGGACGGTCTCGGCTACCTGCCCCGCCAGGACGGCGGCAGCAACGGCCGGATCGGCGGCTACGAGGTGTACGTCTCCGACAGCAGCACCGACTGGGGCTCCCCGGTGGCCACCGGCACCCTCCCCGACACCGCGGCGGCCAAGACCGTACCGCTGGCCGCGAAGACCGGGCGCTACCTGCGGCTGAGGGCGCTCACCGAGGCGGGCGGCCGGGGGCCCTGGACCAGCGCGGCCGAAATCACCCTGACCGGGCGGCCCGCACCGCTGCCCACCGACGCCACCCTCGTCAACGGCGCCTCGGGAACCTGCGCGGACCTGCCGCACAGCGCCACCGCCCCGGGCACCGAACCCACCCTGTACACCTGCCACGGCGGGCCCAACCAGCGCTGGACCCTCCAGAGCGACGGCCGGATCACCGGTCTCGGCGGGGTCTGCCTCGACGCCACGGCCGGGGCCACCGGCGCCGTGACGGTACGGGCCTGCGCCACCGCGCCGGTCCCGGCCGCCCAGAACTGGCAGCAGGGAGCGGACGGCAGCCTGCGCAGCGGCGGCCAGTGCCTGGTCCCGACGGGCTCGGGCACCGCCAACGGCACCACGCTGGGCCGGGCCGTGTGCACCGGCTCCGCCGCGCAACGCTGGACCTTCACTCCCTGACGGACACCGTGTGCGCGGCGGCCGGGGCGGGATCCACCGCCCCGGCCGCCGCCGCGTCCGGCCTCCCGCCCTCGCCCGCGTCCGCCTGCGCACCCGCCTCGGCGACCAGCTCCCCGGTCAGCGCCTCGACGTACGGCTGCGGCGCGCGCCGGCGCACCGCGATCACCCCGATGTACCGGGCGGGCCGCGGCGGTTCCACCTCCACGGCCACCGCGCCCGGCCCCGGCGCCAGCGAGATCCGGGGCACGAGCGAGACGCCCACACCCGCCGCGACCAGCGACTGCGCGAAGAAGTAGTCGGTCGAGGAGGCGGCGACCCGCAGTTCGAAACCGGCCTGGGCCGCGTACCGCCGCAGGTACGCCTCCGTCTTCATGCAGCCCAGCACCCAGCGCTCGGCGGCCAGCTCGCGGAGCCCGAGCGAGGCACGGTCCGCGAACCGGTGACCGCGCGGCAGCACCACCGACAGCGGGTCGTCCATCAGCGGCGTCCAGTCGAGTGCCGGACGCGCCCCGGAGCCCGCGACCGCCGGAGCGTCGAAGCGGTAGGCCAGCGCCAGATCGGCCGCGCCCCGGCGGACCATCGCCACCGCCTCCTCCGGCTCGGCCTCCAGCACGGTCAGCTCGACCTCGGGCCACGCGGCCACGAACCGCGTCAGCGCCGCGGGCAGCAGGTGACGGCCGCCGCTGGTGAAGGTGGCGAGGGTCAGCCGGGGGCGGGGCGAGCCGAGCCGGTCGATCCGCCGCCGGACCTGTTCGAGCTCGTCGGAGATCGTCTCCGCCGTCTCGACCAGCAGCCGCCCGGGCTCGGTGAGCGTGACCCCGCGGGTGCTGCGCACCGCCACCGGGTGACCGAGGGTCCGCTCCAGCGCCGCGATGTGCTGTGAGACCGCCGACGGGGTCAGCAGCAGCGCTCCGGCCGCCTTGTTGAAGCTGCCGTGCTCGGCGACGGCCCGCAGCACGCGCAGCCGCTGCACATCGATCATCAGTTTTCCTTACGACGGGTTCAGCAAGTGGCCGGTTCCGCTGGGGACCGGACGGCGGCAGAGTCGGCGGCATGCGAAACATATGCGTCATCGGCGGAAGCCGGTACTTCGGCAAGCACCTGGTCGAGCTGGAGCGGGAGGCCGGGAACAAGGTCACCGTCATCAACCGCGGCTCCACCCCGCGACTGCCCGGAACCACCCGTCTCGTCGCCGACCGGGACGACGAGCGGCAACTGCGCGAGGCCCTCGGCGCGCGCACCTTCGACGTGGTCTTCGACCAGGTCGCCTACACCCCGGAGCAGGCCGCGACCGCCCGCCGCGTCTTCGAGGGCCGCACCGGGCGGTACGTGATGACCTCGACGATGGAGGTGTACGACCCGGCCACCTTCGCCGCCCTGCCCACCGGCCCCGAGGGGCCCCTGCTCGCCGAGGACCGCCTCGACCTCGCCGCCCTGCCCCCGGCGCGGGAGCCGTCCCGCGCCGGGGACGCGCCGGATCCCGCGACCGCCTACGCCGAGGGCAAGCGCCGGGCCGAGGCCGTCCTCCTCACCGACCCGGCCTTCGACACCGTGACCGTCCGGACGGCCCACGTGCTCGGCGGGGGGTCCGCGGACTTCACCGGACGGCTCGCCCACTACGTCGAGCGGATCGCCGCGGGCCGGCCCGTCGACATCCACGCCGACCCCCGCCCGACCTCCTTCGTCCACCACGAGGAGATCGCCCGCTTCCTGCACTGGACGGGGTCCGGGACCTTCACCGGACCCGTCAACGCGGCCTCCCACGGAGCGCTCACCGTGACCGAGCTCTGCGACCTGATCGCGGCCGGGACCGGCCGGCGCCCCCGCTACCGCACGGTGCCCGGCGGCGGCGCCGCCTCCCCGTTCTCCTTCGACCGCTCCTACGCCATGGACAACGGGCGGGCCGCCCGCCTCGGCTTCGGCTTCGGCCGGGTCGAGGACTGGCTGCCGGGCGCCGCTGCCGAGGCCCGCGCGGACGCCCTCGTACGGACCGGCTGAGAAGCTGGACCGTCGGCCCGCCCCTGGCCACCCGGAGCGCCTCCCGGCTGTGCCAATGGCCCAGTCGACGGACCCTGAGTTGAGCCAGTGGGCCTCAGGGTGGTTATCTGTGCCGTATCCATGTACTTACGGCGCCGTGCTGCGCCGGACGGCGACGAGGCCGCTCCGGACCACGGTGCCTTCGCCGTGTCCGCCCACGCCCACCACCCCGGGCCGTCGCGGGACCGGCGAGCGCACCATCGCAAGGGGGGCGGCACACCGCCGTGAAGAGGATGTTCGTGGCTCCGGATCCGGGGCGTCTGAGACTGCGCAACTCACTGCGCGCGGTGACCGGGATCGGCCTCGCCGTCACCGCCGCCGAACTGTGCGGCCTGTCGCTCACCGCCTCCATCACCGGGGGCCTGACCGCACTGCTCGCCCTGTTCACCGTCACCGACCCGAGCGTGCGCGCCCAGCGGGTGACCACGGCCCTGCTGCCGGTGGCCGGATTCCCGGTGCTGGCCCTGGCCACGTCCCTGCACGGGGTCCCGCTCGCCCGCGACGCGGCCTTCCTCGCCGTCGTCCTCGGCGGGGTCTACGCCCGCCGCTGGGGTCCGCGCGGCCACGCGCTCGGCATCTTCGCCTTCATGAGCTTCTTCATCACCCAGTTCCTGCACGCCGTCCCCGCCCAGCTGCCCGAGCTGTACGCCGCCGTGGCGCTGGCCCTGCTCGCCGCGGGCACCGTGCGGTTCGTGCTGTGGCCCCTCGAACGCCGCTACCCGCCCGCCGCCGTGCCCCCCGGGCTGCCCGGGCGCGGCCTCGCCCGCACCACCACGCGCCAGGCGTTCCAGGCCACGGCCGCCTGCGCGGTCGCCCTGTCCCTGGGCCAGTTCTTCTCCGAGGACCGCTGGTACTGGGCCGTCGGCACCACCTGGTGGATCTTCGTCAACACCACCTCCCGGGGCGAGACGCTGGTCCGCGGGTTCCGCCGGGTCCTCGGTACGGTCATCGGCATCGTCGTCGGGCTGCTGATCGCGATCCCGCTGCACGGCGCCCCCGCGCCCACCGCCGCGCTGGTCGCCGTGTGCGTCTTCGGGATCTTCTACACGGCCCCCGTGTCCTACAGCTGGATGATGCTCGCCGTCACCGTCATGGCCGGGCTGCTCTACGGCCTGCTCGGCGTCCTGAGCCCGGCCCTGCTGGTGCTGCGCCTGGTGGAGACCGGGGTCGGGGCGGTGTGCGCCGCGCTCGCCGTGGTCCTCGTCCTGCCCGTCACCACCCACGCCACCAACGACGCCTGGATCCAGCGCGCCCTGCGCTGCGTGCACGCCGCCACCGCGGCCGCCGCGGCCCGCCTCGCGGGGTCGCCCACCGCGGACCCGGCCCCGCACGCCGCGGAGCTGGAACTGCTGCTGGCGCGGGTACGGATGGCGCTCGCGCCCCTCGTGCATCCCCTGAGCCCCTTCCGCGACCGGCGGGCCCGGGCCCGCCGGGTCATCGCCCTGCTGGACGACTGCGCCCGCGAGGTGCGCGGCCTCGCCGCCGTCGCGGCCGACCCCTCCGCCTCCCACGACGCCCGGCTCGCCGCCGCCTGCTGGCGGGTGGAGGCCGCGGTGGAAGCGCTCACCGCACCCATCACCGGCCTCGGCCACGACCGGGAGCCCGCGGCGGCCGCCATCCCCCCGGCCCCCGCCGGGCCCGCGCTCGCCCACCTGCACGGGCTGGAGCGGGCGCTCGCCGAACTGGCCCACCCGCTGCGCTCGGACCGCCCCTCCCCGCTGGTCAGCGCCGGCTGAAGGCCATCGTCCGGTCGTACGATCTCGGCGCGCGGCGCGGCGGTCCTGGAGGGGGCCGCGGCCGCCGCCCTGGCCGAAACCGGAATCCCCGAAGGGGGCGGCGCTACGGACCGTGGCCGGAAAGCACCGGTTGACCCGGGGTTTTGCCGCGGATCCTACGTCGGCACCCGTGCTTGCGCAGCCATTCGAGGAGGTTTCACTCGAACGAGTGTTCCGGGCTCACCTGTCGTACGCCGCTGACCTGCGGCCCGTACAAAGAGTGAGCGCTCATCGCACATTCATCTGGCATGTACAGGGTGGATCTGTCCGGACAGGGGGTAACCGCACGAAATGGAAATTCTGCATCCGACGTCGACGGTCCATCAGGTGTGGCAAGAGGCGCGGGAATTCATCCGGCTGTTCCACCGGGAGAATCCGGAGGCCGGTGATCCGGCCGCCCGGCTCGACGCCGTACGGACCCAGCTGGCGGAGACCGGAACCTACCGGCACACCCATGACGAGGTCGTCCACGGGGCCCGCGTCGCCTGGCGCAACAGTAACCGGTGCATAGGCAGGCTGTACTGGAACTCGCTGCGCGTGCGCGACCGCAGGGGCCTCGCCGGCGCCGACGAGATCGCCGCGGAGTGCTTCGAGCACCTGCGGGACGCCACCAACGGCGGCCGGGTGCGGCCCACGATCACCGTCTTCGCCCCGGACGCCCCGGACCGCCCCGGACCGCTCATCTGGAGCGAGCAGCTGATCCGTTACGCCGGATACGGCGACGAGGACTCGATACCCGTCGGCGACCCGCGCAACGCCTCGCTGACCCGGACCCTGTGCCGGCTCGGCTGGACCGGCGGCCGCGGCACCGCGTTCGACCTGCTGCCCCTGGTCGTGCAGGGCCGCGACGACAAGCCCCGCTGGTTCGAACTCCCCGCGGACGCGGTGCTGGAAGTGCCGATCGAGCACCCGGAGGGCGACCACTGGGCGGACTGGGGGCTGCGCTGGCACGCGGTCCCGGCGATCTCCAACATGTGCCTGGAGATCGGCGGCATCCACTACCCGGCCGCCCCCTTCAACGGCTGGTACATGGGGACCGAGATCGGCTCCCGCAACCTCGGCGACGAGGACCGCTACAACCTGCTGCCCGAGGTGGCCCGCAGGATGCGCCTGGACACCTCCAGCGACCGCTCGCTGTGGAAGGACCGGGCGATGGTCGAGCTGAACCGGGCGGTGCTCGACTCCTTCGACCGGGCCGGGGTCACCATCGCCGACCACCACACCGAGTCCCGCCGCTTCCTCTCCCACATCGACCGGGAGGAGCGCAAGGGGCGTGACGTGGGGGCGGACTGGTCCTGGATCGTGCCCCCGATGTCGGGTTCCGCGACCCCCGTCTTCCACCGCACCTACGAGGACCGGCGCCAGAGCCCGGCGTACGTCCAACACGCCGGTGCGCGGGAACGGGCCCTGGGGCGGGATTTGGTCTAGACCCCTCTGTTACCGTCGGCCCGGACGAACCGGCGGAGAGGGGAAGACCGTGGCGAGTGCGGACCGGGACAGCGGGCACGCGGAGACGGACGGGCACGGCGGTGCGGACGATCCGGCGGGCGGACTCCCGGGGGCCGGGCCCGGACGCGGACGGCGTGCGTACATCGGCTCGTTCACCTCGACGGGCGGCCGCGGCATCACCACCGCCGACGTCGACCCGGCGACCGGCGCCCTGACCCCCGTCGGCGCCACCGACGCCCTCGCCGACCCCTCCTACCTCGCGCTCGCCGTGGACGCAGCGGACGCCCCGGTGCTCTACGCGGTCAGCGAGACCAAGCGCGGCGCCGTCGGCGCCTTCCGGCCGTCCGGCGCGGCCGGGCTGGTCCCGCTGGGCTCCCCGGTCGCCGTCGACGCCTCCGGCCCCACCCACCTCAGCGTCAGCGGGAACCGGCTGCTCACCGCGAACTACACCTCGGGCAGCGTGAGTACGCTCGCCCGCGCCGCCGACGGCCGCCCCACCGGCCCGGCTTCGGTGCTGCGCCACCACGGGTCCGGCCCCGACGCCGACCGTCAGGGGGAGCCGCACGCCCACCAGGTGCTGCCGGATCCGGGCGGGCGCTGGGTGCTCAGCGTGGACCTCGGCACCGACTCGGTGCGGGTGTGCGCCCTCGACGCGGCCAGCGGCGCACTGCGGGTGCACTCCGAAGCCGCGCTGGCGCCGGGCAACGGTCCCCGCCACCTCGCCTTCCACCCCGGCGGCGCGCTGCTCTACGTACTGAACGAGCTGCGGCCGCTGCTGACCGTCTGCCGGTGGGACGCGGCCGCCGGGACAGTGGAACCGGTCGCGGAGGTTCCGGTCGCCCCAGAGGGCGGCTCAGGGGCCGTACGGGCCTACCCCTCGGCCCTCGTGGTCTCGCCCGACGGCCGGTTCCTCTGGGCGGCCGTCCGCGGCCTCGACCTGATCGCCGCCCTCGCCCTGCCCGGCGACGGCGCGAAGCCGCTGGTCACGGGCAGCGTCCCGTGCGGTGGCCGGTGGCCGCGGGACCTGGCCCTCGACCCGGCCGGACGGCGGCTGTACGCGGCCAACGAGCACTCCGGGGACGTCACCTGGTTCGACGTGGACCCGCTGACCGGGCTGCCGCGCCGCGCCGGATCCGCCGCGGTGCCCGCCGCCACCTGCGTCGTCTTCGGCTGAACCGCCCCTGGAACGCGCGAGGGCCCGCCGCCGGATCATCCGATCCGGGGGCGGGCCCTCGCCGTGTTCACGGGCGGGTCAGTGCACCGGGGCGTCCAGGGAGATCCCCGCGGCGCGGCTGTACTGCGCCACGGCGAGCTTGCCGAGCGCCGGGTAGGCACCGAGCGCGTCGGCCGCGGCGCAGCCGGCCTCCTTGCACGCGGTGTCGAGCAGCCCGTCGGCGGCTTCCGGGCCGATCAGGTACGGGGCCAGCGCCAGCTGGACGGCGCCGGAGGACTGGCGCAGCTCATCGGCGACGGCGGCCACGGAACCCTCCTGGTCCAGGGCGGCGGCCATCACGGGCACGGCGAGGCGGGCGGCGAGCAGCATGCCGGTGATCCCCGCGGCCTGGACGGCCTCCGGGCCACCGGTGGTGGCCAGGATGATGCCGTCGGCGGCCGTGGTCACGGTGAACAGCCGGGCGCGGTCGGCGCGGGCCAGGCCCGCCTCGGAGAGCCGTACGTGCACGGCCTCCGCCAGCAGCGGGTGCGGTCCGAGGACATCGGCGAGTTCGACGGCGGCGGAGCAGTCCATCATGGCCCGGCGGATCCGGCGCAGCAGGTCGCCGTCGGGGCCGACCAGCAGCGGGACCACCACGGCGTCCGGGCCGCTCGGCGGGGGCACGTCCTGGCCGTTCGCGCGGGCGAACTCGGCGCGCGCGGCGCGCTGCTGCCCGATCGCGGTCAGGACGGCCGAAAGGCCGGGGAACTCGGCGGCCGCGGTGTCATCGCCGGCATCGCCTTCGACGAAACCGATGTGCGCGTCCAGGCCGGGCAGCTCGGAGCGGCCGATGCTCAGGATCTCCTCCGCGTACCCGCGCGAGGCGGCCGAAGGGGCACCGGGCACGGCGAGTACCAGCGCGGGCGCGCCCTCGGGCGCCACCGCGGGCTCGGGCCGGCGGTGCCGTCCGGTCTGGCGGGGTCGCGGCATTCGTACGGGCAGGCCATTCGCGGGCCCAGTGGGGGAGCTCATGGCGCCGCATGCTACTGGCTTTCCCGGACCGGCTGTTCGGGCAGGGCCCACTCGGGCGGCATCTGTCCGCATTTATCCGGTGAAGTTCAGATACGATCAACTGACGGACGGCAAGCGCCAGTCCACAGGCTGTGATCCCTGCCGGACCAGCAGGTCGTTCGCCCTGCTGAAAGGCCTGGAGCCGAAGAACCCGCGGTCGGCGGACATGGGGGAGGGGTGCGCCGCCTCCAGGGCCGGAAGCTCCCCGAGGAGGGGCCGCAGATTACGGGCGTCCCGCCCCCAGAGCACCGACACCAGCGGCTTGCCGCGCGCCACCAGGGCCCGGATCGCCTGTTCCGTCACCGCTTCCCAGCCCTTGCCCCGATGGGCGGCGGGCTTGCGCGGGGCCGTGGTCAGCGCCCGGTTGAGCAGCAGGACGCCCTGCCGGGTCCAGGGGGTCAGATCGCCGTTGGCGGGCCGGGGCACACCGAGATCGCTGTGCAGCTCCCGGAAGATGTTGTCGAGGCTGCCGGGCACCGGGCGCACCTCCGGGGCCACCGAGAAGGACAGCCCGACCGCGTGCCCCGGGGTGGGGTACGGGTCCTGCCCGACGATGAGCACCTTCACCTCGTCGAAGGGCTGCTGGAAGGCGCGCAGGACGTTCGCCCCGCTCGGCAGGTACGTCCGGCCCGCCGCTATCTCGGCGCGCAGGAAGTCGCCCATCGCGGCGATCTGTTCCGCCACCGGTTCCAGAGCGCGGGCCCAGCCCGGCTCGACGATCTCGTTCAAAGGTCGTGCTGCCACGCTGCGTCACTCTAGTTGATGCGGGACTCCGGGCGGTTCAGCCGGGTTGGGCCCCCGGCCGATCACCGCGGCCCGCACGCACAGCACGTCCGGCAGGTGCCCGGCCAGCAGGCTCCAGCTGTCCCCGTCGTCGGCGCTCGCGTACAACTCGCCGTTGCGGTTGCCGAAGTAGATGCCCGCGGGGTCGGCGTCGTCCGTGCAGAGCGCGTCGCGCAGCACCGTCCCGTAGTGGTCGCCGGAGGGCAGCCCGGCGCTGAGCGGCTCCCAGGTGGTCCCCGCGTCCTGGGTGCGGAAGACCCGGCAGCGGTGGTCGGCCGGGACCCGGTCGGAGTCGGCGTTCAGGGGGAAGACGTAGGCGGTGTCCGGCCGGTGGGGATGGGCGGCCACCGTGAACCCGAAGTCGGACGGCAGGCCGCCGCCGATGTCCGTCCAGCGCGTGCCCGCGTCGTCGCTGCGGTAGACGCCCCAGTGGTTCTGCAGGTAGAGGCGGTCCCGGTCGCCCGCGTCCTGGGCGATCTTGTGGACGCACTGGCCGAATTCGGGCTGCGGATCGGGCAGGAAGACCGCGGAGACGCCCTGGTTGGACGGCGCCCAGCTCCGCCCGCCGTCCTCGGTGCGGAAGACCCCGGCCGTGGAGACCGCGACGGTCACCGCATCCGGGCGGGCCGGGTCGGTGATCACGGTGTGCACGGCCTCCCCGCCGCCGCCGGGCACCCAGGCCGAGCGGGTGGGGTGCTCCCACAGCGGCCGGACCAGCTCGAAGGTCTCGCCCCGGTCGGCGGAGCGGAACAACGCCGCCGGTTCGGTCCCGGCGTACACCACGTCCGGGGCCTCGGGCCCGGCCGGATGCAGCTGCCAGACCCGCTCCAGGGAGGCGCCGGTGTCCTGGGGGAACCGGACCGCGGGGGCGGCCGGTTCGTGCCAGGTCGCCCCGAGGTCGTCGGAGCGGAAGACGGAGGGCCCCCAGTGCAGGCTGTCCGCGCCGACCAGCAGCCGGGGCGCGGGGCCGCGCCGGTCGATGGCCACGGCGTAGACGGCCTGGGCGTTGAAGTGCGGCGCGTCGAACGCCCAGCGGCCGTCGGCCCCCCGGCGGCCGATGAAGAGCCCCTTGCGTGTTCCCGCGAGCAATAGCACGTCGGACATGGCCGACACCTCCCGGACGTCGTCGTCCCTCGGACGATCCCTTTCCGGTCAGTCTGCACCCGGCCACTGACAGCGGCCCGGCAGGCACTTCGGGGCGCGCGGGCATGCTGACCTGCTGATCGATAGTGACCGACGAGCGGATCGAGCCAGCTGGTTACTTGATCGTACGGGGCCGGAAAGGGTTCACTTCTGCCTTCTGCTGCCCTGTGAGAGGCGATCCGTGGCCACCGAGCACCTCCCTCCGCTCGACCTCGCCTTCTGGCGGATCGAATCCGCCTCCCATCCCATGCACCTCGGCGCCCTCGGCGTGTTCGAGGCCGCCGGTCCGGACGCGGCCGCGCGGGCCGCGGAGCTGATCGCCGAGCGCTGCGCCGACGTGCCCCGGCTGCGCCGCCGGATCCACGACGTCCTGCTGCCGGTGGGCGCGGCCGCCTGGTCGCCCGCCCAGGACTTCGACCCGGCCCGGCACGTGTTCCTCGTACCGCACGCGGACGCCGATCCGCACGCCGCCGCCGGACCGCTCATGGCCAGGCCGCTGGAGCGGGGGCTGCCGCCGTGGGAGGCCCATGTGCTGGCCGGGCCGGACCCGGACACCTTCGCGGTGCTGTTCAAGTTCCACCACGCCCTGTCCGACGGGCTCGGCGTGCTCGCGCTGGCCGCCGGGCTGTTCGACGAGGGACTGCCGGTACGGGGCTCCGCGCGCCCGGCGGACCGGGCGCCGCGGCGGGGCGCCGGCGGCCCAGTGCCCGCGCCCGCACCCGGCTCGGCCCTGCGGCGGCTGCCCGGAACGCTGGCGGCGCGGGCCCAGGACGTGGGCCAGGCCCTGGAGATCGGCGCCGCCGTGGCCCGGTCGGGGCTGCCCTTCGGCGTGCCCGACGGGCTGAGCGCCGAAGGCGGCGCGGCGGCCGGGACCCGGGCGCTGGCCGGGGTCGCGCTCGACCTCGATGACGTGAACCGGGTCCGCAAGGTCGCCGGGGGCACCGTCAACGACGTGCTGATCGCCCTGGTCGCGGGCGCCCTGCGGCGCTGGCTGGCCGGGCGCGGGGAACCGGTGGGCGACGCGTCCGGGCCGCGCGCCCTGATCCCCGTCGCGCGCCGCCGCGCCCCGGGCGGCTCCGGCGCTTCCACCGGCTCCGGCGCGGGGAACCGGCTCTCCGGCTATCTGCTGCGGCTCCCGGTCGCCGAGAGCGAGCCGCTGCGCCGCCTGGGCGCCGTACGGCTCGCGATGGACCGGAACAAGGAGGCCGGACCGGCCCGGGGCGCGGGGGCCGTCGCCCTGCTCGCCGACCACGTGCACCCGCTCGGTCACCGGCTCGGCGGGCCGCTGCTGGCCCAGGCGGCGCGGCTGCTCTTCGACATCCTGGTCACCAGCGTGCCGCTGCCCGGACTCACCTTCTCGCTCGGCGGCAGCGCGGTCCGTGAGATCTACCCCCTGGCACCGCTGGCCCAGGGGCACGCGCTGGCCGTCGCGGTCTCCAGCTACCGGGGCACGGTCCACTACGGGCTGGTCGCCGACGGGGCCGCCGTACCGGACCTGGACGCGCTGGCGGGGGCGTTGCGGACCGAACTCGAAGAACTTGTACGAGAGGTCTCGTAGTACGAGGGATTCCGTAGTACGGTGTACCTCGTACTTAGTTGTCGTGCCCGGCTCCCTCGGTCGCCGGGCGCGGCTCCCGTCGGCCGCATCCCGTGGAGAATCCAGATGAGTACCAGCCTGTTCGAGCCCTACACCCTCCGCTCGGTGACCGCGCCGAACCGTGTGTGGATGGCTCCGATGTGCCAGTACAGCGCCGAGCCCGCGGGTCCGGAGGCGGGTGTGGCCCATGACTGGCACTTCGCGCACTACGCGGCCCGTGCGGTCGGCGGCACCGGTCTGATCCTCCAGGAGGCCACCGCCGTCTCCCCGGAGGGCCGGATCTCGCCCTACGACCTCGGCATCTGGAACGACACCCAGGTCGAGGCGCTGCGCCGGATCACGTCCTTCCTCAAGGCGCAGGGCACCGTTCCGGGCGTCCAGATAGCTCACGCGGGGCGCAAGGCGTCGACCGACGCCCCCTGGAAGGGTGGCGCCCCGGTCGGTCCGGAGGGGCACGGCTGGCAGCCGAGCGCCCCGAGCCCGGTGGCCTTCGCGGAGAACCACCCCGTGCCCCACGAGCTGACGGTGGAGGAGATCCGGGAGGTCGTCGGGCAGTTCGCGGCCGCCGCCCGGCGCACGCTGTCCGCCGGTTACCAGGTCGTGGAGATCCATGGCGCCCACGGCTATCTGATCGGTGAGTTCCTCTCCCCGCACAGCAACCGGCGCACCGACGCCTACGGCGGCTCCTTCGAGAACCGGATCCGCTTCGCCGTCGAGGTGGTGGACGCGGTGCGGGCCGAATGGCCCGAGGAACTCCCGCTGTTCTTCCGAATATCCGCCACCGACTGGCTCGAAGAGGACGGGTGGACCGCCGACGAGACGGTCCGGCTGGCCTCCGTGCTCCGGGAGCACGGGGTGGACCTGCTCGACGTCTCCACCGGTGGGCTCGCCCCGCACGCCCGGATACCCGTCGGCCCGGGATACCAGGTGCCGTTCGCCGCCCGGGTCAAGGCGGAGGCCGGATTCCCGGCGGCCGCCGTGGGTCTGATCACCGAGCCGACGCAGGCCGCGAAGATCGTGGCCAACGGCGAGGCGGACGCGGTGCTGCTGGGACGCGAACTCCTGCGCGACCCGCACTGGGCCCGTCGCGCGGCCGGGGAGCTGGGGGCCGAGATCCGCCGTCCGAACCAGTACCACCGGTCCTGATCGGCGCCGGTTGTGATCGGCACCGGTCCTGATCGTTCATCGCTCCGCGCGAGGGCGGATGTACTACGATGGTTCTCGTACCTTCGTGGTGTCCAGCGAGTGGAGGAGTACACATGACGGAGCCCAGTGCCACCGCCCGTTCCCTCGACCACCCCACTCCCGCCGAGATCCGGCTGGAAAGCGTGCTGCACGCCCTCTCGGATCCGGTGCGGCTGTCCATCGTCCGCGAACTGGCGCAGGGCAGCGGGGAGCTGGCCTGCTCGTACTTCGAGTTGCCGGTGACCAAGTCGACGACCACGCACCACTTCCGGGTGCTGCGCGAGAGCGGTGTCGTGCGTCAGACCTACCGCGGCACCACCAAGCTCAACGACCTGCGCCGCGATGACCTGGACGCCCTTTTTCCGGGCCTCCTGGACGGCATCCTGACGGCCGCCTCCGCCGAGGCCGGACGCGCGGGCAGCTGATCGCGCGGCCCGGTCCCCCGTGCGCGGGGAGCCGGGCCGCGGTGCCTCATCGCCACTCGTTCGGGTCGGATCCGCCGGAAGCGGTGGACCGGCTACCCCCTGATCGGCTACCAACAGGGCCATAAGGGGGGAAAATTGAGCGCAAACACCCAGGAGCAGGACGGCAGCCGGGATGGTGGGCCGTTCCTCCTCGCGAAGGTCCTGGCGGACACCCTGGTGACGACCATCGGACGACAGCGGCGGCCGGAGGCGGGGGGCGCGCCCGGTGCCGGGGCCGGTGCGGCCCGGCCCGCGACCTGCCGGGACTGCGGGCAGGCCGCGTACTGGCACCGCACGGTCCGGGGCAAGTGGATCCTCATCGAGCCCGGCACCCGCCCCACCCACACGGTCCCGGCCGGGCAGCGCTGGCGCGTCGCCCCGGACGGCTCCGCCGTCAACCTCGGGGCGGCCTCACCGACGGACACCTGCCGGATCAGTCACTTCGCCGTCTGCCCGGGGCGCGAGGGCTGAGCCGGGCCGGAATCCCTTGACGATCAGCCACCCGGCCAGCCCCAGCTCCCAGGCGAACACCGGGAGCGCGGCGGCCGACCCCGCCACGGAGAGCTGCGCGTAGGCCCCGAACATCACGGCGACGGCCGAAGCGCAGATCAACGGCCCGCCGACCAGCCCGAGCACGGCGATGAAGCGCGGCACGAGCCGTGCGCGGTACGCCAGGTAGGCGAGCAGGACCGTGTTCAGGCCGAGCGCGATGTTGGGTCCGAGCAGGAACGTCCAGTCGTGCACGGCCACCAGCGCGGCATCCGCGCCGCCCGCACCGGCCGCCGCCCCCGCGTCCCGCCGCAGGGTGACGAGCGCCAGGACCGAGACGATCCCGAGGGCGATGACGGCCGCCTCCAGCAGCCGCCCGAAGGCGTACCCGAGCGCGAGCCCCTCGCTGTGGCGCCGCAGGACGGGGAACAGCGCCGCCCCGGTACCGGCCACCGCCACCACCAGCACCACCTCGCACAGCACCCCGAGCAGGGCCCGTGTGTCGGCGCCCTGCGCGAGCCGGCCGTCCGCCGCGCCCAGCAGGGGGCGGTACAGCACCGCCCCGGCTATCGCGGCGACCTCGGTCAGCAGGAACAGCGACCCGGTGGCCACCGCGGTTCTCCGGTCCGGACTCATCTTCTCGCTACCCCTCGCTCGGTGGAGGTGTACGCCGTACACCTGGCAGTGACCATAGGCGTACGGCGTACACTCGTCAAGGAGAGGACGCTGTCGAGAGCGAACGAGAGGGAAGGGGCCGCACCGGAATGACCCGGCAGGAAGCCACGCACACGCAACGGATCCCCCTGAACAGGGACCGCGTCCTGCGCGCCGCCGTCGCGCTCGCCGACGCCATCGGCATCGAGGCGCTCAGCATGCGCAGGCTCGCGCAGGAGCTGGACGTCGTACCGATGGCCCTCTACAAGCACGTCGCGAACAAGGAGGAGTTGCTCGACGGCATGGTCGACGCCGTCGTCGGCGAGGTCGACCCGCCGGGCGCGGACCCCGACTGGCAGCGCGTGGTCCGCGACCGGATCCTTTCGGCCCGGCGGGTCCTGCTGCGCCACCCCTGGGCGGCCCGGGTCATCGAGTCGCGGTCCGGCCCCACCCCGGCCGTGCTGGCGTACCTGGACTCGATGGCCGGGACCTTCCGGGGCGGCGGTCTCTCCGCCGACCTCACGCACCACGTCATGCACGCGATGGGCAGCCGCCTGCTCGGCTTCAGCCAGGAACTGTTCGACACCTCGGCCTCCTCGGGCCCTCCGGACCCCGCCCTGGCGGCCGTCTATCCGCACATCGCGGAACTGGCCGCGACGGCCGCACACGACGGCGGCCCCACGGTCGGCGGAGGCTGCGACGACCAGTTCGAGTTCGCATTCGCCCTGGACCTCCTCCTGAACGGCTTCGAAGCCCTCCGCCGCCAGGGCTGGACCTCCACCCGGACGACGTAGCGGAGGTGGGTGCGGGGGGCCGGAGCGGCCGATCGGCCGGTGCGCGAAATCGATCCGGAAACCCGCCCGGGCGGCGCTCGCAAAGGCCCCGCGACGGCCACTGGCGACCCCTGGGATGATCTTCCACCCGAGGGCCGGGGTGGGGGGTCCGGTCCCCCCGGGACAGCTCGCCGGAAGGGCGTCAACCGCCTCGCCGCACACCGCCTGACCTGGCCTTTCATCATGATCCGGCCTACCGTTTCAACTGACGGAAAGGGGGGACCGGATGGACCGGCACATCCGCACCATCGACGACGTACTCCAGCTCATGGACGGCCTGTTCGCGCCCGAATCCGACCGCTGGACGGCGGACGCGGGCGACTGGTGGGACGGGTTCTACGCGGACCGGACCAAGTCCGTGCCGTTCTTCGTGGCGAAACCGGACGAGCACCTCGCCTCGGCCCTCGACCGCGGCCTGATCGCACCCGGCCGCGCGCTCGAACTCGGCTGCGGGCCGGGGCGCAACGCCCTGCACCTCGCCTCGCTCGGCTTCGAGGTGGACGCGGTCGACCTCTCCCCGGCGGCCCTCGCCTGGGCCGGGGAACGCGCGGCGGAGGCCGGCCTGGACGTCCGCTTCCACCACGGCGACAACTTCGACCCGGTCGCGGCGGCCGCCTGGAGCGGCCCCTACGACCTGATCCTCGACTCCGGCTGCTTCCACCACCTGCCGCCGCACCGCCGGATCAGCTACCTCGCCCTGCTGGAACGGTCGTTGGCCCCCGGCGGCCATTTCTCGCTCACCTGCTTCGCCGCCGGTGAGGCGGGCATGGGTTCCGAACTCCCCGACGCCGACTTCTATCGCGAGGCCCGCCTCCACGGCGGCCTCGCCTACACCGCGGAGTCACTCCGCGCGGTCTTCGCCGACCTCACGGAGGTCGAACTGCGGCGGATGAACGACGAACCGCCCGAGTCCCCGCGCTTCGGCGAACCCTTCCTCTGGGCCGGCCTGTTCCGCAAGGCGTGAGCCCGCCCTAGCGCGCCCGAGCGCCCCCTAGGGGGTGTCTGGTGGATCTCCGTGCCGGACGTCGCGACGCCGCGGAGATCCACCAGACACCCCCTAGTCCGCCGTGGCCGCCGCCGCGAGGAGGCCCGGCCAGTCCGGGATCTTCACCGAGCGGCGGCCCAGGGTGCGCCCCAGGGCGGACTCCGCCGCCTCGATCGCCAGCCAGCCCGGCCACAGCACCGGGTTCAGGCCCGCCGCGCGCAGGGCGTCCAGGGGGTCCCCGGGCAGCTCGCGGCGGGCCAGTGCGCCCGCGTCCTGGAGCAGTGAGGACGCGCTCTCCTTCGCGCAGGGGCGGTTGGTGCCGATCACCCCGGTCGGGCCGCGCTTGATCCAGCCCGCCACGTATTCGCCGACCGAGGCCCGGCCGTCGCGCAGCACCCGGCCCGCCGCGTGCGGGACCGTACCGCGCGCCGGGTCGAAGGGCAGCCCGGGCAGCGGCACGCCCTGGTAGCCGACCGACCGCAGCACCAGCTGGGCGTCGACGTCCTCGTACGTCCCCGTTCCCGACACCCCGCCGCGCCCGTCCGGGACGGTCCGTTCGAAGCGCACGCCCGTCACCTGCCCGTCCGCCCCGCCGAGCAGTTCCACGGGCCGCAGGAAGAACCGCAGGGTGATCCGCCGGGCCCCGGCCTCCGGCCGGTGCGCCGTCCAGTCCCGCAGCACCTCGACGTTGCGCCGGTTCACGGCGGGCAGCGCGGCGGCGGCGCCCGGGTCGGCGTACGCGGGGTCCAGGGCCAGTTCGTCGGCGTGCACGGCGGTGTCCACCCCGGGCAGGGTGCCGAGTTCGCGCAGCTCCTTGGTGGTGAACTTGCCCTGCGAGGGGCCGCGCCGGGCCACCATGGCCACCTCGCGGACCCCGCTGCCGGCCAGTGCGCCGAGGGCCGGTTCCGGCATGTCCGTGGGCCGTAGTTCATCGACGCCCCGGGCCAGGATCCGGGTCACGTCCACCGCGACGTTCCCCGCCCCGATCACCACCGCCGACCGCACCCCCGCGAGCCCGAAGCCCGCCGAGGCGGCGTCCGGATGCGCGCTGTACCAGGAGACGAAGGCGGTCGCGGAGTGCACCCCGGCCAGCTCCTCGCCCGGGATCTCCAGCATCCGGTCCCGGGCGGCGCCCACGCAGTACACCACCGCGTGGTACAGCTCCAGCAGCCGCCCGGTGGTCAGCCGCTCCCCGCCCACCTCGACGTTCCCGAGGAAGCGGATCCGCTCGTCCTCCAGCACGGTCCGCAGGCTGCCCTGGAGCGATTTGATCTTCTCGTGGTCGGGGGCCACGCCGTAGCGCACGAGTCCGTAGGGGCACGGCAGCCGGTCGAGCACGTCGACCCGCACGCCCGGCACCTCGCGCTGCTGGACCAGGGTCTGCGCGGCGTAGACCCCGCTCGGGCCCGAACCGACCACGGCGACACGAAGCACGGAGGGTCTCCTTCCGCAGAGGGATCCAGCATCGCACCGCCGTGCCGGGCCGTCAGCCCATCGCGCGCATCCGGCGGACCTCGGCGCTCTGCTGGGCCACCACCTCGTTCGCCATTTCCTCCACCGCCCCGTTGTTCCCACCGGCGAGGGCCTCGCCCGCCATCGTCACGGCCCCTTCGTGGTGGGCGATCATCAGGCGCAGGAAGAGCCGGTCGAAGTCCGCCCCCGTCGCCTCCGCCAGCTCCTTGAGCTGCTGCTCGGTGGCCATCCCGGGCATGGGCGCCGCGCCGTGGTCGTGGGGGGCCGGACCGCCGGCCGGACCGCCGGCCGGACCGCCGGCCGGACCGCCGGCCGGACCACCGGTCGCCCCGGCCGTCGCGGCGGGGTCCGGGTGCTTGGCCAGCCAGCTTTCCATCACCGCGATCTCAGGCCGCTGCGCGGCGGCGATCCGCTCCGCGAGCCGTTTGACGGGTTCCGCGGAAGCCCGCTGCGGGGCCAGCGCGCTCATGGTCAGGGCCTGCCGGTGGTGCTCGGTCATGCGTCGTACGTAGCTCCGGTCGGCGGCGTTCGGACCGTCGTCGGGCCGTTCCCGGGCCGCCTGGCCGGGGGAGAGGGTGCGGGACTGCTCGCCCGGCCGTCCCGGGGCGATCACCACGGGTCCGGCGGCGGAGCCGTCGTCGTCCCCGCCGACCTCGCAGCCGGTGAGACTGAGGACGAACACGGCGGCCAGTGCCGCCCCGGCGCACCGGCGGAGCACGCATGCCGTCCGGCGCACCGCCGTGATGCGGTCTGTTGTCATGGCCATGCAAAGAACATACTGCCGGAGTCGGGGGTACTGGTTCCGTTCCCGCCGAGAGGGCCCGGAACGCCCCCAAGGGAGGACACATTGACCTCGTCAGCCCCACTGGCCCCATCCGCCCCGGCGCGCGGCACCAGAGCGCGCCCCCGGACCCTGACCGCGGCCGCGGCCTCCGCGTCGGCAGGACTCCTCGTGGCGCTCCTCGCCGTCGCCGCACCCGCCTCCGCCACACCCGACCCGGGGGACCTGACCCCGTTGAGCCCCGGCCGGAGCGCCGCGGGCGCCCCGGCCACCGGAACCGTCTCCGCCGAGATCCCCGGCCGTGACGAGATCGTGCACAGCCGCAACATCACCCCCCTGGCCAACATCCCGAGCGCCAACCCCGCCAGGATCAACACCGACATCGCCTTCCAGGGCCGGTACGCCTACGCGGGCAACTACGACGGCTTCACCATTTACGACATCGGCGACCCGAACGCCCCCAAGACCGTCACCACGGTGCTCTGCCCCGGCGGCCAGAACGACGTCTCCGTCTCCGGGGACCTCCTCTTCCTCTCCACCGACTCCTCGCGCAGCGACGACTCCTGCAACAGCGTCTCGCAGCCGGCGACCGAGAAGTCGTCGTGGGAAGGCATCAAGATCTTCGACATCCGCGACAAGAAGAACCCCAAATACATCAAGTCCGTGGAAACGGCCTGCGGTTCGCACACCCACACCCTGGTGCCGGGCAAGCGCGGGGACATCTACCTCTACGTGTCCTCGTACTCGCCGAGCGAGGCCTTCCCGGACTGTCAGCCGCCGCACGACGGCATCTCCGTGGTCAAGGTGCCGAAGAAGGACCCCCGGCAGTCGGCGGTCGTCGGCTTCCCGGTGCTCTTCCCCGACGGCGGCAACCCGGGCGCGCCCACCAATCCCGGGGTCTCCAAGACCACCGGCTGCCACGACATCACCGTGCTGCCCTCGAAGGACCTCGCGGCGGGCGCCTGCATGGGTGACGGCATCCTCTTCGACATCAGCGAGCCCGAGCGGCCGCGCGTGATCGACCGGGTGCAGGACAACGTGAACTTCTCCTTCTGGCACTCGGCGACCTTCAACGAGCGCGCGGACAAGGTGGTGTTCACCGACGAGCTGGGCGGCGGTGGCGGCGCCACCTGCAACGAGGCCACCGGCCCGAACCGCGGCGCCGACGGCATCTACGACATCACCGGGCGCGGGGACCAGCGCAAGCTCGTCTTCCGCGGCTACTACAAGATCCCCCGCCACCAGGCCGACACCGAGAACTGCGTCGCCCACAACGGCTCACTGGTCCCCGTCGGCGGCGGCCGCGACATCATGGTGCAGGCCTGGTACCAAGGCGGCGTCTCCGTCTGGGACTTCACCGACTCGGCCCGGCCGAAGGAGATCGCCTACTTCGAGCGCGGCCCGCTCAGCACCGACGCGCTGACCCTCGGCGGGTCCTGGTCGGCGTACTACTACAACGGGCACATCTATTCGAACGACATCACCAAGGGCCTCGACGTGCTGCGCCTGGACGACTGGCGCACCGAGAGCGCCAAGTGGGTCTGGACGGACCGGCTGAACGTCCAGTCGCAGCCCGACTACCACTGAGCACCGGAACACCGGAAGGCCTGGGCGCCGGATCTAGAGGAACGTTCCGTCGGGCGGCCCGCCGTCCGGCGGGACCCCCATCTCCCAGTCCAGCCCGTACCGCTGGAACAGCTCCGCCCGCAACCGCGCCGCCGCCATCGGCGCCCCCGGCAGCAGGACGGCGAACACCGCTCCCATCAGCAGGGCCCGCAGCAGCGGATAGTCCCGCTCGGGGTCCACGTCCGGATCGCCCGCGCCGTGCCGGGCCACCGTCTCGCGCAGCAGCTCCGCCAGCCGCCGCTGCTCCGGGCACTGGACGAACCCCTCGTTCGAGAGGATGCCCGCCATGTGCGTCCGCATCAGCAGCGGCTGCTCCTGTGCCAGCCCGAGGATCGCGTCGATCGCCCGGGCCAGCAGCTCCCGCCCCGCCTCCGCTCCCGTGGGCCGCGGCTCGCGCTCCAGCGCCGCGCGCAGGGTGCGGTACATGAGGCGGTGCACCGCCGACTGCAACAGCTGGCGCTTGCCCGGGAAGTAGTACGACACCAGGCCGCGCGCCGTGCCCGCCCGGTCCGCGATGTCCCCGAGGGTCGTGGCCTCGTAACCGCGTTCGCCGACGAGTTCGACGGTGGCCTGGAGCAGCCTCTCCCGGGAACGCCTGCGCAATTCTTCATTGACCGATGCGCTGCGCGGGACCATGCTTACTCCTGCGTTGACTGGCTCAGAGCCAATATACTCAGCGCACGGGCCGACTGGCGGTGGGCGACGCGGGGGATCGCCCACCGTCGGCCGTTCCCGGCCGGATGCCGGCGCAGCGCCACGTGGGGCTACGTGAGGGTGCTGAGCCCGGGTACGAACGCCACCAGCACCGGAACCACCGGCACGAGCGCCGCCAGCGCGGTCAGCCGCAGCCGTCGTACGGCGGAGAGCCGGGGCGTGGCCGCCAGCAGTCGGCGGACCCGCTGGGGGACGTGGCCGTCCGGGGCCGGGCCGGGCCCGAACACCCCGCGGTCCTCGTTCAGCCCGACCAGCGCCAGCGCCACGGTGAGGCGCCCGTACCGCCGCGAGGCCACGTCGTCGGCGGCCAGCTCGACCAGCCGGTGCATCTCCGCCTCGAACGCGGCGAACACCGGGACCTGGCCGAACGCCCCCGACAGCGCCCGCGAGCAGTGCAGCAGCCAGTCGTGCCGGGCCGCCGCGTGCCCCTGCTCGTGCGCGAGTACGGCGTCCAGCTGCTGCCCCTTGAGCCGCCCGAGCGCACCCGTCGTCACGACCAGCTGGGGCGCGGTGCCCGCCAGCCACCAGGCGTCGGGCCGCCGCCCCTCCAGGACGACCAGGCGCCCGCTGTCGGGCTCCTCCCCGGGCAGCAGCGGAGCCCGCACCAGGATGTCGGCCCGCTCGGCGCGCCTGCGCGAGCGCGCCCGCAGCACCTCCGCGGCCAGCATCGCCCCGGTCCACAGCCCGCCGCCCGCGAGCACCAGCGCGGTCCCGGCGGCCCAGCGGCCACCGCCCGCCCCCAGCCCGTACGCGTCGACCACCCCGCGCGGTGCGGAGGCGAAGAGCGGCCCGCGCACCGCGAGCCAGGCGGCGGCCGCGCTCAGCAGCATCGACAGCGCGAAGCACAGGAGCACCGCGGCCACCACGCACTGCCACACCCACAGGGCCACCACGGGCTCGCGCTCGGGCCACTCGGCGCGGGCCAGCAGCCGGGGGGCGAGCAGGGAGATCAGGGCGCCGAGCAGCAGGAGAACGGCGGGGACCATCATGGGCGCATTTTAGGAGGGCGGGGCTACCCACGGGTATGGCCGCGGTTCATTGGTGACGCACGACACGTCGGCGGCCCCGTCCCCGCGGGCGGGTCCTCACATGGTGAGCAGCATGGCCAACATCCCGATCCCCATGGCGAGTCGGCACGCCCGGGTCAGCTCGGCCGTCCCGCGCCCGGCGCCGTCCACCGGCCCTCCCGCGACCGCCGCGGTCACCGGTGCGCCGCCCGCCGTCACCAGCCGCGCCCCGCCCAGCAGCACGTACCCGGCGAAGTAGAGCAGCAGCGCGCCGGTCACCAACGGCAGTCCCTGGACGGCCCCTTGGCCGTGACCCGCGCCGTGGAGCCCGGCGTGCCCGCCCCCCGCTCCCGTGGCCGTCCCCATCGTCACCGTCATGTAGACCATGGCCAGGGAGCCCACCAGGTGGTGGACGTGGTGGGCACCGCCGCGCAGCAGCCAGAGCGCGTGCAGCGCGGCCGCGCAGAAGACGGCCAGCAGCACCGTGGACCCCCATGCCCCGGACCCCCACGCACCGGTTCCCGTCGGCGCGGCCATCACCGCCATGCCGAACCCCATCAGAGCCTCACCGCCCGCCGCCCCGCGCGCGGCGCGCCGCGCTCTGCGGGCCCGCAGCAGGCAGTACGCACCGCTCGCGGCGCACAGTGCCACCAGCAGCCAGGCGGACAGGGAAGCGGAAGCGGAAAGGGGAGCGGAGGCGGAAAGGGAGGTGGAGGCGGAAAGGGAGGTGGAGGCGGAAAGGGACATCGCGGGACCGTGCACGGCGGAACCCCCCGGTTCGTCGGCGTCACGGGAAGAGATGCCCGCGGCGGGCGGGCCGCACGCCGCCCCGGGTTAGGCTCTCCTTGCCGTCACCAGGCTTGTCATATGCCAACTTTTCGAACGGAGCCGCGACGATGTCGACCGCCGATCCCACCCGCACCACGGCCCTCACCTACCGCACCGCCGTCGACACGGACGTGCCGGCTCTGGTGGCGCTCGTGGAGTCGGCGTACCGCGGCGACGCCAGCCGGGTCGGCTGGACGACGGAAGCGGACTACCTCGGCGGACAGCGCACCGACGAGCGGGGCGTGCGCGAGGTCATCGCGACCCCCGACAGCACCCTCCTGGTGGTCGAGCGCGACGGAGACCTCGTCGCCTGCTGCCATCTCGAACACCGCGGCGACCACGCCTACTTCGGGATGTTCGCGGTCCGCCCCGGGCTCCAGGGCGGCGGCCTCGGCAAGCAGATCATGGCCGAGGCCGAACGCCGGGTGCGCGAGCAGTGGGACGCCAAGGAGATGCGCATGACCGTGGTCAGCGTGCGCGAGGAACTCATCGCCTACTACGAACGCCGCGGCTACCGGCGCACCGGCGAGCTGAGCCCCTTCCCGTACGGCGACGAGCGCTTCGGCATCCCGCGCCGCGCAGGCCTGGCCTTCGAGCTGCTGGTCAAGCAGCTCTGAGCCGGCCGCGCGGCCGCGGGAACGCCGTGGTGTGCCTGATCAGGCGGTGAAGCGGCCCGTCCGCCGGATCTCCGGCAGGTCGGTCACCGCACCGTCCAGCTCCAGTGCCCGCGCCAGCTTCAGCCGCTCCTGCGTGTTGACCGTCCAGCCCGTCACCCGCAGACCCGCCGCGTGCGCCGATTCGACGATCTCCAGGGTGAGCCGCCGGATGTCCAGCGAGAGGCTCCCCGCGCCGACGGCCAGCGCCCTCGCCACGACGTCCTCGCCGTAGCGGTCCGCGCTCAGCACCGTCCGTACCCCCGGGACCAGCCCGGCGACAGCGGCGAGCACCGCGTCGTCCGGGGAGGAGACCTCCACCCGGGCGGTCAGGTCCCGTCCCCGCAGCGCCTCCGCCAGCACCCGGGCGCAGCCCGCGTCCCGGACCGAGGCCACCAGCGGCACGGCGACCGCCTCCAGTACCTCGTCGAAGACCGGCACCCGCTCGCCCTGACCGGCGTCGAGCCCGCGCAGTTCCGCGAGGGTCAGATCGGCGACGGCCCCCGAGCCGTCGGTGGTCCGGCCGACCTCGTCGTCGTGCAGGACGACGAGCGCGCCGTCCTTGCTGAGCCGGAGGTCCAGCGCGATCGCGTCCATGCCGCTGCGCTGCGCGCGGACGAAGGACCGCAGGGTGTTCTCCGGCTCGACACCCATGACCCCGCGGTGACCGATGGTGAGGAAAGTCAAGGTTCTCTCGCTTCCGTCGACGGCGGCTCCCCACGCGGTCGCGGTGTCCCGACCGCCCGCGTGGTGAGGACGCATGTTAATGCGCCGACCGTGCGATGGGACCGCCCGTGCAGCGCTCCGGCAGGACCCTCCGGCCGGTTCCCGCCAAGGGTTGTGCACGGGGCGCGCCGTCGTCCGGCGTCACCCTGCCGTGGGCGCGTCCCCATCGCCTTGACCCGGACCCTCGACCTGAGGTCCAGGGTGAGCCCCGGAACCGGCAGTCGAAAGGTCCGGCAGGCTCGCGAGGTCCGCGAGGTCCGCGAGCAGGGCCTCGGTCAGCTCCAGCTCGGCCAGGTGCTGCCGCTCGCTCCAGCGCAGGGCGAGGCGCGGGAAGGCCCACTCCGGTGCGTCCGCGGCGTGGGCGAGGGCCTCCCGTACGGAGTCCAGCTCGCCCCGGGTGCGCTCCAGGTGCTCGCCCACCAGGGCCCGCAGCCGCTCCGGCTCGCCCAGGTGCCCCAGCCAGACCCGCAGCAGCAGCCCGTGCTTGAGCACCGGAGGCCCGGCCTCCGCGGTGTCGCCGGCCCAGTGGGCGAGGGCCTCGCGCCCCGCGGCAGTGATGGAGTACCGCCGCTTGGCGCGGACCTCCTCGGGTCCCGAGCGGGCGGAGGCGGCGTACCCGAGTTCCTCCAGGCGCCGCAGTTCGGCGTAGATCTGGCTGATCGCGGGTGACCAGTAGAAGAAGCGGAGCGAGGAGTCCGCCCACTTCTTCAGCTCGTAGCCGGTCCGCTCGCCGGGGAAGGACAGCAGGCCGAGCACCGCCCAGGCGGTCGGCGGCAGGTCCTGCCGCGCCTCTTGCTTGTTCGACGTCTGACTACTAGTCATATTTCTAATTGAAGTGAGACCGGGCACGGGACGCAACCCTGGAGGCATCGTGAAGTTCTCCGTCATCTTCGAAGCGCAGCTCGCCGACCCGACCGTCGAGCGGGAGCACCAGGTCATCCGGGACTGCGTCGAACAGGCCGTCCTGGCCGAGCGCATGGGCTTCGACCGGATCTGGGCCGTCGAGCACCACTCCTTGAAGTGGTACGCCCACATGTCCGCACCTGAGATCTTCCTGACCTGGGTCGCGGCCAGGACGCACACCATACGCATCGGTCACGGCGTCGTGTGCATGCCCTTCAACTTCAACCATCCGGTCCGGGTCGCGGAGCGGGCCGCGATGCTCGACCTGCTCTCCGGCGGCAGGCTCGACCTGGGCGCGGGCCGCGGCGGCACCGTGCAGGAGACCTCGCTGTGCGGGGTGGACCGGGACCGCACCACCCAGGAGGTCGAGGAAGCGCTGCGGATCATCGGCAAGGCCTGGCAGGAGGACGAGCTGGAGTACCACGGAGAACTCATCGACATCGATCCGCACCCGATCCTGCCCCGCCCGCGGCAGCTGCCGCACCCGCCGCTGTTCCTCGCGTGCAGCCGCGCCGACACCCTGCGCCAGGCGGCCGAACTGGGCGTCGGCGCCCTGGTGATGGGATTCGCCGGGCCGGAGTCGATCGCCGCGATGCGCGCCGCTTACGACGCGGCGATCGCCGGGCGCGACGGCTCCCGCTTCGTGTCGAGCGCGGTCAACGACCACTTCTCGGTGCTCTGTCCCACCATCGTGCTCGACGACCCGGAGGAGGCCCGCCGGACTGGTCTGCGGGGCCAGCGCTTCTTCGCCCAGTCCATCGGCCACTGGTACGGCGGCGCGGGCATCCCGGACGAGGCGGTGGTCGCGGGCGCCGACGAGGGCGCCGAGCTGCGCAGGGCCGCCGAGCAGGTGGTGGCGCGGCTGCACGAGCTGGACATCCCGGTCCGGCCCAGCGCGAGCGCCACATTCCACGCGGACCACGCCTACGGCAGCGCGGACGACGCGATCGCCTACGTCGAACGGCTGCGGGAGGCCGGGGCGGACGAGGTGATGTGCCTGATCCAGATGGGGACCGTGCCGCAGGAGGCGTGCCTGGAGACGCTGCGGCAGTGGGGCGAGAAGGTCATCCCGCACTTCCGGGGGAACTGACGGCGAGGTGTGAGCACGGCGTTCCGGCGGTAGTGACCCCGCGCGATCCCCTCTGGTTTTGGAGGCACCCCTGATGCAGCCCGCCCAGCCACCCCGCCCCGACCGCGGCCCCGCGCCCGGTCCCGACCGGCTCGCTCCGGGCGTACGCCCCTTCGTGGACGCGATGGCCGACGCCTTCCCCGATGTGGGCGGCCGGGTCACCGACGCCGCCGAGGCGCGCCGGATCCTGGCGGCGGCCCCGCACTCCCCGTTCGAGCCGCCCGCCGTCGGCTCCGTCCTGGACCGGGAGATACCCGGGCCCGCCGGGGCGCCCGCGCTGCCCGTACGCGTGTACCGCCCCGACCCGCGGCAGTGGCCCGGGCCCCGCCCGACCGTGGTGTTCTGCCACGGCGGCGGCTGGGTGCTGTGCGACCTCGACACCCACGACACCACCGCGCGGGAACTGTGCCGGGCCGCCGGCGCGGTCGTGGTCTCCGTGGACTACCGGCGGGCCCCCGAGGCCCGCTTCCCCGCCGCCGTCCACGACGCCCACGCCGCGCTGTGCTGGGCGGGCGGGCACCTGGCCGGCCTCGGCGGCGATCCCGGGGCGCTGGTGATCGCCGGGGACAGCGCCGGCGGCAACCTCGCCGCCGCCGCGCTGCTGCTGGCCCGGGCGCGCGGGGGACCGCCGGTCGCCCTCCAGGTGCTGCTCTACCCCGCGCTGGCCGCGCAGGAGGGCGACTCCGTGCGGCGCAACGCCGAGGGGTACTTCCTGACCGCCACCCACCTGCGCTGGTTCTGGGAGCAGTACCTCGGGCCCGCCGGGGACGGTGCGGATCCGCTGGCCTCGCCCCTGCGAGCGGATCTGACCGGGCTGCCGCCCGCCCATGTGGTGACCGCGGGCTGTGATCCGCTCCACGACGAGGGGACGGCGTACGTTCGCGCGCTCCGCGAGGCGGGCACGAGCGCCCACGAGGACCATCACCCGGGGATGTTCCACGGGTTCCTGGCGCTTTCCGGCCTGCTGCCCGAGGCCCGCCGTGCCCTGGACGGAGTAGGCGAAGCGATCGCGCGGACGGTGTCCAGCGGGAAGAATTGCGGCGCCAATGGGGGTGACGCAGGATAATTTCCGGCTTCACCTCTTGAGCGGGAGAGCCTCACATGCATACGCTGTCTTAACGTGAGGTTCTCCTGTGGAGGAAGTGACATGACGGAAACTCTTGTGCCGGGACCGGTCGGTGCCGTGATAACCGCCGGAACGCGGGTGGTGGACCACCCGGCGTGGCCCCAGCTCAAGGCCGCCGTGGAGGAGATCCGCCCCTGGCAGGCCAAGGACGGTTCGATCGACTTCGAGGTCGCGGGCGCGCCCACGCCCTTCGAGGCCGAGGCCGTCGTCGAGCGGATGACCGCCGCGGTGCAGGAGCTGTCGCCGCTGCTGCCGCACGCCCTCGACTACCACCGCGCCCTCGTCGCGGACCTGCGCAAATGGGTCGCGGACGGCTTCAAGGTGCCGGACTTCCTCGACTCGCTGCTCGCCTTCCGCCCGGCCGCCGAGCGCGCCGACGGACTGCAGCACCTCGTGGTGTTCCCCATGTACACGCAGAACGGGAACCCCGACCGCAACTTCGAGGCCGTCGCGCTCAAGATGGTGTGGCCCGAGTGGCTCGCCGAGCTGGAGCGCACCCGGTACGACAACCCGCTCTTCCTCGGCATCACCTTCGAGGACTTCACCGCGGGCTACGACACGCACTCCGCCGTGCTCTTCCCGGAGACCATCGCGGTCCGCGAGGCCCCCGAGCGCTTCACCTGGGGCGGCATCTTCTGCGACCGCGAGGCCGCGCGCTTCCGCAAGGTCACCGAGGCGGCCGTGGACATCCTCGGCATCACCCTGCCGGCCGACATCGCCGCCATGGTCACCGACCAGGAGCGCTGCGAGAAGGCCTTCGTCCTGTGGGACATGGTCCACGACCGCACCCACAGCCACGGCGACCTGCCGTTCGACCCCTTCATGATCAAGCAGCGCCAGCCGTTCTGGATGTACGGCCTGGAGGAGCTGCGCTGCGACCTCACCGCCTTCAAGGAGGCCGTGAAGCTGGAGTCCGAGGGCAACGAGCACGGCCGTGACGTGCAGTACGCCGTCCTCTTCGACCGGATGTTCCGCTTCCCCGTCTCCGGCGACCGCACCCGCAACTACGACGGCCTCGGCGGCCAGCTGCTGTTCGCGTACCTCCACAAGCACGACGTCGTGCGCTGGACGGACAACAAGCTGAAGATCGACTGGATGCGCGCCCCGCAGGTCACCAACCAGCTGTGCGCCGACATCGAGGAGCTCTACCGGGCGGGCATCGACCGCCCGAAGCTGGTGCACTGGTTCAAGGCCTACGAGCTGGTCGCGACCTACCTCGCCCCGCACCCGGGATCCCGCTGGGCCAAGGGCCCGGACGCCCTGGACCTGACACAGCCGCCGCGCAAGCTCGTGGACGACGTGCTCGCGGACGAGTTCCCCCTCAGCATGTTCTATGAGGCCCTCGCCAAGAAGCTCAAGGGCGTCATCGCCTCGACCAAGGGGATCACGGCGCTGAACGCCGGGGACCGTCAGCAGGAAGAGCGGGTCGCCGCGTGAGCGCTCGCGCGGAGGAGGCAGTGCGGATGAACGGCTCCGGGAACGGAAACGGGAAGCTCAGCGGAGCGGTCGTGGCAGTGGCCGGGGCGGGCGGGCCCGCGGGCCGCGCCGCCCTGATCCGCCTGGCCGAGGCGGGTGCCACGGTGATAGCGGCCGACGCGGACCCGGCACGCCTCGCGGAGGCGGTGGACGCGGCCCGCTACGCCCACGGCGGGGCCACCGTCACCGGTGACACCGTCGACCTGCTCGACCTGGACGCCACCAAGGAGTGGGCGGCCAGGACCGAGAAGGAGTTCGGCTCGGTCGACGGCGTGGTGCACCTCGTCGGCGGCTGGCGCGGCAGCAAGACCTTCACGGACACGGACCTCGCGGACTGGGACTTCCTGGAGAAGCTCCTCATCCGCACCGTCCAGCACACCTCGCTCGCCTTCCACGACGCCCTGCTGCGCAGCGGCCGCGGCCGCTACGTCCTGGTGAGCCAGTCCGGCGCGCACAAGCCGGTGGCCAACAACGCCGCGTACAACGCGGGCAAGGCCGCGGCCGAAGCCTGGACCCTGGCCCTCGCCGACTCCTTCCGCAAGGCGGGCGGCGATGACGGCCCGGGCGCGGCGGCTGCGATCCTGGTCATCAAGGCACTGGTGCACGACGCGATGCGCGCCGAGCGACCCACTGCGAAATTCGCGGGCTTCACCGACGTCAAGGAGCTGGCCGAGGCCATCACCGGCGTCTGGGAGCGGCCCGCCACTGAAGTGAACGGACAGCGTCTGTGGCTGACCCCGCAACCCTGAGGACCGATGCCCGCAGGCACCACGACCCGGCGGTGCGCGGCTTCGCGAGCGACAACTACGCGGGAGCGCATCCCGAGGTCCTGGCCGCGATAGCCCTCGCCAACGGCGGCCACCAGGTGGCCTACGGCGACGACGAGTACACCGAACACCTGCAGAAGATCATGCGCAGCCACTTCGGCCCCTACGCCGAGGCCTACCCGGTCTTCAACGGCACCGGCGCCAACGTGACCGCGCTGCAGGCCCTGACCGACCGCTGGGGCGCGGTGGTGTGTGCCGAGACGGCCCACATCAACGTCGACGAGGGCGGCGCCCCCGAGCGGATGGCCGGCCTCAAGCTGCTCACCGTGGCGACGCCGGACGGCAAGCTCACGCCCGAGCTGATCGACCGGCAGGCCTGGGGCTGGGAGGACGAGCACCGGGCGATGCCGCAGGTCGTGTCGATCACCCAGAACACCGAACTGGGCACGGTCTACACCCCGGACGAGATCCGGGCCATCTGCGAGCACGCGCACGCGCGGGGCATGAAGGTCCACCTGGACGGTGCCCGGATATCCAACGCGGCGGCGTCGCTGGACGTACCGATGCGTGCGTTCACCAACGCGGTCGGCGTGGACGTGCTCTCGTACGGCGGCACGAAGAACGGCATGCTCTTCGGCGAGGCCATCGTGGTCCTCAACCCGGACGCCGTCCGGCAGATGAAGCACATCCGCAAGATGTCGATGCAGCTGGCGTCCAAGATGCGGTTCGTCTCGGTGCAGCTCGAAGCGCTGCTCGCGAAGGACCTGTGGCTGCGCAACGCCCGGCACTCCAACGCGATGGCGCAGCGGCTGGCCGCGGGCGTGCGGGAGCTGGACGGGGTGGAGATCCTCTACCCGGTGCAGGCCAACGCGGTGTTCGCGCGGCTGCCGCACGAGGTCTCGCGCCGTCTGCAGAAGCGTTTCCGCTTCTACTTCTGGGACGAGGCGGCGGGCGACGTGCGCTGGATGTGCGGCTTCGACACCCAGGAGGACGACGTGGACGCCTTCCTCCAGGCGCTGAAGGAAGAGCTGGCCCGCTAGGCCGTCTCTTCCTCCCGGCTCGGGACCGAGTGTATGGATATACCCCCCACCGTAAATCTATAGACTTACGGTGGGGGGTATACCTATGCTCCCGATCATGGAACTGATTCAGGAACATCCGGGCCTCCCGCCCTATCTGGCGGCCGATGAGGTCATTGACCATGGCCACCCGCTCGTCCAGGAGACCGCCGCCGACCTCTGGGCCGACACCGGCGACGCATATTCATACGCCGAGGCCGCCTTCGCGTTCGTCCGCGACACCATCCCGCACTCGAACGACGCCGACGACCTCCGCGTCACCTGGCGGGCCTCCGACGTCCTGAGCCTGCGCACCGGCATCTGCTACGCCAAGTCCCACGCCCTGGCCGCCCTGCTGCGCGCCCGGGACATCCCGGCCGGGCTCTGCTACCAGCTCCTCGGCGACGAAGCCGACGGCTCCGGCGCGGTCGTCCACGGCCTGATCGCCCTGCGGCTGCCCGGCCGCGCCGGCTGGTCCCGGCTCGACCCGCGCGGCAACAAGCCGGGCGTGGACGCCCGGTTCTCGCTGGACACCGAGCGCCTCGCCTTCCCCGTCCGCACGGAGCTGGGCGAGACCGACTACCCCACCCTGTACGCTGCCCCGCCCGCGCCCGTGCTGCACGCCCTGCGCACCGCCCCGGACCGCAAGGCCCTCTGGGACCTGCTCCCGAAGGGGCTGTAGGGGGCTCCCCGGCTCTCTACGGCCTGGTGGGGGCGTCCTGCGGGGTGACCGGCGCGACGGCCGGAGCGGACGGCGCGGACGGCGCCGGGACCGGCTTGGCGGCGGGGGTGCGCGGGCCCGCGGTCACCCGGTGCAGGAGCGCGGCAGCCAGCTGGAGGGCGGCGATGCCGAGGACCAGCGTCCAGGGCGGCCAGGCCGCCGCGAGGCCCACCAGGGCGGCCCCGGCGGCCGCGGCGGTGATCTTCAGCCCGGCGCCCAGGGTGAACACCTGGGCCCGCACCGCGTCCGGCGCGTGCTCGGCCCGGATCCGCAGCGTCGCCGTCAGCAGCGGCCCGTCGCACAGCCCGGCCAGGGCGAAGCAAGCCGCGGCCAGCGGCACGGTGGGCGCGAACGCGGCCCCGGTCAGCACGACTCCGGTACCGGCCAGCGCCCAGCGGACCAGCCGCCCCGGATCGTCCGCCCGCCCGGAGGCCCGCCGCCGGGCCAGCAGCAGCGACCCCGAGAGCGCGCCCACGGCGAAGGCCGTCATCAGGGCGCCCCCGGCCCCGGGGGCGCCGAGGCTCACCGTGAGCAGGACCGCGGTGGTGCTCAGCGCGCCGATGCCGACGAAGGCCAGGGTGGTGGCCGCGGAGACCGCCCGCAGCTCGCGGACCCGCCACAGGGCGGCGAACCCGCCGCCCGCGGTGGGCCGGGGCCCGGCGATCTGAGCGCGGGCGCGGGGATCCTCGTACGGAAGCAGGGCGGCCAGCACGGCGGCCACCGCGCCCGAACAGGCCAGCGCGGCCATGGCCGGGCCCGCCGAACCGAGCGCGGCGATCAGGCTCACCACGGCCGGGGCGCTCACGCCCGCCGCGTTGTACGTCGCCGCGTCCCAGGCGTACGCCCGGTCGCGCCCGGCGCCCGCCGGGACCAGCGAGGCCACCAGGCTGGACAGCCCGCCCGTCACCATCGGCCCGCAACTGCCCCCGGCCACCGCCACCGCGATGACCACCGCGACCGGGGCCCGGCCCACCAGCACCGACAGGGCCGCCACGGCCAGCGTGAAGCACACGAGCGCGCCCACGTGGAAGAGCCGGGGACGTGGGGTCCGCGCGGCGGCGGCTCCCGCGAGCGGGGCCGCCAGCACGTGCGGGGCCAGCCAGGCGGTCAGGATGAACGCGCCGTCGGCGGCGCTCCCGGTCCGCTCCAGGGCCAGCAGCACCAGCGCGATCCCCATCCCCTCGGATGCGAACCGTCCGGCCAGTGCCGCGGCCAGGTACCGCTTGAAGCCGCGCATACGGCCACCCCCCGGTCGCGACCGTACCCCGCGGGGGTGGAGGGGGGACAGAGGCAGCCGCGGAGGGCGGCCGGGACCGGGACCGGTCGGTCCCGGGTCGGTCAGCCCGCCTCGCGGACCTGGGCCGGGGTGGGCGCCGTACCGCCGAGGTGCGCCGGCAGCCACCACGAGTCCTCCGCGCCCCTCGGCTTCGCCGGGTACGCCCGCTGGGCCGCCTCCAGCAGCTCCTGCACGCGCTCGCGCAGCCGCCGCGTGATGGCCCCGGCGAACTGGTCGGTCGGAGCCTCCATCGGCTCGCCCACCCGCATCGTCACGGGGATGTGGCTGCGCTTGAGGTCCTTCGGGTGGCCCTTGGTCCACATCCGCTGGGTGCCCCACAGGGCCACCGGGATCAGCGGGACCCCGGCCTCCTGCGCCATCCGGGCCGCACCGGACTTGAAGCTCTTCAGCGTGAAGGACTGCGAGATCGTCGCCTCGGGGAACACCCCGATGATCTCGCCGCCGCGCAGCGAGTCGAGGGCGAGCTGGTAGGCCTGCTCACCCTGCGTACGGTCCACCGGGATGTGCTTCATCGCGCGCATCAGCGGACCGGACACCTTGTGGCGGAACACCGACTCCTTGGCCATGAAGCGGACCAGCCGCTTTGAGGGCCGCGCCGTCAGCCCGGCGAAGATGAAGTCGAGGTACCCGACGTGGTTGGAGACGAGCACCGCGCCGCCCTTGCGGGGGATGTTCTCGGTGCCCTTCATGTCGATGCGGACGTCCAGCGCCTTGAACAGCGTGTGCGCCGCGCCGATCACCGGGGGGTAGACGAACTCAGCCATGTGGGGAGACCCCGCTTTCTGCCTGGGGAGGTTCTCCCGGCCGTAAGTTACGCCATCGTAGGTACGTAGCCATGGGGATCGTGCCCCATACCCGCCCCGGTGGCCAGTCCAGACGCCCCGACCAGGAGAGATTCTTGTCACGCCGGGAATGGGGCGCACCCCGGGGGCGCTCGGATCACCGTACGGTCGGATGATCACGCAGTCGGTCGAGCCGACGATCGGGTCGGCGAACGGGCCGACGATCGACCGATGAACGACCGACGATCGCGCAGACGGGAGTGCACGTGCGGGAGCAGGGCGAAGGGCCGGTGCCGCGGTCCGGCGAGCGGCGGCTGGGGCGCGCCGAGCTGGGCGCCGAACCGGGGGAGCGGGCCACCCTGGTCCAGTTCTCCAGCGCGTTCTGCCAGCCCTGCCGGGCCACCCGCCGCATCCTCGCCGAGGTCGCGGCCATGGTCGAGGGCGTCGCGCACATCGAGATCGACGCCGAGGACCACCTCGCGCTGGTCCGCGAGCTGGCCGTCGAGAAGACCCCGACCGTGCTCGTCCTGGACGCGACGGGCCGGATCGTGCGGCGGGCCGCCGGGATGCCGCGCAAGGCGGACGTGATCGCGGCGCTCGGCGCGGCGGTGTGAACCGGTGCGCGCGCCCCCACGGAGCGTGACGCGCCCGACATCTGGCCGCTGCCGCTTGACTGCGCGCGCCGGAGATCGCCAGTCTGGCGGCATGCGGTACGAACTCCTGCTTTACGGACGGGTCCACGTCGACCTGGTCCGGTACGCGAGCGCGCGCTGTCGGGGCCACTGATCACCCCAACCCCCTCCGGCGACCCGGCCGGGGCAGACGACGCTGCAGAAGGAAGAGACATACCGATGACGGCGCTGACCGCCACCACCGCCACGGACACCACCACGGACGCCGCCAAGGCGGCCCCCGGCCCCGTCCTGCCCGGCTCGCCCGACCTGCTGCGCTCCGTCTTCCGGCAGCACGCCGCCGGAGTCGCGGTGATCACCTCCGTGAGCGGCGGCCGCCCGGCGGGATTCACCGCCACCTCGCTCAACTCCGTCTCCGCCGACCCTCCGCTGCTCTCCTTCACGATCGGCACCGGGTCCTCCAGCTGGCCCGCGATACGCGACTCCGAGCACGTCGGGGTCCACATACTCGGCGAGCACCAGCGGGAGCTCGCCGGACTGTTCTCCCGGACCGGGGCCGACCGTTTCGGTCCGGCCACCGACTGGGCCGCGGGACCGCACGGGGTGCCGCTGCTGGACGGCGTCCTGGCGTGGCTGGTCTGCCGGATCGTGGCCCGCGTACCGGCGGGCGCGCACCGGGTGATCATCGCGGAGGCGGTTGCCGGGGACCCCGCCGGGGAAGGCCGCCCCCTGCTCTACCACCAGGGACGCTTCAACGCGTTGCGGGACTGAATCGTCCCTGCTGGGACGCCTTCGTCCGGCGTTGGCAAGGTCACAGTTCACCGGCCTTGCAACCGGGGGAAACCCAGGGTGTACTGACGAGTAACATTCCCATCGGAGCGCGGGCCGCCCCGACCGGGATCGGCCCGACAAGGCGCCTATGCTGCCTGCATCAAGGCAGCACCAGAAAAGACGATGCAGTAGGAGAGCCGGCGTGAGCTTGAGGATCGTTGTCTGTGTGAAGTACGTGCCCGACGCCACCGGCGACCGGCACTTCGCCGATGACCTGACCGTCGACCGCGACGACGTCGACGGGCTGCTGTCGGAGCTCGACGAGTACGCCGTCGAGCAGGCGCTGCAGATCGCCGACGAGGCCGACGACGCGGAGATCACCGTCCTGACGGTGGGCCCCGAGGACGCCAAGGACGCGCTGCGCAAGGCGCTGTCCATGGGCGCTGACAAGGCGATCCACGTCGAGGACGACGATCTGCACGGCACCGACGTGATGGGCACCTCGCTGGTGCTCGCCAAGGCCATCGAGAAGGCCGGTTACGACCTGGTCATCACGGGCATGGCCTCCACCGACGGCACCATGGCCGTCCTCCCGGCGATCCTGGCCGAGCGCCTGGGCGTCCCGCAGGTCACCCTGCTCTCGGAGGTCAAGGTCGAGGACGGCACCGTGACGGGCCGCCGCGACGGCGACACCGCGAGCGAGCAGCTCGAAGCCTCCCTGCCGGCCCTCGTGTCCGTGACGGACCAGTCGGGCGAGGCCCGCTACCCGTCCTTCAAGGGCATCATGGCCGCCAAGAAGAAGCCGGTCGAGGCCTGGGACCTGTCCGACCTGGAGATCGAGGCGGACGAGGTCGGCCTGGAGGGCTCCTGGACCACGGTCGACTCCGCGGCGCAGCGCCCGGCCCGCACCGCCGGCACGATCGTCAAGGACGAGGGCGAGGGCGGCAAGCAGCTGGCCGGCTTCCTCGCGGAGCAGAAGTTCATCTAAGAGCTTCGGCCGCACCTCACGGTCACGCCCCACCTCCCCTGACTACTTCGCTTTCGCAGGAGCTAACCCCATGGCTGAAGTCCTCGTCTACGTCGACCACGTGGACGGCGCCGTCCGCAAGCCCACCCTCGAACTGCTGACGCTGGCCCGCCGCATCGGCGAGCCCGTCGCCGTCGCCCTGGGCGCCGGCGCCGCCGACACCGCCGCCGTGCTCGCCGAGCACGGTGCGGTCAAGGTCCTCACCGCCGACGCCCCCGAGTTCACCGAGTACCTCGTCGTACCGAAGGTGGACGCGCTCCAGGCTGCTTACGACGCCGTTTCCCCGGTGGCCGTGCTCGTCCCCTCCTCCGCCGAGGGCAAGGAGATCGCGGCCCGCCTGGCCGTCCGCATCGGCTCCGGCATCATCACGGACGCCGTCGACCTGGAGGCGGGTGACGAGGGTCCGGTCGCGACGCAGGCCGCTTTCGCCGCGTCCTTCACCACCAAGTCCCGTGTCTCCAAGGGCACTCCGGTCATCACCGTCAAGCCGAACTCGGCTCCGGTCGAGGCCGCCCCGGCCGCGGGCGCCGTCGAGGCGCTCGCCGTCACCTTCGGTGCGCTGGCCACCGGCACCAAGGTCGTCTCCCGCACCCCGCGCGAGTCGACCGGCCGCCCGGAGCTGACCGAGGCCGCGATCGTGGTCTCCGGCGGCCGCGGCGTCAACGGCGCCGAGAACTTCCACATCATCGAGGCGCTCGCCGACTCGCTCGGTGCGGCCGTCGGTGCCTCCCGCGCCGCCGTGGACGCCGGCTGGTACCCGCACTCCAACCAGGTCGGCCAGACCGGCAAGTCGGTCTCCCCGCAGCTGTACATCGCCTCGGGCATCTCCGGCGCGATCCAGCACCGCGCCGGCATGCAGACCTCGAAGACCATCGTGGCCATCAACAAGGACTCCGAGGCCCCGATCTTCGACCTGGTCGACTACGGCGTGGTCGGCGACCTCTTCGCCGTCGTCCCGCAGCTGACCGAAGAGATCCAGGCCCGCAAGGGCTGAACCCGGGTCCCGGTCTCCGACCGGACCTGACCTGCGTAGACGTTGTGCCCCGGGGCCGCGTGGTGACTCTCGCCACGCGGCCCCGTGCTGTTTCCGGCAACCATTGACGGAGCGGAATGTGCTGACTAAATTCTGCTATGCGGATCAATGCTTCCGTGTAGCGGAAAAGAGGAGAGTGCACGATGGGTCAGCAGGAGAAGGTGGCGACAAGCCTCGCAGGCGCGGTCAGCGAGGGCATCAGCGCCTCCCTCGCGCCGGTGGACGCGGAACTCGCGCGCCACTACCCGGGCGACCCCGGCACCCGCCAGCCCATCCACACGGTCTACGTCCCCGGTGACGTCTTCGCCGCGGACACCATCCGCTCCTGGGGCGACCAGGCCCTCGCCGCGCTCGACGAGCACGCCCCGGACGCGGCCACCTTCGCCAAGGTACTCGGCATCAGCGACGAACTGGCCCTGCCGGTCTACGACCGCGTGCGCGCCAAGCTCCTCAGCGAGCCCATCGAGGACCTCCGCGTCGACTTCGAGGACGGCTTCGGCGTCCGCTCCGACGAGGAGGAGGACCAGGCCGCGGCCCGCGCCGCCCGCCTCGTCTCGGAAGCCTTCTCCAACGGCACCAACGCGCCCTACATGGGCATCCGCATGAAGTGCATGGAGTCCAACGTCCGCGACCGCGGCATCCGCACCACCGACATCTTCCTCTCGGGCCTGCTGGAGCACGGCGGCCTGCCCGACGGGCTCGTCCTCACCCTCCCCAAGGTGACCTACGCCGAGCAGGTCAGCGCCTTCGTCAAGCTGCTCGAAGCCTTCGAGACCGCCCGCGGCCTGCGCCCGGGCCGGATCGGCTTCGAGATCCAGATCGAGACCAGCCAGTCCATCCTCGCCTCCGACGGCACCGCCACCGTGGCCCGGATGATCGAGGCCTCGAAGGGCCGCGCCACCGGCCTGCACTACGGCACCTTCGACTACAGCGCCTGCGTCGGCGTCTCCGCCGCCTACCAGTCCAGCGACCACCCGGCCGCCGACCACGCCAAGGCGATCATGCAGGTCGCGGCCGCGGGCACCGGCGTACGCGTCTCGGACGGCTCGACCAACGTGCTGCCGATCGGCACCACCGAGCACGTGCACGAGGCGTGGAAGCTGCACTACGGCCTCACCCGCCGCGCCCTGGCCCGCGCCTACTACCAGGGCTGGGACATGCACCCGGCGCACCTGCCGACCCGCTACGCGGCCGTCTTCACCTTCTACCGCGAGGGCCTGGAAGCCGCCGCCGCGCGTCTGAAGGCCTACGTCGCCAAGATCGAGGGCGACGTGATGGACGAGCCCGCCACCGCCAAGGCCCTGGCCGGCTACCTGGTCCGCGGCCTGGACTGCGGCGCGGTCGGCGCCGAGGAGGTCACCGCCCTGACCGGCCTGACCCGCGCCGAGCTGGACGCCTTCGCGATCCCGCGCCGCTCGGCGACCCTGCACGCCTGAGCCACGACGCCACGACCCGCGGGGCCCGGCCGGATCCACTCCGGCCGGGCCCCGCGGCCGTTTCACCCGTCCCCGACGATCCAGCGCCGCAGGGTGCCGTCGCGCCCGGCCGTGGCCAGCAGACTGCTGTCGGGGGAGAAGGCGAGGCCGTTGACGGCGGCGGCGTGGCCGGGGAGGGCGTAGCCGACGCAGGCGCCGGTGGCTAGGTCCCACAGCAGGACCGCGCCGTCCTCCCCGGCCGAGGCCAGCACCTCCCCGTCTGGTGAGAAGGCCACGTCGTAGGCGGCGCCGGTGTGGGCGGTGGTGCTGACGTCGAGGGGTTCACCTGTCAGCGGTTCCCAGAGCCGCACACTGCCGTCCGCCAGGGCCGCGGCGAGCCGGGTGCCGTCGGGCGAGAAAGCCACGGACCAGGCTGTGCCCGAGCCGATGTCGAGGAGACGGGGCACGAGGGTCCGCCGGTGTGGGCTCCACAGCAGGATCTGTCCGTCCACGCCCGCACTGGCCAGATGCGAGCCGTCGGGTGAGAAGGCCAGCCCGACGACTTCGTTCGTGTGCCCGGTCAGCGGGGTGCCGAAGGGGCGTCCGGTGGCCGGGTCCCACAGCCGGATGGTGGCGTCGGCGCTGGCGGTCGCCATCATCTGCCCGTCCGGCGAGAACGCGATCTTCTTCACCGCGGCGGTATGCCCCGTCCCGACGGTCCGGTGCGACACCGGCCAGTGCGGATCGCGCAGGCACAGCGACCGGTCGGCGGACGCGGTGGCCAGGAGCGAGCCGTCCGGTGAGAAGGCCAAGGCCCAGGGCAGGGTGGGCGGGTCGGTGAGCGGGGAACCGAGGGCATGCCCGGAGACCGGATCCCACAGGAGCACGGACCGCTCGCTCGTGGTTGTGGCCAGGATCTGGCCGGAGGGCGCGAAGGCCGCCCGGACGATGGCCGCTCCGGCATCCACGATCGGCAACTGGGCCGGACGTCGGGCACGCAGCGCAGTGGTCAGCGCGCGGGCGGCGAGCGTGGACGCCGGGGCGGTGGCCACCCGTTCGTACAGGACCACCGTCCGGTCGTCCGAAGCGGTGGCGAGCAACCGCCCGTCGGGCGAGAAGGTCACCCCGTTGACGGCGCCGGAGTGCTCGGTGAGCGGCGGGGCGGCCGGGAGGCCGGTACGGGCGTCCCAGAGCCGGACCGTTCCGTCGGCGGAGGTACTGGCGAGCAGTCGGCTGTCGGGCGAGAAGGCCAGCGCGTTGACCGAGTCCCGGTGACCGGTGAGGGGGCGGACCGGGGCGCCGGGCCGTGTGCCCAGCAGGCCCGCGCTGCCGTCGGGGCGGCCGAAGGCGACCATCCGGCCGTCAGGCGAGAGGGCCATCACCCCCGCCCCCTCCACGGGCGGGACAAGGGGCTCCTCGACCCTGGGTCGCTCCTGGAACAGATCCCACACCCCGCCGCCGGGCCCGGCGGCGAGGAGACGTCCGTCGACGGTGCGGGTGAGCGCGCGCGGCCCATCGGGGCCGGGTTGGAACGGGATGCTGTGGTCGCCGATCGCCGGGTTCCAGAGCAGTACGCCCCCGCCGAAGCCGAGCAGGACCACTCCGCCCGAGTCGGGTTGGTGGACCATCGCACGGATCGGCGGGACTCCTCGGGTCAGGGCGGGCCCGTCCTGGCGCAGGGTCGCGACGTCGTAGGGCCGGACCGCCGAGCGGTCCCCGGCGTCCACCACCAGGATCCGGCCCTCCGGGGTGAACACGACGGGGAAGGTCCCGGGGAGCGGCTCGCCGGACTCCTTCCCCGTAGCGGTGTTCCAGAGCCGTACCCGGTCGTCCTCGCAGGTGGTGGCGATCAGGCTGCCGTCCGCGGAGAAGGCCACGCTCCAGGTGGTGTCGGGGTGTTCGGCCAAGCGACGGACCGGGGTGAACAAGGCTTCGGGGGAGGGTGCTTCGCGTCCCTCGGAGTCCGGGGAGGGCTCATGCACGGGATGGGGCGCGGGCCCGGACATGGGACGGGGCGCGGTCTTCGGCCTGCCCGGGGCCGTCGGCTGCCGTGCGGCCAGGGCGCGCCAGTCGCGGCGCCACCGCTCCAACTCCGGGGCGGAGTGCGGCGGTACCGCGATCTCCTGGCCGTACTCGTCGTAGGAGTACAGGATCCGTACGAGCCCCATCAGTGTGTCGAAGCCCAGCATCCGCTTGCCGCGGAAGGCGTCGCTCTGGGTCGCCACCGGCAGCCGGATGGCGGTGCCGGAGCGCGCGGCACGGGCCGCGAGTTCCCGGTAGGAGCGCTTCCCGCGTTCGAGGCGCAGGGCGCGCAACCGGGCGGCGAAGGTCTGGAGTTCCTCGTCGAACGTGCTCTGTGGATCCATCGCGCACCAGGCTAGAACGGCTCCGGCCGTCCGGTCCCGGACTTCGCCGAACAGAACGGAACACCCGCGCCGTTCGCGGGGGTTCGGGGTCGATCCGAAGTCGTCCGGCTTCGTTCGGTACCGACGCTTTGGGGACGCGCGGGCTGCTGACATCGGACCATGACGAACTCGCCGACGGACCCGTCGCTCCCCGAACCCTTCCTGACCCTGCACACCGCTTTCGTCCTCGTGACCGCCGCACTGATCGGCTGCGCGGTGGGCGTACTGACCCACCTCGGCGGCACTCACACGGCGCTGGCCGTCCTGGCGGGGCTCACCGCCGCGGGCGGCGCGGTGCCGGTCCTGCGCGGCCTCATCCGGTGAGGCTCACGGGGCGTCAGGGACGGATCTCGCCCGAGCCGCGGGCGATCAGGCGGGTCGGGAGTTCGATCCGGGCCGGCGGCAGGTCCGCACCGGCCAGGCGCTGGAAGAGGCGTTCGGTCGCGACCCGGCCCAGGGCCGCCGCGTCCTGGGCGACCACGGTGACGGCGGGGCGGATCAGGTCCGCGAGTTCGAAGTCGTCGAAGCCCACCAGCGCCACCGGGCGCGCTCCCGCGGCGGCGGCCGAGGCCAGGACCCGTACCAGCGTCACCGTCACCCGGTTGTTGCCCGCGAAGACGGCGGTGACCGGGTCCGGGCCCGCGAGCATGGCCGTGGCCGCCGCGGTGACCCGCTCCGGGGTGGTCGAGCCGAGGGACTCCCAGGCCCCGTCCACCGCGAGCCCGGCCGCCGCCATGGCCGCCCGGTAGCCGCGCAGCCGCTCCGTGGCCGTGTGGATGCGGGGGTGGTCGCCGATGAAACCGATCCGGCGGTGGCCGTGCGCGATCAGGTGGGCCACTCCGTCGCGGGCGCCGCCGAAGCTGTCCGAGAGCACCACGTCCGCGTCGATCCGGCCCGCCGGGCGGTCCACGAACACCGTCGCCACCCCGGCCCGGATCTCCGGCTCCAGATAGCGGTGGTCGTCCCCGGCCGGGATGACGATCAGCCCGTCCACCCGGCGCGCGCACAGGGCGAGCGCCAACTCCCGCTCCCGGTCCGGGTCCTCGGCGCTGGAACCGTTGATGAGCAGGGCGCCGTTGGCCCGTGCGACCTCCTCCACCGCCCGGTTCAGCGGCCCGTAGAACGGGTCGGCGAGATCCTCCAGGACCAGCCCGACCGTCGCCGTACGCCCCTTGCGGAGCACCCGCGCACTGTCGTTGCGCCGGAACCCCAGCTCCTCGATGGCGTCGTGGACCCGCTTCTCGGTGTCGGGGGTGACCCCGGGCTCGTCGTTGACGACCCGGGACACGGTCTTCAGACCGACCCCCGCCCGGGTCGCCACGTCCTTCATCGTCGGCCGCCGGCCGTAGCGGGGCTCGGGCGAAGGGCGGGAGTGCGGCACGGCGGGGAACCTCCGGTGGTGGCGGGCACGGCGGTCGCGCGCCCTGGCACGACGCGCTGACCTTGAGGATAAGCACCTCGGCCGATTACCGGGTTTCCGCGACGGGCTGGTGCGGGCAAGCCACTGGGGGTTCGGACGAGCCGAGGGTGTCTCGGGAAGAGGGGTAATCGTGATTGTCTGGATCAACGGCACTTTCGGGGCCGGGAAGACCAGCACGGCCCGTGAACTGACCGGGCTGCTGCCGGACGCCACCCTGTACGACCCCGAGACCGTCGGTGACGCCCTCCGGCTCCTGCTGCCGCGCGAGCGGCTCGACGAGGTGTCCGACTACCAGGACCTGCCGAGCTGGCGGCGCCTGGTCGTGGACACGGCCGCCGCGCTGCTGGCCGAGGTGGGCGGGGTGCTCGTGGTGCCCATGACTCTGCTGCGCCAGGAGTACCGCGACGAGATCTTCGGCGCGCTCGCCGCCCGTCGGATCGCGGTCCGGCACGTGCTGCTGGCCCCTGAGGAAACGATCCTGCGTCAGCGGATCGCCGCCCGCGGCGAAGCCCGGGAGTGGGCGTACGCGCACCTCGCGCCCTACCGCCAGGCGCTCGGCTGGCTCACCGCCGACGCGCACGTCGTCGACAACGGCGCCCTGACGCCCCGGGAGACCGCGCGCCGCATCGCCGAGGCGCTGCGCTCCGACGAGGTCGCGCTCTGCGACATCGTGCAGACACCGGAACCCACCGCCGAGACCGTCGCCGCCGGGGTGCTGCTCTTCGACGAGCACGACCGGGTGCTCCTGGTGGATCCGACGTACAAGCCCGGCTGGGAGTTCCCCGGCGGAGTGGTCGAGGCCGGGGAGGCGCCCGCCCGGGCGGGGGTGCGGGAGGTCGCCGAGGAACTGGGCGTCGTACTCGACCACCCGCCCGGGCTACTGGTCATCGACTGGGAACCGCCCTGCTCCCCGGCCTACGGCGGGCTGCGGCTGATCTTCGACGGGGGCCGGCTGTCCCCGGAGGCGGCGGCGCGGGTCCGGCTGCCGGGTCCCGAGCTGCGGGCCTGGCGGTTCGTCACCGAGGCGGAGGCGGCCGGGCTGCTCCCGAAGAACCGTTTCGAACGGCTGCGCTGGGCGCTGCGGGCGCGGGAGCGGGCGACCGTCCTGAACCTGGAGGCGGGGGTCCCGGTCGGCACGCCGTGACGGCCTGACCCGTCACCCCCTGACGGCCCGCCTCCGGGGGACTGTCCCAAGCTCAGCCGGAGGTCTCTTCCGCGGCTGCCTTCAGGGCGGCCGCGGTGTGCTCGGTGACCGGATCGCCGTGCCCGAAGCAGGCCACCGACGGGGCGAGGGAGGCCAGCCGCCGCAGCGACTCCAGGGCGCGGGCCCGGTCCACGTTGAACACCCCGAGCATCACCTGTCCCACCGCCGCCACGGCGTCACCGGTGAACAGCACGCCGTGGCGCGGGAGATGGACGCCGATGCTGCCGTCGGTGTGCCCGGGCGCGTGCACGACGTACGCCCCGTCCCCGAAGTCCAGCGCCTCGCCGTCCTCCACCTCCCGGTCCACCGGGGTCGGCGGCGCCTCGGGGACGGTGAGCCCGTGCTCGTACAACGGGACCTCCCAGTCGAGGAGCACCGGCTCCGGCACCGGCAGCTCGCCGCGGATCACCGGTGCGTCGAGGCGGTGCGCCACCACCGAAGCGCCCCAGCGGGCGGCCAGTTCACCCGCGCCGCCGACGTGGTCGCGGTGACAGTGCGTCAGCACGATCCGCTCCAGGCGTTCGGGGCGCAGCCCCAGGGAGCGGATCGCCTCCTCGGTCCCGGCGGCGGAGCCCGCCGGGCCGGAGTCGATCAGGGTCAGCGCCTCACCGTCGCGCCACAAGTAGGCCTGGCCGATGGGGTGGCGGAGCATGTACAGCCGCCGCGGGATGACGTCCACGAGATCCATGGAGCGAACGTACGCTCCACCACGCCCCCGGAGCGGGCCGCTTCACCCGCAGCGGACTCCGCCCAGAGCGCAGTGCGCCCTGGGCGGATACGAGCGGATACGAGCGGATGCGGGCGGGAGACCGGGACGGTCTCAGCCGCGCCTGGACTCCGCGTAGTTCACCAGGAACAGCGCCTCGGTGACCGAGAGCCGCTCCAGCTCCTCCGGCGACACGCTCTCGTTGACCGCGTGGATCTGCGCCTCCGGCTCGCTCAGCCCGATCAGCAGCATCTCGGCCTCGGGGTAGAGCGAGGTCAGCGTGTTGCACAGCGGAATCGATCCGCCCATGCCGCTGATCTGCATCTCCTGGCCGGGGTACGCCACCTGCATGGCGGCGCGCATCGACGCGTACGCCGGGCTGTCGGTCTTCGCCTGGAACGGCTGGCCCTGGCCGACGACTTCGAGTTCGAGGCGCGCCTGCCACGGGGTGTGCGCCACCAGGTGCGCCTCCAGCAGCTTGATCGCATCGGCGACGTCCACGCCCGGCGGCACGCGCAGGCTGATCAGCGCGCCCGCACCGGCGTGCACCGACGGGGTGGCGCCCACCACCGGCGGGCAGTCGATGCCCAGCACGGTCACGGCCGGACGGGCCCACAGCCGGTCGGCGACCGTGCCGTCGCCGATCAGCTCGACCCCGTCCAGTACCCGCGCGTCGGCGCGGAAGTCCGCCTCCGGGTACTGCAGGCCCTCCCACACGGCGTCCGCGGCGAGACCGTCCACCGTGGTCGAACCGTCGGCGGCGCGCAGCGAGTCCAGCACCCGGATCAGCGCGGCCAGCGCGTCCGGGGCGGCGCCGCCGAACATCCCGGAGTGCAGGTTCCCGCCCAGGGTGTCGATCTTGACCTTGATGAGGGTCATCCCGCGCAGGGTCGCGGTCACCGTCGGCAGACCCAGACGGAAGTTGCCCGCGTCACCGATGACGATGGCATCGGCGGTCAGCAGCTCCGGGTGCGCCTCGGCGTACCGCTGGAGGCCGCCGGTGCCCTGCTCCTCGGAGCCCTCGACGATGACCTTCACGCTGACGGGGACCCCGCCGTTGGCCTTGAGCGCGCGCAGCGCCAGCAGGTGCATGATGAACCCGCCCTTGCAGTCGGCCGAGCCGCGCCCGTACCAGCGGCCGTCGCGCTCGGTCAGCTCGAAGGCGGGGGAGATCCAGGCCGCGTCGTCGAGCGGCGGCTGGACGTCGTAGTGGGCGTAGAGCAGAACGGTGGGGGCGTCCGCCGGACCGGGCAGGAAGCCGTACACCGACTGGGTGCCGTCCGGGGTGTCGAGCAGCGCCACGTCCTGGAAGCCCTCGGCGCGCAGCGCGTCGGCCACCCAGTTCGCGGCGCCCTCGCTCTCGCTCTTGGGGAACTGCGCCCAGTCCGCAACCGACTGGAAGGCCACCAGCTCGGCAAGCTCCTGCTTGGCGCGGGGCATCAGCGAGGCGACGGTCTCGACGATCGGATCGGTCGACATGGGCACGCTCCTTTTGGGTGCGACGTTTGTTGTGCGTACGGGCGGGGATACGGGCATGCGTGCGTACGCCGGATTACGGCGTATGACGGTCCGATCCTCCCACAGCGGGGTGAGCCGGACTCGCGCCGTAGGATTTCCCCGGCATCGGGACCCCGGGACCGTCGGGACCAACGGGACCAACGCGTGATCAGGAGCAGCAGCACATCGTGAGCAGCGACGACGTACACGGCGCGGGCAATGAAGGCGGCGCGGGCGACGCAGGCAATGCGGGCAGCGCGGGCGACGCGGGCGACGCAGGGCAGGACGCGCAGGGGGCGGGCGAAGTGGCGGAGGTGACCGACGGGCCGCAGGTGACCGACGGGGCGCAGGTACCGGACGACGTCTGGGACGTGATCGTGGTCGGCGCCGGACCGGCCGGAGCCTCGGCCGCGCACGCCGCGGCCGCCGCCGGGCGACGGGTGCTGCTGCTGGAGAAGGCCGAACTGCCCCGCTACAAGACCTGCGGCGGCGGGATCATCGGGCCCTCGCGGGACGCGCTGCCGCCGGGCTTCGTGCTGCCGCTGGAGGACCGCATCCACGCGGTCACCTTCTCCCTCAACGGCAGACTGACCCGGACCCGCCGCTCCAAGACCATGCTGTTCGGCCTCGTCAACCGCGCCGGGTTCGACGCCGGGCTGGTCGCCGAGGCCGAGAAGGCGGGCGCGACCGTACGCACCGGCACAGCCGTCTCGCGCGTCGAGCAGCACGGTCCGGCGGTGCCCGACCGGCGCACGGTCGCCGTGGTGCTGGCGGACGGGGAGACCGTCCTGGGCCGCGCCGTCATCGGCGCGGACGGCAGCGCGAGCCGGATCGGTGCCCACGTCGGGGTCGAGATGGACCAGGTCGACCTGGGCCTGGAAGCGGAGATCCCGGTCCCGCCGACCGTGGCCGAGGACTGGAAGGGCCGGGTCCTGATCGACTGGGGCCCCCTGCCCGGCAGTTACGGCTGGGTCTTCCCCAAGGGCGACACCCTCACCGTCGGAGTGATCTCGGCGAAGGGCGAGGGCGCGGCGACCAAGCGCTACCTGGAGGACTTCATCGCCCGGCTGGGGCTGGCCGGTTTCGAAGCCTCCGTCTCCTCCGGGCACCTGACCCGCTGCCGCACGCCGCATTCGCCGCTCTCGCGCGGCCGGGTGCTGGTCGCGGGCGACGCGGCCGGGCTGCTGGAACCGTGGACCCGCGAGGGCATCTCCTTCGCGCTGCGCTCCGGACGGCTCGCGGGGGAGTGGGCCGTGAAGATCTCCGAGGCGCCGGACGCGGTGGACGCGCGGCGCCAGGCCCTCAACTACGCCTTCGCCGTCAAGGCCGGGCTCGGCGTGGAGATGGGCGTCGGCAAGCGGATGCTGGGCGTGTTCGTGGCACGGCCGGGTGTGCTGCACACCGCGCTCATCGGGTTCGGGCCGGCCTGGCGGGCGTTCGCCCGGATCACCCGCGGCTCGACGAACCTGGCCGACCTGGTGCGTACGTACCCGCTGGCCCGGAAGGCGCTGCACGCGCTGGACCGCGGGCAGGGGCAGGGGCGGGAGCAGGTTTAACCCCGGAGCAGGTTCAACCCCGTCGGCCCAGCACTCCGTCAGTCCGACACCGTGATGCGGAAGACGGGGTGGTCCGCGGCGGCCGCGCGCAGTTCCTCCTCGGAGGACCGTGCGGTCACGCCCTGGAAGAACCGGTTGACCTCCCAGCCCCACTTGACGAGGTAGCCGCGCAGGACGACGGCCTTCTCGGCGGGGTCGGTCAGCTCGACCGCGGTGAAGGTGCGGACCTTGCGGCCCAGGCGGAGTTCGCCACCGCCCGCGGCCCGCATGTTGCGCACCCACTGGGAGTGGCCGCGGGCGGACACCAGGTACTGGGCGCCGTGGTCGGTGTAGGGGTTGACCGGGATGCGCTGCATCCGGCCGGAGGTCCGGCCACGGACGGACATCTCGGCGGTTCCGGCGAGGCTGATGCCCAGCCGGGCCAGCCTGCCGAACAGGGCGTTGAAGCGGATGCCGAAGGCGCCGCCCTTCCGGTAGTACGGGGCGGGGGTGGCGGCGGACGCGGACGCGGGCACGGGGGCGGGCGTGCTCATGGTGACCTCCGGGAGACTTCATTTTCGAGAGCGGTGCTCTCGCTTGAGATCAGTGTCCATGGATCGCTGCGCCAATGCAAGAGCAGTGCTCTCGAAATGGATCGACGATCTCATTCTTGGGCGGTGCTCCACCCTCGTGCCACACTGATCCCCATGAGCACCGTGCGAGGGGCCAGGGAACGCGCCCGTACCGAGATCACCGCCGCCATCAAGGACGAGGCGCGCCGCCGGCTGGCCGCCGAGGGGGCCGCCAAGCTCTCGCTGCGCGCCGTCGCCCGCGAGCTGGGCATGGTCTCCTCGGCCCTGTACCGCTACTTCCCCAGCCGTGACGACCTGCTCACCGCGCTCATCGTGGACGCCTACGACAGCCTCGGCGCCGCCGCCGAGGCCGCGCACGCCCGTACCGCCACCGCCCCGCCCCGCGAGCGCTGGCTCGCGGTCTGCCGGGCGGTCCGCACCTGGGCCCTCGCGCACCCGCACGAGTACGCGCTGATCTACGGGTCGCCCGTCCCCGGTTACGCCGCTCCCGAATCCACCGTCGTCCCCGCCTCCCGCGTCGGCAACGCCCTCATCGCGATCGTCCGTGCCGCCTATGAGGGGCCCGGCCTGGCCCTGCCCCCGGTCGCGCCGGTGCTGCGCCCCGAGGCGGAGCGGATGGCCGCGGACTTCGCCCCCGGGCTGCCGGCCGAGGCCGCGCCCGCACTGGTCGTCGCCTGGGCGCAGCTGGTGGGCCTGATCTCCTTCGAGCTGTTCGGCCAGTTCCACCGGGTGGTCGAGGAGCGGGAGTTGTTCTTCGAGCACGCCGCGGGGCGGCTCGCGTACGAGGTGGGGCTGCCGGTGCCGCCCGCGCCGTAAGGGCGATGTGACGGCCGTCCGGGAAGATGAGATGACGAGGTGACAGGTCGCTTGTCTGTTCCTCACACGAAGCGAACCGGTTCCGCCACCCCCGGCCCCCGGCGCGTCTAGTCTTCCTCGCGTCGGTGCCCAGTCGCCCAGACGCCTGCCGGAGGAAGAAATCATGGCCACGACTCGCGCATCGAGGGCTCTCTACGCCGTCCTGACGGTCGCCGTCCTCGCCGCGCCCGCGCCGGCGCTCCCCTCCTCCGCCCCGGGCTCCGCGGCCGCGTCGCGGCAGGCCCCGCCGACGTCCGGGCCCGCACCCGCCCCCGGGCCGAGCGAGCCGGTCCGGGCCCGGATACCCGGGGTGCGGGGCCTGGACATCGCGGTCCCGGCGTACGTCTGGGCGGACGATCCGATGCTGGACGAGCTGACCGCCACCGGCCCGGCCGCCGCCGTGGTCGTCCTCAACCCCGGCAACGGCGACGCCCCCTTCGATGCCCCCTGGCAGGCCCGGGCCGATGTCTTACGTGGCGGGACCACGGCCAACGGCGAGCGGACCAGGGTGCTCGGCTACGTCCACACCGACCACGGCAACCGGCCCCCGGCCGAGGTCAAGGCCTCCGTGGACCACTACCTCAAGACGGCGGACCGCCGCCTCCATGTCGACGGCATCTTCTTCGACGTCGTCAGCCGCGACTGCGGCCCGGCGAACGCGACGCGCGACCTCTACGCCGACTACCACCGCTACGTCCAGGACGCGATGCAGGCCGTCGACCCGGCCGCCCCCGACCTGGTGGTCGACAACCCCGGCACGGCCATCGCCGACTGCTACCTCGAACCGGGCCACCGCACCGCCGACATCTTCGTGACCTTCGAGGACACCTACGCCGCCTACCGCGGCAGCGGCTGGCTCGGCGGCAACGTCTTCAGCGAGCGGACGGGCTACCGGGCGGGCGCCGAACTCGACCCGAGCGGAACCGCCTTCTGGCACCTGGTCCACGACGTCCCGGACGCCGCGGCGATGCGCACGACCCTGAGCACGGCCTTCACCCGCGGCGCGGGCTACGCCTACGCGACCAGCACGGCCATGCCCAACCCCTGGAACGCCACCCCGGACTGGGAATTCCGCCCCCAGACCACCTACGCGGCCACCCTCGGCTGACGGGCCGCCGGCCCGGGCCCGCCGGTCCGGTCTCCGCCGGTTCAGGGCGCCCCGGTTCAGTCCGCCAGCCCGAAGCGGCGCGCGGCCTGCTGCTCCTGGGCCAGGCGGCGCAGGCCCAGCAGGACCGGTTCGAACAGGACGGCCGACGCCACCGCGGACTCCACCTGTTCCATGGCGCCGTCCAGCCGTTCCATCCGGTCGAGGTCGTGGATCGCCGTCTGTTCCATCTGGAGGGCGTACGGCGTGAGGTCCGCCGCGTCGAGCGGGTAGCCGAGGCGGTTCAGCGAGGCCACCGAGGCGACCAGCTCCCGGTAGACGGGCGAGAGCCAGCCGATCTCCGCCGTGTCGCTCCAGCCGAGCCCCGTGAGCATCCGGTCGACCTCCGTGCGGGCCGCGGCCACGTCCGGGTCGTCCGGCTCGGGCTCGGCCGCCCGGGGCAGGGCCCAGAGCGCGGCGCCGAGGCGGAGGGTCCGGCCGAGCGACCCGTCGTCGACCCGCGCCAGCACCTCGCGCACGGTGGCCACGGGCATCCGCCCGACCTGGATCATCGCCCGCACCAGCCGCAGCCGCCGCAGGTGCGAATCGTCGTACTCGGCCTGCGTGGCATTGATCCGGCGCCCCGGCGCCAACAGGCCCTCGCGCAGGTAGTACTTGATGGTCGCGAGCGAGACCTGGCTCTGCTCGCTCAGGTCCGCGAGGCGCATCGGCCGTCCTTCCCCCGGGCTTCCCCGGAATGGGCTTGTGGGCGTCATTGAATAGTGTAACTATCCCATCCAAGGGGATAGTTGAGCTATCCAATGCGGGACGGGTGGCCTGGGCCCTGATCAACCGGTTCGAGCGCGGCTCCCGGCAGCACGTGGGGCTGTGGCACGAGACCTACATCGTCCCGGCCGGTTCGTACGAGTCGATCTACGGGGACATGCCGCCCTACGGGCTGGCCGCCGCCACCGGAGTGCTCCCCGTCGAGCAGCGCGGCGTCACCGCCCGCGAGCGGCTAGGTGGTGTCTGACGGATCCCCGCGGCCGCCGACGCCCCTCCCTGCGCCGCCGGCCCCCGCGCCCTCAGATCCCCGCCGTCTCCCGCCACAGCCGGGCCAGTGACGCGTCACCGCTCACCCCGGCGCCGTCCAGCGGGGTGCGGTTCCACAGTGCCGTGTACAGCCACGCCGCCGTGCCCGTCACCTCGCAGTCCGCCGGACCCGCCTCGCCCCGGACCGTGCGGGCGGGATCGGCCGACAGGTGTACGGTCCAGGCCCCGCCGGTGTCGCAGGCGCGCAGCCGCAGCACCCGCGGCTCGGGCGTGCGGACCCGGCTCTTCGGCCGCGCGTGGAAACCGGTGAGCACCTCGTCCACCCCGTCGGCCGCGAACTCCGCCTCCACCGGGGAGAACGCGACGCCGAGCGCGCCCTGCGCGTCCATCCGGTGCACCGCGGTCTCGTGCGCCTGGCGGCGCGCCCAGAAGGCCAGCGGGGAGGGCGGGTCCGTCGGCAGGAAGGTCCAGCACCGCACATCGGCCGGAGCGTCGGTCAGCGTCCGCACCAAAGCCGCGTGCCCCTCGCGGAACCAGGCCAGCAGCGGGGCGCCGGTCAGCTCCGGAGCCTCGGGGAAGGGCCCGGGCTCGGCCAGGGCGCCCGCGACGAATCCTGCCGCCCACCGGTGGACCGCCCCCGTGTGCCGCAGCAGGTCGGCCACCCGCCACTCGGGACAGGACGGCACCAGGGCGTCGGGGCCCGCCTGTTCGGCCGCGTCGGCCAGCAACCGGCCTTCGAGGTCAAGTGTCTTCACGTACTCGATGATCTCCATGCGGCGAGTCTGCCAGCGGGCACCGACAATGGGGACATGGAGCGGCCACTCCCCCCTTCCGGACCGGCCCCGGAACTCTTCCCGCGCGAGCGGACCGAGATCGCGCCCGGCGCGGTCCACGTGCCGGACTGGCTCGGCCCGGAGCGCCAGCTCGCCCTGCTGGCCGCCTGCCGCGACTGGGCCCGCCCGCCCGCCGGGCTGCGCACGGTCCACACCCCGGGCGGCGGCGCGATGACCGCGCGGCAGGTCTGCCTGGGGCTGCACTGGTACCCGTACGGCTACGCCCGCACCGTGGTCGACGGGGACGGGGCGCCGGTCAAGCCGATGCCCGGGTGGCTCGCGGAGCTGGGCCGGGAGGCCGTGGCCGCGGCCGCGGTGGAGCCCGCGGTGCCGGGCGGCCCGGCGGCGTACGACATCGCGCTGATCAACTTCTACGGCGCCGACGCCCGCATGGGCATGCACCGCGACGCGGAGGAACGCTCCCCGGCGCCGGTGGTCTCGCTCAGCCTCGGTGACAGCTGCGTCTTCCGCTTCGGCAACACCGCCTCGCGCGGCCGCCCGTACCGGGACGTGGAGCTGCGCAGCGGCGACCTGTTCGTCTTCGGCGGTCCGGCCCGAAGGGCCTTTCATTCGGTGCCCAAGGTCCTCCCGGGGACGGCTCCGCCCTTCCTGGGCCTGACCGGGCGGCTGAACATCACCCTGCGCGTCGGCGGGCTCGGCTGAGGGCGGCGCCCTTGACCTGCCGATCATGCGAGGATCGCTGTCATGAACGGCAACACGACCCCGCGGCGGGCCGCCGACGTGACCACGGACGTGACCACGGGAGCGACCGCGGGAGCGACCGCGGACATGCCTGCGGACGTGCGGGGGGACGCGGCCACGGCGGCCACGCGGACCCGGCTGGAGCGGGGCCGCGGCGCGCTCGGTCCGGCGCTGGAGCTGGTGCACACGGGGCGGGCGCCGACCCGCGCGGTCCTCACGGCCGAGCTGGGAGTGACCCGTGCCACCGCCGGGGCCGTCGCGGCCGAGCTGGAGGCACTCGGCCTGATCCGCGTCGATTCCCGCCCCGGCGGCGCGGGCGGCACCCAGGGCCGTCCCTCGCACCGGCTGTCGGTGGACGAGAACGGCCCGGTCGTCCTGGCCGCCCAGGTCCACCCCGACGGTTTCCGGGCCGCGCTCGTCGGCCTCGGCGGGCGCATCGTGGCCACCACCCCCGGCAAGGTGAAGGTGTCCGCGGACCCGGCCCAGGTGCTGGGCGCGGTCGTCGAAGCGGGCGCCGCGCTGCTCGCCGGGAGCGGCCGCCGGTGTGTGGGCGCGGGCCTCGCCGTGCCCTCGGCGGTCGCGGAACCGGACGGCACGGCGCTCAACCCGCTGCACCTGGCCTGGCCCGCCGGTGCGCCGGTACGGTCCATCTTCGCGCGGTGCGTCCGCGCGGCCGGGATCGAGGGCCCCGCCCTGACCGGCAACGACGTCAACCTCGCCGCCCTGGCCGAGCACCGCCACGGCGCCGGGCGCAGCGCCCAGCACCTGCTCTGCGTGGCCACCGGCCACCGCGGCGTCGGCGGCGCGCTGGTCCTGGACGGGCGTCTGCACAGCGGGAGTTCGGGCCTGGCCCTGGAGGTCGGCCACCTCACGGTGAACCCGGAGGGCCGGGCCTGCCACTGCGGCAGCCGCGGCTGCCTGGACGTGGAAGCGGACCCGCTGGCCTTCCTGACGGCGGCGGGCCGCATCCCGGGCCCCGAGGTCTCGCTGCTCCAGCAGGCCCGTGACCTGCTGCGCGCGGAGTACGCCGACCCCTCGGTACGGGCGGCCGCGGAGGAACTGATCGACCGGCTCGGGCTCGGGCTGGCCGGGCTGGTGAACATCCTCAACCCGGACCGGATCATCCTGGGCGGGCTGCACCGCGAGCTGCTGCAGGCGGACCCGGAGCGGCTGCGCGCGGTGGTCGCGGACCGCAGCCTCTGGGGCCGCAGCGGCGGCGTACCGATCCTGCCGTGCACCCTGGACCACAACAGCCTGGTCGGCGCGGCCGAGCTGGCGTGGCAGCCCGTCCTGGACGATCCGCTCGGCGCCCTGGGGGCGGCGGCCTGATCCGGCCACCGGCCCACCCCGGCGGGGCGCTCATCCCGGTACGGGACCGAGGGCGCCCACCCGCGCGGGTTCCGCCACCGGGACCACCGGGACCACCGGGCGCGCGAGCGGGTCCGCGAGCGGCTCGGCGGGCGGCTCGGGGCGGATCCGGACCGGGTGCGCGGGCGCGGCGGGCGCCGGCGCCGCGCGGAGCGAGAACCAGACCACCTTGCCCCGGCTGTCCGGCTGCGGCCGGGCGCCCCAGGACTCGCTGACCGCCGCTATGAGCGCGAGTCCGCGCCCACAGGTCTCCAGCGGGTCCGCGTCCCTGGCCACGGGCAGTCTGGGGTCGTTGTCGTGGACCGAGACCGTGAGTCTGCCGAGCCGCAGCTCGATCTCGACCCGGCACGCCTTGTCCGGCTGCGCGTGGCGGTGGACGTTGCTGAGCAGTTCCGTCACGCCGAGCGCAGCCCGGTCTATGAGCGGGTCGAGCTGCCAGTGGCGCAATTGTGCTGAAACGATGCGGCGGACCTGGCCGATCCGCGGTGGCAGGGCCTGCAGTGCGACGACGCAGTGCCTGCGTGGATGACTGATCACGGCTGCGACTCCCCGACATGAGTGTTACGGGTGCTGCACCCTCTGTGACGCCCCACCAGAGTCACCCACCGTGCGCCGCCATGCAACCGAAGGCAACCAAAAGGCATTCGCATGGAACCCCAAAGTGACTGTTTGCGCAGGTGAGGGGGGTACATTGCGAAAGCAGGGGGGAGACGGAAACAGCACGCACAGAGGAGCAAGGCGCATGAGCACCACCGGTAAGACGGTCACCACCGTCGACATCGACCGCAGCGACGCCGACTACCGGGCCTGGCTGAAAGAAGCCGTCCGCAAGGTCCAGGCGGACGCCAACCGCTCCGCCGACACGCACCTGCTGCGGTTCCCGCTCCCGGAGGAGTGGGGCATCGACCTCTACCTCAAGGACGAGTCCACCCACCCGACCGGCTCGCTCAAGCACCGCCTCGCCCGGTCGCTGTTCCTCTACGCGCTGTGCAACGGCTGGATCCGGCCCGGCCGCCCGGTGATCGAGGCCTCCTCCGGCTCCACCGCCGTCTCCGAGGCGTACTTCGCCAAGCTGATCGGGGTCCCGTTCATCGCCGTGATGCCGCGCACGACCAGCCCGGAGAAGTGCCGGCTGATCGAATTCCACGGCGGTGAATGCCACTTCGTCGACGACTCGATGAAGATGTACGAGGAGTCGGCGGTCCTGGCGGCGCAGACCGGCGGCCACTACATGGACCAGTTCACTTATGCCGAGCGCGCCACCGACTGGCGGGGCAACAACAACATCGCAGAATCGATTTACCAGCAGCTGCGCCTGGAGCGGTACCCCGAGCCCGCCTGGATCGTGGCCACCGCGGGCACCGGCGGCACCTCCGCGACCATCGCCCGCTACGTGCACTACATGCAGCACGACACCCGCATCTGCGTCCCGGACCCCGAGAACTCCTGCTTCTTCGACGGCTGGACGCACCACGACCCGGACGCGAGCAGCGACTGCGGCTCGCGCATCGAGGGCATCGGCCGCCCGCGCATGGAGCCGAGCTTCGTGCCCGGCGCGATCGACCGGATGATGAAGGTGCCGGACGCGGCGAGCGTCGCGGCCTGCCGCGCGCTGGAACGGGCCATCGGCCGCAAGGCGGGCGGCTCGACCGGCACCGGCCTGTGGAGCGCCCTGAAGATCATCGCGGAGATGGTGACGGAAGGCCGCACGGGCAGCGTCGTGACCCTGCTGTGCGACCCGGGCGACCGCTACCTCGACAAGTACTACTCGGACGAGTGGGTGGCCGCGCAGGGCCTCGACCTGGCCCCCTACACCAAGACCATCGAGACCCTGCTGGCCTCGGGCAGCTGGTACGAACCCGTGGCCTGACCGGGGCGGGACCGGGACGAACGGACTCTGGGCGGTGGCGGATTCGCTGGCTAGGCTGGGCGGACGCATGATCACGCCGAGCCCCGGGGGAGCCATGGCGGGTACGGACGGTACGGCGGGTACGAGCGACGGCCATGGCGGCCACGGCGGCGCGGCGCCCGGGACGCTGTGCTGCCCGCGGTGCGGACGCGAGGACCAGGTGACGGCGGTCCCCGCCGCCTACCTCGCCGCCAAGTCCACCATCCGCGACGAGTGGAGCGACGAGGACAACAACCGCAGGACGTCCGTCCGCGAGGCGAATTCGGCGCTGGCCAACGCCCTCGCCCCGGCGCCGAAGGAACCGGACACCGGTTCCGTCGGATGCTGGGGAGCCACCCTCGTCCTCGTCTCGATCGGCACGTTCGTGTGGGGCGCGATCGCGGGCGGCTGGTTCGGGCGCGAGTCCGGCGGCTGGTGGGTCGAACAGGACGGCGGCGACCGGCGGTTCGTGACCGAACTGCCCATGGCGTACCTCGCCTGGATCTCCGGGATCGCGATCCTGGCGGCCGTGGCGCTGTTCTGCGCCATGCTCCGCGTCGAGACCGCCCACCGCAGGCGGACCGCCGCGGGCCGGACCGCCGCCGAACGACTCTGGTCCGAGGGGTGGTTCTGCGCCCGGTGTGCGGGCGTGTACTTCGGCCGCACCGGCGAGGACCGCGGCCCCTCCCTGAACCTGCGGGACTTCCGGATCCGGGTGTGGGAGGCGGGCGGATACGGCGACCTGGTCGCCCGGCACCCGACGACCTGAAGCCCGCCGGGGCGTACGGACCCCCACTCACCCGCACGCACCTCCTGGGGGCTTACTTCCCCGCGGACCGCTCCGCCGCGGCCAGCCGGGCGTCCAGGGTCCGGACCGCCGTGCGGAACGAGTGCCCCAGCCCGGGCCGGGCGGCGGTCAGCCCTAGCCGGAACGGGGTGGAGCCGTCCGCCGCGAAGGTCCACTGGACCCGGGTGCCGGAGCCGGACGCGGTCAGCAGCCACTCCTCCAACAGGGCCCGCACACCGGGGACGTTGGTCCGGTCGACCCGGTAGGCGTACCGGCGCTCCGCGTCCGCCGCCATGATCGTCTCCTGGAAGCGCACCCCGCCCATCAGCTTGATCTCCCGCCCCGCCCCGCCGTGCGTCGGCCGCGCGAGGGACACCGCCCTGAACCAGGACGGCCAGCCCGTCACGTCCTCCGCCAGTGCCCGGTACACCGACTCCGGTGCGGCGGCCACCTCGGCCGTGAACACCAGGCGTATCGGGGCGGTTTCGGTGAAGTCCAGCCCCACGGGGCGCAGTCGTCGAGCCATGACGGAACTCCCAAGGTGGTGAGGGGAACGCTCGTGCGCGTCACCATATCTGTCTCATCGTCAGATGTCTGCGTCAGCCGTCCGGGTGCTGGGCAGCGCGCCCCGCGCGCGGGATGCTGGCGGGGTGACCGGGGCCGCTGCCGCCCCGAGAGTGGAGGCCACCGTGCCGGACATCCCCACGCCCCGTCCCCGCCCCGCCGCCCCGCCCGTCCCCGCGTCCGCATCCGTCCCCGCCACCACCGTCCCCATCCCGGTCCCCGCGCCCGAGTCGGCCGCCGCGCCGCCGCTCGCGCTCGAACTGCTGGTCCACGGGGTCGCGGGCGCCGCCCCCGGGGAACTCCTCGGCGATCCGCGCACCGTCCGCGTCACCGGGGACTCCACCGCCGCCGTCTTCCGGCGCACCGACGACGCGGACGCCGAGGCCCACCCCGAGCGCCACACCGGCCGCCCGGTGCCCGAGGTCTACTGCTGGTCCCGGCTCACCTCCGGGAACGGGGCCCGCGCGCTGTGGCTGCTGCTCCTGCCGTTCATGGTGGCCAACCTCGCCCACTGGGCCCGGCCGCCCGCGCCCGTTGGGGCCGTCCGCGCGGTGCGGGCGTACGGGGTGCTCGTACGGATCGTCGCGCTGAGCCTCACCGTGCTGCTGATCGCCGCCGCCTGCGAGGTCTCCCTGGACCTGTTCGCCTGGCAGTGCGCGGGCTCGGCGCGGTGCGCCGCGTCCCGCTCCTGGCTCGCGTTCCTCTCGCCCGGGCACGGCGGCTGGTGGTCGCAGCCCGGACGGCGCCTGGCCCTGGGCGCGCTGGTCCCGGCCGGACTGACCTGGCTCCTGTGGTACCTCTCGAACCGTACGTGGAGCGCCTACGAATCCCAGCCGCCGCCCCCGGCCGCACCCGAGCCGGACGAGGCCGAGGACGGCGTGGAGGGCGGCGCCCCCGCGCTCGGCCGCCCCGGATTCTGGTACGGACGACGGCTCGTGGCCCGGCTGCGCGCCGCCCACACCGCCGCCGGGCTGCTCACGGTGGCGGCGGCCGTCGCCGTCCCGACCCTGCGCCACGACGCGGCCGCGGGCGCGCTGCCCGCCGCGCCCGGGCGGACCGCGCAGGTCCTGCTCGTGGCCGGGGGCGTCGTCGTGCTCTGGGTGGTCTGCCGACGCGGGCGCACCGAATCCCGGGCCGACCACCGGCTCGACCGCGCCGTGGTCACCCTGCTGCCGGGCTGCGCGCTGGCCCTGCTGGCCGCCGTGCTCTGCTACGCCTGCTGGTCCCGGCCGGGCTGGACCTCTGCCGGGCGGCTCCCGGGGGACTTCGTCTTCGGGGCGCTCGCGCTGGCCCAGGGCGGCTGTGTGCTGGTCCTGTCGGCGGTCGCCGCGCACCTGCACCGCCGGGGCACCGGAGGCGCCCTGCGCGGGCTCGGCGGCCCCGCCGTGGCGATGCTCGGGTGCGCGCTCGGCGGGGTGATGTCCGGCGGGGTCGCGCAATGGGTGGGCGACTGGCTGGGGGCCACCGGCGGGACCGGCACCGGTACGGGGACCGCGGACGGCGCGGGCGCGGCGGGCGTGGCGGGCGGGACAGGTGCGGCGGGCGCGGCGGGGAGCGCCCCGGCGGGGGCCGCGGCGCTGGCCGGCCGGCTGGCCGACCCGGTGGCGGGGCCGGCGGCGGGCCCGATGGCCGGGCCGCCCGTGCTGCTGTCCTGGCAGGCCGCCGTACTGCCGCCGCTGCTCCTCGTGCTGCTGCTGGCCGCCTGCTGGTTCGGGGTGCGCGGCGCCCGCGCCCGGCGCGCGATGGCCGCGACCATCGCCGCCGAGTACCCCGGGGCCCGGCCCGACCGGGCGCGCAGCCGCCACATCGCGGGCGCCCGGGCCGCCGCCGCGCTCACCGACTCGGCGCCCTGGTTCGTCGGCGCGGTTTCCACCGTCACGCTGCTCCTCGGCGCGGGCGCCGTCGCCGGGGCCTGGCTCAGCGGGCAGGTCCCGGGCGAGGCCGCCCGGCACGCCACACCCGTCCTGGAGAGCGCCGCCCGGGGCGCGCAGGACGCCGGATCCTGGCTGGTCGGCTTCGGGTTCGTCCTCTTCGTCACCCTGGGCCGTCGCGCCTACAAGGACCCCTCCGCCCGCCGGACCATCGGCATCCTCTGGGACGTGGGCACCTTCTGGCCCCGCGCGGCGCACCCCTTCGCCCCGCCCTGCTACGCCGAGCGCGCCGTGCCCGACCTGACCTGGCGGATGACCACCTGGACCGACCGGACCGGCGGCCGACTGGTCATCTCCGGTCACTCCCAGGGCAGTGTGCTCGCGGCCGCCGCCGTCTGGCAGCTGCCGCCGCAGGTCCGCCGCCGGGTCGCGCTGCTGACCTACGGCTCACCGCTGGCCAGGCTCTACGGGCGCTGGTTCCCCGCCTACTTCGGGCCCGGCCCGCTCACCGCCCTGCACCGCGAGGTGGAGTGCTGGCGCAACCTCTGGCGCGCCACCGACCCGATCGGTGGCCCGGTCCTGGCGGCGGGGGAGCGGGCCACGGACGGGGGCGGACGGGACGTGGACCGCGCCGGACGGGACGTGGACCGGGGGCCGCTGGCCGACCCGGTCGCGTACGGACGTACCGCCCTGCACCCGCTGCCCGCACCGGTCCTCGGCCACTCCGACTACCAGGCGGACCCGGCCTTCGCCGCCGAACGTGCCGCCCTGCTGGCCCGGCTGGCCCTCGCGGACCTACCGGGCCAGGGGTTCAGCAAGGAGCCGACAGCAGCGGAAGGTCCGCCGCGAACAGCAGGGTGAGGTCGTCCGTGGTCGGTTCGGCCAGCTGGGCCACCCGCCCCGCGTGCCGCTCGACCATCGACTCGAAGGTCTGGCGGGCGGTGCGGCCGTTGCCGAAGGCCGGGCCCTTCGGCAGCTCCGTGAAATACGCCAGCAGGGCCTCGGTCGTGCCCTCTCCGAGGCGGTACTCGTGCTCCTCCGCCTGCTGTTCCACGATCCGCAGCAGCTCTCCCGGGCCGTAGTCCCCGAAGGTGATGGTCCGGGAGAACCGCGAGGCCACCCCGGGGTTGACGGTCAGGAAGCGGTCCATCTCCGCCGTGTACCCGGCGACGATGACCACCACCGCCTCCCGGTGGTCCTCCATCAGCTTCACCAGGGTGTCGATCGCCTCGCGCCCGAAGTCCCGGCCCGAGTCCTCCGGGGCCAGCGCATACGCCTCGTCGATGAAGAGCACCCCGCCCCGGGCCCGGTCGAAGGCCTCCTGGGTACGGATCGCAGTGGAACCGATGTGCTCGCCGACCAGGTCCACCCGGGACACCTCGACCAGGTGGCCGCGCTCCAGCACGCCGAGCGAGGCCAGGATCTCCCCGTACAGCCGGGCGACGGTGGTCTTGCCCGTGCCGGGGGAGCCGGTGAAGACCAGGTGGCGGCGCACGGAGGCGGCCTTGAGGCCCGCCCGCTGGCGCCGGCGGCCCACCTCGATCATGTCGGTCAGGGCGCGGACCTCGCGCTTGACGCTGTCCAGGCCCACGAGGGCGTCGAGCTGCCCGAGCACCTCACCGGAACCGCGGCCCGCGGCGTCGGGCTGGCCCTCGCCGTCCCCGGCCCGCTGGCCCGGAACCGCGGCCTCCGGGTGGGCCGCGCGAGCCCCCGCGGCCCCCGCGCCCGCCGCAACCGCCGCTGCCGCCGTGGTCGTTGTCGCCGCCGGTACGCCGCCCCGCGCGCCCGCGCCGGCCCCGGCTCCCGCGCCGCCGCTCGCCGAGGACGCCGTGCCCAGGACCCCGGCGCGCACACCGGCCTCGTCGCTCGTGCAGCCCTCGGCGAGAGGGCCGTCCTCGGCGAACTCGTAGCCCCCGCGCGCGCACCGCTCGGTGTGGCAGCGGGTCAGCGAGGTCCGGCAGCCGTCGAGGACGTGGAAGCCGAAGCCCGAGCTGCCGCTCACCCGGCAGGCGTGGAAGGTGCCCCGGCCGCCCGCCGACACGTAGAACCCGGCCTCGGTGGCGGAACTGACGGTGCACCGCTCCAGCGCGGGATCGGCGCCCTTGGTGACGATCACGCCCGTCTGCACCGAGTCGATGGTGCAGTTGGCCAGGGTGCCGCCGCTCCCGTGGTCGCGGAACCAGGCCCCGGTCGCCGCCTCCCGGATCCGGCAGTCGTCGAGCTGCGCGGTGGCGCCGTCGCTGACCGACACGGCGGTGTTGCGCACCTGGGACAGATCGCTGTCGACCACATCGGCGCGCGAGCCCCGGTCCAGCACGAAGAGCGCGTCCGGCACGTCGTGTACCCGGCACGAGTCGAGGGAAGCGCTCGCCCCGTCGCTGATCCAGACCGCCGGATAGTCGCCCGTACTGTCATGGATCTCGCAGGAGTCGGCGTCCACCCGGGTCCCCGGATCCCACACCGACAGGCCGTTGCGCCCGAACCGGCGCACGGTGGTGCGGCTCAGCGTCAGCACCGAACGGGAGCGCAGGTCCACCGCGTTCTCGGGGATGTCGTGGATGTCGCAGCCCGCGAGGGTCAGCACGGCGTCGGTGTCCAGGGTGACCCCGTCCGCCGAGGTGCGGTGCACCGAGCAGTCGGTGAGCCGCGCCGTGGCCCGGGCGGCGATCTGCACGCCGGTGCCCTTGATCTCGTACACCTCGCAGCCCAGCGCGTCCAGGCCCGAGCCCTCGCCGGTGACGCCGATGCCCGCGCCGGTGCTGTGGTGGATCCGGCAGCGCTCCAGACGGGGATGGCCGCCGCCGCGCACCGAGACGCCGGTCTGCCCGGCGGCCACCACCTCGCACTCCTCGAACACCCCGCCGCCGCCGTCGATCACGGAGATGCCGACGCCCGTCGGGTTCTCGACGGTGCACCGGCGCACCACCGGCCGGGCCCCGCCGCGCACTTCGATGCCGGCCGCGGACCGGGTGCTCACCCGCAGGTCGGTCAGTTCCGGGGCGCCGTCCTCGACGAGCAGCGCGGGCGCGGCCCGGTCCTGCCCCTCCAGGTGCAGATCCTGGACGATCGCCGAGGCCCGGACGGTCAGCGCCACCCCGTCGGGCGGGGCGATGCGCACCGACCCCAGACCGCCCTCGGGCCCGCGCAGGGTGACGGCATGGTGCAGCACCAGGTTCTCGCGGTAGGTGCCGGGGGCGATGGACAGGACGTCGCCGTCACCCGCGGCGGCGAGCGCGGCGGTCAGCGTCGGATACTCACCGGAGCGGCGCCGCCATCGAGAAGGCCCGCCGTGCGTCACCTGGACCGTGCCCTGTGCCATCGTGCTGCCGTGCCCCCACCCTCGTGCTCGTGCCGAAGCGACTGAACCGGCCGTGGACGGCCCGCGTTCGCGACCGTGTCCGCACCGGCCGGTCCACCGTAGCGCGCGCGGGCCCGGTGAGTTGCCAGGTCAGCTGCCCGCGCCCGCCCGGCCCCAGTCGGGTCCGGCCGCCGCCCAGGCCCTGTCCAGCCGCGTGTACCGCCGATGCATGAGGCGGCGTACGACCATGCGCCGGAGCGTTTCCACCAGCGCGGCCGCGCCGATCGCGGCGGCCAGGCCCGCCAGCCCGGCGTGCACGGCGGCCGTGGAGGGGTCCAGCGGACGCCCCACGACCCGGCCCTGGGTGTCGGTCCATATCCGGAACCGATCGCCCGGGTGCGGTGGTTCCTGCGCGGCCGGGACGGTCCCCTGGTGACTGGTGCCGTCGGGCGCGGTCCACGCGGCGACGATCTGGGTCCGCTGCGGTGACTGCCGCTGCGCGGCGGGGTCGGCGGACGCCCCGCCGAGGGAATCAGCGGCGGGCCGGACCACGACCGCGGGGATCAGATACCGGTCCTGCCGCTGTTCGCGCACGGCGCGCTGCAAGGTCACGTCCACCCGCAGTCCGGCCGTCCAGCCGACGGCCGGAACCACCACCAGCACACACACGAGGGCGGCGAACGCCACCCACGCCTCGATCAGATCCGTCGGCCGGCGCAGCGGATTGCGCCGCCAACGCCAGACTCCCATTGCCGTCCACACGGTCGGGCACCCCCTTGCCTCCGTCTGCCTGCGCGTCCAAGCCTCGCCCATGTCCCGTGGACGCGCATTCCGGGACTCGCGAGACGTGTGTCACCCGATCCGGTGGTCAGCCGGACGACGGGTGGGCACGCGTCCCATTCGGCACAACGGCACCGCGGGGCCGCTCGGTTCCCGATCCCGCCGGGAGCCGCCCGAAGGTGTCAGTCCGGATCCGGCCGGGCCGGCCCGGTCCCCTCCGGGCGGGTCGGCCCAGCCTCGTTCCGGAGGCTCGGGCCCGCCTGGTGTGCCGCTCGCGTGTGCCTCGCGTGTGCCGCTCGTGCGGGCGGTCAGTCGAGGATCCGGACCTCGTCGCCGACCCGGACCGTCCCGGTGCGGACGGGCACCAGCAGCCGTCCGAAGGCCAGCGACTTCCCGATCCGCCGGTGCCGGGCCAGGGTCTTGAGCGGTTCCTTGCCGCGCTCGGCCGTCAGCTGGTCGGTGGTGGTGATCACGCACCGGCCGCACTCGCGGACCCCGCGGAAGACCGCGTCCCCGATCTCGATGCGCTGCCACCCGTCCTCGGCCCAGGCCGCTGCCCCGGACACCACCACATTGGGGCGGAAACGATTCATCGGGAGCGGGCCCTCATCCGGGTGATCGCCCTGGGCGATCAGGTCGTTGAGCGCGTCCAGCGACGCGAGGGTGGCCACCAGCAGCGGGTATCCGTCGGCGAGGCTCACCGTCTCGCCCGGCAGTGCGTGGTCCGGGTCCACGGGCCGCCGTACGGCCGGGTCGTCGAGGTGCACCAGCCGGGCCGGGAAGCCGAGGTACTCGCTGAACCAGGCGTGCCCGGCCCCGTCCGCGACGACGGTGTCGATCTTCTTCCCGAACAGCACGACGGGCTCCAGCGGCCCCGGCGCGGGCGGTTCCACCACCGTCGTCGCCAGTCCGGGAGCCGACAGCGCGACCCCGCCGCTCCCCAGCGGGCGGGCCGCGGCCAACGCCAGGCGCGGCTGCTGGCGTTGGGTGATGACATTGCCCTCGGTGTCGATCACCGCCCAGCGCCGGTCTCCGGAAAGACCCCAGGGCTCCACGGCCACCTCATCAGGAGAGGTCCCCGCTACCGATTTGACGGGATGGACGTGGAGCGCCTGGACGCGCAAGGAGGTCATGGGGGCCATCATTCCAGCCGCCCCCGGAGGCTTACCAGCGGGTATCCGCCGCGGGCGCCCTCAGTATCCGCGCCCCTGGTACGGGCGGCCGTACTGGTCCTCGTACCCGGAGGGCATGCCGGACGGAACCGGCGCCGCCGCCTGCATCGGCCGCGGTGCGGCCGGGCGCATGGCCTCGTAACCGGAAGCCGTGGCGACCGGCCGGGGCTGCTGCTGCGGCGCGTACCCGCTGCGGGCGCCGGGCTGCTGCTGCGGGATGTACGGCGCGGGCGCGTGGTGCAGCGGCATGGGCTGCGGAGCGCCCTGCTGCTGGTACGGGTAGCCGTAGGCGGGCTGCTGCGGCGAGGGGGCCGCGGGCAGGGCGGGCAGGGCCGACGGCAGCGCGGGCAGGTAACCGCCCGAGTAGCCGCCGTTGTTGCCCTGGGGGGCGTTGTGCCCCTGGTAGCCGCCGCCCATGGAGTCATAGGCGGCCGGTACCCGGATGGGCGCGATCTGGGGGGTGCCGCGTTCGGCGACGAGCGAGTCGTAGATGGGGGTGTCCGTGAAGGAGGGCGCGGAGTAGTAACCGCCGCCATAAGTGGAGCGGGGGGAGGTCATGGCACATAAGTTAAGCCCACGACTTCACGGGGTCCATAGCGAGGGCCCGTCAACACCGCGCTGACCTGCATCTTCGCAGGTCAGCGCCCCAGCTTTCACTTGACGTTCACGTGCACGATTCGTCGCTTCCACCCCAGCTTGTTCGTACTCGTGCACTCCTGACGGGGAGTCGGGTGAAACCGCGTCACATCGCTGTGACCTCGGATGACGCGGGTTCAGGCCAGGGCCGGGCGCGTTTCAGGCGTCGCTGGGGCGGGCATAGGTGCGGCCCTTCCACGCGGCGCCGCGCCCGCGGTAGTGCTGGACGGCCGAGTCGACCGTCATCAGCAGGTAGAGCAGGGCCGTCAGCGGCAGAAGCGGAGCGAGCACCGCCGACTGCCGGTAGTAGCGCAGCATCGGCAGATACGTACCGGCCATCAGCAGCCAGGCCGCGGCGCCCGCCCACGCCGCCACGGGCCGCCCCGTCAGCAGACCCGCGCAGCAGGTCACCGGGGGCGCGAGGTACACGAGCGCCAGCCCCGCCACCGTCCCGGCCAGCAGCAGGGGCTGGTGGCGCAGCTGCGCGTAGGCGCTGCGCGAGACCATCCGCCACAGGTCCCCGAGCCCCGAGTACGGGCGTACGCTGTCCACCCGCTCCGCCAGCCCCAGCCAGATCCGGCCACCGCTGCGCCGCACGGCGCGGGCGAGGGACACGTCGTCGATCACCGCCTGGCGGATCGACTCCGGTACGCCCGCCCGTACGGCCGCCTCCGTGCGCAGCAGCACGCACCCGCCCGCCGCGGCGGCGGTCCGCCCCGCCGGGCGGTTGATCCAGCGGAAGGGGTACAGCTGGGCGAAGAAGTAGACGAAGGCCGGTACGACCAGACGCTCCCAGAAGCTGACGACCCGCAGCCGCGCCATCAGCGACACCAGGTCGAGGTCCGCCGAGACCGCGGCCGAGACCAGCTCGCGCAGGCTGTCGGGCTCGTGCGCGATGTCCGCGTCGGTGAGCAGCAGGTACTCCGGCGCCCCGGCCGGCGCGCCGCGGGCCAGGCCGATCCCGTGGCGCACCGCCCACAGCTTGCCCGTCCACCCGGCCCCGGGCTCGCCGGGGGAGCAGACGGTGAGCGGCAGCCCGGGGTGCTCGCGGGCGAGGGCCAGCGCGAGCGCGCCCGTACCGTCGGTGCTCCCGTCGTCGACGAGGAACACCTCGGCCTCGCCGGGGTAGTCCTGCGCGAGCAGCGACGGCAGGCTCAGCGGCAGCACCCCCGCCTCGTCCCGGGCGGGCACGACGACGGCCACGGAGGGCCACCGGGCGGGCGGGGTGCGCGGCGGCAGGCGGACGTCGGTCCGCCAGAACATGCCCTGGCCGAAGGTGAGCCAGAGCCAGACGGCGAGCGATGCGCAGGCGGCGATGCCGAGGGGGCCCATCCCCGCAGTGTGCCGAAAGTCGCCGCGCCTGTCGCGCACCGACGCCGGTCCGCCGCGGCCCGGGGCCGGCCCGGGGCCCGGGACGTGGCCCACGGCGCCCGGCGCACGGGCTCCGGCGTCCGGAAAGGGGGCGTGGCGGGTGGGCCGGGGGCGGGGGTCGATTAAGGTGACCAAGTGAAGATCGCGCTCATGGACTCCGGCATCGGCCTCCTCGCGGCGGCCGCCGCGATGCGACGGCTGCGGCCGGACGCCGACCTGGTCCTCTCCTCCGACCCCGACGGCATGCCCTGGGGTCCCCGTACCCCCGCCGACCTCACCGGCCGGGCGCTGGAGGTCGCGCGCGCCGCGGCCGAGCTGCGCCCACGTGCGCTGATCGTCGCCTGCAACACCGCCTCCGTGCACTCCCTGCCCACCCTGCGGGCGGCGCTGGAGCCCGGCATTCCCGTCGTCGGCACGGTCCCCGCGATCAAGCCCGCCGCGGCCCGCGGCGGCAAGGTCGCCATCTGGGCCACCCCGGCCACCACCGGCAGCCCCTACCAGCGAGGCCTGATCCGCGACTTCGCCGCGGGCGTCCGGGTCACCGAGGTGCCCTGCCCCGGACTGGCCGACGCGGTCGAGCACGGGGACGAGGAGGCCGTCGTACGGGCCGTCGCCGCGGCCGCCGCGCTGACCCCGCCGGACGTCACCGACGTGGTCCTCGGCTGCACGCACTACGAACTCGTCGAGGCCCCCATCCGGGCCGCGCTCGCCGCCCGCACCGGCGGCGCCGCACTCGTCTACCACGGCTCGGCCGAGCCCGTCGCCGCGCAGGCGCTGCGCCGCATCGGCGCCCGCCCCGAGCCGGGCCTGCCGCGCACCGGCACCCTGACGGTGCTGCACAGCGGCCGCCCCGGGGATCTCCCCGCCGCCGCCCTCGGGTACGCGGAAGGGCGACTGCTCGCAGCGGCGGCCCAGGACGCGCCCGCCGGCCGCTGACGCGGGTCGCCGACGCGGGCCGCCGACGCGGGCCGGGCGTGCGGCCACAGCGCTAGGCCGCGGGCGGCCCGGCGGCGAGCGCCGTCGCGAGGTCCCGCAGCGCGCGGGCGTCCAGCACCCGGCCGCCGTATCCGGGCAGCGGTACGTGCAGCGGGCCGGTCCACCGCTCGGGGATCGCCCCGGCCCCGTGGACCGCGCCCGCCAGGATCCCCGTCACCGCGGCCACCGTGTCCGTGTCCCCGCCGACGTCCACGGCCGCCCGTAGCGCCTCCTCGAACCCGCCGGTCGTCCGCAACGCCCACACCGCCGTCCCCAGACACGGCCACACCGCTCCGTTGAACTCAGTGGCCAGGCCGGGGTACCAGTCGGGTGCGAGGACCCGGGCGTAACGCTCCCGGTGGGCCGGGGCCACCTCGGCGAGCACCCCTGGGAGGGCCGCGAGCGGATCGGCGCCCGCCAGGGCGGTCCGCACCAGCTCGTGCAGCACCGCCGTGCCCTCCCAGGCCGCCCCGTCGCCGTGCGTGAGCCCCGCGATCCGCCGGGCGGCGTCCATCGTGGCGCTCCGTCCGGCCCGGGCGAAGTACACCGCGGAGGTCGAGGCCCGCATCAGGGAACCATTGCCCGCGGCCCGGGCGTTGATCTGGAAGTGCAGCGCAGCGGCGAGATCCCAGGGCTCGCCGTTGGTCAGCACGTCCTCCGTCTGCAGTCCGATGTCCTTCGGTTCGCCCGCCGCCCACCGCTGGAACCGGCCGAAGACGTCGGGCAGTTGGAGCCCGCCGTGCTCCAGCAGCGATTCGCCGACGAGGACGGCCATCTGGGTGTCATCGGTCGCCTCGCCCGGATCCCAGCCGCCGCCTCCGCACATCTCCCCGCCCCCGCCGGGCGTCGGGAAGCGTGCCGAGAACGCGCCCTCGGGCCCGAACTCGAAAGGCGCTCCCAACGCGTCCCCGACCGCCGAGCCGAGGACCGCACCCACCGCCCGGTCGGTGCGGGGCGTCGCGCTCACGGGGTGGGTTCCGTCCGCGCGGGCGGGCATACGGCGTCCAGCACGCCCCGGGCGAAACCGTCCAGGTCGTCCAGCCCGGCGGCGGTCAGCGTCTGCGGCGCGCCCGCCAGTAGCTGCGGGACCGCCCCGTGCAGGGCGAGCGTGAGCGCCCGGGCCCGCTCCGCCGTCGCGGGCAGCCCCGCCGTGCGCAGCAACGCGGCGTGGGCCGCGAAGTCGGCAGTGGCGATCGGGTCCAGCAGCGCCGCCAGCCAGGGCCGCCGGGCGGCCTCGGTCCGCAGTTCCAGGTACGCGAGCACGCGCGGGCGTCCGGGGCCCGCCGCATCGCGCAGCAGCCCGGCGAACAGTGCGGCCAGCCCGGCCCGGTCGGTGGGCCCGGGCCCCGCCCCCGCCAGGGCGTCCGCCAGCTCGCGGTACCGCTCCAGGCACCGCTCGGCCACGGCCCGCAGCAGCGCGTCCCGGGTCGGGAAGTAGTTCTTGGCCGTGCCGAGCGGCACCCCCGCGACCGCGTCGACGGCCCGGTGCGTCAGCCCGCGCCCGCCCGCCTCCGCCAGCACGTCGATCGCCGCGTCCCGCAGCAGGTCTCTCCGGTCCTGATTCACCGTGACAGCTTAACCACACCTGTGGTACCGCAGATGTGGCACTACCGGCTCCGCGCCTGGCCGCACCAACTGGTACGCGACCTTCCCCGGGGCCCCGTTCCCACCGCCCGGCGCCCGGCCCTGCGCGCCGCGCTGATCCGGCCGCTGCCGGGGTGAGCCGCACGTTTGCCCGGTGCGGGGGCGGACAGACGCCGTACGCGGACCGGTCGTCCGCCAAAGGGCCGAGAGGCGGTGGCGCGCGTGCGGAACGTGAGTACGCTGCTACACATGACGGACCACCCTCCGGGCCCGCTCTGGACCGGCCGGGCCTCCAACCGCGTGCAGTGGCTGATCGCCGCCGCCGGCGCGGCCTGCCTGGCGCTCGGCATCGAACTCGCCGTCGACTCCGCGTGGACCGCCGGGATCATCCCGCTGGTGATGTCGGTGGTCGGCTGTCTCGCGGTCGGGCTGCTGATCCTCTACGGCACCCTCGCCTTCGTCCACGTCGCCGTCACCGTCGACTCCGAGAACATGGACGTGCGCTGCGGCCACATAGGGCTGCCGCGCCGCCGGATCCGGCTCTCCGAGGTGACCGCGGCCGAGTTCGTGCCCCGGATCACCCCGCAGCAGTGGGGCGGCTGGGGCTACCGCTGGCGGCCCGACAAGGGCACGGCCGTCGTCGTCCGGCGCGGCGAGGGCGTCGAACTGCGGCTCGGGGACGGCAAGCTCTTCACCGTCACGGTCGACGACGCGGAGAACGCGGTCCGGGTCATCCGTACGCACCTGCGCGCCCTCACGCGCTGAGCGGCCTCGGGCCAGGTCCCCGCCCGCTGCCCCGCGCGCCCTCGCGGGCTCCCGCTCAGCCGGGCGACGTACACTCCGCCAGATGAGCAGCAGCGCCACCCGTGCGGTCGAGAACGAACCCCCCGTCGAGTCCTCCGGGGACCAGGTGTCCCCACGGGCGCGCCGGATCGCCTGGCTGCTGCGGGCCGGCGGCTCGGTGGCCGCCGGGGTGCTCCTGTACCTGAGCTTCCCGCCCCGGCCCCTGTGGTGGCTGGCCCCCTTCGCCTTCGCCCTGCTCGGCTGGTGCCTCCAGGTCCGTCGGGCGCGCGCCGGATTCGGGTACGGGCTGCTTGCCGGGCTCGGGTTCATGCTGCCGCTGCTCCACTGGACCGGGGAGGAGGTCGGCCCGGTCCCGTGGCTGGCCCTCGCGGTGCTGGAGGCGCTGTTCGTCGGGCTCACCGGGCTCGGGATCACTCTGGTCCGGCGGCTCCCCGGATGGCCCCTGTGGGCCGCCGCGGTCTGGGTCGCGGGCGAGGCGGTCCGGGCCCGCATCCCGTTCGGCGGTTTCCCCTGGGGCAAGATCGCCTTCGGGCAGGCCGACGGGTTCTTCCTGCCCCTCGCGGCCCTCGGCGGCACCCCGCTGGTCGGCTTCGCCGTGGCCCTGTGCGGATTCGGGCTGTACGAGGCCCTGCGCATCGCCCGGCACCGCCCGAAGGCTTCCGGGGCCGCCATCACCGCGTCCGTCGCCGCGCTGAGCGTCGTCGTACCGCTCGCCCTGGCCCTCGCCGCGAAACCGCTGGTCTCCGACGCGGCCGAGGACGGCACCGCCGTGGCCGCCGTCATCCAGGGCAACGTCCCGACCATAGGGCTCGATTTCAACTCCCAGCGCCGCGCGGTCCTCGACAACCACGCCAAGCGCACGCTCCAGCTCGCCGCCGACGTCCGGGCGGGCCGGGTGCCGAAGCCCGACTTCGTGGTCTGGCCGGAGAACTCCTCCGACCTCGACCCCTTCGCGGAGGCCGACGCCTACGCGGTGATCGACAACGCGGTCAAGGCCATCGGGGTGCCCGTGGCCATCGGCTCGGTGCTGGCCCCGGAGACCGGCCCGCTGCGCAACACCATGATCCTCTGGGACCCGGTCAAGGGCCCCACCTCCACCTACGACAAGCGCAAGATCCAGCCTTTCGGCGAACGCATGCCGATGCGCTCCTTCGTACGGATCTTCAGCTCCGACGTGGACCGCGTCCGGCGCGACTTCGGCCCCGGCAAGGAGCCGGGCGTCTTCGACATGGCGGGCAGCGGGGTCGGCATGGTCACCTGCTTCGAGGCCGCCTTCGACGACGCCGTGCGCTCCACCGTCCAGGCGGGCGCCCAGGTCATCGCCGTACCCAGCAACAACGCCACCTTCGGGCGCAGCGAGATGACCTACCAGCAGCTCGCCATGGACCGGGTCCGGGCCGTCGAGCACAGCCGGACCGTCCTCGTCCCCGTCACCAGCGGCGTCAGCGCCGTGATCCGCCCCGACGGCAAGGTCGTCCAGCAGACGAAGATGTTCACCGCGGACGCGCTGGTCGCCACCATCCCGCTGCGCTCTTCGCAGACCCCCGCCACCCGCTTCGGCCCGCTGCCGGAGTACGTCCTGCTCGCGATCGCGGCGGGCGGTTTCGGCTGGGTCCTGCTGCGCCGGATCAAGGCGCGGCGCGACGCGTCGTAGGGTCGGGGGATGAGTACCCCCGAGTTCATCCGCAGGATCCGCGAACACGCCGGGCACCGGCTGCTCCTGCTGCCCGGTGTGACCGCCATCGTCATCGACGATCTCGGGCGGGTGCTGCTCGGGCGGCGCACCGACACCGGGAACTGGTCCGTCATCGGCGGCATCTGCGAGCCGGGGGAGCAGCCCGCGCTGACCGCGGTCCGCGAGGTGTACGAGGAGACGGCGGTGCGGTGCGTACCGGAGCGGGTCGTCCTGGTCCAGCAGCTGTCGCCGATGGTCTATCCCAACGGGGACGAGTGCCAGTTCACCGACATCACCTTCCGCTGCCGCGCGACCGGCGGCGAGGCCCGGGTGAACGACGCGGAGTCGCTGGAGGTGGCCTGGTTCACCATCGACGCGCTGCCGCCGCTGGAACCCTTCGCCCTCGACCGCATCCACCGGGCCCTGTCCGACGAGGAGCGGGCCTGGTTCGAGATCCCCGACGAGGCGTCGGCCTTCCCGTCCGAAGACACCGAAACGGCCTGAGGGCACCCGGGGCGGGTCAGGTGGCCGGGCGGGTCAGAACCACCAGGTGTCCCGGGTCCAGTGGTGGACCCCCTGGTCCGCCGAGCGGCCCGCCGCCTCGCGGTACAGCTCCTGCGCGCTGTCGCCCATGACCGCGCTGTAGGAGATCTCCGGGACGTCGCCGCCTTGCTCGTAGCCGCCCAGTACGCCCACCAGCGCACCGTCCGCCAGCCAGGGGCTGCCGCTGGTGCCGCCGGTCAGGTCCGGGCAGCCGATCCGCCGCTGGGTGCCGCTCAGCATCGTGGTGTCGTTGGAGCAGAGCAGCGGGGTCTCCTCGCCCGCCGGGTACCCGACGATCGTCACCGTCACGTCGTCGGGCTGCTCGGCGATCACCGGGAAGCCGCCGACGACGTCCTCGATCTGGCGGCCGTCCAGCGGGGCGACCGTCGCGAAGGAGATGTCCGCGTCCGGGTCCTGCGCGCTCTGCCAGCTCGGATCGACGTACTGACCGGTGAGCTTCCACACCCCGTACGGCGCGGAGCCGTCCCGGTAGCCGGGCACGAACACGGCGTCCTGCACCTCGCCCAGGCAGTGCGCGGCGGTCGCGATCACGTCGTGGCCGTCGCTGCGGACCACGGAGGCGGTGCAGTAGTGCCCGCCGTCGAGTCCGCCCGCGAAGAGGGCGCCGACCCGCTGCGCCGAACCGTCCGTCGGAGCCAGGACGGTCACCCCCAGCCGGGGCGTGGCCGAGGCGTCCGGAATGCCCACCGTGAGCAGGGCGGACGTCGCGGCGAGCGCCAGCACGACACGGGCTGCGCGGCGGGCGCGGTGGGCCTGTCGGGGGAAGATGCGCTGGATCATGCGTAGAGCGTGTAGCGCGAACCTTTGCCCGGAGCCTCGAATTCCATAAGAATCCGCTGTGAATTCGTGACCCGGCGGAGGGAACCCGTACGCCCTAACGACCGTCAGGCACCTGTTCGTACACCGTCACCCGGCGCCCCCGCACCTGCCGGTCGGCCACCGCCACGAAGCGCTCCCCCAGCACCGCGGCCTTCACCCGGTCGCGCTGCGCGCCCGAGGGCTTCGCCACCTTCGCCGCGTCCGTGACCAGCAGGATCCGCCGGTGCGCGAGCATCGCGGCGCGCAGCCGGGCCGGGTCCTCCTCCTCGACGCCCTTGAGCGTGCCGGACGCCGCCGGGGACTGCGCGAGCGCGATGTCGGCCAGACCCGCGAAGCTCCCGGGCGAGACGAGCGCCGTGTCCCGGCGCGCGGCCGGTACGAAGAGCACCGCGTCCCCGGCGCCCCCCAGCCGGGCCACCTCGTCCGCCACCGCGAGCACGTCGTCCACCCGGCTGGCCGGGGCCCGCCTGGCCAGCTCCATCGGCAGCATCGCCAGCAGCGCCGCCGTGACCGCCACCGGGACGAGCAGCGCGGCCGCCCGTGGTGACCGGCGCGCGGTGGCCCGTACGCCCGCGCCCAGGGCGGCGCCGATCAGCAGCGCCAGCCCCAGCATCGAGAAGAGCACGTACCGGTCGAGGAACAGCGGCTGGACCAGTGACAGCCCGGCCAGCGCCGCGAAGGGCACCACGAGCAGCGGCAGCCCGACGGCGGCCACCGACAGCCGCCCGGCGCGCGGCCGGTCCAGCAGCGCGCCGACGCCGCCGATGGCCAGCAGGATCGCGGGCCCGGTCAGCATGGGCCAGGTCAGCGGCGGTATCCAGGAGACCTGACCGGACTGGGTCCGGCTGAACAGGATCAGCGGCAGCGCCCCCAGCACCGCCCCCGCCGAGGCCAGGGCCCACCGGCCGAGGAGCCCGCGCCGGGCCCGTACCCACCACAGGGTGGCCGCGTGGGCGGGCAGCACCAGCAGCGACAGCCAGTTCAGCAGCGCGCACACCAGCACGGTCAGCCCGTACGCCGTCCAGCGCGGCCACGTACGCCGCTCGACCGGCGGGGCCGCCAGCCGCCGCACCAGCAACAGCGTGGAGAGCCCGGCCCCGGCCAGCACGAGGGCGTACGGCCGGCCCTCCTGGAGCTGGAACTGCACCGCCGGCAGCAGCCCGAGGGCCATGCCGCCGCCGGTCCCGGCCCAGAATCCGGCCCGCCCCGGGGTCAGCCGCCGCGCGATGACCGCCACACAGCCCGCCGCGGCCGCCCCGGCCAGCACCGAGGGCAGCCGCAGGGTGGCCGTGCCCGGCCCGAAGACCTCGAAGAGGCCGTGCATCAGCAGGTAGTACAGCCCGTGCACGGCGTCGACATTGCCGAGCATGTGCCAGATCTCACCGGTCGAGCGCCGGGCCACCTGCCAGGTCGCCGCCTCGTCGCGCCAGACGCTGTCCTGCCGGGAGAGCCCCCACAGGCCGAGCCCCAGCGTCCACAGGACGGGTACCGGCCACACCGCGGCGCGGCGCCCGTGCGCGGACGTTCGGAGCCTGTGGGATATACGGGACTTGCAGGATATGCCGGATGTGCCGGGGTTCATGAGAGTGCTGGGTCCTCGGTCGGCTGTTTCGGGCGCAAACATCCAGTCTATGGACGTGGCGGAGGGTTCCCGACCGCTTGTTGTGCACCGCGGTACGTGATCGCCCGCGGCCCCGGCCCCTAGCCTCGCCGCAAGGAGTACGCAGGAGCAGTACGTACGAGGGGCGGCACCCGGTGAACTGGCTCATCCACGACTACCGCGAGAGCGATCTCGCGGCGGTCGTCCACCTGATCGACACCACCGCCGAACTGGGCCAGGAGTCCGTCTTCTCCCTCGCCGAGTGCATCAGCGCCCTCACCGGGCGCCAGCCCGCCGTGGTCGCCGTCCACCAGGGCGTCCCGATCGGCGCGGCCCTGGCCTGTGTCGCGGGGGAGCGGGCCTGGGTGATGCGGATCGCGATCTCCGCGGGCTGGCGCGGCCGGGGCCTGGCCAGCGCCCTGCTGGTCGAGCTGGAGCGGCGGCTGATCGCGGCCCGGGTCGGCCGGATCGCCTACGTCCTGCCCGAGGAGGACCTGCTCGGCGAGGGGCTCCTCAACGCCGGGTACACGCGCCAGCCCGCCGTCGCCTACTTCGAGAAGACCGAGCCCCTGCACGGACCGGCGGCCGGGCTCCTCGACGAACTCGGGGGCCGCTTCCTGCCCGCCGACCTGTGGGACGCGGTCGCGGGCATGGAGACGGAGAAGGACCTCATCGAGCGGCGCGTGGTCCTGCCGCTCGCCGAACCCGAACGGGCCGCGCAGCATGGGGTGCGGCCGCCGCGCGCCATCACCCTGTTCGGGCCGCCCGGCACCGGTAAGACCACCTTCGCCCGTGCGATCGCCTCCCGTCTCGGCTGGCCCTTCGTGGAACTCCTGCCGTCCCGGCTCGCCGACGAGGGCAATCTGGCCACCGCCCTGCGCGGGGCCTTCACCCGGATCGCCGAACTGGAACGGGTCCTGGTCTTCATCGACGAGGTCGAGGAGATCGCGCCCGTGCGCACCGAGCCCGCGCAGCCCGGCGGGATCCACGGGGTCACCAACGAGCTGCTCAAGCTGATACCCGGCTTCCGGGAGGGCGGGGAGCGGCTGCTGGTCTGCGCGACCAACTCGATCCGCTCGCTGGACCCGGCCTTCCTGCGGCCCGGCCGCTTCGACTACCTCATCCCCATCGGAACCCCGGACGCCGGGGCGCGCGCCGCGATCTGGGCCCGCTACACGGCGGGGCGCGCGGACGTCGACGTGACGGCGCTGGTCGGGGCGAGCGAGCTGTTCACGCCCGCGGACATCGAGCACGCGGCGCGGATCGCGGCGCAGGTGTCCTTCGAGCGGGACCTGGAGGGGGCCGGGATCCGCGGGGCACTGGCCGCGCCGCCGGGCGCGAGCACCGAGGACTACCTGGCGGCCGTGGCCCAGTGCCGGCCGACCGTGACCCCGGCGCTGACCGGCCAGTTCGAGGCGGACATCACGGCGCACGCCCGGTTCTGACCGGCGACGCGGATGGTGCCCCGCGCAACGAAGCGGCCCGCAGCCACTCCCCAAAGCGGCTGCGGGCCTCCCCGCGCGGACGTGGCATCCGTGCGGGACGGCCACGTTCCGGTTGGGGTGTTCGCCGGCTGGAACGTGACACGCAGGGTGCCGGGAAGGCGTCCTGAGCGCCTTCCGTCAACACCCACGAGTCAACCAGCGGACCCTCGCCGGGGGCTTCGGCCGGACGGCCACGGCCGCATGGGCCGAAGGAGGGAGCGGCGGCCTCCGCCGCCGCTGCCGCTACCCGGGACAGCGGTAGCCGAAGTCCACGGCCGCCGTGTGCCGCCCCGGTTCCTCGATCTGCACCTCGGCCCGCGCCGGATAGCTGCCCGTGCCGTGGAAGGTCCACAGCAGGTGCAGCCGCGCCTCCCGCTGCCCGCGCGGCACCCGCTCGGTCAGCCGGTCCGAGCGGCTGCCGTCGCTGCGGACCCACCGGTAGGTGATCGTTCCCGGGCGCCCGTCGGTCCGTACGAGGGCCACCACATCGGCGGCCGAGTCGCACGCCGGACCCCGCGCGTCGGTGCTCACGCTGACGTCCCGCACCGCCACGGCGGGCCCGTACCGCTGCCAGCCCAGGTATGCGAGCACGGCCGCCAGCACCACCACCGCGAGCGTGTAGCGGCGCAGCCCCGCGCCCCGGCGGCGGCGCCGGGCCGGCGCGTCGGGCGGCCCGGCGGTCACCGGGAAGGGCGCGGCCAGCGCGGCCGTCACCCCGGGCCCGAAGCGCAGGACGGAACCCTCGACCCGGTCGGGCACGGCCTCGGGGCCGTCGAAGCGCCGGGTCGGCGCGAGGCCGTCGGGGTGCTCCGGCGGGCCGCTGATCCAGTGGCTGCCGAGCACGGTCGCGCTGTAGTCGTCGCCATCGGGGGCGGGTGCGGGGACGCGGGGACCGTTCATCGCGGCACCTGCTGCACCTGGCACCTCGGGATGTACTGGGTGGCGGTCGCCGACTTGTTCCCCGCGGCCGGCACGGTGGTGACGCGCACGCTCAGGTAGCAGCCGCGGCCCCGGGTGAAGGCGTGCGTCTGCGGGGGCACCGCACCGCCCTGGGTCGTGACGGAACTCGAACCGTCCGCCACCCGGAGGTCGCCCTCGGAGTCGCCCAGGAACCACTCCAGCACCACGGTCGCCTCGCCGCCGGTGACCTTGAGGGACACCGTCGCCTGCCCGGCGCTCGTCCCGGCGCGCAGCGCGACCGACAGGGAGTCGACGGCCACGGTCGGCTTCGGGGACGGGGTCTTGGACGGCGGGGGCGTCGGGGTCGGCGGGGTCGTCGTCGGGGGCACCGACGCACTCGGGCTCGCGCTCGTACCCGTACTCGGGCTCGGGCTCGGTGAGACGGACGCGGAGGGCGAGACGGACGCCGAAGGGGACGGCGAGGCCGAGGCCGACGGCGAGGGGCCCGCCGCGGGCGAGGCGGATCCGGGCGGTCCCGCGCTGGTCGTCGCGAAGGCGCTCACCGCCGAACTCGCCCCCGGGGAGGCCCCGATCGCCTCGGCCGTGAACACCAGCACGGTGCCCAGCACCAGCGCGGTCCCCGCCGCGATCCAGCCGCGCCTGCCCGGCCGCCAGGAGGGCGGCGGCGGGGGCGGCGGCGGAAGCACGGTCGTGGCCAGCGCCGTGGTCCCGGAGGCCGGGGCTCCCGCCGAAGGGAACAGCAGCGGCAGCAGCGCGGCGAGCGCCGCCAGCTTGCGCTGCCCGCGCTCCTCCCAGTCGGGCCCGTACGCCGCGCGGGCCACGCCCTCCAGCTCCACGACGAAGGCGTCCGCGTTCTCCGGGCGCTGCTCCGGCTGCTTCGCCAATCCCCGCCGGATCAGCGGACGGACCGGCTCCGGTGCCTCGGACTCGGGCACCGGTGCCTCGATGTGCTGGACGGCCAGCTCGGCGAAGTTCTCCCCGGCGAAGGGCTTGTGCCCGGTCAGGCACTCGAAGAAGGTCGCCGTCGCCGCGTACACGTCGGCCGCGGGGGAGGCGGGCTCGCCCTGCCACTGCTCCGGGGCCATGTAGGCGGGAGTGCCCGCCACCCCGGGCCGGGCGCCGCGCCCCGCCGCGATCCCGAAGTCCACCAGCTTGGACGAACCGTCCTGGGCGACCAGGACGTTCTCCGGCTTGTAGTCGCGGTGCACGACCCCGGCGCGGTGCGCCTCGGCCAGCCCCAGCAGGGATCCCTTGAGCACCACCAGCGCCGCTTCGGCGTCGGTGGCGCCCGAGCGCTTGAGGACGGCGCGCAGCGAGATCCCGTCCACCAGTTCCATGACGATGGCGGCGCCACCGGGCGCCTCCACGTACTCGTACAGCCCCACCACGTACGGCGAGTGCAGCCCGCCCAGCAGCCGGGCCTCGGCCCGGAACTCCCGGACGAAGGCCGGGTCGCGGCGCAGCCGGTCGGCGAGGTACTTGACGGCGACCGCCGTGCCCGTCGCGTCGTGCACGGCGAGCACCACGCGGCCGCTGCCGCCCGCGCCGAGTTCCCTGCTCTCCGTGTAACCGGGGACCGTCCACGTGTTCATCGTTCGCCCCCTGCCATGGCGTCGCCGCGTCCTGGACCCTCTCCTGGACCCAACTGCTGTGGACGTGGATTGTGCCGTGGCCGGTTCCCGGCCGGAAACGTGTCTCACCCACTGGTTCTCGGCCAGCGCCAATCAGCCAGTGTCCGTCGGCCGCGAGGGCCTGGTTCAGGCAGCCGCCTGCCGGACCCCGATCATGTCGTGCAGCCGGTCGGCCGCCGCCCGTCCGAAGGCCGGGTCGTTGATGTGGGTGTCGTAGTCGTAGAGCCGGGCGGCACTGCCCCGAAGCCCCTCGCGCAGCGCCGAGAACAGCGCCCGGTCGGCCCCCGGATCGTGGTACGGGCCCCCGGGCGCCCCCAGGGTGGACAGCCCGCGCAGCGGCAGGCACACGGCGGTGGGCCCGGTCGCCACCCGGAGTTTGGCCGCGACCCGGCGGCCCAGCTCGGCGCATTCGGCCTGGGTCGTGCGGATCACCGTGATCGAGGGATTGTGCACGCGGACCCGCCGGTAGCGGGCGTGCTCGGGCAGGCTCTCCAGCGGCCCGAACTTGACCATGTCCAGCGCGCCCAGGCTCACCACCTGCGGGATCCCGGCCCGCCCGGCCGCGCTGAGCCGGTCGGGCCCGGCCGTCAGGATGCCGCCGCACAGGTCGTCGGCGAGTTCGCTGAGGGTGAGGTCGAGCACGCCCGCGAAGAGGCCCTGACCGGCCAGGGTCTCCAGGGTGCGGCCGCCCGCGCCGCTGGTGTGGAACACGAGCACCTCGTAGCCGAGTTCGGTCAGCCGCTCGCGCGCCGAGTCCACCCCGGGGGTGGTCACTCCGGCCATGCTGGCCGCGATCAGCGGCCGCCCGCCCGTCCCGAGCCGGGCCGGGCGGGTCTCGCGGGAGGCGCGCGCGAAGCCCTTGGCCATCCCGGCGATGGCCTCGGCGGCATTCGCCAGGACGGGCGCGGAGACGCTGTTGATCCCCGCGATGTCCACCACGCTGTACATCATCGTGATGTCCGACGATCCGACGTACGGTGCCACGTCACCGGACGCCATCGAGGACACCATCAGCTTCGGCACCCCGAGGGGCAGGGCCCGCATCGCCCGGGTGGCGATCGAGGTGCCCCCGCTGCCGCCTATCGCCAGCACGCCGTCGAGCCGTCCCTCGGCGTGCAGGCGTAAGAGGGTCACCTCGGCGCCCCGGGCCATCGTGGTCACGGCCGCGCCCCGGTCGGCGGCCGCGCGCAGTTCCGTCAGTTCCGTTCCCGCCGCCCGGGCCACCGCTTCTCGCGGTATGTCGGCGGGCACCCGGGGATCGCCCATGATTCCTGTGTCGACCAGGACCACCTCGACGCCGGTGCGCGCGATCCGCTCGCGCAACCAGCCGTACTCGACACCCTTGGTGTCCAGGGTTCCCACCAGCACGACGCTCGTCATGAATTGTAATGTCCACGCAGTCGGGCCCGCTGGCAAGTCAAGGTCGAGTCAATCGTTCAATAGCATCAATAGCCGTTCCAGGAAAGGGACTTGGGACACGACCATGCTGCCGCGCGCCGACGCGGGGGCGAACCAGGCCACCCGGTCCAGTTCCGGGAACTCCTCCGTCCGCCCCGACCCCGGCGGCCACTCCATCGTGAAGGTCCCGGGTCGCATCAGCGCGGGGTCGAGGTCCGCCTCGACCGCCCAGACCGTCACGAGCTTCCCGCTCGCCTGACGGACCTCGCCCAGCGGGAGGTACGCGCCCTCCGGCGGCGGCAGCCCGATCTCCTCCGTGAACTCCCGGCGGGCCGCGTCCCGCGCCGGTTCGTCCGGCAGGTACTCGCCCTTGGGGATCGACCAGGACCCGGCGTCACGCCGTTCCCACAACGGCCCGCCCATGTGGCCGAGCAGCACCTCGATCGCGGAGTCACCGCCTCCGCCACCGCCACCGTCGCCTCCGCCACCGCCTCCGGTGGCCCGGCGGAACAGGAACAGGCCTGCGCTGCGCTTCTGCGTCATGGACCCATTCATGCCCCGCGCGGGCACCGCTCAGTGCTGGTCGGCACCGGCGGTGTCAGTGATCGTGCGGACCCTCGCGGTGCACCGGGCCGTGGGCGTCCGCGCAGTGCCCGTCCGGATCCTGCGGCTGCTCGCCCGGTCGGCCCACCGACAGCAGGGTGTCCTGCACGTGGTCCACCTGGAGGGTCGTGTGGGTGATCCCGTACTCCGTCCGCAGCAACTTCTCCAGGTCACGGCGTACGGCGTGGCAGTCGCCCGCCGGTTCCACCAGGACGTGCGCCGAGAGCGCCGCCTGTCCGGAGGTGATCGTCCAGATGTGCAGGTCGTGCACCTCGGTCACCGGCCCGTGGGCGACCAGCCGGTCGCCGACCGCGTCCGGGTCCACATGGGCGGGCGCGGCTTCCAGGAAGATCCGGCCGGACTCGCGGACCAGCCCGTAGCCCGCCTTGACCATCAGCACCACCACGATCAGCGTGGCGATCGCGTCCGCCTGCACGAAGCCGGTGGTGAGCACGATCAGACCGGCCACGGCCGTCCCGATGAAGGCGAACAGGTCGTTGAGGATGTGCTGGTACGCCCCCTCGACCGCCAGCGAGGACCGGTTGGCCTTGGAGATGCACCAGGCGCAGACGACATTGACGACGATCCCCGCCAGCGCGGTGACCAGGACCAGCCCGCCCTGCACCGCGGGCGGGTCCAGCAGCCGCCGTACCGCCTCGTACGCCAGCCAGAGCGCCAGCAGCAGCAGGGTGAGCCCGTTGGCCTGGGCGGAAAGGATCTCCGCGCGCTTGAGCCCGTAGGTGAACCCGCCGCGCGCGGGCCGGGCGGCCAGCCGCATGGCTATCAGCGCCAGCACGATCGAGACCGCGTCGGTCAGCATGTGCGCGGCGTCGGAGATCAGGGCCAGCGAGGAGGCCAGGACACCGATGACGACCTCGACCGCCATGAACGCGCCGATCAGGCCGAGCGCGATCGCCAGCCAGCGGCGGTCGGCGTTCTCCACGACCCCGTGCGTATGCCCGGCGTGCCCGCCGGTCCCGCCCGGCCCGTGGTCGTGTGCGTGGTCGTGCGCACTCATCGCTGGTCCCCCGTCTGTGTGGTCTGTTCGGTCGTGGTCTGTTCGGTCTGTTCGGATCCGACGCGTGAAGTGAAGCGCACCCGGCGAGGAACGGCAAAGGCTGCAACGGGGACCGTTGTCATTACCCATAAGACCGCTCTGACCTGCGGCGATGCCAACGAGTGGCCGAACGGGCCCGATCGGCCGCGCCGTGGGAAAATCAGCTCATGGTCCAGCGCCACGGTGTGCCGACCGCCCCCGAACTGGTCATGGAAACCGACAGGGGCGCCACGGTGATGACCCCCGGCCGGACCTACCACGTCGGCCGCGACCCCGACTGCGAGATCTGCCTCGAAGACGCCCGCGTCTCCTGGCACCACGCGGTGCTGCGCCCCGAGGGCGACCACTGGACCGTCGAGGACGAAGGCAGTACGAACGGCACCTGGGCCGACGGCCACCGCGTCCAGGAGTGGAGCGTGGGCCCCGGCAGCGAACTGCGCTTCGGCCACTCGGCCGACGGCCCCCGCGCCGTCTTCGCCGCGCCCGCCCCGCCTCCGCCCGTCCCGCCCGCCCCGCCCGGACGCCCCGCCCCCGCCGCGCGCCCCTCCTCCGTCACGAACCCGGCCTTCACCGGCACCTTCCACCGCCCCACCTCCGTCCGCGCGCTCCCGGCCCACGCCGAGGGCGTGCCCCGCACCGTCCTGGCCATCGGCCGCGACCCCGGCAACGACCTCGTCCTCGACGACCTCGTGGTCTCGCGGCGCCACGCCGAACTGCGGTCGCGCCCGGACGGCGGCTACGAGATCGCCGACCTCGGCAGCCACAACGGCACCTACCTCAACGGTGCCCGCGTGGCCCGGGCCGCGGCCATCGCGGAAGGCGACATCGTCGGCATCGGGCACACCGCCTTCTGCCTCATCGGCAACCAGCTCCAGGAGTACGTCGACACCGGCGAGGTCTCCCTCGACGTCCAGGACCTCGGCGTCGCCGTCGACCACGGCCGCAAGACCCTCCTCGACCACGTCTCCTTCCCCGTCGGCGCCACCTCCCTGCTCGCGGTGGTGGGCCCCAGCGGCGCCGGAAAGTCCACCCTCCTCGGCGCGCTGACCGGCCTGCGCCCCGCCGACCACGGCACCGTCCTCTACGACGGCCGCGACCTCTACCGCGACTACGCCGAACTGCGCAGCCGCATCGGCCTCGTCCCGCAGGACGACATCCTGCACGCGCAGCTCACCGTCCGCCGCGCCCTCGCCTACGCGGCCGAGCTGCGCTTCCCGCAGGACACCGCCAAGGCCGAACGCGAGGCCCGCGTCGACGAGGTGATCGGCGAACTCGGCCTCCAGCAGCGCGCGGACCAGCCCATCCACAGCCTCTCCGGCGGCCAGCGCAAACGGGTCTCCGTCGCCCTGGAACTGCTGACCAAGCCCTCCCTGCTCTTCCTGGACGAGCCCACCTCAGGGCTCGACCCGGGGATGGACCGCTCGGTGATGCACATGCTGCGCGGTCTCGCCGACGACGGCCGCACGGTCATCGTCGTCACCCACAGCGTGCTCAACCTGGCCGTCTGCGACCGCCTCCTGGTCCTCGCGCCCGGCGGGCGCATCGCCTACTACGGCCCGCCCGACGAGGCGCTGGGATTCTTCGGCTTCGAACAGTGGCCCGAGGCCTTCGAAGCCTTCGAGAACGAACGCGACCGCGACTGGGCCGGGGAGCACCGGGCCTCACCGCAGCAGCGCCGCTACGTCGAAGGCGCCGCCGGCCGGCTCCCGCTCGCGGGGCAGACCGAACGGGCCGCCGACGCCGTGCCCAAGCCGCCGCCCAAGGCCCAGAGCTGGGGCTCCCAGCTCTCCACTCTGATCCGCCGGTACGCCGCCGTGCTCAGCGCCGACCGCACCTTCCTGATCATCATGGTCGCGCTGCCGTTCGTCATGGGCGCGATGACCCGCGCACTGGCCGGCAGCGTCCTCACGGTCGAGACGGCGCTGAACGCCCTGTTCATCCTGTGCGTGGGCGGGGTGCTGACCGGGGCGGCCAACGCGGTGCGCGAACTCGTCAAGGAACGCGTCATCTACCAGCGCGAGCGCGCCGTGGGCCTGTCCCGGTCGGCCTACGTGATGTCCAAGGTGGTGGTCCTCGGCGCGATCACCGTCGCGCAGGCCGTGGTCCTCACCTTGGTCGGCCTCGCAGGAGTCAAAACCAACGCCCCGGGCGGCAAGGGCGTCTTCATGCCGCCGCTGATCGAGATCACCCTCGTCGTCGCCCTCCTGTCCGTCACCGCCATGATGCTCGGACTGCTGATCTCCGCCCTGGTGAGCAAGGAGGAGGTCACCATGCCGCTGCTGGTCCTGCTCACCATCGTCCAGGTCGTCTTCTGCGGCTCCCTGCTGAAACTCACCGGGGTCCCGGTCATCGAACAGCTGTCCTGGTTCGTGCCGGCGCGATGGTCCATGGGCGCGATGTCGGCCACCATCGACCTCCGCGCCATCATGCCCACCAAGATCACCCAGGACCCGCTGTTCCGTCACGAGGCCCGCGTGTGGCTCCTCGAAGTGGGGATGCTGGCCTGCCTGTCCCTCCTGTTCGGCGTGCTGGTGGCCCGGGTGCTGCGCCACCACGAGCCGGCCATCATGCGGAAGTAGCCGCCATGACCAGCCCGGTACACGTCGCGGACTTCAAGCCGACCCACATCGTTCCGCAGGAGGGGCTGCCCGCCTGGGAGGCCCCGGACCTCTCGCTGGCCACCACCCCGCTGGATGCGTTCCTCCCCGTACAACTGCTGTCCCGGCGGGGGGAATGGGGGGAGGTCCTCTGTTCCAACGGCTGGTCCGCCTGGGTGGACGGGCGGCTCCTGGTGGCGGTCCCGCAGCCGCCGCCCACCGCCGGACGCCCGCTGACCCGTACGGAGGATCCGCGCGGGCTGCTGGCACGCTCGGGCGACGCCCTGGAACGCTACCGGCGCGCCGTGGAGGACCTCGCCGCCGGGCGCGCGGACACCGAATCGTTCCGGCGCGGGACCCGCGGGCTGCGCGCCGGGGTGGTCCTGGACGGCGAGGCCGCCTGGGTCTACGACGAGAGCGACGGGCGCTGGATGTACTGCGACGGGACGCGGCTGACGACGTACGCCGTCCCGGCCGCCCCCGGCGCCCGCCCCGGCAGCGGGGCGGGCGCGCCGGGCGGCGGTCCAGAGGCCGGGTCGCGGGGGGCCGGGTCGCAGCGGGCCGGGGAGACGGCGGCCGTACGGGACCCCGGGACGCCGGACGGCGGACCCGCGTCCCACGCGCCGACCAGGCTCGTGGGCCTGCCCGACCAGGACCCTGACCAGGAACCGGAGGCGCGATGACCGCCGGGGGCGGACCGGGCGACGGACCGGGGGGAAGCGGCGCCGACGAGGGCCCCGACGAGGGGCCCGCGGCCGTCTCGGCCGCCGTCCCCGCAGCCGACGCGGAGCCGGTCCGGGGGCGGCCCTCCGACCTCCGGGGCAAACGGATCGCGGGCTACCAGGTCGTGGACGAACTCGGCCGCGGCGGCATGGCGGTGGTCTACCGCGCCCTCGACCTGCGCCTGGACCGCACGGTCGCACTCAAACTGCTGGCCCCCGAACTCGCCCGCAACGACACCTTCCGGGCCCGCTTCGCCCACGAATCGAAGGTCGCGGCGGCCATCGACCACCCGCACATCGTGCCCGTCTTCGAGGCGGGCGAGACGGACGGGCTGCTGTACATCGCCATGCGCTACGTCCCCGGGCAGGACCTGCGGGCCATGCTGGACCGCACCGGCCCGCTCCCGGTGGAGGCGGTCGCGCGCATCGCGGGCCAGGTCGCCTCGGCCCTGGACGCCGCCCACGCGCACGACCTGGTCCACCGCGACGTCAAACCCGGCAACATCCTGGTCGCGGGCGGCACGGACAGCGAGCACCCCGAGCACGTCTACCTGACGGACTTCGGCCTGACGAAGAAATCCCTGTCGCTGACGGGTTTCACCAGCGTCGGCCAGTTCGTCGGCACCCTCGACTACGTCGCCCCCGAACAGATCTCCGGCAAACCGGTGGACGGCCGCTGCGACGTGTACAGCCTGGGCTGCGTGGTCCACGAGATGCTGACCGGCGGTCCGCCCTTCCAGCGCGACGACGACATGGCCCTGCTCTGGGCCCACCAGTACGATCCCCCGCCCCCGCCGTCCTCCCTGCGCCCGGAACTCCCGCCCGCCGTGGACGACGTACTCGCGCGGGCCCTGGCGAAGTCCCCGGAGGACCGCTGGCCGAGCTGCCTGTCCTTCACCGCGGCCCTGCGGAGCGCGGGCGCCGGCGCGTCCGCCGCCCGCCGCGTCCCGACCCTCCCGCCGTCACCCTCGGCCCCGCCCCCGCCCCCGCCCGCCTGGGCCCTGCCGGTCTTCCGGCGACGGGCCGAACCGGGCGGGGGTGTCTGACGGGGGCGGATCGCCTCAAGAAGGCGGCTCTGCCTCAACCTCAAGAAGGCGGGCTCTGCCTCAAGAAGGCGGGCTCTGGGTGGTTCGGCGGCGGCGGACCGGGGCGGCCAGGAGGGCGCCGAGGAAACCGGCGACCGCGCCGCACAGCAGGGCGAGGGGGACCGTACGCCAGAGCACGGGGAGCAGCCGTACCTTCCCGCCGAGGCCGTCCTCGTCTCCGATGCCGAGCAGGGACAGGCCGAACCGGGCCTCCACGCCCGCCAGGAGGCAGACCACGAGGGTCCCCAGGGCCAGGGCGACGCCCAGGTGCAGGGCGTGCTGCCAGGGGCGTACCCGCGCCGAGGACCGCGCGGCCATCAGGAAGCCCGCACCCAGCAGCAGTACCGCCGCCACGGCCACCAGCCACCAGGCCCTGGCGTCCTGCCGGGCCAGCGAGCCCACGTCCACGGTGGACAGGTCGGGGGTGCGGAGCACCTGGTCCAGGACATGGGGCATCGGCAGCCCGAAGGGCCCTTCCACATGGCCCTGCCAGGCTCCGCCGAGACCCAGGGTGAGGGCGGGCCAGGCGAGGTTCGGCAGCCCGAGGAGGACCACCGCCAGGGTCTCCCGGGCATGGCCCCGGGTCGCGGCGACGACCAGGCCGATGACGACGCCGAGCACGGCGTACGACAGCAGCAGTGCGACGACGGCGAACGCGGCCGGACGCACCGCCTCGTGGAAGCGGACCAGCCGGGCCGGCAGCGGCGCGCGCCGCGACACCAGCAACGAGATCAGCAACAGGCCCAGGATCCACAGGAGTCCGAAGAACAGCGTGGCGGGCAGCGCGGCCTCGAAGCCCACCGTCGGTGTGGAGTCCAGGAGTTCACTGATCTCGCCGATCGGTGAACCTCCGGTGGAGAGGCCGAAGGTGTGCCGGGCGTAGAGGGCGAAGGCCGTGAGCGCGAGCAGCCAGAGCAGCACCAAGGGGGCCGCGCGGAGCAGGAGTTCACGGGGCCGGGCCACCGCGTGGTGGCGCAGGGGGCGCAGGAAGCAGAAGGCGGCGGTCAGTGCCCCGGCCAGACTCACGGACAGCGGCATGACCGAGAGCCCGGCCTGGGCGTCCGCGAGGAACCCGGCCCCGCCCGTCACGTCCACCGTTCCGCCCGCCGCCATCACGACCACGGCGGCCACCACGTGCGGGAAGGCCCCGCCCGGCAGGCCGTCGGCGCCCGCACAGGCCAGGCCCGCCGCCGCGACCACGGTCATCGCGACGAACCCGGCCAGGACCGCGACCAGCGCGTCCCGCCACACCCGCTCGGGGCCCCGAGATGTACGGCTCACACGCAACGGTAGGCACCCTCGGCTTGCGGGCACCACCTGAACGGCGCACACAATGGTCGGCAGGAGCACATGAAATCCGGAGATTTCCGTGGAAATGCGGAACATCCATATGGGTACCGGAACTCCTCCGTCTGGGAAGAAGAGCCCGTGACCACGCAACCTTCCGGCCAGTCGCCGTCCGAGCGCCCCACTGGACCTCCTTCGGGATCTCCCTCCGGGGCGCCGTCAGGTCCCCCCTCCGGTCCGTTGTCGGGAGGGCGCCAGGGCCCACCGCCCCCGCCCCCGCCCGGCGCACCTCCCGGGGCCGGGCCGCCCGGATCCGCCGGGCCGCCTCCCCCTCAGCCACATTGGTGGCGGTCCGTACCCCGGCTCGTCACCGCGTTCGTCGCGGTCGCGGCCGCCATCACGCTCGCGGTGGTCCTCACCCGGCCCTCCGGCCCCTCCGGCAACCAGGGGGAGGTCTTCCTCCAGACCACCTCCGCGCAGGGGCCCGACCCGTTCACGGAGTCGACGGCCGCGGAAACCACGGCGCAGGAGATCCAGCCGACGCACACGGTGACGCCGCCCGTCCCGGTCCCGGACAAGACGCGGACGGTCGCCCCCACGGGTCCCACCGAACCCACCAGACCCACGGGTCCCACGGGTCCCACGGGTCCCACGCAGGGCGGCGCGACGGTCACCCGTAGCGTCAGCGGCTCGGCCCCCGGCCTGTACGGCGGCACGAAGGACGTCGCCAGCTGCGACGTGGAGAAGCAGATCAGGGTGCTGTCGGCCGATCCGGCCAGGAACAGCGCCTTCGCCTCGGGCGCCGGGATCCAGCCCGGCGCCGTCCCCGACTTCCTGCGCTCGCTCACACCCGTGCAGTTGCGCTCGGACACCAGGGTCACCAACCACGGCTACCGGAACGGCAGCGTGACCAGCTACCAGGCGGTCCTCCAGGCGGGGACGGCCGTCCTCGTGGACGACCGCGGTGTGCCGCGGGTGCGGTGCGCCTGCGGGAACCCGCTGGGGCCGCCGGTGGCGCTGCAGGCCGAACCGAAGCGGTACGGGCAGCCGTGGGCCACGTACCACCCGGCGAACGTGGTGGTCATCGCGCCGTCCGTGACGATCATCAACAAGTTCGTGATCTACGACCACCAGAACCGGCACTGGTACGAGCGGGACCGCGGTGACAGGCCGCGGCACGACAGGCCGGTGCCGCCGCCGGTGATCCCGAAGGAGCCGGTGTCCCCGTCCCCGTCGGTGTCCTCCTCGGTGTCCCGGTCGACGTCGCCTTCGACCTCGCCGTCGGTGTCGCCGTCCGTGTCGCCCTCGGAATCGACGTCGCCTTCCACCTCGCCGTCGAGGTCACCGCTGGTGTCGCCTTCGGAGTCCCCGTCGACCTCGGCCTCGTCTTCGGAGTCGCCCTCGGCTTCGTCTTCGGCCTCGTCTTCGGAGTCGGCTTCGTCTTCGGCCTCGGTGTCGCCGTCCGATTCGACCTCGGCATCCGCGTCGTCCCGGTCGGCGTCCGAGTCACCCTCCGTGTCGGGTTCGGCGTCGCCGTCCCCGTCCGGATCGGTTTCGGCGTCGCCGTCCCGCGAGCGGTCTGCCTCGGCGTCCGTGTCCCCGAGCGAATCCCGCTCGCCTTCCCCGTCCGTGTCGCGGTCCCCGTCGGTGGCGCCGTCTCCGTCTCCGTCTCCGTCTCCGTCTCCGTCCCCGTCCAGGTCGGCCGCCCGGTCCCTGTCCCCCTTGCCGACCCCGTCCCCCACCCATTCCGTGAGGCGTTCTTCGGAGCCCCCGGCGACGGTGACGGTGACCCCGGTGGAACCAACGCCTCCGGCGCGGCCGACCGCGCCGGAGCCCGTGCCGCGGGTGACCTCCCCGGCCGCTGAGCTGCCCCCGGCACCGACCGTTCCGCCGGTGGCTTCCCAGCCGGCCCCGCCGCCTCGGCCGACCCCGCCGCCCGTACGGCCGGAGCCGTCAGCACCGGCCCAGCCGCTCCCGACGCAGGGAGGCGGCGGCGAGAACGGAGGATCCACCGGGTAGCGCGGCGGAAGGAGCGCACCCAGCACAGAGGTTGGACCGGCCTCCCCCGTCCGGGGGAGGCCGGTCCAGTCTTGCGGGCGACGTCCCGCGCCCCGGCCCTGGCGAGGCTGTGGGCATGACCAGTTCACTCCCGACGCGGCGTCTCCGACCACTCCGCCCAGCACGGCGATTTTGGCCATCCCGGGGTCCCCGGCACCCGGCTCGTCCCACGGAACGGCCGGTGCCGCGCTGGGCCGAGCGCGTCGCCGGTGCCATACCGCTGCTGATGCTTCCCGTGTGCCTGTGGCGGCTGCCCTTCGGCTTCGGGTTCACCATGGGCTTCGTCATGGGAGAGGCCGTGCAGCCCCCGCTCTGGATCACCATCCCCTATGTGCTCGCGCTGAGTTGTCTGTCGGAACTCGCCGCGTTCCTGTGTTTCGGGCTGGTCCGCGGGTGGGGCGAGGTGCTGCCGGACCGGGTCCCGTTCTTCGGCGGCCGACGGCTGCGGCCCGTCGAGGTGCTGGTGCCCGCCTCGGTCGTGGCCCTGGGCGCGAACCTCCTGCTGGTCGACTGGGTGATGACCGTGTTCCGGATCGCCGGACGCGCCGGGCCCGAGACGGAGAACGCGGCGTGGGCCCTGCTGGCCCACGTGGTGAGCGGGCTGTTCGTCCTGTGGGGACCCCTCCTGACCAGCCTGATCTGGGCCTACTACGTGCGCCGTTGCCGCTAGGCCGTCCTTCCCTGATCCGTCGTACCTGAGGGGGAGGGGACTACGGGCGGACGCACGGGTTCGCCCCCGACGGCCTGGGGAGGCGGAGGGGATGGGGGCGAATACCAGCCAACTGGCTGGATAGCGCGTGGTACGCGAGAGGGACGTGAGGTCGGCTCTTCCGGGGGATTCGCCCAGGTTCGCCCATCCAACACAGTGGAGGCGCAAGGGAATTCACCGGAAGAGGGAACGGCATCATGCGCACGAAACGCCTCGCACCGCTGCTCGCCACGGTCGGCCTCATGGCCACCGCGTTGCCAGGGCTGGGCGCGACCCCGGCATCCGCCGCTCAGACTCCCGAGTACCTGCGCCAGAAACCGGCGTGGCACCGCTGCAGCCCCGACAGGCCAGCGGCGTACGAATGCGCGACCCTCAAGGTGCCGCTCGACTACCAGCGGCCCGAGGGACGCAAGCTCGACCTCGCGATATCCCGTATGAAGAGCGAGAACCCGGCCAAGCGGCGCGGTGTGCTGCTCCTCAACCCGGGCGGCCCCGGGACCCCCGGGCTCTTCCGGCCGATGCGTGCGAACGCGGAGATGGCCAAGGACGTCCGGGACCGCTACGACCTCATCGGCTTCGACCCGCGCGGAGTCGGCGAGAGCAGCCCGATCGGCTGCGGTGGGCTGAAGCCAGAGGAAAAGGGCGACGGCGGGGCGTACCGGCCTGAGACCTTCGCCGCGGACGTGGCCTGGGCGCGCGGAGTCGCCGACAAGTGCCGTGAGAAGTCCGGCGATGTGATCCCGTACATCACCACCCGCAACACGGCGCGCGACATGGACGTCATCCGCACGGTGCTGGGGGAGCGGACGATCTCGTACCTGGGCTACTCGTACGGGACGTACCTCGGCGCGGTGTACTCCCAGATGTTCCCGCAGCGAACCGACCGGTTCGTCCTGGACAGTGGTGTGGACCCGGAGCGCGTCTGGCGCGGCATGATGCAGGTGTGGAGCACCGGGGCCGAGCCCGCCTTCGCGCGGTGGACCCGGTGGGCGGCGGAGCGCTCGGAGACCTACGGGCTCGGCGCGACGCCCGAGGCGGTGTCCGCCACCTTCTGGGCCCTGGTGGCCCGGGCCGACCGGGAGCCGTTCCTCCACCAGGGGGAGAAGGTCACAGGTGACTCGATCAGGTCCGACCCGTCGCTCTACTTCTCGCCCCGGGCGGCCTCGGTGGTCATCAGGGGGATGAAGGCCTCGGCCGACAAGGCGCCGCAGCCGGCGGGCGGGGGCGAACCGGCCGCGAAGGCGCCGCTCGGGACCGTCCGGGGCGCCGGGCCGCGCGCCGACGAGCCCGCTCCCTCATCCGCTCCGGGGGCCACCGAGGTGGATGTCCCCAGTGACAACGCCGACGCCGCGCACTGGGCCGTGGTGTGCGGGGACACGGACAACTGGCCGCGCGATCCCGCGCAGTACGCGCGGGACGCGGAGCGGGACAAGGCGCAGCACCCGTTGTACGGGGACTTCGCGTCCAACATCAAGCCGTGCGCCTTCTGGCAGCGGCCGCTCGAAGCCGCGACGCCGATGAAGACCCGGGCCGCCGTGCTGACCGTGCAGAACGAGTGGGATCCGATGACCCCGCTCGCCAGCGGTGAGGGAATGCACCGGGCCCTCATCGGCTCGCGGATGGTGCTGGCCCGGGGTGCCGAGGGGCACGGTGCGTACCTCTCCAACCCCACGGCCTGCGTCAACATAACCGTCGACGCGTACCTGTCCACGGGCCGGCTGCCCGCGGCGGACGTGACCTGCGAGAACCCGCCGCCCGCCCCCGACCCGGAGGGGTCCGGGACCCGCTGACGGCAGGCCCGGCGGCAGTCCGGCAGACCCGGCGGAGCCGGGCGCCGTCTGCCGGGTCGTCTGCCGGGCGCCGTCAACTCGGGGCCGCCGCCGAGTCGTTTCTCCGGTGAACGCGGGCACCCGCGAGGGTGAGTCCGTGGGGTCGCGGCTCGCTGTGGAGCGGACGGTTCCGCTAGAACCCTTGGCATGATCACCAGTCTGACGCGCGCCTGCGCCGCGCTCGCCCTCGCCGCCCTGCCCCTGCTCTCCCCGACCTCGGCGGCCGCCGCGCCCGCCGCGGCGGCTCCGTGCCCCTCCGGGTCGGTCTGCTTCTACACGGCCGCGGACTACGGCGGGCAGAGCTGGGAGTGGTCGCCGCGCAGCGGGTACCGGGACATGCCCCCGCAGTTCCACGACCACGTGGGCTCCTTCGTGGCCAATGTGGACGCCTGTTTCATCGACTGGCAGCCGAAGGCGACCCGCCAGGTCCGCAGTGGTGACTGGCGGCGCAGTTACCTCGGCGACTTCGGCGGCCGCATCGACGCCGTGAACGGCGGGAACTGCTGAGTCACGCTGGGTGACCGGCCCGGTGCGCGGCGGTCCTTGCCGCCGCGCGCCGGGCCGATGGGTGAGACCCTGGCTGCATGGCCGAAAGGGACGAATCCCTCGCGGTCGACTGGCCTGCCCGCCCGGACCTGAGCCTCGCGCTCAACCGGATGGGCACCTTCGACTGGGACCTCGACAGCGGGCAGATGCATCTGGACCCGACCGCTCTCAAGGTCTTCGAACTGCGCCCGGAGGAGTTCGAAGGGACCCCCGGCGGGCTCCGCGTTCGGATCCCGCCCGGTGAGGAGGCCCGGCTGGACGCGCGGGTCGCCCAGGCGCTCAAGGACGGGCGCAGCCACTACGGCGCCTACTTCCGGATCCGCCGCCGTGACGGCTCCTTCAGCTGGACCCACATCCAGGGCCACATCCTGCGCGACCCCACGGGGCGCCCGTACCGGATCATCGGGATCGTCCGGGACGCGGACCTCGATCCCGGCGAGCCCGGGGCCCGGAGCGAGCGGGACGAGGGGAGTCGGCGGCTGACGGGGGTGGTGGAACGGACCACCGCCATCCTGGCCCACGCCCGCACCGTCAACGACGTCACCGACATCCTCAAGGACCCCGCCGCGCTCGGTCACCTGGGCGCGGTCAGCGTGATGCTCGGGGTGGTGGACGGGGGCCGGGTCCACCTGGTGGCGGAGGGGCAGCTGGGCACGTACGTCCCCGAGATCGAATACACGCGGCTCGACGCCGACCTCCCGATGAGCGAGGCCGTACGCACGCTGCAACCGGTGTACGTCACCTCCCGCGACGAGTTCCAGCGCCGCTACCCGCTGCTCTGGCGGTACATCGAGCCGCTCTCCGTGCGCAGCGGGGTCTACCTCCCGCTGATCGCCCAGGGCCGCCCGATCGGCACGATCGGGCTGCTGTACGCGCGGGAGGGCGATTTCACCGCCGAGGAGAGCAACCTGCTGGTCGCCCTCGGCAGCGGCATCGCGCAGAGCCTCCAGCGGGCCATCCTCTTCGAACAGGAACACGACCTCGCCGAGGGCCTCCAGCGGGCCATGCTGCCCCGCAGCATCCCCGAGGTGCCGGGCGCGCTGATCGCCGTGCGCTACCGGGCGGCCCGGATGGGACGGGACATCGGCGGGGACTGGTACGACGTGATCCCGCTCGGCGAGGGCCGGGTCGGCGTGATGATCGGCGACGTCGAGGGACACGACACGGACGCGGCCGCGGTCATGGGGCAGCTGCGGATCGTCCTGCGCGCGTACATCGCGGAAGGACACACCCCGGGCACCGCGATGGCGCGGGCCTCCACGTTCCTGCGCGAGCTGGAGACGGAACGCTTCGCGACCTGTACGTACGCGGAGATCGACCTGAACAGCGGCATGCTGCAGATCGTCCGGGCCGGGCACCTCGACCCGGTCGTGCGGCGCGGGGACGGCAGCTGCCACCGGGTGTCCGCGGCCGGCGGCCTGCCGCTGGGCCTGCCGCCGCGCGACCGGTCCGGGGCGGGCTCCGGGTACCCGGTCACCACGATGGAGCTGCATCCCGGGGACACTCTGCTGCTCTTCACGGACGGGCTGATCGAGCGGCCGGGAGCGGACACGGACAGCGGGATGCGGGAGTTCATGGAAGCGGTGCGCGGCGGCCCGGTCGAGGTGGAGGAACTGGCCGACACGCTGTGCGATCTGGTCGGTGACTCCGGTACGGGCGACGACATGGCCCTGCTCCTGCTGCGCCGCCGGGGCACCCCCGCCCCGCGCGGCGGCGGTCCGCTGCGGCAGCGGCTGGAGCCGGGGGACGCGGAGGGCCCGACGCTGGCCCGGCACCTGATCAGGGCCGCCGTGGCGGCCTGGGGTGCCCGGGACCTGGCGGACGAGATCGAGCTGGCCGCCGACGAGCTGATGACCAATGCCCTGGTGCACACCGACGGGGGCGGCCAGGTGAACCTGCGGCTCACGGTCGAGGGCCGGATCAGGATCGAGGTCGAGGACTCCTCCAGCGCCCTGCCCCGGCGCCGCGAGGCGGGCGACTGGGCGGTGTCGGGCCGCGGGCTGATGCTCGTGGACCGGCTGGCCGACGAGTGGGGGGTCGAGCCGAAGGGCGCGGGCAAATGCGTCTGGTGCGAATTCGCCCTGCCCGTCGTTTCCGTCTCCGCCGCCGTCACGGCTCCCGCCGACCCGACCCCCGCCGCCCCGGCCCCCGACGCGCCTGTGTGAGCGGCGGTCAGACCAGGGCGTTCGGCCCCTGCGTGGCCTTCGCGTGCTGCATCGCGGTCAGTGTCCGGACGAACCGGACGGCCAGCACGCCCGAGGCGAGGAACAGCAGGTCGGCGGTGAGCGAGACCGTCGCGGAGGTGCGCAGGCCGGTCACCGAGTCGGACCCGGCGAGCCGGTTCGCGGCGAAGGAGAGGAGCTTGGAGCCGGTCCAGGTGGCCCACCAGGCCAGGACGGGGCCGTAGGAGACGCGCCGCCACGAACCGTCGGGCGCCGCCTGCGCACTGGCTCCCCAGATCTCCGTGGCCGTTTTGAACGGCAGCCACAGCTGACCGATCGGGATGAACCAGCAGCCCACCGCCCAGCGGGTGCCCCGGGCGAAGCCGTCGGGGGCGAACACCGCGGCGTTGACCCGGACCCGGTGGAACCAGACGAGGAAGACGACGGCGGTGGGCAGTTCCACGAACGCCTGGGCGCTCGCCGTCACGCTGCCGAGCCGGTCGGCGGAGGCGAACCCCTCCAGCGTCGCCTGCGTCGCACCGCCGTCGATGAAGGCGCTGACCGCCTCGTAGGCCCGGTAGTCGGCGAAGAGGCCGGCCAGACCGGCCAGCGTGGCCAGTGCGAGGAGCACGGTCAGCGCGGTCGCCAGGCCCGCGGGCGGGCCGGAAGGAGAAGCGGACGGCGCGGATGACTCGGACGACTCGGGCGGCGCGGTTGGATTGACGGATGACATGAAGAAAAGACCCCCCACGGGTACGGATGACGATGAAGGCCGGGCTCAGGACGCGGCGTACGGTCCCTGCGTCGCCTTCGTGACCTGCAGCGCCGTCAGCTTGCGGACGAAGAGGACGGCGAACACGGCGGAAACGGCCGACAGCAGGTCGCCCGCGGACGCGCTGCCGCGGCTGACCAGGTTCGAGCCCACGAAGGTCATCCACCACAGGGTGATGGGCGTGACGGAGAGGGCGCGGGCGGAGCCGTCGGGCCCGGCCTGGACGCTGGCCGCCCAGATCTCCTTGGCGATCCGGAACGGGCGGACGAGATTCAGGAACGGCACGAACCAGGCCCCGATGGCCCACCCGGGCCCCTGGCTGAAGAGGTCGGGCCGGAACGCCCCGCCGTTCACCCGCACCCGGTGGAACCAGATGATGAAGACGACTCCGGTGGCCACCAGGAGCGCGAGCTGGACGAGTGCGACGGAGCCGAGCAGCAGCGTTTCCCGGGTCAGCGGGTCATCGGCGCCGAAACCGGCCCCCGCGCCGTCCTCCGTGCCGAAGCCGATCAGGCCTGCCGCGAGGTCGACCGCGCCCGCCACGGCGAGCAGGACCGTGAGAGCGGTGGCCAGGCCGCTCGGCGAGCGCAGGGCCCAGGAGACGGGTGCGGGTACGGGCGGACTGGTGGCGTCGTAGGACATGAAGAAGGACCCCCCACGGGTACATGTGATGCATATAAAGAAACCCGCCGAGGGCGGGACCTGCGCGAACATATGCCAGAGATCGACTCCTGTCCAAGGGTTTCGACGGCAGGTGACGGACTGGGGACGGCGAATGGCTGAACCGGCCGAGTAGCGGTGGTTTTATCTGCTTGTTTCCCCGTTGACCGGCTCATCCTGCCAAGGTGTCCACACACCGCCCGCTGCTGACGCTCCTTCTCGCCACGGCCGTTCTGCTGGGCCCCGCCCCCACCGCGGCCGCCGATGCCGATGACGGCACCGAGACCGCCCGGACCAGTCGCCCGCTCGCCCCCGGCATCCGGCTCGAGTCCTACGACCGCCTGGAGCGCGACCGCTGGCTGCGCGTCGACGAACTCGCCGTCGACCTGGGCGCCCCCGGCGTACGGGCCGAGTACCTGGGCGGGGACGGCCCGGCGACCGTCGCCGACGCCGCGGCCCGCCACCCCGCGGGCCCGGGCCGCCGGGTGGCCGCGGCCGTCAACGGGGACTTCTTCGACATCGGGGCCACGGGCGCCCCCCTCGGGCCCGGCGTCCGCGGCGGCCGCCTGCTGCACGCTCCCGCCCCGGGCGCGGGAGCCGCCGTCGGCTTCGGCGCCGACGGCGCGGGCCGGGTACTGACCCTCGGGCTCGACGGCAGCGTCACCCTGCCCGGCGGTCCCCGCCCGCTCGCCGGGTACAACACCGCCCGGCCGCCCGCCGAGGGGTACTTCGCCTACACCGCCGACTGGACCTGGGGCCCCCTCCCGGCCCCCGGACCGGGCCCGGCCGCCGAAGCCGACGTACGGGACGGGCGGGTCACGGCGGTACGTTCGCCCGCGCGTGGCACACCGCCCGCACCCGGCGTCACCGTGCTGGTCGGCCGGGGCCGGGCGGCGGCCCGGGTCGCGGCCCTGCGCTCGGGGGACCCGGTGTCCCTCTCGGCGCGGCTCCGGGGCGGCGACGGCGGTGCGCCCCTGGTGTCCGCCCTCGGCGGGCGCGCGGCCCTGGTGGTGGCCGGAGTACCGCAGGACCACGAGGGCGAACCGAACGACACCGCGGCCCCGCGCACCGCGGTGGGCCTCTCCCGGGACGGCCGCGCGCTCCGCGTCGTCACCGTCGACGGCCGCCGGCGCGACAGCGGAGGCCTCACCCTCACCGGGCTCGGGCGGCTGATGCACGGCCTCGGGGCGCACGACGCCCTCAACCTCGACGGCGGCGGTTCCACCACCCTGCTCGCCGGACGCAGCGGGACCACCGCCCTCGACCTGGAGAACTCCCCGTCCGACGGGAGCCCGCGCAAGGTCGCCAACGGGCTGGTGCTCACCGTCCCCACCGGCTCCGGCCGTGCCGTCGGTTACCGCGTCGAAGCACTAGGCGGCGCCACCGGGGTCTTCCCGGGCCTGACCCGTGCTCTCACCGCCACCGGCTACGACGCCACCCTCGGCCCGGTGGCTCCCGGCTCCGCCGCGGACGGCCCCCAGTGGTCGGTGGACCCGGGCGGATCCGGCCGGGTGGATTCCGGCGGGGTCTTCCACGGAGTGCGCCCCGGGAGCGCGTCCGTGCGCGCGCGCCGCGCGGAAGCCGGGGGAGCGCTCCACCTGGACGTGCTCGGCCCGCTCACCGGCATCCGGCCGAGCACACGCCGGCTCGGCCTCGCGGACCCCGCCGAGAAGGGCGCCTTCGGGCTCACCGGTCTCGACGCACAGGGCCGGGCCGCCCCGGTCGAGGGCCGTGACGTGCGGTGGGAGTACGACCGTACGCGCTGGCGGGTCGGCGAGGACGGGCGCGGCGGCTTCACGATGACCGCGCTCGTGCCGCGGGCCACGGGGCGGATCCGGGCCACGGTCGCACCGCCCGGTGCCGCGGCCGTGACCACCGAACTCGCCGTGGGGGTCGGCCTGGTGGAGGAGGGCCTGGCGGACCTGAGCGACGCGGAGCGGTGGCGCGGGCCGGGCGCGAGCGCGGCCCCCGGGCACACCGGGACCGGCCTGCGCCTCACGGTCACCGCCGGGCGCGGACGGGAGCCGCGGCCAGCCCCGCTCCGGGCTGCGGCGGCTGCCGCGGAGCCGCCGCGGCCCGTACCGCTGCCGGACCTGGCACGGTCCCTCGCCCTCTGGGTCGAGGGCGACGGCTCCGGCGGCCGGGTCGAGGCCCGGCTGCGCCAGGGGGACGGTGAGCGGGTGGTGCTGCGCGGGCCCGTAGTCGACTGGAAGGGCTGGCGCCGGATCACCCTGCCCGTACCGGCGTTGGCCGAGCGCCCGCTCGCCCTAGACCGGCTCTCGGCGAGCGCCGGTCCGCGCCCGGGCACGCTGGTGCTGGACACCCTGACCGCGCAGGGCCCGCAGGCCGCTGCGGCGCCGCCCGTCCCCGTGGTCCGTGACCCGGCCCTCGCGGCGACGCCCGCCGAAGTACGGGCCCGCCCCTGGCGGTTCGCGCTGCTGGCCGGCGGTCAGTCGGCGGCGGACCTGCGCCGGGCCCGGGAGGAGATCCGCGCCGAACGCCCCGAGCTGGTGCTCGCCTCCGGCGACGCGCCCTCGTCGTCCGTGCACCGGGGCGTACGGTTCCTGCGCCTCGACGGCGCTCACCGGACCCTCGACGGGGGCGGGCTGGAGCGGCTGCGGGCGCTGCGCGAGGGGATCGCCGCGGCGGGCCGGGAGGCCGCCACCGGCGCGCTGGTCGTCGTACAGGACGACGGGGCCGGGCCGTCAGCCGTCGACCGGAAGGAGGCCGCGCTGCGGGAGCGGCTGCTCGCAGAGTTCCGGCGGGCCACCGGCAAGGGCGCCGCGGTGGTGACCCTCGGCGGACCCGTGACCGGGGTGGGCCGGGCCGAGGGCGTGCTGTCGGTGACGGCGGGACGCTCCGGCTGGGTCCTGGTGGGGACCGACGGCGCCGCGGGCGGGGGCGGGAGCGTGGGACGGGAGCACGAGTGGGTCTCCGTGGAACCGCGTCCGGGGCCCGCGCCCGCGCCCGTCGCCGTCGTGGCTCCCGCGCCCGTGGCCGGGCAGGCGGCGGGGATCAGAGGGCCACGAGGGTGACCTCGGTCGCCTTGACGCTGGTCCACACGGGGGCGCCGTCGGCGAGGCCCAGTTCGGCGGCGGCCTGCGGGGTGATCTCGGCGACCAGGTCGGGGGCCTCGGGCGAGGCGATCAGGATCCGGAGCCTGCTGCCGGCGGCGGTGATCTCGCGGACGGTGCCGGGCCACACGTTGCGGGGGCTGCCGCCGGGCCGGTCCCGGTGGACCGAGACGGCCTCGGGGGCGATGATCGCGAGCGCCGGGGCGCCGTCCGGCAGGGCGTCCGCGACCACCAGCCGACCGCCGCCGGGCAGCGCGAGACCCTCTGCTGACGCGGTCCCCGCCCAGGCGTTGCGGCCGAGCATGCGGGCCACCCACGGGGAGCGTGGGTGGCGGGTGACTTCGGCGGGGGTGGCGTCCTGGAGGGTGCGGCCGTCGGCCAGGACGAGGACCCGGTCGGCGAGGGAGACGGCTTCGACGGGGTCGTGGGTGACGATCAGGCAGACCCCGCCGAAGCCGGCGAGATGGGTGCGCAGGGTGTGCCGCACCCGCGCGCGGGTGGTCTGGTCGAGGGCGGCGAGGGGTTCGTCGAGGAGGAGCAGGCGGGGGCGGGCGGCCAGGGCGCGGGCCAGAGCGACGCGCTGGGCCTGGCCGCCGGAGAGCTGGGCGGGCTTGCGGTGGGCGAGGTGGCCGACGCCGAGCCGGTCGAGCCAGGCCTGTGCCTCGGCGCGGGCCTCGGTGCGTGGAACTCCGCGGGCGCGCAGTCCGTAGGCGGTGTTGGCGAGGGCGGTTTGGTGGGGGAAGAGGGCGCCGTCCTGGGGGACCCAGGCGACCTGGCGTTTGTGCGGGGGCAGGGTGGTGACGTCGAGGTCGCCCAGCTTCAATGCGGCGTGGGCGCGGGGGGTGAGGCCGAGGAGGGCGCGCAGGAGGGTGGTCTTGCCGGCGCCGTTCTCGCCGACGACGGCGATGGTGGTGCCGGGTTCCGCGTCCAGGGTCAGTTCGTTGAAGCCGGTGACGGTGGCGTGCAGCGGCCAGGGATCGGTGGCCTTCGAGGGGGTGGGGGCTGCGCCGGGCCCGTCGGGAGCGGGTGCGGGAGCGGTCGCGGAGCCCGGGCCGGTGGTGTCGGCGGTGGCGCCGGGGGGCTCCGTACGGTCGGCGGAGAGCGGGGCTCCGGTCCACCGTCCGCGCAGCCCGATCAGTACGGCCATGGCGATCGCGAGCAGCAGCAGCGACAGCGAGGTGGCCGCCTCGGGCTGGTCCTGGAGCAGCAGGTAGACCTGGAGCGGGAGGGTTTGGGTGGTGCCGGGCAGGTTGCCCGCGAAGGTGATCGTCGCGCCGAACTCACCGAGGGCCCGGGCCCAGGTCAGCGCGGCTCCGGCGATCAGGCCGGGGGCCACCATGGGCAGCGTGACCGTGAAGAACACCCGGACCGGCGAGGCCCCGAGGGAGGAGGCGGTCTCCTCGTAGCTCTGCTTGAGGCCGCCGAGCGCCCCCTCCAGGCTGATCACCAGGAACGGCATCGCGACGAAGGTCGCGGCGATGACCGCGCCCGAGGTGTGGAAGGGGAAGGTGATGCCGAAGGTGCCCTCCAGCCAGGGGCCGAGCAGTCCGCGCCGCCCGAAGCCGAGCAGCAGGGCGACACCGCCCACGGTCGGCGGGAGCACCATCGGCAGCAGCACGAGGGAGCGGACGACGGGCTTCCCGGGGAACCGCACCCGGGCTAGCAGCCAGGCCAGCGGCACCCCGAGGAGGAGGGAGAGCCCGAGCGCCCAGAACGAGACGTAGAGGGAGAGCTTGAGCGCCTCCACCACGCCCGGCGTGGTGAGGTGCGTGCCCAGTCGGCTCCACTGGGTGCGCACGAGGATGCCGAGGAGCGGGAGGAACAGGAAGGCGACGGCGAGCAGCGCGGGCAGCGCGAGGGCGAACGGCGGCCGGGTGCGGGTACCGGTGCGGGCGCGCGTACCCGTGGGGGTACGGGTGCCGTCACGGTCGGCGGGGCCGCCGCGGCGGCTTCGGGATATGGCCATCTGCTCTGCCTGCTCCGGCTCTTGTGCCCGCTCGGGACGTGGAGGTGGACGTGGACGCCGGAAAGGAGGAGGGGGCTGCCTGTTCCCCCCGGACCAGGCAGTCCCTCTCCTCCTCAACCCGCCGTGGTGCCCCGCCGGAGCGGGGCGCCGTGGGCTACGCCTGCTGGAAACCGGCGTCCTGCAGGATCTTCTGTGCCTCGGGGGTGCTCAGCCACGCCACGAACGCGGCCGCGGCCTCGGCGTTCTTGGAGCCCTTGAGGGAGGCGGCGGGGTAGGACGCGACGGCGTTCTGCTCGTCCGGGATGTCGACGGTCGTGACCTTGTCCCCGGACTTGATGGAGTCCGTCTTGTAGACGAGACCGGCGTCGGCTTCGCCCAGCTCGACCTTGCTCAGCACGGCGCGGACGTTCGGCTCCTGGGAGACCGGCTTCACCTCGATCTTCTGGGCGTCGAGGATCTGCTTGCTGTAGCGGCCGACCGGGACCTCGGGGGCCGCGAGGACCACCTTGATCTTGGTGTTGGCGAGGTCCTTGAGGGACCCGATCTTGAAGGGGTTGCCCTTGCCCGCCGCGATGACCAGGCGGTTCTTCGCGATGACCTTGGGCGCGTTGGCCTCGGCGCTGAGCCCGTCCATGGTCTTGGTGTCGGCGGTGACCAGGGCGTCGGCCGGGGCGCCCTGCTTGACCTGGGCGGCCAGCTCCTGCGAACCGGCGAAGGAGAAGGTGATCTTCGTACCGGGGTTGGCCTTCTCGTACGCGGCGCCGGCCGTCTTGAAGACGTCGGTGAGCGAGGAGGCGGCGAGGACCGTCAGGCTGGCGGCCTTCGGCGCGGCGGCCGACGGGGAGGCGGACGCGGCGGCGCTCGCGCCGTCGGCGGCCGGCTTCTTCGCGTCGTCCTTGCCGCAGGCGGTCAGCGGGACGAGCAGGGCGGCGCCCAGGACGGCGGCGGCCGCGCGGCGGCGGTTGATGCTGGTGGAGAACATGTGGATACGGCTCCTCGGGTCTGGCAAGGACCCGCGCCGGTGACGGGCGGAGCGGGTGGGGACGGGCGTACAGGTGGTGCGTACGAGCGGTACGGAGGTACGGGCCGACCGGTGGGGCGGTCCGTACCGGGTGCGGCTAGGCGCGGTCTATGTGGACGCTGGTCGACTTCACGCGGGCGGTGGCCTGCATGCCGACCTCCAGGCCCAGTTCCTCGACGGCCTCGCGGGTGAGCAGGGAGACGAGGCGGTGGGGACCCGCCTGGATCTCGACCTGGGCGGCCACGTCGCCGAGCTTGACGGCGGTGACGATCCCGGGGAAGGCGTTGCGGGCCGAGGTGTACGGCTCACCGTCCTCGGTGTGGGCGCCCTGGCCCACTTCCACGGAGAAGGCGGCGAGGGCCCGGCCGTCGATGAGCCGACGGCCGCTCTCGTCCCGATGGGTCGAGACCCGGCCGGCATCGGCCCAGCGACGGGCGGTGTCGGGGCTGACGCCGAGCAGGCGTGCCGCCTGGCCGATGGTGTAGGACTGCATGTGCGACAAGGTAGGGGCACATCTGCCGCATTTGCAATTCCATTGGGATGATGTACATGGCAGGTGCCGTGGCCTTTGTCGCATCCGCCAAAGTCGATTCCATTTCCCGGTGGCCGGAGCCCCGGTTGCGGGAGCCCCGATGGATAGAGTCGGGGCATGGCTGATGAGGGAACGGCAACGGCAACGGGAACGGCGCGGGTGGACAGCTGGATCTGGTCGGTACGGCTGACCAAGACCCGCTCGCTCGCGGCCGCCGCCTGCCGGGCGGGACACGTGAAGGTCAACGGCGAGCGGGCCAAACCGGCCCAGCCGGTCGGCCCGGGCGACGAGGTGCGGCTCTTCCACGCGGGGCGCGAGCGGATCGTCGTGGTCCGGCGGGCCGTGACGAAGCGGGTCGGCGCACCGGTCGCGGCCGAGTGCCTGACCGACAACAGCCCGCCCCCGCCGACCCCCGTCGAGGCGGCCGTCGTCGGCATCCGCGAGCGGGGCGCGGGCCGTCCGACCAAGCGCGAACGCCGGGACATCGAGAACCTGCGGGGCCGCTGAACGGTGGGCCCGGGGGGCGGAAGGGCGGCGGGGCCGGTCAGACCTTCCGGTAGGCGTAGGCCTCGCCCGCCGCCAGGGCCACGGCGTCCAGCGGGGCGCCGGTCGAGGCGGTCACCACCGCGGCCACCGCGCCCTCCAGGAACGGCGCGTCGAGCAGGCGCGATCCGGGCGGCAGTTCCTCGTCCAGCAGGAGCGACTTGACGGTCAGCACCGAACTGCCGAGGTCCGCGATCAGTGCCACCCCCGCGCCCCGGTCCACCGAGCGGGCCGCCGCCACGATCAGCTCGGCGCTCGTGCCCAGCGCACCGTCGGGCGTGCCACCCGCGACGGCCACCAGGGCGGCGGGACCTCCCGCCACCATCGCGGACGCCAGCTCCGACACGGACCGGGCGACCGCCGCGCTGTGTGAGACCAGCACGATCCCGACGAGCGCCGCGCCCTCCTCCACGCTTCCGGTCCCGCTCACTCCCCGTCCTCCGCCGGAGCGGCCGCATCGGCGCTGTCCGCCGTGTCGGCGAGCGCTCCGAGCAGCAGGGCCGCCGAGGTGGCCCCCGGGTCCTGGTGTCCGATGCTGCGCTCGCCCAGGTAGCTCGCCCGTCCCTTGCGGGCCTGGAGCGGTACGGTCGCCAGCGCCCCGTTCAGCGCCGCCTCCGCCGCCGCGCGGTACGACGTACTCAGCGCCGCGACCCCCGGAACCAGTGCGTCCAGCATGGTCTTGTCGCCCGGCGCGGCCCCGCCCAGCTGGGCGACCGCGCCCACCCCCGCGTACAGGGCCTTGCGCAGCGCGTCGTCGGAGACCTCCGGGGCGTCGCCGAGTTCCTTCCCGGTGCGCCGCAGCAGGGTTCCGTAGAGCGGGCCGGAGGCGCCGCCCACCGCGCCGATCAGGGTCCGCCCGGCCAGCTGGAGCACGGCGCCGGGCGACGGGGGCACCCCGGCGTCGAGTGCGGCCCGTACCGCCAGGAAACCGCGCAGCAGATTGCTCCCGTGGTCGGCGTCGCCGATGGGCGAGTCCAGCTCCGTCAACCGGTCCGCCTCGCGCTCCACCGAGACGGCCACGGCGGCCATCCAGCGCCCGAAGAACTCCGCGTCCCGCACCGCGTCCCGCACCGGATCTCCTCGCAGTTGATCACCCGTCACCCTGCCCGCTCCCCAGCCTACTTCCCGTCGGCCACCCCCCGTTGGTCAGCGGCCCCAGCGCAGCGCGGTGGTCTGCACGGGCGCGTCCCACAGCCGCAGCAGCTCGTCGTCGGCGCGGCACAGGGTCACCGAACACCCGGCCATGTCCAGCGCGGTGACGTAGTTCCCGACCAGGGCGCGCGCCACGGGAACGCCCCGCTCCGCGAGCACCCGCGCGACCTCGGCGTGGAACCCGTACAGCTCCAGCAGCGGGGTCGCGCCCATCCCGTTGACCAGGGCCAGGACCGGTCCGTCGGCCGGACCCACCTCGTCCAGTTCCTGCAGGACGGCCCCCACGGCGACCTCCGCGATCTCCCGCGCGGTCATCATCGGGCGCCGCTCCCGGCCCGGCTCGCCGTGGATGCCGATGCCCAGTTCCAGCTCGCCCTCCGGCAGGTCGAAGGTGGGGCTGCCCTTGGCGGGGGTGGTGCACGGGCCGAGCGCGACCCCGAAGCTGCGGGAGGCGGCGTTCACGCGCCGGGCGAGGGCCGCGACCCGGTCCAGCGGCGCGCCTTCCTCGGCGGCCGCCCCGGCGATCTTCTCGACGAAGAGGGTGGCGCCGGTGCCGCGCCGTCCGGCCGTGTGGAGGCTGTCGGTGACCGCGACGTCGTCGTTGACCAGCACCCGCTCGATCCGGATGCCGTCCTCGTCGGCGAGTTCGGCGGCCATCTCGAAGTTGAGGACGTCCCCCGTGTAGTTCTTGAGGATGAACAGCACCCCCTGCCCGCTGTCCACGGCGGTCGCGGCCCGCAGCATCTGATCGGGCACGGGCGAGGTGAACACCTCTCCGGGGCAGGCCGCCGACAGCATGCCGTACCCCACGAACCCGGCGTGCAGCGGCTCGTGCCCGGACCCGCCGCCGGACACCACCCCGACCCGGCCACCCCCGCGCACGTCCCGGCGTACGACGATCCGCCGCTCCACGTCCACGTCCAGCTCGGGATGCGCGGCTGCCATCCCCCGCAGCGCGTCGGCGACGACGGTCTCCGGACTGTTGATCAGCATCCTCATGCGCATCTCCCGGTGGGGTGGGCGGACGATTCTGGGGCCAGTGTTCCGCATGGCGGAGGAATCAGCCCCGCGGCGTGTGAGGCGCCCCCGGCGGGACGTCGCCCTGCTGACCCAGGTAGTCGGCGTAGGCGTGCTCCACGGCCCGCGGCATCGCGGCGCCGAAGGCCTCCAGGGTGGTCAGCCCGTGGGCGGCCCGGCCGAGGGCGACGCCCGACCGGTGCGTCAGTCCGGGGAAGGCGCTCTCCAGCGAGTACAGGCTGACCTGCATGTCCAGGCGGTGCCGGGCGCACAGGACGATCGTCCCCGGTTCCCGGGCCGCGTCCAGGGCGGCCAGCCCGGCCCGCAGTTCCGGCACCCGCAGCGCCCAGGCGTCCACGAGCAGGATCAGCGGTCCACTGGAGGCGACGCCGCGCACGACCCGTGTGACCTCGTCGGCGAGGGTGGAGACGTCCACCTGCTCGTTGAGCTGGAAGGCGAGGCCGGTGGCCACGTCCGCGAGGGGCCGCGCGGATTCGGGGTGGTACGGGTTCCAGTCGTCCGGGGTGTCGCCGTAGTAGCGCGGATCGCGCCCTTCGGGCAGGTTCCGCAGCGTCGGCGCGACGACGGCGATCCGCAGGCTCTCCTCGGACCGGGTGGCGGCCCGGAAGGCGCTTGGGACGTTCAGGTAGTCGACGGTCCGGCGGGAAGGGAGGGGCGCGCTCTCGCCCACTTCGACGATCCTCGTCGCCAGCGCGTGGACCGCCTGGCGGTATTCCTGGGCGAACGCCCGGAGCCTCATCAGCGCGTACAGGCCTTCGCTCGTGTAGTCCTCCCCGAAGGGGCGGGAGTCGAACTGCACGCGCCGGGCGACCCGCGGCATCTGTTCGGGCAGGGTCAGAACCCAGAGCGCGGGCACGATCGCCTCGACCGGTTCGACCCCGCGTGCACGCTCGTAGAGGGAGCGCTGGGCGAACGCGAACCACTCCTTGCCGCACGTCTCGCTGGCGAAGTAGCGGGGCGAGTAGAGCGGGACGAACACCCGGCAGGTGGCCAGTACGTGGCCCAGCCGGTCCGACCACCCCTCACCGAGCCCGATCTGCCGGTCCATGAACCCCGCGGCGGCCCCCTCGGGCAGGTCCGCCAGGGCCATCACCTCATCACACAGGTCGCGGAAGAAGCGCTCGACCGACTCGTTCACGTCCGGCCCGGTCGTGCCCAGGCGGGGCGTGTGGGCGTAACTGAGGAAGAAGTAGGGCCGGTCGTCGGCCGGAGCGCGCACCCGGCCCGACACGGCGGGCGGCGGCTCCGGTCGCGGTTGCCCGGACGGGGCCGCCAGTCGCGGTCGGGGCCCCGCTTCCAGGCCCTGGAGCGTACGGTCCGACGCCCGGGCGAAGGGCACCGCCGCGGCGGAGATCCCCGCGGCCCCCGCCGGGTCGGGGACCAGGGCCGGGAAGCCGCCCGGGGCTCCGGCGTGCCCCGCGATGAACCGGCTCACCGCCTCCCGGGTGCGCAGCGCGTCGCGCGCGCCGAGCCTCGGCGCCAGCCGCTCGCGCACGCCCTCCCGGAAGCTCAGCACCGGCCCGCCGTCCGCGGTCCCGCCGTCTGCCACTGCGCCGTCCGGCGTTTCGATGAAGACCAGCCCGCCGACGACCACTTCGGCCAGGTCGGCCGCCGTCGCCTCCGGGACGAGTTCCTGCCGGATCACATGGAGGAGGCCGGTGTGCAGTCGCGCGTACGAGGAGCAGAGCACCGCGAGCCGGACGGCGGGCGTCGACGCCCGGTGCAGGAACGCCTCGGCCAGCTGCCCGGCGTCGGCGGGCGGCTCCGCGGGGGCGGGGGCGGGCCCGGGCAGGCCCGGCCCGCGCACCAGCACCGCCTCGCAGCCCTCCGGGTCCCCGCGCATCAGGGTGCGGGCCCAGCGGGAGACGGCGCGCGGCGACAGGCCGACGACGGGCAGCGGGAGCCAGGCGTCCCGGAGGCCCTCCGGCGGCGGGTACAGCTGCTGCGCCAGGGTGTGGGCGGTGAACCGCAGCGCGGAGTTGCGCGCGCCCGGCGCGCCGGGCGGGGTGACCCGCACCGCCGGGAGGTCGAGGCCGGAATGCCGCCAGATCCGTGGCGGGAGCGGGTTGACCAGCACGGTGGGGGTGGCCGCGGCCCAGCCGTGCAGCCGGTCCCAGAACGCGCCCCCGCCCCCGCCCCCGCCCCCGGCGCCGGACACGCAGTCCGAGAAGACGAGCACCAGCCGCCGCGGCCGCGCCGACCGCGCGCCGGTGCCCCCGAGGCCGCCCGGGACCGGGCCCGCACCCGTGCCGGGGCCCGGGCCCCAGGAGCCGGTCTCGCGGACCCGCAGCGTACGGAAAGCACCCGTCGAGGCCAGCACCTTCACCAGCTCGGCGCCCGCGTCCTCCCACACGGCCATGGTCGGCGACCGGTCGAGGACCACGGTCAGGTCGAACCAGCGTTCCGGGGCCGGGCGGAACGCGGGCAGCAGTTCCCCGCTGCGGGCGTACGCCGCGACCGTCGCCCCGATGTCCAGGCGCGTACTGCGCCCCGCGGTCCAGGCCCGGCGCAGCGGCCGCAGGGCGCGGGCGATCTCCCGGGCGCGCGGGAGCGCGGCGGCCCGGGGCACGGAGACCTCCCGGGCGGGGAGCGCCTCGCCGCCCGGCGCCGACGGACCGTACACATCGCGGCCCGGGCGCCACGGCCCGATCCGCTCCCGCGGATCGGCGGCGCCGGGGGAGCCCGCGCCCTCCGCGACTCCCGTGTCCCCGGCGGCAGTTGCCCGCTCCCGCCGCAGCGCGGCCAGCCAGAGCAGCTCGGCGATCGCGAGCCCGTCCAGCTCCCGGCCGAGCCCGTGCAGGGCCGGGACGACGGCCGCCAGCGGGCCGCCGCCCCCGGCCCGCACCGGCTCGCCCGGGGGCCGCGGCGGCGGCGCGGGGGACTCAGGCACCCGAGAGGTCCCTCATGAGCAGGGCGATCAGTTTCTCCCGCTCGGCGCCCGGGGAACGGGCCGGACCGTCCAAGAGGTGCAGGGTGCCCAGCAGTTGGTCGATCGCCACGCTCTCGCCCGCCGCCACGCGCCGTACGAAGTCGTCCACCAGCTCGGCCGCCGGTCCCGCCTCGCCGACCTCCAGGCACAGGTGGCCGCGTACGACGTCACGGATCAGCTCGGCGGTCGGCTTGGGCATGGTGTAGCGCACGCAGCGCCGCAAGAAGGGCGCGGGCAGCTCCTGTTCGCCGTTGCTCGTCATCACGATGAACGGGAACTCGGTGCACTGCACGTGCCCGTGCTGCACCAGGTGCCGCTCCGGGCTCTCCCAGACCCGCACCCACGCCTCGTCCTGCTCCTCGCGCATCAGCTCGGTCACCCGGAACTCCCCGCGTTCCAGGACGTCGAGGAGGTCTCCGGGAAGGTCCAGGTCGGCCTTGTCGATCTCGTCGACGAGCAGCGCGCGGGGGCGCGGCGACGGCAACAGCGCCGTGCCCAGGGGCCCGAGGGTCAGGAAGGCGGCGATGTCGTCCACGCCCGCCGCACCGCCCGCCCGCGCCTTCTCCTGCTGGAGCCGGTGCGCGTGGATGCGGCCGAGCGCGTCGTAGCGGTACAGGGCGTCCGCGAGCGAGCTGCGCGAGGTGACGTGCCAGCGCAGTACGGGCCCCAGCGCCAGCTCCGCGGCCACCTGCTCGATCACCGTGGACTTCCCGGTGCCCGGCCCGCCGGTGATCAGCAGGGGGCGGCGCAGCGCCAGGGCCGCGTTCACGGCGTCGGACAGCCCCTCCGGCGGCCGGAACACCTCGGCCGACGACGGGATGGGGAAGGTCCGCCACGGTGGCGGTTCGGGCAGTGCGGCGGCGGGCCTCGGCACGCCGTCGCCCCGGTAGTACGCGTCCCAGGTCATGGGGTCCCCTCGGATCGGTCGCGGATACGGGGAGCCGCCGTCCACAGGAGGCGGCAGAAGCGCAGCCAGTCCTCGTCGTCCCAGACGGCGCGGAGGTCGGCGAGGTCCGCGCGGCCCTCGCCGAGCCAGCGCTCGCGGTAGGCGCGCGCCAGGGCGCCCGGCATGGCCCACCAGTCCTGGTCGAGGCTGGCGTGGCGCTCCTCGGGGAAGCCCTCCGCCGTGTGCGGCCACAGCAGGACCGGGGTGTAGGCGAGCAGCAGCTCCATCAGCGGGGCATCGGCGCCGGGATGCCGGGTGAGGCCGATCCCACGGGCGTAGCGCCCGACCCGCAGGTGCCCGCGCAGCGTCCGCGCGTCGACGAGGTCCTCGTGCGCCAGCCAGTCCACCGGCGTGCTCCCCTGGCACCGGGCGATGGCTTCCCAGCGGGCGGCGACCACGGGCTCGATGCTGCGCAGCGCGGCGTCGGGGGTCAGCCGGCTGCTCCAGTGCAGGCGTACGTCGTACCGGATGCCCAGGAGCATGGCGGCGCCCGCCTCTTCGGGCCGCCAGGACAGGAGCAGCCCGCTCGGGACGGCCAAGTCAAGCCGTTTCAGGGGGAGTTCCAGGGTCCTGGCGTGTTCCTCCGCCCACAGCGCTGCCTCTTCGACGGCGCTCTCGGCGCCCTTGCGGTCCGCGGTGTCGCAGGGGAACTGCTCGTGGTGGATGACCGAACCGTCCAGCAGCAGCCAGCCGTCGAGCACCTCGGGCCAGTCCCCGATCAGGGAGGAGTGCAGGCTGACGACGAGGCCGAGCCGCTGGCCCTCGGTGCGCCGGGCGGTGTGCTCGATGGCGTCGTTGACCTCGACGGGCGCCTCGATCCGGGCGGCCCAGGACCGCAGTTCGGGGTCGGCCAGGTCCTTCCCGCAGGCCTGGGCGAGGAGGGTGACGAACCGGGCGACGACCCGCCTGCCGTCCCGGTCGGTGGCCGGGTGGTTGAAGGTCAGCTCGTCGATGATGCCGACGTCGGTGAGGTGCGCGGCGCCGTCGGGCAGCCGTCCCTCGGCCGCCAGCATGCTGTACAGCGCGTGCCGCAGCCGGGCGCTGGTCAGGCCGGCGCCGATCCAGTTCCGGATGAACCCGACCGTACGGACCGCGACGAGCAGGCCGTCGACGGCGCGCAGGGCCCGCTCGCGGTGCGGGCCCGGCGGGAGGCGGAGCAGGTCGTCGCGGCAGCGCAGCGCCGCCCGCAGGTCCGGCGCGCCGTCCGGCACGGGCACCGGGGGATCCAGGGCGGCGAGCGCCTCGGTGAGTTCCTCGCCCGCCAGACGGCCACCGAAACCGCCCAACAGCCCCTCGCGGCACCGTGCGTTGCGGGCGATCCACAGCGGCGCGTCGGCCGCCCCGTCCGCGTCCCAGTCGAATCCGGCGACGTCCTGGCCGACGAGGACCCCGCGCAGCGCCTCGCGGGCGTCGGACACGCCGAGGGTGGCGCCGGTGCCGGGGAGTCCCTCCCGCAGCAGGGCGGTCAGGTGCCGGGAGAAGGAGAGGCCGACGGCGGGCTGGCCGAGGGAGGAGGCCATCAGCAGCCCCAGCCGGGTCCGGCCGCCCCGGGCGCCCCCGGCCAGGTCCGCCATGGCCGGGGGCGCCCCGGCGGCGTTGCAGGTGTCGACGATGCCGAGCACGCCGTTCACCCCGGGGTGGTCCACGGCCCGGACCAGCAGCTCGGCCACGTTCACCGCGCCGTGGCGCAGGTCCTCGGTGGAGTCGGCGCACATGAGGTGCAGGGTGCTGGTGCGCCCGGCGGCGAAGCCGTGCCCGAGGAAGGCCAGGACGAGCGTCGCGCGGTGCTCGGCCGCGTGCCCGATGGCCTCGTCCACCGTGTCCAGGAGGGCCCGGCTGGTCAGGCCGTCACCGGCGACCAGGGCGGCGCGCCCGTCCGGCAGCCCCGGCTCGCAGGCGCCGAGCGAGGCGTCGGCGAGCGCCGCGTACAGCCCGGCCGCCGCCTCCTCCAGCCGGATCAGCGGGCCCATCGGCGGGCACTGCGGCGCGAGCACCAGGACGTGACGGCGCCCGGTCCGGCGGTGTCTCACCTGGGGTACCCGCCCGCCAGCCGGGCCAGTGTCTGAGCGACGGGTCCCGCGACGGCCGGCTGCGCGAGGTACTTCCCGGCGGAGTGCACCCAGGCGCCGTCCGAGTCGACCCGCCGGGACTTCGGCGCGACGCCGCGCGCGTTCGCCCGTACGTCCCGTTCCAGCAGGGGGCGCACGGCGAGGATGTCGTCGCGGTCCCAGAAGTTCAGCCAGCCGCCGACGCCCTCGGGCACGGCCGGAGGGCGCGGGACGAGCCGCGGCCACACGGCCGTCCGCATGCCGATCGGCGAGCCGATCGTGACGAACAGCGGTACGGGGGAGGCGAGTTCATGCAGGGCCTCCAGAGCGACCACGGACCCCAGGGAGTGCGCCACCACCACCGCAGGACCGTCCCCGACGGCCTCGGCGATCCGGGCACGGATCCGGCGGTCCAGGCCGGAGCCGTCCGCCCCGGGCTCGCCTCGCGCCAAGTACCGGGCCACTTGGGAGAGGTGACCGACCATCACCTTGGGGGTGATCCACCGGGCGGCGCCGTCCCACGGCCGCAGCGACAGCAGCGTGGTCGCCACATTGAGCGCGCGGCGCACGACCTGGCCGCTGCCCTGCTCCTGGTCCCGGGGCGCGGCCTGCGCCCGGGCATGGTCGAGGACCCGGGCGTGGCCGGGGGTCCAGTGCTCGTCCTCGTCGGCCTCCTCCGCGAGGCCCTCCACCCAGGCGACGAGCAGCTCCGCCAGGGCCGCGTCCACCGCGGCCGACGCCTCGCCGGGGGCGGCGCCGGGCCCGCCGTAGGGGTCTTCGGCGCCCTGCGCCTGGGCCGGGCCGAAGAGGTCCCCGTAATGCGCGAAAGTACACCGGGCCCCTTCGCCGGAGACCAGGGCGCGCGCCGCTCCCGCGTGCCCGGCCTCCCGCATGCCCTCGGCCAACCACCGTGTCCAGTCGCCGAGTTCACGGGCCGGGTCGCGCGGGCCGCCGATTCCGTGGACGAACACCAGCCGTGGCCGCATCGGACCCCTCCCCGTGGCACAGCGCCGTGTGCTGGCAGGTTAGCAACGCCCCCGCGGGCCCGCGCCCGGATCACCGAGTTCGTGCAGTGGCAGCCCGTTCAGCCCGCGTGGACGTGCGGGCGGCGGGCCCGGTCGGGTTCCGCCTCCCGGATGACCTCGCGGGTGACCGGGGCGACCTCGCCCTGCCCGAAGAGGAAGAAGCGCAGGAAATGGGCGAAGGGGTTGCCCTCGGTCCATTCGAAGTAGATGTGCGGCCGCTTCCCGGTCTCGTCGCGCACGTGCAGGAGCAGCGCGGCGAGCGCGTTCGGTACGGTCGAACTCTCCAGGGTCAGCACCCGGTAGCGGCCGTGGAGCACCTCGCCCCGCACCCGCAGCCCGGATTCGAACTCGGACGGGTCGAGGACCGTCACCTCGACGAACAGCACGTCGTCCGCGGCCGGGATGTCGTTGTCGGCGCGGATCTGCTGGACCTTGTCGCGGTATTCGGCGAGGTCGCGGCTGTCGGGCTCGTTGGCGATGAACCGGATGGTGCGGTTGGCCGTGTCGCGCACGAACCGCTGGGCCATGTCGTCGAGTTCCACGTCGGTGACGCGCAGCTCGAAGACGCGGGCGAGGCGGGACAGCAGCGAGAGCGCCATGATGCCCGCGATGAAACAGGCACCGATCTTCACGCCGTCGGGCCGCTCGACCACGTTGACCGCCGTCGTGTAGACGAAGACGACGGAGATCAGGCCGAAGGCGAGGGTCCAGCCGCGCTGCCGGGCCCGCCGGGCGGCGATCGTGACGGCGACCGCCGCCGAGGTGATCAGGACCAGCACTCCCGTGGCGTACGCGCCGCCCTGCGCGTCGACATCGGCGTCGAAGAGCCACGTGACCAGGAAGGCGACCAGGGTGAACACGATGACCATCGGGCGCAGCGCGCGGGCCCAGTGCGGGGCCATCCCGTAGCGGGGCAGGTAGCGCGGCATGAGGTTGAGCAGACCGGCCATCGCGGAGGAACCGGCGAACCAGAGGATGAGGATGGTCGCGACGTCGTAGACGGTGCCGAAGGTGGAACCCAGGTGCTCGTGCGCGAGGTAGGCGAGCGCGCGCCCGTTGGCCGCGCCGCCCGGCTTGAACTCGTCGGCCGGGATCAGCAGGGTGGTGATGAAACTGCTGGTGATGAGGAAGACGCTCATGATCACGGCAGCCGTGGTCAGCAGCTTCTTGGCCCCGCGGATCCGCCCCGCGGGCTTGTCGGGAGTGTCGTCCGGGTCGCCCTGGACGTGCGGCATGACCGCGACACCGGTCTCGAACCCGGACAGGCCGAGGGCGAGTTTGGGGAAGACGACGAGGGCGATGGCGATCATCATGAACGGGTTGCCGTGCTGGGTGGTCAGCGCCGCCGACCAGTCGGTGATGACGTGCGGCTCACTGATCACCTGCCACAGACCCACCGCCATCACCACCACGTTCAGCGTGAGGTAGGCGCCCACCAGGACGACGGCCACCCCGATCGCCTCGCTGAACCCCTTGAGGAACACCGCGCCCAGCAACGCGATCATGATCAGGGTGATGACCAGCTGGTGCCCGCTCAGCACGCTGGTGAGGTGCGGGTTCTCCACCAGGTGCGCGGTCGCGTCCGCGGCGGAGAGGGTGATGGTGATGAGGAAGTCGGTGGCCGCGAACCCCAGCAGGGTCAGCACGAACAGCTTGCCCTTCCAGAAGGACAGCAGCCGCTCCAGCATCGCGATCGAGCCCTCGCCGTGCGGGCTCTCCTCGGCCACCCGGCGGTAGACGGGCAGCGCGCCGAGCAGGGTCAGGACGACGAGCACGATCGTGGCGAGCGGCGAGAGCAGGCCCGCGGCGAGCGCCGCGATCCCGGGCTGGTAGCCGAGCGTGGAGAAGTAGTCCAGGCCGGTCAGGCACATCACGCGCCACCAGGGACGCCCGTGCTGACCCTGCTCGCCGCCCTCCTGCCCCTGGCCCCGCTCCTGCTTCATCTGATCGGTGAGGCCTTCCAGCATCCAGGCGCGCAGGCGCGTGGAGCGGGTGGAGATGGCCATCGTGGTGCTCCTGTCGTACAGCTCGAATCCGGCCACAGCGCTAGGGCCGCGACGATTGAGCGTACGGAAATCGTTCGGATGTGCACGTCCGTGGAGTGATCCTGACGCGTCCTTAACGCGCCAGGTCACGGGCCCTGCGGCGGCGCGGGCAGCGGGACGGCCGCCACCCGGTGCACGCGCAGCGCGAGCTGGATCTCCAGGGCGCGGGACGGCGTGTTCCAGCTGTCGCCCAGGAGCCGGCCGATCCGGTCCAGACGCTGCACGACGGTGTTGACGTGCACGTGCAGCGCGTCCTTGGCCCTGGCCAGGCTGGCGCCGTGCGCGTAGTACGCCTCCAGGGTCCGGACCAGCTCGGTCCCGCGCCTGCGGTCGTAGTCCAGGACGGGACCGAGTACGAGTTCCACGTAGCCGCCCACGTCGGTGCGCTCGCCCAGCAGGATCCCGAGGAACCCCAGGTCGGGCAGGGCGGCGCCGTGCCCGGTGTGGCCCAGGGCGTGCAGCGCCTCCAGGCAGCGGAGCGCCTCGGCGTGCGCGCCGGGCAGGGCGGCGGGGCCGGTCGCCGGACCGGCCGCGCCCACGGTGACCGGGGCGCCGAGGACCTGCCCCAGGTCCTCGGCGAGCGACCGGGCCAGCGGACCGGGCGCCCCGGTCGGCGCGAGGAGCACCACCCGGCCCTCGTACAGTCCGGCGAGCCCCGCCAGCGCCCTGGCCCGGCGGGCCCCCTCCGCGGCCAGCCGGGCCCGGGGCGCCGCGTCGCAGTGCAGCACCAGCACCGCGTGCGGCCGGGTCAGGTCGACGCCCAGCTTGCGGGCCCGCAGGGACTGACCGGCGGGATCACGGACCCGGCCGTCCGGCCCGGCGGCCAGCAGATCGCCGAGCAGCTCGCCGCGGACCCGGTCCTCGGCCTGCGCCGTGGACCGGCGCAGCAGCAGGAGCAGCGCCGTCACCAGCGCCGTGCGTTCGAAGAGCCGCCGGTCCGAGTCGGCGAGGCCGGGGCGGCCGGTCAGGCTGATGCTGCCCAGGAGTTCGGGCCCCGCCAGGACCGCGCAGACCCAGACCCCGTCCACGCGGACGGCCCGGCCACCGGAACGGGAGGCCGCGATGCCCTGCTCCCGCTGTGCCCGCTGGTCCCGTTGCTCCCGTTGCTCCCGGGCGGCGGCGGACTGCCGGGGCACGCCCGGCTGCTCGGGCGCGTCCGGCCCGGCGGCACTCGGCGCCGCGGCCACCCGGGCCAGCTCGCTCCCGTCGGAGTCGTGCACCACCAGGCCCCCGCCCAGCAGGGCGGCGACCTCGCGGGCCAGGCCGGCCGTGTCGGCGCCGCGCAGCACCAGTTCGGTCAGCCGGTCGTGGGTCTCGGTGGCCAGCCGCATCGCCTCGCTGTGCGCCCGGACCGTCGCGTTCGCCACGCCCAGGTCGACGAGGGCCGCACGGGTCTCCTCCAGCAGCCGGGCGCTGTCGATGGCGACGGCCGCGTGATCGGCGAGCGAGGAGAGCAGGGCGACGGCCCCGGGCGCGAAGTCACGGACCGCGCGGTCGGCGGCGTACAGCACCCCGATGACCCGGTTGCCCACGCGCAGCGGTACGCCGAGGATCCCGCGCAGGCCCTCCTCGCGCACCCCGCTGTCGATGGCCGGGGTGTGTTTGAAGCGGCTGTCCGCACGGTAGTCGGCGGAGGCGTACGGGCGGGCGCTCTGCGCGACCAGACCGCCGAGCCCCTCGCCCATGCCCAGGCGCAGCTGCTGGAAGGCGGCCGAGACAGAACCGTCGGTGACCCGCATGTACGTGTCCCCGGCCACCGGGTCGTTGAGGGTGAGGTAGGCGAGGTCCGTACCGAGCAGCATCCTGGCGCGGTGCACGATGGCCCGCAGCACCGCGTCCAGGTCGCGCAGGGCGGCCAGGTCGCCCGCGGTGTCGAACAGGGCGGTGAGTTCCGCCTCGCGGCGCCGGTGCTGGTCGAGGGTGTGGCGGATGTCCAGGGCGACCCGGGTCGCCTCCTCCACCAGAGCCTGCTCCCCGGCCCCGGCCCCGGCCGCGCGGGCGTCCGCCGCGGGCCGGGCGAAGTGTTCGAGCGGAGCCCCGTCGTCCAGCAGGGCGAGCAGTTCCCGCAACGCCCCCGCCGCCGGGCCGCCCGCCACCGCCGCGCCGTCGTCTTCCCCACTGAGGTCAACCGAGGTCATACGGGAGCCCTTTCAGCTTCGGCCCCGGATCAGGCGGCCCGCTGTGCCTGCCGGGCCTTGCGGCCCGTCCGTCCGGACGGCCCGGGCGCCGAGGTGTCGCTCACGGTACGCGCCAGGTCGCGGCCGCGGGTCTCCTTCGCGAAGGCCACGGTGAGGGTGGTGACGACGGCGGCCGCGCAGAGGTAGACCGACACCGGTACGGAGGACCCGTAGTCCTTGAGCAGTTCGACGGCGATGATCGGCGCCAGGGCCCCGGCGACGATCGAGGCGAGCTGGGAGCCCATGGAGGCCCCGGAATAGCGGACCTTGGTGTCGAACATCTCGGAGATGAAGGCCGCCTGCGGCCCGTACATCGCGCCGTGCAGCAGCAGACCGACGGTGACGGCCACCGCGATCACCGGGAACGATTCCGTGTCGAGCAGGGCGAAGAAGCCGAACGCCCACAGCGCCATGCCGCACGAGCCGATCAGGGTCACCGGGCGGCGCCCGATCCGGTCGGAGAGCGCACCCCAGGCCGGAATGGTGACGAAGTGGACGGCGGAGCCGATCAGGACCGCGTCCAGCGCGGTGGTCTTGGGCAGCCCCAGGTGCGCGGTGACGTACACGAGGAGGAAGGAGGTGAGGACGTAGTAGGAGATGTTCTCGCCGAACCGGGTGCCGATGGCGGTCAGCACCTGACGCCAGTCCCGGCGGAACACCTGGACGACGGGAGCCCGTTCCTTGACCCCGCGGGCCGCCTCCGCGTCGGCCTTCGCCCGGGCGGCGAGGAAGAGGGGGGACTCGGACACCGAGAGCCGGATCCACAGCCCGACGATCACCAGCACACCGGAGAGCAGGAACGGGATCCGCCAGCCCCAGGCCAGGAACTCGGCGTCCGACTGGAGGGAGGCGAGCAGCGCGAGCACACCGGTCGCCAGCAGGTTCCCGCCCGGCGCACCGGACTGGGGCCAGGAGGCCCAGAACCCGCGGTGCTCCTCCCCGCCGTGCTCGGACACGATCAGCACGGCCCCGCCCCACTCACCGCCCAGCGCGAACCCCTGGATCAGCCGCAGCAGCGTGAGCAGTACGGGCGCACCGACCCCGATGCTCGCGTGCGTGGGCAGCAGCCCCATCGCGAACGTCGCCCCGCCCATCATCAGCAGACTGAGCACCAGCAGCTTCTTGCGCCCGACCTTGTCACCGAAGTGCCCGAACACCACCCCGCCCAGCGGCCGCGCCAGGAACCCGATCGCGTAGGTGAGGAAGGCGATCAGCGTCCCGGTCAGCGGATCGGCCGTGGGAAAGAACAGCTTGTTGAAGACGAGCGCGGCGGCGGTGCCGTAGAGGAAGAAGTCGTACCACTCGATGGTGGTCCCGATCAGGCTGGCGGCGACGATCCGTCTGATGCCGGACGAAGCCTTCGGGGCGGCTGCGGAGGAGACCATGTGCACCACTTCCAGGGTGTCTGCGGGGACGTCGGGTGTGGCCACAACGTAGAAGTCCGCAGGTCACCGGCATATGTGGCCGGTCATCACATTCAGGCCCGCTCCTATGTGCCCCACGGCCACACCCGCGTGGGCGGCGTGCTCCACAGCCTCGAACACCCCACCGAGAGCCCTCGACGAAATTGCCGAGTTGCGCCCGTTTTGGAAGGCCGGTGCCGGCTCCCGTGCTGGTTTGGTGCTGACCCGAAAGCCCACGTCAGCACCCCTCGCAACCTGACCCGTGCTGGTTCGGTGCTGGTTACGCTGCGTTGAGCGCGACGTGTTTGTGGTCGAGGCGGGGCAAAGCGGAGGGAGCGGGGATGTGGGATTTGGCCTCTCAGGTCTACTTGGCGCCGCCGAATCCGTATGCCGGTGCAGATACTGGCCGCCAGCAGGTTCTTCGACACCGCTCCTGACCAGGCAAAACGACGCGATCGGCCTTCGGAGGTGCGTTGCTGGCCCGCAACTGGCCCGGATCTTGGTCGTGCGGGAGTGCGGGCGCAGTGGCGTTCCGTGGCCAGGGCCCGAGCCGATGGCCGTCGTTGGAGGGCCTCAGAGCTTGGGCTGTGCCGATGGCGCGCTTGTGAGCGGAGGCAAGTCTTTGCTGGCCCAGCGCCGACGGTGGTGGTGAACATACCGGGCGTCGATGAAATGCCACCGGTGGAGTTGGATTTTTTCCCGTGTTGGCCCGTCACGGTGTCGACGATCGTGAGGTCGTCGGTCAGGACCCGTGCTCCCGCGTCGAAGAGGACGTGGCAGGTCGGGCAGAGGCATAGGAGGTTCTCGACGATGTCGGGTCCGTTGTCCTCTCTGGCTCGGATGTGGGCTGCTTCGCTGTATCGATGGCGTGGTGAGGGCAGGGCCAGGACTGTGGCGCACATCTGGCAACGGTCCTGGTACCACTGCTTGAGCTTGCGTACAGCGCTGCTGCCGGTCTGTGGCTGACTCCTGTGCATGACTCTGCCGTGCGGCCGCCACTGTTCGGACTCGGGCCCGTCTGCGTGAAAGGGCTTCGACTTCCTCGACAGCCAGGTGATCGAGAACCGGACCGGTTACCCGATCCGCTCTGCCTGGCGCTCACCGGGCGATGCGCGGTCGTACCCGCGGGCCGACGCCATCGCAGTCGCACCAGCCACGTTCAACACGGGTGTGATGTTCGGCAGCTACATGCCGCACCGCCCGAAGTCCGGGGGCGGTGCGGACCGTTTCCTCTGGGAGGAGGCGGTTGACCTCTTTGCCTCGCACTTCCCGCACTTGGAAGCGCGCGGGTTCGTAGAATCCTGAACGCGCCGGGCCCGGAACCCGCGTGCCGGTTGGCGGTTCTTCCCGCTCCAGGAAGCGGGTTCCAGCTGGCACCGCTGCGTCGATCGCCCGGTTCCGCAACTCCTGGGCTGACGCAGCGGCGATTCGCAACGTGTCGACTACGCCACCCGGTTCCGCTGCGAACTCGGAGCTCCTTATCAGGGTCAGAGCTACACGTACCCCGTCCTTGGCGCCGCGAGTCCGGAAGGCTTCCAGACCGCAGGTCCCGACGAGGCGCTCGAAGATACCGCAGGGCACCGCGCCGGATCGATGCGCGGGTGTCCGCGTCGAAGCGGTGCCACATCGCGGGATTACGGACCAGGAGGGTCGGATCGATCTCGGCCCGGCTTCCCTCCGTGTCGCGGAGGATCATCCGTTGTGCCACCCCGTCGGACCGCCCTTCGTGCGCTGCTTCGCCTGCCGCTCTGTCAGGTGACCGCCGAGGTCGGGAGTTCCGCGGTGACCGGTGGGGCGCTGCCCGCTATGGGGAGGGTGATGACCATGGTGAGTCCGCCGCCCGGGGTGTCCTCGGCGGTGAGGGTGCCGCCGATGGCCTCGGTGAAGCCGCGGGCGACGGCGAGGCCGAGGCCGACTCCGGCGCCGCGCGGGGCGTCGCCGTGGCGCTGGAAGGGTTCGAAGATGCGGTCCTTGGCCTCGTCGGGGACGCCGGGGCCGCGGTCGACGACGCGCAGTTCGACGCGGCTGGCGAGGGCGCTGGCCGAGACGTTGACCGGCTGGCCGGCGGGGCTGTACTTGACGGCGTTCTCGACGATGTTGGCGACGGCCCGTTCCAGCAGTCCGCGGTCGACGGCGATCATCGGCAGGGTTTCGGGGATGTCCAGGACGACGCTGTCCTCCGGTACGCCGCCCAGCGCCATCGGGACGACCTCGTCGAGGTCGGTCTCGCGGATCAGGGGAACGACGGTGCCGGTGTTGAGGCGGGACATGTCGAGGAGGTTCCCGATCAGCGCGGCGAGGCGGTCGGCGCCGTCCTCGATGCCTTCGAGGAGTTCGGCTTTGTCCTCCTCGGACCATTCGACGTCGTCGGAGCGCAGGGAGCTGACGGAGGCCTTGATCCCGGCGAGTGGGGTGCGCAGGTCGTGGCTGACGGCGGCGAGCAGTGCGGTGCGGATGCGGTTGGCTTCGGCGAGCTCGCGGGATTTCTCGGCCTGGTCGACGAGGCGCTGGCGGTCGAGTACGACGGCTGCCTGGGCGGCGAAGGCGCCGAGTACACGGCGGTCCTCGGCCGGGAGTACCCGGCCCGTCAGGGCGAGGGCCATGTTGTCGCCGATGGGCAGGTCGACGTCCGCGTCCTCGGGGCGGCTGACGGCGCCGGTGCCGACGGATGCGGCCGTGATCCAGGGGTCGACTTCGCTCGTGCGTTCCAGGAGGACGACCGACTGCATGGCGAAAGTCTCGCGCAGCCGTTCCAGGAGGGCGTCGAGGGAGTTCTCGCCGCGCAGGACGCTGCCGGCGAGGAAGGAGAGGATCTCGGACTCGGCGCGCAGCCGGGCGGCCTGGTGGGTGCGCCGGGCGGCGAGGTCGACCACGGAGGCCACCGACACCGCGACGCCCACGAAGATCGCGATGGCGACGATGTTCTTGGGGTCGGAGATGGTGAACTCGTGCAGCGGCGGGGTGAACCAGTAGTTCAGCAGTAGGGAGCCGAAGGCCGCCGAGGCCAGGGCGGGCAGCAGCCCGCCGAGCAGCGCCGCCGCCACCGTGAAGGTGAGGAAGAGCAGCATGTCGTTGGCGAGCCCGAGGTCGGGGACGACCTGGTTCAGCAGGACGGTCAGCAGCGCCGGCCCGGCGATGCCGGCCAGCCAGCCCCGGATGATGCGCGACCGCCCCAGCCGCGCTCCTCGGGCGACCGGCAGGCCCCGGCCTTTGGCGGCCTCGTCGTGCGTGACGATGTGGACGTCGAGGTCGGGGCCCGATTCGCGGGCCACGGTCGCGCTGACGCCCGGTCGGAAGACCGACTGCCACGAGCGGCGGCGGCTGACGCCGAGCACGATCTGGGTGGCGTTGCAGCCGCGGGCGAACTCCAGCAGCGCGTCGGGGACGTTGTCGCCTATGACGTGGTGGAAGGTACCGCCGAGATCCTCCACCAGGGTGCGCTGGACGGCGAGTTCCTTGGGAGAAGCGGACGTCAGCCCGTCGCTGGCGGCGATGTAGACGGCCAGGACCTCGCCGCCGGAACCCTTCTCGGCGAGCCGGGCTGCGCGGCGGATGAGCGTACGGCCTTCCGGTCCGCCGGTGAGACCGACGACGATGCGTTCACGGGCCTGCCAGGTGGAGCGGATGTTGTGCTCGCCGCGGTACTCCTGGAGGTACTCGTCGACCCGGTCCGCGACCCAGAGCAGGGCCAGTTCGCGCAGGGCGGTCAGATTGCCGGGCCGGAAGTAGTTGGAGAGGGCCGCGTCGACCTTGTCGGACTTGTAGACGTTGCCGTGGGCCATGCGCCGCCGCAGGGCCTGCGGGGACATGTCGACCAGCTCGATCTGGTCGGCCCGCCGGGCGACTTCATCGGGGACCGTCTCGCGCTGGCGTACGCCGGTGATCGTCTCGACCACGTCGCCCAGCGATTCGAGGTGCTGGATGTTGACGGTGGAGACCACGTCGATACCGGCCTGGAGGAGTTCCTCGACGTCCTGCCAGCGTTTGGCGTTGCGCGAGCCGGGGACGTTGGTGTGCGCGAGTTCGTCGACCAGCGCCACGGCGGGGCGGCGGGAGAGGATCGCGTCGACGTCCATCTCCGTGAAGGTGGTGCCCCGGTACTCGATCTCGCGCCGCTCGATGAGTTCCAGGCCGTGCAGCATGACCTCGGTGCGCGGACGGTGGTGGTGCTCGACGAAGCCGACGACGCAGTCGGTGCCCCGCTCGGTCCGGCGGTGCGCCTCGGAGAGCATCGCGTACGTCTTGCCGACGCCCGGTGCCGCGCCGAGGTAGATGCGGAGCTTGCCGCGTCCCATGTTCCGACTTCTTCTCTGCTGGTGGTGTGGGGCTCTGCCGTGAATCTTCGTGCGGGTGATCAGGGTTCGAAGCGGTATCCCATGCCCGGCTCGGTGATCAGATAGCGCGGGTGTGACGGGTCCGCCTCCAGTTTGCGCCGTAGCTGAGCCATGTACACACGCAGGTAGTTGGTGTTCTCCCCGTAGGTCGGGCCCCAGACTTCCAGCAGGAGCTGCCCCTGGGTGATCAGCCGGCCCGGGTGGGTGATGAGGATCTCCAGCAGGTGCCACTCGGTCGGCGTCAGCCGCACGGTGCGCTCGCCCCGGCGCACCTTCTTCGCGATCAGATCGATGCTGAACTCGTCGGTCGTGACGACGGAGACCTTGGCCACCTGGGAGGTCTCGGGGGACGCCTGTCTACGGCTGGCCGCCCGCAGGCGGGCCAGGAGCTCGTCCATGCTGAACGGTTTCGTCACGTAGTCGTCCGCGCCGGCGTCCAGGGCCCGGATCTTGTCCTCCGAGGTGTGCCGTGCGGAGAGGACCAGGATGGGGACCTTGCTCCACTCGCGCACACCCTTGATGACTTCGATCCCGTCCATGTCGGGCAGTCCGAGGTCGAGCACTATGACGTCCGGCTTGTGGGCGGCGGCGAGCCGCAGCGCCGTGGCGCCGTCGGCGGCCTCCTCGACCTCGAACTTGCGCGCCTGGAGATTGATCTTCAGCGCGCGGACGAGCTGCGGATCGTCCTCCACCACCAGCACCCGGGTCATCGGCGTGCAGCCTTTCCTTCGTAACGGGCACGGCAAGAAGCCGGCGGGGCACTGGGGCCCTCCCAGCGGTAGCTGGGGGAGCTTCGGCGCCCCGCCGGCTTCTTTACCGTGCGATGGGGGAACATCAGCTCTTGGACAGAGTCTTCAGGGCGATGTTGAGTTCGAGGACGTTGACGCGGGGTTCGCCCATGAAGCCGAGGGTGCGGCCGGCGGTGTGGTCCGCGACGAGCTTTTCGACCTGCTTGACGTCGAGCTTGTTCTGCTCGGCTACCCGGTGGACTTGGAGCTTGGCGTACTCGGGGGAGATCTCCGGGTCGAGGCCGGAGCCGGAGGAGGTGACGGCGTCGGCCGGCACGTCCTCGGGCTTGACCTTGTAGCCGGCCGTGGAGTTGTCGGCGACGACGGCGTCCTTGGCGGCGATGACCTGGGCGCAGAGGGTGCCCTCCTCCGCCTGGTCGGTGCACTTGCCGTTCACCGCGCCGTTGTCGGCGGAGCGGTTGGTGGCGCCGGAGAGGATCAGCGAGTACTGGGTGTTGACGCTGTTGCTGCCGAGGCCGTTGGAGGGGCGCGGCTGGAACCACTTGAGGTCCGGCTTGACGGCCTCTTCGGCGTCGTCCGGGTTTTTCTTCGGCAGGTTGTAGCTCTGGCCGATGAGGGAGGAGCCGACGACCTGGCCGCTCTGGTCCTTGATCTCGGAGCCGTTGGCCTTGTTGTTGAAGGCGGCCTGGGCGATGCCGGTGACGGCGAGGGGGTAGAGGACCCCGCAGACCACGGTCAGAACGAGGAGCGCTCGGAGGCCCGCGCCGATGAGGCGCACGGTGTTCCCTACAGAGGTGTTCATGAGGGTCAGCACGTTCCTAATTCAGTGGAGCCCGGGGATGAGGGAGATGAGCAGGTCGATGAGCTTGATGCCGATGAACGGGGCGATGAGGCCGCCGAGTCCGTAGATGCCGAGGTTGCGGCGGAGCATCTTGTCGGCGCTGGTGGGCCGGTAGCGGACGCCCTTGAGGGCGAGCGGGACCAGGGCGATGATGATCAGGGCGTTGAAGATGACCGCGGACAGGATCGCCGACTGGGGCGAGTGCAGGCCCATGATGTTGAGCTTGTCCAGGCCCGGGTAGACCACCGCGAACATCGCGGGGATGATCGCGAAGTACTTCGCCACGTCGTTGGCGATGGAGAACGTGGTGAGCGCTCCCCGGGTGATCAGGAGCTGCTTGCCGATCTCCACGATCTCGATGAGTTTGGTCGGGTTGGAGTCCAGGTCCACCATGTTCCCGGCCTCCTTGGCGGCCGAGGTGCCGGTGTTCATGGCGACGCCGACATCGGCCTGGGCGAGCGCGGGGGCGTCGTTGGTGCCGTCGCCGGTCATCGCGACGAGCTTGCCGCCCGCCTGCTCCCGCTTGATGAGGGCCATCTTGTCCTCGGGCGTCGCTTCGGCGAGGAAGTCGTCGACGCCCGCCTCCTCGGCGATGGCCTTCGCGGTCAGCGGGTTGTCGCCCGTGATCATGATGGTCTTGATGCCCATGCGGCGCAGCTCGTCGAACCGCTCGCGCATGCCTTCCTTGACCACGTCCTTGAGGTGGATGACCCCCAGAACGCGGGCGCCCTTCTCATCCTCGACCGCCACGAGCAGCGGGGTGCCACCGGCCTCGGAGATGCGGTTCGCGAGGAGGTCGGCGTCCTCGGAGACCTGGCCGCCCTGCTCCTTGACCCAGGTGATGACCGAACCGGCGGCGCCCTTGCGGGTCTTCTTGCCGTCGACGTCGACACCCGACATGCGGGTCTGGGCGGTGAAGGGGATCCATTCGGCGTGCGCGAGTTCGCCCTGGTGGCGTTCGCGGAGCCCGTACTTCTCCTTCGCGAGGACGACGATGGAGCGGCCCTCGGGGGTCTCGTCCGCGAGGGACGACAGCTGCGCGGCGTCGGCCAGTTCGGCCTCGGTGGTGCCCTTGACCGGGATGAACTCGGAGGCCTGGCGGTTGCCGAGGGTGATGGTGCCGGTCTTGTCGAGCAGCAGGGTCGAGACATCGCCCGCCGCTTCGACCGCACGGCCCGACATGGCGAGGACGTTGCGCTGGACGAGGCGGTCCATGCCCGCGATGCCGATCGCGGAGAGCAGGGCCCCGATCGTCGTCGGGATCAGGCAGACCAGCAGCGCGGTCAGCACGATCATCGACTGCTCGGCGCCCGCGTAGATCGCGAAGGGCTGGAGGGTGACCACCGCCAGCAGGAAGACAATGGTGAGCGAGGCGAGGAGGATGTTGAGGGCGATCTCGTTCGGGGTCTTCTGCCGGGCAGCGCCCTCGACCAGGGCGATCATGCGGTCGATGAAGGTTTCGCCGGGCTTGGTCGTGATCTTGATGACCACCCGGTCGGAGAGCACCTTCGTGCCGCCGGTGACCGCGCTGCGGTCGCCACCGGACTCGCGGATCACCGGCGCGGACTCACCCGTGATGGCGGACTCGTCCACGGACGCGACGCCTTCGACGACGTCCCCGTCGCCGGGGATGATGTCCCCGGCCTCGCAGACCACCCGGTCGCCGATACGGAGTTCCGTGCCGGGGACCTGCTCCTCACCCTTGCCGTCCTCGGTCAGACGGCGGGCGATGGAGTCGGTCTTGGCCTTGCGCAGGGTGTCGGCCTGGGCTTTGCCGCGGCCTTCCGCGACGGCCTCCGCGAGGTTGGCGAAGATGGTGGTCAGCCAGAGCCAGACGGTGATGGCCCAGCCGAACCAGTCCGTCGGGTCCTTGATCGCGAGGACGGTCGTGACGACCGAGCCGATCAGGACGACGAACATGACCGGGGACTTGATCATGATGCGCGGGTCGAGCTTGCGGACGGCGTCCGGGAAGGACTTCAGCAGCTGCTTGGCGTCGAAGAGGCCGCCGCCCACGCGCCCGGCGTCCGGCTTGTGGCCGCTGGGTACGTCCTGGTGCGGAGCCCTGGTGGGTGTGGCGGTGCTCATGATGCGAGCCCTTCGGCGAGCGGACCCAGTGCCAGGGCCGGGAAGTAGGTCAGACCGGTGACGATGAGGATTGTGCCGACGAGGAGGCCCGTGTAGAGGGGCTTGTCGGTACGGAGGGTGCCCGCCGTCTCCGGTACGGGCTTCTGCTCGGCGAGCGATCCGGCCAGGGCCAGGACGAACACCATGGGCAGGAAGCGGCCGAGGAGCATGGCGAGGCCGATGGTGGTGTTGAACCACGGGGTGTCGGCGCTCAGGCCGCCGAAGGCCGAGCCGTTGTTGTTCGCGCCCGAGGTGTAGGCGTAGAGGACTTCGGAGAAACCGTGCGCGCCCGAGTTCAGCATCGACTGCGGCGGCGTGGGCAGGGCCATCGCGGCGGCGGTGAAGCAGAGCACCAGGGTGGGGGTGATGAGGATGTAGCAGGCGGCGAGTTTGATCTCGCGGGTGCCGATCTTCTTGCCCAGGTATTCGGGGGTGCGGCCGACCATCAGGCCCGCGATGAACACCGCGATGATCGCCATGATCAGCATGCCGTAGAGGCCGGAGCCGACACCGCCGGGCGCGATTTCGCCCAGCTGCATGCCCAGCAGCTGGATGCCGCCGCCGAGGCCGGTGTAGGAGGAGTGGAAGGAGTTGACCGCGCCGGTCGAGGTGAGCGTGGTGGCGACCGAGAAGATGGAGGAAGCGGCGATGCCGTACCGGGTCTCCTTGCCCTCCATCGCACCGCCCGCGGCCTGCAACGCCGGGCCGTGGTGGGCGAATTCGGTCCACATCATCAGCGCGGTGAAACCGAGCCAGATCGTGGCCATCGTCGCGAGGATCGCGTAACCCTGGCGCAGGTTGCCGACCATGCGGCCGAAGGTGCGGGTCATCGCGAACGGGATGACCAGGATCAGGAAGATCTCGAAGAGGTTGGAGAAGGGCGTGGGGTTCTCGAAGGGGTGGGCGGAGTTGGCGTTGAAGTAGCCGCCCCCGTTGGTCCCGAGTTCCTTGATGACCTCCTGCGAGGCGACCGCGCCGCCGTTCCACTGCTGGGTCCCGCCCAGGAATTGCCCGACCTCGTGGATCCCGGAGAAGTTCTGGATGACACCGCAGGCGACCAGGATGACCGCGCCGATCACCGACAGCGGGAGCAGGATCCGTACGGTGCCGCGCACCAGGTCGGACCAGAAGTTGCCCAGTTCACCGGTGCGGGAGCGGGCGAAGCCGCGGACGAGGGCCACCGCGACGGCCATGCCGACCGCCGCCGAGACGAAGTTCTGCACGGCCAGCCCGCCGGTCTGCACGACGTGGCCCATGGCCTGCTCGCCGGAGTACGACTGCCAGTTCGTGTTCGCGACGAACGACGCGGCGGTGTTGAAGGCCTGGTCGGGGTCGATCGAGGCGAAGCCGAGCGAGCCGGGCAGCACGCCCTGGAGGCGCTGGAGACCGTAGAGGAAGAGGACGGACGCCGCGGAGAAGGCGAGGACACCGCGCAGGTAGGCGGGCCAGCGCATCTCGGCCGACGGGTTGGCCCCGATGGCCTTGTAGATCCACTTCTCCGGCTTGTAGTGCTTCTCCGAGGAGTAGACGCGGGCCATGTAGTCGCCCAGGGGGCGGTAGGCCAGTGCGAGCGCGGCGGTCAGCGCGAGGAGCTGGAGCACACCAGCGAGAACGGGACTCATCGGTGGCTAGAACCTCTCCGGGTACACAAGGGCGAGGATGAGGTATCCGAGCAGGGAGACGGCCACGACGAGGCCGACGATGTTTTCGGCGTTCACAGCTTGGTCACCCCCCGGGCGATAAGGGCCACCAGCGCGAAGACCGCGACCGTGGTGACGACGAAGGCCAGATCGGCCACCGTGAGCTCCTGATGAAGAGGGAAGAAAAGAATCGGCCAGACGGCCGATGACGAGATAACCGTGTCTTTGTCCCGGCGTTAAGACGCCTTGACGGGGTCCATACGGACGCACGGGAACTCTTAACGCCACGCTTACGCCCGGGGCCTGCCCCGCCGGTCAGCGCTGGTGGGACAGGTTGGCCCTGCCCAATGCGGCGCCTGCCGCGCGGCCAGTCCCGATACGACTTTCCGGCCCCGGCGCAAGGAGTGCGTGAAGAGTGAGGCGGCGGTCGTATGGATCGCGCAAAGACCACTGGTCATCTGGCCGTACCGTTCGGACGCTGTCTTCACTTTGTCCAACGGAGGAACAAGCGAGATGTCCATGCACATGGAAAAGTCGACGACGGCAGGACGCACGCCGGGCACGGAGGAACCTCCTGATACCGGCGCACGGACGCGGGAGGCAGGGGAGCAGCACCGCCTGACCGCTCTCCAGGGCCTGGCCGCGCTGTCGCTCGACGCGATGGCTTCCGTCGCGTACGGACCCGAGTCGATCGTGCTGGTCCTGGCGGCGGCCGGTGGTTACGGGCTCGGTTTCACCCTTCCCGTCACCCTGGCGATCGCCGCGCTCCTGGCCGTGCTGGTGGCCTCGTACCGGCAGGTGATCGCGGCGTTCCCGGACGGCGGGGGCTCGTACGCCGTCGCGAAGAGGCACCTCGGCCGACGTACGAGCCTGGTGGCGGCAGCCTCGCTGATCCTCGACTACGTCCTGAACGTGGCCGTCTCCGTCACGGCCGGCGTGGCAGCTCTGACCTCGGCCTTCCCGGAGCTGTACCCGGAGCGGGTGTGGATCTGCCTCGGGGTCCTCGTTCTGGTCACGGCGGTGAACCTACGGGGGGTCGTGGAATCGGCCAAGGCCTTCCTCGTCCCCACCGCCGTGTTCGTGGGTTCGATCCTGGCCATGGTCGTGGTCGGCCTGTTCCGTGACGGGCCGGTGAGCACCGCCTCAGCGGCCGGGCACGCCTCCGCCCTGGGGGAAGGAGCCACCGCGGTCGGTGCGCTCCTGTTGCTGAAGGCCTTCGCGGCCGGCTGCTCCGCCCTGACCGGCGTCGAAGCGGTCGCCAATGCCGTGCCGTCCTTCCGTGCCCCGGCCGCTCGCCGTGCCCAGCGCACCGAGGTGGCGCTCGGCGCCCTGCTGGGTGTGATGCTGATCGGCCTGTCGGTCCTGATCGGACGTTTCCACCTCCAGCCCGTCGAAGGCGTCACCGTCCTCGCCCAGCTCGCGGATGCCTCGTTCGGGCACAACTGGGCTTTCTATGTGGTCCAGTTCGCCACCATGGTGCTCCTGGCGCTCGCCGCGAACACCTCCTTCGGCGGGCTGCCGGTCCTGATGAGCCTGCTGGCCCGCGACAACTTCCTGCCGCACCTCTTCGCGCTCAAGGCCGACCGCCAGGTGCACCGTCACGGAGTGGTGTGGCTGGCGCTCGTCTCCGCCGTCCTGCTCGTCTTCTCCGGCGGTGACACCAACACCCTCGTGCCGCTCTTCGCCATCGGCGTCTTCGTCGGCTTCACCCTCTGCCAGGTCGGCATGGTCCGCCACTGGAACGGCGAACGCCCCAAGGGGTGGCGGGCCAAAGCGGCCCTGAACGGCTTCGGCGCGCTGCTCACCGGGGTGTCGGCGGTCGTGGTCACCGCCACCAAATTCACCGAGGGCGCCTGGCTGATCGTCCTGGCCCTGCCGCTGATCGTCCTCGGATTCGAGAAGATCCACCGAACCTACGCCCAGATCGGCGAACGCCTGGAACTCGGCCGCATCCCGCAGCCGCCCCGGCGCTCCCGTTCCCTGGTCGTCGTACCCGTTTCCGGACTGTCCCAACTGACCTGCCAGGCCCTGACCGCCGCACGCTCACTCGGTGACGAGGTCCTCGCCGTGACGGTGACCCACCCGGCTCCGGAAGACCGGCAGAGCGCCGAAGCCCTGCGCCGGGACTGGGAGTTGTGGAAGCCCGGGGTCGAGCTGATCGAGCTCTCCTCGGACACCCGCTCACTCGGCCGTCCGGTATCGGCATACGTCCGCGAACTGACGCAGACGCATCCGGACGCCCAGGTGACCGTACTCATCCCGGAGACCGAACCCGCCCGTCTGTGGCAGCGGATGCTCCAGAACCAGCGTGGCTCCGTCGTCGCCCACGCGGTGCGCCGTGACACCGACGCGGTCATCTGCCGACTGCGTTTCCGCATCACCGGTGACGTGCGTTGACGTGCCCTTGGCGGCGGCTTGACGCTTCCCGTGCGCCGCCGTCAAGACGACGCCAATTCCCGCGCGCACAGGCGTGCCGGGCAGGGAACGGGCAGTAGTTTCCTGCCTGTTGCGCCGCCGGGGACCCCGCACGCTCACATGACGGCCGAGGGGGTCCATGGAGTGCGGTCCCCGGCGGCGACACCCCACTCCCGTACCGTCAGAAGGTCCCGCCATGCCTCCCGCCGCCGCGCAGCACGTCCCTCCGGGTCTCGGCACTCCTCCCGGGGCCCCGGCCAACAGGCCCTCCCGGAGACGTTCCGGTCAGGTGAACCTCGCGGACCCCGAACTCCTCGCGGCCTCGGCGCGGGAGGCTTTCGGCAAGCTCCATCCGCGCGAACTGGTCAAGAAGCCGGTGCTGTTCGTCGTCGCGGTCGGATCCGTCCTGACCACGCTCTCGGCGCTCGTCCACCCGGCCGTCTTCACCTGGGTGATCAGCGGCTGGCTCTGGCTCACCGTCCTGTTCGCCAACCTGGCCGAGGCGGTCGCCGAAGGCCGGGGCCGCGCCCAGGCCGAGTCCCTGCGCAAGGCGCGTACGGACACGGTCGCGGTGCGCCTGAACCACTGGACGTACGGGGCGAACCTGAACCGGGCGGAGACCGAGGTGGTCGCCCCGGCGGAGCTCCAGCCCTTCGACTTCGTCCTCGTCGAAGCGGGGGAGCCGGTCCCGGCCGACGGAGACGTGGTCGACGGTGCCGCGATGGTGGACGAGTCGGCCGTCACCGGCGAATCGGCCCCCGTCCTGCGGGAGTCGGGCGGTGACCGCTGCGGTGTCACCGGCGGTACGACCGTCCTGTCCGACGCGGTCGTCGTACGGGTCACCTCCCGCCCGGGACACAGCTTCATCGACCGGATGATCGCCCTGGTCGAGGGCGCCACCCGGCAGAAGACCCCGAACGAGACGGCGCTGAACATCCTGCTGGCCGCGCTGACGATCATCTTCGTCCTCGTGGTCGTCGCCATCCAGCCGATGGCCGCCTACGCGCACGCCGCGCAGTCCACGACCGTCCTGGTCGCCCTCCTCGTCACCCTCATCCCCACCACCATCGGCGCCCTGCTGTCCGCGATCGGCATCGCGGGCATGGACCGGCTCGTCCAGCGCAACGTCATCGCGATGAGCGGCCGCGCCGTCGAGGCGGCCGGTGACGTCAACACCCTCCTCCTCGACAAGACCGGCACCATCACCCTGGGCAACCGCGAGGCGGCGGCCTTCATCCCGCTGCCCGGCGTGGACCACGGCCGACTCGCCGACGCCGCCCAGCTGTCCTCCCTGGCCGACGAGACCCCCGAGGGCAGGTCGGTCATCGCGCTGGCCCGGCGGTACGGGCTGGAGCCGGTGGCCGCGCACGAGCTGAGCAACCCGCGCTTCACCGAGTTCAGCGCCCGTACCCGGATGAGCGGCGTCAACCTGAGCTGGGCGGGCGGCGCCGGCTGCGCGATCCGCAAGGGTGCGGTGACCCAGGTCCGCGACTGGGTGGTGGCGCGCGGTGGGACCGTACCGCCGGAAGCCGAGACCTGGTCGGCCACCGTGTCCGGGTCCGGGGGCACGCCCCTGCTGGTGGCGGTCCACGACTGGGACGGCCCGCGGGTGCTGGGCATCGTCCACCTCAAGGACGTGGTCAAGGAGGGCATCCGCGAGCGCTTCGCGGAGCTGCGCAGCATGGGGATCCGTACGGTCATGGTCACCGGGGACAACGAGCTGACGGCCCGCGCCATCGCCGCCGAGGCGGGCGTCGACGAATACCTCGCGGAGGCCACCCCCGAGGACAAGCTCGCGCTCATCAAGCGGGAGCAGGCGGGCGGCAAGCTCGTCGCGATGACCGGCGACGGCACCAACGACGCCCCCGCCCTCGCCCAGGCCGATGTCGGCGTGGCGATGAACACCGGCACCTCGGCCGCCAAGGAGGCCGGGAACATGGTGGACCTGGACTCCAACCCCACCAAACTCATCGACATCGTCGAGATCGGCAAGCAGCTCCTGATCACCCGGGGAGCGCTCACCACCTTCTCGATCACGAACGACGTGGCGAAGTACTTCGCGATCATCCCGGCCATGTTCACCGCGGCCTACCCGGGACTCGAAGCCCTCAATGTCATGGGCCTGAGCAGCCCGACCTCCGCGATCACCTCGGCGATCATCTTCAACGCCCTGATCATCGTCGCCCTGATCCCCCTCGCCCTGCGCGGCGTCCGCTACCGGCCCGCCTCCGCCCACGACCTGCTCCGGCGCAACCTCGGCGTCTACGGCCTCGGCGGGCTGATCCTGCCCTTCGTCGGCATCAAGCTCATCGACCTGCTGGTGTCCGCGATCCCCGGCCTCGGCTGAAGCCCTGGCGTCCCCCGCTCCGCTGTTTGCACCCTGGATGGCCCATCCGCGTTAAGGAAACGTCAGGATCAGCCCCCGGGCGCGCATGAATGATCGGGCTGCGTACGCTGGCCCAGCCGTCGACGCCGATGGCTGATTTCATGCCGTACGACAGGAGCCCCCCACGATGGCCACCCCTGCCCGCACCTCGCGCCTGCGCGCGTGGTTGCTGGAAGGTCTGACCGACCGCCCCAAGCAGCAAGCGCATGCCGAGCACGAGGGCCGCCCCTGGTGGCGGGTCATGTGCCTGACGGGTCTCGATTACTTCTCCACCCTCGGCTACCAGCCCGGTATCGCGGCACTCGCGGCCGGACTCCTGTCTCCGGTCGCGACGATCGTGCTGGTCCTGCTCACCCTGTTCGGCGCACTGCCCGTGTACCGGCGGGTGGCGGAGGAGAGCCCGCACGGCGAGGGCTCGATCGCGATGCTGGAGCGGCTGCTGTCCTTCTGGAAGGGCAAGCTGTTCGTGCTGACCCTGCTGGGGTTCGCGGCGACCGACTTCCTCATCACCATCACCCTCTCGGCGGCCGACGCCACCGCGCACATGGTGGAGAACCCGCACCTCACCTCGACCCTGCACGGGCACGAGGTCATCATCACCCTGATCCTCGTCGCCCTGCTCGGGGCGGTCTTCCTCAAGGGCTTCAGCGAGGCGATCGGCGTCGCGGTGGTGCTGGTGGCCACCTATCTCAGCCTCAACGTCGTCGTCATGGTCGTCGGCGTGTGGCAGGTGATGACCGAGCCGCACGTGATCGCCGACTGGTCGGACGCGCTGACCACCGAGCACGGCAACCCGTTCATGATGATCGCCATCGCGCTCGTCGTCTTCCCCAAGCTCGCGCTGGGCATGTCCGGCTTCGAGACCGGCGTCGCGGTCATGCCGCACGTCCAGGGCGATCCGGACGACACCCCCGACAAGCCGGCGGGCCGGATCCGAGGCACGAAGAAGCTGCTCACCACCGCCGCCGTCATCATGAGCGTCTTCCTGATCGTCTCCAGCTTCGTCACGACCCTGCTGATCCCCGCCGATGCGTTCAAGGCGGGCGGCGAGGCCAACGGCCGCGCCCTGGCCTACCTCGCCCACGAACACCTGGGCTCGGCCTTCGGGACGGTCTACGACGTCTCCACGATCCTGATCCTGTGGTTCGCGGGAGCCTCAGCCATGGCCGGCCTGCTCAACCTGATGCCGCGCTACCTGCCCCGTTACGGCATGGCCCCGCACTGGGCCCGCGCCGTGCGCCCGATGATCATCGTGTTCACCCTGATCGCGTTCCTGGTCACCTGGCTCTTCAACGCCGACGTCGACGCGCAGGGCGGCGCGTACGCCACCGGTGTCCTCGTCCTGATCACCTCGGCCGCCGTCGCGGTCACCATCGCCGCCCAGCGCGCCGGTCAGCGGGGCTGGACGATCGGCTTCGCCGTCATCTCCGTCGTCCTCCTCTACACGACCGCGATCAATGTCGTGGAGCGCCCCGACGGCGTGAAGATCGGCGCCTGCTTCATCGCCGGCATCATGGCCCTCTCCCTGCTCTCCCGCCTCGCCCGCGTCTTCGAGCTCCGCGTCACCGACGTCGAACTCGACGACATGGCGCAGCGGTTCGTCCGGGACACCGCCAACCGCACGATCCGCTTCATCGCCAACGAGCCGGACAACCGGGACAAGACCGAGTACCGCGAGAAGGTGGAGCAGATCCGCCGGGACAATGACATCCCTCCCGGCGACGACGTCATGTTCGTCGAGGTCACCGTCCTGGACGCGTCCGAGTTCGAATCCGGCATGCGGGTCCGCGGCGAGGTGCTCCACGACCGCTACCGCGTCCTGACCCTGGAGAGCTCCAGCATCCCCAACGCCCTGGCCGCCCTCCTCCTGCACGTTCGCGACGAGACCGGCCAGCGCCCCCACATCTACTTCGAGTGGACCGAGGGCAACCCGATGGCCAACTTCTTCCGGTTCTTCCTCTTCGGCCAGGGTGAGGTGGCCCCGGTCACCCGCGAGGTCATCCGCGAGGCCGAACCGGACCGGGCCCGCCGCCCCCACGTCCACGCCGGCTGACGTCCGCCGCCAGGAAGCCGAGGCGGGCGCCTTGCGCAGGCCGGTCGTCAGAGGTCGGACAGCCGGGCTTCTTCCAGGTCCAGCGAGCGCTGGAGGCGGCGGCGGGTGGTGTCGCTGATGCGGTGGTCGTCGTACAGGCGCTGGAGCTCGGCGGCCTCCTTCCCGATCAGGTCGCGGCGCAGTTGGCGGTAGACCTGGTCGGCGGACTCGTGGGGCCCGTCGTCGTCGCCGAGCCGGTCCTGCGCGTGGTCGCGGCGGGCCTGGAGGGCTCGGCGGAGCCGTTCGAGGACGGCCTCGGGCGCGGCTTCGAGTCCGGACAGTTCGTCCAGGCGGCGCAGTCCCGCTTCGGCAAGGCTCAGCCGTGCGCCGGTCTCCTCGCGTTCGGTGTGGTCCGGTTCGAGGGCTATCCCCGAGCGGCGGACGACCGCGGCGAGGGTGAAGCCCTGGACGACGAGCGTGACGACCACGACGGAGGAGGTCAGCACCAGGACCAGCGGACGCTGGGCCAGTGGGGTGCCGTCGGCCGCGGCGACGGGGATGGACAGGGCCGCGGCCAGCGGCATGACCCCCCGGGTGCCCGCCCACGACAGGACGGCGGGAACCCGCCAGTCCGTCCTGTCCCGTCCGCCCTTGCGCTGGAGCAGGGCGGACAGCGGATAGACCCACAGCACCCGTACGGCGATGAGCGTGCAGGCCAGGGCGAGTGCGTAGAGCGGCCAGAGCCGGTTCTCGTCTCCCAGTTCGTGGATCAGGCCCGGCAGTGACAGGCCGATCAGGCTGAACACGACGCTTTCCAGCAGGAACACCACGGTGCCGTAGACGGCGTGCAACTGGAGGCGGATGCGCGCACTGGTCAGGCGGTCCCCGCTGCCGCCCATGACGACGCCCGCCACGACCACGGAGGTGACGCCGGAGGTGTGCGCCGTCTCGGCCAGGACGTAGGCGGCGTACGGGGTGACGAGCGCGATCACGGTTTCCAGGACCGGGTCCTGGGTGCGGCGCCGGATGACCACGACCACACCTGAGACCGCGGCCCCGATCAGGGTGCCGCCGCCCGCGAGGAGGGCGAACTCGCCGCCCGCGCTTTCCCACGACACGGCGGAGGAGGCGACCGCGACGCTCACCGCCACCCGGAAGAGGACGAGGGAGGTGGCGTCGTTGAACAGGCTCTCGGCCTGCACCATCACCTGGACCCTGGGCGGCAGTGCGAGGCGCCGACCCAGCGCGGTGACCGCCACGGGGTCGGTGCTGGCGAGCACCGACCCGAGCACCAGCGCCATCTGCCAGGACAGCGGGGTCACGGCGGAGGCCACGTAGCCGACCACCGCGGCCGAGGCCAGTACGAGGCCCACCGCGAGCACGGACACCGGCTTCCACACGGCGCGCAGCTCGCGCCAGGACATCTCCTCAGCGCTGGCGTACAGCAGCGGCGGCAGCACGACGAGGCCGATGACCTCCGGCGTGACGCGTATCCCGGGGGCGCCGGGGAGCAGGGCGACGGCCAGGCCCGCGACGACGAGCAGCGAGGGCGCCGGGATGCGCCAGCGGCGGGCACCGGTCGCCACGAGGGTGGCGAGGACAACAAGAAACAAGACCGTACCGACGCTGCGCATGCCGCCCCTTGGACCCCTGGAATCGAGATCGGGGCCACGTGACCCGTCACGCCGACCAGACTTCCCGGCACACCGCCTTCACCCTATCCCGCATGGAGTGCGTCAGGGCAGCGTCAATGTCTTCGCACTCTGTCGTGAACCGGCTGATTTCCGCCCGATGATGACCGGCAGCAGCACTTGTGTGCCTCTGCCGGCCGGGGAAGCCCGCTGTGCGGATCGGGGCGTGTTCTGGCGTGAGGAGGCGTGTGTCGTGGTGGAGGCGGTTGCCAGACCCGGGAGACTGAAGGTCTTTCTCGGGGCGGCTCCCGGTGTGGGGAAGACGTACCGGATGCTCGACGAGGGCCGACGGCGGGCCGACCGGGGGACGGACGTGGTCGTCGCCTTCGTGGAGTGCCACGGACGCCGTCTGACCGAGGAGAAGCTCGCCGGTCTCCCGGTCCTGCCGCGCACGCAACGCACGTACCGGGGAAGCCGGTTTCCCGAGATGGACCTGGAGGCTGTCCTGGAACGGCGGCCCGAGGTGGCCCTCGTCGACGAGCTGGCCCACTCCGTCGTCCCGGGCGGCAGCGCCGCGAAGCGCTGGCAGGAGGTGGAGGCGCTGCTCGCGGCCGGGATCGACGTGGTGACGACCCTGAACATCCAGCACCTGGAATCCCTCAACGACGTGGTCGAGAAGATCACCAGGGTGCCGCAGCATGAAACCGTGCCGGACGAAGTGGTGCGCAGGGCGGATGAGATCGAGCTGGTGGACCTCCCGCCCGAGGCGCTGCGGCGGCGGATGGCGCACGGGAACATCTACGCTCCGGAGAAGGTCGACGCGGCGCTGTCCCACTACTTCCGGGTGGGGAACCTCACCGCCCTGCGGGAGTTGGCCCTGCTGTGGCTGGCGGGGCGGGTGGACGAGGCGCTGCAGAAGTATCGTGCCGAGCACGGCATCGGAGGGGTGTGGGAGACCCGGGAACGGGTGGTCGTCGCGATCACCGGCGGACCCGAGGGGGAGACGCTCATCCGGCGGGCGGCCAGGATCGCCGCCCGCTCGGCGGGCGGTGACCTCCTCGCCGTGCACATCGCGCGCAGCGATGGCCTGGCCGCGGGCGCTTCGGCCGCCGCGCTGCTGCGCCAGCGGGCGCTCGTGGAGAGCCTCGGCGGCAGTTACCACTCCCTGGTCGGCGACGACGTGGCCACGGCGCTCACCGAGTTCGCCCGCGCGGAGAACGCCACCCAGCTGGTCCTCGGCACGAGCAGGCGCGGCCGGGTGGAGCGGTTCCTCACCGGACGGGGCACGGGCGAGACGATCGTCGGGCTGTCCGGGGACATCGACGTCCACATGGTCACCCACGAACGGGCGGGCAGCGGACGGCTGTTGCCGTCGAGACGACGGACGCTGCCGACCTCCCGGATGATCGCCGGCCCGGTCCTGGGGCTCGTGCTCCCGCTCGTGCTCACGTTTCTGCTCGACCAGACCCGAGGCAACCTCAACCTCACCAGCGAGGCACTCCTGTTCTTGCTGGCGGTGGTCGGGGTCGCCTGCGTCGGCGGTGTGTCGTCGGCCCTGGTCGCCTCGGTGACCGCCTCGCTCCTGCTGAACTACTGGTTCATCCCGCCGGTCGGCGAGTTCACCATCGCCGAGCCGAACAACATCCTCGCCCTGGTGGTGTTCGCCGTGGTGGCGGGGACCGTGGCCGCGGCCGTCGACCGTTCGCTGAGGCTGTCGCGCCGGGCCGCCCGGGCGACGGCGGAGGCGGAGACGCTTTCCTCGCTCGCCGGATCCATCGTGCGCGGGGACCGGGCCCTGCCGGCGCTCCTCGAACGGACGAGGGAGACCTTCGGCATGGACTCGGCCGAACTGAGCGACGACCCGGACGCGAACGACCCCTCCACCGTCATGGTCCCCGTCGGCCCCGGCACGCACCTCGTGCTGCGGGGGCGCCCGCTGCCCGGCTCCGACCGGCGCGTCCTGGCGGCCTTCGCCGCGCACGTCACCGTCGCCGTCGAGCGCGCCCGGCTGGCGGAGGCGGCCGCCGAGATCGAACCCGTCAAGGCGGCCGACCGGATGCGTACGGCACTGCTCGCCGCGGTCAGCCACGACCTGCGGACCCCCCTCGCGGCGGGCTGGGCCGCCATCGAATCGCTGCGTGCCAGCGACGTGGAATTCAGCGAGGAGGACCGCGGCGAACTCCTCGCCACCGCCGACGAGTCGATGGCCCGCCTCAGCCGCCTCGTCGAGAACCTCCTGGACATGAGCCGCCTCCAGGCCGGAGCGCTGACGCTCCGGCTGCGGGCCACCGACCTGATGGAAGTGCTTCCCGCCGCACTGGACGGGCTGCCGTCCGACGCGCCCGCCGTCGACCTCCGCAGCGTCGAACGGGCCCCGGCCGTGTTGGCCGATCCACCGTTGCTGGAGCGCGTGGTCGCCAATCTGCTGAACAACGCCGCCCGGCACACCCCGCCCGGACGGCAGGTGCTGCTGACGGCGAGCGCTCTCGACGACCGGGTCGAGATCCGGGTCGTGGACCGCGGGCCCGGCATCCCGGAGGCGGACCGGGAGAGTGCCTTCGTACCCTTCCAGCGCCTCGGTGACACCGACAACACCACGGGCGTCGGGCTGGGACTCGCCCTCTCCCGGGGCCTGGCCGAGGCGATGGGCGGCACCCTGACCCCCGAGGACACCCCGGGCGGCGGCCTGACCATGACCCTGTCGCTGGCGGCCGCTCCGGCCCTCTCCGCAGCCGTCTCCGCTCCGTCGCATACGCAACATTGACGGGTGAACTCCCGTACGAATGCAACGGTGTTGACCGAACACGCTCTGATCAGATGTGACTTCAGCCCTCCCCCTCCTGCCGCATGGGGCGGCACGCACGCAGCACATGGCGATCTGTGGGGACGACGGTCTCGCCCGTCGGCTCGCGGCTGAAGTCCGTCAAGACGGCGTCAGAGGGTCGTCACGGCGCTTGAGACGTGAGCCGTGGACCAGTTGGATGGACGACGTGAACATTCGTGAGCGCCACGACGACCGGCCGCCGCCACCGCGGTGCCGTGCCGGTATCACGCTGGGCGCCGCCCTGCGTGAGCGGCGTTCACTTCCGCCGGCGTAGCGCCCGCTGACCTGGCGGCGACTGCCTCCGGTCGTGCCGCGGCCCGCCGTGCGACTGCGGCCGCCCCACCCGTACGCGATGCGATGCGGGATCACACGTCACCGCATGGCTGCGCCCCGGCTTCTTCGGCTGTCGGCCGCCGTGCCCGTCCACTGGACCCTTCATGTCTTCGTTCCTGTCCGGCCGCACCATCATGGTCACCGGCGCCACCTCAGGCATCGGCTACGAGACCGCCCGCCTGCTCGCCGAGCGCGGCGCCACCGTCCTGCTCCACGGCCGCACCCCGGACGAGGCCCGGGCGGCCGTCAAGCGGCTCCTCGCCACCGCTGATGTCGACGCGGAACTCCTGCGTCCGTGCGCCGCGGACTTCGCACGGCTCGACGAGGTCGAGCGGCTGGCCAACCGGGTCATCACGGGGCACCCCTGCCTCGACGTCCTGGTCAACAACGCCGCTGTCGCCGCCCCCGAGCGGCACACGGTCACCCCCGACGGCAACGAGCTGGCCTTCCAGGTCAACTTCCTCGCCCACTACCTGCTGACGCACCGGTTGGAGCCGGCGCTCACCACCGACCCGGGCGGCCGCGTCGTGAACGTCTCCTCCTCGATGCACCGCACCGCGTCGATCATGTGGAACGACCCCAACCGGACCCGCCGTTACTCGCGCCTCGCGGCCTACGCGCAGTCCCGGCTCGCGCTCACCGTGTTCGCCGCCGACCCCCGCGTCACCGCCGTGTCCGTCGACCCGGGCATCTGCGAGACCGCGCTGAGGCCGCTGTACGGACCCGAGGGCGCGGCGCCCGCCGCGGGCGCCGCCCACATCGCGCGGCTGTGCGACCCGGCCGTCGAGATCGTCAACGGCGCCTACTACGACGGCGGCGAGCGCATGGAGCCCGCCGCCGGAGCGACCGAGGAGCGCACGGTCAAGCGGCTGAACAGGCTCGCCGACCAGCTCGTCGGCCATTGCGTCTGACGAGTCCGACGAGGTCCGCACACGAGTCCAACCCCGGCCGCAAGGCCGGCCGGCGCCGATGCCCACCGGCGCCGTCCCGCCGCGGGGGCGGCCCCTTCCCCGGGCCGCCCCCGCCCCTCTTCCCTCTCTCAGACCTAGGCGGCGTCCGTCGTGATCGAGCTCCTTCCCTCCCACATCCCCGCTCTGGCCCGCTGGTTCCCCGGTGGGGTCCCCGGCATCGCGGCTCTCCCCGAGCACGTGCTGACCACCGGCAGCGGCCACTGGTGGGCCGACCGTGCCGTGGACCCGAGGGCGGTCGCCGTCTCCAGCGGGGACCATGTCCTGCTGCGCGGAGAACCGGGCGTGCTCGCTCCCGACGCCCTCGTGCGGTTCGCAGGCAGCTACATCGAGGCTCCGGCTCGTTTCCTGCCCGTCCTCGGCGGCGGGTTCCAGCGCCTCGACCCGTGGGAGCGCATGGTCTACGTACACCAGGCGCCCGCCCTGGCTGCCCGTCCGGCATCCGGCGTCACGGTGCGTCGGCTGACTCCCCAGGACGCGTCGGCCGTCGTCGCCCTGGGACCCGGGGCGGCCTGGATCCACAAGACCTGGGGCGGCCCCGAGCAACTCGCGGCCTCGGGCCTAGGCTGGGGTGCCTTCCACCGGAGCCGCCTCCTCTCGCTGGCCTGCACGTACGTCCTCGGCAGCCGGTACGAAGACGTCGCGGCCCTGGCCGACCCCGGCCACCGCAGGCAGCACCTCGCCCTCGCCTGCGTCACCGCCTTGTGCCGGGACATCGCCGCTCGTGGCCGTACACCGAGCTGGACCTGCTCCCGCGACAACCGTCCCAGCCGTCTCCTGGCCTGGTCGGCCGGGTTCCGGCTGACCCGCGAGTACGTCCATTACGCGTCCGGTCCCGCCCGCCGCCCCGGCTTCAGCAGCACGGCGGAGGCGGCGTGAGGTGCTCCCGTGGTCCCGCGGTCCGGCCACCACTCACTGGAGGCCGGACACCTTGAAGACCGTGCGGGCCGTCTCGCGCTCGATGCGCCCCGCCAGCTGGCGCAGCGCGGTCTCACCGCACAGCAGCGTTCCGCGCCGGACGGAAGTGCGGGTGTCGGTGTCGAGACGCCGCCACATCGCGGGATTGCGGACGAGGACGGCCGGGTCGATCTCGACCCGGCCGCCCTCCGTGTCTCGGAGAACCATCCGCTGAGCCACACCGTCGGACCAGCGGACCGAGGCGAGGGAGTCCGTGCGGACGCTGCGCTCCACCAGCAGTCCGCGGGCGCTCAGCAGACCGGGCCGGGTGGAGACCCGGGGTGGCAGCAGGATCACGAAGACGAGGACGGCCAGGCCGGTCCAGAGGGCGCCGCGGGTCACGTCGAGCCGCCCCGCGCCCGCGTCCAGCACGAACAGGGCCGTGCCGAGCAGGGAAGCGACTCCGATCGCCGATCGCCTCTCGCTGCCCCAGTGGATGTCGTGTGCCAGCAGTCCAGGAGGCCCGGAGTGTCCGGCTCGTGAGCCGGTCGCGGACCGAGTGATACGTCGTCCCATGCGAGCGACGTTAGGACGCGGCAGGCCCGCGGCGGTGGACCCTGATGGACTGCTGACGCCGTGGCGACGACATTTTTACGGGATTCTGACGGCAGCGGGTCCCGGCAGGCCGTCGTGTCCTACGGGCCACGGTGCGGGCGTGCCGTATGCGGGTCGTCAAGGTCGAGCCCCGCACCGTATGGACGTTGTCAAGGCTGGTGAAGGCTGGCCGGGGCGGCGGGGGGACCGCTGTTTCATCGGGTCGACCGTTCCATCGGAACACCGCTCTCCCACACGATGTATGACAGGAAGGCCCCACGCACATGACCCGGGTGCTCTTGGTGGATGACGAACCGCAGCTGCTGCGGTCCCTGGTCATCAGCCTGAAGGCGCGGACGTACGACGTGGACTCCGCTCAGGACGGGGCGGCGGCCCTGGACGCCGTGGCGGCGTACCGCCCGGACGTGGTCCTGCGAGAAGTCCGTGCCCTCGACGGGGGCGCCGACGACTACATCACGAAGCCCTTCAGCATGACCGAACTCCTCGCCCGGCTGGGAGCCGTCGCCCGCCGCGCCCTGCCGCCGGGACCGGACGGGTCCGGTCCGCACGGAGCGGTCATCGAGACCGAGGAGTTCAGCGTCGACCTCCTGGCCAAGAAGGACCGGCGCGGAGGGGGGAACGTCCCGGAAGCCCGTCAAGGCCCCGTCAATTCAGGGCTTCCCGCGTATGAAGACCATCAATGTTCCTGGTGAGCCGAACTGTTGAGCCAGATGCTGGCGTGCACACGGACGTATGAACGGCCGGGTGTGAGGCTGGAGGGCGAGTGACGATCACCGCCGGTACGGAACAGGGCCAGGGGGCGGGGGCTCCCGCGGCTGTAGTGGAGAGCCCCGCCCCGGACCCCCGCAGCGGGGCGGGCCCGGAGGTGCGGGCCGCAGGACCGCGAGGAGGAGCGTCACGGCCGCGCCCGTCCCACACCGGCGCCCGGTTGATCCGGCTGGTCGCTGACCGGTACTGGGCCGACCTGCCCGGCCGGCTGCGCCTCGCGCGCGCGGCCTGCGTGCTCCTCGCCACCGGGCTGCTGATCCTGCTGGCCGTCGCCGCGACCGGGGCGGCCGCCATCTGGGACGAGACGGCCCGGCGTGAAGCGCCCCGCACCATATCCGCGACCCAACTCAACCTGGCGCTCAATGACATGGATGCACAGGCCGCCAACATCCTCCTCTCCAGCGGTGATTCGGGCACCGGAAAGGGGCGCCTGGACGAGTCGTACACCAAGGCGAACGGCTTTTACCGGGGCGCGCAGGAGACCATCAGCCGGTCATTGCGCACGCTCGGCGCGGCCTCCGAGGGCGACTCCGCCACCGAGGCGACCGTCGTGACCCTCACCGACGACTTCGCGCACTACCAGGAGCTGATCGGGCGGGCCCTGGAGAACGACAGCCGCCCCGGCGGCAAGGACGCCGCCCGCGAGGACTACCGGAGCGCGACCGACCTCCTCACCGATCGGCTGCTGCCGGAGGCGCGCAAGCTGGTCGACGCCAACAACACGGTGTACGAGCGGCAGTACGACGCGGCGCGCGGCGACCTCGACGCACAGCGGACCGCCGAAGCCGTCGTCGGCGTGCTGCTGATCGCCGCGCTCGTACTGCTCCAGATCCACCTCACCCGTCGCTTCAACCGGGTTTTCAACCCGGCACTGGTCGCCGCCACCCTCTGCGCGGTGGTCGCGGTCGGGTGCGGCGCCCAGCTGCTCTCGACCACCGACGACCGGATGAAGGTCGCCCGCCGGGACTCGTTCGACTCCGTCATCGCGCTGTCGCGGTCCAAGGCGATCGGCTACGACGCCAACGCCGACGAGAGCCGCTACCTCCTGGACCCCGAGCGCCGCGCCACGTACGAGCGGTACTTCCTCGACAAGTCGCACCAGTTGTACGGGATCGTGGGCGCCGGACACGACACGTACGACGGGAAGCTCGACGAGACGTGGTCCGCGTACCGGAAGGACCACGACGACAAGCGGTTCACCGGCGAGTACCGGCGCGAACTGGACAACATCACCTTCGCGGGGGAGCGGGACGCCGCCGAGAAGACCGTCGAGGCGTACGCCGTGTACCAGCGCGACGACCGCACTCTCCGGCGGCTGGTGGCCGATGGCAAGACGCAAGAGGCCACGGTGTTCTGCGTCGGCTGGGCACCGGACACCTCCAACGCCCACTTCGGAGAGTGGATGAAGGCCCTGGACGAGGTGACCGCCATCAATCAGCGGCACTTCGACCTCGCCGTCCGGGACGGCCGCGGAGCGCTGACCACGCAGGTTCCGCTGGCCGTCGCCGCGCTGTTGCTCGCGGCCGGACTGACCGCGCTCGGACTGCGCCGCCGACTGGCCGAGTTCCGGTGAGGACCGGAGTGCCCGGCGGGCCCGGTCACACGATGGATGCGGGGCGGCCCTGGTCGGGGGGCCGCCCCGCAGGGTGGGTCGTGGATCAGCAGTTCGGCTTGCTGCCGTGGTTGGAACCGCGTTTGCGGCGGGCCCTCTTCTTGCGTGCGCGCTTGGACATGTGCGGGTATCCCTTCAGGCGGTGTGGCCGACGAGGAGGTCGGCGAGCTTGTTGAGGCGCTTGACCATGCGGTCGTCGGTGGCGGCCGCGGCCGGTGCGACGCGTTCGCCGCGGTCGTAGTAGGCGCCGTTGACGATCTCGGTGGCCGGGTCGCAGAGCCGTACGACGTGGGCCGCGCCCTCGGCGGCGCGGACGCCCTCGTTCGCGTAGAGGGAGAGCAGACCGGTGTCGCAGATCCCGGGGTGGACCGAGACGGCGGTGACGCGCGGGTCGGCGGCGAAGACGGTGAGCGCCAGCTGCGACTGTGCGTAGGCGGCGAGCCGGGAGTAACGGCGCATGCGCTGCGGGTCGTTCCACTGGATGGCGGCGGTGCGGTGGAGCGAGGAGGAGACGTTGACGACCCGGCCACCGGGGTCGGTGGTGAGGGCGGCCGCCAGGAGGTCGGTGAGGAGGTAGTGGGCGAGGAAGTTGACCTGGAAGGCGATCTCGTTCCCGTCGGCGGTGAGGGTGTGGCGCTCGGGTGCGGCGATGGCCGCGTTGTTGACGAGCACGTCGAGGCGCGGGTGGTCGCGAAGGACGGCCTGGGCGAGGTTCTCGACCTCTTCGAGGCGGGCGAAGTCGGCGGCGAGCGGGCGCACGAGGGTGCCGTCGATGCCGGTGGTGCTGATGAGCCGGTCGGCGGCGGCCCGGGCCTCCTCGGGCGTGCGGCCGTGGAGGAGGACGGTCGCGCCGCGCTCGGCGAGCTGGCGGGCGCTCTCGTAGCCGATGCCGGAGGTGGCGCCGGTGACGAGGACGATACGTCCGGACAGGGATGAAGGCATGTCGGATTCCTGGATCATGGAAGAGGGCAGGGCTGACGCCCCCGGCAGCCCGCCGGAGGGCAGGTGCGGGTTCAGCTCATGCGGGTGGTGGTGATGGTGCGTACCGAGCCCGGTCGGTCCCTTGGCGGGACGACGGCAGGTACGTCGATGACGCGCGGCCGGTGTCAGCAGGCCGGGCGGACAGCGGGCACTGTCGGCTGCACCTGATGCGGTGGCCGATCGTCGTAGTGCGGACCGCTGTTCATGACTCCATCACAGCGGATCCGGGACGCGCGGGCAAGGTGTCGGACGGGTCCCTGACGGTCTTCTGACGTTCGCCCGGTGGCGGATCGAAGCCGCGTTCGCCCAGGTCATCAGGGCCGCGTCAAAGATCGACGGCCACGCGGAAAGAACGCGTCAGGACGTGTTGTCGCGCCCTTCGGCCGCCCACAAACTGGTGCTGCGACGGAGCCGGGTGACGGTCCGGTGGCGCGCGGCTGGAGGGCGGTGACCTGAACACCGCCGAGGAAGCGCATGGTCCGGCCCGTGGGGGGTCCTGGCCGATGCGACCGCGCGCCGGTCCCCCGTCGCACAGCACATGAGCCGTCCGGCGTCCGGTGGGGGGACCGGCGCCGGGCGGCTCGCGTGTACTGACCGCAGGGCCCTCCCCCGCACCCCATCTTCGGCCGGGCGGGGCGACGTACCCGTGAGTGAGCCGGTCCGTCCGGCAGACGGGTCTGCGGCAGGCCGGAGTACGTCCACTACGCCACGGGGAGCGAGTGCGGTGTGGATGCGTCAGAAGTGGCTCACGCGCGGGATGAGTGATCAGGCTGAGTACGCCTCGGGGATCTCCGGTTCCTGGTGTACAGAGTGTGACGGAGGTCGTGCTGCCGATGTCCTTGGCGGAGCCGTCGGCCTGGTGTCGGGATGAAGGGCGAGCGGCCCGCTTCGGATCCCGTGCTGGTTCGGTGCTGACCACGCTGCGTTGAGCGCGAACTGTTTGCGGTCGAGGCGGCACAGAACGGAGGAGCGGGGAAGCGGGATTTCGCCTCGCAGGTCTACTTGGCGCTGCCGAATCCGTATGCCGGTGCAGAGACCGGCAGCCAGGAGGTTGTTCCCGGCGCGGGCCCTGCCGCGCGGCGGAGCGCGGAGGCGGCCGTCGGACCGTATCGAGGCCGCCCTCACCCACTACTTCCGCGTCGGCAACCTCGCCGCCCTGCGTGAACTCGCCCTGCTGTGGCTCGCCGACCGCGTCGAGGAGGGCTGGCAGCGCTACCGGGCCGAGCACGGCATCCCCACCCCCTGGGAGACCCGCGAGCGCATCATGGTCGGTCTGACCGGGGGCCGGAGGGAGACACCTTGATCCGCCGCGCCGCCCGGGTCACCGCCCGCATTCCCGGCAGTGAGCTGCTGGCACTGCACGTCGTACCGAGCGACGGCCTCACCCACGGGCATCCGGCGCCCCCACGCGGCGGCCCTGTTCGCGTGGCGGCCGAAGGGTCGATCTCCTGGGCGACTCGGCGACTCGGGACGGTGAGGAGGTGGCCGGTCAGCGGGCGAGTATGTGGCCGTCGTGGGGGCGGTGGTCGCGGGAGCGGCGCAGGTCGGTGGTGACGTAGGTGCGTTGCAGCCAGCGGTCCGCGCCGTCGTAACGGGGGTGAAAGGCGGTGCGGCCGTGGACGGTGACGCGGTTGTCGATGACGACCAGGTCGCCCGGTGTCAGACGCAGGGTGCGGGCGGTCGCCTCGCAGGCGCGGCCGAATTCGGTGAGCGCCGCAGTGGCCCGGGGCGTGAGCGGGGTGGTGACGAGCTGGGCCATGCGTATGTCGGGATCCTCGGCTGCTCCCGACAGCACCGGTCGGGGCTCGACGCCGGGCTCACTCGTGGCGGCGTCGGGGCCGAAGGAGGGTGGCGGTGTGGTGATGAACTCCGGTGCGAACAGGGCCTGGCGGCCGGCTGGGGTGAGGAGCGGCAGTGCTTGGCGGATGCCGGCGACGCGCATGCCTGCGCGTCGGTCGTGGTCGGCGCGCAGGCACAGGAAGACCACATAGTCGGGCGGGTGGGGGTGGAAGCCGTTCTCGGTGTGGAAGGACAGCGGCACCGATCCGGCATTGCCGTGGAACGTCTCCTGCCCGGGCACGGGCACGACGTCCTGCACGAGGGCCCCGGATTTCTCCGCCAGGTAGGCGAGAGGCTCGCCGAGCCCGCAGGCCACCATGGTGAGCACCGCCGCCGAGATGGTGGCCTGGCGCTGGACCGAGCCGGATGTGGTCGGTGTCGCCGGCAGGGCCGCCTGATCGACGGGCAGGCCGCCGATCACCAGTGTGCCGTGCGGGCCGGAATGCCTTCGGAACCGGCGCACCTCACGGCGCAGCAGCAGCGGAAGGTCGTCCCAGGCGTCCCGGGCCCGAGCCACCCACTCGGGGCTGTCGACCTGGTCGTGCCCGCCGGTGCACAGGGTGCGGGCCAGCCGCTCGCACGCGCCGGCATCGGCCGGATCCAGTTCCCGATCGGCGGCGACGGTGCTTCGGGTGGTGGCGGGCGTCGTCTCGGACATCAGGTCTCCTGCCGGGGGTGCGGGCGGCGGACGTGCGGACTCACGAGTGGCGCAGGCCGGCCACGGCGTCGGCGACGTAGTGGTCCCCGAACCGGATCAGGGAGGCGTACTGGGCCGCGCGGCGATGGCGCATGAGCCGTAGTTCGGCGACGGCGTTGTCGGGGCCTTCGGTCTTCTGGGCGATGGAACGACGCAGATGCACCATCGAATAGGCGAGCGTGACGTGCCGTTCACCGTCCACGATGTCGGCTTCCAGGAGCGCGCCCCGGGCCTCGGCCAGCTCCGGGGCGCGGGCCGCCAAGTGCTCGTAGGAGTCGGGGACCACGGACAGCAGGTCCTTCATCGCCGCCCGGAACAGCTTGTATCCGCGATGCTGGCGCCCGCTCAGCGGTACGTCCACCGACGGAGGCGCCATGGTGTGGCGTATCGCCGCCATGTAGTAGTCGGCCGGGATCGTACTGGCGTGGGTCATCGCCGCCGGGAAACCACGTACGTACACCGTCGCATCGGCCAGCCGCACCAGCGCGGCATCACCGTCTCCGTCCCGCAGATGGCGGGTGGCGTCGGCCACGGCGACCGCGGCGCAGACGTTGAACAGGACATGGACCTGGTGACCGATGAGCCACCGGGCACTCCACACACTCTCCAACGACGTCCCCGCACCGGGCGCGGGGACGGCCACCGGCGGTACGTCGCCACCGCCGCCCGGCGCCGCGCCGGTGAGGTCGAGCACCGACTGCCGCATCCCGGCCACCTCCAGCGCCAGGTCGGAACCTGACAGCGGAGCATCACACAGATCCTCCAGACCGCGGTGGATGACCAGGACGCCGTGCAGGGCAGCCTGTTGATCCGACAGCTCTTCCTCGCGGACCCGGAAGTACGACTGACTGGTCGACTCCGCCGGCAGTCCCTCGCCGACCACGGCCGGAGCCAGATCCGACAGCGCGGCCGCCAACTCGCCGGCAACCGCAGTGGCCTGCCGCAGCGCGAGGGTCCGCTCGACAGGTCCCGCATGGGTCGACACCGCGGACAGCACGCGTGCGGTCCGCTGTACCTCAGCATCGACCCGCGAGCCCAACGCCTGCACGGGCCGCCCACCTCGGGGCTCACGGAAGACAGCGACAGCAGGATGACCGGCAACCGGTGATAAGCCCATGGTTGAAGTGTTTAGCCAAGAACACTCCACACGAAACCCTGATGGGCAGAACCGTTTCTGTGCGGCGCACCGGACCAGGCGGCCGACACGGCCGCACAAGCCCACCGGCCGGCTTTGCGTCATTCGCCGCGCAGGAGACGGAGCCTCCGTGTTCAGGTGCTGCTGTGAAGCTGTCGGAGGAACTGCTGGAAGGCGTGTACCTCGCGGCCGGCAAGGGGGGCGCCATGGGCGAAGCCGACGGCCTTCACGTCCTGTGGGATGCGGGCGAGGCTGCCCGGCCGTAGATCCGGGTCTGCGGCCAGAGCCGACGGGCCCAGCGCGAACGTGCCGCGGTTGAACGCCGCGTCGCCCATGAGCACGGTGCGGCTGGGTTCGTGGAGGAGGACGACGTGCCCGGGGGAGTGGCCGGGGGTGTGGACGACGCGCAGCCCGCCGCTGCCCTCCACCACGTCACGGTCGGCAACCGTGCCATCGGGGGCGGTGGGGTTCCAGTGGAGCTTGGGCAGTCGGTCGATGAGGCGTCCCACCGGGCCGGAGCGGCCCGCGGCGGGGACGCGTCCGGCCTCCAGCCATGCCCGGTCCGCGGCATGGATGAGGATCTGCGCGCCCGTGTGACGGCGCAGTTCGGCCGCGCCCTGGACGTGGTCGGGGTGGGCATGGGTGAGGACGACGCGTCGGATGTCGGAGGGTTTGCGGCCCAGGTCGGCCACCGCGTTCAGCAGGACGCGCGGGGCCTTGGACCAGCCGACGTCGATCAGGGTGAAGCCGTCGTCGCCGTCGACGAGGAAGGCGTTGTCGCGCTTGCTGGTGGCGATACGGGTGACGCCGGGGGCGAGCTGGCTGTGCATCGAGGGGTTCCTAGGGTCGTGGAGTGCGGGAGTGCGGGAGTGCGGCCGGGTGGGTCGCGAAGCGGGCGGGGAGAGTTGGCGGGGTGGCACTTGGACACCCGGCACCGGCCTCAGCGGCCCGAGCCTGCTGGGAGGGGTACGTAGCCTTCGCGGGCGAGTTTCGGCACTATGCCGCCCGCCGCGAGGATGTCGAGGACCAGAGACGGCAGCGGACCTCCCGCCAGACGGGTTCCGGACCCGAGGTTCTCGGCCCAGCCCTCGGCGAAGTCGAGGCGGGCTGTATCACCGTCCGTGAAGGACCGGGCGACGCCGGGCAGGGTGAGCGCGGGGAGCCCGTGGTTGATGCAGTTGCGAAGGAACAGGGAGTTGAACTCCTCCGCCATCAGTGCGGCGACGCCCAGTTCGCGGAAGAGAGCCGCGACGGGGCGGGAGGAGCCGAGCCCGAAGTTGCGGCCGGCCACCACGATGTCGCCGGGCCGGACTTGGTCCGTCCAGCCGGGCCGCAGCTCGTAGAAGACGTGGCGCGCGGCCTCGGCCACGGGCAGTTTCATGGCGAAGGCGGGGTACATCGCGTCGGTGGTGACCGAGTCGCCGACGACCCATACGCGGCCGGTGACGAGGGTGTCCATCAGCTCAGCTCCGCTCGGGGGTCGGTGATGTGGCCGGTGAGGGCAGAGGCGGCGACGGTGGCGGGTGAGGCCATGTAGATCTCGGCGTCGGGGCTGCCCATGCGGCCGGTGAAGTTGCGGGTGGAGGAGGTGAGACACACCTCGCCGGGGGCGAGCAGGCCCATGTGGTAGCCGAAGCAGGCGCCGCAGGTGGAGTTGGTGACCACCGCTCCGGCATCCGCGAGGTCCTGGAGGTACCCGGCGCGCATCGCGTCCTTGTAGACCTCCTGCGAAGCGGGTGTGATCAGCAACCGGACGCCGGGGGCGACCCTGCGGCCGCGCACGATGTCCGCGGCGATCCTCAGGTCCTCCAGCTGTCCGTTGGCGCAGGAACCGATGAAGCACTGGTCGACCGGACGCTTCCCGATGGCCGACACCGGCAGGGAGTTGTGGCTGACGGTGCCGGGACGGGCGACGTAGGGCTCCAGCGAGGACAGGTCCACCGTGCGCACCGCCGCGTACTCGGCGTCCGGGTCGGCGTCGGCCGCCCGGTACGTGGCGGGGGCGGCGCCGTGGTCGGCGAGGAAGCCGCGGGCCAGGTCGTCGATGGGGAAGGTGGAGAAGTCCGCGGAGACCTCAGCGCCTTGGGTGGCGATGGTGCGCCGGTCGTTCATCGGTACCGAGGCCAGGCCGGTCCCGCCGTACTCGATGTTGTGGTTGGTCGCGTCGCCGTAGGTACCGGCGATGTACAGGAAGATGTCTTTGCCGGACACGGCGGTGGGCTTGGTGCCGGTGAACTCGTAGCGGATCGTGGGAGCGGCCTGGAACCAGGTCTTGCCGGTGCACAGGATCGAGTACACCTCGGCCGGGCCGAGGCCGCGGGCGGCGGTGTTGTACGCCCCGGCCGCGCAGGTGTGGGAGTCGGTGCACGCGAGGATCTCGCCGGGGCGGGCGAGCCCGTTCTCGGCGATGACCTGGTGGCAGATGCCGTGGCGGCCGATGTCGTAGAACTTCTCGATGCCGAAGTCGCGGGCGAAGGCCCGGGCGTGGGTGCCGCCCATCGCGTCGTGCACGTTCGGTGCGGGAACCGCGTGGTCCATGATGACCGCGACCTTGTCCGGGTCGTTGATCTTCAGGGGCTGGACCCAGCCGGTGGCGAACTGAAGGTCGATCATGACCGTCATGTCGACGTCGCAGACGACTGTGTCGCCGGGCCTCACGTGTTCCACGCCGGCCTTCCGGGCGAGGATCTTCTCCATCATGGTCATGCCCATCAGGCGCCGTCCTTCGAGCGATCGCGGTGGCGCTCGCCGATCGCTGCCCAATCGCGCAGGCCGACGAGTTCGAACAGGCCCTGCGGGCCGGGTGTGACCTCGGGAGCGGTGCCGCCGAGACGGCCCAGAGCGTCAAGCCCGTGCAGTGCGTAGGGGGCGAGGAGCGCGCCGGGGTGGATGGCGATGCGGTAGCCGAGTTCGGCCAACCGGTCGGGCGCGGTGTCGGGCGTGAGTCCGCCCTGCACCATGTTGATCAGCAGGGGGACGCCGACCTCGGCGGCGATCCGTTCGATCTCCTCGGCGCTCCGCGGGGCCTCGACGAAGATGACGTCGGCCCCCGCCTCCGCGTAACGGCACGCCCGGTCGATCGCCTCGGTCAGCCCCAGCGGACCGCGGGCGTCGGTCCGGGCGATGACGACGAGATCGGGGTCGGTACGGGCCTGCAGCGCGGCGTCGAGCCTGTCCGTGAACTCCGCAGCACTGAGCAGTTCCTTGTCCGGGAGGTGTCCGCACTTCTTGGGGAACGCCTGATCTTCGAGGTGGAGGGCGGCCACGCCGGCCCTCTCGTACTCGCGCACGGTGCGGGCCACGTTCACCGGTGCTCCGTAGCCGGTGTCCGCGTCCGCGATGAGCGGGATGCCGTCGAGTACGGAGGCGACGGCGCGGGCCCGGTCGGTCATCTCGGTCTGGGTGAGCAGCCCGATGTCGGGCAGCCCGTACCCGGCGACGGACACGCCCGCGCCGCTCAGATAGGCGGCCTTGAAACCGGTGCGCGCGACGAGGTGGGCCGAGAGGCCGTCGAAGACCCCGGGAGCGGTGATCAGGCCGTCCTGGGCCAGCAGCGAACGCAACCGGCCGCCGGCGGTGAGAGGATGACTGGGCTGGGGCATGAGGAGTCCTTTGGGGTGAATGGCGTTCAGCCGAGGGCGCCGCGCGCCGGGGCGGCGAGGAGTTCCACCAGGGGGCCGAGGTCGGTCTGGCCTTCGAGGTCCAGCACGATCTGCTCGATCCGTGCCGCCCGGCCGGGATCGACGACCTGGGCGGTCAGCGCCCGGTACTTCTCGCGGATCTCGGCGTTGGTGAGCGGGTCGTCGGGGCCGCCGTGCGGCTGGTTGAGGGCCAGGGTGAGCACCTCCCCACCGCGCAGGGTGAGGGTGAGGCGGGTGTTGTAGCCGGGCTGCTCCCAGGCCGGTTCGTGCTGTTCGTCGACCTGGTGGACCTCGGTGCGGCCGATCAGTTCCCACAGGTCGTCGGCGTCCAGCCGCGAGGGCGTGAACTGTTCGGGGCGCACGTGACCGTCCAGAAGGGCGGCGGCGGTGGCGTAGGCGATGTTCATCTGGCCGCCGATGGCGGTCAGCGGGCGCTCCGGGGTCCACCAGCCGTGGTGGTAGATGGCGTGTGGCACCTCGATGCGGATCGTCTCGATGCCCCCGGCGGTCAGTCCGCGTCCGTCCGTGAGCGCGATCGCGGCGTCGATCGCGGGGTGCAGGCCGCCCATCGCCGCGTGGATCTTCACGGTGATCTTCTCGGTGTTCCACTCCGACCCCAGGTTCTTGGTGATCTGGGAGGCGTCAGGGTCGTGGCCCTCGCCGAAGGTCGAGAGGAACCCGCCGTACTCGCGTTCGAAGACCCGCTTGATGCCGGTGTATCCGCCGTGTGCGAGCCCGGCGGCGTAGAAGCCGTTGCGGGAGGCGAAGCCGTGGTGCATGCGCTTGGACATGGCCTCGTACTGGGCGGCCATCAGGCCGGCTGACTGGGTGCCCGCGAGGCCCAGCGCGTCCTCGAACTGTGCGGCGTTCAGGCCGCGGAGCACGCCCGAGGCGGCGGCCGCCGCGTGGGTGCCGAACACGGATCCGGAATGCCACCCCCGCGAGAGCATCTCGGGGCCGCCCAGGGCGAGACCGACCCGGGTGCCCGTCTCGAAGCCCAGGACCGTCGCCCGGAGGAAGTCCGCGCCGCGTACCAGGACGCCCTGGGAGACGGTGGACAGCAGGGCGGGGAGCACCAGGGAGGTGCTGTGCAGTGGGGCCGCCGGGTAGTAGTCGTCGAGTTCGAAGCCCTGGATGAAGGTGCCGTTGAGTACGGCGGCAGCCGGGCCGCTGGTGGTGCGGCCCCAGCCGATCACCGGGGTGTTCCCGCTTCCTTCCAGGGAGAGGACTGCCTCCACGGCGGTCCTCGACCAGGGCAGCTGGGCCCCGATCAGCGCGCAGCCCAGTCCGTCGAGGATCAGGTGCGCGGCTCTCTCCCGCACCTGTGCGGGGATCCGCTCCAGTGTGGTTTCCGCGAGCCACGTGGCCAGCCGGCCGGTGGGGCCTTCGGGGTCGGTGGGGTGTCGTGTGGTCGTCGGCGTCGGTGCGGGCACCGCGCTCACCTCCAAGGTCGTGCGGCGGGTGGACCGGGCTGTTGCGGTCCACGGTAACCTCTAAAATTAGAATTTATAACATCTAGTTTCGCGGGGATGCTGGGTAGCATGAGCGCGTGGCACTGAAACGAACCTCTCTCCCGCGCACGGCCGAGGCCGTGGCCCTCGCCGAGCTGCGCGATGCGATCGTCCGCGGCGATCTGCCCGCCGGCGCTCCGATCCGCCAGTCCGCGGCCGCGGAGGAGCTGGGGCTGAGCGTCATCCCCGTGCGCGAGGCCCTCAAGACGCTGGCGGGCGAAGGCATCGTGACCTATGTTCCGCAGCGCGGGTACACGGTCACCGAGCTCAGTCCGCGCGGCGTGGACGACATCTTCCGCATGCGGGAGCTCCTGGAGGGCGAGGCGGAGCGGAACGCCTCAGGTCAGCTGCGTCCCGAGGACGTCGCCGCCATGCGCGTCGCGCTGGACGACCAGCGCGCCGCCGTCGCGGCCGTCGACGTGCCGGGCGTCATCGCCGGTAACCGGCGATTCCACTTCGCGTTGCTCGACCACTGTGACAACGAATGGCTCCTGCGCTTCGTGCGCCAGCTCTGGGAAGCCCTGGAGCCCCACCGCGCCCTGTCCTACCGGCGCGCGGCCGTCGCCGGAGACCTCGCCCGGGCCGAGGCGATCCTCGCCGAGCACGACGGCATCGTCACCGCCTTCGAGGGCGGCGATACCGCTCTGGCGCTGAGACTTCTGGCCGACCACCGATCCGGGGGCCTCATGGACTTCCACCGGCTGCTGGCCTCCGCCGGGAACTGACGGCCGCCGAACGGGGGAAACGGGTCAGCGCCACCAGTGGGCGCGGGTGCATGCCCGGCGCTCACGGCTCGGATGCCTTCGAGCCCCACGGCATTGCTTCCGCGGCCGAGGTCCGCGACGGCCGGGCTCACGCAGGCGGCGCGCCCGGGCCCCTGCTGACGTTGACGACGACTGTGGCGTCGCCCGCCTCCAGGAACGGCAGGGAGGCGTGCGTGACGCGGACGGCGCCGAAGGTGTTCGTGTCGTAGGCGGTCTGCATGTCGGCCCCGGTGACCTCGCTGACCGGTGTGCCGGCGCGTCATTCGGAACGTGCGGCATTCCGCAGCGGCTGGTCGCCCGGAGTCCCGCCCGATACCGATGACGTCCTCCAACGGATCCCCGACCGGCAGTGTCGAATAGGTTCAAATCCTGTCTCCGCTACCAACGCAACAGCCCCCTCGACCACCAGGTCGAGGGGGCTGTTCGCATTCAGGGCCCGCCGGTGGCTACGGACGCCCGGTCTCACACACCGCGGTCGCGGGTTCCTGTGGCGTAGCGGCCCGTGGTGGCGTGCCATTCGTGGTTCCCGCCGAGCCATGAGTGGAGTCCGGTGAGGTAGCGCCAGAGGTGTGGCGAGGGGATCGTGGTGGTGAGTTCGCGGTGTGCGGTTTCGAATTCGCGGACGAGTTCGTCGTGGTACGCGGCGCTCAGGCGGACCGCTTCATGGGTGGTGCAGCCTTGTTCGGCGGCGATGACGTCGGGTAGTCCGCCGTCGCCGATGCCGGGTTCGGACTCCTTGGCCATCGAGTAGAGGTCGTTGAGGATGATGCTCGCGCTGGCCGCCAGCATGGTTGCCCGGCGTACCGGCGGGTGGTTGTAGAGGGTGGCGGGCAGTTCGTATCCGCCGATCACGTCGATGAGCGTCATGCACGGCAGGAAGCTGTTGACCTGCCGTGCCGCCAGGTACTCCCACACCGCGGGGGTCGTCTTCGTGGTCCGCCAGCCGGCTTCGCCGTTCATGGCCACGAACATGGCCACGGTCTCGTGGCGGACCCTGCCCACCTGGGCGGGGGTGGCGATGCTCGCGACGTTGTCGATGTAGGAACGCAGCGCGACCAGGACGGGATCCGAGGTGAGTGCCCGCTCAAGCTGCTCCTGGTATTCCCAGCCGCCCACCAGGTGAGCGGGGTCCAGGGCGCTCTGGGCGAGAGTGAGACGGTTTCCCACCAGGGCGGTGTCCGATCCGGTGCGCTCGTCGTCGCAGTAGTAGTCGTCCACCGCGAACAGGGCCGCCATGCACTGCGCGGCCAGCAGGAGCCGGTCGGGATCGTCGCAGTCGGGATGGATGAGCATGGCGTAGCGCCCGTAGTTGCACGCGCGGACCGCGTCAAGGCGGCCGGGGAAGATCCCCACGCGCCGCACCCACGTGAGGAGCCGTTCGTTGACCTCGGCTCCCAGAGGCTCGTCCACCCGCACCGGCCTCGGGCAGTACAGCGACACCCCCAGGGGCGTGGAAGCCTCCGTCGCCGCAGGCCCGGGCGCCGGCGCCGGCGCCGAAGCAGTCCAGTGCCCTGTCCAACGGCGTACTGCCGTGGGCCGAGATGGGGGTGGGACGCTGATGTCCTGGGGTTCCGTCGGCGCGTTTTGAACGATACGAGCGGCCGAAGTCCCCAGCCCCCGGGGGCCCAGCGGGAACGACCCTCCACCCTGCCCGGTCGGTAACGCCCCAGCCACCGAATCCATCATCCACAGCCTCCTCGCATCTTCGAGGGACGGCCGCCAGGACCACGCTGCCAAACACAGGGCCGACGGCGGATCAGGGCAACATCCACCCCCACTCGCCCGCGCTCACCACAGGCCGGGACCCAGCACAGCAGAGCACCAGAGCTCGCCGCAGGAGATACCGCCGATCCCACCCGCTTCAGCGACAGTCAGCAGACAACCGGCGCGGAAGGCACAGCCTCGAAGGGGATGCGAGCAGGAAGGGCGGCGTGATGTCCGGCGCGTCTGCTTCGGTTACAGGGGGCCGAGGAGCCAGTTGCCCGGGGCTTGCGGGTCCTCGCTGGTGCCGTACTCCTCGGTGGCCCGGCGGATCTCCTCGCGGTCCAGGGTGCCGTTGCCGTCCCGGTCCAGCTTCGCGAAGGCCACCTTCAGGTCCGCCGGTGAGGCACCCACGGTCTTGGAGAACATGGTGACGTACTCGTCTTCGTCGATGAGGCCGTTGCCGTCGGTGTCGGCGATGTCCATCCATCCGGCCACCATCGCGGTCAGCCGCTCCAGGACACCCGCGCGGTCGTTGCCCAGGGCCTTGGGCATGCCGGCGACGAATTCCGAGACATTCACCGAGCCGCTGCCGTCGGCGGCCATGATCGCCAGGTCCTTGCGCCAGAAGTCGCTCAGCGCGCTGCGAAGCCGGGTGATCTTCGCGGTGTCCTGGACGTCGAAGGCGGCGGCGAGCCGGTCGGCGATGGCGAGGGCATCGTCCTCGGTCAGGCGGCCGTCTCCGTCGAGGTCCAGCATCGCGAAGAAACGGCGCAGCTTCTGTTCCAGAACCCCTGTCGTGCCATTCATCGTGTCTTCTCCTCGGTATGCCGTTTGGCGTGGTTCAGGGATCACCGGGTCGTGATCACGTGAGGAGGAACGAGCGGGGTGTGCCGTGGGCACGGCTCTGGGCGGCAGCACAGGGGAGCGGGTGTGACAGCGAAGGTGGCGTGGCCCCGGGCGTGCGCAGGCTCGCGTCGAGTGCGGACCCGTAGCGACAGGTGGGCGGCATCCGTGCTGTGGATTGCCCGGTGGGGGCGGTGGTTCTACTGTTCGGTGTCGATCAGGGTGATGACTTCGTCGAGGTGGCGGACCGTCGCCCAGGCGTGCGCGCTGTGGCGGGTGGAGGTGGTGGTCGTGACGAGGACTCCGCGGCGGGTGGCGTCGAACAGGAGGAGGTCGTTGCTCCCGTTGCCCACGGCGATGACCTCGGTCGGCTCCAGATCATGATCGGTGGTGAACTGGGCGAGCTGGAGGAGTTTGAGGTCCGCGGTATCCCGGGTGAAATCGACGTCTTCGAGGTTGCCTGCGGTGTCGAAGAGGAGCCGGCCGTTTCCGTATCCGCAGGCGGCGTCAAGGCGGCGGGTCATGATGTCGGCGTAAAGCTGTGCGGAGCTGGTGATCAGGCACAGGGGCAGGCCGCGCGCGGCGAGGGCTGCGGCCAGGCGAAGGGCGTCGTCCTTGATCGGCAGCTGATGGAAGACGGTCTCGACGGTGATACGGCTCGCAAGGCCGCCGCGGGTCCACAGTTCCAGGAGCCGGGTGCGGGTCTCTTCGTGGGTGAGTTGTCCGCACTGGTATCCGCGGTAGAGGGCGGTTACTTCACCGATGGGCGCGGCGAGGGCGCGGCTGAGTTCGACGACGGAACTCTTCGGGGTGAGGGTGTGGTCGACGTCGCAGACGACAGCCCGCACCGGCGGCAGCCGGGTGGTCCCGGCGGCGGGGGGCGCAGGGCGGCGCGGACCGGGATCGGCTGGGGGCATCGGTGAGTGCTCCGTGGTCAACGGTCGTTGACCGGGTGGGGTGCGGGGACGGCCACACGGAAACGCGGTGACTGCAAGGCGATCCGGGTGGTGGTTCTGCTCAGAGTGGGGAGCGCCGCGGGCCAGTCGGTGAGGGACAGCTGTGTGGGGCCGGCGTGCAGGCGCACCGGGGCGAGGGCGTAGGTGAGCTGCCCGCGTCGCGGGGCGAAGGCCGGCAGGGGCATCAGCAGGGGCAGCGTGGCGCGTCGCCCGGGGTGGGCTGCCATCGTGACCCGTAGGCCCTGGTCGCTGGTGATGCGCACCTGCTGGTCGGTCCACTGGAAGTTGGCCAGCTGTTTGTCCAGCCCCCAGATGTGGCGGCCGCCCTCCTGGGAGATGGCGTTGTCGACCCAGATGTGATGGATGAAGGCGCCCACCCGGAAGCCGGAGCGCACCGCGCTCGCGATGACGAACTCGTTGTAGCGCAGGTCCCCGTCGAGGTAGCGGATCGCGGCGACCAGGAGGTGTCGGGGCAGGACTACGGAAAGCCCGCCGGGCACCGGGGGAAGGCGGGGCACGGGGAAAAGGCCCATCCACATCCTGCCGGACATGCGCCACGGGGCCGGCGGGAAGCTCGGGGGGCTCGGAAGGCTCTGCTGCTCGTCCTGCGGCAGGGTCATGTGGTGGTCCTGCTCGTGGGCGACGGCTGGGGCATGCCGGATCGCCGGGGACGGGGTGCGTGCGGGTGTCCGAAGTCGCGGCGGGCGGGCCCGCCGAGAGCGGCCAGCCGGCGGAACGCGCGCGGGCTCATCTGGTGGAGGCCGTACGAGAGGGGCAGCCAGGCCGGGATGTCGACGGTGTCCGTGCCCTTGGCCAGGGCCCGTCCGATGGCTGCGGCCACTTGCTCGGGGGTGCACGGGGGCAGGTGGTCGGCGAAGCGCGGCAGGCGGTCGGAGGGGACATGACGGCGGAAGAAGTCCGTCCCCGCGACGAGCCCCGGGCGTACCAGGGTGACCCTGATCCCGTGGTCGGCCAGTTCCAGGCGGGTCACTTCGGTGAAGGCTTCCACGGCGGCCTTCGTCGCCACGTAGGCCGCCGCCGGCCCTTTCGCGCGCACTCGGCTGAGCGAGGACCCCATGTTCACGATGTGCCCGCCGCGCTGCTCACGCAGGTACGGGAGTACGGCGGCCACGGTGTGGACCATCGCGTCGTATCCGGTACGCATCATCAGCAGTGCGTCCTGGGAGTTCGACTCGTGGAAGTCCTGCCAGCGGACGAACGCCGCGTTGTTGACCAACACGTCGATGCGCCCGTGGTCCTGTACGGCCTGGGTCGTCCAGTCCCGCACCTGGTCCTGGTCGGTGACATCGACCCGGGCGAGGCGGATTCGGTCACCGCCCGGGCAGCCGGCGAGCCGCTGCCGGGCCTCGTGAAGATTCCGCTCGCAGATGTCGGCGACGTAGACGTGCGCGCCCGCCCTGGCCAGCAGCCGTGTGACGGCCCAGCCGATTCCCTGGGCGCCGCCCGTCACCAGACAGACCCGCCCCCGCGGATGCCAGGACCCCGCCCGGCCTCGCCGGGCCTTCACGAGAGGGCCCAGCTGCGCAGGCAGGACGCGAACTCCGCACGGGCGACCGGATCGACGACCGCGTCGGGCAGCCGGTGCAGAGCCCGGGCGAGATGCGCGTCGAGCCGCTCCCGCAGCCACGTCAGCGCTCCGCACTCCTCGACGAGGTCCCGCGCCTGAAGAAGTCCCGCGTTGTCCGGGGCGGCGGAGTCGTGGAAGTAGGCGAGCAGCTTCTCGCGGGCCGGCCCCTGGCTTTGAAGCGCGTACGCCACGGAGGGGACGATCCTGCGCTGGCGCAGATCCGCCAGCCGGTCCACCGCCGCAGCCGCGTCACCGGCCGCGTACTCCTCCAGTTCGTCCCACAGCGCCCACGCCTTGCCGAACTCCGAGCCGACCTCGGCCGCGGCCTCCACCTGAGCGGGCGACGCACCAGCGCACAGCGCGCCCGCCGCGCAGGCGAACGCCGTGCCGGGAGCGATCTTCGCCGCAGACACCGTCAGCGCCTCTTGGAGCGTCACCGTCTGCGAGCCCCCGAACCGTACGTCCAGAATCTGACAGTTCGCGATCTCCCGCACCACCTCGGCGAGCCGTCTGCCCAGCTCCCCCGCCAGTTGGGAAGGCTCTTCCGCCAGCAGCTCGGAAGCCAGCCCGACGAGCGCATTGCCGACGTAGAGGGCAGCCGGCACACCGAAGACGGCATGCACCGTCGGGCGGCCGTTGCGCACCGGCTCCTCGTCGATGATGTCATCGTGGACCGCCACACTCGCGAGCAGCAGCGTTCCCGCGGCCGCCGCGTTACGCGCCCGCTCCCACCCCTGCTCCCCGCCACCGGCCGCAAGGAGGAACAGGCTCCCGTACCGGCGTCGCGTACTCGCCACCACCGGACACCGCACCCCCTCGGCGTCCACCCACCGGAAGTAGTACTCCGCCATCCCGCGCAGCGGCTGTTCCAACCGGCCCACCGCCGCCCGCAGAGGCGGATCCAGGAAGGCGACCACATCCCGGCTCACCTGCCGTCCATCCCGCGGGGCCACCCCTGCTGCCTGCCTCAACGTCTCTCCCAGCCTTCAGAACAACCATCCGTGTGGAGAACGCCTTGACGTCAGGAGAGCCCCGGCATCGCAGCGGGCACTCCGGGTAAACGCTCTGCACGCCGCCCTGGACACCCTCGGCAACGTTTTCGAGCAGGGCTGCCGATCTGGCCGGCCGCGGCTCTTGTGCGCGCGAGGTGGCGGCGCTTGTAGTGGTCTCAGTGTTCCAACTGGACAACGCGCACCCAACCCGAAACAGCCCTGGCCACCGCCCCCCACTGCACCCACAGCCCTCCCGCCCTGACGCAGGGCCTCCCGCAGGCAGGCTCTCAATGGCGTGCAACCCTGGCCCCCTGATCCGCCGCTCTCCTGATGGCCATCGCAGCCTCGTGGACAAGCACCCCTGGAGGCGGCGGCCACGCTTGGTGGGCACGAGGACAGGGCCGGGGGGCATGAGGCTTTCCCAGACCCGCTCGCTACCTCGGCTCCCGCCCTCGCCCTGCCCGCCCACGCCCGCGAGCCGGCCCCGCCCTGGATCACACCCACCACAAGGCCCGCGCACGGACGACACGGGGGGCTGCGGGGCGGAGCCACGTGGCGTCAGCTGACGTCAGGCTCCTTTCCGGCCGCCGGATTGCCGGCGTCCTGGGGCCAGTCGCAGACCGCCAGGACCGGGTTGAAGTGAAGCGGGTCCGGACACTTCTTCATGTGCGCCACCCCCCACGCGCAGTGGAAGAAGATGGTCGGGTCGTCATGGTCCGCCAGGAGGGCGCCGTGCGGTTCGCAGGGCGCCCCGTCGGCAAGATCAGCCGCCGAATCAGCTGGGGCAGCTGAGGGGCGCACAGGATGCGGCCCTCCGCCCTATGTCCCCGCACTCCGTATCTGTCAAGAATGGTGGTGTGGTGACGAACCGTCATGACAAGGTCCACGAAGGGTCGGCAGGGAGTCGGCCCGGGAGGGGACACGGCCATGGCCGACGAGCACCTGACACCCGAGGTAACGGACCTGGGCGCCATCCCGTCAGGCGAGCCCAGCCCGAGGACGTAGGCACCCTGTCCCTGCGCTCCGTGGACGGCCAGCCCGTTCTCGTTGTCACCGGCGGGGCATCGGCGCCTGCCGCTCTCACTGCCGTCGACGCGTCCGGCAACCCCGTCGCCGTGTACACGGCCGGGCCCGCTCCCGCAGGTGAGGTCGTCATCGGAGCCCGGGTATCGAGTTTCGCCGACTGGGCTGCCAGCGGGCAGCGGCTTCGCGAGCCGGGGCACCTTCGTGAAGCGACCTGTGTGGTAGGTGCCGGCGACCGCCCCGGAGCGCGAGCGGCACGGTGATCCGGGCTGGGCGGAGCAGCGCGGGCACGGGTGGCGCTCGACGTGGTCCGCTTCGGACGCGAGTGCGGTTTGAGGGTCCGTCATGACCCGGGTGCTGTCACAAACCACGACGCGGCGCAGGCCGACACGGCGGCAGTACCCACACGCTCCGGCTGGCCGCGCACCCCGACGCCATCGAGGTCGCCGTCGAGGACTCCAGTCCCCACCGGCCGTGCATGCGCACGCCCGACCTGGTCGACGGCACCGGCGGGTTCGGCTGGCACATGGTCAACGACCTCGCCCACGCCACCGTTGTCACGCCCACGCCCACGCCCGAAGGCTGCAAGACCGTACGTGCATTCCTTCCCCTACGGGCCCACGGATGATCGCGGCCCGCGGGCGGGCGGCCGGCTCAGCGTCGTTCCGCACGGTGTCCTGGCGGTCAGGGCTCGGTGCCGGGCAGTAGGCGGAAGACCTGGTCCAGCCCGATCACGCGCAGGACGCGCAGAGTGTGGGCGGGACGGCGGCGAGTGCGATGTCGGTTTGGGTGGCCTGTACGTGGTCGCGGGCGGCGATCAGCACGCTGATGCCGCTGGAGTCGCAGCATTCCATGTGGGCGAGGTCCGGTGTAGTCGTCGAGGCCGTCGCCGAAGCCGTCCAGCAGACCGGCCAGGGCCTCGATGATCTCGCTCAGGGACCCGGCCCTCGGATGTAGCGACCTGTACCCCGTGATGCCTTGAGCACCTCGACAATCAGCCGCTCGATCCGCTTGCGGCCGACCGCCTCGTCCTCGCGTTTCAGGACCGCGTGCACCCGCGGGGATCCGTAGACCCCGCCGGACTCCGTGTGGATCTCCCTGATCCGCCCGGTCAGCCCGGCATCGCGGCGGCGCCGTTCGCACGGCTCCCGCTCGGCCGCTCGCCGGCGTCGGCCTCGGCCTCGGCCTGCCGGATCCAGTTCCGCAGGGCCTCGTGGTGCACACCGAGATCCTCGGCCATACGGCGGATGACCGGCTCCGGCTCGGCAGTCCGGTACATCCGCACCATCTCGGGGGACCTCAAATGAAGAACAAGGGGAGTGCCTGTTTTTGAACCGGCAGGTCGGCGCGACTGTATCTGGCAAGATCAGCTTGTGGCTCGACATTCGGTGACCTTGAGCAGAATCGAGCTCGCAGACTGGCGGGCTGTCCACTCCTGGGCTTGCCTCGCCGAGGTCTGCCGCTTCCAGACCTGGGGACCGAACACCGAAGAGCAGACACGCGCCTTCGTGATGACCGCGGTCGAGGCCTGGTCGCACACACCTCAGCAGCGGTTCGCCTATGTAGCGCGTATCGATGGCGACGTAGTCGGCATGGGGGAGCTCCACCTCCGGAGCAGAGGACAGCGTCAAGGCGAGATCACCTATGCGGTGCATCCGCGGGTTTGGGGACAGGGCGTCGGAACGGCGATCGGCAAGGAACTACTGGCGCGAGGGTTCGAGGATCTTGAGCTCCACCGCATCCATGCCACCTGTGACCCGCGGAACCTTGGGTCGGCACGGGTTCTCGGCAAGCTCGGCATGACACGGGAAGGACGTCATCGTCACACCGCTCTGATCCGGGATGGTTGGCGAGACTCCGAAATGTTCAGCATCCTCGAAGACGAGTGGCGTGCGGTCAGTTCCTGTGCTCAATCTTCCGGGCAGTGTTTCCCCAGGTCATGATTCGGACAGGCGGCCGGCCCATCAGCCACGACACCGACCTCTACAAGGAACGGAACACCGTCGAAGGCCCCCCGGCCCCCCCGGCGGCCGCCCGCCCCGCGGCACGCCCCCGGGCAGCACCCCATCCCGCCCCCCATCCAGACGTATCCCCCCATCCCGTAATTCAGCGGTGCCCCGCGGCGGCTCCGGCAGCGCGCCTCGTCCCGGCGGCCCGGCGGGCGGCGCCCCCGCCGGGCCGCCCGTAAGTCCCGGCTCCACAACCGCAGCCGGCGCGGCGGCCGGTGCGCAACTCCCCCGAGCGGCCGTACCGCCTCCCGGGACGCAATTCCTGGCAGCGCCCCCCGGCATGCTGCCGCCACCGCAGGCTGTGCCACCAGCCGCCCGGTCGGCGGCTGAACCACCCCCACCGCCCAACACCCCGACGTCCGCCTCGACCGCCACGCGACGGCCTCCGGACGCAGCGCTGTCCGACCGCACCGCTCAGCCGCGACGCGAACCGCTCGTGGACAGCCTGGACTGGGCCGTGGTGACCCTCTTGATCGTGCGGGGATCGGTGAGCGATAGCCCCAACCGGTTCACCTTCAATCCCTCCCACTCCGTACCGGGAAGCCAGGGCGGGGTGGTGCTTGCCTCGTACACATGGGCGGATGACGCAATGCGCTGGGACTCCTTCGACGACGACGCCCGCTACCCCCACGCCCTGTCCGGGCTGCAGGAGATCTACGGCCAGCGCATCGAGGTCTTCTACACCGGCGCCGGCCGTACCCAGAGCTGGGCGCGCGACCCCTATGCCTACGGCGAGGCGTCCGTCCTGTTTCCCGGCCAGCACACCGAACTGTTCCCCGACATCGCCACCCCCGAAGGCCCCCTGCATGTCGCCGGCGACCACACCTCCCTCAAACCTGCCTGGATCGAGGGAGCAGTGGAATCAGCGGTACGCGTGGCCCTTCAGATCCACGCGGCTCCGGCCCTCGGCCGTAGCTGAGCGACGCACCTCCGCCCACCCCCGTCACGAGGAGAGACGATGGCCTGCGCACCCGTCCGAAGGGGACGACGGGCCACAACCACGTGGTGCGTCGTGAACCATTGCTGCCGTAAGAAGCCGTATCTCAACCGATCACGGAACGTGCGGTTCGAACAGGCTTCCCAATGGGCGATCTTCCCGATGTACGCGCATGAAGGCAGGGCCTCTCAGTAGCTCGGGGATGCGAATCTGACCGAGCAGCGCTGGGAGGCCCTGGTGTCCTTGTTGTGCGTGTCCGGGCCCGTCCAGTTCAACTCGGCCGCACCATCGTGTGACCGCCTCGTGCGTGTGTGCGACGCTTCGCCTCCTGCTGCCGCTACGGCGACATCCTGCGGACGGGGCTCACCACCAAGCGCCGGCGGACAGTGGGCCGACCGGTTGCCTGGCCAGGGAGCCGATATCGGAAATGCGCGCCCCGCCTTCGCTCTCCCAGGCGTCTTCCCGGTTCCGGAGGTCGGGCTTTCGGCCGATGACGGCTTCGGCGGCGATCAATTCGCGGGCGGTCAGGATGCTGCCGGGGAGGGCGGCGGCGGCCATCAGCCGGGCTGCGGCGGCGGGTTCGGTCTGGGGCGGGATGACGAGGAGGTCCCAGCGGCCGACGGTGTAGGAGAGCAGGATCAGCTTGTCGGGGTCCTGCTCGGTGAACCAGCCCACGTGCACGGCGTGCTCGGCCACGGAGACCTTGTGTGGGACGACGGGCCAGCGCGTGGGGTTCACGGTGACGCGGGTGATGCGTCCCCAGGGCTCGGCCAAGGCGGCGACGAGAACGGGGAGTTCGGCTGCGAGGTCACGGGAGCGGGGCCACCAGGCGCCGTCCAGCTGCCCGGCGAGGGCGGTCTTCGGCGTGAGCGTGAGGCGAGCGGGGCAAGGAGGCGCGGCAGTGGGTGACGCGGCAGATGTGGTGCGTTCCAGGGTGACGGTCATGGTGGAGACCTGTCCCCGGGCTGCCCGCGGTTCGACGGCCCGGCGTATTGATCGCCGGAAATGACACCTGAGTTGCATCCGATGCGCGACATACTCCCGGTATCTCCATCTTACTCCGGTGCGGAGATCAAAAGTGGTTCTGACCAGGTGTTTCCGTTGAGGCAGAGGGTCTACGCTCCGGCCGTCTGCGCAGCCGACGTGGTCAGGGCGCAGTTGACGTCGACCACGCCTTCCACGGCGCGTGCGAGACGTGCTGCCACCGGAATGAGTGATGCGTCGAGGATGCCGCCGGAGAGGGTGGCCACGCCGTGGTGGACATCGACCCGCACCCTGTGCTGCGCGAGGGGGAACAGTCGGCCGACCACCTCGCGCCGTATCTCGTCGGCGAGTTCACTGTCCGGGCGCAGGAACACCTTGAGCAAATCGGCGCGGCTGACGATGCCCTGGAGGGTGCCGGCCGGGTCGACGACCAGCAGTCGTTTGATGTGCCGTTCCGCCATGAGCCGAGCCGCCTGGGACAGGGGGGTGTCGGGTCGAACGGTAACGGCGGGGGTCGTCATCAGGTCCTTGGCCAGGGTCGATCCGGCCTTCAACGTGTCACCCAGCCGACGCATCTGCTCGATGAGACCGGGGTCATGGTCGCGGAACTCCTCCTTCGGAAGCAGATCGGCTTCCGAGACCACACCGATGACCCTGCTCGCACCCTCGCCTCCGATGACCGGTACGGCCGTCACTCGCCACTGGTTCATGACGGCGACGATCTCCTTGAACTCGGCGAGGGGCGTGACGCTGACGACGGTTCTCGTCATCACGTCGCGGACGAGATGTGGACTGGAGGTCATGGCGCGGGTCCTCAATGAGAAGGCGAAAGGCTCCCCGGGTTGTCCCGGAGATCGACGGCCGGCCCCCCGGTGAAGGGACCCCGCCATCCACCATCGCACGTTCATGGCACGGGCCGGACGGGCCTGTCGGGCCCCGGTGCGGGACCGTCCGGCCCTGTCCGGGAACCGGGCGGCGGGGACAGCCTGAGGTGACCTGTGCCGGAGCACGGGAGACATGGAGAGGTGGCGTCACGAAGGCACTCGTTTTCCAGGGACCGGGGCGCACCGCGTGGCAGGAGGTGCCGGATCCGGGCATCAAGGATCCGTCCGACGTGATCGTGCGCGTCGATGCCGTGACCATCTGCGGTATGGACCTGCACATCGTCAAGGGTGACCTGCCGGAGGTGACTCCCGGCCGGGTGCTCGGGCACGAGGCCGTGGGCACGGTGGTGGAGATGGGCGGTGACGTCCGTTCGGTGCGGCCGGGCGACCATGTCCTGGTCTCCTGCATCTCCTCGTGCGGCCGGTGCCGGTTCTGCCGGGAGAGCCGCTACGGGCAGTGCCGCGGGGGCGGTGGCCGGGTACTCGGCCACACCATCGACGGAACCCAGGCCGAGTACGTCCGCGTGCCGTTCGCCGACCTTTCCGTGTACCCGCTGCCATCGCCACGGCCCGGTTGTACTCGCCGGTCCGCGTCATCGCCGTCGATCTCGCGCCGTCCCGGCTGGCGACGGCGCGCGAGCTGGGGGCGGACGCGGTCGTGAGCGCGTCCGAGGAGCCGGAACAGCTCGTGGGCGACCTGACCGACGGCCTCGGCGCTGATGTCGTCTCGTTTCGAGCTGGGACGGATGGAAGAGGCGTACGAGGTGTTCTCCCGCGCCGGCGAGACGGGCGCGCTGAAGATCGTGCTGGGCGGGCCGAGCCACGACGATCTGGCCGTATCGAACCCGTCACGCGTCCAGAAGGCGTGAGGGCCCCGGTGCGCCGCGTCGCCGGTGCTGACGTGGGGGCCCACGGTGCTGACGTGGGGGCCGGTCGGCCCCCACGTCTGTCCCCGTCGACCCCGCCAAGCGATCGTCCCACCGGGTGGGTCTGGAGTGCGGACCTGTTCCGCGTCCCGCTCCCGAAGAGGTGATCCACCATGCCTCGGATCCAGATCTCGGCACCTCGGCCACGGCTGCACCGCCCCCCGCCCCTCGACCTGCGTACGCCGTCGGGGCGTGTCCTGCCGTATTGAGAAGGCAGGGAGGAGGCGGGCCCACGAGCGCACAGCGGGTACTGGTCGCTTACGGCAGCAAGCACGGTGCGACCGCCGGCATCGCGGAAGAGATCGGCAGGTCGCTGGGACCTGACACCCGTACGGGGCGCCGCCCGGGCGATGGAGAGTCTGAGCGGATCCGCGCCTGGGCCCGTCGGATCGGCGCCGAACTCGCCGCGACCCACTGAACGCGCCCCACAGCAGTCGGCGCCGCCGTGCGGAGAACGTCCTCCGCACGGCGGCGCCGACCTTCGGTCACACGGTCTTGACCGCTCGCGCTCCGTTCGGCGCGGACGGGCTGTGGAGCGGAGTGGTGATCTCCGGGGCACGCGGTGTCTGGAGTGTCGCGGCCGCTGTCTCGCGGGCGAGGAAGGCGCCGAGTTCACCGATGGTGCTCATGAGCGGTGCGGGGAAGACGACGGTGGTGTTCTTGTCGACGCCGATCTCCACGAGGCTCTGCAGGTTGCGCAGTTGCAGGGCGAGGGGGTGGGCCATCATCGTGTCGGAGGCGTCGCCGAGCGCGGCGGCTGCCATCGATTCGCCCTCCGCGTTGATGATCTTGGCCCTCTTCTCCCGTTCGGCCTCGGCCTGGCGGGCCATCGCGCGCTTCATGCTGTCGGGCAGCTGGATGTCCTTCAGTTCGACCAGGGTGACCTCGACGCCCCATTCGGCGGTGGTGACATCGAGGATCTCGCGGATGCCGAGATTGATGCGGTCGGTCTCCGAGAGGGTTTCGTCGAGGGTGTGCTGGCCGACGACCTTGCGCAGGGTGGTCTGGGCGATCTGGTTGATGGCCGCGCCCACGTTCTCGATCGCGATGACCGATTTCACGGCGTCGACGACGCGGAAGTAGGCGACAGCGGAGACGTCGACGCTGACGTTGTCACGGGTGATGATGCCCTGGGACTGGATGGGCATGGTCACGATCCGCAAGGACACCCGGTGCAGGACGTCAGCGAACGGCACGATGAGCCGCAGGCCCGGCGCGCGGGTCCCGGTGAGCCGGCCGAAGCGGAACAGCACGCCCTGCTCGTACTGCTTGACGATCTTCAGGGCCATCGGCAGCCCTATCAGGGCAACCACGGCCATGGCGATCAGCGCGAAGATCAGGACTTCCATGAAGATGCTCCTCACGAAGTGCGGTGGCGGAGCAAGGGATGACCCGGGTCCGTCTGCAGGGCTCCGCACCGGTGTGACCGGGGGCGGCGAGCCTGCCTCGCTTCCATGGTCGCGCGGCGCGGGTGGGGCGGGCAGGGGCCGAACGGTCCACATCCCGCGTCAGCGGGGAACGTCTTCGGCGCTGTGATCCGGCGGAGCGGTGCGGGTGCGGGTGTCGTTGGATTGGGCCGTGAGCCGGTCGATGACCGTGACCACACCGTCCAACTGTCCGGCGAGCCGGAGCGCGACGGGAATCTGGCTGCTCCTGGGCAGTCGGCCGTCCAAGGTGACGACCCCGTCCACGACACGCACGCTCACGGCGTCGGCGCCGATACCCATCGTGTCCGCCGGCACCTCCTCGACGAGCACCCGGCGTATCTCGTGGTCGGGGCGCAGGAACACGCGCAGCAGGTCCCGTCGCGTCACGATGCCGACCAGACGGTCTTCCTCGTCGACGACCGCCAGCCGCGTCACACCGCGTCGGGTAATGAGGCGGGCGGCCTCGGCGACGGTCTGTTCGGCGTGGACCGTGACGGCGGGCGTGGTCATCAAGTCTCCAGCGGTGAGGTGGTCTTGGACAAGCAGGTCGGTCCGCGAGATGACCCCGAGGACGCGCTCGTCCGCGTCCAAGACCGGCACGCCGCTGATCTCGTGTTCGACGAGCAGCGTGGCCACGTCCGCGGATGGAGCCCTCCCGAGGACCGAGATGACCTCGTCGGTCATCAGGAAGCCGACCTTGGCGTGCTTCATCTGTGGCCCTCCTGTCGGCTTCGGCCGGCGAGCGCACTTTGCGGAGCGCCCTCACTAGCCACCATCCGCCGCGTTCGTCCGTGGTGCGAGGACCGAACGGGCCTGTACGGGGACTGGCCGGTCTTCGGCGGTGTGCCGTTGACGAAGTGGCGCGCGGCGTGGCGGGCAAGGGACCTCAAGGTCCCTTGTCTGACCCCTGCGGCCCGATCCTCCCGCTGGTCCGGGTGGGAGTGTGCATGCACCCCGACGCGGTTCGACAGAGGCGGAAGCCATGGAAGGCTCCGCCCGGCCGTCCGGACCTCGACTCGGTCGTCGTCGGTGTCGACGGATCGAGCACCGCGCTGACAGTGGCATCCTGGGCAGCCGACGAGGCGCACCGCCGCAATGTACGGCTCCGGCTCGTCCTGGCCGTGCCCTCGTCCCACGGCACCGAGCACGTCATCGACGACACGTCATGCCCGTCACCCCTGGTTCCGACCGTGACCGGCCGGCGGGCGGAGGACTACGCTGAAGTCCGGGCGGGTGCGCAGAGCCCCTCGACGCCGCCGGAGGTGTCCATGGTCGGGGACGATCGAGACGCGTCGGCGAGCCGGATTCCGCAGCCGAGGCTGGACGCGCTCCAGGCACAGATCACCGACGCGCGGGATACCCGTGACCGGCTGACGGGCCTGCTGGAGGCGGTCACGTCGCTGGGGCAGGAACTGGACCTTGCCCAGGTGCTGCGCGGCATCGTGGAGGCTGCGGTCGTCCTCGTGGACGCGGAGTACGGTGCGCTGGGCGGGAAGGGCTTCGACGCGCAGGACGAGGGAGTCTTGTCCACCCTCGCCGTTGCCGCGGGCGTTGCCGTGGACAACGCCCGCCTGTACGAGGAGGTCCGGCTCCGGGAGCGCTGGCTGGCGGCGAGTTCCGATTTCACGAGCGCGCTGCTGTCGGGCTCATCCGAGATCGAGGTGCTGGAGGGCATGCTGGAGCGGGCCCGGGACATCATCTCGGCCGAGATGTGCGTCTTCTACCAGGTGGGGCCCAGCGGCGAGCTGCGCGGCTCGCTCGCCCTGGGCTAGGGGGCCGAAGCGCACCGCGGGATCGTGCTGCCCGGCAGCGAGGGGATCCTGGCCGCGGTCGTCCGGGCGCGGGACGGGCTGATGCTCGCACGGCGTACCGGGCGGCCGACGTTCGACGCGGCCGAGGTCGCACCCCCTGCCCCGGCTTCGGGGGGCAGGCGGCCCTGGCGCTGGAGCTGGCCGACCGGCGCCGGGACACCGAGCAGGTGAGCCTGCTCGCGGACCGCGACCGGATCGCCCGCGACCTGCACGACCTGGCGATCCAGCGGCTCTTCGCGACGGGGATGACACTGCAGAGCGCCCAGCGCTTCGTGGAGCATCCGGAGGCCTCCGAGCGGCTGGACCGTGCGATCGACGACCTGGACGAGACGATCAAGATCATCCGTACGGCCATCTTCGGGCTCCGCGACCACGAGGTGACGGGCGGTACCCCGAGACTCCGGGTCCGCGCGGTGCGGGCCGTGGGTGAGGCGGCGGTGCTGCTCGGGTTCGCGCCCGCCCTGCGCATGGAGGGGCTGATCGACACGGATGTGCCGGTGCCGGTCGCCGACGATGTGGTGGCCGTGCTCGGAGAGGCCCTGACCAACGTGGCCCGGCGCGCGCGGGCGGCGCGGGCGGAGGTCGCGATCGTCCTGGCGGACGGCGTGCTCGCCGTTACGGTGAGTGATGACGGTGTGGGTGTCGCGGAGGGTGGCCGTCGGAGCGGGCCGCGCAACCTCGCGGAGCGCGCCGAAGCCTGCGGAGGCGGGCTGTCCACCTCGCCGCGCCCGGACGGTGGCGGAACCCGACTGGAGTGGCGGATCCCGATCGGACCTTCCCGGTGAACTCGGGCCTCAGCGGCCGGTTTCGTCATGCTCGCGCACCTCGGCGGAGATCACGGCGGCCTGCACACGGCGTTCGACACCCAGCTTGGCGAGCAGCCGCGAGATGTGGTTCTTTACCGTCTTCTCGGACAGGAAGAGCCGTTTTGCCGATCTGGCGGTTGGTGAGGCCCTCGCCGATCAGTTCGAGTACGGCGCGCTCACGCTCGGAGAGCACCGTCAACCGCTTGTCCCCGGGCGGCTTCCCGGCGGTCGGGTCCCGGAGGGAACTCATCAGGCGGGCGGTGGTCGCAGGGTCGAGAATCGACTGGCCCGTTGCCACCGTCCGGACTGCGGCGACCAGGTCGGAGCCCTTGATCTGCTTCAGTACGTACCCGGCCGCTCCAGCCATGATCGCGTCGAGGAGGGCCTCCTCGTCGTCGAAGGACGTCAGCATGGGGCAGGCGAGGCCCGGCATGCGCGAGCGCAGCTCACGGCAGACGGTAATGCCGTCGCTGTCGGGCAGTCGGACATCGAGCACGGCCACGTCGGGCCGCAGGGCGGGCCCCCGGGCCAGGGCCTGGGCAGCCGTCGTCGCCTCGCCCACCACCTCGATGTCCGGCTCGGAGTCCAGCAGGTCGTGCAGCCCGCGCCGGACGACCTCGTGATCGTCAAGGAGGAACACCCGGATGGGCGCCGGGGCGGCAGCTGGTGCATCGGACACCCACGCCACACCCTCGGGTCGGATACATCTGGGAATAATTGTCTCAGATGCGGCTTCCGCTGCCGTGGGGTGCGTACAGGTCGAGCAGCCGGATCTGGGCGGAGACGAGCCGGTGGGCGAGCACCTGCCCCACCCACTGCCACATCGCGGAGGCGAGCGCGGGGTCGGCGTCCATCAGCTCGCGCACGGCGGCGGCATCGAACTCGTCGGTCCGCACCGGCGTCATGGTCTCGGCGCCGAAGTGCCAGGTGTGGGGAGGGAACAGCCAGGACCAGCCGACGAGCTCGCCGGGGCCGACGGTCTCGACCACCGCGGCCTGCCTGCCGGGTACGTGCACGTCCATGCCCACGTTGCCCGACCGGAGGACCCAGAACCGGGCGGCGTGTCCGCCCTGGTTGAACAGGCGCGCGCCGACGGGGAAGTCCACCTCGTGAGCCAGGGCCGACAGGCTGCGGCGGTGCTCCTGGGAGAAGGCGCGAGAGTAGACGTTGGGGGAGGAGGTGAGCCGGTGGAAGGAAGAGGTGCTCATGGCGGTTCTCCGTTCGGGTCCGCCTCCACCCTCGGCCCATGGCGGCCGGCCCGGGAAGGGCCGTTCGGTACCTTCCCCGACCCACACGGCCCACCCGTACCGCCCCGTGCGGGCGATCAGTAGGGCCAGGACCAGTCGGCGACCTCCGGCAGGTCGGTTCCGTGGGCGCGGATCCAGTCGTGGTGGCGGATCCGCAGGTCGCACATGCTCTGGCGCAGGGCCGCCGCCCGGCCGGCGAGTCCGGGGACGCGGTCGATGACGTCCATCACGAGCCGGTACCGGTCGAGGTCGTTGCGCACGACCATGTCGAAGGGGGTCGTCGTCGTACCGGAACGCGGCACCGTCCGCATGCTCGCCGGCCTGGCCGGGCTACCCGACACGACGGGCGGAGTCCTGACCAGCGGAGGCTCCATGGCCAACTTGCTCGCCCTGGCCACCGCCCGCACCAGGTTCCTCACCCGCCGCGGTTCCGGCGACGGCCCCGCCTACGACCGCGACCACGCCCGCCTCGCCCTCTACTACAGCGCCCAGGCACACATGTCCGTCACCAAGGCCGCCGCCTGCATCGGCCTGCCGGCCCACCGACTCCGTCCCGTCCCCACCGACGCGTACGACCGCCTGGATCCCGCCGCGCTGCGCACCACGGTCACCGCCGACTTGGACGCGGGCCTGTTGCCCTTCTGCACCATCACCACACTCGGCACCACCGCCACCGGTGCCGTCGATCCCCTCGGGCCTGTCACCGACCTGTGCCGGAACACCGGGATGTGGCACCACGCCGACGGCGCCCGGGCGGCCTCGGCGCCGCCGTCCCCGCCTTGGCCCCCCTCTACCGGGGCATCGGAGGCGTCACCACCCTGATCGAGCACTACCTCACGCTCGCCGACCAGCTGCGAGACAAGACCTCCGCTGAACCCCGGCTCCAACTCCTGGCCGGCGGTCCCTGGCCGGTCGTCTGCTTCCGCATCGCCGACCCAGACGAGGGAGACCCGGACACCCTCCACGCCGGCGTCGCCCGCCACGTACAGGACAACGGACGCGCCCACCTCGCCACCGTCGCCGTGCGAGGCCGCACTGTGCTGCGTGCATGCATGTGCAACTACCGGACCACGACCGATGACCTCGACCTCCTGATCAGCGAAGTCCTCCACGCCGCCGACGCCCAGGACCGCGCACTGACGAGGGCGAACGGTCGGCCGACGCACGGGTGGTCGCCAAACGCATCCACCGGCGGCCCGGGGTAGAGCCTGGAAAGGGTGCCGTGTTGGTGGTGGCCGGGGTGCGCGGAGAGGGAACAGGTGTTTAGAGGTCGTTTTCGTCCGATGTTCCATCCCGGAATCGGGGGTTCTGTGGTCTTCTTTGGGTCGCGCCAGGAGATGGTGTTCTCGCGGGCTTGCGGGCGGTGATTTCCATGTCGATGCCGAGGGTGGCGGCGTGCTCGACGAGGTGCTGGCGGTAGCCTCCGTCGACCCACACCTTGCGGATTGTGGGGTGGTCGGCGGCGACCTGGTCGAGCAGCGCGGTGCCGGCCACGGAGTCCTGCACGCTCGCCGCGGTCACCGGCACCGCGAGGAGGAGTCCGAGTGTGTCGGTGACGATGCTCCGCTTCCTGCCGACGATCTTCTTGGCCGCATCGACGCCCTGCCCGGCGGCGGGAACGCTGGTGGAGGTCTTGACGCTCTGAGCGTCGATCACACACGCCGTCGGCTCCGGGTCCCGCCCTTCCTTCTCCCGCAGAAGCTGCCGGAACAAGCCGTTGAGCTGGGCGAACACGCCCTCGTCAGCCCACTTGCCCCGCAGGCATCCACCTCATCCACGACCTCTTTTGGCGAGGTGACGGTCGCAGATGGGGCCAGCTCTGCGCGGTGACCGGTCCACCAGCGCAACAGCGCCTCATCGGCGAGGACCAGGCCGTCGCCGGTAGATCATCCTGTTCTTCTCGCCGGGTTTGTAGCAGCACAGCGCGGCGACCGAGATGCGGCGGCGGGAGCGCCCCGGACGCGGACCCAGCGTGTGTCCGCGCCGGCCCCAGGTTCGGGAGCGCGGCGGCGTCATCGCGAGTCCGGCCTCGTCCTCGAAGGGGCAGGCCCCGAGCGCCGAGGAACCCCAGCCGATGCGCGGCCGGGGTTCCTCGGCGCGGTGAGTATCGGTCAGCAGATGGAGTTGCCCACGCACTAGACAGCTCGTCTACGCGTCGGCGGACCGCACCCCATCGCGATCACCGTGGATCAGGCGGGTCAGCGCTGCAGGGTGAGCAGGCCCGGCCGGTACGGCAGTTTCAGGTAGTCGGTGCCCGCCGGTGTGTTGGTGGGGAGGCCCTGGTAGAGGAACTGCAGGTTGCAGGGATCGATGGTCTTGGTCTGGTCGGGGTTGTCGCGGACCAGGTCACCGTGGCTGACGCCCTTGGCCCAGGTGGAACCGCTGTTGGCCTGGCCCGCGAAGGGGCTGCTCTCGCTGCCGGCCTGGACGGTCCACGGACCGTTCAGGCTGGGGGCGGTGAACGAGCGGAAGTAGCGGTTCGTACCCTGCGCCTCAACGATCATGAGGTACTGGTTCTGGCCCTGGACCTTGTAGACCTCCGGCGCCTCGAACAGAAGGTCCGTTGTGTCGCTCATGACCGTCGTGTACGAGGAGCCGAAGCTGCTGGGGAAGTTCCCGATCGGCATGCTGGCCCGGTAGATCTTGCCGTTGTCAGCGCCGAAGAACAGGTACATGTTCTGGTCATCGGCGATCATGGTCGGGTCGATCGGGGCGTCCTTCTGGCCCTGGGGGCCGGCGGGGAGGCTGCCGGTGAACAGCGGCTGCGAGGCGGACCAGCCGTTGGGGTTGGTGGGGTCGCTGGACGTGCGGTAATAGAGCGGCCACTGACTCCACTGGGACACCATCACCCAGACGTTCTTGGGCGCGAAGTAGAACACTTCGGGCGCCACCGCGGGATCGTTCATCCCGGTCTGGGTGGCCGTCGCCATGTCCGGCCAGTTCGTGAAGGGACTGAACCCCGTCGAGCCCCACGACGTTCCGTTGGAGGTCGTCCCGTAGACCAGGTGCTTGCCGTTGTACGTGGTGGTGCTGAAGTCCTTCAATGCGACCTGCCCGTTCGCCGGCTCCGCCAGCGGACCCGTCGATGTCCAGCGGTAGGTCGACGGAAGAGCGCACGTGCCGGTGCCGATGTCGGCGACGGGGACGATCTGCCACTGCTGGTTGCTGCCGCCCCAGTCGGCGTACTGGACGATCTTGCCGCCGTCGGCGGTGGAGGCGCTCTGGACCTCAAGAGCCTTGCTGCTGTGGCGGTTCAGGAGGCGGACGTAGCCGCCGGCGGAGTCGGCGAGGCGGAACTGCTGGTTGGTCGCGTTGAGGTCGCTCCACTGGACGACGTCGGTGCCGTCGGCCGAGGACCAGTTGTAGTCGTCCAGGACCTTGCCGGAGTTACGGTTCTGCAGGCGGTAGTAGCCGCTGCCGGAGTCCAGGAAGCGCCACTGCTGGGCTTCGTTGTTGGAGCGGGTCCACTGGACGACGGGCGAACCGTCGGCGGTGGCGAAGTTGTAGTCGTCCAGCGCCTTGCCGCTGTTGCGGTTCACCAGCACGTACCACTTGCCGGTGTCGACCGAGGCGGCCGAGGCGGACGACGGGTTCACCATCGCCAGGAAGCCGGCCACGAAGACCATCGAGAGCAGGGCGGCCATCCGCGGCCGCCATCCTCGCCGTGTCGAGGTTCGTGGAGCTGTACCGAGAGCGTTCATCTGCACCCTCCTGGGGGCGACTTGGGCAGGGGCCGGTCCTTCTCGGTGCGTGCGTGCGTGCGTGCGTGCGTGCGTGCGTGCGGACCGGGCACGGCACGTCCGAGGCGGCGGCTAGGTGTGACCCCTGCGGGGTGGGGGGTACCGGGGGTACCGGGTCTCCGGTGCATTGTTAGCGCTAACAATTTGAAAGTCGAACATTCGCCGTGTTGCAGGGACGAAACCATGGGACATGAGAGGTCGTCAAGTACCGTGGCGTAACCTGTCCGTTACTGAGGCGTCATCAGGATCTCGTCCCGTCGGAGTTGTTGACGGGGCTGACGTGAGCGCTCACACTCAGCCCGCCACTTCGTCCAGTGCGCCCGGTTCCTCGAAGAGGTGCGTGGCGCCGGGGATGACGTCGAGCCGGTTCTCGCACCGGAGCTCGCGCTGGGCCTGGCGGTTCAGGCCGATCACCGTCGTGTCGAGGCCGCCCACGATGAGGAGTGTCGGCGCCCGTACGTCGGCGAGCCGGGGCCCGGCGAGGTCGGGGCGGCCGCCGCGGGAGACGACGGCTCCGATGTGCGCGTCGGCGGATCCGGCGGCCCACAGCGCCGCGGCGGCTCCGGTGCTCGCTCCGAAATAGCCGATCGGGAGGGAGGGCAGGGACGGAGGGTGTTCCAGCCGGCGGGTGGCGTCCGCCAGACGTCGGCCGAGGGTTTCGATGTCGAAGACGTTCGCGCGGTCGGCTTCCTCGGCCGGTGTGAGCAGGTCGAAGAGCAGGGTGCCCAGGCCCGCCCGGTTCAAGGCCGCGGCCACCGACCGGTTGCGCGGGCTGTGGCGGCTGCTGCCGGAGCCGTGGGCGAAGACGACGACCGCGCCGGCACCCACCGGTACGGTGAGGTCTCCGGCCAGTGCGAGGCCGCCGGCGTCCACTTCGACCTCTTCCACTTCGACCGCTTCCACCACGCCCTCGGCTGCCCGGGCCCGCGTGAGCAGGGCGAGGACTTCTTCGTCGGGGGTCTGGGAAAAGTCCTGGTACCACTCGCCGACGGCGCGGAAGACGTGCGGGGCGGACAGGCACACCACTTCGTCGGCCTGGGTGCGCAGGCGGGCCACCGCATCCGGCGCCGCCACCGGAACCGCCAGCACCACACGGGCCGCGCCCTGCGCCCGTACGACCTCGCACGCGGCCGCGGCGGTGGAGCCGGTCGCGATGCCGTCGTCCACCACGATCACCGACCGTCCGTCGAGCGGCACGCGCGGGCGGCCGCCGCGGAAGCGCCGCGCCTGACTGGCGAGCGCCGCCGTCTCGGCGCGCTCGACCTCTGCGAGATCCTCCGGCCCGACCCCGCTCATGCGGACGATGTCGTCGCTGATGACCCGTACACCGCCCTCGCCGATGGCGCCGAAACCCAGCTCACGGTGGGAGGAGACGCCGAGCTTGCGCACGACGATCACGTCGAGCGGGGCGCCCAGCGCCCGCGCCACCTGGAAGGCCACCGGAACGCCGCCACGGGGCAGGCCCAGGACGACGGGATCCTCCCTCGCCAGGTGGCGGAGCGCTTCGGCGAGACGCTGTCCTGCGTCCGTGCGATCGGTGAACGTCACGGCGGTTCACTCCCTACGCGGGGGAGAGGGAAACCTCGTACTTCGTACCCACCTCCTTCGACGCAAGCCCGTTTGCGGCTTCCGCGCAAGTCGGGAACGGTCGGCCCGGACCTCCGCCGGCGCTGGTCGTACTCCTTCGCCGACCTTCCCGCGCTGCTGGAGCGCCCCGGGCTCAGCCCAGCCCGGGAGCACCCCACACCGGGAACCAGCGGCCCAGGTCCGGCTCGATCGGCAGGTCCTCCGCGAGCAGCGCCCTGACCTGCAGTTCCGTGAGGTTGTCACGCTTCCCGGCCGGTCCCGTTCCTTCCGGAAGCGGCGCGAACGGGTAGAACGTGCCGCGCTTGTAGAGGTAGACCAGGACCAGCGGGCGCTGCCCCGCGGCCTCGCGGAAGCCCATCAGGGAACAGAGCAGCTGCGGACCGAAGCCGGCGTCCTGGAGCAGCGTGTTGACGGCGTGCAGGTCGTTGACCAGCGAGGCGGTGTCGTCGGCGGGGCGGCGGGCGAGCAGCCAGGTGTAGCCGTACGCGTCCTGGCTGAACTCGACCGGCCGCCCACCGCCACCGCGCCGGCTATCCGCGTCGAGGAGTTCCCGTACGTCCTCCTGGAGCCCGGCGAAGGCACCGCCTTCGACGCTGGCGAAGCACACCGAGCCGACGCCGGTCGGAGTGAACCCGGCACCCGCCTCAAGGGTGATCGCGGCGGTGGGCAGGCCGAAGAGCCGGTCGAGGTCGGGTGGTACCGGCTTGCTGCGGCCGAGGATGGTGTCGAGGAGTCCCACGGGAAGAACCTCCGCGTACCCGGTCAGGGACGGCCGAGCTGCGCCGCGATCCGGCCCAGCCGGTCCAGCCGCTCCTCCAGTGTGGGGTGGGAGGAGAGCAGCCTGCTCAGGCTCTCCTTCGAGGAGAACGCGGGCGCGAACCAGAACGCGTTGAACGGCTCCGCCTTGCGCAGGTCCCGGCTCGGGATCCGCGCCATCTCACCGGTCACCTTGGTGAGCGCGGAGGCGAGCGCCGAAGGACGGCCGGTCAGCAGTGCGGCGGCGCGGTCGGCGGACAGCTCGCGGTAGCGGGACAGCAGCCGGGTCAGCAGGAAGCTGATCACGTAGACGACGGCGCTGACCAGGGGGATCAAGAGCGCCACGACGGCGGCGTTGCTGTCGCGGCTGTTGCGGCCGAGTCCGCTGTACAGCGCGATACGGGTCATGACTCCCGCGAGGACACCGAGGAACGACGCGATGGTCATCACCGCCACATCGCGGTGGGCGACGTGCGACAGCTCGTGCGCGAGCACACCCTCCAGCTCCTCCGGCTCCAGGCGGCGCAGCAGGCCGGTGGTGACGCAGACCAGTGCGGTGCGCTCGTTCCGGCCGGTGGCGAAGGCGTTCGGTACGTCACTGTCGGTGATCGCCACGCGCGGCTTGGGCAGGTCGGCGAGGGCGCAGATCCGGTCCACGGCGCCGTGCAGCTCGGGCGCCTGCTCCGGGGTGACCTCGCGGGCGCCCATGCTGAAGGCCGTGATCCGGTCGCTGAACCAGAACTGCGCGATGAACAGGCCGCCCGCGACCACCAGGATGGTGGGCCACGAGCCCCGGAGAAGGGCCAGCAGCGCGCCGACGAAGACGACGTAGAGCAGCCCGATCAGGAACATGGTCGTCACCATGCGGGTGGTGAGTCCCCTGTCGGGGACATAGCGGGAACGAGACCGGGTCCCGGGCATCTGTCCGCCCTCCAGCCGGAGCACGGACGCCGCGCTCCTCACCCTCGATTGTGCCGCCTTCCCCCCCGCTGTGCGGAGGGTGCCGTCCTCGTCGAGGGTGATGCGGGTGCCGAAACAGAGGCGGGGGAGCGCCGCGGGCCGCCGCGCCTCGTCGAGGTCCCGTCCGGCGCCGGCCGTCGCCGGCCCCGCGGCGGCGAGCGAGTCGAGGGTCTCGGCCAGTCCGCGTCAGCCATGCCCGGCGTGCCCGCGTGGTGTGTGTGGGGGCACCCTGGAGGCATGGCCCGCGCGATATCCCGGGCGTCGGCAGGTCGGTCGCCGACAAGATCCTTGAGTACCTGAGGACCGGCCGCATGTCCGTCGTCGACGAGGCCAGGGCCTCCGTACCGGCCGGAGTGCGCGAGCTGATCGCGATCCCGGGTCTCGGTCCCCGCAAGGCCATGATCCTCTACGAGGAACTGGGCATCACCTCCGTCGACCAGCTGCGGGACGCCATCCACGAGGAACGGCTGCGCGACCTGAGGGGCTTCGGCGAGCGGACCGAGGAGAGCGGCGAGAGCATCACCTCCGAGACCGAAGAGGCGATCTACGCCAGGCTCGGACTGCCCTGGTGCGACGTCACTGAGCCTGGGCGGTTTGACCAAGCCGGGGGACGCGCTGGCGGAGGATCCCGGCGCGCTGGTGAGTCGTACGTTCCACATCGGTCAGGAGGACGTGGAGGTCCACACCATTGCTACGCGCAAGCCGCAGGCAAGCGCTCCGCTCGCACCAGTGGTCCAGCATCTGGCCGGTCCAGCTTCCCAACCGGGGCCCTGGAACGGCCCGCACACAGGATGAGGAACCCCAGCCGATGCGCGGCCGGGGTTCCTCGGTGCGGTGAGTGTCGGTCAGAAGACGGAGTTGCCCACGCCGTAGACCGCTCGTCTACGCGTCGGCGGACCGCATCACATCGCGATCACCGTGGATCAGGCGGGTCAGCGCTGCAGGGTCAGCACGCCTGGCCGGTAAGGCAGGAGGCCGTAGTCCATGCCGTCGGTGCTGGGGTCGCGCCCCTGGTACAGGAACTGGAGGTTGCAAGGGTCGATGGTCTTGGTCTGGTCGGGGTTGGTGCGCACCAGATCGCCGTGGCTGATGTCCTTGGTCCAGGTGGCGCCACTGTTGGCCTTGCCGGCGAAGGGGTTGCTCTCGGTGTCGGCCTGCGGTGTCCACATGCCGTCCAGGCTGGTGGCGGTGAACGAACGGAAGAAGCGCCCGTTGCCCTGCGCCTCGACGATCATGAGGTACTGGTTCTGACCCTGGACCTTGTAGACCTCCGGCGCCTCGAACAGGTTGGCCGCCGAGTCGCTCATGATCTTCGTGGACGACGAACCGAAGCTGCTCGGGAAGTTGCCGATGGGCATGCTGGCGCGGTAGATGCCGCCGTTGTCGTCGGCGAAGAACATGTGCATGTTCGTGTCGTCGCCGATGAGGGTCACGTCAAGGGGGCCCCCGACCGGGAGGGTGCCCGTGAACAGCTCCTGCTGCGCGGACCAGCCGTTGGGGTTGGTGGGGTCGCTCGACGTGCGGTAGGAGAAGGTGTATGGCCAACCCCCGTTGTAGGCGAGCACCCAGATGTTCTTCGGGGCGAAGTAGAACAGCGTCGGCGCGATGGCAGCGAAGGGCATCGCGTTCTGGGGGGCGGTGGCCATGTCGGACCAGTTCGTGAAGGGGCTGAAGCCCATCACTCCCCAGTCCCCGTTGACGCGGGTGTCGTGCGTCGTGCCGTAGACGAGGTGCCGGCCGTTGTAGTCGACGCTGGTGAAGTCCTTGAGCGAGACCCACCCCGACTTCGGCTGCGCCAGCGGGCCAGTCGATGTCCACCGGTAGGTCGACGGAAGAGCACACGCGTTGCTCGCCCCGGACAGGCCGGTCCACTTCTGGTTGCTGCCACCGTGGCACGACCAGATCTGCACCCCCGTGCCGTTGGCCGTACCCCAGCCCGAGACCTCCAGGCACAGCCCGGACCGCACGCCGACGATCGTGCCGTCGGAGTTCACCCGCCACTGCTGGTTCTCACTGCCGTTGCACGTCCAGATCTGCACCGGGGTCCCGGGCGCGGTGGCGCCGCCCCGGACGTCCAGGCACTTGTTGCCGTACACGGTCAGCTGGTTGCTGTTCGTCAACGTCCACTGCTGGTTGATTCCACCGTGGCAGTCCCAGATGTGCACGTTCGCGCCGTCGGTCTGGCTGAAGCCCGCCACATCGAGACACCGGCCGGAAGCAACACCGCGCAAGTCGCTGGTGGTGGCCGCCTGAGCCGGGCTGGCGACGAGCAGCGCCGCCAACGCGGCCAGGGCCGCAACCGCGGCGGCGAGCACCGCGGACAGGCGTCCGCGGCTGGAACTTCGTCTGCGCATTGAGATCTCCTTTGTGACCGGATGAGCCGTCACACGGTTCAGGCAGGGGCGACCCGTCCTCGGCACCCGCGGATCCGGCTGGATCGGGCACGGCGCGTCGGAGCGGCGACAAGGTGTGGCCCCTGTGGCGGTGGGGGACGCCGGAGTGTTGTTAGCGCTAACAATTCGCAGCTGGTACATCGGCGTTGGAGGCAGGAGACCAGGGGCCTGAGTGACTGTCAAGATCTTCTGCAAGATCCGTCGGACCGCACTGGCGGCGCGCTGTGCGTCGCGGTCGGCCAGGGCCCGCCAGTGTGCGGCTTCAGCCGCTCGGCCGCCGTGGGGGTGGTGCGCGACCGGGTCTCGGCGAAAAATGATTGAGATGGCAACCTTTTCGCTCTGAGTGGCCACTTGGGGGTGTACCGACGAGGGCGAGCCGTGATCAGCGGCGCTTCGCCCTCCGCGCCAGCACCCGATCGGAGCCCCACGTGTCACCAGACGACCCGAGATCCGCCGAGCAGCCGATGCCCTGGGATCGCACGCACCGACGTAGCCGGATGCGCCGGCGCTTTGTCGCGGGGGCGGTGGCGGTGCTGGCCGCCTCGGTCGGCCTCGGCGCCCTGGCGCCCAGCGCGGGCGCCGCGCCGACCGTCGACATCAGTGTGAATGCCGGTGCCTCCCTGGGCACGGTGCCCAGCAGCGGCGTCGGCCTCAACACGGGTTTCGGCGACGAGCACATGGGGGACGCCAAGGTCACCTCGCTGATGAAAGCCGCGGGAGTCCGGCAGCTGCGCTATCCCGGCGGCTCCGGCGCGGACGACTACCACTGGAAGACCCACACCTCCGGCGACGGCAAGGGCTGGATCCCCTCCAACACCGACTTCGACCATTTCATGGCCACCGCGAAGACGGTCGGCGCCCAGCCGATCCTGACCGCGAACTACGGTTCCGGCACCCCCCAGGAGGCCGCCGACTGGGTCAAGTACGCCAACGTCGACAAGGGCTACGGCGTGAAGTACTGGGAGATCGGCAACGAGGTCTACGGCAACGGGCACTACGGCGACGGCAAGGGCTGGGAACTTGACAAGCACGCTGACAAGAGCCCGACGGCGTACGCGAAGAACCTGATCGCCTACGCGAAGGCGATGAAGGCCGTGGACCCGAAGGTGAAGATCGGAGCGGTGCTCACCACCCCCGGCGGCTGGCCGGATACGGAGAAGGCTCCCGGTGACAGCGCCGACTGGAACAACACGGTGCTCTCCATCGCGGGAAGCTCGATCGACTTCGTCATCGTCCACTGGTATCCGGGCGGCGCCACCACGGCAGACCTGCTGAACACCCCCTCCCGGATCGCCGGTGTCACGTCCTGGCTGCGCTCGCTGATCGCCAAGTACGCCGGCTCGCGCGCCGCTTCGGTGGAGATCGCGGTCACCGAGACCGACGCCGTCGGCTCGCCCGCCCTGACCAGCCAGGCCGCAGCCCTGTTCGCGCCGGACACCTACATGACCTGGTTCGAGCAAGGCGCCACCCACGTGGACTGGTGGAACCTGCACAACGGCACGGACCAGGCACCCACCACCGTCAACGGCCAGACCGACTACCAGGACGGGGGTGTTCTCTCCGCCGCAACCTGCGCCGGAGGCAAGTGCCAACCGCCGCGCGAGACACCCTTCCCCACCTACTGGGGCATCCGCTCGCTGACCGCACTGGCCCAGCCCGGCGACACCATGGTCAAAGCGTCCTCGGGCAACCCGTCGGTCGCCGTGCACGCGGTGCGCAGCACCAACGGCGCTCTGAACGTCATGCTGATCAACAAGAGCCCGCAGAACGCGGCGCAGGTGTCCCTCTCGTACGCCGGATACACCCCGGCCGCAGGGCCGGTCACGACCGTTTCGTACGCCACCGGAGGCACCGCCCTGACGACGGCGGAGCGGGGCACAGCGGTCGCACAGACGCTGCCGCCGTACTCGATCACGACCCTTCAGCTGAAGCCCGCGTCGGGCACCGCGGGCGCTGACAAGCCGACGCCCGTCCCCACGCCGACCGCCACCACGCCGGTTGCCTCCGCCTCCGGCACGACCGGCACCCGCGCGCAGGCGGAGATCGGCGCACGCGTCGGCCAGCCGGCCCCGAGCAGCACGTCCGGCGGCCTGGCTTCCACCGGGGTGAGCAACGCTGCCATGTACAGCGCCCTCGGCGGCCTGCTGGTCCTCGCTGCCGGCGTCGCGCTGGTGCTTCGCGGACGTCGCCGCAAGGCGTTGCACGGGAAGTGAGACCGCGTGAGTAATTGACGGCCCGGCAGCAACACCACCCACCCGTGGCGTGCGCACCGGGCCGTCGGCCTCCACCTCGGCCTCCACCTCGGCCTCCACCTCGGCCTCCACCTCGGCCTCCACCTCGGCCTCCACCTCGGCCTCCACCTCGGCCTCCGCCTCCGCCTCCGCGTCGGCGTCGGCGTCGGCGTCGGCGGTGAGGAAGGGACGGGGTCAGGGAGCCCTGCCGGAATTGCATCCGCGCGCTGGGCCAGGCCGTCGGTGGGCCGAGGAGGGCTTCGGCGGTCGGCAACCTTTGGCGGAGCTGCGGCGACTGAGGGGCGACCCCAAGACGATCACACCCACGGATCGTCCGATCACACCGCCGCGTACTGCTGCGCACCGCTGACCTGAGCGGGTGTGCGAGGCAGGTCCGGAGCAAGGAGCACCCCCCCCATGAACGAGACGGATCCCACCGCGCACGGTCGCGGTCGGCGCACGCACGCGGCCGGTGGCGAGCGGCGTACGCGGGGACGCCACCGCCGGCGCTGGACGACGATGGGTCTGGCGCTGGGCGTGCCCGGTGTGCTCGGCCCCTACCTGCTGTTCGTGCAGGCCGACTCGGAGGCCGCGACATTGGATACCGACGCCTACTACGAGGTGGTGTCCGTGCGCAGCGACAAGGTGCTGGACGTGCCCGGGGCGGACACGTCGGACGGCGTCTGGACCCGGCAGCAGAGCCGCGTGGCCGGCGCGGCGAGTCAGCAATGGCGGCTGAGGCCGACGCGGGACGGCTACTACGAGCTGGAGAACCGCAGCAGCAAGAAGGTCCTCGGAGTGCGGGGTGCTTCCGGACAGTCGGCGGCCGCCGTCGAGCAGCAGTCCGACCACGGCGGCGCCGCGCAGCAGTGGAAGATGGACGACGTCGGCGGCGCGGCGGTGAAGATCGTCTCCCGGAGCAGCGGCATGGTGCTGGACGTGTGGGGCGGCTCCAGCGGCGACGGCGTGCCGCTCGTCCAGTACGCGGACCAGGGCGGCACCAACCAGCGGTGGAAGCTGGTGAAGGCGGGCGGCTCGGGCAGCAGGTACACCTGGCACAACGCGCAGATAGTCGGCGGCGGGTTCGTCACCGGGCTGGTCTTCAACCCCGCCCGCAAGGACCTGCTGTACGCACGGACCGACATCGGCGGTGCCTACCGCTGGGACGCGACCGCCGCCCGCTGGACCTCCTTGACCGACTGGATCGGCGGAGCCGACTGGAACCTGCTGGGGACGGAGAGCCTGGCGACCGACCCGGTCGACCCGAACCGCCTGTACCTCGCGAGCGGCACCTACACCAACGACTGGGCGGGCAACGGCGCGATCCTGCGCTCCACCGACCAGGGCAGGACGTTCCAGCGCACCGACCTGCCGTTCAAGCTGGGGGGCAACGAGGATGGCCGGTCCATGGGTGAGCGGCTGGTGGTGGACCCGTCCGACCACCGCACGCTCTACCTGGGTACCCGCAAGAACGGGCTCTGGCGCAGCACCGACTACGGCGTGACCTGGAGCCAGGTCGCCGGTTTCCCCGTGAAGGACGGTGCGAGCAGCGGCGTAGGCCTCTCCTTCGTGACCTTCGGTCCGTCCGGCAGCCGGACGATCTACGTCGGGGTGGCCGACAAGACCACCTCGCTGTACCGCTCCACCGACGGCGGCAGCACCTGGCAGGCCGTGCCCGGCCAGCCGAAGGGGGAGCTGCCGCAGCACGGTGTGCCGTCCGGCGACGGCTCGCTGTACCTGACGTACACCAACGCGCCGGGCCCGAACGGGGTGACGGCCGGTTCGGTGTGGAAGTACACCCCGTCCAGCGGGGGCTGGAAGAACATCTCGCCGTCCAGCGGCGGTTACGGATTCGCCGGCCTGGCGGTCGATCCGAAGCACCCGTCCACGGTCATGGTCACCACGCTGGACCGCTGGTGGCCCTCGGACGAGATCTACCGGTCCGCCGACGGTGGCGCCTCCTGGAAGGCGCTCGGCGCGACCTCGGTGCGGGACAGCTCCGCAGCGCCCTACGTGGGCACCGGCATCGGTCACTGGATGGGCGCCCTGGCCATCGACCCCTTCGATTCGGGGCACGTGCTGTACGGCACCGGATCGGGGATGTGGGGCAGCAACGACGTGACCGCGGCGGACACCGGTCGGGCGACGCACTGGACCGTCCCGGCCAAGGGCCTGGAGGAGACCGCGACCCTCGGGCTGATCAAGCCCCCCGGTCTTCCCCTGATCAGTGCCCTCGGCGATGTCAGCGGGTTCCGGCACGAGGACCTCACCAAGGTGCCCGCCAAGGCGTTGTCCGGACCGCTGTTCACCAACACCACGGGTATCGACTTCGCCCAGTCGCAGCCGCGGTTCATGGTGCGGGTCGGTCTCGGCGGGGCGCAGCACGGCGCCTATTCGACGGACGGCGGAGCCGACTGGGCACCCTTCGCCGCGGCGCCGGTGCGCGAAGCGGGCGGCGGTTCCGCGGCCGTCTCGGCGGACGGCGGCACGGTGGTGTGGACCCCCGACGGGCAGGTTCCGTACTCCTCGACCAACCGCGGGTCGTCCTGGACGGCGGCCTCCGGTCTCCCCAAGGACACGGCCGTGGTGGCCGACCGTTCGGCGGCGGACACCTTCTACGCCCTCAGTGGCGGCACCCTGTACGCCAGCACCGACGGAGGGAAGCACTTCGGCGCCCGGGCCACCGGCCTGGGCGACGGGCAGCTGAAGGCGGTTCCGGGCATCGCCGGTGACCTGTGGATCACCGGTGGGGGCAACGGACTCCTGCACTCCACCAACGGTGGGACGAGCTTCGGCAAGCTCGGCGGCGTGGAGCGGGCGAGCGCCGTCGGCTTCGGCAAGCCGGCCCCGGGTGCCGGGTACCAGGCGCTCTACCTCAGCGGGAAGGTGAAGGGCGTCGCCGGGCTGTTCCGTTCCACCGACGGCGGCTCGGTCTGGGTCCGGATCAACGACGACCAGCACCAGTTCGGTGGGAACGCCGTCAACGTCATCAGCGGCGACCCCGACGTGTACGGCCGGGTCTACCTGGGCGGCTACGGCCGTGGCGTGGTGTACGGCGACCTGTCCTGATGCTCCTGGCCCGTGGGCGGGCGGCGGTCCACGCCGTTCCACCCACGGGCCGGCCTCGTGGCACGGCCTCATCGTGGCGGGGTGAATCCGCCCCAGACCGAGAGGGCGCCGCGGGGACCGCCGGCGTCGACGCGGTAGCCGTCGTGCCCGGCCTCGCGTGCGCCGGTGGCGTGGTTGTACTGGCCGGCGAAGACATGCTGTCCGGCCGGTACCGTGCGGCCCGGCTTGAGGATCCAGCGGTAGACCACTGCCCCGCCCTCGTTCTGCACGGTGACGGTGAAATCCTCGGCCGGCAGCGTCCGCCAATTGCCGGTGCTCTGCACCGCTCCGGTCTGCGCGATGCGCAGTTCCACGGTGAGCGCGCTGAGCGGCTCCGTGGACGTGAGGGTGACGTTGCTCTGCGCCCAGAAGCCGTTGCTGTTCGCGCCCAAGGCGCCGGCCGACGACAGAGGCCCGTCCTGGACGTGCGCGCTGCCGGGCGGGGCCGAGTCCGCGGGGCTCGGCGCCGAGGGGCTGGGGCCCGGCGGGGACGAACGGTCCGGCGTGGTCGGGCGGCCGGTGGCGGGCGCCGATGGTGTCGGCGGTGTCGCCGGTGTTGGTCCGGGGGGCCTGGACGGCGCCGACGGCGCGGCGGGGGTGGCCGAGACCTCCGGCCGGGCCGGCGGTGACTGGACGATGGCGGCCACGGCGAAACCACCGACCGCCAGAGTGCCGACCGCGGTGAGGGAGGCGAGCGCGACCCTGGGCCAGGGCCTCACGCCGGACCGCTCGCGGTGGCGGGCGGGGGCGCCGGACATGCCGCGTTCCACGCGTGCCAGGATCCGGGCGCGGTCGGGCTGGTGGGCCTCGGCGGCTGCGCGCAGCCGCTCGGCGAGCTCCTCGTTCAACGACTCCTCCTCCCCGCCAGAAGTTCCCCGGCTGATCCCGTGCCGTCCAGCATCCGTTCCAGTTCGGCCAACCCCTTCGAGGTCTGGCTCTTCACCGTACCGACCGATATCCCGAGCGCCAGCGCGGTGTCCTTCTCCGACAGGTCGAAAGCGTGCCGCAGGACCACGCACGTCCGCTTCCGGAACGGCAACCGGGCGAGAGCGGTCCGCACGTCCACCACTGCGGCCACGTCCGGACCGTCCAACGGCTCCGCGCCACGGGACCAGAACAGGGCGATCCGGCGGCGCTCGCGCACCGCGCTGCGGATCCGTGACCGTGCCAGGTTGGCGACCACGCCACGGGCGTAGGCGAGTGGGTGTTCGGCCTGGCGCAGCCGGTCCCAGCGCTGCCACAGCGCGGTCAGGGCGTCCGCGGCCAGATCGTCGGCGCCGTCCGCCTCGCCCGTCAGAAGATGGGCGAACCGGGCGAGTTCCGCGTAGTGGCGTTCGAAGAAGTCGTGGAACTCCGCGGACGCGTCATCGAGGACCATGTCCGACGGTCGCCCCTTTCGAAAATGTGTGCGCTAACATCCGGGCGGCAGCGTATCAGCGCCCGGTACGGCCCAGGACGCTCCGATCCGCCGAACCGGAGCGGCCACCCGGCCGCCGTGTGGTTTCAGTGCGGGGCGAACTGGACCCGGGTCGGTTGTGCGACGTCCGGGAGCAGCGCGGTGCCCTCGACCGTCAGCTGCTCTCCGTAGATGTCGGTGATCCTCATCGCGCCGCCGCACCCGCTGCCGTCGGCGGAGAGGAAGTAGTTGTAGTCGGTACGGGGCAGTCTCCGCCAGCCCGCGGCGGTGCGTACCTCCAGCCGCGCGACCGGATTGCGGTGGTCGATCACCTGGATGCCGCACCAGTGCGGGCTGGACCCGGTCTTGTACCGGATGGAGAGAGCTCCGGACGTCTGGGGACTCAGCAGGCTCCAGGTGATCGGGATGCGGCCGAGCGTGGGGTCGGCCAGTTTCGCGAAGGCCTGCTGACTGAGGTCCAGTTGTCCGGGCGCGCAGGGCAGCGGGCATTCGTTGGTGATCCGGACCGTGATCGAAGCGCCGTTCGCGGCGCGTACGCGCACGTACGCGCCGCACGCCCTGGACGACTCGTAATCGGTGGTGTTCATCGCCGCGACCATGAGGTCGTCGCTCGGGCCGAACAGGCAGGCGCCGTTGCCGTCGCCGGCGGCGTAGGCGGTGGCGACGCCCTTGTAGGTGGTCCCGGGCTGGATGCGTCCTGCCGACAGTGCCGGGGTGGACGCCGCTGGTGGGGTTTCCTTCGCCGAAGGCTGTGGTGTCCGCGTGGTGGCCGTCGCGCCGGCCGCGCTCGGGGTCGCCGAGGCGGGCGAGCTGTCCGCCGGGGACGGGCTCGTCAGGGCCGAGGGCGCGGCTCCCGCCGGGGTGGCGGCGGAGGCGGCCACGTGGGCCGGGGACCCGGCCCCGGCCTTGGGGCCGGGGAGCATGGCCGTCACCAGGCAGAAGAGGACGCCCGCGGCGGTCAGTACCACTGCCGTCCCCAGCATCAGCCTGTGTCTACGCCTGCGCTGCCGCGCGGCCTGCCGTGCAGTCTGCATGTCCGTCCGTTCGGAGATTCGAGTCGAGGTGCACTGCCTGGTCGCCGCAGGACGCGAAAAGGTTGCCGCCGTTGTGGGAAACGGGCTGGGCGCCGCGGATGCCGCGCGGCGAAGCTCCGAGCGCGCGGCGACACGCCTTGTTGAACACCTGGAGGTCGGGAATGCCGACCGATGCGGCGACGGCGGGGATGGAGAGGGTGGTGGCCTGCAGGAAGTGGCGCGCCCGTTCCATGCGCCGGGCCCGGATGTAGCCGACGACCGTTTCCCCCGTCGCGGCGCGGAAGAGGCGCGTCAAGTGGTTGTGGGAGACACCGGCCGCCGCCGCGATCTCCGGGACCGTCAGGGGTTGCCCCAGCCGCGCCTCGATGAGGGCCACGGCGGCTGCGACCGCCGGATGGCCGGCCTGTGTGTTCCGCTCCCTCGCGGGCGCGAGCTGGGCGACCCGCCACAGGGCGGCCCACACCTCGGCCGCGGCCCGTGCGGGGGTGTTCGGCCAGGCTGCCAGTGCCTGTCGCAACTGGGCTGTGAGCCAGGTGAGTTCGGGGCCGACGTGCTGGATCACCGGAATGCTGCGGGGGGTTCCGCCCGAGCCCAGGTGGAGGTGGACGTAGAGGTGTGAGGACCGGCCCCGGTAGCGATAGCGGACCTCGGCGCCGGGCGGTACGAGGCTGACCCGGCCGGGGCGGATCGCGTACTCCGTGCCGTCGACCGTCACATCGGCCTCGTAGTCGTACAGATGGAGCTGCCAGAGGTCCGGCAGGGAAAACACGTCCACGTGGCCGGCAGGGCCGTGCACGCCGATGCCGACGGCGGCGAGCGTGGGCGGCTCGTCAAGATGGGCGAGTGTCGTGTGCACGGTCACCTTTCCTGTCGGCGCGTCAGTGAGCCGCTCCAGGACCACCACCCTCCCACCCCGCGTGCCGGGCACGGTGGTGAGAATCGACCAGAGGAGGGTGAACGTGGCCCACGCGGCGCGCGGCCGCCGGGCCTAGCGTGGCCGCCGTGGAGAACACGCGAGAACTACTCGATTCGGTGCGGATGGCGCGGTTCGTGGCACGCGGGTCGCTGCGACTGGACGCGGTGGTCCCGGCGGAAATGAACACCGAGGGTTTGGCGGTACTGGCCGACGGGGTGCCGCCCGTGCCGTATGGGACCCCGCTGTCCGAGGCCTACGCTCGGGCGTCCTTCGTCCGTCGGCTGCTGGAACTTCCCCAGGTGGCGGGGGCCCTGCACAGCCTCGTGGGCCCGGAGCCGTGGGTGGACCACCACTTCGTGCACACCCGCGAGCCCCACGGCGGCGACGCGCAGCCGCTGCACGGGGACGCCATCATCGACGTCCGGCCGGACGCCTTCGACGTGCAGCTGATGTACTTTCCGCAGGCGGTGACGCTGGAGATGGGCGGAACGCTCACCGTGCCGGGCAGCCACCTGCGGCGGATCAACGAGTCCGACACCGGCCGCTACCAGAACCTGCGCGGCCAGGACCGGCTGGTCTGCCCGGCCGGGACGGTGGTGTTTCTGCACCACGGCCTCTGGCACGGGGGCCGGCGCAACGACAGCGGCACGATGCGCTACATGTTCAAGATCCGCTTCAATCCCAGGGTGCGCCAACAGCGCCTGTGGAACACCTCGGATCTCGAAGACCCGCAGGTGGCCGTGGAGTTGGACACCATGTTCCCGTGGTACGAGGGGGCGACCGGCCGGCTGGAGCGGTACAACCGCATCCTGTTGTGGCGGGTACTGACCGGCGACGACCACTTCGACCTCGACCACTGGGTGACCAGGGTGTCCAACCGCCCCGCGGAGGTACGGGCATGACGACCGAAGCAATCCACTCCGAGCGGGCGGAAGGCGCCGCGTCGGTGCCGCGGCAGCAGGTGCTGGTCCTGTACTCGGCCACCTCGGCGCTGGATTCCCCTGTCGTGGGCTGGTCGCTGTACGACGGCACGGGCCGCACCTCGCCGACCACGGGCGACAGCGACGAGCCGCCGTACGCGTCGGGGGTGGCGGCGCTCCGGGCGGGCTGGCGGCTGATCCAGGCCGCGCAGCTGCTCCCGCCCCACCCGGGTCATGAGTACGACGTCTCCTTCCTCAAGCACGAGTTCTTCTTCGAGCGGATCGTCGACGCGTGAGCGGAGCCGAGGAGGGGCAGGGTCAGCCTCCGGCCTTGCGCTTGTTGTAGACGTCGAAGCCGACGGCCGCCATCAGCACCAGGCCCTTGATCACCTGCTGGTAGTCGGTGCCCACGCCGACCAGCGACATGCCGTTGTTCAGCACGCCCAGCACCAGACCTCCGGTGAGCGCACCGAGGACGGTACCCACACCGCCGCTCGCGGAGGCGCCGCCGATGAAGGCCGCGGCGATCGCCTCCAACTCGAAGTTGACGCCGGCCTGCGGCGTACCGGCGTTGAGCCGGGCGGCGAAGACCATCCCGGCCAGGGCCGCGAGGACGCCCATGTTCACGAAGGCCAGGAAGACGACCCGCTTGCTCTTCACCCCGGACAGCCGCGCCGCCGCCTCGTTGCCGCCGATGGCGTAGGTGTGCCGGCCGAGGATCGAGTTGCGCATCACGTATCCGAAGCCGACCAGCAGGACGCCGAGGATCAGCAGGACGATCGGCACGCCGTGGTAGCTGGCCAGCAGCAGCGTGAACGCCACCACGGCCGCGGTGATCGCGCCGAGCTTCACCAGGAACAGCCCGGCCGGGAGCGGTTCCAGCCCGTACGAGGCGGCCTGCCGCCGTCCGCGCACCTCCTGCAGGATCGCGACGGCCAGCACCGCGAGGCCCAGCAGGAGGGTGAGGTTGTGGTAGTTGGTGTGGGGGCCGACGGCGGGGAGGAAGCCGCTGCTGATGTTCTGGAAGCCCTTGGGGAACGGCGCCACCGACTGGCCCTGCAGGAGGATCTGGGTCCCGCCGCGGAACAGCAGCATGCCGGCCAGCGTGACGATGAACGAGGGGATCCCGAGATAGGCGATCCAGAAGCCCTGCCAGGCTCCGGCGAGGGCCCCGATCAGCAGCGCGGCCACCAGCGCCACGGGCCACGGCGCGTGGTGTTTGACCATCATCACCGCGGCGGCGGCCCCGACGAAGGCGGCGAGCGACCCGACCGACAGGTCGATGTGCCCGGCGATGATGACGATCATCATGCCGATGGCCAGGATGAGGATGTAGCTGTTCTGCTGGATCAGATTGGTGATGTTGAGCGGCTGGAGCAGGATGCCGTCCGTCCAGAACTGGAACAGCAGCACGATCAGCGCCAGCGCGAGCAGCATCCCGTACTGGCGCAGGTTGCCGCGCAGCGCTCGGGCCAGTACGGCACCGGCCGACGCACGTCGGCCGGTCTGCGGTGTGCCGGGCGTGGTCTCTGGGGTGGTCTTGGTCTGGGCCATGCCTCACACCTGCTTGTCGGGGTATGCCGCGCTCATGGTCATGAGCCGCATGAGGGATTCCTGGGTGGCTTCCGCGCGGTCGACCTCACCGGTGATCCGGCCTTCGGCCATGGTGTAGATCCGGTCGCACAGGCCCAGGAGTTCGGGGAGTTCGGAGGAGATGACGAGTACCGTCTTGCCCTGGGCGGCGAGTTCGGCGATGACGGTGTAGATCTCCGCCTTGGCGCCGATGTCGATGCCCCGGGTGGGTTCGTCGAGGATCAGCACCTCCGGCTCGGCGAAGATCCACTTGCTGAGGACGACCTTCTGCTGGTTGCCGCCGCTGAGCTTGCCGGTCTCCGCGAACACCGAGGGGGCCTTGATGTTCATGGTCCGCCGGAACGATTCGGCGACCCGGGCCTCCTCGTGCCGGTCGACCCAGCCCCGCCGGGCGACCTTGCCGAGGGCGCTCAGCGAGATGTTCCGGCTGATGTCGTCGCCCAGGTTGAGGCCCAGCTGCTTGCGGTCCTCGGTCACGTAGGCGATGCCGTGCCCGATCGCCTCCGGCACCGTCCGGGTACGGATCTCCCGGCCGTCCAGCCGCACCCGGCCGCCGGTCCACCGTCCGTACGAGCGGCCGAAGACGCTCATGGCCAGTTCGGTGCGGCCGGCGCCCATGAGGCCGGCGATGCCGACGATCTCGCCTCGACGGACGTTGAGCGAGACGCCGTCGACCACCTTGCGCCGGTGGTCGATCGGGTGCTGGACGCTCCAGTCCTCGATCTCGAAGGCGACCTCGCCGATCTCGGGGGCGCGCTCGGGGTAGCGGTGTTCCAGGTCGCGGCCGACCATGCCACGGATGATCCGCTCCTCGGAGATGCCCTCGGGACCGATCGCGATGGTCTCGATGGTCCGCCCGTCGCGCAGGATGGTGACGGAGTCGGCGACCCGGGCGATCTCGTTCAGCTTGTGCGAGATGAGGATGCAGGAGATGCCCTGGGCCTTGAGTTCGAGGATCAGGTCGAGCAGCTTGCGGCTGTCCTCGTCGTTCAGGGCGGCCGTCGGCTCGTCCAGGATGAGCAGCTTGACCTTCTTGGCGAGCGCCTTGGCGATCTCGACCAACTGCTGTTTGCCCACGCCGAGATCGGCGATCCTGGTGTGCGGGCTCTCGTCGAGTCCGACCTGCCGGATCAGCGCGGCGGCGTGGGTCAGCGTCTTGTGCCAGCTGATGACGCCCCGGGTGGCGTGCTCATTGCCGAGGAAGATGTTCTCGGCGATGGACAGGTAGGGCACCAGCGCGAGTTCCTGGTGGATGATCACGATGCCGCGCTGCTCGCTGGCCCGGATGTCCCGGAACCGGCAGGGCTCGCCCTCGAAGTAGATCTCGCCCTCGTAGTCGCCGTGGGGGTGGACCCCGCTGAGCACCTTCATCAGCGTGGACTTGCCGGCGCCGTTCTCGCCGCAGATGGCGTGCACCTCACCGGCGGCGACGGTCAGGTTGACCTCGGAGAGGGCCTTGACACCGGGAAACGTCTTGCTGATCGACCGCATTTCGAGAACGGGTCGGGCCATGATTGTGCATCCGTATCGTCGGGGCGGTGCGGTGGCGTCCGGTCTCCCGGACGTCGCACCGCCGTTTCGTCGTCGCCGGACCCGCCGGTCGGGCTCCGCGGGCTACTTCAGCTGGTCCGCGGTGTACTGGCCGCTGTCCACCAGGACCTTCTGGTAGTTCTCCTTGTCGACGCTGACCGGCTGGAGCAGCTGCGCCGGCACGACCTTGACGCCGTTGTTGTACTGGCTGGTGTCGTTGACCTCGGGCTTGCCGCCGGTCAGCAGCGCGTCGCCCATCTGGACGGCGGCCTTGGCCAGTTGGCGGGTGTCCTTGTATACGGTCTGGGTCTGCTCGCCCGCGATGATCGACTTCACCGAGGCCAGCTCGCCGTCCTGGCCCGTGACGACGGGCAGTGGCCGGCCGGCGCCGTAGCCGACGCCCTTGAGCGAGGAGATGATGCCGATCGAGATGCCGTCGTACGGCGAGAGCACGGCGTCGACGCGGGCGGCTGTGTACGACTTGCTCAGCAGGTTGTCCATCCGGGACTGGGCGAGACCGCCGTCCCAGCGCAGTGTGGCGATCTGGTTGAGGGAGGTCTGGCCGCTCTGCACGACCAGCTTCTTGTCGTCGATGTACGGCTTGAGGACGCTCATCGCGCCGTTGTAGAAGAAGGCGGCGTTGTTGTCGTCCGGCGAGCCGGCGAACAGCTCGACGTTGAAGGGGCCCTTGCCGTCCTTGAGGCCGAGCTTGTCGACGATGTAGCTGCCCTGGAGAACGCCGACCTTGTAGTTGTCGAAGGTCGCGTAGTAGTCGACGTTCCCGGTGCCGCGGATCAACCGGTCGTAGGAGATGACGCGGACGTGGGCGTCCGCGGCCTTCTGCAGCACGTTCGTGAGCGAGGAACCGTCGATGGCGGCGATCACCAGCAGCTTGGCGCCCTTGGTGATCATGTTCTCCACCTGGGAGACCTGGTTCTCCACGACGTTGTCGCCGTACTGGAGGTCGGTCTTGTAACCCTTGGCCTGGAACTCCTTGACCATGTTGTTGCCGTCGTTGATCCAGCGCTCCGACGACTTGGTCGGCATCGCGATGCCGATGAGGCCGCCCTTGGCGTCCCCGCCGGTCCCGCCGGCCCCGGCGTCGCCCGTTCCGTTGGCGCTCTGGCCGCAGGCTGCCAGCGACAGCGTCAGGCCCAGAGTGACAAGGCCCGCTGAAAGCTTCCGCACAGTTCCTCCAGTGATGTTCCGCGACCGGCACAGTGCGACCCGGCTGGGAGAACCGGAAGCGGTCGAGCGGGGTGGCCGGGAGTCGTTCCTCGCGCTGTTGCGAAGTTCAGGTTTGCAGCGGCTCCGGCCTGGCGATACCTGAGTGTTAACGCTCACAAGTGTGTCGTCAAGGGTCTGTTCAGATCACCATTGGGCAACATCGCCGCAGGCGGGCAGCCTCCTCGCCGGGGCGGCTCCTCAGCGGGACGTCCGGGCGCGCCGACCGCGGACGGCTTCCGCGGTTTCTGCGGCTTTGTCGAGCGCGGTGACATGGTGGAGTCCGCCTGCCTCACTCGCCTCCAGGGTCCCTTCACGGCAAGATTGTGAACGCCCACAATTTGCCTCATCGAGAGAGGTGAAGCTTCAACTCCGCAGGAGCGAACGCCGGTTCCCGTGTGAGGGCCGAGGAAGCGACCTGATCCCTGCCGTCCGGCGCACCGTTTCTTCCGGCGGTCCTCGCCGTCGCCGTCGTTGATCCCACCCCAGGCCGACTGTCGAAGCGCTTGGACACCTTGGACCGGGCGAACGGCGTGTGGCGCGTTCGGGGGGAACCTGAACAAATACGGAAACTGGTTTCACGAGGGACAGTTGACACTGGCAGTGGTTCATGTCAGCGTCGAAGCGCTTCGACAAATGATCGTAACGCCCGACCCGCCGAGGGGTGTCCACGTGAGTTCCCTGCTGCTCGAACGGCTCACGCTCGACGAGCGGCTCGCGATGCCGCACCAGTGCCTACCAACCGTCCCGCGCCTCGGCATCGGCTCCTTCCGAACCGGCGGCGAGGCCCTGCTCGGGGCCTCCTGGGCGGGGGTGGCGACCCGTCTTCCCGCAGGTCGTCGGTCTCGGCGCCGCCTGGGGCCAGGGCCTGCTTCCATCTGGCCGCCTTCGGCTTCACCGCGTCCAGCGGGACCGGCTGAGGTCAGCGGGACCGGCTGAGGCCCGCACCCGCGAGACCGGCGGCCCGCCGCAGGGGGGCGGGCCGCCACCCCCTTCCCCGTGCCCGCTCCCGCACCACCGCCCGGACCTGCGAGGCAAGGCCCCCTGGGGCCGCCGAGCTCCGCCACCCCGTCACCTCTCCGACCGGAGGAAGCCCCCATGCCGCTCACAGACCTCGGCGAGGACGAACTCATCAGCTACCGCCCCGAGTTGTCCGATCCGACGGATTTCGACGACTTCTGGCGGCGGACCCTCGCCGAAGCCCGGTCGCACGACACGGCGATCAAGGTGGAACGGGTCACCGCCCAGCACCTGCTGCACACCGTCGAGGTCGACGACGTGCGCTTCCCCGGCTGGAACGGCGAACCGGTGGCCGCCTGGCTGCTGCGCCCGCGCGACGCGGCCGGACCGCTGCCGGTCGTCATCACCTACATGGGCTACGGCGGCGGTCGCGGACTGCCCACCGAGCACCTGCTCTGGTCCGCCGCGGGCTACGCCCAACTCGTCGTCGACAGCCGGGGCCAGGGCCACGACACCCCGGACCGGGGCGTGGGCGACGGCACGCAGTGGGTCGAGGGCTTCATGACCCGCGGCATCGACTCTCCCGACACCTACTACTACCGGCGGTTGATCACCGACTGCGTGCGCGCCGTGGACGCGGTCGCGGAGCTGCCCGGACTCGACAGCCGCCGGATCGTGGTGGCCGGAGGAAGCCAGGGGGGCGGTCTGGCGCTCGCCGTCGCCGGTCTCGCCGGGGACCGCGTGGCGGCCGCGATGCCGGACGTTCCGTTCCTGTGCCACTTCCGCCACGCCACCGCGATCTGCGGCGAAGGCCCGTACCAGGAGATCGCCAAGTACCTGCGCCGGCACAGCCCTCACCGCGTGGAGCCGGCCTTCGCCACCCTCGACCACTTCGACGGCGTCCACTTCGCCCGGCGGGCCACCGCGCCGACGCTGTTCAGCGTGGCCCTGATGGACCCGGTCTGCCCGCCCTCCACGGTCTACGCCGCCTTCAACCGGTACGCGGGCGAGGACCGCACCATGACCGTGTGGCCGTTCGGCGACCACGGCGGCGGCTACGGCTCCAACCCGCCCGTGCAACTGGCCTGGCTGCGCGAGCGCGGCCTGGGACCGGAGCTCTGACCGCCCTGTACGCCCAGCCCGACAAACCCATGAGGTACCGCCCATGAGCACCCCGGACTTCCCGGAACTGCCCGCCGGGTTCCGTTTCGGTGCCGCGACCGCCGCCTACCAGATCGAGGGTGCCCACGACGAGGACGGCCGCGGCCCGTCCATCTGGGACACCTTCAGCCACACCCCCGGCCGTACGCTCGACGGTGCCACGGGCGACACCGCCTGCGACCACTACCACCGCTACGGCGAGGACGTCGCCCTGCTGCGCGGGCTCGGCGTCGACGGCTACCGCTTCTCGATCGCCTGGCCCCGCCTGCTGCCCGGGGGCACCGGACCGGCCAACCCCAAGGGGCTGGACTTCTACGACCGCCTGATCGACGAGCTGCTGGCCGCCGGAATCGCCCCCGCCGTCACCCTCTACCACTGGGATCTGCCCCAAGCCCTGGAAGACCGCGGTGGCTGGCGCGTCAGGGAGACCGCCGAAGCGTTCGGGCAGTACGCAGCCCTCGCGGCCGAGCGCTACGGGGACCGGGTGGAGCGCTGGATCACCCTCAACGAGCCGTACTGCTCCGCATTCGTGGGCTACGGCGAGGGTCGGCACGCACCCGGCGGCGAGGAGGGCCGCGGCGCGCTGGCGGCCGCACACCACCTGCTGGTCGCCCACGGTCTCGCGGTACGGGAGCTGCGCGCCGCGGGCGCCCGGGAGGTCGGGATCACCCTCAACCTCGACCGCATCCATCTCGCCTCCGCCCTCCCCGAGGACCGGGCCGCCCTGCGCCGTGCCAAGGTCCTCCACAACGAGGTCTGGACCGAGCCGCTCCTCGCCGGCCGCTACCCCGCGCACGAGACCGAGACCTGGGTCGGCCTCGCCGACGGCCCCTGGAGGCTGCCGGGCGACCTGGAACTCATCGGAGTCCCGCTGGACTTCCTCGGCGTCAACTTCTACCGCCCGGTGACCTTCGCCGCCGCCCCCCACCGCGAGGCCGACCCCGAAGCGCGCACCGCCGTGGACATCGGCGTCACCGAGGTGGACCGGTACAGGGTCCGGCACACCACCATGGGATGGCCCGTCGTCCCGGACGCACTCACGGAGTTGCTGCGCGAACTCCACGCCCGCCACCCGCGGCTTCCGCCGGTCTGGATCACCGAGAACGGCTCCGCCGAGGCCGACACCATCGGCCCCGACGGCCGGGTCCGTGACGCCGCGCGCATCGGCTACCTCACGGACCACCTCTCCGCCGTCGCCGACGCCATCTCCGCAGGGGTGGACGTGCGCGGCTACTACGTCTGGTCGCTGCTGGACAACTTCGAGTGGGCGCGCGGCTACGGCCAGCGCTTCGGCCTGGTCCACGTCGATTACGACACGCTGACCCGAACGCCCAAGGACAGTTACCACTGGTTCCGGGCCCTGATCACCGCGCACCGCGCGCGGACGGAGGAAACCACCCGATGAAGTTCACCGATGGCTACTGGCTGATGCGCCCGGGCGTCACCGCGCGCTACGCCGCCGAGGTCGCGGACGTCCGGGCCGACGAGCACCGGATGACCCTCCACGCGCCGGTGAAGCACGTGCTCAGCCGTGGCGGCACGCTCAACAGCGCGCTCCTGACGGTCGATTGCTGGTCGCCGGCCGAGGGTGTGATCGGGGTCCGCGTCACCCACCACGCCGGTTCGGTGCGGCGGGGGCCGGAGTTCGCGCTGCCCGGCGCCGGGCCGGACGCGGGGAAGGTCCACCGGGACGGCGCGGTGGTCGAGCTCCATGCGGGCGAGCTGTCGCTGCGGGTGGACACCTCCCGGCCGTGGCGCCTGGAGTTCACCGCCGGCGGGCGGACGCTGACCTCCGTGGACGAGCGCGGCACCGGCTTCGCCACCGACGGCGACGGTCGGCACTTCATGCTCGGGCAACTCTCCCTCGGGGTCGGCGAGTCGGTGTACGGGCTGGGGGAGCGGTTCACTCCGTTCGTCAAGAACGGGCAGGTCGTGGACATCTGGCAGGCCGACGGCGGCACCAGCAGCGAGCAGGCGTACAAGAACGTCCCCTTCCACCTGACCAACCGGGGCTACGGCGTCTTCGTCAACCACCCCGGCAAGGTCAGCTACGAGGTCGGCTCCGAGTCGGTCGGGCACGTGCAGTTCAGCGTCGAGGACCAGTCGCTGGAGTACTTCGTCGTCCACGGCCCGACCCCGAAGCAGATCCTGGAGCGCTACACCGCGCTCACCGGCCGCCCCGCCCTGCCGCCGGCCTGGGCGCTCGGCCTGTGGTTGACCACCTCTTTCACCACCGACTACGACGAGGTCACCGTCAACCGCTTCGTCGACGGCATGGCGGCCCGCGGCATCCCGCTGAGCGTCTTCCACCTGGACTGCTTCTGGATGCGCGAGTACCAGTGGTGCGACTTCGAGTGGCACCCGGACACGTTTCCCGACCCGGCCGGCATGCTCGCGCGCCTCAAGCAGCGGGGACTGCGGATCAGCGCCTGGATCAACCCCTACATCGCGCAGAAGTCGGCGATGTTCGAGGAGGGCATGCGCGAGGGCCACCTGGTGCGGCGCCCGGACGGCAGCGTGTGGCAGTGGGACCTGTGGCAGCCCGGCATGGCCCTGGTGGACTTCACCAACCCGGCCGCCCGCGACTGGTACACCGGCAAGCTGAAGACGCTGCTGGACCAGGGCGTGGACTGCTTCAAGACCGACTTCGGCGAGCGCATCCCCACGGACGTCGTCTGGCACGACGGCTCCGACCCCGAGCGGATGCACAACTACTACACCCACCTCTTCAACCAGGCCGTCTTCGACCTGCTCCGAGTGGAACGCGGCGAGGGCGAGGCGCTGCTCTTCGCCCGCTCCGCCACCGCCGGCGGCCAGCAGTACCCCGTGCACTGGGGCGGCGACTGCGAATCCCATTTCAACGCCATGGCCGAGTCGCTGCGCGGCGGGCTCTCCCTCGGCATGTCCGGCTTCGGCTTCTGGAGCCACGACATCGGCGGCTTCGAGGGCACCCCGACCCCCACCGTCTTCAAGCGCTGGGTGCAGTTCGGCCTCCTCTCCTCGCACAGCCGCCTGCACGGCAGCAAGTCCTACCGCGTCCCGTGGGACTACGGGGAGGAGGCCGTCGAGGTCACCCGGGAGTTCACCCTGCTCAAGCACCGCCTCGCCCCGTACCTCCAGCGGGCCGCCCAACAGGCCCACGCCACCGGCATCCCCGTCATGCGCACCATGGTGCTGGAATTCCCCGACGACCCCGCCGCCGCCGTGCTCGACCGGCAGTACATGCTCGGCGACGACCTGCTCGTCGCCCCGGTCTTCACCGACGACGGCACGGTCGAGTACTACGTGCCGGAAGGGACGTGGACGAACGTTCTGACCGGTGCTCAGATCACGGGTCCCCGCTGGGTCCGCGAACAGCACGGCTTCCACACCCTGCCGCTGCTGGCACGCCCCGACTCCGTCATCCCGCTCGGCGCCGACGACCAGCGCCCGGTCTCCGCCTGGGCGGACGGCGTCGAACTGCGGGTGCACGCCTTCGCCGACGGCGCCGAGCGCACCGTGGTGATCCCGCGCTCCGACGGCCCCGGCGAGGTGGCCCGCTTCCATCTGCGCCGCCAGGGCGACCGCCTCCACGTGACCACCGACAGCCCGCATCCCTGGCAGCTCCGGTCCGGCGGGCCGGCCGGAACCGTCCACGCCTGGTCCGCCGGCACCCTGGAGGCCGGCCTCGCCTTCCCGGCCTGAGCGGGGCGAAGCCTTCGGCCACCTTGTGGCGGAGCCGGGCCGTGGAACCCCACGGCCCGCCTGCGCACTCCGGCTCAGCGGGCGCCGAGGAGGTGTTCGAGGGCGAGCTGGTCCAGCTGCTCGAAGGCCATGCCGCGGCGGGCGGCGGCATCGACGTCGAACTCGTCGAAGGCGGACCGGTCGGCCAGGAGACCGGCCAGGCCGTCCTCGGCGGTGGGCAGGGCCAGCTCGGGCAGCCGGGAGGCGGCGAGCGCGGCCCGGACCTGCGGATCGGACCGGAAGGCGCGGGAACGCTCCGCCAGGAGCAGGTAGTTGCGCATGCAGGCGGCTGCCGAGGCCCAGACGCCGGCGGAGTCCTCGGTGCGCGGCGGCTTGAAGTCGAAGTGGCGGGGGCCGTCGTAGCCGGCCGACTCCAGCAGGTCGACCAGCCAGAAGGCCTGGCGCAGGTCGCCCGCGCCGAAGCGCAGGTCCTGGTCGTACTTGATGCCGGTCTGGCCGTTGAGGTCGATGTGGAACAGCTTGCCGTGCCACAGGGCCTGGGCGATGCCGTGCGGGAAGTTCAGCCCGGCCATCTGCTCGTGGCCGACCTCCGGGTTGAGACCGACCCGGTCGGGCCGGTCCAGCTCGTTGATGAACGCCAGGGCGTGGCCGATGGTGGGCAGCAGGATGTCGCCGCGCGGCTCGTTGGGCTTGGGTTCGATCGCGAAGCGCAGGTCGTACCCCTGGTTCTCGACGTACTCGCCCAGCAGATCGAAGGCCTCCTTCAGCCGGTCGAGGGCGGAGCGTACGTCCTTGGCCGCGCCCGACTCGGCGCCCTCGCGGCCGCCCCAGGCGACGTAGACCGAGGCGCCGAGTTCCACGGCCAGGTCGATGTTGCGGATCGTCTTGCGCAGCGCGTACCGGCGCACGTCCCGGTCGTTCGCGGTGAAGGCGCCGTCCTTGAACACGGGGTGGGTGAAGAGGTTCGTCGTGGCCATCGGCACTTTGAGCCCGGCCGTGTCGAGTGCGGTGCGGAAGCGCTTGACCGTCTGCTCGCGGGCGGCGTCGCCGGCGCCGAAGGGGATCAGGTCGTCGTCGTGGAACGTGACGCCGTAGGCGCCGAGTTCGGCCAGCCGCTCCACGCTCTCGACGGGGTCGAGGGCGGGCCGGGTGGCGTCGCCGAAGGGGTCCCGGCCCTGCCAGCCGACGGTCCACAGGCCGAAGGTGAACTTGTGCGCGGGGGTGGGGACGAGCGGGTCGCTGGTCATGAGGCGCTCCGGATCTGGGCCGAGGGCTATTTGTAATGACGAAAAACAAATTAGTATGCCGAGACGCCAGAAGGAACCCCACCGGAGGAACGCATGTCTGCTCAGCGTGTCGTGATCGGTGTCGACAGCTCGACCCAGTCCACGAAAGCCCTCGCCGTCGACATCGACACAGGCGCCGTCGTGGGCGAGGGCCGCGCCGCACACACCGTCAGTGAGGGCGTCGGACGCGAGAGCGACCCCGAACAGTGGTGGCGGGCGCTCGGCGAGGCCATGGCCGCCACCGGCTGGGCGGACCGCGCCGCCGCCTGCTCGATCGCCGGCCAGCAGCACGGCCTGGTCACCCTCGACGCGGCCGGACGGCCGGTGCGCCCGGCACTGCTCTGGAACGACGTCCGCTCCGCCCCGCAGGCCGCTGGACTCGCAGCCGCGTTCGGCGCGGCAGAGCTGGCCCGCCGCACCGGAAGCGTCCCCGCGGCCGCCTTCACGGCCGCCAAGTGGGCCTGGCTGCGCGCGAACGAGCCTGCCGCCGTCGACCGCGTCGCGGCCGTCCGGCTTCCCCACGACTTCCTGACGGAGCGGCTGACCGGTGAGCCGGTGACGGACCGCGGCGACGCCTCGGGAACCGGCTGGTGGGGCCCGGACGGCTACGACCAGGACGTCCTCGACCGGATCGGCCTCGACTACGGGCTGCTGCCGCGGGTCCTCCCGCCGGGAGCCCGGGCGGGCGTCGTCCGAGCCGGGATGCCGTTGCGCGAGGGCGCACTGGTGGCGACCGGGACCGGTGACAACATGGCCGCCGCCCTCGGGCTGGGCCTGACCCCCGGGCGTCCGGTGCTGAGCCTCGGTACCTCCGGCACCGTCTACGCCGTCGGCCGGACCCGGCCCGCCGACCCGAGCGGAACCGTCGCCGGCTTCGCCGACGCCCTCGGCGGCTGGCTGCCGCTCGCCTGCACGCTCAACTGCACCCTCGCCGTCGACCGCTTCGCCGCCCTCGTCGGCCGCGACCGCGAGGACGTCGAGGCGGGCGGCACGGTGGTGGTCCTTCCCTACCTGGACGGCGAGCGCACCCCCGACCTCCCGGGTGCTTCCGGGCTGGTCCACGGCCTGCGCCACGACACCACACCGGGACAGCTGCTCCAGGCCGCCTACGACGGCGCCGCCCACGCCCTGCTCGCGGCCCTGGACGGCGTACTGCGCGCCGGAGGCGAGAGCCCCGCCCCCGACGAACCACTGCTGCTGATCGGCGGCGGTGCCCGCGGCGGGGCCTGGCAGCGGACCGTCCTGCGGCTGTCCGGCCGGGCGGTCCAGGTGCCCGAGGCCCGGGAACCGGTCGCGCTCGGGGCCGCCGCCCAGGCCGCCGCACTGCTCACCGGCGAGCCCGCCGACGCCGTCGCCCGGCGCTGGGGGACCGCCGGGGGCCGGGTGCTGGACCCCGTACCCCGTGACGACGACACGCTCGAACGGATCACCAGTACGCTGCGGCGGGCGCGGGCCTTGCAGGAGGTTTCGCCGGAAGAACGATAGGAGGGCCGGGCCAATGACGGGGATCGGCAGGGCGGGCGGGGGCGTGGAGACCGCGCCCGCCTCGCAGCAGGGGATGCGTCGGCAGAACCTCGCGGCGGTGATCGGCGTGGTCGCCGCGCACGGCCCGCTCTCCCGGGCGGACGTCGCCGGGCACACGGGCCTGACCAGGCCTGCCGTCTCCTCCATGGTCGACGAGCTGATCGGCCGCGGGGCGCTGACCGAGACGGAGACCGCGCCCAGCGGTCGCGTCGGCCGCCCCGGGCGGGCACTGGCCCTCAACGACCGGGGTCCCGCGGGCCTCGGCCTGGAGATCGGCGTCACCCATCTCGCCGCATGCGTCGTGGACCTGCGCGGTGAACCCCGCGTGTGGCGCCGGGTGGAGCGGGCCAACGCGGGCCGGCCGGCCGGGCTGGTGCTGGCGGAGGCCGCCGCGCTGGGCGCCGAGGCGGAGTCCGAGGCCGCGGCCCTCGGCCTGCGCGTCGAGGGACGCGTCCTGGCCGTGCCGGGGGTGGTGCCGAACACGCCGAGCGGGCTGGTCGCGAACGCGCCGAACCTCGGCTGGCAGGCAGTGCGCCCCGCCGACCACTGGCCCGACCCCGACACCGCGCCCGAGCCGGAGAACGAAGCCAACCTCGGGGCGCTGGCCGAGCAGTGGCACCGGGGCAACCCCGCCGAGACCTTCGTACACGTCTCCGCCGAGGCCGGAATCGGCGCCGCACTGGTCATCGGCGGGCAGCTGTTCCGCGGCGCCCGCGGCTTCGCGGGCGAACTCGGCCACCTGCCCGTCCACCCGGAGGGCGCCCGCTGCGCCTGCGGGGCACGCGGCTGCCTGGAGCAGTACGCGGGCGAAGCGGCGGTGCTGCGCGAGGCCGGGCTCGCGCACGTCGGCGACCCGGTGGCCCTGCTCGCCGAGCGGGCGGCCGCCGGGGACGCCGCGACCCTGCGCGCCCTGGACCGCGCGGGGCGGGCCCTGGGCCTCGCCCTGACCTCGGCGGTGAACCTGATCGACCCGGACGGCCTCGTCCTGGGCGGCGCCTACGCCGAACTCGCCGACTGGCTCCTCCCTGCCATCCGCGCCGAACTCGCCGCCCGGATCACCGTCCGGCCCTGGACCCCGGAGGCGGTACGCCCCTCCGCCCTGGGCCGGCGCGGACCGGTGCTGGGCGCGGCGTGGTCGACCGTCCGGCAGATCATCGCCGATCCCGCCCGCCTGCCCGCACGCTAGTGCTGTGGCCGGAAAGGTTTGCCGGGTCGCGGTGTTCGGTGCGGTGCATCGCAAGGCGGAGGGCCGCGACTCGTACTGGACGTACCGTCGTGGTCCGACAACGCGGCGAGGTGCCGTGCCGGGCGCCGTGACACGGTGAACCTTTCCGGCCACAGCACTAGTGCTGTGGCCGCCAGGGCGACCGGGTCAGTCGTCGATCGCTCGCAGCGGGTCGTCGCTCAGGCTGGCGGCCAGCCACTGCTCCACGGCCGTGATGTGGACGGTCGTGGCGGCGGTGGCCAGCAGGGCGTCGCGTGCCTGGAGCGCGCCGAGGATCTGCTCGTGGTCCTGGTGGGCGTTGTCCAGTGCGTGACGGGTCCGGCTGCCGCGGACGATGCGGACGCGCTGGGTGCGGGTGGAGAGCACCTGCAGAAGCATCGACAGCACGGGGTTGCCGACGGCTTCGACGATCCTGAGGTGGAAGGCGATGTCGTGGGCGACGAACTCCTCCACGGTGGTGGCGGCCCGGGACCTGTCGAGGATGTCGCGCAGTTCCTGGAGGTCCTCCTGCGTCAGCAGGGCAGCGGCCAGCCCGGTCGCCTGCGGTTCCAGCAGTCGGCGTACCTGGAGCAGTTGCAGTGCCGTGCGGCCCTGGGAGACATCGGCGGCGAAGGACAGGCTCTCCAGCAGGAGATGGGGCTCCAGGCTGGAAACGTAGGTGCCGTCGCCCTGACGGGTGATCAGGATCCGCATGGCCGTCAGCGCCCGGACGGCCTCGCGCAGCGAATTCCGGGACAAGCCGAGCTGTCCGGCGAGGACCTCCTCCTTGGGCAGACGGGAGCCGGGCGCGAGTTCTCCGTCGAGGATCATCGCCTTGATCTTGTCGATCGCCTCGTCCGTCAGTGCCACTAACGTGCCTCTCCGTGCCGGGTGCGTGCGGGGTGGTGGCTCCGCCGGACCCGGACCGGGGCCTGCGGAGCCGCTTGCGGGACGAGGCTATTCCTGCTTCTCACCGGACGCGAACCGGGAGATGACCAGGGCGACAATGATGATGGCGCCGTTCAGGAACTGGTTCCACAGGGGCGGAACGCCCGCCAGCGTCATGACGTTGACGACGAGCTGGAGGGTGAGGATGCCGGTGAGGGCGCCGAAAACGGAACCCTTGCCGCCGTTGAGGCTGACTCCGCCGATGACGGTCGCGGCGAAGACCTGGAAGATCCATCCGCTGCCCTGTGTGGCGGAGATGGAGCCGTAGTGCCCGCTGTAGAGGATACCGGCGAACGCGGCCAGTACGCCGCCGAGGACGAGGACGACCCACACGGTGCGGTCGACGCGGATGCCCGCGGTGCGGGCGGCCTCGGCATTGCCGCCGATCGCGTACAGCGCCCGGCCGTGCCGGAGCCAGGCCAGGGCACTGCCGCCGATCGCGAAGAGCAGCGCGCACACCCAGATCGCGGCGGGCACGCCCAGCCAGGACGCCCTGCCCAGGTAGGTGAAGGACGAAGGCAGCTCGACGATGGACTGGCCTTCTGAGAGGGCGACTTGCAGTCCGCGGAGCATGGTCAGGGCGCCGAGGGTGACGATGAAGCCGTTGAGGCGCAGCTTGAGGATGAGGAAGCCGTTGACGGCGCCGATCAGCGCCCCGACCAGCAGGCAGAGCGGGATCGCCATCCACTCGGGGAAGAGGCCGAGTCCGGTGAACCGGCCCCCACTGGCGGGCAGGATCAGCCACACGGCGATGACGGGCGCCACGCCGATGGTGGACTCCAGGGACAGGTCCATCCGGCCGGAGATCAGGACGAAGGTCGTGGCGAGCACCAGCAGGCTCAGCTCGGTGGACTGCTGGGCCACACCGATCAGGTTGTCGGCGGTGAGGAAGGCCGGCGAGACGATGAACCCGATCAGGCCCAGGACGAGGATCGCCGGGACCAGGGACAGTTCACGCAGGCGCCCGAGGCCGGCTCCGCGGCGGGCGGTGTCCGCCGCGGCCGGCGCCGCCGTGCCCGGTGCGTGCTCGGTGAGATCTGAGGTGGCGGACATGACTACCTTCCGTGCTCGTCTGCGCCGGATGAGGCGCAGGAGGCGGGTAGGGCGGACGGGGGAGACGGGGTGGCAGGAGCCGGGTGGCCGGCGACGCCCTCGATGGCGGCGACGACGTCCTCGTCCTTCCATCCGTGGGCGAACCCGGCCACCACCCGCCCGTGGAACATGACGACGACCCGGTCGCAGACCTTGAGGTCGTCCAGCTCGTCGGAGACGATCAGCGCGGCCCTGCCGCCGTCCGCGACCTGCCGGATCCTGCCGAGCAGGAACTCCTTGGACTTGACGTCCACACCGTTGGTGGGGCGGATGGCCACGAGCACGTGCGGATCGGTGGCCAGGGCGCGGGCGACGACGACCTTCTGCTGGTTGCCGCCGGAGAGGGCGGAGACCGGGGTGGCGCCGCCGGGGGTCTTGATGTCGAGGTCCCTGATCATGCGCTGCGCGAAGGCCCTGGTACGGGCGGGCAGCACGATGCCGAACGGGCCGAGCTGGTCGGTGACGGTGAGCGTGGCGTTCTCCGCCACGCTGCGGTTGTTGACCAGCCCCTGGTGGTGGCGGTCCTCGGGGACCAGGCCGACGCCGGCGGTGAGCGCGGAGGGCACACTGCCGGTGCGCACGGTCTTGCCGCCGACCGAGATCCGTCCGGCCTTGGCGCGGTGCAGACCGGCGACCGCCTCGCCCACCTGCACGTTGCCGCTGGCTGTGGCGCCGGCGAGCCCGACGACCTCGCCGGAGCGTACGGAGAGGGAGATGTCCTCGCAGGCACCGGGGAGCGTCAGGCCGTCGATCGCCAGCAGTTCCGTCGCGTCGGCCCGCGTGGCCGGGGGGCGGCCCGCGGTGGCGGTGACCGTGGCGGAGGACTCGCCGGTCATGGCCTCCACCAGCGCCGCACGACCGAGTTCGGCGACGGGCGCGGTGAGGATGTGGGCCGCGTCGCGGTAGACCGTGACCGTGCTGCAGAGGTCGTACACCTCTTGCAGGTGGTGGGAGATGAAGAGGAAGGCGACACCCTGGCGCTGGAGGTCGCGGAGTTTGCCGAAGAGGCGGCCGATGCCGCGGCCGTCGAGCTTCGCGGTCGGCTCGTCGAGGATGATGAAGCGGGCGCCGAACGACAGGGCCCGGGCGATCTCCACGAACTGCCGCTGCTCGACGGTGAGGTCCCCCGCCCGGGCGGCGGGGTCGACGTCGACCCCGTATTCGCCGAGGAGTTCCCCGGCGCGGTGGCGCAGCCGCTTCCAGCGGATGGGCCGCAGCGAGCCGCCGCTCTGCCGGTTCAGGAAGAGGTTCTCGGCGACGGTCAGCTCACCGATGATCGTGGAGCGCTGGTAGACGCAGGCGACGCGGGAGCGCCAGGCGTCGATGTCGCCGAAGGCGGGGGCCGGCGCGCCGGAGAAGTGCAGCGCTCCGGTGTCGGGCTGCGAGAGGCCGGTGAGGACGGACACGAGCGTCGACTTGCCGGCGCCGTTGCGGCCGACCAGGGCGTGCGACTCGCCCGGGGCGATGGTGATGCGGGCGTCGCGCAGCGCGACGGTCGCGCCGAACCGTTTGCTGATGCCGGTCGCCTCGGCCACGGGGGCCGGGGTGCCGGGGCCGGCCGCCGGGGCGGTCGCGGTGTCCGCCATGGTGGATACCGTCCTTCGTGTACGGGGGGAGGCTGGGGCGCCGAGGTGCGCGGGGGCGCGCCCGGGCTGTGGGGGAGGGGCCGCGATCGGGGGACGGGGGGTGTCCGTTCCCGACCGCGCGCGGGGTGGGCCCGGCGGACATCAGCCGACGTTGTTGCCCCACAGGGTCTTGTCGTCGACGTTCTCCTTGGTGACCAGCGGAGCGGGGAGCTGGTCCTCCAGGCCGTTGGGCAGCTTGATGATCGTCGAGTCGTGGTCGGTCGTACCCGGCTGGAAGGTCTTGCCCTCGGCGGCGGCCTTGGCGTAGTACAGCGCGTACTTGGCGTAGAGGTCGGCGGGCTGGGAGATGGTGGCGTCGATCCGGCCCTTGCGGATGGCGTCGAACTCCTGCGGGATGCCGTCGTTGGAGACGATGCTGATGTGGCCCTTCTGCCCGGCGGGCTGGAGCAGGCCCTTCTGCTCCAGCAGGGCGAGGGTGGGCTGCAGGAACACACCGCCCGCCTGCATGTAGATGCCGTTCAGGTCCGGATGCTGCGCGAGCAGGCTCTGCAGTTTGGCGGAGGCCACGTCGCCCTTCCAGTCGGTGGGCAGCTCGAAGACCTGGATGTTGGGGAACTTGGTCTTCATGCATTCCGCGAACGCCTCGGAGCGGTCGCGGCCGTTGATGGAGTCGAGGGCGCCCTGCATCTCCGCGACCTTGCCCTGGCCGCCCAGCTGCTTGCCGAGGAACTCGCACGCCTTGGTGCCGTACGCCCTGTTGTCGGCTCGGACGACCATGTAGACAGCGCCCTTGTCGGGTCTGGTGTCGACGCTGACCACCGGGATCTTCTTCGACGCGAGGGTGTCCAGGGTCGAGGCGATGGCACCGGTGTCCTGGGGTGCCATGACGACGGCCTTGGCGCCCGTGTTCTGGAACACCTGCACGTTGGCGACCAGCTTGGTGACGTCGTTCTGCGAGTTGCTCAGCGGCAGCGCGTTGATGCCGTCGGTCTTGATGCCGTTCTTCACGTACTGCGCGTAGGAGTTCCAGAAGTCGGAGTCGGCGCGGGGCAGGTCGATGCCGATGGCGGACGTGGCGCCGCCCGGGGCGGCCGCGCCGGGGCTCTCGCGGTTGCACGCGGTGGTGAGACCCAGCAGCGCGAGGACGGCGGTGGCGGTGGCGGCTGCGGCGGTGGACCGGGTGCGAGTGTGCTTCATGGCCGTGTTCTCTCCTTAGCCGGGGGGCGCGGCGAGGGTCAGGGGACGTACGCGCCGTGTGGAAGGCGGCGGGGGCGCCGGGCGGCGCACCGAATGATCCGGCCATTCCTCCGATGTATCTCGGACGGGACGTTACGACGACGTTGCCGAGGTTGACAAGAGCGCGGGCCTGACTTGATGGGCCGGGCCCTCGTGTCGCGGGACGTCGTCATAGCGCCGGACTCCATCTGACCCCGTGTTATGTCCGATTGCTCGCGGGTGATGGTGCTTCAGGAGGCGTGCCTCGGACGGCTTCGGAAGGGTCGCCCCAAGAGAGCGTCTGCCGACAATGGCGGGGAAATACATCCGAGGAATCCATTGTCAGGTGCGATCTCCGCGTCTATGTTCGCTGTGGCCCGCGATACATCCGATGACTGACCATGCGGATGGCCGGAGCCCTGGCGAACGGCCCGTACCGGCGCACCTCAGGTGGCCCGCCCGTACGGCCGGTCCCCCACACGAAACCGAAACCCGTCCGGCAAGGGAGCTGCCCGGTGAAACTGCTACGAGTCGGATCCCCAGGTGAAGAGCGGCCCGCGGTGCGCGTCGACGACGGCCGGCTGCTGGACCTGTCCTCCGTGACCCGGGACATCGACGGTGCCTTCCTCGCCTCCGGAGGGATCGACCGGGCCCGCGCGGCGGTCTCGGCGGGGGAGCTGCCCGAACTGGACCGGGACGGCCTGCGCATCGGGCCGCCCGTCGCCCGCCCCGGCAAGGTCGTCTGCGTCGGCCTGAACTACCGCGATCACGCCGCCGAGACCGGCGCGGCGATTCCCGCGCGTCCGGTGGTGTTCATGAAGGACCCGGGCACGGTCGTCGGCCCGTACGACGAGGTGCTGATCCCCCGTGGATCGGTGAAGACCGACTGGGAGGTCGAACTCGCGGTCGTCATCGGCCGCCGGGCGCGCTACCTGGACGGACCGGATGCCGCGCGGGCCGTGATCGCCGGGTACACGATCAGCAACGACGTATCGGAGCGGGAATTCCAGCTGGAGTACTCGTCGCAGTGGGACCTGGGCAAATCCTGCGAGACCTTCAACCCGCTCGGCCCGTGGCTGGTCACCGCCGACGAGGCCGGCGACCCGCAGGACCTCGGCCTGCACCTGAGCGTCAACGGTGCGAAGCGGCAGGACGGTCACACCAGCGACATGATCTTCACGGTCGGCCACATCGTCTGGTACCTGAGCCGGTACATGGTCCTGGAACCGGGCGACGTGATCAACACCGGCACGCCCGCGGGCGTGGCCCTCGGTCTTTCCGGCACCCCCTACCTCCGCCCCGGCGACACGGTCGAGCTCTCCATCGACGGCCTCGGCAGCCAGCGCCAGATCTTCGCCCCAGCGTGAAAGGCAGCACCACCTTGACTGCAACCTCCGCTCGGATCACCGCCGTCGACACCTACGACGTCCGCTTCCCCACCTCGCGGGAACTGGACGGCTCCGACGCGATGAACCCGGACCCCGACTACTCCGCCGCCTACGTCGTACTGCGCACCGACGCGGGCGACGGGCACGAAGGACACGGCTTCACCTTCACCATCGGACGCGGCAACGACGTCCAGGTCGCCGCGATCGACGCGCTGCGGCCCCATGTCATCGGCCGCTCCGTCCAGGAGCTGTGCGCCGATCCCGGATCGGTCAGCCGCGACCTGATCGGCGACAGCCAGCTGCGCTGGCTCGGCCCCGAAAAGGGCGTCATGCACATGGCGATCGGCGCCGTGGTCAACGCCGTGTGGGACCTGGCGGCCAAGCGGGAGGGCAAGCCGCTGTGGCGACTGCTCGCCGACGCCTCACCGGAGTGGCTGGTCTCCCAGGTCGACTTCCGCTACATCGCCGACGCCCTCACCCCCGAGGACGCCCTCGCGCTCCTGCGCGAGGGCCGCACGGGGCTCTCGGAACGCGAGGCCGGCCTGCTGGAGCGCGGATACCCCGGCTACACCACCTCCCCGGGCTGGCTCGGCTACACCGACGACAAGCTCACCCGGCTGGCCAAGCAGGCCGTCGCCGACGGCTTCACGCAGATCAAGCTCAAGGTCGGCGCCGACCTGAGCGACGACATCCGGCGGCTGCGCACCGCCCGCGCCGCCGTCGGTGACGGCATCCGCATCGCCATCGACGCCAATCAGCGGTGGAACGTGGACGAGGCGATCACCTGGACCAACGCGCTCGCCGAGTTCGACCCGTACTGGATCGAGGAGCCGACCAGCCCCGACGACGTACTCGGCCACGCGACCGTACGGCGGGCCGTCGCCCCCGTGAAGGTGGCCACCGGCGAGCACGTGCAGAACCGGATCGTCTTCAAGCAGCTCCTCCAGGCCGGCGCGATCGACGTCCTCCAGATCGACGCGGCGCGGGTCGGCGGGGTCAACGAGAACCTCGCGATCCTGCTGCTCGCCGCCAAGTTCGGTGTCCCGGTGTGCCCGCACGCCGGCGGAGTGGGGCTGTGCGAGCTGGTGCAGCACCTGTCGATGTTCGACTACCTGGCCCTCTCCGGAAGCACCGAGGACCGCGTCATCGAATACGTCGACCACCTCCACCAGCACTTCGTCGATCCGGTGGTGATCCGGGACGGCCACTACACCGCCCCGCTCGCCCCCGGCTTCTCCGCCACCATGCGTGCGGAGTCCATCGCCGAGTACCTCTACCCGGACGGCACGTTCTGGGTGGCCGACCGCGCCGCGCAGGAGGATGTGGCATGACCGAACTGACCGGCCTCAGGGCGCTCGTCACGGGCGGCGCGTCCGGTATCGGGCTCGCCACGGCCCGCGCGCTGGCGGCGCGGGGCGCGGCCGTCGCCGTGCTCGACCTCGATCCGGAAGGCGTGGGCGAGCCGTTGCTCGGCCTCAAGGCCGACGTCAGCGACGACGCCTCCGTACGCGCCGCCGTGGAGGAGGCGGCCACGCGGCTCGGCGGCATCGACATCCTCGTCAACAACGCGGGCATCGGCGCCGTCGGCAACGTCGAGGACAACCCCGACGAACAGTGGCACCGCGTCCTGGACGTCAACGTCCTCGGCGTGGTCCGCACCACCCGGGCCGCCCTGCCCCACCTGCGCCGGTCCGCACACGCCTCCGTGGTCAACACCTGCTCCATCGCGGCCACCGCCGGACTGCCGCAGCGCGCCCTGTACTCCGCCAGCAAGGGCGCCCTGCTGTCCCTCACCCTGGCCATGGCCGCCGATCACGTCGGCGAGGGCATCCGCGTCAACTGCGTCAACCCCGGCACCGCCGACACCCCGTGGGTCGCCCGGCTGCTCGACGCCGCCGACGACCCCGAGGCCGAACGGGCCGCGCTTAACGCCCGCCAGCCCATGGGCCGTCTGGTGACCGCCGACGAGGTGGCGGCCGCCATCGTCTACCTGGCCGGTCCGGCCGCGGCGTCCGTCACCGGCACCGCCCTCGCGGTGGACGGCGGCATGCAGGGACTGCGGCTGCGCCCGGCGGCCCGGTCGTGAGGAGCGCCCGGCTGGGCGGCGGCGCGGTGACGGTCTCGGAGCTGGCCCTGGGCTGCGCGGCCCTCGGCAACCTCTACCGCCCGGTCACCGACGAGGCCGCCCACGCCACCGTGGACGCGGCCTGGGACGCCGGGGTCCGCACCTTCGACACCGCCCCCCACTACGGACTGGGCCTGTCGGAACGGCGGCTCGGTGCCGCCCTGCGGGGCCGCGCCCGCGACAGCTACACCCTCTCCACGAAGGTGGGCCGGCTCCTGGAGCCGGACCCGCGGGGCATCCCCGGAAACGACCTCGACCACGGCTTCGCCGTCCCGGCCACCCACCGCCGGGTCTGGGACTTCAGCGCCGACGGAGTGCTGCGCTCCCTCGAAGCGAGCCTGGAACGCCTCGGCCTCGACCGCGTCGACATCGCCCTGCTGCACGACCCCGACGACCACGCCGAGCAGGCGCTGCGCGAGGCGTACCCGGCGCTGGAACGGCTGCGCGGCGAAGGCGTGGTCGGGGCGATCGGCATCGGCATGAACCGGTCCGCCCTGCCCGCCCGCTTCGTGCGCGAGACCGACATCGACGTGGTGCTCCTGGCCGGCCGCTACACCCTCCTCGAACAGGACGGGCTTGGCGAGCTGCTCCCGGAGGCGGCCGCCCGCGGCCGCAGCGTCATCATCGGCGGAGTCTTCAACTCCGGGCTGCTGACCGCCCCCCGGCCGGGTGCCACCTACGACTACGCGCCGGCCCCGCAGCCGGTGCTCGACCGGGCGCTGCGGCTGCTGGCGGTCACCGAGCGCCACGGTGTGCCGTTGCGGGCCGCCGCGCTGCGCTTCCCGTTCGGTCACCCGGCCGTGGCGAGCGTCCTGACCGGTGCCCGTTCCCCCGAGGAGGTGCGCGACACCGTGGAGCAGCTGCGGCGCCCGGTCCCGGACGCCCTGTGGGACGAGCTGCGCGCCGAGGGCCTGCTGGACCCGGACACCCCCGTCCCCGTCACCGCGCCCATCGGGGGAACCCCGTCGCCGAAGGAGCCGAAGGAGCCGTCATGAAGGTCGCCCTGCACACCAAGGTCCGCGCCGACCGCATCGAGGAGTACGACGCCGCGCACCGGCAGGTGCCCGAGGAACTGACCGCCGCCATCCGCGCCGCGGGGGTGAGCGAGTGGACGATCTGGCGCAGCGGCACCGACCTGTTCCACGTACTGGAGGTCCAGGACTACCGGGCGATGATCGCCGCACTGGAGAAGCTGCCGGTCAACATCGCCTGGCAGGCACGGATGGCCGAGCTGCTGGACGTCGTCCACGACTACTCCGCGCAGGGCGCGGACACCACGCTGCCGGTGGTGTGGGAGCTGTGACCGGGGTGGACCACGGGCCGGGAATCGTGGACGCCCACCACCACGTGTGGGACCTGTCCGTCCGCGACCAGGACTGGATCACCGGGCCCGAACTCGCCCCGCTGCGGCGGGACTTCACCCTCGCCGACCTGGCGCCTGAGGCCCGCGCGGCCGGCGTCACCGCCACCGTGCTGGTGCAGACGATCACCGCGGCGGAAGAGACCCCGGAATTCCTGGCCGTGGCCGCACACAGCGACCTGGTCGCCGGGGTCGTCGGCTGGACCGACCTGACCGCACCCGACGTCGCCGACACCCTCGCCGGGCTGCGCGCCGTCCCCGGTGGAGAGCACCTGGTGGGGATGCGCCACCAGGTGCAGGGCGAGCCGGACCCCCGCTGGCTCGTGCTCCCGGAGGCACTGCGCGGCCTGACCGCGATCGCCGGGGCCGGACTCGTCTACGACCTCGTGGTGCGGCCGCACCAGCTCGCGGCCGCCATCGACGCCGCGCAGCGCCTTCCCGGCCTCACCTTCGTTCTCGACCACCTCGGCAAGCCGCCCATCGCGTCCGGCGAACTCGCCCCCTGGGCGGAGCGGATCAGGCGCCTCGCCGCCCTCCCCAACACCGTCTGCAAACTCTCGGGCATGGTCACCGAGGCCGACTGGAACTCCTGGACGGTCGATGACCTCAGGCCGTACGCCGACACCGTCCTGGACGCCTTCGGCCCCGGGCGGCTGATGTTCGGCTCCGACTGGCCCGTCTGCCGGCTCGCCGCCACCTACGCCGAAGTCGTCGCCGCCGCCCGAGAGATGACGGCAGGACTCAGCCCGGCCGAGCGCCACGACGTCTTCACCGGCACGGCGGTGCGGACCTACGGCCTGACCCTCACGGCACCCCCGGACCCGCCCCAGGACACCCCGCCCCAGGACACCCCATGCGCATAGCCCTCTTCATCACGTGCTTCAACGACACGATGTTCCCCCGCACCGGCCAGGCGGTGACCGCACTGCTGGAACGCCTCGGCCACACCGTCGAGTTCCCGCAGGGCCAGACGTGCTGCGGCCAGATGCACTTCAACACTGGCTACCGGCCCGAGACCCTGCCCATGGTGCGCCGCTTCACCGAGGTCTTCGCGGGCTACGACGCCGTGGTCGTCCCCTCCGGGTCCTGCGCGGGCATGGTGCGCGACCACCACCGGGTGGTGGCCGCCCAGTACGGGGACGCCGCCCTCACCGAGGCGGTCGGGCGAGTGGCGCCGACGGTGTACGAGCTGTCGGAACTCCTCGTCGACGTCCTCGGCGTCACCGACGTCGGCGCGTACTTCCCGCACCGCGTCACCTACCACCCGACCTGCCACTCGCTGCGCATGCTCCGCGTCGGCGACCGGCCGCTCGCGCTGCTGCGCGCCGTGAAGGGCATCGACCTCGTCGAACTGCCCGCCGCCGAGTCCTGCTGCGGCTTCGGCGGCACCTTCGCGCTGAAGAACGCGGACGTGTCCAACGCCATGCTCGCCGACAAGATGCGCCATGTCCTCGGCACCGGGGCCGAATTCCTGACCGCGGGCGACAACTCTTGTCTCACGCACATCGGCGGCGGCCTGTCGCGCCTGCGTACCGGCGTCGGAACGATGCACCTGGCCGAGATCCTGGCCTCGACGGAAGGAGACCCACGGTGAGCGGCGCCGACAACGTCGTATGGCTGGGCAGCCCGGCCTTTCCCCAGGCGGCGCGTACCGCGCTCGCGGACACCCAACTGCGGGCGAACCTGCGGCGGGCCACCGGCACCATCCGGGACAAGCGGCTGGCGGTCGCCGCCGAACTGGAGGACTGGGAGGACCTGCGGGAGACGGCTGCGGCCGTCAAGCGGCACACCCTGCGCCACCTCGACCACCATCTCCTGCGCCTGGAGAAGAGCGTGACCGCCGCGGGCGGAGTGGTCCACTGGGCGGCGGACGCCGCCGAGGCCAACCGCATCGTCACCGATCTGGTGCGGGCGACCGGCGGCAGTGACGATGAAACGCGTGAGGTCGTCAAGGTCAAGTCGATGGCGACCCAGGAGATCGGCCTCAACGAGGCGCTCGCCGACGCCGGCATCCGCGCCTACGAGACCGATCTCGCCGAACTCATCGTGCAGTTGGGCCGCGACCGCCCCTCCCACATCCTGGTGCCGGCCATCCACCGCAACCGCTCCGAGATCCGGGAGATCTTCCGGCGCGAGATGGGGGAGTGGGGAAGGCCGGCTCCCGAAGGGCTCTCCGACGATCCCCGCGATCTCGCCGAAGCGGCCAGGCTCCACCTGCGGGAGAAGTTCCTGCGGGCCAAGGTGGCCATCTCGGGCGCCAACTTCGCCGCCGCCGACACCGGAACGGTGGTGGTGGTCGAGTCGGAGGGCAACGGGCGGATGTGCCTGACCCTGCCCGAGACCCTGATCACCGTGATGGGCATCGAGAAGGTCCTGCCGTCCTTCGCCGACCTGGACGTCTTCCTCCAGCTCCTGCCCCGCTCGTCGACGGGCGAGCGCATGAACCCGTACACCTCCCTGTGGACCGGTGTCACCGAGGGCGACGGCCCGCGGAACTTCCACCTGGTCCTCCTCGACAACGGCCGCACCGCGACGCTGGCCGACGAGGTCGGCCGCCAGGCCCTCGCCTGCATCCGCTGCTCGGCGTGCCTGAACGTCTGCCCGGTGTACGAGCGCACCGGCGGCCACGCCTACGGATCCGTCTACCCCGGCCCGATCGGCGCCGTACTGACCCCGCAGCTCGTCGGCATCGGCAGTGACACCAAAAGCGGGGCGGCCTCCCTGCCCTTCGCCTCGACCCTGTGCGGCGCCTGCTACGACGCCTGCCCGGTGAAGATCAACATTCCCGAGGTGCTGGTCCACCTGCGCGCGGAGGCCGTGGAGGCGGGGCGCCGCAAGAGGGTCCTGCCCACCGCCGAGGCGCTCGCCATGAAGGCCGCCGGCGCCGCCCTGTCCTCCCCGGGACGACTGGCCGCGGCCCAGAAGCTCGCCGCCCTCGGGGCCCGGCTGGTGGCCCGCGACGGCCGGATCGGCGCCCTGCCGGGTCCGTTCGCCCGCTGGTCCGCCAGCCGCGACACACCCCTGCCGCCCAGGGAAACCTTCCGCGCCTGGTGGCGCCGGACGAGAACACCCGCGAACGAAGACGACCCGGCGACGGGGGAGCGGAAGGGACGAGGATGAGCGACCGCGAGAGCGTACTGAGCGCGGTGCGGGCAGCCCTGGCCGGAGTGCCCGGATCGGAGGACCCCGACGGCATACCGCTCCCGGACACCCCGCGCGCCGACCACGCGGGACCGGACATCGTCGGGCTCTTCGCCGAACGCGCCGCCGAATACCGCGCCACGGTGGTCCGGGTTCCGGCGGCCGGCGCGGCGGCGGCCGTCGGGCGCGCGCTGGCCCGCACCGGGGCCCGGTCCCTGGTGGTGCCGCCCGGGTTTCCCGAGGACCTGCTCCCCGAAGGGCCCTGGTCGCGGCTGGAAGACGCTCCGCCGCTGACGGTGGGACAACTCGACCGGGCGGACGCCGTGGTCACTACGGTTGCCACCGCGATCGCCGTCACCGGCACCGTGACCCTCGACCACGGATCCGGCCAGGGGCGCAGAGCCCTCACCTTGCTGCCGGACCAGCACATCTGCGTGGTCCGGGCGGACCAGATCGTCCCCGACGTGCCCGAGGCGCTGAGCCTGCTCGATCCTCGCAGGCCACTCACGCTCATCTCCGGCCCCTCGGCCACCAGTGACATCGAGCTGGAGCGGGTCGAGGGCGTACACGGGCCCAGGACGCTGGACATCGTCCTGGTCGTGGACGCGTAGCGCCAGCACCCAGTGCGGTGCCCCGGCGCCCGCTCACCGAACAGATCGCCTTCCCCTGCCCCTCACCCTCCAGGAGTCGAACGATGTCCTCGTCCCCCCTCAGCCGACGCTCCCTGATCAAGGCCGCAGCCCTCGCCGGCGGCGCCGTGGCGTTCGGTCTCCCGCAGGCCGTGTGGCCCGCCACCGCCCAGGCGTACGGCGTCCCCTCGAAGCTGGACTGGTGGTACCAGGCCAGGTTCGGCATGTTCATCCACTTCGGGTCCTACTCCTACCGCGGCCATGGCGAGTGGGCGTTCTCCAGCGAGAACTGGAACAAGGCCGACTACCAGGCCCAGGTGACCACCCCGTTCGACCCGGCGGGCTTCAACGCCGCCACCATCGCCGAACTGGCCAAGAACGCCGGCATGAAGTACCTCGTGATCACCGCCAAGCACCACGAGGGATACGCGATGTGGGACTCCAACGTCGCGGGCTTCACCGACGCCACCGGCACCAAGCAGTACAACCTGCACGACTACAAGGGCTTCCAGCCCGACCTGCTGGCCCAGCTGAAGACCGAGTGCGAGAAGCGGGGCGTCAAGTTCGGGCTCTACTACTCGATCCTGGACTGGACCCACCCCTCCCAGACCATCAACCGGAGCACCCTCTTCTCCGACATGTCCTCGCAGGCCGCCCGCACCGCCTACATCGACGACATGAAGGCCCAGCTGCAGGAACTGCTGGACCGCTACGACCCGGCGGTCCTGTGGTTCGACGGCGACTGGTGTGCCAACCCGGCCGCCCCCACGCTCACCGACTGGTGGACCAAGGCCGACGGCGAGGACCTCTACAGGTGGCTGATGGCCCGAAAGCCCGGACTCGTCGTCAACGAACGCGTCAAGCGGGACCTCGGTCTGGGTGACTTCGCCTGCCCGGAGCAGACCGTGCCCGCGGCGCCGCTGGACCGGCCGTGGGAGACCTGCGCCACGATGAACGGTCAGTGGGGCTACACCGACTGGGCCGAGAACAACTACAGGCCGGTGAAGGACATCGTCCAGGAGATGGTCACGGTCGTCTCCCGGGACGGCAACTACCTGCTCAACATCGGCCCCAAGGGCGACGGCGCCGTGACCGCCGGAGCGACGACGGTACTGACCGGGCTGGCTTCCTGGATGGCCACCCACGCCGACAGCATCCACGGGACCAGCGGCAGCCCCTTCGCCGTCGAGCCGTCGTGGGGCAGGATCACCAAGAAGAACGGCAAGCTCTTCGCCCACGTCTTCACATGGCCGACGGGCGGCACCCTGCAGGTCCCGGCGGTCCAGAACACCATCAGCCGCGTCTACTTGATGAGCAATCCCTCGGTTTCGCTCGCCTACACGGTCAGCGGCGGCCAGATCAACGTCAGCGTGCCGGCCACGGCGCCCAACGCGAACGACTCCGTGGTCTGCGTGGAGGTCAGCGGTATGCCGGCGGTCCTCGCGGGCGGCGTCTACCGACTGGTCAGCGCGCAGAACGGCAAGGCCCTCGACAATGCCAACACCACCACCGAGGGCGGCCAGGTCGCCCAGTGGGCCCCCAACGGCGGCACTCCCCAGCAGTGGACGGTCACCGACCTGGGCCACGGCTACTACAAGCTGGTCTGTGTCCGCAGCGGCAAGGCCCTCGACGACAACGGCAGCACCTCCGACGGCACGGTGCTGGTCCAGCGCACCGATGGCGGCGGTCAGGGCCAGCAGTGGGCGGTCACCGCGCTGGGCGGGGGTGCGTTCCGGCTCACCAACCGGCACAGCGGAAAGGTCCTGGACAACGGCTATGCGAGCGGGGACGCAATCCCGGTCATCCAGTGGTCCTCCAACGGCGGCCCCGCGCAGAACTGGAACCTGACCAAGATCGGCTGAAAGCGCGCCCGGGGTGGCGTGCCGAGGGCACGCCACCCCGCCTCACACCCCGCCTCACACCCCGCCTCACACCCCGCCTCACACCCCGCCTCACACCCCGCCTCACACCCCGCCTCACACCCCGCCTCACACCCCGCCTCACACCCCGCCTCAGACGGAGAAGGTGACGCGCGCGAGCCGCACCGGGCCGCGCAGTCCGAGGCGGACTTCGTGCACACCGGCCGCCACGGGGACGGGGGCGCTCACGGTGGCGTAGTCGTAGGGCCCGGCCGTGCCCGGGGACAGCGCGAGCACGGCCAGCACCGGACCGTCACCCAGTGAGAGTTCGACCGTGCCCTCACCCGCGGCCTCCACCGTGATCCCGGCAGCCCCCTTCGCGAAATCACAGTCACGGAACACCAGTTCGCCCGCACTCCGGCCGGCCACAGGGGCGACGGAGTCACCCGAGGTCTTCGTGCGGTCCACGATCTCGGTGCCGCTCTGGTCGTCGAAGTCCACCGCGTCCAGGCCGGCCGCCATGACCGGCCGGGGGAGGGACGGCTCGCCGTCGAGCTCGACGGTCCGGGTGAGGCGGATGTCCTCGCTGGAGGCTCCGACGAGGATCTCGTAGGGGCCCGGTGCCACCCGCTGACGCCCCTGCGCCACGTCCCAGAACGCGAAGGCCGACATGGGTAGGCTGAAGGCGACCTCCGTGACCTCGCCGGGCGCGAGCGTCATCCGCCGGTGCGCGGCCAGTTCCCTGCGGGGCCGTGGCACCGAGGGCTCCACGGCCCGGGTGTAGAGCTGGGCGACCTCGTCCGCGGTGACGTCACCGGTGTTGGCGACCGTGAAGGACACGTGCAGCGTCCCGCCCTCGACGCGGGTCGTGAGGCCTTCGTAGGAGAAGGACGCGTACGACAGGCCGTGGCCGAAGGGGAAGTGCGGCGTCCCCTCGAAGTAGAGGTACGTCTGGCGGCCGCCGATCACGTCGTAGTCGAGGAGGCCGGGAAGATCGGAATCGCCGGCGTACCAGGTCTGCGGGAGGCGGCCGGCGGGGGAGACGTCGCCGGCCAGGATCCGGGCCAGGGCGCTGCCGGCCGCCTGGCCGCCGTGGGCCGTCCACAGCAGCGCCGGCACCTCGGCGTGATCGACCGCGTACGGGTACGCCGACACCAGCGCCAGCACCGTGTTCGGGTTGGCCGCGCGGGCCGCGCGCAGGAGGCGCTCCTGGTGGGCCGGGAGGGCCAGGGTCGTACGGTCCTCGGTCTCGCGTCCGTTGATGTGCGGATCGTTGCCGGCGACCACCAGGACCACGTCCGCCTGCGTAGCGGCCCGGTGCACCGCGTCCTCGCCGCGTTCGACGACGACGACCTCGAAGATCTCCCCGCTCCCGACGGCAACCTTCAGGCCGTCGGCGGCGACAGAGACGGGGAGGCCCGTAGCGACGTGCCGGAGGAGGTGCCCGTTCCCGTGCGGTTCCAGGCGGAACGTCTCCTGGACGACCCAGCCTCCGGGCTGGTCGGCGGAGGCCCGGACACGGCCGTCCTCGGCGACGGAGAGGTAGCGGCCGTCGGAGGCGCGCAGGGTCGCCGCGCCCTCGCCCCAGTCGACGAGGGAGAGCTCGGTGCCGGTCGGGCCGGTGGTGAGCGGGGGCAGGTCCGTCCGGCCCGCGAGCAGGGCCGGGTCGAGGGCGCCCGCGGCGCCGCGCACCTCGTCGTCGGCGACCGCCTCGGGTACGTGCAGGAAGGTTCCGGCCGAGGTCTTGAGCAGGATCCGGTCCGCGCCCTCCGCGAACCGCACCTCTTCCGGGCCGAACCGCTCGTACAGGCCCGCCAGCGGCGTGGAGCGGTGCAGGAGCGTACCGCTGTACCAGTCGAGCTTGCACTCGTCGGCGAGCGGGCCGACCACCGCGATCCGGGTGCCGGACGCGAGCGGCAGCAGGCCGCCGCTGTTCTTGAGCAGCACGACGGCCTGCTCGGCCGCCTCCTGGGCGAGCGCCCGGTGGGCCGGGGTGTCGAAGTCCGCGGTGAGCGCGTGGGGGTCGTGTGCCGGGTCGAACTCGCCGAGGCGGAAGCGGACCGAGAGCTGGCGGCGGACCGCCACGTCGATGTCCGGCTCGGTCAGCAGGCCCCGCGCGAGTGCGCCGCGGATCCGTGCGGTGATCTGCGAACTGTCGGTGCCGTGGTCGGTGAAGCTGTCGACGCCGGCCAGCAGCGCGGCGGCCGTAGCCTCCTCATGGGTGTCGAAGTAGTGCTCGGAGTCGACCAGGTTGGAGGGCGCGCCCGCGTCCGAGCAGACCAGCAGCTCCTCGTCGGTCCAGGTGCGCAGATGCTCGCGCAGATACGGCGAGACGTGGTTCGGGCGGCCGTTGACCAGGTTGTACGCCGGCATCACACCGGCCACCGCGCCCGCTTCGACCGTCTCGCGGAAGGCGCGCAGGTCGTATTCGTGCAGCACGCGCGGGCGGACCGAGGAGGACGTGATGTCGCGGCCCGTCTCGTTGTTGTGGGCCAGCCAGTGCTTGAGGACGGGCGCGGTGCGCCAGTACGCCGGGTGCTCGCCGCGCAGCCCGCGCGTGTAGGCGGTGGCAATGGCCGAGGTGAGCTTCGGGTCCTCCGAGTAGCCCTCCTCGTTACGGCCCCACAGGGGGTGGCGCAGCAGGTTCACGGTCGGGGCCCAGACGTTCAGCCCCACGCGGTCGTCGCGGGCGCGCATCGCGCGGACCTCCCTGGACACCGCCTCGCCGACCCGTCGTACGAGATCCGTGTTCCAGGTCGCGCCCAGGCCCACCGCCTGCGGGAAGACGGTGGCCGGGCCCATCCAGGCGACGCCGTGCAGGGCCTCCTGACCGGTGCGGAACGCGGCGACGCCGAGCCGCTCCACGGCGGGCGCGAACTGGTGCAGGAATCCGATCTTCTCGTCGAGCGCGAGCCGCGACAGGAGGTCGTCGATGCGCTTCGCGAAAGGAAGCGTCGGGTCGCGGAAAGGTGGTGGTGTGTGCGGCGTATGTGCGGACACGCGGGATCCCCTTGAGGTGGAGCGGCAGGTGTTTTCGAAGCGCTTCGATGCTCGTCAGGCATCAGGGTGGGTGTCAAGGGATCCATGCCCTTGCCTCAAGCAGCGCATACGAAGAGTCTCTTCCCGGCCACGAGGGAATCTTGGAAGCCACCCTTGTGCGCCCCTGGGTGTTCACTTAACCTCACTGCAACATCGAAGCGCTTCGACTGTAATGCGCGTCGCAGTGGTCGGATGTCCGCTTCAGCTGAGTCAGTTCCAGTCACGACACCGCAGCCGACGGCCCCACCGCCGGGTGACCAGGTGCGCCATGAAGGGTTGACGCAATGACGCCGAATGCCGCCTCCTCCGGACCGAGCCGGAGAAGCTTCCTCGCCTCCACGGCGGTCGCCACCGCGGCGGTGGCCGGGGGAATGCCGCTGCTCACCGCCTGCGGCGGCTCGGGCAGCGGGACGCCCAACGGGACCACGGCGGGCAAGGGCGCCGTCAAGCTGCTCCCGACGTACGTCGCCAGCACGGTCGCCAAGCCGGACCTTCCCTCGAAGAACGGTTCGTCGGACGGCTACATCGCCAAGGTCGACCTCGCGGCCCTCGCCGCCTCGGTCCCGGCCAAGCTCGGCACCGGCGCTCCCCTCAAGATCATGTCCCCGCTCTGGGGCACCCCGCCGAAGGCCGGGTGCGCGTACTACGAGGCGGTCGACGCGGCGGCGGGCACCAAGGTCACCTGGCAGAACCAGGACGGCAACACCTACGGCGAGAAGCTCGGCGCCGTCCTCGCCTCCAGCTCCGTACCCGACATGGTGGTCGTGGCCAACTGGCACCTGGTCGGCAAGATCGCGAACGCGGTCACCGCGAAGTTCATGGACCTCGGCCCCCACCTGGCGGGCGACAAGGTCAAGAAGTACCCGAACCTGGCCGCGATTCCGTCCGACGCCTGGCGCATGGGCATCTTCGGCGGCGCGCTGCGCGGTATCCCGATGCCCGCCGCCTCCGCGAACTTCATCGTGCCGTACTACCGCAAGGACCTCTTCGACACGAAGGGCTGGTCCGTACCCAAGTCGGCCGACGAGTTCCTCAGCTGGGCCAAGGACGTCACCAGCGCCAAGGCCAAGGTGTGGGCCTGCGGTGACATGAGCTGGCTCTCGGGGAGCATCTTCGGCGCCTGTCCCAAATGGAACATCGATGACGACGGCAAGCTGAGGTACGCCATCGAGCGGCCCGAATACCTCGAAGCCCTGGAGTGGACCCGCAAGCTGTTCGAAGCCGGCGTGGTCCACCCCGACGACATCGCGCGCTCCGGCGACGCGGGCCAGCGCTTCACCGCCGGAGAGATCCTGGTCTACAACGACGACATGTCCGCCTGGTACCAGAGGACGGCCGAACAGGCCCAGGCCAACCCGGGCTTCCGGATCGACGCCATGGACATCTTCGGCGCCGGCGGCGGCAACCCGACGCTCTGGGCGTCCTCGCCCGCCATCATCTGGTCGCTGATCAGCAAGGACGCCTCGAAGGAGACCGTGGAGAACGCGCTGGCCGCCGCCAACTTCTCGGCCGCTCCCTACGGCACCAAGGAGCGGATGCTCGTCGACTACGGCGTCGAGGGCACCCACTACACGGTCAAGGACGGCGTCCCCGTCAAGACCGACCAGGGCAACTCCGAGCTGATCAACGCCTGGACGATGCTGGCGGCCCCGGCTCCCTACTACGCCCACCCCGACTTCCCCGAGGTCGCCCGCAAGCAGGTCGAGTGGCAGCAGCGGATGGGGGCCTTCATGAAGAAGACGTCCATATACGGCATGACCATCGTCGAGCCGACCCGCTACGCCAACCTCGCCAGCCAGCACGAGCAACTGCAGATCGACTACGTGCGGGGCAACAAGAAGCTCTCCGACGTGCAGGCCGCCATCTCCACCTGGAGGTCCTCCGGCGGCGACGAGCTGCGCGACTGGTACAAGAAGCTCCTCGACGAGAACGGCAGCGGGAACTGATGTCCCTCACGGCCGGGAGCAGGCCCGACGGGACTCGTTCCCCCACGGCCGTCGAGAAGCCGACGCCGGTCGCGCTCGCCACCGCGGGGACGAAGGCCGGGGCCGCCACCGCGGGGACGAAGGTGCGGGCGCCGGGCGGGAAGAGCAAGGGCGGCACGGTCGCGTTCCGGATCCGGCTGCGCCGTGACCGTGCGCTCATCCTGATGACGGTGCCCGTCATCCTGCTGCTGTCGCTCTTCAACTACCTCCCGCTGCTCGGCAACATCGTCGCCTTCCAGGACTACGACCCGTACGTCTCCAGCAACGGCATCACGGCGATCTTCCACAGTCCCTGGGTCGGCTTCGAGCAGTTCTCGCGGATGTTCGAGGACCCGCTGTTCTGGAGCGCCACCAAGAACACCCTCCTCCTGTTCGCGCTCCAACTGGTGCTGTTCTTCCCGGTCCCCATCGCCCTCGCGCTGCTCATCAACAGCGTGATCCGGCCCCGGGTGCGGGCCGTGGCGCAGGCGATCATGTATCTGCCGCACTTCTTCTCGTGGGTCCTCGTCGTCACCGTGTTCCAGCAGCTCTTCGGCGGCGCGGGCGTCATCGCCCAGACCCTGGAGCAGCACGGGTGGAGCGGCTTCGACCTGATGACCAACGCGGACCTCTTCAAGTACCTGGTCACCGCGCAGTCCGTGTGGAAGGACGCAGGCTGGGGGATCATCGTCTTCCTCGCGGCCCTGTCCGCCGTCAGCACCGACCTGTACGAGGCCGCCGCCATGGACGGCGCGGGGCGCTGGCGCCGCATGTGGCACGTGACGCTGCCCGCGCTGCGCCCGGTGATCGCCCTGCTGCTCGTCCTCAGGGTGGGCGACGCGCTGAGCGTCGGATTCGAGCAGTTCCTGCTCCAGCGGGACGCGGTCGGCGCGGGGGCCAGCGAGGTCCTCGACACGTACGTGTGGAACATGGGCATCCAGAACGGCGACTTCAGCTACGCGGCCGCGGTCGGCCTGGCCAAGGGGCTCATCGGAATCTGCCTCGTCCTGGGCGCGAACAAGTTCGCGCACCTGCTGGGCGAGCAGGGGGTGTACAAGAAATGAGCCTCAACACACAGCTCGTCCGCAGCCTCAAGGCTCCCGCCCGCCCCGTGTGGGAGGAGTCGCCGAGCAAGGCGGGACTCGCAGCCAAGAGCGGCTTCCTCCTGCTCTGCTGCCTGGGGGTGCTCGCTCCGCTGTGGATCGTGATCGTCACCAGCCTCTCGCCCAAACCCGTGATCGACCGGGCCGGCGGCCTCGTCGTGATCCCCCGGGGCATCACCTTCGTCAACTACACCGAACTGCTCGGCGGTGGCCAGGTCAGCCGGGCGATCATGGTCTCGGCCGGTGTCACGCTCTTCGGCACGCTGTTCTCGATGACGGTGTCGGTGCTGGCGGCCTACGGCCTGTCGCGGCCGGGGAGTCTGGGCCACCGGTTCTTCCTGATGAGCATGATGGCGACCATGTTCTTCGGGGCCGGCCTCATCCCGACGTATCTCCTGGTGCAGTCGCTGGGCCTCACCGACACCTATCTGTCGCTGGTCCTGCCGAGCGCGGTCAGCGTCTTCAACATCCTCGTCCTGCGGGCCTTCTTCATGGGGATCTCACCCGAACTCACCGAGTCGGCCCGCATCGACGGGGCCAGTGACCTGCGCATCCTGCTGACCATCGTCATGCCGCTGTCGCGCGCGGTGCTGGCCGTCATCTCCCTGTTCTACGCGGTCGGTTACTGGAGCTCCTGGTTCAACGCCTCCATCTACCTCTCCGACCAGGAGATGATGCCGCTGCAGAACGTGCTCATCCAGCTGGTCCAGAAGCACACCGAGGCGCCGACCGGCCTCCAGCAGGCGGTCCGCACCGGACAACTCTCCGCACTGGGACTGCAGATGGCCGTCATGGTCCTCGCGCTGATCCCCGTCGCGATCGCCTCCCCCTTCGTCCAGCGGCACTTCAAGAAGGGCATGCTCACCGGCGCCGTCAAGGGCTGAAGCCCTCCTTCGGTCCGCCGTGCCGCCAACCGGCGCCGCCCGCACCACGAGGAGCCCATCTGATGCCCGATCTGAGTGATGTGACACGAGGCTGCCTGCTCTTCGGTGGCGACTACAACCCGGAGCAGTGGCCCGAGGAGACCTGGCGCGAGGACGTGCGGCTGATGAAGGCGGCCGGGGTCAACTCGGTCACCCTCGGCGTCTTCTCCTGGTCGACGCTGGAACCGGAGCCCGGCGCCCGGGAGTTCGGGCGGCTGGACACGTTGATGGACCTGATGCACGACAACGGGATCGGCGTCGTCCTCGCCACCCCGACCTCCTCGCCCCCGCCCTGGCTGGGCCGGCTCCACCCGGACACCCTGCCCGTCACCGAGGACGGCCGGACCGAGTGGTGGGGCGGCCGGCAGCACTTCTCGCACTCCAGCGCCACCTACCGGCGCTACGCCGCCGCCATCACCGAGGACCTCGCCGCCCGCTACGGCGGCCACCCGGCCCTGACGATGTGGCACATCAACAACGAGTACTGCACCTTCGACTACGGGGACGAGGCAGCGGCCGCCTTCCGCCGCTGGCTCCGCGAGAAGTACGGCACCCTCGGCGCCCTCAACGAGACCTGGGGCACCGCCTTCTGGAGCCAGGGCTACGACACCTGGGACGGCATCCTGCCGCCCCGCCTGCCCCACTACATGCGCAACCCCACCCAAGTGCTGGACTTCCGGCGCTTCACCTCCGACATGCTCCTGGAGTGCTACGCCGCCGAGCGGGACATCGTCCGCCGCCACACCCCGCACCTGCCGGTCACCAGCAACTTCATGCCGCTGTGGGTGGGCCAGGACGCCTGGCGCTGGGCCGAGGAGGAGGACGTCGTCTCGGTCGACATCTATCCGGATCCGCGCGACCCGCTGGGCGCCCAGAGCGGCGCCCTCGTCCAGGACATGACCCGCTCCCAGGCGCGCGGGCCGTGGATGCTCATGGAGCAGGCCGCCGGGCCCGTCAACTGGCGGGGCGTGAACCACCCCAAGCCCCGGGGACTGGGCCGGCTCTGGTCCCTCCAGGCCGTGGCCCGGGGCGCCGATGCCGTCTGCTACTTCCAGTGGCGCCAGTCCCGCCAGGGCGCGGAGAAGTTCCACTCCGGCATGGTCAGTCATGCCGGGGAACAGGGCCGTACCTTCCAGGAGGTCAAGCAGCTCGGAGCGGATATGGAGCGGATCGCCTCCGGGGTGAGCGGCCGGAACGTCACCGCGGACATCGCGGTCCTGCACGACTGGAACGCCTGGTGGGCCGGAGCCCAGGACGGCCGACCGTCCAAGCTGGTGGACTACCCGGACATCCTGCGCGCCTGGCACCGGGCGCTGTGGCAGGCGCACTTCACCACGGACTTCGCCCACCCCGAGCACGACCTGACGCCGTACGCCGTGGTCGTCGTGCCGCAGCTGTACGCGCTCACCGAAGCGGCGATCGACAACCTCCTCGCCCACGTCGGCCGGGGCGGCACCCTCGTCTGCGGCTTCCAGACCGGCGTCGCCGACCAGGACGACCGGGTCCGCCCCGGCGGCATGGATCCCCGGCTGCGCGAGCTGTTCGGCATCCGCACGCTGCACGAGTGGTGGCCGCTGGACGCGGGGGAGACCGTCACCTGCGAGGGCTTCAGGGGGTCCTTGTGGTCCGAGGAGCTGGAGGGCGACGGCACCGCCGAGGAGGCCGTGGCGTACAAGGGCGGCGAACTGGACGCACTGCCCGCCGTCCTGTGCAAGGGCCGGGCCTGGTACGTCTCCACGCTCCCCGAACCGGAGGCGCTGCGCGACCTGCTGGCCCGGATCGCCTCCGGCGCGGGCGTCCGGCCGGTGCTCGACGGCCTCCCCGAGCAGGTCGAGGCGGTCCGCCGGGGCGAGGCGCTGTTCGTGCTCAACCACGGCCGCGAGCCGGTGACCGTCGAGGTGCCCGGCACCCACCACGACCTCCTGACCGGGACGGCCGTCACCGACCGGGTGACCCTCGGCCGCCACGGCGTGGCGGTGCTCCGGTCGTCGAAGCCATGACTTCTTCCGGTGGCGCCCACCCGATCGATCGCGTCGCCGGAGAGGATCGCGTCCCCCGCCAGGGGGCGCAGTAGCACTCCCGCAATTTCCCCCCACCCATGGAAGGGACACCATGGTCAAAAATGCGATGCGCAAGATCGCCATGGCGGTGCTGGCGCCGGCGATGGCTCTCGGTGCCACCGTCGGCCTGGCCTCCGCCCCCGCTTCGGCAGCAGTCTGGAACTCCTGCGACCAATGGGGCAGCACCAGCCTGAACGGCTACGAGCTCTACAACAACGTCTGGGGCTCCGGTACCGGCAGCCAGTGCATCTGGGCCAACTCCGGGACCGGCTGGGGTGTCTGGGCCAATCACCCCAACACCGGCGGCATCAAGTCCTACCCCAACTCCACGAAGACGATCAACAAGACGATCGACTCCCTCGGCTGGCTCACCAGCAGCTACAACGTCAGCGTCCCGTCGTCCGGCGCCTACAACACCTCGTACGACATCTGGGACACCGGCCACCGGTACGAGATCATGCTCTGGGTCAACTACAACGGGGCCGTCGGCCCGATCGGCACCTGGCAGGCCACCGTCTCGCTCGGCGGACACAACTGGAACGTCTACAAGGGCACCAACGGGTCGAACCAGGTGTTCTCGTTCCTGCGGACGTCCGACTCCCACTCCGGAACCGTGGACGTCAAGCCGATCCTCCACTGGATCGCGCACACCAAGGGCTGGATGCCCGGCAGCGAGACCATCGGCGACGTCCAGTTCGGCTATGAGATCACCTCGTCGTCCGGTGGCCTCAACTTCACCACCAACAACCTGACCGTCAGCGGAGGCTGACCCGAGACCTCAGGGCCGAGGCCGGTCCGCGCCTTCCCCGGGCGCGGACCGGCCTCGGCCCGCAGGCGTTTCGGCCCCGCAGGCGTGTCGGGTCAGGAGGCGGGGGAGGGCGCCGACCCCGTGCTCTCCCGTACGGTCAATTCGGGTGCGATGAGCACGACTTCATCGGTTCCGCGGCCGTCGAGCTTGGCGACCAGACGGTCGACCGCGTGCCGGCCCATCTCCTGTGCGGGGATGGAGACCGACGTCAGCCGCACCGAGGCCTGAACGGCCACCTGGTCCGGGCAGATCGCGACCACCGACACGTCCTCGGGCACGGCGCGGCCCTGGCGGCGCAACAGGGCGAGCAGCGGCTCGACCGCCTGCTCGTTCTGTACGACGAACCCGGAGGTGCCCGGACGCTCGTCGAGGATGCGGGCGAGGGTGACGGCCATCGCGTCGTAGCCGCCCCCGCACGGCCGGTGCAACATCCTCATGCCCAACTCCCGGGCCCGGGAGCGGAGTCCGTCGAGAGTGCGCTCGGCGAAGCCGGTGTGCCGTTCGTAGACCGCGGGGGCCTCGCCGATGACGGCGATGTCGCGGTGGCCGAGCGTCGCCAGGTGCTCGACGCACAACGCGCCGGTGGCCTTGAAGTCGAGGTCGACGCAGGTCAGCCCCGAGGTGTCGGCGGGCAGCCCGATCAGTACGGACGGCAGGTCGGTGCCGCGCAGCAGCGGCAGCCGCTCGTCGTCGAGTTCGACGTCCATCAGGATCATCGCGTCGGCGAGCCCACTGCCGGTGACGCGGCGGACGGCGTCGGGCCCCTCCTCGCCGGTCAGCAGCAGCACGTCGTACCCGTGGGTCCGGGCCGTCGTGGCGACCGCGATGGCGATCTCCATCATCACCGGCACGTACATGTCGGTGCGCAGCGGAACCATCAGCGCGATGATGTTCGACCTGCTGCTGGCCAGGGCACGCGCACCGGCGTTCGGGTGGTACCCCAGCTCGCGGATGCTCTGTTCGACCCGCAGCCGGGTGGTCGCGGAGATGGACCGCTTGCCGCTGAGGACATAGCTCACCGTGCTCGCCGACACTCCGGCGTGCTGGGCGACCTCGACGAGGGTTACCATCTAGCTCTCCCAGTCTTGTGAAACGCTTCGACAGTCCGCGTCATACCATATATGTGGTGTTCCGCATGCCGACACTAGCTCCAGCACGGACGCGTGTCCAACCCTGAGTCGAAGCGCTTCGACGATCTGGGTGGGGTGCCCCGGCCGCCCGGGGGAGCGGGCGGCCGGGGCGCGGGCGGGGGCGTGGCGCGTCAGGAGACCGTGCCGGTGACCGCGCTTGCGGACTTGGTGACGTGGTAGGTGGCGGTGGCGCCGCTGTAGAAGTGGAAGACCAGCGTCGCCGGCTGCCCGTCGTGGAGCGCGCTCAGGAACTCGGGGGTCAGGATGATCGTGCCGTTCGGGTAGTCGGGCGAGAACGCCTTGTTGAACTCCTGGTAGGGGTTCCAGTCGATCGGACCGGCGTTGGTGCCGTCGGCGTACGTGGCGTGCATGGCCGCCAGGTCGTTGCCCCGGTACTGGGTGGGGACGGCGAACGAGTCCGTGGTGCCGGTGGCGGCCGCCACCGACGGAGCGTCGTTGGTGACGATGTCGATGTTCCAGGGCAGCCCACTGGCGAACCGGGCCTGGAGCGTCGAGTTGACGCCGTAGGCGCGGTTGCCGACCAGACGGGTGAGCGCCTTGGCGGTGAAGGTCAGCCGGTTCCCGGTGACGGTGTAGTCCCGTCCGGCGACCAGCCTGGTGTCGCCCTGCCACAGCCCGCGGAAGAAGGTGCCGTTGAGGTTCAGGGTGAGCGACTTGTCCGTGACCGGGCCGGACTTCGGGACGAAGACCTTGTCGAAGGATGCCGTGCCCGAGCGGGTGGTCCAGCTCGACTTGATCGCGGCGAACAGGGCCGGGTCACGCCACTGGAGGGTGTCGCGGTTCAGGTAGCCGAACGCGTCCCACAGGGCGGTGGTGAAGCCGTACTTGCGGGCCCCGTAGCCCACGTGCTCGTAGTACTTCAGCGCCTCGCCCCGCTCGATGCGGGAGGGATGGAACTGATCGGGAAAGCCCAGCAGGCCGTACTCGCCGAGGTAGAGCGGGATGCCCCTGGCGACGAAGGTGCGGTACATCGCGGCGAAGGAATCCTCCAGGTGCTTCTGCGCGACGTCGTCGTACAGGGTGCCGCCCGCCACGTTCACGCTGAACGGGTACCAGCTGTAGAAGTGCACCTGCGCGATGAGTTGACGGTCCTTCAGTGAGGTGATCGTGGTGTACAGGTTGTCCAGGTGGACCTGGTCACCACTGCCGCCCGGCGTGGTCAGCGACAACATGCGGTTCGCGTTCGCGCCGCCCGAAGCGCGGACCACGGAGTGGAACGAGGTCTGCAGCTCCTTCAGGTAGGAGGCCTTCTGCGCGTCCGTGGCGTTGGCGAAGCTCGGCTCGTTGATGCCCTCGAAGATCAGGGTGCGCGGCGCGGCACGGAAGGTCGAGGAGATCTGGGACCAGGTGGAGTTGAACCGGGCCATCACCTTGTCGTGGTCGCTCGTGATCTTCTCGACCCACATCCACGAGTCGTGGTGGACGTTGAGCACCACGTACAGGCCGTCGGCCAGCGCCCAGTCGACGATCTGCTCGACCCGGGCCATGTAGGCGGCGTCGATCGTGTACGGCGCGGTGGCGGACTGGTGGTCGGTCCAGGTCACCGGGATGCGGACGCTGCGGAACCCCTGGCCGGCGATGGTGTCGAACGTCGCCTTGGTGGTCTGCCCGTTGCCCCAGGACCCCTCGTCCGGGATGGCGTCCAGGGTGTTGCCCAGGTTCCAGCTGGGCTGCATCCGCGCGACGGCGTCCATGGGGTTGTCCGGAACCCGGACCACCGGCCGCGACGGCTTGCGGTGGTCGTCGGGCCCGGCCAGCGCGGTGCCGGCGCTCAGCCCCAGCATGACGACCAGCGTCAGCAGCAGGGCGGCGAGGCGGCCCGGGCCGCGGCCGCGGTGCTGCGCGCGGCGCCGTATGTCCTTCATGTGTCGTGCCTTTCGGTCGGTCGTACGGATGGGGGGCCTGGTTCAGCCGTCGAGGGGCTCGTACTCGAACCAGTCGAAGTGGACGGTGCCTTCCGCGGCGTACATGCCGATGACGCGGCCGGTGAAGCCGCCGGCCACCTCGGTCGACAGGTAGCGGCCGTCGAGGGTCGCGAGTTCGGCGAGCGTGCCGTCGGGCTGTTCGACGCCGAGGGAGACGAGGTCGGGGCCGGTGCACGGCCCGTGCGGCGGCGGCTGCGTGATCGTGACGGCGAGGACCACCGGCCCGGCGGGCACGGAGCGTGCGGCCACGACCGTGCGCAGCGGGCCGACGCGCGCGACGACCCGTACCTCCGTGCCCGACGCCTCGATCGCGTAGTGGTGCTGCTCGTCGAGACGGACGGCAAGGCCGCCGCGCCCTTCCGACGGGTCGGTCAGCGTCCGTGCCCGGCACGTGAGGTGCTGCTGGCGCCGGCCCGTGAACACCGCGTCGGGTTCGTCCAGGGAGCCGCCCCGCGCGCGCAGCGTCAGCCAGCCGGGGCGCTCCTTGGTGGTGCAGTGTTCGGCGGGCCGGTCACGCAGGGAGATCCAGGACGGTCGCAGCTCGGCGAGTTCGAAGTCGTCCCGCCGCTCCTCGACGGGGCCGGGGGAGAGCGGCCACGGGAGTTCGGGCAGGTCCAGGGTGACCTCGCCGACGACCGGCCAGTCGTCCACCCAGCTCACGGGGGTCAGGAAGGTCTCCCGGCCGAGCACGTGCCAGCCCGGAGTGCCGCCGCCCGGCCGTACGCCGAGCAGCACCATCCACCAGGAGCCGTCGGGGCCCTGGACCAGGTCGGCGTGCCCGGTGTTCTGGACGGGATGGTCGGTGCCGCGGTGGGTGAGGACCGGGTTGGCCGGGCACGGCTCGAACGGGCCGGCGGGCGTGGGGCCGCGGGCGATCGACACGGCGTGGCCGCGTTCGGTGCCGCCCTCGGCGATGAGCAGGTACCAGTGGTCGCCGATCCGGTACAGGTGCGGCGCCTCCGGGGCCTTGGCGCCGGGCCCGCCGGACCACAGCTGGCGCGGGATACCGTACGTCCGCCCGGTGGACGGGTCGAGACGGACCTGCGAGCCCCCGGCGACCGTGCACCAGCAGGTGCCGTCCTCGTCCCAGACCAGGTCGGGGTCGATGCCGGGGACACCCGGCGCCCAGATGGGGTCCGACCACGGCCCGGCCGGGTCGGTGGCCGTCACGAGCAGGTTGCCGCCGCCCTCGCTGCAGTTGGTGACGATCAGCCAGAAACGGCCGTCGTGGTGGCGCAGGGTGGGGGCGTAGATCCCGCCGGAGGACCACGCGTCCGACAGACGCAGTTGCTCCGGCCGGTCCAGGGCGTTGCCGATCTGCGTCCAGTGCACCAGGTCACGGCTGTGGAAGAGGGGAACGCCGGGGAAGTACTCGAAGCTGGAGCAGGCCAGGTAGTAGTCGTCGCCGACCCGGCAGACGCTGGGGTCGGGGTGGAAGCCGGGGATCACGGGGTTGGCGGAGCGTCCGTCCGGCCGGTGCGATGGGGGCACCCGATGGGTCCTCTCGTCGATGCGTGATGCGTGATGTGGGCGTGGGGTGGGGTGGTTCAGGAAGTGCCGTGGTCCGCGGGGGTGATGCGCAGCAGGACGGCGCAGGGCGCGGTGGGCAGGGTCAGCCTCAGCTCGGCCGTGCCGGGCATCCAGTCGGGAACGGCCCGGCTCGCCGAGGGGTAGAGCGTGTCCACGCGGGCGGCGGTGTCCCGCAGGTGCGGCAGGCGGAGCGTCGCCGTGGCGTCGGTTCCGGGGCGGCGCCAGGCGGTGAGGTAGGTGGTGTCGGGAGTGCGCAGGGCCAGGGCGATCCAGGGGTCGTCCCAGGCGGGAAGGCCCAGTGGCCAGGACGGCACGGCCTGCGGCAGGTCGGCGCGGATGGCCTTGTACGCCGCCACCGCCTCGTGGACCAGGGCGCGGGCCTCCGGTTCGAGTTCGGTCAGGCGGCCGGAGAGGTGGATCCGGCCGAGGAGCGCGCCCGCCATGGTGAAGGCCACCTCGTCGGGGGAGTCCTCCGGCTGGGGGTACGCCCAGACGGCACCCTGTTCGGGGGTGACGGCGGTGGGCGCGGAAGCCGCGATGGGCGCGTAGAGGTCGAGGTTCTGCTGGTCGCTGGTGGACTGCAGCTGCATCCGGGAGAGCAGGGCGTCGTCCCAGCGCATGCCGCCGGAGGCGCAGTTCTCCAGCACCAGGTGCGGGTACCGGTCGAGGACGCCGTCGAGCCAGTCGAGGTGCGCCCGGTTGTGGCCGAGCAAGCCGGCGCCCGGAGTCTCGCCGGGGTGGGCGCTGGTGCCGGAGCCGGGGTCGATGTTGTGGTCGAGTTTGAGGTAGCCGACGCCCCACTCGCCGACGAGGCGGTCCACGACCCGGTCCAGATGGGCGCGGGCGGCGGGGTGGCGCAGGTCCAGGTGGTGGCGGCCGGCCTCCGTGACGCGGGCGCCGTCGCGGCGGAAGAACGCCCCGTCGGGCAGGGACTTGGCCATCGGGCTGCCTACGCCGATCACCTCCGGCTCCAGCCACAGCCCGGGAACCATGCCGCGCTCCCGGACGCGGTCCAGCACCTCGTGGATCCCGCGCTCCCCGGGGAACCGGGAGGCGGCGGGCTCCCAGGCGCCGACGGTGGTCCACCAGCCGCCGTTGTCGTCGTCGTACCAGCCGGCGTCGATCACGAAGTACTCCGCGCCCGCGTCGGCCGCCGCGTCGACGAGCGGCATCAGCTTCCCGGTCGTGGGGTCGCCCATCAGGCAGTTCATGTAGTCGTTGAAGATGACGGGCAGGCGCCGGTGGTCGGCGTGCGGGCGGCGCTGGGCGCGGCGGTAGCGGGTCAGCGCGGCGAACGCGGCGTCGGGCCCGCCGTCGGCGCTGAAGGACAGGGCGGCGGGGACGGTACGGAAGGCGGCGCCGGGTTCGAGGGAGTGCCGCCAGCCGTGATGGGTGTCGGTGGGTCCGAACAACGCCGCGTAGACCGCCCGGTCGTGCTCCGCGCACTCCCAGCGCCAGCCCCCGCCGTTGTGCTCGATCTGCCACACCCACGTGCGGCCGGTCCGCCGGTCCGTCAGGCCGCCCATGGGCAGGCGTCCGCAACTGGACCAGGTGCCCTGTCCGTTGAGGGTGAAGCCAGCTCTTCCGTGCCCGTTTCTCACGCGTCCGCCGTGGGCCGGTGTGGTCAGGCGCATCGGCTGTCGCCGCCAGCGGCATTCGGCGAGCCAGTCGTTCTCGGCCCACAGCAGCTCCGCGTCCTCGACGGCCGCAGGATCCCGCGGGGTCAGGCAGCCCACCGCGAGCGAGCTGACCGACTCCAGGTGCAGCGCGGCCCGCCCTTCGTTGCGCAGGGTCACTTCGCCGCGGAGTACGGGGATGCCGTCCGGTGACCGGTAGGTCACCTCCGCGGTCAGCCCGGATTCCGGATCGTGGAGGTGGACGGTCAGTGTGTGCCAGTCCCCGTCGCGGGTCGCGCGGTGGCTCCGGTGGCGCAGACGCCCGCCGAGATCGGTCCCGATCAGGCGGTCGCCCGACCAGCCACGGCCGTGACCCGCGGCCGTCACCTCCACCAGGGGCAGCGACGCACCGGGGATTTCCCGGGCTTCGCCGGGCCGTCCGAGGTGTGTGAGGCGCGGGCTGCCGTGGTCATCGAGGGCGATTTCGAGGTGGAGGGCCTCGTGCCCCCAGTGAAAGGTCCCTGGTTCCGTCGTCATGGTGGCTTCCATCGAGGTCAGTGCCCGCGCAGAACCACGCAGCCACCGGGCGGCAGCGCGTGCGCGAGGGCATCGGTGAGCAGGTCGTGGGCGGGTTCCGGCAGGGGCACGGCCTCGGAGGTGTGGTTGAGCAGGACCTGCCAGTGGCGGCCGTCGGGCGCGTGCCGGGTGACGGCTTCGACACCGGACGGCAGCCCCGGCACCTCCGGCTCGACACCGGCCTCCGTCAGCAGGCGGCCGACCAGGGCGGCGTAGTCGGCGTCGTCCAGGCGGGTGGAGAGGTACCAGCCCTGTCCGCTGCCGCAGTGGTGTCGGGTCAGGGCCGGGCTGCCCGCCAGCATGCCGTGGGTGTAGGTGGCGAGCGTCTGCGCGCCCTCGGTGCGCAGGGACTCGCTCCAGAGCGTGCCGTGCGATCCGTCCGACAGGGTGATGCGTTCATCCGTCCGCAGCGGCCGGTGCTCCTCGACGCGGATGCCCAGCGCCTCGCGCAGCGGGCCCGCGGGATATCCGCCCAGCCGGGCGTGCACGCGGTCGTCGACGAATCCGCTCGCGTGCTGGACGAGGAGCGTGCCGCCGCCCTCGACGTAACGGCGCAGGTTCTCGGCGCCCTTGTCGGACAGCAGGAAGAGGGACGGGGCGATGACCAGCCGGTAGCCGCTCAACTCGTGCTCCGGGTGGGCGAAATCGGCCGTGACGCCCGCGTCCCACAGCGCCCGGTGCGCCCCGGCGAGCGGCGCGTGGTAGTCGAGCCGGGCGGAGGGCAGGCCGTCCGCCTCCAGTGCCCACATGGCGTCCGGGTCGTCGAGTACGGCGACCTGCGCGGTGACCGTGGATCCCGCCAGCTCGCCGAGCCGGGCGACCGCCTCGCCGGTCCGGGTGACCTCGCGGAAGATGCGGCTGTCGGGACCCGCGTGCGGAAGCATTGCCGAGTGCCAGGTCTCGGCCCCGGCCCGGGACTGGCGCCACTGGAAGAAGAGGGCACCCTCCGAACCGCGCGCGATGTGGCCGAGGCTGTGGCGCAGGATCTCGCCGGGCTCCTTGCCGAGCACCTGCTCGCCGTCGTAGAGCGTGCTGGTGCCCTGTTCCATCAGCAGCCACGGGCGGCCGTCGGCCAGGGAGCGGGAGCGGTCGGCGTAGAAGGCCACGTGGGCGCAGGCGTCCAGGCCGGGCTCGGACGGATACTGGTCGGAGGTGACGACGTCGAGTTCACGTGCGAAGGCCCACAGGTTGAGCCTGAGGTAGTAGGGCAGCATCAGGTTCGTCGTCACCGGACGGTCGCTGTGCGCGCGGATCGCGTCGCGCTGTTCGCAGTACGCGGCGATGATCTCGTCGCCCCAGAAGCGGTGGAAGTCCACCGTCTGGCCGGGGTTCTTGTGGTACTGCGTCGCGCGCGGCGGCAGCACCTGCTCCCAGGAGGTGTAGCGCTGGCTCCAAAAGGCCGTTCCCCAGGCCTCGTTGAGAGCCTCCAGTGAGCCGTGGCGGGTGCGCAGCCACACCCGGAACGCGGCGGCCGCGTGGTCGCACCAGCAGAGCGTGCCGTACTCGTTGTGCACGTGCCACAGCGCGAGGGCGGGGTGGTCGCCGTACCGCTCGGCGAGCGCGGCGGCGATCCGGCGGGCAGCGCGGCGGTAGGAGGGGGAGGCGAGGCAGTATGCGTCGCGACTGCCGTGGACGAGGCGGGTGCCGTCGGCCCGGACCGGCAGCGCATCGGGGTGGGCCAGGGTGAACCAGGGTGGTGGGGATGCGGTCGGGGTGGCCAGGTCGACGGCCACGCCGTTCGCGTGCAGGCGGTCGATGTGGGCGTCGAGCCAGGTGAAGTCGTAGCGCCCCTCCTCCGGTTCGAGCAGGGCCCACGAGAAGACGCCCACCGTGGCCAGGTTGACCCTGGCCCGGCTCATGAGCTCGTCGTCCTCCTTCCAGACCGGCTCGTCCCACTGCTCGGGGTTGTAGTCCCCGCCGAAGGCCAGGCCACCCAGGCGGTCGGTGATGCTGCGAGTCGTCATGACGGCTCCTCGGGTAGGGAGAGTCGAGTCACGCCCTGACGATGCGTCAGAGTCGATGGAGGCAGCGCTCGGTGGCGGCCTCCCTGCGGCCGGGACTATCGAAGCGCTTCACCTCTTGGCGACAAAAAGTAACGGACAAGTTTCGTAAGAAACAAGGGCCCCTGGCACGAGGGTGGCTCCTACTGGCCCTTGGGTGGCCCGTCCGGGCTGGTGAGGGCGTCGAAGCGCTTCGATCGTTTACTTCGGCACCCTGAAGAGCATCATGGAGACCTGCGGGCCCGGCGGAGGTGCGGAGCGGTGTTGCTCGCGTCGGAGACCTCGCAGATCAGCGAAGCATCGCGAATCAGCCGCAGCCTGATCGGCGGCTCGCCGTATCTGATGGCGTTGGTGACCAGCTCGCTGACGACCAGTTCGGTGACGAATGAGGCCTCCTCCAGACCCCAGGCGTCCACCTGCTCGACGGCGAACTTCCTGGCGCGCGGCACCTGCGAGGGGTCGGGCTCGACGTCCCAGTCGGCGACGTGCTGGGGGTCCAGCGCGTGAGTGCGGGCGAGCAGCAGGGCGGTGTCGTCGGTGCGGCGTTCGGGGGAGCATGGCGTCCATCACCGTGTCGCACAGGGCCTCCAGTGAGGTGGCCCCGTGGTTGAGGACCCGCTGCAGTTCGGCGATCCCCTGGTCTACGTCCCGCTCGCGGCTCGCCACCAGCCCGTCGGTGTAGAGGGTGAGCAGGCTGCCCTCGGCCAGTTCGAGCTCGGTGGCCTCGAAAGGCAGTCCACCGATGCCGAGCGGCGGTCCCGGCTGTGCGCGTACCGGGGGCCTGGTGCCGTCCGGAGAGATGATCAGCGGCAGCGGATGGCCGGCGCTCGCCAGCGTGAAGCGGCGGGAGACCGGGTCGTAGACCGAGTACAGGCAGGTCGCCCCGAACTCGCCGGTCGCCTCGGATCGGCCGGCGGGCTGAAGGTCGCTGGACAGGTGGAGGACCAGGTCGTCCAAGTGGGTCAGCAACTCGTCCGGCGGCAGGTCGACGTCGGCGAGGTACGGACCGCCGTACGCAGCCGGCCCATGCCGTGGCCTACGACATCGCCTACGACCAGGGCGACCCGGGCGCCGGACAGCGGAATGACGTCGAACCAGTCACCGCCCACGTCCGCGCCGGTCCCGGCGGGCAGGTAGCGGGACGCCACATCGATCGCCTCCTGGCTCGGCAGTCGCTGCGGCAGCAGGCTGCGCTGCAGGGTCAGCGCCGTGGTGCGCTCGCGCGAGTACCGGCGGGCGTTGTCGACGGCGACCGCCGCCTTGGCGGTCAGCTCCTCGGCGAGGATCAGGTCGTCGGCGGTGAAGGCCTCGGGCCGGTCACGGCGGGAGAACGCGACGACGCCGAGCAGCGCGCCGCGCGCCCGGAGAGGCACGGTGATCCGGCCGGTCAGCTCGTCCGCGGCGATGGACCCGTCGATCACCGGGTTGCCCGGCGGCCAGTGGGCCGGGTCGGCGGCGAGCCCGGGGCCGAAGGCCCATTCGCCGCCCTGGCCCGGCTCGGCGGCGAGCTCGACCGTGGACCTGCCGGTGGCCATGCAGCGGGCGGCGACGGAACCGGGGGCGTGGCTGACCCGAGTCGTGGTCCCGGGCGCCCGGGCGGTGTCCCCCTTCGCGCCGCGCTGGGCGGCACGGCTGAGCGCGATGCTCTCACCGGGGGTGAACGCGGACGCGGAAGGCGGTTCCTCTCCGCGCAGCACCTCGTCGAACAGATCGACGCTGACGAGGTCGGCGAATCCCGGCACCGGGGAAGACGGTGATGAGACGTGCGGGCACGCCCGTCCTCGCCACCTCGGAGAGCCGGTCGGTGTAGGCCATGTCGTCCAGTTCGGGGAACAGCTCGCGGTACTTCTCACCGAGCACCTGCTCCTCGGAGTGCGCCATCACCCGGCAGGCGGAGGCGTTGACCCACAGGAACCGCAGCTGGGGGTCGTAGACGCCCAGAGCGAAGGGGCACTGCTCGAAGGCCCGGTCGGCGATCACCGGGCGGTGTCCCCAGAGCTGGGCGGTCACCACGTGGCCCAGCGCACGGCCGTCCGCGCCGCGCAGCGGATGGGCCGTCAGCACGGCGTCCGCCGTGGAACCGTCCCGGTGGCGCAGCGGGACGACTCCGGTGAGATCGGAGCCGAGGTGCTCGGGGAAGCCGGGTGGGCGACCGGCGATCAGATCGGTCACGGGCCGCCCCACGGTCTCCTCCGCCGTCCAGCCCAGTAGCAGCCGCCCGCCCTCGCTCCAGCCGCTCACCATGCCGTCCGGGTCGACCACGACGGTGGCGGTCGGGCATCCTGCTCGGCAGCCATCTCCACGCGCCGCGCCTCCGTCCGGACAGCGGTGCTCGCCAGGACCAGTCTCCAGCGGCTGTTTCCAGCCTAGGGCGTGTTTTAAAAGTCCCGCCTGGCCCGCGACGCCTGGCACCGCGCCTCGCTGCGTTGTCGGAACGCCCGATTACGTCCAGTAGGCGGGCGATCCTCCGCCTTGCGATGCACGGCACCAGACGCCGCGGGCCGCGCCCTCCGGGCGCCCGGCGCTACTTTTAAAACACGCCCTGGGTCCGCTCCGGCCGGCGTGCCGTCCGGTCGCGTTCCGTCTCGGATGCGGAACAGTAGGTGATCGCCGCCTGTCTGCCCAGGCGCTTCTGGGCAGGGCCTCGCGGCCGGGGAGCCGTGGGCTACGCCTCGTCGGGAGCGCGCAGCTCTCCTGTCCGGGCCACGCGGGAGTACCAGTGCGCGCTCGATTTGGGTGTGCGCTCCAGGGTGTCGTAGTCGACGTGGATGGCGCCGAACCGCTTGGCGTAGCCGTAGGACCACTCGAAGTTGTCGAGCAGAGACCAGAGGAAGTAGCCGCGCACGTCCGCCCCGGCTTCGATCGCCCGGTGCACGGCGTCGAGGTGCGCGTGGATGTACGCGGCGCGCTCCGGGTCGTGGACCGTACCGTCCGGGCCGGCCTCGTCCTCGTACGCGGCGCCGTTCTCGCTGATGACGAGCGGCAGGCCGGGATACCGGGCGGCGGTCCGGGTCAGCAGGTCGAACAGCGCGCCCGGGTCGACCGGCCAGCCCATGGCCGTACGTTCGCCCGGCGCCCGGTGGAAGGCGACGTCGTCCGCTCCGGGCCAGGGGGAGTGCGCGCTGTTCCCGTGGCCATCGTCCTGCGGCCGCTCCGCGCCCTTCCCGACGTGCGAGACGACCGTCGGGGTGTAGTAGTTGACGGCGAGCAGGTCCAGGGGCTGGTGGCTCGTGGCGGTGTCGCCGTCCCGCACGAAGGACCAGTCGGTCAGGTGGCCGGTGTCGAGGAACAGGTCATCGGGGTACGCGCCCTCCAGCATCGGGCCCAGCCAGATCCGGTTGCCGACGGCGTCGATGCGGCGGGCCGCCTCCCGGTCCCCGGGCGAGGAGGTCAGGGGGCGGACCTCGTGGAGGTTGAGGGACACCGCGACCTGACCGTCCCCGGGCAGCGCCGCCCGCAGGGCCTGTACGGCGAGGCCGTGACCGAGGTTGAGGTGATGGGCCGCGCGCAGGGCGGCGACCGGGTCGGTGCGGCCCGGGGCGTGGACTCCGGAGCCGTAGCCGAGGAACGCGCTGCACCAGGGCTCGTTGAGGGTGATCCAGTGCTTCACCCGGTCTCCGAGGGCGTCGGCCACCAGGCCCGCGTACTCGGCGAAGCGCTCTGCGGTCGCGCGCTCGGGCCAGCCGCCCGCGTCCTCCAGGTCCTGGGGGAGGTCCCAGTGGTAGAGGGTGAGGGCGGGTGTGACACCGGCGGCGAGCAGTTCGTCGACGAGCCGGCGGTAGAAGTCGAGACCCTTCTGGACGGCGGGGCCCCGGCCGGTCGGCTGTACGCGTGACCAGGAGACGGAGAACCGGTAGGCGCCCAGGCCGAGTTCGGACATGAGCCGGACGTCCTCTCGGAACCGGTGGTAGTGGTCCACGGCCACGTCACCGGTGTGGCCTTCGAAGACCTTGCCGGGGGTGTGGGAGAAGGTGTCCCAGATGGAGGGGGTCCGGCCGTCCTCTCGGACGGCGCCCTCGATCTGGTACGCGGCGGTGGCCGTGCCCCACAGGAAATCGGGCGGAAAGGTGCGGGTGGCCGTGAGTGGCCGGGTCTCGGACGTGGTCATAGGAGAGTGCTCCTCATGCAAGTGTGGATGAAGTCGTGTCGTCAGTTCTTGACGGCGCCCGCGGTGATGCCGCCCACGATGTGCTTGCCGAGGACGGCGAAGACCAGGAGCAGCGGCAGGGTGGAGATGAGCGCCCCGGTCAGGACGACGGCCTGGTCGACGGTGTGGTTTCCCGCGCCGAGGCCGGCCAGGGCGACCTGGAGAGTGGGGTTCCCGTCGGGGGTCAGCGCGATGAACGGCCAGAAGAAGTCGTTCCATGCCTGCACGAAGACGAGCATCCCGAGGACCGCCATCGCGGGCCGGGCCACCGGGAACACCACGTGCCAGATGATGCGCAGGCTGTGCGCGCCGTCCATCCGGGCCGCCTCCACCAGCTCCACCGGCAGGGCCTCGATGAGGTACTGGCGCATGAAGAACACGCCGAAGGCGGCGACCAGCGAGGGCAGGACGACCGACTGGAGCTGGTCGACCCAGCCGAGGTCGGTGATGATCTGGTAGAGCGGGATCACACTGAGCTGCGGCGGGATCGTCATGGTGGCCACCACGATCGCGAGCAGCGCGCCCTTGCCCCTGAAGGCGAGTTTGGCGAAGGCGAAGCCGGCCAGGGTGGAGAACAGGACGGTGGACAGGGCCACGAGCCCGGCCACGATCGTCGTGTTGACCAGCGCCTCGCCCATGTCGACCTGGTTCCAGGCGAAGGAGAGATTGTCGAACAGCCGGGGGCCGGGCAGGAGCGGGGCCGGAGCCTTGACCACGCGCTCGCCCGTATGGGAGGCGGCGACCAGGTTCCAGTACAGGGGGAAGAGGGAGACCAGCGCGGCGAGGCCGAGCAGGACGTAGGTCAGCGGTCCGGCGTGGTGCTGGCGGCCGGCCGACGGGCGAAGGCGCCTGGCGCGCGGCGCCCCGGTGGCGGTCGTGCCGAGTGTGCGGGTCATGGGTTCAGCTCCCCGCCTTCGTGCGCATGCGGCCGACGCGGTTGCGGGTTCGGTTGCGGTTGCGGGTTCGGCCACGGCCGCGGCTGCGGTTGCGGTTCGAGCGGGAGATCAGAGCCTGGAGGCCGCCGATGAGCAGGAGGATCAGCAGCATGACCCAGGCGATCGCGGAGGCCTGGCCCAGTGCGCCGGTCACCCACCCCTTCTCGTACATGAGCAGGCTCAGCGTCTGGAACTGGTTCCCGCTGCCGCCGCTGATGCCGACACTGCCGCCGAAGAGCATCGGCTCGCCGAAGAGCTGGGTGGCCCCGATGGTCGAGACGATGACGGTGAACAGGATCGTCGGCCGGATCGAGGGGATGGTCACGCTGAGGAACTGGCGCCACCGCGAGGCCCCGTCCAACGCGGCCGCCTCGTAGAGGTCCTGGGGTACGGCCTGCATCGCCGCCAGGTAGATGAGGGCGTTGTAGCCGGTCCAGCGCCAGGTCACGATCACCGAAATCGCGATCTGAGCGGGCCACTTGGAGGATTCCCAGGCGACCGGCTCGAAGCCGGCCCAGCCCAGCGCCGTGTTGATCAGGCCGTAGTCGGTGTTGAACAGCTGCGCGAAGACGAGCGTCGCGGCCGCGATCGAAGTGGCGTACGGGGCGAGCACCGCGACACGGAAGAAACCGCGGCCACGGAGTTTGTAGTTGAGCAGGTGGGCCAGGCCGAGGGCCATCAGCAGCTGCGGAACGGTGGAGATCACGCCGATGGTGAAGGTGTTGGCGAGGGCGTTCCAGAAGAACTCGCTGCCCGCCAGCGAGGTGTAGTTCTCCAGCCCCTTCCACTGCGCGCTGCCGCCGAGTTCCACTCGGTGGAGCGAGAGCCAGCCCGTGTAGATCAGGGGGAAGAGTCCGAAGGCCGCGAAGGTGAGGAAGAAGGGGGCGAGGAAGACGTAGGGGACCGCCTTCAGGTCCAGGCGGTAGAGCGTGCTGCGCAGCCCGCCCCGGCCGGAGGGCCACTGCTTGCGGGAGCCGGTGCCGGGGGCCGGGGGCTGTGCGGCGGGCGGCGGGGAGCCGCCACTGGTCGCCCGTACGGAGGTGGCCACGGGGGCGTCCTTCCAGGTCGATGCGTGCGGTGGTGCGGTGGCGCGGACGGCGGCGGCCCGCCGCCACCCGCGGGGAAGCGGCGGGAGGCGGCGGGTGGGGCGGGCCGCCGCGTGGCCCCGCTACTTGTCGATCTTGTCGGCGACCAGCTTCTTGACGTTCTCCCAGGCCTTCGCCGGGTCGGTGCCGCGCTGCTCGATGTCGAGGATGCCGTTGTCGGTGAGGAAGGTCTTCACCTGTCCGTCCCAACGGCTGATCGGGGCGGGCGTGATGCCGGCCGCGGCTTCCGAGTAGATCTTGCCGACCGGGGTGTCTCCGAAGTACGGCAGCTTGGCGCCCTGCACCGCCGGAGAGCTGAGGGTGTCCTTGGAGGAGGGGATGTTGCCGTTCACGCCGAAGACCTTGGCGTGCTGGGCCGGAGCGGTGAGCCAGGCGGCGAGTTCGGCCGCCTCCTTGGTGTGCTTGCCCGACTTCGGGACGGCGAGGAAGGAGCCGCCCCAGTTCCCGGCCACGGGCGGTGCGGCGATGTCCCACTTGCCCTGGTTTTCCGGGCCCGCCTGGTCCTTGATGATGCCCGTCATCCAGCTGGGGCAGGCCACGGTGGCGAACTTCGAGTTCTTGAAGGCCGCGTTCCACGTGCCCTTCTCGTCGAACTGGCGGAGCTTCGCGGTCATTTCGCCCTTGGCCGCCGCCACGGCGGTGTCCCAGGCCTTCTTCACGCCCGGACTGTTCTCGTAGTCCAGCTCGCCCTTGGCGTTGGCGTACTGCACCGGCTGGCTGGAGATCACGGCGTTGAACAGGCCGCTCGCGGAGTCGTGGAAGGAGGTCCCCGCGGGGGCGCTCTTCTTGTACGCCTCGCCGGTCTGGATGAACTTCGCCCAGTCGCCCGCCCAGAGCTTGGCGACTTCGGTGCGATCGGTCGGCAGACCGGCCTTGGCGAAGAGGTCCTTGTTGTAGCAGATGGCCATCGGGCCGATGTCCGTGCCGAGGCCGATCACCTTGCCGTCGCCCGTCGTGGCCTGCTTGACCTTCCAGTCGAGGAACGCGCCGAGGTCCGCGCCGCCCGTCGTGCCGAGGTCGGCCCACTTGTCGGCCATGGCGGGTCCGGTCGCCTCCGCGATGTAGCCGACCTCCAGGGCCTGGATGTCCGCGAGGCCGCTGTTGCGGGAGAGACGCAGCTTGAGGGTGTCCCAGTACTTCTGGCCGTCCGCGACGTTCGACTCTTCGATCTTGATGTTCGGGTGGGCCTTGGTGTACTCGGCGTAGAGCTTGGCCCCGGTCGCGTCGTCGTAGCCGAAGGAACCGAAGGTACCGATCCGCAGCGTGATCTGCTCGTTGCCGGCCGCGCCGCCGTCGCCCTTGCCGCTGTCACCGCCGCAGCCGGTGAGCAGGGCCGTACCGGTCGCCACGACGGCGACCGCGGCGACCGCGTTGATCACGGTGCGGCGTCCGCGTCCGCGCCCGTGTCTGCTGCTGGAAGTACGCATTCCACTCTCCTCGTCCAAGGTGCTGCTCGTTGTGCGCCATGGGGTCCGGCGGGCTGTTCGCGGCTCGGCCAGGGGCCCGCCCGGACCTGATGTGAAAGCCGTTGTCGCACGCCTGGATGGGAGCGCTCCCACATCGTTGCCGGAAGGTTGCTGCCTGGCGGGTGCGGGTGTCAAGAGATGAACGCGAATTCATTACACAGGAGCCTCAGGGGCGGGCGGCTTCCTTCGTGAGTGCGCTGCCCGCGTCAGGTTGTGAACGCGACCGTGGTGGCAGGAGGGAATGAGGAGTACTGTGGGAGCGCTCCCACTCCTAGTCGGCGTAACGTGTCCCACGGCTACGGAACGGGTGCACCGGCCTGCTCACCTGATCGGCAGGCCCGGCCCGCGCCCGGTGCGGAGTGCGCTGGCACACGAGGGGAGTTCAAAAGCGTGAGCGGACGGCAGAGCGGCGGCAGGCCCACTCTGGAAGAGGTCGCGGCCCTGGCCGGTGTCGGCCGGGGCACGGTCTCCCGGGTCATCAACGGTTCGCCGCGGGTGAGCGAGCGGGCCAAGGACGCCGTGGCCCGGGCTGTCGCGGAGCTGGGGTACGTACCCAATCAGGCGGCCAGGGCGCTGGCCGGCAGCCGGACCGACGCGGTGGCCCTGGTCATTCCGGAGACCGAGGCCCGGCTGTTCTCGGAGCCGTACTTCCTCGACCTGATCCGCGGGGTCAGCGCCGAGCTGGCCGAGGCGGACAAGCAGCTGCTGCTCACCCTGGTCCGGACCGAGGCCGAGCGGCAGCGGTTCGAGCACTACCTGGCCGCCCAGCGGGTCGACGGCGTGCTGCTGGCATCGGTCCACGGGAACGACCCGCTGCCCGACCGGATCGCGCGGCTGGGCCTGCCGGTCGTCATGAACGGGCGGCGTTCGGAGGCCGAGCCGGTGGCCTATGTGGACTCCGACAACATCGGTGCGGGACGGGCGGCCGTCGCCCACCTCGCGGAGCGCGGCCGGTCCAGGATCGCGACCATCAGCGGGCCGCTGGACATGTACGTGGCCCGCGCCCGTCTGGGCGGCTACCGCGCGGGCCTCGCCGAGGCCGGAATCCAGCCCGACGAGTCGCTCGTGGCGACCGCGGACTTCACCGAGGAAGGCGGCCGGCTGGCGATGCGCGCGCTCCTGGAACGTGCCCCCGGCCTGGACGCCGTCTTCGCCGCCTCCGACGTGATGGCGGCCGGCGCGCGCGGCGTGCTGCGCGAGGCCGGCCGGCGGGTCCCCGAGGACGTCGCCCTCGTGGGGGTCGACGACTCCACGGTGGCCCGTCTGATGGACCCGCCCCTGACCAGCGTGCGTCAGCCCATCGAGGAGATGGGCCGCACGATGACCCGGCTCCTGCTCCAGAAGATCGCGGAGGAGTCCCGAGAGGGCGCCGCCCCGAGGCAGGGCATGGGCGAGGAGCCGCGCCGGGTGCTCCCGACGGAACTGGTCGTACGGGATTCCTCCTGAGCCGCTTCGGCAGCCGGCCGTCCGGCCGCCCCGCACCGGGCGTGCCGAAACCCGGAGCCCTGCGGAAGGAATGCTTCCGTAAGGCTCCGGGTCCGTCACCTGCCCCGCGTCACAGCGCCGGGTAGGCGTTCTTCATGAGCTCCTGGAACTGGGCGGAGAACCACTGGCCGGCGAGCGGTGCGTTCGGGAGGGCCCCCGACATGCTGTTGCCGTTGCGTACGTTGCCCGTGTAGGTCGGGTCGCACATCCGGTCGAATCCCTTGCCCTCGTTGTTCGGGATCTCCTTGCTCGCCCCGTCGGACTCGCCCGGAGGCTTGATCCACACGTAAGCGTCGATGCCGGCGGCCGGGGCCGCTTGCGGGCGTTCGCCGAGTCCCGCGCCGGACTGGTTGCACCAGTTGCCGAGGTGGATGCGCCGGTCGTAGCGGCCGCCGTTGACATAGGTGTCCACGCTGGTCAGCGCGCCGGGTCCGGTCGGGCGGGCGGTGCCGCCCCAGCCGTTGCGGGAGGTGTCGATGAGCATGCCGATGTTGGCGTCGAAGCCCAGGGAGACCAGCTTGGTGCGCATGCCTTGGGCGTAGGACAGTTCGTCGGTGTAGCGGTTCCAGTCGACCCACTTCGACTGGCGCACCGAGGTGCCGTTGACGGAGTCGTCGATCTTGAAGTTGTCCTCCTTCAGGGCGCTGTAGTTGGCGGTGTTGACGATGAAGCCGTGCACGTTGGCGAGCGTGGAGCCCTCGGCGGTCGCGGCCTGCTTGAACATCTCGGCGGAGGCGCCGAGGTTGTCGTCCCAGCCGAGCCAGCCGTGGTGGCCGGCGTCCAGGTAGTTGTAGACGTTGGGGATCGCGCCGAGCTTGTTCAGGGCGTAGCCGACGCCCTTGACGTAGTTGCCGTTGGTCTTCATCACGTCGCAGTTGGCGGTGGCTGTCGGGCGCCCGGAGACGTTGGTGACCAGGTTCGGCAGCGAGTCGATCTCGACGGTGGTGACGATCCGCAGCCCCGCGTACTTGGGGTCGGCGAGGATCGCGGCGATCGGGTCGATGTACTGCGTCTTGTACTTGTCGATCTCGGTCGGGCCCAGTTCGCCGTTGGAGGCGAGCGCGGAGCAGTCCCGTCCGGGCAGGTCGTAGATCACCAGCTGGACGACGAGTTCGCCGCTGCCCTTCTGTGTCAGGGCCGCGTTGAGGTGGTCGCGCAGCCCCATCGTGCCGCTCGTTCCCGTGACGAGGGCGATGCGGTCCAGCCAGACGGCGGTGGGCTGGTTGGACACCCTGCTGCCGCCCGGTTCGGCGGCGGCATGGGCGGACCACTCGGGGTTCACGTACATCTTGGCGCCGGCGTAGGGGTTGTCGACCTTGCCGCCGGTGGGCGGAGGCGTGGTCGGCGGTGTCGTGGGCGGTGTGGTGGGCGGAGTCGTCGGGGGCGTGGTGGGGGGCTGGGTCGGGTCGGTGGCGCCGTTGCAGGTGATGCCGTTGAGTTTGAACGTCGCGGGGACGGCGTTCGTGCCCGTGTGCGAACCGTTGAACCCGAAGGACGCCGAACCGCCCGTGGCCAGCGACCCGTTGTAGGAGAGGTTCTTGGCCGTAACGGCCGCCCCGGACTGGGTGATGGTGGCGTTCCAGCCCTGCGTGACCTGCTGGCCGTTGGCGTAGGACCACTCCAGGGTCCAGGAGGCGACCGGGTCGCCGGTGTTGGTCACGATCACATTGGTGCTGAATCCGGTGTTCCACTGGTTCGAGATCTGGTACTCGACCTTGCAGCCGGCGCTGGCGGCTCCGGCCGTGGTGCCGAACACGGTGGCGGTGGCGCCCGCGGCCGTGACGAGACTGAGGGCCGCCAGTAATGCGGTGCGGGGGATGGTGCGGCTCATTTCGTGGGGTGCCTTTCCGTTCGGGGCGCGCGGGCGGTCGTGCGGCCCGGCGCCGGTTGCGGTGGGTGTGCCGTTGTGCGGAGAGGCCGCGGTCGCCGGAACGGGCCGTGGCGCGGTGGTCGGAACCAGGCCGTGGCGCGGTCGATGAACGCGTGTCCGCAGGTGTGCTCGCTGTTCTCGCCCGCGATCAGGGGGGACCCGGGACGCGACCGGGACGAGAGCCGGAGGAGCGCCAACGGGCGTCGCTGGAACAGGTGGTGGACGCGCGGTGTGCGCTGCTCCGCCGAGCAGCGCTGACAGACGCGGTGATGGCACCTGAGCGAGACCTTGCGGCAAGTCGCGCTCTGATGGTGCGTCAACTGTGGAACCGCTCCCACTGGTTGGGGCCAGACCGTAGCGCCAACTGACGACAAGCAAAAGAGGGGCCGAGTAAATTTCTCACGCAATGTATTCGACTCTTCACACGTCTTGACGCCGTCGCGCCACGTCTGCACATTGGGAGCGCTCCCACTCGTTCAGAGCTTGTGTGCAATCGTTCTGCCATACCCGTCTCCCCGAGCCGCGAGGAGAACCATCGGCATGTCGGCACATCCCCCACCCGGACTCCACAGACGACGCAGGCTGCTGACCGCGTCGGCCGCGACTCTCTCCCTCTCCCTCCCCCTGGGTCTCACGGCCATCGGCGCCACCACCGCCGCGGCTGCAGCGGTGCAGTGCAGCGTCGACTACAAGACCACCAACGACTGGGGCTCGGGCTTCACCGCCGAACTCACCCTCACCAACCGGTCCGCGAGCGCGCTCGACGGCTGGAGCCTCACCTACGACCACTCCGGCAACCAGCAGCTGACCAACGGCTGGAACGGCACCTGGACCCAGTCCGGGAAGAGCGTCCGCGTCGTGGCCCCGGACTGGAGCAAGACCGTCGCCGCCGGCGCGGCCGTCACCACCGGCGCCCAGTTCAGCTACAGCGGGACCAATGCCGCCCCCACTTCCTTCGCCGTCAACGGCACCCCGTGCACCGGAGCCCACCAGCCCCCGGTCGCCGTCCTGACCAGCCCGACCGCGGGCGCCGTCTACACGGCGGGTACTCCCGTCCCGCTCGCCGCCACCGCCGCCGCGGCCGACGGCGCCACCGTGGCCAAGGTCGAGTTCTACAGCGACACCACGCTCCTGGGCACGGACACCACGGCGCCCTTCACCCTGGATGCCACCGGCCTCGCCGCCGGTTCCCACTCCCTCTACGCCAAGGCCTACGACAGCCTCGGGGCCTCCGCCGAGTCGGCCCCCGTCGGCATCACCGTCGCCGCGGGCCCCGCGCTCGTCGCCACCCCCGCGCAGCTCTCCGTACGCCGCGGGGAGACGGGCACCTTCGACCTCAAGCTCTCCAAGCAGCCGGCCGCGAACGTCACGGTGGGCGTGGCCCGTACCTCGGGCAACACCGACCTCGCCGCTGCACCCGCCACGCTCACGTTCACCCCGGCGAACTGGAGCACCGCCCAGAAGGTGACGGTCACCGCCGGGACCACCGGCAGCGGTTCCGCCGTCTTCACCGCGACCGCGCCCGGCCACGCGAAGGCCGAGGTGACGGTCGCCCAGCTGGCCGCCGACTCCACGTACGACGCCCGCTTCCTCGACCTCTACGGGAAGATCACCAACCCGGCCAACGGCTACTTCTCGCCCGAGGGCATCCCGTACCACTCCGTCGAGACACTGATCGTGGAGGCCCCGGACCAGGGGCACGAGACGACCTCGGAGGCCTACAGCTATCTGATCTGGCTGCAGGCGATGTACGGGAAGATCACCGGGGACTGGACCAAGTTCAACGGTGCGTGGGAGACCATGGAGAAGTTCATGATCCCCACGCATGCCGACCAGCCGACGACCGGCTCCTACAACGCCTCCAAGCCCGCCACCTACGCCCCCGAGCAGGATCTCCCCTCGCAGTACCCGGCCAAGCTCGACGGGGGAGTCGCCGCCGGCGCGGACCCGATCGCCGGTGAGCTGAAGAGCGCGTACGGCACGGACGACATCTACGGCATGCACTGGCTCCAGGACGTCGACAACGTCTACGGCTACGGCAACGAGCCCGGAAAGTGCTCCGCCGGACCGACCGCGACCGGACCCTCCTACATCAACACCTTCCAGCGCGGACCCGAGGAATCGGTCTGGGAGACCGTGCCGCACCCCACCTGCGACAACTTCACCTACGGCGGCAAGAACGGCTACCTCGACCTCTTCACCGGGGACTCCTCCTACGCCAAGCAGTGGAAGTTCACCGATGCCCCGGACGCCGACGCGCGTGCCATCCAGGCCGCCTACTGGGCCGACATCTGGGCCAAGGAACAGGGCAAGGGAACCCAGGTCACCGCGACCGTCTCCAAGGCGGCCAAGATGGGCGACTACCTGCGGTACTCCATGTTTGACAAGTACTTCAAGAAGGCCGGGAACTGCGTCGGCCCGACCGTCTGCGCCGCCGGCACCGGCAAGGACAGCGCGCACTACCTGATGTCCTGGTACTACGCCTGGGGCGGCGCCACCGACACCTCGGCGGGCTGGTCCTGGCGGATCGGTTCCAGCCACGCGCACAGCGGCTACCAGAACCCCCTCGCCGCCTACGCGCTCAGCGAGTACGCCCCGCTGAAGCCCAAGTCCGCGACCGGCGCCACGGACTGGGCGACCAGCCTCGGCCGGCAGCTGGAGTTCTACCGCTGGCTCCAGTCCGACGAGGGCGCCATCGCGGGCGGCGCCACCAACAGCTGGCAGGGGCGCTACGCACAGCCCCCGGCCGGCACCCCCACCTTCCACGGCCTCTTCTACGACGAGAAGCCGGTCTACCAGGACCCGCCGTCCAACCAGTGGTTCGGCTTCCAGGCCTGGTCCATGGAGCGGGTCGCCGAGCTCTACCGGCAGACGGGCGACGCCGCCGCCAAGACCGTGCTCGACAAGTGGGTCGGCTGGGCCCTGTCGAAGACCACGATCAACCCCGACGGCACCTACCGCATCCCCTCCACCCTCCAGTGGTCCGGCGCCCCCGACACCTGGAACGCGTCGGCCCCCGGCGCCAACGCGGGCCTGCACGTCACCGTCGCCGACTACACCGACGACGTGGGCGTGGCCGCCGCCTACGCCAAGACCCTGACCTACTACGCCGCGAAGTCCGGGAACGCCGAGGCCAAACGGGTCGCCAAGGCCCTGCTCGACGGTATGTGGGCCCACCACCAGGACCCCCTGGGCCTCTCCGTCCAGGAGACCCGGACCGACTACAAGCGCTTCAACGACCCGGTGTACGTGCCCAGTACGTGGACCGGCAAGATGCCGAACGGCGACACGGTGAACTCCTCGTCCACCTTCGCCTCGATCCGCGGCTTCTACAAGAACGACCCGGCCTGGCCGAAGGTCGAGGCCTACCTCGCGGGCGGCGCCGCGCCCGTCTTCACCTACCACCGGTTCTGGGCCCAGGCGGACATCGCCCTGGCCATGGGCTCGTACGCGGAGCTGCTCGAATAACAGAGCGCCCCGCCCGGAGACGGCTCCGCGTACGACGAGGCCGGGCAGGCCCTCAGGGCCTGCCCGGCCGCTACGCGTCCCGCCGTTCACAGTCCCAGTGCGAGGCGGTGGTACGCCTGGTTCCAGCGGAGATCGCGCCGGAACTGCTTCGGGGTGGTGGTCTCGTCGATGAGCGCGAGTTCCACGCGGAGCATCTCCGCCAGGTCGTCGAGGTGGTCGGAGGTGAGGGCGGTGCTGAGGACGGTGTGGTGCGGTCCTCCGGCCGTCAGCCAGGATTCGGTGGAGGTCCGCAGGTCGGGGCGCGGCCGCCAGACCGCGCGGGCGACGGGCAGGGCGGGCAGCGGGTGAGGGGGTGCCATCACGTCGATGTCATTGGCGATCAGGCGGAAGCGGTCGCCGAGGTCGGCGAGCCCGACCACCACGGCCGGGCCGGGGGCCGCGTCGAACACCAGGCGCACCGGGTCCTCCCGCCCGCCGATGCCGAGGGGGTGGATCTCAACGCTGGGCCTGGCGGTCGCGATGGTGGGGCAGACTTCCAGCATGTGCGCGCCGAGGATGAGCTCGTTGCCGGGAGTCATGTCATAGGTGTAGTCCTCCATGAAGGAGGTGCCGCCCGGGAGACCGGTGGCGGCCACCTTGAGGGCGCGCAGCAGGGTGGAGGTCTTCCAGTCGCCCTCTCCGCCGAAGCCGTAGCCCTGGGCCATGAGCCGCTGGACCGCGAGGCCGGGCAGCTGGCGCAGTCCGCCCAGGTCCTCGAAGTTGGTGGTGAAGGCCCCGAAGCCGCCCGTTTCGAGGAAGGTGCGCAGGCCGGCTTCGATGCGGGCCGCGTAACGCAGCGAGTCGTGCCGTTCGCCGCCCGGTCGCAGTTCCGGCGCCAGGTGGTACAGGTCCGCGTACTCCTCGACGAGGGAGGCCACCTCGCTCTCGTCCGCGCTGTCGACGACCTCCACCAGGTCGTTGACGCCGTAGGTGTTGACGGAGACACCGAAGCGCAGCTGGGCCTCGACCTTGTCGCCCTCGGTGACGGCCACGTCGCGCATGTTGTCGCCGAAGCGGGCGACCTTGAGGGTGGCCAGTTCGGACCGCGCGGCGGCCGCCCGCGCCCAGATCGCGACGCGTGCGGTCGTGACCGGATCGCTGACGTGGCCGGCCACGGTCTTGCGCGGGACGCCGAGACGGGCCTGGATGTGCCCGAACTCGCGGTCCCCGTGGGCGGCTTGGTTGAGGTTCATGAAGTCCATGTCGATGGTGTCCCAGGGCAGGGCCACGTTCGACTGGGTGTGCAGGTGCAGCAACGGCTTGCGCAGCGCGTCCAGTCCGGCGATCCACATCTTGGCCGGCGAGAAGGTGTGCATCCAGGCGATGAGCCCGATGCACCGGTCGTCGGCGTTCGCGTCGAGGCATGTCCGGCGGATGGCGTCGGCGTCGGTCAGTACCGGCTTCCACACGACACGTGCGGGAATGCCGGAGGCTTCGGCCAGGGTGGTGGCGATCTGCTGCGACTGTTCGGCGACCTGCTTCAGGGTCTCCTCCCCGTACAGGCCTTGGCTGCCCGTGAGGAACCAGATTTCCTGGGCGGGAGATGTAGGGCTGGGCACATGGACTCCTGAAGGTGACGTCCCGCTACGAGGGTGAGGGCGGCGGGCGGGTGGGGAACTGGTTGCGGACAGCGGGGCGGGGTCAGCCCCCGGTGTGGGTCGTGTCGCGGATGCTCCTCAGCCGGTGCAGCAGGCCGCCGACGGCGAAGTGGTCGTGCAGGAGCCGGTATTCGGCGAAGAGGGCGTCGTAGGCGTCGGCCCGGGAGGCGTCGGGCGTGTAGACGGCGGGCAGCCGGCGGCCCATGGCGGCGGTGGCCGTGCGCACGTCCGCGTGCGCGCCGGCGGCCACGGCGGCGTGGATGGCCGACCCGAGGGCGGGGCCCTGGTCGGACGCGGCCAGGGAGACGGGGCGGCGCAGCACGTCGGAGTAGATCTGCATCAGCAGTTCGTTCTTGGCCAGTCCGCCGGCGACGATGAACTCGTACACCGGTACGCCGCCCGTCTCCAGGGCCTCGACGATGACGCGGGTGCCGAACGCGGTGGCTTCGAGCAGCGCGCGGTAGACGTCCTCGGGGCGGGTCGCGAGGGTGAGGCCCACGATGACCCCGGAGAGGTGGTGGTCGACGAGGACCGAACGGTTGCCGTTCAGCCAGTCGAGGGCGACCAGTCCGTGTCCGCCGACCGGCTGGCCCGCGGCCTTGCGGGTCAGCAGGGTGTGCAGGTCCTCGCCGCGGTCGGCGGCCTCGGTGAGGTAGTCCGAGGGGACGCCTTGGTCCAGTACCCAGGCGAAGATGTCGCCGACCGCGCTCTGGCCGGCCTCGTAGCCGTAGGTCCCCTCGACGATCCCGCCGGCCACGACACCGCAGATGCCGGGGACGTCGGCGAGGACGGGGGCGTTCACGACGTGGCAGGTGGAGGTGCCCATGATGGCGAGCAGCTGGCCGTCCTCGACGGCCTGGGCCGCCGCCGCGGTCACATGGGCGTCGACGTTGCCCGCGGCCACGGCGATGCCGGGGCGCAATCCCGTCCACGCTGCCGCCTCGGTACTGAGCGAGCCCACTCGTGAGCCCAGTGCGGAGAGGGGGAATTCGAGGCGGGTGCGCGCGAAGTCGGCGAACCGGGGGTTCAGCTCGGCGAGGTACTCCTCGCTCGGGTAGGCGCCGTCCTGGTGGATGCCCTTGTATCCGGCGGTGCAGGCGTTGCGGGACTCGGTTCCGGTGAGCTGCCACACGATCCAGTCGGCGGCCTCGATCCACCGCGCGCAGGCGTCGTAGACGAGCGGATCCTCCTCCAGGACCTGGAGGGCCTTCGCGAACTGCCACTCGGCGGAGATCTTGCCGCCGTAGCGGGCGATCCACTTCTCCCCGCGGGCGTGGGCGAGTTCGTTGATGCGGTCGGCATGCGACTGGGCGGAGTGGTGCTTCCACAGCTTGGGCCACGCGTGCGGCCGTCCGGCGAGCTCCGTCTCGGCGAGGGGGGTCCCGTCGGCCAGTGTGGGCAGGACGGTGCAGGCGGTGAAGTCGGTGGCGATGCCGATCACCGCCGCGGGATCGATCCCGGCCGCCGCCAGGGCGTGTGGGACGGCGTGACGCAGTACGTCCCGCCAGTCCTGGGGGTGTTGCAGGGCCCAGTCCGGAGGCAGCGGCGCACCGCCGTGCGGCAGATAGCGGTCGATGATGCCGTGCCGGTAGACGTGGACCGCCGCGGCCAGCTCCTGACCGTCGCGAACCCGCACCACCACGGCGCGGCCCGACAGCGTGCCGAAGTCGACGCCGACCGTGTACTGCTCCGATTCCTCGGAATACGGGGTGGGCGCGAGGGGGCGGGGTGAGGTCAACGGAGTGCCTTTCGAAGGAGCCGTGGGGCGGCGGACGGCCCGGCAGACGGCGTTGCCGCCCGCGATCCTGGCGGTCGGCCGGGCGGTCCCCACAGTGTGAGCGCTAACAATGTCGGTAGGCAAGAGGCTTGGGGTTGAGGGTCGCAAAAAGCCGGATGCCGCCCTCGTTGTCGCACCTGACATGGTAACGGACAGGTAACGCGCGCAAGGGGGTTGAGAACGCGGCTTGTTAGCGCTCACAATGCGACAGCGCCCCCGGGGTCCCATGGGGTCAAGCCCGGCCCCGGTCGTGCGGCGCCTCTTCCGTACACCCTGAAAGGACACCCGACATGGCTCGCAGAGCAGTTCTCGTCCTCACCGCCGCCCTTCTCTCCTCCTCGTTGACCGCCTGCTCGACCAGCGCCCCCGCCCCCAGCTCCCCCTCGGAGGCCAAGGCGGGATCCGGCAAGACGATCACGCTTGGCTTCGCCCAGGTCGGCGCCGAGAGCGGTTGGCGCACCGCCAACACCAAGTCCGTCCAGGAGGCGGCGAAGAAGGCCGGGATCACCCTCAAGTTCTCCGACGCGCAGCAGAAGCAGGAGAACCAGATCAAGGCGATCCGCAACTTCATCCAGCAGAAGGTCGACGTCATCGCCTTCTCGCCGGTCGTGGAGTCCGGCTGGGACACGGTGCTGAAGGAGGCCAAGGACGCGGGCATCCCGGTCATCCTCACCGACCGCGCCGTGGACACCAAGGACACCTCCCTCTACAAGAGCTTCCTGGGCTCGGACTTCGTCAAGGAGGGCAAGTCCGCGGGCGAGTGGCTGACCGCCGCTTATGCGAACAAGCAGGGCCCGGTCAACATCGTCGAGCTTCAGGGCACCACGGGCTCCGCACCCGCCAACGACCGCAAGGCCGGCTTCGCCGAGGCCATCCGCTCCGACGGCAAGTTCAAGATCGTCGCCTCGCAGACGGGCGACTTCACCCGTGCCAAGGGCAAGGAGGTCATGCAGGCGTTCCTGAAGTCCCAGAAGAACATCGACGTCCTCTACGCCCACAACGACGACATGGCCCTCGGCGCCATCCAGGCCATCGAGGAGTCCGGAAAGAAGCCCGGTACGGACATCAAGGTGATCTCGGTGGACGGGATCAAGGACGCCTTCGTCGCAATGACCGAGGGCAAGATCAACGTCGTGGTGGAGTGCAACCCGATGCTCGGTGACCAGCTGATGGAGCTGACCAAGAAGGTCGCGGCGGGGGAGAGCGTGCCGCCCCGCATCGAGACCCAGGAGGGTGTCTTCCCGCAGGACAAGGCGGCGGCCGCGCTGCCGTCCCGGAACTACTGACACAGCAGGGTTCCGGTGCGGGAGGAGGCCACCCGGCCACAGCACCAGGCCCCGGTGCCTCCTCCACCGTCGGCAGCCCGCTCCACCACCCCACCCATGAGAGGAGGGCGGATGGCATCCCCGTCCACCACCCCGCGGCCCACGGACGCGGGCGGTCCGCGACCCGTCCTGGAAGCCCAGGGCATCCGCAAGCAGTTCCCGGGCGTGCTCGCCCTCGACGGAGTCGCCCTGCGGCTCTTCCCCGGTGAGGTGCACGCCCTGATGGGCGAGAACGGCGCCGGGAAGTCCACCTTGATCAAGGTGCTCACCGGTGTGCACCCCGCCGACGGCGGCACCCTCGTGGTCGACGGCCGGCCCCACACCTTCGCGGACCCCCTCCAGGCGCAGCGGGCCGGAATCAGTACCGTCTACCAGGAGGTGAACCTCTGCCCGAACATCTCGGTCGCCGAGAACATCCTCATCGGGCGCGAACCGCGCCGGTTCGGTCTCATCCACTGGTCCGCGATGCGGCAGCGGGCGGCCGAGCTGCTGACGGAACTGGATCTCGACCTGGACGTCACCAGTCTGCTCGATGCGCATTCCCTGGCGGTGCAGCAACTGGTCGCCATCGTCCGGGCGGTGGACGTCTCGGCGAAGGTGCTCGTGCTGGACGAACCCACCTCCAGCCTGGACCGCGAGGAGGTCGCCCAGCTCTTCACCCTGGTGCGGCGCCTGCGGGACCGCGGTGTGGCCATCCTGTTCGTCACGCACTTCCTCGACCAGGTATTCGACCTCTGCGACCGCGTCACCATCCTGCGGGGCGGCCAACTGGAGGGCGAGTACCCCATCGGGGAACTCACGCCGGTGACGCTGGTACAGCGCATGATCGGCGGAGAACTGGCCACCCTCGACCAGCTGTCCGGCCGTGCCCACGAGGAGGCGGCCGAACGGGCGGCCGGCGAGCCGTTCCTCCAGGCGCGACAGCTGACCCGCACGGGCTCGATCGAGCCGTACGACCTCGACATCCATGCCGGCGAGGTCATCGGACTGGCCGGCCTGCTGGGCTCGGGCCGCACCGAGGTGGCGCGCCTCCTGTTCGGCGCGGACAGCGCGGACTCCGGAGAAGTGAGCATCGAGGGCGAGAAGGTGGTCCTGCGCACCCCCCGCCACGCCATCGCCCGGGGCATCGCGTTCTGCTCCGAGAACCGCAAGTCCGAGGGACTGGTGGGCGAGCTCACGGTCCGCGAGAACATCATCCTCGCCCTGCAGGCCGCCCGCGGCTGGACCAGGCCGCTGGCCCGGGCGAAACAGGACGAACTGGCGCGGCACTGGATCGAAGCCCTCGACATCCGCCCCGGCGACCCCGAAGCGCAGGTACGCCACCTCAGCGGAGGCAACCAGCAGAAGGTCCTGCTGGCGCGTTGGCTGCTGACCGCCCCCCGGCTCCTGATCCTCGACGAACCCACCCGGGGCATCGACATCGGGGCCAAGGCGGAGATCCAGAAACTCGTGGCCCGCCTGGCGGGCGAAGGCACCTCCGTGCTGTTCATCTCGGCGGAACTCGAAGAGGTCCTGCGCCTGAGCCACCGCATCGCCGTGCTCCGCGACCACCGCATGGTGGCCACCCTCGCGAACGATGACACCGTCACGCCCGAACGCCTCCTCACGACCATCGCCACCGGAACGGACTCATGACCACCCAGCCCGCCAAGTCCGAGGCGGCCGGCGGAGTCGGGAGACGACTGGCCGGCCACCGCCTGCTGTGGCCCGCGCTCATCCTGCTCGCCCTGCTCCTCGGCAACCTCGCGTTCCACCACGACTTCTTCTCCGTCCGCATACGCGACGGCCACCTCTACGGCAGCCTCATCGACATCCTGCAGTTCGGTGCGCCCCTCATCCTGGTGGCGCTCGGCATGACCCTGGTCATCGCCACCCGCGGGATCGACCTCTCGGTGGGTTCCACCGTCGCCATCGCCGGCGCCCTCGCCTGCGGGCACATCTCCACCGCCGCACATCCCGGCAGCGTCGCCACCATGCTCACGGCCGTCGCCCTCGCGCTCGGCGTCGCCCTCGTGCTCGGCGTGGCCAACGGTTTCCTGGTGTCCGGGCTGGGGGTGCAGCCCATCGTGGCCACCTTGATCCTCATGGTCGCGGGCCGCGGTGTCGCCCAGCTGATCACCGACGGCCAGATCATCACCGTGACCAGTGCCCCGTACAAGATGATCGGCGGCGGCTACTGGCTGACCTTCCCCTTCGCCGTCCTTCTGGCGGCCGTCCTCGTCGCGCTCACCGCCTTCGTCACCCGTCGCAGCGCGCTCGGCATGCTGATCGAGTCCGTGGGCGGCAACCCCGCGGCCAGCCGCCTGGTCGGTATCCGCGCCGGCGGTCTGCTCGCCCTGGTCTACGTCTTCAGCGCGCTGTGCGCCGCCGTCGCCGGGCTGATGATCAGCTCCAACGTCTCCAGTGCCGACGGCAACAACGCCGGCCTGTGGATCGAACTCGACGCGATCCTCGCCGTCGTCGTCGGAGGCACCGCCCTGACCGGAGGACGCTTCTCCCTCGGCGGCACCGTGCTGGGCGCCCTGATCATCCAGACCCTGTCCACCACCGTGTACACCCTCGGTGTCCCGCCCGAGACCACCCTCGTCTTCAAGGCCTTCGTCGTCATCGTCGTCTGCCTCGTGCAGTCCCCGGTCTTCCGGGCCAAGGTCCTGCGCCGCCGCGGGACGACCACTCCCCGACCCCACACCACGGCGGGCGCCGCCCCGCAGCAGCAGGAGGCAGGCGCATGAGTACCGGCATCGCGAGCGCCGCCGCGCACCTCACCCGCCCCTTCGCGACCGTGTCCCCGCGCACCCGCACCCGTATCCCACTGATCGTCACGGCCGTCCTGCTGGTCGTCATGTTCGGCGTCGGATCGGTGCGCTACGAGGGCTTCCTCTCCGCGCAAGTCGTACTGAACCTGCTGATCGACAACGGATTCCTCCTGGTCGTCGCGGTCGGAGCGACCTTCGTCATCCTCACCGGCGGCATCGATCTGTCCGTCGGCTCCATGGTGGCCCTGTCGACCATGCTCACCGCCTGGCTGGTCGAATCGCACGGCTGGCCCCTGGCCGCCGTCATTCCACTGGTCCTGCTGGCCGGCGCCGCGAGCGGGACGCTCATGGGCTGGATCATCCACACCTTCGAGATCCAGCCGTTCATCGTGACCCTGGCGGGCATGTTCCTCGCCCGCGGGCTCTGCTACACGATCAGCACGGAATCCATCACGATCAACGACCCCACCACGAAGGGAATCGCGCAGACCCGGCTGTACGGCCCGGGGGGACTGTTCGTCTCGATCCCCGTGGTCATCGCCCTGGCCGTGCTGGTGATCGCCTTCGTCGTACTGCACCACACGCGCTTCGGCCGCAACGTGTACGCGCTGGGCGGCAACGAGTCCTCCGCACGCCTGATGGGTCTTCCGGCGGGCTCCACCAAGATCGCCGTGTACGCCGTCAGCGGCCTGTGCTCCGCACTCGGCGGCCTGCTGTTGACCTTCTACATGCTCTCCGGCTACGCCCTCCACGCCATGGGCATGGAACTCGACGCGATCGCCGCCACCGTGATCGGCGGCACTCTGCTGACCGGCGGTTCCGGCTTCGTCCTGGGCACCGCCCTCGGCGTGCTCGTCCTCGGCATGATCCAGACGGTCGTCAACTTCCAGGGCACGCTCAGCTCCTGGTGGACCCGGATCGTCATCGGCGCCCTGCTGCTCGTGTTCATCGTGCTGCAACGCCTGATGAGCGGCCGCCGCCCGGCCGCCGACTGACCCCGGCTCCGGCTCCGTAGCCCATCAGCCCGTGCCACCGCGTTCGCGCGCCGCGATCACAGCCCGCCTCCCGGCGCGCCCTCCGGTGGACCGACTTCCAGGGAAACTGCCATGGAAAACGCATGCGAATCCGTCGATCAGGCCGCCGAACCCACGCGGACTGCCGCCTGTCCGCGGACGGTCCGCCCCCTGCGCCTGGATGATGAAGGACCGGGGGAGAGGTGGCGGTTCGGCTTCCCCGGCCGGGCCTGCGCGGAGGTCCACACGCGCGGCGCCCGCCTCCATTCCCTGATCCTGCCGGACCGCTGGGGCCACACCGCCGATGTGGTGCTCGCCGCCCGCGACCCCGGCGCCTGCGAGGGCTCCGCACGCTATTTCGGTGCGACGGTGGGCCGTTACGCCAACCGGATCGCCGGCGGCCGGCTCGTCGTCGACGGCGTCACCCACCGGCTCGCCACCCAGGAGACCGGGCACACCCTGCACGGCGGTCCCGACGGGTTCGACCAGCGTGTGTGGCGGTGCGAACCCTTCCACTCCGCGCACCGCACCGGTGTCCGTCTGTTCCTGCACAGCCCCGACGGCGACCAGGGATTCCCCGGCGCCCTCAACGTCCGCGTCACCTACACGCTGGACCGGGACGACAACCTGACCCTGTCGTACCAGGCGGTCGCCGACGCGCCGACGATCGTCAACCTCACCAACCACGCCTACTGGAACCTCGAAGGGGAGGGGCGCGGCAACGTCCTGGCCCACCACCTCCAGGTCGAGGCACCCCTCCACACCCCCGTCGACAGAGAGTTGATCCCCGACGGCCCCCACCGCTCGGTCAGCGGCACGCCGTTCGACCTCCGCCGGCCCCGGCGGCTCTCCGACGTGCTGACCCATACGGATGCGCAACTGGCCCTCGCCGGTGGTGGCTTCGACCACAACTGGGTCCTCGACGGCGCCCGGCGAGCCCGGCCCCGCAAGGCCGCCGTGCTGTACGCCCCCGCATCCGGCCGCCGGATGGACGTGCTCACCACGGAACCGGGCATCCAGGTCTACACCGCCCAAGGCCTGACCGGTGACATCACGGGCAAGGGAGGCAGGCCCTACCAGGCCTACGCGGGGGTCGCGCTGGAAACCCAGCACTTCCCGGACTCACCGAACCGCCCCGACTACCCGACGGTCCTGCTGCGCCCGGGCGAGCTGTACCGGTCCACCACGATCCACAGTTTCACCACGGTCACCGCCTGAGAGGGGGGCGCCGGTCATCGCCGCTGTCCGGTGCCGCGGGGGCACCGGACAGCGGCTTTCGTGCCCGGTACCCCGGTACCCCGGTACCGCAAGGGCACCGGGCGGGTGGGGATCAGGTGGGGGTCATGCCCCGGGGGAAGTGATCCTGCGGGCCGTGCTGGCGCGCACGATGAGCTCGGGCGCCACGACCAGGTGCGTCGACTCGTCCGTCCGGCCTTCGATGTGGTCCAGGAGCAGCCCGATGCTGTCGCGGCCGATCGAGGCGAAGTCCTGACGGATCGTCGTCAGCGGGGGCGGGAAGAACTCGGCCTCGGGGATGTCGTCGAAGCCGGCGACCGCCACGTCCTCCGGCGTGCGCAGGCCCGCCTCGCGCAAGGCTCGTAGGACACCGAGGGCCATCTGGTCGTTGGCGACGAACACCGCGGTGAGGCCCGCTCCCCGCCCTCGTGACGCCCGGAACCGGCCCGCGAGCTGCTGGCCGGCCTGGTATCCCGACAGCGCACTCCAGTCGCCGCGCAGCAGGGGCGGCACCTCGGCGCCGGCATCTCGGAGCGCGTCCTCCCATCCCTGGGTGCGGGCCTCGCTCTCAAGCCAGTCGGGAGGGCCCGCGACATGCCACACGGTGGCGTGGCCCGAAGCGAGGAGATGTTCCGTGATCATGCGAGCGCCGAGGCTCTGGTCCAGCGACACCCCCGGCAGGTCGAGGGTGTGGCCGCCTTCCACGGTGACCACCGGGCACGGTGCTTCCAATGCGGCCAGGGCCCTCACCGCGGCGCGTTGGGGAGTGACGGCGACGATCCCCTCCACGCCCCACCCGGCGAGGTGCTGCATGGCTTCGGCGAGGGCCGTCTGCGTGGCGGTCCGAAGTGTGACGGCGGACGTCAGATAGCCGCGGTCCCGAGCCGCCTCTTGAACCCCCGCCACGGTGCTGGCGGGCCCGTGCAGAGTGGTGTTCACCGCGATGACACCCAGCGTGTGGGTCCGGCGAGTGGCCAGGGCGCGGGCTGCCGAGTTGCGGCGGTACCCCAGCTGCTCGATGACCAGCGTCACGGCGGCCCGGGTCTTGGCGCTGACGTTCGGGTGGGCGCTGAGCACCCGCGAAACGGTCTGATGGGACACGCCGGCGACGCGTGCCACGTCCGTCATGGTGGGCGCTCGCGAGACGTCTGGGAGCTGGGTCAACTCTCTTCCTTTCCTCATCGAGCGGCCTTCCCTCAGGGTATCGAACCAGCCGCGGCCCGCACATGTCTCGGACCGACCGGGAGTCATGTCGACCAGGGTCGATGTGGGCGTTCACATTATGCAGCGTTGGTCGCATGATGTGGGCACGAATCTTCTCGTACCTCTTGAGTTTAATGCTTGTTAGCGTTAACAATTCGATCGGGGCAGCCGGGTGGGTGGGATGGCTGCGACAGCGCAGCCGTGATGCCCGGTGCGGCCCCCGAACAGTCCAGCCCGCTCATGCGCGACCGCGGGGCCGGCGGGAAGCCGGTCCCGGAGAAACCGCCGCGCATGCCAGACAGACGGTGAGAGCGTAGTGAGCGAGACCATTCTCAAGGACCTCCGTCGAGAGGTCCTCGCGGCCAACCTGCGCATCCCGGAGGCCGGGCTGGCCACCCTCACCTGGGGAAACGTCAGTGGAGTGGATCGAGACGCCGGCGTCTTCGTCATCAAGCCGTCCGGGGTGTCCTACGCCGACCTCACCGAGGATGACCTGGTGGTGGTGGCGCTGGAGGACGGGCGGGTCGTCGACGGACACCTCAGGCCGTCCACCGACACCGAAACCCATCGGTGCCTCTACCGGGCCTTCCCCTCCATCGGCGGCGTCACCCACACACACTCGACGCACGCCGTCGCCTTCGCCCAGGCGCGCCGCCCGATCCCCGTGCTCGGCACGACGCACGCCGACACCTTCAACGGGCCCGTCCCCGTGACGGCGGACCTCACCGCCGAGCAGTGCGCGCGGGACTACGAGTACAACACCGGACAGGTGATCGTCGCCCGGCTCGACGGCGACCCCCGCCGGGCCGACGAGGTCCCCGGCGCGCTCGTCTCCCGGCACGGCCCCTTCACCTGGGGCGCCACCGCGAAGGCCGCGCTGGAGAACGCCATCGTCTGCGAGGCCGTGGCGGAGATGGCGCTGCACACGCTGGCGCTCGGCTCCCGCCTCGGAGACACCTCCGAACCGCCGAGGCATCTGCTGGAGCGGCACTTCACCCGCAAGCACGGACCGGACGCCTATTACGGCAACGCCCCTCACACCCCTCACGCCCCGGGCGTCTGAGGCCGCGCACCGCCTCGCGACGCGGTTCGGTCTCGTGATGCGGTTCGGTCAACTACCGGTTCTGGCCGGTGACTTGACGGGTCCTTCCGGTGCCTGGCTTGATTGGGAGCGCTCCCACTCCGCCCCTCCACCGAGGAAGGCTTCACCGTGCCTCCTGTCACCTCCGCCCGCGGCGTGCCACGTCGCGCGGCCGCCGTGCTCGCCGGCTTCGCGCTGGCGGTCGGCGGCCTGTCCGCGACCGCCCTGACCGTTCCGGTCGCGGCCGCCGCGACCGTGGCCGCCGCTGCCGAGACGCCCGTACGGGTCAACCAGCTCGGCTACCTGCCCGACGGCCCCAAGCGGGCCACCGTGGTCAGCTCCGCGACCGCACCGCTCGCCTGGCAACTGCGCGACGCCTCCGGCGCGGTGGTGGCCTCGGGCGCCACCACGGTACGCGGCGCCGACCAGGCGTCCGGCCAGTCCACGCACCTGGTGGACTTCGGCGCGTACACCGCCGCCGGCACCGGCTTCACCCTGGTTGTCGACGGCCGGGCGAGCCATCCCTTCGACATCTCCGCGTCGCTGTACGACGGACTGCGCGCCGACAGCATGTCGTTCTTCTACCAGCAGCGCAGCGGCATCGCGATCGACGCCGCGCTGGTGGGCGGCAGCGCGTACGCCCGCCCCGCCGGGCACCTGGGCGTCGCCCCGAACAAGGGCGACACCGGCGTCCCCTGCCAGGCCGGGGTGTGCGACTACCAACTGGACGTGCGCGGCGGCTGGTACGACGCGGGCGACCAGGGCAAGTACGTGGTCAACGGCGGCATCTCCGTCTGGGAGATGGTCAACTCCTTCGAACGGGCCCGCCGTTCGGACGGCGAAGCGGCGCTCGGCGACGCGACGCTGCGGGTGCCGGAGCGCGGCAACGGGACGCCGGACGTGCTGGACGAGGCCCGCTGGGAACTGGAGTTCCTGCTGCGGATGCAGGTCCCGGCCGGGAAGCCGATGGCCGGGATGGCCTTCCACAAGATGCACGACGCCCAGTGGACCGCCCTACCGACGCGGCCCGAACTCGATGTTGAGCAGCGGGAGTTGCACAAGCCGTCGACCGCCGCGACGCTGAACCTGGCGGCCTCGGCCGCGCAGTGTGCCCGGGTGTACGCGCCGTACGACGCCCCGTTCGCCGCGCGCTGCCTGGACGCGGCCCGCCGCGCCTGGACGGCCGCCAGGGCCAACCCGAACGTGCTCGCGCTGGCGAGCGACAACACCGGCGGCGGTGCGTACGAGGACGCCGACGTCTCCGACGAGTTCTACTGGGCGGCGGCGGAACTCCTCGCCACCACCGGTGAGTCGCAGTACCGGGACGCCGTCACCTCCTCCCCGCACCACACCAAGCCCGTCGACGCGTTCTGGTGGGGCGGCACCGCGACGCTCGGCCGCATCACCCTCGCCACCGTCCCCGGCGTTGCCCTGCCCGCCGACGATGTGACCCGGCTGCGCGGCCTGCTGGCCACCGCCGCCGATGGTCACCTGTCCACCATGGCCGGACAGGGCTACGCGGTGCCGCTCCCCGCCACCGGGTACGTATGGGGCTCCAACAGCTCCGTCACCAACAACGCGATGGTGCTGGCCGTCGCGTACGAGATCACCGGGCAACAGCGCTACCGCGCCGGAGCGTTGGAGTCCCTGGACTACCTGCTCGGCCGCAACGCGCTCGACCTCTCCTACGTCACCGGCTACGGCGACCGCTATTCCGAGAACCAGCACCACCGGTTCTGGGCGCACCAGAACGACGCCTCGCTGCCGCACCCGCCTGCCGGTTCCTTCGCGGGAGGGCCGAACGCCGGGCTGGAGGACCCCGTGGCCAAGGAGAAGCTCGCGGGCTGCGCACCCGCGGCGTGCTATGTGGACGACATCGGCTCGTACTCCACCAACGAGGTGGCCATCAACTGGAACGCCTCGCTGGCCTGGCTGGCGGCCTTCGCGGCTGAGCGGCGCGGTGCCCCGGCGGCGCCCGTGGTCCAGGTGGCACCGGCGGCCGTGACGGTCCCGGAGGGCGGCTCGGCGCCGGTGGGCGTGCGGCTCTCGGCCGCGCCCGCGCAGAACGTGACGGTGACGGTGGCCCGGAACTCCGGCGACGAGGACCTGTCGGCAACCGCGACCCTGGTGTTCACCCCGGCCAACTGGGCGACGGCGCAACAGGTTTCGATCCTCGCCGCACAGGACGCCGACGCGTCGTCGGGCAGCGCGACCTTCACGGTCGGTGGTCCTGGCGTGCAGTCGGCGACGTTCACGGCGACGGAGGCCGACGACGACGCGTCGGCGGCCTCCTGCACGGTGGCGTACCGGATCGACAACGCCTGGGGCAACGGTTTCACGGCGACGGTGACCGTGAGGAACACCGGAACCTCGACGCTCTCCGGCTGGACCCTCGGCTGGAGCTTCACGGGTGATCAGCGGATCAGCAACGGCTGGAACGCCACGGTGACCCAGTCGGGCAGCACGGTCACGGCCCGGGACGCCGGATGGAACGGGACGCTGGCGCCGGGCGGCAGCGTGGGCTTCGGCTTCCAGGCGACGAATTCGGGCACCAACGCGATCCCGGCGCGCTACACGCTCAACGGTGCGCTCTGCTCGTGAGCCGCGACGGAGTGGAGCCAGGATCATCCTGGCTCCACTCCATGGCGCGGGCCTGTCACTGACCTTCGCCGTGGCAGGTCGTCAGGTGCGGGTCCAGCGCTGGTTGCTGCCGCCCGAGCAGGAGTAGAGCTGGATCAGGGTGCCGTTGGCGGTGCCGGTGCCGGCGGCGTCCAGGCAGAGGCCGGACTGGACTCCGACGATGGATCCGTCGGAGTTGAGGCGCCACTTCTGGTTGTCGCCTCCCCAGCAGCTGTAGATCTGGACCTTGGCGCCGTTGCCGGTGCCGGCGGCGTCCAGGCACTTGTCGCCGTAGACCTTGAGTTCGCCTCCGGCCGTGTACGACCACTGCTGGTTCGTGCGGTTGTTGCAGTCCCACAGGTTGAGCTGGGTGCCGTCGGTGGTACTGGTACCGGGTACGTCCAGGCAGCGGCCCGAACCGACGCCCTTGATCTGACCGGAACCGGGCGTGGGGGTCGGAGTGGGGGTGGAGGAGCCGGCGTTGAGTGCGCCCAGCACGGAGGTGTAGGCCGGCTTCTTGTTGCCGTTGCCGTCGAACAGCAGCGGCGATTGCTCCGACCGCCAGGAGTCGGTGTCGCGCACACCCCAGACGGTGATGCCGAGGCAGCGCGTGACGGCGAGGCAGTCGTTGGTCACGTTGGCGTAGGTCGTGGCCGAGGCGCCCTGGATGTCGAGTTCGGTGACGGCCACGTCGACGCCGAGGGCGGCGAAACTCTGCAGGGTGGTGCGGAAGTTGCTGTTGTACGGGCTGTCGTTGTTGAAGTGGGACTGGAAGCCGACGCAGTCGATCGGCACGCCGCGCTGCTTGAAGTCCCGGACCATGGAGTACACGGCCTGGGTCTTGGCCCAGGTCCAGTTCTCGACGTTGTAGTCGTTGTAGCAGAGCTTGGCGGCCGGGTCGGCGGCGCGCGCGGTGCGGAAGGCGACCTCGATCCAGTCGTTGCCGGTGCGCTGCAGGTTGGAGTCGCGCCGGGCTCCCGAACTTCCGTCGGCGAAGGCCTCGTTCACGACGTCCCACTGGGCGATCTTGCCCTTGTAGTGGGCCATCACGCCGTTGATGTGGTTGGTCATCGCCTGGCGCAGCGCGCTGCCGCCGAGGTTCTGCATCCAGCCGGGCTGCTGGGAGTACCAGGCCAGAGTGTGGCCTCGTACCTGCTTGCCGTTCTGCACGGCCCAGTTGTAGACGCGGTCACCGGCGGCGAAGTTGAACTGGCCCTGCTGGGGTTCGGTGGCGTCGATCTTCATCTCGTTCTCGGGCGTCACCATGTTGAACTCGCGGCCCGCGATCGCCGTGTACGCCGAGTCGCCCAGCCTGCCCGAGGCGACGGCGGTACCGAAGTAACGGCCGCTCTGCGCCGCCGCGCCACCGAGCGTGCTCTCGGCGGCGTGTGAGGCGAGTGGAGCCACCAGTATGGCGGCCGAACCGAGGACGCCGGCGACCAGCGCCGTACGAAGAATTCCGATCTTCCGGCGGACGGTGGATGGGGGAATGGCATTCGAGCCCATGAAAGAGCCTCCAGGACAGAAATCACGGAAGGATGGGAGCGCGGTAGGACGAATCCGCGTGAATGACGCCCGCGTCCATTGATGAAGGACACTCACCGGTCAGGGTGTGAAGACCCAAGGCCGGCACGCGGCACCCGGCACCCGACACCCGGACACAGACGGGGGGTATCGCCTCGGGCCTCAGTCTGGAAACACCGCCGAAACATGTCAAGACTTTCGAAAGGGTTTCGAGAATTCAACCCCTCCGAATAGCCAAATAGCCGCTTTTCATAGCGCGATCCTCATCGAAAATATTTCGATGAGGATCGCGCTGCAACGGGTATTTCCTGCCGTTCGCATCTCCGGTCAGCGCAGGGTCGTGTTGAACTCCAGTGCCGGGTCGGCGTTGCGGACGAGGGACTTGGCCTGCTCCGGCCACCACACACCGGCCGCGGGATCCACGACGCCGTACTCCGGGTCGATGGTGCCGCCCGGGATGCTGCGGTTGCACTGGCCGTCGGACTGGCCGACGGTCTTGATCCACAGGTAGGCGTCCACGAGCGGGACGCGGGTGTTCGCGGTCGGCCGGGCGCCGATGCCCCGATCGGGAGCGTTGCACCAGGTTTGCGGATCGCCGCTGTACTTGCCTGCAGGCGGGGTCCAGGCGCCCCGGCCGTCGCGGCTGGTGTCCACGACGAGGTGGGTGAGCTCCTGTGCGGGCGGGGAGCCGACGTTCTGCTGGAACCACAGGTCGGTCCAGTGCCAGGTGGACGGGTCGTCCACGTTCACCGAGTTTCCCGGCTGCCCGTCGTTCGGTGCCGCGGGGGAGTAGTACTGGCTCGGGCACCAGTCGGGGTGCCCCTTGGCCCAGTCAGGGCCCTTGGTGGCGAACCACAGGCACTGGGAGACCCAGGTGCCGTAGTGGGTGGACAGATCGGTGGCCAGGTGGTTCGAGACGTTCAGCGAGAAGCCCTGGGTGCGGGTGACACCGGCCTGGAGGAGGCGCCCCGCGGCGTCGCCGACGCCGCGCCAGTGGCTGTTGCCGGCGTCCAGGTAGACGACGCTGTTCGGCTGCCGCTCCAGGGCGTCGATCGCGTGGTTGAGGTCGGCGAAGCGTCCCGTGGTGATCGCGCCGGTGGGGTCGCTGCCGGGCCCGCAGTCGGACGGGAGGTTGGCCAGCCCGTCCGGTTCGAGGACGACGACGGCCTTGCTGCGGCCGATCCCCCGGGCGAAAGCGCTGATCCAGGCCTGGTAGTCGGCGTCCGACCGCGCACCGCCGGAGGAGTACTGGGAGCAATCGCGCAGCGGGATGTCGTAGGCCACCAGGACAGGAACCGTCCGGGTTCGCTCGGCCCGGCGCACCAGATCGCGCACGCGGGATTCGACCTGCTCCGGGGTGCCGTCGGTGAACCAGGCGGCCTCCGGCCAACTGGCCAGCTCGGCCATGGACTTGGCGCCCTCGAAGTCTCGATGGAGGAGGTCGGTGACGGCCTGGTGGGCCGCGTCGCCGTCGGGGTCGACGTAAAAGCGGGTGTTCGCGGGAAGCATGTGGGAGGCCGGCGCGGAGCTCGCCTCGGCAGAGGCCGGGGCGACGGCGCTGAGGAGCAGGGTGAGTACGCTCGCTGCCAGGAGTAATCGGTGCGGGGGGATGCGCACGGGGTTCCTTCGGTGAGGGAGGGAAGCGGCGGGTCAGTAGCCGTAGATCATCTTGTAGGCGACCTCCGGCAGGAACTGTCCGGCCGAGGAGCCCGCCCCGACGCCGCAGTTGCCGTCGGACTCGCCGGGGATCTTGATCCACAGCAGCATCTCGGCGCCGCCGCCGCGCTGGGTGGGGGTGCCGATCCGGCGGCCGGCGGGATTGCACCACTGGCCGTTGGAACCGTTGCCGTTGCGGCTGGTGTCGACGACGAACGGCTTGGTGTAGCCGTAGGAGCTCAAGGCGGAGTTGACCGCGTTGCCGTAGGAGCTGTTCTGGTCGTTGGTGAAGTAGTTGGAGACGTTCAGTACGAAGCCGCGGGCCCCGCCGACCCCGGCGCCGGCGAGCTGCTGCGCCATGGTCGAGGCGCCGATCCAGCCGGGGTTCCCGGCGTCGAGGTAGACCCAGGTGTTGGGTGCCTTGGCATTGAACTGGGCGATCGCGTTCTTCAGCATGGCGTTGCGCTCGGCGATCTGAGCAGCGGTCATGCAGCTCTCGTGGCCGAGCGCGTCGGGTTCGAGGACGACGACGGCCGGGCGGCTGCCGATGCCACTGGCGAAGGCGGCGATCCAGGCGTCGTACGCCGCGCGGCTTCCGGCGCCGCCGCCGGACTGACCGGCGCAGATGTCCCGGTTGGGGATGTTGTACGCGACCAGGATCGGCAACTTGTCGGCGGAGTCCGCGCGGCCGACGTAGGCGCCGGTGGCAGTGCCGATGTCGCCGCTCCAGTTGCCGAACCAGCGGGCCGCCGGGGTGTTGGCGATGGACGTCCGGATCGCCGCCGACCGCCCGTCGCCGGGGTTCGCATTGGTCCACCGCAGGGCGGAGTTGTCGGGGTCGGCGTAGAAGCCGCTGGTCATGGTGGTCGGGTCGGCGGCGTACGCCGGGCCGGCGTTGATCAGGGCGAGAGCGGCGGTGAGGGCACCGGCCAGCAGGGCGGATGCGGCTCGGACGGACTTGCGCATGGTTCTTCCTCCGGTGGGGGTGGGGAAGTGGAAGCGCTTCCAGTTTTGGTGTGGGGTCGGGTCGCGCTGATGGGATGATTGGTGTCGTTGCCGGGGTGTGTCAAGTGGTTGAACACAGGATTACCGCCGTGGCCGGTATGGCGTCATTGGTTGGAAGCGCTACCGGATCGAGACCATGGGCGGCATCCGCATGCGGGTCCGAAGTCGGGGCGGTGATGGAATCATGGCCGATGTTCGATGTTCGATGTTCGCCGACCGCGTGAGCCCGAGGAGCAGTTCTTCCATGGAGCCGTCACCCAAGCGCATGCCGACTCTCGACGAGGTGGCCGCACGCGCCGGCGTGTCGCGCACGGCGGCCTCCCGGGTGATCAACAACGCCCCGCACGTCAGCCGCGCCAAGCGGGAGGCGGTCCAACGGGCGGTGCGCGAGCTGGATTTCGTGCCCAATCCGTCCGCGCAGGCCCTCGCGAACCGCCGGGTCGGAGCGGTGGTGCTGGCGGTCTCCAGCGACGAACCGGGGCTGTTCGCGGACCCGTTCTTCGCGGAGGTCATCGTCGGCGTCAGCGAGGCGCTGGAGCAGACCGAACTGGAACTGATCCTGCTGCTGGCCAACACCCCGCGCGGCCGGGAGAGGTTCGAGCGGCTGCTGCGCTCCCGCCGGGCCGACGGCGTCATGCTGATGGCGCTGCGGGGGGACGATCCGCTGGGCCGCCTGGGCGAGGAGGTCGATCTCCCCGTCGTCTTCGGCGGACTCCCGCTCATCGGGGAACCCACGTGGTACGTGGACGCCGACAACCGGGGCGGTGCCCGCCTGGCCGCCGAGCACTTCGCGCGCACGGGCCGCCGACGGCCCGTCATGATCACCGGCCAGGTGGACGCCAGGGCCGCGGTCGCGCGGGAACAGGGGTTCACCGACGGTCTGACCTTGTCCGGCCTGCCGCTGCTCGGAGTTGAGCCCGGGCAGTTCACCGAGGAGGGCGGCGCCAAGGCGATGGAGCGGCTGCTCCGGGCGCACCCCGATCCCGACGCGGTGTTCGCGGCCTCCGACGCGATGGCCATCGGCGCTCTGCGCACCTTGCGGGAACGCGGGCTGCGGGTGCCCGAGGACGTCGCGGTGATCGGCTTCAACGACCTGGCGAGCGCCCGGCACACCAGCCCGCCGCTGACCACCGTCCATCAGCCGGTACGGGCGCTGGGGCAGGAGATGGCCAGGATGCTGGTCAGTGCCATCGAAGGACACCGCCCCAGCCCGTTGATCCTGCCGACCCGCCTGACCGTGCGCGAGTCCGCCCCCGGTCTGCCTGCGCCCGCCTGACCGGCGGGCGCTTGCGGCAGGGTCGCAGGGTCAGATGAACCGCCACAGGTGGTCGTCGGTGCCGTTGTCGTCCCAGAGGACGGTCTGTGCTCCCTGGGCGGTGGAGGCGCCGGAGACGCCGAGGACGCGGCCGCTGTTGGCGCACTGGATCCGGAAGGTGTCGCCGCCGCCGTGGCGCAGGCGCCACCGCTGGTCGGCGGCGCCGGTGTCCGCCCACTGGGCGATCCGGGCGCCGTTGGCGGTGGCGCCGTTCTCCACGGCGAGGACCTTGCCGCTGTGGGAGTTGCGCAGGCGCAGGTGGCCGCCGGTGTCGACGACGGCCGTCCAGAGATGGTCGGCGGTGCCGCTGTCGTCCCACTGGATGGCGAGGCCGCCGTCGGCGGTGGACATGTCCCGCACACCGAGGACCCGCCCGCTGGCGACGTTCTGGATGCGCCTGGCGCCGTCGGGGACGAACTGCCACTGGCCGGCGGGGGCGCCGGTGTCGGGTACCTGTACGGCTGCGGCGCCGTTGGCGGTGGAGCCGCCTTCGATGCCGAGCAGCTTGCCGGTGTGGACGTTTTGAAGCTTGTGGTAGCCGTTGCCGGTGTCGACGACGGTCCACCGGTGGTCGGCGGTGCCGGTGTCGGCCCACTGGAGGACCGGGGCGTTGTCGGCGGTGGACATGTCCTGCACGCCGAGGACCTTGCCGCTGTTGAGGTTGCGCAGCCGCAGTGCGGTGCCGTCGACGAGGAGGAGCCAGTCGTGGTCGGCGGTGCCGGAGTCGGTCCACTGCAGAGCGAGGCCCCCGTCGGCGGTGGACATGTCCCGGATGCCGAGGACGAGTCCGCTGGCCGCGTTGACGAGACGGAAGCCGGGACCGCCGGTCCGCCAGTAGACGGTGTAGTTGAAACCCTGGGCGTCGTGGAACGGGCCGAGGCCGACCTTCGTTCCGTTGGCGGTGGCCGTGAAGGCGAGGGCGGTGCTGCTGGTCCGGGTGATCGAAGAGGGGTCCAGGGCCGGGAGGGAGGACAGTGTGGTGCTGCCGTAGTTGCCGGCGAGGATGGCGGGGCCGTAGGTGATCGCCGCGACGGCGGGGTTGTCGATGGCGGCCTGGAGTGCCACGCGCATGGGGAGCTTCACGGTGACGGTGTCGCCCGAGGCCCAGGAGCGGGTGAGGGTGGCGTAGGTGCCGGGGGTGGCCGTGACGCTCTGAGGGACGCCGTTGACGCTGACGGTGGCGCCCGAAGTCCAGCCGGGGATGCGGACGCGCATCGACCAGGTCCCGGCGACGCTGCCGGTGACCTTGAGCGTCGTGGTGTCGTCGGCCGGGTAGGAGGTGGTCTGGGTGATGGTGATGCCTCGCCGGGTCCAGTTCAGGACGGAGGGGAGGAACAGGTTCACGGTGAGGGTGGTGCTGCCGTCGTGGAAGTAGACGGAGTCCATCAGCTTGGTGTGGGACTCGACGCCCGTTCCCTGGCAGCACCAGAACGTGCCGTAGTCGGTGCTCCAGGTGCCGCCGCCCCACGCCGGGCCGACCCCGCGGCGGCCGCCCGGGTTGAGGGGCGTGAAGTAGGTGACGTGCCCGTGCGGGTCGGCCGGGTTCTGGGCGCCGATGACGTGGTTGAGCAGCACCTTCTCGTAGAAGTCGAAGTACGGCGCCCGGTCGGGGTCGAGCTGCCACAGTTCCCGGGTCAGCTTGAGCATGTTGTAGGAGTTGCAGAGTTCGCAGGTGTCGGTGACGAGGAACCCGGAGATGGCGTTCGGGGCCCGGAAGTGTTCCGCCTGGCTGTTGCCGCCGATGGCGTAGGTGTGCGAGGTGGTGCAGATCGTCCACGCGTTGGCGGCGATGTCGCGGTAGCGGGTCGTCCCGGTGGCCTTGTACTCGCGGACGGCTCCGATCCACTTGGGTACCTGCGTGTTGGCGTGCAGACCGTTCAGTTGGTCCTGGTTCGCGGCGAGGGGGTCGAAGACCGCCGCGTGGTCGAACCGTTGGGCGGTGGTCAACCAGCGTGCGTCGCCGGTCTGTTGGTGGAGGTCGGCCAGTACGTCGTTCATGCCGCCGAACTCGACGCCCAGCAACGACTGCATCGTGCTCCGGCTGAGCGCGGCGGTGCGCCGGTCGACCCAGCCGGCGAGCGCGAGGAGCACGTCGCGGGCCTGCGTGTTGCCGACGAGGCGCCACACGTCGAGCAGACCGGCCATGGTCTTGTGGACGCAGTAGTACGGGACGTTGCCGTTGGTCAGCGTGCCTGCTTCGAGGCTGGTGAAGTCGGCCTCGGGGAAGCCCGACAGGTAGCCGGCGGAGAAGCCCGCGGTGGAGTTGTTGGCCTGGCACTTGGCGAGTTCGGCCACCATGCGGTCGGCCTTGTCGCGGCAGGTGGTGTCCCCGACCGCGGCGTAGGCCTGGGCCCATGCCGTGAGGAAGTGGCCCTGCACGTGGGTGCGGAAGGGGAACGCCGGGTCGTCCCATCCTCCGGTCGGGGTCGCGGCGTTGGTGGAGAGCCGGTGGTTGGCGCGGAAGTTGTACAGCAGGCGGTCGACGTCGATGAAGCGGAGATAGGCCAGGGTGCGGTTCTGGTTGTCGAGCCAGCGGCTGCTGGTGAGCTGGACCTGACCCAGGTCGAACGGGAACGCCGACACTCCGACGTCGGACCTGACCGGGGCCGTCCGCGCCGCGGCGGAGCCGGTGGTGAACACGGGGCCGACAGCCGCGGCCACGGCCGCGACACCGGTCGCCTTGATCATGGCGCGGCGGCTGAAGGGGGGAACCGGCATGGCGAACTCCATGGTCCGTGAGAGATGAGGGTGCCGCGCACAAGGGCTGTCGGGCTTCGACCGGCGGCCGCGGGGTCGGTGGGGGCGGCCGTCTGCTGCGCACGAGTGTTAGCGCTCACAATTGACGTGTCAATACCTACGACGGGCGGCGCCGACAAGGCCGGCCCGCGCACCGCGCGCAGCTGCTCCGGGCGAGCCGGCAGGCGGCGGACGCGGACCGCCACCTGGTCGCGGAATCGGCGACGTCAGGGCCTGTCCGGCGGATCCAGTGGGCTCGGGCTCGGGTACGTGATGTCGAACCACGTGAAATGGGCCTGGCTGGTGGAGGGGACGCCGTTGGAGGTGGCGTAGAGGCCGAGCTGGATGCTGGTGAACAGCGGGGTGAGGAAGGTGGCTTCGACGGTGGTCAGGTCCTGCCAGGCGCCGTCGGGTGCCGCGTGGGCGAAGGTGTGGCTGAAGCCGCGGATGCGGACCCCCAGGCGAATGGGGCCCGGGGGGACGGGAACGCCGGCCAGGACCTCGGCCCCGCGATGGAGGCTGAGTCCTTCCGCGGTGCGGAGGAAGAGGAGATGGGTGTCGTCGTCGAGGACCACGGCGAGGCCCGCCTGTTCGTCCGGCGCGGCGGGGGTGAAGTGCAGTTCGGTGGAGACGTCGCAGACGGGCTGTTCCTGCGGGCGGGCCAGGAGGGACGGGGTGGTGCGTTCGCCGAGGCGTTCGGGGCGGAGCTGGAGGCGGAGCCCGTCGCCGGTGGTCCAGAACCGCTCCCGCGGTGTGCGCAGGCTGCTCCAGTCAGCGGAGAGCGTGGCGAAGTCGTCGTGGACGGGGCGGCGGAGGCCGGTGTGGACGACGGGGGAGAAGACCGGCCAGCCTGCGTCCCAGGTGATCCGGCTGAGGAAGGTCTCGCGGCCGAGGGCGGAGCCGGGGCGGACGCCCAGGAGGACGGCCCGCCAGTCGCCGTTCGGGGTCCGGACGAGGTCGGCGTGCCCGGTGCAGGTGACCGGGCCCTTGGCGGGCGGTAGCACCGGGTTGCCGGGGGCGCCCTCGTAGGGGCCGGTCACGCGGTCGGCGCGGGCGGCCACCACGCTGTGGTCCACATCGGTGCCGCCCTCGGCGGTGAGCAGGAGATAGCTGCCGCCGGTCCTGTAGAGGTGCGGGGCCTCCGACCATCGGGCGCCGGGGTGGCTTCCCGACCACAGGACGTGCTCGGGTCCCGTCAGCCGTCGTTCCCGGGGAAGGTATTCGCGCATCCAGATCTCGGTGCGGCCCGCGGCTTCGTCCACGACGCGTGCGGCGGTGAACCAGGCCCGGCCGTCCCCCTCGCCGTCGCCGTCCCCGTCGCCGTCGTCCGGCCCGTCCTCCGGCCCGTCGTCGAAGAACAGCGACGGGTCGAAGCCTTCGCCGTCCAGCCAGTGCGGCTCCGACCACGGCCCCGCCGGGTCGGTCGCCGTGACGACGAAATGACCGGGGCCGTCCATCAGCGTGCAGACGAGGTGGAAGACCCCGTCATGGTGCCGGATCGTCGGTGCGAACAGGCCCCGAGAGGGCTCGCACCCGTCGAGGTCGAGCTGGGACGCCCGGTCGAGCGCGGAGCCGATGCGCCGCCAGTTCACGAGATCGCGGCTGTGGAACACGGGAAGGCCCGGGAACCATTCGAAGCTGGACGTCACCAGGTAGTAGTCCGCTCCCACCCGGCAGACGGACGGGTCGGGCCGGAACCCGGGCAGTACGGGATCACCGAAGACGGGATCACCGAAGACGGTTTCACCGGACAACGCGGTCATGGGACCGGGGCGATCTCGACGGGCACGGACAGCACCCGGTCGGCCGCCGGGTGACGTACGGGGCCTTCCAGAGTGAAGGAGCCCCGGAGCGGAAGATCGCCGCTGGACCGTCCGACGGCCACGCCGATCTCCCCGGGCTCCACTCTTCTGCGCAGGTCGAGCCCGGTGAAGGAGGTCCGGTCGGCATGGACGGAGAAGGTGATCCGGGCGGCCGCGCCCGGCCGCAGTTCGACCCTGGCGAATCCGGCGAGCCACCGCTGGGGCCGGACGACGGACGCGACGGGGTCCGAGAGGTACAGCTGGACCACCTCGGTCCCGGCCACCTCGCCGACGTTGCGTACGGTGACCGAAACGGAGACGGCCCCGTCCGTCGCGGCGACGGGATCCACCGACAGTTCCGAGCAGGTGAAGCTGGTCCAGCTCAGCCCGTGTCCGAAGGGGAACAGCGGGGTCGGGTCCACCGAGCTCCAGTCGGTGCGCCCGCCGAGCCCGGCGTGCAGGTAGGTGCCGGGCTGGCCGCCGACCTGGCGGGGGATGGAGACGGGCAGCCGTCCGGACGGTTCCGCGGCCCCGCTGATGATCCGGGCCAGCGCCGTCCCGCCCTCCTCGCCGGGGAAGAAGGACTGCACCACGGCCGATGCGCGCTCGGCCGGCGTGCCGAGCGCGTAGGGCCGTCCGGAGACGAGGACCAGGACGGTCGGCACCCCGGAGTCCAGAACGGCGGAGGCGAGTGCGGCCTGGTCGCCGGGCAGGTCGAGGGTCTCGGCGTCGCAGCCCTCTCCGGAGGTGCCCCGGCCGAACATGCCGGCCCGGTCTCCCAGCACCAGCACGTTCACGTCCGGATGGTCCGCGGTGACCGTGAACCCGGCAGCGGTGAGCGCCTCGCCGAGCGTCGGGATCTCCAGCCCGAGGTCGCCGGGCAGCGCGACGTGGTTGGGGAAGGAGTAGCAGCCGAGGAAGGACTGGGGGTCGTCGGCGTAGGGCCCGCTGATCGCGACCCGGCACGGCCGCAGCGGCAGGATGCCGTCGTTGGCGAGCAGCACGGTGGACCGTTCGGCCAGGAGCCTGGCCAGTGCCCGGTTCTCCGGCGGGTCGAGGTCGACCGGCTCGGGCTTGACGGGTTCCCAGTCGGGGTCGAGCAGGCCGAGTTCGGCCTTCTGGAGCAGGACCCGTTCCGCGGCCCGGTCGATGAGCTCCTCGGGTACGCTCCCCGCCCGCACGAGTGCGGTCAGCGGCTCGGCGTAGCAGCGGGCCGTGGGCAGCTCGACGTCGATTCCGGCGGTCAGCGCCAGCGCCCCGGCCGCGCCGCGCGATCCGGTGACACCGTGCCGGGTCTCCAGGAAGGAGACGGCGTAGTAGTCGGCGACGACCACACCGGTGAACCCCAGCTCACCCCTGAGCAGCCCGGTCAGCAGCCGTTCGTCGGCGGCCACCGGGACGCCGTCCACGTCGGTGTAACTGTTCATCACCGACCGGGCGCCCCCCTCGCGCAGTGCCCGTACGAAGGGCTCGACCAGTACGTCGGCGAACTCGCGCGGCCCCGAGGAGACGGGTGCCATGTTCCGGCCGCCGCGCGAGGCCGAGTACCCGGCGAAGTGCTTGAGCGTCGCCACGATCCCGGCGCCCTCCAAGCCCTGCACATAGGCGGTGCCGATCGCTCCGACGAGATAGGGATCCTCGCCGATGCACTCCTCGGTCCTGCCCCACCGGTAGTCGCGGACCACGTCGAGCACCGGAGCCAGCCCCTGGTGAACGCCGACCCGCCGCATCCCCGCGCCGATGGTGGCGGCCATCCGGCGCACGAGTCCGGGATCGAAGGAGGCGCCCCAGGCCAGTGGCCCGGGGAAGACGGTCGCCCCGAACGTCATGAACCCGGTCAGGCACTCCTCGTGAGCGACCGCCGGGATCCCGAACCGGCCGGATCCGGTCACCTGCCGCTGGAGCGAGGCGAGCCGCTCCATCCCGGCTTCCGCGGTGATCGGCGCGGTGCCGTACACCCGGGTGAGCTGGCCGAGGCCGTGGGCGACGATGTCGTCGAGGCCGGGCGCGGACTCGCCGGAATCGTCCTCCATCGGCGCGACCGGTGCGCCCGGGTCGGAGGGCAGCGCCCAGAAGCCGGCGAGCTGACCCGCCTTCTCCTCCAGCGTCATCCGTTTCAGCAGATCGGCGACTCGTACGGACACGGTCAGGAGGGGGTCACGCCAGGGCTCGGTCAAGGAGTTCTCCTAGGGACTTCGACGACACGACCTAAACTTTGACGACACGGCCTAAAGACGGGGCGGGGCGGTGGAGAGCCGGACCTTGAGCTCTGTCGAGAGCTCCATCCGGGGGCTGACCAGGGGCTGGCCGTCCAGGAGCTGGAAGAGCGTACGGGCGGCGAGCCGGCCCATCTCCTCCAGCGGCTGGCGCACCGTCGTGAGCGGCGGGGACAGCCATTCGCACATCGGCAGGTCGTCGAAACCGACCACGCTGAGGTCCTGCGGGATGCTCAGTCCGCCCTGCCGGGCGGCTTCGTAGACGCCCATGGCCTGCTGGTCGCTGCCGGCGAAGACGGCGGTCGGCGGCTCGGGGAGGGCGAGCAGTTCCCGGGCGCGCTGGAACCCGCCCTCGTGCTGGAAGTCGCCGAACCGGATCAGGTCGCGGTCGACCTCGATCCCGGCACGCTCCAGCGCGGCGCGGTACCCGTCGATGCGGGCCTGGCTGCAGAGCATCTCCTTGCGTCCGCCGATCGCGGCGATCCGGCGGTGCCCCAGCTCCAGCAGGTGCTCGGTGGCGGCGAGGCCGCCCGCCCAGTTGGTCGCGCCGATGCTCGGCACACCGTTGCCCGGCAGGTCGATCGGGTCGATGACGACGAGTGCCACCCCGGCCTGTTCGACCTGGGCGCGCTGGGCCCGGGTGACCGAGGCGGTGACGAGGATGACGCCGTCGCTGTGGTGCAGGACCGGCAGTGCGGCCCAGCTCGAAGGCGTGGCCTCGCCCGGCGGGACGAGCGACACGACGGTGCCGACGCTCCGCCGGGCGCACTCGGCCTCGACGCCGCGCAGTATCTCCACTGCCCACGCGCTGTCCAGACCGCCGATGATCAGGTCGACCAGGCCGGACCTGCGGGCCCTGGCCTGTGCGCCGGGGTGGAGGTAGTTGTGGGAGCGCAGCAGGCTCTCGATCCGTTCGCGTGTCGCGGGTGCGACATCGGAGCGGCCGTTGACCACCTTGGACACGGTGGCCTGGGAGACCCCTGCCTCAGCGGCGATGACGGCCAGGGTCGGGCGCTGCTCGCTCAACTTCTCTCCTCCGCGCGGACGCTTTGGGTTAGCGACAGGTATCGCAAACTTTCGAAGAGTCTCCGGCCGGTGCGATCTGATTGTCAAGCTCCAAGAGGGCTGCTGCTGAAGGGAATTCGGTAAGAAGGCTTGACCGGTGCGCGCCATGTTCCTAGTTTGTGGCAGCACGAATTCGAGAAGGTTACGAAACATTTTCGAAGGAACCGGCGTCCCCTACCCCGGAGGTCCCATGGCCAGCACACCCCCGAGTCGACGAAGCTTCCTCGCGCTCTCGGGCCTGACCGCTCTGTCCGTCTCACTCACCGCGGCCTGCGGCGGCGGGGGCTCCGGCTCGGGGCCGGCGGCCGACGGCAAGGTGACCTTCGCATGGTGGAACATCGCCACGACCGAGCCGGGCAAGTCCCTGTTCCCGCAGATCTCCTCGGCGTTCACGACCGCTCACCCGAACATCACGATCAAGACGACCTCGTTGGAGAACGAGGCGTTCAAGTCCAAGCTGACGGCCACCACTTCCTCGGGCAGGCTCCCCGACGTCTTCCAGACCTGGGGCGGCGGTGTGCTGCGGCAGCAGGTCGACGCGGGGCTGGTGGAGGACCTCACCGAGGCGTTCGGCTGGTCGTCCGACCTGACCCCGGTCTCGTTGCAGGCCTATCAGTTCGAGGGCCGGACCTACGGGGTGCCCTACGACGTCGGCATGGTCGGCTTCTGGTACAACAAGAAGCTCTTCGCCCAGGCCGGGATCACCGCTCCGCCGGCCACCTGGGCCGAGTTCCTCGAAGACGTCAAGAAGCTCAAGGCCGCGGGCGTCACTCCGATCGCCCTCGCGGGCAAGGAGAAATGGCCGGGCCACTACTACTGGGCCTACCTCGCGATGCGCGTCGCAGGCCTCCCCGCGCTGCAACAGGCCGCGACCACCAAGGACTTCACCGGCGCGGGCTTCGTCAAGGCGGGCACCCACCTCAAGGAGCTGGTCGACCTCCAGCCCTTCCAGACGGGCTTCCTCGGCGCGGGCTACTCCACCCCCGGCGGCCAGGCCGCGACCATGGGCAACGGCAAGGCCGCCATGGAGCTGATGGGGCAGTGGGCACCGTCGGTGCAGAAGGACGCGGGCGCGGACCTCGCGGCGGACCTGGGGTTCTTCCCCTTCCCGACGGTCGACGGCGAAGTCGGCCGGGCCACCGAGGTGTTGGGCGGCGGCGGCGCCTTCGCGCTGCGCAAGGGCGCCCCGAAGGAGGCCCTGGACTTCCTGAAGTTCTTCGTTCTGGAGAACGAGTCCAAGCTGCTGGCCTCCAACGGCTATCTGCCCGTGGTCAAGGGTGCGGAGGGCCAACTCACCGACGCCAACCGGAAGGTGGTGGCCGACAGCCTGGTCAAGGCGACGGGTTTCCAGCTGTACCTCGACCAGGCCTACCCGCCCGCGGTCGGCCAGGAGGTCAACGACAGCGTCGCCGACCTCATCGCGGGCAAGAAGACGCCCGAGCAGGTCACCAAGTCGATCACCGAGGCTGCGAAGGGTGCCTAGCTCCGTGTCCACGCTGACCAAGGAGCGGACGCCGGACGCCCTGCCGGTGGGCCCGCCCGCCCCGGCACGGTCGCTCCTGCGCGGGCTGGGAAGCTGGGCGTCGGTCGCCTGGTTCCTCGTCCCGGCTCTGGTCCTCTTCCTCGTCTTCGTCCTCGCCCCGATCGCCGTCGCCGTCTACACCGGCTTCTTCAAGTGGGGCGGGATCGGCCCCCTGGACGGCTTCATCGGCTTCGAGAACTACGCCACGCTCTTCCGCGATCAGGTCTTCCTCGGCGATCTGGAGCGCGGGCTGTACCTGATCGCCCTGTCGATCACGGTGCAGTTGCCGTTCGCGCTGTTCACCGCGGTCCTGCTCAACCAGCGGCTGCGCGGCCGGGCCGTCTACCGGATGCTGTTCTTCGCGCCGTACATCCTGTCCGAGGTGGTCACGGCGGTCCTCTTCACGATGATCTTCCTTCCCGGCGCCGGCATGGCCGACCATCTCGCCGGCGCCCTCGGCCTGGAGGGGCTGCGGGGGAAGTGGCTCGCCGATCCCTCGACCGTCATGCCGACCCTGTTCGTGGTCATGACCTGGAAGTACTTCGGCTTCCACATGATGCTCTTCCTCGCCGGACTGCAGAGCATCCCGGGCGAGATCCTGGAGGCCGCCTCCATCGACGGCGCGGGCGCATGGCAGCGCTTCCGGCACGTGACGCTGCCGCTGCTCGGCCCGACGATCCGGATCAGCGCCTTCCTTTCGGTCATCGGGGCCATCCAGCTCTTCGACCTGGTCTGGGTCATGACCGCGGGCGGGCCCAACCACTCTTCCGAGACGATGGCGATCTCGATGTTCCAGTTCGGGTTCAAGCGCTACCAGGTCGGCTATGCCAGTGCGATCAGCGTGGTGCTGTTCATGATCAGCCTGATCTTCTCCCTCTTCTATCAGCGCTACGTGCTCCGCCGTGACCTGAGCGGGGCCGTCACCTCGGGAGGTGGCCGATGAACGCCCGTAGGACGGCGCGAGGCCTGTCGTTGCACGCCGTGGTCTGGCTGATCGGCGCGTTCGTCGTCGTGCCGCTGCTCTACGCGGTGATCTCCGGGTTCAAGAGCACCGGCGAGCTGACGACCAACCCGTTCGGGCTGCCCGAACACTGGAAGACCGGCAACTACACCGGCATCCTCGGCGACGGAACGTTCTGGCGGCAGATCGCCAACAGCGCGGGCATCGCGATCGGCACGACGTGCTGCACGGTGGCGGCCTCCGCGATGGCGGCGTTCGCGCTGGCCCGCTACGCCTTCCGGGGCAGGGAACTGTTCTACATGCTGTTCACGATCGGGCTGATGTTCCCGTTCGCCGTGGCCGTCCTGCCGTTGTTCCTGCTGCTGCGCACCTTCGACCTGCTCGACAACCCGCTCGGAGTGATCCTCCCGCAGGCGGCCTTCGGGCTTCCCATGACGATCATCATTCTGCGCGGCTTCTTCCGGACCATCCCGGCGGAGGTCGAGGAGGCGGCCGTCATGGACGGCTGCGGCAAGTTCCGCTTCTTCTGGAAGATCCTGCTGCCGATGGCGCGTCCGGCGCTCGGCACGGTGTCGGTGCTGGCGATCGTCGCGAGCTGGAACAACTTCTTCCTGCCGCTGCTGGTGTTCAACGACCCGAAATGGCAGACGATCCCGGTCGGAGTCCAGCAGTTCCAGGGCCAGTACTCGACCGACTATGCGCTCGTCCTCGCCTACATCGTGCTCGCCATGGTTCCCGCCCTCGCGTTCTACGCCGTCGCCGAGCGGCAGTTGATCGGCGGCCTCACCGCGGGCGCCACCAAGGGCTGACCCGCCCCGCGCGACCTCCACCCCCGAGGAGACCCTGTGAAACGTCTGTCCGCACTGGAGTCCCCAATTTTGTTAGCGCTCACATCCCCTCGACCGGCGCGCCCATCGGTGCGACCCGGGCACTCGTCCATCCCCGAGGAGCAGCCCGCCATGTCCCTTCCCAAGTCCGCTCCCCTGTCCCGGATCCTCACCGCCCTGTCCGTCGCCGTCTGCCTCTCGGCCGGTCTCGCCGCGGCGCCCGCAGCCGCCGGGCCCCGTCCCAGGACGCTCGGCGAACTGGCCGCGAAGCACCACAAGTACTTCGGCTCCGCCACCGACAACCCCGAGTTCACCGACGCCGCCTATCTGAAGCTCCTCGGCAGCGAATTCGGCCAGACCACCCCCGGCAACGCCATGAAGTGGTACGCCACCGAACCCCAGCGCGGCGTCTTCGACTTCACCGATGCCGACAAGGTGGTCGCGTTCGCCACGGCCCATCACCAGAAGGTCCGCGGTCACACCCTCATCTGGCACAACCAGCTCCCCGCCTGGCTCACCGAGCGCACCTGGAGCGCCGACGAGCTGCGCGCCGTCCTCAAGAACCACATCCAGACGGAGGTCCGGCACTTCAAGGGCCAGGTGATCCACTGGGACGTCGTCAACGAGGCCTTCAACGAGGACGGCACCTACCGCGAATCGCTCTTCTACAAGACGCTCGGCCCCGGCTACATCGCCGACGCCCTGCGCTGGGCCCACGAGGCCGACCGGCACGCCACGTTGTACCTCAACGACTACAACGTCGACGGGATCGGCCCCAAGAGCGACGCCTACTACACCCTGATCAAGCAGTTGAAGGCGGACGGCGTCCCGGTCGGGGGCTTCGGCATCCAGGGCCACCTGGCGCTCCAGTACGGCTTCCCCGCCGATGTCCAGCAGAACATGCAGCGCTTCGCCGACCTCGGGGTGGACGTCGCGGTCACCGAGCTCGACATCCGGATGGCCCTCCCCGCGACCCCTTCGATGCTCGCCACCCAGGCCACCTGGTACGCCGACTACGTCAAGGCCTGTCTGGCGGTCAGGAAGTGCGTCGGCGTCACCATCTGGGACTACACGGACAAGTACTCGTGGATCCCCTCCGTCTTCCCCGGCGAGGGTGCGGCGCTGCCCTACGACGAGAACCTGCTGCCCAAGCCCGCCTATCACTCGATCAAGGAGGCGCTGGGCGGATGATCAGGACGGCGATCGCCGGAACGGGCGGGATCGCGGGCATCTGCCACGTTCCGGCCCTCCGCGCGCAGGCACACCGGGCCCCGACCGTGGCAGCCGTCGACGTGGACGTAGGGGCCGACTCCCGGGCCCTGGACATCACCACCGCGCTGACCAACGTCCGCCGACCCCCTGACGCGTCCGCCCCGCGGTCCGTCGGGGTCACCCCACCCCACCCCCCCCGAAGGAGCCCTTCTGATGTGGTCTCGCCCACCATCCCCGGTCCACCTGAGGCGACGCCTGCTCGCCGTCCTCGCGCCCTTGCTCCTCCTGGCCGCCTTCCTCGGTGTGCAGCCCGCCGGCGCGGCGACGGCCGTCGACCCCGACGCCTCATACGTGCTGGTCAACCGCAACAGCGGCAAGGCCCTGGACGTCTACAACCTGGCGACCAATGACGGCGCCCGCATCACCCAGTGGACCAGGAACGACCAGAACCAGCAGCAGTGGCAGTTCGTCGACTCGGGCGACGGCTACTACCGCATCAAGTCCCGACACTCCGGCAAGGTGCTGGACGTCCAGAGCAAGTCCACGGCCAACGGCGCCTCGATCGTCCAGTGGGCCGACGTGAACGGCACCAACCAGCAGTGGCGGCTGGCCGACAGCTCGGACGGCTACCTGAGGCTCATCGCGCGCCACAGCAACAAGGCCCTCGAAGTACAAGGCGGCTCCACCGCCGACGGCGCGAACATCGTCCAGTACGACGACTGGGGCGGCACCAACCAGCAGTGGCAGCTCGTCCGGGTCGGCGCCGGCAACCCCGGCCCGTGCGCTCTTCCGTCGACCTACCGCTGGACATCGACGGGCGCGCTGGCGCAGCCCAAGGCCGGGTGGGCCTCGCTCAAGGACTTCACCGTCGCCCCCTACAACGGCAAGCAGCTCGTCTATGCGACGACGCACGACACCGGGAGCAATTGGGGTTCGATGAACTTCGGCCTGTTCACCAACTGGTCGGAGATGGCCTCGGCCGGCCAGAACGGGATGTCGACGTCGACCGTCGCGCCCACGCTCTTCTACTTCGCGCCGAAGAACATCTGGGTGCTCTCCTACCAGTGGGGCGGGACCGCCTTCTCCTACCGGACGTCGAGCGACCCCACCAACCCGAACGGCTGGTCATCACCGCAGGTGCTCTTCTCCGGAAGCATCGCCGGCTCCGGAACGGGCCCCATCGACCAGACGCTCATCGGTGACGGGACGAACATGTACCTGTTCTTCGCCGGTGACAACGGCAAGATCTACCGGGCCGGCATGCCGATCGGGAACTTCCCGGGCAGTTTCGGCTCGAACTCGACCGTGATCATGAGCGACACGACGAACAACCTGTTCGAAGCCCCGCAGGTCTACAAGCTCCAGGGCCAGGACCGCTACCTCATGATCGTCGAGGCGATCGGCTCGCAGGGCCGCTACTTCCGCTCGTTCACGGCCACCAGTCTGGACGGCTCATGGACGCCCCAGGCCGCGAGCGAGAGCAACCCCTTCGCCGGCAAGGCCAACAGCGGCGCCACGTGGACCAACGACATCAGTCATGGCGAACTGATCCGCACCAGCGCCGATCAGACCTTCACCGTCGATCCCTGCAACCTGCAGTTCCTGTACCAGGGACGCGACCCCAACGTCGGCGGCGACTACGGTCTGTGGCCCTACCGGCCGGGTCTGCTGACCCTGCAGCGCTGATGACGTGACACCGGTCCGGCTCCGGAGTGGAGCCGGCGTGGCGGGCCCGGCGGAAGGCCGAGCCCGCCCGGGTGCACGTCCTCAGGGCTGACGTCGCCTACCCGGTCGGCAATCGGCCGGTTGCCCGGAGGGTGACCGCCACGACCTCGGGGGTCATGACGTCGGCGACGGTGTACGGGGTGGAGGCCATGGTGTAGTCCTCAGTGTGCACAGGCGAGCGGAGCCGCTGCCTGGGGGCGAGCGGGTCGAGGGTCCGTCCGGAAGGACGCGCCTCGCGGTGCTGACCGCCGGGCCTGTGCGGCCCGGTCAGCGGCCCCGGTCAGCGGACCAGGACGGCCTCCCCGGACTTGGGCACGACGGCCGTCCACCCCAGCTCGCGGTCGATGCGGTCGCGCAGGGTCTCCGAGGCGGTACCTTCGCCGTGGACGAGGTAGGTGGTGTGCGGGGCGGGGGCGCCGCGCAGCCAGTCGATGATCTGGCCGGCGTCGGCATGGGCGGAGAAGTGCGGTACGTCGGCGACCTCGGCCCGTACGGGGACGTACTCGCCGAACATCTTGAGCGTGCGCGCGCCGTCCACGAGATCGCGGGCCCGGGTGCCGGCGGCGGCGAACCCGACGATCACCACGGCGCTGCGCGGGTCGGGGAGGACCCTGCTCAGGTGGTGCAGGACGCGCCCGCCCGTCGCCATGCCGGCGGAGGAGACGATGACGGCCGGTCCTCCGGCGTTGCTGATGTCGATCGATTCCTGCACGGTGCGGGTGGCGAGGAAGGGGTCCGGGCTGATCGCCCGCTCGCCCTGGGCCAGGGCCTCCGGCCGCAGCTCGGGCGAGCGGGACCGGAGGGCGTCGCGGTAGACGTCCAGGGCCGCCAGCGCCATGGGGCTGTCCACGTACACGGGGACGTTCCGCGGCAGGACGCCCTCGCGGCGCAGGACGGCGAGTTCATGGAGCACCACCTCGGTGCGGTCGATCGCGAAGGCCGGGATCACCACGGTGCCTCCCCGCGCGAGGGTGCGGCTGATGACGGCGGCGAACTCCCGCTGGGCCGTCTCGTGATCATGGTGGCGGTCCCCGTAGGTGGACTCCATCAGCAGCACGTCGGCGCCCGAGAACGGCTCCGGCGGGAGGAGCAGGGGATGCCCGGGGCGGCCGAGGTCGCCGCTGGTGGCGAGCGTGTGGCCGTCCTCCAGCGTGAGGTGGACCCAGGCGGATCCGAGGATGTGCCCGCCGCGGTGCAGCCGCAGCCTGGTCCCCGCCATGATCTCGATTTCTTCGCCCATCGGGACGGGATCGAAGAACTTGACGGTCTGGTCCACATCGCTGTCGTCGTAGAGCGGCGACGCGGGCCGGTGCTTCGACCAGCCGTGCTCGTTGGCGTGCCCTGCCGCTTCCCTCTGCAGCTTCGCGCTGTCACGGAGCACGATCTCGGCCAGCCGGGCGGTGTGCGCGCTGGTCAGGATGGGGCCGCGGAAGCCGTGCCGGACCAGCCGGGGCAGGTAACCGCAGTGGTCCAGGTGGGCGTGGGTGACGACCACGGCGTGGATGTCGGCGGCGTCGCAGGGCAGCTTCTCCCAGTTGCGACGACGCAGGTCCGCGAAACCCTGGAAGAGACCGCAGTCGACGAGGATCCGGGCGTGGTCGCTCTCGACCAGGAACTTGCTGCCGGTCACGGTCCGCACGCCCCCCAGGAAGCGCAGCAGCGCGGGACGTGAGGCCGACGTCGACGGGGCGGTCATCGGGGCTGTCTCGGTCATGGCGGCGGCCCTCCTTTCGGGGCGGGTACCGGTCTTCACCATCGCATCCGCCACGCGGCGCGGAGAGGGGGCCGACAGGTCCCGGCCGGGGGCCGACCGGCCCCTGTACCCGGGGCGGCCACCGGGCCAGCCTGGCACTGTCCCCACCCGACGAGACACAGGAAGAAGGACGACGCCATGAAGGCACTCGTCTTCCACGGCCCGGGGCAGACCGCTTGGCAGGACGTCCCGGACCCCGCGATCAAGGATGCAGCCGACGCGATCGTCCGGGTCGACGCGGTGACCATCTGCGGCACCGACCTGCACATCGTCAAGGGCGACGTACCCGAGGTGACCCCCGGCCGGATCCTGGGCCACGAGGCCGTCGGAACCGTGGTGGAGACCGGCGGCGACGTGCGCTCCGTCCGCCCCGGGGACCGGGTGCTCATCTCCTGCATCTCCTCGTGCGGCCGTTGCCGCTACTGCCGGGAGAGCCGCTACGGGCAGTGCCGCGGCGGCGGTGGCTGGGTGCTCGGCCACACCATCGACGGGACCCAGGCCGAGTACGTCCGCGTCCCCTTCGCCGACCTGTCCGTCCACGCGCTGCCCAGCGCCGTCTCCAGCCAGGACGCCGTCCTCCTGGCCGACATCTTCCCCACCTCCTACGAGGTGGGCGTGCTCAACGGGAACGTCCGGCCGGGCGACACCGTCGTGGTGGTCGGTGCGGGCCCGATCGGCCTCGCGGCCATCGCCACCGCCGGCCTGTACAGCCCCGGCCGGATCATCGCCGTCGACCTCGCGGAGTCGAGGCTGGCGGCCGCCCGTGCCTTCGGCGCCGATGCGACCGCCGGCGCGAGCGACCAGCCGGAACAGCTCGTCACCGACCTCACCGACGGGCTCGGCGCCGACGTGGTCATCGAGGCCGTCGGCGTCCCGGACGCCTTCGAAATGTGCACGCGCATGGTCCGCCCCGGTGGCCACGTGGCCAACATCGGCGTCCACGGCAAGCCCGCCACCCTGCACCTCGAAGACCTGTGGATCAAGGACGTCACCATCACCACGGGCCTGGTCGACACCAGCTCCACCCCGATGCTGCTCCGCATGATGGCCGCCGGCCGCCTCCCCGGGAGCGAGCTGATCACCCACCGCTTCGAGCTGGGGCAGATGGAAGAGGCGTACGACGTATTCTCCCGCGCCGCTGACACCGGCGCCCTGAAGGTCGTACTCGGTGGCCCCCGGCACGACGTGGTCGCCGAGACGGCCCCGCACGAGACCGACAGGACGTGACCGCCGCGAACGGCCGCACACAAGGACCCTCGCCCACCGAAGCCCCCACCGCCGGGACGGAGGTCGGCTACGACGCCGTGGTCCTCGGCGGGGCCCTGTACGCGGGGCACTGGAGCCGCACGGCCAAGCGCCGCGCCGAACGCGATGCCGACGCCCTCAAGCACCGTCCGGTCTGGCTGTTGAGCAGCGGTCCGCTGGACCGCTCCGCAGAACCCGCCACATCGGCGCCGAGCTCGCCGCCCTCAACTGAGCGATCCGACCAGGCCATGGCACGGAGGTGCCACATGTTCGAGACCCCTTCGGAGAAGGACCCGCGGCGACGCCCGGGCGGCCGTCGTCCGAATCCACTGCGCCGCGCCGCCGACCGTACGCGTACCCGATGGCTCGCCGCCTTCAGGCTCTTCCTGCTCGTCGCCGTGGTCTGCGGCGTCGCGGCCGGAACGGCCGTCCGCGACGCCGAGGCCCGTACCGCCCAGGCGGAGGCACTGCACCGTCACCGGGTGTCGGCCATGACCACGGACCAGGCCGACCGGGTGCTCTCCGGCCGCTTCAGCAATACCCGCACGGCGATGGCGCAAGCCTCCTGGGAATACCCCGCGTCCCACCGCCACACCGCCAGGATCCTCGTCCCGGACGGCACACCTGCGGGCGGGGCGGTCACGCTCTGGGTGGACGACACGGGTCAGGTGACACCCGCACCCCGACCCGACGCGGAAGTCGTCTCCACCGCCGTCGCCGCCGGGGCCGCGGTGTCCGGGCTGCTCGCGCTGTCCGCCGGGGGACTCGTCTGGTTCAAGCTCCGTTGCGTCGACGCGGACTGCCTGAACGCATGGGACCGCGCATGGGAAGACATCGAGCCGCGCTGGTCCGGTCGGCTGCGCAGTGAACCGGGAGCCAACGATTCCTAATGCCGTTCGTCAAGCCGCGGCGCACGCTTGAGGTAGCGGGCAGGATGTGTCGGAGGTGCGCGGTACAGTCCGTTCATCCGACTGGGGAGGGCTCATGGGGACCAAGTGGAGCTTGACGATCGACTGCGCGTACCCGGCGAAACTGGCCGCGTTCTGGGCGCTGGCGTTGGGCTACGAGGAGAAGCCCGCGCCCGCAGGGTTCGGGAGCTGGGAGGAGTGGTTCTCGCATCATGAGGTTCCGGAGGACGAGTGGGATGACGGGGCGTACCTCTCAGATCCGGACGGCGTGGGCCCCACCATGTCCTTCCTGAAGGTGCCGGAGCCGAAGGTGGCGAAGAACCGGCTGCATATCGACGTGCAAGTTGGTGGCGGCCGTGAAACCCCGTGGGAGGTGCGCTGGCCGCGCGTGGTCGAGGCGGTGGAGCGGTTGACCGCTGCGGGCGCGACCGTGGTCCGCGAGGACGAGTTGCAGGGCAGGCCGGATCACGTGGTGATGGCAGACCCGGAAGGTAACGAGTTTTGCCTGGTCTGACGGGGTCGGTCGGACCAACTGGCCGCGCGCAGCGTGTCGCGTCCCTTCCTATGCGGCAGCCCTTGCCGGCGGAGCTGGCTCGTAGCGCCGTCCGTCGCGCAGAAGCGCCCAGATGACGTTGACGCGACGCCGGGCCAGGGCGAGGACGGCCTGGGTATGGCGTTTGCCCTCGGCGCGCTTGCGGTCGTAGAAGCGCCGCGATTCCTCGCAACAGCGGATGCTGATCAACGCGGAGGTGTAGAAGACGCGCTGGAGCTTGCGGTTGTAGCGTTGCGGGCGGCGGAGGTTGCCGCTGATCTTGCCGGAGTCACGGGGTGCGGGCGCGACTCCACCGAAGCCGGCGAGGCGATCGGGAGTGGCGAAGGCGTCCATGTCCCCGCCGGTGGCGGCCAGGAACTCGGCCCCGAGGATGGGACCCAGGCCCGGCAGGCCGGCGAGGATCTCTGCATCGCGGTGCTCGCGGAACCGGGCCGCGATGAGCTTGTCCATCTCGGCTACCTGCTGGTTGAGGGCTATCACCTGGGCGGCCAAGGTGTGGACCATCCAGGCTGCCGTCCTCTCGCCCGGGACGCTCGTGTGCTGGCTGCCGGCGGCCTCCAGCGCAGCCTCGGCGATCTGGCCGGCGCCACGAACGCCGCGGTTCCGCAGCCAGCTCTCCAGCCGCTTGGTGCCCAGGCGTCGCAGGGCGGCCGGGGTCTGATAGCCGGTCAGCAGCGTCAGCGGCCCGGCATTGGTGAGGTCCAGGGCCCGGTCCAGCGCGGGGAAGATGCCGGTCAGGAGGGCGCGGAGGCGGTTGACGGTGCGGGTGCGGTCGGCGACCAGGTCCGAGCGGTGGGCGGTGAGGATCTTGAGGTCAGTGGCGACCTCGTCGCTGGTCCGCAGGAGCTGCAGGTCGCGGCGGATGCGGGTCTGGTCGGCGATCACCGCCGCGTCCTTGGCGTCGGTCTTGCCCTCGCCGCGGTAGCCCTCGGAGGCGCGGTTGATGGCCCGTCCGGAGATGTAGAAGGCGCGCTGGCCGTGGCCCAGGAGCACTGCGATCACCAGGGCGGCTCCGCCGTCGGCCAGGTCGATGCCCCAGGTCACCTCGTCGCCCAGGTCCAGGACGTCGGCGAGGAGTTGGAGGAGCTCCGGCTCGTCGTTGGCGACTCGTCGCGAGAGCAGCCGGCGGCCGTTCTCGTCGATGACCACGCAGTGGTGGTGGGTCTTGCCTGCGTCGATACCGGCCCAGATGGCGGCCACTTGGTTCCTCCGTGCGTCGGACTGTGCGGACGTACCACGGACGACGTCGCTGTCGATTCCCTACGGAGCGATCGAGTCGCAATTCCTAATTGGCAGCCGAGTCGTCGTGGGGCGTCGGGCGGCCAATCGTTGGTAGCCACAAGCGGCAGAAGTTTGAAAGCCACACCCGACGCCCCTGGGTGGGAGAACCATACGAAGGGCTCGCCCGGTCCCGCAGAACAACGTAGGGATGACTGAGACCTTTCAGGACTGCAAGGACGCGGCATTGTCAGACCGGCGGTCGGGGCCGCGGCCGGCTCATCGGACCTCGAAGACATCGGCCACGGGGCGTCGGGGCGTGGCGGGTCCCTGGGGGCCGTAGCCGAGCCGGAGCACCATCTGGACGTGGCTCATCGAGGCAGCCGGGTCGCGTACCGTCCAGCGCAGTTCGGGCCATTCGAGCGGCTGCGAGGTCATGGAGGCGACCAGCCCGTCGGCGGTGGCCTGGAGCAGGACCCGTTCCAGGGCCTGGCCGGCGCGGAGCCAGTCCCCGGGTCCGTCGCCGGACGTACCCAGCAGTGCGATCTGCGGCCGCCGTTCGAAGGCCGCCCACCCCCGGCCGGGTACGGGCCGGGAGCGGCCGAAGTCGCGTACCGCGGCTCCCGGGCCGGACTGACGAGGGCCGAACGCCGAGGCGGGAATGCCGTCCGGCCGGGTCTGCCCCCCTGGGGTACCGGAGTGGGTCCACGCCGCCGTCTCCTCCCGCAAGGCGGGGTCCGTCTCCTCACGGTGCTCGGAGTCGTGGATGAGACCCAGCACGGTCTCGGTGTGCCAGGCACCCGGCACCGACAAGCGGCACCCTTCCAGCAGCGCGGCGGACCGCAGGCCGTCCAGCAGCGGAGCGGGGATCTCCTCTTCAGTGAAGGGGAAACGGCTGGAGTGCCGCCTGCGCACGGCCGGACGCAGCGCGGCCAGCGGCTCGTCCGGCGCTTCGGCCCGCTTGAGGTCGACCGTGGCGAGGAGCCACGGATCGCCGCTGTCGGGGAACAGGCGGACGGCTGACTCCCAGCCCGCCCAGGCGGCGGACACCCGCAGGTTGAACAACGCGGCCGCGCAGCCGACGTGGAGAGCCCGGTGGTCGGGGTCGGCATGGACCATGGCCCGGCCGGGGTCGCCGTGGAGTTCGACCACCCCGGTGGCCGGCCGGAAGACGAACTTCCAGGGCTGGGCATTGTGCATGGACGGGGCCATGACGGCGTCCTCGACGAGAGGTACGACATCCGATGCTGCCGGGAGCTGAGTGTTCACGGGACGTTCCTGCCTGGGTGGAGTGCCTCACCCGTGGGCGACCACGGGGAGCGGCGGATGCGCCGCCCGACGATGACGAGGGCTCTCCCCAGAGCCTGACCCCATCACGTCGTTCCTGGTGAGGGGCCGGTCGGTCCCTCCCGGGACCGATCGGCCCCCCGCGAGCCCCATGCGTGCGCGATGACCGCGACGGGAGCAGGCCCGCGTCGCTCGCCTCGGCGGCCGGCGCGGCGGCCGGCGCGGCGGACGGCCTGCCGGAAAGGCACCGGGTGGTGATCTCCATGTCCGGGTGCCGGGGGCGTACCTCCGCCAGGTCCCCGCTGCGGCGATCCACGCGGACACGCAAGGCCAACGGGGACCTTTGGCCCCCTCGAGGGACCTGAGAGGCCCTCTCCCCGCCGAAGCGGGTGGTGGCAGCGTGAAATCCGGACCCGTGCGGCTCTCTGGAGGAGGAACCATGCAGGACACCAGGAACACCTCGGAACTCGGCTCCGTCGTCGTCGGTGTCGACGGCTCCGAGCCGGCCCGTCAGGCGGCGCTGTGGGCGGCGGCCGAAGCCGCCCGCCGTGAGCACCCGCTGCGCATCGTGTACGGGGCCGACACCGACGGCAGGGCCCTCTACGTCTCGGCGGAGAGCGTCGAGCGCGTCCGGCAGATGGGCCGGGACCTGCTGGACACCACCGCCGCCGCCGTGTCGGAGCGGTTTCCCGGCCTGCGGGTCGACACCGAGTTCAGCCGCGGCGCTCCCGTCGCCAGCCTCCACCACGCCGCGGGCCTCCACGGCACCATCGTGGTCGGCAACCGCGGCGGAGGCGGATTCGGCACCCTCCTGCTCGGCTCCGTCGGCCTGAAGGTCGCGGCCGGTGCGAAGACGCCCGTCATCGTCGTCAGGGGCATCGAGAACAGCGCCGAAACGGGCGTGGTGCTCGCAGCAGTCCGGGACGAACACGACCTGGAGTGCGCGCGGTACGCCGCGCGCGAGGCCGAGCTGCGCAAGGCCTCGGTCAGACTGCTCCACGTGTGGAACATCCTGCAGTCCGTCGGCAACGTCGTGAGCCTGCTCGACGACGTGGAGGAGATCGTGGGCGAGCACGTCCATCACCTGACCGCGGTGGCGGACCGGATCCGCGAGGAGTTCCCCGCCCTGACCGTGCAGGCGGACGCGGAGAAGAGCGTCTCCGTGGCAGGGGTCCTGGTCGAGGCTTCGCGCCACTCGGACCTGCTGGTGATGGGAGGGCGGCGGTCGCCCAGCTACCTCGGCCCCACGCTCGGGCGGGCGACGCACGGCCTCGTCCACCACGCGCAGTGCCCCGTCCTGCTCGTTCCGCGCCACCGGCACGGGCACGGGAGTGATGCGTGATGGACACGCGCGAGCACCACGAGATCGTCGTCGGCGTGGATCCGGCCAGGGACTGGCGGCTGCCCCTGGCCTGGGCGGTGGACGAGTCCTGGAGACGCCGTCTCGGGCTGCGGCTCGTCGTCGCGGTCCCCCCGGAGCACGACGCGCAGCGCGTCGACGGCACCCCGGGCGGCAGCGCCCCGCGCCAAGCCGCGGAGCAGACCCTGACGGCGGCTGTCGCCTGGTGCAGGGAGCGCCGCCCGGAAGTGGAACCCGTGGCGGATGTGTCCGAGGGGTATCCCACCCAGGCGATCGGCCGGCTGTCGGAGAACGCCCGGATGATCGTGCTCGGATCGCGTCACCTCAGCCGTACGTCGGAGTTCCTCAGCGCAGGCTCCCTCGTCGTCCCCATCACGGCGCAGGCGAAGTGCCCGGTCGTCGTCGTGGGCGACGCCGAGCACATCACGCAGCAGCCGCCGTACCTGGTGGTGGGCATCGACGGCAGTGAATCCTCGAAGGCGGCGCTGGCGGTGGCGTTCGAGGAAGCCGGACCGAGGGGAGCCGAGCTGCGTGCCGTATCGGTGTGGCACCCGCCGCTTTTCGTCCTCCAAGAGGAGGAGGCGGCCGTCCGGGCACAGCGTCGGCTGCTGTCCGAAACGACGGCCGGATGGTCGCAGAATTACCCGGACGTCAAGGTGACGCACGAGGTGCCGACCGGGCACCCGGTGGAGGAACTCGCCGCTGCCGCCGAGCACGCACTGGCGGTGGTCGTGGGCCGTCGGGGCCGGGGCGGCTACACCGGGATGCGGCTCGGATCGGTCGTCCACGGGCTGCTCCACCGGGCGCACTGCCCGGTGATCACCGTCCCCGTGGTGTGAGGACCCGGTGACGGCGTCGCAAGCCTGACGGCCCGATGCACGCGCCGCGCCTTCCGTGGAAGCCGATGGGTCTTCCCCCGGCCCGCGTTCTCCTGCGCGGCCGCGGCACCCCGGGGCTACGGTGGGAGTGACGCGGTGCGGATCGTGCCGGGGCCCCGCTGGAGGTGCGGATGGGTGGGGAAGACCGGGCGGCCGAGGGGCCGAAGGCTCCACGGCTGAGGCTGGACGAACTGCTCGACGAGCTCCAGGCCCGCATGGACGAGGTGCGCGGTACCCGGGACCGGGTCAACGGGCTCTTGGAAGCCGTCATGTCCGTCGGCCGGGAACTCGATCTTCCCCAGGTCCTGCAGGGCATCGTCGAAGCGGCCGTGACGCTGGTCGACGCGGAGTACGGGGCCCTCGGCGTCATCGGCGACGACCGGAAGCTTGCCCAGTTCCTTCCCGTGGGCATCAGCGATGACCTCCGCGCCCGGATCGGCGAGCTGCCGTCCGGCCACGGCATCCTCGGTGAACTCATCCGGCACCCGGAACCGCTGCGGCTCGCCGAACTCTCCCAGCACCCGGCCTCGTACGGCTTTCCCGCCCATCACCCGCCGATGCACTCCTTTCTCGGCGTCCCCATCCGGGTCCGCGAGGAGGTGTTCGGCAACCTCTACATGACCGAGAAGCGGGGCGGCATCGACTTCGACCAGGAGGACGAGACGGTCCTCTCGACGCTCGCGGTGGCGGCCGGCATCGCCATCGAGAACGCCCGCCTGTTCGAAGAGGTGCGGCTGCGGGAGCGCTGGCTGGCGGCCAGCTCCGCATTCACCAGCGCCCTGCTCTCCGGGTCCCCGGAGAGCCAGGTACTCGAAGGAATGCTGGAACGGGCCCGGGACATCACCGCCGCGGACATCGGGGTCTTCTACCTCGTGGGACAGGGCGGGGAACTGCGCGGCTCGCTGGCCCTGGGGGACGGGGCGGAGAGGCACCGGGGCATCGTGCTGCCCAGCAGCGAGGGCACCCTGGCCGCTGCCGCCCTCGGAGAGGAGGAAGGGCTCGTCTTGGTCGCGGATGTCGAGACCGACGAGCGGATCACGGTGCAGCCGGAACGGTGGCGGGGGTTCGGACCGGCCCTGGCCGTCACGGTCGGCACCAAGGAGAAGCTCAGCGGTGTCCTCATGCTGGCCCGCAGGAGCGGCCGCCCGGCGTTCGCCGGATTCGAGGTCGCCGCGCTCCCCGGCTTCGCGGGTCAGGCCGCCCTGGCCCTGGAGCTGGCCGACCGGCGCCGCGACGCCGAACAGATGAGCCTGCTGGAGGACCACGACCGCATCGCCCGCGACCTGCACGATCTGGCGATCCAGCGCCTCTTCGCCACCGGGATGACCCTGCAGAGCGCCCAGCGGTTCGTCGACCATCCGGAGGCCTCGGAGAGGCTGGTCCGCGCGATCGACGACCTGGACGCCACCATCAAGATCATCCGCTCCACGATCTTCGGGCTCCGCGAGCGCGAGAAGCCGGGGGTGGCGCCGAAGCTGCGGCTCCGTGCGGTCCGGACCGTGGACGAGGCGGCCGCGGTACTGGGCTACGCACCCGCTCTGCGGATGCAGGGCCTGATCGACACCGACGTACCCGCGCCCGTGGCGGACGAGGTGCTCGCCGTGATCGGGGAGGCCCTCAGCAACGTCGCCCGGCACGCGGCGGCCACCCGCGCCGAAATCTCGCTGGCCGTGGGCGAAGGCGTCCTGAGCGTCGTGGTCACCGACAACGGGGTCGGCATCCCTGAGGGAGGCCGCCGCAGCGGACTGCGCAACCTTGAGGAACGGGCGCAGAGGCTGGGCGGTGAGCTGACCGTAGCGGCGCGCGGCCCCGAGGGGCGGGGCACGACACTGGAGTGGCGCATCCCGCTGACCAACGACCTCCCACAGCCGTCCCGGTAACCGGTCGACCGCCGTGCTCAGTGCATGTCCTTGCCCTGCTCGTGCTCATGCTCGTGGACCTGGGCGGCGATCACCGCTGCCTGCACCCGGCGCTCCACTCCCAGCTTCGCCAGCAGCCGGGAGATGTGGTTCTTGACCGTCTTCTCGGACAGGTAGAGCCGCTTGGCGATCTGCGCGTTCGTGAGGCCCTCACCGATGACCTCGAGCACGGCACGCTCCCGCTCGGAGAGGGCGTCCAGTCGGGCGTCCTGCGGAGCCTTCGTGGTGACCGGTTCCCGCAGGGAGTGCATGAGGCGGGCGGTCGTCGCCGGGTCCAGCATCGACTGGCCCGTCGCGACCGTCCGGACGGCGGCGACCAGATCGGTCCCCTTGATCTGCTTCAGCACGTACCCGGCGGCGCCGGCCATGATCGCGTCGAGCAGCGCGTCCTCGTCGTCGAACGAGGTCAGCATCAGGCACGCCAGTTCCGGCATGCGCGAGCGCAGCTCGCGGCACACGGTGATCCCGTCGCCGTCGGGCAGGCGCACGTCGAGCACGGCGACATCGGGGCGCAGGGCCGGACCGCGGGTCAGCGCCTGCTCGGCGGTGGACGCCTCACCGACGACCTCGATGTCGGGCTCCGCGTCCAGCAGGTCGTGCAGCCCGCGGCGCACGACCTCGTGATCGTCCAAGAGGAAGACCCTGACGGGTGCGTCGGCCGAGGCCGCCGGTGCGTCGGACATGTGCGCCCCTGTGCTCGGTTCGCTCCGCGTTCGTCTCGTACGCATCATCTCAGGGAGCGGTCGGACGCACCTCGCGGAGCCGGCCCTCCGCGCCGGGGGAGCGATCTCGGTGAGGACGGCGGACGGTGTACCGGGACGCGGGCATGGGGCGCTCCTTGTTCACGTGTGGACGGGGTGCGTTCGTGCCGTGCCGACGGGCAGAAGGCGTCAGAAGGTGTTTCCGCTGCCGTACGGCCCGTACAGGTCGAGCAGACGGACCCGGGCGGCATGCAGCCGGTGAGCGAGCACCTGCGCGACCCAGTGGCCCATCGCGGAGCCGAAGGCGGTGTCGGTTTCCATCATCGTGAGCACGGCGGCGGCATCGAAGGCGTGGACGCGTACGGGTGTGGTGGCGACCGCCCCCAGCTTCCACATGGGCGGCTGGAGCATCCACGAGCATCCGACCAGTTCACCCGGCCCGAGATTTTCGATCACCGCCGGCTGCCTGCCGGGCACGTGCACGTCCAGGGCGACGACGCCGGTCCGGACGATCCAGAAGCGGTCCGCGTGACCGCCCTCGTTGAAGAGGCGGGTGCCCTCGGGAAGGCTGACCTCTTGTGCGGCATCCATCAGCCGGTCACGGTACGGGGCCGGCAGCGCACCGGCGATCTTGGTGGGGCGAGTGGTTCGCATGGCGGCCTCCGGTCGGTTCCACTCCAAGTCTCGACCGCCTCCCGGCTTCGGGGGAGGGGCCGACCGGCCCTCGAAGCGCCCGCGGACGGGACCGTTCGGCCCTGCTGTGGCGTGCCGGACGCCGGGACGCCGGCCGCGTTCCGTGCGGGCCCGCACGTGCGGTGGGCATGTTCACGGCCGGTCATTTGTTGCTGGATTCCCGTCAATCCGGGGCGTGGTGTCCGGCCGCGTGGTCGCATGTTCCCTTCTGCGGGATCCGGCGAGCGCGAGGCACGAGATGGCAGCGACGACCGAAGAGCCCTTCCGGGCTCTGCTGGAAGCGGCACCGGACGCGATGGTCATCGTGGACGACGCCGGGGTGATCCGTTTGGTGAACGCCCAGACCGAAGCCCTCTTCGGCTACCCCCGTGAGGAACTCCTGGGGCACTCCATCGACGTCCTGGTGCCCGAGCGGTTCCGCGGCCAGCACCCCGGCCACCGGCACGGCTACGCGGCCAGCCGCCAGGTGCGCCCGATGGGCGCGGGCCTGGAGCTGTACGGGCTGCGGCGGGACGGACGCGAGTTCCCCGTGGAGATCAGCCTGAGCCCCCTGGAGACTCCCGAAGGGCTGCTGATCTCGGCTGCCGTACGGGACGTCAGCGAGCGCCGGGCCGCCGACGCGCGCTTCCGCGCGCTGCTGGAGGCGGCGCCCGATGCCATGGTGATCGTCGACGAGAGGGGCACCATCCAGCTGGTCAACGCCCAGACCGAGGCACTCTTCGGCTACGGCCGCGAGGACCTGCTGGGGCGGCCCGTCGAGGTGCTCGTACCGCACCGGTTCCGCGGCCACCACTCCGATTTCCGCGACGGCTACTTCGTCAACCGGCAGGTCCGGCCGATGGGCGCGGGCCTTGAGCTGTACGGGCTGCGCCGGGACGGGGGCGAGTTCCCGGTCGAGATCAGCCTCAGCCCCCTGGAAACCCCCGACGGCACCCTCGTCTCCGCCGCGATCCGCGACGTCACCGAACGCAAGGCCGCCGAGGAGATGCTCGCCGAGCTCTACGAGCAGCAGCGCCACGTCGCCCTCACCCTCCAGCGCAGCCTGATGGGCTCGCCGCCCGACGTGCCGGGGATGGCGACGGCCAGCCGCTACTTCCCCGCCCGGCAGGGCGCCGGGGTGGGCGGCGACTGGTTCGACCTGATCCCTCTGGGCGGCGGCCGGGTCGGTGTCATGATCGGCGACGTGATGGGCCGCGGACTGGACGCCGCCGCCGTCATGGGGCAGCTGCGATCCGCCTCCCACGCCCTGGCCAAGACCGGGATGCCGCCCTGGCAGCTGATGCGCGCCCTCGACGCCGTGGTCAGTGAACTCCCGGACCAGTTCGTCACCTGCTGCTACCTCGTCATCGACGCCGACGCGGCCGAGGTCACCGTCTGCTCGGCCGGTCACCTGCCGGTCCTGCTGGCCGGTCCCGGCGGCGAGGTGACCCGGCTCCCGGCGGAGGTGAGCGTCCCGCTCGGGGTCGGCGAGGTCCCCCACCACGAGAGCCGGCACAGAGTGGCACCCGGCTCGGTGCTGGCTCTCTACACGGACGGGCTGGTGGAGACCCCGGGCAGCGACATCGAAGGTCAGGTCGACGGGCTCGCGGCAGCACTGGAAAAGGGCCTGGCCGCGACCGGGTGCCTGGAGGCCGCGGCCGACCGGCTGCTGGCGGAGCTGCTTCCGGACGCCGACGACAACGCGGACGACGTCACGCTCCTGCTCGTGCGCATCCCGGAGGCCCCGGCCACCTCGCGGACCGTGATCCTGGCAGCCGAGCCCAGCAGCGTGGGTGAAGGCCGCCGGTTCCTGCGCGCCACCCTGGCCGCGTGGGGCAAGGGCGACGAACAGCTGCGGGAGACGGCCTGCCTGCTGGCCTCCGAGCTCCTCTCCAACGCGGTGCGCCACGGCCTCGGCCCGCTCAGGCTCCGGCTCCGGCAGGCCGGACAGGAGCTGGGGGTGGAGGTCTGCGACGGGAGCCCGGTGCTGCCCCAGGCCCGGTTCGCGGCCCCTGACGCGGAATCGGGCCGCGGACTGCTCCTCGTCGACTCCCTCGCCAGTTCCTGGGGCACCCTCCCGACGGCGGAGGGCAAGGCCGTCTGGTTCGCCCTTCCGTTGCCCTCGCCGCGCGGCTGACGGCGCGCGTCAGCCGGAGGCGCTCAGTAGGGCCAGGACCAGTCCGCGACCTCGGGCAGGTCGGTGCCGTGCGCGCGGATCCAGTCGTGGTGGCGGATGCGCTGGTCGTCCATGGCCTGGCGCAGTCCTTCCGCCCGTCCGGCGAGCCCGGGGACGCGGTCGATGACGTCCATGACGAGCCGGTACCGGTCCATGTCGTTGCGCACGACCATGTCGAAGGGGGTCGTGGTGCTCCCGGACTCCTTGTATCCGCGGACGTGCAGCTGGGCGTGGCCGGTGCGGCGGTAGGCGAGACGGTGGATGAGCCACGGATAGCCGTGGTAGGCGAAGACCACCGGCCTGTCCGTGGTGAACAGGGCGTTGAACTCGGTGTCCGTCATGCCGTGGGGGTGTTCCTCGTGGGGCATCAGCCGGGCGATGTCGACGACGTTGACGACCCGGACGGCCAGCGCGGGAAGGTGCTCGCGGAGCAGGGCGGCCGCGGCCAGCACCTCCAGGGTGGGCACGTCACCGGCGCAGCCGAGGACGACGTCCGGCTCGCGTGAGCCGTCGTCCGTCCCCGCCCACTCCCAGACGCCCGCGCCCCGCGTCACGTGGGTGCGGGCCCCGTCGATCGACAGCCAGTCGAAGCACGGCTGCTTCCCCGCGACGATCACGTTGACCCGGTCGCGGCTGCGCAGGGCGTGATCGGCCACGGCGAGCAGGGTGTTGGCATCCGGCGGGAGGTAGACGCGGACGACCTCGGGGCTCTTGTTGAGGACGTGGTCGACGAACCCGGGGTCCTGGTGGGAGAAACCGTTGTTGTCCTGGCGCCACACGTGCGAGGTGAGCAGGTAGTTGAGGGAGGCGATCGGGGCCCGCCAGGACAGTTCGCGCGCTGTCTTCAGCCACTTGATGTGCTGGCCGACCATGGAGTCGACGATGTGCGCGAAGGCCTCGTACGTGGAGAAGAGACCGTGGCGGCCGGTGAGGAGGTACCCCTCCAGCCAGCCCTGGCAGGTGTGTTCGGAGAGGATCTCCATGACCCGGCCGTCCCGGGACAGGTTCCGGTCCGTGGCCTCCGTGAGGGCCTGCCAGGCCTTGCCGGTGACGTCGTACAGGTCGTCCAGGCGGTTGGAGGCGGTCTCGTCCGGGCCCACCACCCTGAAGTCCCGCCGTCCGGCGGTGTCGCGCATGACCTGGGCGAGGAACCGGCCCAGGACGCGCGTCGGTTCGTGGAGGGTGGCGCCCGGCTTGTCGACCGGGACGCAGTACGCGTCGAGGGCGGGCAGCGGCAGCGGCCGTAGCAGCCGCCCTCCGTTCGCGTACGGCACGGCGCCCAGGCGGTGTTCGCCCCGCGGGACGCAGGCCAGCACCCGCTCCGTGGGGCACCCGTCGGCGTCGAACAGCTCTTCCGGCCGGTACGAACGGAGCCAGCCCTCCAGCTGCTTCAGGTGCGCCGGGTTCTCGCGGACACCGGCGAGGGGGACCTGGTGCGCCCGCCAGGTGCCCTCGACCGGCTCGCCGTCGACGGTCACGGGCCCGGTCCAGCCCTTGGGGGTGCGCAGGACGATCATCGGCCAGCGCGGGTACTCGCGTCCCGGATCGGCGCCGCCCGTCCGCGCCTCGTGCTGGATGAGCGCGATGCGGTCGAGCGCGTGGTCCATCGCCCGGGCCATGGACTGGTGGACGAGGGCCGGGTCGCTGCCCGTGACGTACAGCGGGTCGTGCCCGTAGCCGCGCAGCAGCGCGTCGAGTTCGGAGTCGGGGATCCGGGACAGCACCGTCGGGTTGGCGATCTTGTAGCCGTTCAGGTGGAGGACGGGCAGGACGGCGCCGTCGTGCACCGGGTCGAGGAACTTGTTCGCGTGCCAGGACGCGGCCAGCGGGCCCGTCTCGGCCTCTCCGTCCCCGATCACACAGGCGACCAGCAGACCGGGGTGGTCGAAGGCCGCTCCGTAGGCGTGGGACAGGGCGTATCCGAGTTCGCCGCCCTCGTGGATGGATCCCGGGGTCCCGGGAGCCACATGGCTGGGCACACCGCCCGGGAACGAGAACTGCCGGAAGAGGGTGTTCATGCCGGCCGCGTCCCGTGTGACACCCGGGTACGTCTCGGTGTACGTGCCCTCCAGCCAGGAGTTGGCGAGGACGGCGGGGCCGCCGTGGCCCGGACCCCAGACGCACAGGGCCTGCAGCGCACGGTCCTTGATGACCCGGTTGAGGTGGGTGTACACGAGATTGAGGCCGGGCGAGGTGCCCCAGTGGCCGAGCAGCCGGGGTTTGATGTGCTCCGGCCGCAAGGGCTCGGCCAGCAGCGGATTGCCCATGAGGTAGATCTGGCCGGCCGCGAGGTAGTTGGCGGCGCGCCAGTGCGCGTCGAGTTCCGGGATGGGGTAGGCGGTCATGTCCGCTCCTGCGTGCGACGGTCCGGGACGTTCGTCGACTGAGCCGATCCCGCAAGTCTGCGCTCCGGCCCGCTTCTTGGAGGAGGGGAGGACCGGCCCCAGGGGAGGGACTGTCGGCCCCTGTGAGGCGGGGCAGGGGGCGGCGAAAGTGAGGTGTGCGGCGCCGGTTCCCCCGGCCGGGGCCGCACATCCCCTGCCGGCCGACCCCGATGCACTGGCATCAGTACGGAGGACAGACCCGTGAAGCGCACCCTTGTCGTCGGAGTGGACGGATCCCCGCAGAGCCGGGCCGCGGCGGACTGGGCCGCACGTGAGGCCGTACGGCGTGACCTGCCCCTGCGCGTGGTGCACGCCTGGCTGTGGCAGTCGCTCGCACTTCCGCTGCCCCAGGACCGCGAGGTGGAAGAACGCCGGGCCGACGACGTCATGGAGGAGGCCCGGGACGCGCTCGGCCACCGGTACCCGCACCTGTCGCTCAGCGCGGAGGTGATCCTGGAAGCGCCGGTCCAGGCCCTCCTGCACGCGGCGAAGGAAGCGGAGATGCTGGTCCTCGGCACGCGCGGCCACAGCGCCCTGGCCGGCTTCCTGCTCGGCTCCTACGGCCGGCAGGTGATCGCCGCGGCGGAGTGCCCCGTCGTCTCCGTGCGGTCCCCGCACGGCGGGCCGCTGGTGCTGCCGGAGGAGGGGGAGGTCGTCGTGGGGCAGCAGGGCGGTGTGGAGGAGTCCGCCGAAGTGCTGGGAGTCGCCTTCGAAGCGGCCGCCGTGCGCAAGGTCCCGCTGCGCGCGGTGCGCGCCTGGAACCTCCCCCCGGTGTACGGCTACAGCCCCGGGTCGATGTGGCTCGCCGACCAGTTCGGCGGACTGGAGCCCTATGAGAAGGCCGCGCTGGAGCAGGCTCTGGAGCCGTGGCGGCTGAGGTATCCGGACGTGGAGGTCATCGAGCACGTCGAGCGGGGCAGCGCCGGACACGTCCTGCTGACCGCCGCCTCGGACGCCCAGTTGCTCGTCGTCGGCCGCCAGGCCCGCGAGTCGTCGCTGGGCGCGCGCATCGGTTCCGTGGCCCACGCGGTCCTGCACCACGCCGTCTGCCCGGTCGCCGTGGTGCCGCACCCCTGACCCGTGCGGGACGGCAGGGAGGGCGGGGCACGCCACCACACGGTGTGCCCCGCCCTCCCCGCCCGCCGGGAGTCTCCGTGCCCGGCAGGGCTACTGCTCGGCGGCCGGGACCGGCTGCCGGCCCGGCGGGATCAGCGTGTGGCTGGCGATGACGGCGGCCTGCACACGGCGTTCCACGCCCAGTTTGGTGAACAGTCGCGAGATGATGTTCTTGACCGTCTTCTCCGCGAGGAACAGCCGCTTGCCGATCTCCCGGTTGGTGAGCCCCTCGCTGACCATGATGAGGATTTCCTTCTCACGGTCGGTGAAGCCGGGGAGCCCGGGCACCTGTTCCTCCTTGGGGACGTCGCCGCGCATCCGCGCCATCAGGCGCGTGGTGGCGCCCGGATCGAGCATGGACTGGCCGGCCGCCACGGTGCGGACGGCCGTGACCAGGTCCGTGCCGGAGATCTGTTTGAGCACGTAGCCGGAGGCGCCCGCCATCACGGCGTCCAGCAGCGCTTCCTCGTCGTCGAACGAGGTGAGCATCAGGCAGGCCAGCCCGGGCATCCGCGACCGCAGCTCGCGGCACACGCTCACACCGTCGCCGTCCTGGAGCCGGACGTCCAGGATCGCCACCTGGGGGCGCAGCGCGGGGATGCGGATGAGTGCCTGTTCCGCGGTGCCCGCTTCACCGACCACGGTCAGGTCGGGCTCGGCGTCCAGGAGGTCGTGCACCCCTCGGCGTACGACTTCGTGGTCGTCGAGCAGGAAGACGCTGATGGGCGTCTTCGCGGGGGAGGGGGCACCGCTGTCGGTCATGACGCAACTCCTTCGACGGGTTCGTCCCGGGTGCACGAACATCAGCATCCTGCCGGTCGCGTGGGCCGAACGGACAGGGCCGATCGGCCCTCATCGGCCACGAGCCGGACCGCTTGGGCGCCGGGCGGGCCCGGTGGAAAAAGGGCCTTCGGCCCTGCGGGCGTGGCCTGCCGGCCCTTCCCGGACGGGTTCGACGGGCGACGAGCCGAATCCGGTGCCCGAGTGGGGACCATTCGGCCCTGGCTCCCCTGTGGATCACGGGGGAGGCTGGGGAGTCGGAAGCAGCAAGGGGCCCACGGGGGCTGGACGAAGGTGCGCATCATGGATCAGGAAGGCACACGGCGCTCCCACGGGCGCACCGGTGACGGCCAGGGTGCACGGCGCATGCGGGAGCTGGACCGCACCGAGGCGCTGCGGCTCCTGTCGACCGTGTCACTGGGACGCATCGTCTTCACTCAGCACGCCCTGCCCGCCGTCCGTCCGGTGAACCATCTGGTCGAAGGCCAGGACATCGTCGTCCGGATCCACGACGGCGGGGCCCTGGCCTCCCTGGTGGCACCCGCTGACACCACAGGGGTGGTGGTGGCCTACGAGGCGGACGTGATCGATCCCGACACCCACCTCGGCTGGAGCGTCGTCGTCACCGGCTACGCGTGCCCGGTGGCCGACGCCGACGAGGCCGACCGGTACGCGTCCCTGCTGCGGCCGTGGGTGGGAGCGCCGATGGCCAGTGCCCTGCGCATCCGCCCCGATCTGGTCACCGGATTCCGGCTGGAGGCGGCGGCGCCACCGTCGGTGCCGGTCACCGGGGCGTGACGGTCCTGGTGGGCGTCAGGTCCCGGTGTGCAGCGGCGCCCTCCACACGAGCCTGCTGCCCCCCTCGTCGGGAACCTCCACGGCGAAGGAACCACCCAGGTCCCGTGCCCGTTCGGCAAGGTTGCTCAGACCGCTCCGGCGTCCCTGTGGGGGGATGCCGACGCCATTGTCCGAGACGGTCAGCACGATCTCGTCGGCCCCCGCTTTGAGGTTCACCCCGACCCGGGTCGCCTGTGCGTGGCGCGCGGCGTTGCTGAGGAGTTCACCCAGCACCGCCATCACGTGGTCGGCGATCCGCGGCGGGACGTCGGTGTCGAGCAGCCCCTCCATGCTCAGGCGCGGCGGATGGCCGAGAGTGGTGGCGGCGTCACCGATCGCGCGGGCGGCGCGTGCCCGCAGCCCCGGTCCGCTCTCGCGGTCCTTGGTGCGGAGCCCGAAGATCGTCGAACGGATGATCTTGATGGTCTCGTCCAGGTCCTCGACGGCCCGGCCGACCCGTTCGGCCGCTCCTTCGTGCTCCACGAGACGGGCGGCGCTCTGCAAGGTCATACCGGTCGCGAAGAGGCGCTGGATGGCCAGGTCGTGCAGGTCGCGGGCGATCCGGTCGCGTTCTTCCAGCAGTGCTATCTGCTCGGCGTCCCGTCGTCTCTCCGCCAGCTCCAGTGCGATCGCCGCCTGGCCGGCGAAGGCGCCGAGCGGTTCCAGCTCGTTCTCCCCGAAGGCCGGCTCTCCCGCGGCGCGTGCGAGCAGCAGGACACCCCGGCTCTCCCTGCCGGCGGTGCCCAGCGGAACGGCGACGGCGGGCCCGAGGCCCTCCTGTACCTGGGGCTCGGCCGGGAAGCGCTCGTCGGCCGGTGCGTGGACGGCCGTGACGGGCCTCCCGGTCCGGTGCGCCGCCCCTGTGAGCGTGCCCGAGAAGGCAACGACGAGACCCTGCCGGGAGGCGCCGTCCGCACCGGCCGCGAACTCCACGACCAGGCCGTCGACGCCCGCGACGGGCATGGAGATGTCCGCCAGACCGGCCCCGGTGATCTCCTGCGCCCGGCGCGCGATGAGTTCCAGCACCGCCTGGCGGGAAGAGCCCGACAGCAGGCTCTCGGTGATCTCGGCATTGGCCTTGAGCCACCGCTGCTGGCGCTGAGAGCCCTCGTAGAGCCGTGCGTTGTCGATCGCCACTCCCGCCGCCACCGAGAGGGTGGCGATGACCGTCTCGTCCTCGGGGTCGAAATCGCCCCCGCCCCGCTTGTCGGTCAGGTAGAGGTTGCCGAACACCTCGTCGCGCACCCGGATCGGTACGCCGAGGAACGTGCGCATCGGCGGGTGGTGGGCCGGGAACCCGTACGACGACGTGTGCGCGCCGAGATCGGTGAGCCGCAGGGGTTCCGGATGATGGATGACCTCCCCGAGCAGGCCGTGACCGGCCGGAAGCGGACCGATCGCGGCGATCTCCTCCTCGCTGAGTCCCACGGTCAGGAACTGCGAGAGCGTACGGCCGTCGGGGCCGATGACCCCGAGCGCGCCGTAGTCGGCGTCGACGAGCAGCGCCGCGGCTTCCACGATACGGCGGAGAACCTGGGCGAGATCGAGTTCCCGCCCCACGGACACGACCGCCTCCAGCAGGCTGTGCACCCTGTCCCGGGTACTCCGCACGGCGTTGATGCGCACCTGGAGCTCGTCCAGCAGCTCGTCCAGCCGCATGCGAGGCACGTGATCCAACGGATCGCCCACGCCCACGTTCGTCTCCTCCGCCTGCCACCCAGCCCCCGGTCAGCCTTCAGCGTATCGACAGGCCCGAGCGGCAAGCGCCTGGCTCCGGGCCGGGCCTCGACGGCCCGGCGGGCGGCGGCGGTTCCCGCCCCCGGTCCCGGGGCGGGAACCGCCGTACGCCGTTGGTCAGGCGTGGCGGAAGACGAGGGTGCCCCAGTGGAAGCCGGCGCCGATGGCGGACACGACGTAGGTGTCTCCCGGGCGCAGGCGGCCCGTGGTGGCGGTGCGGTGGAGGGCCGTGAACATGCCGGCGGCGCCGGTGTTGCCGAGGAGGTCCAGTGTGATGGGGGCGCGATCGGCGGGGACCGCCAGTTGACGAAGCGTTTCCTCCAGGATGTTGATGTTGGCTTGGTGGAGGAAGTAGTGATCGATGTCGGCAGGATCGAGGCCGGCCTGACGGGTGGCGTTGGTGATGCTCTCCGGGAGGCGGGTGGTCGCGGTGTCCCAGACCGCGCGGCCGTCCATGGAGAGGTAGTGCGCGCCTGCCGTGAGGGTGGCGTGGCTGGTGGGCAGACGAGAGCCGCCGCCGGGGATCTGGACGTCGTAGGAGAGCTGTGAACCGAGGTCGAACGCGAGCAGTCCCGCTCCCTGGGTCCCGGTGCGGGTGAGGACCACGGCGGCAGCGGCATCGCCGAAGAACACCCCCGCGGTCCGGTCGCCGGGGCGGGTGACGCGGGAGGCGCAGTCGGCGGCGATGACGAGCACCGTGCTGATGGACGGGTTCTGCAGGAGGTGGGCGGCCAACAGCAGGGCGTGGACGCCGGACGCGCAGGCGGCCTGGGCCACGTCCAGGGCCAGCGCCCTGGTGGCGCCGAGGGCGTTCTTGACGATGAGCGAGGTGGAGGGGAGGGGCTGATCATGGGTGTAGCTGGCCACGATGATCGCGTCCAGGTCGGAGGGAGTGATTCGGGCGGCTGCCAGGGCGGGGTCGGCAGCGGCCACGCACATGTCGGAGGTGGCCAGTTCCGGGGCCAGACGGCGGCGTTCGCGGATCCCGGTGCGGGCCGTGATCCACGCGTCGGTGGTGTCCAGGGTCCGGGTGAGCTCCTCGTTGGTCACGATCGTCGGGGGCAGGTGGAGACCGGTGCCGGTGACCGCGAAGGGGACCGGGAGGCCGGCTCCGGTGTGGGTGTCGGTGGTCTGCTCTTGGGTGAGGGTCATGCGACGGTGCTCCGGTCGGCAGAGGTGAGGATCTCAAGGTCGGCGTAGAAGCGGCCGGAGGGGCGGGGCTGACCCAGCAGGATCCGGCGGGCGGCCTCGGCGGTGAGTGCGCCCCCGAGCGCGACGCCGGAGGCGAGCTGCGGCCAGCTGCTGAGCGTGGTGCCGATCTGCCCGATGGCGGCGCTCAGTTCGGGGCTGATGCGCTCGCGGTCGACCATCGTCAGGATGACGTCCACGGTCTGCTCGAAGGTGAGGCCGGTGAGGTCGGCGGAGGTGGTCTCGCCGAGCAGGCCGTGGAGGAGGGGCCGGTCGGGTTCCAGGTCGAAGCGTTCGACGTCGAGCAGGCCGCGGTCGTTCGCGTCCATCACGACCGGGATGCCCAGCGCCCGGGCGCGCTCGCGCGCGGCGAGCTTCACGTAGGGGGTGTCGCACTCCTCGACGAGCAGGTCGATGGGGCCCGCGCCGCCGGTGAAGAACTCCTCCATGGTGTCGTCGGTCAGACCGCCGGGATGGATCTCGATCTCCAGCCAGGGGTCGATCTCCAGCATCTGCCGGGCCGCGATCACGCACTTGTTCAGGCCCAGGTGGTGCACGCCGGCGCGCAGCCGGTTGAGGTTGGAGACACTGAGCGTGTCGAAGTCGGCGAGTTTGAACGCGCCGCCGATGCCCTCCATCGCGAAGGTCAGGGCCGCGCTGCTGCCGACCGAGAGGCCGATGATCCCGATGCGGCGGCCGAGGAGTCCGCGCTGCTGGGGGCGTTCGATGCGGCCCCGGTTGCGGTCGGTGCGGACGAGCCGGAACTCCTCCCGGGGCAGCAGGTGGACCAGGCGTCCGGACCACGGGTACCAGACCCAGGTCCCGTACTCATGGGTTCGGGTCCCGGCCAGCTGCTCGGCGACGGCCCGGTCCACCGCCTCCGGCGAGGAACGCAGGACCGGCTCGCGGCTGGTGATCAGTTCCCTCAACTGGTCATCGATCGTGTCCAGGACCTCGCGGACCCGGCCCGAGCCGAGCAGGGCGTCGAAGTCCCGCCGGTCCGGCTCGCGCCCCACATCGAACAGCACCGGCTGCCAGGACTCGTCGGTGGGCCCGAGTGCGGTGGCCGGTCGGGGCGCACCCTGCGCCAGGGACCCGGGCACGGTGGGCGCCAGCGGCTCACGGGGACCGTCGAGCCCGCTCCGCCGGGCCGGGACGATGACGGCCGGGAACGTCTCCTCCAATCGTTCGACGAGGTCGGTGTACTCGCCGGCCCGGTCCGCCGCCCGGTAGAGCATGATCACCACGTCCTCGGTGTACTGCCCGACGTACCGGCGCGTTCCCGGTACCGGGCGGAAGCCGAAACGTTCGTGGAAACGATCCTGCCCGTCGGCGGTGCCGGAGGTCCCGATCATCGCCTTGGCGCCCAGGCAGCGTGCGGCGGCGATGGCGGTGGCGTTCAGATGCACTCCCAGGCCCAGCTTCCGTGCCTGGTGCTCGACGACGAGACGGCTGTGCTCGAACGTTTCTGCTACGCCGAGGCCGTGCTCCCGCAGCACCTCCTCGTAGCGGTCCGCGCCCAGATACGCCCGGGACTGGAACAGCGCCCCCGTCTCCGGCGTCGAGAGCCTCACGTACCCCAGCGGCGGGCCGTCCGCTTCCCGCCTGCCGACGAAGTGCCAGGCACCGAAGTCCAGTTCCTGGTCGTCGGCGTACCCACCCTCCGGCGTACGGAAGTCGGGCCGACGGCCGCGGTCGAACAGGATCCTCGCCCTCAACTCCCTGATGCTCCCCACCAGCTCAGCCGCCTCCGGTTCCTCGCGCGGGACGCGGAACGCGGTCACGTGCCACGGCACACCCGGAGTCGTATGAACGTTCTTCATGGTCAGCCACCCCTTTTGACCAGCGCACACCACCCGGTTGCGCTCCGGGGCGTGCACCGGCGCACACCCAAGATCACAACGAGCGCCCCCTTGATCGGTTGCGCCGTGGAGAAGGAATCGGCCACGCTCGGGAAAGACTGAACCGTGGCAGTCGGCCGCGCGGGACGGGGGGACGTCGGTGAGGAGCAAGGTGCCGGTGCATGGAAGGCCGCCTCTGTCGGCTCCCGGGCTGCGGGGGTACCAGCGGTCGTGGTTCGGGCGGGACGCGTTGGCCGGCGTCACCGTGGCCGCCTACCTGGTGCCGCAGGTCATGGCCTATGCGGGCGTGGCAGGACTGTCACCGGTCGTGGGGCTCTGGGCGGTCCTGCCCGCCATGGTGCTCTATGCCCTGACCGGGTCTTCGCGTCTGCTGTCGGTGGGCCCCGAGTCGACCACCGCACTGATGACCGCCGCCGCCGTGGGACCGATCGCCGCGGGGGACCCCGGCCGGTACGCCGCCCTCGCCGCGGCGCTCGCCGTGATGGTCGGCCTGCTGTCGCTGGCCGCCTGGGCCGCGCGCCTCGGTTTCCTCGCGGACCTGCTCTCGCGGCCCGTGCTGGTCGGCTACCTCGCCGGCGTCGCGCTGATCATGATCGTCGACCAGTTGCCCCGGCTCACCGGAGTACGTACGACCGGTTCCGGGTTCTTCCCGGAGTTCTGGTCCTCCGTCCAGAACCTCGCCCGCATCCACTGGCCGACCGCCGCTCTGGCCTGTGGGGTCCTCGTCGTGCTCCTCGCGGCACCGCGGTACGGGCGGGCGGTCCCACGCCCCTTGCTGGCACTGGTTCTGGCCACGGTCGTGGTGGCGGCGTTCAGGCTTGACGACCGGTTCGGGATCGGAGTCATCGGATCCGTACCGTCCGGGCTCCCGACGCCCGGCCTCCCGCCGCTCGACGACCTGGCCCGGCTGCTGGTCCCCGCGCTGGGCGTTCTGCTCGTCGGTTACTCGGACGTGATCCTCACCGCCAGGGCCTTCACCGACCGCGGCGATCCGCTCTCGCTGGAACCCAATCGTGAACTGCTGGCCCTGGGAGCGGCGAACCTGGGATCGGCCGTCCTGCACGGGTTTCCCGTCAGCAGCAGTGCCAGCCGTACCGCGCTGGCCCGGTCGGCCAAGGCACACAGCCAGGCCTACTCGCTCGTCGCGGCGCTCGCCGTCCTGCTGGTGCTGCTCTTCCTGGGCCGACTCCTGGCCCACACGCCGAGCGCCGTCCTCGGCGCCATCGTCGTCTATGCCGCGCTACGCCTCATCGAAGTCGGCGAGTTCCGCCGCCTCGCGGCCTTCCGCCGACGTGAACTGCTGCTGGCTCTGGGGTGCCTGCTGGGGGTCCTGGCCCTCGGCATCCTGTACGGCGTCCTCGTCGCCGTGGCCCTCTCCGTCGTCGAACTGCTCGCCCGCGTGGCCCGTCCGCACGACGCCGTGGAGGGCACGGTCCCCGGACTCGCCGGCATGCACGACGTGGACGACTACCCGACGGCCCGGACCGTTCCGGGGCTGGTGATCTACCGCTACGATTCGCCGCTGTTCTTCGCCAACGCGGAGAACTTCCGCCGTCGCGCCCTGGCCGCGGTCGACGCGCAGACTTCCCCGACCCGGTGGTTCCTCCTGAACGCCGAGGCGAACGTCGAGGTGGACATCACCGCCCTGGACGCCCTGGACGCATTGCGCCAGGACCTGGAACAGCGGGGCATCGTCCTGGCCCTGGCGCGGGTCAAGCAGGAACTCCGGGAGGACCTCGACGCCTATGGGCTCACCGCGTCCGTGGGCGCCGAGCGCATCTACCCGACCCTGCCCACGGCCCTGGAGGCCTATCGGGCCTGGAGCCGTGAGGCCGGGAGGGAGCGGGCGTGAACCGGGCCACCGGTAGCGCGGGACGCAGGCTGCGCATGCGCTGGGCGAGGGTGGTGAAGTCGTCGACGTCGGCTCGCGGTCCGGGCGTCCGTCAGCCGACGAACGTCTCGCGGTAGACACTGGGCGGCACTCCGACGTGTGCCTTGAACAGGGTCCGGAAGTTGGCCGGGGTGCCCAGGCCGCAGTGGCGTGCGACGGCTTCGACCGTGAGGTCGCCGGTTTCGAGGAGTTCGCGTGCGCGGGCGAGGCGGGCGTCGAGCAGCCATCGCATGGGCGGCAGGCCGGTGTCGGTGTGGAAGCGGCGGATCAGGGTCCGGCGGGACGTGCCGGCCTGGCGGGCCAACTGATCGACGGTGAGCGGCTGGTGCAGGTTGCGCAGGGCCCAGTCGTACAGCGCGGGGTTCTCGGACGGCTCGGGTCGCACCGGCAGGTCGATGAACGGGGCCTGACCGCCGGTACGGTGCGGGGCGGCCACCATCATGCGGGCCTGCTGGTTCGCCAGGCGGGGGCCGTGGTCGCGGCGGATGAGGTGGAGGCACAGGTCCAGGCCGGAGGACACGCCGCCTGAAGTGAGCACCTGGCCCTCGTCGACGTACAGATCTTCGGGCACGACCGTCACGCTGGGGTACCGCCGGGCCAGTGCCCGCGCGTACAGCCAGTGCGTGGTGGCCCGGCGGCCGTCGAGCAGTCCGGCGGCGGCGAGGGCGAAGGCACCGGTGCAGATGGACGCCATGCGGGTGCCGCGCTCCGCCGCCTCCGCCAGTGCGGCCGTCACCTCGGCGCCGGGCCCGTCCGGCTCCAGCCCGTCCGGCTCCATGTAGCCCGGGACGATCACGGTGTCGGCGGATACCAGGGCGTCCAGACCGTGCGCGACGGACAGCGCGGGGCCACCGTGCACCGGGACGGGGCCGGGCCGTTCGGTGCAGACCGTGAGCGTGTACGGGCCGTCCCGCCAGCTGCCGAAGACCTGCCAGGGGATCCCGATGTCCAGCGCGAGGACGTTGTCCAGGGCCACCACAACCACGTGGTGTGCCCCGCCCGATGCCCGACCCGTCATGGCATGATTCTATCGCTCGATGGCACGAGTGCCACTGACAGATGGGTCCGGTACGCGCCTACGGTCGCCTCATGGATACTGAAGCCCGCCTCCTGCCGGCACTCCCGGACACCCCCATCGCCCGCGCCGCCGTCGAGCTCGTACTGTCGTGTGAGAGCGAGCCCGTCGCCAACCACAGCATCCGCAGCTACGTGTTCGCCGCGCTGCTGGCCGAACACGAGGGGCTGAAGCCGGGCACCGACTTCGACGCCGAACTCCTCTTCCACGCCTGCGTCCTGCACGACCTCGGGGCCTCGCCGTCGGCCCCGGGCCAGGCGCGCTTCGAGGTCGAAGGCGCCGACATGGCCGCCCGGTTCCTCACCGAACACGGCTACGGCGCCGACAAGACCGACCCGGTGTGGGAGGCGATCGCCCTGCACACCTCGGACGGCATCGCCGAACGCCGTGGCGTGCTCGCCTACCTCACCCGCCGGGGCATCGGAGTCGACATCGGCTTCGGAACCGAGTTCGTCACCGACGCCCAGGGCGAGGCGCTCCACGGCCGCTACCCGCGCCTCGACATGGCCACCGTGCTGGTCGACGACGTCGTACGGCAGGCCGCCCGCTCCCCGCAGGCCGCCGGCCTCTACACCCTCCCCGGCGAATTCCTCCGCGAGCGCGGCGAACCCGGCGCCGTCACCGCCCTCGAACGCGCGGCGTGGGCCTCCCGCTGGGGCTCCTGACCCCGACACCGCGCCGCAGGGCACAACGTCGGCACCGGGCACTCTCCGCCGGACCGGTGTGCACCGGATCCCCGCGAACCTCGCGCGTCGACGGCAGGCTCTGGTGCGCGTCGTCCGGGCGTACGCGTCAACTGCTCGCGCGGGAAGGGCTGTCGATGGCGCCCAGGTGTGCATCGATCAGGGCGAAGGTGGCTTCGGGTTGTTCGATGTGGGGCAGGTGGCCTGCCTCGGGAATGATGTGGAGGCGGGCGTTGGCGAAGGCGGCTGCGTAGGCGGCGCCGTAGGCCGGGGTGACGATCCGGTCGGCGGCTCCCCACAGCAGCAGGGCCGGGACGTGTACGCCCGCAAGGCGGCGCAGCAGCTTGGGATCGTGCATGTAGGGGTCGCCCGCGAAGGTGCGCAGGGCGGCCATGTCGGCTTGCCGGGCCGTGAGTTGTGCGGCAGGCACCGTCGTGGGGTCGACGAAGTACCGATCCGAGTCGTGCCAGGCGTGGTCGGCGATGCCGCGGCCGTCGAGGGCGAAGAAGTCGACGACCGGTTCGTCCTCGACGTGCACGCCCACCGAGTCGATCAGGACGAGCCCCGAGATGAGGCCGGCCGTGTCCCGGACGGCCATCTCCGCGGCGACCCAGCCGCCGAACGAGGAGCCGACGACCACGACGTCACGCAGCCCCTGCTCGTGGAGGTGGCGGAGGTAGGTGAGGGCGAGATCGTCCACGCCGGTGAACCAGGCGGGCCGCGGGGTGCCCTGCCAGCCGGGGTGTACCGGCGCGATGACCCGGGTGCTCCGGGCGAGGTGGCCGATGAGACCGGCGATGGTGGCCGGGCCTCCGCCGCCGTGCAGCACCAGGACGGGCCTGCCGTGGTCGCTGCCCGTCTCGGTCAGGGTCAGCGGCAGGTCTGGATGCGGGGTGATGGTGCGTGTGGAAGTCATGACCAGCACTCTAACTAAAGATGTTTATATAAGCTAGCTTTGTTGCGGGTTAAGCTGGAGCCATGCACAACGAACTGCAAACCCTCGGCAGGGCGGTCAAACAGGCCCAGTACCGCCAGCACCGCGCTCTGGAGGGCGGGTTGGCGGCGATCGGCACCACGCTCGCCCAGTGGGACGCCCTTCGGGCGATCGGCAACGCGCTCGGGGCCTCTGCCCGAGAGCTGGCCGCCGCCACGTTCCAGAGCGAGCAGGCCTTCGGCACGCTCGCCTCCCGTCTGGTCGCGCAAGGCCTGGTCGTGCGCCGACCCGGCCATGGCCGCCGTATCGAGCACCACCTCACACCTGAGGGTGAGCGCGTCCTGAAGGAAGGCCATCGCGTCGCCGACGAGGTGCTGGCCTCGTGCTTCTCGGCGCTGCCCGCGGCCGACCGCAGCACCCTGCTCGCGCTGTTGCAGCGCCTCACCTCCGGCGAGGAGGCGTAACCGGTTCGCTGCGGTCGCCCGGAATTCAGTGGCGCCGTGTTCCCGTGGGCCGTTAGCGTGCTCCCGCCCGCAGTCGCCCCCGGCAAGGACGTGCCGATGTACACCAAGTGAGATCCCCGAGCGCTGAACCGTCGCGCGTCGCACCTGTGCGCCGCGCTCCCTTTCGCTGCCGTCTTCTCACTGAAACCGGTGTATCTCCATGTCCAGCACCTGGGTGGTCGTTCCCACCTGCCTGCCGATCGTTCTCCGCCGTTGCCGCGGGTGCCCCTTCGGGCACTTCCGTGCGCACGGCACGTTCCGCGTCAACGCGCACCACAAGCTCCTCGGCCCGGGTGTCGCGGGTCGAAGCGACCGGCCGGCCTGGCAGTCGCCGTACGGTCCCCCCTCGCACCGGGCGCACCGCGGCCGGTGGGCCCCCGTACCGGGGGTGGCGAATCCCCGGTCCTCCTTGCCGCGCGAGTACCTGTGCGGCCGGTGCGACTGATCAACGCGGGGCCTGTCCGGCGGGTTCCGACCCGCTGGGCGGGCCGGCGGCCTCAGCTCACCTGGACCGTGACCGTGTGGCCCGGGGCCACGACCGGGGTCACATAGGTGTACGTCGCTCCGTCCACCACCTTGGTGCGGGCGGGCCGGGCCACGCCGTCGACCGTGACCGTGGTGTACGTACCGGGGAAGCGGGCCTCCCAGGTGTATGAGGAGCTGCCCGAGGTGTGGGTGAGCGAGGACTTCGTCGCCCCGTCGTGGCGCAGCGCGAAGACCGATCCGCCGACCTGGAGGTCGTCGATCCGCAGCCAGTCCATGCCCGACGGCAGTCGGGACTGGGTGCTCAGGGCGTGCGCGGGCGCGTTGGGGGTGACCCCCATCAGTCCCTCCACGGTCTGGCCGAGCAGGGTGAAGGAGACCTCGGGGTAGTCCCCGTTGGTGCCCTGCTTGGTGTTCACGTGCTGGATGTCCTTGTGGTCGTAGACGTCCTTCATCCACTTCCAGCCGGTGTCGGCGCGGTTGTTGCGGAAGAAGGTGTCCGGCAGGTAGGTGAGGGCCTCGATGTTGGAGGGCCGGCCCGGGCCGGAGGCCTGCTGGTCGATGTAGTCCAGGTAGGCCTCGCGGCGGGCCCCGGGCTCGATGATCTGCTTCATCGGCATGAACCAGCTGTTCTCCTTGCCCCAGCCGGTCAGGGCGCGGCCGTCCGTGGTGTAGCCGCGCACCATGTCCGCGCCTGAACCGGTGCCGCTCCAGGTGGAGTTGAAGTACGTCTTGAGGTCCCGGGCCTTGGCCTCGTACCGGTCGGCGAGCGCGCGGTCCCCCTTGGAGCGGGCGAGCGAGGCCACCGCCAGGTACGCCTGGTACTGGGAGCCGATCGCGTCGCCGGCCTCGGCGAGCGGCTCGCCGCTCTGCTCGTTGTAGCTCGCGGTGCCCTGGAAGATGCCCTGGCCGGTGCCCTCGGCCACCTTGACCGCGCCGTTGTCCTTGAGGCCGTCGTGCAGGGTGACGAACTCGTCGGTGGCGTGCCGGTAGAAGTCCCACAGCGCCGGGTCGTCGACGTAGGCGCGGTCCCCGCTCCAGCGGTACGCCTCCTCGGACTTCTGCACCAGCTCGAAGGTGGCGGGCACCTCGCGGACGAAGTTCGTCGGGCTCTTGTAGTCGATCGCGAGGTAGGTCCTGGTGTCGAAGTTCAAGGCCCACGCCGGGTAGTACTTGTGCGCGGGGGTGGCCGAGGCGGCGAAGGAGCGGAGCATCGCCTTGTTCTCCGCATTCAGGGCGAGGACCCCGGCCCCGGCCAGCTGATGGGCCATGTCGCGCGAGTAGTAGCCGCTGCGGTTGGCGTAGCCGGCCCAGTAGGAGGCGGCGTAGGTGCCGCTGCCGCTGCCGGAGGTGTGGTTCTCGTCCACGTTGAGCGGGCCCTGGGTGCCCGGCAGCTGGACCCAGCTGTTGGCCTTGCGCTTCGACCAGTCGAACATCTCGACGATCTTCGGGTCGGAGGAGGTGATCTTCGGGTCCGCGGGGGAGGCGGGGGAGAGCATCACGTCGTCGGCGTTGACCCAGCCGTCCCCCGACTCGAAGGCGATCTCCAGCGTGTCGCCGGGGGCGAGCGCGATCCGGCTCAGCGTGTAGCGCCGGTAGTTCGTCGCGCTCGGCAGGGTGAGCGCGGCGGCGACGGCGCCGTTGACGCGGGCGACGTACCGGCCGTTCGGCCCGCCCGTCGCGACCCAGGCGGATATGTCGTACGCCCCCCGGGCCGTGGCCGTCACGGTCTGGGACACCTTCATCCCCGGCCCGGCGTCGAGGTAGACGAGGCGTGACCCGCCGTGCGGGTAGTTGGTGGCGACTCCCGTACCGGAGGTGAACTGCCATCCCGTACCGCCCTGTTCGAAGCCCGGGTCGGCGACCGCGAGCGGGGCGGGTACGGCCGGTGCGGTCGGCGCGGCCGGTGCGGCCACGGCCGCCTGGCCGCCGAGGGCGAGCGGGGTGAGCGGGAGGAGCAGGGCGAGGGCGGACAGGAGCGACACACGGGAACGCGTCATCGGGTTCTCCCTGAGGGGGCGGGCGGAGCAGGGCGGGCGGCACGCTAGCAATCCCGCCGGAAGTTTTGCAATGAGCTTGTCAGGAATCGATGCAGGATCGAACTGAAAGTTTTCATCGGAGTATTGCAAGTCGAGAGAGTGGCTGGTTACAGTCCTGGCCAGTCGGCTTCGGCAACGGTGCGAGCAGGGGTGGGTCAGGCATGGAACTGGAACGTCGCAGAGTGCTGCGGATGGGCGGCGCGATCGCCGCGGGGGCCGGACTGACCGGCCTGACCGCCTGTTCCGGTACGGGCGGTACGGGCGCCACGGGCCAGGGCGGGAGCGCGGGGGAGCAGGACAAGGGCAGGATCTCGGTCTGGTCCTGGCAGGGTCCCGCGGCCGAAATGAAGGCCCTCGTACCGGAGTTCAACAAGAAGTACCCCGGGATCGAGGTGACGGTCGAGGACATCGGCAACCCGGCGATCTGGGACAAGATCACCACGGGGCTCGCGGCCGGCGGCCAGGGCCTCGCCGACGTCCTGCACATCGGGGTCGACTACCTGCCGGGCTACGTCGAGAAGTTCCCCGGCGGCCTCGCCGACCTCGGCCCCCTCGGCGCGGGCGCCCACCGGAACGCCTTCGCGCCGGGCATGTGGCAGACCGTTTCCCCCGACGGCAAGCGCGTCAACGCCCTGCCGTGGGAGGCGAATTCGGCGGGCTTCTACTACCGCGCCGACCTCTTCGAGAAGGCCGGGGTCGACGCAGGCGCCCTCCAGACCTGGGAGGAGACCATCGAGGCGGGCAAGGCGATCAAGGCGAAGACCGGCGCCCACCTGCTGGGCATCGACAAGCCCGCCTCACAGGCCGACGCCGCCAACTTCTTCCAGATGCTGCTCCAGCTCCAGGGCGCCTTCTACTTCAGCCTCTCCGGGGACATCACGCTCGACTCCCCGGAGGCCGTGAAGGCCCTGACCCTCATCAAGACGATGAACGACGCAGGCCTGGTCAGCGATCTCGCCGGCGGCTGGAACACCCTGATGAGCTCCCTGAAGCAGGGGACCGCGGCCGTCCTGCCCATGCCCACCTGGTTCGGCGGCATCATCCAGGAACAGGTCCCCGAGGAAGCGGGCAAGTGGAAGGTCCGCCTTCCCCCGGCCGTCCGCCGGGGCGGCTCCACCGCGGCCACGGTCAACTCCACCCACCTCGCCGTCGCGGGCAGCAGCAAGCACCAGGCCGCCGCCTGGTCCTTCGTCGAGTTCGTCCTCACCCGCCCGGCCTCCCAGGTGCAGATCTACAAGGGCAAGGGCATCGCCCCCGCCCTGATGGCGGCCTACGACGACGCGGTCTTCCACGAGCCGTCCCCCTTCTTCAGCGGCCAGAAGAAGGGCGAGGTCTTCCTGGAGGCCCTCAAGGCCCCCTCGTCCGCCTTCAATTACACCGCCGACTACGCCCGCGCCCTCAAGCTCGTCACCGACGCCCAGTCCAAGGTGCTGCTGGGCGGCGCGGACCCGGCGAAGGTGCTCAAGGAGGCCGCCGACCAGCTCGCCCGGCAGACCGGACGCAAGGTCTCCCGATGACCGCCACGCTCACCGGCAGCGCCGCCCGGGCCGTGCCCTCCGCGGGGACGGCCCCGCGGCCCCGGCCGCGCCGGCGCGTGGCACCGTACCTCTTCGTCCTGCCCGCCCTGGCCCTCTTCGCGGTCTTCAAGCTCTACCCCATCGGCCGGTCCTTCGTGATCAGCCTGCACAAGACCGTCGGCGGGACCGACCGCTTCGTCGGCGCCGACAACTACGAGCGGCTGCTCCACGATCCGCTGTTCTGGACCGCCCTGAAGAACACCGCGGTGATCCTCGTCGTCCAGGTGCCGGTCATGCTGGCCCTCGCCACCGGGCTCGCCGTCGCCCTGAACTCCACCCTGCTGCGCGGCCGCGCGGTCTTCCGGCTCGGCTTTTTCCTGCCCATGGTCACCGGCCTGGTCGCCTACGGGATCGTCTTCTCCGTCCTGCTCAACAAGGACTACGGGCTGGTCAACTGGCTGACGGGGCTCGCCGGCCTGGATCCCGTGCCGTGGCTGACCGACCCCCTGTGGGCGAAGATCTCCCTCGGTCTCGCGCTGACCTGGCACTACACCGGGTACAACGCGGTGATCCTGCTAGCCCGCCTCCAGTCCGTGCCCGCCGAGCTGTACGACGCGGCGGCCGTGGACGGGGCCGGCGCCTGGACCTCCTTCCGCCACGTCACCCTGCCCGGCCTGCGCCCCGCACTGCTGCTCACCACGGTGCTCTCCACCATCGGCACCCTGCAGATCTTCGACGAGCCGTACGTGCTCACCGGCGGCGGACCGGACAACGCCACCCTGACCATCGGCGTGTACCTCTACCAGAACGCCTTCAAATACTTCGACTTCGGATACGCCTCCGCCATCGCCTACGCCCTGGCCGTGCTCATCGGCATCCTCGGCGTGATCCAGTTCCGCTTCCTGGGGGAGAGGTCATGACCGCCGCCCGCCACCGCGGCCGGAGCATCCTGCTCAGCTCCGGACTCGCCATCGCCCTGGCCGTCGTCCTGATCCCGTTCTACTGGCTCGTGGTCGCCGCCACGCACAGCTCCCGGGAGATCTTCGACAGCCCGCCGCCGCTGCTGCCCGGCGGCCACCTGGGGGCCAACCTCAACACCCTTCAGAACACCGCCCAGTTCGGCCGGGTCGTCCTCAACTCCCTGCTCATCGCGGTGGTGTACACGCTCTGCGCGGGCGCCGTCTGCGCGCTGGCCGGATACGGCTTCGCCAAGTACCGCTTCCGCGGCCGCGAGGCGCTGTTCGGGCTCCTCATGCTCGGACTCGTGATCCCCGCCCAGGTGACCCTCGTACCGCTCTTCCAGATGATGGCCGAGCTGCACTGGCTGAACACGTACCAGGCCGTGATCATGCCCAATCTGGCCCTGCCCTTCGGCATCTTCCTGATGCGCCAGTCGATGGCCGCGCTCCCCGACGAACTCCTCGACTCCGGGCGGATGGACGGCTGCGGCGAACTGCGGCTGTTCTGGAAGGTGGTGCTCCCGCCCATGAAGCCCGCCCTGGCCGCCTTGGCGATCTTCCTCTTCCTCTACCAGTGGAACGACTTCATCTGGCCGCTGATCGTCCTGCGCGACAGCGCCTCGTTCACCGTCCCGGTGGCCCTGGCCGCCCTCCAGGGCCTCGACGAGACCGACTACGGAGCGATCCTCGCCGGAACCGCGGCCGCGGCGATCCCCATGGCCCTCGTATTCCTGGCGCTCCAGCGCCACTTCGTGTCCGGCCTGCTCGCCGGCGCCGTGAAGGAGTGACCGTGCACACCACCACCGCCCCGACGGACGCCGCCGAGGCCGTGACCACCGCGGGCCTGGCACCCGCCCAGGGCGAGCCGCTGCTCGACGGGGTCTCGCTCGCGGTCCTCGCCCACGCCACCGACGCCCACCCCACCTGGACCCTGGGCGAACTCCCCGGCGGGCTACGGCTGCTGGAGGTAGGGGCCGACGGCGCCCCCGTCGAGATCCGTTTCTCCGTGCCCCTCGGCGACGCCGCCGGGTACTGGCACCCGCAGGGCGGCTGGCGGCGCACCCTCCTCGCCGACTGGGAGGGCCGCTCCCGGGTCTCGCTGGTCGACGGACACGCCGCCGGATGCCTCTACGACCACACCGGCGCCACCCTGCTCACCTTCGCCGCCGCCGACCCCGTGCCCGAGGCGGCGCTCCGGTTCGGTGTGTCCGAGGAGAACGACACCCACGTCGTCCACCTCCGCCTGCCCGCCTCGCACCACGCCCACCGGATCCTGCTCGTCCCCCGCTCGCCGTCGGTCGCGCGGGCCATGCGGGCCCTGCGCGGCTGGTTCGCCGCCGCGTCCGCCCCCGCGCCGGTGCCCGACGCGGCCCGCACCCCCGTCTACTCCACCTGGTACGCCTTCAACCAGGACGTCAGCGCGGCCGCCGTGGAGACCCAGGCCGAACTGGCCGCCGGACTCGGCTGCGGAGCGCTGATCCTCGACGACGGCTGGCAGGAACTGGGCCACGGGCGCGGATACGCCGGCTGCGGCGACTGGGAGCCCGACCGGGCCAAGTTCCCCGACTTCGCCGGGCACGTGGCCCGGGTCCGGGCCCACGGGCTGAGCTACCTCGCCTGGGTCGCGCCCCTGCTGCTCGGCCCCGGAGCCGCCTGCCACGGCCAGTGGGCGGCCGCCGCGCCCGCGCCCGCCACCGTGCCCGGCGCGCACGTGCTCGACCCCCGCCGCCCCGAGGTGCGCGCACACGTCGTGGGGCTCTGCGTCCGGCTGGTCCGCGCGTACGGGCTCGACGGACTGAAGCTCGACTTCCTCGACCAGGCCATGGTCTACGCGGGCGACGGCGCGGGAGACGTCGGACGGGCCATGGTGGTCCTGCTGACGGAACTGCGCGCCGCGCTGGAGACCGTACGCCCTGGTGTACTGCTGGAACTGCGCCAGCCCTACACGGGACCCGGCATGGCCCCCTTCGGCAATATGCTGCGCTCCTTCGACTGCCCGGCGGACGCGACCGCGAACCGGGTCCGCACCCTCGACACCGCGCTGCTCGCCGTCGGCGGCGCCGTCCACTCCGACATGCTCCTGTGGTCGCCGGACGCGCCCGTGGCCGCGGTGGCCCGGCAGCTGATCGGGGCCCTGCACTCGGTGCCGCAGATCTCCGTACGCCTCGACCGCCTGCCGGCGGCGCACCGGGAGGCGGTCGGCTTCTGGCTCGGGCGGTGGCGCCTGCACCGCGAGCTGCTGCTCGACGGGGAGGTGGAACCGGGCCGGCCCGACGAGCTGTACCCCCTCGTGCGGGCGAGCGCCGGGGACCACTGCCTGCTCAGCGTGCACGGCGACCGGGTCGTCCCGCTGGACTTCTCCGCCCACCGGCACTTCCTCCTGGTCAACGGCTCGGACCGGGACCGGGTGATGGTCGAGGTGCGGGGCGCCGGGGGCGGCGTCCGGGGCGTGGTCCACGGGCCGGACGGCCGTATCATGGACGGTCCGCCGACGTATCTGCCGGTGGGAGCACGCTCACTGTCCGTGCCGCGCGGCGGTCTGGCATCGCTCACGATCACGGAAGGACCGCGATGAAGGTCGGGATCACCGAGGTCGCAGCCCGCGCCCAGGTCAGCGAGGCGACCGTCAGCCGGGTGATCAACCGGCGCCAGGGCGTGTCGAAGAAGACCCGGGACGCGGTCGAGCAGGCCATGGCCGAGCTCGGCTACGAACGCCAGACGCAGGGCCAACTGGTCGCGGTCATCACCGAGTTCGTGTCCAACCCGTTCTTCGCGGATGTGGCCGAACGCATCGAGTCGGCGCTCGCCCCGCACGGACTGAAGACGGTCCTGTGCCCCGCCTTCCCGGGCGGAGTGCAGGAGCGGGACTTCATCTCGGCGCTCGTCGACAAGGGGGTCGCGGCCGTCGTCTTCCTGTCCGCGTCCAACACCGTCGAGGGCGCCGACACCGAGACGTACGAACTGCTGCGCCAGCGCCGCGTCCCCTACGTCGGGATCAACGGCGAGTTCGCGGACGGGGTGCCCACCCCGGTCTTCTCCACGGACGACGCGCTCGCCGCCGAACTGGCCGTCGACCACCTCCACCGCCTGGGCCACCGCAGGATCGGGATGGCCTCGGGGCCGGCGGGTAACCAGCCCGCCGACCGCCGGGTGCGGGGCTTCCTGGCATCCATGGCCAAGCGGGGCATCGAGGACCCGGAGAGCTGGGTGGTACGCCAGTCGTACACGGTGGAGGGCGGCCAGGCCGCCGTCGGTCCGCTGCTGGCGCTGGGCGCCACCGCGATCGTCGCGGCCAGTGACTACATGGCGCTCGGCGCGATCCGGGGCGTCCGCCGCCAGGGGCGCTCGGTGCCCGGGGACGTGTCCGTCGTGGGCTACGACGGCTCGGCCATCACCGAGTTCACGGATCCGCCGCTGACCACGGTGCGCCAGCCCGCCGACCGGCTGGCGCTGGAGGTGGGCCGGAGCGTGCTGGCGCTGGTCAGCAACCGGGACGTACCGACGGGGGAGCTGTTGTTCGACCCGGAGCTGGTGATCCGCGCCACGACCGGGCCCGCCCCCGGGGAGCGCGGGGGCGGGTCCTGATCAGTCCTTCCGGTGCTCGGGCTCGTGCGTCTGCTCGGGGCGGGCGGCCAGGGTGCGCCGGACCTGGTCCAGGAGGGCGCTCGCGTCCGGCTGGGCGCCGGACCGGCCGGTGGGTTCGTCGGCGCCCCGGAGCGCGTCGACGATCTCCTTGAACTGGTCGTCCCAGTCGTTCTGGTAGACCTGCTCGTGCTCCTCGGCGCCGCCCGGCTGGCGGAGCCCCAGGGTGAGGTCGACGACCTTGCCGATGAGCGCGGTCATGCCGAAGGAGAAGAGGCCGAGCACGAGCACGGCCACCAGCTGCTTGCCCAGCAGGTCCCAGCCGCCGCCGTAGAACAGGCCCTTCTTGCCGGTCATCGCGCCGGTCGCCGCGAGGCCGGCCATCAGCATGCCGAACAGGCCGCCCCAGCCGTGGATGCCGACCACGTCGAGGGTGTCGTCCACGCCGAAACGGTACTTCCAGCTGATCGCGAATGCGCAGGTCAGACCGGCCAGGAAGCCGATGACGACGGCCCACGTCATGCTGACGCCGCCCGCCAGCGGGGTCGTCGCGACCATGCCGGTGACCGCGCCCATGGACATGTCGAGCAGCCCGACCTTGCGGGTGCGCAGGTAGACGGTCACCGCCCAGCCGGCCATCGCGGCGCCCGCAGCCAGCTGGGTGTTCATCACGCCCATCGCCGCGGCGCCGGGCGTGCCCAGCGACGAGCCGGTGTTGAAGCCGAACCAGCCGAACCAGAGCAGGGCGAGGCCGATCACGACCAGCGGCAGGTTGTGCGGACGGATCTTCGTCCGCTCGAAGTCCTGCCGCTTGCCCGCCACGAGCGCCAGGGCCAGTCCGGCCGCTCCGGAACTCAGCTCGACGACCGTACCGCCCGAGAAGTCGACCGCGCCGACCTGTTTGCTGACCCAGCCGTCGGGCGCGAACACCCAGTGCGCCATCGGAATGTAGACCAGCAGGGTCCAGGCACCGACGAAAGCCATCCAGCCCTTCATCGTGGCCCGCCCGGCGACCGAACCACTGATCAGGGCGACGGTCACGATGGCGAACGACATGTGGAAGACCGAGAAGATCACGGTGGGGACGCCGTCGGTCGTGCTGTCCGTGCCGACGCCGGTCATGAACAGATGGTCCAGTCCGCCGATCAGCCCGTGCCCTCCGGCGTCCGGGCCGAAGGCGAGGGAGTAGCCGACCGAGAACCAGATGATGGTCACGACCACCAGGCACAGGAAGCACATCTTGAGCATCGCGATGACCTGGCTGGTCTTCACCATGCCGCCGTAGAAGAACGCCACTCCCGGTGCCATCAGCAGCACCATGGCGGACGCCATCATCAGCCAGGCGGAGTTGCCCGAATCCACCGGGGCAGCGCTCAGGGCGGGAGCGGCCAGGGCGCCGGACATCAGGGTGGGAGTCACTTCTCGTTCTCCCGTCGCTCCAGCACCTCGCGCAGTTCGGCGAGCAGCCGGTGGTCGGCGGCGGCGGGGTCCGCTCCCTGCCGGTCCGCGCCGACCGTCACCGGGACCCGGGCCTGGACCAGACGCGAGCGGATCTCGGCGATGGTCTCGTCGTCGTAGGCCTGCTCCTCCTCCTGGCCGGGGACGTGCTCGTACTCCTCGTCGGCGCGGAAGCCGATGGTCTTCTCGATCACCTTGGCGATCAGCCAGGTCGCCGAGAAGGAGAACGCCGCGCAGGCGAGCACTGCGACGGCCTGCCGCCAGAGCAGATCGCCGCCGCCCCCGTAGAACAGGCCCTTCTTGCCGCTCATCTGGGCGGTGGCGAACAGGCCGATGGCCAGCGTCCCCACGATGCCGCCGAAGCCGTGCACCCCGACCACGTCCAGGGTGTCGTCGTAGCGCAGCTTGTACTTGAAGTTGATCGCGAAGGCGCAGACCACACCAGCCATGAAGCCGACCGCCAGGGCGCCGGCCGGGGAGATCTCACCGCAGGACGGGGTGATCGCCACCATGCCCGCCACCGCCGCACCGGCGACGCCGAGCATCTCGACGTGCCCCAGCTTCCACTTCTCGATCAGCGGCCAGCCCACCATCGCACCGGCGGCGGCGAGCTGGGTGTTGAAGAAGGCCATGGGGGCGGTGCCGCCGGTCTGCAGGGCGGAACCGGCGTTGAAGCCGAACCAGCCGAACCAGAGCAGGGCCAGGCCGATCACGACCAGCGGCAGGTTGTGCGGGCGGATGGCCTCCCGCTCGAAGTCCTTGCGCTTGCGGACCACGATCGCCACGGCGAGCCCGGCCGCGCCGGAGTTGATCTCCACCGGGAGGCCGCCCGCGAAGTCCAGGGCACCCAGGTGCGCAATGACCCATCCGTCCGGGGCGAACACCCAGTGCGCCATCGGCACGTACACCAGCAGCGTCCACGCGACCACGAAGCAGAGCCAGCCGCGCATGGTGGCGCGTCCCGCTATGGAGCCGCTGATCAGTGCCACGGTGATGATGGCGAACGCCATCTGGAAGCCGGAGAAGATCACGGTGGGGATGCCGGTGGAGCCCCAGAGGCTCGTCATCCCGACGTCGTGCATCATCCAGTGCGCGGGCGTGCCGATCAGACCCAGGCCGCCGACGTCCTTGCCGAAGGCCAGGCTGTAGCCGATGGCCAGCCAGAGCAGGGTGACGAGGGCCAGGCAGACGAAGCTCATCTTGAGCATGACCAGGACGTGTTTGGTCTTGACCATGCCGCCGTAGAAGAAGGCGAGGCCGGGGGTCATCAGCAGGACCATGGCGGTGCTCGCCATCAGCCATGCGGTGTTGCCTGTATCGAGGGTGGTGGGCATCCGGGTCTCTCTGGGTCGGGGGCGCCATGGGACAGCATCGAATTCCACAATCCGGAATTTGTATTCCGTATGGAGGGAACCTAGGGTCGTGGCGCATTCCCGTCAACGACTTGTTGAAGGCCTTGGACGTTTCTTTAGGCGAGCTTGGAAAGCGGCTCAGGGAACGGCTCAGGAAGCGGGCTCAGAACGCGCAGCTCGCGGCGACCGGCGTGCCGGCGCGCCGGGCGTCCATCCAGGCGATCGCATCGTCCAGCGGTGCATCGCTGATGGTGTGCCCCTGGTCGGGGTAGTACGTGAACTCCAGGGGCACGCCCTTGTCGCACAGCTCCCGGGCGAGCGTCCGGTTGAGGTTGCTCAGTACGTCGTTCCCGCCCTGCGGCAGCAGCACCGGGACCTTGGTCGTGGCCTCGTTGGCGGCGCTGGCCTTGAGCGTGGCGTTCAGCGGCCCCAGATCGGCGCCGGGGCGCAGGATGTCCGCGGGGGCCGGGACCACGGTCTCGCCCGACATGCAGGGCTCCGTCCACATGCGGTCCGCGGCGGCCAGCGCGTCAGGGGTGAGGAGCGCGGCGGGCTTGACCGCCGGGTCGGCCGCCGAGGCCCCGTCGATGAGCGTCAGCAGCATCCCGGCGTAGGGAGTGGCCACCGGGCTCTGCTGGGCGAACAGGGCGGGCATCCACTCGAACCCGACCGCCGGCGCGTTGGCCACCACGCCCTTGAGATCGACTTCGGGCGCGTAGCCGGCGGCGTAGTGCGCGGTCCACAGCGCCGCGTGCCCGCCCTGCGATCCGCCGTAGACGAGCGTGGTCGCCGCCGCCCCCGGGTCGATCCTGTGAGCGGCGCGCAGGATGTCGAGAGTGGCGTACGCGGCGGACTTGCCGCCCAGGTACGGGTGCCTGACCCCGGTCACCCCCAGGCCGATGTAGTCGGGCTGCGCGACGACGAAACCGCGCGCGAGGAGTTTCGCGACCGGGCTGGTGTCCGCCAGCCCGGCGAAGGCGGGCATGCGGGACGGGCTGCACGTCGAGCCGATGCCCATGGTGCCGTGGTCCACGGCGGCAACGGGCCGCCCCCCGGCGGGCGCGGGCCCGTCCGGAACGCTCACCAGTCCGCTCGCGGCCACCGGCTTGCCGTCGGTCCCGGTGCTCAGGTACATCACCAGGAAGGTGTGCGACGGCACCGTCAGCGTCGACTCCGGCGGCGCGTACGGGCGTTGGCGGATCACCGTGCCCGGCTTGCCCGGGGGCAGCGGCTTCGGCGGGTCGTAGAACGCGTCGCCCTCGGGTACGGGCGTGCTCGCGGCCGGCCGGTCCGGCACCCGGCCGTCACCGGCCCGGCTGCAGCCCGACAGGGCCAGCGCCGCGAGGATCGCACCGGCGACGGCCCAGCGGGACGCGCGGACCAGGGCCGCCGCGCGCCTGCCGGGGCCGCCCCGCGGGCCCGGCGGTGCACTCGGGGGGAGCGGAAGGGTTCGTATCGTGCCGGGGAGGTGGCTCTGTCCGTGCGTCACAGGCGCACCAGACCGGCCACATCGCCGCTGCGGCGCATCGGCGCGTGCATCGGCGAGATCGGGTCCCCGTAGGACTCCTGGGCGATCCGCTCCTTGGCGAGCCTGGCGGCACGCTCCGGATTCATGCGCGAAAAGCTAGCCGAGTTCACTTTTCCCGTCTACGGTCCCGGACTCAGGGGAGGTGTGCCGCATGCGCCGTGGAGGTCAGCACCGGCAGCCGACTGTCCTGCTCGAAGGTCCGGAGCAGGTCCGCCGCGACGCTCAGTGCGATCGTGGCCGGTTCCTTGCCGGTGATACCGGTCATTCCGATCGGGGTCTTGATCCGGTCGATGGTGGCGGGGTCGTGACCGCCCTCGGTGGACAGGCGGTGGCGGAACCGCGCCCATTTGGCGGAGGAGCCGATCAAGCCGATCGAGCCGAGACCGGGAATGCGCAGGGCGGCGTCGCACAGGGCGGCGTCCTCGGCGTGGTCGTGGGTCATGATCAGGACGTGGGTGCCGGGCGGCAGTTGGGTGAGGGCCTCCTCCGGAAGCAGCGGGGTGTGGTGCACGTGGACCTGCGCCACCGCGTCCGCGAGCACGCCGAGCCGTTCGTCGGCGAGCATGTCGGGCCGGGTGTCGATCAGGTGGAGGTCGAGGTGGTGGCGGGCCAGGATGCGTGCCAGTTCCAGACCGACGTGCCCGACGCCGAAGACGGCCACCGCCTGGACCACCGGCAGGGGTTCGAGCAGCACGGTGACGGCTCCGCCGCAGCATTGCACGCCGTGCCGGCCGGTGACCTTGTCGTTGAGGGCGAATTCCATCAGCTCCGGCTCCGGATCAGCCGTGTCGTTCAGCTCGCGCGCCCGGTCGATGGCGACGGCTTCGATGTTGCCGCCGCCGATCGAACCCCACGTCTCGGTCCGGCCCACGACGAGTTTGGCACCGGCCCGGCGCGGCGCGTGGCCGCGCACGGTCGCGACGGTCACGAGCACGCCGGGTTCCCGGCCTGCCCGCAACCGTGCGACCGCGGCCACCCAGCTCATGTCAGGCATGGCTCAATGTGTCCGCGTCGGCGGGAGTCCCGCTGCCGTCGGGTGCGTGAGCGTCGTACCGCGCGCCGCCCTCGCGGGCCGCTTCGATCGCCCAGTACACCGCCTCCGGTGTCGCGGGGGAGGCGAGTTCCAGGCTGATTCCGGCGGGCCCGAACGCCGCGGCGGCCTGCCGCAGTGCTTCCCGTACCGAGAAGGCCAGCATCAGCGGAGGCTCACCGACCGCTTTGGAGCCGTAGACCGCGCCCTCCTCGGTGGCGTTCTCCAGCAGCCTGACGTTGAACTCCTCGGGCATCTCCGAGAAGCTCGGCAGCTTGTACGTACTCGCGGCCTGGGTCAGCAGCCGGCCGCGGTTCGGCCCGTCGCCCGCGTCCCACCGCAGGTCCTCCAGCGTCAGCCAGCCCGCTCCCTGTACGAAACCGCCCTCGACCTGACCGATGTCGATCAGGGGGGAGAGGCTGTCGCCGACATCGTGCACGATGTCCACCCGGCGGATCCGGTAGGCGCCCGTGAAGCCGTCCACCTCCACCTCGGCCGCGGCGGCGCCGTAGGAGAAGTACTTGAACGGGGAGCCGTGGAAGGACTTCGCGTCCCAGTGCAGCCCCTCGGTCCGGTAGAAACCGGCCGCCGACAGCTGGACCCGCTGGAAGTAGGCGGTGCGCACCAGGTCGTCCCAGGCCAGTTGCTCGTCCTGGCCGAGGACCCGTGCGACGCCCCCGACGATGCGCACGTCCGAGGCGTTCGCGCCGAGCCGGGTGCCGGCCACCTGGAGCAGCCGCTCGCGGATCTGCTCGCAGGCGTTCTTGACGGCCGCGCCGTTGAGGTCCGCCCCGGCGCTGGCGGCGGTGGCGGAGGTGTTGGGCACCTTGTCGGTGCGCGTCGGGGCCAGCCGCACCTTGTGCAGCGGGATGCCCAGCGTGGTCGCGGCCACCTGCAGCATCTTGGTGTGCAGGCCCTGCCCCATCTCGGTGCCGCCGTGGTTGATCAGGACCGAGCCGTCCTTGTAGACCAGGACCAGCGCGCCCGCCTGGTTGAAGGCGGTGAGGTTGAAGGAGATCCCGAACTTGATCCCGGTGAGCGCGAGCGCCCGCTTGGTGTGGGGGTGCGCGGCGTTGAACTCCTCGATCCCGCGCCGCCGTTCGGCGATGGCGGCGTCGTCCTGGACCTGTTGCCAGATGACGGAGATCCGTTCGGGGTGGGGGACCGGCTGTCCGTACGGGGTGGACTGGCCCTGCCGGTAGAAGTTGCGTGCGCGCAGCTCCATCGGATCCAGGCCGAGCAGCGGTGCGCACCGGCCCATGATGTCCTCGATCACCAGCATGCCCTGCGGTCCGCCGAAGCCGCGGAAAGCGGTGTTGGAGACCTTGTTGGTCTTGGCGATGCGGCCGGTGACGCGGGCGTGCGGAATCCAGTAGGTGTTGTCGATGTGGCACAGCGCGCGGGCCACGACGGGCTCGGAGAGGTCCAGACTCCAGCCGCCGTCCGCGGTCAAGGTGGCGTCGAGGGCCTGGATGCGGCCCTCGGCGTCGAAGCCGATCTTCCAGGTGGCGTGGAACCCGTGGCGCTTGCCGGACATGGTCAGGTCCTGGGTCCGGTTGAGCCGTACCCGGACCGGCCGGCCGGTCAGCCGGGCACCCAGCGCGGCGATGGCCGCGAAGCCGTGCGGCTGCATCTCCTTGCCGCCGAAGCCACCACCCATCCGCAGGCACTGCACGGTCACCTCGTGGCTGTGCAGGCCGAGTACGTGCGCGACGATCTCCTGCGTCTCCGAGGGGTGCTGGGTGCTGCTCTGGACGAACATCTGCCCGTTCTCGTCGACGTGGGCGAGCGCCGCGTGCGTTTCGAGATAGAAGTGTTCCTGATCGGAGAACTGGAACTCGCCGGTGAACACGTGCGCGGAATCGGCGAAGCCCGCGTCGACGTCGCCGGTCAGCAGCACGGGCCGGGCGCCGTGGAAACTGTCCGCCGCGATCGCTTCCCGCAGGGTGATCACGGACGGCCGCTCGTCGAGTTCCACCTCGACGGCCGCGGCGCCGAGCCGGGCCGCCTCGACGCTCTCGCCCAGCACCCAGGCGACCGCGTGGCCGTGGAACATGACCGTGTCCGGGAACAGCGGTTCGTCGTGCTTCATTCCGGCGTCGTTGACGCCGGGCACGTCGGCGCCGGTCAGTACGCGGACCACACCCGGCACGGCGAGCGCGGGCGCGGTGCGCAGCTCCGTGATCCGGCCGTGTGCCTTCATCACCTGGACCGGATACGCGTGCAGCACGTCCTTGGTGCGGTGGACCAGGTCGTCGGTGTAGAGGGCCGCGCCGGTGACGTGCAGGTTGGCGCTCTCGTGCGGCATCGGGACGCCCACGACGGGGTTTTCGGGACGCTGGGACAAATGGCTCATGACGACACCGCCTCGGTGGTTCGCGCGTACAGCTTGAGCAGGCTCTGGCCGAGCATCGCGGAGCGGTAGCCGGCGCTGGCGCGGTGATCGTCCATGGGTGTGCCCTCGGTCCGCAGCAGCCGGGCCGCGGCCTCGACGGTCTCCGCCGTCCACGGCCGGCCCTCCAGGGCCGCCTCGGTGGTGCGGGCGCGGACCGGGGTGGCGGCCACGCCGCCCAGGCCGATGCGCGCCTTCCCGACGACGCCGTTCTCGATGTCGAGGGCGAAGGCGACCGCCACGCTGGAAATGTCGTCGAAGCGCCGCTTGGCGATCTTGTGGAAGGCCGTGACCCGCGAGAGCGGCAGCGGGACGCGCACCGCGCGGATCAGCTCGCCGGGACGGCGCACGCTCTGCCGGTAGCCGGTGAAGTAGTCGGACAGGGGGACCTCGCGCTCGCCGTCGGCGTCGGCGAGCAGGAGCGACGCCTCCAGCGCGAGCAGCACCGGCGGGCTGTCGCCGATGGGGGAGCCGGTTCCCAGATTGCCGCCGAGGGTCGCACTGTTGCGGATGAGCCGGGAGGCGAACTGCGGGAACAGGTCGGCCAGCAGCGGGACATCGCCGTCGAGGCGGCGTTCGATCTCGGTGAGCGTCAGCGCCGCCCCGATCTCGATGTGATCGGATGCGACGCGCAGGCCCCGCAGTTCGGAAAGCCGGTCGACCGCGACCACACAATCGGCGCGGCGGGAGCGGATGTTCACCTCCACACCCCAGTCGGTGCTGCCCGAGACGACCACGGCCCCGGGCCGCTCGCGCAGCAGCCGTACCGCCTCCGCCAGGGTGCCCGGCCGCAGGAACGTGCCGTCGTCCCGGGTGTACGCGGTGGCGACCGGTGCGGGCGGGGACTGCTCGCGACGCCGCGCGAGTACGTCGTCCTCGGCGGGCGAGCCGACGGCGAAGGCGGCATCGCGGATCGGGCGGTAGCCGGTGCACCGGCACAGGTTCCCGCTCAGCGCGTGCAGATCGAAGCCGTTGGGGCCGTGCTCGGAGTCGGCACCGCTGTCGGCACCGGAGTCGCCGGACGGGTCCGGGTCCGCGTGCGCGCAGCGGTCGGGCCGGTAGTACTCGGACGCCATGCTGCAGATGAACCCCGGTGTGCAGTAGCCGCATTGGGAGCCGCCGCGGGCGGCCATCTCCTGCTGTACGGGGTGCAGCGCGGCGGGCGCGCCGGGTTCGCCGGCGGTGGCGAGACCCTCGGAGGTGATGACCTCCTGGCCGTCGAGCGCCGCGACCGGAACCAGGCAGGCGTTGACCGCCACCCAGTCCGTGGGCTTCCGCACCCCGGGCCGGGCCACCAGGACCGAACACGCGCCGCATTCACCCTCGGCGCAGCCCTCCTTGGTGCCGGTGAGGCCGCGCTCGCGCAGGAAGTCCAGCGCCGTGGTGTGGGCCGCGGCCGGTGAAATCTGCGTTTCTTTCCCGTTGACCGTGATCCGCGCCGCTACCATGGCAGGCCCTCGTTCCGGGGCGCGGTGGAACTGACTGTCCTAGTCGCCATTTCAGGAGCTTTCTCGTTCAGTGGTCGCAGCTCGATAACGCGGAGCGCGACGAACCGGCACGCGATGAGGTGCCGCAAGTGGTGACAGAGGTGGGCAGGGAAGACCCCGGGGCCGCGAGCGGGCACGCCGGGGAAGGGGGCCGGCTGCTCAGCAGCCGTGCGCCACCCGGCCCGGAGCCCAGGCGATCCGGTGGGCGAGGCGAAGCAGTTCGGAGATGGTCGGCATCCGGCTTCGCCTCCTTCCGGTGGGTCACGAGTGGGTGCCGACGAAGCTACGTGGCGGAGGGTGATCGGTCAAGGAGGCATGGGTGGATTCCACGAGGCCCGGCCCCTTCGCGTGGCGGGAATCCGTACGCGCAACCAGTCGTGTCCCGCTGGATCGCCGGTTCACCAGTCGTGTCCCCACCGGATCCGTGCCCCGGATGGGCCATCGCCGGCCGGCGCCCGGACGTGTCGCCGTCGGCATCGGTGCGGCTCCTGCCATGGTGGGCCACCGCGATCCGTCTTCCCCGGGAGGTACCTCCGTGTCCCGACGCCCGTACGGCCACGCCGGCCGGATCCGCCCGTCGCTGCGCCTCGCCGCCGCGGCCGCCGTGTGCGGCGCCGTGCTCGGCGCCACGGCGGCGCCCGCCCAGGCCGGAGCGGACCGGAACCCGCCGTCCGGGACCTCCCTCCACCAGGAGCTGCGGGAGCTGGTGGATCGGCCGGACGGGCCTCCCGGAGTCATCGCCGTCCTGCGCGACGGCGACCGCACCGAGGTTTACCGGGCGGGCGTGGCCGACGTGGAGAGCGGCCGCCCGCCGAAGGCGACCGACCACATGCGCATCGCCAGTGTCGCCAAGGCCTTCAGCGGAGCGGTGGCCCTCGGACTCGTCGACCGGGGGCGGCTGCACCTGGACGACACGATCGGCGCGGTGCTGCCCGGGCAGCCGTCCGCCTGGCATCAGGTGACCCTGCGTCAACTCCTCAACCACACCAGCGGGTTGCCCGACTACTCCAGTTCCCAGGGGTTCGTCGACATCGTCTCCGAGGACCCCCGTCACCACTTCGATTCCCGGCGCCTGCTGGAGTTCGTCGCCGACGAGGACCTCGCCTTCCCGCCGGGCAGCCGCTACCAGTACTCCAACTCCGACAACATCGCCATCGCCCTCATGGCCGAGGCCGCCACCGGACGCCGGTACGAGGCGCTGCTGCGCGAGCTGGTCTACGAGCCGTTGGGCATGGACGCCACGACCCTGCCCCAGGGATACCGGCTGCCCGAGCCCTTCCTCCACGGCTACCAGATCGATCCGCAGGCCGGGCCCGTCGACGTCAGTGAAGCCGTGGGCGCCTCCGGAGCCTGGGCGGCCGGGGGCATCGTCTCGACCCCGAAGGACCTGACCGCGTTCATCCGGGGCTACGCGGGCGGTGCGCTCGTCTCGGACCGCACCCGAAGGCAGCAGTTCACCTTCATCCCCGGCGCGCTGTCCCAGCCCCCCGGGCCCGGTCGCACCGAGGCGGGCCTGGCGATCTACCGGTACACCACGCGCTGCGGCACGGTGTACGGCCACACCGGCAACACGCCCGGATACACGCAGCTGGTGGCGGCCACGGCGGACGGCCGGCGCTCACTGACCTTCTCGATCACCACACAGACCTCCCTCAGCAACAACCCCGGCCTGCTCGCACGGGTCCGGGAGATCCAGGAGGACTTCGTCTGCGCCCTGCTGCGCAGGTGACCTGCCCTGCGGGTGCGAGGGTCCCGCGCATGCGGGAAGCTGGATGAGGCGGCGGCGGAGTGTGTGGAGTGTGTGGAGTGTGCGGAGTGTGGCGAGGAAGGCTTTGGTGAACGTTCCGGTAACCCTGCTGTGCACGGCGGCGGTCATGACGGCCGCCGTGCTCCCGGCCGCGGCGCACACGGATGTGGATCCGGTGGACCCGGTCGTGGTCGTCGACTGTTTCTCCCAGGCCCGGCTGCGCCCCGAGGAATACCTCCTGGCCTGCGGGGACGGAAACAACCGGCTCGTCGGGCTCCGCTGGGACAGCTGGGGGTCGAGGACCGCGACGGCCACGGGCACCGACATGGTGAACGACTGCCGCCCGTACTGCGCGGCCGGCCGCTTCCACCCCTATCCGGTGACGGTGACCCTGACCGATCCGCAGGTCTGGCCCGAGCACCCCGATGTCCGGCGCTTCACGACGATCCGCCTCCTCTACACCGACACCGCACCCGGCCCGGTCCCCAAGGACGTGACCTACAAGCTGGTGTACTGAGAGCCCCCTCGGCCCGCACTGTCAGCCGGTGCGCCCGTCAGCCGGTGCCGAGCACGAGGTCCGCGCGGTCGCGGCCCGCTGCGATGAGCCGGGCGTTCGCCTCGTCCGAGCGGGCCACCCACGCGCGGGCGTACGCCGGGTCCTTGCCGTGGCGCACGTGCCGGTCGACCAGGCGCCCGATGCGCAGGTCCCGGTCCGGGGCGAGGTACCAGACCTCGTCCAGCAGGGGCCGTACGGCGGCCCACTCACCCGCGTCGTGCAGCAGGTAGTTCCCCTCGGTGATCACCAGCGGTACGTCCGGCGCGACGGGAACGCTGCCCGCGACCGGCTCCTCCAGGGAGCGGTGGAAGGCGGGCGCGTACACCGTGGCCGTGCCGGGCGCGCGGAGCCGGCGCAGCAGGGCGACGTACCCGGCGGCGTCGAAGGTGCCCGGGGCGCCCTTGCGGTCGGTGAGCCCGAGCCGGGCCAGCTCGGCCTGGGCGAGGTGGAACCCGTCCATCGGGACGACCACGGCCGTCCGCGGCCCGAGCGCCCCGGCGAGCCGGGCGGCGAGGGTCGACTTTCCGGCCCCCGGCGGCCCGGCGATGCCGAGGATCCGCCGGTCGCCGCGGACGGCGAGCGCGCTCGCCCTTGCCACCAGGTCCGTCATCTTCTGCACAGGAGCATCCTGCCCGAGCCCGTGCCCGCCGGGCGCCTCACCGGCCGTGCTCGCTCCGCGGACCACGTGGTACCCGCGTCCCGGCGCGCGTGTCGCGCGGCGTACCGCTAGTGCGGCCGGGTCAGGGCGGGCTGCCGGGCCTTGGGCGTGGACCGCGGGGCCGGCAGCCGGGCCAGATTGGCGCTGATCATCGAGGCCGCGCGGGCCACGGCCTCGCCCAGCGGAGCGATCCGCTTCCCGTCCAGGGCACTCGCGGCCACCGCGGCGACCACCTGGCCCGTCGTACAGAGCACCGGCGCCGCCACGCACGAGAGCGGGCCCACGCACTGCCCGTACTGGAAGGCGACGCCCTCCGTGCGGGCCCGCGCGACCTCACGGACCCAGGTGGCCTTCGTCCACCCCTTCGGGAGCCGCTCCACGGGTGTGGACGCCGCCAGGATCAGCTCGGCCGCGCTCCCCGGCGGCAGTACGACGCCGGCGCGCAGCGCGAACACCTCGTCCGCCTCACCGCGAATGCCTCCGACGATGATGGTGTGCCCCGCCTCGGGAACCGACACGCTGAGGCTCAACCCTCCTGCCGTGGTGGCGAGTTCACGGAGCGGCCCGGCCGCCGCCGCGCGCAGCGCACGCGCCGGATGCCATGCCTGCCCCAGCCGGAACGTCCTCGGGCCCAGACAGTAGCGGCCCTCCCGGCTCTGCACCGCGCCGAGCGCGACCAGCTGGCCGAGCAGCCGGTGCGCGGTGGCCTTCGGCAGCGCCGCATCGGCCGCCAGCCGGGTCAGCCCGACCTCGTCGTCCTGGGCGAGTACTTCCATCAGTGCGAACGCGCCTTCCAGCACGCCCCGCCCTTCTGTACCGGATCTGGCCATGAGAGGTTCCCCCCGTCTCACGCTGGCCCCATCGGTCGGATGGTGCCAGAACTCCCCGTTCGTCCCAGGTCAAGGGGGGTAACGGTGTCGCCGTTCCCCGTTCACCGGTCCGTTGAATGGACTAGATCATTGCCCGCGCTTCGAGATCGCGCCACTGTGTTGTCAGCCAAGTGACGGACGTTACGACGCCCTTCGGGTGCCGGGACGGCCGTCCATTCGGAACGAAAATAGGAGGATTCATATGAGCGCCATCAAGACCAGCGCCAAGCAGTTCAAGTACGTCATGGGTGCCATGACGTCGGTCTTCTTCTCCTACTGCTCCGTCAGCTAATACAGAGCCTGAACGAGGGGGTGGGGGCGGCTTCCGCCCCCACCCCCTCGCCACGCCCAAGGGAGGCAAGAGTGCTGGAGACCGGTGTCCGGCAGGTACGAGTGGCGTTGTCCATGGTGTTCGGCCGACGGCTGAACGTACGGGCCGTGGAACGGCTGGTCGCCGACGCCCTTGCCACGCTGGAGGAGTTCGGCTCGCTGGGCGACGACGTCGAGGAACTGGCCGACGGCCCGTTCGCCGACCCGGAAGAGCGCCGGGAGCTGCAGAACCGCGCGCTCCGGCGGACCGCGCGCAGACTCGCCAAGAGTTCGCCCTTCTACCGCGAACGGCTCGCCGGAGTGGACCTCGACGGGCTGACCACCGAGACGCTCGCCCGTATCCCGGTGACCCGCAAGGCCGATCTGATCGCGCGCCCCGCCGACTTCCTGTGCAGCGCCCCGTACTTGTCGACGCAGACGACCGGCACCACCGGCCGCCCCGTCCAGATCTGGCTCTCCCGCTACGAGATGGAACTCTGGCCCGCACTGATCGCCCTGTCCCTCGTCCTGCGCGGTGAACTCGGCCCCGGCGACCGGATGCAGATCAACCTCAGCTCCCGGGCGACGGCCGCCGTGCAGGAGGACGTCGCGGTGTGCCGCCTCGCCAACGCGTCGTGCCACGTCGTGGGGCAGATCCCGCCGGAGGAGTCCATCGAGCACCTGCTCGGCCGGGACGGCGTACAGCCCACCATCCTCACCGGCGCCCCCAGCTACCTGGGCCAGATGGTGACCGCCGCACGCCAACAGGGCTACGGCCCCGACGACTTCGGGCTGCGGGCGATCTACGGCGGCGGCGAGATGCTGTCGCGGAACCTGATGGACGCCCTGCGCGAGACCTTCGGGGCCAAGGTCGTCGGCGATGCCTTCGGCATGACCGAACTGCTGCCCGTGGGCGGCCGCACCTGTAGCAAGCGCCATCTGCACATCGACCCCAACATGGGGTACGCGGAGGTGCTCGACCTGGAGACGGGCGAGCCCGCCGGACCCGGCCGGCTCGGCGAGCTGACGGTGACGCCGTACTTCCCCTACCGGGAGTGCATGCCCGTCCTGCGGTACAACACCGGGGACGTGGTCCGCACCCTGGAGGAGGAACCGGACTGCGAACTGGCCGTGGTGCCCGCGGTCTCCTACATCCTGGGCAAGGCGGGCCTGCTGTACCGCACCGGCGACGGCGTCGTGACCCCGCGCGACATCGTGGAAGCGCTGGACGGCACCCCCGGGCTGCCCTTCCCGCTGCGCCACCGGGCGAGTGTCGGGGAGAACGGCCGACTCCAGGTGGAGGTCGCCGCCAAGGAGGTCACCGCCGACGAGGTGACCGGGCGGCTGCGGGAGCGGGACATCGACGCGGACGTCACCGTCCTGCCACTGAGCGACGAAGAGGCCGCGCAGCGCTTCCCCCTCCGCTGCGACCTGACGGAGCACACCTTCACCCGGAGCCACGCATGACGGTCTTCTTCCAGCTCACGGTCACCACCGTCCTGGCGCTCGCGGTGTGCGCCGGAGCGGTCCACTACTTCCGCACCGTGCGCGCGGCGAGGCCGCCGGTCGGCGTCTTCAACGGGCGCGACATCTTCGTGATCATGGGCTTCGTCCTGGCCCTGCCGTACGTCTACCTCGCGCTGCCCGGCGGTGTCCTCCCGGTCGTGCTCGCCCTCGTCTTCGCGGGCGGGCTGTCCGTCGGCTACCAGCCCGTCATCGCCTCCGGCCGACTGCGCTGGGCGCTGATCGCCGCCCTGATCGCGAGCGTCCTCGTCTCCCACATGGCGTTCGGCGAGGCCGCCCCGCCGTACTGGGTGGCGAACAGCTGCCTCGTCGGCCTCGTCGTCGTATCCGCCACGAACCTCAACGTGCAGGGCGGCATGCGCCTGAGCAACGTCGCGTGGTTCCTGCTCGCGCTCGCCGTGTACGACGCCTTCTTCGCCTGGGTCATCCCGCTCACCGAGGAACTGGCCGACGCCATCCAGGGCTATCCCTTCGCCCCCGCCGCCGGCCTGCGCATCGGCGACGACCTGGGCGCCGTGGTCGGCATGGGCGACCTGCTCGCGTACGCCCTCTTCACCACCTGCGCGTACAAGGCCTACGGGAAGCCGGGCCTGCGGGTCGGGATCGTGCTGGTCACCGTCTTCGGCGCGGTCGCGCCCGTGGTCGCGCTGCAGCTCGTCACGGCGGTCACCGGCCACGCGCCGACCATGATCCCCGCCCAGGTGATCTTCGGCCCGGCAGCCTTCCTCGGCCACCTGTACCTGCGCCGCCGCGGCCCCGAGCGGCGGATGGCGGACGTGGTGTTCCACCGCGACCGGGCGGCGGCGCCGGTGAGCGTGGCGGCGGGCGGACCGGCACCCCGGTAGACGTGTGCCCGGTGCCGGCCGCCCCCGCCCCCGCCCCGGCCCCTGACGGGGCGGAGCCGTCAGCTGCGCATCAGCGTGGAGTCCTCCGGGAGCCCAGCGAGCGGGTGGTCGCCGATCGGGAACAGCTCTTGCCGCGCCCGACAGGCCCAGACGTAAAGGCTGCGCGGCGTGTGCGAGCGGAACAGGCCGCGTGACGAGGCCAGTTCGCCCGCGACCCGGGAAAGCCGTTCCACGGCGGCCGACTGGGCCGGGGAAAGGGTGAACCCGCCCTGCTCGGCGGCCTGTTGGAAGTGGCCGCGCATCGCCTCGGACCGCTGGCGCATCTTGTCGCTCACGCTGGCTCCGCGATCGGATCCGACGTGTTCGCGAGGGCGTCCGTCAGCGCGCCGAGCGCCTCCTGCCCCAGACCCCGCAGGAACGCGGCACACACCCACGCGTCCAGCGGCTCACCTTCCTCATCGCCTTCATCGCCCTCCTCCTCCGCGTCCCACCCGTGGTGCTCGGCGATCTCGGCGCGGCCGCCCGGACTGCGGAGGAAGTATCCGACCTGGGCGAGGTGCTCCGGATCGCCGGTGTCGGGGTGCTCGCCGGGGCCGTGCGTGCACTCTCCGTCGCTCAGCAGCGCGAGGGCGGCCCGGATGCCCTCGATCATCGCCTCGGGTACGGAGCGTTCGGTGATCCGTTCCGAAGCGGCGTACCAGCACGTCGCGTTCATGGTCACGAGGTAGCCGGCCAGTACGCCCCGGGTCGGCCGTGACGGCAGCCGGCCCGCCTCGTCGGCCAGCACCTCGTCGGGCTCGCAGTACGGGTAGTCGGACACGATCCCGGAGAGGTCGTCGATCCGGCTCTGGTGGTCCTCCGGCGCGCCCACGGGGATGCGGCGCACGGTGAGCGGGGCCAGTACGTCCGTGACGAGGCGGGCCCAACCCGCCACGTTGCGCGGGCAGAGCACCCGTTCCGCGTCGACGCCACCGTCCCGCGCCGCGAGTTCACCGGTCAGCAGCCCGGTGTCGCCCTGCCAGACCTCGTCCTCCACCGAGTCCATCGCGGCCTCGTACGGGTGCCCGTCGTGCGAACAGGCCCGACTGTCCAGCGCCTTCGCCGCGGCGCGCAGCGCGTCGAGCGCGGCGCGCTCGGCGGCCGCCCCTGGCCGCCACGCGAGGTAGCCCGACATCGCCACCAGCCCGGACACCCACACATGGGCCCGGTCCCCGCCGGGGTCGGCGGCGAGCCGCCGGGCGCAGTCCAGGACGAGGGGGTCCGCTTCCGCCGCGGGGGAAGCGTCGTTGATGTGCTGCCAAGCATCGGCGAACTGCTCGACCTGCTCGACCGTCATGTTGTTCGTATTGATCACGGCTTACAGGACGGACGCCGGGCCGCGGTGGTTCCGCTCAGCGGCTCAGTCGCTCAGCGCCGCGTCGACCGCCGCCTCGGCGTGCAGGCGGGCCGTGGGAAAGAGCGGTACGGGGCTGTCTTCGGGGCCGAGGAGGAGTTCGATCTCGGTGCACCCCAGGATGACGCCCTCGGCGCCCCGGGCGATGAGGTCCGCGACGACCTGCCGGTAGGCCTCCCGCGAGTCGTCGCGGACGACGCCCAGGCAGAGTTCGTCGTAGATCACGCGGTGTACGAGCGCACGCCCTTCGGCGTCGGGGACGAGGACGTCGAGCCCGCTCGCCGCGAGACGGCCCCGGTAGAACTCCTGCTCCATGGTGAACGCGGTGCCCAGCAGCCCCACCCGGCGCAGCCCCGCGCCGTGGACGGCGTCCGCGGTGGCGTCCGCGATGTGGAGCAGCGGGACCGGGGTCGCGGCCTCGACGGAGTCCGCGACCCGGTGCATGGTGTTGGTGCAGATGAGCAGCAGCTCGGCACCGGCCGCCGACAAGGACCGCGCGGCGTCGGCGAGCACCTCACCGGCCTCCGCCCACCGTCCCTGGACCTGCAAACCCTCGATCTCCGCGAAGTCCACGGAGTAGAGCACGCAGCGGGCCGAGTGCAGCCCGCCGAGCCGCTCGCGCGTGCGCTCGTTGAGGATCCGGTAGTACTCGGCCGTCGACTCCCAGCTCATGCCGCCGATGAGCCCGATCGTCTTCATATCCATGCCCATGCCCATGCCCTCGTTCCCATGCCGTGCTGCCCGTAGGCAAGCAAGCATAAGCGAGACAATCCATGTCACCCGTATCCATAAGGATTGCTTTGATGTGACCGAAGCTGCGTCGTATCACGGTGTCGCCCATCGCGGCACCTACCCTGACCGCATGATCACTGGTGGGCACGTCATCGTCTACAGCCGTGACGCGGAAGCGGACCGGGCCTTCTTCAGGGACGTGCTGGAGTACCCGCACGTCGACGCGGGAGGCGGCTGGCTGATCTTCAAGCTTCCGCCGACCGAGGTCGCGGTACATCCGATGGACGGCCCGGAGTCGCAGGAGCTGTACCTGATGTGTGACGACATCGACGCGACGGTGGAGAACCTGACCGCCAGGGGAGTGGAGTTCTCGCAGCCGGTCACGGACGCGCGCTGGGGCAGGCTGACCAGGCTCCGACTGCCGGGTGGTGGTGAGATCGGCCTGTACGAGCCCCGTCACGAGCGGGCCACCGACCTGTAAGTGGTGTGCCCCTGGAGCAACTCTGACATCATCTCAGCTGCGCCAACGTAGTCCTGGAGCGCGGAGAAGATATGAGGCTGGCAATGAAGACCTTACGGAACCACATACCGCATCTGGTGACGGTCGTGCTGTTGATGCTGGGCGTGATGACCGCCGCGACCGCGCCGTCACAAGCGGCCCCGCAACAGCTCGCCGGCAGCGCGATCATCTGCTCCAACTCCCCCATTCCGGCAGGGTGGGTGGTCACCAGCTCCTACCGCAGCAGCGGCTGCCCCGGCACCGGCGTCGCGTACAACATCGCCGATCCGAGCGGGCAGAACGGCATCATCGTGTGCTCGTTCTCGCCGATTCCGGCCGGGTGGGTCGTCACCAGCTCGTACCCGAGCTCGGGTTGTGCGGGCACTGGCATCGCTTACAACATTGGCAACGCGGCCACGGTGAACTCGGCCACGGTGTGCTCCTTCTCCCCGATTCCGGCCGGGTGGGTCGTCACCAGCTCGTACGCCAGCTCCGGTTGCGCGGGCACCGGTATCGCCTACAGCATCAGCAACGCGGCCAACGCCAGCTCCGCGACGGTGTGTTCGTTCTCGCCGATCCCGGCCGGGTGGGTCGTCACCACCTCGTACGCGACCTCCGGTTGTGCCGGCACCGGCATCGCTTACACCATTGCCAACGCCGCCGGAGCGAACTACGCCAGCGTGTGCTCCTTCTCTCCCATCCCGACAGGATGGGTCGTCACCGGCCAGTACCAGAACTCCGGCTGCGCCGGCAGCGGTATCTCGTACAACATCCGCAGGGCCTGACGGTCGTAGGTCACAGCACCGGCCGGCGGCGGGTGAGGCGGGCGGAGTACGGGCGGGGGGTGAGCGACGCGCCAGGAGGTGCCAGATCCAGGAGAGGAGCCCCGCGGTGGTCTCCATGCCCGCGAGGAGGAAGGTGATGACCTGGTCGTGGATCTCGTCGTCGCTCAGGCCCCGGCCGTTGTCGTCCCGGGCGGCCAGCAGCATCGACAGGAGGTCGTGGTGCGGGGTGTCGTCGGCGCGGTAGTCGGCGATCAACTGGTGGGTGAGGGCGCGCAGGTCGGTCTGGGCGCGGCGGTAGCGCCGGTTGGCCGGGGTGGGGATCCGGTCGGCGCCGGGCACGGGCATCATGATGCGCCGGGCGACGCCCTTGGTGACGATGTCCATGCTCGCGTGGACCGGTAACGAGGAAGCGCGTTCATGGGCGGCGAAGAGGCGCCGCGCCGTGACCGCGGTGGTGATCCGGTACATCGTGAGGGGTACGTCGATCACCGCACCGTGCTGCCACGGCCGGGTGGCGCCGCCGATGTTTCCCGGGTGTGCGGGCGCTGGTGGTCGAGGTACCGGGCGGTGGAGAGTTCCCACTCGTGGTAGCCGCGCATCATGTGGTGCATGCTCTCGACGTAGCGCTCCACGCCCCGTTGCTCCGCGGCGGTCAGGCCGAGGGTGGTGCGCAGTCCCCGGAGCGAGTCCTCCAGAACGGCGAACTCGTCGACGTGCCGGGCGACGACGCCGACGACGTGCTCGATGGCCTGGTCCGTGGGTAGGCCCCGGTAGTGCCGGGCTGCGGTGACCAGGTTGTTGACCTCGTCGCCCCCTTCCTTCTCCAGGTAGTCCGCGCCGCCGGAGAATCGGCGCATCTCCGCGGCCGGGGCCACCACGCGCGTGCAGAAAAAGCGGAATGTGGTCATGGGCATGGGGAAATCGCTTCCTGCCACGGTCGAGGGTGCCGTCCGGACGTGGAAGCGTCACCCTGCTGGACAGGCTGCCCCCGTGGGCCCGGCCGCGAACAGCCGCGGACAGTCGCGAAAGGGCATGCGGGAGCACGGCCGGGCCGTGGGCGCACTACGGCGTGCGGGGGGTCAACCGCCGCTGCCGCGCCAGATGTTGTCGAAGGCCGCGTCCTCGATGGAGCGGCGTTGCCGTACGGCCGCCAGCTCGACCAGGGCGTCGCCCACGGTCGCCAGCACCGTCGCCACGGCGTCGTCGGTCACGTCCGGGGGCGGGGAGTCCGCGGTCCGCGCGTCGCGGGGCAGCACCCCCACGGCCTCCGCCAGGCTGGACAGTACGGGCTCGTCCGATGCCCAGCGGTCCGCGGCCTGGCGGCGGGCGGGCGAGTCGACCAGCTCCGACTCGCCGGCCCGGAAGGAGATGCCGCGGCGGCGCGGCCGGACGAGCTGACCCTCCGCTTCGAGTTCGGCGCGGTACGCCGCGGACAGGCCGCGGCCCCTGCGCCACAGCCAGTCGGCGACCGGCTCGTACGGCTCCGTACGGACGAGCGCCCCGGCCGCCTCGCCCAATAGGCGGTCGGCCAAGGCGGGTTGGTAGCCCGGCACGATGTGGTCCCCGTCCAGCCGGACGGCCTGCGCGGCGAGGAGGTCGATCACCTCGGCCCCCGCGAGCGCGAGCGACAGCTCGCCCTGTTCGACAGGGCGACCGGTCTCCATGTCCATGGCGACGATCAGCAAGTCCCGCGGTGTGGTCATGAAGGGCCCCTTCCGGCCACGCGTGCAGTTCCTCGGCGTCCTCGGTCGATTATGGATCGGCCGAGGACGCCGAACGCGTTCCCACGGCTCTCGTTCCGTGTTTCGTAAGAACTCAGTGGTAGGCGTGGACGACGGCGTGGCCCTTGCCGCGGCCGATCAGCCACTTGTTGACCGGGGTCGTGAGCAGGAAGGCGATGACGAAGCCGCCGAGCAGCGAGGTCCAGAAGAGGAGCTCGTTCAGCTGGGCGTCCATCGCGCCGGGGACCACGGCGACGATCCCGTTGTCGACGAGTTCCATCACGATGATGGAGACGGTGTCGGCGGCCAGTGCGATCTTGAGGGCGCTCTTGAAGTCCAGACCGGCCTTGCGGATCCCGAACAGGGTCAGGGAGTAGCCGAAGACGAACGCCAGGACGATCGCGAGGATCATGGTGGGTGCGTTGCCCCAGCCCAGGGCGGTGCCGACGGCCATCCCGAGGATGTCGCCGATGGCGCACCCGGTGAGGCAGTGCACGGTCGCCTGGGCGGCGGCCCCCCAGGTCACCCCGCCCGGCTGATGCCCCGCGTGGCCCGAATGCCCTGCGTGCCCTGCGTGCCCTGCGTGGTCCCCATGCCCCGTGTGTGCCTGGTGCGCCTCGTGCTCGTGCGCCTCGTGCTCGTGAGTGCCGTGCTCGTGCGTGCTGTGGTCCATGACCGTCATCCCCGTCCGTTCCCGTCCCCTGTGGCCGCGCTCCCGCGGACTCACGGCATAACCGTATACCCCCAGGGGGTATTCCGCGAGGCCCTTTTTTCATCAGCCGAGCGCCGTCGCCAGCAGGGCGGCGGCCCGGGCGATCAGCGGGCTGTCGCCAGGGGCCGCGGGCTCGTGCTTCGTCGTGAGCACGGCCATGACGACCGGTGGGCGGCCCGGGGGCCAGGCGATGCCCACGTCGTGGCTGGTCCCGTACCCTCCGCTCCCGGTCTTCTCCGCGACGGTCCAGTCGGCGGGCAGGCCGGCCCGCAGCTTCTCGCCGCCCGTCGTGTTGGCCAGCAGCCACCCGGTGAGCCGTTCACGGTCCTCGGGCGCGAGCGCGGCGGCGAGGGTGAGGTGCGCGTAGGTCCGCCCGATGGCGAGGGGGCTGGTGGTGTCGGTCGTACGCCCCGGCTCGGCCGAGTTCAGAGCGGGTTCCCAGCGGTCCAGGCGCGTGGTCCCGTCCCCGACCGACCGGCAGAACCGGGTGACCGCGGTCGGCCCGCCCAGTGCACGGAGCAGCAGGTTCGCGGCGGCGTTGTCGCTCTGGCCGATCGCGGCGGCGCACAGCTCCTCGACCGTCATGCCGCCGGCCAGGTTCTCGGGCCTGCCGGTGACCGGTGCGTATCCCGAGTCGGTGACGTCCTTCGCGGTGTACCGGACGCGGTGGGCCAGGAACTCCCCGTCGCGGTCCAGGTCGCGCAGGACCGCCGCGACCGCCACCGTCTTGAAGACCGAGCAGACGGGGAAGCCCTCGGTCGCGCGGTAGCGCACGGTGCGGCCGGTCGCGGTGTCGCGGGCGTAGATCCCCAGGCGCGCGGAATGCCGCCGTTCGAGCGCCGCCAGCCTGCCGAGCAGCGAGCGGCCGTCCTCGCTGAGGGGGGCGGCGTACGGACTCCCGCCCGCGGCCGGACCGATGGCCAGAGCGGCTCCGGCCCCGGCTCCCGCTGCCCACGCGAGCGCCGTGCGGCGGGACGGACCCCGCACCGGGGCGGTCAGCCCCGGCCGTGGCCCGCGGGCTCGCCGTTCGTCGGCGGGTACGCGGGCCGCGCCGGTGTCACGGGCCGTACGGGCGCCACCGACGCCCCCGGCAGCGGCGGGAGGGACTGCTCGTACAGCCAGGCGTCGAGCAGGTCGTCCAGCGGCTCCGCCGCGTAGCGCGCGCCGTGCGCCGCGAATCCGGCGGTGTTCACCACGCCGTGGCGGTGCAGGGCGGCCCAGTCGCGCAGCATGCGGAAGAACGCGGCGTCCCCCAGCGCGCAGCGGACCGCGTGCACGGCGAGGCTCCCGCGCTGGTAGAGACGGTCGTCGAACATCAGCTTGCGGCCGGGGTCGGCCAGCGTGAGGTCCTGCGGCTGCGCGGCCAGCAACCGGTGTGCCGTGCCCGCCAGTTCGTGCGCGGAGCGGCCGCCGGAGCGCTCGGACCAGAGCCATTCGGCGTACTTCGCGAAGCCCTCGTTCAGCCAGATGTGCCGCCAGTCGGCGATGCTCACGCTGTTGCCGAACCACTGGTGCGCCAGCTCGTGCGCGACGAGCCGCTCCGAACCCCGGGCGCCATCCACGTGGTTGACGCCGAAGAGGGAGAGGCCCTGGGCCTCCACCGGGACGTCGAGCTCCTCGTCGGCGACGACCACCACGTACTCGCCGAAGGGATAGGGCCCGAACAGTTCCTCGAACAGCCGCATCATGTCGGGCTGCCGGGCGAAGTCACGGGAGAACCGCGGCAGCAGGTGCGCCGGTACGTGGGCGCTCTGCGGCACACCGCCGAGCCCCGGGTCGCCCAGCAGCACCGTCTGGTACATGCCGATGGACAGGCCGACCAGGTAGCTGGAGGTGGGCGCGGACTGCTCGTACACCCAGGTGGTGGTGGAGGCCTTGGTGGTCCGCGTGAGCAGTCTGCCGACGGCCACCACGGTGTAGGCGGACGGGACGTTGACCGAGATCTGGTAGGAGGCCTTGTCAGCGGGCCGGTCGTTGCAGGGGTACCAGGAGGGCGCGCCGACCGGCTGGCTGGCCACCAGCGCGCCGTCGGTCAGTTCCTCCCAGCCGATGCCGCCCCACGGGCTGCGGACCGGCTTCGGATTGCCGACCCAGTGCACCTCCACCGTGAAGGCGGTGCCGGCGGGCAGCGGCTTGACGGGGCGGACGAGGAGCTTCCCGGCCCGGTGCGTGGAGTGCGACGCCCGGCCGTTGACCATCACCCGCCCTATTTTGAACTCGGCCAGGTTCAGGTGGAACTCGGCGAGCGGAGCACGGCCGGCGATCGCACTGATCCGGGCCGTCCCGGCCAGCCGGTTGGGGCGGGGACGGTACTCCAGGGCGAGTTCGTACCGGTGCACACGGTAGCGGGGGTCACCGTTGGCCGGAAAATACGGGTCCGATGCCGATGCCGATGCCGTCTGGCCGCTCATTGACGCTTCCGTTCCCTGCGCTGTGCCGGGGCCCTCTCAGGTCCGCCACGCCTCGATCGGATTCCCCAGCCAGCGGGTGCCGGCGGGTACGGATTCACCGGCCATCACGAGCGAGGCGGGACCCAGGGTGCTGTGGGCGCCGATCGTGCTCCCGGGCAGGACGATTCCGCCCGGGCCCAGGGTGGCGCCCTCATGGAGGACCACAGTATCCGTCCTCAAGATCCGGTCGTGGAAGAGGTGTGTCTGCAACACGCAGCCCCGGTTCACGCTGACCGCGTCACCCAGCTCGACCAGGTCCGTCTCGGGCAGCCAGTAGCTCTCGCACCACACGCCCCGCCCCACGCGTGCCCCGAGCCCGCGCAGCCACAGCGCCAGCAGGGGCGTACCGGGCACCGCTCCGACGAGCCAGGGCACGGCCAGGACCTCCACGAAGGTGTCGGCCAGCTCGTTGCGCCACACGAAGCCGCTCCACAGCGGGTGCTCCCCGGCCCGGTGGCGGCCCACCAGCAGCCACTTCGCGGCCACCGTGACCCCGCAGGCGGCGGCGCCCGCGGCGAGCAGGACGGCTCCGGACAGCAGCGCGGTCCACCCGGTGCCCAGCGCCCCCGGGGCGCTCAGCGCGCAGAACGCGGCCACGGTCAGCACGGCCAGCGCGGCCGAGCAGAACACCGGGAGGAGCCGGCACAGCTCGACCAGGCCGCGCGCCCACAGCAGCCGCGCGGGCGGATCGTAGGTCCGGCTCTGATCGGCGTCCGCGGTGGACCGCGGCAGCCGGACCGGCGGCAGGCCCAGGTAGGAACTGCCCTTCTTGGCCTTCTTCGGGGTCGCCGACAGGACGCCGACCAGCCCGCCGTCCGGCACGGTCCGGCCGGGCGCGGTCATCCCGGAGTTGCCGAGGAACGCCCGCCGTCCGATCGCCGAGTGCCCGATCCGCATCCAGCCGCCGCCCAGTTCGTACGGCGCGGTCAGGGTGTCGTCGGCCAGGAACGCGCCTTCGCCGACGGTGGTGAGGCTCGGCAGCGCGAGCACGGTCGACACCTCGGCGCCCCGGCCGATCTTCATGCCGAGCAGCCGCAGCCACACCGGCGTGATCAGCCCGGCGTACAGCGGGAAGAGGGTCTCCCGGGACAGGTCCATCAGCTGGGTGACCGTCCACGCCTGCCAGCCGACCCTGCTGTGCGTGGGATGGACACCGGTCCGCAGCCCCAGGCTGAGCAGGCGTACGGAGACCAGCAGCAGAGTTGCGTACGCGCACCCGAAGGCCAGCGCCCCGGGCACCACGGCGAACAGGGCTCCGCGCAGCGCGGCCACCGCCCCCGCGTCGGCGGGCACGAACCGGCTCGCCACCAGCAGCGCGGGCAGCGTGGCGAGCACCGGCAGGGCGGTGAGGCAGAACCCGGCCGCGCCGTACGCGGCGCGCCAGCGGACCGGGCGCGGCGGGCGCTCCCCGGGCCAGTTGCGCTTGGCCTTGCCGAGCTTGACGGCGGGCGCCCCGGCCCAGCGCTGGCCGGTGGTGACCTGCCCGGCGACCGCGGACCCGGGGGCGACCTCGGCCCGCTTGCCGACCCGCGCGCCGGGGAAGAGCAGGCTGCGGGTACCGACCACGGCGCCCGCACCGACCTTGATCGGGCCGATCACCAGCTCGTCGCCGTCCAGCCAGTGCCCGCCGAGGTCCACCTCGGATTCGACGGCGCAGCCCCGGCCGAGCTTGAGCATGCCCGTCACCGGGGGCAGGGAGTGCAGGTCCACCTCGGGGCCGACCTTGGCGCCGAGCGCCCGCGCGTACCGCTCCAGCCAGGAACCGCTGAGCGAGGTCGCACCGGCGTACTCGGCCAGCCGCTCGGCCGTCCACAGCCGCAGGTGCACGCTGCCGCCGCGCGGGTATCGCCCGGCCTTCACCCCGCGCAGCAGCAGCCGCGCGCCGCCCGCCGCGATCGCGAGCCGCCCGGGCGGGCTGAACAGCAGGACGGCGCCGGCGCCGACGAGCCACCACGACGCGGTGGGCGCCCACGGGTACGGCCCGAACCAGTGCAGTACGTTGCCCAGCGCCAGCAGCGACACGGTCCAGCGCAGCCCGACCAGGGTGAACAGGGGGAGCAGCAGGACCGACTGCACCAGCTGGGACCGGAGCGGGACGGGCGAGACGGTCCGGGCCGCGCCGTCCTCCCGTACGGACTTCTCCAGCCGCCGGGCCAGTTTGCGCAGGGTGGGCTGCTGGTAGATGTCGAGGACGGCCGCCCGCGGGTAGCGGGTGCGCAGCCGGGTGGTGAGCTGGGCGGCGGCGAGACTGTTGCCGCCGATCGCGAAGAAGTCGTCGGCGCCGCCGGTGACGGTCACGCCGAGGGTCTCGCTCCACTGCTCGGCGAGCCAGGCCTCGGTCCCGTACAGCTGCTCGGCCGGGCCGGTGGTCTCCAGGTCGGGCAGCGGCCAGGGCAGCGCGTCGCGGTCCACCTTGCCGGAGGTCCGGGTCGGCAGCTCCTCGACCGGCGCGAGCAGCGGCACAAGGGCGGCGGGCAGTTCGGCGCGCAGCCGTTCGACGGCCGCCGCGCGGTCCCAGCCCTCCTGGGTGACGAGGTAGCCGACGAGCAGCTGGTTGCCGCTGCGGGCCGTACGGACGGCGGCGGCCGCTCCGGCCACCCCGGGCAGTGCCTGGAGCGCCGCGTCCACCTCGCCCAGCTCGATCCGGCGGCCGCCGAGCTTGATCTGCTCGTCGCCGCGGCCGAGGAAGACCAGCCCTTCGGGTTCGGCGCGGACCAGGTCGCCGCTGCGGTAGGCGCGCTCCCAGCCGAGGGATTCCAGCGGGGCGTACTTCTCGGCGTCCTTCTGCGGGTCGAGGTAGCGCGCCAGGCCGACGCCGCCGATCACGAGCTGGCCGCTGCCGCCCATCGGGACGGGTTCGCCGGACTCGTCCACGACGGCCAGTTCCCAGCCGTTCAGCGGGAGGCCGATCCGGATCGGTTCCGCGCCGGTGAGCAGGGAGGCGCAGGCGACGACGGTGGCCTCGGTGGGACCGTACGTGTTCCAGACCTCGCGCCCCTCGGTGACCAGGCGCTGGGTCAGCTCGGGCGGGCAGGCCTCGCCGCCGAAGATCAGCAGCCGGACCTCGTCGAGGGCCTCGGGCTCCCAGAGCGCGGCCAGCGTCGGCACGGTGGAGACCACGGTGATCTCCTGCTCCATCAGCCAGGGGCCGAGGTCGGCGCCGCTGCGCACCTGGGAACGGGGTACGGGCACCAGGCAGGCGCCGTGGCGCCAGGCCAGCCACATCTCCTCGCAGGAGGCGTCGAAGGCGACGGACAGCCCCGCCATCACGCGGTCGCCCGGCCCGATGGGCTCCTCGGCGAGGAACAGCGCGGCTTCGGCGTCCACGAAGGCGGCGGCGCTGCGGTGGCTGACGGCGACGCCCTTGGGCTTGCCGGTGGAGCCGGAGGTGAAGATGATCCACGCGTCGTGTCCGGGGCCGGGACGCCCGGCCGCCGCCGGTTCCGTCGTGAGGCCGGTGAGGTCGATGCGGCGTCCGGCGCCCAGCACCGCCCGCACTCCGGCCTCGCCGAAGACCAGCTCTGCCCGCTCGTCCGGGTCCTCGGCGTCCACCGGCACGTAGGCGGCGCCCACGGCGAGCACGGCGAGGATGGACACGTACAGCTCGTTGGTCCCGGACGGCACCCGTACGCCGATCCGGTCGCCGAGGCCCACCCCGGCGGCCGCGAGGGCGCGCCGTCGGCGTTCGACCTCGGCGGCCAGCGCCCGGTAGGTCAGCCGTTCGGTGCCGTCGTCCAGGGCGGGCTCGTCGGGGTGCGCGCGGACGGAGGCCTCGAAGACGTCGACGAGGGTGCGCGCCGGGGCGGCGGGCCCGGCGGAGAACCGGGCGGACTTGCCGGTCTCCGGGTGGTCCGCCACCCCCGCGGGCGCCGCATCGCCGTCCTGCGCGGCCGCCCCGTCGTCGCGTACGGTCCCGTCGGCGAGCAGTGTCAGTTCACCGTGCTCAGGTGTGGCTGCCATCGGCCCTCGCGTCTCGGTCCCGGAAAACGTCCGGGTCGCCGGTGGAGCCCAGGTTTGCCAGGGTTGTTCCGGTCCAGCACCAAACAGCCGGTCATTCTACTGCCGCGATCAGGGGTTTTCCCGCCGGAGCCGGGCGTGCGGCGGAAAAGGGACGGCGCGCGGCGGGGAGACCGGGCGGGGCCGCCCGGTCTCCGGCCGCGTCAGTTCTGCCAGCCCACCTTCGTGTAGTCGACGTCCGCGAGGCCGGTCGCGCCGAAGTTGGCGAGGCCCTTGCGGTCCGCGGTGATGTCGGGGCGCTGGTACAGCTCGATGGAGTGGCCGAGCTTGTAGATCTCGGCGTCGGCCTCGTTGTAGAGCTTCAGCGCCTCGGCGCGGTCGGTGGTCTGGCCGGCCTTCTTCAGGAGTTCGTCGATCCGCGGGCTGCCGACCGAGCCGAAGTTCTGGAAGAGGTTGTTGCCCTGCGGCTGCTGGAAGACGGGGATCAGCTTCGAGGTGTAGGCCTCGTCGACGTTGCGGAAGCTGACGAGGTCGAAGTTCCCGGTGTTCACGAACTTGTTGAAGTAGTCGTTCGCCGGGACCTTCTTGATGTCGACCTTCACGCCGACGGCGCCCAGCTGCTGCTGCACCAACTGGGCCTGGTCCTCCTGGGAGGAGGAACCGCCCGCGCTCAGCGTGTACTCCAGGGTCAGCTCCTTGCCGTCCTTGGTGCGCGGCTTGCCCTGGCCGGCGTCCTTCCAGCCCGCTTCGTCGAGGAGCTTGCCGGCCTTCGCCGGGTCGTAGGCGTCGAACTCGCTGGAATTGTCCTTGTACCCCGCCTGGTTCGGCATGAAGAAGTGGTTGTTCAGCGGCTGGAGTTCGAAGGACAGGTCCTTGGCGAAACTGGCGTTGATGCCCTTGCGGTCGATGGCCGCCTGGAGCGCGTTGCGCACCTTGACGTCCTGGAGCGGGCCGCGCGCGGCGTTGAGGGTGATGTGGACCTCGTCCCAGCGGGCGCCGCGCCGGATGTCCGCGGCCGGGTCCTTGACCAGCCGCTTGTAGTCCTCGGGCTGGAGCGCGGTCGTCTCGTCGATCTCCTTGTTGAGGAAGGCCTCGGTGCGCGAGGCGCGGTCCAGGACGCGGAAGACGACCGAGTCCAGCCTGGGCTTCTCCCCCCACCACTGCGGGTCGGGAACCAGGGTGACGGTCTGCGCGGTCTTGTCGTAGGTGCCGATCTTGAAGGCGCCCGCGGTGACCGGGGCCTTCTCCGTCCAGCCCTTGTTGAACTTCTCGGGGGTGTCGATGTAGGCGGCCGGGTACAGCGGGTCGAAGAGCCGCTGCCAGTCGGCGTACGGCGTCGCGAAGGTGATCTTCACCCCGTGTTCGTCGGCGCCCTGCTCGACCTTGGAGATCTGGTCGTAGCCCGAGGTGTCGGCCGCCTCGTACGCCTTGTCGGAGCCGTTCAGCGCCTTCCACAGCGCCTCGAAGTCCTTCCAGCCGAGGGGGGTTCCGTCGGACCAGCGGGCCTTGGGGTTGAGCTGGTACTCCACCACCTGCGGGCTGGTCGAGACGACCTTCGCCGAGGCCAGGAAGGCCGGGTTGGGCACGCCGACGCCCTTGGCGTCCGCGTAGAAGAGGTGCGGCATCACGGCCCGGTCGATCTCGGAGGCGTCGCCCTGCTGCCCGTCCACCTGGTTGACGTTGTACTGCGTGATCCACTGGTCGATGGCGACCTTCAGGGAGCCGCCCTGCTTGAGGGCGCTCACCGGCTGGGCGTTGATGTTCTGCCCGTCGACGGCGGGCGCGGCCTGTTTCTTCGCCGGTGCGCCGCCGTCCGTGCCGGAAGAGTCGCAGGCGGACACCGCCAGAGTGGCCGACAGGGCTGCGGCTATGGCGATGACCGTGGTTCTGCGCATCGGGACACTTCCTCCGGGTCGTGGGGCGGTCTGGATCGGGACGGGACGGGTGGGGCGGGACGGGGCGGGATCCCGGGCTGGGCCGACCGTAGGAGATCTTGCGCTCCGGGGGGAGGCCTGCTGGAATCCCGCTATGTTTTCTTAGCATGTCCGCAACAAACGGCGGTCAAGCTTGGTCAACAAGGCGACGAATTAGCCATGTTGACCTGCCGCGGCCGTGATGTCCGGGCAACCCCCGGCGTCGCGTTCCCCTGACGATCCCCTGTGGATCACGAGCACCTGCGGAGGTTCACCACCGTGGCCGCCTACCTGGCCAAGCGGCTCGGCTACTACGCCGTGCTGCTGCTGGCCGCCGTCTGCCTCTCGTACCTGCTCGCCTCGTACGCCCTCGACCCGCGGGCGTACTACGAAGGCCGCCAGCCCCCCTTGTCGCCCGCCTCGGTGGACCACCACCTCACCGCCCTCGGCGTCAACGACCACACCCCGCTCGTCTCCCGCTTCGCGTCCTGGGCCGGACACGCGCTGCGCGGCGACCTCGGACAGACCATCGACGGGACCCCGGTCGGCGCCGAGTTCGGGCGGCGGATCGGGGTCAGCCTGCGGCTGCTGCTCTTCGGCACCATCGCCGGAACCGTGCTCGGCGTGCTCGCCGGCGCCTGGACCGCCGTACGCCAATACCGCTTCTCCGACCGGGCGATGACCCTCGCCTCCTTCGTGCTGCTCTCAACACCCGTCTTTCTGCTGGCCGTTCTGCTGAAGATCGGCGCGATCTGGTTCAACGCGAAGACCGGCACCGAAGTCATCCGGTTCACCGGCGAGAAGACCCCCGGAGTCGACTCCGGCTTCTGGGCGGTGGCCAAGGACCGCGGCGTCCACCTGCTGCTGCCCACCATCTCGATCGGGCTCGGCGCGCTCGCCGGATACAGCCGCTACCAGCGCTCCACCATGCTGGACGTACTCGGCTCGGACTACCTGCGCACCGCCGCCGCCAAGGGCCTGGGCCGGCGGACGGTCCTGCTCAAACACGGCCTGCGGACCGCCCTGATCCCCATGTCGACCTACTTCAGCTACGGCTTCCTGGCCCTGTTCACCGGCGCCACCTTCACCGAGACGATCTTCGGGTGGCACGGGATGGGCGAGTGGTTCATCTCCTCCATCGGCAAGAACGACGTCAACTCGGTCGTCGCCGTCAATGTGTTCGCCGCCGTGACGGTGCTCCTGTCCGGCTTCCTCGCGGATGTGCTCCACGCCGCGCTCGACCCGCGCATCCGCACCGCCTGATCCACGATCCAGGAGAACGCCGACCATGACCGCCGTCATCGAGAGCAGCGTCCCGGGCGGACCGGGCACGGAGCCCGCCACCCGCCCCGCCGGGCGCGCCACCGTCGTACTGCGCCGGTTCCGGCAGAGCCGCAGCGCGCTCGCGGGCGCCGCGGCCCTGCTGCTGCTCTTCCTGCTCGCCTTCGCCGGACCGCTCCTCAGCCCGTGGGACTACAGCCACATCGACTACACCGCGCTGCGGTCCCCGCCCGGCGCCGACCACTGGTGGGGCACCAACCGGATCGGCCAGGACGTCTTCGCGCAGACCGTGCGCGGACTCCAGAAGTCCCTCGTCATCGGGCTGCTCGTGGCGCTCTTCTCGACGGGGCTCGCCTCACTGGTCGGCGCCTGCGCCGGGTACTTCGGCGGCTGGCCGGACCGGCTGCTGATGTTCTTCGTCGACCTGCTCCTCGTCTTCCCGTCGTTCCTGATCATCGCGATCGTCTCGCCCCGGCTGCGCGGCGGCGGCTGGTTCGCCTTCGTCGGGCTGCTCGCCGTCTTCGGCTGGATGATCACGGCGCGGGTCGTCCGGTCGATGACGCTCTCCCTGAAGGAGCGGGAGTTCGTCAAGGCGGCCGTGTACATGGGCGTGGGACCGCTGCGGATCATCTGGCGGCACGTCCTGCCCAACATCGCCTCGTTCCTCATCATCGACGCGACGATCGCCGTCGGCGGCGCGGTGATGAGCGAGACCGCGCTCTCCTACTTCGGATTCGGCGTGCAGGCACCGGACGTCTCGCTCGGCACGCTGATCGCGAGCACCACCGGGGCGGCGGTCACCTACCCCTGGATGTTCTTCTTCGCCGCCGGACTGCTGATCGTGTTCGTCCTCGCGGTGAACCTCGTGGGGGACGGGCTGCGCGACGCGCTCGACCCCACCACCGGGCGCTCCGCACGCCGTGGCGCACACAAGAACACGAAGGGAGGCGGGAGATGAGTGCCGAGGCGCGCCCCGTGCTGACCGTCACCGGCCTGGAGGTCGACTTCGACGGGGTCCCCGCCGTGCGCGGGGTGAGCTTCTCGCTGGCCCGCGGTGAAGTCCTGGGCCTGGTGGGGGAGTCGGGATCGGGCAAGTCCGCGACCGCGCTCGCGGTGCTCGGCCTGCTCCCGGCCGCCGCCGCCGTACGGGGCTCGGTCCGGCTCGACGGGACCGAGCTGGTCGGCGCCTCCGACGCGGCGCTCACGGCCGTACGCGGGCAACGGATCGGGATGGTGTTCCAGGACCCGCTGTCCGCGTTCACACCGGTCTACCGGATCGGCGACCAGATCGCCGAGGCGGTCCGCGCCCACCAGGACCTCTCGCGCGACCGGGCGCGCGCCCGGGCCGTGGAACTCCTCGACCTCGTCGGGATCCCCGAACCCCGGCTGCGGGCCCAGTCGTTCCCGCACGAGTTCTCGGGCGGCATGCGGCAACGGGCCATGATCGCGATGGCCATGGCCAACGACCCGGACGTGCTGCTCGCCGACGAGCCGACGACGGCCCTGGACGTCACCATCCAGGCCCAGATCCTCGACGTGCTGCGCACCGCGCAGCGGGAGACCGGGGCGGCCCTGGTCCTGGTCAGCCACGACCTGGGCGTGATCGCGGGCATGGCGGACCGGGTCGCGGTCATGTACGCGGGGCGCATCGTCGAGACGGGAACGGCCTCCGAGGTCTTCGGCCGGCCCTCGATGCCCTACACGATGGGGCTGATCGGGGCGGTGCCCCGGCTGGACGGGGGCGGCGGCGCGCTGGTCCCCATCCCCGGATCGCCGCCCGCGGCGGGGCAGGTGGGCGCGGGCTGCGCCTTCGCGCCGCGCTGCCCGATGGCGCGGGAGGACTGCACGCGGGCGGTGCCGCCGCTGACGGCGGTGGACGGCGGGGCGCAGGACGGCGGGGCGAGGGTGGACGGTACGGGGGACGGCGACGCGCGTGCGGACGGCGGCGGGGCGGCGGATGGCGGCCGTGGTCATCTGGCCGCCTGTGTCCGGGCCGGGGAGATCGCCGGGAAGGGCCTCGGCGTGCTCGACGTCTACCCCGTGCCCGAGATCCCCGACGCTCTCGAACGGCCCACCGGGGACCTGGTGTTGAAGGTGGACGGGCTCGTCAAGACCTTCCCCGTGCTCAAGGGGAGCGCCTTCAAGCGGCGGGTCGGGACCGTGTACGCCGTGGACGGGGTCGACCTCGCGGTCCGCGGCGGGGAGACCCTCGCGCTGGTGGGGGAGTCCGGATCGGGGAAGTCCACCACCCTCTTCGAACTGCTCCACTTCGCACGGCCCGAGGGCGGCGCCATCGAACTGTTCGGGAAGGCTCCGGACACCCTGGGCAAGGCCGAACGCAAGGCCCTGCGCGGCCAGGTGCAGATCGTCTTCCAGGACCCGATGGCCAGCCTCGACCCCCGCATGCCGGTCGGCGACATCATCGCCGAGCCGCTGCGCGCCCAGGGCGCCGACCGGCTGACCGCCGCCCGGCGGATCCCCGAACTCCTGGACCAGGTGGGCCTGGAGCGGGCCGCGGCCGAACGCTTCCCGCACGAGTTCTCCGGCGGGCAGCGCCAGCGCATCGGGATCGCCAGGGCGCTCTCGGTCCGGCCGAAGCTCCTCGTGCTCGACGAACCCGTCTCCGCGCTCGACGTGTCCGTCCAGGCCGGGGTGCTGAACCTGCTGCGCGAACTCAAGGCGGAGCTGGGGCTCGCGTACCTCTTCGTCTCGCACGACCTGTCCGTCGTGCGGTACGTCGCCGACCGGGTCAGCGTCGTCTACCTCGGGCGGACCGTCGAAGCCGGATCCGTCCGGGACGTCTTCGAAAGCCCCCGCCACCCGTACACCCAGGCACTGCTCTCGGCGGTACCGCTGCCCGACCCGGAACGCGAACGCGAGCGGCGGCGCGACCGGATCCTGCTCGCGGGCGACCCGCCGAGCCCCACCCGGCGCCATGAGGGCTGCCGGTTCCGGGGGCGCTGCCCCGTGTACGCGCGCCTGGCCCCGGAGCGGCGCGAGCGGTGCGAGAAGGAGGTCCCCGAACCGACCGCCCACGCCGCCGACCACCTGGCCTCGTGCCACTTCCCGCAGGTACGGGAGGTTCTCTAGGGCCAGGGCCAGGGCCAGGGCCAGGGCCAGGGCCAGGGCCAGGGCCCGGGATCCGGTGGCTCAGCTCTGGCGGGACCAGCGCTGGGCCGCCGTCCCGGCGCACGAGCTGGTGTTCAGGCCCCCGGCCATGCCGAGGTCGAGGCAGCCGCCGCCGAGGTCACTGCGCAGGCTGCCGCCCGAGCCCGTACGCCAGGACCGGCCGATGTCCTGGGCGCAGTCGCCCACGAAGACGGCCTGGTTCAGGCCGTTGGAGTACAGGCATCCGCCGCTCTGCCGGTTGACGAGCCGGAAGCTGCCGTCCGGCCTGCTCTGTACGGTCCACCGCGCCGACGCGTCGGAGCAGTCGCCGGAGTCCGATGAGCCGTAGACCTGGGTGATGCACGAGCTGTCGTTGCCGTTCTGGAAGCGGAAGGTGCCGGAGGCGGGGGGTGCGGGCGGGTTGCTCGCGGGAGGGTGCGGGGTGGTGCCGCCGCTGGACGCGGGGGTGGGGGCGGTGGCCGGGCCGCCGGCCGCGCCCGTGGGGCCGCCGCTCCTGCCGTTCGCCGCGGGGGTGCCGGATGCCGGGGACTGCCCCGGGGACGGGGGAGCCGACGCGGAGCCGCTGACCGTGGCCGCGGGCTTGCCGTCGGCGGGCGGCGAGAGCGCGACGGACGGGCCGCTCTGGGGGCCCGCCTGGGGGGAGAAGGCGTACGGCAGGTACTGGATCGCCAGGGTCGTACCGCCCGCGACCACGACGACGGGGAGCACGGCCAGCACGACCCGGGTACGACGGCGCCGCTCGGGCCGCTCCGGCCGCTCGGAGCGGCGTACGTCGGCCGCCGCGGCGGGGTCGGCCCCGGGCGCGGGCTTCGTGTCCGGCTCCGGCTGGGTCTCCGCCTCCGGCTGGGTCTCCGGCTTCAGCTCCGGGTCCGGCTTCGTATCCGGTACGTCGATCCGCTGTACGTCCGCGGCGAAGGCGGCCCGCTCGCGCAGGCACGCGGCGATGGTCCCCGGCCACAGCGGTGCGGTGAACGGGCCCTGGAGCGCGGCGCGTTCCAGGATCTCCGCGGCGGTGGGGCGGCCCTCGGGGTCCTTGTCGAGGCAGGCCTCGACGAGTTCGGCGAGGCCGGGGTCCAGCGCCCGGAGCGGCTCCAGCTCCGGCTGCTCGTGGACGATCCGGTAGAGCACGCCGTGCCCCGACTCCTCGCCGAACGGCGGCCGTCCGGAGGCCGCGTAGGCGATGACCGAGCCTAGCGCGAACACGTCGGTGGCGCCGCTGACCTGCCGCCGGCCGGAAGCCTGCTCGGGCGCCATGTAGGCGGGCGTGCCCACCACCATGCCCGTCCGGGTCAGCTGGCTCTGTTCGGCGGCGCGGGCGATGCCGAAGTCGATGAGGGTGAGCCCCTCCAGGGTCAGCATGACGTTGGACGGCTTCAGGTCCCGGTGCACCATCCCGAGGCCGTGCACCGCCGCCAGGCCCGCCGCGGCCTCCCGCAGCAGCGGCCACAGCGCGTCCGCCGGAAGCGGACCGCCGTGCAGTTCGAGGGCCGCGCCCAGGGTCAGCCCGGGAATGTACGCGGTGGCGAACCACGGCGGCCGCGCGGTCCGGTCGCTCGCGAGCACGGGTGCGGTGGCCCGGCCGGGCAGCCGGGACAGGTTGTCCAGCTCGTGCCCGAAGCGGCGCAGGAAGTCCGCGTCCTCACCGACGACCGAGGCCAGCAGCTGCTTGACGGCGACGTACCGGCCCTCGTGGACCCCCAGGTACACCCGCCCCATGCCACCGGCCCCGAGCCGGCCCGCCAGCGCGATCGTCCCGATCCGCCGCGGGTCCTCCGCCTCCAGCGGCCCGGCCCCGCTCCCGCTCAGCTCCCACACGTCAGCCCCGTCAGAATTGGAATCAGATTTTAGAAACCTACCTGAGGGACCTGAACCGGCAATACTCCAGGGGGTGTTGTCGACCGGCCCGTCAGCGGTTCTGCCAGCTCAGGGGCGGCCGATTAGGGTGAGGTGATCATCCCCGCACGGAAGGCCACACGACCCACAGTGACCGCATCACGCCCCCACTCGCTGTTCTCCTTCGGCACCCTGAAGGACGAGCGGGTACAGACCGCCCTGTTCGGCCGGGCCGTACCCACCTCCCCGGCGTCGCTCGCGGGCCACACGACCCGGCCGCTGCCGATCACCGACGAGTCCGTGATCGCGGCCAGTGGCCTGGACGTCCACCTGACCCTGGAGCGAGCGATCGGGTCCGCGGTCGAGGGCGTCGTCATGCGCCTCACCGACGAGGAACTCGCCGCGGCCGACGCGTACGAGGTCGACGACTACGCCCGCCGCCGCGTGCTCCTGACCTCGGGCGAGAGCACCTGGGCCTACCTGGATGCGAAACCCCTGCGCGCGGCGGAGCGCATCGTGATCGTCGGCGACAGCATCGCCTACGGACGCTGCGACCCGCGGGGCGGATGGGCGGCCCGGCTGGCGGGCGCCCACATCGCGGGCGACGAGGCCGCGCACCGCGTTTTCAACCTGTCCGTCCCCGGCAGCACGCTGGCCGACGTCAGCGAACAGACGCCCGCTCTGCTCGCCGCCCGCAGGCCCGACACCCTGCTCGTCGCCGCCGGGATCAACGACTCGGCCCTGCCGCTCGCCGCCGCGCCGGACCGCGCGGCGGACCACGGCGACGGGACCGCGCGGATCGCGGAGCACCTCGGCTCCCTGGCCGCCACCGCCCTCGGCCACAACGCGCGGCTCGTCGTCGCCGGGCCGACCTGGGTCGACGAGGAGCGCACCCGCGACTACGAGGGGCTGTGCTTCACCCGCGAGCGGGCGCTGGCCCTGCGCGCGGCCGTACGGGCCTGGTGCGAGGAGCAGTACGTCGACTTCATCGACCTGTGGGAGCCGCTGCGCGGGCGCGGCGATCTGCTCGTCGACGGCCTGCACCCCGATACGGTGGGACACCGGGTGCTCCACCGGCACCTGGACGCGCTGAGCAGCTGAACCGCGGTGATGGCGCTGACCGGTTGACGGGTTGACCGGGGGTGCCCTGGTCCGGTGGAACCCCACGGGTCACACTCTTCCCATGAGCAGTCACGAGCCCGGCGGCCCCACCCCACCCCCGTACGGACCCGTTCCGGGGAACCCGTACGCCCAGCCCCAGCCCGAACCCCAGACGCAGCCGCAACCGCTGCCGGGGCCCGGCCAGTTCGGCGGGCCGCCGCCCCCCGCTCCCGGCGGGGGACGGCGGGGCCTCTTCGGCGGCAAGCCCGTCGTGGTGGTCGCGTCGCTGGTGGCGGGCCTGCTGGTGATCGGTGGCGCGGTGTACGCCGTGGCCGTCCGCGATGACGGAAACTCCCCCGGGCCCGTCGCCGACGGCACGCACCCGGCGGTCCCGTCCGGCACCCCCACGGTCGACAAGGGCGACGGCAAGGGCCCCGGCGGCGGGCCCGAGCCCTACGACCCCAACGCCGGTATCCAGCCAGGTGAGGGGCGGGTCTGGGTGCGCGACAACCAGACCCAGTTGCCCGGTTCGGGAGCCCAGCAGTTCGGCCCCTGGCGGGTCGGCGACGTCGTGGTCAAGGCGATGAACAAGGAGGTCACCGGGTACGCGGTGGCCGACGGCAAGGACGTGTGGAAGATCGATCTGGAGACTCCGCTGTGCGGGGTCCCGCAGGCCCCTTCCGCCAACGGGAAGCTGGTCGTCGGCGTCCAGGAGAAGACCAACGCGGAACTGCCCAAGTGCACACACCTCCAGCAGATCGACCTCGTCACCGGCAAGCTCGGCTGGAAGGTGCAGGTGCCGCAGGAGAACGCCTCCGACCACGACCTCGTCTTCGAGATGGCGATCTCGGGCGACACCGTCGCCGTCACCCGGTCCGCCGTGAGGAGCGGCTTCTCGGTCACCGACGGCCACAAGCTCTTCGGCACGCCGAAGACGGGCTGTTCCCCGACCGGGATCGCCGGGGGCTCCCGGCTGATCGCCCTGCGCAACTGCTGGGAGCCCAACCCCGCTGCCGTGATCGAGGAGCTGGACCCGGCGACGGGCGAACCCAGGTGGAGCCACTCGTACGAGAAGGGCTGGACGATCGGCCGCGTCCTGTCGGTGGACCCGCTGGTGGTCGCCGCCAACAACTCCGACAAGAAGGCCTGGAGCATCACCGCCTTCGCCGCGGACGGCCGGATCCGTTCGCAGAGCGAGGCGAAGTTCGGGGTCAGCGGCCGGTGCAACGGCTTCGGTAACTCCGACGACATCCAAGGATGCCCGGGCGCCGTGGCCGACGCCGACACGCTCTACATCGCCGGAGGCAAGACCGGTTCCAGCCTCGGCCTCGACGACACCACCGAGGTCATCGCCGTCGACCTGAACACCGGGCAGGAGAAGTGGCACGCGGCGGCGCCCGACAAGAACCGCGCCATGTGGCCGCTCGCCATCGAGAACGGCAAGGTCGTCGTGTACATCCAGGACGGCTCGGGCCACTCGGGCGCGATGGCGACGCTCGCGCCGACAGGCGGCGCTCCGCAGGTGTTCCTGCAGAGCCCGGCGGCCGCGCGGGGCCCCGAATCCGTCTTCTACGCGCACGGCGTGCGCCCGGCCTGGCTGGGGGGACGGCTGTTCCTGCTCGACGGCCGGGTGAACGGCCCGGAGCCGACGAAGGTGGACCACTCGATCCTGTCCTTGGGCAAGTAGCCCGGCCCGGCCCGGGGCAACGCGGCACCTCCGGGGGCAAATTCAGCCTCGCCGGCGTTTGAGGCGCCCCCGGAGGGAACGGGCCGGACCCCCCTGTGGTGGGCGTGGCACCGCGCACCTATCGTTACTCGGCATGTGGCCAGGACAGCAGTCGCCCGGGGGCGAGCAGGACCCGCAAGAGGACTTCCACAATCCGTACCGGCAGCCGCCGCAGCCGCCGCTCCCACCGCTGCCCCCGCTGCCGCCCGGCGCGGAGCCGTCCGGCGAACAGCCGCCCACCGTACCGGTGTACCCGGTGGGCGGCCCGTACGGAATGCCCCAACAGCCGCAGCAGCAGCCGCCGTCCGGCAAACGCAGCAGGACCGCCGTCATCGCCGTCTGCGCCGCGGCCACCGTGGTGCTCGCCGCCGCCACCTACACCGGTGTGGTCCTGCTGGGGGACGACGGGAAGAAGAACGACCGGGCGGACGACGGCAAGAACCCCTCGCCGTCGGCCTCCGCCCCCGCCTCGCCCTCCGGTTCCGCGGCACCCTCCACCTCCGGATCGGCCTCGGCTTCGGCCTCGCCGTCGAGCGCGGTGCCGCCGACGATCCCGGGCTGGAAAGCGGTCGTGAACCCCGAACACGGCACGGCCTTCGACGTCCCCGCCGACTGGGAGGTCGCGCCGCCCACCGTGTTCAGCGGCTTCTCGGACGACGCGGATCCGGACAAGATCCTCATCGGGCACACGGCGCCCGCCTTCTACAAGTCGAAGTGGTGCAGCCTCGACGGGAACGGCGACGGCCAGATCGACGACTACAAGCTGGCCGCCACTGGGACCAAGGGCGCCGACGGCGCCAAGGACACCAATGAGGTCGCCCTGAAGATGGCCCCGAGCTGGGTCTACGGCGCCTACACCCAGCCGGACAAGACCATCGTCAAGTGGGACAGCCCGGTGGAATACACCACCAAGGCGGGGATCAAGGGCAGTTACGTCAAGGCGCGTTCCGAAGGCGCGAAGAAGCCCAACAAGTGCGCGGGTGACGGCCGGGCGATCGTCTTCGGCTTCAAGAACGTCAAGGGCGATTTCGTCGCCTGGGACCTCTACGGGCGCACCGGAGTGCCCGGCGCCGTCAGCGACGACCTGATGATGAAGATCATGAGTACGGTCCGGCTGGCCCCGCTCGCCCCCGCGGACCCGCCGCCGTCCTCGTCCTCGTCCCCGTCCTCGTCCCCGTCCCCCTGAGCCCGGCGGCCGCCGGCGACGGGGCGCCCGGCCGCACTCGAACGCCTGTCGGCATCGTTCGCGCGGATGGACGGGACCGGGGGAGGGGTGGGATTCGGCCGTATCCGCGAGACGGCGCGAGACGGCGTGGGGCGGACGGGGGTGAGTGGTCAGCGGTGAGGCGTGCGGGAGCACTCGGGAGGCGCCCGTTTACGGCCATGCGCCCCCGCACGCCCCCGGACGTGACGTTCCGGCAGGGTGGTCCCGGGGCAGCCGCAAGGTGCTGATCGGTCCATGCCGCACCCGCCCGTCCCCTGGAGAGTCCCCATGACGAAGGTCCTCGTACTGCACAGCGTCAGCCTCGTAGGGTCGGCCCTGGCCGCTCTCCTGAGATCCGAAGGGCAGTTCGACGTCACGTCCGCGGGGTGGAGGTCGGCGGCGCGCCGGGCCGAGTCCTTACGACCAGACGTGGCGGTCGTCGACTTCGACTGTCCGGGTGCCACGGCCGTCCTCGCGGCTGAGGGGCACACCGACCGGAGGCCACTGGACCCGCCGACCCCGCTGCTCGTCCTGGCCACGGCCGGGACCCCCGGCACGCTCGGCCGCGCCTTCCGGGCGAAGGCCCTCGGGTACGTCGACAAGGACGGCTCGCCGGGGCAGCTCGTCCGCGCCGTCCGCAAGGTCGCCGCGGGCGAACGGTTCATCGACGCCTCGCTCGCCTCGGCCTTCATGGAGGCCGACCCGGTGCCGCTCAGCCCGCGCGAACTCAGCGTCCTGGCCCGCGCCGCGGAGGGCGACTCGATCGCCGAGATCGCCCGCGCCCTGCACCTGGCCAGCGGCACCGTCCGCAACTACATGGCCGCCGTCACCCGCAAGACCGGCGCGCGCAACCGCATCGACGCGATACGCATCTCGCGCAGCGCGGGCTGGGTGTAGCCACTGGCCGCCGGTCGCCGTCGCCGGTCGGCGGCTCAGCGCGACCCGGCCGCGCCGTCCGCGGCGCTCCACATCCCGACGAGGTCCCGGTACAGGGCCGACCGTGCCGGGAGTTCCGCGTGCGTCCCGCACACCGCCCGGGTGCCGTCCAGGACGAGCACCCGGTCGGCGCGGGCGGCCGAGGAGATCCGGTGGGCCACCACCACCAGCGTGCCGGGGCGCGCCGCCAGGGCCCGCTCCGCCCGCTCCTCGGTCTCCGCGTCGAGGTGGCAGGTGGCCTCGTCGAGCAGGAGCAGCGGAGCGGGGGACAGGTGCGCCGCGCCGAGCGCGAGCAGCTGCCGTTCGCCCTGCGAGAGCCGCGCGGGGTCGACCACGGCGTCCAGGCCGCCGAGCCTCCCGAGGAGCGCCTCCAGCCCCAGGGCGGCCACCACCGCCTCCACGCGCGCCGTCGGCACGCCGCCGGGGCCCGGTTCCGGGCACAGGTGGGTGAGGTTCTCGCGTACGGTGCCGGTGAACACGTACGCCTGCTGCGGCAGGAGCGTGCGCCGCGGGTCCGGGCCCCGGCCGCCTGCCGGGCCGTGCGTTCCGGCGGGTGTTCCGGCCACGAGGACCGTGCCCCGGTCGGGCGGCAGCAGGCCCGCCAGGAGGGCGGTGAGCGTGGACTTCCCGATCCCGCTGGGCCCCACCACGGCGAGGTGCTCGCCGGACCGGACGGTCAGGTCGAGCCCGTCCAGCACCGGGTGCGCGTGGGGCCCGTACGCGAAGCCCACGCCGTGGAGTTCGGCGGCCGCGTCCGCCGCGGGCCGCCAGGCCGGGGCCGGGGCACCCGGCTCCGCACCGGAACGGGTCCCCGTCGGCTCCGGTCCGCAGAAGCGGTCCAGCACCACCAGCAGCCGCGTCCCCGCCGAACCGAGCGCCGCCATCAGGGTGTCGAGCGCGGGCAGCAGCGACTGCGTCAGATACGTCAGCGCACCGGCCAGCGCCCCCGCCGTCATTCCGCGGCCGAGCAGCCAGGGCGTGGCGGCGAGCAGGGCGACGACCGGCGCCCGGCCGGCCATGCCGAGGGCCAGCGTCCGTACGGCCCCCCAGCGGGCGAGCCGGGCCGTCAGCCGCTCCTGCGCGGCGATGAGCGGTTCCACCCGCGCCGCGGCATCGGCGGCGCCGCCGCAGGCCACGATGTCGCGCAGCCCGGCCGCCACCTCGCCCACCCGCGCGGCGAGCGCCTCGTCCGTGTCCAGGGCCTCCCGCTGTACGGCCGCCATGGGGCGCAGCGTGGCCAGGAAGACGGCCAGCCCCAGCAGCAGCGGGGGCACGGCCACGAGGAGCAGTACGGGCGCCAGCGCCGCCATGCCGAGCAGCGCGCCGACGGCGGTGAAGAGGAACGAGCGGGCCGTCAGGACCAGTCCGGCGAAGGAGTCGCGGGCCATCTCGGTCTGCTGGGTCAGCCGGGACACCGCGCTCGCGTCGGCGGCCCGCGCGGGATCGGCGACCGCCGCGCTCAGGGCGTGCCGCACGGCCCGGCGGACGAGCCCGTCCCGCAGGGGTTCGACGAGTTCCGCGAGGGCGCCGAACACCCCGCGCAGCGCGACACCGCCGAGCAGCGCCCCGGCTCCCGCGGCCGCCAGCCAGGCGGCGCCGGTGCCGAGGCGCCCGGCGAGGAACCCGTCGTCGAGGGCGCGGGCGACGCCGTAGCCCCCGAGGAAGGTGTGGGCCGACTCCAGCAGCGACCAGAGCGCGAGCGCCCCCAACGCCCGCAGCCGCCCCCGCAGGAACCGCCGCCCCTCACCCCCGACCCGCCGCCACATGCCCCGGCGGCGGGCGGGTTCATGCCCCGCTCCCACGGGGGTCCCGGCCACACGGGGCTCCCCGCGGCCCGCCCCTGGAGCCCCCGGGCGCCCGGCCCCGCCCGGTCGGTGCCCCCTGCGGGGCCCGGCCTCCGGCCCGGCCCCCGGCCCGATCCCGGGTCCGGGCGCCTCCGGGATGGCTGGCGCCGCCTCCGAAGCGGCCGACCCCACCGGCCGACCGGTGCCGACCGGCCGGAGCGCGGCCCGTGGCCCGACGTGGTCCCGGCGAACCCCGTGCCCGGCGGCCCGGCGGCCCGCCCCCGAAGCCCCCGGCCGGACCCCCGTGGGGCCCCCGGCCTCCGGCCCGGCCCCGGCCCCGACCCCGGCCTCCGCCCCGGCCTCCGCCCCGGCCTCCGCCCCGGCCCCGGCCCCGACCCCGGCCCCGGCCCCGGCCCCGACCCCGACCCCGACCCCGGGTCCGGGTCCGGGATCGGGCGCCTCTGGAGCGGCCGACCCCGCTGGCTGACCGACCCCGCTGTCCGACGGGAGCGAGGCCCGTGGCCCGGCGTGGTCCCGGCTTGCTGCCGCTGCCGCGTGCTCGGCCTCGGGCCCGGAGCCGGGCCCGGGTCCCGGCGTCTTCGGATCGGCCGGGCGCGGGGCCCCGCCAGGCCGGAGCGCTGTGCCGGGTCCGGCCCCGCGCCCGGGTCCGGCTTGCGGCCCGGTCCCGGCTTCCCGTCCGGGTCCGGCCTGTGGCTCGGTCTCGGCTTGCGGCCCGGTCCCGGCTTCCGGCCGGGTCCCGGCCTGTGGCCCGGGTCGGGCTTGCGGCCCGGTCTCGGCCTCCTGCCCGGTCCCGGACTGCGGCCCGGGTCCGGCCTCGCGCCCGGGCGCCCCCGGAGCGGCCGGCCCCGCTGGACGGCCGGTCCTGGGCGGCCGGAGTGCTGTGCGGGCTCCGGGCCCGGGCCCGGGGGCGGTCTCGGGCACTCGCGGATCGACCGCTGACACCGTTGGCGTCGCCGGAAGGCCGGTCCAGCTCCGCTCGGGCGCGGTCAGCGGCCCGGGCCCGGGCTGCGGCCCCGGGCCGACCCCGGGTCCGGGCGCTCCCGAAGCGGCCGACTCCGCGGGGCGACCGGTGCTGGTTGGCCCGAGCGCTGGGCGGGCCCCGGGCCCGGGGACGGCCTCGGGCGCTCGCGGATCGATCGCTGACGCCGTCGGTGTCGCCGGAAGGCCGGTCCGGCTCCGCTGGGGCGGGGGCAGCGGCCCGGTACCGGGCCGGGGGCCGGGGGCCGGGGTCTTCGGGGCGGGTCGGGGGGGCGGTGCCGAAGGCTCGGGCGCTGCGAACACCGCGCGGTAGGCGGGGTCGTGCCAGAGGGTGGCGTGGGTGCCGGAGGCCCGGACGCGGCCGTCGTCCAGCCAGACGACCCGGTCGGCGCGGGCCGCCGAGGAGACGCGGTGCGTGACGACCAGGCGGGTGCCGGGGCGGACCCGCTCGGCCAGGGACCGTTCGACCTCGCGTGCGGTGAGCGTGTCCAGGCTGGAGGTCGCGTCGTCGAGGATGAGGAGGCGCCCGGCACGGGCGAAGGCCCTGGCCAGGCCCAGGCGTTGGATCTCGCCCCCGGACATCGGCGCGTCCGCGAGCGGGGTGTCGTAGCCGTCGGGCAGGCGCCGTACGAACGGGTCGGCCCCGGCCGCCCGCGCCGCGGCCCGCACCTCCCCGCGCCCGGGCCGCGGATCCGCGCCGAAGGCGATCGCCCCGGCGACGCTCCGCCCCGGCAGCGCGGGCCGGTCGAAGGCGTGGCCGACGTCCCGCCGCAGCGCCCGTGGGGACAGTTCCGCCAGCGGCACGCCGTCCAGCAGGACCCGCCCGGCGTCCGGGTCGGTGAGGCGCCCCGCCACCGCCGCGAGCAGGGTCTTCCCCGACCCGGACCGGCCCACCACGGCGACCGTCGTACCGCCCGGCACGAGGAGGTCGACCCGGTCCAGTACCGTCCGGCCGTCGCGGACCACGCTGACCCCGCGCAGTTCCAGGGTGCCGGGCCCGCCGGGCGGCAACTCCCGTGTCCCGTACGGTAGATCCGGCAGGGCGAACAGGGCGGCCGTGCGCCGCGCCGCGGCCCGGCCGCGCACCACGGCGGCCAGCCGGCCGGTCACCGCGCCCACCCCGGCCGCGAGCCCGGCGTACCGGACGGCGGCCAGGAGCGCGCCGACGCCCAGCGCCCCCGCCGCGAGCCGCATGCCGCCCACGCCGAGGACCACGTACAGGAGCAGCGGCATGAGGGCCGAGGTGCGGGCGGTGGTCCCGCCGTAGACCCGCCACATCCGCCGCCCCTCGGCGCCCAGGGTGGGCAACTCGCGCAGGATCCTGGCCCGTTCGCGCGGGAGCGTACCGGCGGCGGCGATGGTCCGGGCGCCCGCGAGGGCTTCGACGAGGAGCCCGGCCATCGCCAGCTGGACCTGCTGGTAACGGGTCACGCTGGCCGCCGAATCGCGAGCGAACGAGCGCAACAGGAAGGCCAGCAGCGGGAGTCCGGCCAGGAAGGCGAGGGCGGTCCACACGTCGATGACGAAGAGCGCCACCAGCCCGCCCAGCGGCGGCAGCAGCGAGGCGAGGGCGCCCGCGGCGGCCGCCGGGGCGGTCCCGGCCTCGGTGGCGTGGGCCGTCAGCCGGGCGGCGACGTCGCCGGGGGAGTACCGGCCCGCGTGGTGCGGGGCGGCGGCGAGCAGCCGGGTCAGGCCCAGGCGGCGCAGCCAGGCGGTGGAGCGGCCGTTCACCCGCCCGGTCAGCCGGGTCACGGTGGCGTCCAGCAGCACTTCCGCCGCGATGGCCAGGGCGCACCACAGGGTCCAGGCGGGGCCCGCCGGGTCCCCGCGCAGCAGCAGGTCGAGGGTGTGGCCGAGGACGGCCGGTTCGGCGAGGGCCGCCACGGCGGCGCCGACCGAGCAGGCGCCGACGGCGGCGGTGCGGCCGGCGCTGTCGCGGGCCGCCGCCAGCAGGGCACGGTCACCGCCGCGGGCGAGCGCCGCGTCGTCGGGCGGGCCGTCGGGCGGGCCGTCGGACGGGTCACCGGACGGGTCGGGCGAGTTCATCGATGGCACCGGCTCCGGAAACGGGGTACGGGCCCGGGCGGAGATCCGCCCGGGCCCGGAAGGGGACCTGATCAGTGACAGGTCGTGATGCTCAGGCTGCTGTCCCCGCAGAGCAGCAGGCTGGCCCGGCTGCCGCCACCGCCGCCACCGCCGAAGGTCGCCTCGGTGGACTCTTCCTTGATGGTCTCCATCGACTGCAGGTCGAGAAGCGTCATGTCAGATTCCTCTTCTTCGCTGGGTTGTTCCGATGGGTCACGGCCCCGTGGTGCGGGGCCGGCTCTGGGACCGCCGCGGCATGCCGCAGCGGAGGGAGGAACGGCAGCTGCGCGCGCCCGCCGGGCGCGGCGCTGCCGAGGGCGAGCAGTGCTCCGGCGGTGCCCGTGGACAGGTCCATGGACAGCCGCATCAACTGCTCGCCGGGGAAGGCCAGATGACCTTGGTAGGGCACGGCGTGCCGGGCCAGGGCGTCGATCTGGCGCGCGAGGTCGTCCGCGCGGGTGCCGGGACCCGGGGTGGTGGTCCGTGCCAGGTACAGCACCATCCCGGCGGCGCCGCGGAACAGCCCGGGCTGCGCGTAGAAGGTGGCCTGGGCGGCCCGTACGATCTCCAGCCGGGCCTGCTCGAAGCGCGGCTCGGAGCCGTGCCGCAGCCAGTCGTCCAGCACCATGCCGATGCCGACGCTGCCCTCGCCGAGGTAGGGCATGGTGCGCCACCCCTCGTCCACCTGGAGGGTGCCGAAGGCGCTGGTCACGCACCGGTCGAGATCGCGGTGCAGGGCCTCGCCCGCGCGGAGCAGGTACTCCCGCTCGCCGGTGCGTTCGTAGAGCCGCAGGAACAGCAGGGCCGGGCCGGAGCCGCCGTACAGCAGCCCCGCGCGGCGCGGGGCCGCGCCGTCCCGGGCGGCCAGTTCGGCGCAGCGCACGGCCGCCGCGTGCAGCGCGCCCTCACCGGTCGCCGTGCCCAGCGCGTCCAGGGCCAGGCCCACGCCCGCGAGCCCGCTGTGCAGGTCCGGGCCGGCCTCCTGCCACGGCTGTGCCAGCAGCAGTTCGGCGAGGTCGAGCGCGCGCTCCCGGTGGCCGAGCCGCTCCAGGGTCCAGGCGGTGCCCGCGAGGCCGTCGTAGAAGCCGAGCGGGGTGCCGGAGCCGGGCTCCGCCGTCCGTGCCAGCAGCCACTCCTCGGCCTCCGGCCAGGGTTCGGCGCCGGTCTCGGCCAGCGCGTAGAGGACCCCGGCGGCGCCGTACCCGAAGCCGGTGCCACCGCCCTCGGAGCCGAACTGGGCGATGTCCCCGGGGAAGAGGCGGTCCTCCCGGCCGGGTGTGGCCGAGGCGCGCAGGGCCGCGGTCATCGAGTCCCGGGCGGCGGGCCAGTCCCCGGGCGCGACGGGCAGGTACGGTCCCGCGGGAGCCGGAATCCGGCCGCCGGGCGCCCGGCCGGAGCCGGAGCCGGAACCACCGGAGTCACCGTCATCCGGCCCGGACAGGATCTCCTCGACCGCCTCGTCCAGGAACCGGCGCGGTACCGGGAACTGCTCCGCGGCGATCGCCGCCAGGTGCACGGCCTTCGCCCGGTCCAGGGCGAGCAGGCTCGTCAGCGGCAGGAACAGGGCGAGGCGCAGACAGGCGAGGGCGTAGCGGTCCACCGCGAACCCGCGCCGCCCCGCCGGGGCGACGAACGCCGGGTTGGCGACGGTCTGCCGCAGCCCCTCGTCGACGTGGGCGGCGGCCTCGAAGTCCAGCAGCGCGACGGACGGTTGGCCCGCGGCGTCCTCGGTGACCATGATGTTGAAGAGGTGCAGGTCGTTGAAGACCACCCCGCGGGCGTGCACCGCGGCCACCGCGGCGCTCACCCGCTCGTGGATCGTCAGGGCCCACTCGGTGTAGGCCGCGAGTTCGGTGGGCGCGGGGTCGGCCTCGATCAGCGGGTGCCTGCGGGCGAAGTAGGTGTTGAGGGGCTTGCCCTCCAGGTACTGCAGCGCCAGGAAGTGGTGGTCGCCCACGGTGAAGGAGCCGAGGACGGAGGGGACGCAGTCCAGTCCGGCGAGCCGTTCCAGCGCGGTCCGCTCCCGGTGCAGCCGGGCCACCGCGTCCGCGCCGTCGGCGGCGAGCCCCGCGTACGGCCGGGCCTCCTTGAGCACGACCGGCTCACCGGTGCGGGCGTCCCGGGCGGCGTACACCCCGCCGCCGTTGGAGAAGTGCAGGGCCCGCTCGACGGTGTACGGGATGTCGGCGAGCGTGACGGACGAGCGCGCGTCGAGGTGCGGCTTCAGGAAGGGCGGCAGCTCGACCCACTCCGGGGGCTGGAACACCGGCCCGCGGACATCGGGGACCAGCCGTCCGGCCGGGTCCTCGACGGCCGGGACCAGCTCGCCGTTCCCGTCGTAGCAGTGCCGCAGGGTGAAGCTCCCGTAGCGCAGGTGGACGGGGCCCGTTCCCCAGCGCAGGTCGCTCAGGATGTACGGTCCCGGCTCCCCGGCGAGCAGGGCGTCGAGGTCCTCGGCGATGCGGCGGCACTGCTCCTCGTCGGCGGGGTACACCGTGATGAACTTGCCGCTGGCCGCGCGGTCGGCGTACTTGGCGTTGCGCAGGTGCAGCAGGTAGCGGCTCGGCACGAACTTGAAGGCGATGTCCCGGGCGAGGCAGTGGGCGTACACGCGGTCCAGGACCGGTCCGGCGTTGTCGAGCGTGGCCGACACGTGGATCTTCCAGCCCTGGGAGGGGAGTTGGGCGCCGACCGGGCGCAGGGCGTACCAGTCGCCGCTGCGGTGGGAGCGCCACCCCTCGGGTACGGGGGCGAGCGCGGCCGGGTAGTTCTCCTCGGCGCGCCGGTACGGCGCGTCGTAGAACCAGCGGTCTGCGTCGCAGAATGCGGCGTACCCCTTGTTCACCCGTACTCCCTCGGTCGGTGGCCCGGCTGCTTCACCGTGTCATCCGCGCCGGGTGCCGCGACAGTCACGGCTGTCACCGATGAGGTGTGCAGAACGCACGGGCGCGAGGCCGACCGCCGCTTCGGCCGGTAGCCGCCACCGGGCGCTCCGGCCGGTCCCGTGGGACCGGCCGGAGGAACCGGGCCGCGGGGTCAGCCGACCCAGGGCCGCCAGACGTCCTCGTGGCGCTCCACCCACTTCCGCGCCGCCTGCCCGGGCGTCAGCTTCTCCTCGGCGATCATCAGGGCGACCTCGTTCTGCGCCTCGACGGTCCAGTGGAACTTCTTCAGGAACGCGGCGGCCCGGCCGCCCTCGTCCGCGAACCGCGCGTTGAGGTACTTCCGCAGCGGCGTGTGCGGGTAGGCACAGGCCACCTTCTCCGGATCGGCGTCGCAGCCCTCGGTGTACTCGGGCAGCTTCACTTCCGTCATCGGGACCCGTTCGAACAGCCACTGGGGCTTGTACCAGTAGGTGAGGAAGGGCTTCTTCTCCTGCGCGAACTGCCTGATCTGGGTGATCTGGGCCGCCTCGGAGCCCGCGAAGACCACCTCCAGGTCCAGGCCCAGGTTCTTCACCAGCGCCTTGTCGTTCGTGACGTACGAGGGGGAGCCGTCCAGCAGTTGCCCCTTGCCGCGGCTCTCGGGCGTGCGCAGTTGGTCGGTGTACTTGCCGAGGTTCTTCCAGTCGGTGACGTCCGGGTGCTCCTCGGCGAAGTACGTGGGCACGAACCAGCCGATGTGGCCGGTGACCCCGAGGTCGCCCCCGCTCACGATCGTCTTCTTCTGCTCCACGTACCGCTTCTGCTGTTCGGGGTGGCCCCAGTCCTCCAGGATCGCGTCGACCCGGCCCTGGCTGAGGGCGTCCCAGGCGGGCACCTCGTCGACCTGGACGGTGTCCACCCGGTAACCCAGTTCGTGTTCGAGCAGATAACCCGCCACGGCGGTGTTGGCCTGCGCGCCGACCCAGGACTGGACCGACAGCGTCACGGTCTTCGCGCCCCGGGCGGCGGCGTACGGCGAGGACTGGCGGGTCATGTCCGCGGCCCCGCAGCCGGTGAGCACGGCCAGGGCGGTCCCGGCGGCGAGCGCGGCGAGGGCCGCGCGGCGTGTGGTCGGACGGCGTGTGGCAGAACGGCGTGTGGCAGGACGGGTTTCAGGCATCCCGTGCCTCCTTCGCGGGCTGGGTGAGGCGGTCGAGCACGATGCCGAGGCAGACGATCGCCGCGCCCGCCACGAGCCCGGTGGCCAGGTCGCCCTGGGCGAGCCCGAGCACCACCTCGTAGCCCAGGGCGCCACCGCCGACCAGGCCGCCGATGATGACGACGGCCAGGACCAGGACCACGGCCTGATTGACGGCCAGCAGCAAGGCGGGCCGGGCGAGCGGAAGTTGGACCTGCCGCAGCTGCTGGGCGCCGGTGGCTCCGAGGGAGCGCGCCGACTCCAGCGCGGCCGGATCCACCGCGCGCAGTCCCTGTGTGGTGATGCGGATGACGGCGGGCAGCGCGTACACCACGGCGGCGGCCGCGGCCGGGGCGCGGCCGACCCCGAAGAGGGCGACGACCGGGATGAGGTAGACGAACTGCGGCATGGTCTGGCAGACGTCGAGCACCGGCCGCAGCAGCCGTTCCGCGCGTTCGCTGCGGGCGGCGCCGAGGGAGATCCCGAAGCCGAGTACGAGCGTCACCGCGACCGCGGCGAGCACCTGCGAGAGGGTGTCCAGCGCGGGATCCCACACGCCGAGCACGCCGATGGCGGCCAGGGCGAGGACGGCGGTCAGCGCACTGCGCCAGGTCCCGGCGAGCAGGCCGACCGCGCCGACCAGCAGCAGGAGCAGCCACCAGGGGGACGCCTGGAGTCCGGTCCGCAGCGGGTCGAGGAGCAGCCCGGTGAAGCGGGCGGCCCAGTCGGCGGTGCCGCCGACGACGGGAACCCCGGAGTGGAGGTGGCCGGTCATCCAGGCGACGGCCCGGTTGACCGGGTCCGCGAGGGGCACCGTCCACGAGCCCGGCCACTGCGCCGCGCCCGGTATCCGGCCCAGGGCCGCCACGGCGACGGCCGCGAGGAAGCAGAGCAGCCCCCCGTACCGGCCCGCGAACACACGCCGTGGGAAGGGGAGTTCGGCGGTCGGCGGCGCCGCGCCGCCGAGCCGCCTGCCCGCCGCGTCGGCCGTACGGTCCAGTACGACGGCGAGCAGCACGATCGGGATGCCCGCGGAGAGGGCCGCGCCGACGTCCACGGAGGCCAGGGCCTGGTAGACCCGGTCGCCGAGGCCGCCCGCGCCGATCACCGAGGCGATGACGGCCATGGACAGGCCCATCATGACGGCCTGGTTGACGCCGAGCAGGATCTGCTTGCGGGCCATCGGCAGCCGGGCGGTCAGCAGCCGCTGACGTCCGGTCGCGCCGAGCGAGGCCGCCGCCTCCAGGACGCCCGCGTCGGCCCCGCGCAGCCCGAGCGCGGTGAGCCGGGCCATGGGCGGGGCGGCGTAGACCACGGTGGCGAGCACGGCGGCGGGCACCCCGATGCCGAAGACGAGCACCATCGGCAGCAGGTACGCGAAGGCGGGCAGGATCTGCATGGTGTCCAGTACGGGCCGCAGGGCGCGTTCGGTGCGCGGCGACAGCCCGGCGGCGAGGCCGAGCAGACCGCCGACGGCGACGGAGGCGGCGACGGCCACCACCATCAGGGCCAGGGTCTGCATGGTCGGCACCCACATGCCCAGCAGGCCGCAGGCGGCGAAGGCGGCCATCGAGGTCAGCGCGAGCCGGACCCCGGCGAGGCGCCAGGCGACCAGCCCGGCCAGGGCGGTGACCCCGGTCCATCCGGCGGCGAGCAGCACCACGTACACCGCGCGGACGGACACCACGACGGCATTGCTGACGTGCCCGAAGAAGTAGAGGAACAGCGGGTGGCTGTCCCGGTGGTCGATGATCCAGTCACCGGCCCGCCCGAGCGGCGCGGACAGGTCCACGGCCAGGTTGCCGGGCCAGCTCCCCGCACCGGGGTAGAGCACGCCCAGTGTGGTTAGTACGGCCGCGGCGACGGCGAGGGGCAGGACCCTGCGGCCGACGCGGAGGAGCACCGGGGAGCCGGAGCGCCGCGCGTGCGCCCCCGAGGAGGCGGCGGGCGGGCGCGGATCGCGCACGGGCATGCCGGTGCTGGGCGTGGTGGGCGATGCGGGCGTGGTCGCGGAGGTCATCGGCGCCACCCCTGGGCCCCGGCGGTCCTGATCCGCGGGCACGCGGTGCGGCATCTCACGCGACCGCCTCCCCGCTCGCCCGGCCGGGTATTCCGGCGACGACGGCGAGCAGGGCCGCGTCGTCGACCACGCCCAGGCAACGGCCGCCGTCGACGACCCGGGCCGGGCCGCCGCTGCGGGCCACCGCCTCGATGGCCGCCACGACCGTGGTGGCGGGGGCGAGGCACACGCCCCGCTCGGCCTCGCCCGGGGTCGCGGGACGCATGGCGCTGCGCACGGTGAGCACCTGCTCGCGCGGTACGTCGCGGACGAAGTCCCGCACGTAGTCGTCGGCCGGGGAGCCGACGATCTCCTCCGGGGTCCCGAGCTGCACGATCCGGCCGTCGCGCATCAGGGCGATCCGGTCGCCGAGGCGCAGCGCTTCGGTCAGGTCGTGGGTGATGAAGACCATGGTGCGGCCCTCTTCGTGGTGCAGGCGGCCCACCTCTTCCTGCATCTCCCGCCGGATCAGCGGGTCGAGGGCGCTGAACGGCTCGTCGAACAGGAGGACTTCGGGATCGGCGGCGAGGGCGCGGGCGAGGCCGACGCGCTGCTGCTGGCCGCCGGAGAGTTCGCCGGGGCGGCGTCCCTCCAGGCCTTCGAGACCGACCTTGACGGTCATCTCGGCGGCCTTGGCGCGCCGTTCGGCGCGGCCCGCCCCCTGGATCTCCAGACCGTAGGCGATGTTGTCGAGGACCGTGCGGTGGGGCAGCAGGCCGAAGTGCTGGAAGACCATGGCGGCGCGGTGGCGGCGCAGCTCCCGCAGCCGGGCCCGGTCCATGGCGAGGACGTCCTCGCCGTCGATGGCGAGGGAACCGGCGGTGGGCTCGATCAGCCGGGTCAGGCAGCGTACGAGCGTGGACTTGCCCGATCCGGACAGGCCCATGACGACGAAGGCCTCGCCCTTGTGGACGTCGAAGCTGACGTCCCGGACGGCGGCGGTGCAGCCGGTGCGCTCGCGCAGTTCGGCGGCGGACAGGTCCGCGTGGGCCGGGCCGGGCACCCGGGCGGCCGCGGCCCGCGGGCCGAAGACCTTCCAGAGGCCGTCCACGGCGAAGACGGGCGCGTCGGTGCCCGTCGTGGAAGTGCCCGTCGTGGGTGTGCTCACGGTGGGTGTGGTCATCGGGCCCCGCCTCCCAGCGGCTCGGATCCGGGCAGGTCGGTTCCCGCAGGCTCGGTCGTCGGCAGCTCGGCGGCCAGCAGCTCGGCGGCCTTCTCGCCGACCATGAGCACTCCGATCATCGGATTGACCGCGGGCATCGTCGGGAAGACCGAGGCGTCCGCGATCCGGATGCCGTCCAGGCCCCGCACCCTCAGGTCCGGCCCCACCACCGCCCCGGCGTCGTCCACGGCCCCCATCCGGCAGGTGCCCGCCGGGTGGTAGACGGTGTGCGCGACGGAACGGGCGTACGCGCTCAGCTCCTCGTCGCCGGTGATCTCCGGCCCGGGACACACCTCGCGCGTGAGCCAGCCGGCCAGCGGCTCGGCCGCGGCGATCTCGCGGGCGATCCGGATCCCGTCGACCAGGGTGCGCGCGTCGTAGTCCTCCTCGTCCGTGAAGTACCGGAAGTCCAGGGCGGGTTTCACCTCGGGATCCGCACTGGTGAGGTAAAGGCGGCCACGGCTGCGCGGCTTGGGGATGTTCGGGGTCAACGACACCCCGTGCGCGGGGCGTTCATAGCCGATCCGCTCCGGGTTGTCGGTGAAGGGGATCTGGTAGAAGTGGAACATCAGGTCCGGACCCGGGGATCCGGGGTCGCGGCGCACGAAGAGTCCGGCGTCGCTGTCCATCGCCGAGTTCCCGGGAATCGGGCCGTCCGTCTCCCACACGATCACCGACTCGGGGTGGTCGAGCAGGTTCTCGCCGACTCCGGGCAGGTCGTGCACGGGGGGAATGCCGAGCGCGGTGAGGTCCTCGCGCGGGCCGATCCCGGAGTGCAGCAGCAGCCGCGGCGTGTCGACCGCGCCCGCGCACACGACCACTTCGCGGCGGGCGAGGAGCAGCGAGGCGGCGCCGTCCGCGGACCGCACGCGCACCCCGCGCGCCCGGTTCCCCTCCAGCTCGATCCGGTGCGCCCAGGTCTCCAGCAGCAGGGTCAGGTTCGGCCGGTGGTCCATGACCGGGTGGAGGTAGGCCACCGAGGCGGAGGAGCGCTTGTTGGTCTCCGGGTGGTAGGCGAGGTCGAAGAACCCGACGCCCTCGTGGAACGGCTTGGCGTTGAACCCCTCGACCCGGGGCACGCCCAGCGCCTGCCCGGCCGCGGTCACGAAGTCGCGGGCGATCGCGTTGCGGTCGTCCTCGCCGACGGGCACGACGTTGTTCAGCAGTTTGTCGAAGTACGGGTCCATGGCGGCGGCGTGCCAGCCCTCGGCCCCGGCGTCGGACCATTCGTCCCAGTCCGAAGGCAGCGGCTTGAACGCGATCAGCGTGTTGTGCGAGGAGCAGCCGCCGAGCACGCGGGCGCGGCTGTGCCGGATGTGCGAATTGCCGCGCGGCTGTTCGGTGGTGGGGTAGTCGTAGTCGAGTTCGCCGCCGAGGAGTCCCATCCAGCGGCGCAGGGTGAGCACGTCGGGGCGGCCGACGTCGCTCGGCCCGCCCTCGATCACGGCGACCGTGACGTCCGGGTCCTCGGTGAGCCGGGAGGCGATCACCGAGCCCGCGGTGCCGCCGCCGACGATGACGTAGTCGTACTCCTGGGTGTCGTGCGGGGTGGCCGGGGTGTGCGCCGTCATGCGGTGTTCTCCTCTCGGCCCGCGAACCAGCGGACGGGACGGGGTGCGAGGTTCTGGTAGACGTGCTTGGTCTCGCGGTATTCGGCGAGGCCCGACGGTCCGAGTTCGCGCCCGGTGCCGGACTTCCCGAAGCCGCCCCACTCGGCCTGCGGCAGGTAGGGGTGGTAGTCGTTGATCCAGACCGTGCCGTGGCGCAGGCGGCCCGCCACACGGCGGGCGCGGCCCTGGTCGGCGGTCCAGACGGCGCCCGCGAGTCCGTAGTCGGTGTCGTTGGCGAGGGCCACGGCCTCGTCCTCGGTGAGGAACGTCTCCACGGTCAGCACCGGCCCGAAGACCTCCTCGCGCACGACGCGCATCGTGCGGTCGCAGCGGTCCAGGACGGTCGGGCGGTAGAAGTAGCCCGGCCCGGCGGGGCGTTCGCCGCCCGCGCGCAGCACGGCGCCTTCGGCGAGGGCGGAGGCGACGTAGGACTCGGTGCGCTCGCGCTGGGCCGCGGAGACCAGCGGGCCGCATTCGACGCCCGGCTCGGTGCCGCGGCCGAGGCGGATCTTCTCGGCGCGGCGGGCCAGTTCGGTGACGAACCGGTCGCGCACCGACGCCTCGACGATCAGCCGGGAGCCGGCCGAACAGACCTGGCCGCTGTGCATGAAGGCGGCGTTGAGGGCCTGGTCGACGGCCGTGTCGAAGCCCGCCGCGGTGGCGCAGGCGTCGGCGAAGACCACGTTGGGGTTCTTGCCGCCGAGTTCGAGGGCGAGCTTCTTCACCGTGTCCGCCGCCGCGTGCGCGACCTTCGTACCGCTGTCGAGACCGCCGGTGAAGGAGACGAGGTCGACATCGGGGTGGGCGGCGAGCCGGGCGCCGACGGGGTCGCCGGCGCCGGTCACGATGTTGGCGACCCCCTCCGGCAGTCCTGCCTCCAGCAGCAGCTCGATCAGGACGACCGTGCTGAGCGGGGTCAGCTCGCTCGGCTTGATCACGAAGGTGTTGCCCGCGGCCAGCGCCGGGGCCACCTTCCAGCTCGCCTGGAGCAGCGGATAGTTCCACGGGGTGATCAGCGCGCACACGCCGACCGGCTCGTGGACGACCACGCTGTGGATGTCGGGGGACCCGGCGTCCACGACCCGGCCGCCGCCCTCGCCGATGACGAGGTCGGCGAAGTAACGGAAGGCGTCGCTGACGCAGTCCACGTCCACCCGGCCCTCTTCGAGGGTCTTGCCCGCGTCCAGGCTCTCCAGCAGCGCGATCCGTTCGCGGTCGCGCCGCAGCAGGTCGGCCGTGCGCCGCAGCAGCGCGGCGCGCTCGGCCACCGGGGTGCCCGGCCACTCGCCGCCGTCGAAGGCGGCGCGGGCCGATCCGACGGCCGCGTCCGCGTCGGCGGCGGTGCCCTCGGCGACCACCGCGAGCACGGTGGCGTCGGCGGGGTCCAGGATCTCCCGGGTGGCACCCGTCGAGGACGGCCGCCACCTCCCGGCGGTGTGGATGCTCTGCTGCTCGGACACGACGGGCTGTACCTCCGGAGTTCGCACCGCGGCCTGCCCGCGGTGGTGGTGCGGTGCGGCCCGCCTGCCCCGGGCTCCCGAGGACATGTCCCCCGCGTCACGGAAAGTGACAGGTGTCACGTTCCGCGCGACGGCCCGCGACGCCGCTGCGCTCCGGTCCACGGGGCCGCTTCCGCCACAGGGGTCGCCGGGACGAACCGGGCGTAACCTGGTCGGACCGCCGTATCCGCGCGTGAGTCATGGAGGCGGCGCATGACCGACCCCTTCGGCTTCCTCAGGACGCCCCGGCACCCCGTGCCCGCGCGCCCCGCCGACGAGCGGCTCGGCGACTGGCGGGAGGTCCACGCGGGCCAGGCCTCGCTGCCGCTGGTGTCGGCGCAGGCGAACCGCTGCATGGACTGCGGCATCCCCTTCTGCCACGCGGGCTGCCCGCTGGGCAACCTCATCCCCGAATGGAACGCGTACGCCGCCCACGGCGACTGGCGGGCCGCCTCGGACCGGCTGCACGCGACGAACAACTTCCCCGAGTTCACCGGCCGGCTCTGCCCGGCGCCCTGCGAGGAGGCCTGCGTCCTCGCGATCAACGCCGATCCGGTGACCATCAAGAACGTCGAGGAGACCATCGCCGACCAGGCCTGGGAACACGGCTACACGGCGCCCGTGCCCCCGGAGCGGCTCAGCGGCAAGACCGTCGCCGTGATCGGCTCGGGCCCCGCCGGGCTCGCCGCCGCCCAGCAGCTGACCCGCGCCGGGCACACCGTCGTCGTCTTCGAGCGCGCCGATCGGATCGGCGGGCTGCTCCGCTACGGCATACCGGCGTTCAAGATGGAGAAGTCGCACCTGGACCGCCGCGTCCGGCAGATGCGGGACGAGGGAACCGCCTTCCGTACGGACGCGGACGTCGGCGGCCGGATCGACGCGGCCGGGCTCCGGGCCACGCACGACGCGGTGATCGTCGCGGTCGGCGCGACGGAGCGCCGGGAGCTGCCCGTGCCGGGCCGCGGGCTACGGGGCATCCACCAGGCCATGGACTATCTGACCGGCGCCAACCGGGTCGCGGAGGGCGACCTTCCGGCCCCCGAGGTCAGCGCCGAGGGGCGGCACGTGGTGATCGTCGGCGGCGGGGACACCGGCTCCGACTGCCTGGGCACCGCGCTGCGCCAGCGGGCCCGCTCGGTGGTCCAGCTCGACATCAACCCGCAGCCCGGCCCCACCCGCCCCGACGGCCAGCCCTGGCCCCTGTACCCGAAGGTCTACCGGGTCTCGCACGCCCACGAGGAGGCGCGCACCCGCGACGGCGCCGACCCGAGGGAGTTCTCCAGCGCCACCGTCCATTTCGAAGGGGATGCCGCGGGCCGGGTACGGGCGCTGCACCTGACCGCGGTGGAGCCCGCCGGGCGCCGCTCCCTCCCCGGCACCGAGCGGGTCCTGGAAGCCGGGCTGGTGCTGCTGGCCCTGGGATTCACGGGCCCCGAACGGGCCTGCCCGCTGGGCGACCAGCTCGGCCTCGCCCGCGACGAGCGGGGCAATTTCGCCCGGACCGCCGACTTCGCGGCGCTCGGCTTCCCGGGCCGGTCCCCGGACGGGGTGTTCGTGGCGGGCGACGCCGGGCGCGGCCAGTCCCTGGTGGTGTGGGCCATCGCCGAGGGCCGCTCGGCGGCGGCCGCCACCGACCGCTACCTGACCGGCCGCACCACCCTGCACGCCCCCGTCGGCGCCCAGGACCGCCCGCTGCTCCTGCCCCTCGACGACCGCGCCTGGTGACCCGCGCGCGGGTGGCTGTCTTACGTCCCGTCGGCCGCCGTCACGCCGCGGACGTGCTCCAGGCTCGGACCAGCCAGCACCTCGTGCAGCCGCTGGAAGACCTGCCGGGCCGCGACCGCGTTCCAGTCGGCGGGCAGCAGTTCCGCGGGCAGGCCCGGGTCGAGGTAGGGCAGGCGGCGCCAGGCCGTGAGCATCGGCACGTAGTGGCGGAAGGCCTCGGCGGCGTCGATGCCGTCCTGCCCCGCGAGCCGCGCGGCGACCGGCGCGTAGGCGTCGGTGAACTCCGCGTACTGCGCCTGGATCGCCGGGAAGTCCCACCACGAGCTGACGGCCGCGGGCAGATCGCTGAACGCGGCGTAGTCGGCCGCGGCGAACAGGTGGACGTACTCGCTCAGCCCGAGCCGGACCAGCATGGCGCGCGCGTCCTGGAGCACCCGGCCCGGCGCCAGCCACACGCCGGAGGCGATGTTGCCGAAGCCGAGCCAGGTCAGCCGGGTGCGCAGCTGGTAGCGGTGGGAGCGCTCGGACTCCGGTACGGAGAACACCGCCAGCGCCCACCCGTCCGCCAGGTCCGCCGGTTCGAGGCTGGCGAAGATGCGCCGGTCGCCCGCGTCGAAGACGGGATGGACGGCCGGGCTGAGCCGGTAACCGGTGGCGCCGCGCCGCTCCGGTTCCAGGACGCCCTTCTTCTTCAGCCGCGAGATCGCCGAGCGGACCGCCTGGCTCTCCACGTCCAGCTCCGACATCAGGGTGATCAGGTCGGCGATGGAGATCCAGCCACCGCTGCCGCGCAGAAACGCCCCGTAGACCGTGTTGATCAACGAGCTGGGCCTGAGGGGGCTGTCCGACATGATCGCCTTCCGTTGGATGCGGTGGCGATCCTACCGAGCGGCCGTGCCGCCCACCCGCCGCAGGTCACCCCGCGATCGCCGCCCCCCGGACCAGCGGCGCCTCGGCGTACGCACCGGACAGCAGGTGCCCGGCCCCGGGGGCCACGGCGGGCAGGCCGAGGGCCCGCAGCATCTGGTGCGCGGTGCAGACGGCCGCGGAGACGACCGGCTTGCCGAGCAGTTGCTCCGCCTCCTCGATGGCCCCCAGCGACGGCATCTGCACACAGGCCGAGAGCACGACCGCGTCCGCGTCGGAGTGGTCGAGGGCGCGGGCCAGGCCGGGCAGCTTCGCCGGGTCGTGGGCGGCCACGTCCAGGTTGTTCGGTATCTCCAGCGCCCGGTAGTCCAGCACCTCGATGCCCTCGTGGGTCAGGTAGTCCACGACGGTCCGGGTGAGGGGACGCATGTAGGGGGCGATCAGGGCCACCTTGCGGGCGCCCATGGTGTGCAGCCCCTGGACCAGGGCCCCGGCGCTGGTGACCACGGGCGCGGGGGCGCCGTTCTCCGCGGTGCGCGCGTGCAGGCGCTCCTCGGAGGTCCGGTGGTAGCCCAGGCCCATGCTCATGATGGCCACCAGACAGGCGTAGCCGAGTACGTCGACGCGCGCGTCGGACAGTTCGACGGCGCAGCGGTCGGAGTCGGCGTCCATCGCCCGCAGTTGCTCCGGTGTCACCTCGGTCATCCGCATCCGGCTGGAGTGGAAGGTGAAGCGCTCCGGTGCGACGGCCTGCCGGGCGCGCAGGATCGCCGGGACCTCCGTCTCCATGGTGACGTTCGAACTCGGCACGATCTGGCCGATGCGGTAGGTGGGCTGGTGCGGCACGGGGTCTCCTCGGTGCGGTCCGGCGGCCTTCGGTACGGGGATCAACGGGCGTCCACGACGGGGTTGGTGAGGGTGCCGACGCACTCGACGGTGGCCTCGACGGTGTCGCCGGGGACGAGGAACTCGGGCGGGACCATCCCCGCCCCGACGCCCGAGGGGGAACCGGTCGCGATCACGTCACCGGGCTCCAGGGTCATGCCGGAGCTGATGTCGGCGATGAGCCGGGCGATCGGGAACAGCATGTGGCGGGTGTTGGACTTCTGCTTGGTGACGCCGTTGACGCGCAGTTCGAGGTCCAGGGCCATCGGGTCCGGGATCTCGTCGGCGGTGACCACCACGGGCCCGAAGGGAGCGTAGGAGTCCTGGCCCTTGGAGAAGAACCACTGGCCCGAGCGGCGCTGGTCGCGGGCGCTGATGTCGTTGACGATGCTGTAGCCGAAGACGTGCCCGTACGCCTCCTCCTCGGTCACCCGGAAGGCGGTGCGGCCGATGACGACGGCGAGTTCGCACTCCCAGTCCAGCTGGGCGGTGAGGTCGCCGTTGTGCAGGATGGGCGCCCCGGGCCCGGTGACGGCGGTGGCGGGCTTGCCGAACAGGACGGGTCGCGGCGGCAGTTCCTTGTCGGTGTCCAGGGTGCGGCTGGATTCCGCCACGTGCTCCACGTAGTTCAGACCCACCCCGATGATCTTTCCGGGCCGGTGCGGGGCGCACAGGCGGACCTCGTCGAGCCGGTGGACGGCGTGGCGGGGCAGCGCGCCGTCGAGCAGCCCGCGGACGGTGTCCAGGGCGGCGGGCCCGGCCTGGACGAGCGAGAGCAGGTCGTGCGGGATCCGGACCCCCGCGTGGTCGGCCAGGACGGCCAGGTCGTGGACGGAGCCGTCGCGCTCCGCGCCGAGGCGCGGCGCGGAGCCGGCGGGACCGGTGGTGAAGGTGAGCAGGCGCATGGTGTCTCCGGGGGAAGGGAAGCGAGGGTGAGGGAGCGTCAGGAAGTGCTCTGGTGACCGCCATTGCCGGTGAACGCCTCTTCGCGGTGGAATCCGAGCGAGCGCATCACGGGGAAGTCGTTGAAGGAGAAGAGGCAGGCGTCCTCGGCCGGGTCGAGGTTGTGGTGCTCGTGCCAGGCCCAGGACGGCACGCAGAAGATGTCGCCCTCCTGCCAGGCGAAGCGCTGCCCGGCGATCACCGAGACCCCGCGGCCCTTGGCCACGGTGTAGATCACCGAACCGGTGTGCCGGTGGGCGAGCGTGGCCTGCCCGGGGCGCAGCAGCTGCATGTGGGCGCCCATGGTGGGCATCACCGAGCCGCCGGTGACCGGGTTGGTGTACTCCGCGATGATCCCGTCGTAGGGGGAGCCCTCGGTGGCCTTGGCGAGGCCGCGCAGCGCCTCGTACGTCGCCTCCCATGGGTAGGCCAGCAGGGGGGAGTGGGGCCGGGTCCACCGCTCCACGCCGTAGGGGAGCAGGTTCGCCGCATAGGTCAGCACCGAGGAGTTGATCACCTTTCCGGGCCGCTGGTGGAGCTCGGGGTGGACCTCGTAGAAACCCGCGTCCAGGGCGTTGACCAGCGGGATGTCCAGGCCGTCCTGCCAGATCACCGGCGCGTCGGCCGCGTCGTTGCCGTGTTCGTGCCAGGTGCCGTTCGGGGTGATCGCGAAGTCGCGCGGGCCGACCTTCAGCTTCTGTCCGTCGACGATGGTCCAGGCCCCGGTGCCCTCGTGGACGAAGCGCAGCGCGGCGGCCTGGTGGCGGTGCGCGGTCATGGCCTCGCCGGGGCCCATGATCTGCAAGCCCGTGTAGAGCAGTCCGGCCGCCGCGCTGACGTCCTTGCGGCCGGGATTGACCAGCATGACCACGCGGCGCCCCGCGTCGTCCCCGGAGACCAGGCCGAGGGCCTTGTGGACGAGCGGGCGCAGCTCCTCGTAACGCCACAGCACCGGAACCGACTTGGGCTGCGGGTACCAGGGCTCGATGTCATTGGCGACGGTCCACAGCGCGCCCGCGTCACGGGCTTCCAGCTCGGCGTAGTAGGCGGTGAGTTCCGGGGTGTCGAGGACCCGTGCGCGGCCGAGCGCGGTGTCGTCCTGGGCGGGAGTCATGCGTCCTCCTCGGGAAGGGCGGTCGTCGGGCGGCCGGCCGGGGGGCCGGACAGGGGTGCGGTGAAGGTCACCGGGGGGCGGGGCCGGTTGTCGACTTCGAGGCGGAAGACGTCGAAGCGGTTGTAGTGGCCGGTGATGTCGTGCATCTGCTTGGGCTGGATGCACCGGGCCAGGTCGATCTCCGCGTAGACGATGCCCTCGTCGTCCACGAGCGGCGGGGTGACGGGGCGCCCGTCGGGGCCGAAGATGCCGGACAGCGCACTGCGCGGGCGGCTGAACTGAGCGCGCAGCTCCTCGTCGTCCCCGGCGATCAGATCGATGATCTCCGGGGAGACGGTGGAACAGGCCACCACGGAGAAGACCTTGCCCTCGAAGCTGTGCGCGGCCGTCCGTACGGCGATGGCCTCGGCCATGTCGTAGTCGGCGGGCGCCACGGGCAGGGCGATGTAGCAGGAGGCGTGCACCAGTTCGCCCTGCGCGAGCAGGGTGAACCGGGCCAGGGTGTTGGTGTTCTCTCCGCAGGCCAGGACGCCGAGCGGGCCGACGGGGGTCTTGTGCACGCGCAGCGAACTGCCGTCGCCCCCGGTCCAGGTGAGCTTCTCCGCCCAGGTGGGCACCAACTTGCGGTGCACGCCGAGGAGTTCACCGTCGGGTCCGATGGTCAGCAGGGTGTTGTACAGGACGCCGAGACTGTGCGGGGCGCGCTCGTTGACCCCGATGACCAGGACGACGCCGTACTGCCGGGCCGCCGCGCGCAGGGTGTCGACGTACGGGCCGGGGACGTCGATGGAGGCCCGGTGCAGGCGCTCGAACCAGGGCGAGCCCTGGACCGGGTTCATCGTCCAGTTCCAGTACGGGTATCCGGGGACGAACACCTCCGGGAAGACGACGAGCGTGGCGCCGTTCCCGGCGGCCTCGGCGATCAGCGAGACGGCCTTGTCGACGGTGGCGCCCGGGTCGAGGTAGACCGGGGACGCCTGGACGGCCGCCGCCGTGAAGCGGGGCAGGACGTACGGGGGATGGGTCTCCATGGGATCTCCTGGATCTCCTCGGGTCAACGGGTCAACGGGGCAACGGGGCAACGGGCCGCGGCGGTCGCGCGCGGCCGCCACCGCTGGTGCACCGGAGCCGCGGCCCGCCGCAGCAGTTCGAGGCGGGGCGGCACCCGGTCGGTACGGGCGGCGGGCGGCCGGCCGCTGCCCGCCGCCCAGGACCGGGCCCAGGGCGCGGCGGGCCCGCGGTACCCCTGGGCGGCGGCCGCGTGCAGGGTCCACAGCGGGTCGTGGAGCTGGGCGCGGCCCAGCGCGCACAGGTCCGCCCGGCCCGCCAGGATCACCGAGTTCACGTCGTCGTAGGTGGACAGCGCGCCGACGGCGATGGTCGCCAGCCCGGTGGCGTTGCGGATCAGATCGGCGTACGGCGTCTGGTAGCTGCGGCCGAAGCGGGGCCGCTCGTGGGCCACGACCTCACCGGTCGAGACGTCGATCGCGTCCGCGCCCGCGGCTCCCAGGGCCCGGGCGATGCCCACGGCCTCCGCCTCGCTCAGCCCTCCCTCCGCCCAGTCGGCCGCGGAGATCCGCACCAGCAGGGCCTTCCCGGCGGGCCACACCGCCCGTACCGCGCCCAGCACTTCGAGCGGGAAGCGCAGCCGCCCGGCCGGCCCGTCGCCGTAGGCGTCGGTGCGCCGGTTGGTCAGCGGTGAGAGGAACCCGGACATCAAATGGCCGTGCCCGTACTGGAGTTCCAGTACGTCGAACCCGGCCCGGTCGGCCCGCTCGGCCGCCCGTGTGAAGTCCCGCACGATCAGGTCCATATCGGCCCGGGTGGCCTCCCGCGGCAGCGGGCTCCCCTCGTCCCAGGCCAGCGCGGAGGCGGCCAGCGGCGCCCCGTCGGCCGCGCGGCGGCCCGCATGGGTGAGCTGGACGCCCAGGCAGGCGTCCGACTGCCCGTGCACGAACGCGGTGATCCGCCGCCAGGCGGCCTCCTGCTCGTCGGTCCACAGCCCGGGGCAGCCCGCGTCGGTCCGTCCGTCCGCGCTGACGGCGGTCGCCCCGGCCAGGACCAGGGCCGGGCCGCCGAGCGCCTGGGTGGCGAGGTGGACGAGGTCGAAGTCGCCCGGCACCCCGTCGCGGGCCGTCGACAGGGCGACGGGCGCCGCGACGATCCGGTTGCGCAGCCGCAGACCCCCGAGCGGGAAGGGCCGGAACATCGGCGGCACCGGGGCGGAGGCGTTGACCGCGGTGGTGAACTCCTCGTCCCGCGCGCGCAGACCGTCGTAGGTGACCCGGCGGCTGCGGGTCAGCAGGTTGAAGGCGAACTGGTGCGGGTCCTGGCCGGTGTACCGGTCGATGTGCTCGAACCATTCGAGGCTGGCCTGGGCCGCCCGCTGCGTCGACTCCACGACCGGCCTGCGCTCGTCCTCGTACGCCGCCAGCGCGCCCGGCACGTCGGGGTGTTCGTGCAGGCAGGCGGCCAGCGCGAGGGCGTCCTCCATGGCGAGCTTGGTGCCGGAGCCGATCGAGAAGTGGGCGGTGTGCGCGGCGTCCCCGAGCAGCACGGTGTTGCCGTGGCGCCAGGTCCGGTTGCGCACCGTGGTGAAGCGCAGCCACTTGGAGTTGTTGGGCAGCAGCCGGTGCCCGTCGAGGTGGCCGGCGAGGATCTCCTCGCAGCGGCGGATGCCCTCCTCGTCGCTCGCGCCGGGCGGCAGGTCCCGGCCCTCGGAGCGGTCGAAGCCGCCGCGCCGCCAGGTGTCCTCGTCCATCTCGACGATGAAGGTGGACCGGGTGTCGTCGTACGGGTACGCGTGCACCTGGAGGGTGCCGAAGTCCCGCTCCTCGACGATGAAGGTGAAGGCCTCGAAGACCTTGTCGGTGCCCAGCCACATGTAGCGGCCGGTGCGCTCGTCCAGATCGGTGGCGAAGGTGTCCGCGTAGGCGGCGCGCGTCGCCGACCGTACGCCGTCACAGGCCACCACCAGGTCGTAGTCGGCGGCCAGTTGCTCCGGCGGCGGGGCCTGGGTGCGGTAGCGGACGTCGACCTCCAGGGCGGCGCAGCGGTCCTGGAGGATGCCCAGCAGCCGACGGCGGCCCAGCGCGGCGAAACCGTGGCCGCCGGAGGTGAGGGTGTGCCCGCGGTGGCGGACGTCGATGTCGCTCCAGCGGGCGAACTCCGCCGACATCGCGGCGTGCACGACCGGATCGGCCTGGGCGATGCCGTCGAGGGTCTCGTCGGAGAAGACGACCCCGAAACCGAAGGTGTCGTCGGGGGAGTTGCGCTCCCAGACGGTGATCTCCCAGTGCGGGGAAAGCTGTTTGGCCAGGGCGGCGAAGTACAGGCCGCCGGGCCCGCCTCCGATGACTGCTACGCGCACGGGGCGCCTCCTCGGGTGTGCTCGATCAGTTCGGGGCTCTGCGGTCCCGCCTGGGTGAGGACCGCGCGGACCTCGGCGGGCCAGGGGGTGGCCCCCGTGGCGCGGGCGGCGGAATGGGCGATGACCATGCGGCCGGTGGCGGCCTCCGCGCCCTCCTCCCCGTGGACGGTGAAGGCGTAGTGCAGGGAGCTGGCGCCGACCTTGGTGACGCGCAGCTCCGTCCGCACGGCCTCGCCGAACCAGAGCCGGGCCCGGTAGTCGGCCTCGAAGCGGACCCGGGGCGTGCTGCCGAACAGGTGGGACAGGCCCAGCCGGCGCAGCAGCACGGCCTCGGCCGCCTCGACCCAGCGCACGACCGTGGAATGGTGGTAGTGGCCGGCCGCGTCGGTGTCGGGCCACTCGACGCGGCGTTCGATCACGACGCTGGGCAGGTTCGGGGGCGGCGGGCCGTCCGACTCCCGGGCCCGCAGGCGCAGTTGGCCGCGCTGGAGCTTGCCGGTCCCGGTGCGCGGGAGTTCGGGTACGAACTCCACGGCGCGCGGGTACTTGAAGGGGGCGATGACCGCCTTGACGTGGTCCTGGAGTTCCCGGGCGGTGGCCGCGGTGGCCGGAACCCCGGCGCGCAGGACCACGTACGCCTTGACGAGCATCCCGCGCCGCTCGTCGGGGACTCCGACGACACCGCACTCCACGACGTACGGATGGCCGCCCAGCGCCTTCTCGACCTCCGGTCCCGCGATGTTGTAGCCGGAGGAGACGATCATGTCGTCGCTGCGGGCCACGTACCAGAAATAGCCGTCGGCGTCGCGGACGTAGGTGTCGCCGGTGATGTTCCAGCCGCCCCGGACGTACGCCGACTGGCGCGGATCGTCGAGGTAGCGGCAGCCGGTGGGCCCGGTGACGGCCAGCAGGCCGGGCTGCCCGTCGGGCACGGGCTCGCCGTGCTCGTCGACCACGGCGGCGCGGTAGCCGGGGACGGGGCGGCCCGTCGAGCCGGGCCGGATGTCCTCGTCGGCCGCGGAGATGAAGACGTGCAGCATCTCGGTGGCGCCGATGCCGTCGATGATCCGCAGCCCCGTGGCGGCGTGGAACTCCTCCCACACGGCGGCGGGCAGCGGCTCACCGGCGGACACGCAGCGCCGCAGCCCCGCCAGCCGGTCGGCCGCGCCCTCGGCCAGGATCGCGCGGTAGGCGGTCGGCGCGGTGAACAGGACGCTGACCCCGTGCGCGGCGACGAGGTCGGCGAGCTGCCGGGGCGTGGCCTGCTCGATCAGCAGGGTCGAGGCGCCGACCCGCAGGGGGAAGACCACCAGCCCGCCGAGGCCGAAGGTGAAGGCGAGCGGCGGGGTGCCCGTGAACACGTCGTCGGGGCGGGGCCGCAGCACGTGCCGGGAGAAGGTGTCCGCGTTGGCGAGGACGTCCCGGTGGAAGTGCAGGGTGGCCTTGGGCCGCCCGGTCGTGCCGGAGGTGAAGGCGATCAGCGCGACATCGTCCGCGGCCGTCTCCACCGAGGCGAAGTCGCCGTCCTTGGCGGCGCAGCGGACCGTGAGGTCCTCCGCGCCGGGGCCGCCGTACGGGACCACCAGCGGGGCGGTTCCGGCCTCTGCGGACCCGGCCTCGGGAGTGGCGGCCTCGGGGGCGGCGGCGGCCGAGCGGAGTTCTTCGAGGTACCGGTGGTCGCACAGGGCGATCGCGGGCCGGCTGATCCCGCACAGTTCGGCGAGTTCGGCCGCGCGCAGCAGCGGCACGGTGGTGACGGCCACCCCGCCCGCCTTCAGGACGCCGAACCAGGCGGCGACGAGCCACGGAGTGTTGGGTCCGCGCAGCAGGACGCGGTTGCCGGGCAGCAGGCCCAGGTCCTCGGTGAGCACCTGGGCGACCTGATTGGCGCGCCGGAGCAGTTCGCCGTACGTCCAGCTCTCGGTCGGGGTCAGGAGGCAGGGGCGGTCGGGTCCCCACCGCTCGACGGCGTCGTCGAGCAGGCTGTGGGCGCAGTTGAGCCGGTCCGGATAGGCCAGCTCCGGCAGGTCGAAGTGGAGTCGGGGCCAGAGGGCGAAGGGCGGAAGCCGGTCGCGGCAGAAGGAATCGGCATGTGCCGAGGGGGAGAGCTCCATGGGGCGCCACCTCAATCGGGGAGCAGCGGGGGAGATGGGGCAAGTATCTCGATATTTTGGCGATCGTCAATCATTCGCGATATTTCAGAGACGTGGACGCCCCCGCCGTGCCCCCGCCACGCCCCCGCCGCGGCCTCCCGGGCCGCCGTCAGGCAGCCGGCACGCGGACCCCGACGCGGTTGCCGAACTCGCCTGCGGCAAAAGTGAGTTCACCGCCCGTCTCGGCCGCCATCAGCTCCACCATCAGCAGGCCGCGCCCCGTCTCGGCGTCCGGATCGATCTCCGCGAGGAGGGTGGGGGGAGTGGTGCGGGGGGAGGGGAGCCGGGGCGGGGCGAGCGCTCCGTCGGTGACCTCCAGGTGCAGCCAGCCCGCGCGGAGGGTGACCCCGACCCGCATGCGGCGCGTGGAGGCGGCGTGCAGGACGACATTGCCGGTCAGCTCGCTGACGGCCAGCAGCAGGACGTCGGCGATCCCGGCGGTGACCCGCCAGCCGTCGAGGACGGCCCGGACGCGCGACCGGATCAGCGGGACGGCCGCGGCGGTGGGCTCGGCGGTCCAGCGGGCGAAGGCGCGGACCGCCCCGGGGGTGGTGGCCTGTGCGGCGGCGGGCGAGGGGCTGGCGGTGAGCATGGAGTGCTCCCTGGAGGGAAGGCGACGCCATCCGCGCTACGGCTCGTGTAACGGGTGAGGAACTCACCCGGCCCGTGGGCTTGTGGTCAGCGGAAACGCGTCGCTACAGTCGTGATTACACGTGTAACACGTTAAGCCTCCCCGGTATCCCGCGCAAGCAATTCGGACATACGTTACGAAGCCTTGCCCGTACCGGGGCCGCGCAGATTGGAAGGGCCGCAATGACCGAAGCTCCGCCCGCAGTCGACATGGGCGACATGACCTGGCCGCCCCCGCCCTACCAGGCGCCCGTACCGCCGGTGACGGACGTGCACGGGATCCGCCGCCACGACGGGGTCACCTACGCCACCACGCCCGGGTACCGCCCCCGGCTGCTCGACGTCCAAGTACCCCCGGGCGAGGGCCCGTTCCCGGCGGTCGTGTGGATCCACGGCGGCGGCTGGCTCGACGGCGACCGCCGCTACCCGCCGCCCACCGTGCCCGCCGCCCTGCTGCACGGCGCCGTACTGGGAGCCGGGCTCGCCCTGGTCTCCATCGACTACCGGCACAGCCTGGAGGCCCCCTTCCCGGCGCAGCTGCACGATGTGAAGGCCGCGATCCGCTACGTCCGCAAGTTCGCCGCGGTCCTCGGCATCGACCCGGACCGGATCGGCGTCTGGGGCGAGTCCGCAGGCGGCCACCTGGCCGCCCTCGCGGGCCTCGTCGGCCCGCACAGCGCGGACGGCGAAGCGCTGGAGGGCGCGCACGGCGTGGGCTCCGGGGACACCGCGGTCCGGGCCGTCGTCGACTGGTACGGGGTCTCCGACCTGGTCTCCCTCTCGGCGCACCCGATGCCGGAGATGCCGGTGGCGCCCGGGACCGAGTTCCCCGACCCGTACGTGGCCCTCCTCGGCGCACCCGTCGCCGAGCGCCCCGAGCTGGCCAGGGCCGCCAGCCCCGTCACGCACGCGACCCCGGGCTCGAACCCGCCGCCGTTCCTGCTCGTCCACGGCCGGCAGGACGGCCTGGTCCCCTACAGCCAGAGCGAGCAGCTCGCCGCGGCCCTGGCGGAAGCGGGCGGCGAGGTCACCCTGGAGCCCGTCGAGGGCGCCGACCACATCTTCCTCGGCTCGCCCGACGTCCCGCGCATCGTCGCGGACAGCGTCGCCTTCCTGGCCCGCCACCTCGGTGCCGATGCCTGAGCCCGGTCGGCACTGACATCACCACCGTGCCCGTGGGGGGCCCGGCCCGCACCGCCGGGCCCCCACGGGCACGACGTTCACCCCACCCCCGGCCGTGCAACGGCCGCGTGAGCCCCACCGACGCACCCCACCGACGAATCAGGCAGTCATGTCCCGCACCCCCCTCGCCCCACCGTCCGTGCCCGCCGCTCCCGCGACCCCGGCGGGAGACCGGGCCGCCCGGCGCCGCCCCGGCGTCCTGCTCGTCGGCCTCCTGCTGCTCGCCGTACCGGCGGCGCTCGCCCTCGTCGTACGGCGGCACCCGGCGGCCCCGCCGTTCCAGGGCGCGGACGACCGCTGGCTGTCGTGGATGGGCGGCCCGCACGACGGGCCGTACGCCCTGGTCGCGTCCGCCCTCAACTGGTTCGGCGGCCCGGCCGGGATCGTCGTACCGCTCGCCCTGCTGCTCTTCCTGCTGGTGCGACGGCGGTGGGTGTCGGCGGGGTTCCTGCTCGGCGTCTACCTCTTCGGCAACATGCTCGTCGTCCAGGGGCTGAAGTACCTGGTGGACCGGCCGCGCCCGGCCCACCCGCTGGTCCGGGTCGACCACGGCTCGTTCCCGTCCGGGCACGCGGCGGGCGCGGCGCTGCTCGTCGTGCTCTTCGGCGTCCTGCTGGTGCCTGCCGCGCGGCGTCGGCTCTGGTGGGCCGGGGGAGCGCTGTTCACCCTGGCCATGATGTGGAGCCGGACGTGGCTGCACGCGCACTGGCTCAGCGACACCGTCGCGGGCGCGGCCGCCGGAGCGGGTGCCGCGCTGCTGGCCTGGTGGCTGTGCGGACCCGCCCTCGCGCGCGAAGCCGGGACCGGGGCCGCGTCAGCGGTCTGAGCCACGGGCCGTGCGCCCTACGAGGTCTCGCGGTGCACCAGTACCGCCTCTATCTCGGGCATGGGGGCGGTCGTGCCCGTTTCGATCAGCTCGTGCACGGCGTCCGCGACCCGGGCGGGCGGGACGAGTTCCAGCCGGATCGAGGTCAGCGCGGGCTGCTGGAGCGCGGAGAGGACCAGGTCGTCGGAGCCCACGATCGCCACGTCGTCCGGTACGGCGAACCCCTCGGCCCGCAGCGCGTGCAGCAGCAGCGCGGCGTACTCGTCGTTGTAGGCGAAGACGGCGTCCAGGCCGAGATCCGCCCAGCGCCGGGCAAGTGTCATCGCCGACTCGCGGGTGTACGACAGCTCCACCGGGGTCACCGTGGCCATGTGCCGGGCGGCGACGGACTCGGCGCCCGCCAGCCGCGGTCCGGCGAGCGCGGCGAGGCCGCGCTCCTGCGGCATGACCACGCCGATCCGGGTCCGGCCGCGGGCGATGAGGTGCTCGGCGGCGGTGGCGCCGATCCGCGCGTGGTCGAAGCCGATGGTGTGCACGCCGGGTACGGGCCGCGCCGCGAAGGCGAGCAGCCCCCGCACCCCCGCCCGGGTCAGCAGCTCGGCGGCCTGCGAGGTCAGCGAGTCGCCGTCGAGGGCGATCACGGCGGCCGGGCGCAGCTCGGCCCAGGCGCGGGCGGCGTCGAGGGGGTCGGTGAAGCGCCCCGCGTGCAGGACGGCGGTGTAACCGTGCCGGTCCAGCTCGCTGTGCAGGTCGTCGACCCAGTCGCTGACCAGGCGGCCGACGGCGGAGATGGACGAGGGCATCAGGACGAGGTTGCTGCGCCCGGCGCGCAGCGAGCGCGCCGCGGCGTTCGGTACGTAGCCGAGCTGCCGGGCGGCGTCGAGGACGCGCGCGCGAGTGGCCGCGCTGACCCGGTGGCCCTGGGTGTCGTTGAGTACGAAGGACACGGTGGCGCGCGACACCCCGGCGAGCCGGGCCACGTCGGCGCTGGTGAGGGAGGCGGGGACAGGAGTGTCTCTGGTCATGACGTCCCTCGACGCTCGTTTCGATCGGCCCGGTGCCTTCCCTCCGAAGGTTACACGAGTTAGATCAAGGGAGCGGGGGCCCGCCCAGGCGTGCGCCGCACACCCGGAAGGGCCCCCGCCGAGCGTCCCTGCGTACCCCTACGACGACAGCCTGCGCAGCGCGCCCTCGTGCAGCCGACGGGAGTCCCCGGCCGTGTCGCCGAGGGCGGTGACCACCGAGTCGAAGCGCATCGTGGTGCGGGTGTCCCGCTCGTACGGGCCCCAGTGCGGCATGTCCGGGTGGTTCGGGTCGCCGGTGCGGGCGAAGGCGATCCAGGCCCGGTGCATGGTGTGCGCGAGACCGTCGCGGACGGCGGGCGGCAGCCCGGCCACCAGCGGGGCGTGCGCCCACTGGTCGAAGTTCCCGAAGGCGAAGGGGAGTTCGAGGCAGTGGGCGGCGCCGAGCCGCCCCTCGTGGGCGGCCGAGGGCAGATCGAACTGGTAGACCCACACCGGCCGCCCCGCCGCGGCCCGCGCCTCGGCGAACCGCACCCCGGGCATCCGGAACAGCTCGTCGGTGATGAGGTCCATGAGGACGTCGGCCGGCCGCGCCCCCGGCCGGGCGCGCTCGTACGCCGTGTACGCGCCGGGGGCGGCCCCGGCCCCGAAGGTGTCCGCGATCCGGGCGGTGACCCGCTCCCGGTCGGCGCCCGCGATTCCCTCGTCCAGGGCGAAGCCGAAGTTGGCCTCCTCGCGCGTCCAGCCGATCAGCACCTCGATCCCGGCCGCGGCCCCGTGCGACAGGGCCTCGGCGGGATGGCGCGGGAGGGCGGCGCCGTCGATCACGGGGAGGAACGGCGTGGGCCAGTAACCCCAGCGCGTCGTACGGGCGAAGAGCCCGCCCGCGGCGCCGATCAGCTCGGGCCAGTCCCGGGAGCGCAATGCGGCGAGGCTCTCGGCCCCGGCGAGTTCCAGATAGGCGGCGGTGCGCTCCAAGGAGGCTTCGGGCGTGGGGAAATCGAGCCCGAAGGGCGGGCTCATCAGGATGACCCGCCGGATCAGGCCCGCGGCGTCCGGGTGACCGGCGAGGGCCGCGGTGGACACCGCGCCGCCCGACTGGCCCGCGACGGTGATGGTGTCCGGGTCGCCGCCGAAGGACGCGATGTTCTCGCGCACCCAGCGCAGGGCGGCGAGCTGATCGCTCAGCCAGTGGTTGCCGCCGTCCTCCGCGGAGTACACGTAACCCAGTGGCCCGATGCGGTAGTTGACGCTGACCACGACGAGGTCACCGTCGCGGGCGAAGGTGGCTCCGGAGTAGATGGGCAGCGAGCCGGAGCCGGACACGAAGCCGCCTCCGTGGATCCAGACGAGCACCGGTCTGCGGGCGTCGTCGGCCGCGGGGGTCCAGACGTTGAGGGTGAGGCAGTCCTCGTCGAAGGGCGGTTCGCCGTGTCCGCCGAGGACCGGGTCCCCGCCCTCCCGGTACAACTGCGGAGCGCTGGGGCCGTCGGCCGTCGCGTCCCGGGTGCCGCTCCAGCCGGGGTGCGGCCGTGCGGCCCGCCAGCGCAGCGGGCCGCACGGGGGAGCCGCGTAGGGCACGCCCCGGAAGACGGCGAGCCCGCCCTCCACCGCACCGCGCAGCCGCCCGCCGGGCAGGTCCACCACGGTCTCGTCCGGGCCTGGGATATGAGCCATGAGCCGATCCTTCCTGGGCCGCGCGCCGTACGCGCGCCGACCTGTCGAGAGTATGTCGAAATTTCAACGACCGTCAATGATTCTCGATAGACTGCACCCGGCCACTGAGCGGTGGCGGTCTGTCGGAGAGGTGGGTGCCCTGGTGGAGGTGGTCGTCGAGAGCTTCGACGCGTCGCGTGGTGCGCGGTTGGCGGCCTACGGCGCCGTCTCCACATCGCTGGCGCTGTGCAGTGATCGCGAACTGCGCGACCTCGTGGATGCGGCCACACCGATGGGTTCCGGCATCGGCGGGACCTCGGCGCTGCTGGAGGTCGGCGGAACCCCGGTCTTCGTCAAGCGGCTGCCGCTGACCGATCTGGAAAGGCAGCCGGAGAACGTCCGGTCCACGGCGAACCTCTTCGGGCTGCCCACCTTCTGCCATCCCGGCCTCGGGGTTCCCGGAAGCCCGGGATGGGGGGCCTGGCGGGAGTTGGCCGTGCACACCATGACGACGAACTGGGTGCTCGCACAGGACCATGAGGGCTTTCCGCTGATGTACCACTGGCGGGTGCTGCCGCACCCCGGGCAGGTGCTGCCCGAGGAACTGGCCGACGTGGAGAGGGCCGTCGCCTACTGGGGTGGCGGACCGCAGGTGCGCCACCGGATCGAGGCGCTGCGGGACTCCTCGGCGAGCGTCGCACTGTTCCTGGAGTACATCCCGCAGAACCTGCACGACTGGCTGGACGTCCAGGTCAAAGCCGACGATGGGACGGCCGAGCGGGCATGCGCCATGGTGGCCGAGGAACTTGAGGCCGGAACCTCTTTCATGAACGCCCGCGGGCTCCTGCACTTCGACGGCCACTTCCAGAACGTCCTCACCGACGGCGAGCGTCTGTTCTTCACGGACTTCGGCCTCGCGATCTCCTCCCGCTTCGACCTGTCGAAGGAGGAGGCCGACTTCTTCGCCGCACACCAAACCTATGACCGCTGCTACACCGTCACCCACCTGGTGCAGTGGCTCACCACCGCCCTGTACGGGTACGAGCGGGACGAGCGCAGCGCGTTCGTGCACGCCTGCGCCCGGGGGGAACCTCCGACGGGAATTCCGCCGCAGGTCGCGGCGATCCTCATCCGCCACGCCCCGGTCGCCGCGGTGATGACGGACTACTACCGCGAGTTCCGCTTCGAGAGCAGGCGGACCCCGTATCCCCTGGAGGCGCTCCGCCGGGTCGGCGGGCCGGACGGCTCGTCCACCAGGTGAGGGACGCCTCGACGCCCGCGGGGCCGGGGCGGAGGCCCCGGCCCTCATAGCCAGAGGGTGTTGGCCGCCGCGTGCTCCGCCTCCGCGTCCAGCAGGGGCGCGAACGCGCGCCACAGGAGCAGGCAGGCGCCCGCTCCGGCCAGGGCGCCGCCGACGGTGTCGCTCAGCCACTGCGCGTGCAGCCACGTACGGCTCCACATCATGGCCGCGGTGTACGCGGCGCCGGCCGGCCACCACCAGCGCCGCCCGCCCGGCGGGACCGCCACCACCGCGATCGCGATGACCAGGGCGACCGTGCTGAAGACCTGGCCGGAGGGGTAGGAGCCGTCGTTCACCAGGACCCATGTGTGCGGGGGCCGCGGCCGCCCGGCGAGGCGCTTGAGGGGCAGTGCGACGAGCACGTTGGCCAGGACGGCGGCGGCGAGGACGAAGAGCGCCGACCGCCAGCGCCCGTACACGCAGAGCCCGCCCGTCAGCATCAGCGGGAGGATCAGCCCCAGCGGCCCGCCGAGCCGGTCGAGCGCGAGGGCGAACCCGGTGGCGGCGCCCTCGGGCGAACCGCCCGCCGCACCGGCCCAGGCGTCGTCGAGGCCCTGGAAGAAGGGCCGTGAGTCCACCCGCAGCAGCAGTCCGGTCAGCACGGGGACGAGGAGCAGGACGGCACCCGCGGTGAGGGCGTACCGAGGGGGACCCGCGGGCAGGTGGTGCCGGGGCGGCCGGGTGTGGACGTGTGGCGGCGCGGGGACGGCGGAGCGCGGCATGGCGGGGCCTTTCGGGATCGTTTCCCGGGGCGGTGGGGCGCTCGGGGAGCGGGTGCGCGGACGTGCGGCGGTGACCCGGCGCGGAGGAACCGCGGGGGCCGCGAGAGGGGGAAGCCGGACCGGGCCCGCAGGGGGTGGGGCGGACGTTTCCGGCGGGCGGCGACGGGGGCGGCGACGAGGGCGTCGCGCTGCGGCACGGAGTATTGCGGAAGCGTGACCACCGCCACAAGAGCAAGAGGGTTTTCGGACGCCACCGGCCTGGTCAGTGGCTGCAACAGGTCGGTTACACGTGCCTGAGCGCGCTTCCGGTCGTGGGTCACGATCTGTGTATTGACCGGCGCAAGGTCTTGGCGGGCCCCGGGGATGGGTGCTACACAGTGTCCAGACGCCGAAAGTGACACGTGTAACAACATCGCGTTGAACGCCCTTCGCGTCGCGTACGCCGAGCACGTCGCACCACGGCACGGACCCGGCTGCTCCGCGACAGCACCCGCGGCGACCTCACCCCTCCGCGTGGCCCCGCACCCCGACGGCCCGCCCCCGCCTCACGGCACATCCCCACCCCACCCCACCCCACCCCACCTCCCCGCTCCGTCCCCGAGGAGTCGTCATGGTCACGAACGAGCTCATCGATCCGCCCGTCCCGGCGGATCACGAACCTCCCCACAGACGCGGGCTCCTGCTCCTGCTGCTCGTCGCCAACTCCGCGATGATGGCGGTCTACATGGGCGTCGGCTCGATCCTGCTCCCCACCCAGATCGCCGCGATCGCGGGCGACGACAAGGTCGCCGTCCTCGGCCTGATCGGCGGCATCAGCGCGATCTTCGCGACCGCCTTCAACCCCATCGCCGGAGCCCTCTCCGACCGCAGCGGACGCCGCAGCCCCTGGATCCTGGGCGGCGCCCTCGGCTCGCTCGCCGGCCTGGCCTTCCTCGGCAGCGTCCGTACCGCCCTGCTCGTCGGCATCGGCTGGTGTCTGATCCAGGCGACGATGAACGTCTACCAGGCCGCCGTCACCGCGATCGTGCCCGACCGGGTCGCGGTCTCCCGGCGCGGCACCGCGTCCGCGGTGGTGGGTCTGGGCCTGCCCATAGGCGGCACGGTCGGCGTACTGATCGCCTCCCAGACCGCCGACCACCTGCGCACGGGCTACCTCGTCTTCGGCGGGGTGATCGCCGCGGCCGCGATGCTGCTCACCGCCTTCTGCCGGGACCTGCCGCGCGGCGCGGACCCGGCCGCACCCGCCGAAGACGCTCCGCGTGCCCCCAAGGGCGCCCAGGTCAAGGCGTTCCTCTCGGCGCTCGGGCACCACGACTTCCGGTGGGCCTTCATCGGGCGGGCCCTGATGGTCCTCGGCTACTTCTCGGTCGTCGGCTACCAGCTCTACATCCTGGGCGATCACATCGCACTGCCCGCCGGGCTGACCCCGCCCGCCGCCATGGCGGTGCTCACCCCGGTCTCCATGGTGGCCATGGCACTCTCCACGGTGATCGGCGGGATGCTGTCCGACCGCTGGAACCGCCGCAAGGTGTTCGTCGGAGTGTCCGCGGCCCTCGCCGGGCTGGTGATGGTCGTCCCCGTGGTCAGCCCGACGTGGACCGGGATGCTCGTCTTCAGCGCGCTCAACGGCCTCGCCTTCGGCTGCTTCATGGCCGTCGACACCGCGCTCGTCACCCTGGTCCTGCCCCGGGCCGAGGACGCGGCCCGGGACATGGGAGTCCTCAACATCGCGAACGCCGGGCCGCAGATCATCGCCCCGTTCGTCGCCTCCGCCGTGGTCACCACCCTCGGCGGGTACACCCCGCTGTTCCTGGTCGGCGGCGGCCTTTCGCTGGTCGGAGCCCTCGCCATCCTCCCGATCCGCAGCGTGCGCTGACCCCGCACACCCCTCACTTCACCCCCTCTCCCCTCTCCCAAGGAGTGCTCCGTGCAACGCAAGCGAGTTCTGCCCCTGGCCACCCTGCTGCTCTGCGTACCCGGCCTCGCCGGTACGGTGCCCGCCGCCGCGGCGCAGGACGGCGCGGCATCCGGAGCGGTGTCCGGTCTCGCGCGCCCGCTGCGGATCCTGCTCACCAACGACGACGGCTACAATGCGCCCGGCATCCGGCTGGCGTTCGCCCGCCTGACGGCCGCCGGGCACGACGTCACCATCGTCGCGCCGCTCACCAACCAGAGCGGCGCCGGGACGAAGACGTCGAACGTCCCGTCCGTCACGGTGCGCCACCCGGAGCCCAAGGTGTGGGCCGTGGACGGGACTCCCGGCGACGCGGTGGCCTTCGGGCTCTCCGCGGTGTTCGACGGGAACGCCCCCGACCTGGTGGTGTCCGGCACCAACTTCGGCCCGAACGTGGCCGCCCTCGCCACCCACTCCGGTACGGTCGGCGGCGCCGTCGCCGGGCTGGAGTCCGGTGTCCCCGCCATCGCCCTGAGCACCGGCGGCGTCACCGCGCCCGACCCCGTGACCACGGTCAACGCCATGGGTCCGACCCTGGACTTCGCCGTCAAGCTGATCGACCGGCTGAGTGCGCGGGCCGGGTCCGGGCCGCTGCTGCCCGCGGGCGTCGGCCTCAACGTCAACCACCCCGTCGTCGGTGCCGACGGCAAGGGCACCGCCGCCGGGGTGGCCGCCACCTTCCAGGACCCGCAGCAGCTGCTGAAAGAGGACTTCACCGACGCGGGCGACGGCACCTGGAAGGTCGGCGTGAAGGTGGACCTGCGGACCCCGGCCCGGGGCGGCGACGTCGAGGCCGTGAGCGCCGGGAAGATCGCCGTCAGCCCGATCAACGCCGACTGGAACACCGGGCCCGCCGACTTCGCCGTCACCCGCGCCCTGATGGCCGGGCTGCGCCCGTAGGGCCTGTCGTCAAAGTGCCGCCCGCCCCGGGGTTGGGGCGGGCGCACACCATCCCGCCCCCGGACGGCCCCGAACCAAGGAGAAGGAGTACGGATGCCACACACCACGACCCGGAGCACCCGGTTCGCCCGGCTCATCCCGTCAAAAGCCTTACTCGGTACGGTACTTGCGCTCACCGCCCTGATCGCCGGGGCACTCCCGGCCGCCGCCGCACCCGGCGGGCCGGACCGCCCGGTGGTCGCCGTGGCCCAGGGCGCGCTGCGCGGCCGGGCCCACGACGGCGCGCAGGAGTTCCTCGGCGTGCCCTACGCCGGCGCACCGGTCGGTGAGTTCCGGCTGCGCGCGCCCCGGGAGCCGAGCCCCTGGTCCGGGGTGCGCGAGGCCGACCGGCAGGGACCCGCCTGTCTGCAGTTCTCGCCGTTCGGCCTGCGGGATCCGCTGGCGGTGAGCGAGGACTGCCTCCACCTCGACGTGTACCGGCCGCGGGACGCCCGGCCGGGGGACCGGCTGCCGGTGATCTTCTGGATGCACGGGGGCGCGTACAGCCAGGGCACCGGCACCCAGTTCGGCGGACGCGCGATGGCGGCGCTCACGAACAGCGTCGTCGTCAGCATCAACTACCGCCTGGGTCAGCTGGGTTACCTGGGACTTCCCGAGCTGGCCGGGGAAGGGGCCGAACGCTCCGGCTCCTTCGGCCTGATGGACCAGATCGAGGCGCTGCGCTGGACCCGGCGCAACATCGCCTCCTTCGGCGGGAATCCGGGCAATGTGACGGTCTCCGGCCAGTCGGCGGGCAGCGGTTCGGTGTGCGGGCTGCTGGCCGCCCCGTCCGCGGCGGGACTGTTCCACCGGGCCGTGCTGCAGAGCGGGCCGTGCACCCTGCTCCGTACCCCGGACGCGGAGCGCGCCGCGTCCGAGGCGCGGGCCTTCGCCGCCCGGGCGGGCTGCGCCGACCCGGCCGCGGTCGCCGTATGCCTGCGGGCCGCCGACGGAGCGGCGCTGGTGGACGCGGCCCGTACGCTGCCCACGTCGGGCCCGGCATCGGGCGACGGCCTGCTCCCCCGGGACCCGGCCGGGGCGATCGCCGCCGGGACCTGGAACAAGGTCCCGGTCCTGATCGGGAGCACCCGCTCGGAGGCACGGTTCTTCGTCGCCCTGACCCAGCCCCGGCTCACGGAGGAGGAGTACGAGCGCCAGGTGTCGGCCACCTACGGGGCGGCGGGCCCGGAGGTCCTGGCCCGCTACCCGGTCGCGGCCCACGGATCCCCGTACCTGGCGCTGTCGGCCCTCATGACCGACTCCGCCTTCGCCTGCGAGACCGCGAGGACCGCCCGGCTGTTCGCCCGTCAGGTACCCACCTTCGCCTACGAATTCGACGACCCGGACTCCCCGACGCTGGCGGGAGCCCAGGTGCCGGGGCTGGACGAGTCGAACGCGCACAGCGCCGAGCTGGCCTACCTGTACGACTTCACCATGGGGGACCGCCCGCTGACCGAGGTCCAGCGCGCGCTGGGGACCCGGATGCAGCGGTACTGGGGCGCCTTCGCCCGCTACGGAGCCCCCGTGGTGGCGGGACAGACCCCGTGGCCCGCGACCGGTCCCGCCGGTACGGTGCTGACGCTCGGCCCGGCCGTGACACGGCCGGACCCGGCGTTCGCCGCGGACCACCAGTGCGCGTTCTGGTGGTCCCGACAGGTCCCGCCACTCCAGGGGTAGCGCGGATCAGTCTCCCAGCGCGCGGGGCAGCCCCTGCCGGTCGGTGCCCAGTTTGGTGAACGCCGCGGAGAGCAGCTCGGAGACGGACTGCGCGTCCGTCTTCAGCTCCGCGGCGATCGCCGTGTTGTCGAGACCGAGCGCGGCCTGCCGGGCCGCCGCGCTCTCCGCCACCGTCAGGGTGTCCTGTTCGAAGGTGTGCAGCCGGCGCGGGCGCAGTCCGGCCGACGCGAGCTGGGAGCGGGCCCGCCCCGCGAGTCCGTCCGCCCCGCACGCGACGGCGGTCTCCATGCCCCGGTAGAGCTGCTGGGCCGCGTGGTGGCGGCTGCCGATCGTGTGCAGGGCCGTGCCGTGGTCGATCAGCGCGTGCGCGAGTTCGCAGGCCGCGGGGGACTGTTCGAGGTGGTCCACCGCGTCCTGGAGCAGGGTGGCCGCCCGCGCCGGGTCGACGGTGGTCGCCGCGGCCACCCGCAGCGAGTGGCCGATCATGCTGGAGGTGCCGAACGCGCGGGCGCGCGCCAGCGCCTCGGCGGCGGTGGCCCGGGCCTCCTCGGGCTTGCGGGCCACCTGCCCCAGGGCCAGGTCGAGCTGCCAGGGACTCCACGACGGGTTGCGCGCACCGCGCAGGTCGAGCCGCCTGCCCGCCGAGACGAGGTGCTGCTCCCCTTCCTCGACCCTGCCCCGGGCCAGCAGGAGTTTGCCCCACACGGCTTGCGGGTCGGGGTAGACGACCGCGCGGGGGAAGGGGTCGACCCCGAGCTTGTAGGCCTCGGCGACCCGCTGGGCCTCGGCGGTGTTCCCCCGGGCCAGCAGCGTCTCGATCAGGGTGCCGATCGCGTACCACTGCGCCGGGATGCCCTGGCCGACGCGGTCGGCGATCTGCAGGCCCTGGCGCACGAAGTCCTCGGCCTCGGCGAGCCGCCCGCGCCGGTAGCGGACGTAGCCGAGCAGGGTGTAGACGAAGGACAGGTGCGCGCCGCGCCAGCCCTTCGCCTCGAATTCGACGATGCCGGTGTTGAAGAGTTCTTCGGCGCGGCCGGGCTGGTCGCAGTACATCAGGGTGAGCGCCACGACGGCGGGCACCTCGAACCCGAAGTCCTGGTCGGTCCAGCTGAGCCCGCCGTCGAGGGCCTGTTCGGCGTAGCCGAGGGCGGTGGCGGCCGGTTCGCCGCGCAGTACGGCGTCCCACGCACGCAGTCCCAGGATGTGCCGCTCGGGCAGGCCGCGGCCGGTGAGCCGCTTGGCGAACTGGGAGAGGAGCCGGGAGCGGGCGGGCGAGTTCTCCTCGTCGACCCGGACCGAGTTCCACTTGAACTGCTCGGCCTGCATCCGCAGCCGGGTGCGTGAGCTGGTGGCCCGCCGGGCCTCGTCCGCGAGGAGCGCGGCCGCCTCGGCCAGCTGACCGGTGTGGCCGAGCGCCTGCGCCAGCCGGTAGGTGATCGCCTCGCGCAGGCCCTGTTCGGTCCGGGGCTCCTCCAGCGCGGCTCTGAGCTGGTTGATGGTGGTCGCGGGATCGTGCAGGAGGTTCGCGGAGCCGAGTTCGAACAGCACCTCGGCCCGGTCCTCCACCTCGGGAGGTTCGCGCAGCGCCCGGGCCAGATAGCGCCGGGCGGCGTCGGGAGCACCCGCGGAGAAGCTCTCGCGGGCGGCCTGGCGCAGCTGCTGCACCACCCAGGGATCGCCGTCGGGGTGCATCTCCAGCAGGTGCCGGGCGGCGGCAGCGGCGCCGTGCCCGTCGTTGACCAGGGCCGTCGCGGCCATCCCGTGCATGGCGACCCGGACACCGGGCGGGATCGAGCGGTATACGGCGGTGGCGATGAGCGGGTGGAAGAACTCCACCACCTCCTTGCGCCGCACGCTGGTGAGCACGGTCAGGATGCGGGCCTCGCGCAGCTGGTCGATCGCCTCGGCGGCCTGTGCCTCGCCGAGCGCCGCGACTCCGCCGACGATGTCGGTCGGGACCGCGGTGCCGAGGACGGCGGCGGCCCAGGCGAGCCGCGTGGTGGACGGCCCGAGCTGTTCGAGCCGGTCGATGAGGCCGCTGCCCTTGACGGCGGAAGCCAGGTCGCGCAGTTGCGGGATGCTGTCCTGGTGCGGTTTCAGCCCGCGGTCGCGGCCCTTCATGGCCAACTCGACGACCTCGAAGGGGTTTCCGCCCGTGATCGCCCAGCACTCGCGGCAGAACACGTCGTCGGCGTCCTCGCCGAGGGCGTCGCGCACGATGCGCGCCACCGCGGTCGTGGTGAGGGGCGCCAGCTCGTGCGGCCGTGACCCCTGGCGCCCCATGAGGGCGCGTAAAGCCGCCGCGTCGGCGGGGATCTCGTCGGGTCGGCAGGCCACCATGATCAGCATGGCCAGCTCCTCCGCCCTGGCCGTGAAGGCGGTCAGCCAGGCCAGCGATTCGGCGTCCGCCCAGTGCGCGTCGTCGACGACCAGGACGACGGGGGCGCTGCGCACCGCCAAGTGCGTGACGACCCAGTCCAGTCCGTCGCGCACGCCCTGCGGGTCCGGTGCCGTGGGGCCCTTCGGCGCGGCGGTGAGCCCGAGGGCCGGGGCGACGATGCTGTACCAGTTGCCCAGCGCTTCGCGCCGTTCGTCCTCGCTCATGGCGGCGAACGTCGGCTGGATGAGCTGCCGCATCACGTGGAAGGGCACCTGCCGCTCCTGCTCGCCGCCGCGTGCGAAGAGCACGGTGCAGGAACGCTCGGCGGCCAGTCTGCGGGCCTCCGCCAGCAGTGTGGTCTTGCCTATGCCCGCCGACCCGGCGAAGGTCAGTACGCCTCCGCGGCGGGTGGCCGGACCCTGTAGCGGTCCCGGGGAACCGCAGAGTTCGTCCACCGCGCGGTGGATCGCCAGGACTTCGGATTCCCGTTCGAGCAGGGGCTTGGGCGCCCCTCCTCGTGGTTCCGTGACATGTGACACTCGTGCCCCCTCCAGCGCGTGCGCCCGAGTGTACGGGCCGAGGGGTGAGTTGTTCCTGCTTAAGTACATTCTTGCGGTATCTCGCCACCCGTACGAGAACAACCGTGTACCCTCCGCCACCGCCGGGCCCGCTGCCGCACGGGCCCGGGCGTCAGCGTCGCGCCGTGGGAATCATGGGCAGTTCGCTGGGCTGCGGGATCCCCGCGGGGACCTCGCGGACGGTGATGCCCGGGGCGGGGACCAGGCGCCACCGGGACGCCACGGTCGCCACCGCCGTCAGGATCTCCGCCACCGCGAACGAATCGCCGATGCACTTGTGCTGGCCCGCCCCGAACGGGAGGTAGCGGTGCGCCCGCGGCCGTTCGCCGGAGTCCTCGTGCCAGCGGTCCGGATCGAAGCGCGCCGGATCGCGGAAGAGCGCCGGGTCCCGGTGCAACGCGTGCGGGCTGTACGCCAGTTCGGCCCCTTGCGGGATGGCGACCCCGCCGAGGGTCAGCGGGACCAGCGCACGCCGGGTGAAGAGCAGGGGCGAGTGCAGGCGCAGTGTCTCCTGGAAGACGCTGTGCGCGTAGGTCAGCCGGGGCAGGTCCTCGGGGCGGACGGGGCGCTCGCCCACCACCGCGTCGATCTCGGCGTGCAGGCGCTCCTCCACCTCGGGGTGGCGGCCCAGCTCGTGGAAGATCCAGGACAGGGTCGTCGCCGAGGTCTCCGTACCGGCGAACATGATGGCGATCACCTCGTCGCGCACCTGCTCGGGGCTCATCCCCTCGCCCGTCTCGGTGTCCACGCTGGACAGCAGCAGGGACAGGAGGTCCTCCCGGCCGTCCGGCCCGTCGCCGTACTGCGCGATGACCTGGTCGATGATCCGGCGCAGCCGCGCGGCGGCCCCGTCGAAGCGCCGGTTGTACGGAATGGGCAGCCCGTCAAGGAACTTGGGCATGACCGCGCGCACCAGCATGCCCTCCAGGACGATCGGGAGCGAGCGGTGCACCTCCGCGACGGCGGGCCGGCTCATCTCTCCCGAGAAGATCATCTCGGCGACCGAGGAGAGGGCGTAGCGCCGGGCCTCGGTGACCATCGAGACCTCACGGCCCGCGGTCCACGAGCCGGCCATCTCCTCGGCCTGACGGCACATCACCTCGGCGTAGTCGGCGATGTGGTTGCGGTGGAAGGCCGGTTGCATCATCCGGCGCTGCTTGCGGTGGAACTCGCCGTCGGTCGTGACGATGCCGTTGCCGAACATCGGGCGGAGCCGGTCGAAGATCCGGCCGCGGCCGAACTGCTGGGCCTGCTGCACCAGTACGGCGTGCACGTGGTCGGGGTCGGTGAGCACGTGGACGGGCCAGGTGCCGATGTCGATGCGGACGATGTCGCCGTGGGTCCGTAAGGATTCCAGGAACGCGATCGGCTCCCGCCACAGCTGGAGCGCGTGGCCCAGGAGCGGCAACCGCCCCGGAACCACGGGTGCGTGGGTCACGGAGCCGGGGTGCGCGAGTTGTGCCATGGGTCCACTTCCTGTCATGCCACGTTGACCAGGTCGGGGCGGGTGTAGGCGGACTCCATCCCGGCCGCGAAGCGTTCGTCGCTGTACCGCGTGCACTCGTAACGCTGCCACAGATCCGCGCCGATCATCCAGTCCTCGTAGCTGCGCACGTACCGCTCGACCGCCGTGCGGACGGACGGGGGCGTGGCGCCGTCCGCGTCCATGACCTGGAAGAGCCGCCGCTCCGCGACCAGGTACTCCTCGATGCGGGCCTGGATGCGGGCCTCCACCACCTGGACGGCGGCCGGGAGGGAGACGCCGTCCCGGGCCGAGATGAGGGAGACGAGGTTGTTGTTGTCCCCGCAGGCGTGTTCCTTCGGCAGGGAGAAGACGTCGTTGCCCCAGGAGATGACGTCCAGGACGCTGGCGGTGAGGGTCTGGAACTCGGGGAGGTCGTGGACGGACTGCGGCAGGTCGAGGCCCAGCCCGGCCTCCACCATGTCCATCATCGGCAGGATCTGGGAACTGTGCCGCCGCATGAGGATGTAGTCCTGGACCGTCGGGTGCCCACCGGTCCGGCGGTTTCCGGCCTCCTGGTCCAACGAGTGCAGCATGAGCGGGACATGGGCGCGGTAGCGGGCCGCGGTCGCCCCGGACATCCCGGCGAGGATCCGGTCGCACAGATCGGTGAATCCGTTGACGAGCGGATTGCCGAGCGCCGCAGCCGCCTCGCTCCGGCCGGTCTCCAGGTGTTCGGTGATGGCGTCGGTGACGGGCCGCCAGGCCGCCAGTTCACCCGTCCTGATGAGATGGTCGTGCTGGTCGTCCAGGACGAAGGACCAGGCCATCCACTCGGCGAGCAGGACGACGCGCTCGTACGGCACCTCGCCGCTGACCCGTCCCGCGAGATGGCCGAAGCCGATGCCCGCGAACTGTTCCACCGCGGCGCTGACCAACTCGTGCTCCACGGCCCAGGCCGTGGCCTCGGCATTCGCCCTGGCCGCCTGCGGATGCTTGGAGTTCCCGAACGGAAGGTGGAAATCGGGAACGGAGAATGGGTCGAGCTGGGTCATTGATCCCCCCACGGAAAGTCGGATTCGCCAATACCCGCTCAATGTACGATCACGATTGCGGTCACGACGCTGCACACCCCCCTACTCCTGCGCCGCCAGTGACGACGGCGCACTCCAACCAGCAGGGTAGGGACCGGTCATGGACTGACCTGATCCCGCCATGTGCGACCACATCCGGCCACCCAAAGAGTAATTAACTCTCAGGGCGGAGCGCACTGTCAATGTAGGGCGACGGGGTATGTCGAATTCATTTCGCCGTTGTCGAAAGCATATTCATCGCGAATATGCACACAGCACCCACGGTGTCGCGCAGGTGCTCGACCCGTGGGAGCCAGGGGGAGCCGGGCGATTGGCCGGAGATCGACCACGCGTCCGTCAGGTCGAGGGGACGGGCGCCGAGGGGGCCGGAGGCGTGGCCGTCGGTGTGGCCGTGGGTGCGGGCGGAGTGGCCGTCGGGCTCGCCGAGGGGTCCGGGACGCAGGTCACTTCGTCGCGCGGGGTGTAATGGGTGCGGTACGTCTCGCGCTTGACCTCCTGGCCACCCCGTACGAAGACCCGGTCGACCGCCACGTCGAAGCCCTCCAGGGGCGTCTGCGCCTCGCAGTCGGGACCGGTGGCGGTCCGCTTGCCCGGAGGGGTCACGTGGGTGCGCGGGCCCTGGGTCGCGCGTATCGCGTCGTACCTCGGCGTGCCGCGCAGGGCGATGGTCACCGAGGTGTCGGTGGAGGTGGCGCGGATCCTGACCGGGTGGCCGGAATCGTTCCTCCAGCGCAGGTCGAGGGTGCCCCAGGCGACGGTGGCCTCGCGGCCTTCCGGGTACCGCTCGATGTAGAACGAGTGCGCCCCGTGCTCGACCGGAGCCAGGCCCGCGAAGAACATGGCGTTGTACATGGTGGTCGCGACGGCCGAGACGCCGCCGCCCGGAGCTTTCACGTACCGCCCGTCGTTAATCATGATCCCGTCGACGAAACCGTTCTGCTCGGTCCGCTCGCCGACTGCCGTGTTGAAGCTCCACGTCTCGCCGGGGCGGACGACGGCCCCGTCGATCAGCTCCACGGCCCGCGCGATGTTGTGGGTGCGGTAGGGCGCGGCGGGGAAGGCGACGGTGAAGGACGACAGCTGGCGCATGCCCTCGGGGGCGGAGCCGGTGCCGGAGCCGACGGAACCGGAGCCGACAGAACCGGAGCCGACCGTGCCCGCGGCCGGGGCCGCCGGACCCGCGGGGTGCTCCGCCGCCGTGGCGGTGCCGGGGAGCAGGGCGGTGAGGGCGAGCACGGCGGCCGCGCCCGCGGTGGTCAGGGCGATCCGCCTGGTGTCCGTACGGCCGTGTGCGCGTCGCATCTCTCTCCCGGTGGCTCTGGAAACGTGTCGGTACCGCCCCAGCGTGATCTGAATTTCCGGCAAATGGGATGGAATGTGCCGATTCTCACGGTGGAAGGCGAGCTGTCCACCGGCCTCGCCGCGCACGGGAGTGAGCAGGCCACTTGGTTCGGATTGGCCCTATCTGGTGTCCAGGGAGGTGCCACATGCTGACACGGTTAGCTCTTTGGTCCCCGGAAAGGATCCACGGTGTCCTCCGCCCCGTCCCGCCCCCCGCGCCGGCTCACCCGTCGGCTGTTCCAGCTCTACGCCGGGCTGGCCCTCTACGGCGCGAGCTCGGCGTTCCTGGTCCGGGCGGGCCTCGGCCTGGATCCGTGGGACGTCTTCCACCAGGGCATCGCGGAGCGCACCGGCTGGAGCATCGGCACCGTGTCCGTGGCCGTCGGCGCCCTGGTCCTGCTGCTGTGGGTGCCGCTGCGGCAGCGCCCGGGCCTGGGCACGCTGTCCAACGTCTTCGCGGTGGGTCTGACCATGGACGCCACGCTCGCCGTGGTGCCGGACGTGCGCGGCGCCGTGGCCCAAGGGGCGCTGCTGGCGGCGGGCATCGTCCTCAACGGCGTCGCCACCGGCCTCTACATCGCCGCCCGCTTCGGACCGGGGCCCCGCGACGGCCTGATGACCGGCCTGCACCGGCGCACCGGGCGGTCGGTGCGGCTGGTGCGGACCGCGATCGAGGTCACCGTCCTCGCGGCGGGCTTCCTGCTCGGCGGCACCGTCGGCGTCGGCACCGTCGCGTACGCGCTGGCCATCGGCCCGCTCTCGCAGCTCTTCCTCCGGCTCTTCGCCCTCCGCCCGCCGAGCCCGGCGCCGACCGCATCGGTTGTCGTGGCGTCGGCCTAGGCCACCGAGCGGATCCGGCGGACCAGGACCGAACCCACCAGGGCCAGGGCGCCCGCCAGGCCGTACAGGGCCGTGTACCCGCCGAGGTGCGTGACGACCGGGGCGGCGATCACGGGGGCCAGGACCTGCGGCAGCGCGTTGGCGATGTTGATGACGCCCAGGTCCCGGCCCCGGTCACCGGCCGTCGGCAGCACGTCCGTGAGCAGTGCGAAGTCCACCGACGTGTACACGCCGAAGCCGACGCCGAGGATCAGCGAGGCGACCACCGCCCCGGTCCAGGTCTGCCACCCGGCGAGCAGCAGGGTGGCCGCGGAGATGATCAGCCCCGACCGGATCACGTACGGCTTGCGGCGGCCGCTGCGGTCCGAGCGGACGCCGCTGATCACCACGGTCGAGAGCAGGGTCAGCGCGTTGAGCGCGGTGAGGATCAGCACCCCGGTGTCGGCGTCGTCGGTGTAGTGCACGGCGTCGGTCAGGTAGTACAGCAGGTACATCGTGCTGATCGAGTACGACAGGTTCATCAGGAACCGGGTGAGCCAGGCCCACCCGAAGTCCGGATGGCGGCGCGGGTCGATCCAGAAGCCGGCGAGGAAGGACCGCCAGCGGAAGGCGGGCCGGTCGGCGGGGGAGAGGACGGTGTCCCGTCGCATCAGGACGTACGGGAGGACCGCGACCACCGAGAAGGCCGCGCAGGCCAGGTACCCCGCGCCGGTGCCGCCCGCGACCGTCGCCAGGGCCGTGCCGACCAGGATGCCGACGACCTGGGAGACCCCGAGCCAGCCGCCGACCAGACCGCGGCGGCGCGGCGGCACCTGATCGGGTACGGCCGCGGTCAGCGCGGCGAACGAGGCGTTCAGGGCGAGCTGCACCAGGCACCAGCCCGCGATGACGGCGGGGACGCTCCGCGCCAGGGCGAGGAGGACCAGCCCGGCGCCGCCGCCCGCGGTGCCGGCGATCACCCAGGGGACGCGCCGGCCCGCGCGCGCCGTCGTACGGTCGGACAGCGCTCCGAAGACCGGGTTGGCGACCATCGAGACGGCCGCGCCCAGGCCCGTCACCAGGGCGAGGGTGGCGGCCTTGTGGCCGGGGGTGAACTGCTCCGCCTGCCGCGCCAGCAGCAGTTGCAGCGGGCCGAACCAGCCCACCCAGACACCGAGGTTGGCGAGCGAGAGCGCCCCCACCCAGCGCCCGCCCACCGGCGCGCCGGTCGCGGCGGCGGCCCGGCCGACGCTCACCGGCCGCCCCCGGCCGCGCCGCCATTGATCAGGTTGCCTTTGGCCGGGTTGCCTTTGATCAGGTCGCGGTACCAGGCGTACGACTCCTTGGGCGTGCGCCGCAGCGTCTCGTAGTCGACGTGGACGAGGCCGAACCGCTGCCGGTAGCCCTCCGCCCATTCGAAGTTGTCGAGGATCGACCAGATGAAGTAGCCGCGTACATCGGCCCCTTCGGCCATCGCCCGGTGCAGGGCCCGCAGGTGGCCCGCGTGGTAGGCGATCCGGCGCGCGTCCTCGATCCGGCCCGTGGCGGGGTCGGGCCCGTCGCCGTACGAGCAGCCGTTCTCGGTGATGTACAGCGGCGGCAGCCGGTCCCCGTAGCGCTCGCGCATGACGCCGAGCAGTTCGCGCAGCCCGTCCGGGACCACCGGCCAGCCGAAATCGGTGCGTTCGTGCCCCTCGATCGGGCGGATGCCGAACGGGAGGTCCGCCGGGAGCGCGATGCCGCCGAAGTCGGCGGCGTCGGCGGCCGGTTGGGGAGCGCCGACGAGCATGGGGTTGTAGTAGTTGATCCCGTACCAGTCCAGCGGGGCCGAGATCGTCTTCAGGTCCTCCGCGACCGGGCCTGGGAGCAGCTCGGCCAGGCCCTCCGGGTAGGCGCCGGTCAGCAGGGGGTCGGCGAAGAGCCGGTTGGTGAGCGTGTCGTACAGCTCGGCGGCCGCGCGGTCGGCCGCGTCGTCACCGGCGGTCCAGACGGGGCTGTGGGAGGCGGCGATGCCGATCCCGCGGGCGCCCGCGGCGCGCAGGGCCTGTACGCCGAGGCCGTGGGCCAGGAGCTGGTGGTGGGCCACGGGCAGCGCGTCGAAGACGAGTTGCCTGCCCGGGGCGTGCTCGCCGAGCCCGTATCCCAGGAGCGTGACCTCGGCGGGTTCGTTGATGGTGATCCACAGGGGGACGCGGTCGGCGAGCCGTTCGGCGACCACGGCGGCGTACTGCGCGAACCGTTCGGCGGTGTCGCGGTTCAGCCAGCCGCCCCGCTCCTCCAGGGCGAGCGGGGTGTCCCAGTGGAAGAGGGTCGGCGCCGGGGCGATGCCCGCGGCGCACAGCTCGTCGACGAGCCGGTCGTAGAAGTCCAGCCCCTTGCCGTTGACCTGCCCTTCGCCCCGCGGCAGGACGCGCGACCAGGACACCGAGAACCGGTAGGCCCCGACGCCGAGCCCGGCCATCAGGGCCACGTCCTCGCGGTAGCGGCGGTAGTGGTCGGTGGCCACCTCGGCGTGCGAGCCGTCCTTGACGCGGCCCGGCTCCCGGGTGAAGGCGTCCCAGGAGGAAGGGCCCCGGCCGTCGGCCGTGAGCGAGCCCTCGATCTGGAAGGCGGAGGCGGAGACGCCCCAGAGGAAACCGGCCGGGAACCCGGGTACGGACGCAGTCATGCGGACTCGCTTCGGTCGGGAGGGAGGCGCGTGCGGAGGAACGCGTGCGGAGGAACGCGTGCGGAGGGAGGCGCGTGCGACGGGGCGCTGACGGAACTCTCGGGTCCCGGGACCCGGCCTGTCAATGGAAAGTGAACAATCCTCAAGTTCTGCCGTCGCCGTGCCCGGCCGGGGTGTGTACCCCGGCCGAGGGCGGGCAGACGGCAGGGGAGAGCACCAGCGAGGAGGGTCAGGTGTGAGGGTTGTGAACGCGCGGGTGGTGCGCAGGAACGGGCCGGAGGCCCCGTCCGACGCGGCCGGTGCCCGTGCCCTCGTGGCGGGTCTGCTCGGCGCCGGGACCGCCGCGGCCGGACGGCATGTGACCGGACCGCACGTGAGCGGGGCGGCCCTGGCGGACGCCCTGCTGGTGACCTCCGAGCTGGTCACCAACGCCTACCGGCACGGCGGGGGCCTGGTCGGCTTCGAAGCGGAGGTCGACCGGGAGGCCCTGGAACTCACGGTCACCGACCGCAGTGGTGAGGTCCCCCACGTCGTGCCCCACCCGGCCGTCCTGTCGGGCGGAACGTCGGAGGCCATCGCCGAGGGCGGCTTCGGATGGCCCCTGATCCGCCTCCTCGCGGACCGCGTGTCGGTGGCGCCGCTGCCGAAGGGCGGCAAGTCCATCCAGGTGCGTCTGCTGATCCGGTGACGCGTCCACGCGCGCCTGCGCGCTGATCAGTCGAGGGGGCGGGCCCGCACGGGCGCCGTGGGGTCCTGATGGCCGCCCGTCGGGAGGATGCGCACCTCGCCCTGATCGCTGATCTCCGCACGCAGGATCCCGGTCTCGTCCTCGTACACCGGGTGGCCTCCGGGGCCCGTCTGCGCGGTGCGCGTGACCACGACGGCGTCGGTGCCCTGGGCGCTCTCCGTGCTCTCTGGGCTCTCCGTGCTCTTGAACACCAGCTCGTACCGGTTCACCGTTCCATTGTGGCTCAGGCAGGCGTACCGAGCGCGTCCCGGACGTCCGGGTGGATGGCGAGGACCGTGTCCGCGCCGGTCAGCTGGAAGAGCCGGACCAGTTGTTCGGCCGGAGCGGCGATGCGCAGCGTGGTGGTCCGGTGCAGCCGCAGGAGCATGTTCAGGAACGAGGAGTCACCGAAGGTGATGGCTCCCGCGTCCAGGACCACCAGCGGGTGCGACCCGGCGGCCGAGGCGAGGGCGTCCTCCAGGGGCGCCAGCGTGTCCTGGTCGAGTTCGCCGCGTGCCTCGATCACCCAGCCCGGCCCGGCCCCGTAGGCTCTGCCGACCACTCCCGCGCCGTGTGCTTCCGTGTCCCGCACCGTGTCCGCCTCCCGTGGTCGTGTGCGTGGTCTCCCGCGCGGTGTCCCCGCGGGGTGTCCAAGGGAGCGAGTATGCCCGGTCCGCCCGCGGAGGGCGACGGCCCGGCCCCCGCGGGCCCTCCTCGGGAAGTTTTCCGGCGCGCGGGTGTGTAAGGGTCGAGGTTGTGGGCACGAGCGCCTGCGCAGCCATTCGCCAAAGGGAGGAACGGCCACATGTCTCGCACGGACACACTTGTCAGCCGCGGTCTTGGGGCGGGAGCGCCGGTCGCGCCCGTCGCGGGGCCCCCGGCGGGGCAGTCCGCCGTGGACCTGCCGCGGGTCGACAACGCCCGCGAGGTGGCGCCAGCGGACGCGCGCGAGATGTCCCGGGTGTTCCTGGTCCGGCTGCGCTCCCTGGAGGAGGGGACGCGCGAGTACCAGTACGTGCGCAACACACTGATCGAGATGAATGTCTCACTCGTGCACTTCGCCGCGCGGCGCTTCCGCTCCCGCGCCGCGGGTGCGGGCGGCGGCGTCGAGATGGAGGACATCCTCCAGGTGGGAACCATCGGCCTGATCAAGGCGATCGACCGCTACGACCCGGAGCGCGAGGTGGAATTCTCCACCCTCGCCCTCCCCTACATCACCGGTGAGATAAAGCGGTACTTCCGGGACACCACCTGGGCGGTGCACGTCCCGCGCCGCCTGCAGGAACTGCGGACCGGACTCGCCCAGAGCCAGGAGGCGCTGAACGGCGTCCTCGGCCGGGCCCCCACCGTCAAGGAGCTGGCCCAGCACCTCGAACTCCCCGAGGAAGAGGTCATCGAGGGCCTGGTGGCCGCGAACGGCTACACGAGCGGCTCGCTGGACACCCCGGCCGACGCCGACGAGCAGGCTCCGGCGGGACGCAGAGCACGGCCGCTGGCCGAGAGCGTCGGCGAGGTCGACGCCGCCATGGAACTCTTCGAGGAGTTCCACACCCTCGCACCCCTGCTGGAAGACCTCGGCGAGCGTGACCGCAGCATCCTGCGGATGCGCTTCGGCCAGGAGCTGACACAGGCCGAGATCGGCTCCGAGCTGGGCATTTCGCAGATGCAGGTGTCCCGCCTGCTGTCCCGCACCCTGACCAGGCTGCGCACCGGCATGCTCAGCACCTGAGCGCCCGGCTCGTCCCTCCGGACCGGGGCCCGGGCCGCCGGCCCCGGCAGCCGTCATACTCGCTGCGACGAGTAGAGCGAGTGAACGGGTGACCGAGCGGCCGAGCCGACGCGTGGCGGAGCCGACGCGCGGCCGAGCCGTTCCCGGAGCACGCCGCACTGGAGGGTGCAGCATGGCCCACGGCACCACCCCTCCGGCCGCGGCCCCCGGCCCCTTCGTCCACCCCGCCCTCTTCTACCGGGGCCGGGCGCAGTACGTGGCGGGGGTGGGTGCCTTCGTGCGGGACGCGCTGCGCGCCCGGGAGCCGGTCCTCGTCGCCGTTCCGGGTCCGAACCTGGACGCGCTGCGCCGCGGCCTCGGCGCGCACACCGACGGGGCGGCCGGAGCGGACGGGATCCTGTTCGCGGACATGCGGGAACTGGGCCGCAACCCCGGTCGCATCCTGGGCGCCCTCCAGGAGTTCGCCGACCGGCATCCCGGCCGCTCGCCCCGGATCGTCGGCGAGCCGGTCTGGCCCGGGCGCACCCCGGCCGAGGTGCGCGAGGCGACCCGGCACGAGGCACTGATCAACACCGCCTTCGCGGGCCGCCCCGCCCGCATCCTCTGCCCGTACGACACGGCCGCGCTCCCCGCACGGGTCGTCGCCGACGCCCGGCGCACCCACCCCACGCTGATCGAGCACGGCCGGGACACCGCCAGTCCCGCGTACACGGACGCCCGGGTCGTCTGCGCCGACTGTGACGTCCCGCTGCCCGAGCCCGCCGCGGCGGACCTCGTCCTGGACTACCGCGCCGGGGAGCTGGCCCGGGTACGGGAACACGCGCAGGCCTGGGCGCACGGCACCGCCCTCGCCCCGGCCCGGCGCGACGACCTGGTCCTCGCCGTCAGCGAAGCGGCCGCCAACTCCCTCGCGCACGGCGGCGGCAGCGGCACCCTGCGCCTGTGGTCCACCGACGCGGGCGCGGTGGTGGCGGAGGTCCACGACGCGGGCCGCCTCGCCGACCCGCTGGCCGGCCGCCGCAGACCGCCCCGGGCCTCGGGCGACGGCGGCCGCGGACTGTGGATGATCCACCAGCTCTGCGACCTGGTCGAGGTCCGGGCCCTGCCCACGGGGCTCACCCTGCGCCTCCACATGACGCCCGGCCGAGGTCCGGCCGACAGCTGATTCAGGGGCTGATTCAGGGGCCGGCTCGCGGCCGACCCGTGGCGGCGCAGGGCGTACAACCATGTCGTGGTTCGACCGGTCCAAGAGGGCAGCGGTTTGCAATCATTGGGGATCGATCATTGTGAGGACCAGTGTCAACGGGGACGGGTGAGGCCACAGTGACGGCCATCGGATCGGACACCGGCGACCCCCTGCGCGCGCGCCCGCCGCTCGCGGGCCAGCGCCGCAGGCTCGCCCTGCGCGGCGTCCGCGGGCACGTGGCGAAGGGCCGCGACTTCACCCGTACGGCCCTGCGCGACTGGGGCTGGGAAGCCAACCAGACCACCGAGGACGCCCTCCTCGTGGTGTCGGAACTGCTGACCAACGCGAGCCTGCACGCGGGCGGCTGCGACGAACTCGTCCTGACCGTCGGCACGGCCCTGCGCATCGAGGTCCTCGACGGCGATACGGAGCTGCCCGCCCCGCGCGTCACACCGCGCGGCGCCCCGGGCGGCCACGGCCTCGCCATCGTCCAGCGGCTCGCGGACCGCTGGGGCGCCGTCGCGCACGCCGACGGCAAGGCGGTCTGGGCGGAGATCGACGGCGCCAGGCTGACCACCGGCAGCCCCGCGCCCGTCCGGGAGTAGGCCGTCCGGCCGGGCCCGAATGGCGCAACCGCGCGGTAGCCGCCCTCCGTACGGGGAACCGATGGGTGCCGGCCGTCCGCTCGGACCGCCGGACCACCAGCGGTTTCCGCACGCAGAGAGGTGCGCTCCCATGGCACACACGGCAGACACGGCACACGCGGACGGCGCGGGGGCACAGGGATGAGCCCCAACGCCACCCACCTCGCCAAACCGGGCGCCAAGACCGCCCGCGACCTGATGACACCGGGCGCGCACTGCGTCGGCCACGACGAGACCGTGCTGCGGGCGGCCCGGCAGATGGCCGAGCTGGGCGTGGGCGCCCTCCCCATCCGCGACGCCGGTGACCGCCTCATCGGCATGATCACCGACCGCGACATCGTGGTCCGGGTCCTCGTGCCGGGAAAGGACCCCGCCACGACACCCGCGGGTGAACTCGCCGCGGGCGCTGTGACGGTCGGCGCCGACGACGACGCCGAGAAGATCCTGCGGACCATGGCCGCGCACAAGGTCCGGCGGCTCCCCGTCCTCGACGGTCACCGCCTGGTCGGCATGGTCGCCCAGGCCGACGTCGCCCGCGCCCTGCCGCACCCGGAGGTCGGCGCCCTGCTCAGCGCCCTCTCCAGCGACTGACCCCGTACGGTTCCCCCGCATCGCGCGCTTCCCGCTCCCCGGGACCCGAGCCGCCGATCGCGGGGGAACCACGGCCCCGGCCGGGTCCCGTCGGCGTCGGCGTCAGCGGTGGCCGTCGCCGTCGGTGAGGACGACGTGTACGCCGTCACCCGCGGCGCCGACGTGGACGACATGGGCGCCCACCCGGACCGTCATCGTCCCCTCGGCGGTCCAGCAGCCCTCGGGGCCGTCCGCGCCGGGCAGCGGGGTCCACACCTCCAGGAAGGTCGAGCCGTCGGCATTGGTGCCGGTCTCGATCATGCGGCTGCCGTCGGCGCGCAGTGCCCCGACGTCGAGGCCGGGTTCGCCGACCTCGTGGTGGAAGGTGACCCGCGCCCCGTCGTAGGAGGTGCTCCCGGCGAAGCCGCGGCTGTCGGCGTACAGGACACCGGTCTGGAGCCACACGACGTGGCCGGTCTCCCGGAGCGGGCCGCCGTCACGGCTGATTCCGGCGCGCAGCCATGCGCCGCGGGTGGGTGCGTCCATGGCCCCAGGGTGCCAGAGCCGCTGGTGAGGGCCCCGGGGCGGGCGGTGTTCAGTGCGCGCCCCAGCCGCCGTCCAGGGGCAGCGAGGCTCCGGTGAGGTAGCCGGTGTGCGGGCCGCACAGCCACAGCACGGCCGCCGCTACCTCCTCCGGTTCGATCAGGCGTTTGATCGCCGAGCGGGTCAGCAGCACCTCGGACACCACGTCGGCGGGGCTGATGCCGTGCGCGGCGGCCTGGGCCTGGATCTGGTCCTCGACCAGCGGGGTGCGGACGTACCCCGGGTTGACGCAGTTGCTGGTCACGCCGTACGGAGCGGCCTCGATGGCGGTCACCTTGTTCAGCCCCTCCAGCCCGTGCTTGGCGGCGACGTAGGCGCACTTGTAGGCGCTGGCCCGCAGGCCGTGGACGCTGGAGATGTTGACCACGCGGCCCCAGCCGCCCGCGTACATGTGCGGCAGGACGCGCCGCAGCAGCAGGAACGGCGCGGTCACCATCACCTGCTGGATCAGGGTGAACCGCTCGGGCGGGAACTCCGTCAGCGGGGCCACGTGCTGGAGTCCGGCGCTGTTGACCAGGATGTCCACGGCGGCGGGCAGCGACTCGATCGCGGCCGGGTCGGACAGGTCGACGGTGTGCGCGGGCCCGCCCACCGCCGCTGCCGTGGCGGCGGCCGACTCCCCGTCGACGTCGACCACGTGCACGGCGGCGCCCGCGGCGGCCAGGGCGATCGCGCAGGCCCGGCCGATACCGCTGCCCGCACCGGTCACCAGGGCGACCCGCCCGGTCAGGTCGATCCCGTCGGAGGGGGCCGCGGGCCGGGTCGCCGGGGGAGGAGGAAAGCTCGTCATGGCGGGCAACAGTAGGCAGCGGTGACAGCGACTGACATGGTGCGCGCGCCCACACTCCGCAGAGCCATCGTGGTGCGCACCGCCACCCGCCCCGCCACCCGCCCCGCCGTCCACCCCGAGGCCGGCCCCGCCACCCCGCGCACCCGCCGGGCGACTCGCGCGCGCCCGCCGCCGAGTGGCCGCCGGATCTTGCGCTTTCGAGTGACACCCGCGCTCGGCTGCGGCGCGTCCGGGGCGGGGCTCCCCCACGATTCCCCTCGGCCGGACGTGCTCCGGTCAACGTTCGTCCGCCGAGTGGCCCGGCCGCAGGGAGAGCACGTGCACATCCTGCTCGTAGCGAGCGCGTTCAACAGCCTCACCCAGCGCGTCCACGCCGAACTCCGCGACCGCGGTCACAGCGTGGCCGTGGAACTGGCGCTGCCACCGGCCCCCGGGGGAGAGCCGTCCGCCCCCCAGGACGAGGCGCTGCGCGCCGCCGTCGCGCGCCACCGCCCGGACCTGATCCTTGCCCCCATGCTCAAGACCGCGATCCCGCGGGACGTGTGGTCCGCCCACACCTGCCTGATCGTCCACCCGGGCCCGCCGGGGGACCGCGGCCCCTCCTCCCTCGACTGGGCCGTCCACGAGGGCATGACCCGGTGGGGCGTGACCGTCCTCCAGGCCGACGAACGGATGGACGCGGGCGCCGTCTGGGCCTCGGCCGACTGCGCCGTGCCCCCGGTCGGCAAGAGCGACCTCTACCGCGGCGAGGTCTCCGACGCGGCCCTCGCCGCCGTCCTGCTGGCCGTCGACCGCTTCGCCTCCGGCACGTACGTCCCCCTGCCCCAGCGCGAACCCCGCCCCGGGGAGGCCCAGGACGGCCCGTGCCGGACCCGCCCGTACTTCCGCCAGGAGCTGCGCCGCATCGACTGGCAGCGCGACACCACCGACACCGTGGTCCGCAGGCTGCGCGCCGCCGACTCCCAGCCCGGCGTGCTGGACGAGCTGCTCGGCGCCCAGTGGTTCCTGCACGGCGGCCACCCGGAGCGCGCCCTGCGCGGGCGCCCGGGGGAGCTGCTGGCCACCCGGTCGGGAGCGATCTGCCGGGCCACCGCCGACGGCGCCGTCTGGATCCCCGAGCTGCGCGCCCGGCGGCTGCCGGGGGAGCCCGTCCCGGTCAAACTGCCCGCCGTCACGGCCCTGGGCGAGCGGCTGCCCGAGCTGCCCGAACTGCCCGCCCGGGGACGCGGCTGGTCCGACATCTCCTACCGCGAGGAGGGCCAGGCGGGCTTCCTGTCCTTCACCTTCCCCGGCGGCGCGATGAGCACCGGTCAGTGCCGCCGCCTGCTCGCGGCCTACCGGGCCGCCTGCGCCCGCCCGACCTCGGTCCTGGTGCTGGGCGGCGGCCGGGACTTCTTCTCCAACGGCATCCACCTCGGCGTCATCGAGGCCGCCGCAGACCCCGCCGCGGAATCCTGGGCGAACATCACGGCCATCGACGACCTGGTCGAGGCCGTGCTGTGCACCACCGACCGGCTGATCGTCGCCGCGCTCGGCGGCAACGCGGCCGCGGGCGGGGCCATGCTCGCCCTGGCCGCCGACGAGATCTGGTGCAGGTCCGGGGTGGTGCTGAATCCGCACTACCGGCTGATGGGGCTGTACGGCTCGGAGTACTGGACGTACACCCTGCCCCGCCGGGTCGGCCCCGCCGTGGCGGAGAGGCTCACCACCGAGGCGCTGCCGGTGTCCGCCGAGGCGGCGCGGCGCCTGGGCCTGGTCGACCGTACGACGGCCTGCGCGCCGCAGGACTTCGCCGGGGAGACCGGGCGGCTCGCGGCCCGGCTGGCGGCCTCGCCCGCCGTATCGGCCCGGATCGCCGCGAAGAAGGCCGCGCGGGACCGGGACGAGGCGCTGCGGCCGCTGGCCGCCCACCGGGCGGCGGAGCTGGCCCGGATGCGCCGCACCTTCTTCGACCCGGAGGCCCCGTACCACGCGCTGCGCCGGGACTTCGTCCGCAAGGCGCCCGCCTCCGGCACTCCTCCCCACCTGGCCCGGGCCACCCCCGAGCGCCGCCGTGTCACTGGATCGGCGGCAGCTGACGGCGCACCCGGACCGGTCGGCTGTTACCAAGAAGGGTGATGGCCGGTATGACGGCTTTCACCGCATACATCCCCAAGGAGGCATCCCCATGGATGCTGAAACCACCACCTCCCCGAACGCGGTCGAGGACCCTCCGATCCACATCCTCTGGATCAACGCCGGACTGAGCTGCGACGGCGACTCGGTCTCCCTGACCGCCGCGATGCAGCCCAGCATCGAAGAGATCGTGATGGGCGTCCTGCCCGGGCTGCCCAAGATCGCCGTGCACTGGCCGCTGATCGACTTCGAATGCGGTCCCGTCGGCGGCGCGGACACGTTCATCGAATGGTTCTTCAAGGGCGAGCGCGGCGAAATCGACCCCTTCGTGCTGGTCGTCGAGGGGTCCATCCCCAACGAGAGCATCAAGCCCGAGGGGTACTGGTGCGGCTTCGGCGACGATCCGGAGACCGGCCAGCCCATCACCACCAGCGAGTGGATCGACCGGCTGGCCCCCAAGGCCCTGGCCGTCGTCGCCATCGGCACCTGCGCGACGTACGGCGGCATCCACGCCATGGAGGGCAACCCCACCGGCGCCATGGGCCTGCCCGACTACCTGGGCTGGGACTGGACCTCCAAGGCGGGCATCCCGATCGTGTGCGTGCCGGGCTGCCCGATCCAGCCCGACAACTTCTCCGAGACCCTCACCTACCTCCTCTACCAGGCGGCCGGATCCGCGCCGATGATCCCGCTGGACGACAAGCTGCGGCCGACCTGGCTGTTCGGCAACACCGTCCACGAGGGGTGCGACCGGGCCGGCTACTACGAGCAGGGCCAGTTCGCGCACACCTACGACTCGCCCAAGTGCCTGGTCAAGCTCGGCTGCTGGGGCCCGGTCGTCAAGTGCAACGTGCCCAAGCGCGGCTGGATGAACGGCATCGGAGGCTGTCCCAACGTCGGCGGCATCTGCATCGCCTGCACGATGCCCGGCTTCCCCGACAAGTTCATGCCGTTCATGGACGAACCCCCCGGCAGCAAGGTGTCCAGCGCCGCCAGCGGGGCGTACGGAGCGGTGATCCGCAAGCTCCGCGCGGTCACGGCGCACACCGTCGACCAGGAACCCAAGTGGCGCCACCGCGGCGAGAAGCTCACCACCGGCTACCGGCCGCCCTGGTCCGGGCGGTAAGCCCCCCCCCGACATCCACGCAGCTCCCCGTAGTCCACGCACGTCCGTACGTACGCACGCACTGAAGAAGGGTCACGGCAGACACGATGGCACCGAAGACGAAGGCGGCCGGTGACGGCAGCGGCCTGGTCGAGATGGCCTGGGATCCGATCACCCGGATCGTGGGCAGCCTCGGCATCCACACGAAGATCGACTTCAAGCAGAAGCGGGTCGCGGAGTGCTACAGCACCTCGTCGGTCTTCCGCGGCTACAGCGTCTTCATGCGCGGCAAGGACCCCCGCGACGCGCACTTCATCACCAGCCGCATCTGCGGCATCTGCGGTGACAACCACGCCACGTGCTCCGTCTACGCGCAGAACATGGCCTACGGGGTGAAGCCCCCGCACCTCGCCGAGTGGATCATCAACCTCGGCGAGTCCGCGGAGTACATGTTCGACCACAACATCTTCCAGGAGAACCTGGTCGGGGTCGACTACTGCGAAAAGATGGTCCGCGAGACCAACCCCGGCGTCCTGGAACTGGCCGAGCGCACCCCCGCCCCGCACGCCGGCGAGCACGGCTTCAAGACGATCGCCGACATCATGCGCTCGCTCAACCCCATCGAGGGCGAGTTCTACCGCGAGGCACTGCAGGTCAGCCGCTACACGCGGGAGATGTTCTGCCTCATGGAGGGCCGCCACGTGCACCCCTCCACCCTCTACCCGGGCGGCGTCGGCACCATCGCCTCCGTCCAGCTCTTCACGGACTACATGAGCCGCCTCATGCGGTACTGCGAGTTCATGAAGCGGGTCGTCCCGCTCCACGACGACCTCTTCGACTTCTTCTACGAGGCCCTGCCCGGGTACGAGGAAGTCGGCAGGCGCCGCGTGCTGCTCGGCTGCTGGGGCGCGCTCAACGACCCCGAGCACTGCGACTTCACCTACGCCAACATGACCGACTGGGGACGGAAGATGTTCGTCACCCCCGGCGTGGTGGTCGACGGCAAGCTCGTCACCAACGACCTCACCGAGATCAACCTCGGCATCCGGATCCTGCTCGGCAGTTCGTACTACGACGACTGGCAGGGCCAGGAGCAGTTCGTCACCCACGACCCGCTCGGCAACCCGGTCGACCCCCGCCACCCGTGGAACCAGCACACCATCCCGGCCCCGCAGAAGCGGAACTTCGACGACAAGTACAGCTGGGTCATGTCCCCTCGCTGGTTCGACGGCAAGGACCACCTGCCCCTGGACACCGGCGGCGGCCCGCTCGCCCGGCTGTGGTCCACGGCGCTGTCCGGGCTGGTCCACACCGACTACGTGCAGGCCACCGGCCACAGCGTGGTCATCACCCTGCCCCGCACCATGACCAAGCCCGAGACCCGCTTCGAGTGGAAGATCCCGAAGTGGAGCAACGCGCTGGAGCGCAACCGCGCCCGCACGTACTTCCAGGCGTACGCGGCCGCCATCGCGCTGCACTGCGCGGAGAAGGGCCTGGCCGAGGTCCGCGCCGGACGCACCCAGACCTGGGAGAAGTTCGAGGTCCCGGACGAGGGACTGGGCGTCGGCTTCACCGAAGCCGTCCGCGGGGTCCTCTCGCACCACATGGTGATCCGCGACGGCAAGATCGCCAACTACCACCCGTACCCGCCGACCCCGTGGAACGCGAGCACCCGAGACACCTACGGCACCCCCGGACCGTACGAGGACGCCGTACAGAACACCCCGATCTTCGAGGAGAACACCCCGGAGAACTTCAAGGGCATCGACATCATGCGCGCCGTGCGCAGCTTCGACCCCTGTCTGCCGTGCGGTGTGCACATGTACGTCGGCCCCGGCAAGACCGTCAAGCAGATGCACGTGCCCACCGGCCTGAGCGGACTGGGCGGATGAGCGCCTCCGCCTCCGCCTCCGCCTCCGCCTCCGCCTCCGCCTCCGCACCCGCCCCCGTCGACGCCAGGCAGGCCGGGATCCGGGTCGAGGAGGTACTCGACCGGCTCGCCGCCACCGGGGACCGGGAGGTGTGCGACGCCGCCGAGGAACTGGTCCGCGTCCTCATGGACTTCTACGGCGCCGGGCTCGCCCGGATCGTCGAACGGCTCGCCGCGGCCCCCGGCGGGCTGCCCGGCGGCCCCCTCGGCGGACTGCTGGACGACGAACTCGTCGTCGGCCTGCTCACCCTGCACGACCTGCACCCCGAGGACGTCCACACCCGGATCGGGCGCGCCCTGGCGGCCTCGGCGGACCCGGTCGAGCTGATCGGCTTCGACGGGGCGAGCGGGATCCTGCGGCTGCGGCCCGCCGCCCCCGGGAGCGGCTGCGGCTGCGGCTGCCCGTCCGGCGGCTCAGCGGCCGCCCCGGCCCACCGGAGCATCGAGGACGCCCTCGCCGCCTTCGCCCCCGAGGTCACCGCCGTGGAACTCGAACCGGCCGCGGCGCCAGCGCCCGCACTGCTCCAGATCGGCCGCTCCCCGCAGTCCCCGGCGCGCGTGCCGTGACGGCGCCCACGGGACGGCCCGGGCCGCTGCGCCCGGGCCCGCGCGGCCTGCGCCGCTTCGCCGGGCCGCGCCTCCCGCGCCGGGAAGTGTGCGAACTCTGCGGGGTGGTCGTGGCCGAGGAGCACCACCGCCACCTCGTGGAAACCGAACGGCGCGCCCTGGTCTGTGCCTGCGTGCCCTGCGCCCTGCTGCTCGACCGGCCGGGCGCCGCCGTCGGCGGCCGGTTCCGCGCCGTCCCCGACCGCTACCTCACCGACCCGGACCACCGGCTCGACGACGGGGCGTGGGAACTGCTCCAGATCCCGGTCAGCGTCGCGTTCTTCTTCCGCAACGCGGCCCTCGACCGGCTCGTCGCGCTCTACCCGAGCCCGGCCGGAGCCACCGAGAGCGAACTCGATCCGGCGACCTGGCAGACCGTACTCGGTGCGAGCCGCCTCTCGGCCCTGCTCGAACCCGACGTCGAGGCCCTGTTGCTGCGGCGCTCCGGGGGCCGGACCGAGTGCCATCTGGTCCCGATCGACATCTGCTACGAACTGGTGGGACGCATGAGGCTGCTGTGGCAGGGCTTCGACGGCGGGGCGGAAGCCCGCGCCGCGCTGGACGCCTTCTTCGCCCAGGTCGAACGCCGGGCCAAGGTGCCGACGGGTACGGGTACGCCCACCGCCGAGGCGGGCCGACCGTGACCGACTTCGCCTTCACCTGCACGGGCGTGCGCGCCGACGCCTACGCGGCCGGCCCCACCCTCGTCTTCCGGCTGCGCGTCACCGCCACCCCCGGCACCCGGGTGCACGCCCTCGCGCTGCGCTGCCAGATGCGCATCGAACCGGCCCGGCGCGGCTACGAACCCGCCGAGGCGGCGGCCCTCGCCGACCTCTTCGGGGCCCGCTCCCGCTGGGGCACCACCCTCCAGCCCGTGCAGTTCACCCAGGTCACCGCGATGATCCCCAGCTTCACCGGGGAAACCGAGACCGACCTCGTGGTGCCCTGCACCTACGACATGGACATCGCGGCCACCCGCTACTTCAACGCCCTCGAAGACGGCGAGGTGCCGCTGCTGATGCTGTTCTCCGGTACGGCCTTCACCGGGTCCACCGGCTTCCACGTCGAACCCGTCCCCTGGGACCGCGAGGCCTCCCACCGCATGCCGGTGAGCGTGTGGCGGGAGATGGTCGAGCAGCACTTCCCCGGCTGCGGCTGGCTGCGGCTGCCCCGCGACACCATGGACGACCTCCTCGCCTACCGTTCGCGGCACGCCCTCGCCTCGTGGGAGGCGACCGTACGAGCCCTGCTCGACGCGGACGCCGCCGCCGGGAACCCCGGGCCGCAGGACCCCGCGTGGGCCGGCGCCGTACTGCCGCGCGCGACCGAAAGGACGGCGCCGTGACCGCGACCGCCCCCGCCCCGGCCTCCTCTTCCATCATCGCCCCGGCCCTCTTCGACCACGCCCGGCAGGTGGCCGACGCGGTCCTCTTCGAGGGGTACGTGCTCTACCCCTACCGGGCCTCGGCGGCCAAGAACCGGCTGCGCTGGCAGTTCGGCGTGCTGGTGCCCCCCGCCTGGGGGCCCGCGCACCACGAACACGCCGACCAGCGGACCGAGATCCTGATGGAACCGAAGGGAGCCGCCACCCTCGCCGTGGAGCTGCGCTTCCTGCACGCCCAGCGCCGCACCGTCCAACGGGCCCTGCCCGGCGGCGGGTTCGAGGACGTGGCCGAACTGCAGCTGCCCGACCGGGTGCTCGTCCCCTGGGACGAGGGAGCCGAGGAACGCGTCGAACTGACCGTCCCCGTCGCCGGACTCGGCGGCCCCGGGACCGTGTTCCCCTTCACCCGACCCGCCCGCGAGGACACCGAAGCGGTCCTCGACGGCGCCGGGCGCACCGTGGGACGCCTCGTCCGCCGCACCGAGGAGATCAACGGCTCGGTCCGGCTCACCGCCACCGAACTCGACGGCCCCTACCGGGTGCTGAAGCTCACCGCGGCCGTCGAGAACACCAGCACCTGGCGGCCCGCCCCCGGCACCGCCGAGGCGGATGACCGCGACGCCGCCCTGCCCCGCTCGCTCGTCGCCGCCCACCTGCTGCTCGGACTCGACACGGGCGGTTTCCTGTCCATGACCGACCCGCCCGAATGGGCCAAGGGCGCCGTCGCGGACTGCGTCAACGAGCGCACCTGGCCCGTGCTCGCCGGTGAACCCGGCCGCGCCGACGTGGTCCTGTCCTCCCCGATCATCCTGGAGGACCACCCCGCCATCGCCCCCGAGAGCGCCGGGGCGATGTACGACTCCACCGAGATCGACGAGATCCTCGCCCTGCGCACCGCGGCCCTGACCGACCAGGAGAAGCGCGAGGCGCGCGGCACCGACCCGCGCGCCGCCGCGGTCATCGACCTGGCCGAGTCGATGCCGCCCGAGGTCCTGGAACGGCTGCACGGCGCCGTACGGGCCCTGCGCGAGATCACCGGCGAGGCCCCCGGCCCGGCCCCCGCCCCCGCCCCCTTTGGCGCCCCCTTCGGTGACCCGTTCGGCGAACCCTTCGACGAGCAGGCCGTGTTCCGGCCCGAACACCCCTGGTGGGACCCGGCCCACGCCGATCCCGCCGACCCGGCCCGGGACCGTATCTCCGTCGACGGGGTGTCGGTCGGCGCCGGCAGCCGGGTCCTGCTGCGCCCCGGCGCGCGCCGCACCGACGCGCAGGACCTGTTCCTGCACGGCCGCGCCGCCCTCGTCGAAGCCGTCCTGCACGACGTCGACGGCGGAGTGCACCTCGCCGTCACCGTCGAGGGCGACCCCGGCGCCGACATCCGCCGCGAACAGGGCCGGTTCCTGTACTTCCAGCCCGACGAGGTCACCCCCCTGGAGGACGCGTGAACGACGAGCGCCCACCGGGCGCCACCCTGATCGCCGGGATCGGCAACGTCTTCCTGGGCGATGACGGCTTCGGCGTGGAGACCGTACGGCAGTTGGCGGCCCACCCGCTGCCCGCCGGCGCCGAGGCGGTGGACTTCGGGGTGCGCGGGGTCCACCTCGCCTACCAGCTCCTCGACGGGTACGACATGCTCGTCCTGCTCGACGCCACCGCCCGCGGCGGCGCCCCGGGCACCCTCTACCTGATCGAGGCCGACGCACCCGGTTCCGTCGAACCGGGCCGGGCCGTCCTGGACGGCCACCACATGTCCCCCGACGCGGTCCTCGCCCTGCTGGGCACCCTGTGCGAGGGGACCGGCGCGACACCGCCGCGGCGCACGCTCGTCGTCGGCTGCGAACCCGCCTGCGTCGAGGAGGGCATCGGGCTGAGCGCCCCGGTGGCCGCCGCCGTGCCGCGGGCCGTGGGGATGGTCCTGGAGCTGCTTCAGGACGGGGACGAGGACCGGGAACCGCTGCGCGAACTGAGGAGGATCCGATGACCGGCACGACCAAGAAGAAGACGACCGTCATCGGCGGTGCGACCGTCGTCGCGCTCGCCGCCGTGATCAAGCAGATCATCCCCGACATCCGGCGCTACCTGAAGATGCGCCGGATGTGACCTCGGATGTGACCCCGGATGTGACCCGGGTGTGACCCCCTCCGGTGCCCGAGCACCCCGGCGCCCGAATGGCGTACGGGGCACACGGCGCGTCGGCGTGCCCGACCGTACGGTCCCCCTCCTGCCGGTCTAATGAGGCCCGGCAGGACGGAGTCCCGATGCACGAGATGTCGATCGCCATGGCCGTCGTGGGCCAGGTGGAAGAAGCCGCCCGGGCGGGCGGCGCCCGGGCCGTCACCCTCGTCCGGCTCCAGGTCGGCGAACTGGCCGGGGTGGTGCCCGACGCCCTCGCCTTCTGCTTCGAACTGGCCTGCGCCCAGACGGTGCTGGAAGGCGCCGCACTCGTCACGGAAGCGGTCACCGCCCGCGCCCGCTGCGGTGCCTGCACCGGCGAATGGGCCGTCGGCATGCCCCCCGAACTGTGCTGCCCCGCCTGTGGCCGGGCCACCGACGTCGAACTGCTCACGGGCCGCGAACTGCGCATCCTCAGCGTGGAGTGGGAGGACTGCCCCGGCCCCGGAGCCGCCGCCCCCGCCGCCGCCCGTGAGCGTGACCGTGAACCCATCTCCGAGGAGCACTGAAGACACCATGTGCCGTGTGGTCGACCTCCAGCAGGCGGTACTCGCCAAGAACGAAGCAGCCGCGCACACCCTGCGCGCCGGACTCACCGCCCGCGGCACCACGCTCGTCAACCTGCTGTCCAGCCCCGGCAGCGGCAAGACGGCGCTGCTGGAGCGGGAGTTGCTGCTCGCCCGCGAACGCGGGGTGCCGGTCGCCGCGTTGACGGCCGATCTGGCCACCGAGAACGACGCGACCCGGCTCGCCCGCTCCGGCGCCCCCGTCAAACAGGTGCTCACCGACGGACTCTGCCACCTGGAGGCCCACATGCTGGGCCGCCACCTGGACGGCTGGCTCGCCGAGGACACCCGGCTGCTCTTCGTGGAGAACGTCGGCAACCTGGTCTGTCCCGCCTCCTACGACCTGGGCGAAACCCTGCGCGTGGTCCTCGCCTCGGTCACCGAGGGCGAGGACAAGCCGCTCAAGTACCCGACCGCCTTCGGCCTCGCGCAGCTGGTGGTGGTGACCAAGACCGACATCGCCGGGGCCGTCGACTTCGACGAGGCCGCCTTCCGCGCCAACGTCCGGCAGGTCAACCCCGGTGTGGACGTGGTCCTCACGTCGGCCCGTACGGGCACGGGCGTGGGCATCCTGCTCGACCGCGCGCTCGCCGCCGCGGCCGGAGCCCCGGTCCACCAGCCGGTCATGGCCCGCCGACAGCCCCCCGCACACCGCCACGACGACGGTCTCGCCCCCGCCCACGACCACGATCACACCCACTCGCACGACCACAGCCACGGGCACGACCACGCTCACCCGCACGACGGCCCGCACCAGCACCCGCACCCCGCCGCGGTGCAGACCCGCTGATGGAAGCGGTGCAGCGGCGCCGGGTCATCGTCCGCGGCGTCGTCCAAGGCGTCGGATTCCGGCCGTACGTCTACACCCGCGCCACCGGTCTCGGCCTCGCCGGGCACGTCACCAACACCCCTGACGGCGTGGTCGCGGAGGTTGAGGGCGCCCCGGCCGCCGTATCGGCCTTCTGCGAGCGGCTCGCCGCCGACGCGCCCCCGCTCGCCGTGGTGGACGCCGTCGACCACCACGAGGTACCGGTCGCGGGCGGCGCCGGTTTCACCATCGTCGCCTCCCGCACCGGCGGCCCCGCCCGTACGCTCGTCTCCCCGGACGTCGCCACCTGCGCGGACTGCCTCGCCGAGCTGGCCGACCCCGCCGACCGGCGCCACCGCCACCCCTTCATCACCTGCACCCACTGCGGGCCGCGGTTCACCATCGTCACCGGGCTGCCGTACGACCGCGCCCACACCACCATGGCCCGCTTCCCGATGTGCGCCGACTGCGCCCGTGAGTACGCCGACCCCGGCGACCGGCGCTTCCACGCCCAGCCCGTCGCCTGCCCCGCCTGCGGCCCCCGGCTGCGGCTGCTGCGCGCGGGGACTCCGGGCAGGACGGGCGCCGGGCCGACGCCACCGCCGCGCGAGGACCCGGCCGGGCCCGACCCGGTGGCCGAAGCCCGGCGGCTGCTCGCCGCGGGGGCGGTCCTCGCCGTCAAGGGCCTCGGCGGGTACCACCTCGCCTGCGACGCCGCCCACCCCGGCGCCGTCGCGGAACTGCGCCGCCGCAAGGGCCGCGGGGACAAGCCCTTCGCCCTGATGGCCCGGGACCTCGCCGACATCGAGGCGCTGGCCGAGGCGGGCCCCGAGGAGCGCGCCCTGCTCACCGCGGGCGCCCGGCCCATCGTCCTGCTGCGCCGCCGGGCCGGGGTGGCGGCCCCGCCGGGGGTGGCGCCCGGCGCCCCCGACCTCGGCGTGATGCTCCCGTACACCCCCGTGCACCACCTGCTGCTGGGCCTGCCCGGCGATCCTCCCGGACCCCGCCTCCTCGTCATGACCAGCGGAAACCTGTCCGGCGAGCCCATCGTCACCGATGACGCCGAAGCCCTGGAGCGGCTCGCCCCCCTCGCCGACGCCTGGCTCACCCACGACCGCCCGATCCACGTGCCCTGCGACGACTCCGTCGTGCGGATCTGCGACGGCGAGGTCCTCACGGTCCGCCGCGCACGCGGCTACGCCCCGCTGCCGCTCGCCCTCCCGCTGCCGGTCCCGCCGACCCTGGCCACCGGCGGCGACCTCAAGAACGCCCTCTGCCTCGGCGAAGGACACCGGGCCTGGCTGTCCGCCCACATCGGCGACATGGACGATCTCGCCACCCAGCACGCCTTCGAACGCGCCGAGCGGCAGCTGGAATCCATCACCGGCGTCACCCCCGAACTGCTCGCCGCCGACCGGCACCCCGGCTACCGCTCCGCGCAGTGGGCCCTGCGCCACCGCGGCGGACGCCCGGTGGTCCGGGTCCAGCACCACCACGCGCACATCGCGTCCGCCCTCGCCGAACACGGACAGGGCGGCGCGCGCCGGGTGATCGGCGTGGCCTTCGACGGGACCGGCTACGGCGACGACGGGGCGGTCTGGGGCGGCGAGGTGCTCCTCGCCGACTACGCCGGGTTCACCCGCTTCGCCCACCTCGCCTACGTCCCCCTGCCGGGCGGTGACGCCGCCGTGCACCGCCCGTACCGCATGGCCCTGTCCCACCTGCGCGCCGCGGGCCTCGACTGGGACCCCGCGCTGCCCTGTACGGCGGCCTGCCCTCCCGATGAACTCCGCGTCCTGCGCACTCAGTTGGAGCGGGACCTGAACTGCGTCCCGACCTCCAGCATGGGCCGCCTCTTCGACGCGGTCTCCGCGCTCGCCGGGGTCTGCCAGCACGCGGGCTACGAGGCGCAGGCCGCGATCGAGCTGGAGAACGCGGCCCTGGCGGCGCCCGAGGCCGCCGGTGCGCCCGGCCGCGGATACGGTCACGGATACACCTTCGCCCTGCGCGACCCGCAGCCGGTCGACCCGCAGCCGGGCGGGCCGACCGGTGCGGTCATCGCCGATCCGGCCCCCGTCCTGGCCGCCGTCGTGGCCGACGTACGCGCCGGCGTTCCGACGGCCGTGATCGCGGCCCGGTTCCACGCGTCGGTCGCCGCGCTCGTCGGCGCACTGTGCGCGCGGGCCCGGGACCGGCACGGCCTGGACACGGTGGCGCTGACCGGCGGGGTCTTCGCCAACACGCTGCTGTCCACGGCCTGCGCGCGCATCCTGCGCGCGGACGGGTTCACCGTCCTGCGCCACCACCGGATCCCGCCGGGCGACGGCGGACTGGCCCTCGGCCAGCTGATGGTGGCCGCCGCCGCGCGGCCCACCGAACACCCACAGCGAGGAGAAGCCCATGTGCCTGGCGGTACCCGGCAGAGTGCTTGACATCGAGGAGAAGGACGGCACCCGGATGGCGACCGTCGACTTCGGCGGGGTGGTCAAGGAGGTGTGCCTGGAGTACCTGCCGGACCTCCAGGTGGGCGAGTACGCCATCGTGCACGTCGGCTTCGCCCTCCAGCGGCTGGACGAGGAGTCGGCCAAGCAGACCCTCGAACTCTTCGCCCAGCTCGGCATGCTCCAGGAGGAGTTCGGCGACCCGTGGGAGCAGGCGGCGCAGGCGGGCGGATCCCCCTGGCCGTTCGAAGGGGATCCCTTCGAGGGCGACCAGGCCGAAAGTGACGCCGTCGAGGAGGCGCGGAAGTGAAGTACATCGACGAATTCCAGGACCCGGACCTCGCCCGTAGGCTCCTCGACGACATCCACGCCACCGTCACCCGGCCGTGGGCCCTGATGGAGGTCTGCGGCGGCCAGACCCACACCATCATCCGGCACGGCATCGACCAACTCCTGCCCGAACAGGTGGAATTGATCCACGGGCCGGGCTGCCCCGTGTGCGTGACCCCGCTGGAGGTCATCGACAAGGCCCTGGAGATCGCCTCCCGCCCCGGAGTGATCTTCTGTTCCTTCGGGGACATGCTCCGCGTCCCGGGGACCGGCCGCGACCTCTTCCAGGTGCGCAGCGAGGGCGGTGACGTACGGGTCGTCTACTCCCCGCTCGACGCCCTCAAGGTCGCACAGCAGAACCCCGGCCGCGAAGTGGTGTTCTTCGGCATCGGCTTCGAAACCACCGCCCCGCCCAATGCGATGACGGTGTATCAGGCGAAGAAGCTCGGCATCCCCAACTTCAGCCTGCTCGTCTCCCACGTCCGCGTTCCCCCGGCGATCGAAGCGATCATGGGCTCGCCCGGTTGCCGGGTCCAGGGCTTCCTCGCCGCCGGGCACGTGTGCAGCGTGATGGGCATGGGGGAGTACCCGGAACTGGCCGCCCGCCACCGCGTTCCGATCGTGGTGACCGGCTTCGAACCGCTGGACATCCTCGAAGGCGTACGCCGCGCCGTGCACCAGCTGGAACGCGGCGAGCACACCGTCGACAACGCCTACGCCCGCGCGGTCCGCCCGGAGGGCAACCCGGCCGCGCTCGCCATGCTGGAGGACGTCTTCGAGGTCACCGACCGGGCCTGGCGGGGCATCGGCATCATCCCCGGCAGCGGCTGGCGGCTCTCCGAGCGCTACCGCGACTTCGACGCCGAACACCGCTTCTCGGTCACCGGGATCACCACCCTGGAGCCCGCCGAATGCCGCAGCGGCGAGGTGCTCCAGGGCCTGATCAAACCGAACGCGTGCGAGGCCTTCGGAACCACCTGCACCCCGCGCAACCCGCTCGGAGCCACCATGGTCTCCAGCGAGGGCGCGTGCGCCGCCTACTACCTCTACCGCCGGCTGGAACTCACCCCGGCCAGGACCGCCGCACCGCTGGAGACGAGCCCCGTTGCCTGACACCGCGCCCGACATGCTCGCCTGGACCTGCCCGGCCCCGCTGCGCGACCGCCCCCGCGTGGTGATGGGCCACGGCGGCGGTGGCGCGCTCTCCGCCGAACTCGTCCAGCACCTCTTCGCCCCCGCCTTCGGCGGCCCGGTGCTCGCCCAGCTCGGCGACTCCGCGGCCGTCACCCTGGGCGGGGTCCGGCTCGCCTTCTCCACCGACTCCTACGTCGTACGGCCGCTGTTCTTCCCCGGCGGCAGCATCGGCGACCTCGCGGTCAACGGCACGGTCAACGACCTCGCCATGAGCGGCGCCCGGGCCGCCTATCTGTCCGCCGGGTTCATCCTCGAAGAGGGCGTCGAGATGTCCGTGGTCGCCCGGGTGGCCGAGGCCATGGGCGCGGCCGCGCGGGCCGCCGGGGTGGAAGTGGCCACCGGCGACACCAAGGTCGTCGAGGCCGGGCACGGCGACGGGATCTACATCAACACCGCGGGCATCGGCCTCATCCCGGCCGGGGTCGACCTGCGCCCGCAGCGGGTGGTCCCCGGGGACGTGGTCATCGTCAGCGGTGCGATCGGCGTGCACGGCGTGGCGATCATGAGCGTCCGGGAGGGCCTGGAGTTCGGCGTGGACATCGCCAGCGACTGCGCCCCGCTGGGCGGGCTCGTCCAGAGCATGCTCGCGGTCACCCCCGACCTGCACGTGCTGCGCGACCCCACCCGGGGCGGCCTGGCGGCCGCCCTCAACGAGATCGCGCAGGCCTCCGGCGCGGGCGTGGTCATCGACGAGCGGGCCGTCCCGGTGCCGCCGCCCGTGGCCAATGCCTGTGCGATCCTCGGCCTCGACCCGCTGTACGTCGCCAACGAGGGCAAGCTGGTGGCCTTCGTCCCGCGCGAGCACGCCGACGCGGTGCTCGACGCGATGCGGGCGCACCCGCTGGGCGCGGACGCGACGGTGATCGGGGAGGCGGTGGCCGACCACCCCGGGCTCGTCGTGGCCCGTACCGGCCTCGGCGGCACCCGCGTGGTCGACCTCCCGCTCGGCGAACAGCTGCCCCGCATCTGCTGACCCCCTTTCCACGGCCGGGGGCCCGTCACCCCCGGCCGGGCACGGCCCGCCCGCCGACGAAGGCCTCCGGGGCCGTGGCGTACGGCAGCCCGGCCAGCGGCTGGTCGGTCACGAAGCGGGCCATCAGGTCGGCGAAGTCCGCGCTGCGCTCCAGCGGGGCCAGGTGATCGGTCTCCAGGATGGTCAGGAACTGCGCGGTGGGCAGTACGGACGCCACCCGGCGGCCCATGTCGGGGGTGGTGAGCGTGTCGTGCTCACCGGTGACCACCAGGGCGGGCACCGCCGGGCAGGGCTCGGGGCGGTACCACTCGTGCCGGATCAGCCGCCGGTTGTGCTCGGCGGACTTCCGCAGGGAGGCGGGGCTCTGCCCGGCGATCTGCTGGTAGACGAGCCGGCCGACCGCCGCGTGCTTGCGCACGGTCCCGGTGCCGGGCGGAGACATGAACCGGTCGGTCAGCTCGCGCGCGATGTCCTGCGTCTCGCCGCGCGCGATCATGCCGTCCCAGCGCTCCATCGCCGCCGTGTACTCGTCGGTGACCGCCGTCGCCATCCCGCTCAGCATCAGCCGCTCGACGAGCGCCGGGTAGTGCTGGACGAAGCGCAGGGCGATCGCCCCGCCGAAGCAGGTGCCGAAGAGGCTGATCCGCTCCAGCCCCAGCGCGTCCACGAGGTGCCGGGTGGCCGCGGCGAGGTGGTCGATGCCGTAGCGGGCCGGGAGGAAGTCCGCGGTGCCGTAGCCGGGCAGGTCGACCGTCACCACGGGGCCGTGCGGGACGAGCCGCTTCTCGTGCCGGGTCCAGGACGTCCGGTTCTGCTCGGAGCCGCCGAGGATGAGGACGGGCGTACCCGAGCCGCCCGCCCGGGCGATCCGGCATACGTAGCCGAGACCGTCGAAGACCAGGTGCCGCTCCTCGACCCGCAGGGGCGCCGCGTCCGGGCCGCCGCCCTGCGCGGGGACGGGAAGGGGGACGGCCGGGTCCCGGTGCGTGAGCGATCCCTGGCCCTGGACCGTGACGGAACTCGGCATGACTGTCATTGATCGCTCCAAGAGGCGCCGGAAAGACAAAGCGCGCTGTACAACCCTCCCCGGCGGCGAAAAGTGTCGGCGCGGGCCGCACGGGTGCGCCACCCGGCCGATGACTCGGACGGGTGGCGCGGGGGAGGAGCGGTGACGGAGCGGTGACGAAGCGGAGGTCAGGCGACGGGCGAGTCCTCGGTCTCCGGAATGGTCACGAGCCAGCGGGAGTCCTGGCGCGGGCGCAGGTAGAGCGCCCAGTACAGGGTGGCGACCGCGGTGATGCCGCCCGTCCAGAGCAGGTACACGGTCTCCTGCTGGGTGAGGATGTAGGCGAGTACGAGGATCAGCGCGACCGGCACCGCGGGCCACAGCGGCATCCGCCAGGCGGCGACCGTGCGGTGCGCGCCGCGGCGGCTGTACAGCGCCGCCACCGCCACCAGCAGGTACATGCCGGTCACCGAGACCCCGGTCACGCCGTAGAGGGTGTCCAGGTTCACGAAGCAGAGGCCCGCGCCGGGGACGCCGACGAGCAGGGTGGCGACCCAGGGGGAGCCGGTGCGGCCGAGCCGGGACAGGGCCTTGTTGACGGGCTCGGGCCAGGCCTTGTCGCGGGCGGAGGCGAAGAGCACCCGCGAGTTCTGGATGACCATGACGATGCCCGCGTTGATGATGGCCAGGGCGACGCAGAGGCTGACGAAGGTGCCGACGGCCGAGTTCGACCAGGCGGTGACCATCGCGCCGATGTCTCCGCTGGTCAGGGCCGCGAGGTCGGGGGCGCCGACGGTGATGGCGATGACCGGGACGAGGATCACGGCGGTGGAGATGGCCAGGGTGGCCAGGACGGTCCGGGCGACGTTGCGCCGCGGGTTCTCCAGCTCCTCCGACAGGTAGACGGCGGTCGAGAACCCCTGGGTGATGAACAGGGCGATGGCGAGTCCGGAGACCACCATCATCGCGGTGACCGTCGAGGTCGAGGCGCCCGTCTCACCGGCCACCGAGCCGTGGATCAGGGCCGAGGCGCCGCGCTCGCTGTGGGCGAAGCCGAGTACCGCCACCAGGGCGGCGGCCACGACCTCCAGCACCAGGAAGATGCCGGTGATCCAGGCGTTGGCGCGCAGGTCGAGCAGACCGGCGAGGGTGGCGAGCAGCATGACCGCTCCGCCCGCGATCGGGGCCGGTATGTGCACGATCGGCGCCAGGTAGTCGGCCGTGCCCATGGCGATCACGGGTGGCACGATCATCACGACCAGCAGCGACAGGACGAAGACCAGCCAGCCCGCGAGCCGCCCGGCGAGCGTCGACACGATGGCGTACTCGCCGCCCGCGCTGGGGATCAGGGTGCCCAGCTCGGAGTAGCAGAACGCGACGCCGATGCACAGCAGCGAGCCGATGGCGATCGTGAGGGCGGCGTAGGTGCCGAGGCTCGAAAACAGGTCGGGCACGACCACGAAGAGGGTCGAGGCGGGCGTCACGCACGACAGGGTGAGCAGGGTCCCGCCCACCACGCCGATGGAGCGCTTGAGCTTCTGGGGGACGGGGCCGGTCGCGGGGGCGAGCGCCTGGGGAGCGCTGATCGTGTCGGACATCAGTGCGGGTTCCGATCGGCAGATGCTGGGTGATGAGTGCGGGAGCGGTATCGCCTCCGAGGCGGCTCGTGATCAGGTGGTTCTGTGTGGCTCCCGAGCCGTAATGCAAGCTCCACGAGATCCGCTGGTCAATAGCTGTTTACCTGCGGAATCCATCGTTCCGACACGCTGACGATGTCCGTTTCGGCGTTAAGGCCGCGTAAACACTGCCCTCCGGGGGGTGCGGGAACCGCAGCTCGGCCGCGAATTATTTGCGCGATTGTTTCTCACGGCGCTCGTCCTCGGTCAGCCCGCCCCACACCCCGTATGCCTCGTGGGTGCGCAGCGCGTGCTCCAGACACGCGCGCCGGACCGGGCACCCGGCGCAGACCCGCTTCGCCGCCTCGTCCCGGTCCTCCCGCTCCTCGCCGCGCTCACCGGCCGGATGGAAGAACCGGCTCGGGCCGAGATCGCGACAGGCCGCCCGGTCCTGCCACTCCCAGTGGTGGAGCGTGGGTCCGGGCAGCAGTGACACGTCGGGCATGACAGTTCCCCTCTCGCCGGCACGTTCGGCTCGTGGACGCGTCTGACCGCTCGAAGGGGCTTGAAACACACCGCGCGTGACGGGCTGTGAGTGCGCGTGCCCGATACTCGGGGCGCAGGGAACAGGAACCATCACAGGGCCAGGCACAAGGCCGGGACAGAAGAGGAGACGAGGGTGCGCCCCACCGGCATCGCGCGCCGCACCCGGCTGCGGAACCCGGCGGCCGCGGCCGCCCTCTCGCTCGCCTTCCTGGCCACCGCCGCCCCCGTGGTCACCGCCGCGGCGACCGCCCCCGCCGCCGAGGCCGCGCAGCCGGCCGCGGGCGTCCTCGACCCCGCGGCGCTCACGGAGGAGCTGGACGCCGTCCACGCCGCGGGCATGTACGGGGCGTACGCGTCCGTCCGCGACGGCGCCGCCGAGTGGAACGGCGCCACCGGCGTCGCCGACCTCGCCACCGGCCGCCCCACCCGCCCGGACATGGAGCACCGCGTCGGCAGCGTCACCAAGTCCTTCACCGCGGTCGCCGTCCTCCAGCAGAGCGCCGCGGGCCGCATCCGGCTGGACGCACCGGTCGGCGACTACCTCCCCGCCCTCGTCCCGGGCGAGCGCGGCCGCCTGATCACCGTCCGCATGCTGATGAACCACACCAGCGGCATCGCCGACTACGTCCCGCAGGCCTTCCCCTCCCTCGCCCTGGGTTCCACCGCGAGCCTGGACGAGTACCGCCACCGCACGGTCCGGCCGGCCATGCTGATCGCCTGGGGCCTCGGCGCCCCGCAGCTCTTCCCGCCCGGCACCGACTGGTCGTACTCGAACACCAACTACGTCCTGCTCGGCGAGCTGCTGCGCACGGTCACCGGCCGGGACCCCGAGGAGGTCATCGCCCAGGACGTCATCCGCCGCGCCGGGCTGCGCCACACCTACTTCCCGGGGACGGACCCGCTGATCCGCGGCCCGCACGCCAAGCTGTACGAGAACCTCCACGGGCTGGTCGACCCGCGCCGCGACGCCAGCGAATACAGCGAATACAACATGACCATGGCGGGCACGGCCGGGGCGCTGATCTCCACCCCGCAGGACCTCAACACCTTCTACCGGACCCTGCTCCGCGGCGGCCTGCTGCCCGCCGCCCAGCTCCGCGAGATGCGCACGACCACGCCCGTCAAGGACGAGAACGGGCGGGTCATCGCCGGATACGGACTCGGCATCTACACCCTCGACACCCCCTGCGGCCCGGCCTGGGGCCACGACGGCTCGGTCTGGGGCGGCGGCACCACCGCCCTGTCCAGCGCCGACGGCACCCGCCAGTTCGCCCTCGGCTTCAACCTCACCAAGTACCAGCGCACCGACGCCGAGGGCCGGCCGGTCCCGCACCCCGTGGACGCGGCACTCGACCGGCTCCAGGCCGGGGCCCTGTGCGGTACGGGCGTCCTCGCGCCCGGCACCCCGTCCGCGCTCCCGCGGGCCCACCCGCCGCTCCTCCCGCTGGTCCCGCCGTCCCTGTCCTCGGCGACCGCTCAGCGCTTGCGGTAGTCCCGCGCGTCCGCTGCGGCGGCGAGCACCGAGTCCAGGTCCCCGCCGACCGCGGAGGTCAGGGTGATCGCCACCGCTCCCTCCAGGAACGGCGCGTCCACGATCCGGGTACCGGCGGGCAGCCCCGCCTCCTCGTCACCGATCAGCGAGTTCACGGTGAGCACCGCGCTGCCCATGTCACACAGCACGGCCACGCCCCGGCCCTCGTCCACCGCGCGAACGGCGCCGCGGATCAGCGCCGCGCTGGTACCGATGCCGCCGTCCTGGGTGCCGCCCGCCAGCGCGAGCGGGCCGGGCTCCGCCGAACCGAGGAGCGCCCGGGTCAGCGCGGCCACCGACTCGGCGACCGCCTTGCTGTGCGACACCAGCACGACACCGACCCGGCCGGTCGTGGACCCCGCCCCGGGCCCCGCCCCGACGGCCGGCTCCCCGGCGAGGGAATCGCCCCCGGTGTCGGGGCCGACCTCGACCTCGGCCTCGCCTTCGCCGTCGACGGCGATGCGCAGCGCCTCCATCAGCAGCGCCACCGAGTTGGCGCCCGCGTCCTGGTGCCCGACGCTGCGCTCGCCCAGGTAACTGGCCCGGCCCTTGCGCGCCTGGAGCCCCGCCGTGACGTCGGCCCCCGTGCGCGCCGCCTTCGACGCCGCGTCCAGGGCCTCGCGCAGCGGCCGTCCCGCCTCGGCGGCGTCGCTCAGGGCCAGCACGGCCGGAGCCAGCGCGTCCACCATCGTCGCGTCGCCGATCTCGGCGCCGCCGAGCTTCTGGACGGAGCGCAGACCGGCGCCGAGCGCGGCGCCCAGCTCCCCGGCCGTCGGCCGCTCGGTGTCGCCCAGCACCTTGCCGGTGCGGCGCAGCGCGGTGCCGAAGAGCGGACCGGAGGCCCCGCCCACCGTGTTGGTGAGGGTGGACCCGGCCAGGGTCAGCAGGGCGCCCGGGGTGCGCGGCCGGGTCTCGGTGACGGCGGCGGCGACCGCGCCGAAGCCGCGGACCAGGTTGGCGCCGTGGTCCCCGTCGCCGATGACGGCGTCCAGTTCGGTGAGCCGCTCGGCGTCGCGGCGTACCAGACGGGTGGTCTCGGCGAGCCAGCGCTGGAAGCAGGCGGCGTCGAGAACGGGTGCTTCCGGCTGCATGGTCGTCATGCGTGTCACTCCTGGAGGGGGATCGGGTGGGACGTGGAAGGATTCAGCAACCCCAGCGCAGGGACGGGGTGTTCACCGGCGCGTCCCACAGACGCAGCAGTTCGGCGTCGGCGCGGCACAGGGTGAAGGTGCATCCGGCCATGTCCAGGCTGGTGACGTAGCTGCCGACCAGCGAACGGGCCACGGTGACGCCCCGCTCCGCGAGGACGCGCCCGGCCTCGGCGCGCATGACGTACAGCTCGATGGGCGGGGTCCCGCCGAGCCCGTTGACCAGCAGGATGACCGGGTCGTCGGAGCACCGGGGGAGGTCTTCGAGGATCGCGTCGAGCATGGCTCCGGCCGTGGCGGCCGCGCTCATCGACGGGCGCCGCTCGCGGCCGGGTTCGCCGTGGATGCCGATGCCCAGCTCGATCTCGTCCTCGCCCAGCGAGAAGTTGGGGCTGCCCTTGGCCGGGGTGGTGCAGGAGGTCAGGGCCACTCCGTAACTGCGGGAGCGCTCGGCCACCTTGCGGGCCACCGCCGCCACCTCCGCCAGCGGCGCGCCCTCCTCGGCGAGGGCGCCCGCGATCTTCTCGACGAAGAGGGTGGCGCCGGTGCCCCGACGGCCGGGTCCGGCCGCGTCGGCGGCGACGGCGACGTCATCGGCGACGACGACCTGCGCGACCTCGATCCCCTCGTCCTCGCAGTCCTCGGCGGCCATCGTGAAGTTGAGGATGTCCCCGGTGTAGTTCTTCACGATGTGCAGCACGCCCGCGCCGGAGTCGGCGCCAGCCGTGGCGCGGGCGATCGCGTCCGGCACCGGCGAGGTGAAGACGGGCCCGGCGACCGCCGCGGTGAGCATGCCGCGGCCGACGAACCCGGCGTGCAGCGGCTCGTGCCCGCTGCCGCCGCCGGAGAGCAGCGCGACCTTTGCGTCCCCCGGCCCGCCGACCCGCGTGACGATCCCCGCGGTCGCGTCGACATCGAGGTCCGGGTGGCCGGCGGCCATTCCCCGCAGGGCGTCATGGACCACGGTTTCCGGGGAATTGATCAGCTTCTTCACTGCGGACCTCTCTTGAATGCGTGCGCGCTTGAATGCACGCGTTTTAATGCGGAAGAAAAATGCACATATCGCAGGGATGGTTCCGGCTGCCTTACGGCTGTTTGACCTGGGCTGTTGCTAGGAACCCTACGTCGTGGACGGGGCCGTCGGGGCCGGGTATTTGGTCCTGGACTTGGCGGCGGAAAGACCCGCTCGAAGCCCTCGGCGCCGTGATAGGGATGAAAAAGGCGCCGATTAAGCCGTCTGCAATTCAGGAGGATTTTCCGTGAAGACCGTCGGTACACGCATGCTCATCAGCCCGCCGAAGTACGTCCAGGGCGCGGGGGCCATGAACGACCTGGGCGAGCACCTCGCCCCCCTCGGCGGCAACGCTCTGGTCCTCGCCGACCAGGGGGTCTGGGGCTTCGTCGACACCGCCGTCACCGACTCCCTCGCCGCCGCCGGGGTCCGCCTGACCAAGGAGGTCTTCGGCGGGCTCTGCACTCAGCGGGAGATCGACCGGGTCGCCGCGGCCGCCCGGACGGCCGGCGCGGACGTGGTCATCGGCATCGGCGGCGGCACCGCGATCGACACGGCCAAGGCGGTCGGCCACGCGCTCGGGGACATCGCCGTGGTCAGCGCCCCCACCGTGGCCTCCACCGACGCCCCGACCAGCGCGCTCGCCGTGATCTACACCGAGGACGGCGCCTTCGAGCGCTACTCCTTCTTCCGCCGCAACCCCAACCTGGTGCTGGTCGACACCGCGCTCGTCGCGAACGCGCCCAGCCGCTTCATCGTCTCGGGCATGGGCGACGCCCTCGCCACCTGGTACGAGGCCCGCGTCTGCGTCGCCGCGGACCGCACCGCGATGGCGGGCGGGCTCGCCACCGCCGCTTCGCTGAGCCTGGCCCGGCTCTGCTGGGAGACGCTCATGGAGTACGGCCACCAGGCCCGCCTCGCCGCCGAGGCCCATGTGGTCACCCCGGCCCTGGAGAAGGTCACCGAGGCCAACACCCTGCTGTCCGGCCTCGGGTTCGAGTCCTGCGGTCTCGCCGCCGCGCACGGCATCCACAACGGCCTGACCGTCTCCCACCGCACCCACGGCATGATGCACGGCGAGAAGGTGAACCTCGGCACCCTCGCGCAGCTCGTCCTGGAGGGCGCGCCCACCGAGGAACTCGACACCTGGCTCCGGTTCAGCCGCAGCGTCGGCCTGCCCACCACGCTCGCCGAGGTGGGCCTGGCCGACCCGGACCGCGGGGAACTCCTCGCCATCGGCCGCGCGGCCACCGCCGAGGGCGAGACCACGCACAACATGCCCTTCCCGGTCACCCCGGACATGGTCGCGGACGCGCTCCTCGCCGGTGACGCCTACGCCCGCGCCACCGCCCGGAAGCACTGCTGAGCACTCCTGATGTCACCGCGGCCGGCCGCCCGGGCCCCGGGCGGCCAGCAGCAGCGCGATGTCGTCCGGGCGGTCGGTGGCCTGCCCCGCCTCGCTGACCAGCCGGTCCGCCGTCTCGGTCAGCGGGCCCGGGCCCGCCGCGGCCAGCGCCGCCCGCAACCGCTCCACCCCGACGTCGATGTCCGTCCCCGGCGTTTCCACCAGCCCGTCCGTGTACAGGGCGAGCACCGCGCCGGGCTCCAGGGTGAGTTCGGTGACGGGGTACGTGGCCCGCACGTCGATGCCGAGCACCACCCCGCCCGGCAGGTCCAGCACCTCGGTCCGCCCGTCGGGATGGCGCAGCAGCGGCTGGGGGTGCCCCGCCCGGACCGCGAGGGCCCGGCCCGACGCCGGGTCGAGCAGGACGTAGCAGCAGCTGGCGAACTGCCCCGGATCCAGGCCGATCAGCAGCCGGTTCGTGCCGCTCACCACCTCCTGCGGGCTGCTCCCGCTGAGCGCGAAGGCCCGTACGGCGCTGCGCAGTTGGCCCATGGTCGCGGCGGCTGCCACCCCGTGCCCCTGGACGTCACCGATCACCAGCGCCAGCAGCCCCGGCCCGGTCTCGACGACGTCGTACCAGTCCCCGCCGACGTCCATCCCCTGGGTGCCCGCCAGATAGCGCGCCACCGTGTCCACCTGCTCCAGCACCGGCAGCCGGGCCGGCAGCAGCGCCGCCTGCAGACCGCGCGCCATGGCGGCCTCGGTGTCATAGCGCTGCGCCCGCTCCAGGGCCTGCGCGATCAGCCCGGCCAGCGCGGTCAGCACAGTGCGCTCCTCCGGGCTGAAGCCGCGGGGGGCGTCGAAGCCGAGGATGCACGAGCCCACCGGACGGCCGGAGGCGATCAGCGGCAGGAAGGCCCGGGCGCCGACGTCGGTCTCCATCGGGATCCCCGGGTAGGCCTCGGCGAGGTGCTGCATCGACTCGAAGAACAGGGGCCGCCCCGAGGTCAGGGTCTCCACGCCGGGCAGCCGGACGTCCAGCGCCACCCCGTCGAACCGGTTCAGGAAACCGGGCGGGAAACCGGTCTCCCAGGCCAGGTGCAGATGCCGTTCGTTGAGCAGGTAGATCGCCAGCTGGCGGCCGCCGAAGGCGGGCAGCAGCTCCTCGGTCACCACCGCCGACACCTGGCGGGCGGTCACCGCCTCCGTCAGCGCGATGGCCATGGCCACCGGGCGGTACACGGCGGTCGCCCGGTCCGCGGGCGACCCGAGCCCGGCGCCCGGCCGCGTCACCGACCCGGGCGTGTACGCGGGCGGCCGGGCGGCGGCGAGCAGCACGGTCACCCCGTCCGCCCCCGGATAGAGGTCCACGGAGATCCAGTCCCCGGACGGGTGGTGGGCCAGGAACCCCAGCGGCTCCCCGGACATGTACACGGCCCGGAAACTGTCCTCGTGCACGGGCTGGCCCAGCCAGGGCAGCGCCTCCCACAGGACGTGCCCCCGCAGTCCCGCCGCCTCCGGGCCCAGCAGGGCGTCCGCACCCGTACTGGCGAACCCCACCCGGCCGAGCCGGTCCAGGGACAGCAGCGCCTGCGGCATCCGGCCGACCGCCGCCGGGACGTCGTCCGGGGACCCGGGCGGGTCCACGCCCAGCGGGTCGCCGTCCCACACCACCGGTGCGCCCGCCGCGGTCAGCGCGGCCAGGTCCCGCGCCAGTGCCGCGGCCGCGTCGCGCAGCCGCTCCCGGTCTTCCGGGCCGACCGGCTTGCCGGGTGTCGCCGTACGCAGCACCATCAGGACCCCGTACCGCTCGCGCCCGGCGGTCACCGGCTCGTACAGCGAACCGAAGGCGAACGGCAGACCGGCCATGAGCTGCGGGAACAGCCGCATCGTCGATTCCGCGTCGGGCAGGTGCACGGCGTGCCCGGAGCGGTACGCCTCGGCCACCGGATAGGGGCGGTTCACCTGCATCCGCCACCAGGGACGGAACAGCGGCCCCGGCAGCCCCGCCAGGACCGCGAGCCGCAGCAGACCGTCCGTCCCCGAGCGCAGGTACACCCCGCCCGCATAGCCCCCGACGGCCTCGACCACCCCCACCGTGGCCCGCACGAGCGCCCGGCCCGTAGCGTCCGGGGCGGGCCCGCGGAGGTCCGGTCTCGCCGTCACACAGTCAGGATGCGCCCCGACCGTCGGCCGCTGCATCCCGGGGGCCCGTCTTCCCCCGGTAGCCGGTCACCACGGCCACCGTCACCACCAGCAGGACCACGGCCACCGTCCGCAGCGCCACCCCCATGGCAGCGGTGAAGGCGGCGGCCTGCGCCGGATCCTGCGGATTCCCGTGGAACCGCGACGCGAGCACCGTGCCCACCACCGCCACCCCGAGCGCGGCCCCGATCTCCCGCGCCGCCGTGTTCAGCCCCGACCCCAGCCCGGCCTGGTGCACCGGGAGCCCGGCGACCACCGACAGGGTCAGCGCGGGCGCGCACAGCCCGGTGCCGACCGACAGGACCAGCAGGTAGCAGGCGTACACCGGGTACGGAGTGCCCGCGTCCACCGTCGACACCAGCAGCAGCCCCACACCGATCAGGCCCAGCCCCGCCCCGGCCGGCAGCCGCGGCCCGGTCCGCTGCTGGAGCCGGGCGCCGAGCCGGGGCACCAGCACCATGCCGACGGTGAGCGGCACGATCGCCAGACCCGTCTGTGCGGGCGAGAACCCCTTCGCGTACTGGAGGAACTGCGCGTTGACGAAGAACAGGGAGAAGAGCCCGAAGAAGGCCGCCCCGATCCCGAGCGCCCCGGCCCGCAGCCGCCGAGAGGCGAAGATCCGCGGATCCAGCAGTGGCCGCGCGGCGCGCAGCGCGTGGCCGGTGAACGCGGCGAGCAGGGTGACCCCCGCCCCGAAGGAGCACAGCACCCGCGCCGACGCCCAGCCGTGCGAGGGGCCCTCGATGATCCCGTGGACCACCCCGAACAGCGCCCCCGCCAGCAGCAGCGCACCCAGCGGGTCCACCGCCGCGTCGGCCCGGGCCGGGGTGCGGGGGACCGTACGGGCCACGGCCAGGGCGAGCAGCGCACCGAGTGGCACCACCGCCCAGAACAGGGCGCGCCAGGTCAGGAACTCGCCGACCAGGCCACCTCCCACATTGCCCGCCAGCCCGCCGAGGCCCGCGGAGAGGGTCCAGGTCGCCAGGACCCGGCCGCGCCCCTCGGGCGTGCTCAGGTGCACCAGGACGGACATGGTGGCGGGCATGATCAGCGCCGCTCCGGCGCCGCACACCCCGCGCCCCGCGATCAGGACGGCGGGGGAGTGGGCCAGGGCGCTCAGCGCCCCGCCCGCGGCGAACAGGCCGAGCCCGGCGAGCAGCGCGCCCTTGCGGCCGTACCGGTCGCCCAGCGCCCCGGCGGGGATCAGCAGCGCGGCGAAGACGATGACGTACGCGTCGACCGCCCACAGCAGCCCACCGGGCGAAGGGTGCAGGGAGGAGGCGGCGAGCTGCGGGATCAGCAGGTTGACGGCCGCGACCATCGCCTGGGCGACGAGGACGCAGGCGCACAGCACGAGGACGACGGCCCGGGAGGGACCGGACGGGGCGTCAGGGCCCGGGGGTGCGGCGGACGCTGAGGGCGCGGGGCGGTTCTGGGCAGGGCGGAGCACGGCTCCTCCTCGGAGCTGGGGATCGGGATGCCCTCACCGTAGAGTTGGCTTGACCTGCTTTCCAGTGCAAGTTGTGCAAGGGATGTATGCGTGTGACGCAATCCAGCCTGGACCTGAACCTGCTCGTGGCCCTCGACGTGCTGCTGGAGGAGTCGAGCGTCTCCCGCGCGGCCGCCCGGCTGCACCTGTCCGAACCCGCAATGAGCCGCACCCTCGGCCGGATCCGCAAGGCCCTCGGCGACCCCGTCCTCGTCCGCGCCGGACGGACCATGGTGCCCACCCCGCACGCCCTCGCCCTGCACGGCGAGGTGCGCGCCGTGGTCGAACGGGCCCGCTCCCTCTTCCTCTCCGGCGGCCGGGTCGACCTCGCCACCCTCACCCGCACCTTCAGCGTCATCGCCAACGACGCCTACGTGGCCGCATGCGGAGCCACCCTCTTCGACCGGGTGGCCCGCGAGGCGCCCGGCGTACGGCTGCGCTTCCTGCCCGAGAGCCACGCGGACCTCGCCGCCCTGCGCGAAGGGATCGCCGACCTGGAACTCGGCGTCGTCGACACCCGCTCGCCCGAGGTGCACGTGGAACACCTCGGCGACGACCACGTCCGGGCCGTCGTGCGCCCCGGACACCCGCTGCTGCGCGGCCGGGTCACCCCGCGCCGCTTCGCCGCCGCCGACCACCTGATCGCCTCCCGGCGCGGCCGCCTGGAAGGGCCCGTGGACGCGGCCCTCGCCGAACTCGGCCTGAGCCGCCGGGTGGTGGGCAGCGTCGGCACCTTCCCCGCCTCCCTGTTCGTACTCCGCCAGGGCGACCTCGTCGGGCTGATCACCACCCAGGCCGTGCCCCTGGCCGACGCCCTGGGACTGGAGACCTTCCCGGTCCCGCTCGACCTGCCCGCCATGCCCTTCGGGATGGCCTGGCACCCGCGGCACGACGCCGACCCGGCCCACGCCTGGCTGCGCTCCTGCGCCCGCGAACTCGCCCCGCCGCCCGCCCGGCCGCCCGTGATCCCCTCCTGAGCTGCGAACTCGCGCGAGCCGAGGCCGAGCTGACACAGTGAAACCATGCGCGTACTGATGGTGACAGCTGGCTCCTGGGGCGACGTCGCCCCCTACACCGGACTCGGGACGCGGCTGCGCGCCGCCGGACACGAGGTCGTCCTCGCCACCCACAGCCGGTACGAGGGCGCCGTCACCGCCCTCGGCCTGGGCTTCCGCCCGCTGCCCGTCGACCCCAGGACGGAGCTGGCCTCGCCCGCGGGCCAGCGGCTGACCCGGGCCGTCACCACCCCCGTCGCCATGGCCCGGGTGATCCGCCTCGCCCGCGAGTTCATCCCGCCGCTGACCGACGGGGTCGCGGCCGCGGTGCGCGCGGGCGCCGACGTCGTCCTCGCCTCCACCCTCACCGAACCGCTGTGCGCCACCCTCGCCGAGGGGTACGGACTGCCCTGCGTCGGCGTCCACCTGCTGCCCGTCACCCCCACCCGGGCCTTCCCGCCGCTCGTCGTCGGCGGCCGCTCCTTCGGCCCGCACGGCAACAAGCTGACCGGACGGGCCGTCTGGGCCTGCGGCGACCGCGCCTTCGCCCCCGGAGTGCGCGCCCTGCGCCGCGAACTGGGCCTGCCCGCACGCCGGTTCAGCGGGCCCCTCGGCCTGGACCCCGACCGGCGGGTGCACCACGGATTCAGTCCCCTCGTGCTGCCCCGCCCCGCCGACTGGCCCGCCGGACACCGGGTCGGCGGCTACTGGTGGCCCGAACGGCCCCCCGGCTGGCGGCCGGAACGGCGGCTCCTCGACTTCCTCGACGCGGGCCCGCCGCCCGTCTTCGCCGGCTTCGGCAGCCTCGTCGCCGGGGACGCGGAACGGCTCGGCGGACTGCTCGCCGCCGCCCTGCGCAAGGCGAAGGTGCGCGGGATCGTCCAGGCGGGCTGGAGCGGGCTGAGCGCCGAGGGCGACGACCTGATCAGCGTCGGCGAGGTCCCGCACGACTGGCTCTTCCCGCGCACCGCCGCGGTGATCCACCACACGGGCGCGGGCACCACCGCCGCGGGACTGCGCGCGGGCGTGCCCACCGTCCCCGTCCCCGTCCAGCTCGACCAGCCCTTCTGGGCCGCCCGGCTGTACGCGCTCGGCGTGGCCCCGCGCCCGGTCCGCTACCAGCGGCTCACCGTCGACGGGCTGGCCGCGGCGATCCGCGCGGCCACCACCGACCCGGGCATGCTCGCCCGGGCCCGGGGCCTCTCCGTCGCCCTGGCCCGCGAGGACGGCGCCGAGCCGCTGCTCAAGACGCTCGCGGAGCTGGGGTGAGTGGTACGGGCGCCAGGGCGCGCCCGGTGCTGGTCGCGCTGAGCCCCGTACGCCCCGTGGGCCCCGTACGCCCCGCGCGGTCCGGACGCCCCCGATAGGCCGACCGCTTCCCTCGTCCGGGGGACGGCACGCGGACCGGGCCGTCGCCGACGCGCGCGCGGGGCACGATACGGATCATGCGGAAGCAGTACGACACCATCGGCGCGCGCTATGCCGAGTCCAAGACCACGGCGGCCTCCTCGGCGGCCGACACCTTCACCCTGCTGGGCGCCCTCGACGCGCTCGGCGGGGTGCACGGGCTCGACACCCTCGACCTCGCCTGCGGGTACGGCTACACCACGCGGCTGCTGGCCCGCGGCGGGGCCCGCCGCACCGTCGGCGTCGACATCTCCGAACGGATGATCGCACTGGCCCGGGCCGAGGCCCACGAGCCGGTGGCCGCGGCCCCCGGGGCACGCATCGAATACGTGGTCGGCGACGCCGCCGGGATGCCCCAGCTCGGCCCCTTCCACCTGGCCACCGCGGTCCACCTGTTCAACTACGCGCCCGACCGCGGCGCCCTGCACGCGATGTTCCGCTCGATCCGGCTCAACCTGCGCCCCGGCGGCCGGCTGCTGGCCATCGTGCCCAACCCCGGCGCGTTCCCGCACCAGGACTGGTCGCCGTACGGCGTCCGGATCCTCGACCGCGACCCCGCCGGGGACGCGCCGCTGCTGCGCGCCCAGTTCCTCACCGACCCGCCGGTGCCCTTCGAGTTCCGCGAATGGGCCCACGCCGACTTCGCCGAAGCGGCCGTCGAGGCGGGCTTCGCCACCGTCGGCTGGCAGCCCGCCCGCACCCCGCCCCCCGACGCGCACCGCGACGAGGCCTTCTGGGCCGCCTACCGGGCCCGGCCCATCAGCTCCCTCATGACCTGCGCGGCCTGAGCGGGCCGCGCCCAGTGCCCAGAGGCGTGCCGTCAGTCGCCGTCGGTCGCCGACCGGACCAGCCGGACGATCTCCGCCCGCGCCGCACGGCCCTCCGGGACCGGGAGCAGCGGGTAGCCGTGGGGCAGCCCGGCCGCCTCGTGGTAGTCCACCTCGACCCCGTCCGCCCGCGCCCGGCGCACCAGCTCACGGCTGTCGGTGACCAGCACGTCCCGCGAGCCCGCGAACACCGTCAGCGGCGCCAGCCCGGCGAAGGAACCGTGCAGCGGGCTCACCCGCGGGTCGTCGGTGGCCAGCGTCCCGGCGTACAGCCGGCCCGCCTCCACCAGCCCCGGCCGCGCGAGCAGCGGATCGGCGGCCTCCAGCGCGGCCTGGTCCGGATGGGTCATCGTCACGTCCAGCCAGGGCGAGACCAGCACGATCCGGGAGGGCTGTGCACCGGTCCGGTCGCGCAGCCGCTGCGCGGCCGCGAGCGCCAGCCCCGCGCCCGCCGAGTCCCCGATCAGCACCGTGCCGCCGTCCCCACCGCTCGCGATCAGCCCGCTCAGCAGGTCCGCGGCCACCGGAACCGTCCGGTCGGCGGTCCCGCGCGGCGCCAGGATGTAGGCGGGTACGACACAGCGCGCCCGCGCCTCGGTCACCAGGGTGCGGATCAAAGCCCAGTGCGGCCGCACCAGTTCGTCGATGAACTCGCCGCCGTGCACGTACAGCACCCGGGCCGCCGGCTCCGCCCCGAGCGGCGAGACGTCGTACACCGGCCACGCCCCGACGAAGGTGCGCGAGACCTCGGCGACCTTCCCCAGCCAGCGCGGCGGCAGGTGCGACGCGGGTCTGCGCGCCGACTCGGCCACCCGGGCCCGTACCGCCTCGGCACTCGCGAACCGTCTTCGCCGACCCGCCGCGATCAGCGCGGCCGACAGCGCCCGACTGCGCAGACTCGGCACCGCTGCCACCTCCCCGTTCCCTGCCCCTGCCCGGCCCCGTCACGTGAGGAGCATAGGCGTGAAGCTGCGCTGTCGACCCGCTTAAGAAATCCTCGATGGACTGATCGTTACGGGGTCGGCAGATTGGTGCCTGTCGATGCACCGCACCCGCCCCAGGGGTCGCGGCGCCCCCTCCGCATGCCTGGAGCCACGCCATGAAGGCACTCGTCAAGCACAAGGCCGAGCCCGGACTGTGGCTCATGGACGTGCCCGAGCCCGAGTACGGCCCCGGCGAGGTGCTCATCAAGGTGCTGCGCACCGGCATCTGCGGGACGGACCTGCACATCCGTTCGTGGGACGGCTGGGCGCAGGGCGCCGTCAAGACCCCGCTGATCCTCGGCCACGAATTCGTCGGCGAGGTCGCCGCGATCGGCGCCGACGTCCAGGACATCGAGGTCGGCGCGCTGGTCAGCGGCGAGGGGCACCTCGTGTGCGGCAAGTGCCGCAACTGCCTGGCCGGACGCCGCCACCTGTGCCGCAGCACGGTCGGTCTCGGCGTCGGACGCGACGGCGCGTTCGCCGAGTATGTCGTCCTGCCCGCGCAGAACGTGTGGGTGCACCGGACCAAGGTCGACCTGGACGTGGCGGCGATCTTCGACCCGTTCGGCAACGCCGTGCACACGGCCCTGTCCTTCCCCCTGGTCGGCGAGGACGTCCTGATCACCGGCGCGGGCCCGATCGGCATCATGGCGGCGGCCGTCGCCCGGCACGCCGGTGCGCGCAGCGTGACCATCACCGACGTCAGCCCCGAGCGGCTGGAGATCGCCCGCAAGGCGGGCGCCACGCTCGCGCTCGACGTCCGCAGCGCCACGATCGCCGACGCCCAGGCGCAGCTCGGCCTGCGCGAGGGCTTCGACATCGGCCTGGAGATGTCGGGCCGTCCCGAGGCGATGCGCGACATGATCGACAACATGACGCACGGCGGCCGGATCGCGATGCTGGGCCTGCCCGCGCAGGAGTTCCCGGTGGACTGGGCCAAGGTGGTCACTTCGATGATCACCATCAAGGGCATCTACGGCCGCGAGATGTTCGAGACCTGGTACGCGATGACGGTGCTGCTGGAGGGCGGGCTCGACCTCGGCCCGGTCATCACCGGCCGCTACTCGCACCGGGACTTCGACGCCGCCTTCGACGAGGCCGCGACCGCCCGCAGTGGCAAGATCATCCTGGACTGGACGGCGTAACCGCCCCTCCGGACGGTCCGCGCGCCACGGTCCGCGCGCCGACGCCTTCGGCGCGCCCACTCCTCGCGCCACCCCTGAACCATCTCCCTCCGGCCGGGCCCCGCACCACCCTCCCCCTCCGCGGGGTCCGGCCCCCCTCCGTCCGCCGCCGCTCCAGTGGAAAGAGAGCACCATGTTCGAGTCCGTACGCGAAGACCTGCGCACCACCCTGGACGAGATCCGTTCCGCCGGGCTGCACAAGCCCGAGCGCGTCATCGGCACCCCGCAGAACGCGTCCGTCGGCGTCACCTCCGGCGGGGTCCCGGGCTCCTCCGGCGAGGTGCTGAACTTCTGCGCCAACAACTACCTCGGCCTCGCCGACCACCCCGAGGTGGTCACCGCCGCGAAGGACGCGCTGGACCGCTGGGGCTACGGCATGGCCTCCGTCCGCTTCATCTGCGGCACCCAGGAGGTGCACAAGGAACTGGAGGCCCGGCTCTCCTCGTTCCTCGGCCAGGAGGACACGATCCTCTACTCCTCCTGCTTCGACGCCAACGGCGGCGTCTTCGAGACCCTGCTCGGCGCCGAGGACGCGGTGATCTCCGACGCCCTCAACCACGCCTCGATCATCGACGGCATCCGCCTCTCCAAGGCCCGCCGCTTCCGCTACGCCAACCGCGACATGGCGGAGCTGGAGACCCGGCTCAAGGAAGCCACCGAGGGCGGCGCCCGCCGCAAGCTGATCGTCACCGACGGCGTCTTCTCCATGGACGGCTACGTCGCCCCCCTCACGGAGATCTGCGACCTCGCGGACCGCTACGACGCCATGGTCATGGTCGACGACTCGCACGCCGTCGGCTTCGTCGGCCCCGGCGGCCGCGGTACGCCCGAACTGCACGGGGTCATGGACCGCGTCGACATCATCACCGGCACCCTCGGCAAGGCCCTCGGCGGAGCCTCCGGCGGCTACGTCGCCGCCCGCGCCGAGATCGTCGCCCTGCTGCGCCAGCGCTCGCGCCCGTACCTCTTCTCCAACTCCCTCGCCCCGGTCATCGCCGCCGCCTCGCTCAAGGTCCTCGACCTGCTCGAATCGGCCGGTGACCTGCGCGAGCAGCTCGCCGCCAACACCTCGCTCTTCCGTACGAAGATGACCGAGGCGGGCTTCGAGATCCTGCCCGGCGACCACGCCATCGCCCCCGTCATGATCGGCGACGCGGCGGAGGCGGCCCGCATGGCGGAGCTGCTGCTGGAGCGCGGCGTGTACGTGATCGGCTTCTCCTACCCCGTCGTCCCGATGGGCGCCGCCCGGATCCGCGTACAGCTCTCGGCCGCCCACTCGACGGCGGACGTGGAGCGCGCGGTGGCCGCCTTCATCGACGCCCGCGCGGCGCTCGGCTCCTCTGCGGGCTGACATCATGGAGGGGTGATCGACCCCCGCCGGCTGCGCATCCTGCGGGCCGTGGCGGACCACCGTACGGTGACCGCCGCGGCCGCAGCCCTGTACCTGACCCCCTCGGCCGTGTCCCAGCAGCTCGCGGCGCTGGAACAGGAGAGCGGGCACGTACTGCTCACCCGCAGCGGGCGGGGCGTACGGCTCACCGCCGCCGGTGAGATCCTCGTCGGGCACGCCCACGAGGTACAGGCCCAGCTGGAGCGCGCCGAGGCCGAACTGGCCGCCTACGCGGGCGGTGCGGCGGGCGAGATCACTGTGGCCGCCTTCGCCACCGGCATCACCGAAGTCCTCGCCCCGGCCATCGCCCGGCTCGCCCTGGACCACCCGGGCATCCGGCTGCGGGTCCGCGACGCGGAAGGCGACCAGAGCCTGCCGCTGCTGCTGGACGGGGAGGCCGACGTGGCGCTCGCCGTGGAGTACCGGGGCGGCCCGGGCGCCGACGACACCCGGCTCTCGGTGCTCCCGCTGTACGCGGAACCCTTCGACGCGGTGCTCCCCGCGGGCCATGCCCTCGCCGCCCTCCCCGAGGTGTCCCTCGCCGGACTCTCCGACGCGGACTGGGTGGGCCAGTACCCCGGCAACCCCTGCCACGACGTGACCCTGCTGGCCTGCGAACTGGCCGGCTTCCAGCCCAGGTTCAGGCACTCGTCCGACGACTTCCGGGCCGTGATCGCCCTGGTCGGCGCGGGGGCGGGCGTAGCCCTGGTCCCGCGCTCGGCGCTGCGCGGCACCGACCTCAAGGAGGTCCAGGTCCGCCCGGTCGAAGGCCCGGCGGCCACCCGCCGCGTCTTCGCGGCCACCCGCAGAGGCGCCGAAACCCACCCCCTGATCGCCCCGGTCCTGGCCGCCCTGGCCCGCGAGGCGGGCCGCCTGCCGGCGCACTGAGCCCACTGGCGGCAGCGCGGCTATTTCTCGGTGGGGGCGGGCCGCTGGTGGGCGGCGGTCACCTGGTGCAGGTGGATGAGGACGTCGTACGAGGCGGCGAGCGCGATCCGGGCCTCGGGCCCGGCGGGGCCGGGATAGGCGCCGCCGATGTGGCGGGTCGGGCGGGGCATCGCCAGCCAGTCACGGGCCGCGGGCGGGGCGTTGCGCAGATCGAGGACGTAGTCCCGCAGACGCACCTCGTCCAGGGTGTACTCGTTGGTGCCGGGACCGGCGGACCCCACCGTGTGGGTCCGCAACCGGCCGTCGTCTCCGTAGGCGTTGAACGAGCCCTGGTCGAAGGTGGAGCCGATGCTCACGTAGTTCTTGCCCAACGTGTCGCGCAGGTAGCTCCCTTGCACCTTGGGGTAGTGCGCCGGATCATGGCTCTGCAAGGCGACATGGCCGTTGTGAGCCGCCAGCAGCACCTTGTCACCCGTCTGCTTCTGCCACCAGTCGACGTTGTCCGCCATGATCCGGTCCCGGTAGCGCATGCCCTCGGCACCTTGTTGCGGGTTGTCGAAGTCGAAGGAGTACCCCCTGGCCGTCTGGTCGATGGCGGTGGCGTGCTGCACCGCCCAGGCGTACGCCCGGGCATCGCCCCCGGTGCCGGGCCGCTGCTGCTTGAGCAGAGCCAGGGCGCGCCCGGTCCGACCGGCGATCTCCTGCCGTTCGGCCAGGGGTCGTTCCGGGTACTCCTTCATATGGGCTTCGGCGGTCGCCGTGGGCCGCAGACCGTCGTACAGCTCGGTGAACCGCGACAGCAGCTCCGGGCGGGCCCTGGCGACGTACGCGGTCACGTCGTCGTAGAGCTGCGGACCCGCGTACCCGAAGTCGTCGCCCATGAACTGCACGGGGTCCTGCGGGTGCTGCAGGTTGTACGTGCGCATCCACCGCAGGAGGTTGAGGTACTCGGAGTTGTTCCAGAAGACGTAAAGGGCCTGGAATTCCTCGCGCATGATCTGCTCGGGGTCGCCCTGGCCACGCACCACGTAGTCGTTGAGCCGCAGCCCGGTGCTCCAGCTCGCCTCCAGGGCGAAGCTGCGGAAGCCCTTCTCCTCGACGAGGTAGCGGAAGACCCGCTGCTTCATGGTGAAGAACTCGTGCGAGCTGTGGGTGGCCTCACCCAGCCCCACCACCCGGGCGTCGTTCACCATCCGCCCGACCGGCCGCAGATCGTCCAGGTCCCCTTGCACCTCGGTGCTCCGCAGCGCGTACGCGCCGCGCTCCAGGGCGGGTATGGGCGCGGGCGATTGTGCGGGCGATTGCGCGGGTGATCGTGCGGGCAGGGTGGTCGCGGCGTCTGCGACGGGCGCTGCGGCGAGCACCGCGCCGACGGTGAGCAGCAATGCGGCCATGGGGGCACGGGCGGGCTTGCGTTGTTTCATGATCCAATAATTTCCCGGGGGAGGGGGAGTGACCATGGGTCCTACCCCCCGGGGCGGGGTGGAGGTATCCCTACCAACCGGGCGTTCCCGGCTGCGCCGGGTGCGGCTTCGCCGGGGCGCGGCTGCGCCGCGGGGGGCGGTGGCGTTGTGCGGGCGGGGTCGGTGGGGTTCCGGGGGCTGCCCGTCAGTTCAACTGTCTCTTCGTGGTGCCGTGACCTGTCAAGGGCGCTCCCTGCGGTCGCGTCGCTTCGCGATGGCCTTCGGCCACCCTTGACAGATCCCGTCCCCACGAAAAGCCAAGAACTGTCGGGCGGCCCCCGGGGGAAGGCAGGGGGGACCTGGTCCACTTCCCGGGGTTCCGGGCGGGTGGGCCAGCGGCCGGGTGCGGCCCAGCCGCGCCCTTCGGGCGAACAGGCAACAGACGACAAGCACGCGGGCAGATCGCTACACAGTTGCGCTCGGGGAGGCGTCTGCGGGCTGTTTGGGGTCCGGACTTCCGTCAGGCCGAAGTGGAGACAGGTCAGGCGGCTGTCCGCCCCAAAGTGCGGGGTCTAAACCGCCACAAAAAGGGCATTTTGGAGGGGTGTTGAGTGTCGAGAGTCGCTTGACCCGACTCCATGCTCGTCCAGCCGAGCTTTCGGCCTCCCCGCACCACTCACCAGCCCCAGACAGCTCGCAGACGCCGCTTCCAGAGGAGCGCGTAGCGATTTGGGTGCGGCTTGTCGTCTGTTGTCTGTCCGCCCGGAGGGCGCGGCTGGGCCGCACCTGGCCCCTGGGCCACCCGCCCGGAACCCCGATAGGTGGGCCAGGTCCCCCATGCCTTCCCCCGGGGGCCGCCCGACAGTTCTTGGCTTTTCGTGACGGGGCGCGCTGTCAAGGGTGGCCGAAGGCCATCGCGAAGCGACGCGACCGCAGGGAGCGCCCTTGACAGCGTGACCCGGCACGAAGAGACAGTTGAACTGGCGGGCAGCCCCCGGAACCACCCCGACCCGGCCACACAACGCCACCGCCCCCGCGGCGGAGCCGCGCCCCGACCCCGGGCGCTCGGAACACAGGCAAGAGCGGCGAAGCCGCGCCCCGGCGGAGCCGGGGCTGCACGGCTCACACCCGCACGACCTCCACCCCCGCCTCCTCGAAGGCTTGGGCTCCGGCGTCCGACAGGCCCGTGTCCGTGACCAGGATGTGTACCGCCGAGGCCGGGCAGATGCGGGCGAAGGCGCGTACGCCCAGTTTGCTGGAGTCCGCCGCGATGACCACCCGGCGGGACCGGTCGCACAGGAGGCGGTTCACCGCCGCCTCGTCCTCGTGCCGGGTGGCGGCCCCGTCCACCGGGTCGAAGCCGTCCACGCCGAGGACCGCCGTGTCCACCGTGAGCTGGCCCAGGACGCCCTGAGCCAGGGGTCCGGTCAGCTCGTAGGACTGGGGGCGCGCCACGCCCCCGGTGAGCACCGTCTTGAACTGCGGCCGGATGACCAGCTCGCCCGCGATGTTGAGCGCGTTCGTGACCACGGTCAGCGCGGGCGACCCGCTCACCCCCGCGCTCAGGTCCGCCCGGCCCGCGAGCGCGCGGGCGACCTCGGTGGTGGTCGTACCGCCCGTCAGGCCGACGACCTCGCCCGGGGCGATCAGCGCGGCCACCGCTTCGCTGATCCGGCGCTTCTCCGCCGCGCGGCGCGTGGTGCGGTAGCGCAGCGGAAGCTCGTACGACACGCCGTGCAGCACCGCCCCGCCGCGCGTGCGCACCAGCAGCTGCTGCTGCGCCAGTTCGTCGAAGTCGCGCCGGATGGTGGCGGCGGACACGCCGAGCGTCTCGGCGGCCGGCTCGACCTCCAGGCGACCGCGTTCCACCAGCAGATCCAGCAGCGTTTGCCAGCGCACCTCCCGGGACATGGACCCCACGGCGGCGTACCCCCTTCTGTGCGTTCGAGCGGTGATCGCGTTCGAAACGTGATCGCGTTCGAGCGTTGCTCGCGTTCGGGCTGTGTTCGTTCGGGCCGTGTTCGGGCTCTGCGTCGACATTAACCCAGTCCATGACCCCCTCGATGCTTGAAGTTGCGCGAAACAACCCGCTATCTTGCAGAAAAATGCACTGCACGCACTCCACCGCACAGGGAGCCGACATGAGCCATGTCGCGTACGAGCTGACCACGCAACCCGACTGCTGGGAGCGGGCCGCCGAAATGGCCCCGGCCCAGCGGGCCGTGCTCCCGCAACCGGGGGAGCGCACCGCGATCGTGGGGTGCGGGACCTCGTACTACATGGCGCAGGCCGCCGCCGCGCTGCGCGAGGATTCCGGTGCCGGGGAGACGGACGCTTTCCCCGCGTCGGAGTTCCCGCGCCACCGGCGCTACGACCGGGTCGTGGCCCTCACCCGCTCCGGCACCACCACGGAGGTGCTGGACCTGCTCGCGCAGCTGCGCGACGCGGGGGTCCGTACCACCGCCGTCATCGGTGACCCCGACACGCCGGTGATGACCCTCGCCGACGACCTGGTCGTCCTGGACTTCGCCGACGAGCGCTCGGTCGTGCAGACCCGCTTCGCCACCACGGCCCTCACCCTGCTGCGCGCCCACTTCGGCCTGCACAGCCCGGCGGTCGTCGCGGACGCGCGCGCCGCGCTGACCGAGCCGCTGCCCGAGCAGCTGGCGAGCCGAGGCCAGTTCACCTTCCTGGGCCGGGGCTGGAGCATCGGTCTGGCCAACGAGGCCGCCCTCAAGATGCGCGAGGCCTCGCTGTCCTGGTCCGAGTCCTACCCGGCGATGGAGTACCGGCACGGTCCGATCAGCGTCAGCGGCCCCGGCACCGTCACCTGGGCGATGGACGAGGCCCCCGACGGCCTCGCCGATCAGGTCCGTGACACGGGGGCGCAGTGGGTGGAGGCCCGGCACGATCCGCTGGCCGAGCTGGTACGGGTGCACCGGCTCGCGATCGCCGTCGCCGCGCACCAGGACCTGGACCCCGACCGGCCGCGCAACCTCACCCGTTCGGTGATCCTCACCAGCGAAGAGGAGGCCGTCCGATGAGCCTCGTTCCCGCGGGCACCCTCGTCCAGGAGGCCGCCGCCGGGGGCCGGGCCGTGGCCGCGTTCAACATCATCACCCTCGAACACGCCGAGGCCGTCGTCGCCGGGGCCGAGCGGACCGGTACGCCGGTCATCATCCAGCTCAGCGAGAACGCGGTCCGGTTCCGGGACGGCCGCCTGCTGCCCATCGCGCGCGCCGCGCTGGCCTGCGCCGAGGCCGCCGGGGTGCCCGTCGGCCTGCACCTGGACCACGTCAAGAGCACCGATCTGCTGCGCCAGGCGGCCGACGCGGGCTTCGGCTCGGTGATGTACGACGCCGCGCACCTGCCGTACGGGGAGAACCTGGAGGCCACCCGCTCGGCCGCCGACTGGGCGCACGCCAACGGTCTGTGGATCGAGGCGGAGCTGGGCGAGGTGGGCGGCAAGAACGGCGCGGCCCCGCTGGACCCGCACGCTCCCGGCGCCCGTACGGACCCGGACGAGGCGCGGCGCTTCGTCGCGGACTCGGGCGTGGACGCGCTGGCCGTAGCGATCGGGAGCAGTCACGCGATGACCTCGCGGACCGCCGCCCTGGATCACACGCTGCTCGCCCGGCTGGCCAAGACCGTGGACGTACCGCTCGTCCTGCACGGGTCCTCGGGTCTGCCGGACGCGGAACTGGCGGCGGCGGTCGCGGGCGGCATCCGCAAGGTCAACATCGGCACCGCGCTGAACGTGGCGATGACCGAGGCCATCCGCACGCACCTGACCAAGGCCGACCCCCGCCCGTACCTGACGGCGGCCCGTACGGCGATGACGGCCACCACGGCAGCCATGATCACGGCCCTGAACTCCGCGCACCCGGTGGGAGCGGGCGCCGCCCGGCACTGAGGAGGACGGTGCGCGCCGACCCTTCCGGATTCTTGGAACACGTTCTACTCTACGCCCGCCAGCGCAGGACGGACCGTGAGACTCCCGGAGGGGCCGTGCACCTCGAATACACGCCTGAGCAGCAGCGGTTGCGCACCGAACTGCGCGCCTACTTCGCCGAGCTGGTCCCGGAGGACGTCTACGGGCGCTACCAGGACGCCACCGCGCAGAAGCGCTTCTACCGCGAGACGATCCGGCGGCTCGGGGCGGACGGCTGGCTCGGGGTCGGCTGGCCGAAGGAGTACGGCGGGCGCGGGATGTCGCCCATGGACCAGTTCATCTTCTTCGACGAGGCCGCGCAGGCCGTGGTCCCGCTGCCGCTGATGGCCCTCAACACCGTCGGCCCGACCATCATGCAGTTCGGCACGGACGAGCAGAAGGCGTACTTCCTCCCCCGGATCCTCGCCGGGGAGATCGACTTCGCCATCGGCTACAGCGAACCCGAGGCGGGCACCGACCTCGCCGCCCTCAAGTGCAAAGCCGTCCGCGAGGGCGACGAGGAGAGCGGCACCTATGTCGTCAACGGGCAGAAGATCTGGACCACCAACGGCGACACCGCCGACTGGGTCTGGCTCGCCGTGCGCACCGACCCCGAAGCCCCCGCCCACAGGGGCATCACCATGCTCCTGGTCCCCACCGACGACCCCGGCTACTCCTGCACCCTCATCAACACCCTCGCCTCGCACGACACCACCGCGAGCCACTACGAGAACATCCGCGTCCCCGCGAACCGCCGGGTCGGCCAGGAGAACAAGGGCTGGCGCCTGATCACCAACCAGCTCAACCACGAGCGCGTCACCCTCGCCGCCCACGGCACCATGGCCATCCGCGCCCTGCACGACGTACAGCGCTGGGCCGCCGACACCAAGCTCGCTGACGGCCGCCGGGTCATCGACCTCGGCTGGGTGCGCGGCCGCCTCGCCCGCACGCACGCCCGGCTCGACGCGATGAAGCTGCTCAACTGGCAGATGGTCAACGCCGTCCAGAGCGGCACCCTCACCCCGCAGGACGCCTCCGCCGTCAAGGTCTACGGCTCCGAGGCCCGCCGGGACGCCTACGCCTGGCTGATGGAGGTCGTCGGCGCGGCGGGCATCCTGAAGGACGGCTCGGCGGGCTCCGTCCTGCACGGCGAACTCGAACGCGGCTACCGCAGCGCGGTCATCTTCACCTTCGGCGGCGGCAACAACGAGATCCAGCGCGAGATCATCTCCTGGATCGGCCTGGGCATGCCCCGCGTCCGCCGCTGACCCCGCTGTGACGAGGATTGCTCGACCAGTGGCGTATGTCGGCTACCCCGGCCGGCAAAAGGCCCTGGACCGGGTCGGGCGCCGGGTTGCCGGCCCGGGCCCGACCCTGTGTTGGCTCAGCTCTTGCCGGTCAGGCGCCAGACCTGGTTCTTCTTGGTTGCCAGGGCACTGGCGGAGTCACAGGTCCACTGGTGGACCAGTGCTCCGACGGCGGTGGAGATCTCGCTGACGTCCACGCACTTGCCGCTGTGCACCGCGACGAGCTGGTAGTCGTTGGCGGCGACCTGCCGCAGCGTGAACTGCTGGTTCGTGCCGCCGTGGCAGGTCCACTGGTGGACGGCCGCGCCGTCGGCGGTGGAGACGCCGCCGATGTCGAGGCACTTGCCGCTGTAGTGGTTCACCAGGAAGTAGGTGTCCGCCACCCCTGGCACCGGGTGGAAGTCGAACCGCTGTTCCTCACCGGCGCCGCAGGTGTACTGCCGGTACTGAGTGCCGTCGGCGGTGCTCTGGTCGGGGTCGTCCAGGCAGTACCCGCTGTGCTGGGCGACGGCGGTTGACGAGAAGGTGGGCCGGCCGGTGGTGAACTGCCACCAGTTCATATTGAACAGGTATCCGCTGCCACCGGCGAAGCGCAGGTACAGATCGTGGGTCCCGGTCGCACCGGTAACAGGGCACGAGACCGTGCTCCAGGTCTGCCAGCCTCCGGTGCCCGACACCGTGCAGGTCCCGACCGTTGGCCCAGTAGTACTGTCCAGGTGCAGCTCAACTCGGCCGCCGCTGGTGCTTGAGGCCACCCTGGCGGTGAACGAGCCGGCACCGGCGCCGAATGCCACGCCCTTGACCTTGATGTAATCGCCGTTCTCAATCCGGCTGATGTTCATCCCGCCCTCGCTGGAGGGTTCGGTTTCGATGCCGCTGCCCCACGCGATGGTCTCGGCTTCCTGGCGGACATAAGGATCGAGCGTGCCGGCCTGCGGCGCCCCGGCCGTCGTCATATCGATCGTTGGAATGGTGCCGTCGGCGTTGTAGCTGAACTTCTCCACTGCGACCGACCGGGTGAAGCCACCGCCGCCCGGAAGAGCGCCGTTGTGGTAGAAGAAGTACGAGCCGCCGTTGAAGTCGACGACGCCGACGTGGTTGGTGAAGCTGCTGCCCTGCGAGGGCATGATCGTGCCGCGATACGTCCACGGCCCGGTCGGGCCGGGCGAGGTGGAGTAGGCGATGAACTCCGAGCAGCATTTCGCCGCGAACACCATGTAGTACAGGCCGTTCCGCTTGTAGAACCACGGTCCTTCCTCGTACAGGGTGGGGCGGTTCGCATCTCCCGTGCGGGTGCCGAACCCCGCGGTGGTCAGCGGTATCTGCGTCGGGCTGCCGGAGTACGAGATCATGTCGGCGTTGAGCCGCACAAACCACAGATTCGGGTTGCCGTAATACAGGTAGGCTTGCCCGTCGTCGTCGATGAAGACGGTGGGGTCGATTTCGGAGTTCTGGATCAGTGGACCGCCGAGCGCGTCGTGGAACGGCCCGGTGGGGCTGTCCGAGACCCCGACTCCGATGGCTTGCGAGCCGTTGGTCATTCGCACCGGCACATACCAGTAGAACTTGCCGTTGCGGTAGACGGCCTGTCCCGCCCAGGCGTCCGCGCTGGCCCAGCTGAAGGTCGCCAGGCTCATCGGCGAGCCGTGATCAGTCCAGTTCACCATGTCCGACGAGGACGACACCCGCCACTCGCGCATCGTGAAAGACGTCGGCGTCGAGTTGTCCTCATCGTGTCCGGTGTACAGATAGACCCGGCCGTTGTAGACCAGAGGTGCCGGGTCGGCGGTGTAAATGTGTTGCACGATCGGGTTGTCTGCCTGGGCCGCGTCCGGAAGAAATGCCATCATGCATAGAAGGCTTATCGTCAAGGCGAGAACGCGTTTCGACGACCGCTGAAGTGCGAATGTCACTGTTTGAGTCCCTTATTCGGTTGGGATACGAAGGGGTGGCGTCGGCGGGGACCGCCAGAAGCCGGACATCTAGCGCTGCGGTGTCAGCACGCCCGGCCGGTACGGCAGGAGGCCGTGGTCCATGCCGTCGGTGCTGGGGTCGCGCCCCTGGTAGAGGAATTGCAGATCGCGCAGGTGTTGAGTAGCCAACCGGCGGTGAAGGATGCGGTGCCGCCGCCTTGGAGCGGCGGCACCGCTTGTACCCGTCAGGCCGGCGGCCGGGTCCGGTTCATCGGTAGCCGGCGGCGGCGATGTTCGCCTGGACCGCATTTTCGGTCGCATCCGACGGGTAGCCCGAGACCATGGCACCCTCGTAGAACGTGCCCGCGCTATCGTTGATATTGCCTACGTCGGGTGAGCAGCAGTCGCCGCCACTGCCCAAGACGATGGCGCCTTGCTTCTTCATCGGGCTGTATACATTGGGCTCGTTGGGAAGCGCGCCGTCCCATAGGGTGTTCAGGCTTCCGGCCTCGGCATTGCTGCCCTTGATCGCGAATCTCGACGTCCCGTTGTTTTTGAGTGTCGCCGTGACGAACTTGCTGGTGAACGCCTGCTGGTTCGGGTTCCACGTGCTGGCGCCACCCGGGAACAGGCCCCATTCGAGGTCGGCCTGCACCCAGGGTCCGGTTCCGGAGCAGCCGCCGAACCAGCAACTCGTCCCGAAGTAGATGGCGTCCATGGCACCTGGCCCGTCGGCCTTGCGGGTGGTTTCGCTGTTGCCGTAGTCGAAGCAGCAGCCACTGTTGACATGCGTACCGCTGGTGACCATGTACATGCCCTCGGGTGCGCTGCCCGTCGGGATACCCGTCAGGTGGCCGTCGCGCCAGTAGCTGGTCCCGGGGTTGATGTACAGCGAGTAGGCCTTGCTGCCACCGACAGTCAGCGATTCGGTGGTCGCTACGGCCGGGCGGGTCTGTGGTGAGCCTGGGACCACGCCGGAACCCTGGTACCACAGGTCGTTGCCACGCCCGGACTGATCGAACAGGACCGTGATGACACACGTGGTGTTTGCGCAGAAAGAGTCCTGGGCCGCCGCGTTGGCGACGCCGCCAGGGGTCAGTACGCCGATGTTGCGGGTCGTGTTGTCCGCGCGCCTGACCTGATACAGGTCTCCGTTGTAGGCGCTGTAGAGGGCGCGCGTTGTGCTGTGCGCCGCCACGCAGGGCGTACCACCTGCGCCGTAGATGTCGCACGGGCCGGTGCCGGTGCCCCCATCCACCCGGACGAGTTGCCACTGCTGGTTGGTGCCGCCCCAGTCGGTGTACTGCACGACGTTGGCGCCGTCGTTGGTGGCCGCGTTCTGGACCTCGACCGCCTTGTTGCTGTTGCGGTTGATCAGCCGGACGTAGCCGCTGTCGGAGTCGGCCAACCGGAACTGCTGGTTGGCGCCGCCGTGGTCGGTCCACTGGTGGATGGCGGCACCGTCGGCCGTCGACCAGCTGGACACGTCGATCACCTTGCCCGAGTGCCGCGCCTTGATCCGGTAGTAGCCGCCGCCGGAGTCCACGAACTGGAACTGCTGGTTGTTGGCGTTGGTGCGGGTCCACTGGACGACGTCGGCGCCGTCGGTGGTGGAGGAGTTGTGGACGTCGAGGGCCTTGCCGCTGTTGTGGTTCACCAGTACGTACCAGGCGGTGGTGTCCACCGTGGCGGCCGACGCCGGCGTCGTGGCCACCGTGAGCAACACGCCCACGATCGCCATGGCTGCCGCGGCGGCCACACCCGACCGCCACCGACGACGCCACCTCGCGGCGCGCGCTAACCAAACCGACATAGCGTCTTCCTTCCATCATTGGGATCGCCGACATGAGACGGGCCGCATCGGCCCGGACGCCGACGACACCCGCGCACGGACAACTGCCCGGGAAGTGAGTTGTTAGCGCTAACATTTTCGGGGGCGAGTCATGCAGGAGTATGCGGGGGTGTGGGTGTTGAGTGGCCAACCGGCGGTGCGGCTGAACGCACCACGTGTACTGTGAGCGCTAACATCGGCCGCGTCAAGATGTAACGGGAAGGTTTTCGGAGGAAGTCCCTCATTTAAACGACCAACTGGCGGGGAAATCACCCCAACCCGGCGCACCGTCGCCCTCGGTGCGCACGGCGGTCTGGTCGTGTATGCGGCGCGGCCGGACCACACCGCTGAACAGGGTGCGACCCTGCCACCGGGGCGCGAGTTCTTTGAGTATCCCGCCGAAGTGTGCGCGCGGGACCCCGGACAGGGCAGGATGGGAACAGGTCGTACGGGCCCGGGTAAACCTCACAACTCACTCAACCCATACGGCCGTTCTCACGTCACGGGCCAGTGCCACAGCACTCTTGATCGTTTACTAAGTGGAGCCTAAGCTCCTGTGCCCATGGAGATGGGGGAACCGGACCGCGGGCGGCGGGCATGGCGCGACGGGCTGGTCAGGCGTCGTACAGCCGTGGCTCTGCTGGCCGGGGCGGCGGGGCTGGTCGGTCTAGGGGCAGTGTTCGTCCTACTGCCCGGTGTGGTGGTCGACCACGATCTCGCCGGGGCGAGCGTCGCCGCACAGGATCGACTGAAAGCGGTGAACGATGTCCGTACGACGCTTCTGCAGGTGGTCGGCGGCCTGGTCGTGCTCTTCGGCGCGTATGCCACCTGGCGGCAACTGCGGGTGAGCCAGGACGGTTTGCGCGCCACCCAGGAGGGCTACGTCACCGACCGATTCAGCCGGGCCGTCGACCAGCTCGGCAGCGACAAGCTGGATGTGCGCATCGGTGGATTGCACGCGCTGTGGCGGATCGCGGAGCAGTCCGCCCGCGACCGGGAGGCCATCATCTCCATCCAGGCCGCGTATCTGCGTACGCACCTGCCCTGGCCACCCGCCGGGCTGGAATCACCGGCGGCAGACGTGCCCATCAACGACATCGCGCCCCTGGAGACTCGCGCCGCCGACGCCCAGGTGGCGCTGACCGCGCTCGGCGTGCTGTGCCAGCACCGGGAGCAGTCCTGGGTCAATCTCAGCATCACCGACTTGCGCCGGGCCGACTGCGACGGACTCTGGTTCCCCGAGGTCAACTTCGACCGCGCTTGCCTGGAGGCCGCGGGCCTGTACCACGCCAATCTGACCCAGGCCTCCCTGGTCTCGGTCAACCTGCGGCACGCCGACCTCACGACTGCGATTCTCCGCCGGGCTCGCTGCATTCTGGCCGACCTACGGGGCGCGAAGCTGGTTGAAACCGACTTGCGTGACGCCGACTTCACTGAGACCGACCTGCGCGAGGCGAACCTGCGCAAGGCCGTCGCCCACGGCGCGGTCTTCCAACGCGCCGATCTCCGCATGGCCGACTTGCGCGGCACCGACTTGAGCACCGCCAACCTTGTCGAAGCACGCCTGACCGGCGCCGTGGCCAGCGAGCACACCCGCTGGCCCGCCGACTTCGACCACACGGCCGCCGGAGTCGTCGACACCGATGACCCCGGCCCCGAACCCTCGCCCCTACTCCAGCCCCCGGGGATGACGCGGCAGGCGCCGCCGCTGCGGTCCACTCCCTGACCAAGACGCGCCGGTCAAGACAGCGGCGACCGCGATCCGCCTGACGGCACCACTCCTCCTCAGCGGCGTCCTGATCGCGCAGGGGCCTCACACCCCGGCGAACCGGGAACAGGTCCGAACGCCGGTTCACGCCATGCGGGCGCTCAGCGTGCGGACCACCTCGGTCAGGACCTTCGCGCGCCAGTTCTCGTCGGAATCCGGGTACTTGCCGACGCCGTCCGCGGTCGACATGCCGCCCACCTCGAACTGGTAGGGGCCCTGGTGGCAGATCATGGTGGTGGTCAAGCTCTTGGTGTAGCACCCGGCCGCACCCAGCGAGTTCCCCAGGTCCCGGAACTTCTTGGTGTCCCCGGCGGCCCGCTTCGCCTCGTCGTCGCGGTCCTCGGTGTAGGCGGCATCCACGAGAGCGGGATCCGCGACGGCCTTGAAGACGATGCGGATGTAGCTGTTGTGTTTGCCCTTGTACTTGGCCGGCAGGCTGAACTCGGTCTTGCACCCACCCGCCGGCACGTCGCCCGTGGTCCCCGGATCCGACTTCGCCATCGGGTTGAAGTTGAGGACGGTCACCTTGACCGGCTCGCGCTGGAAGTCCTTCGCCTGCGGCAGGATCGCGCGGACCTCCTCATCGCCCAGCACCTCGCACGCGTTGGGCCACTGGGCGAGGGGCACCGAAGCTCCCCGCGGGGGCTGCGCGCTCAGCCGCGCACCGGACGGCTTCGCCGCCCCGAAGGTCAGCGCGGGCGGCTCGCTGCTGCACCCGGACAGCACGACCGCGGCGGACACGACGGCCACGGCGGCCAGGACGGAACGGTTCGGATTCATGCTCGGCACGCCCAACTCCCCTATGCGGACACGGGGGATTCCCCCTCTTCAGTCCCCATTCTGGCCGGGCGCGCCGCCCCGCCCCGCCCGTTCCCGCCAGCTCCCCTGTGATCTTCCCGACAGCACCGTCCGGTCGGTACGCTCGACCCCGGGCGACGGGAGGCCACCGATGAGCGCAACGCCGTACGGGCACGAGGGCGCGGATGATGGTGCGGACCAGGGTGCGCGCGAGGGTACGAACAAAGGTACGGGCGCGGGCGCCGACCCCGGGCTGTACGGCCCCGGATCCGTGACCTGGCAGTGCCACGGCGACCCGATCATGTGGATCGCCGGAGTCCGCGCGCTCTACCTCCAGGCCCTCCACCCGCGCGCCGTCCGCGGAGTGATGGAGAACTCGGACTTCCGGCAGGACGCCTGGGGGCGGCTGCTGCGCACCGCCGACTTCGTCGGCACCATCACCTACGGCACCACCGAGGCCGCCGAACGCGCCGGGACCCGCGTCCGCAAGATCCACCGGACGCTGTCCGCCACCGATCCCGCCACCGGCGAGCGCTTCCCCGTCGACGATCCCGAGCTGCTCCTGTGGGTCCACTGCGCCCAGATCGACTCCTTCCTGCACATACTGCGCCGCTCCGGCGCCACCCTCACCGCCGCCCAGGCCGACCGGTACGTCGACGAGAACCGCACCAACGCCCGCCTCGTCGGTCTCGACCCCGCCAAGGTGCCCGCCACCACCGCGGAACTGGCCGCGTACTTCGAGGAGGTCCGCCCCCGCCTCGCCGCCGGAGCGGACGCCCGCGCCGTCGACGACTTCCTGCGCTCCCCGCCCGTCCACCCGCTCCTCGTGCCTGGCCGAAACCTGTTGTGGCGGCCGCTCGCCGGACTGGCCTACGGATCCCTCCCGGCGTACGCGCACCGGCTGTACGGGCGCCCCGCACCCGCCCCGCGCACCGTCACCCGGCGCCTGCGCCTCACCGGCCTCGCCCTGCGCAGCATTCCCGCAGGTCTGCGCTGGCAGCTGCCGCCAGGTCACATCTTGAGAGCGATGCGCCGCATGGGCCCCGGGAGCCGCCCCTCGACGCACGCACTGCGCACTTCAGCGGCCATACTGGACCGGCCGGGGAGGGTGGCGCACGACAACGGGGGCGGCAGTAGGACATGGCTGAGTCCAGACTGATCCAGGGCCGGTACAGGTCGCTCGATCTGATCGGTCGCGGTGGCATGGGCGAGGTGTGGCGTGCCCGCGACGAGTCGCTCGGCCGGCATGTCGCCGTGAAGTGCCTCAAACCGCTCGGCGCCGAACAGGACGCCCACTTCACGCAGGTCCTGCGCGAGCGCTTCCGGCGCGAGGCCCGCGTCGCCGCCTCGCTCCAGCACCGGGGCGTCACCGTGGTCCACGACTTCGGTGACGACAGTGCCACGGGCGGACCCCTCTACCTCGTCATGGAGCTGCTCGAAGGGAGCAATCTCAGCCAACTGCTGGAGGAGAACGACGCCCGCCCGCTGCCCGTCGACGACGTCGTCGACATCGCGGAGCAGCTGGCCGCCGCCCTCGGATACACCCACGACCAGGGCGTCGTCCACCGCGACCTCAAACCCGCCAACATCATGCGGCTCACCGACGGCACCGTGAAGATCTGCGACTTCGGGATCGCCCGGCTCGCCGCCGACATCGGCTTCACCGCCAAGCTCACCGGCGGCGGCATGGCCATGGGCACCCCGCACTACATGTCGCCCGAGCAGATCGCGGGCGGCGAGGTCGACCACCGCAGCGACCTCTACTCCCTCGGCTGCGTCCTCTACGAGATCGCCACCGGGGCCCCGCCCTTCGACCTCGGCGACTCCTGGTCCGTCCTGGTCGGCCACCGGGACACCGCGCCGGTGCCGCCGCGCGAACACCGCCCCGAACTCCCCGTCCACTTCGAGCAGGTGGTCCTGGACCTGCTGGCCAAGCGCCCCGAGGACCGGCCCGCCGACGCCCGCACCCTGCACCGGCGCCTGGCCGGGGCCCGCCGCGGCCCCGCCGCCGAACCCGCCACGACCGGAGCGCTGCCCGCATGGGCGCTCGGCATGACCGCCGGACGCAAGGCGGGCCTGGAGGCCCGCCCGGCGAGCGGCGCGTGGGCCGTGCTGACCGGTTCGTGGACCGCCGCGCGCCCCGCCGTGCCCGTCCGGGAACCCTCCGAGGCCCAGTCCACCCGCGAATCGGCCCCGCAGCCGCTCCCGGTGCCCGTCCCGCAGCCGGAGCCCGCCCCGGCGGACCCCGCCGCGGCCGACCCCCTCGCCGCCGCGACCTCGCCCGCGGCAGGCACCGTACGTCCGCCCGCGCCCGAGGACCCGCGGCTGACGGCCGCCTACGGCCAGGTCCGCCCGCGCCCGCTCGGCCCCGACCACCCCGAGACCCTGGCCGCGGTCTCCGCGCACGCCTTCGCCCTCAGCCGGGCCGGACGCCCCGCCGACGCCCTGGCCGCGCACACCCAGGTCGCCGAGGGCCGCGCCCGCACCCTCGGCCCCGACCACCCGGACACCCTCGCCGCGCGCCAGGAGACGGCGTACGTCCTGGGCCAGCTCGGGCGCCACCAGCAGGCGCACGAGGTCTACCGCACGGTGCTCGCCGCCCGCGAGCGGATCATGGGCGCCGACCACCCCGACACCCTGCGCTGCCGCCACAACCTGGCCTTCAGCCTGTCCCGCCTCGGCCGGCTCGCCGACGCGCACCGGACCGCCGAGGAAGTGGCCGCCGCCCGGGCCCGGGTGCTCGGCCCGGACCACGCGGACACCCTCCTCACCCGCTACGAGGTCGGCTACGCGCTGGGCCAGCTCGGCCGCTGGCAGGAGGCCCTCGCCGCCTACCGCGAGGTCGCCGCGGCCCGCGAGCGGATCCTGGGCCGCGACCACCCCGACACGCTCGCCGCCCGCTACGAGGTCGGCATCGGCCTGGGCCGGCTCGGCCGGACCCCGGAGGCGCTGGACCTGTTCCGCTCGCTGGCGCGCGACCGCACCCGCGGCTACGGCGCCGCCGACCCCGAGACCCTGCGCGCCCGCCACGTCGTCGGCGTCAACCTCGGCCGCCTCGGGCGCTGGGAGGAGGCGGTCGCCGAGGCCCGGCAGGTCGCCGCGCTGCGGGCCCGGTCGCTCGGCCCCGAGCACCCCGACACCCTGGTCAGCCGCCGCGAGGTGGCGGTGGGCCTGGGGCGCCTCGGCCGCTGGGACGAGGCGCTGCCCGTGTACCAGGAGGTGGCCGGGGCCCGGGAACGGGTGCTCGGAGCCGACCACCCCGACACGGTGGCGGCGCACGCGGACGAGGCGCACTGTCTGGAGCGGCTCGGGCAGGTGTGCTACCAAGAGCCATGACCAAGGAGCAGCGGTTCCAGGGCGTGTACGACGCGGTGATCGTGGGCGGTGGGCACAACGGCCTGGTGGCCGCCGCCTATCTGGCCCGCGCGGGACGCTCGGTCCTGCTCCTGGAACGGCTCGGGCACACCGGCGGCGCCGCCGTCTCCACCCGCCCCTTCGCCGGGGTCGACGCCCGCCTGTCGCGCTACTCCTACCTCGTCTCCCTGCTGCCGGACAAGATCGTGCGGGACCTGGGGCTGGAGTTCGCCGTCCGCAAGCGCACGGTCTCCTCGTACACCCCCACCGAGCGCGCGGGCCGGCCCGGCGGACTGCTCGTGGGCGGCGGGGAGGACCGTACGCGCGCGTCCTTCGCCCGGCTCACCGGCTCGGACCGGGAGTACGAGAACTGGCGGGCCTTCTACGCGAGCACCGCCCGCCTCGCCCGCAGGGTCTTCCCCACCCTCACCGAACCGCTGCCCACCCGGGCGGAGCTGCGGGCGCGCATCGACGACGAGGACGCCTGGCGGATGCTGTTCGAAGAACCCCTGGGGCGCGCGGTCGAGGAGCGGTTCGCCGACGACCTGGTGCGCGGCGTCGTGCTCACGGACGGCCTGATCGGCACCTTCGCCGACGCCCACGACCCCTCGCTCGCCCAGAACCGCTGCTTCCTCTACCACGTGATCGGCGGCGGTACGGGCGACTGGGACGTCCCGGTCGGCGGCATGGGCGCCCTCACCGACGCCCTCGCGGCCGCCGCGCGGGCGGCCGGGGCGCGGATCGTCACCGGGCACGAGGCGGTACGGATCGACGTCGACCCCGGCGCCGGATCGGAGCCGAGCGGCCCCGTGGAGGTCACGTACCGCACCGAGCGCGGCGAAGGCCGGGTGGGCGCCCGCAAGGTTCTGGTCAACGCCTCCCCGCAGGCGCTGGCCCGGCTGCTCGGCGACACCGCGCCGGACGCCCCCGAGGGCGCGCAGCTCAAGGTCAACATGCTGCTGCGCAGGCTGCCCCGGCTGCGCGACACCTCGGTGGATCCGCGCGAGGCCTTCGCCGGCACCTTCCACATCGCGGAGGGCTACGAGCAGCTCGCGCGCGCCCACCGGGAGGCCGCCGCCGGTGAACTGCCGTCCGCGCCGCCCTCGGAGATCTACTGCCACTCGCTGACCGACGCCTCGATCCTCGGCGCGGACCTGGCGGGGCGCGGCTACCAGACGCTCACCCTGTTCGGGCTGCACACCCCGGCCCGGCTGTTCGAGAAGGACAACCGGGGGACCCGGGAGGTGCTGCTCGCCGCGACCCTGGCCCAGCTGGACGCGCACCTCGCCGAGCCGCTCGCCGACTGCCTGGCCGTCGACGCCGACGGCCGCCCCTGCGTCGAGGCCAAGACGCCGCTCGACCTGGAACGCGAACTGCGGCTGCCCGGCGGGCACATCTTCCACCGGGACCTGTCCTGGCCCTTCGCGGAGCCGGAGACGGCGTCGGCATCGGCATCGGCGCAGGGTGCCGGGCGCTGGGGCGTGGAGACCCGGCACCCCGACGTGCTCCTGTGCGGGGCGGGCGCGGTGCGCGGCGGCGGGGTCAGCGGGGTGCCGGGGCACAATGCCGCGATGGCGGTCCTGGGCCGCTGACCTGCCGGCCGCGCGCCGCGCCCGCCGCGCGCCTGCCCGCTACGCGCCGAGCGGCTCGATGACGACGACCGGGATCTCGCGGTCGGTCTTGGTCTGGTACTCCTCGTAGGCGGGCCAGTGCTCGACCATCAGGGACCAGGCCGCGGCGCGCTCGGAGGAGTCGGCGGTGTGGGCCGTGCCCTGGATGATCTCGGGACCGACCTGGATGCGGACCTCGGGGTGCTCGGTGAGGTTCAGGTACCAGAGCGGGTGCTCGGGGGCGCCGCCCTTGGAAGCGACGATGAAGTACCGCCCGTCCTTCTCGCCGTAGATGAGCGGGGTGCGGACGGGGTTCCCGCTCTTGCGCCCGAGAGTGGTGAGAAGCAGGGTCTGGGTGCCGTTCCAGAACTGGCCTTCGGCCCCGCGGGAACCGACGTACTGCTTGACGTGGTCCAGCTGCCAGCCGGGCTTGGGGTCGGTCGGGTGGTCCCAGTCGATGCCGGTCATGTGCGGTCCGCCTCCAGATGTCGACTATCGGTGTTGAACCCTCAACGATCAACAACGCCCGGGGGCACGGCGTTTATGCCCCAGGTGTTCGGACGGAACGCCTGCGTCACCCGGCGCGCAACCGGGAAGATGACCCGGGGGCCCGTCAAGTGGCGTCCGCACGGCCACACTTACGGGAGCAGCTGGTGTCCTCGCAAGAGATCCCCATATCGATCACCCCACAGCAGGCCACCTACGGGGTGATCCTCTCCGTACCCCTCGCGACCGGCACCGCCCGGCTCAGGATCCCGCCGTCCCAGGACGGCGACCTCGTCCGGGCGCGCGTCGGCGACGCCGAGGTGCTGCTGCGCATCCAGGTGAAGCCGGCCGTGGGTGAGGGCCCGGTGGAGTGGCTCGGGCAGCCCGCACCGGCGCGGAACCCGGGCTCGCGGGCCGGCTGGTGGGTCCTCGGGGTCGCCGCCGCCGTGATCATCGGGCTGGTCGTGGCGAACAGCGGCGACCACGGCGCCGACACCGCGTCCTCCTCCCCGACGTCGAGCCCGACCGCGACCGCGACCGCGACCGATACCGCGAGCGTGACGCCCGTGCCGTCGTACAGCGCGTGGACGCCCGCCCCGGCCCCGCCCCCGCGCCCCGTGGAGACCCCGGCCACCGCCCTGCCCGTCCCCGGCGTCCCGACCCCCGAGGCGGCCCCGAGCCCCTTCGACCGGGGCACCTGCCTCAACGGCACGCTGCCGGACTCGACGACCGCGCAGCGCGTGGACAACGTGCGCGAGGTCCCGTGCTCGGCGTCGGACGCGCACTACAAGGTGATCGAGAGCATCCCCGGCACCTCGGACATGAACCGCTGCAACTCCAACCCCAAGACGCAGTACGGGTTCTCCTACCGCTACTCGCGCGGCGCGGTCACCCTCAACGAGTACGTCTACTGCCTGGTCGGCCTCGGCTCCTACGCCCGCTGAGGCCCGCTGAGGCGCGCCGTGAGTTCGCCGGTCAATTCGGCGACCGCGGACTCGGCGGCGGGGGAGACGGCGAACATGTTGAGGAAGCCGTGGACCAGCCCGTCGTAGTCGCGGACGAAGACGTCCACACCGGCGTCCTTCAGCGCGTCGGCGTAGGCCAGGCCCTCGTCACGGAGCGGGTCGTACGCGGCGGTGGCGATGACCGCGGGGGCGACGCCCTCGTGGCTCGCCGCGCGCAGCGGGGAGCACCGGAAGTCGTCGGCGGTGCGGGCGTCGTCCCGGGTGAGGATCGAGGTGAGGTCGCGGAGGTCCTGGAGGGTGAGCAGGTAGCCCTCCGCGTTCTCGGTGTAGGAGGGGTACTCGGCGGCGGTGCGGTCCGTCGCGGGGTAGGCGAGCAGCTGGGCGGCGAGCGGTTCCCCGTCGTCGCGGAAGGCGAGGGCGACGGAGGCGGCCAGGGCCCCGCCGGCGCTGTCGCCCGCGACGGCCAGCCGGTCGCGAAGGCCGCCGTAGGCGTCGATGTGTCCGGCCACCCAGCGGGCCGCGGCGAGGCAGTCCTCGAAGGCGGCCGGGAACGCGTCCTCGGGGAGCCGCCGGTAGTGCACGGCGACCACGACGGCCCCCGCGTCGCGGCAGATCCGGCGGGCGACGTGATCGTGGGTGTCGAGGTCCCCCACGATCCATCCGCCGCCGTGGAAGAAGACGACGGTCGGGGCGGACCGGGTGGCGCCGCCGGGCCGGTAGACCCGCACCGGTACGGGACCGGCGGCCCCCGGGACCGTGTCGTCCGCCACGGACCCGACCTCGATCGGAGCCGTCGGCGCCACCATCGCGTTCGAACGACGCTCCCCCTCGCGCAGGACTGCCGGATCGGCGTCGGCGATGCGCCCCCTGGGGGCCGCGTTGACGCTTTCGAGGAGTACGGCGAGGGACGGGTCCAGGGGCATGACGGAGAACCTTCCGGGGGCGGGAGGGGGGACGTCGACGGGTGCAGTGTCCCCCGGCCGACCGGGGCCGGCGCGGCGCCACGGCGATCAGGGGGTGTCTGGTGGATTTCCGTGGGGCGTCGCGACGCCGCGGAGATCCACCAGACACCCCCTGGGGCGGAGCGGGATCCCGCCGTCGGCGTCAGTCCGCCGAGCGGGTCCAGCCCGAGGCCACGAGGCGGGACGCGTCGGCCGGGCGGTCCTCGGCGAAGAGCAGGCGGGTGCGTTCCGACACGCGGATGACGTCGACGTACACCCCGCGCCCGACGTAGCGGCCGGTGGCCTCGTACCGCAGGCGCAGGTGGACCTCGCGGCCGGCCCACGCGGTGAGGGGGGCCTCCAGGCGGTGCCAGATGCGGCCCGACCAGCCGGTGACGGCGCCGTCCGGCCACTGTTCGGGGCTGCCCCCGGTCGAGCGCACCGTGCTGAACGGCAGCGGCTGCCACGGCCCGTCCGGTCCGGGCGCGGCCTCGGCCCGGAAGCCCCCCGCGCCCGGGACCGTGTCCCACCACAGCGCGCAGCGCAGCCGGGCCTCGGCGGTGGCGGGCGTGAGCGGCGGCAGCGTGAGCGTGCCGGACGCGCCGGGGGTGGTCCCGGAGAACCACGCGGGCCCGCCGTGCCGGGTGCGGACGGGGACCGCCCGGGCGAAGCTGTTGCCCACCGCCACCCGCGGTGCGCTGCCGGCCCGCCAGGTCCGTACGGGATGCACCGAGTTGCCCAGCAGGATCAGGAAGGAGTCCGTGGAGGGGTCCAGGACCAGTGAGGTGCCGGTGAATCCGGTGTGCCCGGCGGAGTGGGGCGTGGCCATCGCGCCCATGTACCAGTGCTGGTACAGCTCGAAGCCGAGGCCGTGGTCGTCGCCGGGGAAGGCAGTGTTGAAGTCGGTGAAGAGCAGTTCGACGGAGGCGGGGCGCAGGATCCGCTTCCCGGCGTACGCGCCGCCGTCGAGCAGGGTGCGGGCGAGGACGGCCAGGTCCCAGGCGGTGCCGAAGACCCCCGCGTGACCGGCCACCCCGCCCAGCGCGTACGCGTTCTCGTCGTGCACCTCGCCCCACACCAGCCCGCGGTCCAGCCCGGACCAGGGCGGGCGCTGGATCTCGGTGGCGGCGGTGACGCGGCGCCACGAGAGCGGGGGATTGAAACGAGTGCGGTGCATCGCGAGCGGAATGGTGATCTCGTCGCGGAGCAGGACGTCCAGCGTGCGGCCGGTGATCCGTTCCAGGAGCAGTTGCAGGGTGATCAGGTTCAGGTCGGAGTACCGGTAGACGCTCCCGGGAGTGTCCTGTGGCCGCACCGACCACAGCAGCCTCAGCTGCCCCGCCCGCGTGGACTCCTGGTAGAACGGCGCCCACGACCGCAGCCCCGAGGTGTGGGTCAGGAGCTGGCGGACCGTGATCGCCTCCTTGCCGCCGCCGGTGAACTCCGGCAGATAGCGGGCCGCCGGAGCCTCCAGTTCCAGGCGTCCCCGCTCCATCTGCTGCACCGCGAGCACCGAGGTGAACAGTTTGCTCAGCGAGGCCAGGTCGAAGACGGTGTCCTCGCTCATCGCGATCTGCTCCGCCGCCGGGAACTCCCGGACCCGGTCGGTCCGGCCGTCGTAGTCCGCGTACCGGACGGCGTGGCCCATCGCCCGGTGCAGGGCCACGGTCCGGCCGCGCCCCGCGAGCACCACGGCCCCCGCGTAGTAGGGGTGTTCGGGGGAGGGGCCGAGGAAGCGCCGGGCCTCCTCCGCCGTCGCCTCCAGGTGGCGCTCCAGCAGTCCCGCCTGGCGGGCCGACCCGTACCGCAGGCGCAGTCCCTGCAAGGCGCGCCGTTCGACCGGATTCCCGCCCGCGCCGGAGCCCGTGCCGGGGCCCGCCGCGGCGCCGTCCGCTCCCCGGGCCCCCCACCCGGACGCCCCCGCCGCTCCACCGGGCAGCGCCGCGTGCACGAGCAGGACCCCGCCGAGCGCGAGCAGCCGCGCCCCGAGCCGACGGCGGCTCAGGCCGTCACCTTCGTACGGGCGGCGGCCCGGGCCCTCGCCCCCGGAGGAGGGCCGTCCACTCCCACCGGCCCCTCCGCCCGCACCGGCTCCTCCCCCCGCACCGGCTTCCCCTCCCTCGTCACTCCCGCCCCTGACGACCCCCGTGCCCTGGTTCATGACCGGCCCTCCTGTCCGCTGTCGAGCGCGCCACCCAGTATCTGCCCGCGCATCCCGTCGACCCCGTCACGACCGGCCCGCAAAGAATCTGACACAGCATCAGAAAATCTCTTCCCTCGCGTCGCGCCCTGCGGCATCCTGCCGCCCATGGAGACGGAGCTGAGCAGGAAACTCGGAGTCGAACACGCCATCTTCGGCTTCACGCCCTTCCCGGCGGTCGCCGCGGCCATCACCCGCGCGGGCGGATTCGGCGTCCTCGGCGCGGTCCGCTACACCGCCCCCGACGACCTCAAACGCGATCTCGACTGGATGCAGGAGCACACCGACGGCAAGCCCTACGGCCTCGACGTCGTCATGCCCGCCAAGAAGGCCGTGGACGGGATCTCCGAGGCCGACATCGAGGCGATGATCCCGGCCGGGCACCGCGAGTTCGTCCGCGAGACCCTCGCCAAACACCAGGTCCCCGAACTCGCCGACGGCGAGGCCTCCGGCTGGCGGATCACCGGCTGGATGGAACAGGTCGCCCGCAACCAGCTCGACGTGGCCTTCGACTACCCCATCAAACTCCTCGCGAACGCCCTCGGTTCCCCGCCCGCCGACGTCATCCGGCGCGCCCACGACCACGGCGTCCTCGTCGCCGCCCTCGCGGGCACCGCCACCCACGCCCGCCGCCACGCCGAGGCGGGCATCGACATCGTCGTCGCCCAGGGCTACGAGGCCGGAGGCCACACCGGCGACATCGCCACCATGGTCCTGGTGCCCGAGATCGTCGAAGCCGTCGCCCCGCTCCCGGTCCTCGCCGCGGGCGGCATCGGCAGCGGCGAACAGATCGCCGCCGGACTCGCCCTCGGCGCCCAGGGCGCCTGGCTCGGCTCGCTCTGGCTCACCACCACCGAGGCCGACCTGCACTCCCGCGCACTCACCGAGAAGCTGCTCGCCGCCGGTTCCGGCGACACCGTCCGCTCCCGCGCCCTGACCGGCAAACCCGCCCGCCAGCTGCGCACCGAGTGGACGGACGCCTGGGACGATCCGAGCGGCCCCGGCGCGCTCCCCATGCCGCTCCAGGGCCTGCTCGTCGCCGAGGCGGTCTCGCGGATCCAGAAGTACGAGGTCCAGCCCCTGCTCGGCACCCCCGTGGGCCAGATCGTCGGCCGGATGAACAGCGAACGCAGCGTCCAGGCCGTCTTCGACGACCTCACCCGCGGCTTCGAGCGGGCCATCGACCGCATCACCCGTATCGCCGGCCGAGCCTGAGGAGCGGACAGGATGACCGACAGGATGACCGACACACCCCCCAACGGTTTCTGGGCCCAGGCCGCCGCCGACCCCGACCGCACCGTGCTCATCACCCCCGAGGGCGAGGAGTGGACCGCCGCCCGCCTGCACGGCGACGTCAACCGCCTCGTCCACGGCCTGCGCGCGGCGGGCCTGGAGCGCGGCGACGTCTTCGCCGTCGTCCTGCCCAACGGCGTCGAGTTCTTCACCGCCTACCTCGCCGCTGCCCAGGCCGGTCTCTACCTGGTACCGGTCAACCACCACCTGGTCGGCCCCGAGATCGCCTGGATCGTCTCCGACTCCGGCGCCAAGGTGCTCATCGCCCACGAGCGCTTCGCGGAGGCCGCCACCGCCGCGGCCGACGAGGCGGGGCTGCCCGCGAGCCACCGCTACGCCGTCGGAGCCGTCGACGGCTTCCGCCCGTACGCCGAACTCCTCGACGGCCGGAGCGCCGAGCCGCCCGCCGACCGGACCCTCGGCTGGGTCATGAACTACACCTCCGGCACCACCGGCCGCCCCCGCGGCATCCGCCGCCCGCTGCCCGGCAAGCTCCCGGAGGAGACCTACCTCGGCGGGTTCCTCGGCATCTTCGGCATCCGCCCCTTCGACGGGAACGTCCACCTCGTCTGCTCCCCGCTCTACCACACCGCCGTGCTCCAATTCGCGGGCGCCTCCCTGCACATCGGCCACCCGCTCGTCCTCATGGACAAGTGGACGCCCGCCGACATGCTGCGCCTGATCGACGCGCACCGCGCCACGCACACCCACATGGTGCCCACCCAGTTCCACCGCCTCCTCGCACTCCCGCAGGAGGTCAAGGACGGGTACGACGTCACCTCGATGCGCCACGCCATCCACGGGGCCGCGCCCTGCCCCGACCACGTCAAGCGGGCGATGATCGAGTGGTGGGGCAGCTGCGTGGAGGAGTACTACGCGGCCAGTGAGGGCGGCGGCGCCTTCGCCACCGCCGAGGACTGGCTCAAGAAGCCCGGTACGGTCGGCAAGGCCTGGCCGATCAGCGAGCTGGCCGTCTTCGACGACGACGGCAACCGGCTGCCGCCCGGGGAACTCGGCACCGTCTACATGAAGATGAGCACCGGCGGCTTCAGCTACCACAAGGACGAGGGCAAGACGAAGAAGAACCGGATCGGGGACTTCTTCACCGTCGGCGACCTCGGCCTGATGGACGAGGAGGGCTACCTCTTCCTCCGCGACCGCAAGATCGACATGATCATCTCGGGCGGGGTCAACATCTACCCGGCCGAGATCGAGTCCGCCCTGCTCACCCACCCGGCCGTCGCCGACGCCGCCGCCTTCGGCATCCCGAACGGCGACTGGGGCGAGGAGGTCAAGGCGGTCATCGAAGCGGCCGAGGGCCACGAGCCGGGCGAGGCGCTGGCCGCGGAGATCCTGGCCCACTGCGAGGCGCGGCTCGCGGGCTACAAACGGCCCAAGACGGTGGACTTCATCGAGACCATGCCCCGCGACCCCAACGGCAAGCTGTACAAGCGGCGGCTGCGCGATCCCTACTGGGAGGGTCACGAGCGCGCTCTGTGAGACGCGGGCGGGGTGCCCGAAACAGAGGGTTGCCCGAAGCGGAGGGTTGCCCGAAACGCCCGGACAACGTGTGAGATGTTCCACCTCGGGGCCCCGGCGGCGCGCCTTGCGCCGCGCCGCGGCGGCCGGTCTGGCAGCGTGGCCGTATGAGTACGGCAACCCGCACGTCCCCCCTGACCGACTGGACCCTCGTGGTCCCCGTGGTGGCGCTCGTCGCGCTCGCCTTCAGCTGGGGGCGCGACCTGCCCTCCTTCGCGGTGGCGCTCGTCGCCCTGTGCCTCGGGGGAGCGGTGCTGGCCGCCGTCCACCACGCCGAAGTGGTCGCGCACCGCGTCGGCGAACCCTTCGGCTCCCTCGTCCTGGCCGTCGCGGTCACCGTCATCGAAGTGGCCCTCATCGTCACGCTGATGGCCGACGGCGGGGACAAGACGGCCTCGCTCGCCCGCGACACCGTCTTCGCCGCCGTCATGATCACCTGCAACGGCATCGTCGGCCTGTCGCTCCTGGTCGGCGCCCTGCGCAACCGCGTCGCCGTCTTCAATGCCGAAGGCTCCGGGGCCGCGCTCGGCACCGTCGCCACCCTCGCCGTGCTCAGCCTGGTCATCCCGACCTTCACCACCAGCAAGCCGGGCCCCGAGTTCTCCACCGCGCAGCTCGCCTTCGCCGCGGTCTCCTCGCTGGCCCTCTACGGACTGTTCATCGCGGTCCAGACGGTCCGTCACCGCGACTACTTCCTGCCCGTCGACACCGACGCGAAGAAGCGCCGCGAGGCCGCCGGAGAGGAAGAGGAGCACGCCGAGCCGCCGACCGCCCGGGCCGCGGTGCTCAGCCTCGGCCTGCTGCTGGTCGCCCTCGTCGCCGTCGTCGGCAACGCCAAGGCCGTCTCGCCCACCATCGAGGCGGGCGTCGCCAGCGCGGGCCTGCCCAACGCCGTCGTCGGTGTGATCATCGCCCTGCTCGTGCTCGCGCCGGAAACCCTCGCCGCCGTCCGCGCGGCCCGCCGCGACCGCGTCCAGACCAGCCTCAACCTCGCCTACGGCTCCGCCATCGCGAGCATCGGCCTGACCATCCCGGCCATCGCGCTGGCCTCGGTCTGGCTCACCGGCCCGCTGCTGCTGGGCCTCGGCCCGATCCACATGGTGCTGCTCGCCCTCACCGTCGTGGTCAGCGCCCTGACGATCGTGCCGGGCCGGGCGACCCTGCTCCAGGGCGGGCTCCACCTGGTCCTGCTGGCCTCCTACCTCTTCCTCGCGGTCAGCCCGTGAAGCCCTGACCGCACGCGGGCCCCCGCGCCGGGGCCCGCGTACGTCGCTGCGTACCCTCAGCGCCGCTCGCGCGGCCGGACCACCCGCAGGGCGGGCGAGCTGAGGATGTCCTTCTCGCAGTAGCGCGAGGTCACCCAGCGCTCACCCGAGAACATCCGGGTCTGGTCGGCGTAGTACGGCGAGTTCGGGTTCGAGGACTGGCTGTACGACAGCAGCGTGCGGGCCACCGGGCAGCGGCTGCCGTCCCAGCCGACCGCCTGGATGTGGCTGGACCCGTGGAACACCTCCGTGTAACCGCCGCCGGCCGGGTTCCACACCGCCTCCACCTTGTCCCACACACCGAGCGCCTCGGTGCCGCCGCCGACCGGGATCCGTTCGCCGCCGCGCACCACGAACTGGTGCTCGCCGAGCGGCGCGTCCAGCGCGATGCCCGCCGCCTTCAGCTCCACGACCGTGTCCGCCAGGGCCCGCCCGACGCCGGGCGCCGCCTGGTTCAGGGTGCGGGGCGTGTGCACCGGATCGGCCGCCGAGAACGGCACCAGCCACAGGTCCTTCGCCGCCGCCGTCGACGCCGTCAGCCGACGCCAGAACCGGTCGAAGAGCAGCGCGCCCCGGCTGGCCGTCTCGGCCGTACGGTCCCAGCGCGCCAGCACCGGGCAGGCCGCGGCGACGTCCACCACGGTCCCGTCGCTCGCCGTCGCCGTACCGCCCGGCAGGGCGGCGCAGGCCTTCGCCGCGTCGGCGGCCGCCAGATCACCGGCCGGAACCCGGTTCGCGAACTGCTGCTTCTGCAGGTCCGCCACCGTCAGGCGGCCCTTCGCCGCCATCGCCGACACGTCCTCCAGCGCGCCGCGCGTGCGCAGCGAGCGGGCCGTCCCCGTAGTGCCCCACACCCGCTCGTAGCCGGTCAGCGGGTGCTCGGCATTGGCCAGCCAGGCGCTGTCGTTGGAGTTCTCCGCGTACACCGCGTCCCGCAGGGTCGGCGCCTTCGCCGGGCCGAACACCCCCGGCTGCACCGCGTCCGGGTCCGAGCCCAGCGCGCAGTCCCCGCGCGAACCGTCCAGCACCGCGAGCCCGGCCGCCGGATAGGTGGCCCGGCCCAGCGGGGTGGAACAGCGGGCCGCCAGCTCGTCGGTGATCCGGGGCACGATCTGGGACTGGGTGAACAGGGTCGCGCCCGCCGAGTCGGCGGCCAGCGTGTTGACCCAGGGCAGCCCCTGGGTGCGCCGCTGCGCGTCCTGGATCCCGGCCACCGAGTGCGCCTTGCCCATCGCGAGCGAGGTGTCGAAGGCCCGCAGGTTCACCGCGTTCGGGTCGTTCAGCGCGTAGGCCGTGGTCGCGGACCACGGCAGCGGCAGGGACGCCCCGAGCGAGGTGACCACCGGGCCGAAACGGGTCCACCACTGGGTGCGGCTGACCGGGGCGCCGCCCTTGACCGGGACGCTGACCGTCCGCGGGACCATCTTCTCGGACACGCCGTCGACCACGTAGGCCGTCGGGTCCGCCGGGTCCAGGGTGAGCTGGTGCAGATTGACGGGGACGCCGGTGGCCACGGTGTGGCTCCAGGCGACCTTGTCGTTGAAGCCGATGTTGACGACCACCGTGCCGAGCAGCGAACCGCCGGAGACGTTCAGCTCGCCGGGGATGGTCTGCTGCGACTGCCAGAACCGGCGCCCGCCCTGCCAGGGGTAGTGCGGATTGCCCAGCAGCAGACCGCTGCCGTTCGCGGTGGCCGAACCCGCGAAGACCACCGCGTTGGACCCCATGTCGTAGCGCGAGGTGTCGAAGAGCTGCCGGGCCGCCTCGGCCGCGGCCGCCGGGTCGATCCCGCCGCCGGGCGCGGGGGCGCTCGTACGGGCCCCCGCCCCGGAATCCCCGCCGATGGCCGTACGGGCTCCCGCGGCCCCGCCCGGCGGCTGCGCCGCGGTGATCCCGTCGATCCCGCGGCCCTGGCCGCCGAGCACCGCGACCGCGTACCCGCGGGCCGCCACGTCCACGGCGGTCACCGGGTGCACCCAGCCCGCGCCCTTGCAGGCCGGGTCGGTGATCTTGTTCTGCGCCAGCCAGGCGTTGTACCCGGCGGCCCAGCCGCGCATCAGCTCCTTGACGTCCTTGCCGGGACCGGCGGGCGCGGGCGTGGCCAGCAGCTTCTCGACCGTGCGCGATTCCCGTATCCCCTTGAAGTACAGGTCGCTGGAGAGGTTCCCGGCGGCCGAGGAGAGGGAGCCGTCGGGAGCGGCGTCCGGCCCGAACCAGCGCGAACGCTCGCCGGACACCGTCAGGAACCCGTCGGCCAGCACGCACACCTGGTCGGCGGCCTGCGCCCAGCCGGTGCCGAAGCCGAGGTTCGCGTAGTCCTTGGCGAGGATGTGCGGGACGCCGTTCTCCGTGTAGCGGACGAGGGCGGACAGACCGCCCCCCTTCGGCGCCAGGTCGGCCCCGCCGTCCGCGGCGGCCGAGGCCGCCGCCGGGGGGACCGCGGCGGCCGCCACGAGCAGCGCGGCGCCGGTCAGGGCGATCCGGCGCAGTGCCGGGCGAGTGCGGAATCGCAACATGCCTCCCAAGTAGCCTGCGAATGACTGTGGTTGCGCGTGAAACCGGTGGTGCGGCCGTGCTGTGCCCCCACACTCACGCAGGTGTGCTGATGCTCTGTCAACAACCCCTGATGCAAGACGAGATGAGGATCGCTTCATGACACAGGTGCGGGACAACACGGTCGACGGACTGCTGCGCGACAGCGCCCGGCGGGTCCCGGAGCGGACCGCGGTCCGCTACCGCGACCGGAACTGGACCTACCGCGCGCTCGACGGGGCGGTCAGCGCCGCGGCCGCCTGGCTCACCGGGGAGTGCGGCCTCGGCCCCGGCGACCGGGTCGCCACCTTCGCCCACAACTCCGACGCCTACCTGATCGCCTTCCTCGCCTGCGCCCGGGCCCGCCTGGTGCACGTCCCGGTCAACCAGAACCTCACCGGCGAGGACCTCGCGCACATCCTGGACGACTCCGCGAGCGCCCTGGTGCTCGCCGACCCGGACCTCGCCCCCCGGGTGCCGGACGGCCATCCCGTACGGGCGCTGCGCGACGCCCCCGGGTGCCTCCTGGCGGCGGCGGCCGGGCGGGCCCCGTACGAGGGCGGCGGCGCACCGGGGGAACTCGTGCAGCTGCTGTACACCTCGGGCACCACCGCGCTCCCGAAGGGCGCGATGATGACCCACGCCGCGCTCTGCCACGAGTACGAGAGCGCGATCGAGGCGCTGGACCTGACCGAGGACGACCGGCCCCTGCACTCGCTGCCCCTCTACCACTCCGCGCAGATGCACGTCTTCCTGCTGCCCTACCTCGCCGTCGGCGCCGAGAACACGATCCTCGACGCGCCGGTCGCCGAGGAGGTCTTCGAGCGGGTGGAGACGGGCGGGGCCGACAGTCTCTTCGCGCCGCCCACGGTGTGGATCGCCCTGGCCAACCACCCCCAGTTCGCCACCCGCGAGCTGGGCGGGCTGCGCAAGGCCTACTACGGGGCCTCGGTCATGCCGGTGCCCGTACTGGAACGGCTGCTCGCCCGGCTGCCCGGGCTCGCGTTCTACAACTGTTTCGGGCAGAGCGAGATCGGGCCGCTCGCGACCGTCCTGGGACCCGCCGAACACGAGGGGCGGATGGACTCCTGCGGGCGGCCGGTGCGCCACGTCGAGGCGAAGGTGGTCGACGAGGACGGCGCGGAGGTGGCCGACGGGACCGCGGGCGAGGTGGTCTACCGCTCCCCGCAGCTGTGCCGGGGCTACTGGAACGACCCGGCGGCGACGGAGAAGGCCTTCCGGGACGGCTGGTTCCGCTCCGGCGACCTCGCGGTGCGCGATGCGGAGGGTTACTTCACCGTGGTGGACCGGGTGAAGGACGTGATCAACTCCGGCGGGGTGCTGGTGGCCTCGCGCCAGGTCGAGGACGCGCTGTACACGCACCCGGGCGTGGCGGAGGCGGCCGTGGTCGGGCTGCCCGACGAGCGCTGGATCGAGGCGGTCACCGCCGTGGTGGTGCCGCGCGGGGCGGTGACCGAGGAGGAGCTGATGGCGTACGCGCGGGAGAAGCTCGCCCACTTCAAGGCCCCGAAACGGGTCCTCTTCGTGGACGCGCTGCCCCGCAACGCCAGCGGCAAGATCCTCAAGCGGGAGCTGCGGGACCGCTTCGGGGGTGCGGGCGCGGCCGGAAGGTAGGAGCGGGGCTCACGACCGCGGGCGGCCGGGCTTCGCGACCGCGGGCGGGCGGCCTTCAGGGGCCGCGGAAGGCCGTGGCGCGGACGGAGGAGCCGCAGAGGGCGAAGGCGCCGCCGTCGTCGGGCGCCAGCCGGAGCCCGCCCCCGCCCACGCCCAGCACGACCGAAGGGGCGACGGCCGGCTCGGCGCCGGAGGCGCAGTACCCCCGGCCTCGCCGAGGACCGGGGTGAAGGCGAGCCGTGTCGAGGCCTGGCCGCCGACCGCCAGCGGCACGGTGTGCGCCAGCCCCTCACGGACCACCGTGACGGGCTTGCTCCGGTCGGGTGAGTCGTTGCCCGGCCGTGGCCCGTGCCGTCTCCTGCGCCGCGGCGCCCGGGCCCGCGGCCAGCAGCAGGCCGCAAGTGAGGGCGCCCGCCACGAGGCAGAGGCCGCTTCGCGTCGTACCCGCCATGGGGGCCTCCTCGCGGTGCGCCGCACGGTCCCTCCCGGCGTCCCGCCGGCCCGCGACACCCGCGTGCGGCCGGCTTTTACCCGGTGATGCGATGCCCGTCAAGTCCCGAATGTCCGGAACGTGACCCGGGTGTCCCCGCCGGGGCTTACTGGTGACACGGAAAGGGACGGAACACCGGAAGACCTCCTCGGAGGAACTCCTCCTCCCCCCGGATGAATACACCGAATACAACCTCTGAGCAGTAGGAGAAGGCCATGAACCGTAAGACTCGCACCAACAACGTCGTCCGCACCAACCGCCGCGGATTCCGCCTGGCGACGCTCTTCGCTTCGGCGGCCATGGTCTCCGCAGGAGTCCTCATTCCGGCCTCCATGGCCTCGGCGGCTCCGATGCCCGCTCACGTGGCTGCGGCCTTCCCGTCCGCCGGTGGTGCCGGCGGGGACGGCGGTGAAGGCGGCGGCGGCCTGATCGGCGGGGGCGGCGGCTCCGGCGGCTCCGGCGGCGGCAGCGTCCTCGGCACCGGCGGCGCCGGCGGCAACGGCGGCAAGGGCGGCACCGGTGTCCTCGTCGGTGGCGGCGGCGGTGGCGGTGGCGGCGGTGGCGAAGGTGTCATCGGCGGCAACGGCGGCAAGGGCGGCGACGGCGGCGGCGGTCTGTTCGGCGGCAGCGCCGGCAACGGCGGCGGCGGCGGCGACGGCATCCTCCGCGGTGGCAACGGCGGCAAGGGCGGCCACGGCGGCGACGGCGTCTTCCAGGGCGGCAACGGAGGCAAGGGTGGCAAGGGCGGCGGCGGGATCTTCGGTGGTCTCGGCGGCGGCGGTGGCACCGGTGGCTCCAGCATCTTCTGACCGGCGCACCTGATCCGATGATCCGACGGGGTGGAGGCCTCCGGGCCTCCACCCCCACCCCCCACTCCTTTTCTCACCCCACCCCTTTTCTCGCCCCCGCAGTGCCCGAAAGCGGCACACGTGCTCACGGATACGGAGTACCTCCCATGTTCACAAGCTCCTGGCAGCGTCCGCTCATCCTGGCGGCGGCCTCCCTGGCTTTCGTCACCGGTACGGCGTGCGCCGCGCAAGCGTCGCAGTCCCAGGCCCCTGCGGGCGTCGCCTCCTCGGCCCTGGCAGGACAGCCCACCCACTGCGTCGCCAACGGCGGCGAGGGTGGCGAGGGCGGCGAGGGCGGGGCCGGCGGCCAGGGCGGTCAGCCCGGTCAGCCCGGTGAACCCGGCAAGCCCGGCGGAGTCGGCTGCTTCACCTTCAAGGACCTGCCCGACAAGCCGAAGGAGGAGCTGACGGTGGTGGACCGGGTGCGCATCGTGATGACGCTGCTGGCCGACGACTCCAAGGACAACAAGGAGAAGATCGCCAAGAAGTACAAGATCACGACCGAGCAGCTCGACACCTGGAAGAAGAACTACCTCGACGGCGACTGGTTCGCGCTGACGGCAGGCTCCCTCAGCGGCGTCATCTGACGCGGGAACGCCGCCTGAGGCGGAAGGAAGACGGAAGGTCCGGCCGCTGGGCGGCCGGACCTTCCCGTTCAGGAAACCGCCCCAAGACGCCCCGAACCGCCCCACTCGATCGGCCAAGGAGAATCCCATGCGTGTGCGTTCCTGGAAACTCAGTCTCGGTTTCGTCATCTCGACCACGGTGCTGGGTGTCGGCGCGCTGGTGCCCGCCGCCTCGGCCGCCACCGCCACCGCGGCCCCGGCGCACATGGTCCAGGCAGCCTCGGTGGTCAGCCACCGGCACGTACCCGGAACCGGCGGCGGAAGCGGCGGGTCCGGACTGGGCAGCCGGATCGGCGGCCAGGTCCAGGTGGGCAACGGCAGCGTCCAGGTCGGCGGCAAGGTGTGCGCGGGCAACTGCAACGGGACGGTCAACGGCTCGCAGGGCGGCAACGGCGGGGTCTGTGTCGGACTGTGCAACGGCAGCGCCAACGGGGGCGGAGGCACCCAGGGCGTCCCGGGCGGCGACGGCGGCAAGGGCGGCAACGGCGGAGTCTGCGTCGGCCAGTGCGGCGGCAGCGTCAACGGGGGCAACGGCGGCAACGGCGGCTCCGCACCCCCCGGGGGCGACGGCGGCACCGGGGGCCGGGGCGGCAACGGCGGCATCTGCGTCGGCGCCGGCTGCGAGACCAGCGGCCAGGGCGGCCGGGGCGGCACCGGCGGCGACGGCTGACCGGGGGTGAGCAGGTGGTGACCGGACCCGGAGCCGGGGCGAGCAGCGCTCGCCCCGGCTCCGGGTCGCTGGCTAGACTTTCCGCGGAGGCGCCTGATGGGCACGGTATCGAATCGAAGCCTGTACACGGGCCGGCCCTCCGGTCTGATCGGGCAGCAGATCGCGGGCTACCGGATCGAGCGCTTGATCGGCCGGGGCGGCATGGCCGTCGTCTACTGCGCCAAGGACCTGCGCCTGGACCGGATGGTCGCGCTCAAACTGATCGCCCCGGAACGCGTGCGCGACGAGGTCTTCCGCCGCCGCTTCACTTACGAGTCGCAGGTGGCCGCGCGGATCGACCACCCGCACATCGTGCCGGTCTTCGAAGCCGGTGACACCGACGGCGTGCTGTACATCGCCATGCGGTACGTCGCGGGGCTGGACCTGAGGGCCATGCTGGACCGGGACGGCCCGCTCCCCGTCACGACCGCCGTGCGCATCGCCGCCCAGGTGGCCTCCGCGCTGGACGCGGCCCATGACCACGAGCTGGTGCACCGCGACGTCAAGCCCGCCAACATCCTGGTCGCCGCGGGCACCGACAGCGACCACCCCGAACACGTCTACCTCACGGACTTCGGGCTGACGAAGAAGTCGCTGGCGCTCAGCGGGTTCACCACCGCGGGCGAGTTCGTCGGCACCCTCGACTACATGGCGCCGGAACAGATCGCGGGCCGGCCCGTGGACGGCCGGTGCGATCAGTACAGCCTCGGCTGCGTGGTCTACGAATCCCTCACCGGCGGCCCGCCCTTCGTGCGGGACGACGCCCCGGCGCTGCTGTGGGCGCACCAGTACGACCAACCGCCTCCCCTGGCGGAGAAGCGGCCGGACATCGCGCCGGGGGCGGGGGCGGTGCTGGCGAAGGCCCTGTCCAAGGTGGCGGAGGACCGCTACGGCTCCTGCCTGGAATTCGTGGCGGCCCTGCGCGTCGCGGCGGGCATCGGTACCGGCAAGGGCAACGGCATCGGCATAGGGAGTGGCGTCGGCGCCGGACAACGCGGAGACCGGGCATCCAGTTCGGATGCCCGGTCTGCCGGGATGGCGGGGAGCCGTGTGCCGTCTCCGGAGCCCCCGCCGGAACCGCCGTCGTGGGCGATGCCGGTCTTCGTCGGCCCGCTCGGTGGGCCGTAGGCCCCGGGGTCACAGCCCCAGGGAGATGGCGAGGCGGACCATTTCCGCCGTGGTGTTGATGTTCAGCTTGGCCCGGATGCGGCGGAGGTAGGCGTCGACCGTGTGCCGGGAGAGGCCCATCGAGCGGGCCGTCTGCACGTAGGTGCACCCTGCGGCGATGTAGCGCAGTGCCTCCTGCTCACGGGGGGCGAGTGCGGTGGCGCTGGCTTCGGTGCGTTCCATGGTGAGGGTGAGGCTCATGGGACTTCCTCCGACACATCGGCTCGGTCAGCGCTGCTCACATCCTCGGAAGCAGGGGACGAAATCCGTAAATGTGGATGTATGTCCCTGTTAAAGAGCTTGTCGGTGGGACTTCATGGTGGTGTCCGGCGATTGTCACAGGCGTGTCACACGACCCGTGTCACACGATGAGGGACTGCTCGGCCCAGATGGTCTTGCCGACCGTCGTGTGCCGGGTGCCCCAGCGCTGCGCGAGCTGGGCGACCAGCAACAGGCCCCGCCCGCCCTCGTCGAAGATCCGGGCCCGCCGCATGTGCGGAGCGGTACCGCTCGCGTCCGACACCTCGCAGATCAACGACGTGTCCTCATGGATCAGGCGCAGCTGGATGGGCGGTTCCCCGTAGCGGATGGCATTGGTGACCAGTTCGCTGACCACGAGTTCGGTGACGAAGGCCGCGTCGTCCAGCCCCCAGGCCGTCAGCTGGTCGGTGGCGTCCCGCCGGGCCTGGGCGACGTTCGCCGGGTCCGGCGGTACGTCCCAGACGACGACCTTGTCGGAGTGCAGGGCCCGGGTCCGGGCGATGAGCAGGGCGACGTCGTCCTCGGGCGGGTGGGTCATCAGAGCGGTCAGCACCCGGTCGCAGACCGCGTCCAGGGTGGAGGCGGGACGTACGAGGGCCGTGAACATGTTGTCCAGGGCCTCGTCGATGTCGTGGTCACGGGCCTGGAGCAGCCCGTCCGTGTACAGCGCGAGGATGCTCCACTCCGGCAGCTCCACCTCGACGGTCTCGAAGGGCAGGCCCCCCAGGCCCAGCGGCGGACCGGCCGGGACGTCGAGGAGGTACGCGGAGCCCTCCGGGGAGACCACCACGGGCGGCGGGTGGCCCGCCCGCGCGGCGGTGCAGTGGCGGGTGATCGGGTCGTAGACCACGTACAGGCAGGTGGTGCCGATGCCCCCGGCGGTGTCCCCGTCGTCCCGGCCGCCCTCGTCGGCGGACAGGTGGATGACGAGGTCGTCGAGATGGGTGAGCAGCTCGTCGGGCGGCAGGTCGACATCGGCCAGGGTGCGCACCGCGGTGCGCAGCCGGCCCATGGTGGCGGAGGCGCGGATGCCGTGGCCGACGACATCGCCCACGACCAGGGCCACCCGGGCGCCGGAGAGCGGGATCACGTCGAACCAGTCGCCGCCCATGCCCGACTCGCCGCCCGCGGGCAGGTAGCGGGAGGCGGTCTCCAGAGCCGAGTGCTGGGGCAGCCTGCCCGGGAGCATGCTGCGCTGCAGCATCATCGTGGAGGTGTGCTCCCGGTGGTGCCGGGGCGCGTTGCGGATGCTGGCCGCCGCCTTGTTCGCGAGCTCCTCGGCCAGCCACAGGTCCTTCGGCAGGAAGGGCTCCGCGCGCCGGTGGCGGCTGAAGAGGGCCACCCCGAGCGTGCTGCCCCCCGCGCGCAGCGGCACCACCATCAGCGAGTGGGCCCCGTACTCGGCGATCCAGGCGGCCGCCGGGTCCTGCGCCACCCAGCGGGCGACGCTCGGGTCGGCCGTCGCGTACACCGCGCCGCGCCCCGCGGCCAGGCATTCGGCGGGAGGCGACTGCGGCGGATGGACGGTCCGCTCCCCGACGGCGACCCGGGATTCCGGGTTTCCCGGCAGGACCGACCGTACGGCGGCACGGCGTACGGTCACCGGCCCCGCCACCACGACGGCGGAGGGTTCGGTGCCGCGCGGGAGGGGATCCAGCAGGTCGACCACCGCGAAGTCGGCGAGCCGGGGAACGGCGACGTCCATCAGCTCCTGCGCGGTACGGGCGCTGTCCAGGGTGGTGCCGACGCGGGCGACGGCGCTCGCGTCGTCGTCCGGCGCGAACGGCCGCCGCCCGTCCTCCCCGGTCCCGGAGGTGTGGTGCGCGGCCAGGGACACCGCGCGCACCAGACCGTCGGGATCCCGCAGCGGGGTCAGCGAGGTCGCCCAGCCGTGCTCCGCTCCCGGACCCGTCAGGGGGACGAAGGGGGCGTCCACGTACTGCGGCTCACCGGTCTCCAGCACCCGGCGCATCATCCGCTCGGTCTCGTCGCTCACCGGGTCCGGGGTGATGTCCGGCAGGCGCAGCCCCCGCAGCTCGGCCTCCGTGCGGGAGAGGGCGCGTTTGGTGCCCGCGTTCGCCCGTACCAGCCGCAGGTCCTCATCGAAGATCGCCAGGGGGAACGGCGACTGGGCGAACGCCCACTCACTCAGCGGTTCGCCCCAGGACGGGCGGGACGCGCCCGGCTCCTGCGGCCGCTCACCAGGAGAGGTGGGAACTTGCTCCATCGCCGCTCATCTCGCCCTCGCTAGTACTGCGCCGGGACCCACGGCACCCCGCAAGGCCAGGGGCTCCACTGACAAGCATCATCCGGCGGGGCGAGGAGCACCAACGCAGTGCCGTCACGGGCGCGCGAGGACCAGGGCGAGGACCGCGTCCCCCGCCTGCCACACCATCGCGCGGCGCCGCCCGCCGAGTACGGGCGGGTCCAGGCCCAGGATCACGACGCCGCGCGCGGCGGCGCCGAAGATGCCGCTCCGGTCGGCCTTGACCGCGGCCTCCTTCAGGGCCCAGGCCCCCGCCGCGAGAGCGGGCCGGTCCGTACCGATGAGTGAACGTTCCCGCGGTGACAGGACGTGGTCCGCGACCCGGTACACCGCGGCGGCCGAGCCGTTCTCGCACAGGTCCACCCCGACCGGTTCCGGTGCGAGGGCGGCGGCGACGTGGTGGGCGGTGTGGCTGATGGAAAGGTACACGCCGGGCACCGGGCTGCCGCTGACGAGGACCCGGGGGCTGCCGTCGTCGCGCGGGAGGATCTCCACGTCGTGCGCCGTCCCGGTGACGGCCACGCCGACCAGGAGCTTGGCGAGCAGCCGGCCGGCCAGCCACTCGGCCTGCCGCCAGGGCGGCAGGGCCCGCACCACGCGCTCTTCGGCCGGGGAGAGCGGCGGCGCCCGGTGGAGGTCGGCGCGCCGGGCCACGATGAGCCGGGCCCCGCCCCACCGGTGGACGGGGCCCGGTGCGATCGGCGGGAACGGGGGGTCCGTGACGACGGGGTGCGTGACGGCCGGGTGCGTGACCTTGGCGTCCATGACGGCGAATCCCATGACCGCGGGCTCACGCGGCCCGGGCGGCGTCCAGCTGCCGCAGCTCGTGCTCCAGCGCGGTCACGGCGTCACGGATCTGGCCGGGCGTGTGGTCACGGGTGACGAAGAAGCGCAGCCGGGCCATGTCCTCGGGGACGGCCGGGTGGAGGATCGGATTGACGCTGATGTCCCGCCGGAACAAGGCCTCCGCCAGCCGCAGGGTCCTCATCGAATCCCCGACGATGCACGGGACGATCGGTGTGCCGTGACTGTCCCCGATGCCGATCCCGGCGGCACGCGCGAGACGGACGAACAGCGCGGCGTTCTCCGCGAGGCGGCCCACCCGCTGCGGCTCGGCGCGCAGCAGCCGCAGTGCGGTCAGCGACGCCGCGGTGTCGGCCGGGGTCATGCCGGCGCTGTAGACGAATCCGGGAACGGTGTAGCGCAGGTACTCGATGACCGGGCGCTGCCCCGCGACGTAGCCACCACAGCTGGCCAGGGCCTTCGACAGGGTGCCCGACCACAGCTCGACCGACGGGCGGTCGACCCCGAAGTACTCGCCGATGCCGCGGCCCGTCGCGCCGATCGTTCCGATGCTGTGCGCCTCGTCGATCATCAGCAGCGCGCCGTGCCGCCGCTTGACCTCGATGAGGGCGGGCAGATCGGCGATGTCGCCGTCCATGCTGTACACGCCCTCGATGACGACGAGCACCCGCCGGTACTGGTGGCGGACCCGCCCGAGGAGGGCGTCGAGGGCGGCGGCGTCATTGTGGGGGAAGGGCCGTCGGGTCGCCCCGGACAGCGTGCAGCCTTGCAGGATGCTGTCGTGCGCGAGGGAATCGTGGACGACGAGGTCCCCGGGGCCGACGAGGTGCCCGATCACGGTGACGTTCGTGGCGTGCCCGTTGGCCAGGGTGATCGCGGCCTCGCTGCCGAGCAGACCGGCGAGTTCCGCCTCCAGTTCCAGGTGGACCGGACGGCTGCCGGACAGCAGCCGGCTGGCGGACGCGGACGTACCGCAGCGTTCGATCGCCTCCTTGGCCGCCGCGTGCACGTCGGGGTGCGTGGCCAGGCCCAGGTAGTTGTAGCTGGAGAACGAGACGAGTTCCCTGCCGTCGATGACGGTCGTGTCCGTCATACCGCCCTCGTGGACGAGGAAGTACGGATTGGACAGCCCCGTACGGGAGAGCGCGGCGAGGCGCTCGCCGTGGGCGGTGACCTCGGGGAAGCACTCGATCCGGGTGTGCTCCTCGGGCAGCGGGGCGGCCGGGGTGGCCGGGGCGGACGCTTCCACGGGCGCCGGCATCGCGGCGTGGCCCGCGCGCTGGCCGGGGACGGCCGCCGGTACGGCTGCCAGTACGGCGGGTACGGCGGGTACGGAGGGTACGGCGCCGGGCTCACCGGTGGCGATCAGCGCGGCGATCCTCCCGATGGTCGGCCGGTCGGCGACCCGTTCGTCGAACCTCCACCCCGGCCACTGCCGCTTGAGGGAGGTGAACAGGTCGGTCAGCATCAGCGAGTCGAACCCGAGGTCCTCGACCAGCAGCTGGTCCTCGCGCAGATGATCCACGGGAAAAGCGCTGATCCGGGCCACCTGTGCGGTCACGGAGTCGGTGACGGCGTCGCTGACCGAAGGGGTGACGGAACCGGTCACCGCGTCGGCGACCGGAGCGGGCGGGTCCGTGGGCGCTACGGGCGCGGCCGGGACGGCAGGGGTCGCGGGGACCGGCGCGTCACACCCGGCCGGGGCGACCGTCGTGTCCGGGGTGGCCTCCTTCGCGGGCCCCTGGCCCGCGATCCAGTAGGAGCGGGTGTCGAGCCGCGCCACCGGCAGGTCCAGCAGGCGGCGGTCCTCGCGGGGAACCAGGGCGCGCGGGTCGACCGGGACGCCCAGGACCGCGAGCCGGGCCAGGGCCCGTACGAAGGTACGCCCGCCGTCCGGCGCCTCCCCGTCGACCGGGACCACGTGGACGTCGCCGTGACCGCTGAGGTTGCGGCGGACCGAGGTGAGCAGCGAGCTGCCGCCGGTCACCTGGAGGAAGACGCGGGCCCCCTCGTCGTACGCGGTCCGGACGGCCGCGCCGAAGCGGACCGGTGCGGACGCGTGCCGGGTCCACAGCGCGCGCAGCCGTTCGGGGTCGGCGGTGACCCGCGCGTCGACGGAGGACACGAAGGGCACGGTGGGGCTGCTGATGCGGCGGGCCGCGAGGCCCGCGCGCACGCTCTCCTCGGCGGCGGCCAGCCGCGGCGAGTGGAAGGCGTGGGACACCTCCAGCGCCGCCGTGACGACCCCGGCACCGGCGCAGACCTCCCGCAGGGCGGCGAGCCCTTCCGCCGAGCCGCTCACCACGATCTGCCGCGGCTGGTTGAAGCAGGCGAGCCACACGTCCTCGATTCCGTCGACGAGCCGGCGGCAGGTCTCCTCGTCGCTCTGCACGGCGAGCATCCCGCCCGGGAATCCGCTCTCGGCCCGCCGCAGGGCCGCGCCCCGGTGGAGGAGCAGCCGGACGGTGTCCACGGGGGTGAGCGCTCCGGCCGCGGCGGCCGCGGCGAACTCCCCGACGCTGTGGCCGAGGGCGAGGCCGGGGGTGATGCCGCAGTCGGCGAGGACGCGGGTGGCGGCGATCTGGACGGTGCCGAGCAGCGGCTGGCACACCTCGGTGGCGGTGAGCCGCAGCCTGCGCTCCTCGGCCGCGCCCCGGGACGCCGGGGCCTCGCCGTACAGCAGATCGCCGAGATCGAAGCCGAGGTCCCGGCGGGCCACGGCGCCGAGGACGTCGACCGCGGACCGGAAGGCGGGGAACCGCTCGTGCAGGTCCCGCATCATGCCCGGCCGCTGGCTGCCCTGGCCGGGGAAGAGGAAGGCGATCCTGCGCTGTGCGGCGGGAAGGGGGGCGTCGGCGGCGAAGGCGCCGTCGCCGAGATCGCCCCGGGCCCCGGCTGCGAGCTGTTCACGGGCGTCGCGCAGCCGCAGCAGAAACGCTTCCGTGTCATCGGCCACGACCACGAGCCGGGACTTCAGGGGCGCGCGGGAGCCCAGGGTGTGGGCCACGGCTGCCAGCGGGGGGCGGTCCGCCGCGTCGAGTGCGCCGAGTACGTCGAGTACGTCGTCGATGTGCTCGGCCAGGAGCTCCGGGTTCCCGGCCGAGAGGAGGACGAGCTGGGGTCCGGTGCCCCGGGCGTCGTCGGTGCCTGCGCTGCCGTCGGCGCGTTCCGGGAGGAGGCCCGGGGCCGGGGCGGGCCGCTGCTCTTCGAGCACCACGTGGACGTTCGTGCCGCCGAAGCCGAAGGAGCTGACGGCGGCGCGCCGCGGGGTGCCGGTGCCCGGAAAGGGACGGGCGGTGTCGGCGAAGCGCAGGCCCGTGGCCGCTATGCCCAGGTCCGGATGGGGGGCGGTGTCCGGCTGCGGCACGATCGTACGGTGATGGACGACCAGGGCCGTCTTGATCAGTCCCGCGATGCCCGCCGCGGCCAGGGAGTGCCCGATGAGGGCCTTGCCCGAGGCGAGGTAGCACAGGCCCGGGTCGTCGTCGGGGTACTCGGTGCGCAGTCGGCGCAGTGCCTCCGCCTCGGCCCGGTCCCCGGCGGCGGTGCCGGTGCCGTGGGCTTCGAGGAAGCCCACCGAGGAGGGGGGAATCCCCGCGTCGTCGTAGGCCCGGCGCATGGCGCGCAGCTGGCCCTCGGCGGTGGGGACGAGGGGTCCGGGAGAGGCTCCGTCGTTGGCCGAGCCGATGCCCTTGATCACCGCGTAGACGCGGTCGCCCGCGGCGAGCGCGTCCACGAGCGGCCGGATGACGACCACCCCGGCGCCTTCGCCGAGGACGAAACCGTCGGCCCGCCCGTCGAACGGGCGGCACACCCCGGTGGCGGACAGCGCGCGGAGCTTGGAGAAGGCGACCAGGCTGTCGGGCGTCAGGTTGAGGTACACACCGCCCACGAGGGCGATCCGGCAGGTGCCCTGGCGCAGCTGGGCCACCGCCTGGTCGAGGGCGACCAGCGAGCCGGAACAGGCGGCGTCGACCGCGAAGCTGGGGCCACCGAGGCCGAAGTACCGGCTGACCGTGCCGGACGCCATGCTGAGCAGGCTGCCGGGCAGGGTGAAGGCCTCCAGGGTGGCGACGTGCGCTGTCTGTTCCGTCTGTTCCGTACCGGTTTCGAGGGCGCGCATGTGGCCCGTCATGAGGTCCTTGTAGTCGGACACCGACAAGCCGAAGAAGACCCCGGTGTTCTCCCGGTCGAAGTCGCCGCGGCCCAGCCCCGCGTCGTCGAGCGCCTCGCGGGCGACGCCGAGCATCAGCCGGTGCTGCGGGTCCATGGCCCGGGCGCGCGCGGGGGGCACCCCGAAGTGGAAGGCGTCGAAGCGGTCCACGTCGTCGAGGAAGGAGACCTGATCGGTATAGGCGGCATTGGGCGCCGACGGGTCGCCGGGTGCGTGGAAGGCCTCGTGGTTCCATCGCTCCCTCGGGACGGGTGCGAACTGCCGTTCCCCGCTGAGCAGGAGCTTCCAGTAGGCCCGGACGTCCGGGGCGGCGGGAAAACGGCAGCCGATCCCGGTGATGGCGATGTCGTTCATGAGGGGGCATCCTTCGGCGCGGTGGCACAGAACGGTGGATTTCCACCGTGCCCGCAAAAGGCGTGGGCCCGTAGCCCCGGCTATTCGTCACTTGACAGGAGGCCGTCCGCGTACAGGCGGCGCAGGGTCCGGCGCTCGTGGACCAAGCGCCCGACGAGCGCGCCGCCGTAGACGACGAAGCCGACGCCGACGAGCCAGGACTGGACGACCAGCAGGGTGCCGAAGGGGCCGTAGGTGACGGCGTTCGAGGCGATGAGGGGGGAGAAGACCAGCTGGGAGAAGATCCGCAGCCCGAGCAAACCGAGGCTGGTGGCCACCGCCCCGGGCAGCAGGGCCCGCCAGCGGACCCGGCCCCCGAGCAGCAGCCGTTGCGAGCCCCAGAAGAACAGGCAGGTGCCGAAGAGGTCGCCCGCCGTGCCCAGGACCGTCCCGATCGCGTCGTCCGAGGGGGAGGGGATGACGACGAGCAGGGCGATGTAGAACACGAGCAGGGCGAGCCACACGACGTGCCGCCACATCGTGTGCCAGCGGGCGGTCGGCAGGTCCCAGACCTTCTCGTACCCGGTCTGGACCGCCGAACCGAAGGTCAGGCCGAAGACCGCCAGGGCCGCCAGGCCGAAGGCGGTGGTGCGCTCCAGCGCCTGGTTCGCCGTCCCGAAGAGGACCTCGACCCGGGCCCGCGAGGACATGCTCACCCCGAGGGCCTGCCCCAGCCAGCGGCCGAACCCCTCGCCGCTGCCCGGCGAGGCTGCCGCCACGACGATCAGCAGCGGCACGAGGGTGAGGAACCCCAGGGCCGCGAAGCCCATGGCCCGGTGCATCAGCTCCATCTCCCGGCCACGGCTCCAGGCCAGCCCGGCGAGGGACGCCTGGAGCCGGTCGTGGAGCAGCCGGAGGGACGGGGTCACGCACCATGGCCTACCCGCGCGCGCCCCCCGCTTCCCGGATGCGGCCCGGAATTGCGCCCGATGGGGCGGTTTCAGCCGCCCGAAGGCGTGTCCTCACGGCCCCGGAGGTCCACGATGCGTTGCAGCTTGCCGACCGAGCGCTCCAGGGTGTGGGGGTCCACCACCTCCACGCGGACGGAGACCCCGATGCCCTCCTTCACCGCCCGGACCACGGTGGCGGCCGCCGCCTCGCGCTCGGCAGGGGTGGCCTCCGGGCGGGCCTCGGCGCGGACCGTGAGGGCGTCCATCCGGCCCTCGCGGGTGAGGCGGAGCTGGAAGTGCGGGGCGAGCACCGCCGAGGACGTCCGCAGGATGACCTCTTCGATCTGTGTGGGGTAGAGGTTGACCCCGCGCAGGATGATCATGTCGTCGCTGCGGCCCGTCACCTTCTCCATCCGGCGGAAGGCGGGCCGCGCGGTGCCGGGCAGCAGACGGGTCAGGTCCCGCGTGCGGTAGCGGATCACGGGCATGGCCTCCTTGGTGAGGGAGGTGAACACCAGCTCGCCGGGCTCCCCGTCCGGCAGCACCTCGCCGGTGAACGGGTCGACCACCTCCGGCAGGAAGTGGTCCTCCCAGATGGTCAGCCCGTCCTTGGTCTCGGCGAATTCCTGGGCGACGCCGGGGCCGATCACCTCCGACAGCCCGTAGATGTCGACGGCGTCGATGCCGAGCCGTTCCTCGATCTCCCGGCGCATCTCCTCGGTCCACGGTTCCGCGCCGAATATGCCCGTCCGCAGGGAGGTGGACCGGGGGTCGATGCCCTGGCGTTCCATCTCGTCCAGCAAGGACAGCATGTACGAGGGCGTCACCATGATGATCTCGGGGCGGAAGTCCTGGATCAGCCGGACCTGGCGGGCGGTCATCCCGCCGGACGCGGGCACGACCGTACAGCCCAGGCGCTCGGCGCCGTAGTGCGCGCCGAGCCCGCCCGTGAACAGTCCGTACCCGTAGGCGATGTGCACGATGTGGCCGGGGCGGCCGCCCGCCGCCCGGATCGAGCGGGCGACCACCTCGGCCCAGGTGTCGAGATCGCGCTCCGTGTAGCCGACGACGGTCGGCGCCCCGGTCGTCCCGCTGGAGGCGTGCAGCCTGCGCACCTGGGAGCGGGGGACGGCGAACATCCCGAACGGGTAGTTGTCGCGCAGGTCGGCCTTGGTGGTGAAGGGGAACCGGGCCAGGTCGGCGAGCGAACGGCAGTCGTCGGGGTGCAGTCCCGCCTTGTCGAAGGACTGCCGGTAGAAGGGGACGTGGTCGTAGGCGCGGCGCAGGGTCGCGCGCAAGCGGCTCAGCTGGAGCTCCGCCAGGGCATCGGCGGTCAGCCCTTCGCTGAGGTCCTTGAACCCGCGGTCCTCGATACCGCCGTCCTCGAAAGCGGAAGCATGGGAAGCAGCCATCTCGTCACCCCGTTGTGAGCCCATCGACGCCAACCGACCGATCATTCGGTAGCCTGCCGGAGCCCGTGGCGGAAATCAATGACTCGAACGAGTGATCGCCTGATTGGATGGCGATCATGTCCCTCTCGCACACGCGTTCCGACGCGCACTCCGACACCCGTTCCGGTTCCTTCACGGCCCACGACGGCACCCGCCTCGCCTACCGCTCCATGGGCGAGGGGGAACCGCTGATCTGTCTCCCCGGCGGGGCCATGCGGGCCTCCGTCTACCTGGGCGACCTCGGCGGGCTCGCGGCGACCCGCCGCCTGATCCTTCTCGACCTGCGCGGCACCGGCGACTCCGAGGTGCCGGCCGACCGGGCGACGTACCGGGTGGACCACCAGGTCGCCGACGTAGAGGCGCTGCGGGTCCACCTCGGCCTGGAACGCATGGACGTACTGGCGCACTCGGCGGGCGGCAACCTCGCCCAGCTCTACGCCGCCGCCCACCCCGGACGGCTGCGCGCCCTGGTCCTGGTCACCCCCACGGCGTGGGCGCTGGACGTACCGGTCACCCCGGAGCTGCGGCTGGAGGCGGCCGAACTGCGGGCCGGGCGGGAGCCGTACGACGCAGCCATCGCGGCCTACCGGACCATCCTCGACGGCGGTGGCGGCGATGCGGAATGGGACCTCGCCATGCCCCTCTTCTACGGACAGTGGGACGACGCGGCCCGCGCCCACGCGGCGGCCGGCGTCGAGGAGCAGAACGAGGAGGCGGCGGGCGTCTACGCCGCCCCCGAGGCCTTCGACCCGCCCGCCACCCGGGCCGCCCTCCAGGAGGTCACGGCCGACGTCCTGGTCCTGTCGGGGGAGCTGGACGGCAACCCCCGCCCCGAACCGGCCGCGCGCATCGCCGCGCTGTTCCCGTACGGGGTCCACGACGTCCAGCCGGGAGCGGCGCACTTCCCGTGGCTGGACGACGCGCCGTGGTTCGCGGCCCGGGTGGAGCGGTTCCTGGCAGGGGCGGAGGCGGAGGCGGGGGCGCGGACGCGGGTCTGAGGGCACCTCCCGCGCGACGGCGGGCCCGTCGGCGTACCGTCGGAAGCAGGTACCCCCCTGAAGGGAGGCCGTGGCGATGTCCGTCATCGACCCCGCGGTATCGGTGCGGCTGAGCGCCTCCGGCGCGCGGCGCCTGGTCGGGTTGCTGGCCGAGGTGTCCCGGCTGCTGGAGGATCCCGGACCGCCGCGGCTGACCGACGAGCAGGCCGAGGTGCTCGGCCAGGGCATCGGCCGCCAGGAACTCGCGCACTGGAGCCGTGCCCTGGCCGCGGAACTCCGCGTCGACCTCTGACCCGGCCGGACCCGCGCGCCGGTTCGCCCGCGTCAGGCCTGCGCCCGCTCCGCCTCCGAGGCCACCGCCTTCGCCCACCGGTAGTCCGCCTTGCCGCTGGGGGAGCGCTGGATGCTCGGCGCGATGACCAGCTGGCGCGGGATCTTGTACCCGGCGAGCCGGGTGCGGCAGTGCACCTGGATCTCCTCCAGGGTGGGTTCGGCCGCGCCCGCGCGCACCTGGACCACCGCCGCGACGTGGTTGCCCCACTTCGCGTCGGCGACCCCGGCCACGAGGGCGTCGTAGACGTCCGGATGCGACTTGAGGGCCTGCTCGACCTCCTCCGGATAGACCTTCTCGCCACCGGTGTTGATGCACTGCGAGCCGCGCCCGAGGATCGTGACGATGCCGTCCCCGTCGACCGTCGCCATGTCGCCGAGCAGCACCCAGCGCTCCGCGCCCTTCCGGAAGAAGGTCTCCGCCGATTTGACGGGGTCGTTGTAGTAGCCGAGCGGCACGTGCCCGCGCTGCGCGAGCCGCCCGGGTTCGCCGACCGCCACCGGCTCGTGCGTCACCGGATCCACCACCTGCGTACGGTCGTTGACCTCCAGCCGGAACCCCTTCTCCGGGCCGGAGTCGCTGGTCGCCCGGCCGTTGGAACCGGACTCGGACGAGCCGAAGTTGTTCAGCAGCATCACGTGCGGGGCCAGCGCCTGGAATTCGGCGCGCACCGTCTCCGACATGATCGCCCCGGAGGAGGAGACGCTGAACAGCGACGACAGGTCGGCGCCCCGCAGCGGCCCGCGCAGCGCGTCGATGAGCGGCCGGAGCATCGCGTCGCCGACCAGGGAGACGCTGGAGACCTTCTCCTTCGCGATCGTGCGGATCACGTCCTCGGGCGTGTACTTGCGGTGGATCGCCACCCGCTGCCCGTAGTTGAAGGCGACGAACGAGGTCAGCGTCGAGGTGCCGTGCATCAGCGGGGGAGCGGGGAAGAAGGTCAGCCCGGGGCTGTTCTTCGCGACCCGCTCGGCGAGTTCCTCCGGCCGCCGCACCGGCTGCCCCGAGGGCTCGCCGCCGAACAGCCCGGCGAAGAACAGGTCTTCCTGGCGCCACATGACGCCCTTGGGCATGCCGGTGGTGCCGCCGGTGTAGATGATGAAGAGGTCGTCGGGCGAACGCGGGCCGAAGCCGCGCCCGTCGGACCCGGCCGCCTCGGCCTCGGCGTACGGTACGGCGTCCAGGTGCGGGGCGTCGGCGGGAGCCGTCCCCACGCGGATGAGGTGGCGCAGCTTCTCGGTCTGCGGCAGGGCGCCCGCGACCCGTTCGGTGAACTCGGCGTCGAAGACGAGCGCCGCGAGGTCCGCGTCGCGGTAGAGGTAGACCAGTTCCTCTTCCACGTAGCGGTAGTTGACGTTGACCGGGACGAGCCGTGCCTTGAGGGCGGCCAGGACGGTCTGCAGGTACTCGACGCCGTTGTAGAGGTGAAGGCCCAGGTGCTCGCCGGCCTTCAGCCCGCTGTCCAGCAGGTGGTGCGCGATCCGGTTCGCCGCCGCGTCCAGCTCTCCGTACGTGAGGCGGCGCTCCGCGCCCGTGCCCGGGTGGTCCACGTACACAAGGGCCTCGCGGTCGGGAACCACGTCGACGACCGACTCGAACAGGTCGGCAAGGTTGTACTCCACCGTTCCTCCTGACCCCGGAAAATCCGCATGACAGAGCCGCGCTGGGCGGCACGGCGGCCATTAGAGCGCCGTGCCTGCCAAGTGGGAAGGGTGCCACCCAAGAAATCTGACTGGGTGTCAGAAAACTATTGAACTGCACCCGCCCCTCCTGCAACCTGTTCTAGGTCTTGAGAGGGAGGACGGCAATGGGTGGGACAGAACACCTGACCGTGGAACGGCACGGCGCCACGCTGGTGCTCACCATGAACAGGCCCGAGGCGAAGAACGCGCTCTCGCTGCCGCTGCTGGTCGGGCTGTACGACGGCTGGCTCGAAGCGGACGCGGACGACGGGATCCGGTCGGTCGTCCTGACCGGCGCGGGCGGCGACTTCTGCGCGGGCATGGACCTCAAGGCCCTCGCGGGCCGGGGGATGGCGGGCGACCAGTACCGGGACCGGCTGAAGGCCGACCCCGACCTGCACTGGAAGGCGATGCTGCGCCACCACCGCCCGCGCAAGCCCGTCATCGCGGCCGTCGAGGGCTACTGCGTCGCGGGCGGCACCGAGATCCTCCAGGGCACGGACATCCGGGTGGCCGGAGCGGGCGCCACCTTCGGCCTCTTCGAGGTCAAGCGGGGCCTGTTCCCCATCGGCGGCTCGACGGTCCGGCTGCCCCGGCAGATCCCGCGCACGCACGCGCTCGAAATGCTGCTGACCGGGCGGCCGTACGGGGCCGAGGAAGCGGCCAGGATCGGCCTCATCGGGCAGGTGGTGCCCGACGGCACGGCGCTGGAGAAGGCGCTGGAGATCGCCGCACTGGTCAACGCGTGCGGGCCGCTCGCCGTCGAGGCCGTCAAGGCGTCGGTGTACGAGAGCGCCGAGCTGACCGAGACGGAGGGACTGGCCGCCGAACTCACCCGGGGCTGGCCGGTCTTCGACACGGCCGACGCGAAGGAGGGCGCCCGCGCCTTCGCCGAGAAGCGACCGCCGGTCTACCGCCGCGCCTGACGGCGTCGGCTCTGTCGTCACCTTCCCGTCTGCCCCGGAGAATCGGAGAGCACCCATGACAGCCGCCCCCACACCGGACGTGCTGCGCGCGCCCCTCGTCGTCGAGTTCCCCTTCACCCGCTCCCTCGGGCCCGTGCAGAGCGCCTTCCTCACCGGGCTGCGCGAGCGCGTCGTGCTCGGGGTGAAGACCGCCGACGGCCGGGTGATGGTGCCGCCCGCCGAGTACGACCCGGTCACCGCCGAGGAGATCCGGGACCTCGTCGAGGTCGGCGCCACCGGTACCGTCACGACCTGGGCCTGGAACGCCGACCCCCGCCCCCAGCAGCCCCTCGCCACCCCCTTCGCCTGGGTGCTCGTACGGCTCGACGGCGCCGACACCGCCCTGCTGCACGCGCTCGACGCGCCCGGCCCGGAGGCCGTCCGCAGCGGGATGAGGGTCCGGATCCGGTGGGCCGCGGAGCGGACCGGGGCGATCACCGACATCGCCTGCTTCGAACCGTACGAGGACGAGCACGGGGACCCGCACGAGGGAGAGGCCGCTCCCGCCGGGCAGCCGCACGACGGCGTCTTCGAGGACGCGGTCACCGGCATCGTCGCCGAGGCCCGCCTCGACTACGTCTACAGCCCCGGCCGCGCCCAGACCGCGTACATCAACGGGCTCGCCGAGCGCCGCACCATCGGCGAACGCTGCCCCTCCTGCCACAAGGTGTACGTCCCCCCGCGCGGCGCGTGCCCCACCTGCGGCGTCGCGACCACCGACCGGGTGGAGGTCGGTCCGGCCGGCACCGTCACCACCTACTGCATCGTCAACATCAAGGCCCGCAACCTCGACATCGAAGTCCCCTACGTCTACGCGCACATCGCCCTCGACGGCGCCGGTCTCGCCCTGCACGGCCGGATCGGCGGCATCCCCTACGACCAGGTCCGGATGGGCCTGCGCGTGGAGCCGGTCTGGACCGAGGGCGGCAGCCACCCCGACCACTACCGGCCCACCGGTGAGCCCGACGCCGACTACGACGTGTACAAGGAGCTGATCTGATGGCCCGCGCACGCGCGTCCCGCGAGGTCGCGGTCGTCGCCTTCGCCCAGAGCGACCACCTGCGCCGCACCGACGAGCTGAGCGAAGTCGAGATGGTCATGCCGGTCCTGCACCGGGTCCTCGCCCAGACCGGGCTGAAGGCCGGGGAGATCGGCTTCACCTGCTCCGGCTCCAGCGACTACCTGGCGGGCCGGGCCTTCTCGTTCACCATGACCCTCGACGGCGTCGGCGCCTGGCCGCCGATCTCCGAGTCCCACGTGGAGATGGACGGCGCCTGGGCGCTCTACGAGGCCTGGGTCAAGATCCAGACCGGCGAGGCCGACACCGCGCTCGTCTACGCCTACGGGAAGTCCTCCCCGGGATCCGTCCGCGACGTCCTGACCCGCCAGCTCGACCCGTACTACGTCGCCCCCCTCTGGCCCGACTCGGTGGCCCTGGCCGCCCTCCAGGCGCAGGCGCTGATCGACGCGGGGGAGACCGACGAGGAGGCGCTGGCCGCGATCGGCGCCCGCAGCCGGGCCGACGCCACCGGCAACCCGCACGCCCAGCTCAGCGGCGCCGTCCCGCAGGGCGACTACCAGGTCCGGCCGCTGCGCACGGGCGACTGCCCGCCCATCGGCGACGGCGCGGCCGCCGTGATCCTCGCGGCCGGTGACACGGCGCGCGCCCTGTGCGCGCGCCCCGCCTGGATCACCGGCATCGACCACCGCATCGAGGCCCACAGCCTGGGCCTGCGCGACCTCACCGACTCCCCGTCCACCCGGCTTGCGGCCGAGCGCGCCGGGGTCTTCGACGCGCCCGTCGACACCGCCGAGCTGCACGCGCCGTTCTCCGCCCAGGAAGTGGTGCTGCGCAAGGCCCTCGGGCTCGGCGACGCCGTGCGCGTCAACCCGTCCGGCGGGGCGCTCGCGGCCAACCCGGTGATGGCGGCCGGGCTCATCCGGATCGGCGAGGCCGCCGCCCGGATCCACCGCGGCGAGTCCGACCGGGCCGTCGCGCACGCCACCTCCGGCCCCTGCCTCCAGCAGAACCTGGTCGCCGTCCTGGAAGGGGAACGGGCATGAGCACCCCGGGCAAGGAACCGGTCGCCGTCATCGGCATCGGCCAGACCAAGCACGTGGCCGCCCGCCACGACGTCTCCATCGCCGGACTGGTCCGCGAGGCGGCCGTCCGCGCCCTGGCCGACGCCGGTCTGACCTGGGCGGACATCGACGCCGTCGTCATCGGCAAGGCCCCCGACTTCTTCGAGGGCGTGATGATGCCGGAGCTGTACCTGGCCGACGCCCTGGGCGCGGTCGGCAAACCGATGCTGCGCGTGCACACCGCCGGGTCGGTGGGGGGCTCGACCGCGCTGGTCGCGGCCAATCTGATCGCCGCCCGGGTCCACCGGACCGTGCTGACCCTGGCGTTCGAGAAGCAGTCCGAGTCCAACGCCATGTGGGGCCTGTCCCTGCCGGTTCCCTTCCAGCAGCCGCTGCTGGCGGGCGCGGGCGGCTTCTTCGCCCCGCACGTGCGGGCGTACATGCGGCGGACCGGCGCGCCCGACACGGTCGGCTCGCTCGTCGCCTACAAGGACCGGCGCAACGCGCTCAAGAATCCCTACGCGCACCTGCACGAGCACGACATCACCCTGGAGAAGGTCCAGGCGTCGCCGATGCTGTGGGACCCGATCCGCTACTCCGAGACCTGCCCGTCCTCCGACGGGGCCTGCGCGATGATCCTCACCGACCGGGCGGGCGCGGCCCGTTCGCCGAAGCCGCCGGCCTGGGTGCACGGCGGGGCGATGCGCAGCGAGCCGACCCTCTTCGCGGGCAAGGACTTCGTCTCGCCGCAGGCGGGCAAGGACTGCGCCGCCGACGTCTACCGGCAGGCGGGCATCACCGACCCGCGCCGCGAGATCGACGCGGTGGAGATGTACGTGCCCTTCTCCTGGTACGAGCCGATGTGGCTGGAGAACCTCGGATTCGCGGACGAGGGCGAAGGCTGGAAGCTGACCGAGGCCGGGGTCACCGAACTCGACGGGGACCTCCCGGTCAACCCGTCGGGCGGCGTCCTGTCCACCAACCCCATCGGCGCCTCGGGCATGATCCGCTTCGCGGAGGCCGCCCTCCAGGTGCGCGGGCAGGCCGGAGAACACCAGGTGGAGGGGGCCAGACGGGCGATGGGGCACGCGTACGGCGGCGGTGCGCAGTTCTTCGCGATGTGGCTGGTGGGAGCGGAGGAACCGGCCAACTGAGGCCCCTGGGACGGAAATCGGTTTCCGGACAGCGGAGCCGGGCCCGCCGCCCGGTGACGCACCGCGCCCTGTCCGGCACGGCCGGTGGTGGTTAACCTGGCCCCCGGACGACGTACCGGGAGTACCGGGAGGAGCACGCACGTGGCCGAGAGCATGACTTCGAAGCCCTTCGCCGGCTGGGACAAGCCGGACCTCGATCTCAGCGGGGCGGACTGGCAGTCGAGCAGCCGGGGAGCCGGTGACGTCCAGATCGCCTTCGTCGAGGGCTTCATCGCGATGCGCAACAGCGAGCGGCCCGAGAGCCCCTCGCTGATCTTCGCGCCGGACGAGTGGCGCAAGTTCGTGCTGGGCGCGCGCGGCGGCGAGTTCGACCTGACGTAGCGCGGCGCACCACCGGGGCGCGGAGCCGCCGCCCCCGGTGGCGCCGCGCGCCCCCGCCCACGGCGCCGAACCGGTCATAGCGGGACGATCGGTAGGGTGTCGGCATGAGCGGAGAGAGCGACCTGAGGAAACTGCTGAGCGGCATGCGCCCCGAGCTGAACGAGGGGCGGTACGTCTTCTGCACCGTGCCCGGACCGGCGGCCCCGGCCGGGGTCACCCCGGTGGCCACCGTGCTGGAGTCCGAGGGCCTGACCCTGGTGCTGCGCCAGGAGGACGCCGACGCGGCCGCACTGGCGTACGAGTACGTGGCCGGGTGGATCACCCTGCGCATCCACTCCGCCCTCGACGCCGTCGGACTCACCGGTGCCTTCGCCGCCGCCCTCGCCGCGCACGGCCTCAGCTGCAACGTGATCGCCGGCTACCACCACGACCACCTCTTCGTGGCCGTCGAACGGGCCGCCGAGGCGGTCGCGGTTCTGGAGGCACTGGCCGCCGAATCGGCTGAATGACGCCGTACGGAAAAGAATCCGATCTTTCCCGAACGACGGGCTTCCGCCAAGGTCACGCGGGCGTACGCTGATCCCCCGAACAGGTCTGGGGGGTACCAGTCATGACGGAACGCCGGACCCGTACGCGGCGCGAATTGTTCGAACGTGAAGCCGAACTGGCCACCGTGGACGAGGCCTTGGACCAGCTCGCCGGACCCCGTCGCGGTACCGGTACGGGCGCCCGCGCCGCGCCCCGTCCCGGAACCGGTCCGGGGACCAGCGGTGGCGCGCTCCTCGCCTTCTCCGGCCCCGCCGGACTCGGCAAGACCACCCTGCTCGCCGAAGTGCGCCGCCGCGCCCGCGCCCGCTCCTGCACCCTGCTGGCCGCCCGCGGCGGCGAACAGGAACAGAACCAGCCCTTCCACGTCGCCCGCCAGCTCATCCAGCCCCAGCTGGCCGGCCGCTCCGAGGACGAACTGCGCGCCGCCCTCGGCAGCTGGTACGCCATCGTCGGCCCCGCCCTTGGCCTCTGCGCGCCCGAGGAGGGCGCACCCCCCGACCCGCAGGGTCTGCGCGACGGCCTCGACTGGGTCCTCACCCACCTCGCCGTCCAGCGCGCCCCGGTGGTCCTCGTCCTCGACGACGCTCACTGGGCCGACCCCGAATCACTCGGCTGGCTCGCCGCCTTCGCCCCCCGCGCCGAACAGCTCCCGCTGCTCCTCGTCGTCGCCTACCGCCCCGACGAACTGCCCGCGCACGCCGACGCCTTCCGCACCCTGCCCGGCCGGGCGGGCAGGCGCCCGCTCAGCCTCGCCCCGCTCACCGCCGCCGCCGTCGGCGCACTGCTGCGCGACCGGGTCGGCGACCACGCCGACGACGCCTTCTGCCGGGAGGCCTGGGCCGTCACCGCGGGCAACCCCTTCGAGGCCGTCGAACTGAGCGCCAAGGTCCACGACCGCGGCCTCGACCCCGTCGAATCCAGCGCCCCACTGCTGCGCGACCTCGCCGCCGCCCAGCGCGGCAGCGGCCTGGTGGCCCGCCTCGAACGCCTGGGGCCCTCCACCGTCCGCTTCGCCTGGGCCTGCGCCGTCCTCGGCACGGCCATCCCGCGCGACCTCGCCGCCCGGGTGGCCGGGCTCGGCACCGAAGAGGCCGTCGACGCCACCGAACGGCTGCGCGGCGCCCGCATCCTCTGCGCCGCGGCCGAACAGGAGGGCGGGCCCGCAGCCGACGGCGGTCCCGAGCCCGACGGCGGCCTCGAATTCGTCCACCCGCTGATCGCCACCGCCATCTACCGGGCCATCCCCGACGGCCTGCGGGTCGCCCTGCACGGCCAGGCCGCCGTCGCCGTCGTCGACGGCGGACTCGGCCCCTCCGCGGCCGCCCGCCACCTCCTGGAAGCCCACCCCGACAACGACCCCTGGGTGGTGCGCACCCTGCGCGAGGCCGCCCGCGAGAACCTGCGGGCCGGAGCCCCCGAGGCCGCCCGCCGCCAGCTCGCCCGCGCCCTGCGCGAACCCCCGGACTTCGACGAGCGGGCCGCCGTCCTGTACGAACTCGGCTGCGCCTCCCTGCTCACCGAACCCGCGAACACCGTGAACCACCTGCGCGCCGCCCTCGCCGAACCCTTCGACGACCCGGCGCTGCGCCAGGGCATCGTGATCCGCCTCGCCCAGGTGCTCGCGCACAGCGACCGGCTCGCCGAGGCCTGCGAGGCGCTGGCCCGGGAGATCCCCCGCACCCCGGACGTCCGGGGGCGGCTGCGCCTGCAGTCCGAACAGTTCATGTGGGGCGCCTTCAACGCCGCCGAACCCGACTCCCCGGCCCGCTCCCGCCGCCTCGCCCGGCTCGCCGACCGGCTCACCGGCCGTGACCTGACCGAGCGGTACGTGATCGGGCTGCGCGCCTGGGACGCGACGCTGCGCGGCGAACCCGTGGACGTGGTCCTGCACCACGCCGGGCGAGCCCTGGGCGACGGCTTCAGCTGGGCGCACGAGGACCGCGGCTTCGAGGTCCCGGTGCTGGCCGCGATGGCCCACATGTACGCCGACCGGCCCGAGCGGGCCGAGGAACTCTTCGCGGCGGGCACCGCCGAATTCGAGCGCCAGGGGTGGCGCGGGGCGCACCTGTCCTTCGCGTACAGCCTGCGCGCGTACATCCGCTACCGCGGCGGGCGGCTGGTGGAGGCCGAGGAGCTGGCCAGGGCCGGACTGCGGCTCGCCGAGCGCGTGGGCCGCCGTACGCCCGTGCACTGGTACGCCATCGCCATCCTGATCGAGACCCTGCTGGCCCGGGGCCGGGCCGAGGAGGCGTGGGACCTGGCGCGCGCCCACGGCTACGGCGAACCGTTCCCGGCCGCCGTGGTCTTCCCGGACTCCCAGACCGTCTACGCGGAACTGCTGCTGGCCCGGGGCAACACCAAGGCGGCGGCGGCCGAGTTGGAGGCGGTGGACCGGCGGCTCACCCCGCGCGGCATCCAGAACCCCGCCTGGTGCCCCTGGCAGCTCCACCTGGCCGAGGCCGTGGCGGCCGAGGAGCCCGCACGGGCCCGCGCGCTGGCCGCCGACGCCGTCCGGCGGGCCCGGGTCTTCGGCGCGCCGTCGGGGATCGGGCACGCCCTGCGGGTGGCGGCGCGGGTGGGACCGCCCGAGGAGCGGGTGGCGCTGCTGGAGGAGTCGGTGACCCTGCTGAACGGCTCACCCGCCGGGTACGAGCGGTGCCGCTCGCTGCTGGACCTGGGGGTGGCCCGGCGGGACCCGGCCCTGCTGGAGCGGGCGGCGGCGGTGGCGAGGTCCTGCGGGGCCGACGGCGTGGCCGCCGAAGCCGAAGCCGCCACCGCCACGGCCACCGCCACGGCGACGGCCGCCGTGGTGCCCGGCCCGTAACCGCGCGCCCCCGGGCCGGGCACCTCGGACCGCGCGCCCCGGGCCGGGCGCCCGAACGGCGGCTCCGGAGGCGCTTCCCGGGCGGTTCGGGGCCCCGGGGCGGAAAACTCACGCGGCCACGTACCATGGCCGCATGTCCTTCCTCCGCCGCCGCAGCGCCGCCACTCCCGCGGGCCCGGACTTCGATGTCCTCGCCATGGACCCGGGCGACTGGCCGGGCAACCTCGGGGCCGGGCTGCTCCCCGCCCCCGACGGCAGCTGTCAGGGTGTCTTCCTGCGCTACGACCTCTTCGGCGGCCGCGGCCCCGCGATGATCATCGGCAACCTCCCCGAGGGCTCCCCGGCCCGTGAGCTGGCCGACAAGGAGGTCCCCTTCGAGGTGGCCCAGCTCCTCCAGGCCCTGGAGAACGACGAGGACGTCGAGGTCACCGGCGCCGAGGACTGCCCCGTCATGCAGGGCGACAACCTCCTCATCGTCCGCAAGGTCAAGCTGTCGGAGTCCCGGATCTCCTGCGTGCAGTTCGACCGCAGTGACAACGTCCTGGTCACCATCGCCAGCTGGGACCGCCCGATCACCGACGACCTCTACGCGCTGCTCAAGCCGCTCCCCGCGGAGCTGTTCCAGCAGGGCTGAGCCCCCGGGCGCATTCGCTCACGCGTCCGCGATGTCGTTCGCCGCCACATGGCCGAACGTCATCGCGGGACCGATCGTCGAGCCCGCCCCCGCGTAGCTGTGGCCCATCACGGCCGCACTCGCGTTGCCCGCGGCCCACAGCCCGCGGATCACCGAGCCGTCCTCCCGCAGCGCCCGCGCCCGTGCGTCCGTCACGATGCCGCCCTTGGTGCCCAGGTCACCGGGCACGATCTTGAACGCGTAGAACGGCGGCGCCCACACCGGGGCCAGGCAGGAGTTCGGCTGCACGCCCGGGTCCGTGTAGTAGTGGTCGTAGGCGGTGTCGCCCCGGTGGAAGTCCGGGTCGGTGCCGTTCCACGCCTGTGCGTTGAACCGGTTGAGGGTGGCGCGCAGCGCGGCCGCCGGTACGCCGATCTGGCCCGCGAGGGCGTCCCAGGACCACGCCTTCTTCGCCGCGCCCGCCTGGTACCAGGAGTCCGGGAAGACGATCGTCGGCAGGACGTCCTTGAACAGGTACTTGTTGCGGTAGTTCTGGTCGACGATCAGCCACGCCGGGATGTGCGACCCCGTCCCGCGGTCCTTCTCGTACATCACGTGCACCACATCGCTGTACGGGGCCGCCTCGTTGACGAACCGGGCCCCCGCCCCGTTGACGATCAGGCCGCCGGGCAGGGTGCGTTCGGCCAGACAGAAGTACGGTTCGCCCGGCAGCGGGATCGAGGGACCCCACCACGCGTCCTCCATCAACGCGAGCGCCGCCCCGGCCCGTTGGCCCGCCCGGATGCCGTCGCCCGTGTTCTCCTTCGCGCCCACCGACCACTGGGTGCCGATCGGCTGCTGCTGGTACTGCGCCCGCATCTCGGCGTTGTGCTCGAAGCCGCCCGAGCCGATGACCACGCCGCGCCGGGCCCGTACGGTCCCGCGCGCGCCGTCCTTCTCCACGACCACCCCGGTCACCGCGCCGCCCTCCTGCACCAGGTCCACCAGCGGGCTGTTCAGCCAGAGCGGCACCCCCGCCCGGATCAGCCCGGCCCGCAGCCCCGTGGCCAGCGCCTGGCCCATGGTCAGCGGCTTCTGCCCGCAGGCCGCGGCCGCGGCGCCGCGCGCCAGGCACTCGGTGGACACCGCCAGGCCCTTGGCACTGACCGCCGCCAGGTTGAGCCACTTGTAGTCCTGGCTGAACACCACCATCCCGGCCGGGACCGGCAGGTACGCCGGGTTCAGGTGCGCGAGTTCGGCGCCCAGGATGTTCCCGTCGATCTGCCCCGGCTCGATGGAGCGCCCGTTCGGCAGGCCGCCGGGCAGGTTCGGGTAGTAGTCGCTGTAGCCGTCCATGAACCGGAACGTGAGCGGGCTGTGGGCCATGACGAAGTCCAGCATCCGCGGCCCGTTCGCCAGGAACGCCTGCTGACGGGCGGCCGGTACGCCGGGCCCGACCACCGCCGACAGGTACGCGGCGGCCTTCTCCGGGGTGTCCGGCACCCCCGCCCCGAGGATCACCGAGTTGTTCGGCAGCCAGATCCCGGCGCCCGAACGCGCCGCGGAACCACCGAAGGTGGGCGCCTTCTCCACCACCAGCACGCTCAGGCCGCGCCCGGCGGCGGTCAGCGCGGCGGTCATCCCGGACGCCCCCGAGCCGACCACCACGACGTCGTACTCGCCGAGCACGGGGACGTCGGCGGCGCGCGCGAGGGCGGACGGCAGGCCGGCGGCCAGCATCCCGGCGCCGGTGCCGGCCAGGACCGCGCGCCGGGAAGGGGAGGTCGCTCTGTCGGACATGGGCAGGCTCCAGCGGTGTGGGGAGGAAGGGCGGCTCTCCAGCATTTCTGATGCTGAGTCAGAAAAGGTGTTCGGGGGATCATGTGATGTCAAGACATGCGCAGGGGCGGCGAGATACCCCCTAGTGCTCCCGAACGTGCGAAATCCCGTGGTGCGCACACTGGGTGTGCGCACCACGGGACCGTCGGAGCCGGGTGTCAGCGCGTGCCGACCGCCGCCCGGACCGCCCTGCGGGCCATCCCACAGTCGTCGTGCAGCCTGCGCAGCAGCAGGCGGTGCTCCTCACCGCTGGACAGGGCGCCCGAGGGCAGCGGCTGGGCCGGGGCGGCCGCCAGGATCGACCGCTGGACCGCGGTCTCCGCCATCCGGATCTCCCGGGTCAGCACCAGCATCAGGTTGACCAGGAAGGCGTCCCGGGACGCCGGGCCCGCCGACTGGGCGAGCCTGCTGATCTGCCCGCGGGCGGCCGGGGCGTCGCCCAGCACCGTCCACAGGGTCGCCAGGTCGTAGCCGGGCAGGTACCAGCCCGCGTGCTCCCAGTCGAGGAGCACCGGCCCCGCGGGGGAGAGCAGCAGGTTCGACAGCAGCGCGTCACCGTGGTTGAACTGCGGCTGCACGCCGCCCATCTTCAGCCCGTGCAGCAGCTTCTGCAGGTCGCCGAGGTCCCGGTCGGTCAGCAGGCCCAGCTCGTGGTAGCGCGAGATCCGCGAGGCGTACTCCAGCGGCCGGCCGAACAGCTCACCCGGCGGACGCCACTGGTTGACCCGGCACACCGCGCCCAGCGCCGCCCGTACGTCCGGCCGCGGCGGGGCCTCGACCGGGTGCCGCTGCAGTGCTGCGACCCGGCCCGCCATCCGCTCCACGATCAGTACGCAGTTCTCGGGATCCGCGGCGATCAGCCGCGGCACCCGGACCGGCGGGCGGTGCCGGACGAAGGCCCGGTACGACGCTATTTCGTGCCGGTACCGCTCGCGCCACTCCGGCGAATGGTCCAGTAAAACCTTCGCGACGGCCGTCATCCGTCCTGTGGTGCCCACCAGGAGGACCGAACGGCCGCTGCGGCGTAGCACCTGCACCGGCGCGAACTCCGGACAGATCCGCTGCACCGAGGCGAGCGCGGTGCGCAGTTGCGCGCCCTGCGGGCCCGAGAGGTCGATTCTGCCGCTGATCGGCTGGGCCCCGTTGCCCGGCATCCGCCGTGCCCGTACGGCGGCCTGTGCCGGGTTGGAGGGGCGGCCGGGCTCGAGGTAGGGGCCGCCGCCCGCCTGGAAGGTGCGGTGCGGCCGGACGGGCGCGGACACGGAGGACGTTGCTGCGTACATGATGATACGGATCCCTTCGTGCGCCGACGAGTTGCGTACGCCGCCCCGCTCGATCCCGTACATCACCCTGGGGAGTTCCGCCGGTGACCGGGTCGGGGAGGCGCATTCCTACCTGACACCCAGGTGTGGGTGGCACACCATCTGGCGCACCCTGGCGAACCCTGGCGAATAGTCGCTCGGCATCTGACGGGGGGTTACTGTCAACTCAGCCGAGAACCTGGGGGCTTGACGTGAGCAAAGGACCCAACACCCGCCTGTCCGATCTGTTCGGGCTGGCCGGGTGGTCCAAAGGCGAACTCGCGAGGATGGTCAACCGGCAGGCGGCGGCCATGGGCCACCACCAGCTGGCCACCGACACCTCGCGGGTACGGCGCTGGATCGACGTGGGGGAGACCCCGCGCGAACCCGTGCCGACCGTACTGGCAGCCCTGTTCACCGAGCGGCTCGGTCGTGTCGTGACCATCGAGGACCTCGGGTTCGTACGGCAGCGGCGCACATCGCCACGGCAGCAGGACGGGGCGCAGGAGAACCCCGACGGCCTGCCGTGGGCGCCCGAACGCACAGCCGCGGTCCTCACCGAATTCACGGGAATGGACCTCATGCTCAACCGTCGCGGTCTGATGGGCGCGGGCGCCGCGCTCACCGCCGGCTCCGCCCTCACCAACGCCATGCACGACTGGCTGCACTCCGACCCCCTGCCCGCCACCCCCGCGCCACGCTTCGGCGGGGACGGGTTCCAGGCCGATCCCGCGGGCTACGACCGCTACGAGGCCGCGCCCATCGGTTCCCAGGAGATCGAAGCGCTGGAGCGCTCGGTGGAAGTCTTCCGGGCCTGGGACGCCTCCAGGGGCGGTGGCCTCCAGCGCAAGGCCGTCGTGGGCCAGCTGAACGAGGTGGGCGGCATGCTCGCCTACCACCACCCCGACCACCTCCAGCGCAGGCTCTGGGGGGTGGCGGCCAACCTGGCGGTCCTGGCGGGCTGGATGTCGCACGACGTCGGCCTCGAACCCACCGCGCAGAAGTACTTCGTCATCGCCGCGCACGCGGCCCGCGAGGGCGGCGACCGGCCCCGGGCCGGCGAGGCCCTGTCCCGGGCGGCGCGCCAGATGGTCCATCTGGGCAAGCCCAACGAGGCCCTGGACCTGATGAAGCTGGCCCAGTCCGGCTCGGGCGAGGAGACCCTGCCGCGCACCCGCGCCATGCTGCACACCATCGAGGCGTGGGCGCAGGCCGCGATGGGCAAGGGCCAGGCGATGCGGCGCACCCTCGGCGAGGCCGAAGACCTGTTCGTCTCCGACAAGAGCGATGTCCCGCCGCCCAGTTGGATGCAGCACTTCGACGAGGCCGACCTGCACGGCATGCAGGCGCTGGCCTTCCGCACCCTGGCCGACCACGATCCGAGCGCCGCGCCGATCGCCCAGCAGCACGCCCGCGAGGCGCTGCGGCTGCGCGCGTCCGGGCACCAGCGTTCGCAGATCTTCGACTACATCTCGATGGCCTCGGCCTGCTTCCTCGCCGACGACCCCGAGCAGGCCGACCGGTACGCGCGGCTCGCGCTGGTCTCCATGAACGAGACCTCCTCGCACCGCACATGGGACCGGCTGCGCGAGATGTACCGCCTCACCGGGCAGTACTCCGGCTACGGGCGGATCGACGAGCTGCGCCAGGAGATCAAGATGGCCCTGCCGACGCGTCCGGTGCGAGGAGGCCGGGGCACCCAGGTGTGACGACCACGGAAACGATCACGGATACGACGAAGGCCGCGCCCGTCGGCGCGGCCCCGGACCTCTGCTCCACCACCTCTTGGATGGTGCGGCTCACTCCCCGACCCTGGCGACCAGGACGCACGCGTCGTCCTCGCGCCCGGTGTCGCCGAACTCCTCGATGACCGTCCGTACGCAGTCCTGGGCCGAGCGGGCCACCGCGAACCGGGGTGCGAGCGCCAGCAGCCGCTCCGCGCCGTCCGCCCGGCTGAACTCGATGCTGCGCGGCGTCAGTCCGTCCGTGTGCAGGACGAGGACGTCGCCCGGTTCAAGCCGTTCCTCGCGCTGCCCGTACGCCGCCCCGGAGGTCGCGCCCAGCAGGATGCCCTCCGGCGGCTGCAGGGCGCGGCCGTGGCCGCCCCGGAAGAGCAGCGGTGCCGGGTGCCCGGCCTGGGCCCAGGAGAGCACCCGGCGGGCGGGGTCGTAGCTGCAGCACACGGCGGAGCCGAGCGCGGGCTGGACGGAGGTCTCCAGCAGTTGGTTCAGCCAGCCCATCAGGGGGCCCGGCTCGATCCCGGCCATCGCCATGCCGCGCAGCGCGCCGAGCATCATCGCCATGCCCGAGGTGGCGGTGACCCCGTGTCCGGTCAGGTCTCCGACCGTGAGCATGGAGCGCCCGTCGGGCAGTTCCAGGGCGTCGTACCAGTCGCCGCCGATCAGGGCGCTCGTCGCCGAGGGGAGGTAGTGGGCGGCCACGTCCAGGGCGCCCGCGGCGGCGTGCGGGAAGCGCAGGGTGCCGCCCCACGGGGGGAGGACCGCCTCCTGGAGTTCCACCGCCAGGCGGTGTTCGGTCTGGGCGATCTGCCGCTGCTGCTGGAGGGAGTCGCGGGTCTCGCGCACCGCGCGTTCGCTGCGCCGCAGGTCGCTCACATCGCGCAGGACGGCCCACATGGACGCCGTACAGCCGTCGGACTCGTCGAGCACGGGCTCCCCGCGCATGTGCAGGGTGCGAACCCGGCCGTCCGCGCGGACGATGCGGAACTCGCCGTCGATGGCCTTGCCGTCGACCAGACAGGCCGTCACCATCGCGGTGAGCAGGGGCTGGTCCTCGACGAACAGGGTGGAGCCCAGCTCGTCCAGGGAGAGCGGGCCGGCCTCGGGGGAGCGGCCGAAGATCACGAACAGCTCGTCGGACCAGCTGACTTCGTCGGTGAGCAGGTTCCACTCGGCGCTGCCGACCCGGGTCTGCTGCGCGTGCTCCGTGCCGGGCTCCGGCGCGGGCTGGTGCGCGGCCGTCCGGTACGGGGCCCCGTTCGCGGGCGAGGGAATGGCGGGCAGGCCTTCCTTGAGCTGCCCCAGGTGCTCGCCCAGGTCGTCGAGGTGGTGCACGGCGAGGTCGCACAGCGCGCGCTGCCAGCGCCCCTGCGGGTCGTCGTCGTCCACGACGGTGTCGCGGCGCACCGCGTCCACGTCTCCGCGCAACCGACGGGTCTGCGTGATCAGCGCGTCCACCGACCCGGGCCGGGGGGGCTGCGCGGGACGGCCCGCGAACAGGTGGGACGGCATGAGAACTCCGATACAGGCGCGGCACGGCCAAGTCTGAAGGAAGGACCGGTTACGACTGTTGCACAGACGGCAATGGGCTGTAAGCCGTTTGGCAACATCAGCGCCGTTCCTGCCTCCGTCATATGTCAAAGGCCTCCCGGCCCCCCCTTGGCTGTACGAACAGATCCGGTCAGGGCGTCAGACGCTGACCGGAACCGGGTGGATCTCCGTGGCCGGGTGCCCGGCCCGCTCGTGGATCCGCTGGACCGCCTCGGCCGAAGGCGCCTCGGAGAGGCAGTACACCGTGCCCGACGCCGGGTCGGCCCAGGCGCGCTCGAAGTGCACGCCCTCTTCGGCCTCGATCGCCAGGTCCGCCCGGTGGGCGGCCGACAACTGCTCCTCGGTGATGCCGTGCATGCCCTGGTGGACATCCATGAACAAGCTCACGGCGCTCCACCTCCTCACTGTCCTGTGGTGTCTGCGGTGGTGCTCCTTCCATGGTCCGCCCGGACGGGCGGCTCGGCGCGCCGCACCGGGGACGTGGGGTGGGGTGGCGCGGGTGGGGTGGCGCGAGGTGGCGCGGGACTGGCCGGAATCCGCCGACCGGCGCGGCGCATTCGTGCGTACGGCCGAACCGTGCGAGTGGGACCCGCCACCGGTCCGTCCGGACCCCGTGTCACGACGCCCCGCCGCACGCCCCCCGAACGGAGGACCCCGCGTCCCGGCCATGACTTCCCTGCACCCGCGGTGATCGCTACTCTACGTGCCGGTAATGAGCCAAGTGGGGTACGGCGAACAGGGCGGGGCGCAGCCATATGACGGGAACGACCGGAGCGAGCGGCACGACGGGGCAGGGGCAGAGCCGCCGCGGCTTCCTCACCTACCTGGTCGCCGCTCCCACCCTCGCCCTGGTGACCCGCGCCGGGGCCGACGCCCTCGCGCCGCAGAGCGCCCACGCCGCCATCCCCACCCTGCCCGCCATCGCGGACCTGGTCGACCTCGGGGACATCTTCATCCTGGCCGGGGCGCCGACCTCCGCCCTGCTGCTGCTCACCGTCGAGGCCGACGGGACCATCCGGTTCCGGCTGCCCCGCGAAGAGGTCGGCCAGGGACTCACCACCGCGGTCGCCATGCTGGTGGCCGAGGAACTCGACGCCCCGCTGGCCGCCGTACGCGTCGAACTGGACGACGCCCGCCCCGAGCTGCTCTTCAACCAGCTCACCGGCAGCTCCAACGCGATCCGCTCGCTGTACGGACCGGTCCGCCAGTGCGCCGCGACCGCCCGCGCCCGCCTGGTCGCCGCGGCCGCCCACCGCTGGAACACCCCGGCCGCGGGCCTGACCACCGCGAACGGCGCCGTCCGCGCCCCCGACGGCCGTACCCTCGGCTACGGCGCCCTCGCCGCGGCCGCCGCCGACCCGGGTCTGATCGTCCTCGGCGCCGCCCCGAAGCCCGCCGCGCGACAGACCCTGATCGGCACGCCCACCGGCCGGATCGACGCCCGCGCCATGGTGACGGGGAAACAGCAGTACACCCTCGACCTCGACGTGCCCGGCGCCAAGCCCTGCGTCCTGCGCCGCCCGCCCACCCTCGGCGGCTCCGTCCGCTCCGTCGCCAACCTGGCCGCCGTCAAGGCCATGCCGGGCGTCCTGGACGTGGTCACCGTCGCCACCGGGGTCGCCGTCGTCGCCGAGACCTTCGGCCAGGCCATCGACGCCAAGGCCGCCCTCCAGGTCACCTGGGGTCCCGGGCCCGCCGACGCGCTCTCCGACGACCAGGTCCGGGCGAAGCTGCGCACCGCCAACCCGGTGCCGCTGCTGCCGCCGCTGCTCACCCCGTACGTGGACGGCGAGTTCGACTTCGCCTTCGTCAGCCACGCCCCGATGGAGACCAACTCGGCGGTGGCCGACGTGCGCGAGGACCGCGCCGAGATCTGGTCCGGGCTGAAGTCCCCGATCGTCGCCCGCGAGACCATCGCCGCCGAACTCGGCCTGCCGCTCGACAAGGTCACGGTCCATGTGGTCCAGGCCGGCGGTTCCTTCGGACGCCGGCTGTTCTTCGACGCGGCCCTGGAGGCGGCGCGGGTCTCGAAGGCCTGCCGCCGCCCGGTCCGGCTGATGTGGACCCGGGTGGACGACACCCGGCACGGGCGGATGCGCCCGGCCACCCACCACCGGATCCGCGCCACCTACGCGCTCGGCGAGGTGCTCAGCTTCGAACACCGGGTCGCGGCCGTCGAGACCGACTTCCGGCACGGCCTGGGCGAAATCATCACCGCGACCGCCGCCAGCCTGCCGCTGGGCATCGGCAACGCGACCCTGGCCCAGACCCTCTTCCTGACCACCGTGAAGTCCCCCTACAACTTCGGCCTCACCACCCAGTTGCTCACCGAGGTGCCCACCGGTGTCCCCACCGGGTCCTGGCGCTCGGTCTACTCCGCCAACACCCGGGGCGCGGAGGAGATCATGGTGGACGAGCTGGCGGCCCGGCTCGGCAAGGACCCGTACGCCTTCCGGCGCTCCTTCCTCAAACGGGCCGACCAGCGCGCGGTGCTCGACAAGGCGGCCACCGAGGGGCAGTGGGGGCGGACCCTGCCCGCGGGCTGCGCCCAGGGCATCGCCTTCCACGAGGAGTACAAGTCCCGCACGGCCTGCCTGGTCGAGATCGACACCCGCGATCCGCAGCACGTGCGGGTCACCAAGGCGGTCATCGCCGTGGACGTCGGCCGCCCGGTCAACCCGCGCGGGCTGGAGGCCCAGATGATCGGCGGGCTCACCGACGCCATCTCCACCACCCTGCGGGCCGGGCTGCACCTGGACAAGGGGCTCCCGCTGGAGGGCAGTTACAGCCAGTTCCACTGGGCGCTCCAGCGCGACACCCCGCCCGACGTGCGGGTCTTCGTCCTGCCCGCCACCGGTGAGGAGCCGGGCGGGGCGGGCGAACTCGGCGTACCGGCCGCGGTCGGGGCGATCGCCAACGCCTACGCGCGCGCCACCGGCACCAAGCCGCGCAGCTTCCCCCTCGACTTCGACGTCGACTTCACCCCCTACCCGCGCTAGGAGTACGCCGTGCCCTCGCACACCTTCACCGTCAACGGGCGGAGCGTCACCGTGGACGCGCCCGACGACCTGCCCCTGCTGTGGGTCCTGCGCGACCTGCTGGGCATCCGCGGACCCAAGTACGGCTGCGGGGTCGACGTCTGCAAGGCCTGCACCAGTCACCTCGACGGCGCCGACATCCGCCCGTGCGTGGTGCCGGTCAAGGCCTGCGCCGGGCGCGAGGTCACCACGATCGAGGGGCTCGCGGACGGCGACACCCTCCACCCGGTCCAGGAGGCCTGGCTGGAGCAGGACGTCTCGCAGTGCGGCTTCTGCCAGCCCGGCCAGATCATGGCCGCCGTGGCGCTGCTGAAGCGGACCGCCACCCCCACGGACGCGGACATCGACGCGATCGCCAACATCTGCCGCTGCGGGACGTACGTCCGCATCCGCGAGGCCATCAAGTCGGCGGCCGCCCGGATGTGACGCGGCGGTCCGGCCGCCGTGGTGCTTCCCGGCGGGTTTCCCGCGCTTCCCCCGGGTGCCCCATAAAACGGGCAGGAACCGTCACGAACAGCTGATCATGCATGAATGAGGCGCATCAACGCGAAACGGGTGCTGGTCGGCGAACCGCTCGACACCGCCCGGCTGGGCGAGACCCTGCTGCCCAAACGGCTCGCCCTGCCGATCTTCTGCAGCGACCCGCTCTCCTCGGTGGCCTACGCCACCGAGGAGATCCTGCTGATCCTCGCCCTCGGCGGCGTCACCCTGCTGCACCTCGCCTGGTACGCGGCCGCCGCCATCGTCTTCCTGATGGTGGTCGTCGTCGCCTCCTACCGGCAGACCTGCCACGCCTACCCGGGCGGCGGCGGCGCCTACATCGTCAGCTCCGAGAACCTCGGCCCGACCGCCGCGCTGACCGCCGCCAGCGCCCTGCTCGTCGACTACGTCCTCACCGTCGCCGTCTCCGTGGTCTCCGGCGTCGCCGCGATCACCTCGGCCATCCCGTCCCTGCACGACCACATGGTCCTCCTCTCGGTCTGCTTCGTGGTGCTGCTGACCTTGATGAACCTGCGCGGCGTGCGCGAGTCGGGCCGGGTCTTCGCGATCCCCACCTACGGCTTCGTCCTCGTCATCTACATCATGTTCGCGGTCGCGGCCGTCCGGCTGGGCACCGGCACCACCATCCGCGCGGAATCAGCCGAGCTGCCCATCACCGCCGAAGGGACCTACGCGGGACTCGCCGTGGTCCTGCTCGCCCTGCGCGCCTTCGCCTCCGGCTGCACCGCCCTCACCGGCGTCGAGGCGATCAGCAACGGCGTCCCCGCCTTCCAGAAGCCCAAGGCCCGCAACGCGGCCACCACCCTCGCCGCCATGGGCGTGCTCTCCGTGACCATGTTCGTCGGGATCACGGTGCTCGCGATGTCCTACAAGGTGCACGTCGCCGCCGACCCCACCGAGCTGGGCCTGCCCGCCGGAACAGCCACCTCCACCGCGCTCGCGCAGATCGGCCGCGCCACCTTCGGCAGCTGGGACTTCCTCTTCTACCTGCTCCAGGCCGTCACCGCGGGCGTCCTGATCCTCGCCGCGAACACCGCCTTCAACGGATTCCCGATGCTGGCCTCGATCCTGGCCAAGGACCGCTACGCACCGCGCCAGCTCTTCAACCGCGGCGACCGGCTCGTCTACTCCAACGGCGTCGTGGTCCTCGCGCTCGCCGCCATCGCCCTCATCGTCGCCTTCGACGCCGAGCTGACCCGGCTCATCCAGCTCTACATCATCGGCGTCTTCGTCTCCTTCACCCTGTCCCAGGCCGGCATGGTCCGGCACTGGCGCAAGGAACTCGCGGCCCCCGAGACCCGCCGCGAAGAGCGCGTCCACATCCACCGCCGCCTCGCCATCAACGCGATCGGCGCCGCGATGACCGCGGTGGTCCTGGTCATCGTCCTGATCACCAAGTTCACGCACGGCGCCTGGCTCGTCGTCATCGCCATGCCGCTGCTCTTCCTCGGCATGAAGGGCGTACGCCGCCACTACGACCTGGTGGCCCGGCAGGTCGCCGTCGCCCCCGGCGTCAAACCGCGCAAACCCGCCCGCCACCACGTCGTCGTCCTCGTCGCCTCCGTGCACGCCCCCACGCTCAAAGCCCTCGGCTTCGCCCTCGGCCTGCGCCCCGACACCCTCACGGCCCTCAGCGTCGCCGCCGACGAGGAGGACGCGGAACAGCTGCGCGCCGCCTGGGGCGAGCACGACCCGGGGATCCCGCTCAAGATCCTCCACTCGCCGTACCGGGAGGTCGTCGGCCCCGTCCTGTCCTACGTGCAGGAACAGGCCGCCAAGGAGGGCACGGACATGCTGTCCGTGGTCATCCCGGAGTACGTCGTGGGCCACTGGTGGGAGCAGCCCCTGCACAACCAGAACGCGCTGCGGCTCAAGGCGCGGCTGCTGTTCACCCCCGGGGTCGCCGTGATCGACGTACCGTACCTGCTCGAATCCGCGCGGCACGACGAACCCGTGGCGTAGCGACGGCTCCAGTCCCCGGTCCCACGGGCTGCTACCCGGCGGCCGTGTCCACGACCACCGCGCCCCGGGCGGTGAGATGGCGGTCGGGGGAGAAGTTCGGCGAGAAACCGAAGGGGAAGCCGTCGTTCTTGTCCGGGCTGTCGCACGGCACGTCGTAGGTCCACTCGACCACGTACCGCCCCGAGTCCACGGGCAGGGTGAAGGACAGCTCGCCCGCGTAGCCCCCCGTCGCACACCGGCCGTGGGTGCGGCGCACCGTGTGGGCGGCGGCGCCCGTGGCGTACCGGGCGCGGTACCCGGCCTCGGTGCGCACCTCGGCGGTGGCGACGTACCGGTGGTCGCGCCAGTCCCAGAAGAGGACGTCCCAGCTGAAGGTGTCCGCGCACACGGCCACCTTCACCGTCCACTCCCCGGCGTCCCGGTCCGTCAGGTCCATCGTGACCCGGCAGCGGGCGTTGACCTTCTCCCGGCCGCGGTAGGACCGCTGCGTACGGCACGACCCGTCGGCCGGATCCATCGCGGTGCGCCGGGTCATGACATCGGCGAACGAGCCGGAGCCCTCGTAGGACTCGCCGCCCCCGAACGCCTCGAAGTCCTCGTACGTCCCGTACCCTCCGTGCTGCTCCCCGTAACCGGGGTATCCGCCGTACACCGGCCAGGGCTCCGAGAGCCCCTGCGCGGGCGGCACGCTCTCGTCGGCCGACGGCAGCCGCCCGCCGTCGTCCGCCAGCACCCTGACCCCGGAGATGTCCTGGTCCTCGGAGAGCGCGAGCGTGGCGAAGTTGTCGCCGTCCTCGGCCGGGCGGGGCACCCCGCCACGGCTGAACTCGTGGTCCGCGGGGCACCGGCGGAGCACGAAGAACTCCTCGCTCTCGTGCTTCTCCCAGAACAGGTTCGCGTAGCGGGTGTGCCGGCGGTCCGGCGCCGCCGCGGTCAGCTCCGTCGGCTGGGTCTCGACCAGATCGCCGTACTCCGCGCGCACCACCGGCCGCTTGCCCTTGAGCAGATCGCGGCGCCGGGTGTCATGGGTGAGCGCGCTGTAGTCGCGGTCGCCCCCCGCGATCAGCAGGCAGTGCTCCCGGGCCAGCCGGTAGAAGGGGTGGGCGCGCAGCTCGTCCAGGGCCGGGCCGTCCAGACCCTGCGCGCCGTAGTGCTTCGCCTGCATCGCGACATCGCTGAGCAGCATGTCCAGCTCGTACTGGAGCTGCCGCGAGCGCGCCTGCTCGCGCTCCGCCGCATAGAACTCGTGGGCCGCCTTCAGCCCGGCGGTGCGGGCGGTGGCGCCGGTGAGGTCCGCCGCGAGTTCGTCGACCCGGCTCACGTCCGTGTCGTGGCCCGCGAGCGTGACGAAGAAGTCGGTCGTCTCCCCGTACGGCTGGGGGGACCGCGCCCCGAAATGCGTCCAGTGCAGCAGTGTGAGCCGGCCGCTATAGAGGTCCTTGAACACCACATACCGGTGGTCGTCCTCGCGCGGACTGGTCGGACCGAAGTACCGCGCCCGGATCTCCTTCTCGAACGTGATCCGCCGGCCGTCCGGGGTGATCCGCAGCTGGAACATCCGGCGGCCGTCACCCCCCGGCCGCTCCAGCTCGCGCAGCAGCTCGGAGGTCGGTTCGTCGAACGTGGGGGGAAGGAAGCCCTGGGACATGGAGTCTCCCGGTGTGGGGGTCGGTGCGGTGCGTCACCGAGCCTGACCGAAACACGGACGCCCGCGGGACCCGGTCGCACGAGCCTGACCGGATCGCGTCCCCGGCAGGGCCTGGTGACGGGGCGGCACCACCCGGCTGATCACCCGGCCGGGCCGGACCGGCGCGGCGTGCGCGGCGGGGACTTTGGCGCGGATGCGCCCTGCCCGTCGGCCGCCCGCTGGACCACCGCCGCGTGCGCCAGCGCCAGCTCCACGACGTGCGCCGGGTCCGTCAGCGACCGGCCGGTCAGCTGCTCCAGCCGGCGCAGCCGGTTGGAGACCGTGTTGCGGTGGCAGTACAGCCGCTGCGCCGCGTACGTCGTCGAACCCTGGCAGGCCAGCCAGGTGCCCAGCGTGGTCAGCAGCACCCGGCCGTCCTCCGGGGCCAGCGCCAGCACCGGGCCCAGCACCACCTGGCGCAGCCGCCCCGCGAGTTCCCCCTGGCCCGCGACCAGCGCCGCCGGGAGCCGCTCGTCCAGCAGGGCCGTGCGCGGGCTGCCCGGGCCGGTCGTCGTGCGCAGCGCGAGGACCGCGAGGCGCCGGGCCCGCGCGAACTCGGCGGGCGCCGCCACCACCGGGCTCACCCCGGCCCGTACCCCCAGCGGGGCCAGTAACTCCCGCACCGCCTCCAGCGGATGGTGGCCCAGCTCCACCAGGGCGCTCTCCCCGTCCGCCCGGATCCGCCACAGCACGCGCGGTCCGGCCGCGGCGAGCGGCGGACGCTCCACCGGGTCCGCGCCGGCCCGCAGCACGAGCACCGCGAACCGCCCCTGCCCGGGCAGCCCCAGCTGGGCGGCCGCGGCGGCCGCCGCCTCGGGAGCGCCGCCGTCGAGGAGGGAGTCGAGCAGGGCCGCCCGCCGCTCCCGGTCGCGGCCGCCGCGCGCGGTCTCCGCCTGCCGGTACGCCTCGGCGGTGGCGTCGGTCTGCTGGTCCAGCACGTCCCACAGCACGCTCGCACCGGGCAGCAGCCGGGGGAGCGCGGCCCGGTCGTGCGCGGTCACCGCCTCGGTGAGGGTCTGCCACAGCAGCCGCCCCGCCTGCCGGTGGCTGCGGAGCAACGAGGAGAGCGGCAGCCCCTGTTCGGCCCGCAGCACGCCCACGGAACGCGCCTCCGTCAGGTCCACCGGCAGCCCGCGGGAGCTGCGGACCACCCCCTCGACGGTCTGCCGCAGCTGCCGGTGGGCGCGCTCGCGCAGCTCGGCCCGGCCGAGCGGAGCGGCGTACGCGGGATCCTCGGCCAGGGTCCGCTCGGCCAGCCGGTCCGCCGCCACGGCGATCCGCCGGGCCAGGTCCTCGCGTATCTCCTCGATGATCCGCTCCATCCGGGCAGCGTGACACGGGAACCGCTCCGGTGGGGAGGGCCTGGACCCAAGCGGCCTCCCAGCCGGTGCCCGGGCCGTGGCCTACGGCGCGTGCAGTTCGTCCTCCGCGGTCCCCGGTATGCCCAGGCCGGCGAAGAGCAGCGCGGTGAGCTGCTCGGCGAAGACGGCCGACTCGGTCAGGGCGCGGCGCACGAGGGGCTCGTCCGGGGTCAGGCCCGCCGCCGCGGACCAGGCGAGCGCCCCGCTCAGCGCCGGGGCGACGGGATAGCGGTCCACCGGTATGTCGTACCCCGCGGCCGTCTCGCGGTCCAGCAGACCGCGCCAGCCGCTCCCGTCCGGCGCGGCGCCCTGGACGAACCCGACATCGCTGTCGAGGTAGTTGACCACGATCGCGGCCGCCCCCGTCGCCGTGACCAGGTGTGCGAGCGAGCGGCCCGCCGCGTCGCCGAACTCCGCGAACTGCCAGCCGGCGGCGGGCGGTGTCGCCTCGCCGACGTCCGTGAAACCGGCCGCGTCCATCAGGTCCGCCAGCCGCGCCGTGGACCGGATCGCCAAAGATCCCCCTGAGTTACCCATGACCGGACGGTAGCGGACGCCACCGACAGCGCCCCCGCCCGGCGTTCGGACGCTCCGGCCCCCGCCCGGACCGATACGAAAGTCGCCGCGCGCGGGCCCCCGCAGTCCCCGAAAGTCGCGGAACGCGGCGCCGGAAGCCCGACGCGGGGGTCCGCCCCCGCCTCCTACCGTCGGAGGATGACGACCTCCACCACCCGTTCCCCGCTCGGCGACACGCTCGGCCTCGTCGGCTTCGTCCTCATCGTCGGCGGCGCGAGCGGCCTGCTCCACGAGTGGTACGGCTGGATCCGCTTCCTCGGCTTCCTGCGCCACCTCATCCCCGCCGGGTACGAGGTCCTCGGCTACGTCGTCATGATCGCGCTCGGCACCGCCGCGAGCGCGGGCGCGTCCCTCGCGGGGCGGCGCCGCACCGGGTGAGCGCGGTCGTGACGCACCGCTTTGCCCCCGGAGGGTCCGGCTTGGGAGACTGCGGGAGTGAACGCGACCGACTTGTTCCATCAGATGCTCCGCGAGCGCATAGCCCCGGCACTGCGCGAAGCGGGCTTCACCGGCACCGGCCGGGAGTACCGGCTCGCAGTCGCCGCCCCCGACCACGCGCTGATCGGCTTCCAGCGCAGCGCCGCCTCCACCCCGGACCGCTGCCGTTTCACCGTCAACCTCCGCGCCGTCGGCTACCAGGAGCACGAGGACCTGCGGCGGCTGCGCCCCGCGCTGGGCACCCGGCTGTCGGCCAACCACGTCGGCCCCGTCGGCTGGCACGCCCGGATCGGGCAGCTGCTCGGCCACCCGCACGACCACTGGTGGACGATCACCGACGAGCGCAGCGCCTCCGCCGTCGCCGAGGACGTGGTGGACCTGGTGCAGCGCCATGCCGTGCCCGCGCTGTGGGGCCGGCTCACCGGGCACGCCCCGGTCCCCGGTCCGGTGATCGACCCGCTCCCCGAGTGCCTCGACACCGGGTGCGTGAACCGTCCGGGGCCCGCGGGCGCCGGGCCGGGCGCTCTCGCCTTCGACGCGGCCGATCTCGTCGGCACCGTCGTCTACGAGGTCGGCGAACGCCAGGCCTGGCCGTACCTCGTCTTCCACGACGACGAGGAGGACGTGGAGGGCCGCATCACCATCGACGCCTCGTGGCGGCTGGAACAGCCGGACTTCGGCTGGATCCGGGTAGGCCACGACCCGGCGGGCGACGAACGGATCGTCCGCTCCCCGGGCGCCACGCTCCCCGCGCACAAGATGGCCGTGCTCGGCGAACTGGGCCTGTGCCGCGTCTCGGACGCCGAGGTCAAGCGCGACGGCTCCCTGCACATCTGCTTCGAGGCGGGCACCCCGCGCGATGCCTGCATCACGGTCTCCGGCACCCCGCACGCGCTGACGGTCACCACGCCCTGGCGGTTCGACGGCTGGGTCCACGCCTGACCGCCGACGCCCGGAGGGGCGGATTCCGGCCTTAGTTGATCTTATGCTCAGGTTTACGCGAGTCAGCTGGTTTTGCGGTCGGTGAGCGACTTTGATGGGTTTGCCAGGCCGCCTACCGGAGCAGGGGGACTACTCATGGGCACCGAGCAGACTCAGCAGGACAGCGCACCGCACAACGCACCACACAGCGCACCCACCCTCATCGGCTCCGTCCAGCGGGCGCTGCGCCTGGTGGAGGCCATGTACGCGGAGGACGGCGCCACGGCCAAACGGCTGGCGCGGATCACCGGGATCCCCCTCCCGACCGTCTACCACTTGCTGCGCACCCTCACCCACGAGGGGTACGTCCGCCGCGAGGGCGGGGCCTTCCGGCTGGCCGACGGCATGCCCCTGCCGCTGGCCTCCTGACCGCCGATGAGCAGGGGATGACCGGTCTTGATCGGCATCCGGCCACCCGTGCGTAAGCATCAGGCGCATGTTCCAGGCGAAAATGCCAGAACACCCTTCCGCAGTGTGGAACTTCAGTAAGTTCCTCTCTGTCGCGCCGCACGACCGTGCACCACGCACGACCGGCCGGGAGGGGAACCCGCGTGCCCGGGATCGACGAATGCCTGCTCGAAGCCATGACCCTGCCCGGTGCGCGCGGGGCCGCGCTGGTGGACTGGAGCAGTGGACTGGCCCTCGGCACCGCGGGGGAATCACCCGTGGGGGACCACGAGACGACCGCCGCCGAGACGGCCGAGCTGGCCCGGGCCGCCGCCGAGTACGAGTCCTTCGCACCCGCCGCCGAGGATGCCGGCGGACCCCCCGACCCCGCTGACGGGGCCGGTCCCCCCATCGAGGACCTGATCGTCACCACCCGCACGGGCTACCACGTCCTGCGCTTCGTCGAGACGAGCTTCGACAGCAGCGTCTTCCTGCACCTCTGGCTGGACCGGTCCCACGGCAACCTCGCCCTCGCCCGGCTCAGACTCAGGGACCTGGCGGAAGGGCTGGTGCTCAGATGACCACCGCGCCGCCCACCGACAGCACCCCCGCCCACGCCGCCGTCTCCCCGCTGCTCACCCGGCTCGCCGCCGAGCGGGCCACCGGAGCCCTGCTGCGCGACCGCGGCACCCTCTTCCTTGAGGACGGGCGGATCGTGCACGCCGAGAGCCCGGCCACCCCGGGACTCGACGTCCTGCTCACCACCGGCGGCGGACTCGCCCCCGAACGCTGGCGGGAGGCCGTGGACCGGGCCGGCGCCCGCCGTCAGGTCGCCCGGTTCCTCGTCGACAGCGGCGGGCTCGCCGGGGGCGAACTGGAGATCTGCCACCTCGCCGCGATCTTCGACGCCGCCTTCTTCGCGCTCTCCCCGGGCAGCGGCCCCTCGCGCTTCCGGCGCGGGGCCACCCACTGGATCGGCTCCGTGCGCTCCGTGGCGGCCGCGGCCGTCGAGCGCGAGACCCGGCGGCGGCGCGAGCTGCTGGACGCCGTGTGGCCGTACCCGCTGCTCGACACCTCGCCGGTGGTGCCCCGGGCGGCCGCGCCCGGCCAGACGGTCACCAGCCGCCAGCGGTTCCTGCTGCGGCAGACGGACGGGGTCCGCACCCCCGCCGCGCTGGCCTGGGTGCTGGGCCGGCCGGCCTTCCACACCCTGCTCGACGTACGGCGGCTGGCCGCGGCCGGACTGGTCGAGACCCCGCACGCACCGGCGCCCGCGCCCGCCCCCGAGCCGCTGCCGGACTGGATGACCCAGGCCCAGACCCCCGACGTGGCCCTGCTCCGCCGGTTACGCGACGCACTGGAGGCACTGTGAGGCTCCCGCTGCGACCGCGCGCCGACCGGCGCGGCGAGGGACGGGGGCGGCAAACCGAAAGGAGACTGTCGATGGTGCCCGCCGAGGCCCAAGCCGAGATCCTCGCCGAGCTGCGGCGGCTGCGGGCCCGGGTCCCCCAGCTCACCGGGGCCCTCGCCGCCAGCGCCGACGGTCTGGTGCTCGCCCAGGACACGGCCGCCACCGAGGCAGAAGCCGTGGCGGCGCTGACCGCCGCCGCCCTCGGGGTGGCCCAACGGCTCAGCGACAGCACCGGACAGGGCGACTTCCGGGAGCTGCTCGTCCGGGGCGAGCACGGGTACGTCGCCACCTACGCCGCCGGAGACGCGGCGGTCCTGACCCTGATCGCGGAGCCGCGCGCCAACGTGGGCCGGCTCCACCTGGAGGCCCGCCGCTCCAGCCTGCGGATCGCCGAGCTGATCGACGGCGTCCTCGGCCGGCGCGGCCCGGACGCCCCCGCCCCCGAGAGACCCCGCTGACCCCCTGACCCCGAGCACCACCCGCAGCACCACCCCGGCACCACCGCACCATCCATCGCCCCATCACCAGCAGGAACACCGGAAAGGAACCCCCATGGCCAACGTGGAGACCGCCCTCAAGGAGACCAGCACCATCGACGGAGCCCTCGGCGCCGCCCTGGTCGACTACGGCAGCGGCATGGCCCTCGGCACCATCGGCGGCAGCAAGGAACTGGACCTCGCGGTCGCCGCCGCGGGCAACACCGACGTGGTGCGCGCCAAGGTCCGTACCATGGAGCTGCTCGGGATCAAGGACGAGATCGAGGACATCCTGATCACCCTCGGCTCGCAGTACCACCTCATCCGGCTGCTGCGCGGCCGCAACTCCCAGGGCCTCTTCCTCTACCTCGCGCTGGACAAGGACCGGTCCAACCTCGCGATGGCCCGGCACCAGCTGAAGCGGATCGAGTCAGAACTCGAAGTCTGACGGTACGAGCGCCTACGGTGGGGCGGCGAACGGTCGAATTCTTTGCCGTTCGCCCCCACCACCTGCGGAGCTTTGTCCGGATTGGGTGGAGTTTATAAGCCCGTTACAGAGTAAGATGCTGTAATTAGCTGATCATTGACTGATAAACCCGCTGGAGAATTCGTCACCCATGCCCCCGCGCCTGAGCATCGTCGTCCCTGTCTACAACGTCGAGCTCTACCTCGACGAGTGCCTGGAGTCTCTCGCCGCGCAGACATTCGGCGACTTCGAAGTCGTCATGGTCGACGACGGCTCCACGGACACGAGTGCCGTCATAGCCAAGGCCTTCGCCGCCCGTGACAGCCGCTTCCGGCTGGTCCTGCAGGAGAACGCCGGACTCGGCGCGGCCCGCAACGCCGGTGCCCGGTACCTGTCCGAGGGCACCGAGTACCTCGCCTTCGTCGACAGTGACGACACCCTGCCGGCCAACGCGTACCAGCTGATGGTGGACACCCTCGACGAGACCGGTTCGGACTTCGTCGGCGGCAACGTCCTGCGCTTCCGCTCCGTCGGCATGAACCAGTCGTGGGGACACAAGGCGCCCTTCGCCAAGACCCGGCTGAAGACGCACATCTCCAAGTTCGCCCCGCTCGTCACCGACCGGACCGCCTGGAACAAGGTCTACCGGCGCACCTTCTGGGACGAGCACGGCTTCCAGTACCCGGAAGGCATCCTCTACGAGGACGCCCCCGTCAGCATCCCCGCGCACTACTTCGCCGCCAGCGTCGACGTCCTCAGCGACGTCGTCTATCACTGGCGCGTCCGCGAGACCGGCGAGCGCTCCATCACCCAGCGCTCCACCGACCCGGTCTCGCTCGTCGACCGCGTCACCTCCGTCCGCCTGGTCCGCGACGCCCTCAAGGCCAAGACCGGCGCCAAGTACGCCCGTTACCTGCGCGACTACGACCACAACGTGCTGAGCGAGGAACTCCCGCTCATCTACAAGTACGTACCCGAGGGCGGCCAGGACTTCCGCGACGCGTTCGTCCGCGACGTCGGCGCCCTGGTCCGCGAGATCGGCAGCGAGCCCTGGAGCGACCTCACCGTCGCCGACCGGCTCAAGGCCTACCTCGCCCGCGAAGGCCGCGTCGAGGACTTCATCGCCCTCCTCAAGCACCAGGGCGACTTCTCCTACAGCGTCCCCGTCAAGGGGCTCGCCCGGCCGCAGGCCGACTACCCCTTCCTCCAGGGCCGCCCGCCCGTCCCCGCCAAGGTGCTCACCCTCGGCCCCCGCGAACGACGCGTCGTCAGCAGGCTCGAACAGGCGGCCTGGAGCGGCGGCAAGCTGCTGCTGCGCGGCTACGCCCTGCCCGGCCACCTCGGCGCCGAGAGCCGCCTGGGCTCCCGCAAGATGCTGATCTTCCGGGAGAAGGGCAAGCGCCGCCGTACGGTCGTCAACACCCGCACCGTCGCCGCGCCCATGGCCACCGTGAACGCCGCGCACCTCGCGCTGCGCCACGCCGACTGGGCCGGTTTCACCGCCGTCGTCGACCCCTCCGTCTTCCAGCAGGGCGGCAAGTGGCGCGACGGCACCTGGACCACCTCGGTCGCCGTCACCGGCGCCGGCGGTCTGCACCGCGCCCGGCTCAAGGGCGGCGACCACGACAGCGGCCTGACCCCGCCCGCCCACTGGGTGGCGCCCGACGTCCGGATCGTGCCCACCGTCTCCGGTGCGCTCACCGTCACGGTCGAGGTCGTCCGGGCCCGGGTCCTGGACGTCCGCCCCGCCGCCGACGACACCGCCTTCGAGATCAGCGGCGAACTCGCCGCGGACTTCGGCGCCGGAGCCGCGCTGCGCGCCGAGCACCAGAACTCCGGCACCGTCCTGACGCTGCCGCTGGAGACCACCGCCGACGCCCACGGCGGCCGCAGCGCCTTCACCGTGCGCGTGCCGATCGCCGACCTGGCCGCCGTGCCGGACGCGGTGCCCGCCCCCGGCGAATGGCTCCCCGAGCCGTGGAACCTGACCGTGACCCGCGCCGACGGCACCGCCGTCGACCTCGCGCACGACGAGCGCGGCGGGTTCACCGGCCTGGTCCTGCCCGTCCCCGGAGACGGCACCGGCCGCGCCGTGTTCGTCAAGCGCACCGCCACCGGGCAGCTCTGCTTCTCCCTCCAGCCGTCGCCCCCGCTGGTGGAGACGGTCACCGCCGAGGACGGCACGCTGACCCTGCGCGGTACGTTCCTCCCGCCCGCCGACAGCGCCGACGAGCCGTACGAGCTGGTCCTGCACAACTGGCACGGCGAGGAGTACAGCTACCCCGTCACCACCGGCGACGGCCGCTTCGAAGCGGTCTTCACCCCGGTCCTGCCGGAGCACTTCGCCGGGAAGACCACGCTGCCGCACGGCCGCTGGTGGCCGACGCTGCGCCCGGTCAGCCAGGGCGGCGCCACCGCGAGCCTGCTCGGAGTCGACCGGGGCGCCCCGGTCCAGCTGATCGCCCCCGCCCTCGGCACCGGCCCCGCGGCCGTGACCGTGGACGGCCGCCGGATGCGCGTGGAAGCACGCTTCTTCGACCGCATGGCGCTGGTCACCGACCCGCTGCTGACCCCGCACGACCGCTCCCGCTACGCACAGCGCATCGCCCGTGACGTCACCTACCCGGCGCAGCGCCGTGCCCCGCTCAAGGACGTCATCGTCTACGACACCTTCCAGGGGAACGGCGCCGGCGACTCGCCGCGCGCCATCCACGAGGAGCTGCTGCGCCGCGGCGCGGACCTGGAGCACATCTGGCTGGTCAACGACGGCCGCGCCGAGGTCCCGCCGACCGCCCGCGCCGTGCAGTACCGCAGCCTGGAGGCGTGGGACGTACTGGCCCGCGCCCGCTACTACGTCGTGAACGACAGCGTCCCCGCGCCGTTCTTCCGCCGCGAGGGCCAGGTCGTCGTACAGACCTGGCACGGCACGCCGCTCAAGCAGATCGGCCACGACTTCATCCACGACTACTACTCGTCCCCCGAGGTGCTCGAAGCGCTGGAGCACGACAGCGCCCAGTGGTCCCTGCTCGCCTCGCCGAGCAGTTTCGCCACGCCGATCCTCAAGCGCGCCCTCGCCTTCAAGGGCGAGGTCATGGAGGTCGGCAGCCCGCGCACCGACGCGCTGGTCCGCCCCGACGCCGACCGGATCGCCGGCATCCGCCGCCGCCTCGGCCTGCCCGAGGGCAAGAAGGTCGTGCTGTACATGCCGACCTGGCGCGAGAACAACGAGGGCTGGAGCGGCGGCTACAAGCTCGACCTGCGCATCGACCTGGACGAGGCCCGGCGCGAGCTGGGCGAGGACCACGTGCTGCTGGTCCGCGGCCACTACCGGGTGACCGAGCAGGTCCGCGACGCGGTCCGCGACGGCTTCGTCATGGACGTGTCCCGCTGGGCCGACGCCACCGACCTGCTGCTCGTGGCCGACGTACTCGTCTCGGACTACTCGTCCGCGATGTGCGACTTCGCGCTCACCGACCGCCCGATCCTGCTGTTCACCTACGACCTCGACCACTACCGCGACACGCTGCGCGGCCTCACCCTCGACCTTGAGGCCAAGGGGCCGGGCCCGCTGCTGCACGACTCGGCGAGCCTGATCGCCGCGGTGCGCGACGCGGACGCGGTGGGCGCCGAGTACGCCGAGCGGCGCGCCGCCTTCCGCGCCGAGTTCTGCGACCTCGACGACGGCCGCGCCGCCGAGCGCGTCGTCGACCGCATGCTGGAGATGTAGCCGCAGATGTAGCCCGTACGGGTGCTTCACGGACTGGTCCCGGGCCCACCGATGAGAATCGGGCCCGGGACCGGTCTGTATGGGTGGGACAACAGCTCACACCACCCGCAGGAGGCAGTCATGATCGGCAACGGTTTCACCACGTGCCTGTGGTTCGACGACAACGCGGAAGCGGCCGCCGACTTCTACCTGTCCGTCTTCAAGGACGGCAAGCGGGGCCGCGTCGGCCACTACAACGATGCCGGTCCCGGCGAACCCGGGTCCGTGATGGTCGTCGAGTTCGAGATCAACGGGCAGAAGTTCATCGGGCTCAACGGCGGCCCCATGTTCACCTTCAGCGAGGCCGTCTCCTTCCAGATCCACTGCGAGGACCAGGCCGAGGTGGACCACTACTGGGCGGCGCTGACCGCCGACGGCGGCGAGGAGTCGCAGTGCGGCTGGCTCAAGGACCGCTTCGGGCTGTCCTGGCAGGTCGTCCCGGCCGAGGTGATCGACCTGATCAGCGACCCCGACCCGGAGAAGGCCGCCCGGGCCAGCGCCGCCGTGTACACGATGAAGAAGATCGACCTGGCCGCGGTGAAGAAGGCCCACGCGGGCGGCTGACCCGCCCCGGCCCTGATCCACCGGGCACCCCCTACACCTGGACGTCCTGGAGCCGGTCGAGGAGCGCGGGCAGCGCGCTCCCGATCGGCTCGCGGATCAGTTCGTCGGCGAGCGCGTCGTACGGGGTCTCCTCGGCGTTCACGATGATCAGCCGGGCCCCGTGCTCGGCCGCGATCCCGGCCAGCGAGGCGGCGGGCTGCACCTGGAGCGTGCTCCCCACCGCGATGAAGATCTGGCAGCCCTTGGCCACGGCCATGGCCTGGGCCAGCACCTCGGGGTCGAGCCGCTCGCCGAACATCACGGTGCCCGCCTTGAGGATCCCGCCGCAGATCAGGCACGGGGGATCGGGCTCGCCCGCCGCGACCCGCTCCAGGGTCTCCGCCATCGGGGAGCGGACGTGACACCGGGTGCAGACGACGGCCCGGGCGGTGCCGTGCAGCTCGAAGACCTTGCGGTCGGGCATTCCGGCGAGCTGGTGCAGCCCGTCGACGTTCTGGGTGACGACCCGGACCGGGGTCCCGCCGCGCTCCAGGGCGGCGACGGCCAGGTGCGCCGCGTTGGGCCGGGCGCCGAGCGCCGCGATCTCGGCCCGCATCAGCCAGGACCGGCGCCGGATCTCCGGATCCTCCATGTAGTACTCGTACGTCACCAACTTCTCGGCGCCGGGATCCCGGCGCCACAGACCCTGCGGCCCCCGGTAGTCCGGAATCCCGGAATCCGTGGACATTCCGGCCCCGCTGAACACGACGACAAGTGGCTTCCCCATGGCTGCGACCCTACGCAGCACCCCGCTGCCGCGGCGAAGCATTAACCGGCGCGCCGGACAACCGGGGCCGACCGCCGGGTCACTGCACGCAGAACTCGTTGCCCTCGGGGTCCGCCATCACCACATGCGCACCGCCGTGTTCCTCCACGGCCCGGATCACCGTGGCCCCCAGCGCGGTCAGCCGCTCGCTCTCGGCCACCCGCCGCTCCGGGCCGAAGTGCAGATCGATGTGCAGCCGGTTCTTGCCCTGCTTGGGCTCCGGTACGGCGTTGAACAGCACCCGCCGCCCGAGCCCGACCCCGGTCTGCGGATCGACCGGGTCCCCGGGGTGGCGTACGGCCGCGGCCGACCGCCAGACCTTGCGGCCCTCCACCACCTTCCAGTCGTCGTCCGTGACCGCGCCGAAGCCGATCAGCCGCTCGATCAGCTCGGCATGGTCCTCGCGCTCGTAGCCCAGCGCGGCGGACCAGAAATGCGCCAGGCGCAGCGGATCGGCGCAGTCGACGACGAGCTTCCAGTGCACGGGGGTCGCGGCAGTGGTCATGGCTGTGGTCATGGCGGTCTCCAGGGACGGACGGGCCCGGTCTTCACGTCCGTTATAGCCGGGCCCACTGACACCGGCCCCGGCTGAGTACCCGTACTCAGGTGCCCGCGGGGTGGGGTGTGGATACTGATCGCTGCCGCCCCGCCCGCCGGGGACCGTCCGTCAGGGAGCATGGAGACGCCTTGATATCCCGCCGCACCCCCGCCGCCGTCCTGTTCGCCTCCGGTCTGCTCGCGCTGACCGCCTGCGGCACCATGTCGACCACGGGCGACGCCGCCCCGGGTCCGTCGGGCTCCCCGGCTTTCTCCCCGGCCGCCTCCCCGTCCGTGGACTACGCCGCCCGGGCCCGCGAGGCCGTCGTGCGGCACGACCGGCAGTTTCCGGAGATCGCGGCCCGGTGCGCGGGCCGGGCCACCAGCCTTCCCAAGGCGCCGGGCGCCACCGGGACGGACCCGGAGGCGAACAAGTACGCCGAGAACAACGCGTTCAAGCAGGAGCTGCCGGACACCCCCATCGAGCAGTGCCGTGGCGAGGCCCACGCGGAGCGCATCAAGGCGGCCCTGACCGGTGAGGGGAAGACCGCGCCGCGCACCGCGGCCGAGCTGCGGACCGCGCTGGAAGGTCTCGGCTACACGGTGGGACCGGAGGTCATCAAGGGGGCCTCGGCCGAGGGCAGCGGGCTCTGGTTCGAACTGCGGGTCCACGAGTCCGGTCCCTGCGTCGGCGGCCAGCTGAAGGCTCCGGTGCGGATCGACACCCACGGCTCGTACATGGAAGGCGGCTGCTGGCAGCCCCGCGGCGGCCACTGACGGCCCGTCGGGCCCCGCCCGGGACGCGCCGGGCGCCGTACCGCCACGCACCGTTCTTCTGGTACAACACCGCGCATGACGGCATTCGAGATCGCCGGCGCGAGCGCCGCGGACATGGAACTGTTCCGGGCCTGGGCCGACGACGAGGGGTGGAACCCCGGCGCGTCCGACCCGCTGGCCTTCGCCGTGGCCGACCCCGGCGGCTTCCTCGTGGGCCGGCTCGGCGGCGAGCCCGTGGCCTGCGTCTCCGCCGTCCGCTACGGCGCCGGGTTCGGGTTCATCGGGTTCTACATCGCCCGCCCCGCCGTGCGCGGGCAGGGGTACGGGATCCAGCTCTGGAACGCCGCGATGCACCGGCTCGACGGGCGCCTCGTCGGCCTCGACGGGGTCGTCGCCCAGCAGGACAACTACCGCAAGTCCGGGTTCCGTTCCGCCTGGAACAACGTCCGTCACGAGGGCGTCCCCGCGGCGGACGGGAGCGGCGGCGCCGCTGGGAGTGACGGCTCCGGCGTCGAGGTGATCGACGCCCGCTCCCTGCCCTTCGCCGAACTCGCCGCCTACGACCGCCGGTTCTTCCCCGAACCGCGCGACTCCTTCCTCGCCGCCTGGACCGGCTTCCCCGGCCGCAGTGCGCTCGCCGCCGTCCGTGACGGGCGGATCGAGGGCCTCGGGGTGATCCGGCCGTGCAGCGCGGCCTCGCGGATCGGTCCGCTCTACGCCTCCACCCCGGCCGTCGCCGCCGCCCTGATCCGGCGGCTGGCGGCGACGGTGTCCGGGGCCCCGGACGGGGGAGCGGGACCGGTGGCGGTGGACGTCCCCGACGCCAATCCCGCCGCCCTCGCCCTGATGTCCGGACTCGGCCTGGTCCCCACCTTCGAGGCCGCCCGGATGTACACGGGCCCGGCGCCCGAGGTCGATCTCCCCGGTCTCTACGGGGTGACCAGCCTCGAACTGGGCTGACGGCTCACGGGAGTCGGCAGGTCAGAAGGCGAAGACGGCGCCGCTGCCGGCCCGCATCGCGCACCGGTTGGCGAAGGTGTGGTCGTAGGTGAACCGCTTGCCCTGCCAGACCCCGTCGGCCGTCACCGTCACCGGGTCGTACTCCCTGGTACAGACCGCTGCGGCACCGCCTTCCGTGATCATGTCGGGCCGGCCCGCTGCCGCGAGTAACTCCGTACACGCGGCGGCCGGGTCCGGGTGCGTCCCGCTCGGCCGGGGCGCGCAGACGAGCGTCACGGCGCGCAGGACCGTCCCGTGGCGGGCGTCGTCGCCCGCCGTGACCCCGAGCACCAGCGCGGACGGCGCGTAGAGGCTCTCGGCGCCGGACGGGGCGGCGTCGGCCGCCCCCGACCCGGCCAGTGCGGTGAGCGCGGTGAGCGCCATGGCCGCTGAAGCGAGACCCATACCCCTTGCGATGGACCGCATTTCGAACACTCCCTTGGGTGGTTGTTTCGGATAACGGACACGAGTGTTGCCCACCCAGGGCATGACCGCGTACGCCCACCCCCATTTCGCGTCACCGAAAGCGACCGCATGATTGCAGGTTGTGCCGGTCCGGGCTCCTGTGACCTGGAGGAAGAGCGGTATGGAACGTGTATACGAAACGGCCGAAGATCGGTCCGTCGACATCGGGCCACCACGGACCCGCGCGCGGCCGGTACCCGGCCGGTGCGGGGGCCGGTACGACCCGCAAACGCCCTAGTGGGGGGCGTACAGGTCGAGCAGGCGGGTGCGGGTCTGGTGCAGCCGGTGAGCCAGAACCCGGCCCACCCACTGCCCCACGGCCGAGCCGAAAGCGGGATCGGCGTCCATGAGCATCCGCACGGTCATGCCGTCGAACTCGTACGCGCGGACCGGGGTCATCGCCTCGGCGCCGAGCTGCCAGACGTACGGCGGGAACAGCCATGACCAGCCCACCAGCTCACCGGGACCGAGGTTCTCCACCGGGGCGGGGCGGCGGCCGGGGACCGGGATCTCCAGGGTGACGGTGCCGGAGCGGACGATCCAGAAGGTTTCGGCGCGGTTTCCTTCGTCGAAGATCCGCGTACCCTCGGGGAAATTGACCTCACGGGCGTGACTCATCAGCCGTCCACGGTGTTCGGTGGACAGGGCTGCAGCGAGCCGGATGGGGGAAGGGTTGCTCACGACGGCCTCCGTTCGGGACCCCCCGCTCCACCAGTGTCGCCGAACGGCGGCCGGATGGCCGTACCCCGTCGCGAACCGGTGTCATACCGGTCCCGTACCGGTGTTATTCGTCGCCGTTGGCCTCCATGCAGGCCAGCTCCATCGCGTCGAGCACCGCCTCGTAACTGCGCTGGCTCAGCTCCGCGACGTTCTCTATCTGGGCGGTCGCCCACGCCGACAGGGTCATGACCAGGACCCGGAGCCCGTCCGTGCCGTGCTCGGCGAGGATCGCGTCCGCCAGGACCATCGCGTCCTCCGGCACCCGCTCCGGCGGCTCCAGCCCGGCCAGCTCCCGCAGCAGGGTGATGGTGCGGCGCGAGATCTCCGGGGTGATCCTCGCCAGCCGCATGTCTTCTTCCCTGTCCATCCGCCCCCGCCTTCCGCCGACCGAGAGGAGCCCCCTGGAGGCACCGTAGAGGGGCCGGGCCCACGGCGTGGCGCTTTCGCCAGGGTGGGTTCCCGCCGTACGACCGCCCCCGTGCTTCCCCGTGCCGCCCCACGCCTTCCCACCCGCACCCCCGCTCGCCCTTCCACTGTGTGCGACCGGCCGGTAACTTGACCGCGTCCCTTCACGTCGGACATGCGGCGGTCCGACGACGGGCCGACGACGGACACACGACCGGACCCGGCAGGTGCCAGATGCAGAGCCCCCTACGCGTGGCCCGCCACGCCCTCCTGCGATGCGCGCCGCTGCTGTGCGCGCTGCTGCTGTGCGCACTGTTGGCGGCCCTCGCCGTACCGGCCGGACCCGCGCGGGCCGCCGTACCGCAAGGGCCGCGGGACGCGGCGGCGGGAGCCTCCGCGCAGGACGCCGCGGCCGACTGGACCCCGCCGCTGTCCACCCGCGGCCGCTACATCGTGGACGCGAAGGGCGACCGGTTCCGGCTGCGCTCCGGGAACTGGGACGGCGCCCAGGGCTCCTGGAACGGCTCCGGAGACGCGGCCGACCCCGCCACCCACCACGCCGGCCAGGATTCCCACGGGATCCCGCTCGGCCTGGACCGCACCCCGCTCCCCGCCCTGCTCGCCGACTTCCACCGGCTGGGCCTCAACAGCATCCGGCTGCCCTTCTCCGGCGAGATGCTCCGCACCACCGCCCCCGTCCCGGACGCCGCGGTCGCCGCCAATCCGGCGCTGCGTGGCAAGACCCCGTTCCAGGTGTACGACGCGGTCGTGGCGGCGCTGACCGCCGACGGGTTCGCGGTCATCCTCAACAACCACACCAACACCACCCGTTGGTGCTGCGGCCTGGACGGCAACGAGCGCTGGAACAGCGGCCGCACCACCGCCCAGTGGGCCGACGACTGGGTGTTCCTCGCCCGCCACTACCGCGACAACCCGCGCGTGGTCGGCGCCGACCTCTACAACGAGGTGCGCCGCGACACCCTCGACGACCCCAACTGGGGCCTGGGGGACGGCCACGACTGGTACGCGGCCGCCGAGGAGGCCGCCGACCGGATCCTCGCCGAGGCCAACCCGGACCTGCTCATCGTCATCGAGGGCATCAACTGGACCGGCATCCCGCTGGACGGCCTGCCGCACGGCCGCCCCGCGCTGAGCCCCGTACGGACGCTGTCCCACACGCTCGTCGTCTCCGGCAAGCTGGTCTACTCCGCCCACTTCTACGGGTACACCGGCCCCCACCACAGCGGCGCGACCGGCCTCGGCGAGACCCATGACCCGCGCTACCAGGACATGACGGCCGCCGAACTCGAACAGGCCCTGTACGACCAGGCCTTCTACGTCTCCGCGGAGACCGGCAACCACTTCACCGCCCCGGTGTGGGTCAGCGAGTTCGGCATCGGAGCCGACGAGGGCGGCGCCGCGCCGCGCACCTGGTTCACGCGCATGACCTCGTACCTGGCCACCTCCGACGCCGACTTCGCGTACTGGCCGCTGGTCGGCTGGAGCACCACCGCCCAGGGAGCGCCGGGCGGCGACAGCTGGGCCCTGCTCCGCTACGACGCGACGGGCCGCCGCTCGGGCGTCCTGGACCCGGGGGACTGGCGCACGGCGCCCTGGTCCGGCCTCGCCGCCTCCGCCGGGCGCAGCGGCCCGGTCGCCCCCGTCACCCGCTGGTCGATGCTCACCACCGACCACCGCGACCAGGTCGCCTCGCTGCTCACCCGGGCCGGCGGCGACTGGGACGGCGGGGCCCGCAAGGCGGTCTGCCCCGATGGCTCCGGGCTGGCCGGGCTGAGCCACACCGGTGGCCGGGGCCTGTGCGTCGGCTCGGACCTGCGGGCTCCGGCGGGCGCCCAGAGCGTGGTGAGCGACGAACGGTACGTGCCCGCTGGCGGCGACTGGGCGAGCGGCTACACCAAGTTCCAGTGCCCGGCGGGCCAGTTCCTGATCGGGTACAGCGTGCGCGGCGAGCGGGTCTCCGCGGCCCTGTGCGCACCCGGCCGCGCCGCGCTGGCGGGGGCGGGCCGCACGGTCTGGTTCGACCGGGGAGACAACCGGCCGCCGGGCGCGCCGGGCGGGGAGTTCGCCTACGGCGCCTACAAGGGCCAGTGCCTGCCCACCGAGTACGCGGCGGGCATCGCCTTCACGACCCGGGCCGGATCCCGGCCCTCCGCGGCCGCGCTGCTGTGCCGCGCCACGGCGGGCGGCTGAGGGGGCGGGCGCACGGACGGGCGTACGGGCCGGCGTATCCCGTTCGGCATCCGATGGGTCAAGTGTGATGAATGGACGGCGAATTCCCCCTAAGGTGCGCCCGTACGCATGTTCCGGATCAGCTGTTTCCGGCCATGCGCACACCGTGCCCGCACACTGAACTGGGGGGTTCATGCACAGATCCAAAGGCCTGGCGACCGCGCTCGCCCTGGCCCTTTCCGGCGGCGCCGCCGCCGTCGGACTCGGCCTGGTGCCACAGGCGGCGGCGCTCACGCCGCCCGTGGCCTTCACGGCCGACGCGCTGTCGACCTGGCAGCCCAACGGCGTCGTCTGGGCGCTCGCGGAGGCGGGCGGCACCATCTTCGCCGGTGGTACCTTTTCGGCCGTCCGGCCGCCCGAGGGCGGCGCCGGAGCCGAACAGTCGGCGGTCAACTTCGTCGCCCTCGACGCGGCGACCGGCGCGCCGACCGCCTGCAAGCTCTCCTTCACCCTCGGCGGTGGCGGCACCGCCACCGTCCGTACGCTGGTCCTGTCCCCGGACAAGCAGACCCTGTACGCGGGCGGCTACTTCGGCGCCGTCAACGGCACCCCGGTCTCCAGCCTCGCCGCGATCGACGTGGCGACCTGCACCCCGAAGGCCTCCTTCCACCCGTCCTTCGCGGCCACCGTCCGCGCACTCGCCGTCACCGACGACACCGTCTACGCGGGCGGCGACTTCCTGACCGTCCAGGGCCAGCCCCGCCAGCGCTTCGCCGCCGTCACCACCACCGACGGCGCGCTCACGCCCTTCACGGCCGACGCCGACGAACCGGGCCGCGCGGTCGAGATCACCCCAGACGGCCACAACGTGCTGCTCGGCGGCGACTTCTTCACCGTCAACGGCACGAACACCCACGCGCTCGCCGTCGTGGACGCCACCAGCGGCGCGCTCACCAAGTCCTACCCGGGCTTCATCGAGACCAACTCGGTCGTCAAGGACATCGCGGTGGACGCCACCGGCTTCTACACCGGCAACGAAGGCACCGGCGGCGGGGTGTTCGACGGCCGGATCGCGCTCAACCTCAGCGACTTCAACCAGCGGTGGCGCGACACCTGCCTCGGCGCCACCCAGGCCGTACTGCCCTACCAGAACGTGCTCTACAGCGCCTCGCACGCGCACGACTGCTCCAGCGTCGGCGAATACCCCGACGGACAGCGCCACCACCTGCTTGCCGAGCCCACCACCGGCACCGCGAAGCTGGGCTGGGCGCCCGACACCAACGACGGCATCGGCGAGGGCATCGGCCCGCGCGTGATGACGGTCGGCTCCAAGGCCGGGGTCCAATACCTGTGGGTCGGCGGCGAGTTCACCGCCGTCAACGGCGCGGCGCAGCAGAGCCTGACCCGCTTCGCCTCCACCGGGGACACCGGGGCGCCGACCGTCCCGGTCGCGAGCGCGGTCAGCTACAAACCCGGCCAGGCGCAGGTCCGCTGGCGCACCAGCCTCGACCTCGACGACAGCACGCTCACGTACAAGATCTACCGCAACGGCTCGGCCACGCCCATCGCCACGGTCGACGCCGACTCGCTGTTCTTCCGGCGCCCGCAGGCGTCCTGGACCGACACCACCGTCTCGGCGGGCCAGTCCTACAGCTACCGGGTGACCGCGACCGACGGCGCGGGCAACACCAGCGCCCTCTCCGCGACCGCCTCGGTGACCGTCCCGGCCACCGTGGACGCCTACCCGAACCAGGTGCGCACGGACGGCGCCACGCAGTACTGGCGCTACGACGAGAGCGTGCTCCCCTTCGTCGCCGACTCCTCGGACGGCGGCAACTCCAGCGGCGTGCACCTGAACGCCCCGGCGCTGCGCCAGACGCCCGGCGCGGTCACCGGCGCGAGCACGGCGATCGGCTTCAACGGCACGAACACCCAGGTGTACGGCGACCGCCGCACGACGGTCGGGAACACGTACACGCTGGAGACCTGGTTCAAGACGAACACCACGCGCGGCGGCAAGCTGTTCGGGTTCGGCAGCAACCAGTCGAACAACAGCAACCAGTACGACAAGCACCTCTACATGACCAACGACGGCCGCCTGACCTACGGCGTCTACACCGGCGCCACCCGCACCATCACCACCGGCGGGACCGCCCGCTACAACGACAACCAGTGGCACCACGTCGTCGCGACCCAGGGCGCGGGCGGCATGGTCCTGTACGTCGACGGCGCACAGAAGGGCACTCTGAACGTCACCACCAACGAGAACTTCGCCGGCTACTGGCACGCGGGCGGCGACAACCTCAACGGCTGGCCGGAGCGGCCCACGAGCGACTACTGGGCGGGCCAGCTCGACGAGACCGCCGTCTACCCGACGGTGCTCACCCCCGCGCAGGTGCAGAACCACTTCGCTCTCGCCACCGCCCCGGCGGACTCGGTGGTCCAGGTCCAGGCCGCCGAGGACACCTACGCCAACGCGGGCGCGCCCGGCAGCAACTTCGGCACCTCCGGTTCGCTGGCGGTGGGCGGCAGCGCGCTCTACCAGAGCTACCTGCGCTTCAACCTGCCCGCGGCGCCCGCCGGTACGGCCTTGAAGTCGGCCACGCTGAGCGTGAAGACCAGCACGATGAGCGGAGCGGGAACGACGGACACCGTGTCCGTGGTCCCCGTCACCGGGGCGTGGACGGAGACGGGCACGACCTACAACAACCGCCCGGCCCTCGGCGGCACGCCCCTCGGGAGCTTCGCGGGGATCGCGGACGGTTCCGCGGTCGCCACGACCACGCTCGACGTGGCCACCGTCGCGGCGGCCCTGAACGGCTCGTACAGCCTGGCGCTGACCGACCCGGGCACCGACCCGGCGTGGCTGTGGTCCTCGGAAGCGGGCGCGAACGAGGGGACCCCGCAGCTGACCCTGACCTTCGGACCGCAGTAGCGGCGGTGCCGTAGCGGCGATGCTGGTCGAGGGGGCGCGGGCCGAGGTGGCCCGCGCCCCCTTCACATGCTTGCTGACAGACCGACCACGGGTGCCAGTTGGGACCGGATGGTTCCGGCGTGGGGCTGGAGGGAGCCGTCGAAGGCGGCGGATCCGATGGTGAAGGCGTCGGCTCCGGCTGATGCGAGTTCCTGTATCTGATCGGTGCCGGTGATGGAGCCGGCGACGACGAGGCGGCCGGTGGTGGCGGCGCGGGCGGCGCGGACCAGGTCGAGGGGGTCGGCATCGGTGGCGCGGTAGGCGAGAAGGTCAATGCCGGCGCAGCCCGCGGCTTCCGCGCGTCGGCAGTCGTCGGCGATGCGGTCCGGTGTGCCGGCGAGGCGGGTGGGGTGCCCGAAGGGTTCTCCGGCGAAGGGCAGGTAGCCGATGGACGTGCCGTGCAGGAGGCTGAGGGTCTCCTCGGTCCAGGTACCGCCCATCAGCCAGTCGACGCCGAGTTCGGCGGCCGTCCTCACCGAGGCGAGGGCCTGGCTCCGGTCGGTGCTGACGACTTCGAGGTACGTGGTGGCGCCCCTGTCCTTGATGCGGGCGTGGAGCCGGCCAAGGGTGTCGCGGTCGACGCCGATGTCCTTGAATCCGATGTGGGTGATGCCGAGGTCCTCGATGGTGTCGAGGACCTCAAGGCAGTCGGTGACGGTGCGATCGTCGCGGGTCAGCATGAAGATGAAGTCCACGGTGTCCTCCGGCCCTCTGTCGCGGGGTTGATGTGAGTCGGTCATCGGTCAGGGGCGGTCCGGTGCCCCTGAGGACAGGCGGTCGGCGTGGCGCAAGGCGGTCAGCAGACTGGTGTGGTCGGCCGTGCCGAGACCCGCGATGTCGAAGGCGGTGCCGTGGTCGACGCTCGTGCGGACGAAGGGCAGGCCGATGGTGATGTTGACGCCGTGCTCGATCCCGAGGTACTTGACGGGGATCAGGCCCTGGTCGTGGTACTGGGCGACCACGGCGTCGAAGGCTCCGGCGCGGGCTCGCATGAAGACCGTGTCGGCGGGCCAGGGTCCGCTCGCCCGGATGCCTTCGCTCTGCGCGGCATGGATGGCGGGGGTGATGACGTCCAGGTCCTCGCGGCCGAACAGGCCGTTCTCCCCCGCGTGGGGGTTGAGGCCGGCCACGGCGATGCGCGGGGCGGGCAGACCGCCGCGCTGGAGCGTGCGGTGGGTGAGGCGGATGACGTCGAGTTCGCGGGCGGTGGTGATCGCGTCGATCGCGGTGCGGAGGGACTGGTGCACGGTGACCAGGACGACCCGCAGCTCGTCGGTGGCCATCATCATCGCGTAGTCCGTGGTGCCGGACAGGTCGGCGAGGATCTCGGTGTGCCCGGGGTGGGGGACGCCGGACATGCGCAGTGCTTCCTTGTTGATCGGAGCGGTCACCAGGGCCCGTACCTCGCCGGCCATGGCGAGCTGGATACCGCGGCGGACGTACTGGAAGGACGCCGCTCCGGCACGGGCGTCGAGCGTGCCCCAGGGCAGGTCGACCGGAAGGCCGTTCTCGGTGAGGACGTCCACCGTGCCGGGTGCGAACGTCGCGTGGCCGACGGATGTGATGGGGCGGATGGTGAGCTGTGTGCCGGCGATCCTGTCGGCGCGGGCGAGGACGTCCGCGTCGCCGATGACGACGACGGGCACCGTGCGCCGGGGATCGGCACACGCTTTGAGGGTGATCTCGGGGCCGATGCCGCAGGGGTCGCCCATGGTGATGGCGATCGGGGTCATGGGTGGTCTCCCGGGTCGGGGTCGCAGGGATGTCGGATGAGATGGCACAGGCGCAGGAGCATGGCGTCGTCGCCGAAGCCGCCCGCCTTGATCAGCACGGGGAGGGGGAGCCGCCCGAGCAGGGTTCCGCGGGCGACGCCGGGTTCGGGTTCGTCGACCAGGCCGATGCCGGTGGCATCGAGGGTCCGGAGCACGGTCGCGGCCGTTTCTCCCCCGGTGACGACGAGCGCGTCGACCAAGCCCTCTTCGATCAGCGCCTGGACGACCGCTGCCAGCGAGCGGGCGAGTGCTCGCGCGGTGTGTGGCGCGTGGCGCTCATCGGGTGTCCGCAGGGTGAGGACGGGGGCCGTCAGGCCGCGCAGCGTCTCCACTGCCGTGGCCGGATCGCCGCTGACGGTGATCCCCTGGACATCCGCCCGGGCACGGAGCGCGGCCAGCTGAGCCCGGCTCGTGGGGTTGGCGCTTCCTACGACGATCAGTGGGCGCCGGGCCGGCGCGGGCACCGGAGCAGCGCTGCCGGCAGCGCGTGCGCACCGTCGGGCGAGGGCGGCCGCCAGACCCGGGGAGCCGACCCACAGCACGTCGTCGAGGCGTGGCACCGCCGCCACCAGGCGGTCGAGGTCGCCGTCACTGGCGGCGGAGCAGACGATCAGGTCACCGTTGCCGATCAGCCCGGGCAGCTCGGCCGCGAACCCCGGCCCCGGCCCTGGCTCTGCGAGAACGGCCTCCGGGAACAGGGTCACGAGGTCCGAGCACCGCACGGGGTGTACCGGGTCACGTGCGAAGTCGCTCTCGTGGACCGGCACACCCCGTACGTACTGGACTCCCGCCACCGTCACCCTGCCCTCCGCCGGGAAGGCCGGAGCGATGACGACGGCCCGCCGCCGCGATCCCGCCCGCGCGGCCCGGACCTCTGCCGCGACATGACCGCGCAGGGTGGAATCCACCGTCTTGAAGAGCAGCTCGGAGCCGGCGAACAGGCGCGCCGCGCGCCACGTGTGCAGAGCGGCGGACTCCTCGTCCAGGACGCGGCTCCCGAGGTCGACCGCGGTCACGCCCGTGGCGTGCCGCGGCACCGCCGCCGGGGCGGCGAGCAGGATCCGGGCCTCGTGGCCGGTCCGGCGGAACGGTGCGGCACCGTCCCCGGCGCTGGTGAGGTCATCCGCCAGGACGGTGATGCCCGACCGCACCTCGTCGCGGAATGTCATGTCATGTTCCACCTCTCCGCAGGCCAGCATTTTCTGTGACTGGATCGATGGTCGTTCAGGCAAAGGGGCTGGACAAACGATTCGTTCTCACGGGACCTGTGAATAAAATTCACGCATGCGATGGCCGGGTCTGCCCCCTCTGAACACTCTGCTGCCCTTCGAAGCGACCGTCCGGCACGCGAGCATGACCGCGGCGGCGCAGGAACTGCACGTGACGCACGGCGCGGTGAGCCGACAGATCCAGAACCTGGAGCGGTCCCTCGGGACAACACTGTTCGAGCGGCAGGCACGCGCGCTGCGCCCGACCCCGCAGGCTCGTCAGCTGGCGGCCGTCGTCCGGGACGCACTCGATCAGATCGATGCGGCCGCCCGGCAGATCTCGCACCGCACCACCGCAGGACCGCTCACCCTCTCGTGCGAGCCCACGCTCTTGATGCGGTGGCTCATTCCCCGCCTGCCCGATCTGGCCGCGAACGTCCCGGGCGTCACGGTCCACCTGTCCGCGGGCGGCGGTCCCGTCTTCTTCGAGCGGGACGACATCGACCTCGCGATCCGCCGGGACGACTTCCCGTTTCCCGAAGAGGTGAGCCGGACCCGCTTGTTCGCGGAGCGGATCGGACCCGTCTGCCGGCCCGATCTCGCGGCCCGCCTGACCGGCGCCGCCGACCTGGTGGGGGCTGCCGACCTGACGGGGGCCGCCCTCCTGCACACCGGCACGCGGCCGCAGGCGTGGGACGACTGGCGACGCATCACCGGCATGACAGCGGAGCCCGCCTCCGAGCAGACCCTGGAGCACTTCTACCTGACTCTCCAGGCTGCCGTGGCAGGCGTCGGGGTCGCGATCGCCCCGTACGCCGTCGTCCGCGACGACCTGGAGCGAGGACAACTCGTCGCACCCTTCGGTTTCGTTCCCGACGGCACCGGCTACCACCTCCTCAGCCGTCAACCACCCGAGCGGGACGCACGCGTCCGTCGGCTGACGGCATGGCTGCGGGCCGAGACGACCCGGCTCGAAGCCGATTCAGACCAGGCGTGACATCAGCGCGCGCGGGGAGGCCCGCCCCGCCGCCAGCGGACCTCGCCGTCCTGCACCTCGGAGGTGGGGGCGAGTCCGCAGGCGGCGGCCACCGCCGCCGAGGCGTGGTGGTCCGGATGGACGTGCGCGACCACCGTGTGCGCGACGGTGGCCCGGCCGTCGGAGGCGTCCGTCAGCCGGGCCACCAGCGCGTACGCGGCCTCCCGCGCGAACCCCCGGCCCTGCCAGGCCGTGCCGATCACCCAGGCCACCTCCGCGGCGCCGTCCGCGACGGTGGCCTGTACGGTCCCCACCAGCCGCCCGTCACCGCGCACCCGCACCACCCAGTTGCCCCACAGGACCGCCGGGTCGGGCGAACCCGCACTCTGCCGGGCGTAGCGTGCGCGCAGCGCGTCGACATCTTCCGGTTCCCCACCGGTGAAGCGGTACAGCGCAGGGTCACCCAGCACCCCGGCCATCTCCTCCGCATGCCCCACGGCCAACGGCACCAACTCCACCCGCGCCGCCGGAATCACCCCGGGCAGCCCCGGCGGCCCGGAGGGCCCCACCGTCTCGCCGTCGGTGACCCGGGTCGCGAAGGCGTCCATCATGCTCATCCGACGAGCGTGCACGAACGGCGTCGGGAGCGACAGTGGATTTCGGCGCGGGGGACGGGCCGGGCCGGGGGCCGTGTTCAGTGCCGCGGTTCCACCTCCAGGAAGCGGCGGCGGCGCGGGCCCCGGTAGAGCAGGCACTCCCAGCCGTGCCGCCCGAGCGTCTCGGCGCAGGCCGTCAGCCGCTCCTCCTCCGCCCCGGCGGCCCCGCCGCCCGGGGGACCCACCCAGGTCACCTCGACCCGTTCCGGGGCTTCCCCGGGCCGTACCCGGTAGCCGGTGGCGGTGCGCCCGCCCGCCGCGTCCAGCGCCGACGGCGCGAAGCCCGCCGCCTCCAGGACGAGCGCCACCGCGCGCGGCATCCGCTGCCGCTCCCAGGGCGCGGGGACGGCGTCCGGCCCCTCGGCCGCCGCGGAGCCGCCGCCCAGGATCCGGCGCATCGTGAGCAGGCCCTCGTAGGCCGTACGCACCTCCGCGGCCCGGGCCTTCGCCGCCGCCGGACCGCCCGTGGGCGCCGGTCCGTCACCCGTCGCGGGCTCGAACCCGCCGCTGTCGCCGTGCGCCATGGTGTCCTGCCCCTCCCGGCTCGCGCCGCCGACTGAGTACCACCCACCCAACGACCTGAGTACGCCGCCCGATTCCCCGCGCGGCCGCCGCTGGTCGAATGAGCACATGACATCCGACGCCGCCCTCCGCACCCGCCGCCCGAGCCTGCGGAACGTCACCACCGCCGGGAGCGCCCTCGCCGTGGCCCTGCTCCCGCTGGTCGTCGGCGTGCTGGTGGCCAAGGGGATGGCCGCCGACCCGCACACCCCGGTCAACGCCCTGATCACCGGCGGCGGGCAGCGGGCGGGCATCCCGCGCGCCGAGTGGCGCCGCCGCGGCCACCAGGCTCGTACCACCCTGCGCCGCCTGCGCCCCGCCGCGCTGCCTGCGCCGCCCGCGCGGACCCGCGGAAGAGCGGCTAGGCGATCGGCTCCTGGAGCTCGGTGACCCACTCCGCCCGGTCGGGCGGGCACGCGAGGGTCACTTCGCGCGCGTAACCGGCCGATCGCAGGCCCCGCGCGTCGATCCACCGCGCCAGGGCCTGCGAACTGGGCAGTACGTCGTCCATCGCGCCCCGGTGCACCACGGTGGCCGCGCGCTCCACCGCCGGGAGCACGACGATCGCCGTATCCGGGCCCAGGTCCTCGGCGCGGACCGCCGCCGCCACCGGCAGGGCCGCGTGGACGAGGATCGCCCCGCCGTCCGGCTCCGGCGCGTCCTCGTAGTACGCGACGCCGGGCCCCGTGGGCGTCACCCGGGCCGCCTCCAGCCGGGCGCACAGTTCGTCGTACAGCGGGCCGATGACCGGCCCGATGTCCTGCGGCGCGTAACTCGCGGCGATCCCGGTCAACTCGGCCAGCCGCACGGCGGGCAGGCTCTTGACCACGATGTCGTCGGTGGACATGGTTCCCTCGCTCTCGATGCTCCGGAGCCTCGTCTCGACCTGGCCGAGCCGGTCCGCCGCGGCGGCCATGGCGCTCTCCAGTTCCGCCCGGCGCAGCCGCAGCATGCCGCGCAGCTCTTGCGGACCCACCCGCTCGTCGAGGATCGACCCCACCTGCTGGAGGCTGAAGCCGAGTTCCTTGAGCGCGATGATCCGGTTGAGCCGCGAGAGCTGGGCGGCCTCGTAGTGGCGGTAGCCACTGCCGGGGTCGACACGGGCGGGGCGCAGCAGCCCGATGGCGTCGTAGTGACGCAGCATGCGGACCGACACCCGGCCGTGTTTGGCGAAGTCTCCGATGGTGAACATGACGCCTTCCAGTGCAGGGCCTCACACAGGGGGAGGGTCAAGTGATGATCGCGCTTTCCGGTGCGCGTTCTCCAGTGCGGTCGTTCACCTGCTGTCGTTCACCCGCGGTCGTTCACCTGCTGTCGTTCAGCCGCCGGACCGGCCCACGCACAGGTCCAGGACCGACGGCGGGAGGGCGCCCTCGGCGGCCGTGCACAGGTCGTCCATCTCCGGCTGCGCGGGCAGCCGCGCGGGCGGCGGGGCCGCGTACCGGCGCGGGTGCGACGGCGCGGGCTTGCGGGGGGCGGTCCGCCGGGGCGCCGACGGCGTCATGGCGCGCTCGCCGGTCCGGCGCGATTCCCCGGCCGCGGGTGCGGGTGCGGGCGGGGACGCGTCGGTGCCGGGGCCGGGCCGGACGGCCGGCGCCGGGTCGCTCTCCACGAACAGCGGGCCCGAGGGCGTACCGGCACGCATCGGCCCGTTGGGCCTGCCGAGCGGAGGCGGCGCGGGGGAATCGGCGGCCGGAACGGTGGGACGGGCGGGGGCCGGAGCAGGGGCGCCGTCACCGACGGAGCCGCATCCGGCGCTCGCGAGGAGCACGGCGAGGGACAGGGGAACGGCCCGGCGCAACTGCATCCCTCCACCATGCCCCATGCGCGGCCCGCACGACGGAGTCCCGTACCGCTTACGGGTGACGCCCGCTGGTCATCACGCTCGCGCTCCCGGTGGTACTGGCTCTGATCGGGACCCCGACCGGACCGGCCGCCGCGGAGGCGGCCACCTCGCTGGTGGTCGCCCCGTTCAACCCGGCCGTCGCCGCGGGGGCGTTCACCGGCGGGCCGGCGGTCGACCACCTCTCCACGCCCGCCGCCACCGTCCCGGCGGGCGTTTCCGGCCGGGGGGAACGGCCGGTTCCGGCCCCGCCGTCGGGGAGGCGTCGGGTTCGCGCTACGTTGACGCCGGGGGCCGCCCCCTGACCGCTGTCCCTGCCAGGAGACGACCGTGCCCCACCACCCCGATGAGAACGGCCCCGTCATCGACGACCGGCTCCTCGTGCGCCCCTACGTCGCCCACGGCGGGCGGCCGTCCCGCCGGGCGGCCCCGCACCGCACGGGCGCCCCGCCCTGGCCGCGGCACACCCCGGAGCCCGCACCGGCCCCCGCCCCGCGCGCCGAGGCGGCGACCGCGGCCGTGCCGACAGCGGCACCAGCACCGGCACCGGAACCGCCCACGGCCGGGCGGCGCGAACACGGCACGCGCAACTCGCTGGTGGTCCTCGCCCTCCTCGCGCTCCTCACCACGGGCACCCTGCTGGCCCTGCTCCACTCCCCGCCCGACGACCCGCCGCGCCCGGTGAGCCCGCCCGCGGCGGCCGGTCCCCGGCTGCTGGGCCGCAGCCCCGGCGCCGAGGAGCCCGCCGCGTCCTCGACCGGGTCCGTACGCCCTTCCGCGCCCGCCCCGTCGGCCTCCGCCCCGGCGGCTTCCGGCAGCCCGTCACCGGGCCGCTCCCCGTCGTCCGGGGGGCCCGTCGTCGAGCGGCCCCCGACGCCGACCGCCCCGACGGGCGGCGGCACCCTGCGGCCCGGCGACTCCGGGGCCGAGGTGCGCACCCTGCAGGAACGGCTCTTCGCGCAGGGGTTCACGTACGTCTCCGTCTCGGGCGTGTACGACGAGCAGACCCGGCGCGGCGTCAGGCAGTTCCAGCGCGACCGCGGCCTGACCGGCGACCCCTCGGGCATCTACGGCCCCCGGACCCGCGCCGCGATGGACGGCAGCTAGGCCTCTGCACGTGTGCGGGGGTCAGCGGCCGCCGGAGACGCGCAGGACCGTGCCCGTCGTGTACGAGGCGTCGGCGGACAGCAGCCAGGCGATCGCCGCCGCCACCTCCCCGGGCCGGCCCGGACGTCCCAGGGGGATCCCGGGGCCCGAGCGGGCCGCGCGGTCCGGGTCGCCCATCGCCGCGTGCATGTCGGTGTCGATGATGCCGGGCGCCACCGCGTTCACCCGGATCCCGTCCGCGCCGAGTTCCTTGGACAGGCCCACGGTCAGGGCGTCGGTACCGGCCTTGCTGGCCGCGTAGTGGACGTAGTCCCCGGGCGCCCCGAGCGTGGCGGCGGCCGAGGAGACGTTGACGATCGCCCCGCCGCCCGAGGCGGCCATGTCGCGGGCGGCCCGGCGGCAGCACAGCAGGTACCCGAGCAGGTTCACGTCCAGCACCCGCCGCAGGTCCTCGGTGCGCGCGTCCGCGAGGCGGCCCAGCGGCCCCGTCACCCCCGCGTTGTTGACCAGCCCGGTCACCGTGCCGAGTTCGGCCCGCGCCCGGTCGAACAGCCGGTCCACGTCGGCCTCCTCGGAGGTGTCCACGCGCACGGTCACGCACCGTCCGCCGGCCGCCCGCACCTTCGCCGCGGTGGCTTCGGCGGCGACGGTGTCGTGGACGTAACCGAGGGCCAGGTGGTGTCCGTCGGCGGCCAGGCGCAGGCAGGTCGCCGCTCCGATGCCCCTGCTGCCCCCGGTGACGACGGTGACCGGAGTGGTGGCGGGGGTGCTGGCCGGAACTGCCATGTGCTCTCTCCTACGGTTGGCGGGACAGGGGGGTTCCGCGAGCCGCTGGTCCGCGGCCCGGACACCCATGATCCACCGTCGCGCTGCGGGAGCACCTGTCGGCCGGCCAGTCAACAGGGGCCGGGTTTCGTCCCGACGGGGGCCGGGTTTCGTCCCCTCGGGTTCACTCCATAGGGTGAAGCCATGTCCGACGAGTCCCCCCTGATCCGGAGCCTGCGCACGGCGGTCGCCGCCGCGCCCGAGGACGTTCCCCTGCGCCTGCACCTCGCCGAGATGCTGCTCGCCGCGGGCCGCCCCGACGCCGCCGTGGCGGAGGCCGCCGTCGCCCTCCAGTACGCGCCCGCGGACGCCGACGTCCGCGCCCTGATGGTCCGTGCGATGGGCCTCCCGCCCGCCGGACCCGCGGCCCCGCCCGCCGCCCCGGCCACCCCCGGGACCCCCGCGGCCGCCCCCCGCTTCGACTGGGCCGCCGCGGAACAGGACCTCGACGGGGTCGTCGGCCCCCGCTTCGTGGCGGACTCCGGTGCCGGTGCCGGTGCCGAGGACGGCCGCGAACGGCCCCTCACCAGCGACGGCGCGGGCGGCCCGGACGGAGACGACGCCGACTCCCCCTGGGACATCGACGCGCCCGGGACCGTACGCCTCGCCGACGTCGGCGGCATGCAGGACGTCAAGGACCGGCTCGAAGCGGCCTTCCTCGCGCCCATGCGCAACCCGGAACTGCGCAAGCTCTACGGCAAGAGCCTGCGCGGCGGCCTGCTCCTCTACGGCCCGCCCGGCTGCGGCAAGACCTTCATCGCCCGCGCCGTGGCGGGCGAACTCGGCGCGAGCTTCATGTCCATCTCGCTCTCCGACATCCTCGACATGTGGATCGGCCGGTCCGAGAAGAACGTCCACGACATCTTCGAGACCGCCCGCCGTCAGGCGCCCTGCGTGGTCTTCCTCGACGAACTGGACGCCCTCGGCGCCAAGCGCAGCCGCACGGCCCACAGCGGTCTGCGCAATGTCGTGAACCAGCTGCTCACCGAACTCGACGGGGTCGGCAGCGGCGCCCACGAGGGGGTCTTCGTCCTCGCCGCCACCAACGTCCCCTGGGACGTGGACATCGCCCTGCGCCGCCCGGGCCGGCTCGACCGCACCCTGCTCGTGCTGCCGCCGGACGCCGCCGCCCGCGAGGCGATCCTCCACTACCACCTGCGCGAACGCCCCATCGAAGGCGTCGACCTGGGCAAACTCGCCAAGGCCACGGAGGACTTCTCCGGCGCGGACCTCGCCCACGTCTGCGAGACGGCCGCCGAGACCGCCCTGCTCGACTCCGCACGCACCGGCACCGTCCGCATGATCGGCATGAAGGACCTGCTCTCCGCCGCGAAGCAGATCCGCCCCTCCAGCGAGCCCTGGTTCGCCTCCGCCCGCAACGTGGCCATGTTCGCCAACGACGGCGGCATGTACGACGACCTGCTCGCCTACCTGAAGAAGAAGCGCAAGCTGTGACCGGGCAGCCCACCGTCAGGCCGCCGCGGCACGGGCGGGACCCGCTCGCCGAGCAGGGCATGGCCCTGGTCGATCTGGGCCGCGCCGACCGGGCCCTGGAGGTGCTCGGGCGCCGGCTGGCCGAAGACCCCGAAGACCTCTTCGCCCGGGTCTGGTTCGCCCGCGCCCACTTCCAGCTCCGGGACTACCAGCAGGCATACGACGCCACCGCCGAGGTGCTCGTCCGCGACCCCGAGCACTACGACGCCTACTTCGTCCGCTCCTTCTGCCTGCGCCGGGTCGGCCGCTACGCCGACGCGCTGGACATGATGGAACGCGCCGTCCGGATCGACCCGGACAACTGGCTCGCACGCGCCGGACGCGCCGAACTCCTCATGCTCGCCGACCCGCAGCGCCCCGACGAGGCCTGGGAGGAGGCGCGCGCCGCCGCCCGCCTCGGCCCCGAGGAGCGGTGGGTCCTCGAAGTGCTGCTCTACGTCGCCACCGAGACGGGACGCGCGGAGGCCGCCGAGGAAGCCCGCAAGACCCTGCTCGGCACGGACCCGGGCAACACCTTCGCCGTGCCCTACCTCGCCCGCCGCGAGGCCGACAAACCCGGGACCAGCGCGGCCCGGGCCGCCGACACCTTCGCCGCCGCGCTGGCCGCCGTACCCGGCTCGGCCGACCTGCGCTCCGGGCTTGACGCCGCCGTCTACCGGATGCTGCGCGGCACCCGCTGGCTCGCCCTCGCCTGCCTGGCCATCGCCGCGGCCGCCCTCGACGTCTTCCCGACCGAGGGCGAGGTGCCCAAGGCCCTGCCGCTGCCGATCGGCATGCGGCTGTGGGCGCTCGCCCTGATGAGCGCCGTCTGGGGCTTCGGCGCCTGGCGCCGCTACCGGCGGATGCGGCTCGGCGCGCGCCTGAGCGTGCGCCCGCTGATCGCCCGCGAGCCGTGGGCCCGGGTGGTGCTCGGCCAGGCGGCCTGGGCGACGCTCGCCGGAGTGCTGCTCGCCGTCGTCCCGTGGACCGCTCGCGGCGTTCCGCAGGTGGTGTTCTGGACCGGACTCGTCCCGGCCCTGGTGACCGTCCTCCACGACCGGAAGAAGATCAAATGAGCGCCGAGCCGCCCCGAGCCGACCCGCCCCACGACGAGGCGCCCCACGACGAGCCGCCCCGCGCGGAGCGGGCCGACGGCGACGGCGGCCTCGACCGCGCCGAGGCACTGCACGACCTCGGCCGCTTCGCGCAGGCCGCGGCGCTCGTCGGCGCCCATCTGGCCGAACACCCCGACGACGGAAGGGCGTTGATCCTGCTCGCCCGCTGCCGCCGCTCGCTCGGAGATCCGGCCGGCGCGCTGCGATGCGTCGACGAAGCCCTGCGCGTCGCACCCGACGACACCTACGCATGGCTCGTACGGGTCGACACCCTCACCAAGCTGGGCCGGTTCGCCGAGGCCGAACAGGCCGCGCACCGCTGCATCGCGCTCAGCCCGCTCTTCTGGGGTGGCCACCACTGCCTCGCGGTCGTCCTGGAACAGGGTGGACAGCGCGGCCGCCGCAAGGAGGCGTACGACGCCGCCCGGCGCGCCACCGAGCTGGAACCCCAGGCCCCGGCGGCCCACTTCATGGTCGGACTGCTCGCCCACCGCCTCGGCGACCGGGCCACCGCCCGGCTCGCCTACGAGACCACCCTCCGCCTCGATCCGGAGAACAGCGAGGCCCACAACAACCTGGCCACGCTCCACATGCGGCGCAGCTGGTTCAGCCGCGCCGCCTGGACCCGCGCCGCCGAGGGGTTCGTCGATTCCGCCGCCCTCGACCGGGACGACCGGCACGCCCGGCACAACCTGGAGGCCATGGCCTGGGGGGTCGCGGCCGGAGCCCGCTGGCCCGCCCTGATCGGATTCGTGCTCGCCATCGGCTCCCGGGCTCCGCAGGACGCCGGAGACACCGCCCGGACCGCCGTCACCGCGACCGTGGCGGTGCTGCTCGTGGGGCTGTGGGCGGGCTGGGTGCTGTGGCAGCGCGGCAAGATCTCCCCGAGGCTGCGGCGCCCGATGCTGCTCACCGCGCGCGCCTGCCCGCCGGTGGTCGCGATGGCCGTGCCGGTGGCGGTGATGGCCCTGTGCTCGGTGGTCGTCCTGGCCCTTCCGGGGCTCGGCGCCGGACTGGTCGGCGGGCTGGCCTTCCCGGTCTTCTGGGGGCTGATCCTCACGTACTGGATCAGCCGAGCGGCACTGAACCGGCGCTCACCGTCCCGGCGGCCATGATCGAGTCGACACGCGTCGGCGGAGGTCCGTAGCATCGAACCCGCATGAATCGCCCCATTGTGGGTGTTTTCGCTCCACATGGGGGAGACCGTCACGACGGGAGTCCAATGTGAACGCCACACCGAGTGACCTGCGCGGCCCGCGCGGCGCGTACGGCCCGCGCGGTCGCCGCGTCCGGATGGCCGCCGTCGGCGCGCTGTCCGCGGCCTTGCTGGCGGCCGGAGCCGCCGGTACCTTCGCCTCCGCCGCCGCGAGTCCCAAGCCGAGCCCCTCCGCCTCCGCCTCGGCCTCCACATCGACCGCCACCGTGACCCTCACGGCGACCCCGACCACGGTCAAGGCGGGCGGGAAGGTCACCTTCACCGGCCGGACGAAGGGCGTGCCGATCGGCGCCAAGGTGGTGCTGCAGCACAAGTACGGCACCAAGTGGACGACGCTGCACGCGAGTACGACCGTGAAACAGGGCAGTAGCTACTCCCTGGACAACACCTTCCGGGACAAGGGCAAGGAACAACTGCGGGTGATGGTCGGCGATGCCGTGTCGCCCACCGTGACCGTGACGGTGAACTGACCGCCCGGGAGCACCACTTCGCCGGGAAAACCTCTTCATCCGGAACAGCGCGGGAACCGAGCGGCCGCCGAGGCGTGCCGCTCGGTTCGCATGGCGTTCCGAACTCGCCGAGTGTTCACCACCGTTGACAGGCTCCGGAGGGGCCCGGGATCATCTGGGAGAGCGCTCTCCCGAGAACCCGGCGATCCGACGTGAAGGGGCCCGCATGCGCGGCGGTGGTGGTGGTGACGGCGAGGAATGCGTGCGACTGCTGGCGGACAAGCTGGACCTGCGGCAGAAGGTGCGGCTGCTGACCGGCGCGGACACCTGGCGGACCGCCGCCGAACCCGCCGTCGGGCTGCGGGAGATGGTCTTCTCGGACGGACCGGCCGGAGTGCGCGGCCCCGGCTGGGACGAGCGCGACACCTCCGCCCTGCTGCCCTCGGCGAGTGCGCTCGCCGCGCTCTGGGACGAGGACCGGGTACGCCGCCTCGGCGCGCTCCTCGGCGACGAGGCCCGGCGCAAGGGCGTCCACGTCCTGCTCGCCCCCACGCTCAACCTGCACCGCGGCCCCCTCGCCGGACGGCACTTCGAGTGCTTCTCCGAGGATCCGCTACTGGCCGGTCGCACCGGAGCCGCGCTGATCCGGGGCATCCAGTCCCGGGGTGTCGCGGCCACCGCGAAGCACTACGTCGCCAACGACTCGGAGACCGGCCGGCTGACCCTGGACGCCCGGATCGACGAGCGCGTGCTGCGCGAGCTGTACCTGGCGCCGTTCGAGCTGGCCGTGCGGGCCGGGGTCTGGCTGGTGATGTCGGCGTACAACGGGGTCAACGGCACCACCATGAGCGAGAGTTGCCTGCTCGCCGAGCCGTTGAAGGGGGAGTGGGGATTCGACGGGGCCGTGGTCTCCGACTGGGGCGCGGTCCGCTCGACGGCCGCCGCCGGGGCGGCCGCCCAGGACCTCGCGATGCCGGGGCCCTGCGGTCCGTGGGGCGAGGAACTGGTCCGGGCGGTACGGTCCGGCCGGGTCCGGGAGGAGGCCGTGGCCGACAAGACCCGCCGCCTGCTGCGCCTGGCGGCCCGGGTCGGCGCCCTGAACCCACCCGGGGGCCGTGCGGCAGCGCAGGGCCCCGCGGAGACGGGATCGGCCGCGGCGACGGAAGCGGCCGCGGCGACGGGAGCGGCCGCGGTGTTGCGGGATGCCGTGGCGGCCAGCGCCGTGCTGCTGGAGAACCGGGGGGTACTGCCGTTCGACGCGGGGCGGCTGCGCACCCTCGCGGTCATCGGCGCCCACGCCGGGGACCCGCGGGTCCAAGGGGGCGGCAGCGCCGAGGTGTTCCCGCACTCCGTGGTGAGCCCGCTCGACGGTATCCGGGCCGCGCTGCCCCCGCAGGTGCGGGTCCTGCACGCCCCGGGCCCGGCCCCGCACGACGGGGGACCGGTGCCCGTGGGGCGGGGGCTCTCCCGCGATCCGGAGACGGGTGAGCCGGGAGTGCGCACGCGCGTCCTGGACGCCCGGGGGGTCACCCTGCACTCGGTGTGCGTGCCCTCGGGCCGGGTGCTGGAGCCCGAACTCCCTCCCGGATCCGACACCGTCGAGCTGGCCGTCGTACTCCGTCCTGCGGTGAGCGGCGTCTGGACGCTCGGGCTGGGCGGCTTCGGGCGGATGCGGCTGACCGTGGACGGAGTGGATCTGCTCGACGGCGAGTTCCCGGCCGAGACGGACGACCCGGCCGTCGTGCACGTCCGGCCCCCGCTCCACACCGCCCGGATCCACCTCACCGAAGGCCGGGACGTGCGGGTGTCCGCACGCCGTCGGCTCGCGCCCGGCACCGGCCGGGCCACCGTCCTGGCCGCCGCGCCGCCCGCCCGGGACCCGGTCGAGGCGCTCGCGGCGGCGCGGGCCGCGGCGCGCGCGGCCGACGCCGTGGTCGTGGTCGTCGGCACCACCGACGGCACCGAGTGCGAGGGACGCGACCGCGGCGACCTGCGACTCCCGCCGCCCCAGGACGAGTTGGTGCGGGCGGTGCTGCGCGCCAACCCGCGCACGGCGGTCGTCGTCCAGGCGGGCGGGCCCGTCGAGCTGCCCTGGCGCGCGGACGCGGGCGCCGTGCTGCTGTCCTGGTTCCCGGGGCAGGAGGCGGGCGGCGGGCTCGCCGACGTCCTCCTCGGCCGGCGCGAACCGGGCGGCCGCCTCCCGACCACCTGGCCCGCCGTCCTCGCCGACGCCCCGGTCCGGGACACCCGCCCCGACGCCGACGGCCGACTCCCGTACGCCGAGGGGCTGCACATCGGCCACCGCGCCTGGCTGCGCACCGGCCGCGCGCCCGTGTACTGGTTCGGGCACGGACTCGGCTACACGGACTGGAACTTCGAGAGTCTGGACCGTTCCCCGGCCGAACAGGCCACGGACACCGTCGAGTTCATGGTGACCCTGCGCAACACCGGGGCGCGGTACGGCCGTCAGGTGGTCCAGCTGTACCTGGCCCGCCCCGGCTCGGCCGTGGACCGCCCGGCGCGCTGGCTCGCGGGCTGGGCCGCCGCCGAGGCCGGCCCGGGGGAGCGGGTGACGGCGGTGGTACGGATCCCCGAGCGCGCCCTCCAGTACTGGTCCCCGGCGGCCGGGACCTGGGTCACGGAACCGGGCGGGTACGAGGTGCTCGCCGGACCGACGGCGGGCGACCTGCCGCTCCGGACCGTGCTGGAGGTGTAGGCGCGGGCCGGCCCGGACCGGGAGATACAGTGCCGCCATGGACACGGGGCGGCACACGGGCGGGAGCGGTGGCGCGGGGTCGGGCGCGGGCGCCGCGCCGACCCTGGAGGACGTCGCCCGGGCCGCCGGGGTGTCCCGCGCCACCGTGTCCCGCGTGGTCAACGGCATCCGCAACGTGGATCCCGCGATCCGGCAGGCCGTCCAGCGCGCGGTGGACGCCACCGGGTACGTGCCCAACCGGGCCGCCCGCTCCCTGGTGACCCGGCGGGCCGGGGCGGTCGCGCTGGTGGTCTCCGGGGCGGGCACGGACACACCGGACGAGTTCGCGGCCCGGGTCTTCCAGGACCCCTTCTTCGGCCGGGTGGTCAGCGGCGTGGTGCGCGCGCTGCGCCCGCGCGGGGTGCATCCGGTACTGATGTGCGCCGAAACGGACGCGGACCGGGCAGAGTTGGTCGCTTACCTCGCCCAAGGTGGCGCGGACGGAGCCCTGTTGGTCTCCACCCACCCGCACGACCCGCTGCCGGGACTGCTCGCGCGGGCCGGACTGCCCGCCGTCCTGTTCGCGCGGCCCGAACCGGACGTGCCCCTGCCGTCGGTGGACCTGCGGCACCGGGACGGCGGCGCGCTCGCGGCCGGGCACCTGCTGGCGGGCGGCCGCCGCCGCATCGCGGTCATCGCGGGGCCCGCCGGCGTACCGGCGAGCCGGGAGCGGGTGGCGGGCTGCGCGGAGGCCCTCGGGGCGACCGGGCGGCCGCCGCTCGCGGTCGCCGGGGCGGACTTCACGGTCGAGGGCGGTGAAGGGGCCATGCTCCGGCTGCTCGCCGAACACCCGGACCTGGACGGGGTGTTCGCGGCCAACGACCTGATGGCCCAGGGCGCCTGCCTGGTGCTGCGCGAGCACGGCCGGCGGATCCCGGACGACGTGGCCGTCGTCGGCTTCGACGACTCCAGCGCCGCCCTGTCCTGCCGCCCGCGGCTGACGACCGTACGCCAGCCGGTGGAGGACATGGCGGCGGAGATGGTCCGGCTGCTGCTCGACGCCGTGGCGGCTCCCGTGGCGGCTGCGCCGGCGGTCGGGACCGCGGTGGAAGCCGCCACGCCGGTGCTGTTCGAGCCGCGGCTGGTCGTCCGGGATTCGGCCTGACCTGGCGACGGCCGATCCCGGGCGCCCAGACCCGCGGCGAGGTCGTGCATGCTCACCAAGCGACCTCAGCGGGCCGCGCGTGGACCGTCATGGGCGACTTCAACCGTGACCCGGAACACCATGAGAACGGGGACTCTGTCAGGGGCGCCAACGCTCCGCCAGCGAGGCGGCCCGCACCGCGTCGGCAATCCCCGCCGGGAGTCGCTGACCCCGGAGCGCACCGCTGATCAGTACGATTCCCCCGTCGGCGGCTCGGCCGCAGATCCTGAGGGAGTGCGCGCATGGAATCCGATCCGCCGCCCCGCCCGACCGCCACCGCGCGTCGCGGGGCGCTGCGCATACTGGGCGACCTGCTGTTCCCGCCCGGCCCGGCCCCCGGTCCGGCGGGAGGGGACGCGGGCGCGGGGAACCCGCACGGGGTGCTGCCCCCGCTGCTGATCGTCCTGACCTTCGTCAGCGGACTGGTCGACGCGGTCAGCTTCCTCGGGCTCGACCACGTCTTCGTCGCGAACATGACCGGGAACGTCGTCTTCCTCGGCTTCGCGCTCGCCGGGGACCGCACCCTGTCCGCGGAGGCCTCCGCGGTGGCCCTGGCCGCCTTCCTCGCCGGGGCGCTGGTGGCCGGGAGGCTGCGCCGGACGAGGGAGGCCGCGGGTCTGGCCGGCCCGTTGGTGGCCGTGCAGGCCGCCTTGGTGGGTGCGGCGCTCGCGACCCGGGAGGGCGGCGCCGGGCAGCTCGCCGTCATCGTCCCGCTGGCCCTCGGCATGGGCCTGCAGAACGGGGTCGTGCACCGGCTCGGCGTGCCCGACCTGACCACCACGGTCGTCACCCGGGCGCTGGCCGGGCTCGCCGCCGACCGCTGGGGTCCGGCCTCGGTACGCCGTCTGGTCACCGTACTGACCCTGCTCGCCGGGGCGTTGACGGGCGGCGCGCTCACCCTCGGACACGGGCCGCGCCCGGCGCTCGTACTGGCGACCCTGCTGCTGCTCGTGGTCGCCCTGGCGGCGACCCGCGCGGCCCGGGCGCCCCGGGCCCGTCCCGCGCCCTGAGGAAGGCCCGTCAGCGGCTCCCGCCCCGCGTGGCCAGGGAGGCGTGCCAGCCCGGGGGTTCGGCCGGGGGAGCGGGGGCGGGGCGGCGGCCGCCCGTGGTGAAGAAGGCCGACAGGGGCAGGGTGGCGGCGCCCACGGTGACCGCGTCCGGGCCCAGTGAGCCGAGGTCGATGGTGACCCGGTCGGCGGGGTGGCGCAGCGAGTGGCGCCGGGCGTGTGCGCGGACCGAGGGCAGGATGTGCGGGCCCAGCATCAGCCCCGCCCAGCCGCCGATCAGGATCCGCTCGGGCTGGAAGAGGTTGATGAGGTCGGACAGTCCGGCGCCCAGGTACTCGGCGGTCTCCTCCAGGACGTCCACGGCCACCGGGTCCCCGGCCGTGGAGTGCGCGAGCAGCACCGCGAGGGCCTCCTCCTCGTCCTGGACCTCCCCGGCGCCGCCGCCCCGCTCCGCCCACCGGGCCAGCAGCGATTCGGCCCCGGTGTACGCCTCCAGGCAGCCCAGGGCGCCGCACCGGCAGCGCCGCCCGCGCACCGACACCGTCAGGTGGCCCCACTCCAGCGGGGTGCCGTCGGTGGAACCGCCCTCGGGGGAGCCGTCGGTGACCAGGCTGGCGCCCACGCCGGAGCCGAACAGGACGACGACGGCCTCGCGCGCCCCGCGCCCCGCCCCGAACCACATCTCCGCCTGGCCGAGGGTGCGGGCGCCGTTGTCGATGAGGTACGGGACCTCCTCGGGCACGGCCCCGGTGGCGCGCAGCAGGGCCTCCAACGGGACCGCGTCCCAGCCGATGGTCTGGCCGTGCACCACGGTGCCGCCGGGCGCGCCGCGCTCGATGATGCCGGGGACGCCGATGCCGACGCCCAGGAGCCGGTCCGTACCGACGCCCGCCTCGGCGAGGACGGCGGCGATGCCGGTGCGGATGTGGTCGACGATGGGCCCGACGTCGTAGCAGCCGCGCGGCAGCAACGGGAGTTCGGTGCGGGCGAGTTCGGTGAGGGTCAGGTCGAACAGCTCGACCCGGACCCGGGTTTCGCCGACGTCGACCCCGATCATGTGGGCGCTGCCGGGCGCCACCCGGAGCAGGGTGCGCGGCCGGCCGCCGTCGGAGTCGACGATGCCCGCTTCCTCCAGCAGGCCGTCGGCGACCAGTTCGCCGACCACGTTGCTGACGGATCCGGAGCTGAGTCCGGTGACCGGGCCCAGCTCCTGGCGGCTCATGGGTCCGCCGAAGTACAACCGCTGCAGCACGGCGCTGCGGTTGCCGCGCCGCAGGTCCCGCACCGTACGTCCGTGACTGCCCGTCATGTGGCTCCTTCCGCCCTGACAACGATTCGCAACATACCCTTGCGCGACCCCTTGACGCGACCCTTTCCCGAGGCTTAACTCACGTCCTAAATTAAGGCCTGGAAGCGACGGGGCGGCCGAAAGGCGGCCCCCGGACCTCCAACAGGCCGCTCGCCCGACCCTGTTGAAAGGGGCCGATCCGCCATGCGCAGAACCCGAGCCGCGGCCGCCGCCGTGGTCACCGCTTCCCTGCTGGCCGCCGCCACCGCATGCGGCGGCGGTTCCACCGGCGACGAGGGCGGTTCCAACACCGCCCCCAAGGAACTCACCTACTGGGCCTCCAACCAGGGCCCCGACATCGCGGCGGACCAGGCGACCCTCGGCCCGGAGCTGAAGAAGTTCGAGGAGCGGACCGGCATCAAGGTCAAGCTGGAGGTCGTCCCCTGGGCCGACCTTCTCAACCGTATCCTGGCGGCCACCGCCTCCGGCCAGGGTCCGGACGTGCTCAACATCGGCAACACCTGGTCCTCCTCCCTCCAGGCCACCGGCGCGCTGCTGCCCTGGAACGCCGAGAACTTCGAAGCGATCGGCGGGCGCGACCGCTTCGTCGAGTCCGCGATCGGCTCCGCGGGGGCGAGCGGCCAGGACCCGGCCGCCGTCCCCCTGTACTCCATGTCGTACGCGCTCTACTACAACAAGAAGATGTTCCGGGAAGCGGGCATCGCGAAGCCGCCCGCCACCTGGGACGAGATGGTCACCACCGGCCAGAAGCTGTCCAAGGACGGCAAGTGGGCGCTGGGCGCGGAGGGTTCGAACCTTTCGAACAACATCCACCAGGCCTTCGTCCTGTCCAGGCAGCACGGCGCCGCGTTCTTCGACCAGGCGGGCAAGCCCACCTTCGACACCCCGGCCAACGTCGAAGCGGTCAAGCAGTACGTCGACCTGATGGCCAAGGACAAGATCATCGCGCCCGGCAACGCCGAGTACGACAAGAACCAGTCCCTCCAGGACTTCGCCAACAACAAGACCGCCATGGTGCTCTGGCAGAGCGCGGCCAGCAGCTTCAAGGCTCACGGCATGAAGGAGGGCGACTGGGGCGTGGCCCCCGTCCCGGTCCCCGCGGGCGGCGCACCCGGCCAGGGCAGGAACACCAACTCCATGGTCGCGGGCATCAACATGGCCGTCTTCAAGAACACCGACAACATCGACGGCGCGCTGCGGTTCGTGAAGTTCATGACCAGCGACGAGGAACAGAAGCTGCTCAACAAGACCTACGGCTCGATCCCGCCGGTCAAGGCCGCCCAGCAGGACCAGGCCTTCGCCACCGAGGACCTCACCGTCCTGCGCACCACCCTGGGCACCAGCGCCGCCCCGCTCCCGCAGGTCCCCGAGGAGTCCCAGTTCGAGACGGCCGTCGGCACCGCCGTCAAGGAACTCTTCGCCGACGCCGCCGCCGGGCGCGCCGTCACCACCGAATCCGTGAAGGCCAAGCTGTCCAAGGCCCAGCAGCAGATGGCGAAGTGAGCCCCCACCCATGACAGTGAGCCCCTCCCCATGACGTCCGCCACCGCGGGGCGGGTACGCCGCACCACCGCCCGAGTGCGCCGCACCGGACGGCTGCGCCGTACCGCCCTGCCCTACCTGCTGCTCCTGCCCGCCCTGCTGATGGAACTGCTCATCCACCTGATCCCCATGGTGATGGGCATCCTGATGAGCTTCCGGCAGCTGACCCAGTTCGTCATCCGGCACTGGTCGCGCGCACCCTGGACGGGCTTCGACAACTACTCCCTGGCCGTCGACGTCAACGCGCCCGTCGGCGCCGACCTGCTCCGATCGTTCCTCACCACCTGCCAGTTCACCCTCCTCTCGGTGGGCCTGTGCTGGCTCATCGGCACCTCGGCCGCCGTCTTCATGCAGGACACCTTCCGCGGCCGCGGCGTCCTGCGCGCACTGTTCCTCGTCCCGTACGCGCTCCCCGTCTACGCCGCCGTCATCACCTGGGGATTCATGTTCCAGCGGGACAACGGCCTGGTGAACCATGTCCTGCACGACCAGCTGGGCATGAGCGGCGAGCACACCTTCTGGCTACTCGGCGACAACAGCTTCTGGGCGCTGCTCATCGTGTCCGTCTGGAAGGGCTGGCCCTTCGCCTTCCTGATCGTGATGGCCGCCCTGCAGAACATCCCGAAGGAGCTGTACGAGGCCGCCGCCCTCGACGGCGCGGGGACCTGGCAGCAGATCCGCCGGATCACCCTGCCCTCCATCGGGCCCGTCAACCAGGTCCTGGTGCTGGTCCTGTTCCTGTGGACCTTCAACGACTTCAACACGCCGTTCGTGCTGTTCGGCAAGTCGGCCCCGCAGGCCGCCGACCTGATCTCCATTCACATCTACCAGGCCAGCTTCGTCACCTGGAACTTCGGCACCGGATCGGCGATGTCCGTCCTCCTGCTGCTCTTCCTGCTGCTGGTCACCGCCCTCTACCTGCTCGTCACCAGCCGCGGAAGGAGCAAGGCCGATGCCTGAGGCCCGGCGCAGGTCCCCGCTCGCCCCGGCCCGTTCCTTCCAGGTGGTCCGGGCGGTCTTCCTGACCCTGCTCACCGGCTTCGTCGTGCTGCCCGTCTACGTGATGATCACCAGCTCGCTCAAGCCGCTGAAGGACGTCGCCGGGGCCTTCCACTGGATCCCCAGCGGGCTCACCGTCCGCCCGTACGCCGACATCTGGCACACGGTGCCGCTGGCGAAGTACTTCGTGAACTCCCTGATCGTGGCGGGCTCGGCGACCGCCGCCTCCGTGGTCATCGCCGTCTTCGCGGCCTACGCCGTCAGCCGCTACCACTTCCGCGGCAAGCGCCTGTTCACGGTCACGGTGCTCTCCACCCAGATGTTCCCCGGCATCCTCTTCCTGCTGCCGCTCTTCCTCATCTTCGTGAACGTCGGCAACGCCACCGGGATCGCCCTCTACGGCTCCCGCGCCGGGCTGATCCTCGCCTACCTCACCTTCTCGCTCCCCTTCTCCATCTGGATGCTCATCGGCTACTTCGACTCGGTGCCCCGCGACCTCGACGAGGCCGCCACCGTCGACGGCTGCGGCCCGCTCGGCGCGCTCTTTCGCGTCGTCGTCCCGGCCGCGGTCCCGGGCATCGTCGCCGTCGCCGTGTACTCCTTCATGACCGCCTGGGGCGAGGTCCTCTTCGCCTCGGTCATGACCAACCAGCAGACCCGCACCCTGGCCGTCGGCCTGCAGGGCTACTCCACCCAGAACGACGTGTACTGGAACCAGATCATGGCCGCCTCACTGGTCGTCAGCGTCCCCGTCGTCGCCGGATTCCTGCTGCTCCAGCGCTATCTGGTGGCCGGACTCACCGCGGGAGCCGTCAAATGAGCGCCGCACCCCCGCCCACCGCACCCGGAAGGACCGTCGTGACCGAGCCCCGGCCCATCGACCTCGCCGCGCTGCCCCGCGACTTCGCCTGGGGCACCGCGACCTCCGCCTACCAGATCGAAGGCGCCGCCGACGAGGACGGCCGTACGCCGTCGATCTGGGACACCTTCTCGCACACCCCCGGCAACACCGCGGGAAACGACCACGGCGACACCGCCTGCGACCACTACCACCGCTGGCGGGGCGACATCGCGCTGATGCGCGCCCTGGGCACCAACGCCTACCGGTTCTCGGTGGCCTGGCCCCGGGTGGTCCCCGGCGGCGACGGCCCGGCCAACCCCAAGGGCCTCGACTTCTACGACCAGCTGACCGACGCACTGCTCGCCGCGGGCATCGAGCCCTGCGTCACCCTCTACCACTGGGACCTGCCGCAGACCCTCCAGGACCGCGGCGGCTGGCCCGAACGGGACACCGCCGAGCACTTCGCCGCCTACGCCGCCCAGGTGGCCGAACGGCTCGGTGACCGGGTCACCCAGTGGGCCACCCTCAACGAACCCCTGTGCTCCGCCTGGATCGGACACCTCGAAGGCACCATGGCCCCCGGCCTGACCGACCTGACCGTCGCCGTACGCACCTCCTACCACCTGCTCCTCGGGCACGGCCTGGCCACCCGGGCCATCCGCGCCGCCGCCCCGCACGCGCGGATCGGCATCGTCAACAACCTCTCCACCATCGCACCCGCCACCGACAGCGAAGCCGACCGCGCCGCCGCCCGGCGCATGGACGGACACGTCAACCGCTGGTGGCTCGACCCGGTCCACGGCCGCGGCTTCCCCGCCGACATGCGCGAGGTCTACGGCGTGGACCTGCCCGAACGCCCCGGCGACCCCGCCACCATCGCGGCGCCCCTGGACTGGCTCGGCCTGAACTACTACTTCCCGCAGTACGTCACCGACGACCCCGGCGGCCCGGCCCCGTACGCCCGCCAGATCGACCGCCCCGCCGTCCCGCGCACCGGCATGGACTGGGAGATCGACGCGGACGGGATCGAGACCCTGCTGATGCGGCTCACCGAGGAGTACGGCGCCCGCCGCCTCTACGTCACCGAGAACGGCTCCGCCTACCCCGACACCGTCGCCCCCGACGGGAGCGTCACGGACCCCGAGCGGACCGCCTACCTCGACTCCCACCTCGCGGCCTGCGCCCGCGCCGCCCGCCGCGGCGCCCCCCTGGCCGGCTACTACGCCTGGTCCCTGCTCGACAACTTCGAATGGGCCTACGGCTACGCCAAACGCTTCGGCCTCGTCCACGTCGACTTCGCCAGCCAGCTGCGCACCGTCAAGGCCAGCGGCCACCACTACGCCTCCGTCATCGAGGCCCACCGCGCCGCCCACCGCGCCGCCCACCGCGCCGCCCACGGCGCCGGCTGACCGGCCCGTGACACCGCGCCGTGCCCGCCCCGCCCCGGGGGACGGGCGCGGCGTTTCGTGGTGGGATGGGCCCGGGGGCGGTTCCACCAGCTCACGGAGAGGCGAGACGCATGTCCGAGGACAGCGAGGGCACCATGCTGGCGATGGCGTACGAGACGTACGGCGGGACGGAGGTGCTCGCCGAGACCCGGCTGCCGGTGCCCAAGGTGGGGCCCGGCGAAGTCCTGGTCCGGGTCAGGTGCGCCGCGGTCAACCCGGTCGACTGGAAGATCATGGCGGGCGGCCTCGACGGCCTCATGGACGTCGTCTACCCGGTGGTCCCCGGCTGGGACGTGGCCGGCACCGTCGAGGTCGTCGGCATCGACACCCCCGAGTTCACCGCGGGCGACGAGGTCATGGCGTACGCCCGCAAGGACTACGTGCACGGCGGGACCTTCGCCGAGTTCGTCACCGTGCCCGTCCGCGCCCTCGCGCACAAGCCCGCCGCCCTCGGCTGGGCCGAGGCCGCCGGACTCCCGCTGGCCGGGCTCACCGCGTACCAGCTGCTCACCCGGCTCGGCACCGGCAAGGACGACACCGTCCTCGTGCACGGCGCGGCGGGCGGCGTTGGCTCCTTCGGCGTCCAGATCGCCCGCGCCCTGGGCGCCCGTGTCATCGGCACGGCCTCGCCCCGCAACCACGACCGGCTGCGCGAGCTGGGCGCCGAACCCGTCGCCTACGGGGACGGCCTCGCCGAGCGGGTCCGCGCCCTGGCCCCGGACGGGGTCACCGTGGCCGCCGACTTCGTCGGCGGGGTCCTGGAGGTCACGGAGGCGGTCCTGGCCGACGGCGGCCGCCACGCCTCGATCGCCGACCCGTCCGTGCTGGGCGCCGGAGGCGAATGGATGTGGGTCCGCCCGGTCGGTACGGACCTCGCCGAACTGGCCCGTCTCGCCGAGGACGGGAAGCTCACCGTCACCGTCGCCGAAACCTTCCCGCTGTCCGAGCTGGCGGCCGCCTTCGCGCTCAGCCAGGACGGACACACCGCGGGCAAGATCGTCATCGAGGTCTGAGCCGCGGGGTTCAGACCTTGTTCCCGTCGGCCCCGCAGGGGAGCGAGACCTGGGCGTGCCCGGCCTGGAGATCGCGCAGCACCTGGTTCTCGACGGCCCGGACCGACGTGGGCGGCACGTTGATGAGCCAGCCGAACGGCCGGTCGACATCGCGGATGATGACCAGCGCGCCGCCCAGCAGGACGGTGATGACGACGAGGGCCGCGATGTGCCCGCGGTTGCTCCGGTGCGGCACCGCGATGCCCAGGGCGATCACCGTCACCGTGAGCACGGCGAGCAGGAACCAGAACATCGGCGCCGGGACGCTGGGGCTGGCCTGCGCCATCCGTTCCTCACGCGCGAGCGAGCGCTGGTCGTCGGCCGCGACGAGCATCCCGAAGGCCTGCTCGGTCCGCAACGCCTGGAACACCCGCCGGAAATCGCGGCTCCACTGGTCGGAGGCGTCCGAGGTCCGCACCTCGGCCATGGCGGGCCACTCGGCCGTCCGTACGGTACGGGCGTAGCAGACGGTGTCCTTGAGCAGCTCGGTCCGCTGCGGGTCGGGGGCGTAGGTGGCCATGGCGGCCAGATGGGCCAGCTCGTGGGCCTCACGACGGGCCGCGCTGTCCGCCATGCCGTACGAGGCCGAAGCGGTGACCAGGACGAAGGCCAGCAGCAGGATGGTCAGGGTCTGCATGGGGCCGATCAGCTCCTGCACCTTCATCCCCTGGTCCTGCGCGTCCACGAGCCGCGGGCGCAGGTACCGGTTCGCGGCGACCGAAGCCAGCAGCGCCGCGACGAGAACCACGATGATGACGATCACGACGGGCCCACCTCCTGGGCCGATCATCGCGACGCCCCTTCCCCCTTCGCCGCAGACCCGCCGCCCGCGCTGCCCGAACGGCCGAAGCCGCCGCGGACCCGACCGCGCGCCGCCCTGGCGGGGAAAGGGGGCGGCGCGCGGGGTTCAGGTGGCCGGGCCGGTCAGGAATACACGCCGAAGTGGAACAGCGAGTATCCGTAGCCGGTGCCCCGTTGGGTCATGTCCAGGCGTACGTACCGCCCCGAAGCCGCGATGTCGAAGTCGTCGACACCGCCGTCCCCGGTGGACGTGGCGTACGCCGTGCGCCAGTTCCGGCCGTCGTCGGAGACCTGGACGGTGTACGCCTTCCCGTACGCCGTCTCCCACACCAACTGCGCGTGCCTCAGCTGTTTCACCGCGCCCAGGTCCACCTGGAGCCACTGCGGATCGGCCCAACTGCTCGCCCACCGCGTGTCGTCGCGGCCGTCCGTGGCCAGCGCCGCGCCGCACGGGCAGCCGCCCCAGGTGTCCTTCTGGAAGGTGGAGGCGGTGGTCGGCCGGTTCAGCGCCACGTTCGTGCCGGACACCGGCGGCGGGACGACCTTCACCGAGCGCTGCTCCACGCCCACGTTGCCCCGGCCGTCCTTGACCTTCACGTACAGGATCCACACACCCGTCCTGGCCGGGGCCGTGGCCTTGACGGTGCCGTTGCCGAGGGCGCCCGAGGCCACCGAGAGCAGCCCGCCGCCCCCGTCGACGTACTTGCCGCCCCAGAGCACCTCGTACGACAGCGCGTCGCCCTCCGGGTCGGTCGCCGGAGCCTGGATGGTGATCTCTTTCCCGGCCGGAACCGCCGAGGCGTCGGCCACAGAGGGCACGGACACGGTCGGCGGCAGGTTGTCCCCGGCCGTGTTCCCGCCGTACATCCGCTTCACCGCGTAGTAGGCCTTGCGGCGCTCGCCCGCGGGGGTCAGGTTGAACCAGTGCCCGCCGAAGTCGTACTCGGTGCCGTAGTGGAACACGGTCGCGCCCAGCGCCACCCCCCGGTGGCCCGTGACGCAGTTCCACGCGTTGGTGTAGCCATCGGCCATGGCCTGGTCGCCGACCTGCCGCGGCACCCCGTTCGCGTCGTTCGGCACTTCCCATTCACCGGCCGGGCCGGTCTCGGTGACGATGTACGGCTTGGTGTAACCGCCCTGCTCCCAGGCCTGCTTGACCCCGCAGACCTCCTTGTAGGAGTTGACCGCGTACAGGTCGAGGTCGGGGGAGTTGCGTTTGTAGTACGTCCAGGCGCCGACCCACGCGTCGGTGGAGGTCACCGGGTGGTTGGCGTCGATCCGGTGGATGGCCTTCGCCACGTCGTTCACGAAGGTGGTGTAGGCACCCCGCTGGTTCTCCAGCTCGGTGCCCGCGTAGCAGTTCTGCAGGCCGAGCACCGATTCGTTGCCGACGTTCCACATCAGCACGCCCGGGTGGTCCTTGTAGGTCTGCACCCACCGGGTGAACTCGGCCAGCATGGTGCTCTTGTACGTCGTGTCCGTCACGTAGTCGGTGCAGCCGCCGCTGCCCGGGCCGCCGCCGGGCTGGAGCCAGAAGCCCGCGACGACCTTGATCCCGTTGGCCGCCGCCGCGTCGAACAGCGGACGGCTGCTCGCGTCGGTGCCCCAGGTGCGGATGGTGTTGGCGCCCAGCGATCTCACGTCGGGCAGCAGGCGCGCCGCGTCGGCCGGGGAAGGACCCCAGGTGACGCCCTTGACCTGGTACGGCGAACCGTCCACCTGGAGCTGCCAGTTGCCCTGGGAGCCGGTCACCTTGACCACGCTGCCCGCGGCGTGCGCGGGAAGGGCGGGCAAGGCGGTGACGGCTCCCGCGAGCACGGCTGCCGCGGTGAGGGTGCGCATGCGGGTGAGCATGCCGGAACCTCCTTGGAGGGGGTGGGGGGAGGGGAGTCGAGAGCTAGGGGAGGCGGTAGTCCGGGCCGAGTACGCCGCCGGCCTCGGGGTGGGTCTCGTCGTAGCCCCGGGCGTTGCACTGGAGGCCGCCCTTGACGCAGTGCTCGACCATGGCGTTCAGGGTGCGGTCGTCCCACGCGTTGAAGAAGTCGAAGTGGAAGGTGTGACCGGCCCCGCTGGAGAGCCTCACCTGCGACATGTCGCCGCTGACCGGGAAGGCCATCTTGAACTCGACCATCGGCAGTGCGACCGGGTGGTCGGCGGGGCAGACGTTGTCGTTGTTGCCGGGCTTTATCACCGGGTAGGCCATGTGCGCCTTGTGGTCCGGGGTGTCGAGGTACTTGCCGTCCCAGCAACTGGGAGCCTGCATGCGGATGTTGAGCTGGGTGCCCGCGGGGCAGTTCGCCGGGAACTCGACGTTCTTGAAGCTGTCGCCGCACTCCCAGCCCTCGACCCAGCCCTTGTGCGCCCGGAACTCGGCCGCCGTCTGGGCCGGGCTGCCGACGACGAACCGCAGGCCCTTGGGGAAGGGGCGCACGCTCGTGTAGTCGGTGACCCCCGTCTTGTAGTAGATCACCTGCGGGCCGGTGGGCAGGACCGGTTGGCTGCCGTTGTAGAGCGTCGGCATCCAGTACCCGGACAGGTCGCCGGGCGCGTTGCAGGCGGTGCCGCCGGCGCTCAGGGAGGCGGTGGTGCTGAAGGCGTTCGTCGTGGTGTTGCCGAGGAAGGTGTGGTCGTGCGAGGCGCCGGGGCGGCCCGCGAAGACGATCGGGTCGTCCGGGGCGGTCCTGCTGACCGCGCAGTTGGCCTGGAACTCGTGGAAGTACCGGTCCGGTGGGTTGTTCCAGGACGGGGTGACGCCCGTGACCTGCGGTACGGCGGGGATGTAGCCGTCACCGTCCGGGTCGTCGCCTCCGGCGAGCGGGGCCACCTGGGAGTGGTCCATGCCCAGGTGGACGGAGGTGCCCGGGTCGGGTGAGGCCTGTGCGGTCAGGGTGGTCAGGCCGAGACCGGCGGCGGCGGTCACGGCGCAGGCGACCCACACCAGTAAGGCGGACAGGGCCCGCGGGTGCAGTTTCATCGGTTCACAGCTCCTTGGAAGGGATGGAAGAGATGGGAGAGCGCTCTCTCGGATGGCCCGGAAAACGCGGGACGGCCACCGGGCCGCCCCGCGTCCCGCGGGAGTCAGGCGTGGATCAGGCGTGGATCAGGCGTGGAACAGGCGTGGAACAGGGGTGGATCAGGGGTGGTCAGGGGAACGAGACGACGGTGGACGGGGTGGTCGACGTACCCGACGTCGCGGCGCCCGTGTTGTTGATGACGTGCTCGTACTGCCCCTTGCCGCCGAGCGAGACCACGAGCAGGTCGTGGAACTTCACGCCGGGCTTCACCGGGACCTCGAACCCGTGGTCCTGACGGATCGTCGGGTCGACGTTGTAGTAGCAGTAGCTGCCCAGGCCCCAGCCCTCGTGCGTGGTCACCGAGTCCGCGACCTTGTACGCCGCGAAGCCCTTGACCGAACCGTTCTGCACGGCGGCCTGGTTGGGGGCGTCGTAGGCCTTCTCGTTCTGGAAGAAGATCGTGCGGCCGCGGTCGCCGTTCCACTCCACGTCGTACTTGTTGAAGTGCTCGACGAACAGGCCGGTCGCCAGCACGTCGTCACCGTTGACCCGGAAGCCGTAGTCGGAGCGGTTGGTCTCCCAGCCCACCCCGTCGCCGTGGTCGGCGCGCCAGATCCAGGTGTGGTCGACGATCGTGTCGTGGTTGTTGATGACCATCCCGGCCGTGGCCTTGCCCGCGCCCGCGCCGCCGACCCGGATGAAGACGTCCTGGACGGTGGTCGGGTTCGCCGCGTGGTCCGTGGTGGTGCCGGCCGGGCCGACCTCCAGCAGGCTCGGCGAGTTGACGGTGCCCGCGTCGATCAGGAAGCCCGCGAGCTTGACCCCGTCCACGTCGGCGACCCGCATCGGGGTCACGCCGTTGTCCGGGACGATGGTGGCGAGGCCGAGGCCCAGCACCACCGTGTCGGGGCGGTTGACCTGGATGGTCTGGTTCACGTGGTAGACGCCGGGGGTGAAGAGCAGGTGCAGGCCCTGGGCCAGCGCCTGGTTGATCGTCGCCGCGCTCGCGCCCGGCTTGACCACGTAGAACCGGCTCAGCGGGATCGAGGTCCCCTGCGGGGTGCCGTTGCCCCACGAAGTACCGCGCGCGTTCACGCGCTTGGCGGGGACGAACACCTTGTACTCGGACCCGTCCAGGTACAGGAAGGGCTTCTCCCGGGAGACGGGCGTGGTGTCGAGGGTGGTGTAGCGCGGGTCCGGGAAGCTCTGCGCGGGCGCGCCCTGGGTGCCGGAGAACACCTGGTTCCAGACCGCGTTGTTCCAGCCGCCGATCGAGCTGTCGCGGGTGTACCACTGCTGCTGCGAGTAGTTGCCGATCTGCCCGTCGATCTTCGAGTCGGCGATGTACCCGCCGGAGGCCCATCCGTAGCCGTTCGGGGCCAGGTTGAGGCCGCCCTTGACGTGCATCCGGCGGAACGGGGCCGCCTGGGAGACGGCCCAGCGGTCGGTGCCGCTGACCGGGTTCAGCGCGAGGTTCTCGGCCGAACGCCAGAAGTTCTGGGTGGCGTTGCCGCCGAACCAGCCCGCGTCGACGGTCACGTCACCGTTGATGGTGGTGTCGTCCGGGTTGAGGCCGAGGCCCGAGATCGAGGTGTAGAAGCCGATCTGGGCGTTGAGCCCGTTGTACGTGCCCGGCTTGAACAGGAACTGGTAGCGCCCGGAGCCGAATTGCGCCGACTCCTGCTGGGCGAAGACCTGGTCCAGCCGGGCCTGGATGTCCGGCGTCGACGGATCGAAGACGATCACGTTGGGGCCGAGGTCACCGCCGCCGGGCAGGGGATTGCCGGTGCCGCCCGTGGTTCCGTACACCTGGAACTCGAAGAGCGAGTAGCCGTAGCCGGTGGCGCGCTGGGTCCCGTAGACGCGGACGTAGCGGGCGGTGCCGGTGATGTCGTGGGTCTGGACCCCGCCGGTGCTCGCGGCCGTGGAGTACGCGGTGTTCCAGGTGGTGCCGTCGGTGGACAGCTCGACCCGGTAGGCCTTCCCGTACGCCGTCTCCCAGCGCAGGACCACCTGGCTGACCTCGGCCGGGGCGCCCAGGTCGACCTGTATCCACTGGGGGTCGGCGAACTGGCTCGACCAGCGGGTGGTGGTGTCGCCGTCGACGGCGGCGGAGGCCGGGGTGCCCGCGCCCTCGATGCTGGAGGCCGTCGCGGGCTTGCCCTGGGAGAGCAGCGTCGGAGCCGCCTGGGCCGCGGTCGCGGGGAGCAGCATGAGCAGGGCCGCGACCAGCGCGGCGGCGAGGGCCGCCGCGGTGAGCCGCGGCGGCCGATCGGAGAGCAGTCGCATGGGGGTACTCCTGACGTCGGGGATCCGGGGGGATCGAAGCGTGAGTGAACTGCCCCCGGGTGGGGCCGTCAAGAGGTTCAGCGTTCATGAACTGAAGATCCGCCGAAGCGTCAAAAGCGTGCCAGGCCTGTGAACTTGGGGTTTCTTCAATCCTTGTGAAAAGTGTTGACGAAAAAAGTCACCGGCGCTTGGCTGAGGATCCCAACGGCTCTCAACGGATCCCGGCGGATCCGTCCGGCCCTGCCCCGAGGAGACCCGGGAGGCCCGCTGTGTGCAGTGTGTTCGGGAAATGGCGGCACTGTCCCGTTTCCGTGGAACAGTGCCTTCGCTACTTGTCCGACCGGTGCCCGTGCCCGTGCCCGTGCCGGTGCCGACTCTGCTACGGGGCCGGGCTCGGTACGTCCCCGCCCGCCACCCAGGACACCTCCACGCCCGGCAGCCCCGCGGCCCACCGCCCGGCGATCACCGCGAGCCGCGCCGCGTCCGGCGGGGCCGCGCCCAGCCCGATCGCGTACCGGGTGCTCCCCGGCTCCGCGGCGAAGGGGCGCGGCCAGGCGTGCGCGTCCACCGCCCCCGCCTCCTCCAGCGCGGTGAGCAGCGCCCGCATCCGGCCGCGGACCCGGCCCGGCGCCGCCCCGGCCCGCGGAGCGCGCTCCGCGCGGACGGTGACCTGCGCCCAGGCCGCGTGCCGCCGGTGCAGCGGCGGCGGGCCGAGCAGGGCGGGCCAGGGCCCGACGCCGCTCCCGGTGATCTCCCAGCCCCGGTACAGCTCCCGCACCAGCAGGTCACGGAACCCCGCCCCCACCTGGGCCGTACACGTACGCACCGGCGCGGACGGGGTCAGCACCGTCACCGGCGCCTCCCCCGCGCGAAGCGCGTCCTCCCCGTCCCACAGGGCCACCGGCAGGCGCCAGTCCCAGGCCGCCCAGTGGCCGAAGAACTCCCGCAGCAGCGCGTCATGCGACAGCTCCGCCGCGCCCGCGCCGCCCACCGTGCGCGCGGCGAGCACCGACCAGGCCAGCCCGGGCAGCCCGCCGAACGGGGCGGAGTCCAGCCCCCGGGCCCGTGCCCATTCCTTGACCCGCCGGGCCAGCTCCGCGAACGCGGCGCGCCGCTCGGGCGCCACGGCCGCCCGTACCGCCTCGGCGTCGCTCACCGCGCTCAGCGCGAGCGCCGCACCCCCGCCCAGCTCGGTCCGCCGGGCCACCGCCTGCCCGGGATCGACCCCCGCGCTCGCCACGACGGCGAGGTCCACGTCCAACGCGCCGACCCGCAGCCGCAGTCCGGGGACCCGGGCGCCGCGCACCTCCCGGACCCGGACCGCCTCCGGGAGCGCGGCCACCACCCGCTCGCGCAGCCGCGCGGGGTCCACCGGTCCCGCCAGCGCCGCGACCAGGTCCAGGTCGGCCCCGGGCAGCGCGCACCCCATCCGGCGCGATCCGGCGACCTCCACGACCCCCTCGGGCAGCGCCCGCGCCAGCCGCCCGGTGACGGACCGCGCCAGGTCGTCCAGATCCCCGTCCGGCGGCCCCGGGGTGCCCTCCTCCCGGGCCTCCGGCAGCCACCGGACCTCGCCCGTCCCCAGCGCCACGGTGAACCGCACCCGCATCGGTTCCCCGCCGCGCCGGGACAGCACGGCGAGCGACCCGACCGGGGCCGGTTCCATGGCCTCCGGGGCCCCGGCGAGCGCGGCCGCGCACCGGGCCGCCGCGCGCTCGGGGTCCGTACTCCGGCCCAGTGTCAGGTGCGGGGTGAAGCCATCGGCGCGCCCCCGGCACCCGGGGAACCGGCGGACCAGCGCCGCCCGCAGCTCCTGCCACGGCGCCTCGCCGTCCGCCGCCGGGTCCAGCCACAGCGTCGCGTCCTCGCGGTGCCCGAAGGTGTGCACCCCGCCCGGCCGCGCCGTGAAGGCGGGCACCTCGGCGGCGGCCCCGGCCAGCAGCTCGGCGGCCCGCTCGAAGACGGACTCGGGTACGAACCCGAACAGCAGGTTCACGTGCGGCGGCCAGCGGTCCACCCGCGGGTCGAGGTTCCGGCGCAGCTCCTGGACGGCCGGCCACCACTCGCCGGGCGGGATCCAGGCCACGGCGGTGCGCGCCGTCGGTGCCAGGTCGAGGGCGTCCGGTCCGTCCGCCGCCTCCGGTACGTCGCTCAGGGCGGCCGCGGTCCCGGGCGCGCCGAGGTCCAGCTCCGCCTCCACCCCGAAGTGGTCCGATACGAACAGCCCGTCGGCGGTGGCGGGACGGTCCCCGATCAGCGCCGCCCGGGCCACCCGGGCCCGCCCCCGCAGCAGGATCCGGTCCAGCCGGGCGGCGCGCCCGGTCAGCGAGCCCACGGCGGCCAGCGGATTGACCGCCGGATCGAAGGTCGGGGTGGTGTCCCCCTCCCCGTGGACGTCGGCCCACGCGTCCCGCAGGCCCAGCACCGCGGCAGGACCCCCGGCGCCCCCGCGCCCGTCGTTGAAGTCGCCCATCAGCACGACCTCGCCGTCGATCCCGGCCAACCCATCGGTGAGCCGGGCCAGTTCGGCCGTCCGCCGCCCCGCGCCGTCCGCCGAGTGGTCGCTGCTGAGATGGGTGGCGGCCACCACGAGCGGACCCGCGGCCGTCTCCACCGTGAGGGCGGTGACCCCCTTGTGCGGCCCCAGGGCGTGAACTCCCGCCTCCCGCACGGGAAGCCGGCTGAGCAGCAGCAGTCCGGTGTCGGCCACGTCCCGGCCGCCCGGCGAGGTGCCCACCGTGTAGGAGGACCGTACCCAGGGCTCGGCGAGGATCAGGTCGAGCAGCGGCCGCTCGACCTCCTGGAGGGCGATCACGTCGGCGTCGGCCGCCGCCAGCCCGGCGAGCAGCAGCGGGCGCCGCCGCGCGGTCTCGATGAGCGGGCCGTCGTAGCGGTCCCACAGCGTGTTCCAGGTGAGCACGCGCACCACCGCCGCCGTCGCGGCCGTCGTGGGTACGGCGTGCGCGGGGCGCCCGGGGCGCGCGTCGTCCACGGCCGGGACCCAGCCCCGCGCCGGATCCCAGGAGTGCGCCGTGCGCGCCGTGAAGAACGGCGCGCGAAGCAGCCGGGGGGCGCGCGCCCGCCCGGCACCCGAGGACTCGACCCGGTCCACGCCGGTGGCCCGGTCCCACACCAGCTCGCCGTCCGCCTCGACGAACAGCACCCGGTGCCAGGGCACGTCACCGCCCGGCACGAACGAGGGCAGCGCGACGCGCTTGGGCGCGGCCCCGCGCTGGAGCAGCCCCAGCACGAACCGGGCCGGATCGAACCGGGGGTCCCAGCGGACCTGGTGGTACAGCTCTTCACTGGTCCGCATCACGCCGTCCCGCCCTCGTGGCCGCCCTGGTGGCCGTGGCCGGTGGCGTCGCACCGCAGGCCTCCCGCCGTGTCCTCGACCGTGCCGCCCGCCCCGATGTACCAGGTCCGGTGCGCCTGACCGGGATACGGCGGACTGTACCGGCGCAGCTGGGAGTCCAGCACGGCGTCCGGCACCGGGTGCGCGCGGGTGCCGTTGCGCCGCCGCAGCGTGTCCTCGTCGGCCAGTACGACGGCCTGCGTCACCAGCGCGTCACGCCGCTGGGCGACCGCCCCGACCAGGGCGCGCTGCGGGGCCACCAGCGAGGTGGCGTCCCACACCACCGTGCCCCCGGCCGCGAGCGCCGCGTCGAGCCGGTCCAGCCCCTCCCGCAGCACCTCGCCGTTGGCCCGCTGGTCCGCACGCGCGCCGCGCGCGGAGCGCAGGTCGTCCAGCGAGACGTACGCGTCCACCCCGGCCAGTGCCCGGCCGAAGGTGCTCTTCCCGCTGCCCGAGGGCCCGACCAGCTGGATCAGCCGCGGGAACTCCCCGCCGCGCCACCGCCAGGTCGCCGCCACCGCCTCCTCGACCCCGCCGACCCGGCCCTCGGCCCAGGCCCGGCGCGCCTGCGCCCAGCACCGGTCCGCGGCCTCCGTGCCGAGCCCGGCCAGCGCCTCCCGCAGCCCCGAACGCAGCGGGCCGTACGGCTCCGCGTCGAGCAGCCCCGCCTCCTCGGCGCACAGCGCGGACCACTCCACGCACTCGCGCGCCCCGGCCGCCTCCGCGTCGGCGCGGGCGCCCGCGACCGCCCCGGCCACCGCGTGCAGCACCCCGAGGTCGGCGGCGGCCGTCATCCCCGCCAGCCCGGCCCGGCGCTCCTCCTCGGGGAACGGCCGGTGCAGCCGCCCCTGGAGCCCGACGAGATCGGCCACCCGGCGCGCGAGCGGCAGCCCGAGCGCCCCCGCGAGCCGGGGCGCGAGGAGCCCGCGGTGCGCGCCGTGCAGTGCGGCGGCGAGCACCCCCGCGAGCCGGGCGTCCCCCGACCGCCCCAGCCCGTCGAGCCGGGCGACGGCATCGGCCACGGTCTCCGCGGTGGTCTCGGCGGCGGTCCGGGTCTCCGTGCCGTCCGTGCCCTCGGGGTCCGGCACACCGGCGGCGGACAGCACGGCCGGGACATCGGGCGCCGCGCCCGAGCGCACCGCCCACAGAGCGGCGGCCGGGCCGAGACCGTTCTCGACCACGGACGCGAACATCCAGTGGGTGCCGGTCTGCACATGACCCCCGCGCACCCATTTGGCCACGTGCCGCGCGAAGGCCGCACGGTCGAAGCCCGCCACGGAGCGCACGACGTACCCCTCGTGGCGGTTGGTGTCCAGCTTCAGCCTGCGCAGCGCGCGCTCGGCCTTGGCGTCCAGGACGCCCCGCCACAGCACGCGCGGAACCGGCACGCCCAGCCCGGTCAGGAACCGCACCGTCCGGTCCCAGTCGAGGCAGTGCTCGCCGTCCCAGACGGAGAAGCCGTAGAACCAGCTGTCGAGCGCGTCGTAGGCGAGGGAGTGGCGTGCGTAGAGGTTCTCGCCGCAGATCCGCCAACCGGCGGGAATCCCCGGGCCGATGCGTCCCTGGAGGGCCTTCACCCAGGCGCGCGAGGGATGGTGGGCGGAGTCCAGGGAGCGCGCGTGCAGGCCGTCGGCATAGAGGGTCGTGTTCTCGCCGTCCAGCTTCTCGGTCACCACGACCTCGCGCCCGGCGAGCCCCGGCAGCCCCGACAGGTCACCGGCGCGGATGTCGTCGGGCGTGGCCCCGGGGGACCACGGGACGTGCGGAGTGCGGGGATAGTGGGTGCGCATGATCCGCTCCGGTCGATGACGTGGTCACCGCCACTGTAGGAAGGCGCACCGGACGGATCTACCGAATATGTGGCCGGCCGTACCGCTCAGCGGCCGTACTGGTCTGAGCACAGCTGGGCGATCGACGGGGACACCGTGCCGTGGGCCGCCGCGCAGATCGCCGCCATGTCATACGAACGCCCCGGCGCCCCGGGCCGGGTCTGCGGGCGCGGCCGGGCGCGCGGCGTACGGGCCTTCGCCGGGGCGGGGGCGCGGACCTTCCCGGAGCGGTGCGGCGCCCCGCGCCGGGCGCCGTCCGCGCCCTCCCCGTCCTGGCCTTCCTGCCCGTCCGTCCCGTCCGCCGGGGCCGCGGCTGCCGACGCCGCCGGCGCGGCCGGCACCGGGGACGCGGCCGCCTGCGCGGGATCCTCCGGCAGCCGCCCCAGGGGCAGTACGGGATGCGGGGCGTGCGTGCGGACGGTCGCGGGGTCCGCTGCCGGTGCGGCCGGGACCGACGGCGCGACGGTCATGCATCCGGTGCACCCGGCACCGAGGAGGAACGCGGCAAGGGACAGGGGCAGGACCCGGCGCAGCTGCATCCGCCCACCCTGCCGCATGCGCGGACCCGGACCGGTGCCGCGTCACGCGTACGGGTGGTCCGCACGGCCCGTCCCGAGGGGGCGTGCGGGGTCTGATGCGGGCGTGCGCCCGCGGTCACGCGCCGGTGCGGGCGCGGGCGCGCGGAGCGGTGGCCAGCCGGAGGACGTGCTCCAACGGCCCGCGGCGCAGCGGGGAACCGGCCCACACCCGCTGCCAGCCCCAGGCCGCGGCCAGGGCCACGCCCGAGAAGGCGGCCAGCGCGGCCCAGGAAGCGGCCCCCTTCGCCGGACCGGCCAGCACCAGTGCGTGCACGACGTACGCGCTGAGCGCCATCGCGCCCAGCGCGGTGAGCGGCCGCAGCAGCCGGGCGGCGCACCGCTCGCGCGTCAGCAGCACGAGGCCGCCGATGAGCGCGGCGCCGACGCCCGCGTTGCCGAGGGTCTCCAGCGGGGTCTGGCTGTAGGGGGAGGCGAGCAGCAGCCAGTCCCACGAGGTGCTGGGGACGGCCCCGTACTGCTGGGCGAGTACGGCCCGTACCGGATCGGTGGCGGTCATGGCCTCCGGGTGGTGCGCGGCGATCGCGGCCAGCAGCCGCTGCCGTCCGCCGAGCACCTCGGTGGCCAGCCACGCGGAGCCGTACGCCACGGCCGCGACGGCCGAACCCCACAGCGCCATGCGCAGGGCGACCGCCTTCGCGTGGACGTCGCACAGCCGCCCCAGTGCCATGCCGACGAGCACGTAAGGCAAGTAGGTGACCACCGGGTAGGCGCCCGTGAGCAGCAGGGCGCGCAGGATCTCGCCGAGTCCGGTCCAGCCGCGCGCCAGATCGGCAAGGCCGGGCACCGCGCCGCGGCCCGAGGCCGTGACCCCGAAGAGCGGACCGAGGACGTACGAGAGTAGCGGGCCGGCCGCCACGCTCACGCCCGCGACCACGGCGAGCGCCTTCGTGGAGAGCCGGGTGAAGGGCTCGGCGGCGAGGAAGTAGAGCGCGAAGAAGGCCAGGATGACCAGGATCCCGGGCCAGAGCGCGGCCAGGCAGAGCCCCAGCGCGCCGAGCACCGCGGAGCGGATCAGCAGCGGACGCGCCCCTCCGGGGGTGGGCGACGCGCCCCCGCTCCCCGCGCGCCGCCGCTGGGCGAGGGCCAGCGAGAAACCGGCGAGGAGGGTGAAGACGGCGGGCGCGCGCCCGTCCGCGGCGAGGACCAGGTAGTTCGCGCCGGAGGGGCGCGCGCCGGGCCCGACGTGCACCGCGAACATCCCGAGCACGGCGAGGCCGCGCGCGGCGTCGACTCCGGAAAGCCTGTCGATTCCGGACGGTCTGTCGGCTCCGGGCAGGCTGCCGGTGACGTTCATCGGTTCCCGCAGGTGACGGTGTCGCGCGGGGTGTAACGCGTCGTGAAGGTCTCGCGCTTGACCTCCTTGCCGCCCTGCTCGAAGACCCGGTCGACGGCGACGTCGAACCCGGAGTCGACGGAGAGGCCGAGGTCGCGGGGTTCGGCCCGCTCGACGCGCTCGCCGATCCGTATCGCGAACGCGGTCGGGGCCGTGGGCCCGAAGGCGCGGTCCAGGGCCTGGCGCGCCCGGTCCCGGTCCATCCCGCCGATGTCCACGCCGCGGACCTTCGTACCCGCGGTGATCTCATCGGAGGCCAGGAGCAGACCGGCGCCGTACAGACCGGCGCAACCGAGGGCCAGGGTGCCGCCCGTGACGGCGAGCGGCCGCATCGGCCGCATAGGCCGCCGTCGCCGCTCCCCGGTGGCCGCCCCGGTTCCGTCCCCGTTCCCGGTCCCGGTGCCGCCGGCCTGTCGCATAGCTGTCCCCCTGAAGGTGGTCGTCTGGACGGGCCGGGGGCTTTCACGCCGACCGGCCCGCGCCCGAAAGCTAGCAAGGAGTACATAACCAGGTAATAAACGGCCATAGGGCCGGTAAAACCCGCAGGTCGGGCGCGCGCCCGCGCCCCTCGTGCACGGCGCCGTAACCCGGGGGCCGTGCGCGCTGTTGCACAGGCGCCGGGAACGGCGTGACGCGCCCGCCCCGGCCCTCTCCCATCCACGGTGAACGGAGTACCGATGCCGCAGCTGACCGACACGGACCACACGGACCGGACGGACCACGCGACCGCGGACCACGCCATCCCGGAACCCGCGACCTCGGAACCCGAGACGCCGCAGCCCGCGACGCCGCAGCACGCGGCCCCGGGGGAGCGGAACGGACCGGCCGCCGACACGTGGATGAGCCCCGCCGCATACGGGGCCTCGCGGGCCGCGCTCTGGAGCGGAGCGTGCGTCCTGGTCACCGACCCCGACGGGCGCGTCCTCGTCCAGACCGTGGACTACCGGCCCGACCGGCTGCTGCCCGGCGGCGCGGTGGACGCGGGGGAGGCGCCCTCCGCGGCGGCCGCCCGTGAGGTGTACGAGGAACTCGGCATCCGGGACCACTTCCCGCGCGGCCTCGCGGTGGACTGGATCCCCGCCGACGCCCCCGGCTTCGAACCGGAGATGCGCTTCCCCGGCGAGATCCTGCACGTCTTCGACGGCGGTACCTGGGACGCGGACCGCATCTCGGCCATCCGGCTGCCCGCCCAGGAGATCACCGGCGTCCACTTCGCCGAACCGGCCGACCTGCCCGGGCTGATGCACCCCGGAGACGCGCGGCGCGCCCTGTCCGCGCTGCGGGCCCGCATCGACGGCGGCGGCCCCGCCCTCCTGGAGGACGGGCGGCCCACCGCGCCGGGCGCGCTCGACCGGCTCGGGGTGCTGCGCACCCGCCGCACCCCGGAGCGGGGGGTCTGGTGCGCGGGGCCCGCCCCGGCCGACCTGCCCGTCCACGACCGGGCGGCCTGGCTGTTCGCCCCCGACGGGCGGGTGCTGGTGCTGATCGCCCACGCCACCGGGGCCGCGCGGCTGCCGGGAGGTGCCCCTCGGCCCGCCGCTGAACCGGCCGTCGCCGAAGCCGAGCCGCTGGGGTACGTGCGCGAGGAGGACGGCGTACGGATCCGCTCGGCAGCCCGGCTCCGCGCGCTCGGCCCGGCCGCCGACCCGGCGCACGCCCGCCTGCTGGCCACCCCCGAACAGGTCCGGGACCTCTGCGACTGGGGCCCCGGCGCGGCGGACCAGCTGACCTCCGTCCACGCGGCCCGCGCCCGTCTCGGCCTGCCCCGGCCCGCGCGCCGCCCCGCCACGGAACTCCCGGCAGAGGGCCTGACCTGGTGATTCCGTCGTGATCCCGTGCATCCCCGTACGGGCGGCCCGTATATCGTTTCAGCCGCCACGCGTCCGTCCGGGCGCGGTGCGGGGAGAAGGGCGGGGACGACGGCATGGGCCGGACACTGGGGGAGATACTCGACGCGGCGGCCCGGGGGCAGTTCCCGCCGCCCGACGGCGGGACGACCGTGGTCGCGCAGGAGAACCACCGGGACGCCGGGGTCATCGCCTTCACCGCGCACTCCGTGGTCTTCACCGACGAGGACCCCGCGTGGGTACGGTCGACCCTGGCGGGCATCGAATGTGACGGACTGGCCGCCACGATGAACCCCCGCTTCCTGGCCGCCCTCATGGACCGCACCGGGCGTCGGCACGACACGATCGACCTCATGACGGTCGCCGGTCCGCTGCCGGGGGAGCCGCCGGTCGCGCTGCGGGAACTCGCCGACCGGGACCACCCCCGCGTGGTCCGGGCCCGCGCCCGGCGCGACGACGTCCGCGTGTGGGCCGCCGACGGCGGGGTCGTCGTCCTCGGCCGCGGGATCGCGGGCCGCTGGGAGACCGCGATCGAGGTGGACGAGCACGTACGGCACCGGGGGCTGGGCCGCGCCCTGGCCACCGCCGCCCGCCACCTCGTCCCCGACGGCGCCCCCGTCTGGTCCCAGCAGGCCGCGGGCAACGCCCGTAGCATCCGCGCCTTCCAGGCCGCCGGTTTCCGCCCGGTCGGCTCGGAAGCCCTGCTGATCGCCCGCTGACCGCCTGACCGGTCACCTTCGCTTCCGTGAAGCATCGGCTACCCGTTCCCCTCCATGCCGCCGGGCCGCCCGGCCCCAACCCCGGACCATGAGCCCCGAGCCTCCGCCCTGCCCAGCGCCCGCCGGGCGGGGCGCGCCCGCCCCTGCCCGACCACCCGCCTGCGGCCCAGCCCTGAAAGCGCGAGCCTCGGTGCGTACACGGATGTTTCGCGGCGGCAAAGGGAACGCACCAGCGCCCTGCGGCCTGGCGGCCTGGCGGGTTTGTGCGGCCAGGCCCGGGCTTGCCTGCCCGCGCAGCCAGCGCCGCGGCTCGGGGCGCCCGTAACGCCGCAGCCCACCGAGCGGCGTCCCCGCGACGCGACGCGACGCAGCACGGCACCGAGACCGGCACCGGCCGGGCACGGGCATGGCACCGGCTCCGGCATCGGCGCGGCGCGCCACCGACGCGGCACCGGCAGTGGCACCCGCCCCGGGCCCGCCCCGAGCGGTGGGCGCGGCGGGCGTCGGCCGGGCGCTGCCACGCGCGGCATGCGCCCGGGCCCGGGACCCCGGGGCCCCAGGACGCGCCTCAGGGTCCCGCCCGCAGTCCCGGGTCCCGCACCCGGAGCGGCCCCCCGCATCGTCCCGGGGTACCGGGACCCCCGCGCCCCGCCCGCGCCCCGGGACCCCGGGGGTCCCGGGGTCCGCCCGCGGTCCCGGGTCCCGAGCCCGGAGCGGCCCGGCATGCGCCCGGGCCGGGGGCTCGCCCCCGAGCGGTGGGCGCCGCGTGTGCCCGGGCCCGGCATGCGCCCGGGCCCCCGGGGCGCGGCCCCGGGTCCCGCCCGCGCCCCCGGGGTCCGGCGCCCGCGCCCGGGACTCCGGGCCCCAGGCTCGGAGCGGCCCGGCGTGCGCCCGGGCCCGGGACGTGCCCCCGAGCGGTGGGCGGTGCGGGAGCCGGCCGGGCGCTGCCACGCGAGGCGTGCGTCCGGTCCCGGCATGCGTCCGGCCCCCCCTGATTCGGCCCCGGGCCAGAGACCCGGCCACGCGCCCCGCCCGCGCCCCCGGGGCATGTGCCCGCCCCCCGGGCCGTGCTCCCGAGCGGTGGGCGCGGCGGGAGCCAGTCGGGCTGTGCTGGCCCGGGATGCGCCCGGGCCCCGGGACGCGCCCGAGCCCCGGACCCCGGGTCCCGCGCCCGGGGCGGCCCCGGCGGGCACCCGGGCCCCGGGACGTGGCCCCGGGGGCAGAGACGCGGCCCCGGGCCGGGGGCGCGCCCCCGGGGCGCGGCCCCGGAGCGCCCCCGGCGGCAGCCATCGGCAACGCCCCACGTGGGGCGATCCGTTCCCTCTTCGGCCTCCGTCTTGCGCCTCGGGCCCTCCGCAGCCTCGTCATGTACCCGTCCCGTGGTCTAAGGTCTGGCTACCCGGCCAGGTGTCAGTGCTGATTCCGTGCCATATCCCCGGAGGACGACTCTCCATGTCGCAAGCTGCGCGTCTCCCTCTCACCGACCCCGAAGTGCTGTCCGCAGCACCGGTTCCCACGGGGTTCAATGACGTGAAGGGATGGTTCTGGAACGTCGATCAGCTGCTGTTCGACTGGTTCCTGGAGCACCAGAACGCCGATGCCGAACACCGCGGCGATCTCCTGGAACTCGGCGCGTACATGGGCAAGAGCGCGATATTCATGGGTCGTTACCTGCGGGACGGCGAGGAGTTCACGGTCTGTGACCTCTTCGACTCGCCCGCCGAGGACGAGTCCAACCTCGCGGAGACGCGGTCCTCTTACGCGTCGCTGACCCGTCAGGCCTTCGAGGCGAACTACCTCGCCTTCCACGAGGAGCTGCCGACCGTCATACAGGCCCCGACCTCCGTGGTCGGCGACCGGGTCCGCGCCGCCAGCTGCCGTTTCATCCACGTGGACGCATCCCACCTCTACGAGCACGTGCACGGGGACATCGAGGCCTCCCGCCTGCTCGCGGCGCCCGGCGCGGTGGTGGTGTTCGACGACTACCGTTCCGAGCACTGCCCGGGTGTCGCCGCCGCCGTGTGGGGCGCGGTCACCTCCGCCGAGCTGCGCGTGATCTGCGTGTCCGGTACGAAGCTCTACGCGACCTGGGGCGACCCCGCGCCGCTGCAGAAGGCGCTGCGCGAGTGGCTGGAGGCCCGCGAGGACCTCTGGCACGGGATCGACCAGGTCGCGGGCGCCCCGCTGGTGCGGATAGGGGGCCAGAAGGCCATCGCGCCGCCGGAGCCGCGGCCGCTGCGGGCCCCCGAGGTCCCCGTCCTCTCGGCGGTCCCGGCCCAGCAGAAGCCCGTACCGCGTGCGCGGCGGGTGCGCCGCCTCGCGAAGGACCTGCTGCCGCCGATCGTGACGCGGGCGATAGTGGCCGGCCGCCGCCGCTGACCGACGGGCTCCAGGGTCAAAAGAAGGGGCCGGGTGCGCAGCGCGCACCCGGCCCCCTTCGCACCCCGGCGGGGTCAGACCCCGCGGCGCACCCGCGCGGCCGCCCGCGCTTCGGCGGCCTGCCGGGCCTCGGTGGTCTTGCGGGATTCCTTGGCCTTGCCGCCCGGCCGTCCCGGCCGGGTGCCGATGCCGCGGAAGGCGAGGGTGCTGTTGCCCTTGCCGCCCTTCCCGTCCTTGCCGCCCTCGGCGGGCGCGGCGCCGGCCAGCGGGATCCCGGACGGCTTCTTCGCCCCGGTGATCTTGCTCAGCAGGGAGTCGCCGGACCGCACCTGGGTGATGGTGGGGCGGATCTTCGCGTCGGCCAGCAGACGGGTCATGTCGCGGCGCTGGTTCGGCGTGACGAGGGTGACGACCCGGCCGGACTCGCCCGCGCGCGCCGTACGGCCGCCGCGGTGCAGGTAGTCCTTGTGGTCGGCGGGCGGGTCGACGTTCACGACGAGGTCGAGGTCGTCGACGTGCAGTCCGCGCGCCGCGACGTTGGTGGCGACCAGTACGGTCACCGCGCCGGTCTTGAACTGGGCGAGCGTGCGGGTGCGCTGCGGCTGCGACTTGCCGCTGTGCAGGCCTTCGGCCCGTACGCCGTTGGCCCGCAGGTGCCGGGTGAACTGGTCCACGGCGTGCTTGGTGTCGAGGAACATCAGCACCCGCCCGTCACGGGCCGCGATCTCGGTGGCGGTCTCGTACTTGTCGGCGGCGTGGATGTGGAGCACGTGGTGCTCCATCGTCGTCACCGTGCCGACCGAGGCGTCCACCGAGTGGACGACCGGGTCCTTGAGGTACGTACGGACCAATTGGTCGACATTGCGGTCGAGGGTGGCCGAGAAGAGCATCTTCTGGCCGTCGTGGTGCACCTGGTCGAGGATCTCGGTGACCTGCGGCATGAAGCCCATGTCGGTCATCTGGTCGGCCTCGTCGAGCACCGTGATCTTGACGCGTTCCAGGTGGCAGTCGCGCCGCCCGACCAGGTCGCTGAGCCGCCCCGGGGTGGCCACGACGATCTCGGCGCCGGTCTTGAGGGCGCCCACCTGGCGGCCGATGGAGAGTCCGCCGACCACCGTGGCGATCCGCAGCTTCATGGCGTGCGCGTACGGGGTCAGCGCCTCGGTCACCTGCTGGGCGAGTTCGCGGGTCGGTACGAGGACCAGCGCGAGCGGGCGCTTCGGCTCCGCCCGGCGTCCGGCCGTACGGACGATCATCGCGAGCCCGAAGGCGAGGGTCTTGCCGGAGCCGGTCCGGCCGCGGCCGAGGATGTCCCGCCCGGCGAGGGCGTTCGGCAGGGTGGCGGCCTGGATCGGGAACGGCTCGCGCACCTCCAGCTCCGCCATCGTCGCCATCAGCTCCTCCGGCAGCCCCAGCTCGGAGAACGCCTCCACCGCGGGCAGTGCCGGGGCGATCGTCTGCGGCATCGCGAACTCGCCCTGCGGCGCGAGCGGCCGCGCGGACTTCTTGGGGGACTTCGCGGTCTTGGGGGGCCTGCCGGGCTGGACGCCGAAGCGGCCACGAGCTGACGGATTCAAACGGAGAACCTTCCTCGATACGGAGCGCGTCGTCGAGGAGTCCCGGACCGGCCGACGGACGGCCGGGCGGGCATGCGCGAGAACGAGCCGGAACGGAACGGGGGCCCGTACCCAGCGGTACGGGCCCCGGCTTCGTCGTGCGTCGGCGACCGGTCCGAATGCCGTGCGCCGCAAGTAACCAACCCATTTTACCACCGGGTACCGGACGCCCGGCGGCCGGTCCGGAGCGGTCCCGCGGTCCCGGCCGTGGCTACGGCGCCGCGAACCGGCCGCTGGTGGAGCGTACGTGCTCCAGGTGGGCCCGGGCCTCCTCGGTGGCGCGCCCGAACCAGTCGGCGATGACGGCGATCTCGTCGGGGGAGTAGTCGGCGAAGAGGGCGGCGAGCCGGGCGTAGAACGGCTCGTACACCGAGACCACCCGCGCGGCGGCCGTCGGATCGGCGACCACCCGCACCCGGCGCCGGTCCGACGGGTCCGGCTGCCGGCGGGCGTACCCGGCGCGCTCCAGCCGGTTGAGCACCCCGGTGACGGCCCCGGTCGTCAGGTTGGCCCTCTCGGCCAGATCGCCCGCGCCGAGCGGGTTCTCCCCGGCGCCCAGGATGTGGCCGAGGCAGGTCAGGTCCGTGACGTTCAGCCCCAGCAGCTGGGCCACCTCCTGCTGGCCGACCAGGCCGAGGCTGACGTAGGCGTCCATGCGCTGGATCGCCTCCCCGGCCGAGGCGGGGGGGCGGGGCTTGCCGTCCACGCGAATACTCCTTAGCATCTAAGTAACTTAGCTCGTGAGATGAAAGATCCTGCTCCGAGCCTACTGCCGCCTGCCCCGGGGAGAATCATGAGCGCGCACGGAGACGTCGACATGGGCCACACCGTGGCCGGCTGGACCGGAACCGTCGTGGCCGTCCTCGGCTCCACCGTCACGGGCGGCGCGCTCTGCCTCGGCTGGACCCCGGGCCTCTGGCTCGGCCTCGCCCTGCTCGTCCTGTCGGTCCTCGCCACCTGGGTCCTGCACCTCGCCGGATGGGGCAAACCGAGCGGGCCCCGCCCGCACTCCCAGCGCGACTGGCGGGTGCGCGACACCGCCGCGCACGCCGGGCACGCGCAGTGCGTCGGCTGCCGCGTCGCCGCCCGCGGGGTGCCCGGCCCGGCGGCCGCGCCCGCCCTGCCCTAGGGCCTGTCGCTCAGGAGGCCGGAACGCGGTGCGGCTCCGGGCCGGTCCGCGGGCCGTTCAGCGGGTCCGCCGACGGGCCGGTCCGCGGGCCGGTCCACGGGTCGCGCCCGGCCTCCGTACGGGGCCGCGCGCGGCGCCCGGGGCGTACGGGCCACCAGGTGCCCCGGCCGAGCAGCGCGGCCAGCGCGGGCACGAGCACCAGCGAGAGGACCGAGGCCGAGAGCACGATGCCGAGCGCGGTCGCGAAACCGACCTGCCGGGACCCGGGATCCGGGGCGACGGCGAGGCTGCCGAAGGACCCCGCCAGCACCAGGCCCGCCGTGACGACGGCGGGCGCGGTGCTGCGCACGGCGCGCGCCACGGCCGCCCGGGCCGGACCAGGCAGCTCCATCTCCTCCCGGATCCGGTCACTGATCAGGATGTTGTAGTCGGTGCCGAGCGCCACGACGAACAGGAACAGCACCAGCGGGAGGGTGAAGGCGACGCCGGGACGGTCCAGCAGGTGCTGGAAGACCAGCGCGGAAGCACCCAGCGTGGCCGCGAAACCGAGCCCGACCGAGACCATCAGGATCACCGGCGCGAGCAGACTGCGCAGCAGGACGACCAGGATCAGGGCGATCAGCGCCGCCGCGACCGGGAACACGATCCGCAGGTCCCGGTCGACGGCGGTGGCCACGTCCACGAACACCGCGGCGGTACCGCCCACATGGGCCACGGTCCCCTCGGGGGAGTGCGCGGCGACCGCGCCGCGCACCGGCCCGGCGACCAGCGCGCGGGCCCGCTCCGTCTGCGGATCGACGCGCAGGTACAGGTCGATGCGGGCGGCCCGGTGGTCCCCGTTCAAGGTGACGGGCCCGACCCGGCCGACGCCGTCCACCGCGCCGAGCGCCCGGGACAGCCCGTCGAGCCGCCCGGTGGTGAGGGCGCCGCCGTCCCGCGCCGTCACGTACACCGTCGTCGGCTCCCACGCGTCCGCCGGAAGCGCGCGGCCGATCTCGTCCGCGGTCGCGGAGGCCGCGGTCCGCTCGCCCCCGCCGCCCTGGCCGTAGTCCATGGCGATCCCGGCCAGCCCGGTGGCCAGCGCGCCCAGCAGCGCCACGGAGGCGAGGACCAGGGCCACGGGACGCCGTGCCACCAGCTCACCGAGCCGCCCCGCCGCACCCTCGCGCGGCGCGCGCTTCAGGGCCCGCGAGGGCCAGAACATCCGGCGCCCCGCCATCGCCAGCATGGCCGGCATCAGCGTCAGGCTGCCGAAGAGCATCACCAGGACGGACACGGCGATGGCGGGGCCGAGCACCCGGAACTGCCCGAAGGAGGCGATGGCGAGCGTGGCGAAGGCGGCGACGATGGTCAGCGCTGCCGAGGTGATCGCCGTACCCACCCGGCCCGACACCTCGGCGGCCACGGCCCGGGCGTCGCGCTCCGGCTGCTTCCGCAGCTGCTCGCGGTAGCGGAAGAGCAGGAACAGGAAGTAGTCGATCCCGATGCCCAGCAGCACCACCCCGATCAGGCTCGGGGTGGACCCGTCGAGCTTGATGCCGGTGAGCAGCGCGGTGCCCGTCACCGCGCCGCCCGCCGCGCCGCCGATGAAGGTGATCGCGAGCAGCGGCAGCAGGGCCGCCAGGACGCTGCGGAAGACGAGCACGTTGAGCAGCAGGATCAGCGCCGTGGTGAGGGCGCCCACCACCTTGGTCCTGGTCGCCCCGGCGTCGGTGGTGTCGGTGGTGGACGCGATTCCTCCGGTGAACCCGGTGCGCAGGCCCGCGTCGGCGAATTCGGCCCGGGCGTCCGCGCGGAAGGCGCGGAAGACGTCCAGCAGACCGGGGTCCATGGCATTGCCGGTCAGCTGGACGGAGAGCAGCTGGAAGCTCCGGTCCGGGGCGAGGGTGGCCGGAGCCACCTTCGGGGTCTGCGAGTGGTCGATGAGGAGGAAGGACGGAGCGTCGTCCTTGGGCGGCGGCATGACCACCCGGCGCTGCCCCAGCTTCTGCGCCCCGGCGCCGATGCGCCGCTCGTCCGCGGCGGTCAGCGGCGCTCCGTCGGACCGGCCGACCAGAACGGTCACCGTGTTCGCGTCCGGTTTCACCCCGAACCGCTCCTCGGCGACCTTCAGCGCGGCGGCCGAATCGTAGGTGGCGGGCAGGAAGTCCCCCGGCTGGGCTCCGGTGACCCGGTAGACGAGCGCCTGGTTGAGGAAGGTCAGGGCCAGGCCCAGCACCGTCCACACGGCGATCACCTTCCATGGGTTCCTGGTGGAGAAGCCGGTCAGGGCGCGGATCACGAAATTCCTCCGGTGGTGCGGCGTTGAAGGGCCGTTGAGGGGCTGCGGTGCCACGGGGCAGGGCAGGGGCTCGGGGTGCGTTCCGGCCTGGTTCCAGACCATCAGCGGGAAGCGGCCCCGTCGTCCGGGCGCGGGATGAGAAGCGGACGGGGACCGTGGTGGGGCGGCGGCCGGTACCCAGGACCCTGCTCCTGGTCCGCGGCTCCCCCCACGGTCCGTGGCCGCCGTACGGGCCCCGGTGCGAGAATGGATCTCAGCGTGGTGGTCGCGGCGCACCGGCACGGGCCGGAGGGACGGGTGGCGGCTCCGGGAGAGGACCGCATGAGGGGCCGTGACGCGAGGGGCCGTGGCCTGGGGGGACGCGATCCGAGGGGCAGCGATGCGCGGGGCAGCGATGCCGCGACACCGCTGTGGACGCGCGAGGACGGGCTCGTCACCATCGGCGCGCTGGCGGTGGACCTGATCGGCTTCGGCATGGCGAAGCAGTCCGGCGACTGGCCCGTCACCGGGGGCGGCATGCTGCTCCTCGTGGTCGCCGCGCTCCCGTTGCTCGTACGGCGCCGCCACCCGGTCCCGGTCTTCGCGGTGGTCATGGCCCTCGAAGTGGTGCTGCGGCTGGGACTCCCGGTCGCGCCGGGGCTCAACACCAGCCTGGTGGTGGCCCTGTTCACGGTCGTCCGGACCGGCCGCCCGGCGGCCACCGTGGCGGCGGGCCTCACGACCGCGTCGCTGGCCCTGCTCGGCCCGGTGCACGGGCTGTCACTCGCCTGGGCCGCGTTGGGGTACACCACCTCGACCGTGCTCGTCGTCGTGGCCGCGCTGCTGGTCAACCGCTGGCAGCGGGAGGTGGACGCCAACCGCGGGCTGCTGGCCGAACGGGCCGTCGCCGAGGAACGCCGCCGCATCGCGCGGGAGCTGCACGACATCGTGGCCCACCACATCACCGTCATGCAGCTGATGGCGGGCGGCGCCCGGGCCAATCTCGCGCACGCCCCGGACGCCGCGCGCGAGGCGCTGGTCACCCTGGAGGACTCCGGACGGCTCGCCTTGAGCGAGATGCGCCAGCTCCTCGACGTCCTGCGGGCCGACGACCCGCCCCACGACGCGACGCGGCACCCGGACGGTCCGCCGCCCCGCCCGGCCGGACCCGAGGCGCCGCAGCCGGGCGCCGACGACCTGGACCGGCTCGTCACCGAGTCCCGGCAGTCGGGGCTGCCGACCGAACTGAGCGTCCGGGGCGAGCCGTACCCGCTGCCGCCGACCGTCGGCCTCACCGTGTTCCGGCTCGTCCAGGAGGGGCTCACCAACACCCGCAAGCACGCGGGGGACGCGCGGGCGTCCGTACGCCTCGCGTACCACCCGGACCGGATCACCGTCGAAGTGCGCGACGACGGCGCGGCCCGGCCGGGGCGGCCCGGCTCCGGCTACGGGCTGACCGGCATGCGCGAACGCGTCGCGCTGCAGGGCGGCACGCTGGACGCGGGGGCGCTCGACGACGGCGGGTTCCGGGTGGCGGCCGACCTGCCCACGGGCCCGGGCGTGGGTACGTCGATACGCGAGGAGGTACGCCGATGAACACGCCGATGAACGGGCCGGTCACGTCGATGAACGCCGAGGCGAGGGCGGATGCGGGCATGGCCGGGAACGGCGGGGCGCAGGAGCCGATCCGGGTGCTGATCGCCGACGACCAGCCGCTCGTCCGGCGCGGTCTGGCCCTGATCCTCGGGCCCGACCCCGCCATCCGGGTGGTCGCCGAGGCGGGCGACGGCGAGGAAGCCGTGGCCCTCGCCCACCGCCACCACCCCGACGTCATCGTGATGGACATCCGGATGCCGGTCCTCGACGGGGTGGGGGCCACCGGGCGGATCGCCGCGGAACTGCCGGGGTGCCGGGTGCTCGCCCTGAGCACCTTCGATCTGGACGAGTACGTCGTGGCCGCCCTGCGCGCCGGCGCCTCCGGCTTCCTGCCGAAGGACGTCTCCCCCGAGGAACTGCTCGCCGCGGTCCGCACGGTCCACACGGGCGAGGCCGCCGTCGCCCCACGCCTGCTCACCCGGCTGCTCTCCGCCTACGTCACCGCACCTGCCCGGACCCGGCCCCGGCCGACCGACCGCGTACCGGCCGTCGGCGACCTCACGCCCCGGGAGGCCGAGGTGTGGCGGCTGATGGCCACCGGCCTCGACAACGCGGAGATCGCCGGGGAGATGGACATCAGCGGGTCCACCGTCAAGAACCACATCACGAACGTCTTCGGCAAACTCGGCGTGCGCGACCGTGCGCAAGCGGTCATCGCCGCCTACGAATCCGGGCTCGTCGAGGCGGCCCGTACGGGGGACTTGGCTTAGATGTCCCGCTGATCCGGTGGATTCGCGCCGTGTTGACCCTCTTCGGTGGCCGGATGACGTCGGCCCGCTTCCGGGAAACCGAGCGGAGGATACGTTTCCGTCTCCGAGGAAGAGGGGGAGCGTCGATGACCGAGACAGTGGTGGACCCGGCGGGCCGGGCGGACGAGAACGTCCACGCACGGCCGGTGGCGGAGCTGTTCTTCGAGCGGGCCCGGCGGTACGCGGAGCGCCTCGCCGTGGACGAGCCCGGCGGCACGCGCTACACCTACGCCGAACTCGCGCTCCATGTGCGGGAGTTCGCGTCCGGGTTGCGCTCCCTGGGGGTCACTCCCGGAGCCGTGGTCGCGGTGGCGGGCTCGCGCGGTCCCCAGGCCTGCGTCGCGCTGCTGGGCGTGGTGTGCGCCGGAGCCACCTATCTGCCGCTGGATCCGACCCTGCCCGCGGCCCGGGTGACCGGCATGCTGGAGGACGCCGAGGCCCTCGCCGTCGTGCGGCTGCCCGGTGCCGGTTCGGTGGATCCCGAGATCGCCCCGACCTGGGACCACGAACGGATCCTGGCCGCCGGCCGGGCGCAACTCCGTAAGGGGGAGGGGGTCGGGGCCGGGATCCGGGCCGACGTGCCCGCGTACGTCATGTTCACCTCCGGCACCACCGGGCGCCCCAAGGCCGTGCCCGTGCCCCAGCGCGGGCTGGTCCGGCTCTCCGTCGGCAACGGCTTCTTCGACGTCCGGCCCACCGACCGGGTGCTGCACGCGGCCACCCTCTCCTTCGACGCCTCCGTCCTGGAGATGTGGCCCGCCCTGCTGAACGGGGCCTGCCTGGTCCCCGCCGACTCGACCCTGCTGCTCGCCCCGTACGCCCTCGCCGCCTTCCTGCGCGAGCAGGAGATCACCGTCCTCTTCGCCACCACCAGCGTGTTCCACCACATCGCGCACGAGCGCCCCGAGACCTTCGCGGGCCTGCGCTACGTCCTGACCGGCGGCGAGGCCCTGCGCCCGGACGCGGCCCGCCGCGTCCTGGAGCAGGGGCGGCCGGAGCGGCTGATCAACGCCTACGGTCCCACCGAGACCGCGTGCGTCGCGGTCGCCCACCAGGTGGAGGCCGTTCCCGAGGGCGCCACCGGCATACCCATAGGCCGCCCCATCGCCGACACCGTCTGCCTCGTGCTCCGGGAGGACGGCACGCGGGCCGGGCCGGGGGAGGAGGGCGAGCTGTGGATCGGCGGACCCGCCGTCGCCGCGGGCTACCTGGGCAACCCGGCCGAGAGCGCCCGCCGGTTCGTGACCCTGGAGGCCGGTTCCGGGAACCCGGAGTCCGGTGCGGAGTACGGTGCGGAGCGCGGGCGCTTCTACCGCACCGGTGACTTCGTACGCCGCCACGCGGACGGGGAGATGGAGTTCTGCGGCCGCCGTGACGACCAGGTCAAGGTGCGCGGGTTCCGGATCGAACCCGACGAGATCCGCGACGCGGTCGCGACCCACCCGGCGATCACCGACTCCGTGGTGCTCGCCCGCGAGGACGGCGCCACCCGCCACCTCGCCCTGTTCGCGGCCGCCACCCGGCCCGGCCGCCACCCGGACGTACGGGAACTGCGCGCCCACCTCGCCGAGCGGCTGCCCGCGTTCATGGTCCCGGCGACGATCACCGTGCTCGACCGGCTGCCCCTGGCCGCGAACGGCAAGGTGGACCGGGCCGCGCTGCTCGCCCTGGCGCCGTCCCCGGCCACGGGCGAGGGCGAGGGCGAGGGTGAGGGCGTGGGCGAGGGCGTGGGCGAGGCCACGGCCGAGACCATTGCCGCCCTCGTCTCGCGGATCTGGGAACAGACCCTTCCGCAGGACGTTTCGCACGCCCCCGACGACGACTTCTTCGTCCGCGGCGGGAACTCCCTGATCGCCGCCCAGCTCGTCAACACCGTCCAGGCCGCCCTGTCCATCGGCGGCGCGCACAGCTACCGGCTGGTCGGCGACCTCCTGAACCAGCCCACCCTCAAGGCCTTCATCGTCGCCGTCGAGGCCACCGTCCACGACCGGTCGACCCCGCGCGGGGCGCCCGTCGCGGGCCGCTGGCTCGCCGATCTGGAGCGGCCGGTCCCGCGCGTCACCCCCGTCCCCATCACCGCGCACGACCGCCCCGACTGGCGGGTGCCGCGCCACGTACTGCTCACCGGGGCCAGCGGCTTCCTCGGCGCCCACCTGCTGCGCACCCTGCTCGACCGCACCGACGCCGAGCTGCACCTGCTGGTCCGCGCCCGGGACCTCGCGCACGCCCACCGCAGGATCGCCCGGGCGCAGCGGCGCCACGGCATCACCCGGCCGCTGCCCGCCGAACGGATCCACCCGCTGCTCGGCGACCTGGCGGCGCCCCGCCTCGGGCTGACGGAGGCCGAGTTCGACCACCAGGCCGCCCGCGCGGACGTCATCCACCACTGCGGAGCCGACGTCAACTTCCTCTATCCCTATGAGCAGTTGCGTCCCGCCAACGTCGACGGCACCGGGGAACTGATCGCGCTCGCGGCGCGCCGGGCCGTACCGCTGCACTACGTCTCCACCATCGGGGTGGTGCACGGATTCGGCGCGGCCGGGGTGCGCGAGGTGAGCGAGGACACCCAGCTCGACCACGTCGAGCTGCTCTCCATGGGGTACACCGAGAGCAAGTGGATCGCCGAGGAACTGCTGCGCAAGGCCGCCCGCGCCGGGCTGCCGGTGGCCGTCCACCGGCCGCACGAGATCACCGGCGACACGCTCAGCCACACCTGGGACAGCGGAGCCGCCCTCTGCGAACTGTTCAAGGTGATCACGGAGCTGGGGCTGGCCCCCGACCTGCCCGTGGCCCTCAACTTCGTCCCCGTGGACCACGTGGCCGCCTCGATCACCCACCTCGCCACGCACCGGGAGGCCCAGGGGCAGACGTACCACCACGTGAACCCGCGCGAGGCGCTCCTCGCCGACCTCGTCCAGCGGCTGCGCGTCCACGGGCACCGGATCGAGACCGTCGGCTACCACCGCTGGACCGGGGCGATGGAAGCCCATCTGGCCGAGCGGCCGGGCCACTCCTTCGCGCCGTTCGCTCCCCGGTTCACCACCCTGGCCGCCGGCAGCGACCTCACACTTGAGGAACTCTGCACGACCGATCACTTCCCGGCCCTCGGCCGGGAGCGGATCGACGCCGACCTCGCGGGCAGCGGACTGAGCTGCCCACCCGTCGACGCCGCGTTCCTCGACGCGTGCATCGGCTACTTCCACGCCTCCGGATTCATCCCGTCACCCGCGGGCTGACCCCCGCGGGCCGGGGCCCGGGCGGGGGCGCGCCCGCGTCACGAGATGGCGACGGAGCGTGCGCCGACTTCCCGTACCCCGTAAGGTCGGACGACCCCGCAGGTCAGGACATTGGTCCCGGCCTCAATTCACGTGCCGTTCACCTGTCCGGTTCCGCGGCTTTCGTCCGGACTGGTGGTGTGTGTTCCACGTGACGGGTTGAGGGGTCGACGGGTTTGGTTTCGCGGGAGTTCGAGGGGGTCGGTGGTGGGGACAGCCACGTGGGCGCCGGTCGGTGAGGCAGCGGTCGGTGAAGCGGCGACGGGTGAGGCAGCGGTTGCGGATGGGGTGGATGGGGCGGATGAAGCGGCCGTCGGCCAGGCCGAGCCCACCACCGCGCCCAATGCCGCGCCGACCTACCAGGTCAAGCTGCTCGTCGACCCCCGCCGGATCCTGGGCGCCGACGGCGCCCCCCTCGGCCGGGCCGCCGGCGCGCTCGGGCTCGGGGAGTCGAGCGGCTTCGAGGTGGCCCAGTACATGGACGACGCGGAGCTGAGCTTCGCCGGACAGGGCTGGATCATCCGGTTCCGCCACGACGGTGCCGAGGACCGGCTGCGGCTGACCTACAAGACGCGGTTCGACATCGTCGGCGACGGGACGGACCTCGCCGCCGTCGAGGAGGCCCTCGACCGGGCCAACGCGCACCGCTTCGACTGCCGGGACACCAACTACGACCCGCAGGTCAACCTCAGCTACTCGCGGGCCACGCTCGACTTCTCCAACAAGAAGCGCGAGCCCGCGCCGGACCTCGCACCGGGCGCGCTGCCGGATCCGGTCGCGTGCCGGGCCATCGCGCTCGACCGGCTGCCCGGAAAGATGCGGAAGTGGCCCGCCAAACCCGCGGGTTGGGCGGAGGCCGTCGCGGCCGCACCCCTGATCCACGGGCCGGTCCGGCAGACCAACTACCCCGGCGAGATCCTCGGTCACGCGGTGGAGATGCAGATCACCCCGCTGTGCGACGGGGACGGGCGGGAGTCCTGGTTCACCGAGATCACCGCCAAGGCGGACACCTTCGGCGAGGCGGTGCGGCTGCGCGCCGACCTGATGGGCAAGCTGCGCGCCGAGGGCTGGCTGCTGGAGCGCAACGCGTTCAAAACCGACCTCGTCCTGGGCAACCACCGTGCCGGTTGATTCCGGTCCGGACGCGGTACGAGCGCCCAGCGGGCCGTCCTGCCCGGCCTGGTCGTCCCGCCTGGCCCGCCCGGCCGGTGGCCCGGTGTGCGCGCCCGGAGCCGCGGTTCGGCCGGCCCGCGTCCCGGCAGGCTCCTGGTGGGCTCGCCGGTCGCCGACCCGTTCGCCTTTCCGATGTCCTGGATCCGCCCGCGGGGGTGCCGTCGGGCCGCCCGTCTCGGCATGCTGGCGAGCATGACAACGCCGTTCGTACCGGCCCCCGCCCGGCCGGGCCCCGTCCGGGACGCAGGACGCGCGGAGCAGCCCGCAGGACGTACGGGCCCCGTCCTGCCGCGCGCAGCAGAGCCGCCCGAGGCGGGCGCGCCGCCGTTCCCGGACCGACCGCTCCCCGGGCACCCGCACCCACACGTCAACCCGGGCAGACGTGTTTCGGTCGGATCGGACGGGCCCGGAAGCGGAGCCGAGGGCGGAGGCGAAGCCCCTGCTCCCGTGCCCCCCGCCCCGGGGCGAATACGGCTGGCCCACCTTGCCGATCTGCACATCGGCTCGCCGCTGCGTGGGCTCGATGACCATCCGGGCGCCCCCGCCATCGACCCCGAGCAGGCTCCGTACGATGCCCTGGACGCGCTCGTGGGCCGGGTCGCCGACGGCCGTTACGACGGGGTCCTCGTCGCCGGGGACGTCTTCGACCGGCATCACGCCGACGCCGCCGCCCTGACGGCCTTTCAGGACGTGCTCGGCCGCTTCCACGACGAGGGGCTCGTGACCGTCGTCGTCTCCGGCAACCACGACGCGGAATCGCCGCTGCCGCAGAAACTGCACCTGCCGCCCTCCGTGCGCTGGCTGGGCGCCCACGCCCCGGAGACCGTCCACTGGGAACACCTCGGGACCGCCGTGCACGGCCAGTCGATCGCGGAGGCCGATGACCTCCGCGACCTCGCGGCGGACTATCCGCGCCGGATCCCGGGACTCGCCAACATCGGCTTGCTGCACACCAGCCTGCACGGTGCCTGGAGCCGCAAGACGTGTGCCCCGACCGACGTGCGGACGCTGGCGACCGCGGGATACGACTACTGGGCCCTGGGGCACGTCCACCATCGGCTGGTGCCCGCGCGCGGTTTCCTCGCCGTGTATCCGGGCAACACGCACGCGCGCGGCCCCGCCGAGAACGGCGGGCGCGGCTACACCGAGCTGCTGATCGACGGCGAGACCCTGACCGCGAGCGCCGTGGACACGGCCCCGGTGCGCTACGAGTCCCTGGTCGTGGCCCGCGCCGCGACTGCCGAGGCGGACATCCGGGCCCGCTTCGCCGCCGTCCCGCCCCCGGCCGGATCGGCAACGGCCGGGGCGGGGCGGGTCGTTGTGTGGACGCTGTCCGGTCCGGGCGGCGAGGACCTGGTCCGGCTGGCCCGTGAGGTGGCGGACGAGCTGGGGCGGGCCGACTTCATGGTGTGCCGCGCGCCGTGCGCCGCGACCGTCAGGGCGGTCTCGCCCCCGACCGCTCCGGAAGGTCCCGCCGGCTAGGTCGGCCCCGGCCCCACCGGCTTCGCCGCCCGCCTCGCGGCGACGCGCGACCGGAACCGGAACCGGATCACGGTGGTTGCCGTCTGAGACCCCGTGTGGAGGAAACGAAGAATTCTCGCCGTGCTGCTCGCCCTGCTCGCGACCCAGCTCGGCTCGCTCATCAGCCCGGCCTACGCCTGCGGTTGCGGCGCGATGATCCCCGACGGCCGGTCCCGGATCGGGGTCGGCCGGGAGAGCTCCGTGGTGCGCTGGGACGGCGCCACGGAGCAGATCGTGATGCGGTTCAGCGTCAGCGGGGACGCGCACCGGGCGGCCTGGATCATGCCGGTGCCCGGGCGGGCGACCGTGGAGCTGGGCAATCCCGACCTGTTCGTCGACCTGGCCGAGCTGACCCGGCCCGAGTACCGGACCCGGAGCTACTTCTGGCCCCGGGACCGTGACTGGCCCTTCCGCTCGGGGGACGGGGCCCGGGTGGGCGGCGCGCCCCCCGCGGGGGCGCCGCGGGTCGGTGTCGTCGGGCGCGAACAGCTCGGCGACTTCGATGTCGCGCGGCTGACGGCGACCGACCCGCAGGCACTGCGCGGGTGGCTGAGGGACAACGGCTTCGAGCTGCCCGACGGCCTCGCGACCGAACTGAAGCCGTACGTCGACCAGAAGTGGGAGTACGTGGCGGTGCGGCTCGCGCCCAAGGATCCGGGCCGGACCCTCGCCGGTGACCTGGATCCGCTGCGCATCCGCTTCGCCAGCGACCGGCTGGTCTATCCGATGCGGCTGTCCCGGCTGGCGAAGACCCCGCAGTCCCTCGGCCTGTACGTCCTCGCGGACCACCGGATGGAGCCCCGCTCGGCCATCGGCGGGGGCGCCCCCGAGGTGACGTTCGCGGGCCGGATCGACCCGAAGGCCGCGGGCGTGCACGACGCGGTGGCCCAACTGACCGAAGGCAAACCGGTGTTCCTGACCGCCATCGAGCAGCAGTTCCCGCAGCCCGCCCGGATCGAGGGCGATCACGAACTGCGGGCGACCGCCGCCGACACTCCCTACCGCCCGGTGGTCTACGAGGACCGGCTCCTGACGGTCGGCGACGGCATCCCGGTGTGGCTGCTGACGCTCGTGGGCGCGGCGGCGGCCGTCGCGGGTGCGGGGGTGGTGGCCCTGCGGGTACGCCGCCGCGCGCTGGGCGACGTACCCGCACAGGCCTGACGGACGACCCGCAGGGACCGGACGGCAGGGCCGGTCGGCGGGGTCAGGCCAGCGGGGCCTTGCCGCGCAGCACGGTGAGGAACTCCCGCATCCACGCGGAGTGGTCGGGCCAGGCCCGGGCGGAGACCAGGGTGCCGTCCACGACGGCCTCGGAATCCTCGAAGGTGGCGCCCGCGGCCGCCATGTCGGGGGCCAGCGCCGGATAGGCGGTCACCCTGCGGTCCGTCAGCCCGCCGCCGACCGCGGTGATCAGCGGACCGTGGCAGATCTGGGCGATCGGCCGGTCCGTGCCGGTGAAGGCGGCCACGATCCGCTGCACCTCGGGGTCGTTGCGCAGGTACTCCGGTGCCCGCCCGCCCGGGATGACCAGGGCGGCGTACTCCTGCGGGTCGACCTCGGAGAAGGCGAGGTCGGCCGGCCAGGAATAGCCGGGCTTCTCCGTGTAGGTGTCGAAGCCCTCCTCGAAGTCGTGTACGACGAAGCGGAGTTGCTTGCGCGAGGGGGCCGCGACGACCACGTCGTAGCCCTCCTCGCGCAGGCGCTGGTAGGGGTAGATGACTTCCAGTGACTCCGCCGCGTCGCCGGTCACGATGAGGATCTTCACTGCCATGGGCTGCTCCTGGTGGGGCTGTTCACGGACATGGCCCGGGTGGGCCATGGTCACCGTGCCCGCGCGGCGGGATTCTGCCAAGAGGGCGTCACCCGACCGGCGGGTCCATCGGGGTCCATCGGCAAGGTCCAGGCTCCCGACATGTGTTCTTCATCTGTTCGGCACATGACAATGTGAACCTCGCTCTGCCACCTGATGTCCCGCCAATTCCCCGGGCGGGAGCGGTGCGTGTGGAGAGGTCCCCCCACGTGATCAGAATCTCGCGCCTTGCGCCGTTGACCGCGGGTCTCGCGGCGACGGCCCTGCTGTTCGCCCCGGCGCACGCCTCCGCGGGTCAGCCGCCCGCCCAGGCGGCGCCCGTCACCGCGCCCCTCGCGGGCTCCGTCTCGGTGGACGCGTACTACGCCGCCGCCGAGGGCAAGACCGGCCCCGCGCTCAAGAGCGCGCTCCACGAGATCATCAAGGTCCAGTCCAAGATCACCTATGACCAGGTGTGGAACGCCCTGAAGGTGACGGACGAGGACCCCGCCAACCACAACAACGTGATCCTGGTGTACTCGGGCCGCTCCCAGTCCAAGTCCACGAACGGCGGCGGCGCCAACGACTGGAACCGCGAGCACGTCTGGGCCAAGAGCCACGGCGACTTCGGCACCGCCACGGGCCCCGGCACCGACCTGCACCACCTGCGGCCCGAGGACGTCACGGTCAACAGCACCCGCGGCAACAAGGACTTCGACAAGGGCGGCAGCCCGGTCGCCGAGGCCCCGGGCAGCTTCACGGACTCCGACTCCTTCGAACCGCGCGACGCCGTCAAGGGCGACGTGGCGCGGATGCTGCTCTACATGGCGGTCCGCTACGACGGCGGCGACGGCTTCGCCGACCTTGAGCTCAACGACCAGGTCAACAACGGCACGGCCCCCGCGATCGGCCGCATCAGCGTCCTGAAGCAGTGGAGCCAGCAGGACCCGCCGGACGCCTTCGAACAGCACCGCAACCAGGTCATATACGACACCTACCAGCACAACCGCAACCCGTTCATCGACCACCCGGAATGGGTCGCCCAGATCTGGTAGCCCCACGCCGGGCAACAGTCCGGGCGGAGCGGTGGCGCCGTGAACCGTACGCGGGGTACGGGGCCTGGGTCGGGTCCCGGCTACGTCGGCAGGCCCACGGCGCGTTCGCCCGTGCGGCGTTTCTGGATGACCACGGCCGCGACCAGCAGGGTGCCCTGGGCGACGTTCTGCCAGAACGGGTTGACGCCCTCGACGGTCAGGCCGTTGTCGAGGGCTCCCAGCAGGGTGATCGCCAGCAGGGTGCCGCCGACACCGCCGCGGCCGCCGGTCAGCAGGCAGCCGCCGAGGGCGGCCGCGGTGATCGCCTTCAGCTCCAGGCCCTCGCTGCCCGAGACCGGGTGGCCGAAGCCGGTACGGGCGGTCAGCAGCACCCCGGCGACCGCGGCCACGACCCCGGCCAGGCCGTAGACCGCGATCAGGTACTTGTTGATGTGGATCCCGGCCAGCCGCGCCGCCGTGTCGTTGCCGCCGATCGCGTAGACGTTGCGGCCGATGTCCGTGTACTTCAGCAGCAGGTGGATGCAGACGGTCACCAGGGCGAGCACCCACAGCAGTACGGGTACCCCGGCGATCGCCCCGTTCGCGAGGAAGACGAAGACGTCGTCGTTGCTGACGTAGCCCTGCGCCGCGCCCTTCGAGAGGAGCTGGGCGACCCCCTTGTACACGGCCAGCGTCGCCAGCGTGGCGATGACCGGGTTGATCCGCCCGTAGACGATCACCGCGCCGTTGACCAGACCGGCGAGCAGGCCGACGCCGAGCGCCGCGGCGATGCCGAGCAGCGCGTTGGAACCGGTCGAGGTGAACACCATCGCGGAGACGACGGAGGCGACACCGACCTGGGACCCGACGGAGATGTCGAGCGCGCCGCAGATGATGACGACCGTCTGCACCAGGGCCAGCAGGCCCGAGATGGTCACCGCGTCGCCGATCACCTTGATGTTGGCCCAGGTGAGGTAGGCGGAGTTGAGTGAGCCGAAGAGGGCCGTCACCAGGATCAGACCGCCGATGAGGCCGACGTTCTGGCCGCCGACCGCGCCGAGCCAGGCCGCCGCGCGGCTCCGCGGGGCCGTGGACATCCGGTGCTGGTCCTGGTCCTGGTCATGCTCCTGGCCCTCGGGGCGCATCGCTTTCGTCGTCATGTCCGGCCCTCGCTGTCGTGCGTACGGTCGTCGTGCCTGCGGTCGTGCGTAGGGTCGTGCGGGCCGTCGCCCGGGGTCAGGTCATCGGCCATGGCCAGCGCGAGGATCCGTTCCTCCGTGGCCTCGGACCGGCTCAACTCGCCAGTGATCCTTCCTCCTTGCATGACCAGCACCCGGTCCGCCAGGCCCAGTACCTCGGGCAGCTCGGAGGAGATCACCAGCAGTGCCACCCCGGCCTCGGCGAGGTCCGCGATGATCCGGTAGATCTCGGCCTTGGCCCCGACGTCGATCCCGCGGGTCGGTTCGTCGAGGATCAGGACCTTCGGCCGCCGCGCCAGCCAGCGGGCGAGCACCACCTTCTGCTGGTTGCCGCCCGAGAGCCCCCGTACCTCGTGCTCGATGGAGGGCGCGCGCACCCGCAGCCGGTCGGTGAACTCCCGGGCGAGGCGCCGCTCCGAACCCCGCCGGACGAACCGCAGGCGGCTGAGCCGCCCCAGCATCACCAGCGTGGTGTTGTCCCGGACCGACCGGTCCATGAACAGCGCCTGCGCCTTGCGCTCCTCGGGGGCCAGGCCGATCCCGGCGCGCACGGCGTCGGAGGGGCGGCGCAGCCGCAGGGCGCGGCCGTCGACCGCGACCGAGCCACCGCGCAGCGGGAGGTCACCGACCAGGGCCCGGGCCAGTTCGGAGCGTCCGGCGCCGACGAGCCCCGCGAGGGCCACGACCTCCCCGGCCCGGACCCGCAGGCTGATCCCGCTCACGTCGTCGGTGCGCACGTCCCGGACGTCGAGGACGACCCGGTCGGTGGCCACGTGCGCGCGGGCGAAGAGGGCGGACAGGTTCCGGCCCACCATCATCCGTACGATCTCGCCCTCGTCCGTGTCCGCCGCGTCCCGTACGCCGACCAGCGCGCCGTCGCGCAGTACGGCGACCCGGTCGGCGAGCTGGAAGATCTCCCGCATCCGGTGGGACACGTACACGACCGCCAGGCCGTCCGCGCGCAGCCGGCGGATGAGTGCGAACAGGGCCGCCACCTCGTGCTCCGACAGGGAGGAGGTCGGTTCGTCGAAGGCGATGACCTTGGCCCGCCCGGTCAGCGCCCGCAGGATCTCCACCAACTGGCGCTGCGCCGCGGTGAGATCGGCGCCGAGGGTGTCGGCGTCGAGGACCTCGGCGAAGCCGATCCGCAGCAGGTCCGCTTCGAGGCGGCGGCGCAGGCCGGTGCGGTCGAAGCGGCGCCCGGCCCGGGTCGGCAGGGCGCCGAGGTAGACGTTCTCGGCGACGCTGAGGTGCGGGACGATCTCCGGCTCCTGCGGGATGAGCCGGATCCCGGCGGCCCGGGCGTCGGCGGGGGAGTGCAGGCGCAGCGGGACGCCGTCGAGCCCCACGGTGCCGGAGTCGGCGCCCTGGTCACCGCAGACGATCTTGAGCAGGGTGGACTTGCCCGCGCCGTTCTCGCCCATCAGGGCGGTGACGGTGCCCGCCGGGAAGTCCAGGCTCACGCCGAGCAGGGCCCGCACGGCGCCGTAGCTCTTGACGAGTCCGGTGACGCGCAGCCCGGCCTCGCCCGCGCCCCCGCCCCCGCCCGCGTTCTCGTGCACAGGGGCGCCACTCATTTCGGCGCCACTCAGTCCGGCGTCACTCATTTGCAGCCGAACCCGGCGTCTTTCCAGGTGCCCGCGTCGACCATCCTGGTCGGTGCGAAGGACTCCGGGGCGAACTCCTTGCCGTTCTTGAGCTTGTCGTACATGGCCTGCACGGCGAGCTTGCCGACCTCGTCACCGGGGATGTAGAGCGCGGCCTTCATGCCGTTGTCGGCGCCGGCCTGCCAGTCCTTGCAGGCCAGATAGGCGCCGAGGCCGATGCCGACGATGTCCGCGCCCTTCACCCCGGCGTTGCCCAGGCCCTTGACCCCGCCCGAGACGTTCTCGTCGTTGCAGCCCATGACCACCCAGTGCTTGACGCCCTGGTTGGCGGTCACCGTGGCCTCGACCTTCGCCTGCGCGCCCGCCGGGGTGTTGTCCGTACCGACCTCGATGGCCTGGACCTCGGGGCCGCCCGCCTCCTTCCACGCCGCCTTGGCGCCGTTGACCCGGTCGGTGCAGACGGTGGTGTCCTGCTTCCAGGCGTAGATGATCCGGGTGTCCGCCGCGCTCCAGCCCGCCTTCAGGAACTCGGCGGCGGCCCGCTTGCCGACCTCGTTGCCCATCTGGAGACCGGAGAAGCCCACCCGGGGTACCAGGTTCGCCTCGTCGCAGTCGGCGGGCTTCGGACCGTTCGCGCAGACCTGGTCGTCCGAAGTGAGCAGCGCGATACCGGCGTTCTTCGCCTCCGCGACGACCTGCGGCCCGACGGCCGATTCCGGAACCACGATGATGATGCCCTGGTTCTTCTGCGCGGCCGCCGACTTCACCTCCGTGATGGTCTTGGACGCGTCGTTGCCGAGGTTGACCACCCGCAGTTTGATGCCGAGTTCGTCGGCCTTGCGCTGCGCGCCCGCTGCCTCGGAGACGAAGTACTCCTGGTCTCCCTGCTTCTGCAGGTAGGCGATGGACAACGGGCCGTCGGCCGGCCCCTTCCCGCCCCCGCCGCCGGAGGGCTTGCCGGAGGAGCAGGCGCCCAGGGTGAGCGCCAGCGCGAGCACGCCGCTCAGGGCCGCGGCGCGGCGCAGCGAACGGAGGGGGGAGGAAGGGTGCATGCGAGAGGACTCCCGTGTCGAGGTGGAGACGGTGGTGATGGTGGTGACGGCGGAGACGGTGGTGACCAGGGATGGTCAGCTGCAGGTGAGCCGGGGGGTGGCCCAGTCCGCGTGATCGGAGTTGATGCCGTTGCCGCCGTCGGTCACGACGAGCTTCAGCGTCTGGCCGCCGGTGAGGTCGGCGGTCAGTGTGCGGGCGGTGTCCGCCGTGGTGAGCAGACCGCTGTCGGCGGCCTTGACGGAGTCCCGGTAGATCTGGAAGACCACCGAGCCGTAGCTGCTCTTCTCGTCGTCGACGCCCACGTTCACGCTGAGCGTGCTGCACCGGCCGCCCAGGTGGTAGGTCACGGTGCTGGCCGCGTGGGCGCCCAGGCCCTTGGCGTACGTCACTCCGCCCACGGTCAGCGTGCGGCCGTCACCGGCGGCCTGCTCGCCGTTGCTGCGGTCCTTCTCCACCGGGCCCCAGCCGTTGGACGCGCTGGTCCACGACAGGTCGGAGAGCGCCGAGGTGCCGGCGGGCGGGAGGGGGAGGGCGCCGGGGGTGATCCGGAAGACGGTGGTGGCGTGCGCGCCGACGGAGGCGCTCAGCGCGGGGCCGCCGGTGGTCGAAGTCGCCTTGCTCCACAGGTCCTTGAGGGCGTACGGGGCGCGCCCGCCGATGCCGAGGGCGTCCATGGTGGTGGAGACCGTGGCGGTGGATCCCGTCTCGTTGGTCAGGGACACGGCCCGGTCGCCGTTCTGGAGTTCCTTGACCATGACCACCAGGCCGCCGTTGGCGGAGACCACGGTGCCCTGCCGCCCGAGCGGGTCCTGGTCGAGCGCGATGACATCGGGGTTGGACAGGACGGCGAAGGTCTCGGCGCTCGCCGTGCGCAGATCACTGCCGATGAGGAGCGGCGCGGCCATCATCGACCAGAGGCTGAAGTGGGTCCGGTACTCGGCGGCCGTCATCCCGCCGTTGCCGACCTCCAGCATGTCGGGGTCGTTCCAGTGGCCGGGCCCGGCGTACTGCGCGAGTCCCTGGTTGGTGTGCGCGATGTTGATCATCGAGGACCAGCTGTCGCCGATGTCGCCGGTGGTGCGCCAGAGGTGACCGACGTCGGCCGCCCAGGTCCACGGCTGGTTCTGGCCCCATTCGCACAGCGAGAACACGATCGGCCGTCCGGTGGTGCGCAGCGCGTCCCGCATCGCCGTGTACCGCTTCTTGGCGTCCACGCCCTGGTTGTTGCAGTTGTCGTACTTGAGGTAGTCGACACCGAAGGCGGCGAACAGGTTCGCGTCCTGCTGCTCGTGGCCCAGACCGCCCGGGAAACCGGCCGTGTCGCAGGTCTTGGTCCCGGCGCTGGTGTAGATCCCGAATTTCAGGCCCTTGCCGTGGACGTAGTCGGCGACCGCCTTGATGCCGTTCGGGAAGCGGACCGGGTCGGCGACCAGATCGCCCTGGGCGTTGCGGTTCGGCAGCGCCCAGCAGTCGTCGAGATTGACGTACTGGTATCCGGCGGCCTTCAGTCCCTTGCTGACGAACAGGTCGGCTATGCCCTTGACCATGCTCTCGTTGAACTCGGCCCGGCAGTGGGTGGAGTTCCAGTTGTTGAACCCCATGGGCGGGGTGAGCGCCTGACCGTCCGGAAGGGCGGCGGCGGGTGACGCGGCGGTGACCACCACGGCTCCGGCGAGCGCGGCGGCTCCCGCCGCGGGTAAGAGAAGCGGCAGCGCCGCGAGGACCGCGGTCAGGCGGCGGCGGACGGGCGACGAGGGCGATGTGTGCACGGACGGCTCCTGGGGACGAGAAGTCATGTGCGAGAGGGTGTCCCGGCGGTTCCTGGGGCGCGAAATCATCAGGATCGAACGGAATCCAACGGGACGGCCCACATCACACTGCCGTTTCGTGAGCATGTCAATATGGCGCGCACCGTCATCCACCGTCATCCACCGTCATCCACCGTCGTCCAACAACCGTCCCGTGCCGTTCTGTTGGAACCTGTTGACGTCGGGGCCGACCGTCAGGATGCTCTCGGTGACCCCGAAACCCGCAAACCCGCCAGTCCGCTCACCCGCCCCCGAGGAGAGGAACCGCAGGATGGCCGACCCCGGCACTCTGCTGGCCCACCAGCGCCGCGCGCACATCCTCGAAGAGGTGCGCCGGCGGGGCGGCGTACGGGTGAACGAGCTGACCCGCTCGCTGAACGTCTCCGACATGACCGTGCGCCGCGACCTGGACGCCCTGGCCCGGGAGGGCCTGCTGCAGAAGGTGCACGGCGGCGCGGTCCTCGGCGGCGAGCCCAGCAGCCACGAACCGGGATTCGCGGCGAAATCGGAGTGGGAACGGGCCGCGAAGGGATCCATCGCGCGCGCCGCGGCCGCGCTGGTGGCCCCCGGATCGGCCGTCGCGCTGTCCGCGGGGACCACCACCCACGCCCTGGCCCGGGAACTCACCGAGGTCCCGGGCCTCACCGTCGTCACCAATTCGATCCGGACCGCCGAGGTCTTCGAGGCCGCACGGCTCGGCGGCGGCGCGAGCGGCACCACGGTGCTGCTGACGGGTGGCATCCGTACGCCCTCGGACGCGCTCGTCGGGCCCGTGGCCGACCGGGCCATCCGGTCCCTGCATGTGGACCTGCTCTTCGTCGGCTGCCACGGGCTGGGCACCTCGACCGGCCTGACCACCCCGAACCTCGCCGAGGCCGAGACCAACCGGACCTTCCTGCGCGCGGCGCGCCGCACCGTGGTGCTCGCCGACCGCACCAAGTGGACGACGGTCGGGCTGACCACCTTCGCCACGCTCGACCAGATCGACGTGCTCGTCACCGATGCCCTCCCGCCGGACGAGGCGGCGGCCATCGCCGAGCGGGTCGGCGAGATCGTCCTCACCGAGGGTCAGGCGGGCTGACCGGCGTCGGCGGGACCGGCGAAAGTCAGGAACACCCACGGAAAGGCCGGGAACGCTCGCGCTGTCCGCATGGTGAGACGCCCGATCGGCCGGCGTTCCGGTTCCGTGCGGGCTTTCCTGGGGGCTCCGCGCCCCAACTCCACTTCCGGGTCCGCGCCATGGCACGCCCGCGCCCGCGGACCGGCTCCCGGTGAGGACTCCGTCCCCGTACGCCCGAAACGTGAACTGGATCACGTTTGTGTTTGCTCATTCACAGACAGGGCATTTGCGCCTCTTGAGCGAACCCCGCTCCGGTGCTGTCGGCCGGGCCGGGACGACGCGGGCGGATCCCGCATCGCTCCACGGCCGTGGGTCTGCGGACCCGCATGCCGTGCTCACTACGACCCGCGAGGTACATGTGTCCAGGCTCCAGACCGAGCACGTATACAAAGTGTTCGGAAGACGGCCCGAAGAGGCGGTGCGGTCCCTTGAGACCGGCGCCGACCGCGATGATCTGCGCGCCGACGGAACGACGGCAGCGGTGATCGACGCGTCCTTCAGTGTCGAGCCGGGGCAGATCTTCGTCGTCATGGGCCTCTCCGGATCCGGAAAGTCCACTTTGCTGCGCATGCTGAACGGTCTCCTCGAACCGACCGCCGGGCGCGTCCTCTACGACGGCCAGGACCTCACGGCCCTCAGCCCGGGTGAGCTGCGCCACGTCCGCTCCACGAAGATCAGCATGGTCTTCCAGCACTTCGCGCTCTTCCCGCACCGTGACGTACTGGAGAACGCCGCCTACGGCCTCGAAGTCCAGGGTGTGCCCCGGGCCGAACGCGAGCGCCGGGCCACCGAGGCCCTGGAGCTGTGCGGTCTGGCCGGCTGGGAGCGCTCCTGGCCCGACGAACTCTCCGGCGGCATGCAGCAGCGCGTCGGCCTCGCCCGCGCCCTGGCCACCGATGCCGACCTGCTCCTGATGGACGAGTCCTTCAGCGCGCTCGACCCGCTGATCCGCCGCGACATGCAGGACCAGCTGCTGGAGATCCAGCACCGGCTGAAGAAGACCATCGTCTTCATCACCCACGACCTGAACGAAGCGATGCGCCTCGGCGACTCCATAGCCGTCATGCGCAACGGGCGGATCGTCCAGCTCGGCACCGCGGAGGACATCCTCATGCGGCCCGCCGACGACTACGTCGCCTCCTTCATCCAGGACGTCGACCGCTCCCGCGTGCTCACCGCCGACGCCGTGATGACCGCGCCCGGCGGCGCCGGGGACCGCGCCTGCGACTGCCCCACCGTCAGCGCCGACACCCCGCTCGCCGAGCTGTGCGCGGTCAGCGCCCGCGTCCCGCACCCCGTCGCCGTCACGGACGCCGACGGCGCCATCGTGGGCCGCGTACCGCAGTCCCGGCTGGTCGCCTTCATCGGCGACGAGCACCGCGCTCCGCTCCGCTGCGACCGTACGGTCGTCCCGCGCCAGAAGAAGGAGGTGACCGTCTGATGCCCCGCCTCCACCTCGGTGTGTGGGTCGACCACACGGTCGACTTCCTCCAGAGTCACCTGGCCTGGCTCTTCGACGCGATCAGCGCCGTCGTCACCGGCCTGTACGACGGCTTCGACGCCGTGCTGTCCTTCCCGCACCCGCTGCTCTTCGCGGGCATCCTCGCCGTCGCCGCCTGGTGGCTGCGCGGCCTGCTCGCCGCGCTGCTCGCCTTCGCGGGCCTCGCCGTCATCGACTCCGTCGAGCTGTGGAACGAGGCGATGTCCACGCTGTCCCTGGTGCTCGTCGCGACCCTGGTGACCCTCGTCATCGCGGTCCCGCTGGGCATCTGGGCCTCGCGCTCCGCGCGCGTGAGCGGCGTACTGCGCCCGGTCCTGGACTTCATGCAGACCATGCCCGCCATGGTCTACCTGATCCCCGGCATCATCTTCTTCGGCGTGGGCGTGGTCCCCGGGATCATCGCCACCATCGTCTTCTCCCTGCCGCCCGGCGTACGCATGACCGAACTCGGCATCCGCCAGGTCGACGGGGAACTAGTCGAGGCCGCCGACGCCTTCGGCACCACCCCCCGCAACACCCTCGTCAAGGTCCAGCTGCCCCTCGCCCTGCCCACGATCATGGCGGGCATCAACCAGGTGATCATGCTGAGCCTGTCGATGGTCGTGATCGCGGGCATGGTCGGCGGCGGCGGTCTGGGCGGCGCGGTCTACCGCGCCATCGGCAACATCGACATCGGCCTCGGCTTCGAGGCGGGCATCTCCATCGTCATCCTCGCCATGTACCTGGACCGGATGACCGGTGCGCTCGGCCGTCAGGTCTCGCCGCTCGGCCGCCGCACGCTCGCGAAGGCCCGCGCCCTGGCGAGCGGACCGAAGAAGGTGTGGAACCACCGTCCGCAGCCCGCCTACGCCCTCACGGGAGTGGTGGTACTGGCCCTGGTCGCCGGCGGCCTGAACGCCTTCGGCGGCCCGGGGAAGGCCACCGTCGACGCGGCCGACGACATCGGCAAGGGCCGCAAGATCAGCATCGGCTACATCCCCTGGGACGAGGGTATCGCCTCCACCTTCCTGTGGAAGGAACTGCTGGAGCGCCGCGGCTTCCAGGTGGAGGCCCGCCAGCTCGAACTGGGCGCGCTCTTCACCGGCCTCGCGGGCGGGCAGGTCGACTTCCAGACCGACGGCTGGCTGCCGGTCACCCAGGCCGAGTACTGGGCGAAGTACGGCAACAAGCTCGACGACCTGGGCTCCTGGTACGGGCCGACCTCCCTGGAGCTGTCGGTTCCCTCCTACGTGAAGGACGTCAAGTCCCTCGCGGACCTCAAGGGCAAATCGGCCGAGTTCAAGGGCCGCATCATCGGCATCGAGCCCAGCGCGGGCGCGATGGGGCTGCTCAAGAGCAAGGTCCTCAAGGAGTACGGCCTCGACGGCGAGTACAAGGTCGTCGACGGTTCCACCCCCGGCATGCTCGCCGAACTCAAGCGGGCGTACGACAAGAAGGAGCCCGTCGCGGTCGTGCTCTGGTCGCCGCACTGGGCCTACGCCTCGTACGACCTGACCAAGCTCGCGGACCCCAAGGGCGTCTGGGGCCAGGGCGACGGCATCCACAGCCTGGCCCGCAAGGGATTCGCCGCCGACGAGCCCGAGGTGACCTCGTGGCTGCGCGACTTCAAGCTGACGGAGCAGCAGCTCACCGGCCTGGAGGCGAAGATCCAGGAGACGGGCAAGGGCAAGGAGCAGGAAGCCGTGCGCGCCTGGCTGAAGGAGAACCCGAAGATCGGCGGCAAGGCGGCGGTCACGGCCCACTGACGGCCCGGCCCGTCCGGCGGCGCTTCCCACCCCAGGATGGGAAGCGCCGCCGGGTCGGCCTCAGCGGCGGTGGAGGACCGCCTCCCGCGTGGTCCGGGCGAGGTCGGAGACCTGGTCCCGGCTCAGCGCGGCCTTGCGGATGATCACGCTGCCGGTGCTTCCCTTGTCGGCCCACGTGCACTGGTGCCAGACCGCGCTGATGCCCTCGGCGGAGAAGCACTCCATCCACCCGCCGAACGCGCCCGGACCGGGTCGCCAGACATCGATGACGCGCGCGTCCCGGGAGGCCGCGATGACTCGGCGGTTGATGCCGACCAGGTCTTCCCCCACGTCGTGGAGGTCGGCGGTGCCGCCGTAGACGACGATCCCCCGGTTCTCGTCGTCGTCCTCGGTGTAGGCGAACGCGAACGGCTCCCCGAAGCTGATGGTGTCCGGGAGGAGGTCGGCCATTTCCTTGAGCGGCCCGGCGGCGGCGGGCGTCATGCCGGACAGGGTGGCGGGCGCCGCGATCTCGTAGCGCGGATATTCCAGGTAGCGGGCATAGGCCCAGGCCGATGAGCCGATGACCGAGACCACCACCAGGCCCAGAGGGATCAGCGCGTGCGTCACTTCGCGACGGGAGTACCGCGGGACGGGCGGCAGCCCGCTCGCGGAAGCCGTGTCCGGTTCCAGGGCCGCGGCGAAATCGTCCCGGGGCCACGTGCCCGCGGCGCGGCGGGCCTTGCGCAGCAGCCGCGTCACCGCCAGCCGCGGCAGGCGCAGGACGAGGACTCCGGCGAGTACCACCCACGAGGGCCCGTCGAGGACGAATCGGCCGAGGATGAGCGCGATCAGGCACCCGGCATGGAACAGGCCGTAGGCGAACGGCCGCAGCAGGATCGGCAGGAGCCGTGCCGCCGTCGGACGGGCGAAGGCGGCGAGCGTGTGCGCCAGTACCACCCGCCGTACGTCGTCCGGGTGCGCCTCGGCGGCGATCCGGGACTCCTCGGCCGCCGCGGCCCGGTCGGCCGTACCCGCCAGGGCCCACTTCAGGTCGTACGTCTGCACACGGTACGAGGAGGGGCCCTTCGGCGGCCGGCTCAGCACGGGATTCCGCTGCACCGCGATCGTCCGGCGTCCGGCCCCTCCTCTTCAAGGAACGCGTTCGCAACCTCGCGTGCTTCCTCCAGCCGGCCGAGCCGTATGCATTCCTCTGTGCGTGTTCGCACCTTCCCGGACTCGACCGGATCCCCACTGACCTGCATGTCCCCACCCCTGATGTGCTGTGCCGATCATGTCGGCGCAGTCATTATTTCTTCCTTATGTGGATCGTCAAGGGTTGCGAGGGCAAAAGGTTCAGACCGTGGTGGCGAGGTAGCCGATTACCTCTGACCGGCGGCGTTCGGCAGGATGTGGGGCATGACCGAGATCCGCACCCCCCGACTCCTCCTCCGCCGCTGGAACGACGACGACCTCGTTCCGCTGTCGGAGATCAACGCCGACCCGGAGGTGATGCGCTGGATCGGCGACGGCTCCGTCCGGGACCTGGACGAGACCGCCGGAGACATCGAGCGCTGGGAGGAGGAGTGGGACGACGAGGGCTTCGGCCTGTTCGCCGTCGAACTGCTGGCCTCGGGAGAGCTGATCGGCGCCGTCGGGCTGACCGTCCCGGACGCCCTGCCGGAGTTCGCGCACGAGGTGGAGATCACCTGGCGGCTCGGCCGGTCCTTCTGGGGCCAGGGGTACGCGTCCGAAGCCGCGCACGCGACGTTGGAGTTCGCGCTCCAGGACCGCGGTCTCGACCGGGTCATCGCCATCAACCGGGCGGGCAACGACGAGTCCGAGAACGTCATCCGCAAGCTGGGCATGGAGCTGGACCGGAACGCGACGCACCCCGTCCACGGCCACTTGCTCCAGGTGCACACCATCGACCTGACCGAGTACGACGCCTGACGGCCGGACGGGTAGGCCAGCGGGGTGGGAGTGGCGGTCATCGGCCGCCGCGGCCGTGACCTGCAACTAAGGTGTGCACATGAGTGCCGACGGCGTCAGCCCCGCAACCCAGTGGCCGCCGACCCCGGCCTGGATGTCCGACTGCGCCGAATGCGTCCGGCTGTACGGGGCGATGCAGCACTTCCACGTGGTGGCCGACGGGCCGCGGGACGGGGCGAGGGCCTCGCGCACCCGGCTGGCCCGGCACCTGGCCAACATGCACCTGGAGCACATCCCGCACTGGACCCCCGGCTGCGAACCGTGCTCGGAACACCGGCAGGCCCTCGCCCGCGCCACGGCGTCGGGTCTGCTGGGCGCGGGTGCGTCCTGGCTGGCGGCGGAACACCGGGCCTCGCACCTCTTCGCACCGCGGGCCGGCACGGGTCTGTCGTAGCGCGTACGCCTACATCCGGACGAAATTCGGATATTTAGGGCCGTTTTCCAGGGAACCAATGAGTGCCCCCCAGGTCTCTACATGATCGAGTGGCCCCTCTGCGGGGGTGCCACCGACGACACCAAGAGACAGAGGGCGGGCTGGTGTCCCGGCCGGTACAAGCTAGGTGGCACGACGGATGAAGGCGGTATCAGTGGCGGGCGAGTCGCCCGACACGTCGAAGAGCGCGCAGGGTTCGACCGTGGACGCGGCGGACACCCCCACCCCCGAACCGGCGCCCCCCGAAGCCACCCCGGCCGCCGAGCCGACCGACCCCCGGCCCGCCGCCGACCCGGCGCCCGTGCCCGTGCCTGCGCCTGCGGCCGAGGCGGGGGAGGGGTCCGAGCCCGAGCCGGACTCCGGGGCCGCGCCGGTGGGCGAGGCGGCGGCGGAGGCTGAAGCGGACTCCCGGCCCGCGCCGGATCCCCGATCCGCGCCCGCGGACGGGCCCGGGACGGACCCGGCCCTCGGGTCCGTGCTGGTCACCGAGCCCGTGGCCGCGGCGCGGAAGGGATCCGCTCCGGAGGCCGACACCGGCCCCCGGGCCGAAGCCGAGCCGGAGCCGGACGCCGATCCCGTTGCGGAGTCGGAGGTCGGGCCCGACGCCGATGCCGACGCCGACACCGCCGAGGGTGCGCCCGTATCCGAGGCGTCGGCCGAGCGGCCGTCCGGCACATCCGTGCCGGAGGTGAAGGAGGCGAAGGAGGCCAAGGAAACGAAGGAGGCTTCGTCCACCGCAGGGCCCGCGCCCGATACCGCGCCCGCGCCCGCGTCCGAGGCCGGATCCCCCACCCCGTCAGGCCGTAAGGCCGTGCCGGAGTCCGACAACGAGCGGACGAGCACGTTCGTCGCCCTCAAGCCCCTGGATCCGGACACGGCACCGGCCGAGGCGGCGGCCGCCCCGTCGGCACCGCCCACCCCGACCTGGGCCAAGCGTCCGGCCACCGCACCGGCCCCGGCCCCCGCCCCGGCGGATGCGAAGCCCGACGGGACGACCCCCGCCGGGGCGACGGGCTGGCCCCGGGTCCCGGCCCGGAGTGAGGCCCCCCGCCCCGCGGCGACCACGGCACCCCCGCGGCCCGCCCCGGAAGCCCCCGCCCCGGAACGTTCGCAGCCCCTCCCGCCCCTCGACCTGCTCGCTCAGCTCACCAACACGCCCCCGCCGCCCGAGACGGCCGCCCGTACCGTCGGCCGCCGGTTCAAGATCTGGACGCCCGTCCTGCTCGCGCTGCTCGGCGCGGGCGTCGTCGCGCAGACCGTCCGGCCGCTGCCCGCGCCGACCGTGACCACCGGGGACGCCCCGGCCTCCTTCACCTTCGACGGGACCTACACGGCCCCGTGGCCGGGCGCGGGCCAGGGCGCGGTCCGTGTCGTCGGCAGCGGCGACGTCGGCACCTTCGGTGAGCAGAAGCCCGTACCGATCGCCAGCGTGGCCAAGGTGATGACGGCCTACGTCATCCTCAAGGGCCATCCGCTGAAGAAGGACGAGGCCGGTCCGCTGATCGAGATCGACGCCAAGATGGTCGCGGACGGCACGTCCGAGGACGAGTCGCGCGTCGAGGGTCTGACCGCGGGTTCCAAGTTCAGCCAGCAGGACGTGCTGAAGATGCTGATGGTCCCGTCGGGCAACAACGCCGCCCGGCTGCTGGCCCGTTGGGACGGCGGCAGCGACTCGGAGGCCGCGTTCGTCGAGAAGATGAACGCCGCCGCCAAGGAACTCGGCATGACGAACACCACCTACACCGACCCCAGCGGGCTGGACGCCGGGACGAAGAGCACCGCCGAGGACCAGCTCAAACTGGCCGAGGCGGTCATGCGGTTCGACGCGTTCCGGCCGATCGTGATGCTGCCCAGCGCCCCCATCAAGGGCCTGGCGACGCCGCTCATCAACAACAACGGCAACCTGCTGCTCGCCGGACTCAGCATCACGGGCATCAAGACCGGTTCCAGCTCCGCGGCGGGCGGCGCGCTGATGTGGGCGGCGTACAAGTCGGTCGGCGGCAAGGACCAGTTGATCATCGGGACCACGCTGGAGCAGCGGGCCCCCGCACCCGACAAGGACGCCATCAACAGCCTGGCCCTCGTCAAGGAGAACAGCAAGAAGATCATCGAATCGGTACGGGGCGCCCTGACGGCGGCCGGAGCCGTGAAGAAGGGCCAGGTCGTCGGGTACGTGGACGACGGCCTCGGCAAGCGCACCCCGCTCGTGGCCACCCGCGACGGCCAGGCCGTCGGAGTACCCGGCCAGCAGGTACGGCTGGCGCTCGCCGACGGCGGCAAGGCGCTGCCCCACGCGGCCAAGGCGGGCACACCGGTCGGTGAGCTGGTGATCGGCGACGGCCCCGGCGCGGCGAAGGTCCCGCTGGCCCTGAAGGAAGACCTGGCCGAACCCTCCTTCGGCGCCAAGCTGCTGCGCTTCGGCTAGCCCGCGCCCAGGCCGGCCCGCGATCATCGGCATGACTCCGCCATGCTCCCGCCCGGCAGCATAGGGTGGGCGCTGCTCGCCGGGATCTTCGTGCTCGCCGCGGTCGTCGTACGGGCCACCGGCGGCCCGCGTCCGGACCCGGGTGGCGACCCCCGGGGGCCGGGCGCGGTCCCGTCCACCCCCGCGACCACCGAGGTGACCACATGACCGAGCACGTACTCATCGTCGGCGGCGGCCGGGAGGTCCCCGGACGAACGGGTCCGAGGCGGCCCCGGTGAACGGCATCACAGCGGGCCCCGAACTGGCCGGGCGCGCCAGGGCGGTGCTCCCCGAAGCGGCCTACGACTTCTACGCGGCGGGCTCCGACGAACAGATCAGCACGGGCGAGGCGGCGGCGGCCTGGCGGACCCGGCGGCTCGCCCCGCGCGTGCTGCGGGACGTCTCCGCGGTGGACACCTCCGTGGAACTGCTCGGCAGCACGCTGGCCTCGCCCGTCCTGGCCGCGCCGACCGCCTTCCACCGGATGGCGCACGACGAGGGCGAGGTGGCCACGGCCACGGGCGTCCGGGCCGCGGGTTCCCTCATGGTGCTCTCCTCCCGGGCCACCCGGTACCCGGAGGACGTCGCGGCGGCCGCCGGGCCCTGGTGGTTCCAGGTCTACTGCCTGCGCGACCGGGAGATCACCCGCCGCCAGGTCGAACGGGCCACGGCGGCCGGAGCCCGGGCGCTGGTCCTCACGGTCGACGCGCCGTACGTCGCGCCGAAGCCCACGGCGGGCGCGCCGCTGCCGCTGCCGCAGGACGACGAACTGTGCCGCTCGGTCGGACTGGGCACCCGTACGCCCGGCTGGGAGCAGGACCCCTCCATCGGCCCCGAGGTGATCGGTGAACTGGCGCGGCTCTCCGGGCTGCCCGTGCTGGTCAAGGGCGTGCTGCGGGCCGACGACGCGCGGGCGTGCGTGGCCGCCGGGGCGGCCGGTGTGATCGTCTCCAACCACGGAGGCCGCCAGCTCGACCGCGCGGCCGCGACCGCCGAGGTGCTGCCCTCGGTGGTCCGGGCCGTGGGGGACACCGTGCCGGTGCTGGTCGACGGGGGCATTCTGACGGGCACGGACGTCCTGGTCGCCCTCGCCCTGGGCGCCCGCGCGGTCCTGGTGGGCCGCCCGGTCCTGTGGGCCCTGGCCCTGGACGGCGCCGACGGGGTGGCCGCCCTGCTCGACTCGTACCGGAAACAGCTCTCGCTGCGGATGGCGCTGGCCGGAGCCGCCACCCTGGGCGAGATCGGCCCGGACCTGCTGCACGGCTAGCACCAGCCGGCCCGGAACGTGATGAGGCCCCCTCGACGTGAACGTCGAGGGGGCCTCATCCATGAGTAGCGGGGACAGGATTTGAACCTGCGACCTCTGGGTTATGAGCCCAGCGAGCTACCGAGCTGCTCCACCCCGCGTCGGTAAACCTCACTCTACGCGAGTTTCCGGGCCCGGCTCACCACAGCGCTCCTCCAGTGGTCCTGGACCGGATCCGGACGGCTTCCGGACGCCTTCCGTAGCGGTGTCCAGCGGTGTCCGCCCAGGTCGGCGCCGGACGGCCGAGGCGCGGTGTGCATCACCGGGCCGGTCCGGACCGGCTCTCGAAGCGATCTCAAGGCAGAGCTGAGTGGTCGTCAAGTGATCGCCGTCATCGTCGGACCACCGAACCGTGAGGCACGGTCCGGCCCCCGCTCGACACGTGTGGGCCGGACCCGGTGGATGGAGGACGACCCCCGTGACCGTGAACGCCGCCCCCTTGCCCGCACAGGCCCCGCCCCTCCCCGGACCCGAGGAGTTCGCCGCGCTCAGCCCGCACCGGCGCGAGGAAGTGGTGCGCACCACCCCCGGCAGCTCCGGGTGGGCCGAAACCGTACGGATCACCCTGATGCTGGGCCGGCCGCGGACCTGCGTCCCCGGGATGCTGACCTTCGCGCTCGGCTGGACGGTGGCCGGCGGCGGGGTCACCGGGCTGTTCTTCGCGGGACTGGCCGTCTCCCTGGTGTACGGACTGCTGGCCAACACCTACAACGCCTACACCGACCTCGCCGAGGACAGCCGCAACCTGCCCGGCCGGGTCTGGCAGGTCCTGCGCATCGGGCACCGCCGACTGCTGTGGATCAGCCACGCGATGAGCGCCGTACTCATCGGCGTCTCGCTCTTCTACAGCGCGGCGTACGTGGTGCCGATGACCCTGGCGCTCGTCGGCGCCCACCAGTACTCCTTCCTCCCCGGGCGGCTCAAGGCCCGCCCCGTGACCGGGCTGTTCGCCTTCAGCCTGGCCGTCTTCGGCCCGTACCTGCTCGGCTACTTCGCGGCCCCCGCCGGGGTGCGGCGGCTGACCACCGACGCCTGGGCGATCCTCGCCTTCCTGATCATCTGGTTCGTGGCCAAGGGAATGGTCAAGAACATCCCCGACTACGAAGGTGACCGCGAGGCCGGGCTGCGGACCTCCGCGACGGTCTTTCCCGACCGGCTCTCCGCCGCCCGCGCCGCGACCGTGGTCACCCTGATCGGCTACCTGTCACTGACGGGCTTCGTCCTGGCGGGCAGCCTGCCGCTGCGGACCCTGGCGGCGCTGCCGTGGGCGGTCGCGGCCTTCCGGCAGTGCCTGGCGATGGCCCGGGCCGTCGAGAATCCGGCGGCCAACGCCGTCCTGAAGGCCGACATGCTGCTGTCGACCGCGTTCCTCGCCTCCGTGCTCGTGCTCCGCACCCCGGGCTGGGCGACCGCCCTCTCCGTGGTGATCGGCGCCGTGATCCTCTTCGGCAGCGACCTGCTGGCCCTGGACTCGCGGCGCAAGGGCGACGGCGCCGCCGCGCCGCGGACCACCTGAGCCCACTCTTTTCTTACCGCCCCCCGCCCCGAAGGAGTTCCCGCATGGCCGCTGTCCCCGGACCGCGCACACCAGCTCAAGTCGTGCGCACCGTCAGAGCGTTCCAGCGCTCGCTGCCGGAAGGGCTGGAGCACCTCAAGGACGAATACGGTGAGGTCAGCGCCTTCGGCCTGGGCCCCACCCGCACCTACTTCCTCTTCGGGGCCGACGCCAACGCCCTCGTGATGCGCAACCCCGACAACTTCCGCTTCGCCGGGGCCTACGACATGCTCCGCCCCATCGCCGGCGAGACGGCCCTGGTCGTCACCGACGGCGAGCCGCACGCCCGCCGCAAGCGCAAGGCCCTGCCCTCCTTCCAGCGCCCCGGAGTCGAACAGGCCACCCGGCTCATCGTCGAATCCGTCGACCGGGCCATCGACGGCTGGCGGCCCGGGCAGCGCCTGGACATCCACGCCGCCCTGCGCGAGGCGATCCGCGGCGCGATGCTCGTCCTGTTCTGCGGCGACCGGCTCGCCACGCAAGCTCCGTATCTGATCGGCCAGTTGGACCAGATCCATGAGCTGATGGACAATCCGCTGCCGCAGCAGATGGTCGCCTGGAGCCTGCCGACCCGCGCCCGCAGGCGCGCCCTCGACGGGATCGCCGCCGTCGAGGAGCGCATCTACGAGGAGATCGCCCGCAGGCGGCACACCGGCGAGGCCGGAGCGCGCGGCGGCGAGGACCTGATCTCCGTGATGCTGGCCGACGGCGGCGCCGTGATGACGGACCAGGAGATCCGCGACATGGTCGTCAGCGCGCTGATCGCGGGCTACGACCCGGTGGGCTCCGGAGTCGGCTGGGCCGTCTACAACTCCCTGGCCCACCCCGGCGTGTGGCAGCGGCTACGGGCCGAGGCCGACGAGGTCCTGGGCGGCGCCCCCGCCACCCCGGCCGCCGTCCGCAAGCTCCGCTACACGGGCCGGGTCGTCCAGGAGAGCCTGCGACTGCACCCGCCCGTGGTGATGAGCCCGCGCCGCGTCGTCAAGGCCTTCCGCCACCGCGGTCACCTGATCCCGGCGGGCGCCACCGTGGCGGTCAGCGAATACATCACGCACCGGCTGCCCGCCGTCTGGGACGCCCCCGACGCGTTCCGCCCCGAACGCTGGGACACCGACCAGGAGGGCTACCAGTCCCCGTCGCCCTTCGAGTACCTGCCCTACGGCTACGGGGCCCGCCGCTGCATCGGGGCCGGGATCGCCGGAGCCGTGCTCCCCGCCGTCCTCTCCCGGCTGGCCCAGCGCACCGAACTCGACCTGCTGACCCTGCGGCCGCAGTACGGCGGCATTCCGGCGCTCATCCCGCGCGGCGGACTGCACGTCCAGGTCGCCGAGCTGCCCGTCCGGGAGCGGGCCCGTACCCGGACCCGCGACACCGACCGGACCGACCGGACCGATCGGCCCGACCGCGCCTTACTGGTGGAGGAAACCCGATGACGACCCGGACCGTCCGCCCGCCCGGCAGGGTCGCCGTCCCCGACGGCGCCCAGGCCCGGCACGCCTGGCGGATGCGCGAAATGATCTACGGCCAGCTCCGCTCCCGCGCCATCAGCGCCATGGCCGAACTCGGCCTCGCCGACGTCCTCGGCGACGGAGCGCTCACCGCGGCCGAACTCGCCGACAAGGTCGGCGCCGACCGCGCCCTGCTGCCCCGGCTGCTGCGCGCCCTCGCCTCCTTCGAGATCCTGCACCTCGAACGCCGGGGCAGCCGCGAGGAGTTCTCGCTGACCCCGCTCGGCGAGACGCTCCGCTCGGACGGCCCCGGCTCCGCACTGCCGACGGCCCTGCTGGTCGCCGCCACCGTGGCGCCCGCCTGGGAGCGGCTCACCCAGGTGGTCCGCACCGGGCGCGCGGCCTTCCCGGAGGTCTTCGGCCAGGACTTCTTCTCCCACCTCGGCGACGACACCCGGCTGCGCCGGATCTTCGACCGGTCCCAGGAGACCGGCCTGGCCCTCGAACTGGAGGGGCTGCTGGGCGCGGTGGACTTCACCGGCCCGCTCAGCGTCGTCGACATCGGCGGCGGGGACGGGGCGCTGCTCACCGGCCTGCTCGCCGACCGGACCGAGCTGCGCGGCACCCTCGTCGACCTCGCGGCCGCCCTCCCGCCCGCCGCGCTGCGCCTGACCGGCGCCGGACTCGCGGACCGCTGCGAACTGCGCGAGGGCAACTTCTTCGAGCCCCTGCCGGGCGGCGCGGACCGCTACGTCCTGCGCCACATCCTGCACGACTGGGACGACGAGTCCTGCGTGGCGATCCTGCGCAACTGCCGCGCCGCGATGGGACCGGACGCCCGGCTGGTCCTCATCGACCACCTCGCGGCCGCCGATCCGACCGGCGACGCGGGGGAGGGTTCCAGCGGCCAGTGGGGCGGCCTGATGGACCTCTACATGATGTCCCTCTTCGACGGCGGCCGGGAACGCACCCACGAGGAGACCGCGGCGCTGCTGCGGGAGGCGGGGCTGACGGTGCTGCGGGTGACCCGGCTGCCCGGCGGCACCGGGGTGATCGAGGCGCGCGGCACGCTCGGTACGCCCCCGGCGCCCGAGGGCGGTGACCGATGACGCTCCACGACCAGTCGGCGCCCGTGGCGGTGCTGCCCCCCGCCTGCCCGGCGTCCGTCACGGAACGGGCCGAGGCCGTGGTCCAGGAATGGCTGCGCGACTACGTGAGCCAACCCCACGAACAGCTCGGCCGCGACGGCGACGTCTGCCCCTTCGTGGAACCCGCCGCCCGGGCCGGAACCCTGATGATGCACACCCGCACCGGACTCACGGAGGCGCGCGGCGCCGAACTGCGCGCCCTGGTACGGGAGATGGCGCGGACCTTCCGCACCACCCGCTGGCCGCGCACCAACCCCACCATGTACGCCTACGTCCTGATCCTGCCCGACCTGCCGCGCGAACAGTGGGCGGAACTCGACGCGGTGCAGGCCGGTCTGAAGGCGGAACTGGCCGAGGGCGGGCTGATGCTGGGCCAGTTCCACCCCGAATGCCCCGAACCCGCCGCCCGCAACCCGCAGTTCCCGGTCTCGCGGAGCCCCGTACCGCTCCTCGCCATGCGGAACATGGCGCTGCACGACGTGCTGTTCCTGCACAACGACAGCCGGCTGTTCGCGGAGTACCAGCACCGCTTCGGCACCCGATACGAACGGGGAGCGGTCGCCGACCCGCTGCTTCGCTCGTCGTACGAGGCGGGCTCCGCTGTCGGCTGATGGCATGACCCGGTACCGCACGCAAGCCACCGACCCACCACACCTGAGGAGTTACGCGATGAGGGAGTTCGACCAGCGCTTCGAGGAGTACATGCGCGGGCACACCAGCGAGGCGAGCCGCTGGATGCACGTCGTGGGCATGTCCGCCGCCGCGGTGGCCGCCGTGACCATCGTCCGGCGCCGTCGGCCGAAGCTGCTGTGGACCGTGCCCGCGGCCTTCTTCACCTTCGCCTGGAGCGGCCACTTCATCTTCGAGCGCAACCTGCCGGTCGGCTTCACCGACCCGGGAGCGGCCTTCTCCGGCGACCTGAAGATGATCTACATGATGGCGACCGGCCGCAACGGCGAGCTGAAGGAACTGCTGGCCCGCCTCGAACAGCGGGACGCGGCGGCCGAGTTCGTCGACACCTCCGCCGCCGACTTCGCCTCCGCCGAGGCCGCTGCCGAGTGCCCCCGCTCGCTGGACCACGCGGCCTAGTGCTGTGAGGGCGGCTCGGACGCCGCGTCGATCGCCTCGTCGAGCACCCCGCGGGACCGGACCAGATCGGTGATCATCCGGTCGATCCGGTCCCGCTCCGTGGTGAGGTCGGCGACCAGCCGGGGCGTGGCGATCTCGCTCGGACCGCCGTCCGTGTCCCGCATGCAGGGCAGCAGCTGCGCGATCTTCGCACTGTGCAGCCCCGCCGCGAACAGCTCCTGTACCCGGATCACCCGGTCGACCGCGGCGTCCGGATACTGCCGCTGGCCGCCGGCCGTCCGCTCCGCCGACAGCAGCCCCTGCTCCTCGTAGTACCGCAGCGACCGCTCGCTCACCCCGGTCCGCCGGGCCAGTTCACCGATCCGCACGCGCCACCCCGCCGCTCAGCCGAAGGACTTGAACCTGACATTGATGTCAACTCTTACCTTACGTGCATGACGCAGCGAGGCATCCTCCCCGACCTGTTCACCGCCACCCGGCTCGGCCCCCTGAACCTGGCGAACCGCCTGGTGATGGCGCCCCTGACCCGCAACCGCGCCGACGCCGACGGGGTTCCCCTGCCGATGATGGCGACCTACTACGCACAGCGCGCCTCCGCCGGACTGATCATCGCCGAGGGCTCCACCCCGAACGCCGTGGGCCAGACGTATCCGAACATCACCGCCATCCACACCGCGGCGCACGTCGCGGGCTGGCGCCGGGTCTCCGACGCCGTCCGCGCGGCGGGCGGAGTGATGTTCCTCCAGCTCCAGCACGGCGGCCGCAACGGACACCCGGACACCAGCGGGCTGGTCCCGCTCGCGCCCTCCCCGGTCCCGCTGCCGGAGACCATCCACACACCGACAGGGCGCCAGGAATCTGTGGTTCCGTGCGAGATGACCGCCGCGGACATCGCCACCACGGTGGCGGACTTCGCGGCCGCGGCCCGCAAGGCGGTCGACGCGGGATTCGCCGGGGTCGAGGTCCACGCGGCCAACGGCCACCTGCTCCACCAGTTCCTCGACGCGGGCTCCAACCGCCGTACCGACGGCTACGGCGGCCCGGTGGCCCACCGCATCCGTTTCACCCTGGAGGTGGTCCGCGCCGTGGCCGAGGCGATCGGCTCCGAGCGCGTCGGCGTACGGATCTCGCCCGGAACCACGGTGAACGGGATGACAGAAGGGGACACCGACACCCTCTACCCGGCGCTCGTCACGGCATTGGCACCGCTCCCGCTCGCCTACCTGCACCTGGTCCACGCCGATCCGGCGCAGCCCCTCTACCACCGGATCCGCGCCCTCTGGCCGGGCACCCTGATCGCGAACCCCGTGTTCCGGAGCGAGGACCTGACCTCCCCGGACACCCTCCGGGAGAGCGAGCGGCTGCTGGCCGCGGGCGCCGATCTGATCGCCCTGGGCCGGGCGTTCCTGGCCAATCCCGACCTGACCGACCGGCTGCGCGCCGGGGCACCGCTCAACCAGGTCCGCTCCCCGTACCTGATGTATGTGGGCGGGGAGACCGGTTACACCGACTACCCCGCCCTGGCCGTGGCCCGCCCGGCGGCGCGGATCGCCGCCCACGCGTGACGCGCGCCGCGGGCCACGGCTCCGTCAGGCGGCGACCTGACCGGTCATCCGGCCCAGCAGCTGGTCCATCTCGGCGCGCCACAGCCGGTGCACGTTCATCCGCGTCGGCTTCGCCTGGCCGGGCAGCTGGAGGCGGAACGAGCTCCACACGGTGTTGCGGTCGATGCCGGTGACGATGCCGACGGCCTCGTGGGCCGGGATCGCGAAGGCGATCTCCTGGGGGCGGTTGCTCATCCGGCTGGCCTTGTGTATCACCACGGCCTGCTCGGTGACCGTGATGAAGTAGTAGGTGAGGAACGCCTGGCCGATCAGACCGAGCATGCTCATGAGCCACACGCTGGGGCCCGCGATGGCCTGGATCGTGACGACCGGGCGGTCCGCCGGGTTGACCTCGGCGATGGCCTGCGCCACCTGCTGCTGAATGGTGGCCTTCTTGACGGCCATGGGTTCCTCCTGAGCGGGGGGTCGATCGCCCCCGGTCTTCGAGGGCACCGCAGAGTACCCACCCGACCTGGGGGCCCCACGCCCACCCCCCGCACCGCACGCAGGGGGCGAGGGCAAGGCTTGTCGGGGCCCCGCCGAAGCGCGTCACGAGGGCGCGGCGGACTCCCCCCGCACGTCCTCCCGTACGTCCCCGAGCGCCGCGGACCGCTCCGCCGCGGGCGTCCTGCGCAGCGCCCACAGACTCGGGGCGGCGAAGAGCACCACGGTCGCCAGGGTCATCGCCGCCGCCGCGGCCCACAGGACGGGCGCCGCTCCCCAGGACGTCGCGGCGGCCCCGACGAGGAGGTAGCCCAGCGGGACGGCCAGCTGCTCACCGATCGAGCTGAACGAGCCCAGCCGTCCCAGCAGTTCGGAGGGAAGCTGCTGCTGCATCACGGTGTTCCAGCACACGATCGCGATGTCGACCCCCACCCCGGCCAGCGCCGCGGACACCGCGAGGACGGACAGCGGGGCGCCGGCGGCCAGCGCCAGCAGGGGCAGCGCCAGCGGCAGGTTGGCGGCCACGCACGCGATCATGATGCGGGACGGTTTCCAGCGCAGCGAGAGCACCCCGCCGAGGACCAGCCCGACCGCGAAGGACCCCTGGACGGTGCCCCACCCGGCCGCGCCGAGGTCCGAGTCGTGGGCGATGACCGGACCGAGCAGCGCGTACCCGCCCAGCCAGCAGGCCACCACGAAGGTGCCGGACAGCGTGTACGACCACAGCCAGAAGCGGCCGCGGAACTCGTCCCAGCCGGTGCGGAAGTCGCGGAGTACGGAACCCCGCGCGGCGACCGGTCCGGCGATCGAGAGCCGGCCGTACAGGAGCGCGGCGACGGCGAAACTGGCCGCGTCCCAGGCGAGGGTGAGCTGCGGCCCGACCAGCGCGACGAGGACACCGCCGAGCGCGGGTGCGAGGATGCGGACGAGGTTCGTGGGGAGGCGGAGCAGCGCGTTCGCCTCCTGGAGCCGATCCGCCTCGACGAACTGCGGCAGCAGACTGTTCATGGCGGGCGAGGCCAGGGCGGACGCCCCGCTCGCGACGGCGGCGAACACCGCGACGCGGGTGGTGGTCGCCGCTCCCCAGAAGACGAGCAGCGCGACCGTGCCCTGGGTGAGGGCCGGGACCACATTGCCGAACACGATCAGCCGCCGCCGGGAGAAGCGGTCCGCGGCGACCCCGCCGACGAGCAGCAGGAGCAGCTGGGGAACGGCGCTGCCCGCCAGGACGATGGCCAGCGAGCCGGGACGGCTGTCGAAGCCGAGCACCGTGAAGGCCAGGGCGACCGGCGCCATCGCCGACCCGCTCGCCGAGATGAGGCTCGCGAGCAGCAGCGTCCGGAAGCGCTTGTTCCGGAGCAGGGCGGACGAGGCGGGCGAGGCGGACGAGTTGGATGAGGCGGACGAGTCGGATGAGGCGGGCGAGGTGGGGAGGTGCATCTCAGATATCGCCCTTGATCATCGCGTGCAGGTGCATGTCGTGCCACCCGTCCGCGTGGAGGACCGCGCTGCGCATCGTGCCTTCGAGGGTGAACCCGGCCTTGTCCGCCACCCGGCAGGACGCCGGGTTGTCCACCGCGTGCAGCAACTGAAGCCGGTGCAGGCCGAGTTCCTCGAAGGCCCAGTGGCAGGCGCGGCGCGCCGCGGCGACGGCGACACCGCCCCCGCGGGCAGCGGGCAGGATCCAGTACAGGATCTCGGCGGTGCCGGCCGCGAGGTCGATGCCGTTCCACCCGACGAGGCCGACGGCCGCGTCGTCACCGGGGCGGGCGATCGCCCACAGCGCGCCCGACTCGGCCTGCCAGCGCTCCCGCATCCGATCGATCCGGCCGCGGGCCTCGTCCTCGGTCCAGGCCTGGATCAGGTTCCACAGCCGGATCGACGGATCGAGCCCGGCGGCGACCAGCGCGTGCGCGTCGTCCGGCCGCCACGGGCGCAGCCGCATGCCGTCCGGCAGGTCGAGCACGGGCTGTTCGGTGCGGGCCATCCGGCCCTCGGGAACCACCGGAGGGACCGGCTCATGGGAGATCATCACGGCATCCTGCCAAAGGGGTCAGGCCCGTGCCACCTCAGTTTTCGCGCCCGGCCCGGGCGCCGCCGCGCCGCTGACGGGGTGCGGCCGACGCCGCCCCGCGACCAGGGTCCGGGCCCGGGCCGCGACCGCCGACAGCAGCACCACGGTGGCCATCAGCGCGAAGCACCCCGCCACCGGGACCCGCCCCACCAGCAGCCCGATGGCGGCGCTGCCGACCGCCGTGCCCGCGTTGAGCGCCGTATTGACCCAGGCACCCGCCCGGACCCGGTGCGCCGGAGCGGCCGACTCGTCCGCGATCAGGTAGGCGGTGGTGATGGCGGGGGCGATGAACACGCCCGCGAGGGCCGCCAGCGGGATCAGCGCCCACGCGTTCGGCGACAGGCCCGCCGCGGCCAGGGTGACCGCCAGCCCCACGGAGATCAGCGTCAGGCGCCGCCGCCCGGACAGCCGCCAGGCCACCGCGCCGTACGCCAGCCCCCCGAGCGCGCTGCCCGTGGACATCGCGGCCAGCACCCAGGACACCGCCCCCGACTGGTGGAGCTGATCGGCGAAGGCCACCACGAGCAGGTCCAGGCCCCCGAGCCCGGCCCCCACGCCCGCCGCGACCACGACCACACCGCCCAGCCCCGAGGACCACGACCCGCCCCGCCCGGCGGCCGGTCCGCCGGTGGGCGCCTCGGAGGGACCATCGGAGAGACCGTCGGAGGGCCCGCCGGCCGGCCGCGGGCCGGAGGATCCGCGCACGGTCCGCGCGACGGGCGAGGAGACGAACGCGAGGGTGCCCACCAGGACCAGCGCCGCACTGGCCGCGATGCCCGCGGCCGGAACGGCGGCGCGCACCAGCAGGCCCACGATCAACGGGCCGCTGACGAAGAGCAGTTCCTCGGCGACACCGTCCAGGCTGTACGCGCGTTGCAGCATCAGCCGGTCGGGGAGCATCGTGCTCCACAGCGAACGCATCACCGGCCCGAGCGGCGGAATGCAGCACCCGGCGGCCAGGGCCAGGGCCGCGATGGCGGACCCGGAGGCGCCGGGGCGCCAGGTCAGCCAGGCCAGCGCCGCCAGCAGGAGCGCGTACGCGGCCGCCAGCGGGACCAGGGCCCGGCGCGGACCCCAGCGGTCGACCAGCCGGGCGCGGGCGGGGGAGAGCAGGACGCTCGACAGACCGAAGAGGGCCGTGACGGCCCCCGCCACCCGGTACGACCCGGTGGTGTCCTTGGCGGCGAGCAGCAGGGAGAGGCAGACCGTTCCGTTCGACAGCCGCCCGAGCAGGGCGGAGCCGAAGGTACGGCAGGCGTACGGAGCGCGCAGGACAGCGCGATAGGACGAGAACATGACGGATCGATTTCCTCTGGAGGGCGGCGCGCGCGTGGGCGCCGCGGACATGCGGGGACGCCGGAGGACCGCCCGGGGCGGGCGGTCGGCAGCGGGTCCTACGCACAGAGGAGAGACATGCCGGTGAGGTTAGCAGTGGACCGGTGTACGGGACAACGGGTTACCGCGGCCCCGCGGTCCGGCGGTCCGGCCGCCCCGCGGTCCGGCCGCCCGCGCGGCGGTGGACGCCCGCGCGGGCGGCGGGGATCATGAGGGCACGCCGGCCCGCCGGGGCCCGCGCCCGCCGCCCCGCCTGGAGGTACGTGTGTCCGTCACGTCGAGCCATTCGTCCGGAGACTGCGAAACACCCCTGCTGGGCGACACGATCGGGGAGAACCTCGACCGTACGGTGCGCAGGTTCCCGGACCGCGACGCCCTCGTCGACATGGCCACCGGGCGCCGCTGGACGTACGCGGAACTCGCCGCCGACGTCGACGCCCTGGCCCTCGGCCTGCTGGACCTCGGCATCACCAAGGGCGACCGGGTCGGCATCTGGGCCCCCAACCGGGCCGAGTGGACCCTGGTGCAGTACGCCACGGCGAAGATCGGCGCGGTCCTCGTCACGGTCAACCCGGCCTACCGCTCGCACGAGTTGGAGTACGTGCTGCGGCAGTCGGGGATCCGGCTGCTGGCCGCGGCCGAGCGGTTCAAGACCTCCGACTACGCGGGCATGATCGAAGAGGTCCGGCCGCGCTGTCCCGGCCTGGAGTTCGTGGTCCTGCTGGACGGACCCCTGTGGTCCTCCCTGCTGGAGCGCGGACGCGCGGGCGATCCCGCCGAACTGGCCCGCGCCCAGGCCTCGCTGAGCCCGGACGACCCCATCAACATCCAGTACACCTCGGGCACCACCGGCTTCCCCAAGGGCGCGACCCTCTCGCACCACAACATCCTCAACAACGGTTTCTTCGTCGGGGAGTTGTGCCACTACACCGAGCAGGACCGGGTCTGCATCCCGGTCCCCTTCTACCACTGCTTCGGCATGGTGATGGGAAACCTCGCCTGCACCAGCCACGGCGCGGCGATGGTGATCCCCGCCCCCTCCTTCGACCCGGGCGCCACCCTGGCCGCCGTCCAGGCGGAAGCGTGCACCTCGCTCTACGGCGTCCCCACGATGTTCATCGCCGAACTGGCCGACCCCGCCTTCGCCACCTACGACCTCTCCAGCCTGCGCACCGGCATCATGGCCGGCTCGCCGTGCCCGGTGGAGGTGATGCGGGAGGTCATCGAACGCATGGGGATGGCCGAGGTGTCCATCTGCTACGGCATGACCGAGACCTCGCCGGTCTCCACCCAGACCCGCGCCGACGACTCGGTGGAGCGCCGGGTGTCGACTGTGGGCCGGGTGGGGCCGCACCTGGAGGTCAAGGTGGTCGACCCGCACTCCGGCCGCACCCTGCCCCGCGGCGAGCCGGGCGAACTGTGCACCCGCGGTTATTCGGTCATGCTCGGCTACTGGGCCGAGCCCGGGCGGACGGCCGAGGCCATCGACGCGGCCCGCTGGATGCACACCGGCGACCTCGCCGTCATGGACGACGAGGGCTACCTGAGCATCACCGGTCGGATCAAGGACATGGTGATCCGGGGCGGGGAGAACGTCTACCCGCGGGAGATCGAGGAGTTCCTGCACGCCCACCCGGACGTCCTGGACGTCCAGGTCATCGGCGTACCCGACGCGAAGTACGGGGAGGAGCTGATGGCCTGGGTCCGGATGCGGGAGGGGGCCGAGCCGCTGACCGCGGACGCCGTGCGGGCGTACTGCGCGGGCCGGCTCGCCCATTTCAAGATCCCGCGCTACGTCCATGTGGTGGAGGAGTTCCCGATGACCGTCACCGGGAAGATCCGCAAGATCGAGATGCGCGAACAGGCGGTCCGGCTGCTGGCCGGTACCGCCTGACGCGCGCGGCCCCGGCCGCGCGGTTTCAGCCGCGCTGCGCGGGCGCGGGCGTAGGCGCGGGGACGGGAAGCGGGCCGCCCGGGCAGTGGGTGCCCTCGGCGGGCAGGGCGCCGTCCAGCAGGTACGCCTCGACGTGCCCGTCGACGCACGCGTTGTGGTTCTGGTACTGGCCGTGGTCACCGCCGTCGACCGTCAGCAGCCGCGAACCGGCCAGCCCGCGGTGCGCACGTACGGCCGCCTCGTAGTACGTCGCCGGGTCGTTCGTCGAGTTGAGCATCAGCACGGGCGGCAGCCCCGCGCCGGTGACCTTGACCGGCGGCGTCGCGGTCGCGGTCCGCGGCCAGTTCGCGCAGATCGAGCTGAAGGTCAGCACGCGGGCCCCGACGAGCGGATCGTCGCGGGTCGCCGCGCCGCTCTGCTCCAGCCAGAACCTTCCGCTGCGGTTCCACGGGGTGTCCGCGCAGGTCACGGCGAAGTAGTCGGCGACGAATGCGGCGCCCATCGGGTGCTTGAGCCGGGCGGCCACCGCGGTCCGCACCGGCGCGGGCGCCTGCTCCGGGTGTTCGAGGACCCCGAGGAGGGTGGCGAAGGACGCGAAGCGTTCCGCGTTGTACATGGAGTCGCTCGCGGCCACGTCGAGGTGGTTGGGCGTGATCACCGTCCCCTCGATGTCGAGCGGGTGCTCGCGCAGCGCGGCCCGCAGCCGCTCGTAGGAGGCCTGCGCCGCGGCGGGCGTGTTCCCCTGGTGGTAGGTGGCGTCGTTCGCCGCCAGCCACGGCAGGAAGTCCTGCTCGTAGCGGCGCTGGAAGCTCATCGGCTGGCCCAGCTGGAACGACTGCCAGGTGGCGGTGAAGTCGACGTTGCTGTCGAGGACGACCCGCTCCACCCGGCCGGGGAACTCGGTGGCGTAGTACGCCCCGAGCACGGTCGCGTACGAGGCCCCGAAGTAGGAGATCCGGTCCGCGCCCAGCAGCCCCCGGTACAGGTCCATGTCGTGCGCGGCCTGATCGGTGGTGATGTACGGCAGCAGCCCGCCGGAATTGCGCTCGCAGTCCCGTACGAAGTCACGGGCGCGCTCGACGGTACGGGCGAGGGCCCGCGGGGACCGGTCGCGCAGGTCGCCGCTGGAGAAGAGCGCGTCCACCTTGTCCTGGTCGGAACAGACCACCTGGGTACTGGCGCCCACGCCCCGCTGGTCGAAGCTGACGATGTCGTAGGCCGCCGCCAGCTTCGGCCCGTACCCGGCGAGGGTCGCCGCGCGCCCGAGCCCCGAAGCGCCCGGTCCGCCCGCCGCCGTCATCAGGACCCCGCGCCGCGCCGCGGGGTCCGTCGCGAGGTGCCGGGACACCTCGACGCGCAGGTCCGGCCCGGCGTCCGGGTGGTACCAGTCCCGGGGCACGGCCATCGAGGCGCACTCCAGCGGGCCCGAGGCACAGGGGTGCCAGTCGAGCCGCTGGGTGCGGTAGCGCTCCGGTACGGGCGGCGCCGTGACGCGGGATCCGGACGCGGCGGTGGCCGCGCCGGCCGGGCTCGCCGAGGCGGCGGTGGCGGGCAGCGCGGCCGCGGCGAGCAGCCCGCACACGACGGCCGCCGCGGCCCGGCGCGCGGGCTTCCTCGTCCTCGTCCTGTTCCTGAACACGTGCATCTGGTCTCTCCCCGTCGGGCGTTTGTGGGTCGCTCCGATCCTCGCCCGCGGGCCGCCCCCGCTTCGATACCGCTGTCACCAGGATCCGTGGTGGCAGTAGTGCCACCCCCGGTGACGCTTCGGGGCCCCCGCCGCACGCGGTCCGCCGTTCGCCGATGCCCGGATCCCGGGGCGGGTGGGGCATGATCGGGGGATGTCTGATCGCATCATTGCCGCCTGCGACGGGGCGGCGAAGGGGAATCCCGGGCCTGCCGGGTGGGCCTGGGTCATCGCGGATTCCGCGGGCCGCCCGGAGCGCTGGGAGTCCGGCGCGCTCGGCCGCGCCACCAACAACGTGGGTGAACTCACCGCCCTTCAGCGGCTCCTGGAGGCCGTGCTGCCGGGGACGTCCATCGAGGTACGGATGGACTCCCAGTACGCCATGAAGGCCGTGACGCAGTGGCTGCCGGCCTGGAAGCGCAACGGCTGGAAGACGGCGGCCGGAAAGCCGGTGGCCAACCGTGAACTGGTCGAGAGCATCGACGAGCTGCTGACGGACCGGGACGTGGAGTTCCGCTACGTCCCGGCCCACCGCGAGGACGGTGACCACCTCAACGCGATCGCCGACCAGGCCGCGAGCGACGCCGCCGTGACGCAGCAGGCCGCGGGGACGGCCCTCGGGAGCGAGACCATCCCGGTCCCGGCCCCGGCCCGCAGCGCCCCGGCGCGGTCGAAGTCCGCCGCCCCGGCGAAGCGGACGGCGGCCGCCACGGCGGCGCCGGGCCGGGCCTCGCGCGCCATCAAGGCGAAGTTCCCCGGCAGCTGCCCGTGCGGCAAGCCCTATGCGGCCGGTGACATGATCGCCAAGCTCGGCGCGCGCTGGGGCCACGCGGACTGCGCCGCCGCGGCCCCGGCCGACGCCCCGGCATAGAGGCGTCATGAAGGCGCCGTGAAGGCGCCGTCCTGCCCGCCGACCGGCGGGCAGGACACCGCAGCGCGGCGCGGGTCGTACCGCCCGGTCAACCGATCGGTTGATGCGGCGTCGAGCGCGATGGGCGATGTGACGGAGCCCCGCCCGCCGCGATCCTCGACGCATGGCAATCATCGAAGTCAACGAGGTGCGCAAGACCTACGGCCAGGGAGCCGGGCCCGGCCGCGAGCCCGCCGTCGACGGCGTCAGCTTCACGGTCGAGGAAGGGGAGATCTTCGGCATCCTCGGCCCCAACGGCGCCGGCAAGACGACCACCGTCGAGTGCGTCGAAGGGCTCCGGATCCCCGACTCCGGGACGGTCAGGGTCGCCGGATTCGACCCGGTGGCCGACCACGACGAGGTGACCCGCATCCTCGGCGCGCAGCTCCAGGAGAGCGAACTCCCCGCCAAACTCACGGTGCGCGAGGCGCTCGCCCTGTACGCCGCCTGCTACCCGGCCCCCGCCGACTGGCGGCCGCTCGCGGAGCGCCTCGGCCTCACCGGCAGGCTCACCACTCGCTTCGGCGCCCTCTCCGGCGGCCAGAAGCAGCGGCTGTTCATCGCGCTCGCGCTCATCGGCAACCCGCGGGTCGTCGTCCTCGACGAACTCACCACCGGCCTCGACCCGCGGGCCCGCCGCGACACCTGGGAGCTGATCGAGGACATTCGCCGTGGCGGGGTCACGGTCCTCCTCGTCACCCACTTCATGGAGGAGGCGCAGCGCCTCTGCGACCGGATCGCGGTCATCGACAAGGGGCGGATCGCCGCGCTCGACACCCCGTCAGGGCTGATCCGCCGGGCGGCCGGTTCGACCGTCATCTCCTTCACGCCCTCGGTTCCGCTCGCCGACCCGGTGCGCGCCGCCCTCGCCGCGCTGCCCGAGGCCGCCGCCGTGACCGAGCGGCACGGCCGGTTCACCCTCCACGGCACCGACGACACCGTCAACGCGGTGATCACCCTCCTCGCCCGGAACCACATCACCGCCCACCAGCTCCGCGTGTCCGAGGCCACCCTCGACGACGCGTTCCTCGACCTCACGGAGGCCTCGGCATGACCGGCACCAGCGCACTGACCCCGCCCCGCGCCCCTCGTACCCCTGGTACCTCTCGTGCCGCCCGCACACCTCGTGCCGCCCGTACGTCCCGCGGGGCCGCCCTCGCCGTGCTGCGGACCGAGACGATCCTCTTCCGGCGGGAGCCCGCCGCACTCTTCTGGATCATCGGTTTCCCGAGCGTCCTCCTCGGGATCCTCGGCTCGATCCCCGCCTTTCGCGCACCCGACCCGAACCTCGGCGGCATCCGCTTCATCGACGCGTACGTCCCCGTGTCCGTCCTGCTCGCCATGATCCTGGCGGGGCTGCAGGCGATGCCGCCGGTCATCACCGGCTACCGCGAACGCGGGATCCTGCGCCGGATGTCGACCACCCCCGTCCGCCCGTCCGCCCTGCTCGGGGCGCAGATGGGGCTGCACGGCGCGGCCGCCCTGCTCTCCGCGCTGCTCTCCCTCACGGTCGGCCGGGTCGCCTTCGGCGTCGCCCTGCCCGGGCAACTCGTGGGCTACGCCCTCGCGTTGGTGCTCGCGATCCTGGCCGCCCTCGCGCTCGGCGCCCTGGTCGCGGCCGTCTCCCGGACCCAGAAGATCGCCCAGGCGGTCGGCTCCGCCGTCTTCTTCCCGATGATGTTCAGCGCCGGGGTGTGGCTGCCGGTCCAGGCCATGCCGACGGCCCTGGCCCGCATCGTCGAGGTGACCCCCTTCGGCGCCGCCGCCCAGGCCCTGGGCGAAGCCGCGGCGGGCCACTGGCCCGGCTGGACGCACCTCGGCGTCCTCGCGGTGTGGACCGTACTGCTCTCGGCGGGCGCCACCCGCTGGTTCCGCTGGCAGTGAGGCGTGCGGGTTCCGGGGGGCGGCGCGGCGTGTACGAGACTGGGGCCATGAACGACGGGGCGGACACGACGCGGCGCACACCACTGGACGCGCGGTGGGACCTGTTCCACCGCTGGGGACCCGGCGCCCTGCTGGTCATCGGGTCGCTCGTCTCGGCGGCCACCGCGGACCTCCTGATGAGCGCCACCGGCCGCCGGGCCGCCGTCGTCCTCGTCGCCGTCGGCGTCATGCTCCAGCTCGGCTGGGACCGGATCCGCGAGCGCCACCGCGGACCGTCCGCCGCGGGAGCCGTCTACTACTTCCTGCGCTGGGCCGTCGCCTTCGCGCTCACCTGGCTCAACCCGTTCTTCGCCTTCTACGCCGCCATCGGATACTTCGGCGCCGAACGGCTGCTGCCCCGCCGCTGGTTGAAGGCGGGCCTCTTCGCCAGCGCGGTCATCATGTCCGGCTCCCAGTCGGGCGGCCTGCCCCCCAAGGGGCCGGTGGGATGGGTCGTCCTCGGCGCGGTGCTCGTCGTCAACCTCCTGCTGCTCAGCGTGTTCGGCCACTTCGCCGCGCAGGAGGAGGAACAGGCCCGCGTCCAGGCCGAGACCATCGGCGAACTGGAGTCCGCCAATGCCCGCCTGCGCCAGGCCCTCGACGAGAACGCCGCCCTGCACGCCCAACTCCTGCTCCAGGCCCGGGAGGCCGGCGTCGCCGACGAGCGCCGCCGGCTCGCCGCCGAGATCCACGACACCATCGCCCAGGGGCTGGCCGGAATCATCGCCCAGCTCCAGGTGGTCGCCGTCAGCGAGGACCCCGGCCTCGTACGCGAACACCTGCTCCGCGCACAGGACCTGGCCCGCCACAGCCTCGGCGAGGCCCGCCGCTCCGTGCAGAACCTGAGCCCGCTCGACCTCGAACACGACCTGCTCCCCGACGCGTTGAAGCGGACCGTCGAGGAGTGGGGTGCCCGGCACGGAGTCCGCGCCGACTTCACCGTCACCGGCACGCTCCGTCAGCTCCACACCGAGATAGAGGCCACTTTGCTCCGCGTCGCCCAGGAGGCCCTCTCCAACGCGGGCCGTCACGCCGGCGCTTCACGGGTCGGCGTCACCCTCTCCTTCATGGGGGACGAGGTGTCCCTGGACGTCCGCGACGACGGCCGGGGCTTCGACCCCGTCGGCCTCCCGCCCCGCACCGCCACCGCGGGCTTCGGCCTCGACGGGATGCGCGCCCGTACGGAGCGCATCGCGGGCAGTGTGACCGTCGAATCGGAACCCGGTCACGGCACGGCCGTGTCCGCCCGCGTACCGTTGGTCCCCCATGACCGATGACACCACCACCACGACCACCACCACTCCGTCCGCCGCCCGCGCCATCACGCTGCTGATCTGCGACGACCACCCCGTGGTCCGGGACGGCCTGCGCGGGATGTTCGCCGCCGCCGACGGTTTCGAAGTCCTCGCCGAGGCCGCCGACGGCGTCGAGGGAGTCGCCCTGGCCGAGCGGCTCGACCCCGACGTCGTCCTGATGGACCTGCGCATGCCCGGCGGCGGGGGAGTGGCCGCCATCGCGGAACTCACCCGCCGCGGACTGCGCTCCAAGGTGCTCGTCCTGACGACCTACGACACCGATACGGACACCCTCCCCGCGATCGAGGCCGGGGCCACCGGCTACCTCCTCAAGGACGCCCCGCGCGAGGAGCTGTTCACCGCGGTACGGGCCGCCGCCGAGGGCCGCACCGTCCTGTCCCCGGCGGTCGCCTCCCGCCTGGTCACGGCGGTGCGCAGACCGGCCGCCCCGGCCGGTGAACCGCTCTCCGCCCGCGAGCGGGAGGTCATCGAACTCGTGGCCAAGGGCACCTCCAACCGGGAGATCGCCCGGGCCCTGTTCATCAGCGAGGCCACGGTGAAGACCCATCTGACGCACATCTACGGCAAGTTGAGTGCCAAGGACCGCGCGGAGGCGGTCGCGGTGGCCTACGAGCGCAAGATCCTCGGCTAGGGGGTGTCCCCTAGCCCGATGGTCGCGGGGACAGCACGAAGTCCCGGACCCTGGGGGCCGGGACTTCGTACACTTCGCTTGACCTGCCGGGTTCAACGACGCGGCGGCCGTGGGGTTACGGGCTGACCGGAAGGTTCCCGGCCGCGCGGGCGACGCGTTCCAGGCGGTCCCGGTGGTCCGCCCACCAGGCGGCGTCGCCCGGGGCCATGGCCTCGCTCCCGGGCCGCAACCCGGCGGTCCCGTCGATGAGTTCCCGGATGACATCGGCGTGTCCGGCGTGCCGGTCGGTCTCCGCGATCATGTGAACGAGGCTCGAATGGAGCGTCACCTCGCTCCGGTCGCCCCAGGGGATCCGGCCGACCGCGTCGAGGTCCAGTGACTCGATCGTCTTGTCCGAATGTGCCCAGACCTGCCGGTACAGCCCCACGATGTGCTCGCGCGTCTCGTCGGCGGTCGCCCACAGGTCCGCGTTCGCCTCGGCGCTGCCCGTGATCCACAGCGGCGGTCCGTCGAAGGGCCGCCCGAAGGTCTCGCCGAAGTACAGGGCTTCGGCGCCCGCCGTGTGTTTGACCAGACCCAGCAGGTTCGTACCGGACGGTGTCATGGGGCGGCGCACGTCGTATTCCGACAGCCCTTCGAGCTTCCACAACAGGACTTCGCGGGCGTCCTGGAGGTAGACAAGGAGGTCTGCCTTGGGGTCTGTTCGGGTCATGATCCCCATTCTGTCCGGCAGGGGAGCGCTGTCCACCGCATTCCGGCAGGTGGACGCCCCGTCACTCCGCCCTGTCACTCGCCCCGGATCGCCCGCACCAGTCCGGTGACGAGGTCCGCCCGCTCCGTCATGGCGTCGACCACCAGGTACTCGTGGTCGGCGTGCGCGCCGCCGCCGACGGCGCCCAGGCCGTCGAGCGTGGGCACCCCGAGCGCGGCCGTGAAGTTGCCGTCGCTGCCGCCGCCCACCGCCTTGCCCTCCAAGTGGGGCAGCAGCCGCCGCGCCACCGCGAAGAGCGACGCCGACGCCGACTCGGGCATCGGCGGGCGGCCGACGGATCCCTGCACCACGATCCGCGCCTCGTCCAGGTGCGGGGTCAGCGCCGCGAACGCCGACTCGACGCGCTCCTTCTCGTCGGCCGATTCGACGCGGACGTCGACGATCAGAGTGGCCTCCGCCGGAACGACGTTGTCCAGGGTTCCGGCGGACGCGACGGTCGGGGTGACGGTGGTGCCGATGCCGGGCCGGCCGAGCGCCGCGATGTCCAGCACCTGGTGCGAGGCTTCGATGAGGGCGTTCACCCCGGCCTCGGGCTCCAGGCCCGCGTGCGAGGCCCGGCCCGCGATCGACACCTGGAAGGTGCCGCAGCCCTTGCGGCCGGTCTTGAGCGCCCCGCCGTCGGCGGCGCCCTCGAAGACGAGGACGGCGCCGCAGGCGAGGGCGCGTTCCTCGATGAGGGCCCGGGAGGAGTGGGAGCCGACCTCTTCGTCGGCGGTCACCAGGATCTCGACGCCCGACCGGTCGTCGAGGGCCGCGAGGCCGTGCACGGCCTGGACCAGTCCGCCGAGCATGTCGAAGACCCCGGGGCCGGTCGCGTGCCCGTCGGCGACCGTGAACGGGCGGCGCTCCAGGGTGCCGAGCGGGAACACCGTGTCGTGGTGACCGAGGATCAGGACCTTGGGATCGCCGCCGCCGGACCAGTGGACGTGCGGTCCGGCCTCGGTCTCGATCAGGACGGCCTGCCCGCCGAGGCGGCTCTCGATGACGGCGGCGACGACTTTGGCCGATGCGCTCAAGGCGTCGAGATCCCGCGACGGGGATTCGGTCTCGACGAGTGTCCGCAGGTCTTCGAGCATCGCGTCGACACTCACGGGGACGGTCTTGGGGATCGGCATGGGCATCGGCGTCGGCATGCGGCAAGGGTAGCTGGCACGTGTACGCGCTCAGACCGGCAGGCCGGGGCCGCAGTTCCACCGCGGCCCCGGGAAGCTCAGCCGATCCGCTCGATGGCCACCATCGCCGCGTCGTCCCCCAAGTGCCCGCCGGGGGAGTGGGCGAGCAGGTCCGCGCACAGGTGGCGCAACAGGGCTTCCGGGCCGTCGCCGGGCCAGTCGGCGGCCCGCTCCGCCAGCGGGTAGAAGTCCCCCGCCGCGTTCCGCGCCTCGATGACCCCGTCGGTGTACAGGAGGACGACGTCCCCGCGCTCGAAGGGGAACGACTGCGCGGCGAAGCCGCCGTCCGCGAACTCGGTGAGGCCGAGCGGCGGCGCCGGGTGGTCCACCTCCAGCGGGAGGACCCGGCCGCCGCGCAGCAGCAGGGGTGGCGGGTGCCCGCAGCTGACGAGGCGCAGGGTCATGTCCCGGTCCGGTACGTCGAGCACGGCCGCGGTGGTGAACTGCTCGCGGTGCCAGTCGGAGGCGTCGCCCCCGTCGTACGGGGCCACCTCGCCGTTCGCCTCGTACGGGTCGTCCGGGTCCGCCACGACGGCGGCCTCCAGGTGGGCGACCAGCCCCGGCAGATCGGCCTCCTGGTGCGCGGCGGCCCGGAAGGCGCCGAGGACCAGGGCCGCTTCCCCCACGGCCTCCAGCCCCTTGCCCCGGACGTCACCGATGATCAGCCGGGTGCTGTCCGGGGTGCGCGTGGCGGCGTACAGGTCCCCGCCGATCTGCGCCTCGGCCTCGGCGGCCAGGTACACGGACGCCAGGCGCAGCGGACCCATCCGCTCGCGCAGCGGCCGCAGCACGACCTGCTGGGCGGCCTGGGCCACCGAGCGCAGCTGGGTCAGCTGCCGCTCGTGGACCTCGCGCAGATGGGCGAAGAGGGTGACGAACACCGAGATCAGCACCAGCGCGACGATCTGGATGGTGTGGTTCAGGTCGGTGAGGTTGGTCCGTACGACGGCCACCACGGCCTGGGCCAGCACCGCCACCGCGCCGACGAACCCGGTCATCCGGGGCCCGGAGAAGGACGCGGTCAGCGCGGGCGCGGCGACCAGGAACGGGCCGAGATGGACACCCGGCGGCGCCAGTACGTCGACCGTGGTGACCAGGGCGATCAGGGCGAAGGGCACCGGCAGCAGCGCCAGGCGCGGTTCCCGGAACCGGCCCTTCACCGGGTGGCGCAGCCGATGACCCATGGCTCCTGGATACACCGGCGTGCCCGTTCCCGCGCCCCGGACCCGGTTACGCCAGCCGGGCCGCGAGCGCGTCGAGGTCGTCCACGAACCAGGCGTGGCGGCCCCGGTTCGACTCGCGGACGAGGTCCGGGAGGGCCTTGCTCGCCCGCAGGTGGTGCGAGATGTCCCCGACGACGATCAGGTGGATCCCGTAGGTCACGCATTTCTGCAGGATCGCCCCGGCGATCCCGCTGCTGAGGTCGAAGAAGCGGTCGTCGAACCGCTCGGCCGGGACCGCGATCGCCTCCGCCCGGTGGTAGGCCGCGCCGATCAGGTGGTCGAGGGCGTCCTGCTCGGTGGCGATCGGCGGGCCGTCGGCGGCGCAGACCAGGACGGGTACGCCGTGGTGCTCCACGAGGACGTCAGGCACGGGGGGCCTCCTGCCGGGCGCCGGACGGGAACAGGCCGTTCTCCGGTCCGAGCGCGCCGTCGATCAGATGGAGCAGGTCGGCGGTGTCGACGGCACTGCCGAGGACCACGATCTTCATACGGGCTCGCTCCTTGTCGTAGACGGTCTGGACGCGCAGGGCCTGCGGCGTGTCCCGCGGGCCCTGTACGGCGGCCGTGACCAGGGTGCTCAGCCGGCTCGCCGCCTCCGGGCCGATCGGGTCGAGCTGCACGATGCTCGACACCTCCAGATGGCCGCGCTGGGCGGCGGCCGCCGCCGGGGCCGGGTCCCGGCCGGTGAGCGGCCGCCGGGTCAGCGCCTCGAAGTCCTCGTGGCTGATCCGGTACTGCTTGCCGATCCGGACGGCTTTGAGCCGTCCGTCGCGGACGTAGTTCCGGACGGTCCGCACGTGGAGCCCCAGCCGCTCGGCGACCTCGCCGACCGAGTACAGCTCGCGTTCTGGATTCTCCATGGGTACGGACCTTACCTCAAACAACCCTCTTGAGGGAATATGGGGAAGGATGCGGAGTGATGGGGTAGGGAGGGAAGGTGGATTCAACGATCGTTTCGGTTGTAGAACCGATCGCTGATCTGATTCAGTGACGAGGCGGGACGGGCACTGCCCTGTCGGCCGCTACGTACGGGACAAGCAAGCCAGCCAGGAGTGAACGTGAGCGACGAGGAAAGCCCTCATCTGAAGAGCCTGGCGCTTCTGGAGGGACTGATCGAGGAAGCGGAGCTGGACTGGGCCGTGACCCTCGACCCGGAGCCGCTGTCCCGGAGCACCGGCCTGCCCGAATCGGTGGTGGTGGCCGGCCTGCACCGGCGGCCGCTGCCCGAGAGCGACTTCCTCCAGCAGGTCACCCAGCGGCTGGAATTCCTGCGCCGGACCCGGATGGGCCCGGCGGGCAGGCCGTACACGCAGGCCGAGATCGCGCACGGAGCCGGGCTGACCCCGCAGTGGTTCGGCCGCTTCCTGCGCGGCGAGAAGGCGCCCTCGCTGGAGCACGCGGCCCGGATCGAGGACTTCTTCCAGGTGTCGCGGGGCTTCCTGACGGCCACCCCCTCCCAGGCCCTCGACCGGGCCCTGCGGGAGCGGCTGGAAGAGGAGCGCTCGCGGCAGCTGGCCGAACTCCAGGACTTCAAACGCAAGAACCAGCTCAACGGGTTCGCCCTGCGGGGTACGTCGCCCAAGACGCGCGCCGTGATGCAGGCCCTCATCGACTCGATCGAAGAGGACCAGCAGGACGTGTGACGTCGGCACGTGCGAGGTCTGCACGTGAGGTCGGCACGTGTGATGTCGGCACGTGAGAGGTCGGCTCCGCCGCTCGGCGGGAGCACGGGGAGAGGGCACGCACACCGCCCGCGGACGGTGTGCTTCGCGAGGGGTTTTGCGGGTGGGGATCTTCGGTAACAGGCGGCGGCAGCAACAGCTGGAAGAGGAGATGGCGAAGCTGTGCGGCGAGCTGGACGCCGCGCTGCGCGGCCCGGCGCCGGCCGATGTGGACGAGCTGTTCGGCAAGGTGGCCGGCTATCTGACCGAGCTGCGCGGCCGTCCCGTGCGGGTGCTTCGGCGCAACTTCCCGCCCGGCCTGTCCGGGCTGTGGCTGGACCGCGAGCACGAGGACGTGATCGTCGTGGTGCGGAGCACGAGCCCGTTCCACTCCCTGGTCATCCTGGGGCACGAGATCTGGCACATGGTCCGCGGTCACTGCGGCACCCACGAACACGGCTCGCAGGCCGCGACCCGGCTGCTGGTCGACGTCCTCGGCCCGGGGCCGCTCGACCAGGCCATCCTCAGCGTCGCCGCGCGGACGCACGCCGTTCCCGGCGACGAGGCCGAGGCCGAGGCGTTCGGGCGCCGGTTCGGCAGCAGGATGCGCCGCCACGTCGAACACCATCCCGGCCAGCGGCTGCTCAACGGCCCCGGGCAGCGGATCCAGTCGTCCCTCGGAGGCTCGGAGGACTGATGAGCAGTGCGGACTACTACATCCCGGCCGTGGTGCTCGCCCTGGTCTTCCTCGCCAAACTGCCCGCCCTGCCGCGCAGGTGGCGCAACCCCATGGTCCGGGGGGTCGCCGGGCTGATCTTCCTCATCGGTGCGGGCTTCTTCTTTGCCGCGCCCCCCACCATCGGGTACGTCAACCGGACGACCGGTGTCGACAACATCTCGGGCCCGCTCGTCTACTCGATCATCAGCGGGTGCAGCACCCTGGCCATGGTGCTGCTGACCTACTGGCGCAGCGGTTTCGGCGCGGAGGTCCGGCGGCAGGTCCGCGCGTGGCTGTGGGGCGGCGCCCTCGTCATCGTGTCGATCGCGCTGTTCTTCGCCTCCGGGGACGCACCGAGCGAGCGGGTGCGCGACATGGACACCTACTACGCGTCCACCCCGGGCATCCGCGAGATGATCGTCCTCTACCTGCTCTGGCACACCGCGATCTACGCCACGCTCACCCGCATGTGCCGCCGGTGGCTGCGCGAGGCCGAGGGCTGGGTCCGGGCCGGACTGCGCTGCCTCGTCGCCGGTTTCGCGCTCGGCACCTGCTTCGGGCTGGCCAAGGCCGTCGCCCTCGCCGCCCGTTGGTCCGGCGCCGACCTCGACTACCTGAGCAGTGACGTCGCGCCGCCCATGGCGGGTCTCGGATCGCTGCTCTGCGCGGCCGGCTTCCTCATCCCGCAGGGGGAGCGCGTCGGCGTGCTCCTGGGCACCTGGCGGCGGTACCGGGGGATGGGTCCGCTCTGGCGCGACCTGCGGGCCATCGCCCGTGAGCCGGACCTGACGCTGACGCTGCGCAGGCCGTCGCTGGACGACCGCCTGGCCTACCGGGAAACGGACCTCCACGACCAGCTGATCGCCCTCGCCCCGTACTGCGACCCGGACGTCATGACGGAGGCCCACGAGGCGGCCCTGCGCGCCGGGACGGGGCCCGGGGAGGCCCGGTGCGCCGCGGCCGCCACCATGATCGCGGCCGCCGTGGCCACCGCCACCGCCACCGCCACCACCGCCGCCGCCGACCGGGGCGCGGGGCCGGAGCAGCTCGACGGGGCCGCGGCGGCCGCCGGGTTCGAGGCGGTCTCCCTGGTCCTGGGAGGGGGCGGCGACACGCTCGCCCGGGTCGCGCGGCACTATGGGGTGCTCTCCCGCCGGACGGTGACCACCGGGCCCGCCCGGCCCGCCGTACCCGCACGGAAGGTCGCACGATGATGCGCTCGCAAGGCCTCGATTTCTACATACCGGGTGCCTTCCTGGTCGTCATCCTGCTGCTCAGGCTCCCGGCCCTGTGGCGGGACCCGCGCAACGAACTGCTGAGGTCCGTCTGCGCGGTGCTCGGCCTGGCGGTGTGCGTGGACTTCGCCACCGCCGTGCCCTCGCTCAAGGCGATCAACCGCTTCACCGGAGTGCCGAACGCCGCCGCGCCACTGGTGTATTCGCTGCTGACCGCCTTCTGCGGTGCGAGCATCGTGCTGATCATCCGGTGGAACAGCGGGCCGGAGAAGGCCGCGTGGTCGGCCCGGTGGGCGCGTCGCTGCTATCTGGTCACCGCGGCGGTCGTGGGCCTGATCAACGTCCTGTTCGTGCTGGGTGACGCACCGGTGGAGCGGCTCACCGACATGGACACCTACTACGCGACCACGCCCTACATCCGCGAGATGCTCCTGCTCTACCTGCTGGCCCACACGGCGAACGGGATCATCGTGACCGCCCTGTGCTGGGTGTGGGCGCGGCAGGTGCACGGCGCCCTGCGGGCCGGGCTGATCCTCATCTGCGTCGGCCACCTGTTCAACCTGCTCTACGACGGGCTGAAGTTCACCGCGATCGGATTCCGCTGGTTCGGTCACGACCGGGACTACCTCAGCGAGGGGGTGGCCCCCGTCGTCGCCTCGCTGTCGGTGATCCTGATCGGCGGCGGGTTCGTACTGCCGCTCGCCGCACAGCGGTTCACGAGCCACCGGGACCTGTGGCGCCGGTTCCGTCAGCTGCGGCCCCTGTGGAAGGAGCTGAGCGCGGCGACCCAGCACACGCGGGAACTCGCCGAAGGGCCACGGGCCTCCATCGAACTGCGCGTGACCCAGCTGGAGGCCGACATCCACGACGGGATCCTCACCGTGAGCCCGTACCTGGACGCCGCGGTACGGGAACGGGCCCTGGCCAGGGCGCGCGAGACCACCGGCTGCGCCGAGGACGCCGAGGCGACCGCGGACGCGGCCGCGCTCGCCCACGCGGTGGTGGCGTGGGCGTGGCGCGTCCCGCTGCCCGAAGGCGCGGACCCCCTGCGGCAGAACCACCGTTCCGTCCTGGTCTCCCCCGATGACCCCTCCGGACTGGTGCGGATGTCCCGCGCGCTGTCCTCGGACATCGTGCGGTCCTTCCGTGAAGCGGCCGCGCTGCGGCACACCCCCGATATACCGGTGCCGCAACGCTAGCCGTTTCCTGCCCGGGGGAGGACTTCCTCCCCGGGGCCGCGTGGCCACTAGACCAGATCGATGATCGATTGCGCAAGTGAAACGATCCTTGAATGTTTCCTTTCGGAGTCTCCGCGTCCGCCGACGCTGGATTTGGCGTGCGAAAACCCCTGAAACCGCCGCTGGTCAGGCACTTGGCCAGCGGCGGACAGGGTTCGTCCGACCCGGGGGCGGGGTTCTGATGGGTTCATCCAGGGAAACGATCGTTGATGGATTTCGCGGTCAGGTGATCTGCGTCAGCTGATCTGCGTCAGCTGATCTGCCACCGCTGCGCACCGGATCCGCCGGACGGCTGCTGGCTGACCGGGGAGCCGTCCGCCGCGGAGGCCGTGGTCAGCAGGAGCGCGCTCTTCTTGCCGGTCACCGCGTACTCGCCGCCGCCGAGGGCGGTGAAGAGCCAGTGCTGGCTGTCGCCGCCGGTGCAGGTGGCCTGGACGACGGCCGCGCCCGCACCGGTGGAGCCGCCCGCCACGTCCACGCACAGGTGCGAGAGGGCGTTGGCCAGGGTGTAGGTCCCGTCGGTGTTCAGGCTCAGCTGCCATTGCTGGTTGGGGCCGCCGTGCGGGGTCCAGGTGATCAGCTGGGTGCCGGAGGCCGTGGAACTCGCCGGGTCGTCCAGCGCCTTGCCCGCGGCGGTGAGGGTCCGGGTCCCGCTCAGCGGCCCCCCGTACACCTCGAACTCGTACAGGGAGTAGCCGTAGGCCGTGCCGCGCTGGGTCGCGTACAGCCGGATGTAGCGGCCGGAGCCGGAGAGGCCGGTGAGGTCCTGGACCCCGCCGGTCGCGGTGGCGGTCGTGTACGCGGTGCGCCAGGCCGAGCCGTCGTCGGAGAACTGGATCTGGAAGGCCTTGCCGTACGCCGCCTCCCAGCGCAGCACCACCCTGCTGACGGCCTGGGTGGAGCCGAGGTCGACCTGGAGCCACTGCGGGTCGGTGTAGGCGCTCGACCAGCGGGTGGCGGGGTCGCCGTCGGTCGCCGCGGCCGCCGGGAAGCTGGCCGTCTCGGTGCTGGAGGCGGTGGTCGGGCGGTTGCGGGCGAGGTTGCCCGGCTGGGCGAGTCCGGGCCAGGCCGGGTTGTGCCCGACCGCGGTGACGATCGGGGTGAAGGCGGCGTAGGTGCTCACCGGCTTCGGCGACCCCCAGGTCTGCTGGGCGAGGGCCCGTAGCGGGTTCATGATGCCCGCGGCGATCTGTGCCTCCGTCTCGGCGCCCGGGTTGTCGCACCACACGTGGATCAGCGATCCGGGGTTCTTGGCCGGGTCGGTGAGGGTGTTGCCGCCCTCGAACAGATCGGGGGTCCAGGTCTCGTACATCCAGCGGGTGTCGGGCTTCGCGCCGCCGAGCACGTAATAGGTGGGCGTCCAGGACTCGTTGGCGACCTTGTGCCCGGCCGCCGCCAACTGCTGCGGGGTGAGGCCGTAGTTGTACCAGTACTCGACGAGGATGCCCGGGTTCGGGGTGAGGGTGCCGTCCCCGGCCTTGATGCCGTCGTTCCACATCCGGGTGGTCTTGCCGCCCGCCCGGACCAGGTCGTCCGCCCAGTTCACGAACCCGTAGTAGGTGTCCTTGGCGGTCGCGTTCGCGCCGTAGTGGGCGCGGGCGTAGCTGAGCAGCTGCGGGTACTTGGAGTAGTCGGTGACGTATTCGTCGGCGCCGATGTGCCAGTACGCGGCCGGGAACAGCGGCAGGTACTCGGTGACCAGGTCCTTGATCAGGGCGTACGAGGCGGGCAGGGACAGGTCGATGAAGTCGGCGCTGACCGCGCCCGTGCTGCTCTTGAGCTTCAGCTCCGGGTGGGCGGCCAGGATCGGGTTCATGTGCCCCGGGGTGTCGATCTCCGGCACGATCGTGACGTGGTACTTCTGCCCGAGCGCGACCAGGTCGGCGATGTCCTGCTTGGAGTAGTGGTCGGCGGAGACGATCTCGGGGTGCGTGGCGCTCTCCAGCCGGAAGCCGAAGGTGTCCGACAGGTGGAAGTGGAAGTAGTTGAGCTTGAGGTAGGCCAGTTCCTTGATGTGCTGCTTGACCCAGTCGACCGTGAAGAACTTGCGGCCCTGGTCGATCATCAGTCCGCGCTCGGCCTTGGCCGGCCAGTCCACGGCGGTGCCGGCCGGGACGGAGGGGGACTGGTGCAGCAGCTGGAGGACCGAGCGCGTGCCGTAGAAGGCGCCGGTGTCGGTCCCGGCCTGGATGGTGAGCGTCGCCGCGACGGTCATCCGGTAGCCCTCCGCGGGCAGCGTGGCGTCCCCGAGGGCGAGGGCGATGTCACCGGGGGAGGCGCTGCCGGTCACGACGGTCACCGGACGCCCGGCGAGGGCCCCCAGGTCCTCGGCCAGCGTCGCCGCCTCGTCGGAGAGCCGGTCCGCGGACGCGGGGTCGACCACGATCCGGCTGGTGCCCGTGAAGGTGTACGCGCCGGTGCCGGCCGTCCACTGCCGTAGCGCCGGGATGGTCTGGGGTGGTCCGGCGGCGGCCTGCGCGGGCGGCGCGGCCGGGGCGGCGGCCGCGGGTACGGTCAGTGGGGCGAGGGCCAGTGCGGCCACGGCCAGGACGGCGGCGATCAGGAGTCTGAGCAGACGCATGTGAGTCCCCAAGCGGTGGGTGGGAAGGGGAGTGCGTGTGGCGGGCAAAGTGCAGCGCAGTGCCGCGTTCATGTCAATAGGTGCTCGAAGAGGCCTGGTTGCGCGCAGGATCGCGCACGCCCCCGCCGTGTCGCAACGCGCGCACCCGGTGCTCGCGGGCCGATAGTGGGACCTGTGAGCGACAGAGAACGCGCCGCGTGGTCCGGGCCGGAGGGGGCCCGCGCCTTCGCCTCGGTGGTGGCGTCCACCGACTGGCTCCTGGGGTACCCCTTCGTCTTCCGGGCCCTGGCGCGGCGGATCGACAGCGGGCACGTCCTGGTGGACTACGGCTGCGGCCCCGGCGTCGTCGCCGGGCACGCCGCCCGGCTGCTCGGCGCGCGCGTGCTCGGCGTGGACACCTCCCCGGAGATGCTGGAGCTGGCCCGGGCCGCCGGGACGGAGGTCGCCGCGTACCACCTGGTCGAGAACGGCCGGGCCGTCGGCCTCGCGGACGGCTGCGCCGACGCGGTGATGTGCAGCCACGTACTGGCGTCCCTGCCGACCGAGGAGGCCGTGCTCTCGGTGTTCGCCGAGGTCCGCCGACTGCTGCGCCCGGGCGGCCTGTTCGTGCTGCTGGCCACCGACCCCGCGTGCGCGGGCACCGAGTACGCCTCCCTGCGCATCGGGGAACCCGGCGAGGTCTACGGGCCCGGCGACCGGGTGACCGTACGGCTGCTGCTCACGGACGGGACCTGGCAGGAGATGCCCAACCACGCGTGGCTCCCCGCCGTCCTCCCGCCGCTGCTCGCACGCGCCGGGTTCGGCGACGTCGCACAGCACCACCCGACCGTGGACGAGGCGCTCCTGATCGCCGACCCGGACCTCGCCCGCGGCCGCCCGTGGACCGCGGAGCGCGCCGCGCCGCCGCTCGTGGTCACCACCGCCACCGCGCACTGACCGGAAGGGGCTCTGATCCGGCCTCGGGAAGCCTTGCCCGCGCGCTGATCGTGGTGTTGGCTGCTGGGGCCATTCATGCGGTGCTGACGCTGTGTCACCCGGTGAATTCCCTCCCGTCCAGGCGGCCTTGCGGGGTACGCCGTGACCTTGAAGCCGAGGCCGCGCATGACCGTGCCGACGTCGCCGCCGTCCCGCGCAGTGGACGCGCTGGCAGCCCGCCACCGGCTGGGCACCCTGGAGCACACCTTCCGCCCCGAGAGCGAGGTGGGCATAGCGGAGAAGTACCGGACCTGGTTCATCGCCGGCTCCCTGACCGGCATAGCCGCCCTGCTGGGCGGTGGGGTCCTGTTATGGCGCGAAGTGAGCTGGGGGGTCGCGCTGTTCCCCCTGTGGATCGGCGTGCTGGCCGCCGTGGCGGTCGCCAACAGCCCGCTCTTCCGCAAGGGCCTGGCGGGCAGGCGGCTGCACCTGTACGAAGACGGGCTGGTCGTCAACACCACCGGCAAGGAACTGTTCGCGGTGCGCTGGGAGCGGGCGGTGCTCTACCAGGAGACCGTCCAGGAGGTCATCAACTACAAGGGCACGCAGACGCCGGTCGGACGCTCGCACGTCTCCGTGCTGGTCGCGCCGGGCGGGGCGCGGGCACGCGTCACCGACGTCTACGCGAACTCGCCCACCTGGGCCCCGCTGATCGCCGAGGGCGTCGCCCGCGCCCAGGCGGACAAGGTGTGGAAACTGGTGCGGGAGGGCGGGACGGTCGCTTTCGGCCCGCTCAAGCTGTCCCGGGCCGGTGTCACGCACGACCCCCAGGGGATGCTGCCCTGGGGCGAGGTCAGCGAGGTCGCCGCGCGCGGCGGCATGGTCTGCGTCTGGCGCACCGGACAGACCAAGGCCTGGTGCGCGCCCAAGTCGCAGCAGGTGCCCAACCTCCTCGTGTTCCTCACGATCGTGGACACCATCCGCCGCCGGTAGTTCCGTGGCGGGAAGAGCCGCTCAGGGCTGGACGTGCCGGGCCACGAAATGGCCGTCGGCGAATTCGATCGTGAAGGTGACCTGCTGTTCCTCGGACAGGACCCGAGGATCGGCCTCGATGTCGGCGCGTTCGACGTAGACGGTGTCGTGGGCGCCGTACGGGACGAGGAAGCCGTATCCCTTGTCGCGGTTGTAGGACTGGACGAACCCCTTGACCCGGGCCTCGGCCTCGTCCGTGCCCCTGTCGTCCATGCTCCCTCCTTGACGTCGGGGCCGCGGCCACGGCCGCGCGCCCGAGGCGGTGTGTCCGCCCAGTGTGGGCCGTTGCGGCGCGGTCCGCGCGCCGGGGGCCGCCGGCCGGGGGCGAGTACCGGGACTTTGACGACACGATCTACCATCCCGTGGCATGGCGATGTTCGTGCACGTGACCTCGGCGGCGAACGCGCCGCGCATCCGGCGGTCCGGGATCCGGGCGGTCAGCCACGGACAGGGCGGCGCGCGCGGGGTCTACTGCTTCCCGGTGCTGGCCTCGCACACCCTCACCCACCAATGGGTGCGCGAGCTGGCCCGTTCCGGGAGCCGGGGCGGGCTCGTGGCCGTCCATGTGCGGCTGGACGATGCCCAGGACGTGCTGGTCGGGCGGTACTCGGACCGCGCGCGGGACGCCCAGGCCGTGGTCCGCGCGGCGGAGGCGGTGCGGCGGGTGGCCGCGCTGGAGGACCCGCGGGGATGGGAGGTCTTCGTCCCCCGGGCGATCCGGCCGCGTGAAGTGCACCGGGTCCGCAGCGCGCCGCAGGTGGCGGGCTGGCGGTACGTGCCCGACGCGCACGGCGTACGCCCCTGCACCTGCTTCGGGTGCCGGGTGCGCGGCGGGTACGGGGCGCGGCGCCTGCGCGAGCGGCTGCCGCATCCCTTGGACGGCCCGCCGCCACCCACCAGGGTGCTGCTCACCCGGGTCGCGGCGGCCGGTGACCCCGGGGACCCGGCCGCGCTGCGTGAGGCACTGGGGTGGTTCGGGATGCGTCGGCGGGGCCCGCTCCGCGAGCTGGGGCGGCTCGCGGCGCACCCGGACCCCGGGGTTCGGGAGGAACTGGTGTGGGCGGTCGCCCGGTGGTCGACCCCAGGGGTCAGCGAGCTGCTGGACGGCCTCGCCGCAGACCCGGACCCGGACGTCCGGGAGGCGGTGGAGGCCGTGCGCGACGCGGGGTGACCCACGGGCGCGCCGCAGCACCCGTCAGGGCCGGGGGAGCCCGGCCAGGACCGCGCGGGCGGCGATCTCGCCCTCCTCGTACGCGTGCGCCCGGGCCTCCCTGATCGCGTCGTCCAGCTGGCGCACCGCCTCGGGGGTACGGCCCGTCGCGGCGAGCGCCTCCCCGTACAGGGTGCGCAGCACCACGCGCCGGGGCGCCGCCAGCGGGGGCGCGGCGAGGGCCAGCCCACGCGCCGCGTGGCGGGCGGCCTCGGCGGGGGCGCCGACGGCCAGGAGGTGCGCGGTGAGGTGCTGGTGGGCGAGGGTGACCGTCTCGGTACGTCCGGCCTCCTCGGCCAGCGCCAGCGCGCGCACCAGCAGCTCCCGGGTCCGCTCGGGGGTGCCGCGCCGGGTGAGCGCGACGGCCAGGTTGATCCGGGCCACGGCCTCCCCGGCGGGGTCGCCCGCCAGGGCGGAGAGGCCGGGGGCGCGTTCCAGGTGGCCGAGGGCCTCCTCGGACCGGCCCTCCTCGGCGAGCACCCAGCCCAGCAGGGCGCGGGCCCGTGACTGGGCGCCGGGATCGCCGTCGCGCTCGGCGCAGGCCAGGCCCTGTTCGAGGAGCGGCACCCAGCCGTCCCGGACCTGCCACAGGATCAGCGGCCACTGGAGGAGGACCAGCCGCCAGGCACGGCCGTGCAGCCCCGCCGCGACGGCGGCGTCGACGGCCCCGCGCAGGGTGTCCCGCTCGGCGGAGTACCAGGCGAGCGCGCTCGTACGGTCCGCGAACCCGCGGATCGCGGCGGACGGCCGGGCACCGGCGGGCAGGGCGCAGCAGGGTTCGCTGCCGGGCTCCGCGGCGGCGCTCGCCGCGAGGAGCGTGCTCAGCCAGTGGTCGAGCAGCCGGATCAGCCCGGCGGGGTCGTGCCCGGGGGCCAGGCTGCGGGCGTAGAGGCGGACCAGGTCGTGCAGTACGTACGTCCGCGGCCCGGCCTCGACGACCAGCTGGGCGGCGGCCAGCTGGTCCAGCGCGACGGCGGCCCGGTCCGGCGGGCAGTCGGCGAGCGCGGCGGCCGTACAGGTGTCGAGGGTCGCGCCGGTGTGCGGACCGAGCCGGTGGAACATCCGCCGCGCCGGTTCGGGCAGTTGCCGCACCGTGAGGCCGAGGGCGGCGCCGACACCGGTGTCTTCGAGGTTCAGCAGGTCCAGTCTGCGGTGTTCGTCGGAGAGTTCGCGCACGAAGGCGGCCAGCCCGCGGTGCGGATCGGTGGCGAGCCGGGCGGCGGCGACCCGCAGGGCGAGCGGCAGGCCCTCGCACAGCGCGGCGAGCCGCGCGGCGGCCTCCGGTTCGGCGGCGACCAGCTCCGGGCCCAGGTCCGGGCCCAGCGCGGCCGCGAGCAGCTCGGTGGACCGGGCGGCGGGGAGCTGGGCGAGCGGGACCGGACGGGCGGCGTCCGAGGCCACGAGGCCGCCGAGCCGGTCCCGGCCGGTGACCACGGTGACGCAGTGCTCCCCGCCCGGCAGCAGCGGACGGACCTGCCCGGAGTCGCGGGCGTTGTCCAGGACGATCAGCATCCGCCGTGCGGCGGTCAGTTCGCGGTAGCGGGCGCCCAGCGCCTCGGCGGAGCCGGGCATCTGCTCGGCGGGCAGGCCCAGGGCGAGCAGGAACGCGCGGAGCACGGCGGTGGGGCTGCGCGCCGGGACGGTGCTGTACCCGTGGAGGTCGACGAAGAGCCGGCCGTCGGGGAAGTCCGCGCCGCGCCGGTGCGCCCAGTGCACGGCGAGCGCGGTCTTCCCGACGCCGGGGCTGCCGGTGATCAGGGCGACGGCGCCGGGGGCGGCGGTCACGGCCCGGTCGAGCGCGGCCAGTTCGTCCTCGCGCCCGGTGAAGGCCCGGGGACGGCGGGGGAGGAGCTGCGGAAACGGGGCGGCCGGGGCGGCCGGAACCACGGCCGTGGGCGTCGGGGCCGGTATCGGCGTCGAGGCCGTGGCGGGGGCCTGTGCGGGGGCCGGTACAGGCAGCGCGCCCCGGATCGGGGCCGCGGCGGCGGGAGCCGCTGCGGAGCCGGTCCGCAGTAGAGCGGTGTACGCGTCGGTGAGCACCGCTCCGGGATCCACGCCGAGCTGATCGGCCAGCAGCCGTCGGGTGCGGTGGAACCAGTCCAGGGCGTCCGCCTGCCGCCCCGCCCCGTCCAGGGCCCGCATCAGCGCGGCGATCAGCGGCTCCCGCAGCGGGTGCGCGACGGCCTCGGCGCGCAGCACCGCCGCCGCCGTGCCGTGCTCGCCGAGGAGCGCGTGCGCCCCGGCCAGTTCCTCCACGGCCGTCAGCCGCAGCTCCTCCAGCGCGTGCGCGGCGTGCTCCAGCAGCGGGCTGTCCACCGTCCCGGCGAGCGCGGGCCCCCGCCACAGCGCGAGCGCCTCCCGGAGCACGGGCAGGGCCGCGCGCGGTGCGCCCGCGGCCCGGGCGGCCCGGAGCAGTTCCTCGAAGCGGTGCGCGTCCACCCGGGTTTCGGGCACCCGCAGGAGGTACGCCGCTCCGTGCGTGCGCAGTTCGACGCCGTGGGCGGGCGCCCCGTGCGCGGCCAGCAGAGCCCGTAGCTGCGAGACGTGCCCCTGCACCACGGTGCGCGAGTGCCGGGGCGGCTCCCCCCGCCACAGCGCCTCGGTCAGCCGGTCGACGGCGACGGCCGCGTTGGGGCACCGCACCAGCATGGCCAGCAGACCGCGCCGCTTGGCCGGGCCCAGGGGCAGCGGCTCCCCCCGCTCCGACACCACGGCCACGGGTCCGAGCACGCGGAACTCCATGCGACAACCACCTTGCTCAACGCGTCACGGCCCCCCGGCCGAGGGTACGGCGGCCCATTTCGACACATGAGGGGGTCTCCGGCCATTTATCCCCGCGGGCCCGGCCACCGGATCCGCGGGGGAGCCGGACGGTCGGCCGGTGCTCCGTTAGCGGGGCGTTAGGCCGACGTTGGGCGGGGGTGGGACCCTCCTGCGGGCCGGGTGTTCCGTGTCGGGCGGTCCTGCTCCCCCGCAGGGGATGGGAGCATGGCTGCCCGCGCCCGCGCCCGGACCCGCTTCCGGGGCCCGCCCGTCCTCAGCCCGCGATCGGGTACATGGACCCGCGACGCCCCTCCGGCGACGCCAGCCACTCCAGCTTCTCGGCCGTGTCGGTGCCCGGCAGGGGAGTGTGCAGGACGATGGACAGGTCGGGGCGGGCCGGTACGCGCAGCTGGGTCGACTCGACGAACAGTGCGCCCACCACGGGGTGTTCGAACTCCTTCTGCAGCTGACCGCCCGGCTCGATGTCGCGCCGTTCCCACAGGTCCGAGAACACCGGGCTGACCTCCCTCGCCTCCTCGACGACCGCGCGGAACCCGTCGTCGTTCGGCGTCTCCGAGCACGCCGCCCGGAACTGGGCGACCACGTGGGAGGCGATCTCCTCCCAGCGCTTGGTGCGCGACCGGTAGAGGGGGTCGGTGAAGAACGCGATCAGGCAGTTCTGCACGATCTCGGGACGCATGCCGAGCACCATCGAGGCCGCGTCGTTGTACATCACGGTGTTCCAGTAGACGTCCATGATGTGCGCGGGGAACGGCATCCACGCGTCGATCAGCCGCTGCAGCCCGTCACACATGTTCTGCGCGGACGGCGCGACCTGCGGGGCGGGCGGGTTGAGACCCGCCAGCACGTACAGGTGCCGCTGCTCGGCGCTGGTCAGCTTCAGGACCCGGCCCACCGCGTCGAGCACCTGGGGGGACACCGTGATGTCGCGGCCCTGCTCCAGCCACTGGTACCAGGAGACCCCGACCCCGGCGAGCACCGCGACCTCTTCCCTGCGCAGGCCCGGGGTGCGGCGGCGGGCCCCGCCGTCCGGCAGTCCGGCCTCCGTCGGGGTGATCCGCGCCCGTCTGCTCATGAGGAACTCGCGGAGTTCGGAGCGCCGGTGCTTGTCGATCGGTGTGGCCACGAAAATCCCCCTACTGGCTGCCTGGTGGTGCCACCACCAGCATAAGTTCCCACTCTGCACGGGCATTCCCGGGCGGCGAAGGTGGGGCCATGACCACCGACACACAGACCTCCCGCACCACGGCCGCGCCCCCCGCGGCCACCGCCGCACCAGCCGCGGCCACCCCCGCACCGGCCCCGGCCCCCGGCGGCGACCGGCTCACCGGCCGGGCGAAGCTGGTCCTCTTCGTGCTGTGCGCCGCCCAGTTCATGGTGGCCCTGGACTTCTCCGTGCTGAACGTGGCCCTGCCGGTGCTCGGGAAGGACCTGGGCCTCGGCCGGTCCCAGCTCCAGTGGGCGGTCACGGCCTTCTCGCTGCCCTCCGGCGGCTTCCTGCTCCTCTTCGGCCGGATCGCCGACCTCTACGGACGCAAGAAGCTGTTCCTGACCGGGCTCGTCCTCTTCGGCGTCGCCTCGCTGCTGGCCACCCTCGCCTGGAACCCGGCGTCCTTCCTGGCCGGGCGCGCCCTCCAGGGCCTCGGCGCGGCACTCATCGTGCCCACCGGCATGTCCCTGCTGACCACCACGTTCCCGGAAGGCCCGCTGCGCGCCAAGGCCCTCGGCATCTCCGGCACCCTGCTGTCCCTCGGCTTCACCGTCGGCATGGTGCTCGGCGGCGTCATGACCGACACGCTGGGCTGGCGCTCCACGATGGGACTCCTCACGGCCACCGCGCTGATCGTGCTGGTCCTGGCCCCCCGGCTGCTGCCCGAGTCGCGCAACCCCGAGCGCCCCCGGCTGGACGTACCGGGCGCCGTCACCGTCACCGGCGGTCTGCTCGCGCTGATCTACTCCCTGTCCACGGCGGCCCAGGACGGTTTCGGCCGGGCCGACGTCTGGGGCACGCTGGCCGCCGGGATCGTGCTGCTCGCCGTGTTCGCCGTGGTGGAGACGAAGTCCCCGGCCCCGCTGGTCTCCCTGCCCATGCTGCGGCGGCGCACGGTGGCCTGGGGCAACATCGGCGGCCTGGTGACCTTCTCGATGATGTCGACGGTCGTCTTCGTGCTCACCCTCTACCTCCAGGAGACCCTGGAACTGTCGTCCTTCCGGACGGGTCTGGTCTTCGGCGTCCAGGGGGTCATGTCGGCCGTCGCCGGCACCTACGCCTCCCGGGTGATCGGCCGGATCGGCGCACGCCGCACGCTGGTGGTCTCGCTCTTCGGCCAGGCCGCGTTCACCGCGGTGCTGCTCGCCGTGGGCGCCGGATCGGGTGCGCTGCTGGCGACCGTCGCGGTGTCGGCGGCCAGCATGTGCCACCTCGGCGCGATCATCTCGTACGGGGTCACGGTGACCAGCGGCGTGCCGGACGGGGAACAGGGCCTGGCGACCGGCCTGGTGACCACCACCCAGCAGGTCGGTCTCACCATCGGCATCCCGCTGCTCGGTGTCCTGGCGACGACCCAGGACTCGCTCTTCGACGGGGTGCGCACGGTCCTGGCACTCGACGTGGCGGTCCTGCTCGTGGCGGGCGTCCTGATCGGCCTCGGGCTGCGCGACCGGACGAAGAACCGCGCCTGACCGGAGTCTGACGGGCCCTCACTTCCTGGCCCAAGGGTGAATACGTATCCATCATGACAGGTCAGAGGGTGTTTTCGTAGGACCAAGGGCACAGCCGATTGCCCTTGTTCGACCCCCTGTGCGGCTTTCAGAATCTCCCTCATGACGTTCTCGGCGCACATCAGTCACGACGCGGTCCTACGAGCAAGAGTGGCCCTCCTGGGGTCGGGGAAGCCCCTCCTCGCGGAGCGGGTCGCCGCCTACCGGATCCTCGCCCGGGTGAGCCCGCTCGCCTACCTGCCGCTGCTGGCGGGCGCGCTGCGGAAGTACGGGGCGCGGGAGTTCGCGCACGAGCCCGCGATCCAGCTCGCCCTGCTGGCCGAATCCGTCGCCGCGGCACGGGAGATGTACGCGAGGGAGCCCGGGCGGGCCGGTCTCCTGATCGATGCCCTGCGGGCGTACGGGGGTCAACTGGCCCGGATGGAACGGCGGGCGGAGGCCCGGGCGGCCGACGAGGAGATCACCCGCCTCGTGGCCGGGGAGGGATAGCCGGAAGCCCCGGGGCACGCGCCCCGGGGCTCCGCGGTTCCACCCACCGGATCGAGCGGCTATCCGGCCGAGTCCGGCCGGAGTTCGATGTGGTCGGAGCCGAGGTCGACCGCCACCCGGTGTTCCATCCCGAGCGCCTCCAGGAAGGTGCGCGGCAGCTGGACCCGGCCGCTGCGGTCCAGCATCACGTACTCGCGCTCGCTGACCGACTCCGCGCCGTGCTCGTCGGTGACCGTGCGCCGCAGCACCTCGCTGCTGGTACGGCCGTCACGGATGGCCACCGTGCGCCGCACCTCGCCCGCGACCATCGGGTCGTGGGTGACGACGACCACCGTGGCCCCCAGCTCCCGGTTGACCGTCCGGAAGGCCTCGAAGACGGCCGCGCCGGTCTCGGAGTCCAGCTCGCCGGTGGGTTCGTCGGCGAGGAGGACCTTCGGGGCGCCCGCCATCGCCACGGCCACGGCCACCCGCTGCTGCTGCCCGCCGGAGAGTTCGGCCGGGCGGCGGCCCGCGAGCGGGCCGAGGTCCAGGGCGTCGATCAGTTCCGCCGTGCGGGCCGCGTGCCGCTTCGCCGCTCCCCGCCCGCCACCCGTCAACTGCATCGGCAGGGCTATGTTCTGAGTGGTCGTCAGGAACGGCAGCAGGTTGCGCGCCGTCTGCTGCCAGACGAAGCCGACCGCCTCGCGCCGGTAGCGCAGCCGGTCCCGCGACGACATCTCCAGCAGGTCGTAACCGGCCACCCGGGCGGTGCCCGCCGTGGGCCGGTCCTGGCCCGCCAGGATGTTCAGCAGCGTCGACTTGCCGCTGCCCGAGGCGCCGACCAGGGCGACCAGATCACCCTGGGCCACCGTCAACTCCAGCCCCTGGAGGGCCTGTACCTCGATGCCGTCGGCGCTGAACACCCGTACCAGGCGGTCGCACACGATGGCCGTGCCCGCCTCGGGCGGCGGGGGCTCGGTGGCCGCCACCGCGCGCCGGCGCAGTTCCTCGTAGCTGGGCCCGCCGTTCACGGCCGCCTCCGCCCGGCCGTCCGGCCCGTGGCCGTCCGCGCCGTCTGTCCGCTCGCCGCTCATCGCTGGTCTCCCGCTCTCAACTCGGTGGTGATCTGGCGTCGTCCCGACACCGCGGCTTCGGCCAGTACGGCCACCGCCACCAGGGCGGCCAGGCCCAGTGCCTGGACCAGTACGGGCCGCGCGCTGAACGTCAGTCCGCCCGGTACGGGCTGCCCGACCAGGGTGGACAGGTCCACGGCCGGTCCCAGCAGGAGCACCGCCGCGGTCGCGGTCAGTGCCCCGCCGAGCGCCGCCGCGAAGGCCTGCGGCAGCGATTCGGCCAGCATCAGCAGGATGCCCTGCCGGGGCCGCAGCCCCATCGTGCGCATCCGGGCCAGCAGCGCGGCCCGCTCGGGGGCCGCCCGTACCAGGGCCAGCAGGACGGCCAGCAGGGCGAAGCCCGCCGCCCCGATGACGGAAGCCCGGAACAGCCGGACCGCCGCCGCCTGGAGCGGGTCGGAGCCCACTTCGTCCGCCATTCCGGCGCTGGTCTGCACGCGGAACTCGGCGGCGGAGGCGGCCGGGGCGAGCGAGCGCACCAGCACCTTCAGCCGGTCCTCGGGCGGATTGCCGAGCGCGTACCAGCGGTTGGGCTGCCGGGTGAGCTTGATGGCCTGCGTGGCCGTGCCCGCGGGCACGATGACCGTGGCCCCGTCGGCGCCGGGCCGTACGGGCGTCCCGTCGACCACGCCGCGCGAGGTCACCTGGAGCTGGCCGTCGCCGAACCGGAGCCGGAAGGTGCCGCTGGGCGCCAGTTTGGCCAGCCCGGTGCTGAACAGCACGGGCAGCGGGGAGTCTTGCGTACCGGTGGCCTTCCCGCCGAGCAGGGCCGGGTCGAAGGGGCCGGTCCGGACGGCCTTGGACAGGGCGGCGTAGGCCTTCGGTTCGACGACGACCACACTGACCTGGGTGGTGAACTGCGCCGCCGGAGCGTCCAGGAACGCGTCGTCCTCGGTCCACAGGCTGACGGAGGACCGTACGCCCTCCACCGAGCCCAGGGCCTTGACCAGGTCGGGCGGCAGGGTCTGGGTCGGTGGCGCGGCGACCAGCGCGTCGGCCACGACGCTCACCCGGGTCGCGGCGAGCCGGGCGTCCTCCGCCGCGTTCAGCACGGTGGTCCAGAAGCCGCCCGTGGTGACGGCCAGCAGCAGGGCGATCAGCGGCAGCACCGGTGTGCGGCCGCGGCCCCCGTTGCCGCGCGCGGCGCGCGTCAGCCCCAGGAAACCGATCACCCCGGAGCCCCGCGCGGCCATCCGGGCCGGCAGGGCGACCAGCAGCGGCAGGATCCGCGCAAGCAGCAGCCCGCCGCACAGCGCGAGCAGCAGGGGCGCGGCGACCAGCAGCGGATCGACGTCCGCTCCGGCCTGTGCGATCCCCCGTCCCCGCACCTCGGAGAGGGCGGCGCCGGTCACCAGGACCACCAGCAGCTCCGCCACCGGGCGGTGCCACCGGTTGCGCGGCCGCGGCGGCGCCAGCATGACCAGCGCCCGTACCGGGAAGGCCAGCCAGGCCAGCAGCGTCGCGGCCAGCGCCGCCGACAGCGAGGGCAGCAGCCGGGGCGTCGGCAGCCAGACGAACGCGATCACCGCGGCGAGCAGGGCCGCGGGGAGCGCGGTGACCGCGCCCTCGGCGAGCAGTCTGCGGGCGATCCCGCCGCGCGAGGCACCGCGGGCGTGCAGCAGCCGCAGTTCGGACTCGCGCCGCTCTCCGCCGAGCGCGGCGGCCAGGCACAGGACGACGAAGACGACTCCGGCGACCCCGGCCGGACCGCTCACCCCGATCGGGGCGGCGGCCTGCTGCCGGGCCAGGGCCTCGGAGAGCACGCCGCTCAGCGGGGAGGTGATCGCCAGGTCCAGCCGTCCGGAGGCGTCGAGGAGCTCGGCCGCGGTGGAGCCGGACACGTAGTCGGCGAGCTGTCGGCGGGTCTCGGGCAGCCGGTCGGCGCGCAGCCGGGTGGCGTCGATGGGCAGCCGCCAGAAGTCGGTGCCCCCCTCGCCCCAGGTCGCGACCCGCGGCAGGTCCTCGACGCCGACCAGGGCCCCCGCGTTCCAGTAGGCCTTCGGTTCCATCCCGAGGGTGTAGCCGGTGCAGGCGTGGCTGAGGCAGGGCAGGCCGGTCCAGACGGGATCGGCCTCGTCGTTCGCGGCGTACAGGCCGACGACCTCGGCCCGGCCGGTCTCCGGGGCCCACGGGCCGGTCGGGTTGGTCTCCAGCACCGTGCCCAGCGGTGCGTTGAGGGCCTCCGACGCCCGCTGCGAGAGGGCGACCGGTACGGGCTTCCCCTCGGGGGTGGCGCCGCTCGGCCAGTGGCCCGCCACCATCCGGATGTGCCCGCTCGCTTCGCGCAGGTGCAGCAGGTGCAGCAGGGGGTCCACGCCCTCGGGCCGGGACAGACCGGGGTTGTTGAGGGCGCGCGGCTTGTTGCCCTGGGTGCCGTGCACCGGGCCGCTCGGGGCCAGGACGAGCTCCCCGCCGGTCCGGGCGGTCAGCAGGCCCAGGATCCGGTCCAGGTCCCCGCCGACCCCCGGCCCGTTCTTGGAGTCGCCGTACACCTGCACGCTCGTCGGGCCCGGCCCCTTGCCGCCCACGAAGGTCCGCAGGGCCTGGTCGGCGCCCCGGTCCAGGGCGCGGGGCAGGGCCGCGCTCAGGAACACGGCGGCGAAGGCGAGTACGGCGGCCAGGACGGCGGCCGTTGGCATGGCGCGCAGCCGGGTACGCACCCAGGACGCGGGACGTGCGGCGCGTGAGGCCGTACGGGCAGTGCGGATCATGACTCCTCCACCTGCCGCAGCCGCGCGGCCGTGTTCCGGTTGCGGCGGCCACCGAGGGTGGCCGCGAACAGGGGGACGACGGCGATCGCGACGGTCAGCAGCAGTGTCCGGCCACCCGGCAGGTCGACCAGTAGTTCGGGGAACGGGCGGCTGCCCGCGGGTGTCCGCACCATCAGCGGCACCACGAGATGGACGAGGGCGGCGCCGATGCCCACCCCGGCGGCGCTGCCGATCCCGGCGAGGACCGCGCCCTCGGCAGCGGCCGTACGGGCCAGCGTGCGCCGGGGCGCGCCGAGGGCCAGCAGCACCGCGGACTCCCGGGACCGCTCCCGCGCGCCCGCCGCGGCGGACGCGGCGAAACCGATCGCGGCCAGCACCGCGCAGGCCACCGCCAGGACGGCCAGCGCGCGCTGCGGGGCGGTGCTCAGCGGATCGTCGAGCAGTGCGGCGGCCACGTCCTCGCGCAGCAGCACGTCCTGGGCCCCCGCTCCGGGCCCGGTCCGCAACGCGGCGGCGGCGCTCGCCGGCACGGGGTCGTCGTCGGAGGTGGCGGGCAGCCACCACTCGGTGGGCGGGGGCAGGGCGCGCGCGCCGTCCGCGGCCGGAACCCGCCCGAAGGAGGCCAGATCGACGGCCAGCGCGGTGTCACCGACGACGGGCAGCGCATCGACCACGCGGGTGATCCGCACCCGGACGGCCGACTGGGCGAAGGTGACCGGAACCACGGCGCCGGCCTTCGCGCCGATGGCGTCGAGGTAGCCGCGGGTGGCGACCCCGGGGAGTTCCACGAGGGGATCCGGGGAGCCCGCGGTCAGCACCAAGGGGGTCTCCTGGCCGTGCGGCGCGCCGGAGTAGCGCATCCGCAGCAGCGCGGGCCCGCCCGGGCCGCCCGGTGCCGCGTCCGCGAAGACGCTGGCGGTCACGGACTTGGGCGGCTCGGCCAGGTCCCAGCCGGGGGAGCCCGGGGCCCCTACCGGCGGCTGGACGGGGACGGCGGGGCCGCCCGCCGCGTCCGTGACCGCGAGGCGGTGGACCGTCAGCTCGCCGGCCACCAGGGGCACCGGATCGTCCGTCGGGCGCTGGGCGCCGTACGAGACGACCACCGACAGCAGCGTCAGCGGCCCCGAGGGCTTGCCGGCCGGGGCGTCGGCCAGCGCGGCCAGGTCCACCGGGACGGTGACCCGCCCGCCCGCCTGGGGCAGTGAGAGGACCGGGGTCCGGTAGGTCAGGCCGAACCGGTCGCGCAGCAGCAGCTTCAGGTTGGGCGAGCCGGTCGGCGGTCCGAGGGTGCGCAGGGTCAGATCGAGGTCGAGCCGCTGCGGCTGCCCGGGCAGCGGGATCCCGGCCGGAGGCGTGCCCGCGGAGCCGGGCTTGGCGGCCGGTACGAGGGAGGAGAACACCGTGCCCATCGGCTGACCGTCGCGCAGGTCGGCGCGGAGCGGAACCCGGTCGCCCGCGGCCGCCGCGTCCAGCGCGAGGAGCTGCGCGGTGCGCCCGTCGGGGAGCGTCTGCTCGCCGCGGATCACGGGCAGCACCCGCTCACCGCCCGGCAGCGAGGTGTAGCGGCCGCCCTGGCCGGGGGCGGCCAGCTGGCTCGCGGTGATCCGCAGCCCCCCGGCAGTGCGGTAGGCGGCCTGGTCGTACTGGGAGGACGTCCACGCGGTGTACTGGCCGAGGGCCAGCACGCCGCTGGAGACGGCGAGGACGAGCAGCACCACCGGACCGGTGGCGCGCTGCGGCCGGCGGGCCAGCTGCCAGCCGACCAGCGCCGGACCGAGCCCGGATCCGCTCGCGGCCAGCCGCCCGCCGAGGCGCGCGGCGAAGGGCAGCACCCGCAGCACGAGCACCGCACCCGCGCACAGCGCCAGCGTCGGCGCCGCGACGAGCACCAGGTCGACACCGGACGCACCGCCACCGGCGGCCGTGCGCGAGGCGCCGTCGTACCGGTCGAGCTGCTGGTAGGCGAGGGCGGCCAGCGCCAGCAGCGCGAGGTCGGCGCCCGAACGCGCGGCCCCGGCCACCAGCTCCTGCCGCTTGCCGCGTTGCACGACGGCGGAGGCGCCCCGCACCACGGAGGGCAGCGTGCTCAGCACCACACAGCCGAGGGCGCACACCGCCGCCACCGGCCACAGAGTCCAACCGGTGCCCCAGAGACCGGAGTTCCCGGCGACCGAGGTCCCGTGCGCACGGGCCCCCGCGCCGTCGAGGAAGCGCAGCAGCAGCGGGGCGAGCAGGGGCGCGAGCAGCGCGGCGGGCAGCGCGAGCAGCAGCGACTCCACCCCGGTCAGCAGGCTCAGCCTGCGCCGGGAGGCGCCGCGCGCCAGCAGCAGCGTGCGTTCGCCCTCCTGATGCTTCATCAGGGTGTGGCCGACGATCAGCAGGGTCGCCGCGGTGAGCACGACGAGCTGGAGTTCACCGATCAGCAGCGTGGACCAGGCGACCGTCCGCGCGGAGCGCAACTCGGCCATGACCTTGGGCAGTTCGGTCCTCGCGTTGAGGCCCGTGGAGTTCTTGAGCGCCTCCGACAGGGCGGCGGTCCGGTTGCCGATCGCCTCCGCCTCGCCGCTGTGGACGCCGGTGAAATCGGGGGTGAGGAGGGTGACACGGCTGTCCTGCGCCAAGCCGCCGGCGGTGAAGGCGGAGTCGTCGACGAGCAACGGGCCGTAGGTGGTGAAGCTGCTGATCTGGAACCCGCGGCCACCGACCGGGTCCAGCTGCCAGTACGGCGCGGTGGGGTCCGCCGCCCGGTACACACCGGTGATCAGCACGGTGAGCTGCGGCCCGCCGAACCGGTCGTCCAGGCGCACCTCGGCGGGCAGCCCCGCCGCGGTCAGCCCGAGGCGGCGCAGCGCCGCCTCCGGCACGGCCACCGGGACGCGGGAGGCGGCGGCGCCGCCGCCCGTGGCCTGCGGCCACTGCCCGGCGATCAGCCGGGTGCGGTTGCGGTCGAAGGCGGCGAGCAGCGTCAGGTCCGCCTCCGGTACGGACGCCGCGGGCGCGGTGGTCTCCGTACCGGTACCGGTGCCCGTCGTCGGCGCGGGCGAGGGCGCCGACGCGCCGGAGCCGCCGCTCCCGGGCAGGCCGTAGGCGTGGCTGCGCGCCACGCTGTCGACGGTGACCGGCAGTTCGCCGAACAGCCCGCGGGCGAAGCCCCGTAGGGCCTCGTCGTCTTTGGTCCGGCCGGCCACCTGGTGGTAGCCGGTGACCAGGACGGTGGACCGCGCGTGGTCCCGCCCCTGCAGTGACTGGCGCAGCCCTGCCTCGCCCACTCCACGGGTGAACGCGAACAGGGCTGTGAGTACGGTCGTAGTGATCAGGACGGTGAACAACACGGCGGCAGCGAGGGGCACACGCCCGCGCTGACGACGCATGACGAAGCCGAGCATGCGTGGCAATCCTCCCCTATCCGGACCATAGGGTCCGGATAGCGGAGGATCTTGTCAGATTCGAACGTGCAGTGGAAGGGCTTGTGCCCGGGAGAAAGGGATGAGCAAATGCGGATATCGACAACCACCTTGGGGGACCCATGGGCATGACCACGACCGCGCAGGACCAGAGCGATGCGACTCCGATGGTGGTGGTCGACGACGTGCACCGCAGCTTCGGCACCGGGGAGCAGGCCGTACAGGCCCTGCGCGGAGTCTCCTTCACCCTGCGCCGGGGTGAACTCACCGCGCTGAAGGGACGTTCCGGTTCCGGTAAGACGACCCTGCTGAACCTGGTCGGCGGTCTCGACGCCCCGACCTCCGGCACGATCCGCCTCGACGGCACCGACCTGACCGGCCTCGACGAGCGCGGCCTGCTCGCGCTGCGCCGCGAGCGCATCGGCTTCGTGTTCCAGTCCTTCGGCCTGATACCGGTGCTGACCGCGGCCGAGAACGTCGGGGTGCCGATGCGGCTGCGCAAGGTCCCGGCCGCACAGCGGGAGGAGCGTGTACGCACCCTGCTCGCGCTGGTCGGCCTCGCGGACCACGCGGCGCAGCGGCCGGGCGAACTCTCCGGCGGACAGCAGCAACGCGTCGCTGTGGCCAGGGCGTTGGCCAACGACCCCGACCTGATCATCGCCGACGAGCCGACCGGGCAGCTCGACTCCGAGACCGGCCACGCGATCATGGAGCTGCTGCGCGCCGTGGTGCGCAGCGAAGGGGTGACGGTGCTGGTCGCCACCCACGACCCGGCCCTGATGGACCTCGCGGACCGGGTCGTGGAGATGCGCGACGGCCGGGTGATGGAGGCCGGTGAGGAGGCGCGGGAGGAGGCACTCGCGGGCGGCGGCTCGGCGGCGGGCGCGGCCGCGCACGCCTGAGCGGCCGGGCGTCCGTCCGCTCCGCCCCCGGGTCACCGTCGCCGGTCACCATCCGCCGTCGCGCCGGCCGTCCGCGCCCGCCCCGGGATTCCGGTTGTCGCGTTGGCGCGGATCAGGCGCCGCTGTGGCGGAGCATGTCGTCGCGCTCGACGACCTTGACGCGCTCGCGGCCCTCCGCCGCGCCCAGCGCCCGCTCGTGCGCGTCGAGCCGGTGCCAGCCGTCCCACGTCGTGTAGCGGACGCCGCGCTCCTCCAGGAAGGACGTCACCGCGTCCGGCTCCGGGTCGGCCGCGCCGGGGAGGCGGCCCGCGGCGTGGTCGTCGAGGAGGCAGGCGACGGTCTCGTTGGCGTCGCCCTTGGTGTGGCCGATGAGCCCCACCGGGCCGCGCTTGATCCAGCCGGTGACGTAGACGGCGCTCTGGTGGGTGCCGTCGGCGTCCAGCACGCGGCCCGCCTCGTGCGGGACGGTGCCCGACAGCGGGTCGAAGGGCAGCTTGGGCAGCTCGTCCGAGTAGTAGCCGATCGCCCGGTAGACGGCCTGGACGTCCCAGTCGGTGAACCGCCCGGTGCCGCGGACGTTCCCGGTGCCGTCGAGTTCGGTGCGCTCGGTGCGCAGCCCGGCCACGCGCCCGTCCGCGCCGAGGATCTCCTCGGGGGACTCGAAGAAGTGCAGGAAGAGCTTGTGGGGCCGGGTGCCGGGGTCGCGGATCGCCCAGTTCTCCAGGGTGGAGGCGACCATGTTGGCCTGCTTGTTGGCGCGGCGGGTGGCGATCGAGCCCTCGTCGTAGTCGATGTCCTCGGGGTTGACGATGACCTCGATGGTGGGGGAGTGGTCCAGCTCCCGCAGCTCCATGGGGCTGAACTTGGCCTGCGCGGGGCCGCGGCGGCCGAAGACGTGGACCTCGACGGCCTTGTTCCGGCCCAGCCCGGCGTGCACGTTCGGCGGGATCTCGGTGGGCAGCAGCTCGTCGGCGGTCTTCGCCAGGATCCGGGCGACGTCCAGGGCCACGTTGCCCACCCCGAGGACGGCGACCTTCTCGGCCTCCAGCGGCCAGGTGCGCGGGACGTCCGGGTGGCCGTCGTACCAGGAGACGAAGTCCGCGGCGCCGTAGGACCCGTCCAGCTCGGTGCCGGGCAGGTCCAGGGCCCGGTCCGCCGTCGCGCCGGTGGCGAAGACCACGGCGTCGTAGAACCGGTGCAGCTCGTCCAGGCCGAAGTCGCCCGGGTAGTCCACATTGCCGAACAGGCGTATCTGGGGCTTGTCGAGCACCTGGTGCAGTGCGGTCACGATGCCCTTGATCCGCGGGTGGTCCGGCGCCACGCCGTAGCGGATGAGCCCGAACGGGGCGGGCATCCGCTCGAACAGGTCGATGGAGACCCCCGGGGCCTGGGCCGCGTCGGACTTCAGGAGGGCGTCGGCGGCGTAGATGCCGGCCGGACCGGCGCCGACGATCGCTACACGGATGGGGCGGGACATACGAGACGTTCCTCCAGGCAACGGGGGCGGATGGTTCGAGACAAGCTCGCTCGACGGGTCCCCGGTAGCCGGTGGCGATCTATGGGTCCATAACTCGCGCTTATGACCCGCCGCCAAAATCCAAACAAGAATGTCAGACATAAGCAAATGGCAGTAAGTGACACAATCTCCGCGCGACGTGTACGAGCTCACGGGCAAGGGCATCGCGTGACGAAGGAGTGACGGCGCAACGGGGTGCGGGCGCGCTCCCCGGCCCCCCGCCCGTGCGGGTTACCCGGTGTAGCCGTCGGGTAACAAGCCGACGGAGAGGGAGGCGATCATGGGGAAACGCACGCGCACGCGAGGCGCCCGGTGGGGTACGGCAGTGGTGGTCGGCGGGGGGCACGCGGGGCTGGTGACGGCCCGCGTACTGGCGGATCACTTCCGCGAGGTCGTGATCCTGGAGCGGGACGCGGTGGACGGGGACACCGGCACCCATCCGCACGCGCCGCAGGGCTACCACGCCCACGCCGTGCTGGCCAAGGGCTCGCAGGTCCTGGAGACGCTCTTCCCGGGGCTGCGCGCCGAGATGGAGGAACTCGGCGCGCCCGTCTTCGACTACGGGGAGCGCATCGACTTCCTGCTGCCCGCCGGGCTCGCCCCGCGCTGCCGGACGGGGGTCAGGGTCCAGTCGTTCACCCGGGCCGAACTCGAACGCCGCCTGCGGCGGCGGGTGCTGGCCCTGCCCGGGGTGCGGCTGGTGCCCTCCGCCCGGTGCGAGAGCCTGGTGATGGGCCGCCCCGGCGCCGTAAGCCGCGTCACGTACCGGATCGCGGACGGGGCCGCGGACGGGACGGTCGACGGAGCCGCCGACGGGGCGGCCGAAGCGGCCGGGGAGGCGCCGGGGGAGAGCGTCGCGCTGGACGCGGACCTGGTGGTCGACGCCTCGGGCCGCTCCGGCGGACTGGACCGCCGGCTCGCCGAACTGGGCGTGGCCGTCCCCGAGAAGCGCGTGGTGAAGGCGAAGATCACCTACACCTCGATGAGCTTCGACCGGCCGGAGAAGAACCCGCCCGACTTCGACATCGCCTACCAGATGATGTTCGCCCCCGGCGTCTCCCGCGGCGGGGTCATCCTCGCCGTCGAGAACGAGCGCTGGATGTGCTCCCTGTTCGGGTACGGCGAGGAGGCACCGCCCACCGATGACGAGGGATACCTCGGCTTCGCCCGCACCCTGGGCAATCCCCACCTCGCCGGGCAGATCGAACAGCGCGACCGCCCCGAATCCGTCCACCGCTACGTCAATGTCAACAACCAGTGGAACCTGTACCACCAGAGCAAGGCCTGGCCCGAACGCCTGCTCGCGGTGGGCGACTCGGTCTGCGTGTTCAACCCGGTCTACGGCCAGGGGCTGACCGTGGCCGCGATGGAGGCCGAACTGCTCCAGGGGATGCTGAGCGAACTGCGGGTCAAGGGTCGCGGACTGGACGGACTGAGCCGGAGGTACCAGGGGCGGGTCGCCCGCCTGCTGGTCGCTCCGTGGACCCTGTCGAGCAATTCCGACCTGATGTGGAACCGCGACGGCCAGCCGCTCCCGGCCCGGATCGCCCACTGGTACAACAAGCACCTCTTCGCGGTGTCCGCCCGCGACCCGCGGGTCTGGACCCGGTTCGTCGGGGTCGTCAACATGGTGGCCTCGCCCGCCACGCTCTTCCACCCGGCCGTGTTCCGCAAGGTCGTCGCCCAGGCGCTGACCCGGGGCTGACCCGGATGGCGGATAGGTTTTTGGACGGAACGGGAATCCCCGGACCCGCCTGAGCGGCAGGTCCGGGGGTTTTCCGCTGGATACGGGGTCGGCGCGAATGCGACGCTTTCCCGAAAGGGGCCCTGGGCACACAGCCGCGAGCGCCCGCATGATGCAGGAGATCCGCGGAGCATTCCGCGGGACATTCCCTGGAACATTCCCCACGAAATGGAAGAGGGATCATTCTCATCATGCGCATCGCCCGTCCCCTCGTCATGGCGTCCCTGGCCCTCGTGGCGGCCCTCGGCACGGCCCCCGCCGCCGTCGCGGCCCCCGCTGCGCCGCCCGCCCCGACCGCGTACAACTGTTCCACCGGCTGGTTCTGCATCTACAGCGGCTGGGACGGCACCGGGACGCGCTGCCAGTGGCAGAGCGCCCAGCGCGCCAACACCGCCGACGACTGCAGCTTCATCCGCAGCGGTTCGAACGTCAAGTCCGTCGCCAACAGCACCGGGCAGCGGAAGCAGTACTACACCGGAACCAATTACAACAACCGCGTCGGATCGACACCCTCCGGGGGCAGCGGAAATCTCCAGGGGAGTTATCAGATCCGGTCCTTCAAGCCGCAATGACCCATGACGACCGTTCGGTAATTCGGTATTGAATGACAAAATATGCGGCCGGGTCCCGGTGAGGGGCCCGGCCGTCAGCCGTCCTGCGCGGGACCGGGCAGCGGCTGCTCCGACCAGATGACCTTGCCCTCGGGCGTGTACCGCGCACCCCAGCGGCGGCTCAGCTGGGCGACCAGGAACAGCCCGCGGCCGCCCTCGTCCGTCGTGGTGGCGTAGTGCAGCCGGGGCGAGCTGCTGCTGGCGTCGAACACCTCGCAGGTCAGCACCCGGTCGAACAGCAGCCGTACCCGGACCGGCTCCGCGCCGTGCCGGATGGCGTTGGTGATCAGCTCGCTCAGCACCAGTTCCGTGCCGAAGGACAGCTCGGACAGGCCCCAGTCCGCCAGCTGCGCCACGGCGAGGGCCCGCATGGAGGCCACCGCGCTCGCGTGGAACGGCACCTCCCACTCGGCGATGCGGTCCGCGGCCAGCGCCGACGTCCGGGCGACCAGCAGGGCCACGTCATCGCGGGGCCGCGCCGGCAGCAGCGCCTTGAGGACCGCCCGGCAGGTGTCCTGCGGCCGCGACTGCGGATCGGCATGGGACAGGGCCGCCCGGAGCAGGTCGAGCCCCTGGTCGATGTCCCGGGCGCGGTCCTCGATCAGGCCGTCGGTGTACAGCACCAGCTGGGTGCCCTCGCTCAGCTGCAGCTCCGTCGCCTCGAAGGGGAACCCGCCCAGCCCCAGCGGCGCGCCCGCGGGCAGCTCCGGGATCTCCACGGTGCCGTCGGGGTGCACCAGCACCGGCGGCATGTGCCCCGCCCGCGCCACCGTGCAGCGCTGGTTCACCGCGTCGTACACCGCGTACAGGCAGGTCGCCCCGAGCAGCCCGGTGTCGGCTCCGCCCTCACCGCCCTGGCCGATGTACTGCACAAGGTCGTCGAGCCGGGACAGCAGCTCGTCGGGAGGCAGGTCGAGGGAGGAGAAGTTGAGTACGGCCGTACGCAGCCGGCCCATGGCCGCCGCGGCGTGCAGCCCGTGGCCGACGACGTCACCGACCACCAGCGCCACCCGGCTGCCGGGCAGCGGGATCACGTCGAACCAGTCGCCGCCCACACCGGACTGCGCGGGCAGGTAGAAGTGGGCCACCTCGACGGCGTTCTGCTCGGGCAGCTCCCGCGGCAGCAGACTGCGCTGGAGGGTCACGGCCAGGGCGTGTTCACGGGTGTAGCGGCGCGCGTTGTCGACGGTGATCCCGGCCCGGGCCACGAGTTCCTCCGCCAGCGACAGGTCCTCCTCGTCGAAGGGGTCGGGCTTCTCCGAGCGCCAGAAGTTGACCAGGCCGAGGACCACGCCACGGGCCTTGAGCGGCGCCGTGATCAGGGAGTGGACCCCGTAGTCGAGGATGGCCTGCGCCCGCGCCGGGTCCTGCGCGTACCAGCCGGACGCGTCGGCGAGGTGCGGGATCAGCTCGGCCCGCCCGGTGGTCAGGCCCCGGGCCTGTGGTGTGGTCGCGGCGAAGTCGATCAGCTTGCCGCGCGGGTAGAGCGGGACGTCGTCCCGGATCCCGCTGAACCCGGTGCGCCGCAGGTCCGGCGTCGCGTAAGCGGGCTCGTCCCCGTGCAGCACCGCCTCCGCGAGCTCCACGGTCGCGAAGTCGGCGAAGCGGGGTACGGCGACATCGGCCAGCTCCTGGGCGGTCTGCTCCACGTCCAGGGTGGTGCCGACGCCCACGCCGGCGTCGTACAGCAGTTTCAGCCGCCTGCGCACGGCCTCGGCGCGGGTGCTCAGGACCTGCATCTCGGTGGAGTCGCGGATGGTGACCGCCGCGCCCTCGGGGCCGCCCCCGGGGCGCGTCGGCCGCTGGTTGATCACCAGCAGCCGCTCCCCGGCCTCGTGCACCTCGTCGGTGGCGACCCGGCCGGACAGCAGGAGGGCGGCCAGCGGACCGTCGAGCGGAAGCTGCCCGACGAGCTGCCCCTCGGCATCGGGCGGCAGCCGCAGCAGCCGTTTCGCCTCGTCGTTCGCGAGCAGCAGCCGGCCGCCGCCGTCGGTGATCAGGACGCCTTCGCGCACCGCGTGCAGCACGGCGTCGTGGTGCTCGTACATGCGCGTCATTTCGAGCGGGCCCAGCCCGTGGGTCTGCCGTCGCAGGCGCCTGCTGATCAGCGCCGCCCCGGCGGTGGCCAGGGCGAGGCCCGCCGCGCTCGCGCCGAGGATCACGGGGAGCTGCCGGTCGAAGACGCCGGTGACGTTGTTGACCGTGAGCCCGGCCGACACCAGGCCCACGACCGGGCCGCTGTCGCCGTCGGCGAGGACCGGCACCACGGCCTGGATCTCCTTGCCCAGGGGCCCCTGGACACTCTCGGTGTGCACCCGGCCCGCCAGGGAGGGCTCGATCGTGCCGACGAACCGTTTCCCGATCCGGTCGGGGAGGGGGTGGGTGTAGCGGATCCCGTGGGTGTCCATCACGACGATGAAGTCCACCCCCGCCTCCCGGCGGGTGACCTCGGTGAGGGGCTGGAGGATCTTCGAGGGGTCGGCGGAGCGCAGCGCCTCGCGCAGTCCGGGCGCGTGGGCGAAGGTCTGGGCGACCGCCACCGAGCGGTTGCGGGCCTCGCGGTCGACATCGCGCCGGGACTGGAGCAGCAGGGCCAGCACCGCGCCCGCCGCGAGCAGCACCACGATCGCCACCTGGAGGACGAATACCTGTCGGGCGACGCTGCGCGGGCGGTTCCGGGTCAGTGACCGCACCGACGTCCCCGGTACGGGTTGCAAGGATGGGCCACCAACCCTTTGTAGCACTGCCGGGGCCCCGGGGTACGGCTGACGGCCGATCCGGCGCGGCCATGTGCGCGCCCGGTGCGCGCCGGGCGCGTCCCGGCGGGCGGAAATTGCGGTGCCGTGCCCGGGCGGGCTCCCTACACTCGCCACTGTGCCGCCACGAGATCGCGGTGCGCGTTTCGTCGATCCACCGAACGAGGGGAGCCGGGCCATGTGTGAGCACACCACTGTCCTCGCTCCCCGGTCGCGGTACGACGTGATCTTGGTGTCCTCGGTTTCCCGGTGACGGCTGCGCGGCCGTCACCGGAGGTCCGGGCGACGGGTGCAGGTTTCCTCCCCGCCAGCCGGTGATCCGGTCCCGCGGTGTGCCCGCGGGCCGATTCCGACGCCGTGCCCGGCATTCGCGCAGCCCCCTTGCCGTACACCCAGGAAAGGCCTCGGGCCATGCGCACCGAACCCACCACCACGACCACCACCGGCACGACCACCACCGGCACGACCACCACCGCGACCACCGCCACGATCCGCAACCTCGGCATCCTGGCCCACGTCGACGCCGGAAAGACCACCCTCACGGAACGGGTCCTCTACGCCACCGGCGCCACCCACAAACGGGGCGAGGTCCATGACGGCACGACCGTCACCGACTTCGACCCGCAGGAACGCGACCGCGGGATCACCATCTTCGCGGCGGCGGTCAGCTGCACCTGGAACGGCCACCGGATCAACCTCATCGACACACCGGGACACGTCGACTTCTCCGACGAGGTGGAACGCTCCCTGCGCGTGCTCGACGGGGCGGTCGCGGTCTTCGACGCCGTCGCGGGCGTCGAACCGCAGAGCGAGTCCGTGTGGCGCCAGGCCGACCGCCACCGGGTTCCGCGCCTCGCGTTCGTCAACAAGATGGACCGCGTCGGCGCCGACCTCGACGCGGCCGTCGCGTCGCTGCGCGAGCGGCTCCACGTCGTCCCGCTGGTCGTCCAGCTGCCCATCGGGCGGGAGAGCGCCTTCACGGGCGTCGTGGACCTCGTACGGATGCGCGCGCTGATCTGGAGCGGCGGCGCCGGACCGCGGCCGTTCGAGGACGTCGCCGTGCCCGACGGCCTGCGCGAGGAGGCGCTGCGGCGCCGCCGCCTGCTGGAGGAGCAGGTGGCGGAGCTGCACCCGGCCGCCCTGGAGGAGTACTGCGCCACCTCGGCGCTCACCCCGGCCACGCTGGCCGGCGCACTGCGCGAGCTGACCCACGCGGGCGCGGGCGTGGTCGTGCTGTGCGGATCGGCGTACCGCGACCGCGCCGTCGAGCCGCTGCTCGACGCCGTACTGGCCTACCTGCCCTCACCGGCGGACGTACCGCCCGTGCGGGGCACGCTCGACGGAGCGGTGGAGGAACGCGCCGCCGACCCGGCGGCGCCGTTCGCCGCGCTGGCCTTCAAGGTGAACGCGACGGCGACCGGGCGGCTGACCTGCCTGCGCGTCTACTCGGGAACGATGAGGAAGGGGGACACCGTGCTGGACACGACGGCGGGCCGGACCGAACGCATCGGCCGGATCCTGCGCGTGCAGGCCGACCGGCACGCCGAGGTCGACACGGCCGTGGCCGGGGACATCGTGGCCGTCGTCGGGCTCAAGACCGCCCGCGCCGGTGCCACCCTGTGCGCTCCGGGCGCACCGCTCGTCCTCGAACCGCCGACGGTCGCCGCACCGGTGGTGTCGGTGGCGGTCGAGGCGCGCGGCGCCGCGGACACCGGGCGGCTGTCGGCGGCGCTCGGCCGGCTGGTCGAGGAGGATCCCTCGCTGGCGGTGCGGACGGACCGGGAGACCGGCCAGACGCTGCTGTCGGGTCTGGGGGAGCTGCACCTGGAGGTGGCGGTGGAGAAGCTCCGGCGCGCCCACGGCCTGCTCGTCGATGTCGGCAGGCCCCGCGTGGCCTACCGGGAGACGGTGGCCGAAGGGGTGTCCGGGCTGGTCCACCGGCACGTCAAACAGGACGGCGGCGCGGGTCAGTTCGCCCATGTGGTGATCGATGTCGAGCCGCTGGACGAGGCGGACCGTGACCACAGTGACGGCGACGCCGGGCTCGTCTTCCGCTCGGCGGTCGTCGGCGGCCGGGTGCCGCAGGAGTACGTCCGCGCGGTGGAGGCCGGGTGCCGGGACGCGCTCGCCGAGGGTCCCCTCGGCGGCCATCCGGTGACCGGGCTGCGGGTGACGCTGACCGACGGGGCGACGCACCCCAAGGACTCCTCGGAACTCGCGTTCCGGGCGGCGGGCCGGTTCGCGCTGCGCGAGGCGCTGCGGGCCGCCGTGATGGAACTGCTGGAACCGGTGGCCGAGGTCGTGGTCACGGTTCCCGAGGACGCGCTCGGCAGCGTGCTCGGTGACCTGGCGGCGCGGCGCGGCCGGGTCTCCGGCTCGGTCACGCGGACCGGGACCGCGACCGTCACGGCCGGGGTGCCGCTGGCCGAACTCTTCGGCTACGCGTCACGGCTGCGCGGCCGGACCCAGGGCCGGGGCACCTTCACCTCCCGGCCCACGGGGTACGCCCCGGTGCCCGCGGCGGTGCGCGACCAGGTGCTGTCCGCTTAGCGATCCATCCGTTCCCCCGCCCGCCCCGACGGGCGGGGGAACGGGGGGCGTCCCGGGTCGGGCGCGGGGTCCGGGTCCCGCGAATGCCCCGAATTCGCCTGCCCTCCGGACTCGCTCTCTATGTAATGTCACATGGCATGATGATCTTACGCCGGGCGGCCCTCGCCGCCGTCTTCCTCGGCATCACCGCGGTCCTCCCCCCGGCCGCCGCGCACGCCGCGGCCCCGGACGCCTGCGGCGCCTCCCCGTCCGGCTGCACCTCCTCCCCGGCCGCCGCCCCCGCGTGCTCCGCCGCCGCTTCCGTCCCCGCTTCCGTCCCCGACCCGGAGCAGGCCCGACTCGCCGACCCGCGGACCACCGCCCTCGTGGAGCGGGCCGCGTTCGGTGACTTCGTACGCCGCTTCCCGGCCGCCCTCTGCGGTGCGCGTGACGCCGCCGAGGCGGGCCGGCTCCTCGACGCCTGGGGCGAGGCGCTGTGGCAGGCCGCCGTGAACCGGGCCCAGGGGCGGCGCCCCGGCGGGGACCTGGCCGCCGGGGACGACCGCCCGCTGTACTGGACCCGGCTGCGGATGACCGTCGAGCTGGCCGACTGGAACCCGGGGTTCCCGGTCGACCACCAGGCCCTGCGCACCCGCTTCGAGGACGCCTCGCGCGGTCTGACCGCCAACGAGTTCCGCGGCACCCCAGGCGTACGGCGCCTGTTCGTCAGCGGATTCGACCCCTTCGGCCTCGATACCGAGCCGCGTCGCGCCAACCCCTCCGGCTCCGCGGTCCTGCGCCTCAACGGGCGCCGCGTGACCCTCGCCGACGGAACCCCGGCGGAGATCCGGGCCGTCGTCCTGCCCGTCCGCTACGCCGACTTCGACGCCGGGATCGTGGAGCGCGCGTACGGCCCCCGGCTCAGGTCCGGCCCGCGCGCCGCCGACATGATCACCAGCATCAGCCAGGGCTACCCCGGGATCTTCACGCTGGAGGCCTGGGCGGGCCGTGCCCGGTCGGCGGACCCCTACCCGGACAACGCCGACGCCCTCTCGGGCGGTACGTACGACCACCCCGTGACGGCGCCGGGCATGGGCCCGGGAGCCGAATTCCTGCGGACCACCCTCCCCACCGACACCATGACGGCGGTCCAGAGCCCCTACCCGGTGCGGCTGAACACCGAGGTCACCGAGATCCCCGCCGGCCAGGAAGCACCCGTGGACCGGGAGGACGGGCCGACCCCCGGCTCCCGCGCGGTCGCGGGCGGAGGCGGCGGCTACCTCTCCAACGAGGTCGCCTACCGCTCGAACCGGCTCCGCACGGAACTGCGCCCCGGGCTGCCAGGCGGCCACCTGCACACCCCCGTGCTCACCGGACTGCCCGCCGAACCGGACCGGCTGACCGACGCCGCCTTCGACCGGAACGAGAGCGACATCGCCGCCGAGGTGCTGGCGGTCCTGCGGAACTCGACCCCCGGCGGTTCCTGAAACCTGTACTGGCAAACACAGAATTCAATGAAAGGCGGGGTGAGGATTTCTGGACGGGTGACCAGGGTCGCATTATTCTCCCCGCCACTCCGGTTCTGGCGTGCTACATTGATTCCAGTTGCAGTTGTGGTTCCCAAAATTTTGAGCCTCACCGGCCTGCTCTTCGTGAGCGGCTGTGAGTGTTTCTGTTTCACCGGCGTTTTCCGGTAGGGGCGATCATCGCGGCGACTCGAGATCCGCACAGTGCGGATCTCTGGGCTGTGCCCCGAAGGAGATTCAACATGGCTAACGGTACCGTGAAGTGGTTCAACGCTGAAAAGGGCTTCGGCTTCATCGAGCAGGAGGGTGGCGGTCCTGACGTGTTCGCCCACTACTCGAACATTGCCTCGCAGGGCTTCCGCGAGCTGCAGGAAGGCCAGAAGGTCAGCTTCGACATCGCGCAGGGCCAGAAGGGCCCGACCGCCGAGAACATCGTCACCGCCTGACGCTGACGCGTACTACGCAGCTGGGGCCCGCACCTTGGGGTGCGGGCCCCAGCTCGCTGCATTTCCACCGCTCCGCCGGCCGTGACGGCCCGCGTGAGCGACGAGACAGCATCGCTGTCGCACACCGGCCGGACGGGACCTCTCCCCCGGCCCACCCGCCCGCACGCGCTCCCCGTTTTCGGTGGTTCGCGGCGTGGCGCACTTTTCATGGCAAGCGGTCCGCTCTTCGCGCCGGCCGCGCCATATTCGCTTTTGCCCGGCTCGTTCTTGTGAATCCTTGTGCGGCTCGATTTCCGCTGCCGGGAATTCCTCGATGCGCGCCGTATCGAGGAGGTTTCGCATGAACCGCGACCGCACCAGCCGTGGAAACGACCGTTCCGACCGCTCTTCCCGGTCCCGCTCCGAGGGCTACGGCGGCTACGCCGGGTCCCGCTCCGGTTCCGGCAGTGGAGGCGGCAGCCGCTTCGGCTCGTCGTCCGGCGGCCGCTCCGGCGCCCCCAGCCGTTCCGGTGGCCAGGGCCGTCCCGGCGGTTACGGCGGCCGCCGTTCCTCCGCCGTCCAGGGCGAGTTCGCCCTGCCGGTGACCCTGACCCCCGCGCTGCCCGCCGTCGAGGCCTTCGCGGACCTCGACATGCCGGCCCAGCTGCTGGCCGCCCTCGGCGCCGAGGGCATGAGCGTGCCGTTCCCCATCCAGGCCGCGACCCTGCCCAACACGCTGGCGGGCCGCGACGTCCTGGGCCGTGGCCGCACCGGCTCCGGCAAGACCCTCGCCTTCGGCCTGGCCCTGCTCGCCCGTACGGCGGGCCAGCGCGCCGAGCCCGGGCAGCCGCTCGCCCTGGTCCTCGTACCGACGCGCGAGCTGGCCCAGCAGGTCACCGCGGCCCTCACCCCGTACTCCAGGGTCCTGAAGCTGCGCCTGGCCACCGTCGTGGGCGGCATGCCGATCCACCGCCAGGCCGGAGCGCTGCGCGCCGGGGCCGAGGTCGTCATCGCGACCCCGGGCCGCCTCAAGGACCTCATCCAGCGCGGCGACTGCCGGCTCAACCAGGTCGGCATCACCGTCCTGGACGAGGCCGATCAGATGGCCGACATGGGCTTCATGCCCCAGGTCACCGCGCTGCTCGACCAGGTCCGCCCCGAAGGCCAGCGGATGCTGTTCTCCGCCACCCTCGACCGCAACGTCGACCTGCTGGTGCGCCGCTACCTCACCGACCCGGTCGTGCACTCCGTCGACCCCTCCGCCGGTGCGGTCACGACCATGGAGCACCACGTGCTCCACGTGCACAGCGCCGACAAGCACGCGACGACCACGGAGATCGCGGCCCGCGACGGCCGCGTGATCATGTTCCTGGACACCAAGCACGCGGTCGACCGGCTGACCGAGCACCTGCTGTACAGCGGTGTCCGCGCCGCGGCCCTGCACGGTGGTAAATCACAGCCGCAGCGCACCCGGACCCTGGCCCAGTTCAAGACCGGGCACGTGACCGTCCTCGTGGCGACGAACGTCGCGGCCCGCGGCATCCACGTGGACAACCTGGACCTGGTCGTCAACGTCGACCCGCCCACCGACCACAAGGACTACCTGCACCGCGGTGGCCGCACCGCCCGCGCGGGTGAGTCCGGCAGCGTCGTCACCCTGGTCACCCCGAACCAGCGCCGCGACATGACGCGGCTCATGGCCGCCGCCGGGATCACCCCGCGCACCGCCACGGTCCGCCCCGGCGACGCCGAACTGATCCGCGTCACGGGCGCCCAGGCCCCCTCCGGCGTGCCGGTGACCATCACCGCACCCGTCGCGGAGCGCCCCAAGCGCAGCCCCGGCTCCTCCCGGGGGCGTCGCAGCCGCCCGGCCCAGGACCGCCGTGGCGGCGGCCGGACGAGCACCCCGTCCACCGGGTCGCAGCGCCCGCCGCGCCTCGCCAGCGCCGCGTAGTACGGGCCAGGTACTTGACTCAGATCCCGGCGCTCACCCCGGTCCTCACCCCGACGCAGCCCCACCGGGCGGACCGCGTCACGACGACCGACGAGGCCATGCTTCCGTGCGGCCCGCAGGTCTGCGACGACATGACGGTCGAGGTCGCCCTCTCCGTCATGACCAGCACCCAGGCCGGGTACCTGGTCCTGTGCGACGAGGACGGCCTCTGCGCGGGCCTGGTCACCCGGGCCCAGCTGGGCGCCTTCCGGGCCGAGGCCGCCTACACCGACCGGGTCCGGCTGCGCGACCTGGTCCGGGACGGCGGCCCGTTCGTCACGCCCGGCACCCCGGCGCGTGACGCCGAACGGGTCCTGCGCGAGCGGGGCCTCGCGGCCCTGCCGGTCGTCGACGCCGACGGCCACGCGCTGGGCGTCCTGGTCCCACCGCCAGCCTGAATTCGCCGGCCTGAATTCCCCCGCCCGCGTTCCCTTGCCCTTCGCGCTGAATCCGGCCCCGTCCCGCGGCGGACCGTTCTCTCCTACCTGTGAGGCACCCATGCGCTGTGTCATCGCCCGCTTCCCGTTCGAGCTGACCAAGAGCGGGGTGCTGGCCTCGATGAAGGGCGTCAAGCCCGAACCGGTCACGGGCGAGTCCGCGATCATCGGCCGCCGTACGTACCCGGTCAAGCAGGTGGGCGCCGTCATCACCCGCCAGGACCGCAGGGACTTCAGCGCAGCCGAGGTGACCCGGGCGCTGAGCGCGCTCGGCTTCACCTGCCGGGCCGCGGCCGCCCCGGCCGAGGCGGCCGTTCCGGGACTGACCCAGGTGGAGCGTGCCTCCGTACTGCTGGGAGCCACGGCCGGGGTGTAAGGCCGGGAACAGGTGTGACGGACAGTGCCGGGGGCCCCGGCGGCAGCAGCCGCCGGGGCCCCCGTGCGTGGTCAGCGGGCCGGGATAGCGAGAGCCGACGGCGGCGGAGTTCGGCAGATGGTGTTGTATTTCCCTCGGGGCCCCGGTGCCGTACGGCGCGAGGGGCCCTCGACGCGTCATCCGCGTTACCTACACGAGGTGAAAGTGACACCAGAGAACCCAGTCGGTCGTCTCGATGACGACGACTACCCCGCCTACACCATGGGCAGGGCCGCGGAGATGCTCGGCACCACGCCGAGCTTCCTCCGTGCGATCGGCGAGGCCCGTCTCATCACGCCGCTGCGCTCCGAGGGCGGGCACCGCCGCTACTCGCGCTACCAGCTGCGCGTCGCCGCCCGTGCCCGGGAGCTCGTGGACGGGGGCATGGCCGTCGACGCCGCCTGCCGCATCGTCATCCTTGAGGACCAGCTCGAAGAGGCCCAGCGCATCAACGCCGAGTACCGGCGCGCGGCGGCCACGGAAGCCGGGAACCAGGACGGGGACGCGGGCGGGGGCGCGGACGAGGGCGGGGGCGGGGCGCAAGACACCCCCTAAGCCGGGCGGCCGGGGGCGCCGGGGTGGCAGAGTGGACACCATGTGTGGCCGTTATGCCTCGACCCGCGCCCCGGCCGACCTCGCCGGGCTCTTCGAAGCCCGCTGGAACGCCGCGGAGGCGCTCGCCGCGAGCTGGAACGTGGCGCCCACCGATCCCGTGTGGGCCGTACTCGAACACGCGGACCGGGACAGCGGCGAGGTGGAGCGGCGGCTCCGGGCGATGCGCTGGGGCCTGGTCCCCTCGTGGGCCAAGGACCCGGGCGTCGGATCCCGGATGATCAACGCGCGGGTGGAGACCGTCCACGAGAAACCGGCGTACCGCAAGGCGTTCACGAAACGCCGGTGCCTGCTGCCCGCTGACGGCTTCTACGAATGGGAGGCCGTACCCGCCTCCGGCCGGGCCAAGGCCTACAAGCAGCCGTACTTCATCGCGCCCGAGGACGGTGCGCCGATGGCGATGGCGGGGCTGTACGAGTTCTGGCGCGACCCGGCCGTCCCGGACGCCGATGATCCGGCCGCATGGCTGACCACCTGCACGATCATCACCACCGAGGCCACCGACGCGGCCGGCCGGGTGCACCCGCGCATGCCCCTGGCCCTGCACCCGGGCGATTACGGGGCCTGGCTCGACCCCGCCCACCACGACACCCACGCACTGCGCGCCCTGCTGCACACCCCGGCCGACGGGCGCCTGGCGGTGCGGCCGGTGTCCACCGAGGTCAACAGCGTCCGCAACAACGGCCCCCACCTCCTCGACCCGGTCGCCGGGGCGGACGCCACGGCCCCGGAGTAGCCTCGGCGACAGGCCGGTCGAACGGCCATGTCGGCCGAACGGTGGGGGAGTTGGTCGCGTCGTGATCGCCGAAGTGTGCGTGGGGGCGGCCTGGCCGTTCCTGCTGGCCGCCGCCGTGCTGAGGCTGCGTCCAGTGGCGGGGCCGGTGCGCGGCCCGGCCCGGGAGCGGCCCCTGACGCCCGTCGGGATCGGCCTGCTGCGCGGCGGCGGCCGGGGAGCCGCGCAGACGGCGCTCGTGGAGCTGCACCTGGCGGGCTCGGTCGAGGGGGCCTGGGCAGGGATGGTCCGCCGCGACGACACCAGGCCGCCGCCCCCGGGCGCCTCCGGGCTCGCCCGGGCGCAGTACAGCGTCCTCTTCGGGAAGCTGCACCCGAGCCGCCTGCAGCGGATCGGGCGGGTGGAGCGGGCCCTCGCGGCGGAGGCCCGCGCGGTGGAGCGGGCCGGGCTGCTGCTGTCCGGCCGACGCGTCGCCGCGGTACGGATCCTGCTGCTGCCGGTCCTGTGCGCGGCGCCCGTCGCGGCGGTCGCGGGGCGGCTGACCGCGCCGTGGCTGCTGCTCGCCCTGCTCGCGGACGGCGCCGCCCTGGCGCTGGGAGCGCTGCCCCGGCGCACCCGCGGGGGCGCGGCACTCCTGGCGCGGCTGCGGCGCGAACACGCCGGAGTCCGGCGGGCGTCCATGCGTGAACCGGACCAACTGCTGCTGAGCGTCGCCCTGTTCGGAGCCCCGGCGCTGCGCGAGCAGCTGCCCCGGTTCACCGGGGAGAGCGGCCTGCTGACCCGGCCGCCCAGGGAACCCATGGACCGGGGCGGAAGCGGCTCCGGCGAGCCCTTCGCGCCCTGCGGCGGGTAGGACCCACCGCCGCGGGGCGCCGAAAAGGGCCCCGGCGACACCGGGGCCCTCTTCGTAGTGCGGGGCCGTCCCGTCTGCACCCCCGTGTCAGGCGAGACGGCCCCGGTTCAAGGGGCCCGTCAGGCGGCGAGCGCCGGGGCCTCGGGCCGCGCGGGCAGCACCCGCGCGAGCAGCTTCGCCACCGCGATCACCGTCCGGTCCGCCAGATAGGGGCCGATGACCTGGACGGACAGCGGCAGCCCGGCCTCGTTCGTCCCCGCGGGCAGGACGAGCGAGGGCAGCCCGGCCGGACCGGCCAGATTGATCCAGCCCGTCTGGTCGAAGTACGGCCGCTTCGCGCCGTCGACCGTGATGAACCGCTGCGGCACCGGCACGGAGGTCTGGTCGGGGACGGCGGCCGTCGGGGTGGCCGGGGTGATCAGCACGTCGTGCCGGGTGAAGTACGCGGCCCACGCGGCGCGCAGCTGCTGCCGGGCCTCGTCGGCGACGCACCAGTCCCGGTGCCGCATGGTCCGCGCGTGCAGGTACAGGCCGCTGGGGTCACCGGCGGGGATCTTCTCCGCCGCCTCGACCTCGGCGGCGAATGCCGCGTCCGTCGCACTGGCGGCGGAGGTCGCGTACAGCAGCCGCTGGAAGAGCCGGTCGCTCGCGGCGAAGTCCACCGGGCGGTCGGCTTCGTCCACCTGGGCGCCGGAGCGGCGCACCAGGCCCGTCACCCGGCCGAGCAGCGCGCGGGTGTCGGCGTCCACGTGGCAGTAGGGGTCATCGGCCCAGATGCCGACGCGGTACTGGCCCAGGCGGGTCTTCGTCGGGGCCGGGAGGTCGATCCGCCAGGCGGCGCCGTCGGCCGGGGCCGGTGCGGCGAGCACGTCCAGGAGGAGGTCGAGGTCCTCGGGCGTACGGGCGACCGGACCCAGGGTGAGCATGTCGCCGCTGGTGGCCCAGTCCGGGGGGCGCGGGATGTGGCCGCGGGTCGGCACGACCGGGCTCGCGCCGCGGGAGGTGCGCAGCGCGTACACCCCGCAGTAGGCGGCGGGCAGCCGGAGCGAACCCGCCAGGTCGGACCCGACCTCCAGGGCGCTCAGGCCGGCGGCGACCGCCGCGGCCGGGCCGCCGGAGGAGCCGCCCGCCGTACGGTCGTCGGCGAAGGGGTTCTTCGTCGTCCCGAAGAGGGGGTTGGAGGTCTGGATGTCCTGGCACATGACCGGCACGTTGGTCTTGCCGAAGACGACGGCCCCGGCGGCGCGCAGGAGGGCCACCGCGTCCGCGTCGCGGGCGGGCACGTGGTCGGCGAGGTCCGGCGATCCGCAGGTGGTGCGCAGGCCCTTGGTCTCCAGGGCGTCCTTCACCGTCATGGGCAGGCCGTGGAGGGGGCCCAGCGGCTTCCCGGTCCGCGCGAGGTGCTGGTCGGCCCGGTCGGCGGCGCGCGCGGCCTCGGCGTCGAGGGTGACCACCGCGCCGATCCCGGGGTTCACCTTGTCGTGGTGGTCCAGGTACTGCTGGAGGAGCGCGCGGCTGGTGATGTCCCCGCGGCGCAGCGCGGCGAGCTGCTCGTGGGCGGGGGCCAGGTGCAGCGGCGTGCGCGGGGGCTTGGCGGAGGTGCGCGGCCGGGCGTCGGCGGACGCGGTCATGGCGGCCGCCGCGGCGACGACGGTCGTGGCGATGAGCAGGGTGCGGCGGAAGATCACGTGCGGACTCCTGACGGGGCGCTGTGCGGGTCGCGGGGGGCGGAGGCCCGTGACGGCAGCGGGGTGAAGTGGGCGGCGACCCGCTGGAGGTGCAGCAGTTCGTCCTCCGGGGTGGCGAGCGGCAGTTCCGCGTCCGCGTAGTCGGCCGGAGCGGCGACCGGCTCGACGGCGTGGTGCCGGACGAGGGCCGCGCGTATCTGGTCGGCGGTGACGGCCGCGGCGAGCCCGGCCCCCGTCAGACCCGCCGCGCCGTGCCGGGCCTCGGACTCGGCCCGGACGGCCGGGTCCAGGTAGCGGCGCAGCAGCGTCTGGCCGCCGCGGATCTCCACCCGCCGCCGCAGCAGCGGGAAGTGGGCGCTGCGGCCCCGCAGGAGTTCGTCGCGCTGGCGGGCCGGGCGGCGCAGGGCGATCCCCGGGTCGGCCTGGTCCATGGCGGACCACAGGTGGCGCAGCCGCCGGTAGCGCAGGTGCGCCGTGCACCAGGCGCGCACCGCGGTGATCCGCTTGACCAGGGTGGGCAGGAAGTAGCCGACCTGGGTGAGGGCGGCCCCGATGTCGCCGCACAGCCAGGCGTACGGGTCCAGGCCCTTCACGCTGAAGCCGAAGACCGCTCCGAGCACCGCCCCGATCCGGATGGCGCTGTACCCCAGGGTGATGACGGCGCCGATGCTGATCAGCCGCAGGCCGCGGGCGATCGACGGGTTCGAGGCGGTACGGGCGTACTTCCAGCAGGACCGGGCGAGGTAGGCCTCGGCGACGGTGTAGGTGGCGATGTACAGCGTCAGGTAGGCCTGGAAGAACGGGTCGTGCGCGTAGTAGAGCGAGAAGTCGGTGGGGCGCTGGGTCGCGGGCGTGAGGAGGACGAACAGGACGCCCATGCAGAGGATGACGGCGGCGGCCGCGGTGAGCAGGAGCCGGCCTCGGCGGCGGGCCTCGGCGAGCGGCTTCGACCAGTGGGCCAGCACCGTGGCCTGCAGCGCGAAGACCAGGACCACACAGCTCTGGGCGAGCGGTACGGCGATGTTGGTGACGCCGAGCGTGCTGTCGATGCGCACCCACACCCAGGTGAGGGAGATGGCGTAACTGAGGCCGGAGAAGCCGTAGGTGAACGCCAGGGCGACCAGCGCGGGGTCGCGGCGGCTCTTGCCGAGGTCGCGCAGGAGGAAGAGGAATCCCGTCCCGGCGATCATCAGGCACAAGGGGTGCAGTATGTCTTTCACGGGCTCGTATTCGGGTCAGCGCAGCAGCGTACGGGATATGGGGTCGGTGTCCTGCGGGCCGCGGCGGGGCGTGCTCACGTGCTCCTGCAGCAGCGAACCGAGCATCTCGGCCTCGAACTCTTCCGGGTTGTCGTAGCGGGTCCGGCCGAGGACGAGCTGAACGGTGCCGGGGTCGATGTCGGTGATCAGTCCGCCCAGGGTTCCCGTGGAGAACGACGCTTTGCCGCGGTGCTGTCTGAGCATGTGCGCGAACTCGTGGGCGACGATGATCTCGGCGTGCGGCTTGCTGATCCCGGTGTCGTAGAAGACGTAGTCCGTGGACTCGGTGGCGAGCCAGAGCCCGCACGGCGCCGACGCGTCGAGGGCGTCCGGGTCCGAGGAGTCGGGGGTGAAGGGCATGAGGCGGATCGAGCGGTCGAGCCGCTCCTCCATGAACGGCACCAGGTCCAGCACGCTGGCCACGGCGGGGAGCCGCAACTCGTCGAGGAACGCCCGGCTGCGCCGTTCGACCGCGACGGCTCCGATGTCGGGTTGACGGGTGCGACGGCGGCGCCACATGCGGTTTCCTCTCGGTGTCGGCGGACGGGCGGGCGTTCGGGTGGGGTGGGGGGCCGGGTGGGGGTCCGGCCTCGGGTCACGGCAGGTCCTTCGCGCCGGGCGGGGGCAGGCCTTCCTGCTCCCGGACGACCTCGATCGCTTCCAGGACCTTCCCGAGGCTCTTCGCCGACAGGCCGATCGACCGCAGGGCGATCTCCTTCACACCCGCTTCGCTGAGTTTGCGCAGGAGTTCGAACTGGTCGGTGACCTTCCGGGTGACCTCGTCCTCCACGAAGTAGCCCGCTTCCACGCCGAAGAACCGGGCGAAGAGGGGCACGAGCGTGATGGTCGGGGTGCGTTCGCCCTTGCGGAGCATGCCGACGTAGGCACCGGTGCAGCTTTCCTTGCCGTACGACGAGATGGTCCGGGCCACGTGGGCGTTGCTGAACTCCTTCGCGCCAGGGGGACGCACGCGGTCGAACAGGTAGTTCAGCCGGTCACTGAACGGCGCCCCTGGACCCGGAACGGGTGCGGGGGACCTCTCCGGGGTCCCGGTGTCCGGTTGCTCATCTGCTGGGGCCACGTGCGCTGCTTCCTCTCGACCGGCCTAAACTATAGTTGAAGGCCCGGAGAGGGAAGCCCCGGTCGGCCTCCGGTGGCCCGGCGCGGGGGATCAGGCCAACAGCTGGCCGAAAGCAGCACGGTTGACGGGCCGGCCGGAGCGTCTCGACGGCCCTGACCCCGTGACGGGGCACGACGAGAGCCCGGATACCGACGGGGGTGCGGTATCCGAGCTCTCGCGACCAGCTTAGTCGGGTCGCGGGCGGTTATCTCCCTCTCCCCCCGCGAAGGCCGGGAATTGACCGGCCGCGCGCACGGGTTCGCGCGGAGCCCGGGGTCAGTGCGGCAGCCGCTCGCCGCAGCGCGAGCAGTACCGGGCGTCCCGTTCACCGGCGAGCCGGCCGCAGTCCGGGCAGACCCGGTCCAGCAGGCACGCCGCTTCCCCGCCCTCCTGTGCCGCCCCGGTGCCCGCCACGGCGGGCACGGGGGCGATGGCGAGGCCCGGCCGCCGGACGTGCACGGTCACGTGGAGCATCCCCGCCGGGCCCGCGCGCAACGAGCGCCGCGCGTGCCGCGGGAGCCAGAGCGCCGTACGGGGGGCCAGCGCGGTGCGGCCTTCGGGCGCGTCGAGGAAGCCGCCGCCCTCCAGGACGATCAGCAGCACGTCGAGGACGGTGTCGGTGTGTTCCGCGATCACCGCGCCCGGCCGGAGCCGGACGAGGTTGGCGTCCAGACCGCGGGGGTTTTCGGCCAGCCGCCACAGCACCCCGGCCGCCTCCGGGCCCGCGGCCGCGGCCACCGCGTCCAGGTCGGCGAGGACCCTGGCGGGCCCGCCCCGCGCGCCCGGCGGCGCGGTGGGGTCGTGCGGCGGAGGTGGCGTCGGCATCGCCATGGCGGTCTGTCTCCCCGGTGCGTCGGACGGTGATTTCCCAGACTGGGTCCGGGGGCAGTTTGCACCCTCCCCGCGGGTCCGCGCCGCCGCCCGCCGGAACCGTTTCACCGAAGTACCCCGCCTGCTGGTGGCAGGCGGGGTACGGGTGGGGTGAGCGCGGCCGGTCAGCCCTCGATGCGGTGCTGGGTCCAGAACGAGGTCAGGTCGGTGGTCGTGGCGGCCTGGGCGGCCGCCTTGAACTCGGCGGTGGTCGAGACGCCGTACCAGTGCGCCGCGGCGTAGTCCTTGAGCAGCTTCGCCATGACGGTGTCGCCCAGGACGCGGCGCAGGTCGTGCAGGGCGCACTTGCCGTAGCCGTAGACGACGGTGGAGTAGCGGGAGGAGTGGGCGTCCCAGTAGCCCATCGAGTTGGTGATCTTCTCAGCCGTCCCGGCCCACGAGACGCTGTTCCAGCAGCTCGCGCCGGTCTTGTTCTGCGCGAGGTCGGTGGCGTAGTCGGTGAACGCCTCGTCGAGCCAGGGGCTGGTGTACTCGTCGTCGCCGACGATCCCGTACCACCACTGGTGGGCGATCTCGTGGGTCAGCGCGGTGGTGCTGACCAGGTCGAGGACGAAGCCGGGGTACTCCATGCCGCCGAACCAGTAGTTGTTGTCGATCACCGCGTCCAGTTCGCCGTACGGATAGGCGCCGAACCGGGCGGAGTGGGCGTCCACGGCGGACTTGGCGGTGGTGAGCATCGACTGCGCGTCGGACGAGCTGATGCCCGAGACGGAGTAGATGTTGACCGGGGTCCCGGCCGCCGAGGTGCCGGAGATCTTGCTGAACGGACCGGCCGCCCAGGCGAACTCGCGGACCTTGGTGGCGGTGGCGGTGGTGACCGTACGGCCGCTGGTGCCCGGGGCGTCGACGGACGCGCCGGTGGCCGGTACGAGCAGGCTCGTCGGGTGGTCGAGGGTCACGCGGAAGTCGGAGGCCAGCGCGTAGAAGGACTCGCCGTTGTTGGTGTACGGGTCGAGGTGCCAGCCCGCCCCGTCCCTGACCGCGAGCACCGGCAGGGCGTTGCCGACCATGCTGAAGGCCCCGTCGTAACCGAACCGGTCGGCGCCGCTGGGGACCGTGATGCCGAGGTCGAATCCGATCGTCGCGCTCTGCCCCTGGGTCAGCGGCGTCGGCAGGGTGATCTGCAGGGCCGTGCAGCCGACCGAGAGCGCGCCCGCCGTGCCACCGGTGACGTTGGTGACCGAGATGGGCATGGCGGAGCAGGTGCCGTGGTAGTTGTCCCAGAGCCGCAGGTACACCTCGCTGAGCGCGGTGGCCGAGGCGTTGGTGAAGGTCGCGCTCTCGTGGCCGGTCCAGCCGGTGCCGCTGGTGTTGCTGGTCAGGCTGACCGTGTAGGAGGGCGCGGACGGCGTACGGGTGGAGTCCCCGGGCGGGGTCGTGCCGCCGGAGGTGTCCAGGGCCACGTCGTCGACGACGAAGCTGGTCTGGAGGCTGGAGTCCTCGGTTCCGGTGAAGGAGAGGCTCACGGTCTGGCCCGCGAAGGCCGACACGTCCAGCGACTTCTGTACGTAGCCGGTGTTCTTGTCCAGGTTCGAGTACGTCGCCAGCGTCGTGGTGCCGATCTTCGCCGTCAGCTTGTCGTACTTCGTGGACGTGGTCGTCTCGGCCGTGTCGATGTGCAGCCAGAAGGTGAGCGTGGCGGTGCTGCATCCGGACGGGATCGTGACGCTCTGGGAGAGGGTGTCGGTGTGCGTGCTGCCGACGCCGTTCAGCCAGCCGAACTGAGTGCCGCCGTGGGCGCTCTGACCGGAGCGGTTGGTGATGATGCCGGTCTGCGACTGGGTCCAGGGCGAAGTGCCGCTCTCGAAGCCGCCGTTGGCGACGACCTGGGCCGGGGTGCAGGCGGCGGCCACGGGGGCCGTCCGCGGTGTGGCCGCCGCCGGGGTCCCGGACAGGGTGGCGGCGGTCAGCGCCGCGACGGCGAGTGCGGTCGCGGCGAGGGTCTTGTGGGGGGTCGGTCTCACACGGAACTCCTTTGAGACGGCCGGGATGACGGCCTGCTCGGTGGCCGCCCGGCCGGCTTGGGTGGGCCGGTGGGCAGCCGCGGGCTGCGCGCATCGCTCGCGCGATCGCTGGGGTGGGGGGTGGCTGGTGGATTTCCGTGGGGAAGGAGCGGCGTTCGGTGCGTGCTCTCGGTGTGCCGGCCGGAAGCCTGCGTACTGGTTGTACGTGGGCTTTCGGCCGGTGCGGCGAGAGCGCGTGCCGGGCGTCGCGACGCCGCGGAGATCCACCAGACACCCCCGAGATGCCTGGCACGTCCCCCTGGGTCAGGGGACGCAGCCGGAAGCCTGGCAGAAGTGACCTGGACATGCCATCAGGGGCAGGTAAAAGTGTTCCCTTCAATGCGGTGAAGTCACAGCGGAACAAAGGGTGTTGGCATCTTCATGCCGTGCTGCGGGCGGCGAGGGCGGCCAGGGCCGAGCGGCTGGCGACACCCGTCTTGCGGAAGATGTGCGAGAGGTGGGTGTCGACCGTGCGCGGGCTCAAGTAGAGCCGGGCCGCGATGGCCGGGGTGGTCAGACCCTCCGTCACCAGGGCCGCGATCTCCCGCTCGCGCGGGGTGAGCCCGGGGAGCGGGAGCCCGGGCCGGGGGAGTCCTGAGGCGGTCGGGGCCGGAGCGGCGGGAGCGGTGGCAGTGGTGGGCCGGGGGAGTTCCGGGAGGGCCGCGGGCGGCGCCGGAGGGAAGAGGTCCGCGAGGCCCGTCAGCAGCCGCGCGCCCCCGGCCTCGGCCAGCCGGCGGCCCCGCTCCCACGGGCCCACCGCCGCGCCGGGGTCACCGGCCCGCGCCGTCAGGGCCGAGCCGGTCAGCAGGGCCTGGGCCTCCCACAGGGTCGCACCCGAGCGCGCGGCCTCCTCGGCCGCCCGGGCGTACCGCTCCGCCGCCGCGGCCGGGTCGCCGCGGCCCGCCAGCAGCTGGCCCGCGCTGCGCAGGGCCGAGGCCCGCTGGGAGGGCAGCCCGAGGCGTTCCGCGTCCCGCCCGGCCAGGGCGGCCCACTCCTCGGCGGCGGCCAGGTCGCCGGTGGTGACCGCGGCGGTCACCAGGGCCTCCAGGAACAGGGGGCGCATCGACGGCTGGAGGCCCGCGAGCTCCGGCCCGCCGCCCGCCCGCAGCATCGCGGCCCGGGCCCGCCCCGGGTCACCGCAGTGCAGGGCGGCGTAGCTCATCACGCACCACACGAGCGAGGTCCACCAGCTGGTCCGCGGCCCGGCCAGGGCGACCGCCTCCTCGGCGACCGTGAGCGCGCCGCGGTCCTCCGGCGGCAGCGACGCGATCAGCACCTGGGCCTTGTTCGCCAGCACCAGCGCGAGGAGTTCGTCGCTGGCGATGCCGCGGGCGATGCTCTCCGCCTCGTCCGTCAGCTCCAGCGCGCTGCCGAGCCGACAGGTGTTCATGTGCACGATCGCCTTGCACAGCAGCAGGTGCGGCAGCAGGTGGAGGGGGCCGCTCCGGCGGGCGATGGCCAGTCCGCGCTCCGCGTGCCGCTCCGCGTCCTCGAACCGTTCCAGATAGAACTCGGCCCAGCTCAGCCGGGCCAACGCCTCGCACAGGTCCGCGAGTTCCCGGTCCGCCAGCGCGTCCACCCGGGCGGCGGCGCGGTCGGCGAACTCCAGGGCGGCGGCCACGTTCCCGCCGTACGCCTCCCCGAGCGCCGAGATCGCCAGCGCGCCCGCGGCGGCCGGGGCGTTGCCGAGCCGCTCCGCCAGGCCGAAGGTCCCCAGCACCGTGGTCCGCACCTCGGCATAGGGCAGGGCGTGCGGCGCGGACGAGCCGAGTTCGAGCCCGAGGGCGAGCGAGGCGGCCGGGGGCGGGGCGGGCCGCCGGTCCAGCTCGCGCCGCAGCAGCGAGACGGCGGCGCCGTAGTGCCCGAGGTGACGCTCCATCGATGCGCACAGGGTCACGGCGCTCGCGCGGACCGCGCCGTCCTCGTCGGCGGCCGCCCCCGCGATCACCTCGCGCAGCAGGTCGCGGCTCTCCCGCAGCTCGCCGCACACGCTCAGCGCCCGCGCCCGCCGCAGCACCAGGTCCAGGCGGCGCGCGGCGTGGGCCGGGGCGTCGGGCAGCACCCGCAGCACCACGTCCAGCCAATGGGCGCAGCTCGCCGGGGCCGTGGTCTCGGACTGCCCGGCCGCCTCCAGCAGGACGGCCGCCAGCTCCGGGTCCCACCCGGTCAGCGCCCGCTCGACGTGCGGCGCCCGGACCGCCGCCGAGGTGCCCGCCCGGGCCAGGGCCGCGGCCGCCCGCCGGTGCATCCCCGTGCGCCGCCGGTGCTCGGTGTGCTCGTGGACCACGGTCCGCAGCACCGGATGGCGCAGCGACCAGCCGCCGCCGGGCGCGGGGCGCAGCAGGTCCCGGTGGGCCAGTACGCCCAGGTCCCCGTCGAGCCGCCCGGCGTCGGGCGCCTCGGCGACAACCGCCAGCAGCGCGGGGGTGGCGCGGTCCCCGAGCACGGCGACGGCCTCCGCGGTACGGCGCTGCGCGGCGGTGAGCGGGGTCAGTTCGTCGAGCAGCAGCGCGGTGAGGTCACCGGCGGGCACCGCGGGGCCGGTCTGCCCCTGGAGCAGGGCCAGGAAATAGAGCGGGTTGCCCTCGCTCGCGGCGTACAGCCGGGCGGCCCGGGCGGGCGCCAGCTCCGGAGCGAGGTGCTCCACACAGGCCCGCTCGTCGAGGGGGCCGAGGTCCAGGCGCAGTACGGCGCCGGTGTCGACGCCCCGGGTCAGCGCGGCGGCGAGCGACGGAGAGGTCTGCCGGTCGCGCCGGGCCACGACGATGCGGACGGGGGCGCGCAGCGGGTGGCGCACGAGGTGGTCGAGCAGCTCCAGCGAGGCCGGGTCGGCCCAGTGGAGGTCGTCGAGGGCGATGAGCAGGCCGCGCCCGTTCCCGTGGCGCCCGCCGAGGGCGCCGAGCAGCCGGGCGGTCGCACGGTGCAGGGCGAACCGGTCGACGGGCGTCGCGGCGCGGTGATCCCCCGCGTCCCGCGTGTCGCCCGGGTCCTGTGCGTCCCCCGGGTCCCGTGCGTCCCCCGGGTCCCGCGCGTCCCGCCCGTTTCGGGCGGGGGAATCCGGGCCCTCCGGCTCCGCTCCCGGCCCGGCGGCCGCGGGCGGCCTCGGGGCGGGGGCCGGGGCCGCGGACACCCCGTACAGGACGGGTGCCACCGGCGCCGCCTCCGCCCCCACCGCGCGCAGCAGCTCCGGGTCCAGATCCGCGAAGGCGTCGGTGAACAGCCGGAAGGGGATGTGCCGTTCGTATTCGGTGGCCCGCCCGCGCAGCACGGCCAGGCCGCGCCCGCGGGCCCGCGCGCACACCGCGGTGAGCAGCCGGCTCTTGCCGATCCCGGCCGCGCCGACGAGGTCGACGACGGCCGGTGACCCGGCCCGCCCGTCGAGCACCCGCTCCAGCCGGTCGAGTTCGGCCCCCCGGCCGACCAATGGAGTTCCGTACGGCATGACCCCACCCCCCGGTGTCGGTTACCCGCATTGGGGGCCGGGGATACGTAGGCGGTTCTACGGATGCCGGGGCGCGGCAGCGGCTGCCAGCATCGGAGGAGCCGGGGCGGGGGCCGGGGGCCGGGGCGCGGGGGGCGTCCCGGCCGCACCCGAACGCCTTGCCCGAGCCCGAGCCCCTCACCCGAACCCTCACCCGAACCCATCCCTGACGAGGAGGCCGCATGCGCCGATTACGTGTGTCCGTCGTTCCGCTCCTGACCGCTCCGGTGCTCGCCCTCACCGCCTGCTCCGGCTCCGGCTCCGGCGCGGGCCTGGGCCTGGGGCCGGACCGTTCCGTCCCGCCCGCCTCCGCATCGCCGTCCGCCTCCGCTTCCGCCGTGCCATCGGCCGCCGCGCCGGTCCCGCCCGGTCCGGGCACCCTGCCCGTGCCCGTGCCCTCGGCCGCGCTGTCCCCGCGCTGCACGCCCACCGCCTCCCTGGACACGGCGGCCCTGGGCGCGTACATCAGGGGCCTGCGGGCCAGCGACCGCGCGCAGTCCTCGTACTCGGCGCTCTTCATGGTGGACACCGGGGTGTACCTGCGGCTGAAGGACGCCGTGCGCCCGTGCGAGCCGCTCCGGCTGAAACTCACCCACTTCCGGGTGCACATCGCCAAGGCCACGCCGGGTTCCACGACCGCGGCGGGCTTCTCCTTCACCTATGCGCCCATCGAAACCCTCACGGTCTCGGCCGGCCCGGGCGACGGCTTCGCCGAGGGCAGCAAGCCCCCGGCCACCGAGAAGTGCGGCGGCACGCTGTCCGTCGTCTACCTGGGCGAGGAGGTGACCGAACGGGAACTGCCCTCGCAGCTGCAGTTCCCGAAGACGGACTCCACCTTGGACTGGACGCTGGCCGACGTCTCCGCGGAGCGGGTGCTGGACGCGGTCTTCAAGCCGCCGCCCGAGGCGCGCTCCTGCTGACCGGAGGCGGCCGCGACGGCGGGGCCGCGGAGGCGGGGCCGGGGCGGCGCGCCGCGGGGGTGCGCGCCGCCCGGCCCGCCCCGGGCCCGTACCCAATGGCGCACCCGGGTTGCGAGGGGCCGCGGGGGCTGTTGGGTTGGCAGGGTGACCGCGCGGCCGACCGGGGCCGGCGCGGCCGAGGCGAGCGGAGACACGTCGTGGCCAAGGCCTATCTGGTGGGTGCGGGCATCGCTTCCCTGTCCGCCGCGGCACTGCTGATCAGGGAGGGCGGGTTCGCGGGCGGGGACATCACCCTCCTGGAGGCCCAGGACCGTACGGGCGGGAGCCTCGACGCGGCGGGCGATCCGGACACCGGCTACACCATGCGCGGCGGGCGGATGTTCGAGCTGCACTTCGCGTGCACCTACGACCTGCTGTCTTCCATCCCCTCGCTCGACGCGCCGGGCACCTCGGTCACCGAGGACACCTTCGCCTTCCACGAGGACTTCGCGTGGAACGACAAGGCCCGCCTGGTCGACGCCACCGGGCAGCCGGTCGACACCCGTTCGATGGGGTTCTCCGAGCGCGACCGGCTCGACCTGGTCGCCTGCGTGGCCACCCCCGAGTCGCGCCTCGACGGCAAGCGCATCTCCGACTGCTTCGCCCCGGAGTTCTTCACCACGAACTTCTGGTTCATGTGGTGCACGACCTTCGCCTTCGAACCGTGGCATTCGGCGATCGAGTTCCGGCGCTACCTCAACCGGTTCGTGCACCTCTTCAAGACCTTCGACACCATGTCGGGCATCTACCGGACCCGCTTCAACCAGTACGACTCGATCGTGCGCCCGCTCCAGGCATGGCTGCGGAGCAACGGCGTCCGGTTCCTCATGAACACCACCGTCACCGATGTCGAGCTGGCCGCCGGGGACGGCATCACCGCCACCGCCCTCGTCCTCACCCGCGACGGCGGCGCGGCCGAGCGGATCCCCCTCGCGCCCGAGGACCTCGTCTTCGTCACCAACGGGTCGATGACCGCGAACTCGACCCTCGGCACCACCGACACCCCCGCCGTCCTGGACACCTCCGCGCCCGACGCCTCGTGGCGGCTGTGGCAGACCCTCGCGGCCAAACGCCCCCACCTGGGCGACCCCTCGGTGTTCGACTCCTCCGTCGCGGACTCCACCTGGGGCTCCTTCACCGTGACCACCAAGGACCCCACGTTCTTCAAGGCCATGGAAGAGTTCTCCGGCAGCGAGGCGGGCAAGGGCGGACTGATCACCTTCAAGGACTCCGGCTGGCTGCTCACCATCGTCCTCAACCACCAGCCGCACTTCCACGAGCAGCCCGACGACACCTTCGTCTGGTGGGGCTACGCGCTGTTCCCGGACAAGAAGGGCGACCACGTCGGCAAGACGATGGCCGACTGCACGGGCCGCGAGATCCTCGCCGAGGTACTGGGCCACCTGCGCCTCGCGCAGAGCGAGCAGATCCTCGAATCGTCCGTCGTACGGCCCGCGCTGATGCCGTACATCACCAGCCAGTTCCTGGTCCGCAAGGCCGGTGACCGGCCGCGGGTCGTGCCCGCGGGCTCCACCAACCTGGCCTTCATCGGCCAGTACGCCGAGGTCCCCGACGACGTGGTGTTCACCGTCGAGTACTCGGTGCGCACCGCCTGGACCGCGGTCGCGGAGCTGCTGCACCTCGACCGGCGGCCCCCGCCCGTCCACAAGGGCGGCCACGACCCCAAGGTGCTGCTGGAGGCGCTCCACACCATGCACCGCCGCTGAGCGCGGGAGCGGCCCGCGCTCCCCGACCGGCCCCCCGGCCCCCGGCTCATCTGCCGGGGGCCGGTCGCGTGCCGTGCGCCGCTCGTGACCCGTGGGTCCGTGGCGCCCGTAGGCCGCCTGGCGGACCGTCACCCGACGCACCGTCACCCCATCGGTGTGCCTGCCTCGCGCGTCCCCCTCCGATCAGCCAGGGTGATGATCATCGGCCGCCCGGCCCGCCTCCCCGGCACCGGCGGTGCACCCCCTTCCCCGCCCGGAGGACACCTTGCAGAGCCCGCCCTCCCCGCACCACCCCACCCGCCGCAACGTCGTACGGGCCGGGGCCGGTGCCGCGGCCGTGCTCGCCGTCGGCGCCTGCCCCGCCCCGGCGAGCGCCGCGGCCCCCGGCACGGCCGCACCCGCCCCCGCCGCCCCGGCCACCCCCCGGGCCGCGGCGGCGCAGGCCCTGCCCCTGCGCACCGACGCCACCATCCAGGGCGATGTCCTCGCGGGCTTCCGCAAGGACCACGTCTGCCTGCTCCTCATCCACTTCCACGAGCCCGCGATGGCCCGCCGCTGGCTCGGCAAGCTCCTTCCCGAGCTGTCGACCACCGACAAGGTCACCCGGTTCAACCACGAGTTCAGCGCCGCGCGCAGGCTGCGGGGCGGCGTCGACCCGGCCACGATGTCCGTCCTGTGGACCGGCCTGAGCCTCACCCACCCCGGCCTGAGCGCCCTCGCCGGCAAGGACCCCTTCCCCGCCGTCCCGGCGGGCAGCACCGCCGAGGCCTTCGTCGAGGGCGCCGCCGCCCGCGCCGGGCAACTGGGCGACACCGGGGACAGCGCCCCCGACGGGTGGCTCTTCGGGGCGGCGGGTGCGGACGTGCACGCCGTCCTCACCCTGGCCGCCGACGACCCCAAGGGTCTGGCCGACGCCGTCGACCGGCACCGGAACTCCCTCGACCGTTCCATGGCCGAGGTGGTCTTCCGCCAGGACGGCGCCACCCTCCCCGGGGCACTGCGCGGACACGAGCACTTCGGGTTCCTCGACGCGATCAGCCAGCCCGGCGTACGCGGCTTCGACGCGCCCGACCCCGGGATCGGTACGGGCGTCCGGGGCAAGCCCGGTACCCGGCTGCTGCCGGCGGGTGAGTTCCTCGTCGGCCACGAACGCGTCGGCCACCGCCCCGCCGGACTGCCCGAGTGGGCCACCGGCGGCTCCTTCCACGTCGTACGCCGCCTCGCCCAGGACGTTCCCGGGTGGTGGGAGCAGGCGCAGGCGTGCCTGGCCGAGCTGAAGAAGTCCGGGGCGGCGCCCGCCGACGCGGGCCCGACCTGGCTCGCGGCCCGCATGGTCGGCCGCTGGCCCGGCGGCGCCCCGGTCGCCACCTGCCCCGCCGCCGAACGCGTACCGCGGCCCGGCGAGGACATCGACGGGATGCTCGACTTCCACGACGACCCGCAGGGCTGGACCACGCCCCTGTTCTCGCACATCCGCAAGAGCAACCCGCGCGCCGGACTCACCCCGGCCCCCGGGCGCCCGCCGCTGCCCGTCTCCGACCTGGACAACCGCCGCATCATCCGGCGCGGCATCCCCTTCGGCCCGCCCCACCCCGCCGCCGCCGGGCACGGCGGCGACGGTGGTTCCGGCGCCCGGGGCAACCCCCCGCACGACGCCGCGCGCGGGCTGCTCTTCATCAGCCACCAGGCCGACCTCGTCGAGCAGTTCGAGTTCATCGCGAAGCGCTGGATCAACAACGCGGACTTCCCGCCGGCCCGTCACCCGGTCCCCGGAGTCGACCCGGTGATCGGCGCCGGCTCGGCCGCGGCCTTCGAGTGCCCCTCGGACACCGGCAGCCGGGCCACCACCCTCTCCTTCGGCCGGTACGTCCGCACCGAGGGCACGGTGTACGCCTTCACCCCCTCGCTCCCCACCCTGCGCGCCCTGGCGGCGGGCAGGCTGGAGACGGCCATCGAGGTCCACCCCGGCACCGTGCTGCGGCCCGGGGACGTCCTGGACGCGGGCGCGGTCCGGCTGGGCCTGGAGACCGACGGAGACCTGGTCCTGCGCGACGGCGACGGCCGCGTCCTGTGGAAGGCGGGCACCGCCGGAGCGGGCGCCGAGGCGCGGTTCTCCGCCGACGGGGAACTGAGCGTCCACACCGAGGCCGGGGCGGTGAGCTGGTCCTCCAAGACCACCGGCCACCCGGGCGCCCGGCTGCTGGTCCGCCCGTCGGGCGACGCGGTCGTCCTCGACGGGGACCGGACGCTGTGGCGCGCGGCGGGGGAGGAGCGCAAGCACTGACACCCCCTGGCCGTGCCGTGACCGGAAGGGCTCACCGTGTCGCGGCGCGGCTCAGTCGGTGGGGGAGCGGTCCGAGACGGAGACCAGCAGGACGCGGGTGTCCGGACGCGTCGCGCGCCAGCGGTGGCGCACTCCTCCGGTGAGGTAGAGGGTGTCGCCCCGCCCGAGGCGGTAGGTGCGCCCCTCCGCCTCCACCTCGGCCTCGCCGTCCGCGACGTACATCAACTCGTCGCCCTGGTGCCGGAATTCGCGGTCGGCGTGCTGCGGGCCGGTGAACTCCAGGGCGTGCATCTGGTGGTGGCCCCGGACCAGGGGGCGGACCCCGGCGCCGGAGGCCAGGCCCGCGTCCTCCCGGGCGCGGACCACGTCGACGCCGCGGTCCGTGGCGTCGGCGGCGGCGAGGAGTTCGACGGCGGTGGTCCGCAGGCCGTCGGCGATGCGCTGGAGCGAGCGCATGCTGGGCCGGGCGCGCTCGTTCTCGATCTGGCTGAGGAAGGGCACGGAGAGGCCGCTGCGCTCCGCGACGGCGGCCAGGGTCAGGTCGAGGGCCCGCCGGCGGCGGCGTACGGCGGCGCCGAGCCCCGGGCTCGCCGCGTCGCCCGCGGCCGGTGTCTCCGTCATGATCACGTCCTCCCCGGGTCACCTTACGCGCGCCCGGGCGACGTTTCGTACGCCCGTCACACTGCCGACACACCACACCTCTACCTTCGAACTTGTTCGAGCTGATCAAAGAAAGTTTGAAGAGGGGTTGTCGTGTCTGAGGTGTCCGAGTTGCCCGAGTCTGCCGTGCCCGCTGTCGCTGTCGCTGTCGCTGTCGCTGTCGCTGTCGCCGTCGACCAGAACCAGCGCCGCCGCCGCGGCACCGGTCTCATCGCCCTCGATCCGGAAGCGGCCTTCGAGGGCCTCACCCTCTACGCCCCGCTGACCGGCGGCGGCGCGGTGTACCTGGTGAACCTGCGCGGCGAGTGCGTCCACACCTGGAAGCTGCCGTACCGCCCCGGCCGCCACGCGCGCATCCTCCCCGGCGGAGACCTCGCCTACAACGGGGTGCTGCCCGGCCAGGACGCCCTGTTCCCGATGTGGCACAAGTACCGGGGCGGCGTCCTCGGCGTCCACGCCCCCGACGGGACGGTGCTGCGCGAACACCGCGACCCGCTCCAGCACCACGACGCCCACCACCTGGACGACGGCGGGATCCTCTACACCGCCCTCGAACCCCTCACCGGCCCGGAGGCGGCCACCGTCCGGGGCGGCGTGCCCGGATCCGAGGCGAACGGCACCGTGTGGGCCGACACGATCAAGCAGGTCGACGCCGACGGGCGCGAGGTGTGGTCCTGGCGCGCCTCCGAACACCTGGACCGCGAGGCCTACCCGCTGCACCGCGACTACGCCCGCGAACACTGGCCGCTGATCAACTCCGTCACCCCGCTCGCCGACGGCAACGTCCTCGCCAGCCTGCGCAGCGTCTCCGCCGTCGTGGTCATCAGCCGGGAGACCGGCGAGGTCCTGTGGCGCACCGAACCGGGCACCGTGTCCCAGCAGCACCACCCCACCGAGCTGGCGGACGGCAATCTGCTGGTCTTCGACAACGGGGTGTTCCGCCCGGGACACGACGTCCCCTATTCGCGGGTGATCGAGATCGACCGCTCCACCGGGAAGATCGTCTGGGAGTACCACGACCCCGCCAAGGAATCCTTCTTCGCCCCCTTCATGGGCGCCGCGCAACGCCTCCCGAACGGGAACACGCTGATCACCGACTCCCCGGCCGGGCGCCTCTTCGAGGTCACCGCCGAGGGCCTGCTGGTCTGGGAGTACGTCGTCCCCCAGTTCGGCGGCTACGAGGAGGCCGAGGTCCGCGGCCTCTTCCCCGCCGAGCCGAACGCGGTCTTCCGCGCCTACCGCTACGCGGCCGCGGAGCTGCCCTGGCTGGAGAGCGGATCATGAGCACGCCACCCCCGCGGCCCGCGCTGCCCGCCCCCGCGGCGCCCCCCGCGCCGCCCGGTCCCGCCGACGAGCGGATACCCGTACGCCGCCTCGCCCCCCTCGCCGTCCAGCACGTCCTCGCCATGGCCGCCGCTCCCGTCTCCACCGTCTTCCTCACCGCGGGCGCCCTGCGGCTGACCGGCGCGCAGAGCGCCGCCCTGCTCAGCGCGGTGCTCGTGCTGTCCGGGGCCGGTTCCCTGCTCCAGTCCCTCGGCGTGTGGAAGTTCGGGGCGCGACTGCCCTTCGTCATGCTCCCCGGCGGCGCCGCGACCGCGCTGTTCCTCCAGACGGCCAAGGACCACGGTCCGGCCGTCGCCAGTGGATCGGTGCTCCTGGCCGCCGCGCTGCTCCTGGCGGTGGTCCCGCTGTACGCCCGGATCGTGCGCCTCTTCCCGCCGCTGGTCATGGGCGTCACCGTGCTGCTGATCGGGATCGCGATGGTCCGCGTCGCCGCACAGCTCATCGCGGGACCGGCCGGCACCCCGGCGCCGCGGGCCGTCGTACTGGCGGGCCTCACCGTGGCGGTGACCCTGGCCGCGTACCTGCTCCTGCGCGGCGTCTGGCGCCAGAGCGCCGTCCTCATCGGCATGGTCGCCGCGACCGTGATCGCGGCGGTGACGGGCCTCGGGACGTTCAGCCCGGCCGGGGGCGGCGGCTTCGCCGTCCCCCACCTCTTCCCTTACGGGACACCGCGGTTCGACCTCGTGGCGGCCCTGCCCCTGCTCCTCTTCAGCCTCACCACCCTCGCCGAGATCACCGGCCAGACCGTCCTCAACAGCGAGACGGTCGGACGCCCGGCCGATCCGGGCCGCGACGTCCCGAAGGTCGCCCGGGCCGACGCGCTGACCTCGCTCTTCGCCGGAGCGCTCGGTACGTCCTTGATGGTGACCAGCTCCGAGAACATCGGCATCAGCCGCCTGACCGGCGTCCGCAGCCGCCACGTCACCGCCGCGGCCGGGGCCCTGCTCATCGTCCTGGGCCTGCTCTCCCCGCTCTCCCGCGCGGTCGCGGGCCTGCCCCCGGCGGTGGTGGGCGGATCCGCGCTCGTCGTCTACGCGGTCATCGCCCTCATGGGCGTCCAGATGCTCGCCCGCGCCGGGCTGGGGGACAGCGGCCGGTCCATGGCCGCCGCCCTCGCCCTGGCCGTGGGCCTGCTCCCGCTCGTCGCCCCGAACCTCTACGGCGGCTTCCCGGCGTGGGTCCGTACCGTCCTCGGCTCCGGTGTGGTCGCGGGCACCCTCGCGGCCGTCGTGCTCCACGCCCTCTTCACGGTCCGCGCGGGATCGGTCAGGAATGGAGAAGCACCCCGGGACCCCCGGACCCTAGCGTGAAGCACATGGACATCAACCTTTCGCAGTGCTTCATCGCCGTCGACGACCACGACAAGGCGATCGCCTTCTACCGGGACGTGCTCGGGCTGGAGGTGCGCAACGACGTCGGGGCCCACGGGATGCGCTGGGTGACGGTCGGCGCGCCGTCGCAGCCCGACGTGGACATCGTCCTCGAACCGCCCCTCGCCAACCCGAACGCCTCCGCCGCCGACCAGGAGGCGATGGCGGGACTGCTGGCCAAGGGTCTGCTGCGCGGAGTCATCTTCCGGACCGACGACTGCGACGCCGTCTTCGAACGCGTCCGCGCCGCGGGCGGGGACGTGCTCCAGGAGCCGATCGACCAGCCGTGGGGCGTGCGCGACTGCGCCTTCCGCGACCCGGCCGGCAACATGCTGCGCTTCAGCCAGCCGCCGGCGAAGTGACCCCCGGCCCGTGAACCGGGCGCGACCCCGACGGGCGTCGCGCCCGTTCCGGGCGGCAGGGCGGATCAGGTAGACAGTGGTGGTGGACCGGTACCGCGGCCGCGCCGACGCAGCAGACATGGAGAGACGATGAGCAAGGCCACGAGGACCGACGCCCAGTCGCCCGCGCCGCACGGCGCCGACAGCCACGACCTGATCCGCGTGCACGGCGCGCGCGTGAACAACCTCAAGGACATCAGTGTCCAGATCCCGAAGCGCCGCCTGACGGTGTTCACCGGCGTCTCCGGCTCGGGCAAGAGCTCGCTGGTGTTCGGCACCATCGCCGCGGAATCGCAGCGGCTGATCAACGAGACCTACAGCGCCTTCGTCCAGGGCTTCATGACGACGATGGCCCGGCCCGAGGTCGACGTGCTCGACGGGCTGACCACCGCGATCATCGTCGACCAGCAGCGCATGGGCGCCGACCCCCGCTCCACGGTCGGCACCGCCACCGACGCCAACGCGATGCTGCGCATCCTCTTCAGCCGCCTCGGCACGCCGCACATCGGCCCGCCCGGCGCCTTCGCCTTCAACGTCCCCTCGGTCAAGGCCAGCGGCGCCATCACCGTCGAGCGCGGCGCCAGGAAGACGGTGAAGGCGACCTTCAGCCGCACGGGCGGCATGTGCACGCGCTGCGAGGGCCGCGGCGCGGTCACCGACATCGACCTCACCCAGCTCTATGACGCCTCCAAGTCGCTCGCCGAGGGCGCGTTCACCATCCCCGGCTGGAAGTCGGACAGCTTCTGGACCGTGCGGGTCTACGCCGAGTCGGGCCTCCTCGACCCGAACAAGCCGATCGCGAAGTTCACGAAGAAGGAGATGCAGGACTTCCTCTACCGGGAGCCCACCAAGGTGAAGGTCGAGGGCGTGAACCTCACCTACGAAGGGCTGATCCCCAAGATCCAGAAGTCGATGCTGTCCAAGGACCGCGAGGCGATGCAGCCGCACATCCGAGAGTTCGTGGACCGGGCGGTCACTTTCACCACCTGCCCCGAGTGCGACGGCACCCGGCTCAGCGAGGCGGCCCGGTCCTCCAAGATCAAGAAGATCAGCATCGCCGACGCCTGCGCGATGCAGATCAGCGACCTCGCCGCATGGGTCCGCGGCCTGGAGGAGCCCTCGGTGGCGCCCCTGCTCGCCACGCTGCGCCAGAGCCTCGACTCGTTCACCGAGATCGGGCTGGGCTACCTCTCGCTCGACCGGCCGTCGGGCACCCTCTCGGGCGGCGAGGCACAGCGCGTCAAGATGGTCCGCCACCTCGGCTCCCCGCTCACCGACGTCACCTACGTCTTCGACGAGCCCACCACGGGCCTGCACCCCCACGACATCCAGCGGATGAACGACCTGCTGCTGCGGCTGCGCGACAAGGGCAACACCGTGCTCGTCGTCGAGCACAAGCCGGAGACCATCGCGATCGCCGACCACGTCGTCGACCTCGGCCCCGGCGCCGGGGCGGGCGGCGGCGCGGTCTGCTTCGAGGGCACCGTCGAGGGCCTGCGGGCGGCCGGGACCATCACCGGCCGGCACTTCGACGACCGGGCCGCCGTCAAGGAGAGCGTGCGCAAGCCCACCGGGGCGCTGGAGATCCGCGGCGCGAACACGCACAACCTCCAGGGCGTCGACGTCGACATCCCGCTCGGGGTGCTGACCGTCGTCACCGGCGTGGCGGGCTCCGGCAAGAGTTCCCTGGTCCACGGCTCGATCCCGCCCGGCGCGGGCGTGGTCTCCGTCGACCAGGGCGCGATCCGCGGCTCGCGCCGCAGCAACCCGGCGACCTACACCGGACTGCTCGACCCGATCCGCAAGGCCTTCGCCAAGGCCAACGGCGTGAAACCGGCGTTGTTCAGCGCCAACTCCGAGGGCGCCTGCCCCGCCTGCAACGGCGCCGGGGTCATCTACACCGACCTGGCCATGATGGCCGGTGTCGCCAGCGTCTGCGAGGAGTGCGAGGGCAAGCGCTTCGACGCGTCCGTCCTCGACTACCACCTCGGCGGCCGGGACATCAGCGAGGTGCTCGCGATGTCGGTGACCGAAGCCGAGGAGTTCTTCGGCAGCGGCGAGGCGCGCACTCCGGCCGCGCACGCCGTCCTCGTCCGGCTCGCCGACGTCGGACTCGGCTACCTCAGCCTCGGCCAGCCGCTGACCACGCTGTCCGGCGGCGAGCGCCAGCGGCTCAAGCTCGCCACCCACATGGCGGAGAAGGGCGGGGTCTACGTCCTCGACGAACCGACCGCGGGCCTCCACCTCGCCGACGTCGAGCAGCTGCTCGGCCTGCTGGACCGGCTCGTGGACTCCGGCAAGTCCGTGATCGTCGTCGAGCACCACCAGGCCGTCATGGCGCACGCCGACTGGATCGTCGACCTCGGCCCGGGCGCCGGTCACGACGGCGGCCGGATCGTCTTCGAGGGCACCCCCGCAGACCTCGTCGCCGCCCGGTCCACCCTCACCGGCGAGCACCTGGCGGCCTACGTCGGCAGCTGACGGCGGGCCGCGCGGGCATCCGGCGGCCACCGCGGGCCCCGCGTCACCCGACTGGGGCGGCCCCGCTGGCGCCCCGGGGCCGCCCCCGGCTTGCTGGACGCATGAGACGAGGACACCCGGCGACACCCACGGAGCAGAGCCTGAGCACCCCGCGGATGGCAGGTCTGGCGGGGGTGCTCTTCGCCGTCCTGCTGGCGGGGGCGATCGTGCTCGCCCGGATCGCGCTCCCCGAAGGGGGCGGCGCCGCCCGGGTCACGGTCACCTCGGGCCAGCGGGACGCGGTGACCTCGGCGGTGGAACTCGTACCCTTCGCCGGGATCGCCTTCCTCTGGTTCATGGGGGCGCTGCGGGCGCACGCCGGGGACACCGAGGACCGGTTCGTCTCCACCGTCTTCCTCGGCAGCGGCCTGGTCTTCGTCGCCTGCCTCTTCGGCGCAGCCGCGGCCTCCGGCACGGTGCTCGACGCCGACCAGCCCCAGGAGTTCGGCCGCCACTTCGCGTACACCCTGCTCACCACCTACGCGATGCGCATGGCGGCCGTCTTCGTCCTCGCGACCTCGACGATCGGCCGCAGGCTCGGGGTCTTCCCGCGTCCGCTGGTCCTGGCCGGGTCCCTGACCGGACTCGTGCTGCTGGTCGTCGGCTCCTCGGTGCCGTGGTCCGAGCTGGTGTTCCCCGCCTGGGCCCTGCTCGTCAGCGTGTACCTCCTGAAGTCGCGCCTGGGGCGCCCGCACCCGGCCCCGCCCGCCCCCTGACCCGCGCCCCCCCGGCCTCACTCCGATGGCCGTCCCGGACGGGCCCCGCGCGGCCGTCGCCCGCAGGCTGGTCCGGGAAGCCGAGGGGGTCACCGAAAGGACCACACCTTGCTGAGGCTCGTCGTCGATCTCAACCGGTGCCAGGGATACGCGCAGTGCGCCTTCCTCGCCCCCGACGTCTTCGCTATGCACGGGGACGAGGGACTGCTCTACGACCCGCAGGCCGAGGCGGCCCAGCGCGAGCGCGTGGCCCAGGCCGCGGCCGCCTGTCCCGTGCAGGCCATCCTCGTGGACGAACTCGACCTGGCCGCCGCCGGGGAGGCACCCGATGCCTGACACCGCCCTGGAACAGCTCAAGCGCTCCGGCCGGATCGTGGTCGTCGGCGCTTCCCTGGCGGGCCTGCGCGCCGCCGAGACCATGCGGGAGAAGGGCTTCGCCGGTTCGTTGACCCTGATCGGCGACGAGCCGTACGAGCCCTACGACCGCCCGCCGCTCTCCAAGAGCGTCCTGCTGGGCCGGGCCGACGCGGACCGCACCCTGCTGCCCCGGCGCCGCGCCCTCGACGCCGAGTGGCGCCTGGGCGTACCGGCCGACGGCCTCGACATGGCGGCCCGTACGGTCCGGCTGGCCGACGGCGACACGGTGCCGTACGACCGCCTGCTGATCGCCACCGGGGTGCGCGCCCGGCCCTGGCCGAACGAGGCCGAGGGCGAACTCGACGGCGTCTTCACCCTGCGCACCCGCGACGACGGAGCGGCCCTGGCCCGGGCGCTGGCCGCAGGTCCGCGCCGGGTCCTGGTCATCGGCGCCGGATTCACCGGCTCCGAGATCGCCTCCGCCTGCCGCGAACGCGGGCTGGAGGTGACCGTCGCCGAACGCGGGGACGGCCCCCTGGTCGGCGCCCTCGGCGGGGTGATCGGCGCCGTCGCCGCCGAGCTGCAGCGCGAGCACGGCGTCGACCTGCGCACCGGGATCATGGTCACCGGGCTGGAGGGGGACGCGACCGGCCGCGTGCGGGCGGCGCACCTCTCCGACGGCACCACCCTGGAGTGCGACGTCGTGGTCGTCTCGCTGGGCGCCCAGCGCAACACCGAGTGGCTGACCGGTTCCGGGCTGGGGGCGGGCCCGCGCGGCATCGCCTGCGACGCGGGCTGCCGGGCCTTCGACATCCGCGGCATCGTCACCGACGACATCTATGTCGCGGGTGACGTGGCCCGTTCACCGCACGCGCTGTTCGGCTACCAGTTCCTGTCCCTGGAACACTGGGGCAACGCCGTCGCGCAGGCCGAGACCGCCGCCCACAACATGCTGAGCGAGAGCACCGAGCGCCGCCCGCACCTGTGGGTGCCCGCCTTCTGGTCCTCCCAGTTCGGGGTGAACATCAAATCCGTCGGCGTGCCCTCCATGGGCACCGAGATCATGATCGCCCAGGGCTCGCGCGCCGAACGCCGCTTCACCGGGGTCTACGGCTACCAGGGCCGGGTCATCGGAGCGGTCACCTTCGACAACTCGCGCTGGCTGCAGTTCTACGAGCAGCAGATCGAGGCCACCGCGCCCTTCCCGCTGCCGTTCACCACCGTCGACCGCCGCTCCGACGGCCACAAGCCCATGCCCGCGGACTTCCCCGACCCGTCCGTCCCCACGCACGGCCCGACCATCACCCTCAGCGGGTACTCGCCGGCCGACCGCCGGATCACCTTCACCCCCGCCGGGCACTGACCCGCACGCCCTCCGGAGGACCCGCAATGAACGACGGCATCCTGAGCCAGATCCTGGACTACGCGAACCGCGCGAACCCGTACCCGCTGTACGAGGAGCTGCGCAAGACCCCCGTCTTCCACGACGGGACCGGGCCGTACGTCATCAGCACCTACCACGACATCCAGAGCCTGCTGCACGACCCGCGGCTCAGCTCCGACTCCCGCAACCTGGCCGCCACGGCCGGGGACCCGCTGGCCGAGGGCGAGGGCGAGGAGGCCATGGCGCTGCCGCCGAGCTTCCTGAAACTGGACCCGCCGGAGCACGACCGGCTCCGCCGGATGACCAACCGGCCCTTCGGCCCGCCGCACTCCCCGCGCCGCGTCGACTCGATGCGCGGCGGCCTGAAGGACATTGTCACCGGGCTCATCGACAACCTGGGCGATCCCGGACGGATCGACCTGGTCGACCAGTTCGCCTACCCGTTCCCGGTCACGATGATCTGCCAGCTGCTCGGCGTGCCCCGCGAGGACGAGGCCCGCTTCCACGTCTGGGCCGACACCCTCGCCGCGAGCCTGGACCCCGATCCGGACGCCGACCCGGCGGAGCGGCAGCGGGCCACCCACGACTCCCGGATGGAACTCGGCATGTACCTCGCCGGGCTGATCGAGGAGCGGCGCAAGAACCCCGGCGACGACATGCTCTCCCAACTGGCCGTGGGACACGGCCCGGACGAGTCCATGTCGACGATGGAGCTGCTCAGCACGGCCGCCCTGCTGCTCATCGCCGGGCACGAGACGACGGTCAACCTGATCACGAACGGGATGCTGACGCTGCTGCGCAACCCGGACGTGCTGCGGCAGTTGCGCGAGGAACCCGCCCTGGCCGTCCCCCTCGTCGAGGAACTGCTGCGGTTCGAACCGCCGGTGCAGCTGCTGCCGCAGCGCACCCCGCTCGTCGACATCGAGGTCCGCGGGATCACCATCCCCAAGGGCTCCTCGATGTGGCTGATCCTGGCCTCCGGCAACCGGGACCCCGCCCGCTTCGAGGACGCGGACCGCTTCGACCCGCATCGCAAGGACATCCAGCACCTGGGCCTCGGCAGCGGCATCCACAGCTGCTTCGGCGCCCCGCTGGCCCGCCTGGAGGCGCAGCTCGCACTGAGCGAACTGGCCCGGCGCCTGGAGAACCCGCGGCTGCTGGAGGATCCGCCGCCCTACCGCCGGAACGCGGTCCTGCGCGGCCCCCGGCACCTGAGGATCACCTGCGACGGGATCCGCCCCTGAGACCCGCCACCGGCCGGGTCACGTCCCCGGTCGCTCACACCACCGGCCGGGTCACGCCCCCGCTCGCGCGCGCCACCACTGGACCGTCGCCTCGACCTGCTCGTCGAGGGGGGTGGCGCGCTGCGCGAACTCCGCCTCGTACGCCCGCGAGTCGACCACGAACGGCCGGTCGAACTGGTAGCGGATCTCCTTCAGTTCGCGGATCAGCGGGGAGAAGAGGCCGGCGACGCCGAGTACGGCGGGCGACAGCGCGCGCACCGCGACCGGCCCGGTGCCCGCGACGGCGGCGAGCCGGGCGACCATCTCCCGGGTGGAGAGCGCGGGCGCCGTCGGGACGTGCCAGGCGCGGCCCCAGGCCCGCTCCTCGCCCGCCACCTCGGCCAGGGCCCCGGCCACATCGGGGAGGTAGCTCCAGCTGTGCGGTGCGTCCGGATCCCCGAGCGCGGAGACCGGCTTGCCGCGCAGCACGCGGGGCACCACCCGCGCGGCCAGGTGCCCGCCGTCGGTCACGCCGGGCCCGAAGAAGTCCGAGGCCCGGACCTCGACCGCCTTGATCCGCCCCTGCTCGTGCAGGGCGCGCGCCCGCTCCCAGACGGCCGTGCGCACCCGCCCCTTGGGGCCGGTCGCCGCGAGCGGCAGCTCCTCCGTCAGGGGGCCGTCCACCGGACCGTAGCCGTAGAGGTTGCCCAGCAGGACCAGGACGGCGCCGGTCGCCTCGGCCGCCGCGCACAAGGAGGCGGCCAGCGGCGGCCACGCGCTCGCCCACTGGTGGTAGGGCGGCGCGGCGCAGCCGAAGACCGCGGCCGCGCCGCGCGCGGCCTCGGCCAGCCGCTCGCTGTCCGTCGCGTCCAGCGCGAGGTGCTCGATGCCGGGTTCGGGACTGCGGCCCGAGCGGGTGACGACCCGTACCGAATGGCCCCGCCCGGCCAGCAGCCGAGCGGTGGCGGCCCCGGCGGGCCCGAATCCTACGACGACGTAATGGCTCACGGACGCACAATAGTGCCCGTGCGCAGGCCACTTGACGGGGGCCCCGGACCGGTCTCAGGCCTCGTCGGCCCCGGTGCTGTCGGCGGCCGGGGCTTCGGCGCGGTGGACCAGCCGGTAGCCGAATCCGCGCTTGGTCCTGCGCCCTGCGCTCTGGCGCACCCGCGCCCGCCGCAGCGCCGCCTCGATGAGGCTGTTGACGGCGGGATTGCCGCGGCGCAGCCGGGTGAGCTGCTCGCGGGTGATCCCCGCCGCGTGCGCGGCGGTGCCGAGATGGGCGTCGCGGGCGAGGGAGCGCAGGAGGATGCCGAGGGCGAACCCGTTGAGCTGTCCGGGGTGTGCCACCCGCTCGGCGCCGGCCAGCGCGCCGGCCGCGGACAGGGCCGCATCGAAGGCCGGGTCCTGCCGCCAGTTGGCGAGGAGGGCTTCCGAGATGCCCGCGGCGGCGGCGCAGCCCGCGGGGCCGAGACCCATGGCGGCCGCGTGCAGGGCGTGGGCGCGGCGCACACCGGTCTCCGCGGTCAGGTCGGGCTGGCCGTGGACCGCGGTGATCAGGCCCTGGTCGACCTCGTCCATGCCGGTGAGCTGGTCGACCACGTGCTCCGCCCAGCCCGCGGGCCGGGCGGTCTCCTCCGGTACCGGGTTGTTCACGTTCCGCGTGCCTCCTGCCGGACCCTTCGGTCGTCGAACCCCATTGTGCGGGTGGGAGGGGTCCCCGTGCGGGTGGGAGGGCCCATCCGCACCGGGCCGTTACCCGTTCCTCATCCCCGCATCGTCTACAGTTCAGTAGACCGTCTACGCGATTGTAGTCGCCGGGTCTCACGCCCGGCTGCCCGCCGCCGCCCGGCCGGTGCCCGCCCGTCCGCCGCCCGATTCCCCTGAGAGGCCCGTCCATGGCCGCTTCCGCCGCGTCCGCGACCACCCTCGCGGTCAACCTGCTCGACGCGCATTCGCTCCTGGCCGCCTTCGGTGTGGTGGGCATCGCGGTGGTGATGTTCGCGGAGACCGGACTGCTGGTCGGCTTCTTCCTGCCGGGCGACTCGCTCCTCTTCACGGCCGGACTGCTGTGCGCCGGTTCGGCGGGCGACGCCACGACGCTGTCGCTCCCGCTGGTCCTGGCCGCCTCGGTGGCCGGCGCGCTGGCCGGGGCCCAGTGCGGCTACCTGATCGGCCGCCGCGCGGGCGGAGCCCTCCTCGGCCGCAGCCGGTCCAAGCGGCTGCACGAGGGCGCCGAGCGCGCCGAGGAACTGCTGGAGCGGTACGGGCACGCCAAGGCGATCGTGCTGGCCCGCTTCGTACCCGTGGTGCGTACGGTCCTCAACCCGCTCGCCGGGGCCCTGAACATCCCGGCCCGCGTCTTCACCCTGTGGCAGGTCGTCGGCGGCCTGGCCTGGACGGTGGGCCTGGTGCTCGCCGGATACGCGCTCGGCTCCTCCGTGCCCAACGTCGACCGCTACCTGCTGCCGCTCGTCGCCGTCATCGTCGCCGTGTCCCTCCTGCCCCTGGCGATCGAACTGCTCCGCTCCCGGCGGACCGGCAAGCAGCAGAACGGATCCGTTTGATGACCCCCGCGTACGCCCCCGCCTACGACGGCTCGACCGTCGACGGCCCCGCCTACGTCGAGGTGACCGGCCTCGCCCACGGCGCGCCCGGCTGGCTGGACACCCTCGTCTCGGCCTGGTCGGCCTACGGCCTCGCGTTCTTCGCCCTGCTGATGGCCGCGGCCTGGTGGCGGGCCCGGCGCGCGGGCACCCCCACGGTGGTCACCGCCCTCGCGGTCCCGCTGATCACCGTCCTCGCCTTCGGCGTCGACTCGCTGCTGAAACTCGTCGTGCGCGAGGACCGGCCCTGCCGGAGCCTGCACCTGCCGACGCTGGAAGCGTGCCCCGCTCCCGGTGACTGGTCCTTCCCCAGCAACCACGCCGCCCTCGCCGCCGCGGCCGCCGTCGCGCTCCTGTTCGTGTCGCGCAGGCTCGGCGCCGTGGCCCTGGCCGCGGCGGTCCTGATGGCCGCCTCCCGGGTGTGGGTGGGCGCGCACTACCCGCACGACGCGCTGGCCGGATGCCTGGTCGGCGCCGCGGTCGCCGCGGCCGCGGCCCGGGCCGTCCGGCGCCGCCAGGGCGCGCTGGCCGACCGGCTGAAGCGCGGCCCGCTGCGCCCGCTGCTGGCCACCGCGTGACCCGTACCGGCGCCGCCCGCCGCGCCGGGTGGTCGGCCGTGGCCTCGGCGGCGCTCTTCGCCCTGCTCACGGTGTGGGTCGTGCGCGCCCCGCAGCACCTGCTGCCCGCCGACGCGGGCCTGCACCGCTGGTCCGTGGGCCACCGCCCGGCCGTCGCCGCGGCGCTCGCCCGCGCGCTCACCGACACCGGAACCGGGTTGATCCCGTACGTCCTGCTCCTCGCGGCCGGGTGGTACGCGGGCCGCACCACCCGGCAGCGCGCGCTCACGGCCGTCGCGCTGCCGCTGTGCCTCGGCGCGGGCCAGGCCCTGCGCTACGGGGTCATGGCACTGGTCGCCCGCCCGCGGCCCCCGGCCGCCGACTGGGCCGCGCAGGCTTCGGGCTGGTCCTTCCCCTCGGGCCACACCGCCACCGCCGCGATGACCGCCGGGCTCCTGATCGCCGCACTGCTCCTGCGTGACGCGCGGCCGCCCCGCACCGCCGTCGTGCTCATCGCGCTCTGGGGAGCGGCGGTCGGCCTCACCCGGGTCTACCTCGGCGTCCACTGGTTCAGCGATGTGATCGGCGGCTGGCTCTTCGCCACGGCGTGGCTCGCGCTCCTCGCATGCGCGTACCTGCGCCGCACCGGCGCCCGGCCCCCGGCTCCGGTCAGGCCGGGGTGAAGATGTGTTCGGGGGCGTCGTCGAGGATGAACCCGTTGTCGAAGCGGACCCGGACCGTCGCGCGCAGCCGCTGCTCCTGGTAGGCGGTCCAGGCGGGTTCCAGGGAACCGACCTTCTCCTCCAGCTGCTGCCTGCTCGCCGGGGGCATCTCGTGGCCGTAGGAGTCGAGGAGCGAGGAGAGCCGGAGGTACTCGCCCGCCTCCGGGCTCTGTTCGTCGCGGGTGACCACGCGGTCCACGGTGCCCGGGGTGCCCGCCGCGAGGGACGGGGATCCGGCGACGGTGCCCGTCGGCGCCGAGGGGTCGGCCGAGGGGCCGGTCGAGGGGCCGTCTGCCACCGCGACCCATTCGGTGAGTCTGATGTCCGCCGCGAGCTGTACCCGCTGGCCTTCCTGGAGGGTCATGGGCCCATTATCCGCCGGGCCGGAGCGGCGTAAGACGGCGGGGCGGAGCGAGCGGAAGGGGTGCGGCCGACCGCTATAACGGGCGCATGATCTTCCACATCGCCGCACTGTCGCGCTGGCTCGACGCCCCCGAACGACCGTATGAACCGGCGACCTTGGCGACCGACGGCACCGTGCACTGCACGGCGGACGAGTTATCCGCCCTCGCCGCGGCGAGCCGCTTCCACCGGGCCGTGGCCGGACCGCTGGTCGCCCTGAGCGGCCTCGGGGAAGTGGGGCACGTCCCCGCGCCGCCCGGCACGGCGCCTCGCCGCGTTGTCGCAGCACCCGAGTACGTCCAGTACACGGGCACTGCTCCGCCTTGCGAGGCACCGCACCGGACGACGCGGAAACGCACCCCACTTCCCCGAGGCCGCTCCGTCCTCGACGAGGACCGGCTCGGCGCCCGGCTCGACTGGGTCCCGCCCGCCCCCGGCTCACCCCTGTCCGGCCGGCCGGGAACCCTGCTTTCCAGGGTGCGCGGCCCCCTGGACCGGGCCGCCGTGGTGGGGCTCCTCGACATCGTGCGCGACGGCGACGGCCGGGCCACCGCGCTCGTACCGCGCCCCGGGGCCACAGCGGAGTGAACCCACGGGCCGAGGCCCGTCACCCCTGCGGGTGATCGTTCGGATCACCGCACCATCGGTCCGGCCCCATGCGCCGCGGCCCGGACCCCGCCGCACCGACAAGGAATGCCCCGGATGACCCACGCCGACACCACACCCCCGGCCGCCCCCGCCGACCCGGCCGCCACCGCCCAAGCCGACCCGGCAACCGCCGCGGGCGCCGACCTCGCCGGGCCCGAGACCGTACGCACCTGCCCGTTCCGCCACGAGGTGGCCCTGGAGCCCGACCCCTTCATGACCCGGCTGCGCACGGAGGCGCCGATCACCCGCATCGCCATGCCCTACGGGGAGGGCGACTGCTGGCTGGTGACCCGGTACGCGGACGTCCGCACCGTCACCTCCGACCGCCGCTTCAGCCGCGCCGCGCTCGTCGGCAAGGACTTCCCGCGCATCACCCCGGCGCCCATCGCCCAGGACGAGGCGATCAACCTCATGGACCCGCCGGGCCTGAACCGCGTCCGCCGGCTAGTCATCGGCGCCTTCACCACCCCGCAGGTGGAGGCCCTGCGGCCGTGGGTCCAGGCGACCGTGGACACCCTGCTGGACGAGATGGCGGCGGCCGTGACCGCGAGCGGACGGGCGGACGTGGCCGGGCTCCTCGCCGACCGGATCCCGCTGATGACGATCTGTCAGCTGATGGACGTGCCCGAGGCGGACCGGCCGAAGCTGCGCCGCTGGGCCGGCGCCATGATGTCGATGCGGCCCGACGGAAAGGCCGCCGCAGTCGAGGCCAAGACGGCGCTGCGCGCGTACTTCGGTGAACTCTCCCTCGCCAGGCGCCGCAGCCCCGGCCCCGACCTGATCAGCGCACTGGCCACGGCGCGGCTCGGGGACGAGGTGCTGGAGGAGGGCGAACTCGCCGTGCTGACCATGCTGTTGGTGGTCACCGGGCACGACACCACCACCTACGACATCGGCAACATCGTCTACACCCTGCTCACCCACCCGGCCCAGCTGGGCCAGTTGCGCGCCCGCCCCGCGCTGCTCCCGCAGGCGCTGGAGGAACTGCTGCGGTTCATCCCCTTCCGCCAGGGCGTCGGCATCCCCCGGGTCGCCCTGGAGGACGTCGAACTCGACGGTGTACTGATCCGGGCCGGTGACACCGTCCAGGTCTCCTACCTGACGGCCAACCGGGACGAACTGGTCTACGAGCGGCCCGACGAACTCGACTTCGAACGGACCGAATCGGCGCCGCACATGGCCTTCGGCTACGGCAGCCACCACTGCCTGGGAGCGCACCTGGCCCGGATGGTCCTCCAGGTCTCCGTCGGCACACTGCTGGACCGCTTCCCCGGGCTCCGGCTCGCGGTGCCCGCCGCGGACGTGCGGTGGAACACCGAGTCGATCTGGCGCTTCCCCCTCGAACTGCCGGTCACCTGGTAAGGATTCCCACCCCATGGCCATTCTCTGCCGCCCCGCCGTCACCGTCCCCGAGCACGTCATCACCCTGGAGGAAACCCTCGGCCTGGCCCGGCGGCTGCACGCCGGACACCCTCGACTCGACCTGGCGTTACGGCTGATCGAGAACACCGGAGTGCTCACCCGGCACCTCGTGCAGCCCATCGAAGCCACGCTGGAGCACCCCGGATTCACCGCCCGCAACGCCGTCTACGCGGCCGAGGCGAAGGCCCGGGTGCCGGAGACCGTGCGCCGGGCGCTGGCCCACGCGGACCTCGGGCCCGAGGACATCGACATGATCGTCTACGTCTCCTGCACCGGCTTCATGATGCCCTCGCTCACGGCCTGGCTCATCAACACGATGGGCTTCCGGCCGCAGACCCGCCAGCTGCCGATCGCCCAGCTGGGCTGCGCCGCCGGGGGAGCGGCGGTGGGGCGCGCGCACGACTTCTGCCTCGCCTACCCCGAGGCGAACGTCCTGATCGTCGCGTGCGAATTCTGCTCCCTGTGCTACCAGCCCGCCGACCTGGACGTCGGGAACCTGCTTTCCAACGGCCTCTTCGGCGACGCGGTGGCCGCCGCCGTGGTGCGTGGGCAGGGCGGCCGGGGCGTGCTGCTGGAACACAACGGATCGCACCTGGTGCCGGACACCGAGGACTGGATCTCCTACGACGTGCGCGACACCGGATTCCACTTCATGCTCGACAAGCGGGTCCCCGGCACGATGGCCCAACTGGCCCCCGCGATGGACGCCATGGGCGCACGGCGGTCATGGGACGTGTCCCGGCTGGACTTTTACATCGTGCACGCGGGCGGGCCCCGGATCCTGGACGACCTGTGCGCGCACCTCGGGCTGCCGTCCGCGATGTTCCGCTACAGCCGGGCCACGCTCACCGAGCGCGGGAACATCGCCAGCGCCGTCGTCTTCGACGCGCTGGACCGCTTCTTCGAGGACGGCGGCGCCGCGCACGCGGCGCGCGGCCTGATCGCGGGCTTCGGGCCGGGCATCACGGCGGAGATCGCGCTGGGGCGCTGGCACGACGGCCGGGGCGAACCGCCGGTCGCGGCGCGGCGGGACCGGCCCACGCGCACGGCCGTCCCCGTCGGCGGCGCCTGACCACCGCCCCCCGAAGATCCTGCTCCTGCGCGGCCGGGCCGAACTGGACGTCGTCGAGGGCATCCCCGAGGAGTTCCTCCAGGCCAACGGCACCTACACGATGACCCCCGAGCAGCGCGTCGTGTGGGAGGCCGAGGTGCGCTCGCTCTACGACGGCATGGTCCGGATCGTGGTCACGCCGACCTGGGCGAAGCTGATCGACTTCGAGACGACCCTCCCGAGCGCGGTCGAGGAACTGGTCCGGGAGCGCGCAGCGCGCCAGCGCGCCTGAACCTCGGTCATGCGTTCGTCCTGCCGGGTTCCACGGGCCCCCGGACCCGTGGGTCGGGCCCGCCCCGGGACGCGGCTACGCTGATCGCATGACTGTGCTCGTGTACGAAGACTTCGCCACCGGACGCCATCGGGAAGCCTCCCTGATCCGGCACGCCCTGGGCAGCGCCCACGACGAGGAACTCGTCGCGGGCCTGGCCGGGGGCATCGGCTTCATGTACTTCGTCTTCGAGTACGAGGGCCGCACGCCCATCCCCACCATCGTGGCCCAGGCCCACCCCGAGCCCTGGGTACAGGTCGCGCTCGGCCGCCTGGGGGTCCCGTACGACGCCACCCGCGCGATGAAGCCCCGCTGGGGCCGGGTCCGGGCGGCGCTGGACGAGGGACAGCCCGCCTTCTGCGTCGTCGACCGCTCCTCCCTGCCCTGGCACGAGAGCGACCCGGCCGCCGAGATGACCGGCGCCGACCCGTACACCGTCGTCATCGCCGGGTACGACGGCGACGACCTGCTGATCGACGACGGCGCCGAGTCCCCGCACCGGATCGACCGCGAGGAGTTCGGAGCGGCCTGGACCGCGCACCGCAAGGGCCGCCACCAGCTGATCGTGCCCACCGGGCCGCCCGAGGGGGAGCCGGACGTGGCGGGCGCCATCGCCTCGACCGTCACCCACCTCACCGGGCCGGTCCTCGGCAATCACTTCGACGTGAACTTCGGCTTCACCGGGATGGAGAGGTTCGCCGCGCAGCTGCGCGACCGGACCACCGGGAAGGGCTGGGAGCGCCGGTTCGGCGGCTCCCCGGAGGCGTTCCGCGCGGGCACCGGGCGGCTGTACGCCTGCCTGGAAGAGGAGTGGACCGCCCCGGGCGCCACCCGGCCGCTGTACGCGGACTTCCTCGACCTCGTCGGGCACCCCGAGGCGGCCGGGCTCTTCCGGGAATCCGCCCGCCACTGGTCGGACCTGGCCGCGCTGGCCCGGGACGCCGACGCGGAGGCCGACGCCGAAGGGCGCGGCGCCCTCTTCGACGCGTGTGCGGAGCACGTGGACCGCTGCCTCGAACGGGAGGGCCAGGCGGTCAAGGCGCTGCAGAAGTAGCGCCCGTACTCGTCCCGCCCCTCGGCCTTCCCCTCAACCGGCCCTGGGGACCAGCGGTTCGTGGCGGGGGTACACGTGGGCGGGCGTCACGATCCGGGTGACGGCCTGCCCGAAGAGCGTGCTCGGCTCCTGGTTGTCGGTGCGCACGTCGGTGTTGAGCAGGATGACCATGGTCGCCTGCGCCTGCGGGAGGAAGACGGTCAGGCTCTCGTACCCGGGCAGTGAGCCGTTGTGGCCGATCCAGCCCTGGACGTTGAAGATGCCCAGCCCGTAACCGTCCCCCGAGATGTCCATCGGGGTGGTCTTCAGGCGCTCGGCCTGGGTCGCGGGCGTCAGCAGCGTCCCGGTGGCCAGGGTGCGGGCCCAGCTGCGCAGGTCCTGGAGGTCGGAGATCATCGAGCCCGCGGCCCAGGCCCAGGAGGGGTTCCAGTCGGTCGCGTCCTCGATCTTGCCCGAGGCCGTCTGGTCGGTGTAGCCGTGCGCGTGCGGATCCGGGAACTGCGTGCCCGTGGGGAAGAGCGTGTCGTGCAGTCCGGCGGGCTCCAGGACGTCCTGGGTGATGACGTCCTGGAGTGGACGGCCGGTCACCTTCTCCACCACCAGACCGAGCAGGATCAGGTTGGTGTTGGAGTACTGGAACTTCGCGTTCGGCGCGAACTGCACGGGGTGTTTGAAGGAGTAGTCGAGCAACTGCTGTGGTGCGAAGGCCTGCTGCGGATCGCCCTCGAAGGTCTTGATGAAGTCCGGGTCCAAGGTGTAGCTGAACAACCCGCTGCGCATGCCCGCGAGTTCGCGCAGGGTGATGCGGTCGCCGTTCGGCACGCCGGTGATGTACCTGCCGATGGGGTCGTCCAGGCCGGCCTTGCCCTGGTCGACGAGCTGGAGGAGGGCGGTGACCGTGAACGTCTTGGTCTCGCTGCCGAGGCGGACGCGGAGGTCGGTGGTCATGGGGTCGCCGGACACCTTGTCCGCCACGCCGAAGGTCTTCACGTAGCTGCCCTTGCCGGGGGCCCACAGCCCCACGGTCGCGCCCGGCACCTTCGTCTCGCGCATCACCTGGCGCACGGCGGCGTCCAGTTGCGCCGCGACGGCCGGGGTGAGCTGCGGGAAGGCCGCCCCGGTGCCCGGGGAGGGCGAGGCGGAGGGGGAGGGGGACACGGAGGCGGAGGTGGAGGCGGAGGGGGACGGTACCGGGGAGGTGGCCCCGTACGCGGAACCCACCGCCAGCGGGGTGATGAGCACGCCCGTCGCGACGGCAGCCGCGCAGGCCCGGCGCAGCCGGATGGGGGTTGGCTTCACCGCACGGTCTCCTGTCGTCCGAGGACCCCGAGGACCCGGGTACGAACCCAGCCCCACCACCGTAGGCCCGGGGCGGCGGAGCGGCCAACGCAGCGGCCGGCGGACTGGAGGGTCCGCCGGCCGTTCCGTGTGCGTCGGGGTTGTCGCTACGGGGTCAGGGGGTCGTCTTGCCGACCTCCAGGTCCGCGGTCGGGTCCTTGACCTTGCCACCGGGCGGCCCGGCGGCCGCGCTCGTGTTGTTCGCGGTGTTGGGGTCGTGGGTGAGGGAGTCGACGGTGGCGGTGTTGCGGATGTCGGAGCCGTCCCCGGTGTACTCCGGATCCAGCTTCACCTTGATCACCCAGGTCATGGAGGCTCCGGGTGCGAGGCTCGGCAGCGGGCCGCAGGTGACGGTCCGTCCGGAGGTGCACGTCGCGTCGCCCGAGACGAAGCTCAAAGCGGTCGGCAGCGTGTCGGAGACGGTGATCTGCTCGGCCTGCGAGGGGCCGTTGTTGGTCACGGTCAGCGCGTAGTCGAAGGTCTCGCCCGGGGCCACGGGGGCGGTCTGGACGGGCTTCTTGGTGATGGCGAGGTCCGCCGCGGGATCAGTGACGTGCCCGCCGGGCACGGTCGCGGTGCTCTTGTCGTTCCCGCTCGCGGGGTCGATGTTGTCGGCCGTCACCTGGGCGGTGTTCTTCAGGTCGCTGCCGTCTCCGCTGTACGCGGGATCCACCTTGACGGTGAGCAGGTACTCGACCGTTTCGCCGACCTTGAGCGGGCTGGTCCGCTTGCACGACACCAGGTGTCCGGCGACGGTGCATCCGGCGGGCGAGGACGTCACGTAGGAGAGGCCTTCGGGGAGGGCGTCGGAGAGCTTGACGTTGAAGGCGTCGGCCGACGGGCCGTTGTTGGTGACCCGGATCCGGTAGTCGAAGGTCTCGCCCGGCACCGGCGGCTTGGTGCCGACGGCCTCCTTGGTCACCGCCAGGTCGGCGGTCGGCTTGTTGACGGTACTGCCGGGCAGGCCCGCCGGGCTGCTCGTGTTGTTCTCCGGCTTGGGGTCCTTGGTCGTGGAGGTGGCGGTCGCCGTGTTGCGGATGTCGGATCCGTTGCCCGTGTATCCGCTGTCGAGGCGGACGGTGAACCGCCAGGTCTTGGACCCGGTGGGCTCCAGTACGGCCACCGGGCCGCAGCTGACCGTACCGTCGGTGACCGAGCAGCTGTCGGGGGAGGAGACGAAGGTGAGCTGCGCGGGCAGCTTGTCGGTGACCGTGGTGTTCACGGCCCGGGACGGACCGTCGTTGTGCGCGGTGACCACGTACTCGAAGGTCTGCCCGGGGGCGATCGGCGTGTCCGTGGCGGGCCGCTTCGTGGTCCAGACATCGGCCTGCGGCTCGGTGACCCCGCCCGGCGGGAGCACGGCGTGCGAGGTGTTGTCGGCGGGCTCCGGGTCCTTGGACGCGGAGGACGAGGTCGCGGTGTTGCGCAGGTCGCTGCCGTCACCGGCGTAGGCGGCGTCCAGCTTCACCTTGAAGGTCCACACGACCTCGGCGCCGGGGACCAGCCGGGCCAGCGGACCACAGGTGACGGTCCGCCCGGACACCGAGCACGGGTCCGCCGAGGACACGAAGGTCAGACCGTCGGGCAGGGTGTCGGTCACCTTGACGTTGCGCGCGTCGGAGGGACCCTTGTTGCTCGTGCGGATCTCGTACTCGTACTCCTGGCCCGGAATGGTCGGACCCGCGCCGAGCGGCGTCTTGACGGTGGCCAGGTCAGAGACCGGGTCGAACGGTCCCGGTGGCAGCACCGGAGCCGGCTTGTTGTTGGCGGGATCGGGATCGACGGCGTCCGACTTGCCGGTGGCGCTGTTGCCGAGATCGGAACCGTCGCCCTGGTAGGAGGGACTCAGCTTGGCCTGGAAGCTCCAGCTCTTGGTCTGGTTGGCGGCCAGCTGGGCCTCGGGCCCGCAGGTGACGGTCTGGCCGATGGCGGTGCAGCCGTCGGAGGAGCCCACGAAGGAGATCCCGGCCGGGAGCTTGTCCGTGGCGGTGACGTTACGGGCCACCGACGGGCCCTTGTTCTTCGCGGTCAGCGTGTAGGTGATCAGGTCACCGGGAGCCTTGGCACGCTGTGCCGTCACCTCGACCGTGTGCCCGCTGCCGGGCAGGGCGGCGGCCGCGGGGACCGGTCCGGTCCACAGGGCCGCGGCGCAGAGCAGTGGAGCCATGGCCCACACCGCCGACCGCCGGCCTGGTGTCGTCGTCATCGCGCATCGTTTCCGTTTCGTGCGGGAGGAAGGGAGAAAGGGAGAAAGGGGGGAGGAGGGGGAGCGGGAAAGGGAGGGGCCAGGTCAGCCTGCGACGGCCTGCTTCGAGAGCTCGATGTCGGCGCTCGGCGGGCGGACCTGCCCGCCGGGCACGCCGTCGGAGCCGCTGTTGTCGAGCGGGTTCGGATCGGCGGTGTCCGCGCGGGCGGTCGCGGTGTTCCGCAGGGCCGTGCCGTCACCGCTGTACGCCGGGTCGAGGCGCACGGTGAAGGTCCACGAGCGGGTTCCGCCCGGAGCCAGCACCGCCTCCGTGCCGCAGGTGACGTTCTGGCCGGCCGCGGAGCAGCCGCCGGGCGAGGAGACGAACGAGAGCGCCGTGGGCAGCGGGTCCGTGACGGAGACCTGCCGGGCCACGGACGGGCCCGAGTTGCGCACGGTCACCGTGTAGGTGAAGGTCTCGCCGGGCGCGACGGGGGAGCGGCTCTCGGCGGCCTTGACCAGCGAGAGGTCGGCCCGGGCGGCCGCCACTCCGCCGGGCGGCGGCGCGGGTGCGCTGGTGTTGTTCGCGGGCCGCGGGTCGGTGACGGCGTGCTGGATGCTCACGACGTTCCCGAGGTCCGAGCCGTCCCCGTCGTAGGCCGGGTCGAGTCGTACGCGCACGGTGAACGAGAAGCTGTCCCCCGCGTTGAGGCTGGAGCGGCTCAGGCACGTCAGCTGCTGTCCGAAGGAGGTGCACCGGTCGGAGGAGACGAACCGCAGCGGCCCGGGGAGCGTGTCGGAGAAGCGGACGGAGGTCGTGTGGGAGGGCCCCAGGTTGCGCGCTGTGATCTTGTAGTCGAACTCCTGGCCCGGGACGACCGGCCCCGCCCCGACGCCCTGCTTCTCCGCGACCACGTCGGCGAGCGCCGTCACCACCGTGTCGGGGGAGGTGGCGGTGTTGTCGGCCGTGTTGGTGTCCGTACGGTCCGCCGGGGCGGTCACCGTGGCCGTGTTGGACAGGGTCACGGGCTGCGCCGGGGCCGTACCGGTGATCGTGTAGGTGACCGTGCCGCCCCGCTTGAAGTCGGCCGTCGTGTCCAGGGCGTTCCCGGTGCCGGAGGCCGCGCCGCAGGTCCCGCCGGTCCCGGCCTTGCAGGTCCAGGTCACGTCGGTCAGGCCGGGCACGGTGTCGCGGACGGCGGCGCCGGTGACCTCGTTGGCCTGGCTGTTGGAGACGGTGAGGGTGTAGGTCACCGGTCCGCCACCGGCGGGCACGGTCGCCGGGGACCCCTTCTTCGTGATGGTCAGGTCGGCCGGTACGTTGATCTTGAGGTCGTCGATCTCGTGCGCGTTCGTCGCGCCGCCGGTGCTCCCGGAGAAGCCCACCTTGAGGGTGTCGGGCAGTTTCGGCTGGTCGGTGATGCCCGTGACGTCGAAGTCGGTGATGAGCTGGGTCAAGGCGGTCCCGGGGCCGCTGTCGGACCACACGGACAGGAGCATCTTCGTACCGCTGGGCAGCAGGGAGACGCGTACCGTGCGCTCTTTGTCGCGGCTGCCGGTCTCCACGGTCTTGTCCGGCCCGTCCGCGGCCGTGCCGAAGCGGTACCCCGTCGAGCCGTTGCCACCGCCGCGCACCACGATCCTGTTGGACTGGAAGCCCGGACCGCCGTTGCCGACCACGGCCGAGGAGAAGTTCCCGAACTCGTCCAGCCCGATGCCGAGGTAGGCGCCCGGTACGCCCGAGGTCGTACAGCGTGATGCGACCGGCCCCGAGCAGGCGTAGCCGAGGCTGCCGCCGGAAGGGCCGACCCCGTCGGTCGCCGTACCGTCGGTCAGGTAGAACGACAGGCCGTCACCCCGCTTGCCGTCGAAGGCGGTTCCTCCGTAGGTGGCGTACCGGAACTCGGCGATGAAGCCGAGGCTGGAGGGGAAGGCGTCCTTCATCTTCCAGGTACCGGCCTGGGTGGAGCTGGCCGGCGTCAGGCGCAGCCAGCCGCTCCCCGGATAGCTCGCGTTGCCGCTGATGGAGCCGAGGTTGGTGGAGCTGTCGAACGTCTCGTTGACCGGGAAGGCGAGCGCCCGGGGGCCGCGTCCGTCCGCGTGACCACGGTGCACGGCGGCCGGGGCCGCAGCCGGGGCCGGGGCCGGGGGTGCGTCCGTGGCCGTGGCCGAGGGCGCGAGCGGCAGCAGCAGGGCGGCCGCCGCGCACAGCACCGTTACGGCGGCCCGCCGCCCCCGGTCGTTCCAGCTCCTGGGCACTGTCATACCGGTGTGTTCCTCATCTGCTCGTCCGCTACGGATGGCGTGGATGGCGTGGTGCACCGGCGGTCATGCCCGCGACCGTGCGCGTACGCGGGCGGCCGTGCGCAGCGCCGCCCCACCGGCCACCAGCGAGGCCGAGGCCCACAGCAGCCACCCCGGGACCTTGGCACCGGAGTCGGCCAGGTCCCCGCGGCCGCCGTGGTGGTCGCCGTGCTGGTCGCCGCGGTGGTCCTCACGACCGTGCTGGTCCTCGCGGCCGTGGTCGCCGTGGTGGTCGCCGTGACCGTCGTCGCCGTCGTCGCCGTCACCACCGTCGTCACCGTCGTCGTCTCCGTTCCCGCCGTGGTGCTCCTCGCCCCCGGCGGGGAGCAGGCACAGCCGTCCGCCGTCCGGACCCGTCGTATCCGGTGCGTTGGAGTTGTCCGACAGGTCGGGATCGGAACTCGCGCTCGTGACGTGGGCGATGTTGTCGATGGGCGTGCACTTGCTCGCCGGGGGATGCGCGGCCCGGTCCTCGGTGGCGGCGCGCACCGTGATCCGGAACTCCGCCGTCTCCCCGGCGGCCAGCCGCTCGCGCGGCGGACACACCACCAGCCGGTCCTCGCCCGGCGCGATCACGCAGTCGTCGGGCGAGGAGAGCAGGGTCAGCGTGGACGGCAGCCTGTCGGTGACCGTGATCTGCCGCGCCGTCGCGGGGCCCTGGTTGTGCACCGAGATCAGGTACGTGAACTTCTCACCCGGCCTGACGTGCTTGCGCCCCTTCGCGAGCACCGCCGTCTTGCGGAGCGAGAGGTCGGCCGTGCGCGTGTTGGGCGGAATCTTCAGGCCCGCCAGGGAGGTCGAGTTGTTCTGGGAATCGGGGTCCGGCGTCGCCGCGTCGACGATCGCCTCGTTGACGATGTCCTCGCCGTCCCCGCGGTAGTCGGCCGCCAGCCGCACCGTGATCACCCACGCGTGGGACAGGCCCACCGGCAGTGTGGACAACGGCCCGCACACCACCGTCCTGCCGCTCGCGGTGCAGCCGTCGCGGGAGGACACGAACTCCAGCGAAGCGGGCAGCCGGTCGGTGACGCGGACCTGCCGGGCGGTGGACGGCCCGCGGTTGGTGACCGACACGATGTAGTCGAACGTTTCGCGCACCACGGAGGCGGAGTGCTCCCGCTGCTCCGGGGCACCGGAGACGGCGGGCCGCAGCACGCCCGACACCGCGAGATCGGCGCTCTCCGGCGCCTGCGCGTCCACGGGGGGACGTACGGGCGTACGCACCGCCGGGTCCGAGCCGCTCGGTACCGGTACCGGAGTCGCCGCGGCCGGAGTCGCCGCGGCCGGAGTCGCCGCGGCCGGGGCCGGCGCGGCGGGCGTCGACGGGGCGGGTTCCGCCGCGGCCGAAGGCGTCAGGGGCAGGCACCAGCAGGCCGCCACCGCGCAGAACGCGGTGAGGGCCCGCCCGTACGACCCGCCTGGCCGGTTCTGGGAGACACGTCGCATCGGGCGCCCTTCGGAGAATCCGGCTCCTCAGGGTGGAGCGGTGCGGTCAGCTATTCACACAAATAGGCATGATGAGGACCTCACGGTGATCGTTTATGGCTAATGGGTGATCAAGTTCAGCCCGTCGGCGGTAGGTGTGGGCCGTCGCGAATCCCCCGCTCGGTCAGGCGGCGGGTTTGCCGGGCTGGTCGTGGGTGGAGCAGTGGATGCCGCCGCCGCCGGAGGCGATCGTGTCGATGGAGACCGGGACGACGTCGCGCTTGGGGAAGTGGTCCTGGAGGATGCCGCGGGCGCGGTCGTCGGCTTTGGTGTCGCCGAACTTGGGCATGAAGACGGCGTCGTTGGCCACGTAGAAGTTCGCGTAGGTGGAGACGAAGTCGTCGCCCGCGCCCTTGATGCGGTTGAGGTCGGGCTGGGGGAGGTCGATGATCTCGAAGCGGCGGCCGTGGGCGTCGGTCGCCTTCGAGAGGACGGATTTGGCCTGGTCGGCGGAGCGGGACCAGGAGTCCGGCGGGGTGTCGGGGTGGGCGCGGTCCAGCAGGACGACGCCGGGGGCGGTGAAGCGTACGAGGCTGTCGACGTGGGCGTCGGTGATGTCCTGGCCGCGCACTCCGGCCAGCCAGACCACCTTCTGCACGCCCAGGGTGGCTTTGAGGTCCGCCTCGACCGCGTCCCGGTTCTTGCCGCGGTTGCGGTTGTCGTTGACGATCGAGCTCTCGGTGATCAGCAGGGTGCCCTCGCCGTCGGTCTCGATGGAGCCGCCCTCGGCGACGAGGGGGGCCTGGACGCGGGGGATGCCGTACTTCTGGAGCAGGGTGCGGCCGACCGCTCCGTCGTTCTTGTGTTCCTGTTTGTTGCCCCAGCCGTTGAAGTTGAAGTCGACGCCGATGAGCTTGCCGCCCTGCTCGACGAAGACCGGTACGGTGTCGCGCGCCCACAGGTCGTCCACGGCCAGCGGGATGACCTCGACCCGGGCGCCGCAGGCCCGCTGGGCCGCGTCCACCTGGTCCGGCCGGGCCATCATCACCACCGCCTCGTAGTCCCCGACGGCCCGCGCGATCCGTGCGATGTCCTCGCGCACGTAACTCAGGTCCTCCTTCCAGACGGAGCTGAGTGCGGGCCAGGCCATGAAGGTGCGGGTGTGGCTCTCCCACTCGGCGCCCAGGCGGCGCCCGCCACCCGCCGCCGCGGTCGGGGAGGGCGCGGCAACGGCTCCGGCCCGCGCTCCGGAGGCGGAGGGGCCGCAGGCCGAGGCGCCCGCGACGACGGCGCCGATTCCGGCGAGGGTGCGAAGGGCGGTCCGGCGGGTGGGGGGCGGAAAGGGCACGGAGGACTCCGATCGTGGGCCGGCCGCGGGGTGCGTGCGGCCGGGGCGGGCGCGCGGGATGGGGCGTAGGGCCACAAACCGGGCTCTACGGACCAGAGTGCGCGCTCGGCACGGCGACGGCCGCTCGGTACGGAGAGCGGAGCGGCCACGTGCCGCCACTGTCCCACTGACTGAACATTCAGTCAAACCGCGTGCGGGCCGCCGCCGCGGTCATCGCCGGCCTGCCGCTCACGGCGGGGTGAGGAGGGTTCCGAGGCCCGCGCACAGGAGCCGCACGCTGCGGACGTACTTCTCGTCCTCGCCGACGGCCGAGGCGGCGGCGACGGTCATCGGGAACCGCTCGTGCAGCGCGGCGGCCTCCTCGGGGCCGATGGCCACGGCGGGTGGCGCGCTCTGCTCCTGCAGGACGAATCCGGTGACGTGGCCGAGCAGGGCGTCCGCGCCGATGCCGCCGTCCACCGCGGGCACGCCCGCCTCGTGCAGGGTTTCCAGCAGCCGCTCCATCAGGGCCAGCGCCCCGGTGCTGAGCACCTTGGGGCTGTCGGCGAGCATCACCGCCCCGCCGGGGTGGCGCCGGATGGTCCGGCGCAGGGCGACGAGCTGGGCCTCGACGCGTTCCTGCCAGGGGGCCCCGGGTTCCAGCGCGGCGAGGGCCGCGGTGCCCGCCTCGTACGCCTGCCGGGCGACCCGGTCCGCCATCAGCTGGACCAGGGCGTCCTTGCCGGGCACGTGGTAGTAGAGGCTCCCGGCCTGGGCGTCGAGCCGCTGTGCCACCTTGCGCATGGACAGGCCGTGGTAGCCCGATTCGGCGAAGACCGCCATTCCCGCGTCGATGATCCGTTCCGTCGTCAGCTTCATGGGGCGAGTCTAACGCGGTTTTCTAACACTGTTTGAATTTGCCCGTGTGTCGGGCTACTCTCGTCCCCGAGACAAGCGACGGGGATCGAAGGGGGGTGGTGACGATGGGCGCACTGGTGTTCAGCGTGACCACGGCGGCACTGATGGTTCTGATGTTCAAGGGGGCGCTGGCCCTGCTCGGCGAGGGCACCCTGCGGGGACGGCGCACCCCCTGGGCGGCGGTGGGGCTGACCGCCCTCGTCGTCGCCGGACTGGTGACGCAGCTGACCTGGTCGGGTGCGATGGACACCTTCGACAGTGACCCCGCCCGGTCGGGCTGGTGGCGGATCGTCACCTCGGTCTTCATGCAGAACGGCGGCCCGGCCGGCGACGCGTGGAACATCGCCACCATCGCCGTCATCGCCGCGCTCGCGGAGTGGTTCTGGGGCGGCCCCCTCATGCTGGGCCTGTTCACCGCCGGAATCCTGCTGCCGACGTACGTCGACATGCTGTTCGGCCAGAGCGACCGCAGCACCGACCCGCGCAACTTCGCGGGCAGCTCCGGGGCGACCTACTTCCTCGCCGCGACCCTCGCCGCGCCCCTGCTCCTGCGCGCCCTGCGGGCCGGGCGGAGCGGGGTCAACGCGAAGGAGGCGCTGCTCGCCCTCGGTGCGCCCGTCCTGGGCCTGACGCTGTGGTTCGCCCAGTCCAACGGCCACGGCCTGGTGGCCGCGTACGGCTTCGCCCTCGGCGCCCTGACCTGCCTCCTGCCCCGCCGGTCCGCCGCCCCCGGCACCGCCCCGGCGCGCACGCCGGACGCGGAATCGGTGCCGCGCTGACTCGTTGACTCGCTGACATGTTGCGCGGCCGATCCTGATGGCCGCCCCCCGGGTCCGGTCCACCCCGCTCACCAGGCGGGGCGGACCGGGCCCGGCGGTGTGATGCGGGTCAGGTCGGCGACGAGCGCGCCGAAGCGCGCCTCGCCCAGGGTTTCCCGCCACGGCGCGACGGCGGCCCGGGCCGCCCCGTCGGCGGCGCGCGTGGCGGCCCAGCCGGTCCCGGTCAGCCCCAGGAGGCGGGCGCGGGCGTCGCGCGGGTGCGGATGCCGCTCCACGTACCCCTTGCGGACCAGCTCTTCGACCAGCTGGGCGGCGGCCTGCTTGGTCACGCCCAGGTGTTCGGCCAGATCGGCCGTGGTGGCGTCGCCGTGGGAAATGCGGGCGAAGGCGAAGCCGTGAGCTGGTCGCAGGTCCTCGAACCCCTGGTGGATCACACGGGTGTGGATCTCCTGTACCAGCTGTCCGGAGAGGGCCAGTACGAGTGCGGAGAAGGCGAGGGCGTCATCCATGACCTTGACTATAACTCGTCAAGCTGCTTGTCTATGTGGACAAGCTACTTGTCTACATGGAGGCTGGCATGCCGTTCATCCGCAGTGACGAGGCCGTGGTGCACGAGATCCACGGTGGCCGGTTCGTTTCCTACGTCCGCACGGACACCGGCAGCCGCGACCTCGCCGCCTGGCGCGTCGAGATCCCGGCCGCGATGGTGGCTCCGGCCCACACGATCAGCGCCGAGGAGACCTTCTACGTCCTCTCCGGCCGCCTCCGGCTCACCATCGACGGTGACAGCGCCGAACTCGGCGCCGGTGACGCGGCGGTGGCGCCGGCCGGCTCCACGCTCGGGGTCGCCAACACCACCGACGAGCCCGCCCACATGTGGGTCACCACCCGCGCCGGGCTCACCGCGAAACTGGCCGACGGCGCCACCATCACACCGCCCTGGGCCCAGTAGCCGCTCAGGGGGTCAGTAGCCGGACGAGCAGTGCGGTCAGGGTGCCGGACGTGAGCAGGGCGCCCAGGACGGTGAACAGCCGGTCGACGGCGGGGGTGTCCCAGCCCTGGATCGCGAACCGCCGGGGGTCCTCCGGGTCGTAGCGCACCAGGACGGAGGACCCCACGCGGGCACGGGATCCGACGGAACCCCGCCCGAAGCGGGACGCGTACTCGCACGCCCGCCCGTCCGGGGTCGTCCAGGCCGCGACCGGGTAATGGAACGTGGCCCCCTCGTCGTCCCGCCGGGCATCGTGACGGACGATCCAGGCCCGGGCGGTGACTCCGTCGCGCCGCAACGCGCCGGCGCGGCGGAGTCCGTACACGCCGAAGCAGAGGAAGAGCGCGCCGATCGTCAGCGGGATGAGCGAGAAGAGCCATTCACGTTCCATGGGGGGTCCGACGCGCGCGTGGGGGTGTTGGTTGCGGACGGGGCGGCCGTGGTGTCCACCGTCACGCCGCGCGGAGTGCGCGGGGCCTGCCCATACTGAGGGGATGAGGCGTACTCGTACGGTCATGCTGTGCATCGCCGGCGTGCTGGGCGCAACCCTCCCAGCCGGTGCGTTCGTCAGTCCGGCGTCGGCGTCGCCATCGCCATCGGCGGCGGCCGCTCCTTCAGCTGAAGCCTGCGTCAGCTCGCCCGGCCCCGCCCAGGGCGATGCCCGGAAGGTCCTCGCCATCGCCCGGCAGGCGCAGCGGGAGTTCGGCCTGAACTCGGTGATCCTGAAGGTCTCCTCCGGTGACCGGGACGTGCTCACCACGGCCCTCGGGGAATCGATGACCGGCGTCCCGGCCGATCCGTCGATGCACTTCCGGACGGGTTCCGTGGCCATCGTCTACATGGGCGACGTACTGCTGCAGCTCGTCGAGCAGGGCAAGGCCTCGCTCGACGACCCGGTGGCCCGCTGGCTGCCGGACCTGCCGCACGGCTCGGAGATAACCCTGCGGATGCTCGCCGATTCCACCTCCGGCCTGCACGACTACGTCACGGACCCCACCTTCCTCAAGGAACTCGAAGCCGCACCCTTCCGCGCGTGGACTCCGGCCCAGGTCACGGGCCTCGTAACGGGCAAACCGCTGCTGTACGAGCCGGGGACCAACTGGAGCTACTCGCACGCCAACTTCGCACTCCTCGGCGCCGCGTTGGAGAAGATCAGCGGACTCCCGCTGGACCGGCTGCTGTCGGAGCGCGTGATGAAACCGCTCGGGCTGACCGAGACCACCAACCAGAGCACCCCGCAGATCCCGGAACCCGTCCAGCACGCCTTCACCTCCGAACGCGGCACCTACGAGGAATCCACCTTCTGGAACCCGTCGTGGACCACCGCTCCCGGCGCCGTCCTCGTCCAGAACATCTGCGACCTCGACCGGTCCGCGCGGGGCATCGGGACCGGGAAGCTGCTGTCCGCGCAGTCCTTCAAGACCCAGCTCGACCCGGGCACCATCGGCCTCGGCCACGCGACGTCCACCTGCCCGGCCACCGTCTGCCAGCTGACCAACACGGCGGCCCACCACTTCGGGCTGGGACTGATCGTCGTCAACGGCTGGATCCTGACGAACCCGTCCTTCTCCGGCTACGCGGCCATCCAGGCCTATCTCCCGGCGCAGAAGCTGGCGATCTCCGTCAGCGTGACGCAGGGCCCCAAGAGCCCCCAGGGCAACTCGGCCCAGACCATCGCCGAACGCATCTCCGACGCGCTCGCCCCCGGACACCCGCTCAAGATGCGCTGACGGCCGCGGCTTTCTCCCGGGATGGTGGTGGTCAGAGCTTGGTGGCTTCGTGGACCTGGTCGAGGTGGATGAGGACGTCGTAGGCCCGGCCGATCGCGAGCGTGGGCATCGGGTCGTTCGTGTACGTCGAGCCGGCATCGTGGACCGGGCGGGCCGTGTCGAGCCAGCTACGGCCCGCCGCCCCCAGCGTGCGCAGGTCGAGGTAGTAGTCGCGGTGGCGGACCCGGCCGAGGGTGTACTCCTGCATGTCGGGGGTGGCCGCCGGGACGGTGACCTTGCTCCAGGTGCCGTCGAAGGAGGTCGACGTGAGGAACGACCCGCGGCCGAAGGTGAATCCGATGGCGGCGTAACCGCGGCCGAGCGCGTTGCGCAGGAAGACGCCCTGCGTGGTCGGGTACATCACCGGGTCCGTGGACAGGTACCCCACGTGGCCGTTGTGGGCGGACAGCAGCATCTTGTGGCCGGTGCGGCGGTGCCACCACGTGGTGTTGTCGGCCATGACCCGGTCCCGCAGGTGTTCCGCGGCGGACACCGACTGCGGATCGGACAGGTCGAGGGAGGCGAAGGCGAAGGTCTGGGCGATGTTGCGGGCGTGCTGGGCGGCCCAGGCGCAGGCGTCGTCACCGGCGTTCTCGTGCGCCGTGACCAGATCGAGAGCCTGCTGGGCGGTGGCGGCTTTGGCCCGGCGGTCGGCGACCGGGGTACGCAGGTAGGCGAAGGCGTCGTCGAGGGGGCGCAGGCCCGCGTACAGCCCTTCGAGGCGCGCGACGTCCTGCGGGTGGCTCGTGCGGGCGTGGGACAGGACCCGCTCGAAGGCGGCGTCGCCGAGCCGGGGCGCTCCGATGTCGTTGCCCATGAAGTGGACCTTGCGGCCGGGGTGCCGGTCGTTGTACCAGCGCATCCAGGCGATGAGACTGACGAACTCCTCGCGCTCCCAGGGGGATCCGGCCAGTGTCTCCCCGGCGATCCGCCGGGCGTCACCCGCGCCGCCCTGGAGGTACTCGTCGATGCGCAGACCCGCCGTCCAGCTCATCTCCAGGGCGAAGGTGGTGAAGCCCTGTTCCTCGACGAGGTGGCGGAAGACGCGTTCCTTCATGGCGAAGAACTCGTGCGAGCCGTGGGTGGCCTCGCCCAGCCCGACCACCTGGGCGTCGCCGATCATGGCGCTCAGTGCCCGCAAGTCGGTGGTGCGGCCGCCGGGTTCCGTCGACCGCAGGGGCTGGGCGGCGCGCTCCAGGGCCCGGATCGCGGCGGCCTGCCCGCCGTCCGCGGCCGTCGCCGGGCCGGTGGCGGTTCCGGTGCCGGTCGCGGCGGCGGCCGCCGGGGCGAGCAGGGCGGTGGCCGCGAGCCCGGCCGTCGCCGCGAGCAGCCCCCGTCGGCCGATCGTCTGCTGGTACGCGCTCATGGGGGTCGCTCCTCGGTCCGGTGTTCCACTGGGCAGTGAAACGATCATGGCCCGGGGCGGCGGTGCCGCGCGCTGGGGTTCTCCTCCGACATTACGGGGGATAACCCCCGGCCCGGCTCGGGCGCCCGCCCCCGGTTCCGCTTTCCCCCCGGCTCGGCGACCCGTGCTCAGCAGGCGATGGTGACCTCGTGGACCACCGGCTGGGCGGGCCGGGGGTACGAGGCCGCGGCGAAGGTGGCGCGTACGGTCGAGCCGCACGGGACGGTGCTCGCCGGACCGCGCAGCTGGAGGGTCGAGGCGGTGAAGATGACCTGGCTGGTCCGGGTGCTGAGCGCGACGCCGCCGACGACCTCCGTGGACAGGGTCGTGATCAGCTCCTTCGGGTCGGGCCACGGGCCGCCCGGGGAGGGCGGGCCGGCCAGGCCGACCGTGCCGTAGAACTCGACGGTCGTACCGGTGACTTCGGCGCACACGCGCGTGTTCAGGCCGGCCTGGAGGCCCGAGTACCCGCACGAGGTCACGGTCTCGGTGCTGCCGGTCGGCAGGGCGGCGGCGCCGGCGGGGGTGATCGTGGAAACGGCCAGGACGGCGGTACCCGCCACGAGCAGGGCCAAGCGGTTCATCGGGTTCTCCTTGGTGTGGGCACCGTCCGAGGCTCATCCACGGGCAGTGCTTATGTCATGTGATATTTCACATTGCATTTGAACGAAGGTTGATCGCGAGCTGAACTCCCCCCGGCCACCCCGTGACGAATGGAAGGGGTGGTGCGCGGGGTGGTGTCAACTCCCTTCCCGGGCGCGGCAACCGATCATGCGCCGGAACGTCTACCGGGTACCCAGGTCGACAACCAACGATGAGAAGAGAACGCAGTGAGAATGGTTCTACGTGCGCTGACCGCGGCCCTCGCGGCCGTGGCACTGACGGCGGTCGTACCAGGACCGGCGCTCGCGCGGCCGACCGCCGACTCCATATCCGACACCCGCACCGGAGCCCCGGGGGAGCGGCTGCCGCAGGGGTGGCGCATCGAGGGCGGGGCCCTGGTCTGGAGATCGCCCGAACCCGTGGGCATGGGCGGCGCCCTGGTCGAATTCCGTTCGGGGAAGCGGCCGTTGGGCGTCCCTGAGGCATCCCCCGACCAGCGCACCTTCCGGCTCCGCCTCGACGGGGCGCGGATCGGACCGCCGGGTGACCTCCAAGTGGTCGCCGGTTCACGGCGGTTGGACGCGCCGGGGACCGATGAGGCGACGGGGCGGGCGCCGGGGCAGCAGCGCTCCCTCACCGCGGACGGGCCGCCGGACCCGCTCCCCGCCAACCCGGTCGACCCCGGCGTCCCGGGGACGTACCGCACCAGCAGCGGTGAGTACCTCCTGGAGCCGGTGCGGCTGCCGGGCTATCCCGAGCCCGTGGAGATGCGCGCCACCGTCGTCGGTCCGACGGACGCGCCGGGCAAACGACCGCTGGCGCTCTTCCTCCACGGCCGCAACGCCACCTGCTACGAGCCCGGCAGGAACAGCGCGGGCATGCAGTGGCCGTGCAAGCCCGGATCCAAGGAACTGCCCAGCTACCGCGGCCATCTGCACGACCAGACGCTCCTGGCCTCCCAGGGCTATGTGACCGTCTCGATCTCCGCGAACGGTGTCAGTGCACAGGACGGCCGCACGGCCGACTCCGGGGCGCAGGCCCGTTCCTCCCTGATCCGTCAGCACCTCGCCCGCTGGGCACAGTGGAGCACGAACCCGGGGCAGGCCCCCGAGGCCGTGCGCGCGATGCGGTCCGCGGACCTGACGAGGGTGCTGCTGGTCGGCCACTCCCGGGGCGGGGAGGGCGTCAACCGCGCGGCCCTCGACAGCATGTCCCCGCCGCCCCCCGCCGAGGACGGCTACCGGGGACCGGTCGGCTGGCAGATCCGCGGCACCGTCATGATCGGCCCCACCCTCTTCGGCCAGAACCCCGTGCCGGACGTTCCCTCGATGACCATCCTGCCCGGCTGTGACGGCGACGTGAACAACCTCCAGGGCCAGCTCTACCTCGACGGCACCCGGGGCATCGGCCAGGGCGCGGCGCTCCACAGCGCGGTGTACATGGTCGGCGCCAACCACAACTTCTTCAACACGCAGTGGACCCCGGGCCAGTCCGAGGGCCCGGCCGCCGACGACTTCCGGGACGGCGCCACCCCGGATCCGGTCTGCTCGACCCGGTCCGCGACCCGGCTGACCGCCGCGCAGCAGCAGAAGGCGGGCAGCACGTACATCGCCGCCGCCGCGCGGCTCTTCCTCGCGGGCGACGACCGGGTCCGCCCGCTGCTCGACGGCTCGGGCCGCCGCGCGCCGTCGGCGGACCCCGCCCGTGTACTGACCCACGCCCTCGGCGGCAACCGCACCCCGGCGATCCTGCCCGACGCCCCGCTCGCGGTGACCAACGGGCGGGTGTGCCGGCAGGTGACGACGGACAGCGCCCAGGCCTGTATGACGGACGCCGACACCGGACAGTCGCCGCACTTCGCTCCCTGGGCGGTCACCGACGGCGAGCCGGACCGCAACGCCGTCACGGCCCGCTGGTCCGCACCGGGCACCCCGGTCCGGCTGACGCCGGAGCGCGCCTTCTCGCTGGCGGGCTCCGACGCGCTCGCGCTGCGGGTGATCGTGCCGCCGAACACCCGGGGCACCCTGCTGGACGTCGCGCTCACCGACACCTCCGGCAAGAGGGTGACGCTCGGTCAGGTCACCGTCGACGGCCTCCCCGGCTCCGCCTCGACGGCGTCACACTGGGCGCGCGAGGTCCGCGTCCCGCTGACGGCCGCCCTGCCCGCCGGAGTCGACCTGAAGCGGACGCGGTCGCTCGAACTCACCCCGCGCAGCGGCTCCGGCGCGCTCTGGCTGATGGACGCCTGGGGCTGGCGCCCCGGTACCCCGGCGGTCCACCCGGTCGCGCTCCCGCGCGTCGACATCGGCCGGCTGACGGTCCAGGAGGGCGACTCCGGCACCCGCACGTACCGCGTCCCCGTCCAGGTCACCGGCCAGGGCACGGGCGTGATCAAGCTCGCGGTCCGCGACCCGCAGACCCACCGGTCCACGGTCCGCACCGTCACGGTGGGAGCCGGTGGCTCCGAGGAGGTGTCGATCACGGTCCAGGGCAACTCCCGCTACGACCTCGACCGCAACCACGAGGTCGCGGCCAAGGCCGTGCGCGGCGCGGTGGTCGGCAGCGCCTCCGGGGGCGTCCTGGTCAAGAACGACGACCCGATGCCCACGGTCTCCGTACGAGCGGTCGCCGACACGGTCACCGAGGGGCAGAAGCTCGTCTGGAAGGTGGAACTCTCCCAGCCCGCCGACACCGACATCGACACCCCGTTCGTCATCGTTCCGGTGGGCGCGGGCCCGGAACTGTCCACGAAGGACGTCGACAAGGACTGGCTCTCCGGCCTCGGCGAGGCCGCCGACCCGGAACGCCCCCTGTCCGAGAACGGTTCGTACCTCTGGATCCAGATCCGCAAGGGCCAGACGAGCACCGAGGTGTCCGTACCCACGATCACCGACACGGTGACCGAGCCGGAGGAAACCCTGCGGATGCAGGTGAAGATCTACCAGGAGGAGGGCGAGTGGCCGAACGGCCCGCTCCTCACGGGCCGGGTCACGGACGGACCCGTCAGCGGGGGAACAGCTGGGTGACGGATTGCTTTTGGACAGCCGGTGCGGGATTCGGCCAGAAGTCCGGCCGTCCCGTCCCGGGGCCGAGTACACCCCCTTGACGTCTCAGCTGGTGGACGCTTAGCCTCATGATCGCTTAGCGATATCATTTGCGGGTTCGACCCGCACGGGGGAATGTGGTAACAGTGTTCACAACGCAGGCAGTTGCTCTTGATTTCCGATGTCCGGGTTTGCGGTCCGAAAGCTCGACATCGTGTCGGTGACCAGCTTAGAGAAACCGAATCCGAAGTTAACACCCCTCTTCAAAGCCCCGGTATTCCGGCGCTTCTTCATCAGCCGGGCCATTTCCCTCATCGGTGACGCGGTCGTGCCGACCGCCCTGGCCCTCAGCCTCGTGGCGCGCGAGGCCTCCGCCGTCTGGCTCGGCGCCATGATGGCCGCGGCGATCCTGCCCAAGGTCCTCCTGCTGGCGCTCGGCGGAGTGGCCGCCGACCGGCTGCCCAAACGGCCCCTGATGGCCGCCTCCTCGATCGTGTGCGGGCTCACCCAGATCGGTACGGCCGCCGTCTTCATGGCCGGCCTGTCCCTGTGGTGGGCGCTCGCCTGCCAGGCCGTCTTCGGCATGTCGATGGCCATCGGATACCCGGCGACCTTCGGGTACCTGCCGCACTGCGTCGAGCCCGCGGACCTCGGCGCCGCCAACGCCCTGGTCGGCGCCTGGACCGGGGCCGCCTCCCTGCTGGGGCCCACCGTGGCCGCGGTGAGCGCGGCGCTCGGGCCGCCCTCCGCCGCGCTCGCCGCGGACGGGGCGTCCTTCCTGGTCAGCGCCGCACTCCTGGCAGGCCTGCCGCGCGGGGAGGCCGGCGGGCCGCCCCAGCCCGCGGGGGCCGGGCTGCGCGAGGGCTGGCAGGCGCTGCGCGGCCTGCCGTGGCTGCTGCGGATGACCGTGGTCGACAGCCTCATCCTGCTCCTGGTCGCCGCACCCTTCATGGTGCTCGGGCCGGGCATCGTGCAGCACCTCAGCCCCAACGGGTGGGCCCTGCTGATGGTCTCCTTCGCCCTGGGCGAGCTGCTCGGCAGCCTCGCTTGCGGCCGTCTGCGGCTGCGCCGCCCGATCCTGACCGCCGCACTCGGACTGCTGGCGATGGGCCTGCCGCCCCTGCTGCTCGCCGCGGGCGCCGGGGTCCCGGCCCTGTGCGCCGCGCAGTTCCTCGCGGGCGCGGGCATCGCCGCCTACGGCGTGCTCGTCAACACCGCCATCCAGCAGACCGTCCCCGCCGACCGGCTCTCGCGGGTCGGGGCGATCTCCTCGATCGGCTCCTTCGCCTTCCTGCCGCTCGGATACGTGCTGGCCCCGCTGCTCGCAGGCGTCGTCGGCCCCGAGCCGCTGCTGTGGATCGCCGCCGTCTGGACGCTCGCCTCCGTCGGCGCACTGGTTTCGGACCGTGCCCTGCGTGAATTCGGTCCTCGTTCCCCGGCCGAAACCGTGCGGTCGGGGAACGAAGAGCGAGAATCCGGAGAAGAATCCTGATGCCGGTCACCCGCTATTCCAGTGTGGCCGATTGGGCCCGGGACATGTCGCCGGGATTACCGGCACCGGAAATCGAGAGGACCATCGCGTGGCTGACCGCCGAAGAAGGAAGGATCAGCCGGGAACAGTACGTCCTCGCTTCCGCACCGGCTGATTCCACAATTCCCGGCGTGCCGTCGGCCGGAGGCGGGACAGGAGCGCAATGCGCGACCTGTTATGTAATTCCGCACGATTGCCCGCATACCACCTACGCCACCCGGTCCGTCCTCCTCGGTTCCCCGCTGCGGGACCTCCTGGACCGGCTGCCGGACGCCGCGGAAGCGGACCGTCTGCGGGAGGCGGCGGCAGACCTCGGGCGGCGCCTGCCCGCCGAGGGCACCGACACCCTCGCCGTGGTCTCGCCCGGATCGACGCGGCCGGGTGTGACCCCGGGCGCGGGCGGGTCCGGTCCGCTGGCCGAGCTTGCCGAGCTGGCCGAGCTGGTCTCCGGCGCCGAGCGGATCGCGGCCGAACAGGGCCTCCCCGTCGTGGAGTTCGGCAACGTACGCGAAGAACCCGCATGGGCTCCGCTGCACCGGATCCTGCGCGAGCGGGGGTACGTACCGGTGACCACCGGAGCCGATGCGGTCCTCGACGCGCCCGCCGAGGGGCTCGACGCCTACTTCGACGGCTTCCGCTCCCACCGGCGCAAGGTGCTCCGCAAGGAGCGCGCCCGGTTCCTGGACCGCAACCCCCGCGTCGAGGTGCTGGGCGCGGACGGCCTGACCCCCGACCTGGTGGAACTCCAGCTCGACCGCTACCGGCGCTACGGGCACGAGGCCGACGCCGACGCGGTCCGCGACCGGTTCCGGCGTGCCGCCTCGATCCCGGGACTGCGCGTCCTGCGGGCCGACGGCGAAGGCGGCCCGCTCGGGTTCGTCGCCTTCTACGAGGACCTTCCACACCGGCGCCTCGTCCCCCGCCTCGGCGCGTTCAGCACCGACGACCGGGGCAGCTACTTCAACCTGGCCTACTACGAACTCATCGCCCACGCGGCACGGGGCGGAGGATTCCGCATCCACTACGGGGAGTCGACCTACGGCGCCAAGACGGCCCGGGGGTGCCGGCTGACCCGGCTCGTGACCTACTTCCGTGCGGCCGACCCCCACCTGCACCACGCCCTCGGCGCGGCCGCGGCCCTCCGCTCGGACCTCGAAGAGCGGGAAATCGCCGCCGCCGAGGGCACGTACCCCGCTTCCTGACCGGAGCCCACGACGGCGCCCCGTCCCCCACGGCGCGCCGCGACCTCCACCGCACCGGGCCCGATCCGGCCACCCGGTGCGCACACCGCCGTGTCCGGGCCGGGTCCGCATGCCCGCCCATCGAAGAGAGAGACCACCATGACCGCACCCGGTACCAGGACGTCCCTCGTCGGCATGGAGGTCTTCCGTGCCGCCGCCGACGTGCGTCACCTGCACTGCGTGGACGTCGCCGGTGAGACGCACCCGCTCTCGCCCGTCTCCAGTGGCTTCGTCACCATCCGCCCCCGTGGATTCAAGGAGGACATGACCACGGCCCTCGGCGCACTCGGCTGGGGCCGGCCCGTGGCGTTCGTCGAAGACGCCTGCGGGTTAGCCGAGTTCGCCGCGGCGGCCACCGAGTCGGAATACCTCCCCGCCGCGAAGGACGGTACCGAGCCGGTCGCCTTCGTCGTGCCCACCTTGTTCCGCAGCCGCCGGGCCGGATCGATCGAACGGCGGCTGACGAAACGACGCGGAGCCGCCGCACCGGACCCGCACCCGCTGGCCGCCGCACCGGTGAACGCCGGACCACTGGATGCCGGACACCCTTCGACGCCCCAGTGCGTCCGCGCGGTGGGGGTGGGGCCGTGGACCCCCGCCGGGGGAGAGGCCGCCCTCGGATCCCTGGACACCGGCTGTCCCGTGGTCATGACCGACTGGACGTACCGCCACACCTTCACCCGGACCCCGGGCCACGAACGGTTCCCGGCGCACGTACTCCCGTACCGCTACGGCGACTTCGACCAGAACATCGACCAGGTGGACGAGGCGCTCAGCGCACTGCACGCCGCCGGCCACGACCGCGTGGGCCTGCTCGTCGAGGGCAACCCCGACACCTACGACGTCCTGGACGGCCTCCCGCTCACCGGCCGCGAGATCCACGTGACACCCGGCGTCCCCATCGGCCTCCTCGCCGCCGCGCGGACCGGCCGGTACTTCCGGGAGGACCCCTTCGCCCGGTCCTTCGCCTACCTCTCGGGGCTCCACGGCCGCCACAGCCTGCCGCCCCAGCAGTTCCTCGGCGAGCTCACCAGCTACCTGTCCGCGGGCATCACCTGCGTCCTGGTGGAGATGCACAAGGGCGACGTCGACCTCGCCCTCGAAGCCGTCCGGCTCTGCGGCCAGGAGAAGTCCGCCGTGCTGATGAGCAACCACTTCTCCAGCGAGGAGGAGACCGTGTTCCTCCACGGCACCCCGGAGGGGCTGCGCCAAGGACTCCCCGCCGACCGCGGGGGCCTGTCCACCCTGCTCATCGCCGACGGAGGCCTGCAATGACCCGCACCCCCCTGCCCGCCGTACTGCCCGCCGTACTGTTCGACGCAGCCGACACCCTGCTCGAACTCGCCCCCGCCTTCCCCGAACTGCTCTCCGTCTCCTGGCTCGGCGCCGAGGGAGCCCCCTCGGCGCAGGACGTCCGCGAGGCACTGTGGGCCATCGGCGCGGAGGGCCACTGGCCCGACGACGAGGCCGACCCGGACGCCCGGCTGACCATGTGGACCGCGTTCTTCCAGGACGCCCTGCGCCGCGCGGGCGGCGCCGACTCCCACCCGGCCGCCCTGCGCGCGGCCCGCCATGCCCTGGACCCCGCGAACTACCGCCTGTATTCCGACGTCCTGCCCTGCCTCGACGCGCTCCGGGCCGCCGGCCACCAACTCGCCCTGGTGTCCAACTTCGACGGATGGCTGCGCGAGATCCTCACGGCGCACCGGCTCACCGACCGCTTCGACGAGATCGTCATCAGCAGCGAGGTCGGCCACGAGAAGCCGCACCCCGAGATCTTCGCCCTGACCTGCCGCAGGCTCCAACGGCCCCCGGAGGAATGCGTGTTCATCGGGGACTCGCTCGTCGTCGACATCGACGGCGCCCGGGAGGCCGGCATGCACCCCCTCCTCATCGACCGCTACGCCCGCTTTCCCGACCACCCCGGCCCCCGGATCACCTCGCTGGAGACGCTCGTGGACCTCGTGGCCCAACTGCCGCTCGCCGTACCGGAGAACGCACGATGACGCACCACCCGACCCACATCGACGACACCCCACTCGACGCCACCCCCCTCGACACGGCCGTCGACACCGATGCCGTGGCCCGCTCCGTCGTGGCCGCGCACGGGCTGGTACCGCACGGACCGGCCGGTGAAGGCGTGGACTTCGTGGTCCACCGCGTCGGCCGCCCGGGACTCGCCGACGCGGTGCTGCGCATCCCCCGCCACCGGCTGTACCGCTCCCCGTACGGCGACGTCGACAGCGCGGACCTGATCCGCCAGGAGCACGCGATAGCCGCCCACCTCGGCCCGCTCGGGCTGCCCGTGGCGACGCCGCTCCAGCGCATCCAGCAGCCGGATGGCCTCCTCGTCTCCCTCGCCGCGCACGTCGAACACGACGACGACCCCCTCGACGGCCGCGACGTGGGCCGCTTCCTCGCCGCGCTGCACGCCATCACGCCCCCGGAGATACCGCTCGCCTACCAGTCACCGGGCAATTTCACCGCCTTCTTCGTCCAACGGCTCGGCGACCGCCACGCCAACCTGCTGCGTGCGGCGCCGTCCCTGCCGCCGCTGCCCGCACCCGACCGCATCGCCGCGACCCTGGAAGCCGTGCGCACCCCGCACCGGCTGCTCCACCTCGACGTCCGGCGGCAGAACCTGCTGAGCCGCCGGGGCCGGCTCGCGGCGGTCGTCGACTGGTCCAACGCCCTCATCGGGCCGCCCCTGATGGAACTCGCACGGGTGGCCGAATATGCCCTGCTCCCCGACAACGGGATCGACGCGAACGCCATCCTGGCCGGATACGCGGAGCCGGGCGCCGCGCCACCCCACGGAGGCGCATCCGACGGAGCCGTACCCGACCTGGATTCCCCGGCCGCCCTGCTGTACCGCCTGGACACCGCCGTCATGCTCGCGCTGGTCTTCCACAGCGTGGCCCCGGACGCCCGGCGCGCCCAGGTCCTGACCGCACGCGCGGAGCACTTGCTCGGGCTCCTGCACGACCGAGAGGAGCGGCGGCACTGATGGACATCGTCGACCGCTACGGACTCACCGTCGCCGAACTCACCACCGGCGAGGCCCTCGACGCGTGCGGACCCTGGCGCGGGCCGGACGTCGACCTGCTGCGCGTGGTCGATCCACCGCCCCACGCCCGGGCCGCCCTCACGGCCGCCGGGTTCGCCGTGAAGCCCGGCTGGGTCAACTGGGTCGCTCCGCTCAGGGATTCCGAGGCCGCCTTCCTCGGCGCGCTCGGAGCCACCGAGCGGCGCAAGGTGCGCCGGGGCCTGGACCTCGCGGCCTCGGCCGGACTGCGCGTGCGGATGCGGCCGGAGCTGGAGGAGGGCCCGCTCGAAGAGTTCCTGGGCGTGTACGAGACGCAGGTCGCGGGCATGCGCAACGGCGTGAACCTGGCCCGGGGCGAGCAGCGGACGCTCCTGGAGCGGTCCGCCTCCCACCTCGGCGTCTACGCCTACGAGGCCGGCCGCATGGTGGGCGGGTGCGTCTGCTGGGTCCGGACGGAGGACTCGCTCCTGCAACTGCGCTACGTGGCCACCGCGGCCGTCGACCAGCGCGGCGCCCTGACCCGCGCCCTGTACATGGCGGCGTTCCAGGCCGGGCGGGAGCTGGGCTGCGCCCGCATGTCCCTCGGCAACGACACCTCCCTGTACGGGCACGTCACTTCCCCCGGTCTCTACGGGTTCAAGAAGCGGCTCGGCTTCGCACCGGTGCCCTCGGGGAGCGTCGACCCCGGTGCGGGCGGCGACGAGGCGGACCGCTTCGTGTCCCTGCGCGCCCTGACCGATCCCGCACTCCTGCTGACGTACGGCACCGAGTCCGCCGACTCCGTCGGGGGCGGCCCGCCGAGGCTCGGGCTGCACGTCCTCGCCTCACGGGCGGACGTGGACGTGGCGCCGTACCGCGCGGACTTCCTCAGCGGGGTCACGGTGACCGTGGTCCGGGACTGACAGCCGCCGATCCGCGCCCGCGCCCTCGCCCACACTCCACGTGAGAAGGTCTTCACGCAGCGTGGCGCACAAGTGCCGTACGGGCGCGGAGGTGTGACGGAGTGTCCGCAGCGGACGTGGTGCGCGATTCGGCCGGGGCACCGTGGAGGACGTACGGCTCGCGCTGAACGCGGTGCGCGGCGCGGCGCACGCGCGGGTGATGGTGATCGTGGCCGCTTCGGAGGCCACCGCCGACGCCCTGGTGCACAGCAGCGCCCGCCGGGCCCTGGAGCAGGGACTGGCCGTGGTCAAGGAGGCGGTGCAGCGGGCGGACGGCGTCGCGGTGGACGTGTGTCTGGTGGACGCGCCCCGCGCCGATCACGGCCTGGTGGCCGAATACGCCGGGTCGATGACGGCCCAGGGCGCGGGTACGGTCGTACTCGCCGACACCGTCGGAGACCTGCTGCCCGAGCGGACGCGGGCCCTGTTCCGGCGCGTCGCCGCGGGGGCGGGCCCGACACCGTCCTGGTCTCGCACCTGCACAACGACCTCGGTCTGGTCCTGGCCAACACCCTGGCGGCGCTGGAGAGCGGGGTGCGCGTGGCGGCCTGCTCCTGGCTGGGCATGGCCGAGCGCAGCGGCATGGTGGCCACCGAGCAGCTGCTGTTCCTGCTCGGCCACGACCCGGACAAGGCCGCGCAGGTCCTCGGGCGCGACGCCGAGCCGTGGTGGACCGCGCCCGACCTGACCCGGCTGCCGGGGATCGCGCGGATGGTGTCGGCGGAGACCGGGGTTCCGCTGACGGTCACCACCCCCGTCGTGGGCACCGGAGTCGCCACGATCTCCACGGCCACCCCCTTCACCCGCCCGCGGACCTTCCAGCCCTACGACCCCGAGCTCCACCTCGGCCTGGCCCCGACCGTGGTACTCACCCACCTGGCCAGCCGTCGCGTGCTCCGGGCGGTCGCCGAACGGCTAGGGGGTGTCTGATGGATCTCCGCGGCGTCGCGACGCCCGGCACGCTCCCCCCAAGCTCTCGGCTTCGCTCGAGCAGGGAGGTACCCCCTTCGCCGCACCGGCCGGAAGCCCACGTACAACCAGTACGCGGACTTCCGGCCGGCACGACGACACCACCTGGGACGACCTCGCCCCGGCACTCGACCTCGCGCCGACGGCCCTGCGGAGCGCCCTGACCCTGCTGCGCACCGAACTCGTCACCCTGCTGGCACCCGTGCGCACCGACGTCCCGCACCCCGCCTGGGCCGCCCCCGCCCTGCGCGACGGCCACCTGTTGCTCTTCGGCGTCCGCTGGCACCCCCTGGCCGCGCTGCTGGAGCGGTTCCCCCGCCTGTATGTCAGCAGCGCCAACCGCACCGGCAGGGCGCCCGCCGCCACCGCCGCGGAGGCGGCGGCCATGTTCGGGCCCGGCACTCCGGTCACCGACGGCGACCCCCTGCGGGAGCCGGGCACGGCCCACGCCGCGACCACCATGCTGCGGATCTCCCGCAACGGCGACCTGGCCCACGTCCGCGCCGGTGTCCAGGACCGGGCCCACGGCGCCGACCCGGCCGTCTACCTGGACCGGCTGCGCGACCGCGGCCCGACGCAGCGCGGTAGCGAACCATCGCCGAGCGGCGCGCCGCAGTCGCGGTTACGCCTGCTCGGTTCCGGGGGAGGGGACCGCGGGCGGCAGGGACGCCTCCCGGAGGGCCGCGATCGCGTGGAGCGTGCCGCCCGTACGCCCGGCGAGCAGCCCCCGCGGCGTGCGGACGGTCCACAGGCTCTCGGAATCCGGCTCGGCCAGGCCGACGGGGAAGGGGCGGGTGATGTCCGTGACGTCCTGGATGACGACCGCCCCGCCGGACCGCGCGGCGCTGTATCTGCGGCCCATGCACTTGACGACCCAGGGGCTCGGACCGATCTCGCCGAGTCCCGGGGCGCTGCCACCCTGTTCGGGCTTGGCGCCGGGAACCAGACCCAGCATTGCGCCTCCATTACACACCGTGCCTGTACTGCTCCCCATGGTAGCCACAAGGGAACCGCTGTCACCTCCCGGGCGACGCATCGAACGAGCGGGCGCTGGGTACGCATGGGCACCACGAAACACCTCGCCGCCCCAATGGAGGAATCGCGTGTCATCGGACTACGACCCCCAGCACGCTCCCGCCGGCGATGTGGGCGCGGCGCTCATGATGATCGACTCGCGCCTCAAGGCCATCCACGACGGCAAGGCCGGAGTGGACCCCGAACAGCAGCTCCTGATCGAGCAGTTCGCCGCGTCACTGGGACCCAAGGGCGCCAATGACGTGCTGGACGGGGCGTGCACGCTCGTCTACATGTTCACCACGTGGCTGCGGAAGGCGCACGAGGAGCACGGCAAGGACGTGATCGAGTACGTCGTGCCCCACCTGGTGGCCTCGCTGCGGATGATGCCGAAGAGCGTCCGGCCCGAAGCCATCCCCACGATGGCGGGCCTGGTGATCGCCGCGGGCACCGGGCTGAGCCCCAGCCTGTGGCGCAGGCAGTACGGCGAGTGGACCGAGGAGGAGATGAACCCGCTGGAAGCCACGGCCTTCCTGCTCGCGGAGCACATCAACCGCATCGCCGACAACCCCGACTTCGCCACCCGCCTAGTCACGGACGCCCTGTCCAGGGCGGACGGACGCTGAGCCCCGGCCTCAGCCCGTGACGGTGTACCCGAGCGGACCGCCGGGGCCGGTCCGGGCCGAGGAGGACGACGTGCGCGGATGACGTGCGCGGATGACGTGCGTGGATGACCCGTGCTCACCGGCCGGTGACCGGCCGGGGGCGCAGCCGGGCGGCGACGACCGCGACGTCGTCCTCGGCGTGCCGCGCGTCGAGTCCGTCGCACACCGCGTCCACCACGTCCGCGAGCCCCGCGCGGGCGCCCACGCGCAGGGCCGTGAGCCTGGCCAGTGAGGTGTCGATGTCTTCGCCGCGGCGCTCCACCAGGCCATCCGTGTAGAGCAACAGGATCTGCTCGGCGCTGATCGGCCTGGTCAGTGCCTCGTAGCCGCCGATGCCCGTACCGAGCGGCGGGCCGACGGGGACGTCCAGCAGCTCGCCGCCGCCGTCGTGGGTGAACAGGGCGGGCGGCAGGTGGCCGGCGCTGGCGTAGACGGCCACACCGCGGGCGGGATCGACCCGGACGAGCAGACAGGTCGCCGGCCGACGCGCCTCGTCCGCAGCGGACAGCGCGTCCATCTGGCGCAGCACGCGGTGCGGGGCCAGATCGGTGGCGGCGATCTCGCGCAGGACGGCGCGGTAGGCGTTCATGTCGACGGCGGCATCCAGGCCGTGTCCCATCACGTCACCCACCACGAGCAGGGTGCGGCCGAAGTGCAGTCGCACCGCTTCGAACCAGTCGCCGCCGACCAGCGCGCGGCCTCCGAGGGGCAGGTAGCGACTGGCGATCTCCAGATTGGGATGCGGCCGGCCGGGTTCGGTCACCAGGGCCCGTTGGAGATCGACCGCGGTCTTCTCCGTGGCCGCCAGCAGCCGGGCATGGCCGATGTGGAGGCCCGCGAGCCGCGCCGCGAAGCGCATCGTCGCCAGCTCGTGATCGTCGAAGGCGGGGTGCGTACGGGCGGCCAGCAGCCTTCCGTGGATCTCGCCGGAGCCGGTCGTCAGGGGCACCGACACCAGGTACGCGGGCGCCCGCGCCACGGAGGCGGATTCCGGCACGGGTCCGGCCAGCAGGTCCGCCGCGCCCGCCACCGCGACACGCTCGTGCCCGGCGCCCCGGCCGGTCAGCTCCACCGCCGCGGCGTCACACAGCGTACGGACGAGGAAGGCGGCGAGCTCCCGGCAGGTCTCCCGCTCGTCGGAGGACGTACCGATGCGCTCAAGCGCCTCTTCCGTGGCGCGCAGCCGCGCCTCCAGCCCGCCCTGCTCGGACTTGTCCCGCTCGGACACCGTGCCCCGTCACCCCATCGCCGTCGGCCCGTCGACCTCGGCCCAGTACTCCTCCAGCCTATCGGCGACTTCGGCCGGTTGGCTGAGCGCCATCAGGTGCCCGCCCGGCATCTCCTGCGGGACGATGCCCAGGCGCTCCCGTGCCACCCGGCGTTGGAAGGCGACGGGGAACAGCCGGTCGTCCCGCCCGATCAGCACGCGGGTCGGCACCGCCGGCCAGGCGGGGAGCGTCCACGGGGAGGCGAACACCGCGTCGGACTCGGGGCGTTCGTGGGCCGCGGCCTCCTCCACGAGTTCCCGCGGGAGGTCGTGCAGGAAGTACGTCGCCGCGTCGAACTCCGCCCCGGCCCGCCGCCCCTCCCGGGTGTCGTTCTCCCGCATGTCCCGGGCCTGGCCGGTGTTCTCCCACCACTGGCCCGGAGTCTCGCCCGGGCCCGGGATCATCGGATTGACGAGTACGAGCAGTGCGGCCGGAAGGCGGGCGCACGCCAGGGAGGCGGTGAAGGCGCCCAGGGACTGGCCGGCCACGACCAGACCGGTGCGGCGGTCGGGGCCGGCCGCCTCGACGACCAGCCGCGTGTACTCGGGCAGAGCCGCGCTCTCGTCGTCCCCGGGCAGGTCCACCGAGACCACGTCCCGGCCCCGCCGACGGAGGTCCGCCGCCACCCGGTGCCAGTACCAGGCCTCTCCGCCCGCACCGGGCACCAGCACGTAGGCCGGGTCGGTCATGAACCGCCCTCCTCTGCTCCGTCGCCCTCACCAGCGCGAGCGCAGGCCGCTACGGCGCGTGGCGACCGACTCCAGGATGCCCGCACACCCGGCACCCGCGCATGTCGTACGCCGGGCGGGATGCGCCGTCGGCCCCTGACCGGCCCCTGACCGGTGACCGGCCGCCCGGCCGTCCAGGGGGTCGGCTACGAGCGGCTTTCGAAGGTGAGGTCGCGGGCCGCGTCGAGGGCGGTGGCCAGGGCGCCGAGCAGTACGGCGTCGTCCCCGAGCGCGCTGCCGACGACCCGCGCGCGCAGCGGGGTGATGGAGCGGAGGGTGTCCTGGAGCGGGCGCAGGAGCAGGTCGCCGCTGTGACCGATGCCGCCGCCCAGGACGATCAGGTCGGGGTCGAACAGGGCCGTGACCACGGCGACCGCGTGGGCGAGGCGGCTGCCCTCCAGCTCGACCGCCCGCAGGGCGGCCGGGTCTCCGGCGCGGGCGGCGTCGAAGACCCGCCGGGCCGTCGGCGCCCCCTTCATGCCGAAGCCGCGCGCGGCCTCGGTGACGGCGTGTCCGGACGTCATGCTCTCCAGCGTCTCGGGCTTGTCCCGGCACGGCTCGCCCGGGCCCCCGAACCAGGGGACGAAGCCGATCTCTCCGGCGCCGCCGTGCGCGCCGGTGAACAGCCGTCCCTCGTTGACCACGCCCACTCCCAGGCCGGTTCCGGCCATCAGGTAGACGAAGAGCCTGCTGCCCGCCCCCGCGCCCGAGGTGTACTCGCCCAGGGCCGCGAGATTGGCGTCGTTGTGCACCGACAGGGGGACGCCCAGGTCCTTCCGGATCCGGTCGAAGAGGCCGGCCTTGCCCCAGCCCGGCAGGTTCCGTGCGAACCGGACCTGCCCGCTCCGGGCGTCGTAGATCCCGGGGGTGCCGACGACCGCGTGCGCCACCTTGTCGGCGGCGGCCCCCGAACTCGCGATCAGCTCCCCGGCCGTGGCCGCGACCAGGTCGGCGATGGCGGCCGAACTGCGGGCCCGGTTGCGGACGTCGGACCGGGCGACGACCGTGCCCGACAGGTCGGCGAGCGCCACGCGCAGCCACGACCGGCCGATGTCGATGCCCAGGGCGTAGCCCGCCGTCGGGTCGGGCTCGTAGAGGACGGCCGTCCGGCCGAGCGCCGGGGCGATCCGGCCGGCCTCGCGGACCAGGCCGGACTGCTCCAGGGAGGCGAGCGCGCTGGAGACCGTGGGCTTGGACAGGCCGGTGAGGCGGGCGAGTTCGGCCCGCGAGGCCGCTCCCCGCGCGTGCAGCCGGTCGAGCAGCAGCCGCTCGTTGGTGCTGCGCAGGCGGGGGAGGCTCCAGGGCTGCTCGGTGGGATCGTCGCTGCTGCTCATCGGCCCATTCTCGGGCATCGGGGCCGCTCGCAGCGCAGAACCCCTTGACGTAGTAAGTAAAGCTTCCTAACTTAAGCCGTCCCGAGCCGAGTTGACGTCCCTCCGGTGGCGCACCGGCCGCCTGCGTCTCCCTGCCATCCCTCCTGGAGAGATCCGTGTCCGCAGCTCCGCCGCCCTCCGGCGGTTTCGTTCGCCGCGTCGGCCTGTTCCAGGCCACCGCCATCAACATGAGCCAGATGTGCGGGATCGGTCCCTTCGTCACCATTCCGCTGATGGTCGCCGCCTTCGGTGGTCCCCAGGCCGTCATCGGATTCGTGGCCGGTGCCCTCCTCGCCCTCGCCGACGGACTGATCTGGGCCGAACTCGGCGCCGCCATGCCCGGATCGGGCGGTACGTACGTCTACCTGCGCAAGGCCTTCCAGTACCGCTCGGGGCGGCTGATGCCGTTCCTGTTCGTCTGGACGGCCATGCTCTTCATCCCGCTGATCATGTCCACGGGAGTCGTCGGCTTCGTCCAGTACCTCGGCTACCTGGCCCCCGGCCTCGGTCAGGGCGCGGGCGACGCCATCGGCGTGGGCGTCATCGCGCTGGTCGTCCTCCTGCTCTGGCGCGGAATCGAGCACATCGCGAAGATCACCGCGGTGATGTGGGTGGTCATGATCGCCTCCGTCGTCCTGGTGATCTTCGCGGCGTTCACCCATTTCGACACGGGCCCGGCCTTCGATTACCCCGACGGTGCCTTCTCGTTCACCGGAACGGCGTTCTGGACCGGCTTCGCCGCGGGCCTGACCATCGGCATCTACGACTACCTCGGCTACAACACCACCGCCTACATGGGCGCCGAGATCAAGAACCCCGGCCGGACCCTGCCGCGTTCCATCGTCTTCTCCATCCTCGGCATCATGGCGATCTACCTGCTCCTCCAGGTGGGCACCCTCGGCGTGGTCGACTGGCACCGGATGCTGGACCCCAAGGACATCGCCTCCACCTCGGTCGCCTCCGCCGTCCTGGAAGAGACCTGGGGCAAGACGGCCGCGGACGTGGTCACCGTTATGATCCTCGTCACCGCCTTCGCCTCCGTCTTCACCGGTCTCCTCGGCGGCTCGCGCGTCCCCTACGACGCGGCCCGCGACCGGGTGTTCTTCAAGCCCTACGGCAGGCTCCACCCCCGCCACGGCTTCCCCGTCCTCGGCCTCGCCACCATGGGCGTGATCACCGTGATCGGCTTCCTCCTCGGCCGCCACACGGACCTCGCCACCCTCATCCAGCTGCTCACCACCGTGATGGTGCTGGTCCAGGGCCTGGCGCAGATCGCCGCCCTGGTGACCCTGCGCCGCAAGCGGCCCGACATGGAACGCCCCTACCGGATGTGGCTGTACCCGCTGCCCGGCATCGTCGCCCTCGCCGGCTGGCTGGTCATCTACGGCTACGCCGACACGAACTCCCCCGGACGCCACCCCATCGAGTGGTCGCTCGGCTGGCTCGCCCTGGGCTGCGCGGCCTTCGCCCTCTGGGCCCGGCGCGAGAAGGTCTGGCCCTTCGGGCCGCGCGAGAGCGTCATCGACGTGGGCGACACCAACACCCTGCGCCGGGGCGCCTGACCTGATCCCGCTCCGGGGACGGCCGGGGCGCCGTCCCCGGATCCGCGTCCCGGGCTCAGCCGTGGGTGAAGCGCGGCGGGCGCTTGTCCACGAAGGCGGACATGCCCTCCTTCTGGTCCGCGGTCGCGAACACCGCGTGGAACAGGCGGCGTTCGAAGCGGACGCCTTCGGTGAGGGTCGTCTCGAAGGCGCGGTTCACGGCCTCCTTCGCCATCATCGCGACCGGCTTGGACATCCCGGCCACGGTTTCGGCTACGGAGAGGGCCTCCGCGAGCAGCTCGTCGGCCGGGACGATCCGGGAGACCAGCCCGGCGCGTTCGGCCTCCTCGGCGCCCATGGTGCGCCCGGTCAGGCACAGTTCCATCGCCTTGGCCTTGCCCACGGCCCGGGTGAGGCGCTGCGAGCCGCCGATGCCCGGGATGACCCCGAGCTTGATCTCGGGCTGCCCGAACTTCGCGGTGTCGGCGGCGAGGAGGATGTCGCACATCATCGCCAACTCGCAGCCCCCGCCCAGGGCGTAGCCCGACACGGCGGCGAGCGTGGGGGTGCGGACCTGGCCGAGCCGGTCCCAGACGGTGAACCAGTCGGAGAGGTACATGTCCATGTAGCTCCGCGGCCGCATCTCCTTGATGTCCGCGCCCGCCGCGAAGGCCTTCGCGGAGCCGGTCAGGACGATGCAGCCCACCTCCGGGTCCCGGTCCAGGGCCTCCGCGGTGGCCACGACCTCGGTCATGACCTGGAGGTTGAGGGCGTTGAGGGCCTCCGGCCGGTTGAGGGTGAGCACGGCCACCCGGCCCTTGCGCTCCAGCAGGATGGTCTCGTACGGCGCGGTGTCGGTCATGCGGGAGTCCCGTTCTGCGGTCGGATCGGCGGTTGGATCGGCGGTCGGAGCTGCGGTTGGACCTGCGGTCGGAGGGTGCGGACGATCGCCGAGAAGTCCAGGTCGGCGCCCTCGCCCTCGGCGAAGGCCGCGTAGAGTTCGGCGGCCTTCAGGCCCAGCGGGGCGTCCACCCCGCCCGCGCGCAGGGCGTTGGCGGCCAGGCCCAGGTCCTTGGCCATGAGGGGCGCGGCGAAGCCCGGCCGGTAGTCGCGGTTGGCGGGGGACGCCGGTACGGGCCCGGGCACGGGGCAGTTGACGGTGAGCGCCCAGCACTGCCCCGAGGCGGTGGAGGCCACGTCGTAGAGGGCCTGGTGGTCGAGTCCCAGGCTCTCGGCGAGCACGAAGGCCTCGCTGACCCCGATCATCGAGACGGCCAGGATCATGTTGTTGCAGATCTTCGCGGCCTGCCCCGCACCGGCCGGTCCGCAGTGCACGGCCTTCTTCCCCATGGCGTCCAACAAGGGCGCGGCGGCGGCGAATTCGGCCGCCCCGCCGCCCGCCATGAAGGTGAGCGTGCCGGCCTCGGCCCCGACCACCCCGCCCGACACCGGGGCGTCCAGCGCCCGGTGACCGGCCGCGACGACGGCCTCGTGCGCGGTGCGGGCGTCGGCGACATCGATGGTGGAGCAGTCGATGAACAGGGTGCCGGGGCGGGCGGCGGCCAGGAGTCCCTGTTCCCGGTAGAGGGCGAGGACGTGCCGGCCCGCGGGCAGCATGGTGATCACCACATCGGCCTCGGCGGCGGCGTCGGCCGCCGACGCGGCGGCTTCGACACCGGCCGTGACCGCGGCGGCCAGCAGCTCCGGTACCAGGTCGAAGCCGAGGACGCGGTGGCCGGCCTTGACCAGATTGGCCGCCATGGGTGCGCCCATGTGGCCGAGTCCGATGAATGCGACGGTGCTGGTCACCAGGCGACCTCCGTGGACGGTGCGGTCTCGGCGAGCCGCAGTTCGCGGTCGCCGAGCGGGGCGAAGAACCGTTCGACGTCGGCCGGGCCCACGGCCTCGAAGGTACCCGGGGACCACTGTGGGTCGCGGTCCTTGTCGATGACCTGGGCGCGGATGCCCTCCACGAGGTCGGGGGAGGAGAGCGCGGCCAGGGAGACGCGGTACTCCTGTTCCAGGACCCGTTCCAGCGGGCCGAGCCGCCGGGCCCGGCGGAGCGCGGCCAGGGTGACCTTGACCGCGGTGGGGGACTTCGTCAGCAGGGTGGCGGCCGCCCGCTTCGCGGCAGGGGCGTCGGTGGCGTGCAGCCGGGCGACGATCTCCTCGGCGCTCTCCGCCGTGTAGCAGCGGTCGATCCACTCGCGTGCGGCCGGGAGTTCACCCGGTGGCGGCTGCTCCACGTACCGCTCCAGCACGGTGTGCACCGGGTCCGCGGCCAGCTCCCGGGCCAGCGCGGGCAGGGCGGCGGAGGGGACGAAGTGGTCGGCGAGCCCGCACAGCAGCGCGTCCGCCGCCCCGACGGCGGCCCCCGTCAGGGCCAGATGGGTGCCGAGTTCGCCGGGGGCGAGGGCGAGGAGGTAGGTGCCGCCGACGTCGGGGACGAAGCCGATGCCGGTCTCGGGCATGGCGACCCGGGAGCGTTCGGTGACGATCCGGACGCTGCCGTGGGCGGAGACCCCGACCCCGCCGCCCATCACGATGCCGTCCATCAGGGCGACGTACGGCTTGGAGTAGCGGGCGATACGGGCGTTGAGCCGGTACTCGTCGCGCCAGAAGTCCGCGGAGGCGGCGCCGCCGGTCTTCGCGTCGTGGTGGATGTCGCGGACGTCGCCGCCCGCGCACAGGCCGCGCTCTCCCGCGCCCTCGATGACGACGGTCTCCACGCGCGGGTCGTCCGCCCAGGCGGTGAGGGCGCCGTCGATGCGGAGCGCCATGGGATGGGTGAGGGCGTTGAGGGCCTTGGGGCGGTTGAGGGTGATGTAGGCGGCGCGGCCCTCCGTGCGCAGGAGGACGTGATCGTTCTCTTCGGGGGAGGAGTGGTTCATCACAGGTTCTCCGTCACAAGTTCTCCGTCAGTCCGCGCGCGACGATGACGCGCATGACCTCGTTGGTGCCTTCCAGGATCTGGTGGACCCGCAGGTCGCGGACGATCTTCTCGATGCCGTACTCGCTGAGATAGCCGTAGCCCCCGTGGAGCTGGAGGGCCCGGTCGGCGACCGTGTAGCCGGTGTCGGTGGCGAACCGCTTGGCCATCGCGCACAGCCGCGGGGCCAGCGGATCGCCCGCGTCGAGCGCCTCGGCCGCCTGGCGGACCAGGGCGCGGGCGGCGGCCAGTTCGGTGGCCATGTCCGCGAGCCGGAACTGCAGTGCCTGCGCGTCCAGGAGCTTGCCGCCGAAGGCCTCGCGGTCGGCGAGGTGGGACAGGCTGCGGTCCAGGGCGCTCTGCGCGCCGCCCAGCGAACAGGCGGCGATGCCGAGGCGGCCGCCGTTGAGGCCGGTCATGGCGATGCGGAAACCGTCGCCCTCGGCGCCGAGACGCCGGTCGGCGGGGATCCGTACGCCGTCGAGGACGACCTGCCGGGTGGGCTGGGCGTTCCAGCCCATCTTCCGCTCGTTGGGGCCGAAGGAGACGCCGGGGTCGTCCCGTTCGACGACGAAGGCCGAGATCCCGCCGGGCCCGCTCCCTCCGGTGCGGGCCATCACCACGTAGACGGCCGCGGCGCCCGCTCCGGAGATGAACTGTTTGACCCCGGTCAGGACGTAGTGGTCGCCGTCGCGCACCGCGCGGGTGCGCAGGGCGGCGGCGTCCGAGCCGGCCCCCGGTTCGGTGAGGCAGTAACTGCCCAGGGTGGTGGCCGCGCACAGGCCGGGCAGCCATCGCCCGCGCTGCGCGCCGTCCCCGTAACGGTCGATCATCCAGGCGACCATGTTGTGGATGGAGAGGTATCCGGCGATGGAGGGGCAGCCGGTGGCGAGGGTCTCGAAGACGAGGACCCCGTCGCTGCGGCTGAGGCCGGAACCGCCGTGCTCCTCGCGCACGTACACACCGCCGAGCCCCAGTCCGGCGGCCCGGCGCAGGACGTCGACGGGGAAGTGCTTGGACTGGTCCCAGGCGACGGCGTGGGGGGCGAGCTGCTCCTGGGCGAAGTCGAGGGTGACCTCGGCGAGGGCGAGCTGGTCCTCGGTCAGGGTGGTCACCGCGCTCATCCCATCGTCGGGATGGTGAAGCTCGCGCCCTCCTTGACCCCGGAGGGCCAGCGTGAGGTGACGGTCTTCGTACGGGTGTAGAAGCGGATGGAGTCGGGGCCGTGCTGGTTCAGGTCGCCGAATCCGGAGCGCTTCCAGCCGCCGAAGGTGTGGTAGGCGACGGGCACCGGGATGGGCACGTTGACGCCGACCATGCCCGCGCCGACGCGCCGGGTGAAGTCCCGGGCGGTGTCCCCGTCCCGGGTGAAGATCGCCACGCCGTTGCCGTAGGGGTGCTCGGTGGGCAGCCGCAGGGCCTCCGCGTAGTCCGCGGCGCGTACGACGCTCAGGACCGGGCCGAAGATCTCCTCGCGGTAGATCCGCATGGCCGGGGCCACGCGGTCGAAGAGCGAGGCTCCGGCGAAGAAGCCGTTCTCGTGCCCGGGCAGGGTGAACCCGCGTCCGTCCACGACGAGTTCGGCGCCCTCGTTGACACCGATGTCCACGTACCGGCGGACCCGGTCCAGGGCGTCGCGGCTGACCAGCGGACCGAAGTCGGCCTCGGGGTCGTCGGAGCGGCCGATCCGCAGGGAGGCGATCCGTTCGCGGAGCTTCGCCACCAGGGCGTCGGCGGTCTCCTCCCCGACGGGCACGGCGACCGCGATGGCCATGCAGCGTTCGCCCGCCGAGCCGTAGCCCGCGCCGATCAGGGCGTCGACGGCCTGGTCCAGGTCGGCGTCCGGCATCACGATCATGTGGTTCTTGGCGCCGCCGAAGCACTGGGCGCGCTTGCCGTGCGCGGCGGCGGTGGCATAGATGTGTGCGGCGATCGGGGTCGATCCGACGAAGCCCAGGGCCTGGACCCGGGGGTCTTCCAGCAGGGTGTCCACGGCCTCCTTGCCGCCGTTGACGACATTGAGCACGCCGGGCGGCAGGCCCGCCTCCAGGAAGAGTTCCGCCAGCCGCAGCGGGACGGAGGGGTCCCGTTCGGACGGCTTGAGGATGAAGGAGTTCCCGCAGGCCAGGGCGGGGGCCGCCTGCCACAGGGGGATCATGGCGGGGAAGTTGAAGGGGGTGATCCCCGCGACGACGCCGAGCGGCGAGCGCAGCGAGTGCACGTCGATGCCGGTGCCCGCGTTGTCGGTGAACTCGCCCTTGAGCAGGTGCGGCACACCGGCGGCGAACTCGACCACCTCCAGGCCGCGTTGCAGATCGCCGTGGGCGTCGGCAACGGTCTTGCCGTGCTCGGCGGACAGCATCCGGGCGAGGGACTCGCGCTCGCCCTCCACCAGTTGGAGGAAGCGCAGCAGGACGCGCGAGCGCCGCTGGGGGTTCCACTGACCCCAATCATCCTGCGCTTCCCGGGCGTTGGCGATGGCGGCCTCGGTGTCGGCGCGCCCGGCGAGGGGCACGCGGGCCTGGACGGCGCCGGTGTTGGGGTCGTACACGTCGGCGAAGAGACCGGAGGTTCCGGAGGTGTGCTTCCCGCCGATGAAATGGGTGAGTTCGCGGACCATGGGTGCCTGCTCTCGTCAGGTTGGATCCGGGGATGGCACGACGGACCGGCGGTCCGCACCCGGTGGGGTGCGCCGCCGCGGAAGGCCGTGGGAACTACGAGCGCGCGGAAGTGTGCGCGCGCTCCGCCGGATCACCAGGGTCGTGGGTACAAACCGGTGCCATGCGTGTCTGCTCCATCCTCGTGGACAACACGGAACGTTCCGCGGCCGGTATCCTGACTCCCGGATCCCCGCGTGCCGCCCGTCTTCCCGACGGACCTCGTCAGTGACGTGTGGATGGCAGCACACTCCCCGGTCACAGTGGCGGGACCGTGCCGGTTTCTCACCGGCTTCCCTGCACCGCGGACCTTGTGGCACGAACATATAGTTGGACGTCCTAGTAAGTCCAGACCCGCCGCCCGCGCGCCCGCCGTCGCCGGTCAGTCGCGGCCGACGGGGCGTGCGTCCCGGACGGGGTACGGGATGAAGGTGCTGCTGTTCTCGTCCACGGCCAGGGTCCGGCCGAGCGGGGGCGCGGCCCGCTGGGGGCAGTCGAGGCGCTCGCACAGGCGGCAGCCCATGCCGATGGGGGTGGCGGCCGCCGTGTTGTCGAGGTCGAGGCCGTCGGCGTACACGAGCCGGGAGGCGTGGCGGATCTCGCAGCCGAGACCGATGGCGAAGGTCTTGCCGGGTTCGCCCCAGCCGCCGCGGTGGCGGGTGACGGCGCGGGCGGTCCACAGGTGGCGCTGCCCGTCGGGCATGGCGGCGACCTGGACGTGGATGCGGCCGGGGGCGGCGAAGGCCTCGTAGACGTTCCAGAGCGGGCAGGTGCCTCCGGCGCGGGAGAAGTGGAACCCGGTGGCGGACTGCCGCTTCGACATGTTCCCCGCCCGGTCGACCCGGACGAAGGAGAAGGGCACCCCGCGCAGCCTGGGGCGTTGCAGGGTGCTGAGGCGGTGGCACACCGTCTCGTAGCCGAGACCGAAGTGGTCGGTGAGCCGCTCGATGTCGTACCGGAATTCCTCCGCCGCGGTGTGGAACGCCGTGTACGGGAGGATCAGCGCGGCCGCGAAGTAGTTGGCGATGCCGATGCGGGCGAGGGCGTGCGCGGGGGAGCCGGGCGGGAAGTCCTCGGTGGCGAGGCGGTCGAGTTCGTCCCCGTACTCGGCCAGGGCGAGCTGGGTGGCCATCCGGAAGGCCTGCTGCCCCGGGCGCAGCCGGTTCGACAGGTGCAGGACGCGGGCGTCGGCGTCGTAGTGGTGCAGCCGGTCGCAGTCCGCCGAGAGGCGGACGCCGTGCCGGTCCGCGAGCCGGCGGGTGAGCGCGCGGATGACGTCCCCGGGGCGGATGCCGATCTCGCGGGCCAGGTCCTCGGCCGCGAGATCGGCGTCGTGGAGGTAGTTCTGGCGGCGGTAGAAGAACTCGCGGATCTCTTCGTGGGGCGAGCGCGGCGCCTCGGCCGCCCCGTCCCGGCCGTCGGCGGCGTCGGACAGCCGCTCGGCCAGCAACTGGCCGCGCCGCCCGAGGTCCAACAGCACCGAGGCCACCGCCGGCATCCGGGTGGCCAGCTCCGCCAGGTCGGAAGGGGACACGCGGGCCTCGGCCACCTGCTGGGCGAGGGCCTCGCGCAGGTCGGCGACCAGCCGGCTGGTGTCGCGCTCCGAGAAGAACCCGGGGTCGACCCCGAAGGCCTCGGTGAGCCGCAGCAGCACCGGGACGGTGAGCGGGCGGGAGTCGTGCTCCATCTGGTTGAGGTAACTGGGCGAGATGCCGAGCATCCTGGCCAGGTCGGCCTGGGTCATGCGGCGCTCCTCGCGCAGCCTGCGCAGCCGCGCGCCCGCGTACGTCTTGCTCACCGGACTCCTCCACCCGCCATCGGACAGACCGTCAGCATAGGCCGACAGCACGCGCCCACGGACCTTCGCAAGCTTGGCAAATACGGCGGGGAAGATTCGCACACCTTGGCAGATGTACCTCCTTGATGGCACCGAGTGCCAATGCCAGAGTCCTTTCTGCAGGCGGGTTTGACGGCTCGCCTCACCAGCAAAGGCACAGGGTGCCAAGGTCGTGTACTCCCGTCCACGGCCTTGGCAGGACAAGCGGCAACGGATGGAAACGGTGACGGTCATGGCAGAGGCGAACACGACGGCGAACACGACGGCGACTACGACGGCGAACGCGACGGCGACTACGACGGCGAACGCGATGGCGGCGGCCGAGCAGCTGGCCCGGAGGTGGGCGGACGACCCGCGCTGGGTGGGCATCGAGCGCACCTACACGGCCGGGGACGTGGTCCGGCTCTCCGGCAGCGTCCGGGAGGAGCACACCCTGGCCCGGCGCGGCGCCGAACGGCTGTGGCGCCAGCTGCACGAGCGGGACTACATCCACGCCCTCGGCGCACTGACCGGCGGCCAGGCCGTCCAGCAGGTCCGGGCCGGACTCCAGGCGATCTACCTCTCCGGCTGGCAGGTCGCGGCCGACGCCAACCAGGCCGGCCACACCTACCCGGACCAGAGCCTCTACCCGGTCAACTCCGTTCCCCAGGTGGTCCGCCGGATCAACAACGCACTGCTGCGCGCCGACCAGATCGCCACCGCCGAGGGCGGCAGCGACACGACGGACTGGCTGGCCCCGATCGTGGCGGACGCCGAGGCCGGCTTCGGCGGCCCGCTCAACGCCTTCGAGCTGACCAAGGCGATGATCGCGGCGGGTGCGGCCGGCATCCACTACGAGGACCAGTTGGCCTCCGAGAAGAAGTGCGGCCACCTCGGCGGCAAGGTGCTCGTCCCCACCGCACAGCACATCCGCACCCTGAACGCGGCCCGCCTCGCCGCCGACATCGCGGACATCCCGACCCTGATCATCGCCCGCACCGACGCCCTCGCCGCCACCCTGCTGACCAGCGACGTCGACGAGCGCGACGCCGAGTTCTGCACGGGCGAGCGCACCGCGGAGGGCTTCTACCACGTCCGGGGCGGCATGGCTCCGGTCATCGCCCGCGGCCTCGCCTACGCCCCGTACGCCGACCTCATCTGGGTCGAGACCGGCACCCCGGACCTGGCCCAGGCCCGCGAGTTCGCCGAGGCGATCCACGCGCGGTACCCGGACCAGATGCTCGCCTACAACTGCTCGCCGTCCTTCAACTGGAAGGCCGCGCTGGACGACGACCAGATAGCCAAGTTCCAGCGGGAGCTGGGCGCGATGGGCTACCGCTTCCAGTTCATCACCCTGGCCGGTTTCCACTCCCTCAACCACGGCATGTTCGACCTCGCCCGCGGCTACGCCGACCAGGGCATGACCGCGTACGTCGACCTCCAGGAGCGGGAATTCGCCGCCCAGGCCCAGGGGTTCACCGCGGTCAAGCACCAACGCGAGGTCGGCACGGGCTACTTCGACCTGGTCTCCACCGCCGTCAACCCCACCTCCTCGACCACCGCGCTCGCGGGCTCCACCGAAGAAGAGCAGTTCCACTAGTCCGCCGCCCCCACGCCGAGGAGCAGAACCGCATGTCACTCACGCCCCTGACCAGCAGCGTCCGGGTTCTCGGCGCACCCGGTGAGCGCCACGACGAGATCCTGACCCCCCAGGCCCTGGAGTTCATCGGCCGGCTCGACGCCGCGTTCGCGGAGCGCCGCCTGGAGGTACTCAAGGAGCGCCGCCGCCGGAGCGCCCACCTGGCTTCCGGTTCGCCGCTGGACTTCTCCCGGGCCACCGCCCGCGTGCGCGCCGACGCCGCATGGCGGGTCGCCCCGCCCGCCCCCGGGCTCACCGACCGCAGGGTCGAGATCACCGGCCCGCCGGAACGGCGGATGGCGGTCAACGCCCTCAACTCCGGCGCCCAGGTGTGGATGGCGGACTTCGAGGACGCGACGGCCCCCACGTGGGAGAACATCGTCGGCGGCCAGCTCAGCCTGCTGGACGCCATCGAGCGCCGCATCGGCTTCACCACGCCCGAGGGCAAGGAGTACCGGCTCGGCCAGGACCTCGCCACGATCATGGTGCGCCCCCGGGGCTGGCACCTGCTGGAAGAGCACCTGGAGATCGACGGCCGCCCCGTGCCCGCCTCGCTGGTCGACTTCGGCCTGTACTTCTTCCACTGCGCCCAGCGCCAGATCGACGCCGGGCACGGCCCGTACTTCTACCTCCCCAAGCTGGAGAACCGCAATGACGCACGGCTGTGGAACGACGTGTTCGTCCTGGCCCAGGACCTCCTCGGCATCCCGCGCGGCACGGTCCGCGCGACCGTCCTGATCGAGACGATCACCGCCGCCTTCGAGATGGAGGAGATCCTCTACGAACTGCGCGAGCACAGCGCGGGGTTGAACGCGGGCCGCTGGGACTACCTCTTCAGCCTGATCAAGACCTTCGGCCACCGCACCGACTTCCAGCTGCCCGACCGGGCCGCGGTCACCATGACGGCCCCCTTCATGCGGGCCTACACCGAACTCCTCGTCCGGACCTGCCACCGGCGCGGCGCCCACGCCATCGGTGGCATGGCCGCCCACGTCCCGAGCAAGGATCCGGACGCGAACACCGCCGCGTTCGCGAAGGTCCGGCTCGACAAGGAACGCGAAGCCGAGGACGGCTTCGACGGCTCCTGGGTCGCTCACCCCGGACTCGTCCCCGTCTGCCGCGCGGTCTTCGACAACGTCCTGGGGGAGCGGCCGCACCAGCTGGAGCGCACCCACGAGGACGTCGAGGTCACCGCCGCCGACCTGCTGTCCGTACGCCGGATCGCCGCCCCGCCGACCTCCGAGGGCATCCGCTCCAACGTGGCCGTGGCCCTGCGCTACTTCGACGCCTGGCTGCGCGGCAGCGGCGCCGTCGCCCTGAACGGGCTGATGGAGGACGCCGCGACCGCCGAGATCGCCCGCGTCCAGATCTGGCAGTGGCTGCGCCACGAGCGGGTGGACCGGAGCACGGTCATCGACCTCCTCGACGCCGAATGCGCGGCCCTGGAGGCCGAGGACCCGCGCTCGCTCGCCCTCGAAGCGCGCGAGGTCTTCGTGGACACGGCGCTGTCGGTGCGCCTCCCCGCCTTCTTCACGCCCGAGGCCTACGCCCGCCACCTCGTCCGCCGGGCCTGAGGGGGCCCGGGCCGGGCCTGAGGGGGCCCGGCAGGTCTCCGGGCCGAGGGAGGACCGGAGACACAGGAGAAGGCCGGGGGTGCGGTGAGCGGTGTCACCGTTGATGTCACCGCACCCCCGGCGTGTCTCATTTCACCGTCCGGTATGTGGAAACCGGTGTTCATCCACCGGTCGACGCCTTACCGTTGGCCTCGCAGCTGGTTCGCCCCGTCCGCCAGGCGGGATGCGTCGTAAGAGGGAACCCGGTGAGAATCCGGGACTGCCCCGCAGCGGTGAGCGGGAACGACCGCCGTCATACGCACTGGGACCCGAACCGGTCCTGGGAAGCGACGGCCAGTAGATGCCGGCCCCAGTGGCCTGCGCGCCCGCGAGTCCGAAGACCTGCCCGTTGCCCGAGCGCGATCGACCGCGCCCGGTTTCCCGGTGACCTCGTGGGCGGGTCGGCGTGCTCAGGGCGGATCCTCCCGTCCCGTACCAGGCGTACCACCAGCCGTACGGGACCACGGCGGGCCGCCCGTTCCGGCACCCTTCGCACCCTCGGCCCGTCACCGGGTCCATGGAGACACACTCGCGAAGGAGAGTTCCGTGACCACCGAGTCCGCAGCCGCGGCAGTACGGGCCACCGTGTACGGCTACCCCCGCCAGGGCCAGCGCCGTGAACTGAAGAAGGCCATCGAGGGCTACTGGAAGGGCCGCGTCACCGCGGACACCCTCCGGGAGACCGCCCGCGACCTGCGCCGGGCCAACCGGGCCCAGCTGGCCGGGGCCGGCATCACCGAGGTGCCCACCGGCGACTTCTCGTACTACGACCACGTCCTGGACACCACGGTCATGGTCGGCGCGATCCCCGCCCGCCACCGCGCCGCCGTCGAAGCGGACGCACTCGACGGGTACTTCGCGATGGCGCGCGGCACCCAGGACGTGGCCCCGCTGGAGATGACCAAGTGGTTCGACACCAACTACCACTACCTCGTCCCCGAGTTGGGCCCCGATACCGTCTTCACCGCCGACGCCGCCAAGCAGGTCGCCGAACTCACCGAAGCCCTCTCCGAGGGGCACACCGCCCGGCCCGTACTGGTCGGACCGGTCACCTACCTGCTCCTGGCCAAGCCCGCCCCCGGCGTGGCCGCCGACTTCGAGCCGCTGACCCTGCTGGACCGGCTGCTCCCCGTCTACGCACAGGTGCTCGCCGAGCTGCGCGCGGCGGGCGCCGAGTGGGTCCAGCTGGACGAACCGGCCCTGGTCCAGGACCGCACCCCGGCCGAACTGAACGCCGCCGCCCGCACCTACCGCGACCTCGGCGGCCTCACCGACCGCCCGAAGCTGCTGGTCGCCTCGTACTTCGACCGGCTCGGTGACGCCCTTCCGGTCCTGGCGAAGGCTCCGGTGGAGGGTCTCGCCCTCGACTTCACCGACGCCGCGGCCGCCAACCTCGCCGACCTCGCCGCCGTCGGCGGCCTGCCCGGCAAGCGCCTGATCGCGGGTGTCGTCAACGGCCGCAACATCTGGATCAACGACCTCCAGAAGTCGCTGACCACCCTCGGCACCCTCCTCGGGCTCGCCGACCGGGTCGACGTCTCCGCCTCAAGCTCGCTGCTCCACGTCCCGCTGGACGCCGACGCCGAACGGGACATCGATCCGCAGATCCGGCGCTGGCTCGCCTTCGCCCGCCAGAAGACCGTCGAAATCACCACGCTGGCCCGCGGGCTCGCCCAGGGAACCGACGCGATCACCGCCGAACTCGCCGCCAACCGCGCCGACCTGGCCTCCCGCGCCCACTCCCCGATCACCCACGACCCCGCCGTCCGGGCCCGTACCACCGCGATCACGGACGCCGACGGGCGCCGCGCACAGCCGTACGCCGACCGCGCCGTGGCCCAACGTGCCCACCTGGGCCTGCCGTTGCTCCCGACGACGACCATCGGTTCCTTCCCGCAGACCAACGAACTGCGGGTGGCCCGCGCCGACCTGCGGGCCGGACGCATCGACACCGCCGGCTACGAGGAGCGCATCAAGGACGAGATCCGCGAGGTGCTGTCCTTCCAGGAGAAGACCGGCATCGACGTCCTCGTGCACGGCGAGCCCGAACGCAACGACATGGTCCAGTACTTCGCCGAACAGCTCACGGGCTACCTCGCCACCCAGCACGGCTGGGTCCAGTCGTACGGCACCCGCTATGTGCGCCCGCCGGTCCTGGCCGGGGACATCTCCCGCCCCGAGCCGATGACCGTGCGCTGGACGACGTACGCCCAGTCGCAGACCGCCAAGCCGGTCAAGGGCATGCTCACCGGCCCCGTCACCATGCTCGCCTGGTCCTTCGTCCGCGACGACCAGCCCCTCGGGGTGACCGCCCGGCAGGTCGGACTGGCCCTGCGCGACGAGGTCAACGACCTTGAGGCGGCCGGTACTTCGGTCATCCAGGTCGACGAGCCCGCCCTGCGCGAGACCCTCCCGCTGCGCGCCGACGGGCACGCCGACTACCTCGCCTGGGCCACCGAGTCCTTCCGCCTCACGACCTCGGGCGTCCGGCCGGAGACCCAGATCCACACGCACATGTGCTACGCCGAATTCGGTGACATCGTCCAGGCCATCGACGACCTCGACGCCGACGTCATCAGCCTGGAAGCCGCCCGTTCCCACATGCAGGTGGCGCGCGAACTCGCCGGGCACGGCTACCCGCGCGAAGCCGGGCCGGGCGTCTGGGACATCCACTCGCCGCGCATCCCCTCCACCCAGGAGGCGGCGGCCCTGCTCCGCAAGGGGCTGGAGGCCATCCCGGCCGAGCGGCTCTGGGTCAACCCCGACTGCGGGCTGAAGACGCGCGGCTGGCCCGAGACCCGGGCCTCCCTGGAGAACCTCGTCGCCGCGGCCCGCGAGGTCCGCGCGGAGACCGGCACCGCGACCGTCTGACCCAACGGTCTGGTCCGACCGCCTGATCCGCCCTCGGGCCGGACCGTCCGGGTGCCCCGGATGGTCCGGCCCGAGGTGGTGACCGCTGGAAGGGCGTAACTCAGGCTCGCAGGCCGTCCAGTTCTGCGCAGATCGCCTCGCGCAGAGGGTTGTGGAGGACCGAGTATCCCGGCAGGAACTGCACGTCCCCGGCCACCGCGAAACCCGCGTCCAAACGCCGCAGCACGGCAGGGTTCTCGCCCCGGAGAGCACTCCCGATCCGGTCCATCCGCCAGTCATCAGTCATATCGGGAAACCTACACGGCGACCCGGCGACCCTCCTCGCGGCGCCGCAGCAGATCGGCGGTCGCCGTGTCGGCCGGCAGGAACGCCTCCAGGTGCAGCTCGGCCAGGGTGACGTCCACGGCGGTCGCGAACGAGGTCAGGGTGGTGAGCAGTCGCAGCTCGCCCTCCGCCGTGCGCAGCCGCAGCGGTACCGCGAAGCCGAGGTGTTCGGCGGAGGCGGAGGCGGGGGCGGTCGGCGGGAGATATGAGGCCAACTCCTCGTGCAACGCGTCGAGTTCGGGGTCAGGGTGGGCCGTGGCGCGGGCGCGCAGGCTCTCGGTGATGTGCCGCCCCCATGCGGCCATGAGCGCGGACGGTGCGGTGACGCTGGCGACGACCGAGGGCGGTCGCGCCACCGTGTTCATACGGACCGCCAAAGGCGGCGTGAGGCAGGAACAACTCGCCCTCGCCGCCAATGTCCTGTCGCCCGTGGTCAGCCAGGACGGGAAGCGGATCGCCTACCTGCGCGAGGCGGACGGGGTGGTGGTCTGGCACGACGTGACGCCTTCGGGCAAGCAGTTGCTGGGGCCTCCGCACCCCCTTCGCGGTGGTGAGATCACGCACTTCACGTTCAGTGCGCTGGAGGGCTCTTCCAAGATCATGGGCTTCTCGCCGGACGCACGCCGGTTGGTGGGCGTGTCATCGAAGGGGGCCGGAGCGCCGACGCAGGAGGCGGTACGCGTGTGGGACCTGGACACGGGCGGGCTCCGGATACTGCCGCAGCAGGTCACGGGGGTTCAGGAGGTGTGGTTCGGGCCGGACGGGAACACCCTGGTGGCCGCGCGCATTGTGGGGGAGGCGAAGCTGGAGTCCTCGGTGGCGTCGGTCGACATCCGCACCGGGACGCTGCGTGAACTGGCGAAGGGCACCGCGTGGTCGGGCACCGCGGTCTCCGGGGACGGAAGTGTGGTGATCGCCTGCCAGGACAAGTTGACGAACCCGGAGACGAAAGAGGCCCGTTACCAGGCTGTACGTGTAGCGGACGGGCAGGTGCTCAGCACCTTCAGTCGGGGGGCCGACAGCTCGTGCACGGATGCCACGGTCGACAGGGCGGGTGAGCATTTCGCGGTGGAGGCCCGGGGGAGCGACTGGACCCTTGTCGACACGCGACAAGGCGCGAAAGCGCAGCCCTTCCTAGGCCCCGACCTCGACTATTCGGCCGTCATCGCCGGTCTGCCCCTCCTCGGTACGTCGAGCGAGCCGACCCTCGTCACCCGGGGCAAGAACGCGGTGACCGGGTGGGGGCTGGCAGAGGACGACGGCGTCGCCGCATACAGCCCTCCCGCCCTGCTCGGAGACGGAAGCACGATGGTGGTCCGCATGGGCGAGAAGGGCGACACCCTGCGCGTCGTGGAGACGGAAGGTGAGGAACGAGTCCTCGCCTCGGTGCACAACGACGCCGGGACACCCCCGGACGCGAAGCAGCAAATCCAGGTCAACAAGGCCCAGACCCTGGTGGCGGACGTCTCGGACCGGAACCGGATCACGGTCCACGAGCTGCCCTCGCTGCGTCGAGTGGCAGAGTTCACCACGGCGCAGCCGCCCGTCGACAAGAACGGGAAGTCGGCCCTGCTGCAGTTCATCTTCCATGACGACGACCAGCTTGTGACCGTCTCCGGCACGCACGTCGAGCACTGGGACGCTCGCGCGGGACGCCGCCTGTCCGAGCCTCTCGACCTGCGTGACCTGCGGCTCACCACGAAGGACAAACCGGACTACTTCGTGGGCCGCCACCCCGAGCCGGGGTATGTCAGCGTCACCGTGGGTGGCGAGCCGGAGGTGCACGCCATCGATCTGAAAACAGGCAAGGAGAACAAGGGACTTCGGATTCGTCTCGGCGACGATCTGAACGTGGCCGTGTTCCTGACCGATCCGCGCTATGTGGCGGTGATGACCAAGGGCGGCATGGTGGAGCTGTGGTCGGTACGCGGTCCCGGGCAGGCACCGAAGAGAGTGGCGGGCCCGCTCGGGCCGCTGAAGGAGGACCGGTGGGCGGCGGGACTCACCAGGGGCGCGGGATTCTTCCTGGCCAACAAGAGTTCCGTACGCTTCCTCAAAGCCGACGATCCCGGATACCGGGAGACGTACGAATTCGCGTCGGACCAGGGCTTCCTGGCAACGGCCAACGGCGGCAAGGCGCTCCTGCGCGCGCCTGTGTCAGGAGGGCGCCTCTCCTTGCTCCGCCTCGACCCATCCCTGTGGAAGCGCCACCTGTGTGCGGTCCTCGGCCGTGACCTGACGGACGACGAGCGGGACGGGCTTCCCAACGGCCTGCCGGCCGAGATCTGCCCGCCCCGTTGACGGAACGCCCGGCGGGCAGGCGTCGGGATCGCGACGCTCTTCCGCCGGTTCCCGGACAAGGCCGCCCTCCTCCGGGGTCTGACTGGCGCCATCGAAGCCGCCCTGACGTTGGCCGCCGCCGAGCACCACTTGCTGACGGCGGCCCGGCGGACCTCGTGCCCGACGACCTCAAGCGCATCATGAGCATGCTCGTCAGCGTCCTGTGGACCATGGACCCGGCCGAGGACGGCTGGCGGCGGTACGTGACCCTGCTCATGGACGGCCTGAACCCCACCGCCGCCAGCCCCTTGTCCCACCCGGCGCCCCCGCTCCTGCGCAGGCCTCAGACCTGAGGGATCGTCAGGCTCGGTCAGCGGACCCGGCCGTAGAGGTTCGGGTTGTAGGCGTCGAAGGTGGAGATCCGGACCTGCTTGCCGGGGCGGGGGGCCTCCAGGTACCGGGAGTCGCCCAGGTAGACGGCCACGTGGTGGATGCCGGAGGCGGAGCCGTCGGAGCTCCAGAACACCAGGTCGCCGCGGCGCAGTTCGGACCGGGAGATGGGGGTGGTGGCCCGGTACTGGTCGTCGGCGACCCGGGGGAGGTTGATCCCGGCACTGCGGTACGCAGCCTGGACCAGGCCGGAACAGTCCCATCCGTGGGGGCCGTTGCCGCCCCAGACGTACGGGTCGCCGAGGTGCGAGTTGGCGAAGGCGATGGCGGACTCGGTGCCCTGGCGTACGGGGGTGCCGGAGCCCGAGGAGCCTCCGGAGGGGGTCGACGAGCCGCCCGAGCCGCCCGAACCACCCGTGTTGCGTTCGTACTTGTCGCGGTGGCTCGTCCAGCGCCACCAGCCCGTCCGGTCCTGGTACCAGTAGACGCGGTCCGTGGAGTCCCAGCCGGCCCGGCCCCGGAAGGTCGGCTCCCCGGTCCGTGCGGTGGACGGCGCCGGGCTGTCCGTACGGCCGCTGTGGGCGACGTACTTGTCGTAGTGCGAGGTCCAGCGCCACCAGCCCGAGCCGTCCTTGTACCAGTACTTCGACCCGTCCCAGCCCGCCCCGGCGGGCGCAGGTTCGGCCGCGGCGCTCCCGGCGCCCGCGCCGATCAGCAGGGTGGCCCCGACGGCCGCGACCACGGCCCCGCGCACGGGGCGGCAGCTGCGGTACCAGGACTCGGCCCCGGAGCCGGGGCCCGTGGTGGCGCAGCCCGCGCAAGTGCAGTCCGTGGGTATGTCGTCGGTGAATCGGGGTGCGGGCATGCGGGATCCTTCTCCTCGGATTGTGGGTTGTGGGTTGTGGCGGTGGTGGTGTGCGCTGGTCCGGCGGTGCCGAAGCGTCAGCGGGCGTCGGCGGCCGTACCGCGTGCCGTGTAGAAGGCCACGGTCAAGTCCTTGACCAGGGCCTTGCGTTCGTAGTCGTCCAGGCTCACGAGTCCGCGGTCGGACATGCGGTGGACGGTTTCGTCGACCGCGTCGATGACGGAGGTGAGGACGGAGTCGCGGTGCCGTGCGTCGATGGCCGCGACGCGGCGGCGCTGCATCGCGGCGGCGACCTCCGGGGCGTAGTCGATGTGCACGGGGTGGGCGGAGAAGACCTGGATGCCGACGGCCCGCGCCTCGGCGGCCAGCACCCGGGTCAGTTCGGATCCGAGGGCCTCGGTGTCGCGCAGGGTTCCCCCGGGCTCGGCGCCGTCCCCCGGTGCGAAGGAGTCGGCCGGTAGCCGCGAGAGCACCCGGGCCGTGCCGGATTCCACCTGTTCGCGCAGGTAGGAGGCGTGGTCATCGACGCAGAGCAGGGCGCGGGCGGTGTCCTTGACCCGCCACACGACGAGGACGACCACGCGGAGCGAGGTGCCCTCGGAGTCGACCACCGGGAGCGGATCGCTGCGCCAGTGCCGCAGGCGTACGTCGATCCGCGCGCGGGACGGCAGCGGGCTGTGCCAGAGGAGACCGGTCCGCCGGACCGTGCCCCGGTAGCGGCCGAAGAGGGTCAGCACCCGGGCGTGCCCGACACGGCCGCGCCGCAGCCCCGTGAGGGCGAGCAGCGCGGCGACCGCACAGCCGGCCAGGGCGCCGACGGGCCACGCGTCGGCCGGTGTGGTGGAGAGGCGCAGGGGTTCGTGGCGGACCACGAAGACGGCTCCGGCGCCGCAGAGGAGCAGGACGAGCACCGCCCACCAGCCGGAACAGGCACGCGCGGGCCGTTCGGCGAGGTCGGGATCCGGTATGCGTACGGGAAGGACCGGGTGGGGGACGGGCGGCCGCGCCCCGGCGGCGCCGCCCGGTGCGGCGGCGGTGGCGGGGCCGGGGGCCGGGTCCCGCCACGCGGGGAGGGAAGCGGTGTCGGCGTCCTCGCGGAAGAGCGGGTCCAGGACGAGGGGGCTGCGGTAAGGCCGTATGACGAATTCCGGCGGCGCGGGGGCGGACGGTGGAGGGACGGGCACCCGAGGTATCTCTTCGCCTGGTACCCCCGGTCCCCCCGATGACGCTTGCGACACAACCACACCCCACACATCCGAAGAACAAGGCCGGTGATATAGCGGATGGTTCCGGCATATCGGCCATTTGTTCGTGATCATGACATGCGTGCGAGAGTGGCACAATTTTCACCACATCCACCGCGTGGCGAACTTGTATCTAAGGATGCATGTAAGCGTGTAGGATGTGTGCGAGTGAGAGAGATGACATGTCCGGATGTGTCCGGTCGCAGCCTGCGCGGGTGGACTCGAAGGACTCGAAGGACTCGAAACGCGACCGCGGGCGACCTGGCCGCCGTCGCCGGATGCCTCGTGGCCGTACTCCCGGACCTCGCCGCCCGGTGGCGGCCCGGAGCGCACCTCGGCGTCGCGGCGACCCTGACCCTGTACGTCCTCGGGGCGGTGAGCCTGCTGCTGCGGCGGCGCCTGCGGTGGGCCACCGTGGGCGCCGCGGCCGTCGTGCTCGTCCTCGCCGGTGAGGTGGCCCCGATGCTGTTCGCGATCTACGCCGTCGCCCGCTTCCGCGGTGAACGTGCCGCCTGTGCCGCCTTCTCGGTGTACGGAGCCCTCCTGATCGCTTTGTGGGCGTGCCCTGACCTGCTGCCGGCAGCCGCGATGGCGGCGACGCAGATCCGGTGGGCGAGCCACCACCTCCTGCTGGGGCTGCTGCCCCTCGCGCTCGGGCTCGCGGTGGGGCGCGGGCATCACGTGGCGGTGCACGCCCGGGAGCGGTCCGACCGCGATGTGCGGGAGGCCGTACGGAGTGAACGCAGCGGCATCGCCCAGGACGCGCACGACTTCCTCGGCCACTCGCTCACCCTCCTGGCACTGCGGGCCCGGCTCATGGCCACCCGGCACGGCGACGCCGAGGCCAAGGAGGGCTACGAGGTGCTCGCCGGGCTCGCCCGCGAGGCGCACGAGCAGCTCGGCGACCTGGTGCTGTCCCGGAGGGACGGCGCCTCGGCCCCGGGGGTGGCCGCCCTGGCGGCCCTCGCCGCCAACTGCCGTGCTGCGGGCACCCCCGTGGACCTGGAGGTCTGCGACCGGGCCCATGCTCTGGGCCCGCTCAAACAGGCGGCGCTCTACCGCGTGGTGCAGGAGGGCCTGACCAACGCGGCCCGGCACGCACCCGGCCGCGCGGCCACGGTACGGATCTCCGAAGCCGCCGACGGCCGGGACCTGGTGATCGAGATCAGCAACCCGCTGCCCGGGATCCCGGGCATGACGGCGGCGCCCCCGGGCGGCTCCGGAGGCCTGGGCGGGACCGGGATGCGCGCACGGATGCGCAGCGTCGGCGGCACGCTCGACGCGGGCCCCGACGGGACGGGCCGCTACCGCGTCCGGGCCGTGCTCAGGGCCGCCACCGGGAGCGGCGGATGAGCGGCGACGCAAGACGAGGCCGACGAGGACGATGGAAACGACGAGGAGGACACGGATGGTGATCAGAGTCGTACTCGCCGACGACGAGGAGATCGTCCGGGCCGGGCTGTGCGGGGTCCTGGACGCCGCAGCGGACCTGGCGGTCGTGGACGCGGTCGGCTCCGGGGCCCAGGCCCTGACCTCGGTACGTGACCACGTACCGGACGTCCTCGTCCTGGACCTCGACATGCCGGGCATGGACGGGATCTCGGTGATCCGGCGCCTTCGGGAGCTGCCGCCCGGCCCCGGGATCCTCGTGCTCACGACCGTCAGCGACGAGGCCGCGCTGATACGGGCCTGGCGGGCCGGGGCCGACGGGTTCCTCCTGAAGTCCGCGTCCCCGGCCGACCTCGTCCACGCGGTGTCCTCCGTCGCCGCGGGCAGGCCCGCCCTGGCACCGTCCCTGATCCGCACCCTCATGGACCGCTTCGCGGCCGAGGAGACGCCGTGGCCGACAGGCTTCGAACGGCGCATGGGCACGCTGTCGGAGCGCGAACGGAGCACGGCCGCCGGGGTGGCCCAGGGACTGTCGAACCGGGAGATCGCCGCGCGGCTCGGCGTGGCGGAGGGCACCGTCAAGGCGTACGTGTCCAGGTGCCTGCGGAAGCTGAGGGTCCACAACCGCACCCAGCTGGCCGTGGAAGCGGGCCCCGGCTTCGCGGTCCCGCCCACGGCCACCGGACCGGACGGGGTCACGGCGCGGACGGCGATCGGCCAGGATCAGGGCGATGGTCTGACGAGCGGTCATGAATGTCTGCCTTCCGAAGGGTGACGGCCCGCACCGTTGCGGGCGGCGCGGGCCGTCGGACCGGTGGCCGCAGCGCGCTACCCCGGGCCACGCTGACCTGCCCCATCGTCGTGGCCGGGTGCCACGGCCACCGGTGATCGCAGGCTATGTGCCGGTGGTGCAACCGAAGTTGCTTCCATGTACACGAACGATGTGGCTTCAGCCGCGCGCGGTTGCGGCCAACTCCCGCAACGCCACCCGGGCGTGCGCCAGCTGGGTGAGCGTCGTGCGGCACTGCTGGGCGCAGGTCGGGTGGGTGGCGGCGGTCGCCCGGACCTTCCGGCCGATCCGCCGGGCCTGGCGGAGCAGGGTGAGCTGCTCGGCGTTCAGGCAGCGCAGGGCTGGTTCGCGTACGGCGGACCCGGGGCCGGGCTCGTACAGCCCGAGCAGTGCGTCGCTCATCTGCAGGGCCGGCGGCTCGAAGCGGGACGGGAGCGCGCCCTGCATGGGCACCGTCGCGGCCAGGACGTCCAGTACGCGCCGCTCACCCGGGTGGGCCGGGAGGGTGGCCATGTGCCCCGCCGCGCGGCGCAGGTGCAGCCGGATCTCGCGGCTGAGCGTGGCCACTTCACGGACGGCGCAGGTCGTGGCGGACGGATGTGTGGCGGCTGCGGTGAGGGTGGACAGCACCGGTGACAGGGTGCGGGCCGCCAGCCGCTCCATCTCGGCAGCGGTCCTGATGAGGGTGCCGAAACGGGTGATGGACAGGGGAGGGGCGGTCGGCAGCGCGGCGTTGGCCCGGCAGAGCAGTACCGGCCAGGACACCAGCCTGGTGGTGTCGAGGCGGGTGGTGACGGCCTCCCAGAGGGCCGTCAGCGCCGGCGTACGCTCGGGCAGCCGGTCCTGACCGCACTGCGCGGCGAGCAGGGCGAGGGTCCGGGCCAGGCCCTGTGTCATCTCGGTGGTCCAGCGGTACCTGTTGCGCAGGTCCGGCAGTTCGCGGTGCATGCGGGGCTCCGCCTCGACGACGGCCCGCACCGCGTCCTCGGCCGTCGGCGCCGCACCGGCGATCTGCACCAGGTCGTGGAGCGGCCGCCACCGGTGGGGCAGCAGCACGGTCGTCGGGGGCAGGAAGGCTTCCCGGTAGGACGCTTCGTGGACGGCGGTGTCGGGCGTTGCGGCTGTGGTCACGGTGAACTCCTGGGAGCGGGCGGTGAGTCGGGGGAGGGGGAGGAGGAGAGGGGCGAGGGCTGCCGGTCGGGCACCCGGAACCCCACCCCATCACCGGCCGGGTAAACGAAAGTGGAGCCGACGGCAGCTGAAGTGGAGCCGAAGGCGCGCCCGAGGGCACAGGCAGCCTCCGAGGGCCGTCAGTACTCCCGGCTGCGCGCCGTGTGGCGGGCCGAGAGCAGGGCGCCCTGGGTGCGGTTGGCGGCCTTGAGCTTCGCCAGGACCCGGGAGACGTACGACTTCATCGTGCCCTCGCTCATCATCAGCCGCTGGGCCATCTCCGCGTTGCTGAGTCCTTCCCCCAGCAGCAGGAACACCTCCCGCTCCCGCACGGACAGCGACGCGATGCGGCTGCGGCTGGTGGGGTCGACGATGCTGCCGCGCAGCGCGAGGGCGCCCTTCACGACGCGGCTCAGCACGGGCGCCGACATGGCCATCCGCCCCTCGGCCACGGTCCGTACGGCCCGGATCAGTTCCTCCGGCGAGTCCGCCTTGAGGACGAATCCGCTGGCGCCCGTCTCCAGGGCCTCGTACAGCTGGTCGTCACCGGCGAAGGAGGTGAGGACGAGGGCCGGGGGCGCGCCGGGAGTGCGCTGGATCTCCTTGAGCAAGGTCATCCCGTTCATGCCCGGCATGTGCAGATCGAGGGCGAGCACGTCGACGTGGTGCTGCCGCACGGCCTGCAGGGCCCCGACGCCGTCCTCGGCCTCGGCGATCACCTTGATGTCGGGATCGGACTCCAGGATGCTGCGGAGACCGACCCGTACCAGGGCCTCGTCGTCGACGAGCGCAACGGTCAGCATGGTGATCTCCTCAGGGTGCTTGCGTGACGTCCACGCGCCGGTCGTTCCGCGGCAGGCGTGTCGTCCTTTCGACCGGTCCAGTCTTTCGCGCGTCCTGCAACGAAAGTGGGCGCGGAGCAGCGCCGCTTGTAAACGAAAGTCCCCTGACGGGCGCCGTGGGCCGCGGCCGCGCAACTCCCGGCCCGGTACCTCCTCCCTCCGGTTGACACGCTCCGGCACTTTCGGCCCAGACCACACAAGGAGCATTACCGGACATTGCCGGAGCGAAAGGACCGCCGCATGAGGAACAAAGACCGTCGTCCGTCACCATCCCGGGGTACCGCCCGTCGGCGGAGCGGGAGCAAGGGCGGGGGGCGGACTCGGCGGCTCGTCGACTATCCGCGGAGCAGACGCACCGGCGCGACCCGCTGGATCCCGTCGGTCCGGCAGGTGGTCACGACCTTCGGTCTCACCGTCCTCGGCGCGGTCGGGGCGGGCGCCGCGTTCTACGTACTGACCCCCGTGCCCGACGCGCACGCCGAGGTGCAGGCACAGAAGAACACCTTCTTCTACAGCGACGGCGTCACCCCCATCGCCTCCACGGGGTCGACCAACCGGGAGAACGTCCGGCTCGCACGCGTTCCGAAGCCGGTCCAGGAAGCCGTCCTGGCCGCCGAGGACCGCAACTTCTACAAGGAGCCGGGATTCTCCGCCTCGGGGACCGCGCGGGCGCTCTGGGCCGACGTCCGGGGCGGTGGTCCCGCCCAGGGGGGATCCACGATCACCCAGCAGTTCGTCAAGAACTACTACCTGACCCAGGAGCGGACCGCGCTGCGCAAGGCGAAGGAACTGGTGCTCTCCGTCAAGACCGAGCAGCGGTACGGCAAGGACGAGATCCTGGAGGCCTACCTCAACACGAGCTACTTCGGCCGGGGCGCGGACGGGATCCAGGCGGCGGCCCGCGCCTACTACGGGGTGGACGCCGAACACCTCACCACCGAACAGGGCGCCTACCTCGCGGCCCTGCTGAACGCACCGAGCGTGTACGACGTCAGCCAGGCCGGACCGCAGACCCGCGCCCGGGTCATCGCCCGCTGGAACTACGTCCTCGACGGCATGGTCAGCTCCCACTGGCTGTCCGCCACCGACCGGGCCGGGATGACCTTCCCGGAGCCCCTGGCACCCCAGGTGGCGCCGGGGCTGAAGGGGCAGGCGGGCTATCTCGTCGACGCCGTGAAGCAGTACCTGATCCGCGACCGGAAGGTGCTGACCGAGCAGCAGTGGGCGGCCGGCGGCTACCAGGTGACCACCACCTTCGAGAAGGACAAGCAGGACGCGCTCGTGGCGGCCGTCGACAGCGAGCTGCGCGCCGGGCTGGACGTCGGCAGCCGGGCGGTCGACGAGCAGGTGCGCGTGGCGGCCGCGTCGGTGGTGCCCGGCGACGGCGCGGTCGTCGCGATGTACGGAGGCCCCGACTACCTCACCCAGTACTACGACGACGCCACCCGCCGCGACATCCCGATCGGCTCCACCTACAAGGCCTTCGTCCTGGCCGCGGCCCTGCGCGCCGGGACCTCGCCCGAGGCCACCTACAACGGGAACAGCCACGTCACCATCCGCAACCCCGACGGCACACCGGTGCTGAACTCGGGCGCGCCCTGGGTCCTGAGCAACGAGGACGACGGCCAGTACGGGCGCATCAGCCTGCGCCGGGCCATGGACGTCTCGTCCAACACGGTCTACGCGCAACTCGCCGCCGACATCGGCGGCGAGAAGGTCCGCCAGGCGGCGCTCGACGCAGGCCTCCCGGACCTGCCCAGCCTGACGGGCGATCCGGTCACCTCGCTCGGCACGGTCACCCCGAGCGCGATCGACCTGGCCGGCGCGTACGCCACCTTCGCGGCCCGAGGCGTGCACGCCCCCGCCCACACCGTGAGCCGGCTCGCGCACGGCGACGACCAGGTGGACCTGCCGACGGAGGACACGGAGCGGGCGTTCAGCAAGACGGTGGCCGACGAGGTGAACCAGACGCTCAAGGGAGTCATCTGGGACGAGGACGGTACGGGCCGGGGCGCGCGGGCCCTGAACCGCCCCGGAGGATCCGCGGGCAAGACCGGGACCACGGACGACGGCACCTCCGCCTGGTTCGCGGGCTACACGCCCACGCTGGCCACGACGGTGGGGCTCTTCCGGGAGGACCCGCGCACGCACGCCCACATGTCCCTCGCCGGACTCGGCGGCGGTGACCGGGTCAACGGCTCGGGCTACCCCCTGGGCATCTGGACCGCGTACATGAACAGCGCTCTGGAGGGGCAGCGGAACCAGCCCTTCACCGTGCCCCCGGGCTGGGGCCAGGGCGACCCGGGCCAGGTGACACCGACCCCTTCGCCCACCCGCTCCTCGCCCCGCCCGCGGCCTCCGGTTCCCACGCCGACGCCGACGCCCACCCCGACGCCGACTCCTACGCCCACCCCGACTCCGACGCCGCCCCCCACTCCGACGCCGACTCCCACGCCGACCCCGACCCCCACACCCGACCCCGGCCCGACGTCCGGCTGATTCAGGCGCTGCCCAGCATGTCGGCGATCGCGCCGTCCATGTCGATCTCCGCCGACTCCGTGCCCTGCGGCACGAGTTGGTCGGTGGCGTTGAGGAACGCCACGATCTCGTGGGTCGCGAACTCGACCAAGGCCCTCCCGAAGGGGGACGTGAGGGCCAGGAGGATGCTGGGCGACATGCCGTGGCGCCCCAATGGCAGGACGCGGATGTCCGCGCCCGGTATCCCGCTCGGCCACATCAGCCCTTCGTGCAGGACCTCCCGTCCGACCCACCACTCGATGTGCTCTCCGGCACACGAGAAGCCGATGGACACGGCGAAGGGGTCGTCGGCCCGGTAGGTGAAGACGCTGTGCACGTCGATGTCGCCGCCGGTGAGCTGCCGCAAGCGCCCCGTGAGTATTCTCCGTACCTCTCGCTCGTACGACATTTCGTGAACTCCTTTTTGCAGTGGGCAATGCGCCTTGGTGTCCGGCGTGGGAACCACATTAAGGATCGGGCAGGCGACGAAAGTCGAAGATCGATACACCATGGTGGCGGAATCCCGGGAAATGTCGAAGAGGCGCACGTCGAAAGAATCGACGTGCGCCTCTTCGGTATTTCTCAGGAGGTCGGGCGCGGCGGCTACGCCGTGGCATCGCCCGCCTGAATGCGAGTGGCCCGGCGGAAGGCCCGGAGGCCCAGGGCGAGGACGAGCACCCCGGCGGCGATCGCGACGGAGCCGAACCCGCCGAGGGAGCGGATCCAGGTCACGGCGCCCCCGGCGTACGGGACGTGGGTGACGGCCTTGCCGAAGGTGCCGGAGTCGAGCCGGATCCGCCACGGGTCCGCGACGGGGTTCGCGTCTCCCTTGGTCGTGATCACCGTCGTACCGTCCGTCCGGGTCCGGGTCAGCACACGGTGGATGACGGGCGCGCCACCGGGCTCGCCGTACGGGGCCGGCGGCTTGAAGGCGATGACCTCGCCGACCCGGATGTCCTTGGGGTGGAGGGGGGCGAGCACGACGAGGGATCCGGTGGGCATGCCCGGCGCCATGGAGCCCGTCAGGACGGGGACGTACCGCAGGTCGAAGCAGAAGCGGCCGACGCCCAGGGCCGTGACCGCGGTGAGGAGGGCGGCGAGGAGCAGCCCGCGGAGCACGCGGTAGGTGGTCCTCGCCGGACCCTTCGGGGTCTGCGCGTCCATGGTGGTCTCCTGTGGTTCTGCTGGTGGGGGAAGGGGGTGTGGGGGGAAAGCACGAGGGCCGCCCCCGTCCGGGGAGGACGGGGGCGGCTGGTGTGGCGGGGTGCCGGATCAGGCGGTGGTGCCGACGAACCCGTAGTCGTACGCCGCCTTCTGGGACTGGTACGTGGCGTCGGCGTCCGACGGCAGGGTGGTGACGATCTTCAGGTAGACCTTGGTGTTCGGAGCGATCTTGCCGAGGTCGGTGTTCACACCGGTCTGGTCGACCGTCGCGGTGTCGTAGATCACGGTCTCGTCGCCAGGCACGTGGGCCTGGTCGTCGAACGCGGTGGTGCTCTCGATGACCTTGAGGGTCAGCGCGCCCTCCAGGCCGTTGCTCTTGGTGTCGGCCTTGAGGGTGCCGGCCACGGTGAGGTCGGTCGTACCCGTGTTGGACACGTCGAGGTAGCCGGCCTTCGAGGCGCCCGGAAGGGCGTTGTCCAGGTTGGCCGTCCACTGGTCGGTCATCGTGGGGTTCTCGACGGCGTCGAGGGTGACCGTGGCGGCGGTGACGGTACCGCTGTTGGGAGCGTCCTTGGTGGTGTCCCAGGCCGAGTAGCCGCCGCCCGCGATCAGGCCGAGGCCGATGAGGGTGGCCGCACCGGCCACGGCGGCGCGCTTGGAGCTGAAGCGGGTCTTGAGCTTGATGCCGTTCACGATAATCCTGTTTCTTAAGTATTCGTAAATATCTGGCATCCGGTCGGAATTCCGAATCGGATGCGGTCCGTGTGGACTGAGAATGAATCTAGAAGGCGTTGTCCGTATCGGCCGCATAAAATCAACCAAGGTCAACGGAACTGTTGAGAAGGTCAGCTGCCGACTTCATCGGTGAAGCCCGCGTCGTACATCAGGAGCGCGGCCTGGGTCCGGTTCTCGGCGTGGATGAGGGTCAGAATGCGCGAGAGGTAGGTCTTCACCGTTCCCTCCGTCATGCCCAGCTTCCGGCCGATGCGCGCGTTGGAGTCCCCGCGGGCGACGAGCGCGAGGATCTCCCGCTGCCGGTCGCTGAGTACGTCCAGCCGGGCGCGGGCCGTCCGGGCCCGGCGCGGGCTCTGCAGCCGGGCCGCGCCGAGGAGGCCCTTGACGAGGTCGGGCATCGTCGCGCAGCCCCCGGCGGCGGTCAGCCGTACCGCACTGATGATGCAGTCGGGGCCCGCGGTCTTGAGGACGAAGCCGCTCGCACCCGCGTCGAGCGCCTGCAGCAGGTTCTGGTCGGAGCCGAGGTTGGTGAGGATCAGGACCCGTGGGGGGGCGCGGCAGCGCGGTGAGCTTGGCGGCGACGGCCAGTCCGTTGGCCTCGGGCATGTGGATGTCGAGCACGACGACGTCCACGGGGTCGCGCAGGCATCTTCGTACCGCCTCGTCTCCGCTCGCCGCGTCGCCCACGACATCGAGGTCGCCGGCCCCGGCGAGCAGGGTGCGCAGACCGCTGCGGATGAGCGGTTCGTCGTCGACGATCAACACCCGGATCACGGGGCCTCCGGGCCGCGGGGGACGGTGTGCGCGGACAGAGCCGGGCAGGGGTCCGGCAGGGGCAGTACGGCGCGGACCCGGAACGCGCCCCCGGGCCGCGGGCCGGCCGTGAGCAGGCCGCCCAGCAGGCCCATCCGCTCTTCCAGGCCCGCCAGTCCGAACCCGCCCGCCAGGGCGGCGGTCGCGCGCCCCGGCGCGGTGGGGCCGTTGGTCACGGTCAGCTCGACGGTGTCCTCGTCCAGGACGAAGGAGATGCCGACGCGGGACCCCGGGGCGTGCTTGACGATGTTGGTCACCGCCTCCCGCAGCATGCGGCTCAGCGCGCGCCGCGTCACCGCGGGCAGTGCGTCGAAGCCGTCCCAGCTCTCGGGACCGGTCACCTCGGAGCCCGTCTCGCGGACGCGGGCCGCGAGCGCCGTCATGTCCCGTGCGGACGTGGTGTCTTCGGTGGGTTCGCGCCGCAGGATCTCCACCACGCGGTGGAGGGTCCGCGCCGCCGTCGTGTTCGAGTCGACGACGACCCGCGCCATCCGGTTCACCTCGGGGGAGACCGACGTCTTGAGTGCAAGGGCTCCCGCGTAGATGCCGGTGAGGGCGAGGTGGTGGCCGAGCAGGTCGTGCATCTCACCGGCGATGCTCGTGCGTTCGCTGATCCTGGCCTGCTCGGTCCGCAGGTCGTGTTCGCGTGCGAGCCGCCGGTTCAGGGAGCGCATCTGCGCGGAGCGGCGCAAGTAGGCGCCGAGGGCGTAGGCGGCGATGACGGCCGCGGCGGACCGGTACGCCGATTCGAGGAACCCGCACGGCAGCAGGAGCGGGTCGACGGACACGGCCGGGCACTCGACGGCGGCCCGGCGGTAGCCGCCCAGCAACCCGGCCTGTACGGAGAGCAGGACGCCGACCACGATGGCGGCGCCCCGGCCGCCGGGCCGCCTTCCCGTACGGTCACGGTCCACGACGCCCAGGGCGAAGGCGGCCGCGGTCAGCGGGACGTAGAAGTCGGTGGCCGCGAACACGAGCGCGGCCAGGGCGCAGTACGCGAACGCCGACCGGCGGCAGAGCAGCAGGAATCCCAGGGCGGCCGTGAGACAGAGTGCGCTGCGGGCCGTGTTGCCGTGGAGGAAGCCTTCGTCGCCGGTGATGCCGACGTGGAGCGCGTACACGGCCATCAGAGCGGTCCAGGCGGCGTCGCCCCAGCGGCCGGGGACGAAGCGGACGGTCCGTGGCGCGCGGAGTCCCGCACGTCCGCTCGCCCACGGCCGTCTTTCCGTGGTTGCTGCCATGGCCCGGTGCAGAAGAGACATACGCCATCCAGTCGATGGGGGGTTGGGGGACTGGCCGACGCTAACCGCCGCCCCGCGCGCCTTCGCCCGGCACGGTGATGTCCTTCGTCAACGGCGCGCGGGACGTTCGTCGACCCGATCGTCGACCAAGGTTGAAGGCCGCTGGCCGCGCAGGAGCGGGTCCACGGCATGGAATGGGGACCTGTGTGTCCGTGCCCCGCCGACGAGCGGGGCTTCTTCCCTCCCGCTGGAGTTCGTGCTGTGACCCTGGGCTTGTGCCGGAACATCGAGGTGGACGTCGTACGACGGGGAGGGCGTGAGGCGCCCGTGCCCATCGTGGGGTCGTTCCATTACGAGCGGGCCCGGCCCTTCGAGGTGGAGATCCGCATCTTCAACGGCGTCCGCCTCGCGTGGGTGGTCTCGCGGGCCCTGCTGATCCGGGGCTGCGTGGAGGCGGTGGCTGACGAGGGCATCCGGATCTGGCCGGGCGGCGCGGAGCCGGGCGGCGGGGACCGTGTCTACGTCGAACTGGAATCGGCGGTCGCCTGCCTGTTCGCGGTCCCGGCGGGCGAGCTGTCGAAGTGGCTCGACGAGACGCGGAGCCTGGTCCCGTACGGCATGGAGAACCATTTCTTCGACATCGACCGCTCCGTGGACCCCGGCCGGCCGGGTGCCCGTCCCGGGGCCGAATTCGCCCAGCGGTTCAAGGCCACCCGGCGCGGCGCGCGGATCGCCCGGCTGCTCGCGCTGCACCAACTGGAGCAGTGGGGGATCCCGCACGGGGGTGCCTGCTCGGAGGCGGCGGAGGTGGTGATCGCCGAACTGCTCGCGGGCCGGGTGCCGAACGGGAATGGGAACGGGAATGGGAACGGGCTCGCGGGAGCCTTCGAACTGCGGATGGCGCTCGGCGATCTCCTGCGGATCGAAGTGGGCGATGCGGAGGACGACGGGCGGGACGCCGACCCTTTCGGCGCCGACGCGGTACCCGCCCTGGGCCGTGCCGGGGGCGGGTACGGACTGATGCTCATCGACTCGGTCTCCGTCGCCTGGGGCGTGCACCAGCGGGGCGTGGCACCGGGCAAGTCGATGTGGGCGGACCTGCTGGTCTCGGCCCCGGCCTGACGTCGGGGACGGGGACGGGGACGGGGCCTACCGCCCGGAGGGCTCGGGCGGCAGCCGCAGGTCGTGGTCCCCGAGTCCGAGGCGGCGCAGAATCGCGTTGGTGTGCAGGCCGATCAGGCGGCGTGCGCGGACGGCGTGACCGAGGCGCAACGCCTCGGCGATCGCGGCGTGTTCCTCGATGTCCTCGTCCGCGTTCTCGGTGGTGGCGATCGAGGCCGCGGCGAGGCGGAGCTGGCGGGTCCACAGGCGGTCGTACATCCCCGTGAGGATGGTGTTGCCGGAGGCGGCGACCAGCCGGGTGTGGAAGCCCCACCCCGCGTCGAGGGCGAGCGCGCTCGGCGGGAGGGGTTCCGCCCGGGTGTCTCCGAGCGCGGTGGCCAGGGCCTCGCCGAGGTCGCGTACGGCCTGTTCGCCGCGGGCGGCCGTGGAGTCGAGGGCGTGCAGTTCCAGCAGGAGGCGCGCCTCCATCGTCTCGCGCCCCTCGGCCAGGGTGACGGGCACGACCAGGGCGCCGCGCTTGGGGTACAGCCGTAGGAATCCCTCGGACTGGAGCTGCAGGAACGCCTCGCGCACCGGGGTGCGGGAGATGGCGAGGTCGTCCGCGACCGTGCCCTCCGACAGCAGCGTCCCGCCCGGGTAGCTGCCGTCCAGCAAGCGGTTCCTGACGTGCGTGTACGCCCGCTCCGCGGCGGGCTTTCCCTGACTCATGGATCCATTCTCCCTGCTCTCCGATGGATGGGCACATTCTTGCATCTAAGCTTGTATCTATGTTGTACTGAAGGCCCCCATTCCGGTTCGAATGGGGCGAAGTGTGAAAGGCGTCCCCTCGATGGAATCCCTCTGCCTCCTGCTGATCCTCATCACGCTGTGGATCGCGGTGACCCGGCGTACCAAGCGCGCCCTGATCCTCATGACCGCCGTCTCGACGGTCTGGATGCTGGCGACCTTCCTCGTGCACTCGCACAGCGCCATCCCGATCTCCCTCTGACCATGACCATGACCATGACCATGACCATGACCGGAAACCCGGAGCAAGCGATCATGTCCACCACCAGTACTCGCCGCATCGGCCTGCTGCTGCCCCACCTCTTCGTCCTGGGCATGTGCGCCGTCATGCTGGGTGGCTTCGTCTTCCAGTTCGGCAAATGGGAGTACCCCTGCCCGCTCTGCATGCTCCAGCGGATGGGCATGATGCTCACCGCCATGGGGCCGGCCTGGATCATCGCGAAATCCCGCGACGGCGCCATCACCCGCGGCGACTACGCCACGGGCTTCGGCCTGTCCGTCATCACCGCGCTGCTCTCGGCGATCGTCTCCGGCCGTCAGGTGCTGCTCCACATAGCCCCCACCGACCCCGGATTCGACACGCCGCTGCTGGGGCTGCACCTCTACACCTGGGCGCTGGTCACCTTCTTCATCGCCGCACTCGTGGCGGGCGCGGCCTGCGTGATGAGCGACGAGGCGGCGCCGGGCGCCACCGGCTTCACCACCGGCTCGAAGACCGTCCTGTGGATCTTCGCGGCCTTCATCGCCGCGAACCTGATCAGCTGCTTCGCCGAGCAGGGCCTGCACCTGCTGCTGCTCCACCGCCCCGACGGCTACCGCCTCTTCGAATTCCTCGGCTGACCGTGCGCGCGCTCCGACGCCCCCTGCGCCTCCGACGCCTCCTGTGCCTCCTGCGCTCCGACCGGACGCTCCGCGCCGCCTTCGCCCTCGCCTGCGCCTCGGCCGTGGCCGTCGCGACCGGTGTGAACGGCGCCTCCGCTCTCGTGGTCGGCGGCCTGTGCTCGATCAACGCCGACGGTACGGGCCCCGCGCGGACCCGCGCCGGGCGGCTCGCCGCGGTGATGGCGGCCGGGGCGGCGGGGACGGTACTCGGCTGCCTCGTCCACTCCTCCGGGCCGGGCCAGATCGCGGCGATGGCCGCTTCGGGCCTGGCCGCCGGAGTGCTGTGGCCCAAGGGCCAGGCGGCGCAGCTCGCCGGGCTGAAGCTGATGATCCTCACGTGCATCGGCTTCGGCCTCGGTGCGAGGGTTCCCGTGGGGCAGGCGGCCGGGCTCTACCTGCTGGGCTGCGCGCCGATGCTCGCGCTCGTCGCGGCCGGGGTGGTCGCCGACCGGTTCGGGCCGCGCGGGGTTGCCCGTGCCGGGGCGGGGCGACCGTACGGGCGACGGCACGACGGCCGTCGCCCGCGCGCGGCAGCCGCGCCGTTTGGGCCCCGTCGGTGGAAGGCAGCGGCGCCGTTTGGCCCCCGCCTGCGGAAGCCAGCTGCGTCGCGGGGCCCGCGCGTGCGGGTGGCGGTGGTGGAGTTGCGCCCGCGTTTGCGGAGGGCGGCGGCGTCGCCGGGTCCGCGCGTGCGGGTGGCGGTGGTGGAGCTGCGCCCGCGTGTGCGGAGGGTGGCGGTGTCGCTGGGCCCGCGCGTGCGGACGGCAGCGGCGCTGCTGCGCCCGACCGCACCGGACCTCCGGCACGCGCTGCGCCTCGCCGGGTGCGTCGCTCTCGCGGCGGCCGTGGCCGTCGCGCTGCACCCCCGGCACGCCTCGTGGCTGCCGCTGACCGCCTGTCTCGTCTTCCGGCTCGATGCCATGCCCCTGCACCGGCGTGCCCTGCACCGCGCGGCCGGGACCCTCGCCGGAGTGCTGGTCGCCGCCGCCCTGGCCGTCCTCGCCCCGCACGGGGGAGTGCTGGTCGTGGTCGCCGTCGTCGTCGGCGCCCTGGTGCCCGGGGTGACGGACCGGTCGTACGCAGGGCACACGTCCCTCGCCACCGTCATAGTCCTCGTCCTCGCCAACCCGGCCGCCGTGGCCGGTCCGGCGGAGACCGCCGCCCGGGTCGTGGACACTCTGCTGGCCTGCCTCGTCGCGCTCGCCTTCGGCCACGTGGTGTGGCCCCGCCACCGAACGCACCCCTTCCAGCGGCGCCCCTTCCGGCCGCGCCGCGCGTCCGCGGACGGTGCCGCATGACCCCGGACCGCGGTCCCGCCGCGCCCGCCCCCGCGGTACCCGCGCCTGCCCCGGGGATGCCCGCGCCTGCGGTGCCCGTCCCTGGTGTGGCAGCGCCTGCTGTGCTCGCTCCTGGCGTGCCCGCGCCCGGGATGGCCGCGCCTGCGCCCGCCGTGCCTGCCCTCGGGATGCCCGTGCCCGCGCCAGCGGCGCCCGCGCGCGGCGTGATCGTGCCCGCCGTGCCGCAGCCCGGGATGCCCGCGCTTGCCGCATCCGCCCCCGGCATGCCCGCGCCCGTCGCGCCTGCCCCCGCGGTACCCGCGCCTGCCCCCGCGGTACCCGCGCCTGCCCCCGCGGTACCCGTGGCCGCCCCCGGGGTGCCTGCGCCTGCGCCCGCGCCAGCCGCGCCTGCGGTGCGAGAGCCCGGGGTGCCCGCGCCAGCCGCGCCCGCCTTCGGCGCGCCCGCCCCCGGCATGCCCGCGCCCGCGTCCAGCGTGTCCGGCGACTGGCCGGTGCCCCGCGCCGCCGGACGGGCCGTTGCCGTACACCGGACGACCCCGCGCGGGCTCGCGCACGTCATCGCGGACCTCGTCTCCGGGCACGCGGCGTCCAGCGTGGCCGTACCCGCCGACGTACCGCGGGAGTGGCTCTCCGCCCTGCCCGCGGCGACGGCGCTGCGGTCCGAGGGGCCTTCGCTCACCCCGGGGCTGCTCGGTGCCACGGACGCGGCGATCACCGGCTGCGCCCTGGCCGTCGCGGAAACCGGGGACATCGCCCTCGTCGACGGCGGCACCAGCCAGGGCGGCGAGGCCCTCAGCAGGCTGCCGGGCCACCACATCTGCGTCCTGTACGCGACGGAGGCCGTCGGCGGCCCCGCCGATGCCCGGCGGCTGCTCGCCCCGGACCGGGCCGTCACCTGGATCACGGCTCCCGCCACGGCCACGGCCACGACCGCGCCCACTCCCCGCCGTGGCGCCCGTACCCGTACCCGTACCCGTACCCGCACCCTCGACGTCGTCTTCGTCACCGGAACCCAGGCCCCGGACCGTCCCTGACCGCCGCCGGTTCCGGCCGCCGGATCGGCCGCGCCGCCGCCCCGAGGGGCTACTCGGCCCCGGCGATCAGGAGTTCGCCGACCGTGGCCGCCAGGACCTCGCGGGCCGGTTCTGGGAGCCCCGCGTCCGTGACGAAGCAGTCGACGCGGTCGAGGGGGGCGAAGCTGCTCAGCGCGACCGTGCCCCACTTGCTGTGGTCGGCGACGACGGCGATCCGCCGGGCCGCCCCGATCAGCGCCCGGTTGGTCTGCGCCTCGGCCAGATTCGGCGTGCTCAGTCCCGCTTCCTCGCTCGCTCCGTGCACGCCCAGGATCAGCAGGTCGACATGGAGGGTGGAGATCACCATGTCCGCGAGCGGGCCGACCAGCGCGGCGGACGGGGTGGGGGAGCCGCCGGTGAGGAGCAGGGACGGAACCGCGGCCTCCCCCCGCTCGCGGGACGCGGCCCGGACGAGTTCGGCGACGGGCAGAGAGTTGGTCAGCAGGGTCAGCCGGGGGACGTCGAGCAGCCGCGCGGCGACCGCGCAGGCGGTGGTGCCGGCCGAGACCGCGACCGTGCTGCCGGGCTCGACCAGGGTGGCGGCCGTTTCCGCGATGGCCGCCTTGGCGGCGGTGGCCAGGGGCGTCTTGGCGTCGAACCCCGGTTCCTCGCCGCGGGCCTCGGGGGCCCGGACGGCGCCCCCGTACACCTTCTCCACCAGACCGCGCGCCGCGAGCGCGTCCAGGTCCCGGCGGACGGTCATGTCGGACACGGCGAGCTGCTCGACCAGCTCGGTCACCCGTACCGCGCCCTCCCGGCGCACCGTCTCCAGGATGAACGAGCGTCTTTGCTGAGCGAGTTGCATGGCCTCAAGATAACACCCGCACCTGTTGATTCTTGAGGAAGTTTGTTTAGTCTTGTTCGGTGAAGAAGAGCATCGCGCAACTCGCCGACGGTCGTGAGCTGATCTACTACGACGCCGACGGCAGCCCCGCACGCCAGGCCGCGCCCGACCTCCGGCCGCTGGACCCCGTGGACAGCAGGCCCCGGCTCCGGCGCGACGAGGCCACCGGGGACTGGGTCACCATCGCGGCCCACCGGCAGGCCCGCACCTACCATCCGCCCGCCGACGAGTGCCCCCTGTGCCCCTCCCGAGGGGGCAGGCTCAGTGAGATCCCGGCGGCCGACTACGAGGTCGCGGTGTTCGAGAACCGCTTCCCCTCCCTGGCCGGTGAGGCGGGCCGGTGCGAAGTGGTCTGCTTCACCCCCGAGCACGCCGGAGGCTTCGCCGACCTCACCCCGGACCGGGCCCGGCTGGTCCTGGACGTGTGGACCGACCGCACCGCGGAGCTGTCCGCCCGCCCCGGTGTCGAGCAGGTCTACTGCTTCGAGAACCGCGGCGCCGAGATCGGCGTGACCCTGGCCCACCCGCACGGCCAGGTCTACGCGTTCACGGCGGCGCCCCCGCGCACCGTGAAGATGACGGCCGCGGCCGCGGCGCACCGCGCGGCCACCGGCCGCAACCTCTTCGAGGACCTCGTCGCCCGCGCGCGGGCCGCCGAGGAGCGGGTGGTGCTGCGGGGCGAGCACTGGACCGCCTTCGTGCCGTACGCCGCCCGCTGGCCCTACGAGGTGCACCTCTACCCGCACCGCAGGGTCCCGGACCTGACCCGGCTCTCCGAGGCGGAACGGGCCGAGTTCCCCGGCGTCTACCTGGACCTGCTCCGCCGCTTCGACCGGCTCTTCGACCGCCCCGACCCCACCCCGTACATCTCCGCCTGGCACCAGGCGCCCGCCCGCGGCGGCGACGAACTCGCCCTGCACCTGGAGCTGTTCACGGTGCGACGGACGGACGACAAGCTCAAGTACCTGGCCGGGACCGAATCCGGCATGGAAGCCTTCATCAACGACATCGCGCCGGAGACGGCCGCACGACGCCTGCGGGAGGCGATGTGAGCCCCGACCTCCACCCCGGCCGCGTTCCGGACGCCCCGGACGCAGCCCGCTCGGCGCGGGCCTTCGGCGCGCTCTACGGCGGCCTCCCCGACGGCGTCTGGGCCGCCCCGGGCCGGGTGAACGTCATCGGTGAACACACCGACTACAACGACGGCTTCGCCCTCCCCATGGCGCTGCCGCAGACCACCCGCGTGGCCGCCCGGCGCCGGGACGACGGCGTCCTGCGGCTGCACAGCGCCCGCGAGGGCGACCGGATCACCGAGATCCGCGTCGCGGACCTGGCCCCCGGCACGGTCTCGGGCTGGGCCCGCTATCCGGCGGGCACGGTCTGGGCCCTCGCCGAGGCGGGACACCCGGTGGGCGGCGCCGATCTCCACATCGACAGCACGGTGCCCACCGGGGCGGGCCTCTCCTCCTCGGCCGCCCTCGAATGCGCGGTGGCCGTCGCCTACGACGACCTGTACGGACTGGCGCTGCCCCGTCCCGAACTCGCCCGGATCGCCCAGCGGGCCGAGAACGCCTTCGCGGGCGTGCCCTGCGGAATCATGGACCAGATGGCCTCCCTGTGCTGCGCCGAAGGGGCCGCCCTCCACCTCGACAGCCGCACCCTGGAGCACCGGCAGGTGCCCTTCGACCTCGCGGCCCACGGCCTGGTGCTGCTGGTCATCGACACCCGCGTGCAGCACGACCTGGGCGACGGCGCGTACGCCGCCCTGCGCGCCGGTTGCGAACGCGCGGCCGGCCTGCTCGGGCTGCCCGCCCTGCGTGACCTCCCCGCCGACCGGCTGGGCGAGGCGCTCGCCGCGCTCCCGGCCGAACTCGCGCCCCTGGTCCGGCACGTGGTCACGGAGGACGCGCGGGTCGCCGAGGCGGCCGCCCGCCTCGCGGCCGGTGACACCCCCGCCCTCGGCCCGTTGCTGACGGCCGGGCACGCGTCCCTGCGGGACGACTACCGGGTGTCCTGCCCGGAGACCGACCTCGCCGTGGACACGGCGGTCGGGGCGGGAGCCCTGGGGGCCCGGATGACCGGCGGCGGCTTCGGCGGCTCGGTGATCGCCCTGGTGCCCGCCGCCCTCGCGCCCTCGGTCACCGGGGCCGTCACCGCCGCCTTCGCGCGCGCGGGCCACCACCCGCCGGCCGTCCTGACGGCCGTCCCGTCCCGGGGCGCGGGCCGCGTCGGCTGAGCTGCCGGACGTACGGGGGAACCCGGTCCGGGGCTCAGCCCGGGCCGGGTTCTCCCGCCGCGTCCGGACAGCGGGCGGTGCTCGCCCGTACGACGAGTTCGGGTTCCACGGACGCGGGAACGGCCATCGCGCCGGGGTCCGCGATGTGCCGCAGCAGCTGCGCCACGGCCAGCGCTCCCATGTGGGCGAACGGCTGCGCGACCGTGGTCAGCGGCGGGGTGCAGTACTCCGCCAGCTCGATGTCGTCGACGCCGACCACGGAAATGTCCTCGGGCACCCGGCGCCCGCACTCGTGCAGCGCCCTGATCACGCCGAAGGCCATCTCGTCGCTCGCCACGAACACGGCGGTGACGTCCGGGATGCGGCCGAGGATGAGCCCGGCCCGGTAGCCCGAGCCCGGTGACCAGTCACCCTCCAGCGGCGGCGGCACGGACCGGCCCGCGTCCTCCAGCGCCGTCCGCCAGCCGTCGCGCCTGCTCGCGGCCTCCAGCCACCGCGCGGGCCCCGCCACGTGCCAGACCGTCTCGTGTCCGAGGTCCAGCAGGTGCCGGGTCGCCAGCCGGGCCGCGAGGTCCTGGTCGACGGCCACGACCCCGGTCGCGTCCGTGCGCGAGCCGTCGATCGTGATGGTGGGCGTGGACCGGGTGAGCTGCTCGATCCGGTCGCTGCTGTGGATCAGCGGCACCGACAGGATGACGCCTTCGACGCCCTGGTCGGCGAGCCGGGCCAGGGCCCGCTCGATGGCGGAGGTGTCCAGGGAGGTCGTCGTCGCGGTGCTGACCGCGTACCCGGCGGCCTGCGCCGTGTTCTCGATGCCCGAGATGACGGCGGCCCGCGAATAGGACGTGGTCTGGAGGGTCACCACGCCGATGGTGCGGCTGCGGCCCGAACTCAGCATCCGCGCCGCGTTGTTGCGGCGGTAGCCGAGCTGCTCCACCGCGGCCACCACCTTGGCCCGCGTCCTGTCCTGGACGTTCGGGTGCCCCGAGAGCACGCGCGACACCGTCTGCGCGGACACCCCGGCGACCCGGGCCACGTCCGCCATCCCCGGCGGACGTTCCTGGTCACCGGGACTCTGCTTCACCATGGGTTCCTTTGCCGTCACAAGCACGGATGATATCGCTCCCATACCGCTTCAGCTGGCCTTTGACCTTCACCGAAGGATAGCTGTGGCACCCATTGGCATCGATAACATTCTCTGCCATAGTTCCGATCCATCGAGGTGCAACGGCCGGAGGAGAAGCTGTGAAGCGTACGACGATCCGCTGTATGGGAGCCCTTGGCTCCCTTGTTCTCGCACTCGCCGCCAGCGGGTGCTCGAAGGCGGATCCGGCACCGGAGGCCGGAAAGGCATCGATAACATTCTGGGGATGGGCACCCGGCTACGCCGATGCCGTCAAGGCCTTCAACGCCAGTCACCCGGGGACGCAGGTCAGCTACCAGACGGTGCAGCCCGGCGCGAAGGGCGGCTACCAGAAGATGCTCAACGCGGTGAAGGCCGGGAACGCGCCCTGCCTGGCCCAGCTCGGCTACGAGACCCTGCCGAGCTTCGCCGCACAGGGGGCCCTGAAGGACGTCACCGCGCAGGCGAAGTCGGTCAAGGGCGACTTCCAGGACGCCGCCTGGAAGTCGGTGACCCTGGACGGCAAGACCTACGGCGCCCCCGTGGACACCGGCCCGATGGCGCTGTTCTACAACAAGAAGGTCTTCGACTCGCTGGGCCTCCAGCCGCCCACCACCTGGGCCGAATACCGCACCGCCGCCGAGAAGATCCACGCCTCCGGCCCCGACCGGTACATCTCCTCGCCCTACATGGACTACGACTACGCGGGCCTGGCCTGGCAGGCGGGCGGCAGCTGGTTCGGGGTCAAGGGCGACGCCTGGCAGGTCACGATGGCGTCCCCGGCCAATGTGAAGGTCGCCGACTACTGGCAGGGGCTGGCCTCGGACGGGCTGATCAGCAGCGCCCCGATGTACGACCAGGCCTGGTACACGGGGCTGGGCAACGGCAGCATCGCCACCGTCGTCGGCGCCGTCTGGCAGGCCGGGGTCATCAAGGGCGGCGCGAAGGACGGGTCCGGCCAGTGGGCGGTCGCGCCGATGCCCCAGTGGAACGCCGGGGACGCCAAGGTCGGCAATGCCGGAGGCTCCGCGACCGCGGTCCTCAAGGGCTGCGACAACCCCAAGGCGGCCTGGGAGTTCGCGCACTGGATGAGCACCGACCGGCAGGCCTTCGGGGACCTCGTCGACAAGGCCGCGCTCTACCCGGCCGCGAAGGACCTCCTCACCCTGCCCCAGCTCAAGCCCGACCCCTACTTCGGCGGCCAGAACATCTACCAGGTGTTCGCGACCGCCGCCCCCAAGGTCGACCCCGACTGGACCTGGGGACCGCTGATGACCAAGACCTCCGCCGACCTCGACGACGGCCTCGGCAAGGCGTGGGCGGGCAAGGGCACCGTCGCCGACGCGCTGCGCACCGCGCAGGACAAGACGCTCGGCGAAATGGAGAAGCAGGGACTCCGGACCGCGAAATAGCGAGGCGGTGAAGCAGCGAAAGTAGCGAAAGTAAGGAAGACCCCCGTGACCCATGTCAGCGCCCCGCCATCGCGCGGACCGAGAGCGCTCCTGTTCTGCGCTCCCTTCCTGCTCCTGTTCGCGGCGGTGTACATCGCCCCGATCGTCTACGCCGCGGTCAGCAGCCTGTTCACCGTCCGCCGCTCGGGGCTCGGCCTGACCGCGCCGACCAGGGAGTTCCACCCGCTCGGGAACTACCTACGGGCCTTCCATGACGGGGCGTTCACCTCTTCGCTCGCCCGCGTCGCGCTCTTCGGGCTCGTCCAGGTGCCGGTGATGCTCGGCGTGGCGCTCGCGCTGGCCCTGCTGATCGACTCCCGCTCCGCACGGGGCAAGGGCTTCTTCCGGCTCGCGGGGTTCCTCCCGTACGCGGTCCCCGGCGTCAGCGCGGCCCTCGTCTGGTCGTTCATGTACTCGCCGCAGTCCAGCCCCGTCAACCGGCTGCTGGAACCCCTCGGGCTGGAGATCCCCTTCTTCGCGGAGCACCTGGTGCTCTGGTCGGTGGCGAACATCGTCACCTGGAGCTGGGCCGGGTACAACATGATCATCATCTACGCCGCCCTCCAGGCGATCCCCGGCGAGGTGCTCGAAGCCGCGCGGATGGACGGCGCGTCCGCGTTCCGGATCGCCTGGAGCATCAAGATCCCGGCGGTGCGCGGGGCGCTCGTGCTCACCGCCGTGTTCTCCATCATCGGATCGGCGCAGCTCTTCAACGAACCCGCCGTGCTCCAGCCGGTGTCCGCCGGTTCCCTCTCCTCCGCCTTCACCCCGATCATGTCCGCCCAGAGCGCCGTGGCCGCCGGGAACTACCCGTACGCGGCGGCCCAGTCGGTGATCCTCGCCCTGCTCGTGGGAGTCGTGTCGTTCGTGTTCTTCAAGCTGACCGACCGGGGAGAGCCCGCATGACCACCCTCCACGACACCCGGACCCCGCCCGCCATCCGGACCCATTCCGCCACCCGGCCGGCGATCAGGTCGCGACGGGACACGAGCGCGGTCAGCCGCGTCACCGTCACGGCGCTCCTCGCCCTGTCGGCTTTCTACTTCCTCGCCCCGCTGTGGTGGCTGCTGGTCTCGGCCACCAAGCCCTTCGGCGAACAGTTCAGCGGCAACGGCCTGTGGTTCGACGGCTTCGCCCTGTTCGACAACATCGGACGGCTGAGCAGCCAGGACGGCGGCATCTTCTGGCGCTGGATGCTCAACAGCGTGCTGTACTGCGGCACCGGGGCACTGCTCGGCACCGCGTTCTCGGCCCTCGCCGGATACGCGCTCGCCAAGTTCGACTTCCCGGGACGGAGCGCCGTCTTCGCCCTGGTGCTCGCGGCGGTCCTGGTGCCCAAGGTGCTGTTCACCCTGCCCCTCTACCTGATGTTCTCCGGCATCCACCTGATCGACAACCCACTGGCCGTCCTGCTGCCCAGCGTCGTCAGCCCCTTCGGCGTCTACCTGGCCCGGGTGTTCGCGGCGCAGAGCGTGCCCGACGAGGTGCTGGAGGCGGGCCGGATCGACGGCGCGGGGGAGTTCCGGATCTTCCGGGCCATCGGGGTCCGGATGATGCTCCCGGCCCTGGTCACCATCTTCCTGTTCCAGTTCGTGGAGATCTGGAACAACTACCTGCTGCCCGCGATGGTGCTCGGCGACGACCGGCTGCAACCGGTGACCGTCGGCCTGGTGGGCTGGAACGCCAGCCACGTCGCGGTGCCGCCCGCGCTGGTCGTCATCGGATCGCTGGTCTCCGTCGCCCCCCTCCTGATCGCCTTCCTCGCGCTCCAGCGGTTCTGGCGCGCGGGCATGACCGCCGGAGCCGTCAAATGACCACCACGACCCCGCCGTTGACCACGCCCGCGCCGTTGCCCACGCCCACGCACACGCCCACGGCGGGGCGGCACCCGGCCACGCTGACGCACGCCGAGGGCGCCTTCCTGCGCGACGGCCGGCCGCACCGCGTGCTCTCCGGCTCCCTCCACTACTTCCGCGTCCACCCCGAGCAGTGGGAGGACCGCCTCCGACGGGTGGCCGCCCTCGGCCTCAACACCGTCGACACCTACGTCCCGTGGAACTTCCACGAACGCGCCCCGGGCGACGCACGGTTCGACGGCTGGCGCGACCTGGACCGCTTCGTCCGCCTCGCCCAGCGCACGGAACTCGACGTGATCGTCCGCCCCGGCCCCTACATCTGCGCCGAATGGGACAACGGCGGGCTCCCGGCCTGGCTCACCGGCACGCCCGGGATGCGCCCGCGCACCTCGTACCCGCCCTTCCTGGAGGCGGTCGGGCGCTGGTTCGACCAGCTGATCCCGCGCATCGCGGCCCTCCAGGCCCGCCACGGCGGCCCCGTCGTGGCCGTGCAGATCGAGAACGAGTACGGGAGTTACGGCGACGACCAGGCCTACGTCCGCTGGGTCCGGGACGCGCTGACCGACCGCGGCATCACCGAACTCCTCTACACCGCCGACGGCCCCACCCCGCTGATGCAAGACGGCGGCACCGTCCCCGGCGAACTCGCGGCCGCCACCTTCGGCTCGCGCCCCGAGGAGGCGGCCGCGCTCCTGCGCTCCCGCCGACCCGACGAGCCCTTCCTCTGCGCCGAGTTCTGGAACGGCTGGTTCGACCACTGGGGCGAGAAGCACCACGTCCGCTCGGCCGCGAACGCCGCCGAATCCGTCGCGGACATCATCGGCGCGGGCGGCTCCGTCAGCCTCTACATGGCGCACGGCGGAACCAACTTCGGCCTGTGGTCCGGCGCCAACCACGACGGCGACCGGCTGCAACCGACCGTCACCAGCTACGACTCTGACGCACCCATCGCCGAACACGGCGCGCTCACCCCCAAGTTCCACGCACTGCGCGAGAAACTGACCGCGCCCGGCGGCCCGGCCGCGAACCGCCCACTGCCCCCCGACCCGCCCCTGCTGGCACCCCGTACCCTGCCGGTGACCCGCGGCGCGGCCCTCCTGGACGCACTGCGCCGGGCCGGCGCACCGGTCCACGCGCCCACACCGCTCAGCTTCGAGGAACTCGGCCAGTCCTCCGGCCTGGTGCTCTACACGGCCCACCCGCTCCTGCCGCCCGGCACCCACGCGCTGACCGTCACCGGACTGCACGACCGGGCCCAGGTCTTCGCCGACGGCGTGCCCGTGGCCGTCCTCGACCAGGAGACCTCCTCCTGCACCGTGTCCGGAACCGGAGCGCGGATCCGGCTGGAGCTCCTGGTGGAGAACCAGGGACGCATCAACTACGGACCGCTCCTCGGCCAGGGCAAGGGCATCCTCGGCGGGGTGCGCGTGGACCGGCGCCTGGTGCACGGCTGGACCATGCACCGGCTGCCCCTCGACGAATGGACGCCGGGGGACATCGCGCGGGCCCCCTCGCTCGCCGCCCCCGGCGGGGCGGCCACGGCCGACGGGACCACCGGCTTCGCCACCGCCCGGCTGACCCTGGACGAACCGGCCGACACCTTCCTCGCGCTGCCGGGCTTCGGCAAGGGGTTCCTCTGGGTCAACGGCAGCCTGCTGGGCCGCTATTGGGAGGTGGGACCGCAGCGCACCCTCTACCTCCCGCACCCGTTCCTGCACGCGGGCCGCAACACCCTCACCGTGCTCGAACTGGAGCACTTCGGGGACGGCGTCGTGCTGTGCGACCGGCCGGACCTCGGCCCGGCCGAAGAGTTCGTCGAGACCTTCGACTGACGGCCCGGCTCGGCCCGGCCCCGCTCCACACCCCGCTCGCCCTCCACGAGCCGTCGACCGCCCACCCCGTCGAAGGAGTCCACCGATGCCCACCACCGCACCGCAGCCCCCCGGCACCGGATCCCACACCGCCCGCGAACTCGCCTCCCAGCCGGACTGCTGGCGCCGCGCCGCCGCCTCCGTCACCGCCCACCTGCCCGTGCTCCCGCGCCGGGGCGAGCGGGTCGCGGTAGTGGGCTGCGGCACCTCCTGGTTCATGGCGCAGGCCTACGCCGCCCTGCGCGAGCACGGCGGCCACGGCGAGACCGACGCCTTCGCCGCCTCGGCCTTCCCGCCCGCCCGCCGCTACGACCGGGTCCTGGCCATCACCCGCTCGGGCACCACGACGGAGGTACTGGACCTGCTGGCCGCCCTGAAGGGCACGGTGCCCACCAGCGTCCTCACGGCGGACCCCGACACCCCCGTCATGGACGCCGCCGACGCCGTCGCCGTCCTGGACTTCGCCGACGAACAGTCGGTCGTCCAGACCCGCTTCGCCACCACCGCCCTCGCCCTGCTCCGCGCCCACTTGGAGCAGGAAGGGGCCCTGCCCGCCGGAGTGGGTCCCCTGGAGCAGGCCGCCCTCGACGCCGAGCGGGCCGTCACGCAACCCCTCCCCGCGGCCACGCGCGACGCCGAGCAGATCACCTTCCTCGGCACCGACTGGACCTACGCCCTCGCACTGGAGGCGGCGCTCAAAATGCGCGAGGCGGCCGGATCCTGGACCGAGGCCTACCCGGCGATGGAATACCGGCACGGCCCCGCGGGCATCACCGGCCCCCGCCGGGCGGTCTGGGTGTTCGGCCCGGCCCCGCGCGGCCTGGCGGACGAGGTGACCCGCGTCGGCGGCACCTGCCTCACCGGATCCGGGGACGGGCACGGGGCGAGCGACCCCCTCGCCGACCTCGTCCGGGCGCAGCGCCTCGCCGTGCTGTGCGCCGAGGAGCGCGGCCTCGACCCCGACCGGCCGCGCAACCTCACCCGTTCCGTCGTCCTCGCCCCCGACCGTGGCTGACCGCACCGGACCGCCGGGCCCGCTCGACTGCGTCATCGCGCTCGATGTGGGCGGTACGTCGATGAAGGGCGCGGTGCTGGACCGGGCGATGCTGCCGCTCAGCAGCCTGCGCCGGCCGACACCGCGCACGCACGGCCCGGCCGCCGTCGTCGAGGCGATCGGGGACGCGCTGCGGGAGCTGTCCGGCCGCGCCGCGGGCCACGGCGCGCGCCCCGTCGCCGCCGGTGTCGTGGTGCCGGGGATCGTGGACGAGGCGGCCCAGGTGGCCACGTACTCCGCCAACCTCGGCTGGCGCGACCTGCCGCTCGCCGCACTGCTCCGGGCACGCGTCGAGCTGCCCGTCACGCTCGGGCACGACGTGCGGGCCGGCGCCGTCGCCGAGAGCCGCCTCGGCGCGGGCCGGGGCGCCCGCGACATGCTGTTCCTGCCCATCGGCACCGGGATCTCGGCCGCCGCGCTGGTCGACGGACGGCCCGCGCACCCGTCGGCGTACGCGGGTGAAGCCGGACACCTGGTCGTCGCACCCGGCGCCGCGGCGTGCGCCTGCGGCGCCCGGGGCTGTCTGGAGGCCATCGCCTCGGCCTCGGCCATCGCGGCCGCCTACACCGCGCGCTCGGGCCGCACCGTCGACGGGGCGGCCGGGGTCGCGGCGCTGGTGGCCCGGGCGGATCCGGTCGCGCGCGCCGTGTGGGACGAAGCGGTCGACGCCCTGACGACCGCGCTCACCGCCCTCGCCTCGATCCTCGCCCCCGAACGCGTGGTCATCGGCGGTGGCCTGTCCGAGGCGGGGGAGCTGCTGCTCGGCCCGCTCCGCGCCGATCTGGCCCGCCGCCTCACCTTCCAGCGCCGCCCCGAGATCGTGCGCGCGTCGCTCGGCGCCGCGGCCGGGTGCCTCGGCGCGGGCCTGCTGGCGTGGCAGTCCGCCGACACCACCCCTGACGACCGGCTCCGTGCGACTACGACGGCGACTACGACGACGACCGCGACCACGACCGCGACCACGACCGAGGAGAGCGTCCATGCCGCTCGCGCCCACTGACGACATCATCGCCGCCGCCTACGCGCAGAGCCGGGGCGTCGGCGCCTTCAACGTCATACAGATCGAGCACGCCGAAGCCATCGTGGCGGGTGCGCAGCGGGCCGGGCGCCCGGTGATCCTCCAGATCAGCGAGAACACCGTGCGCTACCACGGCTCGCTCGCCCCCATCGGCCTGGCCTCGCTGGCCCTGGCCCGCTCCGCGACCGTCCCCGTCGCCGTCCACCTCGACCACGCGGAGTCCGCCGGACTCGTCCGCGAGGCGGCCGGACTCGGCTTCACCTCCGTGATGTTCGACGCCTCACGGCTGCCGTACGAGGAGAACCTGGCCCGGACCCGAGCCGTCACCGAGGAATGCCACCGCGCCGACGTCTTCGTCGAGGCGGAGCTGGGCGCCATCGGCGGCAAGGACGGCGCGCACGCCCCCGGAGTACGGACCGACCCGGACGAGGCACGGCAGTTCGCGTCCGCGACCGGCGTCGACGCACTCGCCGTGGCCGTGGGCAGCTCCCACGCCATGGGCACCCGGGACGCCGTCCTCGACTTCGGCCTGATCGGCCGGCTGCGCTCCTCGCTCGGGATCCCCCTGGTCCTGCACGGCTCGTCCGGCGTGTCGGACGACGACCTCGCCAAGGCCGTCGCCGCCGGAATGACCAAGGTGAACATCTCCACGCACCTCAACCGGCTCTTCACCGGCGCCGTCCGCCGAGGCCTCGAAGCCGAACCCGCGACGTCCGACCCGCGCGGATACATGGGCGCGGCCCGCGCGGCGACGGCGGCCGAGGTCGCCCGGCTGCTGGACGTGCTCGCCGGAGGCTGAGCCGCCCCTGGCCGCCCGGGCTGCGCCCGGTGGCCCTCCGCCCGCCACCCCAACGGGCGTCCCCCCACACGGCAGCCCCACATCGGATGAGGGCTGACGGCAAGAAGGAACAATGAGGAGGAGTCGTGTCAGCCTCACGGAACAAACTCGCGGGCGCGGTGGCCGCGTTCGCCCTGGCCATGACCGCGATGACCGGTGCACCCGCCCTGGGCGCCCCGGCACCGGCCGCCGCCGCACCGCCCCCGGCCGCCCCGGCGGACGCCACCGCCAGCTACACCGTCACGGTCGGTGCGAAGGGATCCTGGACCCAGCCGGACGACACCCCGGCCGCTCCCTACCTCGACAAGGACGGCACCTTCTACTACCAGCAGGCCCACGCGCTCTACGGTTCCTCGGAACAGCGCAGATGGAACTTCTACACCGGCACCAACTTCGACACGGCCACCCGGTCGAGCGCCATCAGCGACGCGGTGAACCCCGCCAACAACAAGGACCGGAACAACGACACCACCTGGCGCTGCAACAACAGTCCGACCGGGCTGAAGTCCACCAGCGCCCCGGCCGGTTCGGGGTACTCGCAGCCGAACTTCTGCGACCTCGTGGGTGTGTGGGTCGACCCGGACACCGGCGACTGGTACGGCCTGGTGCACAACGAGTTCACCCCCCAGCCCTTCGGTGACGGCGTCCACTTCGACGGCATCGACTACGCGGTCTCCACCGACCAGGGACACACCTGGACGATCAAGAACCAGGTCATCACCTCTCCGTTCAGCACCACGCGGGGCGACACCACGGCCTTCCCGCAGCAGACCTACTCCTACGGCGACGGTGACCCGCGCCTGTTCGCCGACACCGCCTCGGGCTACTTCTACGCCTTCTACGGATCGCGGATCGTGGACAAGGGCAGCGGCTGGAAGGCCTTCCACGAGCACGTGGCCCGCGCCCCCATATCGGCCAAGATGGCGCCGGGCTCCTGGCAGAAGTGGTACGACGGGGCCTGGTCCCAGCCCGGAGTCGGCGGCCGGGAGAGCAACATGGTGCCGGTCGACCAGTCCAGCACCACCGGATACACCCCGGCCGACCGCGAGTACGACCCGGCCAACACCGGAACGGCGAACCAGCAGATCCAGGCCGGCACGCTGCCCCCGACCTCACCGCTGTTCGTCATGGACGTCACCTACAACGCGTACCTCGGCCTGTACGTGGGCGAGCCCCAGGCCGTCAACCAGGACGGGACGGCGCCCCAGCAGTTCTATGTCACCGACAACCTCGCCACCCAGAAGTGGCGGCTGCTCGGTGACACCGGCACCTACACCAACGCCTCCTGGTACCGGTGGTTCCTCGACAGCGCCAACAAGACGGGCTCGGCCATCGTCGGCAAGGACTTCCGCTCCTACTGTTCCTTCGGATGCTCGGGCAACTCCTCCAGCGAGTACGTCAACGTCTCGATCGGCACCTCCGCCCCCGCCGCCCCCATCGACACGAGCAAGGTGTACCGGATCGGCGCGGGCGGCCGCGTCCTCGCCCAGGTCACGGGCAGCTCCGCGACCACCTCCCAGACGTCCACCGGCTCCGGCGCCGAAGGCTGGACCTTCACCGCCAACGGCGACGGCAGCTACCGCGTGGCCAACGCGTCCAGTGGCGGACTGCTGGGCGTCGACTCCACGTCGACCGCGCAGCGCGCGTGGGGGACCAAGCCCACCGTCACCACACCCGGGGCAGGCGGCCCGGCCGTCGGCCAGCAATGGTTCGTCGTCCCCGGGACCTCCTCCGCCGACGGCTCCGGCACGGGCACCTTCCGCCTCGTCAACCGCTACAGCGGACTGGTCATCGGCCTGTCCGCCACCTCGACCCGGCTCGCCGAGACCACACCCGCACGCTCGTGGACCAGCCCGGCCGGAGGAACCGGAGCGTCGCGCACCTCCGCCGAACAGGCCCTGACCTTCACGGCGGTGGGTACCGCCCCCGACTCCCTCGACGGCACCCGCACGGTGGTCACGGGAGGCATGGCACTCGACGACCCCGGCCACAGCACCACACCGGGTACCCAGCTCATCACCTACACCCCCAACACCGGCGCCAACCAGAAGTGGAAGTTCACCCGGCAGTCGGACGGTTCCTACGAGATCGCCAACACCGAGTCCGGTCTGTGCGCCGACATCAGCGACGGTTCCACCGCCGCGGGTGCCAAGGTGATCCAGTGGACCTGCCACGGCGGCGCCAACCAGCGCTGGACCGCCGTCCGCGGACAGGACGGCACGTACACCGTCACCTCGGTGAAGAGCGGACTGCTCCTCACCACCACCTCCACGGCCGCCGGTTCACCGGTGACCCAGCAGCCGGCCACCGGCTCCGCACTCCAGCGGTGGACCATCAGCTGACCCGCCCAGCGGCATCCGGGGGCCCGCCGCCCCCGGATGCCGCGAAATCTGCGTGCGGTCGCCCACCGCACGGTGATAAACGTTCCCCATGCACGAAATTCTTGAATTCCCCGGTCTGCTGCGGCTGATCGACGAACGGTCGACCGCCTTCCGCAGTGCGATCGCCTCCGCGCCCAGCCTCGACGTGCGGGTGCCCACCTGCCCCGAGTGGACGCTGCTCGACCTGGTGCGGCACCTGGGCGAGGGACGCCGCGCCTGGGCCGCCACCATCACCGCCGGTCCCGACGCCACGGCCAAGGCCGCGCCGGAGGGCGCCCCGGCCATGCCGCAGGACCGCGAGGCCCTGCTGGCCTGGCTGGCCGCATCGACACAGGAACTGCTGGACGCCCTGCGCGAGGCGGGCCCGGAGCGCGGCTGCTGGACCTGGTGGGGCTCGTCGCAGTCACCGCGGACCTGCGGCGCCGTCGCCCGGCACCAGCTCCAGGAGATAGCGGTGCACACCTACGACGCCCAGCTCACCGTGGGCGCTCCGGAGCCGCTGCCCGAGGAGGTGGCACTCGACGGAGCCGAGGAGTTCCTCTCCACCTGCTGCACGACGCGGAGCGCCTGGCCGTACGAGCCCACCGCCTTCGACTTCCACGCCACCGAAGACCGCACCTGGCGCCTCACCACCGACGGCGACGGCGCACGCGTCGCCCGTGTCCCCGCCCCCGGCACGACGCCCGCCGCCGCGGTCGGCGCCTCCGTGCACGGCACGGCCAGTGACCTGGTCCTCTTCATGTACGACCGGATCCCGCTGGCCTCCATGAAGACCGAGGGTGACCCCGCTCTGATCGACCGGCTCCGCGGGTGGGAGTTCGAGGGGTAGAACGGGGCCCGAGACGCTGCGGAGGACCGTGCCGCAGTGGGCCGCCCCGCCCCCGTACCCGCACGCGTCACGTGGTCGAGTGGGCGGGGAGGTCCGGTCGGGACGGGGGCGTCCCGTCCTTGGCGGGCAGGGTGATCACCATGGTGAGTCCGCCGCCGGGCGTGTCCTCGGCGGTGAGGGTGCCGTTCATGGCCTCCAGGAAGCCCCTGGCGACGGCGAGGCCGAGGCCCACTCCGGCGCCGGCGGGCGCGTCTCCGTACCGCTGGAACGGCTGGAATATCCGCGCCTTGGCCTCGTCGGGGACGCCCGGGCCGCGGTCGACGACGCGCAGTTCGAGCCGGTCGGCGAGGGCGCTCGCGGCGACGAGGACGCTCTGCCCGGCCGGGCTGTACTTGACGGCGTTCTCCACGATGTTGGCGACCGCCCGCTCCAGCAGGCCGCGGTCGACGGCGACCATGGGCAGCGTCTCGGGGATGTCCAGGACCACACTGTCGTCGGGGACCCCGGCCAGGCCCATCGGGACGACCTCGTCGAGGTCGGTCTCCCGGATGAGCGGGACGACCGTCCCCGTCTGGAGGCGGGACATGTCCAGGAGGTTGCCGATCAGGTGGTCGAGCCGGTCGGCGCCGTCCTCGATGCCCTCCAGGAGATCGGCCCGGTCCTCCTCGGACCATTCCACGTCGGTGGAGCGCAGCGAGGTGACGGAGACCTTGATGGAGGCCAGCGGCGTGCGCAGGTCGTGGCTGACGGCGGCCAGCAGGGCCGTACGGATCTGGTGGCCCTCGACGAGGCGGCGCGCCTCCTCGGCCTCGTCCACCAGGCGCTGGCGGTCGAGTACGACGGCTGCCTGCGCGGCGAAGGCTCCGAGCACGCGCCGGTCCTCGGCCGGGAGCACCCGTCCCGTCAGGGCCAGGGACATGTTCTCGCCGATCGGCATGTCCACATCCGCCGCGTCGGGGCGGCCGACGGGATTGCGGCCGGTGCTGCCCGCCGTGGTCCACGGTTCCACGCCCGTACCGCGCTCCAGCAGGGCCACGGATTCCATGGCGAAGGTCTCGCGCACCCGCTCCAGCAGGGCGTCCAGCGCCGTTTCCCCGCGCAGGACGCTGCCCGCGAGGAACGAGAGGATCCCGGACTCGGCGCGCAGCCGGGCGGCCTGGTGGGTGCGCCGGGCGGCCAGGTCGACCACGGAGGCCACCGACACCGCGACACCGACGAAGATCGCGATGGCCACGATGTTCTTGGGGTCGGAGATGGTGAACTCGTGCAGCGGCGGGGTGAACCAGTAGTTCAGCAGCAGCGACCCGAAGGCAGCCGAGGCCGGCGCGGGCAGCAGTCCGCCGAGCAGCGCCGCGGCCACCGTGAAGGTCAGGAAGAGCAGCATGTCATTGGCGAGCCCCAGGTCGGGGACGACCTGGGTGAGCAGCAGCGAGAGCAGCGCGGGACCGGCCACCCCGGTGAGCCAGCCCCAGATGATGCGGGAGCGGCCGAGCCGCGCGCCGCGCGCGACCGGCAGGCCGCGGCGGCCCTTGGCGGCCTCGTCGTGGGTGACGATGTGGACGTCGAGGTCGGGTCCGGACTCGCGGGCGACGGTGGCGCTGACACCGGGGCGGAAGACGGACTGCCAGGAACGCCTGCGGCTGCCACCCAGCACGATCTGGGTGGCGTTGCAGCCACGGGCGAACTCCAGCAGCGCGTCCGGCACGTTGTCGCCTATGACGTGGTGGAAGGTACCGCCGAGGTCCTCGACCAGGGTGCGCTGGACGGCGAGTTCCTTGGGGGAGGCGGCGGTGAGGCCGTCACTGCGGGCGATGTAGACGGCCAGCACCTCGCCGCCCGAGCCCTTCTCGGCGAGCCGGGCCGCGCGGCGGATGAGCGTACGGCCCTCGGGGCCGCCGGTGAGATCGACGAGGATGCGTTCGCGGGCCTGCCAGGTGGAGCGGATGTTGTGCTCGCCGCGGTACTCCTGGAGGTACTCGTCGACCCGGTCCGCGACCCAGAGCAGGGCCAGTTCGCGCAAGGCGGTCAGATTGCCGGGCCGGAAGTAGTTGGAGAGGGCCGCGTCGACCTTGTCGGCCTTGTAGATGTTGCCGTGCGCCATCCGGCGGCGCAGCGCCTGCGGGGACATGTCGACCAGCTCGATCTGGTCCGCGCGGCGCACGAACTCGTCGGGGACCGTCTCGCGCTGCCGCACCCCGGTGATCGTCTCGACGACATCGCCGAGGGACTCCAGGTGCTGGAATGTTGACGGTGGAGACCACGTCGATCCCCGCCCGGAGCAGCTCCGCCACGTCCTGCCACCGCTTGGCGTTGCGCGAACCGGGCACGTTGGTGTGGGCGAGTTCGTCCACGAGCGCGACGGCCGGGCGGCGCGCGAGGACCGCGTCCACGTCCATCTCGGTGAAGACGGACCCCCGGTACTCCAGCTCGCGCCGGGGAATCTGGTCCAGTCCGTGCAACATCACCTCGGTGCGCGGACGGTGGTGGTGCTCCACGAAGGCGACGACGGCGTCGGTGCCGCGCTCCACCCCGCGGTGGCCCTCCGAGAGCATCGCGTACGTCTTGCCGACGCCGGGGGCCGAGCCCAGGTAGATACGAAACTTGCCGCGTCCCATTTTTCTTGGGTCATCCCTCGAAGCGGTAGCCCATACCGGGCTCGGTGATCAGGTACCTCGGGTGCGAGGGGTCCGCTTCCAGTTTGCGGCGTAGCTGGGCCATGTAGACCCGCAGGTAGTTGGTGTGGCCGGCGTACGTCGGTCCCCAGACGTCGAGCAGCAGCTTTCGCTGGCTGACCAGCCGGCCGGGGTTGGTGATGAGGATCTCCAGCAGGTGCCACTCGGTGGGGGTCAGCCGTACGCGGCGGTCGCCGCGCTCGACCTTCTTCGCGACGAGGTCCACCGTGAAGTCGTCGGTCGTGACCGTGGAGATCTCCCTGGAGGGTGCCGGGGCCTCACCCCGGCGGACCGCGGCCCGGAGCCGGGCCAGCAGCTCGTCCATGCTGAATGGTTTCGTCATGTAGTCGTCGGCCCCCGCGTCCAGGGCCCGGATCTTCTCCTCGGACGCGTGGCGGGCCGAGAGGACCAGGATCGGCACGCCGCTGGTCTCCCGTACCTTCTCGATCACCTCGACGCCGTCGATGTCCGGCAGGCCGAGGTCCAGAACGATGACCTCCGGCGTGCGGGCGGCCGCCAGCCGCAGGGCGTTGTGTCCGTTGGAAGCGGTCTCCACCTCGAACTTCCGCGCCTCCAGGTTGATCCTGAGCGCGCGGACGAGCTGGGCGTCGTCTTCCACCACCAGCACCTTGATCATCGGTGTGGGGCCTCCCTCTTCAGGCGGATACGGGCCGGAGCCGGCGCACGCCGGGCATCCCCACCGGGGGAGCTTCGCGTCCACCGGCTCCGGACCCTTGCGATGCGGAACGTCAGGTCTTGGACAGCGCCTTGAGGGCGGTGTTGAGTTCGAGGACATTGACGCGGGGTTCGCCCATGAAGCCGAGGGTGCGGCCGGTGGTGTGCTCGGCGACGAGCCTCTCGACCCGCTTGACGTCGAGCTTGTTCCGCTCGGCTACCCGGTGGATCTGGAGCCTGGCGTACTCGGGGGAGATCTCCGGGTCGAGGCCGGAGCCGGAGGAGGTGACGGCGTCGGCCGGCACGTCCTCGGGCTTGACCTTGTAGCCGGCCGTGGAGTTGTCCGCGACGACGGCGTCCTTGGCGGAGATGACCAGGGCGCAGAGGGTGCCCTCCTCGGCGGCCTTGCCGCACTTGCCGTTGACCGCGCCGTTGTCGGCGGAGCGGTTGGTGGCGCCGGAGAGGATCAGCGCGTACTGGGTGTTGACGCTGTTGCTGCCGAGGCCGTTGGAGGGGCGCGGCTGGAACCACTTGAGGTCCGGCTTGACGGCCTCTTCGGCGTCGTCCGGGTTTTTCTTCGGCAGGTTGTAGCTCTGGCCGATGAGGGAGGAGCCGACGACCTGGCCGCTCTGGTCCTTGATCTCGGAGCCGTTGGCCTTTTCGTTGAAGGCGGCCTGGGCGATGCCGGTGACGGCGAGGGGATAGAGGACCCCGCAGACCACGGTCAGAACGAGGAGCGCTCGGAGGCCCGCGCCAATCAGGCGCACGGTGTTCCCTACAGAGGTGTTCATTGTCGTCTCAGCACGTTCCTAGTTCAGGCGAGCCCGGGGATGAGGGAGATGAGCAGGTCGATGAGCTTGATGCCGATGAACGGGGCGATGAGGCCGCCGAGTCCGTAGATGCCGATGTTGCGGCGGAGCATCTTGTCGGCGCTGGTGGGCCGGTAGCGGACGCCCTTGAGGGCGAGCGGGACCAGGGCGATGATGATCAGGGCGTTGAAGAAAGGGCTCCTCAGCCCTGGTGGGAGAGGCCTGCCGTGTCCAGGGCGGCCCCTGCCTGCCCGGCGAGGGCGACGGCCACGAGGCGGGCCTCCTCCGACGGCAACGGGCACCCCGGGAGCGGGTCGAGCAGGAAACGGCCGTAGTAGTGGCCGCCGCCCACGGCACGCAGTTCGGTCTCTCCCTCGGGCCAGTCCGCGTACTGCGTGACCCGCCCCGGACGGCGCAGCCACAGGCCGCCGCCGTGCTCCAGGCGCGGCAGGGCGCCCATCAAGGTGCCGTACTCGAAGCGGCAGCCGCGCAGCCCCAGCAGCCCGACCAGCTCTCGGCGCACGTACTCGACGACCGCCTCCGGCGCTTCGCCGTCCTCCATCAGCCGGGCCGTCCCCTGGAGGCTCGACAGATGTGCGGTGTCGGTGACGACGACCGCCTGGAGCCGCCGCGCACGCACCGCCAGCTGCGAGACGATCAGCCCGACGACGAGGAGCAGGACGGCTGTTTCGACGTCGTTGCGGTCGGAGATGGTGAACCGCTGGTAGGGCCTCGTCAGGAAGAAGTCGAACCAGCCGGCCGCCGAGAGCGCGGCGACCGCCCCGGCCGTGCGGCTGCCCAGGGCGGCGACCGCGACCACCGCGACCACCAGGATCAGCGCGGCGTTGGTCGCCGAGACGTCCGTGCGGATGGGCACGAGGGCGAGCGCCACGAGTGCGGGGGCCGCGAGGCCGGCGAGCAGGGCGGCGGGATCGCGGAGCCGGAGCCGGTAACCGGACATGTGGGGCCTCCCGTCCGGACGAGCCGATGCAACCAGCTTGCCCCCGTGCGCACACGGCGCAACGCTCGACGGCCCCTCTTGACGGACTTCATACGCTGGCGCCCGGCGTGGGCCGGTCTTGCCTCCGGCGGCGCCTCAATCGCCGGCGAGGCTGCTTTGCCCCTTCAGCCCCGCCGGCGTTTGAGGCGCCCCCGGAGGGAAAACGGCCCGCGCAGCGCACTCTGCCCGTATGAAGCACGTGAAGAGTGCCCGGGCGGGCGTATAGAACGCGCCAAGAGCGCTGTCCGTACGCCCGCGCGGCTTCGACGCTGTCTGGACTTTGCCCACTCGGAGGGACCGGCGACATGGCCATTCACGCAGGAAAACCGACCACAGCCGCCCAGGGGCCGGGCCAGGAGCAGCCCCCCGATCCGGGCGCCCCCGATCCGGGCGCCCCCGGGACGGGTGCGGCAGGGACGGGCGCTCCCGCGGCGGGCGACCGGCACCGGCTGACCGCCCTCCAGGGCCTGGCCGCGCTGTCGCTCGATGCGATGGCGTCCGTCGCATACGGCCCGGAGTCGGTCGTGCTCGTGCTGGCCGCGGCAGGCGCCCACGGCATGGGCTTCACCCTCCCGGTCACGCTCGCCATCGCCGCTCTGCTGGCGGTCCTGGTCGCGTCGTACCGCCAGGTGATCGCTGCCTTCCCGGACGGCGGCGGGTCGTACGCCGTGGCCAGGAAACACCTCGGCCGACGCACGAGCCTGGTCGCGGCGGCCTCGCTCATCCTCGACTACGTCCTGAACGTCGCGGTCTCCGTCACCGCGGGCGTGGCCGCCCTGACCTCGGCCTTCCCCGGCTTCCACGGCAGCCGGGTCTGGATCTGCCTCGCCGTTCTCGCCCTGGTCACCGCCGTGAACCTGCGCGGGCTGGTCGATTCCGCCAAGGCCTTCCTCCTTCCGACCGCGCTCTTCGTCGGATCGATCCTCGCGATGATCACCGTCGGGCTCTTCCGCGACGGCCCGGTCAGCACGGCGTCCGCCGCGGGACACGCCTCCGCGCTCGGCGAGGGCGCACTGGGGGACGGGGCGGGGGCCGTCGGCGCGCTCCTGTTGCTGAAGGCCTTCGCCGCCGGGTGCTCGGCGCTGACGGGGGTCGAGGCCGTCGCCAACGCGGTACCGTCCTTCCGCGCCCCGGCCGTGCGCCGCGCTCAGCGCACCGAGGTGGCCCTCGGGGCGCTGCTGGGCGTGATGCTGATCGGCCTGTCGGTCCTGATCGGACGCTTCCACCTCCAGCCCGTCGAGGGCGTCACTGTCCTCGCCCAGCTCGCGGATGCCTCGTTCGGGCACAACTGGGCTTTCTATGTGGTCCAGTTCGCCACCATGGTGCTCCTGGCGCTCGCCGCGAACACCTCCTTCGGCGGGCTGCCGGTCCTGATGAGCCTGCTGGCGCGGGACAACCACCTGCCGCACGTCTTCGCCCTCAAGGGCGACCGGCAGGTCCACCGGCACGGAGTGGTCTGGCTGGCGCTCGTCTCCGCCGTCCTGCTGGTCCTGTCGGGCGGAGACACCAACACCCTCGTCCCGCTCTTCGCCATCGGCGTCTTCGTCGGCTTCACCTTCTGCCAGGTCGGCATGGTCCGCCACTGGCACGGCGAACGCCCCAAGGGGTGGCGGGCCAAAGCCGCGCTCAACGGCTTCGGCGCGCTGCTGACCGGCGTCAGCGCGGTCGTCGTCACCGCCACCAAGTTCACCGAAGGCGCCTGGCTGATCGTGCTGGCCCTGCCGCTGATCGTCCTCGCCTTCGAGAGGATCCACCGCGCCTACGCCGAGATCGGCGAGCGCCTCGAACTGGGCCGTGTCCCGCAGCCGCCGCACCGGGCGCACTCGCTCGTCGTGGTCCCCGTCTCCGGTCTGTCCCGGCTGACCTGCCAGGCCCTCACCGCCGCCCGCTCCCTGGGCGACGAGGTCCTCGCCGTCACCGTCACCCACCCCACGGCCGAGGACCGGCAGGCCGCCGAAGCCCTGCGCCGGGACTGGGAGTTGTGGGATCCAGGCGTGGAACTCATCGAAGTCGCCTCGGAGAAGCACGCGGTGGGCCGCCCGGTGTCGGCGTACGTACGGAAGCTGGCGGACACCCACCCGGACGCCTAGGTGACCGTACTCATCCCGGAGACCGAACCCGCCCGTCTGTGGCAGCGGATGCTCCAGAACCAGCGTGGCTCCGTCGTCGCCCACGCGGTGCGCCGTGACACCGACGCGGTCATCTGCCGACTGCGTTTCCGCATCACCGGTGACGTGCGTTGACGTGCCCTTGGCGGCGGCTTGACGCTTCCCGTGCGCCGCCGTCAAGACGACGCCAATTCCCGCGCGCACAGGCGTGCCGGGCAGGCAACGGGCAGTAGTTTCCTGCCTGTTGCGCCGCCGGGGACCCCGCACGCTCACATGACGGCCGAGGGGGTCCATGGAGTGCGGTCCCCGGCGGCGACACCCCACTCCCGTACCGTCAGAAGGTCCCGCCATGCCTCCCGCCGCCGCGCAGCACGTCCCTCCGGGTCTCGGCACTCCTCCCGGGGCTCCGGTCAACCGGCCCTCCCGGAGACGTTGGGGGCACGCCCCTGCTGGTGGCGGTCCACGACTGGGACGGCCCGCGGGTGCTGGGCATCGTCCACCTCAAGGACGTGGTCAAGGAGGGCATCCGCGAGCGCTTCGCGGAGCTGCGCAGCATGGGGATCCGTACGGTCATGGTCACCGGGGACAACGAGCTGACGGCCCGCGCCATCGCCGCCGAGGCGGGCGTCGACGAATACCTCGCCGAGGCCACCCCCGAGGACAAGCTCGCGCTCATCAAGCGGGAGCAGGCGGGCGGCAAGCTCGTCGCGATGACCGGCGACGGCACCAACGACGCCCCCGCCCTCGCCCAGGCCGATGTCGGCGTCGCCATGAACACCGGCACCTCGGCCGCCAAGGAAGCCGGGAACATGGTGGACCTGGACTCCAACCCCACCAAACTCATCGACATCGTCGAGATCGGCAAGCAGCTCCTGATCACCCGGGGAGCGCTCACCACCTTCTCGATCACGAACGACGTGGCGAAGTACTTCGCGATCATCCCGGCCATGTTCACCGCGGCCTACCCGGGACTCGAAGCCCTCAATGTCATGGGCCTGAGCAGCCCGACCTCCGCGATCACCTCGGCGATCATCTTCAACGCCCTGATCATCGTCGCCCTGATCCCCCTCGCCCTGCGCGGCGTCCGCTACCGGCCCGCCTCCGCCCACGACCTGCTCCGGCGCAACCTCGGCGTCTACGGCCTCGGCGGGCTGATCCTGCCCTTCGTCGGCATCAAGCTCATCGACCTGCTGGTGTCCGCGATCCCCGGCCTCGGCTGAGGTCCTACAGGCCCGCCGAGTCCGCTGAGTCCGCCGGGTCCGCCGGGTCCGCCGGGTCCGCCGGGTCCGCCGGGTCCGCCGGGTCCGCCGGGTCCGCCGGGTCCGTGCGGTCCGTGCGGTCCGTCACTCCAGTCCGGACACCCGGAAGACCGTGTGGGCCGTCTCGCGGTCGATGCGCCCGGCGAGCCGGCGCAAGGCGGTCGCGCCGCACAGCAGCGTGCCGCGCTCGACGGAGGTGCGCGTATCGGCGTCGAGCCGCCGCCACATCGCCGGATTGCGGACGAGGACGGCCGGGTCGATCTCGACCCGGCCGCCCTGGGTGTCCCGCAGGACCATCCGCTGCGCCACCCCGTCGGACCATCGGACGGAGACGAGGCGGTCGGTACGGACGCTGCGCTCCACCAGCAGTCCGCGGGCGCTCAGCAGACCGGGGCGGGTCGAGACCCGGGGCGGCAGCAGGACCACGAAGAGGAGGACGGCCAGGCCGGACCAGAGGGCGCCACGGGTCACGTCGAGCCGCCCGGCACCCGCGTCCAGCACCAGCAGGGCGCTGAAGAGCAAAGAGGCCACGCCGAGCGCCGAACGCCGCTCACCGGCCCAGTGGGTGTCCTGTGCGGTCGGTCCGAGGGGCTCCGCGTGACCGGTCCGCGCGCCGTTCGCGGACGGATTGATGGGTCGGTTCATGCGGCCGACGTTAGGGCGGCCGGGGCCGGTTCCGGCCACCCCTGATGGATCGCTGACGCCGTACAGACGACATCCTGACGGGGCTCTGCCGGGGTGCTGGCGGGATTCTGACGGGCGAGACGTCATTTATGCTTCAAGGCGGCCACGGGGCGGTGGCGCGTCGGGGCCCGGGCCCGGACGTGGACCACATGACGCTGATCATGAAGATCTTGGGGAATCGAGTGCCTTCCGGCCTGCGTCTCTGTGGTGTGGGGCGCCCGGCCCCCGCCCGCCAACAGAAAACCCCCAGGGAGAAGTGAGGTATGTCAGTGATCTGCGTCGGAGGCATGATCGGGATCGGCAAGACGAGCGTCGCCGAGCTGCTCGCCAAGGAGCTGGGCAGCGAGGTCTTCTACGAGAGCGTGGAAGACAACCCGATCCTGCCGCTCTTCTACACGGCGAGCCCCGAGGAGATCCAGGCGAAGCGGTACCCCTTCCTGCTCCAGCTCTACTTCCTGCAGACGCGGTTCGCCTCGATCAAGGAGGCGTACAAGCAGGGCGACAACGTCCTCGACCGCTCGATCTACGAAGACTGGTACTTCGCCAAGGTCAACCACGATCTGGGCCGCATCAGCACCCTTGAGATGGGCGTGTACGAGGGACTGCTGGGCGAGATGATGCGCGAGATCGACGGCCTGCCCTACCGCAAGGCACCCGATCTCATGATCTACCTCAAGGCCGACTTCGAGACGGTGCTGCACCGCATCGGTCTGCGGGGCCGCGACTTCGAGCAGGACGACAGCCTCGTCGAGTACTACCGGGTGCTGTGGTCCGGCTACGACGACTGGGTGCACAAGCACTACTCGGCCAGCGAAGTCCTCGTCGTCGACATGAACCACACCGATGTCGTGAACAACCCCGAGGACGCGGCCCGCGTGGTGCAGGAAGTCAAGGACGCTCTGGCGGCGGCGCGGCGCCGGGACTGAACTCGTTCCGGGACACCGGGGCCGCCCTTAGCCGCTCCGGTGTTCCGTGAACATCACCGGGCGGTTACGCCTTGGGTCCCCACCCCGGACGGGCCGACAACTCGTCGTCTCCGCGGGCCGATTGGGAGTCCTTCTGTCGATTGTGGCGCGGGTCACGCGGTAAGAGAGTGGCCGCCTTCCCATCGGCTACCCGCCGCCAGCGCGAGAGGACGTCCATGTCCCACAGTCCCAGCGGTCAGGTCCATCGGCTCAAGGCGAACTCGGTCGGTCTGGTCGGGGTGGTCTTCATGGCCGTCGCCACGGCCGCGCCGATCACCGCGATGACCGGCAACCTGCCCATCGCCGTCGGTTTCGGCAACGGCACCGGAGCCCCCGCCGGCTATCTCTTCGCGACCGTCGTCCTGACGGTCTTCGCCGTCGGCTACGTCGCCATGGCCAAGCGGATCACCGCCGCCGGCGCCTTCTACGGGTACATCTCGCACGGCCTCGGCAGGATCGCCGGGATGGCCTCCGGGATGCTCGCCGTCCTCGCGTATATCGTCTTCGAGGCCTCCATCGTCGGCGTCTTCTCGTACTTCGCCAAGACGACCGTCCACGACCAACTCGGCATCGACCTCCCCTGGATCCTGTACGCGGCCACGATGCTGGCCGTCACCGCGGTCCTCGCGCACTTCGACATCAACCTCACGGCCAAGGCGCTCGGCGTGATGCTGGTCGGCGAGATAGCCGTCCTGTTCGCCGTCGCCACCGCCGTGCTGCTCGCGGGCGGCGGCCCGGACGGTATCCCGCTGGAACCGGTCAACCCGAAGAACGCCTTCACCGGAACCTCGGCCGGGCTCGGCCTGTTCTTCGCCTTCTGGTCCTGGGTCGGCTTCGAATCGACCGCCATGTACGGCGAGGAATCCCGCGACCCCAAGAGGGTGATCCCGAAGGCCACCCTGATCTCGGTCGTCGGCGTCGGTCTCTTCTACATCTACGTCTCCTGGATGACCATCGCGGGCAACGGACTGTCGAAGTCCGTCGAACTGTCCGCCTCCGCCAGCCCGTTGGACCTCTTCTTCGCGCCCACCCGGGAGTTCATCGGCACGTGGGCCGTGGACTCCTTCCAATGGCTGCTCCTCACCGGCTCCTTCGCCTGCGGCATGGCCTTCCACCAGTGCGCCGCCCGCTACCTCTACGCGATCGGCCGCGAGGGCTTCCTCCACCCGGCGCTCGGCCGTACCCACGCCAAGCACGGCTCCCCCCACGTCGCCTCCGTCGTGCAGAGCGTCATCGCCGTCCTCCTCGTCGCGGGCTTCTGGATCACCGGCCAGGACCCGTACATCCACCTCTACACGCTGCTCGCGATCCTCGGCACGATGGCGATCCTCATCGTCCAGACCCTGTGCTCCTTCGCCGTGATCGGCTACTTCCGCAAGAACCATCCCGAGGACCGGCACTGGTTCAAGACGTTCACCGCGCCGCTGCTCGGCGGGATCGGGATGAGCGCCGTCGTCATCCTGCTCGTCCTCAACATGAAGACCGCGGCCGGGCTCGCCGCAGACTCCCTCGTCTTCACCCTCATCCCCTGGATCGTCGCCGCCGTCTTCCTCGGCGGCCTCGGACTCGGCGTCTACCTCAAGTTCAGGGCCCCCGAGCGTTACGAGGTCATCGGCCGGATCGTCCTGGAGGACGCCGCCGAACGGAGCGACCCGAGTGACCCCGGCCCCGAGAGCGTTTCCCCCTCCGCCGCGAACGTCTGACACCCGAGGAGCCACCACCATGGCCCGAAGTTCCGTCATGCACGCGCTCAAGCAGTTCGCCGCCGAACACGCGGCCGCCCGCCAACTCGCCCTCCCCGTCTCCGATGTGCGGGGCCTGAGCCGCCGCGCCCTGCTGGAGCGTGCCGCGGCACTCGGCCTCGGCACCGCACTGGCGGCCGCCGCCACCACCGGCCCCGCCCGCGCCGAAGCGCTCCCCGACGGCAAGACGCCACCAGCCGGAAGCCCCCGCGTGGCCGTCGTGGGCGCCGGGATCGCGGGCTTGACCGCCGCCCTCACCCTCCAGGACGCGGGCATCGCCTGCACCGTCTACGAGGCCAACCCCGCGCGCGTCGGCGGCCGCATGTGGACCCAGCGCGACCACTGGGCGTACGGCCAGACCTCCGAGATCGGCGGCGAGCTGATCGACACCAGCCACAAGAAGATCCTCGAACTGTGCCGCCGCTTCAACCTCCCCACCGAGGACTTCCTCGGCGGCGGGCCCAACGGGGCCGAAGAAGTCCTGTGGTTCGACGGCGGCTACTACGCGCGCGCCCAGGCCGACGAGGACTTCAAGGCCGTCTACCAGGCACTGCGCCGGGACCTGCAGGACGCGGGCGAAGTCACCTGGAACTCCACCACCCCCGCCGGCACCACCCTCGACAACATGACCCTCTACGAATGGATCGAGACCCGGGTTCCCGGCGGTCACACATCGCGCCTCGGCCGGTTCATCGACGTCGCCTACAACGTCGAATACGGCGCGGACACCGTCGACCAGTCCGCACTCGCCCTGGTCCTCCTCATGGGCTACCAGCCCAACCCCGGCAATTTCAACGTCTGGGGTCTGTCCAACGAGCGCTACCACATCACCGGTGGCAACGACCGGCTTCCCCACGCCATCGCACAGGCCCTGCCCTCCGGCTCCCTGCTGATGGGCCGCGAACTCACGGCCGTCAGAGCCAACTCCGATGGAACACAGACCCTCACCTTCGACGACTCGGGCACCCTGCGCACCGTCATCGCCGACCACACCATCCTGTGCGTACCCCTGCCCGTGCTCCAGCGCATCGACCTCACGGCAGCCGGCTTCGACCCGCTCATGCGGAACCTCTTGCGCGACGCCCGCATGGGTTACTGCACCAAACTCAACATGCAGTTCACCAGCCGTCCGTGGCGCGGCACCGGCCCGTGGCCCGGCGTCACCGCCGGTGAGTGCTTCACCGACTCCGACGTCCAGCAGACCTGGGACACCACCAAGGTCCAGCCCGGCAACGGAGGCATCCTGCTCCAGTACGGGGGCGGCGCCCTGGCCGGCTCCCTCACGCCCGGGACTCCCTTCGCCACCGAGACCGACCCCTACGTACGGACCCTCGCGGCCCGGATGCTGACGGGCATCGATGCCTTCTTCCCCGGCACCAGGGCCGCATGGAACGGCCGTGCCCAGTTGTCGGCCTGGCACCGCAACCCGTACTCCCTCGGCGCGTACTCGTACTGGCCCACCGGCTACCTGCACCGGTACGCCCGCTACGAGGGCGCCGCGCAGGGGAACGTCCACATCGGCGGCGAGCACTGCAGCTATGACTTCCAGGGCTTCATGGAAGGCGGCGCCACGGAGGGCGAACGGGCGGCGAGGGAAGTCATCACGGCGGTGCTCTAGCCGGTGCGGGTGCGGTGCGGGTGCCGGTACGGGCGTGGCCGACGGTGGCGCCGCCCGCACCCGCACCCGCACCGGTCCGTCAGACGACCAGGCTGAGGGCCGCCGCCACCGCGAATCCGGCAACCGACAGGACGGATTCCAGGACGGTCCACGACTTGAGGGTGTCGCGCTCCGAGATCCCGAAGTACTTCGAGACCATCCAGAACCCGCCGTCGTTGACGTGGGAGGCGAAGATCGAGCCCGCCGAGATCGCCATGATGACGAGGGCGAGGAAGGGCTGGGAGTGGCCGCCGCCCTCGACCAGCGGGACCACGATGCCCGCCGTCGCGACGATCGCCACGGTCGCGGAGCCCTGGGCCACGCGCAGGACCACCGAGATCAGGTACGCCAGTACGATCACCGGCAGCCCCATCCCGTCGAAGGTGTCCGCCAGGGCCGCCGCGATGCCCGAACCCTTCAGGACCGCGCCGAAGACACCGCCCGCACCGACCACGAGCAGGATGTTGCCGACCGGCTTGAGGGAGGCGGTGGAGACCGTCTCCAGCGACTTGCGCGACCAGCCGCGGCGGATGCCGAGCATGTAGTACGCCAGCACCAGCGCGATCGTGAGCGCCACGAAGGGGTTGCCGAAGAACTCGATGCAGGACCGCGGGGTGGACGGGTCCAGCATGATCGAGGAGAAGGTGGCGGCCAGGATCAGCAGCAGCGGCGTACCGATGATGAGCAGGACGGTGGCCAGCGGGACCGGGTCCTCGCGCGGGGTGACCCCGGCGGCCCGCTGTTCCGCGGCGACGGCGGCCTTCGCCTCGTCGGCGGCGTCGACCATGTCCTGCGGTACGGCGACGAAGACGCGCCTGCCGATCCAACCGGCGTAGGCCCAGGCGGCGAGCACGGCGGGCACGCCGCAGACGATGCCCATCGCGATGACCCAGCCGAGGGAGACGTGGAACAGGCCCGCCGCGGCGACCGGTCCGGGGTGCGGCGGCAGGAAGGCGTGCGTCATCGAGAGCGCGGCCAGCAGCGGCATCGCGTAGAGCAGGATCGATTTTCCGGAGCGCTTGGCGGCCGCGTAGACGATCGGCGCGAGGACGAAGATGCCGACGTCGAAGAAGACCGGGATGCCGAAGATCAGACCGGTGAGACCCATGGCGAGGGGTGCGCGCTTCTCGCCGAAGAGGTTCAGGAGGCGGCTGGAGAGGACTTCGGCGCCACCCGAGACTTCGAGGATCGCCCCGAGCATGGTCCCGAGACCGATGATGATCGCGACGTGCCCGAGTATGCCGCCCATGCCGCTCTCGATCATCGAGACGGCGGCGGACTTCTGTACGGTGCCGAAGAGTTCGGTCACCGAGAGGCCGGCGCCCAGACCGACCGCGATGGAGACCGCCAGCAGCGCCACGAACGGCTGCAGACGGGTCTTGATGATCAGGACGAGCAACAGGGCGATGCCGAGGGCGGCGACGGTCAGGAGACCGCCCGTACCGCCGATGAGCGTCAGCATGCCCCCGGTGTGCGGTGTGGCGGGGGGTGTGGCGGCGACAGACAGCATGGGAACTCCGGTGTTCGCATGGGTGGGGCCCCGGCCCCGGTGACGGGCGTCGCGGGGCGGGGCGTCGCGGGGCGCGTGCCGTCAGCCGAGGACGGCGAGCGCGTCGATCTCGATCAACAGGCCGGCGGGCAGGCCGACATACACCGTCGTACGGGCGGACGCCGGGGCGGTGAGGCCCTGCTCCTCGAAGTAGGCGTTGTAGAGGGCGTTCATCTCCGCGAAGTGGTCCACGTCGGTGAGGTAGACCCGCATCATCATCACGTCGTCCCAGGTGGCGCCGCCCTCTTCGAGGATCGCGCGGACGTTGGCGAAGGTTTGCAGCGTCTGTTCGCGCAGGGTGGGGCCCGCCGGGGTCGGTGCCCGGCCCGCCACGGCGGGCAGGAAGCCGACCTGGCCCGCCACCTGGAGGATGTTCCCCTTGCGCACCCCGTGCGAGAACTTCGCGGGCGGGGCGGTGTGCGTGGCCGGGGTGATCGCGGTCTTCACGAGAGCGGTTCCGGTGGTGGCGGTGGTGGTGGCGGCGGTGGTGCTGTCGTTCATGGTGTGTGCCGTTCTTCCTTCTGGGAGTGGTGCTTCCGGGGGTGGTTCTTCTGGGGGTGGTCTTTCTGAGGGTGGGCGCCGAGGTCGGCGGCCCAGCCCGCCGCGAGGCGCAGCTCGCGCCAGGCCGGGGCGTCCAAGGCCGCCAGCCGGTCGGCCAGTTGGCGGGGCGGCGGCGCCGCGAGGTCCTCGGGGGAGGTCAGGACGGACGCGGCCGTGAGGTGGCCGTGGCGTATCCGCTCCGGTACGGGCAGCCCGCGCAGCCCGGCGGAGAGGAACCCGGCGGCGAAGGCGTCGCCCGCCCCGACGGAGGCGACGACGGCGACGGCGGGCGCGGGCTCGTGCACCACGAGGTCCGAGCCGTCCGGGCCGTCCGTTCTGTCCTTGACCGTGCGGGTGAAGACGGTGGCGCCGTCGGCGCCCTGCTTCACCACGAGCACCTTCGGTTCGGGCAGCAGGCGGCGGACCGCCTCCAAGCCGCCGCCCGTGCCCCACAGCACCTCGGCCTCGTCCGCGCCGACGAAGACGAGGTCGCTCGCGCGGGCGAGGGCGAGGAGCACCGGGCCGGCCGTGGCGGCGTCGGGCCACAGGTTCATCCGGTAGTTGACGTCGAAGGAGATGAGGGGGCGGCCGGGCCGTGGGGCGGTCAGGGCCCGCAGGAGGTCCAGGCAGCCGGGGGAGAGGGCGGCGGTGATGCCGGTGAGGTGCAGCACCCGGGTGGCGTCGAGCACGGTCGTGTCCACGGTGTGCGGGGACATGGCAGATGCCGCGGAGCCCTCCCGGTAGTAGGCGACCTCGGCCAGGTCCTGCGGCGGCAGATCCTGCCCCGGCTCGGCCACCGCTCTGGTGGCGCGCTCGCCGACGGTGCGGAAGTAGATCCCGGTCGGACGGTGCCGGTCCCGCGTCACGTGGGACGTGTCCACGCCCCGGGCGGACATCTCGCGCACCAGGTAGTCACCGAAGCCGTCCGCCCCGACGCGGCCGACCCAGCGGGCGCTGTGTCCCGCACCGGCGACACCGCAGGCGACGTTCGATTCGGCGCCGCCGAAGCCCCGGGTGAAACCCCCCGCACCGGCGAGCGGGCCGGGGGTGGTGGGCCGCAGCGCGACCATCGACTCACCGAGACAGGTCACATCGACGGCCCGGCCGTCCGGGGTTGTGGACACGCTGGACACGCTGGACTCCCTTGCGCTTCATGCCGGATCGCGCTGGTTGCCCGGTTCGCGGGCTCTGTTGACCTGGCGTTGATCGGGATGTTAGGCATCATGTAGCAAGTTACGCAATGAGCGTTGCAGAGGATGCAACGCAGGTCATTCGAGACCTTCGAGACTCTCGAGACCTTCGAGACTCTCGAGACCTTCGAGACCAGGGAGCGCCGCATGACTGCCGAGCACGTGACCGCCGAGGACGTGGCCGCCGCGCACGCCGACCCGACCGCGCGGATCACGGCCCTCGCCGACGAGCGCGTCGATTTCCGTTTCAAGGGGCTGCCGCCGGACGCGGAGGGGCTGACCGTCGGTGAACTCGCCGCCCAGCGCCGCAACCTCTTCACCGGCGGGTTCACCACCCCCGTGATGGCGCTCTCCGCCGAACGCGTCGAGCACAACCTCGCTCTCATGGCGGCCTACGCCGACCGCCACGGACTCGTCTTCGCACCCCACGGCAAGACCTCGATGGCCCCCGCCCTCTTCGCCCGCCAGATCACCCACGGAGCGTGGGGCGTCAGCCTCGCCGCCCCCCACCAGGTGCGCGTGGCGCGCGCCTTCGGCATCGAGCGGGTGCTCCTGGCCAACGAACTCGTCGACGCACCCGCCCTGCGCTGGATCTCCCGCGAGCTGGACGCCCACCCGTCGTTCCGCTTCGTCTGCTACGTGGACTCCGTACGCGGGGTCGAGCTGATGGACGAGGCCCTGCGCGCCGCCGCCGCTGTGCGCCCGGTCGATGTCGTCGTCGAACTCGGCGCCGGCGCGGGTGCCCGTACCGGCGCCCGTACGGAGGCCGGGTGCGCGGCCGTCGCCGACGCGGTGGCCGCCACCCGGACCCTGCGCCTCGTGGGCGTCAGCGGCTACGAGGGCGAGGTCCCCGGGGCCGACCCGGACAGCGTCCGGGCCTGGCTGCGCCGCCTCGTCGGCCTCCTCGCCGACTTCGATGCCGCGGGCCGGTTCAGCGCCCTGGACGAGATCCTGGTGAGCGCGGGCGGCTCCGCCTGGTTCGACGCGGTGGCCGAGGTCTTCGCCGAAATCCCCGGACTGTCCGCGCCGGTGCTCAAGGTGCTGCGCTCGGGCGCGTACCTTTCCCACGACGTCGGCCACTACCGGCGCATGACCCCCTTCAACCGCGTCCCCGGGGAGGGCCGTCTCGAACCCGCGTTCCGCCTGTGGGCCCAGGTCGTCTCCCGCCCCTCCCCGGAGCAGGCGTTCGTCAACGCGGGCAAGCGCGACGCCGCCTACGACCTGGACCTGCCCGAGGTACAGGCGGTGCGCTCGGCCCGCGACGGAACCCTCCGGGACGCGACGGGCATCACCCTGACCGCCCTCTCCGACCAGCACGGCTGGGTGAGCACCGCACCGGACGCCGCACTGGAGGTCGGGGACTGGCTGGGGCTGGGACTGTCACACCCCTGCACCACCTTCGACAAGTGGCAGCTGATCCCCCTCGTCGAGGAGGACGGGACGGTCCGGGACTTCGTACGCACCTATTTCTGACCACTCCGCCCCCGCCCCCGCCCCGGACACCCCCGCCCCGCACACCCCCAGGAGCAGCCCCCCATGGACCTGGTCATCCGCAACGCCCGCGTAGTCGACGGCTCGGGAGCGGACTCCGACCGCGCCGACGTAGCCCTCCAGGACGGCCGCATCCAGGAGATCCGGAGGGAGGGCGAGGGCCCCAGGCCCTCCGCCCGCAGGACGCTCGACGCCGACGGGCTCGCTCTGGCACCCGGCTTCATCGACATGCACGCCCACAGTGACCTCGCCCTGCTGCGGGACCCCGACCACAGCGCGAAGGCCGCGCAGGGCGTCACTCTGGAGGTCCTGGGCCAGGACGGCCTGTCCTACGCGCCCGTCGACGACCGGACCCTCGCCGAGGTGCGCCAGGCCATCACCGGCTGGAACGGCGACGGCGGTGACATCGACTTCGACTGGCGGACCGTCGGCGAATACCTCGACCGCCTCGACCGCGGATTCGACGGACAGGGCATCGCGGTCAACGCCGCCTACCTCGTCCCGCAGGGCACCGTCCGCATGCACGCCATGGGCTGGGAGGACCGCGCCCCCACCCCCGAGGAGCTGGACCGGATGCGCCAACTGGTCGCCGAAGGCCTCCAGCAGGGCGCCGTCGGCATGTCCTCCGGCCTCACCTACACCCCGGGTATGTACGCCCAGGACGGCGAACTGACCGAACTCTGCCGGGTGGTGGCCGCGTACGACGGCTACTACTGCCCCCACCACCGCTCGTACGGGGCCGGAGCGCTCCAGGCCTACCAGGAGATGGTGGACCTCACGCGCGAGGCCGGATGCGCCCTCCACCTCGCACACGCCACCATGAACTTCGGGGTGAACGAGGGCAAGGCGCCCGACCTGCTGGCCCTGCTGGACCGGGCGCTGGAGCAGGGCGCCGACATCACGCTGGACACCTACCCCTACACACCCGGCTGCACCACCCTCGTCGCGCTGCTCCCCAGCTGGGCGGGCGAAGGCGGGCCCCGGGCCGTACTGGACCGCCTGGCGGACGACGCGACGGCCGAGCGCATCCGCCGCGTTCTCGAAGACATCGGATCCGACGGCTGCCACGGCGTCCCCATCGCGTGGGACACGATCGAGATCTCCGGAGTATCCGACCCGGGCCTGGCCTCGTGCGTGGGCAAGACCATCGCCGAGTCGGCCCGTATGCGCGGCGAAGCCCCGTGGACCACGGCCCGGCGGCTGCTGATCGGCGACCGCCTCGGATCGACGATCCTGCAGCACGTCGGACACGAGGAGAACGTCCGCCTCATCATGAAGCACCGCGCCCACACGGCCGGTTCGGACGGCATCCTCCAGGGCTACAAACCCCACCCGCGCGCCTACGGCACCTTCCCCCGGTACCTCGGGACGTACGTCCGCGAGCTGGGCGAGCTGTCCCTGGAAGAGTGCGTGGCCCACATGACCTCCCGCCCCGCGGCCCGCCTGCGGCTGCCGGACCGGGGCCTGGTCCGTGAGGGCTACCGCGCCGACCTGGTCCTCTTCGACCCCGACACGGTCGCCGCGGGCTCGTCGTTCGAGGCGCCCCGCACCCTCCCGTACGGCATCCCGCACGTCCTGATCGACGGCCGCTTCGTCATCGAGGACGGCAAGCGGACACAGGCGCTCGCCGGGAAGTCGGTCCGCCGTACGGCATGAACCCGGCGCGCCCTCTCGCCCCTCCCAACCCCCTCACCGACGAATCCGGAGCCCCGCATGACGTGCCACCCCTACGCCGTGATCGCTTCCCAGCGCCTGCTGCCCGTGCTGCGCAACGCCGACGCCGACGAAGCCGTGCGCCAGACCACCGCACTGCTCGCGGCGGGCTGCCGCGCGGTCGAGCTGACCACCAGTACCCCGGGCTGGGCCGAGGCCCTGGCCCGTACGGTCCCCCTCACCGACGGCCGGGGGCGCCCGGCGGCCATCGGCCTCGGCACGGTCACCACCGCCGCGCAGGCGCACACCGCCCTCGACGCCGGAGCGGCCTTCCTCATCTCCCCGTACCCCGCGCCCGAGGTGCGCCGGGCCGCCCGGGAGCGCGAGGCCGTCTTCATCGAGGGCGGGTTCACCCCGGGCGAAGTGGCCGCCGCCGTCGGCGCGGCGGGCGCCGCCAAGGTCTTCCCGGCGCATGTGGGCGGACCCCGGTTCATCCGCTCGCTCAGGGCCGTCCTGCCCGAGGCCGTCATCATCCCCACCGGCGGCATACGCCCCGACGCCGTACAGCCCTGGTTCGACGCGGGCGCCACCGCGGTCGGCGTCGGCAACGGCCTGCCAGCCGACCCCGCCGACCTCGCGGCCCTCTTCGCCGAACTCGCCCGGCCCTGCTGCCCGGAGTGCGCCGAAACGGTCATCAGTTGATCTGAAAACGACAACTGCGAAGGTTTCCCGCGGTGGGTGGGCATTCGCTGGGACGATGTCGAGGACTTCGCTGTCCCGGTTGCCGGGCGGGGTCGGAAGGCTGTCGCGGCCAGGACGACGCCGTGACGGTGTGCGAGGGACGCGCCTGTGTCTGTGCGGTGCGTCCTGTGTGACCGCGCCACCGCCGGTTCCCGGGGGCCTCCGCTTCCCGCCGTCGTGCCGCGGCTCCTGAGGGGGGATCCAGCGTGTCCTCGATCAACCAGTTACGTCCGCACCCCATCCGCATGCGCAGACGGCGCCGCACGGCCGTGGCCGTCGCGTTCGCCCTCGCCGCGACCGGCCTGAGCGCCCTGGCGGCCACCCCGGCGGCCGCGGACGCGCCGACCGTGATCGCCACCGTGCCGCTGGGCGCGAACCCCGAGAACCTGGCCGTGGCACCGGACGGCAAGCACGTCTACGTCAGCAACTCCGGCGTCTACATGGGCACTCCAGGCAACACCGTCACCGTGCTGGACACCGCCACCAACACGGTCGGTGCCACCATCCCCGTCGGCAACGGCCCCGGCGGGCTCGCGGTCACCCCCGACAGCGCGCACCTGTACGTGGTCAACCGCGGCGCCGCCACGGTCAGCGTCGTGGACACCGCCACCAACACGGTGACGTCCACCATCACCGGGATCCACGACCCGAACGCGGTGGCGGTCAACCCGGCGGGCACCCGGGCCTACGTCGTCGACTCCGCCGGCCCCAACGGGTCGATCCGGGTCGTCGACACCGCCAGCAACACCGTCACCGCGTCGGTCACCGTCGGCCCGTTCCCGCGCGACGTCGCCTTCAGCCCCGACGGCGCGCGTGCCTACGTCACCAACCTCGGCGACAAGACGCTGGGTGTCATCGACACCGCCACCCTCACGGTGACCGCGAACGTGGCCCTGAGCAACCAGCCGTTCGCGGTCACGGTCAACCCCGTCACCGGAGCGGTGTACGTCAGCCACGGCCGCGACGACTCCCTCTCCGTGGTGGACCCGGCCACGCTCACCGTCACCAAGACCGTCACCACCGGGAGCAACCCCGGAGGCGCGGCGGTCAGCCCCGACGGCACGACCGCGTACGTGCCCAACATCGGCAGCAACACCCTGTCGGTGATCGACACCGCGACCAACACCGTCACCGGGAACGTGGCGGCCGGAGGCGGCCCCGTCGATGCCGGGCTGAGCCCGGACGGCACCCTGGCCTATGTCGTCAAGAACGGCAGCCAAACCCTCGACGTGCTGAGCGTGGGCGCGGCCGCGCCGGCCGTGACCGCCCTCAGCCCGGCCTCCGGCCCGGCATCCGGGGCCACCGTCGTGACGGTCACCGGCACCCACCTGACCGGCGCGACCGCCGTCACCTTCGGCGCCGCGCCCGCCACCGGCGTCACCTGCACCGCCACCGCCTGCAGCGTCACCGCCCCCGCCCACGCGCCCGGCACCGTCGACGTGCGGGTCACCACCCCGGGCGGCACCAGCCCGGTGACCTCGGCCGGCCAGTACACCTACCTCGCACCGCCCGCGGACATCGACGTCCGCCTCACCGCCCAGCCGCAGCTGAGCCTCCTGGTGCCCTACCTGACCTACACCCTCACCGCGCACAACACCGGCCCCGGCGCCGTCACCTCGGCGACACTGACCGCCGCGCTCCCGCCCGGCGCCTCCGCCACCAGCCTGTCCGCCGGATGCACGAGCGCCGCCGCCACGGTCACCTGCGCCTACGGGACCATCGCCGCCAACGCGAGCGCGAGCAAGACCTTCCGCGTCCCCCTGCACCTGCTCACCCTCGGCCCGGTCAAGGTCACCGGAGCACGCACGGCCTCCGCGCCCACCGACCCCAACCCCGCGAACGACACCGCGGCCGTCACCTGCACCGCGATCTCCATCGTCCTGGTGACCTGCCCCTGACCCATGGGGCGGGCTCCGTGCGCCGTTGAAACGATTCTGCCGTGGCGTTGGAGTGAACACCCGTTCCTGACAGTGCCCTTCGGGGGTTGGACAGGACGTCGCACCCATTCAAGGGGGCGTCGTTCTGTGCATCAATAGGAGAATCATGCGTATTCGTTCCGCTGTGACCGCGTCCGTCCTCGCCGCCGGCATCCTGCTGGGCGGAGCCGGCGCGGCCCTGGCCCACGACGGTGTCGACCTCGACTACTTCTCGGGCGGCCACGGCACCTTCTCGTCCAACTGCTCCTCCGCGGCCGCGATCCCCGCGCACTTCGGACCCGTCTGGACCTCGACCTGCGCGAACGACGGCGAGTTCGAGTGGATCAAGGGCGCCCACCTCGGCGCACGCTGACGGTCTGACAGACACCGCTGCCGCCACCGACCTCCGGTCGGTGGCGGCAGCGGCAGTCGTGGGGTCAGCAGGAGATCGTGACCCACGTGTGCCCGGGGTAGGTGCGGGTGGAGCTGTCCCGCACGCTCGACAGGATGTCCAGCTCGGCGCCGGTGGGCGGGGCGATCATCCGGAACGTCAGCCAGGTCTCACCGGTGGAGTCGGCGGTCGCGGACACTCCCGAGGTGTAGGCCTTGTGGCCGGGGATCCAGTAGTCGGCCCAGACCGGCCGTCCCGCGAAGGCGGCGGTGTCGACGGCGTCGTGCGACAGGTGCACGGTCACGTCCTCCGCGCGGACCCACAGCGGCCGGGTCCCGCTGCCGAGGTTCACGCTGGTGCACTGCTGGAAGACGGTGGTGTAGGTGTGGTCGTTCCACCGCACGGCCGCGCCGGTACTGTCCGGCGTGCAGTGGAGCAGGGCCTGGGTCAGTGTGTTGTTGTAGTAGGTGCCGTCGGTCCAGACGACCTCGTAGCTGAGGCTCAGTGTCGCGCCCGGGGGAGGGGAGCCCACCGTGTAATTGAAGGTGACGTTTCCCCTGGCCGGGTCGAACTGGCCGAAGAGGGTGCCGTATCTGCTCGTGCCGGGGATGGTGTAGACAGCGGTGATCTTGGAGTTGGCGGGGTCGTGCCCGACGGCCTCCAGGTTCAGGGTGACCCGGTCCACGGGTACGGCGATGGTCGTCGTACCGCTCCCGATGGTGTCCGTACCGCAGTGCTGGTCAAGGTAGGCCGCCACCGGCCCGTTCAGACCGGCGAAAGCGGGCGAGGTCGCGGCCGCGGTCAGGCCGATGAGTACGGCCAGACTCGCGACCAGCGCTCTGCAGGTTCTCCAAGTTCTCCAGGTTCTCCCGGCCATTGCGTGCTCCCCCAGTCGGTCGGTGCGTGACGGCACTCACTCCTGCGGCGGGAGAGACGCGGGCACGGCGCATCCGGTTCCGGCCCGGCCGGCGGGGGAGGGCGGCGTCCCTCAGTCCAGGCAGAATTCGTTCCCCTCGGGGTCGGTCATCATGATCATCCCCTCGTCCGTGTCATTGCCCTCCAGCCGGTACTCCCGCTTCGCGCCCAGCCGCTCCAGCCTGGCGCACTCCTCCTCCAGCATCGCCATCCGCTCGTCCCCCCTCAGGCCGGGCGCGGCGCGCACGTCCAGGTGCAAGCGGTTCTTCACCGCCTTGCCCTCCGGGACCCTCTGGAAGAACACCCGCGGCCCCTTGCCGTCCGGATCCGTGATGGCGGCCCGGTGGTTGTGCTGCTCGGGCGGAATGCCCCGCGCGGTCCATGCGGCCGTCCAGTCGGCGAAGCCCTCGGGCGGCGGCTGGGTGCGATAGCCCAGCGCCTCGGCCCAGAACGCCGCTTGCGCGCCCGGGTCGGCGCAGTCGTACGTCACTTGGAATTCCTTGGCCATGCCGCCTCCGACCACTCGAAACCTGCTCGTGTCCGCGCCCCGGGTGTCCCCGGAGCGCGTCGCCATCGTAGGCGGCCCGGTGCTGCGCCAACCGTTGTTCTTGAATGGTCGCTCATGTATGTTTTCCCCATGCCGAGACCTCGCGAGTTCGAGCCCGACGCCGTCCTGAACGTGGCCATGCTGCGGTTCTGGGAGCGCGGGTACCGGGCGACGTCCATCGAGGATCTGGTGAAGGCGACCGGGGTCAAGCCCGGCAGTCTCTACGGCGCCTTCCCGGGCGGCAAGCACGCACTGTTCCTGAAGTCGCTGGAGCGTTACTCCACGCTGGTCGTCCCCCAGAAGCTGGGCGAGCTGGAGGCTTCGGGCGCTTCGGTGGCCGAGATCCGCGGCTACTTCGACGGGCTGGTGCGCGACCTGCTCAGCCCTGAGGGGCGGCAGGGCTGCCTGCTCGTCAACACCGCGATCGAGAACGCCGCCGAGGACGACGAGGCGGCCGCCGTCGTGCGGGGCCACCTGGCCCGGCTCGAACGGTGCATGACGCACGCGCTGCAGAACGCGGCCCGCAGGGGCCAGGTGCGCGCCTCGCTGGACTGCGCGGGCAGCGCCAAGCTGCTGGTCGCCACCTGCCAGGGGCTGATGGTCGTAGGGAAGGCGAACCCCGACGAGGCGCTCCTGCGGGCGATCGTCGACAACGCCTTCGCCGCTCTCGCCTGACGGCCACAGCACCAGGCGCCGGGGCCGCACGCCCACGGGCCACCCACGCGGTGGCCCTTTTCTTCGCACCAATACTTGAATGACCCCTCAAGAACGGAGCTGGGACATGAAGGCCATAGTCATCTCCGCCCACGGCGGCCCCGAGGTCCTCACCCTCACCGAACTGCCCGATCCGGTACCCGCCGACGGCGAAGTGCTGATCCGGGTCAAGGCGTTCGGCCTCAACCACGCCGAGGCGTACATGCGCAGCGGCGCCTGGGGGAAGGTCGCCGACGTCCCCGGGATCGAGTGCGCCGGGCTGGTGGAGGCCGACCCGTCGGGCGAACTCCCCGTAGGGACAGCCGTGGTGGCGATCCTCGGCGGCATGGGGCGGACCCGTAACGGAAGCTACGCGGAGCTGGTGACCGTGCCGGCGACCAACGTGGTGGCCGTGCGCGCGTCGTTGGACTGGGCGGATCTGGCGGCGGTGCCCGAGGTGTACGCCACGGCGTGGAGCGGCCTGTTCGGCAATCTGGACCTCCGGCCGGGCGAGACCGTCGTGGTGCGGGGCGCGACCTCCTCGCTCGGCCAGGCCGCCGTCAACCTGGCGGTCGATCACGGGGCGACCGTGCTCGCCACGACCCGCGACCCGCGGCGAGCGCCCCTGCTGAAGGAACTCGGGGCCGCCGACGTGCTCATCGACGACGGCGCGCTCGCCGCCCAGGTCGCGGACCGGGAACTCGGGGTCGACGCGGTGTTCGATGTCGTCGGCAACAGCGTCCTGCGTGACTCGCTGGCGCTGGTCCGGCCGCGCGGCCGGGTGTGCCAGCTCGGCTTCCTGGGCGGATTCGAGCCGGTGCGGGACTTCGACCCGATCGCCGACCTCCCCAGCGGGGTCCGGCTCAGCTTCTTCGGCAGCGCCTTCGTCCTCGGCACCCCCGCGTTCCCGCTCACCGACGTGCCGTTGGACGCGATCTACGCCAAGGTCGCCGCCGGTGCCCTGCGGGCCCGGCCCACCCGGGTCTTCCCGTTCGAGGAGATCACCGAAGCCCACCGGGTCATGGAAGCCGGGGAAGCGCTCGGCAAGATGGTCGTCACCCTCGACTGACCAGGCAGCTCTTCGCGCCGCTGTTTCTGCCGGGCGGGTGACGGGAAGGGGTTTCGGGAATGTCGGCCCGGCCGGTGAGTGCGCGGTGTGACGTAGTCGTTCCATGATCACTTCTCCTCGCGTCAGGCGAGCAGGACTAGCCGTGCTCTGCGCGAGCGCACTCGCCTTGCCCCTGGCCGGGACGGCCCCGGCTGCCGCCCGCCCCGCCGCCGCTCCGCCGTACGGCGAGGACGTCGTGCGGTCCCGGACGATCGACCTCGACGCGGACGACTACCTGTGGCTGTGCGCCGAGCAGCCCTTCGGTGTCCCGAGGGAGCACACCTTCGACCTCTTCTCCGACGTCAAACTGCATGTGGTCGAGGACCGGCTGGACCGCGACGGAGCCTCCCTGACGTGGACCGGCCACCTCAGGGACGAGGCCTCCTCCAATGCCGTGCTGTCGGTCACCGGAGTGTGCGGTCCCGGCGCGGCCACCACACCGGCCTCCGTCGAGGGCCACTTCGACGTCGGGAAGCGCGTCTTCCGCCTGGCCGTCCCGCAGAACGAACCCGGCCGCCTGCGGATCACCGAAGAAGACCCGAGCCGCCGCAAGGAACCGGTCGGCGACGATGTCGGCCCCCTGTCGCGCTCCGACCCCAAGCTGCTCCGCGAAGGCCTGGAGCGGCTGAAGAAGCGCGCCGCGGTATCCGATCCGGTCATCATCGACATGATCGTCGGCTACACCCCGGCCGCCGTGCGCCGCGTCGGCGGCGAGCCGGCCATGCAGACCCGGATCAGGCTCGCCGAGTCCTACCTCAACCAGGCACTCGCCGACAGCAACGTCCGCGCGAGCGTGGACGTCATCGGCACCTACAACACCGACTACGACGGGGACCAGACCGCCTCCGTCATGCTGCCCAAGCTGTCCGCCCCCTCAGACCTGCAGCTCGGAGCCCGCGCGGCCCAGCTCCGCGAGGACTACGGCGTCGACCTCGTCTCGGTCGTCAACGACGTTCCCCAGGGCTCCTCCGGGCAGGCGAGCCTGCCCGTGCCCTTCCTCAAGCCGGGCGGCGTGGCCAACGACGGCGAGGCGTTCTCCGTCGTCGACGTCTCCTCGATCGTCAACTGGTACAACTTCGGCCACGAGATCGGACACAACCTCGGTCTGTGGCACGACCGCGCCACCCTCGACGAGCAGTCGGGCGGCCAGGACTACACCCCGTACCTGACCACCCCCTACAGCACCGGCTTCGTCACCCGGAACCGCGACTTCCACACCCTCATGGCCTACTCCAGCGCCTGCGGACGCCCCTGCTCGGCGGTGAACCAGTACTCCAACACGGAGAACACCGTCAACGGGCAGCCGCTCGGCAACGCCGACAACAACAATGCGGCCGTGGCCCGCCTGACCACCCCCATCGTCGCCGGCTACCGCGACCTCAAGATCGCCCGGCAGCGGTACCGGCTCACGGTCGAGGCGTCCCAGGGGGGTACGGCGCGCCCCAGCACCTTCGGCCCCTACCGGGCGGGCACCACCCTCAGCGTCAACGCCTACCCCGCGCCCGGCTACCGCGTCGCGTGGTGGGAGGCGGACGGCGTCCGCTACAACGTCACCAGCAGCCAGGTCACCGTCACCATGAACACCGACCACGCCGTCAAGGCGGTCTTCACCCGCACCTGATCGCTGATCGCGGTGGCAGTCGGGATCTTCACCTGCTCGGGCCAAGCGACGGCGGCCGGCTGCCGCGAATGGCCCACTGGCGGGGCACCGGGCAGGCCGGATGCCGGATGTGATGTCTAACGTCGCTGACGAAGACATCGGTTCGCGAAGCCTGTGGAGACGAGATGTCCCATCGACGCCGCCTGCTGGCGGGTGCCTGCGTGAGTACGGTCGTCGCCGCCCTGCTCGTCACCGGCGGCGTCGTCGCCGCGCCCGGGCCGCAGCGGGCGGCGTCCCATCGTGACGACGGGCCCGGGACCGCCGTCGGCGCCTATCTCCACTACGGCTCGCCCGGTGTCGACAAGATGGAGGAACTCTCGCGCTGGCTCGGGGGCACCGAGCTGCGCGCGGGGCACACCTATCTGCCGGGCGACACCTGGGCGAACATCGAGGGCGCACCCGATTCCCTGCGCAGTTGGGCCCGTTGGCGGGGCGAGAGGCCCGATCGGCTGTTCGTCCTGAACGTGCCCATGCTGGAGCACAACGAGGCGCACGTCCCCGACGGCCGGGTCGCCGAGCTGCTCCGCACCGGTGCGCGCGGTGCGTACGACCACCATTTCCGGCGGCTGGCCGAGCGCCTGGTGCGCCTCGGGGTGCCGGATACGGTGATCGTGCTCGGCTGGGAGATGAACGGCTTCAACTACACCCATCGCTGCCGGCCCGACCCCGAGAGCTGGAAGACGTACTGGCGCCGCATCGTCACCGCCATGCGCTCGGTGCAGGGGGAGCGGTTCCGCTTCGACTTCGCGCCCAATCGCGGCGGTGACGCGATCGCCTGGACCAGGTGCTACCCCGGTGACGACGTGGTCGACATCGTCGGCATGGACTCCTACGACCAGCCGCCGGGCCACAGTTTCGAGGACCAGGTCACCCAGCCCTACGGGCTCCAGCACCAGGTCGACTTCGCGCGGGCGCACGGCAAGCGGATCTCGTATCCGGAATGGGGGCTCTTCCGCAACGGCGACAACCCCGAGTACGTACGGAGCATGCTGGGGTGGATCTCCGAGCACGAGCCGGTCTACCACAGCATCACCGACTACTGCCCGCACGGCGTGTGGCAGTGCGGCCGCAACCCGCGCTCCTCACAGGTGTTCCGTGAGGTCCTCTCCACCGGCCGACGGTGATCAGTCGTGGGGGGCTTCGCCGCTGACCCGGTGGTCCGCGTGGCTGAGGGCCTCCTGGACCAGGCGGCGCAGGTGCCCGTCCCGGAGCCGGTAGTGGACGTACCGCCCTTCCCGGCGGGTGTCCACGAGCCCCGCCAGGCGGAGCTTGGCCAGGTGCTGGCTGACCGCGGTCCGCGAGGCGGCGCACCGCTCCGCGAGCGAGCCGACGTCCGACTCCTCCTGCGCCAGGAGCCACAGCAGGTGCAGCCGGGTCGCGTCCGACAGCATGGCGAAGACCTCGGCGGCCTCGGTGAGGCGGGCGGCGTCAGGTGCGCCCAGGTGCGCATCTCTCGCAGGTGGGACTGATTCGCTTATGGGCATGGGGACAGGGTAGGTCCCCGGGCCCGCGGAGCCGCAGTACCGGCACCCGTCCCGCCATCATGTGCACACATGCGCACATGATGTGTAATCTGGTGTGACCAGCCGCTGGAGTGACCAGCCGGCCAGCCCGCACCGGAAGGACGATCCGATGCTGTCCGTCCTGCGCAACCGCACCTACCGGCACCTCTTCCTGGCCCAGGTCATCGCCCTGATCGGGACGGGCCTGGCCACCGTCGCGCTCGGTCTGCTCGCCTACGACATCGCGGGCGCGCGGGCCGGGTCCGTGCTCGGTACGGCGCTGGCGATCAAGATGGTGGCGTACGTGGCCATCGCACCGGCGATCAGCGCGGTCGCGGACCGCATCCCGCGCCGGGCCCTGATGGTGGGCGCCGACCTGACCCGTGCCGGTGTCGCGCTGTCCCTGCCGTTCGTCGGCCAGGTCTGGCAGGTCTACGTCCTGATCTTCGCGCTCCAGGCCGCCTCCGCCGCCTTCACCCCGACCTTCCAGGCAGTCATCCCCGACGTGCTCCCCGAGGAGCGCGACTACACGCAGGCCCTGTCGATGTCCCGCCTCGCCTACGACCTGGAGAACCTGTTCAGCCCGGCACTGGCCGCGGCCCTGCTCGCCTTCATGAGCTACAACTGGCTCTTCCTCGGCACCGTCGGCGGATTCATCGCCTCCGCCGCACTCGTCGTCTCCGCCCTCCTGCCCACACCGGTCCCCGCCGCGAAGCGGGAAGGCAGCGCCTACACGAAGGCCACCGCCGGAAGCCGCCTCTTCTTCGTCACCCCGCGCCTGCGCGCGCTGCTGGCCCTCAACCTCGCCGTCGCCGCCGCGAGCGCCATGGTCACCGTCAACACCGTCGTCTACGTACGCGACCACCTCGCCCGCTCCACCACGGACGTCGCCCTGGCGCTGGGCTCCTACGGAGCGGGCTCCATGACCGTCGCCCTGCTGCTGCCCCGGATCCTCGACAAGGTCACGGACCGCGCGGTCATGCTCCGGGGCGCCCTGCTCCTCACCGTGGTCTTCGCCGCCCTCGGGATCGTCACCGCCGCGGGGGGAGGGGGCTGGCGCTGGCCCGCGCTGCTCGGTACGTGGGCCGCGTTCGGTGCGGCGTGCTCGATGGTCCTGACCCCGACCGGCCGCCTGATCCGCCGGTCGGCGCCGCCGCAGGAGCGGACCTCCGCCTTCGCCGCGCAGTTCTCCCTCTCCCACGTCTGCTGGCTGCTGACCTACCCGCTGGCCGGCTGGCTCGGCGCGCAGGCCGGACTGCAGGCCGCCGTGATCGCCCTGGGGGCCATCGCCTTCATCGCCGCGGTCACCGCCGTACGGCTGTGGCCCGCCGACGACACGGACGGGCGGCCGCGGGTCCGCTCCGGCCTCGACCCCGCCCCCTTCCACCGCGAACCGGCCCGCTCCGCCCGCTGAGCGACGGCGTGCGGGAGCGGGGGCGCCGGTTCGCCGCCACCCCTCGGTTGACTGAATGTTCAGTCAGTGCCAGAGTGGCGACACGTGGCCGCCCCGCCTCCGCGCTGAGCGGCCGTTCGCGGTGCGGAGCGCGCACGATGGTCCGTAGAGCCCGGTTCGTCGGTCTACGCGACACTCCCGCGCCCGCCCCGGCCCGGATGCACCCCATCCGCCGGCCCACGATCGGAGTCCTCCCGTGTCCTTCCTGCCCCACACCCGTCGGACCGCCCTTCGCACCCTCGCCGGAATCGGCGCCGTCGTCGCGGGCGCCTCGGCCTACGGCGCCTCCGCGTCCGCTGTCCAGCCGGACGCCACACCCGGCCGCGCGGCGGCGGGTGGCGGGCGCCGCCTGGGCGCCGAGTGGGAGAGCCACACCCGCACCTTCATGGCCTGGCCCGCCCTCAGCTCCGTCTGGAAGGGCGACCTGCGGTATGTGCGCGAGGACATCGCACGCATAGCCCGGGCGATCGGCGATTACGAGGCGGTGGTGATGATGGCCCGGCCGGACCAGGTGGACGCGGCCCAGCGGGCCTGCGGATCCCGGGTCGAGGTCGTCCCGCTGGCCGTGGACGACCTGTGGGCGCGCGACACCGTGCCGGTCTTCGTCGAGGAGGGCGGGGAGGTCATCGGCGTCGACTTCAACTTCAACGGCTGGGGCAACAAGCAGAAGCAGCACGCGAACGACGCGCTCGTCGGCCGCACCCTGCTCCAGAAGTACGGGCTCGCCCGGATCCAGGCCCCTCTCGTCGCGGAGGGCGGTTCCTTCGAGACCGATGGTGAGGGCACCCTGCTGATCACCGAGAGCTCGATCGTCAACGACAACCGCAACCGCGGCAAGAACCGGGACGCGGTCGAGGCGGACCTCAAGGCCACCCTGGGCGTGGAGAAGGTGGTCTGGCTGGCCGGAGTGCGCGGCCAGGACATCACCGACGCCCATGTCGACAGCCTCGTACGCTTCACCGCCCCCGGCGTCGTCCTGCTGGACCGCGCCCACCCCGGCACCCCGCCGGACTCCTGGTCCCGCTCCGCCGACCAGGCCAAATCGGTCCTCTCCACCGAGACGGACGCCCGCGGCCGCCGCTTCGAGATCATCGACCTGCCCCAGCCCGACCTCAACCGGATCAGGGGTGAGGGCGACGACTTCGTGTCGACCTATGCGAACTTCTACGTGGCCAACGACGCCGTGTTCATGCCCAAGTTCGGGGACCGCAAGGCCGACGACCGCGCCCGCGGCATCCTCCAGGACCACTTCCCCAAGCGGGACGTCGTCCCGGTCTCCATCGACACGATCGCCTCCGGAGGCGGCGGCATCCACTGCTCCACCCACGACCAACCCGGCAAACCCGCCGCCTGATCAACCCCACCCGCGCACCACCGGAGCCACCGTGTCCCAGTCCAGCCGCCCCTCTCCCACAGGTCGTCGCATCCCGCTGCTGCCGGGGCTGGTCCTGCTCGCCATCGTGGCGGCGGTCACCGTGGGGGCGTGGCTCCAGTTCGGTGAACGTCAGGCGCTGGACACCGTGTACACAGCGGGCCGGGCCGATTCCGACCGGGTGGACGTCGACGCGAGCGTCCAGCGCGTCGACGCCGCCGGGCGCGAGATGGTGCTGCGGATCCAGGTGAGACCACGGGGAGCGCTGGCCGAGGCCGGCGGGATCTCTCCCGTCGAGGACCTGACGCTCCAGACGTCGACCGCGACCCGGGGCGACCTGACGTTCAAGGCCCACCAGCGCATCTCCACCCTGGACGTACCGGTCGCGCTCACGGGCGGCTCCATCACCGACTACCCCTTCGACGCCTACGAGGCACCCGTCGAGTTCGGCGCGGTGCTCGGCGGCGACAAGGTTCCGGTCCGCGTCCAGCTCTCCAACAACGACGTGCTCTTCACCGCCTCGGTGGACACCGCGACGGCGAAGGACGGCACCGCCCTGCTCGACATCGGGCTGGCCCGTTCCAACAGCGTGCTCGTCTTCGCCTGCTTCATGATGGTCGCGATGTGGGCACTCGCCGTGTCCGTCCTGATCGGCGGATGGTTCCTCGTCACCCGCCGCAAAGGCCTCACCTGGCCCGCCCTCGGCTGGATGGCCGCCACCCTGTTCGCCCTGGCGGCCTTCCGCAACGCGGCCCCGGGCACCCCTCCGATCGGCTGCCTGCTCGACTACCTCGCGTTCCTCTGGGCCGAGACCATCGTCGCGTTCTGCCTCATCACCGTCGTCATCATCGGCATCCGGGCCGAACCCCGCCGCCCTTCCGCCCCACCGACGGACCCCGAACCCGCGCGGGACCCCGTCGGCCAGCCGTAGCCGCGGAACGGCCCACGGTGGCCGGCGCCCTCTCAGGACACGGGCATCTCATCGTCCCAGTCGGGCGGCGTCGTCTCGCCGGACAGCCAGTCACGACGCAGGATCGCGTATCCGACCGCGTCGTGGACCCGCCCCCGTGTACCTGGCCAAGCGTCCCGGTAGTGCGCTTCCTTGGCGTACCCGCCGGACAGGAACGTGCGGCGCATCGCGCGGTTGTCCTGGCGCGTGGTGCCCTCGATCCGCCCGAGGCCGGGGAACTCGGTGAACAAATACCCCGTCAGCCATGCGAGGCCCTGCCTGCCGAGACCTCGACCGCGGTGGGCGGACGCGATCCGGAGGTCGAACATCGGAGTGCCACCTTCCGGCACGTCAGCCAGATCGAAGAGACGGATCAGCCCGACCCTCCCGCCGCCCTCGACCATCCAGAAGGTCCGGCTTTCGCGACCCTCGTAGAAGCCGTCCTCGACCCGTCGCCGGACGACGTCGCGGTCCATCGCCGCCGGGCCGTGAAACGGCCACGCACCGTTGACCAGAAAGTCGGTCAGGAGGTCGGCGTCGGCGACGACGAGTCGCTGGTATCGGGTGTCCACGGACCGCACCTTATGGACTGAGCGCTCTGCCCGGAAACGATTTTTCGGAGCTGTCCGGCGTTCCCCACGAGCGCGGGCGCGCTGAATTCCCGGGCCGGGCCGGCCCGGCCCGGGACGGTGGGTCAGGACACCAGGGGAGGCGCGTCCGATTCGGTCAGCTTGACCGTGCACAGACCGCCGCGCTCGCTCTTCACGTCCGTCACCTTGAGCTGCGTGCCCGGCGCGAGGATGTATTCCTCCTCCCCGGTGAAGGCGGAGAACTTCCTGATCCCGACGGCCTTGGCGGACGTCACCTCGAAGAGCGTGCGCTTGCCGCGGCCGCCCAGGAAGGAACGGGCCACCTTCAGCTCGGAGGTGCACGAGGAGACGCCCCACCAGGTCACCGTCCGGCCCACCGGGTACTGGGCCCGCAGGTCCAGCGAGACACCGCGCCACAGCGGCTGCGTGTGACCGGGCAGCCCCGATACCGCGGAGAACAGCAGCCGCAGGTACGGCAGGTAGGGCGTGAGCCTGGCGCGGTCCGGGGAGCGCAGGACGGCGTTTATCTCGCGGTAGAACGCGGACTCGCAGGTGTAGAGGTACAGCGCGGCGATCGCGTCGGCGGACAGGCCGCCGGACATCTCGTCCGCCCGCCGCTTGCCGAAGTCGCGCGAGCGGTCGATGTGTCCGGCGAGCCCGGACAACGCGGCGGCGACCGGCGCGACGGCGCCCTGGAAGTCCATCAGCGGGGTGTCGAACACCCCGGTGATCGCGGGGAGGACCAGGCCCTCGTCCTTGACACTGGTGAGCCGCTCCAGGTACAGCTGGTGCAGGTTCATGGTCGACTCGATGAAGGCGCCCATGCGTGCCGCGACACCCCCGTCCCCACCGCCCGGTCCGGCCGCCGCGCCCTCGTTCCACCCCTTGCTCGGCAGCCAGTCGATCCCGTCGGCCCCCAGCGACGCGAGGGCCTCGTTGACCATGGCGAAGTGGTCGCCCTCGCAGAAGATGTCGCCCTGCGCCGCCGGGTTCGCGTGGTCGATGTGCCGGACGTCGACGTCCGGGTACTTCTCCTGGAGGCGCAGGACGATGCGCTTGAGGTTGCGGGCATGGGCGCCCCACCAAGCGAACACGACCCCGCGGTCCTCTTCGTCGGCGTCCTGCTTGCCCTTGAGGATCTCCTCGACGATCCGTTCGGCGACGGGACGCCAGAAGGCCGTGTGCTGGTCGGTGCCCATCGCCCCGTCGCCGCTGGCCGTCAGCGAGGCGTTCAGCAGCAGCACGCCCTGCGTGAGCATCGCCTGGAACCACTCCGGAGGCTGGACCGTGTCCCGCTCCTTCAACAGCGCGCGGACGTCGGCGATCGGCGTCTTCTTGGCGATGCCGTACTTCCACATCGCCGCCGCCTTGATGATGCAGCGGATGCTGACGACCCGGCCGAACTGGCTGTCCTTCCAGTCGTTGAAGGCGTTGTCGAACATGGCTATCCCGGTCGCGCTCTCCGGGCGCGGGTACGGGTTCTGGCCGAAGACGACGACCTTCCACTTGTGCGGCGGGTGGGGCTTGAGCGCCTGGAAGGTCAGCTCACGGACCGGGACGACCTCGGGGCTGCGGCCCTTCCCGATGAACCGGGCGGCATCCGGGTGCGCCTCGATGACAGGCTTCAGGAGCGGGAGCCAGGGCTCACCGCCGCCGTCGAACAGTCCGGCGAGGGCCAGGGGGTCGTCCGCGTCGGGCTGGTCCGAGGCGGGGGCGGGGGCAGGGGCAGAGTCGGGGGCGGGGGCAGGGGCTGCCGACTTCGGCGGCACGATGCGCACCCGCTCCTCGACCGGAGCGTCCTCGATACCGTTCAACTGCGTGATGATCGTGGCGCGCAGTTCGTCGTCGTCCTCGAAGCAGTGGTCGTGGAAGAGGGTGTAGCCGGTCCACATCAGGTTGGCGCACACCCTGGCCGGTACCCGCCCGGTCTGCGCACCCATCCCGACCAGCGCCACGGAACGGATGCTGCCCGGCACCTTCCGGTTCTGCCGGTGTACGGCCTGGAACGCGGCGGCGCACGCCAGGGCCACGTTCAGCGTGGCGCTCACGTTCTGCGAGGACTGGACCATGGTCGGCGTCGATATCAGGTACCGGGGGACGGCCGCCCCCGAAGGGACACACACCGCGCTGCCCACCGGGAGGGCCCCGGCGAACTGGTCGCGGATCGCCCGCTGTACGCGTACCTGGATGCCGGATCCGAGGTGCCGCTTGATGACGGCGTCGACCCCGCCGTCCATCCGGCCCAGGGAGTTGGTCGGGGTGACCCAGGCATCGACATCCTCGTCGAGGATCGAGCCCTGGCGGATCTCGATGCCGGGAGTGTCCGCGAACGCCGCCCGCCATGCCTCCACGACACGCTCGTTGACGTCTGTCACCACCACTCTGAGCGCGGGCTGCTCAATGCTCTCGGTCATCGTCCACTCCTGTCGGAATACGGTCCTTGCAACCCCTTGAACGTATCCGCAGCCACTGACAACGCCGCCCCGTGAAGGCGGCGTTGTTGCATTGCACACGCCGCATGGCTTACCGTGAACGCATTGTTCACTGGTTAACGATTGATGGGGCGTGGGTGTGGGTGTGCTTCCTTCCGTAGAGGACATGCGTGCGCAGTGGACAGCGCGGCATCCGGGCGTCGATACCTCCCCGATGGAGGTGATCGCGCTGATCCGGCGGGTCCACCTGCTGCACGAGCGGGCTTTGCGCCCGCTCCACGAGGCGGCGCCGGTGACCGCGCCGGAGCTGGATCTGCTCATTCCGTTGCGGCACGCCTCGGGGCCGGTGATCGCCAGCCGCCTGGCCGCGCATCTGGGGATCTCGCGCGTGGCGGTGAGCAAGAGCCTGGCCCGTCTGGAGGACCGTGGTTACATCCGGCGCGCTCCCAGCGCGGCGGACCGCAGAACGGCGGAGGTCGCCATCACCGAGACGGGCGCGACGGCCATCGACACGCTCTTGCCCCGCCTGCTGGAACGTGAGATCGAGCTGCTGGCCGGCCTCGGCGAGGACCGGGAGCAGGTTGTGGCCGCGCTGACCCGGCTGGCCGAGGTCCTCCAAGCCGCCGACCCCGACCGGTGAACCCCGACCGGTGAACCCCGACCGGTGAACCACGACCCGGCACGCACCCACCACTCGGCACGCCCCCATCACCCGACAGAGGGAGACAGGAACATCATGTCGAAGGACCGATTCATCAAGCTGCTGCCCGGCGAGCGCAGGCCCGGCCGCGTCACCCTGCCCCCGCCCATGGAGATCAAGGCGCGCACGGAGGACACCGAAGGCCGCCTCTCGCTACTGGAGGTCACCTTGGCCCGTGACATCCCGCGGCACACCCACCACCTCGCGGACGAGATGATCTACGTTCTGGAGGGCGAACTCGGCGTGCACTTCGACGGCGAGGACCTCACCTTCCCCGCCGGCTCGTTCGTCCTCCTGCCCAAGGGGGTTCCGCACGCGCTCAGCCGTGCCACCGACATATCGCCCCGCGTGCTGCAGATCTCCTCACCCGGCGGCTGGGAGTGCTACCTGGAGGACCTGGCCGAAGCCGGACCCGCCTCCCTCAACCCCGACGGGACCTTCAGCCCCGAGGCACTCAACCTCATCGCCTCCCGCCACGGCATCCGATACGAGGAATGACGCGGCTCAGCCGGAGGCGGCAGCGGATGACGCGAGGGCGGCGGGCCGGTCAGGGCTGACCGAGCGCCAGATCCGGTCGGGCAGTACCCGGGCGGCTTCGTCCATGTCGATGTCGCCCACGGTGAGCCAGCGGCGTACGACCGCGACGACCGGTCCGAGGACGAGGGACTCGATCATGGGGGCGGACAGGTCCGCGAGTTCACCGGCGTCCTGGTGTGCCTGGATCCAGAGGGCGATCGGCGCCAGCCGGGCCTCCTGGGAGTCACGGATCTGCCCGGCCTGTGCCATGCCCTCGCGATCCGCGGTGGCGGAGTGGATGAGGCGGGCCTCGGTCGGCTGGGTCCGCGCGAAATCCAGGTAGGCCAGGATGACGGCCCGGATGCCGGAGCGGGCGTGTGTTGTCTGGATCAGCGCCGTTCCGAGCGTGTTCAGGAGCTGGCCCAGCGAGCGCAGCGTGAGCGCGGTGACCACGCCGTCGAGACTGCCGAAGTGGTGGTAGATGCTTCCCGAACTGACCCCGCTGGCCTGGGTGATCGCGCTGAGGGTGAGGCCGCCTTCGCCCGACGAGGCGTAGATGCCGAGTGCCGTGTTCAGCACTTGTTCGACCGTGGCCTCGCCGCGTTGTTGTTTCGGGCTCATCGAGCAGTCGTCCTCGGTCTCATAGCGGCTGATCCACTTGTTTCCCGTTGCTTCCCGTCAAGGCCAGCCTAGAACATCGGTTCTGGACGCATTTTCCGCAGAGCGCGGCGCGCGGGCCCGTGGGCTCCCGCCAGGGGCCGGACGGCGGGCGTAGCCTGGGCCGCCATGCGGCAGATCATCCTCATGATGTCGATGTCCCTGGACGGATACGTCGAAGGGCCCGACCGGCAGATCGACTGGCACCGCGTCGATGACGAGGTGCACCGGCACGCCAACGACGAGGTCCGTGCCATGGGCGGCCTCCTCGAAGGGCGCGTGACCTACGAGCTGATGGAGAGCGTCTGGCCGACGGCCGATGCCGACCCCGCGAACGCCGGGCCGACGGCCGATTTCGCGCGCATCTGGCGGGACACCCCCAAATACGTGTACTCGCGCACCCTCCAGCGCGTCGGTGACAACGCCACGATCGTGCGGGACGTGGTCCCGGCGGAAGTGGCCGCCCTCAAGGCCGCCCCGGGCGGTGACCTCGGACTGGGCGGGGCCGGGCTGGCCACCGCGTTCCTGGCCCACGACCTGGTCGACGCGTACCGCATCTACGTACACCCGGTACGGATCGGCCGGGGCACCCCACTGTTCCCCCAACTGGGCGGCGGACCGGTGCCGCTGCGCCTGGAGGGTACGCACACCTTCGGCAACGGCGTCGTGCAACTCCGCTACGCCCGCCCGTGAGCCCCCGGCGCGTGCACGGGGGAGGAGGGGCCGGCGTCAGCTGAAAGTACGGCGGTAGGTGTGGGGGCTGACGCCCGTGGTCCGCTTGAACCGGTCGCGGAAGGCGGTGGGTGAGCCGAAGCCGACCTGGGCGCCGATCCGTTCGACGGAGTGGGGAGTCGTCTCCAGGAGGTGCTGGGCCTGGCGGACACGGGCGCGGTGGAGCCACTGGAGCGGGGTGCTGCCGGTCTGTTCGCGGAAGCGGCGGATCAAGGTCCGGGTACTGGTTCCCGCCTGGGCGGCGATGTCGGCGAGGCTGAGTTCGGAGCCGAGGTTCCCCTGCAACCAGAGCAGCAGCGGTTCGAGGGTCGAGCCCCGAGGGGTGGGCGCGTGGTTCTGCACGATGAACTGCGCCTGCCCGCCCTCACGTTCCAGTGGCATGACGGACAGCCGCGCGGCGTCGGCGGCGACGGCCGAACCGTAATCGCGGCGGATCATGTGCAGGCACAGATCCAGCCCCGCGGCGGCGCCGGCCGAGGTGAGCAGCCGGCCGTTGTCGACGTACAGGACGTTCGGGTCGACCTCGATGTCCGGGTACGTCGCGGCGAGGAGGTCGGACGCCATCCAATGGGTGGTGGCCCGCAGGCCGTCCAGGAGCCCGGTGGCGGCCAGCGGGAAGGTGCCCACGCAGAGGGAGGCGATGCGCGTGCCGTCGTCGGCCGCCGCTCGCAGCGCGTCGCGGACAGCGGGGGCGAGCGGAGCGGTGGGGTCGGCGGTACCGGGCACGATGATCGTGTCCGCACCCTTGAACCCCTCCAGTCCCCAGGGCGCGCGCAGGGTGAAGGAACCGGCATCGACCTCCGGCTGCTCGGCGCACACGCGGATCCGGTAGCCGGGGCGTCCGTCCGGGAGACGGGTGCGGGTGAAGACCTCGATCGGGGTGGACAGATCGAACGGGATCACCCGGTCCAGCGCGAGGACGGCAACGGTGTGCATGGCGAGAACATACCCGCTCCCAGCCGCCTCGGCTCGACCACGGAACCACGTGCAGGCGCTTGTTCCTACAGGTCATGGCCATGGCCGTGGCCATTCTCCTGTGATGGCGAGAATCCGTTGGCAGGTGTCATTAGTGCCACTGGGAGACGGGCCGGCAGTTGGTTAGCGTCGGGACCGTGACCAAACTCCTCCTCTCCCTGCACGTCCTGGCCTCGGTGCTGGCCGTCGGCCCGGTCGCCGTCGCCGCGAGCATGTTCCCGAAGGCGCTGCGCGGTTTCCACGGCGATCCGGACGACCGGGAAGCCCTCGCGACCCTGCGGACGCTGCACCGGATCTGCCGCGTCTACGCCGCGATCGGCGCCGCGGTTCCCGTCCTCGGGTTCGCCACGGCCAGCAGTCTCGGCGTCCTCGGCAGCGGCTGGCTGATCACCTCGATCCTGCTGACCGCCGCCGCGGCCGCCACCTTGGCCCTGCTGATCCTGCCCGCCCAGGACCGCGCGCTGGAGGCCGCCGATGCCCGTGGGGCCGCCCCGGACCGCCGCGTCGCCACCCGACTCGCGATGCTCACCGGCGTCTTCAACCTGCTGTGGGCCACCGTCACCGTGCTGATGATCATTCGCCCCGGTTCCACGACGGCTGCATGAGTCGACGGCGCTGAGCGGTCCGCTCAGGGGGTGAGCATGCGGTCCTGTTCCACCGGGGGAGTGCCGCCGCGCCAGTCCAGCGGCTTGCCGAAACGGATCAACTCGCCGTACAGGGAGGGGTCGAGGTGTTCGGCGAACACCACGTCCAGCACGGCCCGGGCGGCCTCCGCGGGCGACTGGGCGCCGCTGTAGCCGCTGAACCACGGGCGGGAGGTCGCGGTGTCCACCATGCCGGGACACACGGAGGCGATCAGGGTGCCGGTCGTGAGGTCGGTCTCGCGGCGCGCCGCGGCGACCGCGCGCACGGCGGCGACCTGGGCCACCTTCGAGGGCACGTTCAGCCAGCGGGGCCAGCCCGCCTCTTCGGCGGTGTGGTGGTGGACGGCGGCGCGCCAGGACTCGACGGCGTACTCGACTTGGTCGAGGCTCGCTCCGTCGAACAGGTGACGCAGGCCGGGCGTGAGGTGGCCGAGGGTGCCCAGGCTGCTGGCGACCACGAGCAGTCGGCCGCCCGGACGCAGGACGGGGGCGAAGGAGCGCAGGACCGCATGGGTGGCGCTGTTGGACACGTCGATGAACTCGTCGGCGCGCTCGGACTGTGACTCGTCCGGCAGCAGGCGGGCGACGGCGTTGGACAGCACCACGTCGACCCCGCCGTACCGGCTCCGCAGCTCCTCGGCGATGGCGGCGATGGCGTCGGTGTCGGTGACGTCGAGGACCCGCCCCCGCACCTGGGCGCGGGTGCCGGGCAGTTGTGCCACCTCGCGGGCGGCATCGGTGACGCGCCGTTCGTTGCGTCCGGTGAGCAGGACCAGGTCGCCGGGCCCCAGGCGGGCCGCGAGTCCTTCGGCGAGGGCCCGGCCCAGGCCCTGGTTGGCGCCGGTGACGAGGGCGATGCGGGGAGTGTTCATACCCGCAACGGTAGGAACACCGTGACCCATGAGTCCAACGAAACTTCCGCACGAGTGGTATGCGTAAACGTCATGGACTTCACGGATGTGTCGTTGACCGCGCTGCGGGTGCTGCGCGCGGTGTCCGAGCAGGGGACCTTCACCGCGGCCGCGGCGTCGCTGGGCTACACCCAGTCGGCGGTGTCACGGCAGATCGCCTCGATCGAGCGGGCCGCGGGCACGGAACTGCTGGAGCGTCGGCGTGGCGGCGTACGGCTGACCCCGGCCGGGCGGATCGTCATGACCCGGGCGACGGTCGTGCTCGACGAGATCGATGCCACGGCACGCGAACTGTCCGGACTTCCCGGGCAGGGGGGAACCGTGCGCCTCGGCTGGGTCCCCAGCGCCGGTACGACCCTGGTGCCCAACGCCCTCGCCGCACTGCGGCGCACGGATCCGGGCCTGCACGTGATCAGCCGCGAGGGAGGAACCGCCTCCCTCGTGCGCGCCCTGCGGGCGGGCAGCATCGACCTCGCGCTGCTGGCCTCCGGACCGCCGTTTCGCGCACCGGACGCGGAGTCACCGCCGCTGGCCCTGCAGACGCTCACCGAGCGCGCCCTGTGCCTGGCCCTCCCGGCGGCGCACCCGCTGGCCCGGGGAGACTTCGTGGACGTCGCCGACCTGCGCGGCCAGCGGTGGATCGCGGGTCCGCCGTCCGGCACGGAACAGCTCCTGGGCGTGTGGCCGGGCCTGGACGAGCGGCCCGAGATCGCGCACACGGCCCGGGACTGGCTGGCCAAACTGCATCTGGTGGCCGCGGGCTGCGGCCTGACCACCCTGCCGGGCGCGCTGGCCTCCGCCGCTCCGCCCGGCGTACGCGTCCTGCCGGTACGCGGCGGCCCGCAGGAACTGCGGCGCCTCCTCCTGGCCCGGCTGCCGCAGCCTCCGGCCGAACCCGCCGTCCGCCTCGCGGCGGCCCTGCGGGCCGCCGCCCTCGATGCCGATACCGTCCCGGACCCGTGACCTGTGACCTGTGACCCGTGACCCGTGACCCGTGACCCGTGACCCGTGACGATCGTGCGGGGGTTCTGGCAGCGGCATCGGGGAACGCCCGTGCCCGTGCGGGGTGTTAGCTTCTTTCCCGTGGTGGAACACCAGGACGAAACCAGAGCGGCCTACGACGGGGTCGTCGAGCTGTACGCGTCGATGTTCGCCGACCGGCTGGAGACACGGCCGTTCGCGCGGGCCATGATCGGTACCTTCGCCGAGCTGGTGCGCGGGACGGGCAACGCGCGGGCGGCCGACGTCGGGTGCGGGCCCGGACATCTGACGGCCATGCTGCGGGACCTGGGCCTGGAGGCCTTCGGGCTCGATCTCTCCCCGAGCATGATCGGTCATGCCCGGCGGGCCCATCCGGCGCTGCGGTTCGACGAGGCGAGGATGGAGGCCCTGCCCGTCGAGGACGCCGCGCTCGGCGGGGTGCTGGCCCACTACTCGATGATCCACACGCCCCCCGGCGAACTGCCCGCGCTGCTCGCCGAACAGGTGCGCGTCCTGGCGCCGGGTGGCTTGCTCCTGGTCTCGTTCTTCGCGACCGACGGACCGGATCCGGTCCGCTTCGACCACAAGGTGACGCCTGCCTACAGCTGGCCGGTGGACCGGTTCGCCGAGCTGCTGACCGAGGCCGGGCTCGTCCCGTTCGCCCGGCTGCTCCACGACCCGGCCTCCGAACGGGGCTTCCTCGACGCCCACGTGCTGGCCCGCCTGGCACCGTAGGCCGCCGCTTGCGCTAGCGTCCGTCCCGTGAACGCCCCCGATGCCATCGACGCCCTCGTCCGGCTGTGCCCGCCGCCCGCCGATCCGCCGCCCGCGGTGGACTGGGCACGGGCCGAGCGCGCCCTGGGCACGGCTCTGCCCGCCGACTACAAGCGGCTCGTCGAGACCTACGGCGACGGCGTCTTCGACGAGACGGTCTGGCTGCTCGTCCCCGACTCCGCCCACGGCGACTGCGACCTGCGGGCGCGAAAGGCGGAGCGGGACGAGGACCTGGACTACCTGTGGGAGGCGGGCGAGGCGAAGCCCGCCGCCCTGCTGGAGGCCGGGGCGCGGGTCCTGCCCTGGGCGAGCGAGGAGGGCACGGGGGCCTTCCTGTACTGGCTCGCGCGGCCCGGTCAGCACCCCGACGAGTGGACCGTGCTCTACAACGAGGGGCGCGGCCCACTGTGGGAGCACCACCCCATGGGGTGCGTCGCCTTCCTGCTGGCAGTGCTCACAGGGACCGCGGAGACGGCCTACTTCGGCCACCTCCACGAAGTGCTGAAGCCGGCGGAGCACCGCTTCGAGACGGCTGACCACACCCTCGGGGCGTCCCGGGACTGAGGCCGTCGGCCCCACCGGTGGCAAGGCCCGGGCGCGCGCCTTCTCAGCGCGCGGCGGCGAGTGCGGACACGTCGACCTTGTACGGCGCGAACCCGGCGTTGTTCTTGCAGCCGAGCTCCTCCCAGGTGCTGACCTTGGTCTGCGGGTCGGTGTGGGTGAGGTGGTACTTGCAGGCGCCCTTGATGTACTGGCCCTTGACTCCGCCCGCGAAGTCGATCTCCTTGTTCCACAGGTACGGCGAGTTGTAATTGTTCAGGCGTGCGGTGGCGTTCACGTCGATGCCGCCGGGCGCGTAGATCTCGTAGACCCAGCCCGTCTTCTCGGTCCCGTAGGTCGCGAACTTCTGGGCCACCCACTTCTCGCAACTGGTGCTCAGGTGGGCGCTGTTCTGCCCGCCGCCCTTGACGATGTACTCGGCGAGCGGGGTCAGCACATCGCCGCGCGGGGTGAAACCGGCCTTGAAGATCTCCTCGACGGTCTCCCGGGTGTCGCCGCGCCACAGGACGTTGGTGTCGTTGCGCCACTGCCACCGCTCGTCCGCCGCCCCCGCCGCGACGTCGAGGTCGATCCTCTTGTTGGTCGTGGTGCGGTACCAGTCCCAGGGCCGGTACTCCACGGTCGGCCCACAGGGCTTGGTCAGTTCGTCGTCGAGCGCGACGGGAGCGGTGGGAGTGACCTGAGCTGTGGGGGCGGCGGTCGCCGGGGCGATGGCGGCGACGGAGACGAGGGAAACGGCGGCGAGGATCCGGAGAGCTGCTTGCAACATGGTGAACATCCATCAGTTGACCGACATGACGGCCCTTTTATAGGCGTCAGCCGGCTCCCCGGTCGCCCTCGCGCCGGACTGTTCCACCCGCCCGGGTGGAACAGTCATACCGGGTAAAGGATTCGCCGATGACGGTGCGAGGGGACGAAGGGGTGAAGGGTCAGCTCATCAGCAGCAGCCGGGTGTTCGGTACGAGCTTGCGGTTGACGCTGGTGCTCTGTACGAAGATCGTGAAGTCGTCGTTGTGGTCGGGCTTCACGCGGGCCTCCGCGGCGGGCAGCCCGAGCAGGGCCCGGGCCTGCGGGCCCGTGTACACCCGGTCCGTCTTCTTCTCCAGCACCGCGATCTGCTTCCGCGCCTGGATCTTCTCCGTCTTGCTGAGCTGGTAGTACGCGCCACCGGTGCGGTAGGTGTGCCCGGATTCGACCACCCACTCCCGGATCGCCGCGTCACGGGCCACCGGGATCAGGTGGTACCCGGACGGATCCACCGGAGTGAGGCCGGCCGCCTCGATGGTGTCCTTGTTGACCGCGTCCGCACCCGTGGAGAACACCGTCCGTGACCCCCGGATGCCCTTGGACCGGCCGATCATGAACTTCTCGGTGGCCTCCTTGATGACCTGCCCGGCCTCCTCCAGACCCCGGGTGCTCGTGGCGTCCCAGACGGCGATGTTCTCCTTCGGGAAGCCGCACTGCATGGCCTCGCGCTTGCCCATCTGGTCCGGCACGAGGACGGCCAGCGTCCAGTTGTCCTCCTGGGTCGCGATCATCTCGGCGACCGCCTTGACCAGTTCACGCTGATCCCTGGCAGGGGCGTCCGGGCAGCGGTGGCTCGCGTTCTCCTGCCCGTCGGTCAGCACGAACGTCAGGAAGCTGTGGTCGCCGTACAGCTGGGCCGTCTGCGCCAGCTCCCGCTGCGACTTCAGCGAGGCCGCCAGCAGCGCCGTCATCCCACCGGCCCGGTACAGCTGCTTCAGGGACGGCATCCGCAGCACGTCCTTGTCGTAGATGACGCACTCCACCGTGTCGGCGAACACGTACACCGTGACACGGGTCTCCTGGTCCAGTTCCCCCGAACGGCGGGCGAGGTAGGCGATCTGCTGGTCAGCGACCTCGACCACCTTGCCGCTCAGGTGCGACATGGACGAACTCGCGTCCAGCACAAGAGCGACGTGGTTGATGTAGTTCTGGCTTCCGGACATGGCAGCTCCCCCTCGTTCCGAGCGACTTGATGTACCTACCGTCTCACCCACCACTGACAATCGATCTCGGCTCCCGAGCGGTGCGGCGCTGTGCGGTGCTGTGCGGCGCTGTGCGGTGCTCCGAGGCGCGGCGGCGCGACGCGGCGCACCATTTGACCCGGGGTGGTCTTCATCGCCCGATGATCTTACGTAAGCTCAGGAATGTTCGCCGTGTCCGGGGTTGTCTCCCGCGGCGGCCGCGCTTCGGCATGTCGTGCCGTTGCCCAGTCCTTGCCCCTGCCCTTGCACCTGCCCATTGAGTTGAGGAAATCCGTGCGCCTGTCCCTTGAGCGACGCCTGTTCGTGAGTGCTGCCCTGCTCGCCGTGGTAGCCGGCGTCGTCCCGGCCACAGCGGCCACCGCCGCGCCGGTCACCCCGCCCGCCCCCGCGGAGCCGGCCCAGCAGGCCACCCCCGACATGGAGGCCTTGACCAAGGCCCTCCAGAACACCCTGGACGCGGGAGCGCCGGGCGCCCTGGCCCGCTACACCGGTCCGGACGGGGTGAAGAGCAAGACCCTGGGCGTACAGGACACCGCCTACGGCACCCCGATGGACGTGCAGTCGAGGTTCCGGATCGGCAGCGTCTCCAAGACGTTCTCGTCCGTCGTGCTGCTCCAGCTGGTGAACGAGGGCCGCGTCGACCTCGACACCCCGGTCAACCACTATCTGCCCGGGCTGCTGCCGGACGACCGGATCACGGTGCGTCACCTGATGACCCACCGGAGCGGTCTGTCGGACTACACGAACGCCATGTTCGAGAACACCGTCCCCGGCTTCGAGGCCGTGCGCAACAAGGTGTTCAGCTACCAGGATCTGGTCACGCTCTCGCTCGCCGAGCCGCGCACGACCGAACCCGGCGTGTCGTACAAGTACTCGAACACCAACTTCGTGGTCGTCGGCATGATCATCGAGAAGGTGACCGGGAAGCCGGTGGAGAAGGAGTACGACCGCCGCATCATCAAGCCGCTGAAGCTGCGCAACACCTCCTACGTGCACCCGTCCACGGCCATCCGCGGCGAGCACGCCCACGGATACCTGCACCCGGACGAGGACGGGCAGCCGCTGGTCGACTCCACCGAACAGACGGTGTCGTGGGCGCAGACCGCCGGAGCGGTGATCTCCAACGCGGCCGACCTGAACACCTTCATGTCCGGGCTGGCCGGCGGCAAGCTGCTGCCCGCGCGCATGCTCGACCTGATGACCACCATGACCCCGACGGACGCGACGAACACCCGCTTCTACGGTCTGGGCCTGCGGCGCTACGACCTCTCGTGCGGCACGCAGGTGTTCGGCCACACCGGCACCGTGCAGGGCTTCTACACCTATGCCTTCGCCACCCGCGACGGCAAGCGCAGCCTCTCCGCCATGGCGAACACCTCGAACGACGGAGCGGCCAACACCGCCCTCGGCGGCACGCTGGAGGCCGCGTTCTGCGGCAAGCCGACGACGGCCCCGGGCAACACGAACGCCAAGGCGCGCAGCCTGACATCGAACCAGACCCCGGCCCCGGTCCTGGCCCCGGCCGAGAGGGACCTGCCGGAACGCCGCTGATCCCCCTAGGCTTGCTCGACCGCTCGCCGCAGGGCGTCCGGGCCGAAGTCGGCGTAGGCGAGGAGGGGACATGACACGACGCGAGAGCGCGGCAGAGGTGTTCGACGCACTGGGTGAGCGGTACGAGTCACTGTTCGGGCCGGTGCCCGGGCAACTGGCGGCCTTGGAATGGCTGGTGGAGCGGCTGCCCGCCGGTGCCCGGGTGCTGGACGTGGGCAGCGGCACCGGCCGGCCCACCGCGGAGGCGCTCGCCCGGGCCGGGCACGCCGTGACCGGCATCGACGTCTCGGGCGCCATGGTCGAGGCGGCCCGGGCCCGGGTGCCGGGGGCGCGCTTCGAGCAGGCCGACGTGCGGACGTACGCACCGGAGGCGAGCGGCGGCTTCGACGCCGTGTGTTCCTTCTTCCCGCTCCTGGTGATGGACCAGCCGGACATCGAGGCCGCCCTCGACCGGATGGCGTCGTGGGTCGCGCCGGGCGGTTACCTCGTGCTGGCCACGGTCCCGGGAGACATCCGGGGGCTGGACATCGAGTGGATGGGCCACCCGGTGACCGTCAGCAGCCTGTCCGCGGAGCAGCACCTGCGGCGGCTGGCGGAGGCGGGCCTGGAGGTGCTGCACCAGCACACCTCGTCCTTCGTCCCCGCCGACCCCCTCGCCGGACCCGAGGAGCACTTCTTCTGCTACGCGACCCGGCCCGCCTGAGCCTCCGGCGGACCGGGGAGTCGTCCTCGTGTGCGGTCAGCAGTGCACGTCGTACGGGCCCCAGAGCGAGCCGCCGTCAGCGTAGTTGTGGTCGGTGCCGTACGCGTAGCGGCCACAGCCGTCACTGACGTACGCGGTGGCGTACCACTCGTCCGGATTGGAGTCGTGGATGTTCCGGGCCCAGGTGAAGACGTCCTTGGAAGGGGTGCCGCCGGAGCCGTTGACGTAGTGGCCGTCCGCGCCCTGGGCGGTGATGTAGACGCTGGCGTTGGGGTGGTTGCTCTGGTAGCCGGAGGCCCACTGCCAGTGCGCCATGACATTGCCGTTGCAGGTGTTGTACTCCTGCTCGACCTGGCCGGCGTACTCGTTGTTGTAGCTCCAGTACGAGCCGGGAAGGCCGATGTTGATCCAGCCGCAGCTGAGGGTGCCGGTGGTCCGCGCCGGGGCGGCGGCGCTGGCGGTGGGTGCCGCGACGACGGCTGCGGCGAGCGCCGCCGTGGCGCCGACGGCGACCGCGATGGCTCGCGCCCGGCCGGTCCGGGAACTGGTTCGAGGTGTTCGCATCACGCGTCTCCTTCATCCGTGGCCCGCGAACGCGGGTCATCGACATGCGGGTCATGGGCAGGGGTGGCTCCGGCCGGACGGACCTCCGGGGCGGGCGGCCCACTCCTTCAGGCCGCGCGAGGGGGACTTCCGGCCCGAACCAGAGAACCGGGGCGCCACCTCCCCGGTCGAATGATTCGATGACGTTCGAAGGCCAGGGGCCAGGGGCCAGGGGCCGGGGGCCGGGGTCAGGGGGCTGACGTGCTGCGGTTGGACATGAACGGGTCGGCGCTGGCGAACACGCGGTTCGCGATCTCGCCGCTGCACACCGCGGTCGACGCGCTCTGCCTGCTCCGCGCCGACGTACGGTCCGGCGGAGGCGGCTGGGGCGCCCTGGTACGGGAGACGGTCCGTGACCGCAAACTCGCCCTGCTGGCAGCGCTGTTCGCCGGGTCGTGGGACTACGTGCCCGATCTCATCAAGCCCGAACTCCAGCGCGAGGAAGGCCACATCCAGGACGAGCTGCACGCGGTGGCCACCGTCAGCGCCGAGCGGCTGCGTTGGGAGATCGCGTCCATGATCCAGGGCAATCCCAGCGGGCACCTCTCGGGCCGCCCGGCCCCCCGGGTCCTCCTGGACCTCCTGGAGCGGGGCGAGAGCGCGGTCGCCGAACGGTTCGCCGCCGAGCTGCACCAGCTGTGGCGGGCCGTCGTCGGGCCGCACTGGGCGACGATGCGCGGGCGGATGGAAGCGGACATAGCCCACCGGGCCCGGACCACCGCCCGCCAAGGCCTGTCCGCCACGCTCGCCGGCCTGCACCCGCGGGTCGTCTGGAGCGACGACCATGTACGCCTGCTGACCCCGTTCGAGGGGCACATCCCGGGGACCACCAGGCTCGTGCTGACGCCGACGGTGTTCGAGGTCGACCTGCGGATCTCCATCGACCCCTTCCCCGGCCCGTTGCCCCGCCAGCCGATGCTCACCTACCCGGCCCGGCCCACGACGGACACCGGCCCGGCCGCCGCCCCGCCCTCGCACGCACTGCTCGGGGTCACGCGCGCGCGGCTCCTCTCGGACCTGCACGTCCCCCGGAGCACCGCCGAACTGGGCGAACGCCACTTCCTCGCGTCCAGCACCGTCTCCTACCACCTGGGCATCCTGCACCGCGCCGGCCTGGTGTCCCGCACCCGCACCCGCCGCCAGGTCCTGTACGCGCAGACCCACCGGGCCACCGGCCTCCTCGTCGGGGCGCCGGAGCCGCAGTGACCGGCTGCCCGGGCCCGGAAGCCGCCGCTGATGGGGGCGGCGGCGGCTTCCGGCGGTTCACTTGGACTACTTGGACTGCGTGCTGACGCTCACACCGCTGAAGTCCTGCGCGGCGGCGAGGCTGAAGTAGACCCAACCGGACGGCGGGTTGTCGATCGTAAGGGTCTCGCTGTTGCCGGCCTTGGCGGACTTCGCCTGGTAGCTGGTGGTGGTGGCGAAGCCGCGGCTGTCGTAGTACAGGTCGGCGTTGCCGGTGCCACCGGCACTGGTGATGGTCAGCTGCTTGGTGCCGGCCGGCAGGTACACGAAGTGGTAGCTGTAGTTGCCGGCGGCGGCCGCGAGGTTGTCCCGGCGGCAGTTCTTGTCGAACTGACGCGGGTCGCTGCTCGTGCAGAGCGGGGCGGACGTGGCCGGGGCGTCCGGCAGCGGGCCGCAGTCGCTGGTCGCGCAGGTGGTCGTCAGCCAGGTGTCGAATCCGGCGTCGTAGCTGGTGCCGATGGTCTGCTTCAGGAAGGTGCGGGCACCGTTCCAGTCACCGGCGCGGTACTTGTCGAGCACGGTCTGCATGTCGGCGGGGTGCGCCTGGAGCATGTAGCGGACCGCGAGCCAGCCCCAGCGGTAGATCCGGTTCGAGTTGACGTCGGGGTCTTCCGCCTGGTTGTAGACGGTGTCGAACAGGTCGCTGAGCTTGTAGGTCTTCTTGGCGGCCTCGTTGATCGCGTCGGTGTTGCGCACATTGCGGTAGCCGAAGGAGATGTTCTCGGCGATGCCCTCGACCCACCAGATGGTCGGCGTGGTCATGCCGGCCTCGAAGTCGCCGGCCATGTTGTAGCGGCCGTCGAGGTAGTGGGTGTACTCGTGGTTGAGGTTCCAGATCTGGAAGTCCGGACGCAGCCAGCTGGCCTCGTGGGCGATGAAGCGGGCCTGGTTGCCGGCGGCGGCCGGGTTGCCCTCTTCGTACATGCCGCCGTTGTCGACGTCGATGTTGTAGATGGCCCAGGCGTACAGCGAGTACTGGGTGTAGTCGTCGAAGACGACGACCTCCAGGTTGGTGTTCACGTCACCGGGGAGCGAGCCCTTGTCGCCGATGATCCGGTGGAAGTAGGCGTCCTCGCCGACCAGGCTGGTGCAGGTGGCGGCCAGCTGGCCGGGGGACATGTCCTGGGCGCGGATCTTCAGGGCGGGGTTGCAGGTCTGCTGGATCGGCAGGATCGCCGGGAGCACCCGCTCGCCCAGGTCGCAGATGGCGTAGGCCGCGCAGTTGTTCTTGTCGTACTGGCGCGTGTACCAGCCCAGGTTCATGGTGATCGGCGCGGTGGGGCCGACGTTCGGGTACCGGTTGATCAGGTCCTTCAGCAGCGGCCGGAGCCGGTCCTTCAGCTCGGGGACGTCAAGGGCGTAGCCGAGGAAGCGGCCGACGTTGCTGACGACGTCCAGGCGGTTCAGCTGGTCGCTGTTGCGCGTGATGAAGCCGGCCCAGGTGTCGAGGATGGCGGGGTCGGCCTTGAGGGCGGCCCGCCAGCCGCGGTCGTCGTTCTTGGCCTTGAAGCCGTTCTCGACGACCCACTCGACGTGCTGCATCGCGAGGTTCATCTGGCCGGGCCAGGTGCCGTCGTAGGTGCCGAGCATCCACTTGACGACGCCCGCGTAGCGGCCGGCCGCGTGCGTGCTGTCGATCAGCGTGACGACCTCGTTGAAGATCTCGCCGTTCGCGTCGGTGACGTCCTTGCTGTGAGGGGCGGCGAAGAACGCGTCCAGCGCGCCCTTCGCCGCACTGTCCAGCGCGGTGCCGTAACTGCCGACGTCGTTCGCGTGGTTGTCCTGCACGTAGTAACCGGCGCGCAGGAACATCACCAACTGCCCCACGGAGGCGCTGTTGTTGCCGGAGTAGGTGGTGGAGGCGTCGCGCAGGGCGTTGGCGACGGTCACCATCTGGGCCTCGCGGAACGCCTTCTGGGCGTTGTCCCCGGTGAGATTGAACAGCGGGTAGGTACAGCTGATCTGGGGGAGTGCCTTGAGCTGCTGGACCAGCGCGCCGCCCGTGGCGTTGATCACGCCGGAGAGGTCGCCGCACTCGCTCCCGGCGGCGGCCGAGGACAGGCTGTCGGCCCTGGCGGCCTTGTCGGGCTTGACGGCCGGGATGCTCGGGGCGGGCGGCGGGGTGGACAACGTGGCGCTGTCCTGCGAGGAGATCCGGAAGCGGGAGCCGTTGCTCATCGCGTCGGGCGACTTGGGGACCGGGATCGACCGCGGCGCCGGGGCCGCGGCTCCCCGTGCGTGCGCACCGGCAGGGGCTGTGGCGCCGGCGGAGGCGGCCTGGCTCTGCGGCGCGAACAGGCCGAGCGTGATGAAGACGGCCGCGCCGAGTGCAGGAAGTCTGCGCGCGTTGGCCTTCGATATCCGGAACGGATGCATCTGTGGGGGCCTCCGGGGCCGTTGTGGCCGCGTGTTGGGGATGCGGCGCATTGATGTGTGACATGTAAAATTGCACAAGTGGCCATCTTCGGGAAGAGTTTTGGCCAGATTGCGTGAAGGCCCTTGCCGCCGCACGGCTACGCCAGGGCGGCCGGGGCGCTCCGGGCCCACCTAGCACGTCCGCGCCGCCACATGGCCGGAAGTTCCGCCAAATCCGACTGACGTTCGCCTGGCGTATCCGCCGACGTCACGTCAGGCTCCCTGTCCGGTACCCCGCGCACGATGTCCTGGGGGCGCTCCACCACTTCTCGATCGAAGCAGAGGTCCCTCCCGCCATGGCAGATCTGAACCGCCGTCGTTTCCTCCAGCTCACCGGCGGCGCCGCCGCCCTGACCATGCTCAACGAGAGCATCGCGCGCGCCGCCGCCATCCCCGCGCAGGGGACGACCGGCAGCATCGCCGACGTCGAGCACATCGTGGTCCTGATGCAGGAGAACCGGTCCTTCGACCACTACTTCGGCGCGCTGCGCGGCATTCGGGGCTTCGGCGACCCGCGCCCGGTGACCCTGCCCAGCGGCAAGTCCGTATGGCACCAGACGGACAACGCGGGCAAGGAGACGCTGCCCTTCCGCCCGCCGTCCGACGACCTCGGCATGGAGTTCCTCCAGGGCCTCAACCACGACTGGGCGGGCGGCCAGAGCGCCTTCAACAAGGGCAAGTACGACAACTGGGTGCCCGCCAAGACGCCCGCGACCATGGCACACTTGACGCGCGACGACATCCCGTTCCACTACGCCCTCGCCGACGCGTTCACCCTCTGCGACGCCTACCACTGCTCGTTCATCGGCTCGACCGACCCCAACCGCTACTACCTCTGGTCGGGCCACACCGGCAACGACGGCAAGGGCGGCGGGCCGGTCCTCAACAACGCCGAGGCCGGGTACGGCTGGACCACGTACCCCGAGCGCCTGGAGGCGGCCGGGGTCTCCTGGAAGGTCTACCAGGACATCGGCAACGGCCTCGACGCCGCCGGTTCCTGGGGCTGGATCAGCGATGCCTACCGCGGCAACTACGGCGACAACTCGCTGCTCTACTTCAACAACTACCGCGGCGCCCAGCCCGGTGACCCGCTCCACGAGAAGGCCCGCACCGGCACCGACGCCCGGACCGGGGAGGGCTACTTCGACCGGCTGCGCGCCGACGTCACCGCGGGCACCCTGCCCCAGATCTCCTGGATCGCCGCCCCCGAGGCCTTCAGCGAGCACGCCAACTGGCCCTCCAACTACGGCGCCTGGTACATCGCGCAGGTGCTGGACGCGCTCACGTCCAACCCCGACGTCTGGGCCCGTACGGCCCTGTTCATCACCTACGACGAGAACGACGGCTTCTTCGACCACGTCGTGCCGCCCTACGCCCCCGCGAACGCCGGCCAGGGCCTGTCGACCGTGGACACCGCACTCGACGTCTTCCCGGGCACGGCCGGCTACGTCGCCGGACCGTACGGGCTCGGCCCGCGCGTGCCGATGCTCGTGGTCTCACCCTGGAGCACGGGCGGCTACTCCTGCTCCGAGACCTTCGACCACACCTCCGTCATCCGCTTCATGGAGCAGCGCTTCGGTGTGCACGAGCCCAACATCTCTCCCTGGCGGCGCGCCGTCTGCGGTGACCTGACCTCCGCCTTCGACTTCGCCCGCAAGGACACCGCTCCGGCGCCGCTGCCCGACACCGGCCGCTGGCAGCCGCAGGACCGCGACCGGCACCCCGACTTCCCGGCCACCCCGCCCGCCGTGGCGGCCATGCCGCGCCAGGAGAAGGGGGTGTGCCCGACGCGTCCGCTGAAGTACGCCCCGTACGTCGACGGCACGGCACTGACCGGCGAGGGCAAGTTCCGGCTGACGTTCAGCGGTGGCCAGGAGCTGGGCGCGCAGTTCTACGTCACCTCCGGCAACCGGACCGACGCCCCCTGGACCTACACCACCGAGGCGGGCAAGTCGGTCACGGACACCTGGAACACCGCCTACTCGGCCGGTGTCACCGACCTGACCGTGCACGGCCCCAACGGCTTCCTGCGCGGCTTCCGCAACCCCGGCACCACCGCCGGCCCCGAGGCCACGGCCCGCCACAATGCCAAGACCGGCAACCTGGACCTCACCCTCACCAACGCGGGAGCCTCGACCGCGACCCTCACGGTCACCAACGCCTACGGCGGCGGCCCGAAGCGGATCACGGTCGCCAAGGGGGCGACCGTGACCTACAGCGTCCCGCTGAAGAACACCCGCCGCTGGTACGACGTGACGGTCACCGCGTCCGGGACCGCGGACTTCGCCCGCCGCTTCGCGGGCAAGGTCGAGACCGGCGCGGCAGGCCTCTCCGACCCGGCCATCCTGACCAGCCAGTCCTCCTGACCGACCGCCACGCCTCCGCGGGCCTTCCCGGTCCTGCCCGCGGAGGCGTGCGGAGGCGTGCGGCGCGCCCGTGGGATCCCGTCAGTAGGCGCGCGGGCCGTCCTCGGTGGCGCGCATCGGCTGCGGGTAGTAGACCTGCCCGTCCTTCATGACCTGCTGGCAGGTGTACGTGGTGGGACCCATGGGCACCGTCACGGCCTCGGGTATGTCGTTGCAGAGGATGTGGTCCACGGAGTCGCCGCCGTTGCCGAAGATGATCCGCTGGACGCCTTCCTTGGACATGATCCCCTTGCGGGCGGTCGCGGTGAAGGTCACGTAGTTCTTGGACCAGGCGGGTGACTCGCCGATCGCGACGTCCCACTCCACCTCCGCTCCCTTGTAGCGGGAGGTGCACACGACCGTGGTGCCCTTCTTCGACGCCACGTCCTCGGGGCACTTGGCGGTGACCTCCCCCGTGGCGTTCGCCAGGGCGAGGGTCTTCTTGCGGAGCTCGTACTCCAGGTTCGCCGCGAACGGCGCGTCGGCGGCGGGCGACGGCTGCAGCTCGCCCTCCGGGCGCGGGGCCGGCCGGTCCAGCCTGTTCGGCAGTCGGCTGACGGACGGTTCGGGCTTGGCGGTCTTCGTGGCGGTGCCCCCGCACCCGGTGGCCAGCAGGCCCACGCTCACGACTCCCGCTATGCCGATGATGTTCATACGCATGATCGAATATTAGTGGGGATCCGTCGCCCTGCTGGTCACACCCCGTGCGGCGGGACCGGCCGCGCCCGCACGCGCGGTGGGCCGAAGCGACCGCCGCCGCGCCCATATCGTATGGGCGCCCGGGATGCCACTTCCGAACAAAGCGCATGCGGCCGAAAATTGACGGAATGACAGTTCGAATTCTCCTTCCGCATACGGGTCGACAGGCCGTCGACCTGCCACGACACCGCCGTCCGGTACGGGAGCACCCCGCTCCGGACGGAAATGCGCAGTCGTCAATGGCGGATAGCGGGTCCTCCGGTCCGATGAACTCCAACGAAAGTGCGCGTGAGGATAGTTGCGCGTAGTTAAGCTCCCGCCCACCGGTCAGAAGATTGCTTATACCGATGGTTCGAGGACGCCGATGGAGCAAAAAGACATTCCCCCCGAAGCCGTGCACCCGGAGGCGGGCACGAGCCCGATGCTCGCCGTGTTCGCGACCGTCACGGCCGCCTGCCTGATCGGGGCGCTGGCTTCCTCCTCGGAACCGGTCCGTACCGGCTGGATCGCCGCGGGCGCCGTCTGCACCGCCGCGGTCCTCGTCGAGGCGTTCCGGCGCAGCCGCGCGCTCACCGCCCGGCACGCCGAACTCGCGGCCCTGCGGCACACCCTGTCCCGGCAGGAAGCCGAGGTCGTGCGCCTGTCCGAGGTGGTGCTCACCGAGGCCATCGAGCGGCTGCGCAGGGGTCAGCTGCCCGAAGACGTACTGACCTCCCTGGGCGGGCGCGGCGGACAGGGCACCCGGTGGGGTGACGACAGAGCCCTGACCCCGACCTTCAGGGCCGCCCTCCAGGCGGTGCTGGCCCATGTGATCGACGCCGTCGACAACGAGGAGAGCCTGCGCGACTCGGCCCAGCGGGCCTTCGTCAACATCTCCCGCCGCGTCCAGGCGATCGTCCACCAGCAGGCGCACGAGATGCGGGAGATGGAGGACCGGCACGGCCGCAACCCCGACGTCTTCGGCGACCTCCTGCGCCTCGACCACGGAAACGCCCTGATCGGGCGGCTCGCCGACTCCATCTCGGTCCTCGGCGGATCGCGCCCCGGCCGCCAGTGGAGCCGGGCCGTCACGCTGTACAGCGTGCTGCGCGGCGGGATGTCGAGGATCATCGACTACCAGCGGGTGGAACTCCACTCGGTCACCGAGGTCGCCGTCGTCGGCCCGATCGTGGAACCGCTGATCCACATCCTCGCGGAGCTGCTGGACAACGCCACCCGGTACTCGCCGCCGCACACCCGGGTCCACCTCACCGCCGTCGAGGTGCAGTCGGGCGTCGCCGTGGAGATCGAGGACGGCGGCCTGGGCATGAGCGACGAGGCCCGCAGGCGCGCCGAGAGGGTCCTCGCGCAGGCACAGGCCGGCATCGACCTCAACGACATCGGCGAGACACCGAGGCTCGGCCTCGCGGTCGTCGGCCGACTGGCCCAGGCGTACGGGTTCCAGGTCTCCCTGCGCTCCTCCGCGTACGGCGGCGTCCGCGCCGTGGTCGTCGTGCCGCAGCACCTGATCACCATGGCGTCCGCGGCGACGGGGCTCGCCCACGGCATCGGCTCCTCCTCGGGGCCCAGGGCCCTGACCCCCGCACGGCGCGGGCGGTCCGCGGACCGCCATTCGTTCGACGGGCCGATGCCCTGGCCGACCGAGACCCCGGCCACGGCCCCGGCCCCCACGCCGGCGCCCGTCGTCGGCGGCCCGGCCGCCGAACGCACCGCCAGCGGCCTGCCGCAGCGGCGCCGCAAGGACCGCGCCACCATCTCCGACACCTGGCAGTCCGCACCGCCGCAGCCGAAGCAGGACGCCGGTCCCGGCATGTGGCTGGAGGCGTTCCACAGCGGACTGAACGGCGAGTCCGGACACGACATCGAGGGCCCCCAGGACGCGTCGGGCTCAGCGACCAGAGGGGCGTAAACGATGATGACTCAGCGAACCAGCATGGACTGGATGCTCAAGGACCTGGCCAGCGGAGTGCCGCAGACGCGGCACGTGATCGTACTGTCCGCCGACGGGCTCTGCGTCGCGCAGCACGGGGCCGAGACCGACACGGCCGACCGCCTGGCGGCGGCCTGCGCGGGCCTGCAGAGCCTCGCCGGAGCGATCGCCGCCGAACTGCCCCAGTCCGGCTCCGGGGGCAGGATGCGCCTCGTCGTGATCGAGATGGACGGCGGGTTCTTCTACCTGATGGCCGCCGGAGACGGCTCGTACCTCGCGGTCCTCGCCGACGAGGGGGTCGACGCGGGCCTGATGGGCGCACAGATGCGCGGCCTGGTGGCCCGGATGGGCGAGCACCTGAGCAGCCCACCGCGACATGACGGGCTACCCGAGTGAGTGAACCGCCCACACACTGGGACCACGCGAAGCCCGAACGGCTCTACGTCATCACCGGGGGACGCAGCGGACCTTCCACCGCCGCCGAGCTGGATCTCGTGACCCTGGTGGTGGCCAAGGAGCCCGCCCGGCCCGAGATGCAGCCCGAACAGGCGGCCATCCTGCGGATGTGCCAGGCACCGCTGTCAGTGGCCGAGATCGCCGCGTACGCCGGTCTGCCCGTGAGCGCGGTCACCGTGCTGGTCGGGGACCTGATGGCCGCTCGCCGTGTGCGGATCCGGCCGCCCGTTCCCGCCGCGCACCTCCCCGACCTTGCTCTGATCGAGGCAGTGATCGATGGACTTCAGAAACTCTGACGCGCCCGCCGGGCCGCGCGACGCGGACATACTGCCGCAGACGGCCGTGGCCGCCGTCAAAGTCGTCATCGTCGGCGGCTTCGGCGTCGGCAAGACGACGATGGTCGGCGCGGTCAGCGAGATCAAACCGCTGACCACCGAGGAGACGATGACGCAGGCCGGCATCGGCGTCGACGACACCCGGGGCGTGGCGCGCAAGACCACCACCACCGTGGCCATGGACTTCGGCCGCATCAGCGTCAACGACGAACTCGTGCTGTACCTGTTCGGCACACCGGGACAGGAGCGCTTCTGGTTCCTCTGGCGCGGGCTCTTCGAAGGCGCGCTCGGCGCGGTCGTCCTCCTCGACACCCGGCGGCTGGAGATCAGCTTCGACGTCATCGGACGCCTCGAAGAGCGGGGCGTGCCCTTCGTCGTCGCCGTCAACTCCTTCCCCGGCGCCCCCGACCACCCCCTGGAGGACCTGCGCCAGGCTCTCGATCTGCCCCCCGCCGTCCCCATCGTCGTCTGCGACGCCAGGCGCCGGGACTCGTCCCGCGACGTCCTGCTGACCCTCATGCGCTACCTGTACTCGCAGGCAGCGACCCAGGAGGCAATGTGAGCACCCACCCCACCCCTCCGCCCGAGTGCCCCGCCCACGCGGCGGGAGCCGGGAACGGCCTGTACCGCCTGCACGGCCCGGAGGCCCAGACCGACCCCCTGGGCCTGTACGAGAAGCTGCGGGCCGAGTACGGGCCGGTGGCCCCCGTACTGGTCAACGGCGACCTCCCGGCCTGGCTGGTCCTCGGCCACCGGGAGAACCTGGAGGTCGCGCGCACCCCCTCCCGGTTCGCCCGCGATCCCCGCGGCTGGCGCGACATGAAGGAGGGCCGGGTACCGCCCGACACCCCGCTCGGCCCCATGGTCACCTGGGTGCCCGTCTGCAACTTCACCGACGGCACCGCCCACGAGCGGCTGCGCGGAGCGGTGGTGGAGTCCCTGAACCGCTTCGACAAGCGCGGCATCCGCCGCTATGTGACCCGCTTCGCCAACCAGCTCGTCGACCAGTTCGCGGGCGACGGGTACGCCGATCTGGTGACCTCCTTCTCCGACCAGCTCCCCATGCTCGTGATGACGCAGCTCGTCGGGGCGCCCGACGAACACGGGCCCATGCTGGTCAACGCGGCCCGCGACATGCTCCAGGGAACCGCGACGGCCCTCCAGAGCGACCGTTACGTCACGGCCACGCTGGAGCACCTGGTCGCGCAGCGCAAGATCCTCCCGGCCCGCGACCTCGCCTCCTGGCTGCTCGAACACCCCGCGGAGCTGAGCGACACCGAAGTGCTGATGCACCTGCGCGTGGTGCTGATCGCGGCGTACGAGACCACCGCCAACCTGATCGCCAACTCGCTGCGGACCGTGCTGACCGACCCGCGCTTCCGGGCGAGCCTCTCCGGAGGCCACATGACCCTGCCCGACGCGCTGGAACAGGTCCTGTGGGACGACCCGCCCATCAACACGATCATCGGGCGCTGGGCCACCGGGGACACCCTGCTCGGCGACCAGCAGGTGAAGGCCGGTGACATGCTCCTGCTCGGCCTGGCCGCGGGCAACGTCGATCCGCAGATCCGGCCCGACCGCGCCGTCTCCGTCCACGGCAACCGCTCCCACCTGGCCTTCAGCAGCGGGCCGCACGAATGCCCCGGCCAGGACATCGGTCGGGCCATCGCGGACACCGGCATCGAGGTCCTGCTGGACCGGCTGCCCGACCTGGAGCTGGCGGTCGACGTGAGCGAACTCCAGTGGCGGGGGACCCTCATGTCGCGCCATCTGCTGTCGCTGCCGGTGGGGTTCGCCCCGCGCCCGGTGCAGGAAGCACCGCCCGGGCCCGAGGAGGCGGCCGCGCAGCCCGTACACCCGCCGCGGCACGCGCTGATCCCCCCGCAGCCGACGCGGGCACCCGCGGTCTCCGCCCGGCGGCGCGGCGTCAGCTGGTGGCGCCGGCTGTTCGGCCGCGGCCGCGCCTGACCCGTGCGCCCCCGGTCCCGGCCGCACACGCGGCCGGGACCGGCGGCGCTCCGCTCAGTCGCGCAGCTGCCGCCACCAGGAGGCGAGGGCCGGCAGGTCCGGCGGCCCGGTCCGGGTGTCACTGGGCCCGTCCGCGTACCGGATGTCGAACCGGGCCTCCGCGAGCGGGAGTTCGTACCGGTTGCGCGGGCTCGCGTACCGCGGGGCCCGGCTCTGCCACGCGATGCACCCGGCCACGTAATGCCCCAACGCCGCGAGGTGGCGGCGCAGTTCCTCGTCCGCGCCCTGCTCCAGCCGCGCCCGCAACGAGGTGAAGAGGACCATCACCCGGTCCCGCAGGGCCACCGCGAGCGGAACGGCCTCGGCGGGGGAGCAACCCTCCTGGTGGGCGAGGACGTTGACGAGGTTCACCTCGCGCGGCTCCAGGTGGTCGTCCTTGTCGTAGGAGAACAGGTCGTTGTCCGCGCTGACGACGAACCCCGCCGCATCCGTCAGCGCCGTCAGGGCGGAGGAGCGGAGCAGGTCCGCCGGCAGCCGGTCCCCGCGGGCGGCGTCGGACCACGTCAACGAGAAGCGCGTGCCGTTCGCCAACGGTCCCATCGCGACGAAGTCGTTCAGCGTCGGCATGGCCCCCGTCTCGGCCTGCGCGGCCCGCCAGGCCGCCCCCAGCAGCCAGTCCCGCGTCCCCTCGGTGAACCGGCGCAGCTCGGAGGGGGTGAGCACGGCATGGGTGCGCCGCACCAGGTCCACCAGCGCACGGGTCATGGGGCCCGCGGGCAGGAGGGACACCCCGGGGTCCTCGATGGTCCGCAGGAGCCGGACACCGTGCTCGACGACGGCGCCCGTTCCCACCTCGTCGGAGCCCGAATCCTGCCAGTCGTCCACGGCGTTGGCCCAGTGGTTCCACTCGGTGAACAGCAGCACGGCCTCCTCGCTCCCGGCGGGCACGATGCGGCAGGAGAAGTCGGCGCTGTGGGTGGCGAGACCCCATGCGCGCTCCACCGGATCGGGGTACAGGCCGAAGGCGTCCAGCCACTCGACCGCCCGGGCCTCCACCCGCTTCGCGCCGGGGTGGACGAGGTCGCGCTCCAGGGGGCAGTAGAAGGCCGGCAGGCGCGGACCGAGCAGGGAAGGACGCACGGCGGGTGGGGCGGGGCGCGGGTGCGCGGTCATCGGCCGCCCCCGATCCGGAAGCGCAGCAACCGGGTCTCCACCGCGTGGTCACGCCAGAGCCGGAAGAGCCTGCTGTGCGCGATCGTCGACTGTTCCAGCCGTTCCGTGCTCCAGGCGCCCGGCGCCCCGCCCCCGCCTACGCTCCCGCCCCCGCCTACGTCCCCGCCCGTCCGGAGACGGTCGAGTTCGGCGGTGTTCCATGCCATGGACTGCACCCAGAACTCCGCCACCGAGTCCGTCACGTCCTCGTCCTGCACCAGCTCGAATCCGGCCGCCTCGGCCGCGACCAGGTAGTCCTTCCGCGTGGCCAGCCGGGTCCGGTAGTAGCCGTCGAGGAAGTCGGAGTACGCCGTATCGCACAGGAAGTGTTCCTGGATCCCGAACCATCCGCCGGGTTCCAGCGCCCTGGCGACGACCTCGAAGAGACGGGCCCGGTCGGTGTATCCGCTGCTCTCGTTGGCGTAGGCGGCGTCGTACGCGCGGACGTCGTCCAGGTCGTGTACGTCCGCCAGCAGGGGCCTCACCCGGTCCCCGACCCCGGCCTGACGGGCGAAACGCCGGACGAGGGGGACGTGTTCCGCCGCGATGGTGAGACCGGTGACCGAAGACCGGTGCTCCTGCGCCCAGTAGAGCGAGGTGCCGCCCAGGCCGCAGCCTATGTCCAGGACCCGGCGGGGCGGGGAATCGTACGCGCCCCACGAGCGGGCCGCGTGCCCGACTATGCGTTCCTGTGCGTCGACGAGCCGCTGCTTCAGGGTGCTCTGCGCGAGGGTGGCGGGAGCCGGGGGCCCGTCCGGGTACAGACCCACGTGGAAGTGGACGCGCGGGCCCGGACCGTACTTCTGCAGGATCTCGTCGGTCTTGCGGCTGTAGTAGAGCCGCACCGGATCGTCGGCGGCCGAGCCCTGGTCGCCGGCTAAGGACGACGCGAGTGGTGTGACGCGCATGAGTGTCCGCCCTTTCGTGGGGTAGGGCTGCTCTCCGTGACGCGCTGGCGCCGCTCTCATCGCGTCCGGACCCGCAGACTGTTGAAGCCCGGATCATCGTGGCACCTGCTGCGCCGCACGTCAGCCCGCCGGACACGAGTCAATGGACCGAGTTGCTCCGGCGGACTCGCGGGCGCCACGGCGCGCGGAGTTCACACCTCGGTGATTTCACGCCCCCGCATTGCGCCCCGTCGCAGGTGGGGCGTGGCGCGCCCCGCGCACGGCGCAGCCCCGCGCCCCCCGGCGCAGCGGCGCGCGGGAGGAGGGGGACGCACACCGGAGCGCCCCCTCCGGCCGTTGCTCTCGCGCAGGTCCGGCTCGCCGGGGGAGCGGGAACGTACGGTACCAACGCGGCACCCGGGCCCGTTACTTGAAGGGGACGGCGTCCTTCGGGGCGGTGTGCCAGTTGGTGACGACCGGCTTGTCGACGGTGATGGCGGGGACCGGCAGGGAGACCGGGTTGGGGTCGTTGTCGCCGACGGCGACGATGATGCTCTCCAGTTCCTTGCCCCCGTTCGCCTTGGTGCTCTTCGGGTTCACCCCGGCGTAGGCGGTGGTGTTCCCGGTCAGCGTGATCTGCTTGCCGACGGCCTGCTCCGCGGGACCTGCCTGCGTGCCGTCCGAACCGAAAGCCACGGTGGGCAGCGCGGCCGGCAGGACGCAGGTGATCCCGGGCTTCGCCTTCGCGATGACCAGGATGTATCCACCGGCCTGGCTCTCGGACCGGGTGCTCCAGGCGATGTCATTGGCGCCGCAGACCTGTCCGACCGGCTTGCCGTCGCCGGCGCCCGTCCCGTCCTTGGTCCCCTTGTCCGTGCCGCCGGAGGCCTTGGCGGTCGGCTTCGGCGAACCGGACGGGGTGGCCGAACCGGCGGCCGGACCGGAGGCAGAACCGGCGGGCGAAGAGCCCTGCGCGGCGCCGGCGCCCGGCGCCGCGCTCGTGTCCTGGCATGCCGTCATCAGCATCCCTGCGCCCATGAGGGCCGCGGTGACGAGGAAGGCCTTGCGGCGGTTGCCAGACATGAGATGGGTCCCCTTGGGTGCGCGTCGTGGTCGTGGTCGTGGTCGTGGTCGCCGTCGGAGCGGTCGGGCTCCGGCGCCGCATGATCACTATGGGGGACTGCCGTCCGAGGGGACATCGGTGTCTTCGTTCCAGGACAACGCTGTCGCAGATCGGTGACATGACCCGTTGTCTCGTGGAGGGCGTCCGCGAGGCTCCGGTGGGCGCCCCCAGGTCGACGCGGACGGTCCCGCCGCGACCGCCATCCTCCGCCGGGGAATCGAAGCGTGGCTGAGCGACCTGAAGGCCGCCGCCGAGGTGGGTCAGGCCTGCTGAGCGTCGGCGCCGCCCACGGCGCTCTCGCCGACGGCGGCCGCGTCGAGGGCTTCCGTCAGGCGGCTCAGGCGGGTCTGGAGGTCGCGGATCTCCTCCAGTTCGAACCCCGTCGCCCGCGCGATCCGGCGGGGCACCTCCACCGCGCGGGCGCGCAGTGCGGCGCCCTCCCCGGTCAGGACGGCGTGCACCGAGCGTTCGTCCTCGGTGCTGCGCTCGCGGCGGATCAGGCCGGCCGCCTCAAGCCGCTTGAGCAGCGGTGACAGGGTGCCCGAGTCGAGGCGCAGGTGCTGACCGAGCTGCTTGACCGGCATCTCGCCGTGCTCCCAGAGCACCAGCATCACCAGGTACTGGGGATAGGTCAGGCCGAGGTCCTTGAGGACGACGCGATAGAGGCCGCCGAAGGCGCGGCTCGCGGCGTTGAGCGCGAAGCAGATCTGCCCGTCCAGGCGGAGGAAGTCCTGGTCGTGGAGGGGGTCGCTCTGCTGCTCGGTCATGGTGCCCAGTGTACCCGGAGAGACTTGCAAGCGATTGAGTTGTGCACAACTTAGTTGCGTCACATTCAACTGTGTGCTTTATTTATGGAGCGCGGCCGGGCACCGGCCGCAACGGTTCACCCCTCCGAGAGGACCCCCCGATGGACGCGCTGTACACCGCTGTCGCCACCGCCAACGGCCGAGAGGGCCGCGCTGTCAGCTCCGACGGTCAGATCGACCTGGCGCTCGCCATGCCCCCGGCGCTGGGCGGCAACGGCCAGGGCACCAATCCCGAGCAGCTCTTCGCGGCCGGTTACGCCGCCTGCTTCGCCAGCGCGCTCGGACTGGTCGGCCGCCAGGCCAAGGTCGACACCAGCGACGTGTCGGTCACCGCCGAGACGTCCATCGGGCAGGACGCCACGGGCTTCGGCTTGGCCGTGACCCTGCGCATCGAGCTTCCGGAAGCCCTCGCGGGCGAGACGGGCGCCCTGCTGGTCAAGCAGGCCCACGAGGTCTGCCCGTACTCGAAGGCCACCCGCGGCAACATCCCCGTCGAGCTCGTCATCGAATAACACCGCTGACGCCGCTGACGCCGCTGACACCGCGCGTCCGGCGCAGGTGGTAGGCACGGGTGACCACGGCGAGCAGCGGACCCCACGCCAGGACCGGGATGTAGCAGGCCCACAGCGCCCAGGCGCCCGGTCCACTCGTGGGGAACGCCTCGCCGGTGTCGTTCAGCGGCGGGACGAAGTGGAAGAAGTAGTTGAGGGTGCCGTAGGCGGACAGCGCCGTGGCGAGGAAGGCGCCCACCGAGGCGGGCACGACGACGGCGCGGACCGGCAGCGCGCGGCCGCCGACGAGCGGGACCCAGCCGGGGAGCCGCTCGCCCCACGGCCTGACCAGCCCGAGGGTGAGCAGCGCGAGGCATTCCGAGATCAGCGAGAGCGAAACGACGTAGGGGCGCTCGCCCGGAAGCCATGCGTGGCCCCCGTACCAGTCGGGCCATCCCGAGACGAGAGCGATGCGCCACAGCCCCGACGGCAGGGCGCAGAGCGGAACCGCGTGCGCGGCCCACAGGACCGCCCGTGACACCTGCGGCGTGCGCACTTCGGCGTCCACGCCGGTCGGGGCACCGGCCGTGACACCCGCCTCGGGCCGTGTCTCGCTCACGCTCATCGTGGTCGTCCGTTCGCTCGGGGGAGACCCGGGGAACCGGAGGAGCCCGGGAGTTGCTGACGTCTCCATCCTCGGGCGCCCGGCCGTGACTCGGCGTCGGCCCTCGGGTCGTGGCTCTCTCCCCCGTCCGGGGGAGAGAGCCACGACCTGCGACCGACCCGCAGGTCACCCGGTTGCCGCGCGGCTGTGACGGCGGACCTGTGCGGGGGCAGACATGCGGTGGGCTTTGTCCCGACCCGAGCCCGTTCCCCTGCCCCTGAGGAACCACATGTCAAGTGCTCCGCCCGCCGTCAGCACCGAACCCGCGCCGTCCACCCGCCGCGGCGGGTGGACGGCGATGATCCTGCTGATCGCCTGCGCCGCCCAGTTCATGGTCGTGCTGGACGTCTCGATCGTGAACGTCGCCCTCCCGGACATGAAGGCCTCCCTCGGCCTGAGCCCGGCCGGGCAGCAGTGGATCGTCAGCGCGTACACCCTCGGCTTCGCCGGGCTGCTGCTCCTGGGCGGCCGGGCCGCCGACCTGGTCGGCGCCCGCCGGACCTTCCTGGTCGGCCTCGGCCTCTTCACCGCCGCCTCGCTCGCCTGCGGCCTCGCCGCCGACGGCGCGACCCTGATCACGGCCCGGGCGGTCCAGGGCATCGGGGGAGCGATCCTCGCCCCCGCCACCCTGACGCTGATCATGACCACCTTCACCGAACCCCGCGCCCGTACCCGCGCGATGGGCGCCTGGAGTTCGGTCAATGCCGTCGGCGGCGCGACCGGCGCGGTGATCGGCGGGCTCCTGACCCAGTACGCCGGCTGGCGCTGGGTCTTCATCGTCAACGTTCCCATCGGGATCGCGATCCTCGCCGCCGCACTCCTCTACGTGTCCGGCGCGCACCGTGGCCACGGCGGGCTGCGCCGCCTCGACCTGCCCGGCGCGCTGTCGGTCACCGTCGGCCTGACCGCCCTGGTCTACGGGATCATCTCCACCGAGAGCTCTCCCTGGGCCTCCCCGAAGGTCTGGGGCGCCCTCACGCTCGGCATCCTGCTCCTGGCCGCCTTCGCCGTGATCGAGTCCAAGGTCGCCGCCCCACTGGTCCCTCTCGCCGTCCTGCGCCGCCGCACCCTGGCCATCGCCAACCTGGTCATGATCGCCCTCGGCTCCGCCATGTTCGCGATGTGGTTCCTGCTGTCCCTCTACGTCCAGCAGGTCCTCGGCTTCAGCGCCCTGAAGACGGGCATGTGGTTCCTGCCCGGCTGCCTCGCCGTCATCATCGGTACGAGGACCTCCACCCACCTTCTCCGCCGCACCGGCCCGCGCCCCCTGCTGGTCACCGGCATGGCCATCAGCACCTTCGGTTTCCTGTGGCTCTCGCGCATCGCCCCTGGCGGCGTGTTCACCACCGATGTGGCCGCGCCCTTCGTGTTCTGCGCCCTGGGCCTGGGAATGTCCATGCTGCCCGTCACCGCCGCGGCCACCGCCGGCATCGACCGGCGCGAAGCGGGACTGGTCTCCGGGCTGGTCAACACCTCCCGCCAGGTCGGCGGCGCCCTCGGCCTCGCGATCCTCGCCGCCATCGCCGCCCACACGGCTCGCGGCCACCTCAGCCCCGGGGTGCAGGCGCTCACCGCCGACTACGGCCACGCCTTCCTCTGCGCCGCCGTCTTCACGGCCTGCGCGGCCCTCGGCTCCCTCCTCCTCCCCGGCCGCCCGGCCACGGCGGTCCCCGGCCCCACGCCCGGCGGGGCGGAGTGACCGGCCCGTAGCCCCGCCCCCGTACTCGTACGAGCCGTACACGCCGTACCCCCGCACCTGGCTGCGGTACGGGGGTACGGGGGTACGGGGGTACGGGGGTCGGCCGAGGTCCGGGGGAGGGACCGGTCGCGAAGTCGTCCGGGTCAGACCGTTGCCAACTGCGGAATCAGCCGCAGGGCGTTCTCGCGGTAGATCCCTCCCAGTTGCTCGGGAGTGAAGGCCGGGTCGGCCTCCAGAGCGGGGAGCGCCAGGTCCATGACCGTGTCCGCGGGCGCGGCCGGCCAGTCGGTGCCGAAGAGGATGTGGTCGGCGGGCACGTGGGCGAGCAGCGTCGCGGCGGGCGCCATGGGCCCCGCCGTGTCGTAGAAGAAGCGCCGCAGGTGGCTGCGGACCGCGCCGGCATCCACCGGCGGGTCACAGAACCGTCCGAGGGCCTCCAGGCGAGGGGCGATGTAGGGCAGGAACCCGCCGGCGTGCGGCAGGATGACGGAGATGTCGGGGAAGCGGTCCAGGGTTCTCTGGCTGATCATGTTGACGGCGGCCCGAGTGGTGTCGAGCAGGAAGTCGCACATGAAGTTCGGGATGCCCGGTACCGTCATCGCCCCGGGCCTGCCACCCGGGAGATGGTGCGGGTGGGTGTCCACCACGGCCGCGTGGTCGTTCAGCTCGGCGAAGATCCGGTCGTAGACGGGATCTCCGAGGTACACGCCCCCGTAGTTCGCCGTCACGTTCACCCCGACGGCGCCGAGCTGCCCGAGCCCGCGGCGGACCGCCCACGAGGATGCTTCGAGGTCGTCCAGGAACAGCGGGACGTAGAACGAGAACCTCGCCGGATACTCCTGCGCCACGTGCATCATCGAACGCAGGGTGATGCTGATGGCCTCGCGCAACTGCGCGGACGAGCGGTAGCGCGCCGGCAGCATCGGCTTCAGCACGGCCGTCTCGATCCCCGCGTGATCCATGAACCGGACCGCGTCCTCGGTGCGGCGGTGCGCCCATCGGGGCAACTGCGCCGGATCGATCAAGCCGTGCTGCGCCGCCCACTCGCGCCATTCCGGCGCGCAGAAGTGGTGGTGCATGTCGATCTTCGGCCGGGACGCGTGGTCATGGTGCGGGTCGGCCGTCGCGTCGCCCCGTTCCGCACCCGCGTGTTCACCCGCGCCCCCGGCGGGGGCCGCCACCCCTCGCGCGGATCGTTCCTCGAAGTTCAGGCCGGACGTGCTCCCGCTCCCGGAATTCGGCATGCCACACCACCACCCATCGGGTTCGGCTACTTGACGGAGACCTTCGGCGCCGGGGCCGGATCACCGGCCGGCCGCGAAGGCTCCAGGACGACACGGAGCCGCTCCAGCCCCCGGAACGCCGCGAAGGGACCCTTCAGCCACGCGCCGCCGCTCTCCTCCTCCTCGGCCAGCTCCATCTCGGGGAACTCCCGCAGCAGGCACGCGAGCGCGATTTCGAGTTCGAGCCGGGCCAGCGGGGCTCCCAGGCAGTAGTGCGTTCCGTGCCCGAAGCCCAGGTGCGTCCCCTGGATGCCCTCGCGCGTCACGTCCAGGACGTCGGGGGACTCGAACTTCTCGTGGTCCCGGTTGGCGGAGGACAGCGCGATCTGGACGAGAGCGCCCTTGGGGATCACGGTTCCCCGGATGTCGGCCTCCTCGGCCGCGTACCGGAACGTCGACGTCTCCACCGATCCGTCGAACCGTACGAGTTCCTCGACCGCACCCGGGATCAGCGCCGGATCCCTGCGGAGCTTCTCCAACTGGTCGTGGTGGTGGAGGAGGCCCAGGACGGAGTTCCCGATCTGGAACGCGGTGGTCTTGTGCCCGGCGAAGAACAGAACCCACATCGACGCGATCAGATCCGCGTCGTCAAGAGCTTCCTCCGCGGTGATGAGGTCGCTGAGGAAGCAGTCCGACGGGTTGGCGCGCGTGTCGGCGACGAGCTGCCCCAAGCGCTTCTGCAGCCAGTCCTCGGCCGCCTTCAGTTCCGCCTTCAACGCGGGGTTGAACCTGGACCGTGTCACCACCCCGAACTGCTCCAGGATCGCGGGCCGGTCCGGTTCCTCGATGCCCATCAGCTCGCACAGCACCGCGATGGGCAGCGGGAACGCCAGGGAGGACATCAGGTCGACCGCGTTGCGCTTGCGGCATTCCCTCAGGAGCCCCTCGGTGATCTCCGTGATCCTCGGCCGCATGGCCTCCACCCGCCGCGGGGTGAAGGCACTCCTGAGCACGCGGCGGAGCCGGGTGTGGCGCGGCGGGTCCGAGAAGAGGACGTTGTCGTCCAACGCGTCGAAGAAACTGCCGAACACCGCGTGGTAGGTGTCGATGGCCCCGCGCATGTTCTTGCTGAAGCGCCGGTCCGACAGGGCGTCCCGGGCGTCGTCGTAGCGGGTGATCAGATAGGTCTCGACCCCGTGCGGAGGCGTCAGCCGGCACACCGGATCCTGCTCGCGCAAGGCGGCGTAGGCCGGATACGGGCATGCGCGGAACTCCGGCGCCCCCCTGGACACGGCCGACACGATGTCCTGCAGCGCCGGGCCGCCGGTCGGTGCCGCATGCTCCTGCGTCATGTTCCGTGTCCTCCGTGGCATCGGTGTTCCGTTGACTGGACACACCGGTTCCCCGTGCGGACCGCTCGCGAAACGGCCCTTGGTTCGTTCGAGTCAGGGGCTCAGCCGTCCGGTCCGGCCACCTGGCGCCCCCGCCGGACGCGGGCCATCCTGTTCCACACGATCCCCGTGTCGCGTCGACGACCGGGGCCGGGCGCGGTGGCTGCCGAGGACTATCCCGGTATGGCGCCGGGGACGGCGTCGGCCAGATCGCGGCTCGCGTCCCACAGGCGCGACGCGACGGACGTGTCGGCGAGGTGGTTCCACAGCGGTTCGGGTCGGGGCTCGCCGCGCAGGCCGAAGACGCGCGGTCCCCACAGCCGGCCCCCGTACACGGCCGGGTCGAGCACCGCTCGGACCGCGGGCCACGCGCCCGCGTGCTTGCCCTGGACGAGGAGGGCCGCGGGGGCGGCGCCCAGGCGTGCGCCGGTGGTGCGCACGTGCAGCGGTGGCCGTGACGGGGTGAGGGAGTCCAGCGCGCCACCGGGATGGACCACCACGCTCGACACCCTGCTCCCGGCGGCGCGCAGGCGGCGGTCGAGTTCGAGGCCGAAGTGCATCTGGGCCAACTTGGAGCGTCCGTAGGCGCGCTTCGGCTGGTAGTCCCTCCGGCTCTGCAGGTCCTCCAGGTCGAGCCGCTCGGACTTCGCCGCGAAGCTGCCCACGGTCACCACGCGGGCGGCAGGCGCGGCCGACAGCAGCGGCATCAGCCACTGGGTCAAGGCGAAGTGCCCGAGGTGGTTCGTGCCGAACATCAGCTCGTGACCGTCCACGGTCTCCTCGCGCGGCGGGTCGTCGAGCGCGACGCCTGCGTTGTGGACCACGGCGTCGAGGCGTTCCACTCCCAGCGATTCCACCGTTGCTTCCAGCGACGAGAGGTCGGCCAGGTCCAGGCGTACGGACCGCACCCGCGCCCCGCGGAGACGGGCCCGGATCGAGGCCGAGGCGACCTCAGCCTTGGCGGGATTCCGGCTGCCGAGCACGACGGTGGCCCCGGTCCCCGACAACTGTTCCGCGACGAAATACCCGATCCCGGCGTTGCCGCCGGTGACCAGGAAGACACGGCCATCGGCGCGGGGCAGCCGGTGGACGTTCCAGGGCGGGGTGGAGGATGAGGAAGACACGGCGAACGAACTCCCGGCTGGTGCGGGCGGCTGCTGACGGCCGCGGCCGCCCCCTTGGGCGGCTCGGCACCCACGGTTCCACCGGCCACCGACACCTCTCCGACGGCACCGACACCCCTCCTACGGATCGCCGACAGTGCCGTCGGCCGTCCGAGGCCCGGGGAAGACCTTAGCGGCCCGACAAGATCATGTCTACAAACTTGTAGACGTAGCGGCGTTGTGTCATGGTGCCGCTCATGACGACAGCTCAACTCCGCCAGCACGGCGGCCCGTCCGTGCCCGCCCGGCCGATGATGAACAAGGTTCCGCAGGTCACGGCACTGTTCTGGGTCATCAAGGTGCTGACCACGGGCATGGGCGAGACGGCCTCGGACTTCCTCGCCCACGTGATGGACCCGATGATCGCGGTCGCACTGGGCGCGGTGGGCCTGGTGACATGCCTGGCCGTGCAGTTCCGGCTCGACCGGTACGTGGCCTGGGTCTACTGGACCACGGTCGTCATGGTCAGCGTCTTCGGCACGATGGCGGCCGACGTGCTGCACGTCGGCCTGGGCGTTCCGTACACGGAGGCCACGCCCGTCTTCGTGCTCGTCCTCGCGGTGATCTTCGGGGCCTGGTACGCGACCGAGCGGACGCTCTCGGTGCACACCGTCAACACCCGTCGCCGCGAGGCGTTCTACTGGGCGACCGTACTCGCCACCTTCGCGCTCGGCACCGCCGCGGGTGACCTGACCGCCACCAACTTCGGCCTCGGCTACTTCGCCTCCGGCCTGGTCTTCACGGCGCTGATCGCCCTCCCGGCCCTCGCCCACGCCAAGCTCGGCCTGGGCGCGGTGGCGGCGTTCTGGTCGGCGTACGTCCTCACGCGGCCGCTGGGCGCCTCCTTCGCCGACTGGATGGCCGTCTCGCACACCCGCGGGGGCCTCGGCCTCGGCCTCGGCCCGGTCACCCTCGGCTGGACCCTGGTCATCCTCGCCCTGGTCGCCTACCTCTCGACCACCCGCCGCGACATCGAGGCGTGACTCACTGCGCGGCGGCGTCCTCGTAGGTCTCGCCCGGGTTCGCCGCGCCGCCGAGCAGCCAGTTGTACTGGCCCGGGAACCGCGAGTCGTTGTCCGGCCACCGGTGCACCAGGATCCGGCCCTCCGTGTCGCGGCACACTACGGTCAGAGGGATACCTTCGCGTCCCAGTCGATGTGGTGGTCGAACTGCCAGGCCGTCTTCTCCGGGTTGATCAGCTTCATGCCCACCGGCATCAGGAGGTCGCGCAGCACCCGGCCGACCGGGCCCGGTGCTTTGTTGCTGTTCGTGCGGGCGCCGAGCTTGATGATGCGTTCGACGCGGGGGCGGCGCAGCCGTTCGTACGCCGCGAAGGCCTGGTCGTACGGCAAGTCCCGCAGGCAGCGGGCCAGTTCGACGGCGCTTTCGGAGGCGATGGAGGCGCCCTGCCCCGAGCTGGACGACGCGGCGTGCGCCGCGTCGCCGATCAGGGCCAGGCGGCCGTGGGTCCAGGCCGGGACGCTCGGCATGTTCTCCATCGGGCCGGTGATCAGCAGCCGGCCGGGGTCGGTGGCGCTGATCATCTCCAGGGCAGGGGCACTGTCGTCGGCGAAGACGGTGCGCAGGGTGCGCATCCATTCCTCCACGCCGATCGCCTGGGCCTCGGCGACTGTCATCGGGGCGGAGCGCGGAAGGTTCACGAACCACATCGCCGAGGAGTCGTCGAAGACCTGGTAGCCGAAGAAGGCGCGCTTGCCGAAGCACATGTACATGACGCCGTCGGTGGAGGGCAGCGCGCAGGAGTCCATCCGGGCCCCGAAGCAGACCAGGCCGGCGTAGTGCGGCTGTGGTGCGGCCGGGTCGATCAGGGAACGCACCGTGGACCGGATGCCGTCGGCGCCGATCAGGATGTCGGCGCTCGCCTGCGTACCGTCCGCGAATCGCGCGGTGACGCCGGAGCCGGTGTCCGTGGCGCTGACCAGCCGCTTGCCGTGGTGGATGGGTACGGAGCGGCGCTCCGCCTCGTCGTGGATCTCCCGGTAGAGGTCGGCGCGCCAGACGAACTGCGGGACGGGCAGGCGCGAAGGCGGGGCGAACCGTCCGAGCTCCCTGCCCGTCCCGCTCCGCAGGGCCATGGACGTGACCGGGGAGCCGATGGCGCGGACGAGGTGGCCCGCGCCGATTGCGTCGAGGGCGTCCTGACCGTTGGGGGCGATGGTCATGCCGCCGCCGACCCCGTCCGCCGTGGACGCGTAGGACTCGTAGACGGTGGCCTCGATACCCGCCTGTCGCAGGGCCATCGCGGCGACCGGTCCTGCGATCCCGCCCCCGATGACGAGCGCGCTGCGCGCTGTGCCGGTGCGGGCCGTGTCAGTGCTGGTCATGACTGGTACCCCCTCGTGGGTCGTCGATCGTCGATCGTCGGTGCTCTTGCCCCGACGCTTCGATAGTTGCACTGAAACTAGTTTCTAGTCAACTAGTTCTGCTGTCGCTAGAATCGGGTCCGTGACCTCATCTGCCCCCCGCAGCTCCCCGCTCGCCCTGACCGTCCTGGCTCTGCTGCACTACAAGCCGCTGCACCCCTACGGCGTCCAGCGCCTGATCAAGGACTGGGGCAAGGAGCAGGTCGTCAACGTCAGCCAGCGCGCGAGCCTCTACCGCACGATCGAGCGGCTGGGCGCCGCCGGGCTGATCGCCGTCCGGGAGACCGGGCGTGATCAGCAGTACCCGGAGCGGACCGTGTACGAGATCACTGACGCGGGGCGCGAGATCGCCCGCACCTGGCTGGAGGAGATGCTCTCCGCACCGAAGCAGGAGTTCCCGGAGTTCCCGGCCGCGCTGTCGAACCTGCTGCTGCTCACGCCGCAGGACATGGCCGACGTACTGGACCGGCGGGCCGACGCACTCGCGGAAAAGCTCGACGGGCTGGAATCGGCCCTGGTCAAGGAGGCGGAGCAGGGGCTGCCGCGGATCACCCGGCTGGAGACCGAGTACCTGAGGGCCGTGACGGTCGCGGAGCTGGAGTGGGTGCGCGCGGTGGTCGAAGATCTGCGGACCGGTGGGCTCGCCTGGTCGCAGGAGCGCCTGGACGCGCTCGCGTCCGGACCGGCGGAGGAGTAAGGCCGGCGGCGGGGTGAGGCGGCCCCGGCGGCCGGCGTTAATTCGCGGCGTGGCACGGCGGTGGGGGTCTATCGTGCCCGCCATGATCAACTGGCAGAACATCGAGGACGCCGACTGTGCCGTGCCCGCCGACCGCCCCCTGGAGGAACTCGTCAGAGGACTCTCCCGAGCCCTGGCGGATCCCGATCCGCTGATCCGGGACGGTGCCGCCTACGGAGTCCTGTCGACCTGGATAGCCCGCGGGGTGATCGACGCGCCCCGACGCCTGGCGCTGGGCGACGAGATGGCCGCCCGCTTCCTCGACCGGGAGGTCCAGGCCCGTACGTTCGCCCCTCTCGTGCTCGACATGCTCGTGAGCGCGGGGGACCTCCGGGATGACTGGGTGGTCGCCTTCGAGCGGTGGTACCCGACGGAGCAGGACCTGCGCGGCTACGACGACACGCTCGGCTGGATCCATGCGGTGGCGCACGGCGCGGACCTGCTGGGCCGGTTGGGGTGCCTCCCCGAGGTGTCACCGGTGCGAATGCTGGACCTTGCCGGTGCCCGGCTGACGGCGCCCACCGACCACGTGTTCGACCAGCTTGAGGACGACCGTCTGGCGCGGGCGATCGCCCGTATCCTCACGCGGTCCGACATGAGCGAGCGCGACGCGACGGCATGGCTGGACCCGATCGGCATCCGCTTCGGAGCCGACCGTCTGACGACCCCGGTCCCCGCGCACCTCACCAACTGCCTGCGCACGCTGCGCATGCTGTACGTCTTCGCGGACCGAGGCGTACGGCCCGATGCCGCGTCGGCACCGGATGCCCTCCACCACCGCGAGGCGGTCAAGGCGCATCTGGCCGTGGTCCTCGATCTGATCGTCAAGCGGTAACGACGGCTTGCCGCCGGGCTCGACGGCGGAAGCCTGCCGTTCGCCGGAAGCGGCCATCCGACGGCCCGAGGTCGCTGGTCAGAGTGGACTTCGCCGCCGCCCCGTGCGTCCGGCCGGGACGGGAATCGCTCGCCTCCTAGCGTGGGCCGGAAACGATCCGGGCACACCGCCGCCAGGATCCCGGCCTTTCGGAGACGCAGAACCGTGACCGTTGACAACGCCGTGCTCACCGGGGACTACGTCCTCGACCCCGCTCACACCCGGATCGGTTTCGTCGCCCGCCACGCCATGGTGACGAAGGTCCGCGGCGCGTTCCAGCAGTTCGAGGGCACCGCCCACCTGGACGGCGCCGATCCGGCCCGGTCCTCCGCCCAGGTGGTCATCAAGGCCGAGAGCATCAACACCGGTGTCGAACAGCGTGACCAGCACCTGCGCACCAACGACTTCCTCGACGTTCCCAACTTCCCCGACATCACCTTCCGCACCACTTCGGTCGAGCCTCGCTCCGACACCGAATACCGCGTCACCGGCGACCTGACCATCAAGGACACCACCCGCCCCGTCACCGTCGAATTCGAGTACACCGGCAACGCCGTCGACCCCTACGGCAACCTGCGCGTCGGCCTGGAAGGATCCGTGGCCATCTCCCGCAAGGAGTTCGGCGTCACCTGGAACGCGGCGCTGGAGGGCGGCGGCGTGCTGGTCGGTGACAAGGTCGTCCTGGAATTCGACATCTCCGCGATCAAGCAGGCCCAGGCCTAGAAGGCACCTGGCAGGCACCGCGGCAGTGTCGGGCCGGGGATCCGGGCCCGGCGTCAGTGGTCGGCGGCCTGGTGGAGCGTGGTCCAGAAGTCGTGGATGAGCCGCGCCGAGTCCGGGGTGGACATGCCGACCTGGGTGAGCAGGATTCCGGTGATCCGGCTGCCCGGGTCGGCGTGGGCCGTGGTGCCGGTGCCGCCGTCCCAGCCGAACTGGCCGATGGGCGCGTGGTCGCCACGACGGGTCCGTACCGCCATGCCGAAACCCCAGCCGCCCTGCTGCCCCTGGCCGACCGTGAGGTGGGCGATGTTCCGGTACATGGCGTCCCGGGCTTCCTGTAGCCCGGGCGTGAGGCGGTTGGTGGTCATCAGCTCGACTGCGGCCCGGGACAGGATCCGTTCGCCGCCGTGCATGCCGTGGTTCAGCAGCATCCGGAAGTAGGCGTGGTAGTCGTCGGCGGTGGAGACCAGACCGCCGCCGGCGCCCTGGAACTCCGGGGGCCGACTGGTCCTTCCGCCTTCCGCCTCGTCCCACACGAGGAACTCCCCGGTCCGCGGGTCGGGCCCGTACAGGGGCGGCAGCCGGTCGATCTTGTCGGCGGGCACGTGGAAGGCCGTGTCCTTCATCCCCAGCGGATCGAGGACGCGTTCGCGCAGGAACGTTTCCAACGGCCGGCCCGTGACCCTGGCGACCAGCACGCCGAGCACTTCGTTGCTGAGGTCGTACTGCCACCGTTCTCCGGGCTGGTACGACAGAGGCAGCTCGCCGAGGCGGCGCATCCACTCGTCCGGCCCGGGCGCCGGCCCGGACACCACGCTGTAGTCGGTCCGCGCGAAGGTCGCGGCCCTGATGGGGGAGTCCATCAGATCGAAGTCCACTCCGAGCCCGAAGGTGGAGGTCATCAGGTCCCGTACGGTGATCGGCCGCCTGGCCGGCACGGTGTCCTCCAGCGGGCCGTCGGGCCGCTTGAGCACCCGGCGGTCGGCGAGTTCGGGCAGCCACGGGTCCACCGGCTCGTCCAGGCGCAGCCTGCACTCGTCGAGCAGGACCATCGCCGCCGCCGTCGTCACCGGCTTGGAGGTGGACGCCATCCGGAAGATCGTGTCCCGGCGCATCGGCGTACCGCCGTCATGACGCATCGTCCCGATCGCTTCGACGTGCGTCTGCCCGTCACGGCTGACCAGGGCGACCAGCCCGGGAATCCTCTTGGACTCGACGTGCCGGGCCAGTACCTCGCGCAGTCTGCGCAGTCCGGCCTCGGAGAAGCCGCTCTTGTTTGCACCCATCGTGAAACTCCATTCCGGATCGAAGAGGTGGGAAGAGGTGGACCGAGCCCCGTCCGGGGCTGCCACACGAGGAGCGTGCACCCTGACCCAAGGTCAAGGTCAACCTTCAGTGCGCGTTACCCTCGCTCCTGTGATCGACCGTGATGGGGAGGGGTGCTGACCGGATGGCAGACGGGCTCACGATCAGTCAGGCGGCGGCGTTCGTCGGCGTCACGGTCAAGACCGTTCGGCACTACCACCGGCTCGGCCTGGTCGCCGAGCCCGGACGTGACGGTTCCGGCTACCGGCGTTACGGTTCGGCCGACCTCCTCCGGCTGGTCCAGGTCCGGACCGTCGCCGGAGCCGGTGTGCCGCTGGCGGGGATCGGGGACCTGCTCGACGCCGGTCCGGAGCGGTTCGCCGCCACCCTGGACGACGTCCGTCGTCGGCTCACCGAACAGATCGAGGACCTGACCGCGCGACGCGACACCCTGCACCGGCTGGCACAGGGTGACCGGGCCCTGCTGCCCGACCGCGCCTGCGCGGTCCTCGACAGACTCGTGGCGCTCGGCTTCGATCCGGACTACGTGGCCACGCAGCGGGAGGCCCTGGTACTGGCCCGGGCGCTGGTTCCGGAGGTCTACGAGGCCTTCCTGGCCAGGCTTGAACACGGGCTCGGCGACCCCGAGTTCGTCGCGCTGACCCAGCGCGGCCTGGACGCGGCGTCCTGGGAACCCGACGACCCGCGGATCGAGGAACTGGCGTCCGCGCTGGCCGCCAAACTGCTGTCCCACGACGCTCCGCCGACGATGCCGACCGGACCGACCGGGCCGACCGGATCGCGCCGGCAGTCCAACGCCTCCGCCCGGTACGGACTGGTCAACCACCACCGGGAAGAGCGGGCGCCGTCCATCGCCCGGCTGAACACGCTGGTCGAGGCGCACCTGCGCGCCGCCGGGGTCGACATCCCGCACCAGTGATCCGCGTGGGGATTCACCCGGCGTCGGGACGCGTGCGGAGCCAGTACGAGCGGGCCGCGATGGTCAGGGCGATGCCGTAGACGGCGAAGGAGAGGAAGCCGATCCAGCCGACGAGCAGCACGTCGCGCAAGGTGTGGAAGTCTCCGAGCCGCACCGTCACCCTGCCGGCCGTGGCCAGGGCCAGGTATCCGACCCCCAGGACGCCGTACGGGGCGAGCGTCGCGGCGCCGAGCAGAGCAGGTACGAGCGGGAGCCAGCGCGGCACCCGTCGGCCGCGCAGGAACAGCGTCCAGCGCGGGTAGACCTGCCCCCACGGGCGGACCAGCCCCCAGAGCAGGAAAACGCCGAGCAAGGCCAGCAGCACGGTGGGGTCCAGACCCCACGACTCCAGGGTGAGGAAGATGCCCGAGGCGCCGTTCCGCTCCGAGGTCGCGAGCGCCTCCTCACCGGTGATCCCCGCGAACGTGCCGCCCGACGCCCAGATCAGCTTCATCGCCGCGTACGGGGCGAAGGCCAGCGTCCCCGTCCAGGCGGCCAGCTGGACGCGCTTCGGCGCGGTGGTCGGCGCGGGTACGGGACCACCGGCGGGCACGCGGTCGGACCGGGCCGTGGCCGCGAGCAGGATCGCGCCGAGCGCCGCCAGGGCCTTGTTCGCGGCAGAGGCCCGGCTGTCCACACCTTGACCGAACAACAGCGTGATCACGTCCATCAGCAGGCTGAAGGCCATGATCCCGGCCAGCCCGCACACCACCCAGAGCAGCGCCCGCAGCGGTGGCAACAGTCCGTGGCGCACCACCGAAGCGCCGGCCAGTGCCCCCAGCAAGCCCACCGCCATGACCGCCCACCCCAGCCCGGAGGCCCCCGTGCCGCCACCTTGGTAGCGCAAGGAGGCCCCGGTCAGCTCGCACGCCAGGCCGAACCCGGCGTACAGCACCGCCCACACCATCGTTGCCCGGACCACCCAGCCCGGCCACCGCTGTCCCCGAGCGCTCCGGGGCACATTGATCGTCCGTCCCACAGAAGTCATGTCCCGAACGTCCCATCGACCGCGGGCGGGTGGCATCGGCCACCGGAACGATCCACCTCCCCCGGGCGGGTGAGGGACCCGTTGACCCGCTGAGGTGGGGTCCGCGGAGGTGGGGAGGCTCAGGCCTCGCGGACGAACTGCGCGCAGTCCGGGCAGTCGTCCAGGTACCGATGCCGGCACTCAAGGGTGTGCTGCAGGAAGACGATGGCCTGTCGCGTGCGGACGACCTCGCTTTCGAGCGCGGCGATCTTCGCCCGCACAACGGCCTGCGCCGCCTCCTTCTTCGGCGCCATGGCAGCGATGACCTCCGGCAACGAGAGCCCGACGCGCCGCAGTTTCAGCACGGTGCGTGCCTGCTCAACGGCGTTGTCGTCGTAGAGGCGGTAGCCGTTGGCATCGCGGCGCACGGTGAGGGCCCCCACCTCCTCCCAGTGCCGCAGCACATGAGCCTCGACGCCGAGTTCCGCGGCTGCCGCTCCGACCGTATGCATCCGCATGCCTTGCCTTCATGTCGACCTGAACCCCTAGCGTCTCGATCATGCCTGACACCCCTCGCCCCACGGGCACCCATGACGGTCCATCGGTCCTGGTCACCGGCGCGGCCGGCAATCTCGGCCGTGAGGTCGTCGACCGCCTCCTGGCACAGGGCGCGCGCGTACGCCGCCTCGTGCACCGTCCCACCACCGGCCCCCGCTCCGCGGTCGAGTCGGTGGTCGGTGACCTCACGGACCCCGCGGTGTTCCGTGCCGCACTCCAGGGCGTCGACGCCGTCCTTCTCATCTGGCCGCTGCTCGACACCGACCCCGCCCACCACGTGGTCGCGGAACTCATCGCGGCCGCGCCCCGTGTCGTCTACGTGTCCTCGACCGCCATCGATGACGGCGCCGCCCGCCAGAGCGATCCCATCGTCCAGGTGCACGTCGACATGGAAGTCCTGCTGCGTGAGGCGGGGTTGCGGCCCGTGGTACTGCGCAGCGACACGATGGCCTCCAACGCCCGTGGTTGGGGCGCGCAGTTGCGGGTGGGTGACCTGATCGCGGGCCCGGACATGGCGCGCACGGCCGTTGTCGACGAACGCGATGTCGCCGATGCGGCGGTCACCGTACTGCTCGCGCCGGACCGCACCCAACTGGACCCGAAAACCTACCTGTTGACTGGACCCGAGGTGCTCGACCGCGGCGACCAGGTCGCTCGACTCGGCGCCGCACTCCGGCGCCCTCTGAGCTTCCGGCCGCTTCCCGTTGATCTCGCTCGATCGCGCATGCTCGCGGACGGCCGTCCGGAGCGCCTGGTGGAAGCACTGCTGGCCGCCTCGGTGCGCCGACCGGAGTCACACCTCATCACCGATCACGTCGAGCGGCTCACCGGCACACCGGCCGGTACCTTCGCGAGGTGGGCCGTCGACCACGCGGGTGGTTTCAGACGTGAGAGCAGTGACTCGTGATGTTCGATACCGGATATCTCAAGTCCGCTTATCGGTACGGAAGTTTTGTTGACGGTGTTGTCCAGCTGGGCAACACTGACTGGCGGTCGCGTCACGAGCGACCATTGCGTATTCAGTGAAGCCGCTCGACACCTGGTCACCAGAGGTCGTGGTGGCCTGTGGTGCCACTTCTGTCAGGAGGACTCTCCATGGAAGCTCCTACCGTACAAGCACCGCTGGGCGACACTCGCATCACCAACGAGGAGTTCGACCTCGTCATCGGTGAGCTGGAGCAGGATGCTCCGGAAAGCACCCGGGACATCGGGAGCTGTCACCGCGTCTACTGCATGCTGTAGCAAGAGTTCCCGGAGCTTTCCCCGGGAACGGCTCCACCCCGAACCACGTCGCGGTGCCGCCGGTTTCGGCGGCACCCGACTCGTGCTGTGCCACATCCAACTGTGCCACTTCTACCGTCAGGGGATATCGATGGAGACTTCGACCGTTCAGCCGCGACCGGGTGACACCCTCACCGCGGACGAGGCGTTCGACCTGGTGATCGGTGACCTGGAGCAGGGCGTCCCGGACCACCAGGAGACCAGAATGATGAGCTTCCCGCACTCGTCGTCCTGCGCGGGCGTCTACTGCTGCTTCTAAGTACGGCGCACATCACGACGCCGCGCGGCGCCGGCCCCGACCGGCCGCGCCGCGCGGCCGTTTTAATCGACCGCCTGGCTGGGGACTGAATGGAACTGCGCGATCCCGGCGGCGCCATCGGCGCACCCGAACTTCCGCCCACCACGCGGAGGTTGATGGCGGCCTTGGCCGACGGCAGGGCGGGCGGGGCGTTCCCGCCCGTGGTCCGCCCCGGGCCGGACGGCACGCTCGTCATCGAACGCCCATTGGGCGGCCCGTCCGACGCGCGGGCTCTGGCGCACGCACTGGCCGACGCCCGCTTCGCCCCGCTGCACGAGGTGCTGCGGCGGATCGACGCCTGGTCCGCGCGGGCCGACACGGACACCCGGCGGTTCGATCCGCAGGTGCTACGACCGGAGAACGCGGATCTGTTCGGGCCGCTGCTCACCGAGGCCCTGGAAGCCTGTGTGGACGAACCGCCCGAGCGCGCCGCCGCCTTCGTCGCCCAACGGGCCCAGCAGTACCTGGAGTTCCTCACCCTCTTCCTGGAGCGGCTGGCCCGCGACCAGCCCTCCGACCGCCGGGTCACCGGCCTGTGGGCGAACGGCGAGGAGACGCACAACGGCGGACAGCGGGTGCTGCGCGTCGAGTTCGCCGACGGCGCCCGGCTCGCCTACAAGCCGCGCCCGGCGACCGGCGAGATCCTCTTCCTGGCCCCCGAGGACTCGGTGTTCACCCTGCTCAACGGGCTGCCCCCGGCGTCCGGTCCGATCCGGCTGCCGATCATGAGGTGCTGGACGGGCAGTGGCCCGGACCGGGCCTGCTACTCCTGGCAGGAGTGGATCGAGCCGCCGGACGCCTGGGGCGTCCTGCGTACCGACGGAGAGCTGAGCCTGCGCGGCGCCGTCCTCGACCCCGGGGCCGCGGCCCGCTACTGGCACCGCGCCGGATCGCTGGCCGCCGCCGCGTTCGCGTTCGGGATCGCCGACCTGATCGGCGGCAACGTGCTGATCGGCCAGCGCCCGGGGGACGGCGAGCCGCTGCTGTTCCCGGTCGACCTGGAGGCGTACTTCGCCGGTCTGGACCGGCTGTTCGAGACCGGGCTGCTGTACGACCCCGCGGTCTCCGCGCAGCACCACACCGGCCTGGAGAACGTCGCCCGCTGGTGTGAGCTGGACGGCCCCGCGACCTGCTGGCGCCCCCAGCCGGACGGCTCGCTGCGACTGGAACGGCGGACCCTGTCCCTGACCCGGACCGAGACCCGCACGGTGGTCGGGGACACCGGGGGCCGCGCCGGATACGGCCCCTACCTGACGGCGCTGCTGCGCGGCATGTTCGACGCCTGGACGCTGATGTGCCGGGGCCGCGCCCGGATCGCGGAGTTCATCGGGGAGCGGGCCGCCGGGCACGTGGTGCGGTTGATCGCCCGCCCGACCGCCGAATACCCGCACGGCAGCGACATCCCGTTCACGGACGGCGAGTTGGAGCAGCTCGCCCGCGGCGACGTCCCGTACTTCTTCCGCGCGGCCGACGGCGGTCCGCTGCTGGCGATGCGGATGCCGCCCGGCCGCGAGCTGCGGACGTACCCGACCGACGCCCCCGGATGGGGCGAGGACCGGCCCTGGCCACCGGTCGCCGCCGTCCGCGAGGGCGGGAAGCTGGACCTCGCCGGGCTCGGCATCGCGCTGCGCGACGCGGTCGAGCACGTACACGGCGATCTGGACCCGGAGCGGAGCGAGCTGCACGACCCCGAGCACGGGGTACGGCTCAGGCTGCGCGGCCCGCGCGAGGGCGAGGTGTCCTTCGACTGGCCGGAGGCGGCCCGCCGCATCACCTATGTGTGGGACGAGGCGAAGCTGCGGCTGCGCATCGACTCCCTGACCGACGAGGCAGGGCCGGCGCGGACGGCCGCCGAGATCCGCGAACGTCTGCTGCGCCTGGGCCGGATCGACGCGTCGCTGCGCGCTCCCTGGGCCGCCGGGGGCTTCACCGACACCGAGCTGGAAGCGCGGCTCGACCGGCTGACCGGCGCCGGGATCTCCTGGCTGCGGGGCGTGGTCGCCGAGCACGGCTGGCCCGGCCGGAGCCTGGTCGGTGAGGAGGCCGCCACGGTGGCGAGCGCGCTGCTCCAGCACCACACCGGTGACCTCGCGTTCCAGCGCGAGTGCCTGGCCCTGATCGAGACCGCGGCCGAGGACGGCGACATGCTCCGGCGCGATGTCGCCCACCTCACCGACGCGCTGCGCCGGGCCGAGGGCCGCCCGCAGTTGTACGGCACGAAGTTCGAGCGGGTCGCGGGCGGCGCGCTGCGGCCTTGCCCGATCGAGGACGAGGAGCGGGTGGACGAGCGCCGCGCGGCCGTCGGCCTCGATCCGCTCGCCGACTACGCGGCCCTGCTGGCTGAGAAGTACCCGGCACCCGACACTGAAGGGGTACAGGCGTGATCGCGACCGACTGGACCGAACTCCTCGCCCGCGCCTGGGGCAAGGAGCCCGCCGTACTCCCGGCCGCGGCCCCGGCGGACCCGGCGCACGTCCACCGCACCATCGTCGCCGCCTGCGCGTCCTTCCGCGCCGGAACGGTGTTCCGGACCTTCCCGCAGGTCCGCTTCCACACCCCGCTCGGCTGGCTCGGCGCGCCGGGACGGCTGCTGCCCGACGCCGCCGACCCGGGCCCGGCCGCCTACCGGGACCGGATGCGCAGCGAGCCGACCGGCAGCGGGCCGGACACGGGATTCCTGCTGAGCGTCCGTCAGCCGCTGCACACCGACTATCCGTTGTGGTCCGCCGTTCGCGACCGCCTCACCGAGCTGTGGCGCCAGGTGGGCTGGCCGTGCCTGCCGGTCGAGGCCGAGCTGACCGAGGGGGACGACTTCACCCGGGTCCGGGGCCTGGCCATCGACTCCGAGCACGCGGTGCTGACCTGGGTGCTCGACGGCGTACTGGAGGCCGAACTGTACGGGGCGGACGGCGAGCCGCGCGTACTGCGGGCCGGCTCCGGCGAACTGCTGTACTGGCCGGAGGGCTCCCGCTGGCGCGAACACCACCTCGACGGCTGCGTGACGCTGCGTATCTCCGTCCCCCGTGCGCAGCGCCTGGCGACCGGCGCGGTCAAGAACCTGCTGGCCGAGGAGGTACGGGACCGCCTGGAGTACGACGGCACGGTGCCCTGCCTGCCCTACCCCCCACCCACCGGCGGACCGGCCGCCCCGCCCGCCCCCATGATCGCCGTCGGCGAGGCGGCCCGCGCGGCAGCCGGGGGCGCGGAGCTGCCCGCCGCGCTGCGCACCCGGTGGGCGGCCTGGTGCTCCTCTGCCGGGCTGGAACCCGCACCCGAGCCGCGCGCCGACGTCCCGCTCACCCCCGGGCAGCGGCTGCGCGTGGTGCGCGAGATCGTCCGGCTGCCGGACGGGCCCGGCCGCCGGATCTGGGCCGTCAACGGGCACGCCTTCCCGATCGGCGGGGCGGCGGGGGAACGGATCGCCCAACAACTGCGGCCCGGCAGCGAACTGACGGTCGGTGAGCTGTGCCGGGCGGTGGGCACGGACGAGGACAACAGCGTCGTGACCGCGCTGCTGCGCAAGCTCTACCGGCTGCGCGGGATCGAACTGGCCGACGCCGAGAGGACGGACGGATGACAACAGCACACGTGGGTGACCTGGCCGTCGTCCAAGGCCCCCTCGACTGGGACGAGTTCACCGCACACTACTGGGACCGGCGCCCGGTGCTGATCAAGGCCGTCCGCTCGGCACCCTTCGAGCTGCGCGAGGTCTTCGCCGCCACCACGCTCGCCACCCGGCCGCCCAGCTCGTACCTGATGCCGCCGAACGCGCAGTTCGCCGTCGGACGCTTCCAGCAGACCGAGCCCGCGGACTGGTTCCCGCGCACGGGTGACGGCACGTTCGACGGCTACCGGCGGCGGCTGGACACCGAGCTGGCGGCCTTCTCGAAGGAGACCCGGTACGCGCTGGTCGTGCACGCCTTCCACGCCTTCCACGCCGGACAGTGGGAGCGCGAGCGGGCGTTCTTCGAACCGCTGTGGGAGCGTGCCGGGCTGCCGCTGTCGGGGGCGATCACGACGCTCTTCCACGGCAACTACGAGCACACCCCGGTCGGCGTCCACAAGGACCGCTTCGCGACCTTCCTGTTCGCCCTCGAAGGCCGCAAGCGGATGCGGTTCTGGCGGGAGCGCCCCTGGACCGAGCCGGTGACCACCGTGCTCGACTACCAGCCCTACCTGGCCTCCTCGTTCACCGCCGAGCCCGAGCCCGGCGACCTGCTGTACTGGCCCGCGGACTACTACCACGTCGGCGAGAGCGTCGACGGCGGGGCCGCGACCAGCGTCAACGTCGGCGTGCCGCGCGAGGCGCACCGCGCGGTCTACGACGTGGACGACCTGCTGCTGGGCAAGGCCCCGGACGCGATGGTCGACCCGGACGCCGGCCTGGTGCGGCTGCCCGCCGCCACAGCCCCGCTGTCGGTGCCCGAACCGCCCGCGGACGGCGCACTGCCCGAAGCGCTGGAGCAGACCCTGCGCGTCTTCCAGGAGTACCGCGACCCCGACCGGATGCGGGACCGGGTCGCCTCGGTCTCGCTCCGCAACTGGAGCGCCTCCGGCCTGTGCCCCGTACCCCCGCCCGAGGTGCCGCAGCCCCTGGACGACGGCACGGCGGTACGAGCCCGCGCCCGGATCCTGCACGAGCGGGCCGACGGGGCGCTGCTGTGCGCCGCCAACGGGCACGTGGCGCGCACCGTCCTGACACGGCACCAGCTGGAACCGCTGCTGCGCCGGCTCGCCGACCGGGAGCCGGTCCCGGTCCGCGAGCTGCTGGCCGCCCTGCCCCCCACCGCCCACGAAGAGGCCCGCCGCCTGCTGGAGTCCCTGGAATCCTTCCGCGCCCTGACCCGTACATAGGCGGAAGGTGTGCAACTCGTCGTTCGAGGAGCGTTTCGACCCATCGATAGTCTGTGTCGTCATGACGCGCACTTGGATCTTGCCGATACTGCTTGTGCTCTGCGGCTCACTCGTTTCGACCGGACTGCTCTTCAGCGGGAGCCCCGGCGAAGCGGCAGCATTCCTGCCGGTGTTCGTGCTGCTCGCAGGCGTGAACTCGCCTCTGGTTTTCCCGAGATCGATGGGTGCGCTGGAGGCTCAGCGCCGCAGCGCGGCCGATGGCCGACCGGTCGTCTTCTGGCGGCCGGGCTGCAAGTACTGCATACGAATGCGTATCCGGCTGGGCCGCAACGCCCGCCGGCTGTACTGGGTCAACATCTGGCGAGACCCGGCAGCAGCCGCAGCGGTGAGGGCGGCCAACAACGGCAACGAGACCGTGCCGACCGTCGTCGTGGCGGGCCGGCCACACACCAACCCCGATCCCGCATGGGTGCGTGAACAGCTGGCCTGAGGGCGCCTGCGGCCGTTGAGGTCTGTGCGGGCGAGCCGGTGAGACATACTTCGCTGCTATTGGTCCAGACCTATTGACCAGCCGTGGTGACCCTCCTACGATCCGGTTCGGCACAGCCCCACATGTCCCCCCTCAACCCCAGCCCGGCGTCGCGCCCCCATGCGTCGGTCATGTCCATGACGCCAGGCCGGAAGGGAGCGCACCATGTTCCGTCGGAGATCACGCACGACCGACCGCGCCCAGCGCGGACCAACCGTCCTACGGCGTTCCCTCGCCGGGATGAGCGCGGTCGCCGTCATCGGTGCGGGCATGGCCGTGGCCGGGACCGTCACGGCCGGGGCGGTCACCACCAACCTGGTGGCCAACTCCGGATTCGAGAACGGACTGTCCGACTGGTCCTGCTCCGGCGGCTCCGGCGCGGCCGTCGGCAGTCCGGTCCACTCCGGCGCCGCGGCGCTCAAGGCCACGCCGACCGGCCAGGACAACGCGCAGTGCACCCAGACCATCAGCGTGCAGCCCAACTCGCAGTACACGCTGAGCGCTTACGTCCAGGGAAGCTACGTCTACCTGGGCGCCACCGGCACCGGCATCACCGGAACCCCGTCGACCTGGACGCCGAGCAGCCCGTCGTACGGCCAACTCAGCGTCGCCTTCACCACCGGGCCGAGCACCACCTCGGTGACCGTCTACCTGCACGGCTGGTACGGGCAGCCCGCGTACTACGCGGACGACGTCTCGCTCACCGGCCCCGGCGGCGGCAACCCCACGCCGACCGCGACCCCGCCGACCACCGCGCCGCCTACCACCGCGCCCCCGACGACGGCACCCCCCACCACCGCACCGCCCACCACCGCGCCCCCGACCACCACCCCGCCCGGCGGCAGCTGTCCCACGAAGCCCAAGCCGTCGGGCAAGGTGCTGCAGGGGTACTGGGAGAACTGGGACGGCGCCTCCAACGGCGTCCACCCCGGCATGGGCTGGGTGCCCATCACGGACAGCCGGATCGCCGCCCACGGATACAACGTCATCAACGCGGCCTTCCCGGTGATCCTCTCGGACGGCACCGTCCAGTGGCAGGACGGCATGGACGCCAACGTCAAGGTCTCGACCCCCGCCGAGATGTGCCAGGCCAAGGCGGCCGGGGCGACGATCCTGATGTCGATCGGCGGCGCCGCCGCGGGCATCGACCTGAGTTCCAGTACGGTCGCCGACCGGTTCGTCGCGACCGTCGTCCCGATCCTGAAGAAGTACAACTTCGACGGGATCGACATCGACATCGAGACCGGCCTGTCCGGAAGCGGCAACATCAACACCCTGTCCGCTTCCCAGGCCAACCTGATGCGCATCATCGACGGCGTACTGGCCCAGATGCCCGCGGGCTTCGGCCTGACGATGGCCCCCGAGACCGCGTACGTCACCGGCGGAAGCGTGACCTACGGGTCCATCTGGGGGTCCTACCTGCCGATCATCAAGAAGTACGCCGACAACGGGCGGCTGTGGTGGCTGAACATGCAGTACTACAACGGCAGCATGTACGGCTGCTCCGGTGACTCCTACCAGGCCGGTACGGTCCAGGGATTCACCGCGCAGACCACCTGCCTGAACAACGGCCTGACCATCCAGGGCACCACCATCAAGGTCCCCTACGACAAGCAGGTGCCCGGGCTGCCCGCCCAGCCGGGCGCGGGCGGCGGCTACATGGCGCCGAGCCTGGTCAGCCAGTCGTGGAACGCCTTCGGCGGTTCGCTGAAGGGGCTCATGACCTGGTCGGTCAACTGGGACGGCTCGAAGGGCTGGACCTTCGGTGACAACGTCAGGTCCCTCCAGGGCCGCTGAGCACAGTTCCTGAGCTGCCCCGGGAGTCGCCCCGGGATCCCGGCCGGTCGAAGGACCGGCCGGGATCACCGTCTCTATCTGACGGAACATCAAATCCGTTTGTTTGGAAGGTCTTTGACCTTTCTTGATCACCCCGTGTCCCCGGCATGAACCGTTCCTGGCAAGAGTTGCGCGGTACACGGTGCACATCGTGCCCCTCCGTGTACAGCTCGCGACAACTCCACCTCACCGCAGGGGATCACATTGAGAAGCACCCGCACGCGGCGCCGCACCCTGGGCGCCATGGCAGCGACACTCCCGCTGCTCACCGGCGCGTTCGCCCTCGCGATACCGTCCGCGCAGGCAGCCGGGCCGGTCCCCGGAGGGAGGGCGGCCCTGGAAGGAACCCAGCCCTCCTGGGCCACCGCCTCCGCCGACCAGGGCGGATCCGCTCCCTCCACCAAGGTGAACGCCCGGGTGTACCTGGCCGGTCGGGACGCGAAGGGCCTCAGCGCGTACGCCGCGGCCGTCTCGGACCCGCACTCCGCCACCTACGGGAAGTACCTGAGCCCCGCCGAGGCGCAGCAGCGCTTCGGGGCGACCGCCGACCAGATCGGGGCCGTCACCCACTGGCTCCAGCAGGCCGGCCTCTCCGTCACCGGCTCGAACCAGCACTACATATCCGTCTCCGGAGACGTGGCGGCGGCGGAGAAGGCTTTCGCCACCCAGCTGCACGACTACCGCAAGGGCGACAAGGTCTACCGGGCCCCCTCGAAGACGGCCTCCGCCCCCGGGGACCTGGCGGGCGCGGTGCTCACCGTGACCGGCCTGGACAACGCGCCGCACACGTCCACGCACCAGGACACCCTGCCCGGCCCGGGCGCCGGCTTCCGTAACGCGGGCCCCTTCTCCACCTACTTCGGGTCGAACGTCGCGACGACGCTGCCCGACGCCAACGGCACGAAGATTCCCTACGCGGTCAGGGGCTACACGGGCCAGCAGCTGCGGGCGGCCTACGGCGCGGGCGGGTACACCGGCCAGGGCGTGACCGTGGCCATCACGGACGCGTACGCTTCGCCGACCATCGCCCAGGACGCGCAGAACTACGCCCAGCGCAACGGTGACAAGCCCTACAAGGCGAATCAGCTCCGCCAGGTCGTGCCCGGCGACTACACGGCGACCGAGGCGTGCGACGCGTCCGGCTGGTACGGCGAAGAGACCCTCGACGTCGAGGCCGTCCACGCCGTCGCACCGGACGCGGACATCGTGTACGTCGCCGGTGCCTCGTGCAACGACCCCGACCTGCTGGACGCCCTGAACAAGGTCGTGGACAGCCGGCTGGCCGACATCGTCTCCAACTCCTGGGGCGACATCGAGGCCAACGAGACCCCGGACATCGCGGCGGCCTACGACCAGACGTTCAAACTCGGAGCCATCGAGGGCATCGGCTTCTACTTCTCCTCGGGCGACAACGGGGACGAGGTCGCCAACACGGGCAAGAAGCAGGTCGACACCCCGGCCAACTCGGCATGGGTGACCGCCGTGGGCGGCACCTCCCTGGCCGTCGGCAAGGGCAACACCTACCAGTTCGAGACGGGTTGGGGCACCTTCAAGGCCCCGCTGAGCGCCGACGGCGCCAGCTGGACGGGCTTCCCGGGCGCTTACACGAGCGGCGCGGGCGGTGGCACGAGCGGGACCGTCGCCCAGCCCTTCTACCAGCGGGGTGTCGTGCCGGACGCACTCGCCAAGGCGAACGGCGCCGCGCGGATGCGCACCGTGCCGGACATCGCGGCCATCGCGGACCCCAACACGGGCTTCCTCGTCGGGCAGACGCAGACCTGGCCCGACGGATCGGTCTCGTACGACGAATACCGCATCGGCGGTACCTCGCTCGCGGCCCCGGTCATCGCCGGCGTGCAGGCGCTGGCGCAGCAGGCCCGCCACTTCCCGATCGGCTTCGCGAACCCCGCGATCTACTCCCGGTTCGGAACCCCGCTCTACCACGACGTCACGGACCACCCGCTGGGCAAGGACCGTGACCTGGCCGTCGCCCGCCTCGACTTCGTGAACCGCGTCGATGCCTCGGGCGGGGTGCTGACCTCGGCCCGCAGCCTCGGCAAGGACAGTTCGCTGGCCGCCGTCCGCGGCTACGACGTGGTGACGGGCGTCGGTTCGCCGGCCTCGGGCTACGTCTCCTCGTACCGCAGGTAATTCTCGTAGGACTCGCCGACGTCTGCCGCCCGGGCCCCAGGCCCGGGCGGCAGACGTCCCGCGCGGTGCGGATGCGGAGGTGGTGTGCCCTCCGGGCATCACGGCCGTGTGGTCGGGACCTCCGGCGCCAGCGAGTTGCCCGCGGGGATCCGGCCGCAGTCGGACGGGGGCGTCTTGCCCGCGAACCTGTCGCCCAGCCAGCCCAGAGCGGCGGGCGCCCACGGAACGGCGGCGCCGACGTGGCTGAGCAGTTCGTACTGCTGGTATTTGACCGCGGTGTTGCCCTTGTCGCAGTACTGCCGGACCAGCGCGCGCACATCCCCCGCGACCATGACCCCGTCACCCCGGCCGATGCCCGGGAGGTTGCTGAAGGTGCCCTCGAAGACACCTCCGTTGCCCTGCACGATGAACCCGGGGGCGTTGGGGGTGGCGGCCGAGCCGAGGTTGAGCTTGTTCACGGCCTCGACGAAGGCGGGCACCGAATTGGGGTTCGCGTACTCCGGCTTCACCATCTGCTTCCAGGTCAGTCCCGGGTACTGGCCCAGGGCATTGACGATCGACCCGTGTTCGAGCTTCTTGAACACCTGCTGGCCGTAGCCGTTCAGGTAGGGCGTGAAGTCGATGTCGTAGGAACGCGCGGCTCCGAGGACGGCCATGGGCGCCACCCCGGCCCAGACGGAACTGCCGCTCACGTACTTGAGGTTGTGCGCGGGGTCCACGAGCAGCCCGCCCTCGGCATAGCCCACGAGTCTCTTGTCGACGTCCGGCGCGTAGCTCGGCGCGAGCACGGCCGCCCAGTGGGTGGCGATGGCTCCGCCGGAGTAACCGGCCAGGCCGATCCGGGTGTCGGCGTTCAGACCGGTCGCGGGGGACTGGCTCGCGGCCCGGATCGAGTCCAGCGTGTTCGTTCCGTATTCCGGCCCGGCCGCGAAGTCGGCGTTCTGCCCTTCGCTGTCCGGGATGATGACGTTGTAGCCCGACAGCAGGAGCGGCGCCAGGAGGAGCGACTCGCCGTTCGCGATCAGGCCACCGAGGGAGACGTCGCCCGCGATCGCCCGGGACGGCGAGTCCGCGGGATTGAGGGAATCGTAGAACGACTGGTACGACACGGCCTTGCCGTGGTCCCCGTTGGGACTGCGTACGATCGAGGTCACCCCGGCGGACGGGCGGCCCTGGGCATCGACGGTGCGGAACAGCAACTGCACCGCCTGCACCGGGGTCGGTATGCCGAGCACGTGGTATTGGAGCGTGCGGGTCTTGAGCACGGCGCCCGGTGCGTACGAGGCCAGCGGCGTGCTGCCGTCGTAGGTGTAGAACGAAGCGTCCGCACCGGCTGACGGCGAGGCGGAGGTGGTGGAGGGGGCGGAAGGGGCAGCCACAGCCGTGGCCGCTGAAACAGTGGTGACGGCGAGAGCGGTGGCAACTGCCGTTGCCAGCTTCCCCATGGCGATGCGGTGCATGGTTGCCTCGTATTCGTTTCGTTTCGTTTAGTGGATCGCGGGACACGTGCGTGTTACTGGTGGTAATAGCGTTGGAAGTTACCAGTAGGTAAGTGGCTTGAACAGACTCGCGGCACGGCTTTCCCTCCCCTGCTGGGGAGGTGTGACGGGCCTGAGCGCCCGAGGTCTTCGGGGAGATTCCGAAGCGCGTTCAACCTTTCCGTCCACCCGGCGCCTGTAGTGGGTGAGGCCGCGGCGAGGATCGCGGTACGACCCGGGACGGACGGAGTCAACTGGTGAGCGCCGAGGTGTGGATGGTCGTGATCCCCGCCCTGATCGGGCTGGTTGGCGTGGCACTCCGGTCGCGTGCCGGGGGATCGGGCCTGTGGGACGTGCTGCACGAACTGGCCCGGGGGCGGTCCAGGGCCGGCCTTGAACGGGAGCGTCGGGCGACCCGGGCGTGCGAGGCGCGCAGGCGCCAGGGGCTGAGCACCGATCCCCATGAGCTGCCGGACACGCAGGCCGACCGAGACGCGCTGGCTCAGAGAATGGACCGGCTGGCCATCCTGGACGCCGTCCGGAAGCTCCCCCGACAGCAGGCGACGGCCATGGCCCTGCGGCTCCAATTCGATTACCCACTCGGCGAGATCGCGCAGGTCATGGGAATTTCCACCGGCAGCGTGAAGACCCACCTGCACCATGCCCGGGCCACGTTGCACACGCTTCTGGCCGACACGGACGGAGGTGTCCGATGAACATCGACGACGCGCTGCGAAGCACCGTGGAAACGGTGAACGAGCTGTGGACCGATCCTGTCGACACCGCGGAGAGGCTGGCCCGCCTGCAGGACCGCATCGCCGCTCAGCCGGGCTCCGTCGAAGCCGCCGGGCACCTGCGCTGGCTGCTGGACCGGGTCGCGTTCCTCCTGGGGGCCCCGGTGGAGAGCATCGACCCGGAGGCCCGGCTCGTCGAGTGCGGCATGGACTCGCTCCTCGCTCTCCGCTTCCACGCTGACTTGCGCGAGAGGTTCGGGCTGGACGGCGGTCCTGCCCTGCTGTGGAAACACCCCACGCTGAAGAGCCTGAGCGCCTACCTCGCCACCGTGCTGCCCGCGGGGGCCTCCGGCGAGGTGCCGAAGATCCCGGCCGACAACGTCTCCGGCCGGGGCGCAGGGGGGACGTCTGCTGAGTGAAGTGCCCTTCCGGATGGGCGCGCTCTGTGCGTGCATCTTGACGCGGCCGTACCCTGCACCTTGAATCAAGTAGTGAACAAAGGGGTCCGGACGGCTCGATTCCGCGTTCACTCCCTGGCGGCGGCGCGCCCTATGGACTGTCATGGGCATGACTTCCGCTCACCCGCTCTCCGCTCTCCTCTCTGTCTCCGTATGTCCCCCCACACGGAAGCGAAGTGATGACCATGCACCCCACCTGGCACCGGCGCGCCCTCTTATGCGCCCTCGCCCTCGTCTGCTGGAGCGGTCTGGCCGCCCCGGCCACCGGTGCCCCGGATCCGGCGCCGCTGTCCGCCGCGGCCGTGACCTTCTCGGACGACTTCGACGGGCCCGCCGGAGCCGCCGTCGACCCGGGTAAATGGCAGGTCGAGACCGGCGACAACGTCAACAACCACGAGCGGCAGTACTACACGGCGGGCAACCGCAACGCCGCCCTCGACGGACAGGGCCACCTGGTCATCACCGCCCGCCGCGAGAACCCGGCCGACTACGCCTGCTGGTACGGCCGCTGCCAGTACACCTCGGCGCGCCTGAACACCGCGGGCCGTTTCACCCAGGCGTACGGGCACGTCGAGGCGAGGGCCAAGGTGCCGCGGGGCCAGGGCATGTGGCCGGCCTTCTGGATGCTCGGCAACGACATCGGCCAGGTCGGCTGGCCGAACTCCGGTGAGATCGACGTGATGGAGAACGTCGGCTTCGAGCCGTCGACCGTGCACGGCACCCTCCACGGGCCCGGCTACTCCGGCTCCGGCGGCATCGGGGCGGCGTACTCGCTCCCCGGCGGCCAGGCCTTCGCCGACGCCTTCCACACCTTCGCGGTCGACTGGGCCCCCGATTCCGTCGCCTGGTCCGTCGACGGTGTCGTCTACCAGCGGCGCACCCCCGCCGACCTGGGCGGCCGCAGCTGGGCCTTCAACAAGCCGTTCTTCCTGATCCTCAACCTCGCGGTCGGCGGCTACTGGCCGGGCGACCCCGACGGCAGCACGGCCTTCCCTCAGCAACTGGTGGTCGACCACGTCCGCGTCTCCTCGTACGACGGCGGTTCCGGCGGCCAGACCGGCCAGATCAGCGGACTCGCCGGCAAGTGCGTGGACGTGGCCGGCGCGAACCCGGCCAACGGCACACCCGTCCAGCTCTACGACTGCAACGGCACCGGCGCCCAGCGCTGGACCCTCGGTTCCGACGGGACCGTACGGGCGCTCGGCAAGTGTCTCGACGTCGCGAGCGGCGGCACCGCCGACGGGACCCCCATCCAGCTCTACGACTGCAACGGGACGGGCGCCCAGCGCTGGGCGGTGTCCGGGGCCCGTGACATCGTGAACCCGCAGGCGAACAAGTGCCTCGATGTCACGGGCGGCAATTCCGCCAACGGGACGCGGCTGCAACTGTGGACCTGTACCGGGGCCGCGCAGCAGAAGTGGACCGTCCCGGCGGCCTGACCGGGACCGAACCTGACCGGACCGAACCTGACCGGGCCTCACTCCGGACGCGGCGCATCCCGCAGGGGGAAGGCCATCACGCTGACGCCCACGGGGACCGTGCCCGGCGCGTGCGGGGGCCGGGCGGCGTCGTGGAGCTCGACGGCGAGCGCCGAGAGTCGCTGTCGGACGCTCTCCCAGGTCTGGGGGTCCACCCACAGTTCGGCGTCGACGGTCACGCCCTCGCTCGCCTCGATCCGGCGACCGGCGCGTTCCCGCAGGGCGTGCGCCATGGTCTCGGCCAGCAGCGCGCTTCCCTCGTGCTGGTCGGACAGCGGCGTGCCGTGGACCGTCCGGTAGCGGCGCTCCCTGCCGCCGCGGCGCATGCGTTCCTCCGCCAGTTCGACCAGGCCGACCGCGTCCAGGCGCCGTAGATGCTGGCTGGACAGCGCGTGCGAGATGTCCAGCTCGCGAGCGAGCTCCGCGGCCGACATGGGCCCCGGCCACATGAGGCTGAGCATCCGGAGCCGCAGGGGGTGGGCGAGCGCGCGCAGTACGGGGTCGGTATCGGTCACGTGAGCCAGTAAAGCGCATACCCGCCCCCCGGCACCCCTACCTCCAATCAATTAATTGGGGGTAGGGTCCGGTGCGATGCAAGATCATCGAAGGGGGAGAGACATGAGCTGGAACGCGCTCAAGGTCCTGCGGGACCGCAACGCGGGTCTGTATCTGGGCGGGGTGATCGTCTCCGGTTTCGGCGACACGGCCATGTTGCTGGCGGCCGGAATCTGGGTGAAGACGCTCACCGGGTCCGACAGCCTCGCCGCGCTCGTCGGCTTCTGCATCTGGCTGCCGACCTTCGCGGGACCCGTGATCGGCACCGTGGCGGACCGGGTGCGCCGCCGACCGCTCCTGGTCGTCACCAACCTGACCCTGGCCGCCGTCATGACCGTGCCACTCGCGGTGAGTTCGAAGGCGGATGTCTGGCTGCTGTTCGCGGTGCTGACCCTGGTCGGAGTGGGCATGGTGCTCAACGACGCGGCCGCGACGGCCCTGGTGGCCTCCGCCGTGCCGGACGAACTGCGCGGCGACTTCAACGGCCTGGTGCACACGGCCATCGAGAGCATGAAGCTGCTTGCACCGCTGGCCGGCGCGGGCCTGTTCACCGCGTTCGGCGGGTCGGCGGTGGCACTCCTGGACGCGGCCAGCTTCATCCTGGCCGCGGCGGCCTTCCGGCTGATCCGGGTTCAGGAAGCCTCCCCTGGAGCCCGTGTCAAGCGGGCGTGGACCACCGAGAGCGCCGAAGGCGCCCGCTACCTGTGGCGGCACCCGCTGCTGCGCTCGCTGGTCGTCGCAGGCGGAACGGCCATGGTGCTTTCCAGCCTGAGCAGCACGGCCACGTTCGCGATGCTCGACTCCGGGCTGCACCGGTCCCCGGCTTTCGCGGGCGTACTCACTCCGCTCCAGGGGCTCGGATCGGTCATCAGCGGGCTGGCGGCCGGGGCGCTGATGCGCCGGATGCCCGAACGGACCCTCGCGGCGGCCGGGTTGGCGCTCTTCGCCCTCGGCGTGCTCGCACGGGCCACTCCCTGGCTGCCCGTCGTCCTCGGCGGCGGTCTGGCGATCGGCCTGGGGCTGCCCTGCCCGCTCATCGCGGCGATGACGGCCATCCAGCGGGAAACCCCGGGCAAGCTGCTCGGCCGGGTGGCGGCCACCGCCGGCACCTTGATGTTCGCGCCCACCGGGCTCGCGCTGCTTCTGGGCACGGCCATGGTGGCCGCCCTCGATTACCGGGTGCAGATCATCGCCGCCGGCCTGTTCGGCCTGGCCGCGGCCGTCCTGCTCGCCGTGGTCGGCCGGGGCGGGATCACCGGGCGCGACCCTTCCCTCGCGGTCAGTGAGCACGTACCGTAAACGCGTGCAATGCAGCCGTTGCGGGGCGGACATCGACACCGGATCCCTCCTGCTGATCCGGGACCACGAGGTCGCGAAGACGGTCCAACTGCTCCGCGGGGAGCTGGACTTCCTGCGCTGCGCGGCGGGGGACCCCACCACCATTCCCGCCAAGGTCTTCTACTGGGCGTCCGCCGAGCGAAGCATGATCCTCTCTCCCGGGTCGCCCGAGATCGGGACGCCCGATGAAGTGCGGGAGCTGCTGCGCGAGCGGCTGGCACAGGGGTGGGACGGCGCGGAGCGGGAGGACGAGCAGCAGGAGGGCGAGGAGTGGGAGGGCGGGAGCTACCTCGCCGACTCGCCCGACCACTTCAGGGACCTGGTCGCCGCCCTCCTGCGGCTCCGGATCAAGGCGGTGCTCCCGTGGATCACCGAGGCGGACGAGGGGGAGTTCGACGCGCGCTGGCGGGAGCTGACCGGGGCGGTGTACTCCGCGCTGGGCGTCGCCGCGGCCGGGGCGCTGCCGCAGGTCGCCGTCGACCCCGGTAACGGCGTCACCGGCCTGGCCATCTGTCAGGTGCGGACGTGGCAGAACCTCTGCGAGGCGTGGGCGATACGGGCGCGCGGGCTGCCGAGGACCTTCGAGGAGGACCTCCGTACGTACGTCGACAGCTCACCGCCCATCGGCGACGCGCTCAGCCGGTTCTCCGCGGCCGTGGCCCGCATCTCGCGCACGGGGGCCAAGGGCGAGCGCGAGTGGTTCTACTGCGCCCGCGCCGTCGAAGCCGTCCTCCACCACCGGGCCGGCCTGCCGAACCCGGCGGCCTTCGACTGGGCGGTGGAGTACCTGCGCCTGGAACTGCGGCTGAAGAAGTCCTGGATCGGCACGTCGATCACCGAACGGATCCGGTTGGGCGGGCACCACGTACGCCCCACCGTGTCGGCCTTCGAACTCGGCCGCCTCATCGAGGTCGAAAAGGGGATCCGCATCAGCGCGTTCGACAAGCGGCCGCGCCGGGTGTCCAGGCGGTGGAACAAGACGGAGGAGCGCATCCACCAGGCGGCGGTCCGGGCGGGCCACCCGAACCTCGCGGTGCGGCTCGCCGAACAGGTCGTCATCCGCATTCCCCGGAACGAGTTCGCCACCACCCTGGCCCAAATGATCGACGAACTCGGCGTCAACGCCCTCAGCGTGATCCGCGCCCAGATCTACGCGGGACTCGCGCACCACGGCACGGACGCGGACTTCGACCTGGTCCACGACGCCCTGGTGCGGCAGATCGGGCCGGTGAACGCGACCGCGCTGCTGGGCGAGGCGCTCATCACCGCGAGAAACGCGGCGGGCACCCTGCGCCTGCTGGAACGCCTGCGGGACGTCGAAAGGCCAGAAGACTTCCGACGGTCGGACCTGTCCGACGTCCGGGCCCTCGCACTGACCCTCACCGGCCGCACCGAGGAGGCGCTCGCCGAAATCGGGGACCAGGACGCCTGGTTCACCACCGAGCGCCGGCTCACCGCGCTCCACCCGTTTCCGCACAAGCACGAGATCGCCACCGCCGTCGTGCTCCGCGAGTGCGGCCGGGTCGACCAGGCCCTGGCTCTGCTGGAGGAGCAATGGGCGAAGTTGCGGCCGAGCCTGCGCCCGTACGTCGCCGTGGAGCTGGCGCCGGCGTACTTCACCACCGGCCGGTTCGGTGACGCCGTGACGCTGCTGAGGCAGGCCCTGGCCCACGCGGTGGAATTCTCCTCGCTCATCACCCCGGTCGTCCGGGCGCAGCTCCAATACGCACTCCTCCGCGATCAGGGGGAGTCCGATGAGGAGCTGTGGGACCTGGCGCTGCACTCGCTGGACATCAGCGAACAGGGGCAATTCACGGACTCCGGCACCATGCCGTACAACCCGGTCGCGGACCTCTACGCCGCCATGGCCCGGCTGGAAGTGCTGCGCCGCGGGGCCCCCGGGGCCGAACCCGGCACCCTCGATGATCTGCCGCGCCTGCGCGCGCAATCCGCCACCCGTGGAGACTGCTTCGTCCACCTCCAGACCGCCCGGGCCGAGGCCCTGGCCGAGGAGATCCGCGGCGGAACCCCCGACTGGGCGGGCCTCGAACGGCTGGCCGCCGAACGGTACGGAGTCGATCCGCCGGTCGAATGCTTCCTGCGCCCCGCGGTCACGGCGGTCTCGGCGGTCGCGGCGGGTGCGGTCTCGGCCGTCGACGTCTCCGCCGCCGCGGACCCGGCCGCCACCGCGTTCCCGTCCGACACGCTCCAGAGCGCCCTGGCACTGGTACGGAAGGCCGACCGGCTCGTCGGCCGGGCGATGGAGAGGTTCTCCGACTTCGAGCAGGCCGCCGGCGTAGAGGTGGCGTACCCGGGAGACCTGCGGGAGATCCAGGGAGCCCTCCTGGCCGCCGCGGGACCCGGGGGACCCGTGGGAACCGGTGAACTGCAGCGGACCGTGGAGGAGTTGTGGCGGGACCCGGCCCGGCGGATGCTCGCCCCCGGCGGATTCGCCGACGACCGGGCGCTCACCGGTTTCTGTGACCGGACGGGCCTCGCCCGCACCGCCGTCCTCGAACAGGTCGAACACGGCCCCGACCGGCGGTCGCTGGTGCTGACGCTGATCGAGGCGGGGCATGCTCCCGTCACGGAAGTCGTCATGCCGCTGGACAACCTCGGCCCGCTCGCCGCCCGCCTCGGCACCCGCATCGCCAACTGGACGCCGAGCCGCCCCGGTGACCCGCTGGACGTCCCGCAGTGGCGGACCTTCACCAGCACGCTCCATGCCGTGCTCTCGCAGCGGCTCGGCGCCGACGACCACGTGGTCGTCATCGAGTCGCCCCAGCTGTACAGGCTGCCGTGGCACCTCGCACTCGGCCCGTCCTGGACGTGCTCCTACGCGCCGAGCTGGGGATCGCTCATGCTGCGGCCGGACGCCCCGGTCGCGCGCCCGGCCGTCGGTGCGGTGTGCGCACCGCGGTTCGGCGAGTCCCGGGCCGTCGAAGCGGCCCTGACGGCGTCCCTGGCCGCGAGCCGGGCCGAAGCGGCCGCGGCCGAGCTGGTCTTCGCCTCGGCGGACCGGGAACACGCGGACGCCGCCGCGCTCGTCCGCATCCTCGAAAGCTCCGACCTCTGCACACTGCTCTGCCACGGCATGGTCGACACCGGCAGCGCGTCGGTATCGCTCCTGCTCTCGTCCGAGGGGCGGCGGCCTCCGGGTGACTCCCTGGCCGCCGCCCGTTCCGGCCTCGCCGCCCACCGGTTCGACTGGCGGTCCGCGACGGCCGTCTCCCGGTCCCCGTCCGCGATCTTCTCCGCGGCGTGTTCGAGCGGCCTCAACCACCCCCGCGGCGGCCAGCAGGTCGGCCTGTTCAGCGCCCTGCGCCACCGTGGCCTGCGCACCCTGGTCGCGCCGCGCTGGGACATCCTCGCCGAGCAGGTGCTGCCGGTCCTCAACCGCTGCCGCGCCCTCGTACTGTCCGGCAGCCCGCCGGGCGTTGCCCTGCGTTCGTCCTGTCTGGAAGCGGAACAGTCCGGCGTACCCGGATGGATCGCCTGGTCGATGGCTCTGGAAGGTGACTGGTAGATGACCCTGGAAGGGACTGGCCGATGACTCGGACCCTGACGTCGGCACTCACGGAGCGGGAGGTGGACCCCGACACCGTCCACCACACCCTGCGCTACTACCTCAGCGAACGGCTGGACGACCCGACCACGGAGGAGATGCGCGCCGAACTCACCGAGGGCTGGGGCCCGGACTTCGCGGCCGACCTGGACCGGCTCGCCGCCGACCCGCTGCTCCTGGAGAACGCCGCACTCCTCGTCCTGTCGGGCGCGTGGGACGAGCCGGACCAGGCCGAACGGATCCTCCAGATCGCCGCCGACGCCAAGGCCAAGCTCCCCGTCATCGAGATCGGGATCATCAGCGTCGCCGCCATGTACGGCCTCTACCTCCTGCGCACCGGCGGCATCAAGCGTAGCCGGCGCACCACCATCCGCCGCAGGGACGGCTCGTTCGAGGAGCAGGAGACGGTCGACTACGCCGACCCGCTCGGCCCGATCGCCGCGCTGACGCGCTTCCTCGGCCGCATCCAGCCGCCGTCGTGATGCCGACGCTGTCGTTCGGTTCCTCGGTTTGTGCCGGAGGCCTCGGCTAGATTCCTGCCGTGGACTCGCTCACCGTCGAAGATCCGACGTACATAGGCCCTTACCGCCTGATCGCCCGGCTGGGCGCGGGCGGCATGGGCCTGGTCTATCTCGGCCGCGACGAGGTCGGCCGTACGGTCGCCGTCAAGGTCGTGCAGGCCGAGTACGCCGCCCATCCCGAGTTCCGTAAACGGTTCGCCCGCGAGGTGGCGGCGGCCCGGCGGGTGGGCGGCAGTTGGACGGCGGACGTCCTGGACGCGAACACCGACGCCGGGGTGGCGGTGCCGTGGGTGGCCACGCAGTACATCGCGGGCCCCGACCTGACCACGGTCGTCGCCCGGGACTTCGGCCCGCTGCCCGAGCACTCGGTCCGCGTCCTCGCCAGCCGCCTGGCCCTCGCACTCGAAGCCGTGCACGCGGCGGGCCTGATCCACCGCGACCTCAAACCGTCCAACGTCCTGGTCACGGTGGACGGCCCCCGCGTCATCGACTTCGGCATCGCACGAGCGATGGACAGCCTCGGCGGCGACAGCCTGCACACCCGCACCGGCATGCTGATCGGCTCGCCGGGCTTCATGTCACCGGAACAGGTCCGCGGCCTCCCCCTCACCCCGGCCAGCGACGTGTTCTGCCTCGGCGCCGTCCTCGTCTACGCCGCCACCGGACGCCTCCTCTTCGGCGCCACCGACACCGGCCTCAACGCCCACCTCTTCCGCATCGCCGAAGAAGACCCCGACCTCACCGGCGTACCGGACTCCCTCCTCCCACTCGTACGCGCCTGCCTGGCCAAGAACCCGGCCCAACGGCCCACCCCCGCCCAGATCGCCGAACACACCGCCGAACACACCGGCGGGGACGGGGGAGGGGTCTGGCTCCCGGGCGAGGTCCTGGTTCAACTGGGGCGGCACGCGGCCCAGTTGCTGGACTATGTTCCGGCGGCGCGGCCCGAAGCTGCCATCGCCACCCCGGTGACGGAGTCGGCCCCCGCGCGCACCCCGGCCCCCGGCTACACCCCGACCGCTCCGGACCGCGGCACCCCCGCCCCGGTGCCCCGGCGCCGGTGGCACCTGGCCGTGATCGCCCTCGCGCAACTGGCGGTGCTGCTCGGAGCGACGTATCAAGAGTCCTTCCGCGCCAGCATGGTGAGCTCGGACTTCGTCATCTTCTTCACGGTCCCCTTCGCGGCGCTGCTGCTGCTCGGCGGACACATCGTCGACCGCGTGGGGAGCAAACGGACGCTGGTCACGGGCTTGGCGGGACTCGCGGCGGCCTGTGCGCTCGGCAGCGCGTTCGGCGGTCTGCACTCCTGGCCGCTGTTCCTGGCCCGCACCCTGCAGGGCGGTTTCGGCGCGCTGGTGACCACGGCGGCGCTGGCCCTGGTGACCACCGGTCTTCCCGAACCGAAGGAACGGGTCAGGGCCTTCGGGATCTACGCCACGGTCAGCGTCGGTGGACCGATACTGGGGCTGCTCCTGGCCCGAGACCTGGGCTGGGGGCTGCCCCTGGCCATCTCCGCGCTCCTCGCCCTGACCGCCCTGGCCGGTACACGCGCCCTCCCACCCGACCGCCCCGACCGCCCCGACCGTACCGACACCCGCTTCGACCTGCCCGGCGCCCTGCTCAGCGTCCTCGGGATCGCCGGCCTGGTCTACGGCCCTCTCGAAGCGTCGGCGAGCCCCGACGGATCCGCCGCGGAGAAGTGGCGCGGCCCCCTGATCGTGCTCCCGATCGCGGGTGGCGTCATCCTGCTCCTGGCCTTCCTGCGGTGGCAGCGCAGCGCGTCGAACCCGCTCCTTCCGCGGTACGTCCTCCAGGACCGGGCAAGGCTCGGCGGGTTCCTCACCATGTTCCTCGCCGGGGCCGGCATCCTCTCCCTCACACCCGTCATGGCCCGCGGGATCGTGCTGAGCCACGGCTACTCCACGGTCAAAGCCTGGCTGGCGGTACTCCCCCTGATCGCCGCGATCGCCATCGGCGCCACCCAGATCTCCCTCCGCCTGCTGCGCCGGGGCATGACACCAGGCATGCTCATCGTGACGGGCCTGGTGATCACGCCGATCGGAAGCGTGCTGACCGTCGTCACCATCGAGGCCGAAGCCGGGTACCCGGCCATGCTCCCGTGCATGATCCTCGCGGGCCTCGGCATCGGCCTGGTCCTCATGCCGGTCGTCTCCGCCGCGACCACCGCCATCCTGCCCCAGCACGCGGGCGCGGCCGCGGCCGCCGTCATCGCGGCGCAGCTCGTGGGGAAAGGGATCGGCACGGCACTGGTCAGCACCATCCACGCGCCACCCTGGTGGGACATCGTCTGCCTGCTCCTCGCCGGCCTGACCGCCGCCAGGATGGTGAGGCAACGAAACGGGTGAGTGCCGAAATCGGGAGGCGGCTCACCGACAATGTCCGTGAAGGCCGTTCAAGGCGGTCTCCTGCACCGTTCGGAAGGAAGCCCTGCCCATGTCCCGTGAGTCCCGGCCCGGCGCCGTCCTCGACAATCCGGTCTGGGCGGCGCTCGACGGCCCGCACCGCGGCCTCGCCGAGACCGGGCCCGCCGGGCTCGCCGCCCGGTACCCCGCGGCCGTGTCGCCCTTCGCCGCGCTCGCCGATCCCGAGGACCCGCACGCCTGGGCGGATCTGGCCGCGCTGGCCGGTCCCGCTCAAGAGCTCTGGGTGACCGGGCTGCTGACCCCGCCCGCCGGCTGGGAAACCCTGATGTCACTGCCGGGCGTGCAGCTGGACGGCCGCGCGGTCCGGGGCAAGGAGGATCCGGAGGCGGTGATCCTGGGGCCCTCTGATGTGCCGGAGATGCTGGAGCTGGCCGGGCTGACCCGGCCCGGCCCGTTCGGTGAGCGCACCGTCGAGCTGGGCACGTACCTCGGGATCCGGCGCGAGGGCCGTCTCGTCGCGATGGCGGGCGAGCGGATGCGGCCGACGGGCTGGTCGGAGATCAGCGCGGTGTGCACCCACCCCGACCACCGGGGCGCGGGGCTCGCCGGACGGCTGATCCGCGCGGTCGTGGCGACCGTGGAGGACCGCGGCGACAACCCGTTCCTCCACGCGGCGGCCCAGAACACCGGGGCCGTGGGCCTCTACCTGTCGATGGGATTCACCCTCCGCCGCGAGCCGTACTTCATCGGGCTCCACACACCCGGCCGACCTGGATGACGTAGCGAGCACCGGTCACGCTGATCGACACCACCGAGGACACGGCCGGCGCGGTGGGCGAGCGAGATGCCGATCCTCGGCTTCGGCGTCTACCAGATCCCGGCGGAGCAGACCGAGCAGGCCGTCTCCGACGCCCTCGCCGCCGGATACCGGCTGCTCGACACCGCGGCCGCCTACGGGAACGCGGAAGCGGTCGGCCGCGCCGTCAAGGCCAGCGGCATCCCGCGCGGGGGACTGTTCGTCACCACCAAACTGTGGGTCTAGGACGCCCCCGCCCAGGACAACACCCGCCGCGCCTTCGAGAGGTCGCTGAAGAAGCTGGGCCTGGACGACGTCGACCTGTACCTGATGCACCAGCCCTACGGCGATGTGTACGGCGAGTGGCGAGCCATGGAGGCCGTCAACCGCGAGGGCCCGGCCAGGGCGATCGGCGTCGCCAACTTCCACCCCGACCGTCGACCACGAGCTCATGCGCGAGCACGGCGTGCGGCACCAGTCCTGGGGCGGATTCGCCGAAGGCAAGAACAACCTGTTCCCCAACCCCGTCCTCAGCGAGACGGCGGGGCACACGACAAGTCCGCGGCGCAGGTCGTACTTCGTGTCGCCTGGACAACTGACCACTTTCAGTTCCGCCGGTTCCGCACCGCCAGCACCGCGCTGACCAGCGCGGCCATGCCACCACCGATCAGCGGCACGGTCTGCGTCGAAGCCTTGTGGTCCACCGCGTAGAAGCCGAGCCAGACGAAGGCCACGCCGAAACCCATGACCATGACGTATTCAAGGAGGCGGAAGCCGTAGCCCGTCCACTGGTCCAGGCGCTCCTGTCGCAACTGGCGCTCCACCAGAGCGCGCCGCCAGGCCAGATGGTCGGGCTCGATGTCCCGCCACTTGAGTGCCTCATCCGCGTCGGGGAACGTCGGAAGGGAACCCATCGCCCGAGGCGGGGGCGGAGAGGACGTGGGGAACGGAGGGGACGGAGGCTCCGCCTGCTCGTTCCGGGCACCCGCTGACGCTGGGGAAACGGGATCCTGGTCAGTCATCGAGGGCCCCGTTCCGAGGTGAGCGCGGTGAGGCGGCGGCCAGTTTCTGGTCGATCCGCAGCAGTGCCGCGTCGACGGCCCGCTCGGCCGCGGCTCGGCGTGCCGCGCGTTCTTGCGGCGACCACGGTGTGGGCGGGCTCAGGGACAGGCCCAACCCCGATGAAGCCGGTGGACCGTTCTTGCGTACCGCGATACGCACCTGGTGGGCGAGTACGGCCAGCGCGAGCAGGAACGCCGTCCAGGGCAGGACGGTCATGAGGTGCGCGGCCGCCTGCGGCGAGGTGACATACGCCAGCACCGGTCCGGCCAGGACGAGGCACACCACCGCCAAGGCCAGCAGCAGTGCAACCTGCCGGAATCGAGCTCGCGGCACGTGGACGACGTACGGCGGTGGCCCGGCCGCCGATGGCGCAGCGCCTATTGGCCGTGTCGCCGCCGCGCGCTCCAGCAGCGCCGCGCCGTGCACCCGCACGAAGTCAAGGACGAACCGCCGCACTTCGGGAAGCGTGAGGCGTTCCTCGGGGTCCGTCCGCAACAAACCCTCGATCAGTTCCGCCAGAGGCCCTGCCCTTCGCATCGCTGGCCCCAGCTCGCCGCCGCGGAACGGCGGGTGCCCCTCGACCATCTCGTAAAGGGTCACTCCCAGGGCGAACAGATCGTCCGCGGGCATGGCCGTGTCTCCCTGGGCCAGTTGCGGTGAGGTGTACGGTGCCCGGGCCGGGGACGCCCTCCATGAGACCCGGGCGCTGGCTTCCTGCTGGGCAGCCCCCTCCGGATCGCCGAGCAGGACCACCCGACCGCCAGGGGTCAGGATCACCCCGGTCGGCCGGACACCGCCGTGCACGATTCCCGCGTTGTGAATCACCTCCAGCGCGGACAGCACGTCAGAGAGGATCCTGATGCTGTCCGCCGGGGGAAGGGGCCCCCGGGCCAGGAGACGGTCCGCCAGCGACTCCCCGTTGACCAGGCGCATGACGGTCCACATCGTCTCGCCTGCCCTCATCAGGTCGATGCCGCCGGCGACGTTCGGATGGCCGTCGAGCCGTCCGAAGACACGTACCCAGCGTGCGGTCCGCCCCAGCCACACTTCCCGCTCCCGGCCGGTCAGCCCAGGGGGCGGCAGTAACTCCTTGACCGCGACCTCGCGGTTCCAAGCTTCGTCGTACGCCAGCCAGGTCCGCCCCGATCCGTCTCCGCCCAGCCGGTGTTCGAGCCGGTAGCGGCCCCCGATCACCTCACCCGGACGTCTCGCCTCGGCCATGCGCCGCTCCCCGGCTCGCTCTCACCCCTGCGGATTCAGGCAGCGTACGCAACGCGACGATCCCGAGTTGAGGCTTGGCCGGAACCGGACCCCGGACAGGCGCAGTTCGCCGCCCGGTCGTCCGAGGTCCGAGGAGCGGCTGGGTGGATTCCAGCGAATCCGCCCGCGTGCTGTACGGCCTGCTGTACGTTCGCGGCATGGCTTCGAAACCCGTCACGATCCGAGTCCCCGAGGAACTCCACGCGCAGCTTCAGGAGCGCGCCGAGGCCGAGGGAACCACGGTGACCGCGCTGATCACCGAGGCCGCGTCCAACGCGGTGCGCGACCCCCGCCTCGAAGGAGCCGCCGAGGTGTTCCGCGCGTTCGTCGCGGACAACGCCGCCGCGTTCGACCGGGCGTTCCCCGACGACGCGCCCGACCGGGTGGACGCCGCGGGACGGGCCGCCTGACCGTGGAGCTCCACATCGACATCCGCTGGCTCCTGGAGCGCCAGGCGGAAGTCCTCCCCAAGGCGCCGGTCATCCACGACTTCAGCGCTCTCGTGGCGGCGGTCGGCCGCCACCGCGTCAGCACTCCGAAGGTCGGCGCCCTTGTCGACAACGCGTGGCGCGCGGCCGCCCTGATGCACTCGATCATCCGGCTGCGCCCGCTCCCGGCCCGCAACGCGCTGTTCGCCGCGGGCACCGCCGTGGCGTACCTCAACGCCGTCGGCGAAGGCATCGACGCGCCGGACAGTGCGCTGATCGACCTGGCCCGCGACATCGACGCCGGTCGGGCCGACGCGTACGACGCCGCCGACCGCATCCGCTCCTGGCGGATCTGACCAGCCTGGCCCGAACCACTGGAGGGGGAGTCCGACATGGCCGACGCAGAGGTACCCGAGGACCCGGCCGCGATCGTACGGGCGCGGTACGCGCTCTACGTGGAGACGCTCCGGGCCCGGATGCCCCAGGAGCAGTTCCGCCTCCTGATGGAGGTCATCCGCGAGTACGTGAAGGCCGGAGGCGGACGGTTCCGGCTCGACCTGGAACCAGCGGAGAGGGCGCTGTTCACCGCGGAGGTGCAGCAGGAGCTGCTCAACCTCCTCGGTCTGATCGGTGCGATGGAACCCGGCCACGAGGACCGGGCCGACCACGTCGTCGCCCGCCTCGGTGACGGCGAGCACGCCAAGGAGGTGATGTCGCTGGTGCCCCCGGACGTCGCGGACGACCCGGCCAAGCTGCGCGCGATGCGGGACAAGCTCGACCGCCAGCAGCACCAGCGCAAGCAGGACGAGCAGGTGGTGGAGGGCATCGCCCGCGCGAGCGGCATGGCTGACGGATGACGGCTGTTGGCTGACGGACTGACAGGGGTGTCCCCGCCCGGAATCAACCCCGGCTCTTGACCCTCACGTGGCGTCAGGCCGCATAGTCGGTGCCGTGGAAGATCACTGGACCGTGGGACGCGTGGCCGAGTTGGCCGGAGTGAGCGTCCGCACGCTGCATCACTATGACGACATCGGGCTCGTTCGGCCTTCGGCGCGGACCCCGGCCGGGTACCGGGCCTATTCGGCGGGCGACGTGGAGCGACTCAGGGAGGTACTGGCCTACAGGCGGCTGGGCTTCGGGCTGCGGGAGGTCGCGGACCTGGTCGGCGACCCGTCCACCGACGCGGTCGCGCACCTGCGCCGACTGCGCGGCCTGTTGCTGGAGCGGCGTGATCGCGCTGACGCCATGGTGGCGTCCATCGACAGGGAACTGGAGGCGCGGGCGAAGGGACTGAAGGTGACACCGGAGGAGCAACTGGAGATGCTCGGCGCACGGCTGTACGACGCGATCGGTGGTGCCTACACCGCGACACGGCGCACCGAGCCGCGGATCGCCGCGCAGATCTGGGACGCGCTCGCGGACGCGCGGACCGTGCTGAACGTCGGGGCCGGCACAGGCTCCTACGAGCCCACTGACCGCGACGTCACCGCGGTGGAGCCATCGGCGGTCATGCGGGGGCAGCGGCCCGCCGGCTCGGCGCCGTGCGTGGCCGCCGCCGCGGAGAGCCTGCCGTTCGAGGACCGCTCCTTCGATGTCGCGATGGCCGTTTCGACCGTTCACCACTGGGGGGACCCGATGGCGGGGCTGCGCGAAATGCGGCGCGTGGCCCGCCGCGTGGTGGTGCTCACCTTCGACACCGACGAGCCCGGATGGCAGGACCGGTTCTGGCTCACCCGCGACTACCTGCCCGAGTTCGCCGGCGTCCTCGCCGCATTCCCCTCGCTTGCCGGGATGGCCGACGCGATCGGCGCCCGCGCCGAGCCGGTGCCCATCCCGTGGGACTGCGCCGACGGCCTGTTCGAGGCGTACTGGCGCCGACCGGGCGCGTACCTGGAGGATCACGTGCGCCGTGCGATGTCGGTGTGGACGAGGGTCGGACCGGAGGCCGAGCAGCGGGCGGTACGAAGCCTCGGCGACGACCTCGACTCCGGCCGGTGGGCCGAGCGCAACAGCACCCTCGCCGACCTGGACGCCGCGGATCTGGGCCTCCGCCTGCTCGTGGCGTGAACGGGCGCGGGGAGATCCCCGACTCACACCGACCGAGCCCGCAGCACCCTGCCCGGGGAAGGTCCTTCAGCCGACGGGGCTGGTCGGGCGTCCGGCCCGGGCCCGGTCGCGGAACCACGCACCTGTCCCCACGAGCAAAGCGACTCCGACCCCGTACAGCGGCAGCCACAAGGTCGTCGTGGCGGACAGGCACTCGGCGACGGCCTTTTGGGCCTGGACCCGCTGTGTGAACTCGAGGGCAGCGGTGTCTCTGGCGGCCAGGTGTCCCAGCGCGGCCTCTGCCTGGAGGGTCTGGTACCTGCCCAGCAGCTCGCACTGGCTCCGCGTCCCCGGCATGGGGAACAGCCAGGACTGGCGCTGCAGGAGGGGGGCGAACGCGATGGCCACGCACAGCCCGATGACCAGCGAGTAGGCGATCAAGCCGCGCATGTACGCCGAGCGGATACGGGGCGTCCACCGCGCCCGTCGCTGGAAGGCGAGCATCACCGCGAGCAGCGTCACCCCGATGAACGTGGCGAACCACTGCCACGAGCCCTGGGCCAGCGCGAATGTCAGCACCGCGGCGAGTCCGATGCCGATGACACCCGGAGCGGGAATGTCCTCGTCCGCTCCGGCGGAAGTGGGCCGCGGGGTCACTCGGGGGCTGGGATCGCTCACGTACCTCTCCTGCCGAGGGGGACACCAACATCCCCGGCGGGGCGCCGCGGCCCCGGGTGCCATTCCGAACGGGCCGGGTATCCCGCCCGGATGGCCCGCTGAGCCGGCGCCGGTCCGGTTTCGTCAGCCGGCGTTCGTCAGTCCGCGTTCGGCTGGGTGCGTCGGGCGTAGGCGCGGGCGGCGCGGGCGCGGTCGCCGCAGCGAATGGAACACCAGTGGCGGCGGCCGTGGCGCAGCAGGTAGCGGTTGCAGGGGGCGGAACCGCACGCGGTGAGGCGGTCGGCGTCGGGGCCGGTGAGGAGGTCGGCCGCGTTGGCCGCGAGGGTCGCGAGGGCGCGGTCGAGGATCTCGTGGGTGGGGCACGGCGCCGCTCGGTAGGGGCCGTTCCTCTCGTCCCAGTAGAGCAGGGCGGCCGTGGGGGCCCTGCCCAGCGCGGCATTGACGGCGGACAGATCCGCGGGCAGGGCGGGCAGCCCGGCAACTCGGGCGGCGAACAGTGCCCTGAGGTGTTCGCGCAGCGAGCGCAGCTGCGTCGCGCACGTCTCCTGCACCCCGGCGTCGGCCGGAGCGAGACCGTGTGCGGTGAGCCAGTGGTTCGTCGCCCCTGGGGTGCCGAGGAGATCGATGAACTGCCCTCCGGGCAGCGCGGTGGCGCTGTTGACGAAGTCGAGGGCGAGGTAGTCCTCCGCCCCCGGCGCGGCCGGCAACACGGACTCGGCGGTCGGGGTCTCGCTCATGACTCTCATGGTACGGCTTGCGTCCGTCCGTGAGACACCGCTACCGTGCATCACGGATAACCCGCTACTCATCCGTGAGGTGCCTGGATGGCCAGTACCAGCACGACCAGCCACACGACCGGCGACACGACCACCGGTGAACAGATCCCCGTCCGCGTCTTCGGCGGCCCGACCGCCCTCTTCGCCTACGGTGGCCTGCGATTCCTGACCGACCCGACCTTCGACGCTCCCGGCGACTACCCGGTGCCGGGCGCCCGGCTGACCAAGACGGCACCCTCCTCCGCCGCACCGGCCGACCTCGGCCGCATCGACGTGGTCCTGCTCTCCCACGACGAGCACCCCGACAACCTCGACCACTCCGGCCGGGCACTGCTCGCCGACGTCCCGCTCACCCTCACCACCCCCGGCGGCGGGGAGCGTCTGGGAGGCAGGGCCAAGGGACTGGCCGACTGGGAGTCGATCGACCTCGAACGCCCCGGCGGCGGCACGATCACCGTGACGGGCGTGCCCGCCATCCACGGCCCCGGCGCCCGTGAGGACGTCGAACCGTTCACCGGCCAGGTCGTCGGTTTCGTCCTGACCGGCCAGGGCCTGCCCACGGTCTACGTCAGCGGAGACAACGCCTCACTCGACCTGGTCCGGGAGATAGCCGAACGCTTCGGCCCGGTGGACACCGCCATCCTCTTCGCCGGAGCTCCCCGCTTCCCCGTCCTCTTCGACGGCGCGACCATCGTCCTCGACAGCGCCCAGGCCGCCGAAGCCGCCACGATTCTCGGCGCCCGCCGGGTGGTGCCCGTCCACTACGACAGCTGGGCCCACTTCACCGAGGGCCGTGACGAATTGGTGGCCGCTTTCGCCAACGCCGGGCTGGCCGACCGCCTGGACCTGGGCGACCTGGGCGACCTGGGCGGCCTGGGCGACGCGGTCGGCTGACCGAACAGCCGGATGCCCGGGCCTGGCGCTGTCCGCCTCGCGGATGTACGCCGCTCAGGGGCAGGCCCGAGGGTTCGGATCGGCTGGTACGCCACCCTGTAGACTTGCAGAGTTATGCAATTTGCTAGTTGCTGATTCGGTGGAAGGGGGTCGCGCTGTGGCCGGGTTCGAGGAAGCGGCGCTGGAACGGGTCCGTATGGCGCGGGGCCATGGCGTGGCCGGGAGTGAGCCCCGGACCGTCCGGCTTTACGAGATCACCCGCCTCGGTACCGGTTCCGGGGCGGAGGTCCGTACGGTTGAGGCCGCCGAGGTCGCGGCCGTCATCCAGTACGCCGGGGAGCACGGCATGCGGGTCCGGGTCCGCCCCTGCACCCGCCCGCACGAGGAACACGGGAAGGAAGACGCGTCATGACGGACATCCCGCCCCAGAAGGGCACGGCGGCGGACCGGGAGAAGTGGAAGGAGAAGGGCGTCGCCCTGCGCGCCTTCTTCTACATCTTCGGCACGCACCTGTTCGCCGGGTTCATCTGGCTGCTGTTCTACCTGGGCCGCCATGCCCAGAAGTGAGAAGCGGCCGCCTTCCGGTGTCAGAAGCGCGTTGAACCCGCACTAACGGAAGACGGCCGCCGTATGGGGGGAGCGGGGGCGAGGCCCTCACAGGCCCCTAGCTGTGGCTGGTGGCGCGGAGGTCGGCCAGGAGTTCGGCCTGGCCTTCCAGGACGCCGGAGAGGATGCCGCGGGCGACCCTCAGGAGTTCGGCGATCTGGGGGTGGGTGAGCTTGTAGTACACGGTGGAGCCTTCGCGGCGGGTGACCACCAGGTTGGCCTTGCGCAGGACGGCCAGCTGCTGGGAGAGGCTCGCGGCCTCCACCCCGACCTCCGGAAGCATCTCGGCGACCGCGTACTCGCGTACGGACAGGAGTTCCAGGACACGGATGCGGACCGGGTGCCCCAGCGTTTTGAAGAACTCCGCCTTGAGCTGGTACAGCGGTGTGCTCACCTGGGTACCTCTGCCGTGCTTGTCCATTGCATCCACCCGGAACCGTTCCTGTGCAGGGGCAGCCATTCGCCCCTCCTCACACCTTGTGACCTCCACAATTGCAGATCCCTGCAACTCCTGGCACCCGTTGGGCGGCCTTCGTGACGTTCGTCCCGCCGCGAGCGGGTCCTGCGCCCCGTGGGCGGCCACGGACAGCACGGCTCGCTCATCACAGGGGGAGCGTGATCCAGATGGCCTTGCCCCGGACGTCCGCGTCAGCGCGTACGACGGCGGTGCCGCCCAGCTCCATCGTCATCTCCATCACCATGGCCAGGCCGCTGCCCGGGGCGGTGGCGAGCGCCCGGAACAGGGCGGGCTGGTAGGGGTGGCGGTCGTGGACGGCGAACGCGAACGCACCCGGCCCGTGCGCGTAGGTGACGGTGATGTTCGGGGAGAGGCAGGCGGCGTGGCGGACGGCGTTGGTGACCAGTTCGGCCAGGATCAGCAGGGCCGGGCCCACGCTCGGATGACGCAGCCCCACCCCGCACTCCACGAGGACGAGTTCGGTGGTCTCGCGGGCGGTGCGGACGGCCGAGCCCATGGCGGGTACGTCCAGCACGTGCCGGTAGGGCATCGTCTCGACTTGGACGCTCACCGGCCCGCCCCCGAAACCGTGCGGGCCAGGCGGAACCCGGACACCTGTTGCGGGTGCAGCCGGAGCAGGGTGTCGTGCGGGCCGTGGGTCCAGCCCGCGAGGGTGCGCCGGTGGTGGGCGGCCTCTGTGGGATCGCCGATGACGTCGGCCGGGCCGTGGACGGTGACCGTCCAGCCGGTTCCCGCCGGGCTGTTGATCTCGTCGACCTGGTAGGTCAGCGGGGAGCGGCCCAGCACGGCCGTGGACTGAACGGGTACGCGCACGATCAGGCGCCCGAACTCCATCACGTGCGTGGCGGGGCGGACCATCGCGATCTCCCGCTGGACGTAGACGAGGCGGCCTTGGCTGGAGCCTTCGAGGAGCCACAGGGCCTCGGTGCCGGAGACCTCGATGAGGTGGCGGTCGGCGGGGACGGTCATCGTGCGGCCTTCCGGATGCGGTGCGTTCGGGGATGCGGCTGGAGATGTGGTCGGTGATGTGTCCGGGGCAGCAGTCCCGCCTGCTCCAGGTGTTTGCGGGCCCCGGCGATGGCTTCGGGGGTGGTGGCGTATTCACGTTCCTCCTGGCGCAGCAGGTCCAGCGCGCCGACCGCGTCCAGGGCCCGGCGCTGGCCGGGCCGGATGCCGGAGGTCATGACGGCGATGCCGCGCCGGTTCAGCTTCTGAACGGCGTCCTTGAGGACGAGCGCGCCGGTGGCGTCCAGGGTGGTCACCCTGGACATGCGCAGGATCACCACCTTGACGTCGGCGACCTCGGAGAGTTCCAGGAGGAAGCGGTGGGCGCCGGCGAAGAAGAGGGGGCCGTCGATGCGATAGGCGACGATGTGCTCCGCCAGCAGGGCGTGTTCCTCCTCGCTGTGCTCGCCGGGCAGGTCCGGACGGAAGTCCACCTGCTCCATGCGCGCCTGGCTCGCGACCGCCTTCAGGGCGAGGGCTCCGGCGACGACGAGGCCGATGATCACCGCGTAGACGAGGTCGAGGAGCAGGGTGGCGGCGGCGGTCAGGACGAGTACGACGGCGTCCGAGCGCGTCGCCTTGGCCATCGCCCGCAGCGAGCCGACCTCCACCATGCGGATCGCCGTCGCCAGCAGCACGCCGGCGAGCGCGGCCAGTGGGATCTTCGAGACGAGGGGGGCCGCGGCGAACACGATCACCGCGAGCACGGCGGCGTGCGTGAGCGCGGCCAGTCGGGAGGTGGCGCCGGTACGGACGTTGACCGCGGTCCGCGCTATCGCGGCCGTCGCCGGGACGCCGCCGAACAGCGGGGCCGCCAGGTTGGCGATGCCCTGCCCGAACAGCTCCCTGTCCGGGTCGTGCCGCTGCCCCACCGTCATCCCGTCCGCGACGGTCGCCGACAGCAGGGACTCCAGCGCGGCCAGTGCGGCCACCGCCACGGCCGGGGCGAGCAGCGAGCCGAGGGCGGACAGGTCGAGGAAGGCGAGGGAAGGGGCGGGCAGGCCGGAAGGGAGGTCTCCGATCGGGGCCGCCGCGCCCAGGTGGAACACCTGCACGATCACGGTCGCGGCGATCACCGCGACGACGGAGAAGGGGACCGTCGGCTTCCACCGGGCCCCTGCCAGCATGACCGCCGCGACACCGGCCGAAAGACCGATCGCGGTCCAGTTCGGGAATGCCGTGAAGGCCACGAGTGCACGCCAGGCCACGAGCAGAACCTGTTCGCCCTCCGGCTTGGCCACCCCGAGCGCGCCCGGGATCTGCTGGAGGCCGATCACGCACGCGATGCCGAGGGTGAAGCCCTCCACCACCGGCGCCGGCACGTACCGCATGTACTGTCCCGCCCGCAGCAGGGCGAGACAGATCAGCAGCACACCGGCCATCAGCCCGACCGTCAGGACGCCGCCGGGCCCGTACCGGGCAACGATCGGGACCAGGACCACGGTCATCGCACCGGTCGGCCCGGACACCTGGAGGTTCGACCCGCCGAACACGGCGGCGAGCGCGCCGGCGACCACGGCGGTCGCCAGCCCCGCTTCCGCCCCCAGCCCGGAGGACACCCCGAAACCGAGCGCGAGGGGAAGGGCGACGATCGCCACGGTGAGCCCGGCCAGGAGGTCCCGGCGGGGGCTGCGGCCCATGACCGCGAAGTCGGCCCGAGCGGGCAGCACGGAACGGACCCGGCCGAGCGCGGAGGTCAGGACGGTCTGCACGGTCACGAGGCCGGAACCTCGGGCTCGCGTCAGCGGAACCGGCATGGCCTCGCACCCTTCTCACCACCCCGGGCAGCGGGGCAGACGGCTTGGTGCCGTGCCTGCGGCCACCCGCGAGCACAGCGCCCACAGCATCTATGAAATTGCAGACTTTTGCAATTCGTAGATCCTGTGGAGCCCTGCCCGATTCCGGGCCGGCCGGGGGTACGGGCCCGGCCGGGGACGCACCCCCGACCGGGCCCGTAAAGAATCCAGGCCGCGCAGCTACTGGCGGGCGCCCGCCTGTTCGGTGTCGAAGGTGTAGAACTTGCGGTGGTCCAGCATGTCGGCCGGCGTCACGTTGTTCCACGGCCGCATGGTGCCGTGCAGGTCGACCACGTCCGGCGTCGGGGTGGCGGGCAGGTACGTGGACTTGGGGTGCCGGTTCTGCCACTCGGCCCACAGCATGTCGATGAAGGCGTGGTGCAGCCAGAACACCGGCTCGTTGGGAGACGCCGCACTGGCCATCTGACCGCCCACCCACACGTGGACCCGGTTGTGGAGGTTGGAGCCGCGCCAGCCCTCCAGGTTGTTGCGGAAGCCGTTGGACGCGCTGTTCCAGGGAGCCGTGTCGTACTCCGCCATGTTCAGTACGGCGTTGACCTCGGCCTTGGTCGGCAGCTGGGTCCCGCCCGCGCCGAGCGCGCGCCGCAGGTACGTGCGCCGGTCCACCCCTACGGTGATGGCCCACTTGCCGCCCGCGTAGGCGAAGGGCCCGTCGAGCACCTGGCCGTCCCGGGCCCTCGCCGTGCCGCCGAGGAAGTCGGCGGCCCACAGGGAGGAGCCGGGCGTGCGGTCGACGGTCCAGTCCCAGTACGGGATCGAGACCTTCGGGTCCACGCGCTGCAGCTCCGCCTCGAAGTCGAGCAGGAAACGGCGGTGCCAGGGCAGGAAGGAAGGGGAGCGGTGGCCGACCCGCTTGCCGAAGTCGCTGTCGTTCATCAGGAAAGCGTTGTGGGCACTGACGAAGCGGTCGTAGGTGCCGTTGCGCTTGAGTTCGAGCAGCGCGTTGGTGAAGGCGCGCTTCTCGGCGGGAGTGAGCGCGGCCTGGTTCTTGCGGATGACGGTCATGCCGGATCTCCATTGGGGCCGAGCGGGACGAGGACGGCGCCCTGGAGGTCGCGGACGGCGGCCCGGGCGGCCGTGATGGGGTCGGCGAACGTCTCGTAGTGGTTGACCACGGTGATCCAGCTGCCGTCGGCATTGGGCATGAGGTGCAGCTCGTTGCCGTCGATGCGCACGGAGGGCATGGCGGGCATGTGGTGGCCGCCGTCGTGGTGACCGCCGGTGGCGAGCGATATCTGGATCCGGCGGCCCTGGTAGACCTCGTCGATGGGGGTGATGGTTTTGGACACGCCCGAGGCGCCTGGAGCGCCCGGGGCGGACGCGTCGGCCGCCGGGCCGGCGGCGGGTTTGCCGGCCGACGAGGACGAGCAGGCGGTCGTCAGTCCGATGGCAGTGGCTGCGCCGGCGGTCATGCCCAGGGCCTGCCGGCGGGTGATCTTCTTCATGGCTCGAAGAAGTATCAGAGGAGCGCGGAGAGTTGATCAGTGGCCCGGGCAACTAAAGGCGGGTCACCCACGGAACAAGTGGCTTTTCAGTCGATTCCGGGCTCCCCCGGGAGTCCCGTGCCCCGGGCGGCCGCCTCGGCGAGCGTGGCGATGCGCGAAGCGAGGGCGGGGGTGGGCGGCTGGGCGAAGAGGAACACCCAGGCGTACGCGGTGCCGAGTACGGCGGTGTGCACCCATGCGGGGTCTGCCGGTGTGGCCAGTTCGCCCCGTCGGTGGGCGCGTTCCAGCAAGGCGGCGATCTGTGCGCGTTCTTCGGCGATGAAGGTCTCCTGGAACCGCGCGGCGATGTCGGGCTGCTGCTTCAGATCCGCGAAGAGCCCGGGGGTGGCCGCGGCGGTCACCGGGTCGGAGAAGATCCCCAGGATCAGGTTCGCGAGCGCGGTGAGGTCGCCGGTGAGCGTTCCCGTGTCGGGCAGGGGCCGCGTTTCCCGCCCGTGGACGAGGACCGAGAAGACGAGTTCGCCGCGTGAGGCGTGCCGGCGGTAGATGGCCGCTTTGCCGATGCCCGCCTTGGCGGCGATGGCGTCCATGGTCAGGCCGGCGTATCCCACGCGCGGCACCAACTCGCGTACCGCGTCGCGGATCGCGTCGTCCACGCGGGTCTCGCGCGGACGGCCGGTGGGTTGCTTCGGAGGCTGCATTGCCCCATCATACGGAACTATGAGTATCGGAACTGCACGTCTCGAAACTGCTCCCGCGGGCGGCACCACTCCCGCCGGCGGCACCACTCGCGCCCACACCCTGACCCTGTGGGCAGGGCGCAGCGCGGTGTCCATCGGCGGCCTCCACATCGCCTTCTTCGCCGTCAAGGCCCGCCCCCAATGGGCCGGTTGGCTGTCGGGCGAACTGCACGGCGTCACCGACCCCGACCTCCACGCCGAGGCGGTGCGGCTGTTCTGGGCGCTGCCCGGAGGGTTCGCCGTGCCGCTGATCCTGCTCGGCCTGCTGCTGGCGCGGATGGCCCGCACCGGCCAGGAGGTCCCGCGCTACGTGGGCTGGGTCCTGGCGGGCTGGGTGGCGCTGGACGGGTGGATTCTGGCGCCGTCCGGGTTCCCGCTGGGCCTGGTCCCGGCCGCGCTGCTCATCCTCGCGTCCAGGGCCCGGCGGTCGTGAGTGCCGTGCCGGATCACCGAACGGGCGCACGCCGCCGGTTCCGGGACGTTTCCGCAGCCCTGGTGTGCGCGGGGTGACGCCCGGGCAGGTAGTTTGCTCGGATGAGTCTCCTTGATGATGTGGCCGAGCGTGACGGCTGGCAGTGCTGGGTGTGTGACGAACCGGTCGACCCCGACGAGTCCGTGAACGACCCGCGGGGGCCCAGCGTCGACAGCCGGACCGCCGACCGGAAGGCCAAGGTCACCGAGCGGCTCGCGCACCGCGGGTGCAACTCCCGCAAGGGCGCGGTCAAGGTGGTCATCGCCTGGCCGGAGCGCCTGTACGTGGCCGAACCCGCGCCGCTGATCACCGTTGCCGAGCGGCTGGAGCGCAAGGGCGGCCGCGAGATGGTGGGCCGCTGTCCGACCAGGAAGGACGCCCAAGAGGCGGCGGACTGGCTGGTGGACCGGTTCTCCCGCCTGGTACCGGGGCTGCCGGTGAGCGCCGACATCCAGGCCGGCGGCGGCCAGTTCCTCGTGGTCCTGTCCACCGGCCGCCGCTGACCGGGGATCGCCAGGTGCGTGTGTCCGCCCCGGCCCGGCGGCGGGTGGGTCAGATCCAGCCGCGGCGGGCCGCGACGACGCCGGCCTGGAAGCGGTTGACCGCGCCCAGGAGTTCGTGCAGGCGGCTCATGCGCCGGCGCATGGTGCGGACCGACCAGCCGAGCTGGCGGGCTATGGCTTCGTCCTTGAGGCCGCTGACCAGCAGGGTGAGTACGAGGCGATCCTCCTCGCCCAGCGGGTCCTCGGCGGGGACGTCGAGCGGCAGGGCCTGTTTCCAGCACAGCTCCCAGTAGTCGGTGAGGGCGTCCAGCAGGGTGGAGGGGCGGATGACCGCGGCGCGTACGCCGTCGAGGTCCAGGGAGAGCGGCATCAGGGCCAGCCGGCGGTCCGCGATGGCCAGTTTGATCCGCAGGCCCGGCATCACCCGGGCCTGCTCGCCATGGCGCACGAGTCCGCGGATGTCCTGGAGCACCCCCGGCCACTCCAGCGCCTCGGGGGCGTAGACCGCGCGGTAGCGCACACCGCGCCCCAGCGCCGTGCTCTCCACCGGGTTGGAGGTGGTGAGCGCGTACGGCGGCCGGTCCAGCGTCATGACGTCCTCGCGCGCCTCCTGCTGGAGGCGGACGAACCAGCGGCCGAGCGCCTCGCGGCCGGTGGTGATCTCCACCTCGTCCTCCCCGGCGGTGCCGGACTGGGCCGCCGCGAAGAGGCGGGACAGCTCGCCCGCCGCCGTACGGACCCGGTCCAGCTCCGCGGCCCTGGTCCGCACCAGGGACTCCACCGCGGCTCCCGGCTCGATCGCCGCGTACCGGCGCCGGACGCCCGCGAGCCGCCCGACGAGGCCGTGGTCGTGCAGCCGGTCCAGCGCCCTGGAGGCGCGGAGGGGGGAGCAGCCGAGGTCGGCGGCGAGCTCGGTCGGGACCGCCGTGCGCCGGGTCAGCACGGCCCGGTAGACGCTCTCGTCGAACGGATCGATGCCTGCGGCGGTGAGATCGTTCGTCATATCCGGATACTGGCCCACTTGTGCCAGCGGCAGCAATGGGCCGCCACGATCTGTTGTACGGAGAGTGACTTCGGGGCTAGGACTTCTCCCCATGGTCAACAACCCACGAAGTACCCGACGCCTGCTGGCGGTTGCGGTCACCACCGTCGCGCTGGCCGGGACGCTCAGCGCGATGCCCGGCACCGCGACCGCGCAGTCACCCGACCCGAACCAGCGGGTCATCGTCGAACTGTCCGGGGACGCCGCCGTCGCGGCGGCCCCCGGCGGCTCGCTCACCTCCCTGGCCGCCGGCACCACCTCCGCCGTCGGCGACGCCAAGCGGGCCCTGGCGACACGGCAGGACGCCTTCGTGGGGACGGTGCGGGAAGCCGGACTGCACCCCGCCTCACCCCGCAAACTCGGCCTGCTCGTCAACGCCGTGGCGATGACGGTGCCCGCCTCCGAGACGGCGCGGCTGACCGCGCTGCCGGGCGTCACCGCCGTCCGGCCCGACACCCGGATGCAGGTGCGTACGGACGCCAGCGTGCCGCTCACCGGCGCGCCCGAGGTCTGGAAGCGCGAGGACCCGGCCGGGGTGAAGGCCACCGGCAAGGGCACCGTCGTGGCGGTCCTGGACAGCGGCGTGGACTACGGCCACCCCGACCTGGGCGGCGGCTTCGGCAAGGGCCACAAGGTCGTCGGCGGCTTCGACTTCGCCAATGGCGACGACGACCCGATGGACGACAACGGTCACGGCACCCACGTCGCGGGCATCATCGCGGGCAAGGCGGCCACGAAGGGAGGAGTCACCGGCATGGCGCCCGACGCGAGCCTGCTGGCCTACAAGGTCATCGGCGCCGACGGCAGCGGCTACACCTCCGACATCATCGCCGGCATCGAGGCGGCGGCCGACCCGGCCAACCCCCACCGGGCCGACGTCATCAACATGAGCCTCGGCGGCCCCGGTGACGGCACCGACCCGCTGGGCCGCGCGGCGACCGCCGCCGTACGGGCCGGAGTGGTCGTCGTCGCGGCGGCGGGCAACGACGGGCCCGGCAGCGGCACCGTCAACACCCCGGCGTCGGCCGACGGCGTCATCGCGGTCGGCGCCTCCACCAGCGGGCTGCGGATGCCCAGCGCGTACCTGGCGGGCAAGGAGCCCGAACTGATCCAGACCTACCGGGGCATCCTGTCCGCGAACCCGCCCCGGGAACCGGTCACCGCGCCGCTCGTGGACGTCGGCGCGGGCACCGCCGAGGACTGGAAGCGGGTCGGTGACGTACGCGGCAAGATCCTGCGCGCCGACATCCTCGTCCCGCCGAGTACGGAGGTTCTGAGCGGGAGCGACATCGACTGGGCACGCGAGGCCGAGAAGCGCGGCGCGCTCGCCGTGCTCGGCGGCCGTCCGGAAAACAGCGGACCCGTGCTCGCCGCCACCCCGGGAACGGTCGAGGTCCCGGCGACCCCCGCCCGCCCCGACCTCACCCGGACCGCCGCCTCCGGCGACTCGTTGCGCATGGACCGCCTGGTCGTCATGGGCATCGACACGACCCAGTACGCCCAGCTGAGCCGTGAACTGGCCGCCGGCAAGGTGTCCGTCACCCTGCGCGGCACCGACTCCACCGACGAGATCGCCTCGTTCTCGTCGCGCGGACCCGGCACCGGCTTCGGCCTCAAGCCCGACCTGGTCGCACCCGGTGTGGAGATCCGCTCCACGATCCCCACCTCGATGTACGCACCCGGCGTCTACCGCATGTCGGGCACCTCGATGGCGAGCCCGCACGTCGCCGGAGCCGCCGCCCTGCTGCGCCAACTGCGCCCGGACCAGAACCCCGACGGGATCAGGTCCGCCCTGGTCGGCACCGCGAAGCAGCTCGCCGGCACCGGACCCACCGTCCAGGGCAACGGACGGCTCGACGTGGCCGCCGCGGCCTCGGCCGTCCTCAGCGCCTCCCCGACGGCCGTGTCGTTCGGCCTCGCCGACCTGACGGACAAGGCCGTCGGCGCCGCCGCGACGGTACGCCTGGCCAACCCCGGCAAAGAACCGCTGACCGTCACCCTCACCAGTACCGGGCCCACCACCGTGTCCCCGGCGAAGGCCGCCATCCCCGCCGGGGGATCCGCGACCGTCACCGTCACCCTGCGCGCCGACCGCCCGGCCACCGACACGGAGATCAGCGGCCGGATCACGGCCACCCCCGAGCACGGCCCGGCCCTGCGGGTTCCGTACCTGCTCGTCGCCCGGCACCTGGTCGTCCAGGCGTCCCCCGACCCGAGCGACGGCCGCTCCACCGTGCACGTCGCCTCCCCGGCCGCCCTGAAGGCGCCGCCGGAGATCACGGTCACCCCGCCGCACGGCAAGGCCTTCACACTGCCCACCACCATGAACGGCGCCGGCTACTACCAGGCCGACGTGACCGGGAAGGCGGCCGGCGCCTACCAACTGGCCGTACGGGCCACGACCGCTGACGGCCGGCGGATCACCGGAGCCGGCGCCTTCGAGGTCACCCCCGCCGACAGCCGCGGCGACCGCTGGGAGCCCATCGGCCCGAACAGCGAGGCCGGCCACCTCGCGCTCTCGCCCGCCCGGCCGAAGCAGGCCGTCGTCACCCAGTTCCGCAAGGCCGCCCCCTGGCTGACCACCGACGGCGGCGCCAACTGGCGCCAGGTGGGCAGGCTGCCGATCGCCGACGGCAACGGCACCGGATCGGTCGTGATCGACGCCCGCCGCCCCGACCGCTGGTGGTACGCCGTGAACACGGCCGCCGACCCCACCCGCCGGGGCACGATCCTGCGCACCGACGACAACGGCCGCACCTGGCGGGGGCTCGACGTGCCCGACGCGCACATCGACGCGTTCGTCGCGGACGAGCAGACCCGTACCCTCGCCGCGCTGGCCGGCGGCACGCTGCTGGTCAGCACCGACGCGGGCGACAGCTGGGCGACGTACCCCACCGGAGTGACCGGCGCCGTCCGCGACGCCACCCTCGTCGGCGACACCCTGTACCTGGCGACCTTCGACGGCGTCTGGCGGATCGACGGCGTCGGCAAGGGCGACCCCGGTACGGCGCACCTCGTCCTCGACGAGCCGGTGAACACCCTCCGCGGCCTGGCGGCCGACTCCACCGTCGTGGCGGCCTACGTCCCCGGTACGGGCATCCGCGGCTCCTACGACAAGGGCCGCACCTGGACCACCCTGCTGCCCCTGCCCGAGGGCGGCAACGGACTGTCCGCCTCCGGCGGCGACCTGTACCTGCGCGCCCTGTTCGGCGCCGGGCAGGTGAGCCGCGACCACGGCAGGACCTGGAAGCCCGTGCCCGCCCCCTCGAAGGCCGCCATCGCGATGGACTACGACCGCTGGGCCGACGGCTCGGTGACCGTGTCCAGCGAACAGGACGGCCTGTACCGCGGCTCGGCCGACGGCGCCGGCTACCGCAGGATCGGCGTCCAGGGCCTGACCACCTTGGCCCTCGCGGCCAGCGGAGACCAACTGCTCGCCGGAACCGTGAGCGGCACCTACCGCACCGCGATCCCCGTCGCCGGCCCCGAGTGGGGCCAGTCCGGGGCGGAGGGCAGGACCGGTCGTCTCACCTCGCACATCGCCGTCTCGCCCAAGGACACCAAGGTGGTGTGGCAGGTCCGGCGCACCGCGACCGGCCTCTTCGAGGTCTCCCGCAGTGGTGACGCCGGCCGGACCTGGCAGGTGAAGGGCACGTCGTCGGAGATACCGACGTCGATCCTGGTCCACCCGGCCGACCCGGACCGGGTGGCCATCAGCTTCAGGAGCATCCTCGGCGACGGGCTGTTCTCGACGACCGACGGCGGCAGGACATGGAAGAACCTCTTCCACGAGAGGTCCTTCGACGCCATGGCCGGTGACCCCCGGAATCCGCGGCGCCTCTGGCTCGGCAACTCCTCGGGTCTCTACCGCTCGGACGACGGCGGCGTCACCAAGACCAAGGTGGCCGAGGGCCCCGTCTCCGCGCTCGTGATGGACGGCCGACGCCTGGTCGTCGGCGGTTCGTCGGTCCGGGTCAGCACCGATGACGGCAAGACCTTCGCCGCCGCCGACACCGGCCCGCTCGCGGTCCACGTCTCGGACCTGCTGCGGGTCGGCGGAGCGCTCTACGCAGCTACCACCGGCTCGACCGCGTCCGGACTCGTCCAGGGCGGCCGGGGCGTACTGCGCAGCACCGACAACGGCCTGACGTGGGAGAACGTCTCGAACGGCCTGCAGAACACCGACACCACCAAACTGGCCGCCGCCCCCGACGGCCGCACGCTCTACGTCGGCACGGTCGACGGCGGGGTACACCGCCTGAAGCTGCGCCGCTGACCCACCCCGCGCATCACGGAGGCAGGTGGAGGCTGTCGAGGAGCTGCCGGTGCTCCTGGTCCAGGGCCTTCTCGTTCTTCGCGTAGGCGAAGCTCAAGGCCGAGACGCTGTAGGGGTCGTCGGCGATGTAGCGAGCGGTGAACAGGAGGCGCTGAGGGGGGTCGTTCTTGCCGGACGCGTGCAGGTCCAAGGCGGGGCGGCCCTCCACCTCGGTCTCCTGGGTGCCGGAGTCCACGTCGTTCCCCGCCTTCTTGCGGAACGCGTCGAGGGCTCCATCGGCCGTCGAGTAGAGGTAGTCCACCTTGTCGGTGCCGGGGATGTCGCAGACGGAGACGGTTTCGCTCGTCGCGGCGCTCGCGGCCGCGTACATGCGGCAGTCCGGCTTGCTGGTCCTGGTCACCGTGGGCCGTGCCGGAAGCTTGAACGTGATGCCACTGGGGTCGTCGGTCACATCCACCCAGTCAGCTGCCGGAAGGGTGCGTGCCACGGGGAGGCGCGGCATGACCGGGCCTGCTGCCCACGCGCGTGCGGGCAGCAGCGCTCCGGCCGCCGCCAGCGCGACGGAGGTGGCATGGATGACGAGGCGTCGTGGCAGCGAACGGTGAGTCATGGAGTCACCTCGGCTGGAAGCGCGGCTCCCGCGCGGTGGCGGCCGGGCGGCCGGGCGGCCGCGGCATGGTCGACGGCCGGGAGCACGGTGGTCGCGAACCCGGGGCGGCGCAGCGTACTCGGCCGCCGGGTCCCCGCGGACCTCACAGCCAGGTTCCACCTCACGCACGCCGCGGGCAAATCGGGCCCGCCGCCATCTCGGGGCCATGAATGGATCAGCCGCCGTTCTTCTGGATGTACTCGCGAGTAGCTACATTTCCGCCGTCCCCACCGCGCAGCACTCAGCGACCATCAGGAGCCCCCCATGCACGCGCCCCGATCCGCCCCCGCACTCACCGCTTTCGCCGCTGCGGCCGCACTCCTCGGGGGGACCGTCCTGCTCCAGGGCGCGGCCGCCCACGCGGCGCCCGCTACGGCAACCGCGGCAGCCACGGCTCCGACCCTCTCGGTCTTCGCGTGGAACGTGGACATGGGCACGGCGGTCGTCGACTCCACGCAGAAGGAGAAGGCGGCCGAGCGCACCCCGGTGGTCGAATCGATCATCCGTCAGCACAGCGCGGACGTCGTGATCCTGGACGAGCTGTTCAACCACACCTCCACCACCGACATCTCCGACAAGCTCGCCGACCTCTACCCGTACCGCACCCCGGTGGTCGGCCAGTCGTGTTCGGGCGGCGGCTGGAACGGGGTCAGCGGCAACTGCTCCAGCTCCTGGTTCGTGATCAACGGCGGGACGATGATCCTGTCCAAGTACCCCATCACCGCCCAGTACGCGCACATCTACGACGGCTCCACCTCCGGCACCTGGGACTACAACGCCAACAAGGGCGCCGCACTCGCCCAGATCGACAAGAACGGCACCAAGGCCTGGGTGGTCGGAACCCATCTCCAGGCCGACCAGTCCAACACCTCCACCGACACCACCCAGGCCACCCGCCTGGGCCAGCTCGGCGAGATACGCCACTGGGTGGACGGGATCGTGGGCTCGTCGGCGCCGGTCCTCATCGGCGGCGACCTCAACGTCGAGTACACGCACGGCCAGTCGCGCGGCGACTTCGCCAACGCCCAGTCCGCCGTGGGCGGTTCGCTCGGCACCCCGGCCCTCGGCGCCACGCCGTCCACCATGGACTGCACGGTCTCGGCGTGGTGCCGGTACATGGCCGACGTCGAGACCTTCCCCAAGGACTACCAGGACAACCTGGACTACCTCGGCTACCTCAACGCCCCCGGCCGCCCCACCCCGGCGGCGCTGCCCACCGTCAAGGCCGACTTCGACCCGCAGACGGGCTGGACGCCGGGACAGCTGGACACCCGCTCGCCCAGCGACCACTACCCGGTCGAGGCGACCTTCCAGCTCGGCTGATCCCGGTCCCGCGGGCCCCCGCGGGCCTGTGTGGGCCCGCGGGGGCAATTACCGGACATGGCAAAATATCGGCCCTTCGTGGAGCGTTCACGTGCGCGCCGCTGCCGGTACATCGGGCGCCCTCAGCATGACGTCTGCGCCGCACCGCGCCCTTCACCTGCCGTGATGTGCCAGCCCCGAGGGATCCCCGTGACTCGACGTTCCATCCGCCTCGCAACCGTCCTCGCCGCTGCCTGCGCCCTGGCGGGCGCGGCCACCGCCCAGGCCGCCACCGCCACCAACGGCGCCGATGCCGAAGGGCGGCACCGCGCGGCCGCCCAGCACGTCCTGCTGATCTCTGTGGACGGCCTGCACCAGTCCGACCTGGCCTGGTACGTCGCGCAGCACCCGCACTCGGCGCTGGCCCGCCTCGTCGGCGGCGGCGTGCAGTACACCAACGCCGCCACCACGAACCCCTCCGACTCCTTCCCCGGCATGATCGCCCAGGCCACCGGCGGCGGCCCCGGCACCACTGGCGTCTACTACGACGACACGTACGACGCGTCCCTCCTCCCGGCCGGCACCACCACGTGCGCGGGCGTAAAGCCCGGCGTGGAGGTGGACCTCACCGAGAACCTGGACAGGAACCAGCACGCCCTCGACGCCGGTCAGGGCCTGACGGGTCTGCCGGGCAGCATCCTCCAGATGACCGGCCACCCCTCCAACCTGCTGAACCCCGCCAAGCTGCCGGTCGACCCCAAGACCTGCGAGCCGGTCTACCCGCACTCCTACCTCCAGGTGAACACCATCTTCGAGGTGGCCCGCCAGGCTGGTCTGCGGACCGCGTGGTCCGACAAGCACGCGGCCTACGAGATCCTGGGCGGCCCCTCGGGCACCGGCATCCAGGATCTCTTCACCCCCGAGATCAACAGCGACGCCACCGGCTACCAGACCGGGGCCGACTGGACCAAGGACAACAAGGCCACCCAGCAGTACGACGGCTACAAGGTCCAGGCCGTCCTCAATGAGATCGACGGCTACGACCACAGCCGCACCCACAAGGTCGGCACGCCCGCGATCTTCGGCCTCAACCTCCAGTCGGTGTCGACCGCGCAGAAGCTGCCGACCTCGGACGGCGCCACGGGCGGCTACACGTCCAAGGACGTCCCCGGCCCGCTGCTGACGAAGAGCCTGGAGTACGTCGACGGCCAGATCGGCGCGCTGACCGCCGAGCTCCGCAAGAAGCACCTGGCGCAGAGCACCACGGTCATCCTGTCCGCCAAGCACGGCCAGTCGCCCACCGACCCCGCCGCGCTCACCCGGATCAGTGACGGCCCGATGCTGGACGGCCTCAACGCCGCCTGGAAGAAGCTCCACCCGGCCGCCGGAGACCTGGTCGCGCACTCCGTGGACGACGACGCCATGCTGCTCTGGCTGAACGACCGCTCCGAGGAGGCGACCGGCTTCGCCAAGAAGTTCCTGCTGGAGCAGAGCGGTACCGGCAACGACATCAACGGCAAGCCCAAGGCCTTCACCCAGGGCGGCCTGAGCGAGGTCTACGCCGGCAGGGCCGCGGCCGAGCGCTTCGGCGTCAAGCCCGGTGACGCCCGCGTCCCGGACGTCTTCGGCACCGTCCAGTACGGCGTCGTCTACACCGGCGGCAAGGGGAAGATCGCCGAGCACGGTGGCACCCACGCCGACGACCTGAACGTCCCGCTCGTCATCTCGGGCGCAGGCGCCCACGGCGGCAAGACGCTCTCGGCGAAGGTGGAGACCAAGCAGATCGCGCCGACCATCCTGAGCCTGCTCGGCCTCGACCCCAAGTCCCTCCAGGCAGTACGCCAGGAACACACGAGCGTCCTCCCGGTCCACTGACCCGGACCCCGCACCCACCCCGAGGGCCGCACACCAGCCGGCGTGCGGCCCTCACCGCGGCCGCTGACCGAACCAAGCACGGCTCTCCGGCTCCCCACGCGGCAACGGCGAGGACGAGCCCGCCAAGCGGTCACCCCCGTGCCTGCCTCATCTCCCGCAGGGCCGATTCCGCGAGGCGGTTCCACTGCCGGACCTCGCGGGGGAGGAGCCGCCTTACGTGTGCGATCAGTTCGCGGACCGTCTCGTCTGCCGCGGCGTCGTCGCCCTGGAGGACGAGGCTCGATGCCATGCCGATCCAGGCTTTGAACCAGCTCTCGGTGAACTCGGGGCGGCGCCGCTCCATGACCAGCAGGTGGTAGCTGTCGACGGCCTGCCGGAACCCGTGGTCGGCCGCCGCCTCGCGGCCGCAGTACATCGCGGCCATGCCCTGTGCCAGACCGGTCTCGGCGCTCAACTGGTCGATGCGGTCGTCCTGGTGGGCGGCGGCCAGCCAGGTGAGGGTACCGGCGAGGCCCTCCAGCAGCATCGACGCCTCCCGGGGACTTCCGGCCCGGCTGCCCGCCACCGCCGACTCGTAGCGTTCGCGGAGTTCGGACAGCCGGCGGGGCAGGTCGGCGGGACGCGAGCCGAGGGTCTCGCGCAGCTCGGCGGCCAAGGCACCGAAGCCGCGCAGTACGAAGGCACGCTCGCCCGGTGTGGCTTCCGGCGTGGTCGCGGCACCGGTCCCGTCGCCGGACGTGCCACGGGACGCAGCGCGTCCCGGCACCACCCGAGCGGCCCTGCGCATGCTCTCATCGCCCTCGGGAACCCCGCGGTAGGCGTCCAGTGCCTCCTCCAACGCCTCCAGCGCACCGCGCAGTGCACCCGACCGCTGCAGTGCGATGGCCAACGTCCCCCTGGTCCGGGCGGCCTCCGCGACCAGGTCCGAACGCCCTTGCCCGATGCTCAGGTCGTACGCCTCCAGGGACGCGCGCGCGGCGTCCGCCGCCGCGGCCGGAAGACCGTACGCCGTAAAGGAGTTGGCCAGCCGCTGGAAGGCATCGGCCAGGTCCGCGACGGGCAGGACCTGCTCACGCACCAGCTCCTGCGTCTGTGCCGCGATGACCTCGTGGGCCCGCAACGCCTCGCGGTACTCACCGGCGTCACCGAGCACGGCGGCGATGGTCTGCGTCGCGTAGAGGCGGGCGCGCGCCGCGTCGTGCCCCTCCGCGCCCTCCAGGATCTCCAGCGCCCGCGCACACGCGCGATGCGCCTCACCCAGGCGGCCTCCGCGCCGGTACACGACGCCCCTGGTCCGGTGCAGCATCGCCTCGGCCACGCACCACCGTTCGTTCCATCCCGGGTCGGCCACGACCTGGAGGCCGTCGTCGATCCGCTGCTCCGCCTCGTCGAGCAGGTCGGCCTCGAGCAGTGAGACCGCGAGCTTCTCCAGTGCGGCGGCGAGCCCCCCGCCCCACCGGGCGATCCCGTCCAGGCCCGTCAGCCGACGCCACATGTCGACGGCGCGCCGCGCCGGTTCGACCGCGCGCCGCGGGCCGTCCAGATCGCGGATGAGCGTCGACGCGTGGTCGTAGGACTCGGCGAGCTGGTGGGCGAGTTCGGCGCGCCCGTCGCGCAGCACGGCGTCCTGGAGCAGTTCGGAGGCCTCCTGGTACGCCGCGAGGGCCGCCCGGGGGTCGCCCCGGTGCTCCGTTCCGATGCCGACGAGGCACAGGGCCGTGCCCAGTTCCCCGGCGAATTCGTGCAGGCCCTGTTCGCGAACGAGGGGGCCGTAGAGGTCCACGGCCGCGGTGGCGCGGCTGAGCTGCTCCGGGGAGCGGGCGGGGGAGAGCTGGGCCCGGTTGAGCCGGATCGAGGCGCGCGTCGCCTGCAGGTCCCGCCGGAACGCGCCGCTGTACGCCGACAGCGTGCGGTCGACCTCGTCCCACAGACCGGCGGCGCGCTCCGGCCGGCCCTGTGTGTCCATCAAGGCGGCCAGCCCCGCGAGCGCCTTGGCCTCGCCCGAGGCGTCCCCTGCCGAGCGGAAGGCCGCCGCGGAGGCCTCGTACAGTGCCTCGGCGGCACCTTCCGTCCGCTCCAGCGTGTTCGCCTTGGTCAGCAGCGCCGAACCGAGCGCGGTGGCGCCCTCCTGGGGGTCCTCCAGCAGCCGCGCGGCGGCGATGGCACGGTCGGCGACGACCAGGGACTCCGGCTCTGCGCCGCCGCGGCGCAGAGCGATGGACAGGGAGATCAGGACCGGCGGGAGCGTGGTGCGGGTCGTCGCGGGCGGGAGGGCGTCGAGGATCCGCAACGCCTGGCGGTAGTGGTCGATGGAGGCCGCCACATCGCCCAGTTGCTGCTGGACCTCGGCGACGCTCCACGCGCACCGCGCGAGCGCGGCCGCGATCTCGGCCCCCTGGGCCGGGGCCCCGGCCGACGGGCTCGCGGACAGGCCGGAGAGCACCCGCCAGGCCTCGTTGAGGGTCCGCAGGTCCTCCAGCAGCCGGGACTGGAGGCCGCCCGCGCGCCGGGGCCAGAAGGCGACGGCCTCCCGGAGGTCGAGTGCCGCGGTTTCGTACGCGTAGTGGAGGAGGCCGCGGGGGTCCGCCCACTCCGCGCCGTGGACCGACCGGCGCTCGTACAGCCGGGGGCGTTCGCTGCCGGGAGCGAGCCGGGGCGGTGCGCCGACCTCCAGCGGTCCGCCCGTCTCCTCCCGGGCGATGTCCAGCAGTACGTCGGCGACCTGCCCCAGTGATCCGGGCCGCGCGGAGGGATCGTCCCGGAAGCACTCCCGCAGCAGTCCGGCCAGGCGCGGCGGTACGGGGAGCGAGCGGTCGGTGAGCCGTTCCCGGCACGCGGTCTCCAGCGCGAGCGCGGCCACGGTCCCGGACATCCAGGTGCGCTCCCCGACGAGCATCTCCAGTACGGTGACGGCCCAGCTCCACACGTCGGCGGAGGGCCCCACCTGCCGTCCTTCGGCCTGTTCCGGGGAGGCGTACGCCGTGGTCCGGCCGCGGGCCGCCGCGACGAAGAGGTCATCGGCGGGCGCCCCGCCGAACCCCAGCGCCCGGCCGAGCACCCCCTTGAAGGCTTCGCGTTCCCTGGCGTCCAACGACGGATCCGCCGCGAGATGGTCGAGCACCGCCTCCTCGGACAGCACCCTCTCCGTGTCCTGTTCCGGTACGTCCGCCAGCCCGAAGTCGGTGATCATCGCGGCCCCGTCGGCGCCGAAGAGGATGTTGGCGGGCTTGACGTCGAGGTGCAGCAGCCCCGCCGCGTGGGCCGTCTCCAGCCCCCAGGCGGCCTGTGCCGCGATGGCGAGCACCCGGCGCAGCGCGGGCGCGCCGCCGCTGCCGAAGAGCTCGCCGGACCGGATGCGGTCGTCGAGGGAACCGCCCGGCGCGTACGCGCTGAACACGGCCAACCGGTCGCCCACACTCCGGGTGAAGCGGCATTCGGTGATGTGCGGATGGGGAGGCAGCGCGATCCAGCGCTGTGCCTCGGTGAGCAGGTTTCCCTGGTGGACCGGATCCAGGCTGTGGAGCCGCTTGACGGCGTAGGGCTCGCCGGACCTGAGGTTGCGGACGAGCGCGACGCGGCCGAAACCGCCCTCGCCCAGAATCCGCTCGACGGTGAACTCTTTGAGTAGGAGGGCGCCTGGCTCCCAGTCCGCCATCGCCGCTGCCGTCGTCGCCATCCCGGCCTCCTCCATGTCCGCCGTGTGCCGTGTGCCGTGTGCCGTCTGCGGTGCGCGCCGTGCCGCACCGTGCCGTGCGTCGTAGGAGTGGGGCTCAGGTGGCCTGAAGGGCCTTCTTGAAGGCGTCAGCGGTGCGGAATTCCGGCTCGGGGCCGTCGCGCAGCGCCCGGTCGAGGACCCGTTCCAGCCGGTCGGGGAGCGGGACCCCCCGCTCCCCGACCGGCACGGCCGCCGTGGTGGTGACGGTCAGCCAGGGGTCGCGGCCGACGGGAAAGTCCCGGGGCGTGTGGCCCGTCAGAAGGAAGTACAGCGTGGCGGCCGTCGCCCAGACGTCCACATGGGGCTGGGCGTACTTGTAGTTGACGAGCTGTGCGCGGGGCATGAACGCGGGCGTTCCCGAGACCGATCCGGTCGCGGTCAGACCGCTGAGCCCCGCTGTCGCGTACGCCTTGGCCAGACCGAAGTCGGCGATCTTCGCCACCGGTCGGCTGGCCGCCGTGCTCTCCGTACCCGGGCCCAGCAGGATGTTCTGCGGTTTGATGTCGCGGTGCACGGCGCCCCGTACCTCATGGGCGTACGTGAGGCCGTCGAGTACGTCAACGACGAGGGGCACCGCCCGGGCCGCGGGGAGCGGCCCGCCCGTACGGACGAGATCCATCAGCGAACCGCCCTCGCACAGCTCCATGACCAGCCAGTGGACGGCGCCCGTGTGCCCGGAGCCGTCCAGACGGACCAGGTGGGGGTGCCGGAGTTCCGTGCAGATCCGGACCTCCCGCTCGAAGAGGGCGAGCGCCTCGGCCGACGGCTGCGGACCGTCGGAGCGCAGGGTCTTCAACGCGCGGCGCTCACCGCTTCCCCGGTCGAACACGGCGTAGACCACGCCCATGGAGCCGCGCCCCAGCTCCCGTTCGACCACCCACGCACCGAACGTCGCAAGACCCTCTTCTGCCACGACCGTTCCCCCTGACGGACCGCCAGACTGCTTTCCGTGCATACCCAACGTACTCAACTCGTGTCGTGGAGAAAGGAACCGGTCTGGAATCAGTCGTTCGCGACAGGGCATCATGGAGACGGAGACGCGGAGTGCCGCACCCGGTGACGCAAGGAGGTCGAATGCCGCAGCCAGAGTCCGCTGATCCGTTCAGCACCTTCCTCAACACGGCCGACCGTGCCAGAGCGGGCCGGTCGGACGGCTCGTCCGCGCAGAGCCCGTCCGCACAGAGCCCGGACGCGGTAACGGGCAAGGGCCTGAGACTGCTGCGCCTGCTCGCGGAACGGGGTCCGATGCGGCTGGAGGACGTACGGCGCGTGCTGGGGCTCAGCACCCTGGACATCGCGCAGGAACTGGTCCGCCTCACGGAGCGGGAACTGGTGGCACTGCGGACGGACGGCGCCGACGACATCGTGGAGCTGACCGAGCGCGGGGCGGGCTTCACCGAAGCGACGTAACGCGGCATCGCGGCGGCACGGCGGCCCGGTGGCGCGCCGGCTCAGTGGAGCAGGAGCGATCGAGGGGGACGATGTACGCGTACGCCGTTGTCTGGGGACTCGGAGTGCTCGTGGGAACAGCCGAGTTGGTGTCGCGCTACCGCGACACACCGTCAGCCCTGCTGACCGTGGTGAGCGCCTGGTTCTACGCCGGGATCAACGGAGCCGCCGCGGGGGGAGCGCTGCTGCTCGCACAGACCTTCCACTGGACCTTCGGCGCGAGCGACCCGGGCAGTGTGGCGGTCGCGCAGGTGGTGGTGGCGGGGTTCGGGGCGCTCGCGCTCTTCCGCAGCTCACTGCTGAACGTCCGGGTCGGCGACCAGGACGTCGGGGTCGGCCCGAGTACGGTGCTCGCGGTCCTGCTCACCGCCGCGGACCGCGGTGTCGACCGTACGCGGGCCGGGGCGCGCTCCCGCGAGGTCTCGACGATCATGCGGGACATTTCATTCGACAAGGCGCACCTGGCCCTGCCCGCCTTCTGCCTGGCCCTGCTGCAGAACGGCTCGACGGACGAGCAGAAGGAACTGGGCGAGGCGGTACGGGCGCTCGCGGACAGCTCCATGACCGATGCCCAGAAGTCGTACGCCCTCGGCATCCTCCTGCTGAACATCGTGGGAGCCGACGTACTGCGCGAGGCCGTGAACGCGCTCCGCGAGGAGATCACCCGCTCCGCCCCGGTCGCCGTCCGCCGCGAGCCGGACGCGGCCTGAGAGCCGCGGTGGGCGCCGCGTGGACGTGACCTTTGGGGCGCGCCCGGATTCCGATGATTTCGCTGTTCAGCTCGTGCGGGCCAACGGCTGCCCGGTGAAGCTCACGCCTGCCAGGCCGTGGGCCATGAGGTTGCGGATGTTGGCGTGATCCGTGCCGGTCGGCGTCGCCACCACACTGCGGTAGTGCTCACCGAACGCCAGCAGCGCCTCTTGGTCGCTCAGCCCTTCCAGCAGGGCCAGTCCCAGCGTCTTGCAGGAACCCTCGTTCTCACCCGCGGCATTCTCCACGTCCCCGTTGCGGAACGCCTGCGGCTGATACGCGTAGTGCGCGGAGACGAAGGCCAAGGTGTCGGCGAACTCGTGCTCACCTGACGCGAGGCTTGCCCGCAGCGAGTCCAGATCAGTCATGTCGGTTCCCCTGGGTTGAACGGACGATCCGATTGACGTCCGTGACCGGACGACGATACCCCTCTTGTGGTCAGCTGCTGAGAACTGCGCCACGCGTCCGAACGAGCGGCATCTCCGCAGGCCACGATGTGCACCGCGGCACGACGGGGTCGGGCGGCGGGCGTTGTCAGTGCGGGGCAGCATGATGACCTTCATGACCGAAAACAGTGCCCTGCTCTCTCCTGCCGCCTACGTCGAGGCCGTGACCACCGCCGTGACGGCGTCGGCCGCGTATTACGGCGACGGGACCACCCCGCTCGGTGACGACGAGTACGACGTGCTGCTGCGCGCCATCGCGGCCTACGAGGAGGCCCACCCTGACGAGGTGCTCGCCCAGTCGCCGACCGGGAAGGTGGCGGGCGGGGCCGTGCAGGGTGATGTGCCGCACTCGGTGCCGATGCTCTCCCTCGACAACGTCTTCGACGCCGACGAACTCGCCGAGTGGGCCGCGGGGCTGGAACGGCGTCTCGGGCACCCTGTGGCCGCGTGGTGTGTGGAGCCGAAGCTCGACGGCCTCGCGGTGGCCGCGCGGTACCGGGGTGGTCGCCTCGTTCAGGTCCTCACCCGCGGCGACGGCTTGGCCGGCGAGGACATCACCCACGCCGCCGACGCCGTCCTCGGCCTGCCGCCCGTACTCACCGAGCCGCTCGACGTCGAATTGCGCGGCGAGGTGCTGCTGACGACAGCGCAGTTCGAGGAGGCCAACCGGATCCGGCTCGCCCATGACGCCACGGCCTTCGCCCACCCGCGCAGCGGAGCGGCCGGTACCCTGCGGGCCAAGGACCGCCCCTACCGGATCGAGTTGACCTTCTTCGCCTACAGCGCCATCGGCCTGGATGGCCTCGGCCATGTCGCTCTGCTGGAGCACCTGGCCGCGCTCGGCGCGAACACGGCCGTCGGCACGGCCGTCGCCCCGATGCGGTGCGAGACGGTGGAGCAGGTGCAGGAACGTATCGACATGATCGCCGGCCTGCGCGCAGAGCTGCCGTTCGGGATCGACGGTGTCGTCGTCAAGGCCGACACGGCCGAGGACCAGCGCCAGGCCGGCAACGGCTCGCGCGCCCCGAGGTGGGCGGTGGCCCGGAAACTGGCGGCCGAACACAAGGTGACGCGCCTGCTGGCGGTGGAGTGGAACGTCGGCCGGACCGGGATCATCGCCCCGCGCGCTGTCCTGGAGCCGGTGGTCATCGACGGAGTGACGGTCACCTACGCCACGCTTCACAACCCGTCCGACATCACCCGTCGCGGGCTCATGATCGGCGACCAGGTGTTCGTGTACCGGGCCGGCGACGTGATCCCCCGGGTCGAGGCACCACTGGTCGACCAGCGCACCGGCGCCGAGAGCCCGATCGCCTTCCCCGAGGCGTGCCCCCGCTGTGGCGACGCGATCGACACCTCCGAGCAGCGGTGGCGGTGCGTGCGCGGCCGGAGCTGCCAGACCGTGGCCTCGGTGATCTACGCGGCCGGCCGGGACCAGCTCGACATCGAAGGTCTCGGCGGCACGCGCGCGATCCAGCTGGTGGAGGCCGGTCTGGTCCAGGACGTCGCCGACCTGTTCACGCTGACCCGCGAGCAGCTCCTCGGTCTGGAGCGGATGGGGGAGACCAGCGCCGCCAACCTCCTGGCCGCGATCGAGACCGCCCGCGGGGCCGCATTGAGCCGCGTGTTCTGCGCCCTCGGTGTCCGCGGCACCGGGCGCACGATGTCCCGCCGGATCGCCGCGTACTTCGGCTCGATGGCCGCGATCCGGGCCGCCGACGCGGACACGCTGGCCGGGGTCGCCGGCATCGGCACCGAGAAGGCCCGCGTCATCGCGGCCGAACTCGTCGAACTCGCCCCGCTCCTCGACAAACTCCAGGCCCAGCAGGTCGGCACACAGGTCACCGAGCCGCAGAAGCCCGCGACGACCGACCCGAACGACGTCGAGGACCCGCCGGGCGGCCCGCTGGCCGGACAGGCCGTCGTGGTGACCGGCTCCATGACCGGCCCCCTCGCGGTGTTGTCCCGGAACGAGATGAACGAGCTGATCGAGCGGGCCGGCGGAAAACCCTCGTCGTCGGTGTCCAAGCGCACCACGCTCGTGGTGGCGGGCGAGAAGGCCGGCTCAAAGCGCACCAAGGCCGAAGAACTGGGCATCCGCATCCTCGACCCCGAGGAATTCGCCGTCCTCGTCGCCGATCTCCTCCCCACCTCCTAGTAGGGACTCCGTTAGGTCTTCTGGTTCGGGCTGCTCTTGGGCGGTCTGGTCACGGCACCCGGTCGGTCAGACCGTGGCCTCCGAGATGAGGAAGTCCAGGAAGCGGTCGGCCAGTGGTTCGCCCAGGAGGGGCTCCAGGAAGAGGAACTGCCCCTGAGGGTTGACCTCCAGCCATACCGGTTCGCCGTCGGGCGTCAGTTTGATGTCGATGATCCCCATGCGCAGGCCGAGCCGCCGCAGGACTGCCGTGACCCGCCGGGCCAGTGGTTCCGGGACCTCCCACTTGGAGATGGGGACGTTCAGGTCGGGGCGCCAGTCGAGGCTGTCCGTTTCGATGAGGGCCGCACACATGTCCTCACCGAAGCAGTTGAGCCTGATGTGACGCCGGCCAGGAATGTATTCCTGGTAGACGGCGGGGCACACCCGGAAGGACTCCTCGGGAATCGAGGACGGGTCGTCCAGGTACTGAGTGAACATCAGCGGCCCGCTGGCCCCCAGCACCGGCTTGACGATGACCCGGCCGGTGTGGCGGACGAACTCGATCACCTCCAGGCGCGACTGCGACACGAGGGTGCGCGGTACCCGGAAGCCTTCCGCGCGTGCCACGGCGAGCTGGTAGAGCTTGTCCGCCGCACGGTCGGTCGCCTCCGGGGACGACACCCACCGGCCTGCGAAGGCGGCCGCCAGCATGCCGCTGAGCGCTCCACGGCAGTCGTTGTTGACCAGCCGTCGCTCGTGGTCGCTCGCCGCGGGGGCGGAGGTCTGCTGGTTCGCCCTCATCCTCCGCCACCACAGCACCGAGACGTCCTCCAGCGCTACCGCGGTCCCTTCGGAGGTCAGAACCGTGGCGGGCGAGTCCCCGTGTGAACTCCAGCTGAGGCTGGGCTGTCCGCTGATCCGGTCGCATTCGACGACGTGGAACGGCCTGTAGTGGCGGCGGGCAGCGGCCTCCCGGATGGCGAGTGTGTGCAGATCGTCCTTGATCGAGACGGTGAGGATCATTACTCGGGACAGTCCACGCAGCAGTCATCGCTGCAACCGCACGAACAGGACTCGGATGCCGAGCCCGCCATGGCGCTGGCATCGATCCTGAGGCCCGTCGTGGCGCGAACGCCTTCTTCCCAGGCCCGCAACTCTTCCGGGGTCTGGAGGCGGATGTAGGACTCGGGCTGGACACGCAGGACGACGGGGGGCGCCGCCGCCGCGGACCCGGAGGAGAACTTCGTCAGTCCCCTCCGCTCCTGCTCAACGGGATCTCCGAGCTTGAAGGAAGCCATTGCGACCATCTCCACTGGTGCCTTGGTTGGTCCATCACTCTTCCTTCCATCACAGCACCGCCAACTCGTCGCCGCATCCTGAACTAGGCGCAGATTCAACTTCCTTGGCCGTACGGACCCGGGCGCGACCCGGAATCCGGTGCACTGTGCGCCACCGCTACGACGGCGAGGCCTCCGGGCGCGGGCACGGCGGCAGGGTGGTGAGGAAGTCGAGCAGTACGGCGTTGAAGCGCTCGGGCTGTTCGGCGCCGGGCAGGTGGCCGGCCTTCTCGATGACGGCCAGGGAGGCGTGGGGGACCAGGCGCCGGATCGCCTCGGCGTCCGCGACGGTGGTGTACACGTCGTCCGCCCCGACGACGATCAGTACCGGCTCCCGGACGGCGGGCAACGTGTCGCGGTAGTCCCGACGTTCAGCCCGCCCGCGCAACGCGGCGGCGGCGCCGCGGGGGTCGGTGGCGCGCATCATGGACAGCACGCGCTCGGCCACGTCCGGCATCGTGTCGACGTTGTACGCGGCGAGCATCTTGTCGATCACCTCACCCGCGTAGCCGTCCATGCCCTCGGCGAGGAGCCGGTCGGCCAGGCGATTGCGGAACTCCTTGCCGTCCTCGGTCTCGGCGGGGGCAGAGGTGTCGGACAGGACGAGGGCGCGCACCCGCCCCGGGTGACGATGGCGGAACTCCATGGCGATCTGACCGCCCATCGAGACGCCGCCGACCACCGCGCGGTCGATGCCCAGGTGGCCGAGGAGCGCGGCGAGGTCGTCGGCGAAGTCGGAGAGCAACACCTTGCCCGGGGTGACCCCGCTGAGCCCGTAGCCGCGCAGGTCCGGGGTGATCACCCGGTAGCCGGCCCCGCTCAGCGCCTCGGCCTGGGGCGCCCACATGGTGCGGTCGAAGGGGTGGCCGTGAACCAGGAGCACGGGCGCACCTGTTGACGGTCCGAAGTCGTCGTAGTGGAGGGTGGTACCGCGCAGGGTCATGGCGTTCATACGGGCACCCTAACTCCATGATCCGCGCGGTGTCGGCGAAGAACTCCGCCATCTCTTCTCTCTCATGATCATCAAGCGCAGAATGTTCTGCATGACGATGACACGAGTGATCACACAGCAGGCCATCGGCGGCTCCGACGTGCTGGAACTTGCCGAGATACCCCTTCCCTCGCCGGGCCCCGGTGAGGTCCTGGTGCGCGTACGGGCCACCGGTATGAACCCTGCGGACTGGAAGGTCCGCATCGGCAAGGTGGACTTCTTCGGCCCGCCGCCGTTCGTTCTCGGCCACGAGTTCAGCGGCACGGTGGAGGGCATGGGCGAGGGCGTGACCCGCTTCGCGTTGGGCGAGGAGGTCTACGGCTGGACCGTCCCGCCGCAGGGCAGCCATGCCGACCACGTGGTGGTGACCGAAGACCGGATCGCGCCCAAGCCGCGCACCCTCGACCACGTCGGGTCCGCCGCGCTGCCGATCTCCGGCTTCACCGCCTACCAGGCCCTCGTCACCCTCTCCGACGTACGGTCCGGCCAGCGGGTGCTGATCCACGGCGCGGCCGGCGGCGTCGGCCACCTCGCCGTGCAGATCGCCAAGGCCCGGGGAGCGTACGTCATCGGTACGGCTCGCGCCGCCAAGCACGACTACCTGCGCGGCCTCGGCGCCGACGAGCTGATCGACTACACGGTGGAGGACTTCTCGGCCCTGCGCGGCATCGACGCGGTGCTGGACACCGTCAGCAACGACTACGGCCCGCGTTCCCTGCCCACCCTCAAGCGGGGCGGCATCCTGGTCGACGTTGTCGGTGTCGGCGTGGACCGCACCGAGGTGACGGCCCGAGCCGCCGAACTCGGCGTGCGATTCGTGGAGTTCTTCCTGGAACCCACCCCGGCCGTGCTGACCTCCTTCGCCGAACTCGTCGACACCCACGGCGTACGCCCCACGATCTCCGAGACCCTCCCGCTCGCCGAGGCCGCGAAGGCCCATGACCTCAGTGAAACCGGCCGGGTCCAGGGCAAGATCGTCCTCGTGCCGTAGTCCCGACGTCCCCGGCCGGGTGCCCGGTTTACGTATGTCCATGGCGTTGGCCCCGACCAGTCGCAGCGGGGCGGGGCCGACGCCGTCCGGGGTCGGACTGCCCGCAGTCACGGTGACGCGCTCTACCGGAGGAGAAGCCTGGTGACCTGCCGGGCCACGCCCTCGACGTCGGCGTCCGGCGGCAGCGGGAGCGTGCCGCTGAGTCGCAGTGCCGTGAACCCGTGGACCAGTGACCAGGCCGCCAGCGTGGCGATCTGCTCGTCCCCATCCTCAGTGCGGGCGGCCAGGAGGGCTGCGCCGCTGCGCAGTGACTCGGCCGCGCGGGCCCGGGCGGCGGTCAGGTCGGCGGCGTCCGTGCGGCACAGGGCGGGCTGGAACATCACCTCGAAGTGCCCGCGATGGGTCAGCCCGAACCGTACGTAGGCGACGCCGACCTCGGCGAAGTCGCCGGTTCGTTCCCAGGTGGCGTTGAGCGCGTCGGTGAACAGGTCGAACCCTTCGACGGCCACTGCGGTGAGCAGGCCGGCCTTGTCGCCGAAGTGGTGGGCGGGCGCGGCATGGGAGACCCCGGCTCGTCGGGCAAGGTCGCGCAGGCTCACCGCGGTGGCACCGGATTCCTCGATGGCCTCGACAGCTGCGGTCAGGAGCGCGCGGCGAAGGTCGCCGTGGTGGTAGCTCTGACGGTCTGCGTCGGGGTGGGATGCGGAGTCGGGGGTTGTCATGGGATCGAGCCTAGCCTGGATCTAGGCATTGACAAGATGGGCGCGGTCCGTGAATCTTTCCAGTGTCAAGATTGTGGAATCGGAAGGATGGACACGCAATGGCTCCCTTGATCGTGCTCGTCGTCGGCTGGATCCTGGCCCGCCTCGCCGGCCTGCTCGGCCTCTCCGCCCTGGACGGCTGGCAGCCCGCGTTGTGCGTCGCGTTGGCCTTGATGTTCACGCTCACCGGCGTTGCCCACTTCACGGGCCGCCGAGCCGAGATGATCGCCATGGTCCCGCCTGGGCTGCCCCGGGCGGACCTGCTGGTGACGGCCACCGGCCTGCTCGAACTGGCCGGAGCGGGCGGCCTGCTGCTTCCTGCGACCCGTTCCCTGGCTGCGGCCGCGCTCACGGTCATGCTGCTGGCGATGTTCCCCGCCAACGTCCACGCCGCCCGGTCCGGGCTCACGCTCGACGGGAAGCCGGTCATGGCACTGGTCCCGCGGACGTTCCTCCAGGTGGTGTTCGTGGCAGTGTGCGTCCTCGCCGCCCTCTGACCCGCGTCAGGGCAGCGTCCAGAACACCTCCGTCACGAGGTAGAAGACGACGGCCCAGAACAGGAGCAGCGCGGTGACGACGGCGCCGCCGACGAGGTTGGTCCTGACGCGCGATTCGCCCGGTGCGGGCCACAGCCACCGCCTGAGCAGCCGGTTCACGTAGTGGGGCATGGTGAAGAAGCTCATGATGAAGCTCGACAGCAGGTTGCCCACCAGCAGCCCGAACCAGAACGGCATGCCCAGCGGGTGCAGGGCGAGGGACAGCAGCACGACGGTCGGGTACAGGCCGACCCAGACCGCGATGGCGGTCTTGGTGTCCGAGGGCGGGGGCGCCTCCTTGCCGTTCTCCTCGAAGGCGAACCAACTGCCGAACGAGTTGTCGATCGTGCGCAGTCTGAAGTCGTCGAACTCCTCCCCTTCGGCGAGGATCTCCCGCCGCTTCGCCGACGTCAGCCAGGCGTCCAGGTGCTCGGCGTTGTCGTAGCGGTACAGCGTGGTCCACTCGTCCTGAACGCCTTCGACGGGACGGAATATCTCCGTTCCGCGAAAACCTGCGAACTTGCCCTCCTCCTGGCTCATGCGCTCCTGCCACGCGAGGAAGTCGTCGACGTGGTCCGGGTGGACGCGATGGCTCACCACCACGGTCACGAGCGGGTCCGTCGGCTGCGTGCCGCCCCGGATCACCTGCTGGGTGGCGGGACCGTCGAAGTAGTGCGCGCCGACGTCGAGGAGCTTCTGCCTGGTTGCGCCGTTCATCCATGCCTGCAGATGGGCCACGGAGTCGAACCGGTAGACGATCACCCACTCGGGCTGCAGGGCGGTCGGCTTGGTCACCTCGGCGCCGAGATGACCGGCGTAGCGCGCGGCGGCGGAGTTGACCTCTTCCTGCCACTTCTCGTACGCCCGCTCCATGCCGGGGCGGACCTTCCGGCCGATGATGACCGTTGCCGCCGCGTCCGCCTGCCGTTCGCCCGTCATCGCCGCGTGCCCGTCCGCGCCGACCGGCTCTCGACGAGCCTGCCGTAGATCCGTTCCGGAGTGAGGGGCAACTCGCGGTAGCGGACGCCCGTGGCGTCACGGAGCGCGTTCGCCAGCGCGGGGGCCACCGGGTTGATGCAGCACTCCGCCATCCCCTTCGACCGCATGGCCCCGACGGAGTCCGAGGAGCCGACCAGGAGCACGTCGGTGCGCGGCACGTCGGCGTAGGTGGGGATGCGGTAGTTGCGGAGGTTCGGGTTGGCGATGACGCCGTCCGCGTCGATCTGGAAGTTCTCGGTCAGGGCGAAGCCGATGCCCTGGGCGACACCGCCCTCCACCTGCCCCCGCACCTGTTCCGGGTTGATGAGCACACCGGCGTCGGTCGCCTGGACGCTGTACAGGACGCGGATCTCGCCCGTCACCCGGTGGACGGCGATGCGGAAGCCCTGCGTATTGGAGGTGATGCTGCGGGGCGATCCGTACGCCTTGCGGGCGGCCGTGAACCGGATGCCGCGCGCCCGGGCCGCGGCGACCAGCGTGGCCAGCGCGACGCGCTCGTCCCCGCACATGACGCCGTCGTCGTCCATCGAGCACATCACGACGTGGACGCCCGTGTGCGTGGCGGCGAAGTCCAGGATGCGGTCACGCACCGCGTTGGCCGCCCGGAGGACCGCGTTGCCCGCCACGAAGAGTCCCGCACTCGCGAAGGCGCCGGTGTCGAATCCCGTGCGGTCGGTGTCGGACTGCACCAGGCGGATCCGCGACGGCGTCGTACCCAGCTGGTTGGCCGCGATCTGGACGTGCGCGGTCGAGGTGCCCTCGCCGAACTCGACGGTGCCGACGGCCAGTTCGTACACGAGATCGTCGCCGAGCGTGACCCAGGCCTCGGAGACGTGCTCGGTCGGGGGCGCGGTCTCGTGCATCGAACTGGCGACGCCGACCCCGACGAGCCATCCGGGGCCGGGGGAGGGCTGGTCGGCCGTACGGGCCAGCTCGCCGGCCACGAGGTCGATGCACTTGCCGAGCCCGTCCTCGTGGAACACCACGTCGTCGGGCCCGTCGTGCAGGGCGACGAGCGGCTCGCCCGGGCGCACGATGTTGCGGCGTCGCAGTGCGAGCGGATCCATGTGCAGGGCGAGGGCCAGCTCGTCCATCGCCGATTCCACGGCGAAGGCCGGCTGGGTCATCCCGTAGCCGCGCAGGGCGCCGCTCGGAACGGTGTTCGTGTAGACGGAGAAGGCGTCGTACTTCTTGTTGGGGCAGCGGTAGATCATGACGGCGGCGCCGCCCGCGTACAGGGTCTCGCCGCCATGGTTGCCGTAGGCGCCCGTGTTGGACACGTTGCGGACCTGGAAGGCGGTGAGCGTGCCGTCGGCCTTCGCGCCGAGTTTGACCGTCAGCTTCATCGGATGCCGGGGCGACGCCGTGGTGAACTCCTCCTCGCGCGTGTACTCGAAACAGACGGGCCGCCCGGTGTCGAGGGCGGCGAGCGCGGCCAGGTCCTCCGAGATGACCTCCTGCTTGCCGCCGAAACCGCCGCCGACGCGCTTGCAGAACACGCGGAGCTGGTCCGGGCGCAGCGCGAACAGGTAGGCCAGCTTGACCTTCGCGATCGACGGAGACTGCGAACTGGTGCGGACGTTCAGCCGCCCGTCCTCCATCCACGCGATCGAACCGTGGGTCTCCAGATGCGCGTGCTGCACGCGCGGCGAGAAGTACGTGCCTTCGTGGACCACGTCGGCCGCGGCGAAGCCCGCGTCGACGTCGCCGATGTGCGAGTGGATTTCCAGCAGGAGGTTGTGGACGTAGTCGCGGGCGAACGGGTCCTCCGAGCCGTGCAGTTGCGGTGCCCCGTCGGCCATGGCCTTCTCGGGGTCGAAGACCGCCGGCAGCACCTCGTACTCCACGGCCACCTTCCGGCAGCCCTCCTCGGCCGCCCCGACCGTGTCGGCGAGCACCGCGACGACGCGCTGGCCGACGAAGCGGACCGTGCGGTCGAGGATGTAGGTGTCGTCCGGATCGACGAGGTGGTCGGTGTGGATGGCCGTGGTGAAGCGCCTGCGCGGCACGTCCTCCCAGGTGTAGACGCGATGGACGCCGGGGACCGCCAGCGCGGCGGTCTTGTCGACCGAGACGATGCGGGCGTGCGCGTGCGGCGAGTGCAGCACTTTGAGGTGCAGCATCCCTTCCATGTGGGTGTCCATCGTGAATTCGGCGCGACCGGTCACCACGTCGTCGGCCGCCGGCGCACCGACGCTCGTTCCGACGGCCCGACCCGGCGCGGCACTCTCCACACCGACGACGCCCTTCACCGCGTCCTCGATCGCCCGGTAGCCGGTGCAGCGGCAGAGATTTCCCTTCAACGCCCGGGGCAGGTCAGCCTTCTGCGCCTCGGTGAACGTCGCCGAGGTCATGATCATCCCGGCGGTGCAGAACCCGCACTGGAAGCCCGGGGCGTCCCGGAACCGGCGCTGCGCGGGATGCAGGTCGCCGGGTGAACCGAGACCCTCGATCGTGGTCACCTCATGGCCTTCGGCGCGGAAGGCGGGGGTGATGCAGCTGTGGACCGGAACGCCGTCCAGCCACACCGTGCACGCGCCGCAGTCGCCGGAGTCGCAGCCCTTCTTGACGCCGAAGTGGCCGAGCGCGCGCAGGAACGTACGCAGACACTGGCCGGGGTCCGGTTCCTCGGAGAAGCTCCTGCCGTTCACGGAGTACGTCATGCCGCGCCCCCAGCCATGAGCTCGTGACGGATCTCTTCAGCGAAGTGCAGGGTGAGGTGGTGGCGGTGGTCCGGGGTCCCGTTGGGGTCGGCGAACCAGACGTCGGCGGGGATGACGTTGATGCTCTCCTGAAGCGTGCGGGCATCCGGCACGGTGTCGAAGGCGATGCGCACCGGGCGGGTGGTGCCGGCGGTGACGGTGAGGAGCAGGTCGCCCGTTCCCGGCGTTTGCGTACCGACGAGGAAGACCGTCGAACGGCCCAGGCGGGTCAGCGTGAAGAGGCGGTGGGCGGTGCGCCCCCGCAGGGCACGCGCCGGAATGCGGACGCGCCGCAGGATCTCCCCGGGAGCGAGGACGTTCCGGTTGTTCCCGGTCACGAAGTCGAGGGCATCGACGGTGCGCACGGACCCGTCGGGGGCCCACAGCTCGTACGTGGCCTCAAGCGCGACCGTCAGCGTGATCATGGGACCGGCCGGCAGGGACATGCAGATGTTTCCGCCGACGGTCGCCGAGTTCCAGACCTTGAACGAGGACAGGAACGCCTCGCAGCACCGCGCGAAGAGGGGGCCCGCGGTCCAGTCGGCCGGAGGCGTGAAGGCGTACAGGTCCCGGATGGTGCACGTGGCGCCGATCTCCAGGCCCGCGCCGCTCGGCACGAGGGGATCCCAGCCCAGCGCGGTCAGGTCGACCAGGCGGCGCAAGCCGGGCTGCTCGGCGGAGAACAGCCACGTCCCGCCGGCGAGCCAGGCATCGCCCTCGCGCCAGTCGGCGCCCGGCCGGTCGGCCGGTCGCCGGACGACTTCGCTGATGGTGTTGAGGTCCATGGAAACACCTGCCCACTACGTGCAGGGGCGGCCGCCGCCTTGAACGGCAGAATGCGCTGCGGCCGCTGGGGCCGACCCGCTCGGAGCAGGGTCGGCTGGCGCAAAGACTCCTTTCCAGCGTACCGAGAACGGGCCTGCCCCGCCAAAGCAGCGCTCCGGACCGCGGCTGTGCAGAGCCGTGCGCGCCGCGAGCCCTGGCGGCGTCGCCCAGGTGGTGGTCAGTGCGACTGCCCACCACCCTCACGGGCGAGACGGAGGGCGAGTTCCTGGAGGATTTCGCCGGTACCGGGCTCCGTGTCGGTTTCGTCGTATGCGTCGGCGACTGCCGCGAAGGCGGCGATGAAACCGTTGACGAGAGCGCTCAGCGGCGCGGAAAGCTGATCGAGCACGGCGCCGCCGATCTCCTCGGGGCCGCCTTCCGCCGGCACCAGGAAGCGGCTGGGGATCACCTCGGCGAGGAGTTCGGAGGCGAGGTCTTCGCCGACATCCGAGCGCAGGGCGGTGAGCGCCGCGATGGCTTTGAGTTTGATCTCGTTTTCGTGCACGGCCCGAGACTACGGGCGGGCAACGGCCCCTGACGGCTCCCGCTGTTGAGGCTGTGCGACGACCACGGGAAGCCCTGGGTGTCGAAGGTCCGGGGAGCGACCACGGCCGCCTCCAGGCGGTTGGCCCGGGCAGGGCGTTGTCGGTGCCGGGCGCTACCTTCTGGCCATGACGATTTCCGTACGACTGCTCGATTCGGTTCCCCTGTCCGGCGGGGACGGACTGACCAACGGCTTCGCCCTGGAGTCGCGGGGCGACGGCCGGCGCCGCGCGCTGCTGCGCTGCGGCGACGCGCTGGAGGTGTACGACCTGGACGCACTGTGGGCGGGGGAGCGGGCGCCGGTCGCCGCCTTCCCGGTCCCCTGGCCGGGCTGGACCCGTGGGGAGCACTCGGTGAGCCCGGACGGCTCCTTCGCCGTCTTCTCGGGCCAGCGGTCCGTACGGGCCGTCGGCGCGGACGGCGTGACGCTCTGGGTGTACGGACACGGGTGCTGGGACCAGGAGGTCGGGCACGCCCACTCCGGCGATGAGCAGCAGATATGCCGGGACTTCGAGTCCGGTTCGTGCCGGGTCTCGGACGACGGGCGGCTGGTGTGGGCGCATGTCGTCGCGGAGGGGGAGTACGAGGAGTGCTGGGTCGTCCTGGACGCCCGGGACGGGGCCGAGCTGGCCCGGGTACCCCTGGACAGCGTGACCTCCGGCTCGAACCACCTCTCCCATCCCGACGGGGTCCACATGGGACTGGGCATCGGCATGGGCCAGGACGGAGTCCTGCTGCACTGGGCGCGCTGGGACGGGCGTACGGTCACCAGCTGGGACCTGAACGAGACGATGGACCGGATCCTCGCCGATGTCCACCCGGAGCACGGCGGCTACCTGACGCTCGAACACTACGGCTACGACATCAGGCTGCACGCGCTGGACGGCACGGTACTGGCCACCGGGCAGCCCTCGGCGGCCGACGCGGCCGACGCGGCCGACGCCGAGGACGCCGAGGACACGGACGACGCCGAGGACGCGGACGACTTCGAGGACGAAGACCTTCCGTGCTGGGACTACACCTGCGGCTTCGTCGACGGCGACACCGTCATAGCCACGACCACCGAGTACGACGAGGACCCCGACCTCGCCCGGCACTGGCTTCTGGACGCCCGCACCCTGCGGGTGCGCGGTCAGGTGGCCTACCCGCAGCCCGTAGACAGCCTGGCCCGCCCCCTGGGCGACGGCACCTGGCTCACCTACGACGGAAAGGCCGCCGTCCTGCACCGCTGGGGCATAACCGGCGAGTAGGACACGGCGTGCGCGTCACCGCAGGCACCCCACGATCTGCACCGAGATCCGCGCGCTCCCGGTCAGCCCGGCGGCCGTGTCGGTCGCCGAGAAGACGAGCGGGTAGGTCCCGTCCGCCAGCAGCGGTACCAGGAACCTGCCGGAGGCCCCGGCTCCGAGCGTGACCGGCCCGTTCGGGCCGATGATCTGCCAGGTGGTGGCCTGCGGATCGGTGATGGACCGGTTGCCCGGGCGCGTGTGTGCCGTACCGGTGAAGGACTCTTCGCAGCCGCGCCGGAGCTTCCCGCCGCCACCGGGCTGGTCGATGGTCACCGACGGGGCCTGCGGCTGCGCGGACGGCGAGTTGCCGGGCTGTGTGGTGGGCGGGTGGTTCGGGTCGCTCGGCGTCCGGCCGGGCGTGGTCGGCGTACGGGTGGTCGGGGAGGCGCCCGGCGACCCGCTCGGGCTCGTCGACGGGGAAGCGCCGGAGGCGCCGGGGCTCGGGGTGGACGAGGGCGCGGGAGTGCCCGTGGCGGGCCCGATGTCCACGGCGGGCGGCAGCACCGGGTGGGTGAGGGCGGGCGGCGCGGCGCCCTTGTCCGGCGAGGTGGGCTCGGCGTCGATGGTGCCGCACACGGCGCTCGCGACCATCCGCTGGCTGTCGGGTACGGGGACGATGCGCACCTCGTTGTCGCCGGCGCCGTGCGCGTGGTTGTCGAAGTAGCCGTCGCCCGTCAGGGTCTCGCCGTCGGAATGCTCCAGCCAGACCGTCTCGTGGTAGTCGCTGCCGGCGTGTTGCTGGTTGTGACCGGTGACGTGCCAGTCCTTCACGGGCCGGCCCGACGTCCCCGGCGTCGGCCCGTCCGCCGACGCGTACAGCCAGCCGTCGCCGAGGAAGCGCTGCGGGCCGTTGCCCTGCTCGTTGTCCGCCGGGAACAGGAAACCACCGCCGAGTACCAGCCGGCCCTTGGGACATTTCACGGTGGCGTCGGCGGTGCCCCCCGCCCCGACCGCGACCGTGGCGGTGGCGATCGAGACGTCGTTCAGCCTGACGCAGACCGGCCGCAGGTCGACCGCGTAGTTCGCCTGCGGAGGCTGTGGGTCCAGGATCCGGGTTTTGCGCTCCACCGCCTCGGAGTTGAACAGCCGGAACGAGTCCGTGCTCAGTTCCGTACCCGGATTGACCGAGATGCTCCAGGTCGCGGGCATGGGCTTCCCGGCCACCTGGTAGGTGGCCTGCTTGTCCATGGGTACGGGCGCCACCGCTCGTCCGGGGACGTTGCGGGCCGCCCGGAACTCGACTCCGACCATCGTGAAGCCGCCCGGGCACGTGGGCTTCGCCTCCGCCTTGCGGAACGCCTCCGCGAACGGGCCGTCCGTCGACAGGTCGTGGATGGGACCGGCGTCGTTGTTGGTGATCTTCGCCCCGTTGTCCTTGAAGGCGTGCGCCCGGTCCGTGAACTCCTTGTGCGGTGCGAATTCCGGTTTGGCGTTCACACACAACGCGTACGAGGTGAGGGTGACGGGCGCGGCCCCCGGGTTGTACGCCGCCGCCAGCCACGCCGCACCGACGAACTCGCTGGTCGTCGCGAAGCCGCTGCCGTCGACCGCGTACCCGCCGCCGAGCGCGGTCTCGTGCTTCTCGCACCCCGCCACGATTGCCTGTTCGCCGCCCGCTGGCACCTGAACCGAAGCGCTGCGCTGCACGACCGTGACGTGCGGCCCCTGAGCGGCCAGATACACGCCCGCGCCCACGCCCCCGCCGACCACCAGCACCCCGGCAGCCAGCAAGGCCGCCGTCTTCCCGCTGATCGCCCCGCCGACTTTCCCGAAGACCCCAGAGCTCATTTCCCCCGCCCCTCCGACTCCTGCCCGCGCGCGCACGCACGGGGCCGTGGGCAATGTAGCGGCCGAAAGTGTTCCCTCACAGGGGTACGGAGCGTCCTGAAGGTCCCAACTCTGTTACCGGCCGATCCGGAGCACCGCCGAGACCAGTCGCATACCGGAGGCGCACCCGCTGATGCAGCTGCAGCTGCATCAGCGGGCGCCGCTGCACGAACTGCCGCAGCCCCGCCACCCGCTCACGGCCGGTCAGTGCGCGTCCACGACCTTCACGGTGACCGGGGTTCCGGCTTCCACCGTGCGGCTGACCGTGCAGAGCTTGTCGTGGGAGGTCTTCACGGCGCGCGGCAGGATCGCACGGGCCCGGTCGCCGGCCTCGCCTTCGGGGAAGCGGACGGTGAAGGCGGCCTCCAGGTCCGTCATGAGGTTGCCGCCCGCGCCCTCGACCTTGTGTCCGTGGACGGCGACGGAGAACTCGGTGGGTTCGGCGTGCCGGGTGGTGGCGACGTCCACGTCGGCCGCGGAGCAACCGCCGATCGCAGCGAGGAGGAGTTCGACGGGGGTGAAGCCCCCGTCGGATCCGGTGCCGAAGGTGATCGTGTCGCCGCGGGAATTGGTCGCGGTGAACATGCTCGGACCGGTCCGCTCGACGGTGACGGAGCGCAGGGAATCAGGAGTCATGACATCGACGGTAGCCCCGCCTCCTCGCCACCGCCGGTCCGGTCCGGCCCGGGTTCAGGTTCAGGATCAGGTCGCTGTGGATCTTTAGGCTTGAAAGTCGCTTTCCGGATCCGATGGGCGACCCGTAGTAATGGCTTCTCGGCCTGACCGGCCGTTCGTGATCAAAAGGAGCCACCACCCATGACTCGCCTTCGCACCACAGGTATGGCCCTCGTCGGCGCCGCAGCGATGTTCGCCCTGACCGCCGCGCCTGCCCACGCCGCCCCCGGTGACGTCACCACGTCCTGCGCGAGCGTGCTCACGCCGACCGGCTACGTCGACGTCAGCTGGGGCTACAGCAGCAGCTGTGGCACGCAGAGCTTCAGCCCGAACATCAAGCAGATAAAGCAGCTCACCGGGCTGCCCGTCGGCACAGTGGTCCAGGCCTGTGCATCCACTTACCAGCCTGCGGGTTGGGTCCAGACCGGCTCGTACTACAGCAGCAGCTGCGTCTACTCGTCGAACCCCAGCTTCAACAACAACGCCTGGCAGCTGAAGCGCGTCTCCTGATTCTCCTGATCCAGGACCGCGGGATGGCTTGAGGGGAGAGTGCCGTACGGATCGACGGCTGAGGTCGACCCGTGCGGCTCGTCCGGAGCCGACCACCTCGGTGCCCAGCAGCCGATCCCGGGTCAGGGAGGCGGTCGCCCCGTTGAGGGGTGCGCGGTGGCGTCGATGCTGGGATTGCCGGAGGCGCGGGAAGCGGCTGCCCGTGAGCGGGTCGAGGATCTGCGGGAGGAGGCGGACCGGGCGGCTCAGGCGCTGGAGGCCGCCGAGATCGAGCTGGACCGGCGGGTGATCGCGCGGGAGGAGCTCGCCGAGGCCCTGGCTGTGTCCGCTGCCCAGACCACCGCCGTGACGGAGGCCGAGGGGGAATCGGCGCCCGCGCCAGTGTCGGGGACGACGGTGCCGCCCTGGCGGGAAGTGCTGCCTGCGACCCTTCTCTCGCCGGACTACCAGCGGATCCTGGGCGTGCTGGAAGACCGGCCGGGGCGGGGGCAGGGGCCGGTGCGGGCCAAGGACATCGCGGTGGCGCTGGGGCTGGAAACGTCGCCGGCGAAGGTCGAGGGGGTGCGGTCGAAGGCGAAACGCCTGGCGGAGCGCGGGTGGTTGGTCCAGGAAGCGTCGGGGATGTTCAGCGTCGGCCGCCGGCCCGTGGCCGGGCCAGTCGGCGGCCTATCCGCGTGATCATCGACCATCGGATCATCGCCGCGCTGGCGGCGGGCGTACCCGGTCCGGATGATCGGCCGCGTTCCCGTACACGTGCGCGAGGCAATCACATGACACGACGGTCGAGTTGAAGTCAACGTGCGCGGGCGCGTACAACAACAAAGGGGCCTCCCGACATCGCTTGGTTCGATTTACATCCCCGAGCTACCGAGAGGCCCTGTCTTCATGCGCGTACAACCGGAAGATCACCTGACCAGGAACTCTGTTTGACCCGCAGCTTCCAAGATCGGCTGAGATGCGGCTTCTCATGCCAGCTCCGGAGGCCGGGCGCCCCGTTGCGCGGCCACAAACACGCAATGGGGGAGGGGCTCCGAGTCGGGCTCGGGCAGGAGATGCCGGACAACGGCGTCCGGTGATCGACTCGTGTCTTCCCTGAGCTCACGCCCCAGCGGGTAGCACTGCGAGTGCGTCGATCTCGACCCGGAACGCGGGATGGACCAGCCCGGCGACCTTGACGAGTGAGCAGGCTGGCGGGCGGGCCGTGTCCAGGTACTCGTCGCGCACCTGGCGGAAGGTGTCCAGATCGGCCAGGTTGGTCAGAAATACCGTCAGTTTGACCACGTAATCCATGGCGGCACCCGCCGCCTCCAACGCGGTGACCAGGTTCGCGAAGACCTGGCGTACCTGGGCCGCGGTATCCCCCGCGCCCACCACCCGCCCGTGGGCGTCCACCGGGACCTGTCCGGAGACGGCGATCATCGGCCCCGTGAACGCCACGGCATGGCTGTAGCCGTTGACCGGAGGGGTGCCGTCGGGTCGGACGAAGTGCTGCATCATGTCTCCTGAAAGCGGGCGGTGAACACGCCGGGGTGTTGTGTATGGCTTTGGACTGTCGGCACTTGACGAGGTGCCCCCCGCCGCCGTCGGTACGGGCAGGTGTTGCTACTGATTTGCTGTGGGAACCAGCTCTGCGACGAGACGTGCGGTAATCGGGGTCTCGATCCTGTGAGTGGCCGCGGCCCGTAGGACAGCCCCGCCGATGGCGTCGAGCTCGATCGGGTGGCCGTTCTCCGCGTCGCGCTGCATCGACGACTTCATCATCTCGGGGGCCCGGTCGAAGAAGGAGAGCACGGCCTCGGCGGTCACCGGTGTGCCCGCGGCGCGGGCCACGGCAGTGATTTCGTCGAGTACGGCAAGCAGTTCGGACCGCCGCTCGTCGCGGATGGCGCCCACAGCGGACTGGTAGCGCGTGCTCAGCAGGGCGAACGGGGCGAGGAAGGAGAGTTTGTCCCAGAGCATCGTGCTCTCGTCGGTGCGCAGGGTCACGTCGAGGCCGGCGTGCCGAAGGTGGGATGCGAGGTCGGCGAGCGGGGCGGCCAGTTCGAGGGCGGTGAAGGGGCTGGTGTGCGCGATGCGTCCGGGCGAGGTGCGGGTGGCCTCGACCCTGATGGTTCCGGCCACGACCTGGCCGGCCGGATAGTGTCGGCGCAGTGCTGCAAGGTGGTCGAGTCCGTTGAGCAGCGGTACGACGATACCGTCGCCGAGGACCTGCGGCGGAACACGGTCGAGGGCGGCGGGCAGGGCGGTCTGCTTGACGGTCACGAAGGTGACGTCGACCGGTTCGCGCAGCAAGGTGTCAGCTTCGACCGGAGTGGTGAAGCCGCCGTACTGCGTGCTCTGCACTCGCAGGCCCTCGCGGCGCAGCACGGCGGTGGTCTCCTCGCCGGCCAGGCAGACGACGCGGTGTCCGTCGCGGGCGAGCAGCGCGCCGATCAGGCCACCGACACCGCCCGGCCCGAGGATGGCCACCGTCACGGTGTTCGTGGTCATGTGCGCTCCTGTTCTTGGGAGACCAGTGCCCGTTGGCCGGTCTCGTTGCTGAATGCGGTCAGTTCGTCGACGGGATCGCGTCGGCAAGTGCTGGTGGTGGAGCCTTGGCCCCGGCCGTGTGTGGTTGCGCCGGTCATCGACGGGAGCCGTTGGCCAGGCGGTCGCGCCAGGCCGGGGCAAGGGCGGTGAGCATCAGCGCGGCGGTGAGGGTGAAAGCCAATGGGTAGCCGGTCTGGCCTGCGAGCACCCCGAACCCGACGGCGCCGACGCCCATGCCCGCGTCGTAGGCGAAGTTCCACAGGGCGCTGACGGTGCCGTAGCCGGACACGGGGACACGCGCGTACATCAGCGTCAGCGTGGCGTTCTGGGTGACTCCGAAACCGACCCCGAACAGGGCCACGCCGACGACAACGGCGACCGGGCTGTGGGTCAGAGAGGTGAGCAGCGTCCCTGCGGCGGAGACAACAAGGCCGGGCAGGACGAGTGAGGCCGGTCCGTGCCGGTCGCCGTGTCGGCCTGCGACCCAGCGGGCCGCGGTTGATGCCGCGGACTGGACGAACAGGGCCATGGCGACGACTCCGGTAGAAGCCGACGGGACGGCAAGGGGGAGGAAGGTGACGGTGATTCCGGCAGCGAGCGCAGTAGCCGAGAAGACGACGGCGGGCCGCAGAAGAGCGGCCGTCCGGAACCCGGCCAGCACCCCGATCGACCGTCCCGAGGCTGGCTCGCGGTCCGGCAGGCCCGGCACCGAGACGATAGCGGCCAGCGCGGCCACTGCGCCGGCAATGCAGACCGGTACGTACCCCACGTGCCCTACCAGCCACACCCCCAGCGGCAGGGCCACCAGCGACGGAACCCCGGACATGATGCCAACCAGTGCCAGCCCCTCACCACGGCGCTCGGGCGGGATCAGCGACGCCGTCAAAGCGCCACCCGCGACGACCGTGAACGCGAAGCCCAGACCCCGCACGACACAGACCGCCGTGATCCAAACCGTGCTCCCGGAAGCGGTCAGCACCAGCGTGGGCGTGCCGAGGAGGACCAGCCCTGCCACCAGCGCCAGGCGGTAACCGAAGCGGGCAACGAACCGGGGAGTGGCCAGCCCGCCTCCGACCGTCGCCAGCATCAGCGCACCCGTGGCCAGTCCCGCGGCATAACGGCCTCCGCACACCTCGGCATAGAGGGGGACGACCGACAACAGCAGGTAGAAGCTCGTCGAGGCACCGATGACCGAGACGAAGCGCAGCAGCAGGGGCCGCGTCACCAGCGGCGGCCGCGAACCGGCGCCCTCAGCTCGAGAGTTGATCATCTTGGTCACACGACGAAGCTAAAGGCCAAGCGGATCGCCAGTAAGATCCAATTCCATGCCTCTGGAGTGGTCCGGTCTGTCACCCGATCTGCTGCTGGTCATCGACCGGGACAGCGGCGAGCCGCTGCGATCCCAGCTGGAACTCCGGCTGCGGGACGCGATCCGGACCGGGCGGCTGCAGATCGGCGAACGGCTGCCGTCCTCCCGTGAACTCGCTCGGATGCTCGGGCTGTCGCGCGGGCTGGTGCAGGACTGCTACGCCCAGCTCCAAGCCGAGGGATACCTCGTGACACGCGTCGGCTCAGCCACCCGGGTCGCCGCCGGCGCGGGCGCACCGCCAGCGCCCACGTCACCGCCCTCGGCACCTCCACGCCTGGTGGCCGACTTCAAGTGGGGCGTCCCGGACTTGAGCAGCTTCCCGCTCGCCGACTGGCTGTGGGCCACGCGCGAGGCGGCACGCACCATGCCGACGGCGGCGCTTGATTACGGAGACCCGCGCGGCAATGTGGCTCTGCGCGAGGTCATGGCCGGATATCTGCGGCGGGTGCGCGCCGCCGCAGCGGATCCGGAACGGATCGTGATCTGCTCCGGCTACGCGCAGGGCCTCGGTCTGGCCCTGCACGCCCTGGCCCGGACAGGTGTCCGTACGGTGGCGTACGAAGACCCCGGCTCACCGGCCACGATCTCCTCTGCCGCGTCCTGGGCGGGCCTGTCGGCGATCCCGGTACCGGTCGACGAGCGCGGCATCGACGTGCAGGCACTCGCCGCGACCGACGCCCGCGCCGTCGTCATGACCCCTGCGCACCAGTGGCCCACCGGTGTCGCTCTGGCACCCGAGCGGCGGCTCGCCCTGATCGAGTGGGCCAGGAGCCGGGACGCCGTCGTCATCGAGGACGACTACGACGCCGAATTCCGCTACGATCGGGAGCCGCTGGGCGCCCTGCAAGGACTCGCCGCCGACCGCGTGATCTCCATAGGCACCGTCAGCAAGTCCCTCGCGCCCGCGCTGCGCATCGGGTGGATGCTCTGCCCGCCCGCGCTCACCGAGCTGATCATCGAGCACAAGCAGCTGAACGACCGCGGGTCGCCCACACTCGATCAGCTCGCCCTCGCGAGAATGATCGAGTCCGGCCGCTTCGACCGGCACCTGCGCCGGATGCGGACAACCTACGCGGCACGGCGCACGACCCTGGTGGCGGCGCTCGCCGAACATGCCCCCGAGGTCAGGGTGACCGGCCTCGCGGCGGGCTTCCACGCGGTGGCGCACCTCCACGGACCGGCCGACGAGCAAGACCTCATCGCCGCCGCCCACTCCCGATCCGTGGGCCTCTACGGAATGAGCACCTGCCGTTCTTCGCATGCGACAGAGCCAGTGCAGCTGATCCTGGGGTTCGGCAACGTCGGTGAACGCGCCATCACGGCAGGCATCACGGCGGTCGGAGGCCTGCTGAGGGGCCGATATCCCGCGTCGCAGGTCCGTCCGACGCTCGGCGACGACTACCCCGCCACTACGGTACGAACATGCTCGACATAATCGAGGAAGTCACCCGCTCCGGTGCCAGGATCACCGCCACCCTCGACGCGCTGACCGACCTGGAGATGCGTGCACCCTCGACGCTGGCCGGCTGGACCCGCGGCCACGTCATCACCCACCTGGCCCGCAGCATCGACGCCTATGGGTGGTTGCTCGCCGTGGCCCGAACCGGCATCGAACGCGCCCCGAGGACGGACGCCAAGTCGCTCGCCCGTACTGTCCGTGAAGGCGCCGACCGCCCCGCGGCCGAACTCGCCACCGACCTGCGCAGCCGCCTTGCACACCTGGCCGAAGACGCCACATCGATGCCCGTGGAACGTTGGGACACCCTGGTCACGGCACTGGCGGGCTGGCGGCACCCGGCCTGGTACACCCTCCACCGCTGCTGGCGCGAACTCGAAACGCACCACGTCGACCTGAACGCCGGCTACCGCACCACCGACTGGCCCAGCACGTACGTGACCTGGGCACTCGACGACACCATCACAGCCCTCGCCGCACTCGGCTTGCCCGTCGCCCGGGTCAATGCCTTCGACATCGGCCGATCCTGGACCCTGTCCCCGACCGGCCCCAACATCACCGGCTCCGGCCACGCCCTCCTCGGCTGGCTCAGCGGCCGCGCGCTCGACCCCCCGCTCACGTCCGACCATCCACTGCCGGTCCCGCCCGACTGGCCCCTACCACCAGCCCCCGGCTGGAGCTGATCGCGAAGACCTCCCTACGGGTAGTCGAGTTGTTCGGAAGGCCCCTGCCTTCATGCCCCGACCACGGGAAGATCACCCAACCGGGAACCCTCGTTCGACCGCCAAGCGAACCTCTCGGTACTACAACGGCTTCTGACGGCAAAGGCCGCATTCAAATCGCCCGGCCGCCCGTGGTTCAGGGGCAGCCGTTGGTGATGTTGATCTCCACGACGCCGGAGCCGAGGCCGAAGGTCTGGCCGGGGCGGATCTGGTCGACGTATCCGCTGGCGTATTTCAGGTAAGCGCAGTCGTCGTGGCGGGCGTTGGTGACCCAGCGGGCGCTGCGGGTCTTGGAGCTGGTGGTCTGCCAGCCGGTGTCCTTGTACATCGTCAGGACGTTCTCGTTGGAGTCGAGGAAGCACACGTACGGCCACGGGCACGACGAGGCCGCCGCGGCCGGGGTCGCGGTGACCGCGGTCAGACCAGTGGCTGCGAGGACGCCGGTCAGTGCGACAGAAGCCAACTTCAGGCTCTTGAACATGGTGAACCACCTAATCTTGAACTGAGTGGGGGTGAACTATCACCGCTTGCCCCATGGGGGTGAGCCCCTCTCGGCTGGGCGCGTCGGTCCCGACTCGACTCTCGGCGGACGCGCAGGTCATCATCGATGCTGACACTCGCCTGGTGGTCGCGAGCGCCCGGCCGCACCAGGCAGCCCCACAACACCCTTTACTGGCTCCGGCGCCTCAGGGTGACGATTTGGCAGCTATTGCTGACGGCTGGTCACTTGTCCTTGCTCGCCTGCGTAGCTGCCTGAATATCCGCCTGGGCGCGGCGCCCGGCTCGCGGTACGGTCGGGGTCACGGTTGTCGACAAGGGGGGACTGCGCATGCTGTCCGAGGCGCTGACCGCGCTGGCCATGTCCGGTGGGACGGCGGTGATGACCGCGGCGGGGACTGCGGCATGGGAGGGGTTCCGAGGCCGGGTGGCCGCCTGGTTCGGGCGGGGGAACACCCAGCGTGAGAGTGCCGAGCTGGAGCGGCTGGGCCGCACTGCAGCCGAGCTCGCGGCAGCTGAGGGCGGGCAGCTGGAGCGGCTCCGGATCCGCCAGGAGGCCTCCTGGCAGGCCCGGTTCGAGGCGTTCCTGGAGGACTTGGCGGAGGATGAGCGCGAGCGCGCCGGCGAGGCGCTGCGCGAGCTGCTGGCTGAGAGCGCGGCCCAGGCCCAGGTGTCGGCCGGGGACGGCGGGATGGCGGTCGGCGGAATCGTGCACGTCAGCGCGCAGGAGGGATCGGTCGCCGCCGGTGTGATCCATGGGGGCGTGCAGATCGGCCACCCTCAGGTGCCGGATCCGTTCCAGGGCTGAACGGACCGGCTACGCCAAGCCCGTCACGAACCTCGCCACCGCCGCCGCTCACAGGGGTGCACGCGAGCAACCACAGCTTCGCCGTCGGCCACGCCGACCAGGTGGCCTACTACGCCGGCCGGCATGCCCCGGCCGCCTGGCCGCACCAGGTTGGGGCGGTGCCCAACACCGCGCACTGCTTCCAGCGCCGGGTCGTTCCCGATGCTCCCGACGCCCCTGCGCGCTGCCGGATACTGGTCGGCGCCGCCGGGGCCGGCAAGACCCAGCTGGCCGCGAACGAGGCCCGCACTGCCTGGCAGGCCGGGCAACTCGACCTGCTGGTCTGGGTCGCCGCCGGCAGCCGCGCGGCGATCCTGACCGCCTACGCCCAGGCCATCGCCGAGATCACCGGTAGTGACCCGGCCGATCCGGAGCAGGGCGCGCGGGAGTTCCTGGCCTGGCTCCGGCCGGGCGGGGCCGGGGAGACGGTTCGCCGGCTGATCGTCCTGGACGGTCTGGTCGACCCCGACGACCTGCGCGGACTCTGGCCGCCGGACCAGCCCGAGGGGCGGACCCTGGTCACCACCTGGCGCCGGGACCTGGCCCGCGAGGGGCTTGGCCAACAGGTGCTCACCGTGCCGTCGTTCAGCTCCGCCGAGGCCTTCGGCTACCTCACGGCGGTGCTCGCCGCGTCCGGCCGGGTCGAGCCGCCTGAGCAACTGGAGGTGCTCGCCCGCGAGCTGGGACACCTGCCGCTCGCGCTCGCGCAGGCGGCCGCCCACCTGGGCAGCACCAGTCTGAGTTGCGCCGACTACCTGCACCTGCTCGGCGACGACGGTCGGCGGCTGGCCGACCTCGTGCCGGACCCGGGTGGACTGCCGGACGAGCAGAGCCTGCCGCTGCCCTACGCCTGGGACCTGGCGCTGGAGCGCGCCGACGCCCTGGCGCCGGTCGGGACGGCGCGGATGCTGCTGGAACTGGTGGCGCCGCTGGCTTCCGACGGCATCCCGGCCGCCGTGCTGATCGCTGCGGTCAGGTACCTCGACCGGCAACGGACCGACCGCCCGGCAGAGGACGCGGAGCCGGACGAGCGCGCCGACGAGACGCTCGCGCTGCTGCACCGGTGGAGCCTGCTCGACTACGACCCGGCGGACCAGGACCGGTCGGTGCGGGTGCACCCGATGTTGCAGCGAGCCGTCCGCGAGGGCCTGCCCGCGAGCCGGGCCGCAGAGCTGGCCGACGTGGCCGCCAACCTGCTCTTCGTCGCGTCACGGACGTCGGCGGACGAGGCGAACTCGATGACGTTCTTCCTGGTTCCCCCGAGGGATCGGGCTCCGCACCCGCGTTCGCGCGCCCTCGATTTCCCTCCGGACGTGCTGCGCTCCAACGTCGAGGCGCTGACCCGCAATGCTCCGGCCATGATGCTGGGCTCCGGCGAGCCCGGGCTTCGGTACGGGTGGAGTACCGGTCAGCAGCTGCACGACCTCGTGCTCCGGGTGGGCGACACGCTGGCGGACGACGGCCGGCCACAGGCCGCACTGGAGTACTTCGTAGCACTGCTGCCGACGACGGCCGACCGGCTGGGAGCCCGGCACGAGTCCGTGACGCAGCTGCGCGGCCGGATCGCGCGGCTGCGGGCGGAATCCGGCGACCTCGCCGCTGCGATCACCGAGTACCGTCGGATGATCGACGACCTACTGGCCCTGCTGGCCCCGGAGTACGAGCTGTACCCCTCCCAGCGGATCCGCCTGGTCGAGGAGGTCACCGAGCTGCGCCACCGCCTGGCCCACTGGCTCGAACAGGCCGGCGACCTGCCGGGCGTCGCACGCGTCTACCGCGACCTGCTCGCCGATGACGGCTACATCGCGGCCGTCGACGGACGGACGGGCCCGCCCGACTTCACTCTGCGCCGCGACGCCGCCGAGTGGCAGGGAAGGGCGGGAGACGCGGCCGGGGCAGTGGCCGTGTACCGCCAGCTCGTCAACGAGCAGTTCCGCACGCACGGGCCGGAGAACTCGGGCACCTTCGACACCCGTTTCCGCTTCGGCCACTGGCTGGGCGAATCGGGCGACGCACGAGGGGCCGTGACCGTCCTGACCGACCTGCTCAACGACCAACTCCGCCTCCTCCGCCCAGACCATCCCGACCTCGCGACCACCCGGCGGGCACTCACGTACTGGCGGGAACAATCCCGGGGCAGGGGGTGGCTGCGAGGGATGTAGCGCTCGCAGGCCGCTTACCCCGGTGGCGGCTGGCGCGGGCAGCCGGACCGGCAGCCAGAGTCGGTGAGCCCTCTTCAGCCCTGCGGACAAGGAGTGGTTGGCTGTCGGTAGACGGATGCACTTGTGTCTCCACTAGGGGGAGACACGAAGGTGGGGGCATGCACGACGACACGCTTTACTCGATCGGCGAGCTGGCCCAGCGGACCGGTCTCACGGTCAAGACCATCCGGTTCTACTCCGATCGCGGAATCGTGGCGCCGACCGACCGGAGCCCGGCCGGCTACCGCCTTTACAACATGGATGCCGCTGCACGCCTGGACCTCGTGCGAACCCTGCGCGAACTGGGACTGGACCTTCCCACGATCCGGAAGGTCATGGACCGGGAGCTCTCATTTCCCGAGGCCGCCGCAGCGCATGCCGAAGCACTGGCGGTACAGATCAGTACCCTGCGCCTGCGGCGCGCGGTGCTGACGGCGGTGGCCAAGCGCGGGTCCACGCCCAAGGAGACGGATATCATGCACAAGCTTGCCCAGCTCTCCGAGGACGAACGCCGACGTCTGATCGGCGATTTCCTCGACGCCGTCTTCGGCGGTCTTGACGCCGCGCCCGTATTCGCGGGGGCCATGCGCTCGATGACCCCCGAGCTGCCTGACAACCCGGAGGCGGAGCAGGTCCAGGCGTGGGTGGAATTGGCCGAAATGTCCCAGGATCCGGATTTCCGGGCCAGCCTGCGGCAGATGGCCGAGGACCAGGCAGCCGTGCAGGCCCGAAGCGACACCACGGGGCCGCGCCGCGACATTGCCGCAACCGTCCGTGACCAGGCCGGCCCGGCCTTGACCGCGGGCATCGACCCGGCCTCACCCCAGGCCGATCCAATCGTCGCGGCGCTCACGGATCACTACGCGCACCTCCTCGGCGTCCCCGACGACATCGGGCTTCGCCGCCGGCTGGCGACTCGGCTGGAGAGCGTGAACGACCCCCGCAGGGAGCGTTACCTCCAGCTGCTCGCAGTGGTCAACGACTGGCCGGCCCCGGAGAGTCTGGCTCCAGTGTTCGAATGGTCCGTCCGGGCTCTGCGCGTCCGGACACAGCTATGACGGGGCGATCGCAAGGCGGCATAGGTCGGACGCGGCCGGCGTCGGGTGAAAACGCCGCCGCAGATGATCGGTTTATGAATGCCCCCGTCATGCTGCAGGCGGGAGCGACGCCGTCCGCTCCCGCTCTTGTCCTTCGGCCCTGGCGCATGGAGGACGTTGCCGCACTGGTCGAGGTGAGCCGGGATCCCGCATTGCGTCAGTGGGCGAGCTCTGTCGTGGACAACGATGCTGACGGGGCACGGTGGGTGCAGGCCCAGCAGCGGAGCTGGGCAGCAGGGGACCGGTTCGGCTTCGCCGTCTTTGAGGCACAACCCGGATCACCTCACGGACAGTTGGTCGGCAACGTGGTCCTCAAGGAAGTCACCTCCGGCAAACCTGCAGCCGAGGTGGGCTACTGGACCGCGGCGCACGCTCGCGGGCGGGGCGTGGCCCCCGCGCTCTGGAGGTTCTCACCGGCTGGGCCTTCGACACCTTCCGGGCCGCCGGGCTGCAACGTCTCGAACTCCTTCATCAGGAGGACAATCTCGCGTCGTGCCGCGTTGCCCAGAAGAGCCGGTACGAGTTCGGCAGAGTCCTGCCCGCCGCGCCGCCCACCTTCCCTCTCGATGGCCACCTACACATACGGCGCATGGACGTCTGAGGTCCACTCGGCGCCCGCGGATCGCTTGAGGCCGCCTATCGATGGGATGTGTCGTGCGCAGATGAATCCAGTGCAGTGCTCGGAGGGGAAGTCGAAGAACGCCAGCAGTTCCTCTTCGTCGTCGACCAGCCGCTTGACCACCTTGGAGTACTTTGCGCCGCACTGACCGGCGAACGCCTCGACTGCGGCGCGGGCACGATCCTTATCCTCGGCGTTGTAGACGTCCTGGACAGCCCGCCTGGCGGCTTCCCCGGCCGACCTCCGAGCAGACCACGCACCGCGGCGTCGGTTCTGACCCTCATGTGCGCCCACGGGCTGCCCATCCTGAGTGTCCGCAACATCGCCATGATCGAGGCGGTCACGGAACTGCCGTCGGTCATCGTGAGCGACCTGTCAGGCATCGCCGCCTCCATCGCCTGTCGGTGGGGCCGGCTAGGAGCGTGGGTGGGTCGGTAGTGAACAAGCAGCCGGGGGTGCGCGACGGGCGTAGGCGGCGCGTCCGGGCTTGGTCCGGAGCTTGCGGGCCATGCGTTCCCGGGGTGTCGCCGCGTCCGGGATACGTCCGCGCGGGGCTGGATGTAGGCGCCGTCGCCGTTCTTCATGATCGCGAATTGCGGGTCGGTGAAGTTGGCCTGCGCCTTGTCCTTCGGCCGCGCGGTATCAGCAGCCCGGGCTCCGGCGGCTTCGACAGCCTCGGGGTCGTCGGTGCCGGCGCGGTCCTGGCGGCGGGCCTCTTCCTCCTGGGCGTGCTTGCGGGCCCGCTCGGCGGCCCCGGCCTCGATCTGCGCGCGGGCGGACTGCGGCTTGGCCGGGCGCTTCTCCCGCCGGTCCAGCTCGCCGGGCAGGTCGACGTCCTTGCCGTTCGCGCCGAACACCTGGTCCCCGGCTCCACCACGGCTGCCGGCTCCACCTCGAACAGACCTTCCCCAACAGGCGTACCAAGATCTTCCCATGTGGGATCACAGGTCTTCGGTGGTCATCGCGGTTGCTGTTCCACGATGACCGCCCAGTCGTCCGCCCCGCGGCCGTCGGCGATGGCCTGATCGAAGACGGCCCTTAGCAGTTCACCGGTCGGGAGCGTCATGTCGTGGTCGTTCGCCGCGTCGAGCGCGAGGTGGAGGTCCTTGCGGCCCAAGACTGTGGTGAACCCGGCCGGCTGGTAGCGCCGTTCGGCGATCGCCGACCCGTAGCCGGTGTAGACGGCTCCCGGGAAGAGTGTTGAGGTCAGCAATTCGACGAACTGCCCGGAGTCGACACCGGCGCCTTCCGCGAGACTGATCGCCTCGCCCAGCGACTGGATCGCGCAGGCGATCAGGTAGTTCCCGAGGATCTTCACGATGTTGGCCTGCTCCGGACGATCGCCAAGTCGCCAGGTTCGCGAGCCGATCACGTCGAAGAGCGGCTGCACGCGGTCGATCAGCCCCTGCTCACCCGCCGCAAGGATGTTGAGTGCTCCGGCTTCGGCGACCGGAACACGGCCGAAGACTGGTGCCGCGACGTACCCGACACCATGCTCGGCGTGCGCTGCGCCGGCCTGGTGGGCCAGCCTGGCGCTCACCGTCGCGAGGTTGACGTGAACAGTTCCGCGCGGGGTCTGGGCGAGAACACCGGAGTCGATGAACGTCTCGGCGACGGCCCGGTCGTCGGCCAGGACCGAGAAGACCACCGGCGACTGCATGGCCTCTGCGACCGACGCGGATCGGCGAGCACCGGCTGCGACGAGTTCGTCCGCAGGCCCGTCGGAGCGGTTCCACACCACGACGTCGTGCCCGGCCTTCAAGAGGTTACGTGCGATGGGTTTCCCCATCGCTCCAAGACCGATGACCGCGATTTCGCCCATACGAAGAACCTTCTCTCTTGAACCTTCTAAGACGGTTCAATGATGCCCTAGGGTTACCATCATGTGGAACCGGCTAAGAAGGTTCGCGGAGGTATCGTCGCCGACTGTGGAGGTTGGAATGGCCGAGGAGGTACACCGTGTCTTCCGGATGGACAACGAGGTCCTGGCGTTCCGGTTCACTGCCACCGTCAGCGATCGAGCCGGCATGGCGCCGCGAGAGCGGCTGACCGATCCCACACGACTGAAAGCGTGGCTGCGGGCAACTGGGCTCGAGGTCACGGACGCTTCGCCGGCCGATCTGAAGAACGCCGTCGAGCTGCGCGAGGCGATCTATCGAATCGGGTCGGCGATCGCCGCAGGTGAACAGCCTGATTCGAAGGCTGTCCGCATCCTCAACACGGCCGCGGCCGCCGGGCACGCGAAGCCGGCGCTTGAACGCGGCCTCGCGGGATGGCACCTGACCGAGATCACGCCTGTCGGTGATGCCCTCGGGGTCCTGGCCATGGATGCCATCCACATCCTCGGAGGTCCCGACCGCAGCCGCATCAAGAACTGCGAAGGTCCCGGATGTGCGGGGCTCTTCCTCGACACCAGCCGTGGAGCCAATCGCCGGTGGTGTTCCATGAACACCTGCGGCAACAGGGTCAAGAAGATGCGAATCGCCGAGTCCTGACCCAACAGCCGCAATCAAGCCAGGCAAGCCCGACCACCGGCCACCCGCGCGCAGGACTGGATAGGACAACCGTCCGGTTATCGGCGATCACACCTGCCTCGTGAGTCGCCCGATACTGACCCACGCTCCTGGCAAGTGAGAGCTGGGCCGGCTGCCTCGCTGCCCGCAGCGCCGGAGCCCAGGAGGGATGAGCATCGCGCCGGGCGGCCCGCGTGTTCCTGATCGAATTCGTCCTGGGCCCCTGGCCACGCGGTAGTCGGTCTGGGAGTGACGGGGTTTGGCCCGAAGGTGCCCGGCGCCTGGCCGGCGTCGGGCACTGCCAACGCCCGTGCAGCTACCTCGCATTCACTCGCGCGGATGCTGCTGCCGTCGGGTGACCGCCAGTTGGGGCAGACACCCAACGCATCATCGCCGTGCAGTACTGGCACAGGGCGTCGTCCACTGGGGTCCTCTCGTAGGGGCAGGCCCGGACGGGCCGGCCTGCCCTGAGCAGTCCTGTCGCGGTGCTCTGGTTTCGTAGCCCGTTGGGGGTGGTTTCGCGCGGTGGCTCCGGCCCGCATGCAGCACATGTGCGGGCCGGAGCCGTCAACGGTCCGGCCGTATGGCCGGGGGTCCCGAGGGCGAGTTGTCCGGCTTACTGCCCGGTGCGGCCGTTCGTGAGGGGCCATTCGCGGTTGAGAGTGCCCAGCGGGATGCGGCGTTCCAGGACCGGCGTGCCGAACAGCGACAGTTCCAGGTGCAGTTGTCCGCTGAGGCCGAAGCCGCCGTACAACGCCCAGGAGCCGTTCACCGAGGTCTTGCCGTCGGTGGACGCGCTCGCCTTCACGTCTCCCTCGCCGCGCAGGTAGGGGGCGAAGTCCGCGGTGACGCCGACCGCCCCGTACAGACCGACGGAGGCTTCGGCGCCGAGTGCGCTCTTGACGCTGCCGGCGGCGGTCACGCTCGCCTTCACCGGCGTACTGTGCACGGACGAGGTACTGACAGGTGTCCAGCCCTTGCCCACCGCGTAGCTGCCGCCGACACGGAAGTCGCCCTTGACGTCCTGCTGGACATCGAGGGTGACGCGGCCGTCCGCCTCCACCTGGATGTAACAGGTCAAGTTGAGGTTAACGACGACGGGCACCGGGCCCACCTGGACGACGGGGTCGCTGTGCAGCTTGGCGAACGGGATCCGCTTGGGCGCGCCGGTGCTCGCGGCGGCGCGGCCCTTGAGCTCCCACCGTGAGGACCAGTCACCGCTCATGCCGAGGAAGGCGGAGTGGGGGCCGTGGCCGCCGCCCGGGCTGCCGTCGTAGGAGAACTCGACCTCGGGGGCGAGCTGGACGAAGCCGGACACGGAGGCGCCGGCCGACGCGGGGGCGTCCTTGGCGGTGTCCACCGCGGCGTCCACATCGAGCCGCAGGTTCCCGAGGGGGAGAGCCGCTCCCTTGGGACCGAAGCGCACGCCCTGGCTCTTGGCCCAGGAGAAGGTGACGCCCTTCATCAGCGGCTCGACGGTGACCGAGGCCGGGTCGACCGGCACCTTGCCTTCGGCCTTGTCGTCGTTGAGGGCGGCGGCCAGTGTGGTCGGGGCGGTCTTCACCTCGGTGCCGCGGCCGGTCTTGCCGACGACCTCCGTGACCTTCGCGAGGAGGCCGTCGGGGGCCCCGGGCGCCGGTGCGCTGGCGATGACGTCGCCCACCGCGACGGGCTTGTCGGGGGAGGGGGAGGGGGAGGACGAGGGCGAGGACCTGGTGGAAGGTGCGGACGAGGGGGAATGGCCGGGCGGGCCGTTGGATATGACGGCCCGCCCGCTCGCCTTGTCGTAGGAGGCGACCGTGAGTTGGGACTTCTCGGGGCCCTGGCCGGTCCGGGTACGGGCGATGGCCGTGGGAGCGGACGACCCCTGCGGCGCAGCGGCCACGTCGAGCTGCTGCGTTCCGTCGGCCGTGGACGCGGTGGTTTCGGGGCTTCCCGGCGCGGCCGCGCCCGTGTGTCCAGGGGAGGAGCAGCCGGTGGCGGCGAGCGTCAGTGCGGTGAGGCCGGGCAGCAGGAGGCGTCTGGCGAGCGTGTGCACGTAGGTGTGACCTTCGAAAATGGTGGGAGAGAGGCGCTACTGATAAGTAACGTGAAGGTCGATCATGCCATTCGCGCGCGGCGGCAGTCATCTTGACATCAGGCCAACTCGCCAGCCGACCGCGGTGGTTGAAGCTTCATGTATGCCGGTGTTGCCCCGGTCGCCGAGCAGCTCGGCCAACACCGGCCGCTCGCCTGCGGCACGCGTTCCACCGGCCGGTCGGTCTTGGGGCGGGAGTGGCGCAGGGGCCGCGCGGCTGTCGCACGGGGTACCGGCCGCAGACTGCCGCGGGGGTCCGGAGTCATCGAGATGCCGTCCGTGACGTACTGGATCCACCTGCACTTCACGGAACGGCGGGACCTCACCCACTGACACGGACTCACCATCACCGGCCCCCACGCGCTTCCGGACAGGCCCCTGCCCGCGCGTTTCAGGTGCGTTGCGTGGGGATGGTCAGGCCGGGTGAAGCCTGGTGGTGCGGGGTGTCGGTTGCCGGCGTGCGGCGGTCGCGCAGGTGTCGGGTGATGAGCGTGGCCAGAAGGTCTCCGGAGGACATGCCTGCCGTGAAAGCGGCCTGCTGGAACTCGGTGTACCGAGTTTCCTTCATGATCATTCCTAACACTGTGCGCGAGTCCGGGTGCTTCCATCCGCAGCAGATGCGGCGCGTGCAGGTGTCTTGGCGCATCGGGTCGACGCTGGGCGTCGTCCACGGTAGGTGGGGGTAGCGTGTAGTCGGCACGCCCGATTAGACCCGCGGCACCCCCCAGAGCACGTCCGCGTTCATCCTCATCGCCTCGACCGGCATCTCCATGAGTGGCTGGTACTTGGCAGCAGTGCTCTCGGCATCGTCGGAATCGACGACAGGGTCGCCGCCGTCGCCCTCCGCCCAGAAGCCTTGTTGGATTGACCGGAGCACGCGTCCGCCAGTTCCGCTTCCGGCGGCTCGCACCACACCTCGAAGCCCCAGCCACGGGAGAAGACCACCTCGCGGGCCCAGCCCAGCGCGAAGGTCACCTTCGGCCGGGTCAGCAGGTGCCGGGGCTTGACGTCGACGACCAGCGGAACACCGGCCTTCCTGAGCGCGAGGAAGTCCGGTACGTGGCGGCGCCGTCGCTCGTCGACCGTGGTGGACAGCAGGAACGGCTGGGCGAAGACCGCGCTCACGTCTTGATCAAAATGTCCCGTCTCAATTGATCTGGTCCATGAACAGGCATGTGACCTGGAACGACCAGATCGGTTGAGACGCCGAGCCATCAAAAATCCCAGGCCACCTGGCTCCGGGAGGCCGGGCTCCGGCGTTGTATCAGCTGATCTGCCCCCCCGGTGGCCCGAATGCGGGTGCCCGGACACCAGCGGTGCGGGCTTGGGTGTACTGAAGCCCACAGCAGTCCAAGGCCGGAACCGGGGTCGTCTGCTCGCCACCGGTACCGGGTGGGTGCGCCATTATTCCTGGTGGGCCACCGGCTTGTCCGAGCTTCATCAAAGCCTCCGCGCGATCACTGGGCACGGGTCGAGGATGTGCTCCGCGGAGCACTCGTTCCGTGCTCCGTAGTCACCTACCCCCGAAAGAGGCGATCTTGAGCGAGACGACGGACGGCCTGCCGGCCCTGGCCGACATTCTGGCTTCGCTGGCCGATGCCCCTGTCACCTTGGAGCTGGTGGCCTCGTGGGTGGGCAACGGGCCCAACGAGCCCTTGACCGCCGACGTACTGCTGGCCCACATCGACCCCGACCGACTCCAAGCCCTCGCCACGCAGGCGGGCACAAGCCAGCAGGACGCCGCCGTGCAACTGGCCTCCGCCATCCCCCAGCTCATCGACCTCAGCACCCCGCCGCCGACCCAGGAACTGGAGGACGCCGACAACGAAGGCGCGATCGCCGTCTTCGCCGCCGCCATCGACTACCTCTACACCAACGAGATCACCACCACCGGGGCACAGGCCCCCCAGGCGCGCTCCGGCCCGGTGAACGTCATGACGGCGATCGACGCCAACTCCTCCATCGCGAAGATCGACGTCGCGATCCAAGCCGTAACCGACCAACGGTCCAACCTCGGAGCGTTCTCCAACCGCCTGCAGTCCGCGATCCGCAGCAGCGACTACGCCGTCGAGAACCTGACCGCCTCCGACTCCCAGACCCGGGACACCGACATCGCCGGAGAGATGGTGGAGTTCACGAAGAACAACATCCTGACCCAGGCATCCCAGGCCATGCTCGCCCAGTCCAACCAACTCCCTCAGGGCGTGGTCCAACTCCTGCGCTGACCAGCCCGCGGAGCAGGACGACGAAGGGCCAGCACTGGAACGGCCTCCCGAACCTGAGCTCGCCGACCGCCGACCGCCGACCGCCGGCCCTGGGCTTGATCCTCTCGTTACTGATCTCGGCCCTTCAGGGTGAACGGGTGCGAATAGTTGCGGTCCAGGGAGTGCCGCTGAGATTGATCATGATCGGCTGGGCGGTGCGCCGCCTGACCGTGCTCCGGTGATCACCCGACAAAGGCGGTGCGGGGAGTGTCGGGTGATCGGGGCCGGTGTCGCCGCACGATGGGGGCATGGATGACACGACCTTGGTATCCCGTTTCCTGCGCGACGGTTTCGTGAAGTTGGAGGGCGCTGTCGCGCCGCGCGTGGCCGCGGACTGCGCGCGGCTGCTGTGGCGGGAGACGGGCTACGACCCGGACGACCCTTCGACGTGGACGCAGCCCGTGCACTGGGTGGGCGGCATGGCGCAGGGGCCGTTCGCCGCCGCACCGAACTCCCCTTCGCTGCATCATGCATACGACCTGCTGGTCGGTGCGGGACGCTGGGAGCCGCGCTATTCGCTGGGCACGTTCCCACTGCGCTTCCCGCACGAGGAGGAGCCGCACGACGCGGGCTGGCACATCGAGGGGAGCTATCTGCCGGAGGGCGAGAGCTGGTACTTCACGAACCTGCGCTCCCAGGGCCGGGCGCTGCTGATGCTGTTCCTGTTCAGCGAGGTCGGTGAGGAGGACGCCCCGACCCGGATCCGGGTCGGCTCGCACCTCGACGTGCCGAAGGTGCTGGAGAAGTGCGGGGAGGCCGGCGCGAGCGGGCTGGCCCTCGCGCCCGATCTGGTGGCGGCGTCCGACCACCGGCCACTCGCCCTTGCCACCGGGTCCCCGGGCGACGTCTTCCTGTGCCATCCGTTCCTGGTGCACGCGGCGCAGCCGCACCATGGGGCGCGACCGCGCTTCATGGCCCAGCCGCCGCTGCTGCCGGCCGCGCCGTATGAACTGGAGCGGGCCGACGGCGCGTACTCACCCGTGGAGATCGCGATCCGCCGGGGCCTGGGACAGGACACCCCCGGTCCGGACGGGGACGGCACCGACCGCAGCGCAGCGTAAACGCGCCTCACGGCCATCGCTGGCAAAGTGGCCGTGAGGGAAGAGGAAGGAGGCCGGGCATGCTGGAGCGGCTGAACCAGGCCATGGAGCACATCGAGTGCCATCTCGACCAGGACCTCGACGTGGCCGAGCTGGCACGCATCGCGGCCACTTCGGAGTACCACCTGCGCCGGATGTTCTCGGCGCTCGCGGGCATGCCGCTGTCGGAGTACGTCCGGCGCCGTCGGCTCACCCTCGCGGGCGCCGAAGTACTCGCGGGACGTGAGACGCTGCTGGTGATCGCGGTGCGCTATGGCTACAGCTCCGGCGAGGCGTTCGCGCGGGCGTTCCGTGCCATGCACGGCATCGGACCGGGCGAGGCCCGGCGTACCGGCGCCGCGCTCAACTCACAGTCCCGGATGGCCTTCCGCCTCATCATCGAAGGGAGCAGCAGTATGCGATACCGCGTCGTGGGCAAGGCGGCCTTCAACGTCGTCGGACTCAAGACCCGGGTACCGCTGGTGCATGCGGGGCCGAACCAGGCGATCATGGACTTTGTCCGTGGGATCGACCCGCGGACCCTGGAGCGCCTGGAGAAACTGTCGGACCAGGAGCCGCACGGCATCGTCGCGGTCTGCGACGACCTGGACCCCAGCCGCGCCGAGGGCACTGAACTCGACTACCGCCACGGCGTGATCACCTCCGCGGCCGCTCTGGAGGGCACGACCACGTTGGCCGTCCCGGCCGGCACCTGGGCGGTCTTCACCACGTCCGGGCTGGCACCGCAAGCCATCCAGGAACTGTGGCGGGACGTGTTCACCGAGTGGTTCCCGTCGAACCCGTACCGCACCCGCACCGGCCCTGAGATCCTGCGCATCCACCTGTCACCGGACAAGACCGAGGCTGACGCCGAACTGTGGCTCCCGGTGGAGCCCGAGCACGGCTGAACACAGCGGTAGGCCCCCGGGCAGGCACGTGCGCGCCATTCAGTTGGCCTTTCGCGCCAACCGAACCAGTCGGACTCCGGAAAGATCAATCTCAGCGGCACTTCTTGTACCTCACCTACACACCCGCTGAAGTCGGCTGGACGCGGTCATGTGAGTACGGCGTTCATGACTGCTTTGGCGATGGGCGCGCCGAGTCGCCCGCCGCCGATGTCGGAGCGTGAGATGTCCATGTCCTTGGGGTCGATGAACACGGCCACGGCGACGGGCGAGGTTCCGTCGCGGTGTTTGGCGTAGGCGACGAACCAGGCGTAGGGGCGTTCGTCGCGCACGTCGCTGCCGTGTTGGGCCGTGCCGGGTTTCGCTCCGACGGTCACACCGGGGATCTGGGCTCCGTCGGCGGTGCCCTCGCGCACGGTGTGCTCCATCATGTCCTGCACCTTCTTCGCAGTGCGTTCGGAGACGGCCCTGCCGTGCGCCTCGGGGGCGGCCTTCTCGATTACGGACATGTCGGGTGCCTGGATCTGCTCGACCAGGTGGGGTTTCATCACGGTGCCGTTGTTGGCGATGCCCGCGGCGACCATGGCCATCTGCATCGGTGTGCTGGTCAGGCTTCCCTGACCCATGCCGGTGAGTGCGGTCTGCGGCCTGTCGAGCCGCTCCGGGTAGGTGCCGGCGGAGGTGCGGACGGGCAACAGGTGTTCCTGGTTGAAACCGAACTTCTCGGCGGTCTCGCGCATCTTGTCGCCGCCCGTCTTCAGCGCCGCGTCCAGGAAGACGTTGTTGCAGGACCACTGCATGGCGGTCTTCATCGAGACCTTGTCGCACTGGGCGTCGGGCACCACGTTGCCGATCTTCGTCGAGCTGTCGGGCAGCTGGTAGGGGGCGGGGACGTGGGAGGGGGCGCCGATGTCGGTGACCGTGCCGTGTTCGAGGGCGGCCGCCGCGGTGAGGATCTTGAAGGTGGAGCCGGGCGGGTAGGCCTCGCGGATCGCCCTGTTGCTCAGCGGCTTGTCCTTGTCCTCATTGAGGCGGGTGAACTCCCCGCCCTCCTTGCGAGAGTTCCCGGCGAAGACGGACGGGTCGTAGGACGGGGTGCTGGCCATGGCGAGGATCTTCCCGTTGCGGGGGTCGAGGGCGACGACCGCGCCCTTCGCGCCGAGGTCCGTGAGCCCTTTGTAGGCGGCCTTCTGCGCGTCGGGGTCGATGGTGGTGACGATGTTGCCGCCGGCGGTTTCCTTGCCGATCAGGGAGTTGAGGACGCTGCTCCGCAGCCGCGGATCCGTGCCTGACAAGACATCGCGGTGGACGCCTTCCAGCAGGGTGGCGCCCTGGGCCTGGGAGAGGTAGCCGGTGACCGGCGCGTACATCGGCCCGTCGGTGTAGGTGCGCTTGTACAGCAGGTCGGAGCCCGGGGTCTGTATCGAACCGGTGATCGGGCGTCCGGCGACGATGATGTCCCCGCGCGGGCGGCCGAACGCCTCGATCAGGTTTCTGCGGTTGTTCGGGTCCTTGGCCAGGCTCTCGGCGGAAACGGCCTGGATCCAGGCTGCCCGGCCGAGCAGGGCGAAGAACAGCACCCCGAAGAAGACTGCCGCATGTCGGAGGGTCTTGTTCATGTTCACTTTCGGAGAAGGACGCGCCGCGGGTGAGCGGGCGGGGGGCAGGTGCCGGTCAGGAAGGGTCCGCTGGGACGGCTTCCAGGAGGTGGCGCACGACGGGTACCGCGGACGATCCGTCGGTGAAGCGGCCCTCGACGACAACGGCCACGGCGACGTTGCCGCGGGTGGCGACGACCCATCCGTTGTTCGGAGCGCTCTCGCTGACCTCGGCGGTGCCGGTCTTCGCACCGACGTGCCCGGGCAGGCCGGCCAGTCCTCGCGCGGTGCCTTCGGTGACCGTGGCGCGCATCAGGGCGCGCAGCTGGGTGACGACCTTGGCGGGTGCCCCGTCCTCCTGGCGGCGCACGGGTATCCGCGAGTCGTAGGACCACGTCCCCAGACCTGGGACCGGCATCCTCGCGGAGAACGCGACGGTGACGGCGCCGTCCTTCGCCGGACTCGCCGCGCCGACGGTCAGGGTCGGCTTGACGATGCCGAGCCCTGAGGTGAAGTTCCGCAGAACGCTCTGTGCCTGGTCAGGAGTGGTGGTGCGGGCCCCCGCGCTCTCGGCGCGGCCGCCTGCCCAGTCCACCAGGAACCCCCTGCGCCTGGGCCACGGCGGCCGGATCGGTAACCGGTTCGTCCGGCGAGAACGGTCCCCACTGCGCGGCGTACGTTCCGGCCGCGGCGACGGTGGCCGCCGCGGCGACGGTGGCCGCCGCGGCGACGGTGGCCGCCGCGGCGGCAGTGCTGAAGAGGCGCCAACGTCGGCGCCGGTCGGGGGCAGGGTGTTGAGGCTCAGGCATCGAACGGTCCTTCCGTATCCAGCCGGCGCTCAAGAGCCGGTGCGCACGCCAGGGCGCAGGCGCCCACGCCGACGGCGAACAGAAGGAGGAGAAGACCGACGGCGTGACACGTTTGCGTGGGCATGTCCCGAGATCAGCACCTGCACCGGCACCATGTCCAATATCAGAATCAAATCCGCAATGATGTGCTTCTGATATCGTTCCTGATCATGGACATAGTCGGACATGTGCGGTGCTTCGTCGCTGTTGCAGAGGAGAGACATTTCGGTCGAGCCGCCATCCGGCTGGGCATGGCCCAGCCACCCCTCTCCCAGCGCATCCAGCGCCTGGAGAAGGAAATCGGCGTACGGCTCTTCGAACGCACCAGCCGCCGGGTCACCCTCACCCAGGGCGGCGCACTCCTGCTGGAGGAAGCGCGCGCTCTCCTCGCCCGTACCGACACGTTCCTTGCCGTGGCCTCCCGCATCCGGGACGGCCGCAGCGGCCTCCTGCGTGCCGCGCTCCCCTCCGGCATCGCCGGGGAGCCCGTCGCCGCGATCCTCGCCGACCTGCGCCGCCACCAGCCCGGCCTGGAGGTGGAACTCCACGAGCTGTCCACCGCCGAACAACTCGCCCGTATGTCCTCCCACGAACTCGACGTGGGGCTGATCCATCACCCCTGTGACACCACCGGGCTCGAACTCGGCCCGGTCCTGCGCCGGGAACTGGGCGTGCTCCTGCCACCGGACTCGCCCCTGGCCGCACGCGTCGATGTGCCGCTGTCCGCCCTCACCGGGTACGACCTGATCCTCTTCCCCCGTGCCGATGCCCCCGCCCTCTACGACGAGCTGCTCACCACCTGTGCCCGCGGCGGGTACACCCCCGACACCGTCCGCCACGGCCAGGGCGACAGCTTCATCCGAGGCCTGATTCACTCCGTCAACGCCGTCGCCTTCGCTCCACCCGACCCGGGTCAAACGGCCGACGACGGCGGTCCGGGCATCATCTGGCGTCCCCTGGCAGGCACCCCGCTCGCCTGGCGCTTCTCCGCGGCCTGGCCGAAGGACCGCAACAGCGGCGCCGTCACCGCCTTCGCCGACACCGCCCTCAACGTCCTGCGCACCACCACAGGGGTGTCCGCCGACCGTCCCCAGCACCCCCTCCACCTGCGTCCGGCATCGGAGTACTGGCTGTGAACCCCCTCCAGCGCATCCACAGCGCCTTCGCCGAAGCCGGTGCCACCGGCTGGCTCCACGCCACCGACATCGACACCGGCGCCGAGATCAACGCGGGCGCCGACCGTACGGTCGCAACCGCCAGCGTCCACAAGCTCTGCCTGCTCCTCACCCTCCACCAGCAGGCCGAGCAAGGCCTCCTGGACCTGACCGAACAGCTCGAATGTCATTCCGCCGGACGCACGCCAGGACCGACCGGGCTGGCGGCCATGCTCGACCCCGTCCGGATTTCCCTGCGCGACGCCGCCTACCTCATGACGGCCGTCAGCGACAACGCCGCCGCCGAACTCCTTCTGGAACGCGTCGGCCTCGACGCCGTCAACACCACGACCCGGCGCCTCGGACTCACCGGTACCCTCGCCCCGCACACCTTCGCCCAGACCCTCGCCACCATCCGGGAAGACGCCGGCCCCGACGGCGCACAGGCCCTGACCGACCCCCGTGTCATCGCCCGCCTGCGCGCGCTGGACCCCGCCCGCACCAACCACAGCACCCCTCGCGACATGACCCGCCTCCTCAGCGCCATCTGGCGCGACGAAGCCTGCACACCCGAACACGGCGCCGCGATCCGCCGCCTCCTCGGCCTCCAGGTATGGCCCCACCGCATGGCCTCCGGATTCCCCTTCGACGACGTCCACGTCGCCGGAAAGACCGGCACCCTGCCCACCCTCCGCAACGAGGTCGGCGTCATCGAATACCCCGACGGCGGCCGCTACGCCATCGCCGTCTTCACCCGCGCGGACAACCCCGCCGCCACTCTCCCCGCCGTAGACGCCGTCATCGGAACCACCGCCCGCATCGCCGTCGACGCCCTCCGCACCCGATAGGCCAACGGGTGCGGGGGCGTTCGGCCGAGAAAGGAGAGCCGTTCCGTGCGCTCGGGGTTGGCTAGTGGAGCGTGCCGAACGCCTTCGTGAAGGCCAGCGGCTGCTGCGTGATCGAACTGCACGTCGGGTCGGCGTGGTTCACTTCGCCCGCCGCGCACTGCTGGTCACGGGTCGCGGACCACATCGCCAGCCGCCCGATCCCCTTCGACTTCGCGAAGTCCACGAGCTGCGTCGCGTCGGAGACGGTGTAGACCTCGCTCGCGACGTCGTTGACGCCGATCATCGGCGTGACGGCCACCGCCTTCCACGCGGCCGCGTCCGAGAGCCCCAGCACCCCCTTGATTTGTGCCTGCGTGGCCGTGGCCGCCTGGATCGCGTACTGCCCCATGTCACCGCTGTACGCGGGCCCGTAGTCCATCGCCATGATGTTGACGCCGTCGATCCGGACTCCGGCCCGCTTGGTGTCGGCCAGCAGCGCCACACCCGGCTGGGTGAGGCCCTCCGGCATCACGGGCAGGGTGAACGCCACGTCCAGGCCAGGGTGCGACTTCTGCAGCTTGGCGATGGCCTGGGCGCGGCGGGCGTTGGCCGCGGCATCGGGCAGGGCGGCGCCCTCGATGTCGAAGTCGACTTTGGTCAGCCGGTACTGGTCGATGACCTTGCCGTACGCCGCCGCCAGTTCGTCGGCGCCCGCGCAGTTCAGTGCCAGCTCGCGCCCGGCGGCGCCGCCGAAGGAGACACGTACGTCGCCGCCCTTGGCCCGCAGTGCGCCGATCTGCCCGGCGACTTTGTCGTTCGCCAGGTCGGTGACACCGCCCCACAGAGGCGCGCAGCCGCCGCCGGAGGTGATGAAGGCGAGGTGGAATTCCTTCACCCCCGTCTTGGCGGCGGTGTCGAGGAGGTCGTAGGCGGGGTACAGGGAGGTGTCCACGTACGGGGCGAAACGTGCTCCGCCGACGGCCGGGGTGCCGGTGGAGGGCGGGGGAGTGGCGGTCGCGGTCGGCGTCGGCGTCCCGGTGGGGGTGGGCCGGGTGGATGGCGTGGAGGGGGTGGGGGCGCTCGCGGTCGCCGTCGGGGCGGTGGTGGGCCGGCCGCCCGGCGGGGGCGTCGCGCCCTGGTCCACCGAGCACTTCACCCCGTTGATCCGGCAGGCCGTCGGGTTGCCGGGGTTGGCGCTGCCACTCGTACTCGTCACGAAGCCCACCGTGACAGAGGCCCCCGCGCCCAGCTCCTTGTTCCATTGTGCGGGCTTCACGGTGACGTGCTGACCGTTGACGGTGTGAGTGCCGTTCCAGAGGGAGCCGATCTTCGTCCCGGCGGGCAGATCGAACTGGAGGGTCCAATCCGGCTGGGCCTGCCCGGTGTTGTTGGTGATGACGTACTGCCCCGTGTAACCGCCGCTCCAGGAAGTGGACTTCGTGTACACGGCTCCGACGGAGGCGGCCTGCGCGGTACCGGTGAAGGCGAAGGCGGCGCCACCGATCACCGCCGCCACCGAGATCGCTCCGGTGGCCTTCGCCTTCTTGCTCGTCGTGCGCCGGTGGCCGGTCGTAGTGCCCATCGCGTGCCTGCCTCTGGGTTTCTCGGGGGTCGGGTGTGGCAGCACGCTATCCGCCCCGAAATGGACAATCGTTCGATTCGGGGCGGCGGATGTGAGTCTTAGGTTCCGCTTAAGGGAGAGGTAAGCGGGGCCTCAGGTAACGCGCTCGCGGAGCTTCCCTCCGACCCCACACGGGCACCCTCGCAGGGGCACTGGGCATCATCGGGGAAGTGGCGGCCGAGGCGCGCGTCGGCCGGTTCCCGTTCTGGCTGGGCGCACACGGTTCTCCCCGGCGGTCCTCACCCTTTCTTAGCGGGACGTTAGATCTGTGGGGCAGTCGTTGTCCGGGGATCGGGGAGGACGCATGCTCTGGGCACTCCCCGCCGTCGGGGCCGCTCCCGCCCCCTTGTCAGGGGTCTCGCCTGGAGGCGTCATGTCCTCGTCCGTCGCCGTCCCCGCAGCACCGCTCGCGGACGAACGCAAGAAGCGCCGCATCGCCCTGGTCGGCGGATCGCTCGGCAACCTCGTCGAGTGGTACGACTGGTTCGTCTACGCCAGCTTCGCGATCTACTTCGCCGACTCCTTCTTCCCCGGGGACAACCCGACCACGCAGCTGATGAACACCGCGGGGATCTTCGCGGTCGGCTTCCTCATGCGCCCCGTCGGCGGGTGGGTGCTCGGCCGGGCCGCCGACCGGCACGGACGCAAGAGCGCGCTCACACTCACCGTCACCATGATGTCGGTGGCCGCCTTGCTGATCGCCGTTGCCCCGACCTACGGGCAGGCCGGGTACTTCGGCGCCCTGGTGCTGCTGCTTGCCCGCCTGCTCCAGGGCATGAGCATCGGAGGCGAGTACGCGGCCAGTGCGACCTACCTCACCGAGGCCTCGGCCCGGAACCGGCGGGGCCGCGGCTCCTCGTTCCAGTACGTGTCGATGACATGCGGCCAGCTCCTCGGCCTGGGCATGCTCATCACGTTGCAGCACACCCTGACCACGGCACAGTTGGGCAGCTGGGGATGGCGGATCCCCTTCGTCCTCGGGGCGCTGTTCGCGGTGGTCGTCTTCTGGATCCGGCGGCGCCTCCCGGAGACCGACGCGTTCAAGGAGGAGTCGGCGGGAGAGGGCGCCCGCGACGACAGCGCGCGCGGCACCCTCAAGGTCCTGTGGCAGCACCGGCGGCAGGCGGGGCTGGTCATGGCGCTCACCCTCGGCGGGACCGTGGCCTACTACACGTACACCACCTACCTGACCAAGTACCTGGTCGGCAGCGCCGGGATGCCGAAGACCACGGCGACGCTGGTCAGCTTCACCGCGCTGGCGCTCTTCGCCGTGCTCCAGCCCTTCGCCGGGATGCTGTCCGACCGGATCGGGCGGCGCCCCCTGCTGATCACCTTCGCCGTGGGCTGCACCGTCGGCACGTACCCGATCATGACGGCCCTCGGGTCGGCGTCCTCGTACTGGTCCGCGTTGGGTCTGTCCTTGCTGGCCCTGGTGATCGTCACCGGCTACACCTCGATCAACGCGGCGGTCAAGGCCGAGCTGTTCCCGACCCGGGTGCGGGCCCTGGGCGTGGCTCTGCCGTACGCGATCGCCAACGCGCTCTTCGGCGGCACGGCCGAGTACGTGGCCCTGTGGTTCAAGAGCAGTGGCCACGAGAAGCTGTTCTTCTGGTACGTCTCCGGCTGTGCGCTGATCTCCCTCGTGACGTACTTGCTGATGCCCGACACCCGCGATGCCGTGCTCAGCCGCGCCGAGGCCGAGGCCGATGGCGAGGGCGAGGGCGAGGGCCGCGAGCCGGAGCGGGGGCGGCCGGAGGCGTCCGTCGAGGCCGCGCGCTGAAAGCGGCACCGGTGACCCGGGGCGGGCCCGCACGTAAGCTGCTGCTCCAGGATCGGGATCAGGGTCAGGACTGTCTATGCACGCGCTTCTCGTCGAGGACGACGACCGCATGGCTCAGGCCCTCGGCACCGCTCTCGCCCAGCGCGGGCACACCGTCCGCCGCGTCGGCCGGGCCCTGGACGCCCTGCTGCACCTGCGCGAGGCCGAGTTCGTCCTCCTTGACCTGGGCCTGCCCGATCTGGACGGGCTCGAACTGCTGCGACGGCTGCGCACGGTCTGCGACGTGCCGCTGATCGTGGTGACGGCGCGGTGCGAGGAGCGCGACGTCCTGCAGGGGCTGCGGGCGGGCGCCGACGACTACGTCGTCAAACCGTTCCGGATGGCCGAGCTGATGGCCCGTATCGACACCGTACGCCGCCGCTCGGGCAGGCGTTCCGGCCGCCTCGACGCGGACGCCGGGCGTGGCGGCGGCCGGGCCGTGCGCACCGGGGACGTGGAGGTGGATCCGGCGGGCCGGACCGTGACCGTGTCGGGAGTCGAAGTCCGGCTCACCCGGCGGGAGTTCGACGTACTCGCCTTTCTTGCCGCGCGCCCGGACGAGGTGCACGCCCGCGAGGAGATCCTGGACCGGATCTGGGGTGATGCCTTCCTCGGTACCTCCCGCTCGCTGGACGTGCACGTAGCCGGGATCCGTGCCAAGACCGGGCGCCCACAACTGGTGCGCACCGTGCACGGGTTCGGTTATCAGCTCGGCTGTCCCGCCGGCGCGGACCCCGCGCCGTGAGGCGCAGGCTGCTGGCCGTGCTGCTGGTGCTCATGGGCGCGGCGATGCTGCTGCTCTGCCTGCCGCTGGCGGACGCCTACGCGCGCGGACGGACCGAGCACATGCTGCTGCAACGCCGTTCGGAGGCCGTACGGTTCGCCGAACTCGCCGAGCGGATGCGTACCGAGGCCGACCGCTCCGAGCTCTCCGCGGAGATCGGCCGGTACGCGCAGCTGTACGGGGCCGCGGTGGCCGTCGTCGACACCTCGGGCCGGACGGTGGCCCGGGCCGGAACGGCGGGGGCCCTGGCGCAGGGCGCAGGCTCGGAGCCCTCCGCCGCGGTGGCGGAGGCCCGGGGCCGGGCACTCACCGGCCGCTCCACCGAGCGGCTGCCGACCATCCGGCCCTGGGGCCCGGGTTCCGTGGTGCTGGCCGAGCCGGTGGGTCGTGACGAGCGGGTGAGCGGGGCCGTCCTGATGGCCCTGCCGACCGCGGCGGCCCGCCGGGACGTCACGGCGCGGTGGTCGCTCATCGCCGCCGGGGCGCTCGCCGCCTTCGCGGCGGCCGCGCTGGTCGCGGCGGGGATCGCGCGCTGGCTGCTGCGTCCGGTCAGCGACCTGGACCGGGCCGTGGAGGGGCTGACCGCGGGCAGGCTCCAGGCGCGCGCCGTCTCCGACTCCGGACCGCCCGAACTGCGGAACCTGCGACGGCATTTCAACACCATGGCGCAGGACGTCGCCGATTCCATGGGCCGCCAGCGCGACTTCGTCGCCGACGCCTCCCACCAACTGCGCAATCCGCTGGCCACGCTGGTGCTGCAGATGGAGAACGTCGAGCCGTACATCGCCCCCGGGCCCGGCCTGGCCGAGCACACCCGCGCCCTGGACGAGGCGGCGCGCCTGGAGGAACTGCTCGACGGGCTGCTGGCGCTGGCGCGGGTGGAGTCCGGTACGGCGGAGCCGAGGGACCAGGACGCCGCGCGGGCGGTACGGGACAGGATGGCGGCCTGGGGTCCGGTGTTCCGCGACGCCGGGCTGCGTCTGGGGCCGACGGGCGGCGGCCTTCCCGGGAGCCTGGTGGTGCGTGCCCTGCCGGACGCGGTGGGCCGGATCCTGGATGCCCTCCTCGACAATGCCGTGAAGTTCGTTCCGCTCGGCGGCAGCGTCGAGGTGCGGGTCTCGCGCGCCGCCGACGGGGGTGTCGTGGTGCGGGTCAGCGACGACGGCCCCGGCGTACCCGAGGACCAACTACCGTTGCTGATGCGCCGCTTCGCGCGGTCTCCGGAACATCAGAACGTACGGGGCAGCGGGCTGGGGCTCGCCATCGCCGAGGAGATCGCGCGGAGCAGCGGAGGCGGGCTCCGGGCCGCCGGGAACACGCCGCACGGACTGGTCCTCGAACTGCGGCTGCCCGCCGCGTGACGGCTCAGCCGTACACCGAGCGGTAGTAGGCCGCCGCGCCCGGGTGCAGCGGTACCCTGCCGGTCGAGATGGCGAACCGGGGCTCCAGCCGGACTCCCGCCGTGACCTCGCGCAGCAGGTCCCGCCACCGGTCGAACACCACCCGCAGCAGGGCCTCGACGGTGCTCCGCGGCAGGTCGTCGCGGGCCAGGAGGTAGTTGCCGACCCCGATGGTCCCCACCGGATCGGTGAGCCCGTACACCCCGGCCGGAAGGGTGACGGCTGAGTAGACGGGACCGTAGCGCTCCCGTAGCGGACCCACGTGGCTGTCCAACGGCAGGAATCTCAGCGGCAGTTCACGGGCCAGGTCGGCGAGCGCCGGCGTCGGCACGCCGCCGGACCAGAACAGCGCGTCGACCCGGCCCGCACGCAGGGCGTCCACCGACGCGGCGAGACCCAGGGGCCGTTCGTCCGGCGCGGCGCCGCCGCCCCGCCCGGTGGCCCGCAGCACCCTGCCCGCGACCACCTGCACTCCCGACCCGGTGGCACCGGCCGCGACCGGACGGCCCGCGAGAGCGCCGACCTCGCGCACGGGGCCGTCGGCCGGGACGACGAGGTGCGTGTAGTTCACGTAGACCCGGGCCAGCGCGCTCACATGCGTGGCGGGGTGGGTGAACGACTCCCGTCCCAGGGCCGCGTCCTCGGCGGTGTCCGCCATCCCGAGGGCCAGTTCGACGGTGCCCTCGTCCAGCTGCCGCAGGTTGTCCACGCTGGCCGCGGTGCTGACGGGGACGATCTCCGGGCCGCGCCCGTCGGCGGCGAGGGCCTGTGCCAGGGCCTTCCCGAAGGCGTTGTACGGACCTCCCTCCGGCCCGGTCGCGAGCCGCAGCCGCCGCACCGGAGCGGGCTTGCCCGAACATCCGGCGAGCGCCGCCGAGGCCGCGACGAGCCCGGCACCGATGATCCGCCGACGGCTCGTCCCTGCGCTGGTCATGGCGACAGCCTAGCCAGAGCGGGCGGAGCGTCGCCCCGGAGACCGGAGACCAGAGACCGGAGACCGGAGACCGGAGACCGGAGACCGGAGACCGGAGACCGGTGTTGGCGGTGCGGCACGCACCGCCCGTGTCGTGCGTGACAGATTGTGACGAATCTCGTACGTTTGATCACGTACCGTGATTCTGCTCTGTCTTTGCGGGCCCGGCCCGCGACCCACGAGGTCGCACACGCTCGTCTCCTCCCCGGGCTTGCCACCGCTAGGAGATGCCGGTGATCGACCGAATCTGGCTCCATCCACCGCTCGCCATCGCCCGGTTGGGGCCTTCCCCCGTGCCGTGCGACAACTACAGCTGGGGACCGAGCGACCTGTCGCCGCGCGGTTCCGGCAAGACCACCGTCGTCCCGGCCCCCACCCTCGACCTCGCCCCCGACGGCACCCTGACCGAGCGCATGCCCGAAGAAACGCCCGAGGGGCTGCCCGCTCCGGTGCTCTTCAAGGACCAGGACGGCTGGCGGCCGGTGTGCCCGTACTTCGAGCTGCACGGCAGCTGGACCTTCGGCGGGAACCGCGGGAGCGGGCCGCTGACCCGGGCAGTGCTGACGGAGTCCGGGCTGACCCTGGCGGATCTGCAGTGGAAGGTCGCGGTGGCCAATCACAAGGCGCACCACTACACCCAGTCCGACGGTGACCGGGTCGAGGCGCTCGTGGAGGTGCGGGGCGACGACCACACCCTCCGTCCGCTGGCCGGGGGTTCGCCGCAAGGCGTCGCGAATCCGTTGGTACCCCTCGGCCACAGCCTGCCGCTGGGCTCCGTACAGGTGCCCACGCCGAACGCCGCCCTCCCGGAACTCCGGCTGCGGTTCAGGCCGGGCGTCGGCGCCGTCTACGGACCGACCGATCTGCAGACCCGCGCCGCGGACACCGACTACGAGCTTCCGCCGCAGCGGCTGATCCTCAATTCGGACGCCAAGTGGTGCGGCTTCCCGCTCCAGGACACCAGCGACGACCCGAGGACCGTCCCGGGCGGCCTCTTCGCCGGTGCGGAAAACCGGAAGAGCCTGGGGCTGGTGGACGACATCTGCGACGGCACGGTCACCGTCACCCTCCCCGGGGGCCTCGAAGCCTCGGCCCGGATCGTGGTGAGCCCGCCCGACTTCGCCCCGGACCGCAGGCCCTTCGTCTCGCTCGCCGACGGGCTGGCGGACCGGGTCCAGCGCGCAGAGGTCAAGGACCCCGCGTACCTGGCCCAACAGCAGCTCACCACCCTGGAGATCCGGGACCTGTTCGAGCGGATCCTGGAAACGGTGGGGAACATCAACGTTGACGTCCAGAACGAGCGCGTCCGCGACGTGTACGGCGAGGACCGCGACGGAGACGGCGTGAACGACCGCGGCCCGCTCACGGTCCCCGAACCGCTGACCGGTGTCCTGCTCGCGCTCACCGACGGCGGTCGGCGCCGTCACCGGCGCTTCGTGGCGCTGGAGGTGCTGGAGGACCTGCTGCGGGAGCAGCCCGACCTGATCCGGCGGGTGGTCCGCGAACCGGTCGAGGACGCACCCGACTACCTCGACGGCCGTATGCCCGTCGCCATGCGCGGGGCCGACGCCGGACCGCTGCACCTGACCCGCCGCCAGTACGACCTGCTCACCGGATGGGCAGACTCCTTGCGCGAGAACACGGAGCCCGGGTCATGACCGTACTGCTGCAGATCGGCCGCCGCCCGGCCGAGCCGCCTCCGGCGGACGCGGTGACCGCTCGGACCACCCCGGATCCGCGCTCCGAGGTCCGGGTCTTCCGCAGCGCGCACGGTGCGCATCTCTTCGTCGCGGACGGCAGCCGGGTGTACGACCTGCCCGAGCAGACCGCCGCCCGGCTGGAGCGGTGGACGGCGGCCCCGGAGGGTTCGCTGGAGGACCTGGCCCGCGAGCTCGCGCTGCCCCTGTGGGCGGAGCGGCGCATCGACGGCACGCCCGCAGAGCCGCCGCCGCTCGCCTCCCTCTCGCTCAATGTGATGCAGGCGTGCAACCTCAGCTGCGGGCACTGCTACGCGGACGAGGGCAAGTTCGGCGGTGCCGCCCGTGCGATGCCCAGGCGCACGGCGTTCGAGGCGGTCGACCGGCTGCTGGCCGAAGCCGCGCCCGGCGCGGACGTGGTGGTCGGCTTCATGGGCGGCGAACCGCTGCTGGCCCGGGACCTGCTGCACGAGGTGGTCGCGTACGCCGAACGGGCCGGATCCGCGGCCGGAAACCGGGTCCGCTTCGCCCTCACCACCAACCTGACGACCGTACGCCCCGAGGACGCCCGCCTGTTCGCGGGCCACCCCTTCACCGTCACGGTCAGCCTGGACGGTGACCGCGAGGGCCACGACGCGCTGCGGCGGGCACCGGGCGGAGGCAGCGCGTACGACCGTCTGCGGGCCGGACTGGAGGTGCTCGCCCGGCACGGACGGCCCCGCCACCTGGCCGCGCGGGTCAGCGTCACCCCGCACACCGGACGGCTGCTCGACGTACTGGAGCACGGCATCGGCCTCGGCTTCGACGAGGTCGGCTTCGCCGCCGTGGTCAGCGCGCCCGATCCCGCGTACGAGATCACCACCGAGGCCTTCACCGGGTTCCTGGACCGGATGGTGGAGTGCGGCGAGAAGGCGCTGCGCGAGCTGTCGGCCGGGCGCGCCTACCCCTTCGGCAACTTCCAGACCGCGATGCACCAACTGCATCGGGGCACGCACCGCCCGTACCCCTGCGGTGCGGGCGCCGGATATCTCAGCGCCTCCGCCGATGGAGGCCTGTACGCCTGCCACCGGCTGGTCGACGACCCGGCCTTCGCCATGGGTTCCCTGGCGGAGGGCTCCGACGTTGCCGCCCGCGCCCGGCACTTGGCGCTGCGCCATGTCGACCGTCAGGAGCCGTGCCGGTCCTGCTGGGCCCGCTACCTGTGCGGCGGCGGCTGCTACCACGAGGTCAGCCGCCGGGGACGGCCGGGCTGTGAGTACATCCGCGGCTGGCTGGCCTTCTGCCTGTCGGCCTACGTCGAACTCTCAGCCGCCGCACCCGAGTTCTTCGCCGCGTCCGCCGACTCCGGCCCCGCTCTCGTCAGCCCCGCCAGCCCCGCCAGCGCCGTCTGAAGGAGCCGTCCATGCCAGACCTTCCGTCCCCCGACGGGAAGCTGTTCCCGCGCAACCTCACTGCCCGGGCCGACTACGTCGTGCGCGGCAACCCCTCGGGCACCCGCCCGGAAAGCGGTGTCGACAACTGCTTCCCCGGCCTCGAATTCGATCAGCGCAACCTGGACAGGGCGTTCTTCCCGGGCCTGACCGTCGACTTCCAACGCGGCAGCGGTTCCAGGGTCGTGACCGTCGACGGCGGGGCCGCCTCGGCGCAGGGCCTGACGGCCGCCGACGTGAACGACCCCGACACCCCCCTGTACATCTGGGCGCTGTGCGGACGCACGACCGTGGATCAGACGGAGTCCCAGGCCCCCGTGATCGACTGCCGCGGGCTGGACGGCCTGGACGTCTGGCGGCGGGTGCGCGATCTGCTGCCCGGCCGGATCGCCGTTCTGCTCGGTCCTGGACCCGGCAGGTGGTCGGACGGCGCCCTGGCCGTCGGGGACGTCAACGGGCTGCGGCGCAACAACGCGGGCTTCGTGCGGCGCGGCCCGAACGGCGGTTTCAAACTCGCCCTGCTCATCGCCGACCGGGCCCGCTACCTGGACCCGGACGGCGTGATCGACCCGGACGTGTACCAGCCCGGCGACCTCACGCGCAGCCTGTGCGCGCCGTGGCAGTACGACTTCCGCGACTGCGGGTGTTTCTACTGGGCAGCTTCGAAACCCGACGTCACCAGCAGCTCGGACGGCAGCGTCCCCCAGATGAACTTCCTGCGCAGGGACCGTACGCCGGTATCCGACCTGGACACGGACGCGGCCGACGCGGCCTCCCCACGCGGAGTGCGCACGGCGCTGGAGTTCACCTACCCGGGGCTGATCGCGAACTGGAACGTGCTGCCCGTGGTCCTCAACGACCGCGAGGACGACAGCAAGGGCATCCCGGGACCTTCGTCCGTAAAGCCGCTGGACCGGCCGACGGTCATCGAGAAGCTGAAGACGCTGGCCACGGTCGAACACGCGCTGTGCGTGGAGTACCTGTTCGCCCACTACTCGCTCCAGGCGCCGATGAGCCTGCCCGCGAACCCGAGTGACCTCACCAGGAAGGTGTACGCGGCCGCACAGGAGGTGTTCGCCGTCGCGGTCGACGAGATGCGGCACCTGCGGTGGGTCAACGAGGCCCTCGGAACACTGGGGGAGCCCGTCGTCCTCGGCCGTGCGGTCACGATCGAGCGCGACGGCGCACACGACTTCGCACTGCGTCCGCTCGACGCCGCCCAGCTGCAGTGGTTCATCGACGTCGAGGCACCCAGCCAGCAGGTGGACACCGGTGTGGACGGGATGTACGTCAAGCTGCACGAAACCCTGGTGAAGCGGCCCGACCTCTTCCCGGAGTGGGAGCGGCTCGCCCACCTGATCAAACTGATCATCGACGAGGGCGGCGACCACTTCAACCGCTTCAAAGCCGTCAAGGGCCATCTGGCGCCGTTCACCGCCGACCGGTACCTGCGCGACCTGGGGCCGGGCGACGGAGGCGCCCTGCACACACGGCTCCTGGAACTCGGCGACCTGTACTATGCGATGCTGCTGGGAACGCTGCGGCCCACGTTCGCGCTGGGCGACAGCGCGGGCGGAGTGCTGATCGAGCAGTCCCGCCGTACGATGGCCAACCTGCACGAGATCAACCACATGCTCGCCGCACGCGGGGTGGCACCCCGTTTCACGCTCCCGGCATGGCTGGCGGGGCCCGCCCCCGCGGGCGGGCCGGCCCTCGCCGACGGGCCGCTCACCAGGGCCGCGGCCCTCGCTGCCATGCGGGCCCAGGAGGCGCTCTTCGGCCTCGTCGAGGTGGGCGAGCGGAGGATGGTGGTGCGCCACTACCGTGACACCGAAGCACTGCTCGGCGCACTGACCATGCACGACGGCGGCGGCAACGGGTGAGCCCCGTCGCGATCTCCGGATCGGGGCTGGCGGAACTCACCTGCGCGTGGCTGCTGCTCGGGCGCGGGCACCGGATCCGGCTCGTGGCGCCGGGCCCGGGGGCGGGTCCCCGGCCCCTCTTGCTGACCGGGCCGACGCTGGAGCTGCTCCGCTCCGTTTGGGGAGACGGACTTCTCGACGATGCGTGGGAGTTGACCCACCGCCGGGTGCGGTGGGGGGACGGGGCCCGACCCACGCGATTCGCACAGGCGGGACGGGTGGTGGACGGGGCGCTGCTGGCGGCTCGGATGCGGGAGCGGCTCGGGGCCCGGCCGACGCCGGACACGGGCGGCCCGGCGCGGTGGAGGGTGACGGCGCAGGCGGTGGACGGCGCACCGCCGGCCCACCACGCGGTCGGGCGACGACGGTTGCTGGCCGGCACCGCACCGCTGCGGGAGGGCCGGGACGAGCGGACTGCCGTGCTGGACACCACGGGTCTGGGCTGGGTCCAGATCACCCCCCTTGGTGCGGGCGACTGCTTGGTGCAGGCCATGGTCCCCGGTCCTGTCGAGGACCCGGCCGGGCTGCTGGCCCGGCTGCTCGCCGAGTCCGCGGCGGGCGACGTACTGCGCCGCCCGCCCGGTACGGTGGCCGCCATCCCGGCAGCCCCCCGGCTGCACCTCGCCCCGGCGCTGGAGCCCACGAACGAGTCGCCGTCCGGGGTGCTGACCGTCGGGGCGGGCGCCATCCGCTACGACCCGCTCAGCGGCACGGGAACCGCACAGGCCCTGCGCACGGCAGTCCTCGCCGCCGCCGTGATCGACGCCGACGCGGGCGGGACCCCGGTGGCCGCCCTGTGCAGGCACTACACCGCCCGGCTCCGCGCCGCGTTCGCCGAACACCTGGCGGCCTGCGCCGAGTTGTACTGCTCAGCCTTCGCCTCCAGCGCCTGGCAGGACGAGCTGGACGCCGCCCGGCTCGGCCCCCGCACGGCGGGCCGTCCGGTGGGCGTCGGCGGCCCGGCGTGATCACGGCAGGCGGGCTGCCGCCGCGCGCTCAGCACCGCCCGGTCGTCCGCGCGCCGGGCCAGGACCGCTCACCCCCGAAGCTCCGCTGCACATCCCGCCGTTTCCAGCGACGCATGGGAGCGCGGGGACGGGCACCTTGGTCGCCCAGGCCGGATCCGGCAGCGCCAGCCGGACCGCTCATGGGCGTGCCCGGTCCCGGCTGGCTGCCGGGGCCGGGCACGGGGTGACCGGGGACTGACGGGTGTACGGGGCTGGGCTCAGCGGGTGCTTGTGCGCCGGCGTCGCCGGAGTACGACGGCCCCGCTCGCGAGGGCGAGTGCCGCGGCGGAGCCACCGGCCAGCAGCAGGGCGGAGGACGAGGTCTCGTCGGTCGTGGAGGTCTTGGAGGTCGTGGACTGGAGGCTCTGGAGGCCGTAGCCGCTGGAGTAGCCCTTGGTGGCGTATTCCGAGCCGGGTTGCTTGTCGGCGTAGCGGGCCTTGACCAGCTTCTGGTAGTCGCTGAGCGACGCCGAGGCCCGGCCGTCCAGTCCTTGGCGGGCCTGGTCGTTGAGCGGTTCGACGGTGGTGAGCTTGAGCTGGTACCAGCCGCGGATCTGCGGCTCGGTGAAGACCAGCGTGCCCAGGGTGGCCTTGCTGGCGTACGTGGCGTCGCTGTCGCCGTCGCGTACGGCCGCCAGATGCCAGCCGCCGCCCTGGGTGGGTGCGAGCATGACGGTGGCGTTGCGGCCGTTGACGGTGGCGCTCAGCGAGGAGACCAGCTGTGTCAGAGCGATGGCCTCGGTGGGCAGGGGCTGGGCGGTGCCCGCGGCGAACCCGGGGGTGATCTCGTTGCGTGCGACCGGGTCCTTGATGGTGAAGGCCGGCAGGCCCTGGCAGGGCTCGGCCGTGTCGGGGATGGTCTGCACCGGCCCGCCGGCGCCGCCGGCGGCGGGCAATGGCGTGCGCAGGAAGCGGCAGACGGTGTTGAGGACGTCCGGGGACTTCACGGCGTCGAGGGCGGCCTGGTAGTCGGGGATGTCGGCCGGGAGCGGGTCCTTGGCCGGTTTGTTCGCCGAGGCCGTGACCGGGGCTGAGTGAGCCGGGTGGGCCGCGTGGGCCGGACCGACGACGCACAGCAGTGCGGATGCGCTCAGTGCGATGACGATGGACAGACGGGAGAGGCGAGAGGTGGTGTTGCTGGCGTTGCCGTTGGTGCCACTGGTGTCGCGCATGTCGCCTGCCTTAGCGGGAGATGCCGATGCGGGAGTGGGTCCACTTGGAGGAGCTGTTGCTCACGTAGTCGCTGTAGTTCCACCACGTGTACGTGGTGGTGTCCGGCCACGGGTCGGCCACGGCGATCTTGGTGTTCGAGGTGTCGAAGCCGTAGACCACGTTCATGTGGCCGCCGCCGGAGGACCACCCGATGCGGGCGCCGATCGGCCGGGCCGCCTTGACGTCGGTGTACACCTGGTCGAACGTGGCCGCGCTGCTCAGCGCCGAGCCCAGGTGTGTCATGCCGAGGCTGCTCCAGCCCCTGGCCATGTCGTCGAGCGTGGCGGGCTGGTTGTTGCAGCCGTAGTAGGGCTGGGCCCGGGTGCAGAAGTCGGCCTGCGTGGAGCCGAAGCCCTGGAACTTGGCGATGGTCAGCCCGGAGGCGACCCAGCACCACTGGGTCTTCTCCTGCTTCAGCATGGTGATGGTGTCCTGGCCGGCTTCCGCGTGGGCCGTGCCTGCCGCGGAAGCGAGCGATCCCAAGGCGGCCAGCGCGATCGCCGATGCCGTGGTTCCGTACCTGAATTTGCCCATTTTCCTGCCTTCCCTGATGGGTGCGACGAGATGAGCGGGTCAGACCTGGCAGGAATATGACAACGCAGCGTGCCAATGTCACATAGGGGTCGCGCGGGAAGTTAACCCCTACGGATTATTTGTCTGCTCATCGTGCAAGTTGGGAGCGGTGGTGTGTCGGTGGCCGCTGAGAGCATCGAGTCATGCCGCCCACGCGCCGAACAAAGGGTCTGCCGCACGATCGGGGGCCACGTTGCTGGGCGCCGACGGCGTCGCGATCCCGTTCTTGCGCTACCTGCCCGAGAACCTCGGCCCACTCGGTGCATGCGTCGGGACGGCCCTGCGTGAGCGGCTGGCCGAAGCGCCCTCCTTCGAGGGCTACGACATCATCGTCATCCTCGCCGATGTGCTGCGTTCTCAGCCGAGTTCTCACGGTACGGACCGGGCGCGCATCGCCGAAGCCTGGCCGCGCGTCGCAGTCGAGGGCACCCGCGGGAAGATCTGGTTCTCCCGTACGCCGGGCATCAGCGTGTGGCAATGGGCCTGGGCGCCCGTCCAGGTCGTTGACCGGGATCCGGTAGATCCCGATCGCTTCCGAACGCGGGTGAAGGACCGGTTCGACTTCGTGGCTCACGAGCTGGGTCACGCGCTGCGCGTGACGCATTCGTTCGGCGACCCCGCCTTCAAGGATCCCGGTGAGGACTACGGCGGCTACGCGCACCCGTACTGCGTCAAGAGCGCGATGGCCTACGGCGGCATCGGCGGCCCGTACTTCCCAGCCGCCCCGCGAGGCGGCCGGCCGGAGTATTCGGGTCTCGGCCCGAGCCTGAACGCGACCACCGCGCTGCGCCGTGGATGGCTCCATGCGCGCACGTATGATCCGGCCACCGCGGGCCCCGCCGTGTTCACCCTGCGCAGCCGGCACTGGCGCGGCCGGGATACCGGCCTGCCTCCGCAGGCGGTGGAGGTGCTGGCCCCAGGCGGGCGGAACTACGTCTACCCGCCCGCCGACGTACCCGTGACGGTGGCGTGGACCGTCGACGGCGAGCCGCTGAGGCGGACGTCCGGGCAGCTCGTCCTGTCGAAGCGGGTGCAGGTCGCGAACCCGGGGCTCGACCCGCGGGAGGACGTCCGTTCGGTCGTCGTGTCCTACACGGTCGAGGCCCTGCCCGCGGGGGCGCGCCTGCGGCTGGCCAACCGGCCGGACGACGAGACGTTCTGCTGCCGCCGGACCTGTGGCGGAAAGTCAGGCCGGAGCGCGTCGAGCGGGTGCGGCAGCTGACCGACCTCCTGGCCTACCTGCGCACCAAGGGGAACGAGGCGGCCTACCAGGAGGTGGTGGGCGAGCTGGGAACACTGGTCCACGACGCGCGCGTCCGGCCGTTGCTGGTCGCGCTGGACTCGGTGGCGCACGTACCCGTTCCGGACGGGCTGATCGCACCGCCGGGCCGTGAGGTGCTGCCCTGGAACCAGTGAGGTGGCCGACCGTGGCCGACCCGATCTCTAATAGTTTATTTGGACTGATAGAGTTCGACTATGCCTCGACGCGCTCTCGACAACCCGATCGTTCTGGCCGTGCTGGGTCTCCTGCTCGAACAGCCCTCGCACCCGCACCAGATGCTTGCCGAGCTGCGCGAGCGCAGTGATCACCACGCGGCCGCGATCACGCGGGGCACGCTCTACAACTCCGTCGCCGCCCTGGCCGAAGCGGGATGGCTCGCTTCGCAAGGACAGGAACGCGCGGGCAACCGTCCGGAGAGGACCGTCTACGCCCTCACGCAAGCGGGTTACGACGAACTCGTACGGCGGCTGGACTCCCAGATCCGCAACCCGGAGCGGGAGTTCTCGCGGTTCCTGGGCGCGGTCACCTACCTCGGCGCCCTCGGGCCGAGCGGCGCGGTGGCGGCCCTGGGCGAGCGTGCCGAGCGCCTCCGGCAGCGCACGTCCGCCGATGAGAAACGCCTCGCGGACGCCCTGGCGGCCGGCGCACCCCGCCTGCACGTCATCGAAGCCGAGTACGCGTTGTGCCTCGCCCGCGCCGAGACGGCATGGATCGACTCGGTCATCGACGACGTCCGCACCGGCTCACTGACGTGGCCGGCCACCGATGCCGCGACACCTCCCGCACACACCGCAGAACACTGAACCCAGAGGAATCGAACACGTGACGCTGACGGCGACGCAGGACGGCATGCTCTTCGGGATCTACCCGGGCGGAGTCACCGGCGATGACACCGGGGGTCTGGCCTCCGGCCCGCCCGATGACCCGGCCCTCGTATCGAGTGCACTCGACCGCCTCCAGGGCCGACCGGGCCGCCCGTTCCTGGTGCGCGCCTACATAGGCTTCGACGACACCACCCGCCCCGGCGAGCCGCACGCGACCGCGACACCGGCCACCGCGGCTCAGTACGCTGTGCGGGGGCGCCACCTGGACCTGGTGGCGCAGTACCGGTCCACGGCCGGGAACGTCGACGGATACTGCGCCTTCCTGCGCGAGCTGGTCGAGCAGTACGGCGCGGTCACGCGCACGTTGCAGGTGGCGGAAGAGCCCAACATCACGTCGAACCCGACGCTGGACGGCTACTACCCGGCGGTGCGCGAGGCGATCGTCCGTGGGGTCCGCGCCGTGAAGGCGCGAGCACGCGAACTCGGGCACACACACCTGCACGTCGGGTTCAACACCACTCCGCTCTTCGGCCCGGCCACCGCCTTCGTCACCGACCTGACCGACCGTGGGGGAGAGGACTTCATCGCCGATCTGGACTACGTGGGCCTGGACTTCTTCCCCGACGTCTTCCAGCCCGTCGCCGCATCCGATCTCGCGCACGCCGTCGAGGGACTGCTGCGTCACCACCGTGACGCGGCGCTGACACCCGCCGGCTTGGGGCACCTACCGCTGCACATCACCGAGCACGGCTGGCCCACCGGGCCCGACCGGCACCCGCACCGGCAGGCCGACGTCATCGAGACCGTGATCGGGGTGATCGCCGCCCAAGCGAAGCGACTCCACCTGAGCGGCTACACACACTTCGCGCTGCGAGACGCCGACAGCTCCCAGCCAGGGTTGTTCCACCGATTCGGGCTCACCACCGACGACTACACCCCCAAGCCCGCGTTCGACACCATGAGGACACTCGTCGAACGCTTCAGCGCCTGAAGGGAACCCCGAAGAGACCACTGAAGAGAAAACCGGGGCCGCTGTCGGCGGAGCCGTGTCAGGATGCTCGGCATGTCTGGTCGCGCGCTGAGTTTCGGAGTGATGGCGGAAGCATATGAACGGTTCCGGCCGGGGTATCCCGTGGAGCTTTTTGACAGGGTGATCGGGTACGCGGGCCATCCGGTGCGGACAGCCCTGGAGATCGGGGCCGGGACGGGCAAGGCGACCCGGCTGTTCGCTCAGCGGGGGGTCGCGGTCACCGCGACCGAGCCTGACGGAGCCATGCTCGCCGAGCTGCGCAAGCATGTACCGGCTGCCGGAGTCACGACGGTGCGCGCCGCGTTCGAGGACCTCCGGCCGGGGGAGCGGGAGCGGTACGGGCTGGTGTACGCGGCGGCGGCGCTGCACTGGACAAACCCGGAGGGCCGGTGGCCGCGCGCGGCCGCGCTGCTGGAGCCGGGGGGCGTGTTCGCCTCGTTCGGCGGTCCGGTCGAGCTGGCCGACCCAGCCGTGGCGGGCGCCGTACGTACCGTGCGGGCACCGTTCCTGGAGAGCGACGACGTCCCGTCCCCGGACGGGACACCTCCGGGGTATGACATGCAGTGGCCGGGTACGGAACTCCGACGCTCCGAGTGGTTCACGGATGTCCAGCAGTCCGTGATCGAGCGGCGCCTGACGATGAGTGCCCGCGAGTACGTCGGCCACCTCTCGACCGTCTCGGCCTACCTCGTCCTGCCGGCCTCGGACCAAGAGCGGGTGTTCGACCGGATCCTGCGGGTGCTGCCCGGGACGGTCGAGATCGCCGCCGACATCACGGTCCATCTCGCGCGTCGGCGCTCCGAGCCGTAGCGCCCCGGCCGATACAATTCGACCGGCTAACGGGGGCGGTCCACGATGCTGTCGCGCAGGTCCAAAGCCGAACGTCGAGGCGCGAACGTGCACATCGTGATCGACCTCATCCACGTGCTCGAATACCTCTGCAGCGCGGCCTGGTGCCTGCACGATCCGGCCGCCGAAGCCTGGGTCGCCCGCCACACCCGCACCATCCTCGGCGGCGCCGAACAATTCGCTGCCGCACTCCATACCGCTGCCCGCGCGCCCGGTTGAAGAAGAACCGACGCAAGGGCATCAACGACCCCATCGGCTACCTCCGTAACAAGGCCCGATACCTGCGGATTGACCGATGTCATGGACGCCGTTGACGGCGGGCGTTCCCGCCGGTTACCCATGCTTGTCCGGTCTGGCGTCGGCGAAGGCGCGGTATCCGCCGAGATCTCGGGCAGAGCGAGGACGTCGCCGCGGTGTACGACTCGGACCGGACCCGGGGCCGTCACCGGATGCTGATCCGCCGTCGTAGCGAGGTCGTGTCGGACATTCAGCAAGACCGCCGTCGTCATCACCGCGAAGTCCGCCGGGCGCAAGGTCTTCGGCCTCGCCACCGCAGGGGTCCGTCTCGCTTGACCTCTTGCGCGTCAGTCCGGCAGCCAGTGCAGCTCGTGCGCCAGGGTTTTGGCGACGGCACGGATGCGGCGGTGTAGTGGCGACTGCTCGCGGGGGAGGACCAGGTGGATCGTCAGGCTGGGCGCGCCCCGCAGCGGTCGCCAGGTGAGACCGGCCGGTTGTGCCGTGGCCGCGGCTTCTCCGGCCGGGGCGAGGGTGACCCCGTCGCGCAGGTCGCGCTGGGACATGTCGAAAGAGACTGCGGGCGTGTGGAATCGGGGGTGTGGTCGGGTGTCCCGGAACACTGCGGACAGCTGATCGTGGATCACGGGGTTGGCCGCACGGTCCGGGAGTCGCAGCGGATACGCGGCCGCGTCGGCGATCTCGATCTCCGGGTGTTCGGCCAGCGGATGGTGCTGCGCCAGCTGCACCCCGACGCGCATACGGCGCAGCAGGAACCGGCGCACGCCACGGCCCGGCTGTTCACCGCGGGTGATCCCGGCATCGATGCGGCCGTCGGCGACCGCGGGGGAGATCTCCGGTGTCGCCATCGGGACCGCGCCGACCTCGAGTCCGCTGTTGCCGCGAATCAGCCTGTCCACCAGGGCCGGTGCCGTCTCGGCCCCGGTGCTGAGGCTGTATCCGATACGCAGCGTGCCCAGTTCACCGGCCGCTGCGCTCCGGGCGGTGTCCCATGCCCGGTCCAGCGCCGCCAGCGCGGCCGGCGCGGACTCCGCCAAAGCCGCACCGGCCGTGGTCAATACGACGCTACGCGTGTTGCGGACCAGCAGGGCCGTACCGAGTTCCGCCTCCAGTCGGCGCATCCGGGCGCTGAGTGCGGGCTGTGCGATACCGATCCGTGCGGCCGCGCGGGTGAAGTTCAACTCCTGTGCCAGCACCAGGAAGTACCGCAGGCTCACCGTGTCCGGCGCCACGTGCTCTCCCTGCCGATTGATAACGATCCGTTCTGAGTCTATCCCGTACCGGTCTTTCCCCCGACCGCACATCAAGCCCTAACCTGCGCATATGACGATTCGACTGACCGCAGTACCCGTCGCCGGGATCGATAGGTCTGAGTGTCAATTCGGAGTCGGAGATGTCCGTCCCAACACAGGAGGTTTCCATGGCTAAGGGCTACTGGGTCAGTGTCTACCCCGCCATCTCCGGCCCTGAGGGGCTGACTGCCTACGACAAGCTGGCCGGTCCGGCTGTCCAGGCCGGGGGCGGGCGCGTCCTGTCCCGGATCCCGTCCCGTGGCGGTCGAGTCGTCGCCCACGAGGCCGGAATCACGCAACGCGTCGTTCTGATCGAGTTCGACAGCTTTGAACAGGCCGTCGCGGCATACGAGAGCGAGGCATACCAGAAGGCGCTGGCGGCCCTCCCCGACGGCGTCGAGCGCGACTTCCGCATCATCGACGGCATCGACTGACCGGTGGGCCCGGCCGCCATCGCTGAGCATCCGTCACCTGACACGCACACACGGTGCTGAACGACGACTCACGAGACGAGTTCGAAACCATGCCCCTCGTCCCAGTTCGTCGTCGACGTCCTCGACGGCCTGATCGCTGTCGGGCGGATCGGAGAAGTGACGCGACGTCCGGGCCTGCTGGACTGTCTCGCTGGCCTCGTCGACGAAACTCACCATCGCCCGAAGCGAACCGCGAACCGCTTCTCACACGACAGATCGCCCTGCTTGCGCGAACTGGCCGACCTGAAAGTCGGCCATGCGGCCGTCGAGGCATGAGCCCATCGCCGCACCTCATGCACGCCCGTCACGGGGCCGCGCCGGTGCGACAGACTTCCGACCACCGGGCCAGCGGCCCCGACGGGGAAAATATCGGGAACTTCCCGATTTAGGCGGGTGTGCGATGCCAGCAGGACACCTCATCGGCGTCGCGGCGTGATGGCCGGTGATTTGCGAAAGCCCCGAGGTGTGCCACAGCCTCGCCCCCTGGGGCGCGAGTCGGTCGTCTGCGAGTTCACCCACCGGACCCGCAAGGAACTCGGCATCGCCGCGGTCTGCTCTCTTCAATCTCTGCGCCACAGTCTGGTCCGCTACGACGGCACGGCGACGGGCACGGACCCGCAGGCCCTCATGGCCGCGGTGCTGTCCGGCATCGGCCGCGGCAAGCCCTACGGTGCCGGGCTGCTGACACTGGTCCCGGCAGCCGCAGCATGACGGCCTCTTCAGGCGAGAGCGGCCAGGCCCGTCGGCGTCTTGCCGCCCCGACACTCGCCATGCTATCGCGCGTGGCCGACTCCTTGTCCTTCCTCTATCTCGATATGGTCCGCGTCGTGCAGGACGACACCGGGGTATGCGCGCAGATCCGCGTGGACGAGAACTGCACCGACCTGGTCTGCATCCCGACTGCCGCGCTGTCCTGCCTCCTGCTGGGCCCCGGAGTCTCCATCGCCACACGCGCGTTGGCGACGCTCGCCCGCCATGGAACCAGCGTCGTGGTGACCGGGGCGGGAGGCGTCCGCCCTACGCGTCGGTGCTACCGGATTCCCTCACCACCACCTGGCTCGAACACCAGGTCCATGCCTTCTCCGATCCTGAGCGCCGCCTACCGGTCGCCGTACGCATGTACAAGATGCGCTTCGGCGACGAGGTTCCGGCAGGAGCGGATCTTGGCCAGCTCCGCGGCATGGAAGGGCAGCGGATGAAGGCCCTGTACCGCCTCCTTGCCCAGCAGCACGGCATCGGCCGCTTCCGCCGCAACTACCACCCCGACCAGTGGCACGAACAGGACCCGGTCAACCTCGCGCTCTCGGCAACCAACACGTGTATGTACGGAATCGTGCACGCGGCCCTCCTCGCGCTGGGCTGTTCACCAGCGCTCGGCTTCGTCCACGCGGGAACACAGCACGCCTTCGTCTACGACATCGCCGACCTCTACAAAGCGCAGACGACCCTCCCACTGGCCTTCTCCCTCCACGACTCCCCGGACCCGGAACGGGACGCCCGCCGAAAATTCCGCGAGGACCTCCGGCTTCTTCGGCTGCTGCCCCGCATCGTGCGCGACGTCCAGTCCCTCCTGAACCCGAACTCGCCGGCCTCGGAGGAGACTCACCAGAGCGGGGGTGCAGGGACTCGGGACACCCCGGAAACGACGTGTGGTCTTCACTTCCGAGCCGGGCATGCCCGTCGATCACACTGATCCACCCGAGAATCCCAAGATCCCCGGCAGAGTCCCTCACTGCAGTAGTGCGTCCATTCCGCCCCTCGCGATTTGGATCGTCAGCAGCCCCAAGGTGTGCTTCAGGGGGAGCGAACGGGCTGGTCAGAAGGTTCGGGGCCTCCGGGATCGCCCAGGCCGCTTTTCGCCGAAGCCGGTCAGCAGCCGAGGGGGCCGACGAGCATGCCCGGCTCAGTCCGCCCGGGCGCTGCCGTCACCGGGACGGGGCGGTCCGGGCGTCCGGGCCGTCCCCCGATGTGGGACGCATCGACCAGGCGAACACCGCCGCCAGGCCGACCGCGGCGACGGCCATCAGCAGCCCCGAACGGACGCTGAAGGCGGCGGTGACGAACCCTGCCATCATCGCGCCGCCAGGGGCTCCGATCCCGGAGGACAGCATGCGACGGGTGGCGTTCACCCTGCCCTGGAGGGGTTCGGGAGTTACGGACTGGGCGTAGGTCACCGTGTTCACGATGATCATCAGGTAGACCGTACCCCACGCCGTGATGGTCGGCAGCGCGAAGCGCCAGTCGTCCATCGTCGTGGTCAGCAGTCCGAGACCCGCGCTGGCCGGTAGCGCGACCCGCATCACGTGCATCGCGTCGACCTTCCGGAGCAGGCGGGGAAGGGCGATCGAGCCCAGGACGCCACCGACGCTCCAGGCGGTGAAGAGCAGTCCGATCCGGGAATCGGACTCCACCAGGCCGAGATCGCGATCGGCGAAGATAACGAGTTGTCCCAGGAACGCGCCGCCTGCGAAGGACTGCAGACATCCGCATACCGTCATGATCCGGAGGGCCGGCTGCCGCCACAAGAACTGCACCCCCTCCTTGATCGACTCCAGGATCCGAAGGTTCTCGGACGGAGCCGTGCGAACACCGGTCGGCATGGCCATGGCACCGACCAGAAGCGCGGAGATGAGGAAGGTGACCGATTGAAGGGCGAGTGCGCCGGTGGTGCCCAACACGCCGATGAGTAAGCCTGCCATGGCCGTGCCGATGATCCGTACCGTTGTTTCCCCGCCCCAGATCAGGCTGTTGGCCTGGGCGAGGCGCTCCCGCCCAACCACAGCGGGCACCACTCCGTACCCGGCTGCGTCGAAGAAGACGTAGAGCGTCGACGACACGAAGGCAACGGCCACGATGTGGACCGTGGTCAACGAGTGGGTGGCCGCCGCCAGCGGGACACTCGTCAGGCACACGCTGTTCGCGAGATCGGCAGCCACCATGATGCGGCGCCGGTCCAGCCGGTCGGCGAGCGCTCCGGCCAACAGTCCGAAAAAGACGTACGGCATGGCCTCGCCGGCCGCCACGAAGGACACCAGCAGCGGGGAATGTGTCTTCTCGTACACCAGGACGGGCATGGCGACGTACGCGACGGCCGATCCTGCCCCGGATAGGATACGAGAAAGCCAAAAAAGGCGGAAGTTGCGGACGTAGCGCAGCGGGCGAGGCCTCTCGTCGAGGCTCACGCCCTCCGAATTCGGTGAAGTCATGAGAGTTTCTAGGCACATCGGACGCACCCTTGTCAAGGGTCCGCTACGCCGTGACGTGCTCAACCACTTCCCGGGTCGGATTTGCCGCCTGGTCGACCAGGGATCCGATCCGGCGGCGGCGATGGCTTTCGGTCATCTCTGCGGATCCGGCCGGTGTGCCAGTGGCCGAATCTATGAACCTCACCGGACGAGTGGCGCCAACACTCCGCCAGCGATCGTTCGCGTCCCAACTCGGTTACGCCCTACACGGATTCGATCAGATCGAAGGATGCCACCGATTCGATCCGGCCATCATGGGGATTCCTCTTGATCACCACCTGGACGTGTGTTCGAATTGCGCCGATCAACCGGTACACATTCGAACGGGGAGCAACAAGTGCAGGTCACGCCATTACGGGAGGCCCCCGAAGATATCGGCCTGGCGAACGCCGCCGAGCACTACTACCCACAACTCTCCGCAACACTGAATCTGCTGCTCAGTCGAAGCGACAAAGCATCGAGTGAATTCAATCCGGGAACGCTTCTCCCAGAATTGACCCCCCGGGTACGCGATTTCTTCTCCGTTTCCGGACTAGCGTTCTCACGACTTGGCGAGTACAAGGGGAAGCATCTTTCGCTGCTCAACCTGGCGCAGAACCCCGGCACCCGTACGACGAAGACGCTCGCCTCTTTGGTGACGGTCGCCCGGGCCGTCCGGTTCATCCAGGACACCGGTGAGCGGGTCATGATCCTGACGCCGTCGTCCGCCAACAAGGCCACTGCCATGCGCGACGCGGTGCTGCGCGCCGTGGAAGCGGGGCTCGTCACACCGGAGCAGCTGAGCGTTTCGGCCGTCGTCCCCCGGAGCTCGACGCCGAAGCTCTGGGCGTCCCGGCTGAATGACGATCCCGAACTCCAGGCACGGAACCCGGTCGCGGTGTTCCCGGGTGCAGAGCCGTCCGATGTGAAGGCATTGGCCCGTCACGTGGTCGACCATTACGCCGCACCGCTCAAGGACGCCACGGGAGTCAACCTCTGGTACACGCTCGACCTCGACAACTACATGGCCGCCGACGTCATGCGCGCCTTCGCTGAGGCCGAGCTGTTCCCCGCCACCACGTCGCGCTTGCACGTCCATGCCGTCTCGAGCGCCTACGGCCTGCTGGGGCACGCGCGAGGGCATGAGCTGCTGGACGAGTCCCGGCGCAAGGAGCTGCCCGAGCCCCACTACCTCCTGGTTCAGCACCTCGGCACCCCCGACATGGTGTTGAGCCTCTACCGCGGGGGCACGGACCGGGACCTCCTGCCCACGTACCACCATGACGACCGGCTCGGGCTTTTCGTCCAGCACGAGGACCCGAGGTTCCCCTCCACCACCCTGGACCCGGACGAAGTCCTCGACACCACGTTCTACACCCGCAAGCCGCCCACGTCGGCCCGGATGAACGAGCTGATCCGCACCCAGGGTGGCGGAGGCATCGTCGTTTCCCTGCACGAGTGCCTCACGCGGTACGCACAGAGCCGGGCGCTCCTGCGCCAGGGTGGTGTGACAGTGCCGGCGGATCCCCGGGCCCTTCGAGAGTGGTCGTTGGTCATGGCGGTGACCGGGCTGCTCAACGCCATCGACCGCGGCCTCGTTGCCGAGGACGACGTCCTGGTGCACGGCTCGGGGTGCTATGGCGTCGACGACTTCACCCCGCTGGCACCGGCGGCGCTGCACACCGTGCACGACGGCGACATGCTGCGGGACGTCGTGTTCAAGGCTGCCGAGGCATGAACGACGACTGGGTGACGCTGCCCTATTTCGCCCTGCGCATGTCCGGGTTCCCGTTCGAGCTCCTGGAACGGCTGTCGTCCGTCGCGACGGCTGACGCGGCCCGCCGGCTCGTCCTGTTGCGAGACGAGATCGAGCGGACCGTGGCCGCGTCCCACTCCTCGGAGGTGTTGTCGATCGCCCGCTCCCGCGCGGACGGCGCCGTCCTGCGAGCGATTCGGAAACGGAAGTGCCCGGCCCCGCAGATCATGTCCGAAGTCGCCCAGACCGGGATCAGGACGATGGGGGACCGGTTCACCGCTCTCCTTGACGACGAGGTCCGGGCCGAGCAGGAGTTCCTCGAGCTCTACCCGACCGAGGAGCTCAGGACATCGGATCGCCTGGTCGGGCTCTTCCAGACAAACGCGGACCTGCGGGACGCGCTGCTGGTGTCCAACGAGAGCTCCGAACCCGTACTCAGCCGGTGGGTCGAGAAGACCAGGCAGCCCGAATGGCGCTGGCACAAGGACGACCGGTCCAGGGTCGACACCCTGGTCCGCCATCTCCAGCGGGCTTGCGCGAAGAACGACACCACCTCCCACCTCGGGCCGTACGCCCTCGGCACCTTCGCCTCCGACTCTCTGGGAGTCACCGCCGAGCCCGTCCGCCTGACCCGGCTCCCGCTGCTGTCGCGCTGGGCGGGCGAGGCGATCGCCACCGCCATGCGCGATGACCCTCGGGTCGTCGCGCAGTGCCGTCCCCGGAGGGCACCCGGCGCCCTGCTCTCGCACGGCGTCCTCCAGGTGTTGGCCATTGACTCCACCGCACGGGTACGGGATATCAGGGACGCGACCCAGGTACGCCCCCCGGTCGAGCTCGGCCCCTACGACCAGGCTGTGCTCGCGCTGTGCGACGGCGCCCGGACAGTGGCCCGGATCTCGGAACTGGCCCCGCTGGCCGCGCCCGGCGAGCACCCGTCGGGCGACGTCCGGGAGAGCTTGCTCCGCCTCGAACGGCTGGGCGCGATCGTGGTGGGGCCGGAACTCCCGTACGGATCGGCCGATCCGCTGGCCGAACTCGCGGCGTACGAGGGCGACCAGGAGGCCAACGCCTGGCGCGGTCTGCTGCTGGAGGCACAGCACCGGCTTGCCGAGTTCGGTGCTGCTGACAGCACGACTGCGGACCGTCGAAGCGCACTCGACTCACTCAAGCAGAGTTTCGAGGCCTACACCGGTGTCCCTGCCGAACGCGGCAGCGGAAGGTTCTACGGAGACCGGTCGGTGCTCCACGAGGACTGTTCGGGTCGCTATGCCGACCTGTCCATCGGCAAGCCGCTGACCGACCATATCGAGGAAGTCCTGCCGCTCGCCTACGAGCTCACTATGGCCGTGCCTCAACAGCGGTACGCCGCCGAATCCCGGCTGCTCAACTCATGGTACGCGAAGCGGTTCCCCGGGCGGATGGAGGTGGGCATCCACGAGTACCTCACCGCGTTCATCGAGGACTCAGACGGACTGGTTGCCGACTACGCGGAGATCGACGCCCATGAGGCCGCGTTGCTCGACCGGATCGAGACGGCGCTGATCCCGTCGGGCTCGTATGACGCCTCGGCCGTATCGGTGGAGGCCACGACCGTGCGGCGGCTGGTGGCGGCGATCGGGGACGGCAGCCCGGTCCTGTGCAATCCCGACCTCATGATCGCGGCCGCGTCCCACGCACACCTGGCGTCCGGCGACTTCTCTCTCGTGATCAGCGAACTCCATGCCAATGAGGAGTCGTTGAGCCACGGCCTGTTCGGCCCGGTGCTCGACGAGCGGTATCCCGGCTTCACCTCGGCGGTCACCGGCGCGTACCGCCGGCTCCTCGCCGAGGACGAAGACCTCGCCTCTGTGACGCTCGCCCACCGGAACAAGTCCTACATCCGCACGGCATTGGACACCGTGGAGATCGAGGCCATCGGGCGATCGCCGCTGCCCCGCGAACGGGTCCTGGTCCTGGCCGACCTGCGGGTGATGGCGGCGGAGGGCACTCTGAGGCTGCGGAACCCGGAGACCGGCAGGTTCCAGCGCATGGCCGCGCTGCCGTACGCCTGGCTGGGCGTCCGCCAGAACCCCTTCGTGCCCTTCGGCTTCGCCCGGCACCAGGGAGGGAGGCTGCTCCCCGGATCCCGTCATCCGCACCTGCCCCGGATCACGCTGGACTCCGTCGTGCTGCAGAGGGAGCACTGGCGGGTACCCGCCGAGGAGCTGTCGGCCCGCCATAGACGCGACGCGTTCCTGAAGGTCCAGCAGGTCCGCGAGGAGCGGTGCCTTACCCGGCACATGTATGCCAAGGTCCCCGGGGAGACGAAGCCCCTCTACTGCGATCTGGAGAGTCCGCTCCTGGTCCGGCAGCTCACCCGGATGGCCGCGCTGTCCTCGGAACCCATAGACCTCTCCGAGATGCTGCCGGGCCCCGAGCACTTGTGGGTGGCGGACCCTCGTGGCCACTACACATCCGAGCTGCGCTACGCCGCCTTCTCGAGCCCACGACACTGATCGACCGACCCACGAGGACTGAGCCGCTGTGCGCGTCATTCCCCCACCCCGCTCTCCCCTGCCCCACAGGCTGCGCATGCACGCCGGCTACCACTGGCGCAACAGCGGCCATCCGATCGTGACCCGGCTGCGCACCGCCGTGGACATCCGCGGCGGAGCGGTGTTCCCCGCGATCCGCTCGGAACTGGGCGGATTGTCCGTCACGTACGCAGGCCTCGCCGAAGGGCTCGCCTACACCTTGGAATTCACCGAACTACGCCGAGAGTCGGAGGACGGCGAGAGCGCCCGCCGCACCGCCGCCAAGCTCACGGGGAAGACCCTCAGGTCACCGGCCGCCCTGCCAGACGCCGACATCGTCATCGTGGGCACCGGCGCCAAACAGGCGCGGCGGTTGCCGAGGCAGGCCTCCCTGATTGTGCCGATGCGCGTCCACTTCGTCGTCGCCACCGACGAGGCTCCCGACCTAATCCGGCAGAGGATCTCCAAGCGCGAACGCTCGCAGTTCAACCGTGACATGCGGATCCATGACTGGACCTGGGCCGTCGAAACCGAACCGGCCTGGTTCGACTTCTTCTACGACCGCCTGTACCGCCCGACCATGCGCGAACGTCATGGCGAACGCGAACGAACCGAGAGTAGGGAGGTCTCCTACGAGTGCCTCTTCCGCGGCGGTCGGATGTTCAGTCTGTCCCAGGACGGTGAACGCATCGGCGGCGCCCTGTGCCACTGGGACCCCGAGTCCTGTGTGCTGACCCTCCGTCTGCTCGGCGTGGTCGACGGCGCCAAGCAGCACTACGACAGCGGTGCCTTCAAGGCCATCTACCACTTCCTGATCGACTGGGCCGCGCACAACGGTGTCCGCCGGGTCGACTTCCAAGGCACCGAGCCCTTCCTGAGCAAGGGCACCTACCAGTGGAAGCGCCGGTTCGCGACTGAGGTGATCCTCCCGCCGAACCACTTCGGGGAGAAGCGGCTCTGGCTTCAGGTCCGACGCGACACACCCGCCGTACGGGACTTCCTGGTCGCCAACCCGCTGCTCGCAGAGGCGGCCGACAGGTCGTTGGAGGCGGTGTACTTCCACGATTCTGCCCGGCCGCCCCAGCTGGACTACTCGGCGAAGTCGCCCGGTGTCTCCCGTGTGCGCGAGGTCAACCTGGATGAGTTCCTCGCCCCACGTTCCGCCGCACATCTCAACCGAAGGACGCGCCCATGACCACTCAGTGGTACGCAACCGACCCCCTGCCGACCGGCTCGCGCGTCGCGGTCCCCGCCCTCGTGGAGGGCCTTACCCGGGCCATGGACGACATCGCGTTCCCGATGGATCCCGCGTCCCTGCGACCTGTGGTGCTCTCCCAGCAGTCCTACGGCGAGCTGTTCACGGCGGCATCGGCACTGCTCCGGCTGCTGCGCAGGACACTCCTGGAATCCGCGCCGGCCTCGGCCGGCCGCATCGCCGCGCTCGGCGCCGACGAGCACCTGTACCCGCTCTTCATCGACGGCGAGGTCGAGGAGGCCTTCGCCACATGCATAGCCCGCCCCGATGTCATGGTAGACGCCACCGGGCCGAAGTTCGTCGAGTTCAACATCGGGGCTGGCATCGGCGGCGTGGTCGACACCGCGTTGAACTCCGCGGCGTGGACCGCGGCGTACGGCGGGCCCGAACTGGCACCGTTCACCGGGCCCGACCCGCTCGCCGTCCGGGACGAGATCTTCGTGCGCGCGGTGCGGGAGCTCGGTGTCGCACCGGCCGTCGCCATCGTCGGTACTGCCCGAGACCTGAACGGCAGCAGGACCACCCGCTACTACGACGTTCAGGTCGACTCGCTCCGGAACCGGGGCATGAAAGCCGAGTTCTTCGAACCGGAGGACCTCCTGGAGGGCCTCGGCCTGCCCGGCCGACCCCGCTACGAAGTGGGTCTACGCCACTTCACCATCCCGGAGTGGCGTGGTCACGGAATCGACCTGGCCCCCGTCCGCACCGCGCTCGACGCGGGGTGCACTCTCATCTCCACCCAGACCGCCTATCTGATTTCCAACAAGAAGGTGCTGGGCTGGGTCTCCGAGGGCCGGCCCTGGATGACGGAGCAAGACCGCGACATCGTCGACCGGTACCTGCCCTGGACCCGTGTGGTGAGCGACCGCGCCACGCGGTGGCAGGGATCCTCTTACGTGCTTCCCGAATTGTTGCTCGACCGCCCGGAGGAGTTCGTCCTGAAGCCCGCCGTCGGCATGAAGGCACAGGACGTCCTCGTCGGCCGCGACTGCGACGCGGAGCTGTGGCGTCGGACGGTGACCCGGGCCGCGGCGCACGAGGACCACATCGTCCAGCAGTACGTGGTACCTGTCGCGTGTCCCATGGAGTTCGCCGACGCGGACGGCGACACGTACGAGGCGGACGTCCTGCCAGTCTTCAGCCCCTATGTGTTCGACGGCAAGCCGGGTGGCTGCATGGTCCGTTATCTACCGCCGGGGGGACACGGCGTGGTCAGCATTCACGGCCACGGCGCCCTTCCCTCGGTGGCTCTGGCTCGCCGCTGATTCCAGGGCCGCCCGACACGCGACGGCGGTCTCTCCGAAGGAGTTGCTCGATGTATCTCATCACCATCTCTCCACAAGATGCGGCTCATGCCCGGCGCTTCGTGGGAGACCTGGCGCGACGCTACCCGTCGGTCGACTCGGAGGAATTCCTCGCAGACGCCCCGGTGCTCGCCCAGGAGCTGCCGAGGAACCTTCGGGCCGCGCTCAACGAGTTCCGCCTCCGGGAACCGGCCGCCGCGTGTGTCGTCGACGGCTTCCCCGTTGACGACGACAGGATCGGCTGCACCCCCGACCACTGGAACACGCTCCTGGCCGCCTCGCCGACGCTCGAGGAGGAATTGTTCTTCCTGCTCTGCGGGCAGCTCCTGGGCGATCCCATCGCCTGGGCGACTCAGCAGGACGGGCGCATCCTGCACGACATCATGCCGATCAAGGGCCATGAGATCGGGCAGTTGGGGACGGGGAGCATCACCCCGCTCGAGTGGCACACCGAGGACGCCTTCCATCCCTACCGGGCTGATTACGTCGGCCTGATGTGCTTGCGCAACCCGGACGCCGCCGAGACGACCTATGTCGGAATCGAAGACCTCTCGCTGGACGAGGGAATGCGGGTGCTCCTGGCCGGCGCGCACTTCCCCCTGATCCCCGACGACGCGCACCGGCCCGAGAACCGCGCCGAACAGCGGCCCGGTTCACCGGTCGCCGCGCTCCAGGAGCGCAGTTACCAGCGCATCCGCCGCATGCTCGAGGCCCCGGAGCCGATTCCCATCCTGTCCGGCGATCCCGCCGACCCCTACGTCTGCGTACACCCTTACTACATCGCCCCGATCGACGACGACGCGGCCCGCCGCGCCATGGCGGCCTTCTGCGCGGAAGTCGAGGCACGCATGCGCACGGTCGTCCTCGAACCCGGCCAATTAATCTTCATTGACAACTTCAAGGCCGTCCACGGACGTCGCCCCTTTACCGCCCGCTACGACGGGACAGATCGCTGGCTGAAGCGCGTCAACATCGCCCGCGACCTCCGCAAATCACGCGATGCGCGCCTCGCCGCACACGAACGCGTCATCTACTGAGCCCCTTCTCCCTGACCACCCCCCCCACGACGGAGACGTCCATGACCAGTTACTCGCAGGCGCAGTACGGATCGATCGCGGTGTCCTACACGGCGGAACTCGACGGTGGCGGCAATACCTTCGGGCGCGCCTACGTTCCCTTCGTCGAGGAGCACTTCGGACGGGTGGAGAACCTCTTCGAGTGGTGCGCGGGGCCGGGATTCATCGGCTTCTCGCTACTGGCCGCCGGTTGCTGCGACGCTCTGCACCTCGGTGACGTGAACCCGGCGGCCCGAGCCGCGGTGGAACGGACAGCGCGTGAGAACGATCTCGCGGACCGGGTCCGCTTCCACCTGTCCGCCGGGTTCTCCGGGGTGCCGGCGGACAGCCGCTGGGACTTGATGGTCGGCAACCCTCCGCACGTCAACGCGGCGGCACCGGCCTCGGAGTATCAGCACGCTCATTCACCCCTGATCTGGCAGGACGAGGACTGGGGGATCCACCGCAACTTCTACGCAGATGCTCCTCGTTTCCTGCGTCCCGGCGGGTCCGTCGTGATCCAGGAGAACCACCGGTTCTCCACTCCGGGAGACTTCACTCCGATGGTCAAGGAATCCGGTCTCGAGATTGTGGGCGCCTTCGAGTGCGGGCCCGGGTTCGAGGACTACTACTTCCTGTGGTCCAGGCTGCCGGAGCACGCCGGATGAGCCTTGCTGAACGGTTCCTCGAACAGTTCCTGCGCACCCGGCGATTCCAGCTGGGCGTGCCGACGTCCTTCACGGTGTCGCCGGACGGGGGCAAGGTCCTCTTCCTGCGCTCCCGGAGTGGCACCGACCCCGTCTCCTGCTTGTGGCGGCTGTCCGCGACGACCGGCGGGGAGTCTCTGCTCGCCGATCCCTCCGCGGTCTTCCCGTCCGACGACGGCGAAGCCCTCACGGCCGAGGAGTGGATGCGCGAGCGCACGCGCCAGCGCTCCCGAGGCATCACCTCCTTCGCCACCGACGCGGCGGTGACCTCAGCAGTGTTCTCCGTCAACGGCAGGATCGGCACGGTCCGAGTCGACTCGGGGCGCACCCGCTTCCTCGACGGCCTTCCACCCGCGTTCGACCCGAGGCTGTCGCCCGACGGGACCCGGATCGCCTACATCGACAACGGGGCGCTCCGTATGGTCCGCGCCGACGGTTCCGGCGACATGCTCCTCGTCGCCCCCGAGAACCGGGACGTCGCCTACGGCGTGGCGGAGCACGTGGCCGCCGAGTCGATGGAGCGAACGCGGGGCTTCTGGTGGTCGCCGGACAGCGAAAGTCTGCTGGTCGCGCGCGTCGATACGGCCGCGGTGCAGCGCTGGTACCTCGCCGATCCAACGCAACCCGCCGTGCCGCCACGGGAGATCGCCTATCCGGCGGCCGGGACGACGAACGCCGATGTCTCCCTGTGGTTCGTCGGACCAGGCGGTGCCCTCGTTCCCGTGCGGTGGGACCGCGAGGAATTCGAGTACGTCGTGAACGTCGAATGGTCGGCGGGCGAGCCGCTCGTCGTCGTCCAAGACCGCAGCCAGCGCCGGATGCGCGTGCTGGCAGTGGATCCCGCCTCCGGCAGTGCTCGGGTGCTGCACGAGGAATCCGACTCCTGCTGGGTCCCAGTGGTGAGGGGAATCCCATCGCGGACCCCTTCCGGACAGCTCATCTGGGTAGGCGACCGCGAGGGCAGCCGTCGGCTGCTGATCGACGGGGACGTCGTGACACCGACCGGACTCCAGGTACGGGAAGTGGTCGGCACCGACGGAGCGACGGTCTTCTTCCGCGCGTCCCGCGAGCCGACCCAGACTCAACTGTGGAGCTGGAACCCTGACAGAGGGGCCCGGCGCGAGACCCGAGCAGCCGGGGTCTGGAACGGCGCCGCCGGTGGCGGCACGCTGGTGGTCCACGGCCGCACCATGGACCGCGCCGGCTGGACAGCCACCGTGCGCGATCGTTCCGGCCACGAACGGGACATCCGCTCCCTGGCGGAACGACCGGTTCTTACCCCGAACGTCCGGCTGCTGACCGTCGGCGAGCGCGAGTTGCGCGTCGCTGTCGTGCTGCCGACCGAGGCGGACAGCACCACCGCGTTCCCTGTCCTCATGGACCCGTACGGCGGCCCCTATCTCCAGCGCGTCACCGAGGAGTTCGACGCGTACCTGCTGCCCCAGTGGCTGGCGGAACAAGGGTTCGCCGTCGTCATCGTGGACGGCCGCGGCACCCCGGGGCGCGGCCCTGCCTGGGAGCGGACCATCCACCGGGACATCGCCTCACCCGTCCTCCAGGACCAGGTCGACGGGCTCCGCGGTGCGGCCGCCGCCCTGCCGTGCCTCGACCTGAACCGGGTGGCAATCCGCGGCTGGTCCTTCGGCGGATACCTGGCGGCGCTGGCTGTGCTGCGCCGCCCCGACGTGTTCCACGCAGCCGTGGCGGGCGCCCCGGTCACAGATCAGGCTCTCTACGACACGCACTGGCGCGAGCGACACCTCGGACACCCGGCCGACCATCCCGACTCCTACGCGCGGTCGTCCCTGATCAACGACGCGCCGAAGCTGACCCGGCCACTCATGCTCATACACGGGACGACCGACGACAACGTGGTCAGTGCCCACACCTACCGCCTATCGGAAGCGCTCTTGCGGGCCGGCCGGCCCCACACCGTCCTGCCCCTGCCCGGCACCTCGCACATGGTCGAGGATCCGGACGTGCAACGGAACCTCCTACGGCTCCAGGTTCAGTTCCTCAAGGACGCGCTGTTCCGGGACAACACCATGACGAGAAAGGTGAACTGAATGACGACCCCAGCCGTCGCGGTCGATGCCGTCTCAGCCATGACCAGGGAACTTACCGGGAACGCTTTCGGCCCCTTCTTCGCGACACCGTGCGGAATCCTCGCCCCCCTGCTGACCGAACTCGAGTCGCGGGGCGACCTCGTCACGGTATCGAGGGAGGACAACGCCGTCGGCCTCGCGGCAGGTTCGGCACTCGCCGGACGAATGCCGGTGGCGTTGATGCAGAATTCCGGACTCGGCCAGTCGGTGAACGCCCTGGCGTCCCTGATCGTCCCGTACCAGATGCCAATCCTCCTCGTCATCAGCCTGCGGGGGACCGGGCTGGACACCACCGCCGAGAACCTCCCCATGGGCAGGGCCACACTTCCTATCCTGGATGCACTCGGCATCGCGCACGAGACCTTCGCCGCAGAGCATGCGGCGGAACAGCTGGCCCGGGCCCGAGACACCCTCACCCACCTGCGCCGACCGGCGGCGCTCCTGATCCGTCCCGACGCCTTCGGCTGGGAGGCCTAGGCACTGTTTCTCGGATCATGTTCGGAGCCAGATGATGAGGGCGGCGAGGGTGATGGTGCCGAGGTAGATGTAGGCGCGTTTCTCGTAGCGGGTGGCGACCGCGCGGAAGCCCTTCAGCCGGTTGATGGCTCGCTCGACGGTGTTGCGTTTCTTGTAGTGCTCGCTGTCGAAGCCGGTGGGCCGGCCGCCTCGGGACCCGCGGTTCTTGCGGTGTCTTTGCTGGTCGAGGCGTTCGGGGATGGTGTGCCGGATTCCGCGTCGTCGCAGGTAGCGGCGGTTCTTTCGGGACGTGTAGGCCTTGTCCGCGAGGACATGGTCGGGTCGGGTGCGGGGCCGGCCCACTCCGGTCCGGGGCACCGATATCTGCTCAAGTATGCGATCGAGTTGGGGGCCGTCACCGTAGTGGCCCGGCGTCAGGACGAGGGCGAGGGGCCGGCACCGTCCATCGGCGGCGAGGTGGATTTTGGTGGTGAAGCCGCCTCGGGAGCGTCCCAGGCATTCGCCGATCTGACCACCTCCGCCAGCCGGACGGCCAGTTTCTGCAACACCGGATCGACCCGGTTCGTCCCCTGCAGACTCCCCTTTTGAGGGATCGCGGTGGGCGGTGTCTTCCTCGCGCCGGCGGCGTGCTGGTGGGCTCGCACCGCTGTCGAGTCCACCGACACGTCCCAGTCGATCTGGCCCACAGCGTCCTCGGCCGCCTGGACGCGAGACAGCAGCATCTTCCATGTTCCATCCGCTGACCAGCGGCGATGCCGCTTATAAGCCGTCTCCCAAGGCCCGAAGCGCTCCGGGAGATCCCGCCACTGCACACCCGTCCGCACCCGATAGAGCACCCCGTTGATCACCCGACGGTGATCACTCCACCGGCCCCCACGCGCACCACCACGAGGCAGGAACGACTCCAGCCGATCCCACTCCGCGTTCGTCAGATCTCCACGACCCATACGGCCAGCCTGACCCCAACATCACACCCGCGTCAGGAGATCCGAGAAACAGTGCCTAGAGCGGTACAACGCGACCGCGTCTGCCTTGAACTCGGCGGGGTAATGCTTCATCCCCACAGGGACTCCGTTCTCCTGGACCATCAAGATCCAAGTGTCTCCGGTGTCCAAAACCCAGGGTCAAGGCCCGACCACGGGAGCGGCGGCTGGACCGAGGCTGAGTGTCCGTCTCCTGCCAACCGCCCCCGTCCTGGTTCCCCAGTCCAGGACGGGGGCGGTTCCGCGCTGGCAGCTTGCTGTCCGGGGGCGTTCGGGGCAGTGGCGGCGTGGCCAGACTGATCCGGTAAGTACCGGATCATAGTGAGGAGTCCTTCATGCGCCTGTCCATCGCCAAGGGCGGGGCCGTCGCCGCCGCGGCGTGCGCCACGCTCGTGCTCGGTACCGCTCCGTCGGGTGCCGCGACGAGTACCCTGCAGCGGGCCACCTGCGAGGCCAACGGCACGCAGTTCTACTTCGTCGCCCCGTTCAGCGGCACCACCTGTTTCAAGGGCCACGGTGACCTCGACTATCCGATGACGCTGCCCATGTGGAAGCCGGGCCCCTGGGGCGCCGGGCCGAACACCGGCTGGTTCAGCTACAACGACGCCAACGGCGTGGAGCAGCGGGTGTACTTCACCAAGGGGCAGGCGGGCGACGCTCCCTACATGTACATCAAACACCTGCACATCGACTGACAGGTCGGCTAAGACGCGACCAACCCGAACGGCGGTGGCCTCGGCAACATCGTCGTTCGGGCTGAGCCGGACCGCGTCCAGCAGCTGGCACCACGAGGTGCGGCCAGTCTCCAGGGCCGCGCCAACGAGTACGGCCAGCCGGGAATGAACTGGTCGCTGGAGCGTCCGTTCAGGCCGTAGACGTGACAGAACAGCCCCTCGGGACTGTACGGGGCGTCCGACCGCGGCCAGTCGGTCATGGCGACCGCCAGGACGAGGCGGTTGTCCGCTGCCTTGGGCTGCGGCAGCATCGCCAGCGCGTTGCCGCAGCCCGGGCACCTCGATGCGCCCGCAGTTCAGCACATGCTTCGATACTCGATGTGAAAGTCGCAGTTTGAGTCAAACCTGTACCCGGGCCACGCAGGCGGACTCGAGGACGAGGCGGAGGATGCGCGCCGCTACCTCGTACCTGAGTCCGGTGGCCGCATCCACGTCCTCGTCGCCCCCGGATGGCTCGAACGAACCTGATCCGCATGGCCATCAGGTCGGCTACACCTGGTCCGTCGACGTGTCACCGTCCTGGTGGGCAGCGCGGTAGCGAGGCCCGGGCGATGCCTTCCTCCTCATCCGCCTGCCGAGCCCCGAGGGGCCGGCTTTCGTCCGCGGACAACAGCCGGGAAGGAGCGGCGTCACTTCCGCCGGACGGGCGCTCGGTGAGTTGCTGCGGGAGGAGGATGAGCATCAGCTCAGGCGCCGTGCACGGCAGGACCGGGTTCGGTGAGTTGGTGACGTGGCGGCGCCTGTGCATCGTGCGTGCTGCACGGAGATGGGAGTCATGGCCCTGCCTATCATGCACATCGAACCAGGCCTGCGACGCCTGGACAGGGCCTGCCAGTTCAGGCGTGCCGGGCTGCTGTAGAGCAGGCTCGATGTCAGCGCCCGCAGCGCAGAACGCCGGGACCTCCTGCGCCGGCCTGTGGGGCCCGCTTCGGACGGAGGAGCGGACAGACCGAGGGGGAGCATGAGGGGGAGAGATCACCCACCCGGCCAGACGGCGTGAGGCAAGGTCGATGAGCTTGACGTTTATGCACCGGTAGCTGGCGAAGGAGTTTCGTTGCCGGTGGCGAGGGTGACTTGGGCGGTCCATGACCAGGGCTCTTGGGGCGGATCCCAGGTCACCTCGACGTCGGTGTCATGGAAGGCGCGCGCGAGTTCCGTCACCATCACCACTGCCGCGGCCCGCGCGTCTTGTGGGTCGGTGTTGATCGGCATGTCCAGGCGCCCGCAGAGCATTCCGCCTTCCATGGTGAGGACACTGGTGCGCCAGCCCTCCGGCGTCGCCAACAGGACGATTCCCTTCGGAATGCCCCAGGCGGGCCGCTTCTTCTTCTCCTTCTTGCGTCTCACCATGCCGCTATCCAACATCGCCGTGTTCACGGCGATGGGTTCGGGTCACCACCGCGCCGCGGTTTGGTTCCTGTCTTGTGGTGTGCTGGGCGCGTGTATGCCTCGCCGGTGGCGAGAACGCGTCCGACGTCGTAGCGGGTGGCTGGCCGCCGGTTCTTCGAGCCGAGCGGGCGGCCGGGACCGGGTCGTGTGGGTTTTGGTGCACCGGCTGGCGTGCCGGGAGGCTGTCGCACAACTGCCGCCCGGCAGCGTTCAAGACCTTGTTCTGGCCTTGTGATCGAAGAGTTTGTTGAGGTTGTGGACCGCACCGAGGAGTTTGATCTCGGTGTCCACGCCGTCGTGGCCGCGGTAGTTCAGCCGACGTCCGAACCTCTGGAAGAGTTGGGCGAACCCGGGCTCGACCAGGGCACCCCGTTGTCTGTACTGCTCCTTGCCCAGTGGTGTGGCGAGGCGGGCTGCCATCTCGTGCTGGCCACCCCGTGGACCTTCGCGTTTCGCCTCGAAGCCTGCCTGGTGGGCCTCACTGGTCACCGAGACAAGGAGTGGAAAGTCAGCGAGTGCCTCGAAGGCTGAGGTCGAGGCATATCCACTGTCGGCGAGCCAGAGCTGGATCGGCTGCTCTATCCCGGCGGCAAGGCAGTTGACCTGCGTCTTGTTCACCATGGGGACGAGGGCGGTCATGTCGGACGGGTTGTCTTGAACCTCGATCGCCAGGAGAAGCTGGCGGCGGGCGCAGGCGATCTGGATGTTGTAGCCCTGGACGAACCCGCCGCGCTTGCAAAGCATCATCCGAGAATCAGGATCGCTGAGCGAGGCCTGAGCAGTTGAGGAAGGAGCCGGCCTCGGGCTGCGGGCCCGCTCAAGCCATGCCTGGGCGTTGACCAGCCGTTTCCGTTGCCGGATCAGTACAGTCTTGTGCTCCATCGGCACCGGTGGCCGGCCGTTGGCCCCGCGAAGCCCCGCCGCCAGGTCCGCACGGGTCCGTTCGGCGTACTTCTCCAGCTTCTTCCTGTGGGCCTCAGATTCTGAGTTCAGTCGCCTCTCCGCCCGAGCCACCATGCGCTCGGCCGCCTCCACCTTGAGCCGAATCTCCCCAGCCGAGGGAAGAGCACGCTCGAAGAGCTTCTGTCTGGCCGCGACCGCCCGGTTGAACCGGTCCAACAAACGCGAAAACCGCGGCCACTCATTCGGCACCACGTCGCTGTCCGAGCCTGTTCCCTTTGACCCCCCGTCCCGGCCCACGTCAGGTTGCAGGGATCCGGCCACCATGTTGTCGATCTCGGCTTCACACTCCGAGATCACACGGTCAATCCGCTGCAGGCGCTGGTTCGAATCACGTGAGGCATTCGCCTCCATCGGAGAGCCGTCCACTGCAACGGCCGCGAGGTTAAGCAGTCCTTTTTGACGACTGCACATCGCCAGGACCTGCACAAACAACAGCTTTAAAGCCTCCCGATGACGTCGGACGAAGCGAGCGAGGGTGGAGTGGTCGACTCTTCGGTTCGCGGTGATGATTCGGCATCCCACGTCATCGAAGCAGGCCTGTTCGATCTTGCGGGAAGAGCGGATTCCCTTGCTGTAGCAGTACAGAAGCAGCGCGATCAGAGCCTGCGGAGGATAGGCCGCTCGTCCCTGACGGTCATCGCGGTAGCTGTCCACGAACTCCGACAAATCAAGGTGATCAACGACGTCGAGCACCTTCCAGCACAGGTGGTCGGGTGGCAGCCACTCCCGCACGTCCTGCGGCATCTCAAGCACACGGTTACGGTCACACAGGAGAAAGTTCCGCCCCACAGATCCAGGCTCAGACGCCCCACAGAAGACCGGAACCGAACATCGGCTCGCACTTGACCACCAGTGGGCGGCAGTTGTGCGACAGCCTCCCCGTCTTCGCGCGCAGGTTCCTGAACCCCCGTCGGACCCGGGCCGGGGTGAGTCTGTTCGGTTCCGCAGGCCTCTCCCACGGCCGTCGCAGATCCCGTGCGAGAGGTCGAGCCAGGCGGAGCTGAGCATGCGCGGCCAGGACGAGCCAGGTCCAGCGGTCAGCTGCCGCCGAGTCCCGCAGCTTCGGCCGGGTCCATCCGAGCGTCTGCTTGAGGAGCCGGAAGGTGTGCTCCACGTCGAAGCGACGGAGGAAGGCCTGCCAGCACCGGTCAACGTCCTTCGGACGGGCGCCGGTGCCCGACCACCACAGCCAGACGGGCTTGTTCACCCCGCCGCTGGGCAGCTTCTCGACCGACAGGCGGATCACGGTGCCCTCGATGACCGGCAGCGGGCCCTCGTGGTCGAGCCACGCGGCCCGACGAGTCAGTCTGGGATGGAGCCGGTCCCAGGCCTGCGCGGTCGCCGTCCCGTACCGGTCGGTGTGGGTGACGGTCACCGCGGTGACCTCGCCCCAGGTCTCGGGCCGGCCGAAGACGAACTCACCTCCGTGCTTGGGCGGGCGGCCGCCCTGCGGCGGGCAGATCCACGGCACCGGAGCGGGCTTGCGCATCACCCGGTCCGAACGGAGCCGACCCAGCACCTCGACGGGCAGGTCGGCGAGGAGGTGGGCGATGCGGGGTGCGTCGTATCCGGCGTCGAGCACAACCAGGACATCCGGGTCGCTCTCCCGCCACTGGCCGGCTTCCATGAGGCGTTCGACTACGTCGCGGACCTGATCGGCGGTGACCGCGGCAACGTCAGCGCCGGGCTCCAGCCGGATCGCATCCAGCAGGGCCGTCCATGAGGTCCGGCCCGTCTCCAGGGCGGCGACGATTGAGTAGGGCCAGCCGGGGACCATTTGGTGCTTGCCCAGGCCACGGCCGAAGGTGTGGCAGAAGGACCGGTCTGAGCTGGTGTCTGCGTCCGGCCGAAGCCACGGGGAGACGTCCACGGCCAACACCAGGCGGCCGTCGCTCGCCCGGGGCAACGGCACGTCCGCCAGAGCGCGACGGAGGCGGGCGACGTCGATCCGGCCCTGGTTGATCCCGGAGTACAAGGCCCCGTGCCCACGTCGGTGTTCCGGCGCAAGCGCCAGATCCACGAGGGTACGGACCGGTCCGTCGGTGCACAGCAGCGCGTCACACAAGTCGAACAGCGCATCCGCCCTCGACGTCAGGCACGCGTACAGCTCCGACCGGAACTCCGACACCTTCGTCAACTCGTCTCGTTGGACGCTGTGCTCGACCAGTCCCACGATCCCGGCCTCCGTGCTGGATCAACCCTGAGCACAGGATCGGGGCCCGGCCTCACGCACGTCCGGTGAACTGGGGAAACCCCGAACAAGTTCGAGCTCAGTTCGACGCCGGTGGATAAACGGCAAGCTGAGGAGTTGCCGAGCGGGCCGCATCGGACTGGGGTGTGGGTCGTGAACCAGAAACAGCGCCGCGACCGGCTCGACGCCGGGCAACTGCACGCACTCGCCGAACTCGGAGTGGACTGGGCGCAGGAGGGGCTGTGTGAAATCCCGAGAACACCACAACCCCCGAGCCGGACCGCGGACTGCTGTTCTCAATCCACCTGCGGGACTCTCATCCAACTTGCGGCACCGCAGCTCAAGACCCCTCCGACACCAGAACCACCCATCACCGACCGCCTCAACGACCCGCAGCATCACAGGTCAAAGAGACAGCCCGTCAACAGCCACACCGCACCATGAACGAGAACGCACAGATCGGCGACGCACCCGACGACGACGGCGAAGAGGCCCGGCTGCTGCTTCGCTTCGCGGCGCCCCGCGACCCCGCGCTCATCGCGAAGTGGATCACTTACGCCGTCTTCGACACCGAACGCCAGGACTGGAACCGCGGCTACGAAGCCGCCTGGCGGTACCGAGGGGACTGTAAAAGGAACGGCTCTGTCTCAGATTCGGTGGTGACGCTGAGTGGCGGAGGTCGTTGTTGTCGGTGTGATGGATGTCAACGAGCTCGTGCAGATGGTGTTTTCGGGGATATCCCCGCTGGTCATCGAGGATGTGGTCGATGACGGCGGGCGGGTCGTGGTGAGGGCGCGGGCTCCGCAGGAGCCCGCGCCCTGCCCGGTGTGCGGGGCACCGTCGGGGCAGGTGCACGGCTATCACTGGCGGAAGGTGGCCGATGTGCCGGTCGACGGCCGACGGGTGGTGCTCCAAGTACGAGTGCGGCGCCTGGTGTGTCCCACGCGCGGGTGCCTCCAGACCTTCCGTGAGCAGGTGCCAGGGGTGTTAGAGCGCTATCAGAGGCGCACTACCCGTCTGACCAGGCAGGTCAAGGCGGTGGTGAAGGAGTTAGCGGGCCGGGCGGGAGTCCGATTGCTGGCGGTACTCGCCATGGGTCTGTCCCGTCACACGGCCCTTCGTGTCCTGCTTGGCATCCCCCTGCCGGTCGGGCAGGTGCCGCGAGTGATCGGGGTGGACGACTTCGCTCTGCGACGACGGCACCGCTATGCCACCGTGGTGATCGACGCCGAGACCCATGAACGGATCGATGTCCTGCCCGACCGCACCGCCGGCACGCTGGAAGCGTGGCTGCGTGCCCATCCGGGGGTCGAGGTCGTGTGCCGTGACGGATCGACTACCTACGCGGAAGCCATCCGCCGGGCCCTGCCGGACGCCGTGCAGGTCAGTGACCGCTGGCATGTGTGGCACAACCTGTGCGTGCGCCACGAGGCGCTACGAATTCGTGTGGAGATGAAAGGGCTCCACCGCCGATCTGTCGCAGCGGATTGGCAGAAGCTGGAGGCAGCCTGACCTGGGAACCGACAGGAAGGGCGGTAAGCAGCCTCGACAACGCCGGGACGGATCGGCACTGCCAGACGATTCGGGTTCGGCTAGCAAGGTCAGAAGGCGTAACGCAAGTGAATCAGTGTCCGAAGCCCCGTAACAGTGCCTCCCAGCTCCAACCTGGTGGATATGGGCTGGGTTTGCAGTGCGTGGCCCGATCTCATTGGGCAGGGCCAACTCCAATACCGTCTGCATGGGCCGGTTGGAGACCACGTTGAAAGCCTGCGGCGTAGGCGTGGTGATGCTGCCGGGGTACAGCTGGACGCCGACCTGACCGAACGATTCGTAGTGAACGTGGGAACCACCCGCGGTTGCCCTCCCGCCGGACATCCAGTCCGGTGACGGGCAGGCCCGGTGTCGGCCGACGGCCGTCGGGTGGGGCGGAGGGCCCGTAGTAGTCCGAGCGCGCGAGAGGCGCGTACACGGCGAAGGGGCCCAGCAACTCAGCAGTAAGGAGATTGGAATGCCAGGAGGACGTTGGTGAATACCGACGAGCTGGAGTGGGTCTTGATGAAGGCCGAACGCCGGGTACTGGAGATCCAGACCAAGCTGCACCGTTGGGCCGTGGATGATCCTCATCGGCGGTTCTGCGACCTGTTCAACCTCGTAACCGACCCCGCCTTCCTGCTCATCGCATGGGATCGGGTTCGGAGCAACAAGGGTGCCAAGACTGCCGGGGTGGACGGCCGTACGGTCTCGTCCATCACGCTGGGGCTGGGCGTCGAGGAATTCCTCGACATTCTGCGAACCTCACTGAAGGAGCGTAGTTTCCAGCCATTGCCGGCGCGGGAGCGACTGATCCCGAAACCGGGGACGGCCAAGCGCCGCCGCCTGGGGATCAGCACAATCCGCGACCGGGTGGTGCAGGCATCCATGAAGCTGGTGCTGGAGCCGATCTTTGAGGCGGATTTCCTCCCGTGCTCCTACGGGTTCCGTCCCAACCATCGGGTCCATGACGCGGTGGCCGAGGTGCGACACCTGACGTCCCACTCCTATGAGTGGATCGTGGAGGGTGACATCCGGTCCTGCTTCGACGAGATCTCACACCCGGACCTGCTTGATCGGGTTCGAAATCGAATCGGAGACAGACGCGTCCTGGCGCTGGTGAAGGCGTTCTTGAAGGCTGGCATCTTCACAGAGGAAGGCGAGTTGAAGGAGAGCTACACCGGCACTCCGCAGGGTTCGATCTTGTCGCCGTTGCTCAGCAACATTGCCCTCGCAGTCCTGGACGAGCATTTCGCCCGGACGCCGGGAGGCCCCGTATCTACCCATGGCGAGCGGCGCAAGCGCCGACGCCACGGTCTGCCCAACTACCGGCTGGTCCGGTACGCGGACGACTGGGTGCTCGCTGTGGCGGGCACGAGGGACGATGCCCAGGGCCTCCGGGAAGAGGCTGCCCAGGTACTGGTCCAGATGGGCCTGCACCTGTCGGAGGAGAAGACCCTGATCACCCATATCGACGAGGGAATGACCTTCTTGGGCTGGCACATCCAGCGCCACCGCAAGAGGGGAACCGACCGGTTCTACGTCTACACCTACCCGTCCAGGAAGGCGCTTCGCGCCGTCATGGCGAAGGTCAAGACGCTGTGTCGGCAGGTCAGTGCGAACGAACCGCTGGACGAGCTCCTGCGCCGGATTAATCCGGTCTTGCGGGGCTGGTCTGCGTTCTTCCGCCCGGGGGTGTCGAGCGCGACCTTCCAGTACCTGAGCGCGTATGCGTGGCGCCGGGTGATCGGATGGATTCGTCGCAAGCACGACCGGATCACGTGGAAGGAACTCCGGCGCCGCTACTGCGACGGCGGATGGTGGCCAAGAGGGCAGGAGCGAGAGCTGTTCCAGACCGGGACGGTGCGTACGACCCGGTATCGCTATCGCGGATCAGTGATTCCCTCACCCTGGCCACTCGCATCAGCATGAGGGCCTAAATCTACGGCTCTGTACGGGAGTTGTGGAGAGCCCGTTGCGAGGACGACTCGCACGGCGGGTTCGGGAGGCGGTCCGGGGAGACGGGCTGGTCGAAAGGCCAGTACCGCGCCCTGGGCCGACCTTACGTGCGCCACGAGGCGCTACGAATTCGTGTGGAGATGAAAGGGCTCCACCGCCGATCTGTCGCAGCGGATTGGCAGAAGCTGGAGGCAGCCTGACCTGGGAACCGACAGGAAGGGCGGTAAGCAGCCTCGACAACGCCGGGACGGATCGGCACTGCCAGACGATTCGGGTTCGGCTAGCAAGGTCAGAAGGCGTAACGCAAGTGAATCAGTGTCCGAAGCCCCGTAACAGTGCCTCCCAGCTCCAACCTGGTGGATATGGGCTGGGTTTGCAGTGCGTGGCCCGATCTCATTGGGCAGGGCCAACTCCAATACCGTCTGCATGGGCCGGTTGGAGACCACGTTGAAAGCCTGCGGCGTAGGCGTGGTGATGCTGCCGGGGTACAGCTGGACGCCGACCTGACCGAACGATTCGTAGTGAACGTGGGAACCACCCGCGGTTGCCCTCCCGCCGGACATCCAGTCCGGTGACGGGCAGGCCCGGTGTCGGCCGACGGCCGTCGGGTGGGGCGGAGGGCCCGTAGTAGTCCGAGCGCGCGAGAGGCGCGTACACGGCGAAGGGGCCCAGCAACTCAGCAGTAAGGAGATTGGAATGCCAGGAGGACGTTGGTGAATACCGACGAGCTGGAGTGGGTCTTGATGAAGGCCGAACGCCGGGTACTGGAGATCCAGACCAAGCTGCACCGTTGGGCCGTGGATGATCCTCATCGGCGGTTCTGCGACCTGTTCAACCTCGTAACCGACCCCGCCTTCCTGCTCATCGCATGGGATCGGGTTCGGAGCAACAAGGGTGCCAAGACTGCCGGGGTGGACGGCCGTACGGTCTCGTCCATCACGCTGGGGCTGGGCGTCGAGGAATTCCTCGACATTCTGCGAACCTCACTGAAGGAGCGTAGTTTCCAGCCATTGCCGGCGCGGGAGCGACTGATCCCGAAACCGGGGACGGCCAAGCGCCGCCGCCTGGGGATCAGCACAATCCGCGACCGGGTGGTGCAGGCATCCATGAAGCTGGTGCTGGAGCCGATCTTTGAGGCGGATTTCCTCCCGTGCTCCTACGGGTTCCGTCCCAACCATCGGGTCCATGACGCGGTGGCCGAGGTGCGACACCTGACGTCCCACTCCTATGAGTGGATCGTGGAGGGTGACATCCGGTCCTGCTTCGACGAGATCTCACACCCGGACCTGCTTGATCGGGTTCGAAATCGAATCGGAGACAGACGCGTCCTGGCGCTGGTGAAGGCGTTCTTGAAGGCTGGCATCTTCACAGAGGAAGGCGAGTTGAAGGAGAGCTACACCGGCACTCCGCAGGGTTCGATCTTGTCGCCGTTGCTCAGCAACATTGCCCTCGCAGTCCTGGACGAGCATTTCGCCCGGACGCCGGGAGGCCCCGTATCTACCCATGGCGAGCGGCGCAAGCGCCGACGCCACGGTCTGCCCAACTACCGGCTGGTCCGGTACGCGGACGACTGGGTGCTCGCTGTGGCGGGCACGAGGGACGATGCCCAGGGCCTCCGGGAAGAGGCTGCCCAGGTACTGGTCCAGATGGGCCTGCACCTGTCGGAGGAGAAGACCCTGATCACCCATATCGACGAGGGAATGACCTTCTTGGGCTGGCACATCCAGCGCCACCGCAAGAGGGGAACCGACCGGTTCTACGTCTACACCTACCCGTCCAGGAAGGCGCTTCGCGCCGTCATGGCGAAGGTCAAGACGCTGTGTCGGCAGGTCAGTGCGAACGAACCGCTGGACGAGCTCCTGCGCCGGATTAATCCGGTCTTGCGGGGCTGGTCTGCGTTCTTCCGCCCGGGGGTGTCGAGCGCGACCTTCCAGTACCTGAGCGCGTATGCGTGGCGCCGGGTGATCGGATGGATTCGTCGCAAGCACGACCGGATCACGTGGAAGGAACTCCGGCGCCGCTACTGCGACGGCGGATGGTGGCCAAGAGGGCAGGAGCGAGAGCTGTTCCAGACCGGGACGGTGCGTACGACCCGGTATCGCTATCGCGGATCAGTGATTCCCTCACCCTGGCCACTCGCATCAGCATGAGGGCCTAAATCTACGGCTCTGTACGGGAGTTGTGGAGAGCCCGTTGCGAGGACGACTCGCACGGCGGGTTCGGGAGGCGGTCCGGGGAGACGGGCTGGTCGAAAGGCCAGTACCGCGCCCTGGGCCGACCTTACGAAGCCGCCCTGGACGAGGTGAAGGCACACAGCAACTGCTGGGCCACCGTGCTCGACGCCCCTCTCTATGACGGGCCCCGAGCCAAGACCACGCTGGAACGTTGGCACCAAGTCCACGACCTACTCAACCAGGGCGTGGGCCTCCTCGAATGCGCCCGCCGCCTCCAACTGGCCCTGAACACCGTCAAACGCTATGCCCGCGCCGACCGGCCGGAGCGGATGCTCCGCGTCCCCAAATACCGGTCCAGCCTCGTCGATCCCCACCGCGAGCACCTGCGCAGACGCCGGGCTGACGACCCTGCTGTTCCCGTCCAGCACCTCTTCGAAGAGATCAAGGCCCTAGGGTTCACAGGCTGCCTCAACCTCCTGCACAAGTACATCAACCAAGGTCGCGCGGACGCCGACCGCAGCCACATCTCCCCGCGCAGGCTCGCCCGGATGCTCCTGACCAGGCCCGAGAGCCTTAAGGCAGGACATCGCGACCTCCTGGACCAGCTGACCGCTGCCTGCCCCGAGATGACCCACCTGTCCGCTGCCATCCGGACTTTCGCCCCGCTTCTGAAGCCTCGGCCCGAGAACGCCGACGCGCTCGGACTCTGGATCGCCCAGGTCCGTACTGCCGACCTGCCGCACCTGCACGCCTTCAGTCGCGGCCTCGAGCGAGACCGCGACGCTGTGATCGCCGCGGTCACACTTCCGTACAGCAACGGCCCGACCGAGGGGATCAACACCAAGACCAAGCGGATGGCCCGCCAGATGCACGGACGAGCAGGCTTCACCCTGCTCCGTCACCGCATCCTTCTCGGATAACACCACCCTCCGTCACCACCGAATGTGAGACAGAGCCGTTTACTGGACAGACCCGATTCCGACTGTTCCGCCGAAGAACTTCTCCGTCTTGAGTCAGTGCCGGCAGAACGGGCTGCGAAGTGACTCGCCGCCCCTGCCCTTGAAGGAGCACCACAAGATCCCCGACAGAGCCGAATAACGAGAACGTTCACAACCTGTGAGGCTGTGGGTCTATGAGGCGGTCCGTGATGGGTTGTTTCCGGTGTCGGAGGGGTCTTGACCTGCGGTCCCGCAAGTTGGATGAGAGTCCCGCAAATGTATTGAGAATTGCGGTGGGCGTTTGGGGCTGTCTGCGGGCAGTCCCGGCATCCGGTCCGAGTGTCCGCAGACCACGGCCGGTCTGCCCCGGCCGTCGTTGGCGCGGACTATGGCGGACCGGGAGCCGGTCGATGCGGCTGTTGAAGGCGATCGACGAAGCCGCTGACGACGGCCTCGGGCGGGGCGGGGAGCTGTCGGAGTTCGAGTGGATCGTCCTCTACGGCGTCGCCGAACTCCCCGGCCAGGAGTACCCGCCGCCCGGCCACGAATACCCGCGTGTGTGAACCGGACGGCTGATCGGGGCTGCCTGTCTGCAGCTGTGCGTCGATGCAGGTGTCGAGGACGTACCGCGGCTCGGGCGGGGGGCGTCCTGTCTGCCGGGTGACCGGCTGTTGCGGGGTGGGGTGCTGGTAGAGGCTTTCGCCGGTTCACCCGCCTCGTGGAGGGTTGTTCGGGGGCGGGTGATGGTCCGGGATGCATCGGCCCTCGGGCTGAGGGGCCCTATGCGTGTTCTTCGGAAAGGCGGGGGCCTAGGGAGTCCAGGCAGCGGACGTAGCCGAGCCTCAGGCAGGGGAGAACGACGCCGTAGTCGGCGACGTCGGTGGGGCTTTCGCCGTAATACCGCGTGCACTGTGCACGGGGAACGCAGGGGATTGCGGTGTCTGTGAGGCATGGTGCGGCCGCGGGCGCCGGGGAGGCGGCTGCGGGGCTGATCATGGCCGCTGTGGCGGCTGTGGATTCCTGGGTTTGCTGCTGTCTTTCTAGGTCTCTGATCTGCTGAGGTTGTGGGGATCTCGGGATTGCTGGTGCGCTGTCAGGGGCTATGTGGTTTGGGGGTTCTGGGGGAGGGGTGGCTCTGGCCTGTGGGTGTAGGTGCGGGTGTGGAAAGTTGTGGAGATATCGGGATTCCTATTGCGTGGGGCTGCAGCGCGGACGGGGAGCCTGGGTTGGATCTTGCTGTGCGGGTACGGGGCGTCTGGTTGTCGGTGGGCGTCTCGGCGCTTGATGGTGTCCGCCGTCGCTGGGTGGTGATGGTTGACAGGGGTCGTGGGCGCGGGCCTTGGGCGGTAAGTGGGAGCGCCCGGGGACGGCACGGGCGGGGCCTGGGCTGGAGGAGCGTGTGGTGTCAGTGGGGGATGGGACACTCTGGATATGGCCTTGCGTACACCGATCTACCTGGATACGGATACTCTCTTCGCTGAGGCGGACTACCACGAGATCGATGTGCCGCAGCGCGAGGAGATCGTGGAGAAGACGACCCGGCGGCGTTCGGGCGGGGGCAAGCTCAAGCTCGGTGTGGGAGCGGCGGCCGCCGGTGTCGATGCCTCGCGGGGAAGCGATGTCGAGCGGCAGAGCACCTACAGTCTTGATCCCAGCCTCAAGGCGAAGGTCAGCAGAGTCATCGACACTCTGATCGCGGACGGCGCGGTCAGGACCCGGCCGGGAGCGGACGGTGTTCTGGCCCGGGATGACCTCGTGGAGGTCGAGGGGATCACGAGGATCACGGCTGCGAGTCACTTCGGGAAGCTGTTTTTCATCCTGCGCCGGGTCCTGGAGGACGCGAACCTGGAGGACTTGGGCAACCTGCCTGCCACGCTCAGTGGGACGGACCCCCGTCTTCAGGAGCAGATGAAGCGGGTGTATCTGCACAACGAGCTTCCGCCTGTGCCGGTCCTGCTTGAGCTGGAACGTTCCGGGCTGCCATGCAAGGTGTATGTCAACGTGGACCCGAACCATTTCATTGACGATGCCTCGGCGGATCGTGTCGAGGGCGGTCTGCGAGTGCTCGGTACCGTGTCGCGGATCATCGATGGTTCCCCGGACGGGTATTTGAGCGCGGAGGAGTGGCTCCTGTCGGGCTGGGAGTACATGTTCCGGCGGACGGTCATGACGCAGGTGGACGACGTCTTGGCGGAGCTGCGCAGGGCCTGGGCCGATGTGGGCATTGCTTTGCCGAGCGGCGATGTGAACGCCTACATCAGCGGACCTGCCGTTGTGGTGAATGCCATCGCTTTGTACTGAGCCCGGGTCGTGTGCTGTCCGCTGCGGGATGCTTGTGCGGTTCGGCGTCCGGGGGGACTCGCGGATCGTTGTGTTCGCGTGGCGGCGGCATGCCGGGGGTGGTTGGGCGGGTTACCGGGCCCTGATGTTGATGGCCCTGAGGTCGGCGAGGGTGATGTTCTCCGTTCCCGACACGATCGCCTGGACGGCGGCGGTGCAGATGAGCTGGGACAGGAGCGCGATGTGGCCGTCGGTGATCGCGTGGAGCTGTGTGGCATGGCGGGTGAGTGCGTGGTCGTCGAGCTTGTACAGGCTGAGGTCTTCCTGGAATCCGGCCAGGACCCGGCGGAAGGTCTCCGGATCGTCCTTGTCCAGGGGGAGGGGGAGCATCCACGCGACAGGAAGGCCAGGGGAGCGGTATGCCGCAGTATCCGGCATGCCGCGGGGGGCTTCGGCCGCGCGCAGGGGTGCTGTGTGGACGCGGACCTGGTTGTCGGCGCGGTGGCGGGCCTGGTGGATGCGGGCGTTGGCACCGGTGCCGCAGAAGATCGTGGTGATGCCGAGCTTGTTGCGCAGGTAGTCGAAGTACGGGAGTACGCAGATCAGTTGGTCGGGGGTGGCGGTGTCCAGGCCGTCGACGAGAAGGAGCCGTGTCTGCACAACTTCCAGTACGTAGTTGACCGGTTGGGACAGGTCGGGGTGTTTGCGCCAGTCGAGCAGCTCGGTCTTGTTCTTGGGGGCCGGGTTCAGGCCGAGGAAGCAGGCGATCTCCCAGACCCATGCCGTCTTGGACTCGGCCTCGTCGGGAGCGGTGATGTGCACCACCGGAACGACGTTCGCGTCGTGCCCGCGCTGGCCTTTCTCCACGTCCTGCTGCACCCGTCGGCCCACCGCGCGAAGCAGCGCGCTCTTGCCTGTCCCATGCGGGCCGTCGATCACACGGTCCAGCAGTCCGTCACGGCGCCCGCTGTTGAGGTGGACCGCCTGTGCCACTTCATTGATCACCTTCTCCATTGGGGTGGTGAGGACCATCCGCATGTGCCGGTGGTAGGCGATCCGAGCTGCCCGTACTTCCTCGGAATCCGCCAGGGCGTCAGCGCCAGGGGCCAGGGAGTCGTGCGGGCGGTTGACCTCTTCGCGGACGAACTCGTCCCACCCGCTGCGGTAGAGGAGATTGAGCGGGCGCATCGGGGTGGCGCGCATCTGCATCTGCAGTCGCTGCTCGCGGTTCTTCTGCGACTCCACGGTGGCCTTCATGGTTCCTCTTTCGGGGCGTTCACGTGCAGGGGGCGGCCGTGCCGAGCACTGGTGGGCATGCGGCGCGGGATCGGTGGCGGCGGGGCGGTCAGCTGGGCGTTCCTGTTTCCTCCTCGCCCTCCCACACGTCGGCGTCCCACACGTCTGTGTCTTCCGGTTCTTCCAGGTCCAAGATCTCGCTGGCGTAGCCGAGCGATGCATCCAGGGAGCTGGCTTCCTCCTGATCGCTGTCCGCGGCCCCCTCGGTGGCGAACAGCGCATCCAGCATGGAGAGCGCGTCGGCCCCCGCCCCCTCACCGGTCTCCTTGCCGGACGATGGAGCGGGAACCGAAGAGGTCTGCGAGGCGGGGGAAACGGGCAGGGACGGGTACGGCCTGAGCGTCGACAGGTCGATCACGGGTAGATCGACGTACCGGTCCCCAGGGCTGTGATCGTCGACCTGGAGAGGCAGACCCTGAAACGGCTCGTCGGACGTGCGGCGCTGAGGGGGCGGCTTGCGAGTGCGCCGTCGCCGCTGCTCCAGCGCGAGGGCGATCGCGGCCTCCTCACCTGGATCGCCGCCAGCCCCGGTGTGGCGTTCAGCGGCCTCCTGCCACATGTCCGCTGTCCACTGGCAGGTCAGCAAGGACCGGTGGATGAAGTCGGTCTCGACCCAGCCGTCACGTGTGTGGTCATACAGCCAGGCCCGCTCGGGCCGGTACGGGTTGTACCGGCACTCCCAGCGGCCGTTCTTGCCGGGGCGGCCGGAGGGGCCGCGCAGGAGGATCTCCTCGTAGCGCGCCAGGTCCTTCCGTGTGGGCTGGTAAGTACGGTGGCCGACCGTGAACCCCTCTGTGCTGGGCTTGACCCAGGCTGCCAGGAGGAACTTGCGGCTCTCCCTTGGTGCCAGCGGCAGCGGCCGATAGCCGCAGCGCGCGACCTGTACCGCATACATGTCGTTGGGGGACAGGTGCACCCTGGGCAGGAAGGGGCTGCGCAGGCCCCGGTGGAAGGACTGCTGGTACTCCAACGCGACCCATTCCTGGGCCATGTGCTGCAGCTCGTCGATGGTGTACAGCGCTTTGCGTTCCACTCCCCGGCCGCGGGTGTGATGGCTGCGGCCTTGCCAGCCGTGCGTCACGTGCTGGCTGAATCGGGTGGCCAGGGTAGTGAAGAAGCGCTCCACCAGTGGCTTGTCCGTCGGGGTGCCCTTGCGGGCAGGGCGAAGGGCGATCCGCCGGCGGGCGCACACCTCATGGAAGTGACTGCTCGCATAGGGGCTTCCCTGGTCGTAGACGATCATCTCGGGGTGGATGACCGGGCGTGCCGCGGTCGCCTCGGTGAAGCGGGGGTCGGCGGCCTGGAGGGAGGCGAACGGGAGGCGGGAGAGCGCGGCCGCGGAAAGAGGGTCCCATCCGGGAAGCACCGGCCACGGCGCATAGCACTGCGCCAGCAGCAGCGTCAGATCGACCGCTCGCGTCGCCCGGCCGCCACCGGTTTCGCCCTTCCTCGCCGTCGGAGTGATCATCAGGGCGCACATGGAGCGGGTGGAGACACAGACCAACGTGGTCATTTCCACGCTCACCGGCTTCCCGTCGTCGCCCCGGGCCACGATCCGCAGCGGCGTGGTGTCGATCTGCGTCACTTCGCCCGGCCGTCGGGGGCGCATGAAAGTGCTGCCGTGGGGGAGGGCGGGCTTGGCCGCCCTCGCCGTACGCCGGCGGGTGGTGTCGCGTAGCTGCTCCGCGAGCCCGGTGTCCTTCATACGCACGTAGAAAGTCGTGCGCGGAACCAGCAGGGCCTTCGCCTGGACGGGATCCTTCATTTCGCCGGGGTAGCGAGCCTTCAGAAGCTGGATCACCTTCTCGAAGACGGCGTCCTCGGTCACGTCCGACTTGCGCGCGTAGCTGCTCACCACCTCCTGCATGGCTGCGAGGACCCTGCGGTCGGTGCGGCCTCCCGGAACGCGCCCGCGTTTCTTCGGCAGCAGCACCGCCGCGTTCTCTCCGGCGGCCTTCCAGGCCCGTCGCTTGTCCGCCAGCGTGTGGGCAGAGACGGTGACACCGGCGTCGCCAAGCCGCACCGACATGGCGGCGCACCGCTGGCCCAGATTGGTGGTGCCCGGGTCGAACTCGGGCCGCGCCCGGGCCGCACCCGGAGCGAAGCCGGTATCGATCTCCACCAGGCGCTCATGCCAGATCCGGGCCTGCTCCTGGTCAGCACGAGACAGTCCCTCCAACGCCCCCGGAGCTGTGACCTTGCTGGGAGACATCGGCTCATTCTCGGTGTCGAGCAACGCAAAGTCAGCCGCGCCCGTCAACCATCGGTACAGCACCGCCTGCGGCAGACCGGCGCCAGGGAACGGCTCAAGCGTGACCAAGGGCCCTGCCAACGTGACCACCGTCCAGCGCTCACCCTCCCACCGAACCCGCGTCCCCAGACGCAGGACCGCGACCGTGCCTCGGTCCGCTCCACGCTTTGCCATGGAGTGCTCCTCAGCCGGCCCAGGCGAGTGAATCGGGCAACAGCAGCCGCTGCCAGTCGATGTGCAGCCTTCGCTGCCAGATCATCCGGTACGCCAAGTCCAGCGCGGCCAGTGCAGGCAGACCACTGGCCGCACATCCCTGCCGCAGCCCGATGGGCTGGCCGAAGGCGCCCAGCAGCGCCTCGCGTTCACCTGCTGCTGCCGGGGAGGGGAAGCGGTAGCCGGCCAGCCATCGCAGGTTCTGCGTCTGAAAGGTGGAGGGGTCTGGCACGTGCCTGATCTGCCACCCGGCTGCCTGGGCGACCTCGCCGAGCACGCGCAGCCGGTCGGTGTGCACCGCGGACGGCGCCCCTGCAGGGAACGACAGGAGCAGGACCTGGCGCTCCCCGTCCCGGGTACGGGCTACGAACGGGGGCCGCCACCGCATTGACCGCTGACCGGCTCGCCAGCGCAGTTCCAGTGGCTCGCAGCTGAACGCATCGATGTGCTCGTCGAAGTCCAGCGCGAGCGCGATGTGCCACATGCGTAGCGACCCGCATATCACCGTCCGCCCGTTCGCGAGGGGCCAGTAGGTGATGATGCCTTTGCGGCCCCGGTAGGGCACCGGCTCGCTCACCGGCCCGAACTCTTCCAGCGCCACTTCTCGAAGCCCCGCCGCGTCGCAGACGCGCGCCGGTCCGTACGGTTCGCGGTACCAGGCCACGACATCCCGCTCCAGGCCCCGGACCGTCTCACTCTCCGGCAGGCCGCCGGGACTCTCCACCGCGCTCATGCCGCCCGTTTCCCGCAGAAGTGTCGCGCCGCTGCGCACACCAGACCGCCGGGGAACGCCACTGCCCGTTCCCGTATCCTCCGCGGCATCGCCGCCCGCAGAGGACGCCGTCGCGCCGCCGGGTTTCACATCTCGCATGCGGGCTGTCCCAGTTGCCAGGGGAGGCACGATGCCGCCTGAAGGACCCCGGTGGATTGTGCCGCTCGTGTGTGTCCGGCTGGCAGTCGCAGGTCCGGCACCTGCCGTGGTTCTCCGGCGGCCGGTCCGCCGGCACGACCAGGTCGCACCGGCGGTGCCGTTTCCACGGCAAGCCCGCCGGTGGTGTCCGGCGCCCGGGCGGTGGGGGTGCTGTGTCGTTGCAGCCAGTCCATCAGCGCCAGCCGGCCGACGGGGAAGTCGACGCCCCACCGGTCCATCTCGTCCCGCAGCCTGTCCAGCCATCGCGTACGGGCCTGCCCGTCCCGCCGGTCCGCCTGCTCGAAAGCGGCCAGCCGCTCCGCCAGGGCCGCGGCCTCCGGCATCAGCACGAGCGGCGCGGTAGACACCGCCCGCGCCGTGAGGTCCGCCTCCCGTGCCCGCTGTATCCAGCGTGGGGTGCCGGGGAGGTGTGTCCACCAGTGCACCGTGATCTGGAAGGCGTCGGCGAACAGCTCCCGGCCGGCTGGCCCGTACCGACGCTGGAGGGCTTCCCGCTCCTGGTGCGCCCGTGCCGTCTCCGGCAGCAGTTTCAGCGACAGCCCGCGCTCGCCCCCGGTGCTGTCGTTGTCGGTGAACCGCCCATGTTCCCCGCACACCCGCCAGCGGTCCGCACTGAGCATCCACACCCTCTCCCGCACCCCGCGGTCGGCGGCGCAAGCCCCGCACAGCGGCACCAGGTGACCCTCGCGCACCAGCCACGGCCACTTCCACACCGGTGTGCTTTCGGCCTTGAGCAGGTGCGCGGCCGCCGTGCTGGGCAGGGCCTCCTGCAGCGCCCGCACGGTGCTCCCGGCAAGTACCGCCAGGTACTCAAGTCCCTGCTCGTTGACGTACATCTCGGTGGTGGAGGGATAGGCCCGAACCCGCACCGGATCGGTTGAGGCCTGTCCGAAGCCCACGCGCTCCAGCAGCTCTTCCAGCTGAAGGCCCTGGCCGTGTGCGAGCCGGCCGACGAAACTGCCCGTCGACTCGCCTTCTACCGGCACGACCCGCACCGGCAGCGGCCGGCGAGGGCCGAACCGCCAGGGCACCGCTCCCTGCCCGTTCACCTTTCCCCTCTCCGGAGCTGCCCCGCTGCCGACACCGCTGTCGAGAGCACGGCTGCCTCATGCTGCTCCGCACCGTGCCGCCGAAACCTGCCTGCCCGTCGGATATGCCCGAAAGTGTGAACCGGTCGGCGAAAAGGAAACTGGGCACGGTTTCCTGCGCGGACCATGAGGTTCCAGGCATGCGATCGCAAGGGAGCCACCGGTGCCCGGAACCGTCACCGAAGAACAGCTCGCCACCCCGCTGCGCGGCCACCAGGCCGTCGCCGTCGACAACAGCGTCTCCGCGTTCCTCGACCATCACGCCCGCATCAGCGTCGTGATGGCCACCGGCACCGGCAAAACCCTCGTCGCCCTCCACATCGCCCACCGGATCGCCCCGCACGGCAACGTGGTGCTCTTCGCCCCCAACATCCAACTGCTCTACCAGACCGCGCAGGCCTGGCAGAGTGAAGGCCGCCGGGGCCTCTACCTGATCATCTGCCACGAGGAGGCTGGCAGCACCCTGCCCGCCGGTGTCCTGCGGGTCGGATCATCCGCGGAACTGGCCCACCACGCCGCCAGGGCTGCGGCCTTCGGCCCCCTGAATGTCTTCTGCACCTACCAGTCACAGGAGAAGATCGAAGAGGCCCACCGCGACCACCACCTCGCCCGCTGGGACCTCATCATCTGCGACGAGGCCCACCGTACCGCCGGTGACGGCAACCGGCCCTGGGCCCGTGTCCTTGACGACGCCCTCTTTCCCGCCCGCAGGCGCCTGCACATGACCGCCACACCCCGCGTCCTCGCCCCCGGCACGGACGGGGACACCCTGGGCACCGACGTCATCGCCTCCATGGATGACCCACGCCTGTACGGGCCGGTCGTCTGCCGTCTCTCCCTGGCCGAATCGATCGCCGAAGGCCTTCTGGCCGACTACGAGATCGTCGCCGTCGAAGTCACAGAAGAGGACCTCAGACGAGCCCTGCGCCATCCCGGACGAACCGACGCCACCAGTGAGGGACTGCGCCTGGCAGCCGCACAAGTCGCCCTCCTGCAGGCCCAGCACCTCTACGACCTCAGGCGGACCCTTACCTTCCACACCTACATCGCCGATGCCTCTGTCTTCGCCGAAACCCTCGCCGAGACCGCGCAGTACATGCCCCCGTACATGCGCTGCCGTCTCTCCAGCAACGTGGTCCACAGCAACCTTCGCGCCATCACCCGCCGCACGGCACTCCAGGAGTTCATCGACACCCCCACGCATGGCCCCGCGGGAGAGGATCTTCCGCGCAGAGCGGTGCTCAGCAACTGCAACTGCTTCACCGAGGGCGTCGACATCCCCGCTCTGGACTCCGTCCTGTTCGCCGATCCCAAGAGCAGCCCCGTCCAGATCCTCCAGGCCATCGGCCGAGCCCTTCGCCAGATCCCCGGACAGGGCAAGATCGCCCGCATCATCGTCCCCGTCTACCTCAGCCCGAACCAGAAAATCGAAGACGGAGTCAAAGGCACCAATTTCCACCTGCTGCACCAGATCCTCATCAGCCTCAGCATGTGGGACGAACTCGTCTTCGACCGCGTCATTTTCCACAGTGGCGACCGCACCCAGCGCCCCTACACCCTTGCCCGGCCGCTACGGGCCGACGAACTCATCGGCCTGCTCCGCCCCCGGCACGTGTCCGCTCCCAACCAGATCTGGGACACCGCCTACCAGCACGCCCAGGCCTACTACGACACCCACCACCATCTGAACGTTCCCAGCCGCCACCAGGCTCCGGACGGCTTCTACCTGGGCTGGTGGGTCGGCAGGCAGCGCTCCATGAAACAGCACGGCATGCTCCTGCCACAGCGCGCCCAAGACCTCGAACGCCTCGGCATCCGGTGGGAACACCCGCCCACCAGCATCGAGTTCACTCTCGACATCGCACGCGACTACACCGGCCGCCATGGCCACCTTGCCCCCGCCCGCACCGAAACCCATCACGGGGTCCGTCTGGGTATGTGGCTCTCCCGACGCCGCGCCGAAGCAGACCGCCACACCCTGCCCTACTGCTATCACCGCGCCCTCAACGAGATCTACCCCTGGTGGAACAGCCCTTGGGACCCGGGCGGGCAGTGGCGCCGTACCTACGCGGCCGTCCTCAGTGCCGCACGCCGGAACAAGGTTCCCTTCCCCGACCTCGGTCCCGAACAGGCCACCAACCCCTACAGCCACTGGCTGGCCGATCAGATAGCCGCTCTGCCCCACCTCACCGCCACCCAGCACGAACTCCTCGGCCAGATCCCTCTGCGCCACCCCCTCGCCCACCTGCTGGACCGGCCTCGCGGATACTCGGCCTGGGCCTTCCACAGAGGGCTGCGCGAGGCCTACCTGTTCTGGCGCACCCATCAGCACCTCGCTGTCCCCACCGCCTACCGCGGCGACGATGCGGGCGACCCGCTCCTGCTGCGCCGCTGGCTGTGCGAACGGCGCCGCGATCCCGCCCGGCTCACTTTGCGGCAGATCAACGCTCTGGAGGCCCTGGACATGCGATGGTGCTGATGGCTCCTGTGTTCCCCGGGTGACGCCCCGCGGTGGCGGGCAACGGGGTTCTGGATGCCAGCGTGCTGGGGTTGCGCGGCAGTACGGTCGGCGATGCGGACAGGCCGTTGTTTACAGAACTGCTATTGAGCTACCCCTGCGTCTGGCTGCGGGCCGAGGTCCCCCTGATATCCACCACTGCGCGCGGCTACGCCCACCGCATCCCGGCCTTGGACAGCTGCTCGACGCGTTCCGGTGCGAGGGTGGCGGCCCGGGCGCGTTGGTTGGCGATCCACGCGCCGAGCTTCAGCGCCACGTCTTGTTGCTTCTGGTCCTCGCTGTCGCCGCCGATGGTGATCGTCTCGATGTGCTTGCGGGGCACAGCCAGGTGCCCCTCGCGCTCGAAGAACTGGGTTGCGGCTTCGTAGTGCATCGCCCACTTGTTGGCCTGGCTGGTACGGGGTTTCGGTTTCTTGTTCTCGGTCGCGGGTGTGATGCCGAGGATCTGCGTGCACATCCACTGCTGCACGTTGGTGAGTTGGCTCCATCCGCGCCGGACTGAGGTGACCCACCGGCTGAGGTCCTCGCCCTGGCGCATGACCTTGCTTGCCGCGGTTGGTAGTGCCTGGCCGGTGTTGAGGTGGAGTCGGACGAGGTGGAAGCAGCGCTGCCATGTCACGGGCCAGTCCGGGCACCAGGAGGGGTCGATGTCCTCCAGCTGCTTGCGGCGGTCCTGTGTCATCGTCCAGGCCGATGGCTGGAGGGGCAGTCCCTCGGAGTGCCGCTGCTCGTTCTCCGCCGTTCTGCGGGCGGCGACTCGGGCGTTCTTCAGCCAGATTCCCACTGCCGTGCCCTGGTAGGTGGCGTCTCGCGGGGCCAGGAGGTGGCCGTGTTCGGCGGCCCAGCCGCGTGCGGCGGCCAGGCCTTCTTCCCACGCGACGTCGTGGTGGGACCAGATCATGCCGAGTTTCTCCAGCTGGGTGACGCGCTCGGCGTTCATGTGTCCGCGGGTGTAGCGCTTCCTGGCGTCGGCGGTCCATTGCCCGAGGGGGAAGTTGGCGAGCGAGGCTGGCCAACCGGACGCTTTCGTGTTGTCCGCGTCCGGAACGCGGAAGGTGGATGGGACACGGAGGTTGCCGTGGGTGCGGGCGTAGATGACGGTGGCTTCTACCCCGCGGCGCCAGTGTTCGTGTTCGGGGTTGAGGATGCGCAGGTTGATGAACGCTGCGAGCGCGGCCGGGTCGCGCGGTGTGGAGAACTTCAGCAGGGTTTTGGCGGGGGCGCTGACGCTCCCGGAGCCGCTGCCGGACCCATTGCCGTTCTTGCTGCTGCCGCGTTCGCTGACGGGCTTGTAGCGGCTCGGCGCTTGCTGCTCGGCGAGGGTCTCCACGATCCGGGCGTCGTGGGCTCGGAGTGCTTCGAGGAGTTTGGCGAGTCCGTCGTACGCCCGGCTGGTGAGCATGTTGTCCGCTGTCTCGCCGGGTCCGAGGAGGATCGGCACGACGAGGGAGGCGACTTTCCCTTCGTCGGGCTGCATGCGGAGGGCGCGGCCGAGGGCCTGGACGAGGTCGGGCATGGAGCCGCGGACGTCGGCCCAGTAGACGGAGTCGCAGGTGCGGGTGTCGACGCCTTCCCCGAGGACCTTTACGGAGGACAGGTAGGCCTTCTCCACGGCGGTGCCGTCCGTGGCGGTGCCGTCCGCGAACTCGGCGAGGACGCGGCGCCGGTGGAGTGGCCTGTGCTCGCCGCAGAGCCAGTCCGCCCAGATCGTGGCCGGGTACAGCTTGGGGTCCGTGTCGTTCAGCTGCGCGGTGACGTCGGGGAGGCCTGCGGCGAAGGCTTCGGCCTCTTTGACGACGTGGTGGAAGACGAGCGTTCTGCGGAAGTCCTCTTCTGAGGATGCTTTCACCAGGGCGGTCTGCAGAGCGGCGAGCCGGGCCCCGCGGATCTCCTCGGAGCGGGCTTCGGCGCCCAGGAGTTGTGCGGCCTGGAGCTGGGGGTCGGTGATGTCCACGCATACGACCTGGTAGGGGGCGCAGATTCCCCTGTCGATGGCTTCCGCGAGCGTCAGGGTGAAGCAGCGGCTGCCGAAGGGCCCGTCCGGGTCGTCGTCCATGCTTGCGACCAGCTCGCCCGGCGAGCCGGCCTGTTCCTCGTCCCCGAGCTGCCACATCCGCGGCGTGGCCGTCATGTACAGTCGGCGCAAAGCCGGGATCCGGGTGTTGTCGTGGATCACCGCCCACGGCTTTCCGATCCGCCCGGACGTCCGGTGCGCCTCGTCCACGACGATCAGGTCCCAAGCTGAGAGGCCGGCGTTGTGGGCCTTCTCCAGGGTGCCCAGGCCGAGGGAGGCGTACGTGGCGTAGACGGTGACCTTGTCCAGGCTTCGCGTCCACTCCACCAGCTCGTGCACGTCCGTGGTGTTGGGGAAGGGGACTTCCTCACCGCGTAGCGAGGAGATCCCGATCATGGGTCCTCGACGGCCGCCCTCGCGCCATGCGGCCTCGGTCTGGGCGAGCAGGTCCAGCGAGGGGACGAGGACCAGTACACGGCTGGCATGGAGCTTTTCCGCGCTGTGGATAGCCACCCGGGTCTTTCCCGATCCGGTCGCCATGATCACCTGTGTCCGGAGCCCTCCCTCGGGCGCGTGCGCTCTTGTAGGCGGTTCCAGGGCGCGGAGAACTGCGTCAATGGCTTCTCGCTGAGCGGCCTCGCGCTGGTCGACGCGGTTTGTGATCGGCATTTTGGCCTGTCTCCTCCTGGGTGGGCCGGTCGATTTCGAGGAGGCGGGGACGGTCGACCCGTACGTAAAGGTGATGGGACGTGAGGGCGATGGATGGCCTGGGTACCTGGTCATATTGGCCCCATGAAGAGCCACCAAGGGACTACCCATTGGTGCGGGGCGCAGATGCGCCGATCCACACGATGCGGTGAAATTCGCCCAACTACCGTGCACTACTGGGCCGTGTCCGCATTCGCCGCACACGGGGGACCCGGCCGCTGCACTCGGAGCGCTGCAACGGATCCGTTCCCATATCTATCCTGGCTCTATAATGAATCAGGTGGGGTAGAGCGAAGCCCGGGCCGGTTGGACGGCCTCTCGGGCCTGGAAGAGTCATGGACTGTAGCGGGATCCCAAAACCAACCACGAGCCCTACCGGGGGGACGCACCTGAGTGGGGGATCCAAGGTCCCTGCTCTCGGTTGGCTCTCACTGGCCGTCAGCCGAAGAGAGGCCGCGGCCTTCCCGCTGCTGCCAGCAGGGGACCGCGAAGCGGGCCCCTATGGTCCTGAAGGCGAAGCCGGAAGGACCAGGGTGGGAGCGAAGCGAACACCCCAACAAGCCGAAGGTCTACACCCCGTGAAACGAGGTCAGCTCCCGCGCGAAGCAAGGGAGTTCTCTGGGCCCGCGCAGCGGGCCAGTCCGGATGGAGCGCAGCGGAATCCGGACAGTCCGAAGCGAAGCGTAGGACCCCGGCCCAAAGGGCCGGCTCTGCTCCGCGAAGCGGAGCGGTTCTCTCCTGAGCGCGCAGCGCTCAGGTAC